>JACHMT010000002.1 GCA_014208095.1 Actinospineispora eucalypti | reverse complement strand
CCGGCCGTCACGCGTCGGACAGTGCAGAAGCTCGACGCTGAGCGCTGACCTGTTAGGGCGCTCAACCGGACTAATGAGCACGTGATGACTCGATGGCCGGCGCGGGACTGGCCACCGCACCGGACGTCCAGCTGCCGGAGCGAGCTGACGAGGATTGTCCGGTCCTCGGGATGGTCTGGTCCTTCACGGACGGCGGCGTGGCCACCCGGGTGGCTGGCCACCGCCATATGGCCACTGCTGTCCACGGCATGGCGCCGTTTGGCCATCACGCTGCCTCGCCACCGCACGTCTGGTCACCGAGGCCAGAGCTGCTCGCCCCAGCGTTCATCGATCTCGCGGCGCAGGCTCGCCAGCTGCTGGCGGAGCCGGACCGTGGTGGGCTCGTCCGGGCCTATCCGATGTTCCGCCGTGCGCACCCCCGGGTTGTCGATCACGTACCGCGTGACCGCCCGCCGCCAGCACCCCCGGATCTTCGCTGAGTGCCTGCGCGTGCTCCTCCGCACTCCTCAAACCGTCGAGATCGAGCGACCGCCGCGCGGCCCGACGACGTGTCGGCCGCTCTTGACGCGGTACGTGCGGTGCTGGCCGAACACACGCTTGGCAGAGTGCCCGCCTGGCGCCCGAGCATTGACCGGACGGGAGGAACCAGGCCGGCAGGAGCTCGAGCGTTCCGCTGAACGCTGAGTGGCTACAACCATTTCGGCCATCGGATCGTCTGACCACCCGCACAGGGTGATGGAGGACCGAAAGGCGGACCAGTGGGCGAGGCGTACGGGGCGTTGAACCGAGCCGCCGAGGCATTGCGTGGGCGCATTGCCCGGGGCGAACTGGCCCCGGGGCACCCGGCTGTCCGAGGACCAGGCCTGCCAACTGCTCGGGGTTTCCCGCAGCACGCTGCGAGAGGCGTTCCGGCTGCTCATCCAGCAGCGGCTGCTGGTACACGAGCTGAGCCGGGGCGCGTTCGTCCGCCGGCTGTCCCCGCGCGACATCGCCGAGCTGTTCGACACCCAACGCCTCATCGAAACCGCCACGCTGCGCCAGGTTGAGTACCTCGACCTGGACGGCCTGGCCGAGCTGGACGACGACGTCGCCGACGGTTGGGCGGGTGTCGAGGCGGGCCGCTGGGACCAGATCGCCGACGCCAACGCCCGGTTCCACGATGCGGTGGCCTTCGGCTTCCCGCAGCGCGGCCATCATCTGGTTTCGAGGGCCTGGCTTCTTCGGCTTCGGCGCGGAGCGCTTCCGAGGCGCGGCTACTGTGCGCGCGGCCCGCGTCAGGTTCGACCGTTGCGAATCGGCGGTCACCGCTGGGACATCAGCAGTGACAGCAATGGGACTGGGATAGGTTCCGTGGTCGAGGTAATACCTACCCTGGTCGGTCAGTGTCGCTGACCAGTCTTGTCCGTGGCCTTTGACGATCACGAGACCGCGATTGTGCAGCGCACGGGCCGTCACCCGGTGCGACCAGTCGCTGTATACCCCTTCAGGGCTGCCTTTCCCGACCCACGCCAGCACATCCGTCTGGGCCGGGTTCAGCGCGGCCTTTCGATCATTCACATTCATGCCCTCTCCAACGCCCAGGCCAGACCCAACGAGCGCTGCTGGCGCACTCGGTTGTGTCAGGGTTTGTCGGAGTCGGTGAGGCGCTGGCGCCAGTCGTCGAATAGGGCGCGTAGTCGAGTGGTGTCGGCCGGGGTAATGCCGTCTTCGGTCCAGTCGGCTGAGCTGAGTCGGTGGATGGCGCGCAGGGCGTCGAGGAACGTGTCCGGGGCGAATCCGCTGTCCTTGGCGGTGGCCAGTTCGAGGAGCCGGTCGGGGCCGTAGCGGTCGAACAAGGCGGCCACGTCGTAGAAGTCTCGAGGTCGAGCGCGTCCCCACAGGGCCAGTACCTTGTCCGCAGCGAGGTCGTCGGGGTGCAGGACCGCGCCGATGTCCAGGGTGACGCGCCCGTGGAGTCGGCCCCCGTCGGGGAACACCTCGACAGTGCACTGGGCCCCGCTGATGGGGTCGGTGGTGACGAACCGGTGGTCGGCCGGTGGCCGGTCGGCATCGTGGGTGGCGAGTCCTTGCTGGCGCAGCGCGTCACGCAGGGCCGAGGCGACCTCGATCGCTTCGGTGTCGTCGACTTCGGTGAATAGGTCGATGTCTCTGGTCGCGCGGGTGACGAAGCCGTGAACGATCATCGCGCCGCCCCCGGCCAACGCCAGCGTGCGGGCTTGGGGCAGGGCCAGGGCGGTGCGAGCGATGCGTTCCTGCAGCGGGTCAAGCGGCATAGGGTCAGGCTGCCGGACGAGCCGCGTCGATGAGGGGCCGCCACGCGGCACGCACCCATGGCGGCAAGTACATCCGATCCCACAGCCGTACCAGTTCAGCGCCGTTGACCAGTTCACGGATGTCGTCCAACGTTCCTTCGACCAGGACGATCTCGTAGAGGTCGCGGCGCCGTTGCGGGTCGGCGAGATTCCAGCGAACCGCCCGGGGGTCCGGGCCAGACCAAAACACGCGCGCAGGCAGGCCCACGCTGCCTCGCAGCGGACCAGACAGTTCCGCGAGGGCGTGCGGTATCGGCACGTCCCGCACCCAGCCAGGACGTGCACCCGAGGCAGCTTCGCCGCGCATATGTCTATGGTGCCCTACAACGGTCGTGTGGTTGTGCCGGGATCTGCTGTGATCGCGCGGTGCCACCGATACCGGCCGCGCCCGGTCGACGGCGAGCACCATGATGGGCAAAGGGTCCCTGCCGCTTCGGCGCCGACTCCGCTCTCGGCCGCGGCAGCTGGTGACGAGACGGTCCGCGCAACGCCCGTGCCCGCGCACGCCCGAGCGCGACCGGCGCTCGCTCGCCTCGACCGGCGGCGCTCATCCCGCATCACCAGGGCAGCGCTCACTGACAGTCGAGGCCCTGACGACACTGAAACTGCTCGCATCAACGATCCGGATCTTGGCTAGGCCGTCGAGAACCACGATCGCCGATTGCCTGGATCGCCTTGCCGTACGAGGTATTCCCCGTCGCACCCCACGGTGTTACGCAGCGTGCTTGATCGAATGCGCCAAACAGAACATCATTGGTTCGGAGGACGCCATGGCTACCCGGGGGTATCGCCGGTGGCAACGGGCATGGCTTCCTCACACCCAGCGTGGACGTGAGGTGCCGGCGCGCGACTCGCGTGTGGAGTTTTTCGCGGCGCCGTACCGTGACTGTCGACGTCGTTGAGCTGCTGATCAGGTTGCGTCGCCCTATCGAATCGGGGATGGCGGTATGTCTGTCGGCGGCCAGGTCGCGGGATTCCCGCACGCTGTCGTGCACGCATAGGCGAACAAAGGCCGAGCCCAGAACCGTGTGGACTAACGCGGGACGGAAACGATCGGGGCGTCGCGCCCTGGGAGACGGCACACCCCACGGAGCCGGTTACTCCCGAGCTGCTATCGATCTTGTTCTCGGCGTCGCGCGTGACCGTGGTGCGCGCCGCCAAAGTCGGTGGTGATTCGGGTCAGAAGGGAACTGAGTGTTGCGGTGGAAGGAATGAGACCAGGCCCGGGGCGTGCGTGGCCCAGTGGCGGCCCGCCCGCGGGCGCGGCGCGCGGCTCCGGCGGAGCGCGGGTGACCTCGCTCCCCCTCGCGAGGTCGGATCTGTCCGAGTGGAGGGCGGTCGGTCAGTGTGGGTGCGGCCGCGGGGCTGGCGGCGCGGAGATGTTGTTGGAGGAATGGGCGCGGCATTGGTTGGCCGCGGCGGATGTGGCGCCGGCGACGTTCGCGCAGTACCGGTCCTTGACGCGGGCGCACTTGGTGCCCCGCTGGGGCACGGTGGCATTGGGTGCGATCTCCGGGATCGCGGCGCGCCAGTGGGCGGTGGAGCTGCGCGGCCGGGGTTACGCGGACTCGACGGTGCGGGTGGTGATGCGGGTGTTGTCGATGATGTTGGCGGACGCGGCGCGGGAGGGGTTGATCGCGGCGAGTCCGATGTGGCCGCCCCGGCGGGGGCGTCGCCGGCGCCCGGCGCGGCGGGAGATGGTGTGGGCGAACCCGGAGCAGGTGCTGCGGACCGGGTTGCACGCGTGCGCGCTGGCCGGGGGCTGGGCGGGACTGCTGGTGGTGAGCGCGGCGTGGACCGGGGCGCGGTGGGGCGAGTTGCTGGGGTTGCGGCGGGAGAACCTGCACCTTGACCCCGCCGCCGGGGTGGGGGAGTTGGTCATCGACCCGGTCGACGGCGCGCTACACGAGATCGACGGGCACTTCAGCCTCGGCCCGCCGAAGACCGCCGCGTCGGCGCGCACGGTCACGCTGCCGCCGTTCCTGGTCGCGCTGTTGGCGCGGCACCTGGCCACCCACGACCATCCGTACGTGTTCGCGAGCCGCCAGGGGCGGTTCCCGCGCCGGTCGAACTTCGCCCGCCGGGCTATGCGGCCGGCGGCGGACGGCACCGAACAGCGCGCCTGGGCGCGGATCCGGCTGCCGGCGGTCGTGCCGGGGTTGACGTTCCAGGGGCTGCGGCACAGCCACAAGACATGGCTGGTCACCGATGGGATCGCGCCGGTGGCCCAGGCCCGTCGCCTCGGCCACGCCCTGCCGGACCGGATCGACGACATCTACAGCCACGTCGCCCCTGAACTGGAGGCGCGGGTGCTGGCGTGCCTGCAGTGGCGGTGGGAACAGGCGTGCCAAGCGCTCGCGCGGGACCCGGTGCGGGTGGACGCGCCGGTGTGGGCGCGACGCCTCGACGCCCTCGCCGACCCGGGCACGCCCGGTACTGGCACCGGCCGGGCCGGGGCAGCGGGTCCCAGGCGCGCTCGGCCGACAGCGTCGACGGCAAGCGGCCCGACGCTTGCGGCGCCGGCCGTCCTGGTATCAGGCGTGCCGGCGGTTCCCTCTGCGGGTGCCGCCGCGGATGCCGACGTCGCCCCCGCGGGCACGGTGCCTGACCGTGGCGCGTCTGGGACACGGCCGCCGCGACCGGCGCGTCTGCCCGCGGCCGCCTTGGCGTCGCCGCGCGTCGGCGCGATCCGCGCAGGGGCTCGTCGGCGTCCCCGGGTGGCCGGTGGAGGCCCGTCCTGGAGCGGTTCTGGAGCGGGCACGCCCGAGCAACCACGCCCAACCCGGCCGAACCCGGCGCAACCGCCCGCGACCCCTTCCGCCTAACTGGCGAATAACCTGTTCCCGCAGGTCAACAGGTCGCGGTGGCATGGCTGGGGGTAATGGGGTCAGGAAATGATGTGTTTTGTGGCGCAGTTCACATGTCCAGGCCTGTCACGGGCTCAACTGGCCGCAACTGGTTCGAATCCGGGACAACTCCCAAGGAGGAGTGCCGAATCCAGTCGGTCACGCGATAGGTGCGTGGTGCTAGTCGAGGTCTTTGGTGCGCACACCAGCGCTCTGGACCCGGAGATGGTCGGCGAGGTCGTGGAGGTCATGAAGGAACTGGTGGCGGACGGGATGACGATGATCGTCGTCGCGCACGAGATGGGGTTCGCGCGCTCGGCGGCTGATCGGCTGGTCATGTTCGACGAGGGTGTCATCGTTGAGGAAGGAACACCCGACCGGCTCGTCACCGTCGCCGAGCACGCCCGAACCAGGGCGTTCCTCCACCGGAGCGGCTCAACCGGCTAGCTAGCGCGGGCTGCGGGCAGACCCGCCGGGGTCGGCTACTCCGGTGTTGTTGGCCTGCTCACCAGGTGCGCGAGCGGTTGTCCGGTGCGGAGCCCTCGGACGTTCTCGGCGAATGTCTCGGCCATCGCGGCGTAGGACTCGACGGTGACGCCGCCGATGTGTGGGGTCAGGCTGACGTTGTGGCGCAGGAGGTCGTCGTCGGGGTCGGCCGGCTCCTGCCAGGTGACGTCGAGTCCGGCTCCGGCCAGCCGCCCGGAGCGCAATGCGGCGAGCAGTGCCTGGTAATCGACCACCGGACCTCGCCCGACGTTGACGAGGTAGCCGCCGGGCGGCATCGCGGCAAGCTGGTCGACTCCGATCAGCCCTCGGGTGTGCTCGGTGAGCGGGCAGCACACGATCAGCGCGCCGGAGCGTGCCAGGGCGGCGCTCAGTCCGGTGGTGGAGTGGTAGTCGGCCTCGGTGAGCAGGTCGGCAAGCGCGGGGTAGTCGGTGAACGCGCGCCGACCGATCGCCAGGGGCCGGACGCCGAACGCTTTCAGCCGGCCGATCACGGCGATCCCGATGCCGCCGGTGCCCAGCACGCTGATCGTCTTTCCGGCCAGGGTGGTGCCGATGGGTTGTCCGAGGCGGCGTTCGGCCACGCTGTGCTGGGCCTCGCGGTAGCGCCGCAGCAGCGCCAGCAGGTGCAGCATGGCGATCTCGGCCACGGCGTCGGCGTTGCCTGTGCCGGTCGCCGGCACGAAGGCGACGGGGATGCCCCGTGCGTGCGCCGCCTCCAGATCGACCCCTTGCAGGCCGACGCCGAACTGCTGTATCAGCCGTGGCCCCGTGGCGTCCATCAGCTCGGCGTCGACGGTCGCGCCCAGCGGGACCAGCACCTCGACCGGGGGCGGTCGGTGGCCGTCGTGACGACCGACGGGAATCTCGACCTGCTCGATGCCCGGAAGTGCCGTCCGCAGGGCACGGCGGACGTCGGGAAAGCCGCCGCCGCACAGCCCGATCATTAAGGCCGGGCCTGTTTGGGTCCCGGCAACGGGGGCGGCCGGTCCGGCGAGGGCGGCTCCGGCCTCGGCGGGAACGGTTCAGGCGGCTCGGGCATGGGCGGCACCGGACCGGGCGGCGACGGGTCCGGGTCGGGGCCCGGGGGTGGCTTCGGCAGCGGGCCGGGACCCGGTGGAACGGGATGTTCCGCGTTGCTCATCTGGCCTCCTTCTCGGTCGGTGGGTGCTCCCGATCACAGGTACCCGGAATCGAACGGCTCATGCTCACCGGCGGCATGTCCCGGGCGGCAGCGGGTAGACAGTGGGGATGCCGGCGAACCTGACCCGGAAGTTGATCGACGGTCACCTGGTCGACGGCGACGCGGCGCCGGGGGAGGAGATCGCCCTGGCCATCGACCAGACGTTGACCCAGGACGCCACCGGGACCCTGGTGATGCAGGAGCTGGAGGCGATGGGCCTGGACCGGGCCCGCACCGAGGTCAGCGTGCAGTACGTGGACCACAACCTGCTGCAGGCCGACGAGCGCAACGCGGAGGACCACGCGTTCCTGCGCTCGGCGGCCCGCCGGTACGGGTTGTGGTTCTCCAAGCCGGGCAACGGGGTGTCGCACCCGACGCACATGCAGCGCTTCGGCATCCCGGGCAAGACCATGGTCGGGTCGGACTCGCACACCTGTGCGGCCGGTTCGCTGGGCATGCCGGCGATCGGCATGGGTGGTCTCGAGGTGGCCATGGCGATCGCTGATGAGCCGCTGTTCTTGCGGATGCCGGAGGTCTGGGGTGTGGAGCTGACAGGGGAGCTGCCGGACTGGGTGTCGGCCAAGGACGTGATCCTGGAGATGCTGCACCGGCACGGTGTCAAGGGCGCGACCAACCGGATCATCGAGTACCACGGCCCGGCGCGCGTGCCGAAGGCCGTTCGGGTCACGGTCTGAGAGCACGCCGGGTGGATCGCTCGGCTTCGTCGATGATCGCTTTGACTCGCGCCGGGGGTGGGGTCGGCATCTGCTCGCACCGAGCCGTCGCGGATCCCTTCGCGGACCTTGTCGGCGAGGAGCCGACGGAAGCTGGCGTCATGTTCCGCGTAGAGCGGCATCAGGACGGGATCGGCGGCAATCGCCTCGCCCCACATCTGCAGGAACGCGCCAGGGCCGCCACCCGAGCCCCTCCCGCGCCGACGCTAGCGTCGAGTGCGCTCGCTAGCTCGCGGGTCAGGCCGGTGGGTCAGTGACCAGGCGCCCGGTCACCGGGTCGTAGCGCACCTCGACTGGCACTACCTGATCGGTTGGCAGGACTTCCATCCACTGGTCGAAGATCTGGAAGTCGGGGTCCGGGTTGCCTGGGTCGGGGTTGCGTGGATCGACCCGGAACCCGCCCTGGAGAGGGTAGAAGCCGTGTTCGTAGACCTTCTCCACTGGTGTCGACGACACCTTGTCATCGTCGTGGATGCTGACGTCATTGGGGAACTTCCGGACCCGCAACGCTTCGTTGTGCTTGCGCGCCACCTCCAGGCACAGGAAGCGGATCGCGTCGGAGAGGGTCGGGACGTCGCCCACCGGGTCGTTCGGATCGGCGGTCAGCAGGCCGTGCCTGATCTCGTCCAGTTCCGCCGCCGAGGCGGCGTAGGACTTGTCCAGCCCGTCGATGCCTTCGACGTTCATCTGTTGCAGCCAGTTGACGGCCGCGCGTTCCCGCCCCGGCCGCACCGGGATGACCGCCTTGACCCAGGGGGCGTTCAGGAAGGCGTTGCGGTGGTTGTCGCCGTCGAGCTGCAGCAGCCAGCCGAGGGAGCTGCCCAGTTTCGCGGGCTGCGAGTCATGAGTGACGTAGTAGTTGTCCTGGCGGGTCTCGTGATTGGCCCAGTCCACGACCGAAGAGGCGCCGAACGGCTGATCCGAACCGGCGTACTGGCTGTAGTGCTTGCGGGGTTTCCACCACTCGGGAGCCACGAAGTACAGCATCTTGTCCACGTCGAAGATGGCGTTGATGAGCTCGGAGAGCACGTGTCTGAGCTCGTCCGCCTCGGCGGTTGCGGGCAGGTTGTAGAAGTGGTCGGACATCAGTGTCCGGATCAGCTGGCGGTAGACGACTGTCCGTTCCTCTTCGCGTAGTTCCTCGAAGGGCCGGGGCCGGATGTCGGCGGCCTGCTCGATGCGTTCCTTGGCCGCCTTCTGGAACGCCTCCTCGGCCGCGCGCTGCTGCGCTCGGGACGCGGCCTCCTTCTCGGCGAGGATCTTGGTGTTGGCCGTGTTGATCTCGGCGATCTTCTCCGGTGTCGGGACGAAGGCCAGCTCACCGACCAGGACGTAGTCGACCCGCTTGTCCCAGCTGATGCCGGAGGCTCCCGCGAGGACGCCCACCTGGATCTGGTTGGTGCCGATGAGTTGGCCGACGAATGCGTATCGCTGGCCCTCGGAGTCCTCCCCGGCCAGGGAGCTGATCGAGAGGGGGACGCGGGCTCCTGGGTTCTCCAGTTGGTAGCCGGACTCGGGTTGTACGGGTAGGGACACGGTGTCGAGGGGGATGTACCCGAGATCCAGGTGGTTTCGTTGTCGGCGGTCGCCGAAGTTCCACACGGCGTTGACCTGGAACGACTTGACGATGCGCGGTGGAACGGGGATCTCGTTCTGGTTGGGCTGCGGCTGCAGGTCAGCGGGCTTGGCGATGTGTACGAGTTCGGCCAGGCCGAGGGCGTGCCCGGGCTCGTCGACGAAGGTCTCCCAGCACAGGAAGGTGCCGATGTCCTGTACCTGCACGCCCACCTGGCGCATCTTGCGCCGCAGTTCGTAGTTGATGAGCTGGGTGGTGGAGTTCTGCAGCACGTAGCGCTTGCTGGACACGTCGGTCGTCTCGGTGACCGTCTTGAACGTCGACTGGAAGTTCTGCCGGATCTGTGTGGACAGCTTCTCCGTCTGCTGTCGCATTCGCTTGTGCGTCTCCTCGCGCGCGGTCTGCTGGGTGCGGTCGAGGCTCAGGCTCGCCGTCGCGGTCGCGTTGCCGCTGCCCCAGGACTGGTGCACCGTCGAGCTGATCCCCAGCTTCGCGTCGTCCCGGTTGTCCTGTTTGACCGCGGCGCTGATCTCGTCCTGGTCGGTCGCGGTGCGTTCGACCGCCGACGTGGCCTCGTAGAGGGTGGAGGTCGTCCGCTCCACCGTCACCTTGCGCGTGCTGACCTCGACCAGTTCCACCGAGGAACCGGGGCTGAGCCAGATGTGGCCGGTCGGAGTGCCGAGGAAGGTGTCCAGTTCGAAGAAGTACTGGCGGAACAGGTGCACGATTCCGATCGGTGAGAGGCTCACATCGGCCAGATCGTTCGTGGGGCGGAACAGGACGAACGGGTCGTCGTACGCCTGCCGGGCCTTGGTCAGCAGCGTCCGGACCGCTTCGTCGGTCGGTACGGCCGAGGAGGGTGGGTAGAACAGGCGGTTGAGCGTTGCCAGATCGCCCACCGTGTACAGGTCGTTCAGGATCTGCGCGATCACCGACTCGCGCTCGAGGTCGGCGATGGCCGCGGCCTTGGTGGCTTCCCGCGCTACGTCCTGTCGCTTCTGGTACTGCGCATCGTCTTCGCCGGGGAGTTTCTGCACCGCGCTGGCCGCGACTTCCATCCTCGCGCGGGTCAGATCGCGCCACTGGGGGAACACGTCTTTCTCCAGGCGGAACTTAAACGAGTCCTCCAGCGAAGGCGCCTCGCCAGCTCCTCCGACGTTCGTGAAAACCCGCTGCCACTCCTGCGCGTTCCGTGGTGCCCGGGCCAGCCGCTTGAGGCTGTCGCCGACGGAGGCGAAGAACAGACTGTCGTTCTGCGACCTCGGTCGCTCACCGGCGTGCCGGGCCGGCGAGACGTGCCCCAAGCTGGCCGCGCTGCCGTCGAACCGCACGTCGACGTCCGGCACGTAGGCGTCCATCGGGATGGTGATGCCGTCGATGTCGTTGCCGACCCGGACGAGTTTGCGCCGGGACTTCCAGCCGATCAGCGGCTGGTAGACGCCGAAGATCTCGCTGGCGTAGGGCAGTTTCCCTTTGAAGCCGGTGCAGTCGGTCATGCATCCCCCGTGTTCAGTCCGGTCCGCCTTCGAAGGGTTCATCGCCAACGACCACCGCGGTGGTCAGTCGTCGCCGGAATGCGGGTACCGGACCGGCCTCGAAGTGCTCGGCCTCGGATACCGGCTCGCCTCCGGCGACTACGGCACTGCTGTCCGTGCTTTCGACCGTGACGTCGAATACGTAGGTTCCGGGGGCGTTGTGCGTGTCGTCGAGACGCGCGCTGTACCGGCCGTCGGCGACCAACACGTCGGCGCCCGACGGGTCGCCGTCGTCGACGAACCGCAACGGGGCCCGGCCGCCGTCGGGAAGACGCGCGACGCCGCGCACCCGGAGGTTGGTGACCGGGCGGTCGTAGTACGTCCGCAGGAACACCGGGACTTCGTCTCCGGGTTGGTAGGTGCCGCGCTTCACGGTCAGGCCGCCGTCGATGCGCGGGTGCTCGCTGAACACCAGGAGCCGGGCGTCGAGTTCCGCCGCGTCGTCGAGGGCGGTGACCTCGATCTCCCACGGCCCCTCGACCGGGCTGTCGACCGCGAACGCCGCGTACGGGTAGTCCCCCCGGATCTCGTGCACCCCGTCAGGCAGCGCACCGACGGCGATGGTCTCGCCGTTCGGTGCGTGCAGGGTGAGCTCGAGCGAGGCTCCGGGGGCGTTCCAGCTGACCAGGAAGGTGACGGCCTCGCTGCCGGACTCGACCTCCACGGTGCGGGTGACCCGCTGCGTGCCCTCGAGGAACGGCAGGGGTTGGGCCGCGACGATCCCGCCGTTGTTGCGTACCAGGCCGAAGACGCGTTCGAGCTCGTGGCGGATCTCCTCGGCCTGCTTGTTGCCGGGCTGGGTGGTGGCGATGCGGGCGAACTCGCCGCCGGTCGCGTCCGCGATGCGCTGCAACAGCGCGGTTCCCACCGAGATCCCGACGCCGATCGTGTAGACCCGGACCCG
Organism: Actinospineispora eucalypti; assembly: GCA_014208095.1. Classification (GTDB taxonomy): domain Bacteria; phylum Actinomycetota; class Actinomycetes; order Mycobacteriales; family Pseudonocardiaceae; genus Pseudonocardia; species Pseudonocardia eucalypti. The sequence goes on along the minus strand of JACHMT010000002.1, from coordinate 1,700,084 downwards.
CGCCGCGATCAGGTCGGGCAGGACCGTTTCCGGGTCCTCCCCGGTGTTGTGGATGCCGTCGGTGACCAGGACCGCCGTTCTGGTCGGCGCGTTCGCACCCGCGGATCTCAGCGCGTCGAGCGCCGCCCGTAACCCGTCACCGATCGCGGTGTTCCCGCCCGCCGAAACCGCGTTGACCTCGTCGTGGGCCTGGGTCTTGTGCCCCGCGTCCTCCATCGCAACGACGGGCGAATCGAGGTTCGCGCGGTCGGCGAAGGACACCACGCCCAGTTGTTCGCCGGCCCTCGCGGCGTCGATCATGAAATGCGCGCCGATCTTCGCCTCGTTGAGCTTGCCGTCATCGGCCATGCTCCCCGAGCGGTCCAGCACGATGACCAGGCGCGGGTCGGAGGTCTGCGTGACCCAGTCGATGCCGGAGAAGGTGGCCCCGGCGGCGGGCGCGGCGAGCTCGGGGAAGGCGGCGACCATCGTCTCCCAGCAGGACATGCCGTGAACGCTCTGCTGCAGGGTGTCGCCGTCGGGGTCGTGGTTCTCTCTTGTGCAGAAGCGCCTGACCCGACCAGGCACGAGCGGACCGCCGGTGCCGTCGGCGCCGAACCGGTCGCCATCGGTCCAGGCGGCCTCCATGACGCACGCGTCGCTTGTGGCGTCCTCGACGCACCAGGCTGGCACGTCGCCGGGACCCACGAACTCGTCGCAGACGCCGTAGGCGTACTGCGCGAAATGCCGCAGGATCACGAACGGCTTGAACCGCTCGTCACCGTAGAGAACCATGTGCGCGCCGGCCTGGCCCAGGCCGAGCAGCGGCGAGTTGGACCGGCCGTCCTCCTCCCGCAACCAGGCGTCGGCGTCGTGCGCTCCGGCCGAGCCGTTGCAGACCCGGATCTCGCCGAACTGGTGACACCCGTTCGTCGCATCGAACAGTAGCCGCGAGGCCTGCTGGAACGAGGCACGCCATTCTTCAACTCGGCCGGCGTCGGCCAAATGGCGGAACGAGACAGTCAGATGAAAGTGACCCGTGTCGAGATAACCGATACCCATTCACGCCTCACAGCTCGGATCGCACTCAGGTTATCGGTAGCCGAATTCGCAATCCCCAACACAACAATTGATACGAAAAAGAGGCGGCATCGTAACCGTACCGCCGAACGAAACGCCTGTTCAGCGGGCTACAGGTTAGCCAACAGGGGTCGCTCCGTCAACGGCACCGGGGAAGTCCGCGATCCGCGGAAGCCTCGACGGACCGGCGAATGAGACGGTTGACCGGGCCGCCGCACGCTGTCAGAATCGTCCGGGTCTCGTGACAAGAGGGCCGAGGTTGCCGGCGTGTGGAATAGCGTCCCGCCGTTATGTGATTCGGATCAGCCTATTGCGGGCCCAGCGGGGGAAGCGGCATTTCGCCTTGATCGGCCGCGACGGTCATGAGCGGCCGAAACAGTCCGATCCGGCCGATTCCACCGATACCGCGGCCCATCCCCGCCCAGACCGCCACCCCACCCGCGGCCGTCCCGCCGCCGAGCGGCCCGGTCCCGCCACCGCCGCCCACCAGCCCGGTTCCGCCACCGCCGGTCAGCCCGGAGACCGCGGTGCCGCAAACCGAAACGGCCGCCGGGCGGCATCCGCGGGCCGCGTCGTCCGACGTGGACGTGGCCGGCCGGAGCGGAATCTACCGGCTCGAGATCGACCTCTACGAAGAGCGCGTGGCGCTCCTGTCACGGCACGGCCCGCCGCTACGTGGATACGTCTCGACGGACCTCGACGAGGGCGCCTACCTGCTCACCGTCGACCGCAGGAACAAGCGGTGGACCTTCCAGCGGGGCATGGTCAAGACCGGGCTGAGGTTCACGGTCGATCTCGACGGCCCCGATCCGTTCACCCTGGACTACGAGGAGCCGCTGACCCTGCTGGTCCGCCCCGGCATGCGCCTGTCGTCGGACGTCGACTCGGTACGCGTGCTTGTCGGGGCGCTCTACAAACTCGTCGACGAGGACCACAACCTGGCGGCGGCCTGGCTGCTGCTCATCGGGCAACCGGACGTACTGCTCTACGACATGATCGACCAACTGTGGTCGGTCGACCCGATGGGGCAACACCTCGTCATGGCGCTGCTCACGGATTTCAACCAGTCCAAGGACGTCATCGACGACACCGACGGAATGTGCCGGGTGCTGCGCGCGCTCGAGAGCTTCTCGGCGAAACCCGCGGATCTGCACGTCGACTCGTTCACGTCCTACGTGATCGAACCCGACAGTAGCCGCCCAGACCCCGAACGGAACCCGCCCCTCTCCACCCTGCAGATCAGGTTCACCTACGCCAAGTATCCGCCCCACCGCAGTCTCGTGGTCTACGCGGACGACATCTACCCCTCGGATTACGCGGACGACCTGCCGGTGTACGGACCCGGCTGTCTCCGATACCCGAGATGGTTCACCAGGAAGTCGACTCCGCGAATGCACGAGGCCAAGACCGCGGTCCTCGCACGCCTGGCCAACGAGAATCTCCTCGCCGTCATCGAACAGTCGAAACGGGCGTTCGACGAGATCTCCCTCGCATGGACCATCTACGGCCTGGCCGGGCCGCTGGCCTCCGCGGCCGCCAGGGCCAGCACGGCGACCGAGGAGTTGCCCGGATCGGTCGGCGCCGCCAAGCTGCGGGAAGCACCGTGGCGTTGGAAAGGCATCCAACCGGCGCGAGGGGGACCGGGCCGGTGGGTGCCCGACTGGGAAGCCGGCGCCAACATGCGCCCCGAGGACGCCTGGTACCAACTCACCGCCGCGGGCACACCCCCGGGCTGGGGATACCGGGTCAACGGTGTCCAGTTCGAGAACTTCATCGACGGCCGCCTGATCGACACGAAGAACTGGAGCTACTGGGGATCGGTCGGCCGATCCATGCGCGGGCTCAGCAGCTCCGAGATCGCCCTGGAAAAGGTGGCACAGGCCCGGGAACAACTGCTCGTGGCGCGCAACGCGGGCGTGCGGCTGCAGTGGCGGGTGCCCACCGAAGACATGGCCCGACTGGTGCGGGAGGGCCTCGCCCACCACGGACTCGGCGAGGTCGAAGTCATCTGCCAAGCAGCCGAACGGATGCCCCTCCGTTGGCAACCGAAGATCCCCGCGGTCCTGTTCAGCGACTAGCTCAAGAACTGGGCGCGATGGTCGACGTTGATGATGCGCTTGCCTCGGGCAACTCCACAGAGATCCTCCAAGCACAAACCCTGGCGAACACCAGACGCCCCCTCATTGCTACTGACAACCCCAAGGGCCTCGACACGGACACCGACGGCGAGGTCGCCGCTTACGGCGGTGACGGCGCCGCGCTCCTTCTGCGCCCGTTGGCACGGGTCTATCCCGTGATCGGTGTTTCCGGCGGTTCGGTTAGTAGCTCTCAGCTGCCGGCCAGCGGTTGCTGAAGGTGATGGCGAAGGCGTTGAGCACGGGCTTCCAGCGCATCGTCCATCGGGCGCGGCCTGTCCCGGTGGGGTCCAGGCTGCGGGTCACAAGGTACAGGCATTTCATTGCTGCCTGTTCGGTGGGAAAATGTCCACGGGCTCGGACTGCTCTGCGGTAGCGTGCGTTCAGCGATTCAATCGCGTTCGTTGAGCAAATGACCCGCCGTATTTCGACGTCGTAGTCGAGGAACGGCACGAACTCGTTCCAGGCGTTTCGCCAGAGTCGGATCACCGCCGCGTATTTCTTTCCCCATTTTGTGTCGAGTTCGTCGAGAGCGCCCAGCGCGGCGTCGGGGTTGGGCGCGGTGTAGATTGCTTTCACGTCGCGCTTGAGCGCATCCCAGTCCTGTCGGGAGACCAGGCGGAACGTGTTGCGAATGAGATGGACGATGCATGTTTGGACGATTGTTTGCGGCCAGACGTTGGCCACCACATCGGGTAGTCCTTTCAGGCCGTCGCACACCAGGAAGAACACGTCTCGCAGGCCACGGTTCTTCAGGTCGACCAGGACGCTCATCCAGAACTTGGCGCCTTCGCCGCCCGCGCCCATCCACAGTCCCAGCACGTCCTTGTGTCCGTCCAGGGTGACCCCGATGGCGGCGTAGACGGGCCGGTTGGCTACCTGACCGTCGCGCACCTTGACCTGGATGGCATCGACGAACAACGCGGCGTAAATGTCCTCGAGGGGGCGGCTTGCCCAGTCGTTCATCTCCGCCACAACTTTGTCAGTGATCCGCGAGATCGTTTCCTTCGACACGGAAACCCCGTAGATCTCGGAGAAATGCGCGGAAACCTCCCCGCTGGTCAACCCTTTCGCGCACAACGACAACACAATTTCGTCGACGTCACCGATTCGCCGCTGCCGCTTTTTCACAATCTGCGGCTCGAACGTCGCGTCCCGATCACGCGGAACATCGATCCGCACCTCGCCGGCCGCATCCGAGATCACGGTCTTCGACCGAGTGCCGTTCCGCACGTTTGTTGATTCCCGATCCGGCTCGGCGCGATTTTTCTCATGCCCGAGATGCTCGGTCATCTCTTCACCAAGCGCGGTTTCCAACACACTCTTGGTGAACACCTTCAACAAACCGTCCGGGCCGGTCAGCGCCAGCCCTCGGGCCTTGGCCTCGGCCACCATGGCCGCCGCGGCGGCCTGCTCCGGTGACAGCTCCCGCGCCGGCTTCGACTCACGCTTCGCTGATCCCACAAGATCAGATGTCATCACTGCCTGTGCCCATCTCGCCGGACCTCAGCCCGGCGCGTCGGGCCGGAAACACCGATCTTGGAACAGTCCCCGTTGGCACCCTGACGCGCACACCCGGAGCAGCACGGCCCCTGCATGACCTGCTGAGGAAGCCGGAGATCGAGTGTGACCGGCCTGCCGTTTGCGGTGCGGCTCAGGTGGTCGGGCGTGCGCCGGCGAATACGGCGCCGTTCTTGTCGCCGGCACCGCCGTGTCGCCAGTCGACGGGTGGGAGGAGGGGGGTCTGGTCGGCGAGTGTTCGGATTCCGGGCGGCGCATCACACAGGGCGGGGATCGCGTTGACCGCGCGTGCGGCGGTGGCCATCAGGCCGCCCATGATGGCCAGGTCTTGCGGAGACCGGTGTTTGTTCAGGTGGCCGCCGTAGTAGCCGTTGTCGGTGTGGGTGGCCCACTGGACCTGCATGCTGGGGTCGCCCTTGATGGCCAGTCGGTAGCCGCCGTCGCCGGGTGGTGGTTCCCAGTGGGTGGGGTAGTCCCCGAGCCAATAGCAGCCGCCCTGGGTGACTCGGCATTTGCCGTCGACGTAGCCGTCGAGGTTGAACCGGATGGCGGAGACGGTGCCTGCCTGGAGGGTGAACAGCGGGGCCGTGATGTCGCGGGCGCTCAGGGCGTGTTCCTGGTCCCAGCGGATCTCGTCGAGCTGGACGCCGAGCCAGTGGGCGGTCAGGTGCAGGGCGGGGCCGAACAGGTACTCGAACAGGGGGCGCAGGTCGTGCCGGTGGGCCTCGTCGGGGCCGAGACCGTAGCCGAAGTAGCCGAAGACGGCGGGGTCTTCGTAGGTGGAGAAGTTGTACATCTCGCACAGGTAGGTGGACTCGATGCGCTGGCACATGCTGCCCAGCGCGGCGAGGACGGTCTGGCTGCCGTTGGCGTTGATACCGGTCGGGTAGTAGCTGGTGGCGCCCTCGCGGCAGGCGGCTTCGAGTTCCGCGACGAGGTCGGCGCCGTGCAGGGCCGGGTGGTTCATCGAGGCCTGCACGCCGACGACGTTCTTGCCCGAGCGCAGGATTTGGGCGATGTCGGCGACCAGTTCGGCGGGTTGGCGGCGCAGGTCGGTCGCGGTGTAGACGACGCAGTCGGCGTCGGTGGCCAGCAGCCTGTTGGCGTCGGTGGTGGCGGTGACGCCGATGGAGGGGAGGCCGACGAACTCGCCGGCGTCGAGGCCGGCCTTGTCCGGGTTGTGGACCCAGAGCCCGGCGAGTTCGAGGTCGGGGCGGGTGAGAATGCCTTTCAGGGACATCTTGCCCACCAGTCCGGGTGCCCACTGGATCACGCGATACGGCGCTGGCATGTCGGTTCCTTTGCTTGGTCGAGGCTCGGGTTGGGTGGGGAGGTCAGCTGTAGGAGCCGATGAGGGTGGACAGCTGGCGGGCGAGCTCCGGGTCGTCGGTGAGCGGTAGCGCGATGGCGGCGTGTGCGGCGACGTCGAAGGGCAGGCCTTCGGCGAGCAGTTGGCTGGCGGTGACCACGGTGCGGGTGGAGGCGACCTCGGCCAGCCCGTTGTCGGTGGCCCGCCGCAGGGCGTGGGCCAGGGCGAGCAGGTCGTCGAGGCGTTCCTCGGTGCCGCCCTCGCGCAGGACGATCGCGCGTTCGAGGTCGGCGGGTGGGTAGTCGAGCTCGATGGCCACCATGCGTTGGCGGGTGGACATCTTGAGGTCCTTGAGCACGCTCTGGTAGCCGGGGTTGAAGGAGACCACGAGGGTGAAGCCGTCGGCGGCGGGGATGGTCTGGCCACCGAGGCGTTCGAGGCTGAGTTGGCGTCGGTGGTCGGTCAGGGAGTGGATGGCCACGGTGGCGTCCTGGCGGGCCTCGACGACCTCGTCGAGGTAGCAGATCCCGCCCTCGCGCGCGGCCCTGGTCAGGGGGCCGTCGACCCACTCGGTGTCGCCGCCGGTCAGAACGTAGCGGCCGAGCAGGTCGCCGGCGGTCATGTCCTCGTGGCAGGACACGGTGTACAGCGGCACGCCGAGCCGGTCGGCCATGTGCTCGACCAGGCGGGTCTTGCCGCACCCGGTGGGGCCCTTGAGCATGATCGGCAGGCCGCGCCGGGCGGCGGCGTGGAAGACCTCGATCTCGTTCCCGGTGGGGAGGTAGAACGGTTGCCCGGGGTGGGTGTGTGCACCGTGGTGGCCACGCAGCAGCTCGGCGGTCATGGACGTCCTTCCGGTGGTCGGGTCAGGCCGCGCTGCCGCGGCGGGTGCCGGCACGGCGGCTGGCGGCTGCCTCGGCCAACGCGGCACTGAACAGGGTCCGCACGTGCGTGGTGAGGTCACGGGGATCCTTGACGGCGTGGTGGGTGACGTGGCCCCACACGGTGTCGAGGACCTCGGGTCGGCTGGTTGCGCGCGGGCTCAGGCACAGGCAACCCACGCCGCGCTCGACGGCCTCGGTGAGCGCGTGGCGGGTGTCGTGCTGGGCGTGGGCGTGTTCGTATCCCTCGTCGTAGGGCAAGCCGTCACCGAGCACCACCAGCAGGGTGTTCGTGGTGCCGGCGTGGGTGAGCAGGGTGTGGGTGGCGTGCCGGACGGCGGCCCCGAGGCGGGTGTAGCCGGCCGGTGTGAGTGCGGCCAGCCGTCGTTGCGCGGCGCGGTCGTAGCGCTGGTCGAACCCTTTGACCCGCAGGAACCGGACGTGCTCGCGGCCGAGGGAGTAGAAGGCGTAGGTGGCGACCCGGTCGTCGAGCCCGTCCAGGGCCGCGGTGAGCCGGCCGGCCAGCTCACGTTGGGCCTCGAACACCGGCGCCGGCCCGCTCAGCGTGCCGGTGGAGCCGCTGGCGTCCAGCAGGACCAGCACCCCGAGATCGCGGCGCGTGCGGCGGCGGTTCTCGTAGACGCGAACGTCACCGGTGCGGCCGAGGCGTCGATCGACCGCGAGCTCGGCCAGCAGGGTCGCGTCGAGGGCGTCACCGTCGGGTTGGCGACGGTGACGGGCGTCGGACAGGCCGAGGCGGGCGAGTTGGGCGCGAAGCGGCAGGTCCGGTGGTGCGGCCGGTGTGTAGGGAAGGCCACTGGTGTCGGGAAGCAGCTCGGAGACGGCACACCAGGCGCGCCGGTAGGTGCCGCCGCGATGGCACCACTCGTCGTAGCGCCGTCCTGCGGCGGGGCCCGGCCGCGACCGGACCGCCAGGTCGGCGGGTGCACCGGGGGCTCGTCGCCGGCCTCCGCCGCCGGTGCCCGCGCGGCTCCCGGAGACGCTGAACTCCTGGCCGCCCTGGTCGGAGGCGCCGGTGGTGGTGCCCATGCCGAGCATCCGGGCGAGCTTGGTGGCCAGCGAGTTCGACAACGGAGTGGCCATCAGCTCCAGGACGCGGCTGCGATCGGCACCGTCGTCATCGCCGTCCAGCTCGTCCAGGCCCATTCCGGCGGAGGTGGCGTCGCGCAGGTCGCGGTCGGTGACCTCAGCGCCCAGCACGGGTCGGCGCAGCCGTAGCGGCCGCAGGGCGCCGCACCAGGGCGGGGCGCCGGGCACCCGCATCGAGCGGGCGCGCCGCAGTGACTCCTCGACCGAGCGGCTGACCGGCCCCGGGTGCAGCCCGGCGGCCCGGTCGAGCAGTGTCGTTGGGAGCGCACCGGCCAACACGGTCACCGCCCGCCGGGCCTCGAGGGCCAGGAACCGGTCGGCGCTGCCCCGGCGGCCGGCGAGCAGCCGCACCCCGGTCGGGGCAAGGCTGCCGGCCGCGATGAGGGCCGCCTGCACGATGACCGTGTGCGCCGAGCAGTCGGCGGGTACGTGGATCCCGCGTCCGTCGCTGTAGGCCAGGGCCGAGTCGGTGGGGGTCACCGCGACCGGGCGGCCCGCGACCGCGGCGGCGAGCAGTCTCCAGCGAGCGGCATCCTGTTCGGCCATCTCACCCGCGCCCTTCGGCCGGCTCGGCGGCGAGCGCCCGGTGCGCCTCGGCGGAAAGGCCCGGTCCGCCGGCCAGAGTCGCGCCATCGTCCTGACCGATCGCGCGACGCAGCAGCACGACCATGACCACCGCCCAGGTGGCGAACACGACCATCGGCAGGAAGAACGCGAACACGCCGTTCCAGGCGAACGGGCCGTCCTGGCAGAACGGCACAATGCCGGCCGGGGCGACCAGGAGCGCGACCCACAGGTTGAAGTAGCCCGACCAGCGCGGGAAAACCCCGCTGTGGCGCGCGTCGGTGACGATGACCAGGCCGATGCAGGCGAACTGGACGACCGCTGAGGAGATCACGCCGACGAACATCAGCCAGCCCATGTCGTTGAGCATCCGGATCAGCACCGGCCCGATCTCGGGGCGGTACGCGGCGGTCTGCCAGACCATCAGCGGGATGATGAACTCCAGTGCCAGCAGCCCACCGGAGACCAGCTGCGTCGGCGCCAGCACCGCCCGCGTGCCCTCGATGCGTCGCATCTGCGCGGAGATCACGGCCGCGAACGGCACCAGCAACGCCGAGGCGAACATCGTCAGCATCAGCCCGAGCCGGATGGCCAGGGTGTGCTCGGAGTAGAGCGCGACCAGATCCTCGGGGGTGAGCCGGGGCGACGGGGGCGGGATGAACCCGGCCAGCAGCGCGAAGCTGGCGATCCAGCCGAACACCATGGCCGGCCCGCACCAGACGCACAGCGTCTGCAACCGGCGGTTGGCGTAGCCGTCGCACCCGGGCAACGGTGCCCGTGAGGTGCTTTTCGGCCCGGCGTCTGTCGTGTCCACCGGTCAGCCGCCGCTCGAGAACTGCTTGACGGTCTCGGTCGACGGCGCCGGTACCCCCGGTGGGACCACGACATTCCCGTGGGGGTCGAAATGGGTCGCGTCGCGGCGGGAGAGCGGCATCGACGTCGACGGGCAGGCCTGGTCGGTGTCCGGGCCGCAGATGTAGTTGGTGAAGTAGGAGCGCTCCTGCACCTCGGCCGGCCAGGAGTGCGCCTGCAGGTTGAAGAACTGGTAGGGGATGTTGTAGGTGACCATGTAGATCGCGCTGCCGATCCCGAGCAGGGCCAGGAACCGCATGAACGTCTTCACCCCGGCGCCCGCGCGGATCTCGTCGACCCCGCGCTCGACCAGCGTGTGGCCCTTGTCGTCCTTGTAGTAGCGCAGGCAGGCGAAGCCCAGCCACCACAGCGAGGTCAGCAGGGCCTCGTAGATCGGGAACTGGTACCAGTGCCCGGCGAACAGCGTCAGGCTCGGCACGGTGGCCCAGTAGTTGTAGAAGCCCAGCCGCACCCACGCGCCCTCGCACACCAGATCCAGCACGAAGCCGAACACGAACGCGATCGTCAGCAGCCAGAACGTGCCGATATTGGGGTACCGGGCCTTGGTTCTGCGCATCACCCAAGTGCAGGCCAGCGCGATCGGGAACAGCATGTAGAGGTATGCCGGCAGGATGAAGAACAACGGCTCCTGGAACATCCGCCCCGGCGAGCCCGCGCTGATCGACTGCCAGCCAGGCACGTGCGCGACCCACGACCCGGCGTTGAGGAAGTACGAGTTGTAGGTGAACATCGGCTGGTAGAAGTTGATGAACGGGTCCTGGAACCACAACAGGACGAACGTCAACAACAGCAACCCGTCGGTGCTGAACCGCTTCTCCCGGACCCTCGGCCGCACCACGACCACATAGATGATCGCCACCGTGGCCAGTACCCCGAACGGCAGGTAGATGTCGAACAACGTCGACATCCAGCCCGGCAGTGCCGTCGGCCCCGGCGCCACCCGCGCGGTGTCGTCGCTGAGCACCCAGCTGACGAACAGGTAGGCGTAGAACGCCAGCCACAGCCCCCCGAAGATCGCCCACCCCTTGATGGGCTTCGACGGTGGTCGGGAGTCGACCGCGAGCTGTTCCGCGGTCAGCCTCGGCGCGCTCGTGGGTACAGCCATCGGGAGCTCCTCGCTGGAGGAAGGACTCGGACCACCCAACGGTAAGCAACACTGTTTCTCAAAGTCAAGAAACAGTGTTGCTTACTGATCCGCTGTCTGAGCTCCGCGTGGGGATAGAGTCGAATCATGACCGCCGCGCGCCGCGCTCCCCGCCGCTCGACCGAGCAGGTCAGGCGACTGATCCTGGACACCGCCACCGAGTTGTTCGCCGAACACGGCTACGCCCAGACCTCGATGCGCGACATCGCCACCCGCACCGACATCAGCCTCTCGGTGCTCTACCGGCAGTTCACCAGCAAGGAAGAGCTCTACTCGGCCACCCTGCTCGCCCCGTTCCTGGCCTCGTTCGAGGAGTTCGCCTCCGCCTGGAGAAGCCAGGTGGACTCCCCGTGGGGCGACGAGGAGCTCATCGGCGAGTTCGTCCGCGACCTGTACTCCAGCCTCAGCGGGCACCGCAAACTGCTGGTCACCCTGCTCGCCGCTGGCGACGACGGCAGCGACCTGCTCGAGCGTGCGCGCGAGAGCCTCGCCGCCAGCCTCGCCGACCTACGCCTCATGGCCGAGCATGAGGCCGACCGACGCGAGTGGTTCGCCCGAGACCAGCTCGCGATCAGCAACTCGCTCATGGTCGCCCTCGTCGCCGGCCTCGTCCTGCTTCGGCCACTGCTCGCCGACACCGCCGCCGCCGACCGCGACACCATGGTCAAAGCCGCCGCCCGGCTCGCCCGCTACGGTATGAGCCTTGGCCCGGGTCGGACAGGCTGAAACGACCTTGACGCACACACCGAGCCTGTTGTCCAGGTCGCCGCACCGCTGCGCATGACGGGGTTACGTAAGCGCCGCAACTACGCGTACGCCCTCTGCGAGTGAGCCGTCGACATGTCCTGATAACAGATGGCTGTCCTTCGGCTGAGCTGCGCGTTCGACAATTCCTCATCTCGGACGCTCTCGTCGTCCGCCGTCTTCAGTCCGGGCGCTTCGCTTCGGCCTTGGCTCGCGGCTCGTCGATTACGAGTCGGCCGAGAGCACGAGTTCTGGCACGGGCGCTGGGACTGTTCCAAGATCGGTGTTTCCGGCCCGACGCGCCGGGCTGAGGTCCGGCGAGATGGGCACAGGCAGTGATGACATCTGATCTTGTGGGATCAGCGAAGCGTGAGTCGAAGCCGGCGCGGGAGCTGTCACCGGAGCAGGCCGCCGCGGCGGCCATGGTGGCCGAGGCCAAGGCCCGAGGGCTGGCGCTGACCGGCCCGGACGGTTTGTTGAAGGTGTTCACCAAGAGTGTGTTGGAAACCGCGCTTGGTGAAGAGATGACCGAGCATCTCGGGCATGAGAAAAATCGCGCCGAGCCGGATCGGGAATCAACAAACGTGCGGAACGGCACTCGGTCGAAGACCGTGATCTCGGATGCGGCCGGCGAGGTGCGGATCGATGTTCCGCGTGATCGGGACGCGACGTTCGAGCCGCAGATTGTGAAAAAGCGGCAGCGGCGAATCGGTGACGTCGACGAAATTGTGTTGTCGTTGTGCGCGAAAGGGTTGACCAGCGGGGAGGTTTCCGCGCATTTCTCCGAGATCTACGGGGTTTCCGTGTCGAAGGAAACGATCTCGCGGATCACTGACAAAGTTGTGGCGGAGATGAACGACTGGGCAAGCCGCCCCCTCGAGGACATTTACGCCGCGTTGTTCGTCGATGCCATCCAGGTCAAGGTGCGCGACGGTCAGGTAGCCAACCGGCCCGTCTACGCCGCCATCGGGGTCACCCTGGACGGACACAAGGACGTGCTGGGACTGTGGATGGGCGCGGGCGGCGAAGGCGCCAAGTTCTGGATGAGCGTCCTGGTCGACCTGAAGAACCGTGGCCTGCGAGACGTGTTCTTCCTGGTGTGCGACGGCCTGAAAGGACTACCCGATGTGGTGGCCAACGTCTGGCCGCAAACAATCGTCCAAACATGCATCGTCCATCTCATTCGCAACACGTTCCGCCTGGTCTCCCGACAGGACTGGGATGCGCTCAAGCGCGACGTGAAAGCAATCTACACCGCGCCCAACCCCGACGCCGCGCTGGGCGCTCTCGACGAACTCGACACAAAATGGGGAAAGAAATACGCGGCGGTGATCCGACTCTGGCGAAACGCCTGGAACGAGTTCGTGCCGTTCCTCGACTACGACGTCGAAATACGGCGGGTCATTTGCTCAACGAACGCGATTGAATCGCTGAACGCACGCTACCGCAGAGCAGTCCGAGCCCGTGGACATTTTCCCACCGAACAGGCAGCAATGAAATGCCTGTACCTTGTGACCCGCAGCCTGGACCCCACCGGGACAGGCCGCGCCCGATGGACGATGCGCTGGAAGCCCGTGCTCAACGCCTTCGCCATCACCTTCAGCAACCGCTGGCCGGCAGCTGAGAGCTACTAACCGAACCGCCGGAAACACCGATCACGGGATAGACCCCGGGCGCTGGAAGACGATCTGGTCCACGAATTCGCTCGTTATCCGAAACCGGTTGCGGGGTTTCGTTCCGTGCGGAACCTGGACGGTACTGCCGGTCAAGACCGTCGATGGCTCGATGGCTGCTGGTCAGCGTCGTACGCGGCACCGGAGTGCGGAGTGCTCCAAGAAGACCCTCCGGGACAAGTTCTCCGGCTACAAACTCTCCGGCAGCTAGAAGAGGAGAAGCGCTTCTACCAGCGGAAACGCTATTGTGCTGCCTCGGTGCCCTCTGTGGGGCTCCGGGTCTGGTTGGTGGCTTTGTGTGGGAATCCACGGAACAGTCACGGAACAGATTCGTCCCGGCCGTGGCGCCCGTAGGGCGGAGCCGCCTGGGTGAGCCGCACGTGCCCGGCATGTCCGAACCAGCTGACACGAAATCGAAGCAGTGGGCGTGGAGTGCTCCAAGGCCCACGAGCCTGCGTGTGAGGCTGCAGCGGGACAGCAGGTGCCGGCAGCGGGGGGCGAGGTAGGCGTTCTAGTGCCTGAGGCGGAGGTCGTGGCCTGGCGACGGACGGCATTGAGCCAGTGCTCGCTGCTTCAACCGTCGCGCCTGTCGGCTCGCTGTCACGGCCTCACGACGTCCCGTAGACGTGAAATGGCCCGCTGACCTGCGCACTGGCCTGTATCCGGGCTATGGGCCAGCACGTACGCCCAGCCTCGGGACCTGAATGAGGAGCCGGAGGTCGAGTCGGGCTCGTCGCGACAGTTCGGCCCCGTCGTCCGCGCACTCGTCTGGCTTGGGTGTCGCTACTCTCGGATGGCCGTGATCGACATTGCGGGCCACTGCCGGGGCCAGCTGACGGATACTGGCGGCGTTGCGACGGGCATGGCGCCGCCGCGGGTTCGAGGAATCGTGTACGTCGGATCTGCGCCATCCCCAGCGTGCGTGCTCGCAGTCGGGATACCTCGGCTGGCCTGGCGGGATCGGCTCTGCTCGATGTGTCGATGTTCGCCTGTCACAAGAGCCTGGAAGGCGCCGACCTGGCGTGCGCCGGCCGGCTGGGTCGAAGAGCGCGGCCACGTCGCTGTGCGGCTGGCAATAGTGCAAGGCCGACTCGACGGCGAGGCGCGGTGGCCATTCCGGCAGCGGCGTAGACGCCATGGTCCGCGCAGGGCTTGCTCTGCCTGCGTGGCTGTCGATGGTCTTCGCCGCCGCGGACAGCCGGGGACACACCACAGCGATCCGGCTGGTTGCACGTGCACCGGCGGGGCTGGTGTCTCTCGCGCCTCGCGCTACTTCCACCCCGATTCGCCGATTGCCCTGTGTGCCTGCCCGGAGCACGGTGGGACCCGACCGGCTACGCGATGAGGCGTGTCGGCAGTTCGAAAGGGGGTGGATCGTGTTTGCGCGTTCCACAACGATTCGAGCACGTCAGGAGTTGATCGACGCGGGCATCGCGCATGTCCGTGACGCGGTGATGCCCGCGTTGATGGAGATGGACGGCTGCATCGGCCTGTCCATGCTGGCTGACCGGCAGGGCGGGCGTTGTATCGCGACGAGTGCGTGGCGCGACGAGGAGATGATGCGCGCCAGCGATGCGCGACTGCGGTCGGTCCGCGGCGGGGTCGCCGAGCTGCTCGGCGGCGGTGAGCCCGAGGTCGAGGAATGGGAGATCGCGCTGCTGCACCGCGACCACACCTCCGGTCCCGGGGCGTGTGTGCGCGCCACCTGGGTGCGCATGGACCCGGCCGGCACGGACCGGGCGTTGGACGTCTACCGGTCGCGGGTGCTGCCCGCGTTGGAGGCAATGGACGGAATGTGCAGTTCCAGCCTCTTGATCAACCGTGGTAGCGGGCGTTCGGTGTCGTCGGTGACGTTCGATAGTCCGGCCGCGCTGGAGGGCAGCCGGGAGCGGGCCGCGGCGATCCGTGAGTCCGGTACCCGGGAAGCGGGTGTGGACGTCCTCGATGTCTGCGAGTTCGAGCTGGCTCTGGCCCACCTGCGGGTCCCCGAGATGGCTTGATCACATCGGAGGGCGGCGCCCGTTGGCGTCCCTCGGCACGGCCGTTCAGGCGGTCGTGCCGGGGGGCGTGCACGAACCGCTCCTGGACGTAAAACTCATTAAACCCTATTTTGATGAGGTACTGTCGTCACATGCTGGTCGTTGTGACGCACTGGGTCCACCCGGATGTGACGGCGCGGCTGGCCGAGTTCTGTCACCCGGTGGCGCCGTCGCGGGGGCGGGAGGTGTGGCCACGTACCGAGGTGCTGGCCAGGGCGCGTGACGCGGACGGCCTCGTGGTGTGTATGGCCGACCGGGTGGACGCCGAGCTGCTCGCGGCCTGTCCGCGGTTGCGGGTGGTCAGCGGGGTGTTCAAGGGGGCCGACCTCGTCGACCTGGCGGAGTGCGTGCGGCGCGGGGTGTGGGTGACCGTGTTGCCGGATCTGCTCACGGTGCCCACGGCGGAGTTGGTGGTGGGGCTGGTGCTGGCGCTGCGGCGGCGTCTGGTGGAGGGCGACGCGTGGGTGCGTTCGGGACGGCACGCCGGGTGGCGGCCCCGTTTCTACGGCAGCGGCCTGGCCGGGGCATGCGTCGGCATCATCGGGATGGGTCGGATCGGGCGGGCGGTGGCCGCCCGGCTGCTCGGCTTCGGCGCCAGCCTGGTGTACACCGACCCGGTCGCGCTGCCCGAGCCCGAGGCGTACCGGCTCGGCGCCCGCCGGGTCCTGCTGTCCGAGCTGCTGGCCGGCAGTGACGTCGTGGTGCCGCTGGTGCCGTTGACCGCCGGCACCCGGCGGATGATCGACGCGGCGGCGTTGGGCCGGATGCGGCGGGGAGCGTGCCTGGTGAACGTCGCGCGCGGCTCCGTCGTCGACGAGGGCGCCGTGGTCGAGGCGCTGCGGGAAGACCGGCTCGGTGGATACGCGGCCGACGTGTTCGCCTTCGAAGACACCGCCGCGCCCGGCGCGGCTCCGGTAGAGGTCCCGCCGGGTCTGCTGGCGCACCCCCGCACCGTGCTCACTCCGCACCTTGGCTCCGCGGTCGAGGACGTGCGCCGCGAGATGGGGCTGGCTGCGGCCGAGCAGGTCCGTGCCGCGCTGGACGGCAGGCACCCCGAAGGCGCGGTCACTCCGCCGCGTCGGGTCGAGGGCGCCGGGGAGGCCCCGCGATGAACCTGAATCAGGTCGCCGCGTACGTCGCGGTGCTCGACACCGGCGGGTTCCGCGCGGCGGCCGACCGGCTCGGTGTCACCCAGGGCGCGGTGTCCCAGCATGTCCGCCGGCTCGAGGCGGAGCTGGGCACCAGCTTGATCGAGCGCGCTTCCACCAGGTGCGTGCCCGTCGGGGCGAGCGCGGCGTTCGAGCGCTATGCCCGCGCCATGCTGGAGCTCGCCGACCGGGCGACCCGGCTGTTCAGCGATGCCGAGCTGGTCGTCGGTGCCGCCTCGAACATCGGCATCTACCTGCTCCAACCGGTGATCAAATCGATCGGGCAGGCCCACGCCGAGCGCTACCGCATCCGGCAGCGGATGGGTACCAACCGCGAGATCCTCGACGACCTGGGCGCCGGTGTGGTCGACGTCGCGCTCACCGAGTGGTGGGACCGGCGGCCCGGGTTCGAGGCCACGCCGTGGCGGGACGAACCCCTGGTCGTGATCGTGGGTCCGGACCATCCGTGGACCGCAAGGACGAGCGTGAGTGTTGACGAGCTGGCCGGCCAGACGCTGCTCGGCGGGGAACCGGCCAGCGGCACCGGAACGCTGCTCCAGCGTACGCTCGGCGCCGACGCGGCCCGGCTGCCGGCCGCAGTGAACCTGGGCAGCACCGCCGCCGTCAAGACGGCCGTGCAAGCCGGGCTCGGGGTCTCCCTGGTGCTCGGCGCCGCCGCCGAGGCCGAGGTGGCCGCCGGGCGGCTGCACACCCTCGCGCTCGACGGACCGGAACTGCGCAAGACGATCTGGGTCAGCCACCGCCGTGCGCTGGTGGACGCCGACCCGGCCGCCGCGTTCCGCGGGGCACTGCTCGCCATCGACCCGTCAGCACCGCGCACGTGACCTCCGGCCCCCGCGCGAGTGCCTGCGCCGCGCCGTGGCGGCGGGTGTTCTACGGGTGGTGGATGGTCGCCGGCCTCGCCGTTACCGAGCTGGTTTCGTGGGGCGTACTTGTCTACACCTTCTCGGTGTTCGTGGTGCCCATGCACACCGAGCTCGGTTGGTCGACCGCGCAGCTCAACGGCGCGTACGCCACGGGGGTGGCGGTCTCCGGGCTCGTTGCGGTTCCGGTGGGACGCCGGCTCGCGCGCCACGGCGCCCGGGGGGTCATGACCGCGGGCAGCCTGTTCGGCGTCGCGGCACTGCTGATGTGGGCACAGGCCCATTCCCTGGTCAGCTTCTACGCGGCGTTCGTGCTGGCCGGGCTGGCCATGGCCACCACCCTCTACGAACCTGCGTTCGCTGTCACCGCGACCTGGTTCACTCGCCACCGCGCCCGCGCCGTGCTGGTGCTGACCATCGCCGGCGGCCTGTCCAGCACTGTGTTCGTCCCGCTCACCGGCCTGCTCGTCGGTGCGTACGGCTGGCGCACCACCCTCGTGCTGCTCGCCGTGGCCCTGGGCCTGATCACGGTTCCGCTGCACGCCGGGTTGCTGCGGCGCTGGCCGGCCGACGTGGGAGCACATCCCGACGGACGATCCGCCGACACAAGGCCGCCGGCCCAGCCGGCCAGCACCGGGCCCGCGATCACCCGGCGCGCATCGTTCCGTTGGTTCACCCTCGGCCTGGTCAGCCACACCACCGGGAAACTCGCCGTGACCGTCATCCTGGTCGCCTACCTCACCGACCGCGGCTACCAGCTGTCCCAGGCCACCCTCGCGGCCGGCGCGGTCGGTGGCTTCCAGGTGCTCGGCCGCCTGGCCTGCACCGCACTCCAGCCCCGGGTGCCCGCGCAACGCACGGCAACGCTGCTGTTCGTCGCGCAGGCCCTCGCCCTGCCCGCCCCGCTGCTCAGCACGGGCCACACCCCGGCGGCCACCGTAGCGATCGTCACGCTGGTGGTGTTCTTCGGCCTCGGCTACGGGCTGCCCGACCTGCTGCGCGGCACCGTGCTCGTGGACTACTACGGGCCGTGCGACTACCCACACATCAACGGGATCATCGCCATCTTCCTGGTCGCCGCCCGCGCCGCGGGCCCGCTGCTTGCCGGGCTCGGCGTCACCGTCTCCGGCAGCCACTCGGCCACCCTGATCGGCGCATCCGCCCTGATCGCCATCGGCGCCTACGCCCTGCACCGCGTCGACCGCGCGTTCACCGGCCCGTCACCGACGCCGTGTCGGTGAAGCTGGGCCATGGTCGGGCTCAGGTCTTGCCCGATGAATCCGGACCCGAGGGACGCGTTCGTGTGCATGTCGAAGCCATGCGGGAACCGAAGTGCTGGTGCGGGGGAGTGATCACGACCAGCAGGACTAGCTTGCCGACGCATCCTCGATGCGGGAGGTTGCCCAACCTGCTGACTAAGGGTGTCGATCTTTCTCGCCCGGCGCCGTTTCGGCTGGTCTTGTCCGGTGGCCAGATTTGTGAGCACATCGTGATAGCCGGCTCGCGCCGGCCGGGCTTCCAGCGCATCGTCCATCGGGCGCGGCCTGTCCCGGTGGGGTCCAGGCTGCGGGTCACAAGGTACAGGCATTTCATTGCTGCCTGTTCGGTGGGAAAATGTCCACGGGCTCGGACTGCTCTGCGGTAGCGTGCGTTCAGCGATTCAATCGCGTTCGTTGAGCAAATGACCCGCCGTATTTCGACGTCGTAGTCGAGGAACGGCACGAACTCGTTCCAGGCGTTTCGCCAGAGTCGGATCACCGCCGCGTATTTCTTTCCCCATTTTGTGTCGAGTTCGTCGAGAGCGCCCAGCGCGGCGTCGGGGTTGGGCGCGGTGTAGATTGCTTTCACGTCGCGCTTGAGCGCATCCCAGTCCTGTCGGGAGAGCAGGCGGAACGTGTTGCGAATGAGATGGACGATGCATGTTTGGACGATTGTTTGCGGCCAGACGTTGGCCACCACATCGGGTAGTCCTTTCAGGCCGTCGCACACCAGGAAGAACACGTCTCGCAGGCCACGGTTCTTCAGGTCGACCAGGACGCTCATCCAGAACTTGGCGCCTTCGCCGCCCGCGCCCATCCACAGTCCCAGCACGTCCTTGTGTCCGTCCAGGGTGACCCCGATGGCGGCGTAGACGGGCCGGTTGGCTACCTGACCGTCGCGCACCTTGACCTGGATGGCATCGACGAACAACGCGGCGTAAATGTCCTCGAGGGGGCGGCTTGCCCAGTCGTTCATCTCCGCCACAACTTTGTCAGTGATCCGCGAGATCGTTTCCTTCGACACGGAAACCCCGTAGATCTCGGAGAAATGCGCGGAAACCTCCCCGCTGGTCAACCCTTTCGCGCACAACGACAACACAATTTCGTCGACGTCACCGATTCGCCGCTGCCGCTTTTTCACAATCTGCGGCTCGAACGTCGCGTCCCGATCACGCGGAACATCGATCCGCACCTCGCCGGCCGCATCCGAGATCACGGTCTTCGACCGAGTGCCGTTCCGCACGTTTGTTGATTCCCGATCCGGCTCGGCGCGATTTTTCTCATGCCCGAGATGCTCGGTCATCTCTTCACCAAGCGCGGTTTCCAACACACTCTTGGTGAACACCTTCAACAAACCGTCCGGGCCGGTCAGCGCCAGCCCTCGGGCCTTGGCCTCGGCCACCATGGCCGCCGCGGCGGCCTGCTCCGGTGACAGCTCCCGCGCCGGCTTCGACTCACGCTTCGCTGATCCCACAAGATCAGATGTCATCACTGCCTGTGCCCATCTCGCCGGACCTCAGCCCGGCGCGTCGGGCCGGAAACACCGATCTTGGAACAGTCCCGGCCGGTCATTTGTCACCCCCGAGCCTCGGTAGCGGGCCGCTGGGCAGCTGGCCGGTGTTCGGTACCGTCGCCGCGTCCGGGACAAACCCGTCGATGTAGTTGTCGACCCAGTGGCCGTTGCCGATCGCGTTGCCGAAGATGCTGGCGAAGGGCGCGAGTTTGCGGGTGCCGGTGGTCAGTTCGTCCAGGTGTTTCTCCAGCGTGCGGGTGAGCCGGTCCAGCCGGTCCAGGGTCGGGCCGATCTGCTTCTCGTTGTCCTTGATCAGGCCGCGCAGCTCGCGGGAGAGGTCGCGCGTGCCGTCCAGCAGCTGCTTGATCGCGCGCTCCCGGTTGTGCAGCTCGTCCAGCAGCTTGGCGCCGTCGGACAGGATGCGGTTGATGTCCTCGTTGCGGTTGGCCAGCAGGTGGGTGGCCTGGTTGGTGCCGTCCAGCAGGTGCGCCAACTGGGCGTCCCGGGAGGCGATGGTCACCGACAGCCGGCTCAGCCCGTCCAGCGAGGTGCGCACCTCGTCCGGCGTGTCCTTGAACGTCTCGGACAGCGTGCGCAGGCTGCCGGCCAGCTGGTTGGTGTCCAGCTCGCGGACGGTGTCCGACAGCTGGTTGAACGCCTGCACGACGTCGTAGGGGGCGACGGTCCGCTCGCGCGGGATGGGCTTGCTCAGCTCCTTGTCCCCGGCCGGTTCGACGGACAGGAACTTGTCGCCGAGCAGCGTCTTGATCTGGATGGACGCGGTGCTCGCGTCGCCGATCTTCACGCCCTTGGCCCGGAAGGTGACCAGCACGTGGTCGCCGGCCAGCTCCACGCCGGTGACCTTGCCGACCTTCACGCCGGCCACCCGCACCTCGTTGCTCGTGGCCAGCCCGGCGGCCTCGGAGAACTCGGCCTGGTACTCCGGGCCGGAACCGATCACCGGCAGCGCGTCCACCCGGTAGGCGACGAACAGCAGGGCGGCGATGGCCACCATGCTGACCAACCCGATGACGATCGGGTTGCGCTCACTGAACGGGGTAGCCACGGGACTGTCCACATCAGCCGAACGAGATGTCGTCGAGGTCGATAGAGACCAGAACAGTGCTCCGGTCGACCGCGCCGGATCCGTCGAGCGGGTACACCCGCCGCCAGGTCGGCACCTGAATGCCGTCGAACTCCCCATAGCCGGCCACATAGTGCGCCGCCGGCCCCCACCCGATCACCTCGGACTGGTAGTCATGGCGCCGTAGCAGTCCGTCGTCGCCGAAGTGGAAGACCTGCGTCGGGCAGTGCGTGGCGACCCGCTGTGGGAAGGTCACCCGCAGTCGCTGCCAGACCTCGCCGTTCTCCTCCCAGGGCTCGAGTTGCGCGGTGCGGTAGTCCGACTGCGCGAAGGTGAACGGGGTGGTCAGGTAGTTCCACATCGCGTAGCCGCCGAAGTAGGCCAGGTGTAGCTGGTCCCAAGGTGTCTCGGCGGTGTGTCCGTCGAACGCTGCGCGTGGATTCGCCCGCTCGGCAACCACCTGCCCGTCCTCAGTCTCGATCGCGGCCCGCTCCGGTGTCACCGCGGTCCGCACGCCGTCGGCGAACGCGTAGTGACTGGTGAACTGCCGGTGGAGGTCAACCCGGACCCTGCAGTCGTTGATCACCCCGTCCTGCTCCTTCAGCCCCCAGAGCACGCCGCCGACCAGCAGGTGCGCTCGCACTTCGGACAGCTCGTTCCACCGGGCAAGCCCGCCGTACGCGGCGATAACTGATTCGGTCAGGTCGCTCATGTCAGGTCTCCTCGGTTGCCGATTGAATATGACCAGTCATCTTAAACTGTTCGCTGCCCATGTTGCTCGGCCGGTGGATAGGCAGGGTGTCGGTTTT
Organism: Actinospineispora eucalypti; assembly: GCA_014208095.1. Lineage (GTDB taxonomy): Bacteria > Actinomycetota > Actinomycetes > Mycobacteriales > Pseudonocardiaceae > Pseudonocardia > Pseudonocardia eucalypti. Next base: position 1,678,335 of record JACHMT010000002.1, on the reverse strand, counting down.
CGCCCGCATCGTGCACCCCCAACTGGGCGTGCACGATGCGTGGCGGAGCGGTGAGGTGGAAGGCTTGAGGTGAGGTGAGGAGTTTCGCTACAGGGGCAGCCAGGCCCGCCACACGGTGCCGCCACCGTCCGCGGCATGCACGTCCAGTCGGCCCCTGCCCGAGCGAGCGAGTCAGCGATGCTGGTCAAGCCCAGTTACCACAATCGCGCTGGCTTCGGCGTGTTTCTCCGCGTTGAGCAACGCCTCCCGAACCGCGGTGCTGATCAGTCGAATGCGTTCGGCAGACAGTGTGGGCATCTCGCCGACGGTGAGCAGGTGAGCCTTGAGCCCGCTGCGTTCTTCGAAGCAGCGGCAATCGGCCTGCAGCGCGACCGATAGGGCCAGCTCGGTGGGTGAGGCGTGCAGCGCCCGTAACGACTCACGCAGCAGTCAGGCCGCCTCAGCGGCCTGGTCCTCGATCGTCGCCAGCCGCTGACGCAACGGTTCGTCCAACGATTCGATGTCGAGACCGCGTACTCCGGCGGTGATCGCGTACAGCATGGCGCCGACGCTGTCATGTAGCTGCATCGCGAACCTTCGCCGTTCCTCGTGTGCGGCGATCTCGGCGGCTTGTCGGGTCCGTTCGGCGACCGCCCCGGCCAGCGCGGCGCTGTTTGCCGTGGCGACTATTCGTTCGATCGAGCGGTCGCCGAACACGCCATCGGTGCGTCGGCCGACCGACAGCACCCCGGAGACCCGGTTCTCGCTCATGATCGGGACCGCAATCAGTCGGGTGATGCCCTCTGCCGCGATGTGTCGATCGAAATCGTGGGTGATGGATTCCGCCGCGAAGTATTCGTCCACCCAGTGCACGTCGACCGTGTCGAATACTTTGCCGGTCAGGCCGGAGCCGGGGGCGATCGCCAGATTGCGCAGCAGGCCGGTGCGGGTGCCCCCGGTGACCCGGATGGCCAGGTGGCCGTCCTTGCCTGGCTGGCTGATCCAGGCGACGCCAAATCCAGGGTCGCCAACCAGCCGCCGGAGCGCCTCGCCCAGCGCCGCGTGCTGCCCGCCCAGCGCCACCGCGCTCCAGTAGCCGCGGTCGAGTTCGCCCAGCCTTGCCAGCTGCTTCCGTACCCGATCCACGCTGTTCACCCTTCGTGCCATGGCCATGCTTCTCATGGTGTGCCACCCACCACGGGTACTCCTGAACCGGTCAGGCCAACACCCCCACCGGGGGGTGCCGCCCAAGTACCCGGTCCGGCTGGCCTTAGCGATTGTGCTGAGAGATGTGGATGTTCAGCGGGGACGCCTGACGCCGGGCACAGGTCAGAGGATCTCCTCCCGGTAGAGGCTGAGAGCCTTGACGACCGGCTCGTTGGTGTAGGTGAAGAGCACCGCGTCGTGTGAGGTCGAGCCGTTGCGGTGCTGGTAGGTGGCCCACGGCGGCACGATGAACACGTCCTTCTCCGCCCAGTTGATCGCCTGCTCTCCGACCATGGTGGTGCCCTCACCCCGTACCACGTGCAGGATGGTGCTGGCGGTGTGGCGGCGAGCGGCTCCGAGGAAGCCGGGCACCAGCCGCTGTACGCGGCAGGCCATGGTCGGCAGCACCGGTCCGCCGGTGAATGGATTGGTGTACTCCAGTGCGATTCCGTCGACCTCGCTGCCGGTGGCGTGCTCGGCGATGGCGGTGAACGCCCGCTCGGTCTCTGCCCACGGGTAGCGGCCGATGGGAGAGCTCGCCGTGCGCTCGCCGATCCACGACGGGTTCAACCGGCCGTGGATGAACTGCAGCGAGGACAGGTCATCCGGTACGTCGGCCTTCTGCGCGGAGTCCGGGTAGAGCTCGAAGAATGCCCCGTCCAGGGCGTTGACCAGCGGGAAGTCCAGACCGTCCAACCACATCATGGGGCCGTCGCCCTCGTGGTAGTGGTCGTGCCAGCGCCAGCCGGGGGTCAGCAGCAAGTCGCCGGGACTCATGTGCACGCGCTCCCCAGCGACGGTGGTGTAGGCGCCGGAGCCTTCGATGATGAACCGGAACGCATTCGCGGAGTGCCGGTGCGCCTGTGCCTGCTCGCCGGGCAGGATCACCTGGATGCCGGCATAAAGGCCAGTGACCGTCGCGGACATGTCCCGCAGCCCCGGGTTGATCAACATTAGGACGCGCCGCTGTGCCTCTTCGATGGACAGCGTGTCGGCGAAGTGCAGCATGTAGGGCCGCAGCTGGCGGTAGCTCCAGTGGTAGGGCACCGCGCGGCTGGTCGGCTCGGTGGGGAAGAGGTCGCCGAGATGGCGCCACAGCGCGCCCACGTTCATCGCGTCCATCTCGGTGTACGCGGTGTTGGCGTCGGTGCTGGTCACAAGTGCACCCTCCTTGGCGCGGACGTCTGGATGGCGTTGGTGGTCATGCAGTGAGCCTCCTCGGGGCGTCGGTGGGGTCGAAGCCGTAGAGCCAGTCGACGACGTCGAAGTCGTCCTCGGCGCGGGTGGCCAGCAGCGCGGCCCGCAGTTCGGCGCCAATGCCGTCGACGTGCAGCACCTGACCCCAGGTGCGGGCGGTGGTCTGCACCCGCGCGGTTCTCGGCGCGCGGAGCGTCTCGTACGCCTTGAACGCCGCTTCGGTGTCGCCTGGGTGCTCGCTCACCCGGTCCGCCAGGACGGCCGCGTCCTCGATCGCCTGGCACGCGCCCTGGGCCAGGTACTGCAGCATCGGATGGGCGGCGTCGCCGAGCAGGGTGATCGCGCCTCGGCTCCAGCCGGTGGCCGGCGGTCGGTCGAGCATCGCCCAGCTCCGCGAGGTGTCCATCAGCCCGATGCCGGCCCTCACTCGCGTGCAGACCCCGGCGAACGCGTGCTCGAGCTGGCGGCGCAGGTCGCCGGCGTGCGCGGTGTGGCGGCGAGTGTCGATCGTGGCGACCTGGTTGCACAGCTCGCCGCGACGGACCGGGTACTGCACTAGGTGCAGGCCGGGTCCCACCCAGATCACCATGCCGTCCGGCTCGCCCAGCCCGCCGTGCTCGGCCAGCGCCTCTACCGGGACGGTGCCTCGGTAGGCGACGTACCCGGAGTCGACCGGGTCACCGTCGCCGACCAGCAGCGCGCGGGTGGCCGAGTGCAGCCCGTCCGCACCGATCAGGGCGGGTGTCTGGTACTCGGCGCCGTCGGCGCAGCGCACCACGGCTCCCGCCGGGCGCGGCTCGATCTCCACCACTCGCCGGGACGCCAGCAGCTCGACCAGGCCGGTGTCTCGGCACGCGGTGAGTACCGCCCGGTGCAGGTCGGCCCGGTGGGTGACGAAGTAGGGGTAGCCGAAGCGGCCGAGGAACGCGGACGTGGTGCCCAGCGCGACCAGTGGCCGGCCGCTCAGCGCGTCGCGCAGCGTCAGGCGGCGGGGGAAGAACGCATCGGCCGTGACGGCATCCAGCACGCCGAGCCGGTCGAGCACCCGGGAGGCGTTCGGGGCGACCTGCAGGCCCGCGCCGACCTCGACGAACTCGGGCGCCCGCTCCAATACACGCACCGTGTGGCCAGCGCGGGCCAGTGCTAGCGCGGCGGTCAGCCCACCGATGCCACCGCCCAAGATTAAAAATTGAGGCGAGTTCGTCCGCATGCTGATGACTCTGCCAGAACCTCTGAATAACTGTCAACCTGCTTGACTGAGTGCATCATGCTGAATATCGTCCGTATACAGAGTGAATTAGTCCAAGGTGGGTGAGGTGCTCATGCGACTAGTGACCTACGACGACGGCCGGGTCGGTTACGTCACCGGCGACCGGGTCGTTGACCTCGGTGGCCTACTGGTCGGTGGCTACACCGTGCCAGGGACAAAGAGCGCGATGCGTCGGTTGCTGGAGCGGTGGGACCAGGTTCGGAAGGCTCTGCCCGCGCCCGCGCCGACGAACAGCGTCCCGCTCGCCAGCGTGCGGCTCGGCCCGCCGGTCCCGGACCCGACGAAGATCGTCGCGGCGCCCGTCAACTACCGCGACCACCGCTCGGAGATGGCAATGACCGTGGACATCTCCGACCTCGCGGTGTTCCTCAAAGCGCCGTCCTCGCTCTTGCCGCACGGCGGCGTCGTGCGGCTGCCCTACTCCGACCGCCGGGTGGACCAGGAGGGGGAGCTGGCGGCGGTCATAGGCCGCCGGGCCCACCGGGTGAGCGAGGCCGACGCGCTAGGTCACGTCGCCGGCTACACCGCTTGCCTGGACATCACAATGCGTGGCGGCGAGGACCGCTCGACCCGCAAGTCTTTCGACACCTTCACGCCGCTGGGTCCCTGGCTGGTCACCGCCGACGAGGCCGGTCCGTGCGACGACGTCGACCTGGAGTGTGTGGTCAACGGCGAAATCCGGCAGAAGACGAACACGCGGAGCTTGATCTGGGGGGTAGCGAAGCTGGTGTCCTACGTCTCCAGCGTGATGACGTTGGAGGTCGGCGACGTGATCGCCACCGGCACGCCCGCTGGGGTGGGTCCGATCGCGGCGGGGGACGAGATCACCGTGACGCTGTCGCGCATCGGGACCCTGGCCGTGACCGTTGCGAGCGACGAGCGCGGTCCCTCACCGACCGGAACCCGAAGGCGGTGAGCGAGGTGGCGCGCACGACCGAGCAGGCTGTGGGCACGGAGGCCGGGGTGGCGACCCCGCCTGGCGCGGCCGGCTATGACGAGTTGTTGGCACTGGCGAGGTACCGGCGCTCGGTGCGGGCGATCGACCCGAAGAGGGAGGTCTCCGACGAGACCATCGACAAGATCCTCGAGGTGGCCCGGTGGGCGCCGTCGGCGGGCAACGCCCAGCCCTGGGAGTTCGTGGTGATCCGGGGCCGCGAGATGCGGGAGCGGATCGCCACGCTGTACACCCAGCAGATGGCTGACAAGCGGGAGATGCAGGAGGCCGTGTGGGGGCATCGCAACCACATCGGATACACCGGATTTCGGCACGCGCCGGTGCTTGTGCTAGTCCTCGGCGATCCCCGGGTGATCGACGCCTATCCGGTGCGCACCGCGCTGGAGAAGGGCGAGTCGCACTTTGTGAGCAGTCTCGCCCAGGCCACCGTGCTGGCGCACCTCGCGGTCGCCGCGCTGGGTCTCGGGTCGCAATGGATCAGCGACGTGAGTTCGCCGTATATGGGCACGATGCTGAAGTCCTGGCTCGGCATACCCCGGCATTTGCGGATCTACGACATGTTCGGCGTGGGCCATCCGGCGGTGCGGCCCTCGCCCACCCCGCGCCGCCCGCTGGAGGAACTGGTGCACCGCGAGCGCTACTCGGCCGGGCGCGACCAGGCGGCGGTGGAGCGGTTCCTTTGGGCGGACACCCTGCTGGGCGGATTCCGGTCGAACCACGGCATCAAGGGGCGGGCCAGAGGACCAGAGGACCATTAGTCGGCATACTGACGGATTCCAGATGACCTGTGCGTCGGGTTGCTTGTATGATCTCCTCAGACGCGCCGTCCGGCGTGCGCGACACCGGACCGTCAGCGGAGGGTGGGTCTGTGGCATCGCCGCGACAACGGCCCCTCGAGCCGGTCGAGTTCGAGCTGGCCGGCATGATTGGCCACCTGCTGCGGACCTGCCAGCAGTTGCACGTGGCGATCTGGGCGGAGCACTTCCCCGGCGGATTGACCTCACCGCAGTTCGCCCTGCTGCACGCGCTCGCGCACGAGGGGCCGCTCACCCAGACCGCGCTGCGCTCGAAGGTCCGGCTCGACCGCTCGACCACGGCCGACGTCGTCCGTCGGCTGGCCGCGCGCCGCCTGGTCAGCCAGGTCAAGGACCCGCGGGACGCCCGGCGCCGGGTGGTGCGGCTGACCTCCGCCGGCCGCGCGCTATACGCGGAGTCCACGGTGCGCGCGACCCAGGTCAATGACGCGATGCTGGACGGACTGGACGTCGAGCAGCGCGAGCGGCTAGTGGCGCTGCTCACCACCCTGCTCGAGGAGCACAAGGGGCTCCTCGACTACCGCGAGGACTGACCCTCCCGCCCTTGACGGGCCACGCCGTCGTCCGCCACATTCGTCCGTGTACTGATAATATGTTTCGGGGTCGCCGGAGGGGGCGGGCGCCCCTCTCGCTTCGCCCGATCCCGACGGAGGGACCATGACCGGCGTAGTTCCCAGCACCCCGATACGCACCACGAGCACGAGCCCGGCGAAGGTCGCCACGGCCAGCCTGGTGGGCACGACGATCGAGTACTACGACTTCTCCGTGTACGCGATGGCCGCGTCACTCGCGCTCGGCCCTCTGTTCTTCCCGTCCGGGAGCGCGGCCGCCTCGACATTGGCCGCGTTCGCCAGCTTCGCGGTGGCCTTCGTGGCCCGCCCGGTCGGATCCGCGCTGTTCAGCACCATCGGCGACCGGGTCGGCCGGCGGCGCGCGCTGCTGATCTGCCTGCTGTTGATGGGCGGTGCCACGGTGGCGATCGGGCTGCTGCCCACCTATGGGAGCGCCGGGGTCGCCGCGCCGGTATTGCTCGTGGTCTGCCGCGTCCTGCAGGGCCTGGCGGTAGGCGGCGAGTGGGGTGGCGCGGTGCTGCTGGCTACCGAGCACGCCCCGGCCAACCGGCGCGCGATGTTCGGTGCGTTCCCGCAGATCGGGCCCCCGCTGGGGTTCGTACTGGCGGCCGCGGTCTTCACGCTCACCACGGAGATCGCCGGTCCCGCGGGGTTCCTGGCCTGGGGCTGGCGGGTGCCGTTCCTGCTCAGCGTGGTCATGGTGGCGGTCGGGCTGTGGGTGCGCCTGCGGGTCACCGAGTCGCCGGTGTTCGACCAGGCGGCGTCGCGACGGCAGTTGGTCCGGGCGCCGCTGATCGCGGTGCTGCGGGAGTTCCCGGCCCGCGTACTGGCCGGGACGCTGGCCGTGCTCGGCGGTCTCACCACCTGGTTCCTGATCACCACGTTCGCGGTGGCCTACGGGCCGGCGGCGCTGGGCCTGCCCCCGCGCACTATGGTGGCGATCGCCTGCGCGGCCGCCGCGACGCACGGCGTGCTGGTTATCCCGGCCGCGTTCGTGGTCGAGCGGTTCGGCCGCCGAGTGCCGATGGCGGTCGGCGCCGTCGGGCTCGCGGTGTGCGTGGTACCCGCGTTCGCGCTGCTGAGCACCGCCCGGCCGGGGCTCATCGCGCTCGGCTTCTGTCTGACGATGGTGCCGTTCACGCTGATCCTCGGGCCGGTCGGGGCCTGGCTCGCCGAGCTGTTCCCCACCAGGGTCCGGTACGTGGGCGCCTCGACCGGGTTCATGCTCGCCAGCCTGCTCGGCGGGTTCGCCCCGCTCATCGGCAGCGCGCTGGTGGCCGGCGGTCGACCGCCGGTGCTGCTCGGCTGCTACGCGGCGGTGTTGGCGCTGCTCGGCGCGGTCGCGCTGGCCCGGACGCCGGAGACGAAGCACCGCTCCCTCCTGGAGCCCTAACCGCCGTCGGAGGCTGCTCGGAATGATCACGTCTGGATGCGTCGAGCGGGTGCACCTGCGGGTGGTCGAGATGCCGCTCGGCGCGGCGCGCGGGGGATCCGGTGCCACCCAGCTGCAACTGGTCGTCGTCACCCTCACCGATGCGGACGGCGCGAGCGGTACCGGGTTCAGCTACGCGCTCGGCCCGGGGATGGTCGCGGCGGCCGCGCTGCTGGAGGAGCTGCACCTGCCCGCGGTGCGCGGGCTCGACCTGGCCGACTGGGACCGCGCTCGCTATCGCCTGCGGGACGGCACGCACCGGCTCGGAGTCGGCATCCCGCTGTTGGCTACCTCGGCGGTCGACATCGCCGTGTGGGACCTGCGCGCGGTGCGGGCCGGCCTGCCTCTGTTCCGACTGCTCGGGGCGCAGCGCGACGACGTGCCGGTGTACGGCAGCGGCCGGGCGACCCATGCGATGAGCACCGCCGAGCTGGTCTCCGGCGCGCTGAGCTACCGCGACGAGGGCTATCCGGCGGTCAAGCTGCGGGTGGGGGTGCATCCACCGGCGAAGGACATCGAGCGGGTGGCCGCAGTGCGCACCGCGCTCGGCGACGAGGTCGGGATCATGGTGGACGCCAACGAACGACTGGACCTGGCCACCGCGCTGTGGCTCGCCCCCCGGCTGGTCGAGCTCGGAGTGACCTGGTTCGAGGAACCGATCCCATCCCGGTACGTGGCTGCGCACCGCGCGCTGGCGGCGGGTCCGACACCGCCGCTCGCCGTGGGGGAGCACCTGCTCGGACTCGCCGAGTTCGCACCGTTCGCGGGCGTCGCGCCGATCTGGATGCCGGACGCACCCCTGGCGGGCGGAATCTCCGAGTTTCGTCGGATCGACGCGCTCGCCGAGGCGCACGGTGCGAGCATCACCCCGCACTTCCTCCCCGAACTGCACGTACACCTAGGCGCCTCGGCTCGCACGGCAACCTGGCTGGAGCATTTCCCGCTGCTCGACGACCTGCTCGCCGAGACGCTGACCGTCACCGCCGGCCGCGCCATGCCGCCGGAGCGACCGGGTCACGGCATCCGCTGGGACATCGACCTGCTCGCCGCGCACACGGTGCGGACGGTCGAAGGATGACCCGGAACCCTAGATGAGTAAGCCCTAACGGCGTGCGGCCGTGGACATGGCAGGAGGGTGTTCAAGATCAGTTTGTGACGACCACGACGAGGGGGCGGCCGCGCCGGTTGGCCAGGTCGAACGCGACCTCGATCGCGACGGCGTCGGCGGGTACCGAGCTCACGCCCAGCACGACGGGTCCGGCCTCGGTGCCCAGCGGCCAGCGCCGCACTCCCACCACGGGGCAGCGCGCCTGGCCGCTGACCGCGAGCGTGGTGGAGCCGAGCAGGATCTCCGCCGAGCCACCCGCTCCGGTCCGCCTGGAAGAGGGCCGGATCGGCAACGTCTCCGACCAGGTCCTCACCGCGATCGAGGAGGTGGTGCGCCCGGTGGTCGGTAGCCGGCCGAGCGGTTCGACCGCCGGTTGGAGAACTCTCGCCGGCTGCTCGGCGAGCACCAGGACAGTGTGGTCGGCCGCTGGGCGATCCGAGAGCTGGTCACCGAGGCGGAGCTGGCAGGGAGAGCGGGTTCGCGGTCGGTGTGCTGTACGGGCGCGAGTGGGCGGCGCCGAGGCGGTCCGGGCCACGCTGCCCCCGGTACTGGCGCAAGGTCTGGTGGCCGGAGCACCTTGACCGGCTGGACGCGGAGCCAGGGCACAGCGATGAGCCGCTACCTGGCCGCATCTGAACAGGATGGACGGCGGGCGGCGAGCGGATATTCGTCCAGCTCTACTTGGATGCCGGCAAGCGCGCCCACCAAGGCGACAAAGCGTTTCCGAGCCTCGTCTGGCGCCGGTGGGTAGACTGGCCCAGAGGCGAGATCGGCACGCTGGAAAATTGACCGGCTGAACGGTGCAAAATTGCCTATGAACGGTAGGTTTTAGCGAACGAACGGTTTGGGTCGTCGTACCCTTGCCGGCCTGATTCGCCGAGCGTAAAGTACTGCCAGTCCTATTGAGTGCAATGAGTTGACCCCAGGTGTGAATAACTATCTGGACGGCAGAAATCACACACCGCGCAATTAGCCGTGTACGAGCTCCGTGACCAATCGAGCAATCAGAACCTGATCGAGGAGTAACCATGAGCAGTACGGAAAGTGAGGTGCGTTCCGGCGCGCACGCGGCGGCCGACCGAGCCGAGCCGGCCCCAGCGGCTGTCTCGCCCGGCAACCCGGCACTACTCGGCATAACCGGGTTCCTGCCCGGCGGTCTCACGCTGGGATTGTGGCTCATCGGCTACCTGCCCACAGCGTTGCCTGGGGGAATGATTGCCGCGGTGTCCGTGTCCTCGGGGCTGTTCCTTTTGATCGCCACTCTGTGGGCGGCACGGCTGGAAGCCAGCACCGTATCCGCCGTCCTGGGCGTGTACGCCGCGTTCTGGCTGAGCTTCGGGTTCATGTTGATGGGCCTGAGCAACAAGTGGTTCGGCCTCACCAGCCCGGACCAGGCGCCCCAGGTGCTTGCCCCCTACACACTCGCCTGGCTGATCGTCTTCGTCTTCATGACCATCGCCACGCTGCGTCTTCCCTTGGTGTTCACGGCCGGCTTCGTGTTCGTCGACGTCACCTTTGCGCTGGTATACGCCAACGTGGTCACCGGTACTTCCGTCTTCGCCACCATCGCCGGATTCACCACGTTCGTGTTCTGCGCCGTGTACGCCTACATCCTCTTCGACGGGCTTCGCCAGGACCTCGGTGCACCGGAGCTGCCAATGGGCGCGCCGATATTGCGCTGAACAGCAAAGACAGCCTCTCGAAAACTGACTCAGGAATGCAAAGCGGGCCGAAATCGCTCGGGTTCCAACCCCTCCGTCAACTCAAGATCATCCATCTGATTTCGCCGCCCCTGGGTAACTTCCGAACTGGTGCTTGATGTGCCGGGGAACTCGGTAAAGCGATCGCTCGCTCGACAACGCGACCATATGCCCTCCGGTTCTCGCCGAGAGTGTCGGCTCCGGGGCAGGCCAGGAGAGTCTCGATGCCGCGAGTCAGCGATACGCACCTGGCGGCGCGCCGCGGTGGTAGGTGCCGCATCTTTTAAGGTCGTTTCAGTAGTTAGGCGCGCGGGGCGAGTCCCGCGAGTGCGCCGTCGACGACGGCCTCGGCCCAGCCGGGGCACACCTCGAGCCCGGCGAGGTGGTCGGCGTAGAGCTGTCCGACGAGCATGCTGGTGGCCCGTTCGACGTCGAGGTCGGGGGAGAGCTCCCCCCGGCCGATCCCCGCGTGCAGCACCTGCGCGAAATGCGCGCGCCTCGGCAGCAGCGTGCTGCGCCGCACGATCGCCAGGAGCTCGCCCGAGCTGGGTTCGTCGGCGAGGCAGTTGCCCACGATGCCCATTCCGCCGGACTCCTCGTACTGCACGCGCATCGCCTCGAGGTGCGCGACGAGGTCGTCGCGGACGTTGCCGGTCGGCGCTGGGACGTGGTCGACCTGCAGGTGGTTGAGCGCCGCGCCGATGAGTTCGGTCTTGCTCGGCCACCGGGTGTACATGGTCACTTTGGAGATGCCGGCGGCCGCGGCGACGCGGTCCATGGAGAACCCGGCGAGACCTTCGGTGGCCAGTAGCTTGAGCGCGGCCTCGAGCGCCGCGACGTCCTTCGACTCGTCGCGGCGTCTGCCTCGTCGCGGCCGGGGCGAGGGCGCCGCGTCGGCGTTCATGCGCCCAGCCTACGACGGTCAACCGGTGGGCGGTTGACACCACGGGCAGCCGAACCTAGATTTTCCTGAACTAAACCGTTCAGTTCATGAATTGGGGTGCTCGATGAGGAGCGGTGCCTGCGCGCGTGTTTCGTTCGACCCGCTGGATCAGGAGATGCGGTTCACCGATTTCGCCCGCTACGAGCAGATCCGTGAGGTTGGCGGAATCGCCTGGTCTGACGAGCACGGCGGGTTCTGGGCCGTCGTCGACCACGACCTGGTCCGCGCCATCGCCGCCGACGACCGGCGCTTCGTCTCATCTATGGGTGTGCGGATCCCGCCCAACGGGACCCCGCCGACGTTCGCGCTGGAGTACGACCGGCCCCGGCACACGGTTCACCGGCGCATCCTCACCGAGGCCGTGGGGCCGCGGGCCGCGCCCACCCTAGAGGCGCGGGTACGCGGTCATGCCCGTCGCCTCCTCGACGAGGCGCTCGCGTGCGGCGGGAATCGCGTCGACCTGGGCGAGGACTACGCCTTCCGGCTGTCCCTGGACGTCATGTTCGACCTGATCGGTGCGCCGCCCGAGCTCAAGGAAGAGGTCGAGCAGCTCGCTGAAGCGCTGTTTCTCTACCGGACCCCGTTACCCGATGGCAGCGACCCCGCACACCGGCTACGGCAGATCCTCGAGGACATGGTGGCCTCCCGAATCGCTGTTCGGCGTGATGACTGGCTCGGCCAGATCATCGCTTACCGGAACGACACCGAGCTCAGCCTGACCGAGACCGAGATCCACGGCGCGATCGTCGCGCTGCTCGTCGGCGGTCATCACTCGACAGCCCGCGCCACCGCATGCCTCCTCGCCCGCCTGGCGTCGGACCCCACCCTGCAGGCCCGGCTGCGCGCCGAGCCTGAGCTGATCGCCGTCGCGGCCGAGGAGACGGTCCGCCTGCACACACCGTTGCGTTGGTTCGCCCGAACCGCACGGGCGAAGGTCCAGCTGCGCGACGTGACGGTCCGGCCCGGCGAGCGGGTGATGCTGCTGTATGCCGGCGCCAACCGCGACCCGGCCTACTTCGACACACCCGACCAGTTCCGACTCGACCGCCCCAAGGCAAACGACCACCTGGCCTTCGGCTGGGGAATCCACCGCTGTGTCGGCATGCCCCTGGCGACACTGGAGATCCGAGTGGCAGTCGAAGAGGTCCTCGCGCGTACCTCGTGCGTCTGCCTCGAGGAAGAGGTGGCGTGGACCTCCTCGACCGAGCCCCGCCAGATCCCCGCCCGCTTCTCCTGACTGTCGCCGTGGTGCTTACACGCCTGCCTAGGGGCATTAGGAGTCCGCATGGCGTCTTGCAAGGCGCCGATCGGCGCGGGGCGGGGATGGTCGACCCGGCGGCGGGCAACTACCGAGTCCGACGGACCTGCGACTCGGCGGGTTGCTTACGCGGCCGGGCGAACGACGGTGTCGACTCCGGCCGGGTCTTCACCGGAATGCGCCCGAGGCACGCCAGTCGCGTGTTCAGTTGGTGTCCCGGTATAGGCGACGAAGAGCGTCTTCACGCGGCCTACTCGGGTCGGCGCACTCGGTAGCGGAGGTGCGTGACGTCTCGGTCGTCAAGCCGTCGGACGAGGTCGAGTTCGATGTGATCGCCACCGAGGTGGTCGAACAGCCGTCGGCCGTCCCCGAGCAGGACCGGAATCAGGTGGATCTCCATCTCGTCGATGTGCCCGGCTCGCAGGAGCGCCTGGGCCGCACCCGCCCCATGGACCATGACCGGCCGGTCCCCGGCGGCCGCGCGAGCTTGACGGGCGCAGTCCTGCACGTCGGTGACGAATCGCGCGTGGCCGGGCGGCACGTCCCCGTCCTCCACATGGTGGGTGAGGACGAAGATCGGCACACCGTCGTGATGGTCGCCCTGCCAACGCCCGGCGAGTTCGAAGGTCCGACGGCCGGAGATTACCGCGCCGGTCGCCAGCGCCTCGCGGTAAACCTGTCCACTGGGACCGTTGGATTCCCGGTCGTCGAGCCAGTTGAAAAGGCGTCCGCCGGCGCGTCCGAGCTCCTGGCCCGGTCGATCGTCCGGGCCAGCGATGTAACCGTCGAGCGACATCGACATGTACAGCCGAATCGGATTGCTCATTCTGGCCTCCCTCTCCTCCAAGGGCCGCGGATGCTCCGCTTCTCGCCCTATCTGGGCGGGAGTGTCAAGAGGGCAGACTTCGGGCGGCAGGCAGACTCATCGCTCTGACGAGGCTAAATCCAGAGCAGTCGTTCAGTTGCGGTGTTGATGGCTGGCGGGATGTCGCCGTCCGGGCAAATGCACCTTGCCCGGACGGCGACCTAACCCATTGCGGGGTCGCGCGCGCCCTAGGCGCAGTGATGACGACTCCCCGAGCCCTCACGCCGCCCAGGAACGATGAGCACCGACTCCGCGAAGACCACGATAGCCCCAAGTGTTACTTCAGTCACAGGGCGGTTGGGCTCGACACGCTGTCACCTGGTCGAAGCAGCACCTTCCGAAAGGACACTGTGTCCCGGCGCGTCGCTGAATCGGCTCGCCGATGCACTCTGCGCGGTCCTCGTGTCGGATCCGTGGCGAACTCGAGCCGAAGTCGGGTGTGTTGTCGTGTCGAACGTGGCCGAACAAGTCCGGGCGACCGAGTCAGGCGAGGGCGTTCGGCGGCGGCAGAGATGCAATTTCGCAAAAAGTCATCGATCCGCGAATGGTCCCGGATGAGCCCCTACCTGACGTCGGGGGAGATATCAGGAAACAGCTCATCCGGGCCTCAACATATTACACGCGCCTATAGTAGGTTCCCGCGACCAGCGCTCACCCACACGGGTCGATTCGTCCATAATTAGTACTCTCTAATCGCACTTCAAAATGAGCCGCGACACCCCTTTGCCTCTTGATCGTTTATGTGTTCCGCTGCTCTACACTTCCGATGTGGCACCGCTCACATGGGGACTTTGAGCGCGCCGGGGGAGAAGATGCCGCCCAAGCCATCACGTAGGGGCTCGGGCGGCAGCTTCGCAAATCACTCTCACCAGCACGCATGTTCTCGCTGACCGCTTTATCGCCCAGCGGTGCCGCCCGCGCGCCGGCTCACAACCGTGCGCAACCGTGCGGGACAAGTTCGCCGGCTGATTCAGGGACACCATCTCGCCCGTGGCGCCGTTGACCACCTATGCGGCGTAACCGCCATGGTCGCCAACGCACCTGGACTACACGTCTCGAGCAAGTCGACCAGCTCGGCACCGTGGATCCTTGTCCGAACGCAAAATGTCTTTCCATCCAGAGGCCGAGCGCAACTATTTGAACCTTGTTTGTTTCGATACGGAAAGAGCCAGGTCGGTGACCGATGCGCGAACCGGGTTCCGGGCGCCGGTGGCAGGTTCGGGATATCGGAGCAAGAACCGCAAACTGCAGAGAAACCATCCGTGACGCGGCCGATCGCCCCCTGCGCGGCTGCCCCTGCCGTCACCGCCATGGGGCCGCCGCGCCTTGGTCAGGCGGTGATGACGCGTTCGGCGGTGTTGCGGGTGGTGTGAAGGTCCCAATAGAGCTGGGCGATGGTGTCCGGTTCCATCGGCGATGCGTCATCGGGCATGCCCGGAGTTCCGGCGATCCACACGCCGATGGCGACATGGCCGACGTAGATGCCTTTGCCGGCCAGCGTGCCGTTCAGGGTGAGTGCCCAGTTCCGGAGCGCGGCGCCCGCGGCGCCGGTGGTGGCGGCCCATGGGGTTGGCGTGACCGAACTGCCGCCCGTGGTGTACAGCAGCGTGCCGCTGCCCGCGCTCACCATCGCGGGCAACACTGCGTGGGTGGCGCTGATGGCGCCGTAGCAGATGCTTTCGACCTGCGGCTTCAGGTTCTCCACGGTCAGCTCCGACGCGTCCCTCAGAATCCACGTGTCGCCTACCGGCACCGATGAGTAGTGCAACACATCGATGCGGCCGAACCGCTCCGCGGCCCGGTTCAGGGCGCTGGTGAGCGCGGAGCGGTCGGTGACATCGGCCGCGAACCCGGCCGCCTGGACACCTTCTTCCGCCAGTTTCGCGGTGAGTTCGCCGAGTCGTTGCTCGGAGCGGGCGATCAGCGCGACGTCGAAGCCTCGATGGCCGAAGACCCTGCCGAGCGACAGACCCAGGCGCGTACCGGCGGCTACGAGAGCGATGGTGGGCATGCGTGATCTCTCCTTGCATCGGTGTTCATCCGCCGACCGCGCGAGCCGACGATTCTCACCTCACCACCGCCGGATGTGGTGCGTCCAAGACCGACCGGACCGTGATCGATAACCTGGAGGAATGGATCGGTTGGAGACGCGGGAGCTGGCGTACTTCCTGGCGGTCGCCGACGAATTGCACTTCGGGCGCGCGGCGAGCCAGTTGGGCATTGCGCAGCCGGCGCTGTCCAAGGCGATCCGGCGCCTGGAACGCCGGCTGGAAATCAGCCTGTTCGTACGGACCAGTCGCTCGGTCACGCTGACCGCGGCCGGCCAGGTGCTCGCTCGCGACGCCCGCACGGCGCTGGACGCGGTGTCGGCCGCGGCCGCGCGGACCCAGCGCGCCGGTGCGCGTGACCCCCGCCTGGTCCTCGCTATCAAGCCTGGTGGAGATGCCGGCCTCCTCCCGGCCATGCTCGCGGCCTACGAGAGCGAACCGGACGTGTTACCGGTCGAGGTGGTCTTCGAGGGAGACCGCACGAACGCGTTGCGCCAAGGACGCGCCGACGCTGCCCTGCTTTACACACCGGCTGACGACCTCAGTGGGCTGGACACCGAAACGCTGCTCAGCGAGGCGCCCGTCGCGGTGCTGCCCGCGTTCCACCCGCTCGCGCATCGGCCCGGCCTGCGCATGAGCGATCTCGAGCGCGAAAGGCTGCACAAACACGATCCGACCGATACCGGCGCAGTCGGCAGTCTCAGCGAACTGATGCACCTCATCGCGCTGGGGCGCAAGATCGCCGTGTTACCGCGCTCGCTGACCACGCCCCTGCGCGAGGACTTGACCACGGTCCCGGTGACCGATGTTCCACCGAGTGTCCTCGTGCTCGCCTGGCCCGCACACAGCACGTCCCCCTCAGTCGCGGCCCTCGCCCGGGCCGCCGCGAAAGTCGCCGCGGCGCCGGCGACCGAGGACCGTCGATGAGGGATCCGTCGCTGGCGCAACTGGTCGAGTGGCCAGATGAACCGAATGGTGAGCGGCAGGTGGCGCTTTTCGGGCCGGACTTCACGTGCAGATGAACCCGCCTGAGCGCGTTCGGCCACTCGTGTGCGGGCGCCGTGAATGCCACCCTGCTCTGGTGACGTCATTGGGACCGACTTGGGCCGCTGCCACCGGCCAGGACACGGTCGAGGATTGGGTGGATGCGCGGTTGCGTTCGCGCTGGGGCGCGGAGGGCGCGGATTTTGACCAGGAGGGCCTGTGCTTCGAGCTACGTGAGGCACTCAACGACGGCCTCCCGGTTGGATGGGCGCTCGATGAGAACCGGTTCGTGGGGCCGGACCCGATGCCTGAAGACGCGCTCGACCTCGTCCGGGACGCGATCGATGGGATCGACTTCTGGGGTATCGCGCAGTCTTACGACAATGGCGACTGAGGACATCCCGTCGGTCCGCCAGATCGCGCACCGGGCGCGGTCGCACGTCACCGCGCGCCGACCGCGTGGGGTGGTGGGGTCGCCCAAGCCGCGCGCTCGCCCATCGTCGGGGCCCACCGGGTGGCCCGCGTGCTGGCCAACGGGCTGAACCGGATCCCCGCCGAGATGTCGCTGCGCCCGGCGCAGGTCAACGGCTACCCGGCGCTGGTTCTCCGACACAACGGCGAGGTCGACACCGTCGTCACGGTGCGCATCGACGACGGCCTCATCACCGGCCTCTACGCCGTGCGCAATCCGGAGAAGCTGTCCCACATGAAGCGGGAGACCGCGCTGCGCCGCTGAGCGGGCTGGCACAGTGGCCTGATGGTTTGGATCCGTGCCGCGGCTTTGGCGGTGCCCGGTCTCGTGCTGGCCGGGGTCGGTCTCACCCACCCCGCCGGCCTTACGGTGGCGACCGCGCATCACTGGTGGACCATGCACGTGGTGCTGTTGCCGTTGTTCCCGTTGCTGGCGGTGGCGTTCTGGGTGCTGTTGCTCGGAAACCGCTCGCCCATGGCCTGGTTAGCGCGGATCGCGGGCTACGGGTATGCCGTGTTCTACACGGCGCTGGACGTGCTGGCCGGTATCGCGGCCGGTGTGGTTGTCGAGGGGGACGGTCAGACCGGTGATCAGGCGGCCCGGTTGATCGGCGTGGGTGACCAGCTCGGGTTGGTTGGGTCGTGGTGTTTCCTGGTGGCCGGGGCGCTGACCGCGGCCGCGCTCGTGCCAGGGGGGCAGCGGGTGGTCTGGCCGGGTGGCGCGCTCGTGCTGATCGGTGGCTGGGGGTTTCTGGAGAACCACATCTTTTGGCCCTTTGGGGTGCTCTCCCAGGTGGGCATCGCGGTGGGCACCGCCCTGCTCGGGTTGGCGGCCGGGCCCGGCCAGCGTCGGGCCGGGCGCGGCTAGCGCCGGGCTTCGGCGCGGCCTTCGTCGAAGAAGGCCTGGATACCGGCGGTGTCGCCGAGCTGGCGGACGGTGCGGGCGGCGCCGAACGGCGCGTCCCAGAAGGGCCCGGACCGGGGGCGGTGCGGCCCGACGTAGGCGTAGGGCTCGCCGATGCCGGTGTCGCCGGGGGAGACCCCGTAGTTGACCTCGTCCACCGTGACGGCCACGTCGAAGTGTTCGGGCCACAGAACCGGCGTGAGTTCGGGCGCGAACCCGCGCAGGGCCCGGTCACCGTCCTCGAACGCCCGCACGATCGTCGCCAGGGCATCGGGATCCAGGGTGATCCGCTCGTTTGCGTCCACGCCCGCCCCGTCCCGGTACACGTCCTCGGGGGCACCCGCCCGGATGCCCGCCGTCGCGGCCACCTCGTTGTAAGTCCGCCCCGCGAGGTCGATCCGGGTGTGGCCGGACAGCAGGGCCGGTCCGTCCACCCGCAGCCACGGCCCGGCGTCCCGTTCGACCACCGTGCCGAACCCGCCCGGGGTGACCTGGAGCCGGATTGTGCCGGCGTTGCGGTGTTGTGGTCCGGCGAGCAACAGCTCGGCGATGCCGTGCAGCGTCCGCCGGGTGGTGGCCAGTGCCCCCGGTTCCGTCGTGGTCATCTCGTCTCCTCGTGTAACGCCCGCCGCCCCTCGGGGCACTGACCCCGTGCCGGGTCCTCCGGTCAGTGTCCGAGTACCGAGGAGGCGTTACATGTCCGACAGCCATTGGCATCGCGTCGATCCGGCCGACGTGCCCGAGGACGGGCGGGTGCGTGGTGTTGTGGTGGATGGTCGTTCCGTCGCGCTCAGCCGCTGTGGCGGACAGTTGGGCGCGCTGGAGAACCGCTGTCCGCACCAGGGTGGCCCGCTCGGTGAGGGGGCGATCGAGAAGGGATGGCTGCGCTGCCCGTGGCACGGGTACGACTACCACCCGATCACCGGCCGGCCGCCGGAGGGGTTCTCCGACGGGGTGCCGACCTACCCGGTCGCCGAGCGGGGCGACGGCGTGTACGTCCAGCTCCCGGAGCAGCCGGCCCGGCCGCGCACGGTCGCGGATGTAATGGTGGAGACCCTGGTGGCGTGGGGTGTGACGGCCGTGTTCGGCATGGTCGGGCACTCGAACCTGGGGTTTGCCGAAGCGCTGCGCCGGGCCGAGGAGCGCGGCGAGCTGCGCTACATCGGGATCCGGCACGAGGGCGCGGCGGCGTTCGCGGCGAGCGCGTACGGCAAGCTGACCGGCCGCCCGGCGGCGTGCTTCGCGATCGCCGGGCCGGGTTCGACGAACCTGCTGACCGGGCTGTACGACGCCAAGCTGGACGGCGCGCCGGTCGTGGCGATCTCCGGCCAGGTGCCCTCGAAGGTGCTCGGCCGGGGCGCGTTCCAGGATCTTGACCTGACCGCGGTGTTCCGGGACGTGGCCGTGTCCAGCAGCACGGTGACCGCTGGCAGCGACCATGCCGAGCTCGCCGCGCTGGCGGTGAAGCACGCGGTCGACGCCCGTGGCGTGGCTCACCTGGTGCTCCCGGACGAGGTACAGGTGCAGCCCAGCGACGCGCCGGCGCTGGTGCCCGACGGGCGGCGCGCCGGCCGGCGGATCCTGCCCACCCCCGGTGAGCTGACCACCGCCGCCGCGTTGGTCCGTGACGCCCGCCGCCCGGTCCTGATCGTCGGTCACGGTGCCCGGGACGCGGCCGGGGAGATCACCCGGCTGGCCGAGTGCCTGCACGCGCCGGTGGTCACCACGTTCAAGGCCAAGGGGCTGGTGCCGGATACCCACCCGCTGGGTGCCGGGGTGCTCGGGCGCAGCGGAACGCCGGTGGCCAGCTGGCTGATGAACGAGTCCGACCTGCTGATCGTGGTCGGCGCCTCGTTCGCCAACCACACCGGGATCGCTCCCTACAAGCCGATCCTGCAGATCGACGACGAGGTCTCCGCCGTCGGCCGCTTCGACGCGGTGACCGCCGCGCTGGTCGGGGACGCCCGGCTCACCGTGTCGGCGCTGGTCGAGGCGCTGGGCGAGGTCAAGGCCACCGACCAGCGCCCCGATGTGGCCGCCCGCTGGGCGATCTGGCGCGCGGAGAAGCACCGCCGCACGCGCGACGACCGGGGCCGGGGCGTGCCGGCGGCCGCCGTGTTCGACGCCCTGTCGCGCCACCTGCCGGTGGACGCCGTGGTCACCGTGGACGTCGGCAACCACGCCTACTCGCTGGGCCGATACCTGGAGTCCAGTGGGCAGCCGGTGCTGATGTCCGGCTACCTCGGCTCCATCGGATTCGGCTACCCGGCCGCGCTCGGTGCCTGGGCCGCCGCCCCGGACCGGCCGATCGTCGCGGTGACCGGCGACGGCGGTTTCGGGCAGTACGCCGCCGAGCTGACCACGGCGGTCAAGTACGGCATCGGCATCAAGCACGTGCTGCTCAACAACAACGCCCTGGGGAAGATCAGCAAGGAGCAGCTGGCCGGCGACTACCCGGTCTGGCAGACCAGCCTGCGCAACCCGGACTGGGCCGGCTACGCCGAGCTGTGCGGCGCCACCGGGATCCGGGTCCGCGCCACCGACCAGCTCGACACCGCGATGACCGCGCTGTTCGCCATCGAGGGACCCGCCCTGCTGTGCGTCGAACAGGACGCCGAACTGCTCTGACCACCCCACCACCCGAAGGGACACAGACCATGACCGGCACCGAGACCCGTTACGACGACCTGCGCGCGATGTTCATCAACTGCACGCTCAAGCGCTCACCCGACCCCAGCAACACCGAGGGCCTCATCGACGTCAGCCGCAACATCATGGAGAAGAACGGCGTGCGCGTCGAGGTGGTGCGCGCGATCGACCACGACATCGCCACCGGTGTCTGGCCGGACATGACCGAGCACGGCTGGGCGCGTGACGAGTGGCCGGCGCTCTACCAGCGGGTTCTGGCCGCCGACATCCTGGTCGTCGCCGGCCCGATCTGGCTGGGCGACAACAGCTCGGTCACCAAGCTCGTCATCGAGCGGCTGTACGCCTGCTCGCACCTGCTCAACGACGCCGGTCAGTACGCCTACTACGGGCGGGTCGGTGGCTGTCTGATCACCGGCAACGAGGACGGCGTGAAGCACTGCGCGATGAACGTCCTCTACAGCCTGCAGCACCTCGGCTACACCATTCCGCCGCAGGCCGACGCCGGATGGATCGGGGAGGCCGGACCCGGTCCCTCCTACCTCGACCCCGGCTCGGGCGGCCCGGAGAACGACTTCACCAACCGGAACACCACCTTCATGACCTGGAACCTCATGCACCTGGCCCGGATGCTGCGCGACGCCGGCGGCATCCCGGCGCACGGCAACCAGCGTTCCCAGTGGGACGCCGGCTGCCGCTTCGACTTCGAGAACCCCGAATACCGCTGAGCGGCGTGGCCGGACGGAGCCGGGAAACATGCCTGACGTCGAGTTCGTCAACCTGTTCGCGGTCGCCGCCATAGCGCTGGTGGCGCCGCTGCTCGCGGCGCAGGTGCCCCCGGCCCTGCGCGTACCGGCCGTCGTACTGGAGATCGTCGCCGGCATCGTGGTCGGCCCCTCGGTACTCGGCTGGGTCCAGGCTGACCTCCCGGTGCAGATCGTCGCGCTGCTCGGCCTGGCGTTCCTGCTGTTCCTGGCCGGCCTGGAGATCGACGTGCGGAGGCTGCGCGGGAGGGTCCTGCGGCTCGCGCTGCTCGGATACCTGGTGAGCCTGGTGGTCGGCCTGGCCGAGGGCGCGGGCCTTGGCGCCCTCGGCTGGGTGCACAGCCCGCTGCTGCTGGCGGTGACGCTTTCGGCGACATCGCTCGGGCTGGTCGTGCCGGTCCTCAAGGACGCCGGCCGTGCCGAGTCGCCGCTGGGCCAGACGGTGATCGCGGCCTGTTCGGTCGCCGACTTCGCGGCGGTGGTGCTGCTCTCGCTGCTGTTCTCCACCACCGGCGGGAGCACCGGCGGGCGGGTCGTGCTGCTCGGGATGTTCGTGTTGCTGGTGGCCGTGACCGGCATCGTGGTGGCGCTGGCCGGGCGGTCCCGGCGGCTGGGCACGACGCTGGTCCGGCTGCAGGACACCACGGCCGAGATCCGGGTGCGGGCGGCGGTGGCGCTTCTGGTCGCCTTCGTCGCGCTGGCCGAGGCGTTCGGCCTGGAGAGCATCCTCGGGGCCTTCCTCGCCGGCGCGGTGGTCGGCCTGCTCGACAAGGACGCCTCCTCGCACCCCCGGTTCCGGGTCAAGCTGGACGCGATCGGGTACGGCCTGCTCATCCCGGTGTTCTTCGTGGCCAGCGGGATCCGGCTGGACCTTGCCGGGCTGCTCGCCGACCCCGCCGCGCTGGCCCGCGTGCCGCTGTTCCTGCTTGCGCTGCTGCTCGCGCGCGGCGTGCCAGCCCTGCTCTACCGGAAGCTGTTCGACCGGCGGTCGGTCGCGGCCGCCGGCCTGCTGCAGGCGACCTCACTGCCGTTCCTGGTCACCGCGACGCAGATCGGCACCGTCATCGGCCTCATGTCACCGGTGACGGCGGCGGCGCTGGTCTGCGCCGGCCTGCTGTCCGTGCTGGCGTTCCCGGCGGCCGCGCTGGGGCTGCTGGGGCGGGAGCCGGCCGTATATTCACCCGGTGCCTCCACCGACCTGCGACCCGGACCTCGTGGCGGCGCTGCGCGGAGGGGACGAGGCGGCGTTCGCCGAGGTGGTTGACGCCTGGTCACCGTCGATGCTGCGGCTGGCCAAGTCCTTCGTCTCCACCCACGCGTCGGCCGAGGAGGTCGTGCAGGACACCTGGCTGGCCGTGCTGAACGGCATCGACCGGTTCCAGGCTCGCTCGTCGGTCCGCACGTGGGTGTACCGGATCCTGGTGAACACGGCCAAGAAGCGCGGTGTCCGGGAGCGGCGAAGCGTGCCGTGGGCGAGCCTGGCCCCCGAGGACGAGGATCGCGGACCCACCGTCGACCCCGCGCGTTTCCAAGGCGCCGACGGCGACTATCCCGGGCACTGGCGCGATGCGCCGCACGAGTGGGACTCCCCGGAGAACGCGGCGCTCAACACCGAGATCCGGGCCGTGATCACCGGGGTGTTGGCGCGGCTGCCCGAGCGGCAGCGCATCGTGATCAACCTGCGGGACGTGGACGGCCACGATGCCGACGAGGTGTGCCGGATGTTGGAGATTTCCCCGGCGAACCAGCGGGTACTGCTGCACCGTGCGCGTGCGGTTGTCCGCGAGGAACTCGCGGGTTACCTCGCGTTCGGAGCGAGCGGGGAGGCCACCGCGCGATGATGGACTGCAACGAGTTCGTGGAACTGGTGACGGCGTTCCTCGACGGTGCCCTCGCCCCCGTCGACGAGGCACGGTTTGTCGAGCACATCGCCATATGCGAAGGCTGCGAACGCTACCTCGACCAGTTCCGGGTGACGATCGCCCGGCTCGGCGAGCTACCCCCCGAGACGCTGTCCACCCGGGCCCGCAACGACCTGCTCACCGCCTTCCGCGACTGGCACAACCGTTAGCGGGGGGTGTCCCTATGGGGTTGTCAAGCCGCTGCCGGCGTGGATCAGCGCGGCGTTGACGGTTGCCGCGAATCGGTCGGCGAATGGCGGCAGTCCGTCACGCCGCGTACCGGTGATGCCGTGAGCCATCACGACAATCGGTCGAGGGCGGGGATCGGAAGTGGCCGGGTAAAACCACGCCGCGCACTTCACGCCGCCTGAGGTGAACTCGATCTCTTCGCGAAGCTGTCGCTGGGGTCGGCTTGCATGGCGATGGACCTGCGATGCGGCACCTGGGTCGCATTTCGGTCAGCTCGGCGCGCGGTGCCCGGCGCAGTCTCGTGCGCGACGAGATCCTGACACCCCATCCGGCTGGCGAGACCGCCGTGTTGGGGGTGCCAGCCGGGTGGGCACTGACCGGGCACCGGGCGCGCGAGCTTCGTTGTCGGGGCCTACGCCGCCGTGATCAGCCCGAGCTGTCGCAGGGCGCTGAGGCCGTCATCAAGGCCGATCTCTTCGGTAATCAGCCCGTTCTCGACCTTCAGGACGGAGATGCCACTGAAGCGCATCGTCTTGCCGGTGCTGGCCGGCAGCGCGCCGACCGGGATGTCGTCGAAGGCCTCTCCGGTCTGAGTGCCACCACCTTCCCATTGCCCGACTACGTAGTCGCCTTCGGCGATCAGTTCGGCGGTGCCCCAGAAGTTCAGATCGGGAAATGCCGACCGGAACTTGGTTGCAAACTCCCGCACCTGGTCGCGGCCACGGCACGGGGCGTGCATCGAGTACTCGAACCGAATGTCCGGCGCCGCCAAGTCGTCGATCACACCGGGATTCCACGGATTGCCCCAGAATTCGGTGAACCAGCGTCCGACGATGGCCTTGTTCTGTTCTGACACGACATGCCCTTCCGTTGGGTTAATCGATCAGGGCCGGCCCCTTGCATGCATTGAGGAGAACACCGGGCGGCCGCTGACGGTTGCGGCGCCTACGGAGGCCGGTCGACCTCATCTCCCTCGCGGATGCTCGGTGACCATCTGGCGGATGTCATCGCGCACCGCATCGGTGTCCTGTACTGCGCCGCGCAGCGGGTGCCGCATGGCATGTCGGGTGGCGTCGCGGCGTGTTCAGCGATGCTCCTAGCAAACCCCACGCGACCGCACATCGACTCTTTTCGGTTAAGTCCAGTAATTTGCCAATCGAACAGTTTAGGGAGGTCAGTGGTGCTTTCGGGCCTTGACACCCTGAGCTACTCTCTTCTAGACTCAAAATATCCAACAATTTCGAACGGAGAACCACGGTGGACACGTCGGAGATCGTTGAAGAGCTCTGGGCGCGCGAGCAGATCAGGGACTGTCTCTACCGCTACTGCCGGGGTATCGACCGGTACGACGTCGACCTCGTCCGTGGCTGCTATCACGAGGACGCGATCGACGAACACGGCGTGTTCAACGGCGGTCTCGAGGGGTTCATCGAACTCGTGCACCAGTTTCGGGGGCCCGCCTCGGAGTACGGGATCATGCAGCATGTCGTCACCAACACCTTGATCGAACGGGACGGTGACAGCGCGCACGTGGAGTCCTACCTCTACAACGTTCTCGTAGGCCGGGACCCCGATGCGAGCTTGCCCGACATCCTGTTCGGAGGTCGCTTCGTGGACCGCTTCGAGAAGCGGGCCGGGCGATGGGCGATCGCGCACCGACGGCTGGTGTACGACTACTCCCGAGTGGACCCGCCCACCGCGAAGATGTGGGACCAGTGGGCCGACCGCGACATCCTCCTCGGCCGCCCGGACGCGGCCGACCCGCTCTATTCCACCGGGAGCGCGCGATGACCGAGCGGCTCAGCCTCGGGCCCGTGCGAACCGCCATCTGGGTTGGCTTCGCCGGCATGTTCCTGCTGTTCGGTACTGGCTTCGTGCTGTCCGGATTCATCCTGCCGCCCTCCGCGGAGGACTCCAGCGCTCAGATCGTCAAGATCTATGTCGAACACCAGACCCGGATCCGGGTCGGTTGCTTTCTCATGATCACCGGGTTCTGTTTCGTCGCCCTGTGGGGGTGCGCGCTCGCGGCGCTGACCAGGCTGCTGGAGGGCCGGACGCCGATCCGCACCTACACGCAGGTGGTCTGCATCGGCGTGGTCACCGTGATCGTCGTCTTCGTGCCGATGATCTGGGCCCTCGCGGCCTTTCGGCCTGGCGAGATCGACCCGGACGTGACCAGATCGATCAACGACTTCGCCTGGTTCCTGTTTCTGTACCCATGGCCGCCGCTGATGATCTGGCTGGGAGTGACCGGGTGGACGATTCTCGGCGACCAGTCGGCGCACCCGATATTTCCCCGATGGTCCGGGTACCTGTGCTGGTGGACCGCGTTGCTCTCGGTCCCCGGAGGGTTGATCAGTTTCTTCAAGAGCGGGCCGTTCTCCTGGAACGGAGTGCTCGCCTACTGGCTCCCGCTGGCGGTGTTCTTCGTCTGGGTCGTCGGCATGTCGACCGTGATGATGTCGGCGATCAAGCGGCTCGACGGGTCCGCCGCGTCCGAAATGGCGATCGTGGCGGCCGAACCTGAGCCGCAGCCCGCGCGGCGCGTCGACTGAATAGCCCCCTTTTGTTCCCGCCGCCGATGTTGAGGGCGTTACGAGAGGCCGGATGAAACCATCGTATGCGGGTCGTGCCGAAACGCGCGCGACCCCAAGGACGGGTACTCGCAACCGCGCGAACCGGCGTTCCTCAGCGGAGATCCGGCTGCTGTTGCTGGAGGCGGCGCGGGACCTTTTCGAGTGCCAGGGGTACCAGGCGACGACGACCGCGCAGATCGTCGAGCGGGCATCGGTAGACCAGCCGACGTTGTACCGCCATTTCTCGTCGAAGGCCGAGCTGTTCGAAGCGACGGTTCTGACCCCGCTCCGAGACTTCCTGGAGCAACACTTCGAGTTCTGGCGCTCGAACCCGCCTGGCCAACGGGACCCGGAGCAACTTGCCCGGCATTTCGTCGTGGGCCTCTACGACGCGGTCGAGCCTCACCGCGACTCATTGAGGCTGCTGCTCACGGCCACCGCCGCCGACGGCCGGCTCGGCGACCTGGCGCGCTCGATCAGTGAGCAGTTCACCCAGGGAATGGTGACCCTCCGACAGGCGCTGCTCGACGAGGCCCGCGCGCAGGGCTACGCCGGACTCCACCAACCCGATGCGACCATCGGGGCAATCACCGGGATGGTCCTCGCGATGGCGCTGTTTGACGAGTGGGTGTTTCCGGGCGGCCGGTCACCTGACCGACGCGTGCAGACCGAGGAGGCGGCCGCGTTGATGCTGCATGGTGTCGCGCATCGGCCATGACGTCCGGCGGTGCGCCAACGGGCGACTGATCGGGAGCCATCGGTTTGAGCAATGCTTGAGCACCTAATAGCAGGAGGGGCCAATACCTCCGATCACCGGCGAACCCTCCAGCAAGATCAGCGCCCGGGGCCGCGAGGCTAAAAAGTCGAACGATAGCCAGTAGACGGGGCTGAGCCGCCGACTGCCGTTACCTACCTTGATGCCCAGGTGCTAGTCAAGGACACCATGAGCGGACTATTGTTATTGTCGGACTCTTTGGAGGTGCGATGACTGGTCGGCTCTCAGGCAAGGTCATGTTGATCACGGGGGCGGCGCGCGGTCAGGGCCGTAGCCATGCGATTCGCGCGGCACGGGAAGGGGCGGACATCATTGCCGTCGACGCGTGCGCACCGATGCCGCACACGCGGTACCCGCCAGCGACGTCGGAAGACCTTGCCGGCACGGTCAAGGAGGTCGAGGCACTCGACCGACGTATCGTGGCTGTCGAAGCGGATGTCAGGGACCGGCAGGGCCTCAAGGCCGCGATCGACAACGGCGTGAGCCAATTGGGCCGGCTCGACGCCGTGGTCGCCAACGCCGGGATCATCACGATCCAGGAGTGGCACGAGGTCACGCCGGAGCTGTGGCAGGACGTGCTGGACATCAATCTGACCGGTGTCTGGAACACCGTGCAGCTCTCGATCCAGCATCTGGTTGACTCCGGTGGCGGTTCGATATTGCTGATCAGTTCCGCGGCCGGCCTCAAGGGACTGCCGTTCTTCCACCCGTACACGGCGGCCAAGAGCGCGATCGTCGGGCTCATGCGTTCGCTGGCTTTCGAGCTGGCCGAGCACAACATCAGGGTCAACACCCTGCATCCGACCGGCGTGCAGACCTTGATGAACTCCGATGCGTCCTTCGCGCGAATGGGCGAGGTCCTCGCCAAGCACCCTCGGCTGGCGCCCATGTTCACCAATGGCATCGACGTGCCCATGATCGAACCCGAGGACGCCAGCAACGCGGTGGTCTTCCTGACCTCCGACGAGGCGCGCTACGTCACCGCCCATGCGATGACCGTGGACGCCGGCAACACGCAGTACTGAGGCTGTCGAGTTCGGATCGTGGATCTGATGCCGTCGCACGAAACGCTGCTGGGGCTGGCCATGCCCGGAGCTCGGGCGGAGGGCGAGCATGCGGTGACGCACGCACCTGTTCCCGACTGGCCTCCACCCTCGAGGGGACTCACGTTCACGGGGGACACGGCCTCCGTGGCCGCGGCGCCGGATGGCACCGTCTGGGCCTTCCACCGAGGCGCGGTGCCCGTCGTCCAGCTCGATCTGGCCGGGCGTGTGCTCCGCGCTTGGGGGGAGGGCCAGTTCGCTCGCCCGCACGGAATCACCGTGGACCGGTTCGGCGATCTGTATCTGGTTGACGAGTTCGGGCATGTCGTCGAGAAGCGCTCTCCTGACGGGGACCTGCACTTCGTGCTCGGCAACCGGGGTGCGCCGGCGCCCTGGCAGGAGGGAAAGGCGTTCAACCGGCCGACCTCCGTGGCTGTGCATCCGCGCAGCGGTGACATTTTCGTCGCCGACGGATACGGAAACTCTCGAATCCACCGTTTCGACCGTCACGGTGTCCATGTGCTGTCGTGGGGGGAGCCCGGCGGCGCGATCGGTTGTTTCAGCCTCCCGCACCATCTGAGCTTCCTCGGCGAGGATCTCCTCGTCGTATCTGACCGGGAGAACTTCCGCCTCCAGTTCTTCGACAAAAAGGGCGGCGCGTTCGGGCACTGGCATTGTCACCGCCCGTGCGCCGCGGTGCCGATGCGTTGGGGTGATGAAGATCTGCTCCTGATTGCCGAACTCGGTCCGAGCGCTGTGCAGAGAGACGTGGCTCAGCTGGGCAATCGCCTGGTCGCCCTGGACGCTGACGGCAGGGAAAGGCTGATTCTCGACCGGCATGACGGCGGTTGTCGCCTCACCGCGCCGCACGACGTCGCCGTCGATCGTGATGGGCGGATCTTCGTCGCCGAGGTTGCCCGGTCATGGCTCCGATTCAACTTCGATCAGGTACCCGATGTGGAGCCGGCCAGTATCCGTCGCTGGGACCCGGTGTAGAGAAAGGACAAGTCGGTGCGCGTGCACGTTGACTTCAAGAAGTGTGAGGCACACGGGGAATGCATGATGTATGCCCCGGACGTATTCGAGGTTCGTGACGACGACTTCTTGTACGTGCTCCAGGAGCAACCTGCCGAGTCGGTGCGGGACGACGTGGTTGCGGCGGCGAACAGCTGCCCCACGCAGGCAATCACGCTCGAAGTCTGATCCGGTGAGCCAGCATCTCCGGCCATGGTCGCTCGGCACGAAGCGGTAGCGGCCCGAATTCCGGCAACCGCACAACACAAATGGGTGTGGCCCCGGATCTCTGGGGCCACACCCAGGTAACGAGCTTTCGGTACTCCTTAGTGGCTCGACTCCATATCCCAGGTCTCGCTCGAAAGTTCGCCGCTCTTGTCGTGCACCACACGCTTGATCTCATCGCCAGCATTGAGGAACGACTCGACCTGCAGTAGCTCCAGGTCCTCGTCGCCGGCGCTCTCGAACCAGTACTTGTAGTCGTGCGGGATGACGACGCCTTCGCCGGCGTTGAGCTCGACGAGCAGCTCTTCATGGCCCTGGTAGAAGCGGGCCTTGCCCTTCAGGACGAACCACAGGCCGTCGAGGTTCGGGTGGGAGTGCAGCTTGTTCTCGCCGCCCTGGCGGACGAACTGCACGTTGCAGTACATCGTCTCGGTCCGCGCCAGCACCCTGACGTGCCTGCCACGCTTCATCTCAGGTTTTTCGATCTTGAAAATTGTGGGCTGACCCGGATTCTCGATCGGCCCGGTCAGCAGGCTGAGGTTGGGAGCCACAACGGTGTCGGCGGAGTCCTCGGCGGACATGGTCATCCTCTCGGTCACAGGACGTCGGGACCGGTCGGGCCCGTAGATCGTCGTGCCTATCGTTTAGGAAAATATAGGACAATTTATAGTCGAGGTCAACGCATCAGCTGGCGGTCGCGCGCAGTCCGGGCTGGCGTGCGGCGAACTCGTAGGTCCGGACCCATTGCGCGCAACGCAGAAATGTCCAACAATGTCACGTAGTGGACGGTAGGGCGACCCGCAGATCCGGTAGCCCCGCTAAGACCGCGTTGAAGGGATGGACTGTTGCCGCTGATCCTGAATGAGACGGACACGTTCGAGGGCACCGAAGCCGTGTGCGTTCACTACGACGACCTTGCCGTGCAGGCGCAGGGTTTCGGTGGCAGGCAGGCGTCGAGCTGGGACCAGCGCTTCTTCCAGGTGATCAACCCTCAGCGCGGCATCGCGGTCACCAACAACAGCGCACTGGAGCTGGAGGAGATCCGCAATGTGCGCCACGCCCACACCTTCTCGCAGGTCCGGTACTTCCACCGGGGAGCGATGAAGTTCGGCAAGGACACCGTGGAGGAAGGCGACCTTCAGTTCGTCGGTGACTCGGTCAAGTACGGTCCGATGGCCTCGGTGGAGAACCCGACGGCTCGGTGCCACATGCTCCAAACCCAGTTCACCGGTCCCTCCAACCGGCCGTTCCTCGACCAGACGCTGATCTCGAAGACCACCAAGGAGCTGGAAAAGTACGGCAACTTCGACAACGGGATCTACCGGCCGGATGGCGGGCGGCCGCTGGACTCGTTCGAGGCGATCACGATCGCGATCGAGCAGGGCAAGTCGCGGCTCACCGGCGAGGAGAAGGTCCAGTACGCCCGCCCTCGTCTGCCGCACCCGGTCTACGTGCGTACCAAGGAACTGCCGTGGCTGCCGGTGCGCGACGGCGTCGAGGTCAAGCACGTGCTGAACATGTACGAGACCGGTCCGAACGTGAAGCTGGTGCGCCTGGCGAAGGGGGCGGTGCTGGGCGCGGACACCGTCGACTTCCAACAGACCCGGTGGTTGATCGAGGGCTCGGTAACCTGGCGGAGCAGGGAGTACGACGCGATCTCCTGCATGTTCTACCCGCCGGATGTCGAATATCCCGCGACGCGCGCCGAACAGGACGGCACGGTCCTCCTGGTCCTCCAGTGGACCAATTCGGGACGTCCGGTCCTGCCGTTCCTGCATTTATAGGAACGGGCCTTGCCCGTCGGCGGTCACGTGGAGAGCGGTACCCCGTAGTCGAGCGACAGTTCGTCCGGGCGGTCACCGACGGCGTTGCGCAGTAGCCCGATGCCCTCGACCTCGAACTCGACGACGTCTCCGGGCGCGAGGAGACCGTCCTCCGGCGACCGGCCCTGGTCGAGGAAGTACTCCGCCGCGCAGCAGCCCGCCACGGTGCCGGCGGTCAGCAGGTCGCCCGGGACCAGAGACTCCTCCCAGGAAGCATGCGAGACCAGCCGTGGCCAGGGGTGATACATGCCCCCAGTGGTGGAGCGGGTCCACTCCCGGCCGTTGACCCGCACGATCACGGCGAGGTCGCCGTCGCCGAGCTCGTCGCGGGTGACGATCACCGGTCCGAGCACGTTGCAGAAGTCCTTCCCCTTGGCGGGGCCCACCTGGTAGGTCTGCTCCGCGCGCTGGATGTCCCGTGCCGAGACGTCGTTGAAGATCGTGTAGCCGAACACCGCGTCCATGGCCTCGTCAGGACTCAGGTTGAGGGCCGGCTTGCCGATGACCGCGCCGATCTCGAGCTCGAAGTCGAGCGTCGTGGTGAACGCCGGCCATCGGATGGTCTGGTCGGGACCGATCACCGACTCCGGGTTGCCCTTGAAGTAGAGCGGCAGTTTGTACCACGCCTCGGGCACCTTGATGCCCAGATGCTCGAGGTGCTCGGTGTACACGCCGAACTCGCGCATGCTCCGGGGGCGCAGCGGAGCTTCCAGCCGCACCTGATCGGCGGGCCACACAACGCGCGCGTCGTCCGAGCTCCACGGTCCGATCCTGCCGGTCCGCACCGCCTCGACGGCTTCGGCGGCGAGGTCGAGCGCCATGGAACCGGTGGCAATGAACTCGATCATGTCCGGCGGCACGACCGCGGCCGCGACATCGCGCGCACGGGTACCGCCCTTGCGGATGCGCAGCAGTTCCGCGGCCGCGTTGGTGATGTCGATGAGGCCCTGCTCATCGGGCACCCCCACTCGGGACTCCCGGCCCTGGGGGCCGGGATAGGAGAACGTCGCCAGCTTCATCGCACCTCCGACAGGGGCATACCGGACAGCCTCACGAGCAGGTACTCCCGCCGGTCAGGCGGCCGCCGACTCGAGTGCTCGGCGGGTCAGCAGCCGCGCGAGGTGGCGGCGGTACTCGGCGTCGGCGTGCCCGTCGGCCGAGGGCTCGGTCCCGTCGGCCGCGAGGGCGGCGGCCTGTTCGATCGAAGCGCCGGAGGCCAGCGCCCGCTCGGTGGCGGTGGCCCGCGTCGGCACGTTGGCCATGTTCGCCAGCGCGACTCGGCCGCCGACCGTTGCCGCGGCAACGATCGCCCAGTCGTGCGAACGGCGCGCGAACCGCTGGTAGGCCCAGCCCTGGGCGCCACACCGGGGTACCCGGATCTCGACGAGCATCTCGTCAGGAGCGAGCGCCGTCTCGAAGTAGTCCACGAAGAAGTCCGCGACGTCGATGTGCCGTTCTCCGTCGGGACCCCGGACCACGATCGTTCCGCCCAACGCGCGGACGGCCACCGGGAGGTCGGCGGCGGGGTCGGCGTGGGCCAGCGAGCCGCCGATCGTGCCCCGGTGCCGAATCTGCCGGTCGCCGACCCGAGCGGCGACATGGGGCAACAACGGCACCTCCCGGGCCAGCAACGGGGACGACACGAGCTCGCAGTGCCTGGTCAGCGCACCGATCGCCACCTCGTCCCCGTCCAGTCGCTGGTAGCAGAGCTCGGCCAGCCGTCCCAGGTCGACCACGGTGGCGGGAAAGGCCAGCCGTAGCTTCATCATGGGCAGCAGCGAGTGACCACCGGCCATCAACTTGGCCTCGTCACCGAGCTCCGCCAACGCGGCGAGGGCCTCCTCGACCGTGTCGGCGCGCAGGTATTCGAATGCCGCCGGGATCATGCCTGCTCCGCCGATGCCAGGATCGCCGCCACAATGTTCTGGTAGCCGGTGCACCGGCAGATGTTGCCTTCGATACCGGACCTCACCTGGGCCTCGCTCGGACGAGGATGCTCGCGAAGCAGGTCGACGGCGGCCATGACCATGCCGGGTGTGCAGAAGCCGCACTGCAGGGCGTGGTGGTCGTGGAAGGCCTGCTGAACCGGATGGAGCGTGCCGTCGGGCCGGGCGAGCGACTCGACGGTCTCGACCTCCGTGCCGTCGGCCTGCACGGTGAGCACGGTGCAGGACTTCACGGCCTCGCCGTTCAACAGTACGGTGCAGGCACCGCACGACGTGGTGTCGCAGCCGATGTTGGCCGCCCGGAGTCCGCAGACCTCCCGCAGGTAGTGCACGAGCAGCAGGCGGGGTTCGACGTCGTCGATGCGCTCCTGACCGTTCACGCTGAGACGTACCTTCACCGCTGAACTCCGTTCCGGGCCTCGTTGATCGCTCGCCAAACCCGCTGGGACGTGGTGGGCAGGTCGATGTGCCGCACGCCGAGGTGGGCCAGTGCGTCGACGACGGCGTTCTGCACCGCCGGAGTGGCTCCGGTCGTGCCGGCCTCTCCGACACCCTTGGCGCCGAGCGGGTTGTAGGGGGTAGGGGTCTCCATCGGGACCAGCTGGAACGAGGGGACCTCGGTCGCCGCGACGATGGAGTAGTCCGCGAAGGTCCCTGTCTGGGGGTTGCCGTCCTCGTCGTACCGGATCTCCTCGTACAACGCCTGCGCGATGCCCGCGGCGAGTCCGCCGTGGATCTGGCCCTCGACGATCAGCGGATTCAGGATCGTCCCCGCGTCGTCCACGGCGACCAGCCGCGTCACCTCCACCTGGCCGGACTCGGTGTCGACCTCGACGACCGCGAGGTGCGCGCCGAACGGGAAGGTCGGGCCGGGCGCCGAGAACACGGTGTGCGCCTTGAGCTCCTCGACGGCCGCCAGCTCGGCGAAGGTGACTCCGGCGTCGGGCACACCGGCGACCCGCAGCCGGGCGTTGTCGGTGTCGACCTCGATATCGTCCGGATCGACCTCCAGGAGTCCCGCCGCTCGAATCCTCGCCAGCTCGACGAGTTCGTCGGCTGCCCGCAGCACGGCGGCCCCACCCTGCTGCAGGCTCCGGGACCCTCCGGTGCCGGCGCCCTCGGGCACCACATCGGTGTCGCCCCACCGCAGCGTGATCTGGTCGATCGGCACTCCGAGGCGGTCACTGACGATCATCGCGAAGCTGGTCGCGTGGCCCTGCCCGTGCGGGGACGTACCGGTGAGCACGGTGACCGTGCCGTCGGCGTGCACCTCGACGGTGGAGTTCTCCTTGAACACCCCCGGCTCCATGCCGGCCCCGGTGATCTCGACGTAGCAGCTCAGCCCGATGCCCAGCTGCCGCACGTCACCGCGTTCCCGGCGCCGGGTCTGCTCGGCGCGCAGCCCGGCGTAGTCGGCCGCCTCCAGCACCCGCTCCAACGCACCCTGGTAGTCGCCCGTGTCGTACACCGCGCCGGTGGCGACGGTGATCGGTTCGGTGAAGGCGGCGAGCACGTTCATCTTCCGGACCGCCGCGGGATCCATCCCGACCTCGGCCGCGAACAGGTCGACCGCACGCTCGATCGCCGCGGTGGCCTCCGGGCGGCCGGCGCCCCGGAAGGCTCCCATCGGGCCGGTGTTCGTGACCACGCTGCGGGCGGAGGTGAGCACCGGGTCGATGGCGTAGACGCCGGACGCCATCATGGTGGTCAGCGCCGGCAACATCGAGCCGATCCTCGGATAGGCGCCGGCGTCCTGGATCACGTCGAGCTGGTAGGCCTCGATGGTGCCGTCGCGGCGGCCGCCGATCGTGATGGTCTGGATCTGGCCTCGACCATGCATCGACAGCAGGTTCTCCGAGCGGGTCTCGGTCCAGCGGACCGGCCGGCCGAGCCGTCGGGAGGCCCAGGCGCAGATCGCGTGCTCGGGATCGGCGAAGAACTTGCCGCCGAACGCGCCACCGACGTCGGGGGTGATCAGCCTGACCTGGTCGGGCGGTATCCCCAGCATCGCGGCGACGCTCGGCCGGAGGGTCTGCGCGCCCTGGCTGGAGCACCACAGCAGCAGCCGATCGTCCTCCCAGGTCGCGGCCGCGGCCCGGCCCTCGAGCGGGGCCGGTGCGACGCGCTGGTTGTGCAGCACCTGGCGGATGACGACCTCGCACCCCTGGAACGGATCGGCCGGGGGAGCGGGGAGCTGGACTCCCTGCGCTTCGGCGGCCGCGGCCGCCATGGCGGCCACGTCGAAGGCCGTGTTGGTACCCACCTCGGGGAACAGCAGGATCTCGTCGCGGGCGGATCGCGCCGGGTCGGTGACGGCCGGCAGCGGGTCGAAGTCCACCGAGACCAGCTCGGCGGCGTCCGCACCGTCGTAGACACGGCTGGTGAGCAGCGCGGCGATCGGCTCTCCGACGTAGCGGACCACATCGTGGGCCAGCAGAGGCTGCGCCATGCCGGGCGGGAACATCGGCAACGAGGGCGGCTGCGGCGGCACGTCCTGGAGATCGGCCGCGGTGAACACGGCCACGACCCGGTCGGACTCACGCGCCGCCGACGTGTCGATTCCGGTGATGCGTCCGTGTGCGACCGGCGAGCGGACGAGCGTCAGGTAGAGGGCGTCGGTCAGGCGATCGTCCTGGACGTCTTCGGTGTACACGGCACCGCGCGTGAGAAAGCCCTTGTCCTCGACCCGTCGCACCCGTGTGCCCAGGATGCTGCTCATGGGCGTTCTCCTCCACTGTGGTCGGGGACACAGAGTCCGCCGGCACGATACCATTTGTCCGACCTATTTGTCCGGGCTATCGTTACGTCAAATGTTGGACTATTCTGCTCGCGCAGGCCACACCTGGCGGGAGCGACATGATCGATGACGACGTTCTCCGGAGCTTCGACCACTACAGCCCGGAAGACAACGAGCGCATGTACGAGGTCACCGCCTACGCGCGGGAGCACTGCCCGGTGACGTTCACGTCGTCGGAGCCGGGCTACTGGATCGTGACCAGGTACGCGGACGCCCGCCGGGTCCTGCTCGACCCGGTGACCTTCACCAACGGTGAAGGCGTGACGGTGTTTCCCCGGGACCCGAGCTTGCCGCCGGACATCCCGGTAGGCCTGGACCCGCCGGCTCACAAGGAGTACCGCCAGCTGCTCAGCAGGTTCTTCACCCGCGACGCGGTGCGGGCCTCGGTGCCGAGACTGCACGAGATCGCGGCCGAACGGCTGGCCGGTTTGCTGGACGCCGGCGCGATGGAGTTCGTGCGCGAGTTCGCGGCGCCGTACTCCTTCGCCGCATTCGCCGAGGTCTATCTCCGGGTGGAAGACCTCGGGCTGCTCGGCGACTTCATCGGGGCGGCCGACCGGGTGGTGGTGGAGAACACCGAGGAGTCCTACCTGGGTCTGATGAAGCTGGTGGGCGAGCTGCTCGATCGGCGCCGGGCAGCCGGGGTGCGCGACGACAGCGTGATCTCGGCGTTGGAGAACGGCCGGGTGGGCGGTGAGCCCATCCCGCCGCACATGGTGACCAGCTGCGTGTGCTCGCTCATCGCGGCCGGCTTCGAGACCAACGTGACGCAGCTGGCCACCATCCTGGTGCTCACGCGTCGCTATCCGGAGCTGATCGACACGTTTGCCCAACGGGACTGGGCACGTCGTCGGCTGGACGAGCTGCTGCGCCTGCAGTCCCCGGTCGCCGGACTGGCCCGCACCGTCGCCGCCGATACCACCATCGGTACGACGAAGCTGCGCAAGGGTGACAAGGTGATCGTCCACGTCGCGTCCGCCGATCGCGACGAGGCACACTTCGGGTGCGCCGACCAGCTCGACTTCGAACGGCCGTCCCGAACCACCCATCTGGCCTTCGGTGCGGGCATCCACCGGTGTCTCGGCGCCATCTTCGCCGAGGCCGTCATCGGCGCGGGGCTGCACGAGTTCGCCGCCCAGGCTCGCCGGATCCGGGTCCGGGGCGAGATCAGCTACAGCGGCGGCATCGTCCGCCGTCCCCGGGAGGTTCATGTGACCTACGAGCGTCGCCCATGACGGGGGTACGGACCGAGGAGATACGGGACTTCCTGCTGCCCGACCTCGGTGAAGGGCTGGAGGACACCGAGATCGTCGAGTGGCACGTGGCCGAGGGAGACCGCGTCGAGCTGAACCAGGCCCTGGCGTCGGTGGAGACCGCGAAAGCCGTTGTCGAGGTGCCCTCCCCGTTCGCCGGCACCGTGGTCGAGACGCTCGCTGCCGTCGGCGAGACGCTCGGAGTGGGACAGGTGCTCGTCAGGATCGCCACCGGAAGCCCGTCGCCCTCCGGGACGGACGAGCCGAAGTTGTTGGTCGGGTACGGCGCTCAGCAGGAGGCGCGGAGCCGCCGGCGGCGCTCGGCGGGACGCCCCCTGGCAAAGCCACCGGCCCGCAAGCTGGCCAAGGAGCTGGGCATCGAGCTCGCCGGCCTCCCGCCGGGCAGCGGCCCCGGCGGAGCCATCACCCGCGCCGACGTCGAGCGTGCCGCCTCGCCCGTCGGCACCCCAGGCCCATCGGACAACGGTCATGGGTCGTCCGGGTCCACGCTGTCCGGGGAGAAGGCCGTGCCCGGCTTCCGTGGTCGGTATCCCGGTGAGGTCGAGCAGGTTCGAGGCATCCGCAAGCGCATCATCACCCGGATGGAGCGCTCACGCCGGGACATCCCGCACGCGTTGTGCACCCGAGACGCCGACGTGACCGAGCTGTGGCGGCTGCGCGAGGTGCTGACCGCGCGGGCCGCGGCCGACGGTTTCCCGGTGAAGATCACGCCGATGGCGGTCATCTGCCGCGCCGTGCTCACCGCGCTGCGCCGGTTCCCCACACTCAATGCCCGCTACGACCGGGAGGCCGGGGAGATCCGCCTGCTCGAGCCGATCAATCTGGGGATCGCGGTCGACACCGAGCGCGGCCTCATGGTGCCCAACATCAAGGACGCCCACCGGCTGACAACCCTGCAGATCGCGGAACGGACCGCGGAGCTCGCGGGACGCTGCCGGTCCGGTACCGCGACGCCGCGCGACCTGACCGGTGGGACGTTCACGGTCGACAACTACGGCTACTTCGGCACCGACGACGGTGACCCGATCATCAACGCCCCGGAGGCGGCGATTCTCGGGATCGGGACGATCAGAGAGCGGCCGTGGGTGGTGGAGGGTGGGCTCGCCGTCCGACGAGTGGTGGCGTTCACCCTCGCCTTCGACCACCGGGTGTGCGACGGCGGTGAGGCCGGCCGTTTCGTCACCTACCTCGCCGAGCTCTGCGAGGAGCCCGCCCGCATCCTGCTGCACGGCTGAAGGAACGGACCGATGACGCGTAAGGCACCCGACGTGGCTGCCAACCCGAACATGCCCGAGGCGATCGCGCGGATGACTCCGGTGACGGACTACCGCGAGATCGCCGACGTGCTCGCCTCACCCGACTTTGCCCGGACCGATCCGATGTCGACTCCGTTCAAGCTGGAGACGATCTCGCTGACCGCGGGAGCGGAGCACGCCCGGCGCAGGCGCCTCGAGGCCAAGCACTTCCGTCCCGCGGTGCTGCGGACGACCAGGGCGAAGGCCGTGCGGAACGCCATCGAGCACGTCCTCGGCGAGGTCGACCGCGCGGACCAGGACGGGGACACCCTCACCGTCGACCTCGCGGAGGTCATTCCGAGGATCACCACACTGGTCATGGCCGAGTTCGTCGGCCTGAGCCTGCCGGCCGACACCGCGCTCGCCATCGACGAGCTCACCCACTACATGGTGTTCGTCAACAGCGCGGCCGGGCTGATGTTCAGCCGCAAGGACCCGATCGAGGAGGCCTGGCGGATCCGCAAGGGCCTGGTGGACTTCACCGAGCGGTACATCATGCCGGCGATTCTGCGGCGGCGTGCGCCCGGCGGCCTTGACCCCGACGCCGACGACCTCATCTCGACGTTGGTCGCGGCGTACGACGACGCCAACTGGGACGGGGAGCTGATCGCGCGGGAGGCGACTTTCTACATGGTCGCCGGCGTGCGCAGCACGTCGAACACGGTGCTCGACGCGCTGCACCATCTGATCGAGTACCTCGCCGAGCATCCGGAGTCGGTGGCCGCCGCCCTCGACGTTGGGAACGACTTCCTGATCCGGGCGGTTGCCGAGTCGTTGAGACTGCACGTCCCGAACCCGGCGCTCACCCGGCGGGCGTTGCGCTCCGGCGTCACCGCACAGGGTCGGCGGTACCAGGAGGGCGACGAGCTGGTGCTGCACATTCCGGTTGCCCATCTCGACGAGCAGTTCTTCGGCCCGCACCCGGAGCGCTTCGACCCCTACCGGCGGACCGCCAGGGACGTTCCGCTGTGGGGGCTGGCGTTCGGGCACGGCCATCACGCCTGCATCGGTCGAGCCCTGGCTCTCGGGCGGTTCGATGCCGACTCCGGCGGACTCCTCGGCTACCAGGGGTCGACCGTGGCGATTCTGCGCGAGCTGGTGCGCCGAGAGGTGAACCTGGTTCCCGGTCGCGAGCCGCGGCTGAACAAGGACACGTTCAAGGTGGTGTTCGATTCCTTCCCGGTGCGACTGCACCGGGAAGGCGCGGAGGTGCCGACCCATTGAGCGACGAGCTGCTGCCCCCGCCGTCGGTGGATGCCACGAAGTGTGTGGGATATGGGCTGTGCCATGACTACGCCTCGCGCTACCTGGAAATGGATGACGACGGAATCACCCGGGTTCGCGGTGCGGCGGGCGGTGTCGCGGCCAGCGACGCCGAGTCGATCGAGCGCGCCGTCGCGGTGTGTCCCGCCCAGGCCATTACCTGGCCGGGACGGCTCGTCGACAGCGGGTGAGCTGGTGTTTCCCCGAGGTCGGGATCAGCGCACCAACCGGAGATCCTGGCGCGCGGATGCCCAGAGGGCGCTCAGTTCTTCGGGATGGGCGAATCAGTAGGCCCCGGCCCCGGGGGTGGCGGCGGCCAGGATCCACGGCGGGTCCTCCCTGCCGGTGAGCCGAGGACCCGGGACCGTCATCCTTCCGGGTCAGTGGTGCTTTTGTCCGCCAATTGTCCTCTCAAGCCCGGCCCGAGGTGTACCTCGATCACCGCCGGCAAGCGTTGGAGCCGCTCGTACAGCCGCCACAGGCCGTGTTCGTCGGCCGGAACGTCGAGTTCGACCGCCCAGCCGCCGTCGTCGAGGACGCTTGCCCGAAGCCCGCGAACGTCGTAGCGACGACCGCGAAGGAGACTCGTCACGCGCTCGACCCCGGCGAAGTCCTCGACCGTCAGCAGGAGGGAGCGCGACCGTCGCGCCGCGTCGCCGCGTGTCCGGCGCGAGGTCATGGGTACAGACATTGTCGTGTGGCCTTTCCATTGTGACAATCTGGTTAGCGCGTTCGAGCTCTGAACGGTGACGGGAGCCGACGGCGTCCAGGCTGCGGCTCACTTCCGCAATTAGTCAAGTCGCGTTCTCGACGCTCATTCTCGGGGTCGTCGTCGGTAGGAGAGTGTTCGTGCTGAAAAGGTCGAACTTCCGGGGGCAAGAGCCAATGTGGTGTGGTCTAATTCAGACTGGTACTGCCGCCTCGCATCTATCGGCCCGAGCGCGCCGAACGAGCGGGATGCCTCGTCTACCCCTGGGCAGGGGAACGGAGAGATGACCGGTGACCAGCGTAGGGGAACATGTCGAGGACGACCGCTGGTTTGCGCCCCGGCGGGAGGATCTGCTGCCCTCCGAGGAGCCTGTGCGGCTGCTCGACGCCCAGGGGCGAGTTCGGGAGAACCCGCGGTACGCCCTCGACCTCGAAGACGACGGCCTGCGTGCGCTGTACCGCTTCATGGTGATCACCAGAAAGGTGGACGACGAGGCACTCAAACTCGGCCGCCAGGGCCAGCTGGCCGTCTACACGTCGTCGCTGGGGCAGGAGGCGGCGCAGGTGGGGAGTGCGTACGCGCTCACCGAGCGCGACTGGATCTTCCCCTCGTACCGTGAGCACGGGGCCGCGCGCGTGAGGGGCGTGGATCCCGTCCAACAGCTCCACCACAACCGGGGCACGTGGGTATGTGCCCACGACCCGCTCGAGTACCGCTTCGCGCCGCAGACCGTGTCCATCGCCACCCATCTGCCGCACGCGGCGGGCCTGGCCAGCGCGGCCCGGCTGGCAGGCGACGACCTCGTGGTCATCGCGTACTTCGGAGACGGCGCGACGTCGGAGGGCGATGCGCACGAGGCGATGAACCTCGCCTCGGTTCGCCGGGCGCCGTGCGTGTTCTTCTGCCAGAACAACGGCTGGGCGATCTCGGTGCCGGTGCGTGACCAACTGGCCGGACCGAGCATCGCGCACCGAGCGATCGGTTACGGCATGCCGGGCATCCGGGTGGACGGCAACGACGTCCTGGCGTGCTACGCGGTGACCAGGTGGGCCGTCGACCGCGCGCGCCGGGGGGAGGGCCCGACGTTGATCGAGGCCCTGACGTATCGCATGGAAGCTCACTCCGGCTCGGACGATCCCGGCCGCTACCGGCCGCCGGGCGAGATCGAGGCGTGGGCCGAGCTGGATCCGTTGACGCGGTTCCGTCGTCTTCTCGACGCGCGCGGCCTGTGGGACGCCGCGATGGACGGCGAGGTGAACCGGCAGGCCGACGCGCTCGCGGCCGAGCTGAGGGCGGGAATCTACGACGCTCCGGCCGGTGATCCGCTTGAGCTCTTCGACCATGTCTACGTCGAGCGGCCCAGTCTTCTGCAGGCTCAGCGAGAGATGATGCGCCGTGAGCTCGCCGGCGGGGAGGCCTGAGATGGCAGCGGTGACCATGGTGGGGGCGCTGAACCGGGCGTTGGCCGACGAGATGCTCGACGACGACTCCGTGCTGGTGTTCGGCGAGGACGTCGGTGCCCTCGGCGGGGTGTTCCGGGTCACCGATGCGCTGCAGGCACGGTTCGGCACCGACCGGTGCTTCGACACCCCGCTCGCCGAGTCCGGGATCGTCGGATCGTCCATCGGCTTCGCGCTCTACGGCTACCGACCGGTGCCGGAGATCCAGTTCGACGGTTTCGCACATCCGGCGTTCGAGCAGGTGGTCACCCACCTGGCCAAGTACCGCAACCGTACTCGGGGCCGGATCCGGCTCCCGGTCACCGTCCGGATCCCGTACGGCGGCGGCATCGGCGCGATCGAGCAGCACGGGGAGAGCCCTGAGGCCTACTGGGCGCACACTCCGGGACTCAGGGTGGTCACACCGGGAACACCGTCGGACGCATACTCGCTGCTGCGCCAGGCCATCCGCTGCGACGACCCGGTGATCTTCCTGGAGCCCAAGCGGCGCTACTACCTCAAGGAGGACATCGAGCTGCCCCTCACCACGGCGCCGATGGACAAGGCCGTGGTGCGCAGAACCGGCGACGACGTGACGCTCATCTGCTACGGACCCATGGTCCGCACCGCGATCGATGCCGCCGAGGCCGCGGCCGAGCACGGCTGGAGTGTCGAGGTGATCGACCTGCGTTCGCTCAGTCCGTTGGACGAGGAAACGATTGTGGACAGCATCAGGAAAACCGGCCGCGGAATTGTTGCGCACGAGGCGTCACGGAGCGTTGGTCTGGGCGCGGAAATCGCTGCCCGAGTGACCGAGGCAGCGTTTTATCATCTGGAGGCGCCCGTATTGCGCGCGACGGGATACGATACGCCTTATCCGCCGCCGAAGCTCGAGAAATTCTGGCTGCCCGACGTCGAGCGCATTTTGGATCGGGTCGAGCAGTCGTTGAAGTATTAACGACCTTGTCTGGCGGCTCGCTCCGCTCGGGCCGTGAACCGCGGTATCGCCATTACCTGAAATGCCCTTCGGAGGTTTCCGAGACGCTTCCCGGGTTCGTCGAGGTCGTGTCGCGTACCGGCCCGATGCCCGATCGGACGTGGTCGACCCGAGCGGACGCGCCGCGCGGGCGGGCACCGATCGGGCCGCGATCTTGGCCGGTCTTACCGAACCGCCGGCAGTGTCGTCTTCACCGGTGCGGCGGTGCCCGGGGGCCTCGGCTCATCCGGCCGCCGATCCTCGCTCCTCAAATATCAGACAATTTCGTCACTGGTGGACCGTCGCCACTGATGGGGCGAGGCGGATACCCGGTGGCCTGGTTCGGCACCGCCACCGAGCCGCCTGGTTGCTCAGAAGCCCGGAACGACCAGCGGGAAATGGGGGTGATCGAACGTCGACCCGGGCTCGATCCCCTTCCGGTCGCCGGTCACGTGGAACGGGTTGCCGACGATGAGGTTGGCGACGTCGTGATTGCCGACGTAGCGGACGTCCTCCGGCAGATACATCGTGATGTAGGACCAGCGTTGTTCGCCCGTCGTGTTCGCGCCGGCGCGATGCACGGTGAGCATGCTGTGGCATGTCGCGTCACCCGGCCGTAGGTGCAGCGGCTCGGACCATTCGTGCCGCTCGAGCAGCTCGGGATAGACGTCCAGGAGCTGGAGTTGCTCGGCCGCCGGCCGGTCCTTGCTGTCCCAACCGAGCGGCCCCTCCTGGTGCGAGCCGGTCAGGAACTGCATGCTCCCGCGTTCCGGGGGCACCTCGTTGAGCGCGATCCAAAAGTTGACGTAGCCCATGCGGTCGAAGATGCGGGAGGGGTAGTCCTGGTGCGGCGGGGTCGGCCGTGAACCGGCGCCGCCGCTGGCCGCGGGCTGGCGACAGGCGATGAGGTCCCGGTAGTAGCGGACGCCGACGCGCCGGCCTATGAGGCGCTGTGCTGCCCTGCCGATCTCCTCCGACCGCCCCAGCTCGCCGAACAACGGCATTCCTTCGAAGGCGGGGTAGTGGTACTGGGTCGACCACTCCAGCTGGGGATCGATGCCCGGGCGCAACGTATGGTCCTTGCCCTCAGGCCCCATGACCTGCTTGGCCTGTTCGAGCAGCTGGCCGGCGAGCTCCGGGGAGATCAGCCCGCGCAGGCAGGCCCACCCGTCCCGACGGTAGGCCTCGACCTCCGGGTCAGTGATCTCCCGGACCAGTGGGGTCGATTGGAGTGTCGGTCTCACCAGTGATCTCCTTTGCTGGGTGGGTCCGTGCGCGCGGCGGACACGACCTCTCGAGGCTCACCCGCTCGCGGGGCTGATCGCGATCGCTCGGGTCTCGCCGAAGTCGCGGGCGGTCCTCGACCACGTCGCGCCAC
The DNA here is from genome assembly GCA_014208095.1 of Actinospineispora eucalypti. Classification (GTDB taxonomy): domain Bacteria; phylum Actinomycetota; class Actinomycetes; order Mycobacteriales; family Pseudonocardiaceae; genus Pseudonocardia; species Pseudonocardia eucalypti. The sequence goes on along the minus strand of JACHMT010000002.1, from coordinate 1,634,595 downwards.
CGTCGGTGCTGGTCAGGACCTGTCCGAAGATGCTGCAGGCAGCCATCGTCTCGGGGATGTCACGGTGACCCGCGATCGCGTAGACGACCGAGTTCGTGACCTGGCTGACCGGCGCCCAGCTCCGGCCGCCGTCCGTGCTGCGCTGGATGACGCCGCGGGCTCCAGGGATGTAGTCGCCGACGCCCGCCAAGATCGTGTCAGGATCGTCGGTCTTGGTGAGCAGGCCTCGGGTGTACCAGATCTGCCCGGCCCCGGGGACGGGCTCCGGGAAGCGTGACGGTGACCAGGTCCGGCCCTGGTCGGTGCTGCGGAAGAACCCGATGGGGGTCGAGGCGCACACCGCGCCTCCGCCGACCTCCACGCCGTGGATGTCCTCGTGCCGGTCGTCGCGCCACACCTCGGTGGGGCCCAGCAGGGACTGGCCGTTGTTGAGCACGATGCGCGCCCAGTTGTCCCCGCCGTCGTCGCTGTGGAACACGCCGTCGATCTCGACGCTCGCCCAGATCTCGTCCGCGTGGTCGGGGTCGATGGCGACGTCGGTGGTGCGGGAGGAGCCGGCGTTGCAGAGCTGTGCCGCACCGAGCGCGAGCTCCTTCCAGCTCTGGCCGCCGTCGGTGGACCTCAGGACTCCGGCCGGTCGTAGCCCGACCAGGATGACCGACGCGTCGTGCGGGCTGAGCGCGATCGACCAGATCTCGCTGCCGTCGAGCGGGGCCGGAACGTTCTCGAACGACCTGCCGCAGTCGTCACTGCGAAGCAGGACGGCCCGTCCCGGCTCACCGGTGGAGCCCGCCCAGACCTGGCGCGGGTTGTGCGGCGACACCGCCACCGCCCGTACGTCGACCTCGCCGGCCCTGGCGTACGGCGGAAGGTCCAACCGGCTGCGGAGCCACTCGGAGCCGCCGTCGTGGCTGACCCACACGCCCTCGTTCTGGGTTCCCAGACACACTGTGTAGCTGCCCGACATCACGCGCTCCAATCGGTCAGGAGGGTCGCACCGGCTCGACCTTGGCTATCCGGTGGTGGAGGACGCAGTCGGGCTGCTCGCCGAACACCGTCGTGCGTTCCGGGTCGACTCGCCACCTCGCTTCGGCGTCGTCGAAGGCGTCGGAGTCGCCCGGGTGGCCGACCGCCCAGATGAACTCGCCGGCAACCCGGTCGACGTAGGCGAACTCGACGAAGAATCCGTAGGGTTCACGTGTGCGGACGGCCCTGGGGAACCAGGACATGAACGCATCGAGCTGTCCGTCCGCGATGCGATATCTACGCAGTTGAACTGTGGCCACCAAGCCTCCTGTCGCCGGTCGGGAGGTCAGCCAGCGGCAGCGGTACCTGAGCGCGGCCGTCGTTCGCGTCGGTCGGGAGCAAATGCGCCCGTAGATAGCTCAGATGCTCCACGACCGCCGCCTCGGCCGCGTCAGCGTCCTCGGCGGCGATCGTCTTCACGATCTTCTGGTGCTGCCGAACCGTCTCTCGTCCGACATCGGGGGACAGGTCCAGATAGTGCAGGGGCTCGGTCTCGCTGTGCAGGGCATGAACGAACGCCGCCAGCACGCGGTTGCCGGAGGCGGCCGCGATGGTCCGGTGGAACCGGGAGTCGAGGTCCGGCACCTCGGGGTCGTCCACCGAGATCGTCTTCTGACGTGCCACGATCTGGCGAAGCGTGGAGAGATCGGTCGCGGAGCGATGCTCGGCGGCCAGCCGGGCCGCCGGCACCTCCAGGTACTGGCGGACCATCGCCAGCTCGTCGGGTCGCAGGCAGCCGAGTTGCAGACGGTGGTGAAGAGAGTCCCGCAAGAGAGTTCCGAGGGACTGGTAGTCGACCTGCTGGACGAAGCTCCCGCCCTTGATGCCGGGCGTCTTCGAGATCAGACCCTCCGTGGCCAGGGACCTCAGCGCCTCGCGCACCGTCGTGCGACTGACGCCGAACTGGCGGGCCAACTCGCCTTCCGGCGGTAGCTTCTCGCCGCCCCGCAGCTCGCCGGAGAAGATCATCGAGCGGACCTTCTCCTCGACCTGGGCGCGCGGGCGAAGGACCTTCTCACCTATCACTCGCGGTGAAGAACGGGCCTCGCCCGTCCCCGCTGTCGACATCGTGGTCCCCCGATCAATTCCGGCCAGGACTGTAACTGTAGGACATTATGCCATAGGCTCCGCGGTCGGGGCATCTTCCGCATGGAGGTGTTGATGATCGAGTACAACCCGTACGACGGTGAGGTCAAGCCGGACCCGCACCGGTACTTCGACGAACTGCGGCGCTCGTGTCCGGTGCACCACCACGTGCTCGACGAGGCGCGCGCACGCAAGATCAGCGGAAATCCGTGGGTCGCCGAGGCGACCGAGGAGTTCTGGTCGGTGTTCCGCTACGCGGACATCGCCCACGTGATGCAGTCGCCGGGCACCTTCTCGAACAAGGAAGGCCCTGGGCCGGAGCGGATGCGCCAGATCAGCGACGACGGAATGCTGCTGATCGCGGACGAGCCGGCCCACCGCCGCCAGCGAAGCATCGCCAACAAGGCCTTCACCCCGCGCATGGTGCAGCGCTACGAACCCGACATCCAGAAGCTCGGGGACGAGTTGGTCGACCGGATCCGCCCGAGGGGCCACGCCGACCTGGTCGCCGACTTCGCGGCTCCGATGACGATCCGAGTGGTCGCCCGAATGATCGGCGTCGGCGAGGAGCGGCCTGATCGACTGCGCGGTGGAGGAGACCCTGCGGTTCGCCTCTCCTCTGGAGGGCATCTGTCGGACCGCGCGGCACGACACCGAGATCGGCGGCGTGCCGGTCCCGAAGGGGGCCAAGGTTCGGCTGATGCTCGCGTCGGCCGGTCGGGATGCCGAGCAGTTCGAGCGGCCGGACGAGTTCGACATCGAACGCGAACGGAGCGAGCTGCGCCGGCACCTGTCCTTCGGGGTCGGCATTCACACCTGCATCGGTGCGGCCCTGGCCAGAGCGGAGCTGCGAATCGGGATCTCCGCGCTGTTGGCCGGGCTGCCCGGACTGCGGCTGGACCCGGACGAGGAACCGACGCGCACCCAGGCTCTGCTGGTCAGCGGGTTCAGCAAGCTCCCGATCCGGTGGGATCCCTGACCTCCCCGGGGGAGCGATCCGTGTACCGCCGACCCGAGCGCGCCGAGGAAGGCCGAATCCGTGGAACCGAGTGAACTGCTGAGCTCCTTCGACCAGTACGACCCGGCTCACGTGCAGGTGATGCACGAGGTGCTCGCTCATGCACGGCGGGAGTGCCCGGTCTTCCACACCACTGCCGAGCCGGGGTACTGGGTGGTGTCGCGCTACGCCGACGCCAAGAGGATCCTCTTCGACACTGCCGCTTTCTCCAACCGCAACGGCGTCACCGTCCACGGGGTCGGCGAGCCGCGCCCGCTGCCGGCCGCCGCCGACCCGCCGTTGCACAAGCAGTATCGGGACATCCTGCGCCCCTACTTCACCCAGCAGGCCATCCGGGCCCATGAGCCCGAGCTGCGCAAGCTGGCCCAACAGCTCATGGAGCCGTGGCTATCCACCGGCGAGGTCGAGTTCGTCAAGGACTACGCGGCCAAGCTGGCCTACGCCGCGCTCTTTGCGGTCTTCCTGCGGTCCAGCGGCGCCGAGGACATCGACCTGTTCGTGGCGGGCGCCGACCGCATCGTGCAGGAGAGCACGCAGGACGCCTACGCCCAGCTGATGGGGCTGGTGCGGCAGCTGCTCGCCAGGCGTAGGAGCTCCGGCGTGGAGATCAACGACATGATCGGCGCGGTGGAGCTCGGCTCGGTGGACGGGCGGCCGCTCACCGAGGACGAGAAGGTAGGGATGATCTTCTCGGCGGTGGCGGCCGGCTTCGAGACCAACTACGCCACCATGGCGCTGATCATGCACCAGGTCGTACGGCACCCCGAGCTGGAGACGCGGATCCAGGGCCCGGACTGGGCGTCCGGGCACCTCGCCGAGTTCCTGCGTTTCGTCAGCCCGGTGACCGGGCTGATCAGGACTGTCACCCGGGACACCGAGATCGGCGGCGTGGCCCTGCGGGCGGGGGACACCGTGCTCGTGCACTACGCCTCGGTTGATCGTGACGAGGCTCAGTTCCCCCAGGCGGACACGCTCGACTTCGCCCGGCCGAACAGCGGCCAGCACATGGCGTTCAGCTTCGGGGTGCACCGTTGCCTGGGGGCGCCGTTCGCCGAGTTCCTCATCGGCATCGGGCTGGAGGAGTTGACCCGGCGGGCCACCGGGTTCCGGCTGCGGGACCCTGAGCTCGATGTGCCTTACACAACCGGTGTGGTGTGCCGGCCGGAAGCGCTACCACTGACCTTCGAGCTGCGTTGAGTCGATCCCATCGTGCATTGAGAGGACCGTTGAGCATGAACTTCGACGGAAAGGTTGCCCTGGTCACCGGGGCCGCCACCGGGATCGGCGAGGCCACGGCGACGCTGCTCGCGGCAAGGGGTGCCGCCGTGGTGATCGCGGACCTGGACGAGGCACTGGCGGAGAAGGTCGCCACCGCGATCCGCGGCGACGGCGGCCGGGCCGCGTTCATCGGGGTGGACGTGGCCGACGAGGCCCAGGTCGAGGCCATGGTGGATTTCACGGTGGCCGAGTTCGGCGGACTGCATCTGGCCGTGAACAACGCCGGGATCTCGCAACCCGAGCAGCGCACGCACGAGATGACCGCGCAGGTGTGGGACCGGGTCATGAACGTCAACCTGCGCGGCTGCTGGCTGTGCCTGCGGGCGGAGGCCAGGCACTTCCTCGCCAACGGCGGCGGGTCCATCGTCAACGTGGCTTCCGGTGCCGGGTTGAAGGCCGGTCCCCCGGGCCTGACCGCATACGTGGCGAGCAAGCACGGTGTGGTCGGCCTGACGCGCAACGCGGCGATCGACTACATCCGGGACAACATTCGGGTCAACGCGTTGGCTCCCGGGACCACGGCCACGAGCCTCCTCAAGGCGTATCCCGAGGAAACGCAGCGCGCCTACGCCGCGCTGATGCCCTGTGGCCGGATGTCCGAGCCATCCGAGCAGGCGGAAGCCATTGCCTGGTTGCTCTCCGACCAGGCCTCCTACGTCTCGGGCACGGTCCTGGAGGCCGACATGGCCTACCTGCAGAAGTAGCGCCGACCGGTGGGCACATCTGAGGGCGCGCTCGTGATGTGGGGCGCCTGTCTGCACAACCACGACCTGCTCACCCGGGCGGAGTGTCTGCGTCCGGCCGGCTTCGACGCCATGACCGCGTTCGTGACCGACGTGGCCGAGGCCGAGGCGCACTGGGGCTCGTTGGCGGCGGTGCACCGCGAGCTGACCGCCCGCGAGGCGCGGGTCAACTGCGTGGACGTGTATCTCGGCTGGTATCCGGGCCACGACCCGGAGGCTGTCGCGGGCGCCGCCGCCGAGCTGCTGCGGGCGAGCGAGTCCGACCTGCTGCGCTACGCGAGCGAACTGGGGGCCGAGTTCGTTTCGCTGGGGGCACCGTTCTGGGGCGAGCCCGCGCCGTTGGCCAGGGTCGTGGACGCACTCGGGTCCTTCACCGACCGCGCGGCGGCGCTGGGGATCCGGCCGCACCTGGAGATCAGCAACGGCTCACACGTCAGCACGGTGGCGCTGGCCGTCGAGCTGCTCGCCGCCGTGGGCCGGCCGACCCTGGGTCTGGTCCTGGACACCTACAACATCAGCAGAGCCGGCGGCGTGCCGGCCGACGTGGACGCCGTGCCGCACGAACGCATCTTCCAGATCCAACTCGTGGACGGGGCGACGGAGCCGGTGCGGGACAGGTTCTACGACTCGCTGCACCATCGGGAACTTCCGGGCGAGGGGGAGCTGCCGGTCGAGGACTTCCTGCGCCGGATCGCCGCCAAGGGGCCGCTGCCGCCGATCGGCCCGGAGATCTTCAACGACCGCCTCGTGGCGATGCCACCCCTGGAGGCGGCGACCGCCTGCGCGGATGCGACTCGGGCGATGGTGCGGCACGCGACCGGCGGCCGTCCTTGACGGGCTCGATTTCCTCCTTGTAATGTCTATTAGCAGACATTTTGCAGAAATTGCAGATCGTTCGGGAGGCGCTGGGATGACGGGCCGGGTGGAAGGCAAGGTCGCGTTCGTCACCGGAGTGGCGCGGGGCCAGGGGCGCAGTCACGCCGTCCGGTTGGCCCAGGAGGGTGCCGACATCATCGGCATAGACCTGTGCGACTCCGTCGACACCGTCCCGTATCCCGGTGCGACCAAGGACGACCTTGCGGAGACCCGCCGACAGATCGAGGAGCTCGATCGCCGCGCGGTGCTCACCACCGCGGACGTCCGCAGCCTCGACGAGGTCTCCGGCGCCGTGGAGAACGGTGTCGCCGAGCTCGGTCGGCTCGACGTCGTGGTCGCCAACGCGGGCATCTTCTCGGCGGCGGCCGCCGACCAGATGTCCGAGCAGACCTGGCTGGAGATGATCAGCGTCAACCTCACCGGGGTGTGGTGGACCTGCCGCGCCACGATCCCGCACCTGATCGCCGGCAACGGTGGGTCGATCATCCTGACCAGCTCCCGGGTCGGTTACGCCAGTGGGTCGCCGAACCTGGTCCACTACTCGGCGGCGAAGTCGGGTGTGGTCGGCATGATGAAGTCGTTGTCGGTGGAGCTGGCCAAACATTCGATCCGGGTGAACACGGTCAACCCGACGAACTGCGACACGCCCATGCTGCGCAACGACTTCATGAAGCAGCTGTTCTTCCCGGACCGGCCCGATGCCACCGAAGACGACTTCATCCAGGCCTGCCGGGCCACCCACAACCTTCCGATTCCGTGGGTGGACCCGATCGACATCAGCAATGCCGTGCTGTATCTCGCATCCGAGGAGGCGAGATACGTCACCGGTGTTTCGTTGTCGGTCGGCGAGGTATGACCGGAGCGACGGCGCCGGGCGCTCCGCCGTCGGCCGGGCGCGTGCAGGGCCGGCACAACGGCTCGCCGTCACCGGGTCCCGAGGCAGGTCCGCTCAACGGGGTCCGGGTCATCGACGCGACCACCTCCTTCGCCGGGCCGTCGGCCGGCATGTACCTGGCCGACCTCGGCGCGGACGTGATCAAGGTGGAGCGGCCGGGCGGCGACGACTGCCGCGCCTGGGGTCCGCCGTTCGTCGGGGACGTGTCGCCCTGGTTCGCTTCGGCGAACCGCAACAAGCGCAGCGTGGTGCTCGACCTGCGCTCGCCCGGGGGTTCCCTTGCGCTCGCCCGCATGCTCGACTCGGCCGATGTGTTCCTGGAGAACCTCAACCCCGCCAAGCTGGAGCGCCTGGGTCTGAGCCCGGAGGTGGTACGGGCACGCAACCCGAGGCTCATCTACTGCGCGATGTCCGGGTTCGGGTTGACCGGTCCGGACAGCGGGCTGCCGGGTTACGACCTGGTGGCCCAGGCCCGCTCGGGGCTGATGAGCGTCACCGGCGAGCGAGGCGGCGCGCCGCAGCGGGTGTCGACGGCGCTGTCCGACATCGTCACCGGGCTGAGCGGCGGACTGGCCGTGTGCGCGGCCCTGGTCCGGCAACGCGCCACGGGGATCGGCGAGGTGATCGACGTATCGCTGCTCGACTCCGACCTGGCCTTGATGGCGCCCCGGCTGGCCTCCTTCCTGGCCGGCGAGCCCGAGCCGGCACCCAGCGGCGGTACCGACTCGGTCCTCGCGGTCTACCAGCCGTTCCCCACCGCGGACCGGCCGTTGGTGATCGCGATCGGCAACGACTCGCTGTGGCGGCGATTCTGCCGGGCGATCGGTCTGGACGATCTCGCCGACGACGAGCGGCTCGCCGACAACGCCGGGCGGAGGGCTCACCGGCCCATGCTCGTCGACCGAATCTCGGCACGGCTCTCGGCGGAGTCGGCCGAACACTGGGTGGCCCTGTTCGCCGAGGTCGGAGTGCCCTGCAGCCGGGTGCTGACACTCGGGGAGGTGGCCCAGGATCCGCAGGTGCAGGCCCGAGGCTCGCTGCTCCCGGTGCCGTCCGCTCCAACCGAGCTGTTCGGTGTGCGCAGTCCGTTCCGCCTCGCCTCCATGCCGAGGGCGCGCAACGAACCGGTTCCCGAGTTGGGCGAGCACACGTTCGAGGTGTTGAAGGAGCTCGGGTTCGGCGACGACGAGATCCAGCGGCTGCTCGACGACGCGGCGGCGGCCGAGAAGGCGGTTCGACCATGACCGAGCCTCTTGTCGTGGTCGAGGGCGATGCCGTCGTCCCGGCGGTGGCAACCGGTGGCGCGGCCGAGGGTGTGGCAGCGTTCCGGGAGAAGCGCCGCTCCACCTTCCCGGACCGGGACGGCGCGGCGTGGTGACGGCCCCGTCGCCCGCCCCGTCGCCGCGGTGTCCCGGCGCCTCGCTCATCGACCGTGACCCCGATGCCTACCTGGCGATGCACCGCGCGCTCGACGAGGCGGTGACCGAGGCGCTGTTGGACGGGCGGGAGCGGTCGGTGCGCGACGAGGTTCGACGGGTCGCCGCGCGACGGGTCGCGCCGGTTGCGGGCGAGCTGGACCGCACGAAGAGCTTCGCGGGGGACAGCTACCAGGCCCTGGCGGAAGCCGGACTGGCCGGGCTGCTCTTCCCTGAGGAACTCGGTGGTTCGGCGGACAGCACCGTCGCCTACGCCGCGGCCATGGAGGAGGTCTGCGCCGCCTGCCCGGCCACCAGCCTCGTCTACATGACCCAGACCCACGCCGCCTATCCGATTCTGATCGGTGGCGACGCCGAGCTCGCCGAGCGCTACGTTCCGGGGCTGCTGAACGGATCGGTCTACGGGTCACTGGCGATCACCGAACCGAACGCGGGCAGTGACGTGTCCAGCCTGCGGACCACGGCGCGGCGGGACGGCGAGGAGTACCGGATCAACGGCTCGAAAACGTTCATCACCACGGGCGACCGAGCCGGAGTGATCGTCTGCTTCGCCACGACGGACCGAACCGCGCGGCGGGACGGCGTCAGCGCGTTCGTCGTCGAGGGCGGCAGCGTCGGGCTCGGCCACGGCGAGCCGCTGGTCAAGATGGGCATGCACGGGTCCAGCACGGCCGAGTTGTTCTTCGACGACGTCCGGGTGCCCTCGTCGAACAGACTCGGGGCGGAGGGCAGCGGTTGGCGGATCGTGATGAGCGCGGTCGTCAAGTCCCGCATCAGCGCGGCCGCCCAGGGCGTCGGCATTGCACGTGGCGCCTACGCCCATGCCCTAGCCGAGCTCACCCGTCGTCACGGCCCGGTGCTGCCCGCCGACCTGGCGGCCCCGATGGCCGAGTTGCGTGGCCGGATGCTGCAGGCCCGGCTGCTGCTGTTGACCACGGCCGCCCAGGTCGATCGATCGGAGGGACCGCCGACAGCGGCGATCAGCATGATGAAACAGCAGTGCACCGACGCCGGCGTCGCGGTCGCGACCGCGGCGGTCCGACTGCTGGGCGCGGCCGGGGACCTGGTTGACCTGGGCGTCGAACGCTACCTGCGGGACGCCAAGGTGACCCAGATCTACGACGGCACCAACGACATCCAGCGGATGCTCATCGGCCGGGACACCTCGACACGCATGAAGGAGGCGAGCCGGTGAGCGCAGCCGGAGTCCTGGCCGGAAAGGTCGCGGTGGTCACCGGGGCCGGCCGAGGTGTCGGCAGGTCGTTGGCACTGGGGCTGGCCGAGGCGGGCGCGGACGTGGCGCTCGCCGCGCGCGGTACCGACCAGCTCGAAGCGGTCGCCAAGGAGGTCCGGGCGGAGGGCCGCCGGGCACTCGTCGTGCCCACCGACATCACCGACGAGGCGGCCGTCGACCGGCTCGCCGAGCGGACCGTCGAGTTCTTCGGCCACGTCGACATCCTGGTGAACAACTCCGGCATCCTCGCGACCCGTGCCCTGCTGGACCAGTCCACCGCGGAGTGGGACGCGGTGCACGCCACCAATGTCCGGGGCACGTTCCTCACCACTCGCGCCGTCGGGCGTCATCTCGTTGCGCAGGGCCACGGCAAGGTCGTCAACGTGGCGTCGAACTTCGCGCTCAAGGGCGTTCCGCTGCACACCGCGTACTCGTCGTCGAAGGCGGCCGTGGTCGGCCTGACCCGCTCGCTGGCACTGGAGTGGGCGCGGCACAACGTCCAGGTGAACGCGCTGGCGCCCGGATACGTCGAGACCGACTTCAACGCCGAGGCCAGGGCGGATCCCGAAATCTACGGCCGAATCCTCAAGGGTGTGCCGGCGCGGCGCATGGCGCGCCCCGAGGAGCTTCGGAGCTGGCTGGTCCAGCTCGCCGGGCCGGCCTCCGACTTCATGACCGGATCGGTCGTGGTCGTCGACGGCGGGCAGACCGCATGAAAGCTCAGACCCGAGCAGGAGAACCCACGTGACCCCTCCCATCCGAACGGTTGCGGTGATCGGCGCCGGCACGATGGGTTCCGGCATCGCGGTGGTCGCCGCCCAGGCCGGTTACCGGACCATCATCCGCGACCTCGACGAGGCGAACCTGGCCCGCGGTCTGGACACCGCCCGCGGCTTCCTGACCAAGAGCGCTGAGAAGGGCAAGCTGACGCCCGAGCAGTCGGCGAGCGCGATCGGCAATCTGAGCGGGACGACAGACCTGCGGGACCTGTCCGCCGCCGACGTGGTGATCGAGGCGATCTTCGAGAACCTGTCGGCCAAGCAGCGGTTGTGGTCCGACCTGGACCCGGTGGTCTCCCCGGACACCCTGCTGCACACCAACACCTCGACATTGCCGGTGACCGGCATCGCGGCCGGATCGAAGAGCCCGAACCGGGTGATCGGCACCCACTACTGCAACCCGGCGCCACTGATGAAGCTGGTGGAGGTTGCGCGAGGGCGCTACACCGACGACGCCACCTACCACCGGACCCGCGAGTTCCTCACCACGCTCGGCAAGACGACGGTGACGACCAAGGACCAACCCGGTTTCATCGTCAACCGGTTCCTCATCCCCTGGGAGAACAACGTCATCCGGGCGCTCGAGGCCGGTCTGGGCACCGTCGAGTCGATCGACCTCGCGGTGACCAGCGGACTGGGGCACCCGATGGGCCCCTTCCGGCTGCTGGACGTGGTGGGGATGGACATTCACAAGGAGGTGGCCATGCGCCTCTACGAGCAGTTCCGGGATCCGCGGTTCGCGCCGCCGCCGATGGTGGACCGGATGATCGCCGCCGGTGATCTCGGGCGCAAGACCGGCCGCGGGTTCTACACCTATGACGACAACCGACTGTTCGGTGCCTGAGGAGGCTGGTGATGTCCGACTTCGGGCGGGTGGCGGTGCTCGGGTGCGGCACGATGGGCGCGGGAATCGCGCAGGTCGTTGCTCAGTCGGGGCGCACGGTGCAGGTGCTGGAGATCGACGAGGAACGGCTCGCCGAGGGCCGGCGGCGGGTGGCGGACTTGCTCGCCGACGGCATCCGGCGGGGAAGGCGCTCCGACGCCGACCGAGACGCGACTCTGGACCGGATCAGCGGCACGACCGACGTCGCCGCCCTGGCGGGCTCGTCGCTGGTGATCGAGGCGGTGGTCGAGGACCGCGAGGTCAAGGCGCGGCTCTTGCCGGCCGTGGCCGAGGCGGTCGGGTCGGAGGCCGTGCTGGCCACGAGCACCTCGACGCTCCCGGTGACCGCGCTCGCCGCGTCCGTGCCCGACCCGACCCGGTTCGCCGGGCTGCATTTCTTCAATCCCGCGCCGTTGACGAAGCTCGTCGAGGTGGTACGCACCCTGCAGACCGACCCCGATGTGATCAGGGCGCTCATCGAGTTCTGTGGGTCGATCGGCAAGACACCGGTCGAGGTCAAGGACCGTCCGGGTTTCCTGATCAACAAGCTGTTGATGCCCTACCTCAACGACGTCGTGCAGGCCTACGACGACGAGCTGGCCACCGCCGAGGACCTCGACACCGCACTGGAGCTGGGGCTCGGCTACCGCATGGGCCCGATGAAGCTGCTCGACGTGATCGGGCTGGACACCCACCACCACGCCACCCGGAGTGCCTACGAGCAGACGCTCGACCCGCAGTTCGCGCCACCCCCGCTGCTGACCCGGATGGTGGCGGCCGGGTACCTCGGCAACAAGAGCGGACGTGGGTTCCGGGCCGGCGGGGGTCTCGAGGGCCGTGTCAGTGCCGACAACCCGGGGGAGATGACTTCGTGAGCTACCAGGACATCGTCGTCGACGACCTCGACGGAATCCGGACGATCACCCTGAACCGCCCGGAGAACGGCAACAAGCTCCGTGACCAGACCTGCCTGGAGCTGGTCGACGCGCTCCAGTGGTTCCGGGTGGAGCCCGCGCTACGCGCGGCGATCCTGACCGGTGCGGGGGAGAAGTTCTTCTGCATCGGGGGCGAGCACGCCGAGATGGAGGGGCTCGACTACTCGAACGTCTTGCCGATTGTCGACGTGTACCAGGCGATCGACACGATCGCCAAGCCGATCGTCGCGGCGGTCAACGGGTTCGCCGTCGGCGGCGGGAACGTGCTGCACAACGTGTGCGACCTGACGATCGCCGCCGAGAACGCGGTGTTCCGCCAGGTGGGACCCATGGTGGGTAGCTTCGACGCCGGCTACGGCACCTGGTATCTCGAGGACACGATCGGCCGCAAGCGAGCCAAGGAGATGTGGTACCTCAATCGCAAGTACACGGCTGCCCAGGCGCTGGCGATGGGGCTGGTCAACGAGGTGGTGCCGGCCGGGCGCCTGATGGAGCGGACCCGGGAGGTGGCGACGGAGCTGCTGACCCGGAGCCCGCTGGCCCTCGGGGCGCTCAAGGCCGCGTTCTCCGCCCGGCACAACGGTGTTTCCGGCCAGGCCCGGATGGCGCACGACCAGCAGCTCACCCTGTATCTCGGGAGCCGGGAGGCGCACGAGGCGAGTGCATCGTTCGCCGAGCGGCGGGCCCCCGACACCTCGACGTTCTGGTCCTGACCGTGTTCCGCGCGACGTGGGATACCGCCGTTGCCGAACAACGGGCGGTACTGGAGCTGATCGACCAGCTCGCGGCGAGCTGGCAACCCCGGGGGGCGCAGGTGGAGCCCCGTGTGGCGCAGGCGCGGTCGGCGCTGGCCGAAAGCGGGATCTGGGCGCTCGGCGTGCCGGACGCCGACGGCGGGGGAGACGCCGATTTTCCCACCACTCAGCTGGCTATCGCGCGCGTTTCGAGCTACTGGCCCGCTCTCGGTCTGGCGATGGCGCACCTGCACGCCGCGGCGGTCGCGCTCGCGCTCGCGCCGAGTGCTCGGCGTGCGGTCCTCGCGACCGCGGCGCTCGAAGGGCGGCCGCTGGCGGTCGTCGAGCTCGCTGACGACCGCATCTCGGTGGAGCGGGTCGATGTCGGCGCAGCGGCCTGCGACCTTGTGGTGCTCAGTGGTGGCGAATGCCGGTTCGTGCCCGCTGAGCTCGTCGAGTTCGGGCCGCCCCAGCGGCGAACCGGGCTCGACGGCGCGGTCACGGTTGCGGCCACGCTGCCCGAAGGCGCGGGCGACGACCTCGAGCCGGGCGACGACCTTGAGCCGGGCAACGACCCCGGCCGGGGCGACATCGTTCGGGCCAGGTTGGGTATGGGGGTTCTCGCCGTTGCCGCCGGGGTCGTGCAGGCCGCATCGGAGCATGCGCGCCGATACGCCGAGGGACGGGTGCAGTTCGGCGGACCGCTGACCGCCCTGCCGACAATGCGCGCCCAGCTCTCGGCGTTGCACGGGCCCGCCGTGACCCTGCTCGGCGCCGCGCTGCGTCCGCCTGGTTCGGCCGAGGACGCCGCGGCCGCGGTGCGAGATGGGCTCGATCGCGCGGTCGAGGCCAGCGGGGCGGCGCTGCAGTGCTTCGGTGGCTACGGATACCTCGAGGAGTATCCAGCCGCCGGCCTCTTTCGAGACGCTGTGTCGCTTCGCGCGGCGAACCACGCCGCGCCGGTGCTCATGGGCGAGCGGCAAACCATCTGATCATTCCGGCCGTGGTCGAGGGGCCGAGGACTATCGATCGACTCGGGCGCGCGGGCGGCGCGGACCCCCAGCGCGACCCGCCGGACCGCGGCCACGGGTGCGGAACGAACTCGCCTTGGCTAAGTTCGGTCGCCGGAGGCTTGATGGTGAGCGGTTCGTGGCGACGTGGCGGCGGTGGCTCGGGATCCGCAATGTCGCGGACGCCGACTCCGGAGGACGCGGTCTGCGCCGCGCTCACGCTCTTCCGACGAATCGGCTATCGGGCCACGACCATGGAGGCCATCGCGGCCGCCGCCGGAGTGACCTCCGACGTTCTTCGGGAGCTGTACCGGAGTAAGGAGGAGATACTCCGCGATCTCGCCGAGGAGTGTGGCGCTGACGTCGTCAGGCACGCAGGCCGCCTGGGCACGGTCGAGGCGGACCGGGCCGGCCTGGACGAACTGAGGGTCTGGATCGCCGGACTCTCGTCCGTCGTCCACCGACGGTCGACAGCGATGCGGATGTGGCTGATGGTCGACGAGGCCGAGCGGGAGCTGCGCCAGTCGGTCCTCCGGACACTGAGCAGCTTTGCGGAGACCCTGCGCCCTCGGTTCGAGAAGCTGGACACCGGAAGCGTGGATCCGGGCGTGCTGGCGATCGCGGTCCTCACGCTGGTCGCTTGGGCTCAGTTGACGCGCGCCGCGCAGATGCCGGGGATCGATGAGAGTGTCGTCGACGATCATCTGGCCGTCCTCGTCGGTAACACGCTGTTGCCGGACCTACCCAGGCCCACCTGGCAACCGCCGCCGACGCCCGCCCCGCATGACGAGATCACGCCCCGGCGACGCAGCCGACAGGGTCTCCCCGCGCTTCCCGAGCCGTCCACCGGTCTGGTGGGGCTGCGGCGGGCGGCCAGGACGTCACGCGCTGAATACGTGGTCGACCGGACCCTGACCGCCGCCGTGGATGTCATCCGGCGACAGGGCTACGGGGCGACGAGTGTCGGGGAGATCATCACGGTTGCCGGACTCCCGCGCGCCAGCTTCTCGGCCTTCTGGCCGGATCGCCGTGCGCTGCTGCAGACACTCACCCACCGTGCGGCCCTTGCGCTACGCGGCCCGCTGGCCCAGCTTCCCACCGCGGACACCGGTCGCCAGGACCTGCGCGCCTGGATCTCGAGCTGGCTCGACATGTTGGTGCAGCACGGACCCGTGCTGCACCTATGGGTCCACGAGTCGGGTAACGAGATCGAGTTGGGCGGCCTCACGGTGCACCTGCGGCAGACCGCGCTGTCGATCGTCGACGGCCTGCTCCCGGGCGGCCTGCCCGACGAGTCGACGGAACGACGTGTGGCGCGGGTGGTGATGTGGGCGTTGCTGGTCGAGCTTCCGTACGCACTGTGCATCCAGGCCGAACTGCTTCCTCGCTCCGACGTGCTGGATGTGCTGGCCCTCTTCCTGGAGCGCGCGGTCCCTGATCGACCGTGACCAGGTCGGGTACAAGAGATCACCCTCGTGTCGCCGGGTACGGTCGTACAATTTCCTCAAGTGCGGCGCTTCGGTGCCCTGCGCCAGCTCGGAGGACACAGTGGCATCTTCGGACACAGACTCGGACAAGCGTGAGCCGAGGATCATCGGCCAGAAGGTCGTGCGCCCCCGCGCGCAGGTCGAACAGAAGATCCGCGCGGCCATCGTCTCCGGCGAGCTGCGGGGCGGGGAGCGCCTCCCGCCGGAGGCCGAGCTGAGCCGGCAATTCGGCGTCAGCCGTACCACCGTTCGTGAGGCGCTGCGGTCGCTGTGCGCCGAGGGACTGATCACCAAGTCTCCTGGCGTCCGGGGTGGAAGCTTCGTCAAACAGGTCGACCACCAGTCGCTCGGGTCAACCCTCGCGGAGTCCTTGCAGGTCCGCCTCCAGCTCGGGACTCTGCGGGCTGACGAGGTCGCAATGGTCCGTCAGTACCTCGAGGTGCCGGCCGCGCGGCTGGCCGCGGCGAATCGGTCCGCGCGGAACCTGGCGGCCCTGCGCGAGGTGGTGGCCAGGGAGAAGACCATCGAGGCAGACGACCCGGAAGTGTCCGAACTCGACGCGCGGTTCCACTCCACGATCGCGGCCGCCTCCGGCAATCGCGCGATTGCCGCGTTCGTACACGCACTCCACGCGGCGACCGAGCCGGTCGGGGATCTGGACCTGTCGCCCGAGGCGGCGCAGCAAACTGTTCGACAGCACCAGGCCATTCTCGCGGCCATCGACGCCGGAGATCCCGACGAGGCAGAGACGGCGATGGTCGAACACTTGAGCTTCCGGCGCGAGCACCTCTCCCCGGCGGAGTCACCGAGCTCGCCGGCCAGGCCGCCTGCATCCCGGCAAGCGGGCACTCCGTCCCAGCTGTCCAGCGCGTAATTACCCATCTGCACGACCGGAGGCTGTTCACCACGGCTCGCGGCCGCGCGGCGGACGCCCAAGCCGCGAGTGTCGTCACCCCAGGCAGGTCGGGCCAGATGGCGGATCTGATGTTGCCCCCGCTCAGCGGACACGAAAGTCGGGAGACGTAGGGTTCGACGATCTTGTGAAGGAGATCGTCGATCATGCCGAAGCCCGGAGACGGCCAGCACTGCGGCCAGCGCAGCTAGCCCGCGGTCCTCCGCGCGGCCCGCCGGAGTCGGTAGGTAGCCGGCATGCAGCTTGCCAGGCCGCCCCCCTGCGGGGCTCGGCGGGACCGGAGGGTGGGATCGCCTTGACCGGCGGCTTGGGCGCCTTGCTGTCGTGGGTATTGGCCGCCGAGACGCCCGCCGAACCCACCGCCACCATGCAATCATCGAACAGGTCCACCCCCACCTGCCCGTCGGCGTGTTCGCCGCGAACGCGGCCTGGTTGGTGCTCGCGGGCATGGCGTTCAACCTCACCCGCGCCGCCGCGACCACCCCGTCCCGAACCTGACCAAGGCCACCACAGTGACCGCACTTACCCAGCGCATGGCCATGGGCAACCGCATGGACCCAGCTGTTCACCCGAGCCCGCGGCCCACCGAGCACCGCCACCTGACCACCTGCCGGCAACAGCACGACCCGGACAACTACGTGGAACACCTGACAGCGAGGTCAGGCGATCACACACGTTCCCAGACCACACTGATCAACTTCGACGAGACAGCCCACGCGGCCCAACCTGTCGGTGGATCGAGGCTTAGTGCCGGGCGACGCCAGGTGTCCGGTCAGGCGCGTGGGGATGACGTGGCGCCGATCGCGGCAAGACTCAGCTGGACGACCTGGCGCACCAGCTTTTCCGGTTGTTTCATCGGGCCGGTTTCGCCGAGCGGGCGTACCAGTGTCTCGGTCATGATGCCGAGGACCGCGGCCGAGGAGATCTCGGCGTCCTGTGTGGGGAGCTCGCCCTCGGCGATTCCGTCGGTGATGAGTCGGGCGAACAGGCGCCGGTAGCCCTCGCGGAAGGCGAGTCGGTGCTCGTCGACGGCCGGTTCGGTGGGTTCCACGAGCAGGGTGTGCGCGAACCGGCCGGCGCGCAGGGCGCGGGTGCAGAACGTGCGGACGGCGGTGGCGATCCGTTCGCTCGCGCTCCCGCCATCGGCGGCGGCCTGCTTGACCACGTCGTACTCGTGGCCGGCGACCTGCCGGTACATCTCGGCGAACAGTTCGGCCCGTGAGGGGAAGTGCTGGTAGATCGAGCCGACGGCGACTCCGGCTCGGTGCGCGATCACCGATACCTGCGCGTCCGGGAATCCGGTTTCGGCGATCACCTCGCGGGTGGCGGTGAGGATCGCTTCACGGGCGGCGGCGCGGCGCTGTCGCGCCGCCGTGGGGCGCTGCGCCTTCTGCTCGACCACGCTGCCGACCTCCCTGTGCATCGGGCAGGAGGATACGCGGCCGCGCGCCACGGGCCGGCTATCCGGGCTGCGGGGCTTGTTGTGAATTATGAATCATGATTCACTGTTCAAGACCGGCGGGAGGACAGCGGTGTCGGACCTGATCTCGTACGTGCACGGAGTGGACGAGGTACCCCTGCGGGCCGGGACGATCGGCGCGCAGCTGCGGTCGGCGGCGCGCCGCTTCGCCGGACGCGAGGCGCTGGTCTCGTGTCAGCAGGACTGGCGATGCACCTTCGCCGAGCTCGACGTGGCCGTGGACGAGGTGGCGCGCGGGCTGCTCGCGCTCGGCGTCGCCCGGGGCGAGCGCGTCGCCATCTGGGCCACGAACTGCATGGAGTGGGCGCTCGTGCAGTACGCGACCGCGCGGATCGGCGCGATCCTGGTCACCGTCAACCCCGCCTACCGCTCGGCCGAGGCCGCCTTCGTGCTGCGACAGTCGGGCAGTCGGGTGCTGTTCAGCTCGCTCGAGCACAAGAGCAGCGACTACGTGAAGCTGGTGGCCGAGGCCGGACCCGAGTGCCCGGACCTGCGGCACGTCGTATTCCTCGGCACACCCGACTGGCAGGCACTGATCGAACGCGGCCGGGACGTGACTGCCGGCCAGCTCGCCGCCCGGGAAGCGGAGCTCCACTCCGACGACGTGATCAACATCCAGTACACCAGCGGCACCACGGGCGCGCCCAAAGGGGCGTCGTTAACCCATCACGGCCTGCTCAACAACGGCCTGTTCAGCGGCCGGCGCTGCGGCTTCACCGAGAGTGACCGCATCTGCGTGCCGGTGCCGTACTACCACTGCTTCGGCATGGTGCTCGGCAACCTGGCGGCGCTCACCCACGGTGCTTGTGTGGTGCTGCCGGGGCCGTCGTTCGAACCGGCGGCGGCGCTGGCGGCGGTGCAGGCCGAACGGTGCACCGCGCTGTACGGGGTGCCGACGATGTTCATCGCCGAGCTGATGCTGCCCGACTTCGGCTCCTACGACCTGACCTCGCTGCGCGGCGGAATCATCGCCGGCGCGCCGTGCCCGGTCGAGCTGATGCGGCGGCTGATCGGTGAGATGCATCTGGCGGACATCACGATCGGCTACGGCATGACCGAGACCTCCCCGCTGTCCACCCAGACCCGCGTGAACGACTCGCCGCAACGCCGCACCGAGACCGTGGGCACGGCACACCCGCACACCGAGGTCGCGGTCGTCGATCCCGAGACCGGTCGGCCCGTGCCCCGAGGCACCCCCGGTGAACTGCGGGTACGGGGATACTCCGTGATGCGCGGGTACTGGGCGGCCGAGCAGGCGTCCCGCGAGGCGGTCGACCAGGCGGGCTGGATGCACACCGGTGACCTGGCCACGATGGACCGCGACGGCTACGTGGCGATCATCGGCCGTATCAAAGACATGATCATCCGCGGTGGGGAGAACATCTACCCACGCGAGATCGAGGACTTCCTGCGCGCCCACCCCGGGGTGGCGGACGTGCAGGTGGTCGGGATGCCCGATCCCGTCTACGGCGAGCAGGCGGTGGCCTGGATCAAGGCCGCTCCCGGAGCCGGGGTGAGCGCCGAGGAGATTCTCGCCCACTGCGCCGGCCGCCTGGCGCACTACAAGATCCCGCACCTCGTCCGGTTCCTCGAACCGGATGAGGACTTCCCGATGACCGTGACCGGCAAGGTCCAGAAACACGTGCTGCGCGAACGCGCGCAACAGCTCGGCTGACAGAAAGGCAAAGCGATGCCCAAGGTCCTATACGACAAGCGCGGCGAGGTCGCTTACGTGACCCTCAACCGGCCGGAAGCGATGAACGCCATCGACCTCGAGACCCACCGGCTGTTGCAACAGGTCTGGGCCGACTTCCGCGACGACCACCGGCTGCGGGTCGCGATCGTGACCGGCGCCGGGGACGAGGCGTTCTGCGCGGGCGCCGACCTGAAAACCCACGTGCCGCGGTGGCTCGGCGTGCCCGGCATGCACGAGATGGGGGCACGGGCCAAGATCCGCGACGGCCTCGGCGGGCTGACCAGAGGGCTGCACCGCATCTACAAGCCGATCGTCGCGGCGGTCAACGGCTGGGCACTGGCCGGCGGCTTCGAGACGGCGCTGGCCTGCGACATCCGGATCGCCTCGGCGCAGGCAAAGTTCGGGTCCTTCGAAATTCGCCGGGGCTTTCACCACGCCGACGGCGGTGTGGTGCGCCTGGTCAACATCTGCGGCGCGGGGTTCGCCGCCGAGATGCTGCTCACCGGCGAACCGGTCGACGCCCACCGCGCGCTCAGCGCCAACCTGGTATCCAAGGTGGTCGGCCACGACCAGCTGATGGATGCCGCCGAAGCCACCGTGGCGACCATCCTGCGCAACGACCAGACCGCGCTGGAATCGGCCAAACAGACGCTGCTCGAGGTCATCGGCCGCCCGCTCGACGACCAGCTCGCCATCGAGGCGCTCTACGGCTACACCCTGATGGGCA
Organism: Actinospineispora eucalypti; assembly: GCA_014208095.1. GTDB lineage: Bacteria > Actinomycetota > Actinomycetes > Mycobacteriales > Pseudonocardiaceae > Pseudonocardia > Pseudonocardia eucalypti. The sequence goes on along the minus strand of JACHMT010000002.1, from coordinate 1,614,359 downwards.
ACCCGGAAATTCCCGGCCGCCTCTCCCGGTTCTACGAGAAGACCGACGCCGGCCGGGCGGGCAAGCACACGACCCTGTTGGACACGGCCGTCGGAGCGGGGGACTGAATGGAACCGACACTGCGCACGGCGGTCGCCGACGGCGTCGCGACGATCACCCTCTGCCGCGCCGAGGAGTACAACACGATCACCCCCGAGCTGCGCGACGAACTCGCCGCCGCGATCGACGCCGCCGACGGCGACCCGGCGGTGCGGGTGATCCTGCTCCGTGCAGAGGGTCCCGCGTTCTGCGCCGGGTACCAGATCGACCGCCTCATCGACGAGCAGCGGGCCGAGACCACCGCGCCCGACCGCGTGTGGGACTCCGCCACCGACTACCGCTGGATGGGCCGGTTCGTCCAGACGTACCTGAAGCTGTGGTACGCGGCGAAACCGACCATCGCTGCGGTGCAAGGCTGGTGCATCGGCGGCGGCACCGACCTAGTGCTGTGCGCCGACCTGGTCATCGCCGGCCACGGCGCCAGCTTCGGCTACCCACCCGCTCGGGTCTGGGGCACCCCCACCACCGCCATGTGGGTCTACCGCATGGGCCTGGAGCGCGCCAAACGCTACCTGCTCACCGGAGACCAGATCACCGCGCCCGAGGCCGAACGAATCGGGCTCATCCTGGAAACCGTGCCCGACGAGGAACTCGACCGGCACACCGCCGATCTCGCGCGCCGCATGGCCCGGCTGCCCGCCAACCAACTACAACTGCACAAGCTGCTGTGCAACCAGACGGTGGAGAACATGGGCATGGCCGCCAGCCGCACCCTCGGCATCCTGCTCGACGGCGTCGCCCGCCACACCCAAGAAGGACTGGACTTCGAGGCCAGGGCCACCGCGATCGGGCTCCGCGCGGCCGTACGCGAACGCGACGACCCGTTCCACGACTACGGGTCCCGGTGAGCACCGCCACGGTCCAGCGCTCCACCGCCCGATTCTGGGCGACCCCGACACGATCGTGGTACTGCTCGCGGGAACCAACCTCCCGGCGCCGCTCTACGGCGGCTATCAGCAACGCTTCGGCTTCTCCCCGCTGGTGGTCACTCTCATCTACGCCACCTACGTCGGCGCGCTGGTCCCGTCACCACTGGTCGTGGGGCTGCTGTCGGGCTCCTGGGGCGTCTACTGCCACGTCCTGCACGACCAGACCGGCTACCAAGACCTCGGCCCTGACTGGAACCAGCGACGACGCTCCGCCGAACACCGAACCCGCAAACTCGTCCACCAACTCGAGCAACTCGGCCACACCGTCACCCCCGGACCAGCAGCCTGAACCTCCGCGTGACCGGGCCTAACGGCCCGGGCTTCGCCGCCGTGCTAACCGGATTCACACCTCAGCATCGGGCCGGATCGACTCGCCGCACCTGCCGGGTGGCCCGTTGGTACGGGTGGACACCCACGCCTACCTCGACCAGATCCAGGCCACACCCAGCAGCAGGCCCGGGTACCTGGGGTGCGCGGGTGATGACTGCCGACCCAGTTGGCCGGCGACGGCAGGCGCCGCGCCGCCTGTGTGTCGGTGTGCCTGCGTCGGCGCGGTGTGACTAGTTGTGGCTGGAGGGGGTGGAGGTAATGCGTTTACCGTCGCATTGGCTGTCCCATAGCCCGAGCTTGTCGTGTTTTGCTTGTTGCTCGGCGGCTTGGAGTTCGTCGGCGTTCATGACGGGGTGTGGGCTGTTGTAGTGGCGGGCCATGCCGGCGCGGACCGCCATCACCGAGTAGTCGCCGCCGTCGGCGAGTCGTAGGAAGGCTTGTGTGCGCCCTGCTTTGTCGGTGGGCGGCTGTGAGGGGTCCGTGACCAGGGTGACCGGCATGTTGGTCAGCGTTTTGAGTGCATAGGCTTTGGCGGTTGTCGCGCCACATTGGTTGTTGTCCATCTTGGGTGTGACGATGCCGAGCACCGTGACCGGGCCGGTCACGTTTTGGCCGGTGACTTCGACGGTCTCGGCGTCGATCACTTTGGTCACGGTTGCCGCGGTGCCGATGGGTTGGTTGGTGGCGTCTCGCGCGGGGTCGGTCGGGGCGTTGGCCGTGGGGGAGTGGGTGGAGATCAGTTTGGCGCCGGCGATCGCGGCGATTGCGGCCATACCGATTGCGAGGGCACCGATCCAGATCCGGCTCTTGCCGCTTCTGCTTCGGGCGGGTGGTACTCGGGTTGGTGTCGCGGCGGTTGGCTCGTCGGGGGTTGTGTCGCGGTGTGGAGTGTTGGTTTGCTCGACGGTTTCGTAGTTGCCGCCGGCGCTGGTTGGTGCGGGTTCGGTGTCGGCGCCCGGGTCGTTTGTGTGCGTGTGCGTGGTCGTGTCGGCCGGCGTGGGTGGCGAGATTTGCCGCCAGCTGATCGACTTCGACCCGGTGTTGGTTCTGGTTGTCGGTTCCGGGCGACTGGTGCCGCGTGCCTCGTCACGCCCTTGCCGGGTGGGAGAGCGGGTGGCTAGTCGGCCGACCGAGCGCTCGCCGGCGAGCTCTGGGGAATCGCTGGTGGTCCGGGTAGGCGGGGGCGCGTCCGGCACGGGTACGGGTATCGAGATCGCCGGCTGAGGTTGGCCGTGGCCATGGTGGTCGACGGCGGTGGCCCCCCGCCAGTCCAGGGTTGGTGTGTTCACCGAGCCCGGCGAAAGCTTCTCCCGGGCGTCGCGCTGCTCGGTGTTGTTGACTACCGACATGTGGGTCGTCGCGCCCTGGTCGACCGCGCTTCGGATCAGTGCGAGGACCTGGGCGCCGTCGGTGGGTGACACGTCGCGGAGCACGGCGACACTTTTCGAGTCCGAGAGGGTGATCGTCCCGGTGGGTCCGTCGAGCTCCCAGTCGGCGGTCGAGAGTCGTGTGAGCGGGAAGCCCTCGCTGGCCTGCCCGCCGCGGTCGTCTCGGAAGACAAGGACTCGCTGGTCGGTGACCGCGAGCAGCCCGATTGCCGGCCCGTAGATGCCCGACGCCAACCGGCGGACCGACTCACCGTCGCGCAGGTATGCGCTCAACCTGCGGATCTCGCGGCCCACAGCGTGGCCCGAGCGCATGCGGGCGGCCGCCGCCGCCACATCGGATCTGATCTCCAACGCGATTCCCCCTATCGCATCGCGCGTTCGAGGCGTGGCTACCCAGCGCTTCGACGCCGGAAAGACCAACGATGAATTTACTCTTCCGATACTCGCGTCAACAAACTTCCGGGCGTCAGTTTAATGTCGCGAATAACGTAAACGGCGCTGAATTTTCCGTCACAACGGACACGGCCTAGCGCAAACGGGTGTCCCTCTAGTGAGTCATGCGCCACGGAATTTGTTTAGGCACAATGGTGTGACGACTTTCCAGATCTTGATATTCTATCGGGCTCGTTGGAATGCGAGTCGCACATTGCGGAACGCGCGAACGACATCCTTTCGACAAGAGCATGTCGCGGCCGCCTATGGGCGATAGTTCAGGTCCAAGCCGCGCGGCCCAGTAACCGCCGCCTGGGTGTTACGGCGGCGTTCGCGACCTTGTTCGGCATGTACCTGGTCGCTGAGTTCCGTTTCGGAGTCCGTCGAAGCCGCTCTGGAAGAATACGAGTGGTGCGGAGGACTTGGGGTGTGCGTCGAGTCGGTTGAGACGCCGTTGCCGCCGTGGCTTTGGATGGCGGCGTCCAGGGCCGCGAGCGCGGCTTCGGCGGCGGCGTATTTGGCCATGTTGGCGGCTTCGCCGGCGGGTTCGTTCTGGTCGTGCAGCCACGCGGCATTGGCGGTCATCAGGGCGGCCAGCTCGACCTCGATCTTTGCCTTGGCCATGGCGTGGAAGGCGCCGATGGGGCGGTCCCACACCACTCGGGTGTTGGCGTACTCGGTGGCTTTGGCCAGGGCGTAGCGGCCGATGCCCACACAGAGCGCGGCGCCCATGATGCGTTCGGGGTTGAGTCCGTGGAAGACCTGCCGGAACCCGTCGCCTTCGACGCCGATCAGCCGCTCGACCGGGACGCGGACGTCGTCGAAGTGCAGGGTGAACTGGCGCTCGGGCAGCGCGACGGACACCGGGAGCGACTGTTTGACCAGGCCGGGGGCGTCGGTGTCGACCACGAACAGGGACAGTTCGGCGTTGCCGGTTCGCTCGTCGACGCCGGTTTTGGCGACCACCAGGACGGCGTCGGCTTCGTCGACGCCGGAGATGTAGTACTTCTGGCCGCGCAGCAGGTAGTCCGCACCATCGCGGGTGGCGGTCGTGGCGAGTCTGTGGGTGTTCGAACCGGCGTCGGGTTCGGTGGTGGCGAAGACGACCTTGCCCTCGCCGCTGCCCAGCCGGGGCGGCCATCGGGCGTGCTGTTCGACTCGCGCTGGCAGGTGTGGGGCGTTCAGTACTTGTCGTGGCGGCGGAACCAGGATATGAACGGGTCGTCGCCTGGCCCGCTGGCTGCTCACCCTTGGAGTTGGTCGAGGCGTTGGGTGAGGTAGTCGCGTTCGGGGGTGTTCTCGGTCAGGTGCAGCGCTTCTTCGTAGGCGGTGCGGGCGTCGTGGGTACGTCCGAGGCGGGCGAGGAATTCGGCGCGGGCGGCGGCGAGGTAGCTGTAGCCGGCGAGTTGGGGCTCGGTGGTGAGTGGGTCGAGTGCGTCGAGGCCGGCCGCGGGGCCGTGGGCGAACCCGACCGCGACGGCGCGGTTGAGCGCGACGACCGGTGAGGGCCACAGGGCCACGAGCAGGTCGTAGAGCCCGACGATCTCGCGCCAGTCGGTGGTGTCCCAGCTGTTGGCTTCGTCGTGGACCGCGGCGATGGCGGCCATCAACGCGAACCGTCCGGGAGGCCGATGGCGTAGGGTCTCGCGGACCAGGGACACTCCCTCGGTGATCGCGTCGTGGTCCCAGCGGGCACGGTTCTGCTCGGCGAGTAGTACCAGCTGTCCGTGTTCGTCCAGACGGGCGCCGCGGCGGGCGTCGGTGAGCAGGATCAGCGCCAGCAGCCCGGTGATATCGGCGTTGGCCGGTAGCAGGGTGCGCAGCATCCGGGCCAGGTCGAGGGCGCGTTCGACCAGATCGCGGCGGATCAACTCGGCGCCGGCGGGGGCGGCGTGGCCGGTGGTGAACAGCAGGTGGACCACCTCGCACACCGACGCCACGCGGTCGGGTAGCTCTTCGCGCGCGGGTACTCGGTAGGGAATCCGCGCCTGGGTGATCTTCTTTTTGGCGCGGGTGATCCGGGCGGCCATGGTCGACTCGCTGACCAGGAAAGCGCGGGCCACCTCGGCGGTGGACAGTCCGCACAGCAGCCGCAGGGTCAGCGCCACTTGCGCGTCGCGGGAAAGGGCGGGGTGGCAGCAGGTGAAGACCAGCCGCAGCCGCTCATCGCCGATCTCGGCCCCCACGAGCCGCTCCTCACGGCCCTCGTCGGTGTGGGTCTCGACGAGTAGGGGCAACGCCCGGGCGGCGGTGGCCTGGCGGCGCAGCAGGTCCAGCGCGCGGCGCCGCGCGGTGGTGGTCAACCAGGCCCCGGTGTTGTCGGGCACGCCGTTGGTGGGCCAGGTGGCCAGGGCTTTGGCGTAGGCGTCTTGGACACATTCCTCGGCCAGGTCCAGATCGCGGGTGACGCGCACCGTCGCGGCGAGCACAAAGGCCCACTCGCGGCGGTGCGCGTCCGCGACCGCGGCGCCCACCCGCGGGTCCACCGTCATCACGCCGCCTCCATCACGGTCTGTCCTCGGGCGCTCAGTCGAAGGTGCGCACCGGGCGGACCTCGACTCCGCCCGCGAACGTTGGCACCTGCTTGGCGATGGCCACGGCCTGATCGAGGTCGTCGGCCTCGATGAGGTAGTAGCCCACGAGGGCCTCTTTGGTCTCGGCGAACGGAGCGTCGGTGACGGTGAACCCGCCGCCGCCATCCGGGCGGATCGACGTGGCCGTCGCGGTCGACTGCAGGGCGTTACCGCCGCGCAGCGCCGTCTCGTGCGCGCTCATGAACCGCTGGTGCTCAGCCAACAGCCGCCCCGACTCCCGCTGGCCGGCGCCGTCCACCGCGCTCTCGTTGTCGTAGATCAACACCAGGTACTCGGCCATCGGTTCCATCCTTCCCGTTACGGCCCGCCACTCGGACCCCGCACTCACCTCGACGCGCGACCCGCGGCGACATCGACATCGACACCGCACCGAAGTCCTCCGCGCCGAAAGTCTCCGTGCGTGCTGTCGATCCCGGCTACTGCCGCGCGTCGACAGAAGTGAGACCCGGTCACGGGGGTGCCGCCAGCATCTCGCCCAACCCGACCGGCCCGACCACGACCGAGGCCGCCGTGACGCCACGTCGACCAACTTGATCGAGCAAAACCATGCCGATCGAACACTCAATCAAAGTGAAAGGTGCGATGCTGTGATGACCGAGTCAAGTTCGACGGTGTATTTGATTGTTGGCGCGGGTGGCAGTCATGGGGCGACGGGTAACCACGTCGCACGAGCGCTGCTCGCACAAGGGCTACCCGTTCGAGCGTTTGTGCATCACGACGACGACCGGGCCGCCGCCCTCGAGGCGCTGGGCGCGCAGATCGTCGTCGGTGACGTCGGCGACTTCAACACCGCACGCGCCGCCCTCGAAGGCGTACGGCGCGCCTACTTCACCTATCCACTCGCCGAGAGCCTCCTCGCTGCGACAACAACCTTCGCCGCCGCCGGAAAACAAGCCGGCGTTGAATCGATCGTGAACATGTCCCAGATGACCGCCCGCCCAGATCACGCCAGCCCAGCCGCGCGCGGACACTGGCTGGCCGAGCGCGTCCTCGACTGGTCCGGCATCGGCGTCACCCACATACGCCCGCCCTACTTCCTGGAGAACCTACTCACCATCGCCAATCCAGCGACCATTCGAACCGAAGGAAAAATCTATCTGCCCTACGGCCAGGGCAGACATGCCCCGATCGCCGGCGAAGACCTCGCCCGCGTGGCCGTCGGGATCCTGACCAACCCAGCCCCACACCACGGCAAGACCTATGCGGCGACCGGCCCGATGGCACTGTCCATGGCCGAACAAGCCGACACGATCGGCCGCGTACTCGACCGCCCGATCCAGTACGTGGACATTCCCGTCGAGAACTGGGCACAGGCTCTGTCCCAGGGCGGATTTCCCCCATTGCTGGTCGAGCACCTCAGCCGGGTAGCCGAAACCCACAAACACGGTGAACAGGACATCGTCACCGACGTCGTCGAAGTGATCGGCGGCTCACCACCGAAAACTCTTGAGGCGTTCGTCGAGGAGAACCGCGGCGCGTTCGAACCCACCACACCTTAAGCCTCGATCCACCGGGCACTCCATTGAGACGCCCACTATGACAGCTTGTCGACCGAGTGGGATCAACAGTGTGCGATCGAATGTTCTGCTGCCGACAGTAGGTCGCGCGCCCGGCCCGCTGAGGATCTGGTGGGCCGGGCGTGCGGGTTCGTGAGCCGGTTTCAGAGGGTGGCGGCGCAGCCGCCGATGGCGCCGCCGAGTGCGCCGGCTCGGGCTCCGGCGCCCCCGGTCGGGATGCCTCCGATGGCGCCTGCCCTGGCCCGCGGCACCATATCGCCCAACCCGCCGCCTCGGCCATGATCTCGGGGAAGCGCGCGGCCAGGTTGTTGCCCCGCCGCGACTGCAACATCCCCAACGCGCTGAATAGCGCCGCCCTCCACCCGTCCCATTCTGTGCACGAATGAGGTGTTGCCGTCGTGGGGCGAGGCGCGCCCGTGCTTTGCTCCGCTGATGTCGTCTGGCGGGTTCTGGTTCCGCTGCTGCAGCCCACGAGATAAGGGCCAGCCTCGACTGCGGGGGCGACGGGCAATTTAGGGCAGCTTCTACCTGTGGCACAAGGCTGGTTTCAGTTGTCAGGCCATAGCGGGTATTCCTTCTGCGGCCCGGCCCAAAGTGGCGGAAAGAAAGGCCCCGTTCATGTGGAGGGTTGTGCACGGCTCATTGTCGTCAATCAGAATCGGCGGCCGTCTGTGTCGTCTGCTCGCGGGATATCCGAGTTGGTCATTCACCATACCCGGTCCGCGATACATGATAGCGACATCTTGATCATTCGGGTGTCGAGGTGTGTTTCTGACAGCGCGGGGAGATCTTGGGCTGTTCAGGTGAATGATGAACCGTGTGAGGTGCGCTGCTCGTACTGTTGGGCATCGTGCCTGATTCTTCTGATTCCGCTGAAAGCGTTGATGGGCAGCAGTCCACGGACCTTCAACGAAGTGACGATGAACTTCTGGAACAGCTCGACGATGCCGGGTCCGAACTGTCGCCCACGGGTGTGTATGGGCTGTTGGGGGCGCCGGTTGAGCCGGACATCTCGGATCTGGTTCCTACGTCGGGGAATTATCCGGCGGAGACCACGCTGTATCGCACGGTGGTGTTGACCGACATTCCCGATCACGGCGAACCGGTCACGTTCCGCGCTTTGAATGAGCCGGTCAAGATCGACGACGACGCGCTTGGGCTCTACACCCGGCCGGGTGAGGGCGTGGTCGTGACGGCTCAGCAGAATTGGGTGGCGCGCGGGGTGACGCTGGGCCGGCTGTTGCACAGCCTCGCGTTGGCGCCCGGGGAGAGCACCCGGATCGCGGTGCTCGACTGGAGCAGGCAGGACGCCGGTGCGTCGGCGGACACCGCCGCGCAGGGCGAGCAGATGTCGTCGGCAACTGATGACGCCCGCGATGTCGCCGAGACGTCGCACGGGTCGGCCAGACAGACCGAAGAGGGCTCCTCCACCACGAGGTCGAAATCGCACTCGGGAAGCGGCGGCGTGTCCGGCGGTTTCGCTGGGTTGTTGGGCGGCATGGGTAGCTCGGCGAGTTGGGCGGACAACGACACCACGGCCACCACCGTCGCCCGGTCGGCCGGGGCGAAGGAAGCGACGCTGTCCACCGTGCAGAACCTGACCGCGCGCACCCGGCAGGAGGCGAGTGCTCACCGCACCCGCAAGGCCACGGTGATCAAAGAGGCCAGCCAGGCCGAGGGCGCACGGGCCTCCACCAGGGTGGTCACCAACTACAACCACATGCACGCCATGTCCGTGCAGTACTACGAGGTCGTGCAAAGCTACGACGTGCGCACGTTCCCGCTGCGGATCGACCGGTGCGTGTTCGTGCCGATGGAGCTCATCACCTTCACCCCGGAGCTGCTGCGCCGGTTCCGTAGCGTCCTGGCCGCGGCCGCGCCACCGGAATGGGCCGACCGGATCGCCGCCAGCACTCGCACGAGCGGCCCGTCCCGGGCCGCGGGCAGCGATGTGGGCAGCGATGTGGGCGGCGCAGGGGCGAAAGTGACCGCTGATGGTTTCGTCATCGAGTCGCCGGCCGACTCGTCGACGTTGAGCCGGATAGCGGCCGCCTCGGACGGGACCGTGTGTGCCGTCACGACGGACGGGAAGGCCGTGCGGTGGGACCCGACTGGGCCATCGTGGGCGCCGCTGCCCGCGGTGCCGAACAACGCCGCGGTGGTGTCCATCGCCGTGGGCCGGGCCACCGAGATCTGGGTGACTACCCAGGACAAGACGGTGTGCCGGTTGCGCGACGGTGTGTTCGTTGCGGACCCGCAGCCGAACAACGAGGACATTACCGTGCTTGGCTGTTGTCAGGACGGGTCGGTGTGGGGCGTCAACGGTCGTGGCGGCCTGTACCGCAGAGACACCGACGGCTGGCACCGTTTCACCAGCGGCTCGGGCGGGGGCATCGCCGCGGCCAACCGCAGCAAGGCCTGGCACATCGGCAGCGACTCCAACGAGGTCCGTCCCAGTTCCCCGGATGGCATCGGCTGGATGAGCGCATACAGAAACGACAAGCCGATGAAGATGATCGCGGCGGCGTCGGACACGTCGTTGTGGGCCATCACGACCAACAACGAACTCTACGTTCATGACGGAGACGGCACATTTTTCTGGAAACCGTCCTTCGTCGACGATCCGGAGGTAGCCAAGCTCGCGTGGGTGGCCCCGGTGTCCAGGGACGAAGTGTGGGGCATCAAAACCGACGGGCGGCCGGTGCGCATCTACCGTCCGGGCTCGACGACCCCGGACGCCGCGCGCGGGGACACCCACCCCGCCCAGGACGTCGCGGCGGTACTGGGGCATCTCAACGGCGACCCCCACTACTACAGCCAGGCCGTGTGGGCCAACCTCGACGAGATCACCCTCAGCCGCATCCTCGCCACCTACACCTACACCCCCACCGAAGCAGCCCCTGACGGGGCCGCTGGGGACACCCCCACACCGCCCAGCCGTCCACTCGGCGCGTGCGTGGACCCCCAACCGGTCGCCATCACCGGTAACTACCTGGCCTTCCGGTGGAACTACCCCACCGAAACCGCCCGGCAGACTTGGCTGCGACACAACAATCTCCACGAGGGCGACGGCCCGGACAGCCAGCACACCGTGGTCGCCGTGCCCAGCGCCGGGGTGTTCGCCGAAGCGGTGCTCTCCCGGGCGAACGCCGCCGAAAAGATCGACCTCACCCGATTCTGGAACTGGCACGACTCGCCGATCCCGATCCTGCCACCGGAAATCACCCCGGTCGGCCTCGACACCCGAGCACGTGATCTCGACCTGACCAGCCACGGCCTGGACCCCGCGCTGGCCCAGCTCCAACAACTACGCGCGCTGCCCGACCCCACCGGCATGGCAGAGATCAGCAAAACCATGGTCACCAAACTCTTCGACGACATGAGCAAAGCCAGCGAAAACGCCCAAGTCGCCATGCAAGGACTCAAAGAAGTCGCCGCCTCCGAACAAGCAGCGGGCGGCCGCTCCGTCGACGCCTACAAAGCCGCCCTCGAGCACTACCAGAAAACACTGGCAACAACGCTGGAAGCCGCCGAAAAACTGCTCCCCATGGTCGCCCCCGAACTCGCCGCCGCCGGCTCACTCCCCGGCGCCGCCGGATCCGGCAACGGCGCCCGCACCACCGACGGCAGCAGCGGTAGCGGCGGCGCCGGTGGCACTGGCGGTGGCGCCGGTGCTGGTGGCGCTGGCGCTGGCGGTGGCGCTGGTGGCGGCGGTCGCTCACCCGCGGCCCATGCCGGCGGGGGTCTCGGCAAGAACATCACCGCGGCCGGCGGGGCGCTCAACATGCTAGGCGGAGCCGGGCGCGGCGTCGGCGGTGCTGGCAGCGCCCCCGATACCTCGCTGGACGCGATCGCCGCCAAGATCGTCCAGGACATCGGCGTGCCCACACTTGAGCGCGCACTGACCCAAGACCCATCCCTACGCGCGCTGCCCTCCGAACAACTCACCAAACTAGTCAGCAACGCCATCATGGACAGCCTGCGAGGGTCCTCATGACCGCACCCGGAGGATCCGGACTATCCAGTGCGGAACGAGTGTTTGGAGAAGTCGCGGAGAGCGTCCTCGACCAAGTCGGCCGGGACCGTGTCTTCGTCGCTGCGGCAACCACCAACCGTCAAGCACTTAAGCGCAAGGTCGCCGAGGGTTTGGCCCTATGCAGAGCAAGCGGCCGTACGCCTCAAAATACTTTTGTTTATGCTGTCATCTACGACAGTAACGGGAACTTCCTGCTGTTTCGCAAGAACACGAAAGGCTACTTCTTCAAAGGCAAGGCCCTGTCAACCAGTGGTCAGGACCTTCACGGTGGCGACAATTGGACTTTGCCGGGCGGCGGACTTGACGAGGTCAAAAAGATCGCGAAGCGCGGCAAGATAACCCGAGCTGTCATCCTGGCTGGTGCCAAAAGAGAGTTCCGCGAGGAAACAGGTTTCGAACTCGCCGGACTAAACCTGCCCGCAAGGGCAGGCTGCTGGCAGGACAGAGGCTGCGTCTACACAGCCGGATACTTCCAAGCTGAACAGAGACTCAGTGCAATTAGGGTATCCGCGACCCAGAGGCTTGATGCTGGGCGAAGAGCCGCGCAAGCCGTCGCAAGCGGGAATATCAGACAGAGCAGCGATATCCGCGCCTATCCCAACTGTGAGAATGCTCCTCTCGATAACGAACTCAGCGATGGTGTCGAGACTTGGAACGTTAAGGACTGTTGGTCGGAAATAGAACCTTGGAAGCAAAACAAGCACATAAATTGGTTCGCCAACATCCTCGAACACCTCAAGAACACCGTGATCCGGACCTGACTACCAGACCGGCCGACCCGCGGGCCACCCAGCGACGTGGCGGCCAATACACCCGACGGCCGCCGCCAAACCCGCCTAAACCAAGGTGCTGACAACCTGCCAAGCAGGTCGACGACCACGGCCGCTGGCATGTCGACGGCAAGGCGACAACGCGTTAATGCGGGTTGCCGTTATGAAGATCCCGTTGACGTTGGGGCACCCAGGTCCGGAACGTGCCCCAACCGATACGCCGCCCACCACTGCTTCTCCTCGGCCACGAGCGTGGATCGCGAGCTGACGATTCCAACCGCTCCAAACCCTGCACCGAAGTCCCATTTCGGCTGGTAGATGAGCTCGCGTCCGGGTCGGGAGATCGGCACGTCCCGCACCGGGCGCGCTGGCCAACTCGACCGTGGGCTCCAGGACGGCCATGCCTACCCGGCCAGTCCGGTGAACCCGGCCAGCACGAGTTGTACTGCGTTCGGTAACTCCGCCATGGCCAACTCTTACGCCCGGCCATAGCGCGGTGTGGGGACGCGGTGAGAGAACCGCCTAAGCGTCGTGCCATCGAGTGAGCCTCACCTGGGCCAGCTGGCTAGCTGGTCGGCCCGAGTTGGCTCGATTTAGTGCCCTCCGTAATGGGTGCGGATGGCTTCGAGGGCGGTGTGGGCGTCGGCGGGTAGGCGGGTCGGCGGCGGTGATGGTGTGCTCGGTCCAGTGGGAGACGGCGAGGGCGGCGAACACGATGGTCGGGTGGGCTTCGACCGAGTCTCGGGTGCGGGCATTAGATCGGGCGGGCGGCCAGGTCGGACTTGGCCATCCGGATCCCTCACGTACTCACCGAATGGCGGCGTGAACTCCCGGGCGAGCAGTTGGTGGAGACGCTGCCTCGGTCGCGGCGACCCAGCACTCGCTTCCCGCGCGGTTCCTGGTCTGCCTCGAGCTAGCCCGCACTCACCATGGCGGCGGCACCGAGGGCCTGGTCACCGGTGTGGCCACCGGGCGCGAACCCACGCCTGGGGCGGGACTGACGGGCTCAGTGACCGCGGAGGGAGCGCAGCGGGCATCGGATGAGCGTGCCCGCGTTTCGCCGAACGCACGGATGCCCCGCCAGCAAGTGGTCCCACCGCTGATCGTGTCGCCGTGATCGTGGTGTGATCTGGAATAACGGCCGTGAACCCGTTTAACCATCCGCCGCGCCAGGCTTTTTTGGCATTGATTATGCTCCCCAATATCCAGCTCGGCATGCCGAGCTGACGCTGGTTATTCAATTTCTTAACAAGCACTCAACGGGTGGGGAAATGTCCGAAGAAGGCGTGCTCGCCGTGTCGTTGATCGCGGCGCTCGCGGTGCTACCGGGGTTGTTCCTCAAGCGGAGAAAGCCCCCGGGGTTCCTCCCGCGAGCAGCGCTCAGCGGCGGATTGTTATTTCTGGTCTGGGCAGTTATGCGGCAGGGGTTCGTACCGGTCGGTGTCGTCCTCGAGCAATTCCGGGACGATATGGCGGACCTCGGCGAGGTGGCCAGCAACGCCGGCATGCTGCTCGGGGCGCTGCTGCTCGGGTTCCTGCTGCCGTACTGGCAGGCGCGGGTTTGGACGGGTAATGGTGCGCCGGTGAGCACGCCGCCGGCGCCGCCCGTCGGTGGCAACATCGCGACCATGCCCACCGTCGCGCTCCCGGTGGGCGTGCGGCACACCGTCCGCCGGGTCGACCACATGGCGATCGGGATCGGGCTGTCCGGCGCGCTCGCCGCGCTGGCCATCGGCTCTTACGGGGACGACAAGCAAACCGCGCTGACCATCGTGCTCGCGCTGGGCGTGGGGTTGCAGGCGTTGCTGGCCGGCATGGATCTGGGGGCCGCCCGACCGGCGAACGCGCCCACCGGACCGGGTGGCCTGGTGGCGCGGGTGGCGCTGCTGGCCGCCGCGCCGGTCTTCGGGGCCGCGGTACTCGGCACCTTCCTGTCCGACGAGCTTGCGCAGATCGGGCTGTCTGGGCTGGCGGCGGGTGCGTTGCTGCACATCGTGGCGCGGTCGATGGCGAACATCTCCCGCATGGCCGCTCCGGCCATGTACCTGGGCGTGATCAGCGGGCTGTGGTCGGGCCTGATGCTCTACGTGGTGATCATCGGGCTGTGGGGGAGCGAGGAATGAGGCGCTCGCTGATCTCGACTCTGGTCGTGCCGCTGTGCCTAGCGGTGCTCGCCGGGTGCGGCGGGGGGCCCAGACCCGTGCTGCCCGCGCACACCGCTTCCGATGGCCGGGGCGCGATCCGGCCGCTGCCCGCGCCCAAGCAGTGCGCGCAGACGGTGACCGACACCGAGCAGATGGATCGGGCCATGGATGAGGCGAAGCCCGGGACCCGGATCTGCCTGATCGGCGACCTGCACGGCAAGCGCCTGGTGCTGAAGCGGTCCGGCACGGTGGGCAAGCCGATCGAGCTGGTCGGCGACGGCCGCACCATTCTCCGCGGGCTGAGCGTGCAGGCCAACTACGTGCAGATCAGCGGCGTCAACCTCGTGCGGCCCATCGGGCCGGGCGCCTCGCTGCGCGGCAACTTCATCACGTTCGAGAACAACACGGTGCTCAGCCCCCGAGGGAAGGACGGGGACGGCCTGCGGTTCTTCGGCAAGAACATCACCATCACGCACAACACCATCCGGGACACCGTGCACCTGGGCGGCGCGCATGCCGACTGCATGCAGACCTTCGCCACAGACGAGGACAACGTGGCCAGCGAACAGATCCAGATCGCGGACAACCGCTGCGAACGGATCAGCAACATCTGCCTCATGGCGGAGGGGCCGAACAGCTCCGCCGGGGACGGTTCCGGGGTCGGCGCCTCGAGCAACTTCTACTTCCGCAACAACTACTGCGAGAACCACGCCGACCAGGCCCTGATGATCGACGACGTGACCCGGGTCGAGGCCACCGACAACGAGATCGAAGGGGCGAAACCCAAAGCCTTCGCGTTCCAGAACAAGTCGACCAACGCCCTGGTCAACCACAACACCATCGGCGACGGCATCGACTACGAGGTCGGCATGGACGAGACATCAAAACTCGGCTACCAGGGACCCGACGTCGGGGGCGCACCCTAACGACCTGGCTTTCTCACTGGGGCCGGTGTCGAGGGGGCGTACCGCTGTGACCGGCGGGTTTGCTGGTTGGGCGGCCTGATCTTGCGCACTAGCCGGGGTCCATAGGCTGGCGCGTTGTGGCGTACGTGCGCACGGTGAAGACCTCGTCAGGGGCGACGGCAGTGCAGATCGCCGCCCTGTGACCGGCATACTCCGCCGCGACCGCGCGCCCGCAGTTACGGTCCACCAACGCGCGGTAGACGTTGAGGGTGCTGGGCGATCCGGCGTGGCGGCCTGTATCCGGCCTACAGGCGGATGGCCGGCGCGAAATGAGCCGGTTTCGCCGATCAGCCAGGTCCTGATCATGACTGCCATGATGAGCCTGCCGACGCGGTTCCCGATGCGGGAGCTTGTCCTCAGCCCGTTGGTTAAGAAGCCCTAAGCCGACGGCGTGTTCGCCAGGTGTCTGATCGCCGCCAGGGTCTGGTTGATGGTCGTCGGGAGGTCGGGGTCGCCGTGCTGGTTGAGCCAGCGGGTCACCGCTATCCGCAACGTGGTCACGGCGATCTCGGCCGCAAGCTGGGCGGTCAGGTCGTCGATGCCGCGGTCGCGGAAGCCTTGCTCCAGGGCCTTCGACATCAGGGAGAACTTGCGCAGCTCGCGCTCATGCAGGGCGGGTTCGGCATCGATCGCGGCCCGTCGGCGTAGTAGGTAGTCGAGGCCGCGGCCCTGGAAGATCTCGGCAGCGGTGGGGGCGAGGCCCTTGGTGATCAGTTCCATCGGGCCGAGCGACTGTGGTGCTTGGGCCATGAGGTGGGCCACCTGCTCGGGCACCAGCTCCTCGCCGGCGAACAGCACCTCACGCTTGTCGGCGAAGTGCCGGAAGAACGTACGGGTGGTGAGACCGGCCCGCGCCGTGATCTGGGGCACGGTGGTCTCGGTGAAGCCCTGCTCGAGGAAGAGATCGAGCGCGGCCTGCTCGAGTCGTTCTCGCGCACCCGGTTGCCATCGACCCATACGGCGAATTCTAGTGACGACACGTCGTGTCGTACTCTACGTTCGTGATGACATGACGTGCCATGGCCGGTGGAGGCGAACATGACGGGTGAGATCTGGGTGCTCGGCGCGACCGGGCGGGTCGGCCGGGAGGCCGCCGAGCGTCTGCGGCAGGCCGGCGCCGAGGTGGTGGTGACCGGCCGCGGCCGGGAGCGGCTGACCCAGGTGAGTCCGGACGCCCGGGCGGTGACCGGCTCGCTCGACGAGGTCTGCGCGCGGCTGGCCACCGAGGCGCCGGCCGTCGTGATCAACACGGTGGGCCCGTTCGCGGTCACGGCGCCGCGGGTCGCGCGGGCCTGCCCGCCAGGCACCCACTACGTCGACGTCGCCAACGAGCTGAGCACGTTCGAGCTGCTCCACGACATGGACCGGGAAGCGGCGGCGACCGGTCGCACGCTGGTTTCCGGGGCGGGCTTCGGTGTGCTCGCGACCGAGAGCATCCTGCTGCATCTGCTGGCGGACGAGGAAAAGCCTTCACGAGTCCGCGTCGATGCCATCGCGTCGGTCGCGACCGAACCCGGCGCCCTCGGCGAAGCCCTGGCGGCCACCATCGTGCACGCGTTGCTCGACGGCGGCCGAGAGGTGCGACACGGCCGGATGGTGCGCACCCTGGCCGGCGGTGCCGCCGAACGGTTGACCACCCCCGACGGCGACGTGGTCACCACCGCGTCCCTGGCCAGTGGCGAGCTCTTTGCGGCCTGGCAGGCCAGCGGTGCCCCGTCGGTGATCGGCGCCTCGACTCTCGCCCCGGCCAACCCGGCCGTCCGAGCGGCTCTGCCGGCGATCGGTGCCGCGCTGCGGTTGCCCGGCCTGGCCGGCTTCGCCACCCGGCGGCTCGCCCGCATCACGGCGACCACGGCCAAGGAACGCCCACGCCGATCGTCCTGGGGCCGCGCCCGAGTCGAATGGCCGTCCGGTCGCGTGCGTGAGGGCTGGCTGCGCACCGGCGAGGGCATGGAGTTCACGGTCGGCGCCGTCACCGAGGTTGCCCTGCGCCTGGCCAAGGGCGAGGGCCGCCCCGGCGCGTTCACCCCGGCCAGACTCTTCGGCCCCGAGGTAGCACTGGCCGCCGGCGCCGAATTCGTGGTCACGGGCTAAAGAGCGGCTGAGTCGGTCGGATCTTGCCGAGGAGATCTAACTAGCGCAAGGCCCCGGACCGGCTCGGCCCGATTTCACAAGCTCCGCCAAGTCGTTAGCGAACGCGGTGAGGGCATGCTCGCCGTCTTCGAGCACGCCGGCGAGCAGCATGAAGCTATGAGGCATGCCGGCGTACTCGCGCGCCTTGACGGCGACCCCTGCCGTGGCGAGGGCCTCGGCGTACCGACGTGCGTCGTCCGCCACCGGGTCGATCTGGGCGCTGATGATGATTGCGGGCGGCGCGGCCGCGAGAGTCTCCTCGAACAACGGCGAGACTTGGGCTGATCGCCGGTCGCCGGCGTCAGGGACGTACTGGTCGTAGGACCAGGCGAGTCCTTCGCGGGTGAGGAGCGGGCCGGCGTGATAGCGATCTACCGATCCGCTGCTCATGGTGGCGTCGAGCGCGGGACACAGCAGGCCTTGGGCCTTGAGCGGTGGGCCGACGCTTCGGGTGGCCAGTGCCGTCGCCGCTGCCAGCGCGCCTCCTGACGAGTCCCCGGCGACCGCGAGCGCGGTTGGATCGATCATGAGCTCGCCGGCGTGCTGGCTGACCCAACGAAGGGCATCGAATGCGTCGTTGTGAGCGGCTGGGAACTGATTCTCCGGTGCCAGGCGGTAGGCGACGGACACCACACCCAGCCCGCCTCGCATGCACAGAGCCCGGCAGAGTCGGTCGTGGCTGTCGAGGCTGCCCCGCACGAACCCACCGCCGTGCAGATAAACCACTGCCGGGCCCACGCTCTCGCCGGGGGGACGATAGTGACGGGCGTTGACCGACCCGCGGCGGACAGGGATGGCCAGTTCCGTCACCGCACATCCGTCGTCGGGTAGGCCCGCCAGAACCGCGAGCCTTTCACCCGCTTCCCGATACGCGGTGATCGAAACTTCCCAGGGGGCCGCGGGGGGTTTCGTGGCCAATGCCGCGACTAGTTGTTGAACCTGGGGATGCAGCGAACTCATGATCGCGGACGCCTGCTGGGAAATGACCTCGCTCCGGCGTCGAAGAACCGGTGCCAGGTTGGGTCGATCATGGCTCGACCCGGAAGACCCTGAACTCCACCGTGGGACCGGGCCGGACGCGTCCCTGCCCGACGAACACGCTCTGGTTCACCCACGCATACCGTGGATCCCCGCACTCCAGGCGCGGCGTCGTCACGAAGTAGTTGTCTCCGTAGTCGGTGCTGCTGGCACCTCCGGTGATCGCGGCCAGCGCGACGTCGTTCATCTCGAAAAGCCCGAGGTAACTCAGGTAGATGACCGCGCCGTCGTCGGTGCGGAACTGCCCGCGCACATCGAGCCGAGCGAACCCGTCGTCCCCCACCAGCATCCAGTCGCCGCCGCCTTCACCCGCTGTTCCGCTGAGCCTCTCGCCCTCGACCTTGCCGCCGGACACCGCGAGGACCTGGCGGAGACCGTAGGGGCCCGGGCCGACAACCTGCGGAGGGCTGAGCTGGGCGGTGTAGGTGAGTTCCGGTACGAGCCTCATCGACCAACCTCCTGAGTTGCGGCCGCCTGGATTCCAGCCGCGGCCATGACCTGTTCTATTCCCTTGGCGATTTCGTCGCGCCCGAAGGCCCGTAAGACCTCGTTGGGGTCGAAGTACTCACGGAACAGCACTATTTTTCCGTTCCGGATACGCATATGGGTGCAGTAGTTGTTTGCGTAGGTGTTGCCGTTCAGCGTGAGAGTCGCCTCGCCGCGCAGCTCCAGGATGAACAGCTCCGGATCGGTTGTCTCATGCACGATCGACGACACGATGTGCAGATCTGGCGCCGCGGAGAAGAACCAGTCGACGAAGTGTCCGATCAGATGCCGGCCCGGGATGGATCGGGGAAGGGGAGCACCCGCGAACGGCATCTCCCACACTCCGTCGTCCGCAAAGGTGTTCTTCCACGATTCCAGTTCGGCCCCGCGAGGCGGACCGTCGTCCAGCGCCGCCCAGAACTGCTCCACCACCTTGCGATTGTCACTGTGCGTGCTCATTTCGTCGCCTCCGTTGGCTGTAGCCGGGATGCTCGCCTGAACCCGGGCGGATCGATAATGCACTAGATGTCGGCTAGATTCAACAGCATGTCGACTCCTGGAGGCGACCCGGACAGGTGCGGTCCCGGAGGGTCGAGGTCTGCTGGACGTGCGGCCCGAAGGCTTGGAGCGGTACAGAAAGGTGGTGCTGACCTGCATCTTAGTTGGAGTGGACAGTCTGTCGAGTATTTTTAGACTCACTGTTGACTAGACTAGCCAGTGCGTCTACCCTCCTCCCCGGAGACGCCGTGGCCTCGCCCGTCGCCGCGGCACCGACACGAGGAGGAATGCCATGGCGACCACATCGGACGTTGCGCAGGTTCAACCGGCTGATACCCGCAATGGCGAGAGCTACGTTTCGCACCGCGACCAGATCAATTTCACGATGACCGGGGACTTCATGACCGGTGTCGATTTCTGGATTCACGCGACCGGCGAGACCACCAACGGCCAGTTGATTGTGATCGAGACCGACTGGAAGCGCGGCACCGAGCCCGCATGGCACATCCACCACCGCGAGGAAGAAGGTTTCTTCGTCATGGATGGTGAGATCAGGATTCACACCGAGAGAGGCTCGTACAGCGCCAAAAAGGGCCAGTTCGTCTGGGGGCGCAAGAACGAGCGCCACACCTACGAAGTGGTGGGTGATCAGGCACGCATCCTGGTGGTATTCGTACCCGGGCCGGACGTCGACCGCTTCGAGCCCAACGGGGGCATCGACAAGTACTTCTACTCCGCACGGGACCGTGAGCTCCGGACCCCGGAACAGCTCCAGGCCGAGGCCGAGAACCTCCGGGTCAATTACGGCGTGGAGATTTTCCCGGAGCTCACCCATCCCCGCGACGTGAAGGCCTGACCGAGCCTCGGACGAGGGATCAAGGAGCAGCAATGACCATCGACCTAGCACTCGAAGCGGTGCCACATTGGATCGCCGGCGCCGCGGTGGCGCCGGCGGACGGTCCGCGCGCCGAGATTCGTGACCCGGCGACCGGACGCGTGGTGGGGACCGTCGAAATGGGCGGCGCCGACGTCGTGGGCAGAGCCGTGCTCAACGCTCGGTCCGCGGCGGGGACCTGGGCGGCCACCCCGGCCACCGCGCGGACGGCGGTGCTACATCGGTTCCGGGCACTCCTGCTCGAGCACAGCGACGAGTTGGCCTCGCTGATCACCAGCGAGCAGGGCAAGACGCTTGCGGACGCCAGGGGTGAACTGGCTCGCTCGATCGAAGCTGTTGACGTCGCCCTCTCGGTCATCCAGCAGCTCAAGGGCGAGTACGCCGACCAGGTAGCCGGCGGCGTAGACACCTACTCGTTCCGGCAACCGCTGGGCGTGTGCGCCGGCATCACCCCGTTCAACTTCCCGGCCATGATTCCGGTGGTGATGTCCAGCGCCGCGCTCGCCTGCGGAAACACCTTCGTCCTCAAGCCAAGCGAGCAGGCTCCCACCGTGCCAGTGCGGCTGGCCCGCTTGCTGCACGACGCTGGCCTGCCCGACGGCGTGTTCAACGTTGTCCACGGCGGCAAGGAGGCGGTCGACGCACTGCTGGACCACCCGGACGTCGCGGCGGTGTCGTTCGTCGGCTCGACCCCGGTTGCCCGGGAGGTGTACCGGCGAGGGGCCGCGGCCGGCAAGAAGGTCCAAGCTCTCGGCGGTGCCAAGAACCACATGGTCGTGCTGCCCGACGCCGACCTCGATGCCGCGGCGGACGCCCTGGTCTCGGCCGCCTACGGCGCTGCCGGACAGCGTTGCATGGCGGTTACCGTTGCGGTCGCCGTCGGCGAGGCGGCGGAGACGCTCACCGCCAAGACCGCCCAGCGGGTCGCTTCCTTGAAAGTCGGGCCCGGTACCGGGCCCGACTCTGACATGGGTCCGCTGATTTCGGGTGCCGCCCTCGACCGTGTCCGTGGGGCGCTCCAGCGCGCGGCCGAGCAAGGAGGGCAGCTGGTCGTGGACGGTCGCGATCTACCTGCCCCAGGCCCTGGCTACTTCATCGGCCCCAGCTTGGTCGACCACGTGGACGTCGCGAGCGAGCTGTACCGAGAGGAGGTCTTCGGTCCGGTGCTCAGCGTTGTGCGCGCCGACGACCTGGATCAAGCCCTCGACATAGTCAACGCCAACTCCTACGGCAACGGCTCATCGATCTTCACCACCAGTGGGCCCGCCGCGCGGCGGTTCACCCGAGGTGTGAGTACCGGCAGCGTTGGCGTCAACGTGCCCATCCCACTTCCGACCGCCTGGTTCGGATTCGGGGGATGGGGGGACTCTCGATTCGGCGACGACGGCCTCAACCACGACGCCTACCGGTTCTACACGCGAGCGAAGGTAGTCACCCAGCGGTGGACCGAGCCGGCTCCTGGTCTTGTCCCGCACTTCGTGGCCTCGGGCAAGTAGTCCATGCAATCGCGCACACCGGCCGGCAACGAAAGCGCCGGCCAGTCAACCAACGCCGACAAGCGCACAGACAGCCCGGAACTCGACCATGTCGGCGTGCTCGTACGTGACCTTCCTTCGGCTGTGGCGGCATGGGTCGACAGGTTCAACGTGGATGTCTTCCGGCGGTTCGAGGCGCCAGATCTTGAGCTCAGCGCGGTATTCCTCGACGTTGCCGGGGCCGCGATCGAGCTGTACACGCTGCATGACGAGGCCGCTCTCGATCGCGCCCTCGGTGCCCGCCCCGCGGCGCTCGATCATGTGGCTCTACGACTGCGGGGACCTGGTGGGCCGGAGCTGTCGGGTTGTGTGATCCGAGGCCCCGGTCGTCCCGAACCCATCGCGGCGCCCATCCAACTCGCCGGCGCGATGCATGTGTGGACCGAACCACCCGGGATCGACGTGCTCCTGCAACTGATCACGCCCTCGGCAGAGTCGATTGGCGTTCTGGAGCATCAACCACTCAAGGAGGAGTAAGCGATGGGACGTATGGACGGAAAGGTCGCACTAGTGACCGGTGCGGCACGAGGTCAAGGCCGAGCAATCGCCGTGCGCTTTGCGGAAGAAGGCGCCGATATTCTTGCCATTGACTGCCCGGAGAAGGGCGCGATTCCTTACCCGCTAGGCTCTCCCGAAGACCTTCAGCAAACCGTCAAGGAAGTCGAGGCGCTGGACCGCCAGATCCTTGCGCACGAGGGAGATGTCCGCCAGCAGAAGTCGTTGGATGAGCTGGTGGCCGAGGGGATGAAGCGCTTCGGTCGCATCGATGTCGCGGTAGCAAACGCTGGCGTGTGGACGGTTCGTCCCTTCGCGGAGATTCCCGAAGAAGAATTCTGGGACGTATTGGATGTCAACGTTCTTGGAGTCTGGCGAACGCTGAAAGCCGTCACTCCACACATGAAGGAAGCTGGTGGAGGCTCAGTGGTCGTCACCGCTTCTGGTAACGGAGTCGAGGGCGCCCCCGGCTACGTACATTACGTCGCATCAAAGCATGCGGCGCTCGGGCTGGCGAAGAGTGCCGCCCTAGCCTTCGGCGAGTACAACATCCGTGTCAATTCCCTGCTACCCGGACCCACCGACACCAAGGGGTTGGACTGGCAAGGCGGTTACGACCTCTGCGCGGGTCGGGGAGAGGGCCAGGGAACAAAAGAAGACCTCCAAGGCGCAAAAAACTGGACTGTGTTGCAGAACGTAGGACTCTTGCCGCCGCGAGCGATGGCTGAGGCGGTATTGTGGCTCGCCTCCGACGAATCTCGATGGACCACCGGGCTGGAACTTCATGTCGATGGCGGACATTCGATCATCCCGGGATTGAACCTCGCAAAGATGGCCGCCGACAACTGACCGCCGTCGAAATATGGATGCGAGTCACAAGCTGGCGGTCCAGGTGCTCAGACAAAAGGCCGAGGAGAAACGGTGAAAAATACGGTCAACCGGCTCTACCGGCTCCGTAGCCGGCCTCGCGGCCCGGTCCGCGACCGGGATCTCGAGTGGCTCGAAGAACCTGTCGGGGAGCTCACCGAAGGACAGGCGCTCATTCGCACTCTCTACCTGTCCGTAGACCCCACCAGCCGCGTCTGGATGAGCTCCACCCGAGGCTATATGCCTCCCGTTGAGCTGAACGCTGTTATGCGCGGCGTCGGAGTCGGGCAGGTCGTTCAATCACGCCGCGACGACCTGCCGACCGGCTCATTCGTGCAAGGATTCACCGGATGGCAGGACTACTGCTTGGCCGATGACTCGAGACCCGAGGCATCGTTCACGGTGCTCCCCGATCCGCTGCCCGCACCTCTGCACACGTTCCTCGGCGTGCTCGGGCACACCGGGATCACGGCTTACATCGGTGTGGAGATTGGTGACCCCAAGCCGGGCGAAACGTTCATCGTCTCCGCCGCCGCCGGCGCTGTCGGGTCCATCGCCGGTCAGCTGGCCAAGCAGCGCGGTGCCAGGGTGGTGGGTATCGCGGGCGGCGCGGAGAAATGCCGATACGTGGTCGAGGAGCTCGGATTCGACGCCTGCGTCGATCGGCACGCCGACGACTGGCGGGCACAGCTCGACGAGGCCACGCCCCTCGGAATCGATGTCGACTTCGAGAACGCGGGCGGCAAGATCATGGACCACGTCCTGGGTCGGCTGAACGTGGGGGCGCGTATTCCGTTGTGTGGAATGGTCGCCGACTACAACGGTTACGGCGCGAAGGGTTATCAAGAAACGTTGCTCAACCTCAACCAGCTGCTCATGCAGCGGGTGAAGCTCACCGGATTCATCGTTTCCGATCACGTCGACCGATTCAGCGAAGTCATCGGCAGGATCGCCGTGGCACTTGAAGAAGGTAAACTACGCTACGAGGAAACGGTGGTGGCAGGTCTCGAAAATGCCCGCGAGACGCTCAACGCCATTTTTTCCGGCGAGAGTCGGGGGAAGCTCGTAATCAAAGTCGCCGACCCGGAGGAGTTGTAGGACTCCGCGGTTTGTTGCGTACCGCCACGGTCCAAGGATGCAATGGAAGCGGCGAATAAGGGAGTGGACTACCATGCAACGGTGGCGACTACTTCCTCATCCGGTCCTGTCTGGCCGGACGTTCGCGTCGGGAGGCGGCGGCCCACGAAGGGCGATCGGCGCGAGCAGGCGATCCTCGACGGCGCGTACGAGCTGCTGCGTGACACGCCGCTCCGCGCGGTCTCCATCGACGACCTTGCCAAGCGGGCAGGTCTGTCCCGGTCGTCGTTCTACTTCTACTTCGAGTCGAAGTGGCAAGTTCTGTTCGCGATGCTTGGACCCGTCACCGAAGATGTGTTCACCGCCTCACGGTTCATCTTCGAACGCCCCGCGGACATGGCACCGCAGGAGGCGATCGAGCAAGCCGCCGCCGAGGTCGTGGCCGTATGGGATCGGCACGGTCACATTCTGCGGGAGGTCGGAGACGCTGTGGGAGCCGAACCCGAGCTGCGGTCTCAGTGGGAATCGATCCTGGGTCAATTCATCGAGGCCGCGGCCGCGGCCATCGAGCGCGACCGGGCGACCGGGGTGGCCGTCGGCGGCCCACCCGCACGAGCGCTGGCGGCGGCGCTGATGTGGATGGGCGAACGGAACCTAGGATTGATGAGCATGCGCAGTGGAAATGCGATTCACACTGAGGACATAGCTGAGACAATAGCTACGGTGTGGCTGCGCTCGGTATTTGGCATCGGAACCCGAGCCCAATAAAAACTCGAAATTGCTGGCTGATACGCGAGTTGACGCTCTTTTTACACTGCGTGGATTCGCTGTTCAGATCCACTTGAAGTTACCCTCTGGTCAATTGTGGCAGCGGGCAATACTGGGCAATGCGGGATTTCCTGGAGTCGATTATGTCGAACTTGGCCGCGAACCTCATCGCTACCGTGCGGACGCACCGTGATCGGCCTGCCGTGAAGCTCGACGACTGCGTGCTGACCTACGCTCAGCTGCACGACGCGGCGGCGTCCGTCGCCGGTGACCTGCGGTCCCGGGGCGTAGTACCGGGCGATCGGGTCGGGCTGGTGCTTCCGAACGTGCCAGCTTTCCCAATTCTGTTCTACGGCGCACTACTCACCGGAGCGGTCGTGGTGCCGATGAACCCGTTACTCAAGGACCGCGAGGTGCGGTACTACCTGGAAGACTCCGGGATGAAGATCGTCTACGGCTGGGACGGTGGGGGCGACGTCGTGCGCCAGGCCGCGACTGCCGCCGGGATCACCGGCATAGTCGTTCCGGCGACGGGACCCACCGAGTTGGGAGGGTCGCCGATCACCGAGCCCGTGGAGCGGGCCCCCGCCGACACCGCGGTCATCCTGTACACCTCCGGGACCACCGGCAGCCCCAAAGGCGCCGAACTCACCCACCACAACATGTCTTCCAACGCCTCCACAACTGTGGAGACGCTGATCGAGGCGGGCCCCGGCGACGTGATCATGGGCTGCCTGCCTCTGTTCCACGTCTTCGGCCTGACCTGCGGCCTCAATGCCGCGGTGCTGGCAGGCTCGCTGCTGACCCTCATCTCTCGATTCGACCCCGGCAAGGCGTTGGAAGTCATCGGCCGCGACCGGGTCACCGTGTTCGAGGGCGTTCCCACGATGTACGCGGCGATGCTGCATCACGTCGACGCCGAAGTCGCCGAGATGGGCTCGCTGCGCACGTGCATCGCTGGTGGTGCCGCGATGCCGGTGGAAATCCTGCACGCCTTCGAGGAGCGCTTCGGCTGCGAGATCTACGAGGGCTACGGCCTGTCCGAGACCGCCCCGATCGCCTGCTTCAACCAACCCGGTCACGAGCGCAGGCCCGGGACCATCGGCCTCCCGGTCCGGGGCTGCGAACTGCGCACCGTCGATGACCAGGGCTTCGACGTCCCGACCGGCGAGCCTGGTGAAATTGCCATCTGCGGCGAGAACGTGATGAAGGGCTACTGGAACCGCCAGGAAGCCACCGCGGTGGCCATCCCGGACGGCTGGTTCCGCACCGGTGACATCGCCACCAAGGATGCGGACGGCTACTACACCATCGTCGACCGCAAAAAGGACCTGATCATCCGCGGCGGATACAACGTGTACCCGCGTGAGGTCGAGGAAGTCCTTTACGAGCACCCCGCCGTTGCCGAAGCCGCGGTCGTCGGAATCCCGCACACCGAGCTCGGCGAGGAGATCGGCGCCGCCGTGGCACTCAAACCAGGCGAAACGACTGATCCGGACGAACTCAGACACTTCGTCCGCGGCCGGCTCGCGGCGTACAAGTACCCGCGCATAATCTGGCTCGTCGACAGCCTTCCCAAAGGTCCTACCGGAAAAATTCTGCGCCGCGAAGTCGTGCCACCGCCTTCCGGTGTCCGTCCGCCCGGGTCAGCCCGGCATCGATAGAGGCCGACAGCTCTCGATTGGGCTAGCCCCTCTGAGCATCGATGGGTGTGCGGTCCTGCTCAACGACAGAGTGCGGCCGTCAGTGCCGCTGAGCCGCTCCTCGGCCAACTCGCGCGCCGCGAACGATCCGCCAGCGGTCTTCGGCTCGCTGCCAATCCTCGATCTGCAACCCACCGGACTTGGCACCGGCGCAGCGGTCGATGCGGCCAACTTCAGGAATCTGCTCGCTGGCCGCTCGTCGTACCGGGGAGTATGACTGCCGAGTCCCGATTCGAGATCTCTGACGAGTTCGCCGCGTCGGCGCTCAAGCCAGGCTGGCCGGCGTCAGCCGCTTCTTTATCGCGTACTCGACCAGCTCGATCAGGGCTTCTTTGGTGGATGCCCGATCACGGGCGTCGCAGCTGACGATCGGTACGATCGAGCTGATCGCCATGGCGTCCCGGACGTCCTCGACTTCGTGTGCCAGCTGGCCGTTGAAGCGGTTCAGGGCCACCACGTAGGGCAGGCCGCGGTCTTCGAAGAAGTCGACGGCGGCGAAAGCATCAGCCAGCCTGCGGGTGTCCACCAGCACTACCGCGCCGATAGCGCCTCGGGCGAGGTCGTCCCACATGAACCAGAACCGATGCTGTCCGGGAGTGCCGAAGAGGTAAAGGATCAGGTCCGACTCCAGCGACACCCGGCCGAAGTCCATCGCCACGGTCGTGGTGTGCTTCTGGGGCGTGCACTCCAGATCGTCGACGCCAACGCTCGCCTCGGTCATCACCGCTTCGGTGGTCAGCGGGACGATCTCTGAGACGGATCCGACGAACGTCGTTTTCCCGACCCCGAAACCACCCGCCACAATGATCTTGGCGGAAGTCGCGGCGGGAACTGCCTCGGGCTCGTGGTCATATCTGGCGGAGTCCACTGAGTACCCTTTCCATCCACATGAGATCAGGAATACCGCCTTGGGCGGCGATGGACCGGTGCACGGCGACGAGGCCCCGGCCCGCCATCTCGTCGAGCAAGCCTCGGGTTGAGCTCAGAGGCAGCCGCAGCACCGCGGCAACCTCGGCCACCGAGCGGGGCAGATGACACAGCTCGACCACCGCTCGTTGCTCGAGGCGCAGCACGATCAGCTGCTCGCGGCCACGTGGGCTGGTAGACACCAACGTCTCCACCTCCAGTTGATCTTGCCACTCTGCCCAGTCCTCGGATCCGTGATCCGGTTCGACCCGACGGTGTCGGCCGGTCCGCCGGGACCACCAGGTGTCCTCGAGCTGATAGCCGTCCAGCACGTCCGCAAAGGTCGGGACGTTCTTCGCGTGGTGCCCATTGGGCACGGTCGACATCGTGGTTCACCCGCCTGTCGGTGGCGCCCTATCGGACCGGGTGCAGCGGCGAGGACGTGAGCAGCTGACCCGCCCGGTCGACGAGCATGGTCATCTCGTACGCGACCAGGCCGAGGTCGCAGGTCGGCGACGCCAGCACACTCAGGCAGGAACCGTCGCTGATCGACATGAGCAGCACGAGACCGCGCTCCATCTCGACGACCGTTTGCACGACCCGGCCTGCTTCGAAACAGCGAGCGGCTCCGTCGGTCAGGCTGACGAGCCCGGAGGTGACGGCCGCCAGTTGGTCGGCGTAATCTCGGGCCAGACCCGGTGAGGCGGTCAGCAAAAGGCCATCGGTGGAGACCACGATGGCGTGTGCGACACCGGGGGTCTGCTCGGCGAAGTGGTTGAGCAACCAGCCGAACTCGCTCCGCTCGTTCAACTTTGGGCTCCTCGGGGGTGGGGTGGGACGTGTACGGACTCGGCTTGCTCGGGTTTGCGGTGACCGGCCCGGCCCTGCCGGAGCCCCTTTTGATAGCTGGTGAGCTGGCTGCGGACCTGCTCTGCGCGACGGGCGGGCGCCTCGCGAGGCTTCGCATCCGTCGGGGCATGCGCGCCGCGCGGAATGAGTTGTGAGCCCGGCTTCCGCTTGGGCAGTCCGGAATCGGTGAGTCCGGAGGGTGGGGCTTCCGGCATCGGGTGCAGCGCGTGCGACGCGCCCCATTCCGGGGACCGTTGCTCGGGGGTGGCGCCGTTTCTGGCCTGGCCGGGATCGTCGGCCTCGGCCGATCCGAGCACGGTCGCCGCGGCCGGTTCGGCGCCGTTCGTGCCCGACCTGGTGGGTTGCGGGGTCAGGGGGTCGGGTGCTTCGCGTCCGGCTGACCGGAACCAGGCGGACTCCATCCGCGTGTAGATCGGTGTCTCGGAGGGCTCCGGCGGGGACGCGGCCGGCTCGGTGTGGACCGGGCTCGGCATCGAGGGCGGGTCGGGGGCGACGATCGGATCCGGTGCGTTCACCGGCACCGGCTGTGGACGCTGTGGCGCGCGCTTCCGCCGCTCGGGGAGGGCTTGGTCGACGCGTAGCGCCGGCCGAAGCGCCATGTGGACGCCCGAGCCGTTGACCGCGGTCCGTGCCGGGCGTGCCGTTCGGGTCTCTGCCGGCTTCCGGTCCGCGGTGTGTGTGCCGTTCTGCGTCTGCGCGGCCTTGCGTGGCTGCTCGCTGCCCTCGGGGCGGTGCTCTTGCGTGGGGGGTGGGTCGGTGGTGGCCGCCGGCGCGACCACCAGGTTGGCGAGCACGTGGACGTAGGCCGTGGTGCCGGACTGCTTGTTGTCGGTGGTGTGCGCGCTGGCCAGGCGCACGCGGATGCTGTGCCGGGCGGCGAGTCGGCCGACCACGAACAGGCCCATCCGGCGCGACGTGGACACGTCCATCGAGACCGTCCCGGACAGCCGACGGTTGGCGGCGGCCAGTTCCTTGGGCGACATGCCGACGCCCTCGTCGGAGATCTCGAGCAGGACGGACCCATCCGTGTTCCGGGTGCTGTTGACCAGAACCCGGGTGTCTGGCGCCGAGAAGTTCGTCGCGTTGTCCAGGAGCTCGGCCACCAGGTGCACGAGGTCGCTGGCCGTCCGGCCCAGAATCCGCGCGTCCGGTGGGGGCTGCACGACCACCCGCTTGTACTGCTCGATCTCCGAAACGGCCGCGCGCAGCACGTCGACCACCGGTACCACCTGGTGCATCCGCTGGGTGAGCTCGCTGCCGGCGAGGACCAGCAGGTTGTCGCTGTTGCGACGCATGCGGGTGGCCAGGTGGTCCAGCTGGAAGAGGTTGGCCAGTTGCTCGGAGTCCTGCTCGTTGCGCTCGAGCTGTTCGATCAGCCGCAGCTGGCGCTCGATGAGGCTTTGGCTACGCCTCGACAGGTTCACGAACATGCCGCTGACGTTGTTCTGCAAGGCGGCCTGCTCGGCGGCTAGGCGGACGGCCTGCTTGTGCACCTTGTCGAACGCCCGGGCCACCTGGCCGACCTCCGTGCGGCCCGCCACCGGCACCGGCGTCACCGCGCTGTCCGGGGCCTTGCCCTCCCGCATTCTCCGCACCGCTTCCGGCAGCCTGCGGTTGGCCACCTCCAGGGCGGTGCCGCGCAGTATCCGCAGCGGGTTGAGTATCGACTTGCCGATCAGGTACACCACAGCGGCCGTGGTCAGCAAACCGAGCAGCAGGATCACCGAGTTGATTCCGGCGGCGCTTCTGGCTCGCTCCTGCCGCTCGAGTCCGTTCGCCTTGATTTCCGCGCGCACGCCGGCCTCGGTGCCCCGCAGGTCGGCGAGTTCGGTGTCGTGCGCCGCATCCCACTCGGCCCGGTCGACGCCGAGTTGGTTGCGCGGAGCCTTCCGTTCGGCTGCGGCCCGGGCGGGCGTCGCCTCGTTGAGCGCCGTCTGCTTGAGTCGCACCCGCTTTCGGACGGCGGCGCTCTCGGTCCACTTGAGCAGCTCGCGGCGACCGCCGGCCGCGCCGATGCGCAGCTGGTCGATTGCGGTGAAGAGGCGTGCATCGGAGCCGCGGACCATGTCGGCATCCACCGGCAGCATCTCGCCCCGAGTGATCGCTCCGGCGATCACCGCTTGCTGCAGCGAGATCTGCTCATGGGCGGCGGCCAACGCGGTCACCTCGGAGGCCAGCCCGGCCGAGACCGGGGTACCCGTCTGGCGGCCCAGCGCGGCCTCGAACATCAGCATCGAGCCGATCAAACCGGTGTAGTGGTTGACCATCAGCGGGTCCGCGCGGTTGGCGGCCCCGTTCGGCATGTCTGGGCGGGTGTCGGTCACCCGGCCGCGCAAGGCGTCCAGCCGGGACAGCTGGTCGGTGATCTGCTGGTAGACCGCGCGCGGGCCGCTGCCCAGCGCGGAGGCGTCACCGATCATGGCCTTGGCGTCGGCCAGCCGGGCGTCCACCGCGGCGAATGCGTTCCGTAGGGGTGCCTGATCGCCGGCTCGAGCGCCGGCAACGAATACGGCCGCCTGGTACCGCTCGTGTTGCAGGTCCGTGACGAGCGCCGATACCCGGTCACCGGCCGCCAGGTAGCGGTCCAGGTGGCCGATCGCGGTCGCGTCGTCGACGTCGCCGGCGACTCGCAACACACCCAACGTCATTGCCAGCACGATCGGTACGGCCAGTACGGCCGCGAGCTTGACCGGGAGGTTCCAGTTCGTCGGAAGCAGCCGATCTAGCCGCATCGAGCCGGTTTCGGTGCCTCCCATCTCAGCACCGCCCGCTTGCGCTCTGTCCGGCGCGCACCGTCAGTCCTCCGCCCGGGCCGCGACCATGTTCTGCAGCTCCTGCTCGGTGTACCCGATCGCCAGCAGGTAGTCGGCGTACTCGACACGATCCGGCCGGCCCCGGGCGCCGGCCGCGCCGCCGGTATCGCGCAGGCGGCACACATGGCGTTCGACGTCGCCCGAATACCAGTTCCATGGGGAGTCTCCAGCAAATCGTTGAAATCGGCGCACCGCGGAAAACCGCCCGTTGATAGTGGTCAGGGAGAGCCGGCAAAAGACCAGGACCGTCCATTATCGATTGCCGCCGAACAGCTTCTGCTCACTTTCTCCGCGTCGGGCCTGTTCAACCATGCGGCGTACGTGTGCGGCTTCTGGGTCGATTTCCCGGTTGGTGAATCGTACGTACAAGGTGGCGAGCACCAGCGTGCTGAGGATCTGCAGAATGCCGGCTACCAGTGCCACGGTGATGTTGCCGATGACTTTCACCGCCATGAACTGCGGCGCGTAGCAGGCGAGCCCGACGTAGCTTGCGTACCAAGTAATAAACAGGATGCTGATCGGCAGAACGAATCCCCGTCGCCTGCGCTTGAGTTCGACAAACTCGTCGCTCTCATAGATCTGCTGGTATACGCTGGCTGGCGAGGTGAGATGGTTTTGGACGGTCATTTCCCGAATTCCTCCGGCTCAATGTGCGCGGATGTCGGCCTAAGCGGAGGCCGAAGACTCTCGTGTCACGCGGCGGGCGATGGCTTCCACTTCGGCGACGGTGAACACCAACTCGGTGGCCTCACCCGCATCGGGCACCGCCTTGGCCTTGAGAGCACCGACCGGCTCGGGGCGTGCCGATGCATCGCGCCGCGGTTCGAGGTCGTCGTCATATTCGTCGAATTTCCCGTGTTCGGGCAGATGGTCCGCGGCCTGGGCAACGGCTTCGCTCCCAGCGCCGGTCAGGGCTCGGACCTGCATTTCCGCGTGCCGATCCTGGCTGGCTTTCTCCGGGAACAGGAGCGAGACAACATATCCGAGCAGGAACGACAGCGGAATGGTCACAATTCCCGGGTTGCTCAACGGGAAATGCTGGAAGTTGGCGTTCGGGAGCATGGATGTCTTTCCGCCGGAGACCGCGGGGGAGAGCACGATCAGCGTCACCGAGGAGATGAGACCCGTGTAGATGCTGGCCAGTGCCCCCGCCGTGGAGAACCTCTTCCAGAACAGTGAGTAGAGAATCGTCGGCAGGTTGGCCGAGGCCGCCACGGCGAACGTCAGAGAGACCATGAACAGGATGTTCTGGTCCTTCGCGAGGATCCCTCCGGCGATCCCGACCACGCCGATCCCCAGCGCCGAGACCCGGGCGACCATGATTTCCTTGCGCGGCTCGGCCCTGCCGCGCTTGATGATGCTGGCGTAGACGTCGTGCGCGAACGAGGTCGATGCGGCGATGGTGAGCCCGGCGACCACGGCGAGGATCGTCGCGAAGGCGGCGGCCGAAACGATGCCCAGCAGGATCTCGCCGCCCAGTCGATAGGCGAGCAGCGGTGTCGCCGCGTTCGATTTGCCCGGCGCGCTGGCCATCGTGGCCGGGTCGACCATGGCGCCGGCCGCGTAACCGACCACCATTGCGGCCGTGAAGAAGGCCCCGATGAGCCAGATCGCCCAGGAGATGGATCGGCGCGCCTCTCGCGCGTCCGGCACGGTGTAGTACCGCATCAATACGTGCGGGAGCGCGGCCGTGCCCATGACGAACGCCATTGCCTGGGAGAAGAAGTCCAGGGTGGAGGTCGAGCTCCCCCCGTACTGCAGACCGGGAATGAGGATTGCCTCTCCGTGCGGGTTCCGCTCGATGGCGGCACCTAGCACCGCGCTGAAATTGAAGCCTTCACGGCCCAGTACCCAGGTCATTAGTACGAAGGTGGTGACCAGCAGCAGGCCGGCTTTGATGATCTGCACCCAGGTCGTGCCGCGCATCCCACCGATGAGCACATAAAGGGTCATCAGGATGCCGACACCGATAATCACCAGAGCCTGGCCAGCCTGACTTGTGATATTTAGCAGCAGGGCCACGAGGACGCCGGCACCGCCGATCTGGGCGAACAGGTACGAGAGCACGACGATGACCGTGGAGAGCGCGGCGGCCGCACGGATCGGGCGTTCGCGCAGCCGCAGGCTCAGCACGTCGCCCATGGTGAAACGGCCTACGTTGCGGATCGCTTCCGCGACGAGAAGCGCGGCCAGCCAGCCCACCAGCGCGCCGATGCAGTACAGAAATCCGTCGTAGCCGTAGAAGGCTATCGCGCCCGAGATGCCCAGGATGGCCGCGGCGGAGAGAAAATCTCCGGCAAGGGCGACCCCGTTCTGTGCGCCGGTGAATGTTCGGCCGGCGGAGTAGTAGTCCGCCGCCGAGCGGTTGCCCTTGCCGGCTTGCCGGACGACGACCAGGGTGACGACAGCGAATACCGCGAAGATGCTGATGTTCAGTGCCGACGAACCGATTCCGGCGGCCGGCGGTGTCGCTGAATACATGTCAGGCCCTTCTGCTGTCCTGTCCCGGGGGCCGACGCCGTTCCACCCGGGAAGAAACCCGATCAGGGGACTTTGGTCGCCCCCTTTCGCGAGCGGTCAACGACCCGTTGTGCGACAGGGTCACGACGGTCGAGGCAATCCAGAAATATCGAGCGCCGCGTCTCAGAAGATGTTTTGCCTGAGTGATGCCGGTAGCGCTGTGTGCAACATGTGCGCCGTACATCACCTGTGTGGGTTAGTTTAGGCCACGTACGCGATCGATATATGATGTTCTCATCATTCATACGTGTCGGGCGCGACCTTTGCGTTCACTCGTAAGGGGTGTAACAGTTACCTAATCTGTGTCGGTTGGATGTCCATCCCGGCCAGGCGTATCGCTCCCCCCGAGAGGTCATGACTATGTGTTTTGCAACGCCAAGCATCCAAAGTGAAACGAGTTCCAGCGCGAAGCTGACCCCTGTCCGGGTGGCGGCCCGCCACCCGGGCGCGACTTCGGCGCCGGTCGTGCCGAAGTCGGCGCGAGGGACGTGCTGAGCGTGGCGCGTCGTCAAGACTCGCCCCATGTGCACGAGCCTGAGTCGGCCGCCAGGCGAGAGCCCATGGGGCTGGAGGCGCAGCTCTACGTCGCGCTCTACACCGCGTCGCGCACCATGAACAGCTCCTATCGCCCGCAGCTCGCCTCTCTCGGGCTGACTCACACGCAGTATCTGGTCATGCTGGTGATCTGGGAGCGGGGCGTGGTGACCGTCGGCGAGCTCGGTGATCGGCTCCAGCTCAGCTCGGGGACGCTCTCGCCGTTGCTCGCCCGACTCGAGCGGGCGGGTCTCATCAGTCGGCGTCGTAGCGTCGACGACGTGCGCAGCGTCGAGGTGCGGGGCACCCGGGTGGGCCTCCGTCTGCGCCTCGAGGCGGAGGGCGTGCCCATCGCGATCGCTCGGGCCTCCGGGCTGACCCGGACCGAGGTCGCCGAACTCCGCGATGTCCTGCAGATGCTCACCATGCGGCTCCAGGTGGCGGATCTGTAGGGCGCGACCGATCCGGGCACTCACATGTGTCGTATTAAAGTCGGCCGGCGAATTTTCGTAACTTCGAACCTCGGGAGGCGTTGATCGAACCAGGCCGGTCCGGCAGTGCCCGTGAGATCAAACCGGGGCAGATGGCAGCCGGGCCATGAGGGACATGAGGAGGTGAGCTTGCGTTGCTTCGGCGAAGCAAGCTCGGGGTGTTGGGGCTCGTCGGTGTGGTGGGTGCGGGCTTGGTGTTGGTGCTCGCGGCGCGCCCGGTGTTCGCGGATGAATCCGGAGGGGGGTCCGGCGAACGCCGGGCCGGTCCTTCGCTGTTGTATGCGGATTCCGTCAAGGCGAAGCAGCAGGAGAACGCCGGGATCTGGAAAGCCAGACCCATCGGCATCTGCCACGCGAGCGCCTATCACAAGGGCGAGTACGTCCACCAGGGCTGCATTTACGATGACCAGGGGGGCGGCAACCAATACCGGTGGCCGGTCGACACCATGTTGCGCAACTACACCTATCCGGAGAATCCGGCTTACCGACGCAACGCCGCGGATATCCTCGAGATTCGGGTGAAGCCGCTCGACTCGGACACGGCATTCCGGATCACCTTCAACACCATGACCGATCCGGACCTCTTCGGATTGACCCTCGCGCTGGGCGACTCGGACAAGCCGATGGAGGTGCCGCACGGCGCCAACACGGTGATGCCGGCCAAGAAGTTCGTGACCGTGCACGGCTCGAAGGGCGACATCGTCGATGCGGCCTCCGGTGACACACTGGGCGAGAAGCCGACGGTGCAGGTCGACACCGAGCGTCGCCAGGTGGAGATCCGGGTGCCGCACTCGGTGTTCAACCCGCGTGGGAAGGAACGCATCGCGGCCGCGGCCGGGCTGTGGGACCGCGACGACGACCAGTACCTGGTCCCCCGGGCGACCGCCGACAAGACCCATCCGGGTGGCGCGGTGCTCGGCGACTCCAGCCCGTCCGCGTTCTTCGACACCGCGTTCCGGTTCAAGGAACCGTTCGAGTCGCCTTACCTGGACAACGACCAGCGCCGCGCGATCGCCAAGGGCAACCTGAGCGAGTTCTTTGCCGACGTCGACTTCAACAAGCTGGCCAAGGGCGTCGACGACGACAGCGAGACCCCGACCAGGGGCTATCTCACCCGGCTGTTCGCCAGCAAGTGGGAGTACGCGCAGGGCCGGCGGCTGCCCAGCGACCCGGGTGGCCCGCCGCCGGGTGCCGGCACGCAGCAGGGCGGCATCCAGACCGGTACCGGGAAGGGACAGGACGGCCGGTTCAGCCTGCAGTTCGGTTGGCCGTGCCGCGACGAGTGCGTGCCCGACCTGCCCGGCCGGATGCAGCGCTACAGCGTGTACGTGCCGGAAGCGGCGCCGCCGAAGGGTGGCTACGCGTCCATGCTGTACATGCAGGGGTACGCGCTGCGCCCGGGGGACAACGTGGCGGGCCACAAGGGTGACCTGTACCGCCACTTCGCCGGGCTCAAGGGCAACCCGACGATGGTGATCGACGTGGACGCCCGGGGCAACGAGAACTGGAGCTACGGACAGAACGGGGCCGCGCTGTTCGAGGCTCTCGCGGACGCCCGGCGGCACTACGACCTCGACCCGGACCGCACCTCGATGGGCGGCTTCTCCAGCGGTGCCTACTCGGCGAACAAGATCTCGCTGACCTTCCCGGACGTGTTCAGCCACGCCTTCATCTGCGACGGCCTGGACGTGGCGCCGTCGTTCCCCGGCCTCAACGGGGTGGCGGACGTCCTGCCGGTGGACACGGTGACCAAGCACGAGCCGGGTTCCAAGCTCACCCCGATGCTGCCCAGCCGGCGCAACCAGCCCGTGATGGAGTGGATGGAGGGCCTGCCCGGCGACTTCATCCCGATCTCGATTACCCGCGAGCGGGCGAGCGCGTACGCGAAGAGCGACCTCGACTACGAGGCCATCACCTGGATGGGCGCCCCGTCCGAGCACCTGATCATGTGCAAGAACGGCATGTTCAACATGGTCTCCGACTGGATGGGGCGGAAGCCGCGAGCGGAGAACCCGCACCACGTCACGTACGTGCGCAACACCTACATGGACGATCCGAAGTTCGGCCTGGTCGGTGACCATGCCTACTGGCTGTCGGGCATCGAGTCCAAGAAGGGTGACATCGGCAAGATCGATGCGATCTCCCACGGCATGGGCCTGCGGGACGCGCCGGTGCCGGCCAAGAAGCGCACCAGGATCGGTGTGGGCTCGGGCAATCCGCTGCCGGCCAACCCGTACCTGCGCGAGTACCGGCATCTCGACGCCCCGGAGAAGGCGCCGGTCCGCAACGCGCTGGACATCGAGTCGACCGACATCAGCGAGGTGACGGTCGACCCGAAGCGGGCCGAGATCGGCTGCGACGCGGAGCTGAACGTCAAGACCAACCGGCGGCTGACCGTGCACCTGCTCGGCTGCGACCGCTCCGAGACGTTCGAGGGAACCGGCGGGCGCGGCATCACGCCGTACAACCCGCCGGACGTGCTGAAGGGAGTGGACGTGCCGAAGGGCGCCCCGTTCCCGGAGGAACTCGGCGGCAACGTGCCGCAGGCGCCCCTGAGCGACCTGCCGCCGCTGCGGTTGCCGCCGAACGTCGGTGACCCCAAGCCGACGAGGAGCTGAGTCGCCGACCCGTCCGGCGGTGACTCATGAGCGGCGCCGAACCCGCGCGGGGTTCGGCGCCGCTCGGCCGCGCGCGGTGACGGCTGAGGCACCTGGGGCCAGCGGGATACGATCATCGACGCGGACCTGGGTCGAATAGCCGGGTTGCGTTGCTCGGGCATCGGCACGGCATAAAACTGTGGGTCGGCGCGAAGTGGCCTCGCGCGGGCGGCGGAGGTGGCTGTGAAAGCAAGGTCGTTGGTTTTCGACATCCTCGCCGGCTACCTGCGGCACCGCGGTGGCGAGGTGCGGCTGCGCAATCTCGTGTCGCTGATGCGCTGTTTCGACATTCCCGAGACAACCGTGCGGGTCGTGGCGATGCGGCTGCGCAATGACGGATGGCTGTCGAGCCTCCGCGAGGGCCGGGAAACGGTGTACACCGTGACCGACGCCGGGTGGAAGCTTCTCGACGAGGGGTCCGACCGGATCTTCAACCGGCCTTTCGGGCCGTGGGACGGCCAGTGGCACATGGTCATCTATTCGGTTCCGGAGATGGAACGGACACTGCGCGACCAGCTGCGGAAAAAGCTGTCCTGGCTCGGTTTCGGGCCGTTGTCCGCCGCCATCTGGCTGAGCCCGCACGATCGGCGGGAGCAGGTCCTCACCGCGTTTGCCGACCAGCCGTCGGTTCAAATGGACGTCTTCCGTGCCCGTTCCATGGGGTTGGAGGCCGACCGCTCGATCGTTTCCCGGGCATGGGATCTCGAGGCCCTGGACCGCGCCTACGTCGAGTACCTCGAGGTCTACCGCCCCCGGTTGGTGGCCTACCGGGCCGGAGAGTTGGGCGGAGCCGACGCGTTGGTGGAGCGGATGAAACTGATCGACGACTATCGCGGCTTCCCCTTCAGCGACCCGGACCTTCCGCCGGAGCTGCTTCCCGTCGGCTGGCACGGCCGCCGTGCGCATGAAGTGTTTCTCGAGGCTCACGGGCTGCTCCGGCCGGCGGCGGAGGCGTATGTCGGGTCGGTCCTGGATGTGGCGGTGGCGGCGGAGCAAGAGGCCGGCTAAGGCCACATCATGTGTGTCACTTCGTAGACGGTCGTTTCCTGGATGTAGTATATTGTCGGCATTCCGCCGAGGACGCGGAAGATCTCGCGAACGAGGAGCGTGTTCTGGGTGCGACAGGCGAAGAGTGCCCCGGCGCGGTCGGCGCCGATGGTGGTCGCGCTGTGTTTTCTGACGATCGTCTTCGACGGTTACGACCTGATCGTCTACGGCTCGGCCATGCCGAGCCTGCTCGCCGAACCCGGCTGGAACCTGGGGCCTGCCTCGGCCGGAGCAATCGGAAGCTACGCGCTCGCGGGCATGCTGGTGGGGGCGCTCGGAGCCGGCGCACTGACCGACCGGCTCGGTCGCCGGTCCGTCATGCTGCTCGGCATCACGTGGTTCTCGGCGCTGATGGTCGGCTGCTCTCTGGCTCCAACCTCCGGGTTGCTGGGCTTGCTCCGATTCCTGGCCGGGCTCGGCCTGGGCGGCGTGATCCCGTCGGCCATCGCGCTGACCGTCGAATACGCGCCGAAGGCTCGGCGACAGCTGTACAACGCGATCATGTTCGCCGGCTACTCGGTCGGCGGCGTGCTCGCGGCCCTGCTGGCGCTGCTCCTGCTGCCCGGCTACGGATGGCGGCCGCTCATGGCGATCGGTGCGGTGCCCCTGGTGGTCGTGCTCCCGCTGGCCTGGAGGTTTCTGCCCGAGTCGGCGGGCTTCCTGCTGGCAAGGGGGCGGGTGGCCGAGGCCGAGGTCCTCGCCGCCCAGTACGGCCTCGACCTGCCGGCGCTGCAACGGGAGCGTGCGGCGGCCGTGGGCAGGTCCAGGCCCGCCACCCTGTTCCACCGTGACCGCCTGCGTGCGACGCTGCTGTTCGGCGCGGCCAGTTTCTGCGGGTTGTTGTTGGTCTATGGCCTCAACACCTGGCTGCCGCAGATCATGCGCGAGGCCGGATATCCGCTCGGCTCCGCGCTGACGTTCCTGTTGGTGCTGAACCTCGGCGCCATCGCTGGCACGGTCGTGGCGTCGGCTCTGGCCGATCGGTATGGGTCGAAGCCGGTCACCGTGTCGGCGTTCCTGCTCGCGACAGCCTGCCTGGTCGTGCTCAGTCAGCCGGTCGACACGACGCTGTTGTTCGTGGCCGTCGGCGTGGCCGGGCTGGGCAGCGTCGGAACGCAGATCCTGGTCAACGGTTATGTGGCCGTACAACATCCGGCCCCGGTCCGCGCCAGTGCACTGGGCTGGGCGCTGGGGATGGGTCGAGCCGGTGCGATCGTGGGGCCCCTGTTCGGGGGCTGGGTGCTTGCCGCCGGGATCGGCTTCGAGTGGAACTTCTACGGCTTCGCCGTCCCGGCCCTGTGCGGTGCCCTGTTGATCGCCCTGGTGCCACGCGGGCCCGCCGAGGACATCGCCGAGCAGGCCGAGCAGGCCGAGTCGACGAAGCAGGAGTCCGTCGCGTGACCTCCACCCGGCCGCCGGAGAGCTCACCGTGGTGCGGCGTGCGGCCGACACGAGGCCCCCGTACTCCGCGCGGTTAAGGGGGAGGAGCGGGGATGACCAGCGTTCCGGACGACCGCGAGCGCCGGTCAGCAGGGCCGTCGTTCGCTGACGTCATGAACGGGTTCTCGGTTGACGGCAACCGCGGGCACAGACGTCGCCGGCGTGCCCACCGGCAGGAGGAACCGGAGCCCGAGCCGGAGTACTACCAGGCGGAGCCGGAGTACTACCAGCCTGGACTCGACCCGCTCGACGCGCCGGCGGGAACTCACCTGGCGACCGCGGACGAGGATCACCGGTATGCCGTGGACGGCTCCGCGTCGGCCGCCGTGCGGCCTTATGCCTGGACCATGGGCCGCACCAAGTCCCAGTACCACCTGGAGATCGAAACCCTGGTGTCGACCAGCTCGCGGGGACGGGACCAGCTGGCGCTGTTGTCGTTCGAGTACCGGTCGGTTGCCGACCTGTGTGCCCGGCCGCGTTCGGTCGCCGAGGTGGCGGCGCTGCTGGAAGTTCCATTGGGCGTGGCGAAAGTCCTGTTGGGGGACATGGCCGGCCTCGATCTGGTCATTGTGCATCAAACTGTCAGTGGCAATGGCAATGTGCCCGCCCTGGCCTTGATGGAAAGGGTCCTCAGCGGACTCCGCCGTCTCTGACGGCAGTTGCGGCGGAGCAACGGAAATA
The DNA here is from genome assembly GCA_014208095.1 of Actinospineispora eucalypti. GTDB lineage: Bacteria > Actinomycetota > Actinomycetes > Mycobacteriales > Pseudonocardiaceae > Pseudonocardia > Pseudonocardia eucalypti. The sequence goes on along the minus strand of JACHMT010000002.1, from coordinate 1,573,701 downwards.
GGCCGTGAACAACATATTCAAGTCGTACGCAACGGTTCTCCAATATAGCGGGAGCGGGCGGACTGAATTAGTGAAAAATGAGACGGGAGATAGCAGTGTGACCCAATGGTCATACTGAATTCTGCTTGACGTATCGTGGGTGTTTGGTATCCTTAAACGGCCTCTTCGGATTTGAGTCGACGATGTGGTCACAATCGGACTTGTGGCTGCCGACCTGGTGCTTTGGCGCCCGATTTCGTCCGAGTTCATGGTGCTTATCCGAGTCTTCACTGGTTGGAGGATGAACTGATTACTGGATCCTCGGAACTGTCGCCTGACTTGTTGGGCGACAAGTCTGGTGTGGAGACCGTTCCGATTGGTCAGCTGTCAGTTTCGGTGTCGCCCCGGACCGCGGGGATCGATGACGCGCACGTTCGAATGCTGGCCGGGGTAGCGGGTGCGTTGCCGCCGATCATCGTGCACCGCCAGACGATGCGTGTCGTCGATGGTATTCATCGACTTCGCGCCGCGGTGTTGCGTGGCCAGACGGAGATCGACGTGCAGTACTTCCACGGCAGCGACCAGGATGCGTTCGTACTCGCCGTTCATGCCAACACCACGCATGGACTCCCGTTGACGCTGCGCGATCGGACGGCCGCCGCCGCGCGCATCCTCGCCTCTCGCCCGCTGTGGTCCGATCGGCTTGTCGCCCTGGCCGTCGGCCTGTCTCATCAGACGGTGGGGGAGATTCGTCGGTGTGCAACTGGAGAAGACGACCAGTTGCACGTCCGAATCGGCCGCGATGGCCGCGCTCGTCCACTTAACAGCGCGAACGGACGACGACTTGCCGAAAAGCTGCTCATGGACGACCCCACGGCGTCGTTGCGTCAAATAGCAAGGGCGGCCGGGATCTCGCCGGGAACGGTTCGAGACGTACGGGACCGGATGAATCAGGGCAAGGATCCGGTGCCCGCCAACCTTCGGCGCGTCAAGGGTTCGTCGCGGGAGTCGCACGGTCGGAGAGAAGTCGAACGAACCGGAGACGTCGTCCCGGTGGTGCAGGTGCTGCGCAATGATCCGTGCTTGCGGCACACCGAATTGGGCCGGGTCCTGCTTCGGCTCCTCGACATGAGTGTGGCGCTTGTGCGGGAGCGTGACGCGCTCATCGAGAATGTGCCCGCGCACCTCGCGAGCCTGGCGGCGGAGGGGGCTTACGAGTGCGCGATGGCATGGCAGATTTTCGGGGAAATGCTTCAGGGCGCTGGTGAGCAAGCCGGCCAACACGGCACAACCGAAGTGCCCCAACAGAGGCAGAACGACGGAGCCGTTCCGTGATTATCGAAAACCGGCGGGGTGTGGTCGCACTCGCGCTGCTCGCGGCCTTTATGGCCTTTGTCGACGGCACGATCGTGAACCTCACGCTGGCGCAGCTGGGCGCGCATCTGCAGGCGTCGCGACCGGAGCTCGAATGGGTGCTGAATGCCTACACTCTGTCGTTCGCGGCGGTGATGCTGGGCGCCGGCGCATTGACGGACACCCTCGGCGCGAAGCGGGCGTTTGTCGGCGGCCTGCTGGTGTTCACGGCGTCCTCGGCGGTGTGCGCGGTGGCGGGGTCGATGTTGGTGCTCAACCTCGCGCGCCTGGCCCAGGGAGCGGGCGCGGCGCTGCTGCTGCCCAGCGCGCTGGTGTTGGCGACGGCGAGCGCGAGTGACGAGCGGTTGCGGCATCGGCTGGTGGGCTGGTGGGCCACGGCGGCGGGTCTGGGTATGGCCGCCGGGCCGTTGCTGGGCGGGGCGCTCGTCTGGGTCGCGGATTGGCGGGCCGTCTTCGCGGTCAACGTGGTGATCGGCATCCCGGCCATCGTCTGGAGCATTTCCTCGATACCCGCGACACCGCGTCGGGATCGTCACCTCGATCTCGCCGGCATGGGCACGGCAACCGTGCTGATCGGTGGCCTGGTGTTCGCGCTGATCGAAGCCCCGGACCGGGGATGGGGCAGCCCCGCCGTTCTCGCCTCGGTGGGTCTGGCGGGTGCCGGGGCCATCGGATTCATCCTGGCCGAGCGATCGGCGCCGGCACCGCTGCTCCCGGTGGGCGTCTACGCCGACCGCGGGTTCGTCAGGACCACGGCTCAGGGGGCATTGTTCAACTTCGCGTTCTACGGGTTGCTGTTCGCGATGGGCTTGATGCTCCAGCAGGGCCGAGGCCTCAGTGCGTTGGCCAGCGGCTTGCTGTTCCTTCCGTTGACCGGGCTGATCGCCGTCGGCACCCTGTGCGCGGCACCGTGCGCCCAGCGTTTCGGTCGGCGCGCGGTCCTCGGGATCGGCCAGGCGGCGCTGTCCCTCACGTTCCTCGCCGTGGCCTGGGCCAGCACCGTACCCGCGCTCTGGCCGCTGGTTCTGACGCTGGTCCCGGCCGGGTTCAGCGCGGGCCTGCTGGCCCCAACGATGATCTCCCAGACCATCGCCGCCGTCGAACCCCCGCTGCATGGCGCGGCATCCGCCGCGTTCAACACCGCCCGCCAGGTCGGCGCGGCCATCGGCGTCGCCACCTTCGGCCCCCTGCTCGGGACGACACACGACCTCCGCAACGGGTTCATCGCCTGCGTCATCGTGAGCGCCGCCGCGACCGCGGTCACGCTCGCGCTCACCTTGCTGGCGGGCCCAACTCGGGCGGTGAAAGTACTCGCCGACTGAACATGCTGTCGGTGAATTTAGCGACTCACGACCTCAGGTGCCCGTACGACCATTCCTGAAATCCCGGACAAGTTGCACGCCAGATGATGGCGTTGACGCGGAAGCGGCAGTCGGGCGAGACTAAGGCAAGTCGCTCGATTTCGACAAAATAACCCCCCTGACATCCGCACCTTACGCCCCCCAGGACACACCAGATCGTGGCCAGTTGCTCCGGGTCACGACTTTTGCGGAGGAAAAAAGAGATGCGCCTGACTAGGCAGAGAATGCTTCACAGCATTTTGGAGGACCAGCTCGCGGAACGGCCGACGGACATCGCGGTGCGCGATAGAAATGAGTCACTCACATATCGTGAGCTTGATCGCCGTGCCACTCGGTTGGCGGGTTTGCTGCGGTCTCGAGGCGTGCGTCCCGAAACGCCGGTCGGAGTGTGCGTACGGCGGTCCGTGGATCTGGTCGTTTCCTTCTTCGGCGTATTGCGGTCCGGTGGGGCCTACCTGCCGCTCGACCCGGCGAATCCCGTCGAGCGGCTTGACTGGATGGCCAGGGACGCCGACCTCACCTCGGTGGTGACGGATACTCAGAACCGAAATCTGGTGCCCGGCTCATTGGCGACCGTGTTGATCGACCAGGAATCCGCCGAACCGGATCCGACGTGGAGCTCGGCATTCGAGCAGTCCGCCGACAGCCTGGCGTACGTCATCTACACCTCGGGTAGCACGGGGCGTCCCAAAGGCGTGATGGTCTCTCACAGCAATGCGTTTGAGCTCGTTCGTGCGCAACGTGAGGCCGGGCTCGTCCCGGCCGGGTCGAACGTTCTCGGTTTTGCACCGATCGGCTTCGACGCATCGATCTGGGAGATGCTGATGGCGGTCGGTCACGGTGCTCCGTTGCACTACGCCGACAGCCCCGATGACTTGTCCGGCATCGAGAACTGCGTCGCGACGCTCGTGCCCTCCATCCTTGATGTGCTCGATCCGTCGGAAATGCGTTTTACGAGCGTCATCTCGGTGGGGGAGCGGCTCGATGCGTCCCTGGCCAAGCGTTGGTCCAGGACGGTGCCGGTCTCGAACGCATACGGGCCGGCGGAAGCGACCGTGTGGGCCACCCTCTCCGAGGTGCTGACGCGGTTCACCGAGGAGCCCGGCATAGGTCGTGCACGGAGCGGCTGCAGCGTCTATCTGGTCGACGCCATGGGACACCTGGTCACGCCGGGCGACGTTGGTGAACTGTGTATCGGCGGAAACGGAGTGAGCAGGGGGTACCTGGGCCGGCCCGGCTTGACCGCCGCACGTTTTCAACCCAATCCATGGGGGCCGGCCGGAAGCCGTTTGTATCGCACGGGTGACCTTGCTCGCCAGCGCCCCGACGGGAGTTATGAGTTCCGCGGCAGGATCGACGATCAGGTGAAGATCGGGGGCCGCAGGGTAGAGCTCGGAGAGATCGAGAGCGCGCTGCGGACAATTGACGGAGTCGAGGACGCCCGGGTGGTCCTGGCGAAGGCTCATCAGGGCGACGCCAAGTTGGTGGCAGCCGTTAGGCCCGGAAATTTCGCTGGTACCGACGAGCAGGTAATCAACCTGCTCAAGAAGCGGCTGCCCGAGTACATGATTCCCACGTCGATTTCCCGGGTCGACTCATTCCCACTCACCGTGAACGGGAAGTTCGACGGCGCCGCCCTGCGTGAGCGGGCACCGGCGGCGGAACCGGTGTCCGCCCTCGATCATCCGGTGAACACGCTCGTCGCGGCACTTTGGGCGGGCACGCTCGGGGTACCAAAGGTTGGCCCCGACGACAACTTCTTCAGCCTGGGCGGACATTCCTTGCTGGCCAGCAGGCTGATCGCACGACTTCGCTCGACCCTGCGCGTCCAGATTCCGGTCAGTAGTCTCTTCCAGTCACCGGTGTTGCGGGTCTTCCTCGATGATGTTGTGGCCCGCGCCATCCGCGACCGGCACGACCCGGAAGCCGACCGGGCCTACTGGCGCGGTTTGCTGAGCGACCCGAGGGACTTTTCCGAGGTGCCACCACTGTGGAGTGCGTCGGGTCCTCTGTCGGCGGGCCTTCCGTTCGGTGATTTCGATGTGCCGCCCGGCGTGGTCGAAGCAGTGCGGGATTTTGCCCGCGACGAGTGGGTGACGCCATTCATGGTGTACGTCGCCGCGTTCGGTGTCGCACTCGGTGACCACGTCATGGCCCGCGAGCTCGTGATCGGAGCATCCACCGGAGTTGGCCAGTCGTCCGGCCGATCGCCGGCCACGGTATTGATGAGAGTTGCTTCGTATGATGCAACCCTCGCAACAGCGGTCGCATCGGTCCGATCGGGGATCGTCGGGGCGTATTCGCACGATGACTTCCCGCGAGATATCCCGGCCGATTTGGAGCCGGATTCCTCGGGGCATGTTTTACTGGGATTCTTGGTGTCCGTGAACGAGCCGGATTCGGACCGTGAACCGGCCCGGGGTGCCTTTCATCTGAAATTGACTGAAGATGTGGCCGGGCTGCACGGCGCGATCCGCATCGCGGCTGAGTTCAGCGATGAGCGGGAGATCCTACGAGGGTTTCACGATACTTTTCGCACGGTGCTGCGTCAGCTGCATTCGTCATAGCGGAGGAGCTCTATGGAGCACAACGGTTCTCGGCAATGGACAGTTCTGATCAATTCAGAAGAGCAGTACGGTCTCTTCCCGTCCGACCTGCCGCCGCCCGTTGGGTGGCGGCCCGCCGGCTACAGCGGCACCGAAATCGAGTGCGTAGCGTACGTCGATAGAAACTGGACCGATATGCGACCACTAAGCCTCCGAAAGTAACGTGCTCATGTATGAGATGCAACTTCCTAATGGTCTGTTTGTTCAGCAGCTGAGCCCCGGAGAGACGGCACTGCTCTACCGGGATATTTTCACCGAACGTTGTTACGCGCACGAAAGGCTGTCCCTGAACGCGGGCGACACGGTTTTCGACGTTGGTGCGAATATCGGCATGGCGGCGTTGTTCTTTCACCTCGAGTGTCCGGGACTGGTCTTCCATGCCTTCGAGCCGGCGCCGGAGCCGTACTCGGCGCTCACGGCGAACCTGACGATGCACGGTATAATTGCCAGCTCGACCCGGTGTGCGCTCGGGGACCGCTCGGGCATTGGCCAACTCACCTATTACCCCGACTCCACCGTGATGTCCGGCTTCTATGCGGATGTCGAGGCGGAGGCATCCCTGACTCGTTCTTACCTGACTCGCAGCGGATTTGACGAGGAAGATGTCCGGGAGATGCTCGTGGGACGGCACGAAAGCGTTGTCGTTGGCTGCGAGGTGCAGACCCTCTCCGATGTGATCGCCGCGCGGCGCGTCGAGCGCATCAACCTATTGAAGCTGGACGTCGAAAAGAGCGAACTGGATGTGCTGCGCGGGCTCCGCGAGCAGGATTGGCCGAAGGTGCGGCAGGTCGTCGCCGAGGTGCACGACATCAATGGTGCCCTGAAGTCGTTCACCGGGCTCTTGGAGGCGCACGGCTTCGATGTGGAGTTGGAGCAGGACGACCTGCTCAGCGGTACGGAAATTTATGAGGTGTTCGCCTTTCGGAAGGATCACTGAACAGTGATTAGCGATATCGCGGATCCCGAGCTCTACGAGCTGGGCGACCCCGTGGCGGTGTGGGCGAAGCTGCGCGCCACGACACCGGTTTTCTGGAACGAACACCCGCCCGGTCCCGGATTTTGGGCCGTCATGGCCTACGAGCCCGCGCTCGAGGTCTACCGGAACACCGACGCCTTCACCTCTGAGCTCGGTATGCGAATCGACTCAGATCCGGCCGCGGTCAGCGCGGCGGCGGGCAAGATGTTGATCGTCACCGATCTGCCGGTTCATCAACAGCTTCGGCAGGTCATGAACACGGCTTTCCTGCCCCGTGTCGTTTCCGCGCTCGATGCGTCCATGCGTTCCGTGGTCGAGCCGTTGGTGATTGCCGCGCTGGAGAAGGCGAGGGTCGATTTCGTCAGTGAGATCGCCGCGATCCTCCCGGCGGCGATCATCTGCGACATCATGGACGTTCCAAGATCGGATCGCTCGAACATGATCGAGCTGACCAGCAAGGCCTTCGGGGCGTCGGTCGGCGCCGGCATCCGTTGCCCGGCGGGGGAGATGGAGAGGACCGAGGCACACGCCGAGATCTTTCTGTACTTCAACGAGCTTGTGGAGCAGCGTCGACGCAAGCCGGGAACCGACGTGATCAGCGCCCTCGTCGAAGGTGAGATGGATGGCCGTCCACTGACGGACGCGGAAATTCTGATGAACTGCGACGGGTTGCTCACCGGGGCGAACGAGACCACGCGGCACGCCTCGGCCGCGGGCCTGCTGGCGCTGATCGATCACCCCGGCGAGTGGCAGCGGCTGCGCAACGGCGAGGTGGGAATCGACTCCGCGGTCGAGGAAGTCCTCAGATACACGGCTCCGGCGTTGCACGTGATGCGGGTGGCCACCAAGGACGTGCGGGTCGGCGGCGAACTCGTGCGGGCCGGCCAGGCGGTTGCCATCTGGAATTCTTCGGCCAACCGTGATGAGACGGTATTCGCGGATCCGGACAGATTCGACCTCGGTCGGTCGCCCAACCGGCATCTGACGTTCGGAATTGGCCCGCATTTCTGCTTGGGCGCCACCCTTGCCCGGGTTGAGCTGAGAGTGCTGCTCCAGGTTCTCGCGGAACGTGTGGCCCGCATGGAACTTGTCGGGGAAGTACGGCGAATGCGATCCAACTTCATGTGGGGGATAGAGGATCTGCCAGTCTCCTTTACCTCTTGACGGATTGGGGTCCGGTAAGTTGAGCGAGAACCTGGTTTCGGTGGATTCGGCGGGAACCTGGCTGTGGGAACTTCGTCCCCGACCGCCGCGGGCGATTGCGACCCTGGTGCTGTTGCCTCATTCAGGTGCAATGGCACAGGGATACGTGAGGTGGGCACCGTGGTTTTCCGACGATATCCATCTCGTGGCCGCGCAGTATCCGGGCCGCGGCACTCGCTTCCTGGAGGAGCACGCCACCGACATCAGCGAGCTGGCGAACCCGTTGGCCGCCGTCCTGGCGGGTGAGCCCGGACCGTTGTTCGTGTTCGGGCACAGCCTCGGGGGCCTCGTGGGGTTCGAGATCTGCTGGCAACTGGAGCAGATGGAGCGTGGGCCGGGCGGCTTCTTCCCCTCCGCGGCTCCGGCGGCGCACTACAGCCACTTGTTGCGCCAACCCAGCGACGAGGAGCTCGTGGCGGGGCTGCTCGGCCGCGGCGGCCTGGACCGGGTCGCGCTGGAGGACCCGGATCTGCTCGGCCTCATTCTCGACGCGTGCCGGTCCGACTGGGTCATGACCGCCTCATACAAATACAGCGGTGCGCGTCGGCTCCTGCGCTGCCCAATCGTCGCGTTCGGTGGCGCGCAGGACTCGGGGGTCCCCGCGGCATTGCTCAACGGATGGCCGGAGCTGACCACCGGTCACGGCTACGTACACGTGCTCGAGGGCGGGCACTTCTATTTCGACGGCCAGATGGCCACGTTCACCACGCACCTCGAACGAGAAATCCGCGCCCTGGTCGCGCAGGGCTAACACACCGACTGCCATTCAAAGGAGAGCAGGGTGACGAGCAGCCACGAGGGTTTGGCGCCGCAGGTGCGCCTTCGCACGCTGGGCGAGATCGAGCGGGCCGGTCTGTGGAGTCTGGACCGGGTGATCACCGAGTACTTGCAGGGCGGCTCCGGGTCGGAGCTCACCGTCCGGCGCAACCGGTCGGCATTCGACCGGATTCGGTTCGTGCCACGGGTCATGTCGGGCCTACCGCACCCGTCGACCGCCACGTCGCTGCTGGGCGTCGATCTGCGGATCCCGGTGATGACGGCACCGTTCGGTTCGGACGGCTACTTCCATCCCGAGGGCCATCGGGCGGTGGCTCGCGCCAACGAGCGGTTCGGGATCTGTGGCGTCGTGCCGGAGGCAGGGACGTTCTCGGCCGAGCAGCTGGCGACGGCGGCGCCGAAGGGCGCGGCATTCGGCCAGCTGCACCCGATGGGCACCGAGGCGAACTTCCGGTCCATGGTGCAGCGGTACGTGGACGCCGGGTACCGGGGCCTGGTGCTGACCTTGGACTGCCCGACTCCCGGCTGGCGGGAACATTTCCTGCTCAACGAGTTCAGGGTCGACAAGCGCGTCGTCTCCGGCAACTACCCGCCCGACGCGGAGATCGACATGGAGCAGGCACTGGCGCGGCTCAACCCGGCCACGCAGCCGGCTTGGACCTGGGACAAGCTCAGCGAGCTGCTCGCCGACTACCCGCTGCCGTGGCTGGCCAAGGGCATCCTGACCGCCGAGGACGCGGTCGCGGCGCTCGACGCGGGTGCCGCCGGAGTGATCGTGTCCAACCACGGCGGGCGTCAGCTCGACGGTGTGCGCTCGACGATCGAAGCCCTCGAACCGATCGCCGCCGCCGCGCGCGGCCGAGGCGCGATCGTGCTCGACAGCGGCATCAGGCGGGGCAGCGACGTGGTGAAGGCGGTCGCCCTCGGGGCGGACGCGGTGCTGATCGGGCGGCTCTCGGCCTACGGGATCGCCGCGGCCGGAGAGGACGGCGCCTATCAGGTACTGGAGCTGCTCCGCCGGGAGATCGAGACCGTGCTGATCCTGTTGGGCCGGGGAGATATCACCGACCTCGATCGCTCATCGGTGGAATGGGAGAGCTGATCGCCGATGCCGAGCCTGATCCGGACGCCCGGCCAGTCCCCGATGCTGCCGGCCACCGTCACCGCCAACGGTTTCGTCTTCACCTCGGGACTGATCTCGCCGAGCGCGTTGACGGCGATGACCGACGGCGGGACCGTCCCCGCCGACCAACAGATCCGCGAGGCGGTGAGGGTGCTCGAGGCGACTCTCGCCGAGGCCGGTGCTGAGGTGGCCGACGTCGTCAAGCTGACCGCGTACCTGTCCTCGGCGCGGCTGTTCGGCCCGTGGAACGAGGTCTTCCTGTCCGTGTGGCCAGAACCTGGGCCGGCCCGCACGACCTTGGTCGCGGCCTTCGTCAGCCCGGTCGTGCACGTCGAGCTCGAAGCCGTCGCCGCGCTGTGAGCGACGCGCGGGTGACCGACATAGAGGGCACAATAATGGCGATATACCGAGCTATTGATCGCCGGAACTGGGATGCTCTGCGGGGCCTCCTCAGCCCAGCTGTTTTCTACAGTCGACCTGGATATTCAGAAATGAACGGTCGAACGGAATTCGTTGACTTCTACAAGACGACTCGCCAGATCAGCGCCGGGGAACATGATGTTCGTGCGATCATAGCGAGCGAGTCCGTAGGTTGTTGCTGGGGAACTTTCAGCGGAGTGTTGCGTAACGGCGACATGATTCAAATAGCCTTCGCCGACTGGTACGAGTTCGAGCGTGGCCTGGTTCGTACTCGTCGAACTTTCTTCTTCCCCACCTCGAGCTGAACCTGGCCGACGTGGTGTCAGCTCAACGGCGGGTGGGTGGTGAGTCGGTCTTCGCCTCGCGCGCAGTTGCGCAGAATGACCCAGGCGACCATTTCGGGGTCATCGATCATCGATAGGTGTCCGCAGCCGGGAAGCCGGGCAAAGTCGGCGGCCGGCAGCCGGAGCCGGGCATTGACCATTTGGCTGGGCGAGATCATTTTGTCCTGCGCTCCCCAGGCCACGGTGAGGGGAACTACCGGCTTGGGTTCACTTTTCCACTGAAACTGGCGGGCACTGGCCATGGCCTCGCTGAACGCCGGCGTATCGCGCATGGCGGCCAGGTTGGCGAGCGCTTCGGCGAGGTCCATCCGCTTCGGACGTACGCACAGCCGAGAGATGATCAGGTTGCGCACGAAGCTGATCTCGGCCAGCGGCGGATCAGTGGCCAAAGCCAGACGGGCGGCGGCCCGGAACATGCGTAGGTGCGTGATGACCCACCAGCGTTGTCCGGGCGTCCAGAAACCGGTTGGCGACAGCGCGGTTGCGGAGGACACGATCCCCGTGGTGGCGGCGCCGACGGCGAGCATCCCGCCGAGCCCACAGCCGGCGACGTGTGGACGGCGTACCTCGAGACGTTCGAAGACTCGTTTCAGCGATTGGATGCCGAAGGCGCGAATGCCATCTTCGCTGGCGGTGTGGGGGACAGGGGCCCGGCCCATTCGGGGCAGATCAACCGCGATTACGTCGTGGTGTTCCGCGAGTTGATCTATCACCGGTCGCCAGATCTGCCAGCGTTGGCCAAGGCTGTGCACCAGCACCAAGGGTTTGCCCCTGCCACGCCGACAGTAATTGGACTCGACCACACCCAGCCCTCCACCCACACCCACGGATCCACCCGTTGTGCGCGGGAAATTTACTCGCATCACCCGATCGATACGAGCCCGTCAAACGGTCATCCGCGGACGCGACGCCAGTGACTGTCCAACGGCGTTGGCCACATCAGGTGCATGAAATTGCTGGTTGAGGTCTTACCAGATTCTCCACGGGCACCGGGGTATGCCCGCTGAACCGGTGTTCTGCCGGTCCAGCGGGCATTCCGCCGTACCACCGGACGGTGATCAGCCGGCGTCCCGCGGTGCGCGGATCATCCCGTTCCGGGCTCCAGATAGAAGAGGGCCACCGAGCCGTCGTTCCGGGCGAAGGCGCTGGCTTCACCACGACCTTGACGCGGCGACTGGTTCAGGAACGCGACCGCGCCGGCGGGACCCGCGCTTGCGGCAAACTCGCGGTACGCCCACTGCTGGCGGGTCGAGCTTCCCAAGCTCCCCGGCGCGAGATAGAACAGCGCGACCGAACCGTTGTTGCGGGCCACGGCGGTTACTTCCCCGGCCCCTTGCCGCGCCGCTTGGTTCAAGTAGGTCACGGCGCCTTGTGGTCCCTCGGCGGCGGTGAATTCCCGATAGATCCATTCCTGCTGGGTTCCGCTGCCCAAGCTGCCCGGTGCCAGGTACAACAGCGCCACGGACCCGTCCCCACGAGCGGTCGCCGTCACTTCTCCGGCCGCCTGCCGTGCGGGTTGGTTCAGGAAGTTCGCGGCGCCTTGTGGTCCCTCGGCGGCGGTGAATTCCCGATAGATCCATTCCTGCTGGGTCCCGCTGCCCAAACTGCCCGGCGCAAGATAGAAAACCCCGACAGATTGATCGTTTCGAAGCGATGCACTCGCCTCGCCGCCGCCTTGCCGTTCGGGTTGGTTCAAGAAGTTGATCGCGGCTGTCGCTCCCTCCGCCGGGGTGAAGTTTCGGTACACCCACTCCTGATCAGCCATCTCCAGCGTTCCCTTCTGCTCGTCCCGCGATGTCGGGCCTCAGGAAGAGGCGGAACGGCGGCCCGCAGATACGTCAACGGCCAGATGCCCGCCGGCGGAGCCGTGATCCGGGTCCGCGAGCGATGTCGTCCGAGCCGGCCCAACGCTGTATCAGCCGGGGGTCGCGGCGGCTCTTAGGACCGGGAAGACCCGAGAGCCCCCAAGAAGGAGACCGTGATGTCGCAGCAACTCGATGCCCAACTAGCCAACGTCGGCACCCGGTTCCTGATCTTCCCGCAGCCCAGATTCCTGACGAAGGACGATGGAACCCCGGTTTTCCCCGAGCCGGAGGAAGTCATCGTCTCGGTGCCTCCGGCCGAGATGCAGCCAGGCCCCGCCGACGACCGCATGTTCGTCGTCGACGCCGTCGAGAAGCTTCCCTACAACCGGCTGACCCGGCCGCCCTATCGTGGCCCGGCCCGTCCACCGGTGTCACCGGGCCCTGACGGCCACTTCACCCACCTCGACCCGGACAGCCGCGAGTTCTCGGCCGCGACGATGTACGCGACCGTCCGGCGGGTCCTCGACATCTTCGAGGACTACTTCGGGCACCACCTCGAATGGCACTTCGACGCCACCTTCTCGCGGCTGGAACTGATCCCCCTCATCGAGTGGGACAACGCGCAGTCCGGGTTCGGCTTCCTCGAGTTCGGCTACGGACGAACCCCGGGCGGCACGATCGACCACACCAGGCCCTACTGCCAGAACTTCGACGTCCTCGCGCACGAGTTGGGCCACAGCATCGTGTTCAGCGAGGTCGGGGTGCCGTCGAGCCCGCTGGATGAGGGCATCGACTACGGCGGGATGCAGGAGTCCAGTGGCGACCTCACCGCGATCGTCGCTCTGCTGCACTTCGACAGCTTCGTCAAGCACCTCCTGGGGACGACCAAGGGCAACCTGCTGACGGTCAACGGGCTCGACCGGGTCGGTGAGCTGTCGGACAGCCGGCAGATCCGCGTGGCGTTCAACTCCAGGCGCATGTCGGACGTAGGACCCGAGCCGCACGAGCGGTCGCTCCCGCTGACCGGGGCGATCTTCGACACCATGGTCGAGGTCTTCCAGCAGGAGCTGGTCCAGAACGGGTTGATCACGGCCGACCTGCGTGACCGGTCGACGCAGCTACCGGGCAGCGTGACCGACCTGCGGCAGATCCAGGCCGACTTCGAGGCCGCCTACCAGGGGCAGGAGAAGGAGTTCGAGCGGGCGCTGCTCAACGCGCGCGACTACCTCGGCCGCCTGCTCGCCGTCACCTGGGGATCGCTCTCCCCGGACTTCCTCACCTACCACGACGTGCTGCGGGCGCTGGTGCGCGCGGACCGGACGGTGAGCGGCGGCGCCAACCAGGCGATCATCAGGGCCTGCTTCGCCTGGCGCGAGATCGCTCCGTCACCGGACTCCGTGCTGCTTCACCAGCACACGCTGCAGGACTGTGGCCTGCGCACCGCCCAGCCGGTCGAGGACGCCACCCGGACGATCTTCGTGAACGGCGCGGGTGCCGATCGCCCCCGACAGGTATCAAGCGGCAAGCGCAAGCGCTCCTCCTGATGAACCCAGATTCCGACGGCGGCCGGGGGCAGTCATGAACCGATTCCAGCGGGTGCTCGAGATCCTCGACGGGGCGGTCGGCGGGCCGGGCGCGCCGGTCGGGTTCCATGGCGCGTTCTGGCGCGGCACCACCCGCGACGAGTTCGTCACGACCACGGTGTTCGGCAACGACCTCGTGGTCGTCGGCGACGGTGCCGGCTCGAACCTCGTGCGCGCGCTGAAGGGGCAGGCCCCGTTCGGCGCCGACCTGCCCGAGCCGCCGCCGGACGCGACGTTCAACCGGATGCCCTCCGGTCGGGAGCCGGTGCCGGCGGAGGCCATCGCCGAGATCGAGCGGTGGATCGACGACGGCTGCCCCGACAGCGATGTGCCGAGCGTGGCGCCGACCTGGCACACGACGAACGCTCCCATCGCCAGCTCGCGCACGGACGACATCTGGTTCCTCGATCCGCGCGAAGGCTGGGCGGTGAACAGCAACGGCCAGATCCTGCACACCACGGACGGCTTCGACACCTGGCAGGAGCAGTTCCACGCACCGGGGGTGTACCTCCGCTGCGTGGGTTTCGCCGACCCGTCGCGCGGCTGGGTCGGGACGCTCACCGCGGGTCGACGCCTGTACGAGACCTCCGACGGCGGCCTGACCTGGAACCTGGTCGGCGACCTCCCGCCGCTCGCGCCGTCGGCGGTCTGCGGCCTCTCGGTGGTCGACGGCGAGGTCGTGTACGCCTCCGGCACGAACTACCCGGACCGGCCGGCGCGAATGATGCGCACCGTGGACGGCGGGGCCACCTGGCAGGCGTGGGACATGTCCCAGCACGCTTCGCTGCTGGTCGACACCCTTTTCACCGATGCCGACCACGGGTGGGTCGTGGGCGGGCGGGCAACGGTCCCGAACCCGACGCGCGACGACGTACGCGCGGTGGTGCTGCGCACCGAGGACGGCGGTCGCACCTGGACCGACCAGCTGGCCCCGCTGCACGCCGAGCTCCCGCTCGGCGAGTGGGGATGGAAGATCCACTTCCTCGATGACCGGGTCGGCTACGTCGCGCTGGAGAGCTTCGTCCGGGCGGCGGTGCTCAAGACCACCGACGGCGGTAGCACCTGGACACGTATCGAGGTCCACGACCAGCAGGGCAACGCGAACCTCGAGGGCATCGGGTTCCTGGACGAGCAGACCGGTTGGGTCGGTGGCTGGGGCTCCGACACCTTCCAGGAGGGCTTCAGCAGCGCGACCACCGACGGCGGCGCCACCTGGCGCAATGCCAACGAGATCGGCCGGTTCATCAACCGGTTCCGGTTCTTCCGGGGCCCGCGGTCCGTCGGCTACGCCTCGGGCCGAACGGTGTACCGCTACTCGGCCGAACCGGTAGCGGCGCCTCGACCGGTCGCGCCACAGCAGGAACTGCTGCTGCTGGACGACAACGCCCCGTTGCGCACCGGGGTGCCACTCACCGTGTCGCTGTCGGTGCCCGATGGCGCCGAGCAACTCACCGTCGACCTCTGGGACCGCTTCGGCGAGCACGTGCGCCGGCTGGTCGACGAGAAGGAGCCGGTGCCGGGCCGCCGCACGGCGCGGTGGGACGCCACCGACGCGGCCGGCCGGCCGGTTTCCGGCAGCTTCCTCCTGCGGGTCACCGTCGACGGCCACTCGGAAAGCCAGATCACCCAGCTCACACGCTGACCGGAGGTCGGCGAACCCGGAGAGGACCCTCAATGCCGACGATGATCGAGCCGCGGGGCTGGTCGCACAGGCGCTGGCGATCTTCGTGACTCACCACAAGCCGGCGCGCGCGCTGGCCCTTCCGCCGGACCCGCAGTCCGTCCTGGACGGCGCGGCCGACCCGAACGATCCCGACTACTGCGACCGCGGCTGGCCCTACACGCTGCTGCTGCCCCGCGGGACCGAGGACGGCATGCCGTACCGGCTGGTCGTGTTCTGCTCGAACGCGGTCCGGGACCTGGTGCGCCCGTCGGCCGAATGCGGCTCGATGAGCTTCTGCGGCGCGGTCGACCGCTATCCCGACACCCGCGACATGGGGTACCCGTTCTCCCGGCCGTTCGCGGACTCCGTCGAGGCGACCGTCCTGAGAGTCCCTTCGGCCGCGGGGCGGTCGCTCACGATCCGACACACCGATTCCTGAGGGAGAAGAACCATGGGCACGGTTTACAAGATCCACCCCGCGATCGGGGTCGCCCGCGTCGGCAACCACCAGTCCGCGTTCTTCCTCGGTCCGGAGATCCCTGGCTCACCGGGCGTCGAGATCGGCCCGGGCGGTGCGGAAACGGCGGTGACCGCCTACAAGAAGGACGGCCGCATCAAGCGCCAGGCGGCCCGGTTCCGGGTGTTCGAGTACGAGCAGGACATCTCGGGGAACCTGGAGCTGATCGGCGAGGTCGGGGCCGAGGCCCACGTGGAGTGGAGCGTCGACCTGGTGAACCGCAAGGCCGCGCTCGACCACGTCGCCGGTCCGGCGGCGCGGCGCAACCGCACCGTGGCCAACCGCGACAGCCTGGTCATCAGGAGCCCCCGGCCGGTGACCGTCGCGGGCGCCGACCACGGGCCGGAGACCCTGGCGGGGACCTTCCTGGGCAAGCAGGTCTACCTCGGCGAGATCCGGACGGACCAGGCCGGCCGGCTGATCGTGCTGGGCGGCCGCGGCGCCAGTGGCTCCGTGCCGCCCGGCGCGCCGCTCGACAACTTCGCCAACAACGACCGCTGGCACGACGACGTGTCCGACGGCCCGGTCTCGGCGTCGGTGACGCTGCCCGGCCAGAAGCCCGTCGCGGTGCACGAGCAGGCCTGGGTGGTGGTGGCGCCGCCCGACTTCGCGCCGGGCATCGACGCCACCGTGTCGCTCTACGACATCGCGTTCCAGTGCGGCATCACTAAGGGGGCGCTCCGGCCCGAGACCCGCCCGTCCTTCGTCCGGCACATCAAGCCGATGATCGAGCGGACGGTGGCGCTGCGCTGGGTGGACGACTGGGACCAGTGGGCCGGCCTGGTGCCACTGAAGTGGGACGAACTGGCCGATCCCGCCCCGGCCAACCAGCGCATCCGCGCACAGGTCGCGGCCAGGGTGAAGGACCCGGATCTGACGATGTTCGAGCTCCCGGCGTTCCTCCGGACCTACCTGGACCAGTGGGTGGCGGGCGACTTCGTCAGCGACCTCGGCGCGCCGGCGGCGGCCGAGACCGTGCCGAGGCTGCTGGACCGCGCGGCCCTCGAGCGCTGCACCGGGAACAACTTCTTCCCCGGTATCGAGGGCGGCCTGAACCTCAAGGACCCGGACATCTACTCCCGGCCGTTCCGCCTCGACCGCACCAACACCGGGAAGGTCTACCCCGGCTGCCTGACCGAGATCATGGCGGTGCCGTGGCAGGCGGACTTCCGGGCCTGTGAGGGCGACTGGTGGCCGTCGCAGCGGCCCGACCGGGTGATGACCGACCCGCACGACGTTCCCGGGAGCGTCGCGGACTGGGAGGCCCCGATCGGCCCGTTCCAGGAGATGGTCGACAACGTGCAGCGGCTGGGGTTCATCGTCCCCCGGCAGGCCGGCGCGGAGACGGTGTTCGTCGAGGTCGACCGGGACCCACAGTTCACTCGACGGCGGCCGTGACCTCGACGGGCGTCATCGCCGATGTGGTGGTCGTGGGCGGCGGTCCGGCCGGGGCCGCCGCGGCCGTCACGCTCGCCCGGGGCGGCCGATCGGTGGTGCTCGTGACCCGTGACCGGCGGCATCGCCCCCGAATCGGCGAGACCCTGCCGCCCTCGGTGATCCGGCCGCTGGTGGCGCTGGGTGTCTGGGACACGTTCCTGGCCGCCGGCCACCTCGCGTCGCCGGGCACCGTTGCGTCCTGGGGAGACGGCCGGCCCCGGGAGAACGACTTCATCGTCGATCCGCACGGCACGGGGTGGCATGTGGATCGGGACCGGTTCGACTCGATGCTGCTCGACGCGGCTCGCGCCGAGGGTGCCCGGATCCTGGCGTTGCCCCGGGCGGCGCGGGTGGACCGCGAGCACCCGGGCTGGACCGTGCGGTGGGAACGCGGCACGGTCTGCGCGCCATTCCTGGTCGACGCGAGCGGGCGGGGGGCTCGCGTCGCCTCCAGGTACGGGGGTCCTCAGCGAGGGGATGACCGGCTGGTCGGGCTGGTTCGCTTCGGACGGGCGCACCGTCCGGACCCGAGGACCCTCATCGAGGCATGCCCGGAGGGGTGGTGGTACGCGGCGGCGCTGCCCGGCGGGCGCGCGGTCACCGCGTTGTTCACCGACGCCGACGTCCTCCCGGCCGGGTCCGAGGAACGTCGCCGCTTCCGCGCGCGGGCGTTGTCGCACACCCACCTCGTCGCCGAGGTGGTCGGGGAGTCGACGTGCCATCTCGCGCCCGCCGACGCCCGGGTCGCCAAGCTCTGCGCCGGGCGCGACTGGGTCGCGGTCGGCGACGCGGCCAGAACGCTGGACCCGCTCTCCGGCCAGGGGCTGACCGTGGCTTTGACCTCGGCGATCCGCGCGGCCGAGGCGGTGCTCGACCGGGACAGCGGGGGCGCATTGGCCGCGTTCGCGGCGGACACGGCGGCCGGTCATCGCGCCCACGTGGCGGCCGGTCTGGCGCACTACCGACGCGAGCGGCGGTGGCCCGAGAGCGCGTTCTGGCGCCGCCGGCACCGGACCGCGGCCTGACCGCCCCGCCCTACCCGAGGAGCGCACAGTGGACACACGGTTCTTCACCCCGGGCTCGATCACGCCGGTGCCGTCGCGGGGTCGCGACGGTGCCTCGAACGCGTCCGTCGCACCGGAGGCGGGTCCGTCCGGTTCGCTGCACGACCCGCCGCTGGAGCCCCGCGACGAGGCCGTCTTCCTGCTCACCGCGGCGGCCGAGATCGAGCACGCGCTGATGGTGCAGTACCTCTATGCGGCCTACTCGGTACGGGTCGTCGCCGGTCCCCATGAGCAGCAGCTGCGGGAGATCCGTGACCTGCTCACCCAGATCGCGCGGGAGGAGATGGGACACCTGGCCACCGTGCAGAACCTCCTGCACCTGGTCGGTGGGCAGGTGCACCTCGACCGGAACCGGTCGGCGGGCGCCACCGACGTCTCGCCATTCAGGTTCGCGCTCGAACCCCTGTCGCTCGACTCGCTGGCCAAGTACGTCATCGCGGAGAGCCCGATGCCGCTGCCGGACACCGTGTCGGCGGGGGACGCGGAACTCGTCGAGCGGATCCGCGAGGATGCCGTCAAGGCCAACGGCGGGCAGGAGGTTCGCCACGTCGGGCGCATATTCGAACGCCTCGACCACCTGTTCGCCACCGGCCTCGCCGACGCCGACATCCGGCCGGACACCGGCGGGCGGCACGCGACGTTCGACGACTGGGGGTTCGAGCCCCGCTCGGCGGCCGCCGGCGAGAAGCTGATCGTCGAGTCGTTCCCCGAGACCGACCCGGGCCCGCTGCGCGACGCCGCGAGGAAGGCCGTCTCCAAGATCGGCGAGCAGGGGGAGGGCTCCGACCTCGGCCCGGTGGGGACCGAGTCACATTTCGAGCGGTTCCTGGAGATCTACAAGAGGGTCTCGACGCTGGTCGACGCCGGCGCGCAGGTCGCCCACCCCGTGGCGACCAACCCGAACACCAGCCCGCCGGGGGCGGGGCAGGAACTCGACCCGGGCCGAATCACCCACCGGCGAGCGCGGGCGTGGGCGCGGCTGTTCAACCTCCGCTACCGGATGCTGCTGCAACAGCTGGCGCACTTCCTGCTGCTGGACCAACCCGTGTACTCCTCCGCACCCGGCCCGCGCCTCGGCGACCGCACGGCGCGCGGACTGCTGCTGGTCGGCGCGTTCGACGAGATGCGGTACCTCGGCAAGATCGCCGGCAAGCTCGTGAACCTGCCCAAGGAGGAACCCGCCACCGGCACCCACGCGGGTCCGCCGTTCGAGCTGCCGTACACCCTGAACCTGCCGGACGGCGAGGAACAACGTTGGCGCAGGCACCTGGACGTCTCCCTCGCCTCGGTGCGGCTCGTCCGCGAGGAGCTCCCGCCCATCGACGCCGAGCCGTTTCTCGAGCACATGGTGGAATCGGACCTCCGGGCGCAAGCGGTCATGTCCTCGCTCGCCCGGGGCGAGGGGATCCCGCCCGAAAACCTCCCCACCGGCTTCGCGAAGGTGGTCACGATCCTCGAGGAGGCCGTGCGCGGGTTCACCATCGGCCGCCACGGGAACCTCTGGGCCGGGACGACCCGCGATGGGTTCCTCGCCCTGCGGTTCTTCGGCACGCCCCCCGTCATGGAGGACCAGGGCGGCGTCGTCGCCGACCCCGACGCGGCGCCGCTCATCGCCCGCCTGTCCGACCCCGTACCCCGCACCCGGATGCCGCGACTTCGCCCGCCCGTGCCCGCCGAACGGGTCTCGTTCATCCGTCAGTGGATCAGCGACGGCTGCCCCGACAACTCCCCACCCGGATCGGTCGGGGTCCAGCACGAACCGGACCCGACCCCCTGAACGGTCAGCACACCGCGGACGATCGAGAGGAGGCAGCCATGCCGGAACAGGGAAACGGGTCCACGCGGCCGGACCAGCGCCCAACTGAGCATGCGGACCTGCTGGGAGCGGAGTCGGCGGCGTCCTTGGCGGACCTCGCGGCGCAGAAACTGGAGCCGGCGCAGCAGCAGGACCTGGTCGCAACCGTCGTGCGAAACCTGGACACCCCGAAACAACAGAAGGATGCCGCGGTAGCGGCGGTCAACGCGCTAGCCACGGAGCAGCGGGCGGAAGTGGCCGACGGCCTCCTCGGCACACCGGATCGGAAAACGAGACAGACCCTCTGGTACATAGTCGTCGCGACTCTCGCGGCAGCCATTTTCATCTTTGGCTTCATGGCCTTTCTACTGCTTTACCAGGGAAAGGCCGCGGAAGGTCCGCTGGCGCTCGCGACAACAGCGCTGGGAGGTGTAGTGGGGCTCGTGGCAACCAGCCCCGGTAGCGGACGCTCGGGCTGAGCGAGGTTTCGAACACAGAATGAGGCGTCAACGATGAATTCAGCCGATATTGCCGCGCAGCGCCCTCGTGACATCGACGAGGCCCTCCATTGCATGCGCGCCGCCCTGGACCACTTCCACGAGCGCAACGACAATCGGGCGATATTCCTGCGGCTCTACTACATCATGACCTTGGAGGTGCACGCCGCAGTCAACCAGCTCGGCGACTACAAGAAGCAGATCTTTCTGGATCCGCCGTGGATCGCGAGACTCTCCGGGCTGTTCGCCAGCTTGTACTTCCGGTCGCTCAGCACCTTTGAACGCGACCCCAACCCGGATGTGGAGCGCGCCTGGAAGATCGCTCACCGAACCGCCGTACAGGGAAGCCCGACGGTCGTGCAGAACGCGCTCCTGGGCATCAACGCGCACATCAACTACGACCTGCCGTACGCCGTCGCGGCGAACCTCAAGGAGCACGGGGACACCGCGAGCCACCTGGCGCTGCACCGACGGAAGTTCGACCACGACCAGGTCAATAACCTGCTCATCCGGTCGCTCGGTCCTATCCAGGACGTTCTGGCCAGGGATTACGGCCAGGGAATCGCGCTGATCGACCATGCGCTCGGAGGGCTTGACGAGAAGATCAGTGAGGCCGGCCTCGCCCACTACCGGGAGCGTGTCTGGTGGGACGCGATGTCGTTCGCGGCGGCGACCGACGACCAGCAGGAACAAGTCGTGCGGGAGAAGCTCAACTGGGAATCGTACAAAGTGGCCCAGATTTTGACCGGTCGTTCGCTGCTGCAGCGATCGGTCTGGGTTCCTGAGCGAATCCTCGGGCTCCCCGGCCGGGTGTTCGGGCGAGAGCGATTCAGGGAGATCGTGCTCGAGAAAGAAGGTGGTGTCGCCGGCATGACCAAGGTGATGGTCAGTCCGATCGGCTAATACGTAGGTCGGCGTAGGGTGTGAATCGCGGCGTAGATAGGTAGTTCACCTGACGCTTCGACGGCCATTCCGGTCAATGCTGGTCTCGCGTCGAAACCGACCGAAGGCCAGGAGAACCGCCATGATTGCCATCGACCCCGGGCTGTCGCGGACGCCGACCACGACCGAGTTGCTTCGCGGGGCGGAGGGAGGCGACCAGTACGCCTGGGAACAGCTCGTGAACCGCTTCGAACCGGCCGTCGCGGCGACGATCGGAAGCTACCGCCTCCAGGAGGCCGACGCTCGGGATGTGACTCAGCGGACGTGGCTGCGGATGATCGAGCGTCACCGGCAGCTCCGGGAGCCGGAGGCATTGGCCGGGTGGTTGATGACGACCGCGCGGCGGGAGTGCCTCCGGATCCTCAGCGATCAGCGGAGATCGTGTCCGTTCGACACCGACGCGGCGGCCGACCGTCCCGACCCGACCTGCAACGTCGGACAACGAGCGGTGGACGCCGACACCGCTCGACGACTACGGCGGCTCATGGCGTCGCTTCCGGCGCGCTCGGGCATGCTGCTCGGATTCCTGTTCGAGGACGATCCGCCCGCCTACGCCGAGCTCTCCCGCCGGACCGGAATCCCCGTCGGGAGCATCGGGCCGACCCGTGCGCGCGCATTACGGCAACTGCGCCTGCTCATCGAGGCGGAGGTGGAAGCCTCACCGCGGCTTTGACGCCGGGCGTGACCGCTGCAGCACGGCGCTCGCCTGTACGCGGCTGTGCACCCCGATCTTCATGTAGATCCGGCTGATGTGCACCCCGACCGTCTTCTCGCTGATGAACAGCCGGTGGGCGATCTCCCGGTTGGTCAACCCGGTGGCGAGCTCGGTGAGCACCTCGAGCTCACGAGCGGTGAGCGCGTCCAACGGGCCGCGGCCGACGCGTCTCTGGGCGGGTACCCGGCTCTCGGGCTGTACGGGCCCGTCCAGGGAGACCCGGGCGCGGGCCGCGAGGTCGACGATGTCCGCCAGCAGTGGTTCCGCGCCCAGGCGCCGGGCGATTCGTTCGGCGTTCCGGAGGTCGTCGGATGCGGCGGCGGCGCGCGAGTGCCGGCTCAACAACGCCTCCGCGCGCCGCAACCGGGCGTACGCCGCCGGGTAGGGCTGGTGGTGCCGCTCCCACAGCTCCGTGACTCGTTCCCAGGCGCCGGCATCGGGGTTGTCCTCGGCCCGCGCCGTCTCGGCGGCACACATCAACGTGAACGTCTCCACCACCGACCGAATCGCCGGGACAGCGTTGCTCCCGCGTCGTGCCAGCTCGGCCTGATGGTCTTTGAGGCGCCTGATCTGGATCGGCGAGGGCGGAGGCAGGCCCGAGGTTGTCGTGTCGGCCCACGCCCGGGTTCCGTGCCAGACCAGCGGCGCGAGCGACCAGATGTCATCGGCGCCGGCCTCCGCCACGGTGAGCCCCTCCTCGATGTGCCGCAGCGCCTCGGCCGGGCACTTCCGCCACAGTTCGAGCGCGGCGAGCAGGACGATCAGAGGTATCCGGTGCCGAGGTCCGGCCGTCGAGCGGGCGAGGAGGTCTACCGCTTCGAGATCGTCCGCCGCGGCCTCCAGCCGGCCGCGGCCAAGGTCGAGTCGACTGCGCGCCAACCGCACCTCGAGCGCTGCGGCCCCCGAGGGGGCGAGCGCCCACGCCTCGGCAACCGTGCTTTGTGCCTCGTCCCAGCGCCCGAGGCGGAAGAGAGCGTTCGCGGCGTGGGTGAGCAGGGTTACCCCGGCGGTGCGCGCCAGCCCGAGGGAGTGCATGCGGACGACGCCCTGCCGGGCGCACTCGACACCGTCGATCAGCTGGTTCAGCGGGCCGGTCAGGAGCTCCACGCGGCGTAGGTGGGCCTCTCCGATCGCTGCCGGTTCGCCCGTCCGCTCCGCGACGGCCAGCGCCTCGGCGAGCGCCGCCGAGCCCGCCACCGGGTCCTCCAGGTACGCCTGGCTGAAGCCCAGCACCGCCAGGGTCTTCGCCTCGATCGTGCTGGCCCCGGCGCTTCGGGCCGGCGTGAGCGCCGCGAACGCGGCGGTCCGTGCGCCGGCGAAATCCATGGCCTGCAGGAGGGCCACGCTGTAGCCCGAGAGCACCTGCGCACGCTCCGCCTGTGCGCCCTCCCCGGGAAGCAGCGCGACGGCGACGCCGTAGGCCTCCCGGGCATCGTGGGCTCGGCCGGCCGCGGCGAGTGAGCTCGCCTTGCGTGCGGTGAGCAAGGCCGAGGCCAGACCGCCGGACGTCTCCTGGCCGGAGAGCAACTGGTCGAGAATGTCGACGGCCAACTCGTGGTCCCCGGCGAGCTCCGCCGCGCGGGCCGCCCTATCCAGGCACTCCGACCGCTGCACGGCCCTGGGGGCCGCGGCCACCCGAACGACCAGTTCGGCCGCCCGCTGCCAGTGCCGGGTTGCCTCGGCGTGCGCGTGGACCCGCTCCGACGCCCGCGCGGCCGCGACGGTGGCCGCCAGGGCGCGGCTCGGGTCGCCGGCCTCGTACCAGTGGTGCGCCAGCCGCGCGGCCAACCCCGGCTGCGCTGGTTCGCTCTTACCGGACAGGGCGAGCGCATAGCGGCGATGGATCTCGATGCGCTCGCCGGGGAGCAGATCGGCAACGACGACCTCGGTCATCAGGCCGTGCCTCAGCCGGTATCCGTCTCCGTCCTCGTCGACAAGGACAATACCCTGTTTGACCGCTTCCCTTATCGACTCGAGAAGTACTGCCGGCGGTTGGTCGAGCACTTCGGCGAGAAGAGCGTGCGGCAATGGGCCGACGCCGGCGGCCACTGCCTGCGTCACCCTCTGCGCCGACGGTGAAAGCATGGCAATTCGGCTCAGGACGACCTCACGCAATGTCGTCGGCAGTCCCAGCGTGTCTCCACCGAGAATTGCGCGGACCGTTTCCTCCGCAATGAAGGCATTGCCGGCGGAACGCTGCCACACCAGTGGTTCCAAGCCTGGGTGCCCCGGCGCCCACCGGGTAAGCAGCTCGGCCAGCGCCGTCCGAGTGAGAGGCCCGAGCTCCAATCCTGACACTTTTCGTTGCCGGCGAAGCTCGGCGAGCACGGCGTTGAGCCCGGACGCCTGCCCGGGGCTGTCGTCGCGGTAGGTCCCGATGATCAGCACTGTCTCGTGGCTGAGGCTGGCCACGAGATAGACCAGGAGGTCGCGGGTCGACCGGTCGGCCCATTGGAGATCCTCGACGACGAGGACCAGTGGGCGCACCGCGGCCAGTTCGACGATGAGCTGGTGCAGCGAGTCGAGCAGGCGAATCGAGGGGCGCAGGCCGGAGTCGTCCAGCCCGGCGGCCAGCGGGAGTTCGGCGAGCCACCGGTTCATGAGCGACGCGGTCGCGTCATCGGATTCCGATCGCGCGGCGTTGCGGATCGCCGAAACGACCGGCCAGAAGGGCGGCGCATCGACGATGTCGATGGCATGCCCGGTGAGAACCGTGGTACCGCGCTGCCGCGCGATACCGACCAGCTCGCTGACGAGTCGTGTCTTGCCCACCCCGGCGGCGCCGCCGACGAATACCGCCCGTGTTCGTGAGTTGGCGGCGTGCAGGGCGGCGAGTAGCTCAGCAAGTTCCCGGTCACGTCCGCACAGGCCGGGAACGCCTTCCTCGTCACCCACTGGTGTAACGCTACCCACGTCCGGGTGGGCCGACCAGGCGCGGTTAAGTGGGCGGCAATCAAGTGCACTCTTTTGCGGCGGGCGCATAACTGCACATCCAAATTATGAGACGGTCCGATCACCGCGCTCCGAACATCAGGGTGAATGTCGCCGCACGGTTGCCGAATCTATCGACGTAGCGGCCGACACCGGGGCCCGCATCTTTGAAGTTCGGATTGAGAATAGCGGCCCGATGCCCGTTCCTGGCGTAGTTGTTTTCCGGATCGTGATTCATCCACCAGTAGACCGCGGCCTGGGGGGTGCCCCAGGTCCATCCGGCCGGCACGACGTTCGTACCGTCGCTCCGCCCTCCGCCGTTCTGGGTGTTTTCGCCGGTCGCGGTTGGTTCATAGCCCGACCTGCTGAAGCGGTCCTCGGGCCATGCGAATCCCTGCCGGGAGTCCCAGTGGCCACATCCCAACGGAGGGTTGTGAGGCGGGCACCCGCGATCCGGGTCGGTCGCCCAGTTCTCGGAGTGCGCTCGCGCGGCGACGGCGAGTTTGCCCTGGTAACAGAGCGCCGGCAGGCCGGCTTGCAGGCGTTCCTTGTTCACGAGATAGAGCAGCGCGTGCGCCGTGTTGACCACGTCGGCGTCGGTCACGGGAACCTTGTCGGCATAGATGGAGTACGGCTCTTCCGAGAACTGGCAGTACTCGGGCGGCAGTGGAAGAAATCCGTCAACAATTCTGAAGGTCGCATCTTTGCGATCTTGATCGCTTTGCGGGTCGATCCTCTCGACGAAGAGGTGAGAGTCTCGATGCCTCAGAAAGTGACTTTCAAGATTGCGAGACTCGAACGTCGCCCCGGCGGGGTCCGCCATCCCCTTGAACCTGAAGAATGATGCGTCATCGCGCATGACTGGATCATCGGTGCGCTTGTCCAGCCTTATTCGCAGACCCTGGTGTCGCAGGAAATGGTCCGGAAGGTTGAGTGATTGAAACGACACGAGGAAAGGCCCGGCGGTCTCGATTGCCAGCGCCGGGACCATGGCGAAGGTGGCGTCACGGCGATCGAGGTCGCCAACAATGGGCGTCAACTCGCCCATAAAGTTGGCGTGGCGAACATAGCGGTCGGGAAAGTTGTAGGACTGAAGCGCGACGGATGCCCGCCCATTGTGGTCCGGCCCGCCGTGGTCCAGCGGCTTCAACAATGACCCGAAGCCGGCGTTGTGCTCTCCGTGACGGTTATTGAAACCGTCAACCACCGCTACTTCCAGGACCGCGAATCTCACATCCTCGAGGCGACGCGGAGACGGTGCGCCCGGCGAGTTCTCGTAGTTGAAGACAATCACGTCGATGAACACCGGTAGCCGCAGCTCGCGGCCTTCGAGCAACTTCAGCAGGGCCTCGGCAACGGCCGGATACGGTGTGAACTCTCTATTTTCCAGCCATTGCCTCAGGTCCGTCTCGCGGACACTGAAGTCTATTCCTACGGCCTTGAGAGCTTGAATTGTCGCGACCGGGTCGGCATCGTTCGGCATCGTACACCCTTTCGGCGTGAGCCACTCCGACAGCTTGTGTTCGGGCTCTTTCCGACCTACCGCCGGCGATGGAACTACCCAGGTATCAACGCCCTATCAACGTGCCGTCAACGTGCCCTCGCCGGCCCGGGCGGCCGGGCCGGCCGGCGCCGGTGCCGGCGCGTTGCCCGTCCGCCGGGCGAACCTTGGAGGTAATTAAGTATCCTTTGCTGTAAAGTTCTGCGGCCTGAGAGGCGGGTGTGGCGCGAGTGCGGACGGTTCCGTTGCCCGGTTCGGCTGGACCGCCGATCATCGGGCACACCGCGCAGCTGCTCACCAACCCGCCCCGCTTCTACATGGACCGGTACCGCAGGTACGGGCCCGTCTCCCGGTTCACCCTGGTCGGGCACCCCTCCGCGCTGGCCGTGGGCGGGGACGCGGCGAAGGCGGTGCTGGGCGGCCGCGACCGGTTCTTCGCCAGTGGCCGGGCGTGGTCACTGTGGGGCGGACCGTTCTTCGCCCGGGGCCTGTTGATGCTCGACTTCGAGGAGCA
The DNA here is from genome assembly GCA_014208095.1 of Actinospineispora eucalypti. Taxonomy (GTDB): domain Bacteria; phylum Actinomycetota; class Actinomycetes; order Mycobacteriales; family Pseudonocardiaceae; genus Pseudonocardia; species Pseudonocardia eucalypti. Next base: position 1,546,574 of record JACHMT010000002.1, on the reverse strand, counting down.
CCTGGCCCACCGCGCGCTGATGGAGCAGGCGTTCACCCGGGACCGGATCGGCGGCTACCTCGACCAGCTGTACACCGTGCTGGCGGAGGATCTGGCGGACTGGAAGCCCTCGCCGTGGTTCCGCGCGCAGAGTGCGGTGCGCGCGACGATGCTGCGGGCCAGCGTGCGGGTGTTCATGGGTGGCGGCCTCGGGGCCGAGGCGGCGGAGATCGAGCGGGCGTTCCTGCGTTGCGTCGCGGCCGCCGGCGCGACCTTGCGGTTCGAGTACCCGGGCGGCACCTGGTCTCGAGGCATGGCCGGGCGACGCCGGCTGGAGGAGCTGTTCGCCGACCGCACCCCGGTGGTGCGCGCCCGGGGCGGGTCCGACCTGTTCGCGGTGCTCAGCCGGGCCACCGGGCGGGACGGCCAGGGCTTCTCCGACGAGGACGTGGTGAACCACATGGTCTTTCTCATGTTCGCCGCGTTCGACCCGGTGTCGATCAACCTGGTGACCATGATCCGGTACCTGGCGGAACATCCGGCGTGGCAGGAACGGTGCCGGGAGGAGTCCTTCACGCTGCGCACCGACCGGCCCGGGGCCGCCGAGCTGGGCCGGCTGGCCGCTCTGGAGCTGGTCATGAAGGAGTCGCTGCGGTTGTTGCCGCCGGTGTACGCGCTGCCGAACACGGCCGTGGAGGACGCGGACGTGCTGGGGTACGAGATCCCGGCCGGGACGGTGACCGTGGTATCGCCCTTCGTGAACCACCGGTTGCCCGAGTACTGGTCCGACCCGGATGCCTTCGACCCGGAGCGGTTTGCCCCGCACCGGCGGGAGGACCAGTCGCACGAGTACGCCTGGATCCCGTTCGGCGGCGGGGTGCACAAGTGCATCGGCCTGCACTACGGCACGCTGCAGATGAAGGCGGTCATGCACCAGGTTCTGCGGCGCTACCGGTGGCGGCTGGCCGAGGGTCACGCCCCTGAGGTTCTCTGGCGCGGGTTCGCCCGGATGCGCGACGGCCTGCCGATCGAGCTCGCCCGCGTCTGAAAGCGCGCCCGAAGCCGGGACATTTCACCGGGACGGCGGAGTGATGGTCGCCCTGGCGCGGTTCCGTTCCCGGCCGCCGGCTTTGCTACCGGGTGTGACCGGTGTCGGTCGGGTTCGGCCCGCTCGGTTCATCGAGGTCGACACGAGACTGACTTTTTTTGAGATCGAACCAGAATGGTGTCGCACTTGATGAGGACCCGCCGTGGAATTGCCCACGTGGGCTCGGCGGTTGGCAACGCCGCGTGACGAGGGCCGCCACACGTCAGCCGCTCGCCGTGGACCTAGATGACCGATTCCATGAAGCGGACATCTGGTCGCGTGGTTGGTCCGGTGGGGTGATGGGCCGGGTAGTCCGTGTTCACCGACCCGCTGCACGCCGAGTTCATCGCCGGAGACCTTTCCAAGATCATCACTGTCTCTCAGGTAGAACTTGGCGCGGTCCTCGTTCCCGGCGCAAGCCACGGAACGGTCCCCGACGTCTCGACAGGCTCCACACGCATCCCACTCGTCACGTTAACCTCAACTGTCACGACAAGTGGGTTCCGATTAGCCGCCGTTGCGTATGTCCACGCAGAGCTAAAGGCGGCTCGCGGCCAGGGGCCTTGAGCGCAGGCCACGTTCAAGGAGTCGATCATCTAGGGGCCGGGAGCCGAGCCGCGGCAGACCGACCAGAACCTTCGGTTCGGGGTGTCTCGGACAGTTCCGGGCAAACTGTCTAAAAAGTGTAGGCACCAATCATTTACTGCCTAATACATATAGGCTACGGTGTGTGTGATCCGCGCCGCACGTCCTCCCGCCACCGTTGAGGAGTTGTGATGCCCGAGGAGAAGCTGACGTTCTGCCGAATCTGTGAGCCGTTGTGCGGGATGATCGCCACGGTGGAGAACGGCAAGCTGCTGGGCCTGCGCCCGGACAAGCAGGACCCGCACAGCAAGGGCTTCCACTGCACCAAGGGCGTCGCGATGGAGCAGATCGTGAACGACCCGGACCGGCTCACCGTGCCGATGCGCCGGGTCGGCGGGCCGGGGGAGTTCGAGCCGACCACCTGGGAGCAGGCGCTGACCGACATTGCCGGCCGGCTCGGGCGGCTGCGCGCCGAACGCGGTCCGTCCTCGCTGGCCATCCACGAGGGCAACCCGCCGTACTTCAGCTACTCGGCGGTGTTTTGGGCAAAGGGGTTCCAGAAGGCGCTCGGGACGCCGTGGTTCTACGGCATCAACTCCGAGGACGGCGCGTCCCGGGTGGCCGCCTACAAGATCCTTTACGGGCATTGCGCGCACATGGCGATCCCGGACATCCGGCGCACCGAGGCGCTGCTCATGCTGGGCGCGAACCCTTGGGTGTCGAAGGGCAGCTTCCTGCACGACCCCCGGATCCGCGAGCACCTGACCGGGATCACCGAGCGCGGCGGGCGGGTGTTCGTGGTCGACCCGCGCCGCACCCAGACGGCGAAGACGTTCGAGCACGTGGCCATCAACGCGGGCACGGATGCCTGGTTCTTGCTCTCCGTGCTGCACGTGCTGATCGGTGAGGGCCTCTACGACCAAGCGTTCGTGGACCGCTGGACCTCCGGGTTCGACCAGTGGCGCACCCATGTCGCGGCGTTCTCCCCGGAGGCGACCCAACCGCGGACCGGGGTGGCGCCGGAGACGGTGCGCGAGGTGGCGCGGGCGATCGGGCGGGCCAGGGCGGCCGTGGTCTACGGCCGGACCGGCACCTGCACGACGCGGTTCGGCACGTTCACCAACGTCCTGCAGGACTTCGTCAACATCATCACCGGCAACCTCCAGCGGCCGGGAGGCTGGGTGTGGGCCTGGTCGCCGGTCGAGATCGGCCCGATGTCGGAGACGATGAAACTCGCCACCTACGGTTCGGTGCGCACTCGGGTGGACGGGCTGCCCGATTCCTTCGGCTTCCTGCCGTCCAGCGCGTTGGCCACCGAGATCCTCACCCCGGGCGAGGGACAGATCCGAGGCATGGTGATGATCGGGTCGAACTGCGTGGTCACCGGCCCGTCCGGTGAACGGCTGATCAAGGCGCTGGGCACGCTGGACACGTTCGTCGCGATCGACCTGTACATGAACGAGACGAACAAGTACGCCGACTACCTGCTGCCGGCCACGACGATGTACGAGCGCGAGGACATCCCGCTGCAGTTCGCCAACCGCTACGTCCGGCCGAGCATCCGGGTCACCGAGGCGGTGGCGGACGCTCCGGGGCAGTGTCGCCAGGAGTGGGAGATCCTCGACGACATCGCCGCCCGCATGGGTTTGGGCGGTGCCTACTCCTACGGCATCCAGCGACAACTGGCCAAGATCGGGATCAGGCTGAGACCCCGCCAGCTCGCCGACCTGATCCTGCGCACCGGCAAGGGCGGCGACTGGTTCGGCCTGCGCCGCCGTGGCTGGTCGTGGCGAAAGCTCGCCGAGCGGGCGCCGCGGGGCGTGGTGTTCCACGAGTACCTGCCGCTCGCGCCGCTGCGCAAGATGATCAAAACCGAGGGCAAGAAGATCCCGATGACCGATCCGCGCATCCTGGACGAGCTGGAACGGCTGCGGTCCGAGAACGCCGGCCCCTCCGTCGAGGAGTTCCCGCTGCGCATGATCGGTCTGCGGGAGATGAACTCGCACAACTCGTGGATGCACAACTCGCGGCGGCTGATGCCGGACCGGCGCCACCAGGCGTTCCTGATCAACCCGGTCGACGCGGCGCGCGCCGGCCTCGCCGACGGCGACGACGCCCGGATCACCTCGCGCGCGAGCTCCATCCAGCTGGTCGCGGCGGTGAGCGACGAGATGATCCCGGGCACGATCGCGGTCCCGCACGGCTGGGGGCACAACGGCGGCTGGCGGCGCGCGAACGCGGCCGGCGGCGCCACCTCCAACTTCCTCGCCGACGAGGTCGAGGCGTTGTCCGCGTCGACCGTGCTCAACGGCATCCCGGTGCGCGTGACCGCGGTGGTGGCGCGCCACGACCGCCTGGAACGGGAGGCTCCGGCGACCGCGCCCGCCTAGCCCTCGCCCGGGCGAACGCCGTGCCCGCACTCGACCGTCGCCGAGGCCCGGCGCTTCCCGTGTGAGTCGTGGTGCCGACCGGGTGCGGCGGCTGCTATATATGGAGCCTTGGAAGCGACATTCGGTGCCCGGGTTCGTCAGCGACGGCACCAGGCGGGCTGGACGCTCGAGGTTTTCGCCCGGCGCAGCGGGGTGTCCCGCGCGACCCTGTCGAAGATCGAGCGCGGTGAGCGGCGGCCGGGGCTCGCGGTCGCGGTGCAGATCGCCGATGCGCTGGGGACGCCGCTGCCCGAGCTGTTGGGCCGGTCGGATTCGCCCGAGGTGCAGGTGCTGCGCGAGGCCAGTTCGGCGGCCCTGCTGGACGAGGCCAGCGGGGTGATGCGGGAGTCGCTGTTCCCCGCGATCGACGGGGTGGAGCTGGTGCGATACAGCTTGCCCCCGGGCAGCGGCGCCGGCCCGTTCCATCCGCACGCGCCCGGTACCCGCGAGGTGTTCGCGGTGGTGGAGGGCTCGGTGCGGATCCAGGCGGGCACCCATCGCATCGATCTCGGCGTGGGGGAGCTGGCCGCCGCTCCGGGCGATCTCACCCACACGCTGACCAACACCGACGAAGGCACCACGCGGCTCATCCTGGTGATCATCCCCAGGCGCTGACCGGCACCGACCGCCCGACCGGCCTGTTGACACGGCTCGCGGGTTTGGCGTAGAAATTTCTCGTATCTGAGAAACTGGTGCCGCCGATGCGGGGGCGCGGATCCGGCCGGCTGGTTCTGGCCGTGGTCAACCCACGAGATGAAGCACGTTTCCCTGTTGGCGGAGGTCAATGATGTCCGAGCCCGGGTGCGGTGCCGCGAATGGTTCCTCGTTGACGCGTCGGGTCGCGTTGGCGAGTGCGATCGGCACCACGATCGAATGGTATGACTTTCTCATCTACGCGACGGCGGCGTCGCTGGTTTTCGGGAGGCTGTTCTTTCCCTCGGACGCGGGGCTGACCAGCAGCCTCCTGGCGATCAGCACGATCGGTGTGGGTTTTCTGATCCGCCCGCTGGGCGCGGTGATTCTGAGCAACCTCGGTGACCGGGTCGGCCGGCGGGCAATGCTGGTCGGCACGCTCTCGGCGATGGGCGTGGCGACCACACTGATCGGGTTGCTGCCCACCTACGCGCAGATCGGTGTGGCGGCGCCGATCATGCTGGTCGCGCTGCGGTTGGTGCAGGGTTTCGCGGTCGGCGGGGAGTGGGGCGGCGCCGTGTTGATGGCGGTGGAGCACGCCCCGCGGGGCCGGCGCGGCTTCTACGGCAGCGTGGTCCAGGTGGGTTTCCCGGTCGGGCTCGGGCTGGGCACCTTCTCCTTCTTCCTGCTGGCCCTGCTGCCCGACGAGCAGTTCCTGGCCTGGGGTTGGCGGCTGCCGTTCCTGCTCAGCGCGGTACTGGTCAGCGTCGGGTTGTTCATCCGGTTGCGGGTGCCGGAGTCACCGGAGTTCGAACGGGCCAGGAACAGTGGTGAACTGGTCCGGTTCCCGGTCTGGCAGGCGGTCCGCCGGCATCCGAGAAGCGTGCTGATCGGGCTGGGGGTCCGGCTCACCGAGCTGTCCTGGATCTATGTGCTGACCGTTTTCGCACTGGAGTACGCGACGCACACCCTGGGGATCCCGCGCGATCTCGTGTTGGCCGCGATCGCGGCCGGGGCATTGCTGGAACTGGTGACGGTGCCGTTGTTCGGCGCGGTGTCCGACCGCGTCGGCCGGCGGCCGATCTACCTGGCCGGCTCGGTCGCGGCCGCCGCGCTCGCCTTCCCGGTCTTCTGGGCCATCGACTCCGGTGACCCGATCGCGGTGGTGTGCGCGTTCGCGCTGGGCATGGCGGTCGGGCACGGCGTCATGTACGGCGTGCAGGCGAGTTTCCTCGCGGAGCTGTTCGGCGCGAACGTGCGCTACAGCGGGGCCTCGCTGGGGTACCAGCTGGCCGCGCCGATCGGTGGCGGTCTGGTGCCGGTGGTGGCCACCTACCTGGTCGCGGACGCTGGCGGGAAGACCTGGCCGGTGTCGCTGATGATGATCGGCTTCGCGGCGGTGACGATCGCGGCGGTCTGGGTCGCGCGGGAGACCGCGCACGGCACCGAAAGCACATCGACGGCCCCGGAACAGGCCTGGGCCGAGCGTCAAGGGGAACTGGAGGCGTCATGACCATCACCCCATCGCAACTCGGCGGCGAGCCGGAGCTGCTCGACGACCCGGAGCCGGAGTCCGTGCGGGAGCGCACCGTCGAGCAGGAGCGGGAGCACCGCAAGATCCAGCTGGCCACCGCCTTCCGGATCTTCGCGCGGTACGGCTTCGAGGAGGGCGTGGCCGGGCACATCACCGCGCGCGATCCGGAGTGGCCGGACCACCTGTGGGTCAACCCGTACGGGGTGCATTTCGCCCGTGTCAAGGTGAGCGACCTGCTGCTGCTGAACGGCGAGGGCAAGGTCGTCGGCGGGTCGCGGCGAACCAACAAGACCGCGTTCGCCATCCATGCCGCGATCCACGACGCCCGGCCGGACGTGGTCGCGGTGGCCCACGCGCACACTCTCAACGGCCGGGCCTGGGCGTCGCTGAGCCGGCCGCTGGACCCGATCATCCAGGAGTCCTGCGCCTTCTGGAACGACCACGTCGTGTTCGACGACTACCGGGGCCTGGTGCTGGACAAGGCCGAGGGCGAGGCGATCGCCCAGGCCATGGGGGGTACCAGGGCGGCGATCCTGCGCCACCACGGCCTGCTCACCGTGGGGCGGACCGTGGAGGAGGCGGTCTGGTGGTTCATCACCATGGACCGAGCGGCGCACATGCAGCTCATGGCCGAAGCCGCCGGCACGCCCCGGATCATGTCCACCGAAGAGGCCACCCTGGCGCACCGTCAGTTCGGCAACGCCAACCAGGCCCGGCACAGCTTCAACCTACTGGCCGACCTGGTCCGTGAGGAGCAGCCCGACGTGGTCGAGTAGGAGACCCGGCAGCACCTGCACCTCGCCGTCCGGGGGTATGACCTGCCGGGTCACCCGAGGTGGGCGATCGCGGCGGCTACCCGGTCCGGGTACTGCAGGTGCAGGTCGTGTTCGCCGTCGGGGAAGGCGATCAGTTCGGCGTCGGGGAGAGCCGAGGCGGCGTCACCGGCCGAGGGGTGAGGTGGGTCGTCGGCGGCCAGTAGCAGTGTGCGGCAGCGAACCCGGTGGTGCAGCTGTCGCGGTTGGTGGGTGAACAGGCTGGTGATCCGGTCGTGGTGGCGGCGGATGGTCAGCCGTGGGCGCAGCGTTCCGTCCGGGTGTTGCTCGAGGTTGGCCAGGGTGGCCTCGAGCGCGGTGTCCGACCAGTCGGGGTGGGCGCCGGCGAGTGTCTCGCGCACGTCGGGGAGGGTCCAGCCGGTCAGATCCGGTGGGGCCATTCTGCGCCAGGCGGTGTGCGGGTCGGTGAAGCGTTCGGCGTAGGGCCGCCAGCCGCCGTCGATCAGGGCCAGCCCGGCGACCAGGTGCGGGAGGTCGGCGGCCAGTTGCAGCGCGATGTTGGCGCCCCACGAATGGCCGGCCACCACGACCCGCGACCAACCCAGCGAGGTGCACGTCCAGGCCAGGTCGCGCGCGGCGACCAGGATCGGGTCGGAGTCCGGCGGGTCCGGCACGCCCGCCGAGCCCCCGTGCCCGCGCAGGTCGACCGCGAGCACCGCGCGTCCCGCGGCGGCCAGCGGGGCGGCGACCGGCTCCCACACCCGGGCGTTGGCGGCCAGCCCGTGCACCAGCAGCACCGGCGCCGCTGTTCCGGCCGGGGTCCCAGGCCAGTATCGGGCGGCCAACGACACACCACCGGCCGGTACCGAGACCTGCTCCGGAGCACGGGCAATCACGCTCACCAGCGTAGATGGTCCGTGGTCCTCGCTGTTGCCCGCCGGTCAGCCGTTCAGGAGGGCGGCGAAGACGACGCGGCCGGCGCGCGAATCTGGCGTGCTGGATCGAATTCTGTCAATCTAGATGTGTGTCGAAACAGAAGCGGTTGCTGGTCCGGTCGGACGAGGTGGTCGGGTGTTGCTCGCCGCTGGTGCGCCAGCCGCTGTCGGTCGAGCTGGCCGTCGAGTTGTCCCGGCTGTTCAAGGCGATCGGCGACCCGGTGCGGCTGCGGCTGCTGTCGCTGATCGCTTCGCATGCCGGGGGAGAGGCGTGCGTGTGCGACCTGACCGGGGTGTTCGACCTGACCGGCCCGACCATCAGCCACCACCTGAAGGTGCTGCGCGAGGCCGGGCTGATCTCCGGTGAGCGGCGCGGCACCTGGGTCTACTACCGGGCTCATCCGGAGGCGCTGCGACGGCTTTCCGAGGTCCTGGTCCCGGACGAGATCCCGGCGGTGAACGCATGAGCGGCGAGCACACGGCAACCACCGGACAGGACGCCGCCGACCCGTCGGGGGTGGTGGCGAAGCTGTCCACCCTGGACCGGTTCCTGCCGGTGTGGATCCTCGCCGCAATGGCCGCCGGGCTGGCCGCCGGGCGGCTGATCCCCGGGCTGGGGGAGGCGCTGGACGCGATCTCCCTGGACGGGGTGTCCCTGCCGATCGCGCTCGGCCTGCTGGTCATGATGTACCCGGTGCTGGCCAAGGTCCGCTACGACCGGCTCGACACCGTCACCTCCGACCAGCGACTGATCATCCCTTCGCTGGTGTTGAACTGGGTGTTCGGGCCGGCGTTGATGTTCGCGCTGGCCTGGCTGCTGCTGTCCGACCTGCCCGAGTACCGCACCGGCTTGATCATCGTCGGGTTGGCCCGCTGCATCGCCATGGTGATCATCTGGAACGACCTCGCGTGCGGGGACCGGGAGGCCGCGGCCGTGCTGGTCGCGCTGAACTCGATCTTCCAGGTGATCGCGTTCGCCGGTCTGGGGTGGTTCTACCTGTCCGTGCTGCCCGGCTGGCTCGGATTGCCCCAGGCGGACCTGAACGTGTCCACCTGGCAGATCGCCAAATCGGTGCTGATCTTCCTCGGTAGCCCGCTGCTGGCCGGGTACCTCACTCGCCGCTTCGGCGAACGGGCCAAGGGTCGGGCCTGGTACGAGACCCGGTTCCTGCCCCGGATCGGGCCGTTCGCGCTCTACGGGCTGTTGTTCACCATCGTCATCCTGTTCGCCCTGCAGGGCGGCCCGATCGCCAACCGTCCGCTGGACGTGGCGCGGATCGCGCTGCCGCTGCTGGCCTACTTCGCGCTCATGTGGGCCGGCTCTTACCTGCTGGGGTGGCTGGTCGGGCTGACCTACGAGCGCACCACCACGCTGGCGTTCACCGCCGCCGGCAACAACTTCGAGTTGGCCATCGCGGTCGCCATCGCGACCTTCGGGGTCACCTCCGGCCAGGCCCTGGCCGGCGTGGTCGGCCCGCTGATCGAGGTCCCGGTGCTGGTCGCCCTGGTCTACGTCTCCCTCGCCCTGCGGCGCCGGTTGTTTCCGAGTCCGTCAGACCGTCTCTGACGAGCGCCAAGGCGCTCCCTTGTCCTCGCTGTCGGCGCTGGCGGGTTGGCCGCACACGCAGTCTCCGGACGCGGTCGGTGTGGCGCCGACGGGGTGGATGCTGGTCGCCGCGGGCGCGTCGGCCTTGACCGTGTACACCTCCCAGGGCTCGGCGCCCGGGCCGTGTACCCACACCTTGTCCTGCAACGCGTAACAGCAGGTGGTGTCGTTCTCCACCCGGGTGAGCAGGCCCCGATCAGCCAGGCGACCGGTCGCCGCCACGACCTCACCGGTCGTCTCCACCTCGACGCCCAGGTGGTCCAGCACGGTGGGCTGGTCCGGCTTGCCCTCGATGAGCACCAGCTTCAACGGCGGCTCGGCAATGGCGAAGTTGGCGTAACCCGGACGGCGTTTCGCCGGCTCCACCCCGAACAGCGACCGATAGAACTCGACCGAACCCTCCAGGTCGGAAACCCGTAGTGCGAGCTGAACCCGGGACATGGCTACCTCCTTGGTTCGAAATCTGTCAATTCAAGACTCGTCCTTGATTTGATAGATGTCAAGATAGAAGGATCTCGAACTAGCCGCCGACCGGTTGACGGCCAGCAGGCCAGTCAGCGAAAATTGACTCAATGTTCACTGAGTTATCAGAACTGGAGCGCCGAGCCGAGCTGCATCGGGCCCTGGGCGATCCCGGCCGGCTTGCGCTGGTCGACGCCCTCGCGCTGGGGGATGCCTCTCCCTCGGAGCTGCAACGTGCGCTGGGGATGGCTTCGAACCTGCTGGCTCACCACGTGGACGTGCTGGCCGGGGCGGGAATCGTGCGCCGGGTCCGTTCCGAGGGGGACCGGCGACGCTCCTACCTGACCTTGGTGCCCGGCGTCCTGGACGACCTTGCCCCGAGCGCCACCGTTGAGGCGGCGCGGGTGGTGTTCGTGTGCGCCGAGAATGCCGCGCGTTCGCAGCTGGCCGCCGCGCTGTGGACCGGGCACAACCCGGTGCCCGCCGACTCGGCCGGCACCCGGCCCGCCGACCGGATCCATCCCGGTGCACTCGCGGCCGCCGCCCGCCACCGGCTGCCGATCGCCGATCGCCGGCCCCGCCGGCTCGACGAGGTGCTGCGGCCGGGGGATCTGGTGATCACCGTGTGCGACCGGGCCCACGAAGAGCTCCCCGGCGACGTCGCCGCGGCGCACTGGTCGATCCCCGACCCCGCCCGGGGCGGCGGCGACCAGGCCTTTGACGAGTCCTTCCACCAGCTCACCGGCCGAATCACCCGGCTTGCCCCCGCCATCCAACCGACCGCGACCGAGGCCTGCTGAGTTCGCCCACGCTCACCGGAGGAGAGCATGACCAGCACGTGGCACCGCGAGACCCTGCCCATCGACCAGAAACTCGCCCTCAAAACCGCCGCCAGCCGCCTGCGAACCGAGTTCGACGGGATTTTCGGACAGGAAACGATCGAACGGTTCCTGCACACCTCCTACGACGAGTTCGCCGGCCGAGCCACCGTCACCCGCTTCCTGCCCCTGCTCGCCGAACGCTTCGCGCGCCAACGCCTGCGCGCCCTGGCCAAGGTCGAAGGCAAAGCGTTCACCGGCACACCGACGGTGCTGTTCCTGTGCACGCACAACGCCGGCCGCTCCCAGATGGCCCTCGGGTTCTTCACCCACTATGCCGATGACCGAGCGGTGGCCTGGTCCGGCGGCTCTACACCGGCGAACACCATCAACCCGGCGGCGATCGAGGCCATGGCCGAGCGCGGCATCGACATCTCCGGCGAGTTCCCCAAACCGTGGACCGACGAGATCGTCCAAGCCGCCGACGTGGTGATCACCATGGGCTGCGGGGACGCCTGCCCGATCTTTCCCGGGCGCCGCTACGAAGAATGGGTGCTGCCCGACCCGGCCGGCCTCGACCTCACCGATGTGCGCCCGATCCGCGACCAGATCGAACGACGCGTCCGCGCCCTGCTCGGCGAACTCGGCGTCACCGCCTGGCGGGAGCGACCCCGGTCCCGGCCATGACCGCGGCGGCGGCCGCGCCGACCAGCGCCAGCAACACGAACAACAGCGGGTAGCCGCCGACCGCTTCGGCGACAGCCGCGCCGGCCCAGGGGGCGAGCGCGGTGGCCAGCATCGCCGGGGCGGTCAACAGCCCGTTCAGGCGGCCGTAGTGGGTGGCACCCCAGCGGTCGCTGATCGCGGTGGCCTGCAGCAGGGTGAACACACCTCGGGCGGCGCCCGCGAGCATCGCCGCGCCGATCAACACGGCCGCCGGGCCGGGCAGGACGGCCAACAGCGCGGTCGCGGCGGCGGAGAGGCCCGCGATGATCACGGCCCGGCCTCGGACGCCGGTCGCGGCGGCGAGCCGGCCGTAGCCGAGCCGGCCGAGTACCTGGCCGAGGCCGCCGAGGCCGAGTGCCCAGGCGGCGACGGTCGTGGTGAGGCCGCGTTCGAGCAGCAGCGGGACCTGGTTGACCACGACGGCGAACGCGGTGAACGTGGCCAGCCCGTTGGCCACCACCAGCAGCACGAACGGACGGCTGCGCATGATCTGCCGGGGCGCGCGTCCGCCGGATTCGCCGGGCCGGCCGGGTTCGGTGTGGGGCACCTGTTCGGGCCAGCGCCCGCGCAGCCCGAACAGGTGCGCGGGGATGGTCACCACGGCGAGGATGACCGCCAGCGTGAGGTAGGTGTCGCGCCAACCCCCGTGCTCCAGGAGCGCGGCGGTGAGCGGGGCGAAAATGGTGCTGGACAGCCCGGCGAGCAGGGTCAGAGCGGTCAACGCGACCACCCGGCGTGGCCCCCACCAGCGGGTCAGCGCGGCGAACGCGGGCGGGTAGAGCACCCCGGCCATGGCGATCCCGGCCAGCGTCCACGCCGCGAAGAACACCGGCAACGAGCCCGCCAACGCGATGCCGAGCGTCGCCGGCACGGCGAGCAGCGAGCCGATGGTCATGACCGGGCGCGGCCCAAAGCGGTCCAGCCACCGTCCGGCCGGGATGCCCAGCAGCGCGGCGACGACGAGGCCGAGGGAGAACGCGGCGGTGATCGTGGCGACCGGCCAGCCGGTATCGGCGGCGATGGCGGGGGCCAGTACGGGGAAGGCGTAGTAGAGCACGCCCCAGCTGGTGATCTGGGTGACGCACAGCACCACCAGGACGCGGCGCAGCCCGGCGGTGCTCAGTCCGCCGGGCTGGGTCGTGCCGGTCGCCCCGCTGGGCGCCGCCCGCTGGCTACGCGGCACCCGAGGAAGCCCCGACCGGCTCGGTCACCGAACAACCGCTACCGCACCCGGCCGCCGACTCCTCAGGCGTGGGCCGCTCCAACCCGGCCCCGCTGCACACCCCGGTCTCCGGCAGCACCAGCTCCACCCGCTCCGCCGCCGCCTGGTCGCCGGCCAGGTGAGCGGCGACGGAGCGCACCTGCTCGTAGCCGGTCAGCGCGAGGAAGGTGGGTGCGCGCCCGTAGCTCTTCATGCCCACCAGGAATACCCCCGGCTCGGGCTGGGCGAGCTCGTTCGCGCCGTGCGGGTAGACGGTGCCGCAGCTGTGCACGTTCGGGTCGATCAACGGCGCCAGCGCCTTGGGCGCCTCCAGGGTGGCATCCAGGTCGAGCCGCACCTCCGCCAGCCAGGACAGGTCCGGCCGGAATCCGGTCAGCGCGACGACCTCGTCCACCGGGTCCAGCCGCCGCCCGTCCACCGACTCCAAAACCAGGCGTCCATCGGACGCGGTGTGCACCGCGTCGGTGCGGAACCCGGTCACCGTGGTGACGTGTCCCGCCTGGGCGGCCTCGCGGGCGCGCAGGCCGAGCGCGCCGCGCGCCGCCAGCTGGTCGTTGTCGCCGCCGCCGAAGGTGTCTCCGACCTCGCCCCGGCGCAGCAGCCACACCACGTGCGTGCCCGGCGCCGCCTCGGCCAGTTCGGTGAACGCGACCAGGGCGGTCAACGCCGAGTGCCCGCTGCCGGCCACCGCGATCCGCTTACCCGCGTACCGAGCCCGCACCGCCGGATCGGCCAGGTCCGGCACCCGATAGGCGATCCGGTCGGCCGCCGCCGGCTCGCCCAGCGCGGGGAAACCATCCGCGCCCAGCGGGTTCGGGCTGGCCCAGGTACCGGACGCATCCAGCACCGCCCGCGCCAGCAGTCGCTGTTCTCCCTGAGGCGTGGCCAGGTGGACCGCCAGTGGCTCACAGTCCCGTCCGGCATCGACCACTCGGTCCCGTCCGCGCCGCGCCACGCCGGTCACCCGGGCGCCGAACCGGACCCGCTCGCCCAACGCCTCGGCCAGCGGCTGTAGGTAGTCCTCGGCCCATTGCTGGCCGGTGGGGTAGGTGTCAAGGTCCGGGGAGGCCCAGCCGGTCGGCGCGAGCAGCTTCTCCGCCGCCGGATCCACCAGCTCCCCCCACCGGGAGAACAACCGCACATGCCCCCACTCCCGCACACCCGTACTCGCCGAGGTTCCCGCCTCCATCACCAGAACCGGCAACCCCCGGCCGACCAGATGCGCGGCCGCCGCCAGCCCCGCCGGCCCGGCGCCCACCACGACGATCGGCAACTCGCTTGCGCTCACAACCCCAACCTCCATCGATACGCGTCGATCTATCTTGGCTGAATGTATCGACACGTATCGATTGACGCAACCATCGATTACGGTCGATACTTACGGCATGAGCGCGGCGCGACCACTCACCCTGATCGATCCCTCGACGGACCGACCCGAGCCTGTGCAGCTCGCGGCGGCGGACGCGGCCACCTACGCCGAGTGGTTCGCCTGCCTGGCCGAACCGATGCGGGTGCGGCTGCTGCACGCGATCGCGGTGGGCGGGCGGGAAGTGAGCATCGGCGCGCTCACCGAACGACTGGGCATCAGCCAGTCCACCTGTAGCCACCACGTGCGCAAGCTCGCCGACGTGGGGTTCGTCCGGCTCCGCAAGGAGGGCACCACCACCCTCGTGTCGGTCAACCCGGCCTGTTGCACCGGCCTGCCGCACGCGGCCGACGCCGTCATGGGGGTGCTCGGCCCGCGCCCGTGCTGCCCCGAGGACACCCCCGACGACGTCACCGTCCGCGCCCTGGAGTCCGGGGACTGGGCGGCGGTACGGCGCATCTACGCCGAAGGGATCGCCACCGGCCACGCCACCTTCGAAACCGAGGTCCCCGACCGCCGTCACCTCGACCACACCTGGTTGCCCGGCCACCGCTGGGTCGCCGAACACGACGGAAAGGTTGTCGGCTGGGCCGCCGCCGCGCCGGTGTCCGGCCGCCCGGCCTACGCCGGTGTCGCCGAGACGTCGATCTGCGTCGGCGAAGGCTTACGCGGTCGCGGAATCGGCAAGGCACTCATCCGCCAGCAGGTGATCGCCGCCGATTGTGGCGGGCTGTGGACGTTGCAGACCTCGATTTTCCCCGAGAACCGGGCCAGTATCGCCCTGCACCAATCCGCCGGATTCCGCACCCTCGGCGTGCGCGAGCGCATCGCCCGCCACCACGGCACCTGGCGCGACACCGTCCTGCTCGAACGCCGCCGCGCCACCGACCCCGACGACTGATCCGTGTTCACCAGCAGCCACCTCGCCGCGCACTCGGCTCGAGCCGGGACTGTGGCCGGCATCGGCGCGACTGGGGTGTTCCGGAGATCCGTCCCGGTGACCTGGTCGCCGTACCGGCCTCGGGTGCCTACCAGCACTCGATGGCCTCCAACTGCCACTTCGTCGGCCGGCCACCGGTGATCGCCGCCGGCCGGGGCCTCGCGGTCGCATTGATCGTCCTGGTGTTGCTGGCCGTCGCGGTCGCCGCCACGGCACGACTGGGCATCGCCCGCGCCGCGCTCACCGCCGCGGCCCGGGCGACGGCCCAACTCGCCGTCGTCTCCGCGGTGATCGTGGCCGTGGTCGGCTCGTGGTGGCTCACAATCGCCTTCGTCCTGGTCATGTTCACCACCGCCACCTGGACCTCTACCCGCCGGATCGACCCACACGGCCGCCGAGGGCCGGTCGCCTTCGTCCGGACCGCGCTGCCGATCGCTGCCGGCACTGTTCCGGTGCTGGCCGTCGTGCTGACCTGCGGGGCCGTGCCCCCGACGGGGATCGCCGTGGTTCCCGTCGCCGGGATCATCATCGGCGGTGCGATGACCGCCACCTCCCTCGCCGGGCGACGCGCACTCGACGAACTCACCACCCGCCGGGGTGAATACGAAGCGGCGCTCTCCCTCGGGCTGCTCGACCGGGACGCCGCACTCGAATTCTGCCGCCCCGCCGCCACCCTCGCGCTGGTGCCGCCACTGGACCAGACCCGCACCGTCGGGCTCGTCACGCTCCCCGGCGCCTTCGTCGGTGTCCTGCTGGGCAGCGGCAACCCCGTCCAGGCCGGCGCCGCGCAGCTCCTCGTCCTGATCGGCCTGCTCGCCGCCGAGATCATCGCCGTCACCGCCACCACCGAACTCGTCGCACGCGGCCACATCACGAGAAGCCCCGGCGCCCTGAAAGCCGGCTCTCGCTGATGGGGCCGTCGTCGCCGCTGGTCTCGAGCGACAGCGGGGACCGGTCGATCCGGTGTCCCCCACCGGTAGTACGTTTCGATCGAGGATTGCTCAGCGTGAGCGTTCAGCCACCCAGTGGGAGATCTCGATGGCGGCCCAGGTACTGGCGCGTGCCGTCACGCGGCTGCTCGAGGGTGTGTGCACCCTACTGTGGGGATTCCCGCCACGCCTGATCGCGCCCGCCGTCAGCCAGCTCGGCCCAAGGAGTGCGCTGAGCTGGTTCCTGGGCAACATGCCGCGCTACGAGCGCACGCTGGCCACGTTCGGGCCGATCCGCACGCACCTGCTGTGCGTGGCCATCTCCCTGGTCAACGGCTGCCAGTACTGCACCCACGGCCACGCCCGCGCACTGGAGCTGGCCTACCTGCGCGAACATGAGCGGCTGTTCCCGCTCGACGAGCTGGACTTCGCCCGGCTGTGTGGGCTGGGTCCGGCCGCCATCCGTCACGACCTGGTCCACGCCACCCGGCGGGCGGGACTGCCCGACGAAGTCCGCTACCTGGAGCGCACCCTGACCCTGGTCGGCGCCGTGCGGCCCGGCGCCACCGACGAGGACGACCTGCGCATCATCCACCTGGTCCGCATGTTCGGGGTGCTCAACTCGGTCGGCATCCGCCACCGGCCCGCCCCCGACGAAGCACACTCCCCGCTGAACCGAGACCACCTGCTCAAACGGCGCTACAGCGCCCTACGGGCGAGGTAGCGATGAGCCAGGAGGCTCGCTGACGGATGGTTCGGGCCGCGGCGGGGCTTGACGCCCCGGCGGTCCACTCCTATCTTGAAATCGAGACCGACCTGTCTCGATTTCATCCGATGGAAGCGAGTGGCACATGGCTGCGCAGGCTCTGGATGCAAGGGAAGCCGTCGAGATCGTCGAACGGTCGGCGCAGACGAAGAGCCGGCAGGACGTGGCGGCCACGATGGCGGTGTACCACCCGGGCGGCGTGCTCGAGTCACCTTCGCTCGGATCCCGTTACGTCGGGGCCGAGCTCGAAGGTGGCGTCGAGGCTGCCGCCCTGGTCGGCGCGTCATGATCGTCGGTGCTCGCCGGCCGGCGAGCACAACGATGCGCGCGGCTCGGCACGAGCAGTGGGGATCGCCGCTGGAGATCGCCGACGTGCCACGGCCTGAGCCGGCAGCGGGGGAGGTTCGCATCGCGGTGCGGGCGACCAGCGTGAACCCGGTCGACATGCACACCGGCCGCAACGCCGGCTACGAGCAGTCCATGCGGCTGCCCTGCATCCCGGGATGGGACGTCGCCGGTGTGGTGGATGCGGTGGGGTACGGGGTAACCCGCCACGGCGTGGGCGATCGCCTCTACGGTCTGGCCTGGTTTCCCCATCCCGCGGGCACGTACGCCGAATACATGACCGTTCCCGCGTATCACCTGGTGCCGATGCCGAGGTCGGTGTCCTTCGCGGAGGCGGCGTCCTTGCCGATGGCCGCGCTGACGGCGTGGCAGATGCTCGACGCGGTCGGGGCCCGTGCCGGTCGGCGCATTCTGGTCAGCGGAGCGTCCGGCGGTGTGGGTCACGTCGCGGTGCAGTTGGCGGTCGCGCGCGGCGCCACGGTCACCGCCCTGGCGCGTCCTGGTCACCACGCCACACTGCGCGAACTGGGTGCGCACACCTGCGTGGACTACACCGATCCCGGCGCCGTCACGGCGATCGGGAAGGTCGACGCGGCGCTCGATCTGGTGGGACACGATTTCGGTGCCTCGCTGTTCGACCGCGTGACGCCCGGCGGCGCGATCGCCTTGGCGACCGCATGGTCGATCAAGGGATACCGGGCCGCCGCGGCGGAGCGGGGTATCCGCGCGGCCTCATGTCTGGTGGAATCCGATCCCGTGGCACTCGGGGCGATCGCGGAGCTGGTCGATTCGGGCGCGGTTCGCGTCGTTGTCGGCGCCGAGTTCGATCTCGCCCGCGCCGCCGACGCCCAGCGTTGGGTCACCGACCGGCGGGGCTTCGGCAAGGCCGCGATCGTGGTGAACACGCCGGAGGGCGCATGAGCGACAAGCCCAAGCAGCTGCGTGGTGTCGCGGTGCGGGACAAGCTCGTCGGCATCGCGACCGAACTCTTCTACGACAACGGTGTGCGGGCCATCGGCGTCGACGAGGTCGTGCGGCGGGCGGGGATGGCGAAGGCCAGCCTGTATCGATGGTTCCCGGCCAAGGACGACCTGATTCTCGCTGTGCTGCGGCAGCGCGACCTCGACTTCTGGGCTCAGTGGGACCGGGTCGCGGCGCGTCACGCCGACGCCCGGGCCGAGCTCGATGCCCAGCTCGCCTGGATCCAGGAACTGGCGACCAGCGAGGGCTACCGCGGCTGCGCGTTCGTCAACACGGCAGCGGAATTCGGCGGTGACCAGGCGGAGCGAATCCGGCGGCGTTGCGCCGAGCACGAACACGAACTGGCGCGGCGGCTGCGCGCGTTGACGGCACGGCTCGCCGTCAACGACAGCGACCGGCTGGCCGATCAGCTCCATATCGCTGTCGTCGGCGCGTTCGCGGTCGGCGGGATCTACCCGACCGGCGGGCCGGCCGTCCGGCTCGGGGCATTGGCCGAGGACCTGATACCGCGATCGACCTGACGGCCGGGTCCCGGTGCACCATCCGGCCCCCATGACGTCACCGTGCAGTCGTGGGTGCGCGCCAGCCGGGCCGAGCTGGACGCAACGCTCGCCGACGCCGTCGCCACCTGGCTGGCCGCGGACTGGCCCCGGTCCTGGGTGGACCGCGCCGGCCGCCGGCATTGATGCCGCTCACCGGCCATCGGCCGTGGCGTCCGGCCCGGCCGCCCCGTTCGACCCCGGCCCGCGGTGGGACGGACGGGCCTGGCGGGTGGCGGAACCGATCGCCGCGATGGCCAGACGTGCGGTCAGTTCGGGGCCGGGCCGGGGTAAGGACGCTTGCGCCGGTGGTGTCGCCATGACCAGTTCGAGGGCGCAGGCAAGGCACATGTCCTGGTAGGCCCGGTCAAGCTCGGCCAGGCCTGGCGCGGACCGGGCCCGGACGGCGAGAGCCTGCAGCAGGCCCGGCAGTACCAGGAGCGGGTCGGTGACGTTGTCGGGTTCGAGCACGATCGGCACATCACAGTTGGTGTCGGCTTCTGACCGATACGGCTCGGCGAGGTGGTCGTCGGGCCTGTCCAGCAGATTGATGACGACGTCGACTTCTCGAGCGATCCCTTTCAGTGGGAACGCGACCGCGTCGGCCGGATTCCACAAGGTCAACTCGCCGACTTCCGCCGCTGACAGCAACGGATTGAGGCTCGGGAGCCGGGCCGGGTGAGCGAGCAGGACGCGGGCCGCTGTGGTGCCGCGGCGGCGGTGGCTGACGTTGATCAACGTCGCGGCGGTGAGCGCGACGGCGCTCGCATCGTCCCCACTCACGATCACCGGGCCGCCAGGCTCCTGCCGCCTGGCCAGCGCGTTCTCCCGCAGCGTCGGGTTGACCCTCGGCAGTACGACGGTGAGGGCGGGTTCCTCGCTCGCCACACAGGCCCAGAAATCGTCCAGGTCGTCGGGGTGGAACCACACCGCATGCGCCCGGACGCGTCCGTGACGTTCGAGCGACGCGGAGAGCCGGCGCGCGGTTGCCGCGGTTTCCACCACCCGGGCGGGATCCTCGTCGTGCGCGCAAGCCACCAGGATGACTGGTGTGCGCCCGGGCCGTGGTACTTGCATTCGTTGAATGTATGAAATCTTGCAAATCTTACCAACCGCCGCCGCGCCGGAGTCGTCGAGCGGGCGGGGGGCGTCGCCGTGTGCCCCCACCGTTGCGGCTGCCTCAGAACTGAGGTGAGGGTCCTGACGGGTGGTCGTCTTCGGGGTGCGTGAGGCTGGAGGCCGGTGTGGTGGTGCGCAGCCCCTCGAGCAGGCCGACCTGTTCGGTCAGCACCCCGGTCAGGATCGCCCGGGCCACTCGGAGGAGTTCCGCGACGTGCGGGCTGATCAGCGAGTAGTAGACCGTCGAACCTTCCTTGCGGGTCGATACCAGCCCGGCCCGTCGCAGCACCGCCAGCTGTTGGGAGAGGTTCGCCGGCTCGATCCCGACTTCCGGGAGCATCTCCGCCACCGCATGCTCGCGGATGCTGAGCAGCTCCAGCACGCGGATCCGGACCGGGTGTCCCAGCGTCTTGAAGAACTCGGCCTTGAGCTGGTAGAGGGGTCGGCTCATGGCGTGCGAGCCGTTCGCTGGTTGTCCACGGACCCCTGAACCTCCACTGACCTGTCAATGGCCGCAACGTTAGCAATGGTCCAGGTTCGGCCCCGAGCGCGTGCCGCTCACGCGGCACTCGGCGGGCTGGTGGGCGAACGGGTGGGACATACTTCCCGTATGCCGGATTTCCCGTCCTCACCCGCCGAGGCGTTCGCAGCGCTGATGGAGGGAAACAGCCGCTTCGTACGCGGTGACCGGCTGCACCCGAACCAGGACGCTGATCATCGAACCGCGTTGGCGCCCGCGCAGCGCCCGTTCGCCGTGCTGTTCGGCTGCTCCGATTCGCGGTTGGCCGCCGAGATCATTTTCGATCGTGGTCTCGGCGATCTTTTCGTGGTGCGCACGGCTGGCCACGTGTCGGGGCCCGAGGTGCTCGGGAGCATCGAGTACGGCGTCGCCATGCTCGGGGTGCCACTCGTGGTGGTGCTCGGACACGACTCGTGTGGCGCCGTCACCGCCGCCGCCGAGGCGCACCGATCCGGCTACGCTCCCGCCGGCTACCTGGGGGATGTGGTGGACCGGGTCATCCCCAGCGTGTTGTCCGGGCGCGCGGCCGGGTTGAGCACCGTGGACGAGTTCGTCGACGAGCACATCAGGCGCACCGCCGACTATCTCCTCGGGCGCTCGTCCTTGCTCGCGGCCAAGGTCGGCCAGGGCCGCTGCGCGGTCGCGGGTCTCTCCTACCGGCTGACGGAGGGCACGGTCCACCTGGTCGCCGGTCACGGCGCACTGTCGGCCGAGCCTTCCGGGAGTGCTGCGTCGGCATAGCCGGAGGGGTAGGGGACGAGCAGGCCCCTCGGTCAGCCGAAGGCCTGGCGCAGCTCGGAGATCGGCAACAGGTCCGCCACGAAGCCGAATCGGCCGGCGCGCATCTGCCGGGCGCCGTCCATGAAGGATTTCAGGGCCAGCCGCGAGAGCGCGCCGCCGATGCTGACGCGCCGCACGCCGACCTCGGCCAGCTGCTCGAGCGTGATCGACGGGTCGGCGAAGCCCATCACCACGTTGACCGGCTTGTCCACCGACGAGACCACGATCCGCATCTCGTCCAGTGTGCGCAGGCCGGGCGCGTACAGGACGTCGGCGCCGGCGTCCGAGAAGGCCCGCAGGCGCCGGATCGTGTCGTCGAGGTCGTGCACGCCGTGCAGCAGGTTCTCGGCCCGCGCGGTGAGGACGAGGGGGAAGGGCAGTGCGCGAGCCGCCTCCACCGCCGCGCGGACGCGGTCGACAGCCAGCTCGAAGTCGTAGATCGGAGTACGCCGGTCGCCGGTGTGGTCCTCGATGGACGCGCCGACCACGCCGGCCTCGGCGGCCATCTTGACCGCTTCCGCCGCACCGGCCGGGTCGTCGGCGAAGCCGTTCTCCAGGTCCGCGTTCACCGGCAGGGGTGTCGCCTCGTTGATCTCCCGGCAGTTGTCCAGCACCTCCTGCCGGCTGGCCCGGGAGCGGCCGACCGCAACGGCCACCCCGAGGCTGGTGGTGGCCAGCGCTTCGAAGCCGAGGCCGGCCAGGAGACGAGCGGTGCCGGCGTCCCAGGGGTTCGGCAGCAGCAGGGGCTCCGCTCGCTCGTGCAGGGCCCGGAATCGTTCGGCCTTCGCGGCCTGGTCGATCGTCATGAGTCCAACCTTGGCTGTTCGGTGCTCGGTGTACCAGCCGTACTGACCGCGCTGGTGGTCAACAGGGCGTCGAGTGCGGCCCCGAACGCGGCGTCGACGCGTGCGCGGTCGCCGGCGGCGGCCAGATCGAACTGCAGGCCGCGGATCAGGGCCAGCAACGCCGTAGCCAGCGCCGCGGCGCCGGCCGGCGCCACACCGTCGCCCCGCAACGAGGTCTCGATCGGCGCGCGGAGATCCTGGGCGAGCACCTCCAGCACCTTCGCGTAGCGGTCGCGATCTCGCAGGGCGAGGCCGTAGATCTCGGCCAGGAGCAGGAACTGGCGGCGCTCCGAGGGGTCGTCGAGGCGCTTCCAGAACGTGCGCAGCAGTTCGGCGGTGTCACCGTTCGGGTTTTGCGCTCGGGCCCGTGCCCCATGGCGAGCGGCTGGTGTGTGGTGGCCGCAGTCACGCAGCGTTGCCAACCGTTGAGCCCACGCAAGCGAATCCGCCCCAGGGCCGCGTCGAGTGCGACACCAGTCTGGTTGGATCTTGACGAAACCAGAATGGTGTCGACTTCGATGAACCGGGCGAACCGAACCCGGCCAACACTGGTCACGCTCCGTGGCCGTCTTTCGAATGCGACCCGCACCCAACCGGCCGGCCGAAGATCCGATCCCGACTAGCGGCGGGCTAGGGTGGGTCGTGCCTGTTCGTCCGCGCCCGAGTAGGGGCGCCGGAGTTCACGCTGATCGGTCATGGACGTAGGCCGGCGGTGGCCGGCAGCGGTCTGGGTGCGGCGCCTGCTTGTCGTGGTCTCGGTGGGGTTGCTCGGGCTTGGCGTCACGTGCGGGACTGAGCTCGCGGCGCTGGTGGGCCGGCTCGAGCGGTCTGATGCCGTTACGTTCGTGACCGCACCGTTCCGGCCCGAGCTACGGATGGCGGACCGGGACGCCGCGCAGCCGCTGGACCCCGAGTTGGCGGCGCTGGGCGCGAAGGTGACACCGAGCCTGGTGGAGCTCACCGTCTTCGACAGCTCCGGGACACCGGTCGGGCAGGCCACCGGGGTGGTGCTCGACTCGAGCGGCCTGGTGGTGACCAATCACCACGTAGTCGCGGATGCGGCCGAGGTCATCGCGACCCGCAGCTTGCACGATTGGCGCGCCTATCCGGCGACCGTGGTCGGGGCGGACCTGGCGCAGGATATCGCCGTGCTGCGGCTACGTGACGCGTCGAGCCTGCCGGCCGCGCGCCTGGGCGATTCGGACGCGCTGCGGATCAACCAGCGAGTCGCCATGATCGGCAACGGCTGGGGGAGCATGGAGGTCGGCGCGGGCCCGGTCACCCGGCTGCGGTTGCTGCTCCGCCGAATCCCCGCCGAAGGTATGCCGCGACCGCGGACCGCCGTGCTGTACGACATGATCGAAGCGCGAACCGGTGGTAACCCCGGCGACTCCGGAGGCGCGCTGGTCACCACGGATGGTGCCGTGATCGGCATCAATCAGGGGGTTGCCTCGGGGAGCGGCTACGCCATCCCGATCAACAAGGTCCTTCGGGTGGTCGAGCGGCTGACCGCGACGACCTACCGGTAGCGGCTGGTCCGCCGCGCTGGGCCGGGCCGGCTCGATCGCCGGATCGGGGGCGGCCGGGCTGCTGCTCGGCGCCGGTGTAGCGGCGAACACCATCCTCGCGCTGACCGCGATCGCGCTGGCGCTGGCCGCGGTCTGCGCCGTGCTGTTGTGGCGGCGACCGGCCGGCGAGCGCAGGCGTGCGGGGACTACCCCGGCGGGGGTAGATCCGGATACCCCTGGGAGGCGGCGATACCGCGACCGGGGGGGGCCTAACGTCTAGCTGTGCGAATGGTCCACCAGCCGGCCCTCGTGGACGCCTTGCTGGCCGCCGTCCTGACCGCTCTGGCTGTGGACACGGCGCTGCGCACCAGCACGAGCGACTGGCTCGCCTACCTGCTGGCGGTGCTCGCGGTGGCGCCCGTGGCCCTGCGCCAGCGGGTTCCGGTGCTGGCGACGTGGATCATGGCCGGTGCGATGGCGGCGTACGGCATGCTCGGCTACGGCGACGGGGAGCTGCCGGGCAGCGGTATCGGGATGATCATCGGCATGTTCACCGTGGCCACGCTGCGGCCCCGCCGGGTGGCCGTCCTCGCTTTCGTGCCGGCGACGGCGACGACGGCGGCCTTCCTCGTGGGTGTGGGCCTGCCCATCTGGTCGAGCCTGGCCATGCCCACGCTGTTGCTGCTGGGAGCGTGGGGCCTGGGGGACGCCACCCGGCGGTGGGCGCGGCGCACGGAGCAGATCGCCGCACGGGCGGCTCGGGCCGTCGCCGACGAGCGGGTGCGCATCGCGCGGGAGCTGCACGACATCGTCACCCACCACATGGCCGTCGTGTCCCTGCAGACCGGTCTGGCGCACTACGTGCTCGACACGGACCCGCCGACGGCCAAGGCCGCGATCTCCGCCGCGGGCGACGCCGGCCGCCAGGCGCTGGCCGAGATGCGGCGCCTGCTCGACGTGCTGCGGGTCGACCCCGACGCGGACGCCGACCCCGACGCGGACTACCGCCCCCGGCCCGGGCTCTCCGATCTCGACCTGCTGGTGGATCGCACCCGAAAGGCCGGGCTCCCGGTCGACGTGGTCGTGACCGGCCGGCCCCGTGAGCTGTCGCCCGGGCCGGACCTGTGCGCGTACCGGGTGGCGCAGGAGTCGCTCACCAACATCCTGAAACACGCCGGCCCGGCGGCCGCGCGGATCGAGCTCGACTACGGTGAGCAGACCTTCTCCCTCACGGTGAGTGATGACGGGAACCCATCCGCCGCGGCGCCTCCGGCGCCCGATTCGCACGGCATCCGCGGCATGCGGGAGCGGGCCGGACTCTACGGCGGCGTGCTCACCGCCGGCCCGAGGGAGCAGCGCGGGTTCGCCGTGACCCTGCGCCTGCCGATCACGGAGGACGGATCATGATTCGCTTGCTGGTCGTCGACGACCAGGCGCTGATCCGCGGTGGGCTGGTCGCCCTGTTCACCGCCGCGCCGGGGCTCGAGGTGGTCGGCGAGGCGGCCGACGGTGTCGAGGCCGTCGCGTTGGCGGCCGAGACCCGCCCGGACGTGATCCTGATGGACATCAGGATGCCGGTGCTGGACGGGATCGCGGCCACCCGCCGGATCCTGGCGGCGGCTGCCGAAGCCCCGCCCCGGATCATCGTGCTGACCACCTTCGACCTCGACGAGTACGTGTACACCGCACTCGGCGAAGGCGCGTCCGGCTTCCTGCTCAAGGACACCCCAGCGGACCGCATCATCTCCGCCGTCCACGCCGTCGCGGCGGGCGACGTCCTGATCACGCCGCGCATCACCCACCGGCTGGTCGAGACCTACGCCCAGCACCACCGGACGGTGGCCGCGGCGAACGCGCACCTGGCCGAGCTGACCCCCCGCGAGACGGAGGTCCTGCGCCTGGTCGGCAACGGCCTGACCAACGCCCAGATCGCCCAGCGGTTGGTGCTCAGCGAGGCCACGGTGAAGACCCACGTCAAGCGCATGATGGCGAAGCTGCACCTGACCAGCCGCGCGCAAGCCGTCGTCGTGGCGTACGAGACCGGGCTGGTCCTGCCTGCCTCGGCGCACCCCCCTCGTTCGGGGTAACGGGCGATACGCCGTTTGGGGTAGATGAGGTCCCGTTCGAGTGGGACGACTGGAGCTGATCACTCCTTTAGCGTCACGCGCGGCATCGGGCGCTCCGCCCGATCCGGACGTGACGGAGGAAGCAACAGCGATGAGTCGGAGACAAGCAGTCACCGCCACCGGGTTGGTCATGGTCGGCGCAATGCTGCTCACGGCGTGCGGGACGAACCGTTCGGAGGGCGGCTCCGCCGCCGGCCCGTCGTGCGACACCAGCAAGGGCACGCTGGTCGTCGGGATGATCGCGCCGATGTCCGGAGGCCTGTCGGCGATCGGCCTGGGCATGCGCAACTCGGCCGACCTGGCGGTCGACCAGGCCAACCGGAACTGCGCGGTGCCGGGTTACCGCCTCGCGTTCCAGCCCGAGGACGACCAGAGCCTGCCGCAGATCGCGGCGCAGGCGGCGACGAAGCTGGCCGCCGACCCGGCGATGACGGCGGTGGTCGGCACGTACAACTCGTCCACCGCGCAGGCGGCCGCGCCGATCCTGGCCCAGCGGTCGCTGGTGCTGATCTCCCCCGGCAACACCGGGCCGGCGCTGACCAGGGGCGAGGCGGCCGCTACCAAGCCGAAACGTCCGTTCCCCAGCTACTTCAGGGTGGCGGCCAACGACCTCGTGCAGGGGCCGTTCGGCGCGCGGTACCTGGTGCGGAAGGCCGGCAAGAAGCGGATCGCGGTCATCGACGACGGCAAGACCTACGGGGTTGGGCTGGTCGAGAACTTCGTGGCGGAGGCCGAGCGCCTCGGCGCGCGCGTCGTGGCCCGGGAGAAGGTGGGGGAGAAGGACACCGACTTCTCCTCGACGATCGCCGCCATCCGTTCGAGCCGGCCGGACGCGGTGTACTACGGCGGCGAGTACCCCGCCGCGGGTCCGCTGTCCCGGCAGCTGGCAGAGGCCGGCGTGGACATTCCGCTGATGGGCGGCGACGGCATCGCCGACCCGCAGTACGTCAAGCTGGGCGGGCGGCCCGGGGATTTCGCCACGAACATCGGCGCCCCGGTGGAGTCGCTCTCCAGCGCGCGGGCGTTCGTCGACGCGTACGCGGCGGCGGGTTACCCCGAGCCGTCCAGCGCGTACGGGCCGATGACCTTCGACGCGACCAACGTGATCATCGAGGCGCTGGCGGGAATGGCGCGGAGCGGAGGGTTCGACGAGTCCGGCCGGCCGAAGCTCATCCAGGCGGTGCAGCGCACCAACCTCGCCGGGGCGAGCGGAAAGGTGGCGTTCGACCAGTTCGGCGATACGACCAACAAGGTGTTGACGGTCTACACGGTGAAGGACCGGGGGTTCGCGCCCCTGGAGACCGGTGTCTTCGAGCCGTCGAGCTGACCGGAGTTGTCCACGCTGCTCTCGCAGGTCGTCAACGGTCTGGTGCTCGGTTCCCTGATCGGGCTGATCGCGCTGGGTTACACGATGGTCTACGGCATCATCCAGCTGATCAACTTCGCACACGGCGAGGTGTTCATGGTGGGTGCGTACGGCGGACTGGCCATGACCACCTACCTGTTGCCCCCCTTCCTGCAGCAGCGGTGGTACCTGGCGCTACCGCTGCTGCTGGTCGGCGGCGCGGCGGTCTCGGCCGGGGTGGCGGTGGCGATGGAGCGGTTCGCCTACCGGCCGCTGCGTGACGCGCCGAGGCTCGCGCCGCTGATCACCGCGCTGGGCATGTCGGTCGCGCTGCAGGAGGCGGTGCGGGTCTTCTACCCGGGAGCGATCTCGCCGCTGCCGTTCCCCCGGGTGTTCCTCGAGGGTGCCTACGTACTCCCGATCGGTGACGGCGTGCCCATCCGCTACACCGGTGCGCTGATCATCGCCGTGGCGGTGGTGCTGGCGGTTGCGTTGCGGCGGTTCGTCGAGCGCTCGCGGTCGGGAAGGGCGATGCGCGCCATCGCGCAGGACCGGGACACCGCCCGGCTGATGGGCATCGACCCCGATCGGGTCATCGTGACGACGTTCGCCCTGGGTGGGGTGCTCGCCGGTGTCGCGGGGGTGCTCTACGGGGCCGACCTGGGCTTCGTCAACATCGACATCGGCTTCCAGACCGGCATTCTCGCGTTCACGGCCGCCGTGCTCGGCGGTATCGGGAACATCGGCGGCGCCGTGGTCGGCGGGCTGGTGATCGGGCTGGTGAAGGCGCTCGGCGGGCAGTACCTGCCGGGCGGCACCGCCTACGACTACGTCTGGATCTTCGTGGTGCTGATCGCGGTGTTGGTGTACCGGCCGAGGGGCTTCTTCGGCGAGACGGAACGGGTGCGGGCATGAACGCCACGGTGCCGCGGATCGCCGGCGGCCTGCTCACCGTGGCCGGGACCTATCTGCCCTGGGCGACCTTCGTGCTCAACCAGGGGCCGTATCCGGCCAACGCCACGCTGGAGTTCTTCACGGAGCCGCTCGCGGTGAGCGGGTTCCGTCTGCACCTGCTGCTGCTCGGGGTCGCGGTTTTGGCGGTCGCGCTGGTGGGGGTCCCGGGGAGGTGCGGGATCCTGCGGGCACTGGGCGCCGGAATCGTCGCGATCAGCCTCCTCAACGGGCTGTGGATCACGGTGCGGGGTGGTGGGCTCGGCGCCGTCACCGCGTCCGGTGCGGACGTGGCGTTCGGGGCTCCCGTCGCTCTGGTGGGCGGCGTCCTGGTCCTGGTGGGGGCCGGCCGGGGCCGGGGGGCGGACGTCCCGGGCTGGCGGTGGCGGTTCAACCCGTGGGGCGAGCGGCTGTTG
The DNA here is from genome assembly GCA_014208095.1 of Actinospineispora eucalypti. Taxonomy (GTDB): domain Bacteria; phylum Actinomycetota; class Actinomycetes; order Mycobacteriales; family Pseudonocardiaceae; genus Pseudonocardia; species Pseudonocardia eucalypti. The sequence goes on along the minus strand of JACHMT010000002.1, from coordinate 1,518,309 downwards.
CTGCTGGGGGTGATCGTCGCGCTGTTGCCGCTGGTGTCCGCGGTGCTCACCAGCGGCGGACACGGCGGTGCGGCGGGCGGGTACGCGGGTGCGGTGTTCCTGAGCTTCCTCGCCGCGGCCGGCGCCGGGATGGGAGCGCTGCACGCGTCGGGGCTGGCCTCGTGGGTGGCGGCGCTGTCGGAGCACCACCGGGGGTTCAGCGTCGGCGTGCTGTTGCTGTGCGCGCTCGCGCTGCCGTTCACCGGGGCCGGCACGGAGTACTGGATGACGGTCGCGGCCAACATCGGCGTGTACGCCGCCGCGGCGATCGGCCTGAACATCGTGGTGGGGCTGGCCGGGCTGCTGGACCTCGGCTACATCGCGTTCCTGGGCATCGGCGCGTTCGTCGCGGCGAACCTCTCGGGCGCGGCGGCGTCGCGCATCGGGGTCGAGCTGCCGTTCCCGCTGGTAATGATCATCAGCGCGGTGGTGGCGGGGTTGTTCGGCGCGATCGTGGGATCGCCCACGCTGCGGGTCCGGGGCGACTACCTGGCGATCGTCACCCTCGCCTTCGGCGAGATCTTCGTCCGCACCGCGCAGAACGACATCGGCGGGCTCACCGGGGGCTCGAACGCCATCCCGGGCATTCCGCCGCTGTCGCTGTTCGGCCACGGCTTCGACGACCAGTTGGTCATCGGGGGCATCCCGGTGGCCCCCGGTGCGCCCTACTACGTGTTGATCGTGCTCATCGTCGCGGGCGCGATGCTCGCCTTCGCCAACCTGAAGGAATCCCGTTTGGGGCGGGCCTGGATCGCGATCCGCGAGGACGAGGACGCGGCGCGCGCGATGGGCATCCACACCGGGCGGATCAAGATCCTCGCCTTCCTGGTCGGCGCCATGCTCGCCGGCCTGGCCGGCGCGTTCTTCGCGCACAAGACGGCAACCGCCTCCTACGAGAGCTTCCGGTTCATCGAGTCGGTCACCCTGCTCGCCGCGGTGATCCTCGGCGGGATGGGGACCATTCCGGGGGCGGTGCTCGGCGCGTCGATCCTGTTCGTGCTGCCGGAGAAGCTGCGGGAGTTCGCCGACTACCGGCTGCTGCTGTTCGGGATCGCGCTGGTCCTCATCATGCGGTTCCGGCCGCAGGGCCTGGTACCCGACGCACACCGGCGGGCGGAGCTTGCTCCCGAGTCCGAGCAGCCCACCGTCGTGCTGCCGGTGATCGCGGCCACCGGGAAGGCGGGCCGGTGAATGTCCGAGCAGCCCACGGAGGATTTCGCACGCCCGCTGGTCATCGGCGAACCGGTCCTGCGGGCCGTCGCCGTGACCATCCGGTTCGGCGGGCTGACCGCGTTGAAGGACGTGTCGTTCACGCTCGCCGAGGGCCAGATCATCGGCCTGATCGGACCGAACGGGGCCGGCAAGACCACGCTGTTCAACTGCCTCACGGGGTTGTACTCGCCCGCGTCGGGCTCGGTCCTGCTGCGCGGGGCGCAGCTGCCTCGGGACCCCGCGCGCGTCACCGAGCGCGGGGTGGCCAGGACGTTCCAGAACATCCGGCTCTTCCCGAACATGACGGCGGTGGAGAACGTGCTGGTCGGCCGGCACATCCGGATGAGGCAAGGCGTGCTGTCGTCGCTGCTGCACGGCCCGTCCTTCCGGCGCGGCGAAGCGGAGGCCGCGGCGCGGGCGAGCGAGCTGCTGGCGTTCGTCGGGCTGACCCGCTTCTCCGGCGAGCTGGCCCGCAACCTGCCCTACGGCGACCAGCGCCGGCTCGAGATCGCCCGGGCGTTGGCCACCGATCCCGCGGTGCTGCTGCTCGACGAGCCGACCGCCGGCATGAACGCCCAGGAGACCGCGGCTACCCGGCGGCTCATCTTCGCCATCCGCGACCTCGGGATCTCGGTGGTCGTCATCGAGCACGACACGAAGTTCATCTTCGGCCTGTGTGACCACGTGGTGGTCCTGGTGCGGGGCATGGTGCTGACGGAGGGCTCGCCCGGCGAGGTGCGCGCTGACCCCCGCGTCATCGAGGCCTACCTGGGCGCGCCGCCCGACCAGGTCCGTGGGGGGCGACTCGGATGAGTTTCCTCGAGGTAAGGGACCTCACGGTCGCGTACGGCTCGATCCAGGCGGTGCGCGGTGTGTCGTTCTGTGTCGGCCGCGGCGAGATCGTCAGCCTGATCGGCAGCAACGGCGCCGGCAAGACCACTACCCTGCGCACGATCTCCGGGCTGCTGCGCCCGGTCACGGGGGAGATCCTGCTGGACGGAGAGCCGCTGCACCGGCTGCCCGCGCACAAGATCCTCGCCCTCGGCGTGGCGCACAGCCCGGAGGGGCGACGGCTGTTCGCGCGGATGACGGTGGAGGAGAACCTGCGCCTGGGCGCCCACACCCGCCGCGACGAGCTCGGGATCGCGGCCGACCTGGAGCGGATCTACGCGCTGTTCCCGGCTCTCGGTATGCGGCAGCGGGAGAAGGCCGGCCTGTTCTCCGGTGGCGAGCAGCAGATGCTGGCGATCGGCCGCGCCCTGATGTCGCGCCCGGAGCTGCTCATGCTCGACGAGCCGTCGATGGGGCTCTCGCCGATCATGACCAGGCGGATCCTCGAGACGGTTCGCGAGCTGCGGGAGTCGGGCACGACGGTGTTGCTGGTGGAGCAGAACGCGCTGGCCGCGCTTTCGCTGTCCGACTACGCCTACGTGATCGACCTCGGTCGCACCACGCTGTCCGGCACCGGTACGGAGCTGCTCGCCGACCCGCGCGTGCGGGAGGCCTACCTCGGCGACGGCGTATCGAGCTGAGCCAACGGCGACTCACCGGAGAGGAGGACGCCCGGGTTGAGGATGCCGGCGGGGTCCAGGGCGTGCTTGGCGGCGCGCAGGGCGGCGGCGAACGGGTCGGGGCGTTGCCGGTCGTACCAGGGCCGGTGGTCGCGGCCGACGGCGTGGTGGTGGGTGATCGTGCCGCCGTTGTCGATGATCGCCTCGGAGACGGCGTGCTTGATCTCGTCCCACTGGGCGACGGTGGAGCCCCACCGGCCGGGGGCGTAGACGCTGTAGTAGGGGGCGGGTCCGTCGGGGTAGACGTGGGTGAACCGGCAGGAGATCAGTCCGGCTCCGCGGATGGCGGTGAGGGCCTGGTGCGCGGCGTCGGTGATGGCGGCGTGCAGGGTTTCGAAACGGTCCCAGGTGCAGGCGGTCTCGAAGGTTTCGACGATCATGGCGCGCCGGGCGAGGGCGTCGCGTTGGTAGGGCATCCGCAGGAAGGCCGAGCGCCAGGACCCGGCGGAGTCGGTGGTTTCCTCGCCCCGGTGGCGGGTGGACAGGACGGTGCCGCCGTGCCCGGCAGTGATCTCCACGGCGCGGGCCAGCCAGGCGTCCACGGGGTGGTCGGCGGATTCGAAGGCGACGATGAGCAGCCCGCCGTCCACCGTGGTGGCGGTGCTGAGGAATGCCTCGGCGGGATCGAGCAGGCGGCAGTTCGACGGGTGCAGCCCGGACTGGGCCAGCGCGCGGGTGGCGGCGACCGCCGCCGGGTAGTCGGTGAACGAGACGGAGCAGGTGGTCTGCCAGCGTGGCCGGTCCCGCAGCCGCATCCAGGCCTCGGTGATGACGCCGAGGGTGCCTTCCGAACCGAGGAACAGCCGGTCCGGGGAAGGGCCGGCGCCCGATCCGGGCAGCCGGCGGGTTTCGCCGGTGCCGGCCGGGGTGATCACCCGCAGCGACTCGGTGAGGTCGTCGATGTGGGTGTACAGGGTGGCGAAGTGTCCGCCGGCTCGGGTGGCCAGCCAGCCGCCGAGGGTGGAGTAGGCGAAGGACTGGGGGAAGTGGCGCAGGGTGAGCCCGTGCGGCCGGAGTTGGGACTCCAGCGCGGGTCCGTAGGTGCCGGCCTGGATGCGCGCGGCCCGGCTGGTCCGGTCGACCTCGAGTACCTGGTCGAGGTGCTGCAGGTCGAGGGCGATGGCGGGGGAGTCGAAGCGTGGTTCGATGCCGCCGACGACGGAGCTGCCGCCGCCGTAGGGGATCACCGGGATCGTGGCGTCGGTGCACCAGTCGAGCAGGTCGATCACGTCCTGCTCGGTGCGCGGCCGGGCGACCAGGTCCGGGACGTGGGTGACGTCGCCGTGCAGGTTGCGCACGACGTCGCGGAACGCCTTGCCCCGCGCGTGCGCGAGCCGGTCGTGGGGGTCGGGGGAGCACAGCCCGGTCAGCGCCGGGGGCGGCTGGATCCTGGGTGGGGGGATGGGCAGGTCGGCCGGGTCGGGTGGTGGATGGTCGGTGAAGTCGTGCCCGGGCAGCAACGCCTCCGTGCGCGCCACCAGTGCCTTGGTCTCGGCGGGGGACAGTTCGTCCGCGACCGAGCCCCAACCCCACCACGACCGCCGTGCCGGCACCGTCATGTCGCCGATCCTGGTGCCGGCGCGGTGCCGGCGTCTACATGGTGATCACCGCCCGGCTGGTGAGGGTGCCCTCCCGGAGCCGCCGGTAGGCCTCGCCGACCTGGGCGAACGGGAAGCGCTCGGTCGCGATGTGCAGGGCGTCCTGTTCGGCCAGGGTGACCACGTCGCGCAGGTCGGCGAGGGTGTGGCCGTAGCTGACGGAGAGCTGGCAGCCGCCCGGGAGGCGGCCCCAGCCGACGGGTACCTGGCCGCCGGCGGCGCCGCAGATGACGATCCGGCCGACCGGTGCGGCCACGCCGACGGCCAGGGCCAGGGTGTCGTCGGTGCCGACGAAGTCGAGCACGGCGGCGCAGCCGGGGGTGAGCGCGCGGATTCGGTCGGCGGTGGTGTCGTCGGTGTCCCCGTCGGGCGCCGAACTGGGCGTCCGCCCCGGCCCGGGTTCGCCGGAGAGCAGGGTGTGGTGGGCGCCGATCCGGCCGGCGTGTTCCAGCCGGTGGGCGGCGGTGTCCACGGCGATGACCGTGGCCCGGGTGAGCGCCCGCAGGTGCTGCACCGCGAACCCGCCGAGGCCGCCGGCCCCGATGACCAGTGCGGCGGTGCCGGGGTGCAGCACGGCGGCGCAGGTGCGTACCGCGTGGTAGGCGGTGGCGCCGGCGTCGGCCAGCACGGCGGCGTCGGCCGGGTCGAGCGCCCGCAGCGGGACGGCTTCGCGGGCCGGCGCGGTGACGTACTCGGCCAGGCCGCCGTCCAGGCCGACCCCCCGGGTGGTGAACCGCAGGGACAGGGCGCAGTAGTTCTCCTGCCCGCGCAGGCACCGCTCGCACCGGCCGCAGGAGTGCACGCAGGACAGCAGCACCGGGTCACCCTCGGCGAGGTTGGTGACCTGGGCGCCGCGCGCGGCGACGTGCCCGGCCGTCTCGTGGCCGAGGGTGAAGCCGGGGTCGAACGGCCAGGCGCCGGGTGGGGAGTCCTGCAGCAGGATGTCGCTGTGGCACAGGCCGACGGCCCGCACCCGCACCAGGATCTCGTCGGCGGCCGGCTCGGGCACCGGCACGTCGGCGTAGCGGCCGCCGGCCTGCCATTCGAGCAGCCGGTACGCGGTCATGGTGGCCATTCAGTGGGCAGCGTCGGCGCGGTCGGAGTAGGACTCCAGGACCAGGTCGGTGGGGTAGCGGGTGGCGATGTGCGCGCCGCCGTCGATGGTCCACTGGGTGCCGGTGACGAAGCCGGACTCGTCGCTGGAGAGGTAGACGCAGGCCTGGGCGACGTCGTCGGGGAGGCCGAAGCGGGGGGTGAGGTGCACGGCGGACATCGCGTCGCGGAACCGGGCATCGGTCAGGTAGAAGGCCCAGTTGTCGCCGGGGTGCAGGCCCAGCACGAGGCAGTTGCAGCGGACCCCGGCGCGGGCGTAGTCGGTGGCGATGGAGCGGGTGAGGCTGTTGAACGCGCCCTTGCCGGCGGTGTAGGCGGCGCTGCCGGGCAGGCCGGTGATGGACGCGATGGAGGAGATGTTGACGACGGTGCCGCCGCCGGCCCGCTCCATGTGCCGCAGGGTGTGCTTGGTGATCAGGAACATCCCGGTGAGGTTGTTGCGCAGGATCTGGTTCCAGCCGTCCAGCTCGATGTCGCCGAGGCGCCCGTCGACGGTGCCGAGCTCGGTGGAGGCGGCGTTGTTGACCAGGGCGTCGACCGTTCCGTAGCGCTCGACGGCGGTGGCCACGGCCGCGCGGACCTGGTCCTCGTCGCCGAGGTCGCACGGGACGAAGGTGACCTGCCCGCCCTGGGCGCGAACCTCCGACTCCACCGCTTCGCCGGCGGGTCGGGTGCGCCCGACGAACACCACCCTGGCGCCCTCGGCGGCGAAGCGCTCGACGATGCCCCGCCCGACGCCCTTGGTTCCGCCGGTGATCAGTGCGACCTTGCCGTCCAGTCTGTTCATGGTCCGCTCCGTTGCTGGTGGGTGGGGGTCAGATGCGGCCGGCCAGGGAGAACTCGCCCCGGATCGCCACTTCGCGGCGCAGCCGGTCGGATAGGACGGCCTCGACGGCGGTGCGCAGCTCGCCGCCGGTCCGCACGGCGGCCTCCAGGCAGCGGGACAGCACCTCGCCGGCCAGGGCGTATTCGGCGTGCAGCTCGGGCAGCCGCGAACTCGGGGCGCGCCGGGCGCGCAGCCGGGCCAGCGCCTCGGCCACCCCGGCGTCGGCGTGCTCGCCGAGCAGCCGGTCGGCCACGGTTTCGATCGCGGTGATCTCCTCGCGCAGCCACGCGGCCTCGTCGTCGGCTCGGGCGATGACGCTGCCCAGGATGGAGTCGAGCATGTCCAGCCGGGTGAGGGCGTCGGGGTCGGTGACGGCGGCCCGGATGCCGGTGCGCAGCTCGGTGCGCACGGTCTGGAGCAGCTGGCGGGAGCTGGGGCGGGCGATCATGCCGGGACTCCGGTGCGGGCGGCGTCGAGCGCCCGGGTGGCGGCGAACCAGCCCTCGAAGGCGGTGATGTCGGCGTTGAACAGGAACGCGGTGCGCAGGTCGGTGTTGCGGCCGTCGACGTAGTCCTGCTGGGTGCGCAGCAGCTGGCCGAACACCCGGATGGCCGGCAGGATGGAGAAGTAGGCCACGGTCAGCGGGTTGACCACATCCTCGCCCAGCCCGGTGCGTTCCCGGTAGCGGGTGCAGAACGCGGCGGGGTCGGCCCCGAACAGCGCGGGCGGCTGGATGGCCTCCACGTAGGTGAGCCAGCCGAGGTCCTCGCGCGGGTCGCCGAGGTGGGCGAACTCCCAGTCCACCGCGACCAGCCGGCCGCCCTCGCCGATCATCATGTTGCCGGGCTGGAACTCGCCGTGCACCAGGCCCATCGGCGCCTCGGGCGGGCGGTTGCGCTCCAGCCAGGCCGCCACGTAGCGCAGCATCGGCAGGGACTCCGACAGCCGGGCCTCGGTGTCGCGCCAGAGCTGGATCAGGTCGTCGATGTAGCCGTTCCAGTCGGGGCGTTCGAGGTGCCCGGGCAGCCCGGTGGTGTCCACCGCGTGCACGTCGGCGGCCAGGTCGGCCACCGCGCGGGCGTGGGCGGGGACCCGGCCGGGGCCCGAGGCCCGCACCGAGGAAAGGAACGGGCCGCCCGGCACGAAGTCCAGCACGATGGCCCGGCTGCCCAGCTCGCTGCCGTCGGTGTCGGCGAACAGCGCGTCCGGCATCGGAGCGCCGCCGGTGCGGGTGAGCGCATCCAGGAGCCGCCACTCCTGGACCCGGTCCGTCTCGATCGGCGCGGCGCTGTCCGGGGCATCGGCCCGCAGCACCAGGGTGCGGGGCCGGCCGTCGATCGTGGCGGTGAACCGGGTCATCAACCGGCTGTACCCCCCGGGCAGGCGGGTCAGGTCGCCGACCGTGATCTCCCGGGCGTCCGGCAGCCGGCGGGCCAGGAACACCCGCAGCCGTTCCGCGAGGTCAGACACGGCTGGCCTCCCCGGCGCGCAGCACCCGGCCGGGGTCGCGGACCCACCGGCTGAACTGCCGGCCCATGGTCCAGTCCTGCAGTTCGCCGGGGGCGTCCCGGTGGCCGTCGAAGCTCCAGTCCTCGTAGCACCAGAAGGTCATCACCCCGCCGTACGGGGAGTGCCACTTCATCAGCGACCGCACGGTGCCGACGGCGTGCAGCTCCCGGCCGTGCTCGTCCACCGCGTCCAGCTCCTCGCGCACCGGGCGGCCGTCGGGACGGCGTTCCAGGACCCGGCGGACGCCCGAGACCAGGCGGCCCTGCACGCCGTCCCGCACGTAGAACCCGTGCACGACCGGGTCGGCCGCCCCGACCAGCGGGTCGGTCTCCCAGTCGCGGTCGCTCATCGCGAACGCCTGGAAGGAGTTGTCCCGGTCGGCCCGGGCGAAGGTGTAGGAACCGCGCGGCTTGGGCTGGCCGATCAGGATCCGGCGCGGTCCCCAGGTCCGGTCCTTGATCACGGCGGCGTCCACGACGTCGATCGCCTCGCCCTCGATCCGCAGGCTGCCGTTCATCACCCCGGTCTGCTCGTAGTGCCCGGTGGCGTGCCGCTCGACGTCCTGCACGAAGTCCCGCATCCCCCGGTTGACCTCCTCGCCGGCCGACAGCATGGCCACCGGCGGCCGGTCGGCGGTGAAGGTCAGGTCGAACTCGCAGCCCGGCGCGCGGTAGGTGTGCCGGTAGGCCAGCTGCGGGGTGACCGTGCGGACCGCGTAGCCGTTCTCGAACTCCACGTCGAACATGTCCGCGCCGTCCGGGACCGGCAGGTGCCAGTCGAAGCCGTTGTACAGCGCGGTGGACATCTCGTCGCCGGTGTCGTCGACGAACCACGGCCCGGCCATCGCGGTGCGCTGGTTCGGCCGCACGTAGTGGTACAGGATGCCGAACAGTCGGCGCTCCGGGATGCGGAACGTGGTGAACGAGCTCTCGTTCCACCACGGGTCATCGGTCCGCCGGTGGAAGCCCTCGTCGGCGGCGGACACCTCGTTCGACCAAGCCATCGTCTGTTCCCATCTCGCGCTTCCGAACGCGTTCCGAACATGTTCCGGCGAATCAGTACGGTACTTGTACCGAACATGTTCGGCAAGCGGTAGCATCGGCTCCGTGCCCTCCCGCCAACGAGCCACCGCCGAGCGGCTGACCACCGACGCACTGGTCGACGCGGTTGCCGCGCTGATCGAGTCCGGCGGGGTCGAGGCGCTGACCATGCGCCGCCTGGCCCAGGAGTGCGGCGTCGGCGTCACGACGCTGTACGGACACGTCCGGACCAAGGACGAGCTGCTCGGGCTGTTCGCCGACCGGCTGCTCGGCCGGATCCGCCCGCCCGAGGAGTCACTGCCCTGGGACGAGCAGGTCGGCGCGATCTTCCGGGCGGTCTACGAGATCCTGGTGGACCACCCGGAGCTGGCGCAGATCGTCGGCCGGCAACCCGTCCCCGGCTCGGCCGCGCTGCGGCTGTTCCAGCAGGTGCTGCGCGCGCTGGTCGGCATCGGCCTGACCGACCGGCAGATCCGGACCGGGTACGCCGTGCTGGCCGCCTACACCACCGGCTACGTCCAGCACCAGGCCGCGCGGACCGCCCGCACGCCCGCCCTGGCCGACCTCATCGCCGACGCCCGGCACGTCGACACCCACCCGGAGCCCAACGGCGACGGGGCCGACCACCTCACCGCGTTCGACGCCGGCTTGCGGGTGATCCTGGACGGCCTTTCGGCGGCCGCTACGAGGCGAGGGTGAGGGCGTCGGTCAGGCGGGCGAGGTCGGCGTCGCTGATGTGCAGGTGCGGGGAGATGCGCAGCGACTCGCCCCGGACCGCCGCGAAGCAGTTGACCGAGGCCAGCGCCGGCACGATCTTGGCCCGGACGGCTTCGGGCAACCTCACGCCGAGCATGTGCGGCCCGCGCTGCCCGGCGGGAACGGCGTCCAGTCCGAGTTCGGCCGCCCGGGCCGAGATGGTGTCGGTGAGCTCGGCCAACGCGGTGGCGATCCGGGGGATCCGCCAGTCCCGCAGTTGCTCGAGCGCGGCGATCGCCATCGGGAGCAGCTCGAACTTGGTGCGTTCCCCGACGTCGAACCGGCGCGCGCCGGGCTGGTACTCGTCGCGGTAGTCGACCAGGCGGGCGAAGTCCTCCGATCCCTCGCGCAGGATCCAGTTGTGCTCCAGCGGCTCGCCCCGGCGGTACGGCGGCGCGACGTAGAGGTAGCCGACCCCGAACGGGCCGAGCAGCCACTTGTAGCCCACGCTCACCACGAAGTCCGGGCGCAGGGCGGCCACGTCCAGCGGCATCGCTCCGATCGACTGGCTGCCGTCGATGACCAGCCGGGCTCCGATCTCGTGGCTACGGGCGCTGACGGCGGCCAGGTCGACCAGCGCGCCGTCGGTCCAGTGCACGTTGGGGACGCTGACCACGCCGACGCGTTCGTCGAGGACCTCCAGGACCGCCTCGGTCCAGGTCTGGCCGGGCCGCCGGTGCACGGTCACGATCTCGGCGCCGGCGGCCCGGGTGGCGGCGCGCCAGGTGTAGATGCCCGAGGGGTACTCCTCGGCCAGCACCACCACCCGGTCGCCGGTGCTCAGGGCCAGGTTCCGGGCCGCCACGGCGAACCCGTAGCTGGTCGCCGGGACCAGCGCGACCCCCTCGGCGTCACCGCCGACCAGTTCGGCGAACAGCGTCCGCAGGCGTTCGACATCGGTGAACCAGTCCTCGGCGGCGATGGTCCACGGCCGGCCGCGGCGTTCCAGTGCCGCCTCACCGGCGGCGCGCACCTGGTGCAGCTGGGGCGAGAGGTTGGCGGTGTTGAAATAGGCGACGTCCTCCGGGACCGCGAACGCCGCGCGTTTCGCACCCAGGGTTTCGGCCGACGGCGAGACTCCGTGAGCGGTCACGACGCCAGTGTCGTGGAAATCGCCCGCTCAGGCGATCGAGATCTCGGAGGTGCCCACGCGCAGGTGCGCGGTGAGCCGGTCCGCGCGCCGCCTCGCGGCCGGGCCGTACAGCTCACGGGCCCGCGCGGGGGTGACGGTCTCCGGGAGCGCCGGCATGCCGCGGTCGAGGTGCTGGGCCATCAGCTGTGCGGTCATCGGCGCGTACCGGCGCAGCGCGGTGAGGCCGGCCGAGCGGGTCGCGGCGATCCGGGCGGCGGCCCGGGCGGGTGGCACCAGCAGCCGGTCGATCACCACCGCCTGGTCGAAACCTCCCGCCCGGCGCATCCAGCGGGGGAGCGTGGCGATCGTCGCCCTGGCCATCAACCGGCTGCCGGCCGAGAGCCGCCAGCCACCCTCGTCGCGCGGGGTGCGCAGCAGGTAGTGCATGGCCCGCTGGGCGTGCTCGGAGCCGCGAAGCCGGGGCCGCATCGCCGCGAAGTACTCCCGGACCCCCTCGCGGGAGTCCGGCACGTCCGCCGGTTTGCAGGTCTGCAGCTCGGCCGCGGCCACGCACTCGGCCCAGTAGCGCCGTTCCTGCTCCGGGGTCAGCGGTCCCGGGCCGAACATCTCGTAGCACTTGAGCACCGAGTGCCAGCCGGTGACGTGAATCCACAGCTGCGAGTCCGGGTTGTTGGCGTTGTACCGCTTCCCGCTGAGCGGCTCGGTGCCGGTGACCACCGAGTGCACCCGCATCAGCAGCTCGGACGCCTCGATCGCGGTCCGCGCATCGGCGACGGCCACGGTGAGGAAGTAGGCCAGGGTGCGGTCCAACCGCCCGCGCGGCTCGCGGTAGATGCCGGCCGAGTCGGCGACGGCGGCGGCCAGGGACGGGTCGAAGTGCTCCAGCACGACGGAGCGCTGGAAGCCGAGCAGCGCGGTCGGCGCCGTCCACACCCGCCAGGTCGGCGATTCCGGCCCGAAGAACCCGTAGTCCCGCCATTCGCGGGTCGCGTTTGACCTGGTCATCCTCGACCTCCCATTTACTACTAGGGCGTAGTAATTGAATTTACTACCGTGCAGTAGCTTTGTCTAGGATGGAGTCATCGAGCGTTGACGACGGGGGTGCTGATGACCACGCGGGATGTGCGGCCGGTCCGGAAGCGGCGGGCCTATGCCGCGCGGGTGCCCGCGGCGCAGCGGCGCACCCAGCTGCTCGATGCGGCGCTCACCCTGGTGGCCACCCTCGGTCACCAGGCGGTCACCATGGACGCCGTCGCCGACCGGGCCGGGGTCACCAAGCCGGTGATCTACGGCCAGTTCACCAGCCGGGCCGAGCTGCTGGCCGCGCTGCTGCGCCGGGAGCAGGAGCAGGCGCTGGCCCAGCTGCGCGCGATACTCCCCGCCGATGCGGCGCCGGTGGAGCCGCCGGCGCTGTTTGCCCGCCTGTTCACGGGGTTCCTGGAAACGGTGCGCCGGGCGCCCGATCGTTGGCGCTGCATCGTGTTCCCGCTCCCGGACATGCCGGCCGAGTTCCATGCCGCCCGGGACCGGGCCCGGGAACTGGTGCTCGGCCGGGTCGAGGAGCTCATCCGGCGGACGCCCGCCGCCGACCGGGCCGGCGCGGACCCGGAGCTGGCCGCGCACACCGTGGTGACCCTGTTCGAGATGGCGGCCCGGCTGATGCTCGCCGACCCCGCGCGCTTCGGCCCCGAGCGGTTTCTCGCCGCCGTGAACGCCGCCCTGGCCGGTCTACCGGGCAGATAGCTCGGGGATGACCTGGGCGGCCAGCCGCTCCATCTGCTCGAGGTCGTCGAAAAGCGGGTTGAGCAGGATCGTCTCGGCGCCCGCTTCGGCCACTTCGCGCAGGCCGGCGACGCAGTCGTCGGGTGTGCCGGCGACCGCTGCCGGGGCCAGGCCGGTCAGCCCGAAGTATCCGTAGAACCGGTCGAGGGCTTCGGCGATGCGTCCGCGGGCGCGTTCGGCATTGTCGTCCACGGCGATGTAGACCCGCTTGGCGATGGGGAAGCCGGTGGGGCCGGGCCGGTGGTCCTCGAGCGCCGACCGAATGACCCGAACCTCCTCGGCGAACTGGGCGGTGGTCGAGATGCCGGAGCCGACGAAGCCGTCGCCGAGCCGGACGGCGCGCCGCAGTGCATCCGGGTGGGTCGCGCCGAACCAGATCGGCGGGTGCGGGGTCTGGACCGGCTTGGGTTCCATGGCGGCGCCGCGCAGCTGCCAGAACTGCCCGTCGAAGTCGACGTGGTCCTGGGTCCACAGTTCCTTCATCAGCCGCAGGCCTTCGGTGAACCGGGCGACGAAGCTGGCCGGGTCGACGCCGAACGCGGAGAACATCCGGAACCGTCCGCCGGTGGTGAGGCCGACATCGACGCGCCCCTGGCTGAGCCGGTCGAGCGTGCTGATGTTCTTGGCCAGATGTACCGGGTTGTGCAGCGGGCTGACCAGCGCCGCACAGCCCAGCCGTATCCGCTGGGTGCACGCCGCCGCGTAGCTCAGCGTCTCGATCGGCCCCAGGAACGGCAGCGAGCCGATGACCTGCTCCCCGGTCCACGCGCTGTCGAAGCCGAGCTCTTCGGCGCGCGCGAGGTAGGCGCGAAACCGGCTCGGGTCGAACGAGCCGTCGGTGACGATTTGCGGGACGGAGATGGCGAATCGCATGTGCCGACGGTAGCAGTCTACTTTAAAAGTACAAGCAGCTAATATACTAAGTGTAGGAGCTGGGGGTGAGGATGCGCAGCTACGGCGAGGCCTGCACCATGGCCCACGCCCTGGACGTGATCGGCGAGCGCTGGGCGTTGTTGGTCGTGCGTGAGCTGTTGCTGGGGCCCAAGCGGTTCACCGACCTGCAGCGGAGCCTGCCGCGTGCCAACCCGCGAATCCTGGCCCAACGGCTGCGCGACCTGACCGAGGCCGGCGTCCTGCGACACTGCCGACTCGGCCCGCCGGTGAGTGCCCAGGTCTACGAGGTCACCAGCTGGGGGGCGGAGCTCGAACCGGTGATCGAGCACCTGGGGCGGTGGGGCAGCCGATCCCCGAACGTGAACATGGACGGCGAGGTCACCGCCGTCTCGGCGATGTTCGCGTTGAGAGGCCGTTTCGATCCGGCCGCCGCCCCCGCGCTGACCGGCGAGTTCGTGGTGCGCTTCGGCGACGAACCCTTCACGGTGCACGTCGCCGGCGGTCAGGTGCGGATCACCCGCGAACCGGCGGCACAACCGGACACGGTGATCGATACCGACACCAAGACCTTTTCCGCACTGATCACCAAGCGGCTCCGGCTGTCCGACGCGACCCGCGGCGGCCGGCTCCACCTCACCGGGTCGGCCGAGCTGGCGGAGAAGCTCTTCGGCGCGGTCCGCTCCCCGGACGCCACATGATCAGGGGCTAGCGGGCGGTGGCGGGCGGTGGGCGAAGCCGTGGATCATCATGGCGGCGGCCTCGTTGATGCGGGTTTCTTTGTCCGGGCGGGTGCCGGCGGGGAATATCCATTCGTCGAGCAGCACCAGGGCGATGATCATTCCGGTGATGGCGCCGATGGTTGCCTCGGGTGTGTCGAGTCCCTGGTAGCCCTGGGCCTGGGTCTCGTCGACCAGGGCCTGGCGCAGTGCGATGAGTCCTTCGGTGAACTGGTTGCTGATGGCGCGGGCGAGGTCGCCGAGCGCGTCGTCGTCTCCGGTGGCGGTCAGTAGGAGCCGGAGCGAGTCGCGGTGTCGTTCCAGGGCGTTGTAGAAGCCGCCGACGAAGTGCCGGGCGAGTTCGAGCGGCTCCCCCTGTCCGGGTGGGTTGCTCCGCCACGATTCGACCTGCCGGTCGATGAACTCGCGCAGCGAGCAGACGACGGTCGCTTCGAAGAGCGCGGCTTTCGAGGCGAAGTGCCGGTACAGGGTCGGGGGGTCGACGGCGGAGCGCTCGACGATCTGGGCGGTCGTCGTGGCTTGGTATCCCTGTCGTTCGAACAATGTGCGCGCGGCTTCCAAGATCAGGCGCTGCACCTCTTCGGTCGAGCGCCGTGGGGCTCTGGTGCCGGTCATCGCCGTCCCTTTCGTCCGCGCCTCTCGCGATCCTCCCGCGGGAGCACAACAATGCCGCGCGGCGCCGGCACGGGTTGCTCCGGGGTGCACCGCTGGGACATTTGTGCCACTTTGTTGCGCCGTCAAGCAGGGGTGCATCCTGGGAGGCGTCCTGCGTGGGCGTGTGCGCAAGCGGTCATTGACGATCTTGGAGCGCTGAATCATGCTGGTCAGTTGGCTGACAACCGTCCCGTCTCGTGGCGTGTCATGATCCGCGGCGGGCGGTGTGAGTGCTTCCTTCCGCTGAGCTCGCCGGAGGACTCCGCGGCGGACAGCTCGACGTGGTGGCGGCCGGAGCGGGACCGCGATCCGGGGCCGCGCGTCCGCGCGGTCGCGCGGTGGGGCGAGGACCCCGAGCAGCGCCGGGTGGTCCGGGTTCCCGGCGGATGGGTCGAGGAGGGATCGATGGTCAACTTCTACCAGGACCGGACTCCCCCGATGCCCTGGGACCGGACGGGCAAGTGCTGGGCAAACCGGCCGCACGCCGTCGTCGAGGTGCGCGCCGACGCGGACGGCTGGCGGGTATCGCGGCCCTTCACCGCACGTCACCCCGCCTTGGTCGAGCCCCGGCGGGCGGAGTCGGCGGTGGTTGTCGGTGAGGCACGAGCCGTCCGTTCCTAGCCGGCGGCTGGTGGTCAGAACTGTGGCTGTTGCAGGCGGCGGTTGACGATCGCGCCGGCGTCGATCCGGAGCTGCGCACCGGTGATGTAGCGGGACTCGTCGGACACCAGGAACAGCACCGCGTCGGCGATGTCGCGCGGCTCGACGTACGGCAGCCCCATCGCGGTCATGGAGTGGAACGCCGGAAGCGCGTCCTCGCGCGTGGGGTTTTCCAGGTCCGGCCGGAACACCCGGTACATCGGGTCGCTGTTCAGCATGGGGGTGTTGGTGTTCGTAGGGTGCACTGCATTCGCCCGGATCCGCCGCGGCGCGAGCACGATGGCCAGGTCGTTCACGAAACCGGCGACCGAGCGCTTGGCGAACGAGTAGCCGAGTTTCCCCGGGTCCGGCGGGCTGTCGTGGGTGGGGGGCATCAGCGCGGCCGTCGACCCGGTGGCGACCACCGAGCCGCCGTCGGGGAGGTGCGGCAGCGCCGCCTCGACGGTGTTCACCACGCCGTTGAAGTCGACCGTGACGGCGTCGATGAACGCCTGTGTGTCGTGGCCGGCGATGGGGGCGATGCCGGCCTGCGCCACCACGGCGTCCAGCCGGCCGAGCTCCGCCACCCCTTCGGCGACGACCGACCGCAGCGCCGCCGGGTCGCGGACGTCGGCCGTCCGGGCCACGATCCGGCGGTCCAGCTTCTCCACCTCGCGGACGGTCTCGTCCAGGTCGCCGCGACCGGCCATCGGGTATCCGACGCTGTCGATCTGCGCGCAGATGTCCACCGCGATGATGTCGGCGCCCTCCTCGGCGAGCCGGATCGCGTGTGCGCGGCCCTGCCCCCTCGCGGCGCCGGTGATGAAGACGACCTTGCCCGGTACCCGGCCCATCCGGCCTCCCTTTCAGTAGGTTCATCCGCCGACGAGCCGGTCCAGCAGGAGTGACGTGGGCGAGAAGTAGTCGCCGTACCCACCCCGGAAGAACAACAGCGGAGTCTTGGGCGACCCGGCACGGAGACCGCGGACCCGCCCCACGACCAGCAGGTGAGTGCGGGAGGAGCGGTCGGCCAGGAAGGACACCAGGGGCGGGTCCAGGGAGACCGAGGTGAACGACCCCACGATCATCCCGGCGGGTCGGCGGTCGGACCCGATCACCGTGATCGCGACGACGCTGGTCGGGAAGTTCCCCAGCACCTCGCGGAAGTGCCGCTGGTCGGTGGCGTCCATCCGGTGGTCAGATCAGGATGCGCATCGGCGGGGTCAGCTCCAGGCCCATCTGGGCGAGCGCGTTCCCGTGATAGGTCGAGCCGGGCACGTGGATCATGTGTTGCAGGCCGGCGTGGGCGTCCCGCCAGAACCGCTGCAGCGGGTTGTCCCGCCGGATCGCGTTCCCGCCGGACCGCGCGAAGATCTGGTCCAGCGCGGAGACCGCGCGCCAGGCACAGCGCACCTGGTTGCGCCGCACGTTCGAACGCTCCTCGATGCTGACCGGTTTCCCCGCGTCGACGAGGTCGTAGATCCGGCTGATGCCGTCGATCAGCTGCACCCGGGACGCCTGGATCTCCGCCGCCGCCTCCCCGGTCGCGTACAGCACGTACGGGTCGTCCCGGATCTGGATCCCGGTCACCGCGACCCGGTCGCGCTGCTGGGCCACGTGCGCCGCGAGTGCCCCCTCGCAGATGCCGATCACGGCGGCGGTGATGCCGAGCGGGAACATCGCGCTGAACGGCAGCTTGTACAGGGTGTCGGTGACCCCGTTGCGTTCGGCGGCCTGGCCCTCCTGGATGTCCCCCTGCTCGAGCGTCCGGTAGCCGGGGATGAACGCGCCCCGGACGACCACGTCCTTGCTGCCGGTGCCGGCCAGGCCGACCACGTCCCAGGAGTCGTCGATGATCTCGTAGTCGGCCCGGGGGAGGATCACGTGCAGCACGCTCGGCGGGGTGGCCGGCTTCCCCCGGCCGTCGCCGGCCAGTGCGCCCAGGAAGTCCCACTCGCAGTGGTCGGCCCCCGAGGAGAACGGCCAGCGCCCGTTGAGGACGAACCCGCCGTCCACCGGCTCGGCGATCCCGTTCGGCATGTAGGGCGAGGCGATCCAGGTGTCCGGGTTGTCGCCCCAGATCTCCCGGGCCAGCCGGGAGTCCATCTGCGCGACCTCCCACGGGTGGACCCCGACGACCCCGCACACCCAGCCCGCCGCGCCGTCGTGGCCGGCCACCGCCATCACCGCCTCGGCGAAGTCCCGGGGATGCGCGGTGTAGCCGCCGTACCGGGTGGGCTGCAGCAGCCGGATCACGCCGGTCGAGCGGAGCAGGTCCACGGTCTGGTCGCTCAGCTTGCCCAGGCGCTCGTTCTCGTCGGCGAGGGCGGCCAGTTTGGGTCCGGCCTCCTCGATACGGCGGACCACCTCGTGCGTCATGCCGCCAACCTCCTGTCGCGGGTGAGGAACTCCAGTACGACGCGCTCGAAGTCGGTCTTGCGTTCGATCTGCGCCCAGTGCCCGCACCGGGCGAAGGTGTGCAGCTCGACGTCGGGCAGCGCCCGGTTGGCGAAGTGGGCCTGGTCGTAGGGGAGCATGCGGTCGTCGCGGCCCCAGAGCAGCAGGGTCGGCGTGGCGATGGTGGCCGCCTGCGTCCACAGCGGCGTGTACGTGGCCCGGTTGGCCGGGTTGAACAGCGAGCCGAAGATCGCCTGGGTGCGCTGGAGCACCCCGTCGGCCATGGCGTTGTCCATGCGCTCGTCGACCAGCTCGTCGGTGATCCGGGTTTGGTCGAACACCATCGTCTTGATCCAGGAGATCATGCGGTCCCGGGTGGGCTCCTGGAGGAACTCGAACAGCCGCGCCATGCCCTCGCTGGTCTCCGGCGCGAACAGTCCGACGGACAGCCCGCCGGAGCCCATCAGCGCCATCCGTGACACCCGCTCCGGGGCCAGCCGGGCCAGCTCGGCGGCGACCGCGCCGCCCATCGAGTTGCCGACGAACGCCGCCGACCCGATATCCAGCCGGTCCATCAGCCGCGCGATCCACCGGGCCGCGACGACCGGGTAGATCTCGTCGAGCCGGGGCAGCGCGGAACCGCCGAAACCCGGCAGGTCGGGCATGACCGTGCGGAAATGCTCGGCGAACACCGGCAGGTTGTGCTGGAAGTTCGACCAGGCGCTGACGCCGGGTCCCGACCCGTGCAGCATCAGCAGCGGCTCGCCCTCGCCCGCCTCGTGGTAGGCGAAGGTGAGCCCGTCGACGTCCTCGGTCAGCGGGGTCACGGGGTGAGTCCCGCCGAGGGCGAGGTGGACAGGAAGGTGCCGCCCGGGCCGACGTCGAGCACGTCTCCGTACCAGGTCTGCCCGTACTCCAGCTCGGGGAGCTTCCACTCCAGCGCTTCCCAGGCCGGATCGAAGATCAGGTAACCGCCGGAGTAGAGCTCGATCCGGTGCCCGGAGCCGGGGTCGTGCACGTACAGGTACATCGCCTGGCCGATCCCGTGCTTGCCCGGGCCGGCCCCGTACGCGATGTCGAGATCGCGGATCTGGTCGGCCGCGGTGAGGATGTCGTGGAAGTTCTCCACGTTGAACGCCACGTGGTGGAACTGGCCGGTCTGGTCCTCGGCGGCCATGCCGATGGCCAGGTCGTGCACCTGCGGGGTGACCGACAGCCAGGACGCCAGGATGATGTCCGGCGCCTGCGGCAGCCGGGCGAACTCCCGGCGCTGGAAACCCAGCGCCTCGCGCAGCCAGGACTCGGCCTGGTTGACCGTGCCGGCGCTGGTCTGCAGGTTGATGTGGTCGAGGCGGCGAACCCCGAGCCCCCGGCGTCGCGAGCTGTTGCTGAGCACCTTCGAGCGGATGGACTCGTCGGCGAGCGGCTTGTCGATGTCGTAGTAGAGCTCGAAGGGGTGCTCGCTGCCCGGCACCAGGAAGCGGACGGCCTCGCCCCGGCCGGCCTCGTGGCCCGCCGCCAGCTCGAGGGTCTCCAGCCCCTGGTTCTCCAGCTGCTTCTGGAACAGCTCGACGTCTTGGCGGCGCTTGACCCGGAAGCCGTAGGAGTTCACCCGGGCCTGGTCCTGCTGGGTCAGCACCAGGGAGTGGTGCGTCAGCTCCTGGTATCCCCGCAGGTAGGCGACGCCGCCGACCTGCTCGACGACCTCCATGCCGAGCAGGTCGCGGAAGAACCAGAGTGAGCGGTCCAGGTCGGGTGTGCCGAGGTTGATGCTGCCGGCGTGGGCGATCCGCGGCCCCGGATCGTAGTCGGGCTTGCTCATCCAGCGGCTCTCCTTCGAGTCGGTCGGGGCCTTCGCAGGCCAAAGTGAACACCTCTTCGCCGGTTTGAGTCAACCGCTTGATTGAAAAGACTCGGCCGGTGTTTACTGGCGCCTCGCGGGGGTGGACACGGAGGAGATGGTGATGGCTCCGGAAGAGGTCACGTACGACGTCGTGGTGGTCGGCTCCGGCGGAGGCGGCCTGATCGGGGCCTACGTGGCGGCGTCGCGCGGCCTGCGCACCCTGGTCATCGAGAAGACCGGCCTGGTCGGTGGCACCACCGCCTACTCCGGCGCCGGCCTGTGGTTGCCCGGGTCCGCCCCATTGCGGCGGGCCGGGATCGCGGAGGGTGCCGGGGAAGCCCGGAAGTACCTGCGCGGCGTGGTCGACGACGGTTCCCGGGAGAAGCTGCAGGCCGCCTACCTGGACGCGGGCCCGCGGCTGGTCGACGAGCTCGAGCGGAACCGGTGGTTCCAGTGGTTCGTGCACGGACCGGTGCCGGACTACTACCCGGACCGGCCGGGCGCCTCGATCAGCGGGCGAACCATCTTCCCCCCGGAGATCCCCGCCGCCGACCTGGGTGGGCACGCCTCGCTGGTGCGGGGTCCCATTCCCGCCGAGCGCTGGGGGTGGGAGCAGGGGCCGGTGCTGAACGGCGGCCGCGCGCTGGTCGGGCGGGCGCTGGCGGCCTTCCTGGAGACCGGGAACGGTTCACTCCGGGTCAACACGGCGTTGGAGAGCCTGGTTGTGGCGGACGGCCGGGTAACCGGTGTGTCGGCCGTGAGCGACGGCGTGCCGGTGGTGTTCCGCGCGAACCGGGGGGTGCTCCTCGCGGCCGGCGGGTTCGAGCGGAATGACGAGCTCCGGGAGAAGCACCAGCCGGTCCAGGCCCGGGGCGAGTGGTCCAACGGCGCGCCGGGCAACACCGGTGACGCGCTGCTGGCCGGCATCGCGGTCGGCGCCGCCACCGACCTGCTCGACGAGGCCTGGTACGTGCCGGGCCTGGTGCAGCCGGACGGCCTACCCGTCTTCCAGAGCGGCCTGCGCGGCGGGATCTGGGTCAACGCCGAGGGCGAGCGCTTCGTCAACGAGGCGCGCCCCTACGACCAGGCCGGGCACGAGATCGCCCGCCGGCACGTGGACACCGGGATCTCGCACATCCCCACCCACTGGATCCTGGACCAGCGGCTGATCGACCGGGACGGCTTCGGCGGCCCGCCCGACCAACCCGTTCGCCCGGAGTGGCTGGAGTCCGGCGCGCTCCGGAAAGCCGACTCGCCGGCGGAGCTGGCGGCACTGATCGACGTGCCACTTGATGCGCTGAGCCGGACCATCGCGGAGTTCAACGGCTACGCGGAAACCGGCATCGACGAGAAGTTCCATCGCGGTGAGTCGCCGTGGGACCAGATGTTCCACCACATAGTGCCCTTTCCCTACCTGCCGGAACTGAGCTACCCGGCGAAACCGTCGCCGGAATGGCCGAACCCGCTGCTGTTGCCCCTGGACACGCCGCCGTTCTACGTCGCGACGATCGTGCTGTCCGACCTCGGCACCAAGGGCGGGTTGAAGACCGACGAGCACGCCCGCGTGCTGCGACCGGACGGCTCGCCGATCGAGGGTCTCTACGCGGCGGGCAACACCGCGGCGGCGATGTCCGGCCGGGTCTACCCGGGCGCCGGGACGCCGATCGGTTCGAGCCTCGCCTTCGCCTATCGGGCGGTCCTGGACATCGTCGCCCAAGGAGACATCGGTGGATGAACGCGTGAAGTTCCGGCTCTACCGCTTGTCGGTCTGGTGCGGCGCCGTCGTCATGATCGCGTTCGCTGTCGCCTTTTCCGGCGTGGGCAACCTCTACCCACCCCCTTCGCCGACGGCGGACG
Source organism: Actinospineispora eucalypti (assembly GCA_014208095.1). GTDB lineage: Bacteria > Actinomycetota > Actinomycetes > Mycobacteriales > Pseudonocardiaceae > Pseudonocardia > Pseudonocardia eucalypti. The sequence continues at coordinate 1,496,749 of JACHMT010000002.1, read as the reverse complement.
CGCAGGCGATCGCCGGGTTCCTCGCCGAGAACCGGACGGGGATCCTCTCCGCCGTAGTGATCATGGGGATCTTCGCCCCTTTCTTCTACCCGTTCGCCGTCGTCACGAGCCTGCAGATGTGCCGGATCGAAGGCGGCTGGGGTCTGCTGTCGATGGTGCAGCTGACCACCGCCGTCGTCGCCCCGACCGGCTGGATCTATCCGCTGGCGGTGCTCGCCACCGCCGTCTACCGGCCGGGCCGGGACCCTCAGCTCATGCTGTTGCTGAGCGACCAGTACTGGCTCACCTACGTGGGCGTCGCGGTCATCTTCGTGGTGAACGTATGGGTGATCGGCCTGGCCGCACTGGTCGACCGCCGGCCCGAGCCGGTCTTCCCGCGCTGGTTCGGCTACCTGAACTTCGCCCTCGGCGTGGTCCTGCTGCCCGGGGTCTTCGTGTACCTGTTCACCGAGGGCCCGCTGGCCTGGGACGGCCTGTTCACCACGTACCTGCCGTCCGCGGCGTTCCTGGTCTGGAAGATCCTGATGATCTACGTGCTGCTGCGCGCGGTGAACTCCGAGGAACGGGAAGCACTGGCGAAAGCGTCTTAGACCGTGCGCAGCAGCATCGCCCCGGAGGGCACGCCGCCGCCCGAGGTGACGACCGCCGTCCGGGCGCCGCTGACCTGGCGCCCGTGGGCCTCGCCCCGCAGCTGGAGCATGGCTTCCCGGACGAAGCCGTAGCCGTGCAGCCGGCCGGCCGAGAGCTGCCCGCCGTGCGGGTTGAGCGGGAGCTCGCCGTCCAGGGCGATGGTCCCGCCGCCGGCGATGAAGTCGGTTGCCTCGCCCGGACGGCAGAACCCCAGACCCTCCAGCCAGGACAGGGCGTTGAAGGTGAACCCGTCGTAGAGCAGGGCCACGTCGACGTCGGCCGGGCGCAGGTCGGTGCGGGTCCACAGGTGGGCCGACGGGCCGCGCGACTGCGGCGTGTGGGCCAGGGTATCCTGGTCCCAGCTGAGGCGTTCCAGGATGGCCGTGCCGACGGCCTCCACCAGCACGGGCGGCTTCGGCCGGTCGGCGGCGGCCTCGACCGCCGAGACGACCACCGCCACCGCGCCGTCGCAGGGCACGTCGCAGTCGTAGAGCCCGAACGGCGTGGTGATCATCCGCGCGGCGTAGTAGTCGTCGGTCGTCAACGGTTCGCGGTAGAGCGCCTCGGGGTTGCGCGCCGCGCCGGCGCGGGCGGTGACGGCGATGGCCGCGAGGGCGTCGCGGCCCACGCCGTAGCGGTGCATGTAGTGGGAGGCGTTGCAGGCGATCCACTGGGCGGGGGACATCGCCCCGAACGGGGCGCGCCATTCGAACATGCCGGTGGCCGGGCCGCTCTCGGGTGCCCACCGTCCCGACCTGACCAGTGCGGCGTGCGAGGACTCCCACACCGTGCGGTAGCACAACACGTGCCGGCACAGGCCCGCGGCGACCGCCAGCATGGCGGCGGTGATCGAGCCGATCTGGCCGGGCACCTCGCGCGCCCCGTTCACCCAGGTGGGACGCAGTTGGAGGGCTTCGGTGAGCGCGGTGATGCCGCCTTCGCCCAGGCCGCCCGGGACCGGACCCGGGTAGGTGGAGAGCCCGTCGACCTCGTCCAGCTCGAGGCCCGCGTCCGCCACGGCGGCCAGCGTCGCCTCGACGGTCAGCGAGATGGGGTCGACCATGAGCCGCCGGCCCACCCGGGACTGCCCGACGCCGGTCAGCGCCACCCCGTCCTCGAACTTCCGGGGCGAGGCCATGGAACGAGGGGTGGCGCGGACCTCGCGCGGCAGCGGACCCGGCCCCCGCGCGGCCTCGGCCGCCCGGTCCGGCTCGAACAGCGGGACGTACAGCTCGCCGTGCTTCTCGAACCGCACCCGCACCCGCATCCCGACGTGCACCTCGTCCGGCTCGCAGCCGACGATGTTGGTGGTCAGCCGCGCGCGGTCGTCCTCGGTGAGCGCGACCACGGCCACCACGTACGGCGGCGGGAACGCCGGCAGCCAGGCCTGGTGGTTGACACTGAACCCGACGACCACCGCCTTGCCCGACGTCGCGGACAGCGTGACCGATCGCCCCCGGCAGGACGGGCACACCGGCATCGGCGGGTGGAAGTACCGCCCGCAGTCATCGCAGCGGCAGACCCGCAGCACCCCGTCGGCCCCGGACCGCCAGAACTCGGCGCTCCCGAGGCTCGGCTGTGGCAGCGGGCGCATGAGACTCTCCTTCAGTTGGCCGAATAGAGGATACGTAACTATGGAATGGATCCACAAAGGATCGGCGAAACGCCAGTAGAGACGATAATCAGGTATACACAACTTCCGGGCGCTGGAGTAGGGTGCTGAGCACGTGCACAGCTCGGTTCTGACGAGGGAGCGCGACGATGCCGTTGCAGCCGTGGATGAAGTTGCTTTCGACCGACGACCACCTGATCGAGCCGCCCGGGGTGTGGTCCGACCGGTTGCCGGCGAAGCACCGGGAGCTCGGGCCCCGGATCGTGGCGCGGTCCCGCGGCGAGGGCGTCCCGCCGGCCGATGTGTGGGCGTACGAGGGCCGGATCTACCCGTACATCGGGCTGAACGCGGTGGCGGGCAAGAAGCCCGAGGAGTTCGGCATGGAGCCGACCCGCTACGACGAGATGATCCCGGGCTGCTACGACCCGAAGGCCCGGCTGCGGGACATGGACCTGGACGGGGTGTGGGGAGCGATGAGCTTCCCGTCGTTCCCCCGATTCGCCGGCACGGTGTTCCTGGAGGGCGAGGACCGCGAGCTCGCCCGGCTGTGCGTGCGGGCGTGGAACGACTTCTCCATCGACGAGTGGTGCGCGACGGCGCCGGACCGCTTGATCCCGCTGGTCATCCTGCCGTTGTGGGACGTGGAGGCCTGCGTCGCGGAGATCCACCGGACGGCGGCCAAGGGGGCGAAGGCGATCTCGTTCCCGGAGAACCCGGTTCCGCTCGGGCTGCCGTCGTTCCACACCGACCACTGGGACCCGGTGTTCTCGGCGGCCGAGGAGACCGGCCTGCCGCTGTGCCTGCACTTCGGCACCTCGGGCAGCGCCCCGAAGACCGCGCCGGAGGCCCCCTTCGCGGTGACCATCGCGCTGTTCGGCTGCAACTCCATGTACGCGACCACCGACCTGTTGTTCTCCCCGGTGTTCCACCGGCACCCCGAGCTGAAGGTCGGCCTGTCCGAGGGCGGCATCGGCTGGATGCCGTACCTGCTCGAGCGGGTCGACGGCACCTGGGAGCGGCACCGCTTCTACCAGAACGTCAACCAGGACGTCCGCCCTTCGGAGCTGTTCTACCGGCACATGCACGGGTGCTTCATCGACGACCGGTTCGGGGTGAAGGTCCGGCACGACGTCGGCGTCGACCACATCACCTGGGAGTGCGACTACCCGCATTCGGACTCGTACTGGCCGAAGAGCCGGGCCTACGCGGCGGAGGTCCTCGCGGACGTGCCGGACGACGAGGTGCACAAGATCGTCGAGCTGAACACCCGGCGGCTCTACAACTTCCCCGCATGAGCCGGCGGCCCGAGGCGGAGCGGTCCGACTGGACCGATCTGGACCTGCTGACCCGCGAGGAGGCCCTCGGCCGGCTGCGCCGGGAAATCGCCGAGACGGAACCCCGGTTGGCCGGCATCGGCGATGGCGACCCGGCGGAGCGTTCGCTGCTCGAGTCCCGGTTGCGCGCGCTGCGGGACGCGGCCGAGGAGCTCGCCCGATGACCAACGGACACGAGTCGGCGCGGGTCGACGGCGCCCGGACGATCGGTTTCGTCGGGGCCGGGCAGATGGGCGAGCCGATGGTGGAGCGGTTGCTCACGGCCGGCCACCGGGTCCGCCTGTACGCGCGGCGCGCCGGGGTTCGCGACCGGCTCCGCCTCCTCGGGGCGGAGTGCGTGGACCAGGCCCGGGACGTCGCCGGATGTGACGTCGTCATCAGCTGCCTGTACAGCGACGCCCAGGTGCTGGAGGTGCTGCCCCAGGTCGTGCGGCGGATGGGCGCGGGCTCGGTGCTGGTCTCGCACACCACCGGTAACCCGGCGACCCTGGGCGAGCTGGACGGGTTCGCCCCGGGCGGGAAGGCCGCGATCGTGGACGCGGCGTTCAGCGGCACGGTGGACGCGGTCCGCGCCCGGTGCCTCGCGGTCTACCTCGGCGGGGAACCCGAGCACGTCGCGACGGCCCGTCAGGTCCTCGGCGCCTACGCGGCGCCGATCATCACCACCGGGGCCCGCGGTTCGGCGTTGCGGGTGAAGCTGCTCAACAACCTGTTGTTCGCGGCGATCACCCAGGTCACCCTGCGCGGGCTGGAAGCCGGCCGCGCCATGGGGCTCGAGGAGAGTGTGCTGCTCGCGGCCCTGGCGGTGGGGAGTGGCGGGAGCACCGCCGGCCGGTACATCGCCGCCCGGGGCGCCGGGCCGTTCGTCGACGCGGTGACGCCGTTCCTCCGCAAGGACCTGGCCGCCTGCCGGGCCACCTCGGCCGAGCTGGGTGTCGACCTGACCGAGCTGCTGGCAGCGGCCCAGGACGGCCCGATGAACCTGATCGACGAGGGAGTGGTCCGGTGAAGATCACCATTGATTCCAGGACGTGCTCCGGGCACGCGCGCTGTGCGGCAACGGCGCCGGACGTGTTCGAACTGGATGACGACGGTTACGCGGTGCCCTTCGACGGAGAGGTCCCGGCGGGCCTCGAGGACGAGGCGCACGACGGCGCGATGGCCTGTCCCGAGCGGGCGATCACCGTCGAATGACGCCGAACGAGGAGGTTTCCCGGGTGCATCGGCCGATGGAGGGTGTGCGCGTCCTGGAGGTCGCGCAGTTCACCTTCGTGCCCGCCGCCGGCGCGGTGCTCGCGGACTGGGGCGCCGACGTGATCAAGATCGAGCACGCCGAGCGGGGGGACGCCCAGCGCGGCCTGACCCGGGTGCTCGGGTTGCCCACGGCGAGTGGCGACTCGTCGTTCTTCCCGATCATGGAGGGGCCGAACCGGGGCAAGCGCAGCGTGGGGTTGGCGCTGGAGAAGCCGACCGCGCGCGGGGTGTTCGAGCAGCTGGTCGCGTCCAGCGACGTGTTCCTCACGAACTTCCTGCCCGAGGCGCGGGCCAAGCTGAAGATCGACCTCGAGGACCTGCGCGCGATCAACCCCGACCTCATCTACGTGCGGGGAAGCGGTTTCGGCGCCCGGGGTGAGGAGCGGAACAAGGGCGGCTACGACAGCACCGCGTTCTGGGCCCGCGGCGGCAGCGCGGCCGGGGTCACCCCGCCGGGCGCCGAACGGATGATGCGGATGCCCTCGGGCGCCTACGGCGACTCGATGGGCGGGATGACCATCGCCGGCGGCATCGCCGCCGCGCTGTACTCGCGCCGCGTCACCGGCGAGCCGTCGGTCATCGACGTGTCGCTGCTCGGCGTGGGCGCATGGGCCACCCAGTACTCGGTGAACCAGGCGCTGATGGCGGGCGGGCCGCTGCCGGCGCGGGAGCAGCCCGCGCACGGGTCCCCGACCAACCCGCTGGTCGGGGCCTACCGCACGGCCGACGACCGGTGGCTGGAGCTGGCCATGCTGCAGCCCGGCCGGTACTGGCCGGAGTTCTGCCGGCTGGTCGGCCGCGAGGAGCTGGCGAAGGACCAGCGCTTCGACGGCACCGAAAAGATCATGGCGAACGCCGGCGCCGCCGCCGGGATCGTCGCCGGGATCATCGGGACGCGGACCTGCGCCGAGTGGGTGGAGATCCTGTCCCGGGGCGAGGGGCAGTGGTCGGTGGTGCAGAACGCCTGGGAGGTCGGCCGGGACCCGTCGCTGCGGGCGAACGGCCTGATCGCGCCGGTGGTGGACGCGGAGGGGGTGCCGCGCGAGCTGGTGGCCAACCCGGTCCAGTTCGGGGAGACCCCGCCGGCGCTCACCCGTGCGCCCCAGTTCGCCGAGCACACCGACGACGTGCTGAGGGAGTGCGGGCGATCCGACGAGGAGATCCTCCAACTGAAGCTCGACGGCGCCGTGACATGAGAGGACCGCGATGAGCACGACGCTCCAGCCCGACGGCAACTACGAAGGCGTGCCCGCGTACCACTACGACAACACCGCCGGCGGGCCGGTACTGAGCCACCACCGGCGGTGGGAGGAGTTCGCCGCCACCCACGGGGGATTCCGCAGCAGCATCGCGCAGGGCTACTGGGTCGTCACCGACGGCGCGGCGATCCAGGAGGCGCTGCAGGACTGGCAGACCTTCTCCAGCAAGTCGGTGACCGCGCTCGACCCGGAGCCCCGCTTCCTGTGGATCCCGGAGATGCTCGACCCTCCGCTGCACACGATCTGGCGGCGGCTGCTGGGCCGTGAGTTCTCGCCCAAGACGGTCGCGGCCAAGGAACCGGAGATCCGGGCCGTGGCCGTCGACATGATCGAGCGGCTCCGGGAAAGCGGCGGCGCCGACGTGCTGGACCGGTTCGCGCGCCGGTTTCCGACCCTGATCTTCCTGCGGTTGATGGGCCTGCCGGTGGAGGACCTGGACACGTTCCTCGGCTGGGTACACACGATCCTGCACCTGTCCTACGAGCAGGACCAGGACCGGGGGCGGCGCCTGGCCGCGATCAACGACGTTTCGGCCTACTTCGACGAGCAGATCGCGGTGCGCCGCAAGGCGCCCAAGGACGACCTGCTGTCCCGCGTGATGGCGTGGAAGATCGACGGCGAGCCGATCGACGACGGTGATCTGCACGCCTTCTGCGTGCTGATGTTCATGGCCGGCCTGGACACCGTGCCGATCTCGGTCGGCTGGGCGCTGTACCACTTCGCCAGCCACCCCGAGCACCGCGGGGCGATCCTCGCGGACCCCTCGCTCATCCCGACCAGCGTGGAGGAGATCCTCCGCGTGTACTCGTTCGTCATCCCGGCCCGCAAGGCGACCCGGGACGTGGAGATCGGTGGCTGCCCGGTGCGGTCCGGGGAGATGGTGATGCTGCCGCTCACGGTGACCAACCGCGACCCCCGGCGGTACGACAACCCGTCACGGGTGGACCTGGGGCGCAGGGCCAACAACCACATCGCCTTCGGCTCCGGGCCGCACCGGTGCCTGGGTTCGCACCTCGCCCGCCTCGAGCTGAACGTCGCGGTCGAGGAATGGCACCGGAGAATCCCCGACTACCGGATCGCGGAGGGCCAGGAACTCGAGCAGACCGGCAACATGTACGGCCTGAAGTCTCTGCGTCTCGAATGGTGACCGGCACGTCCACCGCCGAGCGGGAACAGCTGCGTGCCTCGGTGCGGCGCTTCCTCGCGGACCGGTCGCCGAGTGCGGCGGTCCGGCGCTGGATGGAGTCGGACGAGGGCCACGATCCGGCGGTGTGGCGCCAGATGGTCGACCAGCTCGGCCTCGCGGGACTGGCGATCCCGGAGGAGTACGGCGGGTCGGGCGGCGGTCCGGTCGAGCTGGGCATCGTGCTGGAGGAGATGGGGCGTGGGTTGGTGCCTTCGCCGTTCTTCGCCACGGTGGCGCTGGCCGGCCAGGCGCTCGCGGCATCCGGCGACGACGCGGCGAAGGCGCGCTGGTTGCCGGCCATCGCCGACGGCTCCCTCACCGCGACCGTCGCGCTGGCCGAGGAGACCGGCTCGTGGCGGCCGGAGGACGTCGCGGCCGCCGCCACACCGGCCGACGACGGGTGGCGGCTGTCCGGCACCAAGATGTTCGTCATCGACGGCCACAGCGCCGACCTGCTGCTCGTGGTCGCGCGCGCCGGGGACGGGCCGGGGCTGTTCGCCGTCGAGGGCGCCTCGGCCGGGGTGAACCGGACCCGGCTCGACGCACTCGACCCGACCAGGCGGCTGGGCCGGGTGGAGCTGGACGGCGCCGAGGCGCTCCGGGTCGGCGGCGCGACGCCGTTCGTGCGCACGGTGCTGGACCTGGCGGTGGTTGCGCTGGCCGCCGAGCAGGTGGGCGCGGCCCAGGCCTGCCTGAACGCGGCGGTGGAGTACGCGAAGGTCCGCGTGCAGTTCGACCGGCCCGTCGGCTCGTTCCAGGCCATCAAACACCGGTGTGCCGACCTGCTGCTCGAGGTCGAGGCGGCCCGGTCCGCGAGCTACCACGCCTCGTCCGTGTCGGCCGGGGAATCGGCCGAACGCCCGGTGGCCGCCGCGCTGGCGGCGGCGTACTGCTCGGCCGTGCTCACCCGCGCGGCCAAGGAGAACATCCAGATCCACGGCGGCATCGGTTACACCTGGGAGCACGACGCGCACCTGTACCTGCGGCGGGCCAAGTCCTCGGAGCTGCTGTTCGGCGCGCCCTCGGAGCACCGCGCCCGGCTGGCCGACCTGGTCGGGATCTGACGTGTCCGAAACCGATGAGGAGTTCCGGGAGGACCTGCGGGCGTTCCTCGCCGAGCACCACCCCGGCCGGCGGCCGAAGGGCCGGGGCGAACGGCTGGCGTGGCAGAAGGCCTGGCTGGCCACCCTGTTCGACGCCGGCTACGCGGGGCCGAGCTGGCCGCGCGAGTACGGCGGGATGGACCTGAGCTTCGCCCGGCAGGTGATCTACCAGGAGGAGTACGCGAAGGCCAGGGTGCCCAGGCCACTGGGCACCGGGCCGGGCATCGCCGCGCCCACGATCATCAGGTACGGCGCGGCGGCGCAGAAGGAGCGCTTCCTGCGCCCGATGCTCCGGGGCGACGAGGTGTGGGCGCAGGGCTACTCCGAGCCCGGGGCCGGTTCGGACCTGTCCGCGCTGCGCACCACGGCCCGCCGCGACGGTGATGTGTACGTCGTCGACGGGCAGAAGGTCTGGACCAGCGCGGCCGACATCGCCGACATCCTGTTCACCCTGGTCCGCACCGGCCCGCCCGAGTCCAGGGCCAAGGGCATCAGCTACCTGCTCGTGGATGCGCACGCCCCCGGGGTCACCGTGCGGCCGTTGCGCGACCTGACCGGGGAGGCGCGGTTCTGCGAGGTCTTCCTCGACGGGGTGCGGGTGCCGGTGGCCAACCGCGTCGGCGAGGAGAACGGCGGCTGGCCGCTGGTGCGCACCAGCCTCGGCCACGAGCGCGCGGCCGGGGCGATGAACCAGGCCGCCCTGTACCGGCGGGTGCTCGACGAGCTGATCGAGCTGGCCCGGCGGCGCGGAGCCACCGCCGACGCACTGGTGCGTGACCGCCTGGCCGACCTCGAGATGCGGGTGCGCATCATGCGCTACACCGGGACACGGACCATCGCCGACATCATGGCCAACGGTGAACCCGGACCGGCCTCGTCGACATCGCGGCTGTTCATAGCCACCTTCGAGCAGGACCTGCACGAGTTCGCGGTCGAGCTGCTCGGCGCCCACGGGATGCTCGGCCGGCACGACCCGCACGCCGTGGAGCGGGGCCGCTGGGTGTGGGGGTTCCTGCGCACCCGGGCATCGACCATCGGGGCCGGCACCGCCGAGATCCAGCGCAACACCATCGCCGAGAAGCTGCTCGGCCTGCCCCGGGAGGAAGCGCGATGACGACCGCCGAGGACTTCGGTGTGCTGACCGACGAGGCGATCGAGCGGTCCCGCCGGCGGCTGGGCGTGCCGAAGCCGCAGCGCAACCCGCCGCACAACTACGAGGTGACCTGGGACGGCGTCCGCCACTTCGCCTACGGCTACGGCGACGACAACCCGCTCTACTGCGATCCCGGGTACGCCACCGGAACCCGCTGGGGATCGCTGGTCGCGCCGCCGACGTTCCTCTACACGATGGGCGAGGACGCCGCGCCGGAACCGGACCCGGAGACCAAGGCGCTGCTCAAGGGCGACCCGTTCGCCGGGCTCGGCTCGTACCAGGCGGTGATGGAGTTCGAGTGGTGGCGGCCGCTGCGGCTGGGCGACCGCTGCCGGGTGCTGCAGACCCAGGTGGGGGTGCAGCCCAAGACCAGCGGTTTCGGCGGGCGCACCGTGCACGTGACCAACGACTACCTCTACACCAACGGCGATGGCGAGCTGCACGCCGTCCGCCGGGGCACCTGGATCAACGTGGAGCGGCACACCTCGAAGAAGCGGGCCAAGGAGAAACTGGAGCAGCCGCCCTACACCGCCGAGCAGCTGGCCGAGATCGACGCGGCCTACGCGGCCGAGACCAGGCGGGGCGCCGAGCCCCGGTACTGGGAGGACGTCGAGATCGGTGACGCGCTGCCGGCCCGGGTGAAGGGGCCGCTGACCACGACGGACGTGATCGTCTGGCACCTGGGCTGGGGCATGCAGCTCACCCCGCCCGGCGCGTTCAAGATCGCGGCGGGCATCCGGCGCAAGGCGCCGGGGCTCTACCCGCCCAACGCGCTGAACATCCCGGACACCGTGCAACGCCTGCACTGGGAGCCCGAGCGGGCGGCTGAGCTGGGCCTGCCGAACTCCTACGACTACGGCGGCATGCGCGAGACCTGGCTCTGCCACCTGCTCACCGACTGGATCGGTGACGAGGGGTGGCTGTGGCAGCTGCGCTGCGAGCACCGCGGGTTCAACTACATCGGCGACGCCACCTGGGTGCGCGGCGAGGTCGTGGACAAACGGCGGGTGGGGGGCCGCAACGAGGTCCACCTGGAGCTGCGCTGCGAAAATCAACGGGGCGAAGTCATCACCCCCGGCACCGCCGTGGTGCTACTGCCGACCAAGGACCACCCCGTGGACCTCCCCGCGCCACCCGCGAGTGACCTCCCCGGCGCCGTCGCCCACGAGCTGGCCCGGTTCAGCATCGACTGAGGCGCCGCCCGCACAACTCTCAGTGCCACCAGGGAATGAGGGCGTCCAGGTGGCGGCGCATGCGGTGGCGGGCCAGGGCGGGGTCGCCGGCCAGGATCGCGTCCAGGATGCGCTGGTGGATGTGTTGGACCTCGTCGGCGGCCTGGTCGCCGGGTAGCGGCTGGTCCTGGCCGGCCGCGTGGCGGCGGAACAGCTCGGTGATGATGCCGAGGAACAGCGTCAGCACGGGGTTGCCGGCCAGCTCGGCCAGTTCGGTGTGGAACAGGTCGGCCTTGCGCGGTTCGCTGGCCGGCCCCTCCTTCGGCCACCGGACCGCCTTGGCGAGGCGCTCGGCCACGCCGGCGTCGCCCCCGGCGTGCCGCGCGGAAACCCGGGCGACGGTGCCGAGCTCGATGGCGTTGCGCACGATCCGCAGGTCATCGGCGGTGACCGCCTGGTACTCGAGATAGAGCGCCATCGTGTCGATGCTGGCCTGCGGCTCCGGCGCGGTGACGATCAGACCGCCGCCGGGGCCTCGGCGCATCCGGGCCACCGAGTGGTACTCCAGGATCCGCACGGCCTCACGCAGCACGGCCCGGCTGATCTGGTAGCGACCGAGCAGGTGGGCCTCCGAGCCCAGCGGTGAACCGACCTCCCAGCCGCGCGCGGCGATGTCGTCGTGGATCCGGGCCGCGACCACCTCGGCGAGCTTGGCGTGGGAGCCCCCGGCGCTCTCCGGTTCGATCACGTTGCCGTCGATCCGCGCGCGGCGCACGCGATGCTTCTCGATCCAGGCCGCCACCGACTCCAGGTGCCCGGCCAGCGTGGTCTGGGCCAACGCCCCGTCGCCGGCGATCACCGCTTCGATGATGGCCCGGTGCGCCTCGTGGGACACGTCCTTCGCGGCCAGCACCTCCGCCTTGGCCAGCCGGCGGGACGTGTGCGCGTACCGCGCGGTGAGGCGGGTGAGCACGTCGATGAACAGGTGCAGCACCGGGTTCCCGGACAGCTGGCCGAGCAGCGGGTGCAGCGGGTCCTGCGACCGGACCCCGCGCTCGTCCCGGTGGGCGCGCTCGTCGTCGAGCACGCCGCGCAGCGTCCGGATGCCCTCCTCGGTGATCCGTTCGGTGGTCAGCCCGACGGCGATCGGCTCGAGCAGCAGGCGGGCGTGCAGCAGGTCCGTCACGCTGGTGCCGACGTACTCCAGGTAGATCACCAGGGAACGGGTCGCCGGGCCGGCGTCGGGCGCGCAGACGACCAGGCCGCCGTTGGGGCCTTTCCGCATCCGGGCCACCTGGTGGTGCTCCACCAGCCGCACGGCCTGGCGCATCACCGCGCGGCTGACCCCGTAGTGCTCGCGGACCTCGTGCTCCGACCCCAGCGACTCACCGACCGGCCAGCCGCGCCGCATCACGTCCGTCTCGATGCGGCGGGCGATCTGGGCGGCGAGCCGGCCGTCAGAGGTACCGGCCATCTCCACGTCGACCGCACTCGCCATCCGGTCAACTCCTCAGCACAAGCATTTGCGAATCCTCAGTCTAGCCAGCCGCGGGCCGGTCGCCGGGCGCGACGTGCGGGTAACCGAGGCTGAATCCGAATTGAGGATCCCGTGATGGGTCACTTCGGTGCGAAGCGCTGGCCCGCGTCCAGGCGCAGGCACTGCCCGTTGAGCATCGGGTTGTCCACGATGGCCAGCACCAGCTTGGCGTACTCCTCCGGGCGACCCATGCGCTTGGGGAAAGCGGCGTCCTTGACCAGCGCGGACTTGGTCTGGTCCGGGAGCCGGCGCACCGCGCCGGTCTCGAACAGGCTGGGAGCGATCGCCAGCACCCGGATGCCGAGCGAACCCAGGTCGCGGGCCATGGTGAGGCACATGCCGGCGATCGCGGCCTTCGCGGCGGTGTAGGCGACCTGGCCGATCTGGCCCTCGAACGCGGCGATGGAGGCCGTGTTGACGATGACCCCGCGTTCGCCGGTGACCTCGGGATCTTCGGGTTCGTTGCCGCTCATGTAGGCCGCCGCGAGCCGGCTGATGTTGAAGGTGCCCACGGCGTTGAGGTCCAGTACCCGGCGGAAGGTCTCCAGATCGTGCGGCCCGTCCTTGGTGAGCGTGCGCCGGGCGACGCCGCCGCCCGCCGTGGTCACGGCGACATGCAGCCCACCGAGACCCTCGACGGCCGCGGCCAGCGCCTGCTCGGTGCCCGCGAAGTCGGTGACGTCGACCGGATGGAAGCGGCCCCGGAACGCGGCGGCGACCTCGGCGCCGGCCGACTCGGGGCGATCGAGCACGGCGACCTCCGCCCCTCGGGCGGCGAGCAGTTCCGCGCTGGCGCGGCCGAGGCCGGACGCGCCGCCGACCACCACGGCCTTCTTGCCCTTGATGTCCACGGGGGCTCCCTTCGTCGTTCAGGCGGGCCGGACGAGATCGCACAGCCGGTCCCGGTGGGTCGCGGCGTCGCCGTACAGCACGGCGTCGGCGTTCGCCCGGCGCAGGTACAGGTGCAGGTCGTGCTCCCAGGTGAAGCCGATCCCGCCGTGCAGTTGCAACGCCTCGCCGGCCACCGTCGCCGCCGCATCGCCGGAAAAGGAGGCGGCGACACAGGCTGCCCTGGCGGCGTCGGGCGTGGCGGCGTCGGCCGCCATCGCCGCGTGGTACGTGGCGGCCCGCGCGCCGTGGACCAGCATCGCCATCCGGGCGCACTTGTGTTTGACGGCCTGGAACGTGCCCAGGGGGCGGCCGAACTGCACCCGCTGCTTCATGTACTCGACGGTCATCTCGAGCATCCGGTCCATCGCCCCGAGGACGTCGGCCGAAAGCAGCACCGATGCGTCGTCGAGCAGGCGTTGCACCTCGGCCGGGCCGCCGCGCAGGCGCCGCTCCAGGGGCACCCGGACCCCGTCGAGCCGCACCTCGTAGAACGCCCGGGTCGGGTCCAGGAACCGCAGCCGGCGGAACGCGACGCCGGCCGTGTCCCGGTCGACCAGGAACGACGCCGGGCCGTCCGGGTCGCGCGCGGTCACCAGCAGCCAACGCGCGCCGCCCGCGTCCTGCACCGCGGTCTTGACTCCGTCGAGCACCACGGAGTCGCCGTCGGTCCGGACCCGGGTGTGCACCCCGTCGAGCGTCCACGGCGAGCGGGGCTCGGCGAACGCCCACGTCGCCCAGGCTCCGCCCTCGGCCAACGCCGGCAGGACCTCGGCTTGCACGCGCGCCGGGCCGTGGAGGGCCAGTGCGCGCCCGACCAGGGCGGTGGGCAGGAACGGTCCGCGCGCGAGCGCCCGGCCGATCTCCTCGGCGAGCAGTGAGAGCTCGACCAGTCCCTGGCCGGCGCCGCCGTGCTCCTCGGGCACGCCCAGGCCCGGCCAGCCGAGGTCGGCGGCCCGCCGCCAGAGGGCGGGTTCGACGTCGTCCCCGTCGAACCCCTTCCGGGCCACGTCGAGCGGGGCATGGTCGGCCAGCAGTCGGCGCGAGGTGGCGCGCAGCATCGCCTGCTCGCCACTGGGCTCGAAGTCCACGAAGCCGCCATTCGGGTCGAGGAGAGTATCCTTTTATCGTGTGTTTGACCACTATCTCACACTGGTGACCAATGTAGAGTGACCTTATCTTCGAGGAATGGGACAGCGATGAGGCTGGAGTCGACGCCGGAGGTTGAGGCGTTCCGCCACCGGGTGCGGGCGTTCGTGGCCGAGCATGCGCCCGGCACCCGGACCCACGCGGGCGTGCGGGCGCCGGAGCCCGAGCTCATGCCGGCGATTCGGGTGTGGACGGCCAAGCTCTACGAGGCGGGCCTGCTCGGGATCGACTGGCCGGCGGAGTACGGCGGGCGGCCCGGAGCGCACCCCCTGGAACCGTTCGTGGTCGCGGAGGAGATCTCCCGCGCCCGCACCTGGCCGCCGGTCGGCGCGGCGTCACTGGTGTCGGCGGCGCTGATCGAGTTCGGCAGCGACGACCAGCGGGCGCGTTTCCTGCCCCGCATCCGCACCTGCGAGGACGTGTGGTGCCAGCTGTTCAGCGAGCCGGGCGCGGGCAGCGACCTGGCCGCACTGCGGACCCGGGCGCGCCTCGAGGGCGACGTGTTCGTCGTCGACGGCCAGAAGGTCTGGACCACCAACGGCCAGTACGCCGACATGGGCTACCTGCTCGCCCGCACCGATCCCGATTCCCCCAAGCACCGGGGAATCACGGCGTTCGCACTGGACATGCGCAGTCCGGGCGTGGATGTCCGGCCGCTGCGCGAGATCACCGGGACCACCGACTTCAACGAGGTATTCCTGGACGGCGTCCGGATCCCGGCCGGCAACGTGATCGGCCGGGTGAACAGCGGCTGGCGGGTGGCCATGAGCAGCCTCGGCCGGGAGCGCTCCGGCGTCGCGGCGCGAGGCGTCGAGCTGTTCGCCATGCTCGACGACCTGGTGCGGCTGGCCCAGGAGATTCCGGTCGGGGGCCGACCGGCACTGGACGATTCCGCGACCCGGCAGGTGATCGGCGAACTGGCCACCCGCGCGCACGTGAACGCCGCGATGCTCGGCCTGGCCCAGTCGCGGATGCTGCACGGCACCGAGCAGCCGGGCGACGGCCCGATCGGCAAGATCTTCTTCAGCGAGGTCAACCACGACCTGACCGCCTTCGGCGTGCGGCTGCAGGGCACCGACGGGCTGCTCACCGAGGGCGACCCGCACGTGCCGGCCGGCGGCTGGTGGCAGGACGCGCACCTGTACTCGCGGGCCTACACCATCGCCGGCGGGGCGAACGAGGTGCTGCTGACGCAGATCGCCGAGCGAGCACTGGGCCTTCCCCGGGAGCCCGCTAGGGGATCGAATCCGTGATGTTGGTGTTGAGTTGACGGCCGCGGTTCGGCGATCGGTGCCGGGACAAAGAGCGCCGACGAGGAATGCGGGCCGGCCCTGTTCGTCCAGCAGGACATGCTGCCCGCCGACGCTGGTCAGGCCGGCACTTCGAAACACGTCCTAACGGGCGAGTTGGGCGGCGACGTCTTTTCGGCGGATCTTGCCGGTGTCGGTGCGGGGGAGTTCGGCCCAGACGGTGATCCGGTCGGGGGTTTTCGAACCGCGCAGGCTCTCGCGGACGGTCTCCCGCAGCAGGTCCGGATCGAGCTCGGCACCGGGTTCCGGCGTCACCACGGCCTCGACCCGCTGTCCCCATTCCTCGTCGGGGACGCCGACCACGACGGCGTCGGCGATGCCGGGCTGCCGCAGCAGGACGTCCTCGATCTCGGCGGGAGCGATGTTCTCCGCCCCCCTGATGATGGTGTCGTCCTCCCGGCCCTCGACGAACAAGAATCCTTCGTCGTCGACGTGCCCGAGGTCGCGGGTGTCGAACCAGCTGTCGCCGGAGGCCGGCTCCTGCCCGGCGTAGCTCCCGGACACCTGTGCGCCGCGGACCCAGATCCGGCCGGACGTGCCGGCCGGGAGCGCGGCGCCGTCCGGCCCTCGGATCTCCACCTCCACACCCGGGATGGGCCGCCCGGCCGAGTGCAGCCTGGCCCGAGCGGCCGGGGAGGTCGCGGCGAAGGCGGACCGGTGCTCGTCTGGTCCGAGGACGGAGACCGTGGAGCTGGTCTCGGTCAGCCCGTAGGCGTTGACGAACCCGACCTGCGGCCACTCGCGCAGCGCCCGCTCGATCACCCGGGGCGGCATCGCGGCGCCGCCGTAGGCCAGCGTGCGCAGGCTCGGCACCGACCGGTTCGCCCCCGGAGCGGCCATCAGCCGGGCCAGGACGGTCGGTACCACCATCGCGTTGGTCACGCGCTCGCTCCGCACCAGGTTCAGCCAGCACTCGGGGGAGAAGGTCTCCAGCGGCACCAGCCGGCGCCCGGCGTACAGGTTGGTGAGCACGTTGGACACCGCCGCGATGTGGTACGGCGGCACGCAGAGCAGGGACGCCTCCTCGGCCCCGGCACCGGCGAACTCCACCGTGCCGATGACGTAGGAGACCAGGTTGTCGTGCCGCAGCAGCACACCCTTGGGTGCCGAGGTCGTACCGCTGGTGTAGATGATCACCGCCGTCGACTCGGGTTCGGGTTCGCGCACCGGCCGCCCCGGCACATCGGTTGCGGTGGTCTTGGTGAACCACGCTTCCGGCGTCATCAGCCGGGTCACGGCCGGTCCGACCACCGGGGCGTGCCGTTCGTCGGCGATCCCCAGGGCGCCGGGATGGCCGGCCAGCAGCGCGCCCAGCTGTTCCTCGCCCAACCGGTAGTTGACCGGCACGAAGGGCACACCGGCCACGGCGGCGGCGAGCAGGGCGACCGGGAACGCCGGCCCGTTCGCCCCGACGTACAACAGCGCCGAGGCCCCGGACTGCATCAACACGGCGGCGCCGTGCCGCGCCGCCTTGCGGAGCCCCTCGGCCGAGAGGCCGTCGCGGGTGCCGCCGAGCACGGTGCGGTCGCCGAAACCGTCGACGGCCATGTCCAGCAGGGTCGTGAGGTTCATCCGGTCAGTCCGAGGCGGGCAGCGGCTTGGCGGTCTTGATGGTCAGCGGCACGCCGCCCAGGGCCAGCGAGCCCCGGCCCGGCTTGGTGCACAGCAGCTCCACCGAGGCCTCCGGGTCCACGTAGCGTTTGCCCAGCTCGGTACCCGCCGCCCGTGCCGCGTCCAGTACCCCGCGCGCCGCGCCCTCGTGGCCGGCCTTGTCGACCATCGGAACTCCACCACAGGTCAGCGTGGTTGTCCCGGCCGACCAGCGGACGACCACCACGGCGGTGTCATCCACGGTGCTCAGCAGGGTCAACCCGACTCTGGGTTCCATTGCGCGGTTGCCTTTCGTCGTCGCGGTCATTGCCAGGCGGGCCGGTCGCCGATCACGCCCTCCTCGGCGAGCGCGGCGATCTCCCGCTCGCCGAGGCCGAGCTCGGCGAGCACGCCCCTGTTGTGCTCGCCGAGCATCGGGGCTGGGGAGCGGTGGAACGGGGGACCCAGATCGGAGAACCGCAGCGGCAGCGTGCTGTAGCGAGCCCGCCCGCCGACCGGGTGGCCGAGGGTCTCGAAGAAGCCGCGCGCCTGGAGCTGGGGAAGCTCCGCCTGGCGGTGCGGCTGCATCACCTTCGCCACCGGAACGCCGGCCGGCCAGAGCAGCCCGACGACCTCGTCGCCGGTGCGCTGCCCGCACCACTGGCCCAGGTACCCATCGATGCGGTCGTGCTGGGCCCGGCGTGCCTCGGCGGCGGCGAGCTCGTCGGCCCAGTCGGGCCGGCCGATCACCGCGCAGAGCGCCGACCACTGCGGGTCCGTCGCCACCGCGATGGCCACCCAGGAGTCGGTGCCGCCGTACTCGTCCGGCTCGGCGGTCCGGTAGAGGTTCTGCGGCGCGGCGACCGGGCCCCGGTTGCCCGCGCGGTTCAGCAGGGCGCCGTAGGCGGAGTGCTCGATCACCTGCTCGGCCGCAATGTTGATCGCGGCCTCCACCATCGGCGCCTCGACGAGCATGCCTTCCCCGGTCCGGCGCCGGTGTTCCAGCGCGAGCAGCAGGCCGTTGAGGGCGTGCAGGCCGGCGTTCGGGTCGCCGAGTGAGTAGGGCTCGACCGGGTTGGCGTCCGGATTCCCGGTCAGCCAGGTCAGGCCGGACGCGTCCTCGATCACGTAGGCGAAGGCGGCGTGGTCCCGCCACGGCCCGTCCAGCCCGAAACCGGGCATCCGCACCATGATCACGTCGGGGCGGATGGCCCGGACGGACTGGTAGTCCAGTCCCACCTGGTCGAGCACCCGGGGTGTGTAGTTCTCCACGAGTACGTCGCAGCTGGCGACCAGCTTGCGCACCAGCGCCGACCCGCGCTCGGTCCGGAAGTTGACGGTGACGCTCTTCTTGTTGGTGTTGAGCGCGGCGAAGATGGGGGAGCGCTCCCACCACCGGTCCTCGGTCACCGGGACGCCGGCGATGAGCCGGGTGCCGTCGGGGCGGCCGGTGGACTCCAGGTGGATGACCTCGGCGCCGAGCATCGCCAGCACGTGCGTGGCGGACGGGCCGGCCCAGAAGGCGGTCATGTCCAGGACCCGCACTCCGGCGAGGGGCAGGCCGTTCGGCGTCCTGTCGCTCTCGCGGGGCCGCGAGGGTCGGTGGCTGCCGGTGTGTTCACCGAGGCGGGGCGCGGGTTCCGGTTCGCGCAGCACCCCCGGGGCCATCCGGTAGGGGAAACGCGGCTGGAGGAAGCCGTCCCGGGGGTTCGGGCGGAAGCTGTCCCGAGCGGTGAACTGCTCCAGGCCCGGGATGGTCGAGCCGTTGCCGACCGGCGCGTTGGGGATGCGGAACGCCGTGGCCAGCTCGCGGATCTCGGCCACGGTGTGCCGGGCCATCCACTCGTAGAGGTCGGGGGCGACCTTCGTGGCGAGCTCGGTGATCGCGATCGGCTTGTCCGGGTCGACCCACTCCGGGTGGCCGACCATGGCGCAGAGGTCCAGCCACTGCTGCGCGGTCGCGCAGCCGATCGCCACCAGCCCGTCCTTCGCCGTCGCCACGCCCGGCACGAACAGCGCCCGGCCCGAACGGAACGGCCGGCCGAGCAGCTCGAAGAAGGTGACCGGGTAGTAGGTGAGGCCGAGGATGTGCGCCTCGAGCATGGAGACGTCGATCAGCCGTCCGGTGCCGAGGGAGACCGTCGTGCCGGCGGCGGCGTACGCCCCGGACAGCCAGTCGCCGACCTGCCCGCCGATGTGCACCGGAGCCCGGCCCGGGTCCCCTCGGCCGAGGCCGATGATGCCGCCGGACCAGGCCTGCAGGGTGAACTCGGTCGCCGGCCGGTCCCGCCACGGCCCCTCCAGCCCGAACGGGGTGATGGCGGTGACGGTCAGCCGGGGGTGCCGCCGGTGAATCTCCGCCGGCCGCAGGCTCGGGTGGGCCGCCAGGCGGGATTCGGGTGACCACACGGCGGCGTCCGCGCCGGCCAGCAGCGCGTGCACGTGCTCCAGCGCGGCGGCGTCATCGGGGTCGGCGGCGACGCCGCGCTTGGTGCAGGCCAGGTAGCTGAACAGGGCTCCGTCGGAGTCCGGCGGGATCGCGGCGCCGGACGCGGACCACTTCCGGAGCGGGTCGCCCTCGGGCGGCTCGACCTTGACCACGTCGGCCCCGCCGTCGGCGAGGATCTTCGTGCAGTACGCGCCGGCGATGCCCGAGGACAGGTCGACGACCGTGAAACCGCTGAGCGGGTGGGTCATTCCGGCTCCTTCCGGCCCGAGCGGCTCAGCCGGAACTCGGGCGGGAACCGGGCGTCGTTGTCCTTGACGGTGCCGCTCAGCCCGCGCCGGAAGACCTCCTCGCCCAGCGCCAGGTCGTCGTTGTCCGGGCGGACGTAGTTGCCGAGGCTCTCGAACAGGCCGGACAGGACGCTGCCCAGGTACTCGCCCTGGTGCTGCTTCATCAGCGTGAAGAACAGTTTCTGCTGGTAGACCGTGTCGGTCGGGCGGGTGCGGGAACAGGCCAGCGCGTACTTCCGAACCTCGGCCTCGAGCTGGTCGCGCGGGACGACCTTGTTCAGGAAGTTGCAGTCGTACATCTCGGCGGCGGTGAACGGGCGGCCGGTGAACACCATCTCCTGGAACTTCCGGATGCCCATGGTCTGCGCCCAGGTCCACATCCGGGGGCCCCAGCCGGCATAGCGGAACGCCGCGTGGCCGAACAGCGCGTCGTCCGAGGAGATCACCAGGTCGGCGTCGGTGGCCTGATAGAAGTGCCAGCCGTAGCAGTAGCCCTTGACCTCGAGGATGCTGATCTTCTTGAAGTCCTGCAGGGTCCGGCAGCCGGAGCGGGGATCGGCGAACCACTGGGCGATCTGCGCCCCGCCCCGGAAGGAGTCCGGCGGGGGCAGCCGCACGTCGTCGTCCCCGGAGAGGTGGTACTCCCGGAGCCGGGACTCCTCGTCCGGCGATGTGTAGGCCTCCATGAACTCCGGGAGGTCGACACCGCTGCCCAGGTCGTTGCCGGCGCCCCGGATGACCAGCACCTTCACCTGGTCGTCGATATTGGCTCGGTGCAGCAGCTCGGCGTAGCGCAGGCGCGCGCCGATGGTGGGCGCGTTGAGCTGGTCCGGCCGGTCGAGCGTGATGGTGGCGATCCGGGTCTCCGGGTCCTTCTCGTAGCGGATGATCTCCTCGGGGGGAGGGCGCGTGGACCCGGTCATTCGCCGCTCCCGGTGGACATCGGTTCCGGTCCGTCGTCGGTGATCGCCACGGTGTCCCGCCGGAAGACCGCACCGACGCCTTGCTCCCAGACGTAGGCGGTGAGGGCGAGGACGCTGTTGGTGTCCAGCCGCTCGGCCGCGGCGGTGGCCGGCAGGCCTTCGGTGACGACCGGCGGGTCGAAGCCGAGGCCCAGCCCCCGGGCCACCGGCATCGGCGGCAGCGGCTCCCCGGCCGCCCGGTAGGCCTCCAGCAGGCCGTCGGCGGGCGCTCCGGGCCGGCACGCGGACAGCAGCCGGTCCCAGAGCGCGTCGCACCGGGCGAACAACGCCTTGCCCGACCGCCCGCCCACCGAGTGGGTGCGGCCGACCTCGCCGATGTACCCCCCGGCCACCACCCCGGCGGTGAACGCCACCAGGTCGCCGGCGGCGACGCCCCGGCCGCCTCCCACCCGCCGCCACGGGTGCTCCCGGCTGGTGATCCAGGCGGCGTCCTGTACCGCCGGCGTAGTGACCCCTCCGGCCGCCGCGGCCTCCAGCAGCACGCCGGCCAGCTCCTGCTCGGTCACGCCGGGCCGCAGTTCGGCGACCGCCTTGGCCAGGCTGTTCTCCGCCACCCCGACGGACTCGCGGATCGCGGCCAGCTCGGCGGCGGTCTTGATCCGGCGAGCGGCGCGCATGGCCTGTTCGCCGTCGACCAGCTCGGCCGAGGGGAAGGCCATGGGGAGCAGCTGGGCGAACGTGGGGGACAGGGCATCGGTACCCACCCGCCTGGCTCCCGGGGCACCCTCGATGCCCCGCAGCACCGTGACGGTGTTCATCGGGTTCCAGGTCAGGCCGAACAGGTTCTCCCTCGGGATGTCCTCCGGGATGCCCTCGTCCCAGGTGCTCAGCATGTGGATGGCGCCGGTGGCGCGGACCAGGATGCAGGCCGGGCCGAAGGGCTGGGTGCCGGCCAGCCAGAGCGTGGTCGCGCCGGTCACGTACCGTACGTTCGCGGTGCGGCCGAGCACCAGGACGTCGATGTCGCGGGCTTCCATCTCGGCCAGCGCACGCTCCCGCCGCCCGGAGCGGAGAGCGTGGTCGTGCGGCAGGACCTCAGTTGCCATAGGGGGCGTAGGGGTAGTCGGTCAGCCGGTCGTAGCCGTCGTCCGTGATCACGATGATCTCCTCACCTCGGTAGCCGCCGGTGCCGTCCTCCCAGGCGATCGGTTCGAGGACGAGCACGCTGCCGGCCCGCAGCACCAGGTTCTCGTCGAACTCCTGGCCCAGGTCGGTGCCGACGAACGGCATCTCCGCCGCGTCCACCCCCAACCCGTGGCCCAGGTAGAAGTGCTGGACCCAGGGCCGGGTCCCGTCGCCGTTGGCGTCGACCGCCGCGCGGGTGAGGTCGGCCGCCGTGGCGCCCGCCCGGGTGACCCCGAGCACCGCCCCGACGATGTCCCGCCACCGCTGGAACTGCGCCTCCTGCCGGGGCGAGGGGTCCTGCCCGACGCACCAGGTCCGGCCGAAGTCGGAGCAGTAGCCGGCGTAGTTGATGCTGACGTCGGTCCAGAGCACGTCGCCCCGGACCAGCTTGCGTTCGGTGGCCAGCAGCGGCAGCGCGAGGTCGCCGTGCGTGGTCCACACCCCCTCGGCCCGGCTGACCGGCATGATCTGCCAGATCGGCTCCAGCAGGTTGGCCGTGGCGCCCAGCTCGAACGCGCGCCGCAGGAACCGCGCGGAGAGGTCGATCTGCCGGACCCCGGGCGCGACCGCCGCGTCGATGTCCACCATTGCCCGCTCGGTGATGCGCAACGCCGTGCGCATGCAGGCCAGCTCGTCGGGCGTCTTGACCACCTTCGCGGCGGCCAGCACGAATGCCGCGTCCACCAGCGGCGCGTCCCCGAACAGGCGCTTCTGGCCCCGCCGCATCGCCCCGGTCAGCTCGTCCACGCCGACCACCGCGCCGGCCGGGACCAGCTCGGCCAACCGGGCGGCGAAGTCGTCCACGCCCTCGTCGAACTCGAGGTAGACCGGGCCGTGCACGTGGTCGGCGGGCAGGCCCGAGTCGGGGGAGACGCCCTCCCGGAAGGGCATGAACAGGTGCGGCCACTCCTCGCCGGCCAGCACGACGGCGACCGGGCGGTCCACGTGGGCCAGGCCCGAGTCGCCGAGCGGCCAGCTGGCCCCGGTGGCGTAGCTGACGTTGCTGTTGCCCAGCAGGACCAGCACGTCCGTGCCGTGGTCGGCCATCGCGGAGCGCAGCCGCGCGCCCACCTCGCGGCGCATCCGGTGCAGGTCGGGCGCATCGGGGATGGCGAGAGCGGTCACGTCAGGCCCAGGAACTTCCGCACGTTGGTGCTGACGATCTTGGTGGCGGCCTCCGGGCCGACGGCCTCCACCACCGCCCTGATCGACTTCTCCGAGTAGCCGAAGGTGCTCTCGTTGTGCGGGTAGTCGGACGACCACATCACCCGGTCCACGCCGATCCGGTCGATCAGCTGCAGGCCCAGGGGGTCCACCATGAACGACGCGTACATGTGGTTGTCCCAGTAGTAGCGGACGTCGTGCTCCACCGGCCGGTTCAGCATGTGCTTGAACGAGGCGTGCATGTGCTCCGCGTCCTGCAGGGCCGACAGCACCCAGTTGATCCCGCCCTCGAACCAGCCGACGGTCAGGCCCGGGTGGCGGTCCAGGATGCCCCCGAGCACGTAGCGGCCGAACATCTCGCGGAACGGCGCCACGTTGTGCACCATCCCGACCGCGATCCCGTTCACCTCGCACGGCGCCGACAGCGGTGCCTCGCCGATGTGGTGGGAGACCGGGATGCCGGACTCCGCGATGGCCTCCCACACCGGGTTCATGTAGTCGGCGGCGTAGTCGAGCTGGCCACCGTCGTTGTTCATGCCGCCGTTCAGCGGCATCAGGAAGGTGCGCAGGCCCAGGCTCCGCAGCTCGTCGAGCGTGCGGCGGGCGCCGGCGCCGTCCCACCAGTTGATCAGCCCGACCCCGTAGAACCGGCCGGGGGAGCGTTCCTGCAGCGCGGCGATGTACTCGTTGTAGATGCGGAAGCACCGCTCCTTGAGGTCCTTGTCCGGGAAGTACAGCAGGGCCAGCAGGGCGTTCGGGAACGCCAGCTCCCTGGTGACGCCGTCCTCGGCCAGCTGCTCCCGCCGGGCGTCCGGGTTGCCCGACCCGGATCCCAGCAGCGGGTCGTACTGCATCAGCACGTTGGTGAACTCGCCGGGCAGGAACGACATGCCGTTGATGCCCAGCTCGAAGGCCCCGTCCTCGTACCACACGCGAGGGGCCTTCTCCCTGAACTCCTCCGGCAGCCGCTCGTAGAAGATGTCGTCGGCCAGGGAGATGTGGTTGTCCGCCGAGAAGACCTCGGTCCCGGCCGGCAGGCCGGAGTCGCTGCCGAGCGCATGGCCGCGGCGGTCCTTGGGCGCGCCCAGCCCATCCGGTGGGTAGAAGGACAGCGGCGGGTTGGCCTGGACGGTCATCGTTGATCCTCCCGTGTTCAGCGGCGGGTGGGCCAAAGTGAACACCTTGCGCACGCTTTGAGTCAACCGGTTGATTGAAACTGAATGGACGGGCTACGCTCGTTCAATCAGTCGGTTGACTCATGGGTTGGCGAGTGTTTACTGTCGGCCCCGCGGAGGCCGTGTGCGTAGGGAAGAGGACGCGATGGAGATCAGCATCGACCAGGACAAGTGCATCGCCGCTGGTCAATGCGCGGCGGCGGCACCCGAGGTCTTCGACCAGCGGGACGAGGACGGCGTCGTGATGCTGCTGACCTCGGTCGCGCCCGACGGGGCCGAGGACGCCGTCGAGCACGCGGTCGCGCTCTGCCCGGCGCAGGCCATCCGCTGCCAGGGCTGACGCGCGACCGCACCGAAGGGAGCAGGCAACACATGTCGGAAACGCTGGCGCCGGGCGCCGAGGCCCCGCCCTACTTCCCGATGGAACGGGCGGAGGGGTGTCCCTTCGACCCGCCGGGCGAACTTCGGGCGACCGTCGCCGAGCGGCCCCTGTCGCGGGTGCGGATCTGGGACGGCAGCTCGCCGTGGATCGTGACCGGGCACGCCGAACAGCGCGCGCTGCTCTCCGACGCGAGGGTCTCCGTGGACGACCGGCTGCCCGGCTTCCCGCACTGGAACGAAGGCATCGCCACCATGGCGCCGCACCGGCCCGACTCCGTGTTCAACCGGGATGCCCCGGTGCACACCCGTTACCGCCGGATGATGACGGCCCCCTTCACCTTCAAGCGGGTGCAGGCGATGCGGCCGGTGGCCCAGCGGATCACCGACGAGCTGCTCGACGCGATGACGGCGGGCCCGCCGCCGGCGGACCTCGTCGCGGCCCTGGCGTTGCCGCTGCCGACCCTGATCATCAGCGAGATCCTCGGCGTGCCCTACGAGGACCACGAGTTCGTCCAGCACCACGCCACGGTCGCGGTGGACCGGTACGCCACGGCCGAGCAGGCCATGCAGTCCTTCGCGGCGCAGGTGCAGTACCTGGTCGGCCTGGTCGAGCAGCGGGCCGGGGAGCCGAAGGACGACGTGATCTCGGACCTGGCCAAGCGGGTGACCGAGGGCGAGATCACCGCCCTCGAGGCGGCGCAGATGGGGCTGGGCCTGCTGGTGGCGGGGCACGAGACCAGCGCGAACATGATCGGGCTCGGCACGCTCGCACTGTTGGAGAACCCCGAGCAGCTGGCCGTGGTGCGCGACTCGGACGATCCGGCGGTGATCGCCGACGCGGTCGAGGAGCTGCTGCGTTACCTGGGGATCATCCACAACGGGCAGCGCCGCGTCGCCAAGGACGACATCGAGATCGCCGGCGAGGTCATCCGGGCGGGCGAAGGCATCATCATCGAGCTGTCCACGGCCAACCGGGACCCGCGTACCTACACCGACCCCGACGTGCTCGACCTGGGCCGCTCCAGCCGTGATCACAACGCGTTCGGCTTCGGCATCCACCAGTGCGTCGGTCAGCAGCTGGCCCGGGTCGAGCTGCAGGTCGTCTTCGGCACGATCTTCAAACGCATTCCCACGCTCCAGCTGGCCACCACCGTCGACAAGATCGAGTTCAAACACGACCGGCTGGCCTACGGCGTCTACGAGCTGCCGGTGAAGTGGTGAGCGAGCTTTCCGGGCGGGTCGCCGTGGTGACCGGCGGGGCGGCCGGCCTGGGGCGCGGCATCGCCGAGCGTTTCGTCCGGGCGGGCGCGCGGGTCGTGGTCGCCGACGTGGACCGCGAAGCGGGTGAGGCGACGGTCGCGGCCCTCGGTCCGAACGCCGTCTTCCGGCCGGCCGACGTCGCCGACCCGGACCAGGTCTGGGGTCTGGTCCAGTTCGCGGCGGACAGCGTGGGCGGCCTGGACATCATGGTCAACAACGCGGGCGTCTCGGGGACCATGCACGCCAACTTCCTCGACGACGACTTCGCGGACTTCGCCCGGGTCATGGCGGTCAACCTGCTGGGCGTCATGGTCGGCACGCAGCAGGCGGCGCGGCACATGGCGGCCCACGGCGGCGGCTCGATCATCAACGTCACGTCCATCGGTGGCGTCACCGCCGGGCGGAGCGTGATCAGCTACCGGGCGTCGAAGGCGGGCGTCATCCACATGAGCAAGTCCGTCGCGATCGACCTGGCCGAGCACGGGGTACGGGTGAACTGCATCGCGCCGGGCAACATCCCGACCGGGCTGCTGGCCGGAGCGGTGGCGGGTGAAGGGGCCGACGGCCGGGTCGCCGCCGTCCGGGCGGTGATGGCCGTGTCCCGGCCGCTGCGTCGCGAGGGGACCGCCGCCGACGTGGCCGAGGCTGCCCTCTATCTGGCGAGTGACCGCTCGGCCTATGTCACCGGGGTCGTCCTGCCGGTCGACGGCGGCAGCACGGCCGGAGCACCGTTCAAGGCCGAGGACCTGGTCAAGCTGGCCGTCGCCGGCGAGGCGGCCCGATGACCCGCCCCGAACGCCGTCGCCAGGCGACCCGGTCGCTGATCCTGGACACCGCCGAGCGGCTCTTCGCCGAGCGTGGCGTGTTCGCCCTGTCGAACCGGCAGATCGCCGAGGCCGCCGGGCAGAAGAACACCGCCGTGGTGGGCTACCACTTCGGCACCAAGGCCGACCTGGTGCGCGCCATCACCCGCCGGTTCACCTCGGACGTCGAGTGCACCCGGGTGGCCATGCTGGCCGGGATGCCGGAGCCGGCCGGCCTCCGGGACTGGCTGGGCTGCCTGATCCGACCGTGGACCGATCACTTCGCGCGGCGGGGCACCACCTACTTCGCCCGGCTGTGCGCGCAGGTCATGAGCGACTCGGCGCTGCGCGCGATCATGACCGAGGAGGCGAGCCGGTCGCCGACGCTGCAAGAGACCCGCGCGGCGCTGGCGCGCTACCTGCCGGCGATGCCCGAGTACGCCGCCACCGAGCGCGGCCAGATCCTGCAACAGGTGATCGTGCACATGTGTGCCGAGCACGAGGCCGAGCTGGCGGCCGGCGCGCCCACTCCTCGGCCCAGCTGGCGGGGGCTGGAAACCGGCCTCGTCGACGCGCTGGCCGGGATCTGGACCGCGCCGTACACCTCGAGGTCCCACCTCGTCGACGTCCGGGACCGAGCATGATGGTTCCCCGATGGGCGTGTCGCGGCCGGGATCGACCCGGGGTGGCTGCACGATGCCGGACAGTTGACGGACGAGCGGGCGCGCGGACCGGTGGAGGAGAGCAGGTTGACGGCTGGAGGTGCCGCGTCGTTGTCGGGCGGGTCGAGTGCCGGACGAGCCAACAACGTCGAGGGTCGGGGCGCGGCGACGCGGATCGCGATCCTCGAGACGGCTCTGCGCCTGTTCGCCGAGCACGGGGTGCTGGCGGTGTCGAACCGCCAGATCGGTTCGGTCGCCGGCATGGGGAACACCTCCGTGGTCGGGTACTACTTCGCCTCCAAGGCCGACCTGGTGCGGGAGCTGGTCCGCGACTTCAACGCGCGGGTGGAGACCCGGCGCGAGCAGCGGTTCCAGCGCCTGCGGGACTCCCGGGACCTTCGCGACTGGGTCGGTTGCCTGGTGCACCCCTACGTCGAGGTGCTGGACGAGGAAGGCCCGCCCACCTGGTTCGCCCGGTTCCTGGCGCAGGTGGTGTCGGATCCCGGGCTTCGCCAGATCGCGGTCGAGGAAGCGACGTCGGAGTCGATCCTGCGCATCCTCGACGGGCTGGGCGAGTCGCTGCCCGAGCTGCCGGAGCGGGTGAAGCGCGAGCGGTCGCGGATCACCAGCCACGTGATCGTCCAGATGTGCGCCGAGCGGGAACGCGCGCTGGCGGAGGGAACGCCGGTGGACCCGCCGTCGTGGGCCGAGGCGGCCACCTCCCTGGTGGACGTCCTGGTCGGAATGTGGACCGCTGAGGTAACGCCCGTCGAGGACTAGGCCCCGGTCGCCGGGTCCCATCTCAGATTTCGAACACCGGCTCGGCCGGTGGGTTTGCGCTGCCCGAAACGCTCATCCGAGTTCGGAGACAACCATGTCCGACTGGGACTGCTCCTACGACTTCGTCTGCATTGGCAGTGGCGGCGGCGGACTGGTCGCCGCCCTGCGGGCGGCCGACGCCGGCCGCTCGGCCCTGGTGATCGAGAAGCAACCGCTCATCGGCGGCTCCACCGCGATGTCCGGCGGAATGGTCTGGATCCCGAACAACCCGCTGATGGAGGTCGACGGGGTTCTCGACGCCTACGACCACGGGATGGCGTACTTCGAGGAGGTCGTGGGGGAGGCCGGGCCGGGGTCGTCCCGGGAACGCCGCGACGCCTATCTCACCGGGGGGCCGAGGATGGTCTCCTTCCTGCGCGAACGGGGCATGCGCTTCAGGCGCTGCGCCGGGTACCCGGACTACTACGACAACCGCAAGGGCGGCAGCGCCGAGGGCCGTTCGATCGAAGGCGTCCCGTACGACGCGCGCCGGCTGGGCGAGTGGCGGCACAAGCTCCAACCGGGACTGGCGGAGTCGGTCGGGCTGGCCGCGATGACCGAGGAGCTCCCGCACCTCATGCACTTCAACCGCTCGGCGCGCGCCTTCGGCGTGGCGATGCGGGTGGGGATCCGCACCCAGCTGGCCAAGCTGCGTCGCCGGCCACTGCTCACCAACGGTTCCTCGCTGGTCGGGCAGCTGGTGGAGCTGGCGGTGGCCCGCGACGTCCCGATCTGGCTGGACAGCTCCCTCGAGGGCCTGGTGGTCGAGGACGGGCGGGTGACGGGGGTATGGATCGACCGTGACGGCACCACGACGACCGTGGCGGCCGGCCAGGGCGTGCTGCTGGCCGCCGGCGGTTTCGCCCACAACAAGGAGCTGCGCCTGCGACACGGCGGGGACCAGCACGCCACCGGTGAGTGGTCGATCTCCAACCCGGGTGACACCGGTGAGGTGCTGGCTCTGGCCATGGCCCTCGGCGCCCGGACCGACCTGCTCGACGAGGCCTGGTGGCTGCCCGTCCCGTCGGCCTACTTCGGCATGTCCGCGCTGAACAGCGCGCGCCAGCGGGCGCACACCATCTACGTGGACGAGGCCGGGAACCGCTTCTGCAACGAGGCGAACTCCTACGTGGAGGTCGGCAAGGCGATGTTCGCCCGGGACCGGAACACCCGGGCGGTCCCGTGCTGGCTGGTGTTCGACGACAACTACCGGCGGCGCTACGCCCACTCTCGGACCAGCATCGGCCGGCTGCCGTCGGCCTGGCTGGACAGCGGGGAGATCAAGAAGGCCGACACGGTGGAGGATCTGGCGAGCGCGTGCGGGATCGACCCGGGCGGTCTGGCCGCCACGGTGGAGCGGTTCAACGCGCACGCCGCCAAGGGCATCGATCCGTACTACGGGCGGGGGGAGTCACGGTACAACCGCCATCTCGGCGATCCCGGCCACAAGCCCAACCCCGCCCTGGGGCCGCTGGACCGGGCGCCGTACTACGCCCTGCAGATCTTCCCGGGCGACGTCGGCACCTGTGGCGGGCTGGTCACGGACGAGCACGCCCGTGTGCTGGGGGCCGACGGGCAACCCCTGCCGGGCCTGTACGCCACCGGCAACATCACCGCCACCGTCATGGGCCGCGCCTACCCGGGTGCCGGCGCGAGCATCGGCAACACCATGGTCTTCGGCTTCCTCGCCGCCGAGCACGCGTGTGGCCACGGCGCCACACCGGTCGCCTAGCAGGTGCCGGATGGACAGCCACATCGCGCTGCGCTGTCCGACCCAGCAGGCGGCCGAGAACGCGGCCCTGTGCCTCACGGAAGATCCTCAGCTGCTCTCGCCCCGGGCCGTGGCCGTCGTGTGGGCGAACCGGCGGGGCCAGTACTCCGTCCGGCACGGCCGCCGGCCGCGAAATCGCTGGGCCTGGTGGCTGATGATGTCGGTGGCGATCCCGTACGGCGGGCACCCGGGCCTGGTGCAGGCCCAGCCCCAGGACAACCCCCTACCCGCGCGCGTCTGTGACGAGATCATCCGGCTGGTCGCGCGGTGGCTCGGCCCGGGGGAGGCGGCGGTGGTCGTCACCCTCGGCGACCCGACCCCGCTGCTGCTGGTCGAGGCGGTGCGGGAACACGTGGGCGGCGTGGTCTGGAGCACGCTGTCCCACGGCGACGAGGAGCTGATGGCGGCAATCCTGGTGAAGGCCCCCGCCGACTGAGCCGAGTCAGCGGGGGTGTGCACACTCAAGATCAGCATCCAACCGGACGGTGGCTTGGTGGCCGCCCTGCCGCGGTTCACGCGCCCGACCGCCAGCCTCGTTACGCAGCGTGATCGGTGTTGGTCGGGTTCGGTTCGTCCCGTTCATCGAAGTCGACACCAGTCTGGCTTTTTCCCGATCGAACCAGCATGGTGTCGCACTCGATGAGGACCCGCCGTGGAATCGTCGGCGCGGACTCGGCGTTTGGCAACACTGGGTGACGGAGTCCGCCACCGGCTTGCAACGCAAGTCAGGACCCGGGGTACAGGCTTTCGGAGCGGGTTTCCTGGCTGTGGCCCGGCGCCGGGGCGCGGCGCCGAATCAAACCACCTAACGGGCGGTCCAGCTGATGCTTTTGGTCTGCAGGTACTCGGCGAGCCCGAACTCGCCCCATTCCCGGCCGAGCCCGCTCTGCTTGTAACCGCCGAACGCCGCCCTCGGGTTCACGCCGGCGCCACCGCCGTTGATCGAGACGCCGCCGGCACGGATCCGGCCGGCGATCTCGTAGGCGGTCGCCGTGTCGGCACTCCACACGGCGCCGGCGAGGCCGTAGGGGCTGTCGTTGGCGATCCGGACCGCCTCGTCGTCGGTGCGGAACGGGATGACCACGCCGACCGGGCCGAAGAACTCCGTCCGGGCGATCGTCATCGAGTTGTCGACGCCGGTGAACAGCGTCGGCTCCAGGAAGTACCCCTTGGCCAGGCCGGCCGGGCGCCCGCCGCCGGCGGCGATCGACGCCCCTTCCCGCTCGCCGGTGCGGATCAGGTTTTCCACCTTCTCCCGCTGCGCCTCGCTGATCAGCGGACCCATCGTGGTGGAGCCGTCGGCGGGGTCGCCCACGGTCACCCCGGCCAGGCCGGCGAGGATCCGCTCGACCAGCTCGTCGTGGACGGACTCGTGCACGATGGTGCGGGTCAGCAGCGAGCAGCCCTGGCCGGCATGGGTGGTGATGCCCGCGATCGCGGACCGCGCGGCCCCGGCGAAGTCGGCGTCCGCCCGGACGATGCTCGCGGACTTGCCGCCGAGCTCGAGCACGACCTTCTTCACCGACGCGGCGGCCTGGGCGTAGACCATCCGCCCGACGGCGTCGGATCCGGTGAAGCTGACCAGGTCCACCATCGGGTTGGTGGTCAGCTCCCGGCCGGCCTCGGTTCCGCCGGTGACGATGTTGAGCACGCCGGGCGGCAGGCCGGCGGCGTCGGCGAAGTCGCCGATCAGCAGGGACTCCAGGGGCGTCGCCGGTGCCGGCTTGAGCACGGCGGTGCAGCCGGCCGCGAGCGCCGGGATCAGCTTCATCATGCTCAGGAAGAACGGGAAGTTGTAGGCCGCGATCAGCGAGCACACCCCGAACGGTTCGTGGCGCAGCTGCCCCTGGGCGATCCCTGCACCCGGCGCGATCGTCGGTTCCATCGGGCGCTCCCAGGCGAAGGCCGGCATCACCCGTTCGGCCATGTCGCGCAGGTGGGCCACCGGGATCCGGGTCTGGATGCTCTCGGCCAACCAGCGGACCGACCCCGCCTCGGCCATGTTCACCGCGACCAGCTCGGGCAGCCTGTGCTCCATCTCCTCGGCCATCCGCAGCAGCGCCGCCGCTCGCTCCACGGGCTTGCGCCGAGGCCAGGGACCCTCGTCGAAGGCCGTCCGCGCGGCTTGGACCGCGGCCCGCACGTCCTCGACGGAGGCTTCCGGAACTTCCGCGATGGGCTCCTCCGTCGCCGGGTTTCGCACCACCAGCCGGGCGTCCGAAGTCCCGTCGACCCGGCGTCCGCCGATGTAGAGCCGCGAGGAGAACGAGTACGGGGTCGTCATGCCGGCACCGCGCCGAGGAGGGCCAGGCTGGACCGGGCGTAGGCGGCGCGACGCTTGCGGCCCACCAGGAAGCTCGGCGGGGCGAAGTAGCCGACGTCGCGCGGGAGGCCGTCCGTGCGCCGGGCGAGCAGGTCCTTCGCGTCGGCCGTGGTCCCGCAGATGGCGATCTCGGTGAGCATCTGGTCGGTCACGGCGGCGGCCATGCCGTCGGTGTCGCCGCTCCGGAACGCCGCGCGCAGCCGCGCCACGGGCGCTTCCCAGCCGTGGTGGGCCACGAACGGGTCGTAGGTCTTCACCGTGAGGTAGAACGCGATCATGCGCCGGGCGTCGGCGACGGCGCGCTCCGGGGCGGTGTCGTCGATCGCGGTGATGATCCAGCCCTGCTCGGTCCGTGCGTCGCCGGCCGCTCCCTGTCGTGCCGCCGGCCGGACCACCTCCCGCCACCAGGAGCTGGTGAAGAGGCCGTGCCCGATCACCCCGTCCGCGACCCGGCCCGCGGCCGCCGCCATGCGCCGGTTGAAGGCGGCGAGCAGCACCGGGATGTCCAGGCGGCCGAGCACCGGGGCACGGACGTCGGCGTCGACCGAGTGGAACCGACCGGAGTAGCGGATCTTGTCGCCGTTCTCCGCCCGCAGCCAGGCGCGGACGGCCTCGACGGTCTCGGCGGCCCGGTCCACCGGGTGATCGGCGGGGACGCCCAACCAGTCCCGGTTGATGCGGAAGGCGGCCGTGCCCAGCCCGAGGAACAACCGGCCGGGCGCCTTCGCGTGCAGCTGGCGCATCGCGGTGGCGTGCGCGTACGGGGTGCGGGAGAACGCGTAGGTGATCGCCGGCCCGATCAGCGCCCGTTCGGTGCCGGCGGCCATCTCGGCCAGCGTCACGTACGCGTCGTGGTCGACGAAGTCGCCGGTGCAGAACGCGCCGACGCCGGCCTGCTCGGCCTCGCGGGCGACGTCGGTGCCGGGCCACGGCATGCCGAAACGGATCATCGGAGCGTCCACTCCCGCCGGGACACCGCGGACCGGTCCACCTGGGCCTTCCCGACCGGGTTGCCGAGCTGGGTGTAGGACAGGCCGGTGCGCAGCGCGTGGGTGCGCGTCTGGTCCAGCGACTCCCAGATCGCCCGGACGGTGCCCTGGATGGCGGCCGGCGGCTTGGCGGCGATGATCCGGGCGAGCTCGTCGGCCCGGGGCCACAGCTGCTCGGGCGGGAGCACCTCGGTGACCAGGCCGATCTGCAGGGCGCGCGCGGCGGAGAGGCGCTCGTCCAGGCCGAGCAGCGCGATGCGCAGGGTCTCACCGAGCGGGATGCGCCGGGTGAGCCCGATCGGTTCCAGGGCGGCGGTGAGGCCGTAGCTGACGTGTGGGTCGAAGAACGTGGCGTCCTCGGAGCAGATCACGATGTCGGCCTCGTTCAGCCAGTAGAACGCGCCGCCGGCGGCCATCCCGTGCACCGCGCAGATCAGCGGTTTCCACACCCGGTTGAGCTTCGGTGACAGGTACTCGCCGGGGTCGGTCTGGCTCCAGGGGTTGCTCTGCCGGTCGATGCCCTCCTTGACGTCCACGCCGGTGCAGAACGCGCGGTCACCCGCTCCGCGCAGCACGACGGCGTGGATGTCGTCCACGGTCTTGACCACCCGCCAGATGAGGTCGAAGTCCTCCAGCATGTCCTGGTTGAAGCTGTTCATGGCTTCCGGGCGGTTCAGCGTGATCGTCGCGACGTGGTCCGCCACTCCGAACAGCACGGTCTTCGGCTCCATCCGGCGGCTCCGTCTGGGAAGTAAGGTACTAGTAATTCGATATCCGACCAGATATTGCCGGGTGCTGCAACATGGAGGTTAGATTAGAGGACCCTTTTTTGGTGGCTGGCCCGAACGAAAGGCGCCGCTAGTGCCCAATCCTGACGACCGCCCGCTCCCGGCCCGGCTGCGCCGGGTGATCGCCACCGCGCCGGATGCGACGGCGTTGACCTTCGAGGCCCGCCACTACCCCTGGGCCTTCCTGCGGCGCGCGGTCGAGGACCTCGACCGGTTGCTCGCCGAGGCCGGCGAACCCGACGCGCACCGCATCGGCATCGTGCTGCGCAACCGGCCCGGGCAGCTGGCCGCGCTGGTCGCGGTCATCGCCACCGGGCGCCAGGTGGTGACCCTGAGCCCCTTCCACGGCGACGTCGCCCTGGCCGAGGACATCGCGACGCTGGCGCCCCAGGCGCTGGTTGCCTGCGCCGAGGACTGGGCCCGGCCGGGGTTCGCGGCGGCGGCGGCCGGGGCGGCGACCCTGCCGATCGAAACGGCCGAGGACGAGCGGCCCCTGCGGTCGCGCCCGGCCGACTGGACGGTCGCGCCGAGGGCCGCCGTACGCGGTGACGTGGCGGTGCTGATGCAGACCAGCGGGACCACCGGGAAGCCGAAGCGGGTGGAGCTGACCTACCGCCAGCTCGCCGCCGCGTTCGAGGCGACGGGCACGCCCGGGGCGGACGAGGAGGTGCGGCTGCGCACCCGCCCGTCGATCCTGTGGACCTCCCTGGTGCACATCAGCGGGCTGTACTTCGCCATCGCGCACGTCGCGGCCGGCCTGCCGACCGCGCTGATGGAACAGTTCGACGTCCGGAAATGGGCAGACCTGGTGCGCCGGACCAGGCCACGGCGGGTCCGGCTGGCGCCGGCGGCGCTGCGGATGGTGCTGCAGTCCGACCTGCCGGCCCGGATCTTCGACGGCGTCGAGCAGGTGTCCTCCGGTACGGCTCCACTGGCCCCCGAGGACGCCGACCGGTTCACCGCGCGCTTCGGGGTCCCGGTGCTGTCGGTGTACGGCGCGACGGAGTTCGCCGGTGCGATCGCCGGCTGGAGCCTCTCGCTGCACCGCGAGTGGTGGACCGCCAAGCGCGGCAGCGTCGGCCGGCCGTTCCCCGGCATCCAGCTGCGCATCATGGACCGCGTGACGGACGAGCCGGTGCCGCCGGGCATCGTGGGGGTGCTCGAGGC
Organism: Actinospineispora eucalypti; assembly: GCA_014208095.1. GTDB lineage: Bacteria > Actinomycetota > Actinomycetes > Mycobacteriales > Pseudonocardiaceae > Pseudonocardia > Pseudonocardia eucalypti. The sequence continues at coordinate 1,461,426 of JACHMT010000002.1, read as the reverse complement.
GAAGGGCGCCCAGCTGCCCGGCGACGGCTGGGTGCGCACCACCGACCTGGCCAGCCTGGACGGCGACGGGTTCCTCTACATCCACGGCCGGGCCGACGACGCGATCAACCGGGGCGGGTTCAAGATCGTGCCGAGCGTGCTGGAGGAAGTGCTGCGCCGCCACCCGGCGGTGCGGGACGCGTCGGCGGTCGGGATTCCCGATGACCGCCTCGGCGAGGTGCCCGTCGCCGCCGTCACGATCCGGCCCGGCTTCGCCCACCCGGCCGCCGCCGAGCTGCGGCAATGGCTGGCCGCACGCCTGGCCCGCTACCACCTGCCGACCGAGATCAGGATCGTCGACGAGCTGCCGAGGACCCCGTCGATGAAGGTCAACCGGCCGGCGGTCAGGGCACTGTTCGCCACCTCGCCCTGACCGGGGCGTCAGCCCTCGTGGCGCCGGACGGTGTCGACCAGCCCCCAGGAAAGCGCACGGGCCGCCGGGATGCTGGCGCCGCCGAGCGCGAGGTGCAGGGTGCGCCAGCGCCCGATCCGGCGCGGGATGCTGACCGTGCCGCCCGCGCCGGGGATCAGGCCCATCCCGACCTCGGGGAGGCGGAACGTCGCGTCCGGGTCGGCCACCACGCGCCCGGTGAACGCGGGCAGCTCGATCCCCGCGCCGACGCACGCGCCGTGCACCCGCGCCTCGGCGCGGCCGGCGAGGCGGTGCAGTGTCCGGCCGGCGCCGCCCGAGGTACGTACGAAGTGGGCGGTGGCCGGGTCCGGGGTGGTGCCGAACTCGTCCAGGTCACCGCCGGCGCAGAATGACGGCCCGGCTCCGTCCAGTACCACGTGCACGGTCTCGTCGAACAGTGCCACGTCCAGCGCGGCGACCAGCGCGTCCCGGACCTCGCGCCCGTAGGCGTTGCGGCGTTCCGGCCGGTTGAGGGTGATCCGCAGCTCGTCGAAGGTCCGGTCCACCAGTACCGGCGCGGCCGGCGCGGGCGGCGGCGCCGGACGCGGTCGCCGGGCATCGAGCCAGGTCCGGAACTCCGAGCCGCCCAGCAGCGTGGAGTAGGCGAAGGACTCCGCGTCCAACGCCGCATCCACCGGGAGCGTGCCGGTCCGGCGCAGCAGCCCGGCCAACACGGTGGCGGCCTGCGGGTGAACGTTCGCGGCGGCGTGCAGCTCCTCGGCCGCCAACCACGGGTCGGCGGTGTCGACGGTCGGCGGGCCGGCCTCGGCGGCCGCCGGCACGAGGGTTACGTCCAGTGCCTCCAGCACCGCACGCAGGTCGCCGCCCGGCGCGCTCCGGCTGGCCACACCGACCAGGATCCGGTCGGCCCGGGCCACCGCCGATGCGGCCGGCCCGGCCGGACCCGGAGCGTCCAGGTCGACTATGAGCAGTGGCTCGCTGATCCGGCCGTGTTCGTCCAGCAGCGGCTCGTCGGCGGCACCGTCGGCGAGGGCGGCGAGGTCGATCCGCCGGGCCGGGCCGCCCCAGGTCGGATCAAGCTCGGGGACCGTCATTGACCCTAGGTTATCGTCGACGGGTGCCGAGCAGTGTGCGGGCGACGGGCACCGGGGCCGCCGTTGACTGGGCGGACAGCGGTCTGGTCGCGCTCACCGGGCACCACGACGGCCCGCCGCTGGTTCCCCCGGGGCGGGCGGCGACCCGCGCGCGTGAGCTCGGTACCGCCCTCGCCGAAGCCACCGGTGGGCGAGTTCGCCTTGACGGCGCCCGGCTGCTTTCCGAGCGCGCCGGGTTCACCGGGCACACCCGGCGCGGCCGGGTTTCCGCCGGTGGAAGCTGCCGCCTGCTGCGCACCGCCGACGGCTGGGCCGCCGTCAGCTGCGCCCGCCCCGACGACCCGTCCCTGCTCGGCGCGCTGGTCGGGGCGGAGCTGCCCGCCGACCCGTGGCCGGCGGTCGGGGCCTGGCTGGCCGCGCACACCGGCGCTGAACTGGCCGGACGGGCCACGCTGCTCGGCATCGCGGCCGCACCGGTGCGCCACCGCACCGCTGCCCCACCGGTCGGGGGAGCACCGGCGCGAGACGTGACCGGCCGGCTCGTCGTCGACTTCAGCGCGCTGTGGGCCGGCCCGTTGTGCGCGCACCTGCTCGGGCTGGCCGGTGCCCGCGTGGTGAAGGTGGAAACCCCGTGGCGACCCGACGGCGCCCGCCTCGGCGACCCCGGCTTCTACCGCCTGCTGCACGCCGGTCACCGGAGTGTGGTGCTCGACCCCGGCACGCCGGCCGGCCGTCGCGCGCTGGCCGCACTGGTCGACGCGGCCGACGTCGTCATCGAGGCTTCCCGTCCACGCGCCCTGGCGCGGTGGGGGCTCGACGCGGCCGCCAGCGCGTCCACCGGGACCACGTGGATCTCCATCACCGCCGCCGGCCGGGGGTCCGACCGGGTCGGCTTCGGCGACGACGTGGCGGCCGCCGCGGGCCTGGTAGCCCGGGATGCGGCAAACCAACCCGTGTTCTGCGGTGACGCGCTGGCCGATCCGCTCACCGGCCTCACCGCCGCCGTGCTCGCCCTCACCACGCCGGCCGGGAGCCTGCTGGACATCGCGATGGCCGACACGGTGGCCGCCACCCTGGACCCCGGACCGGCCGGAAAGGCCCTCGCCGCGCGTCGCCGGGGCGACCAATGGACTCTCGATACGCCGTCGGGCCGCGTCGCGGTGCGCCCGCCGCGACGAAGGGCGGCCCAGGGCGCTGCGCCGCCCAGCGGCGCGGACACCGACGAGGTGCTGCGCGGTCTGGGTATCCCGAGGCCATGAACCCGACGTTGCTGCGCGACGTGGAGATCGACGGTCACCGCACCGACGTGCGGCTGGCCGACGGCCGCGTCGCCGAGATCGGTCCGGGCCTCGGCCGGCGGGCCGGCGAGGGGCTCCAGGACGGCGCCGGCGGTGCCCTGCTCCCCGGGCTCACCGACCACCACCTGCACCTGCACGCCATGGCCGCCGCCGAGTGCTCGACCCGCTGTGGCCCGCCGCGGGTCCGTGATCGCGCCGCGCTGGCCGAGGCACTCGCCACCGGCCCGGCCGACCAGCACGGCTGGGTACGGGGGATCGGCTACCACGAGTCCGTGGCCGGGGACCTCGACGGGGACGCCCTCACCGCGCTGCACCCCGCCCGGCCCGTCCGCATGCAGCACCGGGGCGGCGCGCTGTGGATCCTCAACGCCCCCGCCGCCGAGCTGCTCGGCCTCGCCACCGGCCCGCACCCCGGCATCGAACGCGACCACGCCGGCCGCCCCACCGGCCGGCTCTGGCGCGCCGACGACTGGCTGCGCACCCGCCTGCCCCGCGCCCGGCCCCCCGACCTCGCCGGGGTCGGTGCGCGTCTCGCCCGGCTGGGCATCACCTCGGTCACCGACGCCACACCCGACCTGGACGACGGCGCGCTCGAGGCCATCGCGCGCGCGGTCGCCGACGGGAAGCTCGCGCAGCGCGTCCACCTGCTCGGCGTGCCGCCGCACCGGCCGGCCCCGCCGGGCACCACCACCGGCTCCTACAAGATCGTGATCGCCGACTCGGGCCTGCCCGACCTCGGGGACCTCACCGGCCGCATCCGCGCCGCCCATCGCGCCGGACGCGCGGTCGCGGTGCACTGTGTCACCCGCGAGGCGGTGGTCCTGCTGCTGGCCGCGCTGGGGGAGACCGGTTCGGTACCGGGCGACCGGGTCGAACACGCCGCGTTGGTCCCCGCCGAGCTGCTCGGTGATCTCGCCCGCCACGGCCTGCGCGTCGTCACCCAGCCCGGCTTCCTGGCCGAGCGGGGCGACGACTACCGGCGCGATGTCCCGCGCACCGATCACCCCGACCTGTACCGGTGCCGATCCCTGCGCGACGCGGGAATCCCGCTCGCACTCTCCAGCGACGCCCCCTACGGGCCGCTCGACCCCCGGGCCGTGATCGCCGCCGCGGTCCACCGGCGCACTCCCGCCGGGGCCGTGCTCGGCGCCGCCGAACGACTCACGCCGAGCGCCGCACTGGACGCCTACCTCGCGCCGCCGCACGACCCCGGCGGACCACCCCGGCGCATCGCCGCCGGCGCCCGCGCCGACCTCGTGCTCTTCGACCGGCCCCGCGCCGCGATCACCGCTGACCCGACGGACGCCCAGGTGGTCACCACCTACGTCGCCGGACAGCCGATCTTCACGGTCGCGTGATCGGGAGAGAATGCCGGTATGGTCGCGGGCCGTGCGAAGGGAAGCGATACGTGGGTGAGCCAACTGCGCAACGCCGTCGGTACGACAGCACGTTGCGCCGGCAGCGCGCGTCGGAGACGGTGGAACGCATCGTCTCGGCGGGCAGCGAACTGGTCCACGAGGGTCCGGTGTGGGACTGGCGCGGGGTCACGTTCCAGGCCGTCGCGGAACGCGCCGGGGTGAACGAACGGACCGTCTACCGGCATTTCCCCAACGAGCGGGAGCTGCGCGACGCGGTGATGCAGCGCCTCCAGAAGGAGGCGGGCATCCCGACGCTGGAGGGGATGAAGCTCGAGGAGATCGCCGAGATCACCGAGCGGACGCTCGCCTACGTCTCGACCTTTCCGTCCGGGGAACCGATGCCGCAGGACGCCACGCAGGCCGAAGCGGACAAACGCCGCCGCGAGGCGCTGCTGAACGCGCTGGTCCCGGTGACGGCCGGCTGGTCGGAGACGGACCGGGCCACCGCCGCGGCCATGTTCGACGTGCTGTGGGGGATCGGGGCCTACGAACGCCTGGTGAAGATCTGGGGACTCGATCCCGCCGAGGCGACCAGGGGAGTGACCTGGGTGATGCGGCTGGTCGAGACCGCCGTCCGGCAGGGTCGCGGACCCGGCGATTGACACGGTTCAGAATTGGTGTCAGCCTACTGGCACCAATTCTGAGGCGAGAGGGGATCGTCCCTGTGTCAGCGACTCCCGCGACGAGCGATCTCTACTACGACCCGTATGACGTGGACATCAACGCCGACCCGTACCCGGTCTTCCACCGGATCCGCGAAGACGCCCCGCTGTACTACAACGAGCAACACGACTTCTACGCACTCAGCCGGTTCGAGGATGTGCGGAAGGGGCTGGCCGACCGGGAGACGTTCAGCTCCAGTCGGGGCGCAATCCTCGAGCTGATCAAGGCGAACATCGAGATACCGTCGGGTGTACTGATCTTCGAGGACCCGCCGGTCCACACCATTCACCGCAACCTGCTGTCCCGGATGTTCACCCCGAAGAAGATCCGGAACCTGGAGCCGAAGATCCGCGAGTTCTGCGTGCGCAGCCTCGATCCGCTGGTCGGGACCGGGAAGTTCGACTTCGTCGGTGATCTGGGCAAGCAGATGCCGATGCGGGTGATCGGCATGCTGCTGGGGATCCCGGAGGCGGACCAGGAGGCCGTGCGCGACCAGGTCGACGCCGAGCTGCGGACCGAGGCGGGCAAGCCGATGACCAGGTGGTCCGAACACGGCGACTTCGTCAGCGGGGAGATCTTCGCCGAGTACATCGACTGGCGGGCCGAGCATCCGTCCGACGACATCATGACCGAGCTGCTGAACGTCGAGTTCGAGGACGAGACGGGCAGCAGGCGGCGGCTCACCCGGGAGGAGCTGCTCACCTACGTCACCGTGGTGGCCGGCGCCGGCAACGAGACCACCACCCGGCTCATCGGCTGGACCGGCAAGGTCCTGGCCGAGCATCCCGACCAGCGCCGGGACCTGGTCGCCGATCCGTCGCTGGTACCGAGGGCGGTCGAGGAGCTGCTCCGGTTCGAGCCGCCCGCCCCGCACGTGGCCAGGTACGTGACCCGCGACGTGGAGTACTACGGGCAGACCGTGCCCGAGGGCAGCGTCATGATGTTCCTGGTAGGTGCCGCCAACCGCGACGACCGGCAGTTCGCGGGCGGCGACCGCTTCGACATTCACCGCGAGGCCCGCCAGCACCTCACCTTCGGCATCGGCACGCACTTCTGCCTAGGCGCGTCCCTGGCCCGGCTGGAAGGTCGTATTGCCCTGGAAGAGGTCCTGAAGCGATTCCCCGAGTGGGACGTGGACTACGACCGCGCCCAGCTTTCCCCGACATCCACCGTGCGCGGCTGGGATTCGCTCCCGGTGGTCATTCCGGCCTAGCGTAGCTTTCGAGCTGATCGAGGTACCGTTCCATGAATTCGACAGTCTCCTTGTGTCCCAGTGAGAAGCCGAGATTCTCCTCCATCGACATGATCCGGCCGATGGCCGTCATGATCATGGCGAGCGCGGCCGGTGTGCACACCTCGCGCGGGATCTTGTAGCGCTCCATGACGGCGGCAACGACCTCGAGCTGTGCGGCGCGAAACCGTTCGGAGTACCGCCTCACCTCCGCGCGGAACTCCTCGCGATGACGCGCCAGGGACGCGATCTCCATCGTGAACGCGGAGCTCGAGGTCTCGGTGTTGAACTCCCACAGGCCCCGCAGCGGCCGCTCGGAGTTCAGCAGCTCGCGCTGATGTTTGAGCCCTTCCTCGGCGCGCCGGCGAAACATCGCCAGGAACAATTCGTCCATCGTGCGGAAGTAGTAATGCACCAGTTGCGATTTGAGGCCAGCCTTGTCGGCGATACGCCGCGACGTCACGGCGGCATACCCCTTTTCGAGCATTAGCTCCTCGGCCGCGTCGAGCAGCAGCGTCCGGTTCTTCGCGTCGGGCGCCGCTATGCGGCGCTGCGCTGCCATCTCGATGTACCTCCTCGGCAAGCCGGCGGGCGGCCCCGTCATCGCGCCAATCCTACGTTCGCGGGCCGGCCGCCCCGTGCGGTCCGGAGGCGCGGTACGGTCTTTTTCAATCAACCGGTTGACTCAAAGTGTCGAGAGGGTGTTCACTCTGGCCTGCTCCGGGCGACGAGGCCGGGCGACCGGCGACCGAAATGGGGTTCGAGGTGATTGACCGCCAGCTCCGGCGCGCCGTGTCGAGTGCGGGCTCGGTACTGGACAACATCGGTGACCAGGTCGCCTTCTACGGCAGCGCCCAAGCCTCGTTCTTCCGGGTTTTCCGCCGCTACCGGTCGGAGGTCCTGCGCCAGCTCGCCTCGGTGAGCTTCGGCCGGGGCGCGCTGGCGATGGTCGGCGGGACGGCGATGATCGTGGCCTTCCTGACCGGCACCACCGGCATCGAGCTGGCGATCCAGGGTTACGCGCAGCTGACCAACATCGGGATCGACGCGTTGCTCGGGTTCATCTCCGCCTACGTGAACACCCGTATCGCCGCGCCGCTGGTCACCGGGATCGCGCTGGTGGCGACCGTGGGCGCCGGATTCGCGGCGGAGCTCGGCGCGATGCGGATCAACGAGGAGATCGACGCGCTCGAGGTGATGGCGATTCCGTCGATCCCCTACCTGGTCACCACCCGGGTGATCGCCGGGCTGATCGCGGTGACCCCGCTCTACGCGATCTCCCTGGTCATGTCCTACGTGCTCACCCGGCTCACCACGACCCTGCTCTACGGCCAGTCACCCGGGACGTACGACCACTATTTCCAGACCTTCCTGGTGCCCCGCGACATCCTCAGCTCGTTCGTCGTGGTGCTGGTCATGGGCGTGGTGATCATTTTGGTGAACTGCTACTACGGCTACCGCGCGGCCGGCGGCCCGGAGGGCGTGGGCGAGGCGGTGGGCCGGGCCGTTCGGCTCTCCCTGGTGGGCGTCATGTTCGTCGCCCTGGGGATGAGCCTGATCCTGTACGGCAACTCCAACACACTCCACATCTCGAGGTAGCGATGCGCTACAAGTGGTTCGGGCTGCTCGGCCTGGGCGCGCTCGCGCTGGCGGTGTTCGCGATCGTGGCCGCCTACACCCAGCTGTTCGTGCCGGTCGTGCACGCGAAGGTGATCGCCGCCCGAAGCGGGCTGCTGCTGGATCGCAAGGCGGACGTCACCCTGCGCGGCATCAAGATCGGTGAGGCGCGCGCCATCGACGCGGTGGGCGGAAGTGCGGTCATCCAGATCGCCATCGACCGCGAGTACGCCGACGCGGTGCCCGCGAACGTGACCGCCCAGATCGTCGCGCCCACGGTCTTCGGCGCGAAGTTCATCGACCTGGTGCCGCCGCGCTCACCGAGCACCCAGGCGCTGGGCGACGGCGCGGTGATCCAGGCGACCGGCGTGCCCACCGAGACCAACTCGGTCTTCGAGAGCGTGATGGCCCTGCTGAGCACCGTGCGGCCGGCCAAGCTGAACGCCACCCTCGGCGCCACGGCGACCGCACTGCGCGGCCAGGGAGCAGACCTGGGACGGTTCATCACCGACCTGAACGCCTACCTGACGCGGTTCAACTCCACGCTGCCCGCCGTGTCGGCGGACCTGCGGATGCTGCCGGGCGTCACCGCGACCTACGCCGACGTCGCGCCGGACGTACTGCGCCTGCTCGGCAACGCCTCGGCGCTCTCGGACACCCTCCAGGACAAGGAGGACGAGCTGAACCCGATGCTGCGCAGCGTCGCCCGCACCTCCGACGACGCCCGCGCGCTACTGGACGAGAGCGGCCGGAAGCTGGTCGACTTCGCCGACACCGCGCGGCCGGTGACCCGGGTGTTCGCCGACTACGCGCCCGGATACCCGTGCATGTTCGGGGTGGTGAACACGCTGCGGATCGGTGGCACCGAGGCGATGGGCGGCCAGTACAACGGCATCCACGGCATCGTCACCTTCCTGCCCGGCCAGCCGGGTTACCAGAAGGGGCGCGACGACCCGAAGGTCGGGGAGAAGAGCGCGCCGAGGTGCTGGCCGGCGCTGCTGGCGCACTCCCCGCACCGCGTCTTCGACGACGGCACCACCACACCCGACTTCTACCGCCGCAAGACCGAGGTCGTCGGCCCGCTGGCGCTGGCCCAACAGCTGCTGGGGCCGGCCATCCTGCCCTACGTGCGGGGCGGTGGCCGATGAAGCCGATCGGGCCTCTGGTCAAGGTGCTCGCCCTGGTGGCCGTGACCGTGCTGATGACGGGCGGGCTGATCGCGGTGTTCGGCGGGTACCGGGTCGAACCGACCACGACGTACCACGCGATCTTCGAGGACATCTCCGGAATCCAGCCGGGCGGTGCGGTCCGCGCGGCCGGTGTCGACGTGGGCCGGGTCGAATCCGCGGCCCGCCTGCCCGACAACAAGATCCGGCTCACCTTCACGGTGGGCAACCGGTTCCGGCTGCCCACCGGGGCCACGGCCGCCATCCGGTACCAGAACCTGGTCGGCGACCGGTACCTGCAACTCGGCCCCGGCCCGGGACCCGTGCTGCTGCCCGGCGGCACCATTCCCGTGACGAACACCCAGCCGGCGCTGGACCTGGACGAGCTGTACAACGGCTTCACGCCCCTGTTCCAGGGGCTCGACCCGGACCAGCTCAACCGCCTGTCCGCGTCACTGATCGCGGTGCTCCAGGGGCAGGGGAGCGCGACGGGGGAGTTGCTGACCCACCTCGGCTCGGTGACCGGCACGCTCGCCGACCGCGGCGCACTGGTCAGCGACACCGTCCGGCAGCTGAACGCCGTGCTCGGCACGCTGAACCAGCGCGCCCCGGAACTGAACGACACGATCGTCCAGATGCAGACGCTGGTCAGCGGGCTGGCCGACGACCGTGGTCAGATCGGCCGTTCGCTGAGCGGCGTCAACGACCTCACCACCTCCCTGGACGCCCTGCTGACCCAGACCCGCCCCGAGCTCAAGGGAACGGTCCACCAGATCGACCGCTTCGCCGAGACCATCAACTCCGACCACGCCGCGCTGGCGAACCTGATCAAGCGGCTGCCGGGCTACTACATCCCGCTCGGCCGGCTGGGCGCCAACCAGAGCGCCTTCCAGTTCTACGTGTGTGGCGTGCAGCTGCGCTTCACCACTCCGGCGGGCCACATCTACTCACCCTTCATCAACAGCGGAAACGTGCCGCGATGCTGAACTCGAAGATCCGTTTCCGGGAACGCGACCCCCGGGTGGTCGGCACGGTCGGCATAGCCGCCGTGGTGGTCATGCTCCTGCTGGCGCTGACCTCCGGCTCCCTCTACCGGTCGCTGGCCAACGCCTCCTACTCGGCCCAGTTCACCGAGGCGGCCGGCCTGACCGCCGGGGCCGACGTGCGCATCGGCGGCCTCACCGTCGGCAAGGTGGACAGCGTCGAGCTGGCCGGCGACCACGTCCGGGTCGAGTTCAACGTGGCCGGGCCGGGCAACCTCGGCGAGCTGACCGGCGCGGCGATCAAGAGCGCCACCTCGCTGGGGGTGCGCTACCTGGCCGTGCTGCCCTCGGGCGGCGGGCAGCTGCCGGCCGGCGCCGAGATCCCGCTGGCCCGCACCACGTCGCCCTACGACCTCACGCAGATCCTGGGCCAGCTGACCCAGCACTCGGCCCGGCTGGACAAACAGCAGCTGGCCAAGGCCCTGGACACGGTCGCCACCACGTTGAAGGGCACCCCGGCCGCGCTGCACGGGGCGCTGGACGGCGTCAACCGGCTCACCCAGCTGGTGGCCCAGGAGGACCAGGCACTGCGCGAGCTGCTGGGCCGGGCCAACACGGTGACCGGCGTGGTGGCCCAGCGAAACCGCGAGCTGTCGCGGCTGTTCAACGACGGCAACCTGCTGCTCGACGAGCTGAACCGGCGCCGCGCCGTCATCGCCAGCCTGCTGACCTCGACCAGCTCGATGCTCGAGCAGCTCAGCGGCCTGGTGCGGGACAACCGGGAACAGCTGCGGCCGGCGCTCGAGGAGCTGCAAAAGGTGCTCGACATGCTCAACGCCGACGACCAGCTGATGGGCTCGACGATCCAGGGGCTGAACATCTACGCCGGCTCCCTCGGTGAGTCGGTCGCCGGCGGCCCCTGGTTCTTCGGGTACATCCCGGACCTGCCCCCGACCAACCTCGCCCCGCTGCTCCCCGACGTGCTCAAGGCGGTTGGACCATGAGAAAGCCAGTGGTGCTGGTCGCCGCCCTGTTGGCGGTGGCCGCCGGCGTGATCGCCGCCCCGCTCACGCCCGCCGACAAGGTGGTCACGGCCTACTTCGCCGAGTCGCCCGGGCTCTACGCCGGCGACTCGGTCCGGGTGCTCGGCGTCGAGGTCGGCAAGATCGAGTCGATCGCCGCCGAGCCCGGGCAGGTCAAGGTGGTCCTGCGCTACGACGCGGCGGTGCGCATCCCGGCCGACGCCAAGGCGGCGATCGTGTCGCCGACGTTGGTCAGCAGCCGGTTCGTCCAGCTCGTCCCGGCCTACCGGGGCGGTCCGGCGCTGCCCGACGACGCGACCATCCCGCTGTCGCGCACCGTCACGCCGGTCGAATGGGACACCACCGTCGACCAGCTCACCCAACTCACCGGCCAACTCGGACCGGCCCCGGGGGAGACCACCGGCCCGCTGGGCCGCGCGCTGGACGTCACGCACGCCAACCTCGCCGGCCAGGGCGACCGGATCCACGACACCATCCGCAACACGTCCGCCGCGATGACCACGCTGGCCGAGGGCGGCCAGGATCTGTTCGGCACGGTCCGCAACCTGCGGTCCCTGGTGACCAACCTCAAGCAGAATGACGACGCCGTCGGGGCGTTCGGCCAACAGCTCGCGCAGGTGTCCTCGGTGCTGGCGGACAACCGCGAACAGCTCGGCGAGGTGATCCGGACCCTGGACCGCACCTCGGTGCTGGTGCGGGACTTCGCGCGGGACAACCGCGAGCAGCTGGACACCAGCCTGCACGGGCTCGGCGATCTCACCAAGCAGCTCGCGGACAACCGGCAGGCACTCGCCGATCTCCTGCAGCGCGCACCCGTCGGGGTGTCCAACTTCAACAACACCTACGACCCGGTCGGCAGCCTCCAGGCGGGCGCCTTCGCGCTCACCAACATGGCCGACCCGGCGACCTTCGTCTGTTCGCTGATCTTCGCCGCCGGTGGTCGCAACGACAACACCAACGCCGCCTGCGAGTCCGCGATCATGCCGTTCGTCCAGGTGCTGAAGATGAACAACATCCCGCTCGCCTTCCCGCTGCAGACCGCGCCGCTGCCCACCGGGGGTGGGCGATGAGGCTGGTCCCGGTGCTGCTGGCCGGCGCGGTGCTGCTGTCCGGGTGCGGCGGTGTCGCGCTCCCGTTCCGGGCCGGCACCGGCGAGGACAGCTACCGGGTCACCGTGCACGTGGCGAACGTGGGCAACCTGGTCCCGAACGCCGACGTGAAGGTCAACGACATCACGGTCGGCACCGTCACCGACATCGCCTTCGACAACTGGACCGCCAGGCTCACGGTCAGCATGAAGCGCTCGGCCAGCCTGCCGGCCAACGCCGAGGCCCGGGTGGCGCAGAAGAGCCTCCTCGGCGCGGAGTACCTGGAGCTCGCGCCGCCCCGGCGGGGTCCGGCCGTCGGCACGCTGCGCGACGGCGACGACATCCCGCTGGCCCGCACCGGCCACTACCCGGAGACCGAGGAGCTGCTGACCGCGCTGTCGCTGCTGCTCAACCAGGGCGGCGTCGGGCAGCTGCAGACCATCACCTCGGAACTGAACGGTGCGCTCGGCGGGCGGGAGGACGACGCCCGGCAGCTGATCCAGAACCTCAACACGCTGTCCGCGACCCTGGACGCGCGCAGGACCGACATCGTCGCGGCGATGCAGAACGTGGACCGGCTCGGCACCACCCTCGCCCAGCAGGACCAGGTGATCGACAACGCGCTGCGGACGATCCCGCCGGGCCTGGAGGTTCTGGAACGCCAGCGCGGCACCCTGGTCCACACGCTGGACGCGGTCTCCGACCTCGGCGACGTCGGGGCCAAGGTGATCAACAGCAGTCGCGACGACCTGCGGGCCAACCTCGAGTCGCTACAGCCGGTGCTGGCCAAGCTGGCCGACTCGGGCAAGGAGCTGACCGGGGCGATGGGGATGCTCTTCACCTTCCCGTTCGCGTCCAACAAGGCCTTTCCCGCCGTGCTCAACGGTGACTACGGGAACCTCTACATCACGGTCGACCTGGACCAGAAGACGCTCAGCGGCAACATGCTGCGCGGCCTCACCATCGCGGGCGTGCCGCTGCTCGGCGGCTCCTCGCTGGCCGGCGGGCTGGTGGACTCCAACCCGCTCACCGCCGGCCTGGCCGAGCAGCTACCCCTGCCCCTCGGCGGGCAGGAGCCCAAACCGACCCAGCTCCAGCCGAAACCGAAGAACCGGCCCACCGAGCGGGAAGGCACCCTGCTCGGCTCGCTCATCCCGGATGGCAACTGATGTTGAACAGGATGGTCCGCGGCCAGCTCATCGCGTTCGTCGTCGTCACCCTGCTCGGCGTCACCTACGCCGGCGTGGAGTACCTGCGGGTCCCGCGCATGCTGGGAGCCGGCATCTACACGGTCACCCTCCAACTGCCCTCGGCCAGCGGCCTCTACGAGCATGCGCTGGTCACCTACCGGGGCATCGAGGTGGGCAAGGTCGACCGGGTGGAGCTCGACCGGGCCGGGGTGACCGCCGTGCTCGGCATCAACGACGGCGTGTCGATCCCGGCGAACTCGGCGGTGTCGGTGCGCGGCACGTCGGCGATCGGTGAGCAGTTCGTCAACTTCGAACCGGGCGGCCCGGCCGCGCCGCCGCTGCGCGACGGGGACGTCATCCCGGCCGGGCGCGTCGGACTTCCCACCGCGGTGGGGAAGCTGCTGTCCTCGGTGAACGACGTCGCCGCCACGCTGCCCCTGGACAAGCTGCACAGCACCGTCGACGAGCTCTACCGGGCCCTGCACGGGACGGGGCCGGAGCTCGCCGGCCTGCTCCGGTCCGCGATGCGGCTGCAGGGCCTGGCAAGCGCCGACCTCGACCCGACCGTCCGGCTGTTCACCGACCTGGTGCCGGTGCTGGCCACCCAGCAGCGGATCGGACCCCAGGTCCGGTCGTTCACCGGTGACCTGGCCGCCGTGACCGACACCCTGCGCGCCGTCGACCCGAGCCTGCGGGGCGCGATCGACAAGGCCGGCCCGATGGCCGACGCGCTCGGCGAGCTGGTGAACGAGGTGCGCCCCACCCTGCCCCAGCTGCTCACCGACCTGACCTCCACCAGCCAGGTGCTGCGCGTGTTCGTGCCCAACATCCGGCAGACCATGGTCATCTTCCCGGCGGCGACCGCGGCGCTGACCAGTACGACCGCCAAGGGTTCGCTGGAGGCCGGCGGCCAGTTCCCGCCGCCCTACTCGGCGCTGGGCTTCAAGCTGACCTTCAACCAGCCTCCGCCGTGCACCAAGGGGTTCGAGGAGGACCGGATCGCGCCGTCGGACCTGTCCAACTCGCGCCCGCCGCCCACCGACGCGTACTGCAAGGAACCGAAGGACTCGCCGATCGCGGTGCGGGGTTTCCGCAACGCGCCGTGCCCACCCGGGAGCCCGGCCGGGCCGGACAGCACCGGCGCGACCGCCGCCGCCTGCGGCTGGCACTTCCAGGCCCCGGACCGGGCCAAGGCGGCCACCGACGTGGCGATCAAGCACATGCTCGAGGTGGCCGCGCGCAACCCCAAGACCCGCGCGGAGAACGAGGCGTTCATCCGGGGCGCCGACTTCGCCGGCCCGGAACCGAGCCCCACCCCGCCGGCGATCAACGGCCCCGGCAACAGCTCCCACGAGAGCCCGGACGGGCTGTTCTTCGCCGGCGGCCAGCCGTTCGTCAACGGCGGCGCCTCGCCGTTGCCGGAGGTCAGCACCCCGAAGGGGCCGGTGCCGGGCGTGGCGCAGTACCTGCTCTCGCCGCTGCTGGCCCCGAGTGGGCGGTGAGCGATGGACACCGGCCGCACCCTCGCCCGTACGATCGTCGCCTCCGTGGTGGCCAGCGTCCTGCTGGCCTCGGCGGGCGGGGTGCTGTGGTACCTGCGGGCCCAGCACGACCACCGGGAACGCGACGCTGCCGTCACCGCGGCCGCTCGGAACGAGGTCCTCGCCTTGCTCACACTCAGTCCGGACAACCCACAGGCCACGCGGGACCGGGTGCTCGCCGGGGCAACCGGTGCCTGGCGGGAGGAGTTCGCCCGGGGAGCCGGCCCGTTCAACCAGGTCGTGCACACCGGGCAGGTGGGCTCGCGGGCGGCGATCAGTGCCTCCGCCGTCCAGCACGCGGACCAGCGGCGGGCGACCGTGCTGGTCTCGGCGAACGCGGTGATCCAGAACGCCGACTCGCCGAGGGGGCATCCGGGCGCCTACCGGGTCCGGCTGGTCCTGGAGAACCAGGACGGGAACTGGCTGGTCTCCGACCTCGAGTTCGTCGCGTGACCCCGGCGACCGCGCTCACCGCCGTCGGCGGGTTCATAGCGATGAGCCTGGACGCCCTTCGCGCGATCTTCCGGCGTCCGTTCCAGACGCGGGAGTTCCTGGAACAGACCGTGTTCCTGGCCCGGGTCACGATCCTGCCGTGCATCTTCCTGGCCGTGCCGTTCCTCGGCGTCACGATCTTCTTCGTCAACCAGCTGCTCATCCAGATCGGCGCGATCGACCTGTCCGGCGCCGGTACCGCGCTGGCGGTGATCCGTGAGATCGGGTCGATGGCGAGCGTCCTGGTCCTGGCCGGCGCCGGGTCCACGGCGATCTGCGCCGACCTGGCCGCGCGGACCATCCGGGAGGAGATCGACGCCATGGAGGTGCTCGGTGTCGACCCGGTCCACCGGCTCGTCGTCCCGCGCGTGCTCGCCACGACGCTCGTGGCGGTCGGCCTCAACGCCGTGGTGTGCGTGGCCGGCATCAGCACCGGATACGTGTTCTCGGTGCTCGTCCAGGGCGCCAGCGCCGGCCAGTTCGTCGCCAACCTGACGCTCCTGGTCGGGCTGTCGGACGTGCTGGTGGGGATCGTGAAGGTGATCGTGTTCGGGCTGGCGGCGGGGTTGGTCGGCTGCTATCGAGGCCTCACCGTCGGCCCCGGGGCCAAGGGTGTGGGCGAGGCGGTCAACGAGACCGTGGTGCTGGTGGTGGTCATCCTTTTCGTGGTCAACACCATCATCACGCTGATCTACATGCAGTTCGGTTCCCAATGATCCGCGCACTGGGCCGGCTCGCGGGGGCGGTGGTCACCGGCGCCGACCGGGCGCTGCCGCCCGGACTCCCACGGGTCCTGCTGGCCGCCGCCACCGCGCTGCTCGCCGTCGGCGGTGCCGTCGGGCTCACCGTTCTCACCTTTTCCACGGCGGACGCCCTGCGCGGCGAGTCGGCCGGCCGGCAGGCGGTGTCGGCGGCACTCGACCTCACCCCGAAGCTGCTCAACTTCGACTACCGCACGCTCGACACCGACCTCGAACGCGCGAGGTCCGCGGCCACCGGCGACTACTGGGCCCGGAGTGCCCTGGCGGAGACGATCCGGCCGGTGGTCGTCGAGCAGCGGGCGAGCATGCGGACCGTGGTGCGGGAGGCCGGGGTCGCCGAGGCCGGACCGGACCGGGTGGTCGTGCTGCTGTTCCTGAACCAGACCACCAGCGGGAAGAACCTGATCGCGCCGAGGGTGGACAGCCGGGTCGCCCGGGTCACCGCGGTCCGGGTGGACGGCCGGTGGCTGCTCGCGGGCTTCGAGCCGGTGTAGGGAGGGTGTGGATGAGAACACGCTGGCTCGGCGGGGCGCTCGGCCTGGTGCTGGTGGCCGCGTTGGTGGCGGGCGGGATCCTGCTGCATTCGGTGCTGGACTACCGCGCGGACAACGCCCGCCGGGACGCGATCCTCACCGTGGCGCGCAACGTGGCCCAGACGTCCTACTCGCTGGACTACGAGGCCTTTCCCCAACAGGTGTCCCAGATCGTCGCCGAGACCACTGGCAACTACCGCAAGGGCCTGATCGACAGCACCGACGGCCTGCGCTACATCCTGACCCAGGGCAAGGTGAAGTCGTCCTGCACCATCACGGCCGCCGGCATCGAGCGGGCGGACGAGAACACCGCGACCGTGCTCCTGTCGATCACCGCCCGCATCACCAATACCGAGATCCAGGTTCCCCAGGTGCGCCACTACCGGGTGGCCATCGGCCTGCTCCGGCAGGGCTCGCGGTGGCTGGTCCAGTCGAACGACGTGATCGCGTGAGCCGGCGCGCCGTCCTGCTGCTGGCCGTACTGACCCTCGCGGTGGTCGGGGCGACGACCGTGCTGGTGTTCGCGGAACGGCGGGTGGACGCCATCACCACCGCCCGGGCCGACGCGGTGGCCCAGGCCCGGCAGCGCGTCGCGGAGGTGCTCAGCTACGGCGCGGACACGATCGACGCCGACCTGGACCGCGCCCAGCAGGCCACGGCGGGCACATTCGCGCAGTACTACCTGCCGTTCGCCCGGAGCACGATCGCCCCCGCGGTCCGGCAGGCGGGGACCACGTCGCGGGCCGTGGTGAGCCGAGCGGCCGTGGTGAGCGCCGACCCGGACACGGTCACCGTGCTGGTCTTCATCGACCAGCGCACCTCCAGCAAGGCGGCACCGGAACCGCGCGGCACCTCCAGCACCGCGCGGGTGACCATGACCAAGGTCGCGGGCCAGTGGCTGATCAGCGAACTGACCCCGACCTCCTCGTGAGCGGCCGCTACTTGAGCAGGCTGCCGGCGTCGACCGGCAGCGTTATGCCGGTGATGTAGCGGGACTCGTCGGACGCGAGGAACAGCACCGCGTTGCTGATGTCCTCCGGCTCCACCCACGGCACCGGCAGCATGTGCGCCATCTGCGACAGCGGGGCGAAGTCGTCGATCCCCGGGTTCTCCAGGTCGGGCCGGAACATGCGGAACGTCGCGTCGTTCATCACCATCGGCGTGTTCACCTGGGTGGGGTGCACCGAGTTGACCCGGATGTTGTGGTGGGCCAGTTCCACGGCCAGGCAGCGCATCACGCCGACCACCCCGTGCTTGGCGGCGACGTAGTGGCCCGTGTGCGGGTAGGCCTTCATCCCGCCCACCGAGCTGGTGAGCACGATCGAACCGCCCCGGCCGCCGGCGAGGATGTGCGGTATCGCCACCTTGGTGGACAGCCAGACGCCGGTCAGGTTGACGTCGATCATCTCCTGCCAGATCGGCTGCTCCATGTCGGTCAGGGTGCTGCCGCCGGTGCCGATGCCGGCGTTGGCCACCACGATGTCCAAGCGGCCGAGCTGTTGCACACCGCCGTCCACCGCCGCCCTCATGGCGTCCAGGTCGCGCACGTCCACCTGCGCGGAGACGATGCGGCGGTCCTCCTTCTCCACCAGCGCGACGGTCTCGGCCAGATCCTCCGGCGTCGCCGGCGGATACGGCACGTTGTCGAGCCGCCGGCAGATGTCGACGGCGATGATGTCCGCGCCCTCCTGGGCCAGCCGCACCGCGTGGCTGCGGCCCTGGCCCCGGGCCGCGCCCGTGATGAAGGCGACCTTGCCGGCAACCCGTTCAGACATCGCTACCTCGTTCCTGGTTGGACGCCGCGGCCCGGACGGCCTGGCGGATTCCCTGGTAGCCCGTGCAGCGGCACAGGTTCCCGGACAGCGCTTCGTTGATCTCGTCGTCGCTCGGGTCGCGGTGGTCGCGCAGGTAGGCGGTGACCGAGACGATGAAGCCGGGCGTGCAGAAGCCGCACTGCAACCCGTGGTGGTCGCGGAACGCCGCCTGCACGGGGGAGAGCTCGCCGCCGGGCCCCGCGATCCCCTCCACGGTGGTGACCTCGGTGCCGTGGGCCTGCACCGCGAACACCAGGCAGGCCCGTACGGCCGCACCGTCAAGCAGCACCGTGCAGGAGCCGCACACCCCGTGCTCACAGCCGAGGTGGGTGCCGGTGAGCTGGCAGTGCCCGCGTAGGTAGTCGGCCAGGGTCAGCCTCGGCTCGACGCGGCCCCGCCGCACCGCGCCGTTGACCGTCAGCTCGATCTCGACGTCACCCATCGCCCGCCTCCCGCAGAGCCCGCTGCCAGCCACGCGCCACCACCGCCGCCCCGACCCGCGCGCGGTACTCGGCCGACCCGTGCAGGTCGGCGGCGCAGGGCCCGAGCCCCGATATGGCGGCCCGCCCGACCTCGTCGGCCGCCACGTCGGCGAGGTGGCGGCCGATCAGCTCCGCCTCCACGGCGGTGGCCCGTTCCGGTTTCGAACCGAGCCCGAACAGGCCGATGCCGCACCGGCGGATCCGGTCGTCCGGGTCGAGCTCGACCGCGATGGCGGCGCCGGCGATGGCGAAGTCCCCGTGCCGGCGGGCGAACTCCTCGACCGCGAACCCGGTGCGGCCGCGCCACACCGGAAACCTCAGGCCGGTGAGCACCTCGTCGGCGCCGAGCTCGGTCGTCCACTGGCCGAGGAAGAACTTGGCCGAGGGGATGGTCCGCGCACCGGCCGCCGATACGGCTTCCAGCTCGGCATCGAGGGTGACGGCAACGGCGGGATACTCGGCGGCCGCGTCGGCGTGGGCGATCGAGCCGCCCAGGGTGCCCCGGTTGCGGATCTGGAAGTGCCCGATCAGCGGCGTCGCCCGGGCGAGCAGCGGGACCGCCTCGGCGACCTCGGCGGACCGTTCGATCGCGGCCTGGGTCGTTCCGGCGCCGATCCACAGGGCTCCGCCGCTTTCCCGGCGCACGCCGCGCAGGCCGGCCGTGCGGCTCACGTCCACCAGATGGTCGAAGACCGCCAGCCGCAGCGCGAGCATCGGGACCAGGCTCTGGCCACCGGCTATGAGCTTCGCCTGGTCGCCCAGCTCGGCGAGCAGCGCGGCGGCCTCCTCGACGGTGGCCGGGGCGTGGTACTCGAACGCGGCGGGCTTCATCGCGGCGCCCGCTCGGACCGCTGGACCAGCGCAACCACGGCGGCCGGCGAAAGCGGCAGCCGGGTGACCTCCACGCCGAAGGGGGCGAGCGCGTCGGCCACCGCGTTGATGACGGCGGGCGGCGCGCCGATGGCGCCACCCTCGCCGACGCCCTTGTAGCCGCCCGGCCCGGGGCCCGGCGTCTCCATGTGGCCGTACTCGATGGTCGGGACCTCGGCGGCGGTCGGCATCAGGTAGTCCATGAACGTGGTGGTCAACGGGTTGCCGTCCGGGTCGTAGGCCAGGTGCTCGTACAGCGCGCCGCCGATGCCCTGCACCGTGCCGCCGGCGATCTGGCCCTCGACCACGTTCGGGTTGATCATCGGGCCGCAGTCCTCGCTGACGATGTGGCGCAGCAGCTTCACCTGGCCGGTGACGACGTCCACCTCGCAGGTGCACACGTGGGTCGCGTTGGCCCAGATGATCTGGCTCTGCCCCTTGTAGCGGCCGCTCGCCTCTAGCCCGGGTGGCACGCCGGGCGGCAGCGCGTCGACCTGGAAGTAGGCCAGGGAGGCGATCTCGGCCAGGGACATCCCGGCGTCCGGCACCCCCCGCACGCTGGCGCGCCCGTGGCTCAGCTCGATGTCCTCGACCCGTGCCTCCAACCGGTGCGCGGCGATCAGCGCGATCCGCTCCCGCAGCACCGACGCGGTCTCGGCCACCGCTCCCGCGATCATCGAGCCGGAGCGGGAGCCGGCGGTGCCGCCGCCGAAGGGCGTCAGCGCGGTGTCGCCCTGGATGGTGTGCACGTCCTCGATGTCCACCCCCAGCGCGTCGGCCGCGAGCTGCACGGTGGTGGTCTCCAGGCTGTTTCCGGTGGAGCCGCCGGCGACGTAGACGTTGACCGTGCCGGACGGCTCGATCCGGATCGTGGCGCCCTCGGTGCTGTGCATGCCCATCGCGGCGGTGGTGGGTTCGACGTAGGTGCAGGTGCCGACCCCGAGGTAGCGGCCCTCCGCCCGGGCCCGCGCCTGCTCCTTGCGGAACGCCTCGTAGCCAAGCAGCTCGATGGCGTGCTCGAAGGTCTCCAGCGGCGTGATGTCCGTGTAGGCCATGCCGATGAGGTTCAGGTGGGGCATCTCGTCGGCGCGGAGCAGGTTGCGCCGGCGCAGCTCGACCGGGTCGAACCCGAACCGCCGCGCCGCCGAGTCCAGCAGCACCTCACGGGCGACCGACTCGAACTGCCACGGCCCCCGGTACGGCGCGCGCCCGACCGTGTTGGAGAACACCGACCTCGAGGAGAACGTGCCGGCGGGGACCCGGTAGGGACCGGGGAACAGGGTGCCCACGGCGGCGGCGGTCTGCACCGGCCACGGCGTCGGATAGGCCCCGACGTCCTGCACGTAGTCGATCTGGGTGGCCAGGATCGCGCCGTCGTGGTCGAAGGCCATCCGCAGGTCGGCGTGCTCGTGGCGGGACTGGCTCGCGGACAGCAGGTTCTCCCGCCGGTCCTCGACCCATTTCAGCGCCGCCGGCACCTTCCGCGCGGCCAGCATGATGCACATGTCCTCGCGCATGGGCGCGACCTTCTGCCCGAACCCGCCGCCGGTGTCGCGCATGATCGCCCGCACCCTGTGCTCCGGGATGCCGAGCAGCCGTGAGCAGAACAGGCGCACCTCGTGCGGCGCCTGGGTGGACGCCCAGATGGTCAGCTCGCCATCGGTGGCCGACCACTCCACGACCAGCCCCCGGGTCTCCAGCGGCACCGGTGCGTAGGCCTGCTGGTAGATCGTGGTCGAGAGCACGTGCGGGGCGTTCTCGAACGTCGCCGTCAGCTCCGGTGAGGGCGGGATGCCGAGCTCACCGGCCAGGTTGCCCGGATAGTCCGGGTGCACCAGCTCGGCCGAATCCCGGGCCGTCACGTAGTCGACCACCGGGGGGAGTGGTTCGTAGTCGACGACGACCAGCTCGGCCGCGTCCTCGGCCACGTACCGGTCGGCGGCGACGACCAGCGCGACCGGATCTCCGGCGAACCGCACCTCTCCCTCGGCCAGGGGCGGGCGGGGAGTGTCCGGTATGTCCTTGCCCAGCAGGGTGTACCACTGTTCGCGCACGTCGGGGTTGAGGTCGCCGGCGGTGAACACGGCGTGCACGCCGTCCAGGGCGAGGGCCTCGTCGACGTCGATCCCGGTGATGCGGGCGCGCGCCATCGGGCTGCGCACGAAGCAGCCGTGCAACATCCCCGGGCGCACCACGTCGTCCACGAAGGTCCCGTGGCCGGTCAGCAACCGCGGATCCTCGACCCGGTGCACGCGAGCTCCGGCATACCGGCCAGCGGCCGCGTTCGCCGGACTCATCGGTTCCATCCTGGATCCCTTCTCGGCGACGGACACCGCCGATGCTGGGCAGTTGTTTAACACGGTTGCGAACGAGGGGTCAAGGAAGCTCCCTAGTGAGCGTCCTGTCGTGGGCGCCGCTCGAGACCCGATGCTGTGCAGTTGGCTAACTACGAGTTCCGGAAGAAGAGCGCGTGCTCTCGGATGGCGTCCGGCGTGGGGCGGGGCGTCCAGCCAAGCTCGCGGGTGGCCTTGCCGTGGTCGAGCGGCGGCATGCAGTGCATGAGACGGACCGACACGGTGGTCAGGGGCATGTCGCGTCTGAACGCCCGGCCGGCCACGTCCCCGAGCCGGCCCGCGACCCTCATGGCGCCCAGGGGCACGCCGATCCGGGGCGGTTTGTGGCCGGTGGCCTCGGCGGCCGCCGTCAGTATTTCCTTCGAGGTCATCATGCGTTCGGAGATGATGTACCGCTCGCCGGCGCGGCCGCGCTCCTCCGCGAGCAGGAATGCCCGGGCGGCATCCTCGACGCCGACGACCTCCATCCGCTGGTTGCGCACGAAGAACGGCATCCTTCCGGCCGCTGCCGCCCTGATGAGCCGGCCGTGCGCGACCGGGCCGTGGTCCCTCGCGCCGAACGTGGTGGACGGGCAGAGCACCACAGCGTCCAAACCGCGCTCACCGTGGTAGCTCAGCACCAGGTTCTCGGCGTCGAGGCGCGACCGGATGTACGGGCCGCCCATCTCGGCCCAGGTGTGGGCGGTGTCCTCGGTCGCGGAGCCGGTTCCGGGATGGCCGATGGTGCCGATGGTGCCGCAGAAGACGAACCGCTCGACCCGCGCCGCCACCGCCGCGTCCAGGACATTGCGCAGCGACTCGACATTCGTGCGGAACAGCGGTGCGGGGTCATGAAGTGAAGGCCGGGCGTCGACAATGCAGTAGAACACCGTCGCCACGTCGCGCATGGCCGCCCGCAGCGCCTGGTCGTCGAACAAATCGCCCCGGAACTCGGGAACCGGCAGATCCGCGAATGCGTGCGATGCGCTGGTCGGCCGCACCCAGATTCGTACATGGTCCCCGCGCTCGACGAGTTGGCGGGTGATGTGCGACCCGAGGAATCCGCTCGCGCCCATTACCAGTTTCGCGGTGCGTTGCCGATTTGTCACGATGGAGTCCAACCGTTTCCGTGGCGGCCAGACGTATTCGATAGAATCTATCGAATAGTCAGGGAAAGGGGTCAAGATGCGTGGCACGATGTCCGCGCCGACTTCGCGGGTCGTCGAGATCATCGAGTTGCTCGCCCGCCCCGGCGACACTCGGCTCCGCTACAGCGACATCGCGCGCGAGCTGGGCCTCACCCAGGCCACCACGCACGCGATCCTGACGACGCTGTGCGACCGGGGTTGGGTGATCCGTGACCTGGTCGACAAGACCTTCACCCTCGGGCCCGGTCTCGTGCCCGTCGCCGCCGCGGTCAACACCCGGCCGTTCGTGGATGAGGCGCGGGTCGCCGCGGTCGAGCTCACCGCCGAGTTCGGCTACGCCGCGTCGGTCACCGAGAAACTCGGCGACTCGTTGCAGATCACCGCGTTCGAAGGGGGCGAGAGCCCCTGGCCCGGCGACCGCATCCCGTACGCGCCGCCGTTCGGCGCCGGGTTCGCGGCCTGGGACACCGACGCCGAACGCCAGGCCTGGATCCAGCGGGCCGCGTCCAGCAACGCCGCCATCGCCGAGCGGCTCGCGGACACCCTGGCCCGCATCCGCGAGCGCGGATTCGACGTGGACGGCACGTCGCCGGCCGTGGCCCGCGCGGCCAACCTGGTCGGCACCCTGGACAGCGGCGCGATCGCCCTCCCGCAAAACGTCCGCGAGATGCTCGACCGGCTGCGCGTGGAGTTCACCACGATGGGATTCCCGGACGACTCCGCCGACAGCCCGAACCAGCCGGTGGCCGCCGTGACCGCGCCCGTGCTCGACCGCCATGGACACACGGCGCTGCTCCTGGCCGTGCACCCCCTCGTGGACCTGCCCCCTCGGCGGGTCGAGACCATCGGAAAGCGCCTGATCCGCGCCACGGCGGCGATCTCCGGCCGGGCCGCCGGGTCCTCGCGCTCCCGGCGGCCGTCCGGCTAGCTGCTGGGCCTCCACCCTCACATGCCGAAGAGGGCGCGCTGCCCGAGCGGGTCGAGGTACAGCCGGGTGAGCTTGCTGTAGGCGATCCGCCACTGGCCGTCCTCGACGCGGTAGTCCTCGTGGTAGTGCCCGAACCCGATGACCCTGAGGCCGGCCGGATAGATCAGCAGGTCCTGCATCGCCCACACGACCTTCGCCGTGGTGGGCGAGGTGACCTCGATCTCCGGCGTGTGCCCGTGGTGCACGGTCCTGTTCAGGGCCAGTGACACCTTGAGGAAGTTGACGAAGACCGCCCGGCCGGTCAGGATCGGGCCGGCCGAGTCGGTGGTGTCGACGGTCACGTCCCCGGTCAGCTGGTCCCCCAGCAGGTCCCAGTTCTTGGTGTCGATCGCCCGGAAGTAGCGGGCCTTGACCTGCTTGATTTGGGCGATGGCCACGGCGGCGACCTCCGGGCTCACGTTGTCCGACTGGAGTGCCGGGCCCGGGCCGGACCGGATGGGCACCAGTGGGGGAGCGGCGTTGGCCGGCACCGTGCCGGCCAGCCAGAGGGCGGCCACCGCTCCGGTTCCGATCAGGAAGTTCCGCCGGGAGGGGGCGGGCAACCTCGTCGCCGTCACGACTCGTCCAGCTGCAGCCGGGTCGCCTTCGTGGACGTGATCCTCCACTGGCCGTCCCGGATGGCGTAGCTGTCCCGGTGGTGCCCGAAGGCCAGTACCCGCCGGCCGTTCGCCTTCACGGTCAGCACCTGCATCGCCCACGTCCCCTCGGCGGTGTTCGCCGAGGTGAGCCTGATCTCGGGCATGTGCCCGTGGTGCACGGTCTTTGCCCCGTCGTAGTCGCTCTGCGCCCGCGTCACGTAGTTCGCCCTGCCGTTGGCCTTCGGGCCGGCCAGCGCCTCGTGGTCGACCTCGACGTCATCGGCGAGCGTGGACTCGAACGTGGACCAGTCCTTGGTGTCGAGGCAGCGGAAGTAGCGCGCCTTGAGGAACTCGATCGTGTTGATCTTCAGAACGTCCGGTACGTCCATCGGCTGTTGCCCGGCCTTTCGTGGTTGTCGCAGGTTGGGGAGCGCTGGCCGCCCGGTGTAAGCATGTATCGAATACTCGATGACCTATATCGAATATTTGGTGGCGGCGATCGTAGGGTGGCCGCCGTCGGACGTCAAGCGCCGGAGGGAAACGCACCCCGGGCACGCGGCAGGTGTGCGCGCAGCGCGAGCTCCGGAAGGGGTCGGCGAGTACCGCCCATGGTGGCGAGGTGGTAATGCGATGGTTTCTCAAAGCCAGTCGGTTCGGCCGGAACAAACTAGCAATGGCAGCGCCCCGGGAAAAACGTTTCTCAAAATCTTTCGAAGTAATTGAGTAACGCGGTCCGTGATTTCGTTTCGCGGTGACAAGAACGCTATGCGAGATGGGGGTCGTCAGGGTTTCTCGGCGAGCGCCGCGAGTCGGTCGAGCGAGATCTGGAGCTTGGCGGAGGTGGTCGCGCGGGCTCGTTCGTAGCGCTTCTCGTCGGTCAGCTGCGTCCAGTCGTAGGTATGGGTGACTCGGGTGCGCCCCGCGTCGAGGGGCTCGAGCTCCCACCGCCACAGGTGCCCGGGCGGCTCCTGCCCCGGCTCGGCGGGCTTCCACGCGATGCGGCGGCCCTCGTAGAACTCGACCACGTGGTTCTCCCGGACGCTGCCCTTGGTGAGGGTCATGGCGAAGACCGCGCCGACGTCGCGGACCCGCTGGCCCCCGTCGGCCTGGGCCAGATTGTCGTTGCCGTCCCAACGTGGTTGTTGCGTGGGATCGGCGATGAGCTCGAAGATCGCCTCAGGGGCCGCCGCGATCTCGCGGCTGGCGCTGCACACCTTCGTCTCCTTGCCCGGGCCAGTCACATGTGCATCCAACCACCCGGTGGTCGCCGCGGCGCCTGCCGGCAATACGTTCACCTTCTGTAATCAGTAGGCGGCCAAGTCGGTGCTAATGTGATCCGTTGCACACTCGAATGGGCGATGCGACCGGAGAGTGGAGGGATCATGGCTGGCTTGGTGGTCAAGAGTCTGAGCAGTCCGGAGGAAGTGAGGCCGTTCAAGGACGGCATGGGCAAACTGGAGCTGGTCGATCTTGCGTCCGGTGGTGTAGGGCGCGCGACATTCCAGCCCGGCTGGCGCTGGTCCGAGCACGTCAAGCCGATCGCGGGGACCGACAGTTGCCTGGCCTCCCACGTCGGCTACGTGATATCGGGTCAGATGACGATCCGTATGGACGACGGCGAGCAGGTGACCTTGGGGCCGGGCGATTACATGCGGTGCCCGCCCGGTCACGACGCCTGGATCGTGGGCGACGAGCCTTGCGTAGTGATCGACTGGCAGGGGTTCGTCGACTACGCCAAGGGCTGAGCCACCTCGGCGCCGGCCAGCGCGATGCGGTGGCGCCGGTGTGCGGCCATCCGGACCGGGGCGTCCGGCCAGCCGTACCCGTCGTAGTCGCCGACCCGCTGGACCAGCTGAAGGAACAGTCGCCCGCCGAGCAGCTCGGTGCAGACCTGCAGGTAGGCGCCGTCGCCGTCGGTGTCGTAGAGCACTCCGGCGGCGCGGAGCCGCTCGAGCAGCTCGGCGGGCAGTCCGAGGCGGGCCTCGAGGTCGGCGTAGTAGTTGTCC
The DNA here is from genome assembly GCA_014208095.1 of Actinospineispora eucalypti. Classification (GTDB taxonomy): domain Bacteria; phylum Actinomycetota; class Actinomycetes; order Mycobacteriales; family Pseudonocardiaceae; genus Pseudonocardia; species Pseudonocardia eucalypti. Next base: position 1,434,677 of record JACHMT010000002.1, on the reverse strand, counting down.
GGGATCGCGAGCAGCGCGGCGCCGGCCGCGCGGGCGGCCCGGGCGGCGGTGACGACGTCGTCGGTGCGGAGCGCGACGTACTGGGGGTCGGTGACGCGGGGCGCCCAGTCGCCCCGGCGCAGCAGCGAGACCGTCAGCGCGATCCGTGTGCGCCGGCGTTCGTCGTTGACCGCGCGGCCGCGTATCAGGCCGTAGGGCGCCGCGAACTCACCCGGTTCTCCCGGGCGGAGGCCGAGCACCGCGCGGTAGAAGAGCGCGGCCTCGTCGAAATGGTCGAACGGCTGGGTGAGCCCGACATGGTCGACCCCGGTCACGCCGATGCCCGTCGCGGCGGCCATGCCGGTGGGGACGAAGTCGCCGGTCCAGCCGCCGGCCTCGGGCGCGTTGGTCCGGCAGAGGAACAGAGACGTCCCGTCCGGGGCGGCGATCGCGGAGAGATCGGCTTCGGCGGGGCCGTGGTGACGGGGAAGGATCGGGGCGAGTAGTCGTTCGGCGCGAAGCGCGGACGTCGGCGGGTCCTCGGACTCGACGCCGATGGCGCCGATCGAGGGTTCGCCGCCCCTGGCGTTGACCAGGATCCGCGCCGCGCCCTGCTCCCAGCGGTCGACCGGCTTGCTCCGGTGCCGGCCGGTGTGGGCGAAACCGAGGGCGCTCAGCGTGTCGGCGAGCGTCGCGGCGGCGGAGGAGCCTGCGGTGAGCTCGACGAATGCGTAGCCACCCAGCTCGGGTGCCGGGACCGCGACCGGGTCGGTTCCGGCGCCGCCGGCCGCCGTGGCCTCGGCGAGGGCGAGCAGGGAGCGGCGCGCGTCGACGGCGGTGCCGGCGGGATCGGCCTGGCGGAAGACGTCGTTGAACACCTCGAGTGACAGCGGCCCCCGGTAGCCCGCCGCGAGGACCGGCCGGAGGAACGCCGGCAGGTCGAACGAGCCCTGCCCGGGGAACAGCCGGTGATGCCGGCTCCACTGCAGCACGTCCATCGACAGGTGTGGGGCGTCGGCCAGCTGCAGGAAGAACAGCTTCTCCCCGGGGATCGCCGCGATGCCGGCGGGATCCGAGCCTCGGGACAGGATGTGGAAGCTGTCCAGGCACAGGCCCAGTGCCGGGTGGCCGGCTCGGGCGACCACCCGCCAGGACCGCTGGTAGGTGTGCACGTGGCGGCCCCAGGCCAGGGCCTCGTAGGCGATGCGCAGCCCCCTCGCGCCGGCGCGCTCGGCCAGCGCGTGCAGTTGCTCGGCCAGGCGGTCGTCGTCGGCCACCGCGTCCTGGGCGACCGACGAGCAGACCAGCAGGGTGTCCGCGCCCAGCGCCTCCATCACGGCGAACTTGTGCTCGGCCCGCCGCAGGTTGGCCGTGAACCGTTCGGGATCGGTGGAGTCGAGGTCGCGGAACGGCTGGTAGAGGTCGATGGACAGGCCGAGGCCGGCGCAGCGCCGTCGGACCTCCGAGGGCGGAAGCACGGAGTTGAGCAGGTCGGGTTCGAAGAGCTCGATGCCGGCGAAGCCCGCGCCGGCCGCGGCGGCCAGCTTGTCCTCGAGCGTTCCGGACAGGCAGACGGTCGCGATGGCATCGTGCCGGTCAGGCCACACGGCCGGCCTCCTTGTCCGGGGTGACGAGTTCGGCGAGGTGACGCAGCATCCGCTCCGGGTCGGGATCGGCGCCGGTGAACAGGCGCAGGGCCTCGGCGGCCTGGTGGACGGCCATCCGCCCGCCGTCGAGCGTCGCGCACCCGGCCGCTCGCGCGGCCCTCAGCAGCGCGGTGTCCAGGGGCCGGTAGACGATCTCGGCCACCCAGAGCGCCGGCCGCAGCAGATCGGGAGGCAACGGGAGCCCGGGCTGCTCGGCCATCCCGACCGGCGTCGCGTGCACCAGCCCGTCGGCGCGGCCCAGCCGGACGGCCAGGTCCCCGGACCCGCCGGAGCGCACCCGGCCGCTGCCGAACCGGGCGGCCAGCGCGTCCGCGAGCCGCGCCGCCCGGGCGTGGTCGAGGTCCAGAATGTCGAGGGCGCCGACGCCGAGGGTCAGCAGGGCGTGCGCACTGGCCGCCCCCGCGCCGCCGGCGCCGAGAAGCACGACGCGATCCGTTGCCGCCCCCGGCAGCCCGGTGCTCATCCCGTACCGGAAGCCCGACCAGTCCGTGTTGTGCCCGACAGCGCGGGCGCCCTCGAAGACGACGGTGTTGACCGCACCGATCGCCTCCGCCTCCCCGGACAGCTCGTCCAGGTGCGGGAGGACCAGCTGCTTGCAGGGGTGCGTGATGTTGAGACCCCGGTACCCGTCCGCCCGTGCTCGGTCGAGCAGCGCGCCGACGGCGGTCGCCGGAAGGCCGAGCTCGTCGAGATCGAAGCGGGAGTAGGCGTAGGGCACGCCGAGCCGGTCGGCCTCCCGCACGTGCAGCGCGGGGGACAGTGACGGGCCGATCCCGGATCCCACCAGGCCGACGCGCACGGGGTTGTCGATCGTCACGGGCCTCCTCGACGGCGCATTCTATGTACTAGATAGTTAGTTGTACTCGATTCCTGAGGGGGACGGAAGGGGCTCGGGCCGGTTGCGGGCTCTATCGTCATGACGTGATCGAAAGGAGCGCGGGCCCATGACCTCGGCGGATCAGGTGGTGCCACCGGAGCGGCAGCGCGACGCCGAGCGCACCCGGGCCGAGATCCTCGAGATCGCCACCGAGGAGTTCGCCGACCGTGGCTACGACGGGGCGCGGGTCGACGAGATCGCGGCCCGGACCCGCACCACCAAGCGGATGATCTACTACTATTTCCGCAGCAAGACGGGCCTTTACGTGGCGGTGCTGGAGCACGCGTACGCCGGCATCCGGGCTCTCGAGACCCAACTGGACGTGGCCGACCTGCATCCCGCCCGGGCGATGCGGGCGCTGGCCGAGCTCACCTTCGACCACCACGAGGCCCATCCGGCGTTCATCCGGCTGGTGAGCATCGAGAACATCCACCGCGCGCGGCACCTGCGGACCTCGCCGATCCTGTCCGGGCTGGCCACGCCGGCCGTCGACGTGCTCGGCGGCATCCTGCGGCGGGGGCGGGACGGCGGGCTGTTCCGCGACGACGTCGACGCGCTGGACGTGCACATGGTGATCAGCGCGTTCTGTGTCTTCCGCATCGCCAACCGGCACACGTTCCAGGCCATCTTCGACCGGGACATGCTCGAGCCCGGCCGCCGTGACCACTACCGGCGGATGCTCGGCGACCTCGTCCTGGAGTACCTGACCGCGCACGTCGCCCGGGCCTGACCGTCCCGGCGGCTTGACAGCACTGGTGGGCTAACTCACTATCTAGTACGTAACTAGTTGGTACATTGCCGGCCGGCCGGGGCGTGGTCTGAGCACAGTGCAAAGGAGCACCAGGTGACGGAACGAGACGTCCTCGCGGAAGGCAAGCCGGGCAAGGCGGCGCTCGCGGCCTGGATCGGCAGCGCGCTCGAGTACTACGACTTCTTCATCTACGGGACCGCCGCCGCGCTGGTCTTCAACAAGATCTTCTTTCCCGGTTCGGAGCCGGCGGCGGGGACCTTGCTCGCCCTGGCGACCTTCGGCGTCGGCTACCTGGCCCGCCCGGTCGGCGCGTTCCTGCTGGGCCACATCGGTGACCGGTTCGGGCGCAAGCGGGTGCTGGTCGCGACCATCCTGCTGATGGGCCTGTCCACGTTCCTGATCGGCTGCCTCCCGGGCTACGGCCAGATCGGCGTCGCGGCGCCGGTGCTGCTGGTCGCGCTGCGGTTGCTCCAGGGCCTGTCCGCGGCGGGCGAACAGGCGGGGGCCAACTCGATGAGCCTGGAGCACGCGCCCGCGCACCGGCGGGCCTACTACACGAGCTTCACCCTGAGCGGCACCCAGTGCGGGCAGATCCTGGCCACGGCGGTGTTCCTGCCGGTCGCGGCCCTGCCCCAGGACGCCCTGCTGAGCTGGGGTTGGCGCCTCCCGTTCTGGCTCAGCGCGCTGGTGGTCGTGGCCGGGCTGGTGATCCGGCGGAACCTGGACGAGACGCCCGTCTTCGAACGGGAGAAGGACCGGGCCGAGGTTGACCGGCTGCCCCTGGTGACGCTGTTCCGCGAGCACAGCGGCGACGTCGCCAGGGTGGTCGCCGCCGCGACGATCGCCACGGTCAGCACGATCTTCACCGTCTACGCCCTGTCCTACGCGGTGAACACCGTGGGGCTGTCCCGCACCGCGATGCTCTGGGTCGGCGTGCTGGCCAACGTCGTCGCGCTCGCCGCGTTGCCGGCGTTCGGCGCGCTGGCCGACCGCGTCGGGCGCAAACCGGTGTTCATCGGCGGGTCGCTCGGGTGCGCCGTGCTCATGGTCGCCTACCTCTGGGCCATCTCGACGGGGAACTACCCGCTGATCTTCCTGACCGGGGTGCTGATGTTCGGCGTGGTGCACAGCGCCACCGGCGGCGTGTGGCCCGCCTTCTACGGCGAGCTGTTCCCGGCGCGGGTGCGCCTGTCCGGGATGGCGATCGGCACCCAGATCGGCTTCGCCGTGGCCGGGTTCGCGCCCTCGATTGCCGCCGCCCTGTCCGGCCCGGGCGGCGGCAACTGGATCGCGGTCGCGGGGTACGTGGCCGGGGTCTGCCTGGTCAACGTCCTCGCCGTGGCGACCGGGCGGGAGAACTACCGCACCCCCACCGAGGACCTCGGCACGCGGCCCGGGGCCCGTCGGCCGCAGGCCCCGACCCCCGCGCTGTGACCGCGACACCGGAGGAGTTCCAGGTGTACGCGATCCGGTACGCGTCCAGGGAGGGCAGGCGGGGCGAGCACTTCCACGGCTACGACGAGACCTGGGCGGACCCGCACCCGACCGCCTACTACGTCTGGCTCGCGGTGTCGCCCCGGCGGTGCGTGCTGGTCGACGCGGGCATGGACCCGGCGCGCGCCGCCACGCTCGCCGGCCTGGACTACCACTGCTCGCCGGTCGATGCGCTTGCCGAGCTGGGGGTCTCGCCGGGCGACGTGGACCACCTCGTGCTGACCCACCTGCACTACGACCACACCGGCACGGCCGCCGCGTTCCCCTCGGCCCGGTACGTCCTGCAACGGACCGAGATCGACTACTGGACCGGGCACTGGGCGAAGCGGATCAGGGCCGAACGGTGGCTGGTCTCCGAGGACGACCTCGGGCACCTGCTCGACCCGGGGGCCGGGCACCGCCTGCGCATCGTCGACGGCGACCACGACGTCGTGCCGGGCCTCAGCGTGCACCACGTCGGTGGGCACACGGCGGGAATGCAGGTGGTCCGCGTGCGCACGGCCCGGGGGTGGGTCGTACTCGCCTCGGACGCCAGCCACTTCTACGAGAACATCGAGCGGGACCGCCCGTTCGCCATCCTGAACAGCATCCCCGGCGCCTACGCCGCGTTCGACCGCATCACGGAGCTCGCCGACGGACCGGAGCTCGTGGTTGCCGGGCACGACCCACTGGTGCTGCGGCGCTTCGCCCCGGCATCCCGCACCCACGCCGGCGGGATCGCGCGAATAGCGTGAACCCACCTGGCCAGCCAATCCGCCGCGGCTCGGGTCCCGCTCGCCGCCCGGGCCCACGGCAAGCGGCTGTGTGCGTGGCGCCCTTCGTCACGCAGCGTCGCCAACCGCCGAGCCCGCGCGGGCAATTCCACGGCTGGACCTCATCGAGTGCGACACCATTCTGGTTCGATCTCGAAGAGACCAGACTCGTGTCGACCTCGAAGAACCGGGCGGGCCGAATCCGACCGCCACCGGTCACACCCCGTACAAAGCCGACGGCTCGGAACGTGGCGTGCTTGTCCGGGTGGGTGGCGAGCTCGATCACCCGCGAGCCCTCGATGCCGGAGGACGCCGAGACGATCACCGAGGGCGTCGCGTCGTCGATGCGCGCCGCGAGCTCCCGGGGCGCGAACCCGCCGAACACCACCGAGTGCACCGCGCCCAGTCGGGCGCAGGCGAGCATGGCGATCGCGGCCTCGGGGACCATCGGCAGGTAGATCACCACGCGGTCGCCGCGCCCGACCCCGAGCCCGGCGAGAACCCCGGCGAACCGGGCCACCTCGTCGCGCAGCCCGGCGTAGCTGTAGGTGCGCCGGATGCCGGTGACGGGGGAGTCGTAGACCAGGGCGGCCCGCTCGCCCCGGCCGGCCTCTACGTGGCGGTCCAGCGCGTTGTGGCACACGTTGAGCTCGGCATCGGGGAACCAGCGGTAGAACGGCGGCCGGGAGCCGTCCAGCGCCCGCGTGGGTGGCACCCCCAGTCGATCGCCTTCGCCGCGTCGAGCCAGAAGGTCTCCGGATCGTCCAGGCTCGCGCGGAAAACCTGTTCATAGATCGACCTTTGCCACATATTGTGCTAGTACGTACTAGTTACGTTCTAGCTAAAATGTAAACAGAGTGTGCACGACGCGACAAGGGGGCGCCCGCGGTTTGATGTTCCGCGGCGACATGGAGGTGACGGCATGGGCGGCCTGACCGAGGAGGGTGCGCTGTCCGGCGAGACGGCGGCCGAGATCGCGGTCTCGGTGGAGGGGGCGATCTCGGCCGGACGGCTGGCGCCCGGCGAGCGGCTGCCCACGGTGCGCGAGCTGGCCGCGCGGCTCGAGGTGAGCCCGGCCACGGTCAACGCCGCGTACCGGGCACTGCGCAACCGCGGCCTGGTCGCCGGGTCCGGCCGGGCCGGAACCCGGGTGGTCGAGAGCGGCGCGTCGGCCAGCCGCCGACTGGCCGCGCCGGTGGGGCCGGGCGTGCGCAACCTGGCCGACGGCAACCCCGATCCCGAGCTGCTGCCACCGCTGCGGCCGGCCTGCGCCCGGCTCACCGGAAAACACTGGCTCTACGGGGAAGGCGGCCGCCTGCCCGCGCTGCTGGACTGGTTCCGCCACAACTTCGAACGCGACGGCCTGGTCGCTGACCACCTGGCGGTCATCGGCGGCGCGATGGACGGCGCGGAGCGGGCGCTGCAGGCGCACCTGCGGCCCGGCGACGCCATCGTGGTGGAAGACCCGGGCTACGGGGGCGTGCTCGACCTCGTGCCGGCCCTGGGCCTGCGCCCGATCGCGGTGCCGGTGGACGCCGACGGCATGCGCCCCGACCTGCTGGGCCGAGCGCTCGAGCAGCGCCCCGATGCCTGCATCCTCACGCCGAGGGCGCACAACCCCACCGGTGCCGCGTTCACCGAGCGGCGAGCCGCCGAGCTGCTCGAGGTCCTGCGGGGCCATGACGACCTCCTGGTGCTGGAGGACGACCACGCGGGGGCCATCTCGGGGGCCGACCCGGTGACCGTGGTGGGGCGCGGAGACCTCCGGCGGTGGGCGGTCATCCGCTCGCTGACCAAGACCCTCGGCCCCGACATCCGGATCGGCGGCCTCAGCGGTGACCAGCTCACCGTGGACCGGGTGATCCGGCGGCAGCAGGTGGGCGCCGGCTGGGTCAGTCACGTCCTGCAGGAGCTGGCCGCGACCATCCTCACCGACCCCGCGACGCCGCCGCTGCTCGCGGCGGCGCGCGAGACCTACCGGGAGCGACGCCAGGCCCTGGCCGACGCCCTGCAACGCCACGGGATCCGCGTGTCCGGGCGTTCCGGCTTCAACGCCTGGATCCCCACCCCGGCCGAGGGGGCCGTCGCCCAGGCGCTGCTGGCCCGCGGCTGGGCGGTGCGCGCCGGCGAGTCGTTCCGCACGCACAGCCCGCCGGGCCTGCGGGTCACCTTCGCCAGCCTGTTGCCCGATGAGGCCGAGGACTTCGCCCGGGCGCTCCACGACATCCTGCACGGCGACGGCCGGAGCTACACGGCTTGAGCCACCCCTACCACAGCGCGGGCCGGGCCGGCGGTGCGTCCAGGGTGGGGAAGTGCGGGAGCACGCACTCGACGATCTCGGCGACCGCTTCGGCGGCCGGACGGCTGCCGTGCTGGACGCCGAGCGCGACGTGGTTGACGCCGTGGTCCTGCCATCGCCCGAGCTGCTCGATCAGGGCGTTGCGGCCGGTCCGCAGGACGAACCCGCCCCGCAACGGGGTCGGTGGATGGGCCGGGTCCTCGGCCAGGTCGATCCACTCATTGGTGATCACCGGTTTGAACTCGCCGCCGCGGATCTTGGATCGCCATCCGGCGATCTTCGCGCCCAGCTGGGCGGGGCCCTCGGCGGTGTGCGTAATGCCGGGGTAGACCAGCCAGCCGTCGCTGTGCTCGGCGATCCACTCCTCGCTCTGCCGGCTCGAGCCGGTGACGATCAGGGGGATGTCGCCGACCGTCGGCTTCGGCAGCAGGTCGGTCGTGCCGGTCAGGTGGGCCAGGGGGGAGCTCACCCTGGGGAAGCTCTCGGTGAGCAGCCGCCGCACCAGCGGCAGGCTCTCGGCGAACCGGCCGGCGCGCTGGTCGAACGGGATGCCGTAGGCGGGAAACTCCGATGCGCGGTCCCCGCTGGCCACGCCGAGCACCAGCCGCCCGCCGGAGAGCCGGTCGATCGAGGCGGCCTGCTTGGCGACGTCGATCGGATGCCGCAGCGTGGTGACGACGCTGCCCGAAGCCAGCGCGATCTGTTCGGTGTGGGCGCTCAGCCACGCGAGGTAGGTCCACGGGTCGTACACCTGCCCGACGTCACCGAACTGGCGGTCGTGCAGCGGTATGTCGCGCACCCACAGCCCCGCCAGGCCACCCCGGTCGGCCCGGCGGACGACGTCGCCCTGGCCACGCATCGCCTCCAGCTCCCCGGGGTACTGCCACAGCGGGAGGAACAGTCCCACCGTGAGCCGGCCCGGCGCGAACATGCGCCGGTAACCGGGATGGTGCGCGAACCGCCCCGCCCACTCCGGCTTCCCGGCGCCGTTCTCGAGTACCCCGGTCCCGGTGTTCTTCTGACTCATCACGCCTCCTGGATCGATCGTTCCATCTAGATCTATCAGATGGAGCGTTCGGTCCAATGGGTCGGAACGGCTGGACGTGCGCGGAATCACGCACTAATATTCTAGCACGTAACTATTACGTACTAGTACAAAGAGGTGCTCGATGACCGAGGCTCACGCCCCTGAAGCCCCCGCACGGGGACTCGGTGCCAACGGGTTCGTCCCGCATCCGCTCACCCCGCTGGGCGGGGCGGAGATCGTGGCGGCGGCCCGGGCGGTCCGCTCCTGGCCCGCGTGCCCGCCCGGCCTGCGCTTCGCCGTGATCGCCCTGCACGAGCCGGCGAAGGACGAGCTGCGCGCCGCCGAGCGGAACCCGCGACCCATCGAGCGCCGCGCCGAGGTCATCGGGTATCTGCCGGCCAGCGGGGAAACCGTCGAAGCCGTGGTCTCGCTCGACCGGGATGCGGTGCTCTCCTGGCGGACGCGCGACGACGTGCAGCCGCTCATGCTGGGTGAGGAGTTCGTGGCGTGCGAGGCACTGCTGCGCGCCGACCCGCGTTGGCGCGAGGCCATGCGTCGCCGAGGGGTGACCGACTTCTCGCTCCCGATGATCGACCCGTGGGCCGCCGGGCACACCGGTCCAGAGGACGACCCGGGCCGGCGGCGGATCGCCCGCCCGGTGACCTTTATCCGGACCGATCCCGAGGACAACGGCTACGCCCGCCCCGCCGAAGGTCTGGTCTGCGTCGTGGACCTCGACCGGCGCGAGGTCGTCGAAGTCGTCGACCACGGGCCGGCGCTCGTGCCGCCCCGCCCCGGGAACTACCGGCCCGAGCTCGCCCGGGACCCGGCGAACTGGCCCCACGTCGCCGAACCGCGCACCGGCCTCAAGCCCGTGTCGATCAGCCAACCGGAAGGGCCGAGCTTCACCGTCGACGGCCACCACGTCCGGTGGCAGAACTGGGACTTCCGCATCGGGTTCACGCCGCGCGAGGGCCTGGTGCTGCACCGGGTCGCCTACCACGACCGGGGACGCCGCCGCATGATCCTGCACCGCGCCTCACTCGCCGAGATGTACGTCCCCTACGCCGATCCGGCGCCGATGCACGCCAACAAGAACGTCTTCGACGAGGGGGAGTACGGGCTGGGGTTCCTGGCCAACTCGCTGCGCCTGGGCTGTGACTGCGTCGGCCACATCCAGTACCTGGACGCCGTCGTGCACGACCAGGACGGCAACCCGGTCGACATCCCGAACGCGATCTGCCTGCACGAGGAAGACGCCGGTATCGGCTGGAAACACACCGACTTCCGCACCGGCCACGCCGAAGTCCGGCGGTCCCGGCGGCTGGTCGTGTCGTTCTTCGCCACCGCCGGGAACTACGACTACGGCTTCTACTGGTACCTCTACCAGGACGCGAGCATCGAGTTCGAGGTCAAGCTGACCGGCATCATCTCCACCGGCGCCATCGAGGACGGGCAGACCCCCGGCCACGGCGGCCTGGTCGCCCCCAACCTGTACGGCCCGCACCACCAGCACTACTTCTGCACGCGGCTGGACGTCGAGGTCGACGGGGACGGGAATTCGGTCGTCGAGCACAATGCCGTCGCCCTGCCCGCCGGCCCCGACAACCCGACCGGCAACGCCTGGCTCGACCAGGCCGAGGTGCTGACCACGGAGGCCCGGGCGCAACGGGTGGTGAACACCGCGAGCGGCCGTAGCTGGACCGTCACCAACCCGAACGTGCTCAACGCGCTCGGCGGGCCGGTCGGTTACAAACTGGTCCCCGGCGAGAACGTGCTGCCGCCCCAGGGGCCGGACTCCCAGGTGGGCCGGCGAGGCGGCTTCGCCTACAAGCACCTGTGGGTCACCGCCTACGACCCCGACGAGCGGTACGCCGCCGGCGACTATCCGGCGCAGAACCCCGGCGGCAACGGCCTGCCCGCGTACGCCGGCAAGGACCGGGCCACGGAGAACACCGACGTCGTGGTTTGGTACAACTTCGGCTCCCACCACGTGGTCCGCCCGGAGGACTGGCCGGTCACCCCGGTGCTCCGGCTCGGGTTCCACCTCAAGCCCAGCGGCTTCTTCGCCGGCAACCCCGCCCTGGACGTGCCGAGGGAGGGGGAGTAGGCGCCGCGCGGGCGGGTCGCCGAGATCCCCGACGACGGGCTCACCACCCGAGAACGCCGCAATCGCCCGCTCGTGGTCGTGCACACCGGCGAGATGAAGGGCAAGTCCACCGCCGCATTTCGGCCTCGCGCTGCGCGGCTGGGCGCAGGGCTGGTCGATCGGGGTGTTCCAGTTCGTCAAGTCGGCAAGGTGCATCGAGGACCAAAAAGGCATCGAATGGTAATTCCATTCGGTTCCGCGACACATTTCGAGAATCCATGCAGTGGGACACCTGTATCAAAACCTGGAGACCTCAATGAGCGTGAGCCAGCAGTCCGCCCCTCCGTTACGGGCCGGTGAGATCCGCCGAATTGCCGGGTTGAGCCTGGTCGGCGCCAGCGTCGAGTGGTTCGACTTCTTCCTCTTCGGCACCGCGGCCGCCCTGGTCTTTCCCCGCCTGTTCTTCCCGGCCGGCGACGAGTTCATCGCGTTGCTGTCCTCGTTCGCGGTGCTCGGCGTCGGGTTCCTGGCCCGCCCGATCGGCGGAATCGTCTGGGGTCACCTCGGCGACCGGGTCGGCCGCAAACGCGCCTTCGTCGCGGCCCTGCTCACGATGGCGGCGGCCAGCGTGCTGATCGGCGTGCTGCCCACCTACGGGCAGATCGGTGTGGCCGCGCCGCTGCTGCTCACCCTGCTCCGCTTCACCCAGGGGCTGGCCGTGGGCGGGCAGTGGGGCGGCGCGGTGCTGCTCGCCACCGAGCACGCGCCCAGCTCGCGGCGCGGCTTCTACGGCAGCTTCGCCCAGATCGGTGTGCCGATGGGGGTGCTGCTCGGCGTGGTCGCGTTCTTCCTGGTCGGCACCACGATGAACCCCGCCTCGTTCGACAGCTACGGCTGGCGCGTGCCCTTCCTGGCCAGTGCCGGGCTGGTCGCCGTGGCGCTCTACGCCAGGAACACCCTGGACGACACCCCCGCGTTCCAGCGGCTGCAACGCCTGGCCGCCGCCGACGCCACTGCGCGGCGCTCGCCCGTTCTGGAGGTGTTGCGCCGGCACTGGCGCCGGGTCGTCCTCGCCGGCGGCGCCTTCACCGTGGTGAACGCGACGTTCTACATCTACATCACCTACATGCTGTCCTACGGCACCACCACCGTCGGGCTCAGCCGAGGCGCCATGCTGCTCGCGCTGGCGGTCGCCGCGCTGGCGCAGATCCCGGCGCTGGCCGGGTTCGCGGCCCTCTCCGACCGGATCGGCCGGCGCCCGGTCTACCTCGCCGGCACCGTCGGCACCGCCCTCTGGGCGTTCCCGCTGTTCTGGCTGGCCGACTCGGGCAGCACCGCCGCCATGGCCGTCGCCCTGGTGGTCGGGCAGTGCATCCTGGCCATGATGTACGGCCCGCTCGCGGCGTTCTTCGCCGAGCTCTTCGGCGCCGAGATCCGCTACAGCGGCGCTTCCCTCGGCTACCAGCTCGGCGCGCTGGTCGGCGGGGCGATCTCGCCGCTGGTGTGAGTCGCGCTCCAGCAGGCCAGCGGGAGCACGCTGGCCATCTCCGGCTACATCGTCGTGCTTTCGGCCATCGCGTTCGTCTGCACGGCCCTGTTGGACGAGACCCGCGCGGCCGAGCTGGGATAGCCGCCTTGCGCGGCCCCAAACCCTCTGGCTCTATTGAGCTAGCACAGAATAAAGTATGTACTAGAACAAAATGGAGGCAATGATGTCGGCTCGGACTGACCTGGGCTACGACCCCGACCGGCTGTGCGCGGAGTTCCTGGCGCCGTGGAACGACCACGACGTCGAGGCGGCGATCGCCACGTTCAGCGGGGACGGGTTCTGGGAGTTCACCGTGGGCTCGGAACCGTGGGGCCGCACCTACACCGGTCGGGAGGCCCTCCGCGAGGCGATCGGCGCGGTGTTCACCGCGATCCCGGACATCCACTACGAGGTGGTGCGCTACCACGCGGCGCCGACGCACCTGACCATGGAGGTCCTGGTCACCGGGACCAACGGCGAGGGCAAGAAGCTCAACTACCAGGCCTGCGACATCCTCAGCCTGGACGCCGGCAAGGTCACCGGCAAGCGCTCCTACCGCAAGGTGGTGTCGTGACCGGCCACGAAGGCCCGGTCACCGGCGCGGTGCGCGCGTTCATCGAGTACCAGCGCCTGTGCTACGTGGCGACCGTCGGCCCGGACGGCGAGCCGAACCTCAGCCCCAAGGGGTCGCTGAAGGTCCTGTCCGAGCACGAACTGGCGTTCGCCGACATGGCCTCGCCTCGGACCGTGGCGAACCTGCGTACCAACCCGCGGCTGGAGATCAACCTGGTCGACCCCTTCCTGCGCCGGGGGTACCGGATCAAGGGCACCGGCCGGGTGGTCGACGACCCGGAGGTGCTCGCCGTCGTCGGCCAGGGGCTCGGGCACGACTACCCGGTCCGGGCGGCGGTGCGCATCGCGGTGACCGAGGTCCGCCCGGTCGACAGCCCGGTCTACCTGTTCACCGACACCCCGTCGGACCAGGTCCACGCCATGTGGCAGGACAACTACGGCTACCACCGGGACCCCGAGGGGCGGGAGGTCTGATGCGCCACGCTGTCGCCTTCCCGGCCGAGGTCCAGCTGAACATCACCCAGATGATCGACATCACCCGGCACGCCGAACGCGCCGGCCTCGACGGGGTGTGGGTCGCCGAAGGTCGCGGCGGTGAGGCCTTCGCGACCCTGGCCGCGCTGCTGATGAGCACGTCCCGGATCCGGGTGGGCGCGGGCATCCTGCCGGTGTTCAACCGCAGCCCCTGGCTGGTCGCGATGGGCGCCAACGTGCTCGAGGAACTGGGCGCCGACCGGTTCCTGCTCGGCCTCGGGCCGGGCCACCGGGCCGTGGTGCGGGACCGCCACGGGTTGACCTACGAGCGGCCGCTGGCCCGCATCGAGGAGACCATCGACATCGTGCGCGCCGCACTGGCCGGCGATGTGGTCAACTACAGCGGCACCGTGTTCAACCTGCGGGGAGCCCAGCTCAGCCATCCCGCGCCGGACAGCAGGGTGCCGATCTACCTGGCCGCGACCGGGCCACAGGCCCTCCGGCTGGCCGGACGGGCCGCCGACGGGGTGATCCTCATCCTCGCCTCGAAGGCGATCATCCGATCCGCGTTGAGCGAGGTCCACGCGGCCGCCGTCGAGGCCGGCCGGCAGCCTTCCGCGATCGCCGCCTCGACCTACGTGTTCACCTGTGTGCACGACGACCGCGAGCGCGCCCGGGACGCGTCCCGCGAGACGCTCATCTACTACGGCCGGCTCAACACCTATCGGAAGATCTTCAGCACCGCCGGGTTCGAACGGGAGGCGCACGCACTCGAGCGGGCCTGGCAGGCCGGCACACCCGAGGCGGCCGCGCCGGCCATCGGCGACGCCATGATCGACGCCTTCACCGCGTCGGGGAACGCCGGCGACATCGCCGACGCCCTGCTGCGGCTGTGCGACAGTGGCCTTACCGAGCTCACCGCCTATCCCTATCCGGCGATCGGGCAGTCGGCCACCGAGGCGTTCGAAGCCACCGTGGACGCGGTCGCGCGCGCCGCGAAGGCGACGACCACACCGGCGACCACACCGACGGCCACGTCGAAGGAGGAACCAGCCCATGCTCGAAATGCGCCCCAACTGTGAACGCTGCGACCGAGACCTGCCCGCCGACCAGGGCGGCGCGATGATCTGCAGCTTCGAGTGCACCTTCTGTGACCAGTGCGTCGCCCAGGAGCTGCGCGGAGTCTGCCCCAACTGCGGGGGTTCGTTCACCCACCGCCCGTCCCGACCCACCGCGCTCCTGGACAAGTACCCGGCCTCGACGAAGCGGGTACTGGCCGCCGGCTCCGGGTGAGGCGGCCGGCCCGGGAGCCGGTGCGGACAGCCCGGCAGCTCGCGGACATCCGCGAGTGCGTGATCGCCGGGGCGCTGCCTCGGGCCAGGGCGCGGCCGGTCGTGTTCGAGTCCTGGCGCCGCTCGCTGGCCGCCCGGGTCGATCCCGAACGCGGTGACGGCCCGCCCATCGCCTTCGACCGCCAACAGACGGCGGAGATCCGCGCGGGGCACCCGTTGGCGGCGACTCTGCCGCTGCTGCGCGAGACGCTGCTGGCCGACGACGCGGTCCACATGATGATCGTTACCGACGAGGGCGGGCACATCCTCTGGCGCGAGGGGCACCACACCCTGCTGCGACCGGCCGAAGACGTCGGCCTCACCGAGGGCACCCGCTGGTCCGAGGACGCGATCGGCACCAACGCGATGGGCACCGCGCTGGCCGAGGGCGCATCGGTGCGGATCCACTCCGCCGAACACCTGGTCCGCCGCTACGACGCCTGGACCTGCGCCGCCGCCCCGGTGCACGACCCGGACACCGGGCGGATCATCGGCGTCGTCGACCTGACCGGCCCCGCGCGAGGGTTCCACCCCTCGACCATGGCCCTGGTCGGCGCCGCGGCAAAGCTCGCCGAGGGGTTCCTGCGGGATCAGCTGCGGGCCCGCGGTGCCCTGATTGCCCCGGTTCTGGGGGCGCCGGTGGCCAGCCGGGCAGCCCCGCCCGACCATCTCGTGCTGCGGTTTCTCGGCCGGCCGCCGGTCGCGGGGCTCGACGGGCGTCTGATCCGCCTCAGCGCGCGGCACGCCGACATGCTCACGCTGCTGGCCCTGCGCCCGGCCGGCGTGAGCGCCGAGCAACTGGCCACCGAGGTGTACGGCGAGCGGGGCAACCCGGTCACCGCGCGGGCCGAGATCCACCGCCTGCGCACGCGTCTCGGCCCGTCGGTGCTCGGCTCCGGGCCGTACCGGCTGTCCGCCCCGCTGGACGCGGACTTCCTGCGCGTGCGCGACGAGCTGCGCGCGGGCCGGGTCCGGCGGGCCGTCGCGGCCTACACCGGCGAGCTGCTACCGGGTTCCGAGGCGCCGGCGGTGGTCGAGGAGCGGGAACTGCTCGCCGCGACCGTGCGCCGCGCCGTCCTGGACGCCGGTGACGTGGAAGCCATGTGGCTGCTGGCCGAGACCCGCGCCGGCGCGGACGACCTCGAGCTGGCCGAGCGGCTGGCCCACGCGCTGCCCATCGCCGACCCCCGGCACGCCGGCATGGCCGCCCGGGCCGCCCACCTGGCCCGGTCCTGAGCCGGGGCTACCGGGAGAGCCGGTCCGGTGAGGTGAGCTGGATGGCCTCCGCCATGGCCCGGCCCAGGCGGGTGATGTCCGAGGGGCCGGTACGCCAGCTGATGACGCAGGCCCGCAGCGCGGGCCGGCCACAGAACCGCACGGGGCTCACCCACGCCGCTCCGGAGGCGTTGATGCGCGCGGCGACGTCGCAGTGCCAGCGCCAGGACTCCTCGGCGTCGTCGGGGGCGTCGGGGTGCGTCGCGCAGGCAACCGGTAGCGGGGTGTCGTTGATGACCCGGAATCCGGCCCGGGTCACCTCCGCGTGCAGCAACCGGCCGAGTTCGGTGTCGCGCTCGATCTGGGCGCCGTAGCCGGCGACGCCGTGGGCGAGCAGGCTCAGCCAGAGTTTCAGGCCGGCGAAACGGCGCGACCACTGGTTGGTCGTGGTGTAGGGGTCGGCGGTGTCATCGACCCGAGCCGGCATGTACGAGGTGGACACGCTGAACGTCGAGCCCAGCTCCGCGCGGTCCCGGGTGAGGAACATCCCGGCGCCCATCGGGACCGAAAGCCACTTGTGCGCGTCCACGGTGACCGTGTCGGCGCGCTCGATGCCGTCCAGCACGGGGCGCAGGCGGTCCGAGAGGCAGGCCGCGCCGGCCCATGCCGCGTCCACGTGAACGCGCAGGCCGGCCGCCCGGGCGACGTCGGTGATCCGCGGCAGAGGGTCGATCACGCCGGCGCCGGTGGTGCCGGCGGTGGCCACCACGAGGAAGGGCGCCCTTCCACTCCGCCGGTCCTCCGCGACGGCGGCCTCGAGCACGGCCGGGTCCAGCCGGCCCCGGTCGTCGGCCGGGACCAGGCGACACGCCTCGCGTCCCAGCCCGGTGGCGTGGGCGATCTTGAGCCAGGCCAGGTGCGACTCCGTGCTCGCATAGAACACCGGCGCGGCATCGACCGCCCGCAGGCCGTGGGTCGCGTACGAGGGGAACGCCTGGGTGAGCGCGGTCAGCACGGCGGTCAGGTTGGCCTCGGCGCCGCCGCTGGTCAGGTGACCGCCGGCGGTGCCAGGCAGGCCCAGCCGGGCGGCCAACAGGTCGACGCAGCGTTGCTCCGCCTCGACCGCGAACGGCGCGTGGCTCCAGGCCGCGAGCTGGGGATTCACCGCCGCCGCGATGAGCTCGCCGGCCACCCCGGCCCAGGTCGGAGTGGGGTTGAACAGCCCGAAGTAGCCCGGGTGGTCGGTGTGCACGGTCCAGCGGTCCAGCGCCGCGAGCAGGTCGGGCACCACATCCTCGATGTCGTGCGCCTGGTCGAGCGGGTACCGGTCGAGCCAGCCGCGGATCTCGGTCGCGTCGGCGTCGACGGGCGTGACGCCGTGCTCGGGCCGAATCCGCCAGGCGTCGACCAGCTGGTCCACGACGCCGTGCAGCATCCTCCGCGCGGATTCGCCGTCCCGCATCAGCCACTGCCCTTCAAGCGTGAGTCGCGATTGTGCTAGCACAAAATAATTATGTGCTGGAATGAAAGGAACCCTAGGCGGAGGCGTGGCTTGCCGCAAGCTCCGAGGACACCAGCCGGGCGAGGTAGCGGCCGGTGGTGTGCAGCGGCGACGGATCGGCGGTCACCCGGCTCAGCAGCTCGGCCCCCTCGAGCGCGGAGAGCACCGTGCAGGCCAAATCGGCCGCCGCCGGGCCGTCCAGGCCGGCCGATTGCAGGCGCCCGGCAATGATCTCCTGCCATTCCAGGAGGATCCGGGCTGAGGTCGTCCGGAGCAGGGGAGCGTCGCTCACGCTCTCCAGGGCGGTCACCGCCACCGGGCAGCCGTCGGTCCAGTGGGTCGAGGCAAGGTCCGTGGCCAGGTCGTTCGCGCAGGCGGCGATCGCGTCCGGGGTGCGCTCCTCGCTGGCCAGTGCCGTGCGCAGCAGGGCGGCGAAGCGCTCTCCGGCGTAGGCCAGCGCGCTGGCCGCGAGCTCCTCCTTGCCGCCCGGGAAGTGGTGATAGAGCGAGCTCGTGGTGACGTCGGCCGCGCGCACGATCTCCTTGACCGCCGTCGCCTGGTATCCCCGTCGCTCGAGGAGCGCGGCGGTCTCCCGGACCAGGCGCTCCCGGGTGGGCGAGGTCCGCCTGGGCGTGGTCGCCGGCTCGGAGTGTTCACTCACCGTCGCCAGCCTACTGGATCGATCGTTCCATCCGTGGTTCGGCGGGATCGTGGGGGATCAGCCTTGGCGGTCGCGGCTCTTCGCCACGGTGAGCAGCACCGCGGCGGGTTCGAGTGCTTCCAGGCTGTGCGGCGCCTGGGGGACGATGAGCAGGTCACCCTGGCGGCCGTCCCAGGACTCCTCTCCGGAGCTGAGCCGCACCCTCCCGCGCAGCACGTGCAGGGTCGCCTCGCCCGGGTTGTCGTGCTCGGCGAGCTGGCTGCCGGCGTCGAGCGCGATGAGGGTCTGTCTCAGCATGTGCTCGTGGCCCCCGAACACGGTGCGCGCGCCTCGGTGGCTCGAGCTGTTCTTGGCGACCTCGAGCTGCTCGCGCGCGAGCGCGTCCAGAGAGAGTTTCCGCATGTTCCGATCACTCCTCGCCGATGTCCGAAAACGTGGGATGCGCGTCCTTGCTGCCTTCCAGGTATCCGCAGCAGGCTCGTCCTATGCCTGACCAATCTTCCATCACGCTGGACATTCCCGATACCGAGCTCTGCCGCGAGGCGTGGCGGTACGCGCAGACGATCGAGGCCACGGCGCTGGCCAACCACAGCATTCGGGCCTTCTACTTCGCCCGGGCGACCGGCGAGGCGTCGGGGCTCAAGGCGGGAGCCGACTACGACGAGGAACTGCTGTTCGTCGGTTCCGTCCTGCACGACCTCGGGCTGACCGAAGAAGGCAACGGCGCCGACCGCTTCGAGGTTGACGGGGCCGACCTCGCGGTCCGGTTCCTGCGGGAGCACGGCATGAGCAGCGACCGGATCGAGGTCGTGTGGGACGCCATCGCTCTGCACACCACCCCGGGCATCCCGAACCGCAAACGCCCGGAGATCGGACTGCTGCAGGCCGGCACGTTCATCGACGTCTTCGGCCAGCGGACCGACGAGCTGGCCCCCGGCCTGGCCGAGGCCGTACACGCCGTCTATCCCCGTTTGGGAATCGAACAGGCCATCGCCGAAACGATCATCGACCAGGCGGTCGCCAGGCCCAGCAAGGCCGTGCCGGGGACATTCCCCGCCGACCTCGTCCACCGGATGCGGCCCTCCGCCGGCCTGCCCAGCTGGGACGACATGTTCGCCACGTCCGCCTGGCAGGGCATCGCCTGAGGGAGCACCTTCAAACTCCGGCTCACTCCATTGCGAGCCGTGCCGGCCCTGGTCGCCGAGCGGCAGCCCAGTCCCCACACCATGATCGGAAGGTGACTGCGCTGCCGCTCGGCTCCTGTCGCCGGCACGGGGCCGGCGGTGGCTCAGACGGCGCGGACGGCGGTGGCCTGCGGTCCCTTGGCGCCCTGGCCGATGGTGAACTCGACGCGCTGTCCCTCATCGAGGCTGCGGAAGCCGGCGCCGTCGATCTCCGAGTAGTGCACGAAGACGTCCGGTCCGTCGCCGTCCTGGGCGATGAAGCCGAAGCCCTTTTCGCCGTTGAACCACTTCACGGTTCCCTGTGCCATGTGGTCTGCTCCTAGCAGGTTGGTGGGCCTCACCCTGTGTGGGGCCCGGCCGAGCCTGGTAACGCTGACCGGCAAATGGGATGCGGCGCGGGATCCAGACTGTTCCCGCGAACGTGCACTGCACACGCACCGAAACTGAACGACCTGCCACCAATTGTACGGATCACGCTCTAGCGCCGGCGTTTGGCCGCGTGAGCGTCGAGCCCGAGCATCGCCAGCAGCTCGATGCAGTCGTCGATGCCGCTGGCGTGGGACGCGATGACCTGCGCGGCTTTGTCGTTCTGGATCGCGAGATTGTGCTCATGGACGGCTTGTGCCCGGGCGTGGCGGGTATCTTCGTTCGGCGTCTTCTGCACGTTGAGAGGTCGGTGCGCCATGCTGATCAGCGGTCCTGCTCATGGCGAGGCGGGGAGTTGTCCGGCATGGCTCTCCTAGCGAGACCGTCACTGCCGTGCGGCTCGCGATGATGGGGGTTCGGCCGTCGCTGGTCGACCCGGATCCTGCCGGTCCCTCCGAAGTCCGAGTGCGACATCGGGGCCGCTGGAGCGGCGCCGGACGGTCGCGGTCCAACACTACGTGGCGGCATGCCGAGGCGCGGCGCCGACCTGGAAAGCCGCGGGGCTGGCTTCCAGTCCCAGGTATCAGCTGTCTCGGTCTGCTACTGGGTGAGCTGTTCGTGGGACGCGTGTCCGGCGAGTAGGTCCAGCAGTGGACCGACCAGGTGGCCGTCCTGGGCGGGATGGCGGAACGGGCGAGTTTCGTCGACCGTGTAGCTGTTGCGCCGTCCGACCCGGGTGTGGGTCACGTAGCCGGCGGCTTCCAGGTCGGCCACGATCGCCTGCACGGTTCTCTCGGTCACCCCGATCACCGCGGCGAGGTCGCGCATCCGCGCGTCCGGGTCCTGCGCGATCGCCACCAGCGTGCGGCCGTGCGCGGTCAGCAAGGTCCAGTTTCCCTGTTGCTCACCCGCGGACATGCTCCGTGAGCTTAGACCCGCGAGTTCATACGCGCGAGTCGAAGCACACGATCCCTCATACACGTAATAATTTGCGTGTAATTCTTGACGTGTAACGGTGGCCTCCTTACGCTGCTGGTAACCGGTCGCGAGGCGCCGGGTCAGCGTGTTTCGGCCGAGTCGGGGGTGTTGCGGTGGACCAGGGCCTGGTGTCGCCGGACTGGGCGCCACTCAAGCGGCTGCTGCATACGATCTTGGTGCGGATCCATGCCGCGATGGGTGATCCGCCGCCGGTATCGCTGTCGGTGAGCACATTGTCGGAGCACGGCGTGCTGCGGTTGATCACCCTCGGCGACGGGGCCGGACTCGTCGAGGCCCAGGCCGAACGGCTCGGGGGGCCGGTCCCCGATGCCATCACCACGGGCCTGCCGATCGTGGTCGCCGACCTTTGGTCGGATCCGCGCTGGCCGGGGTTGACCCGCGAGGCGGTGACCGCGCTGTTGCCTGAGCAGGCCGGGGCGTGGGCGCGGATCCAGGGCATGGCGGTTCTCCCGGTCGGGCACCTGGAGCAGAGCACCATCCTGCTGTCCTGCACGCTGCCAAGCCCGCCGACGAACACACCCTGGACGTGCTCGACCGCTACAAGCAGCTGGTCGAGGCGGCGATCGCGGTCACCAACGCCACCGCCGCCGACGGTCCCGAACACGTGCTGCGGCTGCTCACCAGCCGGGCGATCATCGAACAGGCCAAGGGCGCGATCGTCGCCGCCACCGGCCTCGGGAGTACCGAGGCCTGGCGGATGCTGCGCGAGACCAGCCAGAACCACAACGTCAAGCTGCGCGCACTCGCGGTCGCCCTGGTCGAGTACCTCGGCAACGAACCGGTCGAACAACCCTCCGGGCTGCCCGCCCCCGCCGGCGACTACCGCGCCGCCGAGGTCGCGCGGGCAATGTGGCAGCGGCTGGCGACCCGCGACCGGCCGAGAGCCACCGTTTGAGCCCACCGCACCATCCGCACGCCCGGCAGGAGAGAGATGACCATGGCCACCCCGGGGGATGCTCCGTCGGTCGATGCCACGGTCGCCGGGTTCATTGCCTGGCTGGCCCGCCGGCACCGCCAGACCGACGAGGAACGTGAGCGCTGCGTCAGTCACGTGGCGCGATTCCTGGACTGGCGCTCCGAGCAGCCGCCGCTGACCGTTCTCCGGTCGAGGCGCCGCGGCGGCGCTCGAACTCCCACGGGTCGTGGGCGCTGATGACGGTGACCTCGTCGCGGTGGTCGCGCACCAGCTCGCGCAGCCGGGCCTGGGTGCCGAGCCGCAGGTCGCGATGGACCTCCGAGCGGGCCTGGACGATGTCCAGCAGCGGATGCGCCTCCGGGTGGGTGTCCAGCTCACGGTGGTAGTAGTAGGCGTCGCCGCAGTGCAGCAGCCAGCGGCCGTCCCCGTGCACGGCGACCCCGGTGTGCCCGGCGGTGTGGCCACCCAGCGGGACCAGCCGGAACTCCGGCGGAAGGCCCCGGACCGGCAGCGAGGTGAAGCCGAACCAGTCCTCGCCGTCGTCGACGGGGTACGGCACCCAGCGCGGGTGGTGCGCCCAGTGGGCCGGCCGGTAGCGGTAGCTGGGCGCCTCGGCGACGGCCGCGTCGAGCTCGGCGGCCAGGACGTGGACCTGGGCATCCGGGAAGTCGGGCAGGCCGCCGCAGTGGTCGACGTCGAGGTGGGTGAGGAGGATGTGGCGCACGTCCTCGGTGGCGAATCCCAGCCGGGCGACCTGGCGCACGGCGGTCTCCTCCTCGGCCAGGACGGGCTGGGACAACGCGACCCAGTCCGCGCCGAGGGTGGCATGCGGGTCGCGCACGTCCCCGAGTCCGAGGCCGGTGTCGACCAGGACCAGTCCGTGGCCGTCGGTCTCGACCAGCAGGCAGTGGTTCACGGCGTGCGTCGGGGGCGGGCCGTCGTACGTGGCCTCGATCTGGCGGACCGAACCGCAGTTGAGGTGGTGAATGGTCATAGCGGCTAGCCTGGTACTTGAAGCGCGGTTCAAGTCAAGGAGCGATGGTGATCGGGGAACTGCTGGATATCGCCGAGGTGGCCGAACGGTCCGGGCTGGCACCGTCCGCGCTGCGGTTCTACGAGCGGCGCGGACTCATCGCTCCCGCCGGTCGCAACGGCCTGCGCCGCGCCTACGAGCCGGACGTTCTCGGGCGCCTGACGTTCATCGCCTGCGCCCGCGGCGCCGGGTTCACGATCGCCGAGATCGCCCGGTTCCTGCGGGCCACACCCGAGGACACGGAGCTGCGGGCCCGGCTGGCGACCAAGGCGCGCGAGCTCGAGGAGGACATCGCCCGGCTGACCCGGATGCACGCCAGCCTCCGGCACGCGGCCACCTGCACCCACGAACCGCTGGTGGACTGCCCCGACTTCAAGCGCGAGTTCGAACGCCCTTGACTCTCACCCGACTCGAAGGCCGAACCTCGGTGGCCATGCAGACCAACCCAGCCTCCGTGGCCGACCGCTTCGCCGCCGCGTTCAACACCCGCGACACTGACGCCGTGCTCGCCTGCTTCGCCCCCGACGCCACCTACCGGGACCTGTTCTACGGGACGTTCGCCGGTCACGACCAGATCCGCTCGCTGTTCGACCGGATGTACTCCGAAGGCGACCGCCACGAGTGGACCATGACCCGGGTGGTGGCGGACCGGGAGTGCACCGTCGGGGAGTGGACCTTCACGTTCACCGTGAGCGAGGCGGTCCCGGCGAGCGCCGGCCGCACGCTCACCTTCCCCGGGGTGTCGGTGTTCGAGACCGCGCGCGGGTTGTGCCACACGTACCGCGAGCATTTCGACCGGGCCGCCGCCCTGCTCGCGCTCGGCATCCAACCCGCCGGCGTCGCCGCGATCGTTGCCCGGCGCCCCAGCATCGACCTGACCGTCCCGTCCCGGTCGTGACCGTGCGGACCGAGCTGATGATCGGCGAGTTCGCGCGCCGGTCACGGCTGCCCGAGTCGACCCTGCGCTACTACGACAAGATCGGCCTGCTCGTCCCGGCCGTCGTGGACCCGGGCACCGGGTACCGGCGCTACACGGTCGACCAGCTACCGGTCGCGGTGCTGATCTCCCGCCTGCGGTCGCTCGGCGTGGCGCCGGACGCCATCGCGGATGTCCTCCTCGGCGGGGCCGAGGCGGCCACCGCGTTGGCCCGGGAGAGGCAGCGCGCCTCGGCACAGATCGAGCGCGGCCGCGAGCGGCTGCGCGGTCTCGACGAGCTCCTCGCGGAAGGACCGCCGAGGGCCTATCGGGCGCGGGTCGTGGATCTGGCCCCGTGCGAGGTCGCCGCGCTGCGCTTCTCCCTGCCGGCCGCCGAGCTGGAGGCCGGCGTCACACGGGCGATCGCCACGCTGCGTTCCGCGCTGCGGCGCGGCGGCCGACCCCGGGCGGGGCCGTGGGGGGCCGCGTTCCCGCTCGACATCACCGACCAGGTGAGCGGGTTCGTGTTCGCCACCGTCGCCGAGGGGTCTCCCGATCCCGCCGGGACCGAACTGCTGCCCGGAGGTCGCGCGATCAGCGTCCTCCATCAGGGGAGTCCGGCGGGTCTTCCGCTGGCCTACAGCGCGGCCTTCGACACCCTCGGACGGCTCGGCGCCGCCGCGGTCGGGCCGGTGATCGAGAAGTACGAGCCCTCCCTCGTCGAGGTGGTCGTCCCGTTCCGGCAACTCGGCCGACCGCGGTGACGGTCAGTGGACCGCCAGGTGTTCGCGCCGGTGGGTCGGTTGCGGCTCGACCGCTGGTGCGTCGGCCGGGGCGGGCTCGGTCGGCTTGCGCATGATGGCGGCGAGGAACACCCCGCCGATGGTGATGAGGGTGCAGACCAGGAACGCGTCGGCGTAGGCCGAGGTGATCACGGCGCCCTGCAGTTCCCGGTACAGCGCGTACAGCCCCACCGGCCCCTGCTCGAGCAGCGCGTCCAGCTCGGGCAGGTCGGTGGTGGCCGGCAGCAGGGCGGTTCGGTCGGCGAGCAGCTGGTCGGCGTGGTTGCTGACGATCACAGTGAGCCCGGCGAGGCCGAGCGCCGAGGACACCCGCTGCGCGATGTTGTTCACGGCGCTGCCCGAGCTGGCGTGGGCGGCGGGGATCGCGGCCAGGCCGGCGGTCATGATCGGCATCAGGGCCAGGCCGTTCCCGGCGGCGCGGACGCAGGTCCACAGGACGATGTCGCCTTCCGGGGTGTCCGGGGTGATGCCGCACAGCAGGTAGGTGCCGTAGGCGGCGACGGCCAGCCCGACCATCGCCGGCCAGCGCGGGCCGACCAGGTCGTAGAGCTTGCCGGCCACCGGCATGAGCGCGCCCATGACCAGCGCCTCGGGCAGCAGGATGAGCCCGGTGCGCAGGGGCTGGATGCCCTGCACGTCCTGCAGGTACAGCGGCACGTAGAACAGCAACGCGAACAGGCCCACGGAGAGCACGCAGATCAGCAGCAGCGAGTTCACGAAGGTCCAGTGCGCGAACACCCGGACCTCGATCAGCGGGTGCTCGACCTCCAGCTCGATCACCACGAACAGCGCGAGGCTGAACAGGCCGGAGGTCGCCAGCAGCAGGATGGGGTAGGAGTCCCAGCCCCACGACTCGCCCTCCGAGGTGGCGAGTAGCAGCGCGAACAGGCCGTATCCGCCGGTGAGGAACCCCCACCAGTCGAACGGCACCCGTTGCGCGGCGCCGATCGGTGGCAGCAGCAGGTGGGCGGCCACCGCGCCGACCACGCCGAGCGGCACGTTGATGAAGAAGATCAGCCGCCAGTCCACGTACTCCACCAGGTACCCGCCCAGGGTCGGCCCCATGGCTGGGGCGAACGCCACGCCGATGCCGTACATGCCCATCGCCGTGCCGATCTGCTCGCGCGGCACGATCTTGTAGACCATGGACAGCGTGGCCACCGGGAGCACGCCGCCGGGCACCGCCTGCAGGACGCGGAACAGGATCTCGCTGCCCAGGTCCCAGGCGAGGCCGCACAGCGCGGACGCCAGCGCGAACAGCATCATCGACGCCGTGTAGACCCGCGCCAGCCCGACCCGGTCACCCAGCCAGCCGGACAGCGGCACGACGACCCCGAGGGCCAGCGTGTAGGCCGTGGCCACCCACTCGATGTCCTCGTTGGTGACCGCGAAGTCGCGCGCCATGGTGGGCAGGGCAACATTGATGATGCTCATGTCCAGCAGCGACATGAACATGCCGGTGATCAGCACCGCAAGCGGGACCACCCAGTTTCTGGAGGCCTCTTGGGATCGACCACGCAACCCCGTCGCCATACCCAGATAGAGTACGGCATGATCTCAATAGTAGCCAGAAATGAATATTAAAGGAGACGCCGCACGACGTCGCCGCCGAGGCGAGGAGCTGCTGGACGCCATCCGGCGGGCCGCGCTGGACGAGTTGGTGGAGTCCGGGTACGCGAACCTGACCGTGGATGGCATCGCGGCCCGTGCCGGGGCCGGCCGGGCCTCGATATACCGCTACTGGTCCGCACTGCCCGAGCTGGTCGCGGACGCGGTCAGCCACTCGATGCCCGATCTGGTGGTTCCCCCTGACACCGGTGACCTGCGTGATCAGCTGATCGCGGTGCTCGCCCAGGGCGCCGAGGACCTCAACGGCCCCAACGGCGCGCTCGCCCGCAACCTGGTCGCCGCCGCCGTCCAACACCCCGAGCTGGTGGAGCGGCTGCGTGAGCACCTGCTCACCCGGCTGGGCGCGCCGTTCTTCGAGATCCTGCGCCGGGGCGTGGTCCGGGGGGAGGTCCGCCCCGGGGCGCTCACCCAGAACGTGGCCACCGCCGGCCCCCACCTGCTGTTCATGACGTTCCTGCTCAGTACCGGCCCGATCCCGCCTTCGCGGGTGAACGGGATCGTCGACGAGGTCCTGCTGCCACTGGTGGTCGCCCCGGGAGCCTCAGTTCGCGGGAGGGGCCGTGATCACGGCCAGGACCTCGGCCGGTTCGGGGCCGAGTGACCTCAGGTAGTGCGGCACTCCGCCCCGGAAGTAGGCCGAGTCACCGGCGGCCAGCCGTTCCACCCGGTCCGGGAACCGCAGCTCGACCTCGCCGGACAGCACCACCACGAACTCGTCCCCGTGGTGCTCCTTGAAGGTGCACCGGGCCGCGGTCCGCGGCGGGTAGAGCACGAACGGCATCATCTGTTTGCCGGCGATCCGGGGGGCCAGGCCGAGGTAGGTGGAGCCGCCCTGTGGGGCACGGCGCCTAACGGTCGAGGGGGTAGGACGAGTCCACCCGAAAGGCCGCTCACGCTCGGCCGACCGGCCTTCTATGGTGAGCCACCTCACAGTTCGCTCAATATCTGGGAGGCCGCCATGGCCCGGAAGATGCTCGACTGTCGTGAGTTCCCCAGCGAGTCCGGCTGCACCCTGACGCTGATCGGGGAGGAGGCCGAGGTACTGCGAGCCGGCATGGCGCATGCCGTCGACGTGCACGGGCACGCCGACGGTGAAGAACTGCGCGCCGGCCTGCGCGCGGCCCTGCGCGAACCGGCGGAGGCCGCAACCTGACTGAGCAAGCTGCGCGACGGCGGGCCGCCCGGGTGAAGATAGGACATGGATCTCGCCGGGGTAGACGTTCTTGCGTTCGATGTGTTCGGCACGGTGGTGGACTGGCATTCCAGTGTCGCGGCGGAGGTGACGGAGCTCGGGCTGCCGGTCGACGGCAGCCGGTTCGCGCTCGCGTGGCGGGCCCGGTACGCCCCGACGCTGCGGCGGGTCGCCGCCGGTGAGTTGGGCTGGGCGCCGCTCGACGAACTGCACCGCATCATGCTCGAGGAATGCCTGGACGAGTTCGGCGTGCACGAGCTGGACGAGGAGCAGAAGCGACACCTCACCGGTGCCTGGCACCGCCTGCGGCCGTGGCCGGACTCCGTCGAGGGGCTGACCCGGCTGAAGCGGCGCTACGTGATCAGCACGCTCTCCAACGGCAACATCGGGCTGCTCACCCGCATGGCGAAGCACGCCGGGCTGCCGTGGGACTGCATCCTGTCGGCGGAGAACTTCCAGCGCTACAAGCCCGACCCCGCCACCTATCTGGGGGTCGGGCGGGTGTTCGGCGTCGAGCCGTCCCGGGTGCTGATGGTGGCGGCCCACCACGACGACCTCGAGGGTGCGCGCAGCCACGGGTTGCTCACCGCCTACGTCGAGCGGCCGCTGGAGTTCGGCCCGGACGGCAAGGACGTGTCACCGGAGCCGGCGACCACGCTGCACGTGCGGGACCTCCGCGACCTCGCCGACCGGCTCGGCTGCTGAGCTCAGCACTGGTCCAACCGGTGCGGCCGGTCGCGCGGCTCCTCCGTGTGCTGCCACACCCGGTCGATCAGCGTGAGTGCCTCGATGATGGGCAGTACATCGGCGTGGGCGTCCGCCGAGATCGCGGCGGCCATGCGGCGGGCCGCGGGCAGGCTCCACAGCGGGCCGGGCAGGTCGGTGCCCGCGAGCAGGGTCTCGGCCGAGAGATGCGTGGTCCCGCTGTCGTCCATACCTGGTGGACTACCCCGGCAGCGCCCCGGTATGCGGCGAAATGTGACCGGCGGTTGTTCACCGGGGTTGCGCCGTTGCCGACGGGGTAGCCAGGGATTATGAGTATCTTCCGACGAACCAACCGGGTCTCGAAGGCGGTGGACCCCGGGGGCGTGCTCGTCGTGCTCGGTGCCCTGCTCATCGGGCTGGCCTACCTGCTCCTACCGGTGGCGAAGGTGCCGCTGGTGGGCGAGGTCGCCGCGCCCGCGTTGAACGAACTGGCCTCGGAGTACGCCTCGTTGGCGCTGATCCCGTTCGTGCCGCTGGCGGCGTTGGTCACGTTGGCCGTGGGCGTGTACGTGATGGTGGTGACGCTGGGGCGAGGCGGGCAGCGGACAGCCGGAATTGTGGTTCTGGCCTGCTCGGCGTTCATCGCGCTCGCCTACCTGGTGCCGTTCAATGCCCTGGAGAGCGAGATCCAGGAAGCGGGTGCCTCCGGTCTCGGCATCAGCGCGGCGACCTTCACCGGGAGCGGGTTCTGGTTCGCGCTGGTCGGCGCGCTGGTCTCGGCGATCGGGGCCGCGCTCGAGCTCAGCCGCCCGAAGCGTTCGCTGCTGACCAGGGCCTGACCGGGCAGCAACTACGGAGAGTGGCGTGCCGTTTTAGCGTCGGTCGGCCGGGGTAACGTCGTTTCGACTACAATTCCGGAGCGGAGAAGAAATGATTATTCTCGGAATTATTCTCCTGCTGGTCGGCTGGATTACTCACATTCCCATCATCTCCACGGTGGGTAGTATTCTGCTGGTTGTCGGCCTGATCCTGCTCCTGCTCGGCGCCGTGGGCCGCCCATTGGCCGGTCGAAAGTGGTACTACTGACCCGTTATCAGCGGAGCGGCGCTTCGCACGATCGGTGTTGAGTCCCTTCTGGTTGGTCCCGAGGACGGGCGCCCGAGGTCGGTTGGCGCCGCGCCGCTGGCGCTGGGCACCTCGCCGCATCCGGCGTTGTCCCTGTTGTGCGTGCTGCTCTGGGCGCCGTCGTTGCTGATCCTGGACAGCACCGACACCTGGCAACTGGTGATCAACACCATCACCACGATCGTGGTGTTCCCTGCTGGTCAGCAGGGCCCCTGGCCGCCCCGCGTTGTCTTTGACGCTGTCGGTGGTTGCTGGGCCGGGGCCAGGCGGTGGGTGATCGTCGTCTCGGGCGGTGTGGCCGCGCTTTTCGCGGTTGTGCCGCCACGAGCAGCGATCAAGGCCACCGGAGCGCGGCTCTACCGCCAGAAACGACGATCACCCACCCGCCTGGCCCCGGCCCGCCGTTGCCAGTAGCGGATGAGGCAGGCCCCGGCCGCCCGAGGATGAGGTGACGGCCTCCCCGTGCGCGGCGGCCCGGATGTCATGGTGACCAGGTGATCGGTGATCATCAGGCAGTCAGCGTGATTGTGGTGGCCGACAATGACCCCGACTGCCTGATGATCAAGAAGTGTCCGGTTACCGGCGCCCGTGTGGCACACACGAGGCTGGACCGTGGCCGCGGCGGAACTGCCCGCCGTATCGTCCAGGCGACCTTCAACTCCGTGCAACCTCCCGGGGCAGTACACCTAGCGCCGGGGGTACCAGGTGCCGGGGCGGTCAGAGGGTCGTGGTCGGCTTCCGGGGCTTGGCGCGGGTGGCGGTCTTGCGGGCCTGTGTCTCCCGTGCGATGTCGCCGCCGGCGGGTGGCAGGGCGGCGGCCGGCTGGGACTCGGTCAGCTCGGGCACGGAGGCAACGCCGGCCCGGGGGTCGTGCTGGGCGAGGTCGCGCTGCTTTTCCCGGCGCACCATGTCCGCCATGACGGCCTTGTCGTACTTGGCCTCGGCGGTGGAAGCCCGTTGGCGGGCGTCGGCGTCGCGGTCGCGGGCCTTCTTGCGGGCGGTGCGCAGCTTGTCGCGGTGCTTCTTGCCGGCCTTGATCGTCTTCTTGAGCATGGCCACGCGGTCCAGGGTGGTCCGCAGCTCGGCCTCCTGTTCGCCGGCCTGCACGGTGTTGCGTTCGAGGGCCTTGTCCAGCTCGGTGACCTGACGGCCGGTGCGCTCCGCGCCGGTCTGCCGTTTGCGCAGGGTGTTCCGTCGCCGCGCCAGTTCGGCCGCGGTTCGGTCGGTTTTGGTTTGAGCCATGTTCCGTGCATGCCCGCAACCGGGACCGGTAAACACCGGCGTTTACCGCGTCGGGGGATGGGCGGTGTTGGCCCGTGACTGAGTTCTGCGTGTTGCCGCCCCGCGACGAGCCCGCGCTCAGGCCATGATCGGCCGTCCGCTGAGGGTCTGGATGTCGGTGCTACCCACCTTCGAGGCGAGCAGCACCTCCACCCTCCGCAGGTGCTTGGGCAGACCGGGCGGACAGGAGGGAGCGGCCACGATCGCGCCCTGGTCGATTCGGTAGTGGTCGCGCACGACGGCGGCGTTCAGCAACCGGAACCAGTACCGACGGGCCAACGTCGGCAGACGGGGATCACTCCGGTCCCTCGCGAGGTGGCTGCGCACCTGGTCGTAGGCGGTGAGGTCGCTGACGAAGGCCGTCTCGGGCGGCGTCACCAGGCGCAGCCGCACGGTGCCCGGGCCGGCCTGCCAATGACTCTGCCTGACCAGCTCGCCGGAATCCACGTCGAGCACGCAACCGTTGATTCCCAAATAGCAGTAGATACTTTTTTGTCGTTGTGGGACTTGATCGACCAATTCGGCCGGGCGCCATTGATCAAGGTATTGGTTGGTTTGTTGGGTCTCTTTGTCCGGGGTTTCCGGTAGAAGGCCGGTCGCGACGATCGACGGAAGCGACTCGACCGGCGCTTTGTACAACACCGACAAGTTCAGCACATGGGATGCGATACCCCCTTTCCCGGCCGAAACAACCTCGTCACCGCTTGCCGGGTGGCTGGAGCATGGCCAGGGCGATGACCCCCGAGGCGGCCAGGAACGCGGAGGGGTAGCCGTAGACGTGGATCACCAGTCCGCCGAGGGCCGGCCCGGTGATCATGCCGGCGGTCAGCGCGGTGTTGACCGCCGCCAGTCCGGCCGACGGACGGGTGGCGAACACGTCGGCGTTCCACAGCCCGTGGGTGCCGACGACGGCGTTGTAGGAGACGCCGAACGCCGCGGCCGCGATGATCGCGGCGGTGTTCGAGCTGGTGAAGCCCCACACGGCGACGGCGCACGCCAGCGCCAGGCACAGCGCGAGATACCCGCGTCGCAACCCGATCCGGCGGGTGAGCGTCCCGGTCAGCGAGGCGAGCACACCGGCGATCCCGCAGGCGACGAAGGAGATCCGCGCCGCATCCGGCCCCACCCCGGCGGCGCGCAGTGCGTCCACCGCAAACACCCACCACACCGAGCTGCCCGCCCCGATGAGTACCGCGCCGACCAGCAGCGGCCGCGAACGCGGGCAGACGAACCAGCTCCAGCTCAACCGGGGCAACCGGGCCGACGACGGCGCACGCCCCGGGGGAGTGACCAGCACGGCGACCACGCCGGCCACCGCGGCGAGCCCGGCGAACACCAACCAGGCCAGGCGCCAGTGCACGCCGAACGCGATGGCTACCGGCCCGGCCAGCGCGACACCCCAACCGGTACCGGAGCTGATCGTCGTCCAGGGCACCGCACGCCGTTCGGCCGGCAGCTCGCGGGCCACCACGTCGGCGTACGGCGGGAAGGCCAGGCCGGCCGATGCCCCGGCGACCAACACCCCGGCCGCGACCTGGACCGGGCCGTGCGCGGTGGCGACGGTGGCCATGCCGGCCGCCGCGAGCGCCGCCGCGACCGCGATCGGGGCCCGCGTGCCGAACCGGGCGATCCCCCACACCACGAAGGCGGTCCCGGCCAGGTAGGACAGGTAGGCGCCGGACGCGATCAGTCCTCCGGCGCGTGGGTCGATGCCCAGTTCGCGGTGCATGTCGGGCAGCAGCAGGCCGTAGCCGTAGCGAGCGAGCCCGAAGGTGACCGCGATCATCCCGGTGCCCGGGACCACCACCCGCCAGGTTGCCACCCGGACGTCCGGCCGGGAGCCGGTCATCGGCCGCCGGGTTCGGCTCGGCCGGCGGCGACCGGGGCGAGCGGGCACTCCCGGCCGGCTCCGCACGCCGCGCGGTCGCACATCCGGCACACCCGCAGCGCCTCGGGCAGGTCCGCCGCCGCGGCCGCGACGATCTTGTCCAGCAGACCTTCGAACACCACCCGCTCGGCGGGGGAGAGCACGGCGACAACGTGGTCGATGGCCCTCCGCCGGTGGGTGAGGACCAGTTCGGCCCGTCGCACGCCCTCCGGCGTCAACCTCAGGACGCGTGCCCGAGCGTCGGCGGCGGTGCCCGAGCTGACCAGGCCGGCTCGCACCAGCCGGGCGACCAGCCGGGTGACGCCGGAGCTGGTGAGCCCGAGCACCTCGCCGAGCCAGCCCAACCCACGTCCCGGATGCGCGCGCAAGGTCACCAACGCCGCGCGCTCGGAGCTCGTCAGCGCCGTGCCTTCGGCGGCCGGTCCCGGGCGCAGCACGGTGTCGCTGACGCTCAGTGCCAATGCGCCCAGCAGGTTCTCCAGTCGGGCCATGCCCATCACGATGCATCATTTGACTGACGCAGGCAAATACTTGGCCCATCACCGGCCGGATCAGCGGTCTCGGTGCCGTCGCCACCAGCGTCGTCTGCTCGAGTCCGCTGCCCGCGCGGGTTGCCGGTTCACGAGTCCGGCAGGGGCATGACCACGGAACGCCGGACGTGGCTGAAGATCACCGAGGTCCGCACGTGCACGATCTCCCGCCGTTGCGTGAGGCGGTCCAGGATGAAGGCGCTGAGCTGATCGTTGTCGGCCACCGCGATGTGCAGCAGGAAGTCGTCGCTGCCGGACATGACGAAGTACGACAGCACCTCGGGTAGGCCAGTCACGAAGGCCTGGAACGACTCGATCACCTTCCGGTCCGGCGGGCGCAGCTGCACGGCCACCAGCGCCTGGGTGCCTCGGCCGATCTTCCGCAGGTCCACGTCGGCGTGCCGGCCGCGCAGGATGCCGCGCTTGGTCAGCCGGCGGATGCGATCCAGGCAGGTGGACTGGGCCACGTGCAGCCGGGCGGCCAGTTCCTTGTTCGTCAGCTGGGCGTCCTCCTGCATGAGCGTCAGCAACGCCGTGTCCAGTTCGTCCAGCACCATCGTCGGCCCCTCCGAGTCCGTTCAGAATTCGAGATATTTGGCGATTAGCCGAATCTATCGCAGTAATGCAGTCGAGTATTCGCGGTGGCTGCTAGGTATGGGCACGACATCCGTGCATGCTGAGATGAGGGCGAACGTATGACAGGCCAGACAGAGTCCAAGTGCGCGATCGTGGTCAGCGGCGAGTTGCCCACGGGACTCGCGGTCAACGCGGCGAGCGTGCTCTCGCTGACCATGGGGCATCGCATCGAAGGGCTCGTCGGCGTGGACGTGAAGGACGCCGACGGCTTGACCCACCCCGGCATCATCCACACCCCGCTGCCGATCCTGGTGGCGCCGCGCGAGCGCGTTGATGTCATCGTCCAGGCCGCCGCGGCGCAGGAGCGGATGTTCTTTGCCAGCTTCAGCTCCCTGGCCCAGGCCTGCCGGACCTACGAGGAGTACATCGACAAGATGGCGGCCACCCCGACCGCCGGCCTGGCCAGCGTCGGTGTCGGCCTCTACGGCCCGCGCAAGCAGGTCAACAAACTCGTCGGCTCGCTACCACTGCTCCGCTAGGGTTCGGTCGGCAACGCGGTGCTCGGCGCGCCGGTCGCCGGCGAGCCGCGCGAGCGGCTCACCGAGATAGCCGAGAACGAGCCGCTGAGTTGACTACTTGACGCAGAAGCCGGCGTCGACCGGCAGGGTGACCCCGGTGACGTAGCGGGCGGCGTCGGAGACCAGCCAGGCGATGGCGTTGCTGATGTCGATCGGCTCGACCATGTCCACCGGCATGAGGTTGGTGAGCGCGCCGGCCGCCTCCGGGCGGGCCGCCATCGCCGCGCCGACCGCCTCGTTCATGATCATGTCGGTGTTGACCCCGGTGGGGTGCACGGTGTTCACCCGGATGTTGTGCGGGGCCAGCCAGTTGGCGAAGCTCCGCATCAGCCCGACCACTCCGTGTTTGGCCGCGCAGTAGCCGCTCATCTCGGGCCCGCCGTCGCCGCCCCGCCCGGTGAGGCCCTGGGTGGAGCTGGTCAGCACGATCGCGCCGCCGCGGCCTTGTTCGATCATGATCGGGGCGCTGACGTGCACGGTGTTCCACACGCCGGTGAGGTTCACCTCGATCACCTCCCGGAAGACGGCGTCGGGGTCGACCGCCTCGGACGCGCTGACCTGGAGGATGCCCGCGTTGGCGAGCACGATGTCCACCGAGCCGAGCTCGGCCACCCCGTCGCGCACGGCCGCGCCGAGGGCCTTCGTGTCCCGGACGTCGGCCTGGACCGCCGCGATCCGCCGGTCCAGCGCTTCCACCTGGGACACCGTTTCGGCCAGGTCCTCCGGGGTGGCCATCGGGTAGGGCACGGTCTCCAGCTGGCGACAGACGTCGACGGCGATGATGTCCGCGCCCTCGCGGGCCAACCGGACCGCGTGGCTGCGGCCCTGGCCCCGAGCGGCTCCGGTCACGAAGGCGACTTTGCCCTCCAGGTTGCCCATGATCGTCCTCCCGAGCGGTGTGCGCGTGTGGTCCGGCCCTGATCTTGGCGGTTCGGTGGGGATGCCGCGAGTCAGGACTGGACATCTGCTTCCACGTCCCCGGACCGCCGGCGGAGGCCAGCGAACGGTCCATGGAGCTGTTCGCCCGGGAAGTGCTGCCGCGCCTCGAATCCCGGCTGGTCAGCCGTCCGATGGTCGTGGCCGGCGGGAGTTGAGGGTGGACCCGCGCGCCCGCAGGGTCGGCGGGAGCCGGACCGATCTGGCCGACCCGCCGGCCAGCAGGCGCAACAGCGTCCGGGTGCTCAGCTCACCCATGGTGGTGAGCGGAGAGGCCACCGAGGTGAGCCCGATCGGCAGGTGCCGGGCGAGGTCGAGGTCGTTGTAGCCGGCGACCGCCACGTCCACGCCGACCCGCAGGCCGGCGTCCCGGACCGCGCCCATCGCCCCGATCGCGGTGAAGTCGTTGACCGCGAAGATCGCGGTGGGTGGCTCGGGCAGGCGCAGCAGCTCGGCGGCGGCCCGGTAGCCGCCGTCGGTGTGGAAGCTGGACGCGATCACGTACTCGTCCGGCACCGGCACCCCGGCATCGGCGAACCTGTCCAGGAAACCCCGGGTCCGCTCGGCCCCGGTGCTCGCGGACGGGTCACCGGCCACCACCCCGACCCGCCGGTGCCCCAGCTCCCACAGGTGCGCCCCGACCAGTTGGCCGCCCGCCACGTCATCGGTGGTGACGCTGACCTGGCCCGGCAGCCGCCGCATCACCAGCACGAACGGCACCTTGGCCCGCTCCAGCTCGGGGATCAGGTTCGAGTCGCTGCGCGAGTCGGCCACGATCAGCCCGTCCACCCGCCGGGACAACAGCAGATCCAGCCGGGCGCGCCGCAGGTCCACGTCGTCGCGGGTGTTGGACACCACCGTGTTGTAGCCGGCCTGGGCGGCGGCCTGGTCGATGCCGTCGTAGATGGTGGCGTGCGCGACGTCGGTCAGGTTGGGCACCAGCACGCCGATCATCCGGGTCTGGCCGGTGCGCAACGAGCGCGCCGCTTCGTCCCGCCGGTAGCCGAGCTCCTCGGCCAGCGCGCGGACCCGCTGCACGGTCGCCTCTCCGACGCCCTCCGGGTGGCTGCTCAGCGCGCGGGACACGGTGGAGACGTGCACGCCCAGCCGCTCGGCGAGCGAGGCGAGGGTCACCGCGCCCGTCCGGGAAAGCCGGTTCGGTGGCGCCATGGCGGAGAGTCTGCCGGATGGGCCGAGCCGCCTCGCGGTGCGGCTCTTGACTCTGCGCAAACGTTTGGGAATAATTTGACGCAAACGTTTGCGTGCGCGCCTTTGCGCGACTGACCAGCGGGGGAGGCCCAGGTGCGGTACTTGTTGTTGTCCGGCGGGCAGGTGGTGAACAGCGGCGGGACCGTGCGGGCCGACGTGCTGGTGCGGGACGGGAAGGTCGAGGCGATCGGTGACCTGGCCGGGCTGCCGATCACCGATGTGCGGCGGGAGGACTGCACCGGCCGGTTCCTGCTGCCGGGCGGGGTGGACGTGCACACCCACATCGACTCGCCGATGATGGGCACCACCACGGCCGACGACTTCGCCTCCGGGACCCGGGCCGCGGCCTGCGGCGGCACCACCACCGTGGTCGACTTCGCCATGCAGCCGCCGGGGGAGAAGCTGGTGTCCTCGCTGCAGGCGCACCGGGCGCGGGCCGAGGAGCGGGCGGTCGTCGACTACGGCTTCCACATGTGCGTGACCGACCTCTACGACGGGGCGACCGACGAGTTCCCCGAGATCGTGGAGTCCGGGGTGACCAGCTTCAAGGTCTTCATGGCCTACCGGGGCACCCTGATGCTGCACGACGGGGACCTGTTCGAGGTGCTGCGCCGCTCCAGCGCGCTGGGCGGTCAGGTGTGCGTGCACGCCGAGAACGGTGACGTGATCGACCGGCTGGCCGCCGAGCTGGTGGCGGCCGGCCGCACCGGGCCCGCCTCGCACGAGCTGGCCCGGCCGCCGTCCACCGAGGTGGAAGCGGTGCAGCGGGCCATCCGGATCTCCCGCATGGCGGACGCGCCGCTGTACTTCGTGCACCTGTCCACCGAGGGTGCCGTGGCGGCGGTGGCCGAGGCGCGGGCCCGTGAGTGGGCGGTGGCGGGGGAGACCTGCACGCACTACCTGACCCTGGACCGCTCGCTCTACGACGCGCCGGGCTTCGAGCCGGCGAAGGTGGTGCTCACACCGCCGCTGCGCACCCGGGAGCACCGCGACGCGTTGTGGCGCGGCCTGCGCGCCGGCACCCTGGGCGTGGTCAGCTCCGACCACTGCCCGTTCTGCCTGACCGAGAAGCAGCGGCTCGGCGAACACGACTTCCGGGCCATCCCGAACGGCGGGCCGGGGGTGGAGCACCGGATGATCGTGATGTACGCCGAGGGTGTGCGGGCCGGCCGGATCTCGCTGGAGAAGCTGGTCGAGCTGACCGCGACCACCCCGGCCCGGCAGTTCGGCCTGTTCCCGGCCAAGGGCGCGATCGTGGCCGGCGCGGACGCCGACATCGTGGTGCTGGACCCGGACGGGGCGACCACGATCAGCGCGGCGACCCAACAGCAGCGGATGGACTACACCCCCTACGAGGGGTGGACACTGCCGGGTGCGCTGGAGGCGGTGTACTCCCGGGGTGAGCTGATCGCCCGCAACGGCGAGTACGTCGGAGCCGACGGCCGGGGCCGGTTCCTGCGGCGGGCCACGCTGTGACCGCCGGCGCCGACTTCGAGGCGCTGCGACCGGTGGGTGAGCGGGTCGAGCAGGACCTGAGCGAGCTGGCCGGGATCCGCGCGCCGGAAAGCGGTGGCTGGACCAGGACGGTCTTCTCCGAGCCCTACCGGGCGTCGCGTGACTGGGTGCGCCGGCGGATGCGCGAGGCCGGGCTGGACGTGCGCCTGGATGGTGCGGGGAACGTCGTCGGGGTGCTGCCGGGCCTGGATCCGGCCGCGCCCGCGCTGGTCACCGGGTCGCACACGGACACGGTGGAGTCTGGTGGGCGGTTCGACGGGGTGGTCGGGGTGCTCGGCGCCCTGGAGACGGTACGGCTGTTGCGCGAGCGCGGCATCCGGCTGCGCCGGGACCTGCTGGTGGTGGACTTCCTCGGCGAGGAGTCCAACGACTTCGGGCTGAGCTGCCTGGGCAGCCGCGCGCTGGCCGGCGAGCTGACCGCGTCCGACCTGGACCGCCGGGATGCGGCCGGGATGCGGCTGGGTGAGCGGTACGCCGGGTTCGGGCTGGAGCCGGACGGGGTGCTCGGGTCGGCGGCCGCCTTCGCCCGGCACCGGTTGGCCGGGTACGTCGAGCTGCACGTCGAGCAGGGGCCGGTGCTGGAGGAGCGCGGGGTCGGGCTGGGGGTGGTGACCGCGATCGCCGGGATCGAGCGGCTGCTGGCCACGTTCCGGGGGCGGGCGGACCACGCCGGCACGATGCCGATGGGGGACCGGCGGGACGCGCTGGTCGCGGCGGCGGAGGCGGTGCTCGCGGTACGGCGGACCGCGTGTGGCGCCCCGGTGCACGGGGTGGCGACCACCTCCCGGTTGGTCGCGGAGCCCGGCTCGCCGAACGTGGTGCCGGCGGCGGTGCGCATGCACGCCGAGATGCGCAGCGTGGACACCGGGTGGCTGTCCTCGGCGCAGCTGCGGCTGGCCGAGGAGATCCGCGAGCTGGCCGGCCGCTCCGGGGTTGATGTGGAGATCGACTGGTCGCGGGACAACGAGCGCCGGCCGGTCAGCGCCGACGTGCACGAGGTGATCGCCGGGGTGGCCGGGTCGCTCGGTGAGCCCTGGCTGCCGGTGCCCAGCGGGGCGACCCACGACGCCGTCCACCTGGCTCGGCTGTGCCCGATGGGGATGATCTTCGTACCGTCGCGGGGCGGGCGCAGCCACTGTCCCGAGGAGTGGACCGACCTTCCGGACATCGAGACCGGTATCCGCGTGCTGGCCGGCACCCTGCTCCGGCTCGATCAGCCGCGGGACACGCTCTGAGCGAGCTCCGCTGTGAGCCGCACAGGCCCCAGGCGCCGCTCAACCCGCCCCGGCGGTCGCCGAGTGGCAGCGCAGTCGCCTTTTGATCATGGATCGAGACGACTGGGCTGCCCTTCGGCGCTCTGGCCGCTCGGAGTGGGAGACCACACCGCCCGCCAGCCTCGTTACGGAACGTGATCGGTGTTGGTTGGGTTCGGTTCGTCGGCACCGAGCGAAAAGGCGCCGGGCGGGACCGGAGCCGCGCCGGCCCGACCGTGGGCGGACCTCGTCCCGGAAACGGCAACAATCCTCGCCGGTTTCGCCGGGACGAACGCACTCTGAGGAGGTCAGCAAGGTCCGGAGAAGGAGGAAGTCATGACCACTCAGAATCGGGTGCACCACGTGCGCGCGGGCCAACTGGACGGGTTCACCGCGATCAGTGGCGAGCGGGTGGGATCGTCCGCCCTGTGGATGGGCATGGTGAGCAACCCGCCCGGCAGCTCCACGCCGAACCACCACCACGGCCCGACCGAGGCCGCGGTCTTCGTGGTCAGCGGCCACCCGGTGTTCTACTTCCACGACGGCACGGGCGAGGTGCGCGTCGACGCCGGCCCCGGTGACTTCCTTTACGTGCCCCCGTTCGTCCCGCACCGGGAGGAGAACCCCGACCCCGACGAGCCGGCGGTTGTGGTGATCGCGCGGAGCTCCCAGGAGCCGGTCATGGTCCACCTCCCGGAGCTCTACCACCTCGAGTCGTCGCGGACGCCCGACGAGGTTGGCCGCTAGACCGCGGCGCGTTGACCTTGATCGCTGTCGGTGGTGGTTGAGCAGCGAAAATCGCGGTTGTACCGCCACCGTCGGCGATCATGTCCAAGTGGGCCGCCCGCGGGGCGACTTGACCTGTTCACTCGATCAGGGTATGAAGCAAGGACCACGGAGCAGAATGACTGTTTCACTAGACGGTACGATCTGAGGCTGGTCCGCTGGCAACGACGCAGAAGGACGGAAGCGCCCATGAGTCAGTCCGACACCTCTGCGCGCACGGTCGGCCCGGCCGTGGTCATCGGCTCGGCGCTGGAGTGGTACGACTTCTACCTGTTCGCCTCGATGGCCGCGCTGGTCTTCGGCAAGGTCTTCTTCCCCGGGCAGAGCTCGGTGGCCGGGACACTCGCCTCGATCGCCACGTTCACCGTCGGTTTCGTGGTCCGCCCGCTGAGCGGGATCTTCTTCGGCTACGTCGGCGACAAGATCGGCCGCAAGCGCGTCCTGTCCCTCACGTTCCTGCTCATGGGCGTCTCGTCCGGGCTGATCGGGCTCATCCCGTCGTACGGCTCGATCGGCGTTTTCGCGCCGATCCTGCTGGTCGTGCTCCGGCTGGGCCAGGGGCTGGGTGCCGGGGCCGAGTTCGGCAGCGCCGTGGCGGTGTCCTACGAGCACGCGGGCGCCCGCACCCGGGGCCGGTTCGGGTCCCTGCCCGCGCTGGGCGTCAACATCGGGCTGTTCGCCGCATCGCTCACCGTCGCCGTGCTCACCAGCCTGGACCGCGAGTTCCTGGAGACCTGGGGCTGGCGCATCCCGTTCGTGGCGAGCTTCGCGCTGGTGGGAGTGGGGTACTGGGTGCGCACCCGGATGCCGGAGACACCCGAGTTCGCCCGGGTGGCCGATGACGACGACCGGCGCACCCACGCCACCCCGCTGCGCGACCTGCTGCGACACCACTGGCGCGGGGTGGGCGCCGTGGGGTTGGTGACCATCGGCTACCTGAGCGCCAGCTACCTGTTCAAGACGTTCAGCCTGTCCTACCTGACCGAGTTCCGGGGGGTGCCGGCGAACGTCGGGGCATTCGGCGTCACGCTGGCCAGCGCCGTCGCCATCGCCGCGGTCCCGGTCGCCGGCTGGCTCTGCGACCGGTACGACGCGGCGCGGGTGCTGCTGGTCGGCGCGGCCGGGATCGCGCTCATTGCGTTCCCGTTCTTCTGGGCGCTGGACACCGGCGCACCGCTGGCCATCTGGGCCGTGCTGATCGCCAGCACCGGCATCATCATCCCCGCCATGCTCGCCGCATCCGGGGCGTACTTCGCCCGCCAGTTCCCGACCAGCGTGCGGGCATCCGGCCTCGGCACCGGAAAGGAGACCGGGGGCATCGCCGGCGGCCTGGCGCCGCTGCTCGGCTTCGCGCTCATCACCGTCACACCCGGACACGCCTACTGGCCGGTGTCACTCATGTTCCTCGTCTCGGCGTTCGCGGTCGTCGCCGGTGCGCGCTGGGACCAGCGGAAACGGCTCGAGCATGGCGGCGCCGTCCCGGTCGAGCCTCATGGGGCCGGCCTGCGGTAGCCGCGGTTCGCGTTGCGCCGGCGATAGCGTGCGGCGACTATCCAGGCGACTCCCGCGGCGGCGAGCAGTCCGCAGACCAGGCCGATGGCCCCGGTGGTCACCGGGCTCGGCGAAGTTTCGGCGGGAACCGGGTGAGCCGGCTCGACCACGGCCGCGTGCTCGCCGGTGAGGTTCAGGATGTCCTTGCGCCCCTGCAGCGCGGCGGCCCGTTGCCGCTGCGCGGCACGGAGCTGATCCTCGATGTACTTCCTGGGCGACCGCTCGTAGACCACCGCCAGGTACCGGTCGGCGATGTCTCCGGCCAGCTTGACGCCGGACGTCTGGTCCCCGCTCAGGACGTCCACCTGGATCACCGAACTGTCCGGCAGCAGTTCCACCCGGACCTGCCCGGCGAGGCGGTCCGGCTGGACGCCGTTCGACTCGGCCACCGGGCCGAGCACGGCCCGGCTCTGCATCAGGGCCGTCTCGGTGGCGAAGGCGCGCGGGTACGTGCCGTCGGGAGCCCTGCGGGCGTTGTCCTCGTCGGACAGCCGGTACTCGATCAGCGTGCGCGCCATGTAGGTCTTCGGCAGGAGAACGGACGCCGCCGCCCCGCCCGCGGCGGCCAAGGCAATGATCACGATCGACAGTTTCCAGAGATGCCGCTGCTGATCGCGGGTGAGAAGCGGAGGATGGAAGCGGGCCGATCTGTCCAAGGTTGTTCCCTCCTTCCGTACCGCGACACCATGAATACTGCCCGGGAGAACCAAGTCGATCAAAGAAATACCCGGCACGGCCGACTGAGCGGCCGTGCCGGGCTGGCAGTGCGTTCGGGCGGGTCAGTGCACGGAAGCCGGCTCCACGCCCGCGCCGGTGAGCGACCGGACCTCCATCTCCGCGTACTTCTCCTGGTCGGCGCGGTCCTTGCTGAGAACCGTGCCGAGGTAGCCGAGGAGGAAGGACAGCGGGATCGACACCAGTCCGGGGTTGTCCAGCGGGAACCAGCTGAAGTCCACCCCCTGCAGCATCGACGGGCTCCGCCCGGTCGCCGGGTCGACCGGCTTGCCCGACACCACGGGGGAGAAGACGATCAGCAGAACGGTGCTGCCCACCCCGCCGTAGATGCTCCACAGCGCCCCGGAGGTGTTGAACCGCCCCCAGAACAGCGAGTAGAGAATGGTGGGCAGGTTCGCCGACGCGGCCACCGCGAACGCCAGCGCGACCAGGAACGCGATGTTCTGCCCGTTGGCCAGGATGCCGCCGAGGATCGCCACGACCCCGATCACCACCGCGGTGATCCGGGCGACCTTGACCTCCTCGTCCTTGCCGTCCACCTGCCCACGCTTGATCACGTTGGCGTAGATGTCGTGGGCGAAGGAGGCCGACGCGGTGATGGTGAGCCCGGCGACCACCGCGAGGATGGTGGCGAACGCCACCGCCGCGATCACCCCGAGCAACAGCGTGCCGCCCAGTTCGTAGGCGAGCAGCGGTGCCGCCGAGTTCGCGCCCCCGGGGGCGTTCTTGATCTCGGCCGGGCCGACCATGGCGCCGGCGCCGTAGCCGAGCACCAGGGTGAACAGGTAGAACAGGCCGATCAGCCAGATCGCCCAGACCACCGAGCGGCGGGCCTCCT
The DNA here is from genome assembly GCA_014208095.1 of Actinospineispora eucalypti. Classification (GTDB taxonomy): domain Bacteria; phylum Actinomycetota; class Actinomycetes; order Mycobacteriales; family Pseudonocardiaceae; genus Pseudonocardia; species Pseudonocardia eucalypti. The sequence goes on along the minus strand of JACHMT010000002.1, from coordinate 1,391,915 downwards.
GCGCGGTGGGCACCGTGTAGAAGCGCATCAGCACGTGCGGCAGGCCGGCCGTGCCGAGCACCAGCGCCAGGGCCAGGGAGATGAAGTCGATCTGGGTCAGCGCGGTCTTGCCGTACTGCTTGCCCGGGTTGAGCAGCGCCTCGCCCGCCGCGCCGCCGTGGCGCACCGCGTCGGCGAGCAGCGCGGAGAAGTTGAACCCGTAGGCGGCGAGCACCCACAGCGTCATGACTCCGGCGCCCGCGATGAGCAGTACCGCCTTGATGATCTGCACCCAGGTGGTGCCGCGCATGCCGCCGATGAGCACGTAGGCGATCATCACCGCGCCCACGATGGCGATCACCACCGCCTGCCCGGCCTTGCTGGTCACGTTGAGCAGCAGCGCGACCAGGCCACCGGCGCCGGCCATCTGGGCGAGCAGGTAGAAGAACGACACGGTCAGCGTGGAGGTGGCCGCCGCCGCCCGCACCGGGCGCTGCCGCATCCGGAAGGCCAGCACGTCGCCCATGGTGTAGCGGCCGGTGTTGCGCAGCAGCTCGGCCACCAGGAGCAGGGCGACCAGCCAGGCCACCAGGAACCCGACCGAGTAGAGGAACCCGTCGTAGCCGTTGAGGGCGATGGCGCCCGCGATGCCCAGGAACGAGGCCGCCGAGAGGTAGTCGCCGGAGATGGCGATGCCGTTCTGCTGGCCGGAGAACGCCCCGCCGGCGGTGTAGAAGTCGGCGGCCCTGCGGGTGGCCCGCCGGCTGACCCGCACGACGATGGCCAGGGTGATCACCACGAACACCCCGAAGATGACGATGTTGAGCAGCGGGCTGCTGCCTTCCACGCCCTGCGCCGCGAGCAGCCTCATGCCCGTGCCTCCTCGAGCTCGTCGCGCAGCTGGCCGGCCAGCGGGTCGAGCTTCCGGTTCGCGTAGCGGACGTACCAGGTGGTGATGGCGAAGGTGGACACGAACTGGAGCAGGCCGAACACCAGGGCCAGGTTCACGTTGCCGACGATCTTGGTCGACATGAGCGCCGGCGCGTAGCTGCACATGACGACGTACAGCAGGTACCAACCCAGGAACAGCGCACAGACCGGGAACACGACGCTGCGCAGCCGGTGCCGCAGCCGCTGGAACTCGGGGCTGGCCTGTACAGCCGCCCAGTCGCGCGTCTGTGTCGGTGGTTCACTCGACACGGGTGCCTCCTTGCACTGTGCGAATCCTCAGGGGTGCACAGCTAAAGCTCCTCTTAAGGAAGTTGAAAGGTGGCGTACGACGCGTCGTTAGAGGGGGCGACGAACGGCTGACGAGCGGTCGTAATATCCGACGAACGGTCAGGGAGAGTTCCGCGTCTCGTCCAGGTGCAGCCGCAGCATCGCCGCGTTTGCCCAGGCCGGCGGCCGCCCGCGCAGCGACACCAGCACCATCGTCAGGAAGGCCAGCGGTACCGACCACAGCGCCGGTTGGCCCAGCAGCGCGGCCACGATCCCCGGTGGTGGGGCTCCTAGCAGGCCCGTCCCGATCGCCCCGGCGGAGGCCGCCAGCCCGACCAGCATGCCAGCCACCGCGGCCGGTGCGGTCAGGCGCGACCACCAGATCCCGAGCACCAGCAGCGGGCAGAAGGTGGATGCGGCGACGGTGAACGCCGAGGTCACCATCGCGCCGACGTCCAGGTGCGCGGCCTGCAGCGCCAGCGCGACCACACACAGGGCGGCGCCCAGGGTGGTCAGCCGCAGCCGACGCACCGTGGCCCCGGGGAGCAGGTCGTGCGACACCGCGCCGGACAGCGCGAGCAGCAGGCCGAGGGAGGTGGCGAGGAACGCGGCGAACGCGCCGGCCGAGAGCATCGCGGTGAGCAGCCCACCCGCCCAGCCGGAGTCCACCCGGGCCGGCAGCGCGACGACCACCGTGTCGGTCCCGCCGGACAGGTAGAGCTCGGGCAACAGCACCGCGCCCAGCGCCCCGTACACGCCGGGGAACAGGTAGAACACGCTCAGCAGGGCCACCGTGATCGCCGCCGTGCGCCGGGCCCCGCGCCCGTCGGAGCTGGTGTGGAACCGCACGATGATGTGGGGCAGCCCCATGGCGCCCAGCACCGTGGCCACCAGCAGCGACAACGTGGCGAGCACCGGGCCGCCGGGGCCGCCGGCGTCGAGCAGCGGGCGTGACCAGTCCGCCCCGCCGGGCGGCAGTGCCCCGTCCACCCTCGGCACGGCGGCACCCTCGGCGAACGTCCAGGTGCTGCCGGCCTCGGCGTGGTAGCGGCCGGGAGCCAGCTCCTCCGGGGGCCGGCCGGCGACGGAGACCGTGGTCGGGGCGCCGATCGTCAGGTCCACGCCGAGCCGGAACTCCACCGGTGTCGGGCGCTCGAACCGGGTGAACTCCACCGGGGCCAGCGCCTCCCGGCGGGCGTCCCCGCCGACCTGGAGGACCAGCCAGACCGCCGGCACGATGAACAGCAGCAGCTTCAGGCCGAACTGGAAGGCCTGCACGTAGGTCGCGGCGCGCATCCCGCCCAGCGCCAGGGTGACGCTGACCGCCACCCCGGCCACGACCACCCCCACCCAGTACGGGGTCCCGCTCACCACGGTGAGCACCAGTCCGGCCGCCTTGAACTGGGGCACCAGGTACAGCGTGGCGATCACCAGTACCACGGCGCCGGACAGCCGCCGCAGCCCAGAGGAGCCGAACCGGGCCTCGGCGAAGTCGGGCACGGTGAGCGCCCCGGTCCGCCGCATCGGCGCCGCGACCAGTGACAGCATCGCGATGTAGCCGGCGGCGAAGCCGACCCCGTACCAGAGCGCGCCGATCCCGTCCTTCAACACCAGGCCGGCCACGCCGAGGAAGGAGGCGACCGAGATGTACTCGCCGGACACCGCCGCCGCGTTCAGCGCGGGGGAGATCCGCCGCGAGGCGACCAGGAAGTCGGACGTGCTGCGGATCGCCGCGACCCCTCGGGCGCCGATCAGCAGCGCCATCACGAGGACCAGCACGATCGCCGAGATGATCACGGCGAGTCCCGCCGCCGCTCGACGTCCTCGGCCCGGCGCAGCTGCCACCACGCGAGCAGCACCAGCAGCGGGTAGGGCAGTACCCCCAACGCCAGCCAGGACACCGGGACCCCGGCGAACCGCACGCGATCCAGCTCGGGGAACCCGGCCAGCAGCGCCGGCAGCCCGATCATCAGCGTGGCGAGCAGCCCCACCGCGACGAGCGCGCGGCGCAGCTGGGCCCGGTGCACCCGCCGGGCCCGTTCCAGGTCGGACGGGGCGAGGTGGGGCAGGTGTCGCCGGACACCGGGGTGGTGCCGGGCCATCGCCAGCCGGGTCTGGGGACTGGTGACCGCCACCCGGCGCAGCCGGCTCACCCGCGTTCCCCTCGGTTCGGCGCGTCGAACTCGCCCCGGGTGGCGGCCTCCAGCAGGTGTTGGCGCAGCTCCCGGGCGTGGCGGCGGCTCACCGGGACGTCCCCGAGGTCGGTGTGCGCCAGCAGCCCGCCGCCGATGTCGCTGCGCAGCTCGCGCACGGCGGTGATGGCCAGCAGGTAGCTGCGGTGTACCCGGAGGAAGCCGGCCGAGTGCCAGTGCCGCTCCAGCCGGGAGATCGGGATGCGCACCAGGTGCGCCGCCGACGGCGTGTGCAGCCGCACGTAGTCGCCGTTGGCCTCGGCGAACCGGACGTCGTCGCGCCGCACGAACAGGGTGCGGCCGCCCAGGTCGACCGGCACGGCGGCCAGTTCGTCCACCCCGCCGGGCTCCGGCGGGGGACCGGCGCCCGAGGCAAGGAACCGCCGTACCCGGTCCAACGCGGCGCGCAACCGCTCCCGCCCGACCGGTTTGAGCAGGTAGTCGACGGCGCCCAGGCCGTAGGCCGACGCCGCGTGCTCCTCGAAGGCGGTGACGAAAACGATCACTGGCGGGTCGGTCATCCGGGCGAGCAGCGAGCCCAGCTCCATCCCGTCCATCGCCGGCATGGAGATGTCCAGGAACACCGCGTCGAACGGGTTGGCCTGGAGCAGCCGCAGCGCGGTGATCGCGTCTCCGGCGGTGGTGACGTGCGCGACCTCGGGCGCGGCGAGCAGCAGCCGGCGCAGCTCGTCGAGGGCCGGGGCGACGTCGTCCACGGCCAGCACCCGCAGCCCGCCGGTCACTGGGCGGCCACCCCGGGCTGGAAGCGCGGCACGCGGAGCACCACCCGGGTGCCGGCCCCGACGGCGGTCTCGACCACCAGCCCGTAGCTCGGGCCGAACACGGTGCGCAGCCGCCGGTCCACGTTCACCAGCCCCAGGCTGTCCGGCTCCCCGCGCCCGGCCAGCACGTCGGCGGCGTAGTCGGGGTCCATGCCCGGCCCGTCGTCCTCCACGCTGATCACGCACTCGGCGCCGTCGGCCTCGCCGCTCACCTGCACCAGGCCGCTTCCGTCGGTCAGCTCCACGCCATGGCGCACCGCGTTCTCCACCAGCGGCTGCAGGGCCAGATAGGGCAGCGCGACCGGGAGCACCTCCGGTGCGATCCGCACCTGCACCCGCAGCCGCTCGCCCAGCACCGCGCGGGCCAGCGCGAGGTACGCCTCGATCGCCTGGAACTCCCCGGCGACCGTGGTGTACTCGCCGTGCCGGGCCAGGCTGTGCCGGGTGTACGCGGCGAACTCGAGCATCAGGTCCCGGGCCCGTTCCGGATCGGAGGCCACGAACGAGGCGATCGCGGTGAGGCTGTTGTACACGAAGTGCGGCGAGATCTCGGCCCGCAACGCCCGCAGCTCGGCCTGCTCGGCGGCCTCGGCGGACGCCTCCAGCCGCGCCCGTTCCAGCGCCTCACCCACCAGCGCCGCCGACTCCTTGGCCGCCGAGGTGCTCACCCCGCCCTCCACCGCGAGCGCGCCGACCAGCTCGTCGCGGGCGTGCAGCGGCAGTACCAGGAGCGCACCCGAGGACGCGCGGCTGTCCGTCCGGAGCACCCGGCGCACCAGGTCGGCGGCCTCGGCCGGGCTCGACGCCTGGCCCGACCAGACGGGTTCACCGGCCAGGCCGCTGATACCGACGGCATCCGCGCCGAGCAACCGCCGCAGCCGCCGGACCGCGGCGACCGCGCCCGGCCCGTCCACCCCGCCGCGCAGCGCGGCCGCGATCCGCCGGGCCTCGGCCACGGCGGCCATCGGGTCGCCTTCCCGCGCGGCGGGCCGCCACCAGCCACGCCGTCGGTGCGACCAGCCGGTCTCGGGAGCTGCAGCCACCCTCGCCTCCCTGCGACAGCACGGCGCGCGGCCGATCAGCAGAGGATAAACCCTTCGCCCCTCGAATCCCGGGGCTCAGGCCGACCCGTCCCGAAGGAGCGGTACCGGCGAGCGTGGAAGCCGCGGTCTTCGGCGGTTATCTTGCCGCTAATCGACTGATAAATGCCTGTTTGAAGACGTGAAACCTGGTTATTTCTATCAATTTAAGGGGTTACGTCAGCTGGCCGAGCCGCTTAGGTTGGAGGGTGTCCCGGCGGCTCGCCGCCGCTCCGGCCGAAGGGAAGGCGTGATGGCGGTCGTGTCGCGTTCGGATGTCGAGGTCGTGGTTGTGGGGGAGGGCGCGGTCGCGGCAGCGGTGGCCTGGCATCTCGCCCGGGAGGGCCGTGGGGTGCTGATCCTGCCCCAGCCCGGGACCGGCCCCGGGGAGTCGGCGGCGCCGGTGGCGGTGCGGCCGGAGGATCTGGCCTCGTCGGCGCCGGTGGTGGCGTCGGCGCGGTGGTGGCGGCGGGTCGAGGCGGAGACCGGCGCGGCGCTGCTCAGCCTGACCGACGGCGTTGACCACGGTGCGCCGCTGCGCACCGCGGCGCTCGCCCGCCGGCTGACCGAGGCGAACGTCCCGCACGTCTGGCTGCGACCGGACGAGGCGGAGCGCCGGTGGGCGGGAATGGCCTTCGGGGGACCGGTGCTGCACCAGCCGGGGACCGCCGGCCGGCTCCGGCCGGCACAGGCGGCACGAGCGCTGCGCGCCGCCGCGGTGGGGTGGGGTGCGGTGGTCGAGCCAGCGGTTCGGGTGCGCTCCGTCGCGGTGGACGGCGACGACCGGGTGCGGCTGCGGACCAGTGCCGGCCCGATCCGGGCCCGCCGACTGGTGGTGGCGGCGGGTGCCGCGTCGGTGGGTCTGCTGCCGCACCTGCCGGTCCCGTCGCCGAGGGTGATCTCCTCCCGCGTCGCCGGTTTCACTCCGCTCGGCATCAACCCGTGTATCCCGCTGGAGAACAACTGGCCGATCTTCGCCGACCACCGGCGGGCCGCCGCCGTTGCGGGTGTTCCCGACCCGTGTGGGCAGGTGGTCGTGGCGCTCGAGGATGCCGGCGAGCAACCGGTTGCCCGGCGGCGCCTGCTCGACTACGTCGCCGAGTGGCTCCCGGGACTGGATGCCACGGCGCCGACCGAACTGGAGCGCGCACGGGTGGAGACCGCCGACGGACGGCCGGTGCTCGCCTCGTTCGGCCCGGTCGCCTTCGGGTACGGGTTCTCCGACCGCGCGATCCCGGCGGCGCCGGCGATCGGCCGGGAGCTGGCCGACCTCGCCCTCGGCGCACGTCAACCGGCCTAGGGTGCTTCGGGGCGCCGAAAGTGTCGGTGCTCGAACATATAATCGAATGCATGGACGGCGGCGGGCTTGGTGAGCGGCTGGCGGAGACTCCCGTCGGCCCAGCGCTGGGCGCGCTGTTGGCCTCGGTCGATGTGACGGTGGTGCCGAACGGTTCGGTCGTCGATGTGTTGCAGGCGTCGGCGCGGCAGCGGGCGTATACCGACGGGGTGTATCTCGGGGCGGTGGCCTCGACGCTGGAGCGTGATCCGTGCGCGGGGCCGGATTCGGTGGCGTGTCTGGCTGAGCCGGATCGTTTTGCGGCGGATGAGGTGCGGGCGGCGTTGGTGATGACGCGGCGCCAGGGGTGGAGTGAGTCCGAGTTCGCCTACCTGCTGTGTCGGGGTTTGCCGGTGGTGCATGCGGAGATGCTGGTCGGTCGGGTCGATCGGGATCGGGCGTTGGTGTTCGTCCAGCACCTGGCTGGCCTGCCGGCTGAGTTGGTCGCCACGGTGTTGGACGCGGTGTTGGTGGCGGCGCCGGGGTTGACCACGGGGCAGCTGCGTGCCCGGATCCTGAAGTTGATCATCACCGCGGATCCGGATCATGCCCAGGATGCTTATGAGCGGGCGTTGGCGGAGCGGGCGGTGGTGGGTTATCTGAACCCGGACGGCACGGCGGTGATCAGCGCGTCGGGTTTGCCGCCGGATGAGGCGGCCGCGGCGACCGATCGGATCGCCGGGTTGGCCCGGGCGGCGAAACGGGCTGGGCATCCGGGTCGGGTCGACCAGCTGCGCGCGGACATCTACCTGCGCCTGCTGGATGGCCGTTTCCATCACCTGACCCGGGCGGAAATGATCGCCGCTCTGCTGGCCGAGGCCGCGCGGACCCAAACCCCAACCGCTGAGGCCACCCCGAGCGATGCCGCGGCGGCCCAAGCCGCGTCGACCGAAGTCTCACCGACCGAAGTCTCCCGGGACGAAGTCTCACCGGGCGAAGCGTCGCCGGCCGAAGCCTCGCCCGACGAAGCATCAACGGTCGCAGTCCGAAGGGGCGAAGCTGTGGCGGCGGAAAGCTCAGCGTTCCCCGAGTCGGACACAGCCGAGTCGGGCACAGCCGAGCCGGACAGTGCCGAGCCGGACAGTGCCGAGCCGGACAGTGCCGAGCCGGACAGTGCCGAGCCGGACAGTGCCGAGCCGGTCAGTGCCGAGCCGGTCAGTGCCGGATCAGACCACGCTGAACCAGTCCAGGGCAGCCCGCACAACCACCAGCCGGCTCCCATGCCTGGACCGGCGGGCAGCGAGCGCGAACCGCTTGGGCGAGTGACCGGTATCGAGGTCCGGGCTCGACTCGACAGCCTCGCCGGGGTCAACCAGCTACCCGGTGAACTACCCGGCTGGGGACCCATCCTCGCCCACACCGCCCGGCGGGCAGCGGCCCGCCAACACCACGGGCAGTGGCGGTGGGCGGTCACCGACCAGGAGGGCTACCTGCTCGCCGAGGGCATCACCCGGCGAAGACCCGCCACCGGCCCGCCTCCGTACGAGGCCGGGGGCGGGATCGTCGAGCTGGCCATCCCGGCCACCGTCCTGGCCCGACTGGCCACAGACCCTCCACCAACGTGGGCCGGGGTGATCAGCGACATCGCCACCCAATACCAACACACCCACACCACGCCCGACGCGGATTCAGAGGGCCAGGCGGGGCGGCGGTTGCCCGGCCACGCACTACGCCGGTACGTGCAGATCCGCGACCGCACCTGCACCGCCCCGGGCTGCCGGCGCCCCGCCACCCAGTCCGAACAGGACCACACCCACGACCACCAACACGGCGGCCCCACCACCCACACCAACCTCGGACCCGGCTGCAAACACGACCACCGGCTCAAACACGAAGGAGGCTGGACCGTCACCCAACCCCAACCCGGGAGGTTCATCTGGACCAGCCCACTCGGCCGCCGCTACCACACCAGAGGAGAACCCATCACCGACCCAGAACCCGACCCACCACCGTTCTAGGCACGTGATCCGAAGTGTGGATCCGCCGGCTCCGGTAAACTTGACTACTTTGATGGACTTTTCGCGAAGCCGCGTGTTAGCGTCACCCGCATGAGTGATGGCGGACGGTCGCGCCGAGGGCCGCTGGTGGCCCCGCTGCCCGTCACGCTGTTGCGCAGCCGGCGGCATGTGGATTTCTGCCGCACGGCCACCGCGCTCTGTTGGGCCTGACCGCGCACCCAGCTTTCTCCTCATCCACCCGAACTCGCCGGGCGGCGCCGGACAGCTGAACCCCCGGGGCACCGCCGTGCCCCGAAGCGGGCTGTCCGCCGGCCCCGGCCGACCGAAGGACTCATAGTGACGATCGCACCGGAACACACCGAGCTGTCCGTACGGCCGGTGGCCGGCCACATCGGCGCCGAGATCGACGGCGTCGACCTCTCCCGACCACTGGACGAGAACACCGTGGGTCGCCTCGCCGCCGCGCTGCACCGGTACAAGGTGATCTTCTTCCGGGACCAGCACCTGGACCACGCCGCGCAGATCCGGTTTGCCCGCCAGTTCGGCGACCTGACCTATGCGCACCCGCACGACGAGGCGCCGCCGGAGGGCTACCCGGAGATCTTCACGGTGGACCCGCGCCGCTACGACCAGCGTTACGGCAAGGACAATCCGGTGCGGACGCGCCGCCGGTACAGCTACTTCGCCGGCTGGCACACCGACGTCACGGCGGCGGTGAACCCACCGGCCGCGTCGATCCTGCGCGCCGAGACGGTCCCCGAGTTCGGTGGCGACACCACCTGGACCAACCTGGTCGCGGCCTACGAGGGCCTGTCCGCGCCGCTGCGCGGGTTCCTGGACACGCTGCGCGCCGAGCACCGCTACGGCGGCAGCGAGCAGCAGCTCACCACCGACCGCTACAGCCGGCGGGTGAACGACAACCTGCTGGTCGCCGTGCATCCGGTGGTGCGGGTGCACCCGGTGACCGGTGAGCGGGCGCTGTTCGTGAACCCCGGCTTCACCAGCCACATCCTGGACCTCTCGCCGAGGGAGAACCGGGCGCTGCTGGACCTGCTCTACGCCGAGCTGACCCGGCCCGAGTACACCGTGCGGTTCCGCTGGCTGCCGGGCAGCGTGGCGTTCTGGGACAACCGGGCCACCGCGCATCTGGCGCCGACCGACCTGGACCACCTGGACGTGGAGCGGACCCTGCACCGGGTGACGCTGATCGGGGAGCGGCCGGTCGGCCCGGACGGCCGGGAGTCGGAGCTGATCGCCGGCCGGGAGTTCACCGCCGACCACACCGTCGTCGCCGACTGAGCCAGGACGATGAACCTTTACGCCCACCGGCCGCGCGCCCTGGTGCTGGCCCTCGCTCTCGCCACCCTGCTCACCGCGTGCGGCGGCTCCGGCGGTACCGCCGGCGGCCTGGCCGCCGATGCCCCGCTGCCCACCCAGATCCCGCCCGCCACCAAGCTGGTGATCGCCGACCAGGCCGAGTACCAGCAGGTCGCGTTGCGGGAGTCGGGGGAGCTTCAGCGGTTGCCGTTCACCGCCGAGTTCGCCAACTTCACCGGCGGCCCGGCGATCCTGGAAGCGTTCCGGGCCGGCGCGGCCGACGTGGCGTGGGTCGGGGACACCCCGCCGATCCAGGCGCTGGCCGCCGGCGAGGACGTACCGATCATCTTCGCCCGGCAGACCGCGCCGCAGAGCACCCAGCTCGCGGTGACGCCGGGCAGCCGCATCCGGCACCTGACCGACCTGCGCGGCGCGAAGATCGCCTACGCGGAAGGCACCGCGCAACAGGTCATGGTGCTGCGCGCGCTGGAGAAGGCCGGCCTCCGCACCGCCGACGTGCAACTGGTGCGGTTGCAGCTGGCCGAGTTCAACGACGCGGTACGCCTCGGCCAGGTCGACGTGGCCCCGCTCAACGAACCCCGGCTGACCCGCTTCCTGGCCGAGGCCGCGCCCCGGGGTGGCGGGGTGATCGACCCGGCGGAGACCGCGGACATCTCCACCGGGCTGAACTACCTGTACGCCCGCCGGGCCGCGCTGGCCGATCCGGCCAAGGCCGCCGCGCTGCGGGCCTACGTCGGGCACTACCTGCGCGCGCTGCGCTGGGTCGACGAGCACCCGGCCGACTGGGTACAGGGCTACTACGTGCGCAACCAGGGCATCCCCGCCGCCGACGGGCAGCGGATCGTGGACTCCCTGGGCCGGTTCGGCTATCCCCGGCTCGACGCCGCGCTGGTCGGGCGCCAGCAGAGCACGATCGACGTGATCGACCGGGCCGGGCAGCTGCCCCGGAAGGTGAGCGCGGCGAGCGGCTTCGACCTGCGCTTCGACCAGGTCGTCACGTCCACCCCGCCGGTGAGCGGGAGCGGGTCATGACCGACCTGTCCGTGCGCCGCGTCGCTCCGGCGGGCGGCACGCTTGCCGAACGGGACCGCCTGGCCCCGCGCCCCTCGGCCCGGCGGCGGCTCGGGCCCGGCCGGCGGATACCCGGCGCGCTCGCGCTCGGGCCGCTGCTGCTGCTCGCGGCCTGGCTGGTCGCCTCGGCCACCGGGGTGCTCGACCCGCGCACGCTGTCCGAGCCCTGGACCGTGGTGAGCACGGCGGTCGACCTGACCGCCGACGGCCGGCTGCAGTCCAACCTGCTCACCTCGGTCCAGCGGGCCGGCCTCGCCCTGCTGCTCGGCGTGACCCTGGGCGTGGTGCTCGCCCTCATCGCCGGGCTGAGCCGGGTCGGGGAGGCGATCGTGGACGGCCCGATCCAGATCAAGCGGGCCATTCCCACGCTGGCACTGATCCCGCTGGCCATCCTGTGGTTCGGCATCGGCGAGCAGATGAAGATCATCCTCATCCTGACCAGCGTGCTGGTGCCGATCTACCTGAACACCCACGCCGCGCTGCGCGGCATCGACGAACGCTACGTGGAGCTGGCCGAGACCGTCGGGCTGTCCCGCTGGGCGTTCATCCGGAGGGTGGCGCTACCCGGCGCGCTGCCGGGGTTCTTCACCGGGCTGCGCCTGGGCGTGACCATGTCCTGGCTGGCGCTGGTGGTGGTCGAGCAGGTCAATGCCACCAGCGGCATCGGCTACCTGATGACCCAGGCCCGCACCTACGGGCAGACCGACATCATCGTGGTCGGGCTGGTGGTCTATGCGGTGTTCGGGCTGGTCGGCGACACCGCGGTCCGGTTGGTACAACGGAAGGCACTGGCGTGGCAGCGCACCTTGGGCAGCTGACGGCGGTCCGCACCAGGGGCCTGACCCGCGGCTACGCCGGGCGGGCGGTGCTGGACGGGGTCAACCTGGACATCGCGCCGGGGGAGTTCGTCGCGCTGCTCGGCCGCAGCGGCTCGGGCAAGAGCACCCTGCTGCGCGCCCTGGCCGGACTGGACGCCGGGGTGGCCGGCTCCGGCGAACTGCGTGTGCCCGACGACTCGCGGGTGGCCGTGGTCTTCCAGGACTCGCGGCTGCTGCCCTGGGCGCGGGTGCTGGAGAACGTCGTCCTGGGGCTGGACAGGCCCCGGGCCCTAGGGCTCGGGCGGGCCGCGCTGGCCGAGGTCGGCCTGGCTGGCCGGGAACGCGCCTGGCCGTCCGAGCTCTCCGGCGGCGAGCAGCAACGGGTCGCGCTGGCTCGCTCCCTGGTCCGCGAGCCCCAGTTGCTGCTCGCCGACGAGCCGTTCGGCGCGCTGGACGCGCTCACCCGGATTCGCATGCACACGCTGCTGCGGGAGCTCTGTCAGCGGCACCGACCGGCCGTGCTCCTGGTGACCCACGACGTGGACGAGGCCGTGCTGCTCGCCGATCGGGTACTGGTGCTGGAGGCCGGCCGCATCGTCGTCGACCGGTCGATCGAGCTGCGCCAACCCCGTGCGCACGGCGACCCGGCACTCCTCACCCACCGGCAGACGCTCCTGGAGGCCCTCGGCGTGGGCGGTGGGGAGCGTGCGGCATGCTTCGGGGATGGCTGAGCAGAGCGAGGGCGGGCGTCCGGCCGGGTGGGCGGTGAGCTCGCCGCCCGGGTGGCGGGCGATGGGCAAGGAAACCGGTGGGGGCGTGTGGATCGAGCCGGTCATCGCCTGGGCGATCTATGACAACGGATACGGGTATCCGGTGGTCCCTAACCGCGGTGACGGCCTGGTGGAGATCATGGAAAGCGGTGTCGAGCTGCTCGCCCCGGACGAGCCGGACCCGCCGAAGGAAGACGGCTGATCCGGCTCGCGTCAGAGGCCTAGGCGGGGACGTGGCTGCTGGGCGGCGGCCCGCTGGATGCGGCGGGTTGCTTGGCTCCCCGCACCATCGTGGCGTACAGGCCGCCGAACACCAGGACGGCGAATACGGCGAGCGTGATCGCCAGCTGGTCCTTGTAGTCGTCGTAGCGCCCGGTGAGCAGCAGTAGCGCGGGCAGCCAGGCGGTGACCCAGCCCTGGATCGCGCACACCGCGCCGGTGTAGCGGCTGAGGCTCTCCTTCTTCAGGCCCAGGACGAGGAAGAACAGCAGCCACAGGAATGTCCAGTAGAGCCAGATGACCCCGAACCCGGCGTCCTTGAAGTGCACGAAGTTCAACCCCGAGTAGACCAGCGCGGAGATCGTGACGAACAGGCAGAAGTAGCCCAGCCCGGTTCCGTCGAGGTCGAACGTCAGGTTCAGCGCGACGTACAGATAGGTGAACGCGAACAGGTACAGCCCCGCCGCCGACAGGATGGTGTCGGCGTTGCCGTTGGCGGTGAAGATCAGGTACGTGGGCGTGATGATCTGGAGCCCACCCACGAAGTAGTTCATCGGGGCGGCCGATTTCGGTTCGACCCAGCCCAGAAGCATGATCCCGTTGATGAACAGTACGGCTCCGACGAACAGCAGTCCCACAGATCCCATGGGTCCAGCCCTTTCTGCTCACGTGCATGGGTCCCGGAGGTGGGCGGGCACAGGCGGAGGCCCGCCCACCGGCCGAGCGCTGCTCAGGTCAGGCGGCCGACCGCGGAACGCCGATGCCGGGGTCGATCCTGGTCGGCCCGTCCTTGCCCGGCCGGACGTTGAAGTCGAAGATCTCGGTCGGGATGTAGACGGTCGAGCAGGAGTTAGGGATGTCCACCACGCCGGACAGCCGGCCCTCGATCGGCGCGGCGCCCAGGATCATGTAGGCCTGGATGTCGGAGTAGCCGAACCGCTGCAGGTAGTCGATCGCGTGCAGGCAGGCCCGCTGGTAGGACAGGTGCGAGTCCAGGTAGCGCTGTTCGCCGGACAGCGTCACCGAGGTGCCGGAGAACGCCAGCCACTCGCTGTACTGTGGGTCGGTGCGTCCGGGCATGAACACGGCGTTCTCCTGCACGCCGTACAGCTCCATGCCGTTCTTGATCACGTCGACGTGCAGGTCCATGAACCCGCCCATCTCGATCGCGCCGCAGAAGGTGATCTCGCCGTCGCCCTGGGAGAAGTGCAGGTCGCCCATGGACAGCTTGGCGTCCGGCACGAACACCGGGTAGAACACCCGTGATCCCTTGGTCAGGTTCTTGATGTCCTGGTTGCCGCCGTTCTCCCGGGGCGGGGCGGTGCGCGCGGCCTCGCGGGCCACCCGGTCGAACTCGTCGCCGGTGAGGCTGCCCAGGATCGCCGAGTCGGGCAGCGGTGGGAGCGCGAGCGGCGGCACCCGGTTCGGGTCGGTGTCGATCAGCGCCTGTTCGCGTGCGTTCCACGTGCGCAGCAGGTTCGCCGACGGCGCGGTGCCCATCAGCCCCGGGTGCACGATTCCGGTGAACGACACCCCCGGCACGTGCCGCGAGGTGGCCACTCCGCCCTGGAAGTCCCAGATCACCTTGTAGGCGTCGGGGAACTGCTCGGTCAGGAACCCGCCGCCGTTGCGGGTGGCGAACACGCCCGTGTACCCCCAGCCCTGGCCGGCCAGCGGGCCGGAGTCCTCCTGCGGGATGGGGCCGACGTCCAGGATGTCCACGATCAGCAGGTCACCGGGCTCGGCCCCCAGCACGGCGATCGGGCCGGAGAGCACGTGCACGCCGGGCAGCGGCGCGTTCAGGATGTCGTCGGCCGAGTCGTTGTTCTGGATGGCGCCGTCGAACCACTCCCGGCAGTGCACGCGGAACACGTCACCCGGCCTGACCTGCACCAGCGCCGGAATGTCCGGGTGCCAGCGGTTGTGGCCGACGATGCGTTGCTCGGTGAACTTCTTCTGCGAGTCGAGCGGGAATACGACCTCGGGCATGGGGATCAGCACTCCTTATCTGGGACACCGTCGAGGAACGATCCGTACCGAAGGGATGGGTGGTTCCGGCGGCTCAGGGCCGGGGCAGGGCGCGAGTTCTCGGGTCGGGCGAGGTGGGACGCTTCCGGCTCGTTGCCGAGGGCAGGGAGGACACGACGGCCGGCTCGGAACCGGACGCCTCGCAGCGGTCGATCACCGCCATGCGGCCCCGGTCGGCCCGCCGGAGCATCGGCGCGGTGATCACTCGCGCGGACGGCCCGCCGCAGCTCGGACAGGCCAGTGTGGCCGGCGCCGTGCCGATCGGCCGGCGTACGTCGAAGGAGCCGTCAAGGTCGCACCGGAACCCGTAGGTTGCCATGGGGACTCCTCCGCCGACAGCACTGTCCGCTGGAAATATTTTCCATGGAAACTACTTTGCGTGCCTGGTCGTGTCAAGAGAAGTCCAGCTTGGTGGCGGTGCGGAGGCGGTTCGCCACGGAGCGTGGCGGTGCGCCTCAGAGCTCCTGGACGACGTTCCAGAGCAGGCCGTCGGCGACCGCGAGGAACACCCGCTGCCGTAGATGCCGGTCGCGAACTTCGACCGTGCCGCGCGGGCTCTCGTAGGCGAGCCCCTCGGACACGGCGGTCATCTGCGGGACCCGCGCCGACCCCGCGCGGTGTATCAGCTTGGTGAGCAGCCGCACGCCCTCGTAGCAGGACTCGCCCAGGCTGTTGAGCACCGGCGCGTCCTGGCCGAAGCGGCGGAAGTAGGCGGCCGCGAAGTCCATCCCCGACGTCGTCGCCAGATCCTCGAAGTACCCGGCGGAGGTCATCAGCCCGCGCGTGTTCTCCGCTCCCGAGGCGAGCAGGACGTTCTCGTCGATCAGCGAGCTGAACCGCAGGATGTCCCGGTCCAGGCCGCTGGCGCTGAAGGCACGGTTGAATTCGACCGCGTCGTCGCCGATGAGCAGCATCAGCACGGCTTCGCAGCCGCTGGCCTCGACCCGGGCCAGAACCTTGGAGAAGTCGCTGGTACCGAGCGGGACGTACATCTCGTCGCAGACCGTTCCGTCGATCTGCCGCAGGTAGTGGTGCGCGGCCCGGGCGGACACCCTCGGCCAGACGTAGTCGTCGCCGACGATGGTCCACCGCCGGACGCCGGCGCAGCGCGCGAACCAGGACAGCGTCGGTCCGAGCTGCCGATCGGGCGTCTCGCCGGTGAGGAACACCCCGGGCCGGTGCTCGCCCCCCTCGTAGAGGGCGGTGTACGCGTACGGGACGCGGCCCCCGATCCTGGGGGCGACGGCCTCCCGGACGGCGGAGATGTGCCACCCGGTGACCGCCTCGACCACGCCGGCGCGGATCAGCGCGTCGACATCCGTGGCGACCCTCGCTGGCGTGGCGCCCCCGTCCACCGGCACCAGGTTCAGCTCGCGGCCGAGCACGCCGCCCTCGGCGTTGATCTCCTCCATGGCCAGCGTGGCGCAGCACTCGCAGGACGGCCCGAAGATGCCCGCCGGTCCCTGCAACGGGATGACGAGTGCCATGTTGAGCACGTCGCGTCCACGCGACGGCGGCACCGTGAGGTGCCGCGGCGCCGGGTGCGTCATGGCGATACGGTAGCCACTATCGACACGATCGTGTGAGTCGAATCGTCACGATAAGGTCACTCTGATCTGCGATAACATCGGCCGATGACAGTACGCCCGGACCGAACACCGCAGGTCGGCGACGAGTCCCTCCGTCGACTGTCCATGGTGGAGCGTGCCGTCACCCAGCGTCTGGACGAGGCGCTCAAGGTCCATGGTTCGGGAGTCGACCAGTGGCGGATCCTCTCGTTGCTGGTCGAACAGGGCGCCTGCCCGATGAACGCGGTCGCCGACCACGCGATGCTGCTGGCGCCCAAGCTGAGCAAGCTCGTGGACCGGATGGTGTCGACCAACCTGGTGTCCCGGCGGGTGGACAACGACGACCGCCGGCGCGTGCTGATCTTCGCCACCGCGCGCGGGCGGGCGGCTCTCGAGATCTGGGACGTCGCGGTGGCCGAGGTGCAGCTGCGGCTGCGGGAGATCCTGGGAGCGGACGCCGACCTGCTGGACAGCCTCCTGCGGCGGCTGTCCCGAGGCCTCCAGCCAGGTGCGTTGCCCGCCGCCGGGGACCCGGTGGAACCCGATGCGGTCCAGGCCGGCCGGGAGCCGGTCCTCTAGGGCGACACCGCGCCGCGTTAGGAACCCGTCAAGGACGGCGCCGGCCGCATCAAGGAGATGTGCGGCCGCCGCCGTGAGCGGCCCGGTCCGAGGCACGCTGCGGAGGAGTTCCGCGTCCGAATGGAGAACCCGGGGTGCCCAAGGAACGGACCCGGCGGCGCGGTCGGCTGCGGATCTACCTGGGGTGTGCCCCGGGCGTCGGAAAGACCTACGCCATGCTCGGCGAGGCCCACCGGCGAGTGGAGCGCGGGACCGACGTGGTGACCGGCATCGTGGAGACCCACGGCCGGGCGCAGACCGATGCCGTCCTCGCCGGCCTGGAGGTCGTGCCCCGCCGCGTGATCAACTACCGGGGCACGGAGCTCACCGAGCTCGATGTGCCGGCGGTGCTGGCCCGCGAGCCGGCCGTGGTGCTGGTGGACGAGCTGGCGCACACCAACGCGCCCGGCTCGAAGCACGAGAAGCGCTGGCAGGACATCGACGAGTTGCTGGCGGCCGGGATCGACGTGTTGTCCACGGTGAACGTGCAGCACCTGGAGTCGCTCAACGACGTGGTGCAGAAGATCACCGGGGTGCGGCAGCGCGAGACGGTGCCGGATGACTGGGTGCGCGAGGCCGACCAGATCGAGCTGGTGGACATCACGCCGGAGGCGCTGCGCCAGCGGATGGCGCAGGGTCACATCTACCGCCCGGAGAAGATCGACGCGGCGCTGTCGCACTACTTCAAACCGGTGAACCTGGTGGCGTTGCGCGAGATGGCGCTGCTGTGGGTGGCCGGCGCGGGGGACGACGCGACGCGCCGCTACCGCGCCGAGGCCGAGCAACCGGGCCGCGACGACTCCGGGGCGGAGGAGGAGCGGGTGGTGGTTGCGGTGACCGGCGGCCCGGAGAGCGAGACGGTGATCCGCCGAGCGGCCCGCATCGCCCAGCGCGCCGGCGACGCCGACCTGCTGTGCGTGCACATCCTGCGCCCGGACGGCCTCGGCGTCGCGCCGCACGCCCTGCCCAAGCTGCGCCGGCTGGCCGACGACGTCGGCGCCTCCTTCCACACCGTGGTCGGCGGCGACGAGGTGCCGGCGGCGCTGCTCGACTTCGCGCGCGGGGCCAACGCCACCCAGCTGGTGCTCGGCACCTCCCGGCGATCCCGGCTGGCCCGCCTCCTGCGGGGGAGCATCGGCGCCATCGTGGTGCGCGACTGCGGGCCGATCGACGTGCACCTGGTCACCCACACCGAGGGCGACGTCCGGGCCCGCCGGCGTCCTCGGCGCAGCCCGCTGCCCGCCCGCCGTCGCGTGCTCGGGTGGTTGCTCGCGTTCCTGCTGCCCACGGTGGCCACCGCGGCGGGGATGACGTTCGGCGGCGTGCTGGGGCTGCCGAGCGACGTGGTGCTGTTCCTGGCGGTCACCGTGGTGGTCGCGCTGGTCGGCGGGCTCCGGCCGGCGCTGTTCGCGGCGGCCGCCGGCGGCCTGATGCTCAACTACTTGCTCACGCCACCGATCTTCGCGTTCACCCTGGACCGGGGGAGTCTCATCGCGCTCGGAGCCATGGTCGCGGTGGCGATCGCGGTCGACCTCGTCGTCGACACCGCCGCCCGGCGCGCCGAACAGGCCAACCGGGCCCGCACCGAAGCCGCGCTGCTCGCCTCCTTCGCCCGCACCTCGTTCAGCCCGGCCGACCCGCTGCGGCAGCTGCTGGAGAAGACGGCCGAGGTGTTCGCGCTGAGCTCGGTGGCGTTGCTGGAGCGCTCCGACGAGGAGCCGGACGGGTGGATCTACGTCGCCTGCCTCGGTTCGCCCGACTGCGTGCGGCCCGAGGACGCCGAGATCGACGTCGAGGTCGACGACGACCACCACCTGGTCGGCACCGGCGGCCCGCTCGCGGCGGCGGACCGCCGGCTGCTGGAGACCGTCGGGGGCCAGGCGCTGCTCGCGCTGCGCGGCAACCGCATGGCCGAGGAGGCCGTCGAGGCGCGCCGCCAGGCCGAGGGGAACCCCGCCCGGGCCGCCCTGCTGGCCGGTGTGGGCGACGACCTGCGGGCCCCGCTCGCGGCGATCAAGACCGCGACCAGCAGCCTGCGCGACCCGGACCTGACCCTGTCCGGCGACGACGAAACCGAGCTGGCCGCCACCGTCGAGGAGTCCGCCGACCGGCTCACCAAGCTGGTGGACGATCTGCTGGACTCCTCCCGCATCGCCGCCGGCGCCATCAACCCGGCGCCGAGGCCCATCGGGTACGGCGAGGTGGTGGCGCTCGCGCTGACCGGCCTGGGCGACACCCGGCGGGTGGCGGTGGAGCTCGACGAAACGCTGCCGCACGTCCTCGGCGACCCCGGCCTGCTCGAGCGGGTGGTGGGCAACGTCGTGCGCGGCGCACTGCGCCGGGCCGGCGGCGGCGCGGTCGTCGTCCG
The DNA here is from genome assembly GCA_014208095.1 of Actinospineispora eucalypti. GTDB lineage: Bacteria > Actinomycetota > Actinomycetes > Mycobacteriales > Pseudonocardiaceae > Pseudonocardia > Pseudonocardia eucalypti. The sequence continues at coordinate 1,372,573 of JACHMT010000002.1, read as the reverse complement.
GGGAGGCGCGCGGGAGGACGGGGTGCGGCTCGAGATCACCGAGCCCGGTCCCGAGGGCGACCAGGAGACCGACGAGCTTGGCCTGGCCGTCGCCCGAGGGCTGACCGCCGCGATGGGCGGCACCCTCACCGCCGACCGGCACCCGGGCGGCGGCCGCATCGTCGTGATCTGCCTGCCCGCCGCCCTGCCGGCCCGCGCCGACGCGGCGGGATGATCACCGGGCTACCGCCTCGAGCCGTGGTCGTCCTGCCGCTCCGACAGGGTGAAGTACAGCTCGGCGACGTCCTCGACCGGAAGCCGGGCCCGGCCGGGCTGCCCGGCCACGTCGACCACGTCCAGCAGCCCCGCCGCCCGGGGCAGTACCGAGGCGCGCCGGGCGAGGTCCGCCGGGACGCCGTCCGCGACCAGTTCGGCGGCCCGCCGCCGGACCTGCTCGGCGTCCCGCCCGCGCAGCAGCTCGGGCAGCCGCGCGAGCAGCACCGATATCTCCGGCCCGAGTCGCCCGACCTCGCCGGCGATCGCCAGCGGGAGCGGGCGGCGGGTGAGCAGCCAGCGAGCGGCGCCGTCCAGCAGCCGCCGCGAGTCGCGCACCATCCCATCGCTCACCCCGGTGGGCACCGCCGGGCCCAGCGCCGTGACGTCCGACCAGAACCGCCGCAGTCCGAATACCCCGGTCGCCACGCAGAACGCCCGCACCGCATCCTCCGCGCCGACCCCCAGATCCTCGGCCAGCCGGAACGCGAAGCTGGTGCCGGCGCCGTCGACCACCTCGTTGACCAGCACGGTCGCCACGATCTCCCGGCGCAGCGGGTGCCCGGCCAGGGCGTCGGCGAACCGGTCGGTCAGCGCGGCGGGGAAGTACCCGGTCAGCCGGTCGGCGAGCTCCGGCAGGTCCGGCAGCCCGGACTCCAGCACCGAGGCCTTCAGGTCCAGCTTCACGTGCGCGAGCAGGGTGGCCAGTTCGGGTGAGGTGAGGCCTTCGCCGGCGGCCTCCAGCGCGGCGAAACCGGCGGCGTCGGGCAGCAGCTCCAGCGCCCGGTCCAGGCCGCGCCGCGCCTCCAGGTCGGCGACCATCCGCCCGTGCACGCCGGCCGTCTCGGCGGCCTGCGAGCGGGACAGCCCGAGCGTGGCGTTCTGGCTGATGTTGTCCGCCAGGACCAGCGCCCCCACGTCGTCGGTCATCGCGCGCAGCAGGCCGTCCCGGTCCTCACGGCCCAGCGCGCCGGCCCGCATCAGGCGGTCCAACAGGATCTTGATGTTGACCTCGTGGTCGGAGCAGTCCACCCCGGCCGAGTTGTCCAGCGCATCGGTGTTGACCTTGCCTCCGGCCCGGGCGAACTCGATCCGGCCGGCCTGGGTCAGCCCGAGGTTGCCGCCCTCGCCGACCACCCGCACCCGCAGCTGGGCGCCATTCACCCGGACCGCGTCGTTGGCCTTGTCACCGGCCTCGGCGTGGGTCTCGGCGGAGGCCTTGACGTAGGTGCCGATTCCGCCGTTCCACAGCAGGTCGGCCGGGGCCAGCAGGATGGCCCGGACCAGCTCCGGGGGGCTCAGCCGGGTCACCTCGTCGGCCAGCCCCAGCGCGGCGCGGGCCTCCTTGCCGATCGGCACCGACTTCACCGCGCGCCCCCAGACCCCGCCGCCGGGGCTGATCAGCGCCCGGTCGTAGTCGTCCCAGGAGGACCGGGGCAGCCGGAACAGCCGCCGCCGCTCGGCGTAGGAGGTGGCCGGGTCCGGGGTCGGGTCGAGGAAGACGTGCCGGTGGTCGAACGCGGCGACCAGTCGGACGTGCTCGGACAGCAGCATCCCGTTGCCGAACACGTCGCCGGACATGTCGCCGACCCCGACCGCGGTGAACTCCTGGCTCTGGGTGTCCACCCCCAGCTCGCGGAAGTGCCGCTTCACGCTCTCCCAGGCGCCCCGGGCGGTGATGCCCATGGCCTTGTGGTCGTAGCCGACCGAGCCGCCGGAGGCGAACGCGTCGCCGAGCCAGAAGCCGCGCTCGACGGCCAGCGCGTTCGCCACGTCGGACATCCGGGCGGTGCCCTTGTCGGCGGCGACCACGAGGTAGCTGTCGTCGCCGTCGTGCCGCACCACCCCGGGCGGCGGCGCCACCCTTCCGTCCACCCGGTTGTCGGTGACGTCCAGCAGCGCCGAGATGAACGTCCGGTAGCAGGCGGTGACCTCGTCGGGGCCCGGGTCGGGCGCGGTCACCACGAAACCGCCCTTGGCGCCCACCGGGACGATCACCGCGTTCTTCACCGCCTGCGCCTTGACCAGCCCCAGGATCTCGGTGCGGAAGTCCGCCGCCCGGTCCGACCAGCGCAGCCCGCCCCGGGCCACCGGCCCGAACCGCAGGTGCACTCCCCGCACCCTCGGCGAGTCCACGAAGATCTCGAACCGGGGGCGTGGCGCGGGCATCTCCGGCACCCCGGCCGGATCGATCTTGAACGAGAGGAACGGGCGGTCCCGGTAGTAGTTGGTGCGCAGGGTGGCGGTGATCGCGCCCAGGTAGCCGCGCAGGATCCGGTCGGCGTCCAGCCCGGCGACCGCATCGACCAGCGCCGATGCCTCCTCCAGCGCGTCGGCCCGGGTACCGGGGGCGGCGGCCGGGTCGAAGCGCGCGGCGAACAGCCGCAGCAGCGCCCGGCTCACCCCGGCGTGCTCGATCAGCGTGTCGGCCACGTAGTCCGGGCCGAACGGGCCGCCCAGCTGGCGGGCGTACCCGGCGTAGGCGCGGAGCAACGCGGCCTCCCGCCAGCGCAGCCCGACCCGGGGCACCAGCGCGTTGAACCGGTCCACCTCGGCGTCACCGCGCCAGGCGGCCAGGAAGGCCGCGCAGAACTCCCGCCGCGCCCCGGCCTGCCCGGACAGCGTCAGCGCGGTCGCCGGGTCCACGCGCAGCCCGAAGTCGTAGATCCAGCACGACCGGCCGTCCGGCCGGAGGATCTCGTACGGGTGCTCGTCCAGCACCTCCACCCCGAGGCTCTGCAACACCGGCAGCACCGAGGACAGGGTGACCCCGCTGCCGGTCAGGAACAGCCGGAACCGGAACTCGCCCGGCTCGGTTCCCGGTTCGAGAACCAGGTCGGACGCGCCGGCACCGCCGAGTGCGCGGACGCGGCGCAGGTCGGCCAGCGCGCGCAGCGGGTCGACGTCGTCCTTGTAGCCGTCCGGCAGCCCGGCCAGGTAGTCGACGAGGTCGGGCTCGCCCGCGCCGGCCACGTCCAGCGCCCAGTCGTCCCAGGTCAGGATCGCCGCGGCGAGCTGGGCCTGTAGCCGCTGCTGGTCGGGTGGCGGGGTCTCGGGGTCGGTCAGCACGGTGAAGTGCACCAGCGCCAGGCTGGACTCGCCGATGCGCGCGGTGTACTCGATGCGCCGCCCGCCCAGCTCGCGCAGCAGCACCTGCTGCATGGCCAGCCGGGTCCGGGTGGAGTAGCGGTCCCGGGGCAGGTAGACCAGGCAGGAGAAGAACCGGCGGTACGGCTCGCGGCGCAGGAACAGCCGCAGCCGCCGGGGCTGGGTGGGGGACAGCATCCCGGTGGCGACCTCGCGGAGCCCCCGCTCGCTGGCCCAGAACAGCTCCTCGCGCGGGTACTCGGAGATCACCTCGAGCATGCGCTGGCCGGCGTAGGACTCCAGCGGGTGTCCGGCCCGGTGGAGCGCGGCCCGGACCCGCCCCCGCACCGACGGAATGTCCAGCACGTCCGCCCGCAGCGCGGCCACCGTGAGCAGCCCGAGGAACCGGTGCTCGCCGACCACCCGGCCGGCCCCGTCGGTGATGGCGATGCCGAGCTGGTACGGGAACACCGGCCGCAGCACCCGGCTGGGCAACCCGGCCCTGGTCAGCACCAACGCGCGGTATCCGGCACCGTTGCCGTCTCCGGCGCCGTCCATGTCCGGGGCCGGCGCGTCCGAGGGCGGCCGGGAGCGCAGGCTGTCCCCGCGCAGCACCCCCAGCCCGGAGGCCAGCTCGGCCCGTACGCGGGGGTACCCGTTCCCCGGGTGCACCCGGTATCGGCGATAGCCCAGGAACGTGGAGTGCCCGTCGGCCAGCCAGCGCAGCAACTCGGCCGCTTCGCCCAACTCGGCCGCTTTGCCCGGCTCGGTGCTCGCGCGCCCGGCCGAGGCGGCGGCCAGCTCGCCGGCCACCTCCAGCGCGGCCGCGATCATCCGGTCGCGGTCGTGGACGGTATCCCGGACGTCGGTGAGCACGCCGCGCAGCTCGTCACCCAGGTCGTCCGCCTCGTCGGCCGGGAACGGGTCCAGCTCCACATGGATCCAGCGCTCCACCACCTCCGCCCGCGCCGCGTCCGGGCCGGCCAGCACCTGGGTGAGCTCGCCGGCCAGCGTCCGCCGCACCGGCACCGCCGGGTCGATCACCCGCCGTACCCGCCCGCCGACCCGGCCGATCCCCGCCAGCACCGACTCGACCAGGTACGGCATGTCGTCGGTGACGATCTGCACCACGGTGCCGCGCCGGTCACCGGCCGCCTCGCCCACCAGCAGCAGCGGCCGGCCCGGCACCCGCTCGGCCGCCAACGCGGCCGCCGCTCCCGCCGCCCGCCGCAGGGCCGCCTCCGCCTCGGCCGGACCGCGCACGCCCAACCCGTCCGGCGAGGCATGCTCGAGGTAGAGCCGGTGCAGCTCGGCCAGCCAGGACGGGTTTCGCATCGCGATTCGCCACCCCCGCGTCAGGAGAGGTGACCACACTACTGTAACCGCGGTCACATTCGGCTCCGTGTCCAAGCGGCGCACCTCAACCGCCGCAAACAAAGATCAGCCACTCCGCGCCGTGCGGCGGCGGCAACTCGCCGTTGGGTTGCCTTTCGAGAGGTTGTCCAGTTCTGGAATTGTCGTTCTGTAGTATGAAACGCATGAGGTTTGCCGCCGCGTTGCACGGGATCGGCGCGAGCGATCCGGCGGCGCTGGCCGGCTATCAGCTGGCCACCGCCCGTGCGGCGCGGGACGCGGGTTACGCGGCGGTGGTTGCCGGGCAGCACTTCCTGGCCGGCCCCTACCTGCAACCGCTGCCGCTGCTGGCCCGGCTGGTCCCGGAGACCGGGTCGATGCGCCTGGTGGCCGGGGTGCTGCTGATGCCGTTTCTGCACCCGGTGGTGCTGGCCGAGGAGCTGGCCACGCTGGACGTGCTGTCCGGCGGGCGGCTGGTGATCGGTGCCGGCCAGGGTTACCGGGACCACGAGTTCGACGCGTTCGGGGTGCCCCGTGCGGAGCGGCTGGGTCGGCAGCTGTCGGTCCTGGACCGGTTGACCGGGCTGTGGGCGGCCGATCCGCCGGACGGTCCGCTGCGGCCGGTGCAGCGCCCGCGCCCGCCGATCTGGTACGCCGCCGCGAGCCGGCGCACCTTCGACCGGGCGGTGGCCAGGGGCTACGTGCCGTTCATCGGTGGCCAGGTGTCCCGGGCGGCGGTCGCGGACCTGGTTGCGGGGTCGGCGGCTCCGGTCGAGTCGGTGGTGTTGCGCCGGGATGTACTGGTCACCGACCTGCTCGGTGCGGCCGAGGTTGCGCGCTCCGTGCGCGCGCACCGCGCGGCCTATCCCCGCTGGTACTCGCCGGACGCCGGGTCCAACCCGCCGGGGGAGCCGCTGGTGGTCGGGCCGCTCGCGGAGTGTCGGGACCGGCTGCTGGCGCTGGCGGCGGACGGCGTGGATACGGTGGTGATCCGCTGTCACTGGCCGGAGCTGGACCCGGCCGTGGGGGTGGACCTGCTGGTGGCGCTGGCCGAGGGCCTGGGCCTGGGCGAACCGACGGAGGCCGGATGAATCCGACAGTCCCGGAGACGGGCAACGACGGCGTCCCGGTGCGGGCGGTCAGTCGGGCGGTGGCACTGCTGGTCGCGCTGACCGACGGGCCGCGCACCCTCGGCCACCTCGCGGCCGCCACCGGGCTCTCCAAGACCACCGCGTTCCGCCTGCTGGGCACGCTGGCGGGCAGCTACCTGGTGGTGCAGGACCCGAAGGGCGGCATGTACAGCCTCGGGCCCGGGTGCTTCCAGTTCCTGGAGGCGCTGAGCAGCCCGGGCAACGGCCTGGAGATCGTGGCCCGGCCGGAGCTGGAGCGGTTGCGGGTGGAGACCGAGGAGACCGCCGCGCTGCACGTGCGGGTGGGTGGCCAGCGCATCTGCGTCACCGAGCTGCCGAGTGCCCGGCCGATCCGCTACATCGCCGGGATCGGGGTCGCCGAGCCGGTGCACGCCGGGTCCGCCGGCAAGGTGCTGTTGGCCTGGCTGAACCCGGACGACCTCGAGCACCTGCTGGACCGCATCACCCTGGTGCCCCGCACCTCGGCGACGATCACCAACCGCGAGGTCCTGATGGGAGAGCTGGCCGAGGTCCGCGAGCGGGGCTGGGCGCTCAGCCACGGTGAGCGGATCGACGGCGCGGTGGGGGTGAGCGTTCCGGTGCGCGACGCGGCCGGCGGGGTGCTGGCCTCGCTGAGCGTGATCGGCCCGGCCGCCCGGCTGACCGACCAGCGGGCCGAGGAGGTGCTGCCGGAGGTGCTGGCCACGGCGGAGCGGATCACCCAGCGGCTGGTGGCCCTGGGTGACACCCGGCAACCGGTGGCGGGCTGACCGTCCGGCCCCTCTGAGGTAAGTCATGGCGCGCTGCCGGTAAGCAGCTGCGGCCAAGATGCGTTTCATCTGACAGTCCAACAGTTCCGGTACGTGGTACGTTGCCGGCATGGACGTTGAAGTCGTCGGAGTCGGGATGCATCCCTTTGGGAGCTTCCCGGAGCTGTCCCTGAAGGACCTGTGCCGGGTGGCGGTGGTGCGGGCGGTGCGCGACGCCGGGCTGACCCTGGCCGACGTGCAGGCGGTGTACTCGGGCAACAGCCTGGCCGGGCTGCTCACCGGCCAGGAGCAGGTGCGCGGGCAGACCGTGGTGCGCGACCTCGGCATCGAGGGCGTCCCGGTGACCAACGTGGAGAACGCCTGCGCCAGCGGTTCCACCGCGTTCCGCGAGGCGGTGGCGGCGGTGGCGGCCGGGTTCGCCGACGTGGTGCTGGTGCTCGGGCACGAGAAGATGTGCGTCGGGGACCGGGGGCGGAGCCTGGAGGCGCTGCGCACCGCCGCCGACCTGGACGCCACCCGGGGCCTCGGGCTGCAGTTCACCGCCGTCTACGCGATGCGGCTGCGCAACCGGCTGGACGAGGGCAGCCTGACCCTGGATGACCTGGCGGCGGCCGCCGTCAAGTCGCACGCCGCCGGTGCGCGCAACCCCTACGCGCAGTACCGCAACGAGGTGACCGCCGAGCAGGTGCTGGCCAGCCGCATGATCGCGGACCCGCTGACCCTGCTCATGTGCGGCTCGATCAGCGACGGGGCGGCCGCCGCCGTGGTGGCCCGGCCGGGCGTGGTGCCCGGCGACCGGCCCCGCGTGCGGGTGCGGGCCAGCGCGATGCGCACCGCCCGCTCCACCCGGACCGACGCCCAGCCCACGGTCGCCACCGAGACCGCCGAGGCGGCCTACGAGCAGAGCGGCGTCGGGCCGGCGGACCTCGACGTGCTGGAGGTGCACGACGCCATGGCCCCCGGAGAACTGCTCTACTACGAACAGCTGGGCCTGTGCGGGTACGGCGAGGCGGGGCGGCTGCTGCGCGAGGGGGTGACCGGCCCGGGCGGGCGGCACCCGGTGAACCCGAGCGGCGGGCTCTCCTCACGGGGTCACCCGGTGGGCGCCACCGGGGTGGCGCAGATCGCCGAGCTCACCTGGCAGCTGCGCGGCGAGGCGGCGGACCGGCAGGCGCCGGGCGCCCGCCTCGCGCTGGCCCACAACAGCGGCGGGTGGATGGACGGCGACTCCGCGGTCTGCAGCGTGCACATCCTGGAGCGGGTGGCATGACCAACCTGTTGCGCGCGGTTGACGCCACTCCCACCGGGCAGCGCCGGCCGGTGGACTTCGAGCGGGGCCTGCTGGTCGGATCGCGCTGCCTGGACTGCGCCTGGCTGAGCTGGCCGCCCCGCGCGGGCTGCCCCCTGTGCCACGGCGTGCGGGTGGAGCCGGCCGCGCTGCCCACCCAGGGCGTGCTCTACAGCTGGACCCGGGTGTGGGTGCCGGTCGAGGGGATCACGCCGCCCTACCTGCTCGGCCTGGTGCGGCTGGCCGGCGTGCGGGTGTTCGGGCACATCCGTGACCTGCCGGAGGACGCCACCGTGCCGACCCCGGTCCAGCTGCGGGTGGCGGAGTCGTCGGCCCCGCCGTTCTGGTTCGTTCCGGGGGAGAGCTGATGGATCTGGCGTACCTGCTGCGCAGGGGCATCCGGGAGAACGCGGCCCGGCCGGCCGTGAGCACCGGGCGGGGCCGGCTGAGCTACCGCGAGCTGCAGGACCAGGCGTGCCGCCTGGCCAACGCGCTGGCCGGGTTGGGCCTGCGCCGGGGCGACCGGGTGGCCGTGCTGCTGGAGAACCGGCTGGAGTACCCGGTGGTCGACGTGGCGCTGGCCTACGCCGGGCTGGTCCGGGTCGCGCTGAACGTGCGGATGACCGGCGCGGACTTCGGCTACATCCTCCGGGACTGCACCGCCCGGGCGCTGCTCACCCAGGCCAGCTTCGACGAGACCGTCGCCGAGCTGGTCGCCGACGGCGAGCCGAGGTGGATCCGCGTGGCCGACGGGGACGCGGTCCAGTCCCGCCCACCCGTACCCTCCGGCGCCCACGACTACGCCGACCTGCTCGCGGCGGCCAGCCCGGACCTCCCCCCGACCCCGGCCAACGCCGGCGAGCTGGCCTGGATCGCGTACACCTCGGGGACCACCGGCCGGCCGAAGGGCGTCATGCTGAGCCAGGGCGCGCTGGCCCAGGTGGCGGTGAACCTGATGGTCGAGCTGGGGGTGGAGACCACCTCGGACTCGGTGCTGCTGGTGCAGCCGCTGTCCCACGGGGCCGGGTACTTCACGCTGCCCTACCTGGCCTGCGGCGGACACCTGCACGTCCGGCACGGCTTCGACGCGGAGGAGGTGGTCGGGCTCAGCCGGCGCGAACGGGTGCGCACCCTCAAACTGGTGCCCACCATGCTGCTGGACATGCTGGACGTGCCCGACACCCCGGCGTTCGACAACATCGTCTACGGCGCCGCCCCGATCTCCGAGGCGGTGCTCGGCCAGGCCCTGGACCGCTACGGCCCGGTGTTGGCCCAGCTCTACGGCCAGTCCGAGGCGCCCATGACGATCAGCTACCTGGGCCGGGCGGACCACCGGCCCGGCGAGCCCAGGGTGCGCTCGGCCGGCCGCCCGTGGCGCAGTGTCCGGGTGGACGTGGTCGACCCGGACGGCAACTCCCTGCCGGCCGGCCAGACCGGTGAGATCGTGGTGGCCGGCGGGCACACCATGACCGGGTACTACCGGCAGCCTGAGCTGACCGCCGAGGTCATGCGGGACGGCTGGATCTGGACCAGGGACATGGGGTTCCGCGACGACGAAGGCTATCTCTACCTGCGCGGACGCCGCGACGAGATGATCAACTCGGGCGGCTTCAACATCGCGCCGAAGGAGGTCGAGGACGTGGTCTCCCGGTATCCCGGGGTGCGGGAGGTGGCGGCGGTGGGGGTGCCCCACGAGCGCTGGGGCGAGGCGGTCCGGGTGTACGTCGCGGCGGAGCCCGGGGTGACCCTGGACGAGGCCGGGCTGGCCGAGTTCTGCCGGCCGGAGCTGGGCTTCCGCCGCCCCCGGTCGATCGTGGTCGTCACCGGCCTGCCCCGCACCTCCTACGGCAAGATCGACCGGCGGCGGCTGCTGGAGGTGCCGTCGTGAGCGCCGAGCCGAGCCGGGCCAACGACTCCGAGGTGCCGATCCACCGGCACTACGGGCCGCCGCCCCCGGATCCCGCGCTGGCCGAGTGGGTCGCCCGCCGGACCGAGTCGCCGGCGCCGTTCCGCCCGCGCGCCATGGTCTACACCGGCCAGGGCAGCCCGGAGATGACCGGCGAGCGGGTCCGGCTGCTGCAGGAGGTCGGCGCGGAGTCGGTGCTGCTGGCCTGCGACCTGCCCGCCCAGCTCGGGTACGACCCGGACCACCGGCTCTCCCGCGCGCAGGTGGGCCGGGCCGGCGTGTCCTGCGGAACCCTGGACGACCTGCGGGCCATCTGCGCGCCGCTGGACCTGGAGCGCCTGGACAGCCTGGGCATGCTGGCCAACAGCGTCGGGCACGTCGGCCTGCCGATGGTGCACGAGGTGCTGCGCGAGCGCGGCGCCGAGCATGTCCGGCTGGTCATGCAGAACGACCCGCTCAAGGAGTTCACCGCGCGGGGCACCGAGCTGTTCACCCCGGAGCAGGCGGTGCGGATCGCCTGCGACGCGGTGGCCTACGCGATCGATCAGGACATCCCCGGCTACGCGATGACGGTGTGCTCCAACCACTACGACGTGGCCGGCGCCGGACCGGTGCGGGCGCTGGCCATCGCCCTGGCCAACGGGGTCGCCTACCTGTCCGAGCTGGTCGCCCGGGGCTACCCGGCGGCCGACGCGGCCCGGCGGATCATGCTGTTCGTGAACGAGCGCAGCGACCTGTTCGTCGGCGCGGCGGTGTTCCGGGTGGCCCGCTCGCTGTGGGGCCGGCTGTTGGCGGACCGGTTCGGGGTGGCGCCGGCCGACGTCCCGCCGGTGGCGCTGATGGGGTACGCCCACGGCCTGGAGACCAGCAACGAGCCGCTGGTCAACGTGCCCCGCTGCACGCTCAGCGTGCTCGCCGCCGTGATGGGCGGGGCCGACTACCTGTGCGCGGCGTCCTACGACGAGGCGCTGCGGGTGCCCTCGCCGGACGCCGCGGCACTGGCCGTGCGCACCCTGCGCGTGGTCGGGGAGGAGCACGGCGCCGCCGCCTCGCTCGACCCGCTCGCCGGCGGGTACAAGTTCACCGAGGTGGAAGCGGCGGTGCGGGGCGAGGTGGAGGGCGAGCTGGAACGCATCGAGGAACGCGGCGGCGCGCTGGCCTGCCTGCACAACGGCTACCTGGCCAGCGTGCTCGACCGGGGGCGCGGCACCCGGCAGCGCCAGCTCGAGACCGGGGAGCGCACCTTCATCGGGGAGAACGCGGTGACCGCGGCGCACCACCGGGAGCTGTTCGCCGGGTCCACCCAGCCCACCTCCGGACTGGACCGGGTGGAGCCGGAGCTGGTGGAACGGGTCCGCAAGCACCGCGAGCGGCACGCCGGCCCCGTGCTGGACGCCGCCCTCGCCGGGGTCCGCCGGGCGGCGGCCGGTTCGGACAACCTGGTGCCCCCGACGGTCGACGCGTTGCGCGAGGGAGCGACGATGCAGCAGCTGCTGGACGCCACCCGCGCCGGCTTCGACGAAGCCCCATGAGCCGCGCGCCGAGGGTGGTGCTGGCCAAGGTCGGGCTGGACGGCCACGACGCCGGCATCCTGCTGATCGCCAAGCGGCTCACCGCCGCCGGGGCAGAGGTCGTCTACCTGGGCAAACGGAACCTTCCGGACGCCATCGTGGCCGCCGCCATCGCCGAGGACGCCGACGCCGTCGGGGTGAGCTCGCTCAGCGGCGGCCTCGGCGAGTTCGGCATCGAGGTGGTGCGCCTGCTCGCCGACCGCGCCGCGGACATCCCGGTCATCAGCGGCGGCATCGCCGAGGACGCCGAGGTGCGAGCCCTCCTGGACGCCGGCGTGACCCACCACTTCGGCCCCGGCGAACCCATCGCCGACGTGGTCGCCAAATTCTTCGAAGTCACCGCCGACGGGAACTAGCCCCAATGCTGCTCAGTTAAGGCGCCGCGCCCGTCGTCAATGTCGGCGTGCGGTGTCGGTGGGGGTTGGGTTCGAAAGATGGCCTGGACGGCGGCGCGGTGGCGAGCTTTGCGTGCCCGGCCGGCGGTGTGGGTTGCGGAGCGTGGCCGGTGCTGGTCGGGTTCGGGGTTGGGCAACGAGTGCGGTCGGGCTGGCGGTAGATCAACATCATCGATAGAGACGTTACCCGCGAGTAGAACGTCAGTGAGGATGATGTCGATCTTCATCGACCCCTGGAACGCCGAATAGCCGCGACGAACCGGCGCGTCTGGGCCGACGACAGTCCCAAACCACTAGCTGAATGCCCGTGCGGGCGATTCCACCTCGAGGAGCCGGACGCGGCAAACCTGACCAACACCAGCCACGCCCCGTAACGAGGCCGGCGGCCGGGAGCGGACGCCGCGGCAGGGCCGCTACCGCACCGCCGTACAGGCTGTTTTCGAACCTGACCCCCGGCCGAACCGGCGCGCCGGTGTTGACGACGGGCGCGGCGCCCTAACTGAACGGCATTGGGACTAGAGCCGCATGCCGGCGGTCTCGCGAAGACCGATGAGGCTGAGCAGCGTCAACACCGCCGTGGCGATCAGGAAGTAGGCGGGGGAGGTTGCGTTGCCGGTGTGGGCGATCAGCCAGGTGGCGATGTAGGGAGCGGTGCCGCCGGTGGCGATCGCGGCGATGTTGAAGCCGAGCGCGAAGCCGCTGTACCGGATCCGGGTGCCGAACACCTCGGCCAGCGTGGCGAACAGCGGCCCCATGATCGCCGCCTCGCACAGCCCGAGCACACAGTGGCCGATGATCGCCGGAACCAGCCCGCCGAGCTGCATCAGCTGGAACATCGGCAGGGTGAGCACGATGAAGCCCACGCTGCCGATGGCCAGCATGCGTTTGCGCCCGATCCGGTCCGACCACAGCCCGAACAGCGGGATCGCCACGGTGGCCACGACCAGGGTTCCGGTGGTGGACCAGTTGGCGGCCGCCGCGCCGAATCCGGCCTCCCGCTGCAGGTAGATGGTCAGATAGATGAACACGATGTAGTAGCCGGAGAAGTCCACCAGGGCGATGCCGATGGTGCGCACCACCGATCGCGCGGACTTGGTGACCACCTCCACGATCGGCAGCTCGGCGACCTCGCCCCGCGCCTCCAGCGCCCGGAACGCCGGCGAGTCCTCCAGGCGGATGCGCACGTACAGCCCGATCAGGCCGAACGGCAGGGCCAGGAAGAACGGCAGCCGCCAGCCCCAGGCAGCGAGCTGCTCGGGACTCAGCACCTGGTTCAGCAGCCCGATCAGCCCGGAGGCGATGAGCAGGCCCACCATGGAGCCGACCTGCGGCATGCTGCACAGCAGCCCGCGCCGCTCCGGCGGGCTGATCTCGGCGACGTAGGACCCGGCCCCCGGGTTCTCCCCGCCGGCGGAGAGGCCCTGCACCAGGCGCGCCACCACCAGCAGCAGCGGTGCGGCCACCCCGATCGACGCGTAGGTGGGGAGCACGCCGATGGCGAAGGTCCCCGCCGACATGACCAGGACGGCGGTGGCCAGCGCGGTGCGGCGCCCGAACCGGTCGCCCAGGTGCCCGAACAGGACCCCGCCCAGCGGCCGGACCAGGAACGACACCGCGAACACCGCGAAGGTGGCCAGCAGCGCGGCCGTGGGCTCGTCGGAGGGGAAGAACCGCGCGGCGAAGGTGGTCGCCAGGTAGCCGTAGATGCCGTAGTCGTAGTACTCCACGGCGGAGCCCACCGCCCCGGCGAACACCACCTTGCGGCGGGACACCGAGGTCGGTTCGAGCGTCACGGGCTCGCGGGGGGTGGTCGCTTCGGACATGGTCGCTCCAGCCGCTCAGGTGGTTCGTTGCAGGACCGCGCGGTACCGGATCTCCACGCCCGGGGTGAACCGGGCGAAGCCGCGCACCCGGGCCAGCTCCTCACTGGTCAGCACGTTCCGGTGGGTCATGTCGTAGAGCGCCAGGAAGCGCCGTTGGTGGCCGAGGGCCCGGAACCGGCGGCCCCCCAGCAGCCCGGCCGGGCGCACCTCGGGAACGTGGGTGGCGTTGTACCAATGGTCGAACTCGGCCAGGTCGATGTCCGGGGCGACGTCGATCTCGATCTGGAAGACGTGGCGGGCGCTTTCCGCCAGCGGCACCGCGTCCGGCACCGCGAAGATCTCCTGGTACCAGTCGCCGGTTCCCTCGGCCGGTTCGGGCCCCGCGACCTCCAGCGCGGACTGCCAGGCGCCCGGGCCCTCGAGCACCTGGAAGAGCGTCTCCGGGGTCGGCTCGGCCGGCGGCGCGGCGAGGCTGGTCAACCGCAGCAGCGCGCTCATAGTCCGGTCCCGGTCGCGCCCGAGGACAGCGACTCGGTGAGCGCGCCGTACAACTCGGGACGGCGATCGCGGAACAGGGTCAGGTAGCGCCGCTGGGCCCGGAGGTCGGCGCCGGCGAGCACCGCCCGGACCGCCTCCTCCTGGTCAGTGTCCGAGCTGGCCAGGGTGTCCCCACTGGGGCCGGCGGCCGCGCTGCGGCCGTAGAAGGTCATCGTGTCGTCGGTGCCGGTGCGGTTGCAGCCGAGGAAGAAGACCGCGTTCTCCATCGCCCTGGTGGCGCAGCGCTGGATGATGCTGTCCGGCGGCACCTTGCCCGGCTGCACCGCCGACGCCCAGAGCGAGACGACGATCTCCGCGCCGCGCAGCGTCTGCACCCGGGCCAGCTCCGGGAACCGCACGTCGTAGCAGAGGTTCAACGCGATGTTGCCCAGCTCGGTGGGGTGGACGTCCACGGTGTCCCCGGCGATGTAGTACTCCTTCTCGTCCCGGCAGGCGTGCACCTTGTGGTGCACGCCGATCACCGCGCCGTCCGGGCCGATCAGCACCGCGCTGTTGTAGAGCACCTCCGGGATCACCGGATGGGTCTGCGAGATGCCGGCCACCACGTGGCAGCCGGCGGCCCGGGCGGCCGCCGCGAGCCGTTCGGTGGTCGGCCCGGGGATTGGCTCGGAGGCCCGGTAGAGCTGCTCGGCGAACCGGTCGTCCCGGGCCGATTGCACGTAGCCGGTGCTGCTCAGCTCGGGGAAAACCACCAGCTCGGCCCGGTGCTCGCGGCCCTCGCGCTCGATGAAGCCGGCCATGCGCTCGGCGTTGGCCGCCGGTTCGAGCGGCTTGGCATCGAGCTGGACGAGCGAGACGCGCACCTGGTCCTTCATGAGCGGGGACCGTACCACGTGATGGTATATAGAAACCACTGTATGGTTTACTGAAAAGATGAGACGCGTAGCTACCGGACCGGTGTCGTTGGCGGACCTCCCGGTGCAGGCCTCCCCGTCCGACGGTCGGCTGTGGCAGGACACCTGGCCGGAGGGCACCCGGCGGCGGGTCTACGCCCGCGACGAGGGGAACACCGACGCGAGCACCTTCCTGCTGAACTTCCCGCCCGGCTACGCGCGGCCCCAGGAGCTGGAGTACCTGCGGCACAACCCGCGCGGCCGGTTCGAGTACCACACCTGCCACGAGGAGCTGTTCGTCCTCAACGGGGTGTTCAAGTTCGACGACTGGTACGAGATCAAGAACTTCGGGTACTTCAACCACCCCCCGTACTGGCTGCACCCGGCGCACCAGCACGCGCCCGAGGGGGTGGACCTGTTCATCAAGAACTCCGCGCCGGTGGACTTCCTGTACGCGGACATCCCGCCCGACTGGGACCGGACGGAGTACCTGGCCGACGGGTATCCGCACGTCACCCGCAGCCGGCCGGTGACCGGGGTGGAAATGGCGGACATCCCCTGGGAGCCGGTGCTCGACCCGGACGGCGCGCCGACCGGCATGGAGGGCAAGCACCTCTGGGACGACCTGGACGGGGGCTGGACCACCTGGCTGATGCGCGTCCCCGCCGGCTGGACCGGGACCGGGCCGGCCGCCGCGACCCCGGGCGGCGACGAGTTCCTGGTGCTCGAGGGCGACCTCACCCTGGACCGGGGGGCCTCCATGACCCTCGGCCCGATGGGCTACCTGTGTGATCCCGAGACCTTCGTCTACCCCGGGGCCGGCACCGGCTCGGAGGCCGGCTGCCTGGCCGTCCGCTGGACCAGGGGTGATCCCCTCGGCCTGCCCACGCTGCGCTTCTGACCGCGATGCGCCTCGGAATCTCGCTCGGCATGGCGGGCCTCGGTCTGCGAGAACAGCTCGCCGTGGCCCGGCGCGCGGAGCGGGCCGGGGCGGACTCGCTGTCCAGCCTGGAAGCCGGTCACGACGTGTTCGCCGTGGCGGCGGCGCTCGCCGGGGAGAGCGCGCGGGCCAGGCTGTTCTCCGGCGTGGCCACCTGGGTCCGCCCGCCGGTGGCCACCGCCCGCGCCGCCGCCACCGTCGACGAGCTCAGCGGCGGCCGGTTCGTGCTCGGGCTCGGGACCATGCCGCGCGCCTGGAGCAGCGACTACTACGGGATCAGCGCCGACCGGCCGGTGGCCCGGATGCGGGAGTACGTGCGGGTGGTACGCGGCGCGCTGGGTTCGGCCGGCGAACCCTTCCACCACCGGGGGGAGTTCTTCGAGGTCCGCGGCTACCGGTTGCCCACGGCGCCGGTCCGTTCCGAGGTGCCCATCCACCTCGGGGCCACCGGCGCGGCGATGGCCCGGCTGGCCGGGGAGGCGGCGGACGGCGTTCTGGTCAACTTCGTGTGTACGCCGGACTGGCTGGACCAGGTGGTGCTGCCGGCCGTCCGGGCCGGCGAACGCGCCGAGGGGCGGCGGGTCGAGCGGGGCATGCTGCTGTGCTGCGCGGTCGGCGACGACCGGCGGGAGGCCCGGTCCTGGCTGCGCGGCTCCCTCGCCGGGCACCTGCGCGTGCCCTACTTCCACCGGGTGGCCGAGCACGCCGGCTTCGATCTGACCCCGGCCGGGCGGCTCGCCGGGTCCGGCGACACCGAGGGTGCGCTGGCCGCCGTGCCAGACGCGCTGGTGGAGCGCATCGGCGTGGCCGGCGGCGCGCGGGAGGTGGCGGAACGGCTGCGCACCCTGGCCGGGAGTCTCGACCACGTCCAGCTGATGCCGCCCCGGCACCTGCACGGACCGGCGTTGGGCGAAGCGGTCGACGGCATTCTCGAGGTCCTTCGGATGACCGGCGGATCGGTTGACTGACTGTGGGGCGTCGGATACACATACTCCACAGAATGAATTGACTGTTTCATCTGGTGGAACAGATTGAGAGAGTGATCAAATGGTTGCGACGGAGCAGCCCAAGCCGGGTCACCCCACCAACAAGATGGGCAAGATTGCGTTCGCCGCTCTGTCCGCCTCGAGCATCGAGAACTACGACTTCTTCATCTACGGAACGGCCGCCGCACTGGTCTTTCCGCGGATCTTCTTTCCGAACCAGAGTTCCCTGACCGGCGCCATGCTCAGTTTCGCCACCTTCGCGGTGGGCTTTGTCGCCCGGCCGGCCGGCGGAATTCTCTTCGGGCACATCGGCGACGTCTACGGCCGCCGGCGGGCGCTGATCGGAGCGCTGGTCGGGATGGGGCTGGCCACCACGTTGATCGGGTTGCTGCCCCCGCACCAGGTCATCGGGATTGCCGCCCCGCTGCTGCTCGTGCTGTTGCGCTTCCTGCAGGGAATCGCCCTCGGCGGCCAGCAGGGCGGCGTGGTGCTGCTCGCGCTGGAGAACGCCCCGCCCCGGCGGCGGGGCTTCTACTCGAGCTTCGCCCAGGCCGGTGGGCCGGCCGGGATCATCCTCGGCAACCTGGCGTTCATCGCGGTCATCCGGTCCACCGCCCCCGAGGCGTTCGAGTCCTGGGGATGGCGGGTCCCCTTCCTGGCCAGTGCGGTGCTGATCGCATTGGCGATCCGGCTCCAGTTCACGCTGGAGGAAACCGCCGCCTTCCAGACATTGCGGAAGGCGAAGCAGGAACAACCGGCCCGGGACATGAAGTCCTCTCCGGCGCTGCGGGTGTTCCGGGGCAACTTCCGGCGGATCGTGATAATCGCCGGCGCCTATATCGGCATCAACGTCACGTACTACCTGTTCATGACGTTCGCGGTCTCCTATTCCACCAGTGTTGTCGGCATTTCCCGGGACACCGCCCTGCTGGCGGTGCTGGTCGCGGCGGCGGTGCAGTTGGTGATGCTGCCGGTGTCCGGCGCGGTGTCCGACCGGGTGGGCCGCCGGGTCATGCTGCTCGCCGGTTCGGGGGCGCTGGCCGTGTGGTCGTTCGCGTTCTGGCCGTTGCTGAACACCGGGTCGACGCCGTTGATCATGATCGCGTTCATCGTCGGCCTGGGCCTGCTGCACACCGTGATGTACGGCCCGCAGGGCGCGTTCTTCGCCGAGGCGTTCTCCACCGGGCTGCGGTACTCGGGCTTCTCGCTCGGCCTGCAGCTGGGTTCGGTTCTGGGCGGCGGTCTCGCGCCCCTGATCGCGACGTCGCTGTTCGCGGCCACCGGAACCTCTTTCTCGATCACCGCGTACATGGCGCTGGTGTGCGCGATCACCTTCGGCGCCGTGCTGCTGATGCCGGAAACCCACACCAAGGACATCGATGTCCCCGAGGAACAACACGAACAGGAGGCGGTCAATGACCATGCCCACCCGAAGATTGGGTGAGCTCGAGGTCGGCGCCCAAGGACTCGGCTGCATGGGGATGAGCGAGTTCTACGGCGGCGCTGACGAGGCCGAGTCCGTGGCCACCATCCATCGCGCGCTGGATCTCGGGGTGTCCCTGCTGGACACCTCGGACATGTACGGCTACGGCGCCAACGAGGAGCTGGTGGGCCGGGCGATCCGGGGCCGGCGGGACGAGGTCGTGCTGGCCACCAAGTTCGGCGTGGTCCGCTTCGCGGACAACCTGTCGCGGGGGGTGCGCAGCGACCCGGAGTACGTGCGCCAGGCCTGCGACGCCTCGCTCCGCCGCCTGGGCGTGGACCACGTGGACCTGTACCAGCAGCACCGGGTCGACCCTGCCGTCCCCATCGAGGAGACGGTCGGCGCGCTGGCCGAGCTGGTGGCGGCGGGAAAGGTGCGCCATGTCGGGCTTTCGGAGGCGTCCCCGGAGACGATCCGCCGCGCCCACGCGGTGCACCCGATCACTTCCGTGCAGACCGAGTGGTCGCTGTGGTCGC
This sequence comes from Actinospineispora eucalypti, assembly GCA_014208095.1. Lineage (GTDB taxonomy): Bacteria > Actinomycetota > Actinomycetes > Mycobacteriales > Pseudonocardiaceae > Pseudonocardia > Pseudonocardia eucalypti. The sequence continues at coordinate 1,353,722 of JACHMT010000002.1, read as the reverse complement.
GGTCGATCGAGGAGGAGGTCGTCCCGGTGTGCCGGGAGCTGGGGATCGGGATCATGCCCTACTCGCCGCTCGGGCGGGGGTTCCTGACCGGCCGGTACCGGTCGGTGGACGATTTCGAGGAGGGCGACTTCCGGCGCACCTCGCAGCCGCGGATGACGCCGGAGAACCTGGAACGGAACCTGGCGTTCGTGCGCGCGCTCGAGGCGTTGGCACAGGAACGCCGGGTGACGGCCGGCCAGCTGGCGCTGGCCTGGGTCCAGTGCCAGGGCCCCGACGTGGTGCCCATCCCGGGGACCAAGCGCCGCAAGTACCTCGAGCAGAACGTGGCGGCGGTGGGCCTGGCGCTGTCCCCGGACGACATCGCGGCGATCGAGAACGCGGTACCGGTCGAGCAGGTCGTCGGCGCGAGGTACGCCGAGGACCGCGCCAAGCTGCTCGATTGAGGTCCGGGATGCGTTTCACGGAACGGGTGGTCGTGGTCACCGGGGGCGGCGGCACCGGGCTGGGCAGCTCACTAGCCCACCATTTCGCCGCCGAAGGCGCGCGGGTGGCCGTCGTCGATGCCGACGAGGACGCCGCGCGGGCGGTCGCCTCGGCCGTCCGGGCGGATGGCGGGCGGGCGCTGGCGGTCCGGACCGACGTCCGGCGCGAGGACGACGTGGACGCCATGGTTGACACGGTGATCGGCGAGTTCGGCCGCATCGACGTACTGGTCAACAACGCGTTCACCTCCAATCCCGCCCCGATACTGGAGGCCCGTTTCGAGGACTGGGTGCGGGACATCGACGTCGTGCTGAACGGCACCTTCCTCTGCTCGCAGCGGGTGCTGCGCGGGATGATCGGCCGGCGCAAGGGGGCGATCGTCAACATCTCCTCGGTGAACGCGCACACCCACGTCGGCGCGTCGTCCTACAGCGCGGCCAAGGCCGGCGTCGAGGCGCTCACCCGCAACCTGGCGGTGGAACACGCTCCGTACGGGATCCGGGCGAACGCGGTCGTCCCCGGCACGTTCCGCACGGACGTCTGGAAGGCCCGCCAGCGGATCGACCCGGACATCCTCGACCGCCTGGCCAGCTTCTACCCGCTGGGCCGCGTCGGGACGACCGACGACATCGCCGCCGCCGTGCTGTTCCTGGCCTCGGACGACGCGTCGTGGATCACCGGGGCGCTGCTGCCGGTGGACGGCGGGTTGCTGGCCGGGAACCCCCAGTTCGCCTGGCAGGCCCACCCGGAGAACCCGGTCGTGCGGCCGTGAACGACATCGCCCGATGGACGGCGACCGCACTGGTCGAGGCCTACGCCACCGGCGAGCTGTCCCCGGTGGAGGCGACCCGGGCCGCGCTGCGGGCCGTCGATCGGCACAACGACGACCACCGGGCCTTCTGCCTGGTCGACCCCGACGCGGCCCTGGCACAGGCCAGGGCCTCCGAGGAGCGCTGGCGGGCGGGACGCCCCCTGGGGCGCCTGGACGGGGTGCCGGCCTCGATCAAGGACCTGTTCCTCACCCGGGGCTGGCCGACCCTGCGCGGCTCGAAGCGCGTCGATCCCGGCCAGCCGTGGGCGGTGGACAGCCCGGTCGCCGCCCGGCTCCGGGAGAACGGCCTGGTCCTGCTGGGCAAGACCACGACGTCGGAGTACGGCTGGAAGGGGGTGACCGACAACCCGATCGACGGCATCACCCGCAACCCGTGGGACCGCTCGCGGACGGCGGGCGGATCCAGCGGCGGCAGCGCGGTGGCGGTGGCGACCGGCATGGGTGCGCTGTCCGTGGCGACCGACGCGGCCGGCTCGGTGCGGATTCCCGCCGCCTTCTGCGGGGTCGTCGGCTTCAAGCCCACCTACGGCCGCATCCCGCTGTACCCGCCCAGCGTGCTGGGGACCCTGGCGCACGCCGGACCCATGGCCCGCTCGGTGGCCGACATTCCGCTGATCATGGACGTGCTGGCCGCACCGGACCCCCGGGACCCGACGGCGCTCGAACCCCGGGCGGCGAGCTTCCACGGGAGGGCATGGGCCGGCCTGCGGGTGGCGTTCTCGCCCACCCTGGGTTACGTGGACGTCGACCCGGAGGTGGCGGAAATCGTCGCCCGGGCGGTCGCCGGCCTGGCGGCGCACGGGCTGGTCGTGGAGGAGGCCGACCCCGGTTTCGCCGACCCGTTCCCGGCCTTCGACGTGCTCTGGTCGGCGGGCTATGCCCACTCGTTCGCGGTGAGCACCGGCGGCCGCGCGGCCGATGTCGATCCGGGACTGCGGGCACTGGTGGAGCGGGGCGCGCACCACTCCGCGACCGACTACCTCGAGGCCCACGGTGAGCTGCTGCGGCTGGGCATCCACATGGGCGAGTTCCATACCCGCTTCGACCTGCTGATCACTCCGACGGTGCCGATCGAACCGTTCGCGGCCGGTCATGACGTACCGCCGCACAGCGCCATGACCAGCTGGGCGCAATGGGCACCGTTCAGCTTCCCGTTCAACATGTCCCGGCAGCCGGCCCTCAGCGTCCCGGTCGGGTTCACCTCGCGCGGCCTGCCCGTGGGGCTGCAGGTCGTCGGGCCGAGGCACCACGACGAACTGGTACTGACCGTGGGCGCGCTGCTGGAGCGGCCCTCGAGAACCTGGGAGTGCGATGAAGTTCGGGGTTGACACGTTCGTGACGACCGAGGGCATCCGCCCGGACCGACTGGCCACGGCCCTGGAGCAGCGCGGCTTCGACGCCCTGCTCCTCACCGAGCATTCGCACATACCGGTGAAGCGGGAGAGCCCGTGGTCCGGCGGGGACGTGCTGCCCGACGTGTACTACCGGACCTTCGACCCGTTCGTGGCGCTGGCCGCCGCGGCAACCGCGACCTCCACCCTGAAGCTGGGCACGGCCATCGCCCTGCTCGCGCAACGCGACGTCATCCAGGCGGCCAAGGAGGTGGCAACCCTCGACCAGCTCTCCGACGGGCGGGTCCTGTTCGGGGTCGGGGTCGGCTGGAACCTCGAGGAGATGCGCAACCACGGGATCGACCCGAGGACCAGGGGAAAGCTGCTGAACGAGAAACTCGCGGCGTTGAAGGAGATCTGGCGCGACGACGAGGCCGAGTTCCACGGGACGTACGTCGACTTCGACCCGATCTTCTCCTGGCCGAAGCCGGTGCAACGGCCGCACCCGCCGGTCTACGTCGGCGGTGAGAGCCCGGCGGCGCTGGCCCGGCTGGTCCGGTACGGCGACGGCTGGCTGCCCAGGGCCCGGACCGCGCCCGCCGAGGTCCGCCGGGTGTTGTCCTGGCTGGCGGAGCAGGGCCGAGGCCCGATCCCGGCCACCCTGTGCGGCGCGCCCACCGACCCCGACCAGCTCGCGGCCTTCGTCGATGCCGGCGTGGACCGGGTCACCTTCACCCTCCGCACCGCGCCGGAGCCGGACACCCTGCGCGACCTCGACGAGCTGGCCACGCTCACCGAACGCTTCCGCTGACCGGGCCGGGCGGCGCCGCGCCGACTCGGCCGAGCTGCGGTTGCGGCCCGACGCCACGGCTGGCGATCAAGCCTGGGGCGGGTGCCGGATACTGCCATCGGACGGACGACGAAGGAGCATGCCGATGCCGTTGATCCAGGTCACGCTGGCCCGGGGCCGCAGCCCCGAACAACTGGCCGCACTGGGCCGAGCCCTGACCAAGGCGGCCGAGGAGTCGATCGGCGCCAAACCGGAGACCGTGCGAGTGGTGCTGCGGGAGTGCGAACCCGAGCACTGGTTCGTCGGCGGCGAGTCGATCGCCGAGCTCCGAGCCGCCGGCAAACGCTGAGCGGGCGCGCGGCGATGGAGCTGAGCGAGGCGATGCGCACCCAGGGGACCTGCCGGTACTTCCGGGCCGACCCGGTGCCGGACGAGGTGCTGTACCGGGCGTTCGAGATGGCCCGGTTCGGGCCGCAGGGCGGCAACCGGCAACCGGTGCGCTGGGTGGTGGTCCGCGACCCCGGGCGCAAGCAGGCCCTGGCCGACCTGTACCTCCCGCACTGGGCGGCCTACCACGAGGCGGTGACGGCCGGACAGGTCCAGGTCGGTGCGCCACCGGCGATCGTGCGCGACGCCGACCACTTCGCACGCGGCCTGGCCGGTGTGCCGGTCATCGTGGTCGCCTGTGCCGAGATCGCCGCACTCCACGCCACGGACGCGCAGCTCGGCCGGCTGTCCATCGTGGGCGGCGGCTCGGTGTACCCCACGGTGCAGAATCTGCTGCTCGCGCTGCGCGCCGAGGGCGTGGCCAGCGCGTTCACCACGCTGCTGTGCACCGAGGAACCGGCGGTCAAGGCGCTGCTGGAGATCCCCGACGGGTACGCCACCGCCGGCCACATCGCGGTCGGCTACCCGGAGCGTCCCTTCCCCGGGCGGCTCACCCGCGCTCCGGTCGAGGAGATCACGTTCGGCGAGACGTTCGGCCGGCCGCTGTTCCGGTGACCGGCGTCGGCCGGGGCAGGGCGGCCGGTAGTCCAGGCCGGGGAAGAAGCGCCGCCATTCCGGCTCGGCGGTCGCGGGCTCGGCCGCTACGGCTGGCCGACGCGGCTCTTGAGCTCATCGGCAGCCACCGCGGCGCCGCGCCGAGGGCCTCGCGCACGCCACCCGCCGGGGCCCCGACTGGACCACCATGCTCGAGCTTTTCCGCAGCAGGTCGGACGCCGGGCGAAAGGTGTAGCCGGTGGTGGTCGGCGTGACCCGGCCCGGGGCGGGATGGGCGAAGTGGGTCGGCACGATCGGCGTGCCGGAGGCGGCGGCGCCGGCCAGCAACCGGTTGCGCGCCCGCGCGGCGGCCGCCGGGTCCACGCAGTAGGACCGGATGGCGTACACCAGGCTGCCGGTGGCGGCGTCGAACCACGGTTGCTGGAAACACCACTCGTCCCGGTCGACCCGGGTGCCGGGGAAGAACTCGGCCGGCGCGATCAGCAGCCGGGGCGTCTCCACGATCGGCACCACGGTGACGTCACCGAGGTCGTACCAACCGGTCGTCACGCCGAGCGCGGTTGGTCGAGCAGCGCGGGCGGTTCCGCCCGGGGGGTCCGGACCCCGCCGCGCCAGAGCAGACCGGCGCAGATGGCCGCCGCCACGACCGGCAGGGCGGTGAGCAGGATGATGTCCCGGCCGGCCAGCGCGAGGCCGATCAGGATCCCCGCCACCGCGGGGCCGACGATCGAGCCGGCCCGCCCGAGCGCCGCGGCCCAGCCGACGCCGGTGGTCCGGGTGCCGGTCGGGTAGAGGGCCACGGCGAGCGTCAGCTGGCCGATCTGGCTGGCGGTCACACCCAGCCCCGCCCCGCCGAGCGCGAGCAGCAGCAGGCTGTCGGGAAGCGGCGCGCGGGCCACCAGCACCATGCAGGCCATGCCGATCAGCGGCATCAGTATCAGGGCGGGCGCGATGCCGATGCGCGCCGCGACCGGGATGAGCAGGATTCCGCCGAGCACGCCGCCGAGGCTGACGAACGCCAGCCCGAGCGGCGCCTGGGTCGGGCTGAACCCGTAGCCGGTCAGCAGCGTGGGAACCCACGAGGTCAGCGTGTAGGCCGCCACGAAGACCAGGAAGGAGAAGGCCCACAGCAGCCCGGTGCTGGCCCGCCACCCCGGGTCGAACAGCCGGCCCACCCGGGCCGCGTGCCGGCCCGTCGCTTCGGCCGGTGGTTCGGCCGGCAGCCGCCACGCCATCACCCCGGCCAGCAGCAGCGGCAGCACGCCGGCGAACACGAACACCCCCTCGGGGCCGAGCAGCGTGATCAGCCGGCCGCCGAAGAACCCGCCCAGGGTCGCCCCGGAGGCCAGGCCCAGGGTGACGGTCACCGACACGACCTCGCGGCGCCGCGCGGGGGAGAACTCGGTGGCCAGGGAGACCGCGACCGGCAGCACCGCGCCCAGCCCCAGCCCGGTGAGCGCCCGCACCGCCCCGAGCAGGAGTATCGAGCGGGCCGGCAACACGGCCGCCACCAGCAGCGTGGTCACCGCGAACAGCGTGACGCCCGCGACGAGCACAGCGCGGCGGCCGATCCGGGCGCCCAGCGCGCCGCAGCACAGGTAGCCGACGACGACGCCGAGGTTGGTCAGCACCAGGGGGAGCGTGAAGCTGGCCGGGCTCACCCCCCACTCGGCGGCCAGGGTCGGTACCACGAACGCCAGCGTCGCGGTGTCGAACCCGTCCAGCAGCACGGCCAGGAACGCCAGCGCCAGCACCGGCCGGTGGATCGCCCGCCGGGCTTCCGGCGTGGTCATCGAGAGCCCCCGTCCAGGCCGAACACCGCTCGGTGCGCCGCCGTGAACAGCGCCGAGCCGGGGTCGGCGAACGCGGTGGCCGTACCCAGATGGTCGGTGTCCGGCAGCGTGACCCGGACCGGCCGATGACCGGCGGCGGTCAGCGCGTCGACCAGCAACTGGCCCTGGCGGGTGAGGAAGCGGTCGTCGTCGGCCTTCCGGTTGGGCTCCGGATCGCCGAACGAGACGACCACCCGGCCCGGCGCCCCGGTGATGCGCAGCGCGGGGCTGACCTCGGCGCCGGGCTGTCCGGGCTCGGCCAGCTGCACGGGCGGGCTCATGCAGACCGCCGCCCGCGCGGGTACGGGGGAGCCGGCCCAGTCGGTCATGGTGGCCATCGCGGCCAGGTGGCCGCCGGCCGAGTGGCCCGCGACGGTGATCCGGGCGGGGTCGCCGCCGTAGCGTGCGGCGTTCTCCGCCACCCACCGCACGGCGGCGACCGCGTCGTCCACCGCGTCGGCGATGGTGTGCTCCGGGGTCAGCCGGTAGCCGCAGGAGACGAACACCGCTCCCGCCTCGACCCACGGTCCGGCGAGCTGGTCGTAGAACGCCGGGTGTCCCTCCCGCCAGCGGCCGCCGTGGAAGTACACGATCACCGGGCAGCCGGTGCCGCGCTCCGGGTGGTAGACGTTGGCCAGCTGGTAGGGGTCGGCGCCGTACTTCAGGTCGAGCCGGTGCGGGAATCGGCGGCGCACCGCCTCCCGGCCGGCCAGCGCCGAGGCGTAGAACCCGGCCCAGTCCGGGTGGTATGCGTCGGGGTTCCGGACGGTGAAGAAGCCGGTCGCGTCGGCCGGTCGGGCCGGGCTGAGCGTGTCCATGTCGGGCTCCCCACTCCAGTGTCGGAGGCCACATCCTCTCCGGGCCGACGTATGCCCGACTAATGCCTATCCGCGGTGGTCACATAGCTATTTGTGCATATCGATGGCCGGCCCTAGAGGCGGATGGACTTCTGGTTCATGAACTCCTCGATGCCGGCGGGGCCGAGCTCGCGGCCGATTCCGGAGCGCTTGATGCCGCCGAACGGCAGGTCGGCCTGCGAGCCGCCGGCGCTGTTCAGGTAGACCATGCCGGCTTCGATCTGCTCGGCGACGTGGCGGGCCCGCTCCCGGTCGGTGCCCCAGACGCTGGCGCCGAGCCCGAACGGGCTGTCGTTGGCCAGCTCGATCGCCTCGGCCTCGGTCTCGGCGCGGAACACCAGGAACACCGGGCCGAAGATCTCCTCGGAGTAGGCGGCCATCTCCGGGGTCACGTCGGTGAGCACGGTGGGCTCGAGGTAGGCGCCCGGTCCGCCGATGCGGCGGCCGCCGGCCCGAAGTTTTGCGCCCTGCCGGACCGCGGTGTCGATCTGGTCGGCCACCTCGTCGGCGGCCGCCACCGAGGCGAGCGGCCCGAGCTTGGTCGCGGGGTCGGCGGGGTCGCCCGGCCGGTAGAAGCTCGACACGCGTTCGCTCAGCCGGTCGACGAACTCGTCGTAGATGTCGGCCAGCACGATCATCCGCTTCGGCGCGTTGCAGGACTGGCCGCAGTTGCGCATCCGCGCGGTCGAGGTGGCCTTCACGGTCTCGTCCAGGTCGGCGGAGTCGAGCACGATCAGCGGGTCGGACCCGCCGAGCTCCAGCACCGTCTTCTTCAGGTTCCGCCCGGCCTCGGCCGCCACGGCGATGCCGGCCTGCTCGCTGCCGGTCAGGGAGACGCCCTGGATGCGCGGGTCGGCGAGCATCCACGGGACCTGTTTGCTGGACGCGAAGATGTTGGCGTAGGCGTCCTCGGGCACGCCGGCGTCGCGCAGGACCCGCTCGATGGCGAGCGCCGACCGGGGGCAGATCGAGGCGTGCTTGAGCAGGATCGTGTTGCCGAGCACCAGGTTGGGCGCGACGAACCGGGCGACCTGGTAGCAGGGGAAGTTCCAGGGCATGATGCCGAGCAGCGCGCCGATCGGCCCCTTGGTGATCACCGCCTCGCCGCCCTTGATCGACAGCGGTTCGTCGGCCAGCAGCGCGGGGCCGTTGTCGGCGTAGTAGTTGAAGATGTCGACCACGACGCCGATTTCGCCCCGGCCCTCGTTGACCCGCTTGCCCATCTCCAGGGTCATGATCGCGGCCAGCTCGTCGGCGCGCTCGGCGAACAGCTCGGCGGCGTGCGACACGATCTTCGCCCGCTCGGTGACCGGCCGGCGCCGCCACGACGAGTAGCCGAGGTGCACGCGCTCGATCGCCGCCCGGACCTCCTCGTCGGTCGAGTTCGGGACCGTCTCGATCAGCTCGCCCGTCGCCGGGTTGGTGACTGTGTACATGCTCGTGGATCTCCGTTCCGGCGGGCACCCATGCTCGTCGTGAACACCGTGTCCACGCCCGGTACCGCGCGGCAAGGAGGCGGCTCGATGATGTCTTGGATCGGCTGATTCGCCGCGTGAATCACTCCTGGTAGCCCCGTGCGGTGTATTTGTGAGCTCAGCCACAGCGCGACCATTAGGGTGGTTCGAATGAAGCTCGGGACGTCGCTTCGATTCGTCTTTCCGACATCTCCGGATACCTACCCGACATTTCGCGCGGCCCTCGACGCGCTACCCAAGGGTGGGTTCATCGAGCGCCCGATGGGGGCGATGTCGACCGGCGACCAGGCGCGGAACCTGGTCGAGGCGACGGTGGCCGCGCGCGAGGCCGGGCTGGACATGCTGCTCGTCGGCGACCACCACGCGGTGCCGCCCGGATACGCGAACGCGTTCTCACCGGTCCCGACGCTCGCGCGCCTGATGCCGTCGGCGGGCCGGATGCCGCTGGGCATGGTCCTGCTCGCGCCGTTCTACAACCCGGTGCTGCTCGCGGAACAGATCGGCACGCTCGCCGCGTTCGCGGAGGCGCCCCTGACCATCGCGCTGGCGCTCGGTCAGGGTGAACGCCAGTTCACGGCGTTCGGGATGGAGGAGACCAGCCGGGTCGGGCGGCTCGAGGAGCTCCTCGCGGCGCTGCGCGCGATGCTGGACGGCGAACCGGCCACGGTGCCGGGGCGGTACCACTCCCTGGACCGGGTGCAGGCGGGGCCGACTCCGAGGGTCCCCGTCTCGATCTGGGTCGCCGGCACCGTGCGTACCGCGGCGGCCAGGGCCGGACGGCTGGGAGACGGGTGGCTGACCGGGCAGAACGCCACCCGCACCGATCTGGTCGAGCAGCTCGACGCCTACCGGGAGTCGGCGGCCCGCCACGGCCGTGAACCGCTTCCCGTGCTCCGGCGGGACATCTTCGTGGGCTCGTCCGACGCCGAGGCCGAGAGTGTCGTGGAAAAGATTCTCGCCGAGGGCTATCGCGGCGTCGGAATGGACCAGCTGTTGGTGGGCGCGCCGGAGACGGTCGTCCAGCAGCTCGAGGAGTACCGGGCGCTGGGCTTCGAACATGTGCTCGTGCGGCACATCGTGGGCGAGCAACAGCTGATGCTCGACTCGTTCCGGCGCATCGGCGCCGAAGTAGTTCCGCGCGTTCACAACCTTCCCACATCGCGATAGCCCAGCACCTGAAGATCACCGACGATCGCCGGCCGTGAGGTCCAGCCGCGATTTTCGCGGCCCAACCGCCACGAACAACGATCACCTCCGCCACGGGCACCATGACGCCCCGGGCAGGCACTCGCGACAACTAGTCGAGATACGTAACGGCGGCTAATCGGAACTCACTTGCCGTGACAGTTGGGGTGAACGTGACGAGCGGTATGCGCCTGGAGCCTGTCGAGGCGTCGCCGTGGCTTGCGCCGGGAGCGAGGACCGCGCCGAGTTCCACATGAGAGACGTTCGATCTTGGGAAAAGGTCTCTGGAGATGAACTCGGCGGGGAGCCGGTCGGTGAACGCGGATTACCCGGGCCACCGCGGCTGGCGATCAAGCCTAGAGCACGACCCCGCTGCCTGGTACACCGTCGCCGGGGTGGATGCCCGCTGTCGGTCACGCGCCGTAACGTCGATGAGGTCCGAGCTAAGGCTGCCCGGAAATCGTTCATCGACATCGACAGCAGTCTGGTCAGTCGCGCCCCGAAACCAGATTGACGTCGATGTCGAGGAACGCACCGTGCCGGACGCCGACCCGATCATCACCCACCGTAACAACGGTGGGAGGCAACCCGGCTGGAACGTCACCGGCGGCACTCGAGGCCCCGGCAGACTAGCCAGGCCGCGCCGTCCAAGCCGTCAGCCGAACCCAGCCACCACCAAACCAGCGGCAACCACGCAAAACCAGCCGCGACACGGCACTAGTAGGCGTACGACATGTGTTTGATGCCGTTGATCAGGTAGGAGGTGAGCCGGGCGGGCTCGCCGGTGGTGTGCAGGTTGGGCAGGCGGGTGTACAGCTCGCGCAGCATCACGGTCATCTCCCGGCGGGCCAGGTGCACGCCCAGGCAGTAGTGCGGGCCGGGGCCGCCGTAGCCGACGTGTGGGTTGGGGGTGCGGGTGATGTCGAACCGGTTGGGGTTGGCGAACACCTTCTCGTCCCGGTTGGCCGAGTTGTAGTAGAGGAAGACCTTGTTCCCGGGAAACAGCTCCTTGCCGTGGAAATAGCATTCCCGGGTGACGTTGCGCCGGAACCAGATCACCGGCGTGGAATAGCGGACGATCTCCTCGATGGCGCCGCCGATCCGGCCCTCGAAGTCCGCCCGCAGCATGCGCAGCTGGTCCGGATTCTGGGTGAACAGGTGCACGGCATGGGACAGCGCGGTGCGGATGGTCTCGTTTCCGGCCACCACGAGCAGCAGGAAGAACGAGGCGAACTCCTGCGGGGTCAGGTTGTCGTGGTCCTGCCCGGCGACCAGCATCGAGGTGACGTCGTCGGTCGGTTCCTTCACCCGCTGTTTGGCGAGCTGGTTGGCAATCTTGAACAGCCGCAGCCCGGCGCCGGCCAGGCCGGTGACGAACTTCGTTGCGTCCAGCAGCGTCGTGTCGTCGTCGAACCGCCTGATTCCGCCGTTGTATTCCGGGTCGTTGAAACCCAGAATTCGGTTGGTCAGCGGATAGATCTCCTCCCGGTATTTCTCCGGAATTCCCAGCATGTCGCAGATGACCTCGATGGGCAGCCGGGCGGCGACCTGGGTGACGAAGTCGTCCGGCCCCTCCTTGAGGATGTCGTCCACGATCGCGGACGCCCGCCGCTGCAGGTCCACCTCCATCTTGGCCAGCACCCTGGGGGTGAACGCGCGGGAGACCACGGTGCGGTTGCGGGAATGCCTCGGGTCGTCCATGTTGATCATCGAGCCGTAGTACTTGTCCAGGAAGCCGGGGAAGTCGCGCACCGAGTTGGCCGTCGGCTCGCTGCTGAACAGGTCCGACCGCCGGCTGGCCTCCACCACCTCGGCGTGGTGTACCAGGGCCCACGCGCGGTCGTTGGAGTCGGCCATGAACGGTATGTGCGGCACCTTGATCCAACGCGAGACCTCGCCGGCCCGCAGCCGGGTGAACGCGTCCAGCCGCTCGGACTCCGGGGCCGACCAGAACCTCGACCCGGCCAGCCCGTATCCGGTCGCGACTTCGGCCTGATGTTTGGGCGCCATAAGCAATACCACCACCAAATTGGGACAACAAAAGAGGACCACTGTACCCATGAGATCAAGGCCGGTATTGCCGGGATTAATAAAGTATCCCTAACTAACTTGTCAGGTGCTTACGGCCGGAGCAGCTCGACCGCCGTCTTCAGGTCGGCGAGGGCCTGGCGGTAGAAGCGGGGACCGTAGGAGACCCGGGCCACGCCCAGCTCGCGCAGCCGGGCCAGGTCCGGGCCTCCGGGGCGGGTGTTCGAGTTGACCGGCCCGGGCAGCTCGGTGACCAGCGCGGCGATGTCGTGCTCGTCGCCGACGCCGATCGGGTAGACGCAGTCGGCTCCGGCCTCCAGGTAGCGGCGGCCCCGGCGCACCGCTTCGGCAACCCGCTCCGGCTCGGCCACCCCGGACCGGGGCAGGAAGCCGTCGGTGCGCGCGTTGATGACGATGGGCACCCCGGCGTCCTCCGAGGCGGCGCGGATCGCGGCCAGCCGTTCGGCCTGCGCGCCGGGGTCGACCAGCCCGCCCGAGCGGTGGTCGCTGTCCTCCAGGTTGCAGCCGACCACGCCGATCTCCAGCAGGCGGTCGACCAGCTCGCGCGGTTGCAGGCCGTACCCGGCCTCGGCGTCCACCGTGACCGGGACCGGCACCGCCCGGGCGACCCGGCCGGCGGCGGCGAACATCTCCCGCCAGGGCGCGCCCTCGCCGTCGGGGTAGCCGAGCATCGCCGAGATCGCCGCGCTGGCGGTGGCCACCGCCGGGTACCCGGCCCCGGCGACGATCTCGGCGCTGGCCGCGTCCCAGACGTTCGGCAGGACCAGCATCTCGGGGCCGTGGTGCAGCCGGCGGAGCTGGTCGGCCTGGGCCTTGAGGTCGGTGGTCATGGTTCCCCTCCGGGTCGGTTCGGTCTGATCATCATGTACCTACCGGGTAGACACCGCGCCCGCCGCAAACTGGTCACCCCGGAAGCGACCAGTTCCGCCCGCCGCCGGTGTCTGTACCGGTGAGGATCTGGAGGTGGCGGATGTCGGTGGATCTGCTTCAACGGGCGCGCATGGGCGACCGCGATGCGTTCGCCGCCCTGGTCGAGCCGCACCGGGGCGAGCTGCACGTGCACTGCTACCGCATGCTCGGTTCGCTGCAGGACGCCGACGACGCGCTGCAGGAGACGCTGTTGGCGGCCTGGCTCGGCCTGGACGGCTTCGCCGGGCGCGCGTCCCTCCGGACCTGGCTCTACCGGATCGCCACCAACCGCTGCCTCAACCTGCTGCGTTCATCGCGCCGGCGGCCGCCGGCCCCGGACGCGCCGCCGGCACTGCCCGAGCCGAGCAGCCGGGGTGAGGTGCCGTGGCTGCAGCCGTACCCCGACTCGCTGCTGGCGGAGCCGCCCGACCAGGCACCCGGGCCGGAGGCCCGGTACGAGTCGCGCGAGGCGATCTCGCTGGCGTTCGTGACCGTCGTGCAGTTGCTGCCGCCGAACCAGCGCGCCGTGTTGCTGCTGCGTGACGTGCTCGGCTACCGCGCGAGCGAGACCGCCGAGCTGCTCGGCCTCACCGAGGACGCGGTCACCAGCGCCCTGCAGCGCGCCCGCGCGAAGATGAACGCGGCTCAATCCCGCGAGGCGCCGCCGCCGGAGCCGGGCGGCCCCGAGGAGCGCACGCTGTTGGACCGCTTCGTGGCCGCCTTCACCGAGCTCGACGTCGACGCGCTGGTCGCGCTGATGACCGACGACGCCTGGCTGCGGATGCCGCCGCTGCCGTTCGAGTACCGGGGGAGCGAGGCCGTGCGCGAGTTCCTCGGCGTGATCCGCGCCCGCCTGCGGCGGATCGACCGGCTGGTGCCGGTCCGGGCCAACGGGCAGCCCGCGTGGGGCGAGTACGTCCGCGACCCGGTCACCGGCAACCTGCGCCTCATCGGGCTGATCGTGGTGACCCTCGCCGGCGACCGGGTCCACGAGCTGGTCAAGTTCGAGACGGCGGTCGCCCCCCACTTCGGGCTGCCCCGGACCCTCAGCGATCAGTAGCTCAGGTGGGCAGTTCGAGTTTCAGGATCGGTTGGGTGGTGGGTTGCGGGGCGCCGCCGGCCCGCTCGAGCGTGACCGCGACGATCTCGCCGTCGACCAGGCCGCCGATGAGCAACGGCCCGCTGGAGATCAGCCCGGCCGGGCGAGGCCCGTCGCTGCCGATCAGCCACACCTGGTAGTCGTGGGCGGGGTCCGGGGTGGGCAGGCCGGTCGTGATCAGGAGTGCCCGGTCGAGCCGGCGGGAGGTGACCAGCGTGGCGGTGCCGCCGGGGGCGGGCACGGTGGTGGCGCGCGAATCCGGCGCGGCCAGCAGCGAGGCCACCTGCTCGTACTGGGTGTGGGCCTGGGCCAGCCGCGCGCGGGCGCCGTCGAGCTCGGCCTGGTTGCGAACGGCGAGCGCGCCGGTCCCGACCGCGACGGCGATCGATGCGGCGACCGCGGCGGCGGTGGCCGCCCGCCTGGTCCGGGCGCTCCAGCGCCACGCCTTCCCCGGGCCGGGTTCGCCGGCCGGGGCCGCCGGGGGCTGCTGGCGGGTGCGGTGAACCTCGGCGAGGACCCGGTGCCGCAGTTGCCCGGGCGGGTCCTGCGCGACGGCCAGTGCGAGCCGGGCCGCGGTGGCGCGCAGCTCGCGTACCTCCTGCCGGCACGGCGGGCAGTCCCGCAGGTGCTCGTCGACGAGGCGGCGTTCGGCCGGGTCCAGCGCGTCGAGGGCGTAGGCGCCGGTGAGGGTGTGCGCGTCGGGGTTCACCGGGTGACCCCCAGGCAGTCGCGCAGCCGGATCAAGCCGTCCCGCATCCTGGTCTTGATCGTGCCCAACGGCCGGTCCAGCAGGGCGGCGACCTCGTGATACGTGCGGCCGTCGTAGTAGGCGAGCTGCACGGACTGGCGCTGCAGCGCGCTGAGTGAGTTCAGGCAACGGCGGAGCTGCTCGCGCTCGAGGCTGCGGGTGGCGGCTTCGGCGACGGTGTCGAAGTCGCGTTCCTGGGCCAGTTGGCCGGCCCGTCGCTCGCGGTCACCTCGGGCCTGGTCGGAGCGGACCCGGTCCACGGCGCGCCGGTGCGCCAGGGTCAACGTCCAGCTCAGCGCGCTGCCCCGGTCGGGGTCGAAGCGGGAGGCGGTGCGCCACAGCTCGACGAACACCTCCTGGGTGACCTCCTCGGACTGGGGCAGGTCGCGCACGACCCGGCGCACGAGCCCGAACACCGGCCGGCAGAGCTGGTCGTAGAGCAGCTCGAAGGCGCGCTCGTCGCCCCGGGCCGCCTGTTGCAGGAGCTCCTCCGGGCTGGCCGCGTCGGCCGGCGGGTCCGGTGCGCGCCGTCCGGCGGGCCCCGGCCAGGTGGTGCCGTCCATGGATCCCCTTTCCGCGGCGTCCAGAGCACTTCGGAGCGGCTGGGCCCGCGGATTGGTGTCCGGCCGGAAATCGCCCGGTCGGCAATCCGGAGGCCCGAGCCCGGCGAACGACTCGCGTGGAGAACATGGACAGTACCGCCGATGACCGGCCCAGGCCGGCGCGTGACGCACGGGTTCCGGGCGGGGTGGTGGTGACGGCCTCGGCCGTGGCCGCCGCGGTGGGGGCGGGGGAACTGGTGGCCGCGGTTGTCGCCCCCGGGTCGTCCCCGTTCGGGGCGGTCGGGGATGCGGTGGTGCGGCTCGCCCCGCCCTGGGCGGTCGAGTTCGGCAAGAGCCTCACCGTGCCCGGCCTGGCGGCGGGCGTCGCCGACAAGCTCGCCCTGCAGCTGGGCATCGCCGGGTTACTGCTCGCCGCGGCGGTGATCGGCGGGTTGGGCGCGCGGCGGCGGCCGGTGATCGGCGCGGTGGTCGTCGGGCTGCTGGGGGTTCTGGGGCTCGCGGCGGCGGCCACCTCACCGGTGTTCCGGCCGCCCCAGTTGCTGGCCCCGGCGGCCGCGCTCGGCGTCGGGTTGGCCACGCTGGGCTGGCTCAACCGGCGGGGACGTCCCCCGGAGGGCGGCCCGAAACCGGGCGGCGCGAAACCGGGCGGGCCGAAACCGGGCGGGGCGGGGTGGCGCGGGGTGCGGCGGCGGACGCTGCTGCGCTGGTCGGCCGGGGTCGGGCTGGCTGCGGCCGGCACCGCTGTCGCCGGCCCTGCTTCGGTCCGCGCCGTGGTGGGCGCCGACGCGTTCGGCCGGCTGTTCGGTTCCCGGGCCGACCCGGCGGCGCGGGCGCTGGCCGCGCGGTTGGCCGCCGCCCGCCCGGCCACTCCGATCCCGCCGGGCGCGGACTTCGCCGCCGCCGGCACGCCCCCGTTCCTCACCCCGAACCCGGACTTCTACCGCATCGACACCGCGCTGCGGGTACCCGCGCTGTCCGCCACGGACTGGTCACTGCGGGTGCACGGGATGGTGGAGCGCGAGCTGAGGCTGGACTACCGCCAGCTCCTGGCCCGCCCGCTGGTGGACCGCCCGATCACGCTGACCTGCGTGTCCAACGAGGTCAACGGCCCGCTGATCTCCACGGCCGTGTTCACCGGTGTCGAGTTGGCGCCGCTGCTGCGCGAGGCCGGGCCGCGCCCGGGGGCCGACCAACTGCTCTCCACCAGCGTGGACGGCTGGACCGCCGGTACCCCGATGGACGTGCTGCTCGAGCCCGGCCGGGGAGCGCTGCTCGCGGTGGCGATGAACGGTGAACCGCTGCCCGCCGAGCACGGCTACCCCGCGCGGATGGTGGTGCCCGGGCTCTACGGGTTCGTCTCGGCCACCAAGTGGCTCACCGACCTCGAGCTGACCACGTTCGCCGACCGGCGCGCCTACTGGTTGGACCGGGGATGGGCGCGCGCCGCGCCGATCAAGACCCAGTCCCGGATCGACCGGCCCCGCGGCTTCCAGGTAATCCCCGCCGGGCCGCTCACCGCCGCCGGAATCGCCTGGGCCCAACCGCACGGCATCGCCGGGGTCGAGGTCCGCCTCGACGACGGCCCCTGGCGGCCGGCCACGCTGTCCGCCGAGGTCGGCGGGCACACCTGGCGCATGTGGCGGGCCGACCTGGGGGTGGCGCCCGGCAGCCACTTCATCTCCTGCCGCGCCACCGACCGGCGGGGGCTCCGGCAGCCCGCCGAACCGGCCCCGCCCATCCCGGACGGCGCCCAGGGCTGGCCGGTCATCAACTTCACCGCTCGCTGACCTCGGCCGCTCACCCGGGCGGGTGGATCGCAAACCCGGACCGATCCGTCCCGCCCCCGGCCGCGAACGCCGAGGTGGATCCACCAAACCGACCGAAGCCGAGGAGATGTTTCCCGATGCCCTACATCCAGCGCCTGCTCGCCGCCGCCGCTGCCACCGCCCTCGCCCTGGGCGTGAGCGCCTGCGGAAGCGAACACCCCACCCCGGGACCCATCGCCGCGGTGGCCGCCAGTGACGGGGTCACCACCGCGTCCGACACGTTCGGCCCGGCCTGCGGTCAGCTGCCGCAGGGCAATGCGCCGGGGTCGCTCAACGCGATGGGTCCCCAGCCGGTGGCCAGCGCCGCATCCACCAACCCGCTGCTGAAGACCCTGGTCGGCGCGGTCAAGGCCGCCGGGCTGGTGGAAACCCTCAACCAGCAGCGGGCCATCACCGTGTTCGCGCCCTACGACCCGGCGTTCGCCCAGGTGAAGTCGGCCATGGGCGAGCAGAGGTTCAACGCCCTGCTCAAGGACAAGCAGGCGCTAGGCGGAATCCTCCAGTACCACGTCGTCGGCCAACGCTACGACCGCGACGGGCTCGCCCAGGCCGGACAGGTCAGCCCGTTGCCCGGCGGGGAGCTCAAGGTGGCCAACACCGGCGCCGGCATGACCGTGACCGACGCCGCCGGCAACACCGCCAATGTGCTGTGCGGCAACATCCCCACCGCCAACGCCACCGTGTTCGTCATCGACAAGGTCCTCATGCCGGCGAGGTCCTGAAATCAGCCGCGGCGCGGCCCCTCCACCATCCGGCGGGGCCGCGCCGCCGCCTGCACTGTGGGCGCTCGCGCGACCACTCGGGGTAACCGGTATGTTCGCCCGGCGAACAAGATTGTTCCCCGATCTGGAGGGCACCGGCCGTGCGCAAACCTGGGTACCTCTGGACCGGCGCTCTGCTGGTGGCCCTCCTGGCGGTGTCGCTCTGGGTCCCGTCGACCGGCTCCGCGCGGGAGCGGCCGGACGAGCACCACTACTACATCCTGATCGGTGGCACGGGCGATCCGGACTCGTCCAACTTCCCGTCGGTGCACGACGGGAAGGCGGTGCCGGTGGAGTATCCGGCGTGCGCTCCGGCCTGCGGCGCCACCAGCTACGACCAGAGCGTCGCGGCGGGCCACGCGCACGCCCGGAAGGCGATCGAGCGCATCTACGCCGACGACCGCGTCGCCCGGTTCACCGTCGCCGGTTACTCGCAGGGCGCCCACGTGGCGAACCTGGTGCTCAACGACGTCGCGGACGGCGTGATCGACATCCCGGCCGAGCGCTTCGACGCGAAGCTCTACGCCGACCCGATGCAGCCCGGCACCGGGGTGGGGGCGAACGTGCCGAAGGGAGTGGGAGTGCCGCCGCCACTGGCCATGACCTCGCCCGGGCCGGGACGCTCCGACTTCGGCGGGATCCCGTTCACCCGCTACTGCATCGAGACCGACGGGGTCTGCCACTTCAACACCCTGGAAGCGGCCGGCGGGTACGTCCTCCAGCATTCCTGCTACCCGCGCGACGTCATGCCGGCCACCCTGGACGACGGCGAGTTCGAGGACGGCACCCACTGGTGGCGCCGGGTGAACTGCGGCCCCCAGCCCAGCGATGGCTAGAGCCTGTTTCAAAGTGTTTCGGTCCGTGCTGAGTGAGTCGGTGCCGGTTCGGAGACCGAGTTGGACGGCGCGGCGTGGAACTTTGCCGCAGCCGGGGTGCTGCCCGGCGGGTTCCCGTTCGTTCCACGACCAGGACCCACGGCCCCTGGCCGCCCCGCGCTGTCCTTGACGCTGTCGGTGGTGGCTGGGCGGGGGTGGTGGGGGGTGATCGTCATTTGTGGCGGATTAGCCTCGATTTTCGACGCTGATCCGCCACGAGCAGTGATCAAGGTCGCCGGGGCGCGGCTCTGCCGCCAGAAACGACGATCACCCACCGCCTGGCCCCGGTCCGCCGTTGCCAGTGGCGGATGAGGTAGGCAGCGGCTGCCGGATGAGGTAACGGCCTGCCGTGCGCGGCGGCCCGGATGTCATGGTGGCCAGGTGGTCGGTGATCATCAGGCAGTCGGCGTGGATTGGTGGCCGGAAACGACCCCGGCTGCCTGATGATCAAGAAGTGTCCGGTTACCGGCGTCCGTGTGGCACACACGAGGCGCCGCCGCGGCCGCGGCGGAACTGCCCGCCGTATCGTCCAGGCGACCTTCGACTCCGTTCGAACCCGGCGGGTCAGCACTTCGAAAAACGTCCTAGTACCTGTCTGGCGGGTGCCGCTATTCCTTGGCATCGGGGTGGCGGAGGGTGATGTCCTTGTAGGGAATTCTCTCCAGCTCGGCGTAGTTCTCCAACTCGCACTGCCAGCTGACCAATCCGTTGATTCGGTCCTTCAGGTGTTTCGCGCGCCACTCCCGGTCGCGGTCGTAGGACGGCGCCCCAACCCGGGGATGCAGGAGCAGTAGGCCGATCAGGATCAGCAACTGCATCGGCGCCGTGGCGTTGTCGGTGGGATAGTCACGGGTGAATTCGGACAACAATGACAGCGTGAGCATTGCTTCGGTAATTATCATGAGGACCGAACACGCCGAGCGTATTCTCGCGCCGCGGGTGGTCTTGCTTATCGTATCGAGCTCGATCGTGGCGAGTGCCCTTTCCTCGACGCAGTTCGGGAGGCGTTCCCGGAGCAGGCGCCGTTTGACCCGTTGCCGTGCGGCAGCGGGCGATTCGACCACCGGTTGGTTGGGCTCCGTATCGGTGTTCATGGCGCCTCCCGAGAACTTGAAAGTTCAAACTCCGACCCAAGCTCGAATCCCGCGGCCGGACACTAGTGTGCCGCCGGGGAATTCCGCACCAGAATTCCGTCGCCGGGACGACCCCAACACCAACCCAGCCAGGCGGAGTCGCGCTCCTGAAGCTCGGCTTCGCGGGCGCTGCCTCGGGTGGGGGAACGGTCCGAAGGCTCGTAGCCGCTGAGCTGGAGCAGATAGGCCAGTCCCGCGTACTCGCGAGGAAATCGGCGGATGACGGCGCGGTCCACATCAACCGGTCCGTAGGGAAAGGTGAGGCCGCACGAATCGTAGATCGATACGCGATGCGCGATGGCCCAACGGCCGTCGATGCGCACGAGCCGGTCCAGATAGCGGATATGGGTGATCGCACCCAGGTCCAGGTCGGGTTGGTCGGTGACCAGCATTGCATTCGTCTCCGCGATGGCGCGGTCGCCGGCCACGGTCACGTACGGATTGGAAATGACGTGTTTCGACCGCAACGCGCCCGTGGCGTGCCGCCGGGCGGCCGCGACGAAGTCACTCGCCGTGGCCTGGACCCAGGTGAGCTCGAGAGTCGCCTCGGGAGCGAAGAGGCTCTCGAGCCGGTCCCAGCGCCCGGCGTCCCGGTGGCTGCCCCAGGCGGTCATCAGCTCCGTGATCGACGACCGGTCGGCTTGTCGGGTGCTCATGCGCGCAGTCTGCGCGCTCAACCCGGCTTGAGGGCAACCGGTCAGGCGTTCTGCGTCTTGCGGTGCGGCAGCACCCACCCGGCCCGGGGGAAGTGGCAGGTGTACCCGTTGGGGTAGTGCTGCAGGTAGTCCTGGTGCTCCGGCTCGGCCTCCCAGAACGGGCCGGCCGTGACCACCTCGGTGACCGCCTTGCCCGGCCACAGGCCCGAGGCGTCGACGTCCGCGATGGTGTCGAGCGCGACGGACTTCTGCTCCTCGCTGGTGTAGAAGATCGCCGAGCGGTAGCTGCGGCCGATGTCGTTGCCCTGGCGGTTGCGCGTCGACGGGTCGTGGATCTGGAAGAAGAACTCCAGCACGTCCCGGAACGAGATGACCTCCGGATCGAAGACGATTTCCACCGCCTCCGCGTGGTCGCCGTGGTTGCGGTACGTGGCGTTCGGCGTGTCGCCACCGGAGTAGCCGACCCGGGTGGAGATGACACCCGGCTTGTGCCGCAGCAGTTCCTGCACGCCCCAGAAACAACCGCCGGCGAGGATCGCTGTCTCAGACCGCATCGTGCGCCTCTCTCCCTCGGTGGACCACCAACCAGAACGATTAGCGGCCGACCGATGTTCCTCGGGCGTCGTCACGTCCCCGAACGCCTACTCCTACCATCGGCGGGTGTCTTTCGTCGATGACCTCGATCCGTTCGGCCAGCTGGACGCCTCGTCACTGCCGCCGCGCCAGCAGCGGATCCTGGTGGCCATCAGGGACTGGGTGGTCCGGTACGGGTACCCGCCGACCACCCGCGAGATCGGTGACGTCGTCGGCCTGCGGTCGTCGTCGTCCGTGCTGAAGCATCTGGCCAGCCTGGAGGACAAGGGGTTCCTGCGGCGGGGCACCGGCATGGCCCGGCCGATCGACGTGCGGGTGTTCCTACGGGAGCCCGGCGAGCGGGCGGCCTCCGAGGACGCGGTGCCGGTGCCGGTGGTCGGCGACATCGCCGCCGGTACCCCGATCCTCGCCGAGGAGCACGTCGACGAGGTGCTGACCTTGCCCCGTGAGCTCGCCGGGCGGGGCAACGTGTTCGCGCTGCGGGTGCGCGGGGACTCCATGGTGGATGCCGCGATCTGCGACGGCGACACGGTCGTCGTACGCCAGCAGTCCGAGGCCCACTCGGGCCAGATCGTGGCCGCGATGATCGACGGCGAGGCCACGGTCAAGGTGTTCCGCCGGCGCGGCGGCCACGTCCTGCTCGAGCCGCGCAACGAGGCCTACGAGGTCATCGACGGCGACGAGGCGGTCGTGCTCGGCGTGATCGTCTCGGTGCTGCGCAGCGTCTGACGCCCCGGCCGGACGTTGGGGCCGTGATGAGCGGGCGTTCACCGACCCTCGGGTAGGTGGTGTGGCGGGTATTCGGCCTGGAACGCGGCGACGGCGGTCGGGAGGGTGGGGAAGATCCGGTCGGGGCCGATGGTTTCGAGCAGGCCGGTACGGCCCAGGTCGGTCCGCAGGTCCTGTTTCACCCGGGCGAGGGCCAGCACGATGCCCCGGCCGCGCAGCTCGTCGTTGAGGTTGCGGAGCGCATCGGCGGCGGTGATGTCGAGCTCGACGACGGCCTCGGTGTTGAGGATCAGCCACCGGGCGGGGGTGGGGGAGGCGTCCACGGCGGCGAGCGCCCGGCGGCGGAAGTTGTCCGCGTTGGCGAAGCTGAGCGGCGCGTCGTAGCGGTAGACCACCAGGCCGGGGAGTCGTCGGGCGTCCGGGTAGTCGTCGATGTCGTGCATGCCGGCCAGGCCGGGGACGAACCCCAGGATGCCGTCGTGGGGCCGGGAGAGCTTGCGCAGCAGGTCCAGGATGGACAGGCCGATCGCGGCCAGGACGCCGCCGAGCACGCCCAGAACCAGCACCGCCACGGTGGTGGCCAGGGCCAGGGTGGCCTCGGAGCGGTGCAGCCGGCCGAACCGCCGCAGCTCGCCGGGGTCGATCAGGCGGAGCGCGGCGTAGACGACCAGTGCGCCGAGCGCGGCGGAGGGGAGCGCGGACAGCACCGAGGCGCCGGCGAACGACACCACCACGATGGCGGCCAGCGCGACCAGCGAGTAGAGCTGGCTGCGGCCGCCGACGTCGTTGGCCAGCGCGGTGCGGCTGCCGCTGCTGCTGGCGGGGAAGCCGCGGACCAGGCCGGCGGCGAGGTTGGCCGCGCCGAGGGCGAGCATCTCCCGGTCGGCGTCGAGGCGGTGGTCGCCCCGGGTGGCGAACGCCCGGCCGGTCAGCACGGTGTCGGAGTAGGCCACGATGGCCACGCTCAGTGCGGGCGCGACCAGTGCGGCGAGGTCGCGGGCCGTGACCAGTGGCAACCCGGGCACCGGCAGGCCGCTGGGCACGGCGCCGACCACCCGGATGCCGTGCTCGCGCAGCGAGAAGGCGGCGGTCACCGCGGCCGCGAGGAGCACCGCGATCAGCGGCCCCGGGGCGCGCGGGGCCAACCGGGCCAGCGCGAGCAGCAGGGCGAGCACGGCGGCGGCGAGCGCGAACGTGGGCAGGTGCAGGCGGTCCAGGCCGGTGGCGAACGAGCCCACCTCGGCCAGGAACGTGTCGCCCGCCACCGGCACACCGGTGATGCTCCGGAGCTGGCCGGAGATCATGATCAGCGCGATGCCGGCCAGGTAACCGACCAGCACCGGTCGGGACAGCAGGTCGGCCAGGAACCCGAGGCGCAGCGCCCACCCGAGCACGCACACCACGCCGACCATCAGCGCGAGCGCGCCGCACAGCGCGGCGTAGCGGGCCGGGTCTCCGGCGGCCAGCGGGGCCACGCTGATCGCGGTCATGATCGCCGTGCTGGACTCGGGCCCGATGGAGAGCAGCCGCGACGTGCCGAGCAGTGCGTAGCCGACCAGGGCGGCCATCGCGGTCCACAGCCCGGTGACCGGCGGCAGCCCGGCGACGGTCGCGTAGGCGATCACCTGGGGCACCAGGTAGGCGGCGACGGTCAGGCCGGCGGTCAGGTCGCCGCGCACCGAGGGCCACTCGCGGCGCCGCAGCGCGGCCCAGCCCGGCCGAAGGGCCGGGGCCAGCCACGGCGCGCGGAGCATTACCCGCTCGGGTTGGTCCACAGACGCAGATAGTGATCGAACTACCCGCCCGGGGCAACGTCACCACACCGCCTCGGGGGAGTTCACGAACGAGTGCACTACGGGGTGTGACCCGCATCTCCACCGGACGGGCCGGCTTTTACTGAGGCCAGCCGAGGCCGGGGATGGCTAGTCTCGAGCCGTGACTTCCAACATCGAGCTCGAACACGGCGCAAATGTTGTCGAAGACTGGCTGTCCAGGATGGACGCCGACGATCTGGAGCTCCCCACCCAGCGCACGGACGCGGAGGACCTGCTCTGGGACCTGAGTGCCCGGGCATGCGAGGGCGCCTCGCACGCCGACCTGGCCGAAGCCGTCGCCGAGGCGCGCGGCGCCGGTTGGGAGTGGTCGCCGATTGCCGCGCTGCTGGCGGTGAGCCGGGAGGACGCCATCCGCCGGTTCGGCGGCGAGTCCGAGCGGCAGCGCCCGGGAGTGCTGGCGCGCCTCATCCCGGCAATGCGGCAGCCGACCCGGTAACCCCGCCGGCCGGCTACTTGTGGATCGGCTGTGAATCTTGGTTCTGCTGTGACGCCGGAAGGCCCTTCGACGTTCACTGGGTAGGGGTTGCTGCTCGCGCCGAACCAGGAGGCCGTCATGCGTCTTACAGCTCGCCCGCGCTGGTTCGACCGGTTGGTCGCCTCTCCGACGGCGCGACGCCTCCTCCGGGGCGGCGGTGCCGGCGGAACCCGGGTGACCGCCCGGCGGTGGGTGCCCGACGCCGGTGAGTCGCGGGCCGGCGAGCGGTACGGCGGACCGGCGTCCGCCACTCGGCCGATCATCACGCTTCCCCCCGGCGGCCGGGGTGGGGGGCGCGCGAATTCGCCGGGCGGCCCGGGTGGCCGGCGGCCGTTCTGGTTGGTGCTCGGCCTGGTGGCGGTCGTGCTGATCGGCCTGGCCGGTGGCTACCTGATCGTCGCGGGCACCGGCGGCTCGACCGGCAGCCCCCAGGCCGGCGGGGCCGGCGCGACGCCGGGCAAGCCCGAGGCCCTGACCAACTGCACCGCCAACGTGGTCGACGCGTCGGGCGCCCGGCAGGCGTTGGAGGCGGCCAAGCCGGGCGACCGGATCTGTCTCAACGGCGACCTGGGCAACGAGGAGCTGCAGCTGCGCCGGTCCGGGGTGGAGAAGCAGCCGATCACCATCCTCGGCGGCGGAACCGCGACCACCGGGCAGATCACCGTGCGCGGCGACCACGTGGTGGTCGACGGCGTGCGGATGAACAAGCCGCGCTCGCCCGGTTTCATGCTGATCGGCAACGACATCACGGTGCGCGCCAACGTGGTGGACAGCCCTCAGGTCGTGAAGAAGGGCGACGACGGCGACGGCATCCGGTTCTTCGGCAACGACATCAAGATCGTCAACAACCTGGTCCGGAACGTGGTCAACCTGAACGGTCAAAAGGGCAACCACGGCGACGCGATCCAGACCTTCGCCACGTCCGACGAGAACGGTCCGAGCCAGCGGGTGCTGATCGACGGCAACCGGTTCGAGGAGATCGACAACATGTGTCTGATCGCCGAGGGGCCGGACAGCGAGGCCGGCGACGGCACGGGTGAGGGCAAGTCCAGCGACTTCACCGTCACCAACAACTACTGCGACAACGGTGCCGGCCAGGCGTTCTTCTTCGACGACATCTCGGACGTGACGCTCACCGGCAACGAGGTCGTCGGCAAGATCGACAAGGCGTTCTCCCTGCAGAACGACTCCACCGGTGCGACCATCCGGGACAACAAGATCAGTCCGAAGGTCGGCTACGAGGTCGGCATGGACGACTCCTCCGAGGACGACTACAACGGCCCGGACCCCGAGGGCGGCCCCTGAGACCGCGTCTGAGGAGTGGCCCGGCCGCCCTAACCGCGCTGGTCACCGCTGAACTTCGGGTCAGTGTTGGGTCTGGCGCAGGGGGTGGCGGGCGAAGAACTCCATGATGACCGGCGTGGCGTCCAGCACGGTGGGCACCTCGGAGTCGAGGTTGGGCCGGGTGCTGGGCCAGTCGTGGCCGAGGCCCTCGACCCGATAGTGCTCCAGCTCGGTGCCCTGGCCACACGGCTGCCAGCGGAACACCCGGACCGTGCCGCCGTGCTCGGTGCGTTCCCCGGGCGGGGTCGCGCAGCCGTCGCGGGCGGCCCAGCCGGCCAGCCACTCGGGCAGGGCGGGCAGGCCCTTAGCCGGGATGCCCCGGTAGGGGATGGTCGGGTCGGCGGTGCCGTGGAAGTCCAGGATCGACGCCGGCCGGGGCGGGTTGCACGGCCCGCCCTCCGGGTAGAACGCCCCGGACACCGGGGCGAACGCGGCGATCCGGTCGGGCAGCCGGCAGGCCAGCAGGCCGACGAAGCCGCCGCCGTTGGACTTGCCGGTGGCGTAGACCCTCGCCGGGTCCACACACAGCTCGCCGCGGAGCGCGTCGATCAGGTCGGCGGTGAACCGCACGTCGTCCACCGGCGCGGAGTAGGGCGCCCCGCTCCAGGCGGTCTCGCCGTCGGTCCCCACCAGGCCTTGCGGGTAGACCGTGATCGCGTCGGTCGCGGACATCCCGGTCAGCTGTTCCTGGTACTCCGGGGTGCGCTTGTGGCCGTGGAAGGACAGCACCAGCCAGCGCGGCCGGTCCGGTTGGTAGTCGGCCGGCAGGTGCAGCAGGTAGGAGCGCTTCACCCCGCCGGAGTCGACGGTCCGGGTGACGCTCTGCCCGGGTGGGGCCGGGGCCGGGCGCCCGCAGCCGGGTGAGGCGGCGGGCTCGGCCGGGGCGGCCGGCGCGCAGGCGGTGCCGGCCGCCGTGAGGCAGGCCAGCACCAGCGCGCGGACGGAGGTCGGCGAGATCACCGGGTGCTCGACGCTTCGGCCAGCTCGGGCGTGGGTTCCGCCGCGGGTGCCTCGTCGAGCAGGGTGGCCTCGTCGAACGGGTCGCGCCCGGCAAGCACCTCCTCGGCCTTGGCCCGGTCGAACTCTCCGGTCCAGGCCCCGATCAGCACGGTGGCGACCGAGTTCCCGGCGAAGTTGGTCAGCGCGCGGGCCTCGGACATGAACCGGTCGATACCCAGGATGAACCCGACGCCGTCGACCAGGTCCGGCCGGTGGGACTGCAGGCCGCCGGCCAGGGTGGCGATCCCGGCGCCGCTCACCCCGGCGGCGCCCTTGGCGGCAATGATCATGAACAGCAGCAGCCCGATCTGTTCGCCCAGGCCCAGCGGCTTGTCCTGGGCGGAGGCGACGAACAGCGTGGCCATGGTCAGGTAGATCGCGGTGCCGTCCAGGTTGAAGGAGTAACCGGTGGGCACGGTGATCCCCACCACCGACCGGCTCACGCCCAGGTGGGTCATCTTGGCGATCAGCCGGGGGAACGCCGACTCCGAGGACGAGGTGGACAGGATGAGCAGGAACTCCCGGCCCAGGTAGCGCAGCAGGCGCAGCACGCTGACCCGCGCGCCGACCCACAGCACCGCGCCCAGCACCACGAACACGAACACCACGCAGGTGATGTAGAAGCCGACCATGAGCAGGGCCAGGTCGCGCAGTGCCTTCCAGCCGGTGGCGCCGACCACGGCGGCGATCGCGCCGAACGCGCCGATCGGGGCGGCCCACATGACCATGGACAGCACCCGGAACACCAGGCGCTGCAGGTGTTCGATGCCGCGCCGGATCGGCTCGCCGGCGCGTCCCATGCGTTGCAGGGCGAACCCGCACAGCAGCGCGACCAGCAGGGTCTGTAGCACCGATTTGCCGGTCAGCGGGGAGAACAGCGTGTCGGGGATCAGTCCGATGAGGAACCCGGTGCCACCCTCCGCACCGGTTGCTTGCTGGTGCACCTTGTTGACCGCCGAGGGGTCCAGGTGCAGCCCGGAGCCGGGGTGCAGCAGGTTGCCGACCACCAGTCCGATGGCCAGGGCGAAGGTGGACATGACCATGAAGTAGCTCAGCGCGATCACGCCGACCCGGCCCACCTGGGCGGCCTTGGCCACCGAGCCGATGCCCAGGACGATGGTGCAGAAGATGATCGGCGAGATCATCATGGTGATCAGCTTGACGAAGCCCTTGCCCAGCGGCTCGAGCGCTTTGGCGAAGTCGGGGGCGGCGAGCCCGACGACCACGCCGAGCACGACCGCCGCGATCACCGCCAGATACAGGTAATGGGTCCGGTCCCGCCGCGCCGGCGGTGATATGGGCTGAGCTGTGGGCACCGATGCCTCCCAGTTCGTCTGGCACGTTGCGCAGCACTATTCGGCACGCGGTGAGCCAGGTCACCGTTGTGGTCATAGAGTTCTCCAGCGTGCGTGTACGCCATGCCCGGCGCTGGAGCCTGGCCCGCCAGCTGCTGTGGGTGCAGCTGAGCGGGTTCGTGGTGCTGGTCGCGGTGGGCAGCGGCCTGGCCTACCTGGACGCCGTGCGGGCGGTGGATGACCGGGCGCGTGAGCAGGTGATCGCGGTGGCCGCCACCCTGGCCGACACGCCCACGCTGCGCACCGCCGTGGTCGAGCCGGCGCCGACCCAGGTGCTCCAGCCACTGGCCGAGCGCGTCCGGGCGGACACCGGCGTCGACTTCATCACGATCATGAACCCGGACGCGATCCGGTTCACCCACCCCGACCCCGCGCAGATCGGCCAGCGGTTCATCGGCAACACCGCCGAGGCGCTGCGCGGACACATGTTCACCGAGACCTACGCCGGCACGCTCGGCCCCTCGATGCGGGCCGTGGCCCCGGTCTTCGACGACTCTCGCCGGGTGGTCGCGCTGGTCGCGGTCGGGATCCGGATCACCGCGATCTCCGCCGAGCTGGCCGAACGGCTGCGCCCGCTGCTCACCGTGGCCGCCGCGGTACTGGTCGTCGGGGCCGCCGGCAGCGTCCTGATCAGCCGGCGGCTGAACCGGGAGACCCGGGGCCTGGCCCCGGCCGAGCTGAGCCGGGTGTTCACCTCCTACGAGGCGACCCTGCACGCCGTGCGCGAGGGGCTGATCCTGATCCAGGCCGACGGGAGGGTCGCCCTGTGCAACGACGGCGCGCGGGAGCTACTCGGCCTCAGCGCCGACCCTGCCGACCCGGTTGGCCGCGAGGTGGCCGAGCTGGACCTGCCCGAGTCGCTGGTCGAGGCGCTGCGCGCGGCGGAGCCCCGCACCGACGAGATCCACCTGACCGACACCCGGGTGCTGGTGCTGAACAGTGCGCCGGTCCGGGCGGGGAACCAGGCGTCCACCGTGGTGACCCTGCGCGACCACACCGACCTGCAGCGCCTGTCCGGCGAGCTCACCACCACCCGAGGACTGGCCGAGTCACTGCGGGCGCAGGCCCACGAGGCGGCGAACCGGCTGCACACCGTGGTCTCCCTGGTGGAGATGGGCCGCGCCGACGAGGCGGTCGAGTTCGCCGCCGCCGAGCTGGCCATCGCCCAGCGGCTCACCGACCGGGTGGTGAGCGCGGTGGACGACCCGGTGCTCGCCGCGCTGCTGCTCGGCAAGGCGGCCGAGGCGCACGAGCGGGGCGTCGAGCTGGTGATCACCGAGGACAGCGAGGTCGGCGACCCGGTGATCGACCCCCGCGCGCTGGTCACCATCGTCGGCAACCTGGTGGACAACGCGGTCGACGCGGCGCTGGAGGCCGAGGGGCCGCCCCGGGTGACGGTCACCATCCGGTCGGACGGCACCGACCTGCTGCTGCGCGTGGCGGACACCGGTCCGGGGGTTGCCGACGTGGCGCGCGCGGAGGTGTTCCGCCGGGGTTGGTCGACCAAGGGGGAAGCCGGGCAAGGTGTTGGCCGGGGGATCGGCCTGGCGCTGGTCGGCCAGGCGGTGCGGCAGCACGGTGGCAGCATCGACCTGGTCAACAGCGGGGGCGCGGTGTTCACCGTTCGGCTGCCGTTCCGGCCCCGGGAGGCCCCGTGATCCGCGTACTGGTCGTCGAGGACGACCCGGTGGTGGCCGAGGCGCACGGCACGTACGTGCGGCGGGTGCCGGGGTTCGAGCTGGCGCGGGTGGTGCACACGGGCGCCGACGCGCTGCGGTTCTGCGAGCGGAACCAGGTCGGGCTGGTGCTGTTGGACTTCGGGTTGCCGGACATCCACGGGCTGGCGGTGTGCCGGGCGCTGCGGGCCGGGCGGCACCCGGTGGACGTGATCGCGGTGACCTCGGCCCGGGACCTGGCGATGGTGCGCTCGGCGGTGTCCCTCGGCGTGGTGCAGTACCTGCTCAAGCCGTTCCCGTTCGCCTCGCTGCGGGACAAGCTGGAGCGCTACGCCCAGTTCCACGCCCAGTTCGACCAGGGTTCGGGCCAGGCGGCCGACCAGGGGGAGATCGACCGGGCGCTTTCCGCGCTGCGCGCCCCGAGCCGGGCGGCGCTGCCGAAGGGCATGAGCGAGCAGACGTTGAGCACGATCGCGGCGGTGCTGCGGGAGCAGCCGGACGGGGTCTCGGCCAACGCGGTCGCGGCGGCCACCGGGGTCGCCAGGGTGACCGCGCGGCGCTACCTGGAGTACCTGGCCGACCAGGGGGTGGTGACCCGGGTGCCCCGCTACGGCCAGGTCGGCCGCCCCGAGGTCTGGTACCGCTCCGTGCCCGCCGGTTAGGTCGCGAGCGGCCGGCGGTCGTGCGCGGTCCGGTTCGAAAGACGGTCAGGGCGGCGCGGCTCGGGTGGTCTCCCGCGGTCCGGGTGCGGCCCGTTGCGCTGGTTCGGTGGCTCGAGCCCTCGGTGGTTCGCCGGCCGACCCGAACGGTTACTGTCTGCGACCAATCGCGGCGTGCGCTGGCGAGCGGCCGGAACCTCTCGTGGTCAAGTCGCGCTGAGAGCCGTTACTGGTCAGTAGACCGTCTCTAATGGCGACTTGACCATGAAACCCCCACGAGCTACCCGAAAACGCGGATACAGACAGTGAGCGTAGCCGCGAGGCCGGATGGTTCAGGCGCCGGCGATGCCGGTTTGCAGGTGCTCGTACACCACCGAGGTGCGCACGTCGGCGACCTCCCGGCGCTGGGTGAGCCGGTCGATGACGAACGCGTAGAGGCGCTCGTTGTCCGCGACGGCGAGGTGCAGCAGGAAGTCCTCCGAGCCCGTCGTGACGAACACGCTGAGCACCTCCGGCAACTGGGACACCCAGTTGCGGAAGCCCTCGATGACCGGTCGGGAGGGCGGACGGATGCGGACGGCGATGAGCGCCTGTACCGGCCGCCCGACGGCGGTGAGATCGACGACGAGCTGGGCCCCTCGGATCACGCCGCGCTCGCGCAGCGCCCGGGTCCGGTCCAGCGCGGTGGTCGGCGCGACGCCGACGGCGGCCGCGATGTCGCGGTTGGTGCGCCGTGCGTCGCGCTGCAGTTCCCGCAGGATCGCCGTATCAAGTTCGTCGAGACCGGGCACGGGCCGAGTTTACCCGTACTTAGTACGGAACTCGGACAGTAGTTTCGTCTTGCTGCTTACTGTTGGAGCCATGAGCCGTGCTATCTACGCAAGCTACCCCGGGTTCGAGGCCGACGAGATCCGCACCGACCGGCCGACCGGGCAGGCCCGGCTGAAGTGGGTCCTGGTCGTCGACGAGGCCCTTACGCCTGGTCGGGCGGCCAACGCCGCCGTCTGCGTGGGCGCCGCCACCTCGCCGCTGGTGGCGGGGCTGCTCGGCGAGGCCGCGAAGGACGGCGGCGGCTCCGTGCACCCGGGCCTGCCGTGGCTGGGCTGCGTGGTGCTGCGGGCGCCCGCCGGTGAGCTGTCCCGGCTGCGGGCTGAGGCGGCGGTGACCGAGGGCTGCCTGGTCGCGGACATGCCGGAGGCCGCCCAGCGGGTGCGGGTGTACGACGACTACCTCAACGCCGTCGCCCGGTCAACCGACCTGCGCTACGCCGCGATCGGCATCGTCGGCCCCCGCGACCGCGTCTCGGCGATGACCCGGGGGCTGCCCCTGCTCGGCTGAGCGGCCGGAGGTCGAGGAGCGCACCGCGACGAGGGCGCCGGCGACGAGCAGCGCGCCACCGGCCAGGACGGCGGTGCTCGGCGTCGTGGCGCGGTGCAGGTAGCTGTAGGTGATGCCGGAGACCGTCTCGATGACGACCAGCTGGCCGGCCAGGGACACCGGTATCCGCGAAGCGGCGCGGTTCCAGGCGGCGGTGGCCGCCCAGGAGGACACGGCCCCCAGCGCGAGGGCGCCGGCGAGGAACGCAACGGGTTGCTCCAGCGCGGTGCTCGACCGGCCGACGAAGGCCAGGGCGGGCAGCGCCCAGGCCATGCTGGTCACGCCGAGCGCGCTGGTCCACGCCGTGAGGTCGAGATCCGGGTGGCGCGCGAGGAACCGGGCGTTGGCGAGCCCGAACCCGGTCCAGGCGGCGAGTGCCGCGACCGCCGCCGCGATGCCGATGGCGACCGAGCCCCCGGTGTCGGGGGCGGACAGCAGGGCGTCGGCGTTGACCAGGATCAGACCCGTGACCGTCATCGACAGCGGGAGCACCAGCGACCGGGGCCGGATACCGCCCGCGCGGCTGCCGGCGATGGCCAGCGTCACCGGCAGTGCGCCGACGATCAGCGTGGTGACCGGTGCGCCGGCGTACCGCACGCCCAGGACGACCAGCAGGTAGTAGCCGGTGTTGCCGGCCAGGCCGAGCACCGAGGCCGCCCGCCAGGCCCGGCCGTTCAGGGTCCGGCGCCGCGCCGGGGCCAGCATGGCCAGCACCGCGACGGACAGCCCGCCGTACACCAGGTAGCGGCCCAGGCTGAGCTCCAGCGGGGAGACCTCGTCGAGCACCTCCGGCACCACGAACGCCAGTCCGTAGGCCATCTGGCCGAGCACCAGAACCGCCACAGCACCCGTTACGCTGTTTCTGTGCATGATGCATACATTAGCATTTATGTGCAAGGTGCATGTATTGGAGGGAAGCGATGGACGTCGACCGGGAGATACTGGTCAACCGGCTGGGCGCGCTGGCCCTGCACGTCACCGACCTGATCGCCGAGGCCACCGAGGCGGCGGCGGGACGCGGCGCCATGGCGCCCGCCGCCCTCAGCTCGCTGTCCCGCGACCGCCGGCGGCCGATCGAGCACCTGCGCGGAGAGCTGCACCTCTCGCACCCGGCCACGGTGCGGCTGGTGGACCGGCTGAGCCAGGACGGCCTGGTCACCCGGGAACCCGGGCCGGACCGGCGCACCGTGGTGCCCGTGCTGACCGAGGCGGGCCGCGCCACCGTCCAGCGGGTCACGAAGGCGCGCCGGGACGCGCTCGCCGGGGTGCTCACGGGGCTGACCGGCGAGGAGGCCCAGACCCTCGGGCACCTGCTGGACAAGCTGCTCCGGGCGGCCGCGCCGGACGAACCGGCCGGTGGCCACCTCTGTCGCCTCTGCGACGTGCCGGTGTGCGAGACCGCCGGCCCGTGCCCGGTGGACGCCGGGCTGGCGGGGCGCGGCGAGGGCCCGGTCGTTTGAGGCTCAGCCCGCCGGCGGGTGCCAACCCAGCTCGGGGTGCGACAGGACGTGTCCGACCAGCAGCTCGGTGGCGGCCGTCGCCGTGGGGTGGCTGACCACGTGCCACGGCCGGTCCAGGGGAGTGCCGGGCACCGGCAGCTCGACCAGCGTGCCGGACTCGAGGTGCCGCCGCACCGCCTGGCGCGACACCAGTGCGACGCCCAGCCCGGCCACGGCGGCCGCGACCACCGCCCCGTGCGAGCCCAGGGCCAGCTCCGGCGGGGCGATGTCCAGCCCGTGCAGCAGGTTCCGGGTGGTCGCGCGCACCCCGGAGCCCCGCTCGCGCAGCAGCCAGGTGGCGGTGGCCGGGTTGAAGTCCGGCGCGGGACGACCGACGACGACCAGCGTGTTCGGGCTGACCGCCCGGACCAGGGACGGCGCACCGGAAGGCGGCCGCCCGGCGACCACCAGGTCCACCTCGTGGTTGGCCAGCATCGGCCAGACCACGCCCCGGGGCGCCACCTCCAGGCTGAGCGTGACCGAGGGGTGCGCCGCGCGGAACGACGCGAGCAGGCCGGGCAGCAGATGCTCCCCGGCCGTGGTCACCGCCGCCAGCCGGATCGTGCCCCGCTCCGGGTCGGCCTCGCCGCGCGCGGCGGCGAGCGCCTCGGCGTGCAGGCCGAGTATCCGGCGCGCGTAGTCGGCGTAGCGCGCGCCGGCCGGGGTCAACCGGATGCCCCGCCCGTCCCGGTCCACCAGCGGGACGCCGACCTCGGCGGCCAGCGCGGTGACGGCGGCCGACACGGTCGCCTCGGTGACCACCAGCCGGCGCGCGGCGGCGCGCACCGAGCCGGTGTCGGCCAGCTCGACCAGTGCGCGCAGCCGGGCCTGGGTGGTCACCGCACCAGCATGTCCGACCCGGCCGGCGGCGTCCGCACCCGGCCGTCGGTGCCGTTGGTGCCGACAGCGCCGTCGGTGCCGCCGGTGCTGTTCATGCCGCCGGCGAACACCCGGCTGGCCAGCAGGTCGTCGGGCTCGAGCGTGGTCAGCTCGGCCAGTCCGACCCGGGGGTCCGGCCGTTCCAGGAGGCGCCGGGCCTGCCGCAGCCGGGCCCGCTCCACCGCGTTGCGCACGCTGCGCGCGTTGGCGAACCACGGTTGGTCGATGCGCAGCCGCAGGTAGCGGCGCAGCACCTGACGCGCGTCCGGGGAGAACCGGTAGCCCAGCTCCCCGGCCATCAGCGCCCCGATGCTCTCCAGCTCGTCCAGGGTGTAGTCGGGGAAGGCGACGTGGTGGGCGATGCGGCTCTGCATGCCCGGGTTGGCCGAGAACAGGCCGTCCATCCGGTCCTGGTAGCCGGCCAGCACCACCACCAGGTCGTCGCGGTGGGTCTCCATCACCTGCAGCAGGATCTCGATGACCTCGCCGCCGTAGTCCCGGTCGTTCTCCGCCTTGTGCAGGTAGTAGGCCTCGTCGATGAACAGCACCCCGCCCATGGCCCGCTTGACCACCTCCTTGGTCTTGGGCGCGGTGTGGCCGACGTACTGTCCGACCAGGTCGTCCCGGGTCACCGTGACCAGGTGCCCGATGCGCAGGTAGCCCAGCCGGTGCAGCAGCTGGCCCATCCGCTGGGCCACCGTGGTCTTGCCGGTGCCCGGGTTGCCGGTGAAGCACATGTGCAGCGTCGGGCGGGTGGCGGAGACGCCGAAGCGCTGCCGGGCCCGGTCGACCAGGAGCAGTGCGGCGATCTCGGCGACCCGGGTCTTCACCGGGGCCAGGCCGACCAGCTCCCGCTCGAGAGCGCCGAGCACCTCGTCCACGCCGGACTCCCGCCGGGCGGCGGCCAGGTCGACCGCCGCGTCCGGCGGCAGCGGGGGCGCCGGCCCGGGTTCCTCGACCGGCGCGCCGAACGGTTGGCGCACGTCAGCTCCCGGGGTACCGGGCGCCGGTGGGGTGCTCGGTCGCGTAGGAGTGGGTGCGGTAGCCGATCCGCCGGTCGGACAGCTCGTGGCGGTCCAGCCGGAAACCGGGCTCGTCACTCGGGCGTTGGACGATGAACGACAGCGCGGTGGTCTGCCGGCCGTGCCGGGCGTCGTAGGCGTTGAGCCGGATGTAGGCGTGCGGGTTGGCCGTGCGGCAGGCGTTCACCTCCATCAGCACCCCGGCCGGGTCGCGCAGGTCGAACATCGGCAGCCCCCACATCTCCCAGTACGTGTTGCGCGGGTGCGGGTCGTCGGTGAACTCGACCGACAGCGGCCACTCGTTGTCCAGCGCGTAGCGGATCTGGGCGGTGATCTCCTCGTCGGTGAGGTCGGGCAGGAAGGAGAAGGTGCCCTGGGTGATGCGCATGTGCGGCTCCTCAGACAGGGGTGGGGGTGGGCACGACGTCGGGGGTGTCGGTGGACTCGTAGTTGAAGGTGACGTCGCCCCAGGTGGCCAGCGCGGTGTCCAGCGGCCGGTTGCGCCCGGCGGCCCGGCGCAGGATCTGTTCGCCCTCGGCCAGGTAGTCGACGCCCTCGTTGCGGGCCTTGATCATCGCCTCCAGGGCGACCCGGTTGGCCTCCGCGCCGGCCGCGATGCCCATCGGGTGCCCGATGGTTCCCCCGCCAAACTGGAGGATCACGTCCTCGCCCAGGTAGTGGATCAGCTGGTGCATCTGGCCGGCGTGGATGCCGCCCGAGGCCACCGGCATCACGCCGGGCATGGACGCCCACTCCTGGTCGAAGTAGAGCCCCTTGGCCGGGTCGGCGGCCACCGAGTCCAGGCGCAGCGTGTCGTAGTAGCCGCGCACCGAGTTGGGGTCGCCCTCCAGCTTGCCCACCACCGTGCCGGCGTGGATGTGGTCGACCCCGGCCAGGCGCATCCACTTGGCGATCACCCGGAAGTTCACGCCGTGCGTCTTCTGCCGGGTGTAGGTGCTGTGCCCCGCGCGGTGCAGGTGCAGCAGTACGCCGTTGCGCCGGGCCCAGGTGGCCATCGACTGGATCGCGGTGTAGCCGACGGTGAGGTCGATCATCACGACGACGCTGCCCAGCTCCTTGGCGAAGTCGGCGCGCTCATACATCTGCTCCATGGTCCCGGCGGTCACGTTCAGGTAGTGGCCCTTGACCTCGCCGGTCGCCGCCTGCGCCCGGTTCACCGCCTCCATGCAGAACAGGGAGCGGTCCCGCCAGCGCATGAACGGCTGGGAGTTGATGTTCTCGTCGTCCTTGGTGAAGTCCAGCCCGCCCCTTAGCGCCTCGTACACCACCCGGCCGTAGTTGCGCGCCGACAGCCCGAGCTTGGGTTTGGTGGTGGCGCCGAGCAGCGGCCGCCCGAACTTGCCCAGGTGCTCGCGTTCCATGACGATCCCGTGCGCCGGTCCCTGGAACGTCTTCACGTACTGCGTCGGGATGCGCATGTCCTCCAGGCGCAGCGCCTTCAGCGGCTTGAACCCGAACACGTTGCCGATGATCGAACTGGTCAGGTTGGCGATCGAGCCCTCTTCGAAAAGGTCGAGGTCGTAGGCGATGTAGGCGATCCACTGGCCCGGGCTGCCCGGCACCGCCTCGATCCGGTAGCACTTGGCCTGGTAGTGCTCGAAGGTGGTGAGCCGATCGGTCCACACCACCGTCCAGGTCGCCGTGCTGGACTCGCCGGCGACGGCGGCACCGGCCTCTTCGGAGGGCACCCCGTCCTGCGGCGTGATCCGGAACGCGCACAGCAGGTCGGTGTCCTTGGGGATGTAGTCAGGCTGCCAGTAGCCCATGTCCGCGTAGGGAATGACTCCGGCGCTCCAGCGGTCCGTCATGGCGGCAATGGTGCGCGGATAACACTAAGCCTGTCCATCAAGTGTTTACCGGTGACCATTAGGTGATTGTCTAATACCCTTGCCTATCCACCGCAGGGGGGAGGCGCGCGACCTGCGGATTTCCTACCGTCATGCACCATGACCGTATGTAGGCAGCTGGCCACGCAACTGGTTCGGTCGGGCCGGGGCATCCTCGCCGCCGACGAGAGCATCGCCACGATGAACCGACGTCTCTACGCCGCCGGCGTGCCCGCGACGGAACAGAACCGGCGCGCCTACCGGGAGCTGCTCGCCGGCACCCCGGGTCTGGCCGAGGGGGTGGCCGGGATCATCTTCTGCGACGAGACCCTGCGCCAGCGGTTCGCCGACGGGCGGACGTTCCCGGAGGCCGTGCACCAGCTGGGCATGCTGCCCGGCATCAAGGTGGACACCGGGGCCTACGCCTGCCCCGGGCTGGGCGAGCTGGTCACCGAGGGCCTGGACGGGCTGCCCGCGCGGATGGCCGAGTACGCCGCGCTGGGTGCCCGGTTCGCCAAGTGGCGGGCGGTGTTCGTGATCGCCGATGACCTGCCCAGTGGCGTGGCGCTGTGGGCCAACGCGCAGGCCCTGGCCCGCTACGCCGCCGCGGCGCAGGAGGCCGGCCTGGTGCCGATCGTCGAGCCCGAGGTGCTGACGGAGGGGGAGCACTCGCTGGAGCGCTGCGCCGAGATCACCGCCCGCGTGCACGCCGCCGTCGCCGAGGAGCTGGTCGCGTTCCGGGTCGACCAGGCGGGCATGGTGCTCAAACCCAACATGGTCGTCGAGGGCAACCGCCACCCCCGCCGCGCCACCCCCGAGCAGGTGGCCGAGGCGACGGTGGACGTGCTGCGGGCACAGCCGGAGGAGCTGGCCGGGGTGGCCTTCCTCTCCGGCGGGCAGCCCCCGGAGCGGGCCACCGCCAACCTGGCCGCGATGCAGCGCCACACCACGCCATGGCCGCTCACCTTCTCCTTCGGCCGAGCGCTGGTGGACCCGGCCCTGGCGGCCTGGCGGGGTGCCCCCCGCCGGGTCCCGGCCGGCCGCGCGGCCCTGGCCGCCCGCGTCGCGGCGAACTGGGCCGCCCTGCGTGGTCTGGGCGAGCCCGCCCGCGTCTGAGCTGATCACGTGGACGCTGATCAACAGGGCATGGGTGCTGCTTCGGGGCATCCGGGGCCTCGGGCCCGGCGCCTCAGCGCACGCTCACCGGCACCGAGGCGGTGACGGTGGTGCCCGAGCCGGGGCGGGAGCTTATCCGCAGTGAGCCACCGACCAGCTCGACCCGTTCGGCCATCGAGCGCATGCCGTAGCCCGACTCGGCGGCGGTGGTGGCGTCGAACCCGTCGCCGTCGTCGGTCACCTCCAGCCGCGCGGCGCTGCCGACCAGCTCGAAGCGCAGCAGCGCGGTGCTCGCGTGAGCGTGCTTGATGACGTTCTGCAGGCACTCCTGGGCAATCCGGTAGAGCGCGATCTCGACGTGCTCGGGCAGCCGGTCGTCGGCCAGCTCCGTGGTCACCTTCACCTCGGGCACCGAACGGGCCAGGCTGGCCAGGCCGCCGGCGAGGCCCAGGTCGTCGAGCACCGGGGGCCGGAGCCCGCCGATCGCCGCGCGGGCCTCGTCCAGCGTGAGGTCCACCAGCTCCCGGGCCCGCCCGAGCTGGTCGGCGGCCACGTCGGGGGTGGCCCGCAGCGCATGCCCGGCCGCGTCCAGGTGGTAGGAGAGGGTGACCAGGCGCTGGGAGATCCCGTCGTGGATGTCCGCCGCGAGCCGCCGCCGTTCGATCTCCTGGGCGGCGATGACCTGCTCGGTGAACCGCTCGTGCGCGCGCTCCCGGGCGGCCAGCCGCCGGTGCATCCGCGCCGAGTGCAGCGCACCCGCGACCAGCCGCCCGATCACCAGCAGCAGCTGGATGTCCCGGTCGGTGAACTGGCGCCGGGTCACCGTGTGCACGTTCAGCACGCCGACCAGCCCGGCCGGCCCGGTCGCCATGGGCACCGAGGCCATCGAGATGAACTCGGTGCCGCGCAGCGCGGGGATCGGCAGGTAGCGCGGGTCCTCCTCCTTGTGCTCGACGATCACGGCCGGTTCGTGGTGGCTGGCCACCCAACCGGTCACCCCGGACCCCAGGGGCAGGCGGATGCGGCCGACCTGGCGGTCGAACGGCGGGGTGGCGCCGGCCAGGCTGAGTGACCGCTCGGTGTCGTCGAGCACGTGCACGAAACACACGTCGGTCGAGGTCGCCTCGGTGATCAGGCGGGCCACCGCGGCGGCCAGCGGCTCCACGCCCGGCCCGCCCGAGGTCGCCTCGATGATGGCCAGCAGCAGGGCGTTGGCCCGGCGCGGATCGGTCAGTCCGAGCGAGGGCAGCGCCTCGGTCGGGCCGAGCAGCGGGCCCTCGCTCACTTGAAGATCCCCTCGCGCAGGGCGGCGGCGACCGCGCCGGCCCGGTCGCCGACCCCCAGCTTGCGGTAGATCGACCGCACGTGGCT
Source organism: Actinospineispora eucalypti (assembly GCA_014208095.1). GTDB lineage: Bacteria > Actinomycetota > Actinomycetes > Mycobacteriales > Pseudonocardiaceae > Pseudonocardia > Pseudonocardia eucalypti. The sequence continues at coordinate 1,314,539 of JACHMT010000002.1, read as the reverse complement.
CTTGATCGTCTCGTCGCTCACCACCAGGCGGGCCGCGATTCCCCGGTTGGACAGCCCGGTCACGATCAGCGAGAGGACCTCGCTCTCCCGGTGGGTGAGGCCGTGCCGGGCCCCCGGCCAGAACTCGTTGCTCTGCAACCGCGCCGCCGTGTCCACCGCCCGCCCGGCCAGCGCGGTGTCGATCACCGTGACGCCGCTGTTGGCCAGCTCCAGCTGGCGGACCAGCTCGTCGCCGGTGATCTTCTTGAGCAGGTATCCCGACGCGCCGGCGCGCAGCGCCTGGAACAGGTACTGCTCGTCGTCGTATACCGACAGCAGCACGACCTTCTGGTCGGGCCGCCGCTCGCGCAGCTCACGGCACAGGTCCAGGCCGCTGGCGCCCTGCATCCGCACGTCGCACAGCACGATGTCCGGGGTGAGGCTGGCGACGACCGGCAGGGCCTGCTCGGCGCCGATGGCCGAGCCGACCACCCGCACCCGGCCCTGGAACGGGGCCAGCATGGCCTTCAGCCCCGCGATCACCATCTCGTGGTCGTCGACCAGCACGATGCGTAACGGCCCGGTCGCAGCGCCGCCCGAAGGCGTGGCCGAAGACAGAGTCATGTCATGGACTGTAAGGCCGAGACCGCCCGATTTGCCCAGGTTGCCCCACCAGACCCCCAACGCGGGGGAGACGCCGCCGCCCGCCGAGCACCTACTGTCACAGCCTCGATCCCCAGGGAGGCGCGATGACGCTCGTCGCTTCGGTGCTGCCGGCGGACTTCGCCGAGCTCGGCCACCAGGTGCAGCTGCTGGAGAAAGCCGGCGTGGACCGCATCCAGTGGGACGTGATGGACGGCCGGTTCGTGCCCAACCTGACCTTCGGCCCCGACGTCATCGCCTCCTGCCGGGACCGCGTCATGCTGGGCTTCGAGGCGCATCTGATGGTCGAGGACCCCGACCCCATGCTGCCCCGCTGGGTGGATGCCGGCTGTGAGCTGGTGATCGTGCACGCCGAGGCGACCAGGCACCTGCACCGCACGCTGGGCCGGATCCGGCAGCTGGGCGCCCGCGCCGGCGTCGCGCTCAACCCGGCGACCCCGCTGGCCTCGGTGGAGCACGTGCTGGACCTGGCCGACCTGTTGCTGGTGATGACGGTGAACCCCGGATTCGGCGGGCAGCGCTACCTGGACGGCATGGCGACCAAGATCGCCCATGCCCGGGCGCTGATCGACCGGCGGGGGCTGGCCGTGGAGCTGGAGGTGGACGGCGGCATCGGCCCCGGCACGATCGGCCACGCCGCGAAGGCCGGGGCGACCGTGTTCTGCGTCGGCTCCGCGCTGTTCGCCGACGGGCCGTCCGGCCTGCCCGGGCGGGTGGCGGCCCTGCGTGCCGAGGCCACCGACGAACGGAGGAACCCGTGATGCCCGACAAGACCCTCCGGATCGACCGGGCCGGGCTGCGCGACTCCGGCCGCCGGCCGGTGATGCTGGCCATCGCCGGGGACAGCGCATCCGGCAAGACCACTCTCACGGCGGGGTTGGTCGAGGCGCTGGGCCGGGAGCGGTGCGTCTCGCTGTGCACCGACGACTACCACCGCTACGACCGGGCCGAGCGCCGTTCGCTGCCGTTCACCGCGCTGCACCCGGACTGCAACTACATGGAGATCATGGAGCAGCACCTGCGGCTGCTGGCCAGCGGGCAACCGATCCTCAAGCCGGTCTACGACCACTCCACCGGGGAGCTGACCCGGCCCGAGCTGGTGGAGCCGAACAGCTTCATCATCGTCGAGGGCCTGTTCCCGCTGTACAGCAAGCTGGCCAGGGCGTGCTTCGACGTCACCGTGTTCCTCGACCCGCACGAGGACATCCGCCGCGAGTGGAAGGTCCAGCGGGACACCCGCAAGCGCGGGTACGCCCCGGAGCAGGTGCTCGCCGAGCTGGCGGTGCGGGAGCCGGAGTCCGAGGCGTACATCCGGCCGCAGCGCCACCACGCCGACATCGTGGTCCGGTTCGCCCCGATCGAGGGGCGGGACGAGCCGCCGGGCACCCCGCTGTCGGCCGAGCTGCTGTTGCGCCCCACGATCCGGCACCCGGACCTGAGCGAGGTGCTGCAGGCCGGGCTGAACCGCGCCATGCACCTCAAGCTCACCCGGGACAGCGACGGCCGGCCCGTGGACACGCTGCACATCCACGGCTACGTGCCGACCGAGGAGAGCCTGGCGGTGCAGAAGGCGATCTGGGCGTCCATCGGCGAGCCTGAGAGCGGTACCCCGGACTGCCTGGGCGAACTCGGCCCCGGCGCGCGCAGCGAACCGCTGGCCATCGCCCAACTGCTGCTTCTGCACCACCTGCTGGACGCCGAGTAGCGGCTCAGGGAATACCTCACCCGGCCCTTGCGACACGCCCGGGTGAACGCGCACCCTCGAGGGACGGCTCGCCCATCACCTCAGCCGGCGAGCCCGCTGGTCGCTCCCCGCCGGCCAGTCGGTACCCCGACAGCCGACTCCTCGGAGGTGTCGCAAGACCATGCCGTTCTCGTCCGTCCCCGCCCTACCACCGAACCCGGACCCGGGATGCGGTGGCAGCCAGAGCCCCTGGTGCCAGATCGCCCTCGACCTCACCGGGCAGGGCTGGCTGTCCCGCACCGCGGGCCTCGTCGTCGACGGCACGCTGAAGCTGCTGCTCATCGTGGTCATCGCGGTCGCGCTGCGGGCCGTGTGCCACCGGGCGATCCACCAGCTCACCCGGGGCATCGGCGAGGGCCGCGCCCCGTCGCTGCTGCGCCCGTTGCGGGAGCGCACGAGCTCGCGTCCCCGGCAGGGCTCGGGCTCGCTCCTGCTCGCCCGCCGCCGCCAGCGCGCCGCCACCATCGGCTCGCTGCTGCGCTCGATCACCACATTCGTTATCTACGGGACCGCGTTCGTGCTGATCCTGGGCGGTTTCGGCGTCAACCTCGCGCCCATCATCGCCTCGGCCGGGGTGATCGGCGTTGCCGTCGGCTTCGGCGCGCAGAACCTGGTCAAGGACTTCGTCTCCGGGATCTTCATGATGCTGGAGGACCAGTACGGCGTCGGCGACGTGGTCGACCTGGGCGAGGCCACCGGCACGGTGGAGAGCATCGGCCTGCGGGTCTGCACGGTGCGCGACGTGGAGGGCACCCTCTGGTACGTCCGCAACGGCACGATCTCCCGGGTCGGCAACTTCAGCCAGCACTTCTCGGTCGCCCTGGTCGACGTGCCCATCGGCCACGGCGCGAACATCGCGCTGGCCACCGAGACCGCTACGCAGGCCGCCGAGGCAGCGGTGGCCGAGTCGCCCATGGCCGAACACCTGCTCGGCGAGGTCACCATGCTGGGGGTCCAGGCGGTGACGGTGGACGGGGTCACCCTCCGGCTCACCGTCCGCACCCGGCCGGGCAAGCAGGTCGTGGTCCGCCGGGCGATCCACGAGGCCGTCGCCATCGCGTTCATCAAGGCCCAGATCCCGCCGCCGAGCAACAGCATCCCCACCCTCGCCCACACCTGACGACGGTCACCGGCGGATGCGCGCGACCAGCTTCCGCCGGACCTGGGTGGCCGTCCGCCCGGCCCGGATCAGTGCCGGTCGCGGGTCCCGGGCGGAGGCCACCGCGAACACCGGCCCGGACAGGTAGGGCCGGGCGAACCGGCCGACCGAGTAGTCGCCCCGGCGCAGGTAGGACAGGCTCGCCTGGAGGTCCCGGGTGACGTCGATCCAGTACACGCCCTCCTCGTAGTCCGGCTGGACGGGAGGCCGGCCGAGCATCCGGTGGCGGTACTCCAGCCAGGGGAAGTTGATCCCGCACCGGATGGCCAGCGCCGAGGAGAGGTTGTGCCGGGCGTTGACCTCGATGAGCTTGTAGGTCCCGTCCCGGGCGTCGCGCTTGAACTCCACGTTGGCGAACCCCCGGTAGCCCAGCGCGCGCAGCAGGTGCCGCCCGGCCTCGGCCACCTCCGGGATCCGCCGGCTCACCGCGACGCACGGCGACCCGGTCTCGGACGGCGAGTTGCGGATCTTCGCGGCGGTCATCTCGACCACCTCGCCGTCGTCTCCCCAGACGTAGGCGTTGTAGTTCGCGCCGCACAGCTCGTCGCCCGGGACCAGCTCCTGGGCCACGACCTCGAGGCCGGCGGCGCGGGCCTCGAGGTGGTGCCGGGTGGCTTCCTCGAGGTTGTCCACCCTGGTCCACTTGCGGCCGAAGACGGCCTTGTAGCGGTGGCTGACGGTGGGTTTGAGCACGCCGGGGAAGCCGACCTCGTCGGCGAACCGCTCCAGGTCCCCGGCCTCCCGGACGGCCACCGTGGCCGGCGCGTCCACCCCGTGGCGGCGGGCGAAGTCCCAGGTGGCCGCCTTGTCCAGGCAGGTGCTCACCACGTCCCACTCCGGCGCCGCCACGACGAAACCCAGCTCGCCCAGCCGCCGCTTCCGGGCCGAGACGGCGGCCACCGCGATGTCCGATGGCGGGACCAGCAACGAGCCGGGGAACCGCGCGGCGACCCGGTCCAGGACGCGGTCGAAGCCGTCCGGGTCACGCTCCGGGTGCGGGCAGTCGATCACCTCCCGCACCCAGCGGGAGCCGTGCCCCATGTCCTGGTCGTGGTAGCGGAGCACGATCACCGGCACGCCCTCGGCGCCCAGTGAACGGATCACCGCCAGCGCCTGGGTGCGGCCGCCGACCACCACCGCCGGCTGCCTCCGACCGTCGGTCACCGCGCGGCGAGGCCGCCGCGGAACGCCGCCCGCAGCACCGACTGCACGCGGTCGGCGCCCGGCACGTGCTTGGACAGGTGGTAGGCGTGGCGCAGCGCGGGGGAGCCGATCAGCTCGACCGGCGTCGGGTACCGGTACGCCGAGCCGCCGAAACTGATCTTGAACTGGTCGGGTCCGGGCAGCGCGGCGGTGTCCACCCGCTCGCCGGACAGCAGCGCGTCGGTGGACCGTTCGGAGATCCCGCCGAAGTCGAAGTAGTCGAAGCCGTTGGCCTTGGCCCACCGGATGGCACTCCAGCGCACCGCCGCCGGGGCCCGCAGCTCGAGGGTGGACCGGGAGCGTTCGAAGCCGCTCACCCGGGTCTTCAACACACCGCCGCACGCGGTCATCAGCGACGCGGCCACCGGGTCGCCGTCGATCTCGCCGACGAACAGCTTGGCCCGCCCGCCCGGCGCGAGCTCCCGGTACAGCCGCCGCAGGTAGGAGAGTGACAGCGGCTTGAACCCGTGCCGCTCGGCCGTCTGTTCCAGCAGCTCGGCGAGTAGCGGGAGGTCGCCCTCGCCGCCCTGGCGCACCCGCACGCCCCGCTGCTCCCACCGGTTCGTCCAGCGCCGCAGCTTCCGGCCCAGCCCGGCTTTCAGCTCCTGCTCGGGCTGGGTCAGGTCGATGCGGGTGGACGCGCGCGGCGCGATCCCGGCCTCCGAGGGCCGGAAGCCGAGGTCGTACAGCTCGTTGGTGATGTCGTGCGCGCCGTCGGGCGGCTGGATGAACAGTGCGGACAGCCCGAGCCAGGACAGGTCGCGCAGCGCCGTGCACAGCGCGTCCCGCACCTCGGCCCGCCCGTCCTCGGCGAAGATCAGTGGTCCGTACGGGAGGTACCCGATGCCGCCGGCCAGCCGGACCTGCCGGCGCAGCAGCTGCGCCCCGCCGACCAGCCGGGCACCCCGGAAGGCCAGCAGGAAGCTGGGCTCGAAGCCGACGCTGCTGCGCAGCCGGCCCCAGCCGACGTGCTGGGTGATGTCGGCGCCGGGATGGTCGATGACGCACTGGTCCCACTCACGGACGAGCCCGGGATCCAGCTCAGATTGGAGGACTACGGAAACGGCAGGGTCCTCGAGGGCTCGCGGAAAGTCGGTATACGCCCGGGACATTGTCCAACACCTTAACAAATTGGTAACGGGGAGGCTGCAAGAGATCTTTCTGCTGGCTCCCGGGACAATAGGGGTGCTAGCCGTCCGCGTCGAATCGTGGCTCTTCGTCTGGCACCCGGTCGATGCCGAGCATCTTGTCGACCACCATGTTCTGGAAGCGGTGCAGCGGCTCCTCGAAGCGGAAGCACATCCGCCCGCCCCGGTAGGCCGGGTTCCGGATGCCCTGCTGCACCCGTTCGACGATCTCCAGGTCCTGGCGGTTGACCAGGTCCCAGAACTTCTCCAGCTGATCCAGGCCCTCCTCGGCGGCCGGGTCGCCCAGGGCCTCGGGGTGGGTGAGCAGTACGGCGGTCTCCACCGTGCGGTCGGCCGCCACCGGCTGGTTGAGCAGCACGAAGGCGTGGTTGGGCAGCACGACCAGCGCGGTACTGGGGAACAGCCAGACGAACCGCCCGCTCTCCGCGTCCTCGCCCCGCAGCGAGCCCAGTGGCCGGAGCCCGTCCCAGCCGCCGGTGTCGGTGTTGCGGGAAACCGGTGTGGTGCACATGCCGGTGTACATGCCCGGTCCCTGCCAGCGGTAGTGGTCGGCGAACCGGGAGACCTTGTTCAGCTCCGGGTGGACCCAGGGGAGGTGGTAGTACTCCATGAAGTTCTCGCCGATGAGCTTGTGGTTCGCGGCGACGTCGTAGGTTCGGCGGCGTTGCGGCAGCCACCGGTCGAGCCGGTGGCCGGCGAGGCGCTCGGCGAGGTCGCCCAGTTGCGCGGCCAGCGGCGCCGGATCCGCGGCCAGGTTGACGAACAGCAAGCAGCCCCAAGTGTCCACGGCGACCTCGAGCAGGCCGTAGTCGGCGCGGTCGAAGCCTTCGGCCGCCGAGGTGTCGAACGCGGCCCGTGCCGCGGCGGGGACGCCCTCGAACAGTGGGGTGCCCACGCAGGTTCCGTCGGTGTCGTAGGCCCAGCCGTGGTAGGGGCAGCGGATGCGCCCGCCCCGGCCGACCTCGCGGGCGCCGGCGTCCAGCAGCCGGGTGGCGCGGTGGCGGCAGACGTTGTGGAACCCGCGCGGCCGCCCGTGCCGGTCGCGGGTGACGATGATCGACCGGCCGGCCACCTCGACCACCACGCAGGACCCGGGGCGGTCCAGGTCGGCGGTGAACCCGACCGCCACCCAGCTGGTGGCGAACACCCTCTCCCGCTCGAGGGCGAAGAACTCCGGCGACGTGTACGCGTCGGGGATCAGCGTGGAAGCCAGCTCCACCGGCCGGCGGGTGTGGCGGTAGGTGGCCTCCTCGGTGAACCGGGCCGGTCCGAGCGGGCGCGCGGGAAGCTCGGCGTGCGTCATCCCGGAAGTATCGGCACCGGCGACTGTCCGCGTCCATTGAAGAGTTGAACAGCTGATCTTGTACATTTCGTACATGATTGACCGGCGTCTACGGGTCCTCAGGGCGATCGAGCGGCACGGCACGGTGACCGCCGCCGCGCGGGTCTGCCGGATGACCCCGTCCGCCGCCTCGCACCAGATGCAGGCCCTGGCCCGCGAGCTCGACGTCGTCCTGCTCGAGCCCGAGGGTCGCGGGGTGCGACTCACCCCGGCCGCGCGCATCCTGCTCGCCCACGGGGAGGTCCTCGGCGCCCAGTGGGAGCGGGCCAGGGCCGACCTCGCCGCCCACCGGGCCGGTGACGTGGGCGGCGAGCTGCGGTTCTGCGGCTTCTCCACCGCGGCGGCGGCCGTCGTCCCGCCGGCCCTGCAACGCCTGCGGTCGGCGCATCCGGCGCTGCGCCTGCACCTGCGCGAGGCCGAACCGGCGCTGGCCTTCGACCTGCTCGCCGCCGGCCACAGCGACATCGTGGTCGTGGTCGCCACGCCGGACATCCCGCCGGCGTCCGAGGCGGCGTTCGACCAGAGCCCGCTGTACGACGAGCCGCTGGACATCCTGGTCGGACCGGAGCACCCGCTGGCCGGCCGCGACGGCGTCGCGCTGAGCGATCTCGCGGCCGAACCCTGGATCTGCGGCAGCCCCGGCAGCGCCTACCACCAGCTGGTCGTGCTGGCCTGCGCCGGCGCCGGGTTCGCGCCCGACATCGCCCACTACGCCGACGAGTGGGACACCGGCGCGGCACTGGTCGCCCGGGGCTTCGGGGTCGCCATGGTGCCCCGCCTGGCCGGGCTGCCGCCCGGCCACGCGACCCGGCGCATCCCGGTCGGCGCCGCTCCGGCCCGCCGCGTGATCACCGCGGTGCGCGCCGGCTCGGGGGAGCAGCCCACCGTCGCCGCCGGCCTGGACGCGCTGCGCCAGGTCCGTGCGTCCCTGCCCCTCGGGGTTTAGGTGGGTTCGAGCAGGGCTTCGTCGGGGTAGCACCAGGCCCAGGTCTCGCCGGGCTGGTAGGACCGGACCACGGGGTGTTCGGTCTGCTCCCAGTGGGCGGTGGCATGCCGCTGGGGCGAGTCGTCACAGCAGCCGACGTGGCCGCAGTGCAGGCATTTGCGCAGGTGTACCCACCGGGTGCCGTCGCGCAGGCACTCCTCGCAGCCGTCCGGGGTGTCCGGAGGGATGTCGGCGATCTGCTCCAGGTGGGCGCAGGAGGCGTCGCCCACGACCTGGTAGCCCGGGCCGGCGGCCGGTGCGCGCCGCGCGCGGATCAGCACCAGGGTGATCAGGCTGCCCAGCAGGGTGATGCCGATGGCGAGCAGGAACACCAGGGTCAGGGCGTCGCCGAACGAGGAGGTGTAGGCGAGCGGCAGTGCGCCGCCACCCGGTCCGAGCGTCCGGGCGGCGGTCGAGGTGTCTCCGGAGGCGGCCAGGTGGGCGGCGATGTTCGCGGTCGGTGCGGGTACGCCGCCGCTGGCCAGCGCGGTGCTGATGCCATGGGACAGCCGGGACTCGAGCACGGCGCCCAGCCCGGCGATGCCGGCGGCGATGCCGATCTGGCGGGCGGTGTTGTTCACCCCGGAGGCCATGCCGCTGTGCGCGGCGTCCACCGTGCTCAGCGCGGCCACCGTCATGGTCGGGTTGACCAGTCCGCCGCCGATGCCGAACAGCAGCAGCCCGGGCAGCAGCCGCAGCGCTCCCGAGCCCTGGTCGAGGCCGAGCATCAGGGCCAGCCCCGCCCCACCCAGCGCGAGCCCCAGCACCAGCGTCCAGCGCACGCCCAGCCGGCTGACGATCCGTGCCGCGAGCAGCGAGACCACCAGCGAGGCAACGGCGAACGGGGCGACCTGCAGCCCGGCCAGCGTCGGCCCGGACCCGGTCACCCGCATCAGGAACAGGGTGAGGTACACCAGCGGCGCGAAGCCGGCGGCGGCGAACACCACCGCGACGATGGTTGCGCCGATGAACGTGGAGTTGCGCATCAGGGTGGGCGAGATGAGCGGGTTCCCCACCCGGAACTCGACCACCACGAACGCGACGAACAGCAGCAGCGAGGCACCGGCCATGCCCAGCGTCACCGGGCCGAGCCAACCCACCGCGTTGCCCCGCTGGATGAGCACGATGAGCAGCACCAGCGACGCGGTCAGCAGGCCCACGCCCAGCCAGTCCAGCCGGGCGGTGGACGGGTCGCGGCTCTCCCGCAGGTGGCGCAGCCCCACGGCGGCCGTGGGCAGCACCAGGACCACCGCGAGGGCGAACTGGCCGCGCCACCCGCTGGTCTGCACCAGCGCGCCGCCCACCAGCGGGCCGAGGGCGATCGCCCCGGCCACGCTCGCGCCCCACACCCCGATCGCCCGCGCGCGGGCCGCCCCGGAGAACTCGGCGGCGATCAGGGCCAGGCCGCTGGGGAACAGCGTCGCGGCGCCGAACCCCTGCAACACCCGGCCGGCGACCAGCAGCGGGGCCGTCGGGGCCAGCGTGCAGGCCAGCGAGCCGGCGCCGAACACAACCAGCCCGAGCAGGAACGTCCGCCGCCGGCCGTACCGGTCGCCCAGCACCCCGCCGCAGAGCAGGAACGACGCCAGCACCAGCGCGTACGCGGACAGCACCCACTGCTGGGCGCTGAACCCGGCGCCCAGCTCGTCGGCGATCGCGGGCAGGGCCACGTTCGGCGCGGTGACGTTGAACAGCAGCAGCGACGAGGCCAGGCAGACCACGGCCAGGGTCCACCGCTGGCAGCGCCGGGCGCCCTCGGTGGTCTCGCCGGGTGGCCGGGGTTCGGCGCGCAGGTCGGGGTGCGAGGGGCAGGCGCCGAAGCCGGCCGCCGGGACCAGCCGAGCCAGTCCGCGGCGCCGCGCAACGACGTCGTCGACGACATCCTGAGGAGCAGCCACGGCGGGATTACATCCCTCCGGCGGCTCCACCGCAAGCAGTCCCGCTCCCAGATTTAATTACTAGTTACTAACTACTTACTTGTACGGTGGTGCCGTGGTTGACGACACCTGGGCCGGCTTGGCCGACCAATTTGCCGACGGGGCTTACGCCACCGTGAAGGGCCGCGTGCGCACCTACGTGCTGCACCGGCAGCTGCTGGAGCATCTCCCGGCGCCGCCGGCACCCGTGCTCGACGTCGGAGGCGGCGCGGGCCACCAGTCGTTCCCGCTGGCCCAGGCCGAATACGAGGTGACGCTGCTGGACCCCTCGCCGGCGATGCTGGAGAAGGCCGGGCAGCGCCTCGAGCGGCTGCCGGAGGAGGTCCGGCGGCGGGTGAAGCTGGTGCACGCCGGCGGGGAGAACGCCGTCGAGGCGGTGAGCGGCCGGCGTTTCGCCGGCGTGCTGTGCCACGGCGTGCTCGGGTACCTCGACCACCCGGAGCCGGTGCTCGACCAGCTGTGCCGGTCGGCCGAGTCCGGTGGCGTCGTCTCGATCATGGCCGGGAACGCCAGGGCGGGCGCGGTGCGCCCGGCGATGGAGCGGCGGTGGGAGGACGCGCTGGCCGCGTTCGACGCCCGGAGCGAGATCGGTGTGCTGGGCCTGCCCACCCGGGCCGACACGGTGGAGGAGCTGGGCGAGCAGCTGCGCGAGCGTGGTGTGGAGCCACAGCGGTGGTACGGCGTGTGGCTGTTCGTCGACTGGCTGGAGTTCGGCGGGGCCGAGCTGGACCCGGCCGATGCCGAGCGGGTGGCCGCCGTCGAGCTCGAAGCCGGCCGGCGCGACCCGTACCGCCAGCTCAGCCGGGTCTTCCACCTGTTGGGCCGCAAAGGCTGACGCCGCTCAGTCCCGGCACCGAGGTCGGTCGGTCCGCCGGCCGGGGCGTCAGCACCGAGGTCGGTCGGCGGGGGCATCTGCACCGAGGCCCGGTCGGTCCTCGGCCGAGGCGTCAGCGGAGCACCCGGGGGCCGATCTGGTGGGCGAGCTCCAGGGCCAGCTCCAGCGCGAGCCGACGCTCGCCCGGTGGGTGGCCGAGCAGCTCGGTGACCCGGGCGACGCGTTGCAGCACCGTGTTGCGGTGGGTGTGCAGGCGGGCGGCGGCCCGCGGCGCGTTCTCCGCCTCGTCCAGGAACACCCGCAGGGTCTCTCGCAGCCGGGTGGCGGACGGGGTGTCGGCGGCGAGCGGCCCGAGGGTGCCCGCCACGAACTCGGCGGCGCGGGTCTGGTCCTGCGCGGCCAGCGCGGTGACCTCCAGGTCCTGGTGGAAGGCCAGCCGGTCCCCGTCCCGGTGCCCGGCGAGCAGGCGCTGGATGGCCAGCGCGGACGCGTGCGACCGGCGGAACCCGGTGATGCCGGCCAGCGTGGGGCCGACCGCGACCCGCACGTTCGGCCGCGCCCGGGTCATGGCCTCGCGCAGCGCGCCGGTGGCCGGCTCGCCGTGGCTGCCCAGCCAGGCCCACAGCGTGGAGGTGCCGGCCGGGAAGGTGAGCGGGCGGTGCGCCCCGGCCGCCCGGGCCAGCAGGGTCGCCGCGGCCTCCAGTGCGCCCTGCACCTCGCCGGCCGGCTCGGCCCAGAGCACCAGCGCGGTGTGCCGGCGCGCCAGTTGGTAGCCGAGCCGCTCGCTGGCCTGCTGCCGGTCCATGGGGGCGCCGTCCAGGATCAGCCGGACCGCCTCGGTGCGCCGGGCCAGCGCGCCGCCGAGCACCTCCTCGCGCTCGCGCTGCGCCTCGGCGATCACCCGCCCCAGCACCTGGTCGACGTACTCGAACACGTACTTCGACGAGCTGGTGAGCAGCTCCACCAGTTCGGGGCCGGGCGGCACGACCCGCGCCGCGCAGTCCATCCAGCGGTTCCACACCACGTTCTGTCCCCGGCGGTAGGCCTGGAACAGCACGTCCAGGTCGACGCCCCGGCGGACCAGGGTGCGCGCCACGTCCAGCGCCTCGGGCGGCACGCCGGCCGGCGGCGGCCGGCCGTCCCGGCGGGCCAGCGCGCTGAGGATGCGCCGGACGTTGGCCCGGTTGCTCGCGGACATGTCCATGGCGATCGCCGTGTCCGCGCCCAGCGCCGGGGTCAGGTCTATCTCGGCGGCGTCCATCTCTTCGCCGATCTCCTCGAGGTCCGCCAGCAGCAGCTCGGCCACGTCGCCGAGCAGCTGGACTGTGCGCTCGCCCATGTCCATGCATCAATTATGAGCGGTCGTACATGTCCGAGGCGACCCGTCGCCCATAGTGTCGAAGGCAGGCAACGAACCCTCGACGCGGAGGAGACGACCGTGAGCACCAGGCATGTGGACGTGTTGATCGTCGGCGCCGGCATCTCCGGCATCGGCGCCGCCTACCACCTGAAGACCGGTGCGCCGGGCCGGACGTTCGCCATCCTCGAGGGGCGCCAGGCCATCGGCGGGACCTGGGACCTGTTCCGCTACCCGGGCATCCGCTCCGACTCGGACATGCCCACCTTCGGCTTCGGCTTCAAGCCGTGGACCAACGAGCGCTCCATCGCCCCGGCCGACGCGATCCTGGCCTACCTGCGGGAGACCGTCGCGGAGTACGGCATCGACCGGCACATCCACTTCGGGCACCGGGTGCTGACCGCCGAGTTCTCCTCGTCCACCGGCCGCTGGACGGTCACCGCGCGCACCGAGGACGGCGAGCTGGCCCGGTTCAGCGCGCGCTTCCTGTTCTCCGGCACCGGCTACTACGACCACGCCGGCGGCCACACCCCGGACTTCGAGGGAATCGACGAGTTCACCGGCCAGGTGGTGCACCCGCAGCTGTGGCCCGAGGACCTCGATTACACGGGCAAGCGCGTGGTCATCATCGGCAGCGGCGCGACCGCCGTCACCCTGGTGCCCTCGATGGCCGGCCGGGCGGGGCACGTCACCATGCTGCAGCGCTCGCCCAGCTACATGCTGTCGCTGCCCGCCCAGGACCCGATCGCCAACGCGCTGAACCGGCTGCTCGGGCACCGCCGCGCCTACCCGGTCATCCGGCGCAAGAACATCGCGCAGCACCGGGCACTGTTCCGGCTCTGCCGCAACCAGCCCAAGCTGATGCGCCGGCTGCTGATGGCCGACGTCCGCCGGCGGCTGCCCAAGGGCTACGACGTGGACACCCACTTCGGCCCGCACTACGACCCGTGGGACCAGCGCCTGTGCATGGTGCCCGACGGCGACCTGTTCAAGGCGATCTCCAGCGGTGCCGCCTCGGTGGCCACCGACCGGATCGACCGGTTCACCCCGACCGGCATCCGCCTGGTGTCCGGCCGCGAGCTGGAGGCGGACATCGTGGTCACCGCCACCGGCCTGAACATGCTCCCGTTCGGCGGCATCGACCTGCACGTGGACGGCCGGCGCGTGGACCCGGCCGAGACCACCGTCTACAAGTCGATGATGCTCACCGGGGTGCCGAACTTCGCGTTCGCCATCGGGTACACCAACATCTCCTGGACGCTCAAGGTGGACCTGGTGTGTGAGCACTTCTGCCGCCTGCTGGACCACATGGACCGCACCGGCGACGCCACCGTGGTCCCGGTGCTGGACGACCCCGAGATGGAGCGGCTGCCGCTGTTCGACCTCAGCTCCGGCTACGTGCAGCGGCGGATCGGGCTGTTCCCCCGGGGCGGCACCCGGGGCGTGTGGACCGCGGCGATGGCCTACGAGCAGGACTCCGCCCGGCTGCGCCACGGCCCGGTCGAGGACCCCGCGCTGCGCTTCGCCCCGGCCACCGCGAACGAACTGGCCGCGACCGGATAGCTCCTCGGGGCGGCTCCCGGGTGAGCTGTACCGCCGTGCAGGTGGATGCCCCGACTAGTGCTGGCCCGGGCGAGATTCCACCACCGTGCCTAAAACGGCGGTGGCTCGGGTTCTGGTTGTGGTGGTTCTGGTTCGGTGATGCGTTCTCCTCGGGTGTGGTAGCGGCGGCCGAGTGGGCTGGTCCAGGTGAACCGTCCCGGCCGGGGCTGGGCGACCCTCCAGCCTCCGTCGTGTTTGAGTTGGTGGTCGTGATGACAAGCTGGTCCCAGATTGGCGCGGGTGGTGGCGCCACCGTGCTGGTGGCCGTGGGTGTGGTCCTGCTCGGACTGCGTGGCTGGTCGCCGGCATCCCGGTGCGCTGCAGGTGCGGTCGCGGATCTGCACGTGCCGGCGTAACGCGGTTCCCGGGAACCGCCGCTCAGGGGCGTTATCCAACCGGGCTTTCGGATCGCCTCGAGTGTGTGCGCACTGGGTAGCGATGTCGTTGATCACCGCAGCCCACTCGGGTGGTGGGTCTTTGGTGAGCCGGGCCAGTGCGGTGGCGGGGATGGCGAGTTCGACGATCCCGCCGTCGGCGTGGTGAGTGGGTGGGCCGGTACTCGGCCGGTGTCGGGTGAGGCCTTCGGTGATCAGGTAGCCGTCGTGGTCGGTGATGACCCAGCGCCACTGCCCGCGATGCTGACGGGCCACCGCCCGACGGGTGACCGAGGCCAGGATCGGGCCCCACCCGGGTAGTTCTCCGGGTAGCTCGTTGACCCCGGCCAAGCTGTCGAGCCGGGCGCGGACCTCGATCCCGGCGACCGGCCCCGGGTGCCCGCCCACACGGGTCGCTGGCCGAGGTGGCGCGGCCGGCTCAAGATCGCCCGGCCAGCCGTCTTCCGGCTCGCCACCGTCGGGTCGGGCGCTGGCCGAGTTCTCGGTCTCGGCGGTGTCGGCCGGTGGGACCTCGGCGAGCAGCGCCGCGATCATCTCGGTGCGGGTGAGGTGGTGGAAACGGCCATCCAACAGCCGCAGGTAAATGTCAGCGCGCAGTTGGTCGACCGGACCCGGGTGCCCGGCGCGTTTGGCCGCGCGGGCCAGTTGGGCGATGCGTTCGGTCGCGGCGGCGGCCTCGTCCGGGGGCAACCCCGAAGCGGTGATGGTCGCGGTGCCGTCCGGGTTCAGGTACCCGACCACCGCGCGCCCGGCCAGCGCCTGCTCATAGGTAACCCGCGCTCGCTCCGGGTCGCCGGCGAGGATGATCTTCAAGATCCGGGCACGCAACTGCCCGGTGGCCAAACCCGGCGCTTCGGGCAGCAACGCACCCAACACCTTCGCCACCAGGTCGCCGGGCAGCCCGGCCAGATGCTGGGCGAACACCAACGCCCGGCTCCGGTCAACCAGCCCGGCCAACATCTCGGCATGCACCGCCGGCAACGCCCGGCACACGTCGTGCGCGAACTCCGACTCGACCACCGCCCGTCGGGGAGTCAGGGCCAGCGCGGCCCGCACCTCGTCAGGGGCGAACCGGTCCGGCTCCGGTAACCGCGCCACCGAATCCGCCCCGGCGTCCGTGTCCCGTTCCAACACCGACGCGATCGCGGCCAGGCGCAGCGCTTCGGTGTGCGCCAGCTGCCGGTCACACGCCTGTAGGTACTGGATGATCGACCCGTTCGGCACCGACCTCGGGTCGGCCGAGTCCAGGGCGGCAGCCAGTTCTGGCCCGGCGGGGAGACCCGCCAGCCAGTCGCCGAGCACGGTGCCGTCGCTCATACGTTCGATTATAACCTGGTCCACCGACAGCTTGTGTTTCGTGGTCATGCCGCGGCATCGGCCCAGGCCAGGCGGATAGCCTGGATTTCTAGCGGGGTCGCCGTCAGCTGCCTGGTGTGCACGATATTGGGCGGCGATCAACACGCGACGAAGCTTGACGAGCATGTCCTGGTAGACGCGGGTGCGGTTGCGTGCTTCGCCGACGCCGGTGGTGTGTTTGGCATCGGAGAAGGTGACCTCGATGGCCCAGCGGGCGGGGCAGAGTGTCGGATCGAAGCATTAGTAGCCGGAGAGCAGGCGTCGTAGGCGGAGCACGGTGTCGTGGGGGCCGGTGGCTTGGAGCCGGGTGGCTGGTGTGGGTGAGCGTCCCCAGAGGAGTAGGAGGCGTGCTTCTTGGTCGCCGCTGATGGTGGGTTCGTCGGTTGGGTCGACGATCTCCATTGTGGGTACGGTGCCGCTGATTGTGATGTGTAGGTCGGGTAGGCCTTCGGTTCGTATCCGGGCTGACAAGCCTGACAGTTCGGCTCCGTATTTGTTGATGCCGCGTGCGCACAGTGGCTTGGGGCCGATGTTGGTTACGGCGTGTTTGAAAAGGTCGAATTGTTGTAGCAACTTCATGTTGGTTTCGTCGTCGCCGTATATGTCCCATCGGTGGATTGCGCATTCGTTGCGCAGATGGGAAAGGAATGCGTCGACGCGCATCCATCGGCCGGTCCACCATAGTGTGGCGTCTGGTTCTTCGTCTATGACAGCGTGGATCTCCTGGCGCATGCGCTGTTCTTCGCGGTCGACGATGTTGAGCAGTTGGGGTGCGCTGAGTTCTCTGAATGGTGCTTCACGCTCTTCGAAGCTGCGTGTCGTGGTCAGCGGTGTGCCCGCGGCGTAGGCTTGGACGTGGCGGATTACTTCCTCGTAGATGCCTGCGAGGTGGGCGCCGGTGTCGTGCACGGTCCATTCCGGGCAGGCGGTCAGCGCGTGTGGTGGCGTGTCCTGCAGCGCGGTCAGGAACTCTTCGGCTTCTGTCGGCCGTGTGGTCGATCTTGTCATGGCGTACACGCTAACGGCGAAACATTTCGGCCCAGGCCGAAATGAAAGGGGCACCGCAGTCGCCCCGACTCGGTCTTGACCGCCGACTACTCGGCGAGCACCTTCTTCCGCCTGTTTCGAACGCGAGGAGGACGCGGTGCTGTTCGACATGCCGCACCGGCTCGACGCGCCGCGGGAGACCGTCGCCGAGCCGGACGGCTGGTCCGCCTCCGGGAGGCACTGCTGGAGCACGCGCGCACCTGGGAGGCCGGCGATCCGGTCCGCTGAGCGTGACCCATTCTCGTGGCATTCAGTGACAAGTGGCACTCGATGCCACTAATCTCCACCCCATGACAGACCTCTACGCAAACGCCACCAAGTTCTATATCGACGGAGCGTGGGTCGCCCCCAGCTCTTCGGAGCGCCTGGACGTGATCAACCCGGCGACCGAGGAGCCGGTCACCCAGATTGCGCTCGGCACGGAGAAGGACGCGGAGCTGGCCATCGCGGCGGCGAAGAAGGCGTTCGACTCCTGGTCGCGGACGACCAAGCAGGAGCGCCTCGACGTGCTCAACGCGGTCATCGCGGCGTACCAGAAGCGGATGGGCGACCTGGCCGAGGCGGTCACCGCCGAGATGGGTGCGCCGGTGATGCTGGCGCAGCGGGCGCAGGTCCCGGCCGGCCTGGGGCACCTCATGACGGCCGCCAAGGTACTCGAGGGCTACGAGTTCGCCGAGAAGCGGGGCGGCACCACGCTGCTGCGGGAGCCCGCCGGGGTGTGCGGGCTGATCACGCCGTGGAACTGGCCGCTCAACCAGATCACCTGCAAGGTCGGCCCGGCGCTGGCCACCGGCTGCACCATGGTGCTCAAGCCCAGCGAGGTGGCCCCGCTGAACGCGGTGATCTTCGCTGAGATCCTGGCCGAGGCCGGCGTCCCGGCCGGGGTGTTCAACCTGGTCAACGGCGACGGCCCGACGGTGGGCAGCGTGCTGTCCTCGCACCCGGACATCGACATGGTCTCCTTCACCGGGTCCACCCGCGCCGGCATCCAGGTGTCCAAGGCAGCCGCCGAGACGGTGAAGAAGGTGTCCTTGGAGCTGGGCGGCAAGTCGGCGAACATCGTGCTCTCGGACGCCGACCTGGCCTCGGTGGCCAAGGGCGCGATCAGCCAGTGCTTCCTCAACACCGGGCAGAGCTGCAACGCCCCGACCCGGCTGCTGGTGCAGGCCGACCAGTACGACGAGCTGGTCGGGCTGCTCAAGGCCGAGGCCGAGAAGGTCACCACGGGTGACCCGGGGGAGAAGACCACGGTGCTCGGCCCGCTGGTGAGCAAGACCCAGTTCGACCGGGTCCAGTCGCTCATCCAGGCCGGCATCGACGAGGGCGCCACGGTCGAGGCCGGCGGCACCGGCCTGCCGGACGGGCTGGACAAGGGCTACTTCGTGCGCCCCACCGTCTTCGCCGGGGTCACCCCGGACATGCGCATCGCGCAGGAGGAGATCTTCGGGCCGGTGCTCTCGGTGCTGCGCTACTCCGACGAGGAGGAGGCCATCAAGATCGCCAACGACAGCGAGTACGGCCTCTCCGGAGCGGTGCAGTCCGGCGACCCGGAGCACGCCTTCCGCGTCGCCTCCCGGATCCGCACCGGCATGGTGCACCTCAACGGCGCCCCGCTGGACCCGACCGCACCGTTCGGCGGCTACAAGAAGTCCGGCAACGGCCGCGAGTGGGGCCAGCTCGGTTTCGAGGAGTTCACCGAGGTCAAGGCCGTCATGGGCGCGCCCGCCTGAGATGACCGAGTTGGGGCTGCGGGAGCGGCGGCAACGGCGGCAGCGGGCCGAGCTGGTCTCGGCCGGCATGCGGCTGTTCGCCGAACGGGGATTCGACGCGACCACGGTGGACGAGGTCGCCGACGCCGCCGGGGTTTCCCGGCGCACCCTGTTCCGCTACTTCGGCAGCAAGGGCGACATCGTGATGGAGTGGGCGCGGGGCACCACCTCGCTCCTCACCGCCGCGCTGCGCACCCGCCCGCTCGCCGAGGAGCCGCTGACCTCGCTGCACGCGGCGTTCGCCGCCATGTGCGCGAGCATTGGCGGCTCCTCGGAGGACATCCGCTCGGTGATCGAGATGATCGAGCGCAGCCCGAGCCTCCGCCCGTACAGCCTGCTCAAACACGCGCGCTGGGAGGACGCGCTGGCCGAGCTGCTGGCCGAGCGGCGGCCGGAGCTGGACCCGATGCGGGCGGCACTGCTGGCCCGGGTCTCCGTGGCTGCCTTCCGTACCGCGCTGGACGAGTGGCTGCGCGCCGCGCCGGGGGAGGCCGACCCCCTCGCGGAGGTCAACCGGGCGTTCGCGCTACTCACCCGCCTGTGCCCGGCGGATGCGGCAGGCGAACGGTGAACCAGTAGAGCCGGGTGATCTGGTCCGCGCTCTGGTTGTCGTCGCTGACCAGCAGCAGCCGCAGCGCGCCGTCCGGGTCCCGGCCGAGCACGGTGGCGCCCTCGATGTTGTCCAGCAGCGGGTTCACCTGGGGTTCCGGGCTGGTGGCGCCCATGGACGGGCAGCTGGCCAGGTCGGCCAACTGGGTGTTGCCGATCGACGGGGTAGCCGCGTCGAGCCGGTCGGTGCCGCTCACGTCGGGCGCGCCGGCCGGGTCGGCCAGGTAGAGCTGGACGGTGTTGCCCGTGCCGCGCACGAAGCCGCGTTCCAGCACGAGCAGCCGCCCGTCCCCGGTCGGGGCGAGCTCCGAGACGCCCGCCGACGGCAGGTGCATCCGGTAGGCCCACTGGGCGGCCGGGGTGAAGCGGCCGTCCGCCGACCGGGTCCAGGTCTGGAACCGGCGCAGCATCGGGTCGTCGCCGGACAGCGGGCCTTCCATCGAGGCGACCAGCGTGCCGTCCGGCCGCGGCGCGATGCCCTCGAAGGTCCCGTTGGTGACCGCCCGTCCGGCCGGGGCGACCAGCAGCGGTGCCGGCACCGGCAGCCGGTCGAGCGGCTTGCCGTCGGCGGTGTACCGGCGGATCGACGGCTCGGTCTCCGAAGTGATCAGCAGGGTGCCGTCCCGGTCCCTGGCGATCGCCTCGGAGTCCAGCGGCTGGCCGTTCTCGTCCGTCAGCGGCACTGCGGCGACGGGTCGGTGGGTGCGGCCGTCCAGGGTGAACAGCACCGAGCGGTCGGACAGCGCGAGGATGCCGCCGTCCGGCTGGGTGGCCAACCCGGAGAAGTTGCCGACGAAGTGGCCCTGGAAGTCGGTCTGGTCCAGTTCGTCGGAGAACCCGTCGATCCGTACCGAGGGGGAGCAGGGGCCGGGTTGGGCGGGCGCGGCGCTGGCCGGCGGGGGCGGGCTCGAGGTGCCGCAGCCGGCCACGACCCCGAGCAACAACAGTCCGAGCGGGATACGGGACTTCACCGGACAATCATGCAGTGCCGCGGGACCGGTCCGCGTGGCGGCGGACCTTCGTCCGGTTGCCGCAGGCGGCCATCGAGCACCAGCGGCGCCGCTTGCTCGGCGACGGGTCGAGGTACATCCACGAGCAGGCTCCGCAGATCCGGATGTTGCGCCGGTCCGTCCCGATGAGCAGCGCGCTGGTCGCCAGGCCGAGCCGGAGTCCGATCACTTCCAGGCCCGCCGAGGTCAGCGGGATCGACCAGACGTCGGGGCCGGCCGGGTCCGGGGACAGCCGCGCCGCCGCGTGCGCGGCCCGCAGGTCGGCCTCCACCCGCGCGCGGGCCTCCGGAGGTGCCTCGACGCCGTCGATCCCGGCGAGCAGGTAGGCGTGCAGCGCCTCCCTCTGGGCGCGCAGGCGGGCGACGGCATCCGGCCCGCCGGGCCCGGGTGAGCCGAGTAGGCGCCCGGCCTCGGCCTGGTCGACCACGCCGGCGGCCCGGGCCCAGCCGACGGCGTCCGGGTAGTGCGGCAGGCGCTCGGCGTCCCGGTCCTTCGTGCGGCCACCGGCGGTGTTGACGAAGTCCAGGCTGATGTGCCCGCCGACGAAGTTCTTCGCCGTCCAGGTCGTCACCGCCACCTCGCGTCTCGGCCGGGGCTTGCGCCCGGGGCTCGGCTCGCCGTACCGTCTGTACTAACCGGAATCGATAGTGATTGAGGTTAGCATGGCATCAACCGCGCAGGTGGCGGCCCCGAGCTGGGTGTTGCCCGAGGTGTTCGACTTCGAAGGCCAGCAGGTCCGATTCGGCGCGATCGGGCAGGGGCCGCCGCTGGTCCTGGTGCACGGGACGCCGTTCTCCTCGGTGGTGTGGCGCCGGATCGCCCCGTACCTCGCGGACCACCGGCGGGTGTACTACTTCGACCTGCTCGGCTACGGGCGCTCGGAGATGCGCACGGGTCAGGACGTCTCGCTGGGCGTGCAGAACCGGCTGTTCGCGGCGCTGCTCGACCATTGGGGGCTGGACCGGCCGGACGTCGTGGCGCACGACTTCGGCGGGGCGACCGCGCTGCGTACCTCGGTGTTGAACGGCCGGGCCTACCGCTCGCTGACCCTGGTCGACCCGGTGGCCATCGGCCCGTCCGGCTCGCCGTTCGTGCAGGCGGCGCTGCACCACGAGGAGGCGTTCACCGGCCTGCCGGCGTACATCCACGAGGCCTCGGTTCGGGCCTACATCCAGGGGGCCGCGCACCGGCCGCTGGCCGAGGAGGACCTGCGGCTGTACCTCGACCCCTGGCTGGGCGAGCGGGGGCAGGCGGCGTTCTACCGCCAGGTCGCGCAGATGAGCGACCGGTTCACCGACGAGGTGGAGAACCGCTACGGCGAGATCCGCTGCCCGGTCTCGATCCTGTGGGGCGAACAGGATGCCTGGATTCCCCACGACCGCGGCCGGCAACTGGCCGAACGAATTCCGAACGCCGAGTTCCGGCTCATTCCCGAGGCCGGCCATCTAGTGCAGGAGGACGCACCGGAAGCCATCGTGGCGACCGTGCTCGGCCTGCTGTAGCCGACCGAGACTGCTCAGGGTGCCGCGCCGCCGTCGCCCCGCCACTTCTGGCGCGCCTCGCGGATGGTCTGGCCCAGCGTGCCGCCCCACCGGATGAGGCCGAGCACCGCGGCGCCGAGTCCGGTGGCGATCATGAGCAGGATCGGCCAGTTGTCCTTCCACCACTGGCCGGACCGCTGCAGGGCGTTCGCGTTCACGTGTACCCGGGTGACGAAGGCCGTGACCCGTGAGGGATGCTCCGGCGGCATGAGCGCGCCGGTCCCGGGTTCCCGGGCGCTGAGCGCGGGTTGCAGCTCGAGGCGCAGCTGGCTCTCGCCCGGCCGGAGCGCCTTGACCGACCACGACCAGTTGAGCACGCCGGTCGGCGTGAACTGCCGCATGATCCACGACCCGTCCTGGACCTCCAGGCCGTCCCCGACCGGCATCAGCCGGGCGCTCAGCACGCACTGCACGGCCACCGGTTCGCCCTGCGCACCGACGCCGGGCAGCACCAGCTCGGCCGGTTGCGGGGTTTCCCGGATATCCACCGCGGCCACGTAGGTGGAGCTCTGGTTGACCTCCAGCGTCATCTCGCCGGGATGGTCGAACTGCCCGCTCCGCCAGTCCTCCACGCCCTTGTCGCAAGCCTCGACGAACGCCCTCAACCGGTCATCGGCGGTTTCCCGCGTCGCCGGTTGGTGCGGGGCGTCGCCCGACGGTTGTCGCGTCGGGCCGGGAGCCGGAACCACGGTCTCGGTTGGTTGGGGCTCCTCGGTCGGCGTGGTGACCGGAGCCGGAGCGGGCGGGTTCCCGCCGCTTCCGGCGCAGGCCGCCAGGGGCAGTAGGAGCAGGCACACCAGCGCCGGAATCACCGCCGCGGCGCGCGGTTTCGCCCGTCGTCCGCCCGTGGCCATGCCTTCGCCCTCCGCCGCCTGGCCGCTGCGAAGCGCACGCTGCCACACCGGCGCACCACGGGCAGTGGTTGTTACTGATTCTTCACTGCCGTCGCACTTGTTACACCGTTCGGCGCAGGGTCACGCCCGGCCCCGCGCGCACCAGGCGGAGGCGTGGATCTCGAACGGCGCGGGCGGGAGCAGCTGCTCGCACCGGGCCCGGAGCGCCTCGCGCCGCCCCTCGTCCAAGCCCGCGACGTAGCTGCCGGCCGGCCCGACCCCGAGCAGGAACGGGTCCCACCACTCGGCGAAGCCGGTGAACCCGACCCGGACCGTGAGCAGCGACGTCTCGACGTCCCGCAGGCCGGCCGAGGTGAACAGCTCGGCCAGGTGGCCCTCCCGCGCACCGGCCAGCTCCGACTCGTCCCGGGCGCCGGGATCGAGGTCGCGGACCGCCCGCCAGAAGATGGCCAGCGGGCCGGTGCCGCCGGCGTGGTCCCACACGCACGCCGCGACCAGGCCGGCGGGCCGGGCGACCCGGGCCATCTCGGCCAGCCCCGCCACCGGGTCGGCCATGAAGTGCACCACCAGCTGGGCCAGCACCAGGTCGAAGGAGCCGTCGGGGAAGGGCAGTCGCTCGGCGGCGCCGGAGTGCACGTCGACCTGGGGGAGGCGCGCGCGGGTCGCGGCCACGAACGACTCCGAGGGGTCGATCGCGGTGACCGCCTCGGCGCCCAACCGGTCGACCAGCCGGGCGGTGAGCGCACCGGGACCGCAGCCGACGTCCAGCGCCCGCTGACCACGTTGTGCGCCGGCCAGCTCGGCGAACTCGGCCGCCAACAGCTCGGAGTACCGACCCATGAACCGCCCGTAGGCGTCCGCCGCGACGTCGAAGCTCACCCGCCGAATCTACTGCTTGTGGGTGGACGCTTCGACGTGTGTCAATCCCCGTTTCTGGGGTGCCGGTCCAAAGATTGCTCGGACGCCGCACCCGGGCGGTCTCCCGCCGCCCGGTGCGGCCCGTTGCGCTTGGTCAGGGCATCGGCGGCCCTTTCGCTACGCACCGTGACGGCCGGCACGGCTTCCGGGCGGGTCCGCGCCGCCCGTGCTCGCCGAGTGCTGGTTCAGTTCGGTTCGATCATGGGCGGAACCGGACTGAGCTTGCACTCGATGACGACGGCCACGCTGGCCGTTCGCGATCCGACCACGGTCCGTAGCCAGGGCACGAAAGGCGGGCGCAAGGCAACGGGCCGTACCCGAGCCACGGGAGACCGCCCGGCCACGCCGTCCAAGCCGATCTCTAGACCGGCACCGCCGCCCAACTGAAGAAAGGCTCCTGTGGTTGAAGTCGACCTTTGGGGCAGATGGTAATGAGAGATTATTTCTTAGGGTTGTGAGTATTCAGTATGTATGTATCCTGTATACGATCAAGATTCCGCCGGCGAATCGGAGGTCATCAGGATGGGATCGCCTTCAGCTCCGTCTCGCCGGGCCTTACTCAAGGCGGGCGGAACCGTGGCCGCCCTCGCCGCGGCATCCGCATGCGCCCCGTCGGCGCCGGCCCCCGGCGCGCCGCCGGCGACACCACCCGGACCGCGACGGCCGGCGACGGTCAGCGCGAACCCGTTCGGCGCGCCCACCGGGCCGGACAACAACCCCGGCTCGGCCATCACCGCGGTGCCCGGCTCCCGGATCTCGGGGTGGCCACAGCAAACCCGTTCGGAGCTGCTCGCCCGCAACGGCGTGGTCGCGACCAGCCATCCACTGGCCGCGCAGGCCGGGTTGCGCATCCTGCAGGAGGGCGGGAACTCGGCGGACGCGGCGATCGCCACCGCCGCGATACTCGGCCTGGTCGAACCGGAGAGCGCGGGTATCGGGGGCGACTCGTTCGCCATCCACTACTCGGCCGCCGACCGGCGGCTTTACGGCCTCAACTCCGCCGGATGGGCGCCGAGCGGCTGGACCCCCGACTACTTCCGGAGCCGGGGCCACACCGACCCGGTCGCGGGGATGCCCTACACCGGCGTCGACTCGGTGACCGTGCCGGGCGCGGTCGACGGCTGGGACCAGCTGCTCAAACGCTTCGGCAGCCGAGGGTTCGACGCCGTGCTCGCGCCGGCCATCGAGCTCGCCGAGGAGGGCTTCGGCCTCACCGAGCGCATCCACAGCGACTGGGTGGAGGGCGCCGAGCTGCTGGCCAAGGACCCGGACTCGGCGAAGACATTCCTGGTCAACGGCAAGGCCCCCGCCCTGTACTCCCTGGTGCGCAACCCCGACCTGGCGAACGCGTACCGGGTGCTGGCGCGCGGCGGGCGCGACGTCTTCTACCGGGGCGAGATCGCGGCGGCGATCCTGGAGAAGAACGGGCGCCTCGGCGGCGCGTTGCGGGCCGAGGACCTGGCCGACTTCCAGGCCGAGTGGGTGGACCCGATCCAGGTGAACTACCAGGGCTACGACGTCCACCAGTTGCCGCCCAACACCCAGGGCTTCGCCACGCTGATCATGCTGGGCGTCATCGACCAGTTCGGCCCGGTGCTCGGCTACGACCTGGCCCAGCTGGGCCCGCGCGCGCCCCAGTTCTGGCACCTGCTGATCGAGGCGAAGAAGCTCGCCTATTCCGACCTGCACCGGTACAACGGCGACCCGCGCTTCGTAAAGGTGCCGCTGGACATGCTGCTGTCCAAGCAACACGCCGCCGACCTGTGCGGCAAGATCGACCCGAACAAGGCGACGCCGCCGTCGGTCAAGGCGTCTGCCACCCACGGGACGGTCTACCTCACCACGGCCGACCGGTGGGGGAACATGACCTCCTTCATCTACAGCATCTACGACACCTTCGGCTCCGGGCTGACCGTGCCCGGCTTCGGGTTCCCGCTGCACAACCGGGGGGCGCTGTTCTCGCTCGACCCCGCCTCGACCAACATCGTGGCGCCGCGCAAACGGCCGTTCCACACACTGGTCCCGGCGTTCGTCACCAAGGACGGCCGGCCGGTGCTGTCCTTCGGCAACATGGGCGGCAACGTGCAGGCGCAGGCCCAGGCCACCGAGCTGGTGGAGATGATCAACCTGGGGATGAACCCGCAGGCCGCCGGCGACGCCGCCCGGTTCAACCACCACCAGTTCAAGGACTCGGTCGGGCTGGAGCCCGCGCTGCACGAGCTGGTCGGCGGCCAGTTGGCCGCCATGGGCCACAAGCTCCAGGACCCCAAGACCACCAGCGCGGGTGGTTACCAGGCCATCCACTTCACCCCCGCCCAGCCCGGCGAGTGGCCGGGCCAGGCGGCGCCCAACGGTCCGGTGAACGGGATCTACCGGGCGGCGTCCGACCACCGCAAGGACGGTGCCGCCGTCGGCTGGTGATTGACCGCGAGGCCGCGGCGCTCCGACGTGCACCAGCGCACCGAGCTGGTCCGCCTGGACATGCGTCTGCGCCTGCACCTGCTGGACTGGGCCGCCGGCCCGCCGCCGGCCCGCCGCCGGTTCGGTGCGGGGTCGGGTTCGAAGGAGGGCCTGGACGGCGGCGGGCCGGCTGCCCTGCCGCGGTTTGTGGCTACCGGCCGCCGGCCCGGCTACGGGGCGTGACCGGCGCTGGGCAGGTTCGGTTCGCCCTGTTCGTCGAGCGCGACATCATTCTGGTTTCTTCAAGATCGAAGCAGGCTGGTGTCGCACTCGACGCGGCCGGTCGGCCGGGTCCGCCCGCGCGTCTCGACATTTGGTGACGCAGCGTAGCGGTCGCCCTGCATCGCCTGCTCGCCGGGCGCGCTCGGGTGCGGCGCTCCGCGAAACGCACCGGTCGGATCCTGAGTCGCCGGCAAGTACGGTCGCGTTCGTGAGCGAACGGTCGATAAGGATTGCCAACTTCTCCGGGTATCTCGGCGACCGCTACTCGGCGGTGGACGAGGTGATGGCCGGCGACCCGGTGGACGTGCTGGTGGGGGACTACCTGGCGGAGGTGACCCTGGCGGCGCTGGCCGCCCGGCACCGGCAGGACCCCGGCAAGGGCTACGTGGACTACTTCCTGGACCAGCTGCGCCCCCACCTGGCCACGCTGAAGCGGCGGGGGGTGAAGGTGGTGGCCAACGCCGGCGGGTTCAACCCGGCGGCGCTGGCCGGCGAGCTGCGCGGGATGGCCGCCGCCGACGGGGTGCCGCTGCGGGTGGCGCACGTCGAGGGGGACAACGTGCTGGCCCGGCTGGACGAGCTCGCCGCCGACGGCCACCCGCTGACCCACCTGGACACCGGGGCGCCGCTGGCCGAGTGGGGCCATCGGCCACTCGCCGCGAACGCCTACCTGGGCGGCTGGGGGATCGCCACCGCGCTGGCCGAAGGCGCCGACGTGGTGGTGTGCGGCCGGGTCACCGACGCCTCGCTGACCGTCGGGCCGGCGGCCTGGTGGCACGGGTGGCGCCGCGACGACTGGGACGCGCTGGCCGGCGCGCTGCTGGCCGGGCACATCATCGAGTGCGGCGCGCACGCCACCGGGGGCAACTTCTCCGGGTTCACCCGGATCCCGGACATGCTGGTCCCCGGGTTCCCCATCGCCGAGGTTGCCGCCGACGGCACCGCGGTGATCACCAAGCACGGCCCGGACGGCGGCGCGGTCACCGTGGACACGGTCACCGCGCAGCTGCTGTACGAGATCCAGGGGCCGGTGTACCTGAACTCCGACGTCACCCTGCACCTGGACGAGGTGGAGCTGACCGAGGAGGGGCCGGACCGGGTGCGGATGTCCGGCGCCACCGGGTCGCCGCCGCCGCCGACCACCAAGGTGGCGATGTTCGGCCAGCTCGGGTACCAGACCGTGCACACCGTTTACGTGACCGCGCCGGACGTGCCGGCCAAGGTGGCGCTGCTGCGGGCGCAGATCGGCCGGGACCTACCGGACGGCGTCGAGCTGGAGTTCACCCCGATCGGCACCGCCGCGCCGGACCCGGCCAGCCAGTGGGAGGCCACCGTCGGCCTGCGGGTGATGGCCACGGCCGGGGACCGCGAGGCGCTGGACGCGTTCGGCCTGGCCACCCGGCTGGGCAGCCTGTACCTGCAGAGCATCCCCGGGTTCTTCCTGGACGGCGCGGTGCCGCCGAGGGCCACCGCCCGCCCGGTGATCGGCTACTGGCCGGGACTGTTGCCGCAGTCGGCGCTGGCCCACCGGGTGGTGCTGGACGACCGGGCGTTCGACGTGCCCGCGCCGCCGGACACCGCGCTGACCGGCCAGCCCGCGCACCCCGAACCGGAGCCGGTTCCGACCGGCGGCGCGACCCGAACCGCGCCGCTGGGCGACGTGGCCTACGCCCGCAGCGGGGACAAGGGCGGCAACAGCAACGTGGGCATCTGGGCGCCCGACCCGAGGGCCTGGGAATGGCTGCGCGCCACCCTGTCCACCGCCGAGCTGCGCCGGCTGATGCCCGAGCTGGCCGGGCTGGACGTGGTCCGCCACGAGCTGCCCAAACTGCGGGCGGTGCACTTCGTGCTGCGCGGCCTGCTGGGCACGGGCGGCTCCTCCAACACCCGGGTCGACCAGATCGGCAAGGCGGTCGGCGAGTACCTGCGGTCCAAACCGCTCCCGGTGCCGGTGGAGTTGCTTGACTAGCGGCGGATGTTGGCGACGACGTTCATGCCGGGCAGCAGCTGGGCGCCGTCGGGGTTCAGGATCGAGATCTTGACCGGGACGTACTGGTCGACCTTCTGAGGGTTGGTCGGGTCGCTGTCCGGGCTGGGGAAGATGGTGAACCGGCCGGCGGTCGCCCGCTGGATCTCGGTCACCACGCCGAGAGCGTGCGCGTGTGGGTAGGCGTCGACGGAGATCTCCACCCGCTGGCCGGGGCGGACGTGGCTGATCTCGTTCTCCTCGACCCGGGCGGTGATGAAGATGGCGCCGGGGTCTTAGGCGACGGCCAGGGTGGTGCCGGCGACCACGTACTGGCCGTCCAGGACGGTGTTCGCGGCGACGGTGCCGGCGCCGGGTGACCGGATGGCCCGCTTGGGCTGCGCACCGCCGCCGGTCTCCTGGATCCGGCCGACCACCTGGTTCGGCCGGACCGCCGCGCCGGCGTCGATCTTCCAGTCGGTGACGTTCCCGGTGATCGGGGCGTTGATGGCGATCTGGTCGCCGTCCACCTGGGCGTTGTCGGTGGACACGTAGTGACGCGAGTACAGCAGGTAGGTGCCGGTGAAGGCGAGGGCCTCCAACAGACTCACCGCCAGGATGACCACCAGCGCCACCCTGGTCGACCGCTTCAGCTTGGTCATGTCCGGATCCCGTCTCAGTGGGCCATCGGCTTGTCGGCGCCCGCCGCCGGGCGCCCGGAGCGGAGCAGGAAGGCGAATGCGACGGCGGCCAGGGTGACCGTCCCCGCGATGGCGAACGCGTTGCCGTAGGCCTGCGTCTGGACCTGGTTGGACAGCTGCTGCCAGAGCTGGATCAGGCCCGGGTCGCCCTGTTGTTGCAGCTGGGCGACGCGCGGGTTGATGTCGGCGCCGCTGCCCGCCAGCAGACCGGACCGGTCGGCCCACAGCTGTGCGCGGTCGGCGGTCACGATCGCGGTGAGCACGGCCAGGCCGAGCGCCGAGCTGACCCGCTGGGTGAGGGTGCTGATCGCGCTGCCGACGTCGGTGAACGCATTGGGCAGCGCGGACAGCCCGCCGGTCATGACCGGCATCATGCCCAGGCCGAGCCCGGCCGCCATGACCACGGTGCCGAGGACCACCTCGCCCCGGGGGACGCCCACGCTGATGTCCGAGAGCATCAGGATCCCGGTCCCGGTGAGGGTGAGCCCGGCGACCGCCAGCCAGCGGGCGCCGAACCGGTCGTAGAGCTGCCCCGCGACCGGCATGAGCACGGCCATCACCATCCCCTGCGGCAGCAGCACCAGGCCGGCGTCCAGTGCGCTCAGCCCCTGGACGCTCTGCAGGAACACCGGGATGTAGAACATCACCGCGAACAGCCCGATCATCATCCCGGCCACCAGCACCAACGAGTTCACGAACGGCCAGTGCCGGAACACCCGCAGGTTCAGCAGCGGGTGGTCGACCTGCAGCTCGACCACCACGAACAGCGCCAGCAGGTTGACCGCGACGGCGAACAGGATGAGCACCGGGTAGCTGGTCCACCCCCAGCTCGAGCCCTCCTCCAGTGCGAGCAGCAGGGCGAACAGGGCGCCGGCGATGCAGGCGAACCCGGCCAGGTCGAACGGCCGGCCCCGGTCGGTGGGGAACTTCGACAGCACCGCGACGGCGGCGATCGTGCCCAGGATGCCGATCGGCATGTTGACGTAGAAGATGGCCCGCCAGTCGAAGTGCTCGATCAGGTAGCCGCCCAGGGTCGGGCCGATGGCCGGCGCGACCACCACGCCGACGCCGTACATGCCCATGGCGGCGCCGAGCCGGTTCCGGGGCACGATCCGGTAGAGGATCGTCTGGCAGGTCACCGGGATGACTCCGCCCGGGATGGCCTGCAGGATCCGGAAGAAGATGAGGCTGCCCAGGCCGCCGGCCAGCGCGCACAGCGCCGAAGCCACGGTGAACAGCACCAGTGACCAGATGTACACCCGCTTGAGCCCGAACCGGGCGCCCAGCCAGGCGCTCGCCGGCACCACCACGCCCTCGGTCAGGCTGTACGCGGTGCTGATCCACTGGACGCTCTCGGTGCTGGCGCCGAAGTCCTTGCGGATCGAGGTCATCGCCACGTTCACGATGCTGGTGTCCAGGATCGACATGAACATGCCGGCGATCAGCACCGCCAGCGGCAGCCCCCAGCCCTTCGCCGGATGCGGCGTGAACGGGTCGGCGGTCCCCGCCGGGTGGCCGGGGGAGCGACGTGTCTCGTTCCGCCGGGGTTCGAGCTCGAGGTCAGCCATGCGGTCAAGCCTGGAGTAGGGCACCATCCGTACGCAATAGTAGACGAGAGAGTTTCTTATTAGCTCCGTCACGGTTTCTTGTGGCGCTCGAGGGCTAGGGTGTGCGGATGGTCGACGCGGCACCTTCGGTCCGGCGCCGCAAGCGGGGTGACGAGCTGCGCGCCGCGATCCACGCCGCCGTTCTCGACGAGCTGCGGGAGAACGGCTTCGCCGCGCTGACCATGGACGCGGTCGCGGCCCGGGCGCGCACCGGCAAGGCCACGCTGTACCGCTACTGGCCGGGCAAGATCGAGCTGGTCGTCGACGCGGCGCAGTCCGCGATGTCGCGCACCGAGCTCCCCGAGGACGACGGCGACCTGCGCGGTCAGCTGCTCGCGGTGCTCCGTCAGGTGGCCGACGACCTGGGTGGCCCGACCGGGCTCGCGGTGCGGCACCTGATCGCCGAGCTGATGCGGTCGCCGGAACTGTTGTCGACCGTCGGCCCGCTCATGGCCGACCCGGCCCTGCCGCCCGTCCTCGAGGTGCTGCGGCGGGCCGCCGTCCGGGGGGACATCCCGGTGGCTGCCCTGACGCCCCGGGTCGCCTCGGTCGGACCGGACCTGCTCAGGTCGCACGCCGTGGTCAACGGCACGCCCATCGCGGAGGCGGTGGTGGTGGAGATCGTCGATCTCGTCCTGCTGCCCCTCCTGCGAGGCTACCGGGAGGCGCCCGGTCTTACGGACCGGGGTTGAGCCGGCGGTTCACCTCGCCGGCCTCGGCCACCAGCTTGTCGATCAGTGCGCACGCCGAGGGGGTGGGCTTGCGGGTCGAGGGCAGGGTGAGGCCGACGCTGTGCCCGATCGGCTCCAGTGAAAGCGGCAGGCGCACGATCCCCGGGTCCTCCTCGGTGATCAGCCGGGGCAGCGCGGCCACCACGTCGGTGTCGCGCAACAGCTGGCGCACGGTGAGGAACGACGTCGCCTCTACGCGGTTGGCCGGCAGCGGGACGTCGTTGCTGTGGAAGAGCTGCTCGAGCTCGCGGCGCAACGCGGTCTCCGGGCCGGGCAGGATCCACGGGTAGCCGGCGAGGGTGGCCAGGTCCACCGCCTCCGCCCCGGCCAGCGGGTGGTCGTCCCGCACCACCAGCACCACGTACTCGTCGTAGAGCTTGCGGCGGGTGAACTCCTCGTCGGAGATCTGGGTGAGCCGGCCGACGATCAGGTCCAGCCGCCCGGCGGCCAGTTCGACCAGCAGCGACTCCGGTGTCCCGTCGCGCACCGCCACGGTCAGGTTCGGGCGCTCCGCCTTCAGCGCCGCGATGGCCCTCGGGAGCAGCACGTTCGAGCCGAACAGGTGGGTACCGACGACCGCCGTGCCGCGTTCGGCGCCGGCCAGCTCCACCACGTGCCGCGCGGCCTGGCGGGCCTGCGCCAGGATCGCCCTGGCGTGCTCGGTGAACGCCTCGCCGTACACGGTCGGGATGAGGCCGCGCGGGCCGCGGTCGAACAGCGTCACCTCGAGGATGTCCTCGAGTTCCCGCAGGCCCCGGGTGGCCACGGGCTGGGTCACGTGCAGCTCGGCGGCGGCGCCGACGATCGTTCCGCGCCGCGCGATCGCGTCCAGCAGCACCAGGTGCCGG
Source organism: Actinospineispora eucalypti (assembly GCA_014208095.1). Classification (GTDB taxonomy): domain Bacteria; phylum Actinomycetota; class Actinomycetes; order Mycobacteriales; family Pseudonocardiaceae; genus Pseudonocardia; species Pseudonocardia eucalypti. The sequence goes on along the minus strand of JACHMT010000002.1, from coordinate 1,282,551 downwards.
AACTTCATCCGGCCGTCGAGCAGCCGGGGGAGCTGGTTGGGTGCCATCAGTTCGCACTATAGCCAGATGAACATATGAAATTAAGTGATTGGTATTTGTCAGGCATATCAAGAGGTGGCGACGATGACTGACATGAACCCGGGCAACGAGGCCAGGACCGTGGCCGGGAAGGCGACCCCGCGCGGCCGCTTCCCCCATCTCAAGCGCGCGGGCGACCTCGTGTTCGTCTCCGGCACCAGCAGCCGCCGGCCGGACAACACGTTCGCCGGCGTGGAGGTGGACGAGCTCGGCACGACATCGCTGGACATCCGCGTGCAGACCGCCGCCGTGCTGGACAACATAGGCGACATCCTGGCCTCGGTCGGAGCGGGCCTCGCCGACGTCGTCCAGGTGACCAGCTACCTGGTGAACATGAACGACTTCGGCGGCTACAACGAGGTCTACGGCCGCTACTTCGACGAGACCGGCCCCAGCCGCACCACCGTCGCCGTGCACCAGCTGCCGCACCCGCACCTGCTCATCGAGATCCAGGCCGTCGCCCACGTGCCGGGCGAGAGGAGCTGACCGTCATGACCGAGATCAACCCGGTGTTCAACTTCGTGAAGTGGGTCGAGGAGCACCAGCACCTGCTCAAGCCGCCGGTGAACAACAAGCAGATGTGGCAGCGCACCGGCGACTTCATCGTGCAGGTGGTCGGCGGCCCGAACCAGCGGACCGACTTCCACGTGGACCCGTACGAGGAGTGGTTCTACCAGGTCAAGGGCAACATGCACGTCAACCTGATGACCGGGGACGGGCCGCGCACCGTGCACGTGCGCGAGGGCGACATGTGGCTGCTGCCGCGCAACGTGCCGCACTCCCCGCAGCGCCCCGAGGCCGGCTCGATCGGCGTGGTCATCGAGCGCATCCGCGAGGAGGGCACGCGGGAGCGGTTCCAGTGGTACTGCGGGAACTGCCAGGCCCTGGTGCACGAGGCCCGGCTGCAGGTGCGGGACATCGTGACCGACCTGCCGCCGGTGTTCGAGCGGTTCTACGCGGACGAGGCCGCGCGCAAGTGCCGGCGGTGCGGCACCGTGCACCCGGGCAGGTCCGCCTGATGGCCCCGGTGGTCGACGTCCACACGCACTTCGTCCCGCGCGGCTGGCCCCGGCTCTCCGAGGACCCCGAGGCGCCGTGGCTGCGGGTGGAGAGCGAGCGCGAGGCGACGATCATGGCCGGCTCGCGCGAGTTCCGCCGGATCCAGGCCAACTGCTGGGACGCCCACCTGCGGCGCCGCGAGATGGCCGAGGACGGGGTAGACCTGCAGGTGGTCTCGCCGACGCCGGTGTTCTTCTCCTACGACCGCCCGCCCGCCGAGGCGGCCCGGATCGCGAAGATCTTCAACGACCTGGCGCTGGAGATCTGCGAGCCCTCGGGCGGGCGGCTGCTGCCGTTCTGCCAGGTGCCCCTGCAGGACCCGGACCTGGCCTGCGCGGAGCTGGACCGGTGCCTGGCCGCCGGCCACGCCGGCGTGGAGATCGGCAACCACGTCGGCGACCACGACCTGGACGACGCCGGCATCGTGGCGTTCCTGCGGCACTGCGCCTCGGCCGGCGCGCCGGTGTTCGTGCACCCCTGGGACATGCCGGACTCGCCCCGGCTGGGCCGCTGGATGTCCCGCTGGCTCACCGGGATGCCGGCCGAGACCCACCTGTCCCTGCTGGCGATGATCCTCGGCGGGGTGTTCGACCAGGTGCCCGAGTCGCTCAGGATCTGCTTCGCGCACGGCGGCGGCTCGTTCGCCTTCTGGCTGGGCCGGCTGGAGAACGCCTGGTACGAGCGACACGACGTGATCGGTGGCTCGGCCAAGCCGCCGTCCAGCTACGTCGGCCGGTTCTCCGTGGACAGCGTGGTGTTCGACCCGTCGGCGCTGCGGCTGCTGGTCGACGTGCTCGGCGTGGAGAACGTCCTGCTCGGCAGCGACTACCCGTACCCGCTGGGGGAGCGGCCGGCCGGGCAGGTGGTGCGCAAGGCGCAGTTCCTCACCGAGGAGGAGCGCGGCCTGCTGCTCGGCGGCAACGCCGCGCGCTTCCTCGCCCTGCCGGCCTAGTCGGGCACCGCCCACGGCCCGCCGGGGTCGGCCCACGGACCGCCCAGGGACGGTTCCCTGCGCCGCCGTTGGCGCACCCGCTTCGGTGCCGAAGCGGGTGCCGCTGGCATCTCCGGCAAGTCCTGTACGGCTGGTTCTTCTTTGACGATCATAGCTGTGGCCTGCATAAGTAGGAAACTACTACTAGCTACTTGGAAAAAACAAGTAGATAAGTGGTCTTCTGGAGCTACACCCGTTAGGCTGACGCGGTGGCGGGGCGCAGGAAGTACGACGACGGGTGCGCGGTGGCGCACGCGCTGGACCTGATCGGGGAGCGCTGGGCGCTGCTGGTCGTGCGCGAGCTGCTGCTCGGGCCGAAACGGTTCACCGACCTGCACCAGGGGCTGCCCGGGGCCAGCCCGGACATGCTCACCCAGCGCCTGCGGGAGCTGGCCGAGGCCGGGTTGGTGCGGCGCCGCCGGCTGCCCGCCCCCGCCGCGTCCTGGGTGTACGAGCTCACCGACTGGGGGCGCGAGCTGGAGCCGGTCCTGCTGGCGCTGGCCCGGTGGAGCGTCCGGTCGCCGACGATGCCGGTGGAACCGCCGTTGAGCGTCGACTCGGCCGTGCTCTCGCTGAAGACGCTGTTCGACCCGGCGGCGTCCCCCGGGTTCACCGCCCGGCTGGCCCTGCGGCTGGGCGAGCACCGCTTCGGGGTGTACATCGCGCACGGCGAGATCACGGTCGGCCGGGGCGAACCCGAGAACCCGGACGCCACCCTGGAAACCGACGCGGCCACGTTGCGCGCCCTGCTGCTGCGCCCCGAGCAGTCGGTGGCGGCGCTGGTCGCCGCCGGGGACCTCCGCACGGACGCCGACCCGGAGCTGCTCGAGACCCTGCGCCGGCTGTTCCCGGCCCCGCAACCGGCGACTGCCTAGCTCAGTCGGCCAGGGTCCAGTCGCCGTAGTCGGCCACCAGCCGGAGGGCGAGCTCGAGCTCCAGGGCCTTCTCCTGGATCGGGCGGCGACGGGCCTCCTCGGCGCGGGCGATCCGGTAGTGCACGGTGTTCTTGTGGGTGTGCAGCGCCTCGGCGGTGCGCGGGGCGTGGCGTCCCTCGTGCAGGAACACCGCGACGGTCTGCCGCAGCTCGGCCATCCGGGGGTCCCGGGAGGCCAACCCGCCGAGCTGGTCCAGCACGAACGCGCGGATCCGGTTCCGGTCCGGCTTGATCAGCGAGAGCACCGCGACGTCCGGGTAGGCGGCGAACGACGGGATGTCCGGGAGGTCCTCCACCGTGAGGCTCGCGTAGTGGGCCTGGCGGTTCGTGGTGATGAATCCCGGCAGGCCCCGGGCCGGGCCGCCCATGGCCACCCGCAGGTCCAGGTCGGCCGCGCACTGCGCCAGCGAAGGCGCTTCCCTCGGGTCGCTCGCGCCCACCCAGGCCCACTTCTGCCCCGAGTTGAACGGGACCACCAGCGTGTGGCGGGTGCCGAAGGCCTGGCCGGCGTGCTCGACGAAGCGTTCGACGGCGGACTCGAAGTCACCCCGGGCGCCGCCGGACGGATGGGTGATGACGAACCCGACGTGCGCGGCGCGCAGTTCGTAGCACAGCTCGGCGGACGCTTGCGCCACGTCAGTCAGCCGGCCCTGCAGGACCGCCTCCACGGCCCGCAGCCGCCGCGCCTGGAAGTGGGTCCGGAGCCGTTCGTAGTCCTCGACGAAGCCATCTACCGTGTGGGCCAGCGTGCCGTCGACGTAGGCGCTCCACCAGATCATGCAGTGGTGCAGGATCTCGTTGAACGGCGACGCGGCCTCCAGCTCGCCGAACGCCTGGCCGAGGAAGTCCTGCAGCAGCAGCGCCTGGCCCCGCCGGTACACCTCCAGTAGCTCGGGCAGCGAGATGCCCGCCTTGGACATCATCGCGCCGCTGTTGAATGCCTCCGGTCGTATCGCCGCCGCTTCCTCGGCGGGTGTCGATCCGGCCATAATCCGGGCGAATGCGGTGATGTTGTACCGGCATATTTCGCGCACCGTCTCGACGAATAGCTCATTGGTGGAGAATTCCGGCCGCTGGGCGTAGATGTTCTCCATTTGGTTGTCGATGTACCGGGCCATCTCGCGGGAAAGGATTCGGGACAGCGGCTCCATGGCCGCCCGGGCCTGTGGGGAAATTGGCTGTCCGGTGTGCGCGATGAGCTCCGCGGCCGTGACGGCCAGGTTTGGTTGCCCGGGGTTCGCGGTCACGGCGGCCATGATGCCCGGCGGTATCCGTCGCCGTCCAGTGTGTCCCACCGTCGGGCGCCGATTTGGACGGCCGCACAAGATGACTGGTCAGCGGCCCATGGTCGGTAGTGGGGCGCGCGCTTAGAGTCCCGAGCCAACGTGTCGCCGAAAAGGTGGGAAGGGCTATGGCGCTCCTGAAAGTGGCGAAGCCGCCGTTCGACGTCGACGAATGGAAACGGCTCTCGCACGTCCGCCGGATACGCCCGCTGGTGTTGCGGTGGGTGGAGTACGGCACCGACTCGCCGGGCGCGGTGCACATCTTCTACATCCTGAAGATCGTGGCTTACTGCTGGGGTGGCGTCGCCATTATCGCCACGACACCGGGCCTTGGCGGGGTGACCGAATTCCCGCAATGGTGGACCGAGCCGATCGTCTACCAGAAGGCGGTCGTGTTCACCATGCTGTTCGAGGTTCTCGGCTTCGGCGGCGGTACCGGCCCGCTGTTCTTCAAGTTCCTGCCGCCGTTCACCGCCTTCCTGCACTTCTTCCGCCCGGGCACCATCCGGCTGCCCCCGTGGCCGGGCAGGGTGCCGTTCACCTCGGGCGACCGGCGGTCGGTCGTCGACGTGCTGCTGTACGCCGGGTTCGTCGCGGCGGCGGTCCACCTGTTGCTCTCACCCGGGTCCGGGCCGGTCCCGCCGGGCGCCGAGGTGGGCCTGCTGGCCCCCTCGGTGATCCTGCCGGTGGTGATCCTGCTGGGCGCCCTCGGCCTGCGCGACAAGACCGTCTACCTGGCCGCGCGGGCGGAGATGTACTGGATCGCCTGCCTGATCTTCTTCTTCCCCTACGCCGACATGATGATCGGGCTGAAGTTCGCCCTGGTCGCCATCTGGTGGGGTGCCGGGGTCTCGAAGCTGACCCACATCTTCCCCTCGGTGGTGTCGGTCATGATCAGCAACTCGCCGTTCCGGCCGAGGTGGTTCAAGCGGATGATGTACCGCGACCCGCTCCACGACATCCGCCCTTCGCTGGCCGCCGGCGTGCTCGCGCACACCGGCACGGTCATCGAGCTGGGCCTACCCGTGGTGCTGCTGCTCGGTGACGGCGGCGTGGTCTCGGCGGCCGCCGTCGCTCTCATGATCATCTTTCACCTGCACATCATCTCCACCATCCCGGTGGGCGTGCCCAACGAGTGGAACGTGTTCATGATCTTCGGAACGCTGTTCCTGTTCTGGGCGCACGCCGACCTCGGACTGTCGTCCGTCCAGCACCCCGCGCTGATCGTGCTGGTGCTGCTGGCGCTGCTCACCCCGGTGGTGGTCGGCAACATGCGCCCCGACCTGGTGTCCTTCCTGCCGGCGATGCGGTACTACGCGGGGAACTGGGCGATCGGGCTGTGGTGCTTCCGCGACGGCGCCGACCGGCGGCTGGGGGAGTGCGTCACCAAGGCGTCCGGGTTGATGACCGAGCAGCTCACCCGACTGTTCGACGCCGACACCTCGGAGCTGACCAACTTCCGGTTCCGGGCCTTCCGGTCCATGCACCCGCAGGGCCGCGCGCTGAACGGCCTGCTGTCCCGCGCGCTGGACGACGTCGACCGCTACACGGTGCAGGACGGGGAACCGATCACCGGCACGCTGATCGGCTGGAACTTCGGTGACGGGCACCTGCACAACGAGCAGCTGCTGGCGGCGGTGCAGAAGCGTTGCCGGTACGAGCCGGGCGAGCTGGTGATGGTCTTCCTCGAGTCGCAGCCCATCCACGTCCAGCGGCAGCGTTACCGCATCGTGGACGCGGCCACCGGCGAGATCGAGGCCGGCTACGTGTACACGAAGGACATGCTGACCCGCCAGCCGTGGCTGAGCGAGGACGACGTGAGCTTCCCGGTCGAGGTCATCAGCACGGGACCGGGGCGGCGGTACGAGAACCCGCGCGCCTCGGTCACCGAGAGGGAGTGAGCGCAGTGGTCGCGCCCCGCCTGGAGGCCGGCTCGCCGCACCCGTTCAACGGGATGGGCGTGTGGCGGCTGATGACCACCCGCGCCGGAGTCGGGGGTGACCGGCCGTTCGTCACCTGGCAGCCGTTCGACGCGCCCGCCCGGACCTGGACCTACCGCGAGCTCGCGCGGGAGGCCGCCTCGGTGGCCGCCGGGCTGGCCCGGCGGGGTGTCCGGCCCGGTGACCGGGTGCTCATCCACCTGGAGAACTCGCCGGAGTTCCTGTTCAGCTGGTTCGCCTGCGCCGCGCTCGGCGCGGTCGCGGTGACCACCAACACCCGGTCGGCGCCCGACGAGCTGGCCTACTACGCCGAGCACTGCGGCGCGGTCGCGGCGATCACCCAGCCCCGGTTCGCCGAGCTGGTCGCCAAGGCGGCCCCCGGCCTGCGGTTCATTGCCTGCACCGACCACGACAGCGGCGTCCCGGCCGACTCCGGCGAGGACCCGTTCGCCGGGTTGGCCGGTAACCCGGACGACCTGGTGGCCGCGCCGTCCGACCCGCTGGCCCCGGTGAGCGTGCAGTACACCTCCGGCACCACCTCCCGCCCGAAGGGGGTGCTGTGGACCCACGCGAACGCGCTGTGGGCCGCGCGGACCAACGCCGCGCACGAGACGCTCCGGCCCGAGGACTGCCACCTCACCTACCTGCCGCTGTTCCACACCAACGCGCTGGCCTACTCCACGCTGGCCACCCTGTGGACCGGGGGCCGGATGGTGCTGGTGCCCAAGTGGTCCACCAGCCGGTTCTGGGACGTCTCGCTGCGGCACGGGTGTACCTGGCTGTCCCTGATGGGCCTGACCCAGCGCTTCATCCTGGGCAGCGAGGTGCCGGCCGGGCACCGCTACCGGCTGTTCGGCGGCCCGGTGTGCGACCTGGACTCGGACGCCCGTTACGGGGTGAAGACGCTCGGCTGGTGGGGCATGACCGAGACGCTGGCCACCGTGGTGGTCGGTGACCCGTACTGGCCCAGCCGCCCGCTGTCGATGGGCCGGCCGGCGCCGGAGTACGGCGTGCGCGTGCTGCGGGCCGACCGCACGCCCGTGGAGCCGGAGGAGACCGGCCAGCTCGAGGTCCACGGCATCCGGGGGCTGTCGCTGTTCGCCGAGTACCTGGACAACCCGGAGGCCACGGCGGAGAGCTTCACCGAGGACGGCTGGTTCCGCACCGGTGACCTGGTGACCTGGCACGGCGACGGGCACCTCAGCTTCGCCGACCGGGACAAGGACATGCTCAGGGTCGGCGCGGAGAACGTCAGCGCGGCCGAGGTGGAGCGGGTCATCCTGCAGGTCCCGGGGGTGGTGGAGGCCGCGGTCGTGGCGCGCCCGGACGACAAGCTGGACGAGGTGCCGATCGCCTTCGTCACCGCTTCCGGCGCCGACCCGGACGGCATCGCGGAGCTGGTCGGCGCGGCCTGCCGGCGGATGCTGGCCGACTTCAAGGTCCCCCGCGCGGTGCATGTGGTGCGCGAGCTGCCGCGATCCACGCTGAGCAAGATCGACAAGAAGGAGCTCCGGTCGGTGGCGGCCGAGGACGCGGACCGCGGCGCGGCCCAGGTGAGATGGGCCGCCAGCGCGACCACCGACCCCTCCGGCGACGCCCGCTAGTGATCAGTGCCCTCGCGCGGTACTAAGCGCGACCAGCCTCACGGTTGAACATCTATGTCTCATTCAGTACGCTTATGTCACGTACAGGACAGGCATGGGTAAGGTCAACGGTGAATACAACTGAGAGACGCATCCACGCGGCGGCGTTGCGGCTGTTCGCCGCGCGGGGCAGCAAGGACGTCACCATGAGCGATCTGGCCGAGGAGGCCGACGTCGCCCGGGGGACGCTCTACCGGAACGCGCGGTCGATCGAACAGCTCTTCCAGCAGGCCAGTGCCCAACTGGTGGCCGACCTTCATGACGCCAACGCGCGGGTGATGGACGACCACCGCTACCTCGACCCGCCACTGCGGCTCGCCACCGCGATCCGCATGATCGTGCGCCGGGCGCACGAGAACCCCGCTGTGGGTCGGTTCCTGGTGCAGTTCGGGTTGACCGAGGAGTCGCTGCGGGAAGCCCTCATCGGCCCGCCGATGCACGACCTCGAGGCGGGGGTGACGGCCGGCCGCTACGCCGTCGCGCCGGAGATGAAGCTGAGTTTCGTGTCGCTGCTGATCGGTGCGGTCGTGAGCGCGATGTGGATGGTCCTCGAAGGCCACCAGACCTGGCGCGAGGCGGGTACGGGTACGGCCGTACTCGTCCTGTGCGCTCTCAGTGTCCCGCGCGAAGAAGCTTCGAAGCTGGCCACCGCGCCACTGCCCACGCCGCCCGAAAATCTGTAGGAGATGGATAAATGAGCGAGAGTGCGGGCTTGACGCTGGAGCAGATGGTCGCGTCTTTCACCAGGTTCGGCCGTGCCATGGAAACCCAGAACTTGTCGGAAATGCGGGCGGCGGTCGTTCCGGATTTCACCTGGACCATACCGGGATCGAACCTGCTCTCCGGTGTCACGGTCGGGCCGGACCAGGCGGTCGAGCGTGGCCGGGCCATTGCGCGGTTCGGACTGAAAGCCGAATTTCTGAGCACCACGGTCACCGGTCCGCTGAGCCTCGAGGTCGTGATCCGCGACGTCGGTAGTCACAACGGGCGGACCCTGGACCTGACCAGCACGGACCGGGCCACTTTCTCGCCCGACGGGCGGCTGGTCACGCTGACCAACCACGTTCGGGACAGCGGCACGGTCGAGCGGGCCAACGCATTCTTCGGCTAGGAGCAGTCGTGGATGCGGACGTAGCGGTCGTCGGCCTGGGCTCGATGGGCTCGATGGCGGCATGGCAGCTGGCGGCGGCCGGGACAGATGTTCTGGCATTCGAACAGTTCGGGATCGGAGACCGCCGGACGGCCGCCGGCGGTGAGTCCCGCGCATTGTTCCGCGCGCTCGAGCCGCGGACCGGGCCAACCCCACTGGTCGATCGGGCAATTCAACTTTGGGAGCAGCTCGAGGAGGAAAGCGGGCACTCCCTTTACGTCAGATCGGGCACGCTGGTGATCGGCAAGCGGTCGTCGGCGCGCATGCGAGCCCTGGTCGATCTGGCCGGCGGCGGCCGCGGGCTCGAGGTGCTCGACCATCTCGAGACGCGGCGGCGGTATCCCGCGCACATCGTGGGGCCCGACGACCTCGCCGTCTTCGAGAACCAGGGCGGGGCGCTGAGGTCGGAACCGGCGGTGGTGGCGGCCGCGCGGCTCGCCGGGAAACGCGGCGCGCGGTTCGTGACCGGCCACCCCGTGACGCGAATCGAATCCGGACCGGCCGGCGTGACGTTGGAGGCCGGGGGCCGGACCTACCGCGCGCGGAAGGCGGTCGTCACTCCCGGTCTCTGGACGAGCACGCTTCTTCCCGAACTCGCGCCGCACGTCGTCACCCGTCGTTGCGCGCTCTCCTGGTGGGCGGCCAACGACCCGGCCCTCTTCACCCCGGAGCGGTTCCCCTGCTTCGTACGGGAAAGCGCCGGGCGGGCGCGCTCCGGCGCCGAGTACTTCGGCATGCCGGCGCTCGACGGCAGCTCGGTCAAGTTCGCCAAGCTGGACACCTACGGCCTGGTCGCCCCGACCGACCGGCTGGACCAGTACCTCGAGGACGCGGTGATCGAGACCGACCGGGCCCGCCTGCGCGAGTCCCTGACCGGCCTGCACGACTACCCGCACCGCATTCACGTGGCCATGGAGGGATTCACCGCCGACGGCGCCCCCGTGATCGGTCCGTTGCCCGGCCGGGAGAACGTCATCGTCGCGGCGGGGTTCTCCGGCGGCGGCTTCCGCATCGCGTCCGCGATGGGCGAGGTCCTCGCGGGGATCGCGACCTCCGGCACAGTGCCCGAGAGCGTTGCCGGCCTGTCGGTCGAGCGGTTCGCGGCCGCCCGGTCCTGAATCCGAGGTCGGCCGGACGCGGCCCGAGCTCGGGACCCCGCCGTTGAGTTTGACCCGGGAGACCGTCATCATGTCGAACGTGCGTTCTAGCGATGAGGGTCCGTTACCGCCGTACGTGACGGCCAAGGAAGCGTGGTGGCAGCCGGGGGTGGCCGGTCCGAGCAGGGCTCGGGCGGTGTGGGTACACCTGGACCGGCTGTTTCCCGACGACCCCGAGCTGCGCCGCCAGGTGGTGGTCGACGGGCTGGACCTGAACCGGCGCGCCCGGGGCCTGCTGGCCAGGTGGTGGCGGGGGTCGCGGGGCCAGTGGCTGGGCGAGGTGACCTACACGATGCACTTCATCGACGGCCGGGAGAACACGCTGTTGTGGCGGGACCAGCTCGTCCCGGCGTTCGCGCTCACCCCGCGCGCGGACAACCGTCCGCTGCAGGACTGAGGGTCCGGATGGTGCGCTCGAACTCGTCGAACACCGTGCTGAGCAGCTCGGTGTCCACCGGGCGGTGCAGCTGTTGCATGCCCACCAGGAGGGCCACCCCGGTGGTGGCGAGGCGGTCGGCGTCCCGGGCCGGTACGCCCAGGTCGACGATGATCGCCCGCAGCGTCGCGTGCCGTTGTGCGTCCACCTTCCGCTGTGCTGCCTCGACCCGCTCGTCGCTGCGGCTCCACGCGCGGATGGCCGCTTCGGCGTCGTGCGGCAGGGCGAGGGCCTGCCGCCGCAGCACGCCGAGGCGCTGCTCGACCCCGGCTTCGGCGCGGGCCAGCCGCACGATGCGCTGCGTCTGCTCGTCCTCCCAGTGGGCGAGCAGTGCCTCGACGAACCCCGCCCAGCCGCCGAAGTAGTGGTAGAAGGACCCGCTGGTCACCCCGAGCGCCTGGCACAGCCGGCTGATCGTCAACCCCTCGGCCCCGTGTGCGGCCAGCTGGCCCAGTGCGGCCGCGAAGTACTGGTCCTGGGTGACCTTGAGGTGGCGCGGCTCCCTCGGCATCGCTGGCACTCCTTGCTGTGAGCAGCTGCACAAGGTCCTTTGACCTGCACCGATTGACTATAGCATAAGTTACGTTATGGTCAGAATCAGACCCCATCGCCGAGCTGAGGAGGCAGGCCCGTGGAGACCACGCGAACCTTCGACCCGCTGGACATCTCGTCGCACTCGTTCTGGGCGCAGCCGCCGGCGGTGCGTGACCAGCGGTTCGCGCGGCTGCGGGCCGAGCGCCCGGTGTCCTGGCACCGCCCGGCCGAGACCGATCTGATGCCGAACTCGGACGACCCGGGGTTCTGGGCGTTGACCCGGCACGCCGACATCGTCGAGGCCAGCCGCAACGCCGAGGTGTTCGCATCCGGGCAGGAGTTCGGCGGGGTGATGCTGGAAGACGTGCCGGCCGAGGTGCTGGAGGCGGCGCACTCGATCCTGGCTATGGACGCGCCCCGGCACGTCCGCCAGCGCCGGCTGATCAGCTCGGTGTTCACCCCGAGGCGGGTGGCCCAGATCGAGGGGCAGATCCGCAACCAGGCCTGGCTGATCGTGGACGAGGTGGCCCCGCTGGGCGAGATCGACTTCGTCGAGCAGGTCGCCGCACGGCTGCCCATGTGGACGATCTCGGAGATGATCGGGATCCCGATGGAGGACCGGGAGCGGATCACCGCCGCCGCCGGTGCGATGGTCGCCTGGAACGACCCGGACTTCATCGGCGACGGCGAGCCGATCAACGTGCTGTTCAACTCGCTGGTGACGCTGCACGGCGGCGCGTCCGAACTGGTCGCGCGGCGCCGGGAGGAGCCGGCGGACGACCTGATGACCGCGCTGGCCCAGGCCGAGCTGGACGGCGAGCGGCTCACCGACGCCGAGATCGCCGCGTTCTTCGTGCTGCTCTGCGTGGCCGGCAACGACACCACCCGCCAGACCGCCAGCCACACCGTCAAGGCGCTCCAGGACTTCCCCGAGCAGCGGGCCGCCCTGCTGGAGGACTACGACGGGCGGATCGGCGCGGCGGTGGAGGAGTTCGTCCGCTGGGCCAGCCCGGTGATGACCTTCCGCCGCACCGCGCGCACCGACACCGAGGTCGGCGGACAGAAGATCGCCGCCGGGGAGAAGGTCGTGATGTTCTACCGCTCGGGCAACCAGGACGAGGCGGTGTTCGACCAGCCGCTGCGCTTCGACATCGCCCGCAAGCCGAACAACCACATCGGGTTCGGCGGCGGCGGTCCGCACTTCTGCCTGGGCAGCCACCTGGCCCGCACCCAGCTCCGCGCGCTGTTCCGGGAGCTGCTGTTCCGGCTTCCGGACCTGCGGGTGGGGGAGCCGGAGTACCTGGCCGGAAACTTCATCAACGGCATCAAGCGGCTGCCGGTCACGTTCACCCCCCGGGACTGAGCGATGCGCCTGGTACCGCCCACCGACTCGCTCTACCTGTGGGCCGAGTCGCAGCGCAGCCCCGCGCACGTCATATCCCTGCAGATCTTCGAACCGCCGCCGGACGCCGGACCCGAGCTGCTGGACGAGATGTACGCCGCGATGACCGACCGGGACGCCGTCAAACCGGCGTTCCGGCGCCGGCCCTACCGCTCGGCGGCCACCGCCGGCCAGTACGCCTGGGCCTACGACGAGGACATCGACCTGGCGCTGCACGTGCGCCGGGTCGCGCTGCCCCGCCCCGGCCGGATCCGCGAGCTGCTGGAACACGTGGGTGACTTCCACGCCACGCTGCTGGCCCGGGACCGCCCGCTGTGGCAGGCCCACCTGGTCGAGGGCCTGGCCGACGGCCGGTTCGCCCTGTGCACCAAGATGCACCACGCCAGCTTCGACGGGGTCAACATGGCCCGGCACGTGCTGGGCGGCCTCTCGCCCGACCCGGGAGCGCGGGGCTGCGCCGCCCCGTGGATCACGCCGAGCCGGCCCGGCCGGCCCGCCACCCCGGCCGCGACCCGTCGCCCCACGGTCACCGCCATCGGGAAGGGTGCGCTCCGGGTGGCCGACCAGCTGGGTGGCACCGTCAAGGCGCTGGCCGGCGCCGGTGTCTCCTCGGTGCGGGACGGCGGGCCGACCCTGCCGTTTAGTGCGCCGCACACCATCCTGAACAACCGGGTCGGCTCCGCGCGCCGCTTCGCCGGCGACTCGTGGCCGATCGCGCGGCTGGTCGACGTCGCCAGGGCCACCGGCACCAGCCTGAACGACGTGGCGCTGACCATGTGCGCCGGTGCGCTGCGCGCGTACCTGATCGAGCGGGACGCCCTGCCCGGGTCGTCACTGGTGGCCATGGTCCCGGTCTCGCTGTCCTCCACCGACCCGTCCGCCTCGGCCCGTGACGGCAACTCCTGGGCCGCCGTGCTGTGCAACCTCGGCACGGACATCCCCGACGGCCTCACCCGGCTGCGGGGCATCCACTGCTCCATGCGACGCGGCAAACGCCTGATGTCCGAGCTCGACCCGGTCACCGCCACGGCGCTCAGCGGCGCGGTGCTCGGCGGGGTGCTGCCCAACACGCTGCCCGGCCCGCTGCCGCCCCGGCCCGCGTTCAACCTGGTCATCTCCAACGTCCCCGCCGTGGCCAAGCCGCTCTACCTCAACGGGTGCGCGCTCACCGACGCCTACCCGATCTCCGTAGTGACCGACGGCCAGGCGCTGAACATCACCCTGGTCTCCTACCGCGACCGGCTGTCGTTCGGCATCACCGGCTGTCACCGGTCGGTCCCGCACCTGCAACGGCTGCTGGTCCATCTCGAAGACGCCCTGCGCGATCTCGAGGACGCCCGGCCCGGCTCATGAAGCACCCGGGCGCTGTTTAGGATCACCGGATGAGACCTTCCGCACTGGAGCGGGCGCCGAAGATGGTCGGCCTGGTGACCCTGGTGGCCGGAGCTGCGCTGGTGGCCGCGCCCGGTCCCGTCGGCTCGGCGATGGGGCTGGGCGACCGGCGGTCGGTCGCCCGGACGGTCGGGGTGATGGACCTGGCCCTGGTACCGGGCCTGCTGCGCGGTCGTCCGCGCTGGCCGTGGATGGCCGCGCGGGCCGCGTTCAGCCTGGCCACGGCGACCATCTACCGGGCCGAGGCCCGGCGGTCGGATGGCCGGCGCGAGGCCGTCGGCGGCATGTACGGGATGCTCGGCCTCACCGTGGCGGACGTGGTGGTCGCCCTGGCGCTGCGCAACGCCGAACGCGCCTAGGCCGGCGCCCGCCCCTTCCACTCCACGGCGAGGGATGACCGCCCGCCTGAGCGAGTTTCACCTGCGGTTTTCGGGACAACCCTACCTGCCGATCGGGATCACCCCCCTCGGGTTCGGGTGTGCTCACCATGGTTCGGAGCCGGCCGCCACAGCACCCTTGTGACCAACACGAACTCCAGGTCAACAAACGAGGGGGAGTTGTCGTGACGGTCATTTCGCTCCCGCAGGAGTACAACGAAGAGGGTCTGTTCGTCGACCTGCGGTCGATCTTCGGCAGCTCGTTGTTCTTGAAGTGTGAGGGTTTCAACTTCGCCGGTTCGATCAAGCTGAAGGCGGCCGCTGGGATGGTCGAGGCGGCCGAGCGGGATGGGCTTTTGACGCCGTGGTCGGTGATCGTGGAGTCCTCGTCGGGGAACCTGGGTGTGGCGTTGAGCATGATCGCCGCGAGCAAGGGGTACCGGTTCATCTGTGTGACCGACCCGCGCTGCAACCTGGCCACCCGGCGGTTGATGGAGGCTCTGGGTGGTGAGGTGCACACGGTCACCGAGCCGGACGCGGCCGGTGGTTTCCTGGGCGCCCGGATCGATTACGTCCGGTCGTTGTGTGACTCGGATGACCGGTATGTGTGGTTGAACCAGTACGCCAACCCGAACAACTCGGCGGCGCACTACAAGACCACCGCGCCCGAGATCGCGTCCGCGTTCCCGCACCTGGACGTGCTGTTTGTCGGGGCGGGCACCACCGGCACGCTGATGGGCTGCGCGCGCTACTTCCGGCGCCACCACCCGCGCGTGCGGATCGTCGCGGTGGACGCGGTGGGCTCGGTGACCTTCGGCGCCCCTCCCGCGCGCCGGATGATCCCCGGGCTGGGCACCAGCGTCCGCCCGCCCCAGTTGGACGAGTCCTACGTGGACGAGGTGGTGTATGTGGAGGAAGCGGACACCGTCCGCGCCTGCCACCGCCTGGCCCGGCGGGGGTTCTTGTTCGGCGGGTCTACCGGGACCGTGGTCAGCGGCGCTACTCAGTGGCTGGCCGATCGCGGCGCCCAGCACCTCACCTCGGTGGCCATCGCCCCGGATTTCGGTGAGCGGTATCTGGACACCGTCTACCAGAGCACCTGGATCCACGACCTGTACGGCGAGGACGTGCTCGACGGCATCGACGGCGGGGCCGAGCTGCCCACCCGTTCCTGGTCCGCGTGATCCCGATGAGCGCTCCGAGCATCGAAAGCCGGCCAATGCAGGCACAGTCGCTGTCGGACCTGATCGTGGTTGACCAGCACGAGGCGCAGGGTTGGCGGGTCCGCCAGGACGAGCGTCTTGATCACTTGTTCGAGGAGCGCTGCGACTGGGTCCGCAAGTACGGGCGGCCCGGGCAGCTCGCGGTGGACGCGGGCGAGAAGTCCCTCAGTTACGAGGAGTTGGACGGCTGGGCCAACCGGATGGCCCGTTTCCTGCGGCTGCGCGGCGCGGGGTCGGGTGATCGGATCGCGTTGCTGTTCGATGACGCGGCCGATGCGTATGTGGCGATGCTCGCGGTGCTGAAGATCGGCGCCACCTACGTCCCGCTGGATGCCGGTTATCCGATGGGTCGGATGGCCTACATGGTCGAGGACGCCCAGGTGCGTACCGTGCTGTCGGTCTCGCACCTGGCCGAGCGGATCGAGCAGTTCGAGCTGCTGGGCGCGAGTGGCGCCGAGTTGGTGTATGTGGACCAGGCGATGCCGCTGATCGCCGAGATGGCCGACCGGCGGCTGATCCCGGCCGAGCGCGGCTCGGCCGCCGACAAGTTGGCTTACATCACCTACACCCAGGGCGCCTCGGGTCGGCTCACCGGTGTGGCGGTGGATCACCGCAGCATCTGCAACTTTGTGAAGGTCGCCGCCGAGATCTACGGCATCCGCGCCCGGGACCGGGTTTACCAGGGGCGCACGATCGCGTCCGACTTTTCGGTGGAGGAGATCTGGGTGCCCTGGGCGCAGGGCGCGACGTTGGTGCCCGCGCCGCCCCGCGCCCGGCTGCGTGGGGCCGAGTTGCACCGTTTCCTGGACGAGCGTCGGGTCACCGCGATGTGCACCGTGCCGGGGCTGCTGGACACCATCCCGGGCGATTTGCCGCACCTGCGGTTCCTGCTGGTGTCCGAACAGCCGTGCCCGGCGCATCTGGTGGCGCGTTGGCACCGCCCGGGGCGGCGGTTCCTGAACGTCTACGGCCCGCCCGAGGTGACCGTCACCGCGATCTGGACCGAGCTGCACCCGAACAAGCCGGCCAGTATCGGGGTGCCGTTGCCGACCTACAGTGCGGTGATCCTGGATGTCGAGGAGCCGTACCGCGCGCTGCCGCACGGGCAGGTCGGTGAGATCGCCATCGCCGGGATCGGGTTGGCCTGTGGCTACCTCAACCGCGAGGACCTCACCCGGGAGGCGTTCATCCCCGATTTCCTGGGCATCCCGGGCAACCCGTCCGGGCGGATCTACCGCACCGGCGACCTGGGCCGGGTCAACACCAACGGCGAGATCGAATACCACGGGCGGGTCGACCGGACGGTCGTGTCCGGCGGGGACGGCGCTCAGCTGCCCACTCAGATTCTGCCCGTCCAGATGCTCCCGGCGGCGGACGCCACTGTGGCGCTCGCGCTGCCCGCGGCGCCCGCCACCCCGGCGGCCGGCACCGCGCCGGCGACCGGCGTCGCGAAGGCCTTGGCCGAGGTGCTCGCTGAGGTCCTGGGCGTCGATGAGGTGTCGGTGGACGGCAACTTCTTCGATGACCTGGGTGCGGACTCGATGGTGATGGCCCGGTTCTGTGCCCGGGCCCGCAAGCAGCCGGACCTGCCGTCGGTGTCGATGAAGGACATTTACCGCCACACCACCATCCGTGGCCTGGCCACCGCCCTCGCCGACCCGGCGTCCACCTCGACCGAGCGCGGCTTCGCCGAGGTGCTCGCCCAGGTGCTGGGCATGCGGGAGGTGTCGGTGGACGGCAACTTCTTCGATGACCTGGGCGCGGACTCGATGGTGATGGCCCGGTTCTGCGCCAAGGCCCGCAAACGCCTCGACCTGCCGTCGGTGTCGATGAAGGACATCTACCGCTACAGCACCGTCCGCGCGCTGGCCACCGGCCTCGGGGACCCGGCGGAGGCCGCCGCCGTGGCGGTGCTCCCGGAGGCCGCCCCGTCGATCCCGCCCTCGGCCGAGGTGACGAGGTACGCCGAGGGCCTGGCGAAGGCGCCGGTCGGCAAGCCCCGCTACGTCCTCTGCGGCGCCCTGCAGCTGCTGTTCTTCCTGGGGTACTGCTGCCTCGCCGCGGTCCTGGCCGTCCGGGGCGCGGAGTGGATCTCCACCGCCACCGCCGAGCTGGACATCTACCTGCGCTCGGCCGCGGTGGGCGCGATCGCCTTCTTCGGCGTGTGCACCCTGCCGATCGTCGCCAAGTGGCTGATCATCGGCCGCTGGAAGCCCCAGGAGCTGCGGGTCTGGAGCCTGCCCTACGTGGGCTTCTGGCTGGTCAAGACGCTGATCCGGATGAGCCCGCTGGCCAAGATGAGCGGCTCCCCGCTGCAGGTGCTCTACCTGCGGGCGCTGGGCGCGAAGATCGGGCGGGGCGTCACCATCCTGTCCGACCACGCGCCGGTGTGCACCGACATGCTGACCATCGGCGAGGGCACGGTCATCCGCAAGGACTCGTTCTTCAACTGCTACCGGGTGCGGGCCGGCGTGATCGAGGTCGGCCCGGTGACCCTCGGCCGGGACGTCTACATCGGTGAGGCGACGGTGCTGGACATCGGCACCTCGCTGGGCGACGGGGCGCAGCTGGGCAACTCATCCGCGCTGCACGCCCGGCAGGCGGTGCCGGCCGGCGAGCGCTGGCACGGGTCCCCGGCCCAGCGGACCGACACCGACTACCGCTCCGTGCCGCCGGCCCGCGTGGGCACCGTGCGCAGGACGCTGTACGGCCTCGCCCAGCTGCTGAGCATGCTGCTCGTGCTCCTGCCGCTGGCGATCGGCGGAACGTACCTGCTGCTTGCCGCCGTGCCGTGGGTGCGCACCCTGGTCGGCGATGCCCCGCTGGCCCTCACCAACTGGGCGCTCTACGCCGACGCGATCGTCGCCTCCGTGCTGCTGTTCCTCGGCGGGGTGGTCGGCGGCCTGCTCTTCGTGTTCACCGTGCCG
This sequence comes from Actinospineispora eucalypti, assembly GCA_014208095.1. Classification (GTDB taxonomy): domain Bacteria; phylum Actinomycetota; class Actinomycetes; order Mycobacteriales; family Pseudonocardiaceae; genus Pseudonocardia; species Pseudonocardia eucalypti. The sequence goes on along the minus strand of JACHMT010000002.1, from coordinate 1,264,025 downwards.
CGCCTGCTCGCCATGTTCATCAAGCCGGACAAGGTCTACCCGCTGTACGGCTTCCACCACTGGGCGCAGCGGACCGTCACCCGGATGACGAACCGGAAGTTCTACACCCACCTGTTCGGCGACAGCTCGTACATCGTGGACTACCTGCGGTCCCTCGGGTTCGGCCTGCGCGACGTCGAGCAGACCGGTTCCAACTTCGGCATGGAGGTCAAGCAGGACAACCCGTACCTGAGCTCGGTGGGCAGCGGCACGGTGATCGCCGACGGACTGTCGATCATCAACGCCGACTTCTCCAGCACGTCCTTCCGCGTCTCCCAGGTGTCCATCGGCGCGCACAACTTCCTGGGCAACCGGATCGCGTACCCGACGCAGGGCCGGACGGGTGACAACTGCCTGCTGGCCACCAAGGTCATGGTGCCCATTGACGGCCCGGTCCGGGAGGGCGTCGGCCTGCTGGGTTCGCCCAGCTTCGAGATCCCCCGGTCCGTGGCTCGGGACAACGACCTCGACCTGGGCAGCGCCGAGGAACTGCGCCGGCGCCTGGCCCTGAAGAACCGGCACAACGCGGTCAGCATGCTGTTCCGACTGCTGTCGCTGTGGCTGTACTTCCTCATGGTCAGCCTGTTCACGCTGGTCGCTATCGACCTCTACCACTCGCTGGGAGTGCTCGCGTTCGCCGCGTCCAATGCGCTGACCGTGCTGTTCACCGCCGTCTACTTCGTGCTGGTGGACCGGACGGTGCGGAACATGGAGGTGCTCCGGCCGAACGGCTGCTCGATCTACGACCCCGACTTCTGGCGGCACGAGCGCGCCTGGAAGGTGGTCTCGGACGAGTTCCTCAACCTGTTCAACGGCACCCCGTTCAAGAACGTCATCTGGCGGATGATGGGGGCCAAGGTCGGTCGGCGGGTGTTCGACGACGGCTGCTTCCTCACCGAGCGCACCTTCACCACCATCGGCGACGACTGCACCCTCAACGAGGGCAGCGTCATCCAGTGCCACTCGCAGGAGGACGGCGCCTTCAAGTCCGACCTCAGCGCGCTCGGCGCCGGCTGCACGCTCGGCGTCGGTGCGTTCGTGCACTACGGCGTGACCATGGGCGACGGGTCCGAGCTGGCCGCCGACTCATTCCTGATGAAGGGCGAGGAGATCCCGCCCGGTGAGTACTGGGGCGGAAACCCGGCCCGCGAACTGATCTCGCTTTCTCCGGCCAAGACGAACTGAGGGAATCCGATGAACACGACTGTGAACGCTGACCGGGAGTACTGGAGTGGTGTGCTGGCCGCCGGTGGGTTCAGCGAGATCGCCCGGTGGTCGCTCGACCCGGCGCCGGGCGTGGCCGAGCACGAGGTGATCGTGCCGGACAGCCTGGTGGCCTCGGCGCAACGGCTGGCCGGCGAGCTGGAGGTGTCGCTGAGCTCGGTGCTGCTGGCCGCGTACGCCAAGGTGATCGCCGCGCTGTCCGGTGAGTCCGACGTGGTGACCGGCTACGTCTCGGGCATGGGCGGTCAGGCGTTGCCGCTGCGGCTGTCCACCGGGCACGGCTCGTGGCGGTCGCTGCTGCGGGAGGCCTCGCGCGCCGAGTGCGGCCTGATGTCGCACCTGGGGTTCCCGGTGGAGGACCTGCGGCGTGAGCTGGGCATCGCCGGCCCGGCCTTCGAGACCGTGTTCGACGCGACCGGGAGCAAGGAGGTCGCCCTGGCCGAGGACACGGTGCTCTCGGTGCACGTGCGCCGCCGGGGCGACCGGTTCACCCTGCGGCTGCGGCACCGGACCGAGGCGCTGGACGCGGCGGCCGCCGCCCGGATCGCCGGTTACCACCTCACCGCGCTGGAGCTGCTCACCACCGACTCCTACGCCGACCACGGACGGGACAGCCTGCTCAGCCAGCAGGAGATGCACTTCCAGCTGGAGGGGCTGGCCGGGCCGCGCCGCGAGCTGCCGGACCGCCGGTTCCACGAGCTGTTCGAGCAGCGGGTGGTCGCCCACCCGGACGCCGTCGCGGCGGTGCACGGCGACCGGAGCTGGACCTACCGCGAGCTCAACGCCCGCGCCAACCGGCTGAGCCGGGCGCTGCTGGCCCGGGGCCTGTGCCGGGAGGGCGTCGTCGCCGTGGTGGCCGAGCGCAACCTGGACTGGATGGCCGCCGTGATCGCCGTGTTCAAGGCCGGCGGCGTCTACCTGCCCATCGAGCCGCACTTCCCCGGCGACCGGATCGCCAGCACGCTGCGCCGGGCCGACTGCCGGCTGGTGCTCACCGAGCGCGGCAGCACCGAGACGCTGGACCAGGCCCTCGGGTCGCTGCCGGAGGCGCAGCGGGTCTACTTCGACACGGCCTACGCGGAGGACCACGCCGAGGACGACCTCCGCATGGAGGTGACGGCGGACCAGCTGGCCTACATCTACTTCACCTCCGGTTCCACCGGTGAGCCGAAGGGCGCGATGTGTGAGCACGCCGGCATGCTCAACCACCTGTACGCCAAGATCGGTGACCTGGAGATCCGCGAGGGCGACGTGGTCGCCCAGGTCGCGCCCCAGTGCTTCGACATCTCGCTGTGGCAGTTGGTCTCCGCGCTGGTCGTCGGCGGCCGGACCCTGCTGGTGGAGCAGGACGTGGTGCTGGACGTCGAGCGGTTCGTGGACAAGATCGTGGACCGCCGGGTGGGCGTGCTCCAGGTCGTGCCGTCCTACCTGGAGGTCGTGCTGACCTACCTGGAACAGCACCCGCGCGAGCTGCCCGACCTGCACTGCGTCTCGGTGACCGGTGAGGCGCTGAAGAAGGAGCTGGCGCAGCGCTGGTTCGCCAGCAAGCCGGGCATCGCGCTGGTCAACGCCTACGGGCTGACCGAGACCTCCGACGACACCAACCACGAGGTGATGCGCCGGGTGCCCGACCGGGAGCGGATCCCACTCGGCCCCGCGGTCAACAACGTGCACGTCTACGTGGTCGACGAGAACCTGATGCCGGTTCCGCTCGGCGCCCCCGGTGAGATCGCCTTCTCCGGCGTCTGTGTCGGGCGCGGGTACATCAACGACCCGGAGCGCACCCGGCAGGCGTTCATGGCCGACCCGCACCGCAGGGGCGAGCGGCTGTACCGCGCCGGCGACTTCGGCCGCTGGCTGCCCGAGGGCAAGCTGGAGTTCCTCGGCCGCCGGGACAGCCAGGTCAAGATCCGGGGCTTCCGGATCGAGATCGGCGAGATCGAGAACACCCTGCTGCGGGCGCCCGGCGTCCGGGACGGCGCGGTCGTCGTGGCCGAGCGGCCCGACGGGAGCAAGCACCTGGTGGCGTTCTACGCGGGCAACAACCCGCTGGAGGTCTCCGCGCTCCAAGACCGGCTGGCCGAGTCGCTGCCCGAGTACATGGTGCCCACCACGTACCACTGGCGGGAGAGCCTGCCGCTGACCGGAAACGGAAAAATCAACAAGAAGGCGCTGGTGGCGCTGGCCGCTGAGCTCGACACTGTCGAGGCGGACTACCACGCGCCGAGCACGCCCGCCGAGCGGCGGCTCGCGGCCGCGTGGGGGAAGGTGCTGGGCGTCCCGGCGGAGCAGGTGGGCCGGTGGGACAACTTCTTCGACCGGGGCGGCACATCGCTGTCCGCCGTGAAGCTGGCGATCGCGCTCGACCGCGCGGTCTCGCTCAAGGACATCACCCTGAACCCGGTGCTCACCGACCTGGCCGGGCTGCTCGACTCCGCAGCCGCACCGCGTTCCGCACAGCTGACCCACTGAAACTCAGACCACCACACCGAAAGGAACCGAGATGTCCACGCCACACGCTTCCTCCTTGCGAGGCCTGGAAGTCTCTCCGGGCAAGCCGCCGATCCTGCGGGCCGAGCTCACCGGCGACGCACCGACCTGGGTGGCCGAGCATCGGGACGCCCTGCACGCGGTGATCGATGAGCACGGTGCGCTGCTGGTCCGGGGTTTGGGGCTGGGTGACACGGGCCAGGTCGGCGCGGTGTTCCAGCGGTTGGCCTCGGGCGGGCTGATGGGTGAGCGGGAGTCGTTCGCCCCCCGGACGGCCTACGCGCCGGGGGTGTACTCCTCGACCAAGTGGCAGCCGAACGAGCCGATGTGCATGCACCACGAGCTGAGCTATGCGCTGGAGTTTCCGAACCTGATGATGTTCGCCTGCCGCACCGCGCCCGGGGCGGGCGGCGCGACCGCCGTCTGCGACTCGGCCGCGGTGTTGGATGCGCTGCCGGCGGACCTGGTCGCCCGGTTCGAGCGGGAGGGCTGGCTGCTGTCGCGCAACTACAACGATGAGATGGGGGCGTCCTACGCGGAGGCGTTCGGCACCGCCGACCGGGGGGCCGTGGAGGACTACTGCCGGGCCAACGCGATCGACTTCGAGTGGCAGTCCGGTGGCGGGCTGCGCACCTGGCAGCGGCGCTACGCGGTGGTGGCCCACCCGATCAGTGGCCGTAACTGTTGGTTCAACCAGATCGCGTTCCTGAACGAGTGGACGCTGGACCCGGACGTGCGGGAGTTCCTGGTGGATGTCTACGGCCGGGAGTCGCTGCCCTTCAACACCCACTTCGGCAACGGCGACCCGGTCGGGCCCGACATCGTGCACCTGCTCAACCAGGTCTACCAGGCCAACACCCGGCGGGAGCCGTGGCAGTCCGGCGACCTGCTGCTGGTCGACAACATCCGGACGGCGCACAGCCGGGAACCCTTCCAGGGACCCCGTGAGGTGCTGGTCGGCCTGGGTGACCCGGTGGGCATGGGCGGCTTCTCGGCCGAGGTGACCGCGTGATGGGCGGGGTGCCTCCGTTCGCGGTGATCTCCGGCGGCCAGGTGCAGCGCGCGCTGGCCGGGCAGGAGAAGCGGATCACCGAACTGGTCGAGACCACCTACCGGGTGCACGGGTCCGGCGACTCGGTGAACCCGCCGTCGTACTTCCTGCGGTTCCCGGACCGCCCGACCTCCCGGATCATCGCTCTGCCCGCCTCGATCGGTGGGCAGGTGCGGGTGGACGGCCTGAAGTGGATCTCCAGTTTCCCGGAGAACGTGGCGGCCGGGATCCCCCGGGCATCGGCGGTGCTGATCCTCAACGACCACGACACCGGCTACCCGTTCGCCTGCCTGGAGAGCTCGATCATCAGCGCCACCCGGACGGCGGCGTCGGCGGCGCTGGCCGCCGACTGGCTCACCCGGGGCCGGGGCCGGCCCGCCCGGGTCGGGTTCTTCGGGGTGGGCCTGATCGCCCGGTACATCCACACCTTCCTGGCCAGCACCGGCTGGTCGTTCGACGAGGTCGGCGTGTTCGACCTGTCCGCCGAGAGCGCGGCCGGGTTCAGCGGCTACCTGGGGCGGTCCGGCACCGAGGGCCGGATCACCGTGCACGACTCCGCCGAGTCGCTGATCCGTTCCAGCGACGTGGTGGTGTTCGCCACGGTCGCCGGCGAGCCGCACGTGCACGAGCTGTCCTGGTTCGAGCACAACCCGCTGGTGCTGCACGTGTCGCTGCGCGACCTGTCGCCGGAGATCGTGCTCGGCTCGACCAACATCGTCGACGACGTGGAGCACTGCCTGAAGGCGAACACCTCGCCGCACCTGGCCGAACAGCTCACCGGCAACCGGGATTTCCTGGCCGGCACGCTGGACGACGTGATGTCCGGGCGGATCACCGTGCCGGCGGACCGCCCGCTGGTGTTCTCCCCGTTCGGCCTCGGCGTGCTCGACCTCGCGGTCGGCAAGTTCGTCTACGACGAGATCCAGCGCGTCGGTGAACTGCGGGTCGTCGACGACTTCTTCCACGACCTCCGCCGCTACGGCTGAGCCCCGCCTCCACGCTCGGGCACGAGCGGGCCGAGGGCGGTGCGCACCGTGTCCAGCGCGGCGGGGTCCTCCATCGCGCTGGTGTCACCGGTGGGGGAGCCGTGCACCAGCAGGTCCCGCAGCAGCCGGCGCATGGTCTTGCCGGTGCGGGTCTTCGGCAGCGCGGGCGTCGGGTAGATCGCCGCGAGCCGGGCGTAGCCACCCATCTCGGCGGTCACCCGGCGGTCCAGCTCGGCGCGCACCTCACCGGTGTCCTCGGTGCCGGGGCGCAGCGTGACGAAGGCGACCGGCACGGTGCCCTTGGTCTCGTCGGGTATGCCGACCACGGCGGCCTCCACCACCGCCGGGTGGGCGGTCACCACCGCCTCGATCTCCATCGTGGAGATCCGGTGCGCCGCCACATTGATCACGTCGTCGGCCCGGCCGAGCACCCAGAGGTGGCCGTCGTGGTCCAGCACGGCCTCGTCGTTCGTGGCGTACCGGCCGGGGAACCGGGCGAAGTAGGTGGACAGGTAGCGGGCGTGGTCGTCCCACACCGTGCGGGCCAGGGTGGGAAAAGGCCTGGTCAGCACCAGGTTCCCCTTCACCCCGGGCGGCACCGGCCGGCCGTCCTCGTCGACGATCTCGAAGCCGTGGCCGGGCACCGCCGTGCCCACCGAACCCGGTTTGATCGGCTCCACGCCGTACACCGGGTAGGCCCAGGTCGAGCCGGTCTCGGTCTGGCCGTAGGCGTTCACCACCGGGACACCGAAGGCCTCGGTCGCCCAGTCGAAGGTGTCGGTGTCGAACGGTTCGCCCTGCGCGGTGAGCAGCTTGAGCGCCGGCAGCGGGTGGTCCTCGGACAGGCCGAACTTGCGCAGCATCCGGATCAGCGTGGGCGCGGCCAGCACCTTGGTGACCCGGTGCTTCTCGCAGATCTCGTAGAACCTGGCGTTGCTCGGGGTGTCCAGTGCGCCCTCGTAACAGGCCACGGTCATCCCGAGGGCCAGCCCGCCGACCACCGCCTGGATCGGGAAGGTCAGCCAGCCGACGTCGGCGGCCACCCAGTACACGTCGTCCGGCTCGTACCCGACCTGCCAGTGCGCGTTGGCCCAGGTGCCGAGCAGGAACCCGCCGACGCTGTGCACCACGCCCTTGGGCCGCGACTCGGTGCCGCTGGTGAAGATCAGGAATGACGGGTCGTTCGGGTCCAGCGGCACACACGGGGTGCCGTCCCGGCCGGCTTCCAGGACGGCGGCGTAGGCGTGCTCGCCGGGTTCCAGGGCGGCCCGGTCACCGGTGCGGTCGACCACCACGGTGACCCGCAGGTCCGGTGCCCGCGTCCGGGCGGCGCGCAGCGTGGCCAGCAGCTCGACCCGCTTCCCCCGCCGGTAGCTGGCGTCGGCCACGACCACCGCCGCCGCGCGCGACGCGAGCAGGCGGGAGGCCACCGCCTCCTCCCCGAAGCCGGAGAACAGCACCGTGTAGACCGCGCCGATGCGGTTGCACGCCTGGATGGCGGTGAACGCCTCGACCAGGTTGGGCAGGTAGATGGCCACCACGTCACCCCGGCGCACCCCCAGTCCGAGCAGCCCGGCGGCCAGCGCGGACACCTCGCGGGCCAGCTGGGCGTAACTGAGCGTCCGGGTGTCGCCGGGCTCGCCCTCCCACACCACGGCGGGCCGGTCGGCGGTCGCCGGGTCCTCGGCCCAGCGGTCGACGCAGTTGTCGGCCACGTTGATCCGGCCGCCCTCGAAGTACCGGGCGTCCTCGATCCCGCCGGTGCGCACCGTGTGCCATGGCGTCGACCAGCGCTGCCGGCCGGCCACCCAGGCCCAGTAGTCGTCCGGGTCGGTGAACTCCCGCGCGGTGCGCAGCTCGGCGACCCGGTGGGGCACCAGCCACTCCGGCCGCGGTGGTGTCAACGGGGTGTCGATGAGCTGGGCCAGACTGTCGGACATCGTCGTCCTCCTGGGTGGCGGGTCAGACGGGGCTGATCGGGTGGTGGCGGCGGCCGGTCTCCCGGCTCCAGCGGTCGGCGTCGACCAGGCGCGCGGACAGCTCCCCGCGCAGGCGTTCCGGCTCGACCACGGCGTCGACCACCAGGTCGCCGCCCATGCGCAGCAGGTTGATGTCGGCGCGCTGCTCGGCGGTGCGGGCGGCCACGAACGCGGCCCGTTCCGCCTCGTCCTGGATGGCGGCGATCTTGTTCGCGTACACCGCGTTGACCGAGGCCTCGGCGGACATCGGGCCGATCGTCGCGGTCGGCAGGGCCAGCGTGGCCCGCGGCTGGAAACCCGGGGCACACATGGCGTAGTAGCCGGCGGCGTAGGCCTTGCGCAGCACCACGGTGTACTTCGGCACCTCGGCGGAGGCCATCGCGGCGATCATCTTCGCGCCGTGGCGGATGATGCCCTGCCGTTCCACCTCCACCCCGACCATGAATCCCGGCACGTCCTGCAGGAACACCAGCGGGACGTTGAACGCGTCGCACAGCGAGATGAACCGGGTGGCCTTGTCGGCCGAGTCGACGAAGATCGCCCCGCTGCGCACTTTCGGCTGGTTGGCCACGATGCCCACCACCCGGCCGTCCAGCCGGGCCAGCCCGACCACCATCTCTTGCGCCCAGCGGGCCTTGACCTCGAAGAACGTGCCGGCGTCCACCACCCGGTCGACCACTTCGCGCACGTCGTAGGCGACGTTCGGGTCGGTCGGGATCAGGCCCGCCGGCCAGGCCTTCTCGGGGTCGGTCGCCGGCTTCCGGGCCGGGGCGGACCGGAAGTCGTCGGGCAGGTAGGACAGCAGCAGGCGGGCCGCCGCGATCGCCTCCCAGTCGGCGTCGAACACCTCGTCGCCGCAGCCGGAGACCTCGGCGTGCATCATCGCGCCGCCCATCGCCTCCAGCGTGGTGCGCTCCCCGGTGACCTTCTCCGCGACGCGCGGGCTGGCCAGGTACATGGACGCGTTCCCGGCCACCATGCCGACCCAGTCGCAGAACGCCGGCATGTACGCCCCGCCGGCCGCCGACGGCCCGTGCAGGCAGCACAGCTGCGGCACCCGCCCGGACAGCCGGACCTGCAGGTTGAAGATCGCCGAGGCGCCGCGACGGCCGGGGAAGAAGCCCATTTGGTCGGTCAGCCGGCCCCCGGCCGAGTCGACCAGGTAGACCACCGGCAACAGGTCCCGGTCCGCCCGCTCCAGGATGCGGATCTGCTTTTCGCAGGTCAGCTCGCCCCAGGAACCGGCCTTCACGGTGAAGTCGTGCGCGATCACCGCCACCGGGCGCCCGTCCACCCGGCCCACCCCGGTGACCACCCCGTCGGCCGGCAGACCTCCGTCGGCGTCGGCCGCGCCGGCCAGCAGCCCGTCCTCGACGAAGGTGCCGGGGTCGAACAGGACCGCCAGGCGGTCCCGCACCGGGAGCTTGTCCGGCCAGCGCGCCGGGTCGCCGCCCCGGCGCGCGCGGCTCGCGGCATCGGCTACGTCGGCTCGGGTGGGTGCGCCGTTCTCGGTCTGGGCGCTCACGCCATGCCCCGGGTCAGGATCTCCAGCTGGATCTCGTCGGTGCCGCCGCCGATGCGCAGGATCCGGGCGTCCCGGTAGTGCCGGGCCACCGCGGACTCCTCGACGAACCCGGCGCCGCCGAACAGCTGCACCGCGTCGTCCACGATCTGGTTGGCGGCGATCGCCGCCAGGTACTTCGCCCGGGCCACCGCGCGCCCCGCCTCCGGGTGCCCGGAGTCCAGCCGGGCGGCGGCCTGGTAGGTCACCAGCCGGGCCGCCTCCAGCCGCACCTCCATGTCGGCCAGCCGGTGCCGGACGGTCTGCAGTGCGGTCAGCGGTTCGCCGAACGCCTCCCGCCGGCGGGCGTAGTCGCCGGCCAGGTCGAGGCATTCGGCGGCGTGCCCGATCCCCATGGCGGCCAGCGCGACGCGTTCCAGCTGGAACCCCTCCATGATCTGGTAGAAGCCCCGGTTCTCCGCGCCGAGCAGCGCGTCCAGCGGGAGCGCCACGTCGTCCAGCAGCACCTCGCGGGTGTCCGAGGCGTGCCAGCCCATCTTCGACAGCGGGTTGCCCAGGCTCAGGCCGGGTGTGCCGCGCTCGACCAGGAACAGGCTCAGCCCCTGTCGCCCGGGTGCCCCGGTGCGGGCGGCCACGACGATCAGGTCGGCCAGCCCGGCGTTGGTGATGAACATCTTCCGGCCGTTCAGCACCCAGCCCCGGTCGGTGCGCCGCGCGGTGGTGGCCACCCTGGCCACGTCCGAGCCGGTGCCCGGCTCGGTGACCGCGATCGCCGCCACCGCCTCTCCCGCGGTGAGCGGCGTCGTCCAGCGGTCCCGCTGCGCGGCGGTGCCGTGCCGGACCAGGTGGGGCGCGGCCATGTACGCGCTGACCAGCGCGGTGACCGCGATGCCCCCGCTGGCCCGGGCCAGCTCCTCGGCGAGCAGCGCCACCGCGAGCGCGCCACCGTCCTCTCCAGGGTTCACCAGGCCGAGGAACCCGGCGGCGCCGAACTGCTTCCACAGCTCGCCGGGAAACTCGCCGGCGGACTCGGCCTGGTCGACCAGCGGGCGCACCTGCCGGTCCACGAAGGCTCGGCAGCTGGCCTGAAAGTCCTGGTGAACCTGGTCGAGCTCCCAGCTCATGCTGCCTCCGAGCGCGCTCCCGAATTTCCCGACCGACCGGGCGGTCGAATCAGTAGAGTCGGATGGCGCCGGTTGTGTCAAGTACGGTCCGTACGGACAGGAGGTGGGCATGACCGAGACGGCGGTGAGCCGCGCCGACCAGCAGCGCGCGCGGGTCACCTCGACGTCCGCGCACATCTTCAGCCGGCGCGGCTTCCGGGCCACCTCGATGAACGAGATCGCGGCGGCGGTCGGGCTGTCCAAGCCGACCCTCTACCACTACTTCCGCAGCAAGGAAGAGCTGCTGGTGCGGATCTACTCGGACGTGCTGGACGAGAGCCTGGTGCTGGCCCGCCGCACGGTCGCCGACGCGGCCTCCCCGCTGGACGCCGTCCGCGACCTGATCGCCGCCCGAGTGGTCTACACCTGCGAACACCAGGCACTCCTGAAGGTCTGCTTCGAGGAGGAGCACGAGCTGCCCGCCGAGCTGGCCGAGGAGGTCCTGCGCCGCCGCCGCGCCTTCGAGCGCTTCTTCGTGGCCGCCCTGGAGCGGCACCTCGAGGAACACCCGAGGGTGCGGCTGGGGATGGCGCCGAAGGTGTACGTGAACATGTGCCTCGGCGCGGTGAACTGGTGTTACAAGTGGTACCGCCCGGATGGTCCGCAGACCCCGGAGGAACTGGGCCGGCAGATGGCCGGCACACTCACCGCCTCCCTGAGCCCCTGACCCCGGCTGGCCGAAGCCCGGTTCGTGCGGCGCGCCAACCTGGTTTACGACGACCCGCCGGTGCGCAGGAGCGTGGCCTCCGGGTGCGGTGCCGGTTCAGAGATCGCTTGGACGGCCGCGGGGGCTGTTGTGGCCTTGGGTGGCGGCCGTTGCGTTCGTTGCCTCGGCCGGCGAGCCGGGCACCGGCCCGAACCATGGTCAACAGGACATGAGGGCCGCTTCAGGTGCCCCGGGGCGACCCCCATGTCCTGTTGACCATGGTTTGGCAGGCAACCGGAGTGACGTGTGCGCCCTTCGCTCGACCTGAACGGGCTTGGTTACCCGGCCTTCGAGGCGGTACTGGTGCACGTCGAGAAGGCCGAGCCGGTCGTCTCGCCCGCCTACACCTTCGGCGGCGCCGACGAACCGGCCCTGGTCGCCGAGTGGTCCACCAGGAGCAGCAGGAACGCCAGGACCAGGGTGCCGCCGAGGGCGACCACGTTCCCGACCTGGTCGATGGCCGGCAGGCCTTGCAAATGGAACAGGTGGAACACCAGGTGGGGGAGGCTGAACACGAACCACGCCGCCCCGGCCAGCCGGAACGTCTCCCGGCGCGGCCTCAGCACCGCCCAGGCGCTGATCGTCAACAGCGCCAGGTACAGGCCGCCCACATCACGGATGAGGTGCTCGTTGTAGGCGCCGATGCCGGACACCCAGTGCCGTCCGGGAAGCGGAAAGGACTCGTAGAACGACATCGGCGCGAACTGCGCCCACAGCCCGACGAACGCCGCCGAAAGGCCGAGTACCGCCGTGACCGCCCGCTGACCGCTGATGCTCATGGCCAATAGACCGGACGGCCCGCCGGAATGTGACATTCGCTCTGAGTTGCGTTGAGAAACTCAACTCGATACGGTTCCTCCATGACCCAGCAGCCGGGCAAGGTCACCATGGCCACCGACGGGCACATCGCCGTGATCACCGTCGACAACCAGGCGAAGCGCAACGCCTACAGCCCCGACATGATGGACCAGCTGGCCACCCACCTGACCACGTTCGACGAGGACGACGGCCTGTGGGTGGCGGTGCTCTGCTCGGCCGGTGAACACACCACCGGCGGCCTGGACATGCCCAAGTTCTTCGGGCCGGACGCGACCTGGAAGGGCGTCCCCGAGGACAAGGTTGACCCGTTCGGGCTGGGGCGGCGCACCGACAAGCCGGTGGTCGCCGTGGTGCAGGGGATCACCTTCACGGTCGGGATCGAGATCGCGCTGGCCGCCGACATAGTGGTTGCCGCCGACACCGCCCGGTTCGCCCAGATCGAGTCCCGGCGGGGCATCGCCCCGCTCGGCGGCGCCCACTTCCGCTACCTGGCCAGGACCGGCTGGGGCAACGCGATGTACCACCTGATGCTGTGCGACGAGTTCGATGCCGAGCGCGCACTGGAGCTCGGCTTCGTGCAGGAGGTCGTGCCGTACGGCCGCCACATCGACCGCGCGCTCGAGCTGGCCCGGGCGATCTGCAAGAACGCCCCGCTGGGGCTGCGGGCTACCAAGCGGGCGGCCCGTTCCTACCTGGAGGCCGCCGAACGCGCGGCCATCGCGGAGATCCCGGCGATCCGGGCGCAGGTGTTCGCCTCCGAGGACTTCAAGGAAGGCATCCAGTCCTTCGTCGAGCGGCGGGAGGCCAACTTCCAGGGCCGCTGACGCGGACCGACGCGGTCGGCTCCCTGGTCCGGGCGCTCAGCCGCCGGCCTCGGCGCGCTCCTTCTGGTGGCGGTCGGTCGCCTCCTGGATGGCGTTGGCCTGCCGCTGGTCCAGCTCCTGCCAGCGGGACCGGCCGAACTGCTCGGCCCGCTCCAGCCGTTCGGTGGAGCCCTGGAACCGGGGCTTGACGTACCGGGCGAACAGCTCGTAGCTCTTGGCCGTGGCCTCCGGGTTGGCCCACTCGTGGTGCATCAGCAGGTAGGCGCCGAAGCCGCCGGACTGCTTGTCCAGCCGTTCGATCTGCGCGATCGCGTCCGCCGGGGTGCCGATCACGCCGAGCCCGGTCTCGTTCACCCAGGCCACCCGCTCGTCGAAGGTGCTGCCGGCGGCCCGGAAGTGCGGCGCGGCCACCACCTCCTGCGTGTACTCGCAGAACGCGTCCAGGCCGAAGCGGGCATCCTCGATGGCCTGCTCACGGGTGTCCGCGAGGTGCATCGGGCCGACCAGCCGCCACTTCGACCGGTCCGCCCGGTGGCCGAACTCCGGGGCGCGCTGCTCCATCACGTCCCAGTGCAGGGCCAGCGCGTCGAAACCCTCGCGGGCGGTGGCGCCCACCGACAGCAGCCCGAGCCCGTTCTTGGCGGCCGTCCTCGGCCCGGTCGGTGAGGCGATCGCCGCGACCGAGACGTCGAAGTCGCTGTACGGGACCAACTGGGTTCGGGCGTCCACCAGGGTGTACCGGTTGGTCTGCGCGGAGACCGTCTCGCCGCGCAACAGCGCCATCAGCACGTCGGTGTCGTGCTCCAGCGCGCCGCGCTGCTCCTCCAGGGTAATGCCGATCATCGTGGCGTCGGTGGGCAGTGCGCCCGGCCCGAGGCCGAGCATGAACCGGCCCCGGGTGAGGTGGTCGAGGAAGATCGCGCGATCGGCCACCCACAGCGGGTTGTGGTACGGCAGCGAGACCACCCCGGTACCCAGCTTGATGTGCCGGGTGTGGTTGGCCGCGTGCGCGATGAAGATCATCGGGTCGGGGATGATCTCGTGTCCGCAGGAGTGGTGCTCGCCGATCCAGGCTTCGTCGTAGCCGTACCTGTCCAGCAGCCGCAGCACATCCAGGTCACGTTCGTAGGCGGAGATCGGGTCCTGGCCGACGGGCGAGTGGAACGGGGCCATGAAGATGCCGAAACGAAGACGGGACACGGGGTTCTCCTCCACATTGAGGTCCGGGTATGGCCAGCATCACACGCCGAGCAGCAGCTCCGCGACCTCCGTCGGGCGGGAGAGCATCACCATGTGCCCGGCGTCCAGCCGGTGCACCCGGTCCGCGCCGGCGGCCATCCGCTCCTGGTTCGCCGGCAGGATGGACTCGTCCCGGGAGCACAGCAGGTAGGTCACCGGGTGGTGCCGGGCGGGCGCACCACTGGGGCTGGTGAAGCTGGCGATCGACTGCTGGCGCAGACCGGCGAAGAACTCCGCGAACCGGTCGGCCGGCAGGTCGGCGGCCATCACCAGCTGGGCCACCTCCGGGTCGCCGGTGACCCGCAGCGCGGCGCCGGCCGGGGCCGGGACGACCCATTCGACGGTGTGCTCGGAGCGCAGATCCATGATCGACTCACCGGCGCCGGGCAGGAACGCGGCCAGATAGACGCTGTGCCGGACCCGGGGGTGGTCGGCCAGCTCGGTGATCACCATCCCGCCGTAGGAGTGGCCGACCAGCACCACGTCCTCGCCCTCGGGCAGGCCGTCCACCACCGCCCGCACGTGCTTGGCGTCGGCGGCCAGGTCGGCCAGCTCGGGGCCGCCGCTGGGCAGCCCGGCGATCGGTTCCGCCCGGTGGCCGGCCGCGGTGAGCGGCGGGGTCACCTGCCGCCAGACCGAACCGTCGCACCAGGCGCCGTGTACCAGGACGAACGTGCTCACGTGGGGGCCTCCTCAGCGTACCGGCGGTGCAGGAACAGGACGGCCAGCCCGGCGGCGAGCACCGGCACGGCCATGGCCAGGAAGATGCCACGCGCGGACCACTGCGCGGCCAGCGCCCCGCCCACCACGATCGGCCCGAGAATTCCGCCCACCCGCCCGATGCCCAGCGCCCAGCCCACCCCGGTGGACCGGATGGAGGCCGGGTAGAACACCGCCGCCAGCGCGATCAGGCTCTTCTGCCCGCCGCTGATCGCGCAGCCGGCCAGGAAGTTGGCGGTCATGAGCAGCCACAGCGGCGCGCCGAACGCGAGCCCGGTCGCCGCCACGAACACCGCGCCGGCCAGGTAGAACACCCCGAGCGTGCGGTACGCGCCGAGCCGGTCCATGGCCGGCCCGGTGACGAAGGCGGCGGCGATCCCGCCGACCGTGGTCAGCGTGGTGGCCGCGACGACGGTGCTCATCGCGTGCCCCAGGTCGGTGAGCATGGTGGGCAGCCAGCTCTGCAGGGCGTAGAACTCGCCGAGGTTGATCGCGAACACGAACCAGAGCAGCGCGGTGCCCAGCACCCGGTGGCGGGTGAAAAGGCTGCTCAGCGCGGCGCGCCGGCCGGTGTCCTCGGCGGGCGCGGCGAACGCCGGCTCGCCGGGCAGCGAGGGGTCGATCCGGCGGAACACCCCGGCGATCCGTTCCCGGTCGGCGCCCCGGCGGATCAGGTGCACGGGCGACTCCGGCAGGAACAGCACCAGTAGCGGCACCAGCGCCAGCGGCAGCAGCGCGCCGACCCAGAACACCGACCGCCAGCCGTGCGCCGGGATCAGCCACCCGGCGACCAGCCCGGCGACCACGAACCCCAGGGAGAACCCGCAGTAGATGACCAGCACGAACGTGGCGCGCAGCCGTTTGGGGCTGAACTCGCCGGTGAGCGCGACACAGCTGGGTGCCGCGGCCCTCAGGCCCAGCCCGGTGAGGAAGCGCAGCACCATCAGCTCCTCGACCCCGCCGGCCCAGACCGCGCCTAGGGTGCACACGGCGAATGCCGCCGTGGCCACGATGATCATCCGGCGGTGGCCGAACCGGTCGGAGAGCGGGGACAGCGCCAGGTACCCGATCATCAGCCCGACCAGCGCCGAGGAGAAGACCGGGCCGAGGACCGCGCTGGTCAGGCCCCATTCCTTGGCGATGTGCGGCGCGGCGTAGCTGATCGCCTGGGTGTCGAAGCCGTCCAGGAACATGACCAGCCCGCACAGGCCGATCACGCCGTACTGGAACCGGCCGACCGGCCGGTCGTCGACGAACTCGGGCAGGCGCACGGTGTGGGTTTCCAGGGACATCATCGGCCCTTTCCGGAGGAAGCTACGAAGGTGTCGTGGACGAACCGCTCCTCGGGCAGCCCGGCGGCGAGGAACGCCTTCCGGGCGGCCGAGGTCATCGCGGATCCGCCGCACGCGCAGACCAGGTGTCCGCGCAGGTCGGGGTGGTCGCGCAGCACGGCGTCCTGCACGTAGCCGGTGTGCCCGGCCCAGCCGGGGTCCGGGCGGGAGAGCACCGGGACGAACCGGAACCACTCGTACTTGGCGGCCCAGCGGCCGGCCAGGTCGGCCTGGTAGAGGTCCGCCGGGCGCCGGCCGCCCCAGTACAGCCACACCGGGCGCCCGCCGCCCCGCTCGGCCAGGTGCTCGACGATCGACTTCGCCGGGGCGAAGCCGGTGCCGGTGACCACCAGCAGCACCGGGCACGCGGAGTCGTCCACCCCGAACTCGCCGAACGGCAGTTCCACGGTGAGCACGTCACCCCTGGCCAGCCCGTCCAGGAACGGCCCGGAGAACCGGCCGTCCGGCACCCGCCGCACGTGCAGGAGCGCCCCGTCGCTGCGCCCGGGCGGGTTGGCCATGGAGTAGTTGCGGGTGTCGCCGTCCGGCAGCGCGACGGTGAGGTACTGGCCGGCGCGGAACGGCACCCGCACCCCGGCCGGGAAGCGCAGCTGCAGGACCGCGACGTCCGGGGCCGGTGCGGTGACCTTGTGCAGCCGGGCCCGGACGGTCCGCCGCTCGGGCGGTGCGCTCCGGGAGACCCGCCGCACCGCGACCTCCAGGTCGGTGCACGGCCGGGTCTGGCAGAGCAGCACCTCCTCGGCGCGGCCGCGCACCGGCCCCCGCCCGTGCACCGGCCCGCGCCCGCGCACATCGGCCGAGCCTGCGACCAGGCCGCCCTCGCAGCTCGCGCAGACCCCCTTGCGGCAGGAGTAGGGGAGCGCATAGCCGGCGCGCTCGGCGGCGGCCAGCACGGTCTCGCCCGGTTCGCACGGGAACCGGATTTCGGTGCCGCTGACCAGGACCTGGTGACTCACGCCGGCACCCTCCCCGCCGGCGCCGCCGCCGGTGTCCCGATCAGGCGGATCGCCCGCACCACCGCCTCGGGGTCGGCCACGCCCCGCCCGGCGATGTCGAAGGCGGCGCCGTGCCCGACGCTGGAGAAGGCCAGCCCGGCGCCCACGGTCAGTGCGCTCGCGGTCCGCCCGGCCAGCACCTTGACCGGGATGTGGCCCTGGTCGTGGTACATCGCCACCCAGGCGTCCAGCTCGCCGCGCACCACCGGCGAGGCCAGCGCCACGTCCGCCCCGAGCGGCCCGACGACCCGCAGGCCCTCGCCGCGCAGCCGCTCGGCGGCCGGCTCGGTGACCCGCGCGTCGTCCCCGCCGAACAGGCCGCCCTCGCCGGCGTGCGGGTTGATGCCGAACAGGCCCAGCCTCGGAGCGACGACCCCCCGGGTGCGCAGGAACTCGGCCGCGGCCAGCCCGGCGGCAACCACCAGGTCGGCGGACAGCCGGCTCAGCGCGTCGGCGAGGCGCTCGTGCAGCGTGGCGTGCACGACCCGCAGCCCGCCGCCGACCAGCATCAGGAACACCCGGTCCCGGGGCACGCCGGCGAGGTCGGCGAGCAGCCCCGGATAGCCGTCGAACCGGATGCCCGCCGCGTTCACCGCCGTCTCCGAGTGCGGGCCGGCGACGATGCCCCGGCCGAGCCCGGCCCGGACCGCGGCCACCGCCGCGCGCAGGTTGGCGACGGTCGCCTCGCCCGCTTCGGCGCTGACCACTCCGGGCCGCGCCGTAGGCCCTGGCACGGGCAGCACGTCGACCAGCCCGGGCTCCGGTTCCCGGGCGGAGTCCAGCTCGCGGACCCGCGCGCCGAACACCTTCGCCCACGGCTCGACCACGGCGACGCTCCCGACCAGCACCGGGGCCAGCTCCGGCTCGGCGGTGAGCTGCCGCGCGGCCTTGACCGCGATCTCCGGGCCGATCCCGTTCGGGTCCCCGATGCTCAGAATCACCCTGCTCACAGCGGGAGCGCCAGCAGCGTGTCGATGCGCGAGCTGTCGCAGACGACCACGCGTTCGGCGAGCTTGGGTTCCTCGGGCTCCAGGTCGTAGCGGTCCAGGTAGCGGCCGGAGGCGAACAGGTCGCTCGCGCCGTCCCGCATGATCCGCACCACCAGGAACGGCGTCTCCGCACGGATTTCGCCGTCGGCCTCGTCCAGCAGGAAGGGCTGCCCGAGGATGTGCCGGTAGCTGTGCCGTTCGTAGATGTTGGCCTCGCGCAGGGCGGTGACCCGGTCGACCAGCATGTCCCGGTTGTCGGCCCAGATCATCCCGGCCTCCAGGCCCTCGCGGTGGCTGTCGGCGTTGGTGACCAGGTAGAAGCACTTCTCGGTGAAGAAGTCCGGCCAGCGCTCCAGGTCGTCGGCGTCGATGCACCGGGCGTAGGCGGCCTGCGCGCGGGCGATCCGCTCGTACGCGCTGGTCACGACAGCTCCATCGCGTTCAGGTAGGCCTTCCAGAAGCCGCGGATGGACGCCTCGGTCACCCGGCTCTCGCTGGACGCCGACGACTCGCCGCCCATCTCGACCACCGCCTCCTGGTCCCCGGCGCCGGCCACCCCGCGCCGCACGAACCCGCCGACGCAGCCGTCCTCCATGGAGATGTAGCCGGCCGAGCCGACCAGGTTGGACTGCTTGAGCCGGACCCTCCGCTGTTCCGGGGTGTCCTCGGCGAAGCCGAGCAGTGTCCAGTTCAGCTCGGTGCGGTCCACGCCCCGGGGGAGGATCTGCCGGACCGCCACCGAGTTCTGGATCTGCTGCAGCACGAACGCCGGGAAGGTGGAGAGGATCTGCAGCGTGGTGTCGTCCCCGACCTCGCTGAACCCGTCCAGCAGCGACGGGTCGGCCAGCCGGTAGCCGCTGTCCGAGCGGATGTCCGTGTACGACGCGTCCTTTTCCGCCTCCCGGTCGATCGCCGAGTAGCTGACGTGGTGCCCGCCGTCCTCGCTGACGATGATCCCGCCGCGCATGTTGAGCTTGTTCAGCTCGAACGTGGTGAAGAACAGGTGCAGGATGCTCGCGTGGTAGGAGTCCTTGACGTTCTCCACGTACAGCTTCCAGTTGTTGGGCAACATCTGGGTGTACCGGCCGATGATCACCGGTGTGCGCCCGCCGAGCACCCGCTCGATCCGGTCGGAGATCTCCTCGCCGAGGTAGTCCTCGACGTCGTCCACGTCCTCGGAGAGGCTGGCGAAGACCAGCCCGTGCACCACCGCCAGGCGCAGGCGGCGCGGGCCGTGGTCGGACCGGCAGAAGCCGGCCGGCATGCCGCCCTGGCCCTTGATGCCGTCCTGGAAGGCGACCCCGGTGAGCTCGCCGCGCAGGTTGTACGACCAGGCGTGGTAGACGCAGGTGAAGTCCTTGGCGGTGCCCCGGTCGTCCAGCGCGAGCAGGGCGCCCCGGTGGGCGCACCGGTTCTCGAACCCGTACAGCTCGCCATCGTGGTCCCGGGCGACGATCACCGGTAGGTCCCCGAGGAAGCTGGCCCGGAACCGGCCCGGCGCGTCGACCTCGCTCTCCAGGCAGACGAAGTTCCAGTGCGGCCCCCGGAACAGCCGCTCCTGCTCGCGGGCGTAGACGTCCTCGCGCTGGAACACCCAGTACGGGACCCGGGTGGGGGTGCTCGGCCACTTGGGCAGCTCGGTTGGGGACATCACAGTGGCCATCGGCGGATCTCCTCGTGCGCGCCCTTGACAGGCGTCGCAATTGTTCGTATAACGAACGCAATGCCCGTTTCTCGAACAGTAGAACCAGGGTCGCCGGACGGTGTCAACCGTCCGGGTTCTCAGCGCGCCCCGGAGGGGATGGCCGGCCTGGCCAAGGGGCTGGCGGTCATCGAGGCGTTCGGGCAGGTCTCCCGGCTCACCGTGGCCGAGGCCGCGCAGCGCACGGACATCACCAGGGCGGCCGCCCGGCGCTGCCTGCTCACCCTCACCGACCTGGGCTACCTCACCCACGACGGGAAGAACTTCCGGCCCACGCCGCGCATGCTGCGCCTGGGCGGGGCCTACCTGGACACCGCGTCCCTACCCACCCTGGCCCGCCCGCACCTGACGGCCGCCCGCGACGCGCTCACCGAGTCGGTCTCGCTCGCGGTGTGGGAGGACGGCGGCTCGGTGTTCGTGGCCCGGGCCGAGGCGAAGCGGATCGTGTCCACCGGGGTGCGGATCGGCGCCCGGCTGCCCGGGCACTGCTCGGCCACCGGGCGAGTGCTGCTGGCCGGGATGTCCGACGAAGAGGTGGCCGCGTACCTGGCGGCCGGCGGGCGCGAGCGGCGCACCACGCACACCGTGGTCGCGCCGGACGAGCTCACCGCGATCGTGCGCGCCGCCCGTGCGGACGGCTACGCCACCAGCGACGAGGAACTGGAGCTGGGCCTGCGGGCGGTCGCGGTGCCGGTGCGCGACGCCCGGGGCGTCACCGTCGCGGCGATGAGCGTGAGCGCCTCCAGCGCCCGGGTAACCGCCGCCGAGATGCACCGCGCCTTCGTCCCGGTACTGGCCGCCGAGGCATCCCTGCTCAGCCGCAAGCTCTAGCTGATTCAGTCACTTGAGCAGGCTGGTTCGGTCACTTCTGGTGTTGAGTCACCCTTGCTATGACGTGTTTCGGAGTGCTGACCCGCCGGGTTTGAACGGAGTTGAAGGCCGCCTGGACGATACGGCGGGGGAGTTCCGTCGCGGCCGCGGTGGCGCCTCGTGTGTGCGACACGGGCGCCGGTATCCGGAGGCTGCTTGATCATCAGGCAGTCGGGGTCGTTGTCGGCCACCACAATCACGCTGACTGCCTGTTGATCACCGATCACCTGGTCACCATGACATCCGGGCCGCCGCGCACGGGGAGGCCGTCACCTCATCCTCGGGCGGCCGGTGCCTGCCTCATCGCCACGAGGAACGGCGGGCCGGGGTCAGGCGGTGGGTGATCGTCGTTTCTGGCGGTAGAGCCGCGCTCGGGCGACCTTGATCGCTGCTTGTGGCGGTACGACCGCGAAAATCGCGGCGACACCGCCCGAGACGACGATCACCCACCGCCTGGCCCCGGCCCAGCCACCACGGCAGCGTCAAGGACAGCGCGAGGCGGCCAGAGGCCCGTGGGTCCTGGTCGTGGAACGAACGAGAACCCGCCGGGCGGCACCGCGGCTGCGGCAGAGTTCCACGCCGCGCCGTCCAAGTCGGTCTCTTAAACCGGCACCGGTCCCTCCTCGGCCCGGACCGACACACTTTGAACAGGCTCTAGATCGACCGGATCACCCTGCCAAGCCGACCGACTCACCGTGCTAAACCGACTGAATCACCGTGCCAAACCGACTGAATCAGGTTAGGGGCTGAACTGGGTGCCGCTGCCGGCGCTGCTGAGCCGACCGTGGCGCTCAGCCGCGCTTGATCTCCTGGAGGGACCAGCCGTTGCCGTCGGGGTCGGCGAAGAACGCGAACCGGGATCCGGGGGCGCCCTCTGGGCCGAGCTGCTGCACCGGGGTGATCTCCACGCCCCGCTCGGCCAGTATCGCGCGGGCGGCGTCGATGTCCTGCACGACCAGCTGTGCGCCCTTGGTGGCGCCGGGCTCGCCGAGCGGCATGCCCTCGCCGATCACGATCGAGCAGGCCGATCCCGGCGGGGTCAGCTGTACCACCCGCATGCCCTCGGTCGGTCGGATGTCGTGGTCCAGGTTGAAGCCGATGCGGTCGACGTAGAACGCCTTCGCGGCGTCCACGTCGGACACCGGGATGCCGATCACCTCGAGCTTCATCTCCATGGGTGTGACCGTACCGGCTATCCGTGTCCTCTTCCCATCCCGGGTATAGGTACTCGGATCGGTCAAACTCATTATATCAATTCATGAGTTTACTTAATCTCTTTCAGGGTGCCATTCTCAGCTTTCACGGGTGACTCAACCGCGTCACTCGGCTGAGGGTTACTGCCCGGGAACCTCTCCCGCTCGGCTGTCTACTCTGCTTAACTGTGCGCCGCAGAAAGACGTTTCGCGCTGCTTCTGAAGAAGCTCGATCAAGCCGCCCAGCGGGTTTTCGTGATTCCCGCCCGACGTCAATTGTTGTTCAGCTATTCGCCGTTCTTGACCCGTGGGTCCACGCAAAGAGGAAAGGTGTGAGCAGGCCTTGACCGAAGTACTGGAGCCGGGCACGCAGATTGATACGGACCAGCCGGCGCAGAGCCTGAGTACGGCGGCCGCGCGCAACCTGGCGACCACCACCAAGTCGGTCCCGCAGATGCAGGGGATCACCTCCAGGTGGCTGTTGCGAAAGCTGCCCTGGGTGGAGGCGGCGGGCGGTGCCTACCGGGTCAACCGGCGGCTCAGCTACGTGGTCGGCGACGGCCGGCTGACCTTCACCAACGTCGGCGACAACGTCAGCGTCGTGCCCGGGGAGCTGCGCGAGCTGGCCCTGCTGCGGGACTTCCAGGACCCGGACAGCGAGGCCATCCTGGCGGCGCTGGCCGAGCGGTTCACCCAGCGCGAGTACGCCCAGGGCGAGGTGATCGTGGAGTTCGGCCACCAGGCCGACGCGCTGCACCTGATCGCGCACGGCAAGGTGGACAAGGCCGGCGTCGGCAAGTACGGCGAGCCGACCAGGCTGGGGGTGCTGGCCGGCGGGGACTACTTCGGTGACCAGGAGCTCGCCGCGTCCGACGGGATCTGGGAGTTCACCGCCCGGGCGGTCACCAGGTGCACCGTGCTGTCGCTGTCCAAGCGGGCCTTCGCGGAGCAGCTGGACCGGTCCGAAGCGCTGCGCGCGCACGTCGAGGCCGGTCCGGGCACCGACGGGCGGGTGCTCAACGACCACGGCGAGGCGGCCATCGACGTGGCCTCCGGGCACGCCGGCGAGCCGGCCATCCCGAGCACCTTCGTCGACTACGAGCTGGCCCCGCGCGAGTACGAGCTGTCCGTGGCGCAGACGGTGCTGCGCATGCACACACGGGTCGCCGATCTCTACAACAAGCCGATGGACCAGCTGGACCAGCAGCTGCGGCTGACCATCGAGGCGCTCCGCGAGCGGCAGGAGCACGAGATCGTCAACAACCGCGAGTTCGGCCTGCTGCACAGCGCCGACATGGGCATGCGGGTGCCCACCCGCAACGGCCCGCCGACCCCTGACGAGTTCGACGAGCTGCTCGCCATGGTGTGGAAGGAGCCCGGCTTCTTCCTGGCCCACCCGCGCACGATCGCGGCATTCGGCCGGGAATGCACCAAACGTGGCATCTATCCCACCGGGGTCGATGTCGGCGGCCACAAGATACCCGCCTGGCGGGATATTCCAATCTTCCCGTGCAACAAGATCCCAGTGTCCGAGAGCCATGCCAGTTCGGTGATGCTAATGCGCGTCGGTGAACAAAACCAAGGCGTTGTCGGGCTACATCAGACCGGAATTCCGGATGAGTACCAGCCCGGCCTGTCCGTCCGATTCATGGGCATCAACGACAACGCGATCACCTCGTATCTGGTCAGCGCTTACTACTCCGCCGCGGTATTGGTGCCGGACGCGCTGGCGGTGCTCGAGGACGTCGAGGTAGGCCGCACCGACTCGGAGGGATGACTTGACCGAGCTGCTCGAGCCGACCGAAGCGGCGCCGCCGCGGAGCCTCAGTACCGGCGCCGCCCGCAAACTCAGCACCACCACGAAGACGGTCCCGCACACGCCGGCGATCACACCGCGCTGGCTGTGCCGGAGCCTGCCGTGGCTGGACCTGGACGCCGGGACCTACCGGGTCAACCGCAGGCTGACCTACACCGTGGGCGACGGCCGGGTGACCTTCGTCAGCACCGGCGAGGACATCCGGGTGATACCGGCCGAGCTGCGCGAGCTGGCGCCGCTGCGCGGACTGCCCACCGATGCGCCGCTGGAGGCGCTGGCCGACGCGTTCGAACGCCGTGAGTACGCGGCGGGGGAGACCATCGCCTCCGCCGGCACGCCGGCGGAGCAACTGTTCCTGCTCGCGCACGGCAAGGTGGACCAGCTCGGCAGCACCCAGCACGGCGCGGAGTCGCTGCTCGGCACGCTCACCGGCGGTGACCACTTCGGTGCGACTGAACTGGTCGGCGGCGGCCACTGGCGGCTCGGCTACCGGGCGGTGACCCCCTGCATCACCCTGGCGCTGACCCGGCGGGCCTGGGAGCGCTGGCGGGAGGCCGACCCGGAGCTGCGCGAACACCTGGGTACGGCGACGGCGAACGGGCTGCCCGTGCGCAACAAGTACGGCGAGGCGGTGATCGACCTGGCCTCGGGACACGTGGGCGAGGTGCCGGTACCTGGCACCTTCGTGGACTACGAGCCGGAGCCGAGGGAGTATCAGCTGTCCCTCGCGCAGGCCGTGTTGCGTGTGCATACCCGGGTGGCCGACCTGTACAGCGAGCCGATGGACCAGGTCGAGCAGCAGCTGCGGCTGACCTTCGAGGCGCTGAACGAGCGCCAGGAGCACGAGCTGGTGAACAACCGCGACTTCGGCCTGCTGCACAACGTGGACCTGAGCCAGCGGGTGCAGGCGCGCACCGGGCCGCCCACCCCGGAGGATCTGGACCGGCTGCTGGCCCGGCGCCGCAAGACCCGGCTCTACCTGGCGCACCCCCGGGCCATTGCCGCGTTCCGCGCCGAGTGCACCCGCCGGGGGTTGTACCCGGAGGGCGTCGAGGTGGATGGCACGCCGCAGATGGCCTGGCGCGGGGTGCCCATGCTGCCCTGCGACAAGATCCCGATCGAGGCCGACGGCAGCACCACGATCCTGGCCATGCGCACCGGCGAGGACAACAACGGCGTGGTGGGCCTGCGCCAGACCGGCCTGCCGGACGAGCACCGTCCGGGGCTGAGCGTGCGGTTCCTCGGCATCGACGACCGCGCCATCAGCTCGTACCTGGTCAGCACCTACTTCTCCGCCGCGGTGCTGGTGCCCTCGGCGCTCGGCGCCCTGGAGAACGTCCAACTCGGAGGAGCGGCATGAGCCTCACCGCTGTGACTTCCCCCGGGGCGGCGGTGCTGGCGGACATGGCCGGGGCGCCGTCGGCGGAGCTGGCCACCGTGCTGCGGCCGGAGCCGGCGGCCGCCTCGCTGGTGCGCCGGTTCGCCGGCGGCCTCGGTACCTCGGCGCTGCGGCGGTTCGTGCCCGAGGAGCCCGCGCCGGCCGGGGAGGACGACATGCCGGAGCTGTTCTGCCCCGGCCCGCTGCGCGACGACCCGGCGTTGGGGGAGGAGGTCAACGAGCGGCTGGTGGAATGGGCCGACCAGGTCGGCATCTACCCCGGGGCGCTGGACCGGCTGCGCACCTGTAACTTCGGCCGGCTGATCATGTTGACCCACCCGGCCGCGCAGGACCCGGACCGGCTGCTGGCGGCGGCCAAGTGCGTGGTCGCGGAGTGGGCGGCGGACGACTACTACGTGGACGAGGTGTCCCTCGGCGCCGATCCCAAGGTGGTCGGCTCGCGGCTGGCCAAGCTGCACGCCATCGTGGACCCGGCCCCGTTGCCGGCCCGCTACCAGCCGGAGCTGGACGGGTTCCGGGAGGCCGAGCCGATCGCCACCGCGTTCCGTACCGCGATGGAACACCTGGCCCGGTACACCTCGCCGGCCCAGCTGGGCCGCTTCCAGCACCAGATGTCGATCCTCTACGTGGCGTGGAACCAGGAGGCGGACTGGCACGCCAACGGTCGCACCCCGCCGGTCTGGGAGTACCTGGTGCAGCGGCACCTGAACAGCTACCTGCCGCCGATGATCCTGGTGGACGTGCTGGCCGGCTACGAGCTGTCGCCGACCGAGTTCTTCCACCCCAGGGTGCGGCGGGCGTTCACCATGGCCGGCGACGCCGCCGTCCTGCTGAACGACCTGCACTCGGCCTCGCACGAGTCGGACACCGACTTCAACCTGCCCCGGGTGATCGCGATCGAGGAGAAGTGCACGCCCCGCGAGGCGGTCAAGCGCACCGTGGAGATCCACAACGAGCTGATGCGCACGTTCGTGGCCGAGGCCTCCGCGCTGAGCCTGACCGGGTCGCCGACGCTGGTGCGCTTCCTCGCGGACACCTGGGCCTGGCTGGGCGGCAGCCGCGAATGGCACGCCACCACCGGCCGGTACCACGCAACCAGTCAGTAGTCAGTCCGCTCCAACCAACCCGAAAGGAACCGTTTCTGTGACGACCGCGCCCACCAACTCGAAGGCCGCCACCGCGCCGACTGGCCGTCCCGTGCTGCGCACCGACTACCAGAAGGCAGTCGCCACGTACTGGAACACCAACCAGGACGACCCGGTCAACCTGCGGCTGGGCGAGATCGACGACCTTTACCACCACCACTACGGCATCGGTGACTATGACGCCTCGGTGCTGGAAGGGCCGGCGGAGACCCGGGACGAGCGGATCATCGCGGAGATGCACCGGCTGGAGACCGCGCAGGCCGACGTGCTGCTCGACTACCTGGCCCCGGTCGCGCCGAGCTGCCGGCTGTTGGACGCCGGGTCCGGCCGGGGCGGCACCAGCATCATGGCGCACCGGCGGTTCGGCTGTCGGGTCGACGGGGTGAGCATCTCCGAGTACCAGGTCAACTTCGCCAACGAGCAGTCCGCCCGGCAGGGCCACGCCGACTCGGTCCGCTTCCACTTCGCCAACATGCTGGACACCGGCCTGGACTCCGGCTCGATGCGCGGCATCTGGACCAACGAGACCACCATGTACGTGGACCTGTTCGAGCTGTACGGCGAGTTCTCCCGGCTGCTCGAGTACGGCGGGCGCTACGTGTGCATCACCGGTTGCTACAACGACGTCACCGGCGGCCGGTCCAAGGCGGTCAGCCAGATCGACGAGCACTACACCTGCAACATCCACCCGCGCAGCCAGTACTTCAAGGCGCTCACCGCCAACAACCTGGTCCCCATCAACGTGGTCGACCTGACCGAGCTGACCATCCCCTACTGGGAGCTACGCGCGAAGTCCTCCGTAGCCACCGGCATCGAGCAGCCATTCCTGAAGGCCTACCGCGAAGGCAGCTTCCACTACCTCCTCATCGCCGCCGACCGCATCTAGCGGGGCGAGCGGGGCCGGTTTAGCGGCGGAGGATGGTGGCGATGGCGGCGGCGTAGGTTTTGGTGTTTTCGGGGCCTAGGAGGAGGCGCTGGACCAGGAAGCCGGGGAGGAGGGCGAACAGGGGGCGGGCGGCGGCGTCGGCGTCGATGTCGGCGGGGAGGGTGCCGGCGGCCTGGTGGCGGCGCACCAGGTCGGCCAGGCTGGTGCGGATCCGCCCGTAGAGGTCGGCGAGCAGGTGCTCGATCTCGGGGGTGCGCAGCGCCTCGGTCCAGATGTGCACGGCCAGCGCGGAGAGGTCCCGGCCGTCGTCGCTGACCCGGGCCAGGGTCGCGGTGAGCACCCCTTCGATCGCCTCGCTCAGCGCCGGCGGCGGGTCCTGCGCGGCCGCTTCGTCGACCGCGTCGGCGATGCCCTGGATGGTGTCCCGGACCGTCTCCAGCACCAGCTCGTCCTTGCCCCGGAACCACCGGTACACCACGCTCGGCGAAAGCCCCGCCGCCTCGATGACGTCGTCCATCGTGGTCGCGTGGAAGCCGTCGCGGGCGAAGCACTGCCGTGCCGCGTCCAGGATCTCCCGGCGGCGGCGCTGGATGTACTGCTCGGTGACTCGGGGCACGGCCTCAATCCTTGTGGATTTTGACGGTGGCGTTCATGCCGACCACGGGTACGACACCCTGCCAGTCGGCGACCACGATCCGCACCGGGATTCGCTGCGTGCCGCGTTCGAAGTTCACCGAGGTGTTCTTGGGCGGCCTCGAGGTGAGCACCGCGTGGCTGCCGGCGTCGATCTCCCGGACGAAGCCGGCCAGGGTGCGGCCGCTGGCCGACTCGAGGGTGAGGTCGACCCGCTGGCCGAGCCGGACGTCGTGCATGTCGCCCTCGTCGATCCGGGCGGTCACGTAGCTCTCGGCCAGGTCGTAGGCCACCGCCAGCTCGGCGCCGGCCGGGACGACGGTGCCCTCGACGACGTCGGTGCGGACCACGGTGCCGTCGCGGGGCGCCCGAACCACCATCCGCGGCTTGCCGAACCGACCGGTGATCTCGATCCGGCCGATCACCTGGTTCTGCCGCACCGGGGCGCCGTCGCTGATCCGCCAGTCGATGACCGTGCCGGCGGCCGGCGCGAGGATCGCCGCCTTGTCGCCGTCCACCTGCGCGTTCTCCGTGGACACGAACCGGACGGCATCGACCAGGTAGACAGCGGCGATCGCGGCGGCGGTGGCCAGCAGGGCCAGCGGGACGGCCCGCCGGCGACGCCGCGCCGACGGACCGAGGTCCCCGACCCTGCGCCGCATCGTGAGCGCGGCGAGGAACAGGGTGAGCACCGCTATGCCGGCCACCACGCCCAGGTAGCCGAGCAGGTCGTCGCTGAGCAGCGAGGTGCTGCCGGCCTCGTCCAGTGCTTCGATGCTCCAGCTCAGGGGCAGCAGGTCGCTGACCCACTCCAGCCACCGGGCCATGCCGTCGCGCGGCACGAACAGCCCGCCGAGCAGGATCTGCGGCAGCACTATCAGCGGCAGCAGGGGAACCACGTGCAGCTCGGCCAGGCTGCTGCACAGCATCCCGACCGCGACGCCCACCACCGCGCCGACGACGCCGATGCAGCCGATGACCAGCGGCTGCGCCGGGGTGTAGAGGTCGAGCAGCCAGTAGGCGGTGGTGCAGGTGATCGCGGCCTGGACGACCGCCAGCGCGCCGAATCCGACCGCGTAGCCGAGCACCAGCTCCAGGCGAGACATCGGCGAGGCGAGCAGCCGGCGCAGCGTGCCGCTCTTGCGCTCCTTCAGCATCGCCACGCTGGTGAAGACGAACATCAGCGTGAACGGCAGCACACCGAGCAGCCGGCGGGCCACGCCGTTGAAGGTGGGCTGGTTGTCGAACATCTGGTTCAGCACGAACAGCAGCAGGCTGGGCAGGATCAGCATCATCACCATGGCGCGGCGGTCGCGGCGCAGCTGGGCGATCACGCGCGCGGCGGTCGAGCCGGCGACCCTCGGTGACAGCGGGGCGGTCATCGGGCCACCTCGGCCAGGGCGCGGTCCGGCCGGATCGGGCCGCTCCCGCCGGACAGCCGCACGAACGCGTGCTCCATGCTCGTCACGCCGCCGAGCAGGTCGCCCGGTGTGCCCTCGCCGACCAGTTCGCCCCGGTTGAGCAGCAGCACGTGATCGCACCGGAGCGCGTCGTCCAGCGCCCGGCCGGCGGCGAGCACCGTCGTCCCGCGCGCGGCGAGGGCGCCGAACCGCGCCCACAGGTCGTTCCGGGCGACGGGGTCGAGGCCGTCGGTGAGCCCGTCCAGCGCCAGCACCTCGGGCTCGCCGACCAGCGCGCAGGCCAGCGACAGCCGGGCCCGCGGCTCGGCCGGAAGCGCGCCGGCCACCTCACCGGCGAGTGCGGACATCTCGACCTCGGCCAGCGCCCGGTCGGCGGCGGCCCGCGAGGCCCGCCACACGGTGGCGAAGTACCGCACGTTCCGGACCACGCTCAGCTCCGGGTAGATCGACTCGACGCCGGGCGCGTACCCGGCCCGCCGGGGCGTGCCGCCCGTCCGGATCTCGCCCGCCGCGATCTCCTGCGCCCCCGCGATGCAGCGCAGCAGGGTGGACTTCCCGCTGCCCGGCGGGCCGAACACGCCGGTCAGCCGACCCGCCGGGGCGGTGCAGGTGAGGCCGGGCAACACCGCCCGGCCGCCGGAGTTCACGACGAGACCGCTGATCTCCAGTCCCATGTCCCGCTCCCTGTAAAACAAAGTGATCGTTACTGTTTGTACGTCCAGGGTTGCAGGGAGCGGCTCGGCTGTCAATAACGAGCGTTACTGTTTGTGTCACATGCGGCTGCGCCGCCCGTGAGTGAGAAGTGTGGTTATAGCCATACTCGCCACTCACGGGTGGCGTAGCCACATATCGCATACTTATTGCATGCAATCCGACATGCGCCTGGGCGTGCTACGTGGTGACGGGATCGGGCCCGAGCTGGTGGACAGCGCCCTGGGCGTGCTCGAGGCGGTGGCCGCCGCCGAGGGGTTCGCCGTGCGGGTCGAGGAGGTGCCCGGCGGCGCGGAGCACTACCGGCGCACGGGGGAGCCGCTCGAGCCGGGCGCGCTGGACCGGGTGCGCGGCCTGGACGGCCTGCTGAAGGGGCCGGTCGGCCTGCCGGACGTCCGCCGGCCGGACGGCACGGAGGGCGGCCTGCTCGGCGGCGTGCTCCGCACCGGCCTGGACGCCTACGCGAACGTGCGGCCGGTGCGGCTGCTGCCCGGGGTCACCGGGGCCACCCGGCACGGGCCGGGGGAGATCGACTACGTGATCGTCCGGGAGAACACCGAGGGCCTGTACCTGTCCCGAGGCCTCGGCGTGGTGACCCCGGCGGCGGCCTGCGACCAGCTGATGGTGACCCGCGAGGGCGTGCGGCGGGTGGCTCGGTTCGCGTTCGAGCTGGCCCGGACGCGGTCCGGCGCGCCGTCGGACGGGCGGCACCGGGTCACCTGCGTGGACAAGAGCAACGTGCTGCGCAGCTACGCGCTGTTCCGGGAGGTGTTCGACGAGGTGGCGGCGGACTACCCGGACGTGGCGGCGGAGCACCGCTATGCGGACGCGGCGGCGCACGCCCTGGTGGCCGAGCCCGAGCGGTTCGACGTGCTGGTCATGGAGAACTTCCTGGGCGACATCCTGAGTGACCTGGGCGCGGCCACGGTGGGCGGCCTGGGCATGTGCGCCTCCGGCAACATCGGCGCGACCGCCGCCTACTTCGAGCCCATTCACGGCAGCGCGCCCACCATCGCCGGCCGCGACCTGGCCAACCCGGTCTCCCAGGTGCTCAGCGCGGGAATGTTGTTGGAGCACGCGGGCCGGGGCGCGGCGGCCCGGCGGTTGCGGGGCGCGGTGGAGCGGGCGTTCGCCGACGGCGCGGTCCGGCTGCGCGCCGACGGCGGGGTGGAGGGCGGCACCCGCGCGGCGACCGAGGCGATCGTCGCGCGGGTGTAACCCGGCTTCGCCGGACTCCGCTGCTGAAGTGCCTGAATCAGAGTGCTGAAGTCACTGAATCAAGGTGTTGAAGCCACTGAATCAGGGTGCTGAAGGCACTGAATCAGGGTGCTGAAGGCACTGAATCGGCGTGCTGAAGGCACTGAATCAGGGGGGATGGCGGGGTTTGGGCGGTCAGGGGGCGGTTGCGGCTGAGTGGCCGGCGATGCGGCCGAAGACGGCGCCGTTGGTGAGGCCGGTGCCGCCGGGGTAGTTGAAGTAGAACAGGCCGCCGACCAGTTCGCCGGCCGCGAACAGGCCGGGGATCGGGCGCAGGTCGGTGTCCAGGACGCGGGCGTCGGTGTCGATGCGCAGGCCGCCGAAGGTGAAGGTGATCCCGCAGGTCACCGCGTAGGCCTCGAACGGACCCTGCTCGATCCGGTTGGCCCAGTTGGTCTTGTCCACGGCCAGCGCGGTGGTGGCCCGGCCGTCCTTGACGTTCGGGTTGAACGGGGTGTCGGTGTCCACCGCCGCGTTGTAGGCGGCGACCTCGCGCAGGAACCCGTCCGGGTCCACCCCGTCCAGCTTGCCGGCCAGCGCCTCCAGGGTCGGCGCGGTGACCTTGGTGACCTCGCGGATCCGGTACTCGTCCCGCAGCAGCGGGGTGACCTGCTGGTCGAACACCTGCCAGGCGAACTGGCCGGGCTGCTCCAGGATGCGCCGGCCGTACTTGGCGTAGGTGTAGTTGCGGAAGTCGGCGCCCTCGTCCACGAACCGCCGCCCGTCCGCGTTGACCATGATGCCCCACGGGTAGCTGTGCTTCTGGAAGCCGTCGCCCACCTTCAGGTCGCCGAACTCGGGGGCGTTGCGGTCCCAGCCCACGGCGTGACAGCCGGACCAGTGCCCGGCCGGGCTGGCCCCGGCGTCCAGCGCCATCCGGATGCCGTCGCCGGTGTTGTACCGGGTGCCGCGCACCTTGGCCAGGTCCCAGCCCGGCCCCAGGTAGCGGGTGCGCATCTCGGTGTTGGCCTGGAAGCCGCCGCTGGCCAGCACCACCGCGTCGGCGGCCTCCTCCCGGGTGTGGCCGTTCTGGCGCACTCGAACGCCGTGAACGCCCCGGTCGTCGTGCACCAGCTCGAGCGCCCTGGCTCCGTACTCGGTGCGGATGCCCTGCCGGTCCGCCGCCGCGCTGAGCGCCTCCACCAGGCCGGGGCCCCCGCCGGAAACCTCCACGGTGAGCCCGCCCCAGAAGGTGAACCGGCCGTTCACCTTGAACGCCTGCCGCCCGTAGATGGGCAGGAAGCGGACCCCGTGCCCGCGCATCCACCGCAGGGCGGGGAGGCTGCGCTCGACCAGCAGCGCGGCCAGGTCCGGGTCGGCGCGGTACTCGGTCACCCTGGCGATGTCGTCCAGGAACGCCCCGGTCGGGTATTTGCCGAAGTCGGTGATCTCCAGGTCCCGCTCGGTGAGCTCCGGCATGAGCGTGCGCAGGTCGTCCACCCCGTCGTAGGCGACCCGCATGGCGCCCGCCGTGAACGCGGTGTTCCCGCCGCGCAGCTCGCGTTCCGCGCGCTCCAGCACCACCACCTCGGCGCCTTCCTCGCGGGCGGCCAGTGCGGCGCACAGAGCCGCGTTCCCGGCGCCGACCACAACCACCTTCGGCATTTCCGAACCTCCTCGTATCCAACTTGCATGCAATTGTCTCATCGACGACCCGTGCGCGCTCCGGGCAAGGAAGCCCGCGTAACGTGACCGGGCGTGACGTCGGGGAGCACGACCAATCCGCTGGCCGCGCTGCGCGGTTACCTGGGCACCGGGGCGGTGCACGGGCGCACCACCGAGGCGGTCACCGACGCGATGCGCGAGGCCATCCTGGACGGGGTGCTCGCGCCCTCCACATGGTTGCGGGAGGACGAGCTCGCCGGGGCCTTCGAGGTGAGCCGCACACCGGTGCGCGAGGCGCTGCGCCGGCTGGCCGACGAGGGGCTGGCGGTGAAGACCGCGCACCACGGCACCGTGGTCGCCCCGCTGTCCCTGGAGGACGTCCTCGCACTGTACGTGGTGCGTGAACAGCTGGAGGGCCTGGCCGCGCGGCTGGCCGCCACGCGTTGCCCGGACGGGCTGGTCGAGCAGCTGGACCAGATCGGCGCGCGGATGCGGGCCAGCACGGACAGCACGGACGGCACGCACGGCGGGCGGGCCGACCAGCTGAGCAAGCAGAACCTGGAGTTCCACCGGGTACTGCGGGCGGCCGCCGCGAACACCTACCTGGACCGGTTCCTGGGCCAGGTGGAGCACGCGGTGCGGCGCCTGCCGGTGTCCACGCTGTCCGACCCGGAGCGCGCCCGGCAGGCCATCGAGGAGCACGACGCGATCGTGCGGGCGATCGAGGCGCGGGACCCGGACGCCGCGTCGGAGGCCGCCGCACAGCACATGCGGCGGGCCCGGGAGATCCGGCTGTCCATGCTGCTGCGGGGCTGAGCACGCTCAGCGTGCCCCTCGGTCCACCGCGCGCAGCAGCGCGAGCAGCGCCCGGTGCAGCGGCACGTCGATGCCGTGCCGGTCGGCGGCCCGCACCACGGCCCCGGTGAGGTGCTCGTGCTCCAGGTCCCGGCCGGCCAGCCGGTCGTAGAGCATCGAGCTCCCGCCGGCGGCGGGGAAGGTGCTGAACCGCTCGACCATGCCGGCGACCTCGCCGGGGGACAGCCGGGCGCCCTCCGCGATGCCCACCCGCATCGCCTCGGTGATCAGCTCGGTGGCCAGCACGCCGATCTCCGGCTCCCGCAGCACGTCGGCCCGCCGCAGGGTGAGCGCGGTGATCGGGTTGACCACGATGTTGCTGAGCAGCTTGCGCCAGGACTCGGTGTGGAAGTCCGGCACCGGCCGCACGGTCAGCAGCTCGCCGGAGAGCAGCCCGGCCAGCCGCGCTCCGGCCGGCCCTTCCGGGACGGCCAGGGTGCCCGGCCGGTGCACCGCCACCCGCCCCGGGGCCAGCCGCTCGGCCGACACGTAGGCCAGCGCGGGAAGCACCGTCTCCGGCGGCACGAACTCGCCGGCCATGTCGCGCTGCTCGATGCCGTTCTGGGCCACCACGGTGACCGTGTCCGGCCCGCCCAGGGCGCGCAGCCAGTGCGCCGCCTTCGCGGTGTGCTGGGCCTTGGTGGCCAGCAGCAACCAGTCCACCGGCGCGACCTGTTCCGGGTCGGTGGCCACCTCCACCGGCACCGGGTTCTCCCGGCCGGAAAGGCGCAGCACCAGGCCGGGCACCGGCTCGCGCACGCACACCGTCACCCGGTGGCCGGCGCCGGCCACCTCACTGGCCAACAGGCCGCCGATGGCCCCCAGCCCGACCACCGCCACCCGCTGCTCAGAGGTGCGCGTTGCGGGCATCCGCCGCCACCTGCTCGGGGTCGAAGTCGTTGTACCGGTCGACGAACTCGTTGGTGTAGACCGAGTCCAGCGGCACGTCCCGCTTGGCCAGGCCCTGTTGCCGGGTGAACCCCTGCCAGTGCCGCACCGCCGGGACCGGGTACTCGCCCCAGCGCTGGCCCGGCTCGGCGTTGGCCAGGTCGGTGGACCGGGCGCGCGCGGTGTACTGGGCCAGCTGGCTGCGCATCTCGTTGTCCTCGAACGGGGTGACCTTGCTCAGCGGGAAGCCCCGCCACATGAGCCGCACGGCCGCCTCCGGGTTGGCCCGCGCCCACACCTGCGCCTTGCTCAGCGCCCGGCCGAAGCCGGCCACCTGTTCCCGGTGCCCGGCCAGCCACCCCGGATCCACCACGAAGGTGGTGGCGAACAGGTCCTCGATGCCCTTGGTCTCCAGGTAGCGCAGCTTGGTGCCGGCCAGCTCCATCGGCGCGTACATCGAGTCGTAGAGCATCAGCGCGCCGACCCGGCCGGTCTCCAGCGCGTTGCGCGCGGCGGCGCCGGTACCCACGGCGATGAACCGCACGTCCTTCTTCGGGTCCAGCCCGGCCTGGGTGAGCGAGGCGCGGGCCAGCTGCACCGGCCCGGCCGCCAGGGACTGCGCGCCGATCGTTCCGCCCCGCAGGTCGGCGATGGTGCGCACCGGGCTGCCGTCCAGCACGGCCAGCGCGGCCACCGGCTTGCGGCACCAGTTGTAGATCATCTGGACCCGCTGGTCGTGGTCCAGCGCGGGGAACACCGCCTCCGGCACGGATGCGCCGATCTGGGTGCGCCCGACCGCCATCGCCTTCAACACGCCGTCGCTGGTCTGCTGGTACTCCAGGTTCACCCGCAGGCCCTCCTGGGCGAAGTAGCCGAGCTCCTGGGCCACCGCGAGGGACACCCAGTTCGCGCTCATGTTCGGCGCCGCGATACCCAGGGTGATCTTGCCGTCGTCCTTCACCGCGCACCCGGCTCCCAGCACCGCGACGAACGCGAGTACGGCGGCCAGCCAGCGGGTCACGAGCCCGGCCCGTTCGGCGTGGCGTGCCAGAACAGCAGCCGGTGGCGGGCCAGCCGCACCAGCTGGTTGAGCAGCACGCCGAGCGCGGCCAGCACGATCAGCACGGCGAACACCCCGGCGGTGTAGTAGTTCGCCTGCTACTGCAGCAGCAGCACGCCCAGCCCGGCCTTGGAGCTGACGAACTCGCCGGTGATCGCGCCGAGCAGGGAGAACACGGCGGCCACCTCCAGGCCGGCGAAGATCGACGGCAGCGCGGAGGGCAGCAGCAGCTTCACCCACACCTGGCGGCGACTGGCGCACATGGCGCGGAACAGGTCCAGCCGGTCCCGGTCCACGCCGGTGATCCCGGCCATCGTGTTCACCAGCAGCGGGAAGAACGTCAACATCGCCACGACCAGCACCTTCGGCGTGAGGTCGAAGCCGAACCAGATCACGAACAGCGGCGCGACGGCGATCTTCGGCAGGGACTGGAAAGCCACCATGTACGGGTAGAGCGCCTGCCGCAGCGGTGCCCACTCGGCCAGCGCGAACCCGGCCAGCACGCCGCACCCGGCGCCGATCACCAGCCCGATCATCGCCTCCTGCAGGGTGACCAACAGGCTGGAGAACATCAATCCGAGGATGTCCGGGGCGAAGAAGTTCAGCATCACCGAGGAGAACCGGGGGAAGATGAACGGCGGCACGCCCAGCGCCCCGGGGAGGAACTCCCAGGCGACCAGCAGCACCGCCAGCAGGCCCAGCGGGATCACCGCCCGGCTCCACCACACCGGCCGGGTCCCCGGCGTCGCGCCGGTGGTGGACGGCCGACGCGCGGCGCCGGCCAGGGCTAGGGACTCAGTGTCGGTCATCTGCACCGTCCTTGGTGAAGTACCGGCGGATATAGGCACACGCCTCGGCGAAGCGGGGGCTGCCCAGCGCGTCCAGGTCCCGGTTGGCCGGCAGCGGCACCCGGTAGTCGTCCAGCACCCGCCCGGGCCGGGGGGAGAGCACCACGATCCGCTGGGCCAGCAGCACCGCCTCGGTGATGCTGTGCGTGATCAGCACCGTGGTCAGCTCGTTGGCGTGCCACATCCGGTGCAGGTCCAGGTTCATCTGGTCACGGGTCATCGCGTCCAGCGCACCGAACGGCTCGTCCAGCAGCAGCACGGCGGGATCGGCGAGCAGCGCCCGGCACAGCGCCACCCGCTGCTGCATGCCGCCGGACAGCTCGTGCGGGTAGCGGTCCTCGAAGCCGCCCAGGCCGGCGCGTTCCAGCAGCTCGACGGCCCGGTCGGTGTCCGCGCCGCTGACCCGCCGGCGGATCTCGATGGGCAGCAGGCAGTTGTCCAGCACCTTGCGCCAGGGCAGCAGGGTGGGGGACTGGAACATCATCACCAGGTCGGGCCGGGGCGCGGTGATCGGCTTCCCGTCCAGCCGGACCGACCCCTTGCTGGGGGTGGTGAGCCCGGCCAGCACCCGCAGCAGGGTGGTCTTCCCGCAGCCGCTGGGGCCGAGCACCGCGATGAACTCGTTGCCGCCGATCTCCAGGTTCAGCTCGCTCAGCGCCGTCGTGGGTGGCCGGCCCGGGGGCGCGAACACCATCTCCACGCCGTCCACCGTCAGCCCGGCGGACATCACAACTCCCGGGTTCCGCCGCTGACCACGGCGTGTCCGGTGGTGGTCAGGGCGCCGGAGGCGGACCGGCCGGACAACCGCAGCCGGACGCCGCCGCTGCCGCTGTCGCCGCCCGGTTCCGGCTCCGGTGACCCGTGTATCCGGAACGGCTCGCCGACCAGGTCGATGCCCCGGTAGGAGCCGGCGAGCTCCCGCACCCGGGCGCCCGGCCCGGCCCAGTCCAGCGCCGCCCGGGCGAACCAGGCCAGCTTGAGCAGCCCGTGCACGATCACCCCGGGCAGGCCGGACGCGCGGGCGAACGGCTCGTCGTAGTGCGCCTCGTAGTAGTCGTCGGTGGCCGCCGCGTAGCGGACCAGGTCCCGGCTGCGGGGGGTGACCTCGAGCAGCATCGGCATCTCCTCGGGTTTCGGCGTGCTGGTCGACGGGGCCGGGGGCCGGGGGGTTTCGTGCGGGTAGCGCCGGATGGTGACGTGCCGCGCGGTGGCCACCACCCGCTGGTCCGCGCACCGGCGGAACTCGGAGCCGAGCGTGTAGAGCAGCAGCCGGCCCG
The DNA here is from genome assembly GCA_014208095.1 of Actinospineispora eucalypti. Lineage (GTDB taxonomy): Bacteria > Actinomycetota > Actinomycetes > Mycobacteriales > Pseudonocardiaceae > Pseudonocardia > Pseudonocardia eucalypti. Next base: position 1,226,361 of record JACHMT010000002.1, on the reverse strand, counting down.
AGCGGGCGTCCTTGCTGTCCACCTCGGTGATCGTGGTGCGCCGCTCCAGCCGGTCGGTCAGCCGCGCCGGCTCCAGCCAGCGGATCCAGTTGCCGCCGTTGAGCCGGCCGGGCGCGTCCGGGATGCCCAGCTCCTCGGTGTCCACCCGGACGGCGAGCGGGTAGGTGGGCGGCAGCTCGGACCGGAATGCCGGGTCGGTGAGCCCGCAGCTGTCCAGCAGTCGTTCGGCCCGCCAGGCCGCCGAGTCGAACGGCCGCCAGCCGGTGGACCGGCCGATGAGCTCGTGGGTCGCGGTGCGACCGTCTCTCCCGCGTGCGCCGAACTGGGCGCACGCTCGGCCGGCGCGTGCCGCGCTAGCCATCGAGCAGACCCTCCTTCCGGACCGCGCGGGCGAAGGCGTGGATGTGCCGAGGGCGGTCGGCGCTGGGCAGCCGGGAGAGGTCCAGCCGGATGTCACCCACCCCGGCGGCGGCGAGCTTGCGCAGCACGTCCAGCCGGGGCGGGCCGAGCACCGAGATGGCCAGCTCGTCGGAGTCCTCGGCGACCGAGTCCAGCAGCCAGACCTTCGCCGAGACGGGCGCGTCGCCGACCTGGTCGCGCAGCGCGGCGGCGGTGTCCAGGAAGTCCGGCAGCGGCAGGTCGGGACCCAGCCAGCCGGCGCCGAACCGGCGCATCCGGCGGGCCAGGCGCGGCCCGCCGCCGCCGATCCACAGCGGCGGCCGGGGCAGCTGGGTTGGCCGGGGCAGGCACTGCACGGTGTCGAACTTGATGTGTTCGCCCTGGTAGGCGGTGGGCTCACCGGACCAGAGGGCGCACATCGCCTCGATCGTCTCGTCGGTGACCGCGCCCCGGTGCGCGAAGTCGGCGCCCAGCGCCTCGAACTCCTCGCGCAGCCAGCCGGCCCCGAAGGCGATCTCCAACCGGCCCCCGGAGAGGTGGTCCAGGGTGGCGGCCATCTTGGCGTGCAGCAGCGGGTGCCGGTACGGGGCCACCGCGGCGGTGACCGCGATGCGCACCCGCTGGGTGCACCCGGCCACGTAGGCCAGGGTGGTGTAGCTGTCCAGGAAGGGGCGGTCGGCCGGCACCGGGTGCGATGCGGCGTATGGGTACTGCGATTGGTAGCCGGGCGGGATGACGATGTGGTCGCCCACCCAGAGCCCGTGCAGCCCCAGCTCCTCGGTGAGCATCGCGTAGACCCGGACGTTCTCCCTGCTGGCCACCCAGCCGCCCTGGGGCAGCTGCATCCAGAACCGGGTCATCGGCCTTCCTCGATCCAGCTGACCGTGCGCAGCATCTTCCTGATCTCCGGGGTGAGTGGGTTCTCGATCTCCTCGCCGATGTGCGCCACCAGCCCGGCGGTGCGGCTCATGAGGGCGAACCCCCGGTGCAGCGGCCACGGCACGCCGACCTCGAGCAGCATCGCCGCGATCGCGCCGGTGGCGTTCAGCGGCAGCGTCTTCCCGGTCAGCTCGGCCAGCGCGCCGGGCAACAGCCGCAGGGCGGGCAGGTAGCGCTCGTGGTAACCCTCCTGGGTGGCCACCTCGATCAGCCGGGCCGCGCGGGGGTCGCCGTCGCGGTGCAGGTTGTGGCCCACCCCGGGGACCCGTTCGCCGGCCTCGACCAGCGCGGCCACCCGGTCGCGCACGGCGGCGGCCAGCTCGGTCCCGCCGTCCGCGTCGGCCCGGATCTCGGTGAGCAGCCGCCCACACCCCTCCATCGAGCCGAGCAGCCGGCTGCCGGCGCCGAGCAGCCCGGTGGCCACGGCGGCCTGGATCGCCTCGGGCGCCACCCAGTAGTTCAGCCGGGCGGCCAGCGCGTTGGCGGTCAGCCCGTGGTCCATGAGGCTGACCAGGATCGCGTCCACCAGGCGCACCGCGCCCGGCGACGGCCGCCGGCCGGTGATCGCCAGCAGGGTCAGCTCGGCGTAGCTCACCTTGCCGATCAGGTCGGTGACCAGGTCGTGGTCCCGCACGGTGACCCGGTGGGTGTCGGCGTGCCCGATGCCGGTGCCGATCTCCACCTCGGCCCGGACCCGCCTGATCTGTCCGTTCTGTGTCACGGGGTGTCCTCCTCGGTAAGCACGGCCAGCGCATCCAGCACGGTCACCGCGCCGTCGCTCACCGCGAGCGGGTTGCACTCGACGGCCCGCAGCCGGCCGCCCGACCGCTCGATCACGGCCGCCAGCGCGTTGGCCACCCTGCTCACCTCGTCGGCCAGCTCGGGCAGCGGAAGCTCGGCGGTCAGCGCGCCGGACAGGCGCAGCCGGGTCAGCTCTTTCGCCAGGTAATCAGGGGTGTAGGGCGGGATCACGGTGCGCGCGTCGGCGATCTCGTTGGCCAGCACGCCGCCGGAACCGATCACCGCCCGGGTGCCGAACACCGGGTCGGCCAGCACCCCGGTGATCAGCTCGGCCTTGATCGGAACCTGCTCGGCCACCAGCACCTCGCGCGCCCGGTGCACCTCGGCGAACCGGCGGAACGCGGCGCGCAGCGCCTCCTCGCCGTCCAGGCCGGTGGCCACCGCGCCGGCCTTGGCCCGGTGCGGCAGGAAAGGGTCGAGCACCTTGGCCACCACCGGGTAGCCGAGCTTCTCGGCCGCCGCCACGGCCTCGTCCTCGCTGGTCACCAGCTCCCGCGCCGGCAGACGTAGCCCGTGCCCCTCCAGCAGGCGCATGCTTTGCCACTCGTCGAGGCCGAGACGCCCATCCGGCAACGGATGCCCGGCGAAAGCTCCGTTACCGACTGGCTCGGGTACGGCGTCGGCGGGTTCGGGTACGGCGCTGGCCGGGTCACCCCGCTGTTGCGTATTTGTGCGCAGAGCCATAGCGGACGTCGACAGGCCTGGAGCGTCGGCCAAGCCGGTGAGCGCGTTGCGGGCGGTACCCAGCCCGCGCAGCACCCGGGCCGGGTCGGCGCACACGGTCAGCCCGGCCGCCGCCGCTGCCTGCCGGACCCGTTCCGGCACGCCGGCCCAGCTCAGCACCAGCGGGGTGGCCAGGTCGGAGGCGAGCCCGCGCAGCGCGTCGATGAACCGGTCGGACAGGTCCGGCATGGCGCCCAGGAAGACCAGCAGCAGGCCTATCCCCGGGTCGTCGTCGAGGATGCGCAGCGCCTTGGGCAGCAGCCCCCGGTCGTTCACCACCTGCGCCGTGAGGTCGATCGGGTTGGTCACGTGGGCGAAGTCCGGCAGGGCCTCGACCAGCCGGTCCCGGGTGGCGTCGCCGAGCTCGGCCAGCGGGACGCCGAACCGCTCGGCCGCGTCGGCCAGGTAGACGGCGGTGCCGCCGGAGTTGGTGGTGATGGCGACCCCCGCGCGGGGGGTGCCCAGGGACAGCGCCCTGGCCACGTCCACCACCTCGTCGATGCTGTGCAGGCGGGTCACCCCGTAGCGGCCGAACAGCGCGTCCCAGGCCTGGTCGTCGCCGGACAGCTGCGCGGTGTGCGTGGCCACCGCCCTCTGTCCGCGCCGGGACGCCCCGGTCTTCAGCACGAAGGCCGGTTTGCCGGCCACCCGCAGCCGCTCGAACGCGGCGGCCAGCGCGGCGCCGTCCGAACTGCCCTCCAGGTAGCCGATCACCGAGTCGACCAGCGGGTCGTCGGCCAGGTGCTCCAGGTAGTCGGGGAACCGCAGGCCCGCCTCGTTCCCGCTGCCCACCACGTGGGCGAACCGCGCACCGGCCGCGTACGACTCGGCGAACAGGTTGAACGCGAACCCGCCGCTCTGGCTGACCAGCGCGATGCGCCCGGGCTCGATGTCGCCGAGGCCGGCCAGCGCGGTGGTGAACGTCGGGAAGCCGCGGTGGGCGAAGGAGGCCAGGCCGACCGTGTTGGGCCCGACCAGCGCGATGTTGTGCGCGGCGGCGGCCGCGCCCAGCGCCTCCTGCAGCGCCCGGCCGGCGTCGCCGGTCTCGGCGAAACCACCGCCGAACACCACGGCCGCCTTGGCGCCGTGCGCTCCGGCCCGGGCCACCGCGTCCACCGCGAGCCGGGCCGGAAGGGCGATCACGTAGAGATCGACGTCCGGGGGCAGGGACTCGATGTCCGGCACGCAGGGCAGCCCCTGGACGGTCCGGTACTTGGGGTTCACCGGGTAGATCTCGCCCGGGTAGCCGTGCCGGCGCAGCAGCGCGACCGGTCGGCCACCGATCCGCTCCGGATCGTCCGAGGCGCCCACCACGGCGACCGACCGGGGCCGGAACAGCCGGCCGATGGCGGTGCCGCGGCCCTCGTCCCCGCCGGCCATCAGGAGGCGTCCCGGTCGTCGCTCGCCGGCAGCGCCAGGCCGAGCGCGGCGAACCGCCGGGGCGGTTGCACCCCCAACCGGTCGCGCACCGCCTCCCGCACCCGTTCCGCGGTGGGGGAGCCTTCGATGCGGACGCTCTCCGCCTCCTGGGTCGGTGCCCAGCGGGCCAGCCGGTTGTCGGCCGCGGTGAACACCTGTCCGGTCACCCGGCGCAGCCGGGGGTCGGCCAGCGCCACCGCCAGGGCGCCGATCAGGCCCGGGCCGCCGCGCTCGCCGGCCGGGCGGGTATTGGTCATCCGGTCGCTGATCCGGTCGGTCATCCGGGTCGCCGCCGCCGGGGAGATGCAGTTGACGTTCACCTGGTAGCGGCCCATCGCCAGTGCGGTGCTGGTGGTCAGGCCCACGATGCCGGCCTTGGCCGCGGCGTAGTTGGCCTGCGCGGGGGAGCCCTCGAGGCCGGAGGCCGAGGTCATCGTGACGATGCTGCCGTCCCGCTGGGCGCGCATCCGGGCGGTGGCGAACCGCAGGCAGTTGAACGTGCCCTTCAGGTGCACGTCGACGACCGAGTCCCATTCCTCCTCGGTCATGTTGAAGATCATGCGTTCGCGCAGGATGCCGTGGCAGGTGACCAGCGCGGCCAGGTGCCCGAACTCGGCGCCGGCCAGCTCCACGAGCTCCTCGCCCACCCGGAAATCGGCCACCGAACCGTGGTGCGCCACCGCGCGGCCACCGCTCTCGCGGATCTCGCCGACCACCGAGTCGGCGGCGTCCCGGCCGGGGTTCTCCCCGGACACCGAGACCCCCCGGTCGCTGAGCACCACGCCGTAGCCGGCGGCGGCGAAGCGGCGGGCCACCTCCGCGCCGATTCCCCCGGCGCCCCCCGTGACGATGGCGCCACCCCGGGCAGTTTCAGTCACTCGGTTCCCTCCGGTACTCGGGAAGGCCGGAAATCGCCTCTCCGGTACCGTCACACGCCAGGTGTTGAGTTGTCAACACCTGCCGATGGCGGGCTAGCGTTCCGCCTGCTCCAGCGCCCGGGCCAGGGTGGCGAGCTTCTCCAGCGCGCCGTCCAGCACCTCTCGCTCGTGCTCGGTGAGGCAGACCAGGAACGCGTCGTTGCGCTCGTTGGCCACGGCGATGAGCCGGTCGTACAGGGCCTGGCCCTTGCGGGTCAGGGTGAGCTCGGTGGTGCGGCCGGCGCCGAACTCGCGGGTGATCAGGCCGCGTTCGGTCAGCTTGGCGGCGACCCGGCTGATCTGCGCCTTGTCCAGTGCGGCCAGGCGGGCCAGGCGGTTCAGCGTGAGCGGGGCGCTGGACCCGAGCAGGCCGAGGGTCCGCCACTCGCCGAGGCTCACGTCGAACTCGCGCCGGTAGCGCAGCGCCGCGCCCCGGGACATCGTGTTAGCGACCCGGCCGAGCCGGTAGGACAGCAGTTCCTGGATGGTGGCCCTGGGTGTCGCCCGGCGCCGCTCCGACCGGGGCTCCGTCCCGGGTGTCGCCTGTCTGGTCATGCCGCCGCTCCATCCCGCCGGCCCGGTGGCGCGACGTTCTCGCTGGTAGAGCACGCCCTTTGGGGCGTGTGTGACACAACGATACCCAAGTGTTGACGACGCAACACCCTGGACGACAGATGTTGGATTGGATACAATACGTATGCGATCTTGGAGTGTGTTGCTTTGTCAACACCGGTCCCGGCCTCAGCGCTCGGCCCGTTCCAGCGCCATCGCCAGGGTTCCCAGCTTGTCCAGCGCGCTCTCCAGTGCGTCGCGCTCGCGCGGGGTGAGGCACACCAGGAACGCGTCGTTGCGTTCGTTCGCGGCCGCGATGAGGCGCTCGTACAGCGCCCGGCCCCGGGTGGTCAGGCTGAGCTCGGCCGTCCGGCCGGGACCCAGCTCGCGGAGCAGCACGCCTCGGGCGACGAGCCCGGCCACCACCCGGCTGATCTGCGCTTTGTCCAGCGCGGCCAGCCGGGCGAGGTGGTTCTGGGTGAGCGGCGAGCTGGCGCCGAGGAGGGCGATCGTGCGCCACTCGCCGAGGCTGACGCCGAACTCGCGGCGGTAGCGCAGCGCGGCGCCCCGGGACATCGCGTTGGCCACCCGGCTCACCCGGTAGGAGAGCAGGTCCTGGAACGTCACCGGCGAGCCGCGGTGCCCGGCCACCCGGCTCCGGTTGGGCGACAGCGGTTGTCTGGCCATCTCAGCTCGCTTTCCTTCGGCGTTGTGACGCGGGACATACCCGATCCCCGGTGGTGCATCTCCCGCTCGAACCCGTTGCTGGTCAGCGTCCGGGGTATCGGCGAAGGGCGGGTCGGGCAACCTCGGCCTAGCTGTTGACAAATCAACACTCTAGAGGTGAGTCTGGCCACCCGAGCGAAAACGCGACACGAGACGAGGGCATTCGATGTCCGCAGACCCGTCGGCAACCTTGCTGGTCAACGGCGAGTGGCGCGCCGGATCCGGCACCTTCGAGGTGGTCGATCCGGCCACCACGGAGGTGATCGGACACGCGGCGGCCGCCACGCCGGCCGACGCCCGGGCCGCCCTGGACGCCGCGTGGGCGGCGCTCCCCGGCTGGCGGGAGACCGACGCGGAGACCCGGGGCGGGCGGCTGCGCGCCGCCGCGGCCGCGATCCGGGAGCGGGCGGACGAGCTGGCCGGCCGGCTCACCGCCGAGAACGGCAAGCCGCTGGCCGAGGCCCGGGGCGAGATCATCGGCTGCGCCCGCATGCTCGAGTGGAGCGCCGAGGAGGGCCGCCGGGCCTACGGCCGGGTGACCCCGCCGTCGGCGAACGGCCCGGGCCTGACCCTGCTGGCCCCGGTCGGGCCGGTGCTGGCGATCACCCCGTGGAACTTCCCGGCCAGCATGCTGGTGCGCAAGGTCGGGCTGGCGCTGGCGGCCGGCGCACCGGTCATCGTCAAGCCGGCCGAGCAGACCCCGCTGATCGCCACCGAGCTGGTCCGGCTGGTCAACGGCGTCGGGCTGCCACCCGGGGTGCTACAACAGCTGACCACCCCCAAACCGGCCGCACTGGTGGCCGAGCTGCTCGTCGACCCCCGGCTGCGGAAGATCAGTTTCACCGGCTCCACCGAGGTGGGGCTGGGCCTGCTGCGGGCCACCGGCGACCGGCTGCGCCGGGTGTCCCTGGAGATGGGCGGGCACTCCCCGGCGATCGTGTTCGCCGACGCCGACCTGGAGGCGGCGGCCAGGGGCGTGGTGGCCGCCAAGTTCGCCAACGCCGGCCAGAGCTGCACGGCGGTGAACCGGCTGTACGTGCACCGCGAGGTGCACGACGAGCTGGTCGGGCGGGTCCGGGAGCTGGTCGGCGGGCTGCGCCTCGGCCACGGCGCGCGGGCCGGCACCACGGTCGGGCCGCTGATCGACCTGGCCGGCCTGGAGAAGGTGGAACGGCAGGTCAAGGACGCCGTGGCCAAGGGCGCACGGGTGCTCGCCGGCGGGCAGCGGTGGACGCCGGACCGGGCCGAGCTGCGCGGCGCCTTCTACCGGCCGACGCTGCTGGCCGACGCGGACGAGGGGATGGCGGTGAGCCGGGAGGAGACGTTCGGCCCGGTGCTGCCGGTCTTCGCCTTCGACGACGAGGACGCGGTGGTGGACGCGGCCAACCGCACCGCCTACGGCCTGGCCGCCTACGTCTACGGGGAGAACCTGCGCCGGCTGTGGCGGACGGTGGAGCGGCTGGAGTTCGGCGTGATCGGGGTGAACGAGCCCGCGCCGGTGCGGCCGGAGCTGCCGTTCGGCGGGATGAAGAACAGCGGGCAGGAACGCGAGGGCGGCAGCGAGGGCATCGAGGGCTACCTCGAGCACAAGGCCGTGGCGATCCGGATCTAGGGAGGAACCGTGGAGTTGGCCGAGCTGGACCGGCGCTACCTGCTGCACCCGCACTCGCGGGTCGGCTCGCCGATGCCGCCGCTGATCATCGACCGGGGCAGCGGCGCGCGCCTGTGGGACGTGGACGGCCGGGAGTACGTCGACGGCACCTGCGGCCTCTGGCAGTGCGCGGTGGGCCACGGCCGGGCCGAGCTGGCCGGGGTGGCGGCCGAGCAGATCGGCCGGCTGGAGTTCTTCTCCTCGTTCGGCGACTACACCAACGAGCCGGCCATCCGGCTGGCCGAACGGCTGGTCCGGCTCGCCCCCGAGGGGATCCGCCGGGTGTTCTTCACCAACGGCGGCTCGGAGGGCACCGAGACCGCGGTCAAGCTGGCCCGGCTGGCCCGCCACCACGCCGGCCAGCCGGGGCGGAACATCATCCTGGCTCGCACCGCCGGCTACCACGGCATGGGCGCCGGTTCGCTGGCGGTCACCGGGATCGACCGGCTGCGGGCCGGGTTCGGGCCGCTGGCGCCGGGCGTGGAGTTCGTCGGAAAGCCCCACGGTTCGGATGCCGCCGACCGGCTGGTGGCCGAGCTGGAGGAACGGATCGAGCGGATCGGCGCCGAACGGATCGCCGCGTTCATCGGCGAGCCGGTGCTCGGGGTGGGCGGGATGGTGCCGCCGCCGGAGGGTTACTGGCCGAGGGTGCGCGAGGTGCTGGACCGGCACGGCATCTGGCTGATCGCCGACGAGATCGTCACCGCGTTCGGCCGCACCGGGCACTGGTTCGCCTCCGAGCACTACGGCATGCGGCCGGACATGATCATCACGGCCAAGGGGCTGTCCAGCGGGTACGTCCCGATGGGTGCGGTGCTGATCGGCGAGCGGGTGCTGCGGGCCGCCGAGGGCGTGGAGTTCGCCCACGGCTTCACCTACAACGGGCACCCGGTCGGCGCGGCCGTGGCTCTGGCCAACCTGGACATCCTGGAGCGGGAGGAGCTGCCGGCCCGCGCCCGCTCGGTGGGGGACCGGTTGCTGCGCGCGCTCGAGCCGCTGGAGGAGCTGCCGCACGTGCTCGAGGTGCGCGGCGTGGGGCTGATGCTCGGCGTGGAGCTGGACCGGGACGCCGCGAGCGTGCAGGACGGCGCGCGGACCGACGGGGTGATCGTGCGGGCCGCCGGCGCCTGCATCGTGCTCTCCCCGCCGCTGGTGATCAGCGAGCCGGACGTGGACACCCTCGCCGAGGTACTGAGCAAGCACGTCATCGCGGCCGGTCACTGACCCCGACCCAGGAGGAGACCCATGCGCGCGAGAGTGCTGATCATGAGTGCGGTGGCGGTGGCGCTGACCGCCGCGTGCGGCGGCGGTGGGGGTGGCGGCGGTGCCGGCCCGGTCACGTTCGTGTCCACCGGCGGCGACTTCCAGGAGGCCCAGATCAACGCCTGGCAGAAGCCGTTCACCGCGAGCACCGGCACGGCGTTCGTGAACACCGGCCCGCCCGACCAGGCCAAGCTGAAGACCATGATCGAGTCGGAGAACGTCGAGTGGGACGTGCTCGACCAGGGTCCGGAGTTCGCCCAGCGGTACGGCCCGAAGTACCTGGAGAAGCTGGACTTCAACGTGGTCGACCGGAGCTACTACCCGCCGGGCACGGTGAGCGACTACGCGGTCCCGGCCTACTTCTACGGCACGTTCATGCTCTACGACACCAAGGCGTTCCCGACCGACCCGCCGACCGGCATCGAGGCGTTCTTCGACACCAAGCGGTACCCGGGCAAGCGCATCGTCCCGCCGATCCGCAACATGAGCGTGACCAACATGCTCGAGTTCGCGCTGCTCGCCGACGGCGTGCCGAAGGACCGCCTGTACCCGGTGGACGTGGACCGGGCGCTGCGCAAGCTGGACACCATCCGGTCGGAGCTGGTCTTCGCGGACAACTACGGGCAGATCCAGCAGGCGATGAGCGGCCGGCAGGCCACCATGGTGCTGTCCCTGACCGCGCGCGCCGCGCTGGCGATCAAGGGCGGCGCGCCGTACCAGGTGATCTGGCAGCACACCTTCGCCAACTCGGACGTGCTGGTGGTGCCCAAGGGCGCGCCGAACAAGGACGCGGCGATGAAGTTCATCCAGTTCGTCGCGCAGCCGGCCCAGCAGCAGGCGTTCAGCGCGGCGTCCTCCATGGCGCCGGGGAACCCGAACGTGACCGCGCACTACCCGGACCCGGTGCAACGGTCGCTGGACGTGTTCGCCCCCGAGCACAAGGACACGCTGATCTACACCAACGCCACCTGGTGGGCGGAGAACCTGGACCCGGTGGTCGCCAAGGTCACCGCGTGGTCGATCGGATGACCGCCGTCATCGAGGCCACCCCGGTGGCGCGGTCCTCGCCGGTACGGCGGTTCGGCCACCCCGGGTACCTGCTGGTCCCGGCGGCCGCCCTGCTGCTGGTGATCTTCTTCGTGCCGCTGGCCCGGATCGCCTGGCGCAGCTTCACCGACCCGGTGGTCGGGCTGGACAACTACCACGTGCTGCTGGTGGACGGCGTCTCGCTGACCGTGCTGGGCCGGACGCTGGTGACGGCGGCCGTGGTCAGCGCGGTGTGCCTGGTGCTGGTGTACCCGTACGCCTACGCCATGACCCGGGTGTCCGCCCGGGTCCGCGGGTTGCTGGTGCTGCTGGTGCTGCTGCCGTTCTGGACCAGCATGATGGCCCGCAACTTCGCCTGGTACGTGCTGGAGCAGCGGGACGGGCTGATCGACCGGCTGTTCTCGGTGTTCGGCGTCCGGGATGTGGTGCTGCTCGGGTCGGCGACCGGCGTCGCGGTGGCCATGGTGCAGGTGATGCTGCCGTTCATGGCGTTGCCGCTGTACACCTCGCTGGCCGGCATCGACAGGCGGCTGCTGGACGCGGCGATGAGCTGTGGCGCCCCGTGGTTTCGGGCGTTTCGCACGGTGTACCTGCCGCTGTCGGTGCCGGGCGTGGTGTCCGGCTTCTCCCTGGTGTTCATCATGTCGCTGGGTTTCTACGTCACGCCGGCCATCCTGGGCTCGCCGCAGCAGGCGCTGGCCTCGCAGCTGATCCAGATCCGGGTGGCCACGCTGCTGGACTTCGGCGCGGCCGGCGCGCTGGGCATGGTGCTGCTGGCGCTCACCCTGGCCGCGCTGGTCGTGGTGTGGCGGATCGGCCGGGGCGGCACCCTGGACCGGGCGGGGCTGGCATGAACCGGTCGGAGGGGGCGCTCGGCCGGCCGTTGCGGGCCTGGGTGACCATGGTCGGCCTGCTGCTGCTGGCGCCGACCGCGATCGTGATCCCGATGAGCTTCAGCGCGTCCAGCACCTTCCAGTTCCCGCCGTCCGGCTGGTCGCTGCAGTGGTACCGGAAGTTCTTCGGCTCGGCCGCGTGGCTGGACTCGGTGGGCAACTCGCTGCGGGTGGCGGTGCTGGTCGGGGTGTTGGCCACGGTGGTCGGCACGGCGGCCGCGCTGGGCCTGGACCGCTCGGGGTTCCGGGGCCGGGGCGCGCTGCGCGGGGCGCTGCTGGCGCCGGCGATCGTGCCGTCCATCCTGGTCGCCGTCGCGATGTACGCGGCCTTCCTGAAGTGGCAGCTGGTCGGCTCGCTGGGCGGGTTCGTGCTGGCCCACACCGTGCTCGCGGTGCCGTTCGTGATGGTCGCGGTGGCCACCGGGCTGGCCGGCTTCGACCGCACCGTGGAGACCGCGTCGGCCAGCCTGGGCGCCGGCCCGGTCACCACGTTCCGACGGATCACCCTGCCGCTGCTGCTGCCCGGCGTGCTGTCCGGCTTCGTGTTCGCCTTCGTCACCTCGTTCGACGAGGTGGTGGTGGCGCTGTTCCTGCAGTCACCGAAGTTCCACACGCTGCCGGTGCAGATGTACCAGAGCGTCAGCCTGCAGACCGACCCGACGATCTCGGCGGCGGCCAGCCTGGTCGTCACCATCACCACCGGCGTGCTCCTGCTCACCCAGTTGCGCGGCAACCGCCTAACCACCGGGAATGCCAAATGACCGCACCTCTTGACGCGCCGGCGCGGGCCACTGCCGCCCCGGCCGAACCGGGACAGATCGAGATCCGCGGCGTGAGCAAGGCCTACCCGAGGGCGGCCCGGCCCGCCGTGCGGGACGTCTCGCTCTCCGTGGCCAGTGGGGAGTTCATGACCTTCCTCGGGCCGAGCGGGTCCGGGAAGACCACGATGCTGTCCATCCTGGCCGGCTTCATCACCCCGACCGCGGGCTCCATCGCGATCGACGGCGTGGACGTCGGGAACGTGAAACCGCACCGGCGGAACCTGGGCGTGGTCTTCCAGCAGTACGCGCTGTTCCCGCACATGACGGTCCGGGAGAACGTGGCCTACCCGCTGCAGCAGCGCAAGGTGCCGAAGGGCGAGATCGACCGGCGGGTGGCCGAGGTGCTCGACCTGGTGCGGCTGCCGGCGCTGGCCGGGCGCAAACCGGCCCAGCTCTCCGGCGGCGAGCAGCAGCGGGTGGCGCTGGCCCGCGCGGTGGTCTACACACCCCGCGCGCTGCTGCTGGACGAGCCGCTCGGCGCGCTGGACAAGAAGCTGCGCGACGGGCTGCAGCGGGAGATCGCCCGGATGCACCGGGAGCTGGGCATGACGTTCATCTTCGTCACCCACGACCAGGAGGAGGCGCTGGGGTTGTCCGACCGGGTAGCGGTGTTCAACGAGGGCCGGGTGGAGCAGGTGGGCCCGCCGACCGACCTGTACGAGCACCCGGCCAGCCGGTTCGTCGCGGAGTTCCTCGGCGAGTCGAACATCTTCACCGGTGACGTCGACCCTTCGGCGGGGGTGCTGGGCGGGGCCGGCCTGGCCATCCCGCTGACCGCCGAGCAGTCCCGGCACCCCGGACGGGCCTGTGTGGTGATTCGCCCGGAACGGATGGTCCTGCACGCCGCGCACGACCCGGTGCCGGAGTCGTCGAGCCGGATCGCGGCGACCGTCACCGACGTGCTGTACGTCGGCAACCGCCACCGGATCGGGCTGCGGTTCCCCGACGGCACCCTGGGCAGCGCGATGCGGGTGGTCGGTGCTCCGCTGCCGGCGGTGCCGGGGGAGAACGTCCAGGTCAGCTGGCACCCGGACCACCAGACGGTGGTGACCGCCTGATGCGGGCGGCACAGTTCGAACGGATCACCGAGGGGCCGCCGGCGGTGGACCCCGGCCGGGCCGGCGACATCGCGCGGGCGGCGTTCGGCGTCCGGCCGGTGGAGGTGACCCGGCTGCCGGGCGAGACCGACGCCAACTTCCGCATCGCCACCGACGACGGCCCGGCGTACGTGCTCAAGGTGTCGGGGGACCGGGACCGGGGCCGGGTGACCATCCAGAACGCGCTGCTCGCGCACATCCGGCGCCAGGACCCGGGGCTGCCGGTGCCCCGGCCGGTGCGCACCGCCGGGGGCCTGGACCTGGTGGAGCAGGACCTGGACGGGCGCCCGGTGCTGGCCCGGCTGCTCAGCTGGCTGCCCGGCGAGCCGCTGGCGGCGATCCGCGACCGGTCGGACGAGCTGTACGCGGACATCGGCGCCACCGCCGGCCGGCTGGCCGCGGCCATGGCCGGCGCACCCCCGGGCGATCGGCCGGAGCCGCACTACTGGGACCTGCGGGACGCCGAGGCGGCGCTGGACCAGTGCGTCCCCTTCGTCACCGACTCCGGGCTGGGGGCCGGGCTGGGCCGGGCCCGTGAGCTGTTGGCCGAGCGCCCGGTGCGGTGGGCCGGGCTGCCGACGGCGTTCGTGCACCACGACCTGAACGCGCTGAACATCCTGGTCGGCGGGCCGCCCAGGCGCACGTGCGGCATCGTCGACTTCGGCGACGCCCTGCACACCGCGCGGGTGGCCGACCTGGCCGTGCTGCTGGCCGCGCTGACCCGGATCGAACCGCGCCCGCTGCGGGTGGCCGGGGTGCTGGCCGCCGCCTACCACCGGGCCGCGCCGCTCACCGAGGACGAGGTCGACGCGCTCTACCCGTTGCTGGTCGCCCGGGTGGCCACGGTGGCCGCGACCACCGCCCGGCTGGCCGAGCAGGGCGGTCACGGGGACCCGCGACACCGGGTCCCGGACACCGCGCGCCAGCTGGCCCGGCTGGTCGACCTGCCGCCCGACTTCGCCACCGCCACCCTGCGCGCGGCCTGCGGCTTCGACCCGTACCCGGCGGGCGCCCGGGCCCGGGCCTGGATCGCGGCAAACCCGCGCGCGTTCCACCCGGTGGTGGCCGGCCGGGTGACGCCGGTGGACCTGTCGGCGGCGAGTGAGCTGTTCGACGAGGTCGACCCCCGGCGCCCGGACGACCTGTGGGTCGCCGTCCAGGCTGGCGTAGTGGCCGGCTCGGGCCCGGCGGTGACGCGGTACGCCGAGCCGTGGTTCCCGCGTTCGGCCCGCCGCGCCACCGGCGCCGGCGAGGCCGCGACCGTCTCGCTGGGCGTCGCGCTGTTCGGCGGCGGCCGCGTGCACGCGCCGCTGGCAGGCGTCGTGGAAGCCACCGAGGGAGGGGTGGTGCTGCGGCACGAGGTGGAGCCGGGAGTGCGCTTCTGGACCCGGTTCTCCGGCGTGCGGTCCGACCTGCCGGTGGGCTCCCCGGTGGAGCCCGGGCAACCGGTCGGGCACCTGGCCGGCCCCGACCTCCGGTCGGGTCCTGGCCTCGTGAGTGGCGATGATCGCTATAGCGCTACTCGCCACTCACGGGGCGCGCCGCCAGGCGCGCCATCGGCCCAGCTCACCGTAGTAAGGCCGGCCCATTGCGCGGTCCCCACGCACGTGCGCCCCTCGGAGCTCGAGGTGTGGCAGGCGCTGGTGCCGGATTCGTCCGCGCTGCTCGGCGTTTCGTCCGGCATCCGGGCCTGGCGGCCGGCGCTGCCCGAGGCGATGGCCGGCCGGCAGGCCCACCTGCCCCGGACCCACCCGACCTACTTCGCCGACCCGATCGACATGGTGCGGGCGCGGGACTGCTTCTTCTACGACGAGCAGGGACACGCCTACCTGGACGCGCTGAACAACGTGACCCTGGTCGGGCACGGGCACCCCCGCCTGGTGCGGGCCGCCGCGCGCCAGCTGGCCCGGCTGAACACCAACAGCCGGTTCGTGTACGGCGTGCTGACCGAGTACGCCGCCCGGCTCACCGCGACCCTGCCCGAGGGGCTGGACGTCGTGTACTTCCTCAACTCGGGCAGCGAGGCGAACGACCTGGCGCTGCGGATGGCCCGCTACGTCACCGGGCGCGAGGACATCGCGGTGATCGAGCACGCGTACCACGGGTACACCTCGCTGGTGTCCGACGTGAGCCCGGCCCGGTACAAGCGCTACGGCAAGCCCGGGTTCACCCACCCCACCCCGGCGCCCGACCGCTACCGGGGCGAGTTCGGCTACGACGACCCGGACAGCGGCGCCCGGTACGCCACGCGGGCCGCCGAGGTGTTCGCGGCCATGGGAGAGACCGGCCGGCCGCCCGCCGCGTTCATCTACGAGTCGCTGCTGGCCGGCGGCGGCCAGGTGGTGCTCCCGCCCGGTTACCTGGCCGAGGCCCAGCGGGCGGCCCGGGCGCACGGCGCGCTCACCATCGCCGACGAAGTGCAGGTCGGGTTCGGCCGCCTGGGCGACGCCTTCTGGGGCTTCCAGACGCACGGCGCGGACATCCGCCCGGACTTCGTCACCATGGGCAAGGCGATGGGCAACGGCTTCCCGGTGGCGGCGATGGTCACCACCAGGGAGATCTCCGAGCGGTTCGACGCGACCGGCCGGTTCTTCTCCACCTACGGCGGCAACCCGGTGGCCTGCGCGGTCGGGCTGGAGCTGCTGGACGTGCTGGAGGAGGAGGGCCTGCAGGCCAATGCCCGGAGGGTGGGCCAGTACCTGCGCGACCGGCTGTGGCGGCTGGCCGAGCACCACCCGTTGATCGGCGACGTGCGGGGCCAGGGTTTCTACAGCGGGGTCGAGCTGGTGGCCGACCGGGAGACGAAGCTACCCGCGCCGGCCGAGACGCTGCTGGTCTGCGAGCGGCTCAAGGACGAGGGCGTGCTGGTCTACCCGACCGGCCCGGACTGGAACGTGCTCAAGCTCAAACCACCGCTGACGTTCACCGAGGAACACGCGGACGCCCTGGTCGACGCGCTGGACCTGGTGCTGAGGAGGAACTGGTGACCGCCGACCTGGTGATCACCTCCGCCCGGGTGCTGACCATGACCGAGGCCGTCCCGGCGGCGTCGGCGGTGGCCGTCCGGGGTGAGCGGATCGTGGCCGTCGGCACCGACGAGGACGTGGCCGGGCACATCGGCCGGAGCACGCGGGTGGTGGACGCCGGCGGCCGGAGCGTGATCCCCGGCATCAACGACGCGCACATCCACCTCGCGGCCCACGCGTTGCTGCAGCCGCCGTTCACCCTGGACATCCGGGGCGTGACCGGCCTGGCCGGGCTCGGCGCCCGGCTGCGCCAGGCGGACCCCGCGGGCGGCTGGCTGGTCGCCGCCACCTGGCGGGAGGGCAACATCGCCGAGCTGGCCGACGGCTCGCTGCCACCGCACCGGAGCCAGCTGGACGAGTTCACCGGGTCGCGCCCGGCCGTGCTGCACCACGCCTCGCTGCACGGCGTCTGGGCCAACACCGCCGCGCTGGAGCGGGCCGGGATCGGCCGGAACACGCCGGACCCGGCCGGCGGGGTCATCGTGCGGGACGCCCACGGCGACCCGACGGGTCTGCTGTACGACGCGGCGATGAGCCGGGTGCTGGACCACCTGCCGCAACCGCCGGAGGCGACCCGGCTGGACGCGATCGAGCAGGCCATGGCCGGTTTGAACCGGCTGGGCGTGACCAGCGTGACCGACCCGGCGGTGGCCCCCGAGCTGCTGCGCGACTACACGCGGCTGCGCCGCCAGGGCCGGATGACCGTGCGCACCAACCTGCTGCTGCACTGGGGCTGGCCGGAGCCGTGCTCGCTGTCCGGGATGCAGGCGGCGCTGTGGTACTCCGGCGCATCGACCGGGCTCGGGGACCAGTGGCTGCGCGTCGGCGGGGCGAAGCTGTTCGCCGACGGCGCGCCCAGCCACGGCACGGCGTGGTTGTACGAGCCGTACCCGGACGGCAGCCATGGCGGCCTCACCGTGGTCGGGGCCGACGACCAGGCCCGCCTGGCCGAGCTGGCCGCCACCGTGGAGCTGGCCCACCGGATGGGGCTGGACCTGCAGATCCACGTCACCGGCGACCGCACCGCCGACGCCGCGATCGACGCGTTGCTCGCCGCGCAGCGGGCGTGGCCCCGGCCGGACGCCCGGCACGCGCTCATCCACGGCGCACTGCTCACCGAGGAGGCCATGGCCCGGCTGGCCGGGTCGGGCATCTCCGTGGTCACCAACTCGCTGCTCAAGGCGACCGCCGCCGGCGGCATGATCCCGATGATCGGCCCCGACCGCTGGGCCCGCACCTTCCCGGCCGGCTCCATGCTGGCCGCCGGGGTGCGGGTGGCGGACGGCTCGGACGCGCCGTGCACGGTGCCCGACTGGCGGCGAGGGCTGGCCACCTTCGTCGGCGCGGTACCGGCCGCGCGGGTGGCCGAGCGGGAACGGGTCACCCCGCTGCAGGCGCTCCGGATGTGGACCTCGGCCCCCGCGTACCTGGAGAGCGCCGAGCTGGACAAGGGCGCGGTGGCCCCCGGTTACCTGGCGGACCTGGTGGTGCTGGGCGGGGACCTGCTGGACACCCCGGACGACGAGCTGGCCGACATGCCGGTGGAGCTCACCCTGGCCGGCGGGCGGACCGTGTTCGACGCCGGCGGCCTCGGGTGAGCGACCTACGTCAGCGGGTGAGCGACCTACGTCAGCCCCGGGCGGCTCGCATGCCCGCCCCGATCATCTCCACCGCCGCGGCCAGTGCGCTCTCCGTGGCCGCCGTCTCGGCGATCTCCACCTGATCGCCGGCGCGGATCGTGCCGGGCACCACGACCTCGGCGTATGCGCCGAGGCAGGGGAACGTGCCCAGCTCGCCGAGCTGCCGGCGGCCGAGCCGGTTGAGCGTGCGCAGGATGTCCGCGTCGCGGGGCAGGTCCGCGCCCTGGGGCAGCGACGGCATCGGGCAGCGCAGCGTGGGGGCGACCACGTGCACCCGCGCCCGGTCGCCGATCACCAGGTCGACGCCCATCCACTCGTCCTCGGTGAACCGGTCCGCCGGGCGGCCGGCCGGGGCCGGGCCATCGTCGAAGACGATGTTCGGCCGGAACCGGCGGTCGTCCCAGATCCCGTCCGGGTGCTCACCGCCGAGCGAGGAGATGGTGCTGGTGCACAGCACGTGCAGCGCGGCGAGATCCAGCAGCGTGCCGGGCGCGCCGATGCCCGGCGGAATGCCGTACAGCGCCTCGCCGTCCTCGGTCTCCTCCTGGCGCATCGGGGCCAGGAACTCCGAGGACCCGCTCAGCTCGGGCCAGATGCTGTCGTAGGTGGCCCCGGCGGGCACACCGGAGACCAGCTCCACCTCGCGGCCGAGAAACTTGCTCACCGCCTTGCCGACCGCGTCGCGGTTGTCCGCGTCGCCCTCCACCGTCGAGCCGTCCGGCAGCGTGACCACGATCGGCGGGGGAGCGGCGTCCGGCCGGGGCGGGCTGAGGAACCGGGCCGAGCAGCCCAGCAGCGGGCCGAACCGCTTCGGCCGTTTCGCCGACGCCAGCCGCCCGGTCTCCACGTCCAGCATGCCGTAGGCGCGGTCGCCGATCAGGCCACCCGGCCCGAGCAGCACCTCGTCCACCACCTCGCCGCGCATGGACTTCACCGGGTGATGCCACAGCCGTCCCACCGTTATCGCCATGCCAGCACCTTAGGGACCACGGGACCCGGTCGTACAGTCCTGAACGAGCGATCGGTTGAATGCCGACGTACGGTTGGCCGGTGACCGCCGGGTTGACCACCGCCGATCTGCTCGCCGCCCGCGCCGACGACCCGCACCCCGGCCTGTTGTTCGCCGACCAGCGCTACAGCTGGGCGGAGATCGTGGCCGCCGGCCGGCGCCGGGCCGCCCTGGCGTCGGAGCTTCGCCGGCCCGGGCCCTTCCACATCGGCGTGCTGCTGGACAACACGCCGGAGTACCTGTTCTGGCTGGTCGCCTCGGCGCTGGCCGGGGCGGTGACGGTGGGCATCAACCCCACCCGCCGGGGCGCCCAGCTGGCCGGCGACATCCGGCACGTGGACTGCCAGCTGATCATCACCGACGGCGCGCACCGGCGGCTGCTGGACGGGCTGGACACCGGGGTGCCCGCCGAGCGGGTGCTCGAGGTGGACCGCGACCGGTACCGCACCCTGCTGGCCGCACAGGACGGCCTGGCTCGGTCGGACGCGCGGATCGAGCCGGCGACGCCGATGCTGCTGATGTTCACCTCCGGCTCGACCGGTGCGCCGAAGGCGGTGGTCTGCGGCCAGGGCCGGTTCGCCGCGGCCGCCGGGTACATGACCGGCCGGCTGGGGCTGGGACGCGACGACGTGGCGTACAACGCGATGCCCATGTTCCACGGGAACGCGCTGATGGCGTGCTGGGCGCCGATGCTCGCCTCCGGCGGCACCTGGGCGCTGCGCGACCGGTTCTCCGCCTCCGGGTTCCTGCCCGACGTGCGCCGCTTCGGTGCCACCTTCGCCAACTACGTCGGCCGCGCGCTCGCCTACATCCTGGCCACCCCGGAGCGGCCGGACGACGCGGACAACTCGCTGCGCCTGGTGTACGGCACCGAGGCGGCGGACAAGGACCTGGCCGAGTTCCCGCGCCGGTTCGGCTGCGAGTGCCTGGAGGGCTACGGCTCCAGCGAGGGACCGATCGCCATCGGCAAGCTGCCCGGCACCCCGCCGGGGGCGCTAGGGCTGCCGACCAGCGAGTCCGACGTGGCGGTGCTCGACCCCGAGACCGGCTCGGAGTGTCCTCGGGTGCGATTCGGCCCGCACGGGGAGATCGTCAACCCGGAGGCCATCGGTGAGCTGGTGCGCCGCGACTCCGGGTTCGTCTTCGAGGGCTACTACCGCAACCCGGCGGCGACCGCCGAACGGCTGCGCAACGGCTGGTACTGGAGTGGTGACCTGACCTACCGGGATGAGGCCGGGTACTTCTACTTCGCCGGGCGGGGCAACGACTGGCTGCGGGTGGACAGCGAGAACTTCGCCGCCGCGCCGGTGGAGCACATCCTGGCCCGGCAGCCCGGGGTGCTGGTGGTGGCGGTGTTCCCGGTGCCCGACGCGCACACCGGCGACCAGGTGATGGCGGCGGTCGAGCTGGAACCCGGAGCCCGGTTCGACCCGGAAGCGTTCGAGGCGTTCCTCGCCGCGCAGTCCGACCTGGGCACCAAGTGGTCGCCCCGGTTCGTCCGAGTGGTCGCGCGCATGCCGTTGACCCCGACCAACAAGCTGGACAAGAAGCCGCTGCGGGCGCAGGCCTGGGAGTGCACCGACCCGGTGTGGTGGCGGCCTGCTCCGGGGGAGGCGTTGCGACTGGTCACCGAGCAGGACCGGTCGGCGCTGCGGGAAGCGCTCGCCGCGAACGGCCGCGCCCACCTGCTCTCCGGAGCTCCGAGCTAGCGCGGTCATGCGCGGTGCCGGTTCCACAGATTGCTGGGAAGGCCTGTTTGAACCGGCGCCGCACCTCGACGCCACAGTTGTGCGGCGTCACGGTTTCTTGGGCGGCGTCGGGGTGGTGGCCTGGCCCAGGCGGGAATCCATGGTCTCGGCGAGCAGGGTCAGGGCGTCGACCACGCGTTGGCGGTCCGTGCCGAGGCCGGCCAGGAGCTGGGTGTGCGCCTCCAGCTCGCGGGGGAAGACGGTGTCGATGACGTCCTTGCCCTCCGGGGTCAGGGTGATCGGGGCGGCCCGGCGGTCGGCCGGGTTCACGGTGCGGGTGATCAGCCCGCGTTTCTCCAGTTTCCCGAGCGTCTTGCTCACGCCCGCCCGGGACATGCCCAGCCGGTCCGCCAGGCGGGCGGCGGTGACCGGTGACTCGGCGTGCCGCAGCGGGACCAGCAGCTCGACCTCGGCCGTGGTCAGCGCCGCGCCGTCGTAGACCGGCTCGACCGCCCGGTCCAGCAGGACGGTGATGCGCTTGACCAGCGCCACGACCTGCATCGCCGACGTGTCCAGCCCGGGGTTGCGCTCGCTCCAGAGCTCTTGGGTACGTGCTTGAAGGGGCAGCATCTCCACACCAGTTTGTTAGCTAGCGAACTACCTGTTAGCTTTTTCAGCGTAGCTCAGGCCGATACCGGAGGTTTACGTGGTGGAGTACGACGTGGTCGTCATCGGCGGCGGGGTCGCCGGGTTGGCCGCGGCAACGATGTTGGGCCGGTCCCGGCGGCGGGTGGTCGTCGTCGACGCCGGCGAGCCGCGCAACGCCCCGGCGGAGCACCTGCACGGCTTCCTGTCCCGGGACGGGGCTGCCCCCACGGAGCTGCTGGCCGCCGCGCGGCGGGAGGTCCGAAGCTACGGCGGCGAGCTGACGAAGGGCCGGGCCGAGGGCGTCGACCGCCTCGAAGGCGACGGGTTCGCCGTGCGCCTCGACGGCGGCGGGAGGCTGACCACCCGGGCGGTGCTGGTGGCCACCGGTCTGCGCGATGAGCTGCCGGAGATCCCGGGCCTGGCCGAACGTTGGGGCCGCGAGGTGCTGCACTGTCCGTACTGCCACGGCTACGAGGTCCGGGACCGCCCGCTGGGCGTGGTCGGCGGCGAGAACCGGCCGTTCACGCTGCACCAGGCGCAGCTGATCCGGCAGTGGTCCGGCGACGTGGTGTTCTTCCCGAACCGGATCGAGCTGGCGGAGGGGGAGCGACGGCGCCTGGATGCGCGCGGCGTGCGGGTCGTCGAGGGCGAGGTGGCGCGGGTGGTGGCCGGCGCCGGCGGTGGACTCGGGGTGGAGCTGGCCGGCGGCCGGCTGGTGGAGCGCGCGGCGCTGTTCGTCGGCCCCCGGTTCGCCCCGCGCGACGGGCTGCTGGCCGGGCTGGGCTGCGCCCGAGGCGAGGACGGCTGGGTCGCCACCGACCGGACCGGTCGTACCAGCGTGGACGGCGTGTGGGCGGCGGGCAACGTGATGGACAGCCCGGCCCAGCTGATCAACGCGGCGGCCCAGGGGTCGGCCGCCGCCGTGGCGGTCAACCACCACCTGCTGGCGGCGGACGTCGAAGCCGCCCTGGTATCGGTCGGCTGACGGCGATGGGGCGCCGGACAACGTTGTCCGGCGCCCCATCGCCCGTCTGTGTTTCCCGCGTGCGCCTAACTGGGCGCACGCTCGGGCTAGCGCGTGCCGCGCTAGCTAGTCCTCCAGCTGAGCCACGTACATGGTCACCTCAGGTGCGACTGCGATCTCGTCGAACTCCGGGGTCTCCCATGCGGCGAGCTGAGACTCCATTGATCCACCTCCTCTCTGGCCCATTCCGGCGGCTCCCTTCAAGTCAGTCCGGGAGGGCGAAGACGATCAGAGCGCTTCCGTGCCCCGCACCGAGCATGCCGGGTAGGAAGCCTTCGATCCAGCCGCCCCAGCCGACCGGAACGGCGACGTACTGCTTGCCGTCGACGCTGTAGGTGATCGGGCTGCTGTGGTGGCCGCTGCCGCACTGGAACGACCAGAGCAGGTCACCGGTGCGCGCGTCCAGGGCGTTGAACTCGCCGGACGGCTCGCCGGCGAACACCAGGTCGCCACCGGTGGCCAGCGTCGACGCACACATCGGGATGTCGTTGCGCCAGCGCCATTTCTCCTCGCCGTTGGCGTCGAACGCGCTGACCGACCCCGCCATGTTGTCCGCGTCCACCTGGACGCCGGCGCCCCAGTACGGGATGCCCTCCTTGAACTCCCGGCGCCGCCGGGTGGCCGTGGCGCCGACGTCCTGTACCGGCACGTAGAACAGCCCGGTCTTCGGGCTGTACGACGCGTGCGTCCACTCCTTGGCCCCGGCCGGACCCGGGAAGAAGTGCACCGGGTCGCCTTCCTTGTCCGGGTACCGCGCGGGCGTGACCTTGCCGTCGCGGGTGATGTTGCCCCAGTCGATCCGGTCCACGAACGGCGTGATGCTCACCAGCGCGCCGCTCACCCGGTCCAGTACGAAGAAGTACCCGTTCTTGTCGAAGTGGCCGAGCAGCTTGCGCCCGTCCGAGTCGAACAGGATGTTCTCCATGGTGCTGTCGTAGTCCCACAGGTCGTGCGGGGTGCACTGGTAGTGCCAGCGGATCTGGCCGGCGTCGACGTCCACCGCGACGATGCTGTCGGTGTAGAGGTTGTCGCCCTCGCGGACGGCCCCGTCGAAGTCGGGTGCCGGGTTGCCGGTGCCCACGTACAGCAGGTTGGTCTCCGGGTCGAAGGTGCTGGTGACCCAGCAGTTCGCGCCACCGCGGGCCCACGCCTGGCCGTCGGCCGGCCAGGTTTCCGAGCCGGGCTCGCCGGGTTTCGGCACCATGTAGCAGCGCCACTGGTGCTCGCCGGAGTCCAGGTCGAACGCGTCCAGGTGGCCGCGCGAGCCGAACTCGCCGCCGGAGCTGCCCACGATGACCAGGTTCTTCACCACCAGCGGGGCGACCGTGCCGCTCTCGCCGGCTCGCACGTCACCGTAGGTCTTGTCCCAGAGCTTCTGGCCGTTGGTGGCGTCCAGCGCGATGATGTGCGCGTTCGCGGTGACCATGAAGACCTTGCCCTTGGCCACCCCGACGCCCCGGTTCACGTTCCCGCAGCACAGCGAGACGTCGTAGGGGATCGCGTGCTTGTACCGCCAGAGCTCCTCGCCGGTCACCGCATCCAGCGCCCACAGCCAGCCGTCCCAGCCGGAGCAGAACATCACCCCGTCCACCACGATCGGGGCGGCTTCGAACGCATAGGTCGACGCGCCGGCGATCATGCCGCTGGTGCCGGCCTGGAACATCCAGGCGGGCCGCAGCTTGCTCACGTTCTCCGAGTTGATCTGGTCCAGCGTGCTGTACCGCTGGCCGTCGTAGGCTCCGTAGTAGGTGAGCCAGTTGTGCGGCTCCGAGCGGGCGTCCAGGATGCGCTCGTAGGTGAGGTTGGCGACCACGGGGGGCGCGGTTCCGGCCTTGCCGCTGAGCGCTCCCTGGTCGATGGCTTCGCCGGCGTCGACGTATTCGACGGTCATCTGTCCGCTCCTCTCTACCGCGGCTGGTCGGGTCGGTCGAGGCGGGCCTCCGGCGGGACGTCGCCCATGACCACGATGGCCCCGGTGAGGCCCCGGCCCTCGTCGTTGCCGGTCGGCGAGCTGAACCAGTAGTAGCCCGGCCCGTCGAGGTTGAGCTTGGCCCGGCCCTTCGAGTGGTTCACCAACCAGATGAACTTGCGGTCGCCGTTGCTGGGCAGCAGCGCGCAGTGCGTGTTGAGGTCGTCGTTGATGAGCTCGAGCTCGAGATCACCCCCGTGCGGCAGGACCAGGATCGACGGTTCCCAGCTGATCGTGTCCGGGCGGATACGGACGGTCGCCTCCATCACGCCGTCGGCCCGCTCGGTGGCCCGGCCGATGCTCCCGGTGCCCAGTACTCGTCCTATCGATGCCTTGTTCTGTTCGTCCAACCCGAGCTCGTCCAGCAGGGCGGCTCTATCTTGCGTGCTCGTCACCCGGCTTCACCTCCTGATCCCGAACCTTCATTTGTTTCGTGTGATCGCGATGAACGGCAGGAGTTGAAGCGTGCGGGCACACTTCAACTCCTTTGTCTCAGTGTGATGGCGTGCGCGACCGCCATTATTCCGCGCAAGCGAGAATTCGTTTGCGATGAATTCTTCTTTTATTGCTTCATTTGCCTAACCAGGCGGTTGTGACTTTACGCCGGATGATTTCCGCCAGCAAGGGGTGACCACTAATCCGGACCGCTCGCGCCGTTCATTGGCCGAAGGCTACCGTTCGTTGGCCATCCACAGCCGCTCGGCGAAGGTCGAACCGGTCCAGGTTCATGACCTTGTGCCACGCGGCCACGAAGTCCCGCACGAACTTCTCCCGCGCGTCGTCGCCGGCGTAGACCTCGGCCAGCGCCCGCAGCTCGGAGTTGGCGCCGAAGACCAGGTCCACGCGGCTGGCGGTCCACCTCGGCTCGCCGGTGGCCCGGTCGCGGCCCTCGAAGGCCTCCGAGCCGTTGCGGCCGGTCGGCGCCCACTGGATGCCCATGTCCAGCAGGTTCACGAAGAAGTCGTTGGTCAGCACCCCGGGCCGGCTGGTCAGCACACCCATCGGGGACTGCCGGTAGTTGGCGTCCAGCACCCGCAGGCCGCCGACCAGGACGGTCATCTCCGGGGCACTGAGCGTCAGTAGGTGCGCGCGGTCGACCAGCAGGAACTCCGGCGGCAGGCCGGTCGGGCCCCGGTAGTTGCGGAACCCGTCCGCCTCCGGCTCGAGCACGGCGAACGACTCGGCGTCGGTCTGCTCGGGGGAGGCGTCGGTGCGCCCGGGGGAGAACGGGACGCGCACGTCGTGGCCGGCCAGCTGGGCCGCCCGCTCGACGGCGGCGCAGCCGCCGAGCACGATCAGGTCGGCCAGCGAGATCCGCCCGTCGAACTCCTCCCGGATCCGCTCCAGCGCGGCCAGGACCTCGGCCAGGCGCTCCGGCTCGTTGACCCGCCAGCTCCGCTGCGGCTCGAGGCGGATGCGCGCGCCGTTGGCACCGCCGCGCCGGTCGCTGTACCGGAACGTGGAGGCCGACGCCCACGCGGTGGCCACCAGCCGGGACACCGGGAGCCCCGAGGCCAGGATCCGCCGCTTCAGCTCGGCGACGTCCTCGTCCCCGACCAGCTCGTGGTCCACGGCCGGGACCGGGTCCTGCCAGATCAGGGTCTCCGTGGGGGCCAACGGCCCCAGGTAGCAGTGGGGCGGCCCCATGTCCCGGTGGGTCAGCTTGAACCAGGCCCGGGCGAACGCGTCCTCCAGCAGCTCCGGGTGCTCCAGGAAGCGCCGGGAGATCGGCTCGTAGCCCGGGTCCAGCCGCAGCGCCAGATCCGTGGTCAGGATGGTCGGTACGTGGGTCTTCGCCGGGTCGTGCGCGTCCGGCACGGTACCGGCGCCCGCCCCGCCGCTGGGGATCCACTGCCACAGGCCGGCGGGGCTCAGCACCGCGTCCCACTCGAACCCGAACAGGCCCTCCAGGAAGCTGTGGTCCCACCTGGTCGGGGTGGCCGTCCAGGTGCCCTCGAGGCCGCTGGTGATCGCGTCCGCGCCCTTGCCGGTGCCGTAGTCGCTGCGCCAGCCGAGGCCCTGCGCCTCCAGCGGGGCGGCCTCCGGCTCGGGGCCGAGGTGGCTCTCCAGCGCGGCGCCGTGCGTCTTGCCGAACGTGTGCCCGCCGACGATCAGCGCGACGGTCTCCTCGTCGTCCAGGCCCATGCGCCGGAAGGTCAGGCGCATGTCCCGGCCGGCGGTGACCGGGTCCGGCACCCGGCGCGGGCCCTCCGGGTTGACGTAGATCAGGCCCATCTCGGAGGCGGCCAGTGGGCTCTCCAGGTCCCGCACGCCGATGTGCCGCTCGTCGGCCAGCCAGGTGCGCTCGCGGCCCCAGTAGACGTCCTCCTCGGACTCCCAGGTGTCCACCCGGCCGCCGGCGAACCCGAAGGTCCGGAAGCCCATCGACTCCAGCGCGACGTTGCCCGCGAAGATCATCAGGTCGGCCCAGGAGAGCCTGCGGCCGTAGCGCTTCTTGACCGGCCAGAGCAGCCGGCGGGCCTTGTCCAGGCCCCGGTTGTCCGGCCAGCTGTTCAGCGGGGCGAAGCGCTGCATGCCGGCGGCGGCGCCACCCCGGCCGTCGTCCGCCCGGTACGTGCCGGCGGCGTGCCAGGCCATCCGGATGATCAGTGGGCCGTAGTGGCCGTGGTCGGCCGGCCACCAGTCCACCGAGGTGGTCAGGACCCGCTCGATATCGTGCCGCACGGCGGAAAGATCGAGCGTGCCGAACTCGGCGGCATAGTCGAAATCCGGACCCATCGGATCGGCCGCCGGAGAGTGTTTGGCGAGGATCTCCAGGTTCAGCCGGTACGGCCACCAGTGGCGGTTTGCCCCGCCCTGCGTCGGGTGCGGGAAGCGCTCGCTCGCCCGCTTCCTTCCGCTGACAACTTTGTCATATCTGGTAGACACGAGAATCCCTCGAGAAGCGCAAGCGGTGTCCGTACACACCGAGCATGACCCATTTTTCGGCATCAATCAAGGCGGCCGATTCGCATGCCCCGAAGTTGATTTCCGGTTGGCCGGATAGGCTGTGCGAAGGCGAATTACCGGGGAGGGGACAGTGCGGGCGTACGGGTTTGTCCGAGTCGGTGGACCGGAGCAGCAGGCGTTCCTGGACGTGGAGGTGCCGGAGCCCGGGCCGGGCGAGCTGCTGGTGCGGGTGCGGGCGGCCGGGGTCAACCCGGGCGACTGGCGGGTCCGGGAGGGCTCGTACGGCACCGCCGGGCCGGCCGTGCTGGGGCGCGAAGTGGCCGGCACGGTGGTCGCCCTCGGCGCCGGGGTGACCGGTTTCGCCCCCGGTGACGAGGTGTTCGGCGGTTGCCCCGGGATGGTCGGCGGCTGGGCGGAGCAGGCGCTGGTCACCGCGTCGTTCGCGGCGCATCGGCCGGACGGGGTGAGCCCCGAGTCCGCCGCCGTGCTCCCGGTGGCCGCCGGCACCGCCTACGACGCGCTGGACAACCTGGCCCTGCCCGCCGGCGCGAC
Source organism: Actinospineispora eucalypti (assembly GCA_014208095.1). Lineage (GTDB taxonomy): Bacteria > Actinomycetota > Actinomycetes > Mycobacteriales > Pseudonocardiaceae > Pseudonocardia > Pseudonocardia eucalypti. The sequence continues at coordinate 1,198,647 of JACHMT010000002.1, read as the reverse complement.
CCTGCTGGTCAACGGGGCCGGCGGCGGAGTGGGCGTCCCGATGCTGCAGCTCGCCCGGTCGCGCGGGCTAAGGGTGGTGGGCACGGCCAGCCCGGCCAAGCGGGACCTGGTCGCCGGCCTCGGAGCCGTGCCGGTGGCCTACGGCGAGGGTGTGGTGGAGCGCATCCGGGAGGCGGCGCCGGACGGGGTCGACGGGGCGTTGGACCTGGTCGGCGGGCCGTCGCTGCGGGCGGTCGCCGAGCTGGTGCCGGCCGACCGGCTGTTCTCGGTCGCGGACAAACCGCTGGTGAAGCAGCTCGGCGGGCGCGAGGTGGTGCGCAACCGCGACACGTCGGTGCTGGTCGAGCTGGCCCGGCTGGTCGCGGCCGGCCAGCTCGACCCCCACGTCAGCCGGGTGCGCGGCCTCGACGAGGCCGGCGAGGCCCTGGCCGAGGTGGAGAACGGGCACGCGCGGGGCAAGATCGTGCTGGTCCCCGGCGGCTGACCTCAGAGCGCGTCTGGGAACTCGGAGCGTAGCCGGCCGGCGCCGGCTTCTCGCGGCTTGCTTCGCCGAGTGGCAGCGCAGTCGCCCGAATCCATGATCAAAAGGCGGCTGAGCCGCCGCTCGGCGGGCGCGCCCCCTGAACCGCCGGCACGGACCGACCGATGCTCACCTTGAGTGACGACCCGTGTGACTGGTGGGATAAATGTGGCGGCGGCTCGGCGGTTCTGGATGGCCACACCCGTCGAGCGCAAGCTGAGTCCGGTTTCGATCAAGGAATGACCGGACTCACCTTGCGCTCGACGACCCGTAACGACCACATTCGGTAACCAGCGCCCGAACCGCGGCGGGCGCACTGAGCCGACTGTCCCTCGGCTCCCGGCCCCGCCACACCCGCATTCGCGGCCCGCCGAGGACGAGCACTCACGGGAAGGCGTTCACCGAAACAGGCCGGAGTTTCAGAACGCTCTCTCAGATCCGCCGGGTGGCGTCGCCGATCGCCTCGTCCAGGATGTCCAGGCCGAGCTGGAGGTCCTCCTCGGTGGCGGTCAGCGGCGGGGCGATCCGGAAGACCCCGCCCATGCCGGGCAGCTGCACGATGTTGACGTGCAGGCCCAGCTCCAGGCAGCGCCGGGTGACCAGTGCGCCCAGCTGGTCGGAGCTGCGCTTGGTGTCCCGGTCCAGCACCAGCTCCAGGCCGGCCAGCAGGCCGCGCCCCCGGATGTCGCCGACGGTCTCGTGCCGGTCGGCGAGCCGTTCCAGGCCGGCCCGCAGGACGCCCCCGAGTTGCGCGGTGCTCACGTCCATCCGGTCCCGTTGCAGCACGTCGAGCACGGTGTTGCCGACCGCCGCCGGCAGCGGGTCGGAGGCATGCGTGGTGAAGAACAGGAAGTCCCGCCGGTGCGCGGACTCCTCGATCTCCGCGCTGGTCACCAGGGCCGCCAGGGGCAGGCCGGCGCCGAGGGTCTTGGAGACGGTGAGGATGTCGGGGACGACGCCGTCGCGCTCGAAGGCATACCAGGTGCCGGTGCGGCACAGCCCGGTCTGGGCCTCGTCCAGGATCAGCAGCATGCCCCGTTCCCGGCACTTGTCCCGCAGCGCGGCGAGGTAGCCGGGCGGGGGTTCGAGGATCCCGCCGGAGCTGAGGATCGGCTCCACCAGGCAGGCGGCCAGGCTGCCCACCGACTGCGCGTCGACCATCTCGAACCCGAAGTCCAACTGCCGCCGCCAGTCCAGCTCGCCGTCGGCGGTGGTGAAGTCGGGGCGGTAGGTGTTGGGTGCGGGAATGGCGAAGTTTCCGGGCGCGGCCGGGCCGTAGCCCCTGCGGCCGGCGCTGTAGGTGGCGTTCGCCGCCGCCTGCGTCATGCCGTGCCAGGACCGGGCGAAGGACACGACCTCGTGCTTTCCGGTGACCAGCTTGGCCATCCGGATGGCCGCCTCGTTCGACTCGGCCCCGGTGGTCAGCAGCAGCACCTTCTCCAGCGGCTCCGGCAGCGTCCCGGCCAGCCGGCGGGCCAGGTCCACCACGGGGCGGCTGAGCATTCCGCTGAACAGGTGGTCCAGCGTGGCCACCTGCCGCGCCACGGTGTCCACGATCTCCGGGTGCCCGTGGCCGAGGATCGCGCTCATCTGGCCGGAGGTGAAGTCGAGGATCCTCCGGCCGTCCTCGGTGAACAGGTAGCTGCCCTCGGCGCGGTTGATGATCTCCGGGGTGAACGCGTTGGCGCCGATGTAACGGACCAGGTGACGGTCGGCATCGGTCCAGAACGCCTCGGCGGTGGGAGAGAGAACGGTGGCCATGGCTTCGACGGTAGGACCCGCCGATGCGACGCGTCCATCTCACAATTCCGGCTTTCCTGTTCGGTTCTATCGAACAAAGATGACAAGATGCTGAACCCGTGGCGGCTGCGGCTGCTGAGCCTGCTGGACACCCTCGGCACGGTTCGCGCGGTGGCGCAGGCGGCCCACCTGAGCGCGTCCACCGTGTCGCAGCAGCTCGCGGTGCTGGAGCGGGAGACCTCCGCGACGCTGCTCGAGCGCACCGGGCGGCGGGTGCGGCTCACCCCGGCCGGGCTGATCCTGGCGCAGCGGTCGCGGGCGATCCTGGACCACATGCAGGCCGTCGAGTCGGAGCTGCGCGACCTGGGTGAGGAGCCGGTCGGCCTGGTGCGGCTGGGGGCATTCCAGAGCGCGGTCCACACGCTGGCCGTGCCGGCGGTGGCCCGGCTGGCCGGGGAGTTCCCGCACCTCGACGTGGAGCTGCTCGAGCTGGAGCCGCACGAGAGCATCCCCGCCCTGCGCCGGGGTGACGCCGACATCATCATCACCACCACCGACCTGGTGGAGCTGCCGCTGGGCACCGACCTGGACGTGGTGGCGCTGACCCAGGACCCGATCCTGCTGATCGCGTCGCCCGAACATCCGGCGCCCCGGGGGCCGGCCGACCTGGCGAACTACGCCGACGAGCGGTGGGCGCTGGACCTGCCGCGCTCCTACATGGCCGACCTGACGCTGCGGCTGTGCCGGGAGTCGGGTTTCGAGCCGCGAGTGGCCGGCCGGTTCCGCAACTACCTGATGACGCTGCAGCACGTCGAGGCCGGCCTGTCCGTCGCGCTGCTGCCGGCGCTGGCGGTGGACCGGCGCTACCGGGTGGTGACCCGCGAGCTGGTGACGCCGGTGAACCGCACGGTGGCGGCCGTGGTGCGGCGCGGATCCCCGTCCCGGGCGGCGGTCAACGTGGTGCTCGACGCGCTGCGCCCTGAGCGCTAGCACGAAAAGTTCACCTTGCCCGGGACGCGTGAGCGGCCGCCGAGGGGGAAACTGCCTTGGATCGAAGGTGGCGGAGCGGGAGGACTTGTCGATGACGTCGGTTGAGCAGGCGGTGGAGCGGTTCCGGCACACGCCGCGCGCCGCGGGCCATTCCGAGAAGACCAGACACGAGCTGCGCGAGGCGTTGCGGCAGGTGGACCTGCTGGACAACGCCAGCGACTGGATGGTCAAGGAGCTGGACGCCGACGACGCGGTGCTGTTCAAGGGCCGGGAAGAGATCACCACCTGGCGGCAGGACTACCCGTACGACGAGCGGATGAGCCGCGACCAGTACGAGGAGATCAAGCGCGGCCTGCAGATCGAGCTGCTGAAGATGCAGTCCTGGGTGAAGGACACCGGGCAGCGGGTGGTGGTGCTCTTCGAGGGGCGGGACGCCGCCGGCAAGGGCGGCACGATCAAGCGGTTCACCGAGCACCTCAACCCGCGCGGCACCCGGGTGGTGGCGCTGGGCAAGCCGACCGAGCGCGAGCAGACCCAGTGGTACTTCCAGCGCTACTTCAGCCTGCTGCCGGCCGGTGGGGAGATCGTGCTGTTCGACCGGTCCTGGTACAACCGGGCGGTGGTGGAGCGGGTGATGGGCTTCTGCGACGACGCGCAGTACCAGGAGTTCATGACCCAGGTGCCCGGCCTGGAACGTGCGCTGGTGGACAACGGCGTGCACCTGATCAAGCTGTGGTTCTCCGTCTCGCGCGAGGAGCAGCGCACCCGGTTCCGGATCCGGGTGATCGACCCGCTCCGGCAGTGGAAGCTGAGCCCCATCGACCTCAACTCGCTGGACAAGTGGGACGACTACACCCGGGCCAAGGAGGCCATGTTCGCCGGGACCGACATCCCCGAGGCGCCGTGGACCGTGGTGAAGAGCAACGACAAGAAGCGCGGCCGGATCGCCGCGCTGCGCTGGGTGCTCTCCAACCTGGACTACCCGGCCAAGGACCCGGAGGTCGTCGGCATCCCCGATCCGCTGATCGTCGGACCGCCCTCGGAGGTCTACGAACAGAGCGAGCGCTCCTGAGCGTGTACCGCGATTTCACGTCGCGGTAACCGCCGGGTGACCGCCGCCGTTCTACAGTCCGGGCATTCTCACCGAGATTGATCCGTTCATCGGGACCGCCGCGACCAGCCTCCCGCCTCCGGCCGGTCTCGCCGCCACATGGTGGTGGCCGAAACCGCAGGTCGGGAACACCCACCCGGGCGCGACCTACCCGCTGGGCATGGTGTCGGCCTGCGCCTACTCGGGTGCCTACCCGACCGGCTACGGGCGCTACCGGAAGAACACCGAGGGCGTGCCCGAGGAACTGTTCGACACGCTGCAGGCCTCCGGCTTCACGCACTTCCAGCAGTCCGGTACCGGCGCGATCCGCAAGTACTACAACTACGTGCGGGTCACGCCGATGGTGCAGCCGCTGGACGAGCTCGGCGAGGCCTGGCCGCTGCGCGACGAGACGGCGTCGGCCGGGTACTACGCGGCCACCCTGGACACCGGCATCCGCTGCGAGATCACCGTCGGCGAGAAGGTCGCCGTGCACCGGTACACCTTCCCGGAGAGCTCGAGCGCGCGGGTGGTGGTGGACCTGTCCTGTGGCGGGCTGGCCATCGAGCACGGCCGGACCGTCCCGCTGCGCGCCCAGGTGGAGAGCATGGGGCGGGGCCACGCGCAGGGCACGGTGGTGCTGGAGGGCGTGCCGCTCTCGGTGTACCTGCAGGTGGACAGCCCCGGCTGGCGGCAGATGCTCTGGCACGACCGCCGGCTGATCGAGGGCGGCACCCGGCTGGACTTCGACAGCATCCGGCAGACCACGCTGCGCCCGTTCGGCCTGCTGTTCATGGGCTCCGCGCGGGCCGGCCGGACCATCGAGGTGCGGCTGGGCTTCTCGCTGCGCGGCTGTGACCAGGCCAGGGAGAACCTGGAGCGCGAGTGCGGGGAGGAAGGCCCGGTCTTCGACCTGGTCCGGGCGCGCACCTCGGGCCGGTGGGGCGACCACCTCAGCCGGGTCGAGGTGGATGGCGGCACACCGGCCCGCCGGCAGGTGATGGCCACCGCGCTCTACCACTCGCTGATCAAGCCCTGCTTCGGCGACGACGAGAGCCCGTTCTGGCCGGCTTCCGGGCCGTTCGCGTTCGACGTCTGCACCATGTGGGACATCTACAAGGCGCAGATCCCGCTGCTCATGGCGATCGTGCCGGACCGGGCGGCCGACCTGCTGGAGTCGCTGATCCGGGTGTGCGAGGAGGAGGGCAACTTCCCGATCGGCTACCGGATGGCCCGGGGGGCGGACCGCTTCTTCCGGCAGGGCAGCGCCCTCGCGCACACCGCGCTGGCCGACGCGCACGCGCTCGGGCTGGGCGGCCTGGACTGGAGCTGGGCACTGGTCCACATGGTGGATGACCTGCGCCGCCTCTACGGCGAGGACTTCCTGGAGCAGGGCCTGGTGCACCCGATCACCCACACGCTGGACCTGGCCTACGGCCACCACTGCACCGCCAAGGTGGCCCGGGCGCTGGGGGACAAGCGGCTGGCCGACGAGTTGGAGGAGCGGGCCCGGAACTGGGTGAACGCGTTCGAGCGGTCCACCGGGCTGCTGCGCGACTCCGAGTTCTACGAGGGCGGCAAGTGGAACTACTCGTTCCGGCTGCTGCACGACATGCGGGCGCGGATCGCGCTGGCCGGTGGCGAGGACGCCTTCGTCGCCATGCTGGACCGGTTCTTCGGGTTCGGCGGCAGTGTTCCCGTCGGGCGCCAAGCCGGCCGCCCGCCCGCGGCCGGCTTCGCCGGGGCCGTCACCCAGCCCGGGCGGCGGCCGTCGGCCGAGGAGATGGCGGCCGGCTACGCGCTGAACCGGTTCGAGGGGCTGAACAACGAGCCGGACATGGACGCGCCGTGGGCCTACCACTATGCCGGCCGCCCCGACCGCACGGCCGAGATCGTGCACGCGGCGCTCACCTGGCAGTTCGGCACCGGCGCCGGCGGGCTGCCGGGCAACGACGACTCGGGCGGGCTCAGCGCGTGGTACGTCTGGGCGTCGCTGGGGCTGTTCCCGGTCGCCGGGCAGGGCCGGTTCCTGGTCAACGCGCCGGCGTTCGCCCGGGCCGCCCTGCGGGTGGACGGCGGCGAGTTCGTCATCGAGGCCTCCGGGCACCGGGACGAACCGATCGGCGCGGACGGCGTCGAGCACACCCCGCCCACCCAGTACGTGCGGTCGGCCACACTGAACGGCCGGCCGCTCGAGACGACCCACATCAACGCGTCGGAGGTGCACCGAGGCGGCCTGCTGCGGCTGGAGCTCGGCCCGGAGCCGTCCCAGTGGGGGCGCTCGGCCCGCCCGCCCTCGGTGTCCGACGCCCGGCCCGGAGGGGGCACGACATGAGCTTCCCAGAACGCCGACTGGTCATCGTGGTGCGTGCCGACCCGGTGATCTGCGGCCACTCCGGCGAGGCGCGCAACCTGGCCGAGGTGGCCCTGACCAGGGGTTTCACCGACGTCCGGCTGCTGACCTGGCCCCTTGCCGCGCTGCAGGCGGCCGGCCTCCCGCTGAAGCCGCTGGACCGGCTCCAGCCCTACAGCCCGGGGATTACCGTGGAACGCCCCGAACCGGTCGGCGACTACCGCGTGCCGGACGGCCGCCACCTGGCCGGCCTCACCGGCCGGCTGGTCGAGCTGCTCGCCGACCCGGTGCCGACCGTCTGCCTGTCCATGTACCTGGCGCCGCACGCGAACGTCGTCGTCGACGCGGTGGCCTCGGCCCGCGCGGCCGGCTTCGCCCCGGACGTGCACACCATCGCCAAGGCGGTCGGCTCGGACGTCACCAACGTGATCCGGTCCTGCCTGCGCGAGGGCCGGTTCGGCGCCGCCGTGGCCACGTTCACCACGTATCTCGCGCACGACCAGGTGGTGGCGGTCTCCGAGTACACCCGGGACCAGATAGTGCTGGCCGCCGAGGCGGTGGACCGGCACACCGGCACCCGGTTCGCCGGCGAGTGCCGGGACCGGGTGACGGTCAGCTACCCGCCGATCGAGGCCGCCGCCTACCTCGACCCGGACCCGGCCGAGGTGGACGCCGCACTGGCCCGCCGGGGCCTGGTCCGGGACGGCTACCTGCTGTTCCTCTCCCGGGTGACCCGGGCCAAGGGCGTGCACGACCTGGTGGTGGCGTACGCCGGGAGCCGAGCCCGCGACCGGGTGAAGCTGGTCATCGCGGGCAACGGGACTTCACTGGCGGAGGTGCGCGAGCTGGCCGCTCCGCTCGGTGACCGGGTGGTTTTCCTGACCGACGTGGACGACGCGGAGAAACCCCGGCTCATGCGCGGCTGCGCGGGTTACGCGCTGCCGACCAAGGAGGAGCCCGACTTCGTGGAGACCTTCGGGATCGCGCTGGCCGAGAAGCTGCTCACCGGGGGCGGCCCGGTGATCACCGCGCTCACCGGCGGCACCGGCGAGGCGGTCGGCGATGCAGCGGTCATCGTGCCGGCCGGCGACGTCCCCGCGCTGGCGGCGGCGCTGGACCGGGTGGTGCTGGAGATGCCGGAGCACGAGCGGCGCTCGCTGGAGCGGCGCGGCCGCGAGCAGGCCATGGCCTTCGACCGCGCCCGGGTGTTCGACGACCTCTTCCGCGCCCGCCCCCAGGTACTCGCCAGCTAGATCGCGGAGGGGTGGGGGCACAGCGGCGTGACCTGGACGGTCATGTACTGGAAGAGGGGGAGGTTCCAGAGGATCTCGTGCAGCTCGTCGGTGGAGCCCACGTCGAAGATGCTCACGTTGGAGTACTTCCCGACCACCCGCCAGATGTGCCGCCACTTCCCCTGCCGCTGCAGGTCCTGCGCGTAGGCCTTCTCCCGGGCGAGGGTGTCGGCGCGGACGTCCGGGTCGAGGTCGTGCGGGATGTCGACGTCCATGGTGACGTGGAAGAGCACGGGTCAGTCCCTCCGGAACGCGCGGATCTTGTCGGGGTCGAGCTCCACGCCCAGCCCGGGGCCTTCGGGCAGGTGCAGGTGGCCGCCGGCGTAGCGCAGCGGTTCGGTGACCATCTCCTCGGCCATGAGCAGCGGTCCGAACAGCTCGCTGCCCCAGGTTACGCCGGGGGCCGCGCAGGCGAAATGGAGCGAGGCGGCGGTGCCGACCGGGGACTCGATCGAGGTCGCCCCGTGCGAGGGGATGCCGGCGGCCGCCCCGATCGCCGCGATCTCCATGCTGGCCCGCAGGCCGCCGCACTTGGTGGTCTTCACCGCGAAGATGTCCGCCGCGCGAAGCCGGGCGATGCGCACCGCGTCGCCCGGGGTGCGCAGGGTCTCGTCGGCCATGACCGGGATGGGCAGCGCCGCGCTGATCTCGGCCAGCGCCTCGATCTCGGCGCCGGGTACGGGTTGCTCCACCATCTCCACGCCGGCCTCGGCCAGCCGGGGCAGGTGGGTCAGCGCGGTGAGCCGGTCCCAGCGGGCGTTCAGGTCCACCCGGACGCCGGCCACCCCGGCCAGCTTCTCGGCGACGGAGCGGATGCGGGCGACGTCGTCGGCCGGGTCCTGGGCGCCCATCTTCAGCTTGAAGGTGTGGTGCAGGTTGGCGTCCAGCTTGCCGAGCGCCTCCTCGACCACCACGGGCGCGGGCTCGGTGCCCAGCGCCCAGGTGACCGGTACCGAGGTGCGGGCCAGCCCGCCGAGGAGGGTGTGCACGGGCACGCCGAGCGCGCGGGCCCACGCGTCGTGCACGGCCACCTCGACGGCGGCCTTGGCGAACAGGTTGTTGGCCACCACGTCGGTGACCTCGCGCAGGATGCCGTGGACGTCGTCCACCCGACGGCCGAGCACGACCGGCGCGATGTAGCGCTCCACCACCAGTTGCATGGTCTCCACCGACTCGCCGCCCCACCACGGCCCGGCCGGCACGACTCCCTCGCCCACGCCGGTGCTCCCGCCCCTGGTCCGGACGAAGACGTAGAGCACCGGCTGGGCGTCCATGCTCACGCGGGCGAAACGGTGCGGGCGGCGCAATGGGATGTCCACCAGCACCGTTTCGACGCGGTCGATCCGGAGGTCGTCGTCGCTCACGCCGGCTCGAGCACGAAGTCGTAGACCGCCGTGTAGCCGCCGTCGGCCTGCCGCTCCGGGTCCAGCACCAGCTCGTCCTTGGTCGCCGACGCGATGTCGGACCCGAGCCACTCGCCGCCGGCGAAGTAGAGCTGGGTGGTGATCTGGCGGTGGCCGTCCGCGCGCACCATCAGGTGCAGGTGGGCCGGGCGCCACGGGTGCCAGCCGGCCGCCGCGATCAGTGCGCCGGTCGGGCCGTCGGTCGGGATCTGGTAGGGCGCGGGCAGGACGGAGGTGATCTCGAACCGGCCCTGGTCGTCGGTGACGATCACGCCGCGCAGGTTGCCCTCGGGCAGGTCCGGGGCGAAACCGGAGTAGTAGCCGTCGGCGTCGGCCTGCCAGAAGTCGATCTCCGCACCGGCCAGCGCGGCGCCGTCCAGATCGCGGACCTGGCCGGAGAAGACCAACCGCGCCCCCTTCTCGTCCGGCCGCATCGGCAGTGTGGCGACCGAGCCCAACCGCCGCTGGCCGGGCAGGTAGTAGGGGCCCTCGATGCTGCCGACGCTGCCCCGCTGGGTGCGGGCGGCGACCTTCTCAACCTCGTGCTCGAAGAAGACGTCGAGGAACAGCGGCCATTCGCCGCCCTCCCCGACCTCCATCAGCCACCGCTTGACGGTCTGGAACTCCGGGTAGCTGACCTCCTCCTCGCGGATCACCTGGTGGATGGCGGCCAGGGTGCGGGAGAGCAGCCGGTCGGCGCGCTCCTGGGACGTGCCGGCGCTGCCCCGGCGTTCGGTGCTGGCCCGGAAGGCGTCCGAGGCGCTGGCGCCCGAGCCGGCGGCGGTGGGTGAGGGCTGTGTGGTGGTCATCGTGTCCTCCTGGTGTGCGTCAGTGCCGGTTGCGCAGGAAGCTGACGTCGTCGTTGTTGACGAGGTCGGGAACGGTCCAGCCGTCCAGGTCGTACTCCGCCAGGCACTGTTCGGCAAGGCCCTTCATGGCGGCGGTGTGGCCCTGGGCCTCGGCGGCGAACAGCAGCTCGGCCTTCACGTTCTCGTGGTTGCCGGAGTAGTTGCGCTCGTACAGCTCGTGGCGCCCGCCGAACTCGGACCCGACGGCGTCCCACAGCGCCTTCATGACCTTGACCCGGTCGACGGCCTCGTAGCCGTTCGAACCCCGGACGTAGCGGTCCAGGTAGGGCCGCACCTCGGGGGTCTTGAAATCGATCGAGTGCGAGTTGAGGTAGATCAGCCCGGACGCCACGTCGGACTCGATGATCTCCTTGATCCGCGGGTAGGCCTGGATCATCAGCATCCGGTAGGTCAGGCCGTAGTCCAGCTTGGGCAGCAGGGCGCCGCCCACCCACTCGTCGGGGTTGCTGGCCATCGCGTCGGCCAGGGCGAAGAAGGTGTTCCGCCAGCCGATCACCTCACCGACCCGGCTCTGTACGCCCCGGAAGTCCTTGCTGCCGGTGATCTCCAGGGCCTTGAGCAGCAGGCCGGCGATAAAATCGATCTTGGTGGCCAGCCGGATGCAGCCGTGGAAGGTGAACCGGGGGATGAACCCGGAGACCGGGAAGAAGCCGTTGATCTTCTCGATGTCGCCGTAGAGGAAGACGTTCTCCCAGGGCACCAGGACCTTGTCGAAGACGAAGATCGTGTCGTTCTCGTCCAGCCGGGAGGACAGCGGGTAGTCGAACGGGCTGCCCATCACGGCGGCCTGCTGGGTGTAGGAGGTGCGACAGATCAGCTTGATGCCCGGCGCGTCCATGGGCACCGTGCAGATCAGCGCGAACTCCTTCTTCTTGATCGGCAGCCCGTAGTGCGCGATGAAGTTGTAGTTGGTGATCGCCGACCCGGTGGCCACGACCTTCGCCCCGGACACGATCAGGCCGGCGTCGGTCTCCTTCTCCACCTTCATGAACACGTCGCCGACCTCGTCCGGCGGGAGGTTGCGGTCCACCGGCGGGTTGATGATGGCGTGGTTCCAGTAGAGGACCTTCTCCTGCGACTCGCGGTACCAGCGCTTCGCGTTGTCCTCGAACGGCGCGTAGAACTCGCTGTTCGCGCCGAGGGTGCCGAGGAAGCTGGCCTTGTAGTCGGGGGAGCGACCCATCCAGCCATAGCTCATCCGGGCCCAGGTCTCGATCGCCTTGCGGTCGGCGAGCAGGTCCTCGACCGTGTGCGGGCTGCGGAAGAACGGGTGCGTGACGCCGCCGTTGCCGGTGTCGGTCGGCACGGTGAGCGCATCCCGGGCGGCCGGGTCGTGCAGGGCGTCGTAGAGCCGGGCGGTCATCCGGACCGGGTTGCGGAAGGCCGGGTGGGTGGTCACGTCCCTGACCCGCTCGCCGTAGATCCACACCTCCCGGCCGTCCCGGATCGACTCGAGGTACTCGTCGCCGGTCATCGGGGCGGTGGCGGTCGGGGTCGCGGCGACGCGGTCCTGCTGGATCGTCATGGGTCTGGCCCTTCGGTTGCGAGTTCAGGCGGCGTGCGGGCGTAGTGGGGTGAAGGTGGTTGCGGCTCCGTCGACAATCCCGAACCAACCGGCCTCGGGGCAGTCGAGCGAGCCTCCCCAGTGCGTGCCGGTCTCCACCGGGCCGATGTCCCGGAACGAGCCCCGGTAGAACAGCAGCGGCTCGGCCTCGGTGACCTCGATGTGGGCGACCTCGCCGACGACGATCAGGTGGTCGCCCCCGTCGTAGGTGCGCCACGGGCGGCAGGAGTACACCGCCGCCGAACCCACCAGCACCGGCGCGGTGGGTCCCTCCGCCCACTCCGGCCCGGGGTCGGCGGGCCGGCCGGCGAAGTGCCAGGCGGTGTCGGCCTGGCCGGCACCCAGCACGTTGACCGCGAACGGTGCTCCGTCCAGGTAGCCGCAGGCCTTGGACCGGCGGGTGAGCGTGACCTGGCACAGCGCGGGCTCCAGCGACACGGCGGTGAACGCGTTCACCGTGGCGCCGTGCGGAGTGCCTTCGTTGTTGTGGCAGGTCACGACGGTAACGCCGGTGGCGAACCGGCCGAACGCGTTCCGCAGCTGACGGGGCTGGACGGTCATGTCGGCCGCACCTCCTTGTGCGTTGATGTACGCTATGCGTACTATACGAACGCTTTGCGTTCAACGCGGTTGAGACTGCCGCACCGGCCAAGGCCGGTCAAGGCCCGAGCGGGTATTCCGTTGCGGAAGGATGAGCGGATGGCTGTGGAGGGTGGCGACCGCGACTACGTGCAGAGCCTGGAGCGCGGCTTCGCCGTACTGCTCGCCTTCGACGAGGAACTGAGCAACCCGACGCTCGCCGAGCTGGCCTCGGCCACGGGGCTCTCCCGCCCGGCCGTGCGCCGGCTGCTGATCACCCTGCAGCGCCTGGGATACGTGGCCAACGAGGGCACGCGCTGGCGGCTGACGCCGAGGGTGCTCAGCATCGGCCAGCACTACACCGCCACCCGGGCAATGATCGAGATCGCCCAGCCGCACCTGCTGCACCTGGCCGAGCAAACCGGGGAGTCCGCCTCGCTGGCCGAGCTGGACGGCCATGACGCGGTCTACGTGGCCCGCGTGCCGGTCCGCCGGATCATGAGCATCAACGTCGCGGTCGGCACCCGGGTGCCGGCGTACGCCACGTCGATGGGAAGGGTGCTACTGGCCTGGGCCGGCCCCGAGCGGATCACCCGCTTCCTGGAGGAGAGCGACCTGCGCGCGCGGACGCCGTCCACGGTGACCGATCCCGCCGAGCTGCGCCTGGTCCTGGCCGGGGTGCGCGAGCGGGGATGGGCGATCGTGGACGGCGAGCTGGAGGAGGGCCTGATCTCGGCCGCCGCCCCGGTCAGGGACCGCACCGGCCGGGTGGTCGCGGCGCTCGCCTCGTCCACCTCGGCCGGTCGCCAGGCGCCGGAGAAGCTGGCCAACGAGACGGTGCCGATCCTGCTCGACGCGGCCCGGGACCTGGCCGCCGACCTCGGCCACGTCGAGCCGAGGGCGGCGGTGTCCCGAGACGGGTTCTACTGAGCGGCTTCTACCTGGTCGCGCAGTACCGCGAAGATCGCCTCGGCTTCGGCGGGAACGAACCGGCTGACTTCGATCCGGTCCCTGGTCGGCTCGCTCATGTCGGCCATCTCCGTGTGGGTTCCCGGAAGAGTGTCCCGAACAGCCTTGCCGGTCGCGCCGACGGGACACCACGGCGGTTGCCCCGCGCGGCCGGCGGCGATATTGTACGTACATTTGATGCGACTGGTTCGGGTCCGGCGGAAGGCGGCGAACCGATGATCGTGGAGCAGTTCTATCTGGGGTGCTTGTCGCAGGCGTCCTACCTGGTGGCGGACGAGGCCTCCGGCCGCGCGGCGGTGGTGGACCCGCGCCGGGACGTGCAGGAGTACCTGGACGCGGCCCGGCGGCTGGGTCTGCGCATCGAGCTGGTTCTGTTGACCCACGTGCACGCGGACTTCGTGCCGGGACACACCGAGCTGGCCGAGCGCACCGGGGCCACCGTGGCGATGAGTGAGCTGGCGCCGGTGGAGTTCGGCTTCCGGCACCTGCGGGACGGCGAGGTCCTGGAGCTGGGCGCACCGGGCACGGGCGTCAGCATCCAGGTGCTGGCCACCCCCGGCCACACGCCGGAGTCGCTCACCTTCGCGCTGCGCGAGCACGCGGCGGACCCGGCCCCAACGGCCATCCTGACCGGGGACACGCTGTTCCTCGGCGACGTGGGCCGGCCCGACCTGCTGGGTGCCGCCGGCCGGACCTCGGAGCAGATGGCGCGGGACCTGTACCGGTCGCTGCGGGAGAAGATCCTGCCGCTGCCGGACGAGGTCAGCGTGTACCCGGGGCACGGCGCGGGCAGTGCCTGCGGCAAGGCGCTCGCCGCGGAGACCGTGTCCACGCTCGGGGCCCAGCGGGCCACCAACTACGCCCTGGCGCCGATGACCGAGGACGAGTTCGTCGCCGTGGTGACCGAGGGGCTCGCCGCGCCGCCCAGCTACTTCGCCCAGGACGTGGCGATCAACCGCGCCGGGCACACCAGCTTCGACCCCTCGGCCGAGTTGCCCTGGCTGGCCGCGCCGGAGGCGGTGGCCCGGCAGCGGGCCGGCGCGCTGCTGCTGGACGTGCGGGACAACGAGGCGTTCGCGGAGGGACACCTGCGCGGCGCGGTGAACGTGGCGCTGCCCGGCCGGTTCGCCGAGTACGCCGCGGCCGTGCACCAGGCCGGGCAGGCCGTGCTGCTGGTCGGCTCATCGCCGGAGGTGCAAGAGGCGCGGATGCGGCTGGCCCGGGTGGGCGTCGACGAGGTCGCGGGCGCGGTGATCTGGCCGGTCACCGGGCACTCGGAGCTCGTGTCGGTGCCACAGCGGCTGACGCCGGAGCAGGCCCTGCGGCGCATCGCCTCGGAGCCGGGGTTGCAGGTGGTGGACGTGCGCGGGCCGGGGGAGCACGCCGACGGGGCGTTGCCCGGCGCGGTCAACCTGCCCCTGACCAGGCTTGGCGAGCTGCTCGGGCGGCTGGATCCGTCCCGCCCGGTGCTCACGCACTGCGCCGGCGGCTACCGCTCGCTGGCCGCCGCCAGCCTGCTGCGCTCGCGGGGGTTCACCGATGTGGCCGACCTGCTCGGCGGCTGGGGGGCGTGGCGCGAACACGTGCGGGCGTGAGGTCAGAACTGGCCCAGGCTCTGTACCGCGACCGCGGCACCGACCAGCGCCAGCAGCACCGCGAACGCACGGGTGAGCGTGTCGCCGGAGAGCGCGCCGGAGATCCGCTTGCCGGCCAGCGCGCCGGCGACGGCGGCCAGCGTGAAGGGCAGGATCACCCGCCACTCGAACTCGGCCACGCCGATCCGGGCGCCCAGCGCGGACACCGAGTTCACCGCGATGATCAGCAGGGAGGTACCGACCGCGCGGGACATCGGCATGCGCAGCCCGATCACCAGCGCGGGCACCACCAGGAACCCGCCGCCGACCCCGAGGAACCCGGTGAGGAACCCGATCACCAGCCCGCACCCGATCGCCTGGCCGATCAGCGCCGTCGCGCCTCGCCGGGCGTCGTCGGCGGACCGCGGCGCATCCGGCCGCCGGCCGTTGATCAGCATCGCGGCCGCCGCGAGCACGGTGAGCGCGGCGAACGCCAGCAGCAGCACGTGTTGCGACACCCGGTGGTTGGCCAGGGTGCCCAGGTAGGCGGCGGGCAGCCCGAAGACGCCGAACACCAGCCCGGTCCGCCAGTCGACCTGGCCGCCCCGCAGCCGGGCCAGCGTGCCGGTGACCGCGGTCAGGCCGACGATGATGATGCTGCTCGTGGTTGCCTGCTGGGCGCTCTGCCCGAGCGCGTAGACCAGGGCCGGCACCACGAGCACGCCGCCCCCGCCCCCGAGGGCGCCGAGGCACAGCCCGATGAGCACACCCAGACCGGCCGCCAGCAGCATCGGCTAGCTTCTCGGTGTGAGGCCGAGCCGGTAGGCGTCGTTGGGCGCCAGGTTCGCGGTGATCACGAACCGGTCGCCGCGCACGACGGTGTGCCGCCACTCCACGGGTTGGCCGCGCGAGCAGCCCAGCCGCTCGATGGCGAAGGCGGCGGCGTCCGGCGCGAGGTCCAGCAGCCACCGTTCACCCGGGTAGGGCAGCACGGCGCGGATGTGCTCCTGTCCGCCGGTGACCCGCACGCCGCACCGCCGGGCGTACTCGTCGTACAGCGCGGTGTGCCGGAAGTCCACCTCGAGCAGCGGCGCGGCCAGGTGTTCGGGCAGCCACACCCGGTCCAGCGCCAGCGGCGCGCTGCCGGCCATGCGCAGCCGCTCAAGGTAGACCAGCGGGGTCGACTCCTCGAGGCCCAGCCGGGCCGCGATGACCCCGTCCGCGCGCACGTCCAGCGTGCGCACCACGCTGCGCTGCTCCAACCCGGCCGCCTCCACCGAGTTGAACAGGCTGTACAGCACGCCCACGGGCTGCTCGATCTCGTCCGGCCCGACCACCCTGGGGCGGCGGCCCCGGTTGGCGGTGACCACGCCCTCGCCGCGCAGGCGGCGCAACGACTCGCGCACGGTGTGCCGGCTGACCCGGTACTCCTCGACCAGCGCGTGCTCGCCGGGGAACGCGTCGGCGAACTCGCCGTCGGCCAGCCGCCGGCGAAGGTCGGCGAGCACCTGCGCCCAGAGCGGCTCCTTCGCCTCCCGCTTCGGCGGCCGCGCCCCTCCGACACCGTTCACCGCGCCAAATGTACGGTCATTTACCGCCGGACGCCAGTGGTGGAGCGCTGGTTCGGCACCGCGGATTTCCGCCGCCAGAACCGCCCTGAGTGCCTGATGATCTTCGATTACCTGGTCAACATGACATGGCGGCCATTTCCCGCGCCTCCGAACGGCCACGTGTCATGGTGATCATGGATTCCAATGCCGCTCAGTTAAGGGTTCGCGCCGGTCGTTTCGGGCTGCCGGTTCGGCGTGGGTTGGGTACGGAAGATGGCCTGGACGGGAGCGCGGTGATCGCCCTGGCGCGGTTGCCGTCCAGGCCGCCGGCAGTGGTACGGGGTGTGACCGGTGTCGGTCGGGTTCGGCCCGCTCGGTTCATCGAAGTCGACACGAGTCTGGTTTTTTCAAGATCGAACCAGAATGGTGTCGCACTCGATGAGGTCCAGCCGTGGAATTGCCCGCGCGGACTCGGCGGTTGGCAACGCTGCGCGACGAAGGGCGCCACACATCAGCCGCTCGCCGTGCGCACGGGCGCGACCCGAGCCGTTCGCCTCACGGGCGTATCAGAGACATGCGTTTCCACGATCGCGGGAACCGCGACGGGCCGCACCCGGCCGCCGCGGACCGCCCGCGCCGTCCAAGCGATCTTTCAGCCGGCACCAGCCCCTAAAAGGGAACACCGGCCGCATGTGCCTCCCGCACGATCGCGGCAAACCTGGCAATGCGGCCCGGCTCCCGGTCCGGCTTCGTCGGAGTGGCCTCAGGCGCGGGCTCGGCCGGTCGGTCGGGCCGGTCGTTCGACGGGTCGTCGTGCGGTGCTGAGTTCACGGGTGGTCCTCGGGAGGTCGATCGACAGGGGCGCCGGGGCGCCCGGCGGTCAGCGGGCGCGGTTCACCCGGCGACACATGCGGTCGTCGATCGAGAGCTGATCGGTCGCGAGCAGGGACACCCGGAAGGGGGGTGTCGTCGCGGTACCGGAACCAGCCACCCAACCAGTGCACCACGCCGGCTCACGCGGTGCAATGTGGTGGCGGCCTCCGCGGTTCCGCCGCGCTCTGCCTACTGGGGGAAAGTTGATCTATCACATCGCCTACCGGGCCGACTGGGCCGCCGCCCGGGCGGCCGGCCGATACACCGTCTCCACCCGGGGAGTCAGCCTGGAGGAGCAGGGGTACATCCACGCCAGCGCCGCCGGCCAGGTCGCCGCCACCGCCAACCGGTTCTACGCCGGTGAGACCGGTCTGGTCGTGCTGGTCATCGACCCGGAGGCGCTGAGCTCCCCGGTGCGGTTCGAACCACCGGCGCCGGGCGTGGCGGAGCTGTTCCCGCACATCTACGGCCCGATCGAGGTGGCGGCCGTGGTCGAAACCGTCCCGCTCACCGCCGACGCCGAGGGACGGTTCCGGTTCAGTTGTTGAGCAGCGCGTTCGGCCGGGTCACGACCGAGACGCAGGCCGAGGACGACCAGACCCGCGATGGCCGCGAACGACCAGGCCAGCTCGGCCGGCGACGCGACGAACTGGTTCTGGGCGATCTGCAGCGCGGTGAGCGCGGCCGAGCCGGTCACGAACACCAGGGCGGTGGCGGCCAGCCCGGTCCGGCCCAGCCAGGGCCGGGTGCGGTCGCCGGCGAAGGTCTCCATCACCGCGATCGGCACGCAGATGCTCCACACGGTGTGCATGGTCAGCACGTCCTGGAGCAGTTGCACGCTGGTGCCCAGCACGGGGACGTAGGTCTCGGCGTAGGCGTCGGCGATGCTGAACCCGCCGTAGGACGGGTTCCACAGCATCATGTCGATCGGCCCCTCCTCGAGCAGCGCGTAGGCGGCGGCCAACGCGACCATGGTCGGCCAGCCGCGCCCGGTGCGGCGGGTGACCTCACGGATCAGCAGCGCCCCGCCCCCGTACATCGGGGCCAGCCCGAGCAGCGACTCGGGCTGGGTGATCGGGGTGTTGCCGAGCAGGTACTCGCCGACCAGCGGGGCGAGGAGGAACAGCCCGGCCGCCAGCCCCCGGCTCCGCGTATAGATCATGTACCGCAAGTTAGGACGGCGGAGGGGCGCGCCGCATCGGACCGAAGATCAGGACACCGGTTCTTTGGTATGCAGCTCCATGGTGAACAGCCCTCGGCACTCCAACTCGCGCAGGAATGACCCGGCCGGGAAGGCCTCGGCCGCGCTGAGCACCCCGGCCGCGCTGAGCACCCCGGCCGCGCTGAGCACCCCGGCCGCGCTGAGCACCCCGGCCGCGCTGAGCACTCCGGCGGCGTCGGGCACCCCGGCCGCCGGGGCGTCGCCACCGGCCAGTCGCAGGCCGGCCTGCACGGAGACCATGGCGCCCACCCGGTAGATGTCCCGGCCGCGCAGGTAGCCGCTCCGCCCGTTTTCCGCGCACACGGCGATGGTGAAGCTGGACCGCGCCCGGGTGGAAGCGTCGACGTCGTCGCTGGTGAACGCCGTGTCCTCGGCGAAGGTGTCCGTGGTCATGAGCGCCTGGACCGCGCGCGTGGCCACGTGCCGGGGGATGGTGACGACCTCGCCGGCCGGGTGGTCGGCCATCACCGCGCGGGCACCGACCGGCGGCGGGAACTCGAACGACGCCGGCGCCGTCCGGGCCGGTGCCACCCGGTGGACGCCGTCGGCGTAGAGCACCCGGTCGGCGCCGATCAACTCGGCCGCGGTGGCCTTCGACGCGGTGGTCAACCGCCAGCCAGTGATCGCGTAGGCCACCGTGACCGCGTCCAGGGGCGCGCCGTCGGCGAGCAGGTCGGCCAGCAGGTCGGCCAGCGCGCCGTAGAAGCTCATGCCCGGGATGACCACGAGGTTCGCCCCGCGCGCCCGGCCCTGGAAGGCGTCGAACAGGTGCTTGATGTGCAGGGGTTCGGCGGCGTGGTCGAGGTAGTGGCAGCCGGCGGCGAGCGCGGCCGATGCGACCGGTTCTCCGGAGCGGGAGAACGGCCCGGCACAGTTGATCAGCACGGCCGAGCCGTCGGCCGCCTTCCGCAGCGCCGCGTGGTCGTCCAGCCCGGCCACCCGGACCTGCGCCGAGCCGCCGAGCTCCCCGGCCAGGGCATCCAGCGAGGCGGAGTCGCGGCCGGCGAGCACCACGTCGTGGCCCCGGGCGGCGAGTTCGGTGGCGACCAGGCGGCCGGTGTGCCCGGTGGCGCCGTAGACCGATATCGGCAGCATGTCGCCCACTTTCATACTTAGGGTACGTAACCTTGGTACGCAAGTTACGTACTTCTGGTATGTTTTGTCAATGCCCCGTAGAACCCAGGCCGAACGGTCGGAGGAGACCACGCGCGCCCTGGTCGAGGCGGGGCTGACGCTGTTCGGCCGGGACGGCTACGCGGCAACCTCGATCGACGCCGTCGCGTCGTTGGCCGGGGTGACCAAGGGCGCGGCGTACCACCACTTCGAGGGCAAGATCGGGTTGTTCCGGACGGTGTTCGTCCGCCAGGAGGAGCGGCTGGCCGAGGCGTTGACCCGCGCCGGCGAGGGTGCCCCGGACAGCTGGTCGGCGGTGCGCGCGGGCTGCCACGAGTTCCTGCGCCGGTGCCTGGAACCGGGCACCCGGCAGATCGTGCTGCGCGACGGGCCGGCCGTGCTGGGCTGGGACACCGTGCGCGAGATCGAGTACCAGCACACCCTGCGGCTGCTCCGGGGCAGCCTGCGGGCCGCCCAGGCGGACGGACGGATCATCGAGGGCGACCTGGCGATCCGGAGCCAGCTGCTGTTCGGCGCGCTGTGCGAGGCCGGCATGCTGCTCGCCCGGACCGCCGACCCCGAGTCGGCCCTGCCCGCTGTCATCGCGGAGGCGGACCGCCTGCTGGACTCGCTGGCCCGCTGACCCGCCGGCGGCGGCTGGCGTTCACGTGTTCCCGGGCGAGGCGGCCGGCCGCGTCGGGGTCGCCGGCCCGGATAGCGTCCAGGATGGCCCGGTGCTCGTCCCGGGAGGTCGGCATCGCGCCCCGCCCGGACAGCCCGCGCAGCCGGAACAGGTGCAGCTCGTTCATCAGCCGCCGGTACAGCTCGGTGAGCTTGGGGTTGGCCGCGTACACCGCCAGCTGGTCGTGGAACCGCAGGTTGAGCGGGTAGTAGGCGACCAGGTCGCCGGCGTCGGCCGCCCGGTCCATGTCGTCGAGCAGGCCCTCCAGGGCGGCCAGGTGCTCGGGTGTTGCGTTGGCGGCGGCCTTGCGTGCGATCAGCTCGTCCAGCACCTCGCGCAGCTCGTAGATCTGGTCGGCCTCCTCCTCGGTGACCTCCCGGACGAACACGCCCCGGTTCTTCAGCTGCCGCACCAGCCCGAGCTCGGCCAACGAGCGGAACGCCTCGCGCACCGGCGCGCGGGACACCCCGAACCGCTCGGACAGCGCCGACTCGTTGAGCCATTCCCCGGCGCCGATCTCCCCGGTGAGGATCAGCTCGGTGATCTCCCGCTGTACCAGCGCGGCCAGCGAGTTGGTCTGCACCAGCTGCAACGCGTCCATATCTAGAAGCCGATCGGTCGGGTGAGGTGGAAGTTGTACTCGATCTCCCGTCCGGTGGCGGCGTCCACCGGACGGTTGTAGATGATCAGTGGCGCGATCGCCTCGGCGACGCCGCCGTGCGTCCGGAACTCGGCCGGCAGCTCCTCCTCGCCGGCGGGATCGTCCACCGGTCCGAACACGGTGTCGATGTCCCCGGTCACCACCAGGTCGCCGATCCGGTCCGGGTGCAGCAGGAACTCCTCGGCCGCGCGGAGGCGGTCGTGCACGCCGGCCACTCCGGGCAGCGAACGGCAGGCGTCGGCGACCCGCTCCAGGTCACCGGGCTCGCGCAGCCAGAGGAACGCGGTGCCACCGAAGTTGCGGTGGTGGCGCAGGTAGGGGTCCCGCTCGGCGGACATGGCGAAGAAGATATCGGCACCCCGGGCCGGTAGGACCGTGTTCAGGTCGTAGCAGCGGGACTTGAAGTTCATCCCGTGGTCGGCGGACAGGTACACCTCGAGGTCCGGGTGCTCGTCCAACAGCTCGCCGAGCAACTCGTCCCACCGGCTCAGGTGGAACCGGGACAGCTCGCCGGAGGGCGGCTCCATGTGCATCGGGTAGTCGGTGGTGTGGAAGTAGACCAGCCGGGCCGGCGTCTCGTTCAGCACCACGCGCACCGCCCGGAACAGCCAGTGGTTGATGTCGGCCGAGTAGATGTGCGGCGCCGGGCCGAGCCGGTCCACCCAGTCGATGTCCGCGCCCACCGCCGTTTCCGGCGCCTCGGCGGCCAGGCGAATGTCCGCGCCGGCGCACAGCAGCGACTGGGTCTTGCGCTTCGCGGTGAGCAGCGCCGAGGTGAACCCGTGCGGCGCGGCCCGCTGGAACAGCGTCGGCGTGAGCACCATGGACGCCTGGTCCATGTACCGCTCCTCGCGGGTTTCCAGGTCGAAGTAGGAGTTGCCGGTGATGCCGTGCTCGGCGGGGGAGACGCCGCAGCAGATCCCGGTGTTGTTCACGTTGGTCACGCTCGGCATGACCCCGCGCACGGTCTTGGCGAACCCCTCGGCCGCCAGCCGCTTGGTGTTCGGCATGTCGCTCGCCTCGAGGTAGGCCGGGTCGAACCCGTCCAGCATGACGACCAGAATCTTCCGCTCCATGCCGGCAACGCTACGGTCGCCTACCGTCGATCGTCAACTGTCGACAATCGACGAGACGACAGCGCATGAGTTCGAGCCACACACACATTCACTGTCTCGCCCCCGCGGCGGGAGACTGATCGTGCCGAGGAGAGGATTTCGAGATGCGCACGCTGTCACTGATGGTCGCGACGGTTTCCATGGCGCTAGGCGCCGGGGTCTTCCTGCTCTATGCCCACACGATCATGCCGGGGCTCGGGCACACCGATGACCGCACGTTCGTGGCGGCCTTCCAGGAGATCGACAGGTCCGTGCTGAACCCGT
This sequence comes from Actinospineispora eucalypti, assembly GCA_014208095.1. Classification (GTDB taxonomy): domain Bacteria; phylum Actinomycetota; class Actinomycetes; order Mycobacteriales; family Pseudonocardiaceae; genus Pseudonocardia; species Pseudonocardia eucalypti. The sequence goes on along the minus strand of JACHMT010000002.1, from coordinate 1,176,224 downwards.
GGTTCATCGGCTTCAGCTTCTTCGGCGCACTGGTGTTCGGCATCCTGGCGGCGGTCCTGAACCGGGGCCGGCCGGCGCTGCGCTGGATCCTGCTCGCCCTGGCGCTGCACCTCGTGGTGGTGGTGCTGACCGTCTCGATCAACGTGCCGCTCAACGACGCCATCAAGGCCGCCGGCGACCCGGACCGGATCCCGGACCTGGCCGCCGTCCGGGCCGCGTTCGACGAGGCGAAGTGGCGGACGTGGAACGTGGTGCGCACGCTGCTCGACCTGGCCGCGTTCGTCAGCCTGGCCTGGGCGTTGGTGCTGCACGGCCGCTCCACTCCGGCTGTCCGACCCAAGGGGTAGCGTTCGGGGCGGTGGACGGAAGCGGGTTGGAGACGGTGGCGGAGGACTTCGCCGAGGCGCGGCCGAAGCTGTTCGGCATCGCCTACCGGATGCTCGGCAGCGTCGCCGACGCCGAGGACGTCCTGCAGGACGTCTGGGTCAAGTGGCAGGTGCAGGACCGCGCCCAGATCCGGGACGCCACCGCATTCCTGGTCACCATGACCACCCGGTTGGCCATCAACATGACCCGCACCGCCCGCGCCCGGCGGGAGACCTACGCCGGCCCCTGGCTGCCGGAACCGGTGGACACCTCGGCCGATCCCCAGCTCGGCGCCGAGCGGGGCGAGGCGCTGGAGACCGCGGTGCTGGTGCTGCTGGAGAAGCTCACGCCGACCGAGCGCGCGGCGTTCGTGCTGCGCGAGGCCTTCGACTATCCGTACAGCCGCATCGCCGAGGTGCTGCACAGCAAGGAACCCGCCGCGCGCAAGCTGTTCAGCCGGGCCAAGGCGCGCATCGCGGCCGAGCGGCAGCGGTCGGTGGACGAGGGCGAGCGGCGGAAGCTGCTCTCCGCGTTCCTCAGCGCCGCGCAGGCCGGGGACTTCCAGGAGTTGGAGTCGCTGCTCGCCGCCGAGGCGGCCAGCTACTCGGACGGCGGCGGCGCGGTGCGGGACGCGCTGCGGGTGCCGGTGGTCGGCCGGACCCGGGTGGCCCGGTTCGTCGCGGGGTTCGCCGCCCGGTTCTGGACGGATGTGCGGGTCGACTGGGTGGAGGCCAACGGCGGCCCCGCCGTGCTGGTCACCCTGGACGGGGCGCCGAGGGCGCTGCTCATGGTGAGTGGCACCGGCGACGGCATCGACCGCGTCTATTGGGTGATGAACCCGGCGAAGCTGGCGCACATCGCGGCGCGGGCCACGGTTGACGGCACGACGTGACGGTCGTCACGTCGGCCCTTCGCTAACAGCGGTCACAGATTTGAGTGCTGCCCTGTCCTCGCTTCTGACTTGGCGTTCTCGATGACGAAGGGGTTATCCCGTGAAGATCGTTGTGATCGGTGGGACGGGGCTCATCGGCTCGAAGCTGGTGGCCTGGCTGCGCGAGCGCGGTCACGAGGCGGTGCCGGCCGCCCCGAACACCGGCGTCAACACGCTGACCGGCGAGGGCCTGGCCGAGGCGCTCGAGGGCGCGGCGGTGGTGGTGGACGTCTCGAACTCGCCGGACTTCGCCGACGGCCCGGTGATGGAGTTCTTCCGCACCTCCACCACCAACCTGCTCGACCACTCGGCAAAGGCCGGGGTCGGGCACTACGTGGCGCTCTCCGTGGTCGGCACCGACCGGCTGCTGGAGTCGGGCTACTTCCGGGCCAAGCAGGCGCAGGAGGACCTGATCCGCGAATCGGGCCGCGACTACTCGATCGTGCACGCCACCCAGTTCTTCGAGTTCGTCAAGGCCATCGCCGACTTCAGCACCGTGGACGGCCAGGTCCGTCTCTCCACCGCGCTGATCCAGCCGATCTCCTCCGGCGACGTGGCCGCCGCCGTCGGCCGGGCCGCGGTGGGCGAGCCGCTGAACGGGATCCGGGAGATCGCCGGCCCGGAGGAGTTCCCGCTGGACGAGCTGGTGCGCCGGGGCCTCGCGGCCAAGAACGACCCCCGCGAGGTGGTCGCCGACGAGCAGGCGCTCTACTACGGCGCCCACTTCGGTGAGCGGACCCTGGTCCCCGGACCGGACGCGGAGCTCGGTGGGGACACCTTCGACAAGTGGTCGGCCGGGCAGTAGCCACCTGGTCCGGGCGGCCGTGCCGGTCTCGCGGTCGCCCGGATCTCCCGAGCCGCTAGGGTCCAGCCGCATGAGGCTTGGGATGAGGTTGCCGTTGGCTGCCGCCGTGGTGGCCGTGATGTTGGTCAGCGCCTGTGGCGGCCCGGCGGCGCCCCCCGAGGAGTCAAAGGGGGAGACCGACACCGGGGCCCGTTCGCCCAATCCGCCGGCGGCCTCGCTCGGCCCGGCGCCGGCGATGCGGGTGGTGGTCAGCGGCCTGGACCACCCCTGGGACCTGAACTGGGGTCCGGACAACTTCCTCTGGGTGGGCGAGAAGGAGGGGAAGCGGATCACCCGGGTCAACCCGGCCGACGGGGCGAAGTCGGTCGCGGTGACCATCCCGGACGTCGCCCCCGGTGACGGCCAGCAGGGCCTGCTCGGGTTCGCGTTCGCCGACCGCGCGGTGTTCGTGGCGTACAGCTACGGCACCCCGCCGGCCCAGATGCACGGCAAGATCGTGAAGTTCGCCTACGACAAGGCGGCCGGGACGCTGAGCAACCCCACCGAGGTGATCTCCAACCTGCCGGCCAGCGAGGACCACAACTCCGGCCGGCTGCTGGTCGGCCCGGACGGCAAGCTCTACTACTCGATCGGAGACCAGGGCAACAACCAGTTCGACCGGGCCTGCCAGCCGATCCGCGCGCAGGACCTGCCCACCGAGGCACAGGTCACGGCCAAGGACTGGAGCACCTATGTGGGCAAGACGCTCCGGCTGAACCAGGACGGCACGGTGCCGCCGGACAACCCGGTGATCAAGGGCGTGCGCAGCCACGTGTTCACCTACGGCCACCGCAACCCCCAAGGCCTGGCGTTCGGCCCGGGCGGGAAGCTCTACTCCGACGAGCACGGCCCGAAGAGCGACGACGAGATCAACCTGCTCAAGGCGGGCAAGAACTACGGCTGGCCGTTCGTGGCCGGGTTCAAGGACAGCCAGTCCTACCAGTACGCGAACTGGTCGGCGGCCTCCGGCTGTGCCGGCCTGGACTACGACGACTACGAGGTCCCGCCGTCGGTGCCGCGCGGCCCGCGCGAGGTGGACTGGTCCGCGCCGGACTACACCGAGCCGCTCAAGACCCTGTACACGGTGCCGACCGGGCAGAACTTCCAGGACAAGGCCTGCGGGGAGAACCTGGACCTGTGCTGGCCGTCCATCGCGCCGTCCAGCCTGGAGTACTCCCCGGCCGACCGGGCGCCCAACCCGCAGCTGGCCAACGCGCTGCTGGCGACCAGCCTGAAGAACGGCTCGCTGTACGTGCTCAAGCTCAGCCAGAACGGCGACTGGGCGCAGGGCGACGTGGTGCAGCTGTTCCGCACGCGCAACCGCTACCGCGACGTCGTGGTGAGCCCGGACCGCACCAAGGTCTACATCGCCACGGACAGTGAGGGCCTGGCCGGCCCGGGGTCCGGCTCGCAGTCCGGCGCGCTGGACAACCCGGGCTCGGTCCTCGAGTTCACCCTCACCGTGCCACGCTGACTCCCGGATCGGAGGCGTGGCCCCATGTATCGGCGGGGGCGTTGGGTTCGGAAGATCGGCCTGGACGGCCCGGGCTGGTTGGTCTGCCGCCGCTGCTGTCCTGGTTGCCGGCTTTGCTACGGGGTGTGACCGGTGCCGGTCGGGTTCGGCCCGTGCGGTTGGTCGAGGTCGACACGAGTCTGGATTTTTCAAGATCGAAGCAGACAGGTGTCGCACTCGACGCGGACCCGCTGCGAAATTGCCCGCGCGGGCTCGGCGGTTGACAACGCTGCGTGACGAAGGCCGCCACACGGGCGGCGGGCGGGCCGAGCCGCGGCAGACCGAGCGGCCTGGGCCGTCCAGGCCGATCTTTCGAACCCAACGCCCCCGCCGAACCGGCGGGCCCAAGACGATCGTCGCGGACCCTTGACTGAACGACATTGGGGTCGATGATCATCACTCGAACCCAACCCACTCCCTGACTAGTGCCCCGACACGAAACGTTCAGCACGTTTCTCGGCGGCCCAGACGCCGCCTGGCGGCGTTGTCGTCGTCGCACGTAGCTCCGCTACGCACTCCTCCTCCGCCTTGCCAGCCGACCTCTGGATCCACCGAATAAACATGCCAACGTTCCGTGTCGGGGCACTAGGTCACCTACCCCGAAGATGTGTTCGATCTAGTTGGGCAGCAGGTACAGCCCGGCGATCCGGCCGTTCGGGTGGAAGGTGATCTGGAAACGGCCGGGCTGGCGGGCCATGTGCAGCGGCACCTCGACCACCGACAGCTCGCCGCGCGGACTCGTGGACGGACGGCCCGGGAACAGGTAGTTCCCGTGTGACTGCTGCAGCTTCGACCAGGCGTCCGCGATGGTGTTGGGCGAGATCTTCCGCTGCAGGTCGGGGTCCAGTGCCGCGTGCACGGCGCCGTAGTTGCCGCGCGCGATGTTGTTGAGCTGTTCCAGCGCGCGCTGGTCGTAGCGCGCCTGCGTCGGGGCGGTGGCCACGGTCTCGGTGGCGCGGGCCTGCGGGGTGCCGCCGGCGACGCCGAGTGCCAGGTTGCCGGCGAGCGCGAGGCCGACGGCCAGCGTGACGGTCCCGACCAGGTGGTTGCGGCCATTCGTGATTCTCATCTTTATCTCCTTTACCAGGCGGCCGAAGTATTTGTCCCAACCAGGAACGAGGGAGTTGGCGCAGAGTTATGCATCCGTGATCGACGGCCCGAATTGCCGAATGACCTTGTGCTCGTCAGTCGGGTGGCCGATGATCACGGGCATGGGCAACCTGCGCACCCAACTGCTGCGGCGCAGGCCCGCCGCCGAGCTGGTCGCGGAGACCGGCGTGGACTCCGACACGGGCGAGCTCAGCCGCACCCTCGGTGTCTTCCAGCTGTCCATGATCGGCGTGGGCGCCACCATCGGCACCGGCATCTTCTTCGTGCTCTCCGAGGCGGTGCCGAAGGCCGGGCCGGCGGTGGTGTGGTCGTTCGTGCTGGCCGCCGTGGTCGCCGGGCTCACCGCGGTCTGCTATGCGGAGCTGGCCAGCGCGGTGCCGGTGTCCGGCTCGGCCTACACCTACGCCTACACCACGCTGGGCGAGCTGGCCGCGATGGTGGTGGCGGCCTGCCTGCTGCTGGAGTACGGGGTATCCGCGTCGGCGGTGGCGGTCGGCTGGTCGCAGTACCTGAACCAGCTGCTGGACAACGTGTTCGGCGTGCGCATCCCGCAGGCCCTGGCCGCCGCCCCGGAGGCCGGTGGCTGGGTGAACGTGCCGGCCGTGGTGCTGGTGGCGCTGTGCGCGCTGCTGCTGGTCCGGGGCACCGCCGAGTCGGCCCGGGCGAACGCGGCGATGGTGCTGGTGAAGCTGGCCGTGCTGGTGCTGTTCGTGGTCGTCGGGGTGCGCGGGTGGAACGCCGACCACCTGGCGCACTTCGCGCCGTACGGCGTGGCCGGGATCTACGGGGCCGCCGGGGTGATCTTCTTCAGCTTCGTCGGCCTGGACAACGTGGCCACCGCCGGCGAGGAGGTGAAGAACCCCAGGCGCACCATGCCGCTGGCCATCATGATCGCGCTGGCCGTGGTCACCCTGGTCTACGTGGCCGTCGCGCTGGTCGCCGTCGCCGCGCAGGAGCGCTCGAAGTTCGACGGGCAGGAGGCGGGACTGGCCGCGATCCTGCAGGACATCGTGGGGTCCACCTGGCCGGGCACCGTGCTGGCCGCCGGCGCGATCATCTCGATCTTCAGCGTGACGCTGACCGCGCTGTACTCGCAGACCCGGATCCTGTTCGCGATGAGCCGGGACGGGCTGCTGCCCCCGGTGTTCCGCCGGGTCAACCCGCGCACCCTCACCCCGGTGCGCAACACCGTCATCGTGGCCTCGGCCGCCGCGGTGCTGGCCGGGTTCCTACCTATCGAGTTCCTCGCCGAGATGACCAGCATCGGCACCCTGGTGGCGTTCATCGTGGTGTCCATCGGGGTGGTCGTGCTGCGCCGCACCGAGCCCGACCTGCCGAGGGGCTTCCGGGTGCCCGGCTACCCGGTGACCCCGATGCTGTCCGTGCTGGGCTGCCTGGTGATCATCACCAGCCTCCGCCCGGTGACCATCTTGGCCGCCGTGCTGTGGACCGGTGCGGCGCTGGTCTGGTACTTCGCCTGGAGCATCCGGCACTCCCGCCTGGCGCGGGAGCGGCGGTGAACTTCGGAGAGGCCGAGGCGTACGCCCTGACCCGCCCCGGTTTCGTCGGCGTGGTGGTGCGCGACCGGGAGGCCGGCACCGTCTGGCGCAACCCCAACGCCGGCACGCTGATCTGGGCCTGCTCCACGCCGAAGCTGGCCATGGTGGTGGATCTGCTGCTGCGCCAGGACGCCGGCACGGTCCGGCTGACCGCCGAGGACCGGGGCCTGATCTACGCCATGCTGCACACCAGCGACGACGCGGCGGCCACCACGCTGTGGGGGAGGTACGGGGGCGAGGCGGAGTTCGGCCGGCGCTTCCCCGGCTACGGGCTGGCCGACATGCGGTTCACCGACCGGCACCCGCATACCTGGGGGTGGATTCTCGCCACGGCGAACGACCTGGACCGGCTGATGAACTACGTGCTCGACGAGCTGCCCGCCGGGCACCGGGACTACATCGTGGGGGAGATGCGGTCCGTGCACGCCAACCAGCAATGGGGCGTGTGGGGCGCCGGCCCGGCCGCGCGCCCCGGCACCAAGGGCGGCTGGTCCGACGACAACGACGACGGTTCCTGGCTGATGAACTCGGTCGGGTTCGTCGGGCCGGCGGAGCGCTACACGGTGGCCATCATGAACAACACCCAGGTGGTCGCCGGCGGCTACGAGACCGGCCTGGAGACCATCACCCGCTACACCGAGATCCTGTTCCGGGTCCGGTAGCCGAGCCGCAGCAGGCGGACCCACCGGGACCAGGGGCGTGGGTCCGACAGTGCCGCCGCCTTGTCCAGCGCGTCCTCGATCAGCGCGTCGTGCATCGGCCGCCAGATCACCGGCCAGCTGAGTACGGCCAGGCCGGCGGCGTCCATCTCCAGCACGTGCCGCAGCTCGTGCCCGCCGGGCACCGGCCGCACCTCCCACTCGTGGTAGCCGTGGAAGCCGGCGGGCCGGGTGAACGCGAAGCGCACCCGCCGGGACGGTCGATACTCCGCCACCCGGTAGCCGATCGGCCCGTGCCCGCCGTCGGCACCGATGCCGAGCGGACGGTCGAACTCCATCGCCGGCCAGCGCTCGTGCGGCCACAGGCCGTCCTCGGCGGTGGCCAGGCTGTCGATCAACGCTCCGGCTCGTTCCGGACCGCCGGGGAACACCCGGACGTGCGTGTTGAGCACCTGCATGGCATCTCCCTCGAACTAGAGGAGCATCGCTAGTTGCGATCTGGAGAGTAATCTCTACTTTGTGCCGATGCCAAGCAGGTTCCGAACCGAGGATTTCGTGCACGCCGCCGTGCGCCTGATCGCGGAGGGCGGGCCGGGCGCGGCCACGGCCAGCGCGGTCGCCCGGGCCACCGGGGCGCCCAGCGGCTCGGTCTACCACCGGTTCCCCAGCAGTGGGGATCTGCTCGCGGCGGCCTGGCTGCGGCCGTTGCGTCGGTTCCAGGACGAGTTCCTGGCCGTGCTGGCCGGTGAGGCAGATCCGATCGCGGCGGGTGTGGCGGCCGCCCGGCAGGTGGTGCAGTGGAGCGCGGACCACCCGGACGACGCGGCGTTGCTGGCCCGGTACGGCCGGTCCGACTTCATCCGCTCGGACAGCTCCGCTTCGGTGCGCGCCGAGGCCGACGCCCTGGACGACCGGCTCAACCGGGCTCTGGCCGACTACCTGGCCGGGTTCCGGGCCGCGGACCGGGACCGGGTGCGGCTGGCCGTGGTGGACGGGCCGCTCGCGCTGGTCCGGCGCGGCCTGGGCGCCGGCGGGCCGGACGCCGCGACCGTCGATCTGGCCGCCGAGGCCGCCCGCCGGCTGCTCGCCCCGAGTGGTCCGCCGGTCGAGATGATCGATTCCATTTAAGTGGATTCTGGTCACCCGGGACCGCGTGGTTGGTCCGGTGGGGTGGTGGGCGGGGGTAATCCGTGTTCACCGACCGGCTCCTCGCCGAGTTCATCGCCAGAGACCTTTTCCCACGATCGAACGTCTCTTAGGGTGAACTCGGCGCGGGCTTGGTTCCCGGCGCAAGGCCCGGAACGGTCCCGAATGCCTCGGCGGGCTCCACGCGCGGCCCACTGGTCGCTTTCACCCCAGCTGTCACGACAAGTGAATTCCCATTAGCCGCCGTTGCGTATGTCCACGCAGAGCTGAAGGCGGCTCGCGTCAGGAGTCTTGAGCACAGGCCACGGTCAAGGAATCGATCATCCAGGCCGTGTTCCGAAGTCATGCGCCCGCTCGGCGAGCTCGGTGCCGGTTTAAAGATCAGCTCGGAGGAGGCCGCCGCGGTTGGTCTTCCGCGGCTTCGGGTGCCGGCCGTTGCGTTTCATGATCAACGGCCGGCAGAATCGCGCTGGATACCTGATGAGCATGGATTACATGGTCAACGGGACACCAGGGCCGCCTGACGGCCCCGAAAACGGCCACCATGCCCTGATGACCACGAAAGAACCGTCCTGGCCACACCATCCGTCACTCTGGTTGCGGGCGGGGGAACACCACAGGGATCTTGTCGCCATCCCCATGACGTTCCCCTCGCGCAACAGAAGTGACAGACGAGAAACGCAACCGGCTGCGCTAGATCAATCGCGGCCGGCCCGTCCGAGCTGATCTTTGAAACCGGCGCCGAGCTCTCGCCGGGTGGGCGAGCGGCTCGGAAACGCCGCCTAGCGGGCCGCCGGCGGGGTGAGGCCCGGCGGCAGGCCTTCCATCCGGTCCTGCACCACGTCCACGATGCTCGGCCCCGGATGCGCGAGGGCCTCGGCGATGGCCGGCTCCAGCTCGCCGTCCGCGGTGACGCGGACGCCGTGGGCGCCGAGCAGCCGGGCATACGCGGCAAAGTCCGGGTTGCCCAGGAAGACGCCGTGGTAGCGGCCGCCGTGCGCGGTGCGCTGGCGGTCCCGGGTGTTGCCGTACGCGTAGTTGTTGACGATCACGTTCAGCACCGGGATCCGTTCCCGCACGCAGGTCTCGAGATCCTGGGCGACCATCCAGAAGCTGCCGTCGCCGCTGATCGCCACCACCCGCTGGTCCGGCCGGGCCAGCGCCATTCCCATCGCGGCCGGGAAACCCCAGGCCATCGCGCCGCCGGCCGAGCCGTAGTAGCTGTCCGGGCGGTCCACGGCCACGTGCCGGGCCATCCACGGGCCGAACGTGTGCACGTCCTGGACCAGCACGATCCCCTGGCGCATGGCCAGGTTCCGCGCGGCCCGGGTGAGCGCGGGCGATGAGACCCCGCCGGCGCCCGATCCGTCCGGTTCGCTCGGGGGCAGCGCCGAGGCGTCCTCGTACTCCTTGCGCAGGGCCTCCCGGCGCTGCCGGCGCCGTTCGGCGCGACCGCCGTCGGCGGCGACCAGCCGGGGCAGGGCGGCGGTCAGGGCGTGCGCGGCGGCGGTCGCGTCGGAGACCAGCCCGACCCGGGGCGGGTACACCCGGCCCAGCTCGGCGGGGTCGACGTCCACGTGCACCAGCCGGGCCGACGGCGGGACCAGGGTCCAGCGCTTGGTGGTGAACTCGGAGAACCGGCAGCCCAGGGCGACGATCACGTCGGCGTCCCGGACCAGCTGGTCGGACACCTCGTGGGCGCCGTAGCCGAGCGGCCCGAGGTAGGCCGGGTGCCCGTTGGGCACCGCGTTCTTGCGCAGCCAGGTGCTGACCACCGGCGCGGATGCGGCGTCGGCCAGCTCCAGCAGCGCGGCCCGGTCGCGCGCCCCGCCGCCGGCGATGATCGCGGGGCGTTCGGCGGCGGCGAGCAGCGCGGCGGCCTCGGCGACCCCGGCGGGGTCGGGTGCCGGGGGGTGGAACCGCACCCGCGGCCCCGGCGTGACCTCCTCCGGGGCGGCGGCCTGCAGCACGTCCAGCGGCAGCGACACCACGACCGGCCCGGGGCGACCGGTGACGGCGGTGCGTACCGCGCGTTGCAGCAGCTCGGGGATGCGCTCGGGCCGGTGGATCTCCACCGCCCACTTGGTCATCGGGCGGAACGCGGCCACCACGTCCATCTCCTCGAACGACCGGCGTTCGGTGATCGACCCGGGCACCTGGCCGATCAGCACCAGCATCGGGACGGACTCGTCGTGCGCGTTCTGCACCGCGATGGCCAGGTTCGCCGCCCCCGGCCCCCGGGAGGCCAGGCACACGCCCGGCGCCCCGCCGGCCCGGGAGAAACCGTCGGCCATGAACCCGGCGACCTGTTCGTGCCGGGTGGACAGGTACCGGATGCGGCCGTCCCGGGCCAGGGCGTCGATCAGGTCCATCACCGTGGTCCCGGGCAGCCCGAACACGTGCGTGACGCCCTCGACGGCGAGCGACTCGACCACCAGGTCGGCGCCGATCCGGTCAGTCAACGACACCTCCGGGTTGACAGCGTCACGCCGGTCGCGTGATTCTCTGTTGCGGAGTTTAGCTCTGTACAGCAGAGAAAGCGAGTAACCCGATGACGACCGATCAGCGCCCCGTCCTGGATGAGGTCCGGCGGGGGATGATCCCGGCGCACATCTACCACGACGAGGAGATCTTCCGGCTGGAGCGCGAGCGGCTGTTCGGCCGCGCGTGGGTGTTCGTGGCGCACGAGTCGGAGGTCCCGGTACCCGGCGACTACGTGGTGCGGCGGGTGCTGGCCGACTCGTTCATCATCGCCAGGGGCGAGGACGGCCAGGTCCGGGCGCTGTTCAACATGTGCCTGCACCGGGGGATGCAGGTCTGCCGGGCGGAGCTGGGCAACGCCTCGCACTTCCGCTGCCCCTACCACGGCTGGTCCTACCGCAACGACGGGCGGCTGGCCGGGCTGCCGTTCCACCGGGACGCCTACGGCGGCGAGGCCGGGTTCCCGCGCAAGGGCCAGGCGCTGCTGCCCGCGCCATCGTTGGCCAGCCACAACGGCCTGATCTTCATCAGCCTGGACCCGGACGCGCCGCCGCTGCGCGACTACCTCGGCGACTTCACGTTCTACCTGGACTACTACACGAAGCAGTCGGCCGGCGGGATCGAGCTGCGCGGGCCGCAACGGTGGCGGATCAAGGCGAACTGGAAGATCGGCGCGGAGAACTTCGCCGGCGACATGTACCACACGCCGCACACCCACACCAGCGTGGTGGAGATCGGCCTGTTCCGCGAACCGAAGGCGGAGAAGCGCAAGGACGGGTGCACCTACTGGGCCGGCAACGGCGGCGGCACCACGTACAAGCTGCCGCCCGGGACGCTGGAGGAACGGCTGCGCTACGTGGGCTACCCGGACGTGATGATCGAGCGGATGAAGCGCGGCTGGTCGCGCGAGCAGCTCGACGTGGTCGGCCGGGACGGGTTCATGATCTCCGCGGCCTCCGTGTTCCCGAACCTCAGCCTGGTGCACAACTGGCCCCGGGTGGAGGACTCGGAGGACGTGCTGCCGTTCATCTCCATCCGCACCTGGCAGCCGGTGGGGCCGGACGAGACCGAGGTGCTGTCCTGGTTCGCGGTGGACGCCGAGGCGCCCGAGGAGTTCAAGGCGCTGTCCTACAAGGCGTACCTGATGTGCTTCGGCAGCACCGGAATGTTCGAGCAGGACGACGTGGAGAACTGGGTCTCCCTGACCAGCACCGCCGCCGGCACGATGGCCCGGCGGCTGCTGCTGAACAGCCGGATGGGCCTGCTGGGGGACGGCACCCCGGTGACGCCGGCGCTGGGACCCGACCGGTTCGCCGGTCCGGGCGAGGCGCACGTCGGTTACGGCGAGTACAACCAGCGCCAGCTGCTGGCCCGCTGGGCGGACTACCTGGAAGGGGCCGGGCGATGAACCACTCGGCGGAGTCGGTGCTCGGCGGGCACGCCTCCCGCATCCAGCGAACCGGGGCGTCCCTGCCGTTCTCCGACGAGCGGCACCTCGGGGCGCACCACTGGCTGGTCGAGGAGGCGTACCTGCTGGACGCGCAGGAGTACGACCGGTGGCTGGGCCTGCTCGCCGAGGACATCCACTACCTGATGCCGGTCCGGGTCACCACGGCGGTCGGTGCCCGGTCGGACACCTCGCCGGGCATGGCGCACTTCGACGAGAACAAGTACTCACTGTCCCGCCGGGTGGCCCGGTTCCGCACCGAGCACGCGTGGACCGAGGACCCGCCGTCCCGGCTGCGCCACTACGTGGCCAACGTGCGCACCTTCGCCACGGAGGACCCGGACCACCTGGTCGTCGAGTCCGCCGTGCTGCTCTACCGCAGCCGGGGCGACGTGCGCGAGGCGGCGGTCATCTCGGCCGGCCGCGAGGACCTGCTGCGCCGCGGCACCGACGGCGGCTGGCTGCTGGCCCGGCGAACCATCCTGGTGGACGACTCGGTGCTGCGCACCCAGAACCTGGCGATCTTCCTGTGAACGGGACGGAGCCCCCCGTGAGTGGCGAGTGTGGCTATAGCCACACTCGCCACTCACGGGTGCTGCCGGCTGGCCGGCAGCCCATCGTGATCGGCAACGAGTTCGCCGAGGTGCGGGTGTCCCTGGTAGAGACCCGCAACGGGTCGCGGCTGCTCATCGAGTCGCCGAAGTCCGGGCAGTGGGTGACGCTGTGCCCGCTCGAGGTGGAGGCGCTGACCTGGCAGAACCCGGACACGTTCGCCGCGATGATCGGCAACCCGTACGCCCCGCTGATCGAGGGGGAGACGTGACGGGCTGGCTGGAGGGCCGGCGCGCGCTGGTGGTCGGCGCCGGGTCCGGGATCGGGCGGGCCGTGCTGGATGCCTTCCTGGGCGAGGGTGCCCGGGTGGCGGTGCTGGAACGGGACCCGGCGAAGTGCGCGAAGCTGGCCGGCGAACTGCCCGGGACGCCGGTCGTCGCGGGCGATGCGGCGACCCGGGCGGCGAACGAGGAGGCGGTCGCGGCGGCGGTCGGGGCGTTCGGCGGGCTGGACGTGCTGGTCAACTGCGTCGGCGTGTTCGACTTCTACCTGGGCCTCGCCGACCTGGACGCGGACCGCATCGACGACGCCTTCGACGAGATGTTCACGGTCAACGTGCGCAGCCAGGTGCACGCGGTGAAGGCGGCCCTGCCCGCGCTGCGGGAGAGCCGGGGCGCCGTGGTGCTCACCGAGTCCACCTCGGCGTATTTCCCCGGCCGGGGCGGCGTGCTGTACGTGTCGTCCAAGTTCGCGGTGCGCGGCCTGGTGGTGTCCCTGGCCCACGAACTGGCTCCGGAAGTCCGGGTGAACGGGGTCGCCCCGGGCGGCACGGTCGGCACCGACCTGCGCGGCCCGAGCAGCCTGGGGCTGGACGACCGCAGCCTCGGGGCGACGCCGGACCGGGAGTCCGAGCTGGCCGCGCGGGTGCCGCTGAGGGTGGCGCTGTCCGCCGAGGACCACGCGTGGAGTTACGTGTTCCTGGCCTCCGAGCGGGCCAGGGGCATCACCGGCGACGTGGTGCACCCGGACGGCGGGATCGGGGTGAAGGCATGAGCGCGGAGCTGGCCCCGTTGCGGGAGCTGATCGCCGGCGCATGCCGGGTGCTTGCCGCGCGCGGGCTGGCGGACGGCATCCTCGGCCACATCAGCCTGCGGGTCGACCGGCACCGCCTGCTGGTGCGCTGCCGGGGCCCGGAGGAACGCGGGCTGGCCTTCACCACGGCGGAGGACGTCCGGCTGCTGGACCTGGACGGGCAGCCCGGCGCGCCGGGCGAGCTGGACGGCGGATACCAGGCACCCAACGAACTGCCGCTGCACACCGAGGTGCTCCGCCGCCGGAACGACGTGGCGGCGGTGGTGCACGCGCACCCGCCGGACGTGGTCGCCGCCGACCTCGCCGGCATGGCGATCCGGCCGATCGTGGGCGCCTTCGACATCCCCGGCACCCGCCTGGCCCAGGGAGGCGTGCCGGTGTACCCGCGCGGCGTGCTCATCCGCAACCGGGCACTGGCCGCCGAGATGGTGGCCTCGATGGGGGACCGCCCGGTGGTGTTGCTGCGTGCGCACGGCCTGACCAGCGCGGCCGACGGTGTGGAACGGGCGGTGCTGCAGGCGGTCGGTGTGGACCGGCTGGCGGGGTTGTCCCTGCGGGTGGTCAGCGCCGGCGGGACTCTGGTGGACCTCCCGCGCGAAGACCTGGCGGAGCTGCCGGACCTGGGCTCGGGGTTCAACACGTCGACCGCCTGGCGGCACGAGCTGGCCCGGCTCGGCTGAGGTTCGGTGCGGGTTTCAAAGGGCGCTTGGACAGGCGCGGTCGGGTGGTCTGGCGCGGCTGGGTCGGGCCGGTCGCGGTTGGTCAGGGCGTCTTCGGATACGGACCGTAGTCATTTGTGGGGCGTGGAACGGCGGCTCCGTCCCGAGATCTACCTCGTCGGGGTGCACCCCGGGCCTGGACCCCGCTCAGGTAGATCTCGACGAACCGCGGCGGAGTGGACCTAGCCGACCGCCCTCCGGACCGTCACTGTCCGTGACCAATGGCCGGGAACGGACGGGCCTCACCGGTCCTAGCGCAACGGGCCGCGCTCAAGCCGAGAATCACCCGGCCGCGGCCGTCCGAGCGATCTCTGAGCCCGCACCGCGCCGAAGTTCCGCTTGACACACTCGGAAGAGTGACAGAAAGTACTTCTGCACATTAGAAATGTGGTCGCGGCGCCGCCCGGTTCGGGGGCAGGCGCGCCTGCGCGCCGCTCCCTTCGAGCAGGCCCAGAGGAACCGCTATGTCCATCCACGTCATCGGCGTCGTGGCACTCGTCCTGATCTTCGTCCTGGGCACGTTGCGGCCGGTCAACATCGGCGCGCTGGCGCTGGTCGCCACCTTCCTGATCGGCACGCTGGTCGCGCACGAGAGCGTGAAGAAGCTGCTGTCCGGGTTCCCGCCGGAACTGTTCGTGCTGCTCGTCGGGGTCACCTACCTGTTCGGCCTGGCGGCGGCGAACGGGACGATCGAGTGGCTGATCGACCGGGTGGTGGTGCTGCTCGGCGACCGGCCGGTGCTGGTGCCCTGGCTCATCTTCGTGTTCTCGGCGGTGCCCACCACGGCCGGCGCGCTCGGCCCGGCGGGCGTGGCGATGCTGGCACCGCTGTGCCTGCGCCTGGGGGAGCGGTACGGGGTGGACCGGCGGATGTCCGCGCTGATGCTCATGCACGGGTCCTGCCTGGGGAACTTCTCCCCGCTCAACGGCCTGACCATCATCGTCCAGCAGGCGCTGCGCTCCAGCGGGCTGTCCGTGTCGTCCTCGGCGCTGTTCTTCGGCAACGCGGCGTACAACCTGGGGCTCGCCGTGGTGATCTACCTGTGCTTCGGCGGCCGCCAGTTGTGGCGCGAGCGCGGCCGCCAGGCGCCGGCCCAGGCCGAGGGCGAGGGAGAGCCCGGCGCCGGCCTGACGCCCGGTGGCGGGGGTGTGGCCGTGCTGGGTGCACCCGTGCGCACCCCGCTGCGGGTGGACCAGACGATCACCCTCGCCGTGATGGTCGCGGTGGGCGTCGGCGCGCTGGTGTTCGACCTGGAGATCGGCTTCCTGGCGCTGATCGCGGCGGTCCTGCTGCACCTGGTCTTCCCGGCGCGGTTCGCCGAGGCCGACAAACGGATCGTGTGGACGGTGGTGCTGCTGATCTGCGGCGTGGTCACACTGGTCGCCGCGCTCCAGCGCTACGGCACGGTGGACCTGATCGGGCACGGCATCGCGGGCCTGGGCGCGCCGCTGCTCACCGCGTTCCTGCTCTGCGTGGTCGGGGCTTTCACCTCGGCCTTCGCCTCCAGTGCCGGGCTGCTCGGCGTGCTCATCCCGCTGGCCGTGCCGTTCCTGGTGCAGGGCCAGATCGGGGTGACGGCGATGATCATCTCGCTGGCCATCTCGGCCACCGTGGTGGACTCCACCCCGTTCTCCTCGGTCGGTGCGCTGACCCTGGCCAACGCGCCGGAGGAGGAACGGCCCCCACTGTTCCGCACGATGCTCGCCTGGGGCATCGCCATGGCGGCGACCGCGCCGGTGCTGACCTGGCTGTTCTTCCTGCTGCCCAGCGCCCGCTGATGACGCCGGTGTTCACCATGGCCTGCCGGGCCTACGACCGGATGGAGCCGCTGCGCGACGGGACCGTCCGGCCGGGCGGGGCCGAGCTGAACTTCCTGGACCTGCCGGTGGAGGAGACCTTCTTCCGGATGCTCCGGTTCGGCGAGTTCGACATCGCCGAACTGTCCCTGTCCAGCTACGTACTGACCCTGGACCGCGGCGCGCCGTTCGTCGCGGTCCCGGTGTTCCCCTCCCGCGCCTTCCGGCACAGCGCGATCTACGTCCGCGCGGACTCGCCGCTCACCGACCCGGCCGAGCTGGCCGGCGGCACGGTGGGCGTGCCCGAGTACCAGATCACCGCCGCGGTGTGGATCAGGGGAATCCTGGCCGAGCACCACGGCCTGGGAGTCGCCGAGGTCCGCTACCGCACCGGCGGGCTGGACGGGCCGGGCCGGGTGGAGAAGCTCGCCCTGTCCCTGCCGCCGGACATAGAGGTGACCCCGATCGGCTCCGGCGAGACGCTGTCCCGGCTACTCCTCGACGGCGAGCTGGACGCGGTCTACAGCGCCCGCAACCCCGGCCCGTTCAACGCCCCGGACGGCGGCGGGATCCGCCGGCTGTTCCCGGACCCGGAGGCCGTCGAGCGCGCCTACCTGGCCCGCACCGGGATCTTCCCGATCATGCACACGCTGGTGATCCGGCGGGAGGTCTACCAGCGGAACCGCTGGCTGGCGCGGGAGCTGGTGAAGGCCTGCGAGCGGGCGAAGCGCGCCGGGCTGGCCGGGCTGGGGGAGACGGCGAGCCTGCGGTACGCGCTGCCCTGGCTGTGGGCCGAGGTCGAGCGCACCCGCCGCGCGATGGGTGAGGACTGGTGGCCGTACGGCCTGGAACCGAACCGGCCGACCCTGGAGACCTTCCTGCGCTACTCCCACGAGCAGGGCCTCGCGGCCCGCCGCTACGACCCGGAGGAACTGTTCGCGCCGGAGACCCTGGAGGAGGTGGTGGTGTGACCCCGCCGGCGGTCTCCGAAGGAGAGGCGTGGGCTACCGTTTCTGCTATGGAGAAATCCGCCGGCCCCGCCCCGGCCGGCCCGGTGCCGCAGTACCCGATCGAGTCGGTGGACAACGCCCTGAAGATCCTGCTGCTGATGGGCGAGCGCAGCGAGCTGCGGCTGACCGAGGTCGCCGACTACCTCGGCGTCGCCTCGTCGACCGCGCACCGGCTGCTGGCGATGCTGCAGTACCGGGGCTTCGTCCGCCAGGAGCGCCGGTCCAAGGCGTACCTGCCGGGCACCGCGATGACCGCCGTGGCCTACTCGATCCTGCAGCGCTTCGACGTGCGGCAGACGGTGCACCCGTTCCTCGAGGAGCTGAACCGGGAGACCACGGAGACGGTGCACATGGTGGTGATGGACGGGGCCACGGTCCGGTTCATCGACGCCATCGAGAGTCCGCGCGCGGTGCGAGTGGCGTCGCGGCTGGGGCAGTCGATGCCGGCGCACTGCACGTCCAGCGGCAAGGCGATGCTGGCCGCGCTGTCCACCGAGCAGCTGCGCCGGCTCTATCCCGAGGAGGAGCTGCCGGGGCTGACCTCCCGGTCGATCCGCAGCCGGGCCGCGCTGGAACAGGAGATCACCGGCGTCCGGCGCCGGGGCTACGCCACCAGCTCGGAGGAGAGCGAGGAGGGCGTCGCCTCGATCGCCGTGGCGTTCCCGATCGAGCGGTCCGGGTTGCGGATGGCCTTCAACACGGCCGTCCCGGTCGGGAGGCTCAACCGGGCGGACGTGAAGCGGATCGGCGAGTTGATGCGAACCACCGTGGACCGGGCCGCCGAACTCCTGCACTAGCGCCAGCACGCGCCGGCGCCGGCGATGGCCAGGCCCTGCCGGTCTCCCGGACCCAGCTCGGTCTGGCCGGTGTTCACCGGGGCCATCAGCTCGCGCGGGTCGGACACGTGGTCCAGTCCCACCACATGGCCCAGCTCGTGCATGATCACCGCCCTGGCGATGGGGGCGCCGCCCCGGCGGCCCAGGTGGTGCGCCATCGCCTGCCGGGACAGCAGGATCTCCCCGGTCACGAAGCGGGTCAGCTCCGGCCCGGCCGGGGTGACCGCGGTGCTGCCGCCCCTGCCCTCGACGTCGGCGTTCGGCACCGACTCGCCCCTGGGCACCTCCGCCTCGAGCTGGGCCTGGTCCACCCAGGCGATCAGCACCGGCGCCCACCCGCCGCCGTAGCGCTGGGGTTGCCTGGTGGGGCGGTCGGCGACGGGTGTCTCGTCGGTGGCGCCCGCGTAGCTGAAGGTGAGGCGGGAGGCCGAGGCGATCGCCCGCACCGACTCGTGGACCAGCTGCTCGGCTTCCGGCGGCATGCCGGCCGGGTTGATCACGTAGCGAATGGGCTGGCAGGGGTCGTAGGTGACCGGCCGGCCGTTGGGCAGCTGGGCCACGAACGCGTGCGCTCCGGACGAGCCCGCCGCCGGCTGCCGGTCCTGGAACATGCCCGTGGGCAGCAGCTCGTCCAGCGGGGAGCGCGGACCCGCGTGCAGCGTGTCCACCACCACGATCCCGCCGATGAGCAGCGCCAGCAGCAGCACGGAGAGCTTCGCCCGGCCGCCCAGCCGGTTCCGGGGCGGAGCGGGCAGGAGGTTCTCCCGGTCCAGGCGGTCCAGCTCGGCGAGGCGGCGCGACATGTACCGGTACCTGCGCCACGCCCGCAGCCTGCTTATGAGACGCACGACCCTCCCGACGGCGGCCTCCGGTCAGCGCGGGCCGTTGTGGGCAGTATCCCACCGAGGGGGCTAATTCTGCTCAACAGAATCTAACTTCTGGACAGAAGATACGGCCGGCTCCTAGTCTGCGTTCAGACGACGCCGGAGAGAGGGCTTGCCGCCGATGCCAGAATCCGCCCGCCAGCTGGTCGCGACCGCCTCCCGGGTGCTCGCCGCGCAGGGGCACGACGACCTGATCTGGGGCCACGCGTCCCTGCGCGACGACCGCGGCTGCTGGATCAAGTCCGCCGAGTGGGGGCTGGGGGAGGTCACCGAGGACCGGGTGCACCTGGTCGACCCGTCGGGCGCGGTGCTGGCGGGGGAGGGCACCCGGCACAGCGAGTACCCGATCCACATCGAGATCCTGGCCGCCCGGCCGGACGTCGGCGCGGTGGTGCACACCCACCCGCCGCACGCGGTGGCGCTGGCCGCCACCGGTCAGCCGCTGTTGCCGGTCAGTCACGCGGCCAACATGTTCGTGCCGCCCGCCGTGCCCCGGTTCACCGCCACCGCCGACCTGATCGTCACCGCCGAGCTGGGCAAGCAGGTGGCCGCCGAGCTGGGCGACGCGAGCGCGCTGTTCCTGGTCAACCACGGCATCGTGACCGTCGGCCCGGACCTGGAGACGGCGGTGGTGCGCGCCGTGGTCCTGGAGCGGGCCTGCCACCAGCAGATGCTCACCCATGCCTACGGTGGTTGGCCGAGCTGGTCGGACCCCGAGGAGTCGGCGGCCAAGCGTGCGCACATCTACCACGACGGCGCGGTGCGGGCCGTGTGGGATCACCTGGTCCGCCGGCTCCCGGCCTGACCCGCCGGCGTTACGCCCGGGTTCCCCGGTGCAGGGCCACCATCCCGCCGGAGAGCCGGCGCCAGGCCACCTCGTCCCAGCCGGCGCCCCGCATATCCGCGGCGAGGCCGGCCGGGTCGGGCCAGGCCAGGATCGAGTCCGCCAGGTAGACGTAGGCCTCGGGGTTGCTGCTCACCAGCCGGGCGATCAGCGGGCCGACCCGGCGCAGGTAGAAGTCGGCGGCCGCGCGGCCGGCCCGGCCCGGTGGGTGGCTGAACTCGCACACCGCCAGGTGCCCGCCGGGCCGCACGACCCGGCGCATCTCGGCCAGCGCGAGCGGGACGTCGGCCACGTTGCGCAGGCCGAACGAGATCGTCGCCGCGTCGAAGGTGCCCGACTCGAACGGGAGCTTGAGGGCGTCGCCGAGCACCAGTTCGATTCCGGGGGCGCGGGTGTGCGCCCGGGCCAGCATGGCCGGCGAGAAGTCGCAGCCGACCACTTTCGCCCCGGATCCGGCGAGCCAGCGCGACGAGGTGCCGGTCCCACAGGCCACGTCCAGGACCCGCTTGCCCGGGCCGAGGTCGAGGCAGTCGGTGGTGATGCGCCCCCAGCGCCCCATCTGGCCGAACCAGAGGATGGCGCGGGTCCGGTCGTATCCCTTGGCCACGTCGTCGAACATGGCGCTGACCTGGGTCGATTGCTTGTCGAGATCCGCTCTGCTCATGGTTGTGCGTCCCCCCAACGCTAGTTCAGATGCGCCCGCAGGGAACGCGCCGCCAGGGTGAGCTGGCGCGCCACCTGGGGCTCCGCCTCCGGCATCTGGGTTTCCAGTATCCGGGCGCCGTCGAGCCACTTGCCCTGGCCACCCAGTGCCTGGGCCAGTTCCAGTTGTTCGGCCAGTCCGGCGCCGGGCAGGTGTAACCGCATCCGCAGCACCCACTCACTGGCGGCCGGCCGCCGGAGCGTGCGGAACACGGTGCGCAGGTTCTCCAGCATCCGGGTCAGGATGGCCGTGGTCGGCGTGGCCGCGAGCAGGTGCGGGCCGAACGGCCCGGTGCCGCCCAGCTCGCGGAACCGCGCCTCGCAGGCCTCGGGGGTCAGCTCGGCGCCGCCGTCGAACACGTCGAGCAGGGTGTCACCGCCGACCGGCCGGACCAGGAAGTGGCCCGGCATGCCGACGCCCTCGATCGGCACCCCGGCGCGCCGCCCGACCTCCATGGTGACCACGGCCAGCGTGATCGGGATGCCCACGCGGCGGGTCAGCACGTGCGGGAGCAGGGAGTTCCTCGGGTCGTAGTAGTTCTCCCGGTTGCCGAGGAAGCGTTCCCGCACGAACAGCCGGTCCAGCAGCCCGGCCAGGTCGGTCACGCCCGAGGCCAGGCGGTCCAGCTCGGCCAGCCAGTGATCGACGTCCAGGTCGGGGTCGGCGCCGGCCGCCAGCGCCAGTGCGGCGCGGTCCAACGGCGGGTCGGGCTGACCGACCAGCTCGGCGAACCGGCGCACGGAGTCCATTCGTCCATCTAACGTGCTCCCGCTGCCGGGCGCAGCGGCCGTCCGGGCCTGAGCGGTTTCAGCCCGGGTCGACCAGCGCCTCGAACACCGGCCGCAGCCGCCGTTCCAGCGCGTCCGCGTCGGCGGTGGCCAGCGCCGGGCTGCCCAGCACCTGCTGCATGAGCCGCACCCCGGACAGCACGGAGAGGAACAACGCGGCCCGCTCCCGGGCGCCCGCGCCGGGCAGCAGTGCCTGGAGCGGGCGCTGGAAGTGCGCCTCGATCGCCGCGCGCAGGATTTCGGTGGCCCTCGGGTTGGCCACCGAGCGCAGCATCAGCAGGAAGCCGTCCACCGAGCGGGGTTCGGCCGCGACCAGTCCGGCGGCGGCGAACCGGGTCAGCGACTCGACGTCGTCGGCGATCAGCGTGCGTTCGGCGAACGCCACCTCGACGACCTCCGCGAACAGCCCTTCCTTGGTGCCGAAGTATCGGTTGACCAGCATCGCGGTCACCCCGGCCGCCCGGGCGATCTCCCGCACCCCCACGCCGTCGTAGCCGTGGCGGGTGAAGGCCACCAGCGCCGAGCGCAGGATCGCCTCCCGGGTGGCGGCGGCATCGCGCCGGTGGACCGGTCGTTCGCTCCGTGCGTCACCCATGTCTACGACTGTAGACTCTCGAGTGTCTACAGTCGTAGACAGGAGCCCGCCCGGCCGGGCGGAGGGGTGGATCAATGGCGAAGACATGGCTCATCACCGGCAGCTCGCGCGGTTTCGGCCGGGAGCTGGCGGATGCGGCGTTGGCGGCCGGGGAGAACGTGGTGGCCACCGCGCGCCGGCCGGCCGACCTGGAAGGGCTGGTGGCCAAGTACGGCGATCGGGCGCGGGCGGTGGCGCTGGACGTCACCGACGCGGCTGCGGCCCGGTCCGCCGTGGACATCGCGGTGCGGGAGTTCGGCCGGCTGGACGTGGTGGTGAACAACGCCGGCTACGCCAACAGCGCGCCGATCGAGGAGATGGCCGAGGACGACTTCCGGGCGCAGATCGAGGCCAACCTGTTCGGCGTCGTGAACGTCACCCGGGC
This sequence comes from Actinospineispora eucalypti, assembly GCA_014208095.1. Classification (GTDB taxonomy): domain Bacteria; phylum Actinomycetota; class Actinomycetes; order Mycobacteriales; family Pseudonocardiaceae; genus Pseudonocardia; species Pseudonocardia eucalypti. The sequence continues at coordinate 1,153,925 of JACHMT010000002.1, read as the reverse complement.
GGCGCTCCCGGTGTTGCGCCAGCAGCGGTCCGGGCACATCCTGCAGTTCTCCTCGATCGGCGGGCGGGTCGGGGGCACGCCCGGCATGGGTGCGTACCAGACCGCCAAGTTCGCCGTCGAGGGCTTCTCCGAGGTGCTGAACGCCGAGGTCAAACCGCTCGGTATCAAGGTGGTCATCGTGGAGCCGGGGCCGTTCCGCACCGAGTGGAGCACCACCTCCATGGTCCGCGCCGAGGTTGGGCCGGACTACCGGGGCACGGTCGGCGAGGTGAACCGGATGCGCGAGGCCACCGCCGCCGGCTGGCCCGGGGACCCGGCCCGCGCGGCGAAGATCCTGCTCGACGTGGTGGCGATGGCGGAGCCGCCACTGCGGCTGCTGCTGGGCGCGAGTGCCGTCGAGCTGGCGGTGCGGTCGGGCGAAGAGCGGACCGCCGAGGCCCGGCGGTGGGCGGAGCTGAGCCGGTCCGCCGACTTCCCTTCGGACTGACGTGCTGCTTGGCTGCACCGGTGGTCCCCGTCGACGTCTTCCGTGACCAGCCCACCCTGACCGGCCCGAGCGTCCGGCTGGAGCCCATGACCGGCGAGCACTTCGACGGCCTCTGGCCGATGTTCGGCGAGCCGGAGGGCAGCCGGCTGACCGGCACCCACCAGCGGTTCACCCCGGACCAGATCCGGCGCTGGCTCGCCACCCGGGCGGACCACCACGACCGGGCCGACTGGACGATCGTGCGCCGCTCGGACGACGCGGTGCTCGGCGAGGCCGTGCTGAACGACCTGGACGACGGGAACGACTCGGCCAACTTCCGGATCGGCCTCACCGGCCCGCCGGTGTTCGGTCGCGGATACGGCACCGAGGCGACCCGGCTGGTCGTGGACTACGCGCTCGACGTGGCCGGCCTGCACCGGGTGCACCTGGAGGTCTACGACTTCAACCCGCGCGCCCTGCGGGTGTACCAGAAGTGCGGCTTCATCCAGGAGGGCGTGCACCGCGACGCGCTGCACTGGGACGGGGAGTGGCACGACGCGATCTCCATGGCGATCCTGGCCACCGACCCTCGGTGAGCTCTCAGCCGGTGAGGTCGTCGGAGCGGCCTTCGGCCAGGCGTGACCACTGCGCGGTGGGGCGGCCGTCGCGGCGGAACTGCTCGCCCCTGGTGGCGTACGGCTGGGGCCAGCCGGCGGGGGAGTCTTCCCAGGTCTCCTGCCGGCCGTACACGGTCAGGTCGAGCAGGTGGTAGCTGGTGGCGCCGGCCTCGGTGCCCCGGCCGGTGGTCCAGTAGGTCTCGAACACCCGGTCACCGTCGCGCAGGAAGCACAAGTAGCCGCCGAACCCGCGCCCGGCGAGCAGCGCGTCCAGCGAGCCGCGCGCGGAGTACCAGGGCATCTCCCAGCCCATGAAGTCCCGGTACCGGGCGCTCTCCGGGTAGGGGCCCTCGCAGAAGGTCGCGTAGGTGACGCCCCGGCTGTGCAGATAGGACAGCTCCCGGGCGTGCCCGGTGAAGAACGTGCAGCCCTCGCACTGGTTGGCGGCGTCGTTGCCGTCGTGCCACATGTGCAGGTACACGATGAGCTGCCGGCGCCCCTCGAACACGTCCAGCAGCGTCACCGGGCCGTCCGGGCCGACCAGGGTGGTGGTGGGGTCCACCTCGACCATCGGCAGGCGCCGGCGGGCGGCGGCGATCGCGTCGCCTTCGCGGGTGTGCGCCTTCTCCCGCTCCACCAGCCGGTCGATCTCGGCCTGCCAGCTGTCCCGGTCGACGATCTCGGGGTTCGGGTACGTCGTGGTCTGTACGTCCATGGGTCCGCCCTCCTCGTGTTTCGGCTTCCGGTACGTGTCGACCAGCCGAGCGGGCAAAACTCATCGCGAGCCGGGCCACGGCCACCCTGAAACCCGGGTGCGGCCGGGCGGGCCGGTGGGTACGGTCGCGCGCCATGGCAACCCCACGTCGAGGCTCGATCCTCACCCCGAGGGCGGACGACTTCCCCCGCTGGTACCAGGAAGTGCTGGACAAGGCCCAGCTGGCCGACAACGGCCCGGTGCGGGGCACCATGGTCATCCGACCGTACGGCTACTCGCTGTGGGAGCGCATCCAGTCGGAGATCGACACCCGGATCAAGCGGGCCGGCGCGGAGAACGTCTACCTGCCGCTGTTCATCCCCGAGGACTACCTCAAGCGCGAGGCCGAGCACGTCGAGGGGTTCAGCCCGGAGCTGGCCGTGGTCACCCACGCCGGGGGTAAGGAACTCACCGAACCCCTGGTCGTGCGCCCGACCAGCGAGACCGTGTTCGGCGAGCTGATGGCCAAGTGGGTGCAGAGCCACCGTGACCTGCCGCTGCTGCTGAACCAGTGGGCCAACGTGGTGCGCTGGGAGATGCGGCCGAGGCTGTTCCTGCGTACCAGCGAGTTCCTCTGGCAGGAGGGGCACACCGCGCACGCCACTTACGAGGACGCGGCCGCCTACGCGCGCCGGATCCATCTGGAGGTCTACCGGGACTTCCTGCGCTCGGTGCTGGCGTTGCCGGTGCTGGTCGGCGTGAAGACCGCCCGGGAACGGTTCGCCGGCGCGATCAACACGCTGACCTGCGAGGCCATGATGGGCGACGGCAAGGCGCTGCAGGTCGCCACCAGCCACGAGCTGGGGCAGAACTTCGCCAAGGCGTTCGACATGACGTTCAGCGACGCCGATGGCCAGCGCCGGCTGTGCTGGACCACGTCCTGGGGCAGCAGCACGCGGATCGTCGGCGGCCTGATCATGGGCCACGGGGACGACGGCGGTCTGGTGGTGCCGCCCCGGCTGGCGCCGGTCCAGGTGGTGCTGCTCGCGGTGAAGGACGACCCGGCGGTGCTCGCCGCCATCCGGGACCAGGCCGAGCGGCTGGAGCACGCCGGTGTGCGGGTGCGGGTGGACGACAACGCGGGCAAGGGGTTCGGCCGCCGGGTCACCGACTGGGAGCTGAAGGGCGTGCCGCTGCGCCTGGAGATCGGACCGCGGGACGTCGAGGCCGGCCGGTTCGACGTGGTGCGGCGGGACACCGGGGAGCGGGTGCCCACCGAGGCCGGCGCGACGGCCCGCGTCGTGCCCGAGCTGCTGGAAACCGTGCAGCGCGGCCTGCTGGCCTCGGCGCAGGACCGGCTGGCCGCCCGGACGGTGAGCACCGAGTCGATCGAGGAGGCCCGGGAGGCGGCGCGGCTCGGTTTCGCCCGGATCCCGTGGCGGATCCTCGGCGAGGAGGGGGAGCGGTCGCTGGCCACCGATGCGATCACGGTGCGCTGCCTGCAGACCGCCGACGGCCGGCTCCCGCCGGACACCGTGGCCGACGACGACCTCGTCGCCGTGGTGGGACGCAGCTACTGAGTCGGCCAGGTGCAGGGTGAACTCGTTCGACGGGTGCACTCGAGTTCGTTAGCTTTCCGCGCATGCTTACCGAGCTGAGGCAGGGTCTGACGGTCGCGCTGAAGAGCCGGGACCGGGTCGCCGCCGCCGCGCTGCGTTCGGCGCTGGCCGCGATCGAGAACGCCCAGGCGGTTCCGGTTGACACCGATGGCCCGACCAAGCCGGTGGGCAACGAACACGTGGCCGGCGCGGTGGCCGGCCTCGGCGCGGCCGAGGCCGAGCGCCGCCGGCTGACCGACGAGGACCTGCGCGCGATCCTGGCCAGGGAGGTCGGCGAGCGCCACGCCGCCGCCGAGGAGTACGAGGGGCTCAGACGGCGCGACGCCGCCGACCGGTTGCGCGCCGAGGCGGACGTGCTCGTCCGGTACCTGCACGCGCCCCAACCGCCCGGCGGCTGACCGGGTCCAGCCGGGTATGCGACTTCTGGAGCTCACCGATCTGGTCCGCCGCCGGGACCCGGCCGGGCACCGGCTGCCCGTCGAGGTCGAGGCGGTGGTCGAGCGGCTGCGGGCCTCCGGGCAGCACCGCGCGGCCCGCATCGCCCGGCGGCTGCCCGCCCGGGGCGGGGTGCTGGACGACGAGGCGATCGACCGGCTGCTGGTCCGGGTGCACTGTGAGCTGCAACGGCTGGCCGAGGAGCTCCAGCAGGGCCGGCGGGTCGCCGAGCAGCTGGCCGGTTGGGTGGACGAGCTGCGCCGCGCGGACCCCGGTCGGTCGGTGCGGGTGGTCGACGTCGGCTGCGGGATCGGCTACACGTTGCGCTGGCTGGCCGCCCACCGGGCGTTGGGGAAGGGCGTGGAGCTGGTCGGGGTGGACCTCGACCGGACGCTGGTGTCGGCGGCCGCCGAGCGCGCGGCGCGGGAAGGCCTGGACGTGCGGTTCCTGGTCGGCGACGCGTTCGACCCGGGGCGGGCGGTCACCGATCCCGGCCACACCATCGTGATCTCCAGCGGGCTGCTGCACCACCTGCCGGCGGAGGACCTGCCGGCCTTCTTCGGCCGGCATGGTGAACTGGGTGTTTTCGCCTTCTGCCACTGGGATCCGGTGCCCGGCGCCTGGTCCACGGCCGGGGCGTGGGTGTTTCACCGCGCCCGCATGCGCGAGCCGGTGTCCCGCCATGACGGGGTGCTGTCGGTGCGCCGCGCGCACCGGGCCGCCACGCTGCTGGCCGCCGCCCGGCCGGCACTCCCCGGGTACGAGGTCAGCTGCGTGGAGGGCTGGCCGCCCGCGCTCACCCAGGTGCTGCGCCCGGTGATCGGGGTGCGCCGGTGACCGGGCCGGTCGCGGCGGCCCTGGTGCTGCTCGCGCTGTGCGACGGGGCGTTCAGCGGGTTCCGCTCCGGAGCGGGGCGGACCGGGTTGATCCGGCAACGGGCGTGGGACGTGCGGGCGCAGCTGCGGGGGCTCGCGGTGGTTTCGGTCCTGCTGCTGCCGGCGTTGGGCTGCGTGGTGTCCGATCTGTGGCATGGCGGGGCCGCGCGCTGGTCGATGTGGGCGGGGGCGGGCACCTGGATGCTGGCGATCTACCTGCCTTACGGGGTGATGGTGCTGCTTGCGCTGGCCGCCTACGCCACCTTGCCCTGGCGGCTCCGGTTCTGGGCGACGGCGGTGATCCTGGGGCCGTTCACGCTGGCCCGGCCGTGGGTGGCGGTGGCCGGTGGCGCGCTCGCGGCGGTGGTCGATCCCCGGGCGGCGGTAGCGGTCGGGCTGTCGCTGGCCGGTGTGCTGCTGGTCGGCCCGGTATGCGACCGGCTGTGGTATTCGCCGCCCTGAATTACAACTGGATTTGTGGATTTTGCCCGATGGGGCGTGTTAGCGTCGCCGGTATGAGCGATCGCGGCACCTCCCTGCGCAGCCGCCGCCACGTGGATCTGTGTCGCACGGCCACCGCGCTCTGTCGGGGCTGACGCTCCCGCATCGAGTGTTCCCCCGTCCCGGTTCTTGTCGGGGCGTGTTGTCGTGCCGGTCGCCGATCGAGTTGGAGAACCCATGACCACGACCACGACCAGTGGGCGGGCCCGGCTGCGCGCCGTGCTGCCCGAGTTCGAGCTGTCCGGCGCCGTGCCGCAGGCCCCGCCGGTGCCCGGCCCCCGGTGGCTGCCGCTGACCCTGTCCACGATCGGGCTCGCGGCGCTGACCTGGTACGTCGGCGCGGCCCACGGGGCGAAGCCGGCCGTGCTGCTGTTGCTCGGCGCGGGTCTCGGCCTGGCGCTGTTCCACTCCCGGTTCGGGTTCACCTCGGCCTGGCGCCAGCTGGTGGCCGTGGGCAACGGCACCGGCCTGCGGGCGCACGCGCTGCTGCTGGGCACCACGGCGACCTTGTTCGCGCTGATCATCGGCACCGGCAGCGGGCTGTTCGGGTCCACCCCGACGCCCACGGCCGGGCCGATCGGGGTCGGCCTGCTGCTCGGCGCGTTCCTGTTCGGCATCGGCATGCAGCTGGGCGGGGCGTGCGCGTCCGGGACGCTGTTCGCGGTCGGCTCGGGGCAGTCGGCGATCGTGCTCACCCTGGGCGGTTTCATCGCCGGTTCGGTGCTCTACACCTGGTTGTACCCGCTGGTCGCGGACCTGCCCGCGCTGCCGCCGTTCCTCCTGGCCAACCACGTCGGCTGGTTCGGCTCCTGGCTGGTCACGATCGCGGTGCTGGCCGGCATCGTGTGGTTCACCAAGCTGGTCCAGTCCCGGCGGCGGCCGCCGCCGGTGGACGCGGTGCCGACCGCGCACGGGTTCGCCCGGGTGCTGCGCGGTTCGTGGCCGCTGGGCGTGGGTGCGCTGGTGCTCGCCGTGCTGGGTGCGGCGGTGCTGCTGGTCTCCGGCGGCGCGTGGGGAATCACCAGCGCGTTCGGGCTGTGGGGCGCGAAGGCGCTGCAGGTTATCGGCGCGCACCCGGAGAACTGGGAGTTCTGGCGCCAGCCGGCGCAGGCCAGGTCGCTGGCCGCGCCGGTGCTCACCGACAAGACCAGCCTGACCGACATCGGCATCATGCTGGGCGCCGCGCTGGCCGCCTCGGTCGGCGGGGTGTGGACGCTGCACCGGCGCATCCCGTGGCGGACCGCGCTGGCGGCGGTGCTCGGCGGCGTGGTGATGGGCATCGGCGCGCGACTGGCCAATGGCTGCAACATCGGCGCCTACCTGGCCGGCATCGCCTCGGGCAGCGCATCCGGCTGGCTGTGGGGGCTGGCCGCGCTCGGCGGCACCTGGGCCGGGCTGGCCGTGCGGCCGCTGTTCGGCCTGGCCAACCCGAAGCCCGGGGACAGCGTGTGCTGAAGCTGGCCAAGCGGCGGCGGCACATCGACCTGGTGCGCACCGGCAGCGCGCTGTGTCGGGTCACTGCTCGATCGACCCGACCAGCCACTGCCCACGAGGGAGACCGCCATGTCCATCCACACCGAACCCCGCCTTGAACCGGCCCGCCACCGCACCGACGACGGGCGGTTCCGCGCCGCGCTGGAGCGGGCCGACCTGGTCGCCGTGGAGCTGCGCGCCAGCGCGGCCGAGCGCGACCGGGGGAACCGCACGCCGAGGGCCGAGGTCGAGCTGCTGCGCGAGCGTGACCTGCTCCAGATCCAGGAACCCGTCGAGTACGGCGGGGACGGCCTGAACTACGCCCAGGCGGCCCAGCTCACCCGTCGGATCGCCCGGGGCGACACCTCGATCGCCCACCTGGTCGGCTACCACTACGCGCAGACCAGGATCGCGCCGCTGTTCGGCACCCCCGAGCAGGCCGACCGGCAGTCCCGCCACAACGGCGCGGACAAGCTGTTCTGGGGTGGCGTGCAGAACCCGAGGGGCGGGTCCGAGCTGTTGCTGACCCGCGACGGCGAGGGTTTCCGGCTGAACGGCCGGAGATCGTTCGCGTCGGGGGCGAGCCTCGGTGACCGGCTCTCGGTCACCGCCAGCTTCGAGGGGGAGCTGGTGTTCCTCTCCCTGCCCGCCGGCCGGGCCGGCTTCCACGCGCTGGAGGACTGGGACAACATCGGGCAGCGGCTCACCGACTCCGGCGGTGTGGTGTTCGAGAACGCGCGGGTGGAGCGGGCGGAGATCCTGGGCGCGGAGGCGCTCATCGGGCGCACCCCGACGCCTTACCAGACGCTGGTCACCCCGCACTGGCAGCTGGCCTTCGTGAACTTCTACATCGGCACGGCCGAGGGCGCGCTGGAGGAGGCGCTGGACTGGACGCGCCGGAACGCCAGCCCGTGGGAGACCTCGGGCGTGCCGAACGCCACCGACGACGCCTACGTGCTGCAGACGGTCGGCGAGCTGCACAGCGAGATCACGGCGGCGGCGCTGCTCGCGGACCGGGCCGGGGAGGCGCTGCAGGCGGCGCTCGACGTCGGCCCCACGCTGACCGATGAGCAGCGCGCCGATGCGGCGGTCGCGGTCTACCAGGCCAAGTACCTCACCACCAAGGTCGCCCTCGAGGCGGCCAGCCGGCTGTTCGAGATCCAGGGTGCCCGGGCCACCACCAGCGCGTACGGCTTTGACCGGCACTGGCGCAACCTGCGCACGCACACCCTGCACGACCCGGTCGCCTACAAGGCGCGCGAGGTCGGGGACTGGACGCTCAACCGGCGCGCGCCGGAGTTCTCGCTGTACCGATAGCCAATCCGGGAAGGACCCGCGCGGCGCCGGTGTGGACACGGCGCCGCGCGGTCGTTCCGGGACGCGGGTGTTGGTGGCCGTGACCGGGCATGATCGCCAGCCGTGGTGGTTCAGCCGCGAAAATCGAGGCTCAACCGCCAGTAACGGCGATCACCCATTTTCCACCACGCGACCGCTGTGGTAATGATCAGGCCGATCTCGCGCGGCGGCGAGTCCAAAGCGGTCTTGCTGAATCCGTGCTTCTTCCGTCAACGCTTTGTCAACAGCCGTCGACCGCGGTGGCGGTCAAGCGTAACCTTCAGCGGCCGACGAGCGTATGAGCCCCGGCAACCATGATCCGCCATCATTTTAGGGAGGGCACAACCATGCCTAAAGACTTGATTGATGAGGCGCAGTCATACAACGGTGAGACCGCTGAAGCCGAGGTCGTTGTGACCATACCCAAGCGAGACGAAGTTCTAAGCGCATCGACAGACGAACCGAAGCTGGAGGAAAAGCTAGATACCCGTGCCCTCCAAGCTGCCGACTTTATGTGGGGCGCCCCTCTCAGGAGTGGCGATTGCAAGCTGTCCGGCCTTATAAACGGCACCCTGGACAAGGGTCCAACCCTGAGACTTCGCTCCGACGGGACGGCAGAGTTGTTATCACGATTCTTCTCAACCGATGACGGAGATGCTTGGGTCGTCGTGCGTCTTGTTCTGTTCGACAGTAATGGAACGGCCCTCTTCACGTTTCCACGCTTTTCGAGCCCCGGGACTGTAACAGACAATCAAGTTATCAACTGGGTTGCCCGACTCAGCTTTCCGGCTGTCTTCTTCTCGTCAGTCACCGGAGCAAATATGACATACAGCTGCTGATCCCTACCGCCACAGATGCGACGTCGCCCGATGGCCCAGCCGCGCCGCCCGAGACCATGAGCATGGCTTCCGGGCCGCGCGGTCGTTCTCACTGGTACAGGACGTCCTTGATCTGTGGGGACTCGACGTTCTTGCTGTCGTACCAGAAGAAGCCGGTGTCGATCACCTTCGGCTGGGACTCGCCCTTGCTGGCCTTGATCGCCGCGCGGACCACCTCCTCGCCCATGCCGACCGGGTTCTGGGTGATCGCGCCCAGCATCTGGCCGCTGGCCACGGCGTCGACCTGGGCCTTGCCCGAGTCGAAGCCGACGATCTTGATGCCCTGCACGCCGCTCTCCTGGACGCCCTTCAGCACGCCGATCGCGGAGCCCTCGTTGGCGCCGTAGATGCCCTTGATGTCCGGGTTCGCCGCGATCATCGCCTTGGTGATGTCCGCCGACTTGGCCTGGTCGCCGCCGCCGTACTGCGGTTGCAGCAGCTGGATGCCGGGGGCGTTGGTGCGCATCCACTCGACGAAGCCGTCGCGGCGGTCGGTACCGGACTTGCTGGTCTGGTCGTGCACCACCAGCCCGACCTTGCCGGTGCCGCCGAGCGACTCGGCCAGGTGCTTGGCCGCCTCGGCGGCCGCCGCCTTGTTGTTGGTGGAGGCGGTGGTGACCGGGATGTCACTGTCCACCCCGGAGTCGAACGCGACCACCGGGATCTTGTTGGTCTGCGCCTGGCGCAGGATCGGGGCGACCGCGCGGGAGTCCAGTGCGGCGATGGCGATCGCGGTGGGGCTCTTGCCGATCGCGTTGGTCAGCATGGTGACCTGGGCTTCCACGTCGGCCTCGGTGGCCGGGCCCTCGAAGCTGATCCGCACGCCCTGCTTGGCCGCCTCCTGCTCCGCGCCGCGTTTCACCGCCTGCCAGAACTGGTGCTGGAAGCCCTTGGACACGATGGCGATGTACGGCTGGCCGTTGTTTCCGCCGCCGGAGCCGCAGCCGGCGAGTACCAGGGTCAGCGCCGCCGCCGCGGCGGCGAGGACGTGTCGGGTGCGCAAGGTGACCTCCGTTGGTCTTCGGACGCGGGTGGGTTTGGGTCAAGCTGTGCGCTTGCGCGCCTGGTCGGCGTACACGGCCAGCAGAATTACCACACCGAGGATGACGTTCTGCCACTCCTGCGGGATGGACATGATCTGCAGGCCGTTGTTCAGCACCGAGATGATCAGCGCGCCGATCAGGGTGCCGATGATGGAGCCCTTGCCGCCGGACAGGGAGGTTCCCCCGATCACCACCGCCGCGATGGCCTGCAGCTCGTAGCCCAGCCCGGTGGCCGGCTGGGCGGAACCCAGCCGGGCGGAGATCATCACGCCGGCCAGCCCGGTGAACAGCCCACCGATCACGTAGATGACGATCTTCCACCGGCGCACGGCGATGCCGGAAAGCGCGGTGGCATCCTCGTTGCTGCCGATCGCGTAGGTGTAGCGGCCGAGCACCGTGGTGTTCAGCAGCACCCCGGCCACCACCGCGACCAGGGCCAGCACCAGCACCGCGTTGGGGAAGCCGGAGCCGGGGATCAGGCTGCCGATGGAGATGTCCGAGTAGCCGGGGTGGTCGCTGAAGTAGATCGGCGCGCTGTGCGAGAGCACCAGGGCGAGGCCCTGGGCCACCATCATCATGGCCAGCGTGGCGATGAACGGCGGCAGCTTCAGCACGGCCACGTTTAACCCGTTGACCAGACCGATCAGCCCGCCGAACAGGATCGCGCCGAGCACGCCCAGCGGCACCGGCAGCCCGCTGTTCACGATCAGCACGCCGGAGACCACCGCGCACAGCGCCATCCCGGTGCCGATGGACAGGTCGATGCCGCCGGCGATGATCACTGCGGTGGTGCCCAGCGCGAGGGTGCCGATGACCACCGTGGAGAACAGGATGTTGGTGACGTTGCCGTAGTTGAGGAAGTTCGAGTCGGCGATCGCGAAGAACGCGAAGATCACCACGAGCCCGGCGCTGGCGAGCAGCTGCTGCAACCGGCCGCGCACTGTGGGCGTCATGGGCTACCTGCTTCCGGGGAGCGTCGAAGAGTGGCCAGATGCATGATCGATTCCTGGGTGGCGTCCTCCGCCTCGAGCCGGCCGGTCACCCGGCCCTCGCTCATCACCACCACGCGGTGGGACAGCCGCAGCACCTCGGGCAGCTCGGAGGAGATCACGATGATCGCCTTGCCTCGGGCGGCCAGCTCGCGGACCAGGCGGTAGATCTCCTCCTTGGCGCCCACGTCGATGCCCCGGGTCGGCTCGTCGAAGATGAGGACCTCGCAGTCCCGGACCAGCCACTTGGCGATGACCACCTTCTGCTGGTTGCCGCCGGACAGGTTGCGCACCAGCGCGCCCAGCGACGGCGTCTTGATCCGCAGGTCCTGGATGGCGGAGGCGGCGCGGGACGCGATGCTCCGGCGCCGGACGAACCCGGCGGTCTGGAACGAGCGGGCCAGGGAGCTGAGCGCGATGTTCTCCGCGACCGTCTGCTCCACGATCAGCCCCAGCTGCTTGCGGTCCTCGGACAGGTAGCCGATGCCCAGCCGGGCCGCCGTGGCCGGATCGGGGATGCGCACCGTCCGCCCGTGCAGCTCGATCGTGCCGGAGGTGGTGGGGTCGGCGCCCACGACCGCCCGCGCGACCTCGGTCCGGCCGGCGCCCATCAGCCCGGCGAAGCCGAGGATCTCGCCCTCGTGCAGGTCGAAGCCGACGTCCCGGAGCAGCGCCTTGGTGGAAAGGCCGCGCACCGAGAGCACCGGCCGGCCGGTGGCCGGGACCTCGGGCGTTGCCGCCGCGCCGGCTGGCGGCAGCTCACGGCCGACCATGCGGGTGATCACATCGGCCAGGCTCGCCTCGGCGGTGGTCAGCGTGTCCACGAACCGGCCGTCCCGGATCACCGTGATCCGGTCGCTGATCGCCTTCAGCTCCTCCAGCCGGTGGGAGATGTAGATGACGCCGGTGCCAGAGTCGGTGTTTCCGTCGGGCGCTGAACTGGGTGCCCGACCCAGCGCGCCGGCTCCGCCGGCGGTGTTTCCGTCGGGCGCTGAACTGGGCGCCCGACCTAGCGCGCCGGCTCCGCCGGCGCGGAACCGGCGGATCAGCCCGTGCAGCACCTCCACCTCGGCGTCGTTCAGCGCCGCCGTCGGCTCGTCCATGATCAGCACCCGGGCGTCCTGGGACAGCGCCTTGACGATCTCCACCATCTGCTGCTGGGCCACGGTGAGCCGGCCGACCTGCGCGTTCGGGTCCAGCGGCAGGTGCAGGCGGTCCAGCAGCTCGCGGGTCATGGCGACCAGTGCGCCGTGGTCCAGGAACAGGCCCGCGCGCCGGGGCTCCCGCCCGACGAAGACGTTCTGCGCCACGGTCAGGTCGGGGATCAGGTTGAACTCCTGATGGATGATGCTGATGCCCAGCTCCAGCGCGTGCTTGGGGTCCCCGACCCGGACCTCCTCGCCGTCGATCCGCACTTCGCCCGCGTCCGGCTGGTAGATGCCGCTGAGGATCTTCATCAGGGTGGACTTGCCGGCGCCGTTCTCCCCGACCACGGCCAGCACCTCGCCGGCGTTCAGGTCCAGGTGCATCTCGTCCAGCGCCACCACGCCGGGGAACTCCTTGCGCACGCCGCGCACCTCGAGCAGCGGAGGGGTCACCCGCGCACCTCCTCGAGGCGGTAGATCCGCCCGGCCGTGCCGCCCAGCACCGCCGCCCGCTCGTCGCCGGTCAGCTCGTCGACCAGCGGCATGGTCACGGCGAGCGTGCCGGGGTAGCCGTCCCCGCCCAGCGTCATGGGCCAGTCGCTGCCCCAGGCCAGCCGGTCCGGCCCGAACAGCTCCAGCGCGGCGTCCCACACCGGGCGCAGCGAGCCGGCCGGCAGGTGCTGCAGGCCGGAAACCTTGGCCACCGTGTTCGGCCGGGCGGCGATCGCGGCGAACCTCCGCCGCCACTCGGGAAGGTCGGCGGGGTCGGCCGGGGGCTTGCCGAGATGGTCGAGCACCACGGTCAGTTCGGGCAGGTCGGCGGCCAGGCCGGCCACGTCGGCCAGGTGCCGGGGCCAGGCGTCCGGCACGTCGAAGGCCAGTCCGCGCTCGGCGAGCAGGCGCAACGAGGTGCGCACCTCCGGCAGCCGCAGGAAGTCGTCGCGCGGGTCGTCGTGCACCAGGTGGCGGATGCCGCGCAGCGCCGGCTCGCCGGCCAGCTCGTCCAGCCGGGTTCTGGCGGCGTCCGGGGCGTCCAGTTGGACCCAGCCGACCACGCCGGCCACCCACGGTTCGCGGTGCGCGACCTCCAGCAGGAAGTCGGTGTCCGCGTCGGTGTCGTCGGCCTGTACCAGCACCGCCTTCGCCACCCCGGCCCGTTGCAGCTCGGCGGCCGTGCGGCCGGGTCCGATGGTGGTGTGGAGGGGTCCGTGCGCCGGGGTGATCCAGGCGTACGGGCTCCGGTCCAGGTCCCACAGGTGCACGTGGGTGTCGACCAGCGGGGCGGTCACCGGGCGCTCGCCAGGCGGGCCCAGAGCCCCTCCGGAACCGGCTGCGTCAACCGGGCGAGGTTCGAGCGGACCTGCTCAGGACTCGACGCTCCGAGCACCACGCTGCGCACCCGCTCGTCGCGGAACGGGAACTGGAGCGCCGCCGTGGGCAGCTCGACGCCGTGCGCGGTGCAGGTGTCGGCCAGCTCGCGCGCCCTATTCAGCACTTCCGGCGGCGTCGCGCCGTACTCGTAGTGCGCGTCCGCCGGCGGGTAGGGCCGGGCGAGCAGGCCGGAGTTGTACACCCCGGCGACCACGATCCCGGTGCCGTGCCGGGCGCACTCCTTGACCAGCCCGTCGTCCCACTCCAGCAGGGTGAGCCGGCCGGCCACCATGAGCAGGTCGTACACCCCGGTGTCGGCGGCCGCGCGCAGCGTCTCGGCCGACTTGGAGCCGACCCCGACCGCACGGACCGTGCCCTCCTCGCGCAGCTTCACCAGCGCCTCGGTGGCGGAGCGCAGCCCGCCGGCCGGGTCCTCGGACTCGTCGGGGTCGTGCAGGTAGAGCACGTCCACCCGGTCGATGCCCAGGCGCTCCAGCGACTCGTCCAGGCTGCGCCGCACGCCGTCCAGGCTGAAGTCCCAGACCCGCGTGAGGTCGGCCGGTACGGCGAACCCGTTGTCCTCGTCGGAACGGTGCGCGGTGTCGGAGGAGGGGCGCAGCAGCCGGCCGACCTTGGTGGAGACGACCACCTGGTCCCGGGGGCGGTCCCGCAGGAACGCGCCGAGCCGCCGTTCGGACAGGCCAAGGCCGTAGTGCGGCGCGGTGTCGAAGTACCGGATGCCGCCTTCCCAGGCAGCGGCGAGAATGTCGGCGGCGCACTGGTCGGACATGGGGGCGTACAGGTTGCCGAGGTTGGCGCCGCCCATCCCCAGCGGCCCGAGCGCCGGCGCCTCCGCCCCATCAGTCACAGGGACCTTCCCCTTTCCGCGACACTGCTGAGCCGTACGGTAGAGATCTGATGTATCTGCGTCAACACTGGACTTTCACCGGCGTGCTGGTCACGATGACCCGAACAAACGTCAGATCTCTGGAGGCTTTGTGAGTGGGGACTTCGCCGGACTGGTCGCGGTGGTGACCGGCGGCGCCTCCGGGCTGGGCGCGGCCATCGCGCGGCGGCTGGTGGAGGATGGCGCCCGGTGCGCGGTGCTCGACCTGGCGGTGGACGACGTGCCGGAGGGCACGGTGGGGATTCGCGCCGACGTCACCGACGACGCCTCGGTGACCACCGCCGTCGCCGACGTGCTCGACCGCTGGGGGAGGCTGGACGTACTGGTGAACAACGCCGGCATCGGCGCACAGGGCACCGTCGCGGACAACTCGGACGCCGAGTGGCACCGGGTGCTGGACGTCAACCTGCTGGGCATGGTGCGGGCCACCCGGGCCGCGCTCCCCGCGCTGCGCGAGTCGCCCTCGGCGGCGATCGTGAACACCGCCTCCATCGCGGCCACCGCCGGGCTGCCTCAGCGCGCGCTGTACAGCGCCAGCAAGGGCGCCGTACTCGCGCTCACCCGGGCGATGGCCGCCGACCACCTTCCCGAGGGCATCCGGGTCAACGCGGTGTGCCCGGGCACGGCCGACACCCCGTGGATCGACCGGCTGCTCTCGGTGGCCGACGACCCGGCGGCCGAGCGGGCCGCGCTGGAGGCCCGCCAGCCCCACGGCCGGCTGGTCAGCGCGGACGAGGTGGCCGGTGCGGTCGCCTACCTGGCCAGCCCTCGCTCGGGCTCCACCACCGGGACCGCGGTCGCGGTCGACGGCGGCATGCAGGACCTGCGGCCGCGCCCCCGGCGGGGGTAAGCCCTCAGGCGGCGTCGACGGTCTCCGCCTCGGCGGCCCGTCGGGCGGAGGTGCGCAGCGAGGTCTCCAGCACGCGAAGCCGCCGGCGGGGGTTCATCACGTTGAACCCGAACGCGGCCAGGTCCTCCGGGCCGGGCGTGATCACCTTTACCTCGACGCCGGTCTCCCGGAGCGCGCGGACCTCCCGGTCCACCTGGCCGGTGAGCAGCACCCGCACCCCGCGCTCGATCCGGGTGAACGGGGCGAACGGGCGGTCGTAGTCGTGGCTGGCCAGTGGCGCCAGCACGTACACCTGGTCCAGCTCGAGGCCCCGCCGGACGTCCCGGGCCAGCAGGTCGACCGAGGTCACCGAGGCCACCCCGCCGTCCACGTAGCGCCGCCCGCCGATCACCTGCGGGGCCATCCAGCCGGGGATCGCGCAGGACGCCTGGACCGCCTCGGCCAGGGTGGACGGCGGCGCCCCGGCGCGGCCGAACACCACCCGGCGGCCGGTGTCGTAGTCGACGGTGGGGATCCACACCGGCGGCCCGGGCACCCAGCGGTCCTCGGTGATCCCGATCCGGCGCTGCACGCTGCCCAGGAAGTGCACCAGCGAGGGCATCCGGGCCCGGCCGACCGGGAACACCGAGGTCGCGGCCACCAGCGGGCGGACCTTCCACGGCGAGGTCGCGGTGCGGGCCAGCAGCCGGGGCGAGCCGATCCAGGGGTACGGCAGCGGGGGCAGCCCGTCACCGGTCTCCCGTTCCAGCCGGCGGGGCTCCGGGACGCCGTCGACGGGCTCACCGCGCTGGTGGGCGACCAGCTCGTCCACGGTCATGCCGCAGCGCAGCGCGGCGGCGAGCACGCTGCCCGCGCTGGTGCCGACCAGCAGCTCCAGGTCGCCGAGGGGCCGGCCGATCCGCTCGGCCAGCGACGGCAGTGCACCGATCATCCAGGCCGAGCCGAGCAAGCCGCCCGCGCCCAGTACCAACCCGACACGGGACGAAGCAGCCACGGCGAACCCCCTCTGGTTACCTGACGGTAGCAAACGGGGTGGCCAGGCGCGTGGTGTGCGCGGAGAGCAGGCGCAGCAGCAGCCCGGCGACCGCGAACGTGAGCAGCCCGGCCAGCTGGCGGGCCGGGTCGCCCAGGCCGGAGTTGACCGCGGTCCAGGACGGCCAGCCGGCCATCGTGTTGACCGATGCGGTCACCGCCATGGCCAGAGGGATGATCAGTAGCTGTCGCACCCCGGCCAGCGCGGCCTCGTAGCGGATGATCAGGGCCGCCACCGCCACGTCCACCAGCGAGTTCACCGGCGCCCACCACAGCGGGAAGTTCCACAGCACCAGTGGCTGGTCGCCGTAGTAGACGTAGGTGTCCCAGTGCAGCAACGTCACCTCGAGCACCAGGTCGCCGGCCATACCGGCGGCGAACAGTGTCCACATGGCGCGCGGGGTGTTCCGCCGACGCAGCGCCAGCCAGGTCAGCCCGGCGCCGATGCCGAAGTAGACGAAGTAGGCCAGGCACAGCCACAGCGGCATCGGCCGGCCCCACAGCTCGAAGCCGCGGGTGGCGTTGGCCGGGTGCCAACAGCCGCCCACGGTGTCCACGAACGGCTCGAGCAGCATCATCGCGCCGCCGGCCGCGAACAGCACCAGGAAGGTGGGCCGGCCGGTGCGGCGCCAGTGGTACAGCGAGAACAGCAGGGCGACGGCGGCGAGCGTGGCCATCACGGTGGTGACGTTGCGGTCGACGGCGTGGCTGATGACCGCGTCGACGGGCGGTTGGGGGACCAGGTTCATCGGTCGATCCGGTTCGTCGGGCTGCCGATCCGGGCGATCGGCAGGTTCGGGGCCGGGCAGTCGTAGGCGGTCTTCGGCCCGCACACGCCGGCGGTGCGCCACTCCCGGGCCACGAAGGGCTCGGCCATCACGGCGTGCATGCCCCAGTAGGCGTACGGGATGTTGTAGGTGAACAGCATCCCGGCCTGGCAGGCGCCCATGATCGCCAGGAACTGGGCGAACGTGCGCAGCCGGCCACTGGTGATGCGCAGCTTGTCGATGCCGCGTTCGGGCAGCGAGCGCCCCCGGTCGTCCCGGAAGAAGTGCAGGCTGGCCAGCACGGTGTAGGTGCCGGCCCAGCTGATCGTCTCGTAGATCGGGAACTGGTGGTCGGTGCCGGCCCACAGGGTCAACGCCGGCACGGTGCTGCCGTAGCTGAACAGCTGGGTCCGGGTTATGAAGCTCTCCAGCAGCACGTCGAAAACGCAGAACGCCAGGTACGTGTAGCCGACCAGGCGCAGGTTGGACAGGCCCGCGTTGCGCGTGCGCAGCCGTCGCATGAACCGGGAGCCGGCGTAGGCGGGGATGCCGACCAGCCAGAAGTAGGCGGACAGCGCCCACAGCGACAGCGGCACCAACTCGCTGTTAGGGCTGGTCCAACCCGGGATGTGCGCGGTCCAGCTGCCGAAGTTGATCGACGTCGTGCTGTACAGGAACTGCGGGGCGGTCCAGTTGATCCACGGTTCCTGGAAGCACAGCGCCATGCAACCGAGGAAGAACAGCGCGTCGAAGCCGAACCGGCCGGTGCGCAGCTTCGGCCGGACCACGAACCACCAGAGGATCACCAACGACACCACCAGGGCGAACACCTCCCAGCCCCGGATCAGCGCCACGTACCAGTCCGGTTCCGAGCCGCGCCCGGTGGTGTTCGTGCGGAAGTCCCCGCTGACCACCCAGGCGGTCCAGACGTAGATCATCAGGGCCAGCCAGGCGGCGCCGTGCAGGATCCAGAGCTTCGCGTGGTCGGCGGCGTTCGGCCGGGGTTGGTTCCGCATCGGAACCGGCTGGGGCATGGTCATCTGCGCTCCCTACGCGGGTGGGTGGCTCTCAGGGCCGGGGGAAGGGCACGCCGGGTGCCGGGCAGGGCGGCAGGTCCGGCTGGTCGCCCCGGTAGTCGCACATGTCGTTGATCAGGTAGGACGGGTAGCCGGCCGGGAACGCGTCGCCGTGGGTGGCCAGCCACTGGCTGGGCACGAAGTACAGGACGGCGAACGCGGTGTGCACGGCGCCGAAGACGGCCAGGAACCGGACCCACCGGCGGCCGGCCCGGCCCATGCGCAGCGTGTTGGCGCCCAGCTCGGCCACCGTCTGGCCCCGGTCGTTGCGGAAGTAGCTGAGCGCGGCGATGGTGCCCAGGCCGCAGCCGGCGAAGAAGATGGGTTCGGTCATCGGCAGCTGGTAGGTCTCGCCGGCGTACAGGGACAGCCAGCGGATGCCGTGCGGGTAGGCGTAGATGCCGATGCGCAGCAGGATGGACTCGATGATCGTGTCGATCACGACCAGGCCCACCACCATGATCGCCACGGCCTGGGCCGGGGGCAGCGCCGGCCGCCGGGCCTTGATCTTGCGCATGATCCAGAGGATCAGCATGACCTGGGAGAACACCAGGCTGGTGTAGCCGGGCTGGCAGATGAAGATCGGTTCGGGCAGGCGGTTCCCGTTCGGGCTGATCCAGCTGGGCCAGGCCCCGTTCGCCCAGGCGCCGAAGTTGACGAAGTGCGAGTTGTAGAGCAGGGCCGTCGCCGAGTAGTTGAGGCTCATGTCCCAGAAGAACAGCATCGCGCCGGCCAGCACCAGCATCCCGTCGGTGGTCAGCTCGCCGGTGCGCCGCCACGGCCGGATCACCCAGAACCACATGGCGACCGCCGCCCCCAGCGGGATGGCCACCTGGAGCACCAGGAAGAACGCCCGGGTGGCCGGGCTGATCTCGTCCGGCCCGGGGTCGGTCGGGGTGAAGTTGGCGCTGGTCACCCAGCGGGCCAGCACGAACACCTGGAAGCCGAGCACGGCCGCGCCGACGGTGGCCCAGGCGAGCACCGGCCGGAACCGGGTCGGAGTGCTCACCGCGTACTGGTTCGGCAGAGCCATGCCGGTACCTCCGTCCGCACGGGACGCTCTTACCAAACAACGTTAAGTGAAGTGAGTGTATGCTCACAAGAGGTGAGTGAACATTCTCTTCGGGTTTCGATGGTGGAGCGTGATGACGGTTGTGGGTGAGCCCCGCGCGCGGCTGACCGGAGCGCAGCGGCGGGGGCAGATCATCGCCGCCGCGCAGGAGGTGTTCGCCACCAGCGGCCTGGGCGGCGCGCGCACCTCGCAGATCGCCGAGGCGGCCGGCGTGGCGGAGAGCATGCTGTACAAGCACTTCGCGTCCAAGCGGGACCTGTTCGAGGCCGCCGTCACCCAGCCCGTGGCCGAGTTCGTGCAGGGCGTCGCCGACGGCGCGGACGGCCTGCTGGACCGCGACGGCCCGGGCAGCGAGCGGTTCTACCGGTCCTTCCTGGCAACCATGACCGAGGTGCTGCCGCTGCTCGGGGTGGCGTTGTTCTCCGACTCGGAGCAGGGCCGGCGCTTCTACAACACCAGCATCGTGCCGCTGTTCGACCGGTACGAGGACAAGCTGCGCCGGTCCCTGGCCGCCGTGCCCGGCGCCCGGGTGGACGCCGGCTTCCTGGCCCGGGCGGTCATCGGGATCATGTTCATCCTGGCGCTGGACGCCAGTTACCGGTCGGAGCCGGCGCCGGGGGAGGTGACCGCCGACGAGGTCCGGTCCTTCGTGGCCGGCGCGCTGACCGGTACCGGTGCCTGGGCGGCGCGGCGGAAAAGGGAGGCCGACGGCGACGCGCGGGTCGCCGAGCTCGAGCGGGAGAACGCGGTGCTACGACGTATCGTGGCTGATCAGGCCATCGAGTTGCGTCTGCTCAAGGAGCAGTGATGGACGGTCCGTTCTACCTGGCCAGCGGGAACGAGGAGCGGGTGTTTCTCGCGGCGGCCGCCCAACGGCTGCCAGTGATGATCAAAGGCCCCACCGGCTGCGGGAAGACCAGGTTCGTCGAGGCGATGGCCCACCGGCTGGGCCGGCCGCTGGTCACCGTGGCCTGCCACGACGACCTCACCGCCGCCGACCTGGTCGGCCGGCACCTGCTCAAGGGGGGCGAGACGGTCTGGGTGGACGGCCCGCTGACCCGGGCGGTGCGGGACGGGGCGATCTGCTACCTGGACGAGGTGGTGGAGGCCCGCCAGGACACCACCGTGGTGCTGCACCCGCTGGCCGACCACCGGCGCGAGCTGTTCATCGAGCGGCTCGGGCTGTCACTGCTCGCCGCCGACGGGTTCCAGCTGGTGGTCTCCTACAACCCCGGCTACCAGTCGGTGCTCAAGGACCTGAAGGACTCCACCCGGCAGCGCATGGTCGGCATCGACCTGAGCTACCTGCCGGCCCCGGTGGAGGAGCGGGTGATCTCCCACGAGAGCGGGGTTCCGGGGGCGGTGGCGCAGGCCCTGGTGGCGCTGGGGGCCGCCGTCCGGCGGCTGGACACCGACACCGTGCGCGAGGTGGCGTCCACCCGGACGCTGGTCTCGGCGGGCAAGCTCGTCGCCGCCGGGGTGCCGCCCAGGGAGGCGGCGCGGGCCGCGGTGGCGGTGCCGCTCTCGGACGACCTGTCCACCGTCGCCGGCCTGGGTGAGCTGATCGACGCCCTGCTCCCGGAGAGCGCGCTGTCCGAGCCGCTGATGAGCTGACGGTGTCTCCGTCTCGGTACTCGGTCCTGGCCACCGCCCTCGGCGGCCGCCCGCTCACCGTCGCCCCGGCGCCGGGCGGCGAGGTGGCGTACACCGACGGCCAGACGATCTTTGTGCGCCCCGGCGGGCCGGTGCGGGCACAGGTGGTCGTGCACGCGCTGCTGGTCGGCAACGGCAGCCTGAACCGGCGGGTGCTGGGCGAGCTGCGCGGACGGCCCGAGCGGGCCGGCCGGTACCTGCTGCTGGAGATGTCCCGGCTGTGTCACCCCGGCGGGCCGTGGCCCCAACTGGCGCCGCTGATCGGGCTGCCGCGAGACGTGCCGGTGCCGGCCGGCCCCTCGGAGTCGCTGCGGCTGGCCGGCGGAGGGTTGCCGCCGGTGCCGGCGGACTGGGGGCGGATCCGGCCGGCCCGGCTGCTGCGCCGGCCCGCCGAGGAACTCGACCCGGCGGCGCCGTCGCGGGCCCGGACCGCCGGTGCGCCGCCGGAGCTGGATGACGACGACGCCGAGGAACCCGGGCGGATCCTGCGCGCGCTGGCCTCGCCGCTGGGCAGCTCGGCGCTCGGCCGGATGCTGCGTGACCTGCTGGGCATGGGCCGCTCGCGGGGCAAGCGCTCCGGCAGCGCCGACGCCGAGCTGGCCGAGAGCGGCACCGACCGGCCGGGTGCCGGGGCGCGACCGGTGCCCGGAACGAGCTGGCGGGCGGCCGGCGGGCCGGCACTGGCCGGGCCCGTCGCGCTCGGCTACCGGTATCCCGAGTGGGACGGTGCCGCGGGCCGCTACCGGCCGGGCTGGTGCACCGTGGTCGAGCGTCAACCCGAGCCGCCGGACGACGACGAACCCCGGGCCGAGGTGCAGGGCCGGGACATCGCCATGCGCCGGCGGCTGGCCCGGATCGGGCTGAGCCCCCAGGCGTTGCCGCGCCAGCCGGTCGGCGACGAGCTGGACACTGACGCCATGGTCCGGGCGAGGGTGGCGCTGGCGGCCGGGTCCAGCGCCGAGGAGAACGTGTACCTCGACGCCCGGCCGCGCCGCCGCGAGCTGTCCGTGCTGGTGCTGGTGGACGTGTCCGGCTCGACCAAGGACCCCAGCCCGGCTGGCGGCAGCGTGTTCGACCGGCAACGCGAGGCCGCCGCCTGCCTGGTCGACAGCCTCACCGCGCTGGGCGCGCGCACTGCCGGCTACGGCTTCTACTCACAGGGCCGGCACGCCGTGCACCTGCTGAGGGTGAAGACCTTCGACGAGCCGTGGAGCGGGTCCGCGCACGAGCGCCTGGCCAGGCTCCGCCCGGGCGGCTACACCCGCCTGGGCGCGGCTGTCCGGCACGGCACGATGCTGCTCACCCGGGAGACCTCCACGGCCCGGCGGCGGCTCCTGGTGGTGCTCTCCGACGGGTTCCCCTACGACACCGAGTACCAGGACGCCTACGCGGAGCGGGACTGCGTGCGCGCACTGGCCGAAGCCCGCCACCGGGCGATCGGCTGCCTGTGCGTCTCCATCGGCGCCCCTACCGACGACGAGGCCCTGACCAGGGTGTTCGGCAGCGCGGCGCACGCCGGGGTGCCCGACCTGGACAGCCTGCGCGCGGTCGCGCCGGTGCTCTTCCGGCACGGCCTGCGCACCAGCGACCCCCGCCGCCGCTCCACCCAACTACCCGCCCTCTGAACTCGCCCGCGGCATCCGCCGCGGTGATCAGGGCTCGATGACCAGTGCGCCGATGGCGCCGTCGCGGAGGGCAAACTTGAACTGGAGGTCGGCGACACCACCGGGGAAGTCGCCCTCCAGGTGGTGCACGACCACGTGGTGGTCGGGGTCGATGGTGCGGGCGCCGACCGCCTCGATGGTGTAGGTGTACTCGGTCCCGGCGGTGGCCAGCCAGGCCCGGATCTCCTCGCGGCCGTGGTGGGTCCGGCCCTCGTCGGTGGCGGTGGCGTCAGGGGCGAACGCGGCGACGGCGGTGTCGATGTCCCGGGCGAGGTGCGCGGCGAGGTAGGTGTTGATCCGTGCGGGCAGCTCCGCCCGGTCGACCGGCGTGCCCTGGTCCCAGTTGGTCATGGTGCGCTCCTTCGGTGTCCGGCCCGTTCAGGTCGGGCTCGGGGCGCACGCTCCACCCTCTCCCCGGGAGAGGGTCAAGCCGGCTGACCCTCTCCCGGGGAGAGGGTGCAGAGTGCCGGGATGCCCCGGGGCCTGACCATCGGCGAGTTCGCCCAGCTCACCCATCTGAGCGTGCGCACCCTGCGCCGCTACCACGAGTCGGGGCTACTGGCGCCGGCGGCGGTCGACCCGGCGAGCGGCTACCGGTACTACTCCAGCGCGCAGATACCCACCGCGCAGGTGATCCACCAGCTGCGCCGGCTCGACGTGCCGTTGGCCGAGGTGGGGGAGATCCTCCAGGCCGAGGACCCCGGGGAGCGGGCGGACCTGATCACCGGTCACCTGCGCAACCTGGAGGCCCAGCTGGACCGCACCCGCGCCGCCGTCACCTCGCTGCGCCGGCTGCTCCGCCCGGACCCCGGTGAGCTGCCGGTGCGGCGGCGCACCGATCCCGCCCGGACCGTGGCCGCCGTCGCCGACACGGTCGGTATCGACGACGTCATGGCCTGGTACGCGGACGCGATGGCCGCGATCGACGCCGCCGTCGCCGGCCACCGGCCGCTGGGACCGCCGGGCGGGCTGTACGAGAACGAGCTGTTCACCGGGGGACGCGGGCATCTCGTGGTGTTCCGGCCGGTCGAGGACCCGCCCGAGCGGGGTCGGGTCAGGCCCACCGAGCTGCCCGCCGCCGAGCTGGTGACCACCGTTCACCACGGTCCGCACGACGACCTGGCGATCACCTACGGCAGACTGGGCGAGTGGGTGGTCGGGCACGCGCTGGCCGTCGCGGGGCCGGTCCGTGAGACCTACCTCGTCGGGCCCCGGGACGATCCGGACCAGGGAAGATGGCGCACCGAGATCGGCTGGCCGGTGTTCGCCGTCGGGGCCGTCTAAACCGTCCCGACCGTGGCGACCGGCATCACGATGAGTCATCGAATCGTCACGGCATGTGCCTGATGTGATGGTTGGGGTGGCTGAGTCGGGTATCTGACGTCCGTCGCGCTAGCCACGCGGGGGCTGGCGGGTCCAAGATCCCCTCGTGATATTGGATCCACTGCGCTCCGTCGTACAGACGATCTTCCCCGAAGACGTGGAAGCGTTGATCCGCGACGAGGTCCTCAGCTTGTATGCGCAGCTCGAGGACGAGGAAGAGGACGACGAAACCCCCGTCTGACCGGCGCAGCGCCGATCGTCCCCGCGCGTCCGGAGGGCATCGTGCCGATGATCGACAGCTCGGCCCTGGTCGAGGGCTTCTACCCGGACCCGCCGCCGGCCAATCCGCAGGCCCGCCGCGCCGAGGAAGCTGTGATCACCTGGCTCTGGCGGATCGGCTTTCTCACCACACCCGAGCAGGAAGCCCACCTGCGGTCGTTCGAGTTCGGCACCTACCACGGGCTGGCCACACCGGACGCCGGCCTGGATGCCCTGGTGCTCGGCCTGAAGTGGTTCTGCTGGGGCTCGCTGGCCGATGACCAGTACGACAACTACGACTGGGGCGAACGGGAGCACCGGCTGGCCCGGATGATCGACGACGTCCGCGCGGCGGTGGCCGGTCGGCCGGTCGCTGTGTCGAACCCGGTGCTCGCCGGGTTCGTCGAGTACTGGCCCGACCTGACCAAGGGCCTGGCCGAGGCTTCGCTGCGCCGGATCACCGGGCACTTCGTGGACTACCTGCAGGCGATCCTGCTGCAGAACCGCTACCACGCGCGCGGCGAGGTGCCGGACGCGGCGACCTTCCTGATGCTGCGGCGCAACACCATCGCGATGGTCTTCCAGGCGGACGTGCTGGAGATCATCGGCGAGCGGCGGGTGCCCGAGCCGCTGTGGGAGAGCCTGCCGTTGCGCGAGCTGGTGTGGTGCTTCGCGGACATCACGGCGTGGCACAACGACGTCTACGGCCTGGAGAAGGACCTCGCGGACCGGCAGACCTGCAACGCGGTGCGGGTGGTCGCGGCGGGCGAGGAATGCGACCTGGACACCGCCGTCGCCCGGGTGCTGGAGCGCGCGCGGCACCGGCAGCGGCTGATGCTCGAGCTGGAACGGGGCCTGCCCGAGCTCACCCGGAGGCTGGGGCTCCCGGCGAGCGCGGCCGCGCGGGCGGCCCGGCTGGTCGAGGACTTGCGCGCGTATGTCCACGCCAACCTGGTGTGGATCGGCCAAACCGCGCGCTACGACCTGAACCGGCCCCGGATCCGGGGCACCTTCGACGACGTGCTCAGCCGTTGAGCGGTCCGCCGGTGGCGCCCGGCCGCGTTCCGGTGCTGGGGCATCTGCCGGCGCTGGCGGCGCGGCCGATGCGCTTCCTGGAACGGCTGCGGCCGGCCGGCGGCCTGGCCCGGGTGGACCTCGGGCGGCGCCCGATGGTGTTCCTGACCGCGCCGGCCCTGGTGCACGAGCTGCTCACCGAGCACTCCGACAGGTGCGAACGCGGGCTGATCTACGACCGGGCGCGCACCGTGTTCGGCAATGGGCTGGCCACCTCCGACGGGGCCTTCCACCGCGCGCAGCGGCGGGTCGTGCAGCCGGCGTTCGGCCGCCAACGCGTGGCCGGGTACACCGAGGTCATGCGCCGCCGGACGTCGGCGCTGGTGGAGTCGTGGCGGCCGGGCCAGGTCGTCGCGCTGGACGTCGCGCTGGACCGGCTGACCCTGGACATCGCCGCCGACGCGCTGTTCGACCGGGAGCTCTCGCCCGAGGCCGCCGATCAGGTCCGCCGGCTGATTCCGGTGATCGTGCACGGGCTGCTGTGGCGGATGCTGGTTCCCGCCCGACTGGACGGCCGGCTGCCGCCGCCGGCGGTCCGCCGGTTCGACACCGCCGCCGCGCGGCTGCGTGCGGTCCTGGACCGGGCCATCGGCGCCCGGCGGGACGCGCCGGGAACCGACCTGCTCGGCGTGCTGCTCGCCGGCATGTCCGAGGAGGCGGCGCGAGACGAGGTCGTGTCCCTGCTGATGGCCGGGACCGAGACCCTGGCCAGCACCCTGACCTGGATGTTCTACGAGATCGCCGGCCGCCCGGAGATCGAGCGGCGGCTGCGGGAGGAGCCCGGCGGGGACTACGCCCGGCGGGTGGTCGACGAGACGCTGAGGCTGCATGCCCCGCTGCTGTTCACCCGCCGGCTGCGCGAACCCGTGACGCTCGCCGGCGTCCGACTGCCCGAGGGCACGGAGCTGGCCTACAGCCCACATGCCCTGCACCGGGATCCGTCGGTGTTCGACCGGGCGGGCGAGTTCGACCCGGACCGGTGGCTGTCCGCCCCGGCCGACTCGCTGCCCCGAGGCGCGTTCACGCCGTTCAGCGTGGGGGTCCACCGGTGCATCGGTGAGTCGTACGCGCGCGCCGCCCTGGCCACCATAACGGCCGCCATCACCGCGCGCTGGCGCTTCCACCCCGTGCCCGGTTACCGCCCCCGGATCGTCCCCGCCGAAATCCCCCGCTTGCGTTCCCTCCCGGTGATCCTCCGCGAGTCGGCACCCTCAGCGCACTGAGTTCGCCGAGACGATCACGCCACCACCATCGCCGGCTGGCCGACGTGGATGGTGCCCGGGCGCAACACCTCCAGGTAGACCCCGGCGCACGGCAGCTGGCCGAACCCGGGCACGTCGACGCGGTTCTCCCGCATCGGCACCCGCACCGCGTGCGGGGCCCGGGGCAGCTCGCCGTGCTCCAGGGTCGGCACCGAACACCTCGGAGTCGGCAGCGTGGCCCGCAGCCGAACCTCGCCGATCACCAGCTCGCGGCCCAGCCAGGAGTTCTCCAGCCACGCCCGGTCCGCCGGTTCGGTGGCCAGCACCAGATTCGGCCGATACCGGAGCGCCTCGGCGCCGATGTGCTCGAGGGTGGCCGTGGTGATCCCGTGCAGCGGCGAGTGGTCGACGAACGTGGTGCCCGGCGTGCCCTGGGAGATCTCCAGGGTGGCGTACTCGACCTCCGCCGTCACGCCGTGCTCCAGCACGTCCTCCGGGGCGGGCCGCTCGACCTGCGCTCCGGCGACCCGCTCGTCGGACAGGTGCACCGGCCGGCCGAGCAGCTCGGACAGGCGTTCGTCGACGGCCGGGTCGTCGGCGGCGATGTCGGCACCGTCGGCCAGCCGGATGCGCACCCGGCCGGGGGCTCCGGTGGCGGACAGGGTGAGCAGGCGGCGCCACAACCGGGGGTGCTTGGCCGTGGCCACCCGCCCGGTCTCGAGGTCGACCAGGGCCAGCCGGCGGTCGCCCTCGGCGCCCTGGGCGTCCACGGTGAGGCTGGGCACGGCCTCGCCGAGCATCGACTTCACCGGGTACCGGCGCAGTGACTGCACCAACATGTCGGTCATTGCTCCAATATCGGGAACCACGGTGACCGGGTCAACAAGGGTCGTCGCGGAGCGCGCGGGAGGTCGGGGTCGCCCGGTGCATGTAGTCGGCGACCGGTCCCTGGTAGAGCAGTGACCCGCCGTGCCGCCCGGGGCCCGGGCCGAGGTCGAGCAGCCAGTCGGCGCGCCGGATGACGTCCAGGTTGTGCTCGATGACGACCACGGTGTGGCCCTGCTCGACCAGGCCGTCCAGCACCCGCAACAGCGTGTCGATGTCACTTCGGTGCAGGCCGGTTGTCGGCTCGTCGAGCAGGTAGGTCGTGGGCTCCTCGGCGGTGTGCAGCTGGCGGGCGATCTTGACCCGTTGGCACTCGCCGCCGGACAGCGTGCTCAGCGGCTGGCCCAGGTGCAGGTAGCCCAGGCCGACCTCGGCCAGCTGGGCCAGCGCCCCGGAGATGGCGGCGCTGGGCAGCCGCTCGATCGCCTCGTCCACCGACAGCTCGTCGATGTCGGCGATGGACAGGCCGCCGACGGTGTGGCCGAGTACCTCCGGGGTGAAGCGCCGGCCGTGGCAGGTCTCGCACACGGTCTCCTGGCCGTCCAGGAAGGCCAGGTCGGTGTAGATCACGCCCAGGCCCTTGCAGTCCGGGCAGGCGCCCTTGGAGTTCGCGCTGAACAGTGCGGCCGGCACGCCGTTGTGGCGGGCGAACAGCTTGCGGATGGCCGGCGCGATACCGGTGTAGGTGATCGGGCTGGACCGGCGGTTGGTGCTCACCGGCCTCTGGTCGATCACCGTGGCCGCGTGCTGCGCGACCAGCTCGGTGGCCAGGCTGGACTTGCCGGAGCCGGCCACGCCGGTGAACACGGTGAGCACCCCGGTGGGGATGTCCACGGTGAGGTTGCGCAGGTTGTTGCGGGTGGCGCCGGTGACCGTGAGCCGGCCGGTGGCGGGGCGCGGGGTGTCCTTCACCGGCCGTTGCCCGGCCAGCGCCCGGCCGGTGGGCGTGTCTGCCCGGCGCAGCTCGGCGTAGCTGCCCTGGAAGACCAGCCGGCCACCGCCCGCACCGGCGGCCGGGCCGATCTCGATCACCTGGTCGGCCCGCGCCATCACGTCGGGGTCGTGCTCCACCACCAGGATGCTGTTCCCGGCGTCGCGCAGCTGGGTGAGCAGCCGGGTCACCGAGGCGACGTCGGTGGGGTGCAGCCCCACGGTGGGCTCGTCGACCACGTAGAGCATCTCGGTGAGGCTGGACCCGAGGTGTTTCACCGTCTTGATCCGCTGCGACTCCCCGCCGGACAGCGTGGTGGTCGCCCGGGAGAGGCTCAGGTAGCCCAGCCCGATAGTGATCATCGCCTCCAGCCGGTCGGTGAGCGCCGTGACGACCGGAGCCACCCGGGGCGCCTCGATCCCGCGCACGACCTCGGCCAGCTCGGTGATCTCCATGCGGGCCAGCCGGCCGATGGTGTGGCCGGCGACCGTGGTCTGCCGGGCGGCCTGGTTCAGCCGCTCGCCGTCGCAGTCGGGGCAGGTCTGGGCCCGGGTGAACCGGCGGATGGTCTCCTGCTTGCGCTCGGACAGGTGGTCGGAGGTGTGCAGGTAGATCCGCTCGAAGCGTTGCACCACGCCCTCGTAGCCCTTGGGCGGGCGGTTCCTCAGCTCCGCGGTGGCGGCCCCGCCGTACAGCAGCGCCTCCCGTTCCCCGGGGCTCCAGTCGCGCAGCGGGGTGTCCGCGTCGAACGAGCCGATGTCCGCGTACTGCCCGTACCAGTACTGCCCGTTGCCGAACCCGGGCAGCCGGATCGCGCCGCCGGCCAGTGACCTGTCCAGGTCCAGGAACCGGTCGACCGCGCTCACCACCACCTCGCCCAGGCCGGAGCAGCGCGGGCACATGCCGGCCGGGTCGTTGAACGAGAAGTGGTTCGACTCGCCGACGAACGGCTCGCCCAGCCGGGAGAACAGCAGCCGCAGGTACGTCCACGCGTCGGTCACCGTGCCGACCGTGGACCGGGCGTTGCCGCCGATCCGGCGCTGGTCGATCACCACCACCGGGGACAGGCCCCCGATGTGCGCCACCTCGGGGCGGGTCCACCGGGGCAGCCGGTTGCGCAGGAACGGGGGGAACGTCTCGTTCAGCTGGTGACCCGCCTCGGCGGCGATGGTGTCGAACACCAGTGACGACTTGCCCGAGCCGGAAACGCCGGCCAGTACCACCAGCTGGTTGCGCGGGATGTCCAGGTCCAGCCCGGCCAGGTTGTGCGTGCGGGCTCCTCGGATGGTGATGCAGCGGTTCATGCGCTCGACGTTATGAGTAGATGTGGCCGGATCCTGACCGCGATTTGCCGCATGATGGCGGTGTGGCCGATGTAACCGAGCGGATGTTGAACCTGCTGTCCAACCTGCAGACCGGGCGCGCCTTCGCCGGCGAGGAGCTGGCCGGGCGACTCGGGGTCAGCCCGCGCACCCTGCGCCGGGACGTCGAGCGGCTGCGCGGCTACGGCTACCCGGTGAACACCCAGCCCGGCCCCGGCGGCTACTACCGGCTGGCCGCCGGCCGCACCATGCCGCCACTGGTGCTGGACGACGACGAGGCGCTGGCCGCGCTGCTCGGGCTGGCCGCGTTGGCGGCTTCCGGCGGAGCCGGCTGGGGGCGGGCGCCCAGTTCGGCGCCCGACGGAGGCGCGAGCCCGGCCGCCGAGGGTGGCCTGGACGAGGCCGCGACCCGGGCCTACGGCAAGCTGGACCTGTTCCTGCCGGTGCGCCTGCGACCCAGGGCGACGGCCATCCGTGCCGGCCTGGAGACCGGCCGGCAGGCCGCTCCCCGGGTCGCCACCGACCACCTGGCCACCCTGGCCGACGCCATCGCGGCCCGGGACGTCGTG
The DNA here is from genome assembly GCA_014208095.1 of Actinospineispora eucalypti. GTDB lineage: Bacteria > Actinomycetota > Actinomycetes > Mycobacteriales > Pseudonocardiaceae > Pseudonocardia > Pseudonocardia eucalypti. Next base: position 1,123,899 of record JACHMT010000002.1, on the reverse strand, counting down.
ACTTTCGACTACGCCGACGCGCGCGGGAAGTCCAGCCGGCGGCGGGTGGAGCCGTACCGGCAGATCCACCAGATGCTGCGCTGGTACCTGCTGGCCTGGGACACCGACCGCGCCGACTGGCGGGTGTTCCGGGTGGACCGGCTCACCGGGCCCCGCCGGACCGGCCGGCGCTTCGACCCCCGGCCGCTGCCGGCGGGCTCCGCCGTCGAGTACCTGCGGCGCGGCATGAACCTCGGCAAGCAGCGCGTGGAGCTGGAGATACGGGCGGCCGTCGGCCCGGTGGTGGATGCGCTGAAGCACCAGGAGGCCGAGATCACAGCGGTGGACGACCGGCTCACCCGGGTCGTGCTGTGGCTCGACTCGTGGGAGTGGCTGGTGCTCAACCTGGCTTTCCTGGACGCGGACTTCGCCCTGGTGGGGCCGCCCGAGTTCATCCGGTCCTGCCGCGCGTTCGCCGAGCGGGTTCTCACCGCGACGGCCGAGATGCCCCTATCGTGAGGCGTGACCGGGGTCATCTTTTGGCCGGTTCCCACAAGATCCGGCGCCCGGCGCGGTTGGTTGCGGCATTTCACTTACCGGCCGGTACACGGAATTGTTGGGTCGGTCCACAAGACGTAGCTAGCGCAGGAGGCTCGCTCGGTGTTCAGTCGTGTCGCCATCGTCAACCGCGGAGAGGCCGCGATGCGGCTCATCCACGCCGTTCGGGAGCTCGCCGCCGAGACCGGTACGCGGATCGAGACCGTCGCGTTCTTCACCGACGCCGACCGGTCGGCCACGTTCGTGCGCGAGGCCGACCTGAGCCACTACCTCGGCCCGGCGTCCGCGCGGCCGTACCTGGACCACGCGGTGCTGGAGCGCGCGCTGCGCGAGTCGGGCGCGGACGCGGCCTGGGTGGGCTGGGGGTTCGTCGCGGAGGACCCGGCCTTCGCCGAGCTGTGTGAACGGGTCGGCGTGACGTTCGTCGGCCCGACCCCCGAGGCGATGCGCAAGCTGGGCGACAAGATCGGTTCCAAGCTGATCGCCGAGGAGGTCGGCGTACCGGTCGCCCCGTGGAGCCGGGGCGCGGTCGACGACCTGGAGGCGGCGGCCCGGGTGGCCGGCGAGATCGGCTACCCACTGATGCTCAAGGCCACGGCGGGCGGCGGCGGCCGGGGCATCCGCGTGATCACCAACGAGGCCGAGCTGACCGACGCCTACGACCGCACCCGGATGGAGGCCGAGCGGGCCTTCGGCAGCGGCGTGGTTTTCCTGGAGCGCCTGGTCACCGGGGCGAGGCACGTCGAGGTGCAGGTGATTGCCGACGGCCAGGGCACGGCGTGGGCGCTGGGCGTGCGGGACTGCTCGGTGCAGCGGCGCAACCAGAAGGTGATCGAGGAGTCCGCTTCGCCGGTGCTCAGCGCCGAGCAGAGCACCGAGCTCAAGGCGTCGGCCGAACGGCTGGCCCTGGCGGTCGGCTACCGGGGCGCGGGCACGGTGGAGTTCCTCTACCACCCCGGCGAGCGCCGGTTCGCCTTCCTCGAGGTGAACACCCGCCTGCAGGTCGAGCACCCGATCACCGAGCTCACCACCGGGATCGACCTGGTGAAGGCCCAGCTGCGGGTCGCGGCGGGGGAGAAGCTGACCGGCCGCCCGCCGGCCGAGATCGGGCACGCCATCGAGGCCCGGCTGAACGCCGAGGACCCGGACCGCGACTTCGCCCCTTCGCCGGGCCGCATCGTCCGGCTGAGCCTGCCCGCCGGCCCCGGGATCCGGGTGGACACCGGGGTCAGCGAGGGCGACACCATCCCGGCCGACTTCGACTCGATGATCGCCAAGATCATCGCGCACGGCCGGGACCGGGACGAGGCGCTGGGCCGGCTCCGCCGCGCGATGGCGGAGACCACGGTGATCATCGCCGGCGGCGCCACCAACAAGAGCTTCGTGCTGGACCTGCTGGACCAGCCCGAGGTGATCGACGCCAGCGCGGACACCGGCTGGATCGACCGGGTGCGGGGCGAGGGCCGGCTGGAGTCCCGGCGGGGCGCCGCCGTGGCGCTGGCGGCCGCCGCGGTCGAGGCCTACGAGGACGCGGAGGAGGTGGCCAAGCAGCGGCTGCTGGCCACCGCGCACGGCGGCCGCCCCCAGGTGCAGTTGGACACCGACCGGCCGGTGGAGCTGAAGCTGCGCGGGGTCGGCTACCGGGTGCACGTCGGCCGGGTCGGCCCGCCGGCGCAGCCGGCAGGGGCCGGGCGGCCAGTTGGGCGCCCGGCGGGGACACAGTCCCGGTTCCGGGTGGCCATCGCGGCGGGCAGCAACGGCAACTCCCGCTCGGCGGACGTCCAGCTCGAGCGGTTCGACCGGCAGACCGGCCAGATCACGGTCAACGGCACCCGGTTCCGGCTGGTCACCAACGCGCACGGGCCGACCCACCTGGTCGAGGTGGACGGCGTCGCGCACCGGATCAGCCACGACGAGGGCGGCGTGGTGCGAGCGCCCGCGCCGGCACTGGTGGTGGCCACGCCGCTGAAGGTGGGCGCCGAGGTGGAGGCCGGCGCTCCGGTGCTGGTGCTGGAGTCGATGAAGATGGAGACGGTGCTGCGCGCGCCGTTCCGCGCGCGGTTGCGAGAGTGCCCGGTGACGGTGGGCAGCCAGGTGGAGACCGGGGCGCCGCTGCTGCGGCTGGAGCCGCTCGGCGACGGCGACGGTGATGCCGAGGGCGCCGGTCCGGACCCGGGCGACCAGGTGGAGATCGACCTGCCGGCCGAGACCACCGGCCTCTCCGCCGCGGGGCGGGTCGCCGCCGGCCTGGAGGACCTGCGCGGCCTGGTGCTGGGCTTCGACGCCGGCCCGGGCAACGGGCGCAGGGCACTGGCCGCCTACGCCGCCGCGCGGGCCGACCTGGCGCGGGAGAACGAGCGGCCGCTGGCCGGGGAGATCGAGCTGCTGGAGGCGTTCGCCGACCTTTCCGAGCTGACCCGCAACCGGCACATCAGCGCGGACGTCAAGGCGGACACCCGGGTGCACAGCCCGCGCGAGTACTTCCACACCTACCTGCAGAGCCTGGACGTGGAACGGGCCGGGCTGCCCGAGAGCTTCCAGCGCCGGCTGGGCAAGGTGCTGGAGCACTACGGGGTGACCGACCTGGAGCGCACGCCGGAACTGGAGGACGCGGTCTTCCGGATCTTCCTGGCCCAGCGCCGGGGAGCCGGCGACACCCCGGTGGTGACTACCCTGCTGCGCCAGTGGCTGACCGAGCCGCAACCGCCCGAGCCGCTGCGCGAGACCGCCGGCCTCACCCTGGAGCACCTGATCGCGGCCACCCAGCTGCGCGACCCCGCCGTGGCCGACCTGGCCCGTTCGGTGGTGTTCCGCTGGTTCGCCCAGCCGATCCTGCGCCGCAACCGGGCCCGGGTCTACGCCGGCGTCCGCGCGGACCTGCGTTACCTGGACGCCAACCCGGGCGCACCGGACCGGGCGGACCGGATCGCCGCCATGGTGGCCAGCTCGGAGCCGCTGGTGCGGCTGCTCGGGCAGCGAATCGGCCGCCGGGGTGCCGGGCTGGCGCCGATGCTGGAGGTGCTGACCCGCCGCTACTACGGCAACAAGTCCCTGCGTGACCTGCACGCCACCGATGTCGCCGGCTGCTGCTTCGTCGTCGCCGAGCACAATGACCAGGCCGGCCGGTCCACCGTGCTGACCACGGCGGTGGACTTCCCGGCGCTGCCGGAGGCGGTGCGGGCCATCGACGAGCTCGCGCCCAGCGACGACGTGGTCGTGGACATCTACCTCACCTGGGCGGACCAGCCGGACGATCCGGACGTGATGGCGGCGGCGCTGCGCAAGGTGCTGGCCACGCGGCCGCTGCCCGGGCAGGTCCGCCGGGTCACCACCACGGTGGCCGGCGGCGACGGCGCGGCGATGCACCACCACTTCACCTTCCGGCCGTCCTCCACCGGCATCACCGAGGAGCGCCTGATCCGCGGCCTGCACCCGCTGATCGCCCAGCGCATGCAGCTGGAACGGTGGCGCAACTTCGACCTCACCCGGCTGCCCTCGACGGACGAGGAGGTGTACCTGTTCAGCTGCGTGGCGCCGGAGAACCCGTCCGACGAGCGGCTGGTGGCGATGGCCCAGGTGCGCGACCTCACCCCGCTGCGGGACAGCGAGGGCCGGCTGGTCGCGCTGCCGGCCGCCGAGGACACCCTGGCGGCCTGCCTGGACGCGATCCGCAAGGTGCGCTCCAGCCGCCCGGCCAACCGCCGGCCGGACACCAACCGGGTGCTGGCTTACGTCTGGCCGCCGAGCGAGGTGAGCGGCGAGGAGCTGCGCACGATCGTGGCGCGGGTCTCGCCCACCATGGCCGGCGCCGGGCTGGAGGAGGTCGTCTTCCTGGCCCGGCAGCGGGACCGGGAGAGCCGTGAGCTGCGGGACATCGCGGTGAGCATGGACTACGACGTGAAGTCCGGGGTCCGCCTGGAGATCGGCGAGCGGCCCAGCGGGCTGATCGAGCCGCTGGACGACTACCAGCGCAACGTGCTGCGGGCCAGCCGGCGGGGCGCCGTCTACCCGTACGAGCTGACCGGGATGCTCACCGGTGACACGGGCCGCTTCGTCGAGCACGACATGGACGACGAGGGGAACCTGGTCCCGGTGGACCGGCCGCGCGGTCAGAACACCGCCGCGCTGGTGGCCGGCGTGATCAGCACGCCCACCGCGCGGCACCCGGAGGGGATGTCCCGGGTGGTACTGCTCGGCGACCCGACCAAGTCGCTGGGGGCGCTGTCCGAGCCGGAGTGCTCGCGGGTGATTGCCGCGCTGGACCTGGCCGAGCGGATGGGCGTGCCGGTGGAGTGGTACGCGCTCTCCGCCGGCGCGCGGATCTCCATGGAGTCCGGCACGGAGAACATGGACTGGGTGGCCGCCGCGCTCAAGCGCATCGTCACCTTCACCCAGGACGGCGGCGAGATCAACATCGTGGTGGCCGGGATCAACGTGGGCGCCCAGCCGTACTGGAACGCCGAGGCCACGATGCTCATGCACACCAAGGGCATCCTGGTGATGACGCCGGACTCGGCGATGGTGCTCACCGGCAAGGACACGCTGGATTTTTCCGGCAGCGTCTCGGCCGAGGACAACTTCGGCATCGGCGGCTACGACCGGGTGATGGGGCCGAACGGCCAGGCCCAGTACTGGGCGCCCACCCTGGCCGGCGCCCGCGACGTGCTGATGGCCCACTACGACCACACCTACGTGGCACCGGGCGAGGCGGGTCCCCGGCCGGCCGCAACCACCGACCCGCACGACCGGGACGTCTCGAGCTACCCGCACGTGCTGGCCGGCAGCGACTTCGGCACCGTCGGCGAGATCTTCTCCGCGACCGCCAACCCGGACCGGAAGAAGGCGTTCGACATCCGCACCGTGATGCGCGCGGTGTCCGACCAGGACCACCCGGTGCTGGAACGGTGGGCCGGCATGGCGGACGCGGACACCTCCGTGGTGCAGGACGCGCACCTCGGCGGCCGGCCGGTCTGCCTGATCGGGATCGAGTCCAAGGCGGTGCAGCGGCGGGGCTTCCCGCCCACCGACGGGCCGGACACCTATACGGCGGGCACGCTGTTCCCGCGCTCCTCGAAGAAGGTGGCCAGGGCGATCAACGCGGCCAGCGGCAACCGCCCGCTGGTCGTGCTGGCCAACCTGTCCGGCTTCGACGGGTCGCCGGAGTCGATGCGCAAGCTGCAGCTGGAGTACGGCGCGGAGATCGGCCGGGCGGTGGTCAACTTCCGGGGGCCGATCGCGTTCTGCGTGATCTCCCGGTACCACGGCGGCGCGTTCGTGGTGTTCTCCAAGGCGCTGAACCCGGGCATGACCGTGCTCGCCGTGGAGGGCTCGTTCGCCTCGGTGATCGGCGGCGCGCCCGCCGCGGCCGTGGTGTTCAGCGCCGAGGTGAACCGGCGCACCGCGACCGACCCCCGGGTGGTGGAGCTGGACGCGCGCCTCGCCGAGGCCGCCGCCGGCGCGGAACGGGCCGAGCTGGGCGCACGGCTGGCCGAGGTGCGGGCCTCGGTGCGCTCGGAGAAACTGGCCGACGTGGCGACCGAGTTCGACCGGGTGCACAGCGCGCACCGGGCGGTCGAGGTCGGCTCGGTGGACGCCGTGATCAGCGCCGCCGAGCTGCGCCCCCGCATCATCCAGGCCATAAACAGCGATCACTGACAGCCGTTGCGGGCACCTCGCACACGCACCGTGACATCGAAGGATCCGTGGTAACACGGTTCTCGGACCGAGATACGGCGAGGTCGACACCAGTCTGGTTTCGCCGAAATCAAACCAGATTCAGGTCGATCTCGCGAGCGAACCTTGCTCGAGTCCAGGGCCTGCCAGTCACGCAACGTGACAGATCCGGCTGGTAACCCGCATCGTGTCGCCAGACGCCGCCCGCGGTGGCGAACGCCGCCTGCCCCCGCGCGATCAGGCTCCTCAATGTTGCGTATCTCCACGCAGAGCAAGCACGCAGAGCAAGAGGGGGGCGCGTTGTGGGGTGAGCACAAACGGGGCGGGCGGATTCGGTTCGAAGCCCGATGGGGCGGACGCGGCGGATTCGTAGCGTAGGTACTCGTCAAGAGTGGAACCGCAGCGGTCGAGGAGGATCGCCATGAAGACCTACGCACTGTCGGCGCCGGTGAACGGCCAGGACACCTGGCGGGACGGCAAACGGTACCTGTGGATCCTCGGGCTGGTGGTCCCGCTGCTGCCGTTCGTGGCCATGGGGCTGTACCGGCTCACCGGCCTGGAGGCGACGCTGTGGCTCGGCCCGGTGGTGCTGCTGGTGATCGTCCCGCTGATCGACCTGGTCGCCGGGTTCGACCCGACCAACCCGCCGGACGAGGTCATGGAGGCGCTGGAGGAGGACCGCTACTACCGCTGGGTCACCTACGCCTACCTGCCGGTCCAGTACGCCGGGTTCGTCGCGTCGATGTGGTTCATCGCCACCCAGGACACCGGCATCCTGGGCGGCATCGGCCTGGCGATCACTGCCGGCACGGTGTCCGGCGTGGCCATCAACACCGCACACGAGCTCGGGCACAAGCGGGAGGACGCGGAACGCTGGCTGGCCAAGATCGCGCTGGCGCCGTGTTTCTACGGGCACTTCTACATCGAGCACAACCGGGGCCACCATGTGCGGGTGGCCACCCCGGAGGACCCGGCGTCCAGCCGGATGGGGGAGAGCTTCTACCGGTTCTGGCCGCGCACCGTGGCCGGCTCGCTGCGCAGCGCCTGGCACCTGGAGGCCAAGCGGATCGGCCGGCGCAAGCAGCACCCGTTCCGCCCGGGCAACGACGTGCTGAACGCCTGGGTCATGTCGGTGGTGCTGTGGGGCGGGCTGCTGGCCTGGCTGGGCTGGGGGATCCTGCCCTACCTGGTGCTGCAGGCGGTGTTCGGCTTCTCCCTGCTGGAGATCGTGAACTACATGGAGCACTACGGCATGCTGCGGCAGAAGGTCGGCGCTCCCGACCGCCGGCGCTACGAGCGGGTCACCCCGGAGCACTCGTGGAACTCCAACAACATCGCCACCAACGTGCTGCTCTACCACCTGCAGCGGCACAGTGACCACCACGCCAACCCCACCCGCCGGTTCCAGACCCTGCGCGACTTCCCGGAGAGCCCGGTGCTGCCCACCGGCTACAGCGGGATGATGGTGATGGCGATGTTCCCGCCGCTGTTCCGCCGGCTGATGGATCCCCGGGTGGTGGCCCACTACGGCGGCGACCTGCGGCTGGCCAACGTGGCGCCGTCGAAGCGGGAGCGGCTGCTGGCCAGGTACCCCGTGCCGGTGAGTGACACCGAGACCGAGCGCACGGACACCTCGGCCCGGACCGCGGGGGACGACGCCCCCGGCGCCCGCTGCCCCGGCTGCGGCTACACCTACCGGGTGGCCGAGGGTAACGAGCTGGAGGGCTTCGCCGCCGGCACCGCCTGGTCGGACATCCCGAGCGACTGGACCTGCCCCGACTGCGGGGTCCGGGAGAAGGTCGACTTCGTCCCGCTGACCCACGAGGCGGTGTGACGACCATGGAGATCATCGCGGACAGGCGCACCTGTGAGGGCCTGGGCATGTGCGAGGCCATGGCCCACGAGTTCTTCGAGGTCGGTGAGGACGGCCTGGTCCAGGTCCTCGAGGAGTTCCCCACCGACGAACACCGCGACCTGGTCGACGCCGCTGTGCAGGCCTGCCCGGTCGCCGCCCTCCGTTTGCGGGGCTGACCCCGCCGAAAAGGCCGCCCGGTTTCTCCGAACACGGAAACCGGGCGGCCTTTGTTGTGCTCCGATACGGGATACAGTCCGCGCCGTGGCGAGGTCAGTGTCGGTCAAGCTGTCCCGGGTTGCCGAGGAGCTGCTCGGCGACGTCGATGCGCTGGTCGCGCACGTACTGGAGGAGATCGTCAGCGCGCTCCCCGACCTGGCCAGGGACCCCAGGGGCCGGGAGCTGCTGGCCAGCACCGTGCGGGACACCATCGCCGCCGGGCTCACCGTGGTCAGCCGGGGGGAGCCGGCCACCGAGGTGGCGCCGCCCCAGGCCGGGCTGGAGATGGCCCGCCGGCTGGCCCAGCAGAACTTCCCGATCACCGCCATGCTGCGCGCCTACCGGCTGGGCCAGGCCGCCTTCCAGCAGGAGCTGATCACCAGGGTGGTGGCCAGCCGGGCCGACGCCGGGGAGATCGCGTCGGCCGCCATGGCGCTGACCGCCGTGGCGTTCAACATCGTCGACCTGATCTCGGAACAGGTCGTCGCGGCCTACCAGGCCGAGCGGGACGACTGGATGCGGCAGCGCAACGCGGTCCGCCTGGCCCGGATCAACGCCCTGCTGGCCTCGCGGGCACCGGATGCCGGCGACTCCGAGCCGGCGCTGGGCTACGGCTTGGACGGGCACCACCTCGCGGTGGTGTTCTGGTGCGGCCCGGACGTGGACGAGTCGCACCGGCTGAACACCCTGGAACGGCTGGTGCCCAGGGTGGCCGCCGCGATCGGGAACCCGAGGCCGGCGCTGATGGTCGCGCCGGACGCGGCCACGCTCTGGGCCTGGTTCCCCACGTCCGCGCCGTCGGTGCCGGCCATCACCGAGGTGCTGGCGCCGGTGCCCGAGGTGTTCGCGGCGGTCGGCGACCCCGCGCCGGGCCTGGCCGGGTTCCGGCTCAGCCACCAGCGCGCCCGGCAGGCGCAGACCATCGCCCTGGCCGCCGACCCGGAGCACCGCCTCCAGGTCACCGCCGGGTCGGTGCTCGGGCCGCTCACCCTGCTGGCCTTGGCACCCGAGTCGGCGGCGGAGTGGGTGCAGTCGGTGCTGGGCGAGCTGGCCGAGGACGACGAGGCCCACGCTCGCACCCGGGAGACGCTCTGGGCCTACCTGTCCAGCGGGGGCAGCCTGGCCACCGCCGCCGCCGAGCTTCACCTGCACAAGAACACCATCCAGTACCGGATTCGCAAGGCCGAGGAGGCCCGGGGCCGGTCGCTGCAGGAGGGCCGGCTGGAGGTGGAGGTGGCGCTGCTGGCCTGCCGCCTGCTCGGCCGCACCGTCCTGCGCCGCCCGAGGGACGCCGAGTAGCTCAGACCAGCTGGGGCTGGAGCTTGTCGGCGGTCTCGCGGAGCACCGGGAGCACCCGTTCCCGCATGTCCCGCTCGGTCATTCGCTCCACCCGGGTGCCCGCGTTGAGCGCCGCGATCGGGGTGCCGTCCCAGCGGCGCAGCGGGACCGCGACGGAGTGGAAGCCGGCCTCCACCTCGTGCGCCACGTAGGCGTGGCCCGACGCCGCCACCTCGGCGATCTTCTCCGGTAGGCCGGCTTCCCGCAGTTCGGCGTGGCCGGCCAGGTGCCCGCGCAGCCGTTCCGCGTCCAGGCCGCTCAGCAGCACCAGGCCCAGCGCGGACCGCGCGGCGGGCACCTGGAACCCGAGGCCCTGGCCGATGGGCAGGATGTGCCGGGGCAGCGCCCGCGCGACCATCACCGCCGAAGCGCCGTCCAGCACGGCGGCGGTGCAGGAGGCCTGCAGCTCCTCGGCCAGGCCGTCGCACACCGGCTGCAGCACCTGGCTGACCGGGTTCGTGGTCAGGTAGGCCGACGCCAGGGTGAGCACCTTGGGGGCCAGCCGGTATGCCTTGTCGTCCGGCACCACGTAGCCGAGGTGGGCCAGGGTGAGCAGGGCCCGGCGCACGGTCGCCCTCGGCAGCTCCAGCTTCCGGGCCAGCTGGGCCTGGGTGAGACGCTCCTGGGTGTGCTCGAAGGCGGTGAGGACGAGCAGCCCGCGTTCCAGGGCCTCCGAGTAGTCGGCCGGGTTGGTGCCCGCCACCTCGCGGGCTGCCCGCCGGGCCTCGTCCCGCTCGTTGAGCTTGGCCACCGCGCCTCCGTCCGATTAACGAACACTTTGTGCGAAATGTAGCAGCAAGGCTAGAGTGCTCACATAGGCACGGCAAGTTCGTTAATCGAACAGAGGAGAAGTCGGCCATGCGCGCGGAGGACAACCGGAAGATCACCGAGACCGGCCCGGGCACTCCGGGCGGCGCGTGGATGCGCCGGTACTGGCAGCCGGTGGCGCTGGCCGAGGAGCTGGACACCGACCGGCCAGTGGTGCCGCCGCGGGTGCTCGGCGAGGACCTGGTGCTGTTCCGCAACGAGGACGGCACGCTCGGCCTGGTCGACCGCCGCTGCGCGCACCGGGGCGCCGACCTCGCGCTCGGCCGGCTGGAGGACGGCGGGCTGCGGTGCTACTTCCACGGCTGGCTGTACGGCCCAGGTGGCGACTGCCTGGACACCCCGGCGGAGCCGGAGGACAGCAGGCTCCGGTCGAAGGTGCGGATCCGCTCCTACCCGGTGCGCGAGCGCAACGGGATCGTCTGGGGCTTCCTCGGTGACCTCGGCGAGGGCGTGGCGCCGCCGGAGCTGCCCTCGCTGGACTGCTTCGCCGCGCCGGAGGAGTACACCTTCGCGTTCAAGGGCTACCTGGACTGCAACTGGTTGCAGGCCCTGGAGGTCGGCATCGACCCGGCGCACGCCTCCTACCTGCACCGGTTCGAGCGGGACGAGGACACCGGGGACAGCTACGGCAAGCAGTTCCGCAACGCCTCCCTGGGCACCGACCTGCCGATGACCAAGATCCTCCGGGAGTACGGCCGGCCGGAGATCCTCAACGCGCGCACCGAGTACGGCCAGCGGATCGTGGCGCTGCGCCGGCTGGACAAGGACGGGATGGACGGCTCGTCCACCCACGTCCGGATCACCCACCAGGTGTTCCCGCACGGCATCACCATCCCGCTCAGCGCGACGATGGCGATCACCCAGTGGCACGTGCCGATCGACGACCTGTCCTGCTACTGGTACGCGATGTTCACCAGCCTGGACGAGCCGGTCGACCGGGCGACCATGCGGGCGCAGCGGTTGGACGGCATCACCCTGCCGGACTACAAGCCCGTCCGGAACCGGGCCAACAACTACCGGTTCGACCCGCACGAGCAGCGCACGCAGACCTACACCGGGCTCGGGCCGGACATCAACGTGCACGACCAGATGGCCGTGGAGGGCCAGGGCTACATCTACGACCGGACCCGGGAGAAGCTCAGCCGTTCCGACCGGGCGATCGTCACCTACCGGCGGATGGCGCTGCGGGCCATCGACACCGTCGCCGAGGGCGGCAGCCCCGACGAGCTGCTGCGGGACACCGCCGACGTGGAGAGCCGGGGTCCCATCCCGCTGGACGGGATCGGCCCGACCGGTGAATGGGAGCGGTACTGGGCGAGTTCCGTCGCCGACCTGCGCAAGGCCAGCCCATGGGCGTCCGGGCTGCGCGCGGCCCTGGCCACGGGACCGGCCGGCGTGCCGGGGTCGGATGTCGAACCCGACCGGTCCGAGTCGACCGACGCCTACGCCAGCTCGGAAAGTTGAGGCGAGCGGCATGGGCTTCATCGAGAAGTTCGACCTGTGGACCGAGCGGCAGCGCGACGCCGCGCGCGCCGTGCTCGCCCGGGTGGAGGAGGACGGCCTCCGGTCCGTGCGGGTGTCGTTCGTGGACCAGCACGGGCTGCTGCGCGGCAAGACCATCCCGACCGGCGGACTGGCCGCCGCGTTCCGGAGCGGGCTGACCTGCGTGTCCACCCTGCTCTCCAAGGACACCTCGGGGACCACCGTGTTCGCCGCGTTCAACGCGGACGGCGGTCTCGGCGTGGCCGAGATGGCCGGGGCGGCGGACGTGGTGATGGTGCCGGACCCGACCACCTTCCACCCGCTGCCGTGGGCCGACGGCACCGCCCGGGTGCTCTGCGACCTGCGGTTCCAGAACGGCGAACCGGTGCCGTTCTGCAGCCGGGGCGTGTTCCGGGCCGCGCTGGACCGGGCGGCCACCGCCGGCTACGACTACCTGACCGGCCTGGAGATCGAGTTCCACCTCTACCGCCGGGCCGAGCACCTGCCGAACGCGGACGGCATCGGCCGCTGCACCCACCCGACACCGGTGGAGCCGATCAACCAGGGCAACCAGCTGCTCTCCGAGGACCGCGCCGACGAGATGGAGCCGGTGACCCGGCGGTTCCGCGAGGCGCTGGACCGGATGGGCATCGGGCCGCGCAGCATCGAGACGGAGTACGGCGCCAACCAGCTCGAGCTCACCCTGGACCCGGCGGTCGGGCTGGCCTCCGCCGACGCCATGGTGCTGCTGCGCAGCGCGATCAAGCAGCTGGCCCGGCGGCACGGCTACCACGCCACCTTCATGTGCCGGCCGGGCATCCCGGACAGCAAGGCCAGCGGCTGGCACCTGCACCAGAGCCTGCTCAGCATCGGCGCGGGCGGCGGAGGCAACGTGTTCGTGCCGGGCGACGGGGAGGGGCCGCTGTCCCCGGCCGGCCGGCGGTTCGTCGCCGGCCAGCTCGCGCACGCGCGGGGGGCGTGCGTGTTCGCCAACCCGACGGTCAACGGGTACAAGCGGTTCCAGTCGTACTCGATGGCCCCCGACCGGGTCGGCTGGGGACGGGACAACCGGGGCGCGATGATCCGGCTGGTCGGGGCGGCCGAGGACGGCAGCACCCACGTGGAGAACCGGGTGGGCGAGTCGGCGGCCAACCCGTACCTGTACATGGCCGCCCAGCTGCACTCCGGCCTGATCGGGCTGGACGAGGAGCTGGAGCTGCCGCCCTCGGTGGACGACCCGTACACCGCCGCCGCGCCCCGGCTGCCGGCCAACCTGAGCGAGGCGGTGGACGCGCTGGCCGCCGACGCCGGCCTGGCCCGGGCGCTGGGGGAGCGGTTCGTCGCGTACTACGTGGCGATCAAGCGCGCGGAGATCGCCCGGTTCGAGCGGACCGTCACCGACTGGGAACAGCGCGAGTACTTCGACCTGTTCTGACACCCGCCGTGGATCAGCCAGGCCAGAGGGGAGCGGGAACGGTGATGCCGAAGTCGCGGCCCCACCGGTTGCGGCTGCTCACCTCGTGCACGGGGCGGCGGTTCGCGGCCACGCCCCACCGGCCCAGCGGATAGCCGAGGGCGAGCATCGCGGTCATCTCCCAGCCCTGCCCGGTCGGTACCCCGAGCAGTTCCAGCACCCGGTCCGCCTCGTAGCGCAGCGCGGTGGTGAGCACGCCGCCGATGCCTTCGGCGCGCGCGGCGAGCAGCGCGCTCCAGATGGCGGGATAGATGTTCGCGCCACCGTGGTCGTCGATCGCGAAGACGAACAGCAGCAGCGGGATCTCCGCGAAGTGCTCGGTGAAGTGGTCGGCGGAGACCTTGATCAGGCGCATCGTCTCGGCGTGCGCCTCCGGGTCGTGCAGTGCGGTGGCCAGCTTGCCGGTGTCGAAGTCGGCGTACTCGCGGTCCCGGCAGCGGCGGTAGATGGCGGCCAGCTCGGTCTTGGTGTCCGGGTCGTCCACCGCGAGGAAGTGCCAGCGCTGGGTGTTCCCGCCGTTGGGCGCCCGGATCGCGGCGTCCAGGATCCGGGCCTGGATCTCCGGCGGGATCGGGTCGGCGCGCATCCGGCGCATCATTCGCGTGGTGTAAAGCGCCTCGTGGACGTCCATTGCAATTACGTTACAGCGACTAGTTGAAACGCAACAGGTGGCCCTCAGCGGGCGATCGCCGGCCACAGCACGGCGACGACCGCCTCCGGGATGTCCGCCCGGCTCTCGCCGCGGTAGAACGCGGAGAAGTAGCCGCCGAAGCACATGGCGGCGATGGTGCGCCGGTCGATCCCCTCGCGCACGGCGCCGCGTTCCTGCAGCTCGGCGAGCACGTTCTCCATCAGCGCGGTGCGCGGCTCGACCGCGTGCCGGCGCAGGACCTCGAGCAGCTCCGGGGTGCGGATCGCCTCGCCGGCGAAGTTGCCCATCAGCACCATCGCATCCGGGTTGAAGTACGCGGGGTCCAGCCGGCGGACCGCCTCGACCAGCGCTTCCCTCGGTTCCAGCCGGCTCAGGTCGACCGCGTACATGTCCCGCTGCTTGCGGAACCCGTAGTCCAGCGCGTCGACGACCAGCTCGAGCTTCGTGCTCCACCGGCGGTACAGCGTGGGGCGGCTGACCCCGGCGTCGGACGCGATGTCGCCGATGGTCATGCGCGAGTAGCCGTCCCGGACCAGGCGGTCGCGGGTGGCCAGGATGATCGCCTCGTCCAGCGCGGCGTCCCGGGGGCGGCCGCCCGGGCGCGGGCCGTCCGCCTGCTCGGGTGTCGCTTCGCGTGCTCGGGCCATACCGGCGGATCCTATCGAACCAGTTACGTTACAAGACTTGACTGTAATGTAAGTCCGGATTAGCGTCGACGCATGACCACGGCCCAGGAGTTGATCGATCGCAGCATTCCCTTCCTCGGCGAGGTGAAGAACCGGACCGCCGGCGGAAAGCTGGAGACCTGGCTGAACGACACCCACGGTCCCGGTTCCGCGCTGTACGACGACCTGGCGCGCATGATCGCGGACGGCGTGCGCGACGGCTGGGCGGCGAACATCGAGGTGGACGGCCGCCGGTACCGGCGCAGCCGCATCGCCGAGCCGAGCGACGCGCTGAACTACTTCAGCATCACCGCCGTCTACATGGACAGCATCGAGCCGTACCGGGGGCAGTACCACCAGCACCCCTACGGCGAGCTCAACCTGGTCGTACCGGTGGACCCGGGCGCCCGGCTGATGGGGCCGCGCGGCTGGTGTGGGCCGGGCTGGACGGCCCCGGGTCCCGGCAGTCACCACTACCCGGAGGTGAAGGGCGGCGCGCTGATCGCGCTGTTCTACCTGCCCGCCGGCCGGATCTCCTACGACATCACGCCGCCGGCCGAGTGACCACCGTCGAGGATGCGCTGCTCACCCGGCGCAGCTGCCGCGCCTTCCTGCCGACGCCGGTGCCGAGGGCCGAGGTGGAGCGGCTGCTCGCGCTGGCCGCCCGCTCGGCCAGCAACTCCAACTGCCAGCCGTGGCAGGTGCACGTGCTGACCGGTGCCGCGAAGCGGGCGCTGGCCGAGGACCTGCTACGTGCGCACGACGCGGGCCGGCGGGAGGCCGGCGAGTTCGACTACCAGCCGTGCACGGACCGGTGGCCGGAGCCGTTCCGCTCGCGCCGTCGCGGGTTCGGAGAGGGGCTGTACCGGGACGCCCTGGGCATCCCGGCCGGGGACAGCGCGCGGCGGCTCGAGCACCACCGGCGCAACTACGACTTCTTCGGCGCACCGGTGGGGATGATCCTCACGGTCAGCCGGAAGCCGCTGCTCGGCGCCCTGGTCGACGCCGGCCTGTTCCTGCAGGCGCTGATGCTGGCCGCGCGCGGGGCCGGGCTGCACACCTGCGCCCAGGCCTCCCTGATCGACTTCCACCCGGTGCTGCGCCGGCACGTGTCGGTGCCGGACGACCAGGTGATCGTGTGCGGCGTCGCGCTCGGACTCGCCGACGACGGCCACCGCCTCGGTGCCCACCGCACCGCCCGCGAGCCGGTCTCGTCCTTCGCCAGCTTCTACGGCTCCGAGGTGGGCGCGCTGACCTGACCGCTGGGCACGGGGGCTTTCAGCCGCTGGTGACGCGGTCCTCGATCACGCAGGAGCGGGTGCGCGAGCGGTCCAGGAAGCGGGCCTCGTCCTTCGCCACCCGCTCGCCGGCGTCGCCCGTGGTGACGGCGGTGATCCAGGCCAGGAACGCGGTCCGGTCGGGGAAGCCGAGCTCGGTGATGGCGTCGAAGTCGAGCGAGGCGGGCTGGAAGTTGAGCTCGTCGGCGTGCTTCAGGTAGTGGCGCTTGTAGGTGGGCGGGGCCGGCGCGAGGCTCAGGATCAGCGGTACGTGCCGGTTCTCGTAGTGGTCGATGAAGTCCTGGGTGCTGACGTCGTCGCGCTTGTTCAGGTAGCCGAACACGGTGAACATCGGTGCTCCTCTCGGATAAACGGGGAGTCCCCCGTTTCGGCTCGAACCTTAACCGGGGAACTCCCCGCTTCGCAAGGTAGACTCCTCGCCATGGAGGCGGATGCCGGTCGCGGGTACCTGCGCGGGCTGGTCCGGCAGCCCAGCCGGGCCGATGCCCGGCGCAACTACGCGGCGCTGCTCGCGGCGGCCGGTGAGGTGTTCGGGCGGGACGGCCCGGACGCGTCGCTGGACGAGATCGCCCGCCGCGCCGGGGTCGGCAACGCCACCCTCTACCGGCACTTTCCCACCCGGCGGGATCTGCTGGTCGCCGCGTGCGTCGAGGAGGTGGAGACGCTCTGCCGCCTCGCCGAGGAGCTGGGCGGCGGCGGCGACCGGCCGGGTCGTGCGCTGTCCGCCTGGCTGCGCGGGTACCTGGAGCACGTGAGCCGCAACCGTGGCCTGGGCGCGGCGATGATGACCGGCACGGCCGAGGACTCGACGGTGATCGCCGCCTGTCAGCGGGCGGTCGAGCGGGCCGGTGCGGCGCTGCTGGAACCGGCCAGGCGGGCCGGCGAGGTGCGGTCCGACCTCGCCCTGGCGGACCTACTGCTGCTGGCCAACGCGGTGGCTTCGGCGGCCGAAGCCGGCGACCCCGCCGAGCCCGGCCAGGTGGACCGGCTGCTTGACCTGGTGCTGCACGGCATCGTCCGAGGTCAGGCCTGACGTCCCCGCATCGGCAGCGCGGCGATGCCGGGCAGCACCGTGTTCGACCGGTATCGGGGCGGCGACCCCGGCACGGTCTCCAGGCCGGGCATCCGCCGCAGCAACGCGCCGACCGCCGTCTCGGTCGACAGCCGGGCCAGCGGCGCGCCGAGGCAGTAGTGGATGCCCGCGCCGAACGCCACCGAGGCCGAGGTGTCCCGGTCCAGGTCGAACCGGTCCGGGTCGCCGAACACCTCCGGGTCCCGGTTGGCCGAGGCGACGAACGCGATCACCGGTTCGCCGGCCCTGATCAGCTTGTCGCCGATCCGCACGTCCTCGACCGGTTTGCGGGCGGCGGCGGAGTGCACCGAGCCGGTGCGGCGCAGGCTCTCCGCCACCGCATTGGCGATGAGCCCCGGGTCGGAAAGCACGCGGGCCAGCTCGTCACGGTGCTCCACCAGGTTGAGTACCGTGGCGCCGATCTGCTGGACCGTCGTCTCGTGGCCGGCGAAAACCAGCTGGATGACCATCGCCAGCAGCTCGTCCTCGCTCAGCCGGTCGTCCTGGTCGCGGGCGGTGAGCAGTGCGCTGACCAGGTCGTCGCGGGGCGCCCGGCGGCGCTGGGCCAGCTGCTCGCCGAAGTAGCCGAGCAGCTCGGCGGTGGCCCCGGCGGCGGCGGTCATGGTGTCCGTCCGCTTGCGCAGGTCCAGCCCGTCGCTGAACCGGGTTATCCACTCGCGCAGGTCCGGGCCGAGCTCGGCCGGCGCACCGAGCACCGCGCAGATCACCGCGCCGGACAGGGGCGCGGCGAACGACTCGACCAGGTCGAACTCGGCCGTCCGGGGCAGCGCACCGACCAGTTCCTCGGCGGTGCGGTGCACCATCGGCCGGTACTCCTCCACCGCCCGTTGCGCGAAGGCCTTGCTCACCAGGGTGCGCAGCCGGCGGTGGGCCGGCGGGTCGGTGGAGAGCAGCAGCCGGTCCAGCACCTCCAGGTACGGCCGCTGCTCCGGCGGCGCGACGCGGATCCGTTCCTCGGTCCGCTCCGGCGACCACTTGCGCCGGAACCGCCGGTCCCGCAGGAACTCCACCACGTGGTCGTGCCGGAACAGGTACCAGCACCCGTCCGCGCCCGGGGCGTACGGCTCGCCCCAGTGCACCGGGTCGTGCCGGCGGTAGTGCTCGTAGACCGCGTAGGGCTCGCGCAGCACCCGCTCCTGGTGCGGGTCGAACCGCGCGATCCCCGGCATCAGTTGATCTTTTCTCCGTACACGTGGTCGACCGCCATCTTCATGAGCACCCTACGGTCGGCGACCATCACCGACCGGTACTCCTCCCAGTCCGGGTGTTCCCCGGCGGCGGCGCGGTAGTAGTCCACCAGGGCGTCCACCTCCGGGCCGTGCGGGTCGGTGCCCGGCCCGGTGAGGGTCACGCCGCCCTCGGCGGTGGCCCAGGAGAAGCCGTCGGGGCCGGTGACCTCGAGCGCCGCCCTCGGGTCCCGGCGCAGGTTGGTCGTCTTGGCCCGCCCCTCGGTCATCGACACGTAGAGCACCTCGGCCGACCGGTCGTAGTAGGGCATGACGGGGGAGAGCTGGGGCCGGCCGTCGGACTTGAGCGTGGCGAGCACCCCGAGCCGGCTCTCCGCGAGCAGCGCGTGCGGGTCGAATGTCATATCCGGGGCAAGGCGCGGCGCCGGCCGGTTATTCCGGCTCGGTGAGCACGTCGAACGCGATCCGGCGGTGGTCGGCGAACAGCCGCAGCGCGGTGTCGGTGTCCCGGGCGCGGAGCGCCTCGACCAACTCCTGGTGCTCGTGCGAGACCTCGGCCAGGTAGCCGTGCGAGCGGACGCGCACCCGGGTGAGCAGGAACAGGTGCACCTGGCTGCGGATGGCCCGCCAGGCCTCGGCCAGCCGCCGGTGTTCGGTGGCCAGGTAGACGGCGTCGTGGAACTCGATGTCCCGGCGCACCATCTCGTACTCGTCCCTGGCCCGGCTCATCCGGGTTGCCGCGGTGGCGATGGCGTCCAGGCGCGTCTCGGACGCCTGGCTCACCACCAGCCGCACGGCCAGGTGTTCGAGCGCGCCGCGCAGGCTGTCCAGCTCGACCACGTCGGCCCGGGTGAGGGCGGTGACCGTGGCGCCGCGGTGCCAGGCGCTGCGCACCAGCCCCTCCACCTCCAGGCGCAGCAGGGCCTCCCGCACCGGCCCCCGGCTCACGTCCAGCGCCTCGGCCAGCTCGACCTCGCGCAGTTGGGCACCCGGCGGGTACGCGCCGGCGAAGATCGCGTCCCGGATCCGGTCGGCGACCTCGTCGGCCAGGCCCCGCCGCCGGGCCGGCTCAACCCTCGCCTGGTCGTTCACCCGTCCATGGTGGCATCCCGTCCGGAGACGCTCGGACTCAGCGCGCGTCGGCCAGCCGGGGTGCCCAGTCCTCGGGGGTGACCCGGGCGGCGTTGGCCGCGTAGCTGATCGCGTGGTACCAGCCGCTGAGCAGGCACAGGTCGAGCAACTGGGCCTCGCTGAGCTCGGCGGACAGGCGTGACCACAGCGGGTCCCCGATGGTCGCCGTGTCGTGCAGCGCGTCCACCGCCTCGAGCACCAGTGCGTCGTGGCCGGTCCAGCACGGATCGGCGGGGGTGCCGTGCGCGACGGACCGCACCTGTTCCTCGGTGAGGCCCGCCCGCTCGCCGAAGACCGCGATGTGCACGCCCCACTCGTAGTCGCAGCCGCACCGCGCGGTGACCCGGTCGATGACCAGCTCCCGGTCGCGCAGGCTCAGGGAGAGCTGGCGGCTGAGGTAGTACCGCCCCCAGGCGTTCAGCCCGGCGGCCATCGGCAGGTTGCGCGCGAAGGTGCGGAACAGCCGGATCGGTTCGGTGCCGGGCGCGCTGAGCGCGGCCAGCCGCTCGGCCACCTCCGGGTCGTACGGGGGTTGCAGCGGTTCGATTCGGGGCGTCACGGGCGGTGCCTCCTCGCTCGAGTGTTTCTTTTTCAGAAACGGACGACCCGATGCTAACGTTTCTTTTTCCGCAACACAAAGGAGTTCGCCGATGCCGCGGATCCCGGGCCGGCCGGTGCGCGGTTCGACCACCGGCCGGCCGATCATGGCCGCGCTGGACCTGCTCGGCCGGCGCTGGACGCTGCGGCTGCTCTGGGAGCTGCGGGACGGGCCACTGGGCCCGCGCGCGATGCTGGGGGCCTGCCCCGGGCTGTCCTCCTCGGTGCTCTACCGGCGGATCGGCGAGCTGGTCGACGCCGGCCTGGTCGAGCGCCAACCGGACGGCAGCTACACACTGACCGAGCTGGGCGGGGACCTTGGCGAGGCGATCTCCCCGCTCAACCGCTGGTCGGAGCGGTGGGCCGGTTCACTCGAGGCGGCACCCTCGGCACCAGGTCGGGCAGTACAGCGGCACCGGCCTCGGTGATCCCCACGTCGCCTTGCGCAGGCCGGGGCTGGTTACCGGCGCGTATACACTCTGCGGGTGGTGAGCGTCGACGAGGCCTGCGCGGAGACCGGGACAGCCGGTCGGCCCGACCGCCGGGCGCTGCTCGTCGAGGCCGCGCGGGAGCTGTTCACCGAGCGGGCCTACGACGAGGTCACCACCAGCGAAATCGCCAAGCGGGCCGGCGTCGCCTACGGCTTGATCGCGCACCACTTCACCAACAAGCGCGGCCTCTACCTGGCCACGGTGAACACCGCCGCGGACCGCCTCCGCGCGGTGCACGAAGCACCGCCCACCGGGGACACTCCGGCGGCGATGCTGCGCGAGGGCATCCTGCGGCACATCGCGTTCGTCGAGGAGAACGTGGAGGGGTACTTCGCGCTCATGCACGGGGGCAGCGGTTCGGACCCCGAGGTGCGCGCGATCATCGAGGACTTCCGCTGGACCGCCGCGACCCGGCTGATGCGCATGCTGGGTGTCCAGGAGCCGTTCCGCCCGGTGCTGCGCACCGCGATGCACGGCTGGTCCGGGTTCATGACCGAGTCCCTGATCGACTACCTGCGGAACTCGGACCTGCCCCGCGAGGACCTGGCGACCCTGGTGGTGCGCGCGCTGATCGCCACGCTCCGCGCGGCGCACGCGATCGATGCCGGGATCGGGATCTCTCCGCGCCTCATCGACGAACTGGCCTCGTAGCTCGCTCCCCGACGGGGTCCGGGATGAGCCGCCGTCCAGCGTCGGGGGAGGACCGGCCGGCGGCTCATCCGGCGTGACGACGCTACAGGTCCGAGCGTCGAAGTTGGTGGAACATGTTCTCGCGTGTCGCACCGGAAACGGCCGTTGCCGGTCCAGGCACACCCGCGGACCCCGCCTGTGCAGCAACGAAACTGCTTTCCGGTCGTTGAACGTGGCGCGGCTCACATCGGGTATCGGCGAGCCGAGTCGGGGGAGGAGTCGCTGTCCGGAGCGGGGAGCACGCGGCCGGGCAGCAGCTTCCCTTGGCCCTCTGGCCTGCGGCGTCGGTGTGGGTGCCGGGCCGGCAAAATGCGTTTTCACCCATCCGGCGCGGCAATTGGTCGAAACCGGGGGATCGGATCCCTACTGAATTTATTCCGTTTCCGTGTCCGGTCGCGCCACGCGCTCGGCGCTCGGGTGTCCGTCCGGGTCCGCTGGCCCGAGGTTTACCGGATCGGGCGGTTTAAGCCACCAGATCGGCGTTTTTTTACCGTTCGGTGATCTAACGAATGTTAAATGCCCGGACGGCCGCCGCCGGGGACGCGGCGGTGCGGAGGGCAGGTCGTCGCCCGGGTTAGGGGGAGTCTCCCGGGCGACGACCCTGTGTCGCCGCGACGAATCGCGACGAGGCAGCGGATCCTACTCCGGGTAGGTCGCTCGTTGACGGCGGGTCTCACATGTGCGCGCCGATGCCGGCGAGGAAGTTGGCCAGCGGCTCGGAGTCGTGATCACGACGCCACGCGGCGGCCAGTTCCACCCGGTGGTGGGCGTCCCGGATGGGGCGCAGCGCGACGCCCCGGCGCCGTACCGCCTCGACCGACTCGGGCACCACGGCGCGCCCGACCCCGGCGGCCACCAGCCCGAGCACCGTCTGTACCAGCCACACCCCGCGCTGCGCGGCCCTCGGCGCGATGCCCGCGTCGGTGAACGTCGCCGCCACGGCCGCGTGGATTCCCGGTATGTCGTGCTGCTCGGGGAGCACGAACGGCTCGTCGCGGACCTCCGTCAACGACACCTCGCCGCCGGCCGCCAACGGGTGTCCCTCGGGCAGCGCCAGCAGCAGCCGCTCGCTGGACAGCCGGTGTTCGGCCAGCTCGGGCTCGCTGAACGGGCGGTAGAGCAGGCCGACGTCGACCCGCCGCTCACGGACCGCGCGCAGCAGTGGGTCCGGGGCCAGCTCGCGCAGCACCAGCTCGACCTCCGGGTAACCCTCGCGGAACGCGAGTAGAAGTTCCGGGAGATCGCCGTTGATGGCGGTGGGCACGAACCCCACGGTCAGCCGGCCGACCGCCCCGGCGCCGACCCGGCGCACCATCCGGGCGGCGTCGTCCAGCTCGGCGAGCAGGCGGCGGGCCTCGGGCAGCAGCGCCGCGCCGGCCGAGGTGAGGCGGATGGTCCGGCGGGTCCGGTCCACCAGCGTCACGCCGAGGTCCTTCTCCAGCAGCGCGATCTGCTGGCTGAGCGGCGGCTGGGCCATGTGCAGGCGTTCGGCGGCGCGGGTGAAGCTGAGCTCCTCGGCGACCGCGACGAAGTACTGGAGCCGGCGGAATCTCATATCTAGAAGATATGGGACTGCGTTGAACAGATGTTGGACATCTGGAAGTTTCGGTGGTGTCGTTACGGTATGGCTTCCCCCACCACCGCGCCCTCACCGCCGTCGCTGGTGCGCGACGTGGCCGGGGCACTCTCCGGCGTGCGCGCCGGGGCCGTTCTGATGGTCGGCGGCTTCGGCCTGGTCGGCGCTCCGCTGACCCTGATCGAGGGCCTGCTCGCGCGGCCCGAGGCGACCGACCTCACTGTGATCAGCAACAACCTGGGGGAGCCGGGCCGCGGCCTCGGCCGGCTGCTGCTGGAGGGTCGGGTGCGTAAGGCCGTCGGCTCGTACTTCACCAGCAACCCGGACGTGGTGGCCGCGCACGCGGCGGGCCGGCTGGAGATCGACCTGTTGCCCCAGGGCACGCTGGCCGAGGCGATCCGGGCCGGCGGCGCGGGCATCGGCGGGTTCTACACGCGCACCGGCTGGGGCACGGC
The DNA here is from genome assembly GCA_014208095.1 of Actinospineispora eucalypti. Taxonomy (GTDB): domain Bacteria; phylum Actinomycetota; class Actinomycetes; order Mycobacteriales; family Pseudonocardiaceae; genus Pseudonocardia; species Pseudonocardia eucalypti. The sequence continues at coordinate 1,100,661 of JACHMT010000002.1, read as the reverse complement.
GCTGGGGGAGGGCCGCGAGGAGCGGGTGATCCGGGGCGAGCCGCACATCTACCAGGAGAGCCTGCGCGCCGACGTGGCCCTGGTCAGGGCGCGCGCGGCGGACGAGCTCGGCAACCTGGTCTACGCGAAGACCGCGCGCAACTTCAACCCCGACATGGCGACCGCCGCCGACCTGGTGATCGCCGAGGTCGACGAGGTCGTCCCGGCCGGCGCGCTGGACCCGGAGGAGATCGTCACCCCGCACCTGTTCGTGGACGTACTGGTGAGGAGGACCCGATGAGCGACATTCAGCGGCGGATCGCGGCGCGCGTGGTCCCGCACATCCCGGCCCGATCGGTGGTCAACCTGGGCATCGGCATCCCCACCATGGTCGCCGACCACCTGCCCGACCACGCCGCCTACCTGCACACGGAGAACGGCCTGCTCGGTGTCGGCCCCACCCCGGCCCCGGACCGGGTCGACCCGGACCTGGTGCACGCCGGCAAGCAGCCGGTCACCGCGCGGCCGGGCGCCGCGTACTTCGCCAGCTCGCAGTCGTTCGGGATGATCCGGGGCGGGCACGTCGAGGTGGCGGTGCTCGGCGCGCTGCAGATCGACGCGGCCGGCCACATCGCCAACTGGGCCATCCCGGGCAAGCCGGTGCTCGGCGTCGGCGGGGCGATGGACCTGCTCGTCGGCGCGCGGACCGTGGTGGTGGCCACCACGCACACCGCCAAGGACGGCTCGCCCAAGATCGTGGCGGAGTGCGCCTTCCCGTTGACCGCGCGGCGGCCGGTGGACGTGGTGGTGACCGAGGCGGCCACCTTTCGGGTGATCGACGGCGGGCTGGTGCTCACCGAGGTGGCCGACGGGTTCACCCTGGAATGGGTGCGCGGGCACACCTCGGCCGACTACCGGGTGGCGGTCGAGCCGGCACGGGTCTGAGAGGTGGACGGCGGGATGGGTGACGGCTGGGAGCCGGTGGATGCCGAGGACCCCGAGTTCGCCGCGCTGCTGGTGGACAGCCACCTGCGTGTGGTCGGGCGCCCCCTGGTCCCCGGGCCGCCGCCCGGCCCGGAACTGGCCCGCTGGCTGTACCGCGAGACGCCGGTGGCGCTGCTGGCCCACCGTCCGGGCGCGGACCCCCGGTTCTGCTACGCCAACCGGGCGGCCCAGCGGCACTTCGGCTACGACTGGGCCGAGTTCGTCGGGCTGCCGTCCCGGCTCTCGGCGGCGGACGTGGACCGGGCGGAACGCGCCCGGCTGCTGAGCGACGTGGCCCGCGACGGGTTCAGCGACGACTACCGGGGGCTGCGGGTGGCCAAGTCCGGCAGCCAGTTCTGGATCGAGAACGCCACCGTGTGGAACCTGGTGGACGCCGAGGGCCGCCTGCACGGCCAGGCGGCCGCGATCCGCTCGGTCAGCCCGGCCTGAGCCGGCAGCCGGCCGCCAGCTCGCGCAGCGCGGCCGCCCGGATCTTGGTGCCGTTGGTGCCGGAGGTGGTGGGCATCTCCTCGATCACCCGCACGACCGAGGGCACCTTGAACGGCGCCAGGCCACGGGCGCACCAGTCCCGCAACGCCGCCGGGTCGGGTGCGGTGCCCGGCTCCGGGACCACGAAGCCGACGGCCACCGTGCCGCCGTCCTCACCGGGGATGCCGACCACCTTCGCGGTGTGCACCTCCGGATGCGCGGCCAGGCGCAGCTCGATCTCCGCCGGGTCGACCAGGAAGCCGCGCAGCCGCAGCGCGTCGCCCATCCGGCAGACGTAGCCGAACACCCCGTCGTCGACCATGGTGCCCAGGTCGCCGGAGTGGAACCAGCCGTCCTCGGTGAACGCGTCCGGCACCTCGGCACCCAGGTAGGCGTCGACCACGTTGGGGCCGCGGAACTGTAGCTCGCCCTCCTCGCCCGGGCCGAGCACCCGCCCGGTGGCGGGGTCGCACACCCGGACCCGGATGCCCTCGTGCACCACCCGGCCGCCGCCGGACCAGCGGCCCGGCTCCGGTTCGGCGTGCGGCCAGAGTGACGTCAGCGCGAACAGCTCGGAGGAGCCGTAGACTCCGGAGGTCAGCGTGCCGAAGCTGTCCCCGGCCCAGGCGGCCAGCTCGCGGGAACGCCCCTGGAAGTCGGCGGCGCCCCACCAGCGCCACGCGGAGAGGTCACGCGGGCGCTCCCGCCAGGCCTCGGCCAGCCGGAGCACCAGGTCGTCCCCGCCGACCACGTGGGTCACCCGGTGCTCCGCCATGTCGTCCAGCACCTGGTCGGCGGCGAACACCGGGGCGAACACGCACACCCCGCCGGCGGCCAGCGCGGCCATCGCGGTGTTGTATCCGAACACCCCGGAGAGCGGCAGGGCGCACAGCACGCGGTCGCCCTCCGCAATGCCCAGCGCCGCCGCGTCCGCGACGGCATGCGCAAGGACACCCGCCCCGGCGTGCGCCGCCAGCTTGGGCCGGCCGGTCGAGCCGGAGGTGGTGAACGCGACCACGAGGTCCGCCGGGTCCGACGCCGTGACGCCGCCGTCGGTCCCGCCCGGCACCCAGGCACCGCCGCCGACGTCCGCTCCGCCGGGGTCGGGCGCCGTGCGGCCCGGCCCGGCGATCACCGCGACCGGCGGGCCGGCCGTGTCGCCGACCGCCGCCTTGAGCCGCCCGACGAGGTCCAGGCCGTGGAAGTCGTGCGCCAGCGCCACCAGCACCGGGCGGGCCCGGTCCAACACGTGCCGGACTTCCTCGACGTTGTACCGGGTGTTGATCCCGATCACGTGCGCCCCGCGCGCGGCGGCGGCGAACTGCCAGGCCAGGGCGTCGGTCCAGTTGGGCAGCCAGACCGCGACACAGTCTCCGGCACCGACACCCCGCTCGCGCAGCTCCTCGGCCAGCGCGCCGGTGCGCCGCCACAGCTCGCCCCGGGTGACCGGGATGGTCTCCCCGGCGGGTCCCTTGTCCAGCGCGACGACCGCATCCGGGTCGCGCTCGGCGAGCCGGCCGAGCAGGTCCGGCAGATCACTGGGCAGCGGTCCGGGAGTGGGGTGCGCCGGGACCGGGTGCGGCGGGACGGCGGGCTCGCGCTCGGCCGGGTCGGTCATGCCGCCACCCCGTTCTCCAGCTCCACCAGCCAGCCGGCCAGCACCTCGTCGAAGCCCTCGATCTCTTCCATCGGATAGTGCCCGATGCCGTCCAGCACGGTGTACCGCGCGCCCGCGATGCGGTCGGCCGCCCACCGCACCCTGGCCGGTTCCAGCCACAGGTCGTCCGTGCCGACCACCAGGTGGGTGGGGCAGCTGATCCGGCGCAGCCGGGTGCGCAGGTCGTGGGTGGTCCAGCCGATCAGGTCGGACGTCGAGACGGTGGGGTCCTCCCGGCGGTGCATGGTGGCGATCAGCTCGGCGCGGGCCTGCGGCACCGAGCGCCCGACCACGGCCAGCGTGCCCAGGTGGGTGCGGTCGGTCCGGCTCGGCGCGGCCACGTCGGAGAGCTCGCGGCGCAGTCCCCGCTCGCTCGGCGACCCGCCGGCCCAGGCATCGGCGGCCATCGCGACCACCCCGGCCAGCCGGTCCGGCGCCCGGCAGGCCAGATCCAGGGCGATCTTGCCGCCGATCGAGCAGCCCACCACGTGGCAGTGGCGGAGCCCGAGCACGTCGAGCAGCTCGAGACACCACTCGGCGTAGTCGCCGAGATCGGTGACCGGGCCACCGAGGGCCGGCTCGGAGCGGCCGTGGCCGGGCAGGTCGGGCACCACCACGCGGAAGCCGCGCGCGGCGAGGCCGCCGGCGACGTGTCGCCACTGCGCCCCGCTCTGCCCGGCGGTGTGCAGGCAGAGCACCGGGATGCCGGTCCCGTGCTCCTCGACGAAGCAGGTCGTGCCGGCGACGCGCAGGTATCTCATGCTGGCTCCTCGGCGGCGGTTCGGGCGGCGTCCGCCAGCAGGTGCAGCGGGCGGGTCAGACGCAGGTACTCGTAGCCGTTGCCGCGCACGGTGAACCGGCCGGCCATGGCGAACCGGGTGAACTCGTTGGCCGGCGCGGTGACCAGCTCGGTCCAGGTCAGCTCGTCGGCCTCGACGGTGAAGGTGGGGCCGAGGGCGGGCCGCCCGGCGACCTCGATCACCCGGCCCCGGTACACCCGCAGACCCACCTCGTGCTCGCCCGCGCGCAGGCCGATCGCGCCGTCCCAGCCGGCCAGGGCGTCGGCGAAGCCCGCCGGGAGGTTCGCGGTGAGCGTCTCGCCCCAGGCCACCGTGCCGAACGCCCGCCCGGCCGGGTCGGGGCCGGAGCCGCTGGCCTCGAACAGTGCCGAGGTGGTGCCCTCCTGCACGGTGCCGCCGCGGTCGTCGACCAGGCGCATGTGCCGGGTGACCACGCCCCGCCCGCCGTCGGTGGTCCGCCGGCAGCGCACCACCGTCATCCGCAGCCGCACCGTGTCACCGACCCGCAGCGGCCGCCGGTAGTCCCAGTGCGTGTTGAGCAACCCGAGCACCGCCGGCCCGTGCAGGCCGAGCCCGTGCAGCAGGCCCATCGCCACGGCGATGCCGAACGGGCCGTGCAGCGGGCCGTCCGGGCCGGCGTGCAGCGGGTGGTCGTCGCCGGACAGCTGGGTGAAGGCGGCCAGGTCGTGCGCGGTGATCGTGCGCGGCCGGCTGGTGAAGGTCTCGCCGACGGTGAAGTCCTCGAACCAGCGGCCCTGCGTGGTTCGCGGTTTCGGCGCCTGTTCGGTTTGCATGCGCTCCCTTCGCCGGCCGGGGCTATGAACGAACGTTCTTACACAATCGAGCCAATCACGGCGTCTCGCGGCCCGTCAAGGTGATGAGATGTACTAGCCTGAGCGCTATGAACAGTCGTTCACCTGGGTCTCAGCTGGCCGATACCGGGCGGGGGAACGAGGCCGCGATCCTGAACGCCGCCCTGGCCGCGTTCGGGGCGCAGGGGTTCAACGGCGCCTCCATGCGAGAGGTGGCCAAGGGGGCGGGCACCAGCCTGTCCAACCTGTACAACTACTTCCCCTCCAAGTCCCACCTGCTGGCCGAGGTGCTCCGGCACGTGAACGCCGAGCTGGAGGCCCGGCTGCGCCGCGCGGTCGGCGAGGCGGGCGACGATGCCGCCTCCCGCCTGCGCGAGGCGGTGCGGGCGTACGTGGGGTTCGTCGTGGACGAGCAGCTGGCCATGCTGGTGAGCACCGCTGAGGTCCGCTACCTGCGAGGGGAGGACCGGGAGCGGTTGGTCGCGGCGCGGGACCGGACGCAGTCGATCTTCACCGAGATCGTGGAGCAGGGAGCGGCCAGCGGCGAGTTCCGCACCCCGTACCCGCTGGACGCGGCCCGGGCGATCCTGACCATGATCAGCTCGGTGGCCACCTGGTACCGGCCGGACGGGCGGCTGTCCCGGGGTCAGCTGTCCGAGCAGCACGCGCGCTACGCACTGGCCCTTCTGGAGGGGCCGCTGCCGCACCGCTGAACCCGCCCGGTTGCTCGATGGCGGTCGACGTGTCTATCGTAAGAACGAGCGTTCGTACCGACGCGAGCGACGTGGCCCCGGCCGGAGGTTTCCCGATGCCCGCTGAACACGTATCCGGCGAGGGCCCGCTCGACACGCGGCCGGGGGAGCGCCCGGGGAACCCCCGGATGGGCCGGCTGGCCGCCGCCGCGGTCTTCGCCACCACCCTGGAGTGGTTCGACTTCCTGATCTACGCCACGGCTGCCGCGCTGGTGCTGGGACCCCAGTTCTTCCCGTCCGCGAACCCGGTGGCCGGCACCCTCGCCTCGTTCGCCACCTTCGCGGTCGGGTTCGTGGCCCGGCCGCTAGGCGGGATCATCGCCGGCAACGTCGGCGACCGGTTCGGCCGCAAGCCCCCTCTGGTGGCCGCCATGTTGGTGATGGGCGTGGCCACCTTCACCATCGGCGTGCTGCCCGGTTACGCGACCATCGGCGTCTGGGCGCCGATCCTGCTGGTGGTGGCCCGCCTGGTGCAGGGCCTCGGCGTGGGCGCGCAGTGGGGCGGCGCGGCGTTGCTGCTCACCGAGCACGCCCCGGTCGAGCGGCGGGGTTACTACGGCAGCCTGGTGCAGACCGGCGCGATCTTCGGTGCGGTCGCGGGAAACATGTTCTTCCTGGTCCTGACCACCGTGCTGACCGACGAGCAGTTCACCAGCTGGGGCTGGCGGGTGCCGTTCCTGACCGGCCTGCTGCTGGTGCTGATCGGGATCTATGTGCAGCTCAAGATCGAGGACACCCCGGTGTTCCACGAGCTTCGCCAGCGCGCCGCCGACTCCCGGCAGGAGGCCGGGTTGCGCAAGGCGCCGCTGGTCGAGGCGGTACGCCGGTACTGGCGGGAGATCCTGCAGGCCGCCGGCGCGTTCTTCGTGGTCAACGCGACCTTCTACATCCTGATCAGCGGCATGCTGGACTACGCGACCAAGACCGTCGGCATGTCCAGGGGACAGATCCTGCTGTGTGTGATGGCCGCCGGCCTCACCCAGGTGGTGACGATGCCGTTCTTCGGCGCGCTGAGCGACCGGATGGGCAGCCGCAAGAAGCTCTACCTCACCGGAACGGTGCTCATGGCCGCGTTCGCCTTCCCACTGTTCTGGCTGGTGAACACCGGTTCGGTGGTGCTGGTCTTCCTGGGGTTGCTGATCGGCTTCACCATCCACGCGACCATGTACGGGCCGCAGGCCACGCTGTGCGCGGAGATGTTCCCGGCCGACGTGCGCTATTCCGGTGCGTCGCTGGGCTACCAGTTCGCCTCGGTGTTCGCCGGCGGCCTGGCCCCGTTCATCATGACCGCACTGCTCGCCGCCACCGGTTCCTCGTGGTCGCTGTCCCTCTACATCATCGCGGCCGCGGTGGTGACCTTCGTAGCGGTGGCCACCATCAAGGAACGGTTCCGCCGGGACCTCTACGAGACCTCGTCGGGCTGATCGTCGTAATCCGCGAGCGCCCTCGCGGTCATCCGCCGCACGCCGGCTGACAATGGCACCGGCACCTCCAAGATCGCTGCGCCGCTACTCCGCTCCATAGCGGAGCGGGTGAACGCGTCGACGCGCGCTGGCCGGAACAGAGATCCGGGCCACATCGGGCGTTACACTCGGTCGGCAGTCGGGCTCCGTGGCGTGGCCGGCTTCGGGTTCAGCGTGGTGCCTGGGAGGTCGGTGTTCGGTGGTCGATTCGCCGTCCGATGAGTGGTCGGCCGCCCGCGTCGGCATCCAGTTCGACGTGCCCCGGATGTGGCGCCTGTGGAACTACTGGCTGGGTGGCAAGGACAACTACCCGGTGGACCGCGCGCTCGGCGACGCGGTGACCGAGGTCTATCCGGAGATGCGAGTGGCCGCCCGCGAGTACCAGGCCTTCCTGGGCCGCGTGGTCAGCTTCCTGGCCGGGGAGGCGGGGATCACCCAGTTCCTGGTGATCGGTACCGGATTCCCTGACGCGGAGAACGTGCACGACGTGGCACAGCGCATCAACCCGGCCGCCCGCGTGGTTTACGTGGACGACGACCCGTCGGTGTTGGCCCACGGCCGCGCCCTGCTCACCAGCACCACCCCGGCCGGGGTGACCATCTGCCTCGACGCGAACGTGCGCGACCCGGTCATCTTCCTGGCCGAGGCGCAGGAGGCGTTGAACTTCAACAAGCCGGTCGCCGCCATCTTCCTGAGCATGCTGGGCAACGTGGCGGCGTACGACGAGGCCCGGGCAATCGTGGCCAAAGTGGCGGCTGGACTGCCGACGGGCAGCTACCTGGCGCTCGGCGACTTCGCTGACACCAGCGAGGGTGTCCGCGCGGCCAACGCGATCTACCAGGAGTACGGAAGCCAGCCGTACCGGCTGCGCACCACTGGGCAGCTGGCGGAACTGGTGGACGGCCTGTCCCTGGTCGAACCCGGTCTGGTCCCGGTCAATCGGTGGCGCCCGGGACTGGTGAGCCTCGCCGATCCGGTTGACATCTTCGGCGTGGTGGCCCGCACCGACTGACCAATTTGGGGCCGCGCCGCCGTTTCTAGAACGGTGGTGGGTCGGTGATGCGTTCTCCTCGGGTGTGGTAGCGGCGGCCGAGTGGGCTGGTCCAGATGAACCGGCCAGGCCGGGGTTGGGTAACGGTCCAGCCTCCTTCGTGTTTGAGCCGGTGGTCGTACTTGCAGCCCGGCCCCAGGTTGGTGCTGGTCGTGGCGCCGCCGTATTGGTGGTCGTGGATGTGGTCCTGTTCGGATTGGGTGGCCGGGCGCCGGCAGCCCGGGGCGGTGCAGGTGCGGTCGCGGATCTGTACATACCGGCGCAACCCAGGCCCGGGTAGTCGCCGCCCCGGCCGGCCGTCCAGGTTGGTGCTCGGCGTGGTGCGGGCGTATTGGTACTGGCTGGCGATGTCGGCGATCACCCTGGCTCAGGCTGGTGGCGGGTCTTTGGCGAGTCGGGCCAGCGCGGTCGCCGGAATCGCCAACTCCACGATCCCGCCTTCCGCACGATGCCCGGGTGAACCGGTGCCCGGTCTTCGCCTGGTCAGACCCTCCGCAAGCAGATAACCCTCGTGGTCGGTCACCACCCACCGCCACTGACCGTGGTGCTGGCGGGCGACCGCCCGCCGGGTGGTCTCGGCGAGGATCGGCCCCCAACCCGGCAGCTCTCCGGGTAACTCGTTCACCCTCGCGAGGCTGTCGAGCCGGGCCCGGACTTCGATCCCGGTCACGTGTCCGAGGGGTTCGCGCTCGCTGCTCGCCGGTCGAGGCGCGGGAGTCGGCGCGTGCTCCTGCGGGCTGTTCTCGCCTGGTCCGGCGTCGTCTGGCCCGGCACTGTCCGGACGGTCCTGCTCCGGCTCGGCGTTGCTTGCCTCGCTGTCCCGGGCACCGACGTTGTGCGGTTCGGGACACGGCGGGCCTTCGGCCGCCACCGCTTCGCCCGGTGAAATGTCGCCTGGCGAGACCTCGCGCGTTGGGGGTTCAGCCGGTGGGGCTTGCGTCCGCCCGGCCTCGTCCAGCAGAGCGGCGATCATTTCGGTACGGGTCAGGTGGTGGAAGCGGTCATCGAGCAGGCGTAGGTAAATGTCCGCGCGCAACTGGTCAACCCGGCCCGGATGCCCGGCTCGTTTCGCCGCGCGAGCCAGCCCCGCGATCCGCTCGGTCGCCGCGGCCGCCTCATCCGGCGGCAAACCCGACGCCGCGATCACCGCTGTACCGTCCGGGTTCAGATAGCCGACCACCGCACGCTCGGCCAACGCCCGCTCGTAAGCATCCCGCGCGTGGTCCGGATCAACGGTGATGATCAGCTTCAGGATCCGGGCCCGCAGCTGCCCCGTGGTCAAACCGGGCGCCTCCGTCAACACCGCGTCCAATACCTTGGCCACCAACTCGCCCGGTAGACCGGCGAGGTGCTGGGTGAACACCCACGCCCGGTCCCGGTCGATTCGCCCGGCCAACATCTCGGCATGCACCGCCGGCAGACCCCGGCACAGGGCGTAGGCAAACTCGGACTCACTCCACCCCTGCCGACGGTTCATCACCAACGCCGCCCGCACCTCATCCGGCGCGTAGCGCTCCGGCTCGGCCAACCGGGCCACCGAGTCCGGGCCGGCGGACGGGCCACGTTCCAGTACCGAGGCCACAGCCCCGAGGTACAACCCTTCCGCGTAGGCCCGCAGTCGCGCGGACGCTTGCAGGACATCGATCACCGAGCCATTCGGCACCGCCGCCACATCAACCGACGCCAACACGGCGGCCAGCTCCGGACCGACGGAGGTCCCCGCCAGCCGCTCACCGAAGCCGTCGTCCATGCGTTCGATTATATGTTCGAGCACCGACACTTGGCAAACTGCTCCCGCCGGGAGTAGTTTGGGTGCGTGGACCTGACCGTCACCGACACCGGCGTGGTGACCGACCTGCCGGTGCTCGACGAGTTGCTCGACCCGTACCGGGACGGGCTGGGCATCGGCTACCAGGGCTACCGTGCGCACTGCTATCGCATGGTCAACTGGGCGCGGTTCGTCACCCGGCCGCAGCCGTACCGCGAGGAAAAGCTGGCCGTCGTGACGGCGCTGCACGACCTGCCGTTCTTCCTCAGCGGGAACCTGGATTACCTCGGTCCGGCCTGCGACCTGGCCACGGCGCACCTAGAGGCGATCGGGCGCCTGGAGTGGACCGAAGAGCTGCACCTGATGATCAATAATCACCACAAGGTGCGCCCGTACACCGGCCCGCACGCGGAGCTGGTGGAGGCGTGCCGCAAGGCGGACTGGATGGACGTCACCTTCACCAAGCTGCGGTTCGGGATCCCGCGCCGGCTGGTGACCGAGGTGCGCGCCCGGTTCCCGATGAACGAGGCGTACAAGGCGGTCGCCATGCCGATGATCGGCCGGTACGCGGTGCGCCACCTGAGCCGCCCGCTGCCGAACATGCGCTGGTGAACGCCTCCGCGACCACCTACGCGCTGCTCGGTCTGCTGGCGTTGCGGCCGCACACCGGATACGAGCTGACCCAGCAGGTGCGCACCTCGGTGCGGCTGGTCTGGCCGTCCTCGGAGTCAAACCTGTACCGGGAGCAGCACCGGCTGGTCCGCCTGGGCTGGGCGAGGGTCGAGGCGGAGCCGGCCGGCCGGCGTACCCGCAAGCGGTACACGATCACCGAGCCGGGGCGGCGGGCACTGGCGGACTGGTTGGCCTCCCCGCCGGCGCCGCCGACGCTGGACGTGGAGGCGTTCGTCCGGCTCTGGCTGGCCGACCAGGGGAGTGTGCGGGACCTTGCGGCCGCGCTCACCGCCACGGCGGTCTCCGCCCGGTCCACCATCGCGGCGGCGGCCGAGCTGGCCGACCGCTACCTCGCCGGGCAGGGTGCCTTCGAGTCTCGCGCGCACCTCAACGCCCTCGCCGGGGAGCTGTTGGTGGACACCCTCGGTGCCCTGGCCGACCGGTGCGAGCGGGCGGCGGCGGAGATCGAACAGTGGCCGACCACCCGGGACCGGGGGCTGGACGAACAGGCGCGGGCCCGGCTGAGCCGCATCGTGGCGAAAGCGGGCGAGACGCCTGGGCCGGCTCCCCCGTAGCGGCCGGCCCAGGCGCGAGACCGGTCAGTCGACGGTTGCGTCCAGGATGACCTCGGCGAACGGCGCCGTGTAGGTGATCTTGGACATGGCCGCACGCTACGCGGACGCCCGGCACCCTCGCGCCCGTCGGATGACGCCATCGGTGTACGTCATTACGTCAGATCGCAACCCCGGCCTCGGCGCCTTCCTTGAATGCCTGGAACGCGGTGCGGTGCGCCATCGCGTCACCGACCAGCCGATACGGGATCCGCAGCTCGTCCAGGTCGGCGGCCAGCGTGTTCTCCGAGGCGAGCGAGGTGACCGCAACCACGGTGCCGGCGGTGACCTCGGCGATCGTCTCGCCATCCGCGCGCACGATCGTCGCGGTGCGCCCGTCCAGGTCGCCGAGCAGGCCTTCGGTGATCACCCGCTGGGCGCGGCGGCGCAGGATGGCCGGCACCTCCACCCGGTGCAGCGCCCCGCCGTACGGCATGATCGTTTCGTAGCGGGTCACGTAGCTGACCCGTTTGCCCCGGCGGGCCAGGGCCTCGGCCACCAGCGGGCCCTCGTTCGCGCCCACCGTGTCGTAGACCAGCACGTCGTCATCGATCTCGGCGGTGAGCGCCTCCGCGCTGCCCAGCACGTGGCCGGTGTGTCCGCCCGGCACCGAGCCCGGCCCGGGGCGCGCCGCCCCGGTGGCCAGCACGACGTGGTCCGGGGCCAGCTCCTCCAGTAACCGCCGATCCGCCCGGATGCCCAGCTCGGGCTTGACGCCGTGCTCGGCCAGCTCGCCCAGCAGGTGGTCCAGTGCGGTGGTGAGTGGCGCGGCGGCGGTGTGCTCGGCGTGCCGGAGCAGGCCGCCGGCCCGGGGCGCGGCGTCCACCAGGCGAACCCGGTGACCGCGCCGGGCGGCGACCTCGGCGGCCTTGAGCCCGGCCGGGCCGGCCCCGATCACCAGGACCTGCCGGGGCGTTCCGGTCCAGGTCGGTGACAGCTCGCGTTCCCGCAGGACCTCCGGATTGTGGAAGCAGCTGATCTCCGGGAAGCCGGCCAGCTTCCGGTTCACGCACACGTTCGCCCCGGTGCACGGCCGGATGCGGTGCGCGTCGCCGCGCGCGGTCTTGCGGGCCAGGTCCGGGTCGGCGATGTGCGCGCGGGTCATCGCGGTGAGCTCGCACTCGCCCTCCGCGAGCAGCCGCTCGGCCACGCCGGGGGAGCTGATCCGGCCGGTGGCGATCATCGGCACGGTGAGTGCGTCGCCGAGCAGCTCGCGCATGCGGCGGGCCTTCGGGACGTTGGGCGCCTCGGTGCTGCGGTAGTTGGGGATGGCCCGGCCGTAGCTGGCGCCGCCGAAGCCGACGGTGGTGTTCAGCAGGTCGATCTCGCCGGTGCTCAGCAGTGCCCGGACCGTGTCGGCGAGGCCGGTGGCGGCCAGTCCGCCGTCCTCGGGGGAGACGAAGTCGTCGGTGGCGGTCCGGTAGCCCAGGATGCGGTCCGGGCCGAGTACCGGGCGGACGGCCTCGATGATCCGACGGGCGAACAGGGTGCGGTCGGTGCCCCACTGGTCGGCGCGCCGGTTGCCCCACGGGGACAGCGACTGCTGGACCAGGTAGCCGTGCGCGCCGTGCAGTTCCACCCCGTCGAAGCCGGCGTCCACAGCCATCCGGGTGATCTGCCGGTACGCGTCGATCATGAGCTCGATCTCGTCGCCGGTCATCCGGTGCGCGGTCTCGCCCTCGGCGGTCTGACTGGCCTCGAACCCCCACAACGGCGGCCGGCGCACGTCCGCGTCGGAGCGGAAAGTGGCGCCGAGGTGGGCCAGCTGGATCAGCGGGACCGCGCCTTCCGCCCTCACCGCCTCGGCCAGCCGGGCGTGCCGCTCCACGCTCGCCTCGGGCACCGGGCCGAAGGGGTTCGGGAACTGCGGCTGGGCGATGATCAGCCCGACCCCGCCGGCGGCCCGCCGGCGCAGGTACTCGATGTAGCCGTCCGGAGAGACGTTCGGGTTGCGGAACGCCTCGCTGGCGCCGTGCGAGGTGATCACGATCCGGTTGGGCACGGTGGTGTGCCGGATCCGGATCGGCGAGAACAGGTGCGGGAACGGGGACATGGGCGGCCCTCCGTGAGTGGCGGTGGTGGCGTCAGTGGGGCAGGGCGTGGTCGGCCGGCGATGCGCGCCAGGCGTTGCGCAGGGCCTCGGGCGGTACGGCGGTCAGCGCGGCGAGCGCACGGACGAACAGGTAGGTCAGCGCGACGGTGAGCAGCCCGCCGGCCCAGATCCAGGGCATCGCGACGCCGGTGTTCATGAGGGTCCACACCGGCCACCCGGCGCCGACGTAGAAGACCGCCACGCTGGTCGGGTACAGCGCGATCAGCACCAGGTGGTGCCACGCCCGCCAGCTGGGGCCGTGCAGCAGGTGCAGCAGCACGGCGGGCAGTATGCCCAGTGCGCCGTCCAGCGGCGCCCAGTAGAGCGGCATGCCCCACAGGTTCAGCGGCTGCGGCCCGTAGTAGTAGAACACCCGCAACCACAGCGCCGGGGTCTCCAACAGCACGTCGCCCAGGGCCACCAGCAGCCACACCCGCATCACCGCCGACGGCCCGCCGCCGGCGCGCAGCAGCCGCCACAGGGCGAGCGAGCCGAGGCCGATCTCGGCCGTGTAAGCCAGGGTGAGGAACAGCGGGATACGCACGCCGTAGGCGGTGAACAGCGTCAACTGCTCCTGGACCGGGTAGTAGACGAACGCGTTCGCGGCGGTCAGCGGCTCGAACAGGCTGGCCACCGCGCCGCCGAGCAGGCAGACGAAGCCGATCACGGTGCCCTCCCGCCGGTAGCAGCGGACGGCGAACACCAGCCCGGCCAACACGGCCAGCCCGGCGCCGGCGGTGAACGCGGCGTTGATCGCCGGGTTGGTCGGCCAGCTCGGGTCCGGCACCGGGCCGCCACCGAGCGGGTTCACGCCGAGTGGATTCAAACCGAGCGGGTTCACGCCGGTTCTCCCGCCCCGCGCGGGGTGGCCTCGCCGAACCGGGCCAGCGCCTCGTCCAGCAGCGCCCGGGCGTCCGGGTGCGGCTCGAGGTCGGCCGGGTCGTAGCCGGGCCGGCAGGCGCGCAACGCCAGTTGGGGCAGGAACATGCCGAACATTCCGGCCAGCAGCCGGGCGTAGCGCGCCCGGCTGTGCCAGCGCTCTCGTGCGGTCATCCGCCGGCGCGCGTCGAGCAGGGTGCGCCCGGCGATCGGCAGGGAGAACGCGAACACGTGCCAGGTGGCGAACAGGATGCCGAAGACGCGGTACCGGTAGTCCCGGTACAGCTCGTGGTAGACGTAGTTGGCCACCGTCCGGTGCTCGTGCTCCTCGGCGACGTGCCAGAGCCACAGGTAGGCCGCCGCCTCGCCGCTGTCCAGGCCGAACCGGTGCAGGTTGCCGAAGAAGTAGTCGCAGAGCAGCGGCGCGACGGTCTCGAAGCCCTCGGTGTAGGCCAGCGCGAACTTGTGCCCGCGCGCCCAGTACCGCTGGTAGTCGGCGCGCAGCCGGGCCTCGCCCTCGGTCACCGGCTCGGGGTGGGCGGCCCGGATGATGTCGTTCAGCCGGGCGTGGTTGGAGTAGTGCCGGCCCTCCTGGAAGTTGAACAGGTCGATGTCCCGCTTCAGCGCGGACGGCCCGGCCGGCAGCCGCTTCTTCGCCTCGCGCATGGTCTTGATGAAGAACGGCTCCATGAACGGCAACATCAACGACATCGCGTTGGTGAGGTGGCCGAACTCCGGGTGCACCTGGTTCCAGTCCGCCCTGACCCCGGTGAAGTCCACGGTCACCCGGCGGGCCACGAGGTCGGAGGTCTCGGTCATGGCGTCCTCCTCGTCGATGAGTGAACGCTCAAAACCGTACGTCGTTTGATACTGACGGTCAAGTGACAGTCACTATCAGAAAGAGTACGTTGTTGCCCACCGCCACTCCGCGCGGCCCGGGTGCATCCAGCCGCGGCGCGGTGTCGAACATGGAGTTCACGCGGTGAGGGTGGGGCTCAGAGCCAGCCGTTCTGATCGGCGATGCGGGCCGCGTCCGGCCCGTTGGCCGCATCGGTCTTGCCGATCGCCGAGGAAAGGTGGTTGCGCACGGTGCCGTTGGACAGGTGCAGCGCCTTGGCGATCTCGGCGGCGGTGCCGCCGCGCAGGGCCGCGCGCAGCACCTCCCGTTCCCGCTCGGTGAGCGGGTTGGTGCCGGTGGCCAGCGACTCGGCGGCCAGCGTGGGGTCCACCGCGCGCAGGCCGGCGTGCACCCGGCGGATGGCGTCCACCAGCTGCTCCGGCGGGGCGTCCTTGAGGATGAACCCGGCCGCGCCGGCGGCCATGGCGCGAGCGAAGTAGCCGGGGCGGCCGAACGTGGTGCAGATCAGCACCCGGCAGCCGGGGACCGAGGAGCGCAGCCCTTCGGTGGCGGTGATGCCGTCCATCCCGGGCATCTGTACGTCCAGCAGCGCCACGTCCGGTTCGCTGCGGCGGGCGGCCGGAAGGACCTGGTCGCCGTCGCCGACCTCGGCGACCACGGTGAGATCCGGCTCCAGGTTGAGGATCGCCACCAGGCCGCCCCGGACCAGCGCCTGGTCGTCCGCCACCAGTACTTTGATCATCCCGGCACCCTCGCGGAGAGCCGGAAACCGCCGGTGGGCAGCGGCCCGAAATCGAGCGTGCCGCGCACCTCGGCCAGCCGCTCGGCCAGCCCGGTGAGCCCGTTGCCGGGTTCCCCCGGCGGCCCGGCCCCATCGTCCACCACCTCCAGCCAGCGGGCACCCACCCGCACCGTGCACCGGCCGGCGCCGCTGTGCCGGACCACGTTGGTCACCCCCTCGCGCAGCACGTAGGCCAGTGGTTCCTCGGCCCGCGCCTCCACGTCGTCCACCGCGTGCGGCAGGTCGGCCTCGATCCCGGCGGCGCGCAGCGCGGCCCGGGCGGAGACCAGCTCGGCGACCAGGGACATCCGGCGCTGCCCGGAGACGGTGGCCCGGATGTCGGCCAGCGCGCGGCGGGAGAGATCCTCGGTCTCGCGCAGCTCGCCGGCCACCCGCTCGCCGTCGGCGCCGCTCTCCACCAGCCGCCGGGCCAGCGCGGTCTTCACGGTGATCGTGGTCAGCGAGTGGCCGAGCACGTCGTGCAGGTCCCGGGCCATCCGTTCCCGCTCGCCGGCCACCGCGAGCGCCCGGATCTCCGAGCGGGCCGCGCGCAGCGCCCCGACCAGGCGGGCCAGCCGGGCCATGCCCAGCGCGATCATCGCCACCATGGCCAGGAAGACCACGCTCACCCAGTCGACGGCGCCGGTGACCAGCCAGCTGGCCGGCAGCGCGGCGAACACGGTGACCAGGCCGACGACCCGGGCCCAGCGCAGCGGCAGCATCACGTTCGAGGCGCTGAGCGCGTAGCCGAGCACGGCCATCGAGCCGCTCAGACCGCTGAGCAGGACCACCGCGACACCGACCGGGAACACCACGCAGATCATGGCCAGCCGCCGGGCGGTGCCGCGCCACAGCGCGGGTACCCACCACACCCCGAGGAAGCACAGCGCGTACAGCACGAGCAGGGCGACCAGCACCGCGAGCGGTCCCGGGGGCATGCCGTCCCGGGCCGAGGCCAGGCCGATCGGCACGAGGAAGAGCACGAACAGCGACGCGCCGAGCCGGTCGCCCCGCCGGGCGCTCGGGGTGCTGCCCAGATAGGCCGGCCACGCCGCATCGTCGACCAGGACGTCGTCGTCCGGGTCGACGGTGGCGGGGACGCTGTTCACGCTGCGAAGCCTACGAGCCGGCGGTCGGGGTGCGGGCTTCGGCGGCCAGCGCGCGTTTGGTGGAACGCACCGTCCAGCCGATCAGCAGGGTGAACGCGGTGACCTGCAGCACGGTGGACGCGACGACCGCGGTGTCCAGCGGCAGCAGGTACACCACCGCGATCCGCAGCACCGCCTCCAGCAGCAGGCCGGCCCCCCACACCACGGAGGCGACGTACCAGCGGCGCCGCGCGACCGGGTCCAGCCAGCGCTCGCGCAGTGCGGCCACCCCGCCCGCCCCGGCGAACCGGAGCGTCGCGTCGTAGGTCAGCGGCCGGCGCACCAGGCAGCTGCCCAGGAACACCAGGCCGGCGATTGCGGTGGTGGCCGAGTCCTTGGCCAGCATGAACCGGGCGTCCCCGGTGGCGAAGCTGAGCGCCAACCCGAAGCCGAAGGTGACCAGCAGGAATGCCGCGAACGGTTCCAGCCTGCGGTCCCGCACGGCGACCACGCCGACCCGCAGCGCCGAGGTGAGGGTGCCGGCCAGAAGCGCGATGTAGTCATCGCAGCCGAGCAGCCGTGCGCCGTAGTAGGCGGCCACCGGCAGGCCGATGTCCCAGGCCAGCGAGCCGGTCATCCGGCGCAGCGTGCGGGTGGCGCCCGCGCCCATCTCGCCGGTGGTCGCCGGTGGTTGGGCTTCCGACGTGCGGTTCATGCCGTGCTCCTCGTCCTCGCGTTCCGGGTTGACGAGGAAAGCGTCCCGCCGGGGGCGGCCGCGACCCCGGGACAACTGTCACCGCTTGGCCATGACATCTGTCATCCTCTCGGTGATCCTTTGAGAAACGGAGCATCGATGGCTGATCACGACCTCACCGGTTTCGACCGGGACAGCTTCACCGCCGGCTCGGTGACCCACGAGCTGCTGCGCCGGGGGGAGGGGCCGGCGGTGATCGTTATCGCCGAGATGCCCGGCATCACGCCCAAGGTGCTGGCGTTCGCCGAGCGGGTGGCCGCGATCGGCGCCACGGCCGTGCTGCCGGTGCTGTTCGGCACGCCCGGCCGCGACCCCGACCCGGCGGTGCGCGGCAAGCTGGGCACCGCCCGGTACGTGGCCAGCTCGATGCTGCCGGCCTGCGTGAGCCGCGAGTTCACGGTGTGGGCGACGGGCAAGACCTCCCCGGTGGTGGGATGGCTGCGCGCGCTGGCCGCGCACGAGCACGAGCGGTGCGGCGGCCCGGGCGTGGGCGCGGTGGGCATGTGCTTCACCGGCGGCTACGCGCTGGCCATGGCCACCGACGATCGCCTGCTCGCACCGGTGCTCTCCCAGCCTTCTATGCCGCTCCCGGTGACCCGGGCGCAGAAGGAGAGCATCGACATCTCCCCGGAGGACCTGGCGGTGGTCCGCAAGCGCTGCGCCGAGGGCGGCCTCCAGGTGCTCGGCCTGCGGTTCCGCGGCGACGCCTTCGTGCCGGAGAGCCGGTTCCGCTTCCTCCGCGAACAGCTCGGCGACGGCTTCGTCGCGGTCGAGCTGGACGACGAGGCGGCCAACCCGGATGCGCTGCTGAAACCGCACTCGGTGCTCACCGAGCACCTGATCGACGAGCCCGGCCAGCCCACCAGGCAGGCGCTGGACCAGGTGCTGGACCTGTTCCGCACCCGCCTCCAGCTCGCCGGGTAGCGCTGGTTTCTCCCGCGCGCGCCGAACTGGGCGCGCGCTCGGCAAGCGTGTCCCGCGCTAGACCCGGGCCAGCTCGCCGTGCCGGGCGGCCAGCGCGACGGTGAGGGCGGGTTCGAGGTCCCGCGCGAACATCCGCATGGCGGCTACCCGGTCGGCGAGCGCCGGCCGGGTCGGCCCGGCCTGCACGATCAGCTCCGTCGACCAGCCCAGCGTGGGGTCGGTCGCCCACTCCGCCGCCAGCTGCTTCGGCGCGGCGTCCGGCGGGAGGATCCGGGAGCCGCCGACCCGGGGCTCGTCCACCGCGCGGGTCCAGTACCGGCGCAGGTCGCGCAGCACGGTGGAGCCGGGGATGTGCGGCAGGCGGCCGGTGATCAGCCCCATTCCCCGGGCGGCGGCCAGGTGCGCGCCGGAGGCGGAGCCGGTCGCCCACCACAACCTCCGGCGCAGGCCGGGCGCCTGGGGGACCAGGCCTTCTCCGTCCAGCGCGGCGCACAGCTCGTCGAGCACCTCGACCGCCTCGACCCAGCGGTCGGCGTGGTCGTGCCCGAACCGCTCGGCCGCCTCCGCGTCGTTGCCGGTGCCCAGGCCGAGCTGCAGCCGCCCGCCGCTGAGCGCGTCCACCACCGCGGCGTCCTCGGCCAGCCGCCGGGGTTGCTCCAGCGGCGCGGCGATCACCGCGGTGCCCAGCTGGATGCTGCTGGTGTGCTGGGCCAGCGCGGCGAGCAGCACCAGCGGGGAGGGCAGGAAGCCGTTCCGGGCGCTGCCGTGGTGCTGCGCCACCCAGAACGTGTGGAACCCGAGTGCCTCGGCGGCCACCGCCAGCTCGACCGTGTCCCGGTAGGCGTCCTCGGCGGTGCCGGAACTGTCCACATGCGTGAGAAACCCGATTCGCACCCGCAGACACTAGCCGGGTGGCTCCGCCGCCGATGATCCGCGGCACGCTATTGTTCAGCCCGAGCCCGGTTACACAGTCAGCTGCGGCCGTATCCCTGTCCACTTCGTCGTGGGCCGGTATCACGCGAGCTGACAGTTGATTCGGTGTGCCGCGTGGTGGCGGCCCAGGAGAGCCGAATCGAGACCGATGCTCACCCGTCTGATCGTTGAGTTTCCCTCCCGAGTGGCCACCGATGTCTGAACCGGTGGACTGGCGCGAGCTGGCCAAGGGCCTGGCGGAGATGGCGCGCGACCTGCTGGCCCAGGACTCGGTGCAGGGCACCCTGGACCGGATCGTGGTGGCCGCCGTCGACCTGGTGGACGGCTGCGACGCCGCCGGCATCCTGGCCGTGCGCGACGGCCGGGTGCACACCCTGGCCAGCACCGACGACGTGGTGCGCGCCTCCGACGAGTTGCGGGCCAGCTTCCGGCTCTACACGCACGAGAACAAGAACCTGGGCGCGCTGGACCTGTACTCGTCCCGCCCCGGGGCGTTCGCCGAGGGGTTCGAACACGTCGGCTGGCTGCTCGCCTCGCACGCGGCCGTGGCGCTGGCCAGTGCCCGGCTGCAGGCCAACCTGCACGAGGCGCTCAAGTCGCGGCAGGTGATCGGGGCGGCCACCGGGATCGTGATGGCCCGCTACGGGCTGTCCGAGCGGGAGGCGTTCAACCGGATCGTGACCGTGTCGCAGAACTCCAACATCAAGGTGCGCGACCTGGCCCGTGAGATCAACAACACCGGCGGCATCCCCGATCTGTCCTAGCCGTGCAGCATGACCAGCACCCCGGAGGCCAGCGCGAAGGCGAGCACCAGCGCGCGCATCAGCCGGCCGTCCAGCCGGTGGTGCACCCAGCGGCTGAGCAGCGCGCCGAGGGCCAGCGCGGGGAGCAGCAGCAGCGCCGTGCCGAACTGGGCCCCGGTGGCCCGCCCGGTGGCGGCCAGCAGCACCAGGGAGATCACCTCGCCGACCAGGAAACACACGGCCACCGTGGCCCGCAGCACGGCGGCGGGTTGGTGCTGGTAGACCAGGGCCAGTGGGGGACCGCCGACGCCGGTGGACGTCTCGGTGACCCCGGTGACCGCGCCCGCCACCAGCAGCGCGCCCCGGCCCGGCCGGAACGCCGGGGCGGCCAGCCCGGCCAGCGCGGCCAGCACGGTGGAGACGCCGATCAGCAGGTTCAGCCGGTCCATCGGGATGGCCAGCAACACCCAGATGCCGCCCAGGGTGCCGGCCAGCCGTCCGGCGGTGATCCAGCCGGCGCCCCGGTGGTCCAGCCGGTCCCGCTCCCGCCAGGCCACGTACACGTTCAGCGGGATCATCAGCACCAGCAGGAACACCGGCAGCAGGCCGGGCCGCAGGATGCCGACCACCGGCGCCGCGATCAGCGCGAACCCCACGCCGGTGCTGCCCTGCACGAACGCCGCGACCAGCACCACCGCCGCCAGCGCGGCGAGCACACCCGGGCTCACGGGCGCGGCGGCAGCGGGATCGTGGCTAGGTCCTCGGCGAGCACGATGTCCCCGTCGAAGAACTCGGCGGCCTCGGCCGCGAACTCGCGCGCGTCCCGGTACCGCTGGGAGAAGTGGGTCAGCACCAGCCGGCGCACCCCGCAGTCCCGCGCCACCTCGCCGGCCTGCGCGGAGGTGAGGTGGCCGTAGTCGCGGGCCAGCGCCGCGTCCCGGCGCAGGAACGTCGACTCGATCACCAGCATGTCCACCCCGTCGGCCAGCTCGTACACCGCGTCGCACAGCCGCGTGTCCATGACGAACGCGAACCGCTGCCCGGGTCGCGGCCGGCTCACCTCGGCCAGCATCACGGTCCCGCCGTCCGCGCGGGCCAACGAGCCTTCCCGGCGCAGCCGGCCGATGTCCGCGCCGGTCAGGCCGAACCGTTCCAGCAGCTCGGGCCGCATGCGCACGCCGTCCGGCTCGACCAGGCGGTAGCCGTAGGCGTCCACCGGGTGGTCCAGCCCGCGCGCCTCCAGCCGCCCGAAGGCGCCCTCCGCGACCACCCCGGCCCGCTCGATCGGACCCGGGTGCAGCCGGGTGCGGTCGTGGAACACCGTGGCGTGTCGCAGCCGCTCGAAGTACCGCTGGCCGGACGCCGGGTAGTGCGCGTGCACCGGGTGCGCCACGCCGTCCAGGGACATCCGCTGGATCACCCCGGGCAGGCCCAGGCAGTGGTCGCCGTGGAAGTGGGTCAGGCAGATGTGGGTGATCGCGCTGCTGGGCACGCCGGCCAGCAGCAGCTGCCGCTGAGTGCCCTCGCCCGGGTCGAACAGCAGGCCGTCGCCGTCCCAGCGCAGGAAGTAGCCGTTGTGGTTGCGGGTGCGGGTGGGCGCCTGGCTGGCCGTGCCGAGCACCACCAGCTCCCGTACGGACACCGCCTCAGGAGCTCGCGGCCTGCTGCTTGAGCAGCCCGCCGCCCACGATCAGGCGCTGGATCTCGCTGGTGCCCTCGTAGAGCCGCAGCAGGCGGACGTCCCGGTAGATCCGCTCCACCGGGATCTCCTTCATGTAGCCGGTGCCGCCGTGCACCTGGACGGCCAGGTCGGCCACCTGGCAGGCCATCTCGGTGCAGAACAGCTTGGCCGCCGACGGCGCGATCCGGCGGTCCTCGCCGGAGACGTAGGCCCGGGCGGCCTCGCGCACCATGGCCCGCCCGGCCGCCACCCCGGTGTACTGGTCGGCGAGCATCGCCTGCACCAGCTGGAACGCGCCGATCGGCTGGCCGCCCTGGGTGTTCGTGGCCGCGTAGGCCACCGACTCGTCCAGCGCGCGCTGGGCGCTGCCCACGGCCAGCCCGGCGATGTGCACCCGGCCCCGGGCCAGCGAGGTCATCGCCGCCCGGTAGCCGGACACCTCGTCGCCGACCATGGCCTCCGCCGGCACCCGCACGTCGTCGAAGGCGACGTCGGCGGTCCAGGCGCCCTCCTGGCCCATCTTGGCGTCCTTGGGGCCGACGCTGACCCCCGGCGTCTCCGACGGGACCAGGAACACCGAGATCCCCGGGTTGCCGGCGGCCGGCTCGGAGGTGCGGGCGAACACCACGAACAGGCCGGCCACCGGGGCGTTGGTGATGAACCGCTTCTGCCCGTCGATGACCCAGTCGGCGCCGTCCCTTCTGGCGCGCGTGCGCAGCCCGGCCGGGTTGGAGCCGGCACCGGGCTCGGTGAGCGCGAACGAGGCCACCACCTGGCCGGAGGCGATCCGGGGCAGCCACGCCTTCTTCTGCTCGTCGGTGCCGAAGCCGACCAGCACCTGCCCGGCGATGCCGTTGTTGGTGCCGAACATGGAGCGGAACGCCAGCGTGGTGTACCCGAACTCGAAGGCCAGCTCCACGTCCTGGGCCAGGTTCAGCCCCAGCCCGCCCCACTCCTCGGGGACGGCGTAGCCGAACAGCCCCATCTCCGCCGCGGCCGCGCGCAGGTCGTCCGGGATCCGGTCGTTGGCCATGATCTCGTTCTCCCGGGGCACGACCTCCCGCCGGATGAAGCCGCGCACCTGCTCCAGGACGTACCCGAAGTCCTCCGCCGACACGTCAGTCATGCCCGCATCCTCACCCCGGCGGCCGACGCCGGTCAAAGACCGACGCCGGCCGGTCGCGGCGGACTACCAGACCAGGGTGCCTCCGGTCTGGTACTCGGTGACCCTGGTCTCGAAGAAGTTCTTCTCCTTGGTCAGGTCCATCGACTCGGACATCCAGCCGAACGGGTTCTCGCTCGCCCCGAACAGCGGGGCCAGCCCCAGCTGGGCGCACCGCCGGTCGGCGATGAACCGCATGTACTGCTCGCACGAGTCGGCGGACAGGCCGAGCATGCCCCTCGGCAGCGTGTCCCGGCCGTAGGCGATCTCCAGCTCGCAGCCCTCGGCGAGCATGTCGCGCACCTGGCCCCGGAACTGGTCGGTCCACAGCCCCGGATTCTCCGAGGCGATCTGGTTGATCACGTCCACGCCGAAGTTCAGGTGGATCGACTCGTCGCGCAGGATGTACTGGTACTGCTCGGCGATGCCGGGCATCTTGCCGCGCCGGCCCAGCGCCAGGATCTGCGCGAACCCGGTGTAGAACCACATCCCCTCGAACACCACGTAGAACGCCACCAGGTCACGCAGGAAGGCCTGGTCGGCGGCCGGGGTGCCGGTGCGGAAGTCCGGGTCCTCCAGGCTGCGGGTGTGCTCCAGCGCCCAGGCCGCCTTGTCGGTGATCGACGGCACCTCCCGGTAGGCGTTGAACAGCTCGCCCTCGTCCAGGCCCAGGCTCTCGCAGATGTACTGGAAGGTGTGCGTGTGCACGGCCTCCTCGAAGGCCTGGCGGAGCAGGTACTGCCGGCACTCCGGGTTGGTCAGGTGCCGGTAGACCGCGAGCACGATGTTGTTCGCCACCAGGGACTCCGAGGTGGCGAAGAAGCCCAGGTTCCGCTTGACCATGTGCCGCTCGTCGGCGGTCAGCCCGTCGGGGGAGCGCCACAGCGAGATGTCCGCCTGCATGGACACCTCGGACGGCATCCAGTGGTTGGCGCAGGCGGCCAGGTACTTGTCCCAGGCCCACCGGTACTTGAGCGGCAGCAGCTGGTTCACGTCCGCCCGAGCGTTGATCATGCGCTTGTCGGAGACGTCGACGCGGGCCGCACCGCGTTCGATCGTGCCCAGTCCGGAGCTCACTGGCAGGCCTCGCATTCGGGGTCGTCGATGGCACAGGCGGGGGCGGGCGTGACGGTTACCGGGGCGACGGCGTTGAGCCGGCCGTCGGTGGTGACCAGGGTGGACTTCTCCACTTTCGTGGCGGCCTGGGAGCGCAGGTAGTAGGTGGTTTTGAGACCCCTGACCCAGGCCAGCTGGTAGAGCGCGTCCAGCTCCCGGCCGCTGGGCCTGGCGATGTAGAGGTTCAGCGACTGGGCCTGGTCCAGCCACTTCTGCCGGCGCGCGGCCGCCTCGATGAGCCACCGGCTGTCGATCTCGAACGCGGTGGCGTAGAGCTCCTTGAGCTCGGCCGGCACCCGCTCGATCTGGCCCAGCGCGCCGTCGAAGTACTTCAGGTCGCCGACCATCACCGGGTCCCAGAGGCCGCGTTCCGCCAGGTCGCGGACCAGGTAGGGGTTGACCACGGTGAAGTCCCCGGACATGTTCGCCTTGACGTACAGGTTCCGGTAGAGCGGCTCGATGGATGGGTTGACCCCGGTGATGTTGGCGATCGTCGCGGTCGGCGCGATGGCCATCACGTTCGAGTTGCGCATGCCCTGGGACCGGACCTTCTCGCGCAGCGCGGCCCAGTCCAGCCGGGTGGTCCGGTCCAGTTCCAGCTCGCCCTCCGCCCGGGTGGCGGCGAGCAGCTCGACGGAGTCGATGGGCAGCACGCCCTGGCTCCACAGCGACCCGGCGAACGTGGCGTAGCGACCCCGCTCGGCGGCCAGGTCCGCCGACGCCGAGATGGCGTGGTAGCTGATCAGCTCCATGGACTCGTCGGCGAACTCCACCGCGCGGTCCGAGGCCAGCGGGATGCGCTGGGTGAACAGCGCGTCCTGGTGCCCCATCAGGCCGAGCCCGACCGGCCGGTGGCGCAGGTTGGACCGCCGAGCCGATCCGATTGTGTAGAAGTTGATGTCGATGACGTTGTCCAGCATCCGCACGGCGGTGCGGACGGTGCGCGCCAGCTTCTCCCTGTCCAGCCCTCCGGCGCCGACGTGCCGGGCCAGGTTCACCGAGGCCAGGTTGCACACCGCCACTTCCTCGGCGTCGGGCGTCGCGGTGGTGTTCAGGGTGATCTCGGTGCACAGGTTGGACGAGTGCACCACCCCGGCGTGCCGCTGCGGGGAGCGCAGGTTGCAGGGGTCCTTGAAGGTGATCCACGGGTGCCCGGTCTCGAACAGCATGGTCAGCATGCGCCGCCACAGCTCCACCGCCCGGACCGTGCGGAACACCTTCCGCTCGCCGCGCGCCGCCGCCTCCTCGTGCGCCCGGTAGGCGGTGGTGAACTCGTCGCCGTAGAGGTTGTGCAGGTCGGCGGCCTCGTCGGGGGAGAACAGCGTCCACTCGGCGTCCGCCCGCACCCGGCGCAGGAACTCGTCCGGCACCCAGTTGGCGGTGTTCATGTCGTGGGTGCGCCGGCGGTCGTCGCCGGTGTTCTTGCGCAGCTCCAGGAACTCCTCGACGTCGATGTGCCAGGTCTCCAGGTAGCCGCACACCGCGCCCTTGCGCTTGCCGCCCTGGTTGACCGCCACCGCCGTGTCGTTGGCGATCTTCATGAACGGCACCACGCCCTGGGAGACCCCGTTGGTGCCCCGGATGTGTGCGCCGATGCCGCGCACCGGGGTCCAGTCGTTGCCCAGCCCGCCGGCGTACTTGGACAGCAGCGCGTTGTCGCTGATCGCGCCGAAGATCCCGGGCAGGTCGTCCGGGATGGTGGTGAGGAAGCAGGAGGACAGCTGCGGGCGGGTGGTGCCGGCGTTGAACAGCGTCGGCGTGGAGCACATCACGTCGAAGCCGGACAGCAGCCGGTAGAACCCGATGGCCCGCTCCTCCCGGTCCACCTCGCGCAGGGCCAGGCCCATGGCCACCCGCAGGAAGAAGGCCTGCGGCAGCTCGTAGCGGGTGCCCCCGGAGTGCAGGAGGTACCGGTCGTACAGCGTCTGCAGACCTAGGAACCCGAAGTCCAGGTCCCGCTCCGGCTTGATCGCGGCGGCCACCCTGTCCAGGTCGAACTCGGCCATCGCCGGGTCCAGCTGGCCCAGGTCGACGCCCCGGCGCAGGTACGCGGCCAGGTACTCCGGATAGCGGCCGGACAGCTCGGCGTGGTCGGCGGGCGGGGTGAGGCCGAGCGCGCCGAACGCCTCCCGGCGCAGCCGGTCCAGCAGCAGCCGGGCGCTGACGAACGAGTGGTCGGGGTCGGTCTCCACCAGCGCGCGGGCGGCCAGCACCGGGGCCTGGTCCAGCTCCTCGGCGCCCATGCCGTCGTAGAGCAGCTTCCGCGTCCCGGCCAGGACCTGCTCGGAGTTCGCGCCGGCCAGGCCTTCACACGCCTCTCCGACGACCCGCTTCAGCCGGTCGGTGTCGATCGGGGTGAGCGTGCCGTCGGCCAGCCGGACCTTAGGCTGTTTCTCCGACGTCGGGTCGGTCGCCTCCGCCGCCCGGGCGCGAGCGTGTTCCTCCCGGTAGAGCACGTAGGAGCGGGCCACCGCGTGGTGCCCGCCGCGCATCAGCGCCAGCTCGACCTGGTCCTGGATCTCTTCGATGTGCAGCGCCCGGTCCGGCCCGGCGTGGCGCATCAGGGCCAGCTCCACCGCCTCGGTGAGCCCGGCGACCACCGCGCGCACCCGGCTGGAGGCCCCGGCGTCGGTGCCCTCCACGTCGAGGAATGCCCTGGTCAACGCGGAGGAAATCTTGCTCGAGTCGAACGGGGTCGTCTCCCCGTTGCGGCGGATCACCGGGACACCGGACTTCGGCGCCGGGGATGGAGGTAACGGCTTCTCCTGGGTGAGGGTCATCGCAGCGCTACTCCTCGCGAGTTCGCGGCCTCTGGCCGGTGAACCGCGCCGAGCAGGCAACGCGAGGAGTGCGGCAGCCGACGCCGCAACCCGCCCGCCTGCCCTCCCGCGAGGACACCGAGCCGAGCGCGCCGGCGGCGCGCCCGTCGATGGCAGGTCTTCGGACTCGTGGGCGCGGCTTTCACGCCACCTACTGGCCGTCGCTTCCCGGGCCCGGCGTTGGACCCAGTGCTGTGTCTCCGTCGTCCGCCCAACTGGGCGTCCGACCAAGAGAGCGCCCGGGGGCGCTCGATGACGGCGGTCGTTCCCACTTACCGCTGCGGGGCAGTCCCGGATTCGCACCGGGTTCCCTGTTGCCACGCGGCCCTCGCGGGCCACGAACCATCGACGGGCGCAACACTACATGTGCGACCCAATTGGGTGTGGAGGCACTACATGATGGGCGTGTCGGGTCATTTGGTAGTACGGCCGGGCTACTTCTTGAACGCGTCCTTGATCTTCTCGCCGGCCTGCTTGAGGCTGCCCTTGACCCGGTCGACCTTGCCCTCGCCCTCCAGCTTCGGGTTGTCGGTCGCCCGGCCGGTGGTCTCCTTGGCGTGGCCCTTCAGTTCCTCGGCCTTGTTGCTGATCTTGTCGTCCATCCCCATGGTGATCCCTCGTTCCGTCTCGGGGCTGCTGTCGACAGCTCCGATACCCCGGCCGAGGTGGGCGAAACCGCCTGGTTCGGTCAGTGCCGTTCCTCGAGGCCGACCGCCTGGCGCAGCTTGGTCACCGCCTCCTCGAGGCCGCGGTCCTCGGTCGCCCGGGAGGCCATCAGCGCGGCGAGTGCCTCGGCCAGCACGTTCAGCTTCTCCTGGGCGGCCTCCTCGCCGCGCCGCGAGGCGTTCTCCAGCAGTGTGAGCAGCAGCAGTGAGATCACGCTGCCGGCCGTGTGGATCGCCGCTTGCCAGGTCTTCAGATCCACCCAGAACGGCAGGCTGACCAGCCAGAACAGCACCAGGCCCGCGCACAGGTAGAAGAACGGCGGCCGGCTGACCCAGCCGTAGGCGCCCTCCACGAACCGCTCGAACGGCGACCGTCGCGTACCGCCGCTGTCCCGGCTGTCCGCCGCCGGCCGCAGGCTGTCCTCACCCATGGCCTTGAGGGTATTGCCAGCATGGCCGGTCTACCGGTGCTGAGAACGTCGACTCGGTGTGGTGATTGCTGTTTTGGCACCCTATTTTGGAGGTATGGGCAGCAAACGTGACGGACGCGAGGGCGAACGACGCTGGTCGGAAGTCCATGCCCACCTAGGCGCCGACGAGTTCGACGCAGCAAGGAAAACATACGACCAAGTACGCTCCAAACTGGAAAGAACTGAGCGCGGAGCCAATTGTGGAGACCGAGAAATTTGTAACAGGGCTGTGAGAGCGATTTCTGACTTCAAGCGAGAACGCCATCCGGCTTAGCGGACTGGCAACGATCGTGTCGCGATTGAGTCGTAACGGTGGCCGAATAGCCAGGTATGGGCTGTAGCGTGCTTTCCGCACTAGCGCGCGTCGGATGAGAGGCGGGTAACAACGTGGCACGTGACGACTCCGCACGTTGGCTGCCAAGTTTCCTAGGCCGAGTACCCGCTCCGCTCAGTGAGCCGGAGCGCATCAAGCTCTTGGGCGAGGTATTTGGAATTCAAGGTGGAAAAAATCCCCTGAATTATGTTGTGCGACCGTTGGTAGATACTCCTATCACAAGAGCACTTGCGCGAAGAAGGCCAGTCGTGATCTACGGGAGTAGTAAGCAAGGTAAGACCTGCGTACGACGTAGAGCAATTCCAGCTGACGAGTCTGTTGTACTTAGCTGCCAGCAGTACTGGTCAATGGAAGACATTAACAAGGCAGTACTAAGGGAAGCGGGCTACGTCCCGATTACTTCCCAAGTCGAAACTCAAAAACGTGACCTCCGCATGTCCGGCCGCATAGACGCTAGAGGCAGACTTCCTTTCGTCGAGTCGGGATTGAACGTTGAAGCGGGTCGCAACCGCGCCGATGAGTTGACCAACACGTTCAATACCGAGCCCATCGATTTGGGCGACGTGAATCAGGTGATCTCACAGCTCAAAGCGCTCGACTTCCGGAAAGTTGTGGTGCTCGAAGAATTTCACGTACTCCCTATTGGGACACAAAAGCGATTTGCTCAAGCGCTCAAGGCATTTTTTGATGAGGGTAGCGACGTTCGATTTGTAGTAGTAGGGGTATGGCGCGACAGTGATCACTTAATTCAGCTGCACGGCGATCTGGCTGGGCGAATCGATGCCGTCGACGCCGACAAATGGACTGACACATCCCTCCGAAATGTGATCCAATCTGGCGCCGAGATCATGAATATTCGGTTTGACCCCCAATTTGCGGGCCGGCTAATAGCTCAATGCGTTAGCAGTGTATGGATAGTGCAGGAAGTTTGCTACAAGGCGTGTGAGAGCGTGGGAATCATGGTTGGGGATGGCAGTGCTGGCAAGTTGGTTGGAGCCGATTTCGACGTCAGCGCAGCAATCGCTGAGATAGTCGGCAACCTGACGGGCAGATACGCCAACTTCATCAGGGAATTTGCCAAACCACACGTGGAGCTGTGGCCCGATTCTTCATTGGCTCAGTGGGTTCTTGGGCTTATTATTGTGAGCGATACTGAAGAATTGGAAGCAGGCTTAAATATAGGGTCGATAGTTCAATTTATCGAACAGAATAATGATCAATACATCGTTGACCGTGGCGACCTCGTTCAGGTTCTTCTAAACGTCGGCCCAGCTCAAGCGAAAATCAATACCAGTCCGCCGATCATTGATTATATTCATAGTCCCGGCCGACTCGATATTGTCGATCGAGCATTCTTCGCGTGGCGCAACGAGCAAACCCGGGCCAACTTGCTCGAAGACTGTGGGCTGCCTGCCGAATTTGTTCGGGGCTGGACCAGGAGCTCACGTAGCACCGGTCGGCACAGGTCTTGATGCATCGGTGTGCCGGACGATCATCGGGATACACCTGGACGCCGAGTAGCTCGACGCGGCAAGGAAACCTGCGAGCACCTTCGGGTCAAGCTGGAAGAACTGAGCGCAGAGCTGATGCCTGAGACCGAGCAATGCGTGTCAGAATTCGGCAGGTCGAACCACTAGCTCTGATCAGCCACAGCGAAAATCAGCTCTGTGGCTGTTGCTAGATTACCTAGATCTGGGAGCACCCCGTGTGCACCAGCATGTTTTAGGTCTTCCACGCTGCTCTTACCCGTGGCAACACCAATCGATCGAACGCCAGCGGAAATGGCGGCATGAATATCATTGGGAGTATCGCCAAGCAGTACCGTATGAGAATTGGAAAAGGTCGCGTTGAGGCGGGTGCGCGCGCGTTCCTGGGCGATCTTTACGAGGTCGGCACGTTCGGTATGGTCGTTCCCGTATGCGCTGGTGTGCAGGTCCAGATACTTCGTGAGGTCGAAAACATCGAGTTTGATTCGGGCCACATCTTCAAGGTTGCCGGTCAGCACCCCTTGGTGAACTGTTGGCTGGTCCGCAAGCAGACTTAGCGTTCTGGCGGCGCCGGGCAAGGCGCGTCCAGTCGAGGCAAGTTCATTCCGCGCCTCGTCATAGCCTTGCGTGAGTGCCCGTGCGAGACTTGTGACAGCTTCGCTCGTCGGCTCGATTCCGTTAATGCGGAGGGTCTCCCGCATGATGTCCAGCTCGGTGCGGCCGGCGACCTGGGCGAGTTGCTGGAGTGGATGGCCAGTTGACGCGCGAAACGCTCGCTGATAAATGGCGAAACCCACACCGCGCGTCTCAATCAGGGTATGGTCGATATCCCATAACACAAGAACCCGCGCGTGGTCCGGCCCAGCAGACGACATGACAGGCAGTCTGCCATCTATCATGATCAACCACGCGGTGTGGAGCTAGCCGGGGCCGCCAGCGCAGAACGGGGACTCATGGACGACGCCTTGGCGCGGTCGATCGGGGAGCGAGTCCAGTTCTATCGGACCGCCGCGCGGCGCAGTAAAGCAGTCGTTGCGGGCCTGGCGGGGATCACTCCCGACTACCTGCGTCTAATCGAACGCGGCCAGAAGGTCCCGACCATTGCCGTCCTTGCCCAGTTGGCCGACGTGCTACGGGTGTCGCCCGGCGAGCTGCTGGGCAACCGAGCCGCGACCGAGAACACCCGGATCAAGACCGCTGCCGGTGACGCGATCTACCAGGCGCTGACCAACCCCGGGGCGCCCATCGACGCGCCTCCCGCGCTGTCCGTACTACGCCGTCGAATCGACGACGCATGGTCAACATGGCAGACGTCTCCGCACCGCTATAGCCGGCTCACCGAACGCCTGCCGGGGCTCATTGCGGATGCAGAGCACGCGGTACGCGCCAGTTCGGAGCAACACACGACTTCCCGCCGGCCAACCCTCGGATGCGCGGCTGACCTGTACGGATTGCTCCGCACGGTTACTAAGCGCATCGGGCGCGTTGACCTGTCCCTACTCGCCGCCGACCGTGCGCTGCGCTGCGCCGAGGCGGCAGATGACCCCGTCCGGCTGGCCGCCGCGCAGTGGAACATGACTCAAGTTCTGCTGTCCGACGAGGAGCCAGAGGCGGCCGAAGCTGTGGCCATGAAGGCGGCGGAACGCCTTGAGCCGTCACTGGCCACCGGCTCGACCGACGCGGCCGCCATGTACGGGGCGGTCATACTCATGGGCGCCATCGCGGCGGCCCGCAATGGCGACGCCTGGACGGCCCGAGACCGTCTGCGCAAGGTTGTTCCCCTCGCCGACCGAACCGGTGAGCGGAACACCATGTGGACCGCATTTGGCCCGACGAACGTCGCGATGTACGCGGTGAGCATTGAATTTGAGTCAGGCGAGGCGTCCGAGGGATTGCGGCTTGCCGAGCGAGTCGACCATGGCCAGTCGCCCTCGATTGAGCGTCGTGTGGCTTTCCTGGTCGACCAGGCCAAGGGCCACGCACAGCGCCGTGACTTCGCGAGTGCGCTCACGCTGCTGACCGCGGCAGAGCGCGAGGCGCCCGAGGACATCCAGTACAGGCCCGCGGCACATGCGGTGCTGCGCAACGTCGCGCAACGCGGGCGCCGCCACGTAGCGGCAGAGGCATCACAGCTCGCCCTCCGCATTGGTTTGCCCGTCTAGCAGAACCCCGAACCGCCATGCGGTCCGAACCGACAGTTCGGATTACTCGCGAGTAGCACACATAGCTTCTGGTCAGAGCAAGTGAGCGATGACCGGGGGTGAGGACGATGTCGGTTCACACGCCGGCCGGCATTTGGACGGCTCCGCCGCAAGTCGCGTCGTCGCACCCACTGCTTGTCGTGACTGGTCATATCTCTATTCCGGCAGGCCAGTCGCAAATACCAGCGAGGCGCAGTAGGTGCCCCCGCTGGCATCAAGAACTTGACCTCGAATTGGGTTTCATTCTCGCTGTCGTGCGCGGATGGCGAACGCTGCGGCGGAGTCGAGTACAGCGAAAGGGGGTGAGCTAGATGAATGAACCGGCGCTGTTTGATGATGACGCTGTGACCGGTATCCCTGTTCGCGGGGATGAGTACGTCCGCAAGATGCCGGGTCACGGCGATGCGCAGGGCGATCACTGCAACACGGATTCGTAGATATGGGTGGGGCGCCAGTGGGCTGTCTTGCTGGCGCCCCATCGTTTCCTCCTGGCATCAGATCATGAGAGAAGTGGGTGTGATCCGTGCTCCGCATGAGGGTGCGACTTGCCGACACAATGCGCGCGTGCGACTGGATATGGCGCGGGGGCTACTGGTGCGGCGAGAGCTTCATAGAACCCCTTATTCATCCCATGCTCGCTCACTCGCTAACCCCGACGGCTGACGGGGGCGTGCGGTTCACTATTTCGGAGCGGCGTCCCAATGGCGACACGCTGAGTGTCGAAATCCGGCGAGGACGGGTGCACGTCGTGGCCGGCCCGCTAGGGATCGCACCGGTCTACGTCGCGTGCAAGGGCGACGAGCTTCATGGTTCCTGGGATGTGGCGGACCTATCCGAGTTCGCCTCGTCGGAGCGCATGGTTGACCGTGTGGTGGCCAGATTGCTGAGCCGACGCCACCGCTATAGCACAGACACTCTTTTTTCGGAAATCCACCGAATTACCGAGCCAACGGTCGCAACATTCACCGAGGCTGGCATTAACCTCCGCTACCCGCCAGATGCGCTACACGTGCTGAAAGCGCGTCACCTGGCTAGCGATGCGGATCCCGTCAGCGAATTTCGCCATCGCCTAAATAAAATCGTCCAACCGATCTTCGATGCAAACGCTCAAGGCGTTGGAGTCGAACTTTCCGGCGGCCTAGATTCGGCGAACGTCGCCCTCAGCATGGCCAGCTGCGGCGAAAGCCAGATCTGCTCGTTCGGAGTTCTCATAGACGGTGTGGACGGGAAAGCGCAAGTCCTGCGTCGCATGAACCTGGCCGACAAACTCGAATTCCGCGATTACGCGGTGCCGGTTCGCGACCACTTGCCGTTCGACCTCGACGGTTCGCGGCTGCACGTCGCCCACGACGGCGACGGGGAGGTGTACTGGGAAGCTTTCGACGCAATGCGCCGTAAAGCCGTCAGCCATGGAGTCCACACGATCTTGACCGGGTTTGGTGGTGACGAGATGCTCGCCTTGCGGCTCGCTGAGCGTGACGCCCCGCCGCCGCTGCCTGCCTTACCTGGGTGGTTGGGCCCGCGTGTCCGAAGGGGCCTAAATGAGCTGGAAACCAACGTCGCGCCCTCGTCCGCGGTAGCGGTGCCTACGTTGATGGCGGCGGCGCGTCATCCGAACTACCTTCGAGCGGGGTTGTGGCCGGTCGCACCGCTGGCCCAGCCGGACATGCTCCAACTCGGCGAATCTCTGCCCGTTCCGCTGCGCAACAACAAGGACCTGTTCAGACAGCGGCTTGCCCGTGCCGGATTTGGTCCGGCTGTCACGCACCCCGAGCGACCCGAATCGTTCGGCCCGAGCATGGCCCTCGCGCTCGCCCGACACGCGCCGCGGTTGGTCGCCGGGAT
The DNA here is from genome assembly GCA_014208095.1 of Actinospineispora eucalypti. GTDB lineage: Bacteria > Actinomycetota > Actinomycetes > Mycobacteriales > Pseudonocardiaceae > Pseudonocardia > Pseudonocardia eucalypti. The sequence continues at coordinate 1,066,790 of JACHMT010000002.1, read as the reverse complement.
GCTCAAAGAGTCGATCCTGGTTGACCTCGGATACGTCAACCCCTACGGCCTAGCCGAGGTGTTGGACCTGGCCGACCGAGGCCAGCCGCTGCCACCGCTGCTCTATGACACCTTGGCGGTTGAACTCGGCCTGAGAAGCATGACCGTGTCCGAGAGAACAGGGACAAAGCTGTGACCGACCCCGCCACCTTGGCCCGGGCCAACCTCATGTACCGGCGCCCCGACCTGTACGACCAACTCACCACCGGCGACGAACAGGCCGCCCAGGTCGCAAGCGCGGTCGCGGAACTGGCCGGGCCCGTGGCGTCGGTCCTCGACCTGGGGTGTGGCACCGGCCGCGACCTGGACATCTTCCGTGTGCACTACGGGTGGGACGGCACCGGAATCGAGTTCCAACCCGAGCTCGTCACGTATGCCCAGCTGGTCCGCCCGGATCTGAACATCCGCCTCGGTGACATGCGCACGGTCCGGCTGGGCCGCAAGTTCGACCTGATCACTTGCCTCGGAAACAGCCTCGCCTACCTGCACACCGACGCCGAGCTACAGGCGGCGGCGGAAACGTTCGCCGCGCACGCCCACGCGAACACACTGCTGATCATCAACACGCTAACCGCGCCGCCGCCGAGTGGGGAAGTCATGCACTCAACCTGCCGCATCGACGACGCAGACGCTCAAGTCTCCGTAGCCGGGGCCTGGGACGCGGACAGCAAACTACACACCACCCATCGAGATTGGTCGTTCCCAGACGGGTCCGCCGCAAGCGACACGATCATCCGCCGAGTCACTCCGCCGGCCGAGATCGCGCGAATACTGCGCGCTCACGGATTCGCGCTCGTCCCGGCCGGCCCGTTCGTCTGCGCCGTCCATCGGCGTCCGCGCGAGGCCGACCCCACCCCGTCTGGTGGGCGTTGCCCCTGACATCGCCTCACCGGCGAAAATCGGTGGTCACAGTCAGGTGACCAACTCTGGAATCACTGTGCTGGGATCGCCGACTCGCGGACGGCGTGAGAGGTGATTTGAATTCATGTTAGATTCGTGGGCATGCGGCGTGGGTTGTACGAGGCTGATCACGAGCGGTACCGCGAGTCGGTGCGGGAGTTTGTGCGCCGGGAGGTGGTGCCGAACCTGGAGCGCTGGGACCAGCAGCGCATGATCGACCGCGCCACCCTGGCCGAGGCGGCCAAGCAGGGCATGTACGGCCTGGAGATCCCGGAGCGGTTCGGTGGCGGTGGGGAGACCGACTACCGGTACCGGCTGGTGGTCAACGAGGAGCTGTCCGACGCCGGCGCCACCTCGCTGAACATGACCTTCGGCCTGCAGGACGACCTGGTGCTGCACTACCTGATCGACCTCGGCGACGACGAGCAGCACGCCCGCTGGCTGCCCGGGTTCACCAACGGCGAGGTGATCGGCGCGCTGGCCATGACCGAGCCCGGCACCGGCAGTGACCTGCGCGGCATGCAGACCGTGGCGGTGCCGGACGGCGACGGCTGGCGGCTGACCGGCCAGAAGACGTTCATCTCCAGCGGCATCTCGGCCGACCTGGTGGTGGTCGCCGCGCGCACCGGCGAGCGGGGTTTCGGGCTGTTCGTGGTGGAGGCCGGCATGCCCGGCTTCGCCCGGGGACGCAAGCTGGACAAGGTCGGGCTGCACGCGCAGGACACCGCCGAGCTGTTCTTCGACGACGTCGCGGTGCCGGCGGCGAACGTGCTCGGCAACCCCGGCGACGGGCTGCGCTACCTGATGGCTCACCTGCCCCGCGAGCGGCTGGGCGTGGTGGCCAGCGCATACACGGGAGCGCGCGCGGTGTTCGAGCTGACCCGCCGGTACTGCTTCGAGCGCACCGCCTTCGGCAGCCGGATCGGCGACTTCCAGCACACACGCTTCGAGCTGGCCGAGATGGCCACCGAGCTGGACGTCGCGCAGGCCTACCTGGACAAGCAGGTGCTGGCCTACAACGCCGGCGAGCTGACCGCCACCGACGCGGCCAAGAGCAAGTGGTGGGTCAGTGAGCTGCAGAAACGCGTCGTCGACCGGTGCGTGCAGCTGCACGGCGGGTACGGCTACATGCTGGAGTACCCGGTGGCCCGGGCGTTCATCGACTCCCGGGTGCAGACGATCTACGCCGGCACCACGGAGATCATGAAGGAACTGATCGGCCGCGAACTGGCCGACCAGGTTTAGTTCCCCGGACCGATGGTTCGGTGCCCGCGCTCGACTCGGGGTTGTGGTCTTGAAAGACCGGCTTGGACGGCCGCGGTTGGGCGGTCTGTCGCGGCTCGGCCGGGCACCTTCCGTCCGGTTGCCGATGCGTCCTCGTCCAGGCTCGATACATGATCACGCGTCGAGATCTACCTAGCCGGGGTTCCGATCACGGGCGTAGCCCGCTCAGGTAGATCTCGAGGCCGCCGGAGCCGAACGGAGCCGGTGGCACCAAGGGGGCGGCAGACCAACAACGCCGCGCCCGTCCAAGCGGGCCGTTTAGACAACCGCACCGGCACAGACTCAGGACGAACCGGCCCGGGCCAGCTGGCGGATTCGGTCGGCCAGGTCACGGACGGCGGGGGAGGGGCGCTCGGCGCGGCGGTGCAGCAGGCCGACCCGGACCACCGGCGCCGATCGGCCCAGGTCCAGCCGGCACAGCGCGTCGTCGTCCAGCCGGGCATAGGGCGGGCGGAACATGCCGAGCACGCCCATCCCGGCGCGGGCGGCGAGCACCCTGGCCTGCATGCCGTCCACCTCCAGCCGGACGTCGGACGCGCGGAGGCCCAGCTCGCGCAGCACGTTCTCGTAGTGCACCCACTCCACGTCGTTCAGCGGCGCGGTGATCAGCCCGGCCCGGGAGACGGCCTCCACGGTCACCTTCTCCGCCGAGGCGAGCGGGTGCGAGCGGGCGACCACGAGGACGTACTCGGCATCGTGCAGCGCCTCGAAGCGCACCCCGCCCGGCACCTGCCAACCGATTGCGTAGGCCAGGTCGAGCCCGTGGTCCAGCACCTGCTCGGCCAGTCCGACGCTCGGGCCGAACCGCACCGAGGCCAGCACCCCGGGTCGCGCCTGCCGGTACGGCACCAGCACCTGCTCGAAGAAGAACGGCTGCTCGAACGCGATGCTCGCGCCCAGTGAGACCTGGCCCTCGTGGCCGGTGCGGATGCTGCGCAGCAGCTGTCGCTCGTCGCGCAGCATCCGCACGGCCCGGCGGTAGACCTGTTCGCCGGCCGGGGTGAGCCGGATCTCCCGGTGCTCGTAGCGCACCAGCGGAGTGCCCAGCTGCCGCTCCAGCCCGTGCACGTGGAAGGACACCGTGCCCTGGCTCAGCCCCAGGTGGTCGGCGGCCGCGGAGTAGCCCCGGCGGTCCACGACGGTGACGAAGACCCGCAGCTTGAAGAGGTCCAGACCCACCGCACCACCCGCTCAGCTCAGCACGGACTCCTCGTAGCGTGCCAGCGACCGCCCCGTGCCGTCGAGCAGGTCCCACTCCCGCATCCAGCCCTGGGTCCGCTCGAACATGTCCCGGGTGTACGGCGCGTCGACCACCCGTTCGCCCGGGCCGAACCGCCGCACGTCGACCAGCTTCAGCAGGTCGGCCGGCATCTCCCGGGCCCAGTGCCGGGTGTGGCGGTGCGGCTCGAGGTCGATCTCCCGCTGCGCGCGCCGCAGCGCCCGGAAGTACCGCCGCACGTCGGCCGGCTCGGCCCGCTCGGAGAGCAGGTAGCCCATGACGAAGGTGGTGTCCACCAGCTTGCGGTAGCCCAGCTGCTCGAGCAGGTAGGCCGGGGCGCCCCAGACGTTGACCGCCGGCACCGTCCCGGCGAGCAGCTGCCGGGCCCGGTCGAACGGCCGGCCGATGAACCCGAGCCTGATCTGCTCCCGGCGCAGGAACGGCTCGAGCGCCTGCAGCGCGGAGTAGTGGCTGCCGGAGTGGTAGCCGACGCCGACCTCGACGCCGGCCAGGTCGGCCGGCTCCCGGTAGGGCGAGTCGGCGGCCACGAAGATCGACGAGGGGCACACCGAGTAGGCGCTGCCGTACATCTTCCCGTGCAAACTGGACGAAGCCGCGTTCACCGCCCAGTGGCAGGCGCACGACACGTCCGACTCGCGGCCGGCCGCCATGTCCTCGAAAGCCCCGCTACGCACCTGTAGGGGCGCACTGGAAGCGGAGGCCACCGTCGCCGCGGTGCCGCCGGCGAACCCGTCGGCCTGGAACTCGTAGTCCAGGCCCTCCGCCCGGAACAGATCGAGCTCCTCGGCGACCCACTCGTGCAACCTGACGTGCGGCTGTACCCGAAACACCATCTGCTCGCTCCTCCCGGCGCTGTGTGACCCCGACGCTATGACCGGGCAAAACTCCGGACAACGCGCGCGGATCGATACGCCGATCGAGAAAGTCGATGGTTCAGGTGCCCGGGTAGCCGGCGATCTGCAGGGCGAACTGGGTGTACTGGCGGGCCACCTGCTCGGTGTCCAGCGGGCCGTCCTCCCGGTACCAGCGGGCGATGCTCACACACATCTCCCGGATGGCGAAGGAGGCCAGTGCCGGCGAGTCGACGGCGAACACGCCGGTGTTCTTGCCCTCGATGATCACCTGTCGCAGCGCGTGTTCGTGCGCGCGGCGGCGGTCCTGCATCTCGGTCCGGTGGGGCTCGTCCAGGCAGGCGGTGTCCCGGTTGACCACCAGCGCCTCCCGCCGGTGCGAGGCGTGCCGGCCGGCGTAGGCCAGCGTGGCCGCGCGCAGCCGTTCCACCGGGTCGGTCAGGCCGGCGGTGGCCTTGGTGAAGTCGTCCAGCACGCCGGCGGTGGTGCGGTCCACGATGGTGTAGAGCAGCTCGTGCTTGGACCGCATGTGGTTGTACAGGCTGGGCGTCCGGATGCCCAGCTCCTCGGCGATCTGGCTGAGCGCGGTTCCGTGGTAGCCGCGCTGCGCGAACAGGGTGAGCGCCACGTCGAGCACGGCCTCGCTGGTCACGGTCGCGCGAGCGTCGATCGCGGCCACTCGCCTCTCCCTCGCCTGGCCCGGGGCTCTCGCCCGGGATCCGGTATGAGTCATTCTCGCCCCCGTACGTTAGTCCCCGCGTGGGAACCCTCGAAGTTGGCTGTTGAGCTACGAATTAACGTTAGCTAGTCTTTGGCCCTCCCGACATCGGAGGTGCTCAATGGCGAGTCAACCAATCCCGAGCGACCGGTACGACTGGCATGCGGTGTACCGCTCGCCCGAGTTCACCCGGCTGGCCGACCGGAGGGGCCGCTTCGTGCGGGCGTCGGTGTTCGCCCTGCTCGGCTGGTTCGCGGTGTTCCTCACCGTGCTCGGTGCCGCCCCCGCACTGGCCGGCACCGTGGTGTTCGCCGGCATGACGGTCGGCTTCCTGCTCGGGTTGAGCCAGTTCGTCCTGGCCTGGCTGCTGACCTGGCGATACCTGCGGATGTCGGAGACCGTGTTCGCCGGCCTGGAGGCGGCGGCGGTCGCGGCGGCCGGCGATGGCGCGGTCGAGGTGAAGCGGTGAACACCACCCGGCTGATCGGCTTCGCGGTGCTGGTCGCCATCACGGTCGGGATCACCGTGTGGGCGGCCCGGCGCACCCGTTCGGCCACCGAGTTCTACGCGGCCGGGCGGAGCATCGGCGGCGCGCAGAACGGGCTGGCCATCGCCGGCGACCTGATGTCCGCCGCCACCTTCCTCGGCTTCACCGGGCTGATGTTCGTCTCCGGCTTCGACGGGTGGATCATGCCCTCGGTCACGCTGGTGGCGTTCGTGCTGATCCTGCTGCTGTTCGCCGAGCGGATGCGCAACACCGGCCGGTACACGGTGGCCGACGTGCTCGCCTTCCGGCCGCGCGAGCGGCCGGTGCGCGCCGTGACGGCGGTGTCCACGCTGTCCGTGGTGGTGATCTACCTGGTGGCCCAGCTGGTCGGGGCCGGGGTGCTGATCCGCGCGCTGACCGGGCTGGGGTTCCTGCCGGCCGTCGTGCTGACCGGCCTGGCCATGCTCGGCTACGTGGTGTTCGGCGGCATGCTGGCCACCACCTGGGTGCAGATCACCAAGGCCGTGCTGCTGATGGCCGCCGGGTTGGCGCTGACCATCGGTGTGCTGGCGCGGACCGGGTTCGACCTCGGCGCACTGTTCGCCACGGCGGCGGCCAACCACCCGGCCGGCGCCGGCTACCTCGCGCCGGGCGGCTCCGGGCGGTCCTTCGTGGACACCGTGTCGGTGGCGCTGGCGTTCGCCATCGGCACGGCCGCGCTGCCGCACATCCTGATCCGGTTCTTCACCGTGCCGGACGCCCGCCGCGCGCGGGCCTCCGCCGGCTGGGCCACCGCGCTGATCGGGGCGTTCTTCGTGATGACCTCGGTGATCGGGTTCGGTGCCCGCGCGGTACTGCCCCCGGAAGCCGCCGCGCGGGTGGACAAGAGCGGCAACCTGGCCACCCCGCTGCTGGCCGAGCACCTCGGGGGCGGCCCGGGCACGGCGGGCGGCGACCTGTTCACCGCGTTCGTCTCGGCGGTCGCCTTCGCCACCATCCTGGCCGTGGTGGCCGGGCTGGTGCTGTCGGCGTCCGGGGCGGTTGCCCACGACCTGTGGTCGAACGTGCTGCGCCGGGGCCGGGCCACCAACGAGACGGCGGTGGCGCGGGTCGCGGCCGGCGGCATCGGCGCGGTGGCCATCGCCATCACGCTGCTCGCCGGGCCGGGCTTCAACGTGGCGTTCCTGGTCGGGCTGGCGCTCTCGGTGGCGGCCGGCGCGAACTTCCCAGCGCTGCTGCTGGCACTGACCTGGCGGCGGTTCAACACCACCGGGGCAATCTGCGGCATCCTCGCCGGCCTGGTCACCTCGGTGGTGTTGATCGCACTCAGTCCGGCGGTGTGGCCGGGCGGGCCGGAGTCCGCGCCGTACCAGATCGAGTACCCGACGGTGATCGCCATCCCGGTGGGTTTCCTGGCCTGCTGGCTGGGCACGGTGCTGTCCCGTTCCCGTGACCGGGGTGGCCAGCGTTCGTTCGAGGAGCTGCAGGTGCGCGCCCAGACCGGGCTGGGTGCCGAGCCGACCGCGAGCAGGGCCTGAGCCGGCGATGCTGCACACCGAGCTGATCCGCCCCATCCACCGGCTGCTGGACGAGCACGCCCGGCTGCGGCCGGACCGGATCGCGTTCGTGGACGAGCGGCGCGCGGTGACCTACCGCGAGCTGGCCGGCAACACCGCGCGCCTGGCCGGGCACCTGGCCTCGCTGGGCCTCGGGGCCGGCGACCGGGTGGTGATCTACTTGGGCAACCGGGTGGAGACCGCCGAGGCGTACCTGGCCATCCCTCGGGCGGGTGGTGTCGGGGTGTGCGTGAACCCGCTGGCCGCGCCGGCCGAGGTGGCGCACATGCTGGACGACAGCGGCGCCCGGATCGTGATCACCGACGATGCGCGCATCGGCACGGTGCGGGAGCTGCTGGCCGGCCGGCCCGGGCCCACGGTGGTGGCCGTGTCGGGCGGCCGGCATGCGGAGGGCGAGCTGGACTACGCCGGGATGCTGGCCCGGCCCGCGCCGCCGCCTCGCGATGACGGTGACCTGGACCGGCCGTCGTGGATCCTCTACACCTCCGGCACCACCGGGCGGCCGAAGGGCGTGTACCTGACCCAGCGCGGCTGCCTGTGGGTGGTCGGGGCGAGCTTCGTGCCGGCGCTCGGGCTGGGGCCGGAAGACGTGCTGCTGTCCCCGCTGCCGCTGTTCCACTCCTACGCGCTGGTGCTGTGCGTGCTCGGCGTGGTCGCGGTGGGGGCGAGCGAGCGGATCCTGGACAAGTTCTCCGTCCAGGAGGTGCTCCGGCGGCTGCGCGAACCCGGGCCGGAGGGCCGGGCGACGGTGTTCCCCGGCGTGCCCACGATGTTCCACTACCTGCTGGAACGGGTCGGATCGGCGGGATTCGGGCCGCACCCGCCGCGCATCTGCATGTCCGCCGGTGCGATCATGCCGGCGGCGCTGAACGAGGCCTTCGAGCGGGCCTTCGGGGTGCGGCTGCTGGACGGTTACGGGATCACCGAGACGTCCACCATGGTGACCATGAACTGGCCGACCGGGACCAGGGTGATGGGCTCCTGCGGCCTGCCGCTGCCCGGTCTCACCGTGCGGCTGGTGGACCCGGCGACCGGCCTCGACGTGCCGCCCGGCGCGGAGGGGGAGCTGTGGGTGCAGGGGCCGAACGTGACGCCCGGCTACCACAACCTGCCCGAGGCGACGGCGGAGGCGCTGGCCGGTGGCTGGTACCACACCGGTGACCTGGCCCGCCGCGACGAACACGGCTTCCTGCGCATCAGCGGGCGGACCAAGGAACTGATCATCAGGGGCGGCGAGAACATCTACCCGGCCGAGGTGGAGGACGCGCTGCTCGGCTCGGCGGAGATCCTGGATGCCGCCGTGGTCGGCGTGCCGCACCCCGGGCTGGGCGAAGTGCCGGTGGCCTTCGTGGTGCCCCGCGACCCCGGCCGGCTGGACGTGGACCGGGTGCTCGCGCGGTGCCGGGACCAGCTGGCGCACTTCAAGGTGCCGGCCGAGCTGCTCGAGATCGACGAGATCCCACGCACCGCCTCCGGCAAGATCCTGCGGTTCCGGCTCCGCCAGCGGCTGCTCGACCCGTCGAACCCGTGAGTGAGAAGTATCGCTATAGCGATACTTCTCACTCACGGGTCGCGCGCCAGCGCGACATCCTCCGCTAGGCTCACTAATAAGCGCTAGTTAGTACCCCTGGAGGTTCCGTCGATGACTGCCGAGTACCCGCACGCGGTGCGCGCGGCGGTGCTGCGCGAAGCCGGCCGTCCGATGTCGGTGGAGACCGTCCGGCTGCGCGCGGTCGGGCCGGCCGATGTGCGGGTGCGGATCGACCGGGCCGGGGTGTGCCACTCCGATCTTTCCCTGGCCCGAGGGGTGCTGGCGCAGCGGATGCCCGCCGTGCTCGGCCACGAGGCGTGCGGCACGGTGGTGGAGTGCGGCCCGGAGGTGGCCGACCTGGCGGTCGGCCAGCGGGTGGTGCCGCTGTGGATCACGCCGTGCGGCGAATGCTTCTTCTGCGCCTCGGGCGAACCGCACCTGTGCGCCGAGGGTTCCGCCCGGTCCGTCGAGCCGTACGCGCTGACCGGGGCGGGGGAGCCGGTCTACCCGGGGCTGACCGTCGGCGCGTTCGCCGAGCAGACGGTGCTGCCCCGGGCGGCGGTGGTTGCCGTGCCGGACGACATCGACAGTGCGGACGCGGCCCTGCTGGGCTGCGCGGTGACCACCGGGGTGGGCGCGGTGGTGCGCACGGCGGGGGTGACCAAGGCGTCCTCCGTGCTGGTCATCGGGCTCGGCGGGGTCGGCCTGTCGGTGCTGCGCGGGGCGCGGCTGGTCGGCGCGGGGCGGGTCATCGCGGTGGACCGCAACCCCGACCGGGCGGAGCCGGCCACCGTCGCCGGGGCCACCGACTTCGTTTTCGCCGACGACCGCGCCAAGAAGACGGTGCGGGCGCTGACCGAGGGGCGAGGCGTCGACTTCGCGTTCGACTGCGTTGGCTCGGCCGGCACCATCCGGGACATGTGGTCGATGACCAGGCGCGGCGGTTCCTGCACCGTGGTGGGCATCGGCGGCAAGGACGAGACCGTGTCGTTCAGCGCGCTGGAGCTGTTCCACTTCGCCCGCACCCTGCGCGGCTGTGTCGCCGGCTCGCTGGACGCCCGGTCCGACCTGCCCCGGTTCTTCGACTGGGTGCGTTCCGGCGAGCTGGAGTTGCGCTCGCTGGTCACCGGGTACACCACGCTGGCCGGGGTGGACCGGGCGCTCGACGAGCTGGCCGGCGCCCGGGCGATCCGCACGCTGGTACGGCCGGGGGAGGATGCCGCATGAGGATCGGGGACGTCGAGGTACTGCCGGTGTTCGACGGCACCGGGCGGGAGGTCGCCGCCGAGGTGCTCAGCCGCCCCGGCGTGCCGGACGCCTGGGCCTGCCACGCCGACCAGCTGGACCCGGAGGGCGTGCTGCACCTGCCGCTCGGCGGCTTCCTGGTGCGAACCGGCGAGCGGGTGGTGCTGGTGGACGCCGGGGTCGGCGGCATCAACAACGACAAGTACTCCGGCGGCGGGTTCCTGGACTCGCTGCGCGCGCACGGCGTCGCCCCGGAGGATGTCACCGACGTGCTGTTCACCCACCTGCACTTCGACCACGTCGGCTGGGCCACCCGCAAGGGCGAGGTGGTGTTCCCGAACGCCACCTACCGGGTGCACGCGGCCGACTGGGCGCACTTCGTGGAGGCGCCGGACGCGGAGCCGGGCGCGGTGCGCAAGCTCGGCCCCCTGGCCTCGCGGCTGGCGCCGTTCGACACCGACGGGCCGCTGGCCCCGGGCGTCGACGCGCGCCACACGCCCGGCCACACGCCGGGTTCCACCGTCTACGTGCTCTCCGGCCGGGGTGAGCGGGCGCTGCTGCTGGGCGACATCGTGCACTCGGTGGTCGAGCTGGCCGAGCCGGACTGGCAGGCGGTGTTCGACGTCGACCCGGTGGCGGCCCGCGCCGTGCGCAACGCGATCGCCGACGAGGTCGCGGACACCGCCGACCTGGTGGTCGGGGCGCACTTCCCGGGTCTTCGGTTCGGGCGGGTGGTCACCACCACCGGCGGCCGGGCGTTCCAGGCGATTTAGCGGAAGGGGCGAAATGGATCTGAAGTTGGCGGGGACGACGGTGCTGGTCACCGGGGCCGGGCAGGGGCTCGGCCGGGCGCTCGGGCTGGGCTTTGCCCGGGAGGGCGCGCACGTCGCGTTCCACTACAACTCCTCCGCCGAGGGCGCGGAGCGGGGCGCCTCCGAGGCTCGCGCGCTCGGGGCGAACGCGGTCGCGGTGGGTGGTGACCTGCGGGACGCGGCGGCGGTGGCCGCTCTGGTCACCCGCACCGAGCAGGAGCTGGGACCGATCGGGGTGTTGGTGAACAACTCGGCGGTGACCAAAACGCAGCGGTTCCTGGAGTCGACCCCGGAGGACTGGGCGCCGCAGATCGACGTCACGGTCACCGGCACGCTGCGGATCACCCACGCGGTGGCCAAGCGGATGGCCGAGCGGCGCGCCGGCTCGATCGTGAACCTGATGGGCGACTCGGGCCGGGTCGGCGAGTCGGGCCTGTTGGTCACCGCGACCGCGCGGTCCACCACCGTCGGCCTGACCCGATCGCTGGCCAAGGAGTTGGCCCGGTTCGGCATCCGGGCCAACGCCGTCTCGCTCGCGCTGGTGCGCACGGATAACTTCGACCACCACACCGGTGTTCCCGGCAGCCCGGCGGAGGACGAGAAGATGAAGAAGATCCTGAGCATGTACCCGCTGCGCCGGGTCGGCCGGCCGGACGACATCACCCCGATGGTGCTGCTGTTGGCCTCGCCGCTGTCGTCGTGGACCACCGGCCAGGTGGTCTCCGTCAACGGCGGATACGCAATGCCATGACCATTCTCGGGACCTCGGTACCCCGCAAGGAGGATCGGCGACTGGTCACCGGCCGGGGTCGGTTCGTCAGTGACCTGCGACTGCCGGGGATGCGTCACGTGGCCTTCCTGCGCAGCCCGGTTGCGCACGCCGAGCTCACCGCGGTGGAGGTGGACGCCGACGCCGCCCGGGAGGCCGGCCACCGGGTGTTCACCGGCGCGGACTTCGCCCATGTGGCGCTGCGGGCGCGGTCCGCGCTGCCGTCCTACGTGGAGACCGCCCAGCCGGTGATCGCGCACGAGAAGGTGCGGTTCGCCGGGGAGTGCGTGGCGGCCGTGGTGGCCGCCGACCGGTACCGCGCCGAGGACGGCCTGGAACTGGTCGAGGTGGACTACCGGCCGCTGCCGCCGACCGTCCGCGCCTGGCGGTCGCCGGAGGAGCCGGTGCACGCCGAGCCGGTACACGTGGAGGCGCCGGACAACGTGCTGCTGGAACGCACCTTCGAGGCCGGTTCGGTGGACGAGGCGTTCGCCTCCGCCTCGGCCGTCGTGGAACGCGAGCTGGTGACCAACCGGCACGCCGGCAACCCGATGGAGTGCCGGGCCGGGGTGGCGCTGTGGGACAGCGCCGACCGCAAGCTCACGTTCTGGTCCGGCACCCAGGTGCCGCACATCGTGCGCAACATGGTCGCCGAGCTGCTCGAGCTGCCCGAGGGCAACGTGCGGGTGATCGCGCCGGACGTGGGCGGCGGCTTCGGGGTGAAAGCGGTGCTCTACCCGGAGGACGTCGCGCTGTGCCTGATCGCCATGGCCATGCCGGGCACACCGGTCAAGTGGGTGGAGGACCGGGTCGAGCACCTGGCCGCCGCCACCCACGCCCGCGACCACCGCTACCTCATCAAGGCCGGGTTCGCCGCCGACGGCGAGCTGCTCGCCCTGAGCGCCGACGTGACCTGCAACGTCGGCGCGTACTCGGTCTACCCGTGGACCGCCGGCATCGAGCCGCTGATGGCCGGCGGCCTGCTCTCCGGCCCCTACCGGCTGGAGCACTACCGCTGCACGGTGCGCGGGGTGGCCACCAACACCGCGCCGTCCGGTCCCTACCGGGGCGTGGCCCGGCCGGCCAGCGTGTTCGCCATGGAGACCGTGCTGGACGCGGGCGCCCGCGCGCTCGGCATCTCCGGGGTGGACATCCGGCGGCGGAACCTGATCCGGCCGGAGGACATCCCGTACCGCATGCCGTCCCGGCTGGTGGACGACTCGGGTCACTACGCGGAGTGCCTGGACAAGGCCCTCGAAGCGATCGGCTACGCCGAGCTGTGCGCCGAGCGGGACCGCCGCCGGGGCACCGACGAGCCGCCCATCGGCATCGGGTTCGCCTGCTACAACGAGCTGACCGGGCTGGGTCGGGCGGCCAGCGCGGGGCCCCGGATGCCGTTCCGCACCGGGCACGACGCGTGCACCGTGCGGGTCAACCCGGACGGCCGGGTCACCGTGTTCTCCGGGGTGACCTCGCAGGGGCAGGGCCTGGAGACCACGGTGGCGCAGATCGTGGCCGAGGCCCTCGGGGTGCGATACGAGGACGTGGACGTGCGCATCGGCGACACCGACCAGTCGCTGTGGGGGTTCGGCGCGTTCTCCTCCCGGCAGGCGGTGATCGGCGGTGGGGCGGCGCACCGGAGCACGCTCGCGGTGCGCGAGAAGGTGCTGGCGCTGGCCGCCGCGCTGCTCGAGGCCAACCCGGACGACCTGCGCATCACCGACGGCCGGATCAACGTGGTCGGGTCGCCCGAACCGGAGCTGACGGTGGCCGAGGTGGCCCGGGTGGCCTACCTGGAGTCCAACCGGCTGCCCGAGGGCTTCGAGCCCGGCCTGGCGGCCACCCGGTTCTACGACCCGGTGCGCGGCGCGTTCGCCGCCGGAGCCCAGGTGGCCGCCGTCGAGGTGGACCGGGCCACCGGCGAGCTGCGCATCCTGCGCTACGCCTGCGTGGAGGACGCCGGCCGGGTGGTGCACCCCCAGATCGTGGAGGGGCAGATCGCCGGGTCGATCGCGCAGGGCATCGGCGGCGCGCTGTACGAGCACCTGGTGTACGACCCGGACGGCAACCTGATCACCGGCACCCTGATGGATTACCTGATGCCGACCAGCGCGGAGATCCCCGAGCTGTACATCGGGCACATCTCCCGGCCGGCGGCCAACCCGCTGGGCGTGCGAGGGGTCGGCGAGGGCGGCACGCTGGGGCCGAACGCGGTGCTCGCCGGCGCGGTCGCGGACGCGCTGGACATCGAGGTGAACAACCTGCCGATCACCCCCGCGGCGATCTGGACGGAGGCGCAATGCTCCAGGTGAACCCCCACGCGGACGTCGTCGTGCTCACCCTGGACCGGCCGGAGAAGCGCAACGCGCTGAACACCGAGCTGTGCCGGCGGATCGACGCGGCGGTGCGGGAAGCGCTGGCCGGAGGCGCGCGGGCGCTGGTGTTCACCGGCGCGGGCACCAGCTTCTGCTCCGGCGCCGATCTCGGCGAGGTGTACACGGCGGAGTTCCGCGAGGCGCTCTACGGCATGCTCCGCACGGTCACCGAGGCCCCGGTGGCGGTGCTGGCGGCGGTGAACGGCCCGGCCATCGGCGCCGGCACCCAGTTGGCGCTGGCCGCCGACCTGCGGATCGCCGCACCCGGGGCGCTGTTCGGGCTGCCCACCGCCAAGCTCGGGCTGGCGGTGGACCCGTGGACCATCCGCCGGCTGGCCCTGCTGGCCGGCAACGGCACCGCCCGGGCGCTGCTGCTGGCCTGTGACCAGCTGACCGCCGAGCGGGCCCGCGAGGTCGGCCTGGTGGAGCGGCTGGGTTCGCCGGAAGCGGCGGTGGAGTGGGCCGCCGAGGTGGCCGGGCTGGCCCCGCTCACCGTGGCCTACTCCAAGCAGGTGCTGAACCGCGCCTTCGAGACCGAGCTGGACGAGGCGCTGGACAAGGAGCTGCGCACCGCCTTCGACGCCTGCTGGGCCAGCGACGACTTCGCCGAGGGGCGGCGGGCCCGCGCGGAGAAGCGGCCGCCCCGGTTCCTCGGGCGGTGAGCCGGTGAAGAGTGCGCCTTTCGACTACCTGCGTGCGCGGGACGTGCCCGAGGTGGTGGCGGCGCTGGCCGGGGCGGACGGCGAGGGGAAGATCCTCGCCGGCGGGCAGAGCCTGGTGCCGGTGCTGGCGCTGCGCATGGCCCGGCCGGTGGTGCTGGTGGACATCAACCACGTGGCCGGGCTCTCCGGTGTCGTCCGGGAGGAAAACTCGGTCCGGGTCGGCGCGCTGACCCGGCACAGTGAGCTGACCCGACAGACGCAACACCCGCTGCTCGCCGAGGCCGCCCGGTGGATCGGGCACACCGCGATCCGCACCCGGGGCACCGCCGGCGGCAGCATCGCGCACGCCGACCCCTCGGCCGAGCTGCCGGCCGTCGCCGTGGCCACCGGGGCGTCGGTCGCGGTGGCCGGCCCTTCCGGTGATCGATGCGTGGCCGCCGAGGAGCTGTTCGCCGGCCCGCTGATGACCACCTTGGCCGAGGAAGAGATCATCACGGCCGTCACCTTCCCCCGGCCCACGCGCTGGGGGTTCGCCGAGTTCGCCCGCCGGCACGGGGACTTCGCGCTGGTCACCGCCGTGGTGGCCGAGGTGGGCGGCGAGGTGCGGATCGCCCTCGGCGGGGTCGGCGCGGTACCGGTGCGGGCGTCGGCCGCCGAGGCTTCCCTGGCGGTCGGTGGTGGCGTCACCGGCGCCGTGGACGCGCTGGCCGGCGAGCTGCACCCCACCGCCGACCTGCACGGTTCGACCGAGTACCGGCGGGCGGTGGCGGTGGAGATGGTCCGCCGGGCGCTGGCCGACGCGGGCATCAACTGAGGGAGGCGCCGATGGACGTCGGGTTCACCGTGAACGGCGAGCCGGTGCGGCTGGACGTGGAGCCCCGGCACACCCTGGCCGACGCGTTGCGCGAGGAGTGCGGGCTCACCGGCACCCACCTGGGCTGCGAGCACGGCGTGTGCGGCGCGTGCACGGTGCTGGTGGACGGCGAGCCGGCGCGTGCCTGCCTGATGTTCGCGGTGCAGGCCGAGGGGTGCGCGGTGACCACCGTGGAGGGCCTGGCCGGCCCGGGGGGCACCCCGCACCCGCTGCAGGAGGCGTTCGTGGCCCACCACGGGCTGCAGTGCGGCTTCTGCACGCCCGGCATGCTGATGACCGCGGTGCACCTGCTGGAGACGACCCCCCAGCCGAGCCGGGCGGAGATCCGCGCCGAGCTGTCCGGGAACATCTGCCGGTGTACCGGCTACGTCGGCATCGTGGACGCCGTCGAAGCCGCCGCGCGCGGGGCCGCCTCCAGCACCGAGTGATACACGTGCCGCCCCTCGGGCAGCGCGGTGATCGCGACCGTGGTGAAGCCGGCGTCGGCCAGCAGTGCCCGGTGCTCGTCCTCGGTACGCAACCGGCCGCCGAGGTTGACCATGGTGTTCACGTCGTCCAGGTAGGTGGCCGCCGGCGTGGGCGCGCCGACCCGGGCGGGCAGGATCTCCTCGATGACCAGCAACCTCCCGTGGTCGGGCACCACCCGCCGGACGTTGCGCAGCAGCGTCCGGACGTCGCCGTCCTCGTGCAGGTTGAAGATGGCGCTCTTGATCAGGTATAGGTCGCCGCCCTCGGGCACGTCCACGAGGAAGTCGCCCGTGCGGACCTCGCAGCGGTCCGCCACGCCCGCCCGGGCCAGTGCTCCGGGCGTGTTCTCGATCCCCTCGGGCCGGTCGAAGACGATTCCGCGTTGGGCCGGGTGCGCCGCCAGGACGGCGGCCACCAGCGTCCCACTCCCGCCGGCGACGTCGACGACGGTGGAGAACCGGGCGAAGTCGTAACTCCGCAGGACGGCCTCGGCCGCGCTCCGGGTGTCCTCGATCATGATCTGGTGGATCAGGTCCCACAGCCCGGAGCGGTTCGCGGGGTCCTCGTCGTACCCGGTGTGGCTGAAGTAGTCGGTGCCGACGACCTCGTCGAACGCCCGCTTGCCGGTGCGCACGCTGTGCTCCAGCTCGGGCCAGGCCCGCCACATCGTCTGGTCGAGCATGATCTGGGCGTGCCGCCACAGCGAGCCGGGCACCCCGGGACGCAGCAGCTGCCCCCGGGGCGTGAGCCGGAACCGGTCCGGCTCGACCTCGCTCAGCACGTCGATGGCCGCGAGCGCCCGCAACGTCCGGGTGAGCGACGGCCGGTGGGTCTGGGTGGCCGCCGCCAGCTCCGCGCCGGTCATGGCCGAGTCGCCGAGCCGGTCGGGGATGTCCAGCCGCAGTGCCGCCTTGATCAGGAAGGCCGGCATGTAGCCGCCGATCAGATCGAGCAGGTTGTGGGCGCGATCGCATGGGCGGGCGGGGTGTCCGGGCGACGGCTCCCCAGCCGCTCCGGGCACCCCGCTCCCGCGTATTCCGGTTGTCGCGGATCTCAGTTGTAGAGCACGAACGGGCCGGTGTGCGCCATCACCCGCGCGATGTTCTTCGCGTTGATGACCAGGCCCTTCTTGTTCGGGTCGAGCAGGCCGCCGGTGAGCCGGTTCTGGACGGTGTAGGTCGGGTTGACCCAGTTGCCGGCATTGAACGCGGTCAGCGAGGCCTCCCGGCCCTTGTAGGGACCGGGGTCCGGCACCTTCTGGTCGGTCACCGCGCGCATCGCGATCCGCATGAACTCGTGGTAGCCGGACATCTGCTCGCCCTGCACCGCCACCTCGGAGCCGGCCACCTTGGGGTCGTACTCGAAGTCGTGGTCCATCGAGGTGGTCACGATCATCATGCCGAGGTTGGGCATGTTGAACCAGTGCCGGCCGCGCCAGCCCCAGCCGTAGGTCATGTCGTTGGGCGCGCTGGCGATCAGCGGCTGGTCGATGCGCTCCTTGAAGCCGTTCAGCGCGACCGTGTTGTACCAGGGGGCGTTGTTGATCCAGGTCTGGTAGCCGAAGCCGGGGTTGGCGGTGGTGCCGGTCTTGGCCTCCTTCAGGAACTTCTCATCGATCAGCCGCTTGCCCTGGTAGACGCCGCCGTTCTGCAGCAGGGTGGCGAACCGGCCCATGTCCTTGGGCTTCACGTGCAGGCCGGCGAAGCCCTCGGTGCGGCCGGCCTGGTCGACCATCCAGAGATAATCGTCCCGGTCGATGCCGATCTTGTCGAACAGCTCGCGCTGGGCGAAGTCCTGGAAGTCCCGGTAGCCGTGCTTCTGGACCGCCTTCTCCATCATGGCGTTGACCGTGTTGGGGCCGTTCTGGCTGTAGGAGAAGTACGTGCCGGGCTGGTGCTCCATCGGGGCCGACGACCAGGCGGCGACGCGGTCGATGTCCGGGCCGGGGATCTCGTTCGCCCAGTTCATCTTCACGCCGCTGGTGTGCTGCATGAGCTGCTGCGCGGTGACGTGCTGGTGGCGCTCGTCGCCCACGCCGGGGAAGTACTTGCCGAACTCGTCGTCCACGTCGAAGTAGCCCATGGTCACCGCGCGGCCGATGACCGCCGTGGAGTAGCCCTTGGTCAGGCTCCACTGGTGCTGCGGGATGTTCTCGAAGACGCCGTTCAGCGGGCCGGTCCTCACCAGGCAGCCGAACCGGAACACGTACAGCGTGCGCTGGGCCTTGGCCAGGTGGAAGCCTGCCAGCTGGTCGAGCGCCTTCGGGTCCAGGCCCACCTGGTCCGGGGTGGCGGTCTGGAAGTCCTCGCCCTTGGCCGGGTCGGCGCAGTGCTTGAACTTGCCGGCGTCGGTCCGGCTGGTCTTCACGCCGCCGTTGGTGTCGCCGGTGAAGAAGGGCGAGTCGCCGTCGTCGGGATCGGCCGAGGCGAATACCGCCGGCAGCCCGACAAGGAGCAGCGCCGCCGAGGCGAGTACCACCAGTCCGCGCCGCAACAGTCGTCGTCGAATGTTCGGTCGTTGCACGTCCTGACCCACTTTCCGTCCTGAGCTAACTTGCGTTAGCTAGCCGGTCAACGACGGTCCGATCTGGACGGTTGTGGGCTGAATGGGTGAACCCCCCGAAAGGGTGACGCGGCGCACAGCCGGGCCTGACCTGCGGCGTCGTGGTCAACGCCGGCGGCGCAGCAGATCCATGAGCCATCCGCGCAGCGATCGGCGGGTCGCCGTCACCGGTCGGCCGCCGGCCTTCCGGTCCACCTCGGCGGCGAACCGCTGGAACATCCGCCGGCTCACGTCGCCGGCCAGCGCGCGGCCGAACTGGGCGATCCGCCCGGACAGGTACAGGTCCACCTCGGCCCGCAGCACCGTGCCGGACCCGTCGACTGGCGTGGTGCGGGGTTCGGGGTCCGGCGCCGTTCCGGCCGGCTCCGCGGCGAGGCGTATGTCGGCCATCGTGGCGCTGCCGCCGGTGTCCGTACCCTTGGCGAGCACCCGCAGACGGTGCCGTTTCGGGTCGCGCTCGAGCCGCCGTGCCATGCCGTCGAAGGTCAGCTTCACCGGTCCGAGAGCCACCGAGGCGCGGCCCCGGTAGCGGTCGTCCGGCAGTGACTCGGTCAGCTCGGCGCCGGGCAGGCATTCCGCCAGCCGGGCGAAGTCGTCCAGCACCCGCCACACCGCGTCTACCGGGGCGGACAGCCCCGCGCGCACCCGCACTCGGGCGGTCGGTGGCCCGCTCGGCGCGGCGGCCAGGTCGTCCGGGTACGGGCGCGGTGCCAGCGGCCCGGCCGGGTCGTGGCCCGGCTCGAGTGCCGTGCCCGAATCCGCGACTCGCTGTACCCGAATCCCCGACTCACCGTGCTCGAATCCCCGACTCGCGGAATTTGGCGCGCGGTGGCGCGCGGGTGGGGGGAGGCCGGACGGGTGGCGGGCGGCCACGTCGGCGATGGCGGCCAGGATGGCTCGGTAGCCCGTGCATCGGCAGAGGACGCCGGACATCTCGGTGGGGAGGTGGTCCGGGGGCAGGGCGGTGCCGGCGGGGTGGTTGGCCAGCAGGTCGTAGCCGCTGAGCAGCATGCCCGGGGTGCAGAAGCCGCACTGCAGGGCGTGGTGCGCGGCGAATGCCCGCTGCAGCGGGTGCTGCCGGTCGGGAGGGCCGAGGCCCTCCACGGTGACCACGTCGGCGCCCTCGCACTGCACCGCGAGCAGCAGACAGGCCCGGGCCGCTTCCCCGTCCACCAGCACCGTGCACATTCCGCACACACCGTGCTCGCAGCCGAGGTGGGTGCCGGTCAGGCCGGGGCGGCGGCGCAGGGCGTCGGCCAGGTGCATCCGGGGCGACACGGTGAGGGTGGTCGGTCTGCCGTTCACGGTCAGCGGCACGTCCACCTGTTCGTCGGCGGATACTCGCTCCCGGGGTTTCATCGGGCGCGCGCCCTTCGATGCGCGGCCGCCAGTTCGCGGGCGGCCAGCACGGCGAGCAACCGCCGCCGGTAGCCGGTGGAGGCGTGCGCGTCGCCCTGGGTGTCCACCATGTCGCGGGCCAGCTGGCTGGCATCGGCCGCCAGTTCCCGCGAGGAGCCGTCGGCCGAGCGGACCAGCTCGGTCACGTCCCGCACGACCGGGCGGTCGGAGATGCCGAAGCCGACCAGCCGCGCGTCCAGCACGTGGCCGCCGGAGGGGTCCACCGCCACGCGGGTGGCCACGCCGGCCAGCGCGAAGTCACCGTGCCGGCGGGCCACCTCGGCGAACCCGAACCCCTCGCCGGGCCGGGCCACCGGGAACTCCACCGCCACCAGCACCTCGTCCGGGCCGACCAGGGTGGTCATCGCGCCGGTGCAGAACTCCTCGGCGCGCACCCACCGGCGCCCGGCCGGCCCGGCGATCTCCAGGGTGGCGCCCAGGCAGCAGGCCACCGAGGGCAGCTCGGCGGCCGGGTCGGCGTGGGCCAGGCTGCCGCACACCGTGCCCCGGCTGCGCAGCTCCCGGTGGCCGACGAAGGGCAGCGCCAGGCCGAGCAGCGGCACCTCCCGCGCCGCCTCGGAATGCTCCACGGCGCGCTGCCGGACCGAGGCGCCCATCCGCAGCCGGCCGCCGGAGCGGGACATCGAGCCCAGCTCAGGGACGGCGGCGATGTCCACCAGCACGCTCGGCCGGCCCAGCCGCATGGCTAGCACCGGGATCAGCGACTGGCCACCGGCCAGCACCTTCGCCTCCGGCTCGGCGAGCGCTTCGAGGACGCCGGGCAGCGTGCCCGGCCGCACGTACCCGAACGGCGCCGGCTTCATCAGCGGCCGGTGAACTTGGCCGCGCGCTTCTCGGTGAACGCGGCGACGCCCTCGGCGAAGTCGTCGGTGGCGCGGAGCATCGCGTAGGCCTTCCGTTCCAGCTCGATGCCGGTGTAGAGCGGCCCGTCGGTGCCCTTGTCCAGCACCTCCTTGGCGGTGCGCTGGGCGGCGGGGGAGAAGTTGGCCAGCTTTGCCGCCAGCGCGTCCACGCCCTCGTTGAGCGCAGCCTGGTCGTCGTACAGCTCGGCGACCACGCCCCAGTCCAGCGCCTTCTCCGCCGGGATCCGGGTCGCGGTGAGCACGTGGTACTTGGCCCGGGACGGACCGATCAGCCGGGCCAGCCGCTGCGTGCCGCCGGACCCGGGGATCATGCCCAGGTTCATCTCCGGCAGGGCGAACCGGGCGTCCCGGGTGGCCACCCGGATGTCACAGGACAGCGCCAGCTCGCAGCCGACCCCGAAGCAGTAGCCGTGCACGGCGGCGATCACCGGCTTCGGGCTGCGTGCGGGCGCGGTGATGTTGTGCCCGAGGTCGGTGAAGTCGATCGGGTCCACCTCCATGAACCCCTGGATGTCCCCGCCGGAGGAGAAGTGCTGGCCGGCCGAACGGATCACCACCACCCGGACCTGGTCATCGCGGTCCAGCTCGGCGAACCGCTCCGCGACCACCCGGCGCATCTCCCAGGTGATCACGGTGTAGCGGCCGTGCGAGAGGGTCAGATAGCCCACCCGCCCGTCCGCGCTGTGTTCGAGCAGGACCTCTCCGCCGGTCAACGCCATGTTCTCGTCTCCTCCTCGGGGTGCAGCAGCCGGTACAGCACCTCGCCGTGCAGCGGTAGCGAGGTGATCTCGATCCCGGCCGGCGCCAGCGCGTCCGCGACCGCGTTGGCCAGCGCGACCGGGAAACTCATGGAGGACCCCTCGCCGCAGCCCTTAGCGCCCAGCGGGGTCAGCGGCGAGGGGCTGACCAGGTGGTCGGTGCGCAGCTCGTAGCTGGCCTCGGCGCTGCTCGGGCACAGGTAGTCCAGGAAGGTGCCGCACACCGGCTGGCCGCCCTCGGTGTAGCGGAACTCCTCGAACAGCGCGCCGCCCAGGGCGTGGGTGAGCGCGCCGAGCACCTGGCCGTCCAGCAGTTGCTGGTTGAGCACGGTGCCCGCGTCGTGCACCGAGGAGACCCGGTCCACGGTGATCTCCAGGGTGTCCGGGTCGATGCGCACCGCCGCGATCTCGGCCACGAAGCCGTAGCACAGCGAGGAGTTGATCCGGTCGTCCATGGTGGCCGCGCGGGCCTCGGGCGGGGCGAAGGCCGCGTCGGCGTAGAGCCGGGCCGGTGTCCCGGACGGGAGTGCCCCCGGGTCCCAGTGCACCAGGCCGGCGGCGTGTCGGAACTTCACCGCGCGCGCCGGATCGCGGCGCGACCGGACCAGCCCGTCGGCGAGCTCCAGCTCGTCGGCCGGCCGGTCCAGCAGCACCCCACCGGCCGCGCACAGCGTGTCGGCGATCTGGTCGGCGGCGCGGACCACGGCGCTGGTCACCAGCGGGGCGAACCGGGAGGAGTAGCTGCCCGTGGTCACGGTCCACGGGGTGGTCGCGGTGTCCATCTCCACCACCACCCGGACCTGCTCGGTGGGCAGCCCCAGCCGGCCGGCCGCCACCTGGCCGGCCACGGTGGCGTGCCCCTGCCCCTGCGGCAGCGACCCCAGCAGCACGGTGACCGCGCCGGAGGGGTCCACCGAGATCCGCGCGTGCTCGGTCGAGCCGGACTTGTCCCGGCCGGGTCTGCGCTGCTCGGAGGGGGTGGCCAGGCCGACGTAGCCGATGTTGGTGCCGGAGGGGTCGACGACCAGGCCGACGCCGATTCCGTAGTAGCCGCCGGCCGCCCGGACCGCCGACTGCCGGGCGCGCAGCTCGGCCAGGTCGGCGTTCTTCACCGCCAGATCCACGGCGGCGGCGTAGTCACCGGAGTCGTAGACGCCGCCGGTGGGGGTCTCGTAGGGGAAGCCGGTGACCAGGTTGCGCCGGCGCACCTCGAACACGTCCAGCCCGGTGGCCGCAGCGACCGCGTCCAGCAGCCGCTCCAGGCCGAAGTACAGCTGCTGCCCGCCGAAGCCCCGGTTCAGCCCGGTGGGCATCTGGTTGGTGACTACGGCCCTCGCCCGGATGCGCACCGCCGGGATGCGGTAGGGCCCGGTGATGTTGCCGTAGCAGCGGTACAGCGTGGACGGCTCGGGCGGGCGCAGGTAGGCGCCCACGTTGTCCACCAGGTCGGCGTCCAGCGCGGTGATCAGGCCGTCCGGGCCGACCGCCGCGCGGAACCGCATGGACCGGTCGGCGCCGGTGGAGCTGGCCAGCAGGTGCTCCATCCGGTCCTCGCTCCACCGGACCGGGGCCCCGGCGTGCCGGCTGGCCAGCGCCATCAGCACCACGTACGGGTAGATGCCGGCCTTGATGCCGAAGCTGCCGCCGATGTCCGGCGGAACGTGCAGCCGGACGGCGGCCACCGGCAGGCCCAGCGCGCCGGCCATCACCGGCAGCATGGTGAACGGGCCGTGGAAGTTCGCCCAGGCCTCCACCGAAGGCCCGTCGGCGCCGTCGGTCCAGTGGGCGATCACCGAGTAGCACTCCATGGGCACCGAGGAGTACCGGGGGAACTCGTACTCGCCGGTCACCACGTGCGCGGCCTCGGCGAGGCTTTCCTCCACCGGGCCGAACAGGAACTCCCGGTCGGTGGCCACATTCGAGTCGGCGTCCTCGTGCAGCAGCGGCGCGTCCGGGGCCAGGGCGGCGCGCGTGCCGACCACCGGCGGCAGCGGTTCGTACTCGAGGTCCACCAGCTCGGCCGCGTCCTCGGCGACGTACCGGTCGGTGGCCACCACCACCGCCACCGGTTCCCCGACGAACCGGGTCTTGTCCACGGCGGTGGGGTAGTAGGGCATCGGGGTGCCGGTGGAGAGCGGGAACGGGCGCAGGGCCCGGCGCACCTCTTCGGGGCCGATCACGGCGATCACCCCGGGGTGGGCGCGGGCCCGGCGCAGGTCCACCGCGCCGAGTCGGGCGTGCGGGTGCGGCGAGCGGGCCACGGCGGCGACCAGGGTGCCGGGCAGCGGGTCGAGGTCGTCCAGGAACCGGCCCCGGCCGGTGACCAGCGGGCCGTCCTCCACCCGGGCGGGCGTCCAGTCCTCAGGCACTCGCCTCACCCCGGGCCTCGTACTCGCCCATGACCAGTTGGCGGCGCAGCGTCTTGCCCACGCCCGAGCGGGGAACCTGGTCGATCGCGATGACCCGCTTGGGCCGCTGCAGGGAGGGCAGGGCCTCGCGGGCGAAGTCCAGCGCCCGCCGCGCGGCGTCCGGCGGCGGCAGTGGCCCGGCCGGAACGACGAACGCGGTGACCGCCTCGCCCCACCGTTCGTCCGGCAGGCCGACCACGCACACGTCGTCGATGTCCGGGCAGCGGGCCAGCGCGGCCTCGATCTCGTCCGGGTAGACGTTCTCGCCACCCGAATTGATCATGTCGTCGACCCGGCCGCGTACCCAGAGGTCGCCGTCCTCGTCGGAAACGGCCAGGTCACCGGTGTAGTACCAGCCGTCGCGAACCGACCGCTGGTTCGCGTCCGGCCGCCGCCAGTAGCCGCGGAACGCCTCGGGGCTGTCCAGCGAGACGGCCACCTGCCCCTGCTCGCCTTTTCGAACCGTGGCGTCCGGCGGCGCGCCCGGCTCCGGGGCGACCAGCCGCACCCGGGAGAACACCCCGGCCCGGCCGGCCGAACCCGGCTTTCGGTCCGCCTGCGGGCAGATGGTGAAGGTGTAGATCTCGGTGCTGCCGAAGTGGTTCACGAACACGCTCGGCGCGAGCTGGTCCACCAGCCGGGCCACCAGTGCCGGGGCCATCGGGGCGCCGGCGTAGGCCAGCCGGGTCAGCGTGCCAACGGCGGCGCCCAGCCCCTCGTCGCGGGTCAGCGACCAGAAGATGGTGGGCACCAGGTACAGCGAGCTGACCCGCTCGCCGAGGATCAGCGCCCGGGACTCGTCGGCGTCGAACCGGGCCTGGCCGACCCAGGTGCCGCCGATCAGGATGCTGGTCAACAGGGTGCGCAGGCCCATGGTGTGGAACAGGGGCATCACGCCCAGGGTGACCTCGCCGAACCGCTGGCGGGTCTGCAGCGCGTGGGCCACCGAGGCCATGTGCTCGGCGCGGTGGGTGCGCGGCACGCCCTTGGGGCGGCCGGTGGTTCCCGAGGTGTAGAGCATGACGCTCACCGCGTCCTCGCCGGGCGGCGGCCCGGGTGGCGAGTCCGGTTCCCGTTCGGCGGCGCGGTCCAGCTCGGCGGCCGTGCGTACCGGGGTGAGCCCGGCGGCCTCGGCCGCCCGCGCCGCGTGCGGCTCGTCGGTGACCAGCAGCGCGAGGTCGCCGTCGGTCACGCAGTAGCGCAGCTCGTCCGGCCCGAACCGGGTGGACAGCGGGACCGAGACCGCGCCCAGCTTCTGCGCGGCCAGGTGCAGGCTGGCCAGCGGCTCGCCGCCGAGCAGGGTGAAGCCGACCCGGTCACCGGGCCGCACGCCCGCTTTGGCCAGCGCGTGGGCCAGCCGGTTGGTGCGCCCGTCCCATTCCCGGTAGGTCAGGCGGCGGCCGGTGCCGGCCACTGCGGGTTGGTCGGGGTAACGCTCGGCCGTCCAGCTCAAAACGGTGCCCAGGTCCATCGCCCCACCCGTCTATCGTCTGTTTCAGACCGTACTAGTCGGATGGTGTGAACGGCAAGATGGGTTTGTGCGGCCCTCACTAGACTGCGTCAGGTGGGTGATATCCGGCTGTCGTCGACGTCGTACGTGGTGCTCGGGATGATCGCGCTGCGCGGTCCTTCCACGCCGTACGACCTGAAACGGGCGGTCGGCCGATCCGTCGGCTACTTCTGGCACTTCCCGCACGCGCAGCTCTACTCCGAGCCGGACCGCCTCGCCGAGCTCGGGCTGCTCGAGCTGGCGGTGGAGGACGGCGGGCGTCGCCGCAAGACCTACTCGCTCACCGAGGCCGGCCGGACGGCGCTGCGCGAGTGGCTGGCCGCGCCGACCAACGTGCACTTCCAGATGCGCGACATCGCCGAGCTGAAGCTGTTCTTCAACGAGGTGGGCGAGCCGGACGACGTGGTCAACCTGGCGCACGAGCAGATCAAGCAACACGAGGAGCGGATCGCTGTCTACGAGGAGATGGTGGCCAGGTTCGGCGCCATTGCCGAGGTCGGTCCCCGGATGATCACGCTCGAGCTGGGCCTGGAGATGGAGCACGCCGCGCTGCGCTTCTGGACCGCCCTGGCCAACGACGACCTGGACGGCCTGCGCGCGGCCCGCTCCGGCGGGGCACCGGTCGACGGATAGAGACCTCAGGTCCACCCGCGTACGGTCGAGGGGCGGAGCCACCGGCGTCGGGGAAGGACCGCGGATGGAACAGTTCCAGATGGTGATAGGCGGCAAGTCGGTTGACGCCGTCTCCGGGGCCACCTTCGAGTCGCGGAACCCGTACACCGGCCAGCCCTGGGCGGTGCTGCCGGACGGCGGGCCCGCGGACGTGGATGCCGCCGTCGCCGCCGCCCGTGCGGCACTGGACGGGGAGTGGGGCTCGATGACCGGGTTCGCCCGGGCCGCACTGCTCCGCCGGCTGGGCGACCTGGTGGGGGAGAACGCCGAGCGCCTGGCCCGGCTGGAGGTGAACGACTCCGGCAAGCTGTTCCGGGAGATGAGCGGCCAGCTCAACGCCCTCGGCGGCTGGTACCACTACTACGCCGGGCTGGCGGACAAGATCGAGGGCCGGCAGATCCCCTCGCCCAACCCGAACTACCTGGTCTACACCCGCCGCGAACCGGTCGGCGTGGTCGCCGCGATCACCCCCTGGAACTCGCCGCTGTTGCTGGCCACCTGGAAGCTCGCGCCCGCGCTGGCAGCCGGTTGCACCGCCGTGGTGAAGCCGTCCGAGCACGCACCGGTCTCCACCCTCGGGTTTGCCCAGCTGTTCGAGCGGGCCGGTTTCCCGCCCGGGGTGGTGAACGTGGTCACCGGCCTCTCCCGGGAGACCGGGGCGGCGCTAGCCGCGCACCCCGGGGTGGACAAGGTGGCGTTCACCGGGTCCACCGCCACCGGCCGCGCGGTGGCCAGGGCGGCCGCCGAGAACATCAACAAGGTGACCCTGGAGCTGGGTGGCAAGTCGCCGCAGGTGGTCTTCCCGGACGCCGACCTGGCCGCCGCCGCGAACGGCATCGTGGCCGGCGTGTTCGCCGCGACCGGGCAGACCTGCATGGCCGGCTCCCGGCTGGTCGTGCACGCCGACGTCCACGACGAGCTGGTCCGGCTGATCGCCGAGCGGGCCGCCCGGATCAAGCTGGGCGACCCCACCGCCGCCGACACCGAGATGGGGCCGGTGGCCAACGCCCCGCAGTACCGGAAGGTGCTCGGCTACCTGGAGACGGCCAAGTCGGAGGGCGCCACGGTGGCCTACGGCGGGGCCGCCGACAAGGCCCTCGGCGGGCTGTTCGTGCAGCCCACCGTGCTCACCGGGATCACGCCGGAGTCCACGGTCTACCGGGAGGAGGTGTTCGGGCCGGTGCTGGCCGCGCTCACCTTCACCGAGGAGGACGAGGCGGTCAAGCTGGCCAACGACACCCCGTACGGCCTGGCCGGCGCGGTGTGGACCAAGGACGTGCACCGCGCGCACCGGGTCGCCGCGAAGATCAGGGCCGGCAGCGTGTGGATCAACGCCTACCGGGTGGTGTCGCCGTCCGTGCCGTTCGGCGGCTTCAAGAACTCCGGCATCGGCCGGGAGAACGGCCTGCACGCCGTAGACGAGTACCTGGAGGAAAAGGCCATCTGGGTAGAACTAACCGGCGGCACCCGCGACCCCTTCACCCTCGGCTGATTCAGTGACTTCAGCACCCTGATTCAGTGACTTCAGCACGGTGATTCAGTGAGTTCAGCAGGGTGATTCAGTCGGATCGCGGGGTCGGCTTGGGGCGTCGGTAGGGAGGCGTCAGGAAGATCGCCCGTCTGTCCGAATGCGACTCGGCCGGCCCCGAACTGACCGAACCAGCCTGCTGAACTGACTGAATCAGGGTGCTGAACTGACTGAATCACCGTGCTGGAATGACTGAATCACCGTGCTGAAGTCACTGAATCGGGGTGGGGGAGTGAGTGAATCGGGGTGGGGGGAGATGGTGCGCTGGGGGGCAAGTTTGGCGCGCCGGTGGGCAACTTGACCAGGCGCAACGGGCCTAGCATCCCGGCCATGCGCGAAGACATCGAGTTCGACTCCGGCGGCGTGACGCTGCGCGGGTGGTTCTACCGTCCCGACAACGCGACCGAGAACCTTCCGTGCGTGGTGCTCAACCACGGCTTCTCCGCCACCAAGGAGATGCACCTGGACGACTACGCCGAGGTCTTCAGCGCCGCTGGGCTGGCCTGCGTGGTGCACGACCACGCCGGGTTCGGCGCCAGCGACCACAACCCGGCCAAGCCGCGCCTGGAGATCGACCCCTGGGAGCAGGTACGGGGCATCCAGGACGCGATCACCTACGCGCAGGGCCGCCCGGAGGTGGACGCCGGCCGGATCGGTGTCTGGGGCTCCAGCTACGGCGGCGCCAACGCCTACGTCGTCGCGGCGATCGACCGCCGGGTGAAGGCGGTGTGCGGCCAGGTACCGCTGATCTCCGGCCGGCGCAACTTCGAGACGCTGGTCCGGGTGGACTTCTGGGATGCCACCTGGCAGCTGCTCGCGGCCGACCGCGCGGCCCGGGCCCGGGGCGAGGCGCCGGCCACCCTGCCGGTGGTGCTCGAGGACCCGACACAGCAGTCGGCGCTGCCCACCGCCGACTCCTACGCGTTCTTCACCGGCATCGCGGAGCGCGCGTCGACCTGGCGCAACGAGGTCACCGTGCGCACCCTGGAGTACTTCCAGGGCTACGAGCCGGGGGAGTACCTGAAGCGCATCTCCCCGACCCCGCTGCTCATGGTGGTGGCGCCGAACGACCGGCTGGCCCCCGGCGAGTGGGCCTGCGCGGCCTACGAGACCGCGTCCCACCCGAAGAAGCTGGTCCTGGTGCCCGGCGGGCACTTCGACGCCTACACCGGCGAGGGCTTCCAGATCTCCTCGGGTGCCGCCCGCGACTGGTTCGTCGAGCACCTGGGGGCCAAGTAAGACTAGGATCCAGTAAGGATCATGGAACGGCACCTGGAGGCGTGGGACACCCGGCCGCTGCCGTCTGGGCAGCGCGTCGAGTTCTGGCATGAGGCGCTGGCCGCCAGCCACCTCCGGTTCGACATCGACGTGCCGGATCCGGCGCTGTTCCAGGCCGTGGTCAACCGCCGCCGGTTCGGTGACCTGGCGCTGGTCGAGTGCGCGGTCACGCCCAGCGGCGGCCGCCGGGGCCGCCGGGAGCTGAGCGTGGACCCCGGCTGGGCCGGCGTGCTGGTCGTCCGGTCCGGGCGCGAGCGGGTCTGCCAGGCGGGTCACGACCTGGTGGTCGGCCCCGGCGACGCGATCGTCTGGGACGGCGACCTGCCGGTGGAGTTCCAGGTGCTCGAGCCCCTGCGCAAACGCTCGCTGCTGCTGCCCCGGGGGCGGGTGCTCGGCCTGGGCGGGTCCGTCCCGGTGCACGTGCCCGCCGGGTCTCCGCACAGCCGGTTGCTGGGTGGCTACCTGGACATGCTCTGCCGGGAGCTGCCCCAGCTGGACGAGCCGGCGTGCGCCTCGGCTGCCAACGCCGCGCTGGAGCTGCTGCGCGCCGTGGTTTCCCCGGCCAGCGCCGACCTGCGCACCACGGTGCTGCCGAGGGTGCGCGCCTTCGTGGACGCCCGGCTGCACGACCCGGACCTGGACCCGCCGCAGGTGGCCGCCGCGCACGCGATTTCGGTTCGCACCCTGCACACCCTGTTCGAACCGACCGGGGAGACCCTCGGCGGCTACCTGCGTCGCCGCCGCCTGGAGAAGGCCCGGGAGGACCTGCGCGGCCGGCCCGGCGTGCCGGTGTCGCTGGTCGCGGCGCGCTGGGGTTTCCGCAGTACCGCGCACTTCTCCCGGTCCTTCCGGGAGGCCTACGGCACGACGCCGCGTGAGGTGCGCGACGCCGCGCGCGAGTTCGCGTCCTGACCGAGACGATTGGAGCCCTGCCGGTGGTCAAGCTGGTGTACATCCTGCGTGCCCGCGACGACGTGGAGCCGGCGGAGTTCTACCGCTACTGGCGGGCCGAACACGCGGCGAAGGTGCATTCGGTGGCCAAGGCGATCGGCGCCCGCCGGTACGTGCAGAGCCACACCCTGGACACGCCGCTGAACGCCGCACTGATCGACAGCCGGGGCATGTCCCCGGCGTACGAGGGCGTCACCGAGGTCTGGTGGGACAGCCTGGCCGAGCTGCAGGCGGCCGCGAGCACGCCGGAGGGCACCGAGGCGATGCGCATGCTGATCGAGGACGAGGGGCGGTTCATCGACCTGTCCCGTTCGACGATCTTCATGACCGAGGAGCACGAGATCTTCGACTTCACCCGGGCCGGTTGAGCGTGGCGCTCTGGTCGCTGTCCACGCCCTCGGACGGGGTGGTCGTCGCCGCCTACTCCAACCCGGAGATGAACTACTTCACCCTGGACGGGGCGGGGGAGCTGGACCAGCTCATCGAGTCGTGGTCGCGGGACCGCTCGCTGCGCGCGATCGTGCTCTGCGGGGACGGGCGGTCCTCCGGGTTCATCACCCACTTCAGCGTGGAGACGCTGGCGGCGGTGGCGGGCGATCCGGCCACCGCGCGCAACAGCGCGGCGATCAGCCGGGGCTACCACGCCATGCTGGACGCGCTGAACCGGCTGCCCCAGCCGGTGATCGTGGCAATGAACGGCGACACCATGGGCGGCGGCTTCGAGCTGTCCCTGGCCTGCGACATCCGGGTGGGCCAGGCCGGTGACCACCGGTACGGCCTGCCGGAGGTCCGGCTGGGCATCATGCCGGGTGGCGGCGGAACCCAGCGGCTGCCCCGGCTGATCGGCCTCGGCCGGGCGCTGGAGCTGGCACTGCGCGGGCGGGTGGTCGACCCGGCCGAGGCGCTGCGGCTGGGCCTGGTGCACGAGCTGGCCGAAGACGCGGTGGCCCGGGCGAGACAGATCGCCACGGAGATCGCCGCGCTGCCGGCCACGTCGGTGGCCGCGGTCAAAGCCGCCATATACCGGGGGATGGAGGCGCAGCTGGCGGCCGGCCTGGACATCGAGAGCGGCTACTTCCAGGAGACCATGCTCTCCGACGCCGGGTCGGAGTACATGCACGCCTACCTGGACCAACCGGAGCCGCTGCGGCGCGCCTGGCTGGAACCGGGCTAGACCCTCCGACCCGGGTCGAGTGATCTCGATCGGGTCCGCGTGTGAGCCGCCGGAACTGTCGGGGTGGGGGCGCAGGATTGACCCGTGTCGACCGACCTGGCCCCGGATACCGAGTTACCCAGCACCTGTGAGGGCTGCGGCCAGCCGCTGTTGCTGCGCGCGCCCGGCCGTACCCGCTGTGAGCGCTGCCGCCTGGGCCATGCGCCCGACCAGCAGCGGGAGGAGCCGTCGGACGAGGCCGAGCCGGAGCGCGAAGCCGAGCGACCGCCGGTGGCCTGCGCCGGCTGCGGCCAGACCGAGACCGAGTGGAACAACCGGCGGGCCCTCGCCGACGGCTACTGCCTGCCCTGCCGGCTGGACGGGAAGCACCTGGGTGCCTAGCCCCGTCCGATGAACGGCATGGTCGTCGCGGTGATCGTCAGGAACTGCACGTTGGTGTCCAGCGGCAGCCCGGCCATGTAGCGCACCGCGTCCGCCACGTGTTCGGCGTCGAAGGTCGGTTCCGGCCGGACGGCGCCGTCGGCCTGGCGAGCGCCGGTGGCGATTCCGGCGGTCATATCGGTGGCGGCGTTGCCGATGTCGATCTGGCCGCAGGCGATGCCGAAGGGCCGTCCGTCCAGGGACAGCGACTTGGTCAATCCGGTCATGGCGTGCTTGCTGGTGGTGTAGGCGATGCTGCCGGGGCGCGGCGCGTGCGCCGAGACCGACCCGTTGTTGATGATGCGGCCGCCCGGTGGGTCCTGCGCGCGCATGACCCCGAAGGCCGCCCGCGCGCACAGGAAGGCGCCGGTCACGTTGGTGTTCAGGCAGGCCAGCCAGTCCGCCACGTCAATCTCGTCCGGGGTGCCGGCGGGGCCGAACACGCCGGCGTTGTTCACCAGCAGGTCCACCCGGCCCCAGGCGCCGGACACCCGGTCGAACAGTGCGGCCACCGAGGCGGGGTCGCCGACGTCGGTGGGCACCGCTAGGGTCACGCCGGCCGGCAGTCCCTCCGCCGTCCCGGTCAATGCGTCCGCCCGGCGTCCGGCCAGGGCCACCCGGTGGCCGTCCGCGACCAGGGCGCGCGCGATCACCCGGCCGAGACCGCTGCCGGCCCCGGTGACCACGGCAACGGGTGAGTTGGTCATGCTCGGCTTCTCCTCGCTGCTGAGAGTCCCTTGCTCTGCGTGCGGATATGCAACGGCAGCTAACCACGATCCACTTGTCGGTGCGTTCACCGCTGTCGCGGCCGAGGTCCGTGCGACTTATGCACAAAGCTTATGCACAAAGCGGGGACGCTGCCCGCGTGCTATGAGTACGAGTCATGTCCTTCGCCGATGCGTCGCTGACCGCGCTGCGGGTGTTCCGCGAGGTGGCCGAGCGGGGCACACTGACCGCGGCGGCCACCGCGCTGGGCTACACCCAGTCGGCCGTGTCCCGTCAGATCGCCTCGCTGGAGCGGGCGGCGGGCACACCCCTGCTGGAGCGCCGGCACGACGGGGTCCGGCTGACCCCGGCCGGCCAGGTCGTGGTGCGCCGGGCGGCGGGGGTGATCGACCAGCTGGACGCGACCGCGCGGGAGCTGGCCGGGTTGCCGGACGAGCGCGCCACGGTCCGGCTCGGCTGGTTCGCCAGCGCCGGTGCCGCCCTGGTGCCCAATGCGCTGGTCGCGCTGCGGCGCACCCACCCGGCCATCACAGTGATCACCCGGGAGGGAAGCACCCCGACCCTGGTACGCGCGTTGCGGGCCGGCGCGGTGGACCTGGCGGTGCTCGCGTCGGCGCCGCCGTACCGCCCACCGGACTCCGAGACCCCGGCACTGGAGCTGCGCACACTCGCCGAGCGCGGCCTGCGGGTGGCCCTGCCGGCGGGGCATCCGCTGGCCAGGGGCGACTACGTGGACGTGGCCGACCTCGCCGGCCAGCGGTGGATCGCCGGCTCCGGGGCCGACCAGGGGATGGGTGTGTGGCCCGGCCTCGGCGAGCGGCCGCGG
Source organism: Actinospineispora eucalypti (assembly GCA_014208095.1). Taxonomy (GTDB): domain Bacteria; phylum Actinomycetota; class Actinomycetes; order Mycobacteriales; family Pseudonocardiaceae; genus Pseudonocardia; species Pseudonocardia eucalypti. The sequence continues at coordinate 1,033,863 of JACHMT010000002.1, read as the reverse complement.
ATCGCGCACACCGCGCGCGACTGGCTGGCCAAGCTCCAGCTGGTGGCCGCCGGCTGCGGGGTGACCACGGTGCCCGCGTCGCTGGTCACCGTGGTTCCCGCCGGGGTCCGGATACTGCCGGTGCGGGGCGGGCCGGGCGAACAGCGGCGAATCCTGCTCGCCCGGCTGCCCGGCCCGCTGCCCGAAGCGGTCGCCCCGGTGGCCGCCGCACTGCGCGCCGCCGCCGTGACGTTGGACGCCGGGAGCGGCTAGCCGGGGCTACGGCGAGCCCTGCCGGCGGTGCGCTACCGGCCCACGTCGGCGCGGGGTCGGGACGGTAGGACATCGAGTGACTCCTCGGTAGATCGGACCGCGTCCCAGCGTGGCACGCTCCACCCGTGATCGACTATCGCGTCCTGACGGGCTTCAAGATCTAAAATGAACCACGCCTGGTCACGAGATCCGCACCTTGGGGTTCGCGCAAGACCCCACCCTCACCACGTGGATGTCGTCGCGGACGTGTCCCGTTCCGTACCGCGGTGGTGAAGAGGTGCGGGTTCTTACGCGGGGCGGAGGCGGACCTCGAGGCGGTCGCCGAGGTCTACATCGAAGAGTGCCCGGCCGGTGTCGTCCGAGGTCACCGCCGCCGTGGTCGCCCCGTCCAGTACGTAACCGGTGTTCGGGCGGAGCCGGTCCACGGCGAGGGTGGTGCGTACCGGTCCGGCGCCGGGGCGCAGGACCAGGTCCAGCGCGGCGCCGTCGGTGACCGCGCGGGCCACCAGTACGTCCGGGTAGGCGGCCTCGGCCAGCCGGGGGCCGGCGCGCCAGCCGGTGGGTAGGTCGTGGGCGACCAGGTCGCGCAGCCCGTCGCGGCGGCCGAACCGGCCGAGCACGGAGTACAGGTTGGTCAGCGGCGAGGAGTGCCGGTAGCGGCGCGCGCCGTTCGCCTCCTCGACCTCTTCCCGCTGGTCCAGGGTGCGCTGCGCGGCCGAGGCATACTCCTCGTCGCCCACCTCGCGGGCGGCCATCACGGTGGCGCCCAGGCCGAAGTTGTCCCGGCCGACGGTGTAGTCGCCGGGGTCCAGCCGGTCGGACAGCGCCTTGGGCATGACCAGCCGGCCGTCGGCGATCCGCAGCGACCCCTCGCGCAGCAGCCACCAGCTGCGCTGGGCGATCTCCGGCAGCGCCGGGTGCAGCCAGTAGGCGGTGGACAGCTGGACGGCCGCCCCCGACCAGAAGTTCCAGGAAAGCCCCAGGTGGGTGGACCGCACGCCGATGATCCGCCCGTCCGGGCGGACGAACTCGGTCTCGTAGGAGGTGCGCAGCCGCTCCCGCAGCTCGCCCAGGTACCCGGTGCCGTGCAAGCGGTCGTGGGTGGCCAGCGTGTTCACCCCGAAGGTGTTGCAGATCGAGTAGACCCAGTTCGGCTCGCAGGGGAACAGCGTGTAGTCGGTGCCGGTCATGTTGCGGTGGATGGAGGCGGCCAGGGTGTGGAAGTCGTTGGGGTAGGCCTCGTCGGCCGACCAGCGGTAGGTGAGCGCGCCTGGTTGCCCGTAACGGTCGTCGTTCAGCGCGGTGTACAGGCCGACCTGGATGCCGTGCCAGCCGGTGAGCATGATGTTCTCCCGGTTGTCCACCGGGTCCCGGCGCAGAGACAGGTTGCCCCAGGCGTTCTCCCGCGCCCAGTAGCCCCACACCTTGCGGTGCAGCATCTTCTCGATCGCGTTGCGCTGGGCCTCGGCCAGGTACCCGGCGAACGCCGGGGTGCGGGTGTACTGCGCCATGGACAGCGCGTAGCCCAGGGTGTTGATCTGGTAGCGGACCGCCGCCTCGCGGTACTCGTCGAGCAGGGTGAAGCCGTCGAACTTGTCGAGCGGCTGCAGCGCCAGGTCCAGCGCGTAGCGCAGGTGGGCCAGGTCGTCGGGAGTGGACTCGGCGACCGGCAGCGGGGCGTCCAGCGGGGGCGGGCCGGAGATGCGGAACTCCAGCCGGGCCAGCCGCTCGTTGATCGCCGCGCCGGCCCTGCCCTGCGAGGCGTGCCGCACTCGATGCACCAGGTAGGCCAGCCCGAGCAGCGCCGGCACGGCCAGGGGCAGCGCCAGCCCTGCCTCCGGCCAACCGGTGCCGGCGGTGGTGGCTGCGGCGAGTCCGGCGGCGCCCAGCCACACCAGCGGCGGCAGCACGACGATCCCGATGGCCCACCACACGGCCACGGCCAGCACGAACACCGCCAACGACGCCAGCGCCAGCCAGGGCGACCCGGTGGCCAGGAAGCCGCCGCCGGGGAACACCAGGCCCAGCCCGAAGGCGGTCGCCGAGGGGCCCGCGCCGAGTAGCCCGGGCAGCGTGCCGAGCACCCAGAACACGGCGTAGACCAGCAGGGCGCGCCGCATGCGGCGGGCGGTGACCGGCGCGATCGAGTGCCGGGGGGCGGCCAGCCGCAGCCGGGTGCGCACGCTCCCGTGGGTGACCTCGTGCTGGGCGGGCCAGGTGGTGACTGGTGCGGTCATCGGATTCCCCGGTTGGTGATGAGCGGTTGCGCGGTGAGCATCCCGGCGACGCCGAGAACCACGGCCAGGAAGCCGGGGCCGTGCAGGGCGACGTCGGCGAGCGCGTTGCCGTGGTGGTGGTGCGCGGACACCACCCCGGTCAGGTGCATGTCCAGCACCGACAGCAGTGACCAGGAGGCCCCGCCGCCGACCAGGACGAGGGCCAGGTGGCGCCGGTTCACCCGGAACATCACGGCCAGCGCGGCGGCGGCCAGGCCGGCGCCGATGAGCACCGGTTCCCTCGGCCCGGTAGCCGCCGCGACCGCTCCGGTCCAGGCCAGCAGGCTGAGCAGCTCCGCGTAGAGGCCGGCGCCGACCAACGCGGCGAGCACCGGTACCGCGGCCGGCCGGACCGACCGGCGCGCGCGGCGGGCGTCGACGGACCGGCGCGCATCGCCGGGGGCGGGCGGCGCCGGTTCGGGTCGACCGCCCGGAGTCGGTGTGGCCGTCCCGGTTGAACCGTCCGGGGCGGCGCGGCGGGCCGGCGGGGCAAAACCGGCCCGGCCGGGCGGCTGCCGGCGGGTCAGCCGGAACCACGCCATCCTCGCCAGGCCGATGACCAGCGCGAGCGCGATGCAGCACCCCATTGTCCGTTACCTCGCATGTTGACACATCGTCGTGTCAGAAAGGTAGAAACTGACACGGTGCCGTGTCAACTAGCTGTGGCGCATCCCTCTGCCGGTGTCAGAATGGCCAGCGTGATGGCGGTGTAGTGGTCGATGACCTGGTCCCGGGTGAGGGTGCCCCGGGGGGAGAACCACTCGCGGATGCCGTTGAGCATGTCCAGCAGGGCCATGGTGGTGATCGAGACGTCCGGCACGCGGAACTCGCCGACACGGTTGCCCTCGGCGATGGTGTCCCGCACGGCGTCGTGGTACGCGGTCTGCAGCTTGATGCCGTGTTCCCGTTGCGCGGGGTCGAGGGCGTAGCGGATCGGGTTGCCGACCAGTAGCGCCGGGCGGTTGTCGTCGCTGAACTCGATATGCCGGCGCACCGTCCGGCGGATGCGTTCGGTCGGGCTCAGTGTGGTGTCGCGCAGCGTGGGCACCGTGGCGTCCACGAAGTCGGTCATGAACCGCGACACGATGGCGTGCAGGACCTCCTGCTTGTTGGCGAAGTGGTGGTACAGCGTGGAGGACGAGATGCCCACCGCCTCGGCGATGTCGCGGATCGAGGTCTCACCGAAACCGCGCTGGTAGAACAGTCGGCTGGCGCAGGCCAGGATCTGTTCCCGGGGCTCCGGCCCCTCGTCGAGGGACTTCTTCCGGGCCATCGTCCCCCTCCGTGACCTAGTGTCGATCGTCCGATCGGCATGATATCCGGCGCCCGTGTTGACGCGCGTCGTCGAGGTGCATTAGCTTCCGTGTCGATCGATCGATCGACACGGGGGTTCGCGGATGAGTGGGGAGCCGTGGTCGCCGGTTCCACCACCGGGGCGGCGCGTCCTGGTGACCGGTGCGGCGGGCGGGCTGGGCCGGGAGCTCACCTCGGTCCTGGTGGGGCTGGGCGCGCGGGTGGTCGGCATCGACCGGCCGGGCGCGGAGGCGGACGTGCCACTGGTGACCGCCGACCTGACCGACGAGGCCGAGGCCGGTGACGCGGTGCGCGCCGCCGTGGAACAACTCGGCGGGCTGGATGCGCTGGTCGGCGCCGCCGGCATCGTGGACACCATCCACCGGGCGCGGAACTTTCCCATCGGCGCCTTCCGGGGCGACGTCGAGGCCAACCTGATCGCCCAGTTCGCGGTCGCGCAGGCCGCCTACCCGGCGCTTTGTGACGCGGAAGCCGCCGCGATCGTGTTCATGTCCTCGATCGCCGGCCTGGACGGGCTGCCCGGGCAGGTCGGCTACGCGGCGGCCAAGGCCGGCGTGCTCGGCCTGACCCGGGGGCTCGCCGCCGAGTGGTCCGGCTCCGGCATCAGGGTGAACGCCGTGGCCCCCGGCCTGTTCGCCACGCCGAAGGTGCTGGCCATGCCCGACACCGCGCGGGACCGCATGCTCGACACCGTGCCGCTCGGCCGGGTGGCCACCCTCGGCGAGGTGGTCGGCTCGGTGCTGTACCTGCTCTCACCCGCCGCCGGCTACCTCACCGGCCAGACCCTCCGGCTGGACGGCGGCGCCGGGCTCACCCCCGGCGGCTTCTACCGCTGATTTCGCGCCCCGAAGGAGCCGAGATGTCTCCCACGACCCTGCCCGCGATGTTCCTCGCCGTGGCGGCGGCCCATCCGACCCGGGAGGCGCTGGTGGACGGCGCCACCCGGCTGAACCACCGGGACGCGCTGGCCCGTTCGGCCGTCGTCGCGGCCCGGCTGGAGGCGCGCGGCATCCGGGCCGGCGACCGGGTGGCCATCCTGCTGCCCAACAGCTGGCAGTACGCCATCACCTACTGCGCCGCCCAGCTGGCCGGGGCGGTCGTGGTGCTGGTGAACACCCGCCTCAGCGGCCCCGAGCTGGACTACGTGCTCACCGACAGCGGGGCGGCCCTGGTGGTCACCGACCAGACCCTGGGCACGCGGGTGCCCGAGTCGGTGACCGCACCGGTGGTCCAGGCCGACGAGCTGGTCGCCCAGGGCGACCCGGTGGACCCGGCCGGGCTGCCCGGCAACGACCGCAAGCCGGAGGACGTGGCCCACCTGCTCTACACCTCGGGCACCACCGGCCGGCCCAAGGGCGCCATGCAGACTCACGCGAACCTGGTGTCCAACGCGCGGACCGTGCGAGAACGGATCGGCGCCGGGCCGGGGGAGCGGACGCTGATCGCCGCGCCGATGTTCCACGCCACCGGGACGTCGTCGCAGTTCATCGGGTTCTTCACCGCCGGCGCGTGCTGCGTGTTCACCCCCGCGTTCCACCCGGAGACCACGGTCGAGCTGATGGCCGGGGAGCGCATCACCTTCTTCGCCGGGGTGGCCGCGATGCTGCGGCTGATCCTGCTGCGGGCGCGGGACACCGCCGCCGACTTGTCCGCGCTGCGACTGTTCGTGATGGGCGGCTCGCCGGTGCCGGAGTCCTTCCCGGCCGAGGTGAAACGGCAGCTGCCCCGGCTCAACCTGGGCAACGTGTGGGGCCTGACCGAGGCGACCTCGATCGTCACCTACACCGAGGGCGACGAGTACCTGGAGCACACGGCGACGGTCGGCCCGGCGGTGGACGGCGTCGAGGTGGCCGTCTCGGTGGACGGCGGGCCACCCCGGCACCAGCCGGATCAGGTGGGGGAGCTGTGTGTGCGCGGGCCGGTGGTCACCGCCGGCTACTGGAACAACCCGGAGGCCACCGCGAGCACCTTCGTGGACGGCTGGCTGCACACCGGCGACGTGGGCAGCGTGGACGCCGACGGTTTCGTCCGGGTGCTGGACCGGCTCAAGGACATGATCATCCGGGGCGGGGAGAACATCTACAGCCTGGAGGTGGAGACCGCGCTGGTCAGCCACCCCGACGTGGCCGAGGTGGCCGTGGTCGGCGTGCCCGACCCGATCTTCGACGAACGGGTGCGCGCGGTGGTGGTGGCCCGGCCGGGGAGCGCGCCGTCGGAGGACGACCTGCGCAAGCACGCGGCCAGCCTGCTCGCCGACTACAAGGTCCCGGCCGAGTTCCGGTTCCTGCCCGAGCTGCCCCGCAACCCGTCCGGAAAGGTGATCAAGCGCCGCCTGGTGGACGCGGAATGACCTCGCTGGCCGAGCCGGCGCCGGCCGGCACCGGGGTCTCCCCGGCCGACGACCTGGATGTGCTGATCATCGGGGCCGGGTTCAGCGGGCTCGGGGTGGCGGCCTTGCTGGACGAGGCCGGCGTGCGCTCGTTCCGCATCCTGGAGGCCGGCGAGGACGTCGGCGGCACCTGGCGGGACAACACCTACCCGGGCTGCGCCTGCGACATCCCGAGCCCGCTGTACTCCTACTCCTTCGACCAGAAGCCGGACTGGACGCGGCTGTTCGCCAGCCAGCCGGAGATCCTGCGCTACCTGCGCGGGGTGGCCCGGCGCCGTGGCCTGATCGAGCACACCCGGTTCGGCCAGCGGGTCCGCGAGGCTCGGTGGCTGGACGGGGCGAACCGCTGGGAGATCCGGACCGAGGATGGGCACCGCTACCGGGCGCGTTTCCTGGTCTCCGCCGTGGGGGCGTTGCACCACCCGGTGGTCCCGGACCTGCCCGGGGCGGACACCTTCGGCGGGCCGGTGTTCCACTCCGGCACCTGGCGGCACGAGGTGGACCTGACCGGCCGGCGGGTTGCGGTCATCGGCACCGGCGCCAGCGCGATCCAGTTCGTGCCGGCCATCGTGGACCGGGTCGCCGCGCTCACCGTCTTCCAGCGGACCCCGCCGTGGATCGTGCCCAAGTTCGACCGGCCCTTCGACGACCGGCACCGCCGGCTGGCCCGGTGGCTGCCGCCGTACCGCTGGTGGGTGCGGGAGCGGCTGTTCTGGATCCACGAGCGGCGCGCGGCCGGGTTCGTCACCGACCCCGAGGGGATGGCGCAGACCGCTGCCCTGGCCCGCCGGCTGATCGACCGGCAGGTCACCGACCCCGGGCTGAAGGAACTGGTCACCCCGGACTACACCATCGGCTGCAAGCGCCTCCTGATCTCCAACGACTGGTACCCCGCGCTGGCCAGGCCGCACGTCTCGGTGCGGGCCGGCGGGGTGCGGGAGGTCCGGCCGGGCGCGGTGGTGGGCGAGGACGGCGTCGAGGTGGGGGCCGACGTGCTGATCTACGGCACCGGCTTCGACGCCCAGCACGCCATCCGCTTCGACATCGCCGGCCGCGACGGGCTCACCCTGGCCGAGGCCTGGCGGAACGGCAACCAGGCCTACCTGGGCACCGCCGTCGCCGGGTTCCCGAATCTGTTCCTGATGGTCGGCCCGAACACCGGGCTCGGCCACAACTCACAGGTGTTCATGATCGAGGCCCAGGCCCGGTACATCGTGCGGGCGCTGAGCGCGCTGCGCCGGCGCGGGGCGGAACGCATCGAGGTGCGCGGCGAGGTGCAGGCGTCGTTCAACGACTGGCTCGACGGGCGGATGGACGGCACCGTGTGGCAGACCGGCGGCTGCCGCAGCTGGTACCAGGACCCCCGGTCGGGCCGCAACACCGTGCTCTGGCCCGACACCACGATCGCCTTCTGGCGCCGCACCCGCCGCATCCGGCTGGCCGACTACGAGGTTTCTGCCTAAGAACGTCCGTGTAGCGACGAGAGACCTTCTACTCGCCAGTAGCGTCTCTGATTGCTACATGACCATGAACACCGCCGTCGCGCGACATCATCCCGGCATCGTTCTCAGCCGGTGGCCGCGCAGGGGCTGCCGGCGCCGCGGAACATGGCCTGGTCGGAGGAGTGCCACCTGGCGTGAGCGGCTGTTCCTGGCCACCTCGCACATCGCCGCTGACGCCGCGCGGCACTTCCGGCTGCCCCGGGACCGCACGGTCACCAGGGGCTCGCATATCGAAGTCTGATATTTGTTCTGATAGAACTTGATCTAGTCGATAGGTTGGACTTCTTGGTTGTCGTGATTTGGCGGTGTTATTGCTTATGGCGGCAAAACCTGACGCGCTGGTCGATGCGGGTTACGGGCTGGCGGGTTCGGTCTTCTGGGCGGCTCCGGAGTCCGAGCGGCTCGATGCGTTCGCCCGGCTCCGCGCCGGCGAGGTGACCCGGGAGTTCCAGATTCCACGCATACCGTTCCTGGACGACCGCAACCCCGGCGCGTGGGCGCTGGTGCACCACGCCGAGGTGGTGGAGGCCAGCCGCCGGCCCGACCTGTTCAGCAGCGAGCCGGCGGCCAACTCGGTGCGCGACTTCCCCGGCTACCTGGACAAATACTACGGCTCGATGATCAACATGGACGACCCGGGGCACTCCCGCAACCGGGCCGTGGTCTCCCGGGCATTCACGCCAAGGGTGCTGGCCAAGACGGAGGTGGACCTGCAACTGCGGGCGTCCGCCATCGTGGACGACATCGTGTCCGACGGGCCGGGGGACTTCGTCACCCAGGTGGCCGCCCGGCTGCCCATCGAGGTCATCTGCGATATGCTGGGAATCCCGGAGGAGTTCCGGGAGGAGATTTTCCCGCTGACCAACCGTATTCTGGGTTTCAACGACCCGGAATACAACGGGGGGATTAGCCGGTTCGACAACGACACCACGATGATGGACTCGCTGCGATTCACCCGAGGCCTCGCCGGCGCCGGATTGCGGCTCTTCAAATTGGCCAACCGGTTGGCCAAGGAAAGGGTCAAGAACCCGACCGACGACGTGACCTCGATGCTGGTCGCCGGGCAGGACGAGGACAACCTGACCCCGCAGGAGTTCGCCTCGTTCTTCCTGCTGCTCGTGGTGGCCGGGAACGAGACCGTGCGCACCGCGCTGTCCCACGCCGTCCACCTGTTCACCCAGCACCCCGACCAGCTGCGCGTGCTGCGGGCGGACTTCGAGGGCCGGATCGGCGGCGCGATCGAGGAGGTCATCCGGTTCTCCACGCCGGTGATCTCATTCCGGCGGAACGTCACCCGGGAATGCAACTTCCACGGCCGCGACCTTTATCCGGGGAACAAGGTGATCCTCTTCTACAACTCGGCCAACCGGGACGAGAAGGTGTTCGCCAACCCCAACCGGTTCGACATCACCCGCACCCCCAACCCGCACGTCGGCTACGGCGGCCCCGGCCCGCACTACTGCCTGGGCGTGCACCTGGCCCGCCGGGAGATGACCGTGATGCTGCGCGAGCTGTACACCCGCCTGCCCGACCTACACACCACCGGCGAGCCCGACCGGCTCACCTCCTACCTGATCAACGGCATCAAACACATGTCGTACGCCTACTAGTCGCCTCTCTCCACAGGGGGAGGTAGTTGGCCACTTGGTGAGATGTGGTCAAAAGGTGGTTGTAATTACCCTGCAAATCCGAAGCTGGTGCAGGGTAATGCGAAATGGAGTGGGCAGATGGCCGCGCCAATTGGTTTGATTCTGGTCGGGATCGCTGTCATCTACTCGATGCTCGGCCTGCTCAGTTAGCCGAGCTCTCACCGGGCCGGGACCGCGCTGAGTCGAGCGGCTCGCGGGCGACGAACTCGACCAGCATCTCCCGCATCACCGTGATCGCCTCGACTTCCAGGTCGGCGCGGAAGACGCCCCGCCGCTGGCCGCGCCGCACGGTGCGGGCGATGGAGTCGTGCCAGCGCGCCGTCCAAGCGACCTTCAAACCCTAGCCGCCCACCCAACAGGACTTCCAACCCCGCCGCCCGCATAATCTACTCGAGATTAAACAGTCAACACGCGGGGGCGAAGTGTCAATCACCACGAGCGCCGGGGACGCCTTGGTCACCGAAGCCCCGGCGGAGGCGGCGCCGGGGTGGTTCGACCGGTTCTACTTCAACGCGCACCGGGGCAGCGAGCCGCCCTACCTGATGGTCGGCGCCGGGGTGTACCCGGACAAGCAACTGGCCGACGGATACGTGGTCGTGGTGACCGAGCATGAGCAGATCAACCTGCGGGTGTCCACCAAAGCCGGGCAGGCGGGCCGTATCGGGCCGCTGTCCTGGGAGGCGGTGGAGCCGTTGCGCACCTGGCGGGTGCGGCTGGCGGACAACCCGTCCGGCCTGGCCTGCGACCTGACCTGGACGGCGCGCACCGAGCCGTGGTTGTGCCGGCCGGTGCGGCTGGATGGCCGGGACGGCGAGTCGATGAGCTTCGACCACGCCTTCCAGTCCGGCCACCATCGCGGATGGCTCGAGGTGGACGGGGTGCGCACCGAGGTGGCCGGGTGGACCGGCCAGCGGGACCGCTCGAGGGGGCGGCGGCCGCTGACCGCGCGCCAGGGCCTGCACCTGTGGGTCCAGGCGCAGTTGGCCGAGGCGTCCATCGCCTTCCTCTTCGACCTGGACCGGGACAACCGGCCGACCCTGTTGGACGGCGCGGTACTGGGCACCGACGGCGGGCAGGACCCGCTGGTCGAGGTCGGCCACCGCCTGGAGTTCGCGGACACCCTGGACTGCCTCGGCGGCACGCTTGCCCTGCGCACGCGGTCCGGGCGCCGGCTCGAGCTGCGGGTGGACCCGACCCGTGCGCGGGGCGGGTTCCTGGCCGGCGCGGGTTATGGCGGCTTCCACGGGCACGACCACGGCCGGGACCTGGTGGAACACGACCGCTGGGACCTGCGGGACCCCGAGCTGGTGCCGCGCAAGATCGGCTACCCGCTGACCGACCGGCTGGCCCGGTTCGAGGCGGTGGAGGACGGCCGGACCGAGGAGGGCGCGGGCATCTTCGAGTTCGCCCACTCCCGCAGCCCGGCCTACCGCTACCGCCCCTCGGACCGGGCCCGATGACCGAGGTGACACCGGACCAGACGGACCGGACGGTCCGGGCCGACGCGGTGCGCCGCTGGCTGGACTGCGCGGAGTTGTCCGTGGCCGGCCGGCCGGGCGCCGGCGGATGGTCCGGGGAGACGGTGTTCCTGGTCGCCGACGGGCGCCCGCTGGTGCTGCGTACCGCGCCGGCGCGGCGCGGCATGTTCGCCGAGCACGACCTGGGGACCCAGGTGCGCTGCCTGCGGCACGTGCGGGCGCACGGCCTGCCGGCGCCCGAGATCGTGGCCGCCGACCTGGCCGGGGAGGTGCTGGGGCGGCCGGCCTACGTGATGGAGCGGGTGCCCGGGCGGGTGCCGGCCGACGACGACCCGCCGTTCACCCGGGCCGGTTTCCTGGTCGACGCGACCGTCGAGGAGCGCCACCGGTACTCGGCCGACCTGGTGGACCGGATCGCCGAGCTGCACCGGATCCCGGCCCTGCCCGGCCTGCCGGTCGGCCCCGCTCCGAAGGACCACCTGACCTGGTGCGCGGGGCAGCGGGCCGGCATCGAGACCGGGGCGGAACTGGTCGAACGGGCGCGGGCGGTGCTCGAGTCGACCGCACCGCCGGCGGACGGGCCGGTCGCGCTGCTCTGGGGGGACGCCCGGCCGGCGAACACCGTGGTCGGCGACGACTTCCGGGTGGCCGCGCTGCTGGACTGGGAGCTGGCCGGGACCGGCGCGCCGGAGTTCGACATCGCCTGGCTGCTGGAGATGAACCGGCTCCGCGCGCCCGGCGGGGCCGACCCGCCGCTCGACGGGTTCCTTTCCGAGGAGCAGACCTGGCGACGCTGGGCCGGCCACGCCGGCCGGGAACCGCAGGCCCGGCGCTGGCACCACCGGTTCGCGGCCTACCGGGTGGTGGTGCTGATGGACCTGCACCTGGCCGACCGGGTGCGCCGGGGTGAGCTGGCGGCGGATCACCCGGTCCGCACCGACAACCGCGCCCGCCGGCGGCTGGCGGCGCTGCTCGCCGGGGCCTGACCACCCGGTGAGCAGCGCCCGGGCGGCTACCGGTAGTTCGCCGGCGTGCCGTTGAGGATCACGGTCTTGGTCTCCAGGTAGGCCGGCAGGCCTTCGGTGCCGCCCTCCCGCCCGATGCCGGACTGCTTGAAGCAGCCGAACGCGATGCCGAAGTCGGTGCGGAAGGCGTTGTGCCCGACGGTGCCCGACCGCGGCTGCCCGGCGACCGCCCGCGCGGTTGGATCTCAGTCTTGGAAGCGCTCGCCGATGGCGGTGATTTCGGGCAGCCCGACCAGCTCGGTGAACTCGTCGAACCCGGGCAGACCGGGCAGCGCGGCGGCCGGCGTGCCGTCCGCGCGCAACCGGGCGAGCACCTGCCGCATGCCGGCGGTGGCGGCGAGCAGGGTGCTGATCGGGAACAGCACCAGCGCGTACCCCAGCTCGCGGATGCGCTCCAGCGGCAGTGGCGGGGTGCGGCCGCCCTCGGCCCAGTTGAACACCAGCGGCGCGGTGTCCCGCAGCTCCTCGGCGATGCGGGCGATGTCCTCCTCGCTGGTCGGCGACTCGACGAACAGCAGGTCGGCGCCGGCTTCCGCGTAGCGGCGGGCCCTTTGCAGCGCATCGTCCAGGCCGTTCACCGCGGCCGCGTCGGTGCGGGCGATGATCACGAAGTCGGGGTCCCGGCGGGCGGCCACCGCCGCGCGCAGCTTGCCGGCCATCTCCTCGGCCGGGATGACCGCCTTGCCCCGCAGGTGTCCGCAGCGCTTGGGCATCACCTGGTCCTCCAGGTGGATGCCGGCCACGCCGGCCTGTTCGTAGCCGCGCACCGTGCGGACCACGTTCACCGCGTTGCCGTAGCCGGTGTCCGCGTCGGCGATCACCGGCAGGTCGACCGCGTCCACCATTCGGGCCGCGTTGGCCACCATCTCGCCGCCGGTGAGCAGGCCGACGTCCGGCCGGCCGAGCAGCCCGGCGGTGCTGCCGAACCCGGTCATGTACACCACGTCGAAGCCGGCCTGCTCGACCAGCCGCGCGGACAGCGCGTCGTAGGCCCCCGGCGCGATCACCGGGCGGGGCCCGGTGAGCAACTCGCGGAGCCGGCGCCGGGGTTCGGTCCGGCCGCCGAGCAGCGATCCCAATCAGCGCTCCGCGCGGCGCGGCCGCTGGCTGGCCAGCTGGTCCCGGTAGAAGGTGCGGATGTGCTGCTCCACCCGGTCGGCGGCCCGCCCGCCGGCTCCGCTGGAGATCGCGTCCACGATGCCGGAGTGCTCGGCCACCAGGCGCTCGCCGACCGAGCGCCAGTCGTCGATCTCGCTGAACGCGCGCACCATCTCGGACTTGACCGCGTCCCGCAGCGCCTGCATCAGGGTGGCGGTGAGCGGGTTGCCGGAGCAACGGGCGATACGCACGTGGAACTCGGTGTCCAGCTCGTTGAACTCCTCGGAGGTCACCCGGTCCGGCGCCATCTCCTCGATCAGCCGGCGCAGTTGGATGATGTCCGCCTCGGTGTGGTTCCCGGCGGCCTCGTGGGCGGCGTGCCGCTCCAGCTGGATGCGCACCTCGATCAGGTCGGCCAGCGCGATCTCGGCCAGCGCGACATGCAGGCGCAGCAGGTTGCCCAGGGCCTCGGTGGAGCGCCCGGAGATCACCGAGCCGGAGTCGCGGCCGGAGCCGCCCTGGGCCTCGATGATGCCCATCGCCTCGAGCGCGCGCAGCGCCTCCCGCACGCTGCTGCGGCTGACCCCGAGGGCTTCGACCAGCTCACGCTCGCTGGGCAGCTTCGCGCCGACCCGCAGCTCGCCGTCCAGGATCTTCTCCTGGATCTGGTCGACGACCTGCTCGTGGGTGCGGACCTTGCGTACCGGTGCCCAGCTGTACTCGGCGCTCATCGCGCCACCTCGGGGCGTGACATGTGCGTTCAACCTCCTCGGGCTTGCGCGGCCCGGTTCGTTGCTGCCGGCGGCGACATGAGGTCTGACTACGAGCGGCGGCTGGTGTCGAACGCCTCGCCGAGCTCGATCACAGTGGCGCGACCGTTCCGGATTCTCACCGGAGTTCCCATATCGTCCTGGTTACCGGGCTGATCGTATCGACGGACCAGTGGCATAACAAGACCGCACATGTGGTCTGACCGCATCGGGTGTTGTGACTTGCCTTAACCGTTCAGGCGGACCGTGAGCTCCACGGAACGTCGTGCCGCCGATCCGGGCCTGGACCGGGATCACACTCCCCATCCGTACGTGGCCATCGCGGCTACGTCGCTGATGGGCGGCGGAGTCGTCCTCCGGCACCGGAACGAAGTAGTAGGGCGCCGGCCCTCGCCACTCGATCACCTGGCCGGTGAAGACGAGTTCCATGGTCACCGGGCCAAGGCTAGCCGGGTGGGTGCGCGGGGCGGCGGGCCACCAGGCGGCCACCGAGAAGTGCGCCCGGGCCGTCGCACAGACCGACCACCGGGAGTTCGCGGTTCGCCCGCAGCTCGGTCTCGAAGGCGATGACCAGCAGCAACTCGGCGCCGGCGGCCAGGTGACACTCGACCGTGGCGGGGATCGGGGGGTGATGTCCGCGTTCGGCCGCGGCGGTATCGGCCAACCGTCGCGCGGCCCGACAGGCGCGCCGCAGCACCGCGCGGGCGGCGCGCAGCAGGCCCACCCCGTCCACGCTGCCGCCCAGCGCGGCGAACTCCGCCAGTGGGGGCTCCGTGCGGATCTCCCGAATGAAGTCGCGGATCCGCCCGGCGGCGGGCAGCGCTCCGTCGGTACGGCTCGTGAGCAGGCCGTCCACCAGGTCCAACAGGTCGTCCTGCAATACCCGCAACGGCTGTCGCAGCTCGATCGGGATGGAGTCGGTGCACAGTGCCGCGCCGATCAGGGCGTTGGCCTCGTCCACCGCATCGGCGCAGTCCTCGGCCAACCACTCGGCGGTCACCGGATCAGCGATTCGAGGTAGACCAGCAGGCAGAGCGCGGGCACCAGGATGGCGGACGCGGCCAGCACCCGGCGCAGCAGCTCGCCCTCCCGGCCGGCCAGCCCGACGGCGGCCGCGCCGATGGCCAGGTTCTGCGGACTGATCATCTTGCCCAGCACGCCACCGGCGGTGTTCGCGGCGGCGGCCAGCACCGGCGACATCCCGGTGCCCTGTGCGGCGCTCACCTGCAATGCACCGAACAGCGAGTTGGAGGACGTGTCCGAGCCGGTCACCGCCGTCCCGAACCAACCGAGCAGCGGCGAGAGCACCGCGAAGAACCCGCCCGCCCCGGCGAGAAACATGCCGAGCGTGGCGGTCTGCCCGGACAGGTTCATCACGTAGGCTAGTGCGAGCACCGCCATCACGGTCACCGCCGCGCCGCGCAGCCGCAGCAGGGTGTCCCGGTAGGCGCGCACCGCCACTCCCGCCGGGATGCGCAGGAGCGCGGCGGTCAGCCCGCCCGCGATGAGCAGGATCGTCCCGCCGCCGGCCAGCCAGTCCAGCTTGTAGTTGACCAGCGCAAGCGGTGCTCCGGCCGCTGTTCGGACCTCGGTGAGGCCTGGCCAGCGGACCATGACCGTGGTGCTGGCCAGCGCCGCCTTCACCGGGGGCAGCACGGACAGCGTGAACAGCGCGATGATGATCGCGTAGGGCGCAAACGCGCGGACGCTGCCACGCGCGGACAGCGGCGGCGCCGGGATACGAGCCGGGGCGAGCAGCGCGGCTCCGTCCGATGCGAGCGCGCCGCCGGCGGGTTCCAACGTCGCCGAACCGCCGGCCGGGTCCCGGACCGCCGTCGCGGCGGCGGCTTGCCAGAAGTGCAGCAACAGCAGTACCGCGCCGGCCGACACCAGCGAGGCGACGATGTCCACCAGCTGGACCGGCCCGTAGCTGGCGACCAGGTACTGGGCCGCCGCGAAGGTACTCCCGGCCACCAGACCCGCCGGCCATACCTCGCGCAGGCCGCGCCGGCCGTCCAGCACCACCAGCAGGATCAGCGGCACGAACAGCGCCAGCACCGGGACCAGCAGCGCGGTCTCCCGGCTGAGCAGCTCCACCGGCATGCCGGTGATCTGGCTGAGCGTGATGATCGGCAACCCGACCGCGCCCCAGGCGACCGGCGCCGTGTTGGCGATCAGGGCCACGGCGGCGGCCCGCATCGGCGGCAGCCCCAGCGCCACCAGCATGACCGCGCAGATGGCCACCGGGGCGCCGAACCCGGCCAGCGCCTCGAGCAGCGCGCCGAACGAGAACGCGATGATCACGCCCTGGATCCGCCGGTCCGCGCTGACCCGGGAGAATGCCGCGCGGAGCCGGTCGAAGTCGCCGGTGTCCCGGCTCATCTGGTAGATCCAGATCGCGTTCACCACGATCCACATGGCCGGGAAGAGGCCGAACGCGGCGCCCTCCAGGGTCCCGGCCAGCGTGGTGGGCAGCGGCATCCGGTACACCGCCACCGCCACCACGACGGCCAGCGCGAGCGCCAGCAGCGACGCCAGCCAGGCGCGCACCCGGAACACGCCGAGCAGCAGGAACAACAGGAGCAGGGGCAACGCGGCGAGCAGCGCGGACCAACCGAGCTGGCCGCCGACCGGGGCGATGGGCTGTTGGAACATGGCCGGACCTCGTTGTCCTAGAAGACGGGGGTTTCTCGGTAGGAGCCGAAGATCTCCCGCAGCGCGGCGGTGATCTCGCCCATGGACAGGTGCGCCCGGACCGCCTCGATGGTGGCGGGCATCAGGTTGGCGTCCGGGTCCTTGGCGTCGGAGAGCAGCCGACGGATGGCGGCGTCGGCGCGGGCCGGGTCGCGGTCCGCGCGGATCGCCTTGAGCCGGGTGGTCTGGCGGGCCTCGGACTCCGGGTCCAGCTTGTGTACCTCGATCTTCTGGTCCGAGTCGGCGTCCACGTACTTGTTCACGCCGACCACCGCGCGGTCCCCGGAGGCCTTCCGCCGGGCGAACTCGTACGCGCTGTCCGAGATCTCCCGCTGCATGAAGCCCTGCTCGATCGCGGCGATGACCCCGCCCATCTCGTCGATCTTCGCCAGGTACTCGTCGATGCCCCGTTCCAGCTGGTCGGTGAGGCTCTCCACGTAGTACGAGCCGCCGAGCGGGTCGATCACCGAGGTCACCCCGGTCTCGTCGGCCAGGATCTGCTGGGTGCGCAGCGACACCTTCATCGCCAGCTCGCTGGGGATGGTGTACGCCTCGTCCAGCCCGTTGGTGTGCAGCGACTGGGCACCGCCGAGCACGGCGGACAGCGCCTGCAGCGCGGTCCGCACGATGTTGTTCAGTGGCTGGGGCTTGGTCAGCGTGGCCGCGGCGGTCTGCGCGTGGAACCGCAGCCGCATCGACCGCGGGTCCTTCGCGCCGAACCGGTCGCGCACCATCTTCGCGTAGTAACGGCGCACCGCACGGAACTTGGCCACCTCCTCGAACAGGTCGGCCTGGCTGACGAAGAAGAACGACAACCGGGAGGCGAAGGTGTCCACATCGAGGCCGGCGGCGGCTACTTCCTCCAGGTACGCCCGGGTGATCGCCATGGTGAACGCGATCTCCTGCTGGGCGTTCGCCCCGGCCTCGCTGATGTGGTAGCCGCTGATGTTGACCGGGTTGTACCGGGCCATGTGCTCGGCGCAGTAGACGATGGTGTCCCGCACGATCCGCATACTGGGCCGGACCGGGAACACCCACTCCTTCTGTGCGACGTACTCCTTGAGGATGTCGTTCTGGATCGTCCCGGAGAGTTTGTGCAGGTCGTAGCCCCGGTCCTGGGCCACCGCGATGTACATCGCCAGCAGGATCCAGGCCGAAGGGTTGATCGTCATGGAGACGCTGATCTGCTCCAGGTCGATCCCGTCGAACAGCGCCGCCATGTCGGGCAGCGTGTCGATGGCGACCCCCTCCCGGCCGACCTCGCCGATGCTCATCGGGTCGTCGCTGTCCAGGCCCATCAGGGTGGGCATGTCGAAGTCCACGGACAGCCCGGTCTGGCCCTGCGCGATGAGGTAACGGAACCGCTGGTTGGTCTCCTCGGCCTGGCCGAACCCGGCGATCTGCCGCATGGTCCAGTTCCGGCCCCGGTACATGGTCGGGTACGGCCCCCGGGTGAACGGGTAGCGGCCGGGCAGGCCTATCTCGCCGAAGTCGGCCGGCAGGTCGGCGGGGGTATACACGCGTTGGACGGGCAGGCCGCTGCCGGTGCGGTACTGCTCGCGGGCCTCCGGGGCGCGGCGCAGGAACGCGGCCAGCTCGTCGGCCTCCCAGGCGGCCAGCTCCTCGGTGACCTGTTTGACCAGGTCCTCGGTGGCCAGTGGGGCTCGGTCTGAGTTGTTCACCGGTTTGCTCCTCGAATGGTCTGTGATGCGCGCGGTCCGGGAGTCAGCGCGGTCTGGGGCTGCTGCGGTCCGACCAGGCGACGGGCGGCGCCGATCGGGTCGGTGCGCCGGTCCACCACGTCGCGTACCGCCTGGTCGAAGTCCGGGCGCCCCGGTCTGAGCCGGTCCAGCACCAGCTCCTCGGCCATCCAGCGGATCCGGGTGGCCGCGTTGCGCCGGGCCCGCACCTCCCGCTCGCCACTGCGGTGCAGCCAGGCCAGGTGGGCGTCGAAACGGTCGACCAGCTCGTCGACGCCCGCGCCGGTGGCGGCCACGGTGCGTTCGATCGGCACGTTCCACTGGCCGGGTTTCCGGTGCGCCAGGCGGGTCATCTCGCGCAGCTCGGCGACCGTGCGGTCGGCCCCCTCCCGGTCGGCCTTGTTGACCACGTGGACGTCGGCGATCTCCAGCAGTCCGGCCTTGATCGCCTGCACGTCGTCGCCCATGCCCGGCACGCTCACCACCGCGACGGTCTGCGCGGCGCTGATCACGTCCACCTCGGCCTGCCCGACGCCCACGGTCTCCAGGACGATCACGTCCTTGCCGGCCGCGTCGAGCACGGTGATCGCGTCCAGGACCGCGCGGGACAGCCCGCCGAGGGCGCCGCGGGTGGCGATGGACCGGATGAACACCCCGGCGTCCCCGGTCAGCTCGGACATCCGAATCCGGTCGCCCAGGATGGCGCCGCCGCTGAACACGCTGGACGGGTCGACGGCGAGCACCCCGACGGTGCGCCCGTGCCGCCGATACACCCTGGCCAACCGGCTGACCAGGGTGGACTTGCCGCTGCCCGGCGGGCCGGTGATGCCGATGACGTGTGCGCCCCTGGTGCGGTGGTGCAGCCGGGCGAGCAGCTCGCCGACCCCGTCGGAGCGGCGCTCCACCTGGGTCAGCGCGCGGGCCACGGCGGTGTGGTCGCCGGCGGCCACCCGGTCGGCGAGGCCGTGCACGGCGGTCACCGGGCCGCCCCTTCCCGGGTGATCTCCCCGAGCAGGTCGCGGTCGTCCACCACCCGGCGGGCCTTGAACTCGGTGCGGTCGAAGGTGTTCGGCGGGACCGGGATGATGTGCGCGCCCACCCCCAGCACCAGGCGCAACCGGTCGGCCACCCGGCCGGCCCAGTGCCGCCGGTCCGCCTCGGCCAGCTCCGCGCGGTGTTCCACCTGCACGGCCAGCGCGTCCATCGCGGCCGCCCGGCTGATCACGATGCGGTGCTCGCCGCCGTAGTCGGGGTCGGCCATCAGCACGTCGTCGATCGCGCTGGGGTAGATGTTCTCGCCCCGGACGGTGAACATGTCGTCGATCCGCCCGTAGATGCCCCTCGGCAGGTACGGATAGGTGCGCCCGCGTTCCGCGTCCGGTGCTTCCCAGCGGGTCAGGTCGTTGGAGAGCAGCCGGATCATCGGCTGGCTGGTGCGTTCCAGGCTGGTGTAGACCGGCGTGCCCTCGCCGCCGTACGGCACCCGGCGGAGCGTGGCCGGGTCACACACCTCGGTGTAGACCAGGTCCTGCCAGCACAGCACGCCCGGCTCCTCGCCACCCGCGCCGAGGTGCATCCACGGGGTGACCTCGGCCATGCTGCCCGAGTCGTAGACCAGCGCGTCGAACTCCTTCATGATCCGGGCGCGGATGGACGGGACGCTGGCGCCCGGTTCGCCGGAGAAGAACAGCCGGCGCAGGCCCAGCTCGGCCGGGTCGACGCCCTCCGTGCGCGCGGTCTCCGCCAGGTGCAGTGCGTACGAGGGCGTGCCGTAGAACACCGTCACCCCCATCTGCCGGATCCATCGGACCGTGCGTGCGGTCTGACCAGGGGTGCCGGCACCGAACGGGAACACCCGTGCGCCCAGCCGCTCGGCGCCCAGGTAGGCGCCCCAGGAGCCGAAGTAGAGACTCAGCGGCGAACCGACCAGCACGGTGTCCTCGGACCGGATGCCCATCGCCCACATCACCCGGGCATGCGCGTTGGCGATGGCCCGCCAGTCCCGCTCGTTCACCCCGAACGCGGTCGGCCGGCCGGTGGTGCCGGACGTGCCGTTCACGTGCTTGACCTCGGTCGGGTCCACGCAGAGGTAGCTGCCGAACGGCTGGTTGGCCAGCTGGTCGGCGCGCAGTTCCTCCTTGCGGACCACTGGAACGTGCTCGAAGTCGGCCAGGGTGCGCACCGCATCCGGCTCGATCCCGGCCTCGGCCCATTTGCGCCGGTAGAACGGCGCCTGGCGCCACGCGTAGCGCATCACCTCGCGGATCCGGGCCATGATCAGCTCGTCCCGCCGCTCCGGCGGCATGGTCTCCCGGCCGGGGAACCAGTGCGGTTGGGTGGCCGGAGGTCGGTAGCCCTCGTCGTAACGCGGCGGCCAGCTCCACTGCTCCATCTCCGTCGCCAGCATCCGGCCGCTCACCGCCCCGACGCGGCGGCCAGCTTGCGTACGGTGGCCACCACGCTGTCCGGCGTCGTGTCCTGGCCGAGCACGTCGGAGACGCCCATCCGGCGCAGCTCCACCTCGTCCTCGTCCGGCATCACGCCGCCGGCCACGATGGCGAACCGCGGTGGTTCGGGCAGCTCGCCGATGAGGTCGAACAGCCGGCGGAAGATCGACATGTGGGCGCCGGAGAGCAGGCTCACGCCGAGCACGTCCACGTCCTCCTGGATGGCGGCCTCGAGCACCTGCTCCGGGCTGCGGTGCAGGCCGGTGTAGATGACCTCCATGCCCGCGTCCCGCAGGGTCCGGGCTACCACCTTCACGCCCCGGTCGTGCCCGTCGAGGCCGATCTTGGCGAGCATCACCCGGGCCGGCTCGTCCGCGTCCATTCGTGTCCTCCTTGATGGACTGGCCACTTAATGGTCTGACCATAAAGCGGTCGATTCTTCGAATGCAAGAGGTACGACGCGTCTAGTGGTCTGACCTCATCATTGGTATGGTCCGGTACCGGCCTCTACCTCCGAGGAGGCGCCATGGCGGATTCCCGACGGGTGCGGCCGAGGGTCATTGCGCCGGCCGAGCGTGTGCTCGCCGACGTACAGGAAGGGCTGCTGCGGGATGGCGCGCGGCCCGGCGCGCACGTGCCGAGCGAACGGGACCTGACCGGTTCCCTGGGGGTGAGCCGGCGCAGCGCGCGTGAGGCGCTCGCCGCGCTGGAAGCGGTCGGCGTGGTGCGCGGCGGGCCGGCACATCGGGAGCTGGCCGAGGCGCCGGCGGCCGGCATCGGTCGGCTGTTGCGGCTGCTGCTGGTCGCCGAGTCGGTGCCGGGGCCGGCATTGCTGACCCTGCGCACCGAGCTGGAGCGGACCGCGGCCGAGGGCGCCGCCCGCCGGGTCGACCGGCGGGACCGCGCCGAGCTGTCCGCGTTGCTGGTCGCCATGCGCGAGCCGGGAATACCGGCCGACCGGTTCGCCCGGCTGGACACCGCGCTGCACCTGCGAATCGCCCGCGCGTCCCACAACCAGCTGCACGAACAGCTCATGCGCGGCCTGCGGGACGCGGTCGCCGCCCGGATGGCCGTGGCGTTCCGGGCGGTCGAGGACTGGCCGGCCACGGCCCGGCGGTTGGCGGGCGAGCACGACCGGCTGGTGGGGGCAATCACCGCCGGCGACCCGGCCGGCGCGGCCGAGCTCGCCGAGAGCCACCTGCGCGGCTTCTACTGAGGGCTACCCGGGCAGTACCACGCCGTTGATCACCGCGGTGGTCACCAGTGCGCCGAGGTAGATCGCGCCCGCCGGCACGATCAGCCCGAGCAGCAGCGGCGTCCACTGCCACCGGGGTGGCTCGGTGAGCTGTGGGCGGGCCAGCGTGGCCACCTCGCCGGGTCCGTCCGGAACCGCCACCGGGCGGGTGGAGCCACCGGTGACGGCGGCCAGGCCGGCACGTTCCAGCAGCTCGGTGCCGCCCCGGGCGGCGTACATGATCAGCCCTTCGGTGATGGCCACGAACAGCACGTTCGTGTACGGCACGCCGAAGGCCAGCCACTCGGGCGGGTAGTCGAAGCGGTAGAGGCCCAGGGCGGTGGTGGTGATGCCCTCGATGAGGATGTCCGAGAAGCCGAGGGCGACCGGGATGACCACGAACTGCCAGCCGCCCAGGGTGGCGTCCAGCTGCCGGCGGTAGCGCAGCACCAGCAGAGACGTGATGCCGAAGAAGAAGCCGTAGGACAGCGGTGCCCAGAGCGGCTCGGGCCGCCCGTCGAGCGTGTAGAGCATGACGAAGCGTTCGTCGAAGGTGATCCGGAAGAACCAGGCGTCACCCAGGATCCAGTCCCAGCCGAGTGCCCCGATGGTGGCGCCGGCGTAGATCCCGGCGAGGAACCGGGAGCGGCCGAACCGGACCAGCATTCCCAGCCCGACCAACCACAGGACCAGGCAGAACAACTCCCAGCCCCGAAGCCCGACGATGGACCCGTCCAGCACGGTGTCGGCCACGCCGCCTCCAAACGAACGTCGTTCGGTTATTGATGGTGGTCTACACCCCGCGCGCGGAATGGTCAACAGTCTCGTGACCCCCACGGTGGGTCACCGGCTGTGTGGCACCAAGCCCGGCGAGGTCCCACAATCGGTGCGTCAGCCCGGTTCCTGAAGTACTCCGCCGCGCCGGGTCGAATCCCGCGAGGTGAACCATGTCCCTGCCCTCGGCGCCGCCTTCGGGTCCGCTCTGGCCCGGTCCGACGATCGGCACGCTCACCCTCCGGGCGCTGCGCCGTTACCCGGACCGGATCGCCTTCGCCGAAGACTCCGGGCAGCTCAGCTACGGCGGCGCGGCCGAGCTGATCGGCCGCTTCCAGCGGGTGCTGGAGGCGCGCGGGCTGCGTCGCGGGGACCGGGTCGGGCTGCTGGCCGGGAATACTGCGCAGGCCTGGTGCGCCGGGATGGCGGTGCAGGCCAGCGGGATGGCCACCTCGTGGCTGCACCCGCTCGGTTCGGTGGACGACCAGCTCTACCAGTTGGCCGACCTCGGCGCGGCGGCCTGCATCGTGGACGCCGACCGGTTCCCCGAGCGCACCGGGGTGCTCGCCGAGAAGGCCGGCGACGTGCCGGTGCTCGGGCTGGGCGGCGGGGGCGTGGCGGTGCCGGACCTGATGGCCGAGGTCGAGAAGGCCGGCGCGGCCACCGCGTGCGACCTGGCCCAGCCGGACGATATCGGCCTGGTCAACTACACCGGGGGCACCACGGGACGGCCGAAGGGCGTCCTGCGCCGCCAGTCCGGGGTGCCGTGGATCATGTCGCTGGGCACCGCGCTGGACTTCGAGATCCCGGTCGCGGGCCGCTACCTGGCCGTCGCGCCGATCACCCACGTGGCCGGGACCAAGGTGCTGCCGGTGCTCTCCCTGGGCGGCACGGTGCACCTGCAGACCGGGTTCGACCCGGAACGGGCGCTGGCCACCATTGCACGCGAGCGGATCAGCATGAGCCTGATGGTGCCGACGATGATCTACGCGTTGCTGGACCACCCGGCGCTGGACCGCGCCGACCTCAGCTCCCTGGAGCTGCTGCTCTACGGCGCCGCGCCGATGTCGCCGACCCGGCTGGCCGAGGGCATCGAGCGCATGGGGCCGGTCTTTTCGCAGCTCTACGGGCAGACCGAGTGCTACCCGATCTCCGTGCTGCGCCGCGCCGAGCACAGCGACGCCACGTTGGCCGGTTCCTGCGGCAGCCCGGTGAGTGGCGTCTCGGTGGCGCTGCTCGACCCGGAGGGGAACCCGGTGCCGCCGGGGGAGCCGGGGGAGATCTGCGCGCGCGGCCCGGGCGTGATGGAGGGTTACTGGCGCCAGCCGGAGTTGACCGAGGCCACGTTCGCGCACGGCTGGCTGCACACCGGCGACGTTGCCCGGGCCGACGAGCGGGGCTACCTGACCATCGTCGACCGCACCAAGGACATGATCATCAGTGGCGGTTTCAACGTGTTCCCCCGCGAGGTCGAGGACGCGCTCACCAGCCACCAGGCGGTGGCCATGGCGGCCGTGTTCGGGGTGTCGGACGAGAAGTGGGGCGAGGCGGTGACCGCCGCGGTGGTGCTGCGGCCGGGTGCCGAGGTGACCGAGGAGGAGCTCGCCCGGCACGTGCGGGAACGCAAGGGAGCCGTGCAGACCCCGAAGTCCCTGCGGTTCGTCAACACTTTACCCACCACCGCCGTCGGAAAGATCGACAAGAAGGCACTGCGCGCGACCTGGGAAAACTGATCAAGCTGAGAAGCTTCATCAGCAAAAAAGGATAGGAAACGCCGGTTTCGCCTCATCTGCGGAATCGACTACTTAATGTGGCTTCAATCACTCCGTAGGACACATCTGTCACTCCTGTGTGCACGACGTTCTACAGAACCTTCGCGTTTCGACGTCGTTACGAGGACATTCGCCACTGTCGCGGCCGCTCCCCACACCGCCGCGGCTACTGAAGGGACAACGATGTCCGTCGACCGACGAGTGCTCTGCGCGCGCCTCCCGAACCGCGCCTGTCGAGCGATGGTCGTCCCTTCCTCAGTTGGAGAGGACCACCACGATGCCCGCCCATCGCGCCGCCACCCGTTCCCGCCCCGACCCCGAGGACGGCACCGGTAGCCGTTTTCACAGCCGCCGCCGGTTCCTCGGCTACCTGGTCGCCGCGCCGACGCTGGTGGTCGCCGCCGAGCTAGGCCGCAGCGCAATCTTCAACAGCCCCCCGGTCTGGGGTGAGGACCTGCCGCTGCCCAAGCTGCCGTCCTTCCAGGGACCCGAGCACTACGACCTGCTGGACGCGATCCGCGACAGCGCCCGTCCCACCGCCAACCTGATCACGATCGAGGTCAGGCGGGACGGCACGGTGGCGTTCGCGCTGCCCCGCTCGGACAACGGCCAGGGCACCATCACCTCCACCCAGATGATCATCGCCGAGGAGATGAACCTGGACCCCGACCAGGTCCACGTGACCCTGGCCGACGCCCGGCCGGAGCTGGTGTTCAACCAGCTCACCGGTGGTTCCAGCGCCACCTTCTCCACCTACACCCCGATCCGGGTCGCCGCCGCGCTCGCCCAGGGCCGGCTGCTCGACGCGGCCGCCGCCCAGCTGGCCCAGGAGAAGGCGGTGCTGACCAGCCGCAAGGGCCTGATCCTGGGGCGCAACGGGGAGTCGCTGCCGTTCGGCGAGCTGACCGAGGCGGCGGCCAGCCCGATCGACGAGGCGGCCGAGGTGGTCCTGAAGGACCGGGAGAAGTTCACCATCATCGGCAAGCCGCGCACCAAGAGCGACGCGCGGGAGATCGTCACCGGCAAGAAGAAGTTCACCACCGACCTGAAGGTTCCGGACGCGCTACCCACCGTGATCTGCCGGGCGCCGGACCTCAACGGTTACCCCAAGAGCTGCGAGAACCTGGACGAGGTCCGCAACATGCCGGGCGTCACCGACGTGGTGAAGGTGAGCACCGGCTACGCCGTGCGGGCCAAGACCTTCGGCCAGTGCATCGACGCGGTGAACGAGCTCAAGGTGAGCTGGAACGCCGGCACCGTGGCCGGGGAGAACGACGAGTCGGTGCTGCGCAAGCTGCGCAAGGGGGAGCTGCCGCTGGCCGTGCCGGCCGGCGCGGGCGAGGTGGTGGAGGGCGAGTTCGTCTTCTACTTCCGCAGCGGTAGCCCGCTGGAGACCAACTGCGCCATCGCCGACGTGCGCAAGGACAAGGCGACGATCTGGAGCGCGGCGAAGAGCCCGATCGCGGCGCAGGCGGAGATCGCCAAGAACCTGGGCCTGCCGCAGAACGCGGTGGACTTCCACGTCATGCAGGGCGGCGGCTCGTTCGGCCGGAAGCTGTTCTTCGACGGCGCGCAGGAAGCCGCCGAGTGCTCGCAAAAGATCGGCAAGCCGGTCAAGCTGATGTGGACCCGGGCCGACGACTCCCGGCAGGGCCGCACCCACCCGATGGCCACCACCCGGGTGCGCGCGCTGATCGGCAAGGACTCGGTGCACAGCTTCGAGCTGCGGCACACCAGCGTGGCCACCGAGATCAACCCGGGCTTCTCCGAGCCGATCACCGCCGCCGCCAGCAAGGCGCCCACCGGCAACCTGGGCGTATCGGAGATCATCTGGGAGCTGACCCAGCTCACGCCGTACAACTTCGGCAACTCCACCCGGTTCCTCAACGAGGTGGACATGCGGTTCAACACCTCGGCGGTGCGCAACATCTACTCGCCGGACGTGGCCACCGCACGCGAGCTGATGGTCGACCAGATGGCCAAGAAGATGGGCAAGGACCCGTACGAGTTCCGCCGCGAGTTCGTCAGTCTGCGGCGCTACCGGAACGTGCTGGAACGGGCGGCCAAGGAGGCCGACTGGGGCAAGAAGATGAAGCCCGGCACGGCGCAGGGCATCGGCCTGCACGTGGAGTACAAGGGCGCGGCGGCGTGCATCGTGGAGATCGACTGCCGGGACGACACGGTCAACCGGAAGGTCCGCATGGCGCGCACCGGGGCCCGCGTCACCAAGGTCACCTACGTCGTGGACGTCGGCCTGGTGATCAACCCGCGCGGGGTTGAGGCCCAGATGATGGGCGGCATCAACGACGCCCTGGCGATGACGCTCACCTCGAGCCTGCACCTGGACGACGGGCACTTCGTCGAGGCCAGCTGGGACAACTACTTCTACACCCGGCAGTGGAACACCCCGCCCGAGATGAACATCGTGGTGATCGACGACTCGGAGTCGCCGGAGCCGGGCGGCGCCGGCGAGTTCGGCGTGGCCGCCACCTGCGGCGCGATCGCCTGCGCCTACGCCAGGGCGACCGGGAAGGTGCCGGAGTACTTCCCGGTGAACCACAAGGACGACCTGCCCTTCAAGCCGTACCCGACCTCGCCACCGATCCCCGCCCCGCCCGCCGACGGCCTCGAGCACACCTACTGAGGAGACCGCCATGCCCACACAGAAGTTCAAGCTCAACGGCAAGACCGTGGATGTGGACGTCGAGGACGACGTGCGCCTGCTCTGGGTGATCCGCGACATGCTCGGGGTGACCGGGCCGAAGTACGGCTGCGGCATCAACGTCTGCAAGGCCTGCACCAGCCACATCAACGGCAAGGCGTTCAACCCCTGCTCGGTCCGGGTCGGCGACATCAACGACGGCGACGAGGTCACCACCATCGAGGGGCTGGCCGACACCCACGACGGGGACGGCCTGCACCCGATGCAGGAGGCGTGGATCGACCACGACGTGGCGCAGTGCGGCTACTGCCAGCCCGGACAGATCATGGCGGCGGTGGCCAAGGTGAAGCAGTGCCGCGACGAGGGCCGGGACGTGGACGACAGCGCGATCGAGGAGATCCGCAACATCTGCCGCTGCGGCACCTACAACCGGATCCGCGAGGCGATCAAAGCCGGCGCGAAGAAGATGTGACCTCGTACCTACCGGAAGGACGAAAAACCATGCCTACCAAGAAGCTGATCGGCCTCGCGCTGGCCGGTGCCGCCTTACTGTGGATCGGCGCCAGCGTGGCGCAGGCCGACGAGGACGACTCCGAGGGCTACCCCAGCACGCAGAGCCCCACCCAGGGAGTGGACGCGGGCGAGGCCACCCTGGAGACCCAGCGGGACTCGTTCATGGACGCGGCCAACGGGGACGACCGCCCGAACGGCGCGAACGGCACGGAGACCGAGTTCTTCGACCCCGACTCCCGGTTCGTGGAGGGACCGGTCGGCGGGCTGTTGAAGGACGGGCCGCTCAAGTAATGGGTGCGCTGAGCCCGACCCACTGGTTGATCGTGCTGGGCGTCCTCGCCCTGCTGTTCGGGGCCAAGAAGCTTCCGGATCTGGCCCGGTCGGTGGGGCAGTCCACCCGGATTCTCCGCGGCGAGATGCGGGAGCTGAAGGCGGACGACGAGCAGCGGACCCAGCGGCAGGCACTCCCGGCCGCCGACTCGACGGGGACCTGACCTCGGGCTATCCGGTGCCGGGCTCCGCTTTGGGTAACACCCCCTCGCCGGAGACCCGGCGCCGCCGGCGGTCCCCGTTCGCCCTGCGGGCCACTTCCTCGAGCCGCCGCAACCCCGGGCGGTCGAGCATCCGCGCGACGACGTCAGCAGCCGCCGACGGCTCCCGTTCCCTAATCCGCTCGCGCATGCCTCCGGGGTACCCGGGTGTACGCCGGCGAAACGCGACGCACGCCTCATCCCGGGCCGGCGGCGCGGTGCACGGCCGTGCGGACCAGCTCGGCGTTGTCCTCGGCCGGGCTCCCGTCGGGCATCACGAACGAGTCCTCCAGCCCGATTCGGGTGTCCAGGCCCGGGCGCGTCCAGCTCGGCGAGCGCGTCGGCCGGCAGGTCCAGTCGCGGCGGCCGCGTTCTCCCGAAGCTGGTCGAGCTGGTCGGCGAGCTGGACCTGCACTCCGACAAGTTCCTGGTGCCCGGCACGGATGCCGTCACCCTGGTGGTGTTCCACGCCGAAGCCGGCAGCCGGTCCGCCGACTCCCTCGAGCTCCTGGGCAGCCTCGCCGCCTCTTCCGGCTGATCCCGACCCCTTTGCATGATCATCAGGGCGTGAGGGCCGCCTTTCGGCTGTTCGAACGGCCGTCATGCCCTGATGATCACCGGTGGGTCGGCTCAGTGGGTGATGCGTGACCGGACCGAGTCGGCGGTGCGCCGCGCCCGCCGGGTCGAGCGCCTGATCTGCTTGCGGGCCTGGCGGCGGGCGCGCCGGCTGGCCTTGCGGGCCCGGCCGGCGGTCTGGTGGCCGGCCAGCTCCAGGCGGTCGGCGCGGTCGGCCAGTAGTTGGCCCGCCCGCTCCGCCGCTCGGGTGGCGCGTTCTCCGGAAGTGCTGGCCAGCATGGCCAGCCGGTCGCCGCCCCTGGAGGCGTGCACGCCCAGCTCACCGGCGGCCTCGCTGGCCCGCTCGGCCGCGGCACGGGCGGTGAGGGCCAGTCGCTCGCCGGCCCGGGCGGTGGATTCGCCGGCTTGCTCCACGGCCCGCGCGGCCGTCTCGCTGGCCCGGCCGGAGAGCCGCCCAGCGGCACGGCCCGCGCGATCGGCCGCCTCACCGGCGCGGCTGGAAAGTGCCCCCGCGGTTTCGCCGGCCCGGCCGGTGAGCGTCCCGGCTGCTTCCGACGCCCGGCCGGAGAGTGCCCCGGCGGTTTCCGATGCGCGCCCGGAGAGCGTTCCGGCGGTTTCGCCGGCCCGGCTCGAGAGCGTGCCGGCGGCCTCGCTCGCACGGCCGGTGATCGTGCCGGCGGTTTCGGCGAGTCGGCCGGTGAGGGACTCGGCGGCGGGGGCGATCTGGTGGCGGGACCGGAAGCGGCGCGCCCGCCAGGCCAGCGACGGCCGGCCGCCGGTGTCGGCGGCCGCCAGCAGCAACCCGCCGAGCAGGCCGAGGCTCTGCAGGAACTGGGTGCGTTCGGCGCGCCGCAGGTCGGGGTTCGGCTGTTCCCAGAACCGCTGCTGGGCCAGCGCCGTCGGCACGACGCCGGCGGCCAGTGCGGTGGCGGAGAGCCGGGGCAGCACTCCGAGGCCGAGCATCGTGCCGGCGCCGACCTTCACCACAGCGTCGGCGCGTACCAGGGCGCTGTGGGACACCTGTTCGGCGCCCGGCACCAGGTTGGTCAGTTGGTCCAGGACCGGGCGGGCGGCTTCCTCGTGACCCTTCGGATCACGCAGCGCCTCGATGCCGCTCCACACGAAGATCCCGGCGAGCAATGGCCTCGCGGCCCGTCGTAGCAACATGCCCTGGTCACTTCCCGGACCCGGCCCCGGATAAACCGCGAGGTGTGAAGGTTGCGGGTTGCGGGTACCCAGTGGTGCGGGCGCATGCACCAGAGCACCCGTGCGGGCTGAAAAAAGCGGCCACCTTTGTCGGAGCTGATCTCGACTGTGAGGTGTCGCTGAAATGTCTGCCGCCCTGCTGGGTGTAGAGAACTCGCGATCGGATGCGGATCCGGCGCCGCTGTTCGCCGAGCTGGCCACCCTGGAAGCGGATGACCCGCGCCGGGTCCAGGTGCGGGAGCTGCTGGTGGCCGAGTACATACCCATGGCCGGCCGGCTGGCCCGGCGGTTCGCCAACCGGGGTGAACAGCTGGAGGACCTGCGCCAGGTCGCGCTGCTGGGCCTGGTGCACGCCATCGACCGGTTCGACCCCGAGCAAGGGGTCAACTTCCTGGCCTTCGCGGTGCCCACCATCCAGGGCGAGCTGCGCCGGCACTTCCGGGACCGGGGCTGGGCGATGCACGTGCCGCGCCGGTTGAAGGACCGTTACCTGGTGCTCAACGCGGCGGTGAGCGAGCTGTCCCAGGAGCTGGGGCGGGCGCCGAAGCCCACCGAGATCGCGTCGAGGGTGGACATGTCCCTGGACGACGTGCTCGAGGGGCTACAGGCTGCCCAGGCCTATCGCTGCGACTCGCTGGACGAACCGCTCACCGACACCGAGGACAGCGGCCACACCGTCGCCGACACCGTCGGGACCGCCGATCCCGATATGGAGCTGGCGGAGAACTGCCAGGCGCTGCGCCCGCTGCTGGCCCGGCTGCCCGAGCGGGAGCGACGCATTCTCATGCTGCGTTTCTTCGGCGGTCTCACCCAGACCCAGATCGCCACCGAGATCGGCCTGTCCCAGATGCACGTGTCGCGCCTGCTCGCCAAGACCTTGCGCACCCTGCGCGACCAGCTGAACCGCGGCTAGCCCCAATGCTGCTCAGTTAAGGCGCTGCGCCCGTCGTCAATGTCGGCGTGCGGTTTCGGTTGGGGGGTGGGTTCGAAAGATGGCCTGGACGGCGGTGCGGTGGCGACCTTTGCGTGCCCGGCCGGCGGTGTGGGTTGCGGAGCGTGGCCGGTGTTGGTCGGGTTCGGGGTTGGGCAACGGGTGCGGTCGGGCTAATCGGAGTTCACTTATTGTGACTGAAGTGTCAATAGTGGTTCACGTGTCTGTTGTGACTATCGGTCGGCGCATCCTGGGATGGGGTCTGCTCATGGTGGGAGATCAACATCATCGATAGAGACGTTACCCGCGAGTAGAACGTCTGTGAGGATGATGTCGATCTTCATCGACCCCTGGAACACCGAATAGCCGCGACGAACCGACGCGTCCTGGGCCGACGACAGTCCCAAACCACTAGCTGAATGCCCGTGCGGGCGATTCCACCTCGAGGAGCCGGACGCGGCAAACCTGACCAACACCAGCCACGCCCCGTAACGAGGCCGGCGGCCGGGAGCGGACGCCGCGGCAGGGCCGCTACCGCACCACCGTACAGGCTATCTTTCGAACCTGACCCCCGGCCGAACCGGCGCGCCGGTGTTGACGACGGGCGCGGCGCCCCAACTGAACGGCATTGCGGCTAGCCCCGCGCGGCCGCCAGGAAGGACCGCACCGCCTGCGCCGGGTCGCCCGCGCGCACCAGCGCCTCGCCCACCAGCACGACGTCGGCACCCCAGGCGTGGTACTCGGCGACGTCCTCCGGCCCGGCAACGCCGGACTCGGCGACCTTCACCGCGCCGGCCGGGACGGCCGGACCGAGCTCCTTGAACACCGTGCGGTCCACCGCGAGGGTCTTGAGGTTGCGGGCGTTGATGCCGATCAGCTCCGCGCCGAGCGCGGCCGCCCGGTGCAGCTCCTCCTCGGTGTGCGCCTCCACCAGGGTGGTCAGGCCGAGCTCGGTGGCCAGCCCGAGCAGCTCGGCCAGCGGACCGTCCTCCAGCGAGGCGATCATGAGCAGCATGAGGTCGGCGCCGTGCGCGCGCGTCTCCCACACCTGGTACGGGTCGACGATGAAGTCCTTGCGCAGCACCGGCACGTCCACGGCGGCGCGCACCGCGTCCAGGTCGGCCAGCGAACCGCTGAACCGGCGCTGTTCGGTGAGCACGGAGATCGCGCTGGCGCCGCCCTCGGCGTAGCGGGCGGCCAGCCGCGCCGGGTCCGGGATGTCGGCGAGGTCGCCCTTGCTCGGGCTCTTCCGCTTGACCTCCGCGATGATCGACACCTCCGGCTCGCGGAAGACCGGCAGCACCGCCCGCACCGGCGGCGCGTCGGCCACCCGCGCCCGCAGCTCGGCGAGCGAAACCTCCGCCTGACGGGCGGCCATGTCCTCCCGGACACCGGCCAGGATGCCGTCCAACACGTTCACGTCGAGCCCCCGGTTTTGCGTCGTGGGTGGATACTCAGTCTCCACTCTCGCGCACGGCGGGTCAGACTGGCGGGGTGAATTCACCCGATCCGCTCGATGATCCGTACCTGTGGCTGGAGGAGGTCACCGGCGAGGAGCCGCTGACCTGGGTACGTGCCCGCAACGCCGAGACCCTGGCCGACCTGGCCGTGGGCGACCGGTTCGAGGAGCTGCGCGCGCAGACCCTCGAGGTGCTGGACGACAGTGACCGCATCCCCTACGTCCGCCGGCGGGGCGAGCTGCTCTACAACTTCTGGCAGGACGCCGAGCGGCCGCGCGGGCTGTGGCGGCGCACCACCCTGGACAGCTACCGGTCGGCGGATACCGAGTGGGAGCACCTGCTGGACGTCGACGCGCTGGGGGCCGCCGAGGGGGAGAACTGGGTGTGGGCGGGCGCCGGGGTGCGCCGGCCGGACTACGCCCGCGCGCTGGTGGAGCTGTCCCGGGGCGGGGCCGACGCGGCGGTGGTGCGGGAGTTCGATCTAGAGACCAAGGAGTTCGTGTCCGGCGGGTTCACCCTGCCCGAGGCGAAGACCCGGGTGTCCTGGATCGACGCGGACACGATCTACGTCGGCACCGACACCGGCCCGGGTTCGATGACCACCTCCGGGTACCCGAGGGTGATCCGGGAGTGGCGCCGGGGCACCCCGGTGGCCGAGGCGCCGGTGGTGTTCGAGGCGGCGGAGACCGACGTGTCCGCCTACGCCTGGCACGACCACACCGAGGGCTTCGTGCGGGACTTCGTCGGCTGCCGGCCCGACTTCCACACCAGCCGGGAGTACCTCCGCCGCCCGGACGGCCGGCTCCAGCTGATCGACGTGCCGGACGACGCCGAGGCCGACGTGCACCGGGAGTGGCTGCTGGTGCGGCCCCGCTCGCCGTGGGAGCTGGGCGACGCGACGCACCCGGCGGGCTCGCTGCTGGCCTTCCGGTTCGACGACTACCTGGCCGGCGACCGAACGGCGACCGTCCTGTTCAGCCCCACCCCGTCGCGCTCGCTGAGCTACCACGCGTGGACCCGCCACCACCTGATCCTGGTGCTGCTGGTGGACGTGGCGACCCGGGTGGAGGTGCTGACCCCGGACCAGGGGTGGGCGCGGGTGACCCTGCCCGGCGGTCCCGACCTGGGTTCCACCGACGTCATCGGGGTGGACCCGGACCACGGCGACGAGTACCTGCTCGACGTGAGCGGGTACACCCAGCCGCCGGCCCTGCTGCGCGGGGAGATCGACGGCGGGGTGGAGACGCTGCGCCAGGCTCCGGCGTTCTTCGAGACCACCGGGATGCGCACCCGGCAGTTCTTCGCCGAGTCCGACGACGGCACCCGGGTGCCCTACTTCGTGGTCGGCGCGGAGAGCGACCGCCCGGCGCCGACCCTGATGACCGGCTACGGGGGGTTCGAGATACCCCTGACCCCGCGCTACAGCGGGATCGTCGGGCGGGGTTGGCTGGCCCGGGGCGGCAACTACGTGGTGGCCAACGTCCGCGGCGGCGGGGAGTACGGGCCGGACTGGCACACCGCCGCGCTGGGGGAACACCGCGAGCGCGCGTACCAGGATTTCGCCGCCGTGGCCCGGGACCTGGCGCGGCGGGGGATCACCACGCCGGCCCGGCTGGCCGTGCACGGCGGGAGCAACGGCGGCCTGCTGATGGGTGTGATGCTGACCCGCTACCCGTCGTTGTTCGGAGCGATCGTGATCCAGGTTCCGCTGTTGGACATGCGGCGCTACCACCTGCTGCTGGCCGGAGCGTCCTGGATGGCGGAGTACGGTGACCCCGAGTCACCCCGCGACTGGGAGTGGCTGGCTCGTTACTCTCCGTACCAGAATCTGCGCCGGGGCGTGGTGCTGCCCCCGGTACTGGTCACCACCTCGACCAGGGACGACCGGGTGCATCCCGGGCATGCCCGCAAGATGGTGGCCAGGATGCGGGAGTACGGCTATCCGGTGAGTTACTACGAGAACATCGAGGGCGGGCACGGTGGGGCGGCGGACAACGCACAGCGGGCCTTCCAGTGGGCGCTGCTGCACGAGTTCTGCTGGCGGCACGTGGGCGGCTGATCCGGCTGGTCCGGCCGCGCCGGCGCCCGGGAGCACCGGGTGACCGACGACGAGCTGGTCGTCAACTTCGCGCTGGCCCGGCTGGACCACCCGGGCCTGGACCTGGAGGAGGTCGCGGAGCTGCTGGTCCGCCGGATGACCCGGGACGAGATGCTGGGCTATGCGGCGCGCAACCTGACCGACCGGGACGAGCTGCGGGGCGCGGCGTTCCAGTCGGCGGTGGAGTGTGTGCTCCGCATCGTGCTGAAGCTGCGTGAGAGTGATGACTAGCGCGGACTAGCTGGGTGGGGAGACGGCGGGGCGCCCGCGTTCCGCCCGGGCGCAGGTGCTCAGGATGACGTTGGCCACGAGTTCCGGGTCGTCGGACATGCACAGGTGCCCGCAGCGGGGGAGCCGGACCTGGAGCGCGCCCGGGAGTACCTGGACCGCGCCGTTCGCCTGGTGGCGGGAGATCATCTTGTCCCGGTCGGCCCAGGCCATGGTCACCGGCACCTCGGGCTGGCGCCCGGGGCGCCAGCGGAACAGGCGGGTGCTGCGCATCGCCTCTTCGAACGCGGTCGCATCGCGCATGGCGGCCATCAGCTCGAGGCTTTCGGCCGAACCGATCCGGCTCGGATGGCTGCACAGCCGCGACATGATCGTGGTCTGCACCAGCCGGCTGGCGGCCAGGGGCGGCCTGGTGGCCAGCGCGAGGCGGGAGGCCATCCGGAAGGCGCGTAGCTGGGCCACGGTCGCCCGGCGCTGGGCCGGCGTCCAGAACCCGGTCGGGGACAACGCCGTCGCCGAGGACACGGTGCCAGCAGCGGCGGCCGCGACCGCCAGCATGCCGCCGAGGCCGAGTCCGGCCACGTGCGGCCGTTCCACGCCGAGGTGCTTGAACACCCGTTCCAGCGACCGCACGCCGAAGGCCTTGATGCCTTCGTCCGTGACGGTGTGCGGAATCGGTGCCCGGCCGAGGCGGGGCAGGTCGACCGCGAGCACGTCGTGCCGCTCGGACAGCCGGTCCAGCACCGGCAGCCAGATCGGCCAGCGCTGCCCGAGGCTGTGCAGCAGGACCAGCGGGGTGCCGGAGCCGCGCCGGCAGTAGTTGGACTCGACCACGCCCGCCCTCCCTTCGCACCCCCGGGGTACCCGGTTAATCGAGAGTAAACTCTAACCGCTCGCCCGCTCGTCGGCAGCGGAAGACCGTTGCTCGTCTGTATCGAACCGTTCGACGCGTGCTCCTATTTCGGCCCGGCCCGGTATCGCCGAGCCGGGCCGAAGGAGGCCTCGGTCAGCCGCCCAGGAGGGCGGTCATCTCGTCGATCTCCCGTTGCTGGGCGTCGACGATCCGCCGGGCGAGCTGCTTGGCCTCCGGGTTCTGCCCTTCGGCCAGCTCGGCGTTGGCCATGGTGACGGCTCCTCGGTGATGGTCGACCATCATCCGCGGGAACAACCGGTCGAAGGCCGGGCCGCTGCTCCGTTCGAGCTCGGACATCTGCTCGGCGGTCATCATCCCTCGGCCCGCCCCCCGCATCTCGTGCCCGCTGTGTTGCATCCCGCCCATGGCCTGGTCACCGGTCTCCGGTACCGGTGCCTGCCAGTCGCGCAGGAAGCCGGTCATCTGGTCTATCTCCGGCTGCTGGGCGCCCTGGATGGCGGCGGCCAGCTCCTTGACCCTGGGTGAGCCGGCCCGGGTTGGCGCCAGCTTCGCCATGTCCACCGCCTGGGCGTGGTGCGGGATCATGCCCTGGGCGAAGGAGATGTCGGCCTGGTTGTGGGCCTGGCCGGCGGACGCGGCCGGGGCGGGCGGTGCGGCCGGCGAGGCCGGAGCGTCGCCGGTGGCGGCGCAGCCGCCGAGGGTGGCGACGGTGATGAGTGCGGTGGCCAGGGCGCCACCGAGCGTGTTCGTGCGCATGCTGAAGTCCTCTGCGTTTGGGAATGGGCTGGTCGTCGGAGAGCCGGTGACGATCAGCGCCGGGAAACGCAGAGGCGCAGCAACAGGACGGCGCCCGAGGGCGGGCCGCGCGGCGGGTGGGTGGTGGGTGCGCTGGGCAGGGCCAGCGTCGGCGCCGCCACGGACAGCGCGCCGAGCACCGCGGTGGCCAGCTGTGGAAGGTCCTCGGACGGGAGCACCGCCTGGCACATGTGCCCCATGGCCAGCTCACCGCCGCAGCAGCCGTGCGCGGCGTTCGGAGCGTGCTGGGCGTGCTGGCCCGCGTGGGTGGTGGCGTGGTGACCGCTCGGGGAGTGTGCGGCACCGAGCAGGTGGTGCATGCCGACCAGGCCGATCGCCAGGGCGACGATCAGCAGCCAGCGCACCGGTGGCGCGCTCGTGCGGAGCACCACGCCGGCCACCCTAGCGGCGCCCGGGGACGACCGGCTCAGGCGGAGCGCCGGATGCCTTCAGCGCGGTCCCGGGGGGCGTGCACGTGCAACCAGGCCAGGCGCCCGCCGGGTTCGCGGGCGAGTTCGGGGCAGTCGGAAAGCGGGTCACCGGTCGGCCAAGCCGCACGATGGCCCACGGCGACGTCGAGCAGCCGCTCTCCGAGCCGCTCGAACAGCCTGGCCAGGGGTGGGGCGAACGGAACCATGCCGCCACGCTAAGGAACGCACGATTATCGCCAAGGCCGAGAGCGGTAAGCGGAAGGCAAATTCGCTGAGTGGTCTCTCAGAGAGCGCTTCGGAGGTCCCGGGCCGGGAGCCTCGAGCACCGCTCATCTCGTGGTCAAGTCGCGATGAGAGACCCTGATCGCTGGTAGAAGGGCTCTCACTGCTACTTGACCATGGTCTCAGTGGTGATGGTAGGCGTGCACCACCGCATGACCCCGGCCCCTCCCGATCATCCACCGGTTCACGGGAGTGGTCAGCAGGAACGCCAGCACCAGTGAGAACGCCAGCGCGGACCAGAACAGCACACTGGTCAGGCCGGCGTCCATGGCGCCCGGGACGAACACCATGACCGCGTTGTCCAGGATCTCCATCACGGCGATGGACACGGTGTCGGCGGCCAGCGCCACCTTCAGCGCGGAGGCCAGGCCGACGCCGGCGCGCAGCACGCCGCGCATGGTCAGCGCGTAGCCGAAGACGAAGGCCAGTGCGACCGAGAGCACCACGGTGGCCGCGTTGTGCAGCCCCAGGGCGGTGCCGATCACCATGCCCAGCACCTCGCCGATCGCGCATCCGGTGAGGCAGTGCAGCGTGGCCGATGCGGCGGCGGACCAGGTCACGGACGACCACCCGCCGCTGGTGGGCGAGTGGCCATGCGAGTGGTGGGCGTGCTCGGTCATGCCGTTCTCCTTTCGTATACCCCCTGTAGGTACCATAAGATGCACCCCTGGGGGGTATCAGTGCCACGTGGGGGTCATCACCTGCCTAGATTTCTACCCTACCCCCCTAGGGTATGTTAGCGTCGACTTGACGGCGCCCCGCGCCGGTGTCGAAGGGAGATGGTCGCCGTGACCACCGCGTCCAAGTTGACCGGCTACCTGGCCGCGCTGCTCGTGCTGGCCGGTGGGGCGTACGCCGCCGGGTCGCTGCTGGGCGCGCCGCCGACGGCGCCCGCCGCCGCGCCCAGCCACGAATCTGCTGGGCACGAATCTGCCGGGCACGGATCTACCGGCCACGGCGTGGACGGGTCCGGGGAAGCCCCGGCGGACCAGCCGAAGGGCCTGGCGTCCGCCATGGACGGCTACCGCTTCGTGCCGGCCGACCGCGCCTTCGCGCCGGGCGCCCCCGGCCAGTTCAGCTTCCGCATCGACGGGCCGGACGGCGCGCCGGTGACCCGGTTCGAGGTGGAGCACGACAAGCTCATGCACCTGATCGTGGTGCGCCGGGACGGGGCCGCCTACCAGCACCTGCACCCGGAGATGGCCCCGGACGGCACCTGGCGAGTGCCGCTGACCGTGCCGGCGGGCGGCTCGTACCGGGCCTTCGCCGATTTCGCGCCTACCGGTGGCCCGGCCCTCACGCTCGGCACTGACCTGGAGGCGCCCGGTGACTACGCTCCGGCGACCACCCGGCCCGGCCGCACCGCGCAGGTGGCCGACTACCAGGTGGAACTGGCCGGCGAGCTGGTGCCGGGGCAATCCTCGCCGCTGACCCTGACCGTGCGCCGGGGCGGTGTGCCGGTGCGCGATCTGCAGCCCTACCTGGCCGCCTATGGCCACCTGGTGGCGCTGCGCGAGGGCGACCTGGCCTACCTGCACGTGCACCCGGACGGCAGCCCGGGTGACGGGCGCACCGCCGCCGGCCCCGAGATCCGGTTCTTCGCCGAGGTGCCCTCGGCCGGGAACTACCGGCTCTACCTGGACTTCCAGCACGACGGCGGGGTGCGGACCGCCGAGTTCAGCCTGTCCGCCGTGGCTACCCACCAGCATGGAGGCGCATGATGACGAGCGTGTCATCCGGGACGACCGGCGCGGTGCGAGAGGTCGAGCTCGCCATCGGCGGGATGACCTGTGCCTCCTGCGCGAACCGGATCGAGCGCCGGCTGAACAAGCTCGACGGGGTCACCGCCACGGTCAACTACGCCACCGAGAAGGCCACGGTGCACGCGCCGGAGGGCGTCGAGGCGGAGCGTCTGGTCGCGGAGGTGGAGGCGGCCGGATACACCGCCGAGCTGCCCCGGCCGGCGGACCACCGGGGCCACGACGGCGCGGAGACCGGCCAAGAGACCGACGACCCGACCGGGGCGCTGCGCCAACGGCTGGCCGGCGCGATCGCGCTGTCCGTGCCGGTGATCGTGCTGGCCATGGTGCCGGCGCTGCAGTTCCGCTACTGGCAGTGGATCTCCCTGGCGCTGGCCGCGCCGGTGGTGGTCTGGGCGGCCTGGCCGTTCCACCGCGCGGCCTGGGCGAACCTGCGGCACGGCGCGGCCACCATGGACACGCTGATCTCCATGGGCACCCTGGCCGCGTTCGGCTGGTCGTTGTACGCGCTGCTGTTCGGCACGGCCGGCACGCCCGGCATGGTTCACCCGTTCACGCTGACCGTGGCGCCCAGCGACGGCGCGGGCAACATCTACCTCGAGGTGGCGGCCGGGGTCACCACGTTCATCCTGGCCGGTCGCTACTTCGAGGCTCGGGCCAAGCGCCGGGCCGGCGCGGCGCTGCGCGCCCTTCTGGAGCTCGGCGCCAAGGACGTGGCGGTGCTGCGCGGGGACACCGAGGTCCGGGTGCCGGTGGACCGGCTCGCCGTGGGGGACCGGTTCGTGGTCCGGCCCGGGGAGAAGATCGCCACCGACGGCGTGGTCGAGGACGGCAGCTCGGCGGTGGACGCCGCGCTGCTCACCGGTGAGTCGGTGCCGGTGGAGGTGCGGCCGGGCGACGCGGTGGTTGGCGCGACGGTGAACGCGGGCGGCCGGCTGGTGGTGCGGGCCACCCGGGTCGGCGCGGACACCCAGCTCGCCCAGATGGCCCGACTGGTGGAGCGCGCGCAGACCGGCAAGGCCGCCGTGCAGCGGCTGGCCGACCGGATCTCCGGCGTGTTCGTGCCGATCGTGATCGCGCTGGCGGTGGGCACGCTGGCCTTCTGGCTGGGCGCCGGGGCGGGTGCCACGGCCGCCTTCACCGCCTCGGTGGCGGTACTGATCATCGCCTGCCCGTGCGCCCTGGGCCTGGCGACCCCGACTGCCCTGTTGGTGGGCACCGGCCGGGGCGCCCAGCTGGGCATCCTGATCAAGGGACCCGAGGTGCTGGAGTCGACCCGCCGGGTGGACACCGTGGTGCTGGACAAGACCGGCACCGTGACCTCCGGGAAGATGTCGCTGGTCGAGGTGCACACCGCCGAGGGCGTCACCGAGGAAGAGGCGCTGCGCCTGGCCGGCGCCGTGGAGCACGCCTCCGAGCACCCGATCGCCGCCGCCATCGCGCGCGCCGCCTCGGCCCGGCTCGGCGCGCTGCCCCCGGTCCAGGAGTTCGCCAACAGCGAGGGGCTCGGCGTGCGGGGTGTGGTGGACGGCCACGCCGTGCTGGTCGGCCGGCCGGCGCTGTTGGAGCAGTGGAGCCAGCCGCTGCCGGAGCCGCTCGCGGCGGCCGCGCGGGCCGGCGAGGCGCGGGGCACGGCGGTCGCGGTGGCGTGGGACGGCCGGGCGCGCGCGGTGCTGGTGGTGGCCGACACCGTCAAGCCCACCTCCCGCGCGGCGATCGCCCAGCTGCGCGCGCTCGGGCTCACCCCGGTGCTGCTGACCGGGGACAACGCCGAGGTGGCGCGCACCGTGGCCGCCGAGGTCGGCATCGACCCCGGTCCGGAGACGGTGATCGCCGAGGTGCTGCCGGCGCAGAAGCTGGACGTGGTGAAGCGCCTGCAGGACCAGGGCAAGGTGGTCGCCATGGTCGGCGACGGGGTGAACGACGCCGCCGCGCTGGCCCAGGCCGACCTCGGGCTGGCCATGGGAACCGGCACCGACGCGGCCATCGAGGCCAGCGACCTGACCCTGGTGCGCGGCGACCTGCGGGTGGCCGCCGACGCGATCCGGCTGGCCCGGCGCACCCTGGCCACCATCAAGGGCAACCTGTTCTGGGCCTTCGCCTACAACGTGGCCGCCCTGCCGCTGGCCGCCGCCGGCCTGCTGAACCCGATGCTCGCCGGCGCGGCCATGGCGCTCAGCTCGGTGTTCGTGGTGACCAACAGCCTCCGCCTGCGCCGGTTCCAACCTCTCAGCAACGGTCCAGAATGATGTACGCATGTCGCGGGAGACGGCCGACGTAGTAGTCGTCGGCGCTGGAATCAACGGGATGGCCGCCGCCGCCCGGCTGGCCAAGGCGGGCCGGTCGGTGGCGCTGGTCGAGGCGCACGACCGGATCGGCGGGTTCATCGGCTCGGGGGAGCGCACCGTCCCCGGGTACGTGCACGACACGTGGTCGTCCTGGCACCCGCTGTTCGTCAGCGGCCCGGTGTACGCCCAGTTCGGCGCCGACCTGCACCGCCACGGCCTGGCCTACGCCAATGCCGACGGCCCGCTCACCGGCTCGGTGGCCGACGACGGCTCGGTGACCATCGCCCACCGGGACCTGGAGGCCACCGTGGCCGGCTTCACCGAGCCGGCGGACCGGGACGCGTACCGGGCGGCGGTGGCCCGCTTCGGCGCGCACGCGGCACACATCGGCGGGCTGCTCGGCACCGAGCTCCGCTCGCTGGACGCGCTCGCCCCGCTGTGGGGCCTGGCCCGCGCCGGCGGCCGGGCCGAGCTGACCGGGTACGCCAGGGACGTCGCCACCTCCGGGCGAGCGTGGCTGCGCACCCACTTCCGGGGCCCGGAGGCGGACCGGCTGTGGGCGCCGTGGTTGCTGCACGGCGGGCTGGCGCCGGACAGCGCCTCCGGTGGGCTGATGGTGCCGATCTTCGCGGCGACCCTGCACGCGGCCGGGCTTCCGGTGGTGGTCGGCGGCGCGGGGAACTTCGTGACCGCGTGGGAACGGCTGCTCGACGAGCTGGGTGTCCGGGTGCACACCGGCCGGCGGGTGGCCCGGATCGAGCTGCGCGACGGGGGTGCCGGCGGGGTGGCCGGCGAGGGGTGGAGCCTGGCCGCCGAGCAGGCCGTGCTGGCCTCGGTGACCCCGCCCGCGCTGTACGGCGAGCTGCTGCCGGCCGGCGCCGTGTCCGCCGAGGTGCACTCGGCCGCGCTGCGCTACCGGCCGGGCCGGGCGGCCATGCAGGTGCATGTGGCGCTGTCCGGGCCGGTGCCCTGGCGTGACCCGGCGCTGGCCGGGGTGCCGCTGGTGCACCTGAGCGACGGTTCCGGCTCCACCGGGATCGCCTGCGCGGAGGCCGAGGCCGGGTTGCTGCCCCGCCGGCCCACCGTGGTGGTCGGCCAGCAGCACGTGCTGGACCCGTCGCGGGTGCCGGACGGCAAGGCGGCGTTGTGGCTGCAGCTGCAGGAGGTGCCGTTCGCGCCGGTCGGCGATTCGGCCGGGGAACTGGACACCAGCGGCGGCTGGAGCCCGGAGCTGGCCACCGGCTACGCCCGGCGGGTGCTGGACCGGGTGGCGGCGCAGGCGCCGGGGCTGGCCGAGCTGGTCGTGGGCATGGACGTGATCACCCCGGCCGACCTGGCCGGGTACAACCCGAACGCGCTGTGCGGCGACCCGTACGCCGGCTCGGCCGAGCTGGACCAGAGCTTCCTCTGGCGCCCGCTGGCCGCCGTGCCCGGCCACGCCACGCCGGTGCCCCGGCTGTGGCACATCGGGGCGGCCACCCACCCCGGGGCCGGCCTCGGCGGCGCATCCGGACACCTGGTGGCCGGCCGGCTGCTCGCCCCGACGCCCGGACAGCGGCTGCGCGGGCTGATCACCCGGCCCTGGTAGGAGATCAGACCTTGCGGCCGACCGCGCCGTAGGCGTCGATGCCGGCCGGGAGAGTGCCCACCTCGATCCGGTTCGGGCGCCAGTGGTTGATCGGTACCACGCCCGGCTCGATCAGCTCCATGCTCTTGAAGAAGCCGGCGACCTGCTCCACCGAACAGAGCCGGTAGGGCACGGCCCCGCTGTCCGGGTACTCGCTCGCGGCCAGCCGGGCGGACTCGGTGAGGTTGGTGTTCTCCCACAGCGTCAGGGTGCTGCCGGTGGGGGTGGAGTCGACCACCCGGGCCACGATCTCCCGGGCGCGCTGGTACTCGGCCACGTGGCCGAGCACGCCCATGAACATGACCGCGACCGGCTCGTTGAAGTTCAGGATGTTGCGCGCGTCGGCCACGATCAGGCTGGGGGCGTGGTAGTCCGCCTCGACGTAGGTGGTGACGCCCTCCGGGGTCGTGTTCACCAGCAGCGCGCGGGCGTGGGCCAGCACCAGCGGGTCGTTGTCGACGTACACCACCCGGGACTCCGGCGCGATGGCTTGGGCCACCTCGTGAGTGTTCTGCAGGGTGGGCAGGCCGGTGCCGATGTCCAGGAACTGGCGAATGCCGGCCTCTTCGGCCAGGTAGCGCACCGTCCGGATGAGGAACTGCCGGGACTGCCTGGCGATGTCCACGATCTCCGGCTGGATCGCCGCCCAGGCGTCACCGGCCGCGCGGTCGACCGGATAGTTGTCCTTGCCGCCCATCCAGTAGTTCCAGATCCGCGCGGACTGGGGCACGTCGAAGTTGATCTCTTCCATCCACCGTCCCGGGAGATCAATTAACTACGCAAAAAATAACATGACCACGAGACCTTTCACCCGGACGCCGCTCGGCGCGTCCGGTGCAGACCCGGTACAGATTGAGATCCACTAGGGGAGGGGTCAATCGTGCCGACCTTGTTGGTGCGTGGTGGAACCGTGCTCACGGCCGAGCAGGGCCGTCCGCCACTGGAACCCGGCTGGGTGCTGATCGACGGCAACACCATCGTCGGCGTCGGGGAGGGTGAGCCCGACGGCCCGGCGGACCAGGTGATCGATGCGACCGGCATGCTGGTCACGCCCGGTTTCGTGAACGCGCACACCCACCTGTGCATGATCTACGGCCGAACCCTGGGCGCCGACCGTGATCTGTTGAGCTGGCTGTCCGACTGGCAGGTGCCGCTCATGCGGGCGCTGGAGCCGCGCGACTACGCGCTCAGCATGGAGCTCGGTGCGGTGGAGAACCTGAAGGCCGGAAACACCACGATCTGTGAGGTGTTCTTCTCGCCACACTACGAGCGGGAGGTGGACCAGCTCGCCGCCAGGGCCCTGGACCGCTCCGGTCTGCGCTCGGTGCTGTTCCGGTGCAGCAACGACGTGACCTTCTTCGACGGGTTCGTGGAGAGCCGGTCGGAGGTGGTCGCGCGGACCGAG
Source organism: Actinospineispora eucalypti (assembly GCA_014208095.1). Taxonomy (GTDB): domain Bacteria; phylum Actinomycetota; class Actinomycetes; order Mycobacteriales; family Pseudonocardiaceae; genus Pseudonocardia; species Pseudonocardia eucalypti. Next base: position 989,823 of record JACHMT010000002.1, on the reverse strand, counting down.
AAGCTCATCGAGGCCTGGCCGCTGGACGGCCGGACCCGGGTCGGCGCCGGCCCGCTGGTGCCGTGGGGCTCCAGCGAGGCGTCCTTCCGGGACGCGGTGGAGCTGTCGGCCACCTACGGCGTCCAGCTGCACCTGCACACCGCCGAAACCCCGGAGTACAACGACCTGGTCCGGGAGAACACCGGGTTCAGCAATGTGGAGATGCTCGCCCACGTGGGCGCCCTCGGCCCCGGGGTCATGCTCAACCACTGCGTGCACCTTTCCGAGCGGGACATCCAGCTGATAGCGGAGGCCGGTTCCCCGGTGATCCATGACCCGACCAGCAACATGCTGCTCGCCTCGGGCGTGGCGCCCCTGCCCAAGCTGCGCGAGGCGGGCATCCCCCTCGGCCTGGCCTGCGACGGCCCCGCGTGCAACAACGGGCAGGACATGTTCGAGACCATGAAGTACGCGGCGCTGCTGCAGAAGGCGGTGACCCGGCAGCCGGGTGTGGTGGTCGCGGAGGAGGTGTTCCGGATGGCCACGCACGGCGGTGCGCGGGCGATCGGCCTCGGCGACCGGCTCGGCCAGCTGCGACCCGGCTACCTGGCCGACCTGGTGCTCACCGACCTGCGCGCCCCGCACCTGACCCCGGCGCACGACCCGCTGGTTGCCCTGGTCTACTCGGCCCGGGCCGCCGACGTGCACACCGTCCTGGTGGACGGCCGCGTGGTCGTCCGCAACCGGGTCCTGACCACCCTGGACGAGGAACGGGTGGTGCGGGAGGCAGGGGACCGCGCCCGCCGCGCCCGAGCAACCCTCTAACCCTCGGCCAGTCGCAGCAACAGCGGGAAGACGTCCTCCGCAAATGCCGCTGGGTTCTCGGACATGGGGAAGTGGCCGCGCCCGGGCATCTCGATCAGGGTGCCGCCCAGTTTCTCCGCCGCCGCGCGGCTCATCTCGGTGGTGGCCGAGTAGTCGTACTCGCCGCTGAACACGTACAGCGGGCACTTGGCCGGCCCCAGGTCGGCGGCCAGTTCGGGCAGGTCGCGGGAGTAGAAGTGCGTGTCGCCCTGGTAGACGCCGGGGCCCGACTGCGCGTAGCCCCACAGCGTCTGAGCCCGCGGTCCGGGCGGGCTGCCCGGCGCGATCAGGCCGCCGACCCAGCTGGTCAGGAACGCCGAGTGGTCGACGTCGGCGCGGTGGGTCCAGTCCACGAACCGGCCCGGGTTGCCCAGGCCGCCCTCCAGCGCGCACACCGCGGTGAACCGCTCGCCCTGGGTGCTGGCCAGGTACAGGGCGATGGCGCCGCCCATGGAGCAGCCCATCAGCACCAGCTCGGTCAGCTCCAGTGCGTCCATCACGGCGAGCACGGTGGCCGCGTAGGTCCGGGTGGTGAGGGCGTACCGCCGGTGCCGCCAGTCGTCCGGCGGGTCGGACCGCCCGTGCCAGGGCATGTCGAACGCGATCACCCGGTAACGGCTGGTCAGGGTGGCGTCCTCGAGCAGGTGGCGGAACTGCCGGGAGTCCGCGCCCGCCGTGTGCAGGCACAGCAGCGGGCGGCCGTTCCCGGCGGCCTCGAAGTAGATCCTCCTCGGCTCACCGTCGACCGCGACGTGCAGGTACCGGCCCTCGATCGGGCTCAGGCCGGGCGGTGGCGGCGTCGGGTCGGGGCGTGGCGGCTCGGCCGGACGGACCCGGTCGCGCAGGGCCTCCAGCAGCAGGTCCAGCGTCCCGGCGGCGCGGGCCCAGATCTCCCGGCTGCCCCGGACCCGGTCCGCGCCCCGGGTGGCGACCAGCGCCTGCGCGGAGGTGAGGCCCCGGCCGGTGGGCCGCGTGACGAACTCCGCCCACTCCCGCCGGGAAACGGTGAACTCGAAGTCCCAGCTGGAGTTGATGGTGACCTGGTCGGAGAGGGTCAGCCGGCGGTCCTCGGCGTGCACGCCCACCCGGAGGGGGCCGATCTCCAGTAGGGCGCGCCACGGGTGGCAGGCGGGCAGTGCGTCCGGCGGGATGCCCGCTACGGCGTCGAGCGCTTCCTGGTGGGTCGGGGTCATGAGCGCCTCCGAGATCGTAAGACTGTCTGACAAGCATCTTGACTCGATCAGGTGAGCCCGCTTAAGTTCCTAGCAGATTGTCAGACGAGCTGACAATGTGTCGCAACGATGCGGTGGAGTGGGCGATGACCAACAGCGGCGAGACCGTGGAGCGGGAGCGGGAGTCGGCGGAGTTTGCCGGGAAGCGGCGCGCGGCCATTCGGGGCGCGTTCTTCGCGGAGTTCGTGGACATGTTCGACATCTACCTGCCGACGGTGATCCTCACCCCGGCGCTGATGTACTTCCAGCCGGCGCAGATGTCGCCGGGCCAGGCCGGCATCTTCACCTCGCTGGTGTTCGCCACCACGCTGATCGGCCGCCCGGTGGGCGCGGCGGTGTTCGGCGCGCTGGCCGACCGCATCGGCCGGCGCAAGACCACCATCGCCTCGGTCACCGGTTTCGGCGTGATCACCCTGCTGATCGCCCTGGTGCCCGGCTACACCACCATCGGCATCGCCTCGTACTGGCTGCTCATCGCGCTGCGCTTCCTGGACGGCATCTGCCTCGGCGGCGGGTATACCGGCGCGCTGCCACTGGCCATGGAGTACTCGCCCAAGCACAAGCGAGGCCTGCTGGGCGGGATCATCCTGGCCGCCTTCCCGCTGGCCTACATCGCCATCAACCTGGTCGGGCTGGTCTGCTTCGCGCTGTTCCCGCTGGCCGGGCCGGACTCGCCGTACGCGGTCTGGGGCTGGCGGGTGCCGTTCGTGCTCGGCGCGCTGCTGGCGTTCGTGCTGGCCGTCTACTACGTGCGCACGGTGTCCGAGTCGGAGATCTGGGAGCAGTCGGAGAAGAAGTCGTTCCCCCTGCGCAGCGTGTTCACCGGCGCCAGCGGGCGCAGCTTCCTGCAGGTGTTCACCATGATGACCGGCTTCTGGCTGACCCAGAACCTGGTCACGCTGTTCCTGCCGACCACCGTGCTGCGCACGACCCTGAAGCTGACCAGCACCCAGTTGACGTTGACCCTGCTCGCCGCGTACGCCTGCCTGGTGGTCAGCTACATCGCTTCGGGGATCATCGGCCAGCGGATCGGCCGGCGCCGGTTCTTCGTGATACTCGGCCCGCTCATCGCCACCGTCGGTTCGGTGCTGCTCGGGGTGCTGGTCACCGGTGAGGAGCTGCCGCTCGGGGTGATCGTGCTGCTGGTCTGCGTGTTCTCGGTGCTGGTCACCGCGCCGTGGGGGGTGGTGCTGCCGTACATCAACGAGCGGTTCCACACCGACGTGCGCGCCTCCGGGTTCGGCCTCGGCTTCAGCGCCTCGGTGATCATCCCGTCGTTCTATGCGTTCTTCCTGGGCGGGCTGAGCGAGTTCATGCCGTATGTGCTGGGCTCGGTGGTGCTGCTGGCCATCGGCGGGCTGCTCGGCGCGGCCGGCGCCGCCGCCGGCCCGGAGACCAGGGACGTCGACTTCACCAGGAACAACTGATGGCGTACGAGGTGTTGGCGGTCCGGTACGGGAGCCGAACGGCGCGCAAGGCCGACTCGTACCTGAACTTCCACGTGTACGGCGAGCCGGACTCGGCCTTTCCGATGGACTACTTCTTCTGGGTGCTGCGCGGCCCGGACGGGACCGTGGTGGTGGACTGCGGGTTCGGCGCCGAGCCCGGGCGGCGGCGCGGGCGCACCCTGCTGGTCGACCCGGTCGCCGCGCTGCACGGGCTGGGCATCGACGCCGCCGAGGTGACCCAGCTGGTGGTGTCGCACGCGCACTACGACCACATCGGCAACCTGCACCGGTTCCCGGCCGCCGAGGTGGTCATCGCGCGGCGGGAGTACGAGTTCTGGACCGGTCCGTACGCCGGGCGAACCCAGTTCTCCCACTCCACCGAGGCCGACGAGCTGCGCCAGCTGGCCAAGGTGGCCGGCGAGGGGCGGCTGCGGCTGGTGGACCGGAGCCTCGACCTGGCCCCCGGATTGGCGCTGACCGTGGTCGGCGGGCACACCCCCGGCCAACTCATCGCGCAGGTGGCGGCCGGGGACCGGACGGTGATCCTGGCCGCCGACGCGCTGCACTTCTACGAGGAGCTGGAGCTGGACCGCCCGTTCTTCGTGGTTGCGGACCTGCTGGACATGTACCGGGGCTTCGACCTGCTGCGCGAGATGACCGAGGACCCGGGCCGGCTGCTGGTCGCCGGGCACGACGCGGACGTCGGCGCGCGGTTCCCCGACCGAGTGACCGGGTTGCCCGAGGCACTCCGCGAGCTGGTGGTGCGGGTGGCCGGACCGAAGGGAGCGCGGTGACTGGGTCGGGGGGCGAGATCGGACCGGTGGGCGAGATCGGACCGGTGGGCGAGATCGGACCGGTGGGCCCGGCCGCGCCGGGCGGCCTCGGGCCGGTCGCCAAGGTCGGCCTGGTGGGCCTGGGCAACATGGGCGGCCGGATGGCCCGCCGACTGGTCGACGCGGGCATCCCGGTGCTGGGCCACGACCCGGTGGACGGGCGCGCGGCCGCCGCCGGAGCCGAGCCGGCGGCCAGCCCGCGGGAGGTGGCCGAGCGGGCCGGAGTGGTGCTGCTCTCCCTGCCGGACAGCCACGTGGTGGAACCGGTGGTCCGCGCGCTGCTACCCGCCGCGCGACCGGGCGCGACCGTGGTCGACCTCTCCACCGCGTCGCCCGCGTCCACGGTGACGTTGCACGCCGAGGCCGCCGCCGTCGGGGTGCGCTACCTGGATGCGGGGATATCCGGCGGCGCGGCGGCCGCCGAGAAGGGCACGCTGACCATCATGGCCGGCGGCGACGCCCAGGCGCTGGCCGAGATCGGCTGGGTGCTCGGACCGATCGCCTCGGCGGTGCACCACATGGGCGGGCCGGGCGCCGGCCACACCGCCAAGCTGCTGAACAACTTCCTGAACGCGGTGAGCCTGGCCGCCACGGCCGAGGTGATGGTGGCCGGCCGGCGCGCCGGCCTGGACCTGGCCCAGCTGCTGGACGTGCTGAACCACAGCAGCGGGGTCAACTTCGCCACGCTCAACCGGTTCCCGAAGATCGTTCAGGGGGACTACCTGGAGGGCGGCCTGACCAGCCGCCTGATGACCAAGGACGTGGCCCTTTACGTGGACCTGGTCGGCCGGCTGGGCGTGCCCAGCCTGAACGCGGCCGGCCCGTTGGCCAGCTTCGGGCTGGCCGAGAACCTGGGCTACGGCGACCGGATCAGCAACCGGGTGGTGGACGCCATCGGCGACGTGGCCGGTGGCGTGCGAGTACACGACCAGACGGAGGGATGAGCAGGTGCAGATCGTCCGGGGCCGCACGGCCGCGAGCACACCGACGCAGAACCGCACGGAGACCTTCACCGGGACGGTGTGGGGCGACCCGGTGCTGCCCACCACCGAGGAGGGCAACACGATCAACTCGGTGACCTTCACCCCCGGTGCGCGGACCTACTGGCACCACCACACCGGCGGCCAGATCCTGGTGGTCACCGCCGGGCTCGGCTGGGTGTGCCCGCACGGCGAGGAAGCACAGGTGATCCGCGCCGGCGACGTGGTCTGGGTGCCGCCGGGGGAGCGGCACTGGCACGGCGGCACCACCGGCACGGTGATGACCCACCTGGCCATCTCGATCGGCCGGACGGTCTGGTTGGACGAGGTCAGCGAAGACGAGTACCTGGCAGCAAAGGGGGAGGATGCGCGGTGAGCGAGACTGACGAGAGCTACCAGCGGGGGCTGAAGATCCGCCGGGAGGTGCTCGGCGACGCCCACGTGGACCGTTCGCTGGCCGGGGTGAGCGACTTCGCCCGGCCGGTGCAGGAGTACGTGACGGCCACGGCGTGGGGCCAGATCTGGAGCCGCCCCGGCCTGGACCGGCGCACCCGCAGCCTGCTCAACCTGGCCATGCTGACCGCGCTGGGCCGCAACCACGAGCTGGGCGTGCACGTGCGCGGCGCGGTGACCAACGGCTGCACCACCGAGGAGATCCAGGAGTCGCTGCTGCAGGCGGCGGTGTACTGCGGCGCCCCGGCCGCGCTGGAGTCGTTCCGGGTGGCGGAGCGGGTGCTCGACGAACTGGCCTCGGAAAACGGCAATGGCTGACCCGCTGCCGCCGGCGGTCGGGTTCGTCGGACTCGGCCGGATGGGCGACCCGATGACCCGCCGGATCGCGGCGGCCGGCGTCGAGGTGCGCGGTTTCGACGTGTCTCCGGACGCGGTGCGGGCGCTGGACGGCGTGGTTACCAGGGTGGACAGTGCGGCCGATGCGGCGCGTGGCACCGGCGTGGTCATCCTGATGTTGCCCGACTCGGATGTGGTGGAGCGGGTGGTTGACGACGAGCTGCTGGATGCGCTGGTGGCGCCCGTGAGTGGCGATGGTCGCGATAGCGCTACTCGCCACTCACGACCGCTGCTGGTCGACATGAGCTCCTCCGAGCCGCTGCGCACCAGGGCGCTGGCCGAGCGGGTGGCCTCCCGCGGCGCCACGCTGGTGGATGCGCCGGTGTCCGGCGGCGTCTCCGGTGCCCGCGCCGGCACGCTGACCATCATGGTCGGCGGTCCGTCGCAGGCGGCGGAAAGGCTGGAGCCGCTGCTCGCGCTGATGGGCCGGGTGCGCCACGTCGGCGAGGTCGGCGCCGGGCACGCGCTGAAGGCGCTGAACAACCTGCTCTCCGCCTCACACCTGCTGGCCAGCTCGGAGGCCATCCTGGCCGGCCGGCGGTTCGGGCTGGACCCCGCGGTGATGCTGGACGCGATCAACGGCTCCAGCGGGCGCAGCGGTTCCACCCAGAACAAGTGGCCGAACCACATCCTGCCGGGCAGCTACGACTCCGGTTTCACCGCCAGCCTGCTGGTCAAGGACATCAAGATCGCGTTGGCGCTGGCCGAGGCCACCGGGGCACCGCACGAGCACGCCGAGCATACCGTGCGCGTGTGGAGCCGTGCGGTGGAGAAGCTGGGCCCGGCGGCGGACCACACCGAGATAGCGCGCTGGCTGGAGGAGCAGTGAACGCGGACGAACAGGCGATCAAGGAGCTGGACCCGGCGTTTGCGCGGGCCTACCGGGACTTCGCCGCCGTGCCGTGGCGCGAGGGCTCGCACCTGGAACCCAAGATCAAGGAGTTCATTTACCTGGCCGCCGACGCGGCCGCCACCCACCTCTACCGGCCGGGCATCCACCGGCACCTGCACGCCGCGCTGGACCACGGCGCCACCCCGGCGGAGATCATGGAGGTGCTGGAGCTGACCAGCACGCTGGGCATCCACGCGGCCAACATCGGCGTGCCGCTGCTGCTCGAGGTGCTCGAGGAGGAGGGCCTGCGCACCGAGGCCGCGCCGTTGGACCAGCGGCAGGAGCGGCTGAAGGCCGAGTTCACCGCGAACCGCGGTTACTGGCACCAGTTCTGGGAGGGCATCCTGGAGGTCGCGCCCGACCTGTTCGAGGCCTACCTGGAGTTCTCCTCGGTGCCGTGGCGCACCGGCACTCTGGAGCCCAAGGTGAAGGAGATGATCTACATCGCCTTCGACGCCTCGGCCACCCACCTGTACGTGCCGGGGCTGAAGCTGCACCTGCGCAATGCGGTGCGGCTGGGTGCGACGGTCGGCGAGCTGGTCGAGGTGCTGTCCATCGTCAGCGTGGTGGGCATCCACGCGGCCACCACCGCCGCGCCGATGCTGACCGAGGTCCTCGCCGAGCGCGGTGCGGGATAGTTTGATGCCATGACCACCGGAAACCAGCCGCGCACCGACACCGGGGCCTTCCGGGGCATCCAGGTCGGCCGGGTGGCCGCGCCGCTGCGCGAGCAGGTGCTGGACGGGCTGCGCCAGGCGATCCTGTCCTTCCAGCTGCGGCCCGGCCAGCGGCTGGTGGAGCGCGAGCTGATCGAGCAGATCGGGGTGTCGCGGGCGACCATCCGGGAGGTGCTGCGCGAGCTCACCGCCGAGGGCCTGGTGGTCACCGTGCCGCAGCGCGGCGCGATGGTGTACGCGCCGTCCCCGGACGAGGCCCGGGATCTCTACGCGGTGCGCGGTGCGCTGGAGGCGCTGACCGTGCGGCGGTTCATCGAGCGGGCCACCTCGGCCCAGCACGACCGGCTCCGGGCCACGGTGACCCGGCTGGAGACCGAGGTTGCCGAGGGGGCGGACATGCACGACCTGCTGCGCACCAAGGACCTGTTCTACGCGGAGCTGCTGGCCGGCGCGGCCAGCCCGACCGTCGAGCAGATCCTGGCCGGGGTGCAGGCGCGGGTGCGGCTGCTGCGCGCCACATCGCTGTCCCAGCCGGGCCGGCCGAAGCGGATGGCGGGGGAGATGCGCGCGCTGGTGGATGCGATCACCGCGCGGAACGTCGAGCTGGCCACCCGCCTGTGTGACGCGCACCTGGAGCACGCCGCCGCGACCGGCCTCTCCGCCCTGGAGTCGGCGCCGCCGGTCTAGCACCGGTATCGACGCATGGTTGCCCGCCGGTTTGGTGGTGGCCAGGTTTACCGATGGCTTGGAAGGCCTGGATTCGGCCCGTTGCGTTCGAAATCGGAGCCGACACTCGCCCTCATGGTCATCAGGACTCCGGACCATTGATCACCCTGGTTGTGGGAAAGGTAGCTGTGCCGAGCTCCTATGGATGTCAGGCAACGGGAGGCGAGGCAGATTGTGCGAGGCGTGCAACGTCAACTCATCCTGAGAGACCCATCGCCGGTCGGCAGGGTCTTTCAGGGTGAACTCGGCGCAGACGCGGGCAGGGTGCTGTGGCTCGGCTGCGACCAGAGTGACGGTTGGGACGAAGTCTGGTGGCTGTCCAAGCCGTCGTCGAACCGGCACCGTGCAACCTCGCAGCCGCACATCGTGCGGGCCTTGCGGCGTGACGGTTTCCTGTGCGGCGTCGGGGATAGCTCGCGGGCACCTGACCTGGCCAGCGCTCGGGCCGCGGGCAGGTGAGGCTAGTCGTCCTCCTGCCAGAGGGCGCCCAGCACCAGGCAGGGGACTACGAACAGGGCGAAGATCATCCCGAGCACCGACCACCAGGCCGGGGGGAGCAGCAGCCCGCCGAGCAACAGGCCGGCGACCAGGAGGGCGCGCAGCGCGGCCGGCTTGAGCGGCACCGGGAAGGCTAGCCGGATCGGGATCCAGCCTTCCTGGGCCATGATGTCCGCGTCGTCGACCCGCACTTCGTCCGCGATCTTGGCAAAGAGCTGCCGCTCCCGGTCCGTGAGCGGAGCGGGCTTCCTGGGGTCGGGCGGTAGGGCTGCGGTCATGAGCGAAACCCTTCGCACGGCAGTGGCGCGCCGTGCGGCAGATTCTACGCTCGACCTGGGTGAATGAAGTTAACGAATGGGGCTCGGCGATGAGTCTGACGCGTCCCGCGCGGTCTGTACCGGTAACCGAGCTAAGGGGTACCGATGGACAGGTCAGGGCGGGTGTTCAGCCGGCGGGAGTGGTTGCGGGCGACGGTCGGCGCGGGGGTGGCGTTCGGGCTGGCCGGGCCGCTCGCCACGGCATGCGGGTCGGCCGGCCCGGATCGGTTGGTACTGCCGGAGGCCACCGACGCGGTCACCCCGTTTGCGCTGCGGGTGCCGGAGGGCGTGCTGGATGACCTGCGGCGGCGCCTGGCCGCGACCCGGTGGCCGGAGCGGGAGACGGTGCCGGACTCCGCGCAGGGGCCACAGCTGGACCGGGTGCGCCGGCTGGTCGCGCACTGGTCGACCGAGTACGACTGGCGGAAGGCCGAGGCGCGGCTGAACGGGGCCGGACAGTTCCGGACCCGGCTGGACGGCCTCGGCATCCACTTCCTGCACGCCCGGTCGCGGCACGAGAACGCGTTCCCGCTGCTGCTCACCCACGGCTGGCCGGGCTCGGTGGTGGAGTTCCTCGGCCTGGTCGGCCCGCTGACCGACCCGACCGCGTTCGGCGGTTCGGCCGGTGACGCGTTCCACCTGGTGGTGCCGTCCCTGCCGGGCTTCGGGTTCTCCGACAAACCCGCCGCCGCCGGCTGGAACTCCGAGCGGATCGCCCGGGCATGGGCCGAGCTGATGAACCGGCTCGGCTACCCGCGCTACCTGGCCCAGGGCGGCGACTGGGGCGCCGATGTGACGGCCCGGCTGGCCAAGCTCAAGCCGGCCAACCTGACCGCCATCCACCTCAACTTCTTCGGCATGTTCTCCCCGCCGGTGGCCGGCGAGCCCAACCCGGAGGAGCGGGTCGCGCTGGCCAGCCTGCGGCGGTTCGGCACCGACGGGTTCGGCTACTTCGCCGAGCAGGGCACGCGCCCGCAGCAGGTCGGCTACGGCCTCACCGACTCCCCGGCCGGCCAGGCGGCGTGGATCTACGAGAAGTTCACCGAGTGGACCGACAGCAACCGCGACCCGGAGGCGCTGCTGGGCTACGACCACCTGCTGGACAACATCATGCTGCACTGGCTGCCGGCGACCGCCGCGTCCTCCGCGCGCATCTACTGGGAGAACTTCAAGGCCGGCGACGTGACCGGCCCGTTCGGCGTTCCGGTGGGGTTCAGCGCCTTCCCGAAGGAGATCCTGCCCATGCCCAGGGTGTGGGCCGAGCGGGTCTTCCGGGACAAGCTGGTCTACTTCAACCAGGTGGACCGGGGCGGTCACTTCGCGGCGCTGGAACAGCCGGCCCTGTTCGCCGAGGAGCTGCGGAAGTTCGCCCGGCTATTCCGCTGAAACCTGGTAGGTGCCGAACGTCCAGAGGTGGCCCTCCTGGTCGCGCACCGAGTAGAGGCGCGCCCCGAAGTCCATGTCGGTGGGCGGCAGCACGACCCGTGCGCCGGCCGCCACGGCCCGGTCGTGGTGCGCGTCCGGGTCGTCCACCAGGACGTAGAGCTGCTGGCTGGTGCCGCCGACGGTCAGCGGGTTGCCCTCCCGCTCCTGGTCGGGCACCCGCGCGAGGAGGGTGCCGGAGCCGGCGTGCAGCTCGGCGAACACGGCGCTGCCCTCGGCGTTGCGTGCCGTCCGACCGGGGGCGAACCCGAACGCCTCGGCCAGCCACGTGATGGCGGCCGGCAGGTCCTCGTAGATCACCTCGGCGTACACGTTCCGCAACATGCTCCGTTCAGACCCGGCGCCTGCCGCGGTTATTCCGCCGCTCGAGCTAAAGGCGGCGGAGGGCCCAGCGCAGCAGTGCGGGCAGACCGAGGAAGACCGTGAAGAAGGCCATCACCGCGGCGGTGGGTGGGGATATCAGCGCGGTGCCGAGTATCGCCAGCGGCGTGGCAACGACCACGAACAGCATCTGGGGCCCGGACAGGTGCGGCGGGGCGAACCGCATCCGCACCCAGTGGTCGTCGGCCCGGCGCAGGCCGGATTCCAGGGCCGCCAGGGTGCGCGCCTCGTGGGGCGAAAGTGGCGTGGTGGGCCGCGGCGGCATTGACGCGGTCATGGTCCCGATCCCTTCACCAGGGTCGAACGCTGACCTCTGGAGTTATAAACCCGCTACCCGGTACCCGGCGGGGGATGTGGGCGTTTTCACCGGAGCGCTACCCGAACGCGTGGGCCAGCCGGCGGATGCCCTCCTCCAACTGGGCGGTGCCGCCGGGCGTCACGTAGCTCAGCCGAAGGTGCGGCGCCGGTGCCTCGGCGGCGAAGTACGGGCCGCCGGCGGTCACCGCCACTCCGGCCCGCAGCGCGGCGGCGACCAGTGCGGTCTCGTCGGTCCCGTCCGGCAGGCGCAGCCACAGGTGGTGGCCGCCGCGCGGCTGGGTGGTGACGGTCCGGCCGGGCAGCTCGCGGTGCAGCGCGGCGACGGTGGCGGCCCGGCGGTCGCGCAGCTCGGCGGCCAGCCGGCGCTGGTGGCGGGTCCAGCCGGGGGCGCTGAGCAGCTCGATCGCGGTCTCCTGCAGCGGGCGCGGGACCAGCAGGTTGTCGATCACCTGGACGGCGCGCAGCCGTTCGAACACCGGGCCGCGCGCGGCCAGCGCGGCCACCCGCAGGCTGGACGAGGTGCTCTTGGTCAGCGAGCGTACGTGCACCACCACGCCGTCCGGGTCGTCGGCGGCGAGGGCGGGCGGCGGCGCCGGGCTGTCCGCGTGGGTGAGCCGGCGGGCGAAGTCGTCCTCGATGACGAACGCGCCGGCCGCCCGGGCGGTGGCGCGCACCTCCGCCCGCCGCCCCGCGGAGAGCACGGCGCCGGTCGGGTTCTGATAAAGGGGCTGGCAGACGAAGACCCGTGCGCCGGTGGCCCGGAACGCGTCGGCCAGCAGGTCGGTGCGCACGCCGTCGGCGTCCACCGGGACGGGCACCGGGCGCAGGCCGGCGGTGCGGGCGATGGCCAGGAGCCCCGGGTAGGTCGGCGACTCGACCAGCACCGGCGCGCCCGGCGCGGCCAGCGCGCGCAGCCCGGTGGTGAGCGCGCTCTGGCCGCCCGCGGTGATCAGCACGTCGGAGGCGCTGAGCGAGCCGTTCGGCCCGCCGATGTCCCGGGCGAACCAGGCGCGCAGCTCGGCGACCCCCTCCGCCGGGGGCCGTGACCAGGTGCCGGTCCGGCGGCCGGCCCGGGCCAGTGCGGTGGCCAGGGCGCGCTCGGGTTGCAGCCCGGCGTCCAGGTAGCCGCCGTTGAGGTCGATCACCTCGGCCGGTGGCGGGGTCAGCGTGGCGAGCACCGCCCGGGCGCCGGCCACGTGGCCGCTCGGGTCGCCCCCGGCCGAGGTGACTCCGGCGCTCAGTGCCACCTCCTGCCAGGACACGTCGCCGAGCGCGCCGGCGCGCGGGCGGCGGGCCGCCCGGAACACCCCGGCCCCCGGACGGGACACCACCAGGCCCTCGGCCACCAGGGTGGCGATGGCCCTGGACACGGTCACCGGGCTCACCCGGTACCGCTCGACCAGTGCCCGGCTGCTCGGCAGCTTCTCGCCCTCCGAGTAGTGCTGCAGGTCATCTCGCAACGCAGTGGCGATCGACTGCACACTGCTACGCTCATTCATGACGGCACAAGATAGCGCTACTGATCCTCGGACGAAAGCGCTCGCCGGGGGCGCGGTGTTGGCGTCGCTGGGCGTGCTGGCCTTCTCGTTCAGCTTCCCGGCCACCGCGTGGGCATTGCGGGGGTTCGGCCCGTGGACGACCACCGGAATGCGGGGTCTGCTGGCCGGGGTGCTCGCGGTGGCCTGCCTGGCTTTCGCCCGCGCCCCGCTGCCCCGGCGCGCCGACTGGCCCGGCCTGCTCGTGGTGGCCGGCGGATGCGTGGTCGGGTTCCCCCTGCTGACCACCTTCGCCCTGCAGGTCTCCACCACCGCGCACTCGGCGGTGGTGATCGGGCTCCTGCCGCTGGTCACCGCCGCGATGTCCGCCGCCTGGACCCGCCGGCGCCTCCCGGTGCTGTTCTGGCTGGCCGCCATTGCCGGGGCCGCCGCCGTCGCCGGGTTCACCCTGGCCCAGAGCTGTGGCCCGCCGACCCTTGGTGACCTCTACCTGTTCGGCGCGTTGCTGCTGTGCGCCGCCGGGTACGTCGAGGGTGGCCGGCTGGCCGCCCATCTGCCCGGCTGGCAGGTGATCGCCTGGGGCGTGGTGGCCGCCCTCCCGGTGTCCGCACTGGTCACTGCGGTGGCGCTGCCGATGGAGCCGGTGCACCCGACCGCCCTCTCGCTGGTGGGCATCGGCTACATCGCCGCCGTGAGCCAGCTGGGCGGGTTCATGGTCTGGTACCGGGGCATGGCCGAGATCGGGGTGCCCAGGGCCAGCCAGTTCCAGCTGGCCCAGCCGCTGGTCACGCTGGTCTGGTCGGTGTGGGTGATGGGCGAGCGGCCGTCCCCGCTGGCGCCCGTCACCGCCCTGCTGGTGCTGGGTTGTATCGCCGTCACCCAGCGCGTCCGGCGCTAGTGCGGCGAGAACTGGGTGGCTCGGTGGTTGCGGCGGCGATCACCTTGTCCAGGGAGTCGCGCAGGGCCTCCAACTCGGACAGCGGCATGCCGAGGCGGTCGATGATGGCCGGCGGGATGCACAGCGCCTGGTCACGCAGCTCGCGGCCGGCCGGGGTGAGGGTGATGGCCAGCGAGCGCTCGTCCGACGGATCCCGGTGCCGCACCAGGTAGCCGGCCGACTCGAGCCGTTTGAGCAGCGGGGTCAGCGTGCCGGGGTCCAGCTGCAGCGCCGACGCCAGCTCCCGGCCGGAGCGCGGGGCGCGCTCCCACAGGGCCAGCATCACCAGGTACTGCGGGTGGGTGAGTCCCATCGGCTCCAGCAACGGCCGGTACAGCGCGATGACGGTGCGGGCGGCGACCGCGAGCCCGAAGCAGACCTGCCGGTCCAGCGCGAGCAGGTCGATGTTGTTCAGCTCACCTACGCGTGAATCGGGCATGGGCTCCATCGTACAGTTAGTTGGTGCACCAATCATTGGTGTACATATCGAGGAGGTGCAGGCGTGGTCGAGAGCGATGAGGAACTCGCCGACCGGGTGCTCGCCGAGGCCGCGCGGGTCCCGGTGCGACGGCCGGACCCGGTGCGCTGGCTGTGGTACGCGGTGGGTGGCCGGCTGCCGGCGCGGCACCGGAGCTGGGTGCTGCACGACGTGACGTGCCGGACGTGGGCGATCCGGCACCTGACCCGGGCGGTGGTCCAGGTCTCCCCGGCGGTGGTCGTGTTGTTCCTGGTCATCCCCGGGTCCTGGCCGACCAGGGCGGCGGCGGTGCTGGCCGGCCTGTTGCTCGGCCTGCTGTACTCCGGCGCCTACATGCACGAGATCGTGGAACACCGGGCGCGCCAGGCGGGCTTTCCGGTGGGCATCGCCAGAGTGGTCAGGGACCGGGCCGACGCGGGGCGGCGGGAGGCCGAGGCGGAGCGCTACGCCCGCACCTGGCGCCGTCCGGAGTAGTCCCGAAACGACCTTGTTCTGTGGGGCGTCGGCATCGGCCTTTCCATCATGCCGATCATGACCGCCGGCCTCGCCGCGCTGCCGGCCACCAAGACCAACCAGGGCAGCGCGCTGAGCAACGTGGCCCGGCAGACCTCGGCCGCGCTCGGCCTGGCCGTGCTGAACGCGCTGTCCACCGGCCAGCAGGCGCAGCTGCTGGCGGACCGGTCGGCGTTGCTGCCGGCCGCCGACGCACCGCCGAGCGACGCGGAGGGCATCCGGCGCCTGTACGGCCACTACCGCGAGCTGGCCGCCCAGGTCCTGGCCACCTCGTACGCCAACGTGTTCCTGGTGATCGCGGTAATCACCGGAGCCGGCGCGCTGCTCGCCCTGTTCCTGCGCAAACCCGGTGTCGAAGCCGCGCCGGGCGCCGCCGCGAGCATGCACTGACCATTCCAGCGGCAAATTCCCGTTTCGCCACGCCGAGCGAACCAAGCCGCTAGCGTCACCTGAAAGGGCACCACGATCCGGGAGGCGACCCAGCATGACCGGCCCGCTCGCCGCGCTTCTCGCTACGATCGCCATCGTGGCCCCGCCGGCGACCCAGAGCCAGCCGTTGGCGCTGATCCACCGCAGCGAGCCGCTGGCCAGCAAGGGCGACGCCGAGGCCGCGGCCCGGATGTTGCGGCAGTCGCCGTTCAAGTTCCGGATCCAGTACGTGGGTCCGGACAATCCGCTCACCGCCGAGCTGCTGAGCAAGGCGGCGTTGTTCGTGCAGCCGGGCGGCGAGGTGGACACCGAGACGGCCAAGCGGGACTTCGCCAAGGAAATCCCGCTGGTCCACAAGTTCGTGGCCGATGGAGGCCGGTACCTGGGCATCTGCGCCGGCGGGTTCGTGGCCGGCAAGGAGGGCTACGACGTCTTCCCCGGGAAGGTGGGCAGCTACGTCGGCAGCCCGGACTCCGAGGCCGAGGACGACGACGACTACGCCATCCCGATCGTCTGGCGCGACGGGAAGAAGCGGACGGTCGACTTCCAGGACGGCAACTACTTCAAGATCCCGCGCGGCACCCCGGGCGTGACAGTGATGGCCACCTATACCAACGGCCTCATCGCCGCCGCGGTGGCGACCAAGGGGCGGGGCAAGGCGGCGTTCATCGGCCCGCACTTCGAGTCCGCTCCCGACGACGCCGCCGAGGGCAGCGGCACGAACCTGGACCTCGGCTTCGAGCTGCTCGACGTCCTCATGCGTTGAGGGACTCGGGGCTGCCCGGTACCGGCACGCCGCGCGCCCAGGCGGGCTGGTTGCCCGGTGGCCGGAACAGCGGCATGACCTCCTCGGCGAACAGGGTCATGTTCTTCTCCACCTTCCAGCTGGGCATGTCGCCCACCTGCATCGAGCTGCCCACGTGGATGCCCGCGCCCAGGTCCTCGGTGTACGCGGCGAGCTTCTCCGCCACCTGGGCCGGGGTGCCGACCAGGATGTACTGCTCGTCCAGCAGGTCCTGGTAGGTCAGGTCGACGTGGTCCTTGATGCCGAACTTGCGCTTGCCGGCGATCATGCCCCGCAGCGACTGGCCGCTCAGGTAGCCGGGCGGCAGCCAGTGGTAGTCCGGGATCTTCAGGCCCCGGCTGAACAGCCACATCATGTGCTCGCGGGTCTCCTCGTGCGCCTTGGCCTCGGTTTCCGCGACGTAGGTCGGCACGCAGAAGGCCAGCTGCTCGGGGGCCGGCTCGTAGCCGAACTCGGCGGCCGCCTTGCGGTACATGTCGTAGTTGACCTTGGTGAAGGACAGCGGGGCGAACACCATCATGAACGGGTAGCGCCGTTTCGCCGCCTCTCGGATGGTCTCGAACGAGCCCTGGCCGGGCAGCCAGATCGGCGGGTGCGGCTTCTGCAGCGGCCGGGGCCAGGGGTTCACGTAGGGGATGTCGAAGTGCTTGCCCTGCCAGTCGAACGGGCCGTCGTCGGCCCACGCCTTGACGATGAGGTCGTGCGCCTCCCAGAACCGCTCCCGGGAGGTGGCCGGGTTGGCCCGCAGCGAGTGGTACTCCATGCCGGTGCCCCGCACGAACCCGGAGATGATCCGGCCGCCGGAGATCACGTCCAGCATGGCGACCGACTCGGCCACCCGCAGCGGATTGTCGTGCAGCGGCAGCGCGTTGCCCACGATGCCGACCCTGATCTTGCTGGTGCGGGCCACGATGTGGCTGGCCATGACGTTGGGGTCGGGCATGGTGCCGTAGGCGTTCTGGTGGTGCTCGTTGACGCAGGTGCCGTCGTAGCCCAGGCGTTCGGCGAGCACGGCGTGGTCGAGGTACTCGTTGTAGAGGCGGTGGCCCAGCTCCGGGTCGTAGTGCCGGTTGGACAGGGTGACCCAGGTGGAGGTGAGCTCCTCGGCCGGCGGGATGTGCGGGTAGGGCATCAGGCCGAAGTGGAAGAACTGCAGGCTCCGGGTGCTCACTTGAGGCCTCCGTGGAACTCCAGGATCGCGCCGGCGGTCCGCTCCGGCTGCTCGATGACCAGGGCATGCCCGGTGCCGGGTATGCGGGTGATGCGCCCGTCCGGCAGCAGTTCGGCGTACCGGTCGGCCGCCTCGTCCGGGATCAGCCGGTCGTGCTCGGCACCGACCACCAGGGCGGGCACGGTGACCCGTTGCAGCCGCCGGGGCATCTTCCGGTCGTAGCGCGGGTTCCACACCAGCCGGGCCAGCGTGGACTGCTCCTGGTAGAGCGCCACCGCCACCTCCGGGTCGGTCATGTCCACCATGACCTCGGCCATGTTGGCCGGGTCGTTGAACACGGTGCCGAACAGTTCGGCCGGCGTCATGCTGAACAGATCGGCCACCGGGGAGCGCCCGGGTACCTGGATGCCGGCCGGGGTGATCAAGGTCAGGGAGCGCAGCCGGTCCGGGAACAGAGTGGCGTAGGCCGCCGCGATCCACCCGCCCAGCGAGTAGCCGACCAGGTGGAACCGATCCAGGCCGAGGGTGGCGCGCAGGTCGTCGTAGTGCAGGACCAGGTCACCGATGTCCTCCAGCCAGTCCTGCGCCGGGGTCGCCCCGTACCCCACGTGCTCCGGGGCGATCACGTCCGCGCCCCGGGCCAGGGCCTCGTGGAAACGCAGCCAGCGGCCGGTGAACCCGGCCCCGTGCAGGAACAGCAGCGGATCCCCGGTGCCCCGCCTGCGCACCGCCACCGGGCTGCCGGCGACCTCCACCATCTGGGCGGCCACCTCCGGTGTGGTCACCGTCGATCCCTCCATGCCGTTCCTCCTTCGCGCTCGCCGCCGAAGCTATCCGCGTGATCGTCGCACCGGCAGTGCACGAAAGTGGGCCACATTATTGGCTTGTTAAAGGTGGGGTCATCCGATTGACACGATCACTGACTTTGATCAACCATCGATCTCGGGCGGGAGGGGAGCGGTGCACTGAGTACTGAGTTGGGGGCCGTGCCGGGGCGAACCCGGACCGCGGATATACGGAGACAGGTGCTGGCCAGGCGCCGGCGGTACGACCAGTTGGTCGAGGAGCTGGAGCGGGGCGCGATCGCCGAGCTGGGCGCGGTGATGGACATCCCCGAGCGGGACGTGTGGCAGATCTGGCACGAGGTGTGACGTGGGTTTGCCCGGCTCCGGGGGCGGGTAGCCGCCGGGCATGCCCGACGACATCACCGAACTGATCCTCGCCGACCACCACAGCTTCCGGCGCGGCTTCATCACCCTCGACGACCTGTCCGTGCGCAACGACCCCGAGGAGCTCACCTCGGCCTGGCAGCCCCTGGCCGACCTGCTCGAGGTGCACGCGGTCGCGGAGGAGGAGATCTTCTACCCCCAGCTGCTGCGGGAGGAGGGCCCGGCGGCCGAGGAGGACACGGTGGACGCGATCGGCGACCACAACGAGATCCGGGACGCGGTGCGCGAGGCGGCCCGGTTCCCGGTCGGCTCGAAGCAGTGGTGGGAGGCGGTCGGGCAGGCCCGGATCGCCAACGACGAGCACCTGGCGGAAGAGGAGCGGGACCCGATCGCCGACTTCCGCAAGCACGCGAGCCTGGAGCTGCGGGAGGCGCTCGGCAAGCGGTTCCGCGAGTTCAAGGCCGCGCACCCGGGCCAGCGGGGCCTGGATACCGGGGACAAGGACCCGGAGCGGTACGTTGAACAGACCGAGCGGCGGGTGGGTGTCGGTGGCCCACCGGATGACGGCTCGCTGGGCATCGGCGGGCTGAGGGGGCGCTGACCATGGCAAATCCGAGCAACCACCTGCTGCGCGAGCAGGCCCCGCTGGCGCCGGCGGCCTGGCGGCAGGTCGACGACGAAGCCCGGGAACGGCTGACCCCGAGACTGGCCGCCCGCCGGTTGGTCGACTTCGCCGGCCCGTCCGACTGGGACCACTCCGCGATCAACCTGGGCCGGTCCGAGCCGCTGGACGGCCCGCCGCCGGGATGCGGCAAGGGATCGGTGCGGGCGCGGCTGCGCCGGGTGCAGCCACTGGCCGAGATCCGCGTGCCGTTCACGGTGGACCGGGCCGAGCTGGAGGACGCCGAGCGCGGCGCCGTCGACCTGGACTTCGACGAGCTGGATGCGGCCGCCCGACTGGCCGCCGAGATCGAGAACCGGGCGATCTTCCACGGCTGGCCGGACGCCCGCATCGACGGCCTGATCGGCACCACACCATCGGCGCCCGCACTGGGCGACGACCCCGCCAGCTACTCCGAGGCGGTGGCCAACGCGGTCGCCACGCTGCGGGTGGCCGGGGTGGAGGGGCCGTACGCGCTGGCGGCGGACCCCGGCATCTACACCCGGATCGCCCAGTCCACCGAGCGCGGCTACCTGCTGATCGACCACCTGGAGCGGATCCTGGGTGGCAAGGTGGTGTGGACGCCCGGCCTGGAGGGCGCCGCCGTGCTGAGCCAGCGGGGCGGTGATTTCCTGTTCGAGGTCGGACAGGATCTCGCGGTCGGCTACAGCCACCACTCGGCGGACACGGTTTCGCTCTACCTCGAGCAGACCTTCACCTTCCGGGTGGCCGAGCCGGACGCGGCGATCACCCTCACCGACTGACTCGGCCTACAGGCGCACCCGCCGGCCGAGGCCGGCCAGGTCCAGCGCCAGGCACAGCAGGCCGGCGGTGACCAGCAGGGTCGCGGTGAGCGGGCCGAAGCCCATTCCGGCCAGTTGGAAGATCAGCGCAATGAGAAAAAAGACGGCGGCAATGATCGCAAACATGCTTACCTCCAGGTAATCCTCGACCTGGGGGTTCCCGGCAAGCGGGCCGGCAAACAAAAGATCATGACGGCCGGGCGCGGAAGGCCTGGCGGTAGGCGCCCGGGGTGGTGCCGACCGCGCGGACGAGACGCCGGCGCAGGTTGGTCGCGCTGGACAGGCCGACCCGCCGGGCGACCGCGTCGACCCCGAGGTCGGTGGTCTCGAGCAGCTCGCGGGCCGAGGCCAGGCGCTGGGCCAGCAGCCACTGCCCGGGGCTGACGCCGAGCTGGTCGGTGAACCGGCGGGCCAGGGTCCTCGGGGACAGGCCGGCGTGCGCCGCCAGGTCGCGCATTGCCAGGCGCTCGCCGAGCCGCTCGGTGGCCCAGTCCAGCAGCGGGGCCAGGGAACCGTCGAGTTGACCGGGCGCCGGGGGAGCGGCGTACTGCAGCTGCCCGCCCTCGCGGTGCGGCGGCATGACCATGCTCCGGGCCACCTGTGCGGCGTACCGGGCGCCCTGGTCGGTGCGCAGCAGATGCAGGCACAGGTCGATGCCGGCGCCGCATCCGGCGCTGGTGGCCACGTCCCCGTGGTCCACGTACAGCACGCCGGGGTCCACCTGGATCTGGGGGAACCGGCCGGCCAGCGCCTCCGCCCCGGCCCAGTGCGTGGTGGCCCGCCGTCCGTCGAGCAGGCCGGTGGGGGCCAGCGCGTAGACCCCGGAGCAGATGCTGGCCAGCCGGGCCCCGCGAGCGTGCGCCGCCCGCAGCCCGGCCACCACCTCGGCGGAGGGCGGCCGCTCGGTGGGCAGCCAGCCGGGCACGATCACCGTGTCGGCCCGCTCCAGCGCGGTCAGCCCGTGGGTGACCAGCATGTCGTAGCCGGCGGTGGTGGCCACCGGGCCGGGCTCCTCGGTGCACACCGTGAACTCGTAGCGCCGCGGCAGGCCGCGCCGGGGGTTGCCGAACACCTCGGCGGCGCAGCCCAGCTCGAAGGTGGCCTGGGGCGGGCGGACCAGGGCGACCACGCGGTGCATGGCAAAAAAGTACCTGATGATGTCGATCTGGACACTCGGCGCGGCGCCGCCCGGGGGGCAGGCTCGGTCCGGTGACGACTTCCTTTGTTTGGTCCTCCGTCCGGGACGCGCCGGTGCGCGAGCTGTTTCCCGGCATCCGGCTCCGGCCGCTGTGGCGCGGCGAGAACGGTGCGGCGGCCTACGTGCTGGAGATGGACCCGGGCAGCGGCTGGTCCGGGGTCGACGTGCACGATCCCGGGCCGGAGGAGGTGTTCGTGCTGTCCGGGGTGTTCAACGACGGGGAGCGGGACTACCCGGCCGGCTCGTTCATCCACGCGCCGGCCGGGTCCTCGCACGTGCCCCAGACGACCACCGGCTGCAAACTGTTCCTGTTCTACCCGGAGGGGTAGAGGACTTCCGCGAACAGCAACGAAGCCCCTGGTTGATCGTCTTCCGGCGACCGACCAGGGGCTTCGTCAGGGTGTACCGCCTCGATCAGCGGCGGTTACCGCAGACCTCGTCGTAGCGGCGCTTGTACGCCTCTTCGAAACCGGCGTTGTAGCCGGCCTCGAAGCCCCGGTGGAAGTCGTCCTGCCCGCCGCTGCGGCTGCTCATGGTCTCCTTGTGGTCTTCCTTGCAGTTGTCCTCGGCGTCGCCGCGGCCCTGGACGTGACCCTTCTGGTGACCTTGGGCGTAGCCGTCGCTGTAGTCACCGCTGTCCGCCGGGAGCGGCGTAACCGCCATGACGCCCGGCGCGGCGGACGATGTGGCGGCCAGTGCGGTGCCGGAGCCGGCCAGTGCGACGAGCGCCGCGCTACCCACCGTCGCCAGCGCGAGCGCGACGATACGAGTTCGTCCAGAATTCACCATGTTCCCCAATTTTCTCTTCACTCCCAGGCCCCCTCTGTTGCCGCCTGGTCGGGGCCAAGTATGGGGAGGTGAGCACGACGAGGCCACGGTTTTTGATCATTCGATCGCCTGATTCAGTGCACTCGTACACTTACCCAGCGTGACATCGGGGCGGGTCGCTGCCTATCCGGCCGGATAGAGTCGGTCCATCTCGGCGGCGGCCAGCTCCCGCACGCGGGGGGAGGCCTTGCTCATGTGGCCGGCGTGGAACGGCGGCTGGGGGTCGTACTCGGCCATCAGCTGGACCACCTCGGCCCACTCCTGGCCGTGCAGTTCGCCGACCAGCCACAGCGCCAGGTCCAACCCGGCGGAGACGCCGGCGGCGGTGACGATCTTGCCGGAGCGCACCACGCGCTCCTCGGGCCTCGGGTCGGAGCCGAAGTTGGGCAGCGCCTCCAGCGCCGACCAGTGGGTGGTGGCCGGGTGGCCGTCCAGGATGCCGGCCATGGCGAGCAGCATCGCCCCGCCGCACACCGAGGTGGTCCACTCGGTGGTCCGGTGTACCCGGCGCAGCCACTCGAGCAGCTCGCCGATGTGCGGCCCGTTGGCGGAGATGGCCGGCACCAGCACGATGTCCGGCTCCGGCGTCTCGTCGAAGGAGTGGCTGGCCACCAGGGAGAGCACGCCTCCGTCGGTGAGCACCGGCCCGGGCCGGTGGGCCACGAACCGCACCTCGGTGTCCGGCATCAGCCGGAGCAGCTCGTACGGCCCGACCGCGTCCAGCGCGGTGAACTCGTGGCCGAGTATGAAGGCGATCTGCCTGGTGCCGTCGGGTTTCATGCCGGGGTTCCTCCTCTGCTCGGGGCGGAAGACATCCACGGCTGTAGGCTAGCTATAAGTGTGGCTAAAAGCTAGTCGTGATGGCGAGCACCGCCTCGGCGTAGCGGGGGTGGCAGATGAGCAGGTCGGGCAACAGCGGGTCCGGGCGGTTGTAGGTCAGCGGGCTGCCGTCGATGCGGGAGGCGTGCAGGCCGGCGGCGCGGGCCACCGCGACCGGCGCGGCGGAGTCCCACTCGTACTGGCCGCCGGCGTGCAGGTAGATGTCCGCCCGCCCCTGGATCAGCGCCATCGCCTTGGCCCCGGCCGAGCCGAGCGGAACCAGCTGCCCGCCCAGCCGCCGGCCGACCTCCTCGGCCACGGCCGGCGGCCGGCTGCGGGAGACGATCAGCCGGGGTGCGGGCCCGGCGCCGCCGTTCGTGGCCAGGGAGACGTCGGGGGTGGCGAAGGTGACGTCCTGGGCCGGCAGGGCGACGGCCCCGGCGGTCAGCTCGCCGCGTTCCCACAGCGCGACGTGCACCGCCCAGTCGGCCCGCCCCGGCTCGGCGAACTCGCGGGTGCCGTCCAGCGGGTCGACGATCCACACCCGCTCGGCGTCCAGCCGGCCGGTGTCGTCCTCGGCCTCCTCGGACAGGATCGCGTCGGCCGGGCGGTACCGGGCCAGCTCGGCGGCCAGGAACTCCTGCGCGCGCCGGTCGCCGGCGTCCTTGCGGTCGCGGGTGCTGGCCCCGGCGAACTCCTCGCGGACCGCCAGCAGCCGGGTGCCGGCGGCTTCGGCCAGCCGGCGGGCCAGTTCGTGGTCGTTCATCACCTCTCCAGCGTCCCCAACAGTCGGTCGACCAGCTCGTCGGGGGTATGCGGATGGGACAGGCGCAGGTCCGGGCGGCCCGGGGCCTCGTACGGGCTGCCGATGCCGGTGAAGTCGGGGATCTGCCCGGCCCGGGCCTTGGCGTAGAGGCCCTTCGGGTCGCGTTCCTCGCACACCGACAACGGCGTGTCCACGAACACCTCGCGGAACTCCAGGCCCTGGCCGGTGTGCAGCGCGCGGGCCATGTCGCGGTGCTCGGCCAGCGGGCTGATCGTGGGCACCAGGGTGACCATGCCCGCCTCGGTCAGCAGGCAGGCCACGTGCGCGATGCGCCGCAGGTTCTCCGCCCGGTCGGCCATGGAGAAGCCCAGGTCGGAGTTCAGCCCGTGCCGCAGGTTGTCCCCGTCCAGCACGAACGCCGGTCGGCCGGCGGCGAGCAGGCGCTGTTCGGCCAGCACCGCCAGGCTGGACTTGCCCGACCCGGACAGCCCGGTGAACCACAGGGTCACCCCCCGGGACAACCGCTGCCGGGCCTCCACCAGCGAGCTGTGCCGGCTGATGTTCCGGTGCTCCTCCCGCGACTGGGGCAGCAGCATGCCGGCGCCGACCGTGTGGTTGGTTGCCCGGTCGATCAGGATGAACGAGCCGGTGGCCGGGTTGCGGCGGTAGTCGTCGGTGAGCAGGGGCGCCCGGGTGCGCAGCCGTACCCGGCCGATGTCGTTGCGGTCCAGCGAACGGGCGGCGCGGTCGCCGCGCAGGCTGTTCACGTCCAGCCGGTAGTCCAGTTCGAGCACCCGGGCCTTCGTGCTCGCGGTGGTGTGCTTGACCAGGTACTCGGCGCCCTCGCGCAGTGGGCTGTCGTCGGCCATCCAGCAGACCATCGCGTCCAGCTCGTGGCTGATCTTCGGCTGGTTGTGCGGACGGGCCAGCATGTCGCCCCGGCCGACGTCCAGCTCCTCGGCCAGCGTGACGGACACCGCCATCGGGGCGAACGCCTCCGCCAGCGGGCCTTTGGGTCCCTCGATGCCGGTCACCGTGGTGGTGTGGCCGGCCGGCAGCACGGTCACCTGGTCGCCCGGCCGGAGCACCCCGCTGCCCAGGGTGCCGGCGTAGGCCCGCCGGTCGGGTTGCCGGATCACGTACTGCACCGGCAGGCGCACGTCGACCAGGTTCCGGTCGCTGGCCACGTACACCTCCTCGAGGTGGCGCAGCAGCGGCGGGCCGGGATACCAGGGACTGTGCGCCGAGGGGGTGACCACGTTGTCGCCGTGCAGCGCGGACAGTGGGATCGCCGTGACGTCCTGGAAGTCCAGCCGCGCGGCGAAGCCGTGGAAGTCCTCCCGGATCGCGTCGAACCGGTCGGCGTCCCAGCCGACCAGGTCCATCTTGTTCACCGCCAGCACCACGTGCCGGATGCCCAGCAGTGAGGAGAGGAAGGCGTGCCGGCGGGACTGCTCGACCAGCCCGTTGCGCGCGTCCACCAACACGATGGCCAGGTCGGCGGTGGATGCCCCGGTGACCATGTTGCGGGTGTACTGCGGGTGGCCCGGGGTGTCCGCGACGATGAACTTGCGCCGGGGGGTGGCGAAGTAGCGGTACGCCACGTCGATGGTGATGCCCTGCTCGCGCTCCGCGCGCAGGCCGTCGGTGAGCAGGGCCAGGTCGGTGCGGTCCTGGCCGCGTTCCCGGGAGGTGCGCTCGACCGAGGCGAGCTGGTCGATGCACACGCCCTTGGCGTCGTGGAGCAGTCGCCCGATCAGCGTGGACTTGCCGTCGTCCACCGAGCCGGCGGTGGCCAGCCGCAGCAGCGTGCCCATCAGAAGTAACCCTCCCGCTTGCGGTCCTCCATGCCGGCCTCGGATATCCGGTCGTCGGCCCGGGTGGCGCCCCGCTCGGTGAGCCGGGACAGCGCCGTCTCGGTCAGGACCTCATCGACCGTGGTGGCGGTGGACTCGACGCAGCCGGTGCAGGTCACGTCGCCGACGGTGCGGAACCGCACGGTGGCCTGGAATACCTCCTCGCCGGGTTCCGGGTGCAGCGGGGGTTCGGCGGACAGCAGCATGCCGTCGCGGCGGAAGACCGTGCGCCGGTGCGCGAAGTAGAGCTCCGGCAGCTCGATGCGCTCGGTGCCGACGTAGGCCCACACGTCGGACTCGGTCCAGTTGGACAGCGGGAAGGCGCGGATGTGCTCGCCCGGGCGGTGCCGCCCGTTGAACAGCTGCCACAGCTCCGGCCGCTGGTTGCGCGGGTCCCACTGGCCGAGCTCGTCGCGGAAGCTGTACACCCGCTCCTTGGCCCGCGCCTTCTCCTCGTCGCGGCGCGCGCCGCCGAACGCCGCGTCGTGCCGGCCCTCGCGCAGCGCGCGCAGCAGGGTCACGGTCTGCAGCGGGTTGCGCGAGCCGCCCTGGTCCACGACGCGACCGGCGTCGATGTCGTCCTGCACCCGCGCGACGTGCAGCCGCACCCCGGTCTGCTCTACCAGGTGGTCGCGGAACCGGAGCACCTCGGGGAAGTTGTGGCCGGTGTCGATGTGCAGTACCGGGAAGGGCACCGGGCCGGGCCGGAACGCCCGCACCGCCAGGTGCAGCATGACGATCGAGTCCTTGCCGCCGGAGAACAGCAGCACCGGGCGCTCGAACTCGGCGGCCACCTCCCGCAGCACGTGGATCGCCTCGGCCTCCAAGGCGGCCAGGTGGCTCAGCTGATACCGCCCGTCGTCGGTTCTTCCGGCTGTCTCCCGGGCCGTTGCCGTCATCGCCAACTCCGCTGTCTGGGGTATCTAGGCCAACTTGGCCGAGTTTATCCAGTTGGGTGCCGTCGGTGTCAACGCCTGTACCGAGGTGGGCGAGGGAGGCCGACGGCGGTGGAGTCAACGCCCGCCGCCCGTTTGAGACCTGCGAGTTCGGCAGAGCCTGAGATGCGTCCGCGGTCCAATGTGGACCGCGGCCGGTTTCGGAGGCGATTGCGCCGGTGGTCGGATACGGCACCCAAGCGTCTTGCTATATGTTAGGCTCGAACATATGAGCGAGTCGACGGTCCAGGTGCCGCCCGTGGTGGAGCCCTGGTCGCGACACTCCCCGGACGGCCTACTGGTCGACCGGCTGTCTTTCGAACCCGGCCGAGGCGCCGCCGAACTGTTGGAACGCGTGGGCGCGTGGGAGAACGTGCGTGCGGTGGTGGATGCCCAGCAGGTTCGGGAGTTGGCCGGGTTGGTGGCCGCCGAACGGGCCGATGACGGGTTGCGTTGCCCGGTGTCGGATGTGATTCGTTCGGTGGCGACCCAGTTCGCCCTCACCGCCGGCCTGACCCAGGGCGCGGCTTTGGCTCGGGTGGAAGACGCGATGACGCTGGTGCACCGGCTCCCTCACATCCTCGACGCGTTGGGTGAGGCCCGGTTGAGTTACCGGTCGGTGCGGGTGATCATCGAGGAGTTCGTCGGGCTCGGCGAACAGCAGCTCGACGCGGCACAACAGCAGATTCTGGAACGGCTCGCCGGGCGCAACCCCAGCCAGATCCGGGGCTGCGCGAAACGGGTAGTGGCCCGCCTGGACGCCGAAGCGGTCCGCAAACGCGTCGAACGCGCGGCCGCGGAACGCTATGTGCGGCTCGAACCGGCGGCGGACGGGATGGCGACGTTGCGGGCGCACCTGCCCGCCGCCCAGGCAGTCACCCTGTATGGGCTGGTCAACGACTATGCCCGCCGTGCCGGTGGTGGTCCCGGCGAGGATCGCTCGATGGATGCCCGCCGCGCGGATGCGATGTATGACCTGATCGTCAACCCCGAGCTTGACACTTGTCACCCCGACCCTGATGTCGCCGCCGCTGAGCAGCGTCGGGCGCGGGCGCGGGAACGGGTCCGCACGGAGATTCGGGTCACGGTGCCGCTGTCGGTGCTGGTCGGGGCGCGGGATCTGCCGGGGGAGCTGTCCGGGTACGGCCCGGTCAATGCCGAGGTCGCTCGGGCGCTGGCCGGGGATCCGACGAGTGTGTGGCGGCGGCTGGTCACCGACCCCGAGTCCGGGGCGCTGTTGGATTACGGCACTACTCGTTATCGGCCACCGCCGGTGCTGGTCGGGTTCGTGAACGCCCGGGCGCAGACCTGTTCCATTCCTGGATGTTGCAGGCCGGCCGAAGACTGCGACACCGATCATCACGAGCCGTTCGACCCGGACACCGGGAACGGCCCCACCAGCGCCCGTAACAACGGGCCGTTGTGCCGCTACCACCATCGGGTCAAACAACTTCCCGGGTGGAACATCATCCGCAACCCGGACGGCACCACCACCTGGACACTCCCCACCGGGCACCGGATCACCACACCACCGGCGGAAATCGGCGAAATTCTCCGACCAGCCGGTCCCGAACCACCGCCCGAAGCGATAGAACCCGAACCTCCACCCTTCTGACCGGCTAGCTGCCGAAGCCGGGCAAAAGCGGCCGCCGCATCCACGTGGATCGCCGCTGCGTGATCGATGACTTCGGGGCGGGCGACGGTGGGCGCTGATGTTCACCGCGAGGTAACGATCTCTCCACTATAGTGAATGACTCGGCGGGGGTCGGGGAGGCTGCAGTGGACACGACCACGACGGACACCGAGCTGCTCGCCGCGTTGCGCCGGCGGGTGCGCGCCGAGAGGGCAGTGTTGGTGGCGTTCTCCGGTGGGGTGGACTCGGCGCTGGTCGCGGCGGTCGCGGCGGCGGAGCTGGGGCCGGCGGCGGTGGCGGTGACGGCGGTTTCGCCCAGTCTGGCGGCGGCCGAACGGGCCGGCGCGCGCCGGTTCGCCCGGGCCCACGGCGTCCGGCACGTGGAGGTGTGCACCGACGAGCTGGACCGGCCGGAGTACCGGGCGAACGACGGCAACCGCTGCTACCACTGCAAGAGCGCGCTGCTGGACGCGCTCACCCCGCTGGCCGAGATGTCCGGCGCCGCGATCGCCCTGGGCACCAACCTGGACGACCTCGGCGACCACCGCCCGGGCCAGCGCGCGGCCGCGGCCCGGGGCGCCATCGCGCCGCTGGTCGACGCCGGCCTGGGCAAGGCCCAGGTGCGCCGGGTGAGCGCCTGGCTCGGGCTGACCACGGCGGAGAAGCCGGCGTCGGCCTGCCTGGCCTCCCGGGTGGCCTACGGTGACCGGGTGACCCGTGAGGTGCTGCTCCGGATCGAGCGGAGCGAGGCAGAGCTGCACGCGCTGGGCTTCCCGGTCTGCCGGGTGCGCGCGCACGCCGACGGCACCGTGGCCCGGGTCGAGCTGCCGGAGGAGGACCTCGGCAAGGCGCACGCACGACGCGCGGAGATCGATGCGGCGGTCCGGGGCGCCGGCTTCCAGTTCTGCGCGCTGGACCTGCAGGGGTTCCGCAGCGGACGGATGAACGTGCTGCTCGGCCTGCCCGCCATGGCAGGCCGGTGACCGGGTTCGACGGCGATCCCGTCGCGCGCCGACACGGGCGTCCGCCCGATGCCGGTTTCGCTGACAGCGATCCCGTCGGGCGCCGAACTGGGCGCCCGCCCGATGTCGGCTTCGCCGACCTGGGCTGGGCCCGGCCGGACACCGACCGGGAGGACCGGCTGGGGCTTCCCGAGGTGGTGTACGCCCCGGGCAAGACCGCCGAGCAGGTCGCCGGCGTGGTAGGCAGCCTGCTGGCCGCCAACTCCGGGCCGGTACTGGTCACCAGGGTCGCGCCGGAGGCCTCCGAGCCGGTGCTCGGGATGGTGCCGGGTGGCCGGCACGACCCGGCGGCCCGGCTGCTGGTGTGGCGCGCGGCGACGCCCGTGGACTTCCGGGTGCTGGTGGTGTCGGCGGGCACCTCGGACGGGCCGGTCGCGGCCGAGGCGCTGGGGGTGGCCCGCGCGGTCGGGCTGGACGCGGAACTGGTGGCCGACGTCGGGGTGGCCGGGGTGCACCGGCTGCTGGCCCAGCGGGAACGGTTGGCCGCCGCGGACGCGGTGATCTGCATCGCCGGCATGGAGGGCGCGCTGCCCAGCGTGGTGGGCGGGCTGGTCGGCTGCCCGGTGATCGCGGTGCCCACCTCGGTCGGTTACGGCGCCACCCTGGGCGGGGTGACCGCGCTGCTGGCCATGCTGTCCTCCTGCGCGGCCGGCGTGGTGGTGGTCAACATCGACTCGGGGTTCAGCGCCGCGATGGCCGCGTTCCGGATGGCCCGGAAATGATCCTCTGGCTGAACCCGTTCAGCGGCCTCTCCGGGGACATGCTGCTGGGCGCGCTGCTCGGGGTCGGGGCCCCGCTGGACGCGGTGCGCGCCTCGGTGGCGAGCACCGGGATCACCGGCTGGCGGCTGGACGCCGGCACCGAGCGCCGGGGCGCGCTGGCGGCCACCCGCGCCGTGGTGACCACCGACGACACGGCGAAGGAGCGGCGGGCCGCCGAGCTGCTGGACCTGGTCGGGCGGGCCCGGCCGGAGCCGGTGGCCGCGCTGGCCACCCGGGCGATAACCGCACTGGCCGAGGTGGAGGCCGGGCTGCACGGGGTGCCGGTGGCCGACGTGCACCTGCACGAGATCGGCGGGGTGGACACCGTGGTGGACACCGTCGGTGTGGCCGCCGCGCTCCACGAGCTGGGCGTCGCCGAGGTGCACTGCGGCCCGCTGGCCATGGGCGAGGGCACCGTGCGCACCCGGCACGGGGTGCTGCCGCTGCCCGCGCCGGCCACCGCCGCGCTGATCGCCCGGATGGCCGCGCCGATCGTGCCGGCCGGGGTGGCCGGGGAGACGGTGACGCCGACCGGGGCGGCGCTGCTGCTGGCCGCCGGTGCCCGGTTCGGGCCGGCCCCGGCGATGTCCGTGCGCGCGGTCGGCTACGGCGCGGGGGCGAAGGAGTTCCCCGGCCGGGCCAACGTTCTCCAGGCGCTGCTCGGCGAGTCGGCGCACCGCGCGTCGACGACGACCATGGTCCTGCTGGAGACCAATGTGGACGACGTGACCGGCGAGCTGCTCGGCCACCTGGTCGGGAGGCTGCTGGCGGAGGGCGCCGCCGACGCCTGGGTCAGCCCGGTGACGATGAAGAAGGGCCGCCCGGCGCACACCGTGCACGTGCTGGCGGACCCGGCGGGCGCCGACGGCTGCGAGCGGCTGCTGCTGGCCGAGACCGGCAGTCTCGGGGTTCGCCGGCAACGGGTGGAGCGGCACGCGCTGCCGAGGCGCGTCCGCACGGTGGAGCTGGCCGGCCGGCCGATCAGGGTGAAGTACGGGCCGTGGGGCGGCAAACCCGAGCACGACGACGTGGCCGCCGCGGCCGAGGCGGTCGGGCTGCCCCTGCGCGAGGTGGCCCGGCGGGCGCTGGCCCTGGCCGACTCGCTGGCCGACTCACCCGGTGACGATCTCGATCTCCGGTGAGGCGCGCAGGGTGCGGGTGACGTAGCAGACCCGCTCGGCCGAGGAGATCAGCTTGGCCAGGTGCTCGCCGTTGGGCGAGCCGGCCCGCACGGTGATCCGGAACGAGGAGAACTGGGGGCCGTCGTAGCGGCCGGTCACGTCCACCGCCAGATTGGCCAGCGGTATGTCGTACTTCTTCGCGCTGTACGCCATGGCCAGGGTGAAGCAGGAGGCGATCGAGGCCAACAGCAGCTCGGTCGGCTGGGGACCGGCATCGGTGCCGCCGACGGACGCCGGTTCGTCCGCGACCAGGTCGAAATCGCCCGCTCGTACCGTGGCCTTGAGACCACCCGCCCACTCGGCATGGACCGTTCGCTCCGCCGCCATGCGCTCATCTTGCCGGCCGGCGGCGCGGGCGTGCACCGGGTGCAACGCCCGTGCAACCGGGGGCGGAAGGGTGGGCCGAGTCACCATTGCCGGACGGTCCTCGGGAGTGAGTCCATGACGAGTGCCCACGCGCGGTTGCGCGTAGCCGCCTGCCGGGGCCGGTGCGCCCCGGCACTCCGATGTCCCGAGCACCACGATCGGCTGCTCGCGGTGGACTCCGACCCGGAGGCCTTGCTGGAGCTGTTCGAGATCGCGGTCACCTGGCACGAGCTGGACTACTCCGACGAGCCCTTACTGGGTCCCGCCGACTGGCTGGACTTCGCCGACGCCCACCTCTGGCGGAACCCGGAGCGCGCCGAGCGGGCGTTCGGGATGGCCCTGGACGTCGTCGGCCGGTCCCGGGTGACGCCGGTGGCGGCCGCCCCGCTGGCCGAGGTCATCGAACTGGTGCGGGGTTGAGCGGACGGGTGCCGGACTTCCTCGAGCTGCCCGCGCGATCGGCGAAGCCGAGGGCGACCGGGCTCACCCATGTGTTGGACCAGGGCGCCGGGGTGGCGGCGGCGAGTGACGTGCTGGCCTCCGCCGCCGCGCACATCGACATATGGAAGATCGGCTGGGGCACCGCCTACCTGGACTCCGCGATCGAGGCCAAGCTCGCGCTGCTGGCCGAGCACCGGGTGGCGGCCTGCCTCGGGGGCACCCTGCTGGAGATCGCCTGGGCCCAGGGCGTCGCGGCGGACTGCCTGGCCTGGGCGGGTGACGTCGGGTTCCGCTACGTGGAGGTGTCCCGGGGCACCGTGGCTATGTCCCGAACCCAGAAGCGGGAGCTGATCCGCCGGGCCAGCCGGGACTTCGATGTCCTGGCCGAGGTGGGCGCGAAGGCGCCCGGCGAGCCCAACCCGGCGCGGCACTGGCCGGGGGAATGCCTCGCCGACCTGGAGGCGGGTGCCCGCTGGGTGGTCACCGAGGGCCGGCAGAGCGGCACCGTGGGCACCTTCGACGAGGCCGGCCGGGTCCGCCCCGAGGTGGTGGAGGCCGTGGTCGGTGCGGTCGGCGAGCGACGGGTGATCTTCGAGGCGCCCCGCACCGGCCAGCAGGCCTGGTTCGTCCGGCGGTTCGGCGCCGACGTCAACCTGGGGAACGTGGCGCTGGGCGACGTGCTGTCGGTGGAGACCCTGCGGCTGGGCCTGCGGTCGGACACCGCCGCCGTGCCACGGCGGGAACGGGCGGAGCGGGACACGGCGTGAGGAACTTCGTGCCGGAACGCTACCGGGGCGTCGCGGTGACCGCGGTGCCCACGGAGGTGGGGCTCGGCGAGGACGCGCTGCGCGCGTTGCTGCTCGGCCGCCCGGCCTACCGCAAGACCCGGTTCGTGGTGGCCC
This sequence comes from Actinospineispora eucalypti, assembly GCA_014208095.1. Taxonomy (GTDB): domain Bacteria; phylum Actinomycetota; class Actinomycetes; order Mycobacteriales; family Pseudonocardiaceae; genus Pseudonocardia; species Pseudonocardia eucalypti. Next base: position 957,216 of record JACHMT010000002.1, on the reverse strand, counting down.
GGTGCGACGGGCGGACGGCGTTGCTGCGGGTCACCCGGGCCTCGGAAACCGAGCTGTTCTCGCCGGTCGTCGCGGTCGAGATGATCGCCGACGAGTGCGCCTACCTGGTCGAGCCGGAGGTGGACACCGGCATCCCGTCCGCGCTGGCCGAGGTGGCGGCGCGCCGGGCGCCGGGGGTGCGGGCGGTGGTGGTGCAGGGGCGCTACGCGCACGTGAACTTCATCCTGGAACCGCGCCCGCTGCGGGTGGTGGTGCGCGAGGTGGTTCCGCCCGAGCCGGCCAAGCTGCTGGACCAGGCGCGGCGGGTGCTGGCCGTGAGTGAGTCGCTGCCGCCCATCGAGCTGGTCGGCGAGCTGACCACGCTGGCCTCGCTGGCGGCCACCGCACCGGCGGAGCACTACCTGCTGCCGTGCCGGGGATCGGGGGCCGAGGTGCCCGGCGCACGGGTCTCCTACCTCGACGAACACCCGGACCGGGCGGAATGGACGCTGCTCGGCTGCGCCCGCTCCCGGCAGATCCACCGGTGGTTCTACGGCGACGAACCGCCCACCGTGGACTTCTGCCCGAAGCAGCGCCCCGGCCCGGAGGGCGCCCGGCTGCTCACCAAGTGCTGCCTGCAGGAGGAGCGGATCGACGCCGGGGAGGGCTGGGTGTCCGTGCCCTGGGGTTCCTCCCTGGAGCACGTGCGCGACGCGTTGGCCCTGCTCGCCGCGCGGGAAGAGCCGGCGTGGGCACCCGGCTGAGCTCAGCCGGGCTGTACGCGCACCTGTGGGGCACCCCCGAGCTGGCCGAGGTCTTCGAGGAACGCGCGATGCTGGCGTCCTGGCTGGACATCCTGGCCGCGCTGGCCCGGGCGCAGGCGGCCATGGGGCTGGTGCCGGCCAGCTCCGCCGAGGCGATCGGCCGGGCCACGGTGGACCAGCTGGACCTGGACTACGTGGCCGAGCAGACCCGGCTGACCTCACACTCCACCTTGGGCCTGATCCGGGGCCTGCTGCGGGTACTGCCCGAAGCGGCCCGCGAGCACGTGTACTTCGGGGCCACCGTGCAGGACGTCTCGGACACCTGGTTCGGCCTGGTGATGCGGGACGTCGGCGCGGTCGTGTGGCGGGACGTACGGGCGCTGGAGGCGGCGCTGCTCGGACTGGCCGCCGAGCACCGGGACACCGTGATGGCCGGGCGCACCCACGGCCAGCCCGGCTCGCCGGTGACCTTCGGGTTCAAGGTCGCCTCCTGGGCCGATGAGCTGCGCCGACACCTCGACCGGCTGCGTGAGGGGCGGCCGCGCTGGGTGGTCGGGCAGCTGGCCGGGGCGGTCGGCGTGCTCGGGTTTTTCGGCGCGGGCGGCACCGAGCTGCGGGGCCGGTTCTGCGCCGAGCTGGGGCTGGCCGACCCGGGGATCTCCTGGCTGACCTCGCGGGACCGCCTGGCCGAGTTCGGCACCGTGCTGGCCATGGTGTGCGGCACGCTGTCCCGGATCGGCACCGAGGTGTACGAGCTGTCCCGGCCGGAGATCGGCGAGCTGGCCGAGGCCGCCGCGCCGGGCGCGGTCAGCAGCATCACCATGCCGCACAAGCGAAACCCCGAGGGCAGCGAGCACCTGGACACGCTGGCCCGGCTGGCCCGCTCGTCGGCGGCGGTGCTGGTGGAGGGCATGGTGGCCGGGCACGAGCGGGACGGCCGGGCGTGGAAGGCGGAGTGGCTGGCCCTGCCCGAGGTCTGCCAGCTCACCGGCGCCGCGCTGCACCAGGCGTTGCGCCTGGTGGACGGCCTGCACGTGTACCCGGAGGCGATGGCGGAGACGGTCCGCCGGTACGGGCCGGACCTGGGCTCGGAGCGGGTGCTGGCCGAGCTGACCGCGCGGCTGGGCCGGGACAAAGCGCAGCGGGCGCTTCACGAGATCCTCCGCGAGGAGGGCGCCGACCTGGTCGACGGGGTGGTCGCGCGCGGCCTGGCCACCGCGTCCGAGGCGGCGAGTTGGCGGGCGGCGCCGAGCGTGGCGTCGGCCGGCGCGATGGTGGACCGGGTACTGGCCAGGGCGGAGCGGGCCCGCGCGGCCGAGCCCGGGCAATGGGCGTGATCGACGAGCTGCCCCGGGTGCGGTTGGGCGTGTTCCCCACCCCGCTGGTCCGGGCGCGCCGGCTGGAGCGGGTGCTGGGCTCCGGCCCGCTGCTGGTCAAGCGGGACGACCTGGCCGGGTTCGGGGTGGCCGGGAACAAGACCCGGCCGCTGGAGTTCCTGCTCGGCGCGGCGGGCGCCCGGGGGGCCGAGGTGCTGGTCACCGGGGGCGGACCCGGGTCCAACTTCTGCGCGGCGGCGGCCATGGCGGCCGCCTCGGCCGGGCTGGCCTGTGAGCTGGTGATCTGGGGCGAGCCGTACAGCCCGAACCTGGCGCTGGCCCGGGCGGCCGGGGCGCGGATCCGGCCCACCGGGGACACCGACCGGGCGGCGGTGGACCGGCTGGTGCTGGCCCGCGCCGGCGAGCTTTCCGCGCACGGGCATCCCGCGTACGGCGTGCCGCGCGGCGGGTCCACCGCGCTGGGCGCGGTCGGGTTCGCGCTGGCCGCCGCCGAGCTGGCCGAACAGCTCGGGGACCAGCGCTGGGACGAGCGGCCGCTGGTGGTGCTGGCCGTTGGGTCGGGCGGCAGCTGCGCGGGGCTGTTGGCCGGCCTGGCGGCGGTCGGGCTGGACCTGCCGGTGCTGGGCGTCTCGGTGAGCCGGCCCCCGGAGGAGATCGGGGCGCGGGTGCGGCGGCTGGCCCGGGAGTGCGCGGAGCTGCTCGGCACCGCTGAGCCGGCCGGCCGCCTGGAGATCGTGGACGCCCGGGGACCCGGCTTCGGCACGGCCAGCGCGCTGGAGCGTGACCGCGCCCGGCTGGCCCTGCGCACCGAGGGCCTGTTGCTGGACGAGACCTACGGCGCCGAGGCGTTCTCCGCCTCGGTGGACCGGCTGGCCGGCGGGCCGGTGCTGTTCTGGCACACCGGCGGCCTGCTCCCGGCGCTCAACTCGAGAGGGGCGGACAGATGACGCAGACCAGACGAGCCCGGACGGGCGGCCCGCCGGAGGGCGGGCCGGCACCGGAGCTGATCGAGTCCGGGTTCGCACTGGAGAACGCGGACGCCAGCTTCCTGCACCGGGGCCTCAACCTGGCCGACCTGGCCCACGTGCTGGACCTCTCCCGGCGCAACCTGATCCCGGCCCAGGCCCGGCGGGAGCTGCTGCGGCTGTTGCTCGAGGTGTGCGACATCCCGGCGGAGGAGTTCCCCTACAACCCGGCGTACGGCGAGCCGTACAACTCCCGGGAGCGGTACTTCGTGTCCCGGATCGGCGACGTGGCCGGCTGGTTGCACGCCGGCCGGCCACGCCGGGAGGCAGCCCGGGTGGCGCTGCGGCTGCACCTGCGGCGGCAGCTCACCGAGCTGGTCGCGGAGGCCACCCGGTTCGCCACCGAGCTGGCCCTCCGGGCGGAGGAACACGCGCGGACCCTGCTCCCCGACCAGACGTACCTGCAGCAGGCGCAGCCGTCCACGTTCGGCCACTACCTGCTGTCCTTCGGCTACGCGACCGCCCGGGACACCCGCCGGCTGCTGGACGAGCTGGACTGGGTGGACACCAGCCCGGGCGGCGCCGGCTGCGTGAACGGCACCCGGCTGCTGGACGACCGCGCCCCGGTGGCCACGGCACTCGGCTTCGGCGGCGTCATCCCGCACACCCGGGACGCGATGTGGCAGGTCGACGGCCTGATCCACATCCTGGCCACGGCGGCCAGCCTGCTGTCCAACTTCTCCAAGCTGGCCGAGGACCTGGAGATCTTCTCCTCCAGCGAGTTCGACTTCGTGGACCTGGCCGACGCGTACACCCGGTCCAGCATCCTGATGCCGAACAAGCGCAACCCGTACTCGCTGGCCATCGTGCGCGGCGCGTCCGGCGTGGTGATCGGCCGCCTGACCGGTTTCCTGGCGGTGACCAAGAGCCCGTCCGCGCGCAGCGACAACCTGATCTTCGCCTACGGCGAGGTGCCCCGGGCGCTGGACCTTTCCCTGCGCATCACCCGGCTGATCACCGGCGTGGTGTCCACGCTGCGGGTGAACCCGGTGCGCATGCGGGAGGAGCTGGACCTGGGCTACACCCAGGCCACCGATCTCGCCGAGTACCTGGTCCAGCGGCTGGAGGTGGACTACCGGACCGCCTACCTGGTGGTCGGGCAGGCCGTGCGGGCGGCCAGCCGGGCCGGCATCCCGGGCGGTGGCATCACCGGGGAGCTGATCGACGAGGCGGCCATGGCGCACACCGGGCACAGCTGGGGACTGGCCGGGGCGGACCTCTCCGAGGTGCTCGACCCCTGGCGGATCGTGCTGTCCCGGCGGGCCGAGGGCGGCGCCGCACCGGACGCGCTGGCCTCGATGGTCAGTGGGCTGCGCACCGACCTGGCCGCCCTCGCCGACCGGGGCGCCATCCGCACCGCCGCCTTCGACCGCGCGGAACAGGACCTGGTCTCCGACGCCTACGCCGCCATGGCCGAGGAGCGTTGACACCAACGGTCTGTTGAGTATGGTTAACGAGTCAATTCCTATAGTGAATAGATCGGAAGGCGGTTGCACGTGCCGCGACGCGCAGTGGTGATCGGTGGGGGAGCGGCGGGACTGGGCGCGGCCGGCGGGGTGAAGGCCGTGGACCCGTCGGCGGAGGTGACCGTCTACACCGAGTTCGAGGATGTCGCGTACAGCCCGTGCGGGATCCCCTACGTGCACGGAGGGGAGATCGAGAGCTTCGACAAGCTCATCCTGGCCGGCAAGCAGGCGTACGTGGACGCCGGCATCGACGTGCACTACGAGACCAAGGTCAACTCGGTCGACGTGGCCGGACGGTCCGTCGACGTGGCCGGCGAGGGCTCCGTCCCCTACGACAGCCTGATCATCGCCACCGGCTTCGACTACGCCGACCCCGGCGTGCCGGGCGCCGACCTCTCCGGCCTGTACTACGTGAAGAACATCCGGCGGGCCGCCGAGTGGGACAAGGTCATCGCGGAGACCAAGCGCGCGGTGGTGGTGGAGGCGTCCCCGCTCGGCCTGGAGATGGTCACGGCGCTGGCCCACCGGGGCGTGGAGACCCACCTGGTAGACCCGCACCCGTACGCGCTGGCCGAGATGGCCGACCCGGACATCATGGCCCCGGTCCAGGACTCCTGGCGTGAGCTGGGCGTACACATGCACTTCAACACCAGCCTGGAGGCGTTCCTCGGCGACGCCGACGGGAAGCTGCGCGCCATCCGCACCTCGGCCGGGGAGATCCCGGTGGAGCTGGCCGTGGTGGCCACGCACAAGACGCCGAACAACAAGCTGGCCGCCGCCGCCGGCCTCCAGCTGGGCTCCACCGGCGGGATCGTGGTCGACGAGGGCATGCGCACCTCGGTGGCCGGCGTCTGGTCGGCGGGGGACGCCAACGAGATCCCGCACGGGCTCACCGGCGTGCCGCTGCAGGGCCTCACCGGTTCGCACGCCTACGCCCAGGGCAAGGTGGCCGGGGCCAACGCGGCCGGTGGCGACCGCACCTACCGCGCGGTCTACGTCCCCTGGGGCACGCCGGCCGGCAAGTGGGTGATCGGCGGCGCCTCGTTCGGCGAGACCACCGCGACGGCGCTGGGCATCCCGTACGTGCTCGCGGTGGGCGAGGGGATCTCCCGGGCGCGCTACTACCCGGGGGTCAGGCCGATCAAGGTGAAGCTGCTGGCCGAGCCCGGGTCGCTGCGGCTGATCGGGGCGCAGATGGTCGGCGGCGGCGAGGGCATCAAGGAGCGCGCCGACTTCCTGGCCACGGCGATCAAGTTCGGGCTGACCCTGCGTGACCTGGGCTCGATGGAGAACGTCTACTCGCCGGCCATCGGCGCGCTGAACGAGCCGATCGTCACCGCCGCCAACAACGGCCTGGCCGCGCTGGCGAAGGGCTGACCGGTGGGCTTCTCGGGCTGGCTGCGGCACAACGCCGAGCACTACCTGCTGGTGGACGCCCACCGGCGGCTGGCCGGCCGGTACGGCACCCCGGCGCCCCGGCCGCCGCGCGGCGCGAAGGACTTCTTCTGGCTGCGCATATTCGCGCCGCTGTACGGGCTGCTGCCCTGGTCGGTCCGGCACCGGGTGATGCGGGCCATGCCGGGCAGCCATCGGAAGACGTGGGCTCCGCCGCCGACCCGAGGTGGGCCGGCGGTCTGACCCTCGACCACCACACAACTAGTTGGGAGAGAACTGTGGCGCAGATCGTCGGTGAGCGGGCCCACACGGGCGACGCGATTGTCGACTACGACGAAAAGCTGTTCGACGACATCCAGGCCAACGAAGGCGAGAAGGCCTACATCTTCATGCACACCGTCCCCTTCGAGGGTTCGGTAGGCCTGGTCAACATGCTGACCTGTACCCGGATCAACCGGAAGGGCTTCGACACCAGCCTGGTGCTGTACGGGCCCGGCGTGCTGATGGCCTCGGCCACCCGGGGTTTCCCGACCGTGGGTTCGGAGGCCTTCCCCGGCCACCTGGCCTACAACAACCAGCTGCAGACCTTCATGAAGGAGGGCGGCAAGGTCTACGCCTGCCGGTTCGCCATGGCGGCGCTCTACGGCATGCGGGAGACCGACCTGATCGAGGGCGTCAAGCCCATGCACCCGCTGGACGTGCTGGACGCCAACCTCACCGCCCGCCGCGAGGGCGCCCTGGTCATGCAGACCTGGACGCTCTGACCTGGCCGACGGTGATGCTGGACAAGGAGCGGGCGGCGTGGCTGCGCTGGCGCGGCGCGGAGGACCACCTGTACCCGACGTTGATCTCGGATCCAACCGGCTACCAGCGGGCACTGGAACAGATCCACGCGGTGGTGGCCGAGCTGCGCCGGCGGGGTGAGGACCTGTCCGCCCTGCTCACCGCCGAGGCGGCCGCCGACGAGGTGTTGGCGGCCGCCTGCCCGGCCGGCTCGGCCCTGCCGGCGGACCTGGTGGTGCGGGCGGCGTGTGCGCTGCGCGCCCGCGAGCTGGGAGTTGGCGCGCGGTGAGCGCACGAGACCTGCTCGTCAGGGTCGAGTCGTGAGCGCCGCGCCCGAGCTTGCCGCGTCGGCGCGCTGCCAGGTCATCGACAACGCCGGTGACCTGGCGGCACACCATGCGATCCGGCACGCGGTGTTCGTGCTGGAGCAGCACGTGTTCAGCGAGTCGGACCGGGACCACCGCGACCACGACCCGGTCACCCGGCACGTGATCGGCTACGTGGGCGGGGCGCCGGCGGGCGCGGTGCGGCTGTTCCCGCTGGACCCGCGCGACCCCGGCGGCGACTGGCAGGGCGACCGGCTGGCCGTGCTGCCGGAGTACCGGGCCAGTGGCCTCGGCATGCCGCTGGTGCGGTTCGCGGTGGCCACGGCGGGCGCGCTGGGCGGCCGGATGATGATCGCGCACATCCAGCCGGCGAACCGCACGTTCTTCCGCCGGCTGGGCTGGACCCAACGCGGCGGCCCGGAGATCTACGTCGGCCGCCCGCACCTGCTGATGACCATCGACCTGACCCCCGCCTGAAGACCGCTTGGACGGCGGAGCCGCGTGGTCTCCCGGGGCTCCGCCAGGGCGCTTCCGCGGCACCGCGTTCGGTTGACCAACGTAGTGGGCGCTCTCTAAGGTCCTTGGCCGGTGGCGATGGGCGGCGGGGGGCCGAGGTGGACCGGGACGAGATGGTCGAGGAGCTGTGGGCGCGGGAGCAGATCCGGGACTGCCTCTACCGCTACAGCCGGGGCATCGACCGGTACGACGTGGAGCTGGTGCGGAGCTGTTACCACGACGGCGCGACCGATGCCCACGGCGTGTACAACGGCGACCTGGAGGGGTTCCTCGAGCTGGTGCACCGGTTCCGGGGGCCGTCCTCCGACTACGGGATCATGCAGCACGTCATCACCAACACACTGATCGAGCGGGACGGCGACGTCGCGCACGTGGAGTCGTACCTGTACAACCCGCTGGTCGCCCGCGACCCGGAGGGGCGGCTGCCGGACGTGGTGTTCGGCGGGCGGTTCCTGGACCGATTCGAGTGCCGGGACGGGCGGTGGGCCATCGCCGAGCGCCGGCTGGTCTACGACTACTCCAGGGTGCGCCCGTCGACGGCGAAGATGTGGGACGAGTGGCCGGCGGAGAACATCCTGTTCGGCCGGCCGGACGGCGAGGACCCGCTCTACCGTTAGTGCGTCCTCGGTGCCGGCAGGCAGAGCCGGCCGCCGGCGGCGAACGAGCCGCGCAGCTCGGTCGGCAGTGACTCGCCGATCCGCCGTACCGCGGCCCGGCTGTCGGCCGGCGCGCCGAGCTGGGCGATCAACAGGTCGGAGCCGGTGCTCGCCGCCACCTCGGCGGCGCGCTCGGGCTTCCCGAGTGTGCGCAGCGCCAGCGCCTCGTACTTGCGGGACGAGTAGCGCCGGGCGTTGAGCAGCAGCTGCTCGGCCACGGCCGGGTCCCACCGGGAGCGCATCTCGAGCAGGCGCATCTCGGCGCGCGGCTTGAACGGCAGCGACCGCTCCAGCATGGGCGCCGCCGCCTCCACCGCCGCGGCCGCGTCGGTCTCCCGACCCAGCAGCAGGTCGCAGTCGGCCACCGCGAGCAGCGCGTGCAGCTCCTGCTCCAGCTCCAGCGCGCCGCCGCCCCGGTGGGCCAGCTCCACCGCCCGTTCCGCGTGCTCCCGCGCCCGCCGCACCTGCCCGAGCTCCTGCCACAGCCAGGACGTGGTGGTCTCGATGCCGGCCCGGTAGAAACCCACCTGCTCGGCGTCGATCAGGCGCCGGGCGTTGTCCAGCGACCGCAGCGCACCGGCGAAGTCCCCGCTGTCGCCCCGGGCCAGCGCGGTGAAGAACAGGGTCTGCAGCATCGGGCGGAACTCGCCGGTGCGCCGGCACAGCACCGCCGCCCTGGCCAGCACGGCGCGCGCCTCGGCGAACCGGTCCTGGTGCTGCAGCAACGCGCCGCGGTAGGTCAGGGCCAGGGCGGTCGTGGCGTCTTCGGCGGTGTTCTCCTCCGTCGCCGCGAGCACCCGGTCGTAGGCGGCCTCGGCGCCGGCGTACTCCCCATCCCAGTGCCGGACCCGGCCGAGCAGCAGCATCGCGCTGGGCAGCGCGCCCGGCGCGGCGGCGGCCGACTCGGCGATCTCGGTGGCCTGCTCGGCGAAGTCCACCGCGTGCATCGCGTCCCTGGCGTACAGCGCGGTCCAGCCCAGCTGCTCCAGCGCGCGGGCCTCCAGCTCGGCGTCCCCTTCGGTGCGGGCCAGCTCCAGGGCGGCCTGGTGGTCCTCGCGCGCCGCGTCGGTGTGCCCGAGATCGGTGTGCGCCCGGCCCCGGCGCAGCAGCACCTCCACCAGCAGCCGGGTGTCGCCGGCGGAGCGGGCGGCACCGATGGCGTGCCCGAGCAGCTCCACCGCCTCGGTATTGGCGAAGGTCAGGTGGGCGGTGTGCGCGGCGGCCATCCAGGCGCGCGCGGCGGCGGGCCAGTCACCGGCCGACGCGTAGTGCCGGGCCGCCGCTTCCGGCCGGTCGGCCAGCAGCTTGGCCGCTCGCCGGTGCCGGCTGGTGCGCACCGGCTCCGGTGCCGACTCGTAGGCCACCTGGCGGACGATGTCGTTCGGGAACCGGAAGGTGGCGCCGCGGGCAATCAGCAGCCCGGCCCGCAGTGCCCGTCCGGCCCGGCGCGCGCAGTCCTCCACGTCGATGCCGCTCAGCCCGGCCACCTCGTCCAGGGTGAACGCGGTGCCGAGGACGGCGCCCTGGGCAAGCAGCTCGGCGGTCTGGTCGCCGGCGTGCGCGATCCGCTCGGCCACCGCCTCGTGCAGCGAGCCCGGCACGACCAGCGAGGCGCTGGTGGCGGAGTGCCGCAGCAGCTCGGTGACCAGCAGCGGGGACCCGCCGGTCCAGGAGTAGAGCCGGTCGCTCGGCTCGGTCAGCCCGGACCGCTCGGCCAGGGTGGCCACCTCGGTGGCCGACAGCGGTCCCAGCTTCAGCCAGGCGTCGGCCACGTCGCGCAGTGCGCTGGCCACCGGCTTGTCCTCGCTGGACCGCTCGGTGACCACCACCATCATCCGGCTGCCCGCCCAGCGCCCGGTCAGGAAGTGCAGCGCTTCGACGGTGGACCAGCCACCGTGGTGCACGTCCTCCACGGTGAGCAGCAGGGGCTGCCGCGCGGACAGCCGGATGAAGAACCCGGCCAGCGCGTCCAGCGCCCGCCCGTGCTCCAGCTCCGGGGTGGCCCGGGTGTAGTCGACCGGCCCGGTGGCGTCGGTCAGCTCGGACACCAGCTGGGCCAAGGTGCCCAGCCGGGAGCCGGCCAGCTCGCGCACCTCGGCCGGGCGGATCGTGCGCGCGATGGTGCGCACGGCCTGTACCAGCGGTTGCAGGTACAGCGACCGCTCCGCCTCGAAGCAGGTCACGCTGAGCACCAGCGCGCCGGTGCGGCGGGGCTCGTCGGTGCACCGCTCGACCAGTGCGCTCTTGCCGATGCCGGCCTCACCGGTGACCACCGCCAACCCGGGCCGGCCGGCCACCGCGCCGAACCACAGCTCCCGCAGCGTGGCCAGCTCCAGGCCCCGCCCGACCAGGCGTTCCCGGTCGGGTGGCCCCGGAGTGCCCGGGCGGGGCCGCGCGCGCGGGTTCTCCGAGCGGAGTACCGCGAGGTAGGCCGCCTGGGTGGCGGGGGAAGGGTCGCTGCCCAGCTGCTCGGACATGGCCAGCTGCAGCTGCCGGTAGGCGATCAGTGCGGCCCCGGATCGGCCGGCGCGCTGGTGTCCCCGGATGACCAGCCGGCACGCCTGCTCGTCCAGCGGGTCGGCGCGCAGCACGGCGCCGGCCTCCTCCACGGTGACGTCCGGAAGGCCCAGCTCCAGTGCCGCGCCGGCCCAGCAGATCCGCGCCCGGGCCAGCCAGCGGGCCACCGTGCGGCGCAGCTGCTGCACCCAGGGGTCGTCCCGCTCGCCGGCCAGCGGCACGTCGGCGGCCAGCCGCTTGGCGGCCTGCTCCGCGCCGGTGGAGGCGAGCGCGTAGTTGCCGTAGCGCAGCTCCCGCTCGGCCGTTTCCACCAGCTCGACGGCTTCCCGCAGGTCCACGCCGAGCGACTCGGGCACCAGCCGATAGCCGGCCGCCCCGCCGTCGATGCGGTCCCGGCCGAGCGCGCGCCGCAGCCGGCTGATCAGCGCGGCGACGTTGCGGTCGGCGTGTTCGGGCGGGCGCTCGTCCCACAGCGCCTCGATCAGGGTGGCCACCGACACGAACTCGCCGGCCCGTTCGGCGAGCACGGCGAGCACCCGGCGCGCCTTGCCGACGGGGAGGGGTGCCGCCAGCTCGCCCTCCACGGTGAACGGGCCGAGCAGACGAAACCGCAGGTGAACCTGGGCCACCCAGAAAACTGTACTGGTCAACTGGCGCACCGCCGAACATCTACTATAGTGACTGGCAAATCTATGATGGTGTATGAGTGCGGAGGTCGTCGCCGTATGGGCAGGGTCGCGGTCGTCGCGCTTGGTGGCAATGCCATTACCCGCGGTGGTCAGGTTGGCACCTACGCCGAGCAGGCGGCCAACGCCGCCGCCATGGTCGAGGTGGTGTGCCAGCTGCGCGCCGCCGGTTGGACCGTCGTGGTGGTGCACGGCAACGGCCCGCAGGTGGGCAACCTGGCGGTACAGCAGGAGGAGGGCGCCAACCGGGTGCCCGAACAACCGCTTTTCGTGCTGGGCGCGATGACCGAGGGACAGCTGGGCAGCCTGGTGGAGCTGGCGCTGCGCAAGGCCGGCGGCCAGTGGCTGCCCGAGGTCGTCTCGGTGGTCACCCACGTGCTGGTGGACGCCGCCGACCCGGCCTTCGGCCGGCCGACCAAGCCGATCGGGCCGTTCCTGCCGGAGGCCGAGGCCCGCCGGCAGGCCGCCGTGCGCGGCTGGGTGGTCGGCGAGGACGCCGGGCGGGGCTTCCGGAGGCTGGTCGCCTCGCCCCGGCCGCTGCGCATCCTGGAGCTCTCGGCGCTGCGCGCGCTGGTGGAGCGCGGCGTGATCGTGATTGCCGCCGGCGGCGGTGGCGTGCCGGTGGTGGAGGAGAGCGCCGGCGGCTACCGGGGCGTGGAGGCGGTGATCGACAAGGACCTGGCGGCGCAGCGGCTGGCCACCGAGCTGGGGGCGGAGGCGCTGGTGCTGGTCACCGACATCCCCCAGGTGCTGCTCGACTACGGCACACCGCGCGCGCGTCCGGTGGAGGAGATGACCGCCGACGAAGCCCAGACCTACGCCGACGAGGGCCAGTTCCCGGAGGGCAGCATGGGACCGAAGATCGGGGCGTCGATCGCCTTCCTGCGCGCGGGCGGCCGCACGGCGGTGATCACCAACGCGGACCGCGCGGCCGCATCCCTGGAGCCGGGCGCGTCCGGTTCCGGAACGCGGATCGTGGCCACCCGGCAGCGTCTGGGGGCCGCCGGATGAGCCCGGTGTACCGGGTGGCCGTGTACCCGGACACCTACGTGGACTCGGTGATCCAGCTGTCCGGCACGCGGGCGATGCGGCAGGTGCCGGGCGTGGACTGGGCAGCGGCCGCGATGGCGGTGCCGGCCAACCTCACCACCCTGGAGACCGAGGGCTTCGAGCCGGGGGAGCTGGTCTCGGCCGGGGCGAACGACCTCTTCCTGGCCGCGCGCGGGGACTCGGACCGGGCGCTCGCCGACGCGATGGCCGCCGCCGAGGCGGCGATGTTCACGCCGCGCTCGTCCGAGGGCCGCTCCGGTGCCGACCGGCCGGCGCGGGATCTCGCGGAGGCGCTGCGCCGGCTGCCGGACGCCAACGTGGCGGTGATCTCGGTGCCCGGCGACTACGCCGCCCTGGAGGCGCACAAGGCACTCACCGCCGGGCTGGACGTGCTGCTGTTCAGCGACAACGTGTCGGTCCGGGCCGAGGTGGAGCTGAAGGAGCGGGCCAACCGGCTGGGACGGCTGGTGATGGGTCCCGGAGCCGGCACCGCGATGCTCGGGCGCACCTGCCTCGGCTTCGCCAACGTGGTGCGGCCGGGCCGGATCGCCGTGGTGGCCGCCGCCGGCACCGGGGCGCAGGAGGTGGCCGGCCTGGCCGACCGGTGGGGCGTCGGGGTCTCGCACGTGATCGGTCTGGGCGGCCGGGACCTGACCGAGGCTGTCGGCGGGCGGATGGCCCTGGCCGCGGTGAGGGGCCTCGCGGACGACCCGGAGACCGACGTCATCCTGCTGGTGTCCAAGCCGCCCTCGCCCGCCGTGGCCCAGCGGGTACTGGCCGCCGCCGGGGGCAAACCGCTGGTCGCCGCGCTGATCGGCCTCACCGGGGACGCACATGCCCCGGACGGGGTCGTGGTCACCCGGACCCTCGAGGCGGGGGCCGCCGCCGCCGTGCGGGCCGCCGGCAAGGCGGTGCCGGATGTGGCCGAGGACCTGGTCTCGCGGGTCGCGGCGATGGCCGGGTCGTTGGGCGAAGGCCGGACCCTGGTGCGCGGGCTGTTCTCCGGCGGCACGCTCTGCTACGAGTCGCTGGTCATCCTGACCGAGTTGGACGCGGCCCTCGGGCCGGTGCACTCCAACACCCCGCTGGACCCCTCGCTCGGCCTGCCCGTGCCGGCCGGCGCGCACAGCTGCCTGGACCTCGGCGAGGAGGAGTACACCAAGGGCCGGCCGCACCCGATGATCGACCCGGAGGCCCGCATCGCGTTGCTCCGCGAGCAGGGTGCCGACCCGGCGGTGGCGGCCATCGTGCTGGACGTGGTGCTCGGCCACGGCGCGCACGCCGACCCGGCCGCCGCGCTCGCCCCGGTCTGCGCGGAGATCACCGCCGGCGGTGGACCGAAGATCATCAGCTACGTGCTCGGCACCGACCTGGACCCGCAGGGCTACGCGGAGCAGCGCCGGCGGTTCGAGGCGGCCGGCTGCCTGGTCACCGAGACCGCCGCCCGGGCGTCGCTGGCCGCCGCCGCACTGGCCACCCGGCGTCCCGAACTGGCCGGGCGTCCGCTGTGACCGCGGGTGTGGCGCTTATCAGCCACTCCACCAAGCCCCGTGGCGGGTTGGTGCACACGCTGAGCCTGGCCGAGGCGCTGCACCGGCAGGGCTTCGGGGTGCACCTGGTCGCCCTGGGTGACCCGTTCGTGGGGCTCTTCCGGGCCACTGACGTCCCGCACACCGTGCTACCCGGTCCCACCAAGGAGGGCACCACGCTCACCGACCGGGTCTTCGCCTCGATCGACACGCTGGCCGACGGGCTGACCGGGCTCACCGGGTTCGACATCCTGCACGCCCAGGACTGCATCGCCGCCCGCGCGGCGGCCCGGGTGCGGGACGCCGGTGCCCCGGTGTCCGTGCTGCGCACCGTGCACCACGTGGACGACTTCACCACGCCCGCGCTGGTGGACTGCCAGCGCAAGGCGATCGTGGAACCGGACCGCGTGCTGGTGGTCAGCGAACAGTGGCGGCGCATCCTGCGCGAGGAGTACGGCCGGGAGGCCGAGGTGGTGCCGAACGGGGTGGACCCGGACCGGTTCCCCGCCCCGGCCGCCGACGAGCTGGCCCGGTTGCGCGCTCGCGTGGGCGCCGGTCCGGACCGGTTCGTGTTCCTCTCGGTGGGCGGCGTGGAACCGCGCAAGGGCAGCGTGCACGCCTTCCGGGCCTTGGCCCGGTTGCGCGGGCAGGGTGTGGATGCGGTGCTCGCCGTGATCGGCGGCCACTCGTTCCAGGACTACACCGCGTACCGGGAGGCCAGCCTGGCGCTGCTGCCGGAGCTGGGCCTGCGGCTGGGGGAGGACGTGGTGCTGCTCGGCACGGTGAGCGAGGCGGAGCTGGGCGGCTGGTACCACGCCGCCGACGCGCTGGCGTTCCCCTCGGTGAAGGAGGGCTGGGGGCTGGTCGTGCTGGAGGCGATGAGCGCCGGGCTGCCGGTGATCGCCAGCGATCTCCCGGTGTTCCGTGAGTACCTCACCGACGGCGTCGACGCGCTCCTCCCGCCGGTGGCCGACGACGCGGCCCTGGCCGACGCCATGCGCACCATGGCCCGCGACCCGGCCCTGCGCACCCGCCTACGCAACGCCGCCTTCCGCGTCGTCCCCCGCCACAGCTGGTCCGCCAGCGCCCTCCGCCACCAGGAGATCTACCTGGACTCGAACAGGGCGGCGTAGCGGGCCAGGTACAGCGGCCAGCCCTGATCTCCCTCGACGCCGCCGCGGACCGACTCCCAGCCGGGTCCGTGCCGGTCCAGGTGGCGGTGTTCCAGCTCCACGCGGGTGCGGTCCGGCGCCTCGGCCAGGAACCGGACCTCGACCTCGCTGGTCAGCTCGGGATCGGTCTCGATCTGCCAGCTCGGGCTGATGTCCCAGCTGAACACCACCCGGTCCGGCGGCTCGAAGGCCAGGATCCGGGCCCAGCGGCACTCGCTCCCGTCGGCCGCGCGGTCGTAGATGTGCCCGCCCACGTGCGGCTCGAACATCGTCTCGGTGATCGGCGCTCCGAGCAGGTTGTGCTCGGGCGGCTTGAACTCGCCGAACCGTTCGGTGAACGCCGTGAACGCCTCCTTGATCCCCACGTTCACCACGACCCGCCTGCTGACCACCACGGCCTCTGTCCGCGTCATGAACCCTCCTCTGTGGCTTGTTGTTCGGTGACGTCCACGTAGCTGGACAATGCCCTCTGCCAGAAGGTGTCGAGCTGATCGCGCAACGCGGCCACCGCCGTCGGATTGAGCCGGTAGATCCGTCGCGTGCCGACCGCGCGCTCACTGACCAGACCGGCGTCCTTGAGGACCTTCAGATGTTGGGACACCGCGGACCGGGTGACCGGTAACTCGTCGGCGAGCTGCCCCACCGCCATCGGCCGCTCGGCAAGCCGGCTCACGATGGCTCGCCGCGTGCCGTCCGCCAGCGCGCCCCACCCGTCACCAACTCGGTCAGTATCCACTAACGGTTAGCGTCCACTAATGGAAGGGCGGCGTCAAGTGCTCGGCGCGAACTCCCGACTAGTGCGGGTGGCCGTGGTCGTGGCCGGCGGGGCGGTGGGTGAGGGTTTCCGCGCGGGTGTCCAGCTCGTCGGGGGTCAGGGTGCCGGTGGCGGTCAGGACGTCTTCCAGGGCGGCCAGCCAGTGGTGGTAGTAGCTCCAGGGTTCGCGGGCCGGGCCGGCCGCCTCCCACGCGCCTATCCGGGCGATCAGCGCGGCCTGGAACTCCGGCCATTGGAAGGCGCCCGAGTCGTACAGCGTGACGGCCATGCCGAACGCCCGGCTCTCCCAGGGCGCGGCGAAGACCAGCTCGCCGTTGGAACGGGGTGGTGCGGCCGGCCCCTCGACGGCCAGGGGCGCGGTCACGGTGCGGACACCTTCGCCACGCCGACCATGGCGTCCCGGGTGACCAGGGCGACCAGCTCCTCCTCGGACAGTCCCTCGGTTCCGGCCGGGCGCTGGGGGAGCACCAGCCAGCGGACCTCGCTGCTGGAGTCGCGCACGGTGATCCGCACGTCGGGCGGCAGTTCGAGGCCCATCTCGGCGAGTACCTTCCGGGGTTCCCGGACCACCCTGGCCCGGTACGCCGGGTCCTTGTACCAGGACGGCGGCAGCCCGAGCACCGGCCACGGGTAGCACGAGCACAGCGTGCAGACCACCACGTTGTGCTCGTCGTCGGTGTTCTCCACGACCACGATGTGCTCGCCCTGCGGGCCGGCGAACCCCAGCTCCTTGATCGCGGCGGTGCCGTCGGCGAGCAGGCGCTGCCGGTACTCCGGGTCGGTCCAGGCGCGCGCGATCACCTTGGCGCCGTTCAGCGGGCCGACCTGGGTCTCGTAGGTGGCGATGAACTTGTCCATCACGGCGGGGTCCACCAGGCCGCGCTCGGTGAGCAGCTGCTCGAGCGCCTCGGTGCGCAGCGCGGCGGAGGGGTGTTCGGACGAGGGACTCATGCGACCGGCTCCAGGTAGCTCTCGAACAGCTCGATGGTCAGCGTGAACGGTTCCGCGTCGGTGCCCCACAGCTCGCGGGAGTCGAATCCGACGGTGTAGACGTGTTGCGGGTTCTCGCCCTGGAAGTGGGCGTGGGTGTCCGGCAGCAGCGACGCGGGTTGCAGCTGCCGCACCACCCCGGTGTGCCCGCGCACGTAGGCGGGCAGCCGGGTGTGGCCGGGGGACGGCTGGTCGCCCGCGCGCACCCGCTGGCCCACCCGGAAGGCGGGCGCCTCGTCCACGGCGCGCAGCGAACCGGGGCCGGTGGGCGCGTAGTCGGGCTTGTTCGGTTCCGGGACGGGCGGTTCCGGCACGCTCTCTCCGGCCAGGTTGCGTGCCCGCGCGTCGATCGCCCCGAGGGCCAGGATGGCGCTGTCGGTGAGCATCAGCTCGGTGGCGTTGAGCCAGCGCCCGTAGTACCCGTCGTCCAGGTACCGGGACCGGTCGAGCCGCTCCAGGGCGTGCCGGAACGCGTCGAGGTTCTGCCCGGAGATCCGACCCATGGAGAGCAGCGTCAGCGCGAACGCCCGGCTCTGCCAGCGCTCGGCGAACACGGGTTCGTCCGGTCGGGGTGGGGACGCCTTGCCCCAGCCGGCGGTGCCACCCATGTCCGCGATGCCGTCCACAGTGCCTCCTACGAGGGCCGCCTACGATGAATGACGGACGTTTAGCATAGTAGATGGAGCGATCTACGCCAGACCGGAGGCGAAATCGAGCAGTGCGTCCCGGAACGGGGCGACCGGCGCGGTGGCCACCCCGGCGCCCACCTGTCCCGCGCCGGACGAGGCGTGCAGGATTCCGGTGGTCACCTTGGGCGTGATGCCGGATTCCACCACCTTGCGCACGTCCACGCCGAGCGGGGTTCCCCGGAAGTCCATCGGCGGCAGGGTGAACCGGGTGCTGGTGCCCGCGCAGATCGCCTGGAAGCCCTCGGTGGCGGCGGCCGCGTCGGCCATCGTCCCGCCGAGGAAGGCGGCCACCGCGGCCGACCCGCCCGCCGCCGGCCCTCCCAGCCCGGTCAGCTCCAGCACGGCGCTGTCCCCGATGTCCCGCGCGCTGGTCTCGGGCCCGTGGCCCGAGTAGTAGAGGGCGTCGCCGACCGGCGGCGCCTCGGCGATGTGCCAGGCCGGCGAGCCGGCCAGTTTGATGCCGAAGGTGCTGCCGTTGCGGGACATGGTGGTCACGATGCTGGCGCCGGAGACCCGCTCGGCCCACAGCTGCAACGACTTGGCCGCCGCCATCGCCACGTTCAGGTAGAACAGGTGGTTGCCGGCCAGGTACTCCGCGAACGGGCCGCGAACCGCCGAGGGCAGCCCGGCGATGAACGGCAGCCAGGTCCGGGTGAGCAGGTTGGTCGCCGCCTGGGTGCGCATGTGCAGGTCGTCGCCCATGGTCACGCCCTGGGCGGCGATGGCCAGGACGTCCAGCGGCCCGGCCTGCTCCAGGATCCGGCCGACCGCCGGCCCGGCCACCTCGGCCAGGAACCGCAGCCGGGCGACGGCGCCGTCGGTGTCGCGGCCGAACCAGGCGGTGTCCCCGGGCCCCTGGTTCAACCCGGAGAACGCCCGCTCGCCGCCCTCCGCGTGCTCCACCACCAGCACTGGCGCCGACGGACCCAGCGCGCTGGCCATCGGCACCACGGTGTCGTGGTGGTTGGCCGCGTCCAGCCGGACCGCGCCCTCTTCCAGCAGCCGGTCCGCCTCGGCCACGTCGGCCGCCCACCCTTCGGCAACCACGGCCGCCCGGATGGACCGGCGCAACGGATCGCAGTGCGACGCGTAGGGCAGCGGCGGACCGCAGTGCAGCACCAGCCGGCCGGACACCCCGGGCACCGCCGCGCCCACCGTGGACACCCCGACCAACCGGGGCACCCCTTCGTTCAGCCGGCGCACCACCTCGGCGTTGGCCGCGTCGATCCCCGCCGCGTGCGGACCGTAGAGCCGCTCCAGGGCGCGCAACGCCTCGGCGTCGCCGCCGGCCGGGATACGCCAACCCACCTGCTCCACCGGGCGGCCCTGTGCGCGCACCGCGTCGGCGAACATGGGCAACCCGATGTTGACGACTTCCACCCGCTCCGGGAGGGAGATCGCCGTCACGGCCGGCGACCGATCTGCAACAGCGGCTGGGCGCGTTGCACCAGGTTCAGCGACGAGCAGGCCTGGCAGCGGGCGCACCCGGCGACGGCGGTCTCGGCGGACAGCCCGCGTTCCGCGAGGAAGCCGGCGACCTTGCGGTAGATCGGTTCGGTGTACTCCCGGGCCGGCGCGGGCACCCGCTCCATCAGCGAGCCGGCGACCGGGCGCAGCGGCACCACGAACGGGTACACGCCGATGTCCACCGCGCGTTTGCACATCTCCACCGTGAGATCCGGGTCCTCGCCCATGCCCAGGATGACGTACGTGGACACCCGGCCCTCGCCGAACAGCCGGACCGCCCGTTCCCAGGTCTGGAAGTACCGCTCGATACCGGTGCGCGCCTTGCCGGGGGCGACCCGGGCCAGCACCTGGGGGTCGAAGGACTCGACGTGGACGCCCACCGCGTCCACGCCCATGTCGTGCACCTGGTCCAGCACGGCCAGGTCGCGGGGCGGTTCGAACTGCACCTCCACCGGCAGCCCGGCCGCCTCCTTCACCGCCCGCGCGCACCGGGACACGTACAGCGCGCCGCGGTCCGGCGCCACCGAGGAACCGGTGGTGAGGGTGGCGTCCACCGCTCCGTCCAGGTCGCGCGCCGCCACGGCCACCTCGGCCAGCATCTCCGGGGTCTTCTTGGCGATGGTCCGGCCGGCGGACAGCGACAGGCCGATGCCGCAGAACCCGCACTGGTCCGAGGTGCCCCAGTAGTTGCAGGTCTGCACGACCGTGGAGGCCAGCGAGTCCAGGTGCAGCAGGGCGATCTGGTGGTAGGGGATGCCCTCGGCGGTCTCCAGGTCGTAGAACCGGGGGCGGGCGGTGCGGGTCACCGAGGCGACCTTCTCGTCATCCCGGTAGATGCCCTGGCCGTCGTCCTCGGCGCGCAGCGAGTAGGGGGAGTCGCTGCTCGGCGGCACGGTGACCGGCACGCCCTCGATCCACAGCATGCCGGAGTCGGAGGGTCCGGCCCCGCCCTTGCGGGAGTTCGCCAGCGAGGTCTCCAGCCTCAGCCCGACGGCCTGCAGGTCCATGATCAGCGAAGCCACCCGGGACGGGGCCAGGACATCAGTCATTCATTCATTATAGTAGTTAAAAGTCACTATCCGATACGGTTGGTTGGCCAAGGCCGGTGACGCGGTACTCGTCCAGTCGCAGTGCCACCGCTCGTTCGCCCGTCAGCTCCAGGGCCAGCTCGCCGGAGGCGTCCAGGGTGCCGACCACCTCGGCGGCCAGCCCGCGCCCGGCGAACGCGGCCCGGCAGTCCGCCTCCCGGCCGGGCGGCACGCAGAGCAGGAAGCCGTAGCTGGGGAAGCAGTTGAACCAGCGGGTCAGCGGGACGCCATCGGGCGCGGGCACCCGCGCCACGTCGACGGTGACGCCCAACCTGCCCGGTTCGAGCAACATGGCCAGCGAGCCGACCAGGCCGGCCATGCTGATGTCCTTGGCCGCCACCACGATGCCGTCCCGGGCCAGCGCCGGGAGCAGTCGCACGTCCCCCGCGCACCGGCTGCCCCGCTCCCGGAACGCCGGGAAGAACGGGAAGTCGGGCCGCATCTCGCCGTCCAGTGCGGCCGCCACCACCAGGGACTGCCCGGCGCGGGCGTTGGTCACCGACAGCGCGGCCGGGGTGCGGCCGACGCCGAACGCGGAGATCGCGGGCTCGCCGTCGTGGATGGTCAGGTGGCCGCCGATGATCGGCACGTCGTACAGCTCGGCGGCTTCCCGCATGCCGGCCAGCGCCTCCCGGGCCAGCGCCTCGGTGCCGACCACGGTGTCCACGATGCCGAGCGGCTCGGCGCCCATCGCGGCCAGGTCGTTCACGTTGGTGAGCACCGCCGCGAAGCCCGCGCCGTGCGGGTCGGCGCGTACGAACGGCGGGAACAGCGCCTCTCCACAGGCCACGACCCCCTGGTCGAGCACCGCGCCGTCGTCGCCCGGGCCGCCCACCCAGTCGGTACCGCCGAGCACCTCGCCGACCAGCGCGATCTCCGCCTTGGCGTGCAGCCCGGGATTGGCCAGCGCGGAGTCAACCAGGTCGGCCAGCGCGTCGGTGACCAGCTCAGCCACGGAGCAGCCACCACACCGCGCGGGCGGGCTGCCGACCGGGGTTGTGCCAGCTGTGCGTCCGATCGGTGGGGTAGTGCAGGGTGTCGCCGGCGGCCAGCTCGTAGTGTTCGCCGGCCACGTCGACGGCCAGCGTGCCGTCCAACAGGAGCAGCATGGCCTCGCCCCGGCCGAGCGACCGGGCCGGCCCGCTGGACCCGCCGGGCTCGATCACCGCGTGCACCGCGTCGCCGTGCAGCCGGTCGTTGGGCACCGCCAGCCCGGTGGCGGCCACCCCCTCGGCGCCGGTCGCCCAGCTGGCCGGGGCCGGCGGTCGTTCGCCGGCGCGCACGTGCACGGCCACCGGGATGGCCGGGGTGGAGTCGGCGACGAAGTGGCTGATCGGCTGGCCGAGCGCGGCGGCCAGCTTGAGCAGAGTGGTGATGGTGGGAACCATGTCGCCGCGTTCCACCTTGTGGATCGCCGCCGCCGAGACATCGGCGCGCGCCGACAGCTGCTGCAGGGAGAGGCCGAGCCGCTGCCGCAGGTCCCGCACCTTGGGGCCGATCGCCCCGACGATGGGTTCCCATGACTGGGTCGGTGTGGGCTGCTCGGCGTGCGTCCCCGGCAGGCTCATCGGTGACTCCTCCGGTCGGCATCCAGGTCGGTCCGTAGACGTGTCGGATCATAGACGTCGTCACCCATCATAAACGGTGCACGCGCTGGTTGGATCGCCGTGTGACCCTCGACGACTTTCCCCGCCACCCGCTGCTCTTCGGCCCCAGCCCGGTGCACCCGCTGGAGCGGCTGACCGCGCACCTGGGCGGGCCGAGGATCTGGGCCAAGCGGGAGGACTGCAACAGCGGCCTGGCCTATGGCGGCAACAAGACCCGCAAGCTCGAGTACCTGGTGCCGGACGCGTTGGCCCAGGGCGCGGACACGCTGGTCTCCATCGGCGGTGTGCAGTCCAACCACACCCGGCAGGTCGCGGCCGTCGCGGCCCGGCTCGGGCTGCGCGCGGTGCTGGTCCAGGAAAGCTGGGTGGACTGGCCGGACCCGGTGAACGACAAGGTGGGCAACATCCTGCTGTCCCGGGTCATGGGCGCCGACGTGCGCCTGGTGGACGCCGGTTTCGGCATCGGGGTGAAGGACAGTTGGCAGCGGGCGCTGGACGAGGTGCGGGCTGGCGGCGGCAAGCCCTACCCGATCCCGGCCGGTGCCTCCGACCACCGGCTGGGCGGCCTGGGCTTCGCCAACTGGGCGCGCGAGGTGGCGGAGCAGGAGGAACGGCTGGGCGTCTTTTTCGACACCGTGGTGGTGTGCAGCGTGACCGGTTCGACGCAGGCCGGCATGATCGCCGGGTTCGCCGGGCAGGACCGGCCGCGCCGGGTGATCGGCATCGACGGCTCGGCGAAGCTCGAGGAGACCACCGCGCAGGTGGCGAAGATCGCCCAGAACACCGCCGAGCTGATCGGGCTGGGCCGCGAGCTGCGCGACGAGGAGATCGTCGTGCTGCCCGGCTGGGCCGGCGACCGGTACGGCATCCCGGTCGAGTCCACGCTGGACGCCATCCGGCTGTGCGGCTCGCTCGAGGGGGTCATCCTGGACCCGGTGTACGAGGGCAAGTCGATGGCTGGCCTGGTCGACCTGGTGCGCGGTGGGGAGATCGGCAAGGGCAGCACGGTGCTCTACGCCCATCTCGGCGGCCAGCCGGCGCTGAACGCCTACCACTCGCTGTTCGGCGGGGAATGACCCGAGCCGCTGCCCGGCGGCGGGAACGCGCGAGTTCTCGGGCGCTAGACGTCGACCAGGTCGCAGACGAAGACCAGCGTCTCGCCGGGAGCGATCACACCGCCGGCGCCCTGGTCTCCGTAGGCCAGGTGGGCGGGGATGACCAGTTGCCGGCGGCCGCCGACCTTCATGCCCTGGACGCCCTTGTCCCAGCCGGGGATGACCTGGCCGATGCCGAGCTGGAAGCTCAGCGGGGTGCCCCGGTTCCAGCTGGAGTCGAACTCCTCGCCGTTGGACCAGGCGACGCCGACGTAGTGCACCGAGACGGTGTCGCCGGCCTTGGCCTCCGCGCCGTCGCCCTCGCGGATGTCGGTGATCTGCAGGTCGGCGGGCGGCTGGCCGCCGGGGAAGTCGACCTCGGGCTTCTCACTGCTCATGCCGGGCCACGCTACCGGCGCCCGGGATCAGCGCCCGCGCTGGGTGGAGGCGCGCACCACCAGCTCGGGCTCGAAGACCACCTGCCGGTGCTCGTGGGAGAGCCCGCCGGCCTCGTCCAGCAACAGCTCGGCGGCGGTCCGGCCGAGCAGGTGCCGGGGCTGGCTGACCGAGGTCAGCGGCACCGAGGCGGCCTCGGCGAACTCGATGTCGTCGTAGCCGACGATGGCCAGGTCCTCCGGCACGCGGTAACCCATCCGCACGGTCTGCTGCAGCAGGCCGAGCGCCACCAGGTCGTTGACGCAGAACGCCGCGGTGGGGCGGTCGCGGGCGGGTATCGCGGCCAGCCGTTCGGCGGCTTCGCGGCCGGCCGCGAAGTCCAGCGCCTGGGTGTGCAGTACGACCAGGTCGCCGGGGTCCCGGCCGGCCCGGCCCAGCGCCCGGCGGGCGCCGGTCACCCGGTCCCGTACCTGGCTCAGCGTGTCGGGGCCGCCGACGAAGATGATCCTCCGGTGGCCGAGCTCCAGCAGGTGGGTCACCGCCAGGTCGCCGCCGAGCACGTCGTCCACCGCGACCGAGCAGGCGCCGGGCCCCGAGCTGCGGTCCACCAGGACCACCGGGGTGCCGCGGCCGGCCAGCTGCCGGATGCGCTCCTCGTCGGTGCCCACCGGGGTGACCAGCACGCCTTCCACCCGCTGCTGCTCCAGCAGGTCCAGGTAGGCATCCTGGCGGGCCGTGTCCTGCCGGCTGTCGCACAGGTACACCGCCAGGCCGGCCGCGTCGGCCGCCTCCTGCACCCCGCGCGCCACATCGGTGAAGAACGGGTTGGACGCGTCCAGCACCACGTAGGCCAGCGTGCGGCTGCCGCCGCCGCGCAGCTGCCGGGCCGACTCGTTGCGCACGAACCCGAGCGCGGCGATGGCCGCGAGCACCCGCGTGCGGGTCTGCTCGCTCACCCGCTCCGGCCGGTTGATCACGTTGGACACGGTGCCGAGCGAGACGCCCGCGCGGGCGGCCACGTCCTTCATGCTCGGTGGACTGGGAGCCACCCGCGGAGCCTAGCGACACGCCACGTCCGGCGTTGGCGCCCGGTGTGTCGCTTCGCGCTCCGCGGAACACGCTCCCCGCGGCCGGCCGGGGTCAGAGCTTGCGTAAACCGTTGCGCAGCAACGTGAAGGCCGCCTCCGCATCGGCGACGGCGTTGGGGTGGTGTTGGTCGGCGGACCGGCCCTGACCGAGGTGGTTCGCGTTGTCGTCGGCCAACAGGTGCTGGGTGGCCGCGAGCTGTGCCGCGGCCAGGCGTGAGTGGAGAGCACCGGCGTCCGTCGTGTTCCGTAGTGCGTCGGCCAACAGGGCGGTATCGCGCCCGCGCAGTGCCAGCAATCCGTTGACCAGCACTGGATTGTCATTGATCAGCCGGTAGAGGCCGAGCACCCTCCGATCGTCGCAGAGACCGGTCACCGGATCTCGCCGGTCCAGTCCCGCCAGGAAATGTGCGCGCAGCGCGGCTAGCGGCGACCACCGCTGGGGACGTTCCCGCACGACTCGGGCGTCGCGGACAACCTCGCCGAGTTGATCTCCGCCTGACCCGCCGGCGCCACGCTGGTAGGAGTCCGTCGGATAGAGCGAGCGTGCCTGAATCCGCGACTCACCGTACCCGGATCCCCGACTCACCGGGCACGAATCCCCGACTCGCGGGTTTAGGGGGTGCCGGGGCCGCGGCGGAGTGGGGGGAGGAGGACGGTGAAGGTGGGTGGGGCGGGTTTGGCCAGGCGTAGGCGGCCGCCTTCCGCCTCGGCGAGTCTGCGGGCCAGGGCTAGGCCGATGCCGTTGCCGGCGGCGTCCGGCTGACGGCGGGTGAAGAGCCGCTCGGAGGGCTGGGTGATGCCGGGTCCCTGGTCGGCGACGTCGATGCCCAGAACCCCGGCCACGTTGCGCAGCGTGACGGTGACGCGGCCCGCGCCGTGGGTCACCGCGTTGTCCACCAGCACGGCCAGGATCTGCCGCACGGCCGCCTCTGAGGCGCCGGAACCCGGCAGCCCGGCGGCGTGCCGGATGTCCAGCTCGCGGCCCTGGGTGTTGAGCTGGGGACGCCAGGTGCCGGAAATCTCCTCGAGCAGGTCCTTGATGGCGAGCGGCTGCCTGGGCTGGGTGGAGTCGCGGGCCAGGGACAGCAGGTCCTCCACCGTCTTGCGCAGCCGCTCGGCGCTGGCGATCGCGGCGCCGATCGCCTCCTTCGGGTCCTGCTCGGGGTCCTCCAGCGCGACCTCGAGGCCCAGCTGGAGCACGGTCAGCGGGGTGCGCAGCTGGTGCGAGGCGTCGGCGGAGAACGCCCGCTCCCGGGCGACCAGGTCGCTGAGCTGGGCGGCGGTCCCGTTCAGCGCGGTGGCCACCGAGTCGATCTCGCCGATGCCGGTGTCCCGGAACCGCACGTTGAAGTCCCCGGCGCCCAGTTCGTGCGCGGTCACCGCCAGGTCCTCCAGGGGCCGGTTCAGCCGGGCGGCCAGCCGGCGGGCGATCAGCCACACGGCGAGCACGTCCACCACGGCGAGACCCAGCATCACCATCCAAGCCACGGCGATCCGCCCGTACACCTCGCGGCTGGGCGTGCTGGCGCGCACCACGCCGAGCGTCGCGGACTCGGTGCGGATCGGCACCGCCACGACCAGCTCACCGCCCGCGTCGAAGGACCGGATCCGGCCACCCAGGGCCGCGCCGGCGACCGATGGGTCGCCTTCCGGCGGGCCGTCGCCGACCAGGCGCCGCCCGGCGGCGTCGTAGACCGCCAACCTGGTCCCCGACTCCTCGCCGGTGATCAGGTGGGGTGGCAGGCCGTGGTCCAGCCGGACAGCGGCGGCGACCGCCGCGATCTCGGCCACCCGCTCCAGCTCGCCGTGCTCGTCGTCGATCGAGTACTTCACCACGATCGCCGCCAGGGGCACGCCGAACAACGCGATCGCCAAGACCGCGGCCAGGGTGGACAACCCGACGATACGTGTGCGCACCTGAGAGATTGTTACCCCGTTGCACAGCGCGATCGTCGCCGGTCCAGCCACTCGAGCCAGGAATGCAGCCCGTCGCCCGTGGTGGCGGACGTCCGCACCACCTCCACGGCCGGGTTGGCCCGCCGCGCGGCGGCCGTGCATTCCTCGGGATCGAAGTCCACGTACGGCAGCAGGTCGACCTTGTTGATCAGCAGCAGCTGGGCCGCGCGGAACATGTGCGGGTACTTCAGCGGTTTGTCCGCGCCCTCGGTGACCGAGGCGATCACTACCCGGGCCGACTCGCCGAGGTCGAACAGCGCGGGGCAGACCAGGTTCCCGACGTTCTCGATGAACACCAGCGACCCGTCCGGCGGGCGCAGCGTGTCCAGGCCCCGGCGCACCATCTGTGCGTCCAGGTGGCACCCGGCGCCGGTGTTCACCTGCACCACCCGGCAGCCGGTCGCGCGGATCCGGGCCGCGTCCAGCGCGGTCTCCTGGTCGCCCTCCAGCACGGCGACGGGCACCCGCCCGGCCAGCTCGCGCACGGTCCGTTCCAGCAGCGTGGTCTTGCCGGCGCCGGGGGAGCTCATCAGGTTGACCGCGAAGATCCCCCGGTCGGCCAGCCAGGCGCGGTTGGCCGCGGCCAGCTCGTCGTTCTTGGCCAGGAGGTCGACCTCCAGGGACACGGTTCGCGAATGGGTGTGTTCGTGGCCGTGCCCGTGGTCGAAGTCGATGATCCGGGCGGCGGTGCCGTCGCCGCAGCCGCAGGTCCCGCACATGTTCAGACCACCTCCACCTGACGGACGCACAGCTCGGTGCCGCGCAGCGGATGGACGTCCGCGCTGCCGCATGCGCACAGCGCGAGCACCTGGTCGGTGTCGAACTCCGCCGCGCAGCTCCGGCAGTGCACCCGCCCGGCCGGTTCGTCGATCTCCAGCCGGGCACCCTCCAGCGGGGTGCCGGCGACGACCAGGTCGAAGCAGAACCGGACCGCGTCCGGCACCACCCCGGACAGCCGGCCGATCTCCACCCACAGCACCCGGATCCGGGTGTCCGGCAGCCGCTCGGTGACCGCGGCCACGATGCTCTCGGTGATCGCCAGCTCGTGCATCGGGCGCTCAGCAGATCCGGGGCAACGGGTCGCCGACCAGCAGGTCCACGATCCGGGTGCCGCCGAACGCGGTGCGCAGCAGCACCAGCCCGGGCGGGTCGTCGCGCACCGTGCCGATCACCGCCGCGCCCTCGCCCAGCGGGTGGCCGCGCAGCGCGGCCAGCGCGGCGTCCGCCCGCTCGGGCGCGACCACCGCGACCAGCCGGCCCTCGCAGGCCACGTACAGCGGGTCGATGCCCAGCAGCTCGGCCGCCCCGGTGACCACCGGCCGCACCGGGACGGAACGCTCGTCCAGCACCACCGCCACACCGGCCGCCGTGGCCACCTCGTTGCAGATGGTCGCCACCCCGCCCCGGGTGGCGTCGCGCAGCATGCGCACCCCGTCACCGGCGGCGTCCAGCAGGCCGGCGGTGATCTCGTGCAGCGGGGCGGTGTCCGAGCGCAGTTCGTCCGCGATGAGATCCAGCTCGCCCCGGGCCAGCATCACCGTGATGCCGTGGTCGCCGATCGGCCCGGACACCAGCACGGTGTCGCCCGGGCGCACCGCGGCCGCCGACAGCGCGAACGGCCGGTCCAGCCGCCCGACCCCGGCCGTGGTGATGTAGCAGCCGTCCGCCTTGCCGCGCTCCACCACCTTGGTGTCGCCGGTGACGATCCGCACCCCGGCCGCGCGCGCCGCCCCGGCCATGGAGGCCACGATGCGCTGCAGGTCGGCGACCGGGAAGCCCTCCTCCAGGATGAAGCCGCAGGACAGGTGCAGCGGCCGGGCGCCACACATGGCCAGGTCGTTGACGGTGCCGTTCACCGCGAGGTCCCCGATGTCGCCGCCGGGGAAGAACAGCGGGGACACCACGAAGGAGTCCGTGGTGAACGCCAGCCGCTCCGCGCCGACCGCCACCGAGGCGCCGTCCTCCAACGGCTCCAGCAGCGGGTTGCGGAACGCCTCCAGGAAGACCGCCTCGATCAACGTGTGGGTGGCTTTGCCGCCGGCGCCGTGCGAGAGGGTGATCCGCTCCTCCCGGATGCGGGCCTTGCGGGCCCGCGCCCGGGCGATGCGCTCCAGCACCTGCTCCTCGCGGGTCAGGTGCTCCGCCCCGGAGTGCGCCCGCACCGCCTCCTCGGCCCAGTTCGCGGTGCTCACAGGCGGGTCGCCTCCTTCACCCGGTCCCGGGTGAACCGGCCGAAGTTGTAGTAGGCCGCGCAGGCGCCCTCGGACGAGACCATGCAGGTGCCGATCGGGGTCTCCGGGGTGCACGCGGTGCCGAACACCTTGCACTCCCACGGTTTGAGCACGCCCTTGAGCACCTCGCCGCACTGGCAGGCCTTGGGGTCGGCCACCCGCACCCCGGGCACGTCGAAGATCCGCTCCGCATCGAAGGCGCTGTAGGCGGCTCTGACCCGCAACGCCGAGTGGGAGATGAAACCGAGGCCGCGCCACTCGAAGTGCGGGCGCAGCTCCATCACCTCGCCGATCACCTGGAGCGCCTTCAGGTTGCCGTCCCAGGGCACCACCCGGGCGTACTGGTTCTCCACCTCGCACCGGCCCTCGTGCAGCTGCACCAGCAGCCGGTGCACCGAGGCCAGGATGTCCAGCGGCTCGAACCCGGCGCAGACGAGAGGCTTGCCGTGGTCGCGGGCGATGAACTCGTAGGGCCGGCAGCCGATCACCGTGGACACGTGGCCCGGTCCGAGGAACCCGTCCAGCCGCAGGTCGGGGGAGTCCAGGATCGCCTTGATCGCCGGGATGATCGTGACGTGGTTGCAGAAGATGGAGAAGTTGTCCAGCCCCTCGGCGGCCGCGCGGAGCACGGTCATCGCGGTGGACGGGGCGGTGGTCTCGAAGCCGATGGCCATGAAGACCACCCGCTTGTCCGGGTTCTTCCGGGCGATCTTGAGCGCGTCCAGCGGCGAGTACACCATCCGGATGTCCGCGCCGGCCGCCTTGGAGTCGAAGAACGAGCCGCGCCCGCCGGGTACCCGCATCATGTCGCCGAACGACGTCATGATCACGTCGTCCCGCTCGGCGATGGCGATGGCGTCGTCCACCCGGCCCATCGGGATCACGCACACCGGGCATCCCGGGCCGTGCACCAGGGAGACCGTCTCCGGCAGGTAGTCCTCGAGGCCGTGCTTGTAGATGGTGTGCGTGTGCCCGCCGCACACCTCCATGAACTTGTAGTGCCGCCCCGGCTCGCACAGCGCGGCGATGCGGGTGGCCAGCGCCCGGGCGGCGCCGGCGTCGCGGAACTCGTCGACGAACCTCATCGGATTGCCCCCTTTACGTGATGTCGCTGGAAGCGAGCGCGGTGAGCTCGTCGGTGTAGGCGTCGCCGACCCCGGTCAGCCACTCCAGGGACGCCTTCGCCTCCGCTTCGTCGATCTTGGAGAGGGCGAACCCGACGTGGATCAGCACCCAGTCACCGGGATGCAGCTCGACCTCCTCGCGGATCAGGCCGATGTTCACCGCCCGCCGCACGCCCTCCACGCTGACCATCGCCAGGTCCTCGTGCTCGGCCAGCAGGGCCACGATCTCACCGGGAATTCCGAGGCACATGTGATCAACTCCGTTCCGCCACGATCCGCACCGTCACCGCCACCTCCGGGTGCACCCGCAGGCCGAGCAGCTTCGGCGGGTCCAGCTGGAAGTCCCGTACGTCGAGGGTGAAAGCCCCGTTGACCTCGAGAAACCGCCGGTCGCCCGAGACCAGCGTGGCCCGGGCGGTCACCGGCCGGGTGACGTGCCGCAGGGTCAGCTCCCCGTGCACGTCGTACGCGCCGTCCGTCGGGCCGGTCACCTCGCGCACCCACGCGGCCACCCTGGGGTAGCGGCGGGCGTCCAGCCGGCCCTGGATCTCCCGGTCGAGCAGCGGGTTTCCCGAGTGCAGCGCGGCGGTGGCCAGCTCGATACGCGCGCCGGTGGGCGCGGTGGGATCGAGCACCCCGTCGGCCAGCTCGACGTCGATCTCGCCGGCCAGCTCGCTGGCCTCCGCGCGGATCGGGTGCAGGCTGGAGCTGGCCTGCGCGGCCAGTTCGCAGCGCCCCGGCACGATCTTGTAGCGGGTCATCGGACCGGGGCTCCGGTCAGCTCGCGCAGCAGGTCCAGCAGCACCGGCAGGGCGCGCTCCACCGCCGCCGCCACCGGCTCGGACAGCTCCAGTCCCTCGTCCAGGCTCGAGGGTTCGCAGGCCAGCACCAGCGCGCGTTCGATCGGCCGGTCCAGTCCGTTGCCCTCGGCCAGCTGGTCCAGCATGGCCAGCACCGATGCCGGGTCCATCCCGTGCGCGTTGAAACCCAGCGCCCCGGGGTCGGCGGGTTGGTCCAGGTCGTGTTCGAGCAGGTAGAGCGAGCCCGGCCCTCCGCCGCGCTGTGCGGTGTCCAGCAGCACCAGGACCCGGTAGCCGTCCAGCAGCTGGTAGGCCAGGTGCATCCCCCGGATGCCGATGTCCCGCACCTCCACCCCGGGCGGCAGTTCGGTGCCGGCCAGCCGGTTGGCCAGGGCCACGCCGAAACCGTCGTCGGAGAGGAACACGTTTCCGATGCCCGCCACCAGCACCCGGTCCCTCATGACACCCGCACCGGTTCCAGCTCGTCGGGGCGGAAGTAGCGGTACCGGCCGTGCGCCAGCTGCAACTCGGCGGCCGGGTCGTCGTCCAGCGACACGGCAACGTGCACCTCGCCGTCCACGTCGTGCAGCACCGCCTGCACGGTGGCGCGCAGGCCGACCAGGAACGTGTCCTGCGCGTCCCCGCCGCCGCGCGGGCGCAGCCGCACCGCGACGCCCTTGCGCACCTGGACCGAGCCGACCAGCACCGAGTCGGTCTCCGGGGACACCGACTCGTCGACGCCCGGGTCCCACCAGGGCACCTCGGGTTGCTCCCAGGGCGGCACCTCGGTCGGGTCGGTCCGGGAAGGACCGAGCGAACGGACGGCGCCGTGCAGCCGCTCCCAGATCTCCGGCGGCATGCCGTCCACCGCGTCGATCACGGCGGCCGCCTTCGGGTCGGTGGCCCGGGCCTCGGCCTTCTCCTCGTCGGTGAGGACCAGGGTGCGGAGGCTGAGGATCTCGTCGATCTCGGTCCCGTCGAACAGGTCGGTCGGGCTCTCCGGGGCCAGCCGGGGGTGGTCGGCCAGGATGATCGGGCTGGACAGCAGGAGGTCGGAGCGGTCCTCCGGACCGCCGAGCACCGGCCAGGTGTGCTCGTTGGTCAGCTCGGCGGTGGCCGGCTTTGCCCATTCCGGCGGGTCGGTGGGGGAAAGGAACGAACCGGCATCCAGCGACAGCAGCGAGTGCGCGGCGATCAGTGAGGTGCGCAGCGCCTCCTCGCGGCGGGCCTCCGGCGGGCACTGCGAGTCGTTGAGCACGTCCAGGCGCAGGCGCAGCGCCCCGTACGGGCCGGGCAGCTCGGTCGCGGAGAGCACCAGCCGGCCGGCCAGCGGCCAGCAGCGGCGGTGCACCGACCCGCCCGCCACCGGTTCCACCTCCAGGTCCGCCGACAGGGCGAACGACACGGCCCGGGGTCCGGCGAGTAGCTCGCCGACCGCGACCACCGCGTCCACCGTCGCCGGCTGCCCTTCTTCCCACGCGAACACCCGCGTGCCGTCCACCACCAGGTGGTCGATCGGGCGGCCGTCGGCGTCGTAGACCGAACGCGCGCGCAGCCGCAGGAAACGCAGCCGCACGTGCAGCGCGGTCGCCGGCCCGGCCTCCAGCAGGCACTCGGTGCGGTTCGCCGCCGCCTCGCCGGACTCCTCGGCGTACCCGGGCGGGACCAGCACGCCGAACTGCCAGCGCAGCCGGTTCTTCTGCGCCGACGCCCGGTACGGGTAGAGCAGGTAACCCTCGAACAGGACCGCGTCCGCCACCCGGGCCAGCTCATCCAGGGCGGTCATGGCCGGGCGTCCTTGAGCAGCCGGTGCAGCACGTCGTCCCAGCTCGGAATCGCGTGCGCGGACCGGTAGGCGAGCAGGGCGTCCAGCGTCTCCCGGCGCAGCCGCAGCCAGGCGGTGCCGGGGAAGTGCGCGTCCATCGCGGCCCGCCAGATGGCCACCGGCAGCCGGAACGTGGCCTCCTCCGACCAGGACACCAGCCCCACCTGCACGCCCTCCGGCCCGGCGTAGAACACCGTGCCGGAGAACAACAGCAACAACGGCACGTCACCGTCGTCCAGGCCGTGCAGGTAGCGGGTGGCCGCCACGTCGATGTCGTAGCTGAGCGGTACGGACACCTCGGTGGTGGTCTGCCCGGCGAACCCGGTGACCATCGTGGACACCGTGCACAGTTGGAGCGGGTGCAGCGTCTCGCCCCACCGGGGCAGCTCCCCGAACAGGTCGACCAGCTGCTCCGCCTCGGCCGGGGTATAGCGGCGGCGACGGGGTTCGATGCGGATCTGGGTGCGCAGGGCCAGGCTGTGCACCCGTTGCCCCGGGTCCACCGTGATGCGCAGGTCGAGCAGCATGCCGGGGCCGGCCGAGCGGAGGTCGGGGCGGGCGTCCAGGCAGGCGAACCGGGGCATCAGGACACCGTTCGTGCGCGGGAACGCGCCTCGTCGAAGAACGCGTCGATGGCGGCCCACGCCTCGGCGCCGCCGTCGAACCCCTTCCAGTGCAGCCGGACCAGGCCGACCAGCCGGTAGCAGGCGTCGATCGGTACCAGCAGGCACTCCGGCCGCACCCCGTCACCCCGGCGCACCAGCAGCGCCTCCACGTCCGGGGTGAGCTCGGCGGCCAGCGGGCCGGCGCCGACCCCGTCCGCCCAGGCCTCCAGCGGCAGCTCGCTCTCCGTGGCCCCGGCCGGGCTCGGGTAGCAGGCGATCAGGGCTTCCCGGGCGGAGTTGCGCAGGAAGAAGGCCATGCCCACCGGGATGCGCAGGGCGTCCCACTGCGCGTCGGACAGCTCGAACTCCGGGTCCACCAGGTACCGGTCCGGCACCCGTCGGTAGCGCAGCTTCGGCCCCGGCTCGCTGAACAGCAGCGCGCACGCCTGACACGCGCACAACAGCCGCCGCTCGTGGACCTCCACCAGGTGCGGGTGCTCGCCGCCCACCGGGGTGGCGCACAGCTCGCAGCGCTCCTGGGGCGCCACCCGAGGCTCCCGCAACAGCCTGCGCAGTGAGCGGGTCACGGCGGGGTCCCGACCGAGGGCCGCATGCCGATGGTGAGCAGGGCCGGCGCGGTGTCGAACACGACGCCCTCGGTGTCCGGGGCCAGTTCGGTGACCGCCGCCTCCACCACGTCCCGCACGGTGTCCGCGCCGCAGCCGGCCGGGATGCGCACCCGGACCATGCCGTCGCCGTCCACCCCGGTCAGCTCGATGCCGGTGCCGTGGTTGCCCAGCCGGCGGCGCGCGTTCTCCAGCGCGTGCCGCAGCCGGGTGGACAGCTCGACCGGGTGCAGGTCGTGCAGCGCCAGCAGCCCGCCGACCACCGGGTCGGCCGCGACCCGGTGCACCAGGTCGGGGCCGGCCCCGGCCTCCATGGTCTCCACCATCCGCGCCAGGCCGGACCCGTAGAACCGCATCAGGTCGCGGACCAGGTCCTCCACGGCGGCCCTCGCCGGTTCACCCGCGCGGGCCGCCACCTCCACCAGCACCGCGTCGATCCGGGCGGCCAGACCGGCGGGATCCGGTGCCGTCATCAGAACTGGTTGAGCATCGCGGGGGAGTGCATCACGTGCAGCGGTTTGCCGTCGCCCTTGTACATGTGCACGCCGCAGGGCAGGCACGGGTCGAAGCTGCGCACCGCGCGCATGATGTCGATCCCCTTGAAGTTCTCCTGGCTGTTCTCCTCGAAGATCGGCGTGTTCTGCACCGCGTCCTCATAGGGACCGGGTGTGCCGTACACGTCCCGCACGCTGCCGTTCCAGGGCGTCGGCGGGTACGGGTGGTAGTTGGCGATCTTGCCGCCCCGGATGACCATGTGGTGGGAAAGCACCCCGCGAACCGCCTCGGTGAAACCGCAGCTGATCGCCTCGTCGGGCACGGTGAACTTCTCCCAGGTCTTGCTGTGCCCGGCGCGCACCTCGGCCAGCGCCTGCTCCACGAAGTGCAGCGCCAACCCGGCCGAGTAGGCCTGGAAGTAGGTCCTGGCCCGGTTGCGCTCGATGGCGTTGGACCATTGCGGGATCTTCCACTCGAAGCTGACCTCGGGCTTGGTCGCGGTGCGCGGCAGGTCGATCCGCACGCTGTGCCCGGTGGCCCGCACGTACGGGGTGTTCACCAGCCCGGCCAGCGCGGTCGTCCACAACCGGGCCAGCGGGCCGCCGCCGGTGTCCAGCGGCAGGTAGTCGGTGCCGTCGAACCAGCGCGGCGACATCGTCCAGGAGTACTTGTCCTCGAAGTCCCGCTTCTGCGGCGCCGGGATGGTGTGCTGGTTCCACGGGTGCCGGCGGTCCACCTGGTTGCCCAGCGGGTCGCGGGTCACGAACATCTCCTGGTCTTCCCAGTCCCGGTAGTACGAGCTGCCGAGCAGGATCCGGATGCCCAGGTTGATGTCCACCAGGTCCGTGGTGACCAGCCGGCCGTCCACCACCACGCCGGGGGTGACGAACATCCGCCGGCCCCAGTCGGACATGTTCTGGTAGGTGAAGTCGCAGTGCTCGGGGTCGTTCAGCGAGCCCCAGCAGCCCAGCATGGTGCGCCGGTAGCCGACCCGCTCGTAGCCGGGCAGCGCGGTGTAGAAGAAGTCGAACAGGTCGTCGTGCAGCGGCACCACGCGCTTCATGAACTCCACGTAGCGCATCAGCCGGGTGTAGTAGTCGGTGAACAGCTGGTGCGTGGCCACCGTGCCGACCCCGCCCGGGTACAGCGTGGAGGGGTGCACGTGGCGCCCCTCCATCAGGCAGAACATCTCCCGGGTGTACCGGCTGACCTGCAGCGCCTCCCGGTAGAACTCGCCGGAGAACGGGTTCAGGGCGCGCATGATGTCGCCGATGTACTTGTAGCCATGGTCGGCCGCGTGCGGCGCCTCGGTGCGGTTGGCCTGCTCCAGCACGCCGGGGTTGGTCTCCGCGACCATCTTCTCGCAGTAGTCCACCCCGACCAGGTTCTCCTGGAAGATGTTGTGGTCGAACATGTACTCGGCGGCCTCGCCCAGGTTGATGATCCACTCACCCAGGTGCGGCGGGCGGACCCCGTAGGCCATGTTCTGGTTGTAGACCGAGCAGGTGGCGTGGTTGTCCCCGCAGATGCCGCAGATCCGGCTGGTGATGAAGTGCGCGTCGCGCGGGTCCTTGCCCTTCATGAAGATCGAGTAGCCGCGGAAGATGGACGACGTGGAGTGGCACTCCACGACCCGCTTGGCCGCCCAGTCGATCTTCGCGTAGATGCCCAGGCTGCCCACGATCCGGGTGATCGGGTCCCAGGCCATCTCCACCAGCTTGGACTGTTCGGTGGACGGGACGGAGGCTTCGGTGGCGGTCATGGCTGCGATCCCCCTACCAGGACTTCCGGTAACCGGTGGTCAGCTCGGCGCCCTTGGTGCGCCACTTGGGTTCGGAGTCGACGCTCTTCAAGGTGATGTTGCGCAGCCGGCGGATCACGGATCCGTAGGCCCCACTGGCCGCGCCGGAGACCTTGCTGCCCGGCGGCGCGTCCATGAACGGCATGAACTTGTCCGGGAAGCCCGGCATGGTGCAGCCGATGCAGATGCCGCCCACGTTCGGGCAGCCGCCGACGCCGTTGATCCAGCCCCGTTTCGGCACGTTGCACTTGACCACCGGACCCCAGCAGCCCAGCTTCACCAGGCAGGTGGGCTGCCCGTACTCGCTGGCGAACTCGCCCTGCTCGTAGTAACCGCCCCGGTCACAACCCTCGTGCACGGTGGAGCCGAACAGCCACTTGGGCCGCCCGGCTTCGTCCAGCGGGATCATCGGCGCGGCGCCGGTGGCCTGGTAGAGCAGGTAGAGGATGGTCTCGGACAGGTTGTCCGGGTGTACCGGGCAGCCCGGCACGTTCACGATCGGGATGCCGGCCTTGGACTTCCAGCTCCAGCCCAGGTAGTCGGCGACGCCCATGGCGCCGGTGGGGTTGCCCGACATGGCGTGGATGCCGCCGTAGGTGGCGCACGTGCCCACCGCGAGCACCACCAGCGCCTTGGGCGCCAGCCGGTCCAGCCACTCGCTGGTGGTCATCGGCTGGTTGGTGTCCGGGTTGTTCCCGAACCCGCACCAGTACCCCTCCTGCTTGATCTTCTCGTTCGGGATCGACCCCTCCACGACCAGCACGAACGGCTCCAGCTCGCCCCGGTCGGCCTTGAAGAACCACTCGATGAAGGTGTCCGCGCCGACATCCGGCCCGCACTCGAAGTCGATCAGCGGCCAGTGCACGGCGATCTTGGGCAGCCCGGGGAGCGCGCCGAGCGCGATCTCCTCGATGCTGGGTTGGGTGGCCGCCGTGAGGGCCACCGAGTCACCGTCGCAGCTGAGTCCGGCGTTGATCCAGAGGATATGGACGGTGGGCGCTTCCTGCTCGGTCGCGGAGGACATCGCGAGTCGCCTTCCTCGGCGTACACCGGGCTGGCGAGGGCACGCCGATATGCCTCGTGGTGGGAGATCTACCGTTGTAACCGGGTCCGGAGGCGCGGGTAAGTGACGCCGACCACTAGAGGTACGACGCACCTAGCTCTTGGCGAGGACGGCGGCGAGATCGTCGGGCACCGGCAGGGATTGGGTGAGCTCCACCCGGGCGCGTCCGGTGTTGCCCTCCGGGTAGCGGCCGAGTGCCGAGCCGGGACGGCCTCGCGGACCCGCACGGGCATGCGTTGGAAGATCATGAGCAGCCCTCCGATGCGCAGCAGGCCTCGCCTCGCCAGGCCTCGCGCCCCTCCTTGACCGCGACGGCCGCGATGACCAGCGCGGCGGCCGGGTCGGCCCACCACCAGCCGAACAGGCTGTTCAGGCCGAGCCCGACCAGCAACACCCCGGAGAGGTAGGTGCACAGCAGGGTCTGTTTGGAGTCGGCGACCGCGCTGGTCGAGCCCAGCTCCCGGCCGGCGCGGCGCTGCGCGGCCGACAGCACCGGCATGACCAGCAGCGACAGCGCGGCCAGCACCAGGCCGACGGTGGAGTGCTCGGCGCGTTCGGCGCCCAGCAGCGCACGCACCGACTCCACGGTGACGTAACCGGCGAGCGCGAAGAAGGACACCGCGATGACCCGGAGCGCCGTCCGCTCCCGCCGTTCCGGGTCGGCGCCGGCGAACTGCCAGGCCACGGCGGCCGCCGAGGACACCTCGATCACCGAGTCCAACCCGAACCCGATCAACGCGGTCGAGGAGGCGAGTGTGCCGGCGCTGATCGCCACGACCGCCTCGATCACGTTGTAGGTGATCGTGGCCGCGACCAGCCACCGGATACGAATCGCCAGCTGGGTCCGGCGGGCGGCCGAGACCGGGGCGGCCATCAGCAGTACCCGGCTTCGTCGGCGGACGGGCAACAGGCCGGGTCGACGGTCAGCACGACGCCGAGCAGGTCGCCGAGCGCGTGAGCCAGCCGGGCATCGGCCAGCTCGTACCGCAGCCGCCGACCCTCGGGCACCGCCACCACCAGCCCACACCCACGCAGGCACGACAGGTGGTTGGACAGGTTCTGCCGGGAGGTGCCCAGCAGCTCCGCCAACTCGGCCGGATAACCCGGGGCCTCGCGCAGCGCCAGCAGCAGCCGGGACCGGATCGGGTCGGAGAGTGCGTGCCCGAACCGAGCCAGCACCTCCCCGTGCGTCAATGTCTCCACAACGCCAAACAGTACAGCGACAGCTGAATAAAGCAACTACTGAACCGTCTGGGCTTCGGTCAG
Organism: Actinospineispora eucalypti; assembly: GCA_014208095.1. Lineage (GTDB taxonomy): Bacteria > Actinomycetota > Actinomycetes > Mycobacteriales > Pseudonocardiaceae > Pseudonocardia > Pseudonocardia eucalypti. The sequence continues at coordinate 919,029 of JACHMT010000002.1, read as the reverse complement.
AGCAGGCTCCAGCCTTCGATGACGTACTTGTGCGCGAGGAACTCGCCGAACGCCACCATGATCGCCGGATGGGCGGCGCGCAGGGTCAGCGGCACGACGGCGGGCAGGCGGCGCGGCTCGATGCGCAGCCCGTTGATGAACACGGTGGACCGGTGGAAGTCGCCGATCAGCCCGCTCAGCGCGTCCAGGCCGTCCGAACCGCCGGAACCGTGGCCGTCGCCGGGGGGTTCGCGCAGGTAGATCCGGGTGGCGTCGATCAGCTCGCGCGGCGCGTGGAAGGGTGGCTCGCCGGGCAGGAGGGTCTCGATGCCCATCAGGTTCAGCGCCGCGATGGTGACGGCCAGCCGGGTGTTGGCGACCAGCCGGTAGAGGGCGGCCGGCGCTTCGGCGGCCGAGCCCTCGATCGCGTCGTGGATCACCGTGGACGCGGCGCGACGGGTCTCGGTGGCCACCCGCTCCAGCTCCACCGCGCGGAAGGCGCGATGGCAGCGCTCCTCCTCGGAGAGCCGGGCGGTGTAGATCTTCAGAACCGCCCGCTCGCGGGTGCACTCATCGACCTGACCGGTGTCGGGCCGTCCAGGTGTCCAGCTGGTCCAGTCTAGATACCGCATCTCCGTACACCCGGGCCGATGTTGACAAAAACTGCCCGACTTTACCTCAGGCTCGGTCCAGTGCGGCGGCCACTGTGACCTGTCCGAGGCTGATCCCGGCGTCGTTCGGCGGCACCCGGGAGTGCGTCAGGACCCTCAGCCCGTACCCGTCGAGCCGGTCCCGCAGGCCGTGCAGCAGGGTCACGTTCTGGAACACCCCGCCGGACAGCGCCACCGTGTCCAGTCCGGTCCGGGCGCAGGCGCCGGCCGCCGCCTCGGCCAGTCCGGCGGCGAGGCCGCGGTGGAAGCGGGCGGCGATGGTGCCGGCCGGCCGTCCGGCGCGCAGGTCGCGCACCGCGCCCCGGACCAGGTCGGCGCCGTACAGCACGGCGTCGGTCATCCGCATCGGGTAGCCGTCGCGTACCTCGGGGTCGACCGCCTGCTCCAGCTCCACCGCGGCCTGGCCCTCGTAGTTCACCTCGTCCCGCACCCCGGCCAGCGCGGCCACCGCGTCGAACAGCCGGCCGACGCTGGAGGTCAGCGGGACCGGTAGGTCCGACCCGAGCAGCCGTTCCACCTGCGTCCAACGGGCACCCTGGCGGCGCACCACGGCCAGGTCGGCCAGCTCGCCGTCCGGGTGGGCCGCGCGCAGCCAGGCCGCCGCCATCCGCCAGGGCTGACGGATCGCGGTCGCCCCGCCGGGCAGCGGCACCGTCTCCAGGTGGGCCAGCCGGCGGAAGCCGGTGATCGAGACCTCCATCAGCTCGCCGCCCCAGAGGGTGCCGTCGGTGCCGTAGCCGAGGCCGTCGCAGGCCAGCCCGATCACCGGCCCGGTGGCCCGGTTGTCCGCCAGGCAGGCGGCCAGGTGCGCGTGGTGGTGCTGCACGCCGACCAGCCGGACGCCGGGCAGCTCCAGGGCGTACTTGGTGGACAGGTACTCCGGGTGCAGGTCGTGCGCGACCACCTCGGGGGTGATGTCGAACAGCGTGCGGTAGTGCGCGATGCCCTCGGTGAACGAGCGCAGGGTCTCCGCGTTCTCCAGGTCGCCGATGTGGTGGGAGAGGAACGCCCGGCCGCCCTCGGCCAGGCAGAACGTGCTCTTCAGCTCGGCCCCGCAGCCCAGGACGGGCCGGCGCGCCGGGGTGGCCAGCGGCAGCGGTTCCGGGGCGTAACCCCGCGAGCGGCGGATCGGCAGCACCCGCCCGCCGGTGACCCGCAGCACCGAGTCGTCCGCGCGCGTGTGGATCGGCCGGTCATGGGTGAGCAGCCCGTCGGCGATGCCGCCCAGCCGTTCGGCGGCCTCGCCGTCCCGGTAGGCGATCGGCTCGTCGGAGACGTTGCCACTGGTCAGCACCAGCGGCTCGGCCAGGTCGGCGGCCAGCAGGTGATGCAGCGGGGTGTAGGGCAGCAGCACGCCGAGGTAGCGGTTGCCGGGGGCGACCGAGGGCGCCACCGGGGCGTCCGGGCGGCGGGGGAGCAGCACGATCGGCGCCCGCCGGGAGGTCAGCTCGGCGGCGGCCGTCCCGTCCACCTCGACCAGGCGCCGCGCCGCCGCGAGATCGGCGGCGAGCAGCGCGAACGGCTTGTCCTCCCGGTGCTTGCGGGCGCGCAGCGCGGCCACGGCTCGCTCGTCGCGGGCCAGCGCGGCGAGGTGGTAGCCGCCGATGCCCTTCACCGCCAGCACCGCGCCGGCCCGCAACGCGGCCACGGCGGCGGCCAGCGGGTCGCCGGCCGGCTCGAGGGATGTGCCGGCGGGGTCGGTACACCGAAGGGTCGGGCCGCACGCCGGGCAGCACACCGGTTGGGCGTGGAACCGCCGGTCGGCGGGGTCGTGGTACTCGGTGGCGCACTCCCGGCACATCGGGAAGCCGGCCATCGTGGTGTACCGCCGGTCGTAGGGCACCCCGGTCACGATGGTCAGCCGGGGGCCGCAGTTGGTGCAGTTGACGAACGGGTAGCGGTAGCGCCGGTCGGCCGGGTCGGCCAGCTCGGCGAGGCAATCCGCGCAGGTGGCGGTGTCCGGCGAGATGAGCGCGCCGCGCCGGCCGCCGGCGGCGCTGGCCAGGATGTGGAAACCCGGCTCGGCGGTGGGTGGCAGGTCGTCCACCCGCACCTCGGCGACCACGGCCAGCGCGGGCGCCCGGGTGGGCACCGAGGCGGTGAACCCGGAGAGCGCCGCCGGGTCGCCCTCCACCTCGATCAGCACGCCGGACTCGTCGTTGCGCACGAACCCGGCCAGGCCGAACTCGCGGGCCAGCGCGTACACGAACGGCCGGAAGCCGACGCCCTGCACGATCCCGCCCACCCGGATACGCCGGCGGGCCAGAACCGTGTGGGTCACCGGAGCGCTCGCTGCACGAGCTCCCACAGCACGTGGTACGTGGTGGTCTGGGCCTCCTGGATGCGGTGCACCGAGCTGGACGGCATGACGAACAGGTGGTCGATCTCCCCGCGCGCCGCCACCTCGGCCATCGGGCCGCCGGTGTAGCCGGCCAGCCCGACGGTGAGCATGCCGCGCCGGCGCGCCGCGTCGAACCCACGCAGCACGTTGGCCGACCCGCCGCTGGTGGACAGGCCGAGCGCGATGTCCACCGGGCGGCCGGCGGCGGCCAGTGGCCGGGCGAACACCACCTCGAAGCCCACGTCGTTGGCCAGCGCGGTCAGGGTGGCCACGTCCTCGGCCAGCGCGGTGGCCGGAAGCGGCCGCGCTCCCTCGCCCGGGTCGGTGAACAGGATGGCCAGCCCGGCGGCGTCGGTGCTGGACCCGCCGTTGCCGAAGGTGAACAGCCGCCCGCCCCGGCCGAACCGGTCGGCCATTGCCTCGGCGCACCGGGCCAGCTCGGCCGCCTCCGTCGCGGCGACCTCGGCCCGCAGCCGGCCGATCTCCTCGACCTTCTCCCGGGTGGAACGGGTCACGTCGGCGAGCAGCTCGTCCAGGTCGGCCCGGCCGGCGTGCAGGAACGGGTACAGCGACTCAAGACTCATCGGGTACCACCGCGATCGCCTCGCCCGCGTGGACCAGCACCACGTCCCCGACGCCCGCGTCGACCAGCGCGACCGAGACCTCCTCGGTCCGCCCGGGAGCCGCCTCCACCAGCGCCAACCCGTCCGGCAGCAGCCGGCTGACCCGGACCGGCACCGCCGCGTCCGAGCAGGTGACGCACTCCGGACCCGCACACTCCGGGGTCATCACAACACCCCCGGCTGGTCGAGGAACACATGCACGAGCTCCCACAGCACGTGGTAGGCCGTCACGTGGGCCTCGCGCACGATGCGCGGGTCCGCCGAAGGCACCACCAGCACGTGGTCCAGCCCGTCCAGCCGGGCGATCGCGCCGCCGTCGCCGCCGAGCAGGGCGATGGTGAGCAACCCGGCGTCCCGGCCGAGCGCCAGTCCCTCGGACACCCCGGGGTCCCGGCCGTCCGCGCACAGGCCCAGCGCGATGTCCTGGGGCTCGGCGAACAGCGGCAGCCAGCGGGGCTCGGCGAGCGCCAGCGCGGGCAGCGCGCGCTTGCCGACGATCACCGGATGCGCGAACTCCACCACCACGTGCGCGGCGTCCGCCCGGGCCGCGCCCGCGCCGAAGGCCAGCAGCCGGCCGCCCCGGTGGAACCGGCGCGCCATCGCGTGGCAGGCCAGGGCCAGGTCAGCCGCCGTCTCGGTCAACCCGGCCGTCGGTGCGTCCCGCCGAGCGAACGCCGCCGAGGCGTGCTCGGGTCCGAGTGCGACCGCCATGCCTGCCTCCTCCCTGCCCGTCGGAGGCCACCAGCCGGCCGTAGCGTTCCAGGAACACGTGCAGCGCGGCGTGGGTCTGGTTCAGCCCGTGCACCGAGGCGTCCAGCGCGTGCACGCCGGCGTCGGTGACCCGGTAGATGCGGCGGGCCGGTCCGGTCGAAGAGGTGTGCCACTCGGAGCGCACCAGCCCCTGGCGCTCCAGGGAACGCAGCGCCCGGTAGATCCCGCCGGCGTCACCGTCCACGTCGTGCATCGGGCGCAGCCGGGCCGCCAGCTCGTACCCGTGGTCCGGCGTCTCACACAGCAACAGCAGCAGACAGGGCTGCAGGAAGTTCCTCGGTTCCAGTTCGGCCATCGTGCCCGCGCTTCCTAGGCAGGGCCGTGGCCGTGCCGACCACGGTGGCCCGACCGGACTCGCCCCGGAACGGGCCGGTTTTCGATCGTGGCACGCGGTGACCTCCGTCACAAGGGTCAGCGGTCAGACCCCGGTGGTCGAGCCAGGACGGGCGATCATGAGCACCACGACCACCGCCCAGGTGAGCGCGAAGATACCGGCCATCATCCGCAGCTGGCCGAGCACCGGCGCGACGGCCGAGACGTCCACGGCCTGGCCGTCCAGTGCGCGCATGACGGCGTTCTGGCCGGGCAGCAGCACCAGGGCGAGCAGTCCGGCGGCGACGGCGGTGAGCGCCATCGAGACGACCAGCCAGGCCTGGGTGAGCACGCCCAGCGCGGCGCCGGTGGCGATGCCGAAGACCGGCACGGTGAGGCCGAGCACGGAGTATCCCCGGCTGATCCGGTGCAGCAGGTCCAGCACGCCGCGAGCCCGGTCGCCGCCGTCCAGGGCGGCCTTGGCGTAGCGGGGGAACAGGCTGGTGGCCACCGTGACCGGGCCGATGAAGATGATGGATGTGAGCACGTGCGCGGACAGCAGCAGGATCTTCACGGCGTTAGTCTAGCTATAAGTGAAGCTATAAGCTAGCTTCCGGCGGATGGGGGAGACGGAGGCTCGGCCGCCGACGCTGGTGTTCTCGACGGCGATGCAGATCATCCTGCTCGGTCGGGAGCTGCAGCGTCGGCTGGAGGCCGAGCTGGTCCAGTTCGGCCTGACCATGCGCCACCTGGGAGCGCTGGGGCACCTCTCCCACCGCCCGGACCTCTCGTACAGCGACCTGGCCCGCCGCGCCGGGGTGACCACGCCCAGCATGCTGGCCACGGTGCGCGCGCTGGAGGAGCTGGGCGCGGTCAGCCGGGGGCCGTCGGGCCAGGGTCTGCCGGCGCGGTTGGAGATCACCGAGTCCGGGCGAGAGCTGTTGGACAAGGTGCGCGGGCTGATCGCGGACCTGGACCGGGACCTGCTGGCCTCCTTGCCCGAGCCGGAGCGGGAGGCGCTGAACGCCGCGCTGCGCGCCCTGGTCCCGCCGCCGGGGCGATAGCCCGGACCGCCGAGCCCACCCACCGCGCACTCCCGGCACCGATGCGTTCCCCGGGCGTGATCGCCGATTCTGGCGCTCTGGGGTCGAAAAGCGACGCCAAACCGCCACGAACGACGATCACCCGTCTGGCGGTCACCTTTGGGCGTCCAGGGACGTCGGGCAAGGGAGTGCCCAGTAGGAGGTAGACGCGTTGATGGACGTGTACCAGGCGGTGGCCGGTCGGCGGGCGGTGCGCCGGTTCAGTGATCGGCCGGTGCCGAGGGATGTGTTGGCGCGCGTGCTCGGCGCCGCCGCCCGGTCGCCGTCCGGCGGCAACCTGCAGCCGTGGAACAGCTACCTGGTGACCGGCGCGACCCTGGCCGAGCTGAAGAAGCGGGCCGGTGAGCGGGTGGCCTCGGGCGACCGCGGCGACGAGCGGGAGTTCGAGATGTACCCGCCGGCGTTGAAGTCGCCCTACCGGGAGCGACGGGCGGGCGCGGCCGAGCGGCGCTACGCGGCGATGGGGGTCGCGCGCGGGGACGCCGAGGGCCGCGAGCGGGCCGTGGCGGCGAACTGGGACTGCTTCGGCGCGCCGGCCGCGCTGTTCTGCTACGTGGACCGCGACCTGGGGCGGGCGCAGTGGCTGGACCTCGGCATGTACCTGCAGACGGTGATGTTGTTGCTGCGCGGCGAGGGGCTGCACAGCTGCCCGCAGCTGGCCTGGTCGGTGTACCGGCGCACGGTCACCGAGGTGCTGTCGCCGCCGGCGGGGTTGATGCTGGTCTGCGGCATGTCGATCGGCTACGCGGACGACGCGGGTCCCGTCGTGCGGGTGGACCGCGCCCCGCTGGCGGAGACCGTCACGTTCCTCGACTGACCACCGGGCGGGCCAGCTCGACCATGGCTCGGCCCGCCGCGTGCAGCGGCTCGGGGGAGCGGGCGGCCCGGCTCAGCACGAAGGCGCCCTCCAGCAGCATGATCATCGATTGGCACAGCCAGCGCGCGGTGGCCCGGTCCGGGGCCCAGCGGGCGAACCACTCGGTGCCCTCGGTGACCCAGCCGTCGAACACCTGTGCGGTGGCCACCCGGAGGGTCTCGTTGCTGCTGGCCACCTCCAAGGCCAGGGTGGCGATCGGGCAGGCATCGGCGTAGTCGGCGGCCTCGAGGTTGGCCGCGGCCCGGTCGAACGCGTTGGCCAGCGACTCCAGCGGGTCGGCCACGCTGTTCAGCAGGGCGGCCACCATGTGCCCGTACGCCGCGCCGGCGGTGCGCACGACGTCCTCCGCCAGCTGCTCCTTGCCCCCGGGGAAGAAGTGGTAGATGGAGCCGAACGGGGCGGCGGACTCGCTGGCGATGCGTTTCAGCCCGGTGGCCGCGTAGCCCTCCCGACGGAACAGGGTGGCCGCCGCGTCGCGGATCCTGCTCCGGGTGTCCCGTGTCGGTGTTGCCATGGCTGTTAGCCTACATTAGAACGATCTATCTAGAGCGGAACGCGTTGGCCGAGCGCGCGCCCGGTTCGGCGCGTGCGGGACACGACAGCGGGAAAGGGGTCGCGCATGCCCAAGATCGAGCTGACCGCCGGGCCGGTGGAGTACCAGGACACCGGGGGCGACGGGCCGGTGCTGGTGTTCACCCACGGTGTGCCGATGAGCGCAACGACCCAGTGGCGGAAGGTGGTTCCGCTGCTGGCGGGTTACCGCTGCCTGCTGCCCACGCTGCCCCTCGGCGGCCACCGGGAGCCGATGAGGCCCGGCGCGGACCTGAGCCAGCGCGGCGTCGCCCGGCTGCTCGGCGAGTTCCTGAACCGGCTGGACCTGCGGGACGTCACCCTGGTGCTGAACGACTGGGGCGGTGGCCAGTTCCTGGTGTCCGAGGGACCCGGCAGCGGGGCCGACCGGGTGGCCCGCCTGGCGCTGGTGGCCTGCGAGGCGTTCGACAACTTCCCGCCCGGGCCGGCGAAGGCGCTGGCCGTGGTGGCCAAGGTGCCCGGCGGGGTGTGGCTGCTGATGCAGGCGATGCGGCTGGGTGCGGTGCGCCGGGCCAAGGGCGGCTACGGCGGCATGAGCCTGCGGGGGATCCCGGACGAGGTGCTGGACGACTGGTTCGCGCCCGCCACGGGCAGCCGGGCGATCCGGCGGGACTTCGCCAAGTTCGCCGGCTCCGCCCCGGACCGGGCCACGCTGCTCGCCTGGAGCGAGCGGCTGCGCGAGTTCGACCGCCCGGTGCTGGTGGTGTGGGCGACCGAGGACCGCCTGATGCCCCGCGAGCACGGGCCCCGGCTGGCCGAGCTGTACCCCGGCGGCCGGCTGGTGGAGATCGCCGACTCGGCCACGCTGGTGCCGGAGGACCAGCCGGAACGCCTGGCCGAGGTGCTCACCGGGTTCCTGGCCGAAACCGGCGCCGCTCCGGCCGGCCGGGCCTAGACCCCGGTGCGGGTGCGGCGTTTCTCCAGTGCCGGGCGGATCGCCTCGAAGATCGCGGCCAGCTGGTCGACCTGCTCCTCGGTGAGCCGGTCGAACAGGTGTGTGCGCACGGCCTCCACATGGCCCGGCACGGCGGCCTGGAGGGCGGTGAGGCCGGCGTCGGTGAGCTCGCACACCGCGCCCCGGCGGTCGGTCGGGCATTCCCGCCGCTGCACCCAGCCGGCCGCCTCCAGACGGGCGACCGCGTGGGAGAGCCGGCTGCGCGAGGATAGGCAGGACTCGGCCAGGTCGCACATGCGCCGCGCCCGGCCGGGGGCCTCGGACAGCCGGACCAGGATCTCGTAGTAGGCGTGCGGGATGCCGGCCTCGTTCTGCAACTGCCGGTCCAGCCGATCCATGAGCAGGCGGTTCGCCGCGAGGAGGGCGCGCCATGCGCGCTGCTCGTGCTCGCTCAGCCAACGGGTGGGTCTCATGGGCTCAGATTTCGAGGGGTTCCAGCCGGTCGAGCAGCTCCGCCCGCCGGTCCTCGAACTGGGCCGGCAGCTGGAACCGCCGACCGAGTTCCTGGGGTGACTCGTCGCAGGTCCAACCGCCGTCGGCGTGGGTGACGGCGAGCTCGAACAGCGCCCCGCCCGGGCTGCGCACGTAGACCGACTTGAAGTACTTGCGGTCCTTGAGCTCGGAGATGTCGGTGTAGCCGGCGCCCTCGATGGCGAACCTCAGCTCCTCCTGGTTGGCCAGCGTCTCGGCGTTCCAGGCGAAGTGGTGGATGGTGCCCTCGCCGTACCGCCAGGTCCCCGGCGGGTCGGCCCGGTTGACCACCAGCTCGAGCACGCCGCCCCGGTCGGCCTCGCCGACCCGCAGCGCCACCCGGTCGCCCTCCTCGTCCAGGTCCTTGCCGTACAGGGACTCGCTGGTGAACTCGACCATGTTGGCCGGGTCGGACACGTGCACCCCGACGCCGTAGATGCCGTGGATGGCGTGCTCGGCGGGCACGCCGCCGCCGGTCCAGCCCTGTCTGGGGTCGTCCAGCACCCCGACCAGCGCGTACTCGATGCCGCACGGGTGGCGGAAGCGCAGCCGCCGCTGGTCGGCCACCTCGTCCTCGGTGACCGCGATCCGCCGTTCGGTGAGCCGGGTGTGCCAGAAGTCCAGCGAACCGGCCGGCGCGGCGAGCAGCACCTCGCGGGCCTGGTTGGTGCCCCGCCGGCCCATCAGGCCGGCCTGGCGGAACGGGAACGTGGTCAGCACCGCGCTCGGATCACCGGCCGCGTTGCCGTAGTACAGGTGGTAGATCGGGATGGAGCCGTCGAAGAGCACGGTGCGCTTGATGAAACGCAGGCCCAGGGCGCCGACGTGGAAGTCCACGTCCTCGCGCGCCGGGCCGACCGACATGGTGATGTGGTGGCTGCCGCCAAGGTGCGCCATTCTCCGCCTCCCTCCCCGTTTGCCGTGTGACGGTAGGTGAGGAGCGGGCGCTCGGCGTGCCTCATGGGCCGGCTGTGCGCTGCCAAACAACCGATTGTCCGGGTCGTGCGCTCCCGGACAACTGCCCGCGTTTGGTGGATGATCGGGCAACCACCATGATGGGTGCGGAAACGGATCGGGAGCCGTTCATGTCTGTACTCGTGGACACCAGCACGGTGCCGGTAGCCGACAGGTTCGACTACTGGGCGCACGCGCATGGCCAGGTACTCCACCCGCTGCGGTTGCGCCGGCCCGGGAGCGGGCCGTTCGAGGGCCGGATCCGCGCCTACCAGTTCGGCCCGGTCACCCTGTTCCGCATCGAGGGGAACACCTCGGCGATCCGTCGCACCTCCGAGCTGATCGCCCGGCACGACCCGGAGGAGTTCCAGGTCACCCACCTGGTGCGCGGGCAGTTCCGGGTCGAGCAGGGCGACCGTACCGCGTTCATCGGCGCCGGTGATCTCTCCGCCTACGAGACCTCCCACCCGTACGACGTGCAGGCGCGCAGCGACTTCGAGCTGCTGCTCTACTCCATTCCGCGAGCGCTGTTCGGTGACCGGGCGGAGGCGTTGTGCGGGCGGACCGCGACGGCCGTCCCCCGCGTGGACGCGGCGGCGGCGCTGGCCGGCCCGTTCCTGCGCGGGCTCGCCGACCGGGTGGTGACCGGTGAGCTGGACCTGGGCTCGCCCGGCCTCTCGGACTGCGTGGTGGACATGGTCCGGCTGGTCTTCGACGGCAACCGCGCCGCCTCGGACGGTCCCGCCGAACCGTCCGGCGAAGCGCTGTTCCTGCGCGTGGTCGACTACATCGACGCGCATCTCGGCGAGCCGGACCTCGGCCCGAGGACCCTCGCGGCGGCGCACTTCGTCTCGCCCCGTCTGCTGCACAAGGTGTTCGAGGCGCGGGGGCACACGGTGGCCGGGTGGATCCGGTCCCGCCGGCTGGATGCGGTGAGCCGTGACCTGGTCGACCCGGCGTTGGCCGGGCAGCCGATCCGGCTGCTGGCGGCGGCCCGGGGTTTCCCGGACCCACCGCATTTCACCCGGTTGTTCCGGGCCAACTACGGCCTTACCCCGGGAGAGTACCGCCGGGATAGGTGACGACGGCCGCCTTCCATTGACCTTGGCGAATTACTTAGCTTAGCCTCACCTAACATGATCGAGCGGTCGGCCGAGGCGCCGAAGGTCCGGGTGTTGTACGGCAGCGAGACCGGCAACGCCGAAGGCGTGGCCAGGGACCTGGCGCAGGCGGCGCGGGCGCGCGGCATCGACGCCACGGTGGCCATGCTGGACGACGCCACCCCGGAGGAGCTGGCCAGGGCAGGCTGCCTGCTGGTCGTGGCGGCCACCACCGGCGAGGGCGACATGCCCTACAACGCCGACCGGTTCTGGTGCGCGCTCTCCGAGGAGACCGCCGCGCGGATGGACGGGGTGCCGTTCGCCGTGCTCGGCCTCGGCGACACCGGCTACTTCGACTTCTGCCAGGCGGCCATCGAGCTGGACATCCGGTTCGCCGAGCTGGGCGGGCGGCGGCTGCGGGAAGTGGTCAAGTGCGACGTGGACTTCGAGGACGAGGCCGCCGCGTGGGCCGGCGAGATGCTCGAGCTGCTCACGCCGGAACCGGAGCCGGTGGTGGTCGGCTCCGCCCCGCGCCGGCACGAGCCCAAGGCGGCCACGGTGCTGGCCAACCGGCCGCTCTCCGGCCCGGGGGCGCTGAAGGAGGTGCGCCACCTCAAGCTGTGCCTGGCCGACACCGGGCTGACCTACCGGCCGGGTGACTCGCTCGGAATCCTGCCGGGCAACGACCCGGTGTTGGTCGCCCGGCTGATCGCCCAGGTCGGCGGCGCGGCGGGGGAGGACGTCGACGGCCGGCCGCTGCACCAGGTGCTGACCACCGACTACGAGATCAGCCGGCCGTCCCGGGAGCTGGTGGAGGAGGTCGGCCGGCGCACCCAGGACCCCGAGCTGCGCGGCCTGCTCGCCGGCGGGGACCGCGCGGCGCTGCACGAGTTCCTCTGGGCGCGTGACGTGCTGGACCTGCTCAAGCTGGCCACCCGGCCCCCGTTGACCTCGGTCGAGTTGCTCGAGCTGCTGCGCCCGTTGGCTCGGCGGTCCTACTCCATCGCGTCCAGCCCGTTGGTCTCCCCGGAGCGCGTGGAGCTGGCGGTGGCCACCATCCGCTACCGGGCGCAGGGCCGGGACCGGGGCGGCGTGTGCTCCACCCACGTGGCCGACCGGATCAGCCGGGGTGACGTGGCCACCGTGGTGCTCGAGCCCAACGAGAACTTCCGCCCGCCGGCGGACGGCGACCGACCGATGATCATGGTCGGGCCGGGCACCGGGGTGGCCCCGTTCCGGGGCTTCCTGCACGAGCGGCGGGCCAGCGGCGCGCGCGGGGGCAACTGGCTGTTCTTCGGCGGCCGGCACCGCCGCTGTGACCTGCTGTACGGCGACGAACTGCTGGCCATGGCCGATGACGGCCACCTGAACCGGCTGGACCTGGCCTTCTCCCGGGACCAACCGGCCAAGGTCTACGTGCAGGACCGCATGCGGGAGCAGGGCCGGACGCTCTACCAGTGGTTGGCCGACGGCGCGCACTTCTACGTCTGCGGGGACGCCGAGCGGATGGCCGGCGACGTCGACGCGGCGCTGCACGGGATCGTCGCGGAGCACGGCGGCATGTCCGAGGACAAGGCGGTCGACTTCGTGAACGACCTCAAGCGGGAGCACCGGTACGTGCGGGACGTGTACTGACCGGGTATGAGCTTTCGCTCATGCCCCTCCCGAAAGCTCATTGGATCGGCCGGCCGGCCGCGCACAGAATGGCGGCATGAACAGCTCCCTGCGTATCGCGGTCATCGGGGATTTCGACCCTGGCTTCGCCCCGCACCGGGACACCGAGGCGGCCCTGCGGCACAGCGCCGCCTGGCTGGGTGTGGCGGTGGAGATCGGGTGGGTGGCCACCGGCGGGCTGGAGGAGGACCTCGGCCCGGTGCGCGCGGCGGACGCGCTGTGGTGTGCCCCCGGCAGCCCGTACCGCAGCCTGACCGGGGCGGTCGACGCCCTGCGTCACGGCCGGGAGCGGGGCATTCCGACGCTGGGCACCTGCGGTGGCTGCCAGCACATGATCATCGAGTACGCCCGGAACGTGATGGGTTTCGTGGATGCCCGGCACGCCGAGTACGACCCGTACGGATCGGAACTCTTCGTGTCGGAGCTGACCTGTTCGCTGGCCGGGAAGACGATGCCGGTGCGCTTCGCCGCCGACTCCCGGACGGCCGGCTGGTACGGCGCGGAACGGGCCACGGAACGGTACTACTGCAACTTCGGGCTCAACCCGGAGCACCGGAAGGCGGTGCACGAGGCCGGGCTGCGGGTGGTCGGTGAGGACGACGACGGCGAGGCCCGGGTGTTGGAGATCCCGGAGCACCCGTTCTACGTGGCGACCCTGTTCGTACCGCAGGCCCGGTCCACCCCCGAGCTGCCGCACCCGCTGGTCACCGCCCTGCTACGGGCCGCCGCGTGACGTTCACCCAGCTGCGGGTGCTGTTGGCGGTCGGCCGGCGGGGAGTGTGACCGGTGCGGCGGCGGAGCTGGGTATCACCCAGTCCGCGGTGAGCCACGCGCTGCGCGCGCTGGAGCGGGAGCTGGGGGTGGCGCTGCTGGTGCGGCACAGCGCGGGCGTGGAGCTGACCGACGCCGGCCGGGTCGCGGTGAGACGGGCCATTGTGATCATCGACCAGCTCGACGGGCTCACCGGCGACCTGGATGCCGCGCGCGCCGACCGGCTCGGTGGTGAGCTGCGCCTCGGTGTCGTGCCGAGTGTGAACGCGCGGGTGGTGCCGGCCGTGTTGCGCGAGTTCACCACCGAACAGCCGCAGGCCCGGCTGGCCGTGCTGGAGGGGTCGGACGGCGAGGTGCTGGAGTGGCTGCGCACCGGAGCGGTGGACGTCGCGACGGTCGCCGGCGATGCGCCCGACCTGGTGGGCACGCCGCTGACCAGTGACCGGGTGGTCGCCGTGGTGAGCTCCGCCCATCGGGTTGCCGGGCGCGAGTCGGTTGCGCTGGCCGAGCTGGCCGCCGACCCGTTCATCATGTCCACCGGTGGCTGCGAACCGCTGGTCGCCGGGGTGGCCCGGCGCGCCGGGGTCGCGCTGCGCTGCCACTACCGGGTGCGCGACATGAACAGCATCCTGGCCATGGTGGCGGCCGGGCTCGGCGCGACGATCGTGCCCGAGCTGGCCGTGCCGGCGGTCGCGGCCGGCGTGAGCCTGGTGCCGTTGGAGCCGGCGGAACGGCGCTCGGTGTCGCTGGCGAGCCTGGCCGACGTCGAGCCATCGGCATTGGTCACCGCGTTCCGCGCGGTCGTTCAGCGGGTGGTACGACCGGAGTCGGGCTTACCATCGGGGCGTTGATCACGAAGGGGTGAGGGATGTCCTATCAGTACGTGCGGGTGGAACGGCCGGCCGAGCTGGTCACCCGGATCCACCTGGCCCGCCCGGAGCAGCGCAACGCGCAGAACCCCGAGCTGCTGTACGAGCTGGACGCGGCGTTCGCGTCCGCGGCGGCGGACGACGACACCCGGGTCATCGTGCTGGCCGCCGACGGGCCGGACTTCTCCTCCGGGCACGACCTGCGCGGCGGGTTCCACATCCCGGGCGCACCGGTGGCCGGTATCCAGGGCGGCTTCGGCGCCGAGGGGGTGGAGGGTCACTTCGCCTTCGAGTGCGAGGCCTACCTGGGGCTCTGCCGGCGTTGGCGGGAGATCCCGAAGCCGACCATCGCGCAGGTGCAGGGCCGGGTGATCGCCGGAGGCCTGATGCTGGTCTGGCCGATGGACCTGGTGGTGGCGGCCGAGGACGCCAGCTTCTCCGACCCGGTGGTGGCCTTCGGGGTGAACGGCGTCGAATACTTCGCCCACGTGCACGAGGTCGGCGCGCGCAAGGCCAAGGAGATGCTGTTCACCGGCGCGGCGCTGAGCGCGGCCGAGGCCCGGTCGCTGGGCATGGTCAACCGGGTGGTGCCGGCCGACCGGCTGGAGGCGGAGACCCTGGAGCTGGCCGGCGCGATCGCCATGCGCCCGCCGTTCGGGCTGCGCATGGCCAAGGCCAGCGTGAACCGGGCGCAGGACGCGCAGGGCATGCAGCAGGGCATCGACGCCGCCTTCGCCATGCACAACCTGGGTCATGCGAACAACCTGGCGCGCTACGGCTCCCTGGTGGACGTCAGCGGCGCCGAGGTGATCCGGAACCTGAGCAAGCGTTCCTGAGGGGTTACGAGGCCGCCTCGAGTGGCGGGCCATTGCGCCACACGACGGCCAGGTCCTGAATCGGCAGGTCCAGTGCCTCGCTGAGGCAGACGATCGTGCCGAAGGCGGGGGTCGGGAGCCGACCGGTCTCGATCTTGCGCAACGTCTCCGGCGACATGCCGGCCGCCCGCGCCACGTCGCCGAGATCGCGGTCGGCCCGCGCTTCACGCAGCAGCCTCCCGAGACGCCGGCCGGCCTCGATCTGTTCGGGCGTGAGCGGATTGCGGACCACGGCACCAGGGTACGGGTGGTATTTTAATACCCGCAAGTGCTACGTTGGGTATAATTATACCAACGTACGGGTGAGGGTCTGCATGATCGAGTTGAAGTCGCCGGCGGAGATCGAGCGGATGCACACCACCGGGCGGTTCGTCGCCCAGATCCTGTCCGAGCTGAGCGAACTCGCCGACGTCGGCGTCAACCTCCTCGACCTGGAACACCACGTCCGCGGCCGGATCCGCCAACGCGGGGCGCGGTCCTGCTACTGGGACTACGCGCCGTCGTTCGGCAACGGCCCGTTCCGCAACGTCACCTGCCTGTCGGTCAACGACGCGGTGCTCCACGGACTGCCCCACGACTACGCGCTGCGCGATGGGGACATCCTCAGCATGGACCTCGCGGTCGGGATCGACGGCTGGGTGGCGGACGCCGCCCGCACCGTCATCGTGGGCACGCCGGCCGACGAGGACCGGCGACTGCTCCGGGCGACCGAGGAAGCGCTCGCCCTCGGTATTGAGGCCGCGCGCCCGGGCAACCGGCTGGGCGATGTCTCGGCGGCGATCGAGGCCGTCGCCACCGACTACGGCTACCCGATCAACACGGAGTTCGGCGGCCACGGTCTCGGGCGGACGATGCACGAGGACCCCCATATCCCCAACCGGGGCCGCGCCGGCCGGGGCCTCAAACTCCGGGCGGGCATGACCCTGGCGCTCGAGCCCTGGCTCGCCCGCACCACCGACCGGATCGTCTTCGACCCCGACGGCTGGACGATCCGCTCGGCCGACGGCTCCCGCACCGCCCACTCCGAGCACACGATCGCCATCACCGAAGACGGCCCCCTGGTGCTCACTCGATTTCCGGTCGAGCACTAGGTGTTTCGAAGTGTCGGCCTGCCGGATTGGGGCACCAAGGAGGCGTCGCCCCGTGCGTTCGGTTCGGCCGCCGGCGTCCCGGCCGCTGCCTGGTGATCATGAAATGCATGGTCAGCATGACACCAGGGCCGCTCTGGACGGGCCGACGCGACCACAATGTCATGCTGATCATGGACTGGCCGCCAAGGTCGACCCATCGGTCACCCTGGCTGCGCGAGGGGAACATCGTGGGGGTTCGATCTTGGTTTCACACCCCGTGGTGTTGCAGTCCTGAAACGTAGGTGACGACGGGAACGTGCCGGGCGGCACCCGAGCCGCAGCGTGGAACTTTGCCGCGGCCGCGGTGCTGCCCGGCGGGTTCTCGTTCGTTCCGCGACCAGGACCCACGGGCCCCTGGCGGCCCTGCGCTGTCTTTGACGCTGTGGGTGGTGGCTGGGCGGGGGTGGTGTGGGATGATCGTCGTCTCGGGCGGTGTGGCCGCGATTTTCGCGGTTGTACCGCCATGGGCAGTGATCAAGGTCGCCGGGCGCGGCTCTGCCGCCAGAAATGACGATCACTCATCGTCTGGCCCCGGTCCGCTGTTGCCAGTGGCGGATGAGGCGGGCACCGGCTGCCTGAGGATTGGGCAACGGCCTGCCGTGCGCGGCGGCCCGGATGTCGTGGTGACCAGGTGATCGGTGATCATCAGACAGTCAGCGTGATTGTGGTGGCCGACAACGACCCCGGCTGCCTGATGATCAAGAGATCTCCGGTTACCGGCGTCCGTGTGGGCACACACGAGGCGGCGCCGCTGCCGCGGTGGAACTGCCTGCCGTATCGTCCAGGCGACCTTCAACTCCGTTCAAACCCGGCGGGTCAGCATTTTGAAACACGCGCTAGTTCGAGCCTTTAGGCGAGCAGAAGCAGCGGGTGCTCCAGCAACCGGGTGAGGTGCTGCAGGAACGCGGCGCCGACGGCGCCGTCGATCGCCCGGTGGTCGCAGGACAGGGTGAGCCGGAGGATCGATCGGAGCACCGGCTGGCCGTCCACCGGGCGGAACTCCTCGGTCGCCGCGCCGACCGCGAGGATCGCCGCCTCCGGTGGGTTGATCACGGCGGTGAACTGTTCGAGGCCGAACATGCCCAGGTTGGACACGGTGAAGGTGCCGCCGGACACGTCCGGCAGGCGCAGCTTGCCGTCCCGCGCCTTCGCCGCCTTGGCCTGGCTCTCGGCCGCGATCTCGGAGATCGTCCGGCGATCCGCGTCGTGGATGACCGGCACCATCAGCCCGGCCGGGGTGGCCACCGCGATGCCGAGGTGCACGCCCCGGTGCCGGCGCAGCACGTCACCGGCGAACGAGACGTTCACCTCGGGCCGGGCGCGCAGCGCGTTCGCGGTGGCCTTCACCACCAGGTCGTTCACGCTGATCTTGGGGCCGCCCGTGGCGGCGACCGCCGCGTTCAGGTCCTTGCGCAGGGCGAGCAGCTCGGTGACGTCGACCGCACTGGTCAGGTAGATGTGGGGGGCGTCCTGCTTGGCCTTGGTCAGTCGGGCCGCGGCGATCCGCTGCACCCGGGTCAGCGGTATCTCGTCCACATCGGCAGTCGGTGCGGTGGGGAGGGTGGCCGAGTCGGCGACGGCGGTGGGTGCACCCGGGGTGGTAGCCGCGTTGGGCGCGCCGGCGCTGGCGGCCGGCGGTGCGGTGGTGGTCTGTGTGGTGGTGGTCGGTGTGGGGGTGGTCGGTGTGGGGGTGGCGGCGTCGATGTCGGTCCGGGTGATGCGTCCGCCCGGGCCGGTGCCCCGCACGGAGGCCAGGTCCACGCCGCGCTCCTTGGCCAGCCGGCGGGCCAGCGGGGAGGCCTTGAACCGCTGGTCACGCGGCGGACCCTCGTCCCGCGCCGCCGGCAGCGGGTCGGCCGGGGCGCCGGTGGCCGGCCCCACCGGCGCGGTCTCCGGCTCCGGGCGGGCCGAATCGGCTTGCCCGGCGGGTTCGTCGAGGATGGCCGGGGCGGGGGTTGGTTCGGGGGAGGTGCCGGTGCCGTCGCCGAGGATGCCGATCGCGGTGCCGATGGGGACCCGGTCGCCGGCCTGAACGAGAATGCGCTCGAGCACCCCGTCCTCGTAGGCCTCGAGCTCCATGATGGCCTTGTCGGTCTCGATCTCGGCCAGCGCGTCGCCGGTGGCCACCCGGTCGCCCGGCTGTTTGAGCCAGCCGGCGACCACTCCGTCCTCCATGGTGTCGGACAGCCGGGGCATGGTGATCTCGGACATCGGGGGCTTCCTCGCGGTGGTCAGCGGCGGCGGCCGACGGCGGCCAGGGTTTCCCGAGCCGCGGTGAGCAGGGACTCGGTGGACGGCAGGGCGGCCTGTTCCAGGGGCTTCGCGTAGGGCAGCGGCACCTCGGCGGCGGCCACCCGGCGCACCGGGGCGTCCAGGTAGTCGAACGCCCCGTCGGAGATGCTCGCGGCGATCTCGGCGCC
Organism: Actinospineispora eucalypti; assembly: GCA_014208095.1. Classification (GTDB taxonomy): domain Bacteria; phylum Actinomycetota; class Actinomycetes; order Mycobacteriales; family Pseudonocardiaceae; genus Pseudonocardia; species Pseudonocardia eucalypti. The sequence goes on along the minus strand of JACHMT010000002.1, from coordinate 900,542 downwards.
GATGCCGTAGGTGAGCCAGTCGTCCTCGGCGACCACCGCGCACCCGGTTCGGCGCACGGAGTTCACCAGGGTGTCCCGGTCCAGCGGGCGCAGGCTGCGCAGGTCGATCACCTCGGCGGAAATGCCTTCCTCGGCCAGCCGCGCGGCGGCGTCGGCGGCCACCGCCGCCATGCGGGAGTAGCCGATCAGGGTGATGTCGGTGCCGGGGCGGGTTACCGCGGCCTTGCCGATCTCGGCGGGCGCCAGGTCGTCCGGGACCTCGCCCTTGGCGTTGTAGAGCGCCAGGTTCTCCAGGAACAGCACCGGGTCGTCGTCCCGGATGGCGGCCAGCAGCAACGCCCGGGCGTCGGCCGGGGTGCTCGGCGCGACCACCTTCAGCCCGGGCACGAAGGCGTAGTAGAGCTCGATGTTCTGCGAGTGGGTGGCCCCCAGCTGCTGGCCCCCGCCGCCCGGGGTGCGGATGACCATCGGCACGCTGGTCTGCCCGCCGAACATCCCGTAGATCTTCGCCGCGTGGTTGACGATCTGGTCCAGCGCGATCAGCGAGAAGTTGATCGTCATGATCTCCACCACCGGGCGGAGGCCGAGCATCGCGGCACCGATCGCCGCGCCCACGAAGCCCTCCTCGGAGATGGGGGTGTCCCGGACCCGTTTCGGGCCGAACTCGTCGAGCAGGCCGGCGGTGATCTTGTAGGAGCCTTCGAACGTGCCGATCTCCTCGCCGATCAGGAACACGCTCTCGTCGCGGTGCAGCTCCTCGCGCAGGGTGCCGCGCAGCGCCTCGCGGTAAGTCATGAGGGGCATCTGCGCTCCTAGCTGTGAACGGGTTCGGCGTAGAGGGCTTCGGCGGGCAGCCGGCGGGTCTCGCCGGCGACCGGGGTGGCGTAGGTGTAGTCGAACAACGTCTTGGCGTCCGGGTGCGGGCTGTCGTCGGCGTAGGCCACCGCGGCGTCGGCCTCGGTATGCGCCTCGGCGACCAGGGCGTCCAGGCCGGCCTCGTCCGCGGCCTTGGCGGCCAGCAGCTCTGCCCGCATCCGGGGCAGCGGGTCGGCGTCCTTGGCCTTCTGCGCGTCCTCGGAGGCCCGGTACCGGGCGGGGTCCACCACGGAGTGCCCGCGCAGCCGGCTGCTCACCGTCTCCAGCAGCGCCGGCTCCCGCTCGGTCCGGGCCCGCTCGACCAGCCGGCGGGCGGCGTCCCGCACGGCCAGCACGTCGTTCCCGTCCACCCGCTCGCCGTGCATCCGGTAAGCCGCCGCGCGCCGGAACAGCTCGGGCTCGGCGGCCGCCTGCTCCACCGTGGTGCCCATGCCCAGGTGGTTGTTCACCACCACGTACACGATGGGCAGGCGCCACAGCGCGGCCAGGTTGAGCGACTCGTGGAAGGCGCCGATGTTGGTGGTCCCGTCGCCCATCTGGCACATCACCACGTCGTCCCCGTCGCGGTACTCGATGGCCAGCGCGGCGCCGGTGGCCACCGGTACCTGCCCGCCGACGATGCCGTACCCGCCGAGCAGCCGGGCCTCGGTGTCGAACATGTGCATGGACCCGCCCCAGCCCTTGGAGGTGCCGGTGGTGCGGCCGTAGAGCTCGGCCATCACCCGGCCGGGGGCGATGCCCTTGGCTATCGCGTAGCCGTGCTCCCGGTAGTTGGTGAACAGGTAGTCGGTGGGCCGCAGCGCGGCCATCAGGCCGACCACGGTGGCCTCCTCACCCAGGTTCAGGTGGCAGTAGCCACCGATCTTGGCCTGGGTGTAGCCCTGCGCGGCGCGTTCCTCGAACCGCCGGATCAGCGCCATCTGCCGGTAGTAGCCGCGCAGCGTCGCCGGGTCCTCGGTCGCGTACGGGCTCTTCTTCGTGCCGCTCTTCGCCACGCGCTCAGTCTGCGTCCGGCCCGGGGATCACCGGCATGCGCGAGTGCACATGACTGCGGTCACATCATTGGGCAGATTGCCCAATTTCGCCCGGCAGGTCGATCGCGTCCAGGGCCAGCGAGAGCTCCACGAACGCCTGCCGCCCCTCCAGGTCGCGGCCGAGCAGGGACTGCACCCGGTGCAGACGGTTGAGGACCGTGTTGCGGTGGCAGTACAGTCGTTCGGCCGCCAACCCGGCCGACCGTCCGGCGTCCAGCCAGGCGGTCAGGGTGTGCAGCAGCATCTCCCGCTCCCTGGCCGGCAGCTCGAGCAGCGGGTCGAGCCAGGAGGCGACCAGCCGCCGGCGCAGCTCGGGGGAGCCGACGAGCAGGCACTGCGGGAAGCGGTCCTCCACCGGGACCAGGGCGACCGTCCCGCTGGGCAGAGTGCCCAATGTCGTCAGCGCGAGCCGGTGCGCCAGCCCGACCTCGGCCAGCCCGTGCGCGGTGCTGGCGGCAGCCGCCCGGCCGCGGGCGAGCGGACGCAACCGGTCCAGTACGAAACCCGGCCGGTGGCTGTCCAGCGGGATCAGGCCGATCAGGGTGTCCGCCCGCAGGTGCCACACCGAGCCGACCCGCACGGAGGCCAGCGCGGTGCGCGGCCCGCGCAGCGTCGGCTCGCCGTCCGCGCCGACGTCCGCGACCACCACCAGGTAGGCGCCTCCGCGCGGCAGGTCCAGCTGTTCGGCCACCCGCTGGGCGAACGCGTCGTCCCTGGCCCGGTCGGCGAGTACCCCTTCGATCAGCGCGTGGCGGTGCTGCTCGTCCCGGCGCAGTTGCTCCAGCTGGGCGCTCCGGTAGGCGGCGGCCAGCGCGGAGGACAACCCGTCCACCACCGCCCAGATCGCCGTGGCGGCGGGGCCGATGGCCTCCGGCGGAGTGCGGACCGCCCGCTCCAGCATCGCCTCCCAGACCACTCGGCCGCCCAGCCGGAAGGTGCGCAGCATGGCCTCCAGCGGAACGCCCTGCGCCGCGCGGTGCCGGCCGATCTCGGCGGCCACGTCGTCGGTGTCCGACCCGGGTTGGTCGCCGGTGAGCAGGTGGAGCACCCTGGTCAGGTATCGGTGGCAGCCGTCCCGCAGCTCGCCCGGTGGCACCGGGCGGTAGTCGGCCGACTCCGGCCCGCCCCGGAAGATGGCCGCGAGCAGCCGGTCGGTCAGCTCCGGCACGTCGTCCAGCCAGGCGGCGGCGAGCGCCCGCGTGGGGTCGGCGGTAGCCGTGTCCTCCATGCCGATGCAGGTTAGTCGCCCGGCGTTGTGAGAAAGCCTCTCGTTCACCGCACGGTCCGTGGGCACTCGGCACCGCGACCAGGCGGCGGGCGGTGCGCATCACGCCTAACCGACCACCCGCAGCTCGGCCACGGTCCGCCGGCCGGGACGGGCGCGCCGTACCTCGGCGAGGCGCAGGCCGGCCGCCGAGGCGACCCCGGCGACGGCGTCCGGGCCGACCGATGCCCAGGGGAACCATCCGCCGACCGGGCCGTGCCGGCCGACCAGGCGGGCCGGCCCCCGCCACAGCCCGGGCTCGGCGCCCAGTTCCACCAGCACCGACCCGCGCGGGTGCAGCAGCCGCCGTACCCGGTGGAGCAGCCCGACCGGGTCACCGCCGATGCCGATGTTGCCGTCGGCCAGCAGGGCGTGGTGCCAGCGGCCCTCCCCGGGGATGCGCGAGAAGAGGTCCCGCCGGAGCGCCACCGCCCCGCGCGCCGCGCACAACCGGACCGCGACCGGAGAACTGTCCACCCCCAGCGCCGGCACTCCCCGTTCGATCAGCGCGGCCACCAGGCGTCCCGGCCCGCACCCCAGATCAACGGTCGGCCCCAGGCACCCGTCCAACAGCCACCGGTCCGACCGCCCCGCCCGTTTCCGCCACCGCCGGCTGTCCAGCCGCACCACCCCAACCCCCCTCCGCTCCAACCACCACCAGCCGCCGCCGAGCGCACACCCAAAGGCGTCACCTCCGCCGGGCGGCTCACCTCCCGGCGGCTCGCACACACCGACCGGCGCCGGCACACGGACCGCCGCTGGTGTGTGGGCGCCAAACCGTGTGTGTGAGCGGGTCACCGGCCCGCCCGGACGGGGCGGCGGGTGAGGAGTTCGGCTACCGCGGGGGCGAAGCGGCCGGGGGTGTTGGCGTTGGTGATCGCCGATGCGACGGCGAGGGCGTCGTCGGCGGTGTCGACGTCGCGGTGTTCGGGCAGCAGCCACGTGCGGAGGCCGGCGGCGCGCAGCACGTGAAGGGTGCGCTCGCCGGTGTCCGCCCGGGATGTCGGTACATCCGCGATCAGCACGGCCGCCCGGGGATCGCGCAGGCCCAGCGCCCACCAGCCGCCGTCGCTGGCCGGGCCGAGTACCGCGTCCGGTCCGTCCGGGGCGCGTAGCGGGGCCAGTGCCTCGGTCAGGTCTCCGGGGCGCAGCTGCGGGGTGTCCATACCGATCTGCAGCACCGGCCGGCCGGGCAGGCGGTCGGCGGCGTCGGCGTGCGCGGCAGCGATCCGGTCGCCGAGCCGGTCACCGCGCTGGGCGAACCACCTCGGGCGGGCAAGCGCATCGCGGGCCAGTGCGTCGCGGACAGGTGCGTCGCGGGCCAATGCGTCGGGAACAGGTGCGTCGCGGGCCAGCGGGTCGTCCGCCGGGTCGTTTGTCGGGTCGCTCGTCGGGCGGGCCAGCCGATCGCGCATCGGAGAACCCGCCGGTTCGGGCGGCCGGCCGGCCAGTGCGATGCGCAGCTCGGTGCGTCGTTCGGCTTGGGCCAGCCGGCCGGTCCAGGCGACCAGGTCGACCGCGCCCGGTACGGCGCGCACCGCGTCCAGCGTGTCCAGCAGCGCGGCCGCCGCGATCCGGGCCGCCTCGACCGGCGTCGCCGGAGGGCACAGCCGGGTCTTGGCCAGCCCGGCCACCGGCGCCTTGGCCAGCACCAGCAGCCCGGCGTCCGGGCCGATCGTCGGAAACCTCACCGCGCACCGGCCAGCACCGAGCTCATCGCCCAGGCCGCCCGCACGGTGCCGCGCACCGATCCGGACACCTTCGAGCGGCCGCCGGTCCTCGGCGAGTACGCCACGTCCGTCTCGTGGATCCGCCAACCGGCCGCCCCGGCGCGCAGCAACAGCTCCAGCGGGTAGCCGTAGGTCCGGTCCCGCACACCGAGGGCGAGCAGGGAGTCACGGCGGGCCGCGCGCACCGGGCCGATGTCGCGCACCGGGATGCCGCGACGGCGCAGCAGCGCGGCGATCAGCAGGTTGCCCCCGCGGGCGTGCCACGGCCAGGCCCCCCGGCCGGCCGGGACCCGCCGGCCCACGGCCAGATCCGCCCCGCCGGCGACGGAGGCGACCAGCCCGGGCAGTGCCTCGGGGGCGAGCGAGCCGTCCGCGTCCAGCACGCAGACCACATCGGCGGTGGCCGCGAGCAGACCGGCGTGCACGGCGGCGCCATAGCCACGCTTCGGTTCGGCAACCACACGGGCGCCCGCGGCGGCCGCGACCGAGGCGGTGTCGTCGGTGCTGCCGTTGTCCACCACGATCGCCCGGTAGCCGGCCGGCAGCCGGCCCAGCACCCCGGGCAGTGCCTCGGCCTCGTCCAGGCAGGGCAGCACCACATCCACGCTGGTGATCATGTTTCGCAGCGTAGGGAGGTGAGGGCGCCGGGAGGCCGGTTCGCCTGCTTACGGATTCGTGACGTCCGCGCCGCGCGGCCTCGGGTCGTCGTACCGTGCAGCATGGTCAACGGCTCCACGAGCAGCGCCGCCGCCGGGCACATCCTGGTGATCGACGACGACCCGACCGTGCGGGACGTGGTCGGCCGCTACCTCAGCCGCGCGGGTTACCAGGTCTCGGCCAGCCCGGACGGGGAACACGGGCTGCGGGCCGCGGCGGCGCGCCCACCGGACCTGGTGGTGCTGGACCTGATGCTGCCGGGTCGTTCCGGCCTGGAGGTGTGCACCGAGCTGCGGGCGGCCAACGCGGACACCCCGGTGATCATGCTGACCGCGCTCGGTGAGGAGGAGGACCGGGTGACCGGCCTGGAACTGGGAGCGGACGACTACGTGACCAAGCCGTTCAGCCCGCGTGAGCTGGTGCTGCGGGTGGGTTCGGTGTTGCGCCGCTCGCGGGACGCGGCCCGCCCACCGGTCGGTGCGCCCGCCCTCACCGACGGCGACCTGGCCGTGGACGAGTCGGCCCGGCGGGCCACGCTGGCCGGCCGGGAGCTGGCGTTGACCACCCGCGAGTTCGATCTGCTGGCCTTCCTGATGCACAACCCGGGCCGGGCCTTCGGCCGCCCGGAGCTGCTGGAACGGGTGTGGGGCTGGAGCTTCGGGGACCAGTCCACGGTCACCGTGCACGTGCGGCGGCTGCGGGAGAAGGTGGAGCCGGACCCGACCGCGCCGCGCCGGATCAGTACCGTCTGGGGCGTCGGCTACCGCTACGACCTCGGTGGAACGGGATGATCGGGGTTCTCACCGAGCTGGCCCACGTGGGCTGGCTGGCGTTGGCGTTCACCCTGCCGGTGGCGCTGGGCGGCGCGGTGCTGCTGCACCTCATGCGCCGCCGTTCGATCACCGCCGCGGTCACCGTGCTGGTGCTCATCCCGGTGCTGGCCGCGCTGGTCGGTGTGCTGGCGGTGAGCGGCTTCATGCTCAACCCGATGCTGAACGAGATCATCGCGGTGTGCCTGGTGGTGGCGGCCGTGTCGGTGCCGGCCGGGCTGCTGCTGGGCCGGGGCCTGGCCCGCGACAGCGTGTGGGAACGGGAGGCCAGGGCGCGGGAGCGGGCGGCCGAGCTGGCCCGCCGCGAGCTGGTCACCTGGATCAGCCACGACCTGCGTACCCCGCTGGCCGGCATCCGCGCGATGTCCGAGGCGCTGGCCGACGGGGTGGTACACGAGCCGGCCGAGACCGCCGAGTACGCCCAGCGGATCGGCAAGGAGACCGAGCGGCTGGCCGGCATGGTGGACGACCTGTTCCAGCTGTCCCGCATCACCTCCGGCGCGCTGCGGCTGACCCTGGACGCGGTGCCGCTGGGCGAGGTGGTCTCCGAGGCGGTGGCCGGCGAGCTGGCGCACGCGTCGCGCAAGGGCGTGCGGTTGGTGGCCGACCCGGACACCAGCTGGCCGGTGGTCCGGGGCAGCGACCCCGAGCTGGCCCGGGTGGTGCGCAACCTGTTGTCCAACGCGGTCCGGCACACCCCGCCGGACGGTTCGGTGGTGCTCGCCGCCGGGGTGGCGGACGGCCAGGCCTGGCTGCACGTGCAGGACGGCTGTGGCGGCATCCCGCCCGCTGATCTGTCCCGGGTGTTCGACGTGGCGTTCCGGGGGAACGTGGCGCGCAGCCCGGCCGACGAGGCGGACACCGGTGCCGGGCTGGGCCTGGCCATCGCCCGTGGCCTGGTCGAGGCGCACGACGGCCGGATCGAGGCGGCGAACCACGGCCCCGGCTGCCGGTTCGAGGTACGGCTGCCGTTGGCCGTCCGGGACTGAGGCTCTTACCGGAGGCTTACGGAACCGCCGGAACGACGCCCGAGAGCTGATCAACGCTCTAGCTTCGGCTGCGTGAAACTCGACGAGCTGAACCGGCTCGCGGCGGAGCGCACCCGGAGCATGTGGCGCAGCCCGTTGCGCGGCCCGTGGCTGACCTCGGTGCTCGGCGCGGTGCTGCTGGCCGGCCTGCCGCTGGTGGCGATCACCGGGCTGTTGGACTACGTCGCCTACGGGCCGGCGTTCGGCCAGGCGTTCCCGTTGGCGGTCGGGCCGTTCCACCTGCCGCTGTTCGACTGGCCGACCCGGCCGTCCTGGTTGTTCCGGCTCCCCCAGGGGCTGCACGTCGGCCTCGGGCTGGTACTCATCCCGGTGGTCCTGGCCAAGCTGTGGTCGGTGGTGCCTCGGCTGTTCGCCTGGCCGCCGGTGCGCTCGGTGGGGCACGCGGTGGAGCGGCTGACGCTGGTCCCGCTGGTCGGCGGCGCGCTGTTCGAGATCGTCACCGGGGTGCTGAACATCCAGTACGACTACGTGTTCGGTTTCGACTTCTACACCGCGCACTACTGGGGTGCCTGGGTGTTCATCTTCGGCCTGCTGGCTCACCTGGCGGTGAAGCTGCCGGCGATGGTGCGCGGGCTCCGGTCCCGTTCGCTGCGTGCGGAACTGCGCACGCCGTTGGCCCGGACGCGGCCCGAGACGCCCGACTCGCCGGACGGCCTGGTGGCCGCCGCGCCCACGCCGCCCACGATGTCCCGGCGTGGGCTGCTGGCGTTGATCGGCGGGGGATCGCTGCTGGTCGCCGGCCTGACCGTGGGCCAGACCGTGGACGCGTTGCGCCCGCTGGCGGTGCTGTTGCCCCGGGGCCGGGTACCCGCGCCGGGGGACTTCCCGGTCAACCGGACCGCCGTCGCCGCCGGGATCATCCGGGCCGACCTGGGCAACTGGCGGCTCACACTGACCGGCGGGCCGTCCCCGGTCACGCTGGACGCGGCGCTGGCCGGGCTTCCCCGCCACACCGCCGAGCTGCCCATCGCCTGCGTGGAAGGCTGGTCCAGCACCCAGACCTGGACCGGGGTCCGGCTGGCCGACCTCGCCGCCCGAGCCGGAGTGGCCGCACCGGTCGCCGCGCTGGTGCGCTCGATGGAACGCGGCGGGCCGTTCTCCTCGGCCTGGCTGACCGCCGACCAGGTGCTGGACCCCGACGCGCTGCTGGCTACCGAGGTGAACGGTGCGCCACTGACCCTGGATCACGGGTTCCCGGCGCGGGTGATCGTGCCCGCGCTACCCGGCGTGCACTGCACCAAGTGGGTCGGTTCGATCGAGTTCAGGGCGGTGGCTTAGGTGATCACGCTCGGCATGCTGATCTGGTTCGCCGCCGCGATCGTGGCGCACGACCTGATGCTGTTCCCGCTGTACGCCGGGGCGGACCGGTTGCTCGCGCGATCGCCGGTGGTCAACTACCTGCGGGTGCCGCTGCTGGCGTCCGGGCTGACGCTGCTGCTGTTCCTACCCGGCATCATTCGCCAGGGCGGCCCGAGCCACCTGGCCGCCACCGGGCTGGACCAGCAGCCCTACCTCGCGCGCTGGCTGTTGCTGTGCGCGGCGTTCTTCGCGCTGTCCGGCCTGGTCTACCTGGTACGCCGAGTCCGGACAAAACCGTCACCTCCGCCACGGGACCCATGACGCCCCGGCAGTCACTAGCGACAACTGGGTGATCGGTTCCTTGACTGTCGTGGCGCGGAGAGCCGCGGGTGTGCTGTCCCTAGCTCTGCGTGGAGATACGCAACGGCGGCTAATCGGGACTCACTTGTCGTGACTGTTGGGGTGAATGTGATGCGTGGGATGTGTGCGGAGGCTGTCGAGGCGTCCGGGGCTGTTCCGTGGCTTGCGCCGGGAGTGAGGACCGCGCCGAGTTCTACCTGAGAGACGTTCGATCTTGGGAAAAGGTCTCTGGCGATGAACTCGGCGTGCGGCCGGCCGGTGAACGCGGATTACCTGGGTGACCAGGTGTCCGGGTCGTGGAATCGGTCAACTAGTCCCGCCATTTGGCAATAGTCTCAAAATCGACGCTGAACCGCCGCAGGCGGCGATCAAGCCCCAGACTAACCGGACCGAGTGATCTCACTTTCTCATTTGTTACGATCTTCGCATCTGTAACGAAATTAACACTTCGAATTTGGAAATTCGCTAATGTCCGCCTCCCGTTGAGAAGTCTCAAGTCTTATACGGAAGCGTGGATGCCGATGGTATCGATGTCGTTTGCGCTGGTCCTTGCCGCCGGCGACCAGCGCGATGGCGCGGGCGGGTTCCTGGCTCTGGCCTTTCTGCTCGGCGCCGGATATGTGCTGCTGTCCTTCTTCTTCCGCCGGGTTGGCGGGAAAAACCCGAAGACGGGCAAGCCCGGTGGTGCCGAGAAAGCAAGCGTTGGCGCCTGGGTGTTGTTCGCGGCAATTGTTGTCGGAATCTTGGTCGCCAGTCGCTGATCAGAGTCTCGGCGCCGCGCCTGCGGCCGGCTCGCGGAGTTCGTCGGTGGCGAAGGCGGTGACCCCGTCGCGGAACGAGGTGCTGGCGTGGAAGCCGAGCACCGCGCGCGCCTTCGCCGGGGAGGCCACCACGTGCCGGACGTCGCCGGGACGGGCGCCGCCGACCACCACCGGCTCCGGGCCACCCATCGCCTCGGCCAGCGTCGTCGCCAGCTCGCCCACCGTGTGCGGCTCGCCCGAGCAGACGTTCAGCGCCACCAGCCGCCCGGCGCCCGGGTCGGCGCGCAGGGCCAGCGCGTTGGCCTCGGCGACGTCGGTGACGTGCACGAAGTCCCGCCGCTGGGCGCCGTCCTCCAGCACGGTAGGCGCCTCCCCGCGGGCCAGCGCGGAGCGGAACAGGGAAGCCACGCCGGCGTACGGGGTGTCCCGGGGCATCCGGGGGCCGTACACGTTGTGGTAGCGCAACGACCACACCGAGCCGCCGGTCTGCCGCGCCCACGCCGCCGCCAGGTGCTCCTGGGCCAGCTTGCTGGCGGCGTAGCTGCTGCGCGGGTCGGTGGGGGCGTCCTCGGTGACCAGGCCGGGCCGCAGCGGTCTTCCGCAGGACGGGCACGGTGGCTCGAACCGGCCCGCCGCCAGGTCTTCCGCCCGGCGGGCCCCGGCCCGGACCACACCGTGCGACGGGCACTCGTACCGGCCCTCGCCGTAGACCACCATCGAACCGGCGAGCACCAGCCGTCGCACCCCGGCCGCGTGCATCGCGGCGAGCAGTACCGCGGTGCCGTAGTCGTTGTGGCTGGCGTAGTCCGGGGCGTCCGAGGGGTCCACCCCGTGCCCGACCATCGCCGCCTGGTGACACACCGCGTCCACGCCGGTCAACAGCTGGCGCAGCAGGCCGGCGTCCCGGACGTCGCCGACCACCACCCGGTGGTCCCGCGTCCAGGCCGGCGCGCCGGCGTGACCGTGGGCCTGGGGGAGCAGGGCGTCCAGCAGGACCAGCTCGTCGCCCCGCCCGGCCAGCCGGTCCGCGATGTGCGAGCCGATGAAGCCCGCGCCGCCCGTGATCAGAACTCGCATCTCGTCCCTCACCAAACCGTCAACAGGAGGTGGTTGACGCAGAGCGCCAACCCGGCTTGCGCGGCCAGCCACCGGGCGCGCCGGCCGAGCAGCGCGCAGGGCACTACCAGCCACACCGCGAACGGCAGCCAGATCCGCTCCACCTCGGCCTTGCTCAACCCCGAGAGGTCGGCCAGCAGCACCGCCGCCAGGGCGGCCCCGGCCAGCGCGAGCGCCGCCGGCGGCAGCGCGCGGGGCGCGGCGATCGCCCGCCGGACGCCCACCGCCACCGCCGGGCCGACGGCGAACAGCAGCGCGGCCAGGTTGGCCCACACGAAGTAGGCGTACGGCCGGGTGGCGGCGGCGCTGGCCTCATAGATGACCCGGACCCGCTCGAAACCGGTGAACCACCAGAAGCCGCCGGCGGTGAACGCCACCACCACCAGCAGCAACCCCGCGCCGGCCAGCGCGGCGGCCCGGAGCCGCCGGGTCAGCACCAGCACCGCCAGCGGCAGCGGCAACCCGAGCACCAGGCCGTAGGACAGGTACAGGCAGGCGCCGCACAAGACCCCGCCGGCCAGTGCGGCCAGGTCACCGCCCGGCCCCGGCCGGGTGGCGCCGACCGCGAACAGGGCCACCCCCCAGGCCAGGACGGCGGCGAACAACCCGTCGGCGGACACGCCGACCCACACCGCGCCCGGCAGGAGAACCGCGAACGGCAGCACCCGCCGGGCCAGCGCCTCGCCGCACAGCGCCCGCACCGCCACGGCCACCGCCACGGCCGCCGAGGCACCCACCACGATCACCAGCACCCCGGCCGCCGGCCCGCCACCCAGGCCGGCGCGGTCCAGCAGCACGAACAGCCCGAAGGCGCCCGGCGGGTGTGCGCCGACGTGGGTGGTCCAGAACTCGGTCTGCCGGGGGTCGACCTGGCTGGTCAGGATGTGGTCGGCGAAGGTGCGCAAGAAGGTGTCCAGCGGGCCGGCCCTCGGCACGTCGTGCAGGTACTCGTCCCTGCTGGTCAGCCGGTCCGCGATGCCCCGCCGCCAGCCGTCGACCAAGGCCAGCGAGGCGGTCCAGGCCAAGGACGCGGCGTACCCGGCGGCCAGCAGCCGGCGCCAGGCCAGCCGGTCGGCCAGCGCGGGCCCGTATGCGGCCACGGTTGCCGCTACCACCAGCGCCATCGGGGTGCCCACGCCGACGTGCGGCAGCCACTCCGCGTTCAGCGGCGGGAAGCCCAGCAGGATGTTCACCCCGCCGGCCAGCAGCGCCCGCCCCACCACGGCGGCCGCCACGACCAGCGCGACGCAGCCGGCAATCACCGCCGCGTCCGGGCGGGGCACCCGCCGGCCCGCCCGGGTCCGCGTCGAGATCAACACCCTGGACACGCTAGGCCCGGACCCCCCGCGGCGACCCTTACCGATCTGTGACGGCCGGGCGCCCGGGACTTTTCCGGGCCGGGCCGGGGTTGTCGCTCCAGGGGTTCCGCGCCGGGCGGGGCCACGGATGGCGGAGGTACCTGGCGGGATGGCGACGGCGTTGGTGGTGGGGGTCGGTCCGGGGCTGGGGCGCGCGGTGGCGCGCCGGTTCGCCCGGGAGGGCTACGCGGTGGGCCTGATCGCCCGCCGGCCGGAGGCGGTGGACGAGCTGGCCGCCGAGCTGGGTGAGCTCGGTGTGCGGACCCTCGCGCTGACCGCGGACGTGACCGACGAGCCGGCGTTGCGCAACACCCTGGACCGGGCGGTGGCCGAGCTGGGCCCGCCGGACGTGGTGGTCTACAACGCCGCGTTGATCCGCCCGGACGTCCCCGGCGAGATGACCGCGGGCGAGCACCTGGACGCCTGGGCGGTGAACGTGGTCGGCGCGCACACCACGGCCTCGGCGGTGCTGCCCCGGCTGGTCGAGCGGGGCCGGGGGACGCTGCTGCTCACCGGCGGCATGCCGGAGCCGAAGGCGGAGTACGTGAGCCTTTCGCTGGGCAAGGCGGGGTTGCGCGCGTTGGCCCGGATGCTGGACCAGCGGTACCGCGATGCCGGGGTGCACGTCGGCATGGTCACGGTGGACGGGCCGATCGCGCCGGGCACCGCGTTCGACCCCGAGGACATCGCGGAGCACTACTGGCGGTTGCACGGGCAGCGCCCGGACGGCTGGCAGGTGGAGTACGTCTACACCGGCTCGGCGCGCAGCCTGGCGTAGCGCCGCTTCGCCGCCCGGTCCCGGTTGACCTGGTCGTGTACCTGGTCGGGCGGCACCTGGCCGGCGATGCCGCACGCGTTCAGCACGGCGAACAGCTCGATCAGCTGCGCGATCCGTTCGTCGTCCGGGTCGGCCGGCTGCCGGGTGCCGTCGAGCAGCGCGAACGCGCGGTCCAGGTAGGGCAGCTCGGCGGCGAGGCCGGCCTCGGTGAGCGCCCCGGCCAGCGTGGCGCGAAGCCGGTCGGGCGCTGTGCCGGCGAGGTCGGCGATGGCCCGCTCGTCCAGCGGAAACAGCTCGTCGCGGTCCCGCAGGAAGATCAGCTCGATCGCCCCGGCGTGGCCGGACGCGCAGTAGTGGCAGCCGTTGCGCAGCGAGATCGCGGTGGCCAGCAGGTGGGTGCGGAGCGGGCCGAAGGCGCGCCGCGTCCGTTCGTACCGCCGCATGTTCGGCAGGAACCAGGCGACCGCGCCGACCGGCCCGAACCGCCGCACGATTTCCGGCATCAGCGCCGGGGTGAAGCCCCACAGCAGGCGGGGAATCGTGGCGAGCACGGCGGAGGCCAGCCGGTCGATCATCCGGAGACACCCCGCAGCGCGTCGTAGCGGCGCTTGAGGGCGTAGTCCTTGTTCAGCGCGGAGTGGGCCTGGTCCGGCGGGATTTTATGCCGGATACCCACCGAATTCAGTGTATCGAACATGCGTACCAGATGAATGAGTCGCAAGTCGTCCTCGTCGGTCGCCCGTGGGTCCTCGGCCAGGGTCAGGGTGAGCACTCGCTCCAAATGGCGGGTGTCGCCGTGCAGCGCGGCGCGTTGGGTGGCACCGACCAGGTCGTACCGGATGGCCGCCGGGGGAAGCCCGCACAGCCGTTGCAGCTCCAGCTCGCCGAGCGGAAACAGCCGGCCGTGCTCGCGCAGGTAGGCCAGCTGGAGCGCGTAACCGTGCCCGTAGGTGCAGTAATGGCACCCGTTGACCAACGAGATGGCCAGGCACAGGAGGTGGGTGCGGGTCTCCCCGTAGGCGGCCAGCGTTCGCTCGTACCGGGGCATGTTGCCGACGAACCAGCGCAGCGCCGAACTCGCGCCGAGCTGGGCGACCGTTGGTTTCATCAGCCTCGGCGGAAATCCCCAGAGCAGTTTGCAGGTGCCCTCAAGCAGAAGCGTGACAGTACGCTCCAGCACTTGGGCTGGCATGCAATTCTCCCGCAGAGTAGCCGAACGCTCACCGTGAGCAAACGTCAACTATAGCGCAATTCCGCGCGATCTCCCAACTCGGTCGGAATCTGAAGGAGATTTAGAATAGTGAGCTAATGAAACTAATTTCCCCACCGGGAGCCGCCGGCGACCTGCTCCATGAGCGTCGGCCCGCCCTCGCCGCGTTCCCGCAGGAGGTTCGCGGTGAGCGAGTACAGCGGGGCCTTCTCCGGCCGGTCCTGGGCCTGGGCGGTGATCGCGTCGGCGAGCGAGCTGGCCATGGACAGCCGGGGGTGCGCCGCGTGGATCGCCTCGGCGTCCTCGGCGGAGAGGATCTCCGCGCCCAGGCCGAAGTCCATCCCGATGCCGGCGCTGGTCAGCTGGCAGATCACCCCGCGCCGCTCCACGATGCCGAAGCTGGTGTGCAGCGCGATCGCCTCCCACACCACGTCGACCTCGGCGGCCGGCATGCCGTGCTCGGTGAGGAACTCGGCGGCGGTGTCCGCGCCGTCCACCTCGAAACGCTGGTCGCGGTTGCCGCGCTCGGTCAGGCCCATGTCGTGCAGCACGCAGGCGAGCAGCAGCAGCTGGTCGTCGTAGTCCACGCCGGCGGTCGCGCCGCGGTGCGCGGCGACGAGCCGGGCGAACAGGTAGGAGCGGATGCTGTGGTTGGCGACCGGGGCGGACTCGTGCGCGTGCACCAGCGCGATGGCCTCGGCGGCCAACGGGGATTCGGGCAGGGCGAGTACCGGAGCGGCGGGAGCGTTGCTGGTCATACGGATCATCCTGGGCCGGCCGGGCTCGGCGCACGAGTGGCAGAAATGCCGTAATCCAGTAGATTTCCGCCATATGGACGCCCACCGGGTGGCGGTGCTCGCGCTGGACGGGGTGCTGCCGCTGGACCTCGGCATACCGGTGCAGATATTCGGCGAGCGATCGCTGCCCTACCGGCTCACCGTGTGCGGCCCGACCGAGGCGGTCCGCACCGACTCGGGTTTCGCCATCGCACCGTGCGCGGACCTGGCCGCTGTGGCCGATGCCGACACGGTGGTGGTGCCGGGTTACGAACCGGCCGGTCACCGTCCGCCCGAACCGGTGCTCGACGCACTCCGCGCGGCGCACCGGAACGGTCGGCGGCTGGTTTCCATCTGCACCGGTGCGTTCGCCCTCGCGGCGGCGGGCGTGTTGGACGGGCGGAAGGCCACGACGCACTGGTGGTACACCGCCGCGCTGGCCGCCGACTACCCGGCCGTGCGGGTGGACCCCGGCGTGCTCTACGTCGAGGACGGCCCGGTGCTGACCTCGGCCGGCGTGTCGGCCGGCGTCGACCTGTGCCTGCACATCCTGCGCCGCGACCTGGGTGCCCGGACGGCGAACGAGGTCGCCAGGGCGCTGGTCGCCGCGCCCCACCGGGAAGGCGGCCAGGCGCAGTACATCCAAGCGCCGCTGGCCGCGCCGGACGGCGGCTCGCTGGCCGCCACCCGGGCCTGGGCGATGGGCCGGCTGGCCGAGCCGCTCACCGTGCCGGACCTGGCCGCGCGCGCCGGCATGTCGGAGCGCACCTTCGCCCGCCGGTTCGTCGCGGAGACCGGCCTGACCCCGCTGCAGTGGCTGCTGCGTGCCCGGGTGGAGCTGGCCAAGGAACTGGTGGAGGAGGACGCGCACGGGCTGGACCGCATTGCCGAGCGCTGCGGCCTCGGCACCGCCGCCAACCTGCGGCTGCACTTCCGCCGGCTGGTCGGCACCACCCCGACCGCCTACCGCCGAACCTTCGCGGCACGGAGCTAGCGCCGAAGGCGCTCGCCGAGCGTGCGCCCAGTTCGGCGCGCGCGGGGAGACACTAGGGGAGCGACACCGGCAGCGGTGGCCCGACGATTCGCGGGGTGCCGGAGCTGACCCGGTGCGAGTGGGCCAGCCGGCTGGGGCTGTCCCGGCGGGCGCGGTTGTCCAGGTAGTACCAGTCCATCCGGACCTCGCCGGGCGTGACGGTGAGGACCGTCGAGCCGTGCGAGTCCAGCTCGACGAACCGGACGTGCCGGTTCAGCGTCTTGATCGCGGTCTCCACTCCGAGCGAGGTGGTGCGCGGCGGCGCGTGCAGGAGGTCACCCACGCTGTCCGAGGTGATCGAGCAGCAGATGAACTCGGTGGCCACCGAGGGACTCAGCGGGTAGCTGCCGGCGTCCACCGGCACGTCGTTGGCCCACGAGGTGTGGATGTCCCCGGTCAGGAACACCACGTCGGACACCCGCCGCCGGGAGATGGTGGACAGCAGCCGGCGCCGGTCGGCCGCGTAACCGTCCCACTGGTCGGTGGCCAGCACGCCGCCCTCGGCGGGCAGCCCGAGCACGTTCAGCAGCGCGCCGAGCTGCTCCCGGGGCAGCGGCGGTATCAGCAGGGGAGCGATCATCACCGGGTTGCCGACCAGCTTCCACCGGGCACTGGAGTCGGCCAGGCCGTCGGCCAGCCAGTCGAACTGCGCCCGGCCGGTGAGGGTGCGCCCCGGGTCGTCCGCCTCGGCGGAGAACGGCCGGACCTGCTTGGATCGGTAGCTGCGCAGGTCCAGCATGGACAGGTCGGCCAGCGTGCCGAAGCGGAGCCGGCGGTACAGCGGGATGTCGTCCGGGCGCACCGGCATCCACTCGAAGTAGGCCCGGTAGGCGGCGGCCCGCCGCGCGCCGTAGCTGCCCTCGGACTCCGGGTCGTGGTTCTCCGCGCCGCCCGACCACCGGTCGTTGGCCACCTCGTGGTCGTCCCACATGCAGATCCACGGGGTCTTGGCGTGCAGCGCCCGCAGGTCCGGGTCGGTCTTGTACTGGCCGTGCCGGCGGCGGTAGTCGCTGAGCGTGATCGTCTCGGTGGCCGGTTCGTGGGTGCGGATGTCGTAGCCCATCGGGTACTGCCGGCTGCCGTACTCGTAGAAGTAGTCGCCGAGGTGCACCACGGCGTGCAGGTCGTCCCGCTCGGCCAGGTAGCGGTAGGCGGCGAAGAAACCCGCCTGCCAGTTGGCGCAGGAGACCACGCCCAGCCGCAGCCGGTTCACCGCCGCGCCGTGTGCGGGCGCGGTGCGGGTCCGGCCGACCGGCGAGGTCGCCCCGCCCAGCCGGAACCGGTAGGCGTAGCGGGTGGCCGGGTCCAGCCCGGACACGTCCACCTTGACGGTGTGGTCACGGCCCGGGCCGGTCTCCACCTCGCCGGACCGGACCACCTCGCGGAAGTCGTCCTCGGTGGCCACCTCCCAGCGCACCGTGCTGCTCGGTCCCCGGCCGGAACCCGGGTGGGCGTCGTCGGTGGGCGTCACCCGGGTCCACAGCACCACCCGGTCCGGCAGCGGATCACCGGAGGCCACGCCGTGCCGGAATACATGCTGCTCGTCGCCGTCCGGGTCGGCGGTCGCCAACCTGGGGAGGGTGGTGAACACCGCGCCGCTGGCGGCGGCAACCCCGGCGGCGCGAAGGATCGCCCGCCGGTTCAGCTGGGGAGCCACCTGACGGAGCGTGCCAGGTCGCGCACGCACAGCGAACACCGGCCCCTACCGCTCCTACAGGGACATCCGGACCCCGAATACACTCACCGTGAACCTCCCGTTGATCGTCGACTCGGCTGTCCACCTGGCTGACGAAGCGCGTGGAGGAAAGGTGACCGATGAGCGAGGATGACCCGCTGACCGGGCGGTTCGAGGCGCACCGGGGCGAGCTGCGCGCGGTGGCCTACCGGATGCTGGGCTCACCCGGTGAGGCGGAGGACGCCGTCCAGGAGACCTGGCTGCGGCTGCACCGGGCCGACACCGGCGACGTGGTGAACCTGGCCGGTTGGTTGCGCACCGTGCTGTCCCGGGTCTGCCTGGACATGTTGCGGGCCCGCGCGGCGCGGCGGGAGCAGGTGGTCGACCAGCTCCCCGACCGGGCGCGGGACGACGGGGACGGCCCGGAGGGCGAGGCGGTGCTGGTCGACTCGGTCGGCCGGGCGCTGCTGGTGGTGCTGGACCGGCTGGAGCCCGCCGAGCGGGTGGCGTTCGTGCTGCACGACATGTTCGCCGTGCCGTTCGCCCAGATCGCGCCCATCGTCGGGCGCACCCCGGTGACCACCAAGAAGCTGGCCAGCCGGGCCCGGCACCGGGTGCGCGGCGGCCCGGCCGGCCCCGGCGCCGACCTGGCCCGGCACCGCTCTGTGGTGGAGGCGTTCCTCACCGCCGCCCGGGGCGGCGACCTCGAGGCGCTGCTCGGCCTGCTCGCCCCGGACGTGGTCCGCCGGGCCGACCCGCTCGCCCTGCCACCCGGGGTGGCGACGGAGAGCCGCGGCGCCCGGGTGGTCGCGGAGGAGGTCACGGTGCTCGGCCGCCGGTCCCGGTTCGCCGAGCCGGCACTGGTGGACGGCGCGCTCGGGGTGTTGGTGGCGCCGCGCGGGCGGCTGTTGCTGGCGCTCACCTTCGAGGTGGTGGACGACCGGATCACCCGCTACGAGGTGATCGCCGATCCGGACCGGCTGCGTCGGCTGGACCTGTCGGTGCTGGACGATCCGGTGGTCGGTCATTCGGTGGCCTCCCGGTAGGCGCTGGACTGCAGCGTGTAGAGCTCCCGGTACGGGCCGGGCCGCCCGAGCAGTTCGTCGTGCGAGCCGGTGGCGACCACCCGCCCGTGGTCCAGCACGACGATCTGGTCCGCGTGTCGCACGTTGGCCAGCCGGTGGGTGATCAGCACGGTGATCCGGTGCCGGTCGATCGGCGAGTCGCCCACCGCGCCGGTCGGTTCGCGCAGCTGGTGCAGCGCGGCGAACACCGCGTGCTCGGCGCGCGCGTCCAACGCGGCCGTGGGTTCGTCGGCCACGACCAGCGGGGCGTCCCGGTACAGCGCACGGGCCACGGCGATGCGCTGCCACTGCCCGCCGGACAGGTCCTGGCCGGACCGGAAGCGCCGGGACAGCATGGTGTCCGGGCCTTCCGGAAGGTCCCGCAGCACGCTGTCCGCGCCGGACCGGCCGGCGGCGTCCGCCAGCCGCCGGTCGCCGTCGTCGGGCGTCTCGATGCGGCCGACGCGGATGTTGTTGCTGGCCGTCATCGGCCAGCGCGTGGGGTCCTGCATGACCACGGCGACCCTGGCGTGCCGCTGCGCGTCGGCCAAGGTGCGCACGTCCACGCCGTCCCAGGTGATTGTGCCGGAGTCGGGCAGGTAGAGCCCGGTGAGCAGTTTGGCCAGCGTGGACTTGCCGGAGCCGTTCTCGCCGACCAGCGCGATGACCTGCCCGGCGCGCAGGGTGAGCGTCACGTCGTCGACGGCCGGGCCGGGCTTGTCCGGATAGCGGAAGCTGACTCCGGCCAGCTGGACCACGGACGGCCCCCACGCGGGCAGCTCGGCGGCCCCGGCCCGGGGTGCCGGGACATGGGTGTGCCGCCGCGCCTCGGCCAGGCAGGCCTGGAAGATGTCGTGGTAGAGGCTGGCTTCGTACAGCCGGTTGCTGGCGTACACCGTGGTTGCCACGGCGGTGTTGGCGGTGCGCAGGGCGAGCGCGGCCGCACCGGCCAGGGCCAGAGGGAGCGCGCCGAGGTAGATCAACGCCCCGAGGGAGAGGTAGGCGATCCCGGTGCCGACCCCGGACAGCGTTCGCCCGGCCAGTTGGATCCGCGCGTAGCGGTGCTCCATCGCCACCGCCTCCTCGGCCAGCGAGTCGGCGATCCGCCGGTGCTCGGCCAGCAGCATGGGCTGGGCGGTGCAGGCGCGCACCTCGCTGGCGTCGTCCCGGTCGGTGACCAGCCGGCCGGTGACCGCCAACCGACGGCTGCGCGAGATCATCCGCACGAACCACTCGTAGTTCAGCTGGGCCACTCGCAGGTTGGCCCAGCCCCGGGGCAGCGCGGTGAGCAGCAACAGCGGCCCCAGCACCGGGTGCAGCAGGGTCGCGGTGATCAGTGCGGCGGCCATGGAAACCAGCGCGGCGATCAGGTCGCCGGCGGTGTTGGTGGCCATGCGCAGCCGTTGCACCCCCTGGTTGGTGGCATTGTTGACCAGCTCGACGAAGTCCGGGTCGTCGAAGGCCACCAGCTCGACGCCCAACACGGTGGAGTAGATCTCGTCGGCGGCCGCCCGCTCGACCAGCGGCGCCAACGAGGACTGCAGGGCGCCGACGGCGGCGGTCAGCAACCCGCCGGCGGCATAGGCGCCGACCACCCAGGCCAGCGCGGGCAGCGCCGCGACCAGGCGCTCCGGCGTCGGACCCTGCTCCAGGAGCCGGGTGAAAACGCTCGCCGTGGCGAACAGCCCGAAGGCGGTGGCCGCGCCGGAGCCGAGTTGGGCCAGCGCCGCGAGAAGGGTGAGCCGTGGCGCGGTGCGCCAGGCCCAGCGGGCCATCACGGCGAGCATCCGGGGCACCGCGCCGGCGACGTGCCTGAACCGGGCGCCGGCCACCGTGGCGTTGATCTTGGCCCAGGGTGGCGGCTCGGTGTCCTCCGAGCCGATCAGGCCGGTGGTGTCGACGGGTGGCTTGGCGGTGGTGGGAGCGGCGGGCCCGGCGGACGTTATCACGGTGGGGATTCTGCCCGCGGGCACCGACAAAAGAACCTGGCTTCGCTGAGGGAAGATGGCATCGATGACGGGGGACACAACACCGACACGACGGCGGGTCGCGGCCGCCTCGTTCGTCGGCACGATGATCGAGTTCTACGACTTCTTCTGCTACGGCACGGCCGCGGCGCTGGTGTTCCCGTCGGTGTTCTTCCCGGCGCTGGGCTCGGCGGCGGGCACGGTCGCGGCGATGGCCACGTTCGCGGTGGCGTTCGTGGCCCGGCCGCTGGGCTCGGCGCTGTTCGGGCATCTCGGCGACCGGCTGGGCCGCAAGCGGACGTTGATCTACACGCTGACCCTGATGGGGCTGGCCACGTTCGGCGTCGGGCTGCTGCCCGGCGCGGCGACCATCGGCGTGGCGGCGCCGGTGATCCTGGTCGGGCTGCGCCTGCTGCAGGGGCTCGCGGTGGGTGGCGAGTGGGGCGGCGCGGCGTTGCTGGCCGTGGAGTACGCGCCGGAGGGGCGCCGGGGCCGCCAGGGTATGTACCCGCAGCTCGGGCCGGGCGTGGCGGTGGCGTTGAGCAGCGCGACGTTCCTGGCCAGCGGCCTGCTGATGAGCCGGGAGGCGTTCCTGGAGTGGGGCTGGCGGGTGCCGTTCCTGGTCAGCGTGGTGCTACTCGGCGTCGGCCTGTTCGTCCGGCTGCGGATCGCCGAGACGCCGGTCTTCCACGAGCTGCTCGCGCGCGGTGGCCGGCCCGCCGCGCCGGTGCGCACGGCGCTGGCCGGGCACTCCCGGTCGATTCTGCTGGCCGGTGGCGCGTTGAGCGCGGCGTTCGGGCTGAACTACCTGGGTACGGTCTACCTCACCAACTACGCCACCGGCGTGCTGCGCGTGCCCATGCCGACCATGCTCGGGCTGGGCGTGCTCGGCGGGGTGCTGTTGGCCCTGGCGACCGGGTTCGGGGCGTGGGTGTCGGACCGGGCCGGGCGGCGGCGGGTGGTGCTGCTGGGCAACGCGGCGGCGGTGGTGGTGAGCCTGGCGCTGTTCCCGGTCATCGACGCGGGCGGGGTGCCCCGGGTCGGCCTGATGCTGGGCCTGTCGCTGATCGCCGGCGGGCTGACCCTGGGGCCGGCGGCCGCCTACGTCGCGGAGCTGTTCCCCACCGAGTGCCGGTACACGGCCAGCGGCATCTGCTACAACCTGGCCACCATCGTGGGCGGCGCGGTTCCTCCGGTGCTGGCCGGTGCGCTGCTGGCCAGCTACGGCAGCTGGGCGATCGGGGTGATGATGGCCGCGCTGGGCGTGCTCGGGCTGGCCTGCGCCTACGTCCTCCCGGACACCCGCGACCGTTCGTTGCTGGGCCCGCTCGAATCGGGCCGCCCGGTAGCCTCGGCGGATGATCGATGAGGCCTTCCCGATCCTGTCCACCCCGGATCTGGTCCGGGCGCTCGGCTTCTACGAGCTGCTCGGCGCGGAGGTGGCCTACCGGTTCCCCGAGGACGGAGCGCTCGAGTTCGTGAACCTGCGGCTGGGCGGCGGGTCGATCGGGCTGGCCCGGAGCCCGGAGGCGTCCGCGGCGAGCGACCGGTTCGCCCTCTGGTGCTACACCGACTCGTGTGACGAGACCGTCGCGCGGCTGCGGGCCGAGGGGGTCACCGTGGTCGAGGAAGCGGCCGATCAGCCGTGGGGCGAGCGGGTGGCGCAGGTGCGCGACCACGACGGGAACACCGTGTACCTGGGCGAGCGGGCCGATCAGCCGGCGAAACCCCGCACGTAGCGCTTCTGCCAGGGGGTCTCCACGGCGTGCCGGTCGTAGTGCCGGCGCACGAAGCCGACCGCCTCGGCGGGCGGCACCCCGTCCAGCACGGCCAGGCAGGCCAGCGCGGTGCCGGTGCGGCCCCGGCCGCCGCCGCAGGCCAGCTCCACCCGCTCCGACTCCGCCCGCCGCCAGGCCTCGCGGAACAGCTCGCCGGCCAGCGCGCGGTCGGCGGGCAGCCGGAAGTCCGGCCAGCGCAGCCAGCGGCTCTCCCAGTCCACCGGCGCGGGCGGTCGGCCGATCAGGTAGACGGCGAAGGTCGGCTCCGGCCCGGCCGGTGGCGGCCGGCGCAGGCCACGGCCTCGAACGCGGCGCCCGGACGGCAGCTCGAGTACGCCGGGCGCGTCCGGAGCCCAAGAGTGGATCACTCGCACACCTTAGAGGGTGGGTTGGCGAGAATACGACGCCATACGCCGGAGTTGAGTGTCCGAATTCTCTCGAGATGTCTATTTGTTGCATTCTTTTTGGTGCGGGTTGTGCTGGGGATAGCGCCCGGGGGATAATTCCCTATGTCCGGTGAACCCATTCTTTCGGTTTAGGGAAACATGACTGATCGCGAACAGCTGCTGGTCGAGTTGGTGGACGAACGGGGCGCGGCCGTGGGCGCCTGCTCGGTTGCCGAGGCCCACACCGAGCCGGGCCGGCTGCACCGGGCCTTCTCGGTGCTGCTGCGGGACGACTCCGGCCGGGTGCTGCTGCAGCGCCGCGCGGCCACCAAGACCCGGTTCGCCTCCCGCTGGTCGAACACCTGCTGCGGTCACCCGGCGCCGGGCGCCGATGTGGCGGCCGAGGCGGTGGCGAGGCTGTCGGCCGAGCTCGGGGTGGCGCCCGAGGGGGCGCTCACCGAGGCCGGATCGTTCAGCTACCGGTCCGGTGACCAGGCCAGCGGCCGCGTGGAGTTCGAATGGGACCACGTGCTGATCGGGCGGTACAACGGCGACGTGAGCGCGGCCGACCCGGACGAGGTGTCCGAGTGTCGCTGGGTCTCCGTGGCCGACCTGCGCACCGCGATGGCGGCCAACCCGTACGCCTACAGCCCCTGGCTGGCCGACGTGCTGCGCCTGGCCGTGGTCAACTGAGCGTGATGGCCCGCTCGGGGCAGCTGGCCGCCCCGGTCTCCGCCTCCGACTCGTGCCCGGGGGCGACCAGGCCGTCACCGAGGACCTGGCCGTAGCCCTCGTCGTCGTCGACGAAGACGTCCGGCGCGGTCAGGTAACACATGCCGTGCCCGGTGCAAACCTTGCTGTCGATGTGTGCCCGCATAGACGCCCTTATTCCGTCAAATGGTCGATTCGGGTCAGCCGTCGGCGGGAATGGTGGCCGGCGGCCGGTAAAAGAGCGCAAGCTGGCCGATACCGGCGAGCAGGCCGGCGCCGACCGAGATGAGGCCGCCGGTGAGCCCGGCGAGCATGGGGGTCAGGCCGAGCGCATGGTCCAGGGAGTACGCACCGGGGCCGGTGATGCCCAGCGCGGCCCCGATCAGCGCCAGGATCAGGTTGTACTCCCAGCCGGACCGCACGATGAAGAACCCGTTCCCCCGGTGCACGGTGTACCCGGCCACCAGCATGACCGCGACGAAGGCCGCACCGGCCAGCGCGGTCAGCAGGCCGAGGGTGAGCAGCACGCCGGCCGCCAGCTCGGTGGTGCCGGCGGCCAGGGCGTGCAGCCGGCCCGGTTTCATCCCGATGCTGTCGAACCAGCCCGCGGTGCCGCTGAGCCGGCCACCGGCGAAGAACTTCTGGTAGCCGTGCGCCGCGAGGGTGAGCCCGGCCACCACGCGGAGCAACAACAGGCCGGCGTCGACGCCGGCATGGCCGCTGTTCATGGGCTCAGGCTAGAGCGTGTGGCAACCCGAAGCCCGTTTCACCGGGCAAACGGCCGGTTCTGAGAAGTTATAAATAACGTTAACAGATATTGAGCGTTGAACCCGTCGTAACGGGGGAGGCGTTCGCGCTTCACTTTGGATCACATGAGCTTTCGGGGGAGAGCGTGGATCTGAGATCAGATATTGTTGCTGCCAGGGACAGAATGACGTTGCGGCTCTGTGTGGAGCCTGAGCTGCGTTATCTCGGCGCGTACCTGCGTGAGGACGAGCTCGTCGAATGCCTGGCCGGCGGGGTTTTCCGGTCGGGCATGGGACTGCTCGCGGTCACCTCGCAACGGGTGCTGCTGCTGCGCGAGGGCGAGGACGGCCAGGCCAGCGTCGGCATTCCGCTGGAACGCCTGTGCCGGGCCGACTGGCTGGCCGGTGAGGCGCGAGGCTCGGTTGTGGTGGCGGACATCGACACCACGGCGGTCATCGGGGACGTGCCGACGGCGGACGGCGAGCGGGCGGTCCTGCACCTGCGCCGCCGCATGCACGAACGCGCCCAGACCGCCGGGCGGCCGGGGTTCGACCCGTTGGCCGTTCGCGCGCTCGCGGGCTGACGCGGCGCCGGAGCGCCCAGGTTACCGGCCAGGCCGGTAAGGAAAGACCTCATTTGATCGCCCGTGGGGACGGGCGTGGGTGCGGTGTCGCCGATCGCGGGGACAACGGGGACAAGGGGGAAGGTTTGCCATGACAGCGGTATTGATCTGCGACGACCGGCGCGGGGTCTGCGAGGGACTGGCGCGGGCCATGTCGGCGGTGCCCGGGGTCCGGCGCATCGACTGCGTCGCGTACGACGACGAGTTGCTGGCCACGTACTTCCGGCAGCCCGCCGACCTGGTGCTGGTGGGCACCCAGCAGGGCACGGGGATCGGCACGGAGGTGACCCGCCGGCTCAGCGCGGCGCACCCGCGCGCGGACATCATCGTGTTCGGGCCGGCCGAGGACGTCACCGGCATCGCGGCGGCGATCGCCGGCGGCGCCCGTGGCTACCTGCGCTGGGAGTCCTCCGGCGCGGAGGTGACCAACGTGCTCGCCGACCGGCTCACCGGGGAGGCCGCCATCCCTCGGCCCAGCGACGCCGGGCTGAAGGTGCAGCTCACCGAGCGCGAGCTGCAGGTGCTCGCGTGCATGAGCCAGGGCAAGAGCAACGGCCGCATCGGGCACGAGCTGTTCCTCTCCGAGGACACGGTGAAGACCCACGCGCGCCGGCTGTTCCGCAAACTGGGCGCGAAGGACCGGGCCCAGGCGGTCGCCCACGGCTTCCGCTACGGATTGGTCACCTGATCGCGTCCACGATCGGTGGGCGTATGGTCCGCGCGGTGTTGACATCGGGGGATGGCACGACGGTGGCCCATGCCGGCGTATCGGCGCAGGACCGGGCCATCGGCGAGCGGGTGCGACGGATCCGGAACCGACGGGGCATGTCGGTGGAGGCGGCGGCCGGCCTCGCCGGCATCCACAAGTCCTTCCTGTCCCGGTTGGAGAACGGCAAACGGGCCTTCACCAGGGTGGGCCTGCTCGAGGACCTGGCGTCCGCGCTGTCCTGCTCGGTCGCCGACCTGACCGGCCAGCTGTACCCGCTGCGCGAGTACCGGCACGCCGAGCTGGAAGCCGTGGTCGCGGAGGTCTGCCGGGCGCTGCACGACGCCACGCTGGACGACGTGCCCGATCTCCCGCCGGCGCCGCTGGCCGACCTGGTGGCCGGGGCCGCCCGGGCGCACTACTGCGCCGACGAGGCCCGCTACGGCACCGCCGGCCGGGACCTGGCGGACCTGCTGGTCGACCTGCACGTGCACGCGGCTACCGGGACCGGGGCGGACCGGGAACGGGCACTGGTGGCGCTGGTCGAGGTGTGCAAGGTCGCGTACATCCTGGCCAAGCGGACCGGGCGGACCGAGCTGGCCGCTGCCGCCGCCCAGCGCGGGGTGGATGCGGCCCGGCTGGCCGACCGGCCGGACCTGGCGGCGTTCATGGAGATGAGCCTGAGCAGCGCGCTGCTCGGGGTGCGGGCGCGGCGGCGCAGCGGCCTGGTCTGCGCCCGCGCGCTGGACCGGCTGGCCGCGCTGCCCGGCCCCACCGAGCGGGAGACCGGCGCCGCCGAGGCCCGGGGAATGTTGCACCTGACCACCGCGTTGCTCGCGGCCAAGGACGGCGACGGCGCCGAGGTGCGCTCGCACCTGGAAGAGGCCCGGTCGTTGGCCGCGCACACCGGGGAACGGAACACCCTGCGCTACCACTTCGGCCCGACCAACGTGGCCGCCTGGGAACTGGGGCTGGCGGTGGAGGCGGGCGACGGCCCGGCGGTGGCCCGGCGGCTGGCCAGGAGCCCCCTCGACCTCTCCGTGTTCGGCAGCAACGGCCGGGCCGCCTACGTGCACTTCGACCTGGCCAGGGCGTGGGCCCAGGCCGGCGGCGCGCACGACCAGCAGGCGCTGCACGCGCTGGACACCGCCGACCGGCTGGCCCCGATCCGGGTGCGCAACGACCCCCTGGCCCGGGATGTGGTGCAGACGGTCGACCGGAGGGCGAAGCGGCCGGCCTGGGTGCTCACGTCGCTGAAGAACCGGCTCGGAGTTTCATAGGTGTGATTCTCGGTTGCCACTTGGCAACAAGCTGGTCACGCCACGGGCATACGGTCCCGCGAATGATCGACTGTCCCTGTGGGCTGCCCACCCGGCCTCGGCGTCGGGGTGGGCAATGGCAACCGAGTGTCGACGCGGATCCGGGACCGCCGGTGTTAGCCGTGGTCTGCCTCGGTGAGCTGCCCCGGAGGCGGAAGCTGGTGCGCACCGCCACCGGCAGCGGCTGGGTGGAGATCGGTTCGTTCGCCAGCGCACAGACCCCGCCGATGCCCTGGGCGCGCGTCGGCCTCTGCCAGTTCGGCCGGTCCCACCCGGTGGTGCCGGCCAATCTCTAGCGCGGAACGCGCTCGCCGGCCGAGTCGGGAAGCCCGGGTGCGGGGCTCCGTCTCGAAGGCGGCGGTTTGAAAGATGGGCCTGGACGGGCCGCCTTGGGGGGTCTGAGACTTGGGGCGGGCCGTTGCGTTCCTCGATTCCCCCACGCAACCAGATTGACGGATGGTGCGGTGCCGGCGCCTGGTTCATGGTCACCATGCCCTGAATGTCGGAGCGTCGAACTGCGTGATGACGGTCTCATCCATACAGGTCTGAGGCGTCAAAATAAACATAATCGCCAAGGTTAGTTTTATTTGACGCGCAGTCCTAGGCCCGAGGGGGACCATGACCACGACGGCGACAACGTCGGCCCGGCCGGCCAGGGCGGCCATCGCCAGCCTGGTCGGCACCACCATCGAGTGGTACGACTTCTACCTCTACGCGACCGCGTCGGCGCTGGTCTTCGGGCCGCTGTTCTTCTCCAACGTGGACCCGACGGCCGGCGTGCTCGCCTCGTTCGCCACCTATGCGGCCGGTTTCGGCGCCCGGCCGGTCGGTGCGCTGCTGGCCGGACACCTGGGGGACCGGGTCGGCCGGCGCACCATGCTGGTCGGGTCGCTGCTGCTCATGGGGGTGGCCACGGCGGCGATCGGCGTGCTGCCCACCTACGCCTCGGTCGGTCTGCTCGCGCCCACGTTGTTGCTGGTGATGCGGCTGGCCCAGGGGCTGGCGGTCGGCGCCGAGTGGGGCGGCGCGGTGCTGATGTCGGTGGAGCACGCGGCCGGCGGGGACACGGACCAGCACCGGCGGCGCGGGCTGTTCGGCAGCTTCCCCCAGATCGGCTCGCCGGCCGGGATGCTGCTGGCCACCGGCGCGTTCGCGCTGGCCAACGGCTCACTGCCCAAGCAGGCCTTCCTGGACTGGGGTTGGCGGGTGCCGTTCCTGCTCAGCCTGGTGCTGGTGGTGGTCGGGCTGGCGATCCGGCTCAGCCTGGAGGACCCGCCGCTGTACCGGCAGGCCCGCGAGCGGGCGGAGATCGCCCGGCAGCCGCTGCTGGAGGTGGTCCGCACGCAGCGCCGCAACCTCTGGCTGACCGCCGGCATGCGTATGTCGCAGAACGCGCTGTACGTGCTGTGCACTACCTTCGCGCTGACCTATCTGACCCAGGGCAAGGTCGCCGAGCCCGGCGCCGGGCTCACCGCGGTGATCGTCGCCTCGGCGATCGGGCTGGTCAGCACGCCCGCTTGGGCGATCCTGTCCGACCGGGTGGGCCGGCGGCCGGTATACCTCGGCGGCGCGATCGGTGCGGCGGTCTTCCTCGGCGTGTTCTTCCTGGTGTTGGACACCGGCTCGACAGCGCTGATCGTGATCGCGATGGTGGTCGTCGTGAATGTCTTCCACGACGCCATGTACGGCCCCCAGGCGGCCTGGTTCGCCGAGCTGTTCCCGACCGGTGTGCGGTACAGCGGCTCGTCCATCGGGTACCAGTTCGGTTCCGTCCTCGCCGGTGGTACCGCGCCCCTGGTCGCCGCCGCGCTGCTGCTCGCCGGAGGCGGGCGGCCGTGGTTGATCTGGGGGTACTTCCTGGTGCTCTCCGCGCTGACCATCGCCTCGGCCTGGCTGGCCCCGGAGACGCACCGGGCCGGGTTGGGGGAGCGCCCGCATGACTAGCGCGGAACGCGCTGGCCGAGCGGGCGCCCAGTTCGGCGCACGCGGGAGCCATGGCCCGATCCTGCTGAACGCGTTCGACATGGCCTGCGTCGGCCATCAGTCGGCCGGGCTGTGGACCCACCCGGACGACCAGGGCCACCGGTACAAGGACCTGGAGTACTGGACCGACCTGGCCCGGCTGCTGGAGCGAGGCGGGTTCGACGCCCTGTTCCTGGCCGACGTGCTCGGGGTGTACGACGTATACGGCGGTTCGCGGGACGCGGCGGTCCGCGCGGCCACCCAGGTGCCGGTGAACGACCCGATCCTGGCGGTGCCGGCGATGGCGGCGGTGACCTCTCGGCTGGGCTTCGGCGTGACCGTCTCGCTGGCCTACGAGCAGCCCTACGCGCTGGCCCGCCGGATGTCCACGCTGGACCACCTGACCAAGGGCCGGGTGGCGTGGAACATCGTGACCGGCTACCTGGACAGCGCGGCCCGCAACCTGGGCCGCGCCGCGCAGATGCCGCACGACCAGCGGTACGAGATGGCCGAGGAGTACCTGGAGGTCTG
This sequence comes from Actinospineispora eucalypti, assembly GCA_014208095.1. Lineage (GTDB taxonomy): Bacteria > Actinomycetota > Actinomycetes > Mycobacteriales > Pseudonocardiaceae > Pseudonocardia > Pseudonocardia eucalypti. Next base: position 870,943 of record JACHMT010000002.1, on the reverse strand, counting down.
CTACAAGCTCTGGGAAGGCTCCTGGGAGCCGGGCGCGGTGCGCCGGGACGCGGCCGGCCGGGTGTTCACCGACCCGTCCAAGGTGCACGACATCGAGCACAAGGGCCGCTACTTCGACGTCCCCGGCGCCTTCCTGTGCGAGCCCTCGCCGCAGCGCACCCCGGTGCTGTTCCAGGCCGGCGCGTCGCCGAGGGGCACCCGGTTCGCCGGCACGCACGCCGAGGCGGTGTTCGTGAACGGGCCGAACCCGGCCGTGGTCCGCCGCGCGGTGGACGCGGTCCGGGCGGCGGCGACGGCGGCCGGGAGGGACGCCCGGTCGATCAAGGTGTTCGCCATGCTCACCCCGATCACCGCCGACACCGGGGCGCGGGCGCGGGCCAAGCACGAGGACTACCTGCGGCACGTGGACACCGAGGGCGCGATGGCGCTGTTCGGCGGCTGGACCGGGGTGGACCTGGCCGGCGCCGAGCCGTCCGACCGGCTGGAGTACGTGCGGACCGATGCCAACCGCTCGGCGCTCGCCTCGTTCACCACCGCCGACCCGGATCGGGAGTGGACCATCGGTGAGCTGGCCGAGTTCATCGGCATCGGCGGCCGGGGGCCGGTGGTGACCGGTTCCGGGGCGGCGGTCGCCGACGAGCTGGAGCGCTGGGTAGCCGAGGCCGACGTGGACGGGTTCAACCTGGCCTACGCGGTCACCCCGGGCACCTTCGTGGACTTCGTCGAACACGTGGTGCCGGAGCTGCGGGCGCGGGGCCGGCTGCGCGAGCCCCGGGCCGCGACGCTGCGGGAGAACCTGGGCACCGCACCCGGGCCGCTGCTGGCCGAGGACCACCCCGGGGCCCGCCACCGGTTCGGCCCGGCCGGGGGGTAGCCGGACCTACTGGCGGGTTCGTGCTGCCGGCACAAACCGGCATGCCGATTTCGTGTGTCCGCACCAGGCTGGCGCGGGAGCGTCCCTCTACTGTAATTGGTGGCCAGGCTGTCTCGGCCGGAACCGTTCTTGCGTGCCAAAGATGTTCACGGGAGAGGTGTGCCGCAATGGCGAAGGTGCTCGGAATGATCGTGATCGGCGTGACCATTATCTGGAGCATGCTGAGCCTCCTTACCTGAGGTCCGCTCTGGGCTCGTACATGCAGGTCACAGCCATATTCAGACATTTGTTCCCGCATTTCCCGCGGTCGTGATTCTCGATTGACGGTGAAACCGGTCGCTATTCCGGAATACCGTTGATGGGTGGTTCTTGGGCGAGGAGTTCCCGCCGACCGCGTGTCAAGATCCGCTCGGTGGGCCGAGTAGGGGTTTACTTACCGGTATGTGGTCGTCTCGGGTACGGCACGGTTCCGCTCGATGGTTGCTGGTTGTCCTGGGCCTGGCGCTCGCCGCCGGGGTGGGCGCGTTGTCCGCGCGACTGGCGGCCCCCTCGGCCTCGGCCACCGACACCACCGCCGCCGGCGCATCGGTGCCGGCGGTGCCGGCCGTGAGCCAGGCCGATGCACCCTGCGCGTTGCTCACCAGTGCGCAGCGCCGGCAGCTGGGGGTCAACCCCGGGACGCAGAACTCCTCCGGTGGCGAGGTGACTTGCCTGTGGCGCAGCATCGCGCGACAACCGTGGGGCGGTGAGTACCTGGCGAAGGTGCTGCACGGCGCCACGCCGGCGGGCAGCCCCGCCCCGGCCATCAACAACCGGCCGACCGTCGAGTACCAGCCGGCCGGCCTCGACCAGAACGCGTACTGCGTGTACCTGGTGACGGTCGCGCCCGACCGGACACTGTGGGTGCAGTACGGCGGACCGGGCCAGGAGGGCATCAACCACGTGGTCGCCTGCCGCCGCGCACAGGCCGCCGCATCGTCGATGAGCAGCACATTCGGCACACTGCCCAAGTGAGCTCGGGCATGCGGTCGACGCATGCCCGGTGTGCGGTTCTTTCGTTGGTCGCATGGCTTTCGCGCGCCTAGCGTCGGTGCCATGACCGATCAACGCATCGCGCTGGTAACCGGCGCCAACCAGGGCATCGGCTACGCGCTTGCCACCGGTCTGGCCGCGCGGCTGGGGCCGGACGACCTGGTGTTGCTCACCGGCCGCAACCCTCGGCGGGTCGCGGAGGCGGCCGCGCGCGCGTCGGGCGCGCCGGGGCGGGCGGCCGGGGTGACCGGCCGGGTGCTGGACGTGACGGACGCGGCGGCGGTCGCCGCGCTGGCCGAGGAGCTGCGCCGGAGGCACGGCGCCGTGGACATCGTGCTGTCCAACGCGGGCGCCCGGATCACCCCGGACCGGCCGCAGGAAGAGCAGGCCGACGAGTTCATCGCGGTGGCCAACGGTGGCACGCACGCCGTCCTTCGCTCGTTCGGGCCGGTACTGCGCCCCGGCGGGCGGTTGCTGGTGGTGGCCAGTCGGTTCGGCATGCTCGGGCACCTGGATCCCCGGCTGCGCCCGCTGTTCGAGCACGCCACGCTGGACGAGGTGGAAGCGGCCGTGCGGGCCTGGCGGGCGGCGATCCACGCCGGTGACGCCCGGGAACGGGGCTGGCCGCGCTGGCTGAACGTGCCGTCCAAGGTCGCCCAGGTCGCCGCCGTGCGCGCGGTGGCCCGGGAGCGCCGGGACGTCGACCTCCGGGAGAACACGCTGGTGGCGGCGGTGTGCCCCGGCCTGGTGGACACCGAGGCCTCGCGGCCGTGGTTCGACGACTTCAGCCAGGTGCAGACGCCGGACGAGGCGGCCGCGAAGGTGCTCGACGTGGTGTTCCGGGACGACGTGGACCCGGAGCTCTACGGCGAGCTGATCCGGTTCGGCCAGGCGCTGCCGTGGCTGGGCGGCACGCCGCCGGAAGGCCAAGACCGGCTCATCGCGGACCGCACCAATCTCCCGAGCCGGAGATTCGTGTCGTAGCTCCCGTCGCGTTGGTAACGGAGCGTAGTCAGCAGGCGGCGGTTCCCCAAGGTCCGCCTCGCCGAGTGGCAGCACAGTCGCTCAAATTCATGATCAAAAAGCGACTGGGCTGACACTCGGCGGAAACCCGTCCCTGGACCACCGGCGCGCACTGTCTAGTTGCATACCCTGAGTGACCATTTGCGACGATCAGGCTCGGTGAGGGATCGAAAGAGCGGAACGGGCGGCACCCGAGCCAGCAGACCGCCCGATCGCGCAAGTCTCAGCAGAGGGGAGGACCGCGTCAGGGGATGACGACAACCTTGCCGGTGGCCTCGTTGTTCTCCATGTACCGGTGGGCCGCGACGACTTCGTCGAGGCCGAAGACCCGGTCCACGTTGGGCCGGTAGATACCGGCCTCGACCTCGCGGACGACCCGCTCCAACACCGCCGTGCCTCCCTTCATGTCGTCACTGTGGAAAGCCGTGAGCCGGGTTCCGGACGGGATCATCGCCACCGGTTCGAAGTCCGGGATCAGCCAGCCACTGAGCGTTCCCGCCATGCACACCGTGCCGCCCCGGCGGACCAGGCGCAGCGAGTCCCGGGCCGTGCTGGTTCCGACCAGGTCCAGCACCCGGTCCGGTCCCTCGGGCCACACCTCGTGCACCTTCGCCGCCAGGGACCCGCCCTCGTCGAGGATTACGTGATCGACCCCGGCCGCTTTCAATGCGTCGATCTTGGCCGGCCGGCGGGTCGTGGCCGCGGTCTCGATTCCCTGGCCGCGCGCGATCGACGCGGCGGCCATGCCCACCGACGAGGTCCCGCCACGGATCAGCAACCGGTTTTCGCGTCCCACCCCCAACGCGTCCAGCGCCCCGCGCGCGGTCAGGTACGTCTCGGGCAGCGCGGCCAGGATGGGCCAGGGCAAGGTGGTGGCGACCGGCATGAGCAGCGAGTTCGGCAGCAGCGCGTACTCCGCGTAACCGCCGTCGAACTCCCGCCCCATCTCACCCATCACCGTCGCGACGGTGGTCCCGTCCGGCAAGGCCGGATCGGTGGAGGCCACGACAACCCCCACGCACTCGATACCGAGCACCCGGGGGAACCGGACGTTGGGGGAATGCCCCTGGCGGGTCCGCAGCTCCGACCGGTTCAGGCCCGCCCCCTTCACCTGGACCAGGCTCCAGCCCGGCCGAACCGCCGGCACCGGCAGCTCGCGGATCTCCAGCACGTCCGGGCCGCCCGCCCTGACACATACCGCCGCTCGCATCGTCGTCGTCATGCCTGCACTGTCGTCGGAACGCCGTGTGGCTGGCTACCGATAGAATGCCAAGCTATGCCTGTTGGCCGCCAAGTTCTCCGGTCGCGCCTGTGGCCATCCGGGGGAGTACATCTGTGGCCGTCGGGGGGAACCAGCTCGCCGCACTCGCACGAACGCGGCCACCTGGTGTACGCGGCCCGAGGGGTCCTTTCGGTGCACACCGAACGCGGCACGTCGATCGTGCCGGCCAACCGGGTCGCCTGGACGCCCGCCGGGTTCGCGCACTCCCACCGCGCCCACGGCGACACCGACATGCGGATCGTCTTCCTGCCGGACTCCCTGGCGCCGCTGGTGCCCGGCCGTCCCGCGGTTTTCGTCGCGTCCGACCTGGCCCGCGAGGTCCTGCTCGCGCTCACCGGCAGCCGCGACTACGACCGCGCCGCGAGTGCCCGCCTCCGTCGGGTGCTGCTCGACGAGCTCGACGAAGCCCACGAGCAGCCCCTGCAACTGCCGGAGCCCCGCGATGACCGGCTGCGGGCCGTGGCGCGGATGCTGTACGAGAACCCGGCCGACAACACCCCGCTGGCCGCGCTCGGCCAGGCGACCGGCGCCAGCGCCCGCACACTCAGCCGCCTGTTCCGCAACGAGCTCGGCATGACCTTCTACGAGTGGCGCACCCAGCTGCGCATTTGCCACGCACTGGTCCTGCTCGCCGACGGGCACGACACCACCCACGTGGCCCACGCGTGCGGGTGGGCAAACCCCAGCGGCTTCATCGCGGCGTTCACCGGCCTGGTCGGCACCACTCCCGGCCGCCACCGAAACCGCTAGCGGAGAAATCCCTGGTAGCGGTCCTGTACCAGGTGCGTCTCGACCTGCTTGGCGGTGTCCAGCGCGACGCCGACCATGATCAGTGCGGAGGTGCCGCCCAGGGGCAGGTTCTGGTTCTGGGCGGAGCCGGCGGCGCCCAGCACGATGCTGGGCAGCACCGCCAGCGCGGCGAGGTACACGGCGCCCGCCGCGGTGAGCCGGCCCAGCACGAAGCGCAGGTACCCGGCGGTGGCCGGCCCGGGCCGGACCCCGGGCACGAAACCCCCGCGCCGGCCGATCTCCCGGGCCCGGGCCGCGGGGTTGAAGCCGGTGCGCGCGTGGAAGTAGCAGAAGAACACGACCAGCGCGGCGTAGGCCGCGATGTGTATCGCGCTGGACGGGTTGGCCAACGGGCCCTGGAGGAACGATCCGCCGGCGTTGCCCAGCGCCCGGGAGGCCAGGTCCGGAAGGAACAGCACCGAGCTGGCGAAGATCACCGGCAGCACGCCGGCCTGGTTGACCTTGAGCGGCAGGTAGCTGGACGCCAGCCGGTAGACCCGGGGGTCGATCACCGCCTTGGCGTACCGGACCGGGATCCGCCGTTGCGCCTGCTCGATGAACACCACGCCGACGACCACCAGCAGCCCGAACACACACAGGTTCACGAAGGTCACCACGCCGGAGGTGTCCAGGAGCGCCTTCGCCTCGACCGGGATGCGGTGCGCGATCGAGGTGAACAGCAGCACCGACATGCCCCGGCCGATGCCCCGCTCGGTGATCAGCTCGCCCAGCCACATGAGCAACGCGCCCCCGGTGACCATGACCAGCACCATGATGGCCACGGTCAGCGTCGAAGGAGCCGGGATCACCGGCAGCCGGCAGCCGCCGAACAGCCGGCCGCTGGCGGCCAGCGCGACCACCGCCGTCGCCTGGGGTACGGCGATCGCCACGGTCAGGTAGCGCGAGTACTGGTTGAGCTTCGCCTGCCCGTTGGGTCCCTCCTGGCGCAGCTGCTCGAAGCGCGGCACGGCCGTGCCCAGGGTGTGCACGACGATGCTCGCGGTGATGTACGGCGTCACCCCGAGGGCAAACACCGACAGCTGCAGCAGGGCGCCCCCGCTGAACAGGTTGAACATCGCGTAAGCGCCGCCGCCGTTCGCGGTTTCGAGCAGGCATTGCTGGACGTTCGGGAATGACACACCGGGCAGCGGAATGGCCGAACCGAGTCGCGCGGCGGCCACCAGGGCGAGCGTGAAGAGAATGCGTTTGCGCAGTTCGGGCTGGGTGAAAATGGTACGGAGAACTCGAAGCATGGGTATTGTCCCGTCGGCTCGAAAGGAGATGGCGGCCGGCCGTGGCCGGTCACCGGGTGAGTCAGGAGCGACGGAACTCGGGGGGCGCGCGTCCGAGGCGGGGCGACCACGGGTCGGTTCGCTCGGCCTCGGCGGCCGTCGAGGCGAACCGGGCGAGCCGGGCGGCCGGGACCGGAACCGGGGGTTCTGCCGGCGACGCGAAGAGGGCGGGGGCGCGGAAGTCGGCCGGTGTTTCGGCGCCGGCGCCGGCGGCCCCGGCGGTCGCGCTGGCCGGGACGACGCCGGGTGAGTGGGCGCCGAACGACGGTGGCGCGAGGAAGGCGGTGAGCGCGGCCAACGTGGCGAGCAACGCGCTGAGCGTCCGACGGCCCGGGAGGCCCCGGAACGCGGCGGTGGCGCCGGCCCGGCCTCCCTCGCATCGGCTCACCGGATCTTTCTATCAGGAGGCGTCGGGCTCCCGGCGGATTGCCGGCCAGAGTGCGCCGACCGTGCGCTCCGGCCAGTCCGGCGGCACGTCCCCGGTGGCGAGGTACCGCGCGTAGATGCTGCCGGTCAACAGGGTGGTGATCACGTCCACGTCCAGCCCCTCGCGCAGCGCCCCGATGGCGGCTCCCCGGCGCAGGGCCGAGGCGATCCGCCGGCGGCGGGGGAGCACCAGCCGTTCCCGGAAGCGCGCGATGAGGCTGGGGGTCTGGTGCTCCTCGCCGAGCACGGTGCCCACGAAGGCCATGCCGTTGGGCCTGGTGACCGCCGTGCGGAAATGGCGGAGCTCGGCGACCAGGTCGGCATGCAGGTCATCGGAGGAGCGCAGCGGATCGGCCACGGTCATGCCCGCGATGGCCCGGGTGGCCAGGTCCTCCTTGCCGGCGTACCGGAGGTAGACCGACGGCCGGGTGGTACCGGCGGCGCGGGCCACGGCGCCGATGGAAAGTCCCCGGTAGCCGTGCGCGGCGAGCAGATCCCGCGCGGCGGCGAGGATGCGCTGGTCCAGGTCGGTGTCCCGGGGACGGCCGCTGGGCGGGGTGTTGGTCGCCATCGGATTACTTTACATTGGTGTATAGATAAGTTCCGACCTCGACGAACGGAGCCGGGAGACCATGGAGCACGCGTACGGGCTGAGCATTCCGCGCACGGTCGAGGAGGCCTGCGACCCGCGCCGGATGGCGCTGATCGTCTATGACATGCAGGTCGGCGTGATCGGCCAGATCGCCGACGGTGAGCGGATCGTGTCCCGGGTGCGCGGCCTGGTGGACGCGGCCCGCCTCGGTGGCTACCGGGTGTTCTACTTGCGGCACATGGGCGTGCCCAAGGCGGTGGCCGGCGTGGCCGCGCTGCGCATGGCGATGGCCTGGCAGCGGGTGGACACGGTGGACCAGGTGCGGACCGCGTTCCTGCGCGACTCCCCGGAGTTCGCGCTGGTGCCGGAGCTGGAACCGTCGCCCGACGAGATGGTCTTCGACAAGATCAGCATGTCCGCGTTCGTGGGCACCCCGCTGGACATCGTGCTGCGCGACTGCGGGCTGGACACGATCGCCATCGCGGGCGTGGCCACCGAGGTGGGCATCGACCCGACCGCCCGGCACGCGTCCGACCTCGGCTACCTGCCCATCCTGGTCACGGATGCCTGCGGCGCCGGGCACGCCGAGGCGGCGGACCGGGCGCTGGATGCGCTGAGGTTCGCCGGGGACAGCCTGTTCACCGACACCGACACGCTCACCGGGTTGCTGGCCAAGGGCGGGAAAAAATAGCGAACTCTTAAACTTGTCTTTGTGTTATTCAGGTTGACCTGACCTGGAGATGCCGGCAGGCTTGAGGTCGCTGATCCGCGATAAAGCGAACCGGCTTTTCGAGGGGTGAAACACGGTTATGCGCAAGGACAATTCGCTTTTCATTCACGACCTGCCGAACACGGTGACCAACGCGGCCGCTTTCTTCGGCCCGGTCACCACAATGATGGTTGGCGAAGAGGGTGACGAGTACACCACCCTGACGCTCGGCGAAGAGGGCGACGGCCTGAGCTGAGCGATGGCGGAATGCCCGGGCTGTCTCCCGTGCCACCCGGGCATTCCGCCCCATCGGCCATCATGACGACAACCATGGAACGAGTAGGGATCATCGGCCCGGCCGACGACCCGCAGGTAATCGCCGTGCGGCGGAGCCTGCGGGACCGCGGGGTAACCCCGGAGCTGCTGGACCTTTCCTCCTTCCCCGGGCGGCTGAAGCTCAGCCTGCGCGCCGGGCAGCCATTCGCGGAGAATGTGGCGCTGGATTCGGTAGGCACCTGGTACGTCCGCTCCCTGCCCTTGCCTCTGCCATTCTTTCCGCCGGCTGAAGGTGCCGACGAGTTTCACCTGGACGACCTTCGCCGGAGCTATGCCGCCGGCCGTGAGCGCCGGTCATTCCTGTCCGGTTTCGTTGCGGCGATGGAAAGACAGGGCGCCCGCCTGGTCAATCCGCCGTCGGCAATGGCGCAGCATTTCCGCAAACCGGAGCAGCTCACCGCGATGGCCGACGCGGGTGTGCCGGTGCCCCGGACGCTGATCACCAACGACCCGGATGCCGTGCTGGCCTTCGCCGGGGACATCGGCGGCCCGGTGGTGTACAAGCCGGTGGCCGGCGGCGGGATGTGCCGGCGGATGACCGAGGCGCACTACGCGCCCGAGCGGCTGGCCCGGCTGGCCGGTGCGCCGGTGATCTTCCAGGCCGAGGTGCCGGGGCGGAACATCCGGGTGTACCTGGTCAATGGCCGGGTGGTGGCCGGTTACGAGATCGTCGCCGACCGGCTGGACTACCGGGGCGCGGAGACCGACGTCCGGCCGACCGCGCTCACCGCCGACGAGGAGATGGCCTGCGTGCGGGCCGCCGAGGCCTGCGCGATGAGCTTCACCGGCATCGACCTGCGCCGGCCCGATGACGGCGAGTTCGCGGTGCTGGAGTGCAACCCGTCGCCGATGTTCGCCACCGTCGAGCGGCGCACCGGAGCCAGCCGGGTCTCCGAGGCCCTGGCCGAGGCGCTGGTGACGGTCCCGGTCACTGCGTGACCAGTTCGGCGGCCACCTCGGCCATGAGCTGCACGCCCAGCGCGCAGTCCTCGGGCAGCGACCACTCGCGGGGCGAGTGAGACACCCCGTCCCGCTGCCCGCGCACGAACACCATCGCGGTCGGGCAGATCCCGGCCAGCAGCTGCGCGTCGTGCCCGGCGCCCGACCAGAGCCTCCGGACCGGGATGCCGCGCGCGCCGATCCGGTCGGCGACCCGCTCCACCGTCGCCGGGTGGAAGGCCACCGGTGCGGTCCGGGAAGTGCGCTCGCACCCGGTCACCGCGCAGCCGTAGGTGGCGGCCGCCTCCTCGGCCAGCGGCCGCACCGCCTCCTCCGCCTCGGCCAGCACCGCCTCCTCGGCGGCGCGCAGGTCCACGCTCAGGCCGGCCGTCCCGGGCACCACGTTGACCAGGCCCGGATGCGTGCGCATCTCGCCGACCGCGCAGGTGAGCCCGGGACGCTCCCCGGCCAGCTCGTGCAGCCGCAGGCGCAGCGCGGCCATCGCCAGGCCGGGGTCCCGGCGCAGCTCCATCGGGGTGGCGCCGGCATGCGCGGCGGCGCCGGCCAGGGCGATCCGGGTCCACGAGGTGCCGACCACCCCGGCCACCGCCGCCACCGGCAGGCCGGCCCGCAGCAACACCGGCCCCTGCTCGATGTGCGTCTCCAGGTAGGCGTGCGGCGGCCGGTCGGCCAGCACCGGCGCGGTACCCGGCAGGCCGTGCGTGCGCAGCTCGGTGCCGACCGTGCTGCCGTCCGCGTCGGCCAGCCCGTATGCCTGAGCCGGGTCCAGCAATCCGCAGGCCACCGATGAGCCGAGCAGATCGCGCCCGAACCGCGCGCCCTCCTCGTCGGTGAACACGGCTGCGGCCAGGGTCCGGGGTGGCCGAGGTCCGGCGGCGACCGCGCGCAGCACCTCCACCGCGCCGAGCACCCCCAGGCAGCCGTCGAACCGGCCCGCCTCGGCCACCGTGTCCAGGTGCGAGCCCAGCAGCACCGGGGCCAACCGGGGCTCGGTGCCGGGCAGCTCGGCGAAGGTGTTGCCGATGGCGTCGTGGGTGATCTCGCAGCCGATCTCCGCCAGCCAGGACTCCACCAGCCGCCGGCCCCGGACGTCCGCCTCGGTCAGCGCCAGCCGGGTAACCCCGCCACCCGGCGACCCGCCGACCTCGGCCAACGCGGCCAGCCGGCGCCACAGCCCGTCCCCGTCGATCTCCGGCCGGGTCACGCCACCACCGGCAGGTGCGGGGCCGCCCGGGTGGTGAGCAGTTCCGCGCCGCCGTCCCGGATCACGATGTCCTCCTCGTGCACCATCATCCGGCCGGGGGCGAACTCCATGCCCGGCTCGATGGTCAGCACCGTGCCCTCGGCCAGCACCGTCCGGTCCTCCGGGTGGTTGCTCGGCGGCTCGGTGAGCTGCAGGCCGAGGCCGTGCCCCAGCCGGCCGACGTTGTTGCCCCCGGAGCCGGCGCCGGCCAGCACGTCGGCCATCGCCCGCCACACGTCGCACACCCGGGCGCCCGGCCGGGCGGCCTCGATGCCCACCTCGGTGGCGCGCCACACCGCGTCGTAGGCCCGGCGCACCGCGTCGTCCGCCGTGCCGATGGCCCAGTTCCGGTTGAAGTCGCAGAAGTAGCCGTCGAAGACCGTTCCGGTGTCGATGATCAGCACGTCACCGGGGCCCAGCGGGCGGTCCGTGGGTCCCATGATGATGTTGTCGTAGCCGCCCTGGCCGGCCACCCCGATCAGGTAGGGACTGGTGTCGGCGCCCCGGTTGACGAGGTCGGCGCGCAGCCGCTGCACCACGGTCCGCTCGGTGTCACCGGCCCGGATCAGCTCCGGCACGCCCGCGTAGGCGTCCGAGGCGACCCGGCAGGCGAACCGGATCTTGTCGATCTCCAGCTCGGACTTCACGTGCCGGCACCGCCGGATCACCGGGGTGCCGTCGGCGATGGTCACCGCGGCCCGCTCGGCGATCTCCGGGAGCTGTCCGGCCGGCATGCGCAACTGCAGCTCGCGGCCCAGCTCGGCGCCCACCGTGCCGCCCGCCCCGGCCAGCTCGCGCAGCGTGCCGGCGAGCAGGCTGACCCCGTCGTCGGCGGGGTTGGGCGCCGGCCAGGTACGCACGTCGGTGACCCAGGTGGCGCGCATGCCCGGCGCACCGATCTCCGGGATCACCGCCACCGGCTCGCCGCTTGCGGGCAGCACCACGTACCAGGGCCGGGTCGGGCTCTCCCAGAACTGGGTGTCGAACCCGGTGAAGTAGCGCACCTGCTGCGGCGCGGTGACCAGCAGCGCGTCCAGCCCGGCCCGGCGCATGGCCCGCTGCGCCCGGTCGGTGCGCCGCTCGAACTCGGCCCGGGGAAAGCCGCGGGGCGGAACCGGGGTCACCGGGCCCCGCCCTCGGGCTCGACGGAACTGGCCCGGTGCAGGTCGTGCCCCCGGGTCTCCGGCGCCATGACCACCGACACGGCCAGCCCGAGCGCGCAGACCAGGCCGGACAGCAGCATCGTCGGGCCGACGCCGGCGCGGTCGAGCAGGATCGGGGTGACGAACGTGCCCATGCCGGCGCCGATCCGGCTGACCGTGGTGCCCAGGCCGACGGCGGTGGCCCGGATCGCGGTGGGGAACAGTTCGTTGGGATAGATCCACTGCATGATCGTCGGGCCGCCGATGGCCACCGCGTAGACCACGAACAGCGCGGAGATCACCGGGACCGGTGCGGTGGGCACCAGGCCGAGCACGACCAGCGCGGCGGTGGCCACCGCGAACGGCCAGATCAACAGGGTCCGCCGGTTCACCCGGTTGGCCACCAGGGTGGCGATCACGCAGCCGGCCAGGAAGAACAACCCGATGGCCGCCGAGCCCAGGTTGGCCTGGCCGGGGTCCTCCAGGCTGAGCGCGGTGAGCAGCGCCGGCCCGAAGGCGTAGATGGCGTACACCGGCCACAGCGAGCAGGCCCAGAACACCGCGATGAACACGGTCCGGCGCAGGTAGCCCTTGGCGACCAGGCCGCGCAGGCTGGTCTGCCCCGGCTCGGCGGGCAGCTCGGTCAGCTCCGCGTCCGGCCCGAGGGCCTTGCGCAGCGCGGCGCGGGCGTCCTCCACGCGGCCCTTGGACAGCAGCCAGCGGGGCGACTCCGGGGTGCCGACGCGGGCCAGCATCAGCACGATCGCCGGGACCGCCGGGGACAGCAGCATCCACCGCCAGGCGTCCGGGCCGAGCGCGGTGAGCGCCTCGCCGACCAGGTAGGCCAGGGTGTTGCCGGCCGCCCACATGGTGGTCAGCCAGCCCAGCATGCTGCCCCGGTGCCGGCGGGGGGTGAACTCGGCCAGCAGTGAGGTGGCGATCGGGTAGTCGGCGCCGATGGCCAGCCCGACGATGAACCGCAGCACCAGCAGCCAGACCGGCCCGTCCACGAAGAACTGGGCCACCGATCCGGCGGCGATCACCGCCAGGTCGATGGTGTACATGGCCTGCCGGCCGACCAGGTCGGTCACGTAGCCGAAGACCAGGCCGCCCAGGAACATGCCGAGCAGCGCGGACGCGGCCAGCATCCCCTGCCAGACCGCGTCCAGCCCCCACAGCGGCACCACCTGGGTCAGCGCCAGGCCGATGATGCCCAGCACGTAGCCGTCCAGCAGCGGGCCGCCGGCGGAGTAGAGGGTCAGCCGGCGGTGGAACCAGGTCAGTGGGGCCTCGTCCATGCCGGTCGGCCCGGTTCGCGCGGTGTGGTCCTCGTCCTGGCGCATGTCTGGCATGTCCCTGCCCCCATCCGTGTCCGGGTCCGGCGGTGGGGCGAGAGTAAGTTTGTTCAACAACTTGTGTCAACACTGGAGTTGAGTTCGGTTGAGCTTGAAAGTTGTTGAACAAGATGGCTACAATGCTGGACATGTCAGGCTGCATCGACATGGCGGTCGCCACCGCCGAGCGCGCGGCGGAGGAGCTGCGCGAGGGCATCGTCACCGGGTCGCTGGCCCCCGGCACGCCGCTGCGCGAGGTGACCCTGGCCGCCGAGCTGGGCGTCTCCCGCAACACCCTGCGCGAGGCGCTGCGGCTGCTGGCCACGGAGGGCCTGGTCAGCCAGCGGCTGCACAAGGGCGCCGTGGTGAACACCATGTCCACCGACCGCATTCGGGACATCTACCTGGTAAGACGGACCATCGAGCTGCGCGCGGTGGAGGAGTGCGGGTCGGCGACGCCGGCCGCGCTGGCCGCGATCGAGGGCGCCGTGCGGGCCACCGAGCGGGCCGAGCGCGCCGGCGACTGGCGCGAGGTCGGCACGTCCAGCCTGCGTTTCCACTGCGCGATCGTGGCCACCCTGGGCAGCCCGATGCTGGACCAGATGTTCCGGGGCGTCACCGCCCAGCAGCGCCTGGCGTTCGCGGTGGTCGCCGACGAACGGCGCATCCAGCAGCCGTGGGTGTCGCTGGACCGGGAGATCTGCGACCTGATCCACGCCGGCTACCGGGCGGCCGCCGGCCGGGCGCTGCGGGACTACCTGGAGGCCTCCGAGCGCATGGTGCTCGGCCTGGTCGGCGAGGCGGCGACCGGAGTGGCAACCGACCTGGCGAAGGAGGCGTGATGGGGTCCTACCCGGCCGCGTACCAGCCCGGCGCGAACGGCGCGCTGAGCGTGGACCGGAACCTCTACCGGCGCATCGCGGAAGGCGGCCGGACCCGGACGGAGTCGTTCGTCATCCCACCCCGCGCCGGTAGGGCCTGGGAGGTGCCGGCCGGCTCGGTCTGCCGCATCGTCACGGTGGACGGCCCGCAGGTCGGCGACCTCAACGTGTGGCACCGGCACAACCCGCGGGAGCGGATGTGGGCGTCCCGCACCCGCCAGTTGCAGCGCGCGCACGTGTCCACCTACGACCGCGTCTGGTCCACCCTGCCCTACCTGCGGCCGCTGTTCACCATCACCGGGGACACCCTGGCCGGCTACGGCCCGGACGAGCACGGCGGCCGGGTGCACGACCTGCTCGGCACCCGGTGCGACCCGTACGTGAACCGGATGCTGACCGGGGAGGACTTCGACTTCCACTGCCATTCCAACCTGACCAGGGCGGTGCTGCCCTACGGGCTCACCGAGTTCGACGTGCACGACGTGCTGAACGTCTTCCAGTGCACCGGCCTGAACGACGAGGACCGCTACTTCATGAAGGCCTGCCCGGCCCGGCGCGGCGACTTCCTCGAGTTCTTCGCCGAGGTGGATCTGCTGTGCGCGCTGTCCACCTGTCCGGGCGGGGACCTCAGCGTGCCGCTGTGGGGGCCGGACGCGCGGGACCCGAGCGACGTCTGCCGCCCGCTCGGGGTGGAGGTGCACCGGGTGGACCCGGACCGGCTGGAGGGGTGGGTGCCGCCCCGCCCCGCCGAGTACCGGAACCTGCACGGCATGGCCCTTCCGGCTGCCGGGCCACTGACCGGTCCGGCGTCGGCAAAGATCGATTGAGTAGATCAATTATGGGGTTGAAGACGTAATTGTGACAAATGAGGCGCTATAATAGAAAGCTGAGAGTAATTGTTGCGCCGAATTTATTGACCCTCACATTAATGTCAGCGTTTGACCATTGTGGTCATGGAGAACGAGCTCTACGACTACAGCGCCATCGTGGACCGGGTGCCGATCCGCTGGCCGGGGGACGCCAGGGTGGCCTTCTACGTGGGCCTGAACGTCGAGCACTACCAGGTGGACCGGCCGGCCACCAGCATCTTCGCCGGCACCAGCCAGCTGGTTCCGGACCCGCTCAACTACGGCTGGCGGGACTACGGCCCCCGGGTGGGTTTCTGGCGCACGATGCGAACCCTGGACCGGTACGGGCTGCGGGCCAGCGTGCTGCTCAACTCGGCGGTCTGCCAGCACTATCCCCGGATCATCGAGGCCGGCCGGGCGCGGGACTGGGCGTGGCTGGCCCACGGCCGGGACAACACCACCTTCCAGGCCGACATGTCCCTGGACGAGGAGCGCGCCTACCTGGCCGACGTGGTCGGCACGATCGAGCGGGCCACCGGGCGGCGGCCGAGGGGCTGGATGGGCCCCGCGCTCACCGAGACCTTCAACACCCCGGAGCTGCTCGCCGAGCTCGGCCTGAGCTACGTGCTGGACTGGACCAACGACGACCAGCCGTTCCCGCTGAACGTGCCGGGCATGTACAGCGTGCCGTACTCGGTGGAGCTCAACGACATCGCGCTGTTCGTCGGGCAGACCCTCAGCGGCCCGGATTTCGTGCGCATCGTGCGCGACCAGCTGGACCAGCTCTACGCCGACTCGGCGGACGGCGGCCGGGTGATGGCGCTGGCCCTACACCCGTTCGTGATCGGCCAGGCGTTCCGGGCCAGGTACCTGGACGAGGCGCTGGACTACGTGGTCAACCACCCGGGGGTGTGGCTGACGACCAGCGACGAGATCGCCGAGCACTACGCGGCCAACCAGCCGGGTGAGACGGAGAGCGAACCGGCGGTGCGTGCGGCAGGCTGATCCCCGGGGTGAGCGCATGGGGAGCAACCGGGCGGATGTGCGCCGGTACCGCCGGAACCACCGGGCGGAGGTGGACGGAGCCGCGCTGTACCGGGCGATGGCGGACGCCGAGGAGAACGCCGAGCTGGCCAAGGTCTACCGGGACCTGGCCGCCGTGGAGGAGCGGCACGCGGGTTTCTGGGCGCGCCGGCTGACCGCCGCCGGCCAGCCAGAGCCCGCCGCCCGGCCGTCGGCCCGGGTGCGGGTCCTGCGGGTGCTGGCCCGCCGGTTCGGGGCGGAGGTACTGGTGCCGCTGGTGGCCAGCGAGGAGGCGCGCGGCCGGCGAATGTACGACGACCAGCCGGAGACCAGCGAGACCTCGATGCGTTCGGACGAGCGCTCGCACGCCTTCCTGCTCGGCGAGATCCGGAACGGCGCCTCGGGCGGCGCGCTGGCCCGGCTGGAGGGCCGGCACCGCACGCCCGGCGGGAACGCGCTGCGCGCGGCGGTGCTCGGCGCGAACGACGGCCTGCTGTCCAACCTCAGCCTGGTGCTGGGCGTGGCCGGCAGCGGGGTGGCCTCGGGGACCGTGCTGCTGGCCGGCCTGGCCGGGCTGCTCGCCGGCGCCTTCTCCATGGCGCTGGGGGAGTGGGTGTCGGTGCAGAGCTCGCGCGAGCTGGCGCAGCGGCAGCTGGACATCGAGGCGGACGAGATCGCCGCGCTGCCCGACGAGGAGGTCGAGGAGCTGCGGTTGATCTACCAGGCCAAGGGCGTTCCCGAGGAGGAGGCGACCGCGCTGGCCAAGCGATTGATGGAGGACCCGGACAACGCGCTGGACGTGATGGCCCGCGAGGAGCTCGGCATCGACCCGGACGAGCGGGGCGGCAACCCGTGGACCGCCGCGCTCGCCTCGTTCCTGCTGTTCTCCGTCGGCGCGGTGATACCGGTGCTGCCGTTCTTCTGGCTGCCCACCCTGGCCGCCGTCCTGGTCAGCGGCCTGGCCGGGGCGGCCGGCCTGTTCGCCCTCGGCGCCGCGACCACCCTGTTCACCGGCCGTGGCGTGCTGTTGGCCGGGCTCCGGCAGATGGTGCTCGGCCTGCTCGCGGCGGGCGTGACGTACGGGCTCGGCGCGCTGCTCGGGGTATCGCTAGGGCTGTAGCCGTTCCCACGGCGGGGCGAGGGGGTGGGCGTCCCCGGGCGGTACGGCTAGCGGCCGGAGCCGTGATCTCCGGAGTCGGAGCCGCGGTCGGAACCGCCGCCGCGAGGGCGGCCGCCGGAGTTGCCCCGGTCGCCGCCGTCGGAGCTGCCCCTGGAAGTTCCTTCGCGGCCGCCGCGCCCGTTGTCGTCGCGGCGGCCGTCGGATCCCCGGCCGCCGCGGTCGCCCTGGTCGCCGTCGTTGTCCGACCCGCCCTGCTCGGTTCTCGGGCCACGTGGGTTGTTGCCGCTCCCGTTGCCGCCGTTGTTCCCGTTCCCGGGGTTGGCGGTGCCGCCGTTCGGGGCCTGTGGTTGGCCGGTCGATCCGCCCGGCGTCTGGCCCGGGTTCCCGGCGCCGCCCTGCCCCGGGTTCGAGCGGGGCGTGGTGTTGACCACCGGCTTGGGTCGGAGCGGGTCCCTGGCACCGTCGGGTCCGGGGTTCGGGACGCGGTGGTCGCGGTCCGAGTCGTGGTCGCCCTGGTCGCCGTCGTGGTCGGCGTCGGTGGACCGTTCGCCGGTGCCCGGCCCGCCGGGCGCGAGGACGCCGGGTGTCACGACGCCGGCCGGCGCGGGACGCGGGGCTTCCGGCTGGCCGGGGGCGGCGGAGGGCCCTCCCGGTGGAGCGATGGCGGGCGGGCCCGAGGGCAGTGAGGCGAGCGGCTCGCCGGACACCGGGGGCGGAGCGGCCGCGTTCCGCGATCCGCCGGTCAGGGCGAGCACGCCGATCGCACCGACCAGCGTCAACAGCACGACGGCCGCGACGAGCACGGCCAGCCGGCGCCGGATGGCCAGCCGGAACACCTGCTCGCCGGCGCGGCGGTCGGTGCGGTAGGAGAGCGCGTGGGTCAGGTCGGCGAGTCCGCGGCTGGCCCAGGCGTCGACGGACTGGTGCTCGGCCTCGCCGTTGCCCGGTTCGGCCGGCGCCTGGCCCGTCTGCTGCGCGAGGGCCTGGCGGGCGTGCGCGAGCCGGGCGGAGACCGCGTCGAGCGGGATCTGTTCCTCGGCCGCGATCTGCTCCGGGGTGAGCCCGCCGATGTGATGCAGGGCCAGCACCACGCGCTGCTTCTCCGGCAGCTCGCCGAGGGCGTCGAAGACCGGCCGGGCCAACGGGGCCACCCACTCGCCGGACCCACTGGCCCGACTCGCCGGCCGGCGCCTCGGCGGTGCGGCGTGGCGGGCCCGGCGGCGAACCCAGGCCGCCGGGTCGGGCAGGGTCCGCACGGCCCGCCAGCGCAGCCAGGCGTCGGTGAACGCCCGCTGGGTGACCCGGTGGGCATGGGTCCGGTCCCCGGTCAGCGCGTGCAGCAGCCCGACCAGGGTGGCGTAGTGCTCATCGTGGAAGCGGGCGAACTCGGCCCTCCGTGCCGCCCTCGGTCGCGACTCGTCCGGGGCGCTGAACGGGTCGGTCATCCGCGTCCCTTCGGTTACCTCGCGTGCCAGGGCTGGTCAGACCCACGGTCTTGAGACCACCTAGAGATATCGAGTGACCCCCGGCCATCATCACGTATCTGCAACCAAACCATCACATCGGGTGACGATCGGACGTGCCGGTGGTTCGCCGGCGGGTGGCGCGGGTACGCCCGGTCACGCGTGCGACCCGGACACGCCCGGCTCGGGTGGCGAGGGAGGGGCGAGGCAATCCCGCGAATTTGATTGAGCGTTGGACAGTATTCGAAAATCTTTCTACAGATGTAGAGATCTGTCCCGGGTTCTCCCTACGATGCGTGGGGTCGATAGCTTACGCATCGGTAGCTTCCAATTGTTAGGGATTTGTTTAGATTGACGGGCGACCCCGCTCGGGCCGGCCATACAAGGGTGCGTACGATCTCGACCGGATAACGGATCCGATCCGGGTCGGCTAATATATAACAAGCGTATGCTGCGCGATTTCCTGAGATCGAGGATCGTGCGGAGAGGACGAGGGGCAATGCCGGACCAGGTAGTGCTGACGCTGTCGTTCGTGGCCGCTCTGGCGATACTGCCCGGATTACTGCGAAGGCACGCCGGATTCCCGGGGGGCCCGAGCGGCGGGTTTCTTCTTTCCGGTCTCGCCGGCCTGCTGGGCTATGTGGTGTGGGACCTGTTCGCGCACGGGTTCCTGCCGGTCACCAGCGCCATCGAGCAGCTGAGGGACCGGCTGGACGACGCGACCACGATGCTCACGCTCGGCGCGCTGTTCCTGGCCGGCATCGCGCTGGCCTTCGGGCTGCTGATGTGGCGGGACGCGGAGCTGGACCGGGCCGAGGGGGCACCGGCCGAGGGCGGGCGGCACTCCGTGGGGCCGGGCACCGTTGCCGCGGCGGAGCTGACCGGCGTCGCCACGGCGGCCGGCGCGCGTCGCCGGGCGATGGTGCTGGCCGCGGGACTGGGCCTGCACGGCGTTCTGGTCGGCCTGGCGATCGGCAGCAACGGTAAACGGGACGAGATCGCGTTCACCTGCATGCTGGCCATCGCGGCGGGGCTGTACGCGCTCGCCCAGGGCTACCTGTTGGCCGGGATCTTCCGCGAAGGCGCCCGGCTGAGCCTCGGCACGCGGCTGCTGATGGCGTTGACCGTGGGCGCCCCGCTGTTCCTGGCCACGCTCGGCGGCATGTACCTGAGCGAGGACGAGGCAACGGTCGGGCTGTGTGGCCTGGCCGGCGGCGCGCTGGCCTACGCCGCGCTCCGGCTGGTGCTCGGTGCGGCCGAGCGGCACGGGAAGCGCCTGGCGGTGTGGGGTGTGCTCACCGGTCTGCTGGTCGGGTTCGTGGGCGACATCCTGCTCATCACCTTCGCCGGCAGCGTGGACTGAGGGGCTCGGCAAATGTTGTCCAGGTTCTCGAACTCGAAGGCCTTCGGCCGGCTGCTGTGCGCGGTGGCCTGTCTGGCCGTTCTCGGTGGCTGCGGGATCGACCCCGATCCCGGGCTGGTCGCGGCCACCTCGCCGGACGGGCGTGGGGCGATCCGGCCGCTGCCGGCGCCGACCGGCTGCACCCGCACGGTGACCGACAACGACGCGCTGGACGAGGCGATGGCGGCGGCGCAGCCGGGAGACCGGGTGTGCCTGCTCGGCAAGCTGCGGTCCACGCGGCTGGTGCTCAAGCGGTCCGGCACGGCGCAGAAGCCGATCGAGCTGGTCGGCGACGGGAACACGATCCTGCGCGGGATCAACGTCGAGGCCAACTTCGTCCGGATCTCCGGGGTGAACGTGCTGCGCCCCACCGGCCCGGGCATTTCCCTGCAGGGCAACAGCCTGATCCTGGAGAACAGCACCGTGCTCAGCCCGAGGGGCGGGGACGGCGACGGGCTGCGGTTCTTCGGCGAGAACATCACCATCCGGCACAACACCATCCGCGACACCCGGCACCTGGACGGCGCGCACGCCGACTGCATGCAGACCTTCGCCACCGATGACGAGCACGTGGCCAGCCGGAACGTGCGGGTCACGGACAACCGCTGCGAGAAGATCAGCAACATCTGCCTGATCGCCGAGGGGCCGCACAGCTCGGCCGGTGACGGCTCAGGTGTCGGTGAATCCGCCGATTTCCTGTTCAGTAACAATTACTGCCAGTACTCGGCGTACCAGGCGGTAATGCTCGATGACATCAAGCGAATGACGATCACGCGCAACGAGGTCTACACCAAGGGGCCGAAAGCGTGGGCCTTCCAGAACAACTCGACGTTCGGCCTGATCAAGGACAATGTAATCGGCCCGGACGTCGAGTACGAGGTCGGCATGGATGACTCTTCGAAGCTTGGCTACCGGGGCCCCGAGGTTGGTGGGATTCCGTAGAGAACGAATATCTGATAACGTTGTCAATTCCTAATGTTCGGTTAGGAGTGTTCCCCTCCCGGCGTGATCGAGCCTACACTCAGGGCGGCCCGAGGCGGAGGGGGCGCTGAGGTGGCACAGCGGATTATTCCGCGAGTCTATCGCGGGTATTTCGAGTATCTATACGCCCGGAAGCAAGACCCTTGGAACTACGAAACCAGAAGTTACGAAATAGCTAAATACGAACGGACGCTGGAAGCCCTGGAGGGCCGACGGTTCGCTCGAGCACTCGAGGTGGGGTGCTCGATCGGAGTGTTCACCGAACTCCTCGCCACGCGATGCGAGGAACTGGTCGCGGTGGACACATCGGCCCTTGCGGTGCGCCGTGCCCGCCGGCGGCTTGCCGGCCACCCGCACGTGCGGGTACGGCGCAGTACTTTGCCCGAGGAGATGCCCGGCGGCCGGTTCGACCTGGTCGTCTGTTCCGAGGTGCTCTACTACTGGAACCGGGAGCTCCTGCAGGAAGCGCTGGGCGCCCTGGAGGAGGTGCTCACCCCGGGCGGGGTGTTGCTGGCCGTGCACGGCCGGTTCGACAGCCATACCTGCCCGCTCACCGGGGACGAGGTGCACGACCTGCTGCACGGCCGCGACACCTTGCGGAGCGCGTTCTCGGTGCGCGAGCACAAATACCGACTGGACCGGTTCGAACGGCCATTGCGCCCGCCCGGGCACACCGCGCGCCCGGCGGTGCCGCGCCAACGCACCGGCCGGGAATCTACCCATCCGGACGCCGGAAGCCGGACCCGGGGGAATTCGCCGGCTTGACCTCGGCTTGAGCTTCCTAGGCCGGGGCGGGGGTGCGTGTCTCGGCGGCGGGGCGCGGCTCGTGGACGAACAGGCCGACCAGCGCGCCGAGCAGCGGCCCGGCCGCCAGCGTGGCGAAGGCCAGGGAGAACGAGCCGGTACTGGCGAACACCGGCCCGATCACCGACGGCACCAGCACGCTGCCCAACTGCCAGAAGGCGTTCACCGCGCCGGCGGCCGAGCCGGCCGAGCGGCGGCCGGACAGCAGCGGGGTGAGCGCGGCGGTCAGCGGGCTGTACGCGTACGCGCCGATGCCCAGGAACGGGGCGACCCAGAGGAACTGCGTGTAGCTGTGCAGCCGGCCGAACACGACCAGGACCACGGCGAAGTACACCAGCACCACCACGATCGGCATCCGCAGCCCGAGGCCGAGCCGGTCGCACACCCAGCCGATCAGCGGTTTCACCCCGATCGCCACTCCGGCGAAGATCACCAGTACCACTCCGGCGGAGACCGGGTCGATCCCGCTGCCCTTGGTCATCAGGGTGTTCGACCAGGTGACGAAGCCGTAGGTGCCCCAGAGGCCGCCGAAGCCGGCGAGGCCGAGCAGCAGCAGGTCCCGGTTGGCCAGCACCGCGCGCGGGTCCGGCAGCTCCCGTGGCCGGGGCGCCGCGTCCGTGCCCGAGGTGGCCGGCTCGCGCACCAGGACGCCGCAGAGCAGCCCGATCACCACGGTGACCGCGCCGAAGAGGTGGTAGGAGGCGTGCCAGTCGGCGGCCAGGATGAGCGAGGGCACCACCGCGTTGGCGATCACGGTGCCCAGCGAGGTGGCGGTGAGGAACACCCCGGAGGCCAGCCCGAGCTGCTCGGCCGGGAACCACACGGAGATCATCTTGACACCGGCGGCGAAGTCCACCCCGGCCAGCAGGCCGACCGCCCCCTGCAGCGCCAACCCGGTGGCCACCGAGGTGGCCGAACCGAACAGCACCATGGCCAGCCCGGCGCCCACCCCGCTCGCGGTGAGCAGGGCCCGGGCGCCCAACCAGTCCACCAGCACCCCGCCGCCGGCGTTGGACACCAGGTAGCCGAGGTAGTAGCCGGTGGCGAACACGCCCAGCGCGGCCAGCGGCACGTGCAGCGAGTCGCTCACCGAGGCGGCGGCCGGCCCCCAGGTGGACCGGTCCACCGAGGTCATGGTGAACGCCGCCCAGCACATCAGCAGCACCACCCAGCGGTATCCGGATGTCATGTGGGCTCCTGTGTCTCAGACCAGCGCGCCCTGGCGGCGCAGCTCGGCGCGGATGGCGGGCAGGTCGTGCCGGTGGCCCCGGGCGAACTGGGCGGCGGCCACGCCGGCGGCGTGCCCGGTGGCGAAGGCCGCACCCATCACCCGCACCGAGGCGAAGGCTTCACGGTCGGCGCAGGTGAGCCGGCCGGCGGCCCACAGGTTGGCGGTGTCCGAAGAGGTGATCGCCCCGTACGGGATGTGGTACCAGCCCTTGTCCTCGATCGGCCGGTACCGGGTGACCCCGGGTGAGGCGTGGTCCTCGATCGGCCAGCCGCACCGGGCTACACCGTCCTCGGGGCGCTTGCGCGCACCCAGCACATCGGAGGCGGTGAGCTCCGCGCGGCCGTGCAGCCGGCGGCTCTCCCGGATGCCGATCTGGGGGCCGGTCTCCACCAGGTGGGCCTGTGACCAGCCGGCGAGGTGCTTGCGGAACGCGTCCAGGTAGCGCCAGGCCTGGCGCCGCGCACTCATCTCGTCCCGGGTGAACGCGGCCGGGTCAAGCGCGTCCAGCTGTTCGTCCACCACCAGGGAGAGAACCTGCCCGGTGATCGGCAGGCGCACCGTGATGCCCTGGTCCCGGGCCAGTGCGGGGCCGTCGCCACCGGCGTTGTGGGCGGCGACGGCGGCGCGCATGCCCTCGCGGGAGAGGTCGGCGTCCGGGTCGACCCCGCCGAACCGGCAGACCAGGCTGCTGGTCTGCCGCTCCGCCACCGGTGCCACCTGGGCGGCCGCGCCGGAAGCGCCGAGCAGCGCGCCGTCGCCACTGGCGTCCACGAAGGCGGCCGCCGCCACCCGGCGGCCGCCGCCCCGGTCGTGCACGGTGACGCCGGTGATCTCCCCGGCCCCGTTCCGGGTGGCGTCGGTCAGTGTGCTGTGCAGCCGCACATCCACGCCGGCGTCGGTGACCAGCTCGTCGTAGACCAGCTTGGTGGTCTCCAGGTCGAGCAGCACGAAGTGGTTGCCGGTCCAGGCGAAGCTCATCTCCCGGTACACGTCCCGGCGGCGCAGCCGCTCCAGCATCTCCGCCCCCACCCCGGCGACCACCGGGTTGCGCCGCTGGTCGAAGAACCCGCAGAAGGTGAGCACCGAGCTGTTCGTCGCCGCGCCGCCCAGGAAGCCGTACCGCTCGACCAGGCGGACCGTCGCGCCGGCCCGCCGGGCGCCGACCGCGGCCGCCACCCCGGCCGCGCCTCCGCCGGCCACCAGCACGTCGAAATGTTCCGCCTCGGGCATTTCCGCTCCCCGTCGAGTGGTGCTTGTGGCGATCATTCGAGCACGTACGACCGGAAGGGGCCAATGCCGGCGGGATGGCCCGGGTATACCTTCAGGTTATGGAGCTGCGTCAGCTGCGCTACTTCGCCGCGGTCTTCGAGGAACGCTCCATCAGCCGGGCGGCCGAGCGACTTCTCATCTCTCAACCGGCCCTGACCAGGCAGATTCGCCTGCTCGAGCGGCAGATCGGAACCTCGCTGTTCGACCGGGTACCCACCGGGGTGCGGCCGACGGCGTCCGGGGCCGCCCTGCACACCCATGCCTTGGCGGTGCTCCGGATGGCCGACGCGAGCGGCGACGTGGCCCGTACGGCGGGGCCGGTGGGGGAGCAGGTGGAGCTCGGCCTGCCGCCGGGCGTGCCGGTGACCTGGCTGCGCGGCGCGCTGGACCGCGTGCGCACCCGAGTGCCGGAGGCGTTGCTCGGCCTGGCCGACGTGGGCAGCGCGGAGCAGCTGCGGCTGGTCCGCGCCGGTCGGCTGGACATCGTGCTGGTGCACCTGGTGCCGCCGGACACGTTGACCAACCACCTGTTGTTCGAGCAGCCGTTCGGGGTGGCGGTGCGGCCGGACCACCCACTGGCCGCCCGGTCCAGCTGTCCGGTCCGCGCATTGCACGGGGTGGCGGTGCTGGCGCACGCCAGGGAGCAGGTGCCCACCGAGCACGACCGGCTGATCGCGGCCACCCACCAGGTGGGCAGCATGCCGCGCTGGCGGTTCGCCCGGTTCACCGAGAACGCGCTGGTCTGCGCGGAGATCGCCGGAGCGGACGCGGTGCTGCTCACCGAGCCCACCGCGCTGCGACTGCTGCCGGACTGGCCGTGGCGGCGGCTGGTGGACCCGGAGGTCAGCCTGCCCACCTGGGTGGCCCGGCAGCCACTGACCAGAGGAGTGGTGGCCGCGGTGCACGACGCGTTGGTCGAGGCGCCGGTTGCTCCGATCGGGTGAATGCGAGCCCGATTGTCGCGGTGGTGTCGAATTCGTCCCGGCGTCCGCGACGCGTCAACGGAAACAGGCTCAACCCCCGAACAGAAGGAGACGACGATGCGGTTCATGGCGATCGTGAAGGCGGACGAGCGGTCCGAGGCCGGCGAGATGCCGACCGAGCAGGAGCTGGGCGCGATGGGCGCGTACAACGAGGAACTGGTCAAGGCCGGCGTGATGCTGGCCGGCGAGGGGCTGCACCCCAGCTCGCGGGGCTGCCGGCTGGTGCACACCGCCGAGGGCACGAGCGTGCTGGACGGTCCGTTCGCGGAGACCAAGGAGCTGATCGCCGGCTTCTGGCTGCTGCAGGCCAAGTCGTTCGAGGAAGCCGTGGAGTGGCTGAAGCGGGCGCCCCGGCCGGAGAGCGGCGAGTTCGTCATCGAGCTGCGCCAGGTGTTCGAGGCGGAGGACTTCGGCGAGGAGTTCACCCCGGAGCTGCGGGCGCAGGAGGACCGGCTGCGCGCGCAGCTGGAGAACAACTCCTGAGCTGACCCGGGCGGCTTGCGGGCGCGGGCCATGACCTGGTCTGATCCAGGGCGTGGCCCCGCCCGCCAGCGCGACGAGCAAGACCGAGTCCACCACGCACCGCGCGATCGAGGCGGTGTGGCGGATCGAGGCGGCGCGGCTGATCGCCGGCCTGGCCCGGATGATGCGCGACGTCGGCGCGGCCGAGGAGCTGGCGCAGGAGGCGCTGGTCGCCGCGCTGGAGCAGTGGCCGGCCTCGGGCGTGCCGGAGAACCCGGGCGCCTGGCTGATGACCGTGGCCAAGCGGCGGGCGGTGGACCAGATCCGCCGGGGCGAGCGGTTCACCCGCAAACGCGACGAGATGGGCCGGGACCTACTGACCCGCCGGGACACCAGCCAGGACGAGTTCGACGCGGTGGACGAGGCGGCCGACGGCAACATCGCCGACGACCTGCTCCGGCTGGTGTTCACCGCGTGCCACCCGGTGCTGTCCGCCGAGGCGCGGGTGGCACTCACCCTGCGCGTGCTCGGCGGGCTGACCACGGCGGAGATCGCCCGGGCGTTCCTGGTGCCCGAGCCGACCGTGGCCCAGCGGATCGTGCGGGCCAAGCGGGCCCTCACCAAGGCCGGCGTGGCCTTCGAGGCGCCCACCGGAGAGGAGCTGAACTCCCGGCTGCCCACGGTGCTCGAGGTGATCTACCTGATCTTCAACGAGGGCTACTCGGCCACCGCCGGTGACGACTGGATGCGCCCGGGCCTGTGCGAGGACGCGCTGCGGCTGGGCCGGATCCTGGCCGGGCTCATGCCGGCCGAACCCGAGGTGCACGGCCTGGTGGCGCTGATGGAGATCCAGGCGTCCCGGATGCGGGCGCGCACCGACGCGCGCGGCCAGCCGATCCTCCTGCTGGACCAGGACCGCTCCCGCTGGGACCACCTGCTGATCAACCGTGGCCTGGCGGCGCTGGACAAGGCGGTGCGGCTGGCCTCCGAGCAGGACCGCAAGCGCTGCCCGTACACGCTGCAGGCGGCCATCGCGGCCTGCCACGCGCGGGCGCGCACGGCGGAACAGACCGACTGGGCCGGCATGGCCGCGCTGTACGGGGAGCTGGCCCGGATCACCTCGTCGCCGGTGGTGGAGCTGAACCGGGCGGTCGCGGTATCCATGGCCCACGGCCCGGAGGCCGGCCTACGGCTGGTCGACCAGCTCACCGATGCCCCCACGCTGCGCAACTACCACCTGCTCCCCGCCACCCGCGGCGACCTGTTGGCCAAGCTCGGCCGGCACGCCGAGGCCCGCGCCGAGTTCGAGCGCGCCGCCACGCTCACCGCCAACGAACGCGAGCGCGCCCTGCTCACCGCCCGAGCCGCCGACTCGGCGGCAGCCGCCGGATCCACGTAGCCGCTCACCGCCCGCACCTGAGAGTCCGTCCCGAGCCCCTTTCGCTCGCTATGGCTCTGCGTGGAAATACGCGGCATCGGACTCCAACGGGGCGGTCGGCTTAACCGGCCGGTGCCCGACCCGGGTGCCGGACCGCCGCCCAGGCGAGGGCGGTTGCCGTCGAGCAGCCGCGGCGTCCCGTGGGATGTCGCGAATTTCCACGCAGAGCCATAGCGTGCTCGGCGGCACTCGGGTTGGAGAGGCGACTCCCCCGGAGGGTGATGGTGAGGTGATGCCGGTCAGGGGCGGCGGATCAGGTCGAGGCGGGGTTTGGGGCCGTCCACGCGGCCGGTGTTGGGGCGGCGGCTGCCGGCCCGCCAGGGGGCCGGCCAGGCCGCGCCCGGGCCTTGGTAGTCCTGCTCGGCGGCCGCGTGCAGCGTCCAGCTCGGGTCGTACAGGTGCACCCGGCCCAGAGCGCACAGGTCGGCGCGGCCGGCGAGGATGATCGAGTTTACGTCGTCGTAGGAGGAGATCGCGCCGACCGCGATGGTGGCGATGCCGACCCGGTTGCGGATCGCGTCGGCGTACGGGGTCTGGTACGAGCGGCCGTAGGCCGGCTGCTCGTCCGGGGTGACCTGGCCGGTGGACACGTCGATCGCGTCGGCGCCCGCGTCGGCGAAGGCACGCGCGATCTCCACGGAATCGGAGCCGGTCAGTCCGCCGGGCACCCAGTCGGTGGCGGACACCCGCACGGTCATCGGCTTGTCGGCCGGCCACACCTCACGCATCGCCCGGAACACCTCGAGCGGGAAGCGCAGCCGGTTGGCCGGCGAGCCGCCGTAGCGGTCGGTGCGCCGGTTGGTCACCGGGGACAGGAACGAGGACAGCAGGTAGCCGTGCGCGCAGTGCAGCTCGATCAGGTCGAAGCCGGCGCGCAGCGCGGACTCGGTGGCGGCCACGAACTCGGCCCGGATCGACGCCAGGTCGGCCTCGGTGAGCTCGCGCGGGACCTGGTTGACCCCGGCCCGGTAGGGGATCGGGGACGGCGCGCAGACCTCCCAGTTGCCCTCCGGCAGCGGCTGGTCGATGCCCTCCCACATCAGCCGGGTGGACCCCTTGCGCCCCGAGTGGCCCAGCTGCACGCCGATCTTGGCCTGGCTGTGCCTGTGCACGAAGTCCACGATCCGCCGCCAGGCCGTCTCGTGCTCCGGGGCGTACAGGCCGGCGCAGCCGGGGGTGATCCGGCCGGCCGCCGAGACGCACACCATCTCGGTCATCA
This sequence comes from Actinospineispora eucalypti, assembly GCA_014208095.1. Lineage (GTDB taxonomy): Bacteria > Actinomycetota > Actinomycetes > Mycobacteriales > Pseudonocardiaceae > Pseudonocardia > Pseudonocardia eucalypti. The sequence goes on along the minus strand of JACHMT010000002.1, from coordinate 842,785 downwards.
CCAGCCCGGCGCCGCCCAGCGCCTTCCCGCCCAGGTGTACCAGGTGGAACTCCGAGGGCACCCCGTCGCGCGAGGTGTACATGTCCATCGGGGACACCACGACCCGGTTGGGCAGCTCCAGCTCGCGCAGCCGGAACGGCTGGAACATCGGCGGCGCCTCGGTCGCGGAGAACCACCGCTCGGTGCGTTCGACGAAACCGGGGTCGCGCAGCTGGAGGTTGTCGTGGGTGACCCGGCGGGACCGGGTGAGCAGGTTGAACGCGAACTGCTCCGGGTCCTGGTGCATGTACTGCGGCAGCCGCTCGAACCACTCCAGGCTGGCCTGGGCGGCCCGCTGGGTGGAGGCCACCACGGGCTGACGTTCCTCCTGGTAGGCGGCCAGCGCGCTGTCCAGGTCGGGCTGCTCGTGCAGGCAGGCGGCCAGCGCCAGGGCGTCCTCCATGGCCAGCTTGGTGCCGGAGCCGATGGAGAAGTGCGCGGTGTGCGCCGCGTCGCCCAGCAGCACCACGTTGCCGTGGCGCCACACCTCGTTGCGCACCGTGGTGAAGCTGGTCCACCGGGAGTTGTTGGCCATCACCGCGTGCCCGTCCAGCACATCCCCGAACAGCTCGCGCACCCGCGCGATGGAGGCGTCGTCGGATTCGCCGGGCCGCCAGTCGCCCCGGTCCAGCTCGGCGAACCCGGCACGCCGCCACACCGCCTCGGTCATCTCCACGATGAAGGTGCTGCCGGCGGCGCCGAACGGGTAGCCGTGGATCTGCATGACCCCATGCGGGGTGTCCCGGATGTAGAACTTGAACGCGTCGAAGACCAGGTCGGTGCCCAGCCACATGTACTTGCAGTCGCGCACGTCCAGGTCCGGCCGGAACACGTCGGCGTGCTTGGCCCGGGTGGCGCTGTTCACTCCGTCGGCCGCGACCACCAGGTCGTGGCGCTCGGCCAGCTCTTCCGCGTCCGGCGCCGAGGCACGGAAGTGCATGGTCACGCCCAGCTCGGCGCACCGCCGCCGCAGGATGCCGAGCAGCCGCTGCCGGCTCAGCGCGGCGAACCCGTGCCCGCCGCTGGTGTGCCGCTGGCCCCGGTAGTGCACGTCGATGTCGTCCCAGCGGACGAACTCGCGCTGCATGGCCCGGTGGACAGCCGGGTCGGCGTGCTCGATGCCGCCGAGCGTCTCGTCGGAGAACACCACGCCGAAGCCGAACGTGTCGTCCGGGGCGTTGCGCTCCCAGACGGTGATCTCGTGGCTCGGGTCCAGCTGTTTGACCAGGGCAGCGAGGTAGAGCCCGCCCGGCCCGCCGCCGATCACCGCGATCCTCACGGCGCCACCCCCTCGCGCAGCCGGAACCGCTGCAGCTTGCCGGACGGTGTGCGGGGCAACCGGTCGGTGAACCGGACCGCGCGCGGGTACTTGTACGGCGCGATCCGCTGCTTCACGAAGTCCTGCAGTGCGCGCGTGGTCGCCGCGTCCGGCGCGACGCCGGCGCGCAGCACCACGTAGGCGGTCACCAGCTGGCCGCGCCGCTCGTCCGGCAGGCCGACCACGCCACAGTCCACCACGTCCGGGTGGGCCAGGAGTGCCTCCTCCACCTCGGGCCCGGCGATGTTGTAGCCGGCGGAGATGATCATGTCGTCGGTGCGCGCCCGGTACCAGAAGTACCCGTCGGCGTCCCGCACGTAGGTGTCCCCGGTGATGTTCCAGCCGTCCCGCACGTAGTTCCGCTGCCGGTCGTCGGAGAGGTAGCGGCAGCCGGTCGGGCCGCGCACGGCCAGCCGGCCCGGGGTCCCGTCGGGCACCGGTTCGCCCCGTTCGTCCACCACCCGGGCCTGGTAGCCGGGCACCGCGCGGCCGGTGGCGCCGGGCCGGATGTCCTGGTCGGCGGCGGAGATGAAGATGTGCAGCATCTCGGTGGCGCCGATCCCGTCGATGATGCGCAGGCCGGTGGCCTCGTGGAAGGCCTGCCACGTCGCGGCCGGCAGGTGTTCACCGGCCGACACGCAGCGGCGCAGCGAGCCCAGCCGCTCGGCCGCGCCGGGCGCCTCCAGCATGGCGCGGTAACCGGTGGGCGCGGTGAAACAGACCGTCACCCGGTGCGCGGCGATGTGGCCGGCCAACTGGTCGGGCGTGGCCCGCTCGAGCAGCAGGGTCGCCGCGCCGGCCCGCAACGGGAAGATCACCAGGCCGCCGAGGCCGAAGGTGAAGGCGATCGGCGGGGTGCCGACGAACAGGTCGTCCGCGCGGGGTTTCAGCACGTGTCGGGAGAAGGTGTCGGCGATGGCCAGCAGGTCGCGGTGGAAGTGCATGGTGGCCTTGGGCCGCCCGGTGGTGCCCGAGGTGAAGCCGAGCAGGGCGACGTCGTCGGCCGAGGTTTCCACGGTGGCGAAGTCGGCGGGCCGGGCGGCGGCCAGCGCGGTGAGGTCGGCCGGCGAGTCGGAGCCGTAGGGCACCACGGTCAGGCCGTCGATGCCCGCTCCGATCAGGTCGTCCAGCGAGCGGTGGTCGCACAGGGCCAGCCATACCCGGGCCAGCTCGCACACCGTGCGCAGCTCGCCGGCGCGCAGCAGCGGCATGGTGGGCACCGCGACCGCGCCGGCCTTCAGCACGGCGAACCAGCAGGCGACCAGCCACGGCGTGTTCGGCCCGCGCAGCAGCACCCGGTTGCCCGGCACGATCCGGTACCGCTCGGTGAGCACCCTGGCCACCCGGTTCGCGGTGGCCAGCAGCTCGGCGTAGGTCCAGGTCCCGGTCGGCGACAACAGGCAGCGGCGTGCACCGTGACCGGCCGCGACGGCGGCGTCGAGCAGCTCGGCTGCGCAGTTGAGCCGGTCCGGGTAGTCCAGCGCGAGGTCGTGCGGGTCCAGGTCCGGCCACGTCTCGACCGGCGGCAGGTTGTCCCGGCAGAAACCGTCCAGGTGGGCGGAGGGGGAAAGGGCGATCGTCTTCATGGCAGCACCGCGAATCCTTGGATCTCAACCAGCGCCTCGGCGTCCCACAGCCGGCTCACGCCGATCGCGGCCATCGCCGGGTAGTGCCGACCGAGCAGCTCCCGCCATACCCCGCCCAGCTGGGCGGCGTGTACACGGTAATCAGCCAGGTCTACGGCGTATACGGTCAGCGAGGTGAGGTGCTCCGGCCGGCCGCCGGCCTCCGCCAGCGCCCGCAGCAGGTTGCGCAGCGCCCGGTCGAACTGGGCCACCACGCCGTCGCCGACGATCCGGCCGTCCGCGTCCAGCGCGGTCTGCCCGGCCAGGAACACCGTCGTGCCCGACGCGACCACCGCGTGCGAGAAGCCGACCGGTTTGGCCAGGTCGGGCGGGTTCACCGGGCGGTTCGCCTGGTTGTTCACGACTGCACCGCCCCGCCGGAGACGTCCACACCCTGGCCGGTGACCGCCCCGTTGCCCACGCAGAACCACACCGCGTCGGCCACCTCGGCCGGGCTGACCAACCGGCCGACCGGCTGCTTGGCGGCCAGTGTGGCGCGCACCCGGGCCGGGTCCCGGCCGGTCTTGGCGGCCACCTCGGCGACCGTGGTGTCGGTCATCGGGGTGTCCACGTAGCCGGGGCAGACCGCGTTCACCGTGACCCCGGCGCCGGCCAGCTCGGCGGCCGCCGACCGGACCAGTCCGAGCACGCCGTGCTTGCTCGCGGTGTAGGCGGCGACGTAGGGGTCACCGCGCTTGGCGGCGACCGAGGCGATCACCACGATCCGCCCGTGGCCGGCGGCGACCATGCCCGGCACGGCCCGGCGGACGCAGCGGAACGGGGCGGTCAGGTTCAGCTCGAGCATGCGTGACCAGTCCTCGTCGGTGATCCGGTGCACCGGAGCCGAGCTGCCCGCGCCCGCGTTGGCGACCAGCACGTCCACCCCGCCCCAGGCGGCTTCCACCCGGTCGAAGACCTGGTCGACGGCCGAGGTTATGTCGGCCGGCACCACCAGGGTCTCGCCGGCGCACGCGGCGGCGGCCTTGTGCAGCTCGTCCTCGTTGCGCGCGGTGAGCGCCACGCGGTAGCCGCGGCCGGACAGGTGCTCCGCCACCGCGCGGCCGATTCCCCGGCCGGCGCCGGTGACCAACGCTCGCATTGGCATGCTTCTACGGTGGCACGTAATCTTGACGAACGTCAAGAGATCGACATGAAGGGTAGGCAATGATCAAGCCCGGCGAGTTCACCGATGTGACCTATGAGGTGTCCGATGACGCCTGTGCCACCATCACCATCAACCGGCCGGACCGGATGAACTCGTTCCGGGGGCGCACGGTCGACGAGCTGCTGTCCGCGTTCAAGCACGCCTGGGTGGACCGGCGGGTGGCCGCCGTGATCCTCACCGGCGCGGGAAACCGGGCGTTCTGCGCCGGCGGGGACGTGAAGGAGCGGGCGGAGACCGGCTCCTACGGCGAGACCGAGTGGGGCCTGTTCGAGATCGAGCGGCTGCACCAGATGATCAGGGACATCCCCAAGCCGGTGATCGCGGCGGTGAACGGCGTCGCCATCGGCGGCGGGCACGTGCTGCACGTGCTGTGCGACCTGACGGTGGCCGCCGAGCACGCCCGGTTCGGCCAGTCCGGGCCCCGGGTCGGCTCGTTCGACGCCGGCTTCGGCGCCGCCTACCTGGCCCGGGTGGTGGGGGAGAAGCGGGCCCGGCAGATCTGGTTCCTGCTGGAGCAGTACGACGCGGCGACCGCCGAGCGCTGGGGCCTGGTGAACGAGGTCGTCCCGGCCGAGCGGCTGCTGGACAAGGCCCGGGAGTGGGCGCGCACCATGTCCGCCTACCCGCCGACCGCGCTCAAGTTCCTCAAGCACGCCTTCAACGCGGACAGCGAGCAGATCGCCGGGCTGTCCCGGGTGGCGTTCGACGGGCTCGACCTGTTCGTGCACACCGAGGAGGCCGCCGAGGGTGCCAACGCGTTCGCGCAGAAGCGCTCGCCGGACTTCGCGCCCTACCGCTGAGGGGCGATCACCGCGCTGGCATAGCGGTGCGCCGGCTCGGCCAGCCGCTCCCGGAGCTCCTCGAACAGCTCGGCCGCGCGTACCCCGGGCCAGTCGCGCGGGAGCAGCTCCGGGGGTAGCCCGGGGTCCAGGAAGGGCAGCCGGCGCCACGCGGTGAGGCCCCGCGCGTAGTCGGCGAACGCCGCCGCGTCATCCGGGGTCCGGCGCCGCCGCCAGCGGGTCAGTACCGGGCCGAAGGTGTCCAGGAACTCGCCGTACAGCGCGCGCAGGCCGTCCAGGTCCCACCACTTCGGCACGTGTTCGGCCACGTCGCCGAAGGCCAGGTAGTCGGCGTGGAAGACGTGCACGTAGTCGGCGAGCTGGGAGCGCCGCAGCACGTCCTCGGTCTCGTCGAAGAGGTTGCGCGGCGCGATCCACACCCCGGGGGTCGCGGTGCCGAAGCCCAGCCAGCTCAGCCGGGAACGCAGCACGTGCCGCTTCTGCCGCTCGGCCTCCGGAATGGTGAACACCGCCAGCAGCCAGCCGTCGGAGAGGCTGGCCCGCTGCCGGCCGAAGATCCGCCGGTCACCCTCGTCCAGGATCTCCCTGGCCTGGTCGGACAGCTCGTAGCCGGCGGCGCCGCCCACCCGGCGCGGCGCCAGCAGCTCCCGGCGCTTGAGCCGGGAGATGGCCGAGCGCACCGAGGACTCGTCCACGTCCAGCGCGGCCATCATCCTGATCAGCGCGGCCACGCCGATCCACCCGCCCACCTCGCGCGCGTAGAGCCCGTAGATGGTGACGATGAGCGCACGGGGCTTCGCGCCTGCTCGGGTCGTTTCGGTGAGCGTCGTCACCGGCGCATGATATCGCCCTGGTCAGGCGAAACCCGCGCGGCGGGCGCGCGCAGGCCGCGGCGGGTCATCCCGCCGACCACCAGCCGGTAGAGCGTGCGCGACGGCGGCAGCCGGTAACCCGTCGCGGTGTGCGGCGCGTACCGCACGTCCTGGGTGTTCGCGGTCAGCCACCCGGTGTGTCCGCGCTGCTCCTGGCCGAGTACCCGCTCGCTGAACCAGTGCGCGGTGAGCCCGGCCCGACGGGCACCGGGCGGCACCAGGCCGGGTGGCACGGTCAGCCCGACCTCGCCCCCGTCCGGTTGAGCGCCGGAGACCGGTACCACGAAAGGGAAGCCGTCCGTGTCCGCCCAGCCGAGCAAGGTGTCGGGCAGCCGGTTCACCCGCTCGGCGACTCGCGCCGGGTCCACCCGCGAGGAGGTGCCCTTCGCCGGGGCCGGCTGGCCGTCCGGGGGCACCTCCGGCAGTGGGGCGCCGTGCACCCGCGGCGTGCCCCGGCACTCCAGGTCCGGCCAGCTCACCACCCGGTGCACCGCGATGTGCACGCCGATGCGCTGCCACTGGTACGCGTCCAGCCACCAGCCCCAGGGCAGGCCGGTGTCCCGGGGTCCCATGAAGCGCGTCCAGTTGGGCTCGATGGCTTCCAGCCAGGCCCGGTCCGGGGTGGCCCGGAACGACGCGCGCCCCTGGACCAGCACGTACTCCGAGCCGGTCGCGTAGCCGTGCCGGCGGGTGTGGAAGACCAGCGCCACCCGGGGCTCGCGGCGCAGCCGGCGCAGCTTGCGCCAGGCGCCGAGGGAGCTGAGCACGGTCACCGTGCCGGCCGCCCGGTCGCGCAGCGCGAAGTTGGTCAGCGGGGTGAGGACCACGCCGTTCGCCGGCGTGACGTCGGCCAACATGACCGCGAGGTCACCGTCCAGCACCCGATCGACCTCGTCCGGCCAGTCCCCGTGTCCTTCGCCCATGTCGAGACGCTAAGTCTCGGTAGGAAGTCATGTCAAGACGAATGGTCTCGACAAATTCGCTCAGCGGCGTGGTTTGGCGCGTACGTGCATGCGCTGGCCTTCCGGGCTGAACAGGCTCAGCAGCTCGACCGGGCCCTGGCCCGTGCTGCCGAACCAGTGCGGCAGGCGGGTGTCGAACTCGGCCACCTCGCCCGGACCCATGGTCAGGTCGTGGTCGGCCAGCACCAGGCGGACCCGGCCGGACAGCACGTAGAACCACTCGTAGCCGCCGTGCGTGCGCGGCTCCGGGTGACACTGGCTGGCCGGGATGACCATCTTGTAGGCCTGCAGCGGCCCGGGCTGGCGGGTCAGCGGCAGCACCGTCCGGCCGTCCACGTCGCGCACGTTGGTGTGCACCCGGGGGTCGCTCACTCGCAGCGTGCCGATCAGGTCGTCCAGTGGTACCTGGTGGGCCAGCGCGATCGGCAGCAACAGTTCCAGGCTGGGCTTGCGGCCGCCGGACTCGAGGCGGGACAGCGTGCTCTTGGAGATGCCGGTGGCGTCGGCGAGCTCGGCGAGCGTCATGTTGCGCTGGGTGCGCAGGCGCTTGAGCCTCGGCCCGACCCGTTCCAGGGCGCCGGCGACGGCGGGGTCGTACATGTTGCGCGGGCTCACGGCCGGGGCGTCTCCACCGCGTCGAGCAGGGCCTCGCCGGGTGCGGCGTCGGTCCAGCCACCGGCCCAGGAGATCACCGCGATGGAGGAGGTCTTCATCGGGTAGTAGATGCGGGTCAACTCGACCACGAACTCCTCCAGGCCGGGGTTGTGCCCCACGAACAGCGCCGTGCCCGCCTCGTCCGGGAGCGCTCGCGCCACCTTCAGCAGGTCGGCGACCGAGGCGCCGTACAGGTGCTCCTCCAGCCGCACCTCGGGCGGCGCGGCCAGCTCCTTGGCGACCAGCCGCCAGGTGCGCTGGGCGCGCTCGGCGGTGGAGCAGACCACCAGGTCGATGTCCGGCGTGTGGGTGCTCAGCCACCGGCCGGCCAGGGGCGCCTCCCGCCGGCCGCGCCCGGCCAGCGGGCGGTCGTGGTCGGGGAGCTGGTGCGTCCAGTCCGACTTGGCGTGACGCAGAAGGATCAACCGGCGGCGCATGCGCCCATTCTGCGCCCCCGGCGACAAACTGTGCGTTTGCTGTGAACCTCGACCGAGTGGAAACAGTTGGGTAGGCGCTCGCGTATTGCTATACGGGAGCGGGGGCAGAGGTGGGAGTTGACATGCCGGAGACGTCGGTGGCGCTGCGCGCGGTGCGGCGGCTGTTGGCCGAGTTGGCGGCCGAGGAGGCCGAGCTGGGCCGCGACGGTGAGAAGCTTCCTCTGCCGCCGCCGTTGGCCGACGGGCGGGCGCTGGCCTCGGTGGGCCGGATCGCCGACGCGCTGGGCCGGCCCGAGGGCGAGCTGGACCCGGCGGACATCGCCGTGGCCCGCTGGACCATCGAGGTGGTCAACGAACTGATGAGGGTGCGCCGGGGCGACCCGGGCCGGGTCGAGCTGGCCACCCTGGTGGAGGACCTGGCCCGCGAGGCGGTGGCCGAGCTGCGCCCGGCCGACACCCCCGAGGTGGCCGTGGCCCGGACGATCTTCGCTTGGTTCGGGGAAGAGCTGGACGCGGCGGTCACGGGCGGAACCGTGCCGGCGGGCGGTGTGCGCCTCGGCGCCTCGGCGGGCGGCTGGTCGCCCCGGGTGGGTTCCCTGGTCGGCGGCGCGGTGCGGGTGCTCGGCCAGCGGCCGGTGGTGGCGGCGTCGATGGTGGGGGCGGCGGTGCTGTACGCCGCCTCGCCCGCCGCGGACGTCCCGCAGGTGCGGAACGTGGCGTGCGACCGGTCGCACGCCACGCACCACTCGGAGCCGGAGTCCACCTCGGGCCGGTTGATCCACATGATCAAGCACGCCCTTTAGAGCTGGCCGTACTCCACCAGCGCCCAGGCCATGAAGGCGAGGGCGGCGGTGGAGGTGACCGTGCGGATGTGGTTCCAGCGCACCCACGGGCCCTCGAACCGCTTGCGCACACCGGCCAGGTCGGAGATCCGGTCCAGATCGTGGCCGGCGCGGTCCAGGGCGTTGTTGAGCGGAACGTTCAGCGCCATGGTGATGATCAGCGTGCCCAGCGCGGCGACGAAGGCGAGCAGGAGCGGGACCAGGACCGGCCGGCGGTCCGACCCGAGGTGCAGCACGGCGGCCAGGCCCACCAGCACCGGTGTGCCCATGAAGCTGAAGAAGAACAGCGGGTTGATGATCGCGATGTTGATCTGCTGCATGGTCTGTACGAACGTGCGGTCCTCCGACCTGGCCAGGCCGGGCATCACGGAGACGGAGAACGAGTAGAACAGGCCCGCCAGCAGCCCGGCGGCCAGCGTGGCGAGTACCAGCGCGATACAGCTCAGTACGTTGATCATTGATCCGTTCCCCTCTTTTGTCCCGCACGCGCCTAACTGGGCGCGTGCTCGGTTCGGCGCCTTCGGCGCTACGCGTGCCACACGCCGGTGGCGGCGGCGTCTCGGGCGTACTCGGTGAAGTCGCGCGGGGGGCGGCCGAGGGCGCGCTCCACGCCGTTGGTGAGGTAGGCGTTGCGGCCGTCCAACACCGTGCCGAAGATCTCCGCGAACACCGTGGCGGTCTCCTCCGGGATGCCCTGGGCGACCAGGCCGGCGATGAACTCGGCCTCGGTGATCCGGTGGTACTCCAGGTCCCGGCCCGTGGCCGCGCCGATCTCGGCGGTGGCCTCCGCGAAGGTCATCAGGCGTGGCCCGGTGACCTCGTAGAGCTGGCCGGTGTGGCCGTCCTCGGTGAGCGCGGCGGTGACCACGTCGGCGATATCGTCGGCGTCCACGAACGGCTCTCCCACCTCGGGGGCCGGCAATGCGACCACTCCGGCCCGAATGAAGTCTTCGAAGCCCTTCTCGCTGAAATTCTGCGCGAAGAACGCGGAACGCACGATGGTCCATTCGGCCCCGGAGTCCATCACCACCTGTTCGGCGCGCTGCGCGGCCTCCTCGCCCCGGCCGGAGAGCAGCACCAGCCGGCGGCAGCCGCTCCGCACGGCCAGCCGGGCGAACCGCTCGACCGTCTCCACCGCGCCCGGCGCGACGATGTCGGGGTAGTAGACCAGGTAGGCGGCCGTGACCCCGTCCAGCACGGCGGGCCAGGTGCTTTCGTCGGCCCAGTCGAACGGCGGCCGGCCGTTGCGCGAGCCGCTCCGGGTGGGCACGCCGCGCGCGGCCAGGCGCTCGGCCACCCGGCGGCCGGTGGTGCCGGTGGCGCCGGTTACGAGGATGAGGTTTTGCGGGTTCGTCGTCATGTGCACTAGTGAACCGGCCGGAGGCGAGACGGAACATGGTTGAGCTACCCAGATACATGTTTCTGCGTCTACCCTGCGAGGTATGGACGCCTTGGCCGGCCTGCTCGACGGACCCCGCGCGAAGGGCGCCTTCCTGATGCGCTGCGTGCTCGACCCGCCGTGGTCGCTGCGCATCGAGGACCGCGCGCCGCTGTGCCTGACCGCGCTCGTGCGCGGGCATGCCTGGGTGGTGCCGGACGATGGTGACGCGGTCCGGTTGGGGCCGGGGGACATCGTGATCAACCGGGGGCCGGACCCCTACACGGTGACCGACCGGCCCGGCACGCCGCCCCAGGCGGTGATCCATCCGGGCGGACACTGCACCACCCTGAGCGGGGTGTCCCTGGCCGAGGCGATGCACCTGGGCATCCGCGGCTGGGGCAACAACCCGAACGGCGAGTCGATGATGCTGGTCGGCACTTACCAGCTGGACGGAGAGGTGAGCCAGCGCCTGCTGCGGGCACTGCCGGCGGTGCTGGTGCTGCCGGCCGATGCCTGGGAGAGCCCGCTGGTCGGGATGCTGGCCGACGAGATCGGCAAGGCGGAACCCGGCCAGGAGGTGGTGCTGGACCGGCTGCTGGACCTGTTGGTGATCTCCGCGCTGCGGACCTGGTTCGCCCGGCACGGCTCGGCGGCGCCGGCCTGGTACCGGGCCTACGACGATCCGGTGGTCGGCCCGGCGCTGCACCTGCTGCACCACAACCCGGCGCACCCGTGGACCGTGGCCGAGCTGGCCACGGCGACCGGGGTGTCCCGGGCCGCGCTGGCCCGGCGGTTCGCCGAGCAGGTCGGCGAACCGCCGATGGCCTTCCTCACCGGCTGGCGGCTGGCACTGGCCGCCGACCTGCTGGCCGAACCGGAGGCCACCCTGGAGGCGGTGGCCCGGCGGGTGGGCTACGGCAGCGCGTTCGCGCTGAGCGCCGCGTTCAAGCGGGTGCGCGGGATCAGCCCGAAGGAACACCGCGCGCGGCTGGTGGCCAGCTGACTCACAGGGCGGCGGAGACCTCCCGCTGGAAGCTGACGACGTGCTCGACGGCCAGCGCGCGAGCCTGGTCGGCCGCGCCGGCGAGCACGGCGTCCAGCAGCGGCACCAGTTCGGCGATGTGGCTGGTCACCTCGGGCAGCCGGTCCAGGCCGAAGTGCCAGATGCGCAGGATCAGGTTGTAGTACTGCTCAAGGGTGGCCGCCAGGTACGGGTTGTGCGCCGCGTCGTAGATCGCCCGGTGCACCCGGCTGTCCAGGTCGATCTCCGCCGCCGCGCCGGCGGCGCAGTGCCCGGCCTCGTCGCGCAGCGCCCGCAGCCGCTCCCGGTCGGCGCGGAACAGCCGGCGGGCGGCGTGGAACGCGGCCTCGCCCTCGAGCGGGGCGCGAACGGCGGTGAGCAGCTCCAGGTCGGACAGGTGGATCTCGGTGGCGAACATGCCCCGGCGCGGATAGACGACCACCAGGCGCTCCGCCTCCAGCCGCTTGATGGCCTCGCGCACGGGGGTGCGCCCCATACCCAACTGCCGGGTGAGCTGCTCCTCGGAGAGCGGTGCCCCGGGCCGGATCCGCACGGTGACCAGCAGGTCCCGGATCTCCCGGTACGCCGTCTCCGCCAGGGAGCGGGTCGGTGGGTTGTCATGAACTAACACGTGACCTAGCTTACAAAGAGATATATGAGTTGTCGGCAAGGGGAGGCGACGACGCAATGCTCACCGAGGAGCAGCGGGAGTTCTACTTTGCCAACGGCTACCTGCTGCTGGAAGAGATCATCCCGCTGGACTGGCTGACCCGGCTGCGCGAGGCCACCGACCGGATGATCGAGCGCAGCCGGTCGCTGACCGCGTCCGACGCGGTGTTCGACCTGGAACCGAACCACACCGAGGGGGAGCCCAGGCTGCGCCGGGTGACCAGCCCGGTGGACCAGCACCCCGACTACTGGGCGTACGCCCGGGACTCGTTGCTGGCGGACATCGCGGCCGACCTGGTCGGGCCGGACGTGAAGTTCCACCACTCGAAGCTGAACTTCAAGTGGGCGCGCGGGGGCGCCGAGGTCAAGTGGCACCAGGACATCCAGTACTGGCCGCACACCAACTACACGCCGCTCACCTTCGGCACCTATCTCTACGACTGCTCCATGGCGCAGGCCCCGCTGGGCGTGCTCCCGGGCAGCCACCAAGGGCCGCTGTACGACCTGTACGACGCGGACGGCACCTGGACCGGCTCACTGTCCGAGCCCGACGCGGCCACCGTGCCGGCCGAGCGGGCGGTCTACCTGCCGGGGCCGGCCGGCTCGGTGACCGTGCACAACTGCCGCACCCTGCACTGCTCGGCCCGCAACGAGTCCGATCTCGGCCGGCCCCTGCTGCTCAACATCTACAGCGCGGCCAACGCCATGACCTACACGGCCAACCCGCTGAACAGCAGCCACGCCGGCGAGATCGTGCGGGGTGAGCCGGCCCGCTGGGCGGTGCACGACCCCCGGCCCTGCCTGGTCCCGCCGGACTGGTCGGGCGGCTACACCAGCCTGTTCGCCCTCCAACAGCGCGAAACGCCGCCCGGCGGCTGAGGTGTAACGCGATGAGGAGATCGTGGAACGATCGCTAATTTTGGCGGTCTAGCCTCGATATTCGACGCTGAACCGCCACTAACGGCGATCACCCCCTTCCGAGCAGGTGTCACCGTGCGTCACGGACAGAGCGAACGGAACGGGCCGCACCCAAGCCACGGCAGACCACCCAGCGATGCCGTCCAAGCCGATTCTTGGGCTGGTGCGTGGTTTCAGGAGTCGTAGGCGTCGTGCACGAGTAGGGCGATCTGCACCCGGTTGTTGAGGTCCAGCTTGGTGAGGATGCGGGAGATGTGGGTCTTCACGGTGGGCACACTGAGGTAGACCGCACGGCCGATCTCGGCGTTGGACATGCCCTCGCCGACCCTGATCGCGATGTCCCGTTCCCGCTCGGTGAGCAGGGCCAGCCGCCCCTCGGCGACGCCGCGGCGGTCGTCGCGGTCCGACTCGGCGACCCGGGCCATCAGCCGGCGGGTGACCGAAGGAGAGAGCACCGGCTGCCCGCGCGCGACCCGGCTGACCGCCGTGACGATCTCCTCCGGCGGGGTGTCCTTGAGCAGGAAGCCGGCCGCGCCGGCGCGCAGCGCGCGCAGCACGTGCTGGTCGGCGTCGAAGGTGGTCAGAATGATCACCTCGGGCGGGTCCGGCGTGGCCCGCAGCCGCTCGGTGGCGGCCAGCCCGTCCATCCGGGGCATCCGGATGTCCATCAGCACCACGTCCGGCCGGTGGCGGTTGACCAGGTCGGGCACCTCGGCGCCGTCGCCGGCCTGGGCGACCACGACCAGTTGGTCGGTGCCGGACAGCATCATGGTCAACCCGGCCCGCACCATCGGGTCGTCGTCCACCAGCAGCACCCGCACCGGCCCGCTCGGATCTTGCACGTCATTCACCGGGCCACGGTAACCAGGCCCACAACCGCCAGCGGACCGGCCCGTGCAGCCACATGCCGGTACCCGCCTGCTGGTACGCCAGGTAGCCGCCGGCCAGCGCGGCCCGCTCGGTCAGGCCGATCAACCCCTGGCCGGTGGTGGCCGGCGGCATCTCCTCCCGCATGAGCGGCGGGACCGCGTTGGCCACCTCGATGTGCATTCCGTGCCTCGGGCAGCCGGAGAGCTCGACGGTGACGTCGGCCCCGGGAGCGTGCTTGCGGGCGTTGGTCAGCGCCTCCTGCACGATCCGGTACGCGGTGCGGCCGAGGCTGTCCGGGACCGGGTGGACGGCGGTGTCCAGCCGCTCGTGCACGGTGACCCGCATGCCGGCCCGGCGTGACTCGGCGACCAGCTCGTCCAGGTCGGCGAAGGTGGGCTGGGGCAGCTCGCCGACCGGGGCGCGCAGCACGCCGATCACCTCGCGCAGGTCCTGCAGGGCCTGGTGGGCGCTGGCCCGGATCACCGAAGCCGCCTGGGCAACCTCCCCGGGCGCGGCGTTCTTGCGGTACTCCAGCGCCCCGGCCTGCACGCTGAGCAGCGACAGCCGGTGGCCCAGCACATCGTGCATCTCGCGGGCGATCTGCTCGCGGGCCAGCGCCTGGGCGGCCTCGGCGTGCAGCGCCGCCTCCGACTCGGCGCGCGCCGCCCGGTCCCGCAGCGACTGGATCAGCTCCAGGCGTTGCCGCACCGCGATGCCCCAGCCGAATACCGCCAGGGTGACCGCGGTGCCGAAGACCATCAGGTACCACCACGGTGCGTCCGGGTCCGGGCGCAGGACCAGGAACACCGGGATGGTGAGCACACCGAGCGCGGCGACGATCGCGCCCTCGCGGACCGGCCGGCGCACGGTGACCGTGAACAGCGCGACCGCCGAGGCGGCGCCGGCCGTCTCGGAGTAGGTGGTCAGGAGCATCAGCAGGATGCCGAGGGCGAACGGGTAGCGGCGGCGCAACCACAGCGCGGCGCAGGCCACCGCGCCGGTGATCTGGTCGGCGATGAACATCCAGTGCGGCAGCGTCGGGTCGTCCACCCGGCCGATGGACATGAGCGCACCGGCCCCGGCGGCGAGCAGGAACGCCCCGAGGTCCAGCAGCCAGTCCCGCCTGGTGCGCCGCACGGTCACGCCTGGAGAACCTACCTCCCGCCGGCGGGCACCCCGTGCACCGCGCGACCGAAGTTGCCGGGCGGAATACCTTGGTCTCGCCCGGCGCCATCCGCGGACCGACGCGGAGTACCGGCGTCGCGACTTACCGTTGCCGTTCGTGCGGATGTTGCTGCGGGTGCTCGGCGCGGTGATCGCGCTGCAGGGCGCCTGCGGCGTGGTGGACCGGTTCGTCACCCTGCCGTGGCTGGGCGCCCTGCTGCTCACCCGCACCGGGGTGTTCGGCGGTTACCAGCTGTACGGCTGCCTGTTGATGGTCACGCTCGGCGTCGCGCTGGTCCTCGCGGCGAACGCCTCGGCCGCCGGCTGAGCTCACCCCAGCAGGTTGCCGATCTGCTGCCACAGCGTGAGCACCGCGAGCACGCCGAACAGCAGGATGGACCAGACCAGCGCGGCCAGCCGGAAACCTCCGATGCGGATCGGCTTGGGCAGCATCTTCCGGTTGATGGCGATCAGCAGCCCGGAGTAGATGAACATCATCGTGCCGCCGGTGCACGCGGCGATCACGGCCAGCACGATCGGCTGGGAGAAACCGGCCGCGATGACGGCGATGCCGATCACCACCAGGCCCCAGACCAGCCCCGCGT
Source organism: Actinospineispora eucalypti (assembly GCA_014208095.1). Lineage (GTDB taxonomy): Bacteria > Actinomycetota > Actinomycetes > Mycobacteriales > Pseudonocardiaceae > Pseudonocardia > Pseudonocardia eucalypti. Next base: position 827,443 of record JACHMT010000002.1, on the reverse strand, counting down.
ACATCTTGCTCTCCGAGGCCTCCGGGAAGTACATCGTCTTCAGCACGTCGGCGGCCAGCCGGCTGGTGTAGTCCACGATGCCCAGCGCGGCCGAGAACAGGGCCACCGCGCCGACCAGCCAGAAGAAGTAGCCGAACCAGGTGCCCACGCTGCCCATCAGCACCTCGCCCTCGATCTTCAGGAACGAGATGTTGTTGCGCACCCCCGCGTTGCCGAACACCGTGGCGTAGGCCAGCAGCGAGGTGAACAGGATGGACAGGAATGAGATCAGCACGAAGGTGAGCAGCTGTTCGCGGCTGGCGAAGCGCCACCAGCCCCGCCAGTGCTCCAGGTTCCGCTCGGTGGGCGGGAACACGTAGCCCACCCGGCCCCTGGCCTCGGGTTCCCTGGTCAGCGGGGAGACAATCTTGGGCACGTAGTGGCCCATGCCGAAGCCCTTGTCCCGGATCCAGTTGCTCTGCACCAGGTTCTGCCCGCCGCCGGCCCCGGCGAACGCCAGCGCGCCCATGAGCACCGCGAAGCCCAGCTCGGCGGCGGGGAACCGGGGCTGCGTGATGATCTGGGGACTGTCAGCCCAGGCCGGCCCGATGGCCAGGAACGCCCCGACCACGATGAGCAGCAGCACTGCCGCCACCTTGACCATCTGCGCCCGCTCCAGGGCGGTGTACACCACCGGGGCCAGGGTGAGGATCAACCCGACCAGCACCAGGATGACCATCGCCACGGTCGGCGCGTCGCCGCCGAAGGCGTAGGTGAACAGCGTGGCCGAGCTGGTTGCCCAGGCCGGCCAGATGTTGGCGAAGTAGGCCAGCAGGGCGAACACCAGGCCCCAGTGCTTCCACAGCCGGTTGAACCCGGTGATCGCGGTTTCCCCGGTGGCCAGGGTGTACCGCTCGATCTCCATGTTCAGGAAGTACTGGGTGATCAGCCCGACGAACGCCGCCCAGACGAAGGTCAGCCCGACCTGGGTGGCGATGTAGGGAAAGAGGATGAACTCGCCGCTGGCCAGCCCGACTCCGGCGGCGACGATGCCCGGGCCGACGTAGCGCCACTGCCGGTCCGGCGGCGCCGGCAGGTCACGCACCTCGGGGCGGGGCAGGTACTTGGTCGGGAACTGTTCGGCTGGATCGGTGGAGACCGCCTCGTTGCGGTCGGGTTCGGCCATCGATTTCCCCCTCGTCATCTGGGGTGTGTCTAGCCTCATACCAGCTCGAGGTCAAGGGGCGAAATGTGCCGGTCGCGGGGCTAGAGTGCCCTGATTGGCATCGGGTAGCGAGGGGGTGCCGACATGGCCGTCGGCGACGAGCGAACCACTGAGGCCGCCGCCACCGAGCCGAAGCTGCGCCGGGTGCTCGGTCTGCCCGCGCTGCTGTTCTTCGGGCTCGCCTACATGGTGCCGCTCACCGTGTGGACCACCTACGGCGTGGTGACCACGTCCACCCAGGGCCACCTGCCCGCCGCCTACATCGTGACCACGGTGGCCATGCTGTTCACCGCGCACAGCTACGGACGGATGGTGGTGGCCCAGCCGATCGCCGGCTCGGCCTACTCGTACGCCTCGGCCTCGTTCGGCCGGCCGGTGGGCTTCATGGTCGGTTGGGCGATGATGCTGGACTACATCCTGCTGCCGATGATCAACTATCTGGTCATCGGGCTCTACCTGGCGCCACAGTTCCCCGCCGTGCCGCAAGCGGCGTGGATCGTGCTGGCGGTGCTGCTGGTCACCGGGCTGAACATTCTCGGGGTGCGCCTGCTGGCCGGGATGAACGCGGTACTGGTGGCAGTCCAGTTCGTGTTCATCGGGGTGTTCGCCGCGCTGGTGGTCGCGCACCTGGCCGGTGGTGCCCGGCCGGCTTCCTACAGCGCGCCGTTCCTCGGCCCGGGCGCGGACGCGGGGCTGATCACGGCCGGCGCGGCGATCCTGGCGCTGTCCTTCCTGGGCTTCGACGCGGTGTCCACGCTGTCCGAGGAGACCCGGGACCCCCGGGCCCGCATCCCCAAGGCGATCCTGCTGTGTGCGCTGGTCGGCGGGGTGGTCTACGTCTTCCAGTCCTACCTGGGCCACCTGGCGTTCCCGGACTTCGCCCGGTTCGCCGACCACCAGGACGTGGCCAGCTCGGACGTGATGATCGCGGTCGGCGGCGACCTGCTGAACGCGTTCTTCACCGCCTGCTTCGTGGCCGCCGCGTTCGCCTGCGCGATGGCCAGCCAGGCCAGCGTGTCCCGGGTGCTGTTCGCCATGGGGCGGGACGGCAGCCTGCCGCGCGGCGCGTTCGCCCGGCTGCACCCGAGGTTCCGCACGCCGGTCGTGGCCAACCTGGTCGCCGGCCTGTTCGGGCTCTCCGCGCTGTTCGTGGACCTGGCCACCGCGTCCTCGATCATCTCGTTCGGCGCGCTGGTCGCCTTCCTGGCGGTGAACCTGACGGTGATCAAGCACTACGTGGTCGACGGCGGCCGCCGGTCCGGGCCGGACCTGGTCAACTACGGGCTGCTGCCGCTGCTCGGGGTGCTGGTGACCTTCTGGCTGTGGACCCAGCTGTCCGGGTTGACCTGGGAGATCGGGCTGGTGTGGCTGGTGCTGGGCTTCGCCTACCTGCTCTGGCTCACCCGGCTGTTCCGCCGGGAGCCGCCGCCGATGTACACCGGTGACTGAGTTCCGCGCTCCAGAACTGTCCGGCCGCCGGCGCCGCGCGGCTTTAGGTTGTGTGCGTGACGATCCCCGCGAAGGAGCAGACGATCGACTGGGCGCGCCAGGGCACCGCGCTGGTGCTGGACGCGCTGGACGGCCTGGACGACGCCGACCTGAAGGCCCCGTGCGCCCTGCCCGGCTGGACCAGGGGCCACCTGCTGGCGCACCTGGCCGGGAACGCCGAGGCGCTGGGCCGGCTGGTGTCCTGGGCCCGCACCGGGGTGGAGTCGCGGATGTACGCCTCCGCCGGCCAGCGGGACGCGGACATCGAGTCCGGCGCCGCGATGGCCGGCCCGGAACTGCGCGCCTGGGTTCGCCGTTCGGCCGCCGAGCTGGCCGCCGGCCTGGACGGTCTCGGCGGCGCCGCGTGGGACGCCGAGGTGATCACCGCCCAGGGCCGGACCGTCCCGGCCACGACGATTCCGTGGCTGCGAGCCAGGGAGACCTGCGTGCACTTGGTGGACCTCGCCGCCGGTTACGACTTCTCCCACCTGCCCACGGAGTTCTGCGTTGCCCTGGTGGGTGACCTGGCGACGTGGCGGGGTGCGAAGGGGAACGGCCCGGCTTTGGAGCTGGCGGCTCGCGACGCCCCGGACCGCTGGCGGGTGGACGGCGCCGGACCGGCCCACCACGTGGAGCTGCCGGTGGCCGACCTGGCTGCCTGGCTCACCGGCCGGACCGAGCGGCCCGGGCTCCCGGAGCTGCCCCGCTGGTTGTGAGCGGTGCGGGTTAAAGACCAGCTAGGACGGGGCCGCTGGGTGGCAGTTTTGGCGGGCTAGGCGCGGACGGCGATGAGTTCGCCCTTGCCGATGTTCAGCGTGGTCGCGGTGAGCCGGGGCTCGGCCTCCACCAGCTTGCCCAGCGGGGCCATCTCGGTCGGGTGGGACAGCGCGTTGTCGGCGATCAACAGGCCACCCGGGCGCAGCACGCGCACCGGGTGCGGCCACCAGCCGGCGTACTCGGTCCGCTCGGAGTCCAGGAAGAGCAGGTCGACCGATTCGTCGGGCAGGCCGGCCAGCAGCGCGCCGCCGTCGCCGACCCTGAAGTCGACCAGGTCGGCCACGCCCGCCTGGGTGAGGTGGCGCAGCGCCAGCGCCTGGCTGTCCGGGTCCAGGTCCACGCTCTGCACCCGGCCGCCGGTGGTCCGGGCCGCCTCGGCCAGCCAGAGCGTGGAGACGCCCCGCGAGGTGCCGATCTCCACGATGTTCCGGGCCTTGGTCAGGTGCACCAGGAACCAGACCAGCTCGCCGGCGTCGGTCTCCAGGACCCGCCAGCGCTTCAACCGGTCCGGCTCGCTGGCGTCGTGCCGCTCGCCCTCGCCCGTGACGGTGTCGATCACGCCGCGCACCCGTTCGTCCATCAGTTCATCCTAGGGATCAGGGTGAACGCTCGGTGGAGTGGATCGTCGTATCCGAGTCGTTATCGGCCTCGTTGGGTCGCGCGATGGACCCGCGATCTTGGGCGCCGAGCTGGGCGCGTCGACTCCTCGTCCTTGTTGTCGCCGTCGCCCTGCTGACCGGGGTCGGCACCCTGGTGGCGAAGGTGAACGCCGACCCCGTGCCGGTGATCCCGCAAGCGGCCCCGGTCCCGCCCGGCGCCACCTGGACCGAGCACTACCTGCGCACCCCGGACGGCCCGCGGCTGCACGCCGACGTGCTGCGCCCGTCCCGGCTGCCGGCCGACGCGAAGACTCCGGTGATCGTCTCCATCGGCCCGTACTTCAACCACTCCGGCCAGACCGGCCCGATCGGGCCGCTGCAGGGCGTCGGGTACCAGCCGGTGGGCCTGGGCAAGGCGCGGCCGTCCGACCGGTTCTACGACCTGGTCGTGAACGGCAAGCTGATGGAGCGCGGCTACACCTTCGTGATGGTGGACCTGCGCGGGTTCGGCGGCAGCCAGGGCTGCCTGGACTGGGTCGGCCCCGGCGAGCAGTCGGACGTGAAGACCGCCGTGGAATGGGCGGCCCGCCAGCCGTGGTCCACCGGCAAGGTCGGGCTGTACGGCAAGTCCTACGACGGGGTCACCGGGCTGGTCGGCGCCGCGCTCGCGCCGCGCGGGCTGGAGGCGGTGGTCTCCCAGGAGCCGGTGTACGACATGTACCGGTACTTGTACTCGAACCGGGTCCGCTACAACAACTCACTGGCCACGCCCGCGCTCTACGACGGCATCGCCGGCTCACCCGGCATGCTGCTCGGCGACCGGCCGAGCTACCTGATGAACTCGGTGAACGACCTGCAGCGGCCCGGCTGCCCGGCCCTGAACTGGCTGGACCAGCAGGACAGCGACCACGGCGCCAAGTACTGGCGGGACCGGGACCTGATCGCCAAGGCGCGCGGCTCCAAGGTCCCGGTGCTGCTCACCCAGGGCTTCCTGGAGCCGAACACCAAGCCGGACGGCGCGTTCGACTTCTACCGCGAGCTGGCCGGCCCGAAGCGCGCCTGGTTCGGCATGTGGGACCACGTGCGCGGCGGCGAGAAGACCCGTGAGGGCCGGTTGAAGATCGGCCGTGACGGCTGGTTCGACGAGGTGATGCGCTGGTACGACCGCTACCTCAAGGACGAGTCGCCGGACCAGCGGGACCCGTCGGTGGTGGTGCAGACCTCGGACGGCTCGTGGCGGGCGGAGAAGACCTGGCCGCCGGCCGACGCCAGGGACGTCACCGTGCCGCTGCGTCCGGGCAGCTACCTGGACACCGCCCTGAACAACGGCACCAACGGCGGCGGCAGCGGCCTGGTCACCGGCGACGGCGTCTGGACCATCTCGCCGCCGCTGGAGCACGACGCGCATCTCGCCGGGGTGCCCAAGGCCCGCCTGAGGACCGAGGGGCTGGCCGCCGCCAACGTGGTGGTCAACGTGTACGACATCGCGCCGGACAACCGGGCCACCCTGGTCAGCCGGGGCACGTCGCTGCGCACCGCGACCCCCGGGCCGTCCTTCCCGTTGCTTGGCAACGACTGGCTGCTGCCCGCCGGCCACCGCATCGGCGTGCTGGTGACCTCGTCGAACAAGGAGTGGTGGAGGCCGGTGCCGACCGCGCTGCCGGTGCGGGTGCTGGACGGCAGCTCGGTGGAGCTGCCCTTCCTGGCCTGCCGGCGGTCCGACGAGCTGCCCGGCAGGTCCTCGGTGTTCCTGGACGACTACCGGAAGCAGGCGCCGTTCGACGCGGGCGGCCATCTGGCCACCGGCACCCGGGCCGACTTCCCGCTCCCCGGCGCCCTCCGCGACTGCCGCTGAGCATCAGCTGTTGAGCAGGGGCAGTGTGGTGCGGCCCGGTCCGAGCACCGGCTCCGGGTCGGCGCCGAGGACACCGGCCAACAGGGTGGCGTAGACGTCGCGGAAGTCGGTGGTCGGCTTGAGGTCGCCGTTGGTCAGGTCGGTGAGGCTGGGCTGCGCGCCCTGGAACCCACCGCGCACCGAAGGGCCGGCCACGAAGACCGGGCCGGCGGTGCCGTGGTCGGTGCCCTGGTTGGCGTTGGCGGCCACCCGGCGGCCGAACTCGGAGTAGGCCACCAGCACCACGTTCCGGCCCCGGTCGGAGTCGGCCATCCGGCCGAGGAAGCCGGACACCGCGCCGTCCACCTCGGCGAGCAGCCGCTGCTGGGTGGCGCGCTCCGCGGTGTGCGTGTCGAACCCGCCGATGCTCACCGAGTAGACCCTGCTCGGTGCGCCGAGATCGATGCAGGCGGCGACCAGGTCCAGCTCCTCGGCCAGCTGGCCGGCGGCCCGCTTGCCCTTCCCCTTGGCCGGTGGGGCGTCCCCGAGGGCCGGTCCCAGCGTGGTTGCGGCGCGATGCAGGTCGGCGATGGCGCGGGCGGCGGTGGACTGGTGGACCGGTTCACCCGGCGCCGGGTGGCCCATGGCGCGAAACGCCGTGCCGAGGGCCCCGGACGGCAGCGCGACGCCGGCGGCGGGCAGTGCGGCGCCGGCGGTGGTCGCCCCGGCCAGCATCGGCGGCAGCACGGGGTCCAGGGAGACCGCGTGCAGCGGGTCTCCGCCGTTGTGGTCCAGCCAGCGGCCCAGCCAACCGGTGGAGTCGGGCTGGTCCGGCGACGCGGACTGCCAGATGTCCATCGAACGGAAGTGGCTGCGGTCCGGTTTCGGGTAGGAGACGCCCCGCACGATCGCCAGCCGGTGGTCGTCCCACAGCGCTTTCATCCCGGGCATGCCGGGGTTGAGACCTAGCCCCTCGGCCAGCGGCAGCACCTCGTCCTCGGCATAGGCCAGGTCGGGCCGGGCGCTCTGGTACGCGCCGTCGCCGGCCGGGATCACGGTGTTCAGCCCGTCGTTGCCGCCGTACATGGTGAGCACCACCAGCACCCCGGCACCGGGGGGCAGCGGATCGGTGCCGGCCCGGCGCAGCAGCGCGTCCAGCCCGTAACCCGCGCCGGCGGCGGCGACCGCGGCGGCCCCGGACCAGGCGAGGAACTTTCGGCGGTTGAGCGCTGGAGGCATGGTCGGTGGGTTCCCTTCGGGTCAGCCGCTGACGGCGTACTCGGGGCTGGCCATGGCCAGCGTGACCAGTTGCTCCGGATCTTCGGCCAGTGGCCGCAGGGCGGTGGCCGTGCGCTCGGTGAAGGCGGCCAGCCCGAGCAGCTCGGCGGTGGCGGCAATCCGGTCGGCCGGCGCGGCCGTGCGCACCGGCGAGATGTCGCCCCGGCCGGCCAGCTGCCGCGCCAGCCGGAGGCGGGCCAGCGCGGAGGCGGTGGTCAGCCAGCGGGCGCCGGCCGGCCAGCCACCCACGTCCGGGGGCGCGAACGGAACCTGGCCGAGGCCGACCAGGCCCGCGCGCAGGGCCTGCTCCGGCACCGAGGACGCGGTCAGCCGCAGCGCCCGCAGCGCGCCGACCAGCCACAGGACCGGTTCCTTGACCAGTACCGAGGCGGGGTCCCGGAACGCCGGGTCGAGCACCGCCGCGCGGACCATGGCGGTGATGTCGCGGCCCGGGCCGTAGGCGCGCACCAGGCGGTCGGTGGTGGCCGGGTCCGGTGGGGTGTCCGAGACGAACCGGGTCCACACCCGGCCGGCCAGGAACCGGGGCGAGTCGGGTTGGGCCACCAGGTGATCCACCAGGGTGGCGGCGTCGTAACCGGCGGGGCGGCCGAGCACGGTCTCCGGGCCGGGGTCGTGGGCCCGTGGCACCAGCCGCGACCCGCCGTCGGTGTAGTCGACCCGCCAGCCGGTGAGGGCGCGCGCCGCCTCCCGGACGTCGGTCTCGGTGTAGTGGCCGACGCCCAGGGTGAACAGTTCCATGAACTCCCGCGCCAGGTTCTCGTTCGGCCGGCCCACCCGGTTGCCCTGGCCGTCCAGCCAGATCAGCATCGCCGGGTCGGTCACCAGCGCCCGGGCCAGCTCGCCGAAGTCACCCCGGCCGAGCCGGCGGAAGGTGTCGTTCTGCTGGTACATGAACGCGGCGTCGCGGACCTTCTTCACGCTGGTGGCGAAGTGGGTGTGCCAGAACCAGGCCATCCGCTCCGGGAACGGCGCCGTCGTGCCGGCCATCCGGTCCAGCCACCACACGCCCAGCTCGCGGCCGTCCGCGGCGGACTCCCGGTTCCGGGCCTTGCGGGCCTCCGGGCTGGCCCCCTTGCCGGGCCGGGGCGTCGGGGTGAACGCCGGGGCGGGCGGGCCGGTCTCCGCGGCCGGGGGCGCGAGCAGCGCGCCGAGGGTGGCCTCGAAACCGGGCGAGGTTGCCGGCTGGCCCGGGCCGGTGCCCAGCCCCAGCCGGTTCAGCAACCTCCGGATCGCGTCACGGTCGCTCAGCGGGTTGGCGCTCACCCGAGCGACCGTAGGTACCGCGCGCGGCCGGGGACACCGCGTCCGGGCAATCTTCAGTGACTCTTCAGCGGTCCCACGGCAGATCGTCGAGCACCGCCAGCAGGGCGTCCAGAGCGCCGCCGAACGCGGGTCGGGTGCTGGCCGCGTAGCCGATGACGATGCCGCTCGGGCCGTCCGGGTCGAACCGGTGCGGCGACACGGTGGCCAGCTCCAGGGAGTGCCGGCGGGCGATGGCCGGCACCATCGCCTCGGTGGCCGGGGACAAGGACAGCAGCAGGTGCAGGCCGGCGGGGATGCCGGGCGGAGGCAGGCCCGGGGGCAGCGCGGCGACCAGCCGGTCCCGCCGGGACCGGTACTCGGTGCGGCAGCGGCGCACGTGCCGGTCGTAGCCGCCCGAGCTGATCAGGTCGGCCAGCGCCAGCTGGTTGATCGTCGGTGGCGGGCCGCCGGTGTGGGTGAGGGCGGCCACCACCGGGTCGACCAGCGAGCGGGGGAGCACCAGCCAACCCAGGCGCAGCGACGGCGACAGCGTCTTGCTGGCCGAGCCGCCGTACACCACCCGCTCCGGGGCCAGCGCCTGCAGCGCGCCGACCTGGTGGCGGTCGTAGCGGAACTCGCCGTCGTAGTCGTCCTCGACGATCACCGCACCGGTGCGCACCAGCGCGGTGCGCCGGCGCGGGGCCAGGGTCACGCCGGTGGGGGACTGGTGGGCCGCCGTGACCACCACCGACGGGCTGGCCAGCCGCTCGACCACCAGGCCGTCCCCGTCCACCGGGACACCGACCACCCGTTGCCCGGCCGATTCGGCGAGCTCGTGGAAGCGGTTGACCGACGGGTCCTCGAAGGCCGTCTCGGCGATGCCCAGTTGCCGCAGGGCCGCGCACACCGCGACCAGGCCCTGGCCGTAGCCGGAACTGATCACCACCCGCGCCGGGTCCACCCGGACCCCTCGGCTGCGCGCCAGGTAGGCGGCCAGCGTGTTGCGCAGCACCACCGAGCCCCGGGGGTCGCCGTAGTCGAAGCTGGAGTTCGCGGTGTGCTGCAGCACCCGGCGGGTGGCGGCCAGCCAGGCGGTGCGCGGGAACAGCCCGGGGTCGGGCCGCCCGGGCATCATGGTCCACCGCCAACGGCGTTCGCCCCGGCCGGCGGGGCCGGGCGCGGCCAGCGGCTCCGTGCCGGCCGTGGCCACCCGGGTGGGCGCGCCCTGGCTGGTGTGCAGGTAGCCCTCGGCGGCCAGGTCGGCGTAGACCCGGGTGACCGTGCCCCGGGCGACTCCGAGGTCGTGCGCCAGTGCCCGGGTGGACGGCACCACCGCGCCCGGCCGCCAACGGCCCTCCCGGATCGCCGCGCGCACCGCTTTGGCCAGCTCACGCCGCCCGCCTCCGGGCGTCCACGCGAGGTGCGCATCCACCGAACTGGACCACGTTTCCTCCATGGAACTGGACTCTATCCGTGGTCAAGTCGGGATTAGCGTTGCCGGCATGACCACATCGAACGGAACGCGAATCCAACTCAACAACGGCATCCCGAAGGCCTTCCAGGCCCTGCTCAAGATGTCCGAGGAGGTGGCCGGGGCGGGCGACCGGTCCGGCGTCGACCCGGTGCTCATGGAGCTGGTGAAGATCCGCGCGTCCCAGCTGAACGGGTGCGCCTTCTGTCTCGACATGCACACCGCCGACGCGGTGAAGCTGGGCGTCGACCCGCGCCGGCTGTTCCTGCTGGACGCCTGGCGGGAAACCGCGCTCTACACCGAGCAGGAGCGCTCGGCGCTGGAGCTGACCGAGGCGATCACCCAGCTGCCGCGGACCCAGGACGTGCCGGACGACGTCTACGAGCGGGCGATGAAGGTGTTCACCGAAGACCAGTACCAGGCGGTCGGTTGGATGATTATGGTGATCAACAGCTTCAACCGGCTGGCGGTGCCCGGGCGCCCGCCGCTGCCACAATCGTCGTAGCGGACCGCCGCCGGCTCCCACAAACGTCGGAGTCGGCGGCGGTCACGCTTATAACGGGGTGGAAACGGCCCTCTCGGTCGGGTATACCCCCTTTCCCCGCTGGTAGCGCATCGCCTACCGTTATTGTTGTACTAATTTCCGGTCCCGAGTTTGGAGGTGGACCACTGAAGCGGCGCACCCGGAAACGGGTACTGAGGTGGGGCGTTATAGCGATCAGCGCCGTGGTGGCCCTGGCCATGATGGTGAGTGTGCTACCCGGGATTCAGGGACCGTAGGGCGGCGAGCCAGCAGGTGCGGAAACGCGGTGCGCACGGCACCCTGGGGAGAGCTGTCATCCGGGTAAAGCTTGAGGGGGCTCCGTGAGTGGCTCCAGGCAGGTATGTGAGCTACCTGGCTGCAACAACGTGACGGAGAAGCGGCCCGGCCGCCCGGCACGGAAGTTCTGCTGCGCCGCGCACCGCAAGGCCGCGAACCAGGCCGCCCAGGCCGAGCGTCGTCGCGCCGAGGCGGGGGCCGCGGCCAGTACCCAGGTCGAGGGCGCGGATTCCCAGGTCAGCGCCCGTGAGCCGTTCGCGGTGCCGGCCGGAAGGCCGTTGTCCGGCACGCCCGCCAACGGGACGAACGGTGCGAGCACCGCCGGACTTCCGGCCAACGAGAGCCCGACCGTGCCCGGCCGGCGGCCCGTGGCCATGCCGCCCCCGCCACCCCCGCCGCCCGTCGTGCCGCCGGCAGTTCCGCCGGCCGCGGTGGAGCCCAAGCGGAACTCCGCCTACCGCAGGTTGGTGCCGGAGCCGAAGCGTGGCATCCTGGCCCGCAAGAAGCATTTGCGCAGGTTGCTGGCCACCCCGTCGGTGGTGCAGACGAACAACGGGGCCACCGCGTCGGCCGCGCCGCCGATGGCGCCGCCCCCCGTGGCCCCTCCGGCCCCGGCTCGGTCCATGCCACAGGCCCCCGCGCCGGCCAAGGCCCCGAAGCCGCCCAAGCCGGCGAAGCAGGCGCCCCCACCGCCGCCGCCCAAGCCGGCGAAGCAAGCGCCTCCACCGCCGCCGGTCAAGCCGGTCCGCGCGGCCAGCGCCCCGGCGCCGGCCAGGCCCGCGCCCACCCGGTCCGGGCCCAGCGCCCCGGCCCCGAGCCGGTCCGTGCCCAGCGCCCCGGCCCCGAGCCGGTCCGTGCCCAGCGCCCCGGCCCCGAGCCGGTCCGTGCCCAGCGCCCCGGCCCCGAGCCGGTCCGTGCCCAGCGCCCCGGCCCCGAGCCGGTCCGTGCCCAGCGCCCCGGCCCCGAGCCGGTCCGTGCCCAGCGCCCCGGCCCCGAGCCGGTCCGTGCCCAGCGCCCCGGCCCCGAGCCGGTCCGTGCCCAGCGCCCCGGCCCCGAGCCGGTCCGTGCCCAGCGCCCCGGCCCCGAGCCGGTCCGTGCCCAGTGCTTCGGCCCCGAGTCGGTCCGTGCCCAGTGCTTCGGCGCCGAGCCGGTCCGTGCCCAGTGCGCCGGCGCCGAGCCGGCCTTCTCCGGGTGGTGGCGGCGGCGGTGCGCCGCCGTGGTCGCCCAGCCTCCCGGCGGCCTCGTCGGGCGGCGAGTCCCGGGGCTCCGGCGGCGGCGCGGCGGCCGGCGTCGGCAATGCGGTGGCAGCCGTGGTCGGCGCGATCGCGGCCGGCTTTGCCCTGGTGGCCGGGCTGTGTGTGAGCGCGGTGCGGGCCATCGGCGCACTGGCCGTCAAGGCCAAGGCGATCCGGCTGCCGGAACGCAAGCCGCGCGAGGAGTACGCCGAGCCGGTTCCGCGCGGCCGGCGCGAGCGCCGGGAGATCGAGCGGGAGTTCCACAAGACCCAGCGCGTCCGGGTGGGCAAGCGGGCGCCGGCGCCGGCCAAGTTCCGCATGCCCCGGCGACGCAGGGCCGCGCGCGTCCTGCGGCCCGGGCACTACCGGGAGACGCTGCGGTCCGCGCTGCACAGCCTGACCAGCAACCGGCTGCGCTCCTGGCTGACCATGATCGGCATCGTGATCGGTGTGGCCGCCGTCATCGTGCTGGTGGCCATGGGCAACGGTATGAAGGCGCACTTCAACGAGCAGTTCAGTCGCCTGGCCAACCAGATCACCATCAGCCCGACCACCGGCTCCTCGCCGGGTGGCGGCGCGGTGCACCAGCTCACCGACCGGGACGTGGAGGCGCTGCAGGACAAGTCGCTCGCACCGGACATCGTCTCGGTGTCGCCGTCCGTGTCCGGCACGGTGACGCTGACCGTCGGGCCGCAGCAGACCCGGTCCAGCCTGATCGGAGCCACGGACAACTACCTGGAACTGGTCGACCGCAAGATCGTCGCCGGCCGTTGGCTGGAGTTCGGCCGGGGTTCGGGCAGTGCCGAGCGGCAGGCCGTGCTCGGGCAGCAGGCCATCGCGTTGATCTGGGGTCCCGGCGTGGACCTCAGCCAGGTGATCGGGTCCACCGTTCGGGTGGAGCGGACGAACTTCAAGGTCGTCGGGGTGCTCGAGGTGAACGGGCAGAACGACAACCTGGTCATCACCCCGTTCGAGGCGGCCCGTACGTACCTGGTCGGCGGCAGTACCGGCAAGGTCGACCAGATTGTGGTGAAGTCCACCGATGTGAACTCGGTCGACGCGGCGGCCGCACAGGCCACCGCAATCCTGGACGTGCGGCATTTCATCCGGAACGCCGCCGACCGCGACTTCAACGTGCTGACGTTCACCACGTTGTTGAACAAGAGCAACGAATTCATCAATTTCCTGGCGAGATTCATCGTGGCGGTCGCGGCAATATCACTGGTAGTGGGTGGTATCGGTGTCGCCAACATCATGCTTGTGTCAGTGACCGAGCGAACTCGGGAAATTGGTATTCGTAAAGCGGTTGGTGCGACCCGGATGGCGATCCTGCAGCAATTCCTCAGTGAAGCCGTTATCCTGACCGGGCTGGGCGGCCTTATGGGTATGGGGGCAGGTGTCGGTATCACGTTGGCGGCCGACGCGCTACTCCCACCGGAGAGCAACGATTCGTCGGCATTGCCACATCCGATCCTGAGCCTCACGGCCGTATTGGTAGCGTTCGGCGTGAGCTTGCTGATCGGCGTGGTCGCCGGTGGCTACCCCGCGTATCGAGCAGCCCGGCTCCGGCCCATCGAGGCGCTGCGCTTCGAGTAGGCCGACCTCCAGCGTGACCGGACCACAGCGAGACGGGTGCCGAGCTAGATGACCATGGATCGCGAGCGGAGCGTGAGCGCCGCCGACCTGACCGACGATGTGATCTTGCGGCCGAGGGCGGAACGCCCGACCACCGGCTGGCGCCAGGCCGTGTACACGGCCTCCGGCGGCAAGATCAACCCTGGGGTGAGCGAGGAGGAAGCGGCGCGCAACGCGCTGTTGCGCCGGGTGCGCCGGCATCTACCGGGGGCGCACCAGGTGGCGATCAGCTCGCTCAAGGGCGGCGTCGGGAAGACTACGGTGTCCGCGGTGCTCGGGTTGACGCTGGCCGAGCACCGGGGCGACCGGGTGGTGGCGGTGGACGCGAACCCCGACGCCGGAACGCTGGCCGACCGGCTCAGCGGCGAGACCGGCGTGACGGTCCGCCAGATGCTGGACAACCTCGGCACCATCGACTCGATGACCGCCGTGTCGCACTACACCAGCCTCGCCGGCCGGCTGCAGGTGTTGGCCTCCGAGCAGGACCCGGCGATGAGCGAGGCGTTCAACCGGGCCGAGTACGAGGCGATCTGCGCGGTGCTGGCCCGGTTCTACAACATCATCATCACCGACTCCGGCACCGGCCTGGTGCACTCGGCGATGGAGGGCACGCTGGCCCTGGCCGACTCGCTGGTGGTGGTCGGCTCGCCGACGGTGGACGGGGCGTCCCGGGCGTCCAAGACGCTCGACTGGCTGGTGGCGCACGAGTACGCCGAGCAGGTCGCCGACGCAATCGTGGTGCTGTGTTGCGACCGGGTCAGCCCGGAGATCGACCAGGACCGGGTCAAGGCTCACTTCGAAAGCCGCTGCCGCGCGGTTGTCGAGGTGCCGTACGACGCTCACCTGGCCACTGGCGGGCGCCTGGACCTGGGCGCCATGCGCGAGCCGACCAAGCTGGCCTTCCTGGAGCTGGCGGCCCTCATCGCCGACCGCTTCAACGCCTGACTCAGAGGCCGAGGCTGGAGAGCACGCCGTCCAGTAGGCCGCCGGAGTCGCTGGCCCGGCGCTGCTTGTGCAGCTGCTGGTCGAGGATGTCCTCCTCGTCCCGGCCGGTGCCCTCGTCGTCCTCGTCGTCCCGTTCGGAGCGGGATTCCGGCCGGTCCTTGGTGACCTGGTGCTCCGGTTTGGCCGGTGCCTGGTGGCCCCGGTCGGGGCGGCTGGCCGGGGCCACCTTGGGCTTGGCCGGGGCAGTGCCTTGGCGCGGGGCCGGCACGGCCGGGGGTGCCGCGTCCGGGATCGGGGCACCGGGGGTGGCGATGGCGGGGTTCTGGTTGATCTCCGGTGCGACGGCGGACGTGGGTGACTGGGCCACCGGGGCGGGGCTGGTGTACCAGGCGCGGAACGCCGCGACCAGGCCGCCGGTCAGCCCGAGCAGGAGCAGCAGCGCCGCCACGAGCGCTCCGACCTTGCCCAGTGAGCGCTGACCGGCAGGCTCCTCCACCTCGGCGGCCTTCGTGGTCCTGGCCGGCTTGGCGGCAGTGGCCGCCGGGCGGGCCTTTCCGGCGGCGGCCTTGGCGGTAGCACTCGAGCGGACGGCCTTGGTTCGGCCGGGGTCGGTCTCGACGGCGGGTGCGCGCTTGGGTGAGGGAACGTCGGCGTGGGTGGGCGGCCCGCCGTAGTAGGAGGGCTGCCAGCGCGGCGTCGAACCGCCCCGGTCGCCCGATCCGCCGGACGCCCCCGCGTCGCGCCCGTTACGCGCACCGTCAGCCATGTGCCTTCATCGCCTCCACCGTTACCTACCTGTGACTTTCACACCAGCCACTGAGCATCACAGGGTTCTCGTCGGGTGCAACGAGCACTGTGTGACCTGGTTACGGTAATTGATCACTCGAACGTGGAATTCCACCGGCTCGAGTAAGTGATAAGGCGTACCCAGTGCAAACTCTCGACCACCGCTGAGAACCGGGCAATTTGCCAGTTGACCTGGGAAAATGATACTCAATGCGCCGCGTAATCAAGTCGTGTGCACAGAGTAACTCCATGGAGAGTTGAGGGAGTGCCGGTCAGGGGTGTTCGGGTGGGCTGCGAAGCTGGACGGGGGCAGTCACCGAGGAGCGGCAGGGATGGAGCAGCACGCGGGCACCGAACGGGCGACGTTCGGCCAGTTCGGCGCGGCCATGGTGCGGGAGGTGTTCACCCCGGCGTTCCTGCGCCGGCAGCTGAACGCCGCCCTGGAGGTGGCCCTGAAGCGCGCCGGCGCGCTCGCCGACCTGGGCGTCGGCATCGTGGCCGCGCGGGCGGAGACTCCGACCCTCATCTCCGACGACGGCCGGGAGCGCCGGTTCGCGGTCACCGTGAAGGCCCGCCTGGAGGCGGACGTCGGGCCGAGGGTGCTCGGCATCGGCGTGGACGCGGACACCGAGCTGGACCTGACCATCCGGGTGTGCGTGTTCCGGCCGGCCATCGTGAAGCTGGACATCGACCCGGTGACCCCGGACGACCTGAGGTTCCGGGTCAAGGGGCGGACCGGGTGGCTGCGCCTGCCGCTGCTCGGCGGTGAGCTGTCCCGGTTGGCCGAGGGTTCCATGGGGGAGATCTGTGCCGGGGTGAACCGGGCGCTGGACGCCTCCGAGCCGCTGCGCCGGATCGACGTCTCGGAGCTGCTGCGCCGGGTGCACTCGGACGGGCCCGAGCCGCCCCGGGTGCGCTCCGGGACCCTCGAGCCGGGGGAGCGCACGGAGTGGCGGCTGGACCTGGGCGAGTACCAGACCGCCCGGCTGCACCTGTGGGCCGGAATCCTGGAGGCCGAGCCGCCGGCGACCGCCGAGCTGGGGTCCAGCGGGCCCGCCGTGCCGGTGGAGCTGTCCCTGCACAGCACCGCCGGGCCGCGGATCGACGACCTCGCGCTGCCGGTGCGCCGGGTGGTCCCGGACCGGGACACCACGGCCACCGGCGAGGGTGTGGCGGTCACCGCGATCCTGCCGGCGGTTTTCCGGGCCCGGTTGGCCAACCGGGGCGGTGAGCCGGTGGGCTACCGGGTCGAGGAACGCCGGCAGACCGTTCAGGGCGACCAGATCGACTTCGCCCGGTTCGGCGAGGCGCTGCCCCGGCGGACCCTCGACGAGCGGGCGGTGACCGATCTGGCGAACGCCTTCCTGGCCCAGGCGCCCCGGCTCGCCGCGAACGGTGCGCTGCCCTCGGGCACGGAGCTGACCGTGCGGGTGCGCCGGGTGCGGCGCACCCGGTCGACCGCCCACGAGCTGTGTTTCCGGCTCCACCTGGAGGCCGACGTGCGCGGCCGGCCCCGCCCGGAGGGAGCGCTCACCGAGGTCGCCGGCAAGCTGCGGGTGACCCTGACCGCCCGGCTGCGGGCCTCGCTGGACCCGGCCGCGCTGCTGCTGGACTTCACCCCGGTGGCCCGCCGGCACGTGCGGCTGGCCCGCGTGCGGGGCCTGCTGCGCGGCCGCTGGATGCCGATGCCCGGGATGGTGCTCGCCGTGCCGCTGCGCGGCCGCCTGCTGCCCGGGATGAACGACGGCCTGCGGAAGGTCAGCCAGCGGATCGTGGTGGCCGACCTGGCCGCCAACGCGGTGCCCAACTTCGCCGACGAGGAGGACCGGCGGGGCGACCGGGTGTTCTTCCGGGGGGTAGCCGGCGCCGGCGAGCCGAAGCTGCACCGCATCGAGCTGGCCGGCCGGCAGCGGTGCCGGGCCAGGGCGCGGGTGTCCGGGCACGGGAACGGCCGTTCCGACGGCGAGCTGGTCGCCGAGCTGGCACTGTGCGACGAGAACGGCGGGGTGTGGGCGTTCGAGCAGGCGCTGGTGCCCGGCAACGGGCGCACCGAGGTGGTCGGCCTGGAGTTCACCGCTCCGAGGGCCGGGCAGTGGCGGCTGCGGGTGGCGTCCGTCGGCCCGCCCGGCGAGCTGGAGTACGACATGCAGGTGCGGGCCGACACCTAGCGCGGAATGCGCGTGCGGGAGACTTAGTGCAGGGTGCGGGCCAGGAAGGCCCGGGTGCGGGCGTGGGTCGGCGCGGTGAGCAGGCGCCCCGGCTCGTCCGACTCGACGATCTCCCCCTGGTCCATGAACACGACGCGGTTGGCGACCTCGCGGGCGAAGTTCATCTCGTGGGTGACCACCAGCATGGTCATGCCCTCGCCGGCCAGGTCCCGCATCACCGCGAGCACCTCGCCGACCAGCTCGGGGTCCAGCGCCGAGGTGGGTTCGTCGAACAGCATCAGGGTGGGGTCCATGGCCAGCGCCCGGGCGATGGCGATCCGCTGCTGCTGGCCGCCGGACAGCTCCGCCGGGTAGGCGCGTTCCTTCTCGGTCAGCCCGACCCGCTCCAGCAGAGCCCTGGCCCGCGTGGTCGCCGCGGCCACGCTCAGCCCGCGCACGCCCACCGGCGCCTCGATGATGTTCTCCAGCACGGTCATGTGCGGGAACAGGTGGAACCGCTGGAAGACCATGCCGATGCCGGCCCGCCGCTTCGCCGCCTCCACCGGGGACAGCTCGTATAGCCGGTCGCCCTTGCGCCGGTAGCCCACCCGCTCGCCGTCCACCAGGATCGAACCCGCGTCGATCCGTTCCAGGTGGTTGATGCAGCGCAGCAGGGTGCTCTTGCCCGAACCGGACGGGCCGATCAGGCACACCACCTCGCCGTGCGGCACGTCCAGGTCGACGCCGCGCAGTACCTCGGTGTCACCGAAGCTCTTGCGCACCCCTTGGATCTGGACGCCGCTCACCAGGCCCGCCCCCGTCCGAACCGGCGCTCCAGGTAGGCCTGCCCCACGGACAACACCGACACGACGATCAGGTACCACAGGCTGGCCACCACCAGCAGCGGGATGACCTGGTAGTTGATCCCGTAGATGCTCTGCGCGGTGTACAGCAGGTCGTTCAGGGCGATCACGCTGACCAGCGAAGACGTCTTCAGCATGGAGATCGTCTGGTTGCCGGTCGGCGGGATGATGGTGCGCATGGCCTGCGGCAGCACGATCCGCCGCATCACCCGCGCCGGCCGCATGCCCAGCGCCAGCGCGGCCTCCCGCTGCTCGCGGTCCACCCCGAGCACCCCGGCGCGCACGATCTCGGCCATGTACGCCGCCTCGTGCAGGGACAGCGCGAGCAGCGCCGCGACGAACGGGCTGATCACCGCGTTGGCCTCGACGGAGAACCACAGCTGCCCGCCGGGTACGCCCAGTCCCAGCCGGGGGTAGAGCGCGGCCAGGTTGAACCAGAACAGCAGCTGTACCAGCAGCGGGGTGCCCCGGAAGAACCACACGTACGCCTGGGAGAGGCCGGACAGCACCCGGCTCGGGGCCACCCGCATCATGGCCAGCAGCACGCCCAGCGCGATGCCGGCCAGCATGCTCAGCACGGTCAGCTCGATGGTGCGGAGCAGGCCGGTGAGGATGGCTTTGGAGAAGAAGTACCGCCCGACCACGTCCCAGCCGAACCGCTGGTTGGACAGCGCGGAGTAGAGGGCGGCCAGCGCCACCACGGCCAGCGCCGCGTAGATGACCCACAGGTAGGGCCGGCGCCGGGGCACCACCCGCAGGGTGGCCTCCTCGGGGGTGGCTTCGGTTGCGGTCGGGGGAGTCACATCGTCACTTCCTTGTGGCGAAGGTGTGCAGGGCGTTGCCCTCGACCGCCCACTTGGCCAGCACCCGGGTGTAGATGCCGGAGCGGTTCAGCTCGGTGAGGGCGGCCTCGATGGCCGGGGTGAGGGGGCTGCCCTTGGCCAGCCCGATGCCGACGGAGGAGCCCGCGTCGTAGCTGTCCGCGACCATGATGTCCGGCACGTTCTTCGCCGCGTAGCGGAGCACCGGGAGGTCCACGAAGACCGCGTCGATCCGCCCGCTGACCAGCGCCAGGACCCCCTTCTGCTGGTCCGGGAAGTTGCGGATGTCGATCGGCGGCCGGCCCGAGGCCTGGCACTTCCTGGACATGTCCGGCAGGTACTTGGCCTGCTGCACCGAGCCGTTGGAGACGCCGACCGAGCGGCCGCACATGGTGGCCACGGTGATCTGCTTCGGGTTCCCGGCGCGGGTGCCCAGGCCGGTGCCGGACACGAAGTACTCCACGAAGTCGAGCACCTTCAGCCGCTCCGGGGTGATCGCCATCATGCTCACCGAGATGTCGTACCGGCCGCTCTGCAGGCCCGGCACGATCTGGTCGAACGTCACGCCGACTACCCGTACCGGCAGGTCCATCGTCTGGCCGAGCACGTTGGCCAGGTCCGGGTCGAAGCCGAGCATGTTCCCGGAGCCGTCCGGTGCGGGATAGTGCACCGGCGCGTTGCCCACGCTCATCACGGCGGTGAGCACTCCCTTGGCCCGTACCTCCGGCGGCACCAGCGCGGCCACCGAGGGCACCGGGCCGGTGGTGATCACGTCCGCCGCCGCGTCGGTCTCCGCCCCGCCCGCGCATCCGGACAGCGCGACGGCGAGCAGCGCGGCCGCGCCGGCGAGCGCCCTGGTCCTCAATGGATCAGCCCTTGCTCGCCGAGCAGGTCCCGCCGGTCCGGGTCCACGCCGTCGGCCGGCAGGGAGTACTCCAGCCCGGACAGCGGCTGGCCCTCGGCGAACCGGGTGGGCCGGAACGGGTCGATCGGTGCGCTGGTGGCCTTGCCGTCCACGATCAGCTCGGCCAGGCAGGCGCCGATCGCGGGCGCCTTCTTGAACCCGCCGCCACTCATCCCGACCGCCAGGAAGAGCCCGGCGACGCCCGGCGCCGGGCCGAGCAGCATCCGCCGGTCCGTCGTGACGTCCAGCGGCCCGCCGTGCCCGTGCACCCGGGGCGCGTCGGACAGCCCGGGGATGCGCCGGGACGCCTGGCGGCGGACCAGCTCGGCGAACCCCGGCTCCTCCGGGCCGCGCTCCTCGTCCAGCTCGGCCATCGGGCGGCGGTAGGCACTGAGCCCGAGCAGCGTGCGGTCCGGGCCGTCCGGGCGCAGGTAGCAGCCGTTGGCCCGGTCGATGATGGTCAGGTGGCCGGCGGGCCCCGGGCGCAGCGGCGCGGGCCGGGCCACGAACATCACCTGCGCCCAGATCGGTGTCAGTTCCGGGGCGATGCCCAGCGGGGAGAGCAGGGCG
Source organism: Actinospineispora eucalypti (assembly GCA_014208095.1). Lineage (GTDB taxonomy): Bacteria > Actinomycetota > Actinomycetes > Mycobacteriales > Pseudonocardiaceae > Pseudonocardia > Pseudonocardia eucalypti. Next base: position 806,803 of record JACHMT010000002.1, on the reverse strand, counting down.
GCGGACCAGTTCCCGTTGGCCAGCACCACGGTCGGCGCGTCCACCGGGCCCGCGTCGGTGTGCACCCCGAGGATCCGGTCGCCCTGGGTGCGCAGGCCGGTCACCGCGACGCCTTCGGCCACTTGCGTGCCCAGCCGGCCGGCGGCCCGGGCGAACCCCCTGGTGGTGGCCACCGGGTCGGCGTACCCGCTGCGTGGCTCGTACGCCGCCAGCTCGTCACCGGTGAGTCGCAGCGCCGGCTCCAGCTCACCGATCTCCGCGTGGTCGACCAGCCGGGTGGTCACCCCGATGTCCCGCAGCAGCGCGGTGTTGTGGCGCAGCGTCGCGTGGTCGCGCCCGTCCACCATCTGCAGGAACCCGGTGGCCCGGAAGCCGCAGTCGCCGCCGACGCGGTCCGGCCACTCCTCGAACCAGGGCAAGGCGGCGAGCGCGATGCGGGCCTCGTCCAGGTTCGGGTAGTGGGTGCGCACCAGTGCCCCGGAACGGCCGGATGCCCGTCCGGCCACCTCGCCCCGCTCCAGGAGCAGAACGTCGGGCACGCCCAGCCGGGACAGGTGGAAGGCGATCGCCGACCCGACCACCCCCGCGCCGACCACCACGACCCCTGCCGAACGCGGAAGTGTCTGAGCCGTCACACATCGCATACGAACACGCCGCGCGGCCGCTGTCCAGCCGGGGCAAGATGGGTCCGGTGAGCGAAACATTTGGCGTGCCGCCGGCGCTGTGGGAGTACCAGACCACGTTCCGGATGCCGGCCGGCGCCGCGGCCACCGAGCTGCTCAAGGGCTTCGACGAGCACATGAACGCCGACCCGCCGCCGGTGGGCGCCGCGCACCCCGGCGTGCCGCTGCGCGAGGTGGCCGGGTGGCGGCTGAGCGCCGACGTGACCGTGCCGGCTGGAGAGCCGCCGTTCCCGGTGCTGGTCTACCTGCACGGCGGCGGCTGGTCGATGGGCTCGCCGTGGACGCACCGCCGGCTGGCGGCCGAGCTCACCGGGCTCGGACTGGTCGTGGTGTCGGTGGACTACCGGCGCGCGCCGAAGCACCCGTTCCCGGCCGCCGTGGATGACGTGGCGTTCGCGGTGGACTGGGCCCGCGAGAACGCCGCGACCTACGGCGGCGACCCGGGTCAGCTGGTCATCGGCGGTGACTCGGCGGGCGCCAACCTGGCCGCTTCGGTTCTGGCCACCGGGGATTCCGGGGTCCGGGCGGCACTGCTGTGCTACGGAGTCTTCGACTACCACCGGATGCAGGCCGGCATGGCCCGGCTGCTGGGCCGGCCGGACCCGGTCAGCGGGCGCTACCTGCGACCGGAGGAGTTCGACTCCCTGCGTGGAGATCCCCGCCTCTCCCCGGAGGTGGCCGCCGACCGGTTCCCACCCACGCTGGTCACCGTCGGCGAGCTGGACCCGCTGCTGCCGGAGTCGGAGGCCCTGGCCGCGCGTCTGGCGGCAGCCTCGGTTCCGCACCGGCTGCACGTCGTCCCGGGCGCCCCGCACGGTTACCTGCAGTTGCCGACGCACCCATCGCGGGCCGAAGGCATCGCGGTCATCGCGGACTTTCTCCAGGAACAGGGCATCAAGACCGAACGCTGATCCCGGTCGCGGCTCAGACGTGGCCGAAGCGGTCCAGGCACTCCTGTAGCGAGCTGCCGTCCGCGAGGGCCTCCCTGATCCGGACCTCGGTGCGGGTGAGCTCCTCGGCCCGGCGGAGCGCGGCGTCCACCGCCCGGTCCGGGATGACGATCGCGCCGTCCTCGTCGGCCAGCACGAAGTCGCCCGGGTGCACGGTGACCGTCGGCGCGGTGGCCCCGCGCAGCGTGACGGCTCCCTGCGCTCCGGTGACCCGCCAGCGGCCGATCGACTGGATCGGCGTGCGGTAGCGGGCGAACACCGAGAAGCCGTGCCGGCGCAGCCACTTCAGGTCGCGCACCCCGCCGTCGACCAGCGCGCCGACCGCGCCCCGTTCCGCCATGCCCAGCGCGATCAGCTCGCCGAAGTAGCAGATGCCGGCGCCGTCGCCGGCCCACACGGTGACCTCCCCGGGCCCGACCCCGGCGCAGGCGGCCATCTTGGCCGGGTCACCGGTGCCCTCGTAGGACGCCGTCTCGCCGGCGATGGTGTACGCCCAGCCGGCCAGCCGCTCGCCGGACAGGGCGGTCAGTTCGGGGTGCAGTCCCTGGTCGGTCAGTCCCAGCTCGTCCAGCGCGTCGGCCACGTTGGAGGTGTCCACGGCCTGGAACCGGGTGCGGATGTCGTCCCGTTCGGCGGCGGCCCGGGTCATGAAGGCGAACCCAGCGCCGCGCGGGCCTGCGCCCGGCAGTCCGCCAACGTCAGGCCGGTCAGCGCGGTGGCCAGTGCGGGCAGCGCTATCGGGGCGGCGGAGAGGCTGGACACCCCGAGCCCGATCAGTACCGGCGCCAGCTTCGGGTCGCCGGCGGCCTCGCCGCACACCCCGACCGGTTTGCCGGCGGCCGCACCGGCGGCGCCGACCATCTCGATCAGGCGCAGGAGGGGCGGCTGCCAGGGGTCGTGCAGCGCGGCCAGGGCGGTGGCCAGCCGGTCGGCGGCGAAGGTGTACTGGGCCAGGTCGTTGGTGCCGATGCTGACGAAGTCCACCTCGGCCAGGATCCGGTCGGCGGCCAGTGCGGCGGCGGGGACCTCGATCATCACGCCGGGGCTGAGGCCGCGCCGGCGCACGGCGGCGGCGAACTCGGCCGCCTCGACCGGCGTGCTGACCATCGGCGCCATCACCCACACCTCGGCGTCCGTGTCGGCGGCCGCCGAGGCGATCGCGTCCAGCTGGGTGTCCAGGGCCGCCGAACCGACCGGGGTGGCCCGGTAGCCGCGCACTCCCAGTGCCGGGTTGGGCTCGTCGGGGAAGCCGAGGAAGGCCAGCGGCTTGTCCGCGCCGGCGTCCCAGGTGCGCACCACCACCCGCCGGCCGGGGAAGTGCCGGAACAGGCGCCGGTAGACCTCCGCCTGCTCGTCCCGGGTCGGCGCGGTCGGCCGGTCCAGGAACAGCAGCTCGGTGCGCAGCAGGCCGACCCCGCCCGCGCCGGCCGAGGCCACCGCCGACGGCTCGCCCTCCACGTTGGCCAGCAGCCCCACCGGCGTTCCGTCGGCCAGCTCGCCCGCCCAGCTCAGCGGCTCGGCCGAGCGCGGCCGGGGCACGGTGACCGGCTCGTCGGCCGGTGGGCGCAGGTCCACCAGGCCGGTGTCTCCGTGCACCGCGATCAGCCGGCCGGCCTCGATGTCCGCCGCGCCCGGGCAGGCCACCACGGCCGGGATGCCCAGCATCCGGGCCAGGATCGCGGTGTGGCTGGTCGGTCCGCCGCGTTCGGTGACGAACGCGCTCACCTGGGAAAGGTCCAGGGCGGCGGTGTCGGCGGGGGAGAGGTCGTCGGCGACCAGGATGTGCGGGCCGTCCGCCGGTCGCGCCCGGGTGGCCGGTTCGCCGCGCAGGTGACAGACCGCCCTGACCCGCACGTCGTCCAGGTCGGCGGCCCGTTCGGCCAGGTAGCCGCCGAGGCCGCGCAGCCGCTCGCGCAGCTCGCCGGCCGCCGTCCAGACCGCCGCCTCGGCGCTCAGCCCCCGGCTCAGCACGCCGTCCCTGGCCCCGCCGGCGAGCACCGGGTCACGGGCCATCATCGCGTCGGCGGTGATCACCTCGGCCACCTCGGCCGGCGCGGTGGCGGCCAGCGACTCGTAGCCCTCGGCCACCGCCACCAGTGCCGCTTCGGCGCGGGCCGCCTCGGCGGGGCGGTCGTCGGCCGGCACGGCGTCCGGCCGCACGTCCGGCTCGGCCACGGCCGGTCCGGCGCGGTGCGCCCGGCCCACCGCGCGACCACCGCAGACCCCGATCCCGGTCACGGTGAGCACCTCGGTCATCCGGTGTCCCCTTCGTCCCCCGCGCCCGACACATGGTTGTGTGACTGGGCGCACGATGCTTCAGTTTGTAACATCTGTGAATATCTACGCACAACTGCGCAAATGGAATCTCCTCACGCCGAGGTTCGGAGGTCGCCCCCATGCGTCGAGTCGTTACGGTTGGCCCGGAGGTCGGGCTGCACGCGCGCCCGGCGGCGGCACTGGTGGCCGCGGCCGCCCGCGCGCCGGGTGCTGTGCGGATCGGCCGGGAGGACGCGGCGGGTGCGTCCATGGTGGACGCGAAGAGCATTCTCAGCGTACTGACCCTGGGGGCGGAGCGCGGGCAGCGGCTGATCCTCGAGGCCGAGGACGCGGCGGTGCTGGACGAGCTGGCGACGCTGATCGAGACCCCTTAGGCGGGCTCGTGTGCCATCAACAGCCGGGCCAGCGCGCGATCACAGATCAGCACGTCCACCGTGCCGGTACGCAGGGCGCCGAGCACCCCGGGCAGCTTCTCCCGGCCGGCGGCGATGCCCACCACGGTGGGGATGTTGCCCAGGTCGGCCAGGGTGACCGCGAGCATCCGGTCGTCCACCGCGCCGAGCACCGCGCGCCCGGAGGCGTCGAAGTAGCGCGCGCACATGTCGCCCACCGGCGCGGCGCGCTGGAACTCGGCCCGCTCGCCGCGTTCCAGCCGGACCGATTCGATGATCGCGGCGGACGAGCCGACGCCGACGCAGCCGATGCCGACCAGCGCGATGTCCGCCTTGCGCGCGGCGGCGAGCGCGTCCGCGACGCTCGGCTCGGCCAGCAGCACGTCCCGGCTCTCCGCCGAGGTCAGCACGGCCGGCGCGTGCAGCCGGCGCATCCGCCCGCCCACCCGCAGCGCGAGGTCCCGGACCAGCTCCTCGCCGGTGATGCTGGCCTCCACCGAGGACAGGCCGCCGACCAGCGGCACCACCTCGATCTCGCCCAGCTCCTGGGTCTCCGCGAGGTCCACCGGAACGGCGGCGACCAGCGCCTGCATGGTGTGACCCCAGGAAACCGCCAGCCGCGCCGCGCCCCCGCGCAGGCGCTCGGCCAGCCACCGTGCGCCGAGGTCGCCCACCCTGGCCAGGGCCTTCGTCGCCGGCGCGCCGTCGGCCACCCGAACGTCCCGCAGGCCGAACCGCTCGGCCAGGTCGCGCTCGCAGGCCAGGTCCCGGCCGGTCGGGTCGTTGATCCGGATCTCCACGATGCCGCGCTCCCGGGCGGAGGTGAGCATCCGGGAGACGTTGGAACGGCTCAGCCCGAGCGTGGTCGCGATGTCGGCCTGGGAGCGGTTCTCCTGGTAGTACATCCGGGCCGTTCGGACCAGCAGCTCCTGGTCGCGGGGTGCGGGCATGGGCTCGTCTTCCAACTGGGGGTTGTCCACGGGATGAGCCCCGTGTACAACACATCACAAGCACATGTGATGACGGTCTGCACATTAGTGCACACCGTGCTCGGGGGCAACAATGGTCGCACGAAGGAGTGCCGATGTTGGACCTGATCAGCCTGGCCCAGGCGCCTCCGGCGCCCCCACCCTCGAGCGGCGGCCCGCTCGGCGTCGCCGAGTGGGTGGGCACGCATTTCATCGGGCTCTTCAACGCGGCCGGTGAGAAGTTCGTCGGCCTGGTGACGGGCATCCTGCCCACGCTCATCGTGCTGCTCACCGCGATGTACGCGATCACCCGCTTCATCGGCGAGGAGCGCGTCACCACGGCGGTGCGCTGGTCCGGGCGCTGGTGGATCACCCGGTACTCGATCATGCCGGTGCTGTCGGTGCTGCTGTTGACCAACCCGATGTGCTACTCGTTCGGCCGGTTCCTGCCGGAGCGGCAGAAGCCGGCGTTCTACGACTCGGCCGTTTCGTTCGTGCACCCGGTGACCACGTTCTTCCCGTACGCCAATGCCGGCGAGCTGTTCGTCTGGCTGGGCATCGCCAGCGGCGTGCAGCAGCTGGGTGTGTCCACCGTGCCGCTGGCGTTGCGCTACCTCTTCGTGGGCATCCTAGTGATCATGATCCGCGGGGTGATCACCGAGTGGATCACCGCGCTGATCATCCGCCGGACCGGGCAGACCGAGGTGTTCCGGGACTTCGACGAGCAGTTCCGCGGCAAGGCGGTGGCGGCATGAGCGACGACCGCGTGGTGTTCGTCCGGCCGGGGTCGGGCGGCTGGGGCGCCGGGCTGGTGCTGGAGCCCACTGAGGAGAAGAACACCGTGCTGTCGGTGACCGGCGGCGGCATCCACCCGGTGGCCGCCCGGATCGCCGAGCTCACCGGCGCCACCCCCGTCGACGGGTTCACCACCAGCGTGCCGGACGAGAAGGTGCTCTGTGCGGTGATCAACTGCGGCGGCACCGCACGGATCGGGGTCTACCCGCGCAAGCGGATCCCCACGGTGGACGTGTATCCGGGCGCCCCCGGTGGGCCGCTGGCCAAGTACATCACCGAGGACATCTTCGTCTCCGACGTCGGCGTGGCGGAGATCGAGTCGCGGGCCGGCGTCCCGGTCGGTGCGCCGGTGGCCGGCTCGGCCGGGCCCGTCGCTGAGGAGCCGGGCAAGCTGGAGGTGACCGAGGAACCGGGCATGCGCGGGCTGTTCGGGCGCATTTCCGGGGTGTTCGTCAGCTTCGGCGCGGTGGTCGGGTCGATCGTGAACACCTTCCTGGCGTCCGGCCGGGAGACGATCGAGCTGACGCTGAAGACGATCCTGCCGTTCATGGCCTACGTGAGCCTGCTGCTGGGCATCGTGGAGTACACCGGCATCGCCCGGTGGATCGCCGGGGTGATCTCGCCGATCGCCAGCAACCCGCTGGGCCTGGTGGCCATCGCGATCTTCGTCGCGCTGCCCTTCCTGTCCCCGATCCTCGGGCCGGGGGCGGCGATCGCGCAGGTGATCGGCACGTTGATGGGCGGCCAGATCGCCATCGGCGCGCTGCCGGTGCAGTACGCCCTGCCGACCCTGTTCGCGATCAACGGCCAGGTGGGTTGCGACTTCGTACCGGTAGGGCTGGCGCTCGGCGAGGCTCGGCCGCAGACTGTCGCGGTCGGCGTGCCGGCCGTACTCTTGAGTAGGTTGATCACGGCTCCGCTGGCCGTGGTGTTGGCCTGGGCATTTAGTTTTGGGCTGTAGGGAAGGCGGGTGTATGGCCTCGACGTACTACGAGAGCACGGTGCTGCGCGCCGGCGAGGAAGCGTCCGAGATGGCCGAGGGTGGGGTCCTGATCCTCTACGCCGAGCCCATCCCGGACGCGCTGGAGGAGGTCAGCGTGGTGCACGCGCCGACCGCTCCGCCGGCCGCGCCGATGCGTCCCGGTGACCTGCTCACCGTGGACGGCGCCACCGTCGAGCTGATCGCGGTGGGCGAGCGGGCGGACGAGAACCTGCGCTCCCTCGGCCACGTGGTGATCTACCTGAACCCCGGCGCGGACACCCCGCTGCTGCCCGGCGCGGTGCACGCCAGCGGTTCGGTCGGGCTGCCCGTCGCCGGCACTCAGCTCCGGCTCACCTCGGGCAGATGAGCTGGCAGGCCGTCGCGCTGATCGTGGCGGCATTCGCGGTGGCCTTCGGGCTGTCGCTGCTGCAGCACCGGGCGTACGCCCGGGCGGTGAACCGCGTGGCCGCCGAGGAGCACCGGTCCGGCGTGCTGCTGGTGACCGGCCGGGCCAAGGGCGCGCTGCGCGGTGCGGTGGTGCTGCTGGTGGTCGACCGGGTGGAACGCCGGGTGACCAGGGCACTGGCCATGCAGGGCGCGTCCGTGTTCGCCCGGTTCCGGGAGCGGCCGGAGCTGTGCGGCCCGGTCGACGGCGTGGCCGAGCGCGCCCAGGGCAAGGCCCTGCGCCGGGCGGTTTCCGACGCGCTGCCCCGCTACCGCCGGCTGGACGCGACCACCGGCCGCCGCCCGACCCGCTGACCCGCCCATCACGCCGCGGCTCGTGTGCCAGCTAGCTCTGCGCACAGATACGCAACACCGCAGCAGCCTCGTGAGGTTGCCCATCGCGCAGAAAGAAGTCCACCCGCGCGGCGGCCCGGCCGTAGAACACGTTGATGAACCGCTCGCGCTTGTCCGCCGGTAGCCCTGCTTCGTCCCGGCGCAGCGCACCGACCAGGCGGAACGCCCGCCGGGTGCCCAGCTCGACCGACGGGCCGAACGCCGTCCAGCCCAGCGGGGTGAGCACTCCCGGCATGGCCTCGGCCAGGTTCGTCGTCGTCCACCGCGCATCGGGCGCGGAGATCCCGGTCAACGGGTCGGGGAGCTGCGTCACCGGCCAAGCATGTCGGATACGGCGGGCGAACGGTGCGCGAAGACGGTTGTGCGGCGCGCGCACGGATGCTAGGACTTAAGCACGCAAGTGCACATTGTCTGCACATATGTGCACACTGCGCGGGATTGCTCGACGGGGAGGTTCTGCATGAGCTACGTCGACCGACTACGGGCCAGGGAGCGTGAGCTCGGCCGGCCCGTGCGGGTCGGCCTGGTCGGCGCCGGGCAGATGGGCCTGGGCTTCGTGGCCCAGGTCGGCCGGATGCCGGGGATGGAGGTCGCGGCGATCGCCGAGGTCGTTCCGGAGCGGGCCGAGCGGGCCTTCCAACGTTCCGGCAGGACGGGTCCGGGCGGGTCGGACAAGGCGGTGGCCGACCCGGCCGACGGGGCCGCCGCGATCGCCGCCGGGCGCCCGGTGGTCGTATCCGACGCGCTGGCCCTGACCCGGCTGCCGGTGGACGTGATCGTGGACGCCAGCGGGGTGCCCGAGGTGGGCGCCAACGTGGCCTTCTCCGGGCTGATGGCCGGCAAGGACGTGGCGCTGCTGAACGTGGAGTGCGACGTCACCGTCGGCTACCTGCTGGCCACCCTGGCCGAGCGGGTCGGAGCGGTGTACACGGTGTGCCGGGGCGACGAGCCGGTGGAGTGCCGGATCCTGGTCGACTACGTGCGGGACCTGGGCTTCGAGGTGGTCTGCGCGGGCAAGGGCAAGAACAACCCGCTGGACCCGACGGCCACCCCGGCCAGCCAGGAACAGCGGGCGGCGGCGATCGGTGCCAGCCCGAAGATGCTGGCCAGCTTCGTGGACGGGTCCAAGACCATGATCGAGATGGTCGCGCTGGCCAACGCCACCGGCCTACGCGTGGCCCGCCGGGGGATGACCGGGCCGGCGGCCACCGTGCCGAGCCTGGCCCAGGTGTTCCGCCCGGAGGCCGACGGCGGGGTGCTCACCGCGCGCGGGGTGGTCGACTACTGCACCGGCCCGGTCGCCCCGGGGGTGTTCGTGATCGGCTACTGCGACGACCCGGTGGTCATGGACGAGATGGCCTACCTGGGCATGGGCCAGGGGCCGTACTACTCCTTCTACCGGCCCTACCACCTGGCCAGCGTGGAGGCGCCGCTCTCCGTCGCCCGGGCCGTGCTGGACCGCGCCCCCAGCCTGGTGCCCCGGTACTGGCGGGCCGAGGTGCTCGCGGTGGCCAAGCGGGACCTGCGCGCCGGCGAGCCGATGGACGGCATCGGCGGGCAGACGGTCTACGGGCTGGCCTCGGACGCCGAGTCGGCCGCGCGGGAGGGCCTGGTGCCGCTCGGGCTGGCCGCCGGCGGGCGGGCCCGCCGGGACGTGCCGGCCGGCACCCTGCTCAGCCACGAGGACATCGCCGTCGACCAGTCCAGCACCATCGCCACGCTGCGCCGGTTGCAGGAGGCGCTGCTCGCCGGCCAGGAACCGGCGCTGTTCGCCGGGTTGCCGGTTAAGGCCGCGTGATGGGCCTGCTGGACGACCCGGCCCGGGCCGAGCAGGCGCTGATCACCATGTGGACCATCCGGCGGTTCGAGGAGGCGGTGGACGAGCTGTTCGCCCGCGGCCTGATGCACGGCACCATGCACCTGTCGATCGGCCAGGAGGCCTCGGCCACCGGTGTCTGCCTGGCGCTGCGCCCGGACGACTACATCACCTCCACCCACCGGGGCCACGGGCACTGCATCGCCAAGGGCGCCGACCTGACCCGGATGATGGCCGAGCTACTGGCCAAGGACACCGGCTACTGCCGGGGCCGGGGCGGCTCCATGCACATCGCCGACGTGGCCACCGGGAACCTCGGCGCCAACGGCATCGTGGCCGGTGGGGTGCCCATCGCGGCCGGCGCCGGGCTGGCGGTCCAGGCGCGCGGCGGGGACCAGGTCGCGGTGAGCTTCTTCGGCGACGGTGCCACCAACGAGGGGGCCTGGCACGAGGGGGTCAACCTGGCGGCGGTGTGGGACCTGCCGGTGGTGTTCGTCTGCGAGAACAACCGGTACGGCATGTCCATGTCGGTGGAACGCGCCACCCGGGTGGCGCAGCTGGCCGAGCGGGCCGCCGGCTACGGCATCCCCGGCGTCACCGTGGACGGCAACGACCTGGTGGCGGTGCACGAGGCGACCACGGAGGCGGTGGCCCGCGCCCGCCGCGGCGAGGGGCCGACCCTGATCGAGGCGCTCACCTACCGGCACAAGGGCCACTCGAAGAGCGACAAGAACCTCTACCGCACCCGCGAGGAGATCGCCCAGTGGCGGGAGCGGGACCCGATCCTGGCCTTCGAGGAACGCGCACGCGGCCTGCTCACTGAGGAGCGGATGGCCACCTGCCGGGACCGGGCGCGGGACGACGTGCGCGGCGCCGTGCGGGCCGCCGGCTCCGCGCCGGACGCCCGGCCGGATGAGCTGCTGGCCGGCGTGTTCGCGTCCCCGGAGCACGTGGGGGTGCCCCGGTGACCGCGACCATGCCCGCCCCGGCGCGGGCCGGCACCCGGACCATGGCCTACGCCGAAGCGGTCCGGGAGGCGCTGGCCAGTGCCCTCGAGTCTGATCCCCGGGTGTTGCTGCTGGGCGAGGACATCGGGGTCTACGGCGGCGCGTTCGGGGTCACCGGCGACCTGGTGCACCGGTTCGGCGCGGACCGGGTGCGGGACACCCCGATCAGCGAGCTGGGCATCGTGGGCGCGGCGGTCGGCGCCGCCCTGGCCGGCATGCGGCCGATCGTGGAGATCCAGTTCTCCGACTTCACCGCGCAGGCCATGGACCAGATCGCCAACCAGGCCGCGAAGATCCACTACATGCTGGGCGGGGCGGCCAGCGTGCCGCTGGTGCTGCGCGCCCCCGGCGGCTCGGGCACCGGGGCGGCGGCGCAGCACTCGCAGAGCCTGGAAGCCTGGTTCGCCCACGTACCCGGGTTGAAGGTGGTCATGCCGGCCACCCCGGCGGACGCCAAGGGCCTGCTGCTGGCCGCCGTGGACGACCCCAACCCGGTGATCGTGCTGGAGCACAAGCTGCTCTACCGGCAGTCCGGCCCGGTGCCGGAGGGCGCCTACCGGACCCCGCTGGGCGTGGCCGAGGTCCGCCGGCGGGGCGCCGAGCTGACCATCGTGGCCACCGGCGTGATGGTGTCCCGCGCACTGGAGGCCGCGGACCAACTGGCCGGCGAGGGCATCGAGGCGACCGTGGTCGACCCGCGCACCCTGACCCCGCTGGACACCGAGACCCTGCTCACCGAGGTGGCGGCCACCGGCCGAGCACTGCTGGTGCAGGAGGCACCCCGAACGGCCGGCTTCATGGCCGAGGTGGCCGCGCTGGTCGCCGAGGGCCGGGCGTTCGGGCACCTGCGCGCGCCGGTGCGCCGGCTGTGCGGCCTGGACGTGCCGATCCCGTACGCTCCGGCCTTGGAGCGGGCCGCCGTGCCCCAGGTGCCGGACATCCTGGCCGCCGCGAGGGAGCTGGTCCGGGAATGGTGAGCGGGTCGGAGGTACCGCTGGTCATGCCGAAGATGTCCATGACCATGACCGAGGGCATCCTGGTCGAGTGGTGCCTCGAGCCGGGGGACGAGGTGTCCGCCGGCGACGTGGTCTGCGTGGTCAGCACCGACAAGGTGGACATGGACGTCGAGTCCCCCGTAGACGGCACCCTCACCCGCCTGACCGCCCACCCCGATGACGTAGTGCCCGTAGGCACCCCCCTCGCCTACCTCCAGACGGAATCCGAATCCCTCCTGGACCCCGAAACCCTGATTCAGTCGGTTGAGCAGGCTGATTCAGTCGGTTCAGCACACCGGTTCAGTCACTCCGGGCGGTCGGTGGCGGCGGGATCGTGGCCGGTGGCGGTGCCGTTGGCCCGCCGGCTGGCCCGGGAACGCGGGGTGGACCTGGCCGCGGTGGCCGGGACCGGCCCGGGCGGGGTGATCCGGGTGGCCGATCTGCCCGGTGCCGCCGCCACCCGGCGGGACGCGTTCGCGCGGTCGATGACCGCCAGCCTGGCCGTCCCACAGGTCGTGGCCTACCGGGAGATCGACTTCACCGAGTTGGCCGCCGCACGGGCCGGCCTCGGCTGGACCGGGCTGCTGGCCCGGGCCTTCGCCGGGGCGCTGCGCGCCGACCCGGTGCTGAACGCGCGGTTCGAAGCCGGCCGGGCCACCCGGCTGGACTCGGTGGGCGTCGCGGTCGCCGTGCCCACCCCGCGCGGCCCGTTGGCCCCGGTGCTGCGCGACCCCGACGGGCTGCCCGCCCGCGAGCTGGACGCCAGGCTGCGCGCGCTGGCCGGGCGGGCCCGGCTGGGCCGGCTGAGCGCCGCGGACCTCGGTGCCGCCGGCGGCACCCTGACCAACCTGGGCGGCCGCGGCGTGGACGCCTTCGAGACGCTGGTTACCCCGCCCCAGGCCACCGCGCTCACCGTCGGCACCATCGGCCCGAAGCCGGTGGTGGTCGGCGGCGCCGTGGCGGTTCGGGTGCGAGGCATCGTCGGGCTCGCCGTGGACTGCCGGGTGGGTGACGGCACCGACGCGGCCCGCCTGCTGGCCGAGCTGGCCCGCCGGGTGGCCGACCCGGCGACACTCGGGCTGCTCGCGGAGGTGGCGAGCTGATGGCGCGCCGGGGCACGGTGGCCGGGATCGTCCTGGCCAGTGGCGGCGGCACCCGGTTCGGCGCCGGGCACAACAAGGTCTACGTGCCGCTGGCCGGCCGTTCGGTGATCTCCTGGTCGGTCAACACGCTGATGGCCATCCCGGACGTCGGGCCGGTGGTACTGATCGTTCGCCCGGAGGACCGCAAGCGGGTGGACTGGGTACTGGACCGGGAGATCGAGCGCCCCGGGGTGGAACTGGTGTACGGCGGGGCCACCCGTCAGGAGTCCGAGCTGTGCGGGCTGCGCCACCTGGCCGAGCGGATCCACGGCCGAGAGGTGGACGTGGTGCTCATCCACGACGGCGCCCGCCCGCTGATGAGCCGGACCCTGGCCAACCGGATCATCCGGGCCGCGCGGGACGCCGGCGGCGCGATCCCCGGCCTGCCCAAGGACGACCTGGTCCAGGTCTCCTCGGACGGCGGCTGGCTGGACGGCGCCGCGCCCGACGGGCTGGTCGCGGTGCAGACCCCCCAGGCCTTCCATGCCGCGCCGCTGCTGGCCGCGTACGAGGAGGCGGCCCGGGTCCGGTTCGACGGCACCGACACCGAGTCCTGCGTGCAGCGGTTCACCGACCTGACCACCCGGTGGATCGTCGGCGAGCCGCACAACATCAAGATCACCTACCCGCACGACCTGGTGGTCGCGGAACGGGTGATCGCCGACGCCGGGGGAGGTGGCAGGTGACCGAGCCGGTCCCGGCGATGCTGGACTGCCCGCACTGTGGCAGGCCGACCGAGCACGAGCTGCGCTACGCCGGCCGGTTGCTGGTGTCCAGCGGCTGCACGGTGTGTGGTCGGAGCATCGACCTGGACGTGCGCCGCCGGTACGTCGCCGACCTGGCCGGCCGGATCCGCAGCAAACCGCGCCGGCTGGTCCGCCGGCTGCGCCGGCACCCGGTGGCGTTCTCCGCCGGGTTGCCGCGCAGCACGGCGGCGAAGCCGCTCCGGGTGTACGAAGAGATCAAACTGGTGTTGGCCGCCGCCGAGCGGGCTCGCCGCCGCGGCTGACTACCCTCGGCTCTCGTCCGCCAGCCGGAAATCGGCGAAGTCGAACCCGGGGGAGACCAGGCAGCTGACCAGGCCGGTGGTGTCGGCGGGCAGCGTGCGCTGCCAGGTCCCGGCCGGCACCACGGCCTGCGGCGCCGCCGCGTCCAGCACGACCCGCTGGCCGTCCACCGGGCGATCGCCCCGACCGCCCAGCTGAAGGGTGACCGGGCCGGCACCGTTCCAGATCCACACCTCGTCCGAGGCCACGGTGTGCCAGGCGGAGCACTCCCCGGGCGGCAGGCAGAACAGGATCAACGTGGCGGTCGGGCGCACCCTGACCGAGCCGTCCGGACCGACCAGGCGGACCGTTTCCGGGGAGGTCCAGGTGCGCCGGTACCAGCCGCCCTCGGGATGCCGGGCCAGGTCGTGGCGCTCGGCCAGCTCCGGGCTTTCACTCACCGGCGGGTGACCGTTTCGCGCATGAGCGCCACCGGCACCAGCGCGACCAGGCACGCGGCGGCCAGCATCAGGTAGTCCCAGGTGAAACCGTGGTGGTCGATGATCCAGCCACTGACCGCCGGCACGATGGCCCCGGAGACGCCGAGCGCGAGGCCGATCACCAGGCCCATCCCCGACGACGCCGCTCGAGGGGTGGAGTCCACGACCAGAGCGTAGGCCACCGGGAACGGCGAGTTGCGGAAGATCCCCCAGGCCAGCAGCACCAGCCAGGCGGAGACCGGCCCGGAGATGAAGATCATCGCCAGCACGGTGGCGGTCCAGCCGACGCAGATGATGGACAGGGAGAACTTCCGGCCTAGGTGGTCCGACAGCGTGCCCCACACCACCTGGCCGATCCAGCCGGTGATGCCCGAGGCACCGGACACCACGGCCGCCCCGGCCAGCGAGAAGTCGGCGTGTTCGGTCAGCTGCACGGTGAGGAACGCGGTCACCCCGGTCTCCGCCCAGAGCAGGCAGAACGCCAGCCCGACGCCGCACTGCACGTTCCGGTGGACCAGCGCGTCGCGCACCGCGCGGAACGGGTTGGTGAACCGCCGCTCCTCGTCCGCCGGCACGGCCGGGGTCAACCGGTTCCGCTCGATCCAGGCGTTCACCTTGGCCAGGTTGTCCCGGGTGCCCAGTTTCAGCTGGGCGATCATGATCGGCACGGCGATCAGCGGCAGCCAGAGGAAGGCGTCCCGCCAGGTGCCGGCCACCAGCACCCAGCCGATCAGCACCGGCCCGAGCAGCTGGCCGATCGGGAAGCCGGTGTGGTGCACCCCGACTGCGAAGCCGCGGTCCTCCTTCTGCCACCACTCGCCGATCAGCGCCACGTTCACTGGCTCCATGCCGCCGGTGCCGATGCCCATCACCACCCGCCAGGCGCGCAGCGCGTCGATGCCCCTGGCGTACGCGGTGGCGATGCTGGCCACGCAGGTGACCAGCACGGTCACCACCCAGGTGCGCGCCCGGTGGTGACCCCGGCCGAACACGTCGCCGAGTACCCCCAGCAAGATCGCGCCGACGAAGGTGCCCACGAAGGACAGCGAGACCAGCAACCCGGCTTCGGTCTTGGTCAGGCCGAACTCGTCGATGATCCCGGGCAGCACGGTGGGCAGGATGGCCCGGTCGATCGAGGTGATCAGGATGGCCAGCGAGGAGACCAGCAACATCCACCAGGAGATCGGGTGCGCGCGGGGCAGCCACCGGCGCACCGGCGTGGGGGTCTCGGTCATGCCTCGGCCAGCTCCTCGTTGCGGGCGGCGTAGACCGCGACAATGGTGATCAGCTCGGCGATCACCAGGTAGCCGGCCACCAGCCACGGGGCACCCGCGGCGAGGCCGACCAGTGCGGTGGCGATCAGGGGGGTGGGGCCGGCGACCAGCATGCCGTTCAGCTCCCGCGCGGTGGCGATCCCGGTGTAGCGGTACCGGGTGGCGAACAGTTCGGAGAGGAACGCGCCCTGGGCGCCGGACATGGCGCCGAAGCCGATCCCGTACCCGGCCATCATGGCCAGGGCGACCAGCACCGGCTGCCGGGTCTGCAGCAGCCCGAAGAACGGGAACGCCATGACCGCGACGAACGCCGCGCCGAAGATGAACACAAACCGCCGGCCGACCCGGTCCGCCAGCATGCCGAACAGTGGCGCGGCCACGATTCCGGTGATCGCGGCGAGTACCACGGCGGTCAGCCCGACCGTCTTGGACATGCCCAGCGTGCCGGTGATGAAGGACAGCGCGAAGGTGTTCAGCACGTAGGCGTTGGCGTTGTGCCCGGTGATGGAGAGGAAGCCCAGCGCGACGCTCTTGCGGCGTTCGCGCAGCACCTGGCCGAGCGGGAGCTGGCCGCGTTTGGCCTCCTCGCGTGCGACCTCCAGGAACGCCGGGGTCTCACCCAGCCGGCTCCGGATGTACAGCGCCACCAGGAAGATCAGTGCACTGGCCAGGAACGGTATCCGCCAGCCCCAGGAGAGCAGGTCGGCCTCGGGCAGCTGGGCGACCGCCGCGAAGCTGAGCGTGGCCAGCAGCAGCCCGGCGGCGGTGGCCGCGTTCGGGATGGCGGTGTAGTAGGCGCGGCGGTTGCGCGGGGTGTACTCGGCGACCAGTGTGATCGCGCCGGCCAGCTCCGCGCCCGCGCCGAACCCCTGCAGCAGCCGCAGCAGCACCAGCAGCACCGGTGCCCACACCCCGACCTGCGCATACGTGGGCAGCAGCCCGATCAGCACGGTGGACGCACCCATCAGCACGATGGTCAGCACCAGCGCCGGCCGGCGGCCGAACCGGTCCCCGATGTGCGAGATGATGAACCCGCCGAGCGGCCGGGCCAGGAAGCCGACCGCGAAGGTGGCGAACGCGGCCAGCGCGCCGACCAGCGAGCTGGTCTGCGGGAAGAACAGCTTTCCGATCACCAACGCGGCCGCCGCGCCGTACAGCGCGAAGTCGTACCACTCAATGACCGTGCCGACCGTGCTAGCCGCTACCGCGCGCCTAATCTCTTGCTGGTCAGGTACCTGCGCAGTCCGCTCTGCCCCCATTATCGGGACACTAGTTGTGTCCCACAACACAGGTCAACGGATTCTGTCTACAATCTCCCTGATTCGGCAATGGGGCACCCAGTTGTCGGCTGAACTGCCGGTATAGCGTTGATGCTATGACATGGGGTACGGTGGAGCTCGAGCCTGAGGTCCGTCTGTGGCTCGAGGGACTGCCGACTGATCACTTTGCTACCGCGGCGTTCTATATCGACCTGTTGGCGGCTCGAGGGCCGACCCTCGGAGAGCCATATACGCGCCAGTTGGATGGAAAACTCAGAGAGCTGCGGTTTCATCTCGAGCGACGGGCCGTGCGGGTCACGTATTGGATCGTGACGGGACGACGGATCGTATTGCTGACCGTGTTCACGAAGTCGCGGATGCGAGAAGATCGAGAGGTGGATCGGGCACGACGGGCGCTCGCCCGATGCCTCGCTGAGGTTCACACGGTGGAGGAGGGTGTTGACGTTGTTGAGCAATGAGTCTTGGGCGGGCGTACGCGAGCGTCGAATGGCGGAGCCGGGTGCGGCGGAGGCGTACGAGGCGGCTCGGCTGGCCTTCGAGTTGGGGGCCGCAGTGAGAGAGTTGCGCCTGGCGCGGGGGTGGAGCCAGGCTCAGTTGGCGGCTGCCGCGGACATGACCCAGTCGGCCGTGGCGCGTTTCGAGGCCGGGGGGACCACGCCAACCTTGCCCGTGCTGAGCAGGATCGCCAATGCACTGGACGCGGACCTGACAGTCCGCGTCTCACCTCGGACCGGCGCTGCCTGAACCCGCCGACCGCTCGGCGAGCGGGTTGAATCTGGCCGCCGCCCGGGCCGCCGCGGTGCGGTAGGCGTCCATGACGCTGATCGCGTAGACGAACAGCCCGCCGGCGTAGCGGCCGAGGAAGGAGTGCTCCGGCGTGGTCAGGTGATAGGTGATCACGCCGAGCAGCACCATGTAGCAGACGAACACCAGCCCGCGCACCGGCGCACGGTTCAGCACCTGCCCCATGCCGGGCAGCACGATCGCCACGCCGAGCACCACAAACGGTTTAGTAACCACGGGGCCTCGGCAGGTCGGCGGTGAACTGAGCGCCCCGGCGGACGAACCGGTAGCGCCGCCGGACGAACCACACCGAGGCGAGGAAGTAGAACGCCAGGATAGACAAGAGCGCGGTCCCGTAGCCGAGGAAGGTAGCGAAGAAGACCAGCCCGGACAGTGCGATCAGGGCCACCGCCGGCGCCGGGTGCATCGGCAGCACGTAACCCCGTTCGATCTCCCCGAGCGGCCAGAGGCGGCGGAACCGGATGAAGTTCGGCCCCATGAAGCTGTACATCAGCAGCCCGGACAGGATCGAGAAGGTGATCACCGTGGCGAGCAGCGTCGGCTTGTTCAGCAGCACCGGCAGCAGCGCGAACGCGATCGCCACCGGGACCAGGAACACGATGGACCGGAACGGCGTGTGGTAGCGGGGATGCACCGCGCCGAACCACTCCGGCAGGTAGCGGTCCCGGCCCATGGAGAACCAGGCCCGGGAGGCGTCGTTGATGCAGCCGTTGGCCGAGGCGAGGGTGGCGAACAGCGTACCGATCAGCAGCAACACCACCAGCAGCCCGCTGCCGCTGACCCGGGCCGCGTCGAACAGCGGGGTGATCGCGGTTCCGAGGTAGTGCCAGGGCAGCAGCGCGGCGCACACGTACCAGGTCAGCCCGGCGGCCACGATCAGCGTCATCATCCCGGCCATGCTGCCGATCGGGATCGAGCGCGGTGCCGAGCGGCACTCCTCGGCGGCCTGCGCGGTCCCCTCGATGCCCAGGTAGAACCACATGCCGAACTGGCAGGCGGCGATCGCGCCCATCCAGCCGTAGGGCAGCCCGTTGTCCAGGCTGCCGATCAGCCCGGACAGGTGCAGCTGGCCCTCCGGCTGCCAGCCCTGGACGCCGAGGAAGAGCACGATGATGGTGACGAAGGCCAGGCCGGTGATCACGAAGTTCAGCGTCAGCGTGGCCTGCACGCCCCGGTAGTTCAGCCAGGCCAGGGCCAGGATGGCCAGCGTGGCGAACGGGTAGGGGGACAGCTCCTCGGCGCTGCCCATCAGGTTGCCCAGCGTGGTCAGCAGGTAGCTGAGCACGTTGGCGTTGGCCGCCTCGAGCATGGTGTAGGCCAGGGTCAGGTAGAGGCCCACGTTGAACGCCATCAGCGGGCCGATGGTGTGCTTGGCCTGCGCGTACTGGCCGCCGGCCGCTGGGATCGCCGAGGTGATCTCGGAGTTGATCATCACGATGCAGGTGTAGAGCAGGCCGACCACCCAGGCGGCGATCAGGGCGCCGTACATGCCGCCCTTCTCCACCGCGAAGTTCCAGCCCATGAACTCGCCGACCAGCACGATGCCCACGCCCAGTGCCCAGATGTGCATGGGGGAGAGCACCTTGCGCAGCGCCGGTCGCTGCTCGGTGGCCGGCCCGGCGGTCGGCTCGGCGCCGGGAGCGTCGGTACTCATTTCGGCTCCTCGCTCGGTTCGGCCACGTTGATCAGTTGGTCCTCGCTGTACCGGCGGCCCACCCGGACCATGTCCAGCAGCAGCCACCCGGCGATCAGTGCGCTGAGCAGCCAGGCGATCAGTTCCAGCACACCCGCGGCGCTCATTTCTCGCCTCGCAAGCTCGGCTCGGCACTCATTCCCGTGCTCCTTCCCGGGGGCCGAACCGTTCCTCGACGACCTCCCGGTACTCCCGGAACGAGGCCCGGTAGACGAAGCCGAGGTAGGCGGCGAGCAGCGCGGCGGTGCCGAGCAGCGCCCACACGTCGATCGCGTACTTGTCCGCGTTGTTCTGGTGCGACTCCACCGAGGCGTTGATCGCGGCCAGGTCGGCGGTGCCCGAGTCGATCATCTTCTGGTACTGCGCCCGCTCGGCGTCGTTGATCGGCAGCTCGGCCAGCGGGCGGGCGGCGGTGTCGCCGGACGCGGCCTCCTGCACCAGGTAGGTGGTGCCGAACAGGGTGGCGAAGATCAGTACGAGCACGGTCACCGCGTCGATCAGCTGGCCGCGCTTGGACTGCACCGGTGGCTGGTACACGGCTCACCACGGGCCCTGGGCGCGCAGCTCGCGCCTTCGGTCGGCCAGCAGCACGTCATCCCGGTAGATCGCCTCCCGGTTCGCCGCGTAGCTGCGCAGCATGGCCAGCACCGAGGCGGTGTTGAACGCGCCGAGCAGCAGCGCCGAGGCGAGCAGGACGACGGTGATGGCCGGGCTGGGCGCGGTGGCACTGGCCACCACACAGAGGAAGATCAGCACGGCCCACATGAGGACCGTGAACGAGATGGCCAGGACCCGGTCACGCCGGGCCAGCTGGGCGATCCGCGAGCTGAGGGAGGGTGGCACGGGCGCCTCCGGATGCCGGGGTGCGGCGGCGCCCGAGTTCCACATGATGCACTCGCGCGCCGTTGCTCGAGGTGCGGTTCCTTACGACATTGGTCCGAGGTCCAGACCTCGGACCACCGGGCACATGGGACCACCGCGACGCGGAGCGTGTCAAGCGCGCGGAGCCTGCTTGCCGAGCGTGCGCCGAGTTAGCCGCACGCTCGGAGACGCGATCACTCGGTGGGGGCGGAGCCGAACACAATGTCCCGCAGCTGGGCGCGGGTGTGCTCGATGTGCTCCCGCATCCGCGCCGAGGCGGCCTCCGGGTCGCGTCGTAGTACTGCCTGGTAGATGGCCAGATGGTCGCGCACCGACTCCTGCACCGGGTCGATGAACGGAAGCAGGTCGTGGGCCATGAATAGCTCGCCCCGGGCGGCCTCGATGCCGGCCTCCAGCCGGGCGTTCCGGGCCGCGCGGGCCAGTGCGGTGTGGAACCGGGAGTCGGTCAGCCGGAAGGCGGCCCGGCCCTCGGACCTTTCCAGCTCCTCGATCGCCGTGCGCAGCGCGGCCAGGTCCCGCTCGTCCCGGCGCAGCGCGGCCAGCCGGGCACTGTCGGTCTCCAGCGCGATGCGGAAGTCGATGATGTCGTCGAACTCGCCGGACTCGGTGCGCATCTTGGCCCGCCACCGGGCGACCGGCTCCTCCAGTTCGGTCACGTAGGTACCACCCTGGGCGCCCCTCCGGACCTGCACGTATCCGTCCCGCTGCAGGATCTTTAGGGCTTCCCGCAGGCTGATCCGGGCCACGCCGAGCTGCTCGGCGAGCTCGCGCTCGGGTGGCAGCCGGTCGCCGGGGCCGACCTCGCCGAGGTGGATGAGGCGCCGCAGATGATCCGCGACCGCCTGGGTCAGCGTCTGCGAGGTCACCTCGGTGGGCATGCCCCGAGTTATACGCGGTCACCCAGAGTTAACACCAGTCGTTCACCCGGCGGTATTGACAGAAAAGGTCTTAGGTTCGAACCTAGGACCAATGCTCGGAGGCCGGAGGGAGCGCGGCACGTGTGTGGGATCGTCGGGCTGCACCTGAAGAAATCGGAGCTGTATCCGAGGTTGGGCGAGCTGCTGGTTCCGATGCTGGAGGCGATGACCGCCCGAGGGCCGGACAGCGCGGGCGTCGCGCTCTACGGGGACTCCGGCATGGAGGTGATCAAGGACGTCGGGCATCCGGCGGAGATCTGCGCCCGGTACGGCGTGGTGGACCGCGCCGGTTACCAGGCCGTCGGGCACACCCGGATGGCCACCGAGTCCGCCGTCACCACCGACGGCGCTCATCCGTTCACACCGCTGCCTGACCTGGCGCTGGTGCACAACGGGTCCTTCTCCAACTACGCCACCGTGCGCCGCCGGCTGGCCCGAGCCGGCATCCACTGCGAGACGCAGAACGACTCCGAGGTGGCCGCCCGGTTCATCGGGCAGCAGGTGACCGCCGGCGCGGACCTCGGCGACGCCATGCGCATGGTGCTCAAGGAGTTCGACGGTTTCTTCACCCTGCTGGTGACCACCGGCGACGAGTTCGCCGTGCTGCGCGACTCGTTCGCCTGCAAGCCCGCCGTGATCGCGGAGACCGCCGACTACGTGGCGATGGCCTCGGAGTACCACGCGCTGGCCGAGCTGCCCGGCATCGAGCAGGCGCGGATCCGCGAGCCCGAGCCGGAGACGGTGTACGCATGGCGGCGGTGAACTCGGCGTTGAACTCGGCCCGGCGGGAAACGCTGCCGGACCAGGTGGTGCGGATCGACCTAGCCGCCGGCTCATCGGTGCGCGAGCTCAACGCCCAGCTGCACGCGCCCACCGCCGAGCGCTACGAGGTCCACCACCCGCGGGGCGAGCACGCGGTCGCCGCCGGGCTGCGCCACCCGTTGACCGTGGACGTCCACGGCCACGTGGGCTACTACTGCGCCGGCATGAACCAGCTGGCCGAGGTGACCGTGCACGGCAACGCGGGCACCGGGGTGGCGGAGAACATCATGTCCGGCACGGTGCGGGTGCGCGGCGACGCCTCCCAGTCCGCCGGCGCCACCGGGCGGGGCGGGCTGCTGGTGGTGCACGGCGGCGCATCGATGCGCTGCGGCATCTCGATGAAGGGGGTGGACATCGTGGTCGGCGGGGACGTCGGCCCGATGAGCGCGTTCATGGCGCAGGCCGGGCGGCTGGTGGTGGGTGGCGACGCCGGCGACGGGCTCGGCGACTCGATCTACGAGGCCCGGCTGTACGTGCGCGGCCGGGTCGGCACGCTGGGCGCGGACTGCGTGGAGAAGCCGATGCGCGAAGAGCACCGCAAGGAGCTGGCCGGGCTGCTCGCCGCGGCCGGCCTGGCGCACGACCCGGACGAGTTCCGCCGCTTCGGCTCGGCCCGCCGGCTCTACCACTTCGCCGCGCACAACACCTACTGAAGGAGGGCGACCTTGACCGCACCGTACGGCCGGCGCGAGTCGGCCACCTTCGACCGGGCCACCATCGCCGGCATCCAGCGCGCCGCCGAGACCGGCGTCTACGACATCCGGGGCTGGGGCGCGAAACGCCCGCTGCCGCACTTCGACGACCTGCTGTTCCTCGGCGCCAGCATGTCCCGCTACCCGCTGGAGGGCTACCGCGAGCGGTGCGACACCGACGTGGTGCTGGGCGACCGGCACGCCGGCGCACCGCTGCACCTGGACATCCCGGTCACCATCGCCGGCATGAGCTTCGGCGCGCTGTCCGCCCAGGCCAAGGAGGCGCTCGGGCGGGGCGCGACCGAGATGGGCACCTCCACCACCACCGGCGACGGCGGGATGACCCCGGAGGAGCGGGGCCACTCCAAGCACCTGGTCTACCAGTACCTGCCCTCCCGGTACGGGATGAACCCGGATGACCTGCGCGCCGCCGACGCCATCGAGGTGGTGCTCGGCCAGGGCGCCAAGCCGGGCGGCGGCGGCATGCTGCTCGGGCAGAAGATCAGCGACCGGGTGGCCGGGATGCGCACCCTCCCGGCCGGCATCGACCAGCGCAGCGCCTGCCGGCACCCGGACTGGACCGGGCCGGACGACCTGACCATCAAGATCCTGGAACTGCGGGAGATCACCGACTGGGCCAAGCCGATCTACGTGAAGATCGGCGCCACCCGGACCTACTACGACGTGAAGCTGGCCGTCGCGGCGGGCGCGGACGTGGTGGTCGTGGACGGCATGCAGGGCGGCACCGCCGCCACCCAGGAGGTGTTCATCGAGCACGTCGGGATCCCGATCCTGGCGGCGATCCCGCAGGCCGTGCGGGCGCTGGACGAGCTGGGCGTGCACCGGAAGGTCCAGCTGATCGTGTCCGGCGGCATCCGCACCGGGGCCGACGTGGCCAAGGCGATGGCGCTGGGTGCCGACGCGGTCGCCATCGGCACCGCCGCACTGATCGCCCTGGGCGACAACCACCCGCGCTACGACGAGGAGTACCGGGCGCTCGGCACGGCCGCCGGCTACTACGACGACTTCCAGGACGGCCGGGACCCGGCCGGCATCAACACCCAGGACCCCGACCTGGCCGCCCGGCTGGACCCGATCGAGGGCGGCCGGCGGCTGGCCAACTACCTGCGGGTGCTGACCATGGAGGCGCAGACCCTGGCCCGGGCCTGCGGCAAGGCCCACCTGCGCAACTTGGAGCCGGAGGACATGGTCGCGCTGACCATCGAGGCGGCGGCGATGGCCGGGGTTCCACTGGCAGGCACTGATTGGATCCCAGGACAGCAAAGGAGCAGCCATGGGTGACGGCCGCGGAGAACTTGCAGCGCGAGCGGACGAAGATGGCATCGAGTTCTTCCTGGCCATGTTCGTGGACCTGCACGGCAAACCGTGCGCGAAGGCGGTGCCCCGGGCCAGCCTGGACCTGCTGATGGACGGCGGGGCCGGGTTCGCCGGATTCGCCGCCGGGGACCTGGGACAGGGGCCGGCGGACCCGGACATCAACGTGCTGCCGGACCCCGCCTCCTACACCAGGGTGCCGTGGAAGGACGGCATCGCGGTGCTGCACTGCGACCCCTATGTGGCGGGTGAGCCGTGGCCGTACGCGCCGAGGGTGATCCTGAAGCGGCTGCTGGCCGACCTGGAGCGGGACCGGGGCTGGGTGCTCAAGACCGGCGTGGAGGCGGAATACTCGCTGCTGCGCCGCACGCCGGACGGCGGGCTGGATTTCGCCGACGCCCTGGACCGCGCGGACAAGCCCTGCTACGAGGTCAAGGGACTGACCCGGATGTGGGACTTCCTGTCCACCCTGTCCAAGCACATGAACGAGCTGGGTTGGGGCAACTACGCCAACGACCACGAGGACGGCAACGGGCAGTTCGAGAGCAACTTCGACTACTCGGACGCGGTGACCACGGCGGACCGCACGGTCTTCTTCCGCTACATGGTGCACATGCTGGCCCACGACGCCGGCATGACCGCCACCTTCATGCCCAAGCCGTTCAACTCGGTGACCGGCAACGGCCTGCACACCCACCAGAGCCTGTGGACCACCGGAGGCGAGCCGCTGTTCGACAGCGACTCGGACCCGCTGGGCCTGTCCAAGCTGGCCTACCAGTACATCGGCGGGCTGCTGGACCACGGGCGCGCCTCGGCCGGGGTGATCTGCCCGTCGGTGAACTCCTACAAGCGGATCGGCGCCGGCGCGCCCAACTCCGGGGCCAGCTGGGCGCCGGCCTACGTGGCCTACGGCGGGAACAACCGCAGCCTGATGCTGCGGGTCCCCGAGGGCGGCCGGGTGGAGCACCGGGGCGTGGACGGCTCGGCCAACCCCTACCTGGCCCCGGCCGCGATGCTGGCGGCCGGGCTGGACGGCATCGACCGCGGCCTGGACCCCGGCGAGCAGGTCACCGACAACCTGTTCGCCCTGCACCCCGACGAGGTGGCCGCCCGGGGCATCAGCGCGCTGCCCAAGACCCTGGACCACGCGGTGCGGGAGCTGGTGGCCGACCCGGTGCTGCGTACGGCCCTGGGCAAGCTGCCGGACGGAACCGACTTCATCGACTACTACGGCGGGGTGAAACAGGCCGAGTTCGACGCCTACCACGCGACCGTTTCCCAGTGGGAGATCGACCGCTACCTGACCCTGGCCTGATCTAGTGTCTTGGCCATGAGTCTCGTGAAGACCCCGTTCGGTTTCACCAGCACCGCCGCCGAGGTGGCCGAGGGGGCGGACCTCACCGGCCGCCGGGTGGTGGTCACCGGGGCCGCCTCCGGCATCGGCGTGGAGACCGCCCGGGCGCTGGCCGGCACCGGCGCCGAGGTGACCATGGCGGTGCGCGACGTGGCGGCCGGCGAGCGGGTGGCCAAGGAGATCGCCGACGGCGGGCACCCGGCGCCCGGCGTGGCCGCGCTGGACCTGGCCGAACCGGAGTCGGTGGCGGCCTTCGTGGCCGGCTGGGACGGCCCGCTGCACGTGCTGGTGAACAACGCCGGCGTGATGGCCTGCCCGGAACAGCGCACCGCGGCCGGTTGGGAGATGCAGCTGGCCACCAACCACCTCGGCCACTTCGCCCTGGCCCTGGGGCTGCACCGGGCGTTGGCCTCGGACGGCGCCGCCCGCGTGGTCTCGGTCAGCTCCAGCGGTCACCAGCTGTCACCGTTGATCTTCGACGACCCGCACTTCCTGTTCCGCCCCTACGACCCCTGGCTGGCCTACGGGCAGTCCAAGACGGCGAATGTGCTGTTCGCGGTGGAGGCCACGCGGCGCTGGGCGCGCGACGGCATCACGTCCAACTCGCTCATGCCGGGCGCGATCCGCACCAACCTGCAGCGGCACACCGGGGGAGTGGGCAGCGGGGGCACGCCGGCGGAGTGGTTCAAGACGGTCGAGCAGGGCGCGGCCACCTCGGTGCTGCTGGCGGTGTCCCCGCTGGTGGCGGGCATCGGCGGGCGCTATTTCGTGGACTGCAACGAGACGGAGACGGTGGACCGCCGGACCGGCGACCTGGGCGGCGTCGCCCGCTACGCCCTGGACCCCACCAACGCGGACCGCCTCTGGGAGTGGTCGGAACGGTGGGTGAGCGGCGGTTAGTCCTCGCGCAGCGCGGAGCGGAAGCGCTGCTGGGCGCCCTGTTTGGTGGTGCCGTAGACGCCGCCGATCTGGGCCCAGGTGCCGCCCTGGTCACGCAGTTCGGCCACGGCGGCCAGCTCCAGCTGCTCGGCCGCCTCGCGCAGCCGCCGCGCGGCGGCGAGCCGGTCGACCGCGCCCTCCGTCGACTCCACCGCTTCCAAAGCCCGCCGGACCTGCTTCAGGGACCCCTTCGCCGCCACGCCGGGAATGCTAACCCTATTGGTGGGGGTCAACCACCCATTGACCTCCGTCAATGCTAGGTTGACGTTCGTTGGTCAACAGTCAGTTGACCCGGCCGGCCGGAGGGAGGCGGACATGGCTAAGAAGAAGAAGGGCAAAAAGGGCAAGAAGAAGAAGTGAGCCCGCGCCCGTGAATGCTCGCCTGACCCGGGGCCAGGCATTACCGGCCTCGGGTCAGGCGATGCGCGGCTTGGCCTTGGCGATCGCCTGGACCACCGGGTCGACCGCCTGGCCGTTCTTCTCGGCCAGCTCCGCGAGCAACTCGGCGGCGTCCTTCTCGGCCTGGGTAACCCGGATGCGTGCGTGGGTCCGGTTCACGTCGGCGACGCGTTCCTTGGCCATCACTGCCCTTCCGACGGCGGTTCCTGGACTACCTCGAACTCAATGGTACGACTCTTTTCCAGCTCCCGGTACAGCTCGGTCGGCTCGGCCAGCACCGCCCTGAGCACCGCCTGGATGAACGCCAGGTCGGCCTCGGTCTGCAGCAGCGGCAGGCGGCTCATCGCGCGCAGCGTGGCGATGCCCAGCTCGTCGGCGCGCGGGTTCTCCCGGTCGACGGCCAGCTCGGCGGCCCAGCGGACGGTCCGCAACAGCTCCTCGCGCCGGGCCCGGACGTCTAGCTCCCGGGCGCCCACCCGGGTCACCCGGTGCCCGATGAACACGCCGAGCAGCGGCAGCACGAGGGCCCCGACCCCGGTCGCAATGGCGAACCAGGTCGGAACCGCCGCCGTGGCCTGCTGGGCCAGCCCGATCATGCGTGCTCCCGGGTCAGCCCCGGTCAGTCGTCGCTGTCGTCGTCATCGTCGCTGTCGTGGTCGCCGTCGTCCTCGTCGTCGCTGGGCGAGTACTCACCCTTGCGGGCGGCCAGCTCCTGGGAGCCCTTGACCACCTGCACCTGGTCACCGACCTGCAGGTAGTTGAAGAACGCCTGCGCGTCCGCGACCGGCAGGTGGATGCAGCCGGCCGAGGAACGGGCCGGGTCGCCGCCGTGGAACGCGATGCCACCGTCCTCGAAGAACACCGCCCACGGCATGGGCGCGGGCTGGCCCTTCTTCGGCCCGGACTGGATGCGCGACTCGGTGCTCTTGTAGTCCTTTTCCTTCTTGTAGACCCGCAGCGAGTGGCCGATCGGGGTCTCCTTGCCGTTCCCGCCCGAGGAGATCTTGATCGGGCCGCGCATGATCTTGCCGTCCTTCACCAGCCAGGCCTTCT
This sequence comes from Actinospineispora eucalypti, assembly GCA_014208095.1. Taxonomy (GTDB): domain Bacteria; phylum Actinomycetota; class Actinomycetes; order Mycobacteriales; family Pseudonocardiaceae; genus Pseudonocardia; species Pseudonocardia eucalypti. Next base: position 779,068 of record JACHMT010000002.1, on the reverse strand, counting down.
GCGACTCCAGGTCGACGCAGGCCTTGGTGGTGACCGTGCAGGCGAGCCCAGGAACCAGCGCCGTCTGGTGGGCCTGCTTCGCCGCGTCGGAGAACTCGGAGTCGTCGGCCAGCGCCGCACCAGCAAAATAGGTGGTCAGACCCACCGTGCTCACCGTGAGCACGATGAGCGCGCGTGTGCCCAATCGCCGACTTCTGGTCATTCCTGCCCCTCTGCCCCGTCCGTCCCGGGGGTCGCTTCTCACCTTCTCTACATGGATTGACGCGCGGGAAGCCGGGAGGTTGCGGTTCTGAGGAAAAATTTCGAAGTGACCTGAGACGGGGACCGGGTTCGGCGGGCCCGGGCGAACAGGGAATGCTGCCCGGTAGGTGGCCCCGGGGCGGAGGACGGTGCGGAGATGACGGGTACGGAAACCAACCGGGCGGGGCTGGGGATCGGCATCGCGCTGGCCGTGGTGCTGCTCCTCGGGGTGATCAGTTTCGCCAGCGGCAAGCCGGCCGAACCGGCCGCCGGCGCCCATGCGATGAGCGACGCTTCGAAGGCCAGGTCGGAGGCGGCCCGGCGGATCCCCGGCGACCCACTGGCCCTGGGGGACCCGGCGGCGCCGGTCGTGCTGGTCGAGTTCGCCGACTACAAGTGCCCGTACTGCGCGGTGTTCGCCGAGCGGGTCGCGCCACCGTTGATCGACCAGTACGTCAAGACCGGCAAGGTCCGGGTGGAGTGGCGTGACTTCAGCTTCCTCGGCCCGGACTCCACCCTGGCCGCGGTGGCGGCCCGGGCCGCCGGGCGCCAGGGGAAGTTCTGGGACTTCCACGATGCGCTGTTCGCGCAGCACAGCGAGGGAACGGTGGTGTGGTCGCACGCGACGCTGATCGGCCTGGCCGAACAGCTCGGCCTGGACAAGGCGCGGTTCCAGCGTGACCTGGCCGACCCGGCGCTCTCCGCCCAGGTGGATTCGGACAAGGCGGAGGGCGTGCGGCTGGGGGTGAACAGCACACCGACCGTGCTGATCAACGGGAAGCTGATGTCCGGCTCGCTGTCGGTCGCCGAGTACCAGCGGGCCATCGAGACGCTGCTGGCGCACGCCGGCACCAACCGTTGACCGACGTCGGCTACCTGGCCGCGCTGCTCGGTGGGGTCCTCGCCCTGCTCAGCCCGTGCAGCGCGCTGTTGCTGCCGTCCTTCTTCGCGTACGCGTTCGCCGGCGGCGGCCGGCTGGTCGCCCGGACCGGGGTGTTCTACCTGGGGCTGGCCGCGACCCTGGTGCCGCTGGGGGCCGGGTCCGGGGCGCTGAGCGGGCTGTTCGCCACGCACCGGGAGACGCTGATCCGGGTGGCCGGTTGGGTGATCATCATCTTCGGCGTGGCGATGATCCTGGGCCGGGGGTTCGTGTTCGGTCCGGCGGTGCGGTTGCAGCAGCGGTTCGCCTCGCGCGGCGGTTGGCTGGGCGTGTTCGGGTTGGGCGCGACCTACGGGCTGGCCGGGTTCTGCTCCGGCCCGATCCTCGGTGCGGTGCTCACCATCGCGGCGGCCGGCGGGCAGCCGGCGCGCGGTGCGGCGCTGCTCGCGGTGTACGCGCTGGGCATGGCCGCCCCGCTGTTCCTGCTGGCGGTGGTGTGGGAGCGGTGGCGGATCGGCGAGCGGGGCTGGCTGCGCGGGCGGGAGATCGCCGTCGGACCGGTGCGGCTGCACACGACCAGCCTGGTGTCCGGGCTGCTGTTCGTGGCGATCGGTGTGCTGTTCCTGCTGTTCGACGGCACCGGGACGCTGGGCGAGGTGCTGGGGCTGTCCCTCGGGGCGGACTCCGAGTTGGCCGCGCAGCGGGCCGTGGGCGGGTTCGGGTCGAGGGTGCCGGACCTGGTGGTGCTCGGGCTGGCCGCCCTGTCGATCATCGGCGTGGTCGCCTGGCGGGCCCGCCGACGGACCACATAACCTATCTGCCCAGTGAGGAACGGGAGGCGCCCGGTGGCGGCGAACAACCCGTCGCCCCGGGTCCAGGGGCGGCGCCCGACCGCGTCGGACGTGGCCGCCGAGGCCGGCGTCTCGATCGCCAGCGTGTCGCTGGTGATCAACGGCAAGGCCGAGGGCCGGGTGGCGACGCGGACCCAGGAACGGGTCTGGCGGGCGATCAACAAGCTGGGCTACGTGGTGGACTCGGCCGCCCGCAGCCTGGTCACCGGCCGCCGGCAGTGCATCGCGCTGGTCGCGCCGGACCTGGGCAACCCGTTCTTCACGCAGGTCGCCGCCGGCGTGGCCAAGGCGCTGGGCGGGGAGTACCGGCTGCTGCTCGCGGTCTCCGGCCCCGAGCGGGAGGAGCCGGACCTGGCCCAGCTGGTCGGGTTCGGCGTGGACGGGATCCTGCTGGAGTTCCCCGGCACCCGGGTGGACACCCGGCAGATCGGCTGCCCGGTGGTGCTGCTGGACGAGCCGGTCGCTCCGCCGGAGCTGTCCCGGGTGCACTTCGACACCGCCCCCGGCGCGTGCGCGCTGGTGGACCGGATCGTCGAGCTCGGCCACCGGCGGGTGGTCTACCTGGACGCCACCCGGGAGGGACAGACCTTCGCCACCCGGCGGGCGCAGGTGTGTGCGCGGCTGGCCGCGACTCCGGGTACGGAAGTGATCGAGGCGCGGGCGAACATCACGGTGGACGCGGCCCGTGCGCTGGTCGCCGAGGAGTGGCCGGGCTGGCGGGCGGCCGGGGTGACCGCGATGATCGCGGCGGCCGACCTGCTGGCCTACGGCGCGCTGAGCGCGTTCACCGGCCTCGGGGTCGCGGTGCCCGGCGAGGTGTCCATCGGCTCCTTCGACGACCTGCCGTTCTCCGAGATCACCTCGCCGCCGCTGAGCACGGTCCGGCTGTCGGCGTTCGACCTCGGGTACACGTCGGCGGGCATCCTGCGCGAGCTGATCGCCGACGGGGGCGGCGACCGGCCGAGGGTGCGGGCGCTGGGCACCTCGCTGGTCGAGCGGGCATCGCTGGGGCGGGCGCGGTTGCAACCCTCAGGTTAAGCGCATAACTTCGGTGCCGTGCCCAACCTGGAGAGTGGCCCGCTGGTGGTGCTCGGCGATCTCGTCGAGGACGTCGTGGTGTGGCTGGCCGGCCCGCCGCGGGTGGGCACCGACAACCCGTCGCGGGTGTACCGCACCCGGGGCGGCAGTGCGGCCAACGTGGCGATGTTCGCCGCGCCGCTGGTGCCCACCCGGTTCGTCGGCCGGGTCGGGGCGGACCCGCTCGGTGACGCGCTGGTCGACCGGCTGCGGGACGGGGGAGTGGACGCGCGGGTCCAGCGCGGCGGGCGCACCGGCAGCATCGTCGTGCTGGTGCACCCGGACGGGGAGCGCACCATGTTTCCCGACCGGGGTGCCAGCGCCGACCTCGGCCCCGTCCCGGTGGACTGGCTGCGGGATGCCCGCTGGTTGCATCTGCCGGCGTACGCGTTGAGCGCCGAACCCTCGGCCGGCAGCGCTCTGGCCGCGGTGCGCGCCGCCGCCTCGGCCGGGTGTGCTGTGTCGCTGGACGCATCCTCGACGGCGTTCCTGGTCGAGTACGGCGCCAGCCGATATCGTGATCTTATCGCGGAGATCCGACCAGCCGTGCTGTTTGCCAATGCGGCCGAGGCCGCGGTACTGGGCCTCGCCGACCGGCGGCCACCCGCCGGGTCCGTTTTCGTGATCAAAAATGCCGCCGACCCCACGGTGGTGGTGCGCGACCGAGGTGAACCGCTCCGCCTGCCGGTCCCCGCCCGGCGCGCGGCCAGGGACAGCACCGGGGCCGGTGACGCGTTCGCCGCCGGCTACCTGGCCGCCGCCATGGCCGGGCGGAACGTCGCCAACTCGGTCCGGGCCGGCCACCACCACGCCGCCCGAGTGCTGGACGCGCCGGGTGCCAACTTCAGCCTGGAGGTCTCGTGACCAGCGGTCCGATCAACCTTTCCGACGAGGTGGCCACGGCGGTCGCCGAGGGCGCGCCGGTGGTGGCACTGGAGTCCACCATCTTCTCCTCCCTCGGCCTGCCCGCCCCGCACAACGCCGAGGCGCTGAGCCGGTGCACCGAGACGCTGCGCCGGCGCGGGGTGGTTCCCGCCGTGGTCGCGGTGCTGGAAGGCGCCTGGCAGGTGGGGCTGAGCCCCGCCGAGGAGAAACTGATCATGGACGGGGAACACAAGGTCGCCGAACGGGACCTCGCGGTGGCCGCCGCCCAGGCCTGGCCGGTGGGCGTGACCACGGTGTCCGCCACGCTGGCGGTGGCCGAGCGGGCCGGCATCGGGGTGTTCGCCACCGGCGGCATCGGTGGCGTGCACCGGGGAGCCGAGCTCACCGGCGACGTCTCCGCCGACCTGGACGCCCTGGCCAACCACCCCCTGGTCACCGTGTGTGCCGGGGCAAAGGCCTTCCTGGACCTGCCCCGCACGCTGGAGTACCTGGAGACCGCCGGCGTGCCGGTGCTGGGCTGGCGGCACGACGAGTTCCCGGCCTTCTACACCCGGTCCAGCGGGCTTCGGGTGCCACACCGGGTGGAGAGCGCGGAGGAGGTGGCGGCGGTGCTGGCCCACCGCGCGCGGCCGCGCACCGGCGTGCTGCTCACCGTGCCGATCCCGGAGGCCGAGGAGCTGGACGGCGCCGCGCTGGCCGCCGACCTGGACGCCGCGCTGGCCGCCGCCGATGCGGCGAAGGTGACCGGCCCGGCGGTCACCCCGTACGTGCTGGCCCGGCTGGAGGCGGAGACCGACGGGGCGAGCGTGCCGGCCAACCTGGCACTGGCCGAGCACAACGCCGAGGTGGCCGCCGAGGTGGCGCTCGCGCTGGCCGCGCGACGCTAACCCGCGATCGGGCGCCAGGCCGGGCGGTCGTCGGCCGGGTGGACCTCGCCGAACTGGACGTCGGCGAAGTGCACGCCGAACCCGAGGGTGTCCGGCTTGGCCAGCTCGGCGATCAGTCGCCGGCGGGACTCGACGGCCTGGCGGGGGTCGTAGTCCGGCCAGGCGTGCCAGTCCGGGCGGTCCACCTGCGCGGCGGTGTGCAGGGCGTCCCCGAAGGCGATCAGCCGGCGCCCGCCGGAGGCGATGACGAAGCCGGTGTGGCCGACGGTGTGGCCCGGGCTGGGCAGCGCGCGCACCCCGGGGAAGACCTCCTCGCCCGCCTCGATCCCGCGCAGCGAGGTGGCCAGGGTGTCCAGCGCCTCACGGGGCGTGCCGGCCCGCTCGGCCAGCTCCCGCTCGGCCCATTCCCGCTGGTCGACGAGGAACTTCGCGCCGGGGAAGGTGTCGGCGACGCCGGCCCAGCCGACGTGGTCGCTGTGCAGGTGGGTGAAGGCCACCGCCTCGATGCTCGCCGGGTCCCGGCCGATCGCGGCCAGGCTGTCCAGCAGCGCGCCGCCCGTGGCGCCGCCGACCGGTGTGCCGGCCACCGGGCCGGCCTCCACCCGGCCGATGCCGGCGTCGATCAGCAACGCCCGCTCGTCCGCCTCCACCAGCAGCCCGCCGATGCTGGCCACCAGTTGGCCCCGCTCGTCCAGGTGCTCGGGGTGCGCGGCCCAGTCGGCGTCCGAGCTGTGCGGGAGCCACCCGCGCGCATCGAGGCCGACCGCGCCGTCGGGCAGGTAGGTGATGGTCAGCTCGCCGATCCGCACCGAGCGCGTCTCCGCCGGTCGCCGGTAGCGCTCGCGCGCCGTGTCCGTGATGCCGTTCGCCATGCCGTCGAGCGTAAAGTTCCAGCTTGAATGATTCAAGCTATAAATATGTTGGCTTGATGCATCCGGCTAGGATGGACCCGTGAGCGCGGATGCCGAGATGAGCCCGGAGCGGCAGCTGTGCGGCCTGGTCAACGGGCTGTCCCGGCAGATCGGTGAGCACGTGCGGGAGCGGGCGGGTGCGCTCGGGCTCACCGCCCCGCAGGCGATCGCGCTGCGCGAGCTGACCGGCCCGCTGACCATGCGCGAGCTGGCCGACCGGATGGCCTGCGAGCCGTCCAATGCCACCTTCGTGATCGACCGGCTGGAGCGCCAGGGCCTGCTCGAACGACACCCGCACCCGGTGGACCGGCGGGCCAAGCGCCTGGTGCTCACCGACAAGGGGGCGCGGCTGCGGGAGCGCCTGCTGGAGCTGCTCGCCGAGGACTCGCCGCTCGGCGGCCTCACTCCGGACGAGCAGGCCGCGCTGCACGGGCTGCTCGCCCGGGCCGTCACCAACCGGTAAGGGCGCCGGGCGCGGTTCGGTCGCGGTGCCGGTTCGAAGCGCGGTCGGGACGGCGCGGTCGGGCGGTCTCCCGCGGTTCGGCCTGCGCCCGGGACCTTGGGTTCGTCGCGCGGTCGCACCTATCGCGTTGGGTGCGGCTACGCGGCGTGGCGGTCGGGGGTCTCTGGCGAGCTGCAGACAGGGTTCCGCTCCACGAGATCCACCTGAGTGGGGTACGGTCCAAGATCAAACCCCGCTCAGGTGGATCTCGTCGAAGGAACGTCCGTCGGCCAGGACCGAACGGCTACGGTTCGTGACCGGTCGGTCCGAAACCGGCGCACCGGCCCGTGTGCGGCCCGTCGACCACCCTCTTGTGACCCGTTAAGGGCTTAACTACTGTCAGCTTCACGGCGGGAGGGGTGGCGGTATGACCGAACGGCGCGGATGGTCCGACCGGGTGGGTGCCGAGCTGGAGACGGTGGGCGTTCTGCCGGTGCCGGACGACCAGCGGGTGATGCGGCCGTGGCGGATGTTCCTGGTGTGGTTGATGGCGGCCAGCTCCGCCACCACGCCGCTGATCGGGCAGCTGCTGTTCGACTACGGGCTGACCAACTTCGTCATCGCCTGCCTGGTGGCCTGGCTGATCGCGCTGATCCCGGCCGGGCTGTTCTCGGAGATGGGCCGGGAGGTGCCGCTGTCCGGCCTGGTGGTGGCCAGGGGGACGTTCGGCTGGCACGGCGCGTTCGGCTTCTCCGCGCTGTTCACCGTGGTGAACCTGGGCTGGTTCGGGCTGAACACGGCGGTCGGCGCCGTGATCCTGGCCGCGATCACCAACTCCTCGCTGCTGCTGTGGAACATCGTGGTCGGCGGGGTGCAGATCGTGCTGGTGCTGTTCGGCATGAAGTGGCTGGAGCGGTTCTACCGGTACACCGCGCTGCTCATGATCGTTTGCTACGGGGCGCTGTTCGTCTACCTGGGCATGCGGTACGGGCTGGTCGCGCCGGCGCAGACCAAGGCGATGGACTGGGGCGGCGCGATGACGATCATCCTGTCGTTCTCCATCCTGTCCTGGACCTACAAGCTGTCCACGGTTTCCCGCTTCGCGGTCCCGGCGGAGCGCACCGGCGGACAGCGGCCGTCCTACTTCCTCGCCCCGTCGGCCGGGATCATGCTGGCCCTGATCGGCATGGGCGTGGTGGGGCTGTACTCGCAGGCCGCGACGGGCGAGTGGAACGTCGCCCTGCTGGCCAAGGACATCCCCGGCTGGGGCATCGTGGCCGCCGTGGGGGTCGCGGTGGCGGTCCTGCACACCAACGCGATGAACCTCTACCCGGCCATGGTGGACCTGCTGGTGGCGATGAACACCGTGCGCGAGCCACGCCGGTGGGAGCAGCCGGTGGCCACCGTGGTGCTCGGCGTGTGCGGCGTGCTGCTGGCCGTCGCCGGAATCCTGCAAAATGCCGAGGCCTTCCTGGTGGCCTGCGGGAACGTGGTCATCCCGTTCACCTTCGTGATGCTGGCCGACTGGTTGTTCGTGGCGCGCCGGCGAACCCCGGCCGGCGAGTTCTTCCGGCCGCCGGCGAACTGGCGGGAGCGGTGGCGGCTGGACGCGGTGGTGGCCGCCGTGGTCGGTGCGCTGATCGGGTTCTTCGGCCAGGACTTCCTGCCCCGGTTCTCCTACGAGATCGCGCCGCTCCCGGTGGTCGCCGGGCTGATCTCGGCGGCGCTGTTCGTGCTGCTGGCCTGGCCCCGGGTGCGGGCCGCCGGCGGCAGCGGTGGCGACCGGGCGGTCGGGGCGGTGGTGGAGTGAAACCGGTCGTACTGGACTGCGACCCCGGTCACGACGACGCCTTCGCCATCCTCCTGGCGGCCGCGCACCCGGCGATCCGGCTGCTCGCCATATCCACCGTGGCCGGCAACCAGACCCTGGCCAAGACCACCCTGAACGCCCGGCGGGTGTGCACGCTGGCCGGTATCACCGACGTGCCGATCGTGTCCGGCCAGGCGAGGCCGCTGGTCGGCCCGGTGGAGCTGGCCGCCGACGTGCACGGCGAGTCCGGGCTGGACGGCCCGAACTTCGGCCCGCCGAGCGTGCCGGTGACCTCCACCGACGGGGTGGGCTACCTGCGCGAGCTGCTGCGCGGGTCGCCGGAGCCGGTGACCGTGGTGGCCGTCGGACCGCTGACCAACATCGCCGCGCTGCTGCTCTCCACGCCGGACGTCGGCCGGCACATCGCGGAGATCGTGATCATGGGCGGCAGCACCGAGCGGGGCAACAGCACGCCGTACGCCGAGTTCAACATCTACGCGGACCCGGAGGCGGCGGCGGTGGTGTTCGGCAGCGGCCTACCGGTGGTGATGTGCGGGCTGAACGTCACCCACCAGGCGCTGGCCGGAGCCAAAGTGCGGCGGCGGATCGCCGAGGTGGGTGGCCCGCTGGCCGGTGCCTGCCTGGAGCTGCTGGACTTCTTCGGCGACACCTACCAGCGGCTGTGGGGGTTCCCGGCACCGCCGGTGCACGACCCGGTGGCGGTGGCCCGGGTGATCGACCCGGGCATCGTGGGCTGCGTGCCCAGCCGGGTGGACGTGGAGCTGGCCGGTACCCACACCCGGGGCGCCACGTCGGTCGACCTGCACCGGCGCACCGGCCTCGAGCCGAACGCGCTGGTCGCCACCGAGCTGGACGCGGACCGGTTCTGGGAGTTGATGGTGGATGCGATCGCGGTGCTCACCGAGCGGGGACGGGCGGCGTGACCGGCGTTCCCGTCCTGGACCTGGCCGCGCCGCGCGAGCGGCTGGTGGCCGAGCTGGACCGGACCTGCCGGGAGATCGGTTTCTTCCAGGTGGTCGGGCACGGGGTGCCTCCGCGCGTGGCGGACGCGGCCTGGCGGGCCGCACGGGCGTTCTTCGACCTGCCGTTGGCCGAGCGGATGGCGGTGGCCATGCCTTCGCCAGGCTATCCCTACGGCTACAGCCCGGTCTCCGGTGAGTCGCTGGCGCGGTCCCTCGGCGAGGCGGGGCCGGCGGACCTGAAGGAGTCGTTCAACGCCGGGCCGTTCGGGGTGCCACCCGGTGGGTTCGCCGACGCCGGGGAGGCGCAGGCGTACGCGCCGACGCCCTGGCCGGACGGGCCGCTGCCGTCGTTGCGGACCACCTGGCGGGCTTACCACGGCGAGCTGCACGCGTTGTCCGGCCGGCTGATGTCGCTGGCCGCGACGGCGTTGGGGCTCCGGCCGGACTTCTTCGCCGACAAGATCGACCGGGCGGCCGGCTCACTGCGCGCGCTGAACTACCCCGAGCAGCCGCACCCGCCCGCGCCCGGGCAGCTGCGCGCCGGCGCGCACACCGACTACGGCATGCTCACCGTGCTCCGCCAGGACGACGCCCCCGGCGGGCTGCAGGTGCGCGCGCTGGACGGCCGGTGGGTGGACGTGCCCAGCGTGCCCGGGGCGTTCGTGGTGAACATCGGCGACCTGCTGGCCCGGTGGACCAACGACCGCTGGCGCTCCACCCTGCACCGGGTGGTGAACCCGCCCCGCTCGCCCGGGGCGCCGACGCGGCGACAGAGCATGGCGTTCTTCGGCAACGCCAACTGGTCCACCGAGGTCTCCAGCTTGACCGGGGAGAGGCCGAAGTACCCGGCGGTGTTGGCCGGCCCGCACCTGATGGGCAAGTTCCGGGCCAGCGTGGGATCTACCTAGGGTGGGTGTTGTGGGAGTTGCCGAGCTGCTGGCCGGGTACCGGCCGCACGACCCGATCGAAACCGCCGACCTGGCCCGCCTCCGGGCGATGCTGGAGGTCACCGAGGACCCCTGGTCACGGGCCATTCCGCTGCACGTGACTGCCTCGGCGATGATCGTGCACCCGGAGACCGAGCGGGTACTGCTGCGCTGGCACGCGCGGCAGCGGGCCTGGCTGCAGGTGGGTGGGCACGGTGACCCGGGGGAGACCGACCCGCTGGAGATCGCGCTGCGTGAGGCGGCCGAGGAGACCGGCCTCCCCGACCTGAAGCCGTGGCCGGACGCCGAGCTGGCGCACCTGGCCATCGTGTCGGTGCCGGCCAAGGGCGACGAGCCCGCGCACGAGCACGCCGACCTGCGGTTCGTGCTGGCCACCGGGTCACCGGAGGCCGCGCGCCCGGAGACCCCGGACGCCCCGCTGCGCTGGCTCACCCTGGACGAGGCCCGGCAGAGCAACCACGAGCCGAACGTGCACGAGACCCTGGCCAGGGTGCACGCCCGGTTCGCCTAGCGCGGAACGCGCTTGCTGAGCGGGCGCCCAGTTAGGCGCCCGCGGGAGGCGGCGGCCTGGTTGGTGGCTTAACGTACGGTGTATGTCGAGCATGCTGGTGGTTGACCGGTACACCGCGCGCAGCCTGCGCTCCCGGGTGCTCAACGCGGCCACGAAGCGGGCCGTGATCCGGGCACTTACCCGGTTGGAGCGGGACTTCGGGCCGGAGACGTTCGACCGGCTGCGCCGGCTGGACGAGTTCGCCGCGCGCCGGGCACGGCCGGTCCGGGGCACCCGCACCGAGCCGGTCACCCTCGGCGACGGGGTGCGCGGCGAGTGGGTGCACGGGCCGGGCGTGCCGGCCGCCCGGGACCGGGCGATCCTCTACCTGCACGGTGGCGGCTGGGTGACCTGCGGGCTGAACACCCACCGCCAGCTCATCGCCCGGATCTCGGCGGCGTCCGGGGTGCCCGCGCTGGCCGTGGACTACCGGATGTTCCCGGCGGTGCCGTTCGGCCAGGAGGCCGAGGACTGCCTCACCGGCTACCGCTGGCTGCTCGACTCGGGCGCGGCCGCCGAGCACGTCACGATCATGGGGGACTCCGCCGGCGGTCACCTCACCTTCGCCACCGCCCTGCTGGCCCGGGACCGGGGCCTGCCACTGCCGGCCGGCCTGGTCGGCATCTCCGGCTGCTACGACCTGGACATGGCCACCAAACGCAGCCACGCCAACGCCCGGCGCGAGCCGGTCGAGATGCGGGCGTTGGAGCGCCTGGTCGACGCGATCACCGAGGGGCTGGACGTCGCCGACCCCTCGGTGTCCCCGCTGCGGGCCGACCTCGCCGGCCTGCCCCCGGCGCTGCTGACCGCCAGCTACACCGAGGTGCTCTACGACGACTCCGAACGGCTGGCCAACCGGTTGGACGCCGCCGGCGTGCCGTGCACGCTGCGCACCTACGACCAACAGCTGCACGTGTTCCAGGCGTTCGGCATGTTGCTGCCCGAGGCCCGCGCGTCGGTCACCGCGATCGGCGCGTGGCTGCGGGCGAATAGCCCCGGCGAGGCGGGGTAGGCCAGCCGCACGGGGCCAGTCGGTTAGCAGCGGGCGGCGGTGAGGAGGCGGTCCACGCGGGTGGGGGCCAGGACCAGGTCGGCCACCAGCAGGGCGGTGCCGATCAGGCCGGCGCGGCGGCCGAGGGTGTCGCGGACTATGCGCAGGCGGGTCGTGGCCAGGGGCAGCGAGCGGCGGTAGACCATCTCCCGGACGCCGGCGAGCAGCTGTTCCTCCGCGTCGGCCAGCTGGCCGCCGATCACCACCACCCGGGGGTTGAGCAGGCTCACCGCGTCGGCCACCGCGCCGCCGAGCACCCGTCCGGCCTGCCGCACCATCCGGACGGCGGTGGTGTCGCCGGTGAGGGCCAGGCGCACCGCGTCGTCCACGGAGTCCACCCCGGAGTAGCCGGCGGCGCGCAGGTCCCGGACCAGCGCCCAGCCGCCGGCCCGGGCCTCCACGCAGCCACGGCTGCCGCACCGGCACAGCGGCGGCTCGACCTCGCCGGGCAGCGCCACCCGCATGTGCCCGATGTCCCCGGCCGCCCCGTCCGCGCCCCGGTACACGGCCGACCCGGCCACCAGGCCGGCGCCGATCCCGGTGCCCACCTTGATCATGAGCAGCGCCTCGGTGTCCGGGTGCGCACTGCGCTGCTCGCCGAACGCCATCGCGTTCACGTCGTTCTCCACCATCACCGGGCAGCCGAACCGGGGCCGGAACCAGGCGCGGATGTCGAAGCCGTCCCAGCCGCTCATGATCGGCGGGCTGACCACCCGGCCGCCGGCGAAGTCCACCGGTCCGGGCACCGCCAGCCCGATGCCGTACACGTCATCGGCGGCCCGGCCGGCCTCGGTGAGCAGCTGCTCGAAGTAGTCGGCGATCAGCCCCAGCACCGGTCCGGGGCCGCTGGCCACGTCGATCGGGCTGGTCCGGTCCAACCGGATGGCGCCGGTCAGGTCGGTGAGCGCGGCCCGCACGGCGGTGGCTCCGACGTCGGCGACCAGCAGCACACCCCGGTCCCGGTGGAAGGCGAACTGCCCGGCCGGCCGGCCCCGGCCGGGCGCCTCCTCCCCGGCCGCGACCACCAGTCCGGCGCCGAGCAGCGCGTCCAGCCGCTGGGCCACGGTGGACCGGGACAGGCCGGTGCGGCGCATGACCTCGGCCCTGGTCAGCGGGCTGTGCTCGCGCAGCAGCGCGAGCAGCTCGCCGGGCGATGCGGCGGCGCTGATCCTCTCGGTGGCGGCCGGGTACACCCACTCAGAGTAGGTTCTGGAGCTTCACTAGACAAAAGTTCTAATACTTTTGCTTGACAGTCGACATAAGTCGCCCTGTAATCAACCCGTGACCACAAGGACGTGCCGCACGCTGGCCCTGGGGGCGGTCGCGGCGGTCGGCTGCCTGGCCCTGGCCGCCTGTGGCGGCGGTGCCCCGGCCGGTGGCGGTGCCCCGGCCCCGGCCCCGGCCAAGCCGGCGCAGCCGCTGAAGATCGCCGCCGTGATCAAGGGCCTGGACAACCAGTTCTTCCAGGCCATGCAGAAGGGCATCGAGGACGCCAGCGCCGGTGGCGGGGTGCCGACCACCGTGCAGGCGGCGGCGTCGATCACCGACACCACCGGGCAGACCGACAAGCTGACCGGGCTGGCCGGCCAGGACTACGGCTGCTACGTGGTGAACCCGATCACCGGGACCAACCTGGTGCAGGGCATCGCGCAGGTGACCGCGAGCGGCAAGCCGGTCGTCAACATCGACCGTCCGGTGGCGCCGGAGGCGGCCGAGGCGGCCGGCCTGAAGATCGCCACCTACATCGGTACGGACAACCTGGCGGCCGGCCGGATGGCCGCCGCCGAGATCACCCGGATGCTCCCCGGCGGCGGCAAGATCGCCGTGGTCGGCGGCGTCACCGGCGATGTGACCAGCGGCGAACGCATCCAGGGCCTGATCTCCGGCGTCGGGCCGGGCATCGTGGTCGCGCAGAGCGTGGCGGCCAACTGGGAGCGCCAGGAGGCGCTCACCCAGGCCACCAACGTGCTCACCGCGAACCCGGACCTGGCCGCGTTCTTCGTGGCCAACGACGACATGGGCCTGGGCGTGGCCCGCGCGGTGGCCAACGCCGGCAAGACGGCCCAGGTGCGGGTGATCAGTGTGGACGGCAACCCGGATGCGTTGCGCGCGGTGAAGGCCGGCGAGCTGACCGCCACGGTGGCCCAGTACCCGTACGCGATCGGCGAGATGGGCGTGCAGGCCTGCCGAGCGGCGGCGGCCGGCGCCAGCCTGCCGGCCAAGGTGAACGCGCCGATCATGCTGATCACCAAGGACAACGCCGACCAGGCCATCGCGGCCGCGCCGAGACCGCTCGGCGACTACCCGAATCCGTTCCCGGCATTGATCGGCAAGTGACGTAGAGCAGTGACACACAGCATTGCCCCGGGCCGGTTCGCCGTGCCCGGCCCGCTGCGCGACGCGGGGTTCTGGGCCGACTGGGCGGCCGCGGTGGGCCTCGTCGCACTGGTGGTGATCTTCAGCCTGGCCAGCCCGGCGTTCCTCTCCGAGGGGAACGTGCGCTCGATGCTGGTGGCGTCGGCGATCCTGGTGGTGCTCTCGGTGGGCCAGACCTTCGTGGTGCTGACCGGCGGCATCGACCTCTCCGTGGCCGCCGCGATGACCTTCGGCGCGGTGCTGTTCGGCCTCGGCATCTCCCGGGGGTGGGGAGTGGTGACCTGTGGACTGCTCGCGCTGGTCGGCGGCGGGCTGGTCGGGGTGCTGAACGGGTTGCTCATCGGCAAGGGCCGGATCACCGACTTCGTGGTGACCCTCGGCGGCCTTTCCGCCGCGTCCGGGGCCGCGCTGGTGGTTGCCGACGGCAAGCCGGTCACCGTGGTCAACGTGAGCCTCTTGAAGCTGGCCACCGGCGGTGTCGGGATGATCGGCTGGTCGGTGCTGATCGCGGCGGCGGTGGCGGTGGTCGCGCACGTGGTGCTGTTCCGCACCCGCTGGGGGACCAAGGTGTTCGCGGCGGGCGGGTCGGCGGAGGCGGCCGCGGCGGCGGGCATCAGCGTGCCGGCGGTGAAGGTGGCGGTGTACACGCTGTGCGGAGTCCTGGCCGGGCTGGCGGCCATCCTGCTGGTGGCCAGGGTCGGCGCGGCGGAACCGGCGGTTAACACGTCCTTCCTGCTCAACTCGGTGGCCGCCGTGGTGCTCGGCGGGGTGAGCCTGACCGGTGGCCGGGGCAGCGTGCTCGGGCCGGTGCTCGGCGCCCTGCTGCTCACCGCGCTGGCCAACGGGCTCACTCTGCTCGGCGTCTCGCCGTACTACCAACCGGTCGCGGTCGGCGTCGTGGTGGTGGCCGCCGCCCTGCTCACCCGGTTCCGCAAATGACGCCGCCCCTGCTCGAGGTGGAGGGCGTCTCGCTGGCGTTCGGCGGGGTGCGGGCGCTGCGCGAGGTGTCGCTGAACCTGCGGGAAGGCGAGATCACCGCGCTGGTCGGGGACAACGGGGCCGGCAAGTCCAGCCTGGTGCGCTGCATCGCCGGGATCTACCACCCCGACGAGGGCAGCTTCCGGCTGGACGGCGAGCCGGTCCGGTTCGAGACCGCCCAGCAGTCGCGTGCCGCCGGCATCGAGACGGTGCACCAGAACCTGGCGCTGGTGGAAGACCTGACCGTGTGGCAGAACCTGTTCCTGAACCGCGAGCTGGTGCGCGGCATCGGCCCGCTGGCCTGGCTGAACCGCTCGGAGATGAAGAGCCGGGCGGCCGACATGGTGGCCCGGTTGTCGGTGAACGTGCCGGCGGTGACCGCCCGGGTGCGCCGGCTGTCCGGCGGCCAGCGGCAGGCGGTGGCGATCCTGCGGGCGGCCGGTTTCAGCTCCCGACTGGTAATCATGGACGAGCCCACCGCCGCGCTGGGCGTGCGGGAGACCTCCAGGGTCGAGGACCTGATCATGCTGCTGCGCGAGCAGGGGCGATCGGTGCTCCTGGTCAGCCACAACCTGGACCAGGTCACCCGGCTGTCCGACCAGGTCTGGGTGATGCGCGGGGGCCGCTGCGTGGCCGGCCGGCGCACCGCCGAGACCACCGGCGAGGAGTTGGTCGCGCTGATCACCGGCGCGAAGTTGGCCTGAAGGGGGAGAGCTGAGTTGACGAATCCGATTGGCGTGCACGCCCTGGTCTGGGCCGGTGACACCTCGGCGCCCTCGGTGCGCCGGGTGGTGGCGGAGACCGCCGCCGCCGGCTACGACCTGGTGGAGTTCTCGCTGCACGACTCGCTGAACCTGGATACCGGCGAGACCCGCCGCGAGCTGGAGCGGGCCGGCCTCGGGGTGGCCTGCTCGCGGGGTCTGGCCTTCGACGCCGACGTGTCCAGCGACGACCCGGCGGTGGTGTCGCGGGGCGCGGCGCTGCTGCGCGACTCGCTGCGGGTGACCCACGAGCTGGGTGGCACGGTGCTGACCGGGGCGCTGTACAGCGCGCTCGGCAAGTACGGCGCGCCGCTCACCCCGGCCGGCCGGGCCAACGTGGTCTCGGTGCTCACCGAGCTGGCCGGCGAGGCGGCCCGGCTGGGCATGACCCTGGGCCTGGAGATCTGCAACCGGTACGAGACCAACGTGATCAACACCGCCCGGGACGCGCTGCGCCTGGCCGACGACATCGGCGCGGACAACGTGTTCGTCCACCTGGACACCTACCACATGAACATCGAGGAGGACGACCTCGTCCGGCCGGTCTACCAGGTCGGGGACCGGTTGGGTTACGTGCACATCGGGGAGAACCACCGGGGCTACCTGGGCTCCGGGCACCTGGACTTCGGCGCGTTCTTCCACGCCCTGGCCGACATCCGGTACGGCGGGCCGATCACCTTCGAGTCGTTCTCCTCGGCGGTGGTCTCCGCCGGGTTGACCGGTGACCTGGCCATTTGGCGGAACCTGTGGTCCGACGGCGCCGACCTGGCCCGGCACGCCCGCGCGTTCATCGCCGGCCAGCTGGCCGCCTCGGACCCGCGGCAATCCTGAGAGTGAACCCGCTGTGGCGGGTTGCGGGGGAACCAATTAACGTTTAGCGATGCAATTCAGGGGCCCATTCAATGCTTGACCCGCCACCGGGCGACGGCGGCCCACCCGTGATCGGCCACAGCTGGCAGGTCGTGGCCGACCCACCGGGGTTCTGCACCCGTCGGTACGAGCGCTACGGCCCGATCTCGCGGTTCACCGCGGTCGGTCGCGAGGCGGTTCTGGTGGTGGGCGCCGAAGGCACCGAGGCGGTGCTGGGTGGCCGGGACCGCGCCTTCGCCAACGGCCCGGCGTGGTCGTCGTTCATCAGCCCGTTCTTCCGGCGCGGGCTGATGCTGCTGGACTTCGAGGAGCATCTGCGCCACCGGGGCCTCATGCAGCAGGCGTTCACCCGGGACCGGGTGGAGGGGTACCTGCGGCAGCTGCTCCCGATCCTCACCCGGGACCTCGCGGAGTGGCCGGTGGGGATGAGCTTCCGGGTGCAGGACGCGTTCCGGGAGCTGATGCTGCGCACCGGGGTGCGGGTGTTCATGGGCGGCGGGCTCGGCGGCGAGACCGACGCGGCGGTGAAGGCGTTCCTGGACTGTGTCGCGGCCACCGGGTCCTCGCTGCGGTTCGCGGTGCCGGGCGGGCGGTGGGCGCGCGGGCTGGCCGGCCGGCGGCTGCTGGAGGAGCTGTTCATGGAGCGGATCCCGGTGGTCCGCACCCGGGGCGGCTCGGACCTGTTCGCGGTCTTGTGCCGCAGCGTCACGTCGGACGGGGACCGGTTCACCGACGAGGACATCGTGAACCACATGATCTTCCTGATGATGGCCGCGCACGACCCGATGACCGTGACCCTGACCAGCATGATGCGGTTCCTGGCCGAGCGGCAGGACTGGCAGCGGCAGTGCCGGGCCGAGTCGTTCGCCCGCAACACCGCCGCACCCACCTTCGAGGACCTGCAGCGGCTGGGCTCGCTGGACCTGGTGATGCGCGAGACGCTGCGGCTGGTGCCCCCGGTGCCGACGCTGTTCTCCGAGGCGGTGGAGGACGTCAAGGTGCTGGGGTTCGAGATCTCCCAGGGCACCATGGTGATGATGTCCTCCTACGTGAACCACCACATGCCGGAGTACTGGCCGGACCCCG
This sequence comes from Actinospineispora eucalypti, assembly GCA_014208095.1. Classification (GTDB taxonomy): domain Bacteria; phylum Actinomycetota; class Actinomycetes; order Mycobacteriales; family Pseudonocardiaceae; genus Pseudonocardia; species Pseudonocardia eucalypti. Next base: position 761,483 of record JACHMT010000002.1, on the reverse strand, counting down.
AGGTATTCGACCCGCTGCGGTTCGCGCCCGAGCGCCGGGAGGACGCCGCGCACCCCTACGCCTGGCTGCCGTTCGGCGGCGGCGTGCACCAGTGCATCGGCATGCAGTTCGCCGCCATGCAGGTGATCGCGGTGCTGGACCAGGTCCTGCGCCGCTACCGCTGGAAACTGGCCACCGGCCCCACCCCGTCCCTCAACTGGCGCGGCCTCCCCATCTGGCGCGACGGCATGCCCATCCACCTGGAACGCATCGACTAACCGTTTCCCCCATCCCGGCGAGTCGGCGTTCTCAGCACACCGAGTCGGCGGTTTGGTCGGTCTTCCCCGGCTTTGGCTGGCCTGTCGCTGTTGATGGGGGGTTCCGTTCCCTTGGTGCGTCCAGGGTTGCCCACCTGGCATGATCGCGGTCTGTGGCGATTCAGCGTCGAAATTCGAGGCTAGACCGCCGGAAACGGCGATCACCCCGAGGCGGTCGCCTCAGGCGCCACTCTGGTTGCATGACCGGAACACCATAGGGATTTGATCTCGCCGCCACCCGCATGACGATTCGCTCATGAAACAGAAGTGACCACCGGGACGAGCGACCCGGACCCAGACGCAGCGGGCCGGCCAGAACCCGCGGAAGATCGACCCATCCGCGCCGTCCAAGCATCTTTAGAACCGGCGCCGCTGCCCAGCTCAGCGGTTGCGCCAGACCGGCTTGCGCTTCTGGGCGAACGCGGTGACGCCCTCGAGCGTGTCCTCGCTGACGATCAGGTCGTCCAGTGCGTCGGTGGGGTGGTTGACCGCCGCCACCGGGTCGGCGATGCCGGCCGTCTCGGCCATGATGCGCAGGGACGTGCGCACCGAGGTCGGCGAGCCGTCCAGGATCTCGGCGGCCAGCTCGCGGGCGGCGGCCAGCGCCCCGCCGGCCTCGGTCACCCGGTTCACCAGGCCGTACTCCAGCGCCTCCGGGGCGCTGAGCCGCCGGCCGGTGAGGATCATCTCGTTGGCCAGCTTGGCCGGCACCGCGCGGGGCAGCCGGACCAGCCCGCCGGCCCCCGCGACCAGGCCCACCTTGACCTCGCTCAGCGCGAACTTGGCCTCCGCGTCGGCCACCACCAGGTGGCAGGCCAGCGCGATCTCCAGGCCGCCGCCCATGGCGTAGCCGTTGACCGCCGCGATGACCGGTTTGGGCATCTCGGCCCGGTTGGTCAACCCGGCGAAACCGTTCTTGGGCACCCACAGCGGCTTGCCGCTGGCGGTGTAGGCGAGGTCGTTGCCGGCGCTGAACGCCCGCTCGCCGGCGCCGGTGAGGATGGCCACCCACAGGTCCGGGTCGGCGAAGAAGGCGTCGAACACCTCGTCCAGCTCGACGTTGGCCGGCGGGTGCAGCGCGTTGTGCGCGTCCGGCCGGTTGATGGTGACCTCCAGCAGGTGTCCCTCCCGGCGCACCAGCACGTGCTCGTAGTCCTCGCGCAGCCCGGCCGGTCGGGGCGGGAAGAGCCGGTTCATCCGTGCCTGGTCCATCGCGACCCGGTTGCCGTGGCCGAGCGAGCGCGCGTAGATGCGGGCGCCGATCGGGTCGCCCTCGGTGAGCAGGGCCAGGGTGTCGGCGTCCTCGGTGGTGGCCAGGAACCGGCGGCCGTCCGCCTCCAGCCGCCCGACCACGATGCCGGTGCGGCGGTCACCCCGGTACCTCACCGTGTACGTCTCCACGGTGGCCCAGCCGTCCGGGTAGTCGGCGCGCACCACGGCCGGCCAGCCGTCGATCTCCGCCTGCGGCCCGTCGTCCTCGGGTGCGCGCCACGGCGCCGGCGTGCTGGCGTAGACCCCGACCGAGTACTTGCTGAGCACCCCGCCGTTGGCGCCGACCAGGCCGAACCGGCCCGGCTCCGCGCGGACCCGCCGCACGGTCTCGGCGATGGCGTGCATCGAGTAGTTGTTGCCGGCGCCGCCGAAGAACGGCAGGCCACCGGTCACGGTCAGTCCTCGGGGGTCGTCCGCGCGCAGGCCGAACTCGTCGGCGATGTTGGCCACCGCGATCGGGAAGCAGCTGTAGAGGTCCAACCAGGCCAGCTCGTCCATGCCCACGCCGGCCATGTCCAGCGCGCGCCGCACGGCCAGCACGGAGGCCGGCGATGCGCTCAGGTCGGTCCGTTCCAGCAGCCGCCGCTCGCGCAGGTCGCTGTGGCCGTGCAGGTACGCCCGGCGGTCCTCGGGCACGCCGAGGCGGTCCGCCGCCCCGGTGGACATCAGCAGCACCGCTGCGCCCTGGTTGACCTGGTCACGGGCCACCAGGTAGCGCGGGTAGGGGTCGGCGATGAGGCGGTTGCGGTCGGTCGGGGTGGCGAGCTCGGTCGCGTCCCGCTCGGTCGGCGCGGCCGCGTGCGGGTTGGCCGCCGCCACGCGGGTGAACGGGGCGAACAGCTCGCCCATGCCGGCCGCGTACTCCTCCCGGGACTGCTTGAGCCGGGCGCGGCGGGCGTTCTCACAGATCGCGTACTGCAGCGAAGGCTCGGTGAGCCCGTGGGCGATCATCTGCCGGTTCACCAGCCCGGTGAGCCCGAACCCCCGGTCGTCCAGCTGGCCGCCCACCGACTCGGAGAAGTCCGGCTTGTCCTCCGCGCCGGCCAGCTTGCGCGCGGTGGAGATGGCCTCGGAGCCGAAGGCCAGCACCACCTCGGCGCCGCCGGCCGCGATGGTGCCGGCCAGCTCGGTGACCAGGTGCTGCGGCCCCTGCCCGCCGGCGACTTCCAGGATCGCCCTGGCCGGCCGGGCCCCGATCCGGTTGGCGACCGAGCGCGGGTAGTTGTCGGAGCGGCCCAACGGCGCGTGCGCGCCGGGCACGGAGACCTCGAACTGGCGGATGCCGGCGACCGTGTCGATCTCGGCGGCCAGCCGCCCGGGGTCGGCGGCCGCGCAGTCGGCGAGGGCCTGGCGGGCCGCCTCGGCGGCCAGCTCCACGGCCGACAGCCCCCGGTAGTCCTCGCTGTCCACGCGCTCGGAGGCCTGGCCGACGCCGACGAGAACGGGCGTGCGGGGGTCGATACCGGTCACCGGTTGGCCTCCCTGACGGCGTGCAGCAGAAAGTCGACGAGCTCTTCCGCGTAGCGGTCGGCGTCCCGGACCAGCTGGCCGACCAGGCCGTCCGGGGTGGTCATGATGTGCATCACCGCGCCGCCGCAGAGGGTGTCCAGCAGCAGGGTCACCGAGGTGTTCTCGGGGATCTCGCCGCGCCGGATGCCCCGGCGGACCATGGCCCGCGCGGCCAACACCTGGGACTCGCGCAGCTCCGTCCACCGGCGGGCCACCTCGGGGATGCCCGGGGCCTCCACCGCGATGCGGTGCGCGGCCCGCCGCGCGTCGCCCAGATAAACCCGGAGCAGCTGGCGGGTCAGGGTGATCAGGTCGCCGCGCAGGGTGCCGGTGTCGCTGTCCGCCACGTTGGCCACCCGGGCGGCGAGCGCGTCCGCCAGCAGCTGCTCCTTGCCCGACCAGCGCAGATAGATGGACGCCTTGCCGACCCCGGCGCGCCGGGCGACCGCCTCCAGGCTGAAGCCGGCCCATCCGGCCTCGCCGTAGAGTTGCACCGCCGCGTCGATGATCCGGCGGTCGACCTCGGGGTCCCTCGGCCGGCCGGCCGGAGCGTGTGCCCTGGTGGCTGGGGGCATTGGGCGGCTCCGTGATTACTAGACGATTGCCGTCAGTATAACGTCCGTGACCCCGGGCGCAGGGTGGCGCGGCTCACCCACAACAGTGACTTACTTAGCCAAACTAAGAGGTCTACTCTGCCGGTATGCGGCGTGACGACGATCAGTGGGAGATCACCACCGGGGTGGGGGCGACCGCGCTCGCGGTGGCCGCCGCGCGGGCGATGGAGTCGCGGGCGGCCGAGCCGCTGGTGTCCGACCCCTACGCCGAGCTGTTCGTGACCACGGCCGAGCGGGAGTCGCACGGGGCGCTGGACGTCTCGGCCGACGCCGGGCAGGTGCGCACCCGGACCAGCTACATCGGCGTGCGGTCCCGGTTCTTCGACCGGTTCGTGCTGGACGCCGCCACCGCCGGGATCGGTCAGACGGTCATCCTGGCGGCCGGCCTGGACGCGCGGGCGCTGCGCCTGGAGCTGCCGGCCGGGCATACCGTCTACGAGCTGGACCAGGCCAAGGTGCTGGACTTCAAGGACCGGGCGCTGGCCGGCGGCCTGCCGGTGCCCCGGACGGGCGGCGGTGAGCGGGTGCCGGTGCCGGTCGACCTGCGGCAGGACTGGCCGGCCGCGTTGCGTTCCCGGGGGTTCGACCCGGAGCTGCCGACCGCCTGGCTGGCCGAGGGCCTGTTGCCGTACCTGCCGGCCTGGGCCGAGCGGGACCTGCTGGACCGCATCCACGAGCTGTCCGCGCCGGCCAGCCGGTGCGCCCTGGAACGGTTTGCCCGGCTGGCCGACGAGCCCGAGCGACCGGCGGCGCCGGTACTCGGGGTCGACGTGCGGGAGCTGGTCTACCGGGACGACCGGCCGGATCCGGGGAAGCGACTGGCCGCCCTGGGCTGGCGGGTTACCCAGCTGCCGGCCCGGGTGGTGGCCGAGCGGTACGGCCGCCCGTTGGCCGCCCAGGGTACGTTTTCCCGCAAGGCGGTGCTGGTCACCGCGGTGAAGCCCTGAGGGCCTGGGTCAGCCGCTCTTGCGGCGGAAGGCGCGCTTGCCGCCGGCCCGGCGGGAGTGCTCGTGCACCTTGCCGGCCGCGCCGCCGTGCCCCCGCACCGCGCGCGCCTCGTCCGCGCCGCGTTTGCGCTCCAGGGCCGCCCGGAACTGGCTCTTGAGGTCCTCGGCCGCGTCGGTGGGCTGCTCGTCGGCCTGACCGGCTTCCGGTGTTTCCGCCATGGTGGCCTCCGAGTCGTGGGGTAACAGTGACACGAGCCTCGCACGCCTCCGGGCCCGGCGCGACCGAGTTAAGCGATTGCCGAGGCTACCCACTCGGCGGCGGCGAACCCTCGCCGGTTGTCGGCGGCCAGGATCTGCAGCCCCAGCGGCAGGCCGGCACCCGGCAGCGGCAGGCTGAACGCCGGGTGGCCGGTCACGTTCGCCGCCCGGGTGTACCGCAGCAGCGCCCCTCGCACCGACACCGGACCGTCCGGGAGATCCACGCCGGCGTCCGAGGCGCGCGGAGCCGCGCAGGCCACCGTGGGCAGCAGCACCGCATCGAGGTCGGTGAACAGCGCGTCCACGGCGGCGGTGAGCGCGGCCACGCGGCGGGCGGCGCGCACGTACCGCCAGCCCGGGACCTCGGCGGCCTCCCGCAACCGGTCGGCCACGTCGTCCTGGTAACCACCGCGGGGCAGCAGGTCGGCGTGCACGGCGGCCGCCTCCGACCCCTGCAGGTCCAGCCCGGTGGTGTTCAGCTCGTCCCACTCGGACAACCGGACCTTGACCGGCTCGGCGCCCCGCGCGGCGACCCGGGCCAGCGCGGCCCGCAGCGCCTCGGCCACCGGTTCGGCCGGCGGCGGGTGCTCCAACAGCCCCAGGCGGGGCGGTCCGTCGAGCCCCGGGCCCAGGTCTCCGCCCAGCGCGGCGATGGCGTGGCGGGCGTCGGTCACGCTGCCGGTGAGCACCCCGACGTGGTCGAGGCTCGCGGACAGCGGGAACACCCCGTCCAGGGGCAGCGTGTGTCGGGACGGCTTGGTGCCGACCACCCCGCACAGCGCGGCCGGGATGCGCACCGAACCGGCGGTGTCGGTGCCCAGGGCGAGCGGCACGATCCCGGCGGCCACCGAGGCGCCCGCGCCGGCGCTGGAGCCGCCCGGCATCCGGTCCGGGTCGTGGGGGTTGTGGCACGGGCCGGCGGCGTTGACCAGACCGGTGGCGCCGTAGGCGAACTCGTGGCTGTGGCTCAACCCGATGATCACCGCGCCGGCGGCCCGGGCGGCGGCGACCACCGCCGCGTCCGCGTCCGCGACCCGGCCGGCGAATACGGCGGAGCCGCAGGTGAAGGGCATCCCGGCCACCGGGATGATCTCCTTCACCAGCACCGGCACGCCGGCCAGCTCTCCGGTCGGCCGGTCCGCGACCCGGGCCGCGGTCTCGCGCGCGCCGTCCCGGTCCAGGTGCACCACCGCCCCCAGCCCGGCCACCTCGTCGGCGCGGCGCAGCGCGCGTTCGGTCAGCTCCACCGGGTCCAGGCGTCCCGCGCGGACTCCCTCCGCGATCCCCCGCACCCCACCGAGATCCGCCCAGTCACCCAGCAACGCCATTCGTCGATTCCCCTCCCGGTTGCCCGGTCCACCTGATCAGGCGCGTATAACCCTGGTCAAGAACGAAACGACGTGAAGGAGCCGGAATGGGTGGCGCACGCGCGGTGACGGGCCGCTGGTTCGAGGACCTGCCGGTGGGCGCCGTGGTGGAGCACGCCGTCCGGCGGACGGTCACCGAGACCGACAACGTGCTGTTCACGACCATGACCATGAACCCGGCGCCGCTGCACCTGGACCACGACTACGCCGCCGGCACGGAGTTCGGCCGCCCACTGGTGAACAGCATGTTCACCCTCGCCCTGGTGGTCGGGCTGTCCGTGCCGGAACTGACCCTGGGCACCATCGTCGCCCAGCTCGGCCTGGACGGGGTGAAGTTCCCCGCGCCGGTGTTCCACGGCGACACCGTCCGGGTGGAGACCGAGGTGGTGGAGGCGCGGGAGTCGAAGTCCCGGCCGGGCACCGGCCTGGTGGTGTTCGAGCACCGGGCGTTCAACCAGCGTGACGAGCTGGTCTGCGTGGCCCGGCGCACCGGTCTGATGCACCGCCGGCCCCAGGGGGCGTCGTGACCGGGTTCCGCCCCCGCAGCCTGCTGTTCCTGCCCGGCCACCGGCCGGAGATGCTGCCCAAGGTCGCCCGCTGCCGGCCGGACGCGCTGGCCGTGGACCTGGAGGACGCGGTACCCCCGGCGGCCAAGGACCAGGCCAGGGACACCGCGCTGGCCGCGCTGGCCGCCGAGCGCCCGGCCGCCGGCGCGGTGCTGGTCCGGCTGAACGGGGCGGACACCCCTTGGTACGCCGCCGACGTGGCCGCCGCCGCCGACGCGGTGCGGGCCGGTGCGCTGGACGGGGTGCTGCTGCCCAAGTACGAGCACCCGCCGCAGCTGGCCGCGCTGCGCGCCGCGCTGCCGGAGGGCACCGTGGTGGTGGTCGGCCTGGAGAGCGGGCTGGGCGTGGCCGACGCCCGTCCGCTGCTCGCCGAGGGACCCGAGGGCGCGTACTTCGGGGCCGAGGACTACATCGCCGACCTGGGCGGCCGCCGCACCGACCCAGGCACCGAAGTCCTCTACGCCCGCAGCCAGGTGAGCCTGGCCGCCCGGCTCGGCGGGGTGAGCGCGCTGGACCAGGTGGTCACCGCGGTGCGGGACGCGGAGGCGTTCCGGGCCGACGCGGTGCGGGCCCGGGAGCTCGGCTACCCCGGCAAGATGTGCCTGCACCCGCTGCAGGTCGACGTCGCACACGAGGTGTTCACGCCGTCTCCGGCCGAGATCGAGCACGCCCGGGAGGTGCTGCGCGCGGCCGAGGCCGGTGCGGGCCTGGTGAACGGCGAGATGGTGGATGCGGTGCACGTGAGCATGGCGCACGCGGTGCTGGCCCGCGCGGCGGAGTAAATCCCGGCGTCCGGGGTCTCCGCTCTGCCACCATGACCAGGTCATCGCGATGTCGGATCGGGGGGAACCGATGACCGAGCCGCCGAACTACCCGGGCTGGGGCCCGCCGGCCGCCGCGCCGAAGCCCGGGGTGATCCCGCTGCGCCCGCTCGGCATCGGCGAGATCCTGGACGGCGCGATCTCCTACGTGCGGGCGAACCCTAAGGTCACGCTGGGCCTGGCGGCGATCGTGACCTCGCTGTCCGAGCTGGTGCAGGCGCCGGCGACCGTGCTGATGGCGAACATGCAACCGGCGCGGTCGCTGCGGGAGACGATGGCCGGGACGCTGGGCGCGACGATGTTCGCCGTGCTGGTCAGCTTCGTGGTCGGTACCATCCTGAACGGCCTGCTGATCTCGGTGCTGGCCCGGGCGGTGCTCGGCCAGCGCCCGTCCATGCGGGAGGTGTGGGCGGCCACCCGGCCCCGGCTGCTCGGCCTGCTCGGCGTGGTGGTGTTGCTCGCCCTCGCCGCGTTCGGGCTGGTGCTGCTGGCGGTGATGCCGCTGGTGGGGTTGGCCGCGCTGAGCCCGCCGCCCGCGGTGGCGGTGCCGGTGGGCGTGCTGTGGGCGCTCGGTGCGTTCGTCGCGCTGGTCTACCTGATGACGCGCTGGGTGATGGCGGCGCCGGTGTACGTGCTGGAACCCGGCACGGTGCCCGGCGCGCTGGTGCGCTCCGCACGGCTGGTCCGGGGCCAGTGGTGGCGGGTGTTCGGCATCGTGCTTCTGGCCCAGCTGATCGCCGTGGTACTCAGCATGATCCTCTCCGTGCCGTTCACCCTCGCCGGCATGCTCGCCTCCGGTGGCTTCAGCCAGGCGTTCGACGGCGTCGGGGTCCCCCTGCCGATGCTGCTGCTGTCCACCGTGGGCACGATCCTGGCGACCACGGTGACCGCGCCGTTCATCGCCGGGGTGACCGGGCTGCTGTACATCGACCAGCGGATCCGCCGGGAGGGACTGGACCTGGAGCTGGCCCGAATGGCGCAGGCCCGGCCCGATGAGTGAGGTCCCGGTGGACATCGGGCGGGACGCGGCGGCGGAGGCGGCGGCGCGGGAGCTGGCCCGCCCCGAGTACCTGGTCGAAGGGCCCTCGCTGCCGGAGCGGGTGCTGACCTGGCTGTTCGACCGGCTGGACGAGCTGTTCGAGCGCGCGGCGGCGCACGCGGCCGGGGGCTACCTCGGGCTGCTCGCGCTGGTCGTGGTCCTGGTGCTGGTCGCGGTGGCGGTGCGGGTGGTGGCCGGCCGGCTGGGCCGCGCGGTGGCCGGTGGAGAGGGGCCGTTCGACCGGCCCCGGCGGTCCGCCGCCGATCACCGGGCGTCGGCCGACGGGTACGCCGCCGCCGGGGAGTGGGCGCTGGCCGTGCGGGAGCGGTTCCGGGCGGTGGTGCGGGAGCTGGAGGAGCGGGACCTCGTGCCGTACCGCGCGGGTCGCACCGCCGACGAGGTAGCCGAGGCCGCGGGCCGGGAGCTGCCGGAGTGCGCCGAGGCGATGCGCTCGGCGTCCCGTACCTTCGACGAGGTCTGGTACGGCGGGCGGCCGGCCACCGCGGACATGGACCAGCGGCTGCGTGAGGTGGACGCGGCCGTCCGGCGGGCCCGGCCCGAGGCACGGGTGGGCGCCGTCGGATGACCAATGCGGAACGCGCTGGCCGAGCGGGCGCGCGCGGGGGACACGGTGCACGGCGCGCGGGCGCGGAACTCTGGCGATCCGCCCGGGGGCCGGTCGCGGTGGGTTTGCTGGTGCTGGTCACCGGGCTGGTGGTCGCGGCGCTGGCTCACCGGCCGGCGGCCGGGCTGTTGAACCCGGAGGCGGCCCGGCCCGAGGGGTCGCTCGCGCTGGTGCGCCTGCTGCGGGCCGAGGGCGTGGCGGTGACCGCCGTGCGGACCAGCGCCGAGGTAGCCGCCGCCGGGCCGGACACCACCGTTCTGGTGACGGCGCCCCGGCGGTTGGCGGCCCACCAGGTGGACGCGGTGCGCCGGTCCGCCGCGAACCTGCTGCTGGTGGACCCGGGCCGGGAGGTGCTGGCCGGACTGGCCCCCGGGGTGACCGAGGAAACCCTGTTCGCGCCGGTGGACACCGTGCCCCCGGCGTGCGCACTGGCGGAGCCGGCCGGCCCGGCCGAGCTGGGTGGTGTGCTGTACGCCGCGGCGGCGGGGGTGCGGTGCTACCCGGGCGAGGCCGGCGCGGCCCTGGTCCAGGTCACCGAGGGGGCTCGGACGATCACCGTGATCGGCACCCCGGTCCCGCTGACCAACGACCGCCTGGCCGAGGAGGGGAACGCGGCGCTGGCCATGCGGCTGCTCGGCGGGAAGCCGACGCTGCTGTGGTACCTGCCGATGCCGGAGGCCGCGCCGGTGGACCAGCGCCGGGGCCTGCTGGAACTGCTCCCGAGCGGCTGGCTGTGGGCCGCCGCCCAGCTGGCGATGGCGGCCGTGGTCGCCGCGTTGTGGCGGGGGAGGCGGCTGGGGCCGGTGGTCGGCGAGCCCCTGCCGGTGGCGGTGCGGGCGGTCGAGGTGGTGGAGGGCCGGGGCCGGCTGTACCGCCGGTCCGGCGACCGGGGGCACGCCGCCGGGGCGTTGCGGGCGGCCGCCCGGGCCCGGCTGCGCGCCCGGCTCGCCTTGGCCGGCGGGGACGAGCCAGCCGAGGTGCTGGTCGACGCCGTACACAGGCGCACCGGCCGTCCGACGGCCGACCTGCGAGCCCTGTTGTACGGTGCGGCGCCTACGGACGACCCGGCCCTGGTCCGCCTGGCCGACGAGCTGGACGCCCTAGAGCGAGAGGTACGCCAGAGGTGACACCCGAGACCGTCTCGACCGACGCCGCGCGGGACGCGCTGCACGCGTTGCGCCAGGAGGTGGGCAAGGCCGTCGTCGGGCAGGACGCCGCGGTCACCGGACTGGTGGTCGCGCTGCTCTGCCGGGGGCACGTGCTGATCGAGGGCGTGCCGGGCGTGGCGAAGACCCTGCTGGTCCGGGCACTGGCCCGGGGGCTGACGCTGGACAGCAAGCGGGTCCAGTTCACCCCCGACCTGATGCCGGGGGACGTCACCGGGTCGCTGGTGTACGACACCAGGGGCGCCGAGTTCTCCTTCCGGGCCGGCCCGGTGTTCACCAACCTGCTGCTTGCCGACGAGATCAACCGCACCCCGCCGAAGACCCAGGCCTCGCTGCTGGAGGCGATGGAGGAGCGGCAGGTGTCGGTGGACGGGGTCGGCCGGCCGCTGCCCGACCCGTTCCTGGTGGTCGCCACGCAGAACCCGGTGGAGTACGAGGGCACCTACCCGTTGCCCGAGGCCCAGCTGGACCGGTTCCAGCTGAAGCTGACCATGCCGCTGCCCGAGCGGGACGAGGAGTTGGACATCGTGGGCCGGCACGCGGCCGGCTTCGACCCCGCCGACCTGGCCGCCGCCGGGGTGGGCCCGGTGGCCGGGGCGGCGGAGCTGGCCGCCGGCCGGGATGCGGTGCGCCGGGTGACGGTGGCCGAGGAGGTGCTCGGGTACCTGGTCGACGTGTGCCGGGCGACCCGGGGCTCCGCCGCCGTCTCGCTGGGCGCCTCGCCCCGGGCGGCCACCGCGCTGCTGGCCGCCAGCCGCGCCGCCGCCTGGCTGGCCGGGCGGGACTACGTCACCCCGGACGACGTGAAGGCGCTGGCCCGGCCGGTGCTGCGGCACCGGCTGCGGCTGCGCCCGGAGGCCGAGCTGGACGGGGTGGGCGCGGACGGTGTGCTGGACGGGGTGCTCGGCGCCGTCCCGGTGCCCCGCTAGCCGTGGCCGTCACCGGGCGCACCGCGCTGCTGGCCGTGCTCGGCGCGCTGGTGGCCGGGGCGGCGCCGGGGTGGTCGGCCTTCGCGGCGGTCCAGGCGTTGTTGCTGCTCGCGGTGCTGGTGGACGTCGCGCTGGCGGCACCGGTGGCGGCGCTGCGGCTGAGCCGGTCGGGGGACACCTCGGTGCGGTTGGGTGAGACGGCCACCGTGCACCTGGTCGTGGGCAACCCGTCCCGGCGCCCGCTGCGCGGCGTGCTGCGGGACGCCTGGCCGCCCAGCGCGGGCGTCGTGGAGGACCGGCACCGGCTGCACGTCCCGCCGGGGGAGCGCCGCCGGCTCACCCTGACCCTGCGGCCGACCCGCCGGGGAGACCGGGAAGCGTCGCGGGTGACCGTGCGGTCGGTCGGGCCGCTCGGGCTGGCCGCCCGGCAGCGCGGCCGGGCGGTGCCGTGGACGGTCCGCGCGCTGCCGCCGTTCACATCCCGGCGCCACCTGCCGTCGCGGCTGGCCCGGCTGCGTGAGCTGGACGGGCGCTCGGCGGTGCGGGTTCGGGGCCAGGGGACCGAGTTCGACTCGCTGCGGGAGTACGTGCTGGGCGACGACGTGCGGGCCATCGACTGGCGGGCCACCGCGCGGTCCACCAACCTGGTCGTGCGCACCTGGCGCCCGGAGCGGGACCGGCACCTGCTGCTGGTGCTGGACACCGGGCGCACCGCCGCCGGCCGGGTGCGCGACCAGCCGAAGCTGGACGCCGCGATGGACGCCGCGCTGCTGCTGGCCGCGCTGGCCTCCCGGGCCGGCGACCGGGTGGACCTGCTCGCCTACGACCGGGCCGTGCGGGCGAGCGTGTCCGGGGTCGCTCGGGGTGCACTGCTGCCGGCGCTGGTGGACGCGATGGCGCCGGTGCGCCCCGAGCTGGTGGAGACCGACGTGTCCGGCCTGGTCAGCACCGTGCTGACGCGGACGCCGCGCCGGTCGCTGGTGGTGCTGTTCACCGGGCTGGACCCGGCGCCGGTGGAGGCCGGGCTGCTGCCCGGGCTGCCCGCGCTGGTGCACCGGCACCGGGTGCTGGTGGCCTCGGTGGCCGATCCCTCGGTGGCCGAGCTGGCCGCCGGCCGGGGTGACCTCGCGTCGGTGTATCAGGCGGCCGCCGCCGAACGGGCGCTGGCCGAGCGGGCGCACACCGCCCGGCTGCTCGGCCGGCGCGGCGTGATCGTGGTGGACGCACCACCCGAAGAGCTCGCGCCCCGGGTGGCCGACGCCTACCTGGACCTGAAGTCCACGGGGAAGCTCTAACGTGAGGTTTGTCGGCGAACGGCCTCGTGTGGTCAGGCTTCAGTCTGGTCGCGGTGGCCGGGATGTGCTCGGCCCCGGGTTCATGGTCATGTCGCAGCAAGAGACGTTTCCGGTCGTCAAACTGTCTCTCACCGCTACTTGACCATGAAACGCCCCGCCGACCAACCGCGCCGACGCTCGCCGAGGCGCACATTGTCACAGGCCCGAGGCGTCGCGGCCGTGCTCCAAGGACGTGGTCGTCGGCCGTGGCGGAAGGCCCCTAACCAGCGGTCGGAACCGTGTCGCCGCGTTGTTCGGCGGCGATGTCGCCGGTCTCCCCGGCCCGCGCCGCGCGCCGGCCGAACACCCGGACGTAGCCGAGGAAGAGACCTTCGGCCAGCGCCCCGATGACGATCTTCGCCCAGGTGGGCAGGCCGGACGGGGTCACGAAGGCCTCGATGGCACCGGCCACCAGCAACACCAGCCCGATGCCCAGCGCCATCCCCACGGTGGCCCGGCCGCGCGCCGCCACCGCCGCGCGCCGGGGCAGCGGCCCGGGGTCGACCAGTGTCCAGCCCAGGCGCAGGCCGGCGCCGCCGGCGAAGAACACCATGGTCAGCTCGAGCAGGCCGTGCGGGGTGATCAGGCCGAAGAACACGTCCAGCCGGTCGGCGGCGGCCATCAGCCCAGCGGTCACGCCGACGTTCACCGCGTTCTGCAGCAGCACCCAGACCACCGGCAGCAGCAGGATCCCGGAGACCAGGCAGATGGCGGCGACGAAGGCGTTGTTGGTCCACACCTGCGCGCCGAACGAGCCGGCCGGCGCGGACGAGTAGTACGCCGCGAAGTCGTGCTCGGTCAGCCGGCGGATCTGCTCCGGGGTGGCGAGGCTGGACCGTACCCGCGGGTCGCCGGCCACCCAGGCGCCGGCCACCCAGGCCACCAGCAGCATCACCGCCGCCACCGCCAGCGCCCAGCGGCGGGTCGCGTAGCAGGCGCCGGGGAACCCGACCAGGAAGAACCGGGCCGCGTCCCGCCAGGCCGGGCTGTGCGCACCGGTCACCGCCGCGCGCGCCCGGGCGACCAGCGAGGACAGCCAGCCGACCAGCGCCGGGTCCGGCGAGCTGGACCGCACGGTGGAGAGGTGGGTCGCGGCCCGCTGGTACAGGGCGACCAGCTCGTCGGCCTCGGCGCCGGTCAGCGACCGGCGGCGGAGCAGCTCGTCTAGCCGTCCCCAGTCGGGGCGGTGTCGCGCGACATACGCGTCGATATCCATTCCGCCAACCCTTCCGAGCGGGCACACTAGCGCGCGTGAGTGATCTCGTCACCGGCGAAGCCGTGGTGCTGGAGCTGCGGCCGGCCAAGCTGCCCAGCCGTGCGGTCGCCTTCGGCATCGACCTGCTGGTCATGTGTCCCGTGGTCGTGGCGCTGCTGCTGGTGGCGCTGCCCGGGATCGAGGGGGACCCGGCGATGGCCGCCGCGGTGGGCCTGGCCGTGTACGTGGGGGTCTTCGTCGGCTACCCGGTGACCATGGAGACGCTGACCAGGGGCCGCACCCTGGGCAAGATGGCCATGGGCCTGCGCGTGGTGCGCGAGGACGGCGGCCCGATCCGGTTCCGCCAGGCACTGGCCCGGGGCCTGGGCGGGCTGATCGTGGACTTCGGGGTGGCCAGCGGCTCCACCGGGGTGATCGGCGTGCTGACCTCGCTGCTCTCCGAACGGGGCCGGCGGGTCGGCGACATGCTCGCCGGCACGTTGGTCGTGCGCGAGCGCCAGGGTATGCCGGAGCAGGCGGAGCTGGTCATGCCGGCACCGCTGGCCGACTGGGCGAAGGCGCTGCAGCTGGCCGGCCTGCCGGACGCCCTGGCGCTGCGGGTGCGCCAGTTCCTGGGCCGGGCCGGACAGCTGGACCCGGGCCGCCGGCACGCGCTGGCCCACGACCTGGCCAGCCAGGTGGCCGCAGTGGTGAGCCCGCCCCCGCCGGGCGACACCCCGCCGGAGGCATACCTGACCGCGGTGCTGGTCGTGCGTCGGGACCGCGCGCTGAGCGGACCGGTGCCGGCCGTGCCCGAACAGCGCCGGGCGCCGGCCGGCGAGGAGAGCGGCGGCTTCGTGCTTCCCCACTGACCCGACCCGAAACAGGAGGTAGCAGGGTGCGCGACTCGGTGACCATGCACATGGCGGCGACGCCCGAGCGGGTGTGGGAGCTGGTCTCCGACATCACCAACACGGGCAGGTTCAGCCCGGAGACCTTCGAGGCGGAGTGGCTGGACGGCGCGACCGGGCCGGCGGTGGGGGTGCGGTTCCGGGGCCACGTGAAGCGCAACGGCCGGGGGCCGGTGTACTGGACGGTCTGCCGGATCACCGCCTGCGAGCCGGGCCGGGAGTTCGGCTTCGACGTGCTGGGTGGGGACAAACCGATCAACACCTGGCACTACCGGTTCGAGCCGAGCGGCGAGGGGGCGGACGTCACCGAGTCCTTCGCCCTGGTCGAGTCGCCGTTCACCAAGGCGTACTGGGCGCTCGCGGGACGCCGGCGCGGGCGCTACAACCGGAAGAACATCCAGGCCACCCTGGAACGCATCAAGGCGGTCGCGGAAGCGCCCTGACCCGCGCGCTACTTGGCGCCGGCCGGCGCCTTCGGGGCGGGACCGGTGGGTAATGGCTGGTTGCCGCCGCCTCCGCCGTCGTCGGAGGGGCCGGTGCTGACCCAGATCAGCACCTTGTGTCCGGGCTCGAGGTAGCTACCCGCCGCCGGGTCCTGTGCGGTCACCGTGCCGACCACCGAGGCCTTGTGGCTGGGGTCCTGGTCCACAGCGAGCAGATGCGCGTCCAGTGCCTTGTCGTGCGCGGCCGTGGCCGGTAGCCCCACCAGGGCGGGGACCACGGTCATGTGTTCTCGTTGTCCCATGTCTCCAGGGTACTGATGCCGCTGTGGCTTGTCTCACGCGGACGACGTGCTGCGCCAAACTTCGTCCGAGCTGGTCAGCGGCGCGGGGTCGGGCAGGTCCACCCGCTGGCTGGGCTGGCTGGTCATCTCCACCCGGGTACCGCGGTGGCCGCCGTCGATGTGCAGGAACTCGGTCACCCCGCGCATCAGCCGGATGCCGCGCTGGCGGTAGCCGGGGTCGCTGGCCGGCTCCTGCCACCGGCCGTTGTCCGCGACGATCACGGACAGCCGGGGCGAGCCGTCCGGGGCGTCGGTGAGGCTGGCGTCCACCCACACGAAGCCGATCTCGTCGGCGGGGTAGGCGTGGTCGACGACGTTCGAGACCGCCTCGTTGACCGCCAGGATGAGGTCGTCGGCGTCGTCGCCCGGCCAGCACAGCTCCTCGAGCCAGGCGCGCAGGCGGTGCCGTACCCGGCGGGGTGCCCACGCGTCGGCGGGCAACACATCGTGGAAAGTCAGCGCGGTCACGCGGCCTCCCGGGAACATCGACACCGTGTCTGCCTGTTGGCATCACCGCGAGGGTGCCCATTTCTGGCGCTGAACTAACGCGCCGTGACGAAATTCTCGCCGAACGTACGTCGACCGGTGTGACGGACGCGGCGCCGAGGGCGTGTCCGCGCCCAGCGGTGTACCCCGGCCGCCCAACGGTGGGAGTCGCCGCGCAAGATCGGGCCGGGTGTGGTGAGCTGACCCGGGTTTAACGAACGTTCGGAGAAAGGATCCTCGGCCATGGACATTTCGGGTGCCTCGGCGATCGTCACGGGTGGCGCCTCCGGCCTCGGCGAGGCGACCTCGCGGTTGCTCGCGCGGCGTGGCGCGAAGGTGGTGGTGCTCGACCTGAACGAGGAGGCGGGCAAGGCGGTCGCCCAGGAGATCGGCGGCGACTTCGTCAAGGCGGACGTGGCCGACGAGGCGCAGGTGCAGGCGGCGGTGGAGGCGGCCTCCGAGATGGGTCCGCTGCGGGTGCTGGTGAACAGCGCCGGCCTCGGCCGGGCCGCGCGCATCATCGGCCGGGACCTGAGCCCGATCCCGCTGGAGCAGTTCGAGTTCGTGATCCGGGTGAACCTGGTCGGCAGCTACAACTGCGCCCGGCTGGCGGCCTCGGCGATGGCCAAGACCGAACCACTCGCGGACGGCACCTCGCGCGGCGCCATCCTGAACACCGCATCGGCCGCCGCCTTCGACGGCCAGATCGGGCAGACCCCGTACTCGGCCAGCAAGGGCGGCGTGGTCGGCATGACCCTGCCGATGGCCCGCGACCTGGCCCGGCACGGGATCCGGGTGAACACCATCGCCCCGGGCCTGATCGACACCCCGATCTACGGCACGGGGGAGAAGGCCGAGGCGTTCAAGGCGCAGCTCGGGCAGAGCGTGGTCTACCCGAACCGGCTGGGCACGGCGGACGAGTTCGCCTCGATGGCGGTCGAGGTGCTCACCAACGACTACATGAACGGCGAGACGATCCGCCTGGACGGCGCGATCCGCATGCCCCCGAAGTGAACTTCGCGCGGGAGGAGGCGGGCGGTGTGCTCACCGTCCGCCTCACCCGTGACCGGAAGCTCAACGCGGTGACCGGCGACATGCTGGACGGGCTGCGGGCCGCGGTGGCCGAGTTGGCCGATCGGGACGACGCCGGAGCGCTGGTGATCACCGCGGCGGGGCGGTACTTCACGGCGGGCGCCGACATCACCGCGCTGCCTGTCGGGGACACCGGCCCCGGTGTGCGGGGCAGCGACTTCCGCCGGGCCTACCGGGGGCTGCACGAGCTGTTCGACCGGATCGAGGCGGTGGAGAAGCCGGTGATCCTGGCCGCCCAGGGGCCGTGCCTGGGCATCGGCGTGGAGCTGGCGGCCAGCTGCGACTTCCGGTTCGCCACCGAGCGGACCACCTTCGGCCTGCCCGAGGTGCGCAACCTGGCCGCGCTGCCCGGTTCCGGCGGGATCAGCCGGCTGACCAGGCTGATCGGCCCGCACTGGGCGAAGTGGGTGGCCATGGCCGGCCAGACCCTGGACGCGCAGCGGGCGCTCGCCGCCGGGCTGGTGCACGCGGTCTACCCGGAGGACGAGTTCGACCGGCGGGTCCGGGAGTTCGCACTGGACCTGGCGGGGCAACCCCGGGAGGCGCTCGGCCTGGCCAAGCTGCTGGTCGACGCGGCCGCCACCGCCGACCGGACCACCGCCCGGGACCTGGACCGGATCGCCAACAGCGCACTCATCGCGTCGTCGGAGCACCAGGCCAAGCTCGCCGCGTTCCGCAAGTTCAGGTGAGCTGCCACCAGTCGGCGGGCGCGGAGTCCAGGTGGAGCATCATGCGGCGCTTGGCCACCGCCGTGTCGCCGATCAGGATCGCCTCGGCGATGCCGCGGTGGGCCAGGTCGATCTCGTTGGCGAACGCCCGGCGCTCCGGCGCGGAGGCCACGCCGGTCGGCGGGTTGAACAGGCGCGCGGTGATCGCGGTGACGATCTGCAGGAACAGCGCGAGCACCGGGTTTCCGGTGAGCCGGCCGAGGTCGGCGTGGAACTCGAAGCCGACCTCCTCCAGCATCGCGTCCGGTGTGGCCGGACGGGCGCACACCGTGGCGCGCAGCCGACGCGCCACCCCGTCCACGTTGCGCCGGGCCACCACGCTGTCGATGCAGCCCAGCTCGATGATGTTGCGCACCGCGCGCAGCGACTGGGCGTCGATGCCCTGGTACTCCAGGTAGAGCGTGATCGCCTCGATGCTCGCGTCCGGGGTCGGCCGGGTGACGTAGAGGCCGCCGGCGGGTCCCCGGCGCATTTCGCTGATCGAGTGGTACTCCAGCAGGCGTACCGCCTCGCGCAGCACGGCGCGGCTGATCCCGTACCGGTTCATCAGCTCCTGCTCGGTGCCGATCAGGTCGCCCTCGGCGAGCATCTCCCGGGCGATGTTGCGCTGGATCCGGTCGGCGACCACCTCGGCCAGCTTGAGCTGGTTGTGCCGGCTGCCGGCGGCCACCCCGCCGGCTTGGCGCAGGTGGCCGTTCTGCTGGACATCCTCACGCAGCCACATGCCCAGGGCGCTCAGGTGCGCGGCGAGCAGCTGCTCCGCGCGGGTGACGTCCCGGCTGGCGGTGGCCTCCACAATGGCCCGGTGCGTCCTGCGGGCCGCCTCGGAGGCCTGCTCGCTCACCGCTCGCCCGCCCGTCCGGGCCTCGGTGTGCTGCCTGGTGAGCAGCGTGAGCACCTCGATGAACAGGGCCAGCACCGGATTGCCGGAGAGCTCGCCGAGCAGCACGTGCAGCTCGTCGGAGACGTCCAACAGCTCCAAGCCGGGGAAATCCGGCGGGGTTGCCTCGCGTTCCAACGCGGCGCGCAGCCGCGCGATCCCGTTGTCGGTCACCGTGCGGGCGACCATCGCGGCGGTCGCCGGCTCCAGCACGAGCCGTGCACTGATCAGGTCGTCGATGGTGGTGTGCGCGTGGGCCAGGTAGATGACCAGGGCCTGGGCCGAGGGCAGCGCGTCCGGGGCCTGCACGACCAGCCCGCCGGCCGGCCCGCGCCGCATCACCGCCACCCGGTGGTGCTCGACCAGGCGGATCGCCTCGCGCAACACCGATCGGCTGACCTGGAAGCGCGCCATCAGCTCGGCCTCGGAACCGAAAATCTGGCCGACCGGCCAGCCCGCCGCGATGACCTCGGCCTCGATCTGGCGGGCAACCCGGGCGGCGAGCTTGGCACCCGAGCTAGGCGATACATCCATGGTATTGCGAACTTCTCACGGAAGAGCACACTAAATCAATTGTTTGATCACGAACTAGTACCTCATTTGCGCCGCCCGTCCGGAGAGTGACGCATGCCGAAAGGGCTAGACTCGCCCGCCACGGTTAGCGGAGGGGGCACCATGCCGGCGGACGAACCGGACGAGACCGACGACCCGGGCGCCGAGGCGGGCGGCGCGAAGGGCCACCGGGTGCCGCGTACCTGGTGCCGGGACTGCGACGGCAAGGGCCTGCGCGTGCTGCCCAGGATGGCCGTGCTGTCCGGTGGAGCCACGCTCACCGAGGCCATGGGCGGCGGGGAGTTCGTCACCGGTTTCGAGACCCGGCCCTGCTCGACCTGCGGCGCCACCGGATGGATCTCCGGGATGGTGCCGCCGGTCTGAGTACTCCGGCGGAGCCGGCGTGCTGGGTTGGGCGCCCAGTTTGGCGCCCGACGGAGACGTCGCCGGCGGGGCCGGCGCGCTGGGTTGGGCGCCCAATTTGGCGCCCGACGGAGACACTGTGACCGGTGTGGTTGCTGTTCTCTGGTGTTTCTCGGCTCGTGTGTCGGCGGGCACATCGGCTCGGGTCTTCCTCGAGTCACCTTGCCATCACTCGAACGAGGGTGTTCAGATAGGTATGCCTTACCTAATTAAGTAGGTGTTGGCCAGTCGTCGACCCGGCCGAAAGGAGTACGTGTGTCCACCTCGGCTTTGGTCAGGCCGCGACCCGTGCACAGCCCGTCCGACCTGCTCAGGGCCTATCTACCCGGCTCGTTCTTCTACTCCTCGGCCAGCGGCAGCCTGCTCGCGGACGGCGTTCACTCGGTGGTGGACGCCGGAGGCGGTTGCCGGGCCCGGGTCGCGGCGGTTCGGCGGGCGCTGGCGGACGCTGTGGCGGCCGGCTTGCCGGACCCGATGGTGGTCGGCGCGCTCGGGTTCGGGCCGGGAGCGCCGGCCAGCCTGGTGGTGCCGTCGGTGGTGCGTCGGGCCGGCTCGGCCGGTGGACTCGAGCCGGGTGCCGAGCCGGGCTGGTCGCCGGGGTGCTGGCGGGTCCGGCACCTGACCGCCCCCGACGAGTACCTGGCCGCGGTTCGCGGCGCGCTCGACCTGATCGGTGCCGGGTCGCTGCGCAAGGTGGTGCTGGCCCGCTGCGTCGAGCTGGTCGCCGAGTCGGGGGTGTCGGTGCCGGCCGTGCTGGCCCGGTTGGTGCGCACCGACCCGGGCGCGCACGTGTTCGCGGTGGACGTCTCCGAGCCCGGCGACCACGCCACCCGCACGCTGCTCGGGGCCAGCCCGGAGCTGCTGGTGAGCCGGCGGGGGGACCAGGTGGTGGCCAACCCACTGGCCGGCTCCGAGGCCCGGGCGGCCGACCCGGTGGAGGACCGCCGGCGCGCGGACCGGCTGGCGGCGTCCGGCAAGGACCGGCGGGAGCACGAGTTCGTCGCCGCCCAGGTGGCCGAGGTGCTCGGCCGGTACTGCGTGGGGCTGCGGGTGCCCCAGGAGCCGTCGGTGATCGGCACCGGCTCGATGTGGCACCTGTCCAGCCGGATCAGCGGCCGGCTGGCCGACCCCGAGGTGTCCGCGCTCGAGCTGGCCGAGGCCTTGCACCCGACTCCGGCGGTGTGCGGGGTGCCGCTGGCCGAGGCGCGCGCGGCGATCGGCGACCTGGAGACGGTGGAGCGGGGTTACTACACCGGCATGGTCGGCTGGTCCGCCCCCGGTGGCGACGGGGAATGGGCGGTGACCATCCGCAGCGCGGAGGTGAGGGACCGCGCGTTGCGGCTGTTCGCCGGCGCCGGCGTGGTGGACGGCTCCAACCCGGTCACCGAGCTGGCCGAGACCAGCGCGAAGCTGCGCACGCTGCTCGGCGCGCTCGGGGTCACCGACCCGCTGTAGGGCTGGGCGGAACCGCTACGTCCCCTCCACCCGGGTGAGCACGGTGACCTCGCCGAGCGTGCCGTCCACCCGCAACAGGTCGCCGGTGCGCAGCGCCGCCGTGCCCCGGCCGGTGTTGATCACGCAGGGCAGGCCCATCTCGCGGGCCACGATCGCGCCGTGCGAGGAGGCCGAGCCGATGTCGATCACGACCCCGGCGGCCAGGTGGAAGGCGGAGGCCCAGGACGGGTCGGTGGCCCGGCAGACCAGGATCTCGCCGGGCTCCAGCTCGTCGCAGCCGTCCGCGTCGTGGACCACCCTGGCCGGGCCCTGGACCACCCCGGAGGCGGCGGCGATGCCGGTCAGCCGGTCGGCCCGCTCCTCGGGCCGCGCGGCCGGGGTGACCGGTTCCGGGTTGCCCAGCCAGAAGTCCGGCACGTCGATCTTCTCGTAGGCCGCGCGCAGCTCCCGGCGGGCCGCCACCAGTCCTTTCGCGTCGGCCGGCGGCGTGCCGGTGATCTCCTCGAAGGTCAGGTAGAACATGTCGTCCTCGGCGTCCAGCACGCCGGCCGCCACCAGCTCCCGGCTGCGGGCGTGAGAGGCCGCGCGGGCGCCGTCGAACGCGCGGGCCAGGGCGGCCTTGCCCTCCTCGCGCAGGGGGATGAACACGGCCGCCACCCGCAGCAGAATCCGGGCCAGCGCCCGGTCGGCCGGGGAAAGGGCGCTGAGCAGGCGGTGGCGCGCGGCTCGCCGGTCGGCCTCGCGCCGCTCCGCCCGGTCCGGCGCCTCGGGCGCGGTGCGGTACTTGCGCACCAGCCGCTCGACCAGTTCGGGACGTTCCCGCCATGACGGGTTGGACATCTCCACCTCGCCGGCACAGCGGAACCCGTAGTCGGCCAGGAAGCCGTTCAGGCCCAGCTCGCCGCGGGCGACCCGGTGCAGCGCCGCGACCAGCTCCACCTCCACCATCTGGCCGAGCCCGGAGGACAGCTCGAGGTGCAGCCCCGGCTCCCCGGCCCGCTCGGCCAGCCCGCCGAGCTTGTCGAACACCGCCTGGGCCACGAGGGTGCCCGACACGTGCTCACGCATGGCGTACTCGAGCATCAGCCGGGCCTGCCGCAGCTGCACGCCGGCCGGCCGCGCCAGGCCCGCCGGCGAGGTGGCCCAGCGCCACCACCCGCTCAGCCGGGCGGACATGCGCCGGATCCGCCGGGGCAGCCGGGCGACCAGCAGGGGCGCCTTGACCGCGATCACCGGGTAGCGCCGCCGGGACGAGTAGTCGGGAGCGTCGGTCCGCACCGTGCCGAAGATCTGCTCCTCGAACACCGCCCCGGAGGTGCCCGGCATCAGGTCGCACATCCGGCGGAAGTAGTTCAGGTTCGCGGTGTAGCGGCCGAAGAACACCGCCGAGGTGGCCTGGCCCGGGTTGGCGGCGATCCGGATCTCCGACGCGGGCAGCACACCGAAGTCGTGGAAGGTTCCGTTCACCGCCAGGTCGGACACCGGCAGCCACAGCGTGGCGCCCAGCGGGCTCATCACGCCGGGATAGTTCTCCCTGGTGTTGACGGTCGACCAGGCGTCCTGGGGTGCGCAGCGGTGGTGCATCGGGTTCGGGGTCCTGAGGTCCACCGCGCGAAGCTTAACCGAACGCTGATCGGTTGGGTAGGGAATGGTTGCTACGGCAAGAATGCCGCCGAGTCTTCCACCAATAAATGCTGAATTTCCTCAGTGCTAACATCCAGAACTGGAGTGATCAAGAAGATCGGGCCGCGATTCAGACGGAAAAGAGTATGCGGATCTTTGCGGCAAGCGGGGTTGTTTGTGGCGGCGCGACCTACGGATCAGTCAGACTTGTTGTGGAGGCGGAGTTATGGCAGTGGGGCGGGTACTGAAGTTCGACGAGGCGCGGGGCTACGGGTTCGTTGGCCAGGAGGACGGTGGCGAGGATGTGTTCATCCACGTCAATGACCTGGACTTCGACAAATCCCTGTTAGCCACCGGCGCCCGGGTGGAGTTCGAAATAGAGGAGAGTGGGCGCGGCCTGAAAGCTTCCGCGGTTCAGCTGTTGGAGCAGGCGCCGGAATATGTGCCACCCCCTCGAACGGGCGCCACACGCAGTGCGGATGACGGCCTGTGCGATGTGCTGACGGCAAAAGAGTTTACTGAAGAAGTGACGGAGCTACTGCTCGCGTCGGCACCCGGACTCACCGGGGAACAGATTTTGCGCGTGCGGCAGCACCTGGTGCGCATGGCGCACGCACACGGATGGGTGGATGGCTGAGCTCGGTGGTCGCCCGATCGGTCAGTCGGCTGAATCTCCCGCACGCGCCAAACCGGGCGTGCCCTCAGCCCAGCGCCTCCGGCGCGGGACCGCGGAGGGTGATCAGGGTGATCTCGCTCGGCGCGAAGACGCGCAGCGGCGGCCCCCAGAATCCGGTGCCCCGGCTGGTGTAGAGCTGGGTGCGCGCGCCGTGCCGGCTCAGTCCGGCCAGCACCGGCTGGTCGGTGCGGACCAGGTAGTGGAACGGCCAGATCTGGCCGCCGTGCGTGTGCCCGGAGAGTTGCAGGTCGATGCCGGCCTCGGCCGCCTCGGCGACCTGTTTCGGTTGGTGGGCGAGCAGAAGCACGGGCAGCTCCCGGTTGGCGCCGGCCAGCGCGGCCGGCAGGTCGGGTCCCCGCCCGCTGCCCACGCCGGTCGGGTCGTCGATCCCGGCCACCACCAGCTGGTCACCGCCGCGCGCCACCACGTCGTGCCGGTTGTGGAGGGTGTGCCAGCCCAGCCGCCGCATGTGGTCCAGCCAGGCCTGGGCCTCGGCGAAGTGCTCGTGGTTGCCCACGATGTAGTAGCGGCCGAGCTCGGCCCGCACGTCGGCCAAGGCGGCCACCTGGTCGGCGCGCCGGTCGGGCAGGCCGTCCGCGAGGTCGCCGGCGTGGCAGACGATGTCCGCGTTCAGCTCGTTGACCTCGGCCACCACCCGCTCGCCCCAGCCGCGCCGGTCGATCGGGCCGAAATGGGTGTCCGTGATCAGCGCGATGCGCAACCCGTCCAGGCCCGCGCCCAGCCGGTCCAGCCGGACCTCGACCGGCACGACCCGGGGCACCCGGGTTGCCTGCCGGTAGCCGTAGGCCAGCAGCACGGCGACCGCCGCTAGCACCAGTACGGCCACCATCCGCGCGCGGGTGGGATCGGGCACCCCGGCCAGCGCCAGCACCAGCCGGACCGGCTCGCCGAACAGCGTCCAGACCAGCAGCACCCAGCCCGAACCGAGCAACAGGTCGCCCAGCCGGGCGGCGGCGTCGAGCTGCCGGGGCCCGTGGCCGAGCAACATGCCGACCGGCACGCCCACCAGGGCCAGCGCGAACAACGCGGCGCCCACGGTGACCACCGGCGCCGGCCAGTCGGCGCCCGCGCCGAGCAGCCGCCAGGCCGGGACCGCGTACAGCAGCACCGGCACCACGAACAGGATGATCAGGAAGAAGGTGCGGCCGCTGGGCCGCGACCGGGACGGTCGGTTCTCACGGGTCGTCGTCGCCACCGGACCTACCTCTGCTCCCGGGTGAAACCCACCAGCTCGAGTGCCTTGGCCTGGATCTGCTCGGTGGTGATGCCCTCCGAGGCGCGGAACCAGTGCGCGATCCAGATCAGCATGCCGAGGATCATCCGGGTGGTCAGCCGGGGGTCGCCGGGCGGCAGCGCGCCCGCGTCGATCGCCTCCGCCACCGCGTCGATCCAGACCTGCTCGTGCCGCCGGGTCCAGCGCCGCCACTCCCGGTGCACGGTGCGCGGCAGCCGGGAACCGTCGAAGAACACGAAGAAGTAGTCGCGCATCCGTACGGCCGCGTCGATCTGCACCCGGATCAGCTCGGTCAGCCGCTCCTTGGGGGTGGCGTCCGGCGCCCGGATGGCGCGCGCCGCGTTGCGGTCCAGTTCGTCGGTCATCCGGACGAACAGGATGCCCAGCAGGTGGGCCTTGTCCGGCACCGAGCGGTACAGCGTGGCGCGGGAGACGCACAGCTCCTTGGCGGTGCGCTCGATGGTGACCGCGTCGATCCCGCCCTCGGCGAACAGCCGCTCGATGGCGGCCACCACCGCTCCGTCGTCGATGTTGCGCGGCGGGCGGCCCCGCCTGCGCTGGGTTGTCGACGCGGCCGTCACGGTGGCGCCGTCGGCAATCTGGGAGGTCATGTCATTTCGATCGTACCGGCGGGTTGCCTATAGTATTTGAGACGGCCAGGTTCAAAAAGATGGAGCGTGCGGCGTGGCGCAAGCCCGGACCACCGACCCCCGAACCACCGACCGGAGCCCGGCCGAGCTGCGCGCGGCGCTGGCCGGGGCGCATCTGCCCACCCTGTTGATGGCCATGGCCACGCTCAGCGGGGACCGCGCGGGCTGGCTGCGCCCGGAGTGGCGGCCGGCCGCGCCGAGGGGCGCCGGGGAGGACGACACCGGCGGACTGCCGGCGGAGACACAGCGGGAGATCCGGGCGGCCGCCGAGGAGCTGGTCACCCGGCGCTGGGCCGGCGGGCTGCCCCCGGCGCCGCCGCCGACGCCGGACCAGCTGGCCGAGATGCTGGAGATCTCCCTCGGCCCGGGCAACTCGCTGCCGGCGGGCATCGGGCCGCTGCTCGCCGAGGAGCTGGGCGTGGCCAGCCGGGACGTCGAGTTCCCCGATGTGCCGGCGGACCTGCGGGTGCTCGTGGTCGGCGCCGGGTTCGCCGGACTGTGCGCGGGGATCAAGCTGCGCAAGGCCGGCGTGGCGTTCACCATCGTGGACAAGAACCCGGACGTCGGCGGCACCTGGCTGGAGAACACCTACCCCGGCTGCGGGGTGGACACGCCCAGCCACCTCTACTCGTTCTCCTTCGCCCAGCGGGCCGACTGGTCGCGCTACTTCGCCCGCCGCGACGAGCTGCACCGGTACCTGAACGACCTGGCCGACGAGTACCGGCTGCGCCCGCACATCCGGGGCGGCCTGGAGGTCGAGTCGATGGCCTGGCGGGCCGGCGAGCGCCGCTGGTCGGTGCGGCTGCGCGCGGGCGACGGCCGCCGGGAGACGCTGACCGCGCACATCGTGATCACCGCGACCGGGTACCTGAACCGCCCGAAGTACCCGGACATCGCCGGACTGGACAGCTTTGCCGGCCCGTGCATGCACACCGCCCGGTGGGACCCGGCGGTGGACGTGCGCGGCAGGCGGGTGGCGGTGATCGGCACCGGGGCCAGCGCGATGCAGCTGGTGCCGGCCATCGCCGGCGTCGCCGAGCGGGTGACCGTGTTCCAGCGGTCCCCGCAGTGGGGCCTGCCCAACCCGAACCAGCCGCGCGCGGTCGACGAGGCGACCAGGTACCTCATGCGGGAGGTGCCGCACTACCTGGGCTGGTACCGGCTGCGCCTGGTGTGGAACTTCGGCGACCGGCTGTTTCCCGCGCTGCAGGTCGACCCGGAGTGGCCGCACCCGGGGCGGTCGGTGAACGCGGTCAACGACCGCCACCGGGCCTTCCTGGCCAAGTACATCGCCCGCGAGCTGGGCGACCGCGCCGACGAGCTGCTGCCGGTCTGCCTGCCCGACTACCCGCCCTACGGGAAGCGCCCGCTGCTGGACGCCGGGTGGTTCCGCACGGTGCGCCGCGACGACGTGGAGGTGGTCACCGACCCGGTGGCCAAGGTGACCCCGGGCGGCGTGGTCACCGAGCCGGGCCGCGAGATCCCGGCGGACGTGTTGGTGCTGGCCACCGGCTTCCAGAACCTGAACCTGCTGGCCCCGATCGAGGTGCGCGGCCGGTCGGGGCGCACGCTGCGGGAGACCTGGGGCGAGGACGACGCCCGCGCCTACCTGGGCATGACCGTGCCGGACTTCCCCAACTTCTTCATGCTGCTCGGCCCGAACACCATCGCCGGGCACGGCGGCAGCGCCGCGCTGGGCATCGAGATGGAGCTGGGCTACGTGATGAAGCTGCTGGCCCGGATGCTGGCCGAGGGCATCGACGTGGTCGAGTGCCGGCCGGAGGTGCACGACCGGTACACCCGGCGGCTGGACGCCGCGCTGGAGCGCACCATCTGGGCGCATCCGGGCATGACGACCTACTACCGCAACGGCGCCGGGCGGGTCGTCACCACGATGCCCTGGACCAACGTGGAGTTCCGGGAGCTGACGCAGGAACCGGACCTGGCCGACTTCCACGCCGAGCTCGGGCTCGAGCTTCCCGGCGGGCGCCGAACTGGCCGCCCGCCCCAGGCCGGCTTCGCCGGCGGAGCCGCCGGATGACCGTGGTCGAGGTGGAGCCCGGGGTCCGGCTGCACGTGCGGGACGTGGGCCGGGGCCGGCCGGTGCTGCTGATCGCCGGGTTCGGCCTGGACCACGAGGTGTGGCACGCGCAGCTGCGCGACCTGGCGCCCAGCTACCGGGTGCTGGGCCTGGACCTGCGCGGCACCGGCAGCTCGGACAAGCCGGTGCGCGGGTACGGGATGGACCGGCTGGTGGCCGACGTGCGCACGGTGCTGGACCGGCTGGACCTGCGGGACGTCTCGCTGGTCGGGTACTCGTTCGGCGGGCAGGTCGGGCTGGCCGTCGCGGCGGCGGGGGAGCGCCGGCTGGCCCAGCTGGTGCTGGTGTGCTCCAACGGGGTGCGGGCGACCCGTTCGGCCCGGTTCCCCTTCGGCCGGGACGCCGACCGACTCGAGCCGGCCCTCCTCACGGCCGAACGGACCGACCGGAAGGCGGCGCGCCGGGCAAACGTGCGGGGCGCGTTCGGCACCGTGCCCGAGCCGGGGCTGGTGGACTGGTTGGTCGGCATGCAGCTGCGCATGCCGACCTGGTCGGCCATCGAGTGCTACCGGACCTACCTGCGCACCGACCTGACCGCCGCGCTGGACGGGGTGGGGCTGCCGGTGCGGCAGATCGTCGGCGCGGCGGACCCGGTGACGCCGGCCGACGGCGCGGAGTGGGTGCGCCGGCGGCTGGCCGCGTCCGGCGGGGACGGGCACCTCACGGTGCTGGCCGAGTGCGGGCACTACCCGATGTTCGAGGCCGGCGAGCGCTTCGACCGCGCGCTCGCCGGCTACCTGGCCGAGGTCGGTTAGCGGTTGGTGTTGCCCAGCGGGGAGCAGGGCAGCCCGATCCGGGGCACGCGCTGGTCGTCGCCGCAGGCGGTGTCGGTCGCCGCCGGCCCGCTCCCCCCACCCGCGCTCCCGCCGGCCACCGGCGGCCCGTCGGGAGACGGACGGTCCTCGGGCTGCGAGGTGGCCGTCGGCGGTTCGGTCCAGATCAGCACCAGAACCGTGACCGCGACGACCAGCGCCGCCGAGAAAGCCATCGCGAAGAAGAACCGAATGGACATCTGTGGCCGTCCCCCAAACGTGTATCCCGTTACCGACGGTACGCCTGGTATATAGCGACAGAGAAACAATCGTTTCAGGGTCGCATTGCGGATCCGCCACAAACCGCGATGGTCTCCCCGGTGATGGAGCGGCTGGCGTCGCCGGCCAGGAACAGCACCGAGTCCGCGATGTCCTCCGGCGTACTGGGCCGGCCGAGCGGTATCTCGTCCCGCATCTCCCGGAGATCCTGCTCCGGAATGACCCTGCTGAGCAGCGGGTTCGGCGTCAGGCCGGGCGCGACGCAGTTCACCCGGACCTGGTGTGGGCCGACCTGAACGGCGGTTGACCGGGTCAGCGCCAGCAGCCCGGCCTTGGCCGCGTGGTAGGCGGTGTTGCCCGGCGTGCGGCTGGTCCAGGCCTCGGTTGAGGCGATGTTCACAATCGAGCCCGACCCGCGCGCGATCATGTGCGGGAGTACCGCGCGCATGGTGAAGAACGCCCCGGTGAGGCACACGTCGACGACCTTCCGCCAGGCGGCGGTGGAGATCTCCCAGATCGGTGCGGGCAGCGAGGTGCCGGCGTTGTTCACCAGGATGTCGATCCGGCCGTGGTCGCGCAGTACCTGCTCGAAGACCTCCGCCACCCGCTGCTCGTCGGTCACGTCCAGGGTGAGGCCGTGCACGTCGGTTCGGGCGAGGTCCCGCACGGCCTCGGCGACCCGGTCACCGGCGCGGTCGGTGAGCACCACGGTGGCCCCGTGCTCGGCCAGCAGCCCGGCGGTGGCCCGCCCGATCCCCGGGCCCGCGGCGGCGGTGACCAGGGCAACCCGGCCGGTCAGGTCATTTTTGAGCTGCACGGTCTCTATAATCGCATCGAATCAGGCGAGGTCCCAGAGCAGGCGGTAGTAGGCGATCCGCCCGGGGTCCGGGGCGACGCCGTACGCGCGGTAGAGCACCTCGTCGAAGCCGGGGCCGTAGTCCCACTCGGTGCTCCACGCCGCGACCGCGAGGTCGGCCCAGCGGTCGGCCGCGCCGAGCGAGCCGAGGTCCACGTGCGCTGCGAACGAGCCGTCCTCGCGCAGCAGCGTGTTCGGCACGCAGGCGTCGCCGTGGCAGACCACCAGGCGGTCCACCGGCGGCGGGTCGCCGATCCGCGCGCGGGCCTCCGCGGGATCGAGGTGCTGGTGCTCGGGCGACCACTCGGCGGGGCCTTCGCCGTCGGCCAGGCGCTGGTCGGCGCGCACCAGCCGGCGCGTGACGCCCCAGTCGAAGGGGCAGTCGTCCACCGGCAGCGCGTGGTGCAGCCGGCGCAGGCCCCGGCCGATCGCGGCGGCCGCCGTGGCCGGTTCGGTCTTCCACCGGGGCAGAACCGCCGACGTGCCCGGCACCTCGGCCGTGACCAGCCACTGCTCCCGCTGGTCGGCGCCGTGCTCGAGCACCTTCGGCACGGCGGCCCGACTGTCGGCCCAGGCCAGGCGGGCCGCCTCGGCCGGCAGGTCGATCTCCGGGGTGCCGGCGAGCACCCACTTGATGTATCTGGTGCCGTGGGGCCCGCCGTCCGCCCGGAAGGTCAGGCCGCCCAGTTCGTTGCGCCAGACCGGGGTGAGGGTGGCGCCGTCCGCCAGCTTGGTGACGATTTCCGGCACGTCGACCGGGTCGGTGGGGATCTCGGCGCTGCTCACGGATGGTCACACTGTCAGGCCGGCGGCCCGGGCGCGACGGCTTTCCCGCCATGCCGGCCGGTCGCGTGACGCCGGGGGACGTCCGCCAGGTAAACTAAGCACGAGCGGTCCGTCTGTTCTGCCTCGGGCCGCGTTTTCCATGTCGGCCCCCATGTGCCGCGACCACACGGCTCGCGCCGGGCAGGACGACCCTTCCACGTTCGGAGAATTGATGGCGGACCGCCGCCGATACCCCACGACTGTCTCAACCCGCCCTGCCCACCCCGCCCACCCTGCCCGCCCCGCCGGCTCCCTCGATGACGGCTTCGCCGAGCTCGGCGTGCCGGCCCCGCTCATCGCCGCGCTGGCCGCACAGGGCGTGGTGCAGCCGTTCCCGATCCAGGCCGCCACGCTGCCGCACTCGCTGGCCGGGCGCGACGTCCTCGGCCGGGGTCGGACCGGCTCGGGCAAGACCTACGCGTTCCTGCTGCCGGTGCTGGCCCGCCTGGTCGCCAGTGCCCGGCCGCGCCGAGCGGGCCGGCCCCGCGCGCTGATCCTCGCGCCGACCCGGGAGCTGGCCACGCAGATCCACGCCGCCGTGGCGCCGCTCGCCGACGCGCTGGCGCTGCGAGCCACCACGGTGTTCGGCGGGGTGCGCCCCGGCCAGCAGGTCGCCGCCCTGGCGGCCGGCGTGGACATCCTGGTGGCCTGCCCCGGCCGCCTCCTCGACCACCTGTCCAGCGGTCACGCGAGCCTGGCCTCGGTGGAGATCACCGTGCTGGACGAGGCCGACCACATGGCCGACCTCGGGTTCCTGCCGGCGGTGCGGGAGCTGTTGTCGCAGACCCCGTCGCGCGGGCAGCGGCTGCTGTTCTCCGCGACCCTGGACGCCGGTATCGACGTCCTGGCCAAGCGGTTCCTCAACGATCCGATCACCCACAGCGTGGACGAGACGCCCTCGCCGACCGCCACGATGTCCCACCACGTGCTGCGGGTCCGCGCCGAGGACCGGATGCCCGTGCTCACCGACCTGGCCGCCGCGCCGGGGCGAACCCTGGTCTTCACTCGCACCAAGCGGGGGGCGGCCCGGCTGGCCCGCCAGCTCGCCACCTCCGGGGTGGCCGCGGTGGAGCTGCACGGCAACCTCGGGCAGCAGGCCCGTTCACGCAACCTGCGCGCGTTCGCCGAGGGTGCGGCCAGCACGCTGGTGGCCACGGACATCGCCGCGCGGGGGATCCACGTCGACGGCATCGAGCTGGTCATCCACGCCGACCCGCCCGCCGAGCACAAGGCCTACGTGCACCGGTCGGGCCGCACGGCCCGCGCCGGCGCCGAGGGCACGGTGGTCACCCTGATGACCAACACCCAGGCGCGCGAGGTGGCCACCCTGCTCCGGCGGGCCGGTATCGCGGCGACCACCACCGAGGTCGGGCCCGGGCACGCCATGCTGACCCGGCTCGCGCCGGGCACCCGCCACTACACCGCGACCGCGCCGGCGCCCGAGGTGAAGCCGGCCCGGCGCCGCCGCAAGGCGAACCCGCCGGCCAACGCCGCCGAGGGCCGGCAGCCCAAGTCCCCCCGCGGCTCGGCGGGCCGGTCGAAGAGCCGACACCGGGCCGGTCACGGAGGCAGCGGTCACGGAGGCAGCGGTCAGGGTGGCACCGCTGGCACCGCGACCCGGCGGGGCGGCGCGGCCGACCTGTCCGCCCGCACCCGGGTCGGCGCCCGAAGGGGGCGCTGACCACCGTCCGGTCCGGCTGGTGGCGGCACCGCTGTGGGGTGAACGTGCTCGAGGCGGCGGCGAACGGGGCAAGCTCAACGCTCCCGAGCCGCTCAGTCGAGATAGTCGCGCAGCGGCTCGGAGCGGGACGGGTGGCGCAGCTTCGACATCGTCTGCGACTCGATCTGCCGGATGCGCTCCCGGGTGACCCCGTAGACCCGGCCGATCTCCTCGAGCGTACGCGGCTGGCCGTCGACGAGCCCGAATCGCAGCCGGACCACGCCGGCCTCCCGCTCGGACAGCGTCGCGAGCACCGATCGCAGCTGGTCCTGCAGCAGGGTGAACGACACCGCGTCCAGCGCTACCACGGCCTCGGAATCCTCGATGAAGTCGCCGAGGTGGCTGTCGCCCTCGTCGCCGATGGTCTGGTCCAGGGAGAGCGGCTCGCGGGCATAGCGCTGGACCTCCAGCACGCGCGCCGGGGTGAGGTCCATTTCCTTCGCCAGCTCCGCGACGGTGGGTTCGCGGCCGAGATCCCGCAGCAGTTCGCGCTGAGACCGGCTGAGCTTGTTGACGATCTCCGCCATGTGCACCGGTATGCGAATGGTGCGGCTCTGGTCGGCCATGGCCCTGGTGATGGCCTGGCGAATCCACCAGGTGGCGTAGGTGGAGAACTTGTAGCCCTTGGTGTAGTCGAACTTCTCGACCGCGCGGATGAGGCCCAGGTTGCCCTCCTGGATCAGGTCCAGGAAGGCCATTCCGCGACCGGTGTAGCGCTTGGCCAGCGAGACCACCAGGCGCAGGTTGGCCTCGAGCAGGTGGTTCTTGGCGCGCTCGCCGTCGCGGACGATCCAGCTCAGGTCCAGCTGGAGCTGTCCGGTCGCGGCTGCTTGGGGCGCTACTCCGGCGAGCCGCTCGGCGGCGTACAACCCGGCCTCGATCCGTTTGGCCAGGTCGACCTCCTGCCGTGCGTCGAGCAGCGCCACCCGCTTGATCCGCAGGAAGTAGTCCTGCACCGGGTCGGCGGAGGCGGCCGGAGCTTGACGTCGGTACGACGAGTCGCTCACCGAGGGCGACCGGGCGTGCCGCTCGGACCCGCCGAGTCCCGCATGACGAGGGGATAGAGCGTGGTGGCGGGCACTTTCATCACAGTACGCCAATCGCGCGGGCGTGGCGCTTAGCCGGGCCGTTCGCGGCGTTGTCCCCGGACGGCCTGCAGGGTGCCGGGCGGGTAGCCGAAGCGGGCCGCGCGGCGGTCGGCCGAGTCGTGCAGGAAGACGAACGAGTAGAGCAGGCCGATCACCGCGCCCAGCCCGGCGGCCATGGCCCGCAGCCACAACGGGCCGGGCAGCACCAGCAGCAGGACCGCCATCACCGGGACCAGCGGGACCAGCAGGCGGGCCAGGTGGCGCAGCGGCCAGGTCGGGCAGGTGAGGTCGTACAGCACCCAGTCCCGGTAGCGGTCCGGGAGCCGCCCGCTGACCGAGTACCACAGCCACCGCGCCGCCCCGGGGTGGCGCGGTTTCGCACCCGGTTCGGTCACGCCTCCTACCGTGCCAGACCCGGCTACCACTGGGCGTGCCGGACCTCCCGCCCGGCGAGGGTCGGTTTGACAGCCCCCGAGGCGCCGACATAATTGAGACGCCTTGGTTCAAAAATCAGACGGGGGGCGACGTTGCCTCGGGCCGCCGTGTGTACCGCCCTCGGCCAGCCGTTGCGGGTCATGGACCTGGACCTGGCCGAGCCGCGCGCCGGTGAGGTACGGGTACGCCTCGGGGCCGCCGGGATCTGCGCTTCCGACGCGTCCGTGCGCAGCGGTGACCTGGTGAGCCCGCTGCCCGTGGTGCTCGGCCACGAGGGTGCGGGCACCGTGGTCTCGGTGGGCGAGGGCGTCACCGACCCGCGGCCGGGCGACCACGTCGTGGTGACCGGCATGCCGCAGTGCGGGAGCTGCTACCGCTGCGCCCGCGGCCAGCCGAGCCTGTGCGAGGTGGGCGACGTGGTGCTCCGGTCCGGGGCCCTGCGGGACGGCACCCACCGGTTCGGCGCGCCGGACGGCACCCCGGTCGCCCAGATGGTGGCGGCCGGCACGTTCGCCGAGGAGGTGGTGGTCTCCGCGATCTCCACGGTACGGATTCCCGGGGAGGTGGCGTTCGCGCCGGCCTCGCTGATCGGCTGCGGGGTGCTCACCGGGTTCGGCGCGGCGATGAACGCGGCGGCGATCCGCCCCGGCTACACCGTGGCCGTGATCGGCTGCGGGAGTGTCGGGCTGGCCGCGCTGCAGGGCGCCCGGCTGGCCGGCGCGGCCCAGATCCTGGCCATCGACCTGGTCGCGGGGAAGCTGGAGCTGGCCGGCACGCTCGGCGCCACCGACGTGATCCCGGCCGGCGAAGCCGCCGACGTCGTGGCCGAGGTGCGGGCCCGGACCGGCCGGCGGGGGGTGGACGTGGCCATCGAGTGCGTCGGCGCGCAGGCCACGGTGGACCAGGCCATCGCGATGACCGCGAAGGGCGGCGAGGTGGTCTTCGTGGGCGCGGGTGGCCCCGGCGTGCGGGTGGACGTTCCGCAGTTCAGCGGGCTGGTCGGGCGGGCGAAAACCTTCCGGGGGGTGCTGTTCGGCGCGGCGGACAACCGGCGGGACGTGCCGCGCATCGTCCGCGCGTACCAGGACGGCGACCTCGAGCTGGACCGGCTGGTCACCCACCGGTTCGGCCTGGACGAGATCAACGAAGGGCTGGCCTCGCTCGGCCGGGGCGACGTGGTCTCGGCCGTGGTGGAGCTGTCGTGATCGACGCCGTCCGCGCCGGTGACCTGTGCCAGGCATTCGCGCACACGGTCCGGCGGCGGGCGGACGCGCCGGCCCTGCGTTCCTCCGACGGCGCCGTCGAGCTGAACTGGCGGGAGTACGACGCGCTGATGCGAGCGGTGGCCGGCGGGCTGGCCGCTCTCGGGGTCGGCCGGGGCGGCACGGTGGCCATGCTGCTGACCAACCGGTACGAGGCGGCCGTGGTGGACATGGCCACGCTGCACCTGGGCGCGGTACCGCTGTCGGTCTACAACAGCACGCCGGTGCCCCAGCTGGCCTACCTGTTCGCCGACTCGGGGGCCGACGTGGTGGTCACAGAACTGGCCATGGCGGACGCGGCGAGGGCCGCCGTCGCGGGGCTGGACCGCCCGCCCCGGCTGGTGGTGCTGGACGGCCCGGAACCGAACCTCGGGACGCTGCGCACCACCGGCCAACCGCTGGAAACCCGACCGGAGCTGAGCCCGGACGACCTGGTCACCGTGGTGTACACCTCGGGCACCACCGGCGAGCCCAAGGGCGCCGAGCTCACCCACCACAACATCCTCGAGCAGATCCGGGGCCTGCACTCGCTCGGGCGGCTGCCCGAGGACGGCCGGGCGCTGTCCTACCTGCCGTTCGCGCACATGGGCGACCGGCTGTGCGCCTACTACATGCCGATCGTGTCCGGCGCGACGATCACCTACCACCCGGACCCGCGGACGGCGGCCGGTCTGCTGCCGTGGCTGCGGCCGACCCTGTACATGGCGGTGCCCCGGATCTGGAACCGGCTGCGGGTCTTGGCGCTGGACCTGGTCGCCGCCGCCCCGGACCGGGCGCGGCTGGAGGAGGCCGTCGAGTTGGGCGGGCGGCTGCACGACGACCGGGTGGTCGGCCGCCCGGCGGCCCCGGACCTTCAACGGCGTTGGCGGTCCCACGGCGACGCGCTGGCCGCGTTGCGCCGGGCGATCGGGTTGGACGCGGGCGAGCTGCTGTTCACCGGCGCGGCTCCACTGCCCCCGGAGACGCTGCGGTTCTTCGCGGCCATCGGCACCGACCTGTGCGAGTGCTACGGGCAGAGCGAGACCGCCGGGATCGTCCTGTGCAACCCCGCCGACCGCCCCCGCCCGGAGACCAACGGCCTGCCGCTGCCCGGGGTCACCGCCCGCCTCGAACCGGACGGGGAGCTGCTGCTGCGCGGCCCGATGGTGATGCGCGGGTACCGGAACAAGCCGGAGCTGACTGCCGCTGCCTTCGACCCGGACGGCTGGCTGCGGACCGGGGACATCTTCGACACCGACGAGGCCGGCTACTACCGGATCATCGACCGGAAACGGGACATCTTCGTCACCTCCACCGGGAAGAACGTCGCCCCGGTGCACGTGGAGAACACCGTCGCGGCGGCCGGTCCGCTGGCCGGCTCGGTGGCCGCCGTCGGGGACGGCCGGCCCTACGTGACCGCACTGATCTCGCCGGAGCCGGACGCGGCGGCGGCGCTGACCGGCGACCCCGACCCGGCGCGCAACGCCGGCCACCCGGCGTTAGTGAAGGCGCTTACCGAGGCGGTGAGCCGGGCCAACGAGGCGCTCAACGACGCCGAGCGGGTGCGCCGGTTCGTGATCATGAGAGAGACCTGGACGCCGGCCGGGGGCGAGCTGACCGCCACCATGAAGCTCCGGCGCGGGCCGATCGCCACCAAGCACGCGGCGGCGATCGAGGCGCTGTACGGTCCGCCGTCAGCTGGGGTGATCGACGTAGCCCGGAGGGACTGACGTGCCGTTCTTCACCAATGACGGGAACCGGATCTACTACGAGGACACCGGCGGCGGGCCGGTGGTGGTGTTCAGCCACGGCGCGTTCCTGGACCACACCATCTGGTCGCCGGTGGTGGACCGGCTTTCCGCCGACCACCGCTGCCTGACCTGGGACGAGCGCGGGCACGGCATGTCGGAGAGCAACGGGCCGTTCTCCTATTGGGACGCCGCGCGCGACGTGATCGCCCTGCTGGACGCCGCGGGGGTGGACCGGGCGGTCCTGGTCGGCATGTCGCAGGGCGGCTGGCTGAGCCAGCGGGCCGCCCTGGCCGCCCCGGACCGGGTGAGCGGGTTGCTGCTCACCGGCACGTCGATGCGCCTGCTCGGCGAGGTCGAACAGGCCGGATATGCGCAGCTGGCCGCCGGGTGGCTGGCCGAGGGGCCGGTGGGTGCGGTGGCCGACGCCGTGCTGGACATCCAGTTCGCCCCCACCGACTACGACGGCCGGTACTTCACCGACCGCTGGCGGGCCAAGCCGCCGGAGCAGTGGGGGGACGTCTGGGAGACCATCCTGGGCCGCGATGACATCACCGACCGGTTCACCGAGATCGCCTGCCCCGCGCTGCTCGTGCACGGCACCACCGACGCGGCCTTCCCGCTGAGCATCGCCGAGGAGATGAGCTCGCTGCTGCCGGCCAGCCGGGGCGTGGTGGCCGTGCCGGGCGGTTCGCACTGCCTGTCGCTGACCCACCCCGACGCGCTGGCCGAACCCCTGCGCAAGTTCGTGGCCAGTTTGGAGGAAACCCCATGAAGGTCAGCGTGTTCGCCATGCCGACCATCCCGGCGACGCTCGAGGAACGCGACCGGCTGCGGCCCGTCGGGCGCAACACCGAGCGCTACCAGATGATGCTGGAGGAGCTGCGCACCATCGCGGTGCTGGCCGACGAGCTGGGCTACGACGCGCTTTCCACCACGGAGCACCACCTGCACTCCGAGGGCGGCGAGGCGATGCCGGACCCGCTCATGCTCTACGCCGACCTGGCCGCGCGCACCCAGCACATCCACTTCTACCCGATGTCGTTGGTGCCCACGGCGGACGACCCGATCCGGATGGCCGAACGGGTCGCGCTGCTGGACCAGCTCACCCAGGGCCGGGTCGGGCTGGCGTTCGCCCGGGGCTACCAGAAGCGGTGGATCCAGATCCTGTCCCAGGGCCGGGGTGCCACATCGCTGGTGGACGCGGACTCCGACCGGCGCAACCGGGAGATCTACGACGAGCACATCGAGGTGATCCAGAAGGCCTGGGCGGAGGACTCCTGGGAGCACAACGGCAAGCACTACCAGGTGCCCTACCCCTACGAGGAGGGGGTTCGCGGCTTCGCCGGCGTCGAGTGGACCCGCCAGTTCGGCTCGCCGGACGAGGTGGACGCGGACGGGGTGATCCGGAAGATCGGGGTGACCCCGCCGCCCTACCAGCGCCCGCACCCGGAGATCTGGGTGCCCAACACGGTGTCCATGGCCAGCCTGCTGAACGCGGCCAAACGGGGCTTCTCCTGCCTGGCCACCGAGGGCCGGCCGGCGGTCTTCCGGGAGCACGCGCTGACCTACCGGGCGGAAGCCGCCGAGCACGGGCACGAGCTGGGGCTGGGCCAGCGGTTCGGCGCCACCCGGTCGATCTGCCTCGGCGAGACCCGCGAGGAGGCCTTCCACCTGGCGGTCCGCACCGCGGCCTTCGAGTGGCACAACTACTTCAACAAGTTCGGCTTCGCCGAGATGTGGCGCACCGAGGCGGACGACCCGTCCCAGCCCGTGACGTTCGCCGACGAGACGGCGCTGGCCACCCGGTTGATCGAGTGCCACCAGTTGCTGTGCGGCACCCCGGACGACGTGAAACGGCAGCTCGAGGACCTGCGCGCCTGCTACCCGGGAGACGGCGAGGAGGCCGGTGACCTGGAGTGGCTGGTGTGGCAGTTCTTCCAGCAGGGCACCACGCCGTTGGACGCGCAGCGCCGCCAGCTGGAGATGTTCGCGGAGAAGGTGCTGCCCGCCATTCAGTAGGGCGGCCGTTGCGTGGTGCGCACCGCTTCGGCGGCGGCGCGAAGGTGCGCGGGGTCGAACCCACTCGCGCGGTAAATCTTGGCCAGGAACTTGGTGACCAGCCACAGCCGCAAGAAACGCAGAATGCCGCAAACAACCAGTGAAAGGGCCGGTGCGGCGATCGCCCAATCCGATAGAAGATGCATGGTCCCGTCCTTGTTACTCACTGGTAATAACAGTGAATCACGAGGGCCGAAGGCGCGGCCAAGCCCGAAATCTCTGGACGGCCAGGTGCGCACCACCAGCGCTGGTGGACCCGTCCGGGTGGACTAGGCTGATCGGTCGTCGAGGTCCGCATAGCCGCGCAGTGGGGTGTCCGCGATCAGCACGTTCCAGT
Organism: Actinospineispora eucalypti; assembly: GCA_014208095.1. Lineage (GTDB taxonomy): Bacteria > Actinomycetota > Actinomycetes > Mycobacteriales > Pseudonocardiaceae > Pseudonocardia > Pseudonocardia eucalypti. The sequence continues at coordinate 722,587 of JACHMT010000002.1, read as the reverse complement.
CGAACGAGGAACTCTCGGACCCGAGCGGCGACCTTTCCGAGGTGCTCCGCCACATCGGTGCCGGACGACTGGCCGGTACGCGGCGGAAACTGGCCAACAGCTGGGAGACCCGGGCATTTCTGGAAATCGGCCTTGAGCTGCTCCGGGAGGATCTGCTCGAGTATTCGGGTCCGGACCTGGATTCGGAAGACCGATCTCGGCTGTTCGAGTCGCTGTCCCGGGAACGCATTCTGGGTCGGGCGGCGCAATGGCAGGAACAAGACCGGGAAAAGCTGCTCACGGTGAACATGTACCGGGGCCGGTGGGAGCACAAGAACCGGTTCACCGAGGACCTGATCGCCTACCTGTTCCGGCTCGCACCGCAGCAGCGGCGGCTGGACCATTTCGAGCGGGCCTGCCTGGCCATGATGGGCGAGGTGAGCCTGGGCGAGCTGGTGCGCCGGCTGTCCACGGCGGTCAGCACGACGTTGGTGAACGACCAACTTTCGGCGCTGCAGCACAGCATCGAGACCGCGCTGCCCAGGCATCCCCAGGTACAGGAGTTCTCCAAGGCCCAGTACGACCTGATCCTGCCCCGTTGGGCGGCCATCTACCGGCGTATCGGAGAGGCGTACGGGTTCGGGCTCCGGTCCGGCACCACCTGGGACGACGTGGCGATCATCTTCAACGCGCTGACCCAGGGGTACATGTTCAAGTCGCGTTCCTCGGAGGACGCCCTCCGGCTCTCCTCGGGCGAGGACCTGCTGGCCGGCTCGATCCTGCTGATGGTCCGGGCGATGGCGGACCTGCCCGGCGGCGAGGACCTGAACACCCGATTCGCCCGCCCGCGACGGTAGGGCATGCCATGGCGGCGCGGTTCGCGATCGGCGACGGCTACGCGTGCTACCGGGGTCGGGTAACCGAGGGTCCGGCGCATCGCCATGCCGCGTTCCAGGTCGCGGTCGCGGGGCACGGCGAGGTCGCCATGTTGGATGCTTCCGGTGTGTGCCACCGGGCCGAGGTGCTGGTGGTGCCGCCGATGACCCGGCACCAGCTGCTACCGGCGGCCGACGTGCACACCTACTTCGTGGATGCCAGCTCGGCGTTCGCCGACCGGTTGCGCGGATGCTCCGGCATCACCCCGGCCGCCGAGCTGCGCGGCCTGCGGGAGGAAGACGTCCGCCGCGCCTCGGCCCGCGCATCCAGTTCGCTGGATCCGCGGCTGGTGGCGGCGATGGACGCCACCATGGCGGCCTGGGAGCTGCCCATGCCGGAGCTGGCCGAACGGGTCGGCCTGTCCCCGCAGCGCCTGCGCGCGCTGGCCCGGCGGGAGCTCGGCATGCCGCTGGCCCGTTGGCGGGTGTGGATGCGGCTGCGCCGGGCGGCCGAGGCGTTGCGGGACGGCCACTCGGTGGCCGACGCCGCGGTGACCGCCGGCTTCGCCGACCAGGCGCACCTGACCCGGTGGATGCGGGAGATGATGGGCCTGACCCCCTCGGCCGCGCTGTCCGTCCTGCGGGATCAGGACCGGCGGGCGGTGTAGATCGAGATCGATCCGCCCGGGGTCGGCACCACCTCGGCCTCCCGCACGTCCCGGAACCTGGCGCCGGCGATCAGCCCGGGCAGCACCCCGTCGGCGTTGGGCTGGGTGTCCCGCCGGCCGTCGGCCAGCTGCACGATGCGGAAGGCCAGCCGCATCGGCCGGGTGCGCTGCCACCCGAAGTCGGCGATCACCAGCCGCCCGCCCGGCCGCAGCGCGGCGTACATCGACGCGAGCATCGCCCGCTTCATCGCCATCGGGCACTGGTGCAGCACCAGGCTGGACACCACCGCGCTCGCCGCGCCGGTGCCGACGACGTCCGCCAACGCATCGCCCATACCGGGCCGCCACTCCACGGCCGCACCAGCCTTCCGCGCCTTGGCCCGCGCGATGCCCAGCACCTCCGGGTCGGGATCGACGCCGATGATCCGGGCCCCCGGCGCGGCGCGGTGCAGCAGCAGCGCCTGCGAGCCGGTGCCGCAGCCCACATCCACGATCACGTCGTCGGGTCGCGGCGCCAGGTGCGTGACGACCAGGCCGCGCCACCGCCGCTCCCGGGTCAGCGCGGTAACCGAGTCGTAGAAGCGGGTGGGCGCTAAACGGCCCAGCGCCGGGGTGAAGGCTCGCTCACTCATGCCCGCAAGCCTGCGCCGCGTGACCCCCGCGCGTCTTGAACAAACCGCTCGTTGGCGAGGCTATCCGCCGAGCTCGGCGCTGATCAGGCGGGCCGTGCGGAGTCCCGAGGGGAGGACCAGGAGTGGGAATGGGCGGCCGGGTCGGCACCCGTTACCCGTGGGGCGATGAGCTGGGCGATGCTTGGCCGTGCAATATCTGGCAGGGCGACTTCCCCCGGCGGAACACGCTGGCCGACGGCTACCTCACCACCGCGCCGGTGCGCAGCTACCGGCCGAACGACTACGGGCTCTGGCAGGTGATCGGGAATGTGTGGGAGTGGTGCGCGGACACGTTCTCCCCGGAGGGCGGCGGCGAACGGGTGCTGCGCGGCGGGTCTTACCTCTGCCACGACTCGTACTGCAACCGGTACCGGCTGGCCGCCCGCTCCTCGAACACCCCCGACTCGTCGATGGCCAACGCCGGGTTCCGTACGGTGACCGCATGAGCCGGCGGTTTCCCCGGGGTGTCTTCCAGGTCGGCGAGGAGCCGGATCCCCGGTTCAGCCTGGCCAACGAGCGCACCTTCCTGGCCTGGATCCGCACCGGACTGGCGTTCCTGGCCGCCGGCGTGGCGGTGCGGGCGCTGCCGGTGGCCATCGCGCCGCTCCCCCGGTTGCTGGCGGCGGTGGCGTTCGTGCTGGTCGGGCTGGTGGTGCCGATCACCGCGTGGTGTGGCTGGGTGCGCACCGAGCGGGCGCTGCGGACCGGTGCGCCGCTGCCCGGCCCGGGCCCGGCGGTGGTGGTCGCGCTGGGTTCCACGCTGGCCGCCGTGGTGGTGCTGGCCGGGCTGCTGCTGACGTGACCACCGAACGCCCCGGGTTGCAGCTGGAACGCACCGCGCTGGCCTGGCGGCGGACCGCGCTCGGGCTCGCGGTGGCCGGTGCGCTCGCCGCCAAGCTGACCTTCCACGCGCTCGGCCTGCTGGCCGCGGCGGTCGGCGTGCTGCTCGCCGTCGGCCTGTGGCTGGTCGGCGGCCACCGCTACCGCCGGGAACGCGCGACGGCGCCGTCCCGGCCGCCGGGCGGCGCCGCGCTGGCCCAACTGGCCGCGCTGACCGCCGTGGTCGGAGTGCTCGCGCTGATCTTCGTGCTGCGCTGACCAGGGCGCCGGGGCCACCGCGGATCCTTTGTCTCTAGACTTCCACTCCTGGCCGGTAGGCCGGGGGAGGAGTTCACAGGTTTGAAGCTGCCCGGGTTCACCTATCACCGGCCCGAGTCGCTGGACGAGACGTTGTCGCTGCTGGCCGAGCTGGGCGACGACGCCAAGGTGCTGGCCGGCGGGCAGAGCCTGCTGCCGGTGCTGGCCCTGCGCATGTCCAGCGTGGCCCACCTGATCGACATCGGCCGGGTCGCCGGCCTGGACCGGATCGATCGGAACGGGGACGGGATCGCCGTCGGCGCGCGGGTGCGGCACGCCGAGGTCGAGCACGACCCGGCGGTGGCGAAGGCCGCGCCGCTGGTTTCCGCCGCGATGCCGCTGGTCGGCCACCGGGCCATCCGCAACCGGGGCACCACCTGCGGCAGCCTGGCCCACGCCGACCCGTCCGCCGAGTTGCCCGCCGTGGCGCTCGCGCTCGACGCGCGGCTGGTGGTGCGCTCCCGGTCCGGCGAGCGGCTGGTGCCGGCGGGTGAGTTCTTCCAGGGCGTGTTCACCACCGACCTGGCCGAGACCGAGCTGCTCACCGGGGTGCGCTTCCCGCCGTGGCCGGCCGGCGCGGGGTGGTCGGTGCGCGAGCTGTCCCGCCGGCACGGGGACTTCGCCATCGCCGGCCTGGCCGCCGTGCTGGACCTGGACCGGGACGGGGCGGTCGAGTCGGCCGCGCTGTCCTTCTTCGGGGTGGCCGGGGTGCCCCGGCGGGTGGCCGAGGCGGAGCAGGTTCTGCTGGGGGAGCGGCCGGGGGCCGCGCTGTTCGAGGAGGCGGGTCAGATCGTGGCCAAGGCGCTGGAGCCGCCGGAGGACCTGCACGGTTCCTCGGCGTACCGCAAGCACGTCGCCGGGGTGCTCACCCGGCGCTGCCTTAAAGAGGCGGCCGAGCGGGCGGGGGCCGGCCGGTGAGCGACCCGCACGACATCACCCTCACGGTGAACGGATCCGAACACACGCTGCGCGTGGACAGCCGCCGGCACCTGGCCGAGGTGCTGCGTGAGGACCTGGGCCTGACCGGCACGCACCTGGGCTGCGAGCACGGGGTCTGTGGCGCCTGCACGGTGAGCCTGGACGGCGACGCGGTGCGTTCCTGCCTGGTGCTGGCGGTACAGGCGGACGGCGGTGAGGTGGTCACCGTCGAGGGCCTGAGCGGGCCGGATGGCGAGATGGGGCCGATCCAGGACGCGATGTGGCGCAACCACGCGTTCCAGTGCGCCTTCTGCGCCCCGGGCTTCCTGATGACCATCAAGACCCTGCTGGACGAGAACCCGGACCCGACCGCGGCGGAGCTGGAGGACACCCTCTCCGGCAACCTCTGCCGCTGCACCGGCTACCACTCGATCCTGGCCGGGGCGCGCGCGGCCGTCGCCGCCACCCGGGGCGAGGGGGCGCCGGATGCGTGACGCGGTGGGCCGCAAGCTGGTAGGTGCCCGGGTCAAGCGGCTGGAGGACCGGCGCCTGCTCACCGGCCGAGGGCGGTTCGTGGACGACGTGGTGGTGCCGGGCATGCTGCACGCGGCCTTCCTGCGCAGCCCGCACCCGCACGCCGAGCTGGGCGAGGTGGACGCCTCGGCGGCGTTGCGGGTCCCCGGCGTGATCGGGGTGTTCACCGGCGAGGACATGCGCCGGATGACCAACCCGATCATGGGCATGATGGCCATGGAGGGCCTCTACGACCCGTGGTTCTGGGCGCTCGCGGTGGGCCGGGTCCGGCACGTGGGCGATCCGGTGGCGATCGTGGTGGCCGAGTCCCGCGCGCTGGCCGAGGACGCCTGCGACCTGGTCGAGGTGGAGTACCGGCCGCTGGAGCCGATCGCCACCCGGGCGGACGCGCTGGACGACACCAAGCCGGCGGTGTGGCCGTTGGCCGGCGGGAACACCGTGTTCCGGCAGAGCGAGACCATCGGCGACGTGGACGGGGCGTTCGCCCGCGCGGACCGGGTGATCCGGGCCAGCTTCGACGTGCACCGGCACGCCAACCAGCCGATGGAGACCCGGGGCATCGTGGCCGAGGTGACCCCCGGGGGTTCGCTGCTGCTGCACGCCTGCCACCAGGCCCCCCACCTGCTCAAGTGGGGCGTGGCGTCCGCACTGGCCCGCACGCCGGTGCACCGGCTGCCGGCCGAGCTGTGGCGGCGGCGGGACCGGGTGCGCCGGTTCGTGCGGGGCGCGCGGGACTACCTGCGCGAGCGCCCCGGCCTCGGCGCCACGCTGAACCAGGGCCTGCCGATCATGATGCGGGCCAACCTGCGTGACCCCGGCCGGGCGGCGTGGAGCACCCGGTCCATGGTGAGCCTGCTGGCCCAGGACCCGGCGGCGCTGCCCGAGGTGGACATCGCGGACATGGGCGGCGCATTCGGCACCAAGGTCACCGTGCTGCGCGAGGAGGTGGCGGTCGCGGCGGCGGCCCGCGAGCTGGGCCGTTCAGTGAAGTGGATCGAGGACCGCAACGAGCACCTGATCTGCGGCGGGCAGGCCCGCGAGGAGTCGGTGGACGTCCAGCTGGCGGTGACCGGGAACGGCATCATCCTCGGGCTGAAGGCGTCCATGGTGCTGGACCAGGGGGCGTACCCGGCGTTCCCGTTCGGCGCCTCGCTGGTGGCCCGGATCGTGCGCACCATGTATCCCGGCCCCTACCGCGTCCCGACCATGCGCTTCGACAACCGCATCGTGTCGTCCAACAAGGCCACCTACGTGACCTACCGGGGACCGTGGGCGACCGAGTGCTGGACCAGGGAGCGGATGCTCGACGTGGTGGCCCGGGAGCTGGGTCTCACCGCCGCCGAGGTCCGCCTGCGCAACATGCTCGGCCCGGACGAGCTGCCCAACCGGATGATCACCGGTCCGGCGCTGGACGTGCGCATGTCGGCCAAGGCCACCCTGGAACGGGCGCTGCGGGTGGCGGAGTTCGACACCTGGGCGGGGCGGCAGGCGGAGGCCAGGGCGGAGGGACGCTGCGTCGGCCTCGGCGTGGCCACCTACATCGAGGCCGCCCCGGGTCCGCCGGGCTACCTGAACAGCGCGGTGCCGGGGATGGCCGAAATGATCGGCGCGGAGCCGGCCCAGACGGTGCTCGAGGCTGACGGGTCGATCACCGTACACACCCAGCAGGTGCCGCACGGTCAGGGCATGGAGACCACGATGGCCCAGGTCACGGCCGATGAGCTGGGCGTGCCGGTGGAGGCGGTGCGGCTGCGGTTCGGTGACTCGCGGGTCGCCCCGTTCGGCCTGAACGGCACCGGCGGCTCCCGTTCGGCGGCCATGCTCGGCGGCGCGAGCACGCTGTCCGCGCGGGCCATGCGGCAGGAGATCGACCGGCTCGCCGCCGGGCTGCTGGAGGCCGACCCGGCGGACATCGAGATCACCGACGGCCTGGCCCACGTGCGCGGGGTGCCGTCCGCCGGGCTGACCATGGCGGACATCGCGGCCGAGGCGAAACGGCAGCGCCTCGGCGACCGGGAACACACCCGCACCGTGGGCGACGAGGCGATCCGGGTGTCCCGGGGCTGGGACGGCGGGGAGGGCGGCTGGGCGCAGTCCACCCACCTGTGCTGGGTGGAGGTCGACCTGGAGACCGGGTTCGTGAAGATCACCCGGTACGCGGTGGTCGAGGACTGCGGCAAGATCATCAACCCGGCGATCGTGGAGGGGCAGGTCCGGGGCGGGGTGGCCCAGGGCGTCGGGGCGGTGCTGTACGAGAAGTCCGCCTACGACGAGCAGGGGCAGATGGTGGCCGGCACGTTCATGGACTACCTGGTGCCCACCGTGGCGGAGATCCCGGAGATCGAGATCTACCACGTGGAGACGCCCAGCGACATCCCGTTCAACTACCGCGGGGTCGGTGAGGGCGGCATGATCGGTTCGCCGGCGGCGATCACCAACGCGATCGAGGACGCCCTCGGCCACCTCGGCGTGCGCATCCGGGAGCAGCACCTGCCGCCGTCGCGGATCCTCGAGCTGACCGGCGCGATCTAGTGTCTCGGCTGGGGGACGACCGCCGGGCACGCGAGGTACTGGCCCGCGGTGCGGTGCTGCACGCCGCCGTGGACACCTCGCGCGGCCCGCACGTGACCCCGGCCGCGTACGACTGGAGCGGTGGCGCGCTGTGGATGATCACCACCCGGGACTCGGTGAAGGTGCGGGCGCTGCGCCGGCGCCCGAGGGCGGGCGTGCTGATCCGGTCCCGGCGCTACGACCTGGTCGTCGAGGGCGAGGCGACGATCGTTGACCCGCTGCACGGCCGGGGCATCACCGACCCGATGACCGTGCTGGAGCTGCCGTTCGCCGGGCTCGGCTACCTGGGCCGCAACTCCCGGCACGCGCTGGCCATGGTGCGCGACGCGGCCGGCCCCGGCCTGGTGCTGGACCGGCTGGTGGTGCGCATCGAGCCCGGCCGCGCGGTGCTGGCGTCCGGCGACGACGGCGAGGTGCTGCGGGTGTGGGGGAGCTGGACCGAGGCCGGGCTGCTCGGCGCCGGCACCGAGTCGTCCAGTGCCGGGATCTCCGTCCCGACCAGGGACGGGCTGCCCGACGAGGTGACCCCGTTGCTGGACGAGCCGGGCCCGGCCTGCCTGGCGTGGCCGACCGTGCACGGCCCGATACCGCTGCCCGCGCACTGGCCCGGCGCGGACCGGCCGGCCGAAGTGAACGCCGAGCTGCTCAAGGTCGTCGGGGCCAAGGCGAGCGGACTGGCCGGCCTGGCGCTGAGCACCGGGGAGTACCGCCTGGCCAGCAAGCGCGGCGTGTTGCTGCGCGGCGAAGGAACCGCCGTGCGGGACGGAGCGGGCCGCGCCTGGGCCGGCCTGGACACCCACCACCTGACCTACTGGGTAGGCGCCGAAGCCGGCACCGTGAGCGCGGGCTAGCGGCCCTCGTTGCGCCGACGGGAAGCGTAACCCGCTGCGCCTAGGTGAAGGCGATGTCCAGGATGTCGATGGACACCATTACCGGGTCGAAGATCGGGCGGTTCCGCTCGTCGGCCTGGTAGGCGCGCCGGCGGGTGGGCAGCTTGATACCGCCGGACTCCACGTAGTCGTACACGTAGTGCACGCCCCGGAACCCGCCGGCCACATCCACCCGGTAGTCGTGGCGGCGCAGCAGCAGATCGGGGCCGAAGTAGAACTCCTGCGTCTCCGAGTGGCCCATGACCTCGGGCGGGAACCGCACCTCCAACCCACGCCAGGTCTCGCCGTCCACCTCCAGCGGCTCGGTCTCGGTGGTGACGAATCCGGGCATGGCCAGGAGGAACGGCGTGGTCAGGTAGGTCCACATGGCGTAGCCGTTGAACACCGCCCGGTGCAACGGGCCCCACGGGGTGTCCAGGCCGTGCCCGGTGAACATGCCCCTGACGTCGGAGTTCTCCGCGACCACCTGGCCGGTGAGCTTCTCGATCGCCACCCGCCCGACGGTGAAGTCGGAGCGCTGGTCCGGGGCGCCGAACGGGTGCGCGGAGGCCCACTGCTCGTGCAGCGCCACCCGCATCCGCCTCGGCGCGGGGTCCTGCGGCATGCCCTTGAGCACGAAGAACTCCCCACCCGAGGTGACCGTCGCGGTGGCCTCCCGGTAGCCGCGCCACCGGTCCAGGCCGCCGTGCGCGGTGAGCACTTCGGCCAGCAGTTCGCCACTCATGCCGAGATCTCCCTAGCCACCGTGTACTCGGCGTATCCGCCGTCCACCGTGGTGCCGGTCTGTGGCTGGTCCAGGCAGTTGACGAAGTCGCCGCGCCGGCAGTACTCGCACTGCCCGCACTGGCCACCCAGGAAGCCGACCCCGACCCGTTTACCCACCTGCCAGGCCGTCACGCCCGCGCCCACCGCGTCGATCACGCCGACGATCTCGTGGCCGGGCACGACCGGTGTAGACGGGTCCGGGCGCATCCCCTCGACGGCCAGCGCGTCGGAGTGGCAGACCCCGCGGCTGTGCACCCGCAACCGCACCTGGCCGACCCCCGGATCGACCAGCTCCCGCTCGACCAGGGAGAACTCCCGGCTGCCGATTACCTGAACGGCTCGATACGTGGACATTGCTTCCTCTCGGTAAATATGACCGGTCGTCTTAAGTTGCGGTAAGAAGCACCCGGAGGTGCCTCGGTAGTGGTTATCCGCCGGGGTTGAGCACGCCGGTGAGGCGGCGGGCCACCTCGCTGGCGTCCAACGCGTCGGTGAAGTGCGCCAGGTAGGTGCCGTCGGTGTCCAGCAGGTAGGTGATGGCGGAGTGCGGGACCTGGTAGCCGCCCTCGGCGTCCGGGTCCTGCTTGCGCACGGCGAAGACCCGGAACTCCCGGCGGGCGTCCGCCAGCGCCTCCGGGCTGCCGGTGAGCCCGGTGAACAGCGGGTAGTTGGTCTCCAGGAACTCCCTCATGCGGTCCGGGTCATCCCGTTCCGGGTCCACGGTGACATACAGCGGGACCAGGCGTTCGCGCAGCTCGCCCAGCTCGTCGAGCGCGGCGGAGAGCTTGCCGAGTGCCCTCGGGCAGACCACCGCGCAGTGGGTGAACCCGAAGAACACCAGCGGGTGGCGGCCCCGGTAGGTGTCGTTGGTGACCGGGTTGCCGTGGTGGTCGATGAGGTCGAACCGGGCGCCGACCGGGTGCGGAGCCATCAGCGGGTCCCGCCCAGGGTGACCGTGTACCGGTGCGGGCGGTCGTCCCGGACGGTCAGCTCCAGCCCTTCGGCGTTCGCGCGCAGGCCCGGGTGCTCGGACCGGAGCTCGCCCGCGCGCCGGCCGAGCACCGTGTCACCCTCCCGCACGACCAGGTCGGCGTGGCCCAGGTTGCCGATCACTACCCGGCCCTCGCCGGTGACCGCGAAGTTCAGCTCGCCGGCCGTGCGGTCGTAGTACGCCAGGGTGACGTCCACGCCCGGATCCACCTCGGTGAGGGCCGGCTCGGTGTGGTGCTCGCGGTCCCATGGCTGGTTGTAGAGCTTCCAGAGGCCGTCGGGCACGTTCAGCCGGGCGTAGGCCAGCAGCACGTTGCCGGTGACCGGCTCCATCATGGTGCGGTTCCCGCCGTCGTCGGTGACCCGGTCGTTGCGCGGGTAGTAGAGCCCGCCGCGCATCCAGGTGGGGTTCATGTACCGGTCGGCGTGGGCGAGCAGGCCGTCCAGCGTGTGGGTGTCGCCCATCTCGGACGCCCACACGCTGGCCCACCCGTGATCGCACGCGTCGCCGATCACCGGGTTGCCGGCCAGCAGGAACGGCTCGCCGGGGTTCACCGAGATGGTCCCGTCGCGGCCGGGTTCGACCAGGTCGGCCATCTGGCGGGGGTAGTTGGACCGCACGAAGTCCCGGTTCCACATGTTCATCAGCGCGCCGCACCAGGCGTCCACCCAGGGCCAGCGGCCGGCGTTCGGCACCAGGGCCTTGTTGTCCTCGAACACGAACATGTTGTAGCGCCCGTCCCCGTCCAGCCGGCCGAAGTCGGCCCACGCCCGCTCGTAGCCCTCGGTGACCTCCTCGGCCACCGAGCCCCCGGTGAGGATGTCGTGCATCCGGAACCCGAGGATCGCCGGTTGGTTGCAGATCTGGTAGATGCAGTTGGGCTCACACGCCACGCCCAGGAAGCCGTTCCGCACCATCAACCAGTAGAGATGCTCGTTCAGCGAGTTCTGGTCATAGGCGAACCGCTTGCGCTCACCGCCCCAGAACGGCGTGAAGAACTCGAAGCTCAGCGCTCCGGGCCGGGCATAGCGGTCGTCGTCGAACAGATAGTTGAACAGCAGCGCCATCGACTGCACGTACGCGCTGTACATGATGTTGTCCCGCCCGACCGGGTCGTACTCCTCCTGGTACTTGTCACTCAGATGCGCGTTGAACGCCGCGCCGCCCCGGCTGGTGTCCTTCCAGTAGATCCACACCTCGGGCAGGAGCATCTTCTCGATGGCCCTGGCGATCAGCGGCTTGAACACACCCGGGGCGGCCGGCAGGCGGTGCTGGTGAGCGAGTGCCATCGCGTAGGTCATGTACGCCAACTGGAACCGGTAACCGCCGAAGTCGTCCTGGCCAGTCGCCTTGCCCTGCATGAACGACCAGTCGTTGGCCGGCTGCGCCAGCAGGTTGGCGAAATGCCGAAGGTGGCCGGTCTGCTCGGGGGTCAGCTCGGTGGTGGTCATGCCTTCTCCTTGGCGAGCAGCGGTTCCAGGGTTCCCGTCTCGAACTCGTCCAGCGGCGCCGGATCGCCCAGCACCCGCGCGTGCAGCAGAGCGCCCTGCCAGGCCCGCACCAGGGCCGCCGCCAACAGGTCCACGTCCCGCCCGGCCGGCAGCTCGCCCCGCGCCTGGGCGTCCCGCAGCGCGCCGGCCAGTGCGCCGACCCACCGGCCCAGGGCCTCCCGCACGAAGGTGCGCAGCGCCTCGCTGTGCTCGGAGGTCTCGATGGCGAAGTTGCCGAACATGCACCCGTAGCCGATGCCGAAGTTCACCACGTCCGCGCGGAGGAACTCGAAGTGCTCACTCACCCGTTGAAGCGGCGGAACGGCCTGGTCGCCGAGCCGGTGCAGCTGGCGGGACTGCCCGTACCGGCGCAGGGTCTCGATCGCCATGTCCTCCTTGCTGGCGAAGTAGTTGTAGAACGACCCCTTGGGCAGGCCGGCGGCGTCGGTGATGTCCTTGACTCCGCTCGCGTGATAGCCCCTCCGATGGAACCGATCCTGCGCCGCCGCGACAACCTCCTCCCGCGAACTAGGCCTGGGCACAGCTACCTCCGTGGATGTAAGACGACCGGTCATCTTCCACAATACCTGATTCAGTGGGTTTGGCACGCTGATTCAGTGGGTTTGGCACGGTGATTCAGTCACTCTGGCAGGGCGCGTTCGCCAGATTCGACTGAATCAGCGTGCTGAAGGCACTGAATCAGGTTGGGGGTGGGGGTGTCAGGCGCCGAGGGGGGCGGTGGGGGTGAAGCGGACGGGGACGTGGGTGGGGCCGGAGATGAAGTTGGAGGCCAGCCAGGTGGGCGCGCCGGTCAGCTCCAGGTCGGGGAACCGGGTGAGCAGCTGGCCCATCATCTCGCCGGCCTCGATCCGGCCGAAGTGCGAGCCGAGGCAGAAGTGGGGGCCGCCGGCGCCGAAGGCCACGTGCTCGTTGGGCGTGCGGTCCAGGCGCAGCTCCTCCGGCGCCTCGAAAGCGCTCGGGTCGCGGTTGGCCGCGCCGTAGTAGACGGCGACCTTGTCGCCGGCGGAGATCCGCTGCCCGGCCAGCTCCACGTCGGCCAGGGCCGTGCGGCGCATGTAGATCACCGGGCTCTGGAAGCGCAGCAGCTCCTCCACCGCGGCCGGCAACATGCCGGGCAGATCGGCGTGCAGCCGGGCCAGCTCGGCGGGGCGGGCCAGCAGGCTGAGCGTGGCGCCGCCGATCAGGTTGCGGGTGGTGTCCCCGCCCGCGTTGACCAGCAGCAGGAAGAACGAGGTGAACTCGTGCTCATCCAGCGTCCGGCCGTCCACCTCGGCGGTGACCAGCCGGCTGGCCAGGTCGTCGGCCGGGTTGGCGAGCTTGTCCGAGCGCACCTCCACGGCGTAGCCGGTGATCTCCCGCATCGCCGCGAACCGCTGCTCGTCGCTGACTGTGTCCGGGGCGGAGTGCATGACCTCGGTGAGCTCGTAGAGCCGCTCGCCGTCGGCGCGCGGGATGCCGAGCAGCTCGGCGATCACGTAGGACGGCAGCTTCCCGGCGATGTCCTCCACCAGGTCGCACTCGCCGCGCTCGCACACCTCGTCCAGGATGGCGCGCACGGTGTCCCCGATGGAGTCGCGCCACAGCTCGGCGCGCTTGGGCGTGAACAGGCCGCTGACCAGCCGCCGGTAGAACGAGTGCTTGGGCGGGTCCATCACCAGGATCATGGTCCGGAAGAAGGCCAGCTCCTCGGCCGGGAAATCGTTGATCATGATGCCGCCCTCGGCGCTGGAGAACACGTCGGGCTGCTTGCTCACCTGGCGGACCTGGTCGTAGCCGGTGACCGCCCAGAATCCGGGGCCATCCGGCTCCGCGTGCCGGTACACCGGCGCGTTCTCGCGCAGCCAGCGGTACTGGTCCACGGGGTGTCCGTCGGCGAAGGACTTGGAACTGAGCAGATCGATTCCGGCGGCAACGGCGGTCACGGGGTCTCCTCGGGGAGTGGTGGGGTCTAATCCAGGGCAGCGATCATGACTCGGGCGATCTCGTCGACGATCTGGTCGCGGGTGAGCTCGACCGACCCGCGCAGCCACTCGGAGGCGGCCTGGGTGACGCCGGCGACGATGATCAGGGCGGCAACCTCGCGGCGGCGGTCCAGCGGGGTGCCCTCCGGCTGCAGGTGCTCGACCAGCAGCCGGGTGTAGGTCTGGAAGGCGACCTCCCGGCGGGCGCGCAGGGTCGGGTGGCCGGGCGCCTCCACGTACAGCCGGGCCCGGCGGGCGTCCCGCTGGAAGAACTCGATCAGCATTCGGGCGATGGTGTGCGCGCGCTCCGGTATCGAGTCGATGCGGGGCAGGGTGGCCAGGATGTCGGTGAGCAGCCCGGTGAAGATGTCGTCGATGACCTCGGCCAGCAGGGTGTCCAGGTCGGGGAAGCTCTCGTAGAAGTAGCGCTTGGTGAGCCCGGCGCTGGCGCTCACCGCCTCCACGGTGACCTTGGCGACGCCTCCCTCGCCGACCACGTCCAGGCAGGCGTCCTTGACCCGGGCGCGGCGCTCGGCGCGGCGCTCCTCGGCGCTGATGCCTCGGTAGGCGCGGACGGTCACGGTTCCTCCGACGGAAGTGACACGGCTCCGTGTCACTCGCAGTTTTTAGTAGTTGACACGGGGCCGTGTCAAGTTGTCAGCGCAGTGCCGCCGCCGGGCGGACCGCGCCGACCGGTTGCCCGCCGCCGAGCAGCGGGAACTCCGCCTGCCGGCGGATCGTCTCGTTCTCCACGCCGAGCCGGCGCAACACCGAGGCGATGACCACGCCCCGGGCGCGCGAGGCGCCGTCCTCGATCTTCGCCGCGATGCCCCGGCCGTCCGGCAGGCCCACCGCGAACACCGCCTCGGCGCCACCCTTGCAGATCAGCCCGGGCGTGGCCCGCATCAGGGCGGCCTCGTCCCGGCGGGTGCCGCTGGCCCACTCCGGGTGCTCGCGGAACGCGTCCGCCACCCGGCCCTCGGGGGTGCCCCCGGGGGCGGCGGCGAACCGGCCGAACGCACGGGCCAGCCCGGCCAGGCTGATCGCCAGCAGCGGCGCGCCGCAGCCGTCCACCGCCGTGGCCGTGCACACCTCGCCGGCGCTGTCCTCGATGGCCACCCGGATGCCCAGCTGCAGTGGGTGCTCCGGGTCCCGGTAGGTCTTGGTCGGCCAGCCGTTGTGTACGCAGGTGGCCAGCATGGCGGCGTGCTTGCCGGAGCAGTTCATGGTGATCGGGGAGACCCGGTGCCCGGCGCGGATCCAGTCGTCGCGGGCGATCTCGTCGATCGGATAGGCCGGCGGGGTGCGCAGCGCGGACTCGTCCAGCCCGGCGCCGGCCAGGATCCGCCGCACGCCCTCCAGGTGGAACGGCTCGCCGGAGTGCGAGGACCCGGCCAGCGCCAGCAGCTCGCCGTCCAGGTCGAGGCCGAGCCGGAGCATGCCCAGCGCCTGCAGCGGCTTGTGGCAGGAGCGGGGGAACATCGGCTCGCGCACCTGACCGAGGGACCAGCCCACCGACCCGTCCGGCTCGGTAACCACCACCGAACCGTGATGGCGCCCCTCCACGAACCCGCTCCGGACGACTTCGGCGACGATCTGCGCGGCAACCACGTTCGCAGACCCTATCCGCCGTGGCAGAGTGGCCCGGTGGCCGAGGAGGAGCGCGACGGGGTAAAGCTGACCAACCTGGACCAGCCGTTGTTCGACGGCGCGGGCGCCACCAAGCGGGACCTGGTGGACTACCTGGACGCGCTGGGCGAGCGGGTGCTCGGGGTGCTGCGGGATCGCCCGCTGACCGTGCTGCGGGTGCTGCGCGGGCAGAAGCCGTTCATGCAGAAGAACCTGCCCAAGTACACCCCGGAGTGGGTCGAGCGGGTATCGGTGTGGGCGGAGAGCTCCCACCGGGAGGTGATCTACGCGCTGTGCAACGACCGGCGCACGCTGCTCTGGTTCGCCAACCAACGGGCCATCGAGTACCACCCGACGCTGATCCCGGCCGGCGCGGTCCACCCCAGCTTCGCCGTGCTGGACCTGGACCCGCCGGAGGGGAGCGGATTCGGCCTGGCCGTGTCCGCCGCGAAGCTGGTCCGGCAGGTGTTGGACGAGGCCGGCCTGCCCAGCCTGGTGAAGACCAGCGGGGCGAAGGGTCTGCACGTGTTCACCCCGGTTGCGGCGGAGGCGACCGTCGAGGAGGTGGCCGCCGCCACCAGGGCCATCGCGGCGCGGGCCGAGCGGTTGGACGGCGCACTGGCCACGACCGCGTTCATCCGCGAGGACCGCGAGGGCAAGGTGTTCCTGGACTCCACCAGGGCCGGCGGCGCGACCGTGGTCGCTACCTACAGCCCGAGGGTGCGCCCGGGTACGCCGGTGTCCTTCCCGGTGCCCTGGGACGAGCTGGACCGGGTGACCCCCGCCGACTTCACGGTGCACACCGCCCCCGCCCTGCTGGGCGACGCCGACCCCTGGGGCGAGCTGATGCCGGACCCGGTGCCGCTCCCCGCCGACCTGGTCGAGGAGGGCCGGGCCATCCCGATCGCCCGGGTCCAGGCCATGCACGAGGGCAAACGCCGGGCCCGCGCCGCCCGCGAGGGCTGACTCAGCCGGCCAGGTACTGGGCCGCTACCGGTTGACCGCCATGGCCGAACCGCCGCCCCGGCGGGCCTTCTCGGCGGCCGCTGCCCAGCGCCCGTCCGGCAACCGTTCCACGCCCGCCGCCGCGCCGATCTCCTTGACCTGGGTGAACGCCTGGCCCCGGGCCTCGAGGTCGGCGCGCTCGGGTTGGGCCAGGAAGGCCGGTTCGGCCTCGGTCTTCGCGCCGTTGCGTTGCGAGGCGCGCGGGGCGGCGATCGCGTCCACCAGTGACATGCCCAGGTCAACCCGGTTGACCAGGGTCTGGGTCACCGTGGTGATGATGGTCGCGCCGCCCGGCGAGCCCACCGCGAGCAGCGGCTGGCCCTTGTCCAGCACGATGGTCGGGGACATGGAGCTGCGCGGGCGCTTGCTCGGACCGGCCAGGTTCGGGTCCGGCACGCCCGCGGTGACCGGTACGAAGTTGAAGTCGGTCAGCTCGTTGTTGAGGATGAACCCCCGCCCGGGCACGACCATGCCGCTGCCGCCGGTCTGCTCGATGGTCAGCGTGTAGGCGACCACGTTGCCCTTGGCGTCGGCCACGGTGAGGTGCGTGGTGTTGTGTCCCTCGTTGCCCTCGGCGCCGGCCGGTGCAAGCGGCGCCGGGCAGGCGGCGGGCGCCTTGGGGTCACCGGGTCCGGCCGGGCTCGCGGCCGCCTTGGCCGGGTCGATCCGGCAGGACCGGGAGTCGGCGAACTCCTGGGAGAGCAGCTGGGCGGTGGGTACGTCGTTCGCGGTCGGGTCGCCCACCCACCGGTTGCGGTCGGCGAAGGCCAGCCTGGTCGCCTCCAGGTAGCGGTGCAGCACGTCGACCTTGGGCTGGCCGCGTAGCTCGCCGCGTTCCAGGATGTTCAGCGCCTCCGCCACGGCGATGCCGCCGGAGGAGGAGCCGGCCATGCCGTAGACGTCCAGGCCCCGGTACTGCGCGTGGGTCGGGTCCCGGGGCTCGACCTTGTAGCCGGCCAGGTCGCTGGGCGCCAGCTTGCCGGCGCGCACGGTCTTGCCCGGCACGGTCTTGGGCGTGTTCGTGGCGGCGATGATCTCCGCGCCGATCGCGCCGTTGTAGATCGCGCCGACGCCGTCGCGGGCGAGCAGGTCGTAGGTGGCGGCGAGATCCGGGTTGCGCAGCGTGCTGCCGACCGCGGGCGCCGCCCCGCCCGGCAGGTAGATCTGCGCGGTCGCCGGGAAGTAGGCGAACCGCTGCGCGTTCTCCTCGGTCTGCGAGCGGAACTCCTGGTCGACCACGAACCCGTCGCCGGCCAGCTTGGCGGCCGGTTTCAGCAGGTCGGCGAGCGGCTTGGTGCCCCAGCGGCGGGCGGCCTCGTCCCAGGTGGCCGGGGTCCCGGGCACACCCACGGACAGCCCGCTGGAGACCGCTTCGTTGAAGTCGATCGCCTTGCCGTTCTCGGTGAAGTAGTTCGCGTCGGCGGCGGCCGGCGCGGTCTCCCGGCCGTCCAGGGTGGAGACCTTGCCGCTGGCCGCGTCGTAGTAGACGAAGAACCCGCCGCCGCCGATGCCCGCGGAATACGGCTCGGTGACCCCCAGTGCGGCGGCGGTGGCCACGGCCGCGTCCACCGCGTTCCCGCCGGAGCGCAGCACCTCCAGGCCGATCGCACTGGCGTACGGGTCGACGCTGGCGACCACGCCGCCGTTCCCGATCGCCTCGGCCTGTTTGGCCGGACCGGTGTCGACCGGGGCGGGCTGTTGTTGCGGTGGGGCGCTGGTGCAGGCGCTGAGCACCACGCCCGCCGCGGCCGCCATGACAAGGAGTTTCCTGAACCGCCGGTTGCCGTTGGTCACCGTTTGATCCTCGTGCCGATCGGTATTCCGCCACAAGTGTCGGTTCACCTCTGGTTCACCCTTTGACCACACGCGTAACATTGATGACGGATCGTTACTTTAGTCACTCACTTGAGGGTTACTGATGCCGACATCCGAGTGGCACACGTCCGAATTGACTACGGACAGCTAGACATACGTGGGGATCGAGTTCTCGTCGAGGGGGAGTTGGCGGAAGTGGTGGGGGATTCCTCTGGTCGCGGTGACGCGGCCGAGGGCGCAGGATTGACGACAACGGTGGAGCTCCCGGACTTGAGTCCGAGGAGGTCGGCACGCCAGCGGCTGGCCGTGGCGGCCGGGGCACTCGTGGCCGCCGGCTCGGTGGGCGCGGCGGCGGCGCTGTTCGGCCACGTCGAGCACGGCCCGGCCGGTGACACCGACCCGTACCCAGCCGGCCCGTCCGGGGGGAACACCGTCCCTCGGGCGGCGCCGCCGCCGGCCGGTCCGGGCAAGCGTGCCCGACCCGCACCTCGGCGCGCGGGGGCCACCCCGGTACTCGCCGTGCTGGCCGCGCCCACCGACGACGCGGTCAAAGTGACCCCGCCGAAGGCCGACAAGCCGGACCGGGCCCGCTCGTGGCCCGTCCGGGAGGACCAGCTTCCGCGCCCGCGCCGGGTGACGAAGCGGAGCGTCGGCCCGCTGGACGGGGTTACCGGGACGCTCAGTGACGTGACCGGGACGGCGGGTGACGTGGTTGGTCTGGTCGGCGGGGGAGAGCCACAGCCGACCCGGCACCGGGCGCGATCGGGCTCGTCGGACAGCGTTTCCACGTTGCGAGCCCGGGAGGGCGCGAAGGACCGGGACGACTACCCGCGGCACCGGAGCGAGCACCGGCACGGCCTGCTCGACCCGCTGGGGTTGTTCTAGCGTTCACTCCTGTCTCGTGCTCCACGCCGGCGGCCCCTACGGCGTGGAGCGGGGGAGGCGGATGCTGAGGTCGAGTCCGCCCGAGGGCGGGGTGGACGAGGTGATGGCCCCGTCGTGCGCGGTGGCGATGGCGGCGACGATGGACAGGCCGAGTCCGGCGCCGCTGCCGGCGCGGACCCGGGCCCCGGTTCCCCGGACGAAGGGGTGGAACAGCCGGGCCAGGTCGCCGGGCGGAACCGGCGGCCCGGTGTTCACGACCCGGAGGACGGCCGAGGTGCCGTCGGTTTGCGTGGTGACCTCGACCCGCCCTCGTGGGTGGTTGTAGCGCAGGGCGTTGTCGACCAGGTTGCCGGCCAGGCGGTGCAGCAGGGTTTCCTCGCCCCGGGTCGGCGCCGGATGCAGGTCCGCGACCAGGTGGATGTCTCGCCGCCGGGCCTCGGCGCCGGCCTGGCCGACGACGGCGCGAGCGATCTCGGCGAGGTCCAGGGGGTCGTGGCGGATCGAACCGGCCTGCCCCTGGGCCAGGGCGAGCAGGCCGTCGAGCGTGTGGCGGCTGGTGTCCACGGCGGCGGAGATGTCGGCGATCATGGCCTGCAGCTCGGCCCGGGTCGGATCTCCGTCCAGGGTGACGTCGATGGCGGTGCGCATGGTGGTCAGCGGGGTGCGCAGCTCGTGCGCGGCGTTGGCGACGAACAGGCGTTGGCTGTCCAGCAGGCGTTCCCGCTCGCCGATGCCCTGGTGCACCCGGTCCAGCATCCCGTTGAAGGTGCCCGCGAGGGCGGTCAGCTCGTCCTTCGGTCCGGTGGTCGGCACCCGCTCGGTGAGGTTGCCGGCCGAGACCCGCTGGGCGGTCGCGGAGATCGCGCGGATCGGCCGCAGCAGCCAGCCCGCGACCAGCCACCCGGCCACGCCGGCCAGCACGACCACCACGGCCAGCGCGACGAACGATTGGGTGAGCAGCAGGTTCAGCGTCTCCTGGCGCAGCTGGTCGAGGGTGGGCAGCGCGGGCGGGCGGACCTCGAGCGGGCCGCCCCGGCGGGTGACCCGGTTGCCCGGCCGGTTGCGCACCAGCAGGTAGGTCAGCGCGACCAACACCAGGCCGGCCACCGCGACCAGCGCGATGTAGACGGCGGCGAGCCGGGCGCGGGCGGTCAGTCGGACGGGCACGAGGCGATCCGGTAGCCGGCGCCGATCACGGTTTCCACGATCGGCGGGTCGCCCAGCTTGCGGCGCAGGGTGCCGACGGTAATCCGCACCGCGTGGGTGAACGGGTCGGCGTTCTCGTCCCACACCTTGTCCAGCAGGGTTTCCGCGCTGACCACGTCGCCCGAGGCGGCGAGCAGCTGTTCGAGCACGCCGAACTCCTTCGGGGTGAGGCTCAGCAGCAGGCCGCCGCGTTCGGCGCTGCGCCGGGCCGGGTCCAGCACCACATCCCACGCCCGCAGGATCGGTGGCCGCGCCGGCGCGCTGCGCCGGCCGAGCGCCCGCACCCTGGCCACCAGCTCGGTGAACGCGAACGGCTTGCCCAGGTAGTCGTCGGCGCCGAGGCTCAGCCCGTCGACCCGGTCGGCCACCGCGCCGGAGGCGGTCAGCATGAGCACCCGCGAGGTGCCTTCGGCGGCGAGGTGCCGACAGACGGTGTCCCCGTGAACGCCGGGCAGGTCACGGTCGAGCACCACCACGTCGTACGGGTTGAGCTGGCACTTCTCCAGGCCGGTCCGGCCGTCGTACGCGACGTCCACGGCGAACCCGTGCTTGCGCAGACCGGCGGCGATGTAGCCGGCCAGCGGCTGTTCGTCCTCGATCAGCAGCACCCGCACGCGATCGAGTGTGCCAACTCCGAGTTATGGATCAGGTATGGCGCCGGGTTCGGTCGCCCATCGCCACCGGCCGGTAGAAAGCGGGCCGTGATCACCCGACGGAAACTGCTGCACACGGTCGCCCTGGCCGGGACCTGCCTGGCCGCCGGGGTCGGCGCCGCGAGCTGCGCGCCCACCCGGTCGGCGAGCACGGTGGGTGAGCACTACGGCCTCGGGTCGATGACCGACGAGCTGACCGAGTTCCTCGACGACCGGGGCTTCTCCGGCACAGTGCTGCTTGAGCACCGCGGCTGCACCGTGGTCAGCGCCGCCTACGGCCACGCCGACCATGGCAAGCGGCCGTTCGCGGATGTGGTCCGCGACCACGTCTTCACCCCGGCGGGGATGCGCGACACCATCGTGGTGCACCCGGACACGCCCGGGACGCCGGTGGCGATCCGGTACGCCTCGGCCGGGCGGCCGGTGCGGCGGGCCGTCACCACCGGCGCCGGCGGCTACTACACCACGGTGACCGACCTGGTGGCGTTCGCGCGGGCGCTGCTGGGTCACCGCCTGCTGGACGAGCGCCACACCGACGAGGTCATCGGCGGCCGGAACGGGGTGCGCGGCGGGAGGGGCGGCCTCTACTCCTACGGCTGCTCGACCAAGACCCTCGAGGGCCACCGGGTGGTCGAGCACAACGGCGGCTCGCCCGGCGCCAACGCGTGGTTGCGGATCTATCCCGACGACGGCTTCACGCTCGCGGCCCTGTGCAACGTCCACGAGCGCGGAAGCGTCGACGGCGTCAAACCGATCGTCGACAAGGTGCAGGAACTCATCACCAAGGCCTGACCGAACCCCCGACACGACACGACGACAGGAGCTACGCCTTGACCCCCACCAACGCCGGACTGCGCTGGACCGTCCTTCTCATCGCGGTCGCCGGCGCACTCGGCACCGCCGCCTGCGGTTCCGAGCAGCGCAGAAGTCCCGCCAGCCCGGAGAACGCCGAGCAACGACAGGCCTATGCGGCCTGCCTGGCCCAGAACGGCGTCCAACTGCCGGAGCGGTCCGGCTCCGGCGGCGAGCGAGTCAAGCTCGACGCGGAGCACCCGCCGCCCGGGGTGGAACAGGCGGCATGGGACCGGGCCCGCCAGGCGTGCGCCGGCTTGGCCCCGCCGAGGCGGAAGAACGGCTGAGCAGTACCCAACCGAAGAATGGAGAATCGCAATGCCCCGTCTCTTTGCGAAGAAGCTCGCCGCGGCGACTTTCATGACCGCGGTAGCGGGTGGCGCAATGGTGGTCGGACCTGGTTCCGCGATCGCCGCCGAGCCACTCGCCACTGGCGCGGCCAGTTCGCTCGCCCCGGCCGATGACCGGCACCGTCACCGCCACTGCGACTCGGACGAGATCCGCGAGATCAGGAAGAAGTACGCCCACGACCACGAGCGGCGGCGCGTCCTGCTGCGGGAACGCGGCTGCTCGGACTGACCCGCGAGGGGACGATCTCCCGGCCGGGGCTCTCGCGTCAGGGTTCGCAGGTCGGCTCGGGGCCGACGTACCCCGGCCGGGAGCTCTGGTCCATCCCGACATGGCAGGGAATCCGGGGGTCGAGCCGGTTGCCGACCACCTTGCCCTCGGTCGAACCGATGTCGAACGCGAAGGCCTTGCGGATCGGCCCCTGGATGTCGTTGAACGCGATGGTCACGCGCTGGATGTCCTCGAGCATGACCGCCTGGTAAGCGAGCCCGGCCGCGTCGCACAGGTTGCGGCTGAAGATGATGTCGTGGCTGTGGCCGTTCCCGCTGCCCTCGCCGTCGTTCGGGCCTTCGGCGATCAGGCACTGGTTGTCGATGCGTTCACAGCGGTTGCTGTCGATCAGCACGTGGTCGCTGGGGGTGTCAGTGATCACCACGGGAGGCTTGGGGTCGCCGTCCTTGGTGTAGGTCTGCATGCAGTCGGCGTGTGCGCCGCCGGTGTTGCGCACGTTGGTGATGGTGTTGTTCAGGATGCGGATGCGGCTGCCGAAGAAGCGGATGCCGTCGTTGTCCGCGTCCCTGGGGTTGTCGATCACCATGTTGCGCAGGGTGATGTCGTTGCCCTTGACGAGCACGCCGGGCGCGGTGGCGTCGATCGAGTCGAAGTTCTCCACCACGATGTTGTCGCCGACCACCATGATGCCCTTGATCGGGCTGCCGTCGCCGGTCAACGTGACGTTCGGCTGGGCCCTGCCCTCGGTCCGGAAGACGTCCATACGCCGCTCGGAGCCGCCCACCACGCAGATCCGGTCGCCCTGCTTGGCGGCGTTGACCGCCGCGCCGGCATCCTCCGGCTTCACCCGCACGCCGCACCCGGACGGCGCGGGCACCGGCCGGTGGGCACCCTTGGCGCCCAGCGGGGTCGGGCCGAGCGGCAGGCTGCCCAGCTCCGGGACGTAGATCGGCGGCACCTCGATCGGGATCTCCGGGCCGCCCGGCACCTCCACGGCGGAAGCCGTGCCCGAGGTGAGCGCGACGACAACCGCCATGCCAAGACCGAGTTTCACAGAGGTCCGATGAAACACGCGTCCCCACATTCGACCGAGCCTGTCGACATTTCGAAGGCAGCCAGTTAGCCCAAGATCGACAGGAGATTAGCCCAGTCCCTAACGGGTGGTAGTACCGGGGGCGACGGGCACAAGGCCGGCGCCGAACATCCGCGGCCGCGCCGCGGCAAACCGGTAACGTGTTCTAAATTCCGCACGCACGTTGCGTAAGTGTCCACATGAAGTTGTTGAGCAATAAAAGAAGTACCTCTTTAGTGCCTCCTCATGTCGAATGTCACCCGGCTCTACCAGCAGGTTCGTATATAAGTGTAACGTTTATCGTTAAGCCTTGGCTAACGTCCGAACCTGTGGAGTTTCCCAGTTGCGCATCACCGAAATCTATGAGAGTGTTCCGCAATATACAACTTTCTCAACTGGATTGGCGCATGTTTGGGGTGAATCACGTCGCGTTCAACAAAGAGTTCCACAACCTCGCCGGGACCCAGTTCCCCGGCGAGTGAGTTCATCTATTACATCGCCAGCGGTGGCCATATCGCCGAGCTGCTCCGCGATCATGTTCGCCTTCTGCCCGGTGAGGAGTGCGCGTACTGCGGGAAGGTCTACCCCTGCAATATGCGTCGGGTGGCCGAGCAGGCGGTTCGGCTACTGGGCCGCCGGAGCGCGCCCCGATCGGAGCGACCGTCCAGGTCCATCGGCCGCCCGGCCTGGTGACGCCGCGCCGAACGGCTCGGTCGTACCCCCACGGACAGCTCAGCCCCGGCGGCCGTCGGGGGAGCCGGGGCTGAGCGCCCTCGCGACCTGCTGGGTCAGTACCCGGGATTTCCTGCTCGTCGGTCAGGTCGCGGGCGGTGTTGCTCAGGAAGAACTGGTGCTGGGCCGGCACCTGAGCGAGGCGTAGGCCAGCGCGGCCAGCGATGCGGTGGAGGTCAGGACGCGCACCAGGTTCCAAGAGACCCAGGTGGCCTCGTGCGCCGCCCGGACGGCGCCCAGGTCGCTGATGCGGTCCGGTGGCCCGGCGGCGTCGATGGCCTCGTTGAGCGGGATGTGCACCACCCCGGTCACCACGAAGGTGGCCGCCGCGCCCAGGAACCCGACCACCGCCCAGTGCAGTGTCGCCGACCGCGTGCCCAGGTGGAGTACGACCGCGACCAGGGCCAGCAGCGGCGCGGCGAGGAAGCTGCCGAGGAACCACGGGTTCATGAACGACACGTTGAACTGCTGCATCGCCGCGACGAAGGTGCGGTCGTCGCCCAGCGCCAGCCCGGGCATCACCCCGAAACCGAAGATGAAGTAGGTGCCGGCCTGCAGCCCCGCGGCCACCGTCGCCAGCAACAGGCCGGCGGATCTCAGCCGCCCGCGCGGTTCCGGCGTACCTCCGTTAGTCATGGCTTCAGCCAACCCGCTCGCGGCCAGACCCTCCATAGCTGAGAACCCCGGATTCATAAGCCCTCGTCCACGTGGCGCGGGTGTCAATCGAGGGACAGCCCCTCGGCCGGGGTCACCCGGGCGGCCCGGCGGGCCGGGACGACCGAGGCGAGTAGCCCGGCCAGTGCGGCGATGAGGACGACGGCGCCGAGTGACGGCCAGGGGATGTGCATGGTGGCGCGGGGGAGTGCCCGCTTCACGAATGTCTCGTAGCCGACCCAGGCGAACCCGATGCCGATCGCGGTGCCGAGCAGGGTGGCCACCACCGACAGCAGCACCGCCTCGGTGGCCAGCATCCGCCGCAGCTGGCCTCGGGTGAGCCCGAGCGCGCGCAGCAGCGCGTGCTCGCGGGCGCGTTCGAGCACGGACAGCCCCAGGGTGTTGGCGATCCCGACCAGGGCGATCGCCACGGAGATGCCGAGCAGGCCGAGCGCCGCGCCGGCCAGGATGTCTCGCTCCCGGTTCGCCGCCGCCTGGGCCTGCAGCCGGTCCTCCAGCTTCGCGCCGGCCGCATCGGCCAGCCCGTCCAGGTCGTCGACCAGCCGGAGCGGGTCGACGCCCTCGGTGGCGCGGACCCAGATGACCCTCGGTTCGGGGGCGTCGGTGAGCCGGGCCAGCGTCTCGGGCGCGACTATGCCGGCCTGCCCCCAGCCGGAGAGGGAGATGACCTTCAGCTGGGCGTGGCGGTCGTCGACGCCCACGGTGACCAGGTCACCGGGCTTGACGCGGGGGTCCACGAAGGCTCCCAGGTCGAGCCTGATCGTCCCCGGTTGCTCGATCTGGGCGAACGACCCGCCGTCGCGGGCCACCCGCGACGCGTCGGGCGCGGTGAGCAGCGGTATCGGGGTGTCGAACCCGGTGATCCGGGCCACGGCGCCGTCCACGGTGATGGCCCGCTCGACCCCGGGGGTGCGACGCACCCGGTCGAGGAGGTCGGTGGTGACCGGCTTGTCGAGCGAGGTGAGCGAGGCGTCGATGGGGTTGTGCCGGACTCGCACCTCGTCCATTCCGGCCCGCCAGGTGGCCATCCCGGTGAGCACGGCGGTCGTCAGGGTGACCCCGACCAGCAGGGCGGCGGTGGTGGCGGCGGTCCGGCGCGGGTTGCGCACGGCGTTCTCGGTCGCCAGCCGCGCGGGCGGACCCAGCAGCGCGCCGGCGACCCGGACCAGGCGGGGAACGAGCACCGGCCCGAGCAGCAGCACACCGGTGAACACCGATCCTCCGCCGGCCACCATGAACACCGTGCCGTGGCCGACAATTGCCACCGCGAGCAGGGCCAGCCCGGTGACCAACAGCAGCGCGGCGAGCGCCAGCCGGGCCCGGCCGGTGGAGGTGTGCGCGTGGAGTGCGGCCCTCGGGCGTAGCGCCGCCAGCGGGCTCACCCCGACCACCTGCCGGGTCGGCAGCCAGGACGCGACCACGGTGACGAGCAGGCCGCCGGCGAACCCGCCCAGCAGCCAGGGCACCGGCGGCGCGGGGGCGGCCAGTGGGGTGGTGAGGGCAAGGGTGTTGATCAGGGGGAGCAGGCCGTAGCCGAGCCCGGTGCCGGCCAGCGTCCCGGCCAGCGACGCGAGCACGCCGACGGCGGCCGCTTCTCGGCGTACCGAACCCAGCACCTGCCGCCGGGTCGCGCCGACGCAGCGCAGCAGGGCGAAGTCGCGCAGGCGCCCGGCGAACAGGATGGAGAACGTGTTGGCCACGACCAGGACCGAGACCACGAGCGCGACCCCGGCGAACAGCAGCATCATCAAGGTGATCATGTCCGTTTTGTTGTTGAGCCTGGTCAGGCCCTCCCTGACGTAGTCGTCCGCCCTCCACACCCGCATGCCTTCCGGGACCGGACCCACCTCCCCGCGCACCGCCACGCTGCCCACGTGGAATGTGGGCTGGTCGCGCCACCGCAGGTACTGCGGCCACGTGACGTACATCGAGGCCTGGGTCCAGGTGGTGGGGGACACCACGAGGCCGACCACTTCCAGGTCGGTCGCGGCGGCGCCCTCCCCGACCCGGATCCGCTCGCCGACCGCGACCTCCTGGGCCTGCGCGTCCCACACGTGCATCACCGCCTCGCCCGTGCGTTCCGCCCAGCGGCCCGAGACGAGCCGCTGCCAGCGCAGGTCCTCGGAGGCGGCGATCGGCCCCACGGTCGTCTCGCCCCGGCGGCCGCCCGAGCCGATCGGCGCGCCGCCTTCCCGGTGCGCCGGCAGGTTGACCCGGCCCAGCCCGGATGCGTTCTCGCCGAGGCGGTCGACGAGCTCGATCGCGTCCGAAAGGTCCAGGGTGTCGGGGCAACATGCCGGGCCCCGCGAGTGCCCGTCCTCCGGGGCCCGGACCACGTGGTCGGCGCCGCGGTACGGCGCCCCGGAGTTCTCCATGAACCCGGCGCGGGCCCCGGACGTGAGCACGCCGATCACGGCGATGAAGGCGACCGAGGCGGTCACCGCGACCGCCGCCGCGACGTAGCGGCGGGCGTAGAGGCGCAGCGACGCGCGGAAGACGGTACGCATCAGGCGATCCGCCCGTCCCGCATGGCGACCACATCGTCGGCCTGGCTCGCCGCGACCCGGTCATGGGTGACCATCACGACGGTCTGGCCGAGCTCGCGCACCGACCGGCGCAGATGCTCCAGCACCTCGGCCGAGCTGGCGCTGTCCAGGTTCCCGGTGGGCTCGTCGGCGAACAGCAGGTCCGGGCGGGTGACCAGTGCGCGGGCGATAGCGACCCGCTGCTGCTGGCCGCCGGACAGCTCCGAGGGCCGGTGGTCGAGCCGGTCGGCCACGCCGAGGGTGTCGGCGAGGGTGTGCGCGCGCTCCCGGGTGGCCTGGTCGACCGGGTCGCCGCCCAGCTCCAGAGGAAGCAGGATGTTCTGCACTGCGGTGAGCATCGGCAGCAGGTTGAACGACTGGAACACGAACCCGATGTGCTCGCGGCGGAAGATCGTGCGCGCGTCGTCGTCGAGCGCTCCGAGGTCGGTGCCGGCCACGGTGACCGTGCCGCCGGTGGCCTGGTCGAGCCCGGCCAGGCAGTGCATCAGCGTGGACTTCCCCGACCCGCTCGGCCCCATGACCGCGGTGAACCTACCCCGGGGCAGGTCGAGGTCGATCCCGCGCAGGGCGTGCACCTCGGTGTCGCCCCGGCCGTAGGTCTTGGTCAGCCCGCGCGCGCTGGCCGCCAGGATCGGCGCGGTGGCGGGCGGGGGGGTGCCGAGCATTCTGGTCACTTGCGCATCCTCGGATCGTGTGTGGGGTCGGCGTACGGGCGCGGGCAGCCGCGGCGGGCGGCGTCGGGGCGCAGTTCGAAGTGCCAGGGTTCGTTGCGGTAGATCTGGCACAGCCCGTACTCGGCGCCGTGCCGCGACAGCCAGACGGTGGCCTCGGTGGGGCCGACGTCGACGGCGTCCCCCGACACGTGCCGGGACGTGTCCGCGGTGGCCACCCATCGGGCGGCCTCCTTCGCCGTGCCGTACTTGCCGACGGCCTCGCGGAGCAGCTGGTTCTGGTACTCCCGGGAACGCCAGCCGCTGGTGACGTAGACCGTGATCCCGTCTTTCCGGGCCTCCTTCGCGGCCCGGCGCAGCGCCTTGAGCAGGCTCGGGTCGAGCTCGGCCACGGCCGGGAACTCGTCGTCGAAGACCGTCACGCCCTCGGGGACGACACCGTCGGCCTTGCCGGCGGCGCGGTCGGAGCGTGGGGCGCCGGACGAGGTCGGCCACGTCTGGTAACCGAGGACCCCGACGATCGCTGCGATGACCAAAGCCATCGCTACGAAGACCGTCGATCGCCCGGGGCGGACTGCCGCGCGGCGGGACGGAGGACGCGCGTGCCGCGCGTCGAGGATGAGCCCTACCTGGCGTCGACCGACCGCAATGGGTTGCGTCGGGAAGTGGTCGCCGAACCCGTCGTCGCCGCCGGTCGCGGCTAAATGGTCGCGGCTACGGGCCGGCGGCCAGGTCGTCCGGCTCACTTCGGGGCCTGGCCCGGGTGCGCGAGGGCGTCACACTTCTCGCTCGCGGACTTCATGTCCGGGTCGTCGCCGTAGTACAGGATGTGCCCGTTGGCGTCGGGGTCCGGGAAGTCCTGCACACCGTTCTCGCGCATGCACCTGGCGGACTCGCGGCGTTCCTTCAGCAGTACTTGCAGCTCGGCGGGGCTCGGGGCGGGCCCCTGGGGGCCCGTCCGGTCGCCGATGTCGCCGGTGGGGCCGCCGGTCGCGGCGGGTGCGGTCGAGCAGCCCGTGCCGATGAGGGCGACCAGGGCGATGGCGGTCAGGAGCCGTGCCGGTTGGCTGGAGGTCATGCCCGCAGTCAAGGCGGCGCGGTGTTGCCGGCCCGTATCCGCTTTTTGATATGCCGGCGATATGCGCCGCCTCGTAGCATCCCGGGCCTATGCGGGTGTTGATCGTCGAGGACGAACCGTTGTTGGCCGAGGCCATTCGCGATGGGCTGCGCCTGGAAGCGATCGCGGCCGACATCGCCGGTGACGGCGACACCGCCCTGGAGCTGCTGGGCTACAACGCCTACGACATCGCCGTGCTCGACCGGGACATCCCCGGGCCTTCCGGTGACGAGGTCGCCGAACGCATCGTCGCCTCCGGCCGCGGCACGCCGATCCTCATGCTCACCGCCGCCGACCGGCTCGACGACAAGGCCAGCGGGTTCGGGCTCGGCGCCGACGACTACCTCACCAAACCCGTCGAGCTCCGGGAGCTCGTGCTCCGGCTGCGGGCGCTGGACCGCCGGCGCGCCCACAACCGGCCACCCGTGCGGGAGCTCGCCGGCCTGCGTCTGGACCCGTTCCGCCGCGAGGTCTACCGCGCCGGCCGGTACGTCGCGCTCACCCGCAAACAGTTCGCCGTGCTCGAGGTCCTCGTGGCCGCCGAAGGCGGGGTAGTCAGCGCCGAAGATCTCCTGGAACGAGCCTGGGACGAGAACGCCGACCCCTTCACCAACGCCGTGCGCATCACCGTCTCGGCCCTGCGCAAACGCCTCGGCGAACCCGCGATCATCACCACCGTCGCCGGCGCCGGCTACCGCATCGAGACCGAGCGAAGCTTGGCGGAGCGAGCAGACGACACCGAGCGAAGCTTGCCGGAGCGAGCAGACGACAGCGAGGAGAGACCGTGAACCGGCAACCCGGTTTGAGCGTCCGCCTCAAACTCACCCTCAGCTACGCCGGGTTCCTCATGCTCGCCGGTGCCCTGCTGCTCACCGCCGCCTGGGTGTTCCTCATGCGGGACGCGTCCGCCCGCGTGTTCGTGCCCTACCTCCCCGACCTGCTGCGCGCCTTCGACCCGACCAACTACGGCCCGGTCATCTTCGGGCAGGCGGCCGCGGCGGTGCTGGCGTTCCTGCTGGTGTTCGGCCTGGTGGGCGGTTGGTTCCTGGCCGGCCGCATGCTCGCCCCGCTGACCCGCATCGCCGATGCCACCCGCGTGGCCGCGAACGGGTCGCTCTCCCACCGGATCCGGCTACCGGGGCGCCGCGACGAGTTCCGCGAGCTCGCCGACGCCTTCGACACCATGCTCGGGCGGCTCGAGGCGCACGTGGCCGAACAGCGGCGGTTCGCCGCCAACGCCTCCCACGAACTGCGCACCCCGCTGGCGATCACCCAGACACTCCTCGACGTGGCCCGCAACGACCCGAACCCCGACGCCGGCGAGCTCGTCGACCGCCTCTACGCCGTGAACACCCGAGCGATCGACCTCACCGAAGCGCTGCTCCTGCTCAGCCGGGCCGACCAGCGGTCCTTCACCCGCGAACCCGTCGACCTGTCCCTCATCGCGGAAGAAGCCACCGAAACGCTCCTCCCCCTCGCGGAGAAGCACGGCGTCACCATCGAGACCTCCGGCGACATCACCCCCACCACCGGCTCACCCGCGCTCCTGCTGCAGCTGACCACGAACCTCATCCACAACGCGATCGCCCACAACCAGTCGGACCAGGGCGCCGTGTGGGTGACCACCAGCGTTTACCCCAAGTGCGTGGTGCTCACCGTCGAGAACACCGGCGAGAAGCTCACGCGGGAGTTGGTTTCCACGCTGGCCGAGCCGTTCCAGCGCGGCACCGAACGCATCCGCACCGACCATGCGGGTGTCGGCCTCGGCCTGGCGATCGTCAAGACCATCACCCAGGCCCACGACGGAACCCTCACCCTCGCCCCCCGCGCCGCCGGAGGACTCCGCGTCACGGTGCAACTACCCGCTCAGTGACGTCCCAGGAGACTGTCCGAGACGTGTTGCAGGTGGACGCGCATGTTCTCCCCGGCGCCTTGCGGGTCCCGGTCGAGCAGCGCGGACACGATCGCGGTGTGCTCCTCGTGGTAGCAGAGGCGCAGCTCGGGGGTGGAGGTTCGCCGCTTGAGGCTGCCCCACACCGGGAGCGCGCGGGCGGTGTTCATCACCTCGAACATGTTCATCAGCAGCCCGTTGTGCGCGGCGGCCGCGATGGCCCGGTGCAGCTTGGCGTCCCACCGCTCGAAACTCTCGAAGCTGTCGGCGCCGGCGCCGCCCTGTAGGCACTCGGAGATGCGGTCCAGGTCGGCCTGGGTGGCCACGCGCGCGGCCAGCGTGGCCACCTGCGGTTCCAGCAGTTGCCGCACCTGCATGATTTCGGCCGGGCTGGTGTTGGCCGGCGCGCCGTCGGAGCGCAGGGGTGCGGTGTCGGACAGGAAGGTGCCCCGTCCGACCTGGCGGATCACGGTGCCCTCGCGCTCCAGGGAGTCCAGTGCGCGCCGGACCGCGCTGCGGGGCGCGTCGAGCAGGCGCACCAGGTCCCGCTCCGGGGGCAGCTTGGCGCCGGGTGTGAAGGCGCCGCGTTCGCCGCCCTCGGCGAGCAGGGCGCGCAACGAGCGCTCCACGGTCATGGCGCGGAGTGTAGCTCAGCTGGGACCAATCGAGACCAATTAGCCAAATTTGCGGGCAGAGCGTACGGTTCAGGCCAGTCAGATTGGTCGTAATTGGTCACGATTGGTTCCGAATGAAGCTGGTGACGTTCTCCGCCGGTGACGCGGACCGGGTGGGCGTGGTCGACGCCGAGGCCGGCCTGGTGCGCGATGTCGGTGCGCTCCTCCCGCCGGGGGCCGGGTTGCTGGAAGTGATCGAGCTGTGGCCCACTGTCGGGCCGGTGCTGGCGGCGCGGGTCGCCGGGCAGCCGTCGATCCCGCTGGCCGAGGTGACGCTGCGCGCGCCGATCCCGGTGCCCCGGCGCAACCTGTTCTGCGTCGGCAAGAACTACCGCGACCACGCCGCCGAGTTCGGCCGCAGTGGTTACGACACGCCCAGCCGGTCCGAGGCCCTGCCCGAGCGGCCGATCATGTTCAGCAAGGCCACCACCTCGGTGGTCGGCCCGGACGCGGTGATCGACCCGCACCCGGGGGTCACCAGCGAGCTGGACTACGAGGGCGAGCTGTGCGTGATCATCGGCCCGGGCGGCCGGGGCATCACCCGGGAGAACGCGTACCAGCACGTCTGGGGCTACACCGTCCTCAACGACGTCACCGCCCGTGACCTGCAGCGGGACCACAAGCAGTGGCTGCTGGGCAAGTCGCTGGACACGCATTGCCCGATGGGGCCGTACGCGGTGACCGCCGACGAGATCACCGACATCACCGCCTGCGAGCTGTGCACCGAGGTGAACGGTGAAACGCGCCAGCGAGCCCCGGTCAAGGACCTCATCTTCGACATCCCCGAGCTGATCGCCACGCTGTCCGCCGGCATCACGCTGCTGCCGGGCGATCTGATCGCCACCGGCACCCCGGCCGGCGTGGGTATCGGCTTCGACCCACCCAGGTTCCTGGCCCCGGGAGACCTGGTCGAGATCACCATCACCGGACTGGGCCGACTGGCCAACCGCGTCGGAGGAGTGGAGAAGACATGAAGGGACTCGCGGTTGAGGTGGACGGGCAGGGGCCCGCGGTGCTGTTCGTGCACGGCCTCGGCGGCACCAGCAACTTCTACCAGGTACAGGCCGACGCGCTGGCCGACCGGCACCGGGTGATCCGGGTGGACTCGGCCGGCGCGGGCCGTTCCCCGGCCACCGACGGGATCAGCATCGAGTCGCACGCGGACGACCTGGCGGCCGTGCTGGACGAGCTGGGGGTGGACACGGCCGCCGTGGTCGGGCACTCCATGGGCACCCTGGTGGCCCGGGCGCTGGCCGCTCGCCATCCGGCCCGGGTGAACGCGTTGGCGCTGCTCGGCGCGGTGGCGCCGCCCACCGACGCGGTGCGCAAGGCGCAGCGGGACCGGGCCGCGCTGCTGCGCGCCGAGGGCACCGCCGCCGTCGCGCCCGGCGTGGTGGCCAACGCCCTGTCCGAGGCCACCCGGCGGGACCGCCCGGAGGTGGCGGCGTTCGTCCGCGAGCTGGTCATGCGGCAGGACCCGGAGGGCTACGCCCGCAACTGCGAGGCGCTTGCCGCCGCCACCGACCCCGGACCGGTCCCCGGCTCGCTGCCGTTGCTGCTGATCACCGGCGACGCCGACAAGGTGGGTCCGCCCGAGGTCAGTTACGGCCTGGCCGATGCCCACGGCGACGCCGCGGTGCACGTGCTGCCGGGCGTCGGGCACTGGACCGCCCTGGAGGCCGCGGGCCCCACCACCGACCACCTGATCAAGTTCCTGTGACCCTCAACGTGGAGGAGTGGCAGCCATGGCCGCTAGCAAGGTGTTGTTCCGTGACGTGACCATCCTCGACTCCACCGGTGCCGGCCCGTACCGGGGCGAAGTACTGGTGGAGGACGACCGCATTGCCGCCGTCGGCACCGTCGGGCCGGGCGTGGACGCCCGGGTGATCGAGGGCCGGGGCCGCACGCTGATGTCCGGGCTGTGCGACGCGCACACCCACTTCAGCTGGAACAACTCCGCCGACCTGGACGGTCTCGGCACCATGCCGGTGGAGGAGCACCTGCTGTTCTGCCTCGAGTCGGCGAAGACCTACCTGGACTCCGGCTACACCATGTGCCTGGGCGCGGCGTCGGCCAAGGACCGGCTGGACGTGGTCTGCCGGGACGCGATCAACGCCGGGCGCATCCCCGGCCCCCGGTACCTGGCCAACGGACCGGAGATCGCCGTCACTGGCGGCGCGCTGATCAAGTCGATCACCAAGTTCGCCGACGGCCCGGAGGGCATGCGCAAGGCGGTCCGCGAGCTGATCGACCTAGGCGTGGACCAGATCAAGCTGTCCATGACCGGCGAGGAGATCACCGGTACCCAGCGGGCCGAGGACACCTACTTCTCCGACGAGGAGACCGCCGCCTGCGTGGCCGAGGCGCACCGGCGGGGGAAGCGGGTGTGCGCCCACGCGCGCAGCGCGGAGAGCGTGAAGATGTGCCTGCGCAACGGGGTGGACATCATCTATCACGCCAGCTTCACCGACGAAGAGGGCATGGACATGCTGGAGGCGGCCAAGGACTGGGTGTTCGTCGCGCCCGGGATCAACTGGCTGGTCGCCACCCTCTATGAGGCCGAGGCCTTCGGCTTCCCGCAGGCGGCCGCCGAGGCGGTCGGTTACAAGCGGGAGCTGGAGATCGCCACCGAGGGTCTGCGGGAGATGCACCGGCGGGGCGTCAAGCTGCTGCCCGGTGGGGACTACGGCTTCGCCTGGACCCCGCACGGCACCTACGCTCGGGACCTGCAGCACTTCGTGGAGCGGCTGGGCTTCACCCCGATGGAGGCGATCACCTCGGCCACCGCCTGGGGCGGGGAGATCATGCTGCGCCCGCACGAGCTGGGCAAGGTGGCCCCCGGTTACCTGGCCGATCTGCTGCTGGTGGACGGCGACCCGCTGGCCGACATCACCGTGCTGCAGGACCACGACCGCCTGCACTACATCATGAAGGACGGCCGGTTCCACAAGGAGAACGCGGCCTAGTCCAGGCAGAACTCGTTGCCCTCGGGGTCGGCCATGACGATGTGGCCGGCCCCCAGTGGGGGTTCCGGTTCGTGGCGTTCCAGCCGCGTGGCGCCGAGCCCGACCAGCCGCTCCGCCTCCGCCTCCAGCGCCGCCATCCGCGCGTCGCCCTGCCGGCCGGGGGCGGCCCGCACGTCGACGTGCAGGCGGTTCTTGGCCACCTTGGGCTCCGGCACCCGCTGGATGAAGACGCGGGGGCCGGTGCCGTCCGGGTGCACCAGGGCCGAGGCGTCGTTGCGCCGCTCGGGCGGGACGCCGAACGCCTCCAGGGCCTGGTCCCAGGTCTCGAAGCCTTCGGGCGGTGGCTGCACCCGGTAGCCGAGGACCTCGGCCCAGAACGCCGCCAACCGGGCGGGGTCGGCGCTGTCGAAGGTGATCTGCACGTCGCGGACTGGACTCATGGCACCAGCTTCCCGCACCGGGCGGACAATTTCGGGCCGTCAGGCAGTCGGAACCACGGCCACGGCTTCCACCTCGACCAGCCAGTCCGGGTGGAACAGTGCCTTGACGACCACGCCGGTCGCGCTGGGCAGGGCGGAGTCGTCGAACGGGTCGAGACGGCGCAACACCGCCGGATCGCCTCCGTCCCTGAGGAAGGTGGTCCGCTTCACCACGTGTTCCAGCCCGGCGCCCTCCGAGGCGAGCACGGCGCGCAGGTTGGCGAACACCTGCCCGGCCTGCGCGGCCAGGTCGTCCCGGCCGACCAGCTCGCCGTCGCCGTTCACCGCGACCAGCCCGGAGACGAACAGCAGCGCGGCGATGCCGAGGTCGACCCGCACGACCTGGCTGTACCGGGCGACCGGGGGAGCGTCCGGCGGGTTGTGTCGACTGATCATCATGGTCGGTGAGCATGCCAGTTCGGGCGCGGCCGGCCGGCTGATTTAGTCTGCGGGCATGGGCCTGGGTTTCCCGCGCGGGACGGGGCGGGAGCCGGTGGTGCGCCGGGGCGCCCGGCCCTATCTGCTCGCGGCCCTGGTCCTCGCCTGCGTCGCCGCGGCGCTGCTGACGCCGGTGCCCGGTCCGGCCCGGCTGCGCGAGCTGGCCGAGGCGACCGGCCCGGCGATGCCGCTGGTGTTCTTCGCGGTGTACGCGCTGTGCGTCACCTTCCCCATGCCGCGCACCGCGTTCAGCCTGGCCTCCGGGTTGCTGCTGGGCAACGCGCTGGGCGTGCTGGTGGCCATGGCGGGAACCGCGTTGGCGGCCCTGTTGGGATTCCTGCTGGCCCGACGGCTGCGCGGCGACCTGATGCTGCGCTACCGCGACCGGCTGCCCGTCCAGGCGGTGGACCAGCGGATCACCGCGTCCGGTGCGCTCGGGATCACCTCGCTGCGGTTGATCCCGGTGATCCCGTTCGCCCCGCTGAGCTACTGCTGCGGGGTCTCCTCGGTCCGGCTGCGCCCCTACCTGGTGGGCAGCGTGGTCGGCAGCCTGCCCGGCACCGTCGCCGTGGTGACCCTGGGCGACGCGCTGGCCGGGTCCACCCCGTTGCCGCTGGTCGCCTGCTACGCGGCGTGCGCGCTGCTCGGTGGGGTAGGCGTCTACCGGATGGCGCGCGGGTAGCTATCTGGCCTTGGGCACCCGGCCCAGCGCCGGGCGCACCACCGGCGTGTTCTCCGCCAGGAAGTCCCAGAGCCGGCCCGCGACCGGACCGTGCGGCCGGTCCCGCCGGCGGGCCGCGACGAGCTCCTCGGTCACCCCGGGAAAGTGCCGGCCGGCGATGGAGAGCAGGCGCCGGTCCTTCAGCTCGGCCTCGATGAGGAACCGGGGCAGGTGTCCCCATGCCATGCGACGCAGGATCAGCTCCTTCTTCATGAGGTGGTCCGGCACCGAGCATTGGGGCGCACCCTCCACCAGGAAATGGCCCGGCTCGGCGGGCCGGTGCGCGGTGTCGCGGATCAGGCACTGGGTGAACGCCCGGATCCGTTGGGGCGTGATGTCGGCCGTGGGCTCGAAGGGCAGGAAGCCCGGAGCCACCACCGGCACCATGGCCACCCGGCCGAGGTCGATCCACTCCATCCGCACGTCACTCTTCGGCACCCGGTGCACGATGAGGTCGGCCTCGTCCTCCAGCAGCCGCTCCCACGGGCCGGTGACCGCCTCGAACTGTAGGTGCAGCCGGGTCTGCGGGCAGCCGGCGAAGAACCGGCCGAGCAGCTCGAGCACCGGCGGCAGAGGGCACAGGTCGCCGAGCACCACCCGCAGCTCGGCCTCCTCGCCGATGGCCAGCTGTTCGGCGTAGGTGTGCAGCTCGTCGGCCTGGTTCAGCAGCAGGCGCGCCCGGTGGTGGAACACCCGGCCGGCTTCGGTGAGGCGTACCCGGTAGCCGGAGCGGTCCAGCAGCGCCAGGCCGAGCTGGTGTTCGAGCTTGCCGACGGCGGCGAAGACTGACGGGTGCGAGCGGTGCAGCCGCTCGGCGGCGGCCTGGAAACCGCCGGCGGTCACCACGGCGTCGAAGCACTGCAGCTCGTGCAGCGTGAAGTCAGGCATTGTCGGGCAAGACTACAAGGTCTGTCCGATCTTTGTAATGGAAATCGGACGCGCGGCCGCCGAGCATGGACGTCATGGAAACCTCCTTCATCACCACCGGCGACGGTGTCCGGATTGCCTACCGCTTCGACGGCCCCAGCGAACTGCCCGTGTTGTTGCTGTCCAACTCGATCGGCACCGACCTGCACATGTGGGACGCCGAGGTCCCCGCGCTGTCCGAGCATTTCCGGGTGCTGCGCTACGACGGGCGCGGCCACGGCGACTCCGGCGTGCCCACCGGTGCCTACTCGGTGGACCGCCTGGGCCGGGACGTTCTCGAGCTGCTGGACGCGCTGGGCCTGCGGCGGGTGCACCTGCTCGGGCTGTCCCTCGGCGGGTTCGTCGGGCAGTGGCTGGGCATCCACGCTCCGGAGCGCGTGGACCGCCTGGTGCTCGCCAACACCGCTGCCCACGTCGGTCCGCCCGAGTACTTCGACGGCGCCATCGCCGAGCTGCTGGCCGCCCCGGACATGGACGCCACCGCGGAGACGTTCCTGCGGAACTGGTTCCCCGCGCAAATGCTGGAAACCGACAATCCGGCGGTCGAGGCGTTCCGCCGGACGCTGCGCGCCACGAAGCGGGAGGGGGTGGCCGGCAGCTGGGCGGCGGTGCGCGACGCCGACCTGCGCCGGACCATCTCGCTGATCGGCAGCCCGACCCTGGTCATCGCCGGGGAGCACGACACCGTCACCTCCGCCGAGCACGGCAAGGAGATCGCCGCCGGCATCCCCGGCGCACGGCTCAGGGTGCTGCCGGCGGTGCACCTGTCGAACGTGGAACAGCACGAGGCGTTCCTGGACGCGGTTGTAACCTTCCTCAAGGAGCCGGCCTGACGCGCGCAAATCCGGCGACGCCGGAGGAGTCGGTGGCGTACAGTCGATAGTTCGTCACCTACTGTTTACCGAGAGGCCATCTTTTGTTCCGCTTCGACGATGTGGTCGAGTGACCGGTAAGCCCTGGGCCGAGCTCCCCGCAATGATGGCCCGGGCCGGCAAGCTGGACCGGATCGAGCTGAAGATCCAGCTCGCCGCCGCCGGGCGCAGCCAGGACGACCTGGCGGACGCGCTCGGCGTGGTGGACCGCGAGACGCAGGCCCGGCAGATCTACTACTTCGACCGCCCGGATCTGGCGCTCTACCGCGAGGGCATCGTCACGCGGGCGCGGGTCAAGACGGCGGGGCAGGCGGATCTGGTGTGCAAGCTGCGGCTGCCCCGGTCCCGCCGGCTGCCCTCCTCGGTGCGCCGGCTGTCCCGGCTGAACCTCGAGCTGGACGCGTTGCCGCACCACACCCTGTGGTGCGCGTCGGTGAAGGAGCAGGTCAAGGCGACCAGCGTGCGAAAGCTGTGCGAGCGCCGCCGGACCTGGAGCGATCTGTGCTCCGACGAGCAGCGGCTGTTCCTGCGCTCGTTGCTGGCCGACTCGCTGGACATCGACAACCTCCGGAACTTCGGGCCGATCTCGGTGCGCAAGCTGACCGGGCGGGTGCCGAAGCTCGGTGAGCTCGGCCTGGAGTCCTGGCTGTTCCCCAACGGCGAAACCCTGGTGGAGCTGTCCACCAAGTGCCGGCCGGAGCGGGCCGGCCGGGTGGCCCGCCAGGTGCGGCGCCTGCTCGAGGCCGGCGCCGTGGCCCTGTCGCCCCGCCAGGGCACCAAGACCGAGTTCGCGTTGCGCCGGCGGGCCCGGGCTACTTGAGGATGTTGACCGCCCGGGCGATCACCAGCGCCACGGTGACCAGCGAGACCAGCGACTGGGCCAGCATGGTGAGCTTCGCCCAGCGGGTCCACGGCATCACGTCGGTCGGGCTGAACGCGGTGGCGTTGGTGAAGGACAGGTACAGGTAGTCCACGAAACCGGGCTCCCAGTCGTTCGGGGCCAGCTCCGGGGACGCCATCTGGGGGAACTGGAAGTCCGGGTTGCGCCGGCGGGCGTGGGCGCGGGCGGCGGGTCCGCCCCGGTCGAACTGCCAGTACCACAGGGCGAACGCGATGATGTTGGTCAGCCAGATCGCGGCGCCGGTGGACAGCAGTGGGCCGGCCTCCTCGCCGGCCCTCCCGGTGACCAGCTCGGCGGCGAGCAACGCGGCCGACCACGCGGTGGCCAGGCTGAGCAGGGCGGTCAGGCTGAGGCTGGCGACGCGCAGCCTCGGCGACTCGCGGTGGAACCGGTTCGGCGCCGCGACGACCAGCCCGGCCAGCACCGCCAGCTCCAGGCCGGGCAGCAACCACTTGGACATCAGGGTCAGGCGATCCGGCAGGGCGAGCTGCAGCCCGATCGCCAGGACGATCGCGGCGGTGGCCGGCCACCGGCTCTCCCCTTCGGTTGCCCGCAGCCATGCGGGCGGGTGCACCTGGCCGCTGTAAAGCTGTTCCACCCGGGTCAGCTCCTCCCGCACGGCGTGCAGCCGGTGCAGGTGTTCGGCCTCCGGAACTTCCATCTGTGGCTCCTCGGCGGGACGGATCGGCGGGACGGTTCAGCCGGCCCGGTGTGCGATGCCGTGCAGCAGCATCTGGGTCAGCTCGTTGATCTGGCGGGACTTGCCGGGCCGGCGCTCGTGACCGGGGAACAGCCAGTCGTCGAGCAGCAGCAGGGACATCACCGAACCGCAGGCGACGGCGACGGTGAGCGGCGGGTCCAGGTGCTGGTAGTCGCGGGGTTCGCCGTGCTGCAGCAGGATCCGGCGCATCACCCGCAGCCCGTCGGCGAAGTGCTCGCTGAACTCGGCCGAGATGCGTTCCAGCTCCCGGTCGGCCCCCTGGACCCGGGCCGCGACCAGCGTGCGCAGCAGGTCACGGTGGTCCTCGACGACCGCGTAGAACCCTTTGACGAACGAGCGGGTGATGACCAGGGCGTCGGTGGACGAGGGCGGCCTGCGGTCCCAGGATGCCGCCCAGTCGGTGACGAACTCGGTGAACGGCTTGAGGATCGCCGCTTCGAACAGCCCGGCCTTCGAGCCGAAATGACGGAACAGCACGGGCTCGCCGACGCCGGACTCATCGGCGATCTGCTTGGTGGTGGTGCCGTGGTAGCCCTGCGCGGTGAACAGCCGGTGCGCGGTCTTCAGCAGCAGCTCCTGGTTCTCACTCGGGCCGCGCCTGGTACGCCTCATGCCGATCACGATACTCATCCCGATGGTGTGAGTGACGCTAACGTCTGACGAAAGTGCCACTTGCGTTCAAGGTGCCGTGCTGCCTACCCTCTCAAGCGCGGCACGTCTCCCAGGAGGAGCGGATGACCATGCA
Organism: Actinospineispora eucalypti; assembly: GCA_014208095.1. GTDB lineage: Bacteria > Actinomycetota > Actinomycetes > Mycobacteriales > Pseudonocardiaceae > Pseudonocardia > Pseudonocardia eucalypti. The sequence continues at coordinate 682,344 of JACHMT010000002.1, read as the reverse complement.
GACCGAGATGAACACGCGGGTGGTCAAGGGGTTCCTGTGGACCGGGCCGGTGCTGGTGGCCGCGCTGGTCGTGGCGCAGGGGCTGCTGATGCAATTCATCCCCGGGCCTTCGCCGGCGCTGAGCCCGGAGCAGCTGGCCGCGCGGTTCATGGAGCGGCGCACCGAGATCCAGATCGGCTCGGTGCTGCAGTGCATCTGCTGGTCGTTCTGGGCCACCTGGGCAATCGCGGTGACCCTGTTCATCCGCAAGATGGAGCGCGGCTACCCGATCCTGACCTACGCCTCGATCGCCCTGGTCGGCGGCGGCTACGTGTTCTTCATCCTGATCCCGATGACCTGGGCGGTGTGCGCGTTCCGGGTAGACACCCTGGACCCGAGCATCATCCAGGTCATGAACGACTGGGTGTGGTTCGACTGGCTGTTCACCTGGCCCCCGTTCAGCATCTGGATGATCGTCATCGCGCTCGCCATCTTCAACGACCACAACGTGCCCACCCTCTACCCGCGCTGGGTGGCCTACCTGAACCTGTGGTCGGCGGTGCTCATCTTCCCGGCCGGCCTGATCGTGTTCTTCAAGACCGGCCTGTTCGCCTACGACGGCATCGGCGCGTTCTGGCTGCCGGTGGTGGTGTTCTTCGGCTGGATCTGCGTGATGACGGTGACCACCTTCCAGGTCGTCAACAAGGTCGACCGGCAGCTCTCCGCGGGACCGGCGGCGACGCCGGCGCCGACGGCTGCTTAGCACCCTTACCGGGGATCCGGCGGATTAGAGATCGGCTTGGACGGCGCGGGCTGGGCAGTCTGCCGCAGCTCGGGCGGCGCCCATTGCATCTGGCGATCGATGCGGTTTCCGCTGGGCTTGACCCACGCTCCGGCCGTTTCGGCCCGCCCTGCCGCGGTTCCCGTCACGGCTGCCAGCCTTGCTACGGGGTGTGACCGGTGTCGGTCGGGTTCGGTACCCCTGGCTCATCGAAGTCGACACCGTTCTGGTTTTTTCCGGATCGAACCAGAGTGGTGTCGCACTCGATGAGGGCTGGCCGTGGAGTTGCCCGTGCAGGCTCGGCCGTTGGCAACGCTGCGTGACGAAGACCGCGACACCCGGGAGACCGTTCAGCCCGCGCTGTCCGAGCCGTCTTCCGGCCGCCGGCCGGGTCCGTCACCGCACGGGCCAGGCCTGCACAGCCTTGCGTGCGAACGTAGCGTCGGTATATGCCAGAGCAGAGCAGCCCGGCGCCCGAGCTCGCGGACCTCATCGGGTCGGCCGTGCTGTCCAGTCCCGCCGACGCGATCATTGCGACGGACCGCGAGGGGATCATCAGGTTCTGGAACCCGGGGGCGGAGCGGATCTTCGGCTTCGGCCGCGCCGAGGCGGTCGACCGCTCGCTCGACCTGGTCATCCCGGAGCGCCTGCGCGCCGCGCACTGGCGTGGCTACGAGCAGGTGATGCGCACCGGCGTGAGCCGGTACGGCGACGGCGACCTGCTGAGCGTTCCCGGCCTGACCAAGTCGGGCGCGCGCATCTCGGTGGAGTTCACCATCGTGCCAGTGGTGGACGCCGACGGCCGGGTCGCCGGCATGGCGGCGATCATGCGGGACGTCACGGCGAAGTACGAGGAGCTGAAGGCGCTGCGCCGCAAGCTGGCCGGGGCCTCGGAGTCAAAACCAAACGACGCTTGACAACCCCGCGCGGCGTCGCCCATGCTCGAACTTGGTCGTTCGACCAAGATGGTCATCGGCGGGAGGATCTGGGGATGGCCGCACCGAGCACGGCCGTGCGTTCGATGGCGCGGGACGCCTCTGTGGACGAGGTTTGCGCCGCGTTGGACGCCGAGGGCGTGGTGATCCTGGAGGAGTTCGCCGACGAGCAGACCCTGCGCGGGTTGTGGGCCGACCTGGAACCGAGGTTCGAGGCCCAGGAGTGGGGCGAGGAGGGCTTCATCGGGAACCGGACCCGCCGGGTGTGCTCGCTGTTCGCCAAGACCATGCACTCCGCCACCTTGATCAAGGAGCGCCGGTTCTACGGCGCCGCCGAGTATTTCCTGCGCCGGCCGGTGTCCACCTGGATCAACGACGAGCGGATCGAGCTGACCCCGTCCATGCAGGTCGGGTTCGGCCAGGGCATCCAGATCTGGCCCGGTGAGACCGTGCAGGGCCTGCACCGGGACGACGTCGTGCACCTCAACCGCCACCCCGGACCGGAGACCCGGCTGGTGGTGATGGTGGCGCTGAGCGACTTCACCGCCGAGAACGGCGGCACCTGGGTGGTGCCCGGCAGCCACCGGTGGGACGACGACCGGGGGCCGAAGCTGGAGGAGGCCGTGCCCACCCAGATGGCCGCCGGCTCGGCCGTGGCCTGGCTGGGCAGCACCTTCCACTGCGGCGGGCCCAACAACTCCGGCGGCCCGCGCACCGGGGTGGCCTTCGGCCTGGACAGCGCCAACGTGCGGCAGGAGGAGAACCAGTACCTGGCCGTCCCGCTGGAGGTGGTGCGCCAGTACCCGGAGGACATCCAGCGCCTGCTCGGCTACGACGTCGCGCCGCCGTTCCTGGGCTACGTGGAGCTGGCCGACCCGCACGACCTGCTGCACGGCCAGCGCGAACAGCTCGGCATGGCGGGCCTGCTCAACGTACGCTGACCGCCGATGGCCCACATGCCGGTCGCCGAACGGCGCGCACAGCTGATCGCGGCGACCAGCCGGGTCATCGGCCGGGAGGGCGTCGCCGGGGCGAGCACCCGGCGGATCGCCGAGGAGGCCGGCGTCCCGCTGGGGCTGCTGCACTACAGCTTCGGCACCAAGGAGGAGCTGTTCGTCGCGGTCATCGACGACGCGGTGGACCGCACCTACCAGCTCATCGCCGAGCGCGCGGCCGCGCCGGGCAGCGGCCTGGGCCGGGCGGTAACCGACTACCTGGAGACCTTCCGACACTGGGCGCTGGCCGCCCCGGAGGCGATGGTCACCCAGTACGCGCTGCTCACCTGGATGCTGCGCACCCAGGACGGCCACGCGGAAGCCGCGAGGCGGGCGTACCGCCGCTACCTCGACGGCCTGCTCCCGGTGCTCGCGGCGGCCGCCACCGAGCGCGAGCACGACGTGGACCTGCACAAGCTCGCCCGGTTGGCCGTGGCCACCGCCGACGGGCTCATCCTGCAACTGATCACCATCGGGCCGGAGGCGGTCGGCGCGGCGGAGCTGCCGGAGATCGCCGACGGGCTGGTGCACGGGGCCCGGCCGGCCTTCAACCGGAACGGCATCGGTATCGAGGGGAACGCATGACCAAGTGGCTCTACCTGGCCGGCGCGATTTCCTCGGAGGTGGTGGCCACCCTCGCGCTGCGGGCGATGCTCGACCACCCGGCGTGGATCGTGCTGGTGCTCACCGGCTACCCACTGTCGTTCGTCTTCCTCGCCGCGCTGCTCCGCCGCGGCGTGCCGGTGGGCGTGGCCTACGGGATCTGGAGCGCCTGCGGAGTGGCGATCACCGCCGTCGCCGGAGCGTTCCTGTTCCACGACCCGTTGACCTGGGTCATGGGACTGGGCTTCGCCTGCATCGTGGCCGGCGTGCTGCTCGTCGAGTGGGGCTCGGGCGCCGCCGAGGCCGAACCCGGCCACGCCGGGGGTGCCCCGTGAGCTGGCTGTACCTGAGCCTGGCCATCGCGTTCGAGATCGCCGGCACCATGGCCCTGCGGGTCAGCGAAGGCCTGCGGGACAAGCGATGGGCGCCGGCCGTGATCGGCGGCTATACCATCTCCTTCGCGCTGCTCGCCCTGTCCCTGCGCGCGGGAATGCCGCTGGGCGTCGCCTACGGCATCTGGGCCGCTGTGGGCATCGCGCTCACCGCGGTCATCGGCCGGATGGCCTTCCGGGACCCGCTCACCCGGACCATGGGTTCCGGCATCGCGCTGATCAGCGTCGGCGTGCTCCTGGTCGAGATGGGCGCCGGCTGACCCGGCTCAGGGCGCGCCGTCCGCGACCACGACGAACTTCTGGAAGGGCTCGTGGAAGGTCCAGCGGCTCAGGGTGCCCTTCCGGAAGGAGTAGAGGTCACCGGCTTTGAGCTGGACGACCTGCCCGCTGTCCAGAAGCTCGACCGTCGCCGAGCCGTGGATGACGTAGCCGGACTCGTCGCCGAGCGGGAAGTCGTACAGCGGCGAGGTAGCGGCTCCCACCCGCCAGAACGCCGTGACGAAAAGGGTCCCGTTGTACGACGTGTCGCGCAGCACCGCGATCTCGCCGAACGTCGAGGTTCTCCCGGTCCGGCCGGCCTCGGGGTAGTCGAACCGGACGAACTCGGCCTCCGAGCTGTTGGCGATGACGTGGGTCATGGTGTCCACGGTGGGCCTCCACGGTTGACGGGGTTTGCCGGGCGTGGGCACGCTAAGGCGGATGTGCCGGCCGTGGTCGGCCGTTCGCGCACCGGCCATCGGCAATCCGCGCACCCTGGCCGCCTCCGCCCACCGAGGAGTGGTTGCCATCGACGTCGTCACGGACTCCCCGTCGACCTGGGCACGGTTGATCACGGACAACTTCATCTCCCTGTCGATCAGCGACGCGGGGGAGGCGTTCCGGGCCTCGCTGCGCCGATGCGATCTCGGCGACTCGGTCCGGCTGACGGTGGTCGGTACGGACCGCTCGCGGGTCGTGCGGACGGCTCGCGGTGTACGCCGCGACGGCTGTGACGACGTGCTGTTGCTGGCCCCCATCCTCGGGCCGGCACTGGTGCGGCAGGAGGGCGGCGAGACGGCGGTGTCGCCGGGCGCGGTGTCCGTTCACGTCGCCGAACGCCCCTACGAGCTGGTGTTCGACCGGCCCAACCGGGTGGTCGTGCTGCAGGCGCCTCGGCGGATCGTGCCCTCGGGTGAACTGGTCAGTGCCCGGCGGCGGCTGGAGGCCGGCGGCACCCGGGGCGCGATGGCCTCGGTCTTCCGCGCGTTCGCCACGGAGGTCGTCGCGGTCGAGCCAGGACTGTCGGAGCGGGAGCGCGAGGAACTGGGACACACCGCCGTCGAGCTGGCGGTGAGCGTACTGAGCACGTCCGGGCCGGCGCCGCTCGGCCGGCGGGCCGTGGTGGCGGCGGCCAAGGCGTTCGTAGGCGAGCGCTTGGCCGACCCGGACCTCACGCCGGAAACCGTGGCGGCCGCCCAGGGAGTGTCGCTGCGCTACCTCCAGCTCGCGTTCGCCGAGGCCGGATCGAGCCCCGGCGCCTACATCCGGATCGAGCGGCTGCGCCGGTCTCGCCGGTTGTTGGCCGATCCCCGGTGCGCGGGCCTGTCGGTCGCCCAGGTGGCGCACCGGGTCGGGTACCGGGACGTCAACGCGTTCATCCGCGCGTTCAAACGGGAGTGCTCGGACACGCCCGGTGGCTGGCGAGCGGCTCGGCGTGCTAGTGGTCCGGAGCGAGGTAGCCGGTGGTGAGCTCGGCGATGTCCCGGGCGGCGGATTCCAGGCTGGGGCCGGGGCGCACGATGTGGCTGAGCGTGAGGCGGACGGTGGCCTCGGCGGCGAGCCGGGTGGATCGCTCGGACAGCTCCGGCCACCGTTGCCGCGCGGCCAGGGTCATGCGTTCGGTGGCGTAGTCGATGACGGCGGTTCCCTCGCTGGTGAGCAGCGGTAGGAACTCGACGGCCTCGGTCCCCGCGAGCACGGTGCCGAGCAGCGGGTCGGACTCCGCCGCGCGCAACGCGGCGAGCACGGCCTGCTCCCACCCGGCCGGTAGGTCCGGGGCGCTGGTGAGCACGGCCTGGACCTCGTCGAGAAAGCGTTCGGTGACCCGGAGGATGAGCGCCTCGGCGAGCCGGGCCTTGTTGCCGAACTCGTTGTAGACGGTGCGCCGGCTGACGCCCACCTGATCGGCGATCGCCTGCATGCGCAGCCGCTGCCACCCGCCGGCAAACACCGCCGCCTGGGCGGCGTCGAGGAGTTCCTCCCGCAGCTGCGCGCGGACCCGTTCGGTGAACGTAGCCGTCATGGGCCGATTCTTGAACACGAACCCGCTCTCGCGCAACGAGTGTCCAATATGTCGCATGAAGTTACCTGTGTGCACAGATTCATCTAGTTGTGCACGGACATTGCCGATCGTGACGCACGGCGACAAGGTGTGTAACGGCAGTCACAGTGTTTCGGGGTCGCCATGCACAATTGCGCAAGCATCGGGTCCATGGTGCACAAAATCAGAGACTTGTGCATCCACTACATACCATGCGACCATCTGTGCAAGGCGGGGAGCGCTCGACGAGGAGGACGCAGCCATGACCACCACGAACATGTTCGAAGGCCAGGGAACCGGACTTACCCGGCAGGCCAGCGGGAATCCGGACCGCCCGTACGACGAGATCAACATTTCCAAGCGCGAGTTCTGGGCGACCACGATGGACGAGCGGGAGCGGACCTTCGCGGTGCTGCGCCGGGAGCGGCCGATCACCTGGCAGCCGCCGCTGGAGGACAACCTGCTGCCGGTCCCGGACGACTACGGCTACTGGGCGGTCACCACCCATCGACACCTGGTCGAGGTGACCAAGCGACCGGACGACTTCCTCTCCGGGCCGGGGATCGTGGGCGACAACCTGCCGGTCGAGATGCTGGAGTCGGCCCAGTCGATCATCGCGATGGACCCGCCGCGCCACTCGAAGCTGCGCCGGCTGGTGTCCGTGGCGTTCACCCCGAAGCAGATGCGCCGCATCGAGGACCGGATCAACGCGAACGCCACCAAGGTGGTGGACAACCTCCTGGAGAAAGCGAAGGCATCGCCGGACGGCTGGGTGGACTGGGTGTCCGAGTGCGGCACGTTGCTGCCGATGCACAACTTCAACGACATGATGGGCGTGCCCGACGGCGAGCGGCAGAAGACCTCGCACGAGATGACCGTGTTCATGTCCTGGGGCGACGACGAGGTCTCCGGTGGTACGACCGAGGAAAAGCTCGGCACGATGCTCACCTCCCTGACCTACATGCACGAGCTCTCCCAGCGCACGGTCACCGAGCGGCGGGCCAACCCGGCCGACGACCTGTTCACCTCGCTCGCCCAGGCCGAGGTTGACGGGGAGAAGCTGACCGACCACGAGATCGGCTCGTTCTTCGTGCTGCTGACCATCGCGGGCAACGACACCACCCGCCAGTCCCTGGCGCACGGCCTGCGCTCGCTGACCACGCACCCCGACCAGCGCGCCTGGCTGCGGGAGGACCCGGAGGGCCGGGTGAACACGGCGGTCGAGGAGATGGTCCGGTGGGCGACGCCGATCATGACCTTCCGGCGCACCGCCGCCCGGGACTGCGAGCTGGACGGCGTCCAGATCACCCAGGGCGACAAGCTGATCATGTTCTACAGCTCGGCCAACCGGGACGACACGGCCATCGAGCGGCCGCACGAGCTGGACTTCTCGCGGCACCCGAACCCGCACATCTCCTTCGGGGGCGGCGGGATCCACCACTGCCTGGGCAACCAGCTGGCCCGGTTCCAGCTGCGCGCGCTGTTCATCGAGCTGATGCGCCGCTGCCCGGACATCGTGGCGGAGGAGCCGGTCCTGTCGCCGGGTAGCTTCTTTCACGTGGTGAAGCGCATGCCCTGCCGGCCGTTCCCGGCCTGAGGGGCGCGACATGTGGTTCGACTATGACGTCCTGGTCATCGGTTCCGGGTTCGGCGGCAGCGTCACCGCGCTCCGGCTGACCGAGAAGGGCTACCGGGTCGGCGTGCTCGAGGCGGGCCGCCGGTTCACGCCGGAGACGCTGCCGCGCACCTCCTGGGACGTGCGGAACTTCCTGTGGGCGCCGGCACTGGGCTGCTACGGGATGCAGCGCATCCATCTGCTCCGGGATGTCGTGATCCTGGCCGGCGCCGGGGTCGGCGGCGGGTCGCTGAACTACGCCAACACGCTCTACGAGCCGCTGGATCCGTTCTACAACGACCCGCAGTGGGCGCACATCACCGACTGGCGGTCCGAGCTGGCCCCCTTCTACCAGCAGGCCAAACGGATGCTGGGGGTGACCGAGAACCCGCGGACGACCGAGCCGGACCGGGTGATCCGCCAGGTCGCCGAGGACATGGGGGTGGGGGAGATGTTCCATGCCACGCCGGTCGGGGTGCTCTTCGGCGAGCCGGGTACCGCGCCCGGCACGGCCGTGCCGGACCCGTTCTTCGGCGGCGCCGGGCCGGAGCGGTCGACCTGCATCGCCTGCGGTTCCTGCATGACCGGGTGCCGGTACAACGCCAAGAACACCCTGGACCGCAACTACCTGTACCTCGCCGAACGGGCCGGTGCCCGGGTGCATCCGCTCACCACCGCCACCGAGATCCGCCCACTGCCCGGGGGCGGCTACGCGGTGCGGACCCATGCGACGGGTCGACGCCGGCGCAACCGTCGCCGGTTCACCGCCGAGCACGTGGTGGTCGCCGCCGGCACCTACAACACCCAGAAGCTGCTGCACCGCATGCGGGCCGACGGGGTGCTGCCCAACCTCTCGGCCCGGCTCGGCCTGCTGACCAGGACCAACTCCGAGGCCATTCTGGGCGCGAAGGCCAGGCGCACCGATGTCGACTACACCGACGGCGTGGCGATCACGTCGTCCTTCCACCCCGACGAGCACACCCACATCGAGCCGGTGCGCTACGGCAAGGGCAGCAACCTGATGGGGCTGCTGGCCACCGCGCTGACCGACGGCGGCAAGCCCTACCCCCGGGTGCTCAGCTGGCTCGCGCAGCTGATCCGCCATCCCCGGCAGTTGAGCTGGTTCTCCGTGCGCCGGTGGTCGGAAAGGTCCATCATCCTGTTGGTGATGCAGACGCTGGACAACTCGATCACGGTGTCCGGCCGCCGCCGGCTGGGCCGGTTCGGCCTGGTGTCCGGCAGGGGGCACGGGGAACCGAACCCGACCTGGATACCGGCCGGCAACGAGGCCGCCCGCCGGGTGGCGGAGAAGATCGACGGGATCGCCGGCGGCTCGCTCGGGGAGATCGCCAACATCCCGATGACCGCGCACTTCATCGGCGGATGCGCCATCGGGGACAGCGCGGAGACCGGCGTGCTCGACCCCTACCACCGCGTCTACGGCCACCCCGGCCTGCACGTCGCGGACGGTTCGGCGATCTCGGCCAACCTCGGGGTGAACCCGTCGCTCACCATCACCGCCCAGGCCGAACGGGCCATGGCCCTGTGGCCCAACCTGGGCGAGACCGACCCGCGCCCCGCGCTCGGCGCCGCCTACCGCCCGGTGGCTCCGGTGGCCCCGCGCAACCCGGCGGTCCCGGCCGGAGCGCCCGGCGCGCTGCGCACCGAGTTGATCTAGCCCACCCAGCCCGCCCTGACCCCTTCACCGCCATCGGAGCCGCCGCATGAGTGAACAGTCGAAGCCGCGTCGCATCAGCCTGCTCGACTCCGTGTTCCTCTACGGCGAGACGCCGAGCACGATGATGCACGTCGCCAGCCTGCTGCGGTTCGCGCCGTCACCCGGTGCGGCGGACGACCTGCGGGCGCTGGTCGAGCAGGTACGCCGGGAGCCCGTGGTCTTCGGGCCGTGGAACCGCAAGCTGCGCCACCCGGCCGCGCTCACGACGCCGCTGCAGGCGTGGATCCTGGACGAGGACTTCGACCTGGACTACCACCTGCGCCGGTCCGCGTTGCCCAGCCCCGGCGACGAGCGGGAGCTGGGCATCCTGGTCTCCCGGCTGCACAGCAACCCGCTCGACCTCAGCCGCCCGCCCTGGGAGATGCACCTCATCGAGGGCATGCAAGACGGCGGCTTCGCCATCTACACGAAGCTGCACCACGCCCTGGTGGACGGCTACACCGGCATGAAGCTGATCCAGCGCAGCCTGTCGACCGACCCCGACGACCGGCAGACGCCGCTGATGTTCGCGGTGCCGCCGGCCGAACGGGCCCCGCGTTCCAGCGAGCCCACCTCGGTCCTCAGCGAGACCCTCGACCGCATCAGCGAGATCGGCCGGGGTATCCGCACCGCCGCCTCGGCCGCGTACCAGGTGGGCAACGCGGTCAGCCAGCACATCCGGCGCACCGACGAGACCGAGCACCTGGTCGGCCCGGTCCAGGCGCCGGCCACGATCCTCAACCGCCGGATCGGCCGCAACCGGCGGTTCGCCACCCAGCAGTTCTCGCTGTCGGAGATCAAGTCGCTGGGCCGGCGGCACGGCGCCACGGTCAACGACCTCTGCCTGACCATCGTGGGTGGCAGCCTGCGCCGGTTCCTGCTGGAACTCGGTGAGCTGCCGGAGCAGCCGCTGATCGCGTTCGTCCCGGTCAACATCCGCCCCAAGGGCGATGCCGGCGGCGGGAACGCGGTCGGCGCGATCCTGGCCAGCCTCGGCACCGACATCGCCGACCCGGTCGCCCGGCTGGCCGCGGTGGCCGCGTCGACCCGCACCGGCAAGGCGCAGCTGGAGGGCATGTCGCAGGACGCCATCACCGCGTACAGCGCGGCGCTGCTCTCGCCGGCCGGCGTACAGGTCGGCCTCTCCTACGCCAAGCTGCCCTCGCCCATCCCGCTCGCGTTCAACGTCATCGTGAGCAACGTGCCCGGCCCCCGGGAGCCGTACTACTTCCGGGGCAGCGAGCTGCAGGCGATGTACCCGGTGTCGATCCCGGTGCACGGGGCGGCGCTGAACGTCACGATGATGAGCTACGCCGACACCCTCAACTTCGGCTTCGTCGGCGACCGGGACGCCATCCCGCACCTCCAACGCCTCGCCGTCTACACCGGCCAGGCGCTCGCCGAGCTGGAGGGCACAACCGGCGCACCCTAGTCGCCCCGGCCGTCCACGATCATGGGTAAGCGGGCCAGGTGCATGATGCCGCTGATCACGGTTCTGGGGCGGAAGCCGGGCGGCAGGGAGAGGTGGCGTCCGGCGACTATGCCGGCGACGGTCAGCATCATCTGGGTCATGCCGAACCCGTCGCCGATGCACTGGCGGCCGCCCAGGCCGAAGGGGATGAAGGACCGCCGCATCCGCGGGGTCGCGTCGAGCCAGCGGTCCGGGTCGAACCGCAGCGGGTCGGGGAAGACGGCGGGGTCGCGGTGCAGGGCGACCGGGCTGTAGATGACCTCGCTGCCCGCCGCGATGCGCACGCCGCCGAGGGTCACCGGGCTGACCGCCCGCCGCATGAGCAGCCACAGCGGGTGGTGCAGGCGCAGGCCCTCCTGGACGACCGCCTCGGTGAGGCGCAGGGCGGGCAGGTCGGCCGGCTCGAAGGGCAGGCCGACCTTGTCGACCTCCTGGCGGAGGCGACCCTGTAGTTCGGGTTGGCCGGCCAGCTGGTACATCACCCAGGTCAGCACGGTCGCCGGCGTCTCGATGCCGGAGATCAACAGGGTCATGATCTGATCCCGGATCTCGGTGTCGGTCAGCGTGCTCCCGGTCCGGGCGTCGTGGGCGCCCATCAGGATCGACACGAAGTCGCCGAGGTCCTCCTGGTCGCTGCGGTAGGTCGCCACCAGCCGCGCCGCCGCCTCGCGGAGGTTGGCGCAGGCGGCGTCGAAGCGGCGGATGACCGGGTTGGGGAGGCGGGCCAGGGCATCCGGGAGCAGGGTGCGTTGACCAAGCCCCCGCAGCAGCGCCGGAAGCTCGTCGCGGGTCAGCTGGATGACCTCGCGCGCCTCCGGCGACCGGAACATCGTCCGGCCGATGATCTCGCTGGCCAGGAGGTGCATCTCGCGGCCCATCTCCACCGCGCTTCCGGCGGGCCAAGCCTCGGCGTGCTCGCGCACGACTTCACCCATGACACGCACGGAGCGTTCGACCTGGCCGCGGTGGAAGACCGGCTGGACCATGCGGCGTTGCCGCTTGTGCTCGGTGCCGGCGGCGGTGATCAGGCCGTTGCCCACGTAGGGCCGCGCCTTTTCGAAGATGCGTCCCCGGTCGAAGCTCTTCGACTCCTCGAGCATCACGGTGCGCACCAGGTCGGGGGAGTTGAGCACGAAGAACGGCCGGGTGCCGATCCGGATCCGCACGATGTCGCCGATGGACCGCAGGCCGCCGAGGTACTCGATGCGGTCGCGGCGCAGCAGTGCCAACGAATGCCCGAGCAGCGGGAGATCCCCCGGCGCGGTGGGGGCTTTGCCGGTCATGAGCATGGTCATGGGGACACGCCTTCGTCGAGCAGGTCCTCCACGTAGGACGCGGTGCCGCCGGGGCCGGGCATCTCGGTGTCGGCGAAGCGGATGGTGTCCGTGCGGTCCCAGGTCTCCATGCCGGCCGCCCAGGACTGCTGGTCCCGCACGCACCGCATGATCGGCACCTGGTCGGCGGGCGAGATGCCGAGGCGCGTCATGGTGCCCGGCAGCTCCCGGGCCGCCGTGCGGTGCTCCCACACCCTGGTGGCGATGCGCTCGGCAACCGCGTCGATCGCTGCCGCTACCCCCAGGTGCCGGTGGTGGTCCAGCACGGTCACCAGGTTGATCGGGTCGCCCTGCTCCTTGTGCAGCGAGTGGATGTCGTTGATCCAGCACATGATGTCGGCGGTGCCCAGGACCAGGGTCTCGTACTGGGGCGTCCGGTAGAGCGCATCCGGCACGGTGGCGCCTTCGATCATCTCGACCAGGTCGAGGGTGGGCAGTACGGTGCAGGCGTCCCGGCGGACCCGGACGTAGTCCGCCACCGTGGGCACCGTCCCCGAGGTGCGGTAGGCGTTCTCGGCCAGGTGGCCGGTCAGCCACAGGTCCAGGTTGCGGCGCAGCCGCGCCACCCAGTAGGCGGGGCGGTCCGGCAGCGTGCGGCTGAGCAGGTCGCGCAGCGCGACGACCAGCGGGTGGCCATTCGCCGGCGGCGCTCCCGCGATGACCTGTCGCAGGGTCGCGACCAGTGACTCGTAGCGTCCGGTCCGCCCGGTGTCGACCGCGATGTTCTGCTGGTCGTCGGCGATGAAGAAGAAGCTGTTCCAGTCGGTGACCAGGGCCAGGCCGGCCAGCGGGGCTTCCGGGCAGAGGGTGGCCATGATGCGGCCGTAGCCCAGCGCCCGGAACTTGGCCGCCACGTCCGGCGACCGCAGCAGCCCGAACTTGCGGCACCAGGCCTCGGTCAGTTCCTGGACCCGCCCGGCGCCGGGGTGGGTGGCGGTGTCGAACGGCAGCCGAAGGTCGGGCAGCTGGCGGGTATCCACGCCGCTACGCCGGGAGGGGCCGGCGGTGCACGGTCATCGGCAGCTGGCTGGGCCGGATGAGCGCGCTGGCCACCTCGCGAACCGGTGCGCCGGGAACCAGGCTCGGCCGCCAGCGGGCGCAGATGACCGCCGCGACCATGGTCAGCTCCATGATGGCGAACACCTTGCCGATGCACTGGTAGGCGCCGGCGGCGAACGGGATGTAGGCGCCCCGGGGAATCTGGTGGGCGTTCCCCGGCAGCCACCGGTCGGGGTCGAAGCGCTCGGGGTCCGGGAACCAGCGCTGGTCGTGGTGCAGCAGGTAAGGGCTATAGATCATCTCGGCGTCGGCGGGGATGGTGGTCTCGCCGGCCCGGACGGTGGTCAGCGTGCGCCGGGAGAACAGCAGCGGGGTGCGCAGCCGCAGGACCTCGTTGATGACCCGGCCGAGGTACTCCAGCGCGGGCAGGTCGTCGTATCCGGGCGGGCGGCCGCCGAGCACGGTGTCGATCTCGGCCTCGATGCGGCCGGCTACCTCGGGGTTCCGGCCGATCTCGTACATGACCCAGCCCAGCGCCGCCCCCGGGGCCTCGACGCCGGTCAATGCCAGCGTCATCACCTGGGCGTGGACCTCCTGGTCGGACAGCCCCCGGCCGTCGTCGTCGCGGACGGCGAGCAGCGCGGACAGCACGTCGCCCCGGTCCTGCCCGGCGTCCCGGTAGTCCGAGATGACCGCCCGGATCGCCCGGTTCATCCTGGTCATCGCCCGCCTGAACCGGATGTTGCCCGGGGTGGGCACCCGTTCCCACGCTGAGGGCAGCACGATCCGGGCCAGCAGCCCGTGGGTGAGCAGCCGCATGCCTTCCTTGATCGCGTCGGCGGTCTCCTGGTCCGGGGTGAACCGGAACAGGCCGCGGGTCAGCGCGGTGAGCGCCAGGTCGTTCATCACCTCGTCGGCCGCGATGGCCTGGCCGTCCGCCCAGGACCCGGCGACCTCCTCGGCGGTCGCGCGCATGACCGCCGAGTACTCGACCAGGCGGTCCCGGCCGAAGACGGGCTGCAACAGTGCCCGCAGCCTGCGGTGTTCGTCCCCCGACGCGGTGGCGATCCCCTTGCCCAGCCCGGGTTCCAGCTTCTCGAAGCACAGGCCGCGCTTGACGTCCACGTCGCCGGGCACCAACACGTCGCGCACCGCGGCCGGGTGGGCGAGGACGTAGACCGGCAGCCGCCCGAACCGCACCTTCACGACGTCGCCGTGCTCGGCCAGCGCGGGCAGGAAGTCCAGCGGGCGGCGCAGCATGGGCACGATGTGGCCGAGCAGCGGCCACGCTCCGGGGGCTTCCCGGACCGTCTCGGCGGAGCGTTCGATGGCGCGTGTCATGGATCTCCTCGGGCGCGGACGGTCTGCCTCGACCCGAGAGTGTCAACTCACCCGGTCGCTGCCCATCGCACGTTTCTGCGATATCCGGCGCGGCCCGTGCGAGTAGCAAGCGCGGGACGCGCTTGTCGAGCGTTCGCCCAGTTCGGCGCACGCGGGACACGCAGCCGCCTACTCGGCGGCGTGCAGCAGGTGCGCCAGCTGGGTGCGCGAGTGCACGTCGAGCTTGGCGAACGCGCGGCGGAGGTGGGTGCTGACCGTGTGCGGCGAGATCACCATCTGGTCGGCGACCGCGCGGTTGGTGGCGCCCCGGGCGACTAGCCGGACCACCCTCAGCTCCGACTCGGTTAGGCTGGACAGCCCCTGGAGTGGGCGGTCCCTCGGGCCGGCCCGGCGCTCGGCGCCGAGTCCGCGCAGGACCCGGCCGACCTGGCGGGCGCTGGCTTCCGCGCCGCAGTGGCGGTACGTGTCGAAGGCCTGGTTGAGCAGGTCCACCGCCGCCGCCCCGCGCCGCGCCGCGGCCAGCGCCGCACCGGCATCCTCCGCTGCGGCGGCGAACAGCAACGGACGCGACGTGTCACGCAGCCGGTCCGCCGCGTCCACCAGGAGCGGGGGTTCGCGCTCCAGCAGCCCCCGCAGGTGCACCGCCACGGCGGCGATCACCGGCGCACCCGGGTCCGCCCGCTCGAGAACCCGTACCGCCGCACCGATCCGTTCGGTGAGCGACGACCGGGGACAGGCGATGGCCACGTTGGCCAGCATGCGCAGCTGGTCCAGGTCCAGCGGCAGCATGGGGCCGGCGCCCAGTACCGGATCGTCGGCCAGCCAGCGCTCCGCCTCGGCCGGCTCGCCCGCGCGCAGCGCCTCGGCGGCCAGCACGCGAGCCGCCAGCGTGCGCGCCGAGCCGCTGGTGTGACGGTGCGCATCCCGGGCGGCCCGGGCGATCTCGCCGACCAGCCGGCGGTCACCGGTGTGCGTCCCGACCTGGGCCAGGGTCAGCATCCGCACGGTGCCGGTGAAGCTGCCGGATGCGGGCGGCTCGGCGCCGAACGGCGAGTTTTCCGCCTCTGCCTCGGACCGGGCCGCGGCCAGGTTCCCGGCGGCCAGGTTGACCAGGCCGGCCAGCTGGTGCCAGAACGCCAGCGAGCGGCTGCCCCGTTCCTGCCGTGCGCGGGCCAGGCCGGTGCCGACCGCGCGGCGGGCGTCGTCCAGCCGGCCGACGACGGCGAGCAGGTTCGCGTGGTGGAACTCCGGCACGGCCAGGTACGGCTCGCGCGGCTTACCGCGGGCATCCACGAGCAGGCGCTCCAACTCGGCCAGCGCGCCGGACCACTCTCCCCGCGCCCCGAGCAGGCAGCAGCGGGCGACGGTGGCCAGCGTGCGGGCCTGCGGGTCGCGGATCTCCTCCGCGAGCGCGGTGTTGACGGCGACCTCGGCGGCACCGGTGTCGCCGCTCATCGCCAGGTTGTAGGCCAGCCACCCCTGGTGCCGGGCCCGGGTCAGCCGGTCCACGCCCGGGAGCTCCAGGGCGCGCCGGTTCTCCCGCGCGCGCTCGGCGGTCGAGCGGACGGACATGGTGGACAGGCTCAGCCGGACCTGCGCCTCCTGCCGGTGCGGCAACAGGCCGCCGAGTGCGGTGTCGGCGAGGTCGCGCGCCTGTTCGGCCCGGCTCGCCCGGTGCAGCAGCTCCACCCCGTCGGCGATCAGCGAGCCGCGCTCGGGGTCGTCGAAGGTGGACAGCTCGATCGCCTTGACGATCAGCTCGGCGGCGGCGGCCGGGTCCGAGCCGGCCAGTGTGCGGGCGGCCTTGCGCAGCGTGGTCACCGCCTGGCGGTCGCCGGGCTCGGCGCTGGCGGCGAGCTGGTCGGCGAGCTCGGCGGGCGGCGCCCCGGTCTCCCACAGGACCGCGACGGCCTCCTTGAGCAGGGCGCGCCGGACGGACTCGGGCAGCCCGGCGTGCGTGGCGGCCCGCACCAGGTCGTGCCGGAACCGGAGCCGGTCCCCGTCCTCCACCAGCACGTCCGCCCGCAATGCCTCCTCGAACGCTCCCAACAGCGACGAGGCCGGGCGGCGCAACATGCGGGCAAGCTGGGCGGCGGTGAAGCGTTCCGGCAGCACCGCGGCCACGCAGACCAGCTCTCGGGTGTCCGGGGAAAGCCGGTCCAGGCGTTCCCGCATGGCGGCGGCCAGGCGCCGGGGCAGTGCCTCGCCCGTCGGCCCGTCCTCCTCGCGCCACCCCCGGAGCAGCTCCACCAGCAGCGACGGATACCCCTGCGCGTGCCGGGCCAGCCGAAACAGCTCGGGGGTCGCGTCGCCACCCGCCACCTCGGTGACGATCCCGGCGACCGCGTCGGCGTCCAGCGCGCCCAGGCGCAGCCGAACCGCCCCGGCGCGCTCCAACCGGGTCAGCAACTCCCGCGCCGCCGCGTGCTCCGGCCGGGCACGCAACCCCACCATCCACAGGATCGGCAGCCGGGCCAGGCCGGTGACCAGTGAGGGCAGCACGGACAAGGTGGCGTCGTCCGCCTCGTGGAGGTCGTCCAGCGCGACCAGCAGCGGGGACCGGCGCGCGGCGCGGGCCAATCCCGCGCGCAGCTCGTGCACCAGCCGGAACCGGGGGTGGGCCGCCACGCCCGGCGGCCACGGGGAGCCGGGCTCGACCACCGGCGGTTCCGCGTCCAGCGTCGCCGCGAGCAGTGGGGCGTAGGGCACCGAACGATGCCCGCCGAAGGCGTCGCCGCGCAGCACGCGGATTCCCGTCGAACGGGCCCGGGCCTCCGCCTCGGCCAGCAGCCGGCTCTTGCCGATCCCCGGCGGGCCGTCGACGACGATCGCCGCGCCGCCGGCCGGGCCGAGCGCCGCCAACGCGTCGTGGATGGTTGTCAGCTCGGCGTCGCGCCCGCGCGGCGGCGGAGTATCAGACACACCATTTCTCGTACCGTGCCGAACGGCGGGCCACATCCAGAGATGCTGAGCAGCCCTCAGCCCGGCGGGCGGGTGATCGTGGATGCGCACGTCGCACGGCCGGCCCGCCGGGGACTATCGGCAACTTCACACGGGCGGAATGCTCAGCGCGGAGGGGGGAGACGGGACTCGTCCGGGCGGGAAACCAGCCGTGCGTCGATCTCGCTCAGCGCCTCGGCCACCGCGTCGGGCTGTTCCGCGACCCGGTCCAGCGGAGCGACGAGGACCAGGCCGCCCGGGTAGCCGCTGGGAGCGTCGACCGAGGTGAAACCCGGTGGCCCGGCCATTCCGTCCGGCAGGCCCCGGGGGAGCAGGGTGAGCGCACCCACCGCCAGCGACGCGTTCCGCCGGCCCAGAGCACGGGACAGTCCGCGCGTGGTGACCTGGCCGCGGTCGGCGCCCAGCTCTCCGCACACCGCACACAGCAGCTCGGCCAGCCGTGACGGCGGCTGCTCGGGCAACGGCCCCGCCGTATCCGCCTCGAACCTGACCCGGACCGAGCCGTCCCGCTGCTGCCCGCCCAGTTCCCAGCCGAGCGAGGCCAGCCACCGGCCGTCGGGGAGCTGGCCGCGCAGCTCGCCGACCGACGCCCCGCCGTCGACCAGGTCGCCGTCGTCGTGCCGTTCGCGTTTCGCCAGTACGAGGGTGAACAGGCTGTCGCCGGTCGGGTGGTGGGCGCCGGACCAGTCGAGCCACCTCGGCGCCGGCCCTTCGACGGCCGCGTCCATGGCGTGAATGACGTCGGAAAGGCCCCCGGCGATCGCGGCCCAGTCGCTCGTGTCACTCTGGTAACGGCTGGTGAGGGCCTGAATTGTCCAGTCCTCGCTCACGAGGCCACCCCCCTCGCCGTGAGCCCCGAGGCATCTAGCCCGACATCGGCTCGAACCTCGCTGAGACCCTACCGGAGAGTGCGGGTGACGCCCGGAACTCGTCACCCAGCAGGTCGGCCACGGAGAGTTCGGCGCACAGCCATTCCACCGGAACGCCCTGGGCGGCCTCCACCTGGCGGCGGGCCTGGCCGATCAACGCGGGCAACCCGGACCGCTCCGACCAGCGGTACCAGGGGAACCAGTCATCGCGGACCGGATCGATGAAGCAGGCGTAGTGGCCCTTCGCCTCGAGGAGCACCTGGCCGTCGGCGTCCTGGCGCACCCCGTCGAACCAGATCGGCTTGCCGTCCCGGTGGGTGACGGCAAACTCCAGGTCGGGTGGGCCACCCGCCCGGGTGCGCACCCAACGCTCGTACCGGTGGGAGGCGAGGCTGGACCGCCTTGTGGGCGGCCGTGCCCAGTGACCAATCACTTCAAGCTGATGAGCTGTGTCGCGACTGGTCCTCTGCGTGCTTGCCACGGCGACCGCCTGATTCCGCGCTGCTACGGCACGTCAACGCTAGGTAGCCGAGATGGCCGCGTTGGTAGG
Source organism: Actinospineispora eucalypti (assembly GCA_014208095.1). Lineage (GTDB taxonomy): Bacteria > Actinomycetota > Actinomycetes > Mycobacteriales > Pseudonocardiaceae > Pseudonocardia > Pseudonocardia eucalypti. Next base: position 663,503 of record JACHMT010000002.1, on the reverse strand, counting down.
CGCGAGTGTCCATTTAGGCGACATCAATGTACGAATTAGTGCCGATCAACGCAGAATGAAGACCGTTTGCCGCAAAGATAGAGCATTAACCTCGACATCGCGCGCTGGATATTGCTAGCCGGCGCTGCCGATCACGTGGAGGTCGGCGCCGACGCCGGCTACGGTCGGCCGGGCGCTGTTCAGCAGATTCTCCAACCGCCGCAGCCGCAACATCTCGTCGGACGGCCGTCCGTTGCCCGCGTAAAGCCGGTCGTACCGCCGCTTGCTCAGCGACGGCTGGACGATCACCACCCGGGCCCGGTCGCGGGCATCCCGCCGTGCGAGCCGGCGGAGGAGCCCGGCCCGGTCCGGCACCCGCCGGCCGTCCACCCAGCAGGCCGGCGAGGCCACCGGCGGGCGCCGCAGCTGCCGGGCCAGCGGCTCGGGCTCCAGGAACAGCACGTTCTTCACCGCCTGGGCGACCACGACCTGGAACGCGCTGGCCGAGATGTGCCGACCCGGGGCCCGGCTGGCCGAGCTCTTCACGTGAACCAGGCTCAGCGTGCCGTCGTGGTCGACGTGCACGAAGTCCGCCACCTCGCCCGCGCCGTCGTCGCAGGTCAGGAAGCCGCTGCCGTACTGCTCGACCACCCACCCGAACAGTGACCTATCGCCGTCCGCGCCGATCGCCAGGTGGATCTCGTCGAGCCGGCCGTGGGCCACGCGTGGCTTCTCCCGGGTGATGTCGCGGCCGGCGAAGTCCGCCCAGGACCAGTTCGGGAACGCCTGCCGGGAGATGCGCGGCCGGAACACCCCGCCGCCGCTGATCGCGTGCCCGCTCGCGTAGTACACGGTGAGCTGGTCCAGGGCGTCCAGGACCTCCTCGCCCCGACCCCGGTCGGCCGGTTCGTCCCGGAAGCCGAACCGGATCCGGACGCGCCCGGCGCCGATGCCGACCTCGCCGCGCAGCCGCACCGGCTCCGCGCCGTCGCCGGTCACGTCGAGGTCGAAGTCGGCGGAGTCGGGGGTTCCGGTCACCTCGAGCAGCAGGCCGTCCAGCGGGCCGGCGGTATCGGGCCGCTCGTCGAGGTCGGCGCGGGAGGCGTCATAGGCGCCGCCGACGCCGGTCAGGTCGGGCAGGCGTTGGGCGAGCACGGGAAAGGCCGGCTCGGGTATAGCCGGCCGGTCCAGCGCCCGTTCGACCACCGTGATCAGCTCGCCGATGCACTGGAGGAACTCCGGCATGCTCTCGGTCTGCCGGTTCCACACCAGGGACCGGTGGGGCGTGGTCCCGACGGTTCCGCGCAACGCCGCGCCGGAGGCCTCGGCGCCCAGCGCGGAGCGCGCCGAGGCGACGGCGAACGTCGCGTCGTCGAACGGCGACAACGCGAACCGCAGGTCGGTGCCGGAGATGGCCTTGCTGTCCACCTTGGTGCTGCGCCGGGGGTGCGTCCCACGCAGCCACAGGCTCTTCGCCTCGCCGCGCAGCAGGGCTCCCTCCAGCGCGGCGGCCGGCACCCGGCGCAGGGTGGTTCCGGCCGGGCCGTCCAGCCAGCGGCGCAGCGCGTCCCGCACCGGCCCGGGTGCGTGCAGCGCGATGAACCTCCCGCGCCGGGCGGCGATGGTCAGCTCGTGGCTGACGTCCAGGTACACCGCCTCGGTGAGCCAGCCCGGCCGCTGCTCCACCCGGTGCACGGCCATCGTGACCTGGTCGAACTCGGCGGAGTCGAACTCGGCCGAGGCTACCGGCACCGAGACGCGCACCCGGGACGTCCGGCGCGCCGCTTCCAGGAACTCGTGGAGCCGGCCGAACGCCGTGGCCGGGTCGCCGCCCAGGCAGCGCAACAGCAGCACCGAGGCGTACGGCCGCAGCAGCGCGGCCGGCACCGGGACCAGGTCACCGGACATTTACGGAAAGTAACTGGTCAGGCGCACCAGATCACCCGGGTGAGGTGAACCCTGGCCAAGCAGCTCGGGAAATCCCGCCGCCGGCGATTACGCCATCCGGGGAGGGCGTCTGGCCACCGGCACCGCCGCGGGCGCAACCTACAGTGCCCCGAGCCGTGCACCGAAGGAGCGTGATGGTCGAGCTGTACCGCGACCTGATCTACCTGCCGGGCAAGCAGGCGCTGTTCCTGCTGCTGGTGGCGTTCGTGGTGACCTTCCTGTTCATCCGGCTCAGCGTGCGGATGATCCGGGCCGGGGTGCGCTGGTGGCCGGGGAACATCACCTCGGGCGACACCCACATCCACCACGTGGTGTTCGGCATGCTGTTCATGCTGGTCGCCGGGGTGATGGCGTTCGCGCCCGCCGGTTGGCGGTCGCCGTGGTGGGAGATCCTGGGTGCCCTGTTCGGGGTCGGCGCGGCGCTGGTGCTGGACGAGTTCGCGCTGATCCTGCACCTGGACGACGTGTACTGGTCGGAGAAGGGCCGCAGCTCCATCGACGCGGTGGTGCTGGCCACCGGCGTGCTGGCGCTGCTGATGCTCGGAGCGCTGCCGTTCGGTGTGGACGGGCTCGAGGCGGATCCGGGCAGCTCCCGCTGGACCTACCTCGGCACCATCGGGCTGAACGGCTCGCTGGCGCTGGTCGCGCTGCTCAAGCGGCGGGTGTGGCTGGGCGTCTTCGGCCTGCTGTTCCCGCCGCTGGCGCTGTGGGGGGCGATCCGGCTGGGCAAGCCGGACTCGCCGTGGGCGCGCTGGTGCTACCGGCCGGGCTCCCGCCGCTCGGCCAGGGCCACCACCCGGACACGACGCCAGGAGGCCCGGTGGGAGCGGCTCAAGCACCGGCTGTTCGACGCCATCGCGGGCCGGCCGGACCCCGAGCCGCCCAGGCGGGCCCGCTGATGGTGCCCGGCCAGCGTGGTGAAAGGCGGCCGCGGTCACTGGGCTACGCGGTGTCCCCGGGGGGCGGGTTCACCTCGGACCGGCGGTGGGCAGCCTAGGGTTCGTAGAGGGTCCAGCCCTCCAGCACGTACTTGCGGGCCAGGAACTCGCCGAACGCCAGCATGATCGCCGGATGCGCGGCGACCAGCACCAGCGGCTCGCCGCTGGACGGGTCCTTCGGTTCGATGCGCAGCCCGTTCAGGAAGACCGTGGACCGGTGGAACTCGCCGATCAGCCCGCCCAAGGCGTCCAGGCTGTCGCCGACACGGGTGTGCACCTGGTCGTCGCCGGGTCCGCGCAGGTAGACCCGGGTCACGTCGATCACGGCCCGATGCGCGTCGAAGGGCGGCTCGCCGGGCCAGAGGGTCTGGATGCCCATCAGGTTCAGCGCCGGGATGGTGGTGCCGAGATGGCGCCGCAGCGCCCGGTGGCGCATCGTTTCGTCGGCCGGTTCGGTGTGGCCGTGCCGGATCGCCGCCGAAGCCGCCCTCGGCGTCTCCTCGGCCACCCGCTCCAGCTGCGCGGCCCGGAACGCCCGGTGACGGTGCTCCTCCTCGGAAAGCCCGCCCGCGAGCAGCACCGCGCGCTCGAGGCTGCACTCGTCGACCCGGCCGGCGTCACGCCGGCCGGGCGTCCATCTCGTCAGGGCTCGCAACCACATTCGTACGCCGTCTCGCCCGAGGGAACCAGCAAGCGTACTGGCCGGCCGGGCGCGCGGAGAAGTTCGGGGGACGAACTTTCACCTCGAGAGCAGGTTGTGGGCCGCCCGGGTGCCGAACTCCACGGCGGTGTTCTGGCCGGCCGCCGACATGTAGTCGCCGGCGAACTGGATGCGGTCGGCCGGGTCGAGCGCGGCGTTGAACTCGCCGATGTGCCGGTAGGCCCCGACCGAGGTGAGCGGCAGCGCGTGGCGCCAGCGGGTCACGTGGGTCAGCTCCACCGGGTCGGCCGCGCCGGCGAACAGCTCCGGAAACACCCGGCGCAGCGAGGCCAGGGTGTGCTCGACGATCTCCTCGTCGGTGGCGCCCATCCACTTCTCGGCCGCCGCGGTATCCCAGTCGCAGCCGATCAGGCCGTGTCCGGGCGGGGCCCGGTCGGGTGCCTTGTGGTGTTCCAGGAACAGCAGCGCGATGTCCGGGTCCTCCTTGGCGGGCATCTGCACCAGCATCGCGGGGGAGTCCGGGGCGATCCTGGTACCCACCGCGACCGTGATGGCCTGGGTGTAGCCCAGCGCGTCGTGCAGGGGACCGAGCACCGCCGCCCGGTCCGGGCAGATCTCCCGGGCCACCGGCAGCGGGGCGCTGACCACGCAGGCGTCGAACTCGTCGGCGGTCCCGGAGTGGGTCACGGCCACCCGGTGCCCCAGGTCGGCCACCCGTTCGACCGGGTCGGACAGGGCCACGTCCAGCCGACCGGCCAGTTCTTCGGCCAGCCGGCCCTGGCCGCCGACCAGCGCGTGGATGCGCGAGGAGAAGATGTTGGCCAGCCCGGAGAACAGCTCCACCCGGCTGACCCGGTCGGTGCCGGCGATGAGCATGCAGCGCACCACCGGACCGCACAGATACTCCTCCAGCTCCGCGTCCAGGGCCCGCAGCGCGTAGTCCCGGGCGGTCTCCGTGTCCAACGGGGCGGACCGGCGCATGTCGCTGTAGTCCAGGTAACCGGCCGCCCGGGCCCGGACCAGGTCCACCGCCAGCCGCACCGCGCGCAGCTTGGCCCGCGCGGAGAGCACCCGGGTGCCCAGCGCCGAGCGGACCAGCCGGTCCAGCCGCAGGTGGTGGATGCGCCCGTCCCGGTAGATGCCGATGTAGGGCGAGGAAGGCACGGTGGTGAGCCCCACCTCGGCCACCAGGTCCAGGTAGGCCCGGTAGCTGGCGCCCAATGCGGACGCGCCGCCGTCGACCAGGTAGCCGCCTATCCGGTCGCTCACCGTGCGCCCGCCCACCCGGGGGGCCGCCTCGAACACCCGCACCGACCACCCGGCCGTGCTCAGCCGATGGGCGGCGGTGAGCCCGCTCAGCCCGGCCCCGACCACCGCCGCCGTGGGCACCCCGCTAGCCCTTCACCATGTCGCGGATGGCCCGGAAGCAGTCCTCGCTCTCCTCGGCGGTGAACGGCGGCACGTAGGGGGTGTGCAGCACCAGGTGGTCCACCAGCCCCTCCCACTCGGCCAGCCGCTTGCGCACCTCGTCGGCGTGCCGGTGAGGGAGAAGGTGTTCACCAGATCGTCGCTGGTGTCGGCCAGCACGGCGGGGCCCGATGTCATCAGTGCCGTGCGCAGCGCGGTGACCTGGTCGGTCATCCCGGCACCGGCCACCACGGGGTCGCTGGTGGGGTGGCAGACGTAGAACCCGACCTGTTTGCGGGCCCGGGCCACGGCCAGCTCCCGGTCCTCGTTGACCGAGCAGATCAGCTCCAGCATCAGGTCCACGTCCGAGAGTTGCCGGCCGGCCTCGGCCGCACCCTCGGTGATCAGTGGACGCACCTGGTCGCGTACTACGCCCGGGGTTCCGAGATAGCCGATCCACCCGTCCGCCTTGCGCCCGACCAGCCGCAACATGTTCGGCCGCACCGCACCCAGGTACACCGGGATGGACGGCCGGGCCAGCGACCGGACGCCCCACGGGTTGAACGGCGGCGCGGCGAACGAGTAGTACTCGCCCCGGTACTCCTCGGCCTGCCCGGTGGCCAGGTAGGCCCAGGACAGCCGCAGCACGTCGAGGTACTCGTCCATCCGGCGCAGCGGCCGGTCGGCGGGCACCCCGTGCAGCGTGGTGAGGAACTCGCCGACGCCGTAGCCGAGCCCGAGCAGGGTCCGCCCGCCGGACAGCTCGTCGACGTCGGCGGCGGCGTTCGCCATCTCGAAGGGGGTGCGGCTGGCGGCCACCGCGAGCCCGGTCCCCAGGGCGATGCGTTCGGTGGCCAGCGCCGAGGTGGCGAGCATGGCCAGCGGGTTGCGGTAGAGCTCCCACGACCAGGCCGAGTCCAGCCCGGCCTCCTCGGCCCAGCGCGCGTACTCGGGGACCCGGGCCAGCTCGACGGTGCGGGTCGGCATGGTGATGCCCAGCTTCATACACCGAGACTGTGTGACAATACATGCTGATTGTCAAGTGTAGATGGACTGGATCTGCTGGTAGTGGCCGATCGACTCGGGTCCCGAGTGTCCTTTCGCCAGTTGATGCGGATGCGGGCCATCAGGCGGGGGTCCAGGTTGCGGGTAGCGTCTTCACGCCGTTCATGAAGTTGGACAGCATGAGCTCCCGCTCGCCGACCCGGAGGTCCTTCATGCGGCTGTAGATCTCCCGCATCTCCGCCTTGATCATCTGCTTACCGAGCATGTGGCCCAGGCAGTAGTGCGGGCCGCCGCCGCCGAACGCCTGGTGCGGGTTCCGCTTGAGCGGGCGCCGCACGTCGAACCCGTCGGGGTCGTCGAAGACGTCGGCGTCGCGGTTGCCGGAGATGTACCACAGCACCACCTTGTCGCCGGCCCGGATGGTCGTTCCGCGCAACTCGTAGTCCTGGGTCGCGGTGCGGCGGAAGTGCATCAGGGGCGGCTCGAACCGCAGGCACTCGTTGATCGCGGCATCCGCGCGGGCGTCGAAGTCCTCGAGCACGTACGCGAGCTGGTCCGGGTGCTGGGCGAACAGGGCGAGCACGTGGGCCATCGAGTGCCGGGTGGTGTCGTTGGCCGCGCCGGCCAGCAGGGCGAAGAAGACGCCGACCTCCTCCACACTCATCGTCTGGCCCTCGTACTGCGCCTGGGAGACCCAGGTCATCAGGTCGTCGCCCGGCTTCTCCCGGCGCTGCTTGGCCATGCGCAGCGCGAGCTCGCCCAGGCGGGCCGATGCATCGGCGAACACCTGCAGCGGGGAGCCGATGTGCGCGAACTCCGGGTCGGCCCAGGCGCCCATCTGCTCCGCCAGGTCCATCACGTACTGCACCTCGTCGCGTTCGGTGATGCCGAAGAACGACGCGAACACCCGCCCCGGCACCTCCTTGGTGATCAGCGCGCAGAGGTCCCCCTCGCCCTTGGCCGCCGCCTCCTCGACGATCGCCCGCACGGTCGCCGCGGTGTCCGCCTCGAGCTTGCGGAGGTGCCTCGGGGTGAACGCCGAGCTCACCACGCCGCGCATCCGCGGGTGCCGGGGCGCGTCCGTGACGATGAACGACAGCATGGTCTCCAGCTGGGGGAAGTCGTCCAGGAAGACGCCCTCGGCCGAGCTGAAGATCCCCGAGTTGAGGGAGATCTCCTTGATGTCCGCGTGTTTGACGATCGACCAGTAGCCCTTGCTGTTGTCCAGGCCCGGGTCGAGCGCCTCCGGGGCCTGGTGCCAGCTGACCGGGTCGTTCTCGCGCAGCCACTTGAACGTGTCCAGGTGCACCTGGCGCGGGAGCCCCCAGAAGCGCAGCGTGCTCAGGTTGAGTTCACCGGTCTCGGGAGTGTGCGGCGAGGTGCTCATGCGGACTCCATTCCTCGGAGACTCAATATTTTACTATTAGAGTAACACGCGGAGCTCGGTGCGCGAACAGCTCGATCAGCAGCACCTCCATCGAGGCCGAGTAGCCGGGTCGGCGGTGGGCCGCCAGGCCCCAGGCGTCGACGACCCCTCTCCCTGTTCCCCACGATGCATAGCAGCAAAATGTCGAGCGCTCGACTAGATGCCAATCATCGGATATAGCACTGGACAGAGCGGTTGCGATCGCGAGTCGAGCCGTTGCTGCGCGAACAAACTACTCTAGACTGCGAGTAAATTTCTAGGTAGCTTCTGCTCGGACCGACGGCCCACACCACGGGGGTGTCCGATGCCTGGCGATCTCAGCACCGTTGACCTGGCGCTCTGGGCGGACGGCCCGCCGCGCGAGCTGGTCATGTGGTACGCCTCGGCGAGCCGTGACCCGGACGTCGTCGACGACCCGGACCGGTTCGACCTCGGCCGGCCGGTGCGGGACGTTCCGCACTACGCGTTCGGCGGCGGCGGTCCGCACCACTGCCACGGCGCGTTCCTGGCCATCAAGACGATCTCCGTCGCGCTGCCGCGGATCATCGACCGGCTGCCGGAGATCGAGGTGGCGGGGCCGACCGGTTGCGTACGTTCCACGTTCGTCAACTCGCTGACCAGCCTGCCGGTCCGGTTCGCCGGAGTCGCGCGATGAAGCTGGGCGACGCCGGGTTCCTGCTGGCCGAGAAGCCGGACCGCGGCGCGCAGGTCAGCATGTTGACCAGATGGTCGCGGCCGGACGGCGCCGGGGACGACTACGTGCGCGGGCTGGTCGCGCGGTGGTCCAACTGCCGGAACTTCGCGCCGCCGTTCAACCTGCGGGTCCGGTCCGGGCTGGTGCCGGACTGGGAGACGCTGTCCCCGGACCAGATCGACCTCGACTACCACCTGAGGCATTCGGCGCTGCCCAAACCCGGTGGCGAGCGGGAGCTGGGCATCCTGGCCTCCCAACTGCACTCGACGCCGCTGGACCGGCGCCGCCCGCTGTGGGAGATGCACGTGATCGAGGGCCTGGAGAACGACGAGTTCGCGCTGTTCTTCAAGCTCCACCACTCGCAGATCGACGGCATGGGCGCCATCCGGCTGCTCGAGCGGGTCATGTCACCCAGCCCGGAGACCCGCGACATGCCGGCCTTCTGGGAGGTCGCGCCGAAGGCTGTGCCGAAGCGGGCCGGCTCGCGGCTTCGCCTGCCGACGGTGTCCGACCTGAACAAGGTCGGCGACGCCGCCAAGCTGGTGAAGGCGCTGTACGACCTGCAGACCAGCAGCGACCCGGGCAACGCGTCCGCGTTCACGTCGCCGAAGACCATCTTCAACGGACGGCTGCACGCGGCGCGGCGGGTGGCCACCCAGCGGTTCGAGGTGGCACGCCTGTCCCGGCTGGCCAAGCTGGCCAGGGTCTCCCTGAACGACGTGGTGCTGAGCGTGTGCGCGGGCGCCCTGCGCAACTACCTGGTCGACCGGGGTGAGCTGCCGGAGAAGAGCCTCACCGCCGGGGTACCGGTCTCGGTGCGCGCCGACGAGAGCGTGGGCAACGCGATCTCGTTCATCATCGCCAAGCTGCACACCGAGATCGCCGATCCGGTGGAACGGCTCATGGCGGTGCACCACTCGACCACGCTGGCCAAGGAGCGGTTCAAGAAGCTGCCCAGCCGGGTGACCCAGGAGGCGCTGGGTTCGCTGGTGATGGGCCCGTACATCGGGCAGGTCGCGCTGAACCTGGCCGGCCGCTCGGCCCCGGTCTACAACCTGGTGATCTCCAACGTGCCGGGCCCGCGCCAGCACCTGTACCTGAACGGCGCGCGGATGGAGGTCTTCTACCCGATCTCGATGGTCTTCGACGGCCAGGCGCTGAACATCACGTTCCTCAGCTACGCCGGCCAGTACGCGGCCTGCTTCACCGCCTGCCGGGACACCGTGCCGAGCATGCAGCGCATCGCGGTCGGCACCGGGGAAGCGCTGGACGAGCTGGAGGTGGCACTGGAGAAGGCCACGTCGAGCGGGGGAGTGACGCAGTGACCGAGATGAGCCTCGCCACGGCGAGGAAGCCCACGTACCGGGAGGTCGAGGCCGACCTCGAGGTGCGCCGCCGGGACGTGGCCGCCGACGGGGTGGTCACCCTGACCCTGGCCCACCCGGACGGCTCGGACCTGCCCGAGTGGACCCCGGGCGCGCACATCGACCTGGTGCTCACCGAGTCGCTGGTGCGCCAGTACTCGCTGTGCGGCAGCACCGGCAACCGCGCCGAGTGGCGGGTCGGGATTCTGCGCGACCCCAACAGCCGGGGCGGCTCGGAGTTCGTGCACGACCGGGTGCAACCGGGGGCCACGTTGCGGGTGCGGGGGCCGCGCAACCACTTTCCCCTGGTCAGCTCGCCGCGCTATCAGTTCGTCGCCGGTGGGATCGGCGTCACCCCGATCCTCACGATGATCGAGGCGGCCGAGGCGCGCGGAGCCGAGTGGCACCTGCTCTACGGCGGGCGCGAGCGGGCGTCGATGGGTTTCCTGGACGAGCTGGAGCGGTACGGGGAACGCGTCACCGTCTGCCCGCAGGATGAACGCGGTATGCTGGACCTGCCCTCGGTGCTCGGCACCCCGCGCCCGGACACGCTGGTGTACTGCTGCGGGCCGGAGGGCCTGCTGACCGCGGTGGAGAACGCCTGCCGTCCGTGGCCCGAGGGCAGCCTGCACATCGAGCGGTTCTCCGCGAAGCCGGTCGGCGAGCCCTCGCCGGAGGCGCTGGACACCTTCGAGGTGGTCTGCCAGCGCTCCGGCGTCACCCTGACCGTCGGCCCCGACGACACGATCTACGAGCTGGCCGAGGAGGCCGGCCTGGACGTCCTCGGCGCCTGCATGGAGGGCGTCTGCGGGACCTGCGAATGCGAGGTGATCGAAGGCGAGGTCGACCACCGTGACTCCGTGCTCTCCGACGCCGAACGCGCCGCCGGCGACGCCATGATGATCTGTGTTTCCCGGTCGCGCTCGGAAAGGCTGGTGCTCGACCTATGAAGCCGAACTACCCGTTCAACTGCTGGTACGTGGCCGCGACCAGCGAGGAGGTCGGGCGGCGGCCGCTGGGCCGCCGGTTGCTCGACGTCCCCGTCGTGCTCTACCGCACCGGCGCGGGCGCGGTGGTGGCGATGCGGGACCGGTGCGTGCACCGGGCCTACCCGCTGTCCTCCGGCCACCTGGAAGGCGACCGGGTCGTCTGCGGCTACCACGGGTTCGCCTATGACCCGGACGGCGTGTGTGTCGACGTGCCCTCGCAGGAGAACCCGCCGATCGGCGCCCGGGTGCGCACGTTCCCGGTGTTCGAGCGGGGGCCCCTGGTGTGGATCTGGCTCGGTCAGCCGGGGGCGGCCGCGCTGCGCACCCCGCCGGCCACGCCGTGGCTGACCGATCCGGGGTGGGCGAGCTTCGGCGAGCGGCTGCACGTCGGGGCCAACTACCTGCTGCTGCACGAGCACTACCTGGACCTGACCAACGTGTTCGCCATGCACCCGGCGAACGTGCCGCCCGGCATCGACCGGTTGCCCTACCTGGACGAGGTCGAGGTGTCCGAGATGTCGGTGCGGTACACCCGCGCGCTGCCCCCGGCCCGGCTCGCGCCGTGGGAGGCCGAGGCGACCGGGCTGCCCCGGGGTCCCGAGTACCACCGCCGGGAGCAGGGCACCTTCGTCTCGCCGGCCCTGCACGTGCAGCGGTGGGTGATCGACACCGAGCAGGGCGACTCCTACGAGCAGCTGCGGATGCACGGGTTCACCCCGGAGACCCCCACCACCACGCACGTGTTCCTGCGGGTGGCGCGCAACTACTCGACGGACCGCGCGCTGGTCTCCGACCACCTGCGGGGGTTCTTCCTGGACATGATCGGCCGGGACGCGGCGGTGCTCGAGGTCGTCCAGCGCCAGCTGGCGGAGGAGGGCGAGCCAGGACGCGACATCAACGTGAAGGCCGACCGCGCCGCGGTGCGCGCCCGGAGGGTGGCCCAGGCGATGGTCGCCGAGGAGACCGGCCGGCCGCTTCCGCGCACGCCGACCAACGCGATCGCCCGGAGCTGATCAGGTCGGCCGGCCCCGCTGACGTACCATCGGGCCAACGCACCCCGGCGGAGGCCATGTCTGACCACGTTGACCCCATCGAATGGTCCCGGCGGCTCTGGGAGGCGGGCAAGGGGCCCGAACCGGACTACTTCGCCGCCATGGCCGCCGTGCTGCGGCTCGAGCAGCTGGTGGGTCTCGCGCTGGACCGGCTGGTCCGGGAACACGGCCTGAGCCGGACCGGCTACCTCATCCTGGTCACGCTGTACCTGCGGGAGGACCGGACCCTTTCCATGGGGCAGCTGAGCAAGCGCCTGCTCCTGCACCCCACGACGGTGAGCCTGGTGACCGACAAGCTGCAGGCCCGGGAGCTGGTGGTGCGCTCCCCGCACCCGACCGACCGGCGCACGATCCTGGCCGAGCTCACCGACGAGGGCGCGCGCACACTGGCGACCGTCAGCGAGGCTCTGGGCGAGGTGAACTACGGCCTGGAGGGCGTGAGCGACCGGATGGCGATCACCCTGACCGAGGTGATCCGGCAGGTCCGGGAGAGCATGGGCGACGCATAGGCCGTCATCGGCCGTCACCGGCCCGGCGGTCCGACCATCGGCGGCGGATGCCGGCCATGGCCTCCTGGGTGGCCGGCTCGCGGAGCAGCCCGACCTGCGCGCGGCTCTCCAGCTCCAGCGCCGAGGCGAACGACGGCGAGTCCAGATTGGCCCGCAGGGAACGCTTGGTGAGCTCCACGCCCAACGGCTCGTTCCGGGCGATGCCGGCGGCGAGCTCGGTCGCCCGGTCCAACAGCTGCTCGTCGGGCACCGACCGGTTGGCCAGGCCGATGCGCACGGCCTCCTCGGCGTCGATCGGCCGTCCGGTGTAGAGCACCTCCGCCGCCATCCCCGGCCCGACCAGCCGGGGCAGCAGCCAGGACGCGCCGAGGTCCCCGCCGGACAGACCCAACCGGACGAAGACCGCCTGGAACCGGGCGCTCTCGCCGGCCAGCCGGATGTCCGCCGCGAGGGCCAGGCTGAGCCCGCCGCCGGCCGCCGGGCCGTGTACGGCGGCGATCACCGGCTTGGGCAGGTCGTACACCGCTCGTATGGCGCCGACGGCGAGATCCTGCAGGCGGTACAGCTCGCCCAGCGTGCGCCGGGGGAGTTCCGTCGCCTCGGCCAGGTCGTACCCGGCGCAGAACCCGGTGCCCGCGCCGGCCAGCAGCACGGCCCTCACGTCCGCCCGCTTGGCCAGCTCGGCGGCGGCCGCGGCGAGTTCGGCGAACATCAGGTCGTTCAGCGCGTTGAGTGCCTCGGGCCGGTGCAGGGTCAGCGCGACCACGCCCGGCGCCCGTTCCTCGATGGTGAGGGTCTCCACCGGTCGTCCCTTCAAATCTGTCTTTACCGGGTGATAGTCGCACTTAAAAATACTGAGTATTAGACTTCCCTGCGACTTGGCGCCTTTCGGGGGCCGGTGGGGGGTCGTATGGTCGCACCTATGTCCGCGCGCCGAGCGCTGCGATCCCTCATCCGCATCGCGCCCCTGCTGCGGCCGCACCTGCACGAGCTGGTCGAACACACCGTCGACCGGGTCGTCGAGACAATTCCGTTCTACCGGGACACCACGGTCATCGGCCGGGACGAGCTGCGGAAGTTCGCTCAGGACAACTTCGAGCACATCATCGGTTACGACCCCGATCGAGTCCCGTCCTCGCAGTCGCCGCCCCGGGAGATGGGGCGCGCGCACGCGGAGCACGGCGCGCCGCTGCCCGACCTGCTGTCCGCCTACAAGCTCGGCTTCGCACTCCTGTGGGAGACCATCACCCGGGAGCTGGTGGCCAACGGCCGGCTGGCCTCGGCCGACGTGGCCGACGTGGCCACCGCGCTGTTCTGGCGGGCCGCCGAGTTCGGCGAGGAGATCGTCGAAGGCCACCGCGAGGCGACCACGGAGATCCTGCTGCGGGCCGAGCACGAGCGGTCCGCGATGGTGGAGGCACTGATCACCGGAACCCTGGTCGAACAGCCGGCGGTGTGGGAGACGGCCAGCCGGCTGGACATCCCGTACAACGGCCATTTCCTGGTGGCGGTGGCGGCGGCCGACCCGCTGGGTGGCGACCCGCTACCCGGGGTCGCCAGCCGGCTGGGCCAGATCAAGGTCTCCTCGGCGTGGCGGCTGTCCCCGCACCACGCGGTCGGCGTGCTGTCGCTGCGCGACCCCCACCCCACGCCGGTGGTGGAGCGGCTGGCCGCGTGCAGCACCGCGCACGTCGGGGTGAGTCCGCTGTTCACCAGCCTGGAGAGCGCGCCCCGGGCCTTCTACCTCGCGGAGATCGCGCTGCGCAGCACGCCGCACCCGGACGTGAAGGTGCGCCAGTTCGACGACACACCGTTCGCCGTGCTGGTGGCGGCGGCCCCCGAGGCGGCCGCGGCGGTCATGCGCAACGTGCTGGGCCGGTTCCTCGACCAGCCGGCCCGGGACCAGGAGACGCTGCTCGAGACGTTCGAGATGTGGCTGCAATGCGGCGGCTCGGCGACCGACGCGGCCGCGCGCATGTACTGCCACCCCAACACGGTGCGCCACCGGCTGCACCGGCTGACCGAGTGGACCGGCCGGCCCATCGACGACCCGGCGAAGGTCGGCGAGCTCACCGCCGCGCTCTACACCTGGCGGCTCATCGGCGGCCGGGTCCAGCCGCTCGCCTGATCGCCGGTTGTTCCCGCGAACAACGAGTGGGCGGAAAGACTGGTGCCGTGACCGTTGCGTCCCTCGGGGCGGGCGCGGAATCCTGTAATGATCGAGTAATGGTACCTGAGAGGACGGGTACGCCCATGCTTGCATTGCGCGTACGGAGACTTGTCGGACCGGCCGGGCTCAGCCTGGACGAGGTGCCCGAGTCAATCCGGAAGAACGACCGGAATTCGGTCCGGGTGGCCATTCGCGCCGCCGGGGTGGGGTATATCGACACGCTTTCCTGCCGGGGCGAGTTCGACTGCGTAATGCGGTTGCCATTCGTGCCCGGATTGGAGATCAGCGGCGAGGTGACCTCGGCGCCGGAGGGATGCGGGTATTCGGCGGGCGACCGGGTCGTCGGGTATGTGGGCGCCGGTGGCTTCGCCGAGTACGCCTGGGTTTCCCCGGACATGCTGGCGCCCCTGCCCCGGGAGCTTTCCTTCGCCGAAGGGGCCGCGATCGTGGTCAACTTCCACGCGGCGCTGGTCGCCCTGTGGCGGCGCGCGCAGCTCTGCGCCGGCGAGTTGGTGCTGGTACACGGCGCTGGAGGGGGCCTGGGCAGCGCGATGGTGCAGATCGCCGCCGCCCTGGGGGCGCGGGTGGTGGCGGTGGCGGGCTCGGCGGAACGCCGCGCGGTGGCCCGGGCCGCCGGTGCGTCCCACGTCGTCGGGCCGGATGAATGGTGTGACGCGGTGAAGGCCGCCGGCGGGGTGGACATAATTGTCGACCCGGTGGGTGGCCGGACATTCGAGCAGAGCCTGGAATGCCTGGCCCCGGAAGGCCGGCTGGTGAGTGTGGGGTGCGCCGGAAACGAGATCTCCCGGGCTCCCGCCGAATGCCTGATGCTGCGCGGCACCACGGTGATGGGTATGTTGTGGCCGGAGATGCTCAAACGTGACCGTTCACTTTTCGGCCGTACCGCCAAGCAGTTGGACGACCTGGTCACGACGGGACTCCGTCCGATCGTCACCAAGACCTATGACCTGGCCGACGGCAAAGAGGCCATGGACGCGATCGAAAACCGAACTTCCTCGGGAAAGCTCGTACTCGTGATGCCCTGACCGGGAGGCCCCGTGCACACCAATATCCGCCACGCGTTCTTCCTGCTCGCCGGGGCGGCTGCCCTGGTGTTGACCTGGCCGCACGCGTTCGACTGGATGGCCGCCGGCGGGAACATCCTCAACCCGGTGCGGTTCTTCGGCGACGCGATAGCGGCCGGTGGGACGGCCGCGTTCCTGAGCATCGACATGGCCATCGCGTGGCTGGTGTTCATGGTCTGGGTGGTCTTCGACGCCCGGCGCATCGGGCTGGGCTACAAGGTCGGCTGGCTGTTCGTGGCGCTGTCCTACATCGGGGTGTCGATGGCCTTCCCGGTCTACCTGGTCACCCGGGAACGGTTCCTGGACCGGCGAGAGCGCGCCGGGCAGCTCTCCCGAACGGCTTGAAACGTCCTCCTCCGGTGGGACGTTGGCCGGTGTTGCCGGGCCTAGCGTCGTGCGGAGCGTAGCCGGCGTACGGGAGGTGGCTCGATGACCGCGGAGATGGCGGCTGGGGTGGACACGAACCTGAGCTCGTTGGAGTTCTGGGCCAGGCCCCGGTCGGTTCATCACGAGGCGTTCCGCTGGTTGCGGGAGAACCGGCCGGTCAGCTGGCACGGCCCGCCCGAGGCGCTGGACCCGAACCTGGACAACGCGCGGGGCTTCTGGTCGGTGGTCAAGCACGCACACATCCGGGAGATCTCCCGGCGGGCGGATGTGTTCAGCTCGGCGGATGGTGTGTTCGTCGACGACTTTCCGCAGTTGGAGACGATGCTGTCGTTCATCGTGACCGACCCGCCCCGGCATACCGAGATGCGCAACATCGTGAGCGTGGCCTTCACCCCGAAGCACACCCGCAAGGTGGAGGAGGACACCCGGCGCACCGTTCGGGAGATCCTCGACGAGGTCGCCCCGCGCGGTGAGGGTGACCTGTGTGAGCTGATCACCAAGGAGGTGCCCGGGCGGGTGTTCGCCACGTTCTTCGGGATCATCGACCGGGAACGCATCCAGTACGTGATGGATCTGGCCGAGCAGTTGGGTAGCTGGAGCGACCCGGAGTACTCGCACATCGGGTCGCCGCTGGCGGTGTTCGCGGACGCTTCGGCCAGGTTGGGCGCGCTGGCGTTGGAGATGGCCAAGGAACGCAAGGCGCGCCCGACCGATGACCTGATGAGTTGGGTGGCGGCGGCGGAGTACGAGGGGCAGAAGTTGTCCGTGGAAGAGGTGGGGGTGTTCTTCGCGCTGCTGGCCGGCGCGGCGAACGACACCACGCGCCACTCCATGGCCCACGTGTTGGCGCTGTTCGCACAGCATCCCGACCAGCTCGCGTACGTCTTCGAGGACTTCGAGAACCGGTCCGAGGACGCGATCAACGAGTGCCTGCGTTTCGAGCCGCCGCTGATGCACTTCCGGCGCACCGCCCTGAGTGACTACGAGATCGGCGGTGAGACGATCAAGGAGGGCGACAAGGTGGTGCTCTGGTACATGTCCGGCAACCGGGACGGTGAGGTGTTCCCCGAGCCGGACCGGTTCGACGTCACCCGGCCCACCAAGTACAACCCGCACCAGGCGTTCGGCGGCGGCGGTCCGCACTACTGCCTGGGCAGCCACCTGGGCAAGCAGATGCTGCGCGCCGAGATGTGGGAGATCTACACGCGGATGAAGGACCTCAAGGTGGGGGAGCGCGACATCATGCTCTCCAACTTCATGAACGGCGTGAAGCGCCTGCCCGCCACCTGGACCCCCGAGCGCCGCGCCTAGACCAGGCGCTGCATGTCCTGGGCGTGCAGGACCAGCAGCTTCTCCAGCGCGACGTTGTCGCGGTCCCGGATGGCGGCCACCAGGCTGGCGTGCAGCTCCAGGTTGTGCCGGCGCAGCTCCTCCTGACCGGGCACGAAGGTGGCCTTGGTCATCGTCGCGTCGAGCAGCGTGACGATGGTCTGGTACATGCCGATCAGGACCTCGATCCGCGAGGCCCGGGCGATGGCCTGGTGCAGGCGCATGATGGCGCGGAGCATCGCGTGCGCGTCGTCCCGGGCCGAGCGCATCTCCTCGATCGCCCACTCCATGTCCCGGATGTCCTCCGGGGTGGCCCGGGCGGCGGCCACGGTGGCGAACAGGTTGTCCAGGTGTCGGCGGGCCTCGAACAGCTGCTCGGGGTCGACCGCGAGCCCCTGGTGCCACACGTCGATCCCGCCGAGGCGCACCTGCGGCGGCGGGTTGGCCACGAAGACCCCGCCGTTCGGGCCGGGCCGGACCTCGATCAGGTCGCGTTCCCGCAGGATGCGCAGCGCCTCGTTCATCACCGCCGAGCTGACCGCGTAGCGCTCGATCAGGTCGGTGCGCAGGCCGAGGCGCGTGCCGGTGGGCCGGCGGTCGTTCAGGATGGCCGCCTCGAGCTCGGCCGCCACCTCCTGGGCCCGCGACCGCCGCCCGCCCTCCGCTGGGGTCTCCGCCACCTGTCGAACCCTCCTTCGCCGGGATCGACGGCAATCTAACGCAATCTTGACTACAGAATCAAGCAATCGACCTGGGCATTTAGATCGCGACGGGCAAATTCTTTCAGGAACTGCTTGAGACGTTCCGCCAAGTTCTCCTATGGTTGAAGCCCGGCGAGCGCGCGAGGAGGCGGGCTGAGTGGACCTGGTCGACCTGCACACCCACGCCATTGCGCCGGCCCTGCCGGACCTCGAGGCGGCGGCGCCGTGGGGCCGCTGGCCGTCGGTGGAACGGTTGGACGAGGCGCGTGCGCTGATCATGGTCGGCGAGAGCCGGTACCGCCCGATCGACGAGCGCTGCTGGTCCGCGACCCGCCGGGTGGCCGACATGGATGCCGAGGGCGTCGCGGTCCAGGTCGTCTCGCCGACGCCGATCACCTTCTGTCACGACGGGCCGGCCGACGGAGCCGCACTGTTGGCCGCCGCGCAGAACGAGTTCCTGGCCGAGCTGGTGGGCACCCGGCCGGACCGCTTCCGGGCACTGGGCGCGGTGCCGCTGCAGGATCCGGAGCGGGCGGTCGCCGAGCTGCGCCGCTGCGTGACCGAGCTGGGGTTCCTCGGCGTGGAGATCGGCACCCGGGTCGGCGAGCGGGAGCTGGGCGATCCGGCGTTCGACGGGTTCTTCGCCGAGGCGGCGGCGCTGGAGGCGCTGGTCTTCGTGCATCCCGCCGACGTGACCCTGGATCCCCGGCCGGCCCGGCTCGGCGTCCCGTTCGGGGCGGGCATGCCGTCCGAGACCGGGGTCGCCGCCGCCGGGTTGCTGGTCGGTGGCGCGCTGGCCCGCCGGCCCGGGCTGCGGCTGTGCCTGGCCCACGGCGGCGGGACGCTGCCCTGGCTGCTCCCGAGGCTGGACAAGGGCGAGCTGATGAAGGACCCCGAGCTGCCTCCCGAGCTGCTGCCCTCCGCGCTGGCCCGGCGGCTGTACAGCGACTCGCTGACCTACGACGCGGAGAGCCTGCTGCTGGCGGTGCACCGGTTCGGCCCGGGGCACGTGCTGCTCGGCACCGACTACCCGTTCGCGGCGCGCGAGGAGCCGGCGGGCGCCGTCCTTCGCGCCGAACGCATCTCCGCCGAACTGCGCGCGGCCATCGGCGCCGGCAACGCGAGCGACCTACTGCACACGAGGTGAGGAGCGAACCATGGCGGAGTTCCTGGGTCTGGGTATGACCCACTACCCCCTGCTCTCGGTGGCCGACGACCGCATGGCCGACCTGCTGCGCTACACACTGACCGACCCCGGCATTCCCGAGGCGGAGAAGGACCCGGCCAGCTGGCCGGCGCTGATGCGCCGGGAGTGGGCGGACGACGGGGGCACGGCAGCCGCAGCCGGACACCGCAAGGAGCTGCGGGAACACCTGACGCGGTGCCGGGCCGCGCTCGACGACTTCCGGCCGGACGTGGTGGTGGTCTGGGGCGACGACCAGTACGAGAACTTCCGCGAGGAGGTCGTGCCGCCGTTCTGCGTGCTGGCCTACGGGGAGACCGAGGTGGACCCGTTCACCTTCATGAACGAGCGCGGTGCGCCGAACGTGTGGGGTCTGCCCGACGACATGACCTTCACCCTGCACGGCGATGCGGAGGGCGCCCGCCGGCTGGCCGACGACCTGCTCAACGACGGGTTCGACGTGGCCTACTCGTACCAGAAGCGGGAGAACGGCCACTTCCCGCACGCCATCGCCAACACCCAGCTGTTCCTGGACTACGACAACGCGGGGCGGGAGTTCCCGTACAAGATCCTGCCGATCACGGTGAACTGCTACGGCCAGCACGCGATCGTCCGGCGCGGCGGGATGGCCCGGTTCGCCGACATCGAGGCGGAGCGGTTGGACCCGGTCGGCCCGCCGCCGGCCCGCTGCTTCGCCCTCGGCGCCGCCGTGGCCAGGGCACTGGCGGCGACCGACCGGCGGGTGGCGCTGGTCGCCTCGTCCAGCTGGTCGCACGCGTTCCTGAACGACAAGGACTGGCACCTGCGCCCGGACACCCCGGCCGACCAGCGGCTGTATGACGCGTTCGTGGCCGGCGACTGGGACGCCTGGACGGCCACCACCGGCAAGCAGGTCGTCGATGCCGGCCAGCACGAGATGCTGAACTGGTTCTGCCTGGCCGGCGCGATGCACGAGCTGGGCCTGCCGCTCACCTGGTCCACGTTGGTGGTCAGCGACGTGTTCAACTCCAACAAGTGCTTCGCCATCTTCGACCGGGAGGACGGCCGGTGACCAGCACGATCGACGCGCGCGGAATCAGGACGCACTACCACGAGGCGGGTACCGGGCGGCCGGTGCTGCTGTTGCACGGGTCCGGCCCCGGCGTGTCGGCATGGGCCAACTGGCGGCTGAACCTGTCCGCCCTGGCCGAACGGTTCCGGGTGGTGGCCCCGGACCTGGTCGGCTTCGGTGACACCGAGCGGCCCGCCGGGGTGTACTACTCGCTGGACACCTGGGTCGACCAGGTCGTCGCGCTGATGGATGCGCTGGAGATGCCGAGGGCGTCGCTGGTCGGGAACTCGCTCGGCGGGCGGATCGGGCTGCGCCTGGCCGAGCTACACCCGGAGCGGGTGGACCGGATGGTCCTGATGGGTGCGCCCGGCGTGGGCATGACCCCGACCGAGGGGCTGCGCGCCCTGCGGGCGTACCAGCCGTCGGAGGAGAACATGCGCCGGCTGTTGCTGGACTGCTTCGCCGTGGACAAGTCGATCATCACCGACGAGCTGGTGCGCACCCGCTACGAGGCGAGCGTGGCTCCGGGCGCGTTCGAGGCCTACCGGGAGATGTTCTTCAGCCCCGAGCACGCCGGCAGCGAGCTGGGCATCACCGAGGACCAGGTCAGGGCGGTCGGCCACCGCACGCTGCTGGTGCACGGCCGGGAGGACAAGGTGGTGCCGGTCGAGGTGGCCTGGAACATGGTGCGGCTGCTGCCGGACGCCGACCTGGCGGTGTTCGCCCGCTGCGGGCACTGGACGCAGATCGAGCGGGCCGGCGACTTCAACAAGCTGGTGGCCGACTTCCTCGGGGGTACGCCGTGACGCTCACGCCGGAACGGGTGACCGACCTCCCGATGGTCGACGAGGACCTCGAGCACCACCGCTTCCGGGTGCACCGGGCGACGATGACCTCGCCGGATGTGTTCCGTGAGGAGGTCCGGCGGATCTTCCACCGCTGTTGGCTGTACGTGGGCCACGAGTCCGAGGTGGCGAACCCCGGCGATTACGTGCGCCGCCCGCTGGCCGGGCGGCCGGTGTTCATGGTGCGCGGCGTGAAGTCGAACCGGGTGCACGTCTTCCACAACACCTGTACCCACCGGGGCGCGGCGGTGTGCCGGCAGAAGGCCGGCAACTCCAAGGTCTTCCAGTGCTTCTACCACGCCTGGACGTTCGACTCCGAGGGCAACCTGAAGGGCGTGCCGGACCGCGAGGCCTACGGCGACCGGCTGGACTTCGCCGCGCTGGCGCTCAAACCGGTCGCCCGGGTGCAGAGCTACCGGGGCTTCGTGTTCGCCAGCTTCGACGAGCAGGTCGAGGACCTGGTCAGCTACCTGGCCGGCGCCCGGGAGTACCTGGACCTCGTCGTCGACTCGGCCGACGGCGACATGGAGATCATCAAGGGCACCAACGAGTACTGCATCGACGCCAACTGGAAGCTGCTCGCCGAGAACAGCGTCGACGGCTACCACGCGGTGTCCACCCACGACACCTACTTCAAGTACCTGGTGGCGCTGGGCACCGACCTCAAGGGCGGGGTGCGGGGCACCGCCAAGGACCTGGGCAACGGGCACGCGGTGCTGGAGTACGCCGCCCCGTGGGGCCGGCCGATCGCCAAGTGGGAGCCACTGTTCGGCGAGCACGCCCGGGACGAGATTGCCAAGCTGCGCGCCGACCTGGTGGCCCGGCACGGCGAGGAGCGCGCCTCCCGGATGGCCGACACCAACCGCAACATGTTGATCTACCCGAACCTGGTGGTGAACGACATCATGGCGGTCACCGTGCGCACCTTCATGCCGTCCGCGCCGAACCGGATGGACGTCACCGCGTGGGAGATGGCGCCGCGCGGCGAGCTGCCTCAGCTGCGCCAGCGCCGGCTGGACAGCTTCCTCACGTTCCTCGGCCCGGCCGGCTTCGCCACCCCGGACGACCTGGAGGCGCTGGAGTCCTGCCAGCAGGGCTTCGACAGCGGCGGCGTGGAGTGGAACGACATCTCCCGGGGCATGACCCGGGTGCCGGAGGGCAACGACGAGGCGCAGATGCGGGTGTTCTGGCGGCGCTGGGCCGAGCAGATGGGGGACGCGGGCCGCCACCGGGAGGACCTCCGATGACCGCCGTGACCCGCGCCGAGGTGGAGGACTTCCTCTACCGGGAGGCGGCGCTGCTGGACGAGTGGGACCTGGACGGCTGGCTGGCGCTGTGGACCGAAGGGCCGACCAGCTACGTGGTGCCGTGCAACGACGCCCCGGACGGCGACCCGGCCCAGGACCTGGTGCTGATCGACGACAACGAGCTGCGCATGCGGCTGCGGGTGGAGCGCCTGAACAGCCGCAAGGCGCACCGCGAGTACCCGCACTCGCGCACCAACCACCAGGTTTACAACGTGCTGCTCGGCGAACCGGCGGGTGACGAGCTGCCGGTGACCGCCTCGTTCACCGTTTGGCGCTTCCGCAACGGCAAGGCCAGCTACTACGTGGGCCGGTACCACTACCGGCTGGTCGCCTCGGACGGCCGGCTGCGCATCCGGTCCAAGCGCTCGGTACTGGACATGACCGAGCTGCGCCCGGCGGGCGACCTGGCGATCATCTTATGAGTGCGGCCGAGCCGCCCGTGAGTGGCGAGTCGCGCCATAGCGCTACTCGCCACTCACGAGGCCGCCTGGCCGGCCAGGTGGCCATAGTGACCGGCGGGGCCACCGGGATCGGGCTGGGCATCGTGCGGCGGCTGCTGGACGACGGTGCGTCGGTGCTGGTCGCCGCGCTCGGCCCGGAGGAGCTGAAGCGGGCCGTGGGAGGGCTTCCGGACACGGCCGGGTTCGCCGGCGACCTGGCCGTCCCCGGCGAGGCGGACCGGATGGTGGCCCACGCGCTGGGCGAGTTCGGCCGGCTGGACATCCTGGTGAACAACGCGGGCGGCGGGGTCATCCGGCCGACCCTGGAACACACCGAAGAGACCCTGCGCGCCACCATCGACAACAACCTCTGGACGACCATCCGAGCCACCCTGGCCGCGCTCCCGCCGATGGTGGAGCGGGGCTACGGGCGGATCGTGAACATCGGCGCGGAGTCGGTGCGCAACGGGCTGGTGGACCACGCGATCTACAACGCGGCCAAGGGCGGCGTGCACGCCATGTGTACCGGGCTGGCCAGGGAGTTCGCCCACGCCGGAATCACCGTGAACACCGTGGCGCCCTCGTACGTGCAGACCCCGGAGATCACCGAGGCGCTGGCCGCCGGGAGGTTCGGCGAGCAGTACCTGAACGTGTTGGAACGGGCGACTGAGCTGATCCCGATGGCCCGCCCCGGTTCGGTCGCCGACGTGGCGGGGGCGGTCGCCTATCTGGCCGGCCCGGATGCCGGGTTCGTCACCGGCCAGGCGATCAGCGTGAACGGCGGCAGCAGCATGGGTTGATCGAACAACCAATAGTAGAGTAGTAGAGTACTGTGCTCCCCGGGCAGCGATGGAGGTGCCGAGGATGGATGCGCGTCCGTGGCGGGTGACGGGTCACCCGCTGTCGAGGGTGTCCAGGGAGCAGACGCTGTGCGCCGTTCGGCGGGCCGGCGAGGTGCTGGACTGGGAGGACCCGCCGGGACCCCCGGACATCGCCGACCACGCCGCCGCCCGGGCCGTGCTGACCCGCGCCTGGCGGGAGACCGCCGACGCGCTCACCTCCTGTGCCCCGGCGGACGCCCGCCGGCTGGCCGAGCTGGTCGGGCTGCTCCGCCAGGTCAAGGCGGCGGAGGACGAGGTGCGCGACGAGCAGCTCGCGCACCAGGCCCGGACCGCGCAGCTCGTCCGGGAGGCGCTGGCCGCGCTGCACGGGGTCGGCTCGGTGGACGAGCTGGTCGCCATCGCGCCGGCGGCGGCCGCGGCGATCGGTTTCGACCGCGTGGTGCTGTCCCGGATCGAGGGCTCGACGTGGGTGCCGGCCACCGCCCACGTGGTCCGGGACGAGAAGTGGGGCGAGGAGATCGTGCGCTCCGGGCGCGACGACCCCAGGGTGCTGGACTCCTCGCTGCTGGAGACCCAGATCGTGCGCCGGCGGCGCCCGCTGGTGGTCGGTGATGTGACCGGCCGGCCCAACCTGCACGACGCGATGATCACCGCGTCCCGCACCCGTTCCTACGCCGCCGCGCCCATCGTGGGGTGGGACGAGGTGATCGGCTTCCTGCACGCCGACTGCTACCACCAGGCGCGGCACCTGGACGCCCGCGACCGGGACCTGCTGTGGATGTTCTGCGACGGGCTGGGCTACCTGGTCAGCCGCACCGTGGCGCTGGATGCGGTGGACGCCGCGCGGGGCGAGCTGGACCGGCTGACCTCCGGCGTGCGGTCGGCGACCGGAGTGTGGGGATGGGGCGCCCCGGAGTCCGACCGGCCCGAACCCGGGACGCTCGGCGGGCAGCGGACGGCGTCCCGGGGCTTGGAGGGTTCGCTCACCCGGCGCGAGGTGGACGTGCTGCGGTTGATGGCCAACGGCTGCACCAACGGCCAGATCGCCCGACGCCTGGTGATCTCCGAGGGCACGGTCAAGTCGCACGTCAAACACATCCTCCGCAAGCTCGACTCGGCGAACCGGGCGGAAGCGGTCTCCCGGTGGCTGCACGAGACGCATCTCGGCGGGGACAAGGGTCTTCGGTTGGCAGCCAATTTAGTCTAGGATGCGAATATCGAGCACTCGATAGTTCAGCGTCGAGCAGTGAGGCAGCCATGACCCAGCTCATTCGCCCCGAGGACCGGTACGACGCCGACACCATCGCCGGCTTCCGCGCGCAAGGCTTCTGGCGGGACGGGTCGCTGGCCGAGCGGGTGGACCACTGGGCCGGCGTGCAGCCGGACAAGATCGCGGTCTCCGACGGCTACACCGAACTGACCTGGGTCCAGCTGCGGGGCCAGGCCTACCGGTTGGCCGCGAGGCTGCGTGGGATGGGCATCCAGCGGGGCGACCGGGTGCAGATGCAGCTGCCCAGCTGGAACGAGTACGTCGTGGTCTACCTGGCGCTGGCCCGGATCGGCGCGGTGCTGGTGCCCACCATGCCGATCTACCGCTGGGACGAGGTCACCTACGCGATCAACCACGCCGAGGCGAAGATCTCGGTGGTCTGCGGGGACTACCGGAAGTTCGACTACCTGGCCATGGTGCGGGAGATCCGGCCGAACTGCTCGAGCCTGCGGCACGTCATCACCGTGCGCGCCGAGGCCGGCGAGGACGAGCTGCGCCTCGAGGACCTGATCGCCGGCGACGAGGTGCCCGGGCCGGAAGTCCTGGGCGAACCACCGACCGCGGACGAGCCGCACTGCATCATCTACACCTCGGGCACCGAGTCCCGGCCCAAGGGCTGCTTCCACACGTTCAACACCGTCAGCTACACGGTGCACTCACTGGGCGCGGACGTGATGGGGCTGGGCCCGGACGACGTGATGTTCATGCCGTCCCCGATCACCCACGCCACCGGGCTGGCCATGGGAGTGACCTCGCCGCTGGTGCTCGGCGCCTCGGCGCACCTGATGGACACCTGGGAACCGGCGGCCGCGCTGGACCGGATCAAACGGCACGGCTGCACCGCCAGCATGGCCGCCACCCCGTTCGTGCGGATGGCCCTGGACAGCTACGACCCGGGGCGGCACGACCTGTCCGGCCTGACCCGCTGGGTCAGCGCCGGCGCGCCCATCCCGGAGTCGCTGCTGACGGACTGGCAGGCCAAGTTTGCCCACTGCGCACTGCTGCCGGTGTACGGGCGCAGCGAGGGCCTGCTGGTCACCAGCTGCCGGCCCGACGACGAGAACGCGAAGATCCTGTCCTCGGACGGCCGGGCGCTGCCCGGCGTGACGCTGGAGATCCGGGGCGAGGACGGTGCCGAGGTGGCGGCCGCCGAGGAGGGCGAGATCTGCCACGGCGGGCCCGGCCTGATGCTCGGCTACTGGCGTGACCCGGAGAAGACCGCCGACGCGGTCGACGAGCGGGGCATCTCCCGTTCCGGCGACCTCGGCCGGGTGGACGCGGACGGCTACCTGCGGGTCACCGGGCGGATCAAGGACCTGATCATCCGGGGCGGCACCAACATCTCCGCCCGGGAGGTCGAGGAGCACCTCCTCACCCACCCCAAGGTGGCGAACGTGGCCGTGGTCGGCATGCCGGACCGCGTCCTCGGCGAGCGCGCCTGCGCGTTCGTGGTGCCCAAGGGGGAGGCGCCGACCTTCGAGGAGCTGACCGGCTACCTGCGCCACGAGCGCAAGATCGCCGTGGTGAAGCTGCCGGAGCGGCTGGAGATCCTGGACGAGATGCCCATGACCGCCACCGGCAAGATCCAGAAGTTCGTACTCCGGGAGAAGCTGGCCACCGAGTCGAAGGACTGACTCAGACGCGGCGCAGTGTCCTGGGGCCGACTCCGGCGAGGAACAGCGACACGAGGATGAATCCGGCGGTCGTCAGGAGAATGTCCGTGGTCGCCGGGTAGCCGGTGAACTCCAGGATGAGCGCGATGAGGAACAGCAGGGCGGCGACGAGCGCCAGCACATCCAGCCGCGACCACGTGTAGCCGATTCCTCCGAGGACCAGCGCGAGCAGCACGAACCCGACCAGTTTCAGGACCACGTTCAGCTGGATCGGGTCCTGGAGCAGATCGATGACGGCGGCGATGAGGAACAGCACGGCTCCGGCGAGAGCAAGCATGGGGACTCCTCCAGGTCGATGCGCCGAACTTCCCACGGCCTGGGCCTACCCGGTGGATCTACCACCCGATCGTGCGGTGGGCGGGTTAGGGCGCGTCGTCCATCTTGGTCCGGACCTCGCCGAGCACCGCGCTGAGGCGCCGCGCGAGCGGCTCGTTCACCGACGTGAGCCCGAACCGCGCGGCGGCCAGGGACTCGGCCGCCTTGGTGACCGCGCGCAGGCCCTCCTCGGTGAGGGTGGCGAGCACCGTGCGCCGGTCGGTCGGGTGCGGCCGACGGTGGACCAGCTCACGCGCCGCCAGTTGGTCCACCACCAGGGTGATGGTGGTCGGGTGCACCAGCAGGTGCCGGCTGAGCTGGCCGAGCGGGCGGGTGTGCTCGCGGGAGATGAGCAGCGTGGCCATCAGCAGGAACGCGGTGCGGCTGAGGTTGTGCGCCTTGAGCTCCCGGTCCAGCTCGTTGATCATGAGTTGGTGGGTGCGCATGAGCGCACCCATGGCCGCGAAGTACTCCGCTCCCGGTTGGTCCTGGTCGGCCCAGTGCTCCCGGGTGAACTCGATCGGGTCCTGTTCCGCGCTCACCAGACACGCCTTTCGTCCAACTTCAGATAATTGAGGATACGTGAGTTCAGGCGCCGGTGAAGCGGGCCGGGCGGCGTTCCAGGAACGCGCCGACGCCCTCCTGGAAGTCGGCCGTGGTGGCCAGCGCGTGAACCAGTTCTCCCTCCAGCTCCAGCTGCTCGGTCAGGCTCGGGTGCTCCCCGGAGTTGAAGGCCCGCTTGATCGCGGCGTATGCCTTGGTCGGACCGGCGGCCAGGCGACCGGCCAGCTCGGCCACCGCGTCCTCCAGGCATGCGTCCGGGACGGCCCGGTGGGCGATGCCCCAGTCGACGGCCTTCGCCGCCGTGACCGGCTCGCCGAGCATGGCAATCTCGGTCGCCCGCTGCCGCCCGACCGCGCGGGGGAGCAGGTGCGTGCCGCCGCTGTCCGGGTTCAACCCGAGCGAGACGAACGCCAGGCGCAGCGTCGCCGACTCGGCCATCACCAAGAAGTCGCCGGCCATCGCCAGGCTGGCGCCGAACCCGACCGCCGGCCCGTTCACCGCCGTGATCACCGGCAGCGGCAGGGTGCGCAGGCCGAGGATGGTGGGCACGAAGTGGCGCCGGTGCATGCCCTTGAGATCGGGCGCGCCGTCCGGCGTGCGTTCGAACCCGTCCCGCAGGTCCACGCCGGCGCAGAACGCCCCTCCCTCGCCGGTGACCACCACGCAGCGCGTCTCCGGATCCGCCTCGGCGCGCAGCAGCGCTTCGGTCATCGCCGCCCCGCACTCGGCCGTCCAGGCGTTGCGCCGCTCCGGGCGGTTCAGGCGCAGCCAGCACACGCCGTCGCGGACCTCGGTCTTGATCGTGCTCATGTCAGTCTCTCCCTCGGCTGGGGTGCCGCGTGCTCCAGCAGCTGCGCGACCAGCTCGTCGCAGCGGTGGGCGTCCAGCCGGAAGCTGGGCGGATAGACGATCACGTGGTCGAGTACGCCGTCGTAGCGGCGCAGCCGCTCGGCGACCTGGGACGGGGTGCCGGCAACGGCCAGGGCGTCGATCATCTCGTCCGGCACGGCGGCCACCATCGCGGCGTGGTCGCCGGCGGCGAACGCGGCCCGGATGTCCGCCCCGGCGGCGTCGAAGCCCTGGGCGGCGAGCACCCGGCCGTAGGCCTTCGGCGCCGCGTAGAACGCGAGCTGACCGGCCACCTCGCGGCGGGCCTGTTCCTCGTCGTCGGCGACGGCACAGATCAGCACGCCACACACCTCCACCTCGGCCGGGTCACGCTCCGCCTTGCCCGCCCCGGCGGCGATGGCCTCGGCCACCGGTCCGCGCAGGTACCCGGCGGAGAACAGCGGGTGGCCGAGGAACCCGTTGGCCACCCGGCCGGCGACCTCGACCATCCGGGCGTTCACGCCGGCGGTGTAGACCGGGATGTCGGTGCGCACCGGCGCGTCCACCTCGGCGGTCGGCGTCAGGTTCACGTGGTAGAAGCGGCCGTCGTGGCGGACCGGCGCCTCGTGCAGCCGCCACAACCGGCGCAGCAGCGGCACCAGCTCCTCCATCCGGGAGGCCGGTCCCTCCGGGTCGACGCCGTGCCAGTCACTCATCATCCGCCGCGTGCCGGTGCCCAGCCCGAGCACCAGCCGGCCGCCGGACACCTCGTCCAGGCTGCGCGCCTCGGTGGCGATGGTCAGCGGCGAGCGGCCCACACCGTAGGCGATGGAGCTGCCCACCCTGGTCCGGCGGGTCTCGGCGGCCAGCCGGGTCAGGGTGACCACCGCCGAGCGGGTGTAGAACTCGGGCGACCAGACCGCGTCGAACCCGCGCCGCTCCGCCTCGGCTCCGGCGGCGGCGATCTGGGCCACCCCGCCCCGCAGCACCGTGATGCCCCGAGTGGCTGTCCGCTCAGGCATAGTCCGGCCTCCTCTTCTCCAGGAACGCGGTCAGGCCCTCCCGGGCCTCGCGGCCGGTGAACAGCCGGTTCACCCGCTCCGTCTCCCGGGCGAGGCCGTCGGCCAGCGGCCGGTCGAACACGTCGTCCACGCACCGCATGATCTCGGTGAGCGCGGCCCCCGACCGGCGGCCCAGCGTCTCGGCCAGCGCCATCGCCGTCTCGGCCGCGGCGCCGCGTTCCACCAGCCGGTCCAGCAGGCCCATGGCGTAGGCCTCGCCACCGGACAGCTCGCGCGCGGTGAGCATCAGGTCAAGGGCGCGGGCCCGGCCGACCAGCCGGGGCAGCCGCTGGGTGCCACCGGCGCCGGGGATCAGGCCCAGCTTCGACTCCGGCAGGCCCAGGCGGGCCGAGCGCGAGCCGACCCGCAGCGTGCAGGCCAGCGCCAGCTCCATGCCGCCGCCGAGGGCGAGCCCTTCGATGGCCGCGATGGACGGCCGGTCGGCGGTGGCGAGGCGGTTCAGCGGGCCGCGCAGCGCCTCGCCGTAGGCGGCGAACTCGTCGGCCGTGGCGCCCGCCATCAGCTTGATGTCGGCGCCGGCGGCGAAGAACCCGTCCAGCGCGGACGTGATGAGGAGCACTCGGGCGTCAGACTTCTCGAACTCGTCCAGCGCCTGCTCCAGGCCCTCGACCAGGGGCAGGCCCAGCGCGTTGGCCGGCGGCCGGTACAGCGTCACCCGGAGCACCTGGCCTATTCGGGTGTGTGAGACAGCTTCGGTGTTGGTCACCGGTTGAGTGTAAAAGCTCTAAGACTCTATTATCGAGAGGTGGAGCAATCTTTCGTCGTATCAGCGGTCCGGACACCGCTCGGCCGCCGGGGCAAGGGGCTGGCCGAGGTGCATCCCGCCCGGCTGCTCGGCCTGGTGCAGCGGGCCGCGCTGGACGTCGCCGGGGTCGAGCCGGATCGGGTCGGCCAGGTGGTCGGTGGCTGCGTGGCCCAGGTGGGCGAGCAGTCCTTCAACGTCACGCGTACCGCCTGGCTGGCCGAAGGGCTGCCCGAGTCGGTGGCCGCGAGCACGGTGGACGCCCAGTGCGGCTCCTCCCAGCAGGCGCTCACCCTGGCCTCCGCACTGGTCGGCGCGGGTGTGGTGGATCTCGCGCTGGCCTGCGGCGTGGAGTCGATGAGCCGCATCCCGATCGGGTCCAACTTCCGCAAGGACTTCGGGTTGGGCCGCCCGGTGCCCAAGGAGTACCTGGCCCGCTACGAGTTCCTGAACCAGTACCAGGCGGCCGAGCGCATCGCGGAGAAGTGGGGCGTCACCCGCGAGCAGGCGGACCAGCTGGGGCTGAGCTCGCAGCAACGGGCCGCGCGCGCGTGGGCGGACGGCCGGTTCGACGGGCAGGTGGTCCCGGTGGTCAACCCGGACGGCATCGAGATCAGCCGGGACGAAGGCCTGCGGGAGACCAGCGCGGAGAAGCTGGCCGCACTCGACCCGGTGGTGCCGAACGGCGTGCACACCGCCGGCAGCGCCTCGCAGATCTCCGACGGCGCCAGCGCCGTGCTGGTGGCCAGCGAACGGGCGGCCGCCGAGCTGGACCTGCGGCCGCTGGCCCGCATCGTGGACACCGCGACGACCGGGGTGGACCCGGTGATGATGCTGCTCGGCCCGCACGACGTCACCCCGAAGCTGCTGGAGCGCAACGGGCTGGGCATCGACGACCTCGACCTGATCGAGATCAACGAGGCCTTCGCCTCGGTGGTGCTCTCCTGGCAGGCCGACGTCGGCGCCGACCCGGCGAAGGTCAACCCGAACGGCGGGGCCATCGCGATGGGCCACCCGCTGGGCGGCACCGGCTGTGTGCTGACCACCAAGGCGGTGCACGAGCTGCGCCGCACCGGCGGCCGCTACGGCCTGGTGACCATGTGCTGCGGCGGCGGGCTGGGCACGGGAACGCTGCTCGAACTTCTCGACTGAGATCCGAAAGGGAGCCATGAGCTACGAAGACGTGCGATACGAGGTCGACGGCCCGAACGCGGTCATCACCATCGACCGGGAGAAGCGGATGAACGCCTTCCGGGCCAGGACCATCGAGGAGCTGATCCACGCGTTCAAGCGCGCCTGGGCGGATAACTCGGTGCACGCGTTGATCCTCACCGGTGCCGGTGACCGGGCGTTCTGCGTCGGCGGCGACGTGAAGCAGCGCAACGAGACCGGCGACTACGGCCCGACCGAGAACGGCCTGTTCGAGGCCGCGTACTTCCACCGGTTGATCCGGGACGTGCCGAAGCCGGTGATCGCGGCGGTGAACGGCATCGCCATCGGCGGTGGGCACGTGCTGCACGTGCTCTGCGACCTGACTGTCGCCGCCGAGCACGCCACGTTCGGGCAGGCCGGCCCCCGGGTTGGCTCGTTCGACGGCGGTTTCGGCTCGGCCTACCTGGCGCGGGTGGTGGGGGAGAAGCGGGCGCGGGAGATCTGGTTCCTGCTGGACCAGTACGACGCGGCCACCGCCGAGCGGTGGAACCTGGTGAACAAGGTGGTGCCGAAGGAGCAGCTGCTGCCGGCGGCCAAGGCCTGGGGCGAACAGATCGCCAGGTACAGCCCGACCGCGCTGCGCTTCCTGAAGCACTCGTTCAACGCCGACACCGACCACCAGGGTGGGCTGTCCCAGCTGGCCATCGCCGGGCTGGACTCCTTCCTGCAGACCGACGAGGCGAAGGAGGGCGCGGCCGCGTTCGCGGAGAAGCGCCAGCCCGAGTTCGCCAAGTACGTCCAAAGCCACTGATCATGGCCCGTGAGTGATTTGTGTGGCTATAGCCACACAAATCACTCACGGGTTCCGAAGGGACACCATGAGCATCCAGATCGACTTGAGCTCCGACGTCGCGGTGGTGACCGGCGGCGGCAGCGGTATCGGGGAAGGAATCGCCCACCTGCTGGCCGAGGCCGGGGCCAGGGTGGCGGTGGCGGACCTGTCCGCCGAGGCGGCGAAGAGTGTCGCCGAACAGATCACCGCCAAGGGCGGCACGGCGATCGGCGTCCAGGTGGACATCGCCGACGAGGCGTCGGTGCGCCAGGGGCTGGATGCCGTGCGCGAGCAGTTGGGGCCGGTGTCCGTGCTGGTCAACAACGCCGCCGCGTGGGCGATCAAGAAGTTCGCGGACACGTCCGCCGAGGACGCCCGGCGGGTGGTGGACGTGACGCTGCTCGGCACCATCAACATGATGCGCGCCGCGCTGCCCGACCTGGTGGCGACCCAGGGGCGGTTGGTGAACGTCGCGTCCGACTCGGCGCGCGTGGGCGAGCACTCGATGAGCGTGTACGCCGGGGCGAAGGCCGGCGTGGTCGCGGTGACCAAGAGCCTGGCCCAGGAGGTCGGCCGCAAGGGCGTGCGGGCGAACGTGGTGGCCCCCGGCACCACGGTCACGCCGGGCAGCTCCGGGTTCATCGAGCAGGTCGGGGGCGCGGACAAGCTGGCCCGGGCCTACCCGCTGGGCCGGCTCGGTGCGCCGGCCGACATCGCCGGCGCCGTGTTGTTCCTGGTCTCGCCGCTGTCGACGTGGGTCACCGGTCAGGTGCTCAGCGTCAGCGGCGGCTTCACGATGCTGTGAACGCGTTCGGGTTCACCGAGGAGCAGGAGGCGTTCCGGGTCGAGCTGGACCGGTACGCGCGGACCCGGCTGCTGCCCGCGTACCGGGATCGCGCGGCGAAGGCGGAGTTCCCGTGGGAGGCGCACAAGGAGCTGGCCGGGCTGGGCGTGCTGGGGATCGGGCTGCCCGAGGAGTTCGGCGGCGCCGGGGTGAGCCCGGAGGACCCGGTGACCCTGGGCATGGTCGCCGAGACGCTGGCCTACGGCGACGTCAACGTGGCCGCCGCCCCGGTGCAGTCCGGGCTGGTGGCCGCGCAGCTGGCCGAGGGTGGCTCGCGCGCGGTGTGCGAGCGGTACATCCCCGAGCTGGTGGCCGGCGAGCAGGTGTCCGGCATCGCGGTGACCGAGCCCGGCTCCGGGTCGGACGCGGCCGGCCTGCGCACGGTGGCCGAGCCGGTGGCCGGCGGGTGGCTGCTGTCCGGGGAGAAGATCGCCATCACCCACGCCACCTGCGCGGCCACGATGTTGGTCTACGCCCGGCACCCGGGCTCGACCAGGGCCAAGGGGATCAGCTGTTTCCTGCTGCCGATGTCCGAGCCCGGGGTGTCGGTGGGGCACATGCCGGGCATGGGCTGCCTGCCGCTGGGCTGGGGTTCCGTCGCCATGGACTCGGTGTTCGTGCCCACGGAGAACCTGGTCGGGGAGGAGGGCCGGGGCTTCGCCGCCGCGATGCACCACTTCGACTTCTCCCGCTCGGCGCTCGGGCTGCTCTGCCTCGGCGCGGCGCGGGCGTCGCTGGACGAGGCGGCCCGGTACGCCACCGAGCGGGAGGCGTTCGGACAGAAGATCGCCGAGTTCCAGGGGGTGTCGTTCCCGCTGGCCGAGCACGCCACGTACCTGGAGGCGGCCCGGCTGCTGTGTTTCCGGGCGCTGTGGGCGCGCCGGGCCGGCCAGCCGCACACCGCGCTGGCGGCGATGAGCAAGTGGTGGCCGCCCCGGGTGGCCCTGGAGGCGATCCAGGCGGCGATGCAGATCCACGGGAACCTGGGCTACTCCACCGAGTTCCCGCTGCAGCAGCGCTACCGGGACGTGATGGCCTACCTGGTCGCCGACGGCACGGCGGAGATCCAGAAACGGATCATCGCCAGGGACGTGTTCCGGGCGGTGGTGCCGGCATGATCGCCGTCGGCACGTCGGTGCACGACCAGGTGCTTTCCGTGCCGCCAGACGGGCGGCGCGCGCTGCTGGCCCGGGTGGCCGACGCGGGGCTGGACCACGTGGTGGTGGCCGACCACGTCAGTTTCCACGGCGGCACCGGCTTCGACGGCATGGTCGGCGCGGCCGCCGCGCTGGCCACCGAGGACCGGGTCGGGGTGCTCATCGGCGTCTACCAGCTCGCGCTCCGGCACCCGATGACCGTGGCCCGCGCGCTGGCCTCGCTGTCCGAGCTGGCTCCGGGGCGGCTCACGCTGGGCGTGGGGGTCGGTGGCGAGGACCGCTCCGAGGTGAGCAACTGCGGGGTGGACCCGGCCACCCGGGGCCGGCGCATCGACGAGGCCCTGACGCTGCTTCGCCGGCTGGCCACCGGCGAGGTGGTCGACCACGACGGCGAGTTCTTCCGGATCTCGGCCGGGGCGGTGCTGCCGGCGCAGTCGCCGCCGGTGCCGATCCTGATCGGCGGGAAGTCCGAGGCGACCATCCGGCGCACCGCCGAGCACGGCGACGGCTGGCTGGGGATGTTCGTCTCGGCGCGCCGGTTCGCCGAGTTCGTCGAGCTGATCCGGAAGCGGGCGGACGAGCTGGGCCGTCCGGAGCCGGATCGGCACGGCTTCGAGGTCTGGTGCGGGCTGGCCGAGGATCCGGCCACCGCCCGCGAGCTGGTCGCGGAGAAGATGCAGAGGCTGTACAAGCTGCCGTTCGAGAAGTTCGAGCGGCTGTGCCCGGCGGGCACCCCGGCCCAGGTGGCCGACTTCCTCCGGCCCTACGTGGAGGCGGGGGCCCGTTCGCTCACCCTGGTGCCCTGCTCGCCCAGCTGGCAGGCCGGGGTGGACGCGGTCGCCGAGGTCCGGGCACTGTTGTCGCCATGATCGTCGAGGAGCTGATCCGGGAGATCGGGGCCGGCCCGTCCGGACCCGGGATCGCGGCCGTGTTCGACTTCGACGGGACGCTGATCGACGGGTACTCGGCCGCGGCGCTGTACGAGCACCGGTTCCGCAACCTCGAGCTGGGTCCCGGCGAGCTGCTGCGGATGGTGCGGGCCTCGACCGGCCCGACGCTGACCGAGGAGCAGTTCACCGGGCTGGTCCACGACGGCATCCGGGGATGGGTGGGGCGTCCCGAGTCGGAGTTGCTCGAGCTGGGCGAGCGACTGTTCGCCGGGGGCATCGCCGGGTCGCTGTTCCACGAGGCGTGGCGGCTGGTCGAGTCCCACCAACGGGCCGGGCACACCGTGCTGATCGCCACCTCGGCCACCCTGATGCAGGTCGCCCCGCTGGCCAGGGAGCTGGGGGTGGAGCACGTGCTGTGCACCCGCCTGGCCACCCGGGACGGGCGGTTGACCGGCCGGATCGAGGGCGCCGCGCCGTGGGGCGAGGGCAAGATCGCCGCGGTGCGTGACTTCTTCCAGGCGCACGGAATCGACGCCGCCGCCAGCCACGCCTACGCCAACGGCGACGAGGACGTACCGCTGCTGGCCGGGGTCGGACGGCCCCACCCGGTGAACCCGCGGCCGGAACTGGCGGCGGAGGCGGCGCGGCGGGGCTGGCCGGCGCTGCGCTTCCATTCGGGCCACACCGGACGGTTCGACCCGGCACCGGCGCTGCGCACCGCGACCCTCTTCGGCGCCCTGTTCGCCTCGGCCGGCGCGGGCATCGCGCTGGGGGCGCTCAACCGCGACCGCCGGCTGGGCGTGGACATCGCGACCGCGATGTTCGACGCCCTCGCCGGGCCGCTCACCGACATCCGCGTCGAGGTGGTCGGCGCGCGCCACGCCTGGTCGCACCGCCCGGCGGTATTCTTCATCAACCACCAGAGCACGATGATCGACTTCCTGGTGACCACCAGGGTGATCCGCACCGGGTTCACCGCCGTGGCCAAGGCGGAGGTCAAGCAGATGCCGGTGGTCGGAGCGCTGTTCGACATGGCCGGCGTGGCGTTCCTGGACCGGGCCAACCGGGACAGGGCGATCGAGGCGCTCCGGCCGGCGGTGCGCACGCTGCGCTCGGGCACCTCCGTGGTGATGGCGCCGGAGGGCACCCGCTCGCTCACCCCCCGGCTGGGCCCGTTCAAGAAGGGCGGCTTCCACCTCGCGGCGCAGGCCGGGGTCCCGATCGTGCCCATCGTGATCCGCAACGCCGGCGAGATCATGTGGCGCAACGCGAGGACCGCGCGCGCCGGCACCGTGCAGGCGGCCGTGCTGCCCCCGATCAGCACCGATGGGTGGACGCCCGCCGACATCGACGCGCAGGTGCACGCCGTGCGCCGGCTCTACCTGGAAACCATGGCCGACTGGCCCACCCGGTAGGCATCGCCGCTGGTGGGAAGCGATGCCGTTGCCGGGGACGCGGTCTCCGGCAACGGCATCACGCGGAGTTGCTCAGCGAATGGGGGCGTCGTTGAACATGCCGCCCCGGCAGACCCATCCGAAGCGGGTGCGGTCCGGGTGACCGTGGCCGCGCTTGCAGCGGTCGGCGCTGACCCACCAGCGGTGCCCGTCCCAGCCGCCGCCGTGCCCGTCCCAGCCGCCGCCCCGGCCGAAGCCACCCCGGCCGTCCCAGTCGCCGTGCCGGCCGTCCCAACCCGGTCCGTGGCCGCGGTCGTCGCCGTGCGGGCCGTTGGCCGGCTGCAGCGACGTCGCCGAGGCGACCGGCGTCACGGCCGCGCCGTCGCCGGGGGCTACGCCGGCGAGGAGGCCGACCGCCGCGGCCGCCCCGACCATCGCGGTGACGGTGAATCGTCGAATCATGTGCGCAAGCTCCTTGGGTAGCGCCACCGACAGAGTGTCGGCGTCACACGGAGTATCGACTCGAGCACCCTTCGGGTTATCTTCGGAACCTGAGTTGATCTCAGTCGTGTGATGCGACGGTCGTCCGACACACGTTTGTCTGGACATGTGTCCAGACAAACGTGTACCGTCCCGTGTATGAACACTCCGCTGGTGGTGTCGACGAGGATGCCGGTGCGGACGGACGGGCTGCGCGCGCCGGTGATCGTGGCGCCGATGTGTCCGGTGTCCGGCCCGGGGCTGGTCGTGGCGTCCTGCCGGGCCGGTCTGGTCGGGTCCTTCCCGCTGCGCAACGCCCGGACCCCGTGGGAACTGGCCAGCGGGATGGATGAGATCCACGCCGGCCTGGCCGGCCTGGTGCACGCCCGGTGGGCCGCAAGCATGATCGTCCAGCGCGACTACGCCCGGTTCGAGGACGAGCTCGCGCTGGTACTCCGGTACCGGCCGCCGATCGTGCTGACCGCGCTGGGTTCGCCCCGGCGCGTGGTGGCGGCCGTCCGCGATTACGGCGGCGCGGTGTTCGCCGAGGTGATCTCGGTGGAGCAGGCGCTCAAGGCGGCCTTCGCCGGGGCCGATGGCCTGGTGCTGGTGCGCGGCGGGAGCGAGGACCCGAGTCCGCTGGCGATGATCGACGAGGTGCGGACCTTCTTCTCCGGCCCGCTGGCGGTCGGCGGCGGGTTCGTCACCGGCCGGGACGTGCGCGCGGCCGAGGTGCTCGGCGCCGACCTGGCCTACGTCGGCGGCCGGTTCGGCGCCTGCGCGGAGGCCGCGGTCGACAGCCCGGTCAGCGGCTCGGTCGACAGCTCGGTCGACGGCTTGGTCGACGGCTCGGCTGGTGTGCCGGGCGGCATCGTACGGGCCGCCGACCCCGACCTGGCCTCGGCGCTGACCGGCCTGCCGCTCGGCTGGGTGGCGGAAGGCTGGCCGGCCGACGGCGCCGACCGCGCGCCGGCCGACGAGGTGGCGGGACAGGTGGTGGCCGAGTACCACGCCGCCGTCGCCGCCGAGTCCGGCGTCTGAGAGGCTGCCCGGCATGCCAGCAGCCAGGTCGCCGCAGAAGTCCGGCCAGGCGCGGCGGGACGACCTCCGGCGACAGGTGCTTTCGATCATCGAGCGGGAGCTGCGGTCGGGCGCGACCTTCGCCGACATCAGCGTGGCCACCGTGGTCGCCGAGGCGGGCATCTCGCGGTCCACGTTCTACGCCTACTTCGTGGACAAGGCCAACCTGCTCCGCACCTGGTACGCCGAGTTCACCGACGTGATCCTCGAAGCGGCGCGGGTCTGGTGGGCGCTGGACGGCACGGCGACCAGGGACGAGCTGCGGGCCGCGCTCGCCGGCATCGTGCAGGCCTATCGCCCCCACCCGGAGCTGATGACCGCGACGCACGAGGCGGTCGGCTACGACCACGAGGTGCGGGCGGCCGTCGAGCAGGCCATGGACCAGTACATCGGTGGGTTGCGGGCGCACATCGAGACCGGCCAGGCCAAGGGGTTCATCGACCCGTCGCTGCCTCCGGCGGAGACCGCGTACTGGTTGCAGTGGATGGCCGAGCGCGGCCTGCACCGGATGGTGCGCGCGCGGCCGACCAGTGAGGACGAGCGCCTGGTCGACGCCTATGCCGGCCTGGTCTGGAACGCCCTCTACGCCCCGATGCGTTAGGACCGCCGCGCCGGCCACTCCGCGCGCAGGGTGCGCTTGTCGGTCTTGCCCGAGTCGTGCATGGGCAGCGGTTCGGTGCGCAGCCACCATTCCGCCGGCCGTTCGAAGCCGGCCAGGTCGGCCGCCGCGAACTCGGCCAGCTCGGGCTCGGAGACCCCGGCGCCCGGCTCCAGCTGGACCACGGCGGCCACCCGCTCGCCGAGGTCCGGGTCGGGCAGCCCGAGCACGGCCACGTTCCGCACCGCCGGATGACGCAGCAGTACCGCCTCGACGTGCGCCGGGGCGATGTTCTCCCCGCCCCGGATGATCAGGTCCTTGATCCGGCCGGTGACGTAGAGCAGCCCGTCCACCAGCCGCCCCTGGTCTCCGGTGTGCACCCAGCCCTCGGGGTCGATGAGGTCCGGGCCACCAGCGGAGCCCGTGCCGTCCAGCGGGCCGCCCCAGTAGCCGGTCATCTGCCCGGGAGTGCGTACCACGATCTCGCCGTCGCCGTCCGCGTTGGGCGACTCGATGCGCACGTCGACCACCGGCAGCGGGGCGCCGGCGGTGGTGGGGTGCTCGGCCATAGTGACTCCGGAGGCGGCCGCCACGGTGCCCCCGGTCTCGGTCATGCCGTAGATGGTGGACATGCCCCGCCGGGCGTTCGGGAACACCGTGCGCAGCCGCTCGACCAACGCCGGCTGCACCGGGGCGCCGCCCATGGACACCGACCGGACCGAGCTCAGGTCCCGCCCGGGCACGCTCGGGTGTTCGAGTACCCGGGAGGCCATCGTGGGCACCGCGCCCCACCAGGTCACCCGCTCCCGCTCGATCACGTCAAGCACCTGCTCGGGGTCGAAGCGACCCTCCAGGAACACCAGGGTGTTCCCGCCGAGCAGGGCGAGCAGCAGCGACTGCAGGCCGCCGATGTGGAACAGAGGCCCGCTCTGCAGGCTGACCGCCGGCGGGCGGCCGGGGTCGACGTCCTGGGGCAGCCGGCCGGACATGACCAGCAGGTTGTGCAGGTTGGCGATCACCGAACGGTGCGCGAGCACCACCGGCTTCGGGTCGCCCGTGGTTCCGGCGGTGAAGATGATCACAGCCGGGTCGTCCTCGGCAGCCGCCGGCGGTGGCGCCAGGGGCGCCGGCGACCGCCCGGTGTCGTCCACCCACTCGCGCACGGTCCGCACCGCGACCACCCGCTCCCGGGACGCCGGCGGGACCAGGTCGGCCCGTTTCTCGTCGGCCAGGACCAACGTCGGCAGCAGCACGTCCACCGCGCCCGCCACCAGCGGCCCGCTCCACCAGCCGTTGCCCAGCGCCACGATCGCGCCCAGCCGCAGGCCGGCCCACATGCTGATCACCCACTCCGGCGAGTTCGGCGCGAGCAGCAGCAGGCGGTCCCCGGCCCGCAGTCCGGCGGCGCGGAACTCACCGGCCACGCGGTCCACGGCGGCGAACATCTCGGCGAAGCTCAGCCGCCGGTCGCCCTGGATGAGGTGCGTCCGGTCGGTCCAGCGACCGGCGTCCTCCAGTAGCTGCGCCACCTGCGTGCGCCGGGGCGAGTAGCACCGGAAGGGAATGGCGCCCGGTCGGCGGCTGATCGTCGTGCCCCATGCGGGCTCCGTGGAAGTCGTGGCCACGCGACGAGTTTAGTCTAGAACACAATACTCGACCACTAGAGTATTTTTGGCCTACGATCGAGCCATGGCAGTGGAGGAGCGGGCCGCGGTGATGCCGCAGGCAGTGATCGACGACCAGATGATCGAGAACATGCGGGCCAAGGTGGGTGCCCGGCTGCGCATCGACCATTCGGTGAACAACGAGCTGGCCTCGCGGATCGCGGTGACCAAGTTCGCCGGCGGGATCGGGGACATCAACCCGCTGTGGACGGACGCTGAGTATGCGGCTGGGTCGCCGTTCGGGGCGCCGGTGGCGCCGCCGTCGTTCGTGATCGGGTGCTTCTCGGGTATCCAGTTCGGCTGGCCGGGGTTGGGGTCGTTCCACTCGATGTCGCACCTGATGTTCGAGCGGCCGGTGTACTGGGGGGACACGGTCGACTCGTCGTGTGTGTATGAGGGGTTCGACGGGCCTTCGCCGAGCAAGTTCGCCGGTCGTTCGGTCACCGACAGGTTCCTCAACAGCTACCACAACCAGCGCGGTGAGCGGATCGCCACCATCCGGTGGAACGTGATCAACTACGAGCGCGGCCGGCGGCTGGCCCGGCGCGGCGCCGACAACGGGGCGCAGCCGGGCCCGGAGCTGCCGCACCGCTGGGATCCCGCCGAGGTGGCCGAGATCGAGGCCCGGATCCTGGCCGAGCGCCCCCGGGGCGCGGAACCCCGGTACTGGGAGGACGTGCGGGAGGGCGAGGAGCTGGACGTGGTCACCAAGGGCCCGATCGGGCTGACCGACGAGATCGCCTTCGTCGCCGGCGGCGGCACGCCGATTCCCCGGCTGAAGGCGCACGCGGCCTCGCTGCACGACTACCGGGCCCACCCGGCGTGGGCGTTCCGGGACCCGATCACCGGTGCCCAGGAGCCGATCTACTCGGTGCACTACAACTACCAGGCCGCCCAGGCGATGGGCGTGGCGTTCCAGTACGACGTCGGTTTCCAGCGGCAGTGCTGGCAGATCCACCAGCTCACCCACTGGGCCGGTGACCACGCCTGGATCAAGGAGTGCCGGGCGGAGTACCGCAAGTTCGTCTACCTGTCCGACGTGGTCGAACTGCGCGGCGAGGTCATCGGCAAGCGCGTCGACGAGGACGGCGACCACGTCGTGGACGTGGAGACCAGGGCGGTGAACCAGCGGGGCGAGACGACTATGCCGGGCAGCGCGGTGATCGCCCTGCCCACCAGGGGCGAGGCCGGGTCGCCGGCCGGGCGGCGAGCGAGGGAGCGGTAGATGACGGTCGAGGAGCTCGCCGCCGAGGCGGAGCGGTACCTGGCCGCGCACTATCCGAAGGCGGCCGGGGACGAGCGGAGCAAGCGGTTCGTCTGGGGCGAGGGCGACGACGAGGTCCGGGTGTTCCAGGAGCCGGACCCGGAGACCGAGGCCGACGCGATGCCGGCCATCCGGGCCTGGCGGCGGGGCCTCTGGGAGGCCGGCCTCGGCTGGATCACCGGGCCGCCCGAGTACGGCGGGCGCGGCCTCTCCGGCGCCCACCAGTGGGCCTTCGAGCGGGTGGTGCGCCGCTACCAGGTGCCCGGCGACTCCTCCCTCACGATCAGCCTCGGCATGATCGCGCCGACCATCCTGCGGCACGGCTCCGAGGAGCAGAAGCGGCACTACCTGCCCAAGCTGTACTCCGGCGAGCTGATCTCCTGCCAGCTGTTCTCGGAGCCGGGAGCCGGCTCCGACCTGGCCTCGCTGAGCACCAGGGCGGTGCGCGGGGAGGACGGGGACTGGCGGGTCTCCGGGCAGAAGGTGTGGACCTCCGGCGCTCACCTCTCGGACATCGGCGAGATCATCTGCAGGACGGCCGACGGGCCACGCCACCGCAACCTCACCGCGTTCCTGGTCGACATGCGCGCGCCGGGTGTCACCGTGCGGCCGCTGCGCCAGATGACCGGCGGAGCCGCGTTCAACGAGGTGTTCCTGGACGACGTGGTGGTGCCGGACTCGGCCCGGCTGGGCGCCGAGGGGGAGGGCTGGCCGGTTGCCCTGACCACCCTGTCCAACGAGCGCAACGCGATGGGGCACAGCTCGTTCGGCGGCGCCGGGATCCTGTCCACCGAACGGCTGGCCGAGCTGGTCCGGCACACGCCGGGCGCGGCGGAGGACCCGGTGGTGCGGCGGGCGTTCGGCGAGTTGCAGGTGCAGCTGCGGGTGGCCCGCTATGCGCAGCAGGTGGCCGGGGCGCGGGCCCGGGCCGGTGACAGCCCCGGCCCGGAGGCCGCGCTGCACAAGATCGCGCTGTCCGACAACATCGCCCGGCTGGGCCGGTTCGTGGCCGAGGTGCTCGGCCCGAAGGCGGCCGCCGACACCGGGGAGTGGGGTACCTACGCCTGGACCTCGGTGATCCTCGGCGCCCCCGGCTACCGGCTGGGTGGCGGCACCGACGAGGTGCTCAAG
Organism: Actinospineispora eucalypti; assembly: GCA_014208095.1. Taxonomy (GTDB): domain Bacteria; phylum Actinomycetota; class Actinomycetes; order Mycobacteriales; family Pseudonocardiaceae; genus Pseudonocardia; species Pseudonocardia eucalypti. The sequence goes on along the minus strand of JACHMT010000002.1, from coordinate 621,232 downwards.
AACGTGATCGCGCAGCGGGTGCTCGGCCTGCCCCGCCCAAACTGAGGAAATCGTCATGGTGAGCCAAACCGCACTGGTCGACACGACCGAGCAGCGTCAGCTGCGGGACACCGTGCGCCGCCTGCTGGCCGACAAGGCCCCCCTGGACGCCCTGCGCACCGAGGGCCAGGGCTTCGACCGGGCACTCTGGCGCCAGCTGGCCGCCGAGATGGGCTTGGCCGCGCTGGCCGTGCCCGAGAAGTACGACGGCCTCGGGCAGACCGTGCTGGAGACGCACATCGTCTTCGAGGAGATGGGTCGCGCGCTGTATCGGGGGCCTTACCTGGCCACCGTCGGCGCCGCCGTCCCGGTGCTGCTGGCCAGCGGCGACGAGTCCGCGCGGGCCGAGCTGCTGCCGCCGATCGCGGCCGGCGAGTGCATCGCCACGCTGGCCGCGGCCGAGGCGGACGGCGGCTGGCTGGCGCCGCGCACCACCGCGACCCGGCGGGACGGCGAGTGGCGGCTGACCGGGGCGAAGAGCTTCGTGCTGGACGGTGCCGACGCCGACCTGCTGCTGGTCACCGCCGGCGACGAGGACGGGAACGCCACCCTGTTCGCCGTGCACGCCGGCGCGCCCGGGCTCACCCGCACCCCGATGACCTCGCTCGACCTCGCCCGCTCGATCGCCGGCGTGGAGCTGGCGGACACCCCGGCGCGGCCGGTCGGCATCCCGGGCCAGGCCCCGGAGCTGGTCGCCGGTGCCCTGGACCAGCTGCTGGTGGCGGTGGCCGCCGAGCAGGCCGGCGGAATGGCCGCGTGCCTGGACATGGCGGTGGAGTACGCCAAGACCCGCCGGCAGTTCGGCCAGGTGATCGGGTCGTTCCAGGCGGTCGCGCACCGGTGTGTGGACATGCTGCGGCAGGTGGAGTTCGGCCGGTCCACCGCGCGCTACGCCGCCGCCGCGCTCGCCGAAGGGGACGCCGAGGCTCCGGTCGCCGCCCGGGTGGCCGCCGCCTACTGCGGCGAGGCGTTCCGCGACGTCACCGTGGAGACCGTCCAGGTCCACGGCGGCATCGGGTTCACCTGGGAGCACGACACACACCTCTACTACCGGCGCGCCTGGTCCAGCCAGCAGCTGTTCGGCGGGCTCGACCACCACTACCTCGAGGTCACCGACCGCATCGGCCTCTAACCCTCCCCGCGAGTCGTCGCTCTCAGTACACCGGTGTGGCGCGGTGCGACGTTTCCGATGCATAGTTGCGGAACTGGGTAGTTGCGGGACACAGCGGGGCCGAGTGTGAGGGGATGCGATGCGCGCTCGCGGGCCGGGCGGTCAGGGCCGCGCGCTGCCCGGCGGCTCCCCGGCGCCGGTCGAGTTCGACGCGGTGAGCACCGAGGCCGGCGGTCGCCGGGTCCTGGACCGGGTCAACCTGCTGGTGCCGGCTGGCCGCACGACTGCGGTCATGGGACAGAGCGGCTCCGGCAAGACGGTGCTGGCCCGCCACCTGGCGGGGGACCTGAAACCGACGACGGGGGAGATCCGGGTCGGCGGGCGACCGCTGTGGGAGGGCGACCGGCTGGCCGCCGCCGCGCGCGGGTTCGGGCTGCTGTTCGGCGCCAACCGCAGCTACGACCACTTCATCGACCGATCGAGCACCGTGCTGGAGAACCTCGCCGGAGTGCTCCGGCCCGATCGCGCGGACGCCGCCGAACGGGCCGCCGCCCATGCCCGTGACTGGCACCTGAGCGAGGTGGCGGACCGGCCGGCCGCCGAGGTGGACAGCGTCACGCGGCACCGGTTGTGCCTGGCCCAGGCGTTCGTCGGGGACCCGGCGCTGGTCATTGTCGACGACCCGAGCTGGGCGGTGGACATCAACCACGTGGATGCCGAGGTCACCGCCATCCGGGCGTGGCAGCGGCGGACCGGCGGCACGATCCTGCTCACCACGCACAGCATCATGTTCGCCCGCGCCCTGGCCGACCAGGTCGTGGTGCTGGAGGCCGGGGCGGTCCGGGCGGCCGGTTCGACCGCCGACGTGCTGCGCGGCGTGGTGGACGACGTGAGCTTCGAGCGCCGGTTCGGCGCCCGGCTGAGCGTGCGCGAGTCCGACGTGGAGCGATTGCGCGCGCTGGGCACGGACCGGACACGTTGGGGCGGGGGCTACTACCTGGACATGCTGCGGCCGACCGGCCGGAACGACACCCCGTACCGCCGGCGTACCGCGGTCCGCTGAGCGTCTGACGCAACCGTGCGCCCCCGGCCGGGGTTCCGCCGGTATGAGTACCTCCGCACGCCTGGATGTCGATGCCACCCACCGCACGCTGCGCGCGGCCCGTTACGCCCGCCGGGCCTACCCGGGGCCGATCGGGGAACTGGTGGAGCGCGAGCTGCGCGCCTACGTGGAAACCGGTTACCTCGCCCCGGCCGACGCGCTCCCGGCCCGGCTGGTCACGCTGCTGACCGAGGCGCAGGTCGCCGAGGCGGCGTCGGCCGAGCCCGAGGCGCTCCCCGCGCGGTACCGCCCGGGGTCGCCCCTGCACTGGGACTACCCGGAGAAAGTGACTGAACCACCGTGCTGAAGTGACCGAACCACCGTGCTGAACTGACTGAATCACCCTGCTGAAGTGACTGAATCACCGTGCTGAAGTGACTGAATCGGGTGGGGGGAACGGGTGGGGTCAGGGTGGGCCGAAGGCGGTGAGGAAGTGGTCGCGGAAGGCGTCCATCCGCCAGACCGGGGCGTCCGGGTGGGGGCGGAGGCCCGCCTGCCAGTGCCAGCCGGAGATCCGGTCCAGCAGGGCGCGGTCGCGGGTGACGATGGTGATCGGCACGTCCCGGCCGGCGCCCTCACCGGTGACGATCGGGGACGGCTGGTGGTCGCCGAGGAACACCAGCACCAGCCGGTCGTCGCCGTAGGTCTCCACGTAGGAGATCAGGCTGTTGAGCGAGTACTCGATCGAGGCGCGGTAGTCGGCGCGCACGCGGGCCGGGTCCCTGGTCAGGATCGCGTTGGGTTCGGCGCCCGGAGCGTTCATCGAGTTGAACACCTGGCCGTCGCCCACGTCGTGCCAGGCCACCAGCCGGGGCAGCGGCGACCACGGCGCGTGGCTGGACACCAGCGGGATCTCCGCCATGACCGGCGGGCGTCCCGGCGCCGAGCGCTCCAGTTGCTGGAAGGTGTTCAGCGTGTACTGGTCGGGCATGGTGGCCCAGCTGAACTTGGGGCCCCGGTAACCCAGCTGCCCGGCGTCGTAGATCCGGTTGTACTGGTAGAAGCCCGCCTCCGGCCACGGCGAGGTGACCCCCGGCATGACCCCGACAGTGCGCCACCCGGCCCGGCGGAACGCACTGCTGAGGGTCCCCCGGTCGCTCGCCTCCAGGTCCCGGTAGCGCTGCTGGTTGTCGATCCACAGGCCGGACAGCAGCGTCGCGTGCGCCAACCAGCTGCCGCCGCCGGACGTGGAGGAGGTGAGGAACGCGCTGCGGGAGGCGAACCCGGCCGCGTCCAGCCGGCGGGTGCCCTCGTCCAGCAGGGGAGCGACCGCCGGGGCGAACTCCGGCCCCTCCACGGCCGAACGCCCGTAGCTCTCCAGCACGGCCAGCACCACGTCCTTGCCCCGCAGCGCGGTGAGCAGGCGGTCGGCCGGGATGTCCCGGTACGGGTCGGCGACCAGCTGCCGGGCGAACTCGTCGCGGTCGTGCAGCGAGGTCCGCACCCCGACGGCGTGGGTGTAGGCGGCGCCGGCGGTGTTCGCGGCGGCCACCGGCAGGCCGGGGACCAGCTGCGCGCCGAGCACCGCGCAGGTCAGCCAGACCACGCCGAGCGCCGCCGCCGTTCGGGCCGCCGCGGCCCGGTGCCGGACCACGACCCGGGAAAGACGCAGCACGGCCAGCGTCAGGAGCAGGAGCACGGCGCCGGCCAGCAACCCCGCGCCGACGACGGCGGCGATCGCGCCGGTCCGGCCCATCGATGCGCTGAGGAACTCCACGCCGGAGCCGATGAGGCTCCAGTCCACCACCGGGTCGAACGGCCGTGAGAGGACCGTGGCGAATCCCAGGTCCACGATCTTCAGGATGGTCAGCAGCCCGAGGAGCAGGCCGCCGAGCGCGGCGACCACCCGGCCCGCCCGCACCGGTAGCACCAGCACGAGCGCGACCCCGAGCAGCGCCTCGACCGGGATGCGCAGGAACGCGGCGGGATCCAGGCCGTTGGTCTCGCTCGGCAGGAGCAGGGCGAACAGCACGAGCAGCCCGGCCAGGACGGTGGTCGCCCTCCTCACGTCGCCCCCCGTGGGCGGGCGGCCGGGGCGTTGCGCCACAGCCACGCGACGTCCCGCCCGAACGACCAGGTCAGCAACGCCAATGCCGAGGAGACCACGGCAACCGAGGCCGGAACGGGGAGCACCTGGCCGGCGGCCACGGTGAGCACCACCCCCTGCAGGGCGGCCACCACCTTGGCGGAGTACCGGGGCGGCAGCTCGGCCCGCATCCACGGGGTGAACCAGCCGGCCACCACGAACGCGTAGCGCATGGCGCCGATGGCCAGCACCCACGGCCCGAGCAGCTGGGCAACCCACACGCTCAGCACCAGCAGGAGGAACGCGTCCACCTCCATGTCGAACCGGGCGCCGAGCGCGGACGCCGTGCCGCTGCGCCGGGCCACCCGGCCGTCCACCGCGTCCAACACCAGTGCAACGGTAGTGATCACCACCAGCGGCGCGAGGGCCGCGTCGCCGCTGTGCAGCCCGCCCGCCACCAGCGCGGTGACCCCGCCGACCAGCACGGCCCTGGTCAGCGTGACCAGGTTGGCCGGTCCGAGCGCGGTGACCGAGGCACGCCGGGCGGCGGCGGTGAGCAGGGTGAGCAGGGCGGCGGCGTACCCGGCCCCGGCCACCCAGCCGACCGGCCCCAGGCCGGCGCCGGCGGAGAGCGCGCCGAGCAGCACCAACTGCCCGGCCGCCGCCGCGGCCAGCTGCCCGGCCCGGGGCGGGACTTGCGGGACTATGGTCGCCACCGGACCACTATGCACGGTCCCCGCACGGAGTAGGACGAGCCGGCCGTTCGGCCCGGGTTGGAGGGACCAGGTGGAGCACAGCGCGAGCGCCTTCTGGCTCCGCGCTCCGGGCCAAGGGGAGATCCGCCGGGTGGCGGTACCCGCGTCCGGCCGCGACGAGGTGCGGGTCCGCACGCTCTACTCGGGGGTCAGCCGGGGCACCGAGACGCTGGTCTTCCGGGGTGGCGTGCCGGAGAGCCAGTTCACCCGGATGCGGGCGCCCTTCCAGGACGGCGAGTTCCCGGCGCCGGTCAAGTACGGGTACCTGAACGTCGGCGTCGTCGAGCACGGTCCGCCCGAGCTGCTCGGCCGCGCGGTGTTCTGCCTCTACCCGCACCAGACCCGGTACGTGGTTCCGGCCGCCTCGGTCACCCCGGTTCCGGAGGACGTGCCGGCGGCGCGCGCGGTGCTGGCCGGCACCGTGGAGACCGCGGTGAACGCGCTGTGGGACGCGGCCCCGCTGGTCGGCGACCGGATTGCGGTGGTCGGCGGCGGGATGGTCGGCTGCTGCGTCGCGGCCGTGCTCGGCCGGTTCCCCGGGGTCCGGGTCGAGCTGGTCGACGTGGACCCGGGGCGGGCGGCGGTGGCCGAGGCGCTCGGAGTGGGTTTCGCCCCGCCCGAGGGCGCGGCGGGGGAGTGTGACCTGGTGGTGCACGCCAGCGCCACCGAGGCCGGGCTGGCCCGGTCCCTGGAGCTGCTCGCCGACGAGGGCGAGGTGATCGAGCTGAGCTGGTACGGGGACCGGCCGGTGCGCATTCCGCTCGGCGAGGCGTTCCACTCGCGCCGGCTGTCGGTGCGGGCCAGCCAGGTCGGGATGGTGGCGCCGGCCCGCCGCTCCCGGCGGACCTATGGCGACCGGCTGGCCCTGGCCCTGCGGCTGCTCGCCGACCCGGTGTTCGACGCGCTGATCACCGACGAGTGCCCGTTCGACGACCTGCCCCGGCTGCTGCCCCGGCTCGCTTCGGGTGAACAGCCGGCCCTGTGTGTGCGTGTGGTCTATCCCGAGGAGTAGATCTTGTTCAGCATCACCGTTCGTGATCACGTCATGATTGCTCACAGTTTCCGCGGCGAGGTGTTCGGCCCGGCGCAGCGGCTGCACGGCGCCACCTACGTCGTGGATGCGACGTTCCGGCGGGCCGAGCTGGACGCCGACGGCATCGTGGTGGACATCGGGCTGGCCACCGAGGAGCTGGGCGCGGTCCTGGCCGGCCTCAACTACCGGAACCTGGACGACGAGCCGGCCTTCGCCGGGGTGAACACGTCCACCGAGTTCCTGGCCAAGTTCATCGCCGACCGGCTCGCGGAGAAGGTGGCCGCCGGGGCGCTGGGCGAGGGCGCGCACGGCCTGGCCGGGATCGCGGTCGCGCTGCACGAGTCGCACGTAGCGTGGGCGAGCTACGAACGCACCCTGTGACCGCTGCCCCTTCGGTGCACGTGATCGTGCCCGGGGACATCGACGACCCGGCGCTGCCCAGCGGGGGCAACGCCTACGACCGCCGGATCTGCCGGGACCTGCACGCATCCGGGTGGAGGGTGCACGAGTCGGCGGTGCCCGGGTCGTGGCCGCGACCGTCTCCCGCCGACCGGGACTTGCTGGCCCGGACACTGGCGGCCGTGCCGGACGGGGCGGCCGTGCTCATCGACGGGCTGGTGGCCTGCGGGGTCCCGGACGTCCTGGCCGCGCCGGCGAGCCGGTTGGCGCTGGTCGTCTTGGTGCACCTGCCGCTCGGCGACGAGCTGGGGGCGCCGCCCGGGCTGGCCGCGCGCGAGCGGGAGGCCCTGCGCCTGGCCGGTGCGGTGGTGGCCACCAGCAACTGGTCGGCGGACCGGTTGCTCGCGGGTCACGGGCTCGCCCCGGAGCGGGTGCACGTCGTTCCGCCCGGCGTGGACCCCGCGCCGCTGGCCGCCGGCGCGGACGGGGCGAGCCGCCTGCTGTGCGTGGGTTCGGTGACCCCGACCAAGGGGCAGGACCTGCTGGTGTCGGCCCTCGCCGAGATGCCCGGCGAGCCCTGGCACTGTGACCTGGTCGGGCCGCTGGGTCGCCGGCCCGAGTTCGTGGCCTCGGTGCGGGCGGCGATCGGGCGCAACGGGCTGGCCGACCGGCTGCGCCTCACCGGGCCCCGGATCGGCGCGCAAATGGCCGAGGCGTTCGACGCGGCCGACCTGTTGGTGCTGCCGTCGCGCGTGGAGTCCTACGGCATGGTCGCGACGGAAGCGCTGGCCCGGGGCATTCCGGTGCTCGCGGCGGACGTCGGCGGTGTGCGGGAGGCCCTCGGCGACGACCCGGAAGGCGGGGTGCCGGGCATCCTGGTGCCGCCGAACGACGCATCGGCGCTGGCCGCCGCACTGCGCAGCTGGTTCGCCCGCCCGGCGCAGCGTGCGGGGGTCCGTGCATCGGCCCGGAGGCGGCGCGGCAGGCTGGACGGGTGGGAAGTGACCTTGCGGCGCCTGATCGGGGTGCTGGAACGGCTGCCTGGGACGCGCGGCTGAGCGTGCCCGGGTCCCCGGTGTGCACGCCGGAGTGGCTGACCCTGCGGGAGGGCGCCGACGCGTCGGCCCGGGCCCCGGAGCTGGTCGAGCCCCTGCGCGCCCGGCTGAGCGGGCCCCTGGTGATCAGGGACCTCGGGTGCGGCTCCGGTTCGATGGGCCGCTGGCTGGCCGGCCGGCTGCCCGGACCGCAGCACTGGGTGCTCTGCGACCGCGACCCCGGATTGCTGGCCCGCGCGAGCGCCGGCCTGCCGTCGGCGGCCGCCCACGGCGAACCGGTGACCACCGAAACCGTGTTGGGGGACGCCACCGGTCTGGACGCCGGTGACCTGGCCGGCACATCGCTGGTGACCGCGTCCGCCCTGCTCGATCTGCTCACCCGGGAAGAGGTGGACCGGCTGGCCGGCGCCTGCGTCGGCGCGGGCTGTGCGGCACTGTTCACCCTGACCGTGAGCGGCGGCGCACGGCTCGAACCGGCCGAGCCGCTGGACGCCGAGTTCGCGGCCGCATTCGACGCCCACCAGCGGCGGCGGACCGGCGGCCGCCGGCTGCTCGGGCCGGACGCCGGCCGGGCCGCCGTCGACGCATTCGCGCGACTGGGCGCCAAGGTGCGAACCGCGCCCAGCCCGTGGCGCCTCGACGCCGACCGGGCGGAGCTGCTGGAGGAGTGGCTGCGGGGCTGGCTCGCTGCCGCCTGCGAACAACGACCGGACCTGCGGCGGCACGCCGACGGGTACCTGCGCCGCCGGCTGGGCGCCGCTGACCTGGAGGCCGTGGTCGGCCACCTGGACGTGCTCGCGCTGCCGGGCGGTGCCGGGTGAGGCGGCGGGTGCTGGCGCCCTGGCTGCGGGCGCTGGTCGGGATCGGCATCCTGGTTGCGCTGGTGGCCCGGTTGGGCACCGGTGCGGTGCTCGACGGTGTGCGGGCCATCGACGCCGGCTCGGTGTTCGCCGCGCTCGCCATCGGCCTGCTGACCACCGTGCTCAGCGCGTGGCGGTGGTGTCTGGTGGCGCGGGGACTGGGGCTGCGGCTGCCGCTCGCGGCGGCGGTGGCGGCCTGCTACCGGTCGGTGTTCCTCAACTCGGTGCTGCCCTCGGGAGTGCTCGGTGACCTGCACCGGGGGGTCAGCCACGGCCGCAGCTCCGGCGACCTGGGCCGAGGTGTCCGCGCGGTGGTCTACGAGCGGTCGGCCGGCCTGCTGGTGCTGATGGTGGTCGGGGTCGGCGTGCTGCTAGCCCGGCCGCCCCTGCCGGTGGCCTTCGACCTCTCCCCGGCGTGGTTTGCGCTCCTTGCCGCCCTGGCGGTGGTGCTTGCGGTCGTGCTGCCGCGGTCCGGGCGGCTGCGCCGCGCGCTGCGGACGGCGCTCGAGGACGCCCGCACCGGGCTGTGCTCCCTGGGCACCTGGCCGTGGGTGGTGCTGCTCTCGGCGGCCACCCTGGCCGGGTACCTCGCGCTGTTCGTGATCGCCGCCCGGGAGGCGGGCTCGACGGCCGCGCTCGGCGAGCTGCTCCCGTTGCTGCTCCTGGCGCTGTTCGCAATGGGCCTGCCGCTGAGCGTGGGCGGCTGGGGCCCGCGCGAGGCGGTCGCCACAGCGGCCTTCGGGGCGGTGGGCCTGGGGGCGCAACAGGGGCTGACAGTAGCCGTGGTCTACGGCACGCTCAGCCTGATCGCCTGCCTGCCCGGGCTGGGGATGCTGCTGCTACCGGCGCCCGTTCAGCCGGTGCCTCCCGCTGGCGACACCCACTAGAGTGAAAGAATGCTGATCCTCGTGCGGCATGGCCAGACCGATGCCAACGCCCGGGGGCTGCTGCTGGGACGGGCCGACCCGCCGCTGAACCAGACCGGGTACCACCAGGCGTGTGCCCTAGCCGCCTCGTTGCCGAAACCCGACCGGATCGTCTCCAGCCCCCTGACCCGCGCCCGGCACACCGCCGCGGTGCTGGCCGGCGCCCGGCCCGGCGTCGTCGACGTCGACCAGGTGGAGCTGGACGAGCGCTGGATCGAGATGGACTACGGTGCACTGGACGGCCGGCCGGCATCGGCGCTGGACGACGGGGAGTGGCTGACCTGGCGGGAGGATCCGGACTTCGTGCCGGCCGGCGGCGAGTCGCTCACCGAGGTGTGCGCCCGGGTGCACGAGGCCTGCGAGGAGCTGGCCGAGGATGCCGCGCGCCGGGACGTGGTGGTGGTCAGCCACGTGTCGCCGATCAAGGCGGCGGTCACCTGGGCGTTGGGCGTGGACCACGAGGTGGGCTGGCGGATGTTCCTGATCGACGCGGCCGTGTGCCGCATCGACACCAGCGGCCGGGTCCCGCTGCTGCTCGCGTTCAACGGCGCCTGCTCGGCGGGGGAGGCGAATCAGCTGGTGGGCCGGCGGGCGTAGACGTCCCCGGAGCGGCCCAGCGGGCGGAACCGGTCCAGCAACCGGGCCAGCTCCGCCGCGTCCAGCCAGCGGTCGCCGGCCAGCCGCATGGTCTCGATCGGCGAGTAGTTGAACTCGTACGGCCCGAGCTTCTCGACCAGGCCAAGTGCGGCGAGCGCCGCGTCGTGCGCCGGCGGCAGGTACTCGAAGGACAGCCCGCGCAGGGGCCGGCTGAGCCCGGCGAGCACGTCGGTCTCGAACCCTTCGACGTCGATCTTGCAGAAGGCCGGCTCGCCGTGCGCCCGGATGAGGTCGTCCAGGGTCACCACCCGGACCTCGACCGAGCGGTCCCATCGCACGCGGGAGAAGCCGCTGTCCCCGGACACCGAGTCGATCCACCCCGGTGACATCGAGGAGACCGTCGGGGTGGTGGTGGATACGCCGAGCCGGGCCTGGCCGGCCACCGCGCCGACCGCCACCGGCTCGATGGTGACCTCCGGGTCGCGGCCGAAGAACAGGCGCAGCACGCGCAGGCAGTCGGGCTGCGGTTCCACCGCGACCACCCGCGCGCCCAGCCGCCGCCAGGCGCGCACCCGGCTGCCCACGTGGGCGCCGATGTCGAAGGCCAGGTCCCCGGGCCCGAGGAACTGGCGGTAGAAGCGGGCCATCCGCCGGTACCGGCCCGGAATGCCGTGGTACATGGCCAGGGACCGCCCGATCCCCCAGGCACGACCGAACATCCGCCGACCGTACCGCGCGGCCGGGCGACCGGCGCACTACCTCCGACGGCGGCTAGGGGCCAGCGGGTCGTTGTCGCTACGATATTGATCCGCGCTGGTCGGTCTCGGCTTTGTCCGAGAAACGGGGGAGCTGTGACCACTGGTACTAGGGAGCCGCCCTGGGGCCCTTCACTCGGTGACGGCACCCAGCCCGGTGGCCCGACCGTACTGCGGTTGATGTTGGGCGCGCAGCTGCGCCGCCTGCGCGAGCTGAAGGGCATGTCCCGCCAGCACGCGGGTGAAATGATCCATGCCTCGGAGGCGAAGATCAGCCGCCTCGAGCTGGGGCGGATCGGTCAGCAGACGCGCGAGGTCGCGGACCTGCTGACCCTCTACGGCGTCCAGAACGGCCGCCAGCGCGACGCGCTGCTGAGCCTGGCCCGCCAGGCCACGACACCGGACTGGTGGAACCGGTACAGCGACGTGCTGCCGGCGTGGTTCGAGACCTACATCGGGCTGGAGCAGGCGGCCTCCACGATCCGCAGCTACCAGGTGCACTGCGTGCCCGGGCTGTTCCAGACCGCCGACTACGCCCGCGCGGTGATCAGGCTCGGCTACCCGAACGCCTCCATGGACGAGATCGACCAGCGGGTGGACCTGCGGCTGGCCCGGCAGGACATCCTCACCTCGGCGCAGGGACCGATGGTGTGGATGGTGGTGGACGAGGTCGCGCTCCGCCGGCCGTTCGGCGACCCGAGCGTGATGCAGGCACAGCTCGGGCACCTGCTGGACCTGAGCGAGCTGCCGAACGTGACGCTGCAGACCGTGCCGTTCCACGCGGGCGGGTACGCCGCCGCCGGAGGCCCGTTCATCGTGCTCCGGTTCGCCGACCCCGACGTGGCCGACATCGTTTACCTGGAGCAGCTGACCAGCGCGCTCTACCTGGACAAACCCGTGGACGTGGACATCTACGCCATGGTGATCGACCGAATCAGCGCGGCCGCGATCTCGGCCGCCGAGACCCGCAGCCTCCTGGTGAAGCTCATCGAGGAGCAGTAGCTCCGGGAAGTCCGGGAGTTTCTTGTTCACCCTTTGGGGTAACCCGGAAGAGTGACCAGGAACGAGAGCACGCTGCAGCGCGCGGACCGGAACTTCGGCGAGCTGTTGCAGGAGCTGCGCGTGGCGCAGACCGGTGTGCAGATCCTGTTCGCATTCCTGCTGAGCCTGTCCTTCATGGAGCGGTTCGAGCACGTCACCCCCTTCCAGCGCGACGTGTACGTGATCACCCTGGTCTCCTGCGCGGTCACCACGGCCCTGCTCATCGCACCCGTGGCGGCGCACCGGTTGCAGTTTCAGGTCGGCCTGAAGGTGCAGCTGGTGCGCATGGTGCACTGGTGCGTGCTCGCGGGACTGGGCGCCTTGCTGTTCACCGTGGCCGGCGCCCTGTTGCTGGTGCTCGACGTCGTGATCGGCGCACCCATCGCCGAGACGATCGCGGCCTTCGTGGCCTGCTTCTTCCTGTTCATGTGGTTCGCGCTGCCGGCCATGCTGCGCTTCGCGGGCCGGCGGAACAGTGATCGGTAGCCCGCTCAGTCGGCGACCCCGTGACGCTGGTCGACCACGGTCTGCCGGTCCGGGGTGATCTTCAGCAGCACCCGCTCCGAGCGGATGTTCCCGGGCGGGTAGGGGCCGCCGGTGTACTTCCGGGCCAACTCGTCGATGTGCGCCCGGGCCGCGTCGCCCCGCACCGTCTCCACGACGTGCCCGCGCACCTCGGCGTAGTGGTACGGGTCCTGCTCGTCCCGGATCAGCACGGTGACCTTCGGGTCCCGGCGCAGGTTGTGGAACTTGGCGCGGTGCGCCTCGGTGTTGAGCACCAGCGCTCCGTCCTCGGTGTGCACCCAGATCATCTGGGTCTGCACGCGACCGTCGGGCAGCACGGTGGATACGGCGGCGAAGTTCTTCCCGTTGGCCAGCCGGGCCGTGTCCGGCAGCAGGATCGGGCCGTCGGCGGTCTTGACCGTCATCCTCATCCTCCTCGTCGTCGGTGTACCTGCCGGTAGGGAAGGACTACCCGCTGAGCGACCGCCAAACCGGGCGGTGTCCAGCGGGGAGTGATGTTTCCGATCCGCCGACGCTCAGAGATCCTCGGCGTAGGGCACCCGCTCGCCGAGCCCGTGCGACCGGAAGTGCTCGTTCAGCACGACCGCCAGCCGGTCGTGCTCGAGCCGAGAGATCGGCGCCCCGGTCCGCAGCGTTTCCTCGAGCTGGTTGCGGGCGAGCTCGCCGCCGACCGCGATGTAGTCGATCCACAGCTGCTCGTAGGTCAGGTCACTCAGCGCGAACCCCTCACCAAGGGTGCCCGGAGCCGAGTCCGGGCACTGATCGCGGCGGTCGTCCCGGTCGGAGCCCATAGGTCGGGGCTACCCGGACGCGCGCGGTTTTAGTCGTTCCCTCATGCCCCGTCCTGCCGAACCGCCCGGTCCAGCACGCCAAGTCTCATCCCTCTCGGCTACCCGCTGGCCGGGCGGCAAACCGCGCTCGAGCCGTGGCGGTGGCCGTCCGTCCGTGCCACGATCGTTTGTATCCACGTCGGGCGGGCCAAGTCGAGGAGTGAGCGGTGGCTGAGGTGCGCTGGGCCGCGCTGGCGACCGACCTGGCCGAGCTGGCGCGCGACCTGCTCGCGCAGGAGTCGGTGCAGGCCACCCTCGACACCATCGTGAACTCGGTGGTGCGGATGGTGGACGGGTGCGACGCCGCCGGAATCCTCGAGGTGCGCGACGGCCGGGTGCACACCCTGGCCACGACCGACAACGTCGTGGTGGCTTCGGACCGGCTGCAGGACCGGTTCCGCGAGGGGCCGTGCTTCGACGCGGAGCGCAACAAGGAGGAGGTCTACCGGATCGAGGACCTCTCCGACAGCGCCGAACGCTGGCCCCGGTATGCGCCGGAGGCCCGCGAGCTCGGTATCGGGTCGATCATGGGGTTCCTGCTCTACACCCGGGAGCACGAGCTGGGTGCGCTGGACATGTACTCCTCCCGGCCGGGGGCGTTCACCGCCGAGTTCGAGCACGTGGGGTGGGTGCTCGCGGCGCACAGCGCGGTGGCGCTGTCCGCCGCCCGCTACGAGCGGCACCTGCAGGTGGCGCTGGAGTCGCGGCGAACGATCGGGGAGGCGACCGGCATCGTCATGGCCCACAGCGGGCTGTCCGAGGAGGCGGCCTTCGCCAAGATCGTGAAGCTGTCCCAGGACCACAACGTCAAGGTCCGCGACCTGGCCGAGCGGATCACCGACCTGGGCGGCCTGCCCGAGCTCGGCTGAGTCGGGCGCTCAGGCCGGGCGCAGCCGCTGGCGGAGCTGACCGAGGGTCTGGCCGAGCAGCCGGGAGACGTGCATCTGGGACAGCCCGATGCGCTCGGCGATCTGCGTCTGGGTCAGGTTGGCGTAGAACCGCATCAGGAGGATCCGGCGTTCCCTCGCGGGCAGCTCGGCCAGCATCGGGCGCAGGGCCTGGACGTCCTCCACCAGTTCCAGGTCGGGGTCCTCGGCGCCGAGCATGTCGCCGAGTCTCTGGTTGTCACCGTCGGTCTCGCCCAGCGTCTTGTCCAGCGAGTCGCAACGGTAGGCCTGGGCCGCGTCCAGGCACTCGATCACCTCGTCGACCGGCACGTCCAGTCGCTCGGCGATCTCGCTGGGCCGAGGGGCCCGGCCCAGGTCCTGGGACAGCTCGCCGAGGACCGAGTGCACCGACACGTGCAGGTCCTTGATCCGGCGGGGCACGCGCATCGCCCACCCCCGGTCCCGGAAGTGCCGCCGAAGCTCGCCCCGGATGGTCGGCACGGCATAGGCCAGGAAGCCGGTGCCGCGCTCCGGCTCGAAGTGGTCGATCGCCTGCACCAGGCCCAGCAGCGCCACCTGCCGCAGGTCCTCCAGGGACTCGCCGCGGTTGGCGTAGCGGCGGGCCAGGTTGCCGGCCAGCGGCCAGTACCCGGTCACCAGGTGGTGACGCAGGTCGTCCCGGCGCGAGTCGCCGTCGGGGATGGTGGCCAGCTCGGCCAGCAGTGGCACCAGGTGTTGGTACGCGCCGTCGTCGCGGCGGTGGTTCGCGGTGGTCCGGGCGGGGTTCTGGTCGAGCGTGGACGCAGTCATCCAGCGGGTTTCCTCACGGAGCGGATCGAGTGATCGGTCTCTGGTGGCCGCTGGTTTCAGCCTGCGAGTGCGCGGGCATCGTTGACCCGCGCAAGCACTTGGGTACCCGTGGCCCGCCGCTCCTACACCCCGCTCAGCGGCCGGCGGCCGAAGTCGGTCGCGACCAGGTGGTCCACCCAGGCGTCCAGTGCGGCCGGCAGGGGCGGTTGCCGCAGGCCGGCCCGGTCGGCCATGGCCCGCGCCGAGGCGGTGGGGTAGGTGTCGCTGGACAGGAAGCTCAGTGTCTCCGGGTCGGCGCCGGTCAACCGCGGCGGAAGCACCCGCAGCAGCCCGGTGGGCACCCGGAACCGGGGTGCCCGGACCCCGAGGCGGTGGGCGAACCGCCTGATCAGTTCGGGCAGGTACGGGGTGCTCTCGTCCAGCGGCCACAGTTCGGCGCGGTCCGGTGCGTGCTCGGGGACGGCGGCGAGGAAGCGCGCCAGGTAGTCCGAGGTGACCACCGGCACCCAGGTTTCCCGCCCACCGGGCAGCGCCGGGAGCCTGCCCCGGTGGAGGTCGCGCACCATCGAGGCGAGCCCGACGTACTGGGTGGTCTCG
Organism: Actinospineispora eucalypti; assembly: GCA_014208095.1. Taxonomy (GTDB): domain Bacteria; phylum Actinomycetota; class Actinomycetes; order Mycobacteriales; family Pseudonocardiaceae; genus Pseudonocardia; species Pseudonocardia eucalypti. Next base: position 605,884 of record JACHMT010000002.1, on the reverse strand, counting down.
CCGGTCGCCGAGTCGCCGATCACCGTCGGCGGGTTCACCACGGTGACCGGCACGCCCAGTTCGGCGGTGAGCGCGAGGACCGCACGGTGCGCCTCCACCTTGCTCGCCTCGTAGGCGCCCCGCCGGTAGTCGGGCGCGGCGAGGTGGTTCGAGCCGACGCGGTAGCCGCTGATGTGCACGAACCGGCGCGGCGCGGGCAGCCCGGCGGTCCAGCGCACCGCCTCCAGCACGCCCTGCACGTTGGTGCGCCGGGCCTCGTCGGGGTCCAGGCCGAACGCGTAGCGGGCGCCGAGGCTGTATACGTCCCGGACCCCGGTCAGCTCGGCGGCCAGCCCGAGCCCGGGCCGGGTCAGGTCCCCGTCGACCACGACCAGTAGCGCGGGGTCGCCGCCGTGTCCGACCACCCATCCGCGCAGCTCGTCGGCCCGGTCCTCCGCGTTGCGCAGCAGCGCGGCGACCGTGCGGCCCCGCCGGGTCAGCTCCGGCAGCAGCCACCGCCCGATCAGCCCGCTCCCGCCGATGACCAGCGTGTCGGGGGTGCTCACGCGCGCTCCAGCAGCGTGCGCACCGCACCGGCGGCGGCATCCATCGGCGCCCGGGAGCGGCGGACCCGGCCCAGCAGCAACCCGCCCTCGACCACCGCGAGGACCTGGGTGGCCAGTGCGCCCGGGTCCCGGTGCCCGCCGGCCCGCAGCAGCTCGGCCAGGGCCGCCTCCCAGGAGGCGTAGAGCTCGGCGCAGACCTGGCCGATCGGCGATTCGGCCGCGCTGTCCAGGGCGACCGAGGCCACCGGGCAGCCCCGCAGGAAGTCGGCGTCGGCCTGCCGCCGGGCCAGCGCGTCGATCAGCCGGCCCAGCACGGCCGCGGCTCCGCCGCCTTCGGCGACGGCGGCGGCGATGGACTGCTCCACCTGGCCGGCGGCGTGCCGCAGCGCGGCCTCGACCAGCTCGTCCTTGCCCCCGGGGAAGTGGAAGTAGAGCGAGCCCCTGGGCGTCTCGCTGGCCCGCAACACCTCGGTGATGCCGAACCCCGAAGGGCCGTGTTCCTCCATGATCCCGGCGGTGTAGTCGATCATCTTCCGCCGGGTTCGCTCGCCTTTGCTCACCCGTCCCATAATAGACCGGTCTGCATATTTAGCAAGACGCTACGGGCGCCCACGCGTCCAGCCTGGACACGGCCCGGGTTCAAAGACATCGCCTGGGCGGCGCGGCGTGGGAGATCTGCCGCGGCCGCGGTCGCCTGGTGCGTGCGATTCGGAGCGCCGTTCTCGGCCGCTAGAACCGCCCTGATTGCCTGATGATCATCGAATACATCGCAGCATGACATCAGGGCCGTTCCGGAGGGGCCGACCCGACCACCAGGTCATGCTGACCATGAGCCCAGGCCGCGCCGTCCCCGACAAGCGCCGTCACCACAGAGACGGACTTCGAAACGGGTACTAGTGGGCTCAGGGCCGCAGGGCGTTGACGATGCGGTCGGTGGTGGGAGCGTCGGCGCCCTGCTGGGCCAGCACCTGGCGCAGCTTGCCCAGCCCCGGGTCCTCGGCGGGGTAGGGGCGGTTCCGCAGCACAACCTGCGCCCAGTACTCCGGCTCCGCGACCCCGTTGGCCCTTAGGCCAGCCGCCACGTCCTGCTGCGACGCGGTGCCGATCGAGGTGCGCTGGTCCGCGCCCTGAGGCCCCGGTGCCGCGCTCGGCGGCAGATGGACCCCGACGGCGTTGGAGCCGCCGCGCCCGCCGCCCTCGACGGAGCAGGCGGACACGGCGGCCGCGACCACCAGTGCGGCGGCCACTACGCGTGCGCGTCTCATTGCTCGACCAGTTCCTTGGCCAGGGCGTTGATGCGGCCCTGGGCCGCCGTGGTAACCCCGGCGCGGTCCTTGTGCGCCTGCTCGTAGCGGAGCACCACGCGCACCTCCTCGGCCTCGCCCAGGTCCTTGATCCGCCGGATCGCGTCCTGCTGGTTCAGCCCGTCGAAGTCGCGGATCGGCAGCTCGGACGGCTCGAGTGAACCGAGGCCGCGCCGGGTGTCGTGCACCGCCCGCGCGGTGCCCGCGGCGCCTTCCCGCTGGGCGACCCGCTCGGCGCTGCGCAGCGACGCGTCCCGGCCGCTGCCCGCCACCTCGCGCGCGGCGCCACCCAGGCGCAGCACCTGGTTGGTGGCCGAGGTGGCCGCGTCGAACGCCATGGTCGTGAGACCCTGCGCGCCGTTGACCGCCCGGTTCACCCCTTCCCACGTGAACCGGACCGGCAGCGCGAACGCGCGGGTCACCGTGCCGGCGGTGCGCTGCAACGCGGTCGCGCGCAGGGTCGCCGGGCCGCCCAAGGCTTCCTCGGCCAACGTGGTGTGGATGCGCTCGGCGGCCTCCGTGTGCGCCTCCTCGAGCCGCTCGGCCAGCTCGCGGACCGAACGCTCGTCGGCCGCCTCGGCCAGTACCCGCAGGTAGCGGGCGCGGGCCACCAGCTGCTGCTGGAGCACCAGGTCGTGCAGCAGCGCCTCGTCGAAGGGCTCGGTCTGCTCGACGGCACCCTTCACCACGGCGGTGAGCCGGCCGATGACCGGGGTCACGGCATCGGGGACGCCGCCCAGGGCGCGCAGCCGGGCCGAGACCGTGCGGGCGCGCTGCTCGGCCTGGCCGGCCCGCCGCTCGAGCTCGCGGCGGACTTCGTCGCTGCGCGCCTGCGCGGTGCGCATCCGGGTGGTCTGTACCTCGGCCTCGGTGAGCTGCAGGATCGCCCGCAGCTGGCGGGTGAGGGTGGTGCTGGCGGTCATGGCTGGGAAACTCCGTCCTGGTCGCTTTCTCTGCCTACCCCGGCCGCCTACCCGGCTGGCGGCGCTCCAAAGATGCCGGTGGCGGATCGGGGCGGTGAGGGCCACCACAACGGTCGAGTGGCCCGGCCGATCGTTTGACGAGAAGGTAGGTCGGCACGCGCAACCGCACCCGGGAGGAACCGTGAACTCGTCCGCGCCGATCGTGTTGCTGCACGGCTTCTGGCACGGCAGCTGGTGCTGGTCGCCGCTGGTGGAGGAACTGGCGGTACGCGGCATCGGCTCGGTCGCCGTCGACATGGAGGGCCATGGCCTGAACGGCGGCTGGCCGGGCGAGCGGTGGGCCCGCCCGTTCGACGCCGGCGCCTACTCCTCGGCGCCCTCACCCTCCGCCTCCGTCACCGCCTCCTCGGCGGCGGCCCGGCTCGGGGCACAGCTGCGCCGGATCGGCGGCGGGCGGCCGTGCCTGGTGGTCGCCCACAGCATGGGCGGCACCGTGGCCACCCTGCTGGCCGAGCGAGAGCCGGAGCTGGTGGCCGGGGTGGTCTACCTGGCCGCGTTCGCCCCGACCGGGGGCCGGGCGGCGGTGGACTACATCGGCGTCGAGGAGAACCAGGGGGAGATGGTCGGCGCGCTCCTGGTCGCGGATCCCGCCGCGGTCGGCGCGCTGCGCATGGACCCGGCGGACGCGGCCAGGCATGCCGCGATCCGGGAGGCGTTCTACGGCGATGTCGAGCCCGGCCTGGCGAATGCGGCCATATCGCTGCTCACCCCGGACGCCCCGGCCGGGATTCCCGGTGAGCCGATCACACCGACGCCGGAGCGGTTCGGCCGGGTGCCGCACACGTACGTCGTGTGCAGCCAGGACAACGCCCTCCGCCCGGCGCTGCAGCGCCGGTTCATCCGGGAGATCGACGCCCTCTCCGCCGCCCCGACCGAGGTCGTCGAACTGGACGCGTCGCACTCCCCGTTCTTCTCCCAACCGGACAAGCTGGCGGAGGCGGTCGCGGCCGCGCACCGGGCGGCGGTGACCCGATGAGGGCGGTGAGCTGCAGCCAGGGCCGGCTGGAGGTCGTCGAGCTGCCCACCCCGCTGCCCGGGCGCGGACAGCTGCTCATCGACGTGCGGCGTTGCGGCATCTGCGGCTCCGACCTGCACGCCCGCCAACACGGCGACCAGATGGCCGACCTGGCGCGGGAGATCGGCTACGACGGGCTGATGCGCGCGGACCAGCGGGTCGTGCTGGGCCACGAGTTCTGCGGGGAGATCGTCGAGCACGGCCCCGGCTGCCGGAAGAAGCTCAAACCGGGCACCCCGGTGGTGGCCCTGCCGCTGTTGCGCGGGGGCGCCGAGGTGCACCCGATCGGCCTGTCCGCCGCCGCCCCCGGCGGCTACGCCGAGCGGATGCTGGTGCAGGAGTCGCTGACGTTCCCGATCCCCAACGGGCTGCCCCCGGACACGGCCGCGCTGACCGAGCCGCTGGCCGTCGCCTGGCACGCGGTCCGCCGGGGCGACGTCAACAAGCGGACCGTGGCGGTCGTCATCGGCTGCGGGCCGATCGGGCTCGCGGTGATCTGCCTGCTCAAGGCCTCGGGTGTGCGCACCGTGGTGGCCAGTGACCTGTCCGCCGGCCGGCGCGCGCTGGCCACCGCCTGCGGCGCCGACGTGGTGGTCGACCCGGCGGTGGAGTCCCCGTACGCCTCGGCCGAGGACCACGGCCACCTGGTGTCCGCCGCCGCCGCGTTCGAGCTCGCGGTCGGTGCGATGGACAAGCTGCGCCGGCTGCCTTTGCCCTGGGAGCACGTGTGGCGCGTCGCCGAGAAGGCCGGAGCGGCCACCCCGAAACACCCGGTGATCTTCGAGTGCGTCGGGGTGCCCGGCATCCTGGACCAGGTGATCGCCGGCGCTCCGCTGTTCTCCCGGGTCGTCGTGGTCGGCGTGTGCATGGAGCCCGACCGGATCCGGCCGGCCATGGCGATCAACAAGGAGATCGACCTGCGGTTCGTGCTCGGCTACACCCCGCTGGAGTTCCGGGACACGCTGCACATGCTGGCCGAAGGCAAGGTCGATCCGACTCCGCTGGTCACCGGACAGGTCGGGCTGGACGGCGTGGACGGCGCATTCACCGCCCTCGGCAACCCGGAGAAGCACGCGAAGATCCTGATCGACCCCCGGGCCGCCGCCACCACGCCGTAGCCGGGTTCACCAGGAGGCGTCGGGCGTGGTGTGCTCCGGGACGAGGTCCAGGAAGGCGTGCGCGGCGCGGGAGAGGCGCCGGCCGTGCGCGCTGATCACCGACAGGGTCCAGTTCAGCTCGACGCCGGCGAGGGGGAGCGCGCGGACCGGCAGGTCGGTGTCGGCGGCGAACCCGTCCGGCAGCAACGCCACCCCCATGCCGTGCGCGACGTAGAGGGGAATGGCCGCCAGGTCCATCACCTCGACGGCGATCTCCCGGCGCAGCCCGTGGCCGGCGAAGGCGCGGTCGACCACCTCCCGCTGGGCGAACCCGATCGGCAGGTCCACGAACGGTTCGCCGGCCAGTGTGGCCAGGTCCACGTTCCGCCGCCGGGCCAGCGGGTGGGAGCCGGCGACGAACACGGCCAGCCGGAACGAGCGGATCGGGCGGACGTCCAGCTCGGGGTCGCCCTCCGCGTCGCCGACGATGGCGAGATCGAGGAACCCGGACTTGATCCGCTCGACGTGGCCGGCCGCCCCGCGCGGGGAGATCTCGATGCGGCACTTCACCGACGGATAGCGGCGGTGGAAGTCCCCGGCCAGCTCGGGCACGTTCACGGTGGTCAGGCTGCTCAGCGTGCCGACGGCGAGGCTGCCCCGCAGCCCGGCGCTCATCGGCTCCACGCTGGCCCTCGCCCGGTCGATCGCCTCGATCGCGGCCCGCGCCTCCGGCAGGAAGGTCGCCCCCGCCTCGGTGAGCGAGACCGAGCGGGTGGTGCGGGCCAGCAGGGAGGCGCCCAGCTCCTGTTCCAGGGCGCGGATGGTGGCCGACACCGTCGACTGCGTGGCGTACAGCCGCTGGGAGGCCCGGGTGAAGTTGAGCTCCTCGGCAACGGCGACGAAGTAGCGGAGCTTGCGGTCGTCCACCCGCGCAGTCTATTGAGCGGGTTCAGCGATGACGCATGCGGCTTTCATCGTTGGACTTGGATGACCCGGTACGGAATGTTGGTAGTTGCAGACGTCGATTGTTTCCAGCGGTACCCGCGCTTCGCTCCCCGAGGAGACGGCCCTTAATGCGCATCTTCCTGACCGGCGCCACCGGTTTCATCGGCTCGGCCGTGCTGCGCCGCCTGGTCGCGGGCGGGCACACGGTCACCGCACTGGTGCGTTCCGCGCAGCAGGCGGCGGACATCTGGGACACGGCGGTGACCCCGGTGATCGGCGACCTGGAGCAGCCGCAGCGGTTCGCCGCGCACATCGCCGACGCCGACGGGTTGATCCACGCCGGCTCGCCGGGGCACTACAGCCTCTCGCTGGTGGACGACGTGTTCGTCTCGACCGTGCTCATGGTGCTGGCCGGCAGCGGCAAGCCGTTCGTGACCACCAGCGGGGTGTGGCTGTACGGGGACGGCCGCGACCTGCGCGAGGACCAGCGGTACGCCCCGCCGACGCTGGTGTGCTGGCGCCCGGCGCTGGCCGAACGGGTGCGGCGCGCCGTCGGGGTGCGCGGCATCGTGATCGCCCCCGGGATCGTGCACGACCGGGGCCGGGGCATGCACACCCTGATCGCCGCCCAGCGGGTGGACCGGCGCGGCTCGGCCCTGCGGACCATCGGCAGCGGGGACCAGCACTGGACCTGCGTGGACCGCCGCGACCTCGCCGACCTCTACGTGCGGGCCTTCGAGAGCGCCCCGGCCGGGTCCACATTCATCGGGGCGGCCGGGGACAACCCGACGGTGCGGGAGATCACCGTCGCGCTCAGCCACAAGCTCGGCTTCGGCGGCCGGACCGTGACGGAGACCGACCAGGCGGCGATCACCCGGCTCGGCCACCTGGGCGAGGCGATGCTCCTCGACCAGCGGGCGTCGGGCGGGCACGCCCGCGCGGCCCTCGACTGGACGCCCGTGGGGCCGACGCTGCTCGAGGACATCGCCTCGGCCGGCGTGATGCTGGAGCGCCCGGCCACCGTCACCGCATAGATCGCGCCCGGACTACGCCCGCAGCTTCTCCAGTTCCTGGGTCACCAGTGCCACGACGCGGTCCGGCGGAAGTCGGGAGGGCTCGCTGACGGCGTGCAGCGCCAGGCCGTCGACCAGCGCGCACAGCAGGTCGCACTGGGCGGCGGGCTCGAAGTCGGCCCGGAACGCACCGCTGCGCTGGCCGGCGGCCAGCAGCGACTGCACGCCGTCCCGGAAGGCGCCGTAGCGCTGGCGGAACGCCTCCGCGAAGGCCGGCTCGGTCTCGGCGCTGGCCAGCACCTGCGCGTAGATGCGCGGAATGACCTGCTTGGCCCGGGTGGTGGGCAACGGGAGCACGCACATGCGGCGGAGCCCCTCGAACGCGTCATCCATGCGGGAGGCCTCCGCGAGCAGTTCCTCGAACGGGCCGAAGACCGCTTCGGCCGCCGCCACCAGCAGTTGTTCCTTGTCGCGGAAGTAGTGCATCACCACGCCCGTGGTGTAGCCGATCTCCCGCGCGATCGTGCGCAGCGAAGCGCCGGAGAGCCCGTCCCGGGCGATCACCCGCACCGTGGCATCGACGATCTCGCCCTGCCGGGCGGCCGGATCGGTCTTTCTCGCGGACATCCGACCACCCCGGGGTTGACGAGCGGGTTCCATGGGCCGTAGAACATAACATCTGTTAGGACATAACAGTCGTTATGCGGCTCACCCGGGAGGACCGTGCCATGCGTGTGACCGAGGAGATGAAGCGGAGCCTGGCCAGTGACGGCGCCATCGCCGTCCGGGGCCTGTTCACGGCCGAGCAGCTCGACCGGGTGCGCGAGTGTTTCGACTACGGGATCGAGCACCCCAGCCCGATGGCCAAGCGGGTCTATGCGGGCACCAGCGACGAGCACTTCAACGAGTACGGCAACCCGGAGAACGTCGACCGGTACCTCCCGATGATCAGGGAGCTCGGCCTGGACGATTTCGTGGCGTCGCTGTGGGACTCGGAGAACGTCTGGTTTCTCGGCGAGGAGCTGTTCATCAAGTCCGGCGGGAGGACGGGCCGGTCGCCCTGGCACCAGGACACCTCGTACCTGCCGGCGAACGGGCCGCACCTGCTCAACATCTGGATCAGCTTCGAGCGGCTGCCCCGGAAGAACGCGCTGGAGATCGTCCGGGGCTCGCACCTCGGCACCCAGTACGACGGCACCTCCTACACCGACCCGAAGGACGTCACGAAGCCGCTCTGGGGCGAGCCCAACTTTCCCCGGCTGCCGGACATCGAGGCGGAGCGCGCGGCGGACCCGGGCTCGTGGGACGTCGTCTCGTGGGACCTCGAGCCGGGTGACGCCCTGGTGTTCCACTCCGGAACCCTGCACGGCGGCGCCCCGGTGACGCCGGACTGCCCGGTGCGCCATACGCTGGTTCTGCGGTTCTTCGGTGACCGCCTGTTCTACCGGCCCTTCCCGACCTCGGCGCCGGACTTCCCGCACGACATCCGTGAGTTCGACGACCGGTCGCTGACCCCGGGCGCGCCGTACCGGTCCCCGTACTTCGCCCAGCTGCGCTGACCGGAGGAGTAGCCATGAAGGAAGTCATTCCGTCCTGGATGCAACCGATCTACGACGGCTTCCACTTCGCGCCGGCGGTGATCGACGGCGATTACCTGCGGTGCTCGGGGATGATCGGGCTGCGCCCCGACCTGAGCGTTCCGGAGGACCCGAAGGAGCAGTTCACCCTGGCGTTCGAGAACCTGCGCGGGCTGCTGACGGAGGCGGGTCTCACCTTCGCCGACGTGGTCGAGATGAGCAGCTACCACGTGGGCCTGCGGGCGCACATGCAGGCGTTCGGCGAGGTCAAGGACGGGTTCATGTCCGCGCCGCACGCGGCGTGGACCGCCGTCGGGGTCTCCGAGCTGGCCGTTCCGGGCGCCTTGGTCGAGATCCAGGTGACGGCCCGGGTCCCCCGGTAGCGCGGGTCAGGCGACCGAACGGTCCAGGGCGTCCAGCAACCAGGTGTGCGTGACGCCCATCGGTGCGGGTTCGCCGGTGATCTCCCCGGCCAGCGACCAGTACCGGCGCATCCGGGGATGCCGGTCGGCGGCGGTCCGCCGGTTCAACGCGCGGCGGAACCGCGGGGAGTCGGCGGTGCCGAGCGCCGTGGCGTGCGCCCCGACGAACCCGTCCAGCGCCGGTCCCGGTGCGGGGGGCGCTCCGGCCGCGACCTGGGGGAATGCCAGCTCGCAGGCCGCGCCGACGGCGGCGTGCAGGCCGCCCAGGTCGGAGATCCGCTCGTGGTTCACCAGCGTGCTGGCCCGCAGCTGGGCGGACAGTGCGCGATCGGCGGCGAGCAGCACCAGCTCGGCGTACGCGACGACCTGGGCCGGGGTCGGCCGCTCCGGCGGCCGTGGTGCGCTGATGTCGAGAAACATCCGCACGGTGTCCGGCGGGATCGGTGCGGCGGTCATCGGCCGCCAGAGGCGGACCAGGGTGGCCTGGGCCGCGAACCCGTCCTGCACCCAGGAGAGCAGCTCCAGCCGGGCGGCCCGCTCGGCCGGCGGCGCCTCCTCGACCGCGCGCAGGGCCGAGTGCCGCCAGGCCAGCGTGGCCATCTCCCGGTCCAGCGCGGCCCGCTCCGCGCTCACCGCCTCGGCCAGTGAACACCGGCCGGCGAGCACATCGGTGATCGAGCGGAGGCCCAGCCCGAGCCCGCGCAGCCGCCGCACCAGGTTCAGCCGGTCCACCGTGGCCGCGTCGAACCGGCGGTGCCCGCCGGCGCTGCGCACCGGTTCCAACAGGCCCTCGTCGCAGTAGAAGCGGATCGTCCGGACGGGCACGCCGGTCCGCCGCGCCAGGTCGCCGATCGCGAGTGTGTCTCCGGTCACCGTCGGTTGAACCTCCAGCCGGGTGGAGCTCCTACGGTACGGCCCATGGATGTCGCACGACTTGTGGACGGGCTGCACCAGAGCACCGCCGGGTTCGCCGAGGCGGTGGCCGGTGCCGACCCGGACGCCCGGGTGCCCACGTGCCCGGAATGGCCGCTGCGCGTGCTGGCCGGGCACATCGGCCAGGCGCACCGATGGGCGGCGGGCATCGTCCGGTCCGGGCCGTCCCCGGTGCCGGACCCGTTCGACGCCGACCCCGGCCGGCCGGGGGAGTGGCCCGACTGGCTGCACCGGGGCGCCGAGGAACTAGCCGAGGCGGTGCTGGCCGCCGGCGAGCGGCCGGTGTGGACGTTCTTCGGCGACCGGCCGGCGTCGTTCTGGCTGCGCCGGATGCTGCACGACACCACCGTGCACCGGGCGGACGCGGCGATCGCCACCGGCGCCGCGTTCCGGGTGGCGCCGGACCTCGCGGCCGACGCGATCAGCGAGTGGCTGGAGATCCTCGCCGACCCGGCCACCCCGACGCTCAAACCGGCCCTCGCCGAGCTGCGCGGTACCGGCCAGACCCTCCAGCTCCGCCCCGAGGCCGGCCCGGGCTGGCTGATCACCCGCACGCCCGGCGGGGTGCGGTGGGCACGCGCCGCGGACACCGCCGACGTGACGTTGGCGGGCCCCGTCGAGGACCTGCTGCTGGTGTTCACCCGGCGGCTGCCGCTCGGGCGGGTGACCGTCACCGGCGACCGGGCACTGGCCGAGCACTGGCTCGCCCACACCGCGGCTTGAGAGATACGCGTCCCCGGGCCGGACGGACCGGTCACGTTCCGGCCCACCGGTAACGGCGCTCCGGGCGGCCGGTGCCGCCGTAGCGCAGGCGGACCGTCACCGTGCCGCCGGCCACGAAGTGCTCCAGGTAGCGCCGGGCGCTGACCCGGGACAGCCGCGCGAGCTCCGCGCACTCGGCGGCGGAGAGGTCGCCGTCGTGCTCGCGCAGCACCTGTGCGACCAGCTCGGCGGTGGGCCGGGTCAGGCCCTTGGGCATCGGTCCGTCCCGGCCGCCGAAGATCCGGTCGATCGCGTTCTGGGTGAGCTCGCCGCCGCCGGCCCGGTCCAGGCCGGCGAGCTGCCCGCGCAGCTGCCGCACCCGGTCCACCTGGGCCCGCAGCGCCCGTGACTCGAAGGGCTTGACCAGGTAGTGCGTCGCCCCGCCGTGCAGGGCGGCGGCCACGGTGGCCGCGTCGTCGGCGGCGGTGATCAGCAGGACGAACGGGTCGGCCGGCTCGCCGGTGCGCAGCCGGCGCAGCACGTCCAGCCCGGACATGTCCGGCAGGTACACGTCCAGCAGGACCAGGTCGGGCCGCAGTTCGGCGGCGAGCGTGATCGCGTCCGCCCCGGTGTGCGCCACCCCGACCACCTCGCAGTCCGGGATCCCCCGGACGTAGCCGCTGTGCACCTTGGCCACCATGAAGTCGTCGTCGACCACCAGTACCCGCATCACTCGGCCACCACCCCGGCCACCGGCAGCTCGGCGGCGAACACGGCGCCGCCCCCGTCGCGCGCCGTGAGCAGCAGCGATCCACCCCGGCGCAGGCACACCTGCCGGGACAGGGCCAGCCCGAGCCCTCGCCCGTGCGCCCCGTTGGAGCCGGCCTTGGTGCTGAACCCGCGCTCGAACACCGCGTCCGCCAGCTCCACCGGCACACCCGGCCCGGAGTCCGCGACCGTCACCGCGACCACCTCCCGTCCGCCCTCGCCCCGCACACCCAGGGCCACCTCCACCCAGTGCGGCCCGGGCGGGCCGACCACGGCGTCCAGGGCGTTGTCCACCAGGTTGCCCAGCACGGTCACCAGGTCGGTGGACAGCGCCGGGTCGGCGGCCCGGGCCGGCAGTTCAGAACCGGCGGCCAGGCGCAGCTCCACGCCGCGCTCCGCCGCCAGCGAGGCCTTGGCCACCAGCAGCGCGGCGCAGGCCGCGTCCCGCACCTTGGACGTGACCTCCACCCGCCATTCGTCCGATGCGCTCACCAGGCCGGCGACGAACCGCCGCACCTCGTCGTACTCGCCCAGCTCGGTCAGCCCGGCAATGGTGTGCAGCCGGTTGGTGAACTCGTGGGCCTGCGCGCGCAAGGTGTCGGTCAGGTGCCGCGACGCGTCCAGCCGGTGTTCCAGGTTGGCCAGTTCGGTGCGGTCGCGCAGGGTCACCACCACGCCCACCGGCTCGCCGTCGGTGCCGACCGGCATCCGGTTGAGCACCAGCAGCCGGGAGCCGCGGGCGACCACCTGGTCCTCGCCCTCGACCTGCCCGGTCAGCACGTCGCGCAGTGGTCCGTCCAGCCCGAGCGCGTCGACCGGCATCCCGGGCCGAGCGTCCGGCACGTCCAGCAGCTCGCGGGCCACCTGGTTGAGCAGGGTGATCCGGTGTTCGGCGTCCATGCCGACCACCCCCTCCTTCACCCCGAGCAGCATCGCCTCCCGCCGGTGCACCAGCTCCACGATCTCCGCCGGCTCCAGCCCGAGCGTCTGCCGGCGCACCCTCCGGGCCAGCAGCAGCGAGCCGACCACCCCGATCACCAGCGCCGCGGCCAGCAGCGCGGCGGTCTGGCCCGGCGCGTTGGCGATCCCGGTGAGCAGCGACGGCGCCCGCACCCGGGCGGCGACCACCCCTGTCACCACGCCCCGGTCGCCCATCACCGGGACCTCGGCAACCACGGTCCGCCAGTCCGGGTGGTAGACCGCCGAGTGGCCGTCCAGCGCGGTCCCGAGGAGCAACCCGTCCGGCCCGAGCGGCGCGGCCACCTGGTCCGGGTCGGGGGAGGCGCGCACGGTTCGCCCGGCGTCCACGATGACAATCTCGTCGGCGCCGGACAGGTTTCGCGCGGTGGTGGCGAACACCGGGAGCGGGCCGAAGCGGCGGTCGGCCAACGCCTGGCGCACCCCCTGGGACGCGGCGACGTCCTCGGCGACGGTGAGCATCCGCCGCCCCTGGGTGTCGCGGAACGCCGCGTTCGACTGGACCACGGCCAGCCCGGCGACGGCGACCAGCAGCACGGCCACGATGCCCAGTTGCCAGGTGAGGAACTGGCGGGCCAGTGTGCGTCGCGTCACGACCGGGAGCGTAACCGCGCATCACCACCGGGAGCCCGTGACCGAAAAGACCACAACGACCATTGCGGCGAAAAGCAGACGGCGCGGTCGCCGCTGGGCACACTCCTTCGCAACCAGCACGCTCATCGGGGAGTGGATGCCCATGCGGAACCGGACCTTACTCGTCGTCGCGGCCGCGATAGCCGCGCTGCTCCTGGTCCCGCCGCTGGTCGGCGGCCTGACCGGGGGACAGGAAGGCGGCCAGCTGCGCGGGCTGCGCCTGCTGGTGCCCAACGCCCCCGGCGGTGGCTACGACATCACCGCCCGGACAGCGGCCAAGGCCATGGAGCGCAGCGGCGTGGCCGGTGTAGTCGAGGTGTTCAACCTGCCCGGAGCGGGCGGCACGGTCGGGCTGGGCCGCACGGTCAACGAGAGCGGCAACGACCGCCTGGTCATGTCCATGGGGCTCGGCGTGGTCGGCGCGGTGTACACCAACTCGGCGCCCGCCACGCTGGCCGACACCACGCCGATCGCCCGGCTCACCCAGGAGACCGAGATCATCGTGGTGGACAAGGACTCCCCGTACCGGTCCATCGGCGAACTGATGGCGGCCTGGAAGGCCAACCCCGGCGGCCTGCCGGTGGGCGGCGGCTCCGCGCCGGGCGGCCCGGACCACCTGGCGCCGATGCTCACCGCGAAGGCGATCGGCCTGGCCCCGCGCCAGGTCAACTACATCCCCTACGACGGCGGCGGCGAGCTGCTCGCGGCGGTGCTCGGCAACAAGATCGCGTTCGGGGTCTCCGGCCTCTCCGAGTTCGCCGACCAGGCCGAGGCCGGCGAGCTGCGGGTGCTCGCGGTGACCGCGCCGGAACGGATTCCCGGGTTCGACGCGCCCACGCTGCGCGAGTCCGGGGTGGACGTGTCGTTCACCAACTGGCGGGGCATGGTCGCGCCGCCCGGGCTGTCCGGTGAGGGCGCCGGCGAGCTGCAGGCCGCATTCCGCCGCCTGCACGACAGCCCGGAGTGGAAGGACGCGCTGGCCCGCAACAGCTGGCAGGACGCCTACCTCCCGGCGGAGGAGTTCCGCGCCTTCCTGGCGGCGGAGAACGAACGGGTGGCCGGCGTGCTGCGCGAGTTGGGACTGGCGTCATGAGCGCACCGGAGACGACCAGGGCGCCGGAGCGGCGGTCCTGGCTGCGCGAGCACTCCGAGCTGGGGATCTCGCTGTTGCTGCTGGTCACGGGTGTCCTGGTGTTGACCGACACCGCGTTGGAGACCCGAGGGGGCGGAGGAGGCGCGGACCCGCTGGGTCCGCACGCCGTCCCGCTGGTCGTCGGCATCGGGCTGCTGGTGCTGGCCGCGGTTCTCACCGTGGACGTGCTGCGCGGCGGGCACGGCGAGGCGGAGCTGGGTGAGGACATCGACCTGTCCACCCCGCCGGACGTGCGCACCCTGGGCATGCTGGCCGGGGTCCTGGTGGCCACCGCCGCGCTGATCCCGATCGTGGGCTGGCCCCTCGCCGGCTTCGTGCTGTTCTGGGGCACCAGCTACGCGCTGGGCTCGCGCCACCCCCGCCGCGACCCGCTGATCGCGGCCGGAGTGTCGCTGACCACCTGGATCGTGTTCGACGCGCTGCTCGGGGTGGAGCTGCCGGGCGGGCCGCTGATGGGGGTTTTCGGATGAACTCGATCAACCTGTTGATGGAGGGTTTCGGGCACGCACTAAGCCCGCAGAACCTGCTGTTCGCGGCGATCGGCGTGCTGCTGGGCACCGCGATCGGCGTGCTGCCCGGGATCGGCCCGGCGATGGCGGTGGCCCTGCTGCTGCCGGTGACCTACGCGTTCGACCCGACCGGGGCGTTCATCCTGTTCGCCGGCATCTACTTCGGCGCGATGTTCGGCGGCTCGACGACCTCGATCCTGCTCAACACGCCGGGGGAGAGCGCGGCGGTGGTCACGGCGATCGAGGGCAACCCGATGGCCCGGTCGGGGCGGGGCGCGCAGGCCCTGGGCGCCGCCGCGATCGGGCACTTCGTGGGCGGCATGGTCGGCACCACACTGCTGGTGCTGCTGGCCCCGCTGGTGGCCTCGGTCGCCGTGGATCTCGGGGCACCCGACTACTTCGCGGTGATGGTGCTGGCCTTCGCGGCGGTGACCACGGTGCTGGGCAGCTCCCGGGTGCGCGGGTTCGCCGCGCTGGGCATCGGGCTGGCCATCGGCCTGGTCGGGCTGGACCCGTTGACCGGCGCGCAACGGCTCACCTTCGGGGTGCCGCAGCTGGCCGACGGCATCGACGTGGTGATCGTCGCGGTCGGCCTGTTCGCGGTCGGCGAGGCGCTCTGGGTGGCGGCGCACCTGCGCCGGCGCCCGGCCGAGATCATCCCGGTGGGCAACGCCTGGCTGGGCGGTGACGACGTGCGCCGCACCTGGCGGCCCTGGCTGCGCGGCTCGGTGATCGGCTTCCCGTTCGGCGCCATTCCGGCCGGCGGGGCGGAGATCCCCACGTTTCTTTCCTACGTCACCGAGCGGCGGTTGTCCGGGCGGCGCTCGGCCGGCCGGTCCGAGTTCGGCTCCGGCGCCATCGAGGGCGTGGCCGGGCCGGAGGCGGCGGCCAGTGCGTCGTCGGCCGGCACGCTCACCACGATGCTCACCCTGGGACTGCCCACCACGGCGATCGCGGCGGTGATGCTGGCCGCGTTCCAGCAGTTCGGCATCCAGCCCGGTCCGCTGCTGTTCCAGCGGGAGTCCACCCTGGTGTGGACGCTGATCGCCAGCCTGTTCATCGGCCTGGTGCTGCTGCTGGTGCTGAACCTGCCGCTGGCCCCGGTGTGGGCGAAGCTGCTGCGCATTCCCCGCCCGTACCTGTACGCCGGCATCCTGTTCTTCGCCTGCGTCGGGGCGTACGCGGTCAGCGGACAGCCGGTGGACCTGCTGGTGCTACTGGCCATCGGGGCCGTCGGGTTCCTGATGCGGCGCTACGGGCTGCCCGTGCTGCCGACCATCCTCGGGGTGATCCTGGGACCGGATGCGGAGCTGCAACTGCGCCGGGCACTGCAGATCGCCGACGGCGACCCGACCACGCTGGTCTCCACCCCGCTGTCCGTGGTGGTGTACGTGGTGATCGTGCTGATCCTCGCGGTGCCACTGCTGCGGCGGGTGTTCAACCGGGAGAAGGTGCCGGCCGGCGGTTCATGACCGGGCCCGTATCGCCCGGGAGACGGCCCGGCTGACCGCGACCACGGCCGGCCGGGCCGTCGCCGGGTCGAAGGTGCCGGTCGGCGCGAGCACCGACAGCGCCGCAACCACCGAACCGTCCGGCCCGGTCACCGGCGCGGCGACCGAGGACATCGGTTCGGGCAGTTCCCGGGTGTTCGTGGCGGTGCCCTCGCGGCGGATGGCCGCGATGCGCCGGCGCAGCTCGTCCGGCCCGACCCGTGGTGCCCCGGGCTCGATGGTGAGCGGGCCTTCCAGCACCCGCTCGCGCACGTCCAGCGGCGCGAAGGCCAGCAGGATGAGGCCGACGCCCGTCGAGTGCAGCGGCAGCCGGCCGCCGACGTGATAGGCGGCCCGCCCCGCGCGGTGCGCGGACAGCCGCTCCACCAGCACCGCCTCCGCGCCGTCCCGCACGGCCAGGAGCACGTGTTGGCCGGTGGCGTGGTGCAGGTCCTCCAGGAACGGCATCGCGGCCGCCCGCAGCCCGTGACCCCTCGGCGCCAACGAGGCCACCTCCAGCAGCCGCAGGCCGATTACGAACTGGCCGCCGTCGGTCCGTTCCAGCGCGCCCCAGTCGAGCAGGTGACGGGCCAGCCGCAGCGCGGTGCTCTTGGACAACCGCGCCCGCGCGGCCAGCGAGGTCAGGGACAGCGCCTCCTGAGGCTCCTGGAATGCGTCCAGAAGCCGCAGCGCCCGGGCGATCACCGGCTCGCCCTGCGCGGGTCGGCGCCCGCGCGGCGGCCCGGACCGATGAGCCGCCATCGTTCTCCCTGACCTGTGCCGACCAATGAAACCGCCGTGTACGGGCCCGGCCATCCTCGCGCACTCTGCGGCGACGTGGGGTCCCACTCACTCCCCACCCCGAGCCAAGGAGATCGACATGGTCGTCGAAACCCGGAGGCGGGGCGGCCCGGTGCTGCTCCTCGGCGTGCTGCTGTTGATGGTCGACGGGTACGACCTGTTCGTGCTCGGCACCGTCGGCCCGGCGTTGCTGCGGTACGCCCCGTGGGGCGTGACGCCGGCCGTGTTGGGCCTGCTCGGCGGGGTGACCGCGTTCGGTGCGGCGGTGGGCGCGGTGGTCGCCGGCTGGGCCGGGGACGTGCTGGGCCGCCGGCTCCCGCTGGCGGTGAGCCTGGTCTGGGTGGCCGGCTGGATGGCCCTGTCCGCCGTCGTCCCCACGGTGGAGCTGTTCGCCGTCACCCGCTTCTTCACCGGTACCGGGCTGGGCGCGCTCATCCCGCTGGTCGTCGCGGTGGTCACCGAGGCCGCGCCGGTGGCCCGGCGCAGCCTGTTCGTCGGCGCCGCGATGGCCGGCGTGGCGGTCGGCGGCCTGGCGTCGGCGTTCGCCGGGCGGATCCTGCTCGGGCAGGTGTCGTTCCGGATGCTGTTCCTCATCGGTGCGTTGGCGCTGGTCCTGCTCCCGGCCGTGTGGTGGCTGGTGCCGGCGGGCATCCCCGCCGCGCAACCGCCGGACGCGCCGGGCCGTGCGGGCGTCCTGCTGAACGCCGGCCACCGGCGGGCCACCCTGCTCTTCTGGGCCAGCACCTTCCTCGGCCTGGTCGTGGTCTACGGCGCCAGCACCTGGCTGCCGGCCCTCATGGTCTCGGCGGGGTACGACCAGGGCTCGGCCCTGGAGTTCCTGATCGCGTTCAACCTGGGGGCGATCGTCGGCACCCTGGCCGTGACGGCGCTGGCCGACCGGGTTCGCATCAAGGCCGTGACCATTGCCTGCGCGCTGGTCGCCTCGGGGGCCATGCTGGTGCTGTCCACCCCACAGGCCCGCTGGTTGCTCCTGGTCATGGCGGCCGCGGCCGGCCTCGGTGCGCTGGGCACGCAGAACCTGGTCAACGCCTACGTGTCCCGCTACCACGAGCCCCGCGTGCGTGGCACCGCGCTCGGCCTGTGCCTCGGCGTCGGGCGGCTCGGCGCCATCGCCGGCCCGGTCTATCTCTCGCTGGTGACCGTGCTGTCCGCGTCACCGAAGGCGGGCTTCTACGCCTTCGTCGTGCCGGCGGTCCTGGAGGCCGCGCTGATCGCGGCGATCCCGCGCCGCCGGCCCTCGGTGGCGCCGGCCGCCACGAGGGTGGCGGCGTGACTGACCCCGAGGTCACCGAGACCGATGTGATCGTGGTGGGTGGCGGGCCGGCCGGCCTCACCCTGGCCCACGAGCTCGGCGCCCGGGGGATAGGCGTCGTGCTCGTCGAACCCCTCCGCGAACCGGACACCTCGTCGCCGAGGTGCAAGCAGGTGAACCCCCGCTCGATGGAGCACTTCCGGCGGCTCGGCCTGGCCGGCGCGGTCCGGGCCCACGCGCCGCTGCCCGGCGGCTGGTCGGACCGCACCGTGTTCTGCACCAGCCTCGCCGGCCCCCGGGTGGCCCGGTTCGACGGGGTGTTCGCGCTGGCCGACCTGCCCCGGGCCGAGCTGCCCGAGCCCGGGCAGTGGACCGCCCAGTACCGGCTCGAGGACGCGCTGCGGGCCGAGCTTCCCCGGCGGGCGTCGGTCACCGCGCTCTGGGGTAGCCGGGTCGTCGACGTGCACCAGACCGGGACCGGTGTGACGGCCACGGTCGACGACGGAGAGAGCGCGCCGATACCGGTGCGGGGGCGCTACCTCGCCGCAGCCGACGGCGGCCGGGGGATCGTGCGCAAGCGGCTGGGCATCCCGATGCGTGGGGACAGCCACGGGATCCGCAACCTGCAGGTCACCTTCTCCGCCCCGGGCCTGGCCGAGCGGCACTGCCACGGCCCGGCCGTCCAGTACTGGGTGCTGGGCTCCGGGGTCGGCGGGCTGCTCGGCCGGCTGGACCCGGCCGACCGGTGGTGGGCGATCATCATCAACGCCCCGGCGGACGCCCCGACCGCCTGGGTGGAGTCGGCCCTGCAGACCATGATCGGCGCCGACCTGCCAATCCGGGTGACGTCCCGGGACCCGTGGACCGCCCGCATGCTGGTCGCCGAGCGCTACCGGGAGGGCCGCTGCTTCCTGCTCGGCGACGCGGCCCACCTCAATCCGCCCTGGGGCGGGTTCGGGGCGAACACCGGCATCGGTGACGCGGTCGACCTCGGCTGGAAGCTCGCCGCCGTCCTGAACGGGTGGGCCGGCGCGGCAATGCTGGACTCGTACCAGGCCGAACGGCGCCCGATCGCCGAAAGGGCCATCGCCGAGGCCCGGGCCAACATGGCCGTGCTGACCCCCGAGCTCAGCCGTCCCGGCCTCGCCGATGCCGACGCGGCCGGAGAGCTCGCCCGCGCCGAGGCCGCCGAGGCGGTCCGCCGGGCCAAGACGGCCGAGTTCTACACCCTCGGCTTCGTGCTGGGCACCGGCTGCCCCGGGTCACCGGTGGTCGTCGCCGACGGCCGCCCGGCGCCGGCATCCAGCACGTCGGTCTACCGGCCTTCGGCTGCGCCGGGGATGCGCCTGCCCCACCTGTGGCTGGACGGCCGCACGTCGCTCTACGACGAGCTCGGCCCCGGCCTGACCCTGCTCGAGGTGGGCGCCGCCCCCGTGCCGAGCGGCTGGACCGAGGCCGCCCAGGCGCGCGGAGTCCCGTGGCGGACCGTCACCCTGCACCGCCCCGACGCGCGGGAGTTGTTCGGCGCCCGCTACGTCCTGGTCCGCCCGGACCACCTCGTGGCCTGGCGCGGAGATAACCTTCCACCCGACCCCGGATCGCTGTTCGACCACGTCCTCGGAGTGTGCATGACCAACGAGCCAACGCCGTTCGAGGTCCACGAGTCGGGGGCCTTGTTCCACGGCACGAAGGCCGACCTGAAGGTGGGGGACCTGCTCGAGCCCGGCCGCCGCTCGAACTACGAGGACGGGAGGACCGCCAACCACGTCTACGTGTCCGCCACCCTCGACGCGGCGACCTGGGGAGCGGAGCTCGCGCTGGGTGAGGGCCGGGGGCGGATCTACATCGTCGAGCCGACCGGCGCCCTGGAGGACGATCCCAACGTGACCGACCGGAAGTTCCCGGGCAACCCGACCAGGTCCTATCGGACCCGGGAGCCCGTGCGCATCGTCGGAGAGCTGGCCGACTGGGTCGGACACTCGCCCGAGAAGCTCAAGGCCATGCGTGACCACCTCGACGAGCTGAAGCGCACGGGCACCGCCGACATCGACGACTGACGATGCCCGCGCCCCTAGCCGGCGGCTTTCTTCGCGGCGATGCGGGCGCGGACCTCGGGGCGGCGCAGGGGCGGCAGGGTGGTCGGCGGCTGGCGGCGTTCGGGCAGCTCGGAGAGCACCCGGGCGGTCACCGCCGCGATCTCGGCGACGGCCGCCTCGAACGGGGCCCGGGTCGCGTCGGTGAGCGTCTGCACACCGCTGACCTTGCGCACGTACTGGCGCGCGGCCGCCTCGATCTCCTCGGTGGTCGCCGACGGCTCCAGGCCGCGCAGCGTAGTGATGTTCCGGCACATGCCCTCAGGCTAATTCGACTGCGGCCCGCCGGGCACGGCTGGCAGTGTGTGCGCCGTGAAAATCCTGTTCGCGGTGGCCCCCGGCCACGGGTTGATGCTGCCGGTGGTCCCGTTGGTCTGGGCGGCGCGGGCGGCCGGGCACGAGGTGCTGGTCGCCACCTCCTCGGAGATGGTGGAGGTCGGCGCACACAGCGGCCTGCCGATGTACGACGTGCAGCCCGACCGGGACGTGTGGGACGAGCTGATGCGGGCGATCACCGGCGATCTCCAGCTGAAGGACGCCGACGCGTCCGAGGAGATGCGGCTGGCCGTCAAGGACCGCAACCCGTTCGGCCTGTTCCTGCTGACCATGACCGAGGGCACCGTCGCCGCCGCCCGCGCCTTCGGCGCCGACCTGGTGGTCTACACCTCGGACCACGTGCTCGGCGCGCTGACGGCGATCGCGCTGGGCGTGCCGGGCCTGGAGGTGGGCAACCGGGTCACCTGGTCCATGCGGGACGTGGCGTTCCAGCACGACCACGACCCGTTGGGCGGGAACGAGCTGGTCGCCCGGATGCGGGCCAAGCTGGGCCTGCCCGAAGGACCGCCCGAGCTGATCGCCCGGATCGACCCGCGAGCGCCCAGCATGGGCGGCATCCACGGCGACGAGCCGGACCCGAGGGACGGCGTGCCGTGGTGGCCGATGCGCTTCGTGCCGTACAACGGCGGCGCCGCCGTGCCGGATTGGGCGCTGCGCCGGCCGGAGCGGCCGAGGGTGTGCGTGACTCTGGGCACCGTGGTCCCCACGATGATGGGCACCGGCTCGCTGGAGGTGATGCTGGCCGCGCTCGGCGAGCTGGACGTCGAGGTGGTGCTGGCCGCGCGGCCGGCCGACCTGGCCTCACTCGGCGCGCCCATTCCGGACAACGTGCGGTCGGTGGGCTTCCTGGCGCTGTCCGCGTTCCTGCCCAGCTGCTCGCTGATCGTGCACCACGGAGGCTCCGGAACCACCGCCGCGCCGCTGGGCTACGGCGTGCCCCAGCTGGTCCTGCCCGGCTTCGCCGACAACTCGATGGCGGCGGAGCGGGTGGCCGACCGGGGTGTGGGGCTGTCCGCCGATCCGGCGACCGCTACCGTGTCCTCCGTCCGCGAGCTGGTGGACCGGTTGCTCACCGAGCCGGCGTTCGCGGCGGCGGCGCGGGAGGTCAGCGCCGAGATGGCGGCACAGCCGAGCCCGGCGTCCGTCGTGGAACGGGTGGCGGCGGCCATGGCCACCGGGACGCTGGGAGGACGCACGCGTGGTGGTTGAGCAGTGGTTACACGCCATCCCGCCGCTGGCGATCGTCGCGGTGGTCGGCGTCGTGATCGGGCTGGAGAGCCTGGGCATCCCGTTGCCGGGGGAGATCGTGCTGGTCAGCGCCGCACTCCTGGCGGCGCAGCACGTGGTGCCGCCGCTCTGGGTTGCGGTCGCGGCGAGCACCGGTGCCATCGTCGGGGACACCATCGGCTACACCATCGGGCGCCGGGGCGGCCGGCCGCTGCTGGAACGCCTGGGCCGACGGTTCCCCAAGCACCTCGGGCCGGCGCACCTGGCGGCCGCCGAGCGGTCGTTCCAGCGGTGGGGCGTGTGGGCGGTGTTCTTCGGCCGGTTCATCGCGCTGCTGCGCATCCTGGCCGGGCCGCTGGCCGGGGCGCTGCGCATGCGCTACGGCCGGTTCCTGGTGGCCAACGCCACCGGCGGCATCGTGTGGGCCGGCGGCACCACGGCGGTGATCTACTACCTGGGGATCGTGGCCGAGCAGTGGCTGAAGCGGTTCTCCTGGGTGGGCCTGGTCGCGGCGGTGGTGTGCGGGCTGGTCTCGGTCAGCTACGTGAAGCGCCGGGCCAGCCGGCGGGCGTCAGCCCTTGACCGCCCCGCCGAGGGTGAAGGCCCCGCTCAGCCGGCGGGAGAGCACGAGGTAGAGCAGCACCGCGGGTAGCGCGTACAGCAGCGAGAACGCCGCCAGCTGCCCGTAGGCCACCTGCGCGTACTGGGTGAAGAACGTGTAGATGGTGACCGAGGCCGGGAAGTGGTCGTTCGAGAGCAGCAGCACGAACGGCACGAAGAAGTTCCCCCACAGCCCGATGAACGTGTACAGCGCGACCACGGCCAAGCCGGGCCACATCAGCGGCAGTACCACCCGGTACAACGCCTGCATGCGGGACGAGCCGTCCGTCCACGCCGCTTCCTCCAGCTCGAGGGGCACCGCGTCCATGAAGTTCTTGGCCAGCCAGATGGCGATGGGCAGCGCCGTGGTGGCCATGAACAGGATCGTGCCGAGCAGCGTGTCGATCAGGTTGACCTGCACGAACAGGCCGTACACCGGCACCATGATGGCGGTGATCGGCAGCCCGGTCATGAACAGCACGGTGAGCAGGAAGGGTCGCTTGAGCCGCGAGCGGTAGCGGGACAGCGGATAGGCGGCCAGGACCGAGCAGACCAGGGTGATCACCGTGGCGGCGCCGCACAGCAGCAGCCCGTTCAGCATCGGGCGGTAGGTGATTTCCGGGGTCAGGATGGCCCGGAAATTGTCCAGCGACCACGGCTCGGGCCAGGCGATGGCCGTCCCGGCGGTCCGGTTGAACGCCGACACCAGCAACCAGGCCAGCGGCAGCAGGTAGCCGGCCGCGATCAGCACCAGCGAGGCGTTCACCGCGCCCCGGGGCCGCCTCATGCCGGACCGTCCTCGACCCGCAGGGTGCGCAGGTAGATCACCGAGAACACCCCGCCGACCAGCAACAACAACAGTGCCAGCGCGGTGCCGTAGCCGAGCTGGGAGAACTGGAACGCCTGCTGATAGGCGAACACCGGCATGGTGGCGCTGCGGTTGCTCGGCCCGCCCTTGGTCATCGTCCAGATCAGGCCGAACACGGACAGCGTCTGCAGCGTGATCAACATCAGGTTGGTGGCGATGGACCGGCGCACCATGGGCAGCGTGACGAAGACCAGCTTCCGCCAGCGGCCCGCCCCGTCCATCACGGCGGCTTCCTCGATCTCCCGGGGAACCTCGGACAGCGCGGCCGAGTAGACCAGCATGGAGAACGCGGTGCCACGCCAGATGTTGGCGATCGAGACGGCCAGGATGGGCGTGGTGAACAGCAGGCTCTGCTCGGGCAGGCCCAGCGCGCCGAGCAGCTGGTTGAGCGTGCCGTCGGCGCCGAAGAAGGCCAGCCAGACGTACCCGGCGACCACCTCCGGCAGCACCCAGGCGCCGATCACCACCGCGCTCACCAGCGCCCGCGCGACCCGGTTCCCGTCCCGCATGAGCAGCGCCAGCGCCATGCCGAGCACGTTCTGCCCGATGATCGCGGAGACCACGGTGAAGAACACCGTGTAGAGCACCGAGTTGCCGAAGTCCACGCTGGTGAAGGCCCGGGTGAAGTTGTCCAGCCCGACGAACCCGACGCCGGAGGCGCCGGTCAGCGCCATGTCGGTGAACGCCGAGTAGACGCAGTACAGGATCGGGCCGACCAGGAACGCGGCGATCAGCAGCAGCGCCGGCAGCAGGGGCAGCCCGCGCAGCAGGCTTGCCGCGGGCGAGCGGGGCCGC
Organism: Actinospineispora eucalypti; assembly: GCA_014208095.1. Taxonomy (GTDB): domain Bacteria; phylum Actinomycetota; class Actinomycetes; order Mycobacteriales; family Pseudonocardiaceae; genus Pseudonocardia; species Pseudonocardia eucalypti. The sequence continues at coordinate 581,824 of JACHMT010000002.1, read as the reverse complement.
GCCGTCCCGGCACCCGCTCGGACCGCGAGAGTGGTCACGACCCGGATGCGGTCCGCACCGCGTCGCCGGCGATCACCTTCACCTGGTTGTCGTAGTTGCGCGCGGCGGTGGCCACGTCGGCGGTCCCGGTGACGATCGCCTCGGTAGCCACCTGGATCTCGTTGGAGATGCGGGGATACAGCGGGTAGGCCGGTCGGTAGTGGGTGATCGGCACCAGCGAGGCGAAGAACCCGTTGGTCGGGTTGGCGCTCGTGTAGGCCGGATCCGCCGCCACGTCGGTGCGCACCGGAATCTGCACATTGATGATGCACCAGTCCAGATGATGCCGCTGCTCGCTGAGCAGTTTCACGAGCTCCCACGCCTTGTCCGGGTTGCCGGCGTTGCGCGGGATCGCCCAGGTCCACCCGCCGGACATGCTGACCCGCCCGGGCGCCTGCCCATGCTGCGTGGGCATCGCGGCGGTGCCCAGGACCCTCGACCAATCGGGCCAGGGCGCCGCGCCACTGGGCAGCCAGTTGAGGGACACCCAGGATCCGTCCAGGCTGATCGCCACCTCGCCCTTGGGCATCAGCCGTTGGGCGACCTGGTAGCGCCAGTTGGGCTCCAACACCTGCTGTGGGGTGGGGCCGAGGCCCTCCCCGTAAACCGTCTTGAGGAACTGGAGCGACTCCGTGAAGCCCCGGCTACCCACCAGCCACTTCTTGCTGGCCTGGTCGTAGAGGGTGTCGCCGGTGCCGGCGAGCAGCATCTGGAAGCCCTCGATGGAGGAGGACTCGCCGACCTTGCCGGCGTAGACGTTCAGTGGGATCACCCCGGGCACCTTGGCCTTGATCGTCCGGGCGGCGGCCAACACGTCGTCCCAGCTCTTGGGCTGCCAGTCGGTGGGCAGCCCGGCGCGCGCGAAGATCTCCTTGTTGAACCACAGCCCCCGGGTGTCCGTGCCGTCCGGCACGCCGTAGGTCCTGCCGTCCGACGCCTTGCCGGCCCCCTTCGCGGTCTCCGCGAACCTGGCCCAGTCCGGCCAGGCCGCCAGCCGGTCGTCCAGCGGCGACAGGTAGCCGGCCTCGATGTCCGAGTTGATCTGGAAGGTGTCCTCGTAGACCAGGTCGGGGGAGGTGCGCGGGGAGCGCATCTGCAGCTGCAGCCGGGTCAGGTAGTCGGCATCCGAGGCGGTGATCGGCTGCAGATCCACGGTGACCCCGGGGTTGGCCCGCTCGAACTCGGTCTTCCGGGCGAGGAGGAACTGCCGGTACACCGGGTTGCCGCCGAACTCCTTGTACACCACGACGACCTTGTTCGGGTCGCGCTCCGGTGAACCGCCACAGGCGGCCAGCACGGCGGCCAACAGGCCGGCGAGCAGGACCGCGAGGGCGCGCCGAGAGGTGCTCATCTCGCCTCCGTCCGGGAGAACCGCAGGGTGAGGATCTGGAACGGCCGCAGCGACAGCGCCACGCCGTCCTCGGCCAGCGACAGCGCCGGGGCGTCCGGCAGCGGGCGTTCCAGCAGGTCGGTGACCACCACGCCGTCGGTGGCGAAGCCGGGCCGGAGCCGGGCCTCGGCGCGGTTGCCCAGCGCTTCGTACAGGCGCACCACCACGTCGCCGGAGCCGTCATCGGCCAGCTTCACCGCCGACACCGGTACGCCGTCGTGGTCCACCCGGACCAGGGGCCGGACGGCCGCGTCGCCGGGCAGCCGCCGCTCCAGCAGGTTGAGCCGGTAGCCCTCGCGGGTCGCCTCGTCCAGCGTTGCCCCGGGTACCAGGGAGAACGACATCTCGTGGCGGCCCTGGTCGGTCTCCGGATCGGGAAACCGGGGCGCGCGCAGCAGCGACAGCCGAACGGTCGTGGTGGTGCCGCCGTCCGGGTGCACCGAGCGGGTGACGTCGTGTCCGTAGGTGGCGTCGTTGACCACCGCGATGCCGTAGTTCGGCTCGGAGACGTGTAGGAACCGGTGCGCACAGATCTCGAACTTGGCCGCTTCCCAGCTGGTGTTGGTGTCGGTGGCCCGGTACACGTACCCGAACTGGGTCTCCGCCGCCGACCGTTCGGCCCGCAGGTCCAGCGGGAACGCCACCTTGAGGAAGGTCTCCGACTCGTGCCAGTCCACCTCGGTGCGGATGTCCACCCGGGCCACGCCGGGGGGCAACGAGATGACCTGGGTGACGCTGGAGGCACCGAACCGGCGGACCACCCGGACCGCGGCTTCTTCCTCGGACAGCTTCTCCAGGCCGGTGAGGTCGGTGACCGTGCGCCGGTAGGTGTGGTCCACGTCCCAGGCGTCCCAGTCGGCCGGCAGGTCCGGGTGCAGCTGGAGCAGGTTGCCGGCCGAGCCGGGGGCCAGTGCCTCGCGGTTGGCCCGCAGGTCGCGGACGGAGGTGAGCAGGCCGCGCGAGTCCACCACGGCCCGCACCAGGCCGTTGTCCAGCACGTACCCGCCGTCGCCCGGGTTGCACGCGGCCGGTGCCGGCGCGGGGCCCGCCGGCCGGGCACCGTGGGCGGGGATGCCGTCGCGGTGGTGCGGCGCGGCGTTGAACACCACCTCACCGCCGGTCGGATCGCCGGCCAGCGCCCGCTGCGCGGCGGTCACGATGGCGTCGAGCTCGTCGAACAGCCGCAGGTAGGTGGCCCGGCTCTCCCGGTGCACCCAGGCGATGGAGGACCCGGGCAGGATGTCGTGGAACTGGTGCAGGAGCACCGTCTTCCAGATCCGGTCCAGCTCGCGGTAGGGGTAGGGGTGGCCGGTGCGCACCGCCGCCGTGGCCGCCCAGAGCTCGGCCTCGTAGAGCAGGTGCTCGCACCGCCGGTTGCCGTGCTTGTTCTTGGCCTGGCTGGTGTAGGTGCCCCGGTGCAGCTCCAGGTACAGCTCACCCACCCAGACCGGCGCCTCCGGGTAGTCCTGGTGCGCCTTCTCGAAGAACTCGGCCGGTGACTCGATCTCCACCCGGGGCGAGCTCTCGAGGTCGCCCAGCCGGGCGGCACGGGCCAGCATCTCGCGGGTCGGCCCGCCGCCGCCGTCGCCGAAGCCGAACGGCACCAGCGATCGGTTGGCCAGCCCCTTGTCGGCGAAGTTGCGCACCGCGTGCGCCAGCTCGGCGCCGGACAGCTCGGAGTTGTAGGTGTCCACCGGCGGGAAGTGGGTGAACACCCGCGTGCCGTCCAGGCCCTCCCACCAGAAGGTGTGGTGCGGGAACTTGTTGAACTGGCTCCAGGAGATCTTCTGGGTGAGGAACCAGCGGGTGCCGGACAGCCGGACCAGCTGCGGCAGCGCGGCGGTGTAGCCGAACGAGTCGGGCAGCCACACCTCGTCGGTCTCCACACCCAGCTGGTCGATGAAGTACCGCTTGCCGTGCACCAGCTGACGGGCCAGCGCCTCGCCGCCCGGCATGTTGGTGTCCGACTCGACCCACATGCCGCCGACCGGCAGGAACTGCCCGGCCTCGACCTTCTCCCGCATGCGCGCCCACACATCGGGGCGGTGCTTCTCCATCCACGCCCACTGCTGCGCCGAGGACATGGCGAACTTGAACCCGGGATGGGTGTCCATCAGCGCGGTCACGTTGGCGGCGGTGCGGGCCACCTTGCGGACCGTTTCACGCAGCGGCCACAGCCAGGCCGAGTCGATGTGCGCGTGCCCGATGGCGGTGACCCGGTGGGCGCTGGCGTTCGCCGGCGCGGCCAGCTGGGGCGCGAGGACCGCACGGGCGGCCTCGGCGGTGCCGGAGATGTCCTGGCGGTCCAGGGTGTCGTCCAGCGCGCGCTGCAGGGCGCGCAGCAGGTTCCACCGGCGCGGGTTGCCCAGGTCCAGCTCGTGCATGAGCTGCCACAGCACCTCGACGTCCTGCACCAGCTCCCACACCGGGCGGTCGAACACGGCTAGCGCGATGGTGCGCACCCGGTACAGCGGGGTGTCGTCGGCGGTGCGCACGTCGCCCAGCCGGGTTCCCACGCCCTCGATCACCGGGTTGGCCGCCGCCTCGACGTACAGGTCGACCGGCTCGCCGCCACCGGCCGGGTCCGCGACGGGCACCCAGATGTTGCGCGGGTTCAGGCCCTTGACCGCGGTGCCGTCCGACCGGTGCACCAGACCCTCGGCGGAGAAGCCGGCGCGGTCCGGGGCGAACCCGAGGTCGACGATCGCCTCCACCACCTGCCCCGCCCACCCCTCGGGGACGGTGCCGGTGATGTGGAACCAACTCGTGCCCCACGCCGGGCCCCACCGTTCGTCCCCCGACGACGGGCGGTAGTTGGCGTGCAGCGCGTCGGCGACCCCGGGCGGCTCCCCGGCGGGGTGCCAGACCTCCACCTCCAGCGGAGCGGTCTCCCGATATACCGCAGGGTGGAGCCGCTCGCGCAGGATCCGCGCGATCCGCCGCTCGACCAGCACACGATCGTCGTGCAATGCGGTCTCCTCGTTGAGGCCTGGTGCGGCCGACCGTATATTCAACGTTTTAATGCGTCAATACTTCGAGCTGAGGGGCGGAAGGGAGCGCGCGAGGTGGACCGGCCGATCTCGCCACCGGCGGGCGTGAGCTTGTTCGAATGGGTCAAGCGGGAGCTTCGTGGCGCCATCACCAGGGGTGACTTCTCCCCGGACCAGCCGTTCGTCACCCAGCGGGAGATCGTCGAACGGTACGGGGTCTCCACTACCACGGCGGTGCGTGCACTGAACGAGCTGGTGGCCGACGGGCTGGTGGTGCGGAGGCGGGGCAAGGGCACCTTCGTTGCGGAGCGCTCCGCGCCGGCCGCCACCGACGCCCGGCTGCTCACCTTCATCAACCCGGGTCCCTGCGGCTGGCACGAGACCGAGATGCTGGGCGGCCTGGTGACGGCCAGCGGCGCGCTGGGCTACCGGCTGGCCATCGAGCGGAGCGAGACCGTGGCCCACGAGGAGGAGCTGCTGCGCCGGGCGGCGGACGGCGGCTCGGCGGGCGTGGTGCTCTACCCCAGGGACGGGTCGGTGGCCGCCGACGGGGTGGAGCGGCTGCGCCGGGCCGGGGTGGCCGTGGTGCTGGTGGACCGGTACCTGCCCGGCCTGCCGACCGACGCGGTGATCTTCGACGACTTCCTGGTCGGCTACGACGTGACCTCGGCGATGCTGGACCGCGGCCACCGGGCGCCCGGCGTGCTGTGGAGCGAGACGGAGGTGACCAGTGTCCGGGACCGGCAGGCCGGCCACTACCGGGCGCTGCGCGAGCGCGGCCTGCCCGAGCTGCCGGAGCGCACCGCGCTGCGGGTGTACGACCAGCTGGAGCCGGCGGCCCGCCGCGCGCGGTTGCGCGCTATGCTCGACTCCGCCGAACCCCTGACCGCGCTGATCTGCGGCAACGCCCCAACCCTCGAGCTGGTGGTGTCGGACCTGCTGGAGATGGAAGCGGGCTTTCCCGGGACGTTGGAGCTGGCCGCGATGGACCAGTCGACACCGCACGGGGTCTCCCCGTTGGCGGTGGCCTCGGCGCGGTTGCCGACGCGCGAGCTGGGCGAGCGGGCGGCGCGGCTGATCCACCGGCGGATCAGCGGTGACACCGGCCCGATCCGGCACGAGGTCCTGCGGGCGACGGTGCAGGTGGCGGAGCGGGGGCCGAACACCCTCGGCGTGATCGGCGCCGCGGTCCGGGCCTGATACGCCGGCCGGCGGACTGTTCGGGTTCAGCGGCCGTAGAGGGTGTGCCAGACCATGGTGGCCAGGCTGTCCGCGAGGCGGTCGCGCTCGGCCGCGTCGCCGTTCGCTACCAGCTGGGACATGCCGCGTTCGGCCATCCAGGTGATCCAGGCGGCCGTCTGGGCCGGGTGCACCTCGGCCCGCACGAACCCGGCGCGTTGCCCCTCCGCGATGTGCCGGCCGATGGTCTGGTGCACCTCGGCGAACCCCTGGTGGAAGCGGGCGCGAATGGCCGGGTCCGAGTAGGAGATCTCCACCAGCGCGTTGAGCAGCGGAATGTGCGGCCGGTAGATGTCGAAGTTGCGCCGCAGGTCGGCGCTCAGCTCGGCCAGCGTGGGCGCCGACCCCCGGTCGAACGGGTGGGTGGCGGCCACCCGGACGTCCTCGAGCACCGGGTCGATCAGCGCCAGCAGCAGCTCGTTCTTGTCCTTGAAGTAGCGGTAGAAGGTGGACTTGGCCAGCGAGGCGCCGTGCAGGATCCGGTCCAACTTCAGGTTCAGGTAGCTGCCGTCCTCGCCGAGGCCCTGCTCCACCACCGGCAGCACCCGCTCCACGATCTCCCGTTTGCGCGCGGCGAACCGCCGGGCCTCGATGTCCTCCGGGCTCAGTGGCACTTGACCCTCCTTGGTACTCACAATACCGTTGGTCGCACTTTGAGTCTCGCTTGTGGGACTTCAGGTCCCAGAGAGGTCGGGTCCCCGAATGGCGTTGGCCGTCCACGAGCCGGAGACGGACCTGATCGGCGTCACGCCGGGCGGCGGCCCGTGGGAGCCGGCCACCGTGCACACCCACTACTTCGGCTTCCAGGTGCCCGAGGCGGGCATCGGCGCGTTCACCTACCTTCGCTACCAGCCGTTCTTCCCGCTGACCCAGGGCAGCGTGATCATCTTCCAGGGCCTGGACAACTCGGCCCACCTGGACGTGGAGTTCCTGGACTGGCAGATGGCCATGCCGTACCCGGAGGTCAGCGGGCAGACGATCACCGCCGCCAACGGGTTCCGCATCGAGTTCCTCGAGCTGGGGCACAAGGCGCGCACCACCTACCGGTCCGACGACGGCGACACCTCGTTCGACCTGCTGCACACGGCGGTGACCCCGCTGGTCGCCCGGGGCGCGGTCATCCCCGGGGAGAACCTGCACGCCGGTGACCAGCCCGGGGGCAGCGAGCAGTTCATGCACTGCGTCGGCGAGCTGACGCTGCGCGGGCGGCGCTACGACGTGGACTGCCACATGCCGCGCGACCGCTCCTGGCGGCAGAGCCGCACCGAGCAACGCGGCGGCCGGCACAGCCCGCCGATCGCCTGGACACCGGTGTACTTCCCGGGCCGGCGGTTGGCGTTCAACCAGGTCGGCTTCGAGGCTCCGGACAGCTCGCCGGTGTGGCAGCCCGAGCTGTCCCCGCCGGCCGGCGCGCCCGGCCACCACTTCGCCTGGGTCTGCGTGGACGGCGAGCTGCGCGAGCTGACCCGGGTGTGGCGGCGGGTGGACGAGCTGCACCCGGTGGTGCCCGCGCCCGTGCGGCAGACCATCGAGGCCACCGACGAGACCGGCGTGGCCTACCGGTTCACCGGCGAGGCGCTGGGCCTGGCCGCCATCCCGTCCTGGCCGAACGCCGGCACCTGGGACAGCGTGGTCCGGTGGACCGACGCCGACGGCGCCGTCGGTTATGGCCCCTGCCAGGGCATCTGGTACGACGAGTTCGCCCGGCTGATGAAGCAGCGGCGCAATGGCCGGTGAGTCGTGGGACATCCTGCACCGGCCGGGGGCACCCGACCAGCACTGGTCCACGGACAACGTGGGGGAGGCCGCGCCGGGCGTGCTGAGCCCGCTGAGCTGGAGCATGTGGGGCGCCACCGGGGACCGGATGCCCCGCGAGGTGGCCTTCCTGATGGGCATGTTCTCCGCCCGTGACCGGCGGGACTTCCCGCTGATCGTGCGCCCGTTCCACGGCCGGATCGCCATCCGCATGGAGTACCTGGCGTCCATCGGCGACCGGATGCCCGGCACCAGCGGGCCGGACGTGGTGGCGAACATGTTCGGCCGGGTGCCGGAGACCATGGCATTCGCGCCGACCAGGCGCCGCTATCCGGTGATCGCCTACAAGCTGCCCCGGTCCGTACTGATCGCGCCCGGCCGGGTGCGCCGGCGCGCGCCGGAGATCGACGCCTGGTGGCGGGCCAGCATCGCGCGGCTGCCCTCGCTGGACGCGGGCGCCTGCGTCGAGTTGCTCCGCGACGCGGTCCGCCGGTTCGACGACTCGCTGACCTGGCACTCGCTCGCGCTGCTCGCGGCCGTCCAGCCCACGCTGGTCGCGCTGACCAAGCTGGTCGAGCGGGCCGGGGTTGGCGACGTCGGCGCGCTCAGCGGCACCGGCGGGGCCGAGATGGCCATCGTGACCGACCTCTGGCAGGCGTCGCGGGGAGCCGGGACGGTGGACCAGGTGGTGGCCAACCACGGCTTCCACGGCCCGCTGGAGGGCGAGGCGTCCAGCCACGTCTGGCGGGAGGACCCGGCCCCGGTGACCCGGATGATCGCCGAGTACGCCGAGCGCCCCGACTCGGACAGCCCGGTGCTGCGCGAGCAGCGCGCCCGCGAGCGGCTGCCCGACCTGCGGCGCCAGGTGCTGGCCGCGCTCCCGCCGGCCCAGCGGCCGGCCGCCCGACTGTTGCTGCGGTACGCGGAACGCACCATCCCGCTGCGCGGCGTCGGCAAGCGGTCGTTCCTGCAGTCGCTGGACGTGGCCAGGGGAGCCGTGCGGCGGTTGGGCGAGCACCTCGCCGCCGACGGCCGGTTGGACGCCCCGGACGACGCCTTCCAGCTCACCGTCGCCGAGCTGGCCGACGGGCCGCCCGGCGACGCGCGCGAGCTGGTGACCAGGCGGCGGGACCGGGGCCGGGAGTACGCGGCGCTGCGGCTGCCGGGCAACTGGCAGGGCGTCCCGGCCACCACCCCGGCCGGCGGCGCGGGCGGGTCGGACGATGCGGACGAGGAGACGGTGCACGGCATCGGGGTGAGCGCCGGAGTGGCCGAAGGCCTGGTCCGGGTGGTGCACGACCCGTCGTTCACCGACGTCGAGCCGGGCGAGGTGCTTGTCACGCCGACCACCGACCCGAGCTGGGCGGCGATCATGTTCCTGTCCGGCGCGCTGGTGGTGGACATCGGCGGCCAGCTCAGCCACGCCGCCGTGGTTGCCCGCGAGCTGGGCATTCCCTGCGTGGTGAACACCCGCACCGGCAGTCACCGGCTGCGCACCGGCGACCGGGTCCGGGTGGACGGCACCGCCGGCACGGTCGAGCTGCTGAAACGTGCGCCGAGCGAAGGGACCGCGCCATGACCGCACTCGACCCGGCGGTGCTGGAGGAGCCGTGGGAGTTCTTCCGAGGGCTGCGCGACCACGCCCCGGCGTTCGAGGTCCCGGGCATGAACGCGTACCTGGTGACCCGGTACGAGGACGTGAGCCGGATCGTGCTCGACCCCCAGACCTTCTCCAGCGAGCTGGAGTTCGGCACCGGGCTGTCCTTCCTGCCCGCCACGCCGGAGAAGGAGGCCGCGCTGGCCGAGGGCGGTTACCGCTGGGTGCCGACGCTCGGGTTCACCGACCCGCCGGTGCACCGGCGGGTACGAACGGCGGTGCAGAAGGGCTTCTCCGTGCGCCGGGTGCGCCAGCTGGAGGGCGTGGTGCAGCGGCTGTGCGACGAGATCATGGACGGGCTGGACCCCACCGGCGTGATCGACTACGCCCAACAGGTGGCGTTGCAGCTGCCGGTCATGGTGATCGGCGAGTCGCTCGGCGTGGCCCGGGAGGACCGGGCGCGGTTCAACGGGTGGTCCGACGCGGTGCTCGCGCGGCTGGGCGAGCAGGTCACCGAGGAACAGGACCTGGAGCTGATCGGCCAGTACGTGGACGCCGAGCGGTACTTCGAGGCGCAGATCGCCCAGCGGCGGGAACGGCGCACCGACGACCTGCTCTCCGACCTGGTACAGGCGCAGCGGGACGCCGAGGACCCCATCGCCGACGAGGAGCTGATGTCCATCGTGAGCTTCCTGCCGGTGGCCGGTTCCCGCACCAGCGCCGGGCTGATCGGCACGACCATGCACCACCTGCTGGCCCACCCGGAGGACCTGGCCGGGGCGCGCGCCGACGATGCCTTCCTGGATGCGGTGATCGAGGAGACGCTGCGCATGCAGAGCCCGATCCAGGCCTGGTTCCGGCGTACCACCCGGGAGGTGGAGCTGGGCGGCGTGACCATCCCGGCGAACACCCGGCTGCTGGTGGCGTTCGCCTCCGCGAACCGGGACGAGCGCCGGTTCGGCTGCCCCGGCGATTTCCGGGCCGGGCGGGAGAACATCAAGGAGCATCTGGCGTTCGGCCGGGGACCGCACCTCTGCCCCGGCGCCACCCTGGCCAGGGCGGAGACGCGCATCGCCACGCGGACCTTCCTGCGCCGCTTCCCCGAGGTCCGACCGGCGCCGGGGGAGCGCCCCCGGTTCCACCCGAACCTGGTGCACCGCATGCTGGACACCCTGCCGGTGGTGGTCACGCCTCGTTGAGGAACCCCTCCCGTGCGTCCGGCACCCAGGCTGAGTTACCGGTGCGCCACAACCGGAACGGCCCAAGCCGGGTCGTCCACCGCGAAACGGTTCGCCAAGGGTTCGCCAAGTGGAGGCCGGGATGGACGGGCGCGGCGTCGTGCGATGGGTGTTGTGCGGGTGCGTTGTGGCGATGTTCCAGGCCGGCTGCACGCCGGCCGAGGACTCGGTCCAGGTGGTGCGGGGCCTGGAAGCGGGGGTGCAGGTCAGCACCTACGTCGACCGGCTCGGCGGGCCGCTGGCCAAGCGTCCCGTGCCGGGCGGCGAGTTCGTCGAATGGGTCTGGCGACGCCCGGAGTTCGTGGTGCAGGCCGTGGTTGACCACGCCGGCCAGGTGGACATTTACACCGTGACCAGCACGGACCCCACGTTCGACGCGCCGATCCCGTACACCGACGGTCTCCGGCTGGGCCGGTCCAACTTCGCCGACCTGCGGTTCGACCTGGTCTCCGGGGTGTACACGGGCTATCCGGCCAGCGCCAAGTACGAGTACTCGGAGGAGGTCGGACCGGCGGGCGCCACCCACGGGCGGACCCTCATCCTGACCAAGAGCTGGGACGGCACCGGCACGCCCCGCCCCGCCGACGACGCGATCGATCTGCTCGCCCGCAACGACCTGAGCTGCGGGCGCCCGGACGACACGGCCGGCCGGCCCTGTGAAGCCGTCCCGGAGCGGGACAGGCTGCGCGCCGGCCTGCGGATCAGCGGCTTCACCCTGACCGCCCGTGACTTCGACCCAAGCCCGGTCCCGGTGAACCGGTCGCCGTGGTTGCAGGACTCCGCCTGCGACATCCCCGGCGAATGCCGATGACCCGCGCGCGGTGGTTTCTGATCACCGTGGGCCTGCTGGTGGCCGCCGGATGCAACTCGCCCGCCGGCGGCCCGATCCCCGAGCAACCGGCGGACTGGGCGCTCGCCGAGTTCGACCCGTGCGCCCCGCTCCATGGCGAGCCGGGTTCGGTCCGGCTGAGCCGCCCACATACCTGCGAGCTGGAGCGCCCCGCCGGCCGGCTCACCGTGCGGGTGGCCGCGCCGTTCGGCACCGCCACCCGGCTGGCCTCGGCTCCGGTCGCGGTCGCGGGGCTGGTCGGCTACCAGCGCCGCTTCGGTGGCCGGCCGAGCTGCCGGGTCGACCTGCCGATCTCCGCCACCAGGGCGATCGAGATGGCCGCGCCGGATCCGACCGGAGGATGCGCCGAGGCTCGCGCGCTGGCCGAGCGTGCGGCCCGCATGATGCGGCGGCCGGCCACCGCGAGCCGACGCGGCCCGGCGGACGGGCTGGCCCGGCGCACCGCGTGCGACCTGTTGCGAACGGTGCCGGGTGTCGAGGTCTGGGAGCCCACCGGCGGGCGGGAGGACGAGCCGGCGGGCGCCGACTCGTGCGCCGGGAAGCTCGCCGACCAGCTCGGCTACCTCAGCCTGGAGACCAGCTACGCCCCGGCGCCGGACACCGCGGAACGGCTGGGCGAGGGCGACCCGTCCTGCACGGTGGCGGACGGCGGGGTCGTGCTCACCATCGGCAACGGCGGCTGCGAGGAGGCCCGCCGGGCCATGGACCACGTCCGCCGGGCGCTGTTCCAACCGGCCCCGCCGGCGCCCCCCGCGCCGCCCCGGCTCGGCATCACACTCGGCGATCCGGACGACGTGCGCCCGCTCGCCTGCGGCGTCCAACCCACCGACCTCGCTCGCTGCCGCGCGCCCCGGCCGGTGGCCGCTCCGGTTGGCCGGGAGGCTCTGCTCGCCACGGCGGCCCATCCGTCGCCCGAGGCGGCCGACCAGGTCTGCGCGATGTTGCGCGACGCCCCCTCGGACCTGTTCGGCTCGCCCCCGACCTTTGCCGCCGCGCCGTCCGGGGCGTGCCTGGTGGCTACCGACGCGGGCCTGCGCTACTCGCTGCGGTTCGAGTCCGTGGGCGATGCGCGGTGCCAGCCCGGGTCGGAGGGCGTCCAGGTCGCCGGCCGCCCGGGGTGCCGGGCCGTCGGGGCGATCGAGACCCTCCGGCTAACCGCCCACGAGCCGGTGAGCCTGGTCGTCGAGGCGGGGATCCAGCTCCGGGGGGAGCCGGACGCGCCGCCGGACCGCGCCCGGCTGGCCGGCCTGGTCGACCGCATCACGGCCCACGTGGTCAGGGTTCACCTTCGCGCTTGACCTAGAGCGCACTCTAAATTCTAGCTTCGAGGTATGACAACGATTCTGATCACCGGGGCCAACAAGGGCCTCGGCTTCGAGGCCGCCCGCCAGCTCGTCGCCGTGGGCCACCAGGTCTACCTCGGCAGCCGGGACGCCGAGCGAGGGGAGCGGGCCGCCGCGCTGGTGGGCGCGCGGGCGGTTCAGCTGGACGTCACCGACGACGCATCGGTGGCCGCCGCGGCCAAGCTGGTGGAGGCCGGGGGAGGACTGGACGTCCTGGTCAACAACGCCGGCATCGCACCGGAGTGGACCGACGACAACACGGTCATCGGCGCGGCGGACCTGACCGCCGAGCTGATGCGCAGCACCCTCGACACCAATGTGATCGGCATGGTGCGGGTACTGCACGCGTTCCTGCCGTTGCTGCGGCGGTCCGCCGCGCCGGTCGTGGTGAACGTGAGCAGCGGATTGGCCTCGGTGAGCCGCGTGGCCACCCCGGGCGTCCGGGCCTACAACTACGAGGGTGTCGCGTATCCGGCGTCCAAGGCGGCGGTCAACATGCTCACCGTGCAGTACGCCAAGGCGTTCCCGGACATTCGGGTCAACGCGGTGGAGCCCGGGTTCACCGGCACCGACCTGAACCGGGGGTCAGGCGCACAAACCGTCCAACAGGGCGCCGAGATCATCGTCCGGATGGCGCAGATCGGCCCCGACGGCCCGACCGGCACCTGCTTCGACGCCCGGGGCACGCTCGCCTGGTAACCGGCTGATTTCGCCAAACCGCTCACGCGAACCGACCCGGCCGGCAACGATGGGGTTCCGCGGCGGGCCGGCCGGCCATCCGCGTGGCCGCGAGACCAGGGAGAGCAATCAGTCGTGAGCGACGACTACATGATCGGGCCGGGCCAGCACGAGGTGGTTGCGCACCAGAACCTGAACGCCAACCTTCCCGCCGCCGCGCAGGTGCGAGCGTTACTGGCCATCGCCTCGGCGATCAACCGTGTCGCGGAGCAGCTCGAAGAACTCGTCGACCACGACTCACCCTCGGCGATCAATGCGTTGGTGCCGGGACAGGGCACCAAGTAGGTCCACTACCGGGCTACTTGACATAATGTAGATTATCGGGCCGAACGTCAATCCCGCGAGTCGGCGGTTCTGGCACATCGTTGGTTGTGCTCAGACTGTCGACTCGCGGGTGGGGTCGGGCGGTCAGGCGCCTGGGTGTACGTAGTCGGCCAGGTGTTGGGCGGTCAGGGTTTCGCGCGCCGTGACCAATGCGGCGGGTGTGCCCTGGAAGATGATCTGACCGCCGTCGTGGCCGGCGCCCGGTCCCAGGTCGATAATCCAGTCGGCGTGCGCCATCACCGCCTGGTGGTGCTCCACGACGATCACCGACTTGCCGGCGTCCACCAGGCGGTCCAGCAGACCGAGCAGTTGTTCGACATCGGCCAGGTGTAGACCGGTGGTCGGTTCGTCCAGGACATATATGCCACCCTTTTCCGCCATGTGGGTGGCCAGCTTGAGCCGTTGCCGCTCGCCGCCGGACAGCGTGGTCAGCGGCTGACCGATGGTCAGATAGCCCAGCCCGACCGAGACCAGGCGCTCCAGGACGGCGTGGGCGGCCGGTGTGCGGGTCTCCCCCGCGCCGAAGAACGCCTCGGCCTCGGTCACCGACATGGCCAGCACCTCGCTGATGTCCCGGCCGCCGAACTTGTACTCCAGCACCGAGGCCTCGAACCGCCGCCCCTCGCACTCCTCGCAAGTGGTGGCGACGCCGGCCATCATGGCCAGGTCGGTGTAGATCACGCCGGCGCCGTTGCAGGTCGGGCAGGCACCCTCGGAGTTGGCGCTGAACAGCGCCGGCTTCACTCCGTTGGCCTTGGCGAACGCCTTGCGGATCGGTTCCAGCAGGCCGGTGTAGGTCGCCGGATTGCTCCTCCGCGAGCCTCGGATCGGGGTCTGGTCGATGGACACCACGCCCGCACCGCCCGGGATGGACCCGTGCACCAGCGAGCTCTTGCCCGACCCGGCCACCCCGGTGACCACGACCAGCACGCCGAGCGGGATGTCCACGTCCACGTCGCGCAGGTTGTGCGCCGTCGCGCCCCGGATCTCCAGCGCACCGGTCGCGGTGCGCACCTTCTCCTTCAAGCTGGCCCGGTCGTCGAAGTGCCGGCCGGTGACGGTGCCGCTGGCCCGCAGCGCATCCACGGTTCCCTCGAAGCAGACCGTGCCGCCCGCCACGCCCGCGCCCGGGCCGAGGTCGACGACGTGGTCAGCGATGGCGATCGTCTCCGGCTCGTGCTCCACGACCAGCACGGTGTTGCCCTTGTCCCGCAGGCGCAGCAGCAGGTTGTTCATCCGCTGGATGTCGTGCGGGTGCAGGCCGGTGGTGGGCTCGTCGAAGACGTAGGTGGCGTCGGTCAGCGAGGAACCGAGATGTCGGACCATCTTGGTGCGCTGCGCCTCGCCGCCGGACAGCGTGCCGGCCGGCCGGTCCAGCGAGAGGTAGCCGAGCCCGATCTCCACGAACGAGTCGAGGGTGTGCCCGAGCTTGGCCAGCAGCGGCGCGACGGAGGGTTCGGTCAGGTCGCGGAGCCACTCGGCCAGGTCGCTGATCTGCATCGCGCACGCGTCGGCGATGCTCAGTCCGTTGATCTTGGAGGACCGGGCCAGCTCGGACAGCCGGGTACCGCCGCAGTCGGGACAGGCGGTGAACGTGGCGACCCGCTCCACGAAGGCGCGGATGTGCGGCTGCATCGCCTCGATGTCCTTGGACAGGTACGACTTCTGGATCTGCGGCACCAGCCCGAGGTAGGTCAGGTTGACCCCGTCCACCTTGATCTTGGTGGCCTCCTTGTGCAGGAGGTCGTGCAGTTCCGTCTCGCTGAACTCGCGGACCGGCTTGTCCGGGTCGAACCAGCCGCAGCCCCGGTAGATTCGGCCGTACCAGCCCTCCATGCTGTAGCCGGGGATGGTGATCGCTCCCCCGTTGATCGACTTGTTCTCGTCGTAGATCTGGGTCAGGTCGAGGTCGTTGACCGAGCCCCGGCCCTCGCACCGCACGCACATGCCACCGGTGACGCTGAAGCTGCGCCGCTCCTTGACGGTCTTCCCGCCCTTCTCGAACTTGACCGCCCCGGCGCCGCTGATGGAGGCGACGTTGAAGGAGTAGGCCTGGGGCGAGCCGATGTGGGGCTGCCCCAGGCGGCTGAACAGGATCCGCAGCATCGCGTTGGCGTCGGTCGCGGTGCCGACCGTGGACCGGGGGTCGGCGCCCATCCGCTGCTGGTCCACGGTGATCGCGGTGGTCAGGCCCTCGAGCACATCGACGTCGGGCCGGGCCAGGTTCGGCATGAAACCCTGGATGAACGCGCTGTAGGTCTCATTGATCAGCCGCTGCGACTCGGCGGCGATCGTGCCGAACACCAGCGAGCTCTTGCCCGAGCCGGACACCCCGGTGAACACCGTCAGCCGTCGCTTCGGGAGCTCGACGCTGACATCCTTCAGGTTGTTCTCCCGTGCGCCGTGCACCCGGATCAGGTCGTGCGTGTCGGCGATGTGGGGCGCCGGCGACCGGGTGTCCGTGCTCGTGGCGATGCTCAAGAGTTCTCCATCCAGGAACGGGTCAGGCAGGGTTCAGCGCAGGTGCTCGATGCGGATGTGGTTGCCGAAGGGGTCGCGGAAGGCGCAGTCGCGGGCGCCGTACGGCTGCTCGGTCGGCTCCTGGACGACCTCGGCGCCGGCGGCCTGCAGCCGGTCGAAGACGCTGTCGAGGTCCTTGGTGGCCAGGCTGATGCTGCCGAAGGTGCCCTTGGCCATCATCTCGGAGATGGTCTTCCGCTCGTCGTCGGTGAGCCCCGGAGTCGCCTCCGGCGGGAACAGCACGATGGCGGTGTCCTGGCCGGCCGGGCCGACCGTGATCCAGTGCATGCCGTTGTAACCGACGTTGTTGCGCACCTCGAAGCCGAGAATGTCCCGGTAGAAGTTGAGGGCGGAGTCCGGGTCGGTGTGCGGCAGGAAGCTCGCGTGAATCGTGATATCCATGGCGGTCACGCTATCGACGGCCCGGTGACGGGTGCTTCTCGATTCCTGATCGGTCTGGTGACCTGTTTCGCCACGCACGCCGGCATCCCGGCCGTGGCGCGAGCCTGCTGCTCCCGGTAGACGCTGGGCGGCACGCCGACCAGCTCGGTGAACCGGGTGCTGAAGGTGCCCAGGGAGGAACAACCGACGGCGAAGCACACCTCGGTGACGCTGAGGCCGCCCCGGCGCAGCAATGCCATGGCCCGTTCGATGCGCCGGGTCATCAGGTAGCTGTAGGGGGACTCGCCGTAGGCCAGCCGGAACTGCCGGCTGAGGTGCCCGGCCGACATGTGCGCGCCCCGGGCCAGCGCCTCCACGTCGAGCGGCTGGGCGTACTCGCGGTCGATCCGGTCGCGGACGCGGCGCAGCCGCGCGAGGTCACGCAGGTGCTGCTCCCGATCCGATCCGTTGGCCACCCGGGAAATCGTGCCATGCGGCGATACTGATGTCGCGCACCAGCCACTCCCCTTCCTCGGCATCTCCCTCACGCGAAACGGCCGGCTCCCCCGGTTGTGCGGGGGAACCGGCCGTTGGCCGTGCCTGGTCGATCAGGTGTGGACGATGTCCGTGTCGTGGCTGTCGTAGTCGCGCACCTCGTTGTGCGAGCCGACGTCGTCGTGGCTGTCGCTGCGCGAGTTGTCCTCGTAGTTCGAGTAGTCGCTGTTGTCGGTGTGGCTCTGGTCCACGCCCTGGTCGGCGTAGCCGTGGTCGCCGGCAACGTTCACCGCGGTGTCCCCGTCGCCGGAGTTGTGCACCGAGGTGTTGGTGTCGTTGTCGCTGTTGTAGCCGTGCGAGTCGCCACCGACCGACATCGAGCCGCCGTCGCCGAAGCTGGCGTGGCCGATGTTGGAGCTGGTCGCGTCGCCGGAGCCGAACGAGCTGGTGTTGTCGTCGCCGGTGACGGCCTGGTTGTTGTCGCCGACCACGTTGCCGTTGCCGGTGGTCACCGTGCTGTCCCGGATGTCGCCGCCGGCGGCCACCGCACCGTCGCCCGAGGCCACCACCGGGTCGTTGTCGATGACCTGGTTGAAGTCGCCACCGTCGGTGTCGATGTTCTGGTGGATCGAGTTGTCGATGTTGGTGCTGTGGTCCTCGATGGTGGTGTAGTTGTTGTTGACGTAGCTCTTCAGGTACGTCGCACCATCGTGGTCGTCGCCGTCGTGGTCGTAGTGCCTCGGCGCCGGGTAGTGCCCGTGGTCGTTATCCGCGATCAGGCACAGGGCGTCGTACACGTCGGCGCCGCTGAGGTTGTGGAACCCGTGGTCGGCGGCGTAGCCGTTCGGGTCGTCCAGGAACGCGTCACGGGCGTCCGGGTCGTCCAGCAGGTCGCGGATCCATTCGAGGAGGCTCTGGGCCATCTCAGTCAACTCCTAAGTCTTGGTTGGGGAGCGATGTACGTCCTTGACGTTGATGCAAAGACTATGGCAGGCATCGGGACAGGTAATCGGGGAACCCACCTGGTTCCCCTAATGGCCGATCCAGGAGCCGGGCGCTGCTCCGATTAGGGGCATAGGGGACTCGCGAAAGGGCCGCAAGGCGCCGGAAAGGCAGCTTGCGGCCCTGTGGGTCGGGGTGGGTGGCTCAGCCGAGCACCTCGGCCAGCGGCGTGAACGGCAGCTCGTGTGCGGTGGCCACGGCCTCGGTGATGAGCTGGCCCCGGTGGGTGCTCAGGCCCTCGGCCAGCGCGGCGTCGGCCCGCAGCGCCTCCCGCCAGCCCTGCTGGGCGAGCTTGCGCACGTAGGGCAGCGTGGCGTTGGTCAGCGCGTGGGTGGAGGTGTGCGGCACGGCGCCGGGCATGTTGGCCACGCAGTAGAACACCGTGTCGTGCACCGGGTAGGTCGGGTTGGCGTGCGTGGTCGGGCGGGAGTCGGCGAAGCAACCGCCCTGGTCGATCGCGATGTCCACCAGCACGGCGCCCTTCTTCATCCGGGCGACCAGTTCGTTGGACACCAGCCGGGGAGCCCGGGCGCCGGGCACCAGGACCGCGCCGATGACCAGGTCGGCCTGGAGTACCTCCTGCTCGAGCGCGTACGCGGTGGAGTACACGGTGCGGATCCGGCCGTGGTACTGGGCGTCGATGTCGCGCAGCTTGTCCAGATCCAGGTCCAGCACGGTCACCTGGGCACCCATGCCGACCGCGATGGCGGCCGCGTTCTGCCCGGACACGCCACCGCCAATGATCACCACGCGAGCCCCGGGAGCGCCGGGGACGCCGCCGGGCAACATGCCGCGCCCGCCGG
Source organism: Actinospineispora eucalypti (assembly GCA_014208095.1). Lineage (GTDB taxonomy): Bacteria > Actinomycetota > Actinomycetes > Mycobacteriales > Pseudonocardiaceae > Pseudonocardia > Pseudonocardia eucalypti. The sequence goes on along the minus strand of JACHMT010000002.1, from coordinate 563,120 downwards.
CGGAGCGCATCAGGTGATACGCGCCGACCTGCGGGGCCAGCCGGCCGGCGACCTCGCTCATCGGGGCGAGCAGCGGCAGCCGGCCGTCGGCGGTGCGCACGGTCTCGTAGGCGATGGACGTGGTGCCGGCGGACAGCAGCGCGTCGGTGCACGGCCGGGACGCGGCCAGGTGCAGGTAGGTGAACAGGGTCAGGTCCGACCGGAGGTGGTGGTACTCGGACTCGATCGGCTCCTTGACCTTGAGCAGCAGCTCCGCGCTGGCCCACACCGAGGCGGCGTCGCCGAGGATCTGCGCACCCGCGGCCTTGTACTCCTCGTCGAGGATCGCGGAACCCGCGCCGGCATCCTGCTCGACGATCACCTCATGCCCGCGGCTGACCAACTCGTGCACCCCGGCGGGGGTGAGGGCAACCCGGAACTCGTTGTCCTTGACCTCGCGGGGAACGGCGATCCTCATGACATCTCCTTGTCGCAAGCCGGATGCGACTATGATGAAGATATAGCGGGATTCTGCCAATGAATCTGCAGATAATTCTGTGAGGTAGGGCGATGAGTGCAGATAGCGCGCGAAAGGGTCCTCACGTGGGGTCCCGGCCGCAGGATCCGCGGCCCGTCACACTGGACCCGGTCGACCGGGAGCTGCTGCACCACCTGGAGCGTGACGCCCGGATCACCAACAACGCACTGGCCGAGCTGGTCGGCATCGCCCCGTCCACCTGCCTCGGGCGAGTACGCGCGTTGCGCGCGCGCGGGGTGATCCGGGGGTACCACGCCGACATCGACCCGGCGTCCACCGGTCATCCGCTGCAGGCGATGATCTCGGTCCGCCTGCACAGCGACGCGCGCAACCATCTCAACCAGTTCGTGAGCCGGGTCTCCGGGCGGCCCGAGGTGCGGGACATCTACTTCCTGGCCGGCGTGGACGACTACCTGCTGCACGTCGCCACGGCGGGCACGGCCGCGCTGCGCGACCTGGTGCTCAACCTGAACGGCGACTCGGACGTCGCGGGCACCCAGACCAGCCTCATATTCGACCACGTCCGGGTACCGCTGACGTACTGAATAAAATCACCCGACCGGCCCAGTCGAATTTCGGATTAGTCCGAGCGACTGGGCCGATCTTGCTATCGCGTTGACACAAACATTTACCCGTGCTTACGATCGATTGCGGATCCGGACGGAATAGTCCTCGCGAGCATTGTCGTCTCCGACTTGGGGAAGCAAATGGATCATAACGTCGTGCGGGATAAGTCTGCCACTTATCAGGATTTCGATCATAATGATCAGGGGATACCCGCGGAAGTCTGGTTTGAACGGTATGCCGAACTCCGCCGGGAGTGCCCGGTCGGAAAGAGTGCGCGATATGGCGGGTACTGGCTGGTCACCGGCTATCCGGAGGCCGCCGCGGTCATTCAGGACACCGATACCTTTTCCTCCCGCGTGGTGACCATCCCGCCACACCCACAGGCCGCGCCGATGATCCCGGAGGAGATCGACCCGCCGGAGCACCGTCGCTACCGGGACGTGGTGAACCGGGTCTTCTCGGCCCAGGTCGCCCAGGAGCGGCACGCCGAGCCGATCCGGGCCGCGGTGACCGGGCTGATCGACGATTTCATCGAGGCCGGACACTGTGACGCGTTCCGCTCCGTGGCGGTGCCATTACCGGCGTTTGTGCTGACCAGGCTGCTGGGCCTGCCGGCGGGCGATACCCGGACGCTGTGCGACTGGGTGGAACGGATCGTGCACGGCTCGGCGACCAACCCCGAGTCGGCCTTCGCCGCCGCCATGGAGCAGTACGGATATTTCACCGAGCGGCTGGCCGAGCGGCGGCGGGCCGGCGCCGGGGGCGACGACGTGCTGTCCGTGCTGCTGCGCGCCGAACCCGACGGCGTACCGCTCAGCCAGGAGGAGCTGCTGGGGTACTGTCTGACCCTGTTGGTGGCCGGTGTGGACACTACGCAGAAGATCATTGGTTCGATTATTCACCATCTCGCCGAGGACGCCGACCTACGCCGGAAGCTGGCGGCGGATTCCCGTCTGTTGCCCCGGGCGGTGGAGGAGTTCGTGCGGCTCTGGACGCCTGTGCAGCTCGGCCGGCAGATCACCCGGGACACCGAAATAGCCGGCTGTCCGATGAAGGCCGGTGATTCCTTGTTGGTACTCACCGGCGCGACAAATCGGGATGAGCGCGAATTCTCCGACGCAACGACATTTCGACTGGATCGGTCGCCCAATCGACACTTCGGTTTCGGTGCACATGTGCACCGGTGCCTGGGTGCGCATATCGCCCGGCTGGAACTGCGGATCCTGCTGGAGGAACTGCTGCGCCGCATCCCGGAGTTCGGGATCGACCGGGAGATCGGTTCGACCTGGCTGGCCAGCCAGGTGCAGGGCATGGTCCGGGTGCCCATCAGGTTCCCGCCGGGGAAGCGCCTCGGACCGCCGATGCCCGAGCTGGTCGGGCTGCCCAGGCCGAGGGCGCCTCAGGCCTAGTTGCCCAGCCGGCGAGGGCCGAGCGGGCACTGCGCGACCTGGCCGAGCAGCAGCGCCTTCTCCCCCTTCTCCGGGTGGACCCGACCACCGCGTGCTCGGTGCGGTAGACGGTGGAGATGAACTCGCCCCGGTTCTTCCGCTGCTGGTCGGTAAGTTCGGTCACGTCGTGGCTGGTGCGTAGTCGTAGTCGTTGGTGTGCTCGGATCCCGGTGACGCTGATTCAGTCACCTGGGCAGGGTGGTTCAGTCACTTCGGGATGCCAGATCGGCCGTATGTGGCGGGCAAGCTGGCGTTCAGATGTTGCGGGTGATCGACATCAACCTCAGGTACCTCTGAGTCCGGCGAAACGTGCGTCAGGTTGATGTCGATCTTCAGGCTGAAGTTGCGCGGGTTGGCTCCACCGAGCTTGTCCGCGGAGCAATGATCAAAACCTGTGGACCGCCTCCGGGAAGGGCGAACCCCCGGGGATGAACAGATAACTGCTTCTCGCCGTGGCGATGAGGCTTGCCCTCCGGTGCAGTCTGAACTACATGGGCAGACTCATCTATGGCTTCAACGTGTCGGTGGACGGGTACATCGCCGATGCACAGGGCAACATCGACTGGAGCGATCCGAGCGAAGAACTGCACCAGTACTGGAACGACTTCGAGCGGGAGACCGCCCTGTCGTTCTACGGGCGGCGGCTCTACGAACTGATGTCCGCGTACTGGCCGACCGCCGACAAGGCCCCGGACGCCACCCCGATGATCGTCGACTTCGCCCGCATCTGGTGCGACATGCCCAAGGTGGTGTTCTCGCGCACCCTGGAGTCGGTCGCCTGGAACTCTCGCCTGGAACGCGGCGACCCGGTCGAGGTGGTGACAAAGCTGAAAGCCGAAACCGACGGCCGGCTGGAGGTGGCGGGCGCGACGCTGGCCGCGCCGATCGTGCGGGCCGGACTGGTGGACGAGTACCGGATCGTGGTCGCGCCAACCGCCGTGGGCGGCGGCACCCCGTTCTTCCCGACACTGCCGTCATGGATCTCGCTGCGGCTGTTGGAGAACCGCACCTTCCCGGGCGGCACCGTCCTGCTGCGCTACGAGGCGAAACACGACTGAGACGCGCTAGCGGGGGGCGTCGGTGGTCAGCAGGGCGGGGCCGGCGCGCTGGACGAACTCGCGCAGCGCGCGCACTGGAGGGCTCAGCGCCCGGCCGCGCATCCACAGCAGGCCGACCACCCGGGTGGCGCGGGGCGAGGTGACCGCCAGCTCGACCACGCCGGCCGGCAGCGGGTGCGGCGAGGAGGGCAGCAGGGACACCCCGAGTCCGGCGCTGACCAGGCCGCGCAGGGTCTCCACGTCGCCGCCCTCGAAGGCCAGCCGGGGCAGGAACCCGGCCGCCCGGCAGAAGTCGTCCACGGTGGTGCGCAGCCCGAACCCGGGCAGGAAGCCGACGAACGGCTCCTCGGCGATCTCGGCCAGCGGCACCCCAGTGGAAACACCGTCGGGGTGCCGGGCGAGGCGGTGTCCGGCGGGGACGGTGAGCCGGAGCTCCTGCTCGCCCAGGGGTTGCCCGACGATGCCCGGCTCCGGGCGGACGGGTGAGGTGAGCGCCAGGTCGGCGGCGCCGTCCCGCAGCCGGTCCAGCACCTCGGTGTGACCGCCCTGGACCAGGTCGAACCGGATGTTCGGGTGCTCGGCGTGGAAGTCCCGCAGCAACCTGGGTACCACCTCGGCCCCGAGCGTGGTGAGGAATCCCAGGGCCACCCGCCCGTGCATGCCGTGGGTGTCACCGGCCAGCTCCCGGGCGGCCACGGCCAGCTCGGTGAGTGCCCGGTCCGCGTGCTGCAACAGCGCCCGGCCTTCCCGGGTGAGGCGCAGCGACCGGCCGGTGCGCAGGAACAGGGTGATGCCCAGCTCGGCCTCCAGTCGGGCGATGGCCCGGCTCAGCGTGGGCTGCGGCACGCCGATCTGGTCGGCCGCGCGGGTCAGGTGCTCCGCACGGGCGACCGCCACGAACTGGCGCAACCTGGGGGCCAGCGCGGCGAGCGCCTCGGCCTCGCCCAGTCGCTCATGCACAAGTGCATCGTAGGAGATGCAAACATGCATTGGACGCATGGAAATCCGCGACCTAGCGTGGACCTACGTGACCTCCACGGCATCCCCCGAGGCCAGTCCGATCGCCGGCCACGAGCGCGGTGCCCGTGCGTACCGGCGGCTCGGCGCCGCGCTGTGGTGTGCCGGCCTGGCCACGTTCGTGCTGGTCTACTGCGCCCAGGCGCTGCTGCCGACACTCGCGGAGGAGTTCCGGCTGTCCGCGTCCACGGCCAGCCTGGCGCTGTCCGCGACCACCGGGGCACTGGCGCTGGCGATCGTCCCGCTGTCCGTCGTGGCCGAGTCGTGGGGGCGGGCCCGGGTGATGACCTGGGCACTCGCCCTTTCGGCAATCCTCGGCCTGCTCGCCCCGCTGGCGCCGTCGTTCGGCGCGCTGGTCGCGGTGCGCGCCGCGCAGGGGGTGGCGCTCGCGGCGCTGCCCGCGATGGCCATGGCCCACGTGACCCGCGAGGTGGCGCCCCGCTGGCTGGGCGGCGCGATGGGCCTGCTGATCGCCGGGAACACGCTGGGCGGCTTGTCCGGGCGGCTGGTCACCGGGGTGGTCGCCGACCTGGGCGGCTGGCGGCTCGCGCTGGCGGTGATCGGTGTGGTGTCGCTGCTGTGCACCGTGGCGTTCCGGCTGCTGCTGCCCCCGCCGGTGGCCCCGGACCCGCCGCGCACCCGGTTGCGCGACATCGCCGGTCCGCTGCGCACGCACCTGGCCGACCCGGCGCTGCGCTGCCTGTTCGGCATCGGCTTCCTGCTGATGGGCTCGTTCGTGACCGTCTACAACTACCTGGGCTTCCGGCTCCTCGCCCCGCCGTTCCGGCTGCCCGGCACGTTGGTCGGGCTGATCTTCCTCGGCTACCTGGCCGGGACCTGGGCCTCCACCGGGGGCGGCCGGATGGGTGACCGGTTCGGCCGCCGCCGGGTGCTCTGGGCCGCCGTGCTGGTGGCCATCGCCGGGGTGTGGGTGGGCGCGCCGGCCTGGCTGCCCGCCGTGCTGGCCGGCCTGCTGCTCACCACCCTCGGCTTCTTCGCCGCCCACTCGGTGGCCAGCGGTTTCGTCGGCCGCCGCGCGTCACTGCTGCCCGGTGGCGCGCCGGCCCAGGCGGCGGCGCTCTACCTGTTCGCCTACTACGCGGGCAGCAGCGTCGGCGGATCACTCGGCGGCGTGGCCTACGACCACCTGGGCTGGCCGGGCGTCACCGGTTACCTGACCGTGCTGCTCAGCGGCGCGCTGGTGCTGGCTCTGCGGCTCCGGACGGTGCCGCCGGTGCCGGTGCCCCCGGCGCGGGCGAGCTGAACCGGATGCCCGCGTCCTGGATCGAACCCCGGCGCATCAGCAGCACGTCGCGCGTGTAGTTCTGGTGCAGCCGCCACGGGGCCACCGCGCCCTGCTGGGGCATGCTCCCCACGCTGCGCAGCACGTACCCGGACTGGAGGTCGATCAGCGGCCGCAGCGGCTGGCCCTCGGGCGGCGGCAGCGGCGTGACCACCCGCTTGCCGGTGGCGTCCAGGTGGTTGAGCAGCCGGCACACGTACTCGGCAACCAGGTCGGCCTTGAGCGTCCAGGAGGCGTTGGTGTAGCCGATGGTGAGCGCGAAGTTGGGCACCCCGGAGAGCATCATGCCCTTGTAGGCCACGGTCTTGCCGGGCTCCAGATCCTCGCCGTCCACGGTCAGGTTCATCCCGCCCATGGCCTGTACGTTCAGCCCGGTGGCGGTGATCACGATGTCCGCCTCCAGCTCGCGGCCGGAGCGCAGCCGCAGGCCGGTGGGGGTGAACGTGTCGATGTGGTCGGTGACCACGTCCGCCCGGCCGTCCCGGATGGTGCGGAACAGGTCGCCGTCGGGGATCAGGCAGAGCCGCTGGTCCCACGGGTCGTAGCTGGGCTTGAAGTGGGCGTCGACGTCGTAGCCGGCCGGCAGCGCGTCCTTCACGCCCTTGCGCAGGATCGCCTTCATCAGCCCGGGGAACTTGCGGCTGAGCTGGTAGCTCAGCGTCATCAGGCCGACGTTCTTCCAGCGCAGCAGCGGGTAGGCCAGGCGGGTCGGGAGCCGGTCGCGCAGCAGGTCGGCCAGCGGGTCGCGGGCCGGCATGGACACGATGTAGGTGGGCGAGCGCTGCAGCATGGTGACGTGCGCGGCCTTCTCGGCCATCGCCGGCACCAGGGTCACCGCCGTCGCGCCGCTGCCGATGACCACCACCCGCTTGCCGGCGTAGTCCAGGTCCTCCGGCCAGTGCTGGGGGTGGATGAGCGTGCCGGTGTAGTCGGCGACGCCGGGGAATTCCGGCGTGTAGCCCTGGTCGTAGCGGTAGTAGCCCGCGTTCACGAACAGGAACGAGCAGGTGAAGGTGACCGGCTCGGAGTTCCCGTCCGGGTCCTCGCGCTCCGCGCGTACCGTCCAGGTGGCGTCCGCGCTGGACCAGTCGGCGCCGAGCACCCGGTGCCGGAAGCGGATGTGCTGGTCCACGCCGTAGCGGGCGGCGGTGTCCCGCACGTAGTCGCGGATGGAGTCCCCGTCGGCGATGGCCTTGGGCTCGGTCCACGGCGAGAACGAGTAGCCGAGCGTGTACATGTCGGAGTCCGAACGGATCCCCGGGTAGCGGAACAGGTCCCAGGTGCCGCCGATCGCGTCCCTCGCCTCGAGGATCGCGAACGTCTTGCCCGGGCACTGCCGACGCAGGTGGCAGGCGGCGCCGATGCCGGACAGCCCGGCCCCGACGATCAGTACATCGACGTGTTCTTCGGCCATGCCGCGAGCTTATTGACAAATTGTCTACTAAGTCAACACCCTGTCGAGCGGGTCGACACCAAAGCTACGTACGGTAGGTCACACTCGGCGCCGCCGACTGCGGAGAGCCGGAACAGTCGCTTCGGGGCACTTGAGGCGGCCGCATTGGCATGTTGCCCATGGCATCGGTGATCAGACCAGCGCAACAGGCGCCACCCAGGTCCGCTCGGGTGCGGGGTGGGGCGTTCAGTGATGGATACGCACGGTGACGACTGCCAGGAACGGCGATCACCCCACGGTTCTCGCCAAGGCGGAACGACCGGGGCCCGCCACTCGACCCACAGCTAGCAACGCTCCGTGACTAATAACCAGACGGTAAGCAGCGATGCCCTACCGGTGCCCCGACACGAGACGTTCGGCGGGCGGCTTCGTGCCGGGCTTGGGATCATCCACGGCATGCGCTCGAAACCTGCCGTGCACGAGCTGGGTGGCGCCGGCTCCTTGGTGTTGTTCGGCCACGCGGCCGGGATGCACGGGCGGGTCTGGGCGCCGATCGCGGCCCGGCTGGCCGACAGGGTGCGGGCGGTGGCGGTGGACCTGCGCGGACACGGCGACACCCCGGCCGGGCAGGGGCCGCTGAGCTGGCAGTGGTTCGGCGACGACATGCGGGTGGCCGCCACGGACCTGGGCGGCCCGCTGATCGGCGTCGGCCACTCGTTCGGCGCCACCTCGATGCTGATCGCCGAGCACGACCGGCCGGGCACGTTCGCAGGTCTGGTGCTGTACGAGCCGGCGCTGGTCGAGCGGGTGGAGGAGGCGGACGAGCAGCGCCGCGCGCTGATGGTGCGCAGCACCCGGCGACGGCGGGTCCGGTTCGCCGACCTGGCCGAGGCGCGGGAGCACGCCACCGCCAAGCCGCCGACCAACGTGCTGCACCCGGAGGTGCTGGACGCCTACCTCGCGCACGGGTTCACCGCCCAGCCGGACGGCTCGGTGGTCAGCAAGTGCGCACCGGAGCTGGAGGCCGACGTGTACGCGACGGCCAACCCGGAGTGGTGGCCGTACGTGCGGCCGGTGGGCTGCCCGGTCACCGTGGTGGTCGGCGGCGAGTCCGAACCGAGGCACCGGCGGACCACCCGGCGGGCGGCGGAGCGGATCGGCGCCTCGTTGCACGTGATGCCCGACGTCGGCCACTTCGGCCCGCTGCAGGAGCCGGACCGGTTCGCCGAACTGGTGCGCGGGGCTATCGGACGCTGAACCCGGCGTCCACCGGCAGGGTCACGCCGGTGACGTAGCGGGCCGCGTCGGACACCAGCCAGGCCACCGCGTTGCTGATGTCCACCGGCTCCACGATCTCCACGGGCAGCAGGTTGGTCATCGCGGCGATCATGCTGGGGTGCTCCTCCGCGTGCCGGCGCATCGCGTCGTTGTGCACCATCGGGGTGTTCACGCCGGTGGGGTGCACGGTGTTGACCCGGATCCGGTGCGGCGCCAGCCAGTTCGCCCAGCTGCGCATCAGGCCGACCACCGCGTGCTTGCTGGCGCAGTAGGCCTCCAGCGCGGGCGACCCGTCGCCGCCCCGGCCGCTGAGCCCCTGGGTGGAACTGGTCAGCACGATCGCCCCTCCCCTGCCCTGCTCGATCATGAATGGCGCGGCGGCGTGCACGGTGTGCCACACCCCGGTCAGGTTCACGTCGAGCGTGGCCTGGAAGATCCGCGAGGCGTCGTCCGAGTTGTTGCCCAGCGAGGCGATGGCGGCGTTGGCCAGCACGATGTCCACCCCGCCCAGCTCGGCGACGCCCTCGTCGACCGCCGCGCGCAGCGCCTCGCCGTCTCGCACGTCCACCTCGGCCGCCACGATCCGCCGGTCCAAGGCCTCCACCTCGGCGACGGTCTGGGCCAGGTCCTCCTTGGTCGCCATCGGGTAAGCGACGGTGTCGATCTGCGCGCAGATGTCCACCGCGATCACGTCGGCGCCCAGCCCGGCCAGGGTGACCGCATGGCTGCGGCCCTGACCCCGGGCCGCCCCGGTGATCAGTGCAACCTTGCCGTCCAACCGTTCGGTCATCCGGTTCCCCTCCTCGTTCGATAAGGCTTCCCGGTCGAAAACTAGCGGCCGTTGATGTTGGCCGCTCGCCAATGGTTCAGGTTTTGGACTGGTCGGGCACCCGTGCGCGGGGCGAGACTGCGGGCGGGCCAGTTCACGAATCTCTGGAGGGCCGGTGGAAGCGGCGGACCTGGAGCGGATCTTCAACGCCATTCCCGGGCAGTACGCGGCGTACGACCTCGACTGGAACATCGTCGCGATCACCGACGGGCTTCTCGCGGCGGTCGGCCGATCCCGCGACGAGGTGCTGGGAAAGAACCAGTTCGAAGCGTTCCCGGACAACCCCGACGACCCGGATGCCTCGGGCAACGCGGTCATGCTCGCCGGCTTCGAGCGCGTCCTGTCCGAGAAGAAGGGCCATCGCCTGCCGATCGTGCGATACGACATCGCGGACGCGGACGGCGTCTTCCGGGAGCGTTACTGGAGGCCGCTGAACGAGCCGGTGTTCGACGCCGAGGGGAACGTGCGGTACATCATTCATGGAGTGGAGGACGTGACCGCCTCAGCAGTGGAGTAGCCGTGACCTTCGAAGCGCGATCCCCGTCCGAGATCCTCGAGCCCGGTTTGCCGCCGAACGCGGACTACTGCGAGGTCTCGACCGCCATCCGCCTGCTCGGGGACCGTTGGTCACTGCTCATCGTCCGTGAGCTCGGCGTGGGCAACACGCGATTCGGGGAGATCCGGGACGCTCTGCCCGGTCTCTCGCGGAGCCTGCTCGCGTCCCGTCTGCGGTATCTCGAGCGGCTCGGCATCGTGGACCGGAAAGGTATCGCCGACACCGACGGCCGGGCGAAGCACGCGTACGCACTGACCGACGCCGGCCGGGGCCTGGAACCGGTGCTCCGGGCGCTGGGTGACTGGGCGCTGACGTGGCGGCTCTCGTCCGACCCGGACGACCGGAGCAGCGCGTTCTCGTTTCTGCGGAGCGCACAGGGCAGCATCGAGCGTTCGCTGCTCCCCGACGGGAAGATTAGCATCCAGTTCTTCTCCGACTCCGAGGAGCGCTCGGCCTGGCTGCGGGTCGACCGGACCGGTGTCCGGGCCTGCCTCGGCAGCGAGCTGGGCTGCTCGGACCTGGTCGTGCGGTCGTCGCCGGCGATCCTCAGCGACCTGCACTGGGGCCGGCGCACCTGCCGTGACGCCATCGCCCGCCGCGACATCACCTTCGAAGGACCCGTGGAGTACGCCCGGCGGTTCCCGACCTGGTTCCCCAACCGCCCGGCGGTCCGCGGTCCGGGACCGGTTCAAAGCTAGAACTTTCCCGGTGCCCCGCGCCGAGGTTGTATCGGAGGCATGACCTCGACCGTTCCCATCACCTTGATCGGCGGGCCTACCGCGTTGATCGAGTACGCCGGGCTGCGCATCCTCACCGATCCCACGTTCGACGGGCCGACGTCCTACGGCCCGGACCGGACCGGCCACGAGGGTGTGACGCTGGTCAAGACCACATCGCCGGCCATCGAGCCCGCACAGCTCGGTGAGGTCCACGTGGTGCTCGCCTCCCACGAGCACTGGGACAACCTGGACGCGGCCGGCCGGGAGTTCGCCGCGCGGGTCCCGCACGTCTTCACCACCGACGTCGTGGCGGCGATCATCCCCGGGGCCCAGGCGCTGGCGGAGTGGGAGTCCCGCACCGTGACCTCGCCCGACGGCCGGGTCGTCACGGTCACCGCGGTTCCGGCGCACCACGGTCCCGAGGGGGTCTGGCAGGCCATCGGCCCGGTCATCGGCTTCGTGATCGAGTCCCCCGGCGAGAAGACGATCTACGTGTCCGGTGACAACTCCGACGTGGAGATCGTCCGAGAGGTCGCCGGGCGGTTCCCGCACATCGAGATCGCGCTGTTGTTCGCCGGCGGGCCGAGCTTCCCCGTGCTCGGTCCCGACTACGTCACCTTCAGCGACGAGACGGCCACCGAGGCCGCCGAGGTCCTGGCCGGGGCGACGATCGTGCCGGTCCATGCGGACTCATGGGCCCACTTCTCCCAGACCACGAAGAGCATGAAGGCTTTCGCCGAGGGCCGGGGCGTCGGTGACCGGGTCATCGCGCTCACCCCGGGCCAGTCCGCCGCGGTGTGAACGTCAGGTCGGCTCGGGGGCGCGGCGGCCGGTGCCGGCGTCGGCGAGGAACCGGGTGAGGCCGCCGCGGGTGGCGACCACCAGCAGCCGGTCGCCGCCGGCCACCTCGTAGCCCGCCGGCGGGGGCAGCTCGAGCGGCATGTCCCCGCCGCGTTGCAGGCCCAGCACGCGCACCACGGTGGGTTCGCTCAGCTCGCCCAGCGGCTTGCCGACCATCGTGGCGCCGGGCAGCACCGGCAGGTCTGACAACAGCAGCACCCGCCGGCCGATCGGGATGGTGGCCAGCACCTCCCGCTGCATCATGGCCGCCGCGAACGCCGGCGCGGCGAGGAAGGACACGCTGTGTGATGCGGCGATGCCGAAGTCCCGCACCCGCTCCGCCAGGTCGTCGTCGAACAGCCGCAGCACCACGCGCAGGTCCTTGCGCATGGCCAGGCCGTGCAGCGCCGCCTCCAGGTTGATCACGTCGTCGTTGGTCACCGCGACCAGCGCGCGGCTGGTCTGCACCTGGGCCTCGCGCAGGATCTCCCACTGGCTGGCGTTGCCCAGCACCACCGGTATGTCGAGTGCGCGGGCGGCGCGCACGCCCACCGCCTCCTCCCGCAGCTCCACGCCCACCACGGGCACGCCGAGGTCGTGCAGCGCGCCGGTGATCCGGGAGCCCACGTTGCCCAGCCCGACCACGACGACGTGACCGGCCATCGGACCCGGCCGCCCGGACGCCAGTGAGAGCCGGGCCCGCACCACGCTGTCCACCACGGCGGCGGTGGCCACCGGGACCACCGCGATGCCGATCACCGTGATGGCCGCCTGGATGATCTTCTCCACCGCGCTCAGCCGCAGCTCCGGATCAGCCGCGCCGGCCACGTCCAGCACGGTCAGGTACACCGAGTTGGCCCAGGAGTGCCCGGCCAGCCCGGCGAACAGGGCGGTGCCGACCACCAGCAGGCCGATCATCAGCAGGGTGGCCATCACCAGGCTGCGGTTGAGCACCACCTTCAGCCAGGCCCAGGTGGTGGTCAGCAGGTCGCGGGCTCGCCGCCGGACCCGCCACCGGCGCGAAGGGTCCGCGCCCTCGCCCAGGGCCAGGACCAGGTCGGCGGCGCCTTCGTCGGCGGGCAGCCGGACCGGGTCGGCCTCGCCGTCGGTGATGGCCAGGCCGCAGATCACCCGCTTGGCCGGCACCTCGGCCCGGCGGGCCACGTACGCCGTGCGCACCGGCCGGCCGGGCAGCCGGGCGTGGCTGGGGGCCACCTCGCCCAGCGCGGCGGCGACCAGGAACGGCGCCGCGGTGGCCGAGTCGGACAGCACCACGCTGCCCTTGAACAGCGCGCGGATCCGGTAGCCCAGGCCCATGTTGAAGAACCGGATGACCAGGCGCAGGTTCGGGTTCAGCTCCTGGGCCTGCAGCGCGGCGTGGATGTTGCCGACGTCGTCCTGGTCCACCAGGGCCAGCGCGTCGGCGTGCTCTACCCCGGCGGCCCGCAGCGCGTTGGCCGAGAGCTTGGGCTGCTCGATCAGCCTGACCGGCAGCTCGGCGATCCGGGTGCTCACCTCGGTGCCCCGGTTGCGCACGACCACGGTCACCTCGGCGCCCCGTTGCTCCGCCAACGCGGCGGCCAGCCGGAACGCCAACGGGTTCTCCCCGCACACCACGAAACGCGAGCGTTGCCGGTCACTCTCAGCCATCACCCGATCACCTTAGTGAGCCGGCGGGCGCCTATGCTCCGGAACGGGAGGCGGCGTGATGAAGATCGTGATCACCGGGGCCAGCGGCATGATCGGGCGGGCGCTGTGCGCGGACTTCCGGCGGGACGGCCACACGGTCACCCGGCTGGTCCGGCGGGCCCCGGCCGCCCCCGACGAGCGCCGCTGGGACCCGACCGGCGGTGCCGACCCCGATCTGGTCAGCGGCGCGGACCTGGTGATCAACCTGGCCGGGGCCGGCCTCGCCGACCGCCGCTGGACCGCGGGCTACAAGCGCCAGGTGATGGACAGCCGGGTCGGCTCGGCGCGCACCCTGGCCGAGATGATCACCGCCGCCGAACGCCCGCCGGGTCGCCTGCTGGCCATGTCCGGCATCCGCTACTACGGGGTGGACCGGGGTGACACCGAGCTGGACGAGGACGCCGAGCCCGGTCACGACGGGTTCCTGCCCGAGGTGACGCACGCCTGGGACCGGGAGACCGAGGGCCTGCCCATCCCGGTCGGCCGGCTGAGGGTCGGCCTGGTGTTGTCCCGCCAGGGCGGGTTGCTCCCGCCGTTGTTGTCCCAGTTCCGGTTCGGCCTCGGTGGGCCGCTCGGCAGCGGGCGGGAGTTCTGGAGCTGTGTGACGCTCACCGACGTGGTCCGGGCCGTCCGGTTCCTGGCCGAGCTGCCCGATGCGGGCGGCCCGTACAACGTGGTCGCCCCGGCTCCGGCGCGCAGCGGCGACTTCGCCCGGGAGCTGGCCGCCGCACTGCACCGCCCGGCCGCCCTGCGCTATCCGACTCCGTTGTTGCGGCTGCTCATGGGCCAGATGGCGGCGGAGGTGCTGGCCAGCCTGCGCGTGGTGCCGAGGCGCCTGCTGGACGCGGGTTTCCGGTTCGAGCACCCGGACCTGCCCACCTCGGTGCGCCACGCCCTCAACGACGGGTGACCGCCGCTCAGGAGGCGACGCGCGCCGTCCGGCGGCGGAAGAACAGCGCGTAGACCGCGCCGACCAGCAGCAGGAACGGCACCCCGACCAGACAGGCGATCCGCATGTCGGACACGTACAGCCCGGTGGCGTACACCGACAGCAGCGCCAGGATGGCCAGCACCGGGGTGACCGGGCCGCCCCGCAGCCGGGTGCTGGACTTGCCCCGGTCCGGGTCGCGCCGGAACACCAGCAGCGTGGCCAGGCTGATCAGCCACACCGCGATCACGGTGAACCCGGCCAGCGAGATGAGCACCCCGAACACCCCGGACGGCGAGTACGCGGCGAACCCCGCCGCGACCAGCAGCCCGGCCGCCGAGGCGAGCGCCGCCCGGCGCGGCTGGCCGGCCGCCGTCACCGCGCTCAACCCACTCGGCGCCAGCCGGTCGTGGCCGAGCGAGTGCAGCATCCGGGTCGCCGCGTACAGGTTGGCGTTGGCGGCCGACAGTGCGGTGAGCAGCACGACGAAGTTGGTGATCGTGGCGGCGGCCGGGATGCCGGCGGCGGCGAACATGGCGACGAACGGGCTGGCCCGCACGCCGTGCGCCTGGCTCAGCTCGGTCCACGGCCGCACCGCCAGCATGACCGCGACGGCCAGCAGGTAGAACAGGCCCAGCCGGATCATCATGGACCGCATCGCCGCGCGGACCGCCGGCCCGGGCTCGCGGGCCTCGGCGGCACTGATCGCGACCAGCTCGATGCCCGCGTAGCTGAACAGCACCACCGCCATGACCAGCCAGATGGCCGAGGCGCCGAACGGCAGGAAGCCGCCGTGCGCGGTCCAGTTGGCCACCCCGGTCGGGGCCTGGCCCGGCAGCCCGAACACGATCAGCAGCAGGCCGATCACGATGAACACCAGCACCGCCAGGACCTTGACCCCGGCCAGCACCGCCTCGGTGGTGCCGAAGGTGCGCACGTTGGTCAGGTTCACCGCCACGATCAGCGCGGAGAAGACCAGGACACCCAGCCACACCGGCACCGCCGGCCACCAGAACCGCAGGTAGATGGCGGCCGCGACGACCTCACTGCCGATGGCCACCACGGTGGCGAACCAGTAGATCCAGCGCACCGAGAAGCCGGCGAACGGCCCGAGGTAACGCGCCGCGACGGTGCCGAACGTGCCGCGCACCGGCTGGGCGCTGACCATCTCGGCCAGCGCGAACGCGACCGCCGAGGCGAGCAGCCCGCCGACCAGGTAGCTCAGGATCACCGCGGGCCCGGCGATGGCGATGGACGAGCCGGCGCCCAGGAACAGCCCGGTGCCCAGCGCCGAGCCCAGCCCGAGCATCACCATCTGCCGCCTGCTCAGCGATCTGTGCAGGTCGGAATCCCCACTCATGCGTCCCCCTCCAACCACGCCCCGTGGGCGTGTCACTTCCCCTTCGGCATCGCCAGGTTGCCCGCCTTGACCAGCAGCCGCCGGGCGCGGGCACCGGCGCCCTCGGCCACCGGCCGGTGCCGGGGCGGGCGCAGCTCCAGCCGGTCGCCCTCGGCGATCCGGCCGGGTTTGCCGACCGTGCCGTACACGCCGAGACAACGCCGGGCATGTCGGGACACGGACCGGGTCACCTCGGGGTCGCGGGGCAGCCCGGGCTGCTCGAGGGTCGGCATCACGCAGCGGATGGTGGGGACGTCGGCGGTCAGCTCGGCGTGGGGCGAAACCAGCGTGCCGCCGCACCATTCCCACTCCGGGAACTCGCCGTCGCCGACCGCCTCCACGACCACCGTCGGGCGGAACCGCCGCACGTCGAAGTCGGTGCCCGGGCTTCGGCGCGCCATGGTGCGCAGGCTGGCGAAGGTCATCAGGTGCACCGGGTACACGTCGGCGTAGCTGCCCACCGGCGTCACGTACCGGGACAGTTCGGCGAGCTTGCGCACCGGGAACATGGAGATGTCGGGCAGCGGCTCGCCGGGGTCGACGCCCATCATGCGACGAGCGTCCGCCCTGGTCAGCATCGGGCCTCGGTACTGCTTGCGGTCGCTCACCGGGGGCAGCGGGCACAGCCGCACTTCTCGCTGGACGAACTCGGACAGCCGCGCGTGCACGGACGGGTCGGAGCTGGAGACCTCTTCGCCGCACGGCAGCGCGATGACCACTTCGGGCGCGTTGGCGGGGCCGGCGCCGCGGGGCGGCTCGGCGGTGAACCGCGCAGTGCAGCGGAGCAGCGCGGGCAGGCGCTTCGCGCCGGTGGTGGCGCCCAACTCCAGATCGCGCACGGCCCACATGCGGTCGGCGTGCAGGCCCAGCGGGCCGACGTCGGAGGCGGTGATGCGCTCGCCGGTCATGGACTTGACCGGGTAGCGCCAGATCTGCGCTATTCGCCCAACCGCTGGTTCCACCTCGGCCATGCCGGAGACGCTACGCGGTCGGCGCCGAACCGTCCCGGCGGTTCAGCCGCCCGGGCCGGGAGGTTCAGCCACCCCGGCGGTCGGACCGGGTGTGGTCGAACGGTCAGTAGCGGGGGCCGTGGTCGGCGCGCACGGCCCGGGGGGCTCCGTCGGCCAGCCGGCGGCGGTTCGGGTCGGGTACGTAGCCGGGGTTCGCCTGGCGGGCTCCGGGGGGCGGAACCGAACGCATCGGCCGCTGCTGGCGGGGACGGTCCATACCCAGCGGGTCGCGACCCGGGCGGTGGCCACCGAGCCGCTCGGCGTCCGAGGCGATCTGGAAGACCTCGCACGGCCACCGGGCGTCGCGGCACTCACGGCAGTAGCCGTCACGGTCCGCGGTGTGGTCGTACTGCACTCGGGACAGCAGGTCTGGCATCTGAGCCAGCATGGTGGCCATCAGCATGGCGCGGGTGCCTCCGTGAAGTAGGCGGACGTACGTGATCGATGGTGCGCATGGTGTTCAACACTCGACCGATGGGTTAGGTAACGGGGAATCCGAAAGAAAATCGCGTATCAGTGAGTGGTCCACCCGTTCGAGTGAGCTGGCTGCCCTTCACTCGAATGTCGCAATGGCATCAGAAATTACCGTGTGCAATCACGAACCTATTAAATGACAACCTTTGCTCGACCGGCGCAATCTTGTCAGACGTGGGGTGCCAATGACAAATTGAACCCCGTTCGGTTAGAGTGTGTACTCACTCTCCTGCTTGGCGAAGGGTGCGGTGCCGATGTACCAGGTCTCGGATGTGCTGCGCACCGTCGACGAGCACCTCGCGGTGGTCCTGGTGCTGGTCATGTTCGGCTGGATCGGCGGGTTCGTGCAGATCATCGAGGCGCTGCGGTTGGGCTTCCGGAAGCGGGTCGCCGGGCAGCCGATCGCCACCACGGTCATCATGCTGGCCCACGACCTGACGTTCTCGTTCAGCTATCACCACTATTTCCACGAAATAGACCACTCTTTCTTCAAGTGGTTCTGGGTCGGGATGGTGGTCTCGAATTTCATCGAGTTCGTGCTGCTCTACCACTGGGTCAAATACCGGAGCGCGTCGTTCGGCGGCGGGTTGTCCACCCCGGCGGTGGTGGGGCTGCTGCTGGTATTCCAGGTGGCCGCGTTCGCGCTCTGGTGGTGGGTGCGGTCGATGGTGTCCGACCCGTTGGATCTGGTCGGGCTGACCGTGGTCCAGGTCGGTGCGGTGGTCTTCGGTGTGCCGATGCTGCTGGGCCGGGGCACCGCGCGCGGGCAGTCCCGGATCTTCGTGTGGGCCACCCTGCTCGGCCCCGGCTCGCTGGGCTTCCTGTTCATCCCGTACCTGTCGCCGGAGTTCGCCAACCGCTGGCAGTGGTGGGCGGTGGTCGGCGCCGCGACGGCCTGCGCGGTCAGCTTCCTGCTGCTGTACGAGCACCTGCGGCGGCGGGACGCAGCAGCAGCCGGGCCGGTGGCGCCGAAGCCGGCGGTGGCAACCGGAGCGGCCGCGCCCCCGGCGTGATCCGGCCGGCCACGGTCGGGTGCCGTGCGCCGGTCGCGGCCCACGCGGTGGCCGCGACGCCGTGCCAGGACAGGAAGCCGAGCAGCGCGAACAGGTAGGCCTCTTTCGCCTCGGCCGGAACACCCAGCGCGTCGCTGGTGGTCAGCACCGCCGGCGCCAGGTGCCGGCGCAGCGCGGCGAGCAGGGCCGGGTTGCGCACCCCGCCACCGGAGGCGATCACCTCGGTCACCCGGTACGCGGCGCAGGCGTCGGCGACGGTCCGGGCGGTCAACTCGGTGAGCGTGGCGACCAGGTCGTCGGGGCCCAGCCGGTCGGCCGGGGGCAGGTAGCCGGGGTGGAACAGCTCCTTGCCGGTGCTCTTCGGCGGGGCGGCCGAGTAGTACGGCTCGGCGAGCAGCTCGGTCAGGAGGGCGGGGGCGACGGTGCCGCGCAGCGCCCGCTGGCCGCCGGCGTCGTAGCTCTCCGCTCCCCCGGTGGCGCGGCGCACCGCGGCGTCGATCAGCGCGTTCCCCGGGCCGGTGTCGAAGGCGACCGGGGGTTCGCCCGGGCGGACCACGGTGACGTTGGCGATGCCGCCGATGTTCAGCGCGGCACTCACCCCGGGTCGCCCACCGAGCAGCAGGACGTCCAGCACGCTGGCCAGCGGGGCGCCCTGGCCACCGGCGGCGATGTCGTTGGACCGCACGTCGGACACCACGGGCAGGCCGGTGGCCTCGGCGATCCACGCCGGCTGGCCCAGCTGCAGGCCGCCCAGCGCCCGGCCGTCGGAGACCCAGTGGAACACCGTCTGGCCGTGGCTGACCACCAGCTCGGCCGCTCCCCCGGCCAGCTCGCTGTTGGCCCGGGCGGCCGCCGAGGCGAACTCCCGGCCGATGCCGGTGTCGATCCGGGTGATCGCCTCGACCGTGGTCGCGGCCGGGGGCAGCGCGGCCAGGATCTCGCCGCGCAGCCCCGCCGAGTACGCCACCTCCCGGTGACCGAGCGGCCGCAGCCACACCTGCTTGCCGTCCAGCTCCAGGTCGGCGGCGGCCACGTCGATGCCATCCACCGAGGTGCCGGAGCTGAGCCCCAGGACGATCACCGCGCGGCGCGCACTCCCCGGCGGACCAGTGCCAGGTAGACCACCGCGCCGACCACCAGCCCGGTCAACCAGCTGTAGTCGTAGAACGGCTGGAACAGCGGGATCAGCCCGTCCGCCGGGAACGGCCCCTCACCGGGTTTGGAGTAGGCACCGCCGACCGCGACCAGCGCGCCCAGCAGGGTGGCCACCACCGCCTGCCAGTTCCACCCGGCGTTGAACCAGTACCGCCCCTCCGGCCGGTAGAGGTCGGCCAGGTCGATCTGGGTTCGCCCGACCAGCCAGTAACCGGCGATGAGCACGCCGGCCACCGAGGCGAGCACTCCGCCGTAGAAGCCCAGCCAGGTGAAGATGTAGGTGTGCGGGTCGGACACCAGCCGCCACGGCTGGATGACGACGCCGATGACCCCGGTGGTCAGCCCGGCGGTGCGGAAGTTCAGCCACCGGGGCAGGGCGTTGGAGAAGTCGTAGGACGGGCTGACCACGTTCGCCGCCACGTTGCAGGACATGGTGGCCAGCACCGCCATGACCAGGCCGATCACCACGGCGACCGGGCTCTCGAACCGGCTGGCCACCTCCACCGGGTCCCAGATGGCCTCGCCGTAGAGCACGATGGTGCCCGAGGTGACCACGATGGAGATCATCGAGATGAATGCCATGGTGGTCGGCAGGCCGTAGATCTGGCCGAGCAGCTGCTTGCGCTGGCTGCCGCCGAACCGGGTGAAGTCCGGCATGTTGAGCGACAGCGTCGCCCAGAACGCGATCATGCCCATCAGGGAGGGCGCGAACACCGCCCAGAACTCCGCGCCCCAGCCCAGCTTGGACGGCTGGGTGAAGATCGGCCCCAGGCCGCCGACCTGCATCACGATCCACGCCATCAACCCCAGGAAGGCCACGCTGACCAGCGGCGCCGCCCAGTTCTCGAACCGCCGCAGCGCCTCGATGCCCCGCCAGATGAGCAGCATCTGGAAGGCCCAGAACACCGCGAACGACAGCCACATGGTCCACGGATGGCCGCCGTACTCGCCCGCCCGCAGCCATGGGTCGCCGGCCAGCTTGCCCATGATCACGAAGATCGCCTGGCCGCCCACCCAGGTCTGGATGCCGAACCAGCCGCAGGCGATGAACGCCCGCAGCAGGGCGGCCAGGTTGGCCCCGCGCAGCCCGTAGTAGGCCCGCGCGAACACCGGGAACGGAATGCCGTACTTGGTGCCCGCGTGGCTGTTGAGCAACATGGGAACCAGCACGATGACGTTGGCCAGCGTGATGGTGATAAACCCCTGCAGCCAGTCCATGCCGAGTGCGATCAACCCGGACGCGAGCAGATAGCTGGGAATGTTGTGCGCCATTCCCATCCACAGCGCGAAATAGTTGTAGGTCGTCCACTTGCGCTCGGCCAGCGGTGTGGGTAGCAGTTCCTCGTTGGCGTACGGGCTGCCGGTGACCGAGGACCGGTCGACCAGGTCGACCCGGCCTTCCGCGTCGGTGGTCTGCGAACTGCGCTCGGGGGTTGTGGTCATGTCTAGAGAACCCTCACGTGAACCGGCGTTAGCCGATGGCTGGAATGATCTGCTCTCCGTAGGCGTCGATTGTTCCGTCTATCGCGTCGTGCATGTTGTACACCGCGAATTGGTTTACACCGAGTTCGCGAAGCCGCTGGAGCTTCTCGATGTGCGCCTGGGCCGGGCCGACCAGACAGAACCGGTCCACGATCGCGTCCGGCACGAAGTCGGTGCTCGGGTTGCCGGCCCGGCCGTGGTGGCTGTAGTCGTAGCTGGCCCGCTCCTTGATGTACGTGGTGAGCTCCTTCGGCACCAGGTCGGAGCTCTCCCCGTAGCGGGTGACCAGGTCGGCCACGTGGTTGCCCACCATGCCGCCGAACCAGCGGCACTGGTCGCGGGCGTGCGCCACGTCGTCCGAGACGTAGGCCGGCGCGGCCACGCAGATGATCACGTCGTCCGGGTTGCGGCCCGCCTCGGCGGCGGCGTCCCGCACGTGCTTGACCATCCACTCGGTCAGGTACTCGTCGGCCAGCTGCAGGATGAACCCGTCCGCCTGGGCGCCGGCCATGGCCAGCGCCTTCGGCCCGTAGGCGCCCATCCACACCGGCAGCTGGCCGTCCACCACCCAGGGCAGCCGCACCGGGGTGCCGTTCAGAGAGACCTCGCGGCCCTCGGCCAGCTCCTTGATCGCGTGCATGGCCTGGCCCAGGGTGGCCAGCGTGGTGGGTTTGCCGCCGGTCACCCGGACCGCCGAGTCACCGCGCCCGATGCCGCACACCGTGCGGTTGCCGAACATCTCGTTCAGCGTGGCGAACCCGGAGGCGGTGACCGTCCAGTCCCGGGTGGCCGGGTTGGTCACCATCGAGCCCACCCGCAGCGACTCGGTGTGCTCCAGGATCTGGGAGAAGATGGTGAACGGTTCCTGCCAGAGCACGCAGGAGTCGAAGGTCCAGCCGTAGCCGAAGCCGGCCTGCTCGGAAACGCCCATCCGGCGCACCAGCTCCTTGGCCGGCGGGTCGGTCTGCAACACCATGCCGAAGTCCATCGGGTACTCCTAACCGGTTTCGGTTACAGCCGTCATTCAGAGGTGGGGAAGGCCAGGTCCAGGCCGCGCGGCCGGCCCCACCGGCTGGTGACGACCTTGCCCCGGGTGTAGAAGTGCACGCCGTCGGTGCCGTAGATGTGGCTGTCGCCGAACAGCGACGCCTTCCAGCCGCCGAACGAGTGGTAGGCCACCGGCACCGGGATCGGCACGTTCACCCCGACCATTCCGGCCCGCACCTCCCGCTCGAACCGCCGCGCCGCCGCCCCGTCCGAGGTGAACACCGCCGCGCCGTTGCCCCAGGGGCTGCCGTTGACCAGCTCCATCGCGTCGGCGTAGGTCTCCGCGCGAACCACGGACAGCACCGGCCCGAAGATCTCGTCGGCGTAGGCGGCCATCTCCGGGGTGACCCGGTCCAGCAGGCTCACCCCGAGGAAATATCCATTGGCGGCACCGCCGCCGTGGCCGTCGCCACCCGGGCCGTTCTCGGAACCGTCGAGCACCACCTCGGCACCCTGCTCGCGGGCCTGCGGCAGATAGCCGGCCACCCGGTCCCGGTGCTCGGCGGTGATCAGCGGCCCCATGTCGGAGGCCGGGTCGCCGCCCGGGCCGATGCGCAGCGCGCGGGCCCGTTCGGCGATCTTGGCGACCAGCTCGTCACCGACCCCGCCGACCGCGACCACCACGGAGATCGCCATGCACCGCTCGCCGGCCGAGCCGTAGCCGGCGGACACGGCGGCGTCGGCCGCGCCGTCCAGGTCGGCGTCCGGCAGCACCACCATGTGGTTCTTCGCCCCGGCCAGCGCCTGAACCCGCTTGCCGGCCCGGGTGCCCGTCTCGTAGACGTACCTGGCGATCGGGGTGGAGCCGACGAAGGAAACGGCCGCCACGTCCGGGTGCTCGAGCAGCCGGTCCACCGCCACCTTGTCGCCGTTCACCACGTTCAGCACGCCCGGCGGCAACCCCGCCTCGGCCATCAGCTCGGCCACCCGCATCGCCGCGCTGGGGTCCTTCTCGCTGGGCTTGAGCACGAACGAGTTTCCGCAGGCGATGGCGATCGGGAACATCCACAGCGGCACCATGGCCGGGAAGTTGAACGGCGTGACGCCGGCGACCACGCCCAGGGGCTGGCGCAGCTCCCGCACGTCCACCCCGGTGGACACGTCGTGCGAGGCGGCGCCCTTGAGCAGCTGCGGGATGCCGCAGGCGAACTCCACCACCTCGATGCCCCGGGCCACCTCGCCCAGCGCGTCGGAGTGCACCTTGCCGTGCTCGGCGGTGATCAGCTTCGCCAGCTCGTCGCGGGAGCGGTCCAGCAGCTCCCGGTAGCGGAACATCACCTGGGTGCGGGTGGCCAGCGAGGAGCGTTCCCACTCCGCGCCGGCCTCCGCGGCCGCCGCCACCGCCTGGTCGACCTCTTCCCGCGAGGCCAGGGCCAGCTCGGCGGTGCGCTCCCCGGTGGCCGGGTCGGTGACCGGAGAGGTCCGACCCGAGGCGCCGTCCGTGTGCTTGCCGCCGATCCAATGTCCGAGAGACTTCATCCTCACCCCAAGTAGTCGCAGGTCGCGCGGCGCAGGTACTGCCCCCGGCCGGGCCGGCCGGAGTACTCGCCGCCGGACACGATCACCTCGCCCCGGGACAGCACGGTGTGCACCCGCCCGGTGATCTTCTTGCCCTCGTAGGCCGAGTAGTCCACGTTCATGTGATGGGTGGCCGCCGAGATGACCTGCTCGGCGGCCGGGTCGTAGACCACGATGTCGGCGTCCGAACCGGGCGCGATGGCGCCCTTGCGCGGGTGCAGCCCGAACATCCGGGCCGGCGCCGTCGCGGCCAGCTCCACCCAGCGGCGGCGGGAGATCCGTCCCTCCACCACGGCCTGGTGCAGCAGGTCCATCCGGTTCTCCACCCCGGGCATGCCGTTGGGGATCTTGGAGAAATCGCCCCGGCCCAGCTCCTTCTGCCCCTTGAAGCAGAACGGGCAGTGGTCGGTGGACACCACGTTCAGGTCGTCGGTGCGCAGGGCCTGCCACAGTGCGTCCTGGTGCTCCTGGGGCCGCAGTGGCGTGGAGCAGACGTACTTGGCGCCCTCGAAGTCCGGCTCGGCCAGTTTGTCCACGGTGAGGAACAGGTACTGCGGGCAGGTCTCGGCGAACACCGGCAGCCCGTCGTTGCGCGCCGCCGCCAGCTGCTGGACCGCCTGCTGGGCGGACACGTGCACCACGTACAGCGGTGACCCGGCGACCTTGGCCAGCTGGATGGCCCGGTGGGTGGCCTCGGCCTCGAGCAGGGCGTGCCGGACGTCGCCGTGGTAACGCGGGTCGGTCTGCCCGCGCTCCAGCGCCTGCTGCACCAGCAGGTCGATGGCGATGCCGTTCTCCGCGTGCATCATGGTCAGCGCGCCGTTGGCCGCGCCCTGCTGCATGGCCCGCAGGATCTTCGCGTCGTCGGAGTAGAACACCCCGGGGTAGGCCATGAACATCTTGAAGCTGGTCACGCCCTCGCCCACCAGCACGTCCATCTCCTTCATGGACTGCTCGTGCACGTCGGCGATGATCATGTGGAAGCCGTAGTCGATGGCGCAGTTGCCCTCGGCCTTGGCGTGCCAGGCGTCCAGGCCTTCCCGCAGGCTCTTGCCCATGGACTGGATGGCGAAGTCGATGATCGTGGTGGTGCCGCCCCAGGCGGCGGCCGCCGTGCCGGTCTCGAAGGTGTCGCTGGCGTAGGTGCCGCCGAACGGCATCTCCATGTGGGTGTGCGCGTCCACCCCACCCGGGATCACGTACTTGCCGGTGGCATCGATCACTCGGTCGGCGGAGTCGGCGAGGCCGGAGCCGGGGGCGAGCAGGCCGGCCACCCGCTCGCCGTCCACCAGCACGTCGGCGGTGACCTCGGCGGTCGCCGAGATCACCAGCCCGCCCTTGATCAGCGTGGTACTCACGACGCGACCGCCGCGAACGCCGCTGCCAGCACCGCGGCCCCGTGCTCGGCCTCGTCCTCGGTCAGGCTCAGTGGCGGCGCGATCCGCAGCACGTTGCCGTGCAGGCCGCCCTTGCCGATCAGCACGCCGTGCGCCTTGGTGTGCTCCAGCACCTGGCTGGCGGCGGCCGCCGACGGGTTGCCCTGACCGTCGACCAGCTCGACGCCCAGCATCAGGCCCTTGCCGCGCACCTCGCCGACCACCGGGAACCGGGCGGCGGCCTCGTCCAGCCGCTGGCGCAGCAGCGCGCCGACCCGCTTGGCGTTGCCCTGCAGGTCGTGTTCGAGGGCGTAGCGCAGGTTGGCCAGCGCGCCGGCGGTGGTGATCGGGCTGCCGCCGAAGGTGGAGATCGAGTTGGCCGCGACGCTGTCCATGATCTCCGCGCGGGCCACCACGCCGCCGATGGAAAGGCCGTTGCCAAGGCCCTTGGCGAACGTGATCATGTCCGGCTTGGCGCCGTCCTGGCCGTGCGCCTGCCAGCCCCAGTAGTGCTCGCCGGTGCGGCCCCAGCCGGTCTGCACCTCGTCGGAGATCCACAGGATGCCGTGCCGGTCCAGCACCTTCTTGAACTCGGCGAACAGCCCGTCCGGCGGCATGGCGAACCCGCCGACGCCCTGGATCGGCTCGGCGATGAAGCAGGCCACGTTGTCCTTCACCTGGGACAGCACGTCCTCCAGGTCGGAGACGCAGGCGTCGATGAACGCGGTGTCGGACAGGTCGGCGAACGGGGTGCCCCGCCGGCGGCTGCCGTGCACGTAGTACGTCTGCACCGGGGAGAGGCTGGTCGGCGCCCAGCCCGAGTTGCCGGTGATGGCGATCGAGGAGAACGACCGCCCGTGGTAGGCGTTGCGCAGCGCCAGCACCTGGTTGGAGGACCGGAAGCCGGTGGCCAGCAGCAGCGCGGTGTCGTTGGCCTCGGTGCCGCTGGAGGTGAAGAACACCCGCGGGTCGTCCAGCCCGGACAGCTCGGCCACCCGCTCGGCCAGCTCGATCATCGGCCGGTTCAGGTACAGCGTGGAGCTGTGCAGGATCTTGCCCGCCTGCTCGGTGATCGCGGCGGTCACCTCGGGCACCGCGTGCCCGGTCATGGTTGTCAGAATGCCGCCGAAGAAGTCCAGGTAGCTGGTGCCCTCGGCGTCGAAGACGTGCCGGTCCTTGCCGTACTCGATCTCGATCGGCTCGTCGTAGTAGAGCGACAGCCAGGACGGCATGACCGCCTGGCGGCGCTTCAGCAGATCCGCGTGCGTACCCATGTTGGTGACTCCCCCTTTACGGCTGGACCAGCGAGCCGTAGGCGTCCGGCCGGCGGTCGCGGTAGAACTGCCACTGCTGGCGCACCTGGTCGATCAGGTCGAAGTCCAGGTCGCGCACCACCAGCTCCTCGGAGTCGCCGCTGGCCACGTCGCCGACGAACTGGCCGCGCGGGTCCACGAAGTAGCTGGTGCCGTAGAAGTCGTTGTCGCCGTACTCCTCGACGCCGACCCGGTTGATCGCGGCCACGAAGTACTCGTTGGCCACGGCGGCCGCCGGCTGCTCCAGCTTCCACAGGTAGGACGACAGCCCCCGGCTGGTCGCCGACGGGTTGTAGACCAGCTGCGCGCCGGCCAGCCCGAGCGCCCGCCAGCCCTCCGGGAAGTGCCGGTCGTAGCAGATGTAGACGCCGACCTTGCCGACGGCGGTGTCGAAGATCGGCCAGCCCAGGTTGCCCGGGCGGAAGTAGAACTTCTCCCAGAAGCCGGGCAGCTGCGGCAGGTGGTGCTTTCGGTACTTGCCCAGGTAACGGCCGTCCGCGTCGATCACGGCAGCGGTGTTGTAGTAGAAGCCGGAGCCCTCGATCTCGTAGATCGGCACGACGATGACCATGCCGAGCTCCTTGGCCAGCGAGCACATCCGCTGCACGGTGGGCCCGTCCGGCACCTCCTCGGCCCAGCGGTAGTGCTCCGCCTCCTGCACCTGGCAGAAGTACGGGGCGTTGAACACCTCCTGGAACCCGATGACCTTGGCGCCCTGTGCGGCGGCCGCCCGAGCGTGCTGCTCATGGGCGTCGACCATGGATCCGGTGTCGCCGGTCCACTTGGCTTGCACCAGAGCGGCGCGGACGATGTTCGGCATGCCAACTCTCCCGATCGAGACTTTGCGATTGTGAGCTGGACGATATTGTTCAGGTCATACTGTGGCAATAGACCTTTTGTTACAGGACAAAGTCACCTTGATCGGAGCAGTCGGATGGAGCCGGAGATCGCCCGAATAGCGGAGGCGGTACAGGACCGTTCGGCCGCCGGCATCGCGGCGGCGGTGAACCGGTTGATCAAGGCCGGTGAGCTGCCGGCCGGGTGCCGGCTGCCCACGGTGCGGGCACTGGCCAGGGCGCTGGGCACCAGCCCGACCACGGTGAACGAGGCATGGCGCTCGCTGGTGCGGGTCGGCACGGTGCGCACGCACGGGCGGGGCGGGTCGTTCGTGGCGGAGAACCACCGGGCCGGGTGGCCCAGCCGGTTCTGGCGGATCGCCAGCGCGGCCGGCGAGTTCGCCATGGACCTGTCCGCCGGGGTGCCCGACCCGACCCTGCTGCCCCCCATCCACGACGTGCTGAGCAGCATCGGCCGGGGCCCGCAGCCGACCGGCTACCTGGACCCGCCGGTGCTGCCCGAGCTGGAGCGGGCCATCCGGGGCGCGTGGCGGGACCTGCACGACCCCGAGTGCCTGACCGTGGTGGACGGGTCCCTGGACGCGGTGGACCGGGTGCTCACCAGTCTCCTGCGGCTCGGCGACCGGGTGCTGGTGGAGAACCCGACCTTCCCGCCGTTCCTGGACCTGCTGGAGCTGATCGGTGCGCAGCCGGTCGCCGTCGGCATCGACGCCGACGGGATGCTGCCCGACGAGCTGGCGGCGGCGCTCGCGTCCGGCGACGAACCGGCCGTGCTGCTGGTGCAGCCCCGCGCGCACAACCCGACCGGGGCCAGCATGACCCCGGAACGGGCCCGCGAGCTGGCGTCGGTGCTGCGTTCGCGCACCGAGTCGTGCGTGGTCGTGGAGGACGACCACGTCGGGGAGATCGCGGTGGCCGAGCCGGTGAGCCTGGCCGCGCACCTTCCCACGCGCACGGTGAGCATCCGCAGTTTCTCCAAGTCCCACGGCCCCGACCTGCGGCTGGCCGCCGTGGCCGGCCCGAGCGAGCTGATCGAGCCGGTCATCGCCCGGCGGAACCTGGGGCCGGCCTGGTCCTCCCGGCTGCTGCAGCAGCTGCTCGCCGGCATGCTCACCGACCGGGCCTGCGCGGACGCGGTGGCGCTGGCCCGGAGCACCTACGTGCTGCGCCGGGAGGCGCTGACCCACTCGCTGGCCCACCGCGGCATCGAGGTGATCGCCCGGGACGGCTTCAACGTGTGGGTGCCGGTGGCCAACGAGCGGGACGCGCTGGTGCTGCTGGCCGCGCAGGGCATCGGCGCGGCGCCGGGCCGGCCGTTCGTGGCCGCCCAACGCAGCGGCGACCACCTGCGGCTGACCACCGCCCTGCTGCCCACCCGGGAGGCCGACCGGGTGGCCGGCGCACTGGCCAACGCGGCCACCCCGCGCGGATCCGGGATGCACCGGTGAACGCGCCGCCCTGGGTCACCGTGACCACCGACTACGGCACCCGCGACGGGTTCGTTGCCGCCGTGCACGGGGTGATCGCGCGGATCGCGGCGGCCGCGCGGGTGCTGGACGTGACGCACGAGATCCCGCCCGGCGACGTGCGCTGGGCCTCGGTGGTGCTCGCCGACACGGCTCCCTACCTGCCGGTGGGTGTGCACGTCGCGGTGGTCGATCCAGGAGTCGGAACGTCCCGCCGCGCCGTGGCGGTGGTCGCCCCGGCTGGGGTACTGATCGGGCCGGACAACGGGCTGTTGATCGAGCCGGCCGAGGCGCTGGGCGGAGTGGTCGCGGCCTATGAACTGGCCGATCCGGCCTACCGGCTGCCGACGGTGAGCCGCACCTTCCACGGCCGGGACATCTTCGCGCCGGCCGCCGCGCACCTGGCGAACGGTGTCGACCCGCGCCGGCTGGGGCCCGAGCTGGACCCGGTGGGGCTGGTCCGGCTGCCCGAGCCGGTGTCAGCTGTCTCGGCGGGCCGGGTGCGCGCAGAGGTGCTCGGCGCCGACCGGTTCGGCAACCTCACTCTGTCGGCACGCGCCCGCGACCTGGCCGCGGCCGGGCTGGCGACGGGCGCATCGGCAACGCTGAGCTGGCTCTCGGGCGAGGGTGACCAGACGGCCGAAGCGGTCGTCGCGGCGACGTTCGCGGATGCCGGAGCGGGCGGGCTGGTCGTGCTTCCCGACTCCGCCGGGCGGGTGGCTGTCGCGCGACGCGACGGCTCGGCGGTGGAGCTACTCGGCGTCGGCCGTGGGGTCGAGCTGACCATCGCGGCCGGCGGTCGCGGCCATAAAAGATCTTCAAGAAGTTCCGAGGGACCTGTCGAACAACGTGGAGCCGGTTCGACGCCAGGGTGAGAGACCGGCAGCGGGCCGGTCGGCCATCCACCGGAGGCACCCCATGACCGCCAGCTACACCTTTGACATCTTCTCCAGCCTCGACGGCTATGGCTCCTGTGGGGCCGACGGCGACTGGGGCGGCTACTGGGGCAAGCAAGGCCCCGAGCTGCTCGAACACCGCCTCGCCTCGTTCGACACGGAGCAGCGGATGGTCTTCGGGGCCACCACGTTCCGGCAGTTCGTGCAAATGCTGGCCTCGAGCACCGAGGAGTCCGAGGTGCGTGACCCGTGGGTTACCCGGATGCGGAGCATGCCGGCCACGGTGGTGTCGTCCACGCTGGAAGGGCCCCTGGACTGGCCGGACGCGACAGTCGTGAGCGGTGATGCCGTCGAGGTCGTCGCCCGGCTCAAGGAGGAGTCCGGGGTGCCGTTGCGCTCGCACGGCAGCCTGTCGCTGAACTGGGCGCTGATGGCCGCCGGCCTGGTCGACCGCGTCCAGATCACGATCTTTCCCGTGATCACCGGTAGGACCGGAACGGACCCGGTCCTCGGGGGTGCGGCCGACTTCGACCTAGAGCTGCTCGAGCACCGGACACTCGACGGCGATATCCAGGAGCTCGTCTACCGGCCCACCCTGCACGCCGGCCGTCACTGACCCGAACGATCGATCGTGCCCACGTCGGCGGGGGTGATCAGTCGGGTTACCACGGCGACCATGGCGGCGCCGCAGAGCAGGCTGGCGGTGACCTCCACCAGGTCGTGCTTCAGGTAGAGCTGGCTGGTCGCCACCGCGAGGATCATGGTCAGCGCGAACAACCACACGGCCACCCGGGTAGCGCCGGTGAACTCGCCGCCGAGCAGGAGGCCGGTGAGCAGCCCGACGGCCGCCACCGTGGTGGCCGGGCCGGAGAGCACCGAGGAGCTCCACTCCAGCCGCTCGATGTTCAGCGCGTCGCCGATCTTGCCCTTCCCCACCACGATGACCACGAACACCAGGCCCAGGGTGGCGCCGGCCCGCAGCAACGGCAGCCAGTTCCACCGGCGGGCGGACAGCCAGACCGCCACCGTGAGCAGGCCGAGCACGGCCACGGTGTTGCCGGAGCGGGACACCACGTGCACCAGCGGCTGGTTCACCACCAGGTGCAGCCAGGTGGGCATGTCGGCCGGGAACAGCCGGCGCGCCTTGGCCCCACCGGCCAGCGCGTCGACCCGGGCCAGCTGAACCAGCAGCGCGGTGGAGAAGAGCACGAAGAACACCGACCAGGCCCAGGCCAGTCGGCGGATCAGGGCTTCCACGCGGGGGCTGACGGTGTCCGGAACAGACGCGGTGAGCACCCGGACATTGTGGCTTGCCCGCCCGGCGGACCGGTCAGCCGACCCGCGCTCGGATGCCTTCGAAGTGCTCGTTGACGGCGGCGCGCAGCGCCGGCTCGTCCCGGGAGCGCAGCGCGTCCAGGATCCGCCGGTGCCAGCCGGCCGTGGTCTCGGGGCCGTGCCGGGCCTCCGGCAGCTGGCCGTCCAGCGTGTTGAACACCCGCCAGAACACCTCCAGCAGCTCCAGCACCAGCTCGTTGCCCAGCGGCCGATAGAGCGTCTCGTGGAACGCCCAGTCCCGCTCCGGGGCCCACTGCCCCCGAGCCGCTTCGGACTCCATGGCGGTGACGATCTCCTCCAGCGCGCCGAAGTCGATCTCGTCGTGCGCCGCGAGCACCCGGCCGACCAGGCCGGTCTCCAACACCTCGCGGACCTCGAGCAGGTTGCGGATGTCGGCGAAGTCGCCGCGCACGGACAGGGCGCCCCGGAACGCCAGCCCGGCCTCCAGCCCGGACAGCGGTACCGAGCCGACGTAGGTGCCGTAGCCGTGCCGGATGTCCACGATCCCGATCGCCTGCAGCGCCTTCATCGCCTCGCGCAGCGGGTGTCGGCTGACCCCCAGCTCCTCGGCCAGCTCCGGTTCGGTGGGCAACGGCGCGCCGGGCTCGAGGCCGCGCTGCACGATCAGCCGCTTGATCGCGTCCTGCAGCGCCCGTTGGTTCGCCCTGGCGCCGCCCGCCCTGCTCACCGGGGTGCTCACGGGCGGGGAGTCTATGCGCCGCATGCCGGGGGCTCCTCGAACAGCTCGGGTACCACGCGCCGGGCCACGCGGCGCAGCCCCGGTACCTCCGACTCGTCCAACCAGCGGTACGGCCAGCGCAGCCGGGTGCCGATCGGGGCCCAGCCGCCCACCGCGGCCAGGGTCTTGTCCAGCGCCGGGTCGCTGTAGCCGGCCGCCGCCAGCGGCGCGATGTGCCGGTCCAGGAACCGGCGCAGCCGCGACTCGAGGTCCAGCGCGGCCTCCGGGTCGTCGTCCATCAGCCGGTACCAGCGCACCGCGCCGGCCGGGTTGAGGCAGGCGACGTTGGAGTACGACCCGGCGGCGCCCAGCCGGCGGCCGCTGGCCAGCGTGTGCCCGGCGACGAACACCGCCAGGCGGTCGCCGAGGGCCGCCGCCATCCGGGCGTACCAGTGCTGGTCGCCGCCCGGCACCTTGATCCCGGTCAGCCCCGGCACCCGCTCGGCCAGCCGGGCGAACAGCTCCGGTCCGACCTGGGTCTTCGCGTACGGCGGGTTGTAGAGCACCAGCGGGACGTCCCCGGCCACCTCGGCCATCCGGGCCAGCGCGTCCACCGCCTCGTCGTCGCGCAGGGGCAGCCAGTCCGGCAGCACCACCTGGATGGCACCCGGCCGCAGCGCCGCCGCGCGGCGGATCCGGGACAGCGAGAGCTGGCCGCTGGGGTGGCCGGCGCCGAGCTGGTACGCCATCCCGGCGTCGGTGCACCGGCCGGCGACCAGCTCGTGCAGCGCGTCGTACTCGGCGTCGGAGAGCGTGTGGAACTCGCCGGCCGTGCCGTTGGTGTAGATGCCGTGGAGGCCGGAGCCGAGCATCTGGTCCAGGGCGCGCTCCAGCCGGGCCATGTCGATGGCGTCGTCGGTACCGATGGGCAGCAGCACGCTGGCCCAGGTCCCGCGCAGCTGGGCCACGGTCAAGGGTTGCATTCGCCGGCTTCGTTTCCTATCTTGCGTATCTGGACATAGGACATCCTATGTCTGATCGAAGCGAAAGGCCACGGCCATGGCAGCGAGCGCCGAACCCGCCCCCCGGTCCTTCCGGCAGCTGTCCGGCCAGCAGCGCAAGGCGTTCTTCGCGGCCTGGCTGGGGTACCTGCTGGACGGGTTCGACTTCGTCCTGATCACCCTGGTGCTCACCCAGATCGCCGCCGAGTTCGGCCTCACCCGGACGCATGCCGCCACCCTGGTCTCGGCGGCCTTCGTGACCCGCTGGCTGGGCGGCCTGGTGCTCGGGGCGATCGCCGACCGGTTCGGGCGCAAGCCGGCGATGATCCTGGCCATCGCGTGTTTCGCGGTGGGCAGCGCGCTGTGCGGGTTCGCCTGGGACTACTGGTCGATGTTCGTGTTCCGGGCGGTGGTGGGCATCGGCATGGCCGGCGAGTACGGCTCCAGTGCCACCTACGTGATGGAGTCCTGGCCGAAGAACATGCGCAACCGGGCCACCGGCTTCCTGCTCTCCGCCTACCCGATCGGCACGGTGGTCGCCGCGCTGGCCTACCTGGCCATCGTGCCGAACGCCGGCTGGCGCTGGCTGTTCTACGCCGGCATCCTGCCCATCGCCCTGACCCTGTACCTGCGCCGGACGCTGCCCGAGGCGGAGGAGTGGCAGGCCGAGGTCGGCTCGCGCAAGGACGTCAGCACGTCGTCGACGCTGTTCGGGCCGCGTCGGCGGATACCCAACGCGCTGCTCGCGGCCGCCCTCTCCGCGGTGCTGGTGCTGATCTTCAGCCAGAGCGGCGGCGGGTTCACGCCGTTGCTGATCGTGCTCGCGCTGGCCGGGTTCGTGGTGTTCGCCGTGCAGGTGGCCGAGCGGCTGTGGCCGGTGATGTTGGCCATCATGGTCACCGTCTTCTGCGCGTTCCTGTACTCCTGGCCCATCCAGTCGCTGCTGCCCACCTACCTGAAGACCGAGGTCGGCTACCAGGACGTGCAGGTGACCACCGCGCTCACCTGGGCCGGGCTCGGCTATGCGGCGGGCAGCTGCCTCGCCGGCGTGGTCGCCGACCGGTGGGGAACCCGGCGCACCTACGTCATCGGGCTGTTCGTGTCGCTGGGGTTCGTCTACCCGGTGTTCGCGCTGCCCGAGGGCAACGTGGTGCTGCTCTGGGTGCTGCTGTTCGGCATGCTGGCCACCAGCCAGGGCATCTCGGGACTGCTGCCCAAGTACATCGGCGAGCACTTCCCCACCCGGCTGCGCGCGGCCGGGCTCGGCTTCAGCTACAACGTGGGCGCGCTGGGCGGCGCGGTGGCGCCGCTGGCCGGTTCGGCGATCGCCGACCGGATCGGCAGCCTCGGCGCCTCGCTGGCGCTGCTCGCCATCACCCTCACCGTGGTCGTCGCCCTGATCATCGGCTTCGACCTGCCGGCGCGGATCGGGCGCGCCCTCGGCGCCGACCCCGAACCCCTGGAGAATCGGAGCACCCATGCCTGACCTGTCCGCCCGCCTGCGCGGGGTCATCCCGCCGCTGGTCACGCCCCTGGACGAGACCGGGGAGGT
Source organism: Actinospineispora eucalypti (assembly GCA_014208095.1). Classification (GTDB taxonomy): domain Bacteria; phylum Actinomycetota; class Actinomycetes; order Mycobacteriales; family Pseudonocardiaceae; genus Pseudonocardia; species Pseudonocardia eucalypti. The sequence goes on along the minus strand of JACHMT010000002.1, from coordinate 529,405 downwards.
GGACCGCGACTCGCTGCGCCGCCTGATCGGCTACCAGCTGGAAGCCGGGGTGCACGGGGTGTTCCTCGGCGGGTCCAGCGGGGAGATCGCCCTGCTGGACGACGGGCAGCGGCGGACCGTGGTGGAGATCGCGGTGGCCGAGGTGGCCGGGGCGGTCCCGGTGCTGGTGGGCGCCATCGACACCGGCACCCGGCGGGTGGTCGAGCAGGCCAGGCGGGCGGCGGCGCTCGGCGCCGACGCGGCGGTGGTGACCGCGCCGTTCTACGTGCGGCCGCACGCCGACGAGATCGTCGAGCACTTCCGGCTGGTGCACGCCGCGGTCGACCTGCCCCTGGTCGCCTACGACATCCCGCCGGCGGTGTCCGTGCGGCTCACCCCGGACGTGGTCGAGGCGATCGCCGAGGCCGGTTTCGTGGTCGGCCTGAAGGACTCCAGCGGGGACCTGAGCAACTTCCGGGAGAACCTGCGCCGGCTGCCGGAGTTTCCCATCCTCACCGGCTCCGAGCTGTTCGCCGACCTGGCCGTGCGGCTGGGCGCGGCCGGCATCGTGCCCGGGCTGGGCAACGTCGACCCGCACGGCTACCTGCGCCTCTACCAGGCCGCCTCGGCGGGCCGGCTGGCCGAGGCCACGGCCGAGCAGGACCGGTTGGCTCAGCTGTTCACCATCACCGAGGTCGCCGACCGGGGCCGGATCGGGTCCACCGCCGGGGCGCTCGGTGCGTTCAAGGCGGCGATGGCGGCGCGGGGAATGATCGCGCACGGCCGCACCAACCAGCCGCTGCTGCCGCTGGACGAGGCCGAGATCAAGACCATCGCGGAGATCCTCCGCGAGGTCGGGCTGGACGCCGCTATCGTCGCCGGGTGACCCGACCCGCCGCGCTGCCCGCCGAGCGCCTCCGGCCGTTGCTGGACACCGCCGCTCGCGAGTTCGCGGAATTCGGTTATGCGGCCGCCTCGTTGAATCGCGTCATCGGCGCGTGCGGAATGAGCAAGAGCTCGTTCTACTACTACTTCGCCTCGAAAGAAGCGCTGTTCGAGGCGGTGGTCGCGGACCTGGGTGGCGCGCTGGTCGACCGGGCGGGTGTGCCGGAACCCGAAGGCCTGGCCGGGGCCGCCTTCTGGCCGGAGGTGGAGCAGCTGTTCGGCCGCCTGCTGGGACTGGCCGAACGGGACCCCCGGTTCGCGGACATCGGCCGGATCTTCTACCTTCCGGACCTGCCGACCAGCGATGACTCCCCCGTCCGCCGGGCGGTGGCGCGGATCAACCGGTGGTTGGAGGCCCTGCTGGCCGCCGGGCGGTCGTGTGGCGAGGTACGCACCGACCTGCCCGCGTCGTTGCAGGCGGAGATCACTCTCGGCGCCCTGTGGGCGATGGACAAATGGGCCGTGCGGCACCTCGACGAACTGCCCCCGGAAAGCCTGGCCGAATTGGCCGAAGCACAGTTCAAGACCCTCCGGAGAATTCTCGCCACATAGGTGTGGACCAGGTGGTCCACACGCGTGTTACCCTCGCCGACATGCTGACCGAACAGCTCGACGCGGTACGCGCCGACTCGTTGCGGGTGCTGGTGGTGGGCGCCGGCGTGGCCGGCCGGACGCTGGCCGGGCTGCTGCGGCGCGCCGGCTTGCACCCGGTGGTGGTGGACCGCTCCGCGCCGGACGCGGGCACCGGCTACATGCTGGCCATGATGCCGCTGGTGGACCCGGTGCTCGCCGACCTCGGAGTCACCGACACCTACGTCGAGCGCAGTGTTCCGCTGCGCCGCTACCGGATCCGGGACCGCGCGGGCCGGCCGGCGCGGGAGTACCCGATGGGCGAGCTGCTGGACCGTTTCGGCGACTACCGAGGTCTGAGCCGAGGCGCACTGCTGGACGTGCTCGGCGCGGCCGGCGGGCCGGTCGGCCACCGGATCGTGCCCCGCGTGATCGACCAGGACGGGGCGGTCGTGCGGGCGGCGCTGGCCGACCACGGGGAGGCGGTCGAGTTCGACCTGGTCGTCGCGGCGGACGGAATGCACTCGGCTACCCGGGCCATGGTGTTGCCGGAAGAGCGCGTACAGGAGTTCGACACCGGCTGGAGCTCCTGGGTGAACTGGCTGGACCCGGACCCGGAGTTCGCCGATCTCGGCGAAGAGCTGTGGGGAGACGGGTTCTTCATCGGCACCTACCCGGTGCGGGACGCGCTGGGCGTGATCGTCTGCGCGCCCCGCGCGCGGATCGACCAGGGACCGGAGCGGCTGACCGGCTGGATCCGGTCCCGGCTGCGCCGGCCCGGCGGGCACCTGGAGCGGGTGCTGGCGGAGACCACCCTCGGTGCGGGCTACCGGTGGGACCTGGTGGACCGCCGGGCGGCGGACTGGTCGGTGGGGCGGGTGGCGCTGCTCGGCGACGCCGCCGCCGGCTTCCTGCCCACGGCGGGCATCGGCGCCTGCATGGCGATGGAGTCGGCGTGGATGCTGGCCGGACACCTGCGCGGGATACCCCGCGAGCGGGTGCCGGAGGCGTTGCGGGCCTACGAGCGGGCGCAGCGCCCCCGCGTGGAGGCGGCGCAGCGCAACTCCCGCCAGCTGGCCCGGCTGGTGTTCGGTGAAGGGTGGTGGTTGCCGGTGGTGCGGGACACGGCGACCAGGGTGTTGCCCGTGCGGGCGGCGCTGGGGCCGATCCGCAAGCTGCTCAACACCCGGCCGCCGGTTCCCGTCCCTCTCTCTGGTTAGTAGGTCGCCGGCGAGTGGCTGGTCGTCTCGTTGGTGACCCCGGTCGGCTCCTCCGCGCGCTGCGACGGCGGAGCGGGCGGAGGCGCGGCCTGCTGGGCCGGCACCGGGCCGGTGTCCGGGTCCTTCTGGTGCGCCCGGGCCCGCGCGGCCTCCTGCTCGGCGGCCACCAGCCAGCGATCCCAACGCTGCCGCATCGGCACGATCAGACCGCCGCCGATGCCCACGATGGCGATGCCGCCGACCGTGGCCAGCACGGTGATCAGCACCGGCAGGGTCACGGTGACCGCGATGCCCATCTGGTTCAGCGCGGCGATCACGGCCAGCCCGATGATGGCCACCTGGGCCACCACGGCCATGACCCGGCCGCTGCTCAGGCCGCCCATGGCGCCGCGGATCAGGTCGGCCACCGCGCCGGCGATGGCCGCGCCGATCACCACGATGAGCAGGGCGATGAACAGCTTGGGCAGGAAGGCGATGATGCCGGTGATCAGCTCCGACACCGCGTTCGGCCCGAACACGCCGAACGCCAGCTGCAGCGTGAACAGCAGCACCGCGTAGTAGACGAGCAACGCCGCGAGGTCACTCGGGTCGTACTTGCTTCCGCTCATGGCCCGTCCGATACCGCCGCGCTCCACCGCGCGGTCGAAACCGACCCGCTCGAGGATCTTGTCGACGACCTTCCGGAGCACCTTCGCGACCAGCCATCCCACCACCAGGATGACCAGGAAGAGCGCTAGTTGTGGGACGAACTTGACCACTGAGGCCACGCCGTCTTGCAGCCACTGGGGCATCGCTACTCTCTCCTCCCGCTACCCGTCCGCCGCCGTCCGACGTGCGGAGATCGTGCACTGCAATTCGAGTACCCGATGATCACCTGGCGGAACCGGATTCCCCCAAAGGAACTACGCTGAATCACGCAGAGTGCTCGAGTAATTTCACTGTGCAATCATCGCGCTGACCAGCGAACATTGTTGTTCACCGAGCCCTCTCTTTAAGCCCCGGCCCTCGACCGAGCGGTGCGGGCCGGGCGGACCCCGGTCGCCGGCAGCGTCCGCCAACCCCGAGTGAACGGCGAGGGCAGCCGGGCGCCTCGCGCCGCGTCCACGCCGATCTCCGGCTGGGCGGCGAGCAGCTCCTCGAACGCCACGCGGGCCTGCAGCCGGGCCAGGTGGGAACCGACGCAGAAGTGCGGACCGCTGGAGAAGGCCAACTGGCGGCGGATCTCCCGGGTGACGTCCAGCCGGTCGGCGGTGGGACCGAACTCCCGCTCGTCCCGGTTGGCCGCGCCGTAGACCATCAGCACCTTCTCCCCCGCAGGGATCCGCTCGCCGTGCAGGGTGACCGGGCGGGTCGTGGTGCGGGCCAGCGCCTGCACCGAGCTCTCCAGGCGGAGGAACTCGATCAGTGCCCCGGGGATCAGCTCCGGCCGGGCGCAAAGTACCTCGCGCTGCGCATGGTCGCCGTCCAGCAGTTGCACGCCGTGCGAGACCAGGTTCCCCGTGGTGTCGTTCCCGCCGGCGACCATCACGAAGCAGAAGCCCAGGATGTCCCAGTCGGAGAGTCCATCGACGCCGGTCAACGCGCTGATCAGGTCGTCCTCCGGTTCCCGGCGCCGGGCGGCGATGACGTCGGAGAAGTAGCCGAACATCTCCGCGACGGCGTCGACGGCGGCTCCCTCGGCGAACCGGAACCCGTTGTCCTGCAGCCCGACCAGGGCGGCCACCCACGGGTCGAACCGGGCCCGTTCGGCCTCCGGAACGCCCAGCAGATGGGCCAGCACGAAGGTCGGCAGCGGCGAGGAGAAGTCCCGGTGCAGGTCCACCGGCTCGCAGTCGGCCGCCTTGCGGGCCATCTGGTCCAGCCGGTGCCGGGCGAACCGGCGGATCAACCCCTCCAGGTCGGCCACCCGCCGCGCGGTGAGCCCCTTGCTGATCAGCGCACGGAGCTGGCCGTGCCGGGGCGGGTCGAGCATCACGATCGTCGGCGCCAGGCCCAGCGTGCCGATCTCGTCCGGGTAGAACGTGAGGCCGCGCGCCGAGGAGAACGTCTCGTGGTCGCGCACCGCCTGCCATACGTCGTCGAACCTGGTCAGCGCCCAGAACGGCGGGTCGGTGTGGCGGTGTGCCGGGTCGTGGTCCCGCATGGCCCGGTAGACCGGGTAGGGATCCCGCTGGAACTCCGGGTCGAACGGGTCGTAGGTCATCGGGCCGCCCCTCGATTTAACGGCTGGCGTTAGTAACGGGCTCCGTTAGTATTACCCGATGCCGAGGGACGGGACAAGCACCAGGGAGCGGCTGCTCCGCGCCGGGGCGCGCCTGCTCGCCCGCGACGGCGTGCACGGGGCGTTGACCAGGGACATCGTCCGGGCCGCCGGTCAGAGCAACGACTCCGCCGTGCAGTACCACTTCGGGTCCCGGCAGGGGCTGCTGGTGGAGATCCTGGACCGGCACGTGCGGGCCATGGAGGAGCAGCGCAAGCCGGCCCTGGACGCGCTGGGTCCCTCACCCGGGCTGCCCGAGGCGCTGGCCGCCGTGGTGGAGCCGGTGGCGGAGGAGCTGGTCACCGAGGAGGGCCGCGACTTCCTGCGGATCATCGCCCAGCTGGCCGGCCAGGCCGGTACGCGGACCGGGTCGGTGCCCGACCCGCTGGTCGGCACCGCACTGGCCGCCCAGCTCGAGCTGTTGGAGCGGGCGGTGCGCGCCCGGCTGCCCGAGCCCCTCGCGGTGGAGCGGGTCGCGCTGGTGATCACCATGCTCACCGCCGCGCTCGCCGACCGGGCCAGGCGGATCGACGACGAACTGCCGGTCCTGCTGGAACACCGCGAGTTCGTGGCCAACCTGGTCGCCATGCTGACCGCGGCAGTTGGCGCCCCGGAGGGTCGAGGTCCCGATTTCCAGCCGACGGGCCGGGCGGTGTCGGGGTAGCGTCAGCGGGTGCCCCTAGATCCCCAGTTCCGCGCCATGCTGGACCAACTGATCGCGGCGGGGGCCATCCCGCTCGCCAAGGGAACCGCCCAGGAGAGCCGGGCGCACTACCGGCAGCTGTCCATGGCCCGGCGCGGCGGCGAAGGCTACCGCCCGGAGCCGATCGGCTCGGTCGAGGACCGGACCATCCCCGGGCCCGGCGGGCCGCTGCCCGTCCGGATCTTCACCCCGACCGAGGACCTCGGCCGGGTGGTCACCTACCTGCACGGCGGCGGCTGGGTGCTCGGGGACCTGGACACGCACGACCCGGTCACCCGCCGGGTGGCCAACGGGCTGGGTGCCACCGTGGTCTCGGTGGACTACCGGCTGGCCCCGGAGCACCCGTTCCCGGCGGCACTCGAGGACACCCTGGCCGCACTGGCCTGGACCGCCGACGTGTTCCCCGGCCGGCCGCACGTGGTGGCCGGGGACAGCGCGGGCGCCAGCCTGGCCGCCGGGGCGGCACTGCGGGCGCGGGACGCCGGCGGCCCGGAGCTGGCCGCCCAGCTGCTCATCTACCCGGCCACCGACCCCACGATGAGCCGGCCCTCGGTCCGGGAGAACGGCGAGGGCTACTTCCTCACCGGCCGGGACATGGGCTGGTTCTTCGATCTCTACCTGCCGGAGGAGCACCGGGCCGACCCGGCCGTCGACCTGCTCAACGCCAAGCTGGCCGGGCTGCCGCCCACGGTGGTCACCACCGCCGAGTTCGACCCGCTGCGCGACGACGGCGACGAGTACGCGGGGCGGCTGGCCGAGGCCGGTGTGCGGGTGACGCACCTGCCGGCCGCCGGCCTGATCCACGGGTACTTCGGCTTCTTCGGCGTGGTGGACGCGGCCGGGCGCCAGGTTACCCAGGTGCTGGATGCGGTGGCCGAGCTGCTCCCCTGAGTCAGCCTCTGAAGGTCCGGCGATAGGCCAGCGGCGCGACCCCGATGGCGGCATGCAGATGCTGGCGCATCGACGCGGTGGTGCCGAACCCGGCGGCCGTGGCCACCCGCTCCACCGGCAGGTCGGTGGACTCCAGCATGGCCCGCGCCCGGGACAGCCGTTGCCGCAGCAACCACTGCGCGGGGCTCTGGCCGGTCTCCGCGCGGAACCGCCGGGTGAACGTGCGCACGCTCATCCGGGCGTGTTCGGCCAGCTCGGTCAGGGACAGCGGCTCGTCCAGCCGGCCGAGCGCCCAAGCCCGGGTCGGGCCGGTGCCCGACTCGGCCACCTCGGGCAGCGGCTGCTCCACGAACTGGGACTGGCCGCCCTCGCGGAACGGGGACACCACGCTGCGCCGGGCCACCCGGGCCGCCACCTCGGCGCCGTGGTCGCGCCGCACCAGGTGCAGGCACAGGTCGATGCCGGCGGCGTTGCCGGCCGAGGTGAGGACGTCACCGTTGTCCACGAACAGCACGTCCGGGTCGAACACCACCCGGGGGAACAACCGCCGGAACGCCCCGCTGTGCAGCCAGTGCGTGGTGGCCCGCTGGCCGTCCAGCAGCCCGGCGGCGGCCAGCACGAACGCGCTGGTGCAGATGGACACCAGCCGGGCCCGCCCGGCCAGCTCGCCGATCGCCGCGGCCAGGTCCGGTTCCAGCTCCCCCGCCGCCAGCGCGCGGCCGGCCTGGATGCCCGGCAGCACCACGGTGTCCGCCCGCCACAGGATGGACGCGTCGTGCTCCGGCGCGGCGTGGTAGCCGGCCGAGGTGGGCACCGGGCGGCCGTCCAGCGTGCAGGTCTCCACCTGGTACAGGCGCCGGCCCTGGGCGTCCGTGGCACCGCCGATGAACTTGTGCGGCAGGCCCAGCTCGAAGGACACCACGCTGGGCAGCGCCAGTACCGCCACCCGGTGCGGTTCGGGTGCTTCCGGGACAGCCATGGCCGAATTCTTGCACATATTGTCCTTTCGGCCACTACCGAAGTGGCCGGCCGGGACGCAAGCTGGATGCCGTGACCGAACTCGACGTCGCCCGCTCCCCCGTGCCCGAACCATCCCGCCCGGCCCGTCGCATACACCCGGCCTGGTGGGTCGCTGTCGTCACCTTCCTCGCACTGGTCGGCGCGGCCGCGTTCCGTGCGGTGCCCGGCCTGCTCATCGACCCGCTGCACGCCGAGTTCGGCTGGTCGGTCGGCACGATCTCCTCGGCGGTCGCGGTGAACATGGCGCTGTACGGCCTCACCTCGCCGTTCGCGGCGGCGCTGATGGAGCGGTTCGGGGTGCGGCGAGTGGTGGTCGTCGCGCTCACCGTGGTGGCCGCCGGCAGCGGGCTGACCGTGTTCATGACCGCCTCCTGGCAGCTGGTGTTCTGCTGGGGCCTGCTGGTCGGGCTGGGCACCGGCTCGATGGCCATGTCTCTGGTCGCCACGGTGACCGGCCGGTGGTTCGTGGCCCGCCGGGGCCTGGTTTCCGGGGTGCTCACCGCCGGTGGCGCGGCCGGCCAGCTGGTGTTCCTCCCGCTGGTCGCCGTGGTTTCCGGGCAGTACGGCTGGCGGGCGGCCGCACTGGGCGTTGCCGGGGCGGCGCTGGCGGTGGTGCCGCTGGTCGCCTGGCTGCTCCGGGACCGCCCCAGCGACGTCGGTGCCGCCCCTTACGGCGGCACCGAGGCCGACGAGCCCGCGGTGGTCCGCCGGGGGGCGGCCCGGCTGGCCCTGCGCGCGCTGCGGGACGCGGCCCGGGTGCGCTCGTTCTGGTTCCTGGCCGGCGGCTTCATGATCTGTGGGGCGACCACGGCCGGGTTGATCCAGCCGCACTTCGTGCCGGCGGCCCACGACCACGGAATGCCGCACACGGTGGCGGCCGGCCTGCTCGCCGTGGTGGGCATCTTCGACATCGTCGGAACGGTGGCCTCGGGCTGGCTCACCGACCGCTTCGACTCCCGCTACCTGCTGCTGGTCTACTACGTGCTGCGCGGGGTCTCCCTGCTGATGCTGCCGCCGCTGTTCGGCCCCGAGCTCAAGCCCAACATGCTGGCCTTCGTGATCTTCTACGGGCTGGACTGGGTGGCCACCGTGCCCCCGACCCTGGCGCTGTGCCGGATGATCTTCGGTGACGTGGCGCCGGTGGTGTTCGGCTGGGTCTTCGCCTCGCACCAGGTCGGTGCGGCCCTGGCCGCGTTCGTGGCCGGTGTGGTCCGGGACCGGCTGGGCAGCTACGACCTGGCGTGGTACGGCGGCGGCGTGCTGTCCATCCTGGCCGGCGGGCTGTCCATGCTGGTGGTCGCCTCGGCCACTCGGCGGCGCGCCCCCTGACGCCCTAGCCTCGGCCACATGCGAATCGGCGAACTGGCCGAGCGCACCGACACGTCCCGCCGCCTGCTGCGCTACTACGAGGAGCAGGGGCTGATCGTCTCGGTGCGCTGCGCCAACGGCTACCGCGACTACGCGCCGTCCGACGTGGACCGGGTCATGCAGATCCGGGGGCTGCTCGACTCGGGCCTGCCCACCCGGATCATCAAGCAGATCCTGCCCTGCCTGGACCAGCCCCGGGCCATACACATCGCCGACGCCACGCCGGAGATGCTGGAAACCCTGGAACAGGAGCGGGACCGGATGACCAGGCGCATCCGGTTCCTCACCCGCAACCGGGACGCCATTGCCGAGTACCTGGGCGCGGTGCGGGCGAGGATCGGCTCAGCGCCGGGGGGCGAAGACCCCCTCGGCCGGGAAGCAGCCGGCGGCCACTAGCGCCCGGGACAGGCCGGTGGCGAGCTCGGCCAGGCGCGCGGAGTCCGCCTCGCCGAGGGCCTTCCAGGGCTGGGTGGCGGACCGGTCGGTGTCGGCCTCCAGCCGCTCCCGCAGCTCGTTGCCCCGCTCGGTGAGCGTGCCGGCGTGGTCCAGTAGGCCGAGGTCGCGCAGCTCGGCCGAGGCGTCGTCCCACTGCCGCTCGCTCCACCCCCGGCTGGCCAGCGCGAACGCCACCAGGAAGCCCCGGCCGCTCGCGGTGTGGGTGATCAGCGCCTGCAGGCCGGTGAGGCCGGCGCCGACCAGCGCGGACACGTGCCCGTCGCCCCGGTACTCGCGCAGGATGGACGCCGCGTGCCAGAGCATTAGGTGCGGCTCGGCCGGCCAGTCCTGCTCCAGGTGGCCGGCGGCCAGCGGGCGCCCCTCGGGCCGGCAGGCCAGGGCCGCCCGCCTGGCCAGCTCGGCGGCCTCGGCCAGCTCCGGGGACGCCAGCGCCTCGTCGCCGAGCAGTCGCCGCAGCGCGGTGTCGGCGGCCGCCATCCGGGCCGACAACAGGCTCGCCGGTTCGGCCAGCGACCAAGCGGCCGGCACGTGCCGGGCGACCTGCTCCGGGTTGAAGTTGTAGAACGTCGCCGCGACCACCCCGGCGGACACCGCCCCCATCGGCGCGGAGCGGCTGGCGAAGTAGCCCATCCGGCCCGGTTTCAGCCCGGCCCGGGTGTACTCCCGTTCGGCCTCCGGCGCGAAGTAGACCATCGCGTGGATCGGTTCGAGGCCGCGCGCGAGGCGGCGGATCAGCGTGGCGTCCACGCAGCGGACGCTACCGCGCGATCACCGATCGCGCGCGGCGCACGGGCGTTCGTGGTATGCACTCCATTACTGGAGTGAGCGACGACTTCATCAGGAGGAACGCCATGACCAGCGCCACCGACCTCACCGAACGCAACCGCGCCGTCGTGCGGGGCCTGTACGACGCGGCCATCTCCGGCGACCTGCCGGGCGCCCTGGAGGTGCTGGCCGACGACATCGTGGTCCACGAGCCGGAGTTCCTGCCCTACGGCGGGGTCTACCGGGGCAAGCAGGAGTTCGCGGAGCTGTTCGGCAAGATCGCCCAGTTCCTGGACCTGAGCAGGGTCACCGTGCACTACTACGTCGCGGACGGCGAGCGGGTCATCGCGGTGCTCGGCATTCCCGACCTCGGCACGGGCGAGCTGACCCATTTCGCCGAGCAGTCCACGGTGCGCGACGGCCGGATCGCCGAGATGCGGCTGTTCTACTACGACCCGCAGTCCATGATCGACGCCCCCAAGCTGGACTGAGCGGCGGGCATCACCCGAACGGGCCACCCGCAAGCCCCTCAACCGAGACTTGACAGTTTCTTTGGACGGGCAACGCCGCTGAGTGAACCGGGTCCCCTAACAGCTCCCCAGCCGTCTTCCCGAGGGCCACAGTTAGTGATTGTTCTAACTGGTTTGAACTCGCAATAGGATGATTGACCTGGGGAAATGCTCCCTCTTCTAGGTTAGGGGGCACCCAGCACCCAGTGCTGTCGGTTCTCTCACCACACATTCGGCGCGTCAAAAGGTTACGCTATCGGCCGCTGCGTGGCCCGGGGAATTCGGCTGGTCAACCGGACTTTCCAGGCCTTTGCGTACCGCCGCCGCCTACGAGGTCGCGCCTGTCTCGCCCCGGCTCCACATGCCGAGCGAGCAGCGACCCGGCCTGGTTCAAGACGACGAGAGGTGCCCGTGACTGCTACCGACCTGCCCAAGGGGGCGAACCGTCGACACGCTGGACATCCGGCAGAGGGCCTGTACGACCCGGCCTACGAGCATGACGCATGTGGCGTCGCGTTCGTCGCCGACCTGGCCGGCCGGCGTGATCACGACATCGTGCAAAAGGCACTCACCGCGCTGCGGAACCTGGAGCATCGAGGCGCCCGGGGCGCCGAGCCGGACGTCGGTGACGGCGCCGGGATCCTGATCCAGCTGCCGGACGAGTTCTTCCGCGGGGTCGTGGAGTTCGAGCTTCCCGAGGCGGGCAGCTACGCGGCGGGTACCGCGTTCCTGCCGGACGACGACGAGGCCGAGGCCGGCGCGATCGCCCGCATCGACGAGATCGTCGCCGACGAGGGCATGCGGCTGCTCGGCTGGCGCGAGGTGCCGGTGAACCCGGAGGGCGTCGGCGAGACGGCGCGCGCGGTGATGCCCCGGTTCCGGCAGCTGTTCATCGCCGGCCCCGGCGGCGAGTCCGGCCTCGAGCTGGAGCGGCTGGTCTACTGCGTGCGCCGGCGCGCCGAGCGCGAGGCCGGCGTCTACTTCCCCAGCCTTTCCGGGCGCACCATCGTCTACAAGGGCATGCTCACCGAGGAGCAGCTGGCCACGCTCTACCCGGACCTCTCCGACGAGCGGGTGACCAGCTCGCTGGGCCTGGTGCACTCCCGGTTCTCCACGAACACCTTCCCGGCCTGGCCGCTGGCCCACCCGTACCGGATGGTGGCGCACAACGGCGAGATCAACACCGTGCGGGGCAACCGCAACTGGATGCGCGCGCGGGAGAGCCAGCTGGCCACCGACCTCATTCCCGGTGACCTGAACCGGCTGTTCCCCATCGTCACCGAGGACGCCAGCGACTCCGCCTCGTTCGACGAGGTGCTCGAGCTGCTGCACCTGGGCGGGCGGTCCATGCCGCACGCGGTGCTGATGATGATCCCGGAGGCCTGGGAGAACCACGCCGAGATGGACCCGGCCCGCCGGGCCTTCTACCAGTTCCACTCCACGCTGATGGAGCCGTGGGACGGGCCGGCGCTGGTCGCGTTCACCGACGGTTCGGTGATCGGCGCGGTGCTGGACCGCAACGGCCTGCGCCCGGCCCGCTACTGGGTGACCGAGGACGGCCTGGTCGTGCTGGCCAGCGAGGTCGGCGTGCTGGACATCGACCCGACCACCGTGGTGCGCAAGGGCCGGCTGGAGCCGGGCCGGATGTTCCTGGCCGACCTGAACGCCGGCCGGATCGTGGACGACGACGAGATCAAGGGCCAGCTGGCCGCCGAGCACCCCTACGCCGAGTGGGTCGACCGGGCCGTCATCAAGCTGGGCGACCTGCCCGAGCGGGAGCGCGAGGTGTTCTCGCACGCCTCGCTGGTGCGCCGGCAGCAGGCCATCGGGTACACCCAGGAAGAGCTGGAGGTGCTGCTCGCACCGATGGCGGTCACCGGCGCCGAGCCGATCGGCTCGATGGGCAACGACGCCCCGCTGGCCCCGTTCTCCGAGGGCCCCCGGCCGATGTTCGACTACTTCACCCAGCTGTTCGCGCAGGTCACCAACCCGCCGCTGGACGCGATCCGGGAGGAGCTGGTCACCTCGCTGCAGGCGCAGGTCGGCGCGGAGCCGAACCTGCTGGAGGCGCACGCGGACTCCTGTCACCGGATCATCCTGCCGTTCCCGGTGCTGGACAACGACGAGCTGGCCAAGATCGTGCACATCGACGACGACGGCTCGCAGCCCGACTACCAGTCGGTCACCGTGCGCGGCGTCTACAAGGTGCACGGCGGCGGCGCGGAGCTGCGCCGGCGGCTGAACCAGATCTGCGTAGAGATCGCCGAGGCGGTCGAGGACGGCGCGCGGCTGGTCGTGCTGTCCAACCGGGGGGTGGACGCGGAGCACGCGCCGATCCCGTCGCTGCTGCTCACCGGCGCGGTGCACCACCACCTGGTGCGGCAGAAGACGCGCACCCAGGTTGGCCTGGTGGTGGAGGCCGCCGACGCCCGCGAGGTGCACCACATCGCGCTGCTGATCGGGTACGGCGCGGCCGCGGTCAACCCGTACCTGGCCATGGCCACCGTGGAGGACATGGCCGAGCGGGGCATCCTCGGCGACGTCGACGCCAAGACGGCCACCCGGAACCTGATCAAGGCGCTGGGCAAGGGCGTGCGCAAGACCATGTCCAAGATGGGCGTGTCCACCGTCGCCTCCTACACCGGTGCGCAGATCTTCGAGGCCATCGGCCTGGGCGCCGAGGTCATCGACACCTGCTTCACCGGGACCACCTCCCGGCTGGGCGGGGTCGGCTTCGACACCCTGGCCGACGAGGTCGCCGTCAGCCACCGCAAGGCCTTCCCCGCCGACGGCGTGCACGCCGCGCACCGGGACCTGGCCACCGGCGGCGACTACCAGTGGCGCCGCGACGGCGAGCCGCACCTGTTCAACCCGGCCACGGTGTTCAAGCTGCAGCACTCCACCCGCTCCGGGCGGTACGAGGTGTTCAAGGAGTACACCAAGCTGGTCGACGACCAGACCAAGCGGCTGCTCACCCTGCGCGGGTTGTTCGCCTTCAAGGAGGGCGTGCGGGAGCCGGTGCCGATCGACGAGGTCGAGCCGGTTTCGGAGATCGTGAAGCGGTTCGCCACCGGCGCCATCTCCTACGGGTCGATCTCCCAGGAGATGCACCAGACCCTGGCCATCGCCATGAACCGGTTGGGCGGCAAGTCCAACACCGGTGAGGGCGGCGAGGACTCCGACCGGTTCACCCCGGACCCGAACGGCGACTCCCGCCGCTCGTCGATCAAGCAGGTGGCCTCCGGGCGGTTCGGCGTGACCAGCGAGTACCTGGTCAACGCCGACGACCTGCAGATCAAGATCTCGCAGGGCGCGAAGCCCGGTGAGGGCGGCCAGCTGCCGGGCACCAAGGTGTACCCGTGGATCGCGGCCACCCGGCACTCCACGCCGGGCGTCGGGCTGATCTCCCCGCCGCCGCACCACGACATCTACTCCATCGAGGACATCAAGCAGCTCATCCACGACCTGAAGAACGCCAACCCCCGGGCGCGGGTGCACGTGAAGCTGGTGTCCGAGGTGGGCGTCGGCACGGTCGCGGCCGGCGTGGCGAAGGCCTACTCCGACGTGGTGCTGATCTCCGGGCACGACGGCGGCACGGGCGCGTCCCCGCTGTCCTCGATCAAGCACGCCGGTACCCCGTGGGAGCTGGGCCTGGCCGAGACCCAGCAGACGCTGATCGCCAACAAGCTGCGCGACCGGATCGTGGTGCAGGCCGACGGCCAGCTGAAGACCGGCCGCGACGTGGTGATCGCGGCGCTGCTCGGGGCCGAGGAGTTCGGCTTCGCCACCGCCCCGCTGGTGGTCTCGGGCTGCATCATGATGCGGGTCTGCCACCTGGATACCTGTCCGGTCGGCGTGGCCACGCAAAACCCCAGGCTGCGGGCCAAGTTCAGCGGCAAGGCCGACTACGTGGTGAACTTCATGGAGTTCGTCGCGCAGGAGGTGCGGGAGTACCTGGCCGAGCTCGGATTCCGCAGCATCGCCGAGGCGGTCGGGCGTACCGAGGTGCTGGACACCCGGCCGGCCATCGCGCACTGGAAGGCCTCCGGGCTGGACCTGACGCCGATCCTGCACGTGCCCGCTGAGGCCGAGGAAACCGCCCGGCACTGCATCCGGGAGCAGGACCACGGGTTGGACAAGGCGCTCGACAACACGCTGATCCAGCTGGCCGAGGGCGCACTGGCCGATGGTCAGCCGGTGCGGCTGGACCTGCCGGTGCGCAACGTGAACCGGACCGTGGGCACCATGCTGGGCCACCACCTGACCAAGCGGTGGGGTGGCAAGGGCTTGCCCGACGACACCATCGACATCACCCTGAACGGCACCGCCGGGCAGTCGTTCGGCGCGTTCCTGCCGAGCGGCATCACCCTGCGGCTGGTCGGCGACGCCAACGACTACGTGGGCAAGGGCCTGTCCGGCGGGCGGATCACCGTGCGCCCGCACCCGGGTTCCCAGTTCGTCGCCGAGCAGAACATCATCGCCGGGAACGTGATCCTCTACGGGGCCACCTCGGGCGAGCTGTTCATCCGGGGCAAGGTGGGCGAGCGGTTCTGCGTGCGCAACTCCGGCGCGCTGGCCGTCGTCGAGGGCGTCGGTGACCACGGCTGCGAGTACATGACCGGTGGCCGGGTCGTGGTGCTCGGGCCGACCGGGCGCAACTTCGCGGCCGGCATGTCCGGTGGCATCGCGTACGTGCTCGACCTCAACGTGGGCCGGGTCAACCACGAGATGGTGGACCTGGACCCGCTGTCCGAGCAGGACCAGGCCTTCCTCGCCGACGTGGTCAACCGGCACCACGCGGAGACCGGGTCCGCGGTGGCCCACGCCCTGCTCACCGACTGGGACACGTCGCTCGGGCGGTTCAGCAAGATCATGCCCAAGGACTACAAGCGGGTCCTCGCCGCGCAGGCCGCCGCCGAGCGGGACGGCCGCGACATCAACGAAGCGATCATGGAGGCCGCTCATGGCTGACCCCAAGGGCTTCATGAACGTCCGTCGCGAAGGTCCCACGCGGCGGCCGGTGGACCTGCGCCTGATGGACTGGCGCGAGGTCTACGAGGACTTCGGCAAGGAGAAGCTGGAGTCGCAGGCCAGCCGGTGTATGGACTGCGGCATCCCGTTCTGCCACCAGGGCTGCCCGCTGGGCAACCTGATCCCGGAGTGGAACACCCTGGTCTGGCGCAAGGACTGGGTGGACGCCATCGAGCGGCTGCACGCCACGAACAACTTCCCGGAGTTCACCGGCACGCTCTGCCCCGCGCCCTGCGAGGCGGCCTGTGTGCTGGGGATCAACGACGACCCGGTCACCATCAAGCAGGTGGAGATCGAGATCATCGACCGGGCCTGGGACGAGGGCTGGGTGCGGCCGAGGCCGCCGGAGATCCGGACCGGCAAGCGGGTCGCGGTGGTGGGCTCCGGCCCGGCCGGGCTGGCCGCCGCCCAGCAGCTCACCCGGGTCGGCCACGACGTGGTGGTGTTCGAGCGGGCGGACCGGATCGGCGGCCTGCTCCGCTACGGCATCCCCGAGTTCAAGATGGCCAAGCACCGGCTGGACCGGCGGCTGGAGCAGATGCGGGCCGAGGGCACCGTGTTCCGGCCGAACGTGGAGGTCGGCGTGGACCTCAGCACCGAGGACCTGCGCGCGGAGTACGACGCGGTGGTCCTGGCGGGCGGGGCGACCGCCTGGCGGGACCTGCCGGTGCCCGGGCGCGAGCTGACCGGCATCTACCAGGCCATGGAGTACCTGCCGCCGGCCAACCGGGTGCAGGAGGGCGACCTGGAGCGGTCCCCGATCCACGCCGAGGACAAGCACGTGGTGATCATCGGCGGCGGTGACACCGGGGCCGACTGCCTGGGCACCGCGCACCGTCAGGGCGCGGCCTCGGTGACCCAGCTGGAGATCATGCCGATGCCGCCCGAGCACCGCTCGGCGGCGCACCCCTGGCCCACCTACCCGATGATCTACCGGGTGTCCTCGGCGCACGAGGAGGGCGGCGACCGGATCTACGCCGTGAGCACCACCGAGTTCGTCGGCAACGACGAAGGCCAGGTGCGGGCGCTGCGGCTGTCCGAGGTGGCCATGGAGGGCGGCAAGTTCGTGCCGGTGCCGGGCACCGAGCGGGAGCTGCCCTGCGACCTGGCCTTCCTGGCCATGGGCTTCGTCGGCCCGGAGAAGGGCAAGCTGCTCGAGGGCCTCGGCGTGGAGTACGACGCCCGGGGCAACGTGGCCCGCGACGAGTCCTTCATGACCAACGTCCCCGGCGTGTTCAGCGCCGGCGACATGGGCCGGGGCCAGTCGCTGATCGTCTGGGCCATCGCCGAAGGCCGCGCCGCCGCCGCCGGGGTGGACAAGTTCCTCACCGGGCGGGATGTGCTGCCGGCTCCGATCGTCCCCACCGATCGGCCTATGGTCTGACGTTCCGTCAGACCCCGTGAGTGGCGAGTGACGCTATAGCGCTACTCGCCACTCACGGGCGCGTCAGCGCAGGTAGCGGCCGAACCAGTCCAGCCAGGCGTCATAGGCCTGCTGGGCGGCGGTGGCGTTGTAGCGGGCGCCGGTGTCGTTGAAGAAGGCGTGGTCGGCGCCGTCGAAGGTGCGCACCTGGTAGGTCAGGCCGGCGGCGCGCAGGGCGTTCTCCGCGCGCTCCCGGCTGGCGTTCACCCGGGCGTCCAGGGCGGCGTAGACGGCCAGCACGGCGGTGGTCTTGGCCCGGCTGAAGTCGGGCTGGTCGGGCGCCGGGCCGTAGCACGGGATCGCGACGGCCAGACGGGTCTCCCCGGCCTGCAGCAGCTGCCAGGTGAGGCCGCCGCCAAAGCAGAACCCGAGGGCGCCGAGCTTGTGTCCCGGCACCCGGCGGGCCAGCTCGTCCAGGCCCGCGCGCAGGTCCCCGACCAGCGCCGGGGCCGGTTTGCCGGCCAGCGTGGCCGGCGCCTGGGCGGGGTCGGTGAGCGCGGCGGTCCCGCCCTGGGCGGAGAGCAGGTCCACGCAGAGCGCGGCGTACCCGGCCCCGGCGAGCCGGCCGACCAGGTCGTAGAAGTGCGCGGTGAGGCCACGGTTCTCGTGCAGCACCAGCACACCGCCGCGGGTCGCACCATCGGCCGGCGCGGCCCACGCGGCGCGCAGCTCGCCGGCCGGGCCGGCGAACCGGACCTCTTCTCCCGGTCGTACCCCGGCACCTCGGCCGGGCGGGGCGGCCGCGCCGGTCGGCGGGGCAGGTGGCGCCGGTGCGGAAGGCGCCGGCTCGGCGCAGGCCGCGAGCAGTGAGCTCGCCGCCGCCACGCTCAGCCCGAGCAGACCGAGTCGCCGTAGCGCCTCCCTGCGGCCGAGCAACCCGTCGGAGAAGTCCTCGGCAATCTCGCCGGCCAGGTAGTCCCGCATCGCCACGCCGCCGAATCTAGCCGCCGGCGGTCGTCCGGCCTACCCCCTCCGTCACCGCCCCGGCCCGCCAAGGCCGTTCAGCTAGCTCCACCGCCGAGTTTCAAGGGGCCGAGCCGTCAAGGGGTGGGTGCGTCAGCCGCCGACGTACTCCTCGAGCAGCTGGTGGAAGTGGCGGATTCGGGACTCCTGGTACACACCGAGGTTGACGCCGGTGCGCTTGGTGGCCCGCAGGCCCTTCCGCAAGGCGATCAGGTTGCTCTCGTCCTGCTCCATCAGCAGGCTGAAACCGGCGAGCTCGGGGGCGTTGGCCCAGGGCTCGTCGGGGGCCAGCTCGCGCAGCGGCGCTTTCGGCGGCCGGGGTGCGCCGGGCGGAATCGGGTACATCATCCGGACGTCGAAGATGCAGCTGTCCGGGTCGTCGCCGTTGGGCCGGAACCGGTACTGCAGCGCGTTGGCCAGCCCGCTCCACGGGCACCAGTTGGGGAACACGAAGTACTGCGCCGCGTCCACCACCTCGGCGACCGACTTGCCCGACCAGTCCAGCCCGAGCATGCCCTTCATCAGGCCACGCGTGTACTCGGCCAGCGCCGCCCGGGCGTCGGCGTCGTCCGGCAGCTCCCGGCTCAGCCCGTCGACCGGCACGTCCGGCACGAACCCCATGGCGGCGTCGAAGATCTGCTCCTGGTCGACCTCGCCCAGGTGCGGGCTGGGCACGCCGAACAGGGTGAACAGCCGGCTGGTGCGCTCCCACACGTCGTACTGGGAGTTCGCGTCGGCGAAGCACTCCATGATCTGCGGGTGGGTGGCCACCTCGTGGTACGCCTCCAGGAAGGCCTCCATGCAGACCTTCCAGTTGGCCGGCATCACCTTCTGCACGTGCGCGGCGGTGTACTTGTCGTCCAGCGGGTAGTGCGCGAAATGCTCGGGCAGCACGTCCAGCGAGTCGCGCAGCGGCGCCGCGTCGTCGTCGAAGTTCACGAACACGAACTGCGACCAGGTCTCGCAGCGCACCTCGGGCAGCCGGTTCTCCTCGTCGGCGATCTGCGGGAAGTCCCACCGGCAGGGGATGCGGTCCAGCGAACCGTCCAGGTTCCAGGACCAGCCGTGGAACCCGCAGACGAACTTCGCGCAGTTGCCGGATTCGGTCTTCAGCGCCCGCCCCCGGTGCAGGCAGGCGTTGTAGTACGCCTTGATCTGGTCCTCGGCCACCCGCACCACCAGTGCGGACCGGTCACCGATGTCGTAGACGACGTGGTCGCCGACGTTCGGGATGTCCTCCGTGTTGCACGCCCACTGCCACACCCGTGACCACAACCGCTCGTACTCCAGCTTCAGGTACTCGGAGCTGGTGTAACGGGCCACCGGGATCTGACCGGTGCCCAGGTCACGCGGGTGGTGCTCCAGGTACGGCGCGGGTGGTGTGGCGCCGCGGTCGGCGGCGAAGATCTCCTGCACGGTGCGCATGGACTCGCGGCTGAACTCAACCGTCATGGCTGGCCCCCAGGCTGGATAGCGAATGCTATCTTTAGCAGCGCGCGGCCGAGGCGTCAAGGGAACGGCCGCGCATAGGATGGGGTGGTGACCGGCAAATTATTCGCCACCAGTGACCTGCATCTGCGACACGGCGACAATCGGGAAATCGTCGAGCGAATTCAGCCGGAATCGGCCTCGGACTGGCTCATTGTGGCCGGCGACGTGGCCGAGCGGGAGGCGGACATCCGGTGGGGGCTGGAACTGCTGGCCGGCCGGTTCGAGCGGGTCATCTGGGTGCCCGGAAACCACGAGCTGTGGACGCAGTCCGCCGACCCGGTACAGCTGCGTGGCGAGAAGCGTTACCGCCATCTGGTGGACCGCTGCCGTGAACTGGGCGTACTCACGCCGGAGGACCCGTTCCCCACCTGGAGCGGGGCGGGCGGACCGGCCGTGGTCGCCCCGTTGTTCCTGCTGTACGACTACACCTTCCGCCCGGAGGGCACCACCACCAAGGAGGAGGCGCTGGCCGTGGCGCGCGACGCCGGGGTGGTCTGCACGGACGAGTACCTGCTGCATCCCGAGCCGTATGGCGGCCTCGACGAATGGTGCCGGGACCGGGTGGCCTATTCGGCCGGACGGTTGGATGAATGCGATCCGGACATTCCGCTGATATTGGTCAACCATTGGCCGCTGGTACGCGAACCTACCCGTGTGCTGCATTATCCGGAATTCGCCCAGTGGTGCGGCACCGAGCTGACCGCCGACTGGCACCGCCGGTACCGGACCGCGGCCGTCATCTACGGCCACCTGCACATCCCCCGGCTCACCCACTACGACGGGGTGCCGTTCGTCGAGGTGTCGCTGGGCTATCCGAGGGAGTGGAAGTCGCGCAAGCGGGAGCCGGTGGTGCCCCGGCAGATCCTGCCCTGGCCGGAAGCGAGCTGACGACGGCGCGGAACGCGCCTGCCGAGCGTGCGCCCAGTTCGGCGTACGCGGAAGATACTTGCGCCTCGAGCGGCCAAGTTGTACCAATGGTCCAACTTGAGGGAGGGCCGTGACCGCATCGACCCAGTCATCCATGATCGCCATCGATCTGGGCAAGACCAGCTGCCGGCTGGCCCGCTACACCGACGGCCGCCGGGCGGCGCTGGCCGTCGGCGCCGGCGCGGTGGGCCTGGCCGACGCCGCCGGGGTGGCCCTGGCGTTGGCCGCGATCGACGCCGCCAACGCGCAACTGCCCGACCCCGGCCCGGTGAGTGCGGTGGTGGCCGGGCTCGCCGGGCTCGGCCAGTCCGGCGACTCGGTGAACGCGCTGCGGGACGGGCTGATCAGCCGGTTCGGCACGGAGCGGGTGTTGCTGGCCAACGACATGGCGATCGCGCACGCCGGTGCGCTGGCCGGTGAGCCCGGCGTGGCGCTGGTGGCGGGCACCGGCGCGGTCGCCATGGCACTGGCCCCGGACGGCCGAAGCCACACCGTGGACGGCTGGGGCTACCTGGTCGGCGACGACGGCAGCGGGCACTGGATCGGGCGGGCCGGCCTGCGCGCGGCCCTGCGCGCGCACGACGGGCGGGGCGAGCCAACCGTGCTGCACGAGTTGGCGACCGCCCGGTTCGGCCCGCTGGATACGCTGCCGGCCGTGCTGCACGGGTCGTCCAGCCCCGGGCAGGCGGTCGCGGTGTTCGCCCGGGACGTGGCGGCCGCGGCCGAGGCGGGCGACGCCCAGGCGATGGCGATCTGGACGGACGCCGGCCGCGAGCTGGCCCGGACCGCCGCCGCCGCGCTGGCCGCTCTGCCCGGCGTGGACGGCGCGCTGGCCGGTCTGGGCGGGCTGTTCCAGGCCGGTGGGCTGTTCACCGAGGCGTTCGACCGGGAGCTGGCCGTGCTGGCGCCGGGGGTGAAACGGGAGGAGCCGCGCGGCGATGCGCTGGACGGGGCGCACCTGTTGTTCGCCCGCCCCGACCTGCCGCACCACCGGTTGACCGTGCGCCCCGGGGAACGGGCGCGCCGGTGAGTGCGACATGACCGACGCTGGCGCCGGGCGGCGGGGCCGCCCATCGGACGAACCGAGCGGGCCGGCCCCGCTGGCCAGCCTGGCCACGGAGCGTTCCCGGCCGGAGCTGGCCGACCTGGACACCCGCTCCGTCCCGGCCCTCGTCGCGCTGCTGACCAGCGAGGACGCCCGTGCTGTGGACGCGGTCCGGGCGGTCGCGGACCGGTTGGCGCGGGCGGTCGAGGTGATCGTCGGGCGGCTCCGGAAGGGCGGCCGGCTGATCTACGTCGGCGCCGGCACGGCCGGCCGGCTGGCGGTACTGGACGCCACCGAGCTGGACCCCACCTACGGCGCCGGGCCGGAGTCGGTGCGGGCGCTGCTGGCCGGTGGCGAGCGGGCGATGACGGTCGCGGTGGAGGGCGCCGAGGACGACGAGGAAGCGGCCCGCGCCGATCTGGCCGCGCTGGACCCTGGGACACGCGACGTGGTGGTCGGCATCAGCGCCTCCGGGCGAACCCCCTACGTCCTGGCCGCCGTGGCGGCGGCGCGCGCGGTCGGCGCGGCGACCATCGGCATCGCCAACAACCCGGGCAGCCGGCTGGGCGCGCTCGCCGAGCTGGCCATCGAGCTGGACACCGGGCCGGAGGTGGTCGCCGGCTCCACCCGGATGAAGGCGGGCACCAGCCAGAAACTGGTGCTCAACACCCTCTCCACGGCCAGCATGATCAGGTTGGGCAAGGTGTACCGGAACCTCATGGTGGACGTGCGGGTGACCAACGAGAAGCTGCGCGCGCGGGCTACCCGGATCGTGCTGGAGGCCACCGGCGCCGAGGAGCACCGGGTCCGGGCGGCCCTGGCCGAGGCCGGCGGGCACGCCAAGACCGCGATCGTCATGCTGCTCGCCGATCTGGACGCGGAGAAGGCCGCCGAGCTGCTCACCCGCGCCGGTGGCGGGGTGCGGGAGGCCCTGCGCGCGGCCGGCGACATGGACCGGCGAGACCTGCGACATGGGCCGGGGGAACCCGCGATATGAGCTTGGGGTTGGTGGGTGGGGACGTGGTCACCTCGCGCGGTGTGCTCCCCGGGGGGTGGGTGCACGTGCGGGGGGACCGGATCGTCGGGGTGGGGTCCGTTGACGAACCGCCGCCGGCGAGCGGGACGCGGGTGGACTGCGCGGGGTTCACGTTGGTGCCGGGGTTCGTGGAGATCCACGCGCACGGCGGGGGCGGCGGCGGCTACGAGGAGGGGCCGGCTTCCGTGGCCACGGCGCTGGCCACCCAGCGGGCGCACGGGACCACCACGTCAATCGCCTCGCTGGTCTCCCTGCCCCTCCCCCGGCTGCGCCGCGCGCTGGGCGAACTGGCCGAGTTCGTGCGGTCCGGGGAGCTGGCCGGGGTGCACCTGGAAGGCCCGTGGCTGGCCGGGACGAGGTGCGGCGCGCACAACCCGGCGTGGTTGCGCCCGCCCGAGCCCGGCGAGGTGCGGGAGGTGCTCGAGGCCGGCGCGGGGACGATCAGGATGGTCACCCTGGCCCCCGAACTGGAGGGCGGGCTGGCCGCAATCAGCACGCTCGCCGGAGCGGGCGTGGTCGCGGCGGTCGGGCACACCGAGGCCGACTTCGCGCTGACCAACGCGGCCGTGGACGCCGGCGCCACCGTGGCCACCCACCTGTTCAACGCCATGCCGGCCGCGCTCTCCCGCGAGCCCGGGCCGGTGCTCGCGCTGCTGGCCGACCCGAGGGTCACCGTGGAGCTGATCGCCGACGGGGTGCACCTGCACGCCGCCTGGGTGCGCCAGGTGCTGGCCGCCGCCGGACCGGGCCGGGTGGCCATGGTGACCGACGCGATCGCCGCCGCCGGCATGCCGGACGGCGCGTACACGCTGGGCGGCGGCCACGTTCGGGTGGCCGGCGGCGTGGCCCGGATGCTGTCCAACAACGCCCTGGCCGGCGGGGTGACCACCTCGGACGTGCTGTTCCGACGGGCCGTCCAGGAGTACGGGCTGTCGGTTGCCGACGCCGCCCGGGTCACCGCGACCACCCCGGCCGCCGCCCTGGGCCTGTCCGACGTCGGTCAGCTGGCGTCCGGGTTGCGCGCCGACGTGGTGCTGCTGGACTCCGCGCTCACCGTCTCCCGCGTGCTGCGCGCCGGCCGCTGGTTGTAGGGCAGGAAGCGACAGAGCCACCCGACCGCCACGGTGATCAGCACGCCGATCGGCACCAGCCACTGCGCGGCGATGGCGGTCGGCTTGGTGCCGCCGGCGGCCAGCGGCACGTCCACCCGCACCACCCGCACGATGAAGGTCATCACCAGCACGGTCACCACGAACCCGGCGACCGCCTCCCGCTGGCCGGCGCGCGGCACCAGGCGGCCGAGCAGGAAGGCGCCGAGCAACGCGCCGTAGGTGTACCCGGCGATGGCCAGGCCGGTCAGGTAGACGTTGCCCGTCTTGTCGCTGAACCAACAGGCGAACGCCGCCATCAGCACGGCCCAGACCAGGGTCATCACCCGGCCCAGGCGCAGAATCACCTCGTCCGGCGGCCGGTTGGTCCGGTAGACCGAGATCAGGTCGGCCACCGTGGAGTTGGACATCGAGTTGAGCGCCGAGGACAGCGAGCCCATCGCCGCGCCCAGGATGCCCGCGACCAGCAGCCCGGAGATGCCCACCGGCAGCGCGTGCAGAATGAACTGCGGATACAGGTTGTCCGTGCTGCCCAGCCCCAGCTGCGTGTAGGTCTTGCCCTCGTTGTACGCCCAGAGCAGCGCGCCGACCAGCGAGAACGCGGTGAACTGCAGCGCGATGAATATCCCCGAGCCGATCATTGCCAGCTGCCCGTCCCGCACCGAGCGGGTGGACAGGATGCGCTGCACCATCAGCTGGTCCGAGCCGTGCGAGGCCATGGCGAAGATGGCGCCGCCGATGATCGCGGTGGGCAGGGCGAAGGTGCTGGTCAGCACGTGCTCGATGCCGAAGTTGGTGTCGAACACCTGGAACTTCCCGGCGTCCAGCGCGGCGGCGAACCCGGCGCCGCCGACGCTCGCGGACAGCACCCCGATGGCCAGCAGCGCGCCACCGATGTACAGGAACATCTGGATCGCGTCGGTCCAGATCACCGCCTTGATCCCGCCGAGGTAGGTGTAGGCGACGGTGATCACCGACAGGGCGATGATGATCACCGGGTAGTTGGTGGCGATGCCGAACTCGTCCAGCATGAGCTTGATCGGGATGGCCGCCGCGAACAGTCGCACCCCCTCGGCCAGCAGCCGGGTGAACACGAAGGTCACCGAGGCCAGCGACTGCAGGCCCCGGCCGAACCGCTCCCCCAGGTACTGGTACGCGCTGACGAACCCGCCGCGCTTGTACAGCGGGATCAGCAGGGTGGCCACCACAACCCGGCCGATGATGTAGCCGAACGCCAGCTCCAGGTTGCCGAAGCCCTGGTCGGAGTAGGCGCCGCCGGGGATGCTGATCACGGTCAGCACGCTGGTCTCGGTGGCCACCACCGAGAAGCACACCGCCCACCAGGACATCTTGCCCTCGCCGACGAAGTAGTCGTCCGACGAGCGCTGCCGGCCGGACAGCTTCAGCCCGATCGCGGCTATGCCGATCAGATAGACGACCACCACGATCGCGTCCACGTAACGCACAGTCATCGCTTCCCCTCGAAGCTCGAACCGCCCTAGGCCAAACCGGACATCAATCCCGGTGCCACCACCGGAAGCAGCGAAATCTCGGTCTCGATGCGGTACCGGTCACCCCGGTAGACGGCCCGGACGAACTCCAGCACTTGGCCGTCCGCGTCCCGGGACGTGCGCTCGAACAACAGCGCCGGCGAGTGCAGCGGCACGGTGAGCAGCTCCGACTCGTCGTGGTCGGTGACCGTCGGCTCGATGCTCTGCCGGCCGTTCACCACCGGGTGGCCGAACCGTTCGGCCAGCAGTTGGTAGAACGACGCCTCGCCCAGGGTCTCGGCGTCCAGCCCGGGCACCAGCTCGGCCGGCACGTGCAGCATCTCCAGCGCCATCGGCTCGTCGTCGGCCAGCCGCAACCGCAGCGCCCGCACCACCTCGGCCGACGGGGACACCTCCAGCCGCCGGCCCAGCCGGGCGCCGGCCAGCACCACGCCGAACTCGATGACCCGGGTGTCCGGGCGCATGCCCCGCGCGCGCATGTCCTCGGTGAAGGAGGTGGCGGTCAGCGGCTGCACGATCTTCGGGCCGACCGCGAAGATGCCGGCGCCGTGCCGGCGGCGCACCGCACCGGTGGACACCAGGTCGTCCAGCGCCCGGCGCAGGGTTGTCCGGCTCACCCGCAGCTGCCGGGCCAGCTCCCGCTCCGGGGGCAACGGCTCGCCGGGGGCCATCGCGCGCAGCCGCTCGAGCAGCTCGTCACGCAGCCGGAGGTACTTCATCAAGCCTCCTCAGGGATGAACCATTGGTACAGTCCTCACCGGCAACTGCGCAAGCCTTGGAGAACCAGTGGTACAAGAAGCCCGACCGGGTGCGTTGATGTCCGGGGAGATCGCGGAGCAACCCGCCGCGTGGTCACGCCTGCTCGCGCCGGGCAACGAGGCGGCCGAAGCGATCGCCGAGGCGGCGGCGGAGATCCGCCGGCGCCGGCCCCGGTTCGCGCTGCTGGTCGCCCGGGGCACCTCGGACCACGCCGCGCTGTACGCGAAATACCTGATGGAGATCCGCCTGGGCCTCTCGGTCGGGCTGGCGTCCCCGTCCACCATGACCGCCTACGGCACCCGGCCCGACCTGGCCGGCGTGCTCATGATCGGGATCAGCCAGTCCGGCGCCTCCCCCGACCTGGTGGACAGCCTGGCGGTCGGGCGGGCCGGCGGCGCGCTGACCGCAGCGGTGACCAACTCACCCGGCTCGGCGCTGGACCAGGCCGCCGAGTACCGCATCCCGGTGCTGGCCGGGCCGGAGCGCTCGGTGGCCGCGACCAAGAGCTACACCGCCGAGCTGCTCGCACTTTACCTACTGGTCGCGGCGGTACGGGGCGACTCGGCCGCCCCGGCGCGGCGACTGCCCGAGCTGGCCGCCGAGGTACTGAGCGCCGAGCCGGGCGTGGCCGAGGCGGCCACCCGCTACCGGTACGCGGACCGGATGGTGGTCACCGGCCGGGGCTACAGCTACCCGACCGCCCGGGAGGCCGCGCTGAAACTGATGGAGACCTGCGCGCTCTCCGCGCACGCGTTCTCCGCCGCCGACCTGCTGCACGGGCCGTTCCGCATGATCGACTCGCTGGTTCCGGTGTTCACCGTGGCGCCGGCCGGCACCGCCGGCGAGGCCATGCGCCCGGTGCACGCCGAGCTGGCCCGGACCGGTGCGGACGTGCTCACCGTGGGTTCCCCCGAGTTCGCCTCCGCCGCCACGGTGGGCCTAGCGCTGCCGGCCGGTGCGCCGGAGGAGCTGTCCCCGTTGCTGGAGATCCTGCCGTTCCAGCAGCTGGCGCTGCACCTCGCGCTGCTGCGCCGGCTGGACCCGGACCGGCCGCCCGGGCTGCGCAAGGTCACGCGGACGCACTGAGAGCCGCACGGGCCGCGCCGATCGCCGTGCGGTACCGCTCGCCGGCCGACGGCTCCCAGCTGGTGGTGAGCAGGGTCATCGGCCCCGCGCCCGGGCAGTGCTCGGCCAGCTCGGCGAAGAACTCCGCCGGGTCCAGCGCGGCCTCCGGCGGGGACACCCCGGGCCGGTCCAGCCGCCCGGTGACCAGCAGGCGCAGGGCCGCCGCCAGCGGTACCCCGGTGAGTGCTCCCATGGTCATGCCGGGGGCGCGCAGCAGGGTCGCGGCGGCGCGGACCGGACGGCCCTCGTGGCTGCCGGTGACCAGCGCGAACAACGGTGGCAGGCCGTCCGGCGGCAGCAGCGTGTGCGGCGCGGGTGCGGGCAGCCGGCGCTCGGCCAGCGCGATCACCCGCGCGGCCCGTTCCGGGGTGAGCACCCGCCGGTCCACGGCCCAGCGCAGCGCTCGCACGAGCCCGATGAACGCTCCGCCGGCGAACATGGCGTTCACGCTGGTCCGAGCGCCGGGGATAACGCCGGCGAGGGTGACCGCCTCGGGGTGGCCGAAGGTCCACAGCGGTCGGGGACCGACGCCCGGATAGTCCACGGTGAACCGCCGCAGCGGCCGCTCGTCCACCGGCCGGCCGTCCCGGACCACCCGGATCGTGCCGGTCATCTGGCGCACCCCGTGGATCAGCGCCGCACTCACCTCGGCGGCTCCGCCCGCGCCGCCCGCTTCGTCCGGCTGAGCGGCCTCCAGGCTCCACCCGGTGACGATCTCCTCGGGACGCTCCAGCGCGGCGGCCGCCTGGACGGCGAGCAGGTTGGCCACTCCGGGGCTGGCGCCCATGCCGACGACCGCGGTCACCCCGGCCGCCCGGGCCCGCTCGGTCAGCTCGAGCATGTCCAGGGTCGGTTCCCAGTCGTCACAGATGTCCAGGTAATGGCAGCCGGCGTCGATCGCGGCGGTGAGGATCGGCACGCCGAAGCGGAAGTACGGGCCGACCGTGTTGACCACGACGTCGGCCTCGGCGAGCATGGCGGCCAGGGCCGGAGCGTCCCGTACGTCCAGTCCGACGCCGTGGGCCCGCGGGCCCAGCTCGGCGGCGAAGTCCCGCGCGGCGCCGGCCGCGAGGTCGGCCACCACCAGCTCGGTCACCTCGGGCCAGCCGGCGGCGACCCGGCAGGCGTACCGGCCCATCCCACCCGCGCCACCCAGGGCAAGTATTCGCATCCCGCCACCTCTTCACATATATTGATTGTCGTGACAGTCAATAAAGTAGGCCGACCGAGCCTGGCCGGTCAACGCCGGGCGGAGATCCTGGGTGCCATGGCCGGCGTGGTGGCGCGCACAGGCCTGGCGGACGTCACCGCCGCCGAGGTGGCCGCCGCCGCCGAGGTGCCGCGCACCCTGGTCTTCCACTACTTCAAGGACCGCACCGGCCTGGTCACCGCGTTCATCGACGAGTTCGTCGGCTCGTACGGCGACCGCATGTTCCTGGCCGGGGACGAGTCGCCGCGGGAGAAGGTGCACCTCGCGTTCGGGCCGGGCTTCTACCGGAGCGGGCGGGACCTGCTGATCTGGCTGGACCTGGTGGCGCTGGCCGGCCGGGACGACCGGGTGCGGGACCGGTTGCGCGCACTGTGGAACGAGCGGTGGCTGCCGCCGGTGGCCCGGTTGCTGCGCACTGCCCACCCGGCCGCCACGGAGGCCCAGGCGGACGCGGTCGCCTACGGGCTGCTCTGCCTCATCGAGGCGCACTGGGCCTTCCAGGCGCAGGGCGTGGACCAGCCCGAACGAACCGACCAGGCCAGAGCCGCCGCAACCGCCCTGCTCGCCACCCTGCCCAACTGACCAGCCCGTTCAAACGCTCATTCAGCGGGTGTGCGCACGGGCCCGGCGAACCACGACCTTGGTCGTGGGGTCGAGCAACGCCCGCGGCGCATCGGACCAGTCGGCCACCACGCCGGTGACCAATTCCGGTCGGAGCCTGCCGGCCGTGACGGCGTCCAATACCGCCGGGAGTTCGGCTCGCGCGTTGGCCAGGCCGGTGACGAAGCTGGCCTGGTTGACGTACATGGTCCACAACGGCAGTCGTGTTCCGGATTCGAAGTACGGCGCCACCGAGGTGCAGACGCCGCCGGGGGTGAGCGAGCGCAGTGCGTGGCGGAGTGCTCCCCGTTCGCCGCTGGCGTCCACGACGATCGGGTAGCGCGCCGTTGAACCGGGCCGTGGCCAGCCTGGTCGGCCGATCCTGGTCAGGGGTGTGGCGCCGAGAGCGGCGGCGATGCTGAGCCGTTCCCGGCTGGAGTCGAGGTAGTCGACACGTTCGGCGCCGAGGGCGAGCGCGCTTGCGGCGGCGTAGAGGCCGACGCTGCGGGCCCGGCCACCGAGCACCAACACCGGGGCGCCGGGGAAACGCGCAAGCGGAGCCGCGACCGACCGCCAGCCGTCCGGGATGTTGTCGCTCGCGCTGGCGAGCGCCACCGGATCCACACCCTCGGGGACCCGCACCAGCATGTGGTCGGCGTGAGGCACCCGCAGGAGATCGCTCATGGTGCCGCCCCATCCGCCCGTCGCGGTGCCCAGCCCGTACATCGAGATCGGAGTACGCCGGTCGGTGCCGCAGGCCGCCGTCAGTCCCTGTGAGCATGCTGTGCACCGGCCACAGGAGATCTGGAACGGAACGATCACCGCGTCTCCCGGAGTCACCGACCGCACCTCTCCGCCGGTCCGCACCACCTCGGCCACGCACTCGTGCCCGAACGGGAAAGGCCCGGTGAACGGTCGGCGCCCGAGGTCGGTGAGCACTCGCCGATCCAGTACCCGAGCGGCATGTCCAAGCCTCATCGGGCGCCCGAGGTCGTGTCGAAGGAACGCGACATCGAGGTCGCAGCGGGCCACCGCGAAGGGCCGTACCAGTACATCGGTGTCGGCCTCGAGAACGGCGTCGGGGACCTCGCGCCACTCCAGAGTCCGCTTCCGGACGTAGATCAAACTGCGCACCAGCTCAGTAAACACCCAGATCGGCGCCTGGGAAGACACGAAATGACCGCGGTGATTCAGGCCAGTGGCCTGGTGAAGACCTTCGGGCACACCCGGGCGCTGGACGGGCTGGCCGGGTTCGGCCTGGCCGGGTTGCGGCGCCGCGACCTGGGGTGATCGCCGCGCCGCCGGCGGTGGTCACCCCAGGCCGAACGTTCACGTCAGCCGATCAAGTCCGGTAGCGGAACAGGATCCGGCCGCGCGTGAGGTCGTACGGGCTGATCTCCACGAGCACCCGGTCCAGCAGGACGATCTTGATGTAATTCTTCCGGATCTTCCCGCTGATGTGGGCGAGCACCTTGTGCCCGTTCTCCAGCTCCACGTGGAAGGTCGCATTGGGCAGGGCCTCGACCACGGTGCCCTCGACCTCGATACCTCCCGAACCCCGGCTCATCGGATCACCAGTTCCAGCCCGCTGCCCGCGCGCCGCCCGCCGAGGCCCTCGAACAGCGCCATCGCTGCCACATTGGACTCGTCGATATCGGCGGATGCGGTGTCGATCCCGCCGCGGTGCAGCGCGGCGAGCACGTCGGCCAGCAGCGCGCGACCGATCCCCCGGCGGCGCCGGTCGGCCCGGACCGCGACCAGCCCGATCCGGGCGTGCCGGCGCCGCGCCACCACGCGGACCAGCCCCTCGTACCGGTCGGGCCCGGCCGCCACCGCGTACCGCGACGGGTCCATCGGGGCCCCGGCCGGTTGGGCCGGCACCTGGACCGGCATCGCGGCCCAGCCGACGCCCGCCTCGATCTCGGCCCGGATCGCGGCGTACGCCTCCCGCAGCGGGCCCTCATCGGCCGCGCCGGCGGGCAGCAGGGTCACCCCCGCCGGGGGCGGCACTACTTCGGGCCGGGAGGTGGTGGGCAGCTGGTACAGCCACTCACGGCGGCGGACCGCCATCCCGGCCCGTTCCCACCGGGCGGTCGAGTCATGGTCGGTCCCGTCGACCATCGTGTGGAGCGGCCTCGGCAGCTCCGCCAACATGGCCTCGACGAGCCGGTCGAAGGCCACGCCGTGCCAGGCGTCGATGCTGAGGAAGATTCGCCCGTCGGGCCGCCGTGACGCCTCGCCGCGACCGATCTCCCGGTCGTCCGCCACAGCGCGCCAGTGCCCCTCGGCGACCCGGGTGATCACCGCGCGCCGGGCATCGGAATGCACAGATTCCATGGTTGTCGCCTTTCAGAAGTGCCGGTCATGACGGGCACCCCTGGCGACAGCTACATCAGCCGCCCGACCGGGACGAGAGGAGCACCCAGGTGCGTACTGCGTTCATGGGGGCTCACCTCCTCGGGCAGGGTCGCGGTCGGTCATACCGTAGCGGCACGCGCGCCGGCCGCCCACCCGGTTTCGGTCTTCTCTCGAAGGGGGGTGGTAGATCCCTCCTAAGAGAACACTGTTCCGTACTAGGCTGAAGGCCCATGGCCGCGCCGCCGGACGACGCAGTCGCGGCCTTGTGCGCTCCGTCCCGGCGCACCCGCGGACCTTCAAAGGAGAAAGCATGTCGCAGCACGACACCCTGTTCATCGGCGGCGAGTGGGCGTCACCCAGCTCCGGCCAGCGGATCGAGGTGCGCTCGGCCAGCACCGAGGAGATCATCGGCTCCGTGCCCGAGGCCCAGGAGGCCGACGTGGACGCCGCCGTCGCGGCGGCGCGGGCGGCCTTCGAGGACCCGGACGGCTGGGCGCGCTGGGCGCCGACCGACCGGGCGGCCGCGCTGGAGCGGTTCGCCGACGCCCTGGACAAGCGGGGCCAGGAGATCGCCAAGCTGGTCAGCGCGCAGAACGGCATGCCGGTTGCCATCTCCTCGCGTTTCGAAGGGGTCTTCCCCTCGGTGCTGCTGCGCTACTACGCCGGGGTGATCCGGCAGGCCGAGCCGGAGGAACGTCGTCCCGGCCTGCTCGGCGGCACCACCATCGTGCGCCGATACCCGATCGGTGTGGTCGGCGCGATCGTGCCGTGGAACTTCCCGCAGTCGCTGGCCGCGTTCAAGTACGCGCCCGCGCTGGCCGCCGGCTGCACGCTGGTGATCAAGCCGTCGCCGGAGACCGTGCTCGACTCGGTGCCACTGGCCGAGGCGGCCAGCGAGGCCGGCATCCCGGCCGGGGTGATCAACTGGGTGCCCGGCGGCCGGGAGATCGGCGCCTACCTGGTGTCCCACCCGGGCATCGACAAGGTCTCGTTCACCGGCTCCACGGCGGCCGGGCGCAGCATCGGCGAGGTGTGCGGGCGGCTGCTCCGGCCGGTGACCCTGGAGCTGGGCGGCAAGTCGGCCGCGATCGTGCTGGACGACGCCCAGCTGGACCTGGCCGCCATCGGCGAGAAGCTGTTCACCGCGACCCTGCTGAACAACGGGCAGACCTGCTTCCTGGGCACCCGGGTGCTCGCTCCCCGCTCGCGCTACGACGAGGTGGTCGAAGTGTTCGCCGCCCTGGCCGGCTCGCTGGCCGTCGGTGACGCGCTGGACGAGACCACCCAGGTCGGCCCGCTGGCCAGCGACCGGCAGCGGGACCGGGTGGAGGGTTACATCGCCAAGGGCAAGGCCGAGGGCGCCCGGGTGGTGGTCGGCGGCGGCCGCCCGGACCGGGACAAGGGCTGGTTCGTCCAGCCGACGATCTTCGCCGACGTGGACAACAACCACACCATCGCCCAGGAGGAGATCTTCGGCCCGGTGCTGTCGCTGATCCCCTACGCCGACGACGACGATGCCGTGCGGATCGCCAACGACTCCGACTACGGGCTCGGCGGCTCGGTGTGGACCGGGGACGACGAGCGCGGCCTCGCCGTCGCGCGGCGGGTGCAGACCGGCAGCATCGGGCTGAACAACTTCATGCTCGACCCGACCGCTCCGTTCGGCGGGGTGAAGGCCAGCGGCCTCGGGCGTGAGCTCGGCCCCGAGGCCATCGGCCACTACCAGCAGACCCAGTCCATCTTCACCTGACCGACGCGCGCTGTGGGTCATCGGCCGGCACCGCGGGCCGGTGACCCACAGTCGGCGCCACGCCGGTCCGGACCAGCGCGTCCATTGCGACCAGCCCGAGCAGGATGCACAGCACGGCCGCGAAGAGGCGGGCCGGGTCGGACACGTCGGCGTTGTGCGCCAGGAACAGCGGCATGTGCGCCACCCAGGACGCGAAGTAGGTCACGTACGGCACCAGCACCAGCAGAAGCCGGCGGGCGCCAGTGAACCACCAGGGCAGCCGGGCCACCAGCACCGCGGCGAACAGCGAGCCCAGTGAGTTGATGACCAGCCAGTTGAGCGGGAAGCCGCCCACCTCCAGCGGCTGGTAGCCGTAGTACTGGTAGAGCCCGCTGGCCAGGATGGGCATCTCCAGGATCAGGTTCACCACCCACACGCCGCCGATGGCCGCCCACATCCGCCGTCGGGTCGGCCCGGTGGCCAGCAGTTCGGCGGTGAGCCAGGTCAGCCCGCCGAAGAAGCCGACATAGGCGGTCACCACCCACCATGGCACCGCGTAGCCGAAGGCCGAGTAGGCGATCGCGCCGTCCGGGGGAAACCAGCAGTGGCCGAGCTGGTCGACCAACGCCTCGTTCATCGAACAGCCGAGCCCGCCGACCAGCAGGAGCACCCCGGTCGGCTGCCCGGTGCGGTACCAGCGCCAGAGGGCGCCGAGCACCATCGCGGCGACCACGGCACCGATGGCCAGCTGGGCGGTGGTCTGCGCGCCCACCGGCGTGGTCATGCCGACCGGTGGCACGTCGACGGCGGTCAGGAACATGTCGGCCTCCTCGGTTGCCGGTCAAGATCCAGGAGCGCGGTTGCGGCCCGCTCGCCCCACCGCACGGCGGACTCCATCGAGCCGGCGCCGAACAGGTCGCCGGCCAGCCGCACCCGGCCGTCGGCGGGCAGCGCGTCGAGCAGGCCGGCCGCCCGGCGCCAGAACCCGGGGGTGGCCAGGTAGCCGGCCTTGGGCCAGCGGGTCACCACGGCCAGGTCGCGCCTCCCGGCCAGCTCGGGGCACAGGGCCTCGACGGTGCCGGCCGCCCAGTCCACGATCTGTTCGTCGGTGCGGCCCAGGTAGCGGTCGGTGACGGTGGTGTCGGTGTAGAGGGTGATCAGGCTGTGCCCGTCCGGGGCGCGGTCGGGGGCCTTGTTGTGCTGCAGGAAGATGAGCAGCACGTCGGCCAGCTCGGCGGTGGGTACCTGCACGATGTACGCGGCGCTGCGGGTGCGCGCCCGGTAGCCCAGCGAGACGCTCACCAGCTTCACGTCGGCCAGCCGGTCGGCGAACTCCGGCGAGTAGCCCTTCAACGACGGCCAGATCTCCACCGCCGTGTGGTACATCGCGCCGATCACGCAGCCGTCCGCGTCGACGGTGTGGGCCTCGCCCCCGGCATCCAGGTAGCGCACCCGCACCCCGTCGTCGCTTTCGTCCACGCCGGTGACCGTGGCGCCGTAGGTCACCGGTACCTCGGCGGCTAGGGCGGCCGGTAGCCGGTCCAACCCGCCCCGCACGTTCACCACCGGTGCGGTCCAGGCCCGCAGGGCGCCGAGCAGGTTCAGCGCCGAGGCGGTGCGCGCCCCGCTGCCCGTGGTCAGCCGCATGACCGGGTCGACCAGGTACTCGGCCACCTCGGTGCCGAACGTGCGCAGCGCGAGGTCGTGCGCGCTGACGTCCGGGTCGTCCAGGTCGGCCCGGTTGACCAGTTCGTAGGAGTCCACGTCCCGGGCGGCCTTGCGCAGGCGCAGCCAACCGGTGAGCAGCCGCCCGGCCGCGGCCGGGCCGAGGGCCCGCCGGGTGAGCGCCCGCCACGGCCGGCGCGGATCGATGTCGATCAGCCGGCCGTCCCGCACCAGGCCGACCACCGGGCTGCTCGGCGCCACGCGGTCGGCCAGGCCCAGTTCGTCGACCAGTGCGAGATAGCTGGAGTAGCTGCCGGTCAGCGCGTCCGGCCCGGTGTCCACCAGGTAATCGCCGTGGCGCTCGCTGCGGGCCCGCCCGCCGGGCAGCTCGTCGCGCTCCAGCACCAGGACCTCCGTCCCGGCCCGGCGCAGCCGGTGCGCGGCCGCCAGTCCGGACAGCCCGGCGCCCACCACCACAACCCGCATGCTCAAACCTCCCTGATTGACATACAGCGATAAGTGTCACATAGTCATGAGAGCTGTGTCACGCCCTTCCTCTAAGGAGCGCACGATGCCGAAGCTCGATGCCGACGTGGTGGTGGTCGGAGCCGGAGTCGCGGGCCTGTGCTGTGCGGCCCAGTTGGTGGCCGAGGGGGTGAGCGCGGCCGTGGTCTGCGAGACCCCCGAGGTGGGCTGGGCGCTGCGCTCGGCCCAGCTCGGCACCCGCAGCAAGGGGTTCGTGCAGCACCCGATCTTCCAGCCGGGACTGAACGGCGGCTCCTGGTTCAGCGCCGCACGGATCGTCAACGCGCCGGTGTCGTTCCACGTCAGCCCGCCGATGCACATCCTGAACAAGGCCACCGGGGCCCGCGCGGAGCTGCGCGCCGCACCGTCGGCGAGCGCCATCCTGGACGTGCTGGCGCCGCTGGTGCCGTTCCCGCTGGACGAGCTGCGCGCCGACCTGGAGCGGGTGCTGAACGTCGCGCTGCGCATGTCCTGGGAGGACCTGGCCGCGCTGCAGCGCACCCCGCTCACCCACTGGGTGGCCGAGCAGGGCGGCGACCAGACGCTGACCATGATCATGTGTGTGCTCGCGGCCAACCTCACCGAGACCACGCCACAGGTGGCGGCCGAGCACGTCTCGGTCTACGGGATGATGGGCATGCTGCGCGGCCTGGTCAGCGGCGAGGCGTTCGTCACCGCGCCCAGCCCGGACCCGTGGGAGGGGCTGCTGGTGCCGTTGGGCCGGGGCCTGGACGCCGCCGGGTGCCCGGTGCGCCGGGGTGCCCGGGTGGAGCAGCTGATCGTGGAGGACGGCCGGGCGGCCGGGGTCGCGCTGCGCGGCGGCGACGAGGTGCGCGGGCGCGCGGTGGCGCTGGCGGTGGGCAACCCGCGGATACCCGGGCTGCTCGGCCCGCTGGCTTCCGAGGTGGCCGCCCCGCTGGACTACGCGAACCAGCTGCTGGGGCACGACGCGTGCACGTACTCGCTGCTGGACAAGCCCGTGGTGCCGCTACAGAACATGACCATGGTCGCCGACGCGGCGGGCAGCAACCTCGCCTACCTGTTCCCCATGCAGGCGATCGCCCCGGACTCCACCGAGGAGGGCCGCTGGCTGCTCGCCGCCCAGGCGCAGTTCTCCAAGGAAGCCTACGCGGAGATCGGCGGCCACGACGGCGCGGTGAAACACCTGCTCGACCTGCAGGAGGACATGTTCCCGGGCTTCCACGACGCCACTGTGGACCGCACCGAGATGACCCACAAACACCACTGGCTGAACCCGCTCACCCACGGCCCCAAGCTGCCGCCGCAGAGCTCCGAGGTGCCCGGGCTGTACTTCGCCGGGGACGGCTCGACGCCGATCCTGGGCATCGGGGTGGAAGGAGCAGGCCAGGCCGGCGCGATCCGCGCCCGCCAGATCGCCGCCGACTTGCGCGGCTAGGGTGCGGTGCCGATTCCAAGACGGCTTGGGCGGCGCGGCGTGGCCGGTCTTCCGTGGCGTCGACTGGCCCGTGGCGGTGAGGTAGGGGCGCCACCCAATTGGCGTGGCCAGCGTTTCTCCGGGTGTCGCTCGGCTCTCAGCTGTCACTCTGATTGCACGACATTCACGCCATGGGGATTTGATC
The DNA here is from genome assembly GCA_014208095.1 of Actinospineispora eucalypti. Lineage (GTDB taxonomy): Bacteria > Actinomycetota > Actinomycetes > Mycobacteriales > Pseudonocardiaceae > Pseudonocardia > Pseudonocardia eucalypti. The sequence continues at coordinate 492,611 of JACHMT010000002.1, read as the reverse complement.
TTGTTACTAAGTACAGAGTTACAAAGATCTTGGACCCCTCGCCGTGACGGCTAGTCACAGCTTCGCAAAGCGGGCACGATCACCATCTGTGCACTGAGCGATTCGCTACTGGCACAGGTCGTTGACCAGCTCATCGCCGATGGACCCGCAACACCACTCCGACCGGCTGGAATCGGTTCCCCCGGTCATCTCGCAAGCAAAGTCGCATGGATGTGGTCATCCAAGTCCGCCACGAACGACTCCGTACGCCACTTACGTAGCTCTAGGCGTGCTTGCCGAATACGTTGCGACGCCACGCGACCACCTGTGCCGGCGGCGATATCCACGGACTCATGTAGGAGCGCTACCGAGGCACGCGGGTCTCCCAACCGTTGCCTGGCGATTGCTAGATCTGTCGTGTTGATTCCGAGCTGGACCTTGCTCCGTGGGTCTTGAAGGCTCGTGATGCACCGCTCGATTCTCTCGCTAGCCACCTCGGCGCGTCCGATGTGAAGCTGGCAGACTCCTTCAAATCCGTTCAGACGGTCATGGTTGAAGTCGCCGCTTGGATCGTCGACCGTGTCGCGGTCCACAGTCTTCCAAGCCCTCAGCAGCGCTACCTCGGTTTCTCGATGGAGTCCGGCGCGCGCGGACATCTCGGCTTGCACAGCCAAAGCGCGCGCCCGAACGCTGATGCTTGAGCCGACTTCGGCGGCTTTTACTGCCGCATGCGCGATCTCGCGAGCGGAGTTGGGAACTCCTGAAATGTAGTGAGTTACCATCGCGTGACTCGTGTACACCGCTGCTAAGTGCCGCGAGTCAGTAACCTTGCTCGCCGCATCAGTTGCGGCACCATACAACTGAGATGACGCGTCATCATCCCGCGTTTCAAACGCAAGCCGACCTGCAAGCGTGAATGCATCCGAGGCGACGACTAGTAGGTCTTCTCGCAAAGACCCCGGGGTGTCCGTCGCGGCGATGAGACGACGGCAGGAGTCGACCGTCGGCGCAAGCTGTAGTTGAAGCCGCACAAACGGAACGGTGCCCACTCGATTATTTACATCTGTTACTACTTCGCGCAGTTCTACGAGCGTGCCGTGGCTCAGTTTACTGGGGTCGTGCAGCGCACGCGCGAGGTCAGGCGAGTAGCCGTTCCTTGAGAACGCAGAGAGCCCGCCGTATTGACGGGCTGCGTTCTCCGCGACTGCGGCTTGAAGCTCACGCAGACGGTCTTCATCAATGCCAAAATGGTGCAAGGCCGAAAGCAAGGCTTCAAAGTCAGAGCCTCCACCGATTGAGATCTCACCCGCGGGCGTCCGGGCGTAAAGGTGTGCGAGCAATAGCTGATTCCGCTCACCCATGCTTCCGTTGACACCGGCGCTCTCCCAGCGTGCGATATTTCGTTTGAGGCTAGCGACTTGAACGCCGGCCAGCGACGACATGCCGAGTTCTCCTGCAAGATCTCGAATCGCGCGGGCCATGTCAGCCCAAGACCAACCCCGTGCTTCTCGAAGTCGCCGCAATACCTCGGCACCGACGCTGCGATTGCGTCCACTCATATCGAGAGTCCATCAGGTGAGGTGGGCTAGATTGGCACAATCATACGAGGCTTTCTTTGCTCAGCTGCGTAGCCGAGAGTGTACCATGTGCCGCTCCCGGGATCGTCGTTACGCGGGAAACCAATAACGAACTGAGTGCGGTCCACCATCCAACGATTACGGACATGATAGGCCGGCGTCCCAAGTGCTGGCGCGTTGAGTTCGACGATATCCGCCAAGCGACCCGCCCGTGCCCAAGACCTGATGGCATCCGCCGCCTCGTGTGGCTGGTCGTTCACGCTGCACGGTACGGCAATGGTGATGGCCGAGGGGGTGTTGTTCGCTAGCCAGTTCAGGGTAAGAGTGTCTATCCCCAGTGCCCCACCGATATGAAAGTGTGCGTTCTGCTGCGCGAACGGCTCCAAATAGGCCTCGAAGATTCGACCGTAGAACTCGGCCGACCGATGCTCGGTCGAACGCGATCCGGTGATCGTGATCCCGTGTTCCACTGCGCTGTCCGCCTCCGTCCATGTCATCGGATGTCATCTACCGCCTCCACCATGATCAGGATTCCATGAGTCCGTGAACACGACCCGTAGCGCCCGTGACCTGGCGCTTCGCGTAGCACCGACGGACAAGAGGTGGCGGCGTCGGATGCGCTGGCGGCTCCGGTGGGCGCACGACAACGCCATAACGGACCTGCGGCATTTTCTTGCCACCCGTCGGGGAAATCAGACTCTCCGGGAGGCGCACCGTGGCTGATGGGAGTGAACAAGATCAAGGCTCCGTTGCTGGTGAAGAGTTCGAGCCCGTACGTTTCGTCGCCGCTGGCACAGGGGTGACGATGGCTGAACCTCCTGAAACACCGCGGCCGTGGCGTGCGGTTGTGTACTTCGTCGACAAGGACGACAACCGCACAGGCCGAGCGACGTTCTTGTGCGCGGATGCAGGCGAGGCGACTGAGCGCGCCAAAGTCGAGTTGGAAGAACGACGCCGGGACCATGGCCGTTGGCTGGGGGGACCCACAGGGTTGAGTGCTGAGGCAAAGATCGTTGCTCCAGATCGCCGGATAATTGGGCGGTTCTACCTGTTCAGCGAGCACGAGCCCCTGACTTGGGATCCGGAGGACCCGGACAACGACGAGTGGCAGCCTGCTTGTCGTGCATAGGCCCTATGCGGCCGGGTTCCCCCGGGGGCGGCACGTTATGGGCGTGTCCGACCGCCACCGACCGCATGGCCCTGTCAGCCCCCGGCGTGGTTCCTCCCGCGATACCGAGTCCTCGTTCGAGCGTTTTGTATCGCTGTATCGCGGCGTCGCGCCGGCCAAGCTTGATCAAAAGCTTGATGAGGTGCCGATAACCGGTTCGTGCAGCGGGTCAAAAGCGACGGCTTGTGTTAGGTATCGCCCGTAGTCTCACCGGTCGTGTGACGACAGGCGCGACCAGGCCGAAGAAGGACTCGGAGGGCGCCCACGCCTTGCGGGTCCGGCGTACGAGCCAGATGGCGCTCACGACCAGTAGCAGGACCGTTGACACCGCAGCCTGCGCGATGGGGCTGTTGAAGGTGAGCGCGCGCGGCCACATAGAGGGCACCGGCGGCGCCACCGGCATACTGGCGAATCCTCGGGGTCGGCTGCCCGCGGGCACCGGGTGCGCTGTCGCCGGGGTCACCGTTGAGGGCTTCGGGACAACCTTCGGAGGCAAAATGCGACGTGACGCCTCCCGGGCGGGGGCCGCCACAGGACCAGGGGTGGGCGCCTGTCTCGACCGACTTGGGCGTGCCAACCGCGCTTCACGCAAGGCCAAGAATGAGACCAGCACCCCTACTACGCCGGTCGCGACCTGGATGACGTCTGTCGCCGCGGACACGCCACCGGTTTGTACGACGGTCGCACCGAATGTCACCAGCGCCGCGACGTTCTCGCCTGTGCCTCGCCCCACCTGGTCCCAGCAGCCGCTCGTCGATCCGGTGACAACTGTCCGGCAGTCCAGCGCGGATTGGGTCATCGTCCCGGTGAGGAACTCCAGGTGGATCAGCTCGCCGACCGATAGGCCAGGCGTGTAAGTGTTGCCTGTGGGGCTTGTGAGACAGAAGGCGTCGGTGATCCTATTGCGACGGCACCCATTCGGGTCGCTCCGTCCGACATGGAGAGGCGATCATGCTCACGACGAGGTACACGATCGGGCAACTACTTGCCGCGCTGGCCGTCTCCGCCACAGTCCTCCTCGGCGCGGGTGTCACCGTGGCCGGACCAGGATCTCAAGGCTCGGTCATCGCATCGCCGACACCGCACGAGCTTCACGGTTCGCAAGGCCCAGGTGTTCCTTACCCTCCTTGCCTCGTATGCTGAACCCCGTCGACCGACTTGCCGATCTTGGTGACAGAGATGGTCTGCAAGTGACAACTATCGTCCGCAGTCGCACCCGGTCGCTCGATTGCGGGGGCGTGCCGGACTCGTTGTTATATCGAACGTGCGTTCCGGCCTCGCTTCAAGCTACGGCCCTGCACGGGGAGGTTCTCCGGATGAACACCACCAGAGACACCGCGCTCGGCGATGAGGCACAAATCCGGTTCGTTCACCGCAGTGGGGCTGGTTGACCCCACGAGCGGTTGATCGAGGCGATCACCTGGCGGACCCCCGGCGACCACCAGGACCACTACGAACTGACACTCGCGCTCACCGCCTGGCGAACCATCGACGAACCAGCGGCCCCCTGAGGTTGCCCGACTCTGAGAATGAAGATCACGGCGTCCTCCACTGTGGGGATGTCCGCGCTGGGGTCATGCTCACGGTGTAGGCCCTCTTTGCGAGTAGACGCACCTCATAAGATCACTCACGTGTCTGTGTTCCATCGACCCCTGAAGATCGGCGTTGTGCTGCTAATGGTTGCCGGCGTCGCCCTGGCATTGATCGGAGCGACGGCCGCGTTCTCGCACCTACAGGAAAGTGACGCGGTGGCCTTCATCGCTGTCGCCGTAGTGCTTGCGGCCGCGGCGGTACTGGTCGCCCGGGAGGTGCGCTGGGTCGTCGCTGTCTGCTTCGTGGTTCTGGCCGGCCAGCTCGCTGCCATTATCGGGACCATCTGGGAGCTAACCCACGGGATCGCTGAGTTCAAGGAGAAACAGCTACAGGCTCTGGGCTTCGACCCAACTACCTCGGTCGCAATCAACCTCGCCTACTCCAGCATCGGGTTCGCACTATTTTGCTGGCTGGCATTGCGCTGGTGGTTTCAGCCTCGATAACGCGCACGGAAATCAGCGTGCCATCAAGGGTCGAGCCTGCAATATCAACAGTTCCAAACCGGCGAGAGAAGCCTCACCTGCCGACTCAACGGCGCACACCGCGGCCAGCAGCTCACGCACCTGGGCGGCGTGGGTAGCGGGTCCGTTCCCCGGCGTCGCCTATGTGGCAACCTCCGGCGGCTGCTGCACGTGGTCGAGCCCGAGGAGCTGCGCGGGGTGTTGCGCCGGGGGCTGGCCGAGCTGAGCGACCAGGTGTGAGCTACTTGAGCAGGTGCCGGGCCACCACCAGGCGCTGTACCTGGTTGGTGCCTTCGTAAATCTGGGTGATCTTGGCGTCCCGCATCATCCGCTCCACCGGGAAATCCCTGGTGTACCCGGCACCGCCCAGCGCCTGCACCGCGTCCGTGGTCACCTTCATCGCCACGTCGGAGGCGTAGCACTTGGCGGCGGCGCCGAAGAACGGCAGGTCGGCGTCCCCGCGCTCGGACTTCGCGGCGGCCAGGTAGACCATCTGTCGGGCCGTCTCCACGGCCATCGCCATGTCGGCCAGCATGAACTGCATGCCCTGGAACTCGGCGATGGCCTTGCCGAACTGCTTGCGCTCCTTGACGTACTCGACCGCCGCGTCCAGTGCGCCCTGGGCCACGCCGACCGCCTGCGCGCCGATGGTCACCCGGGTGTGGTCCAGGGTACGCAGGGCGATCTTGAGGCCCTCCCCCGGCGCACCCACCATCCGGTCGCCCGGGATGCGCACGTTGTCGAAGTGCAGCTCGCGGGTGGGCGAGCCCTTGATGCCGAGCTTGCGCTCCGGGGCGCCGAAGCTGAAGCCGGGGTCGGAGCGCTCCACCACGAACGCGCTCACGTTCGCGCCGCGCTTGCCGTCCGGGTCGGTCACCGCCAGCACCGTGTAGTACTCGGAGAAGCCGGCGTTCGTGATCCACGCCTTGTGCCCGTTCAGCACCCACTCGTCCCCGTCGGCAACCGCGCGGCACTTCATGGAGGCGGTGTCCGAGCCGGCCTCCCGCTCGGAGAGCGCATAGGAGAACCCGGCCTCGCCCCGCGCCAGCGGGGGCAGGTACTTGGCCTTGACCTCCTCCGAGGCGCCCAGGATCAGCGGCAGGCTGCCCAGCTTGTTCACCGCCGGGATGAGCGAGGAGGACACGCAGGCCCTGGCCACCTCCTCGATCACGATGCAGGTGGCCAGCGCGTCCGCGCCCGCCCCGCCGTACTGCTCGGGCACGTGCGGGGCGTGGAAGTCGGACGCGACCAGCGCGTCGTAGGCGGCCTGCGGGAACTCCGCCTTTTCGTCCACCTCGGCCGCGTACGGCGCGATCTTGTCGGTGGCCACCGCGCGCACGGCTTCCCGGATGGCCTCGTGGTCCTCGGACAGGCGGAAGTGGTCGAACTCCTGGTTCATCGGGTCCCCTGTGTTGTCCCGCGCGCCTAACTGGGCGCGCGCTCGGCGAGCGCGTTCCGCGCTGTTCAGGTGTAGGTGTAGAAACCGCGGCCGGTCTTGCGGCCGAGCAGGCCGGCGTCGACCATCCGGGCCAGCAGCGGCGGCGGCGCGTACAGCGGCTCCTTGAACTCCTCGTACAGCGACTCGGCCACCGCCTTGGTGGTGTCCAGGCCGATCAGGTCGGCCAGCGCCAGCGGCCCCTGCGGGTGGGCTGCACCCCGGACCAGCCCCTGGTCGATGTCCTCGGCGGTGGCGAAGCCGGACTCGAACATCCGGATCGCCGACAGCACGAACGGGATGAGCAGCGCGTTCACGATGAACCCGGCCCGGTCCTGGCAGTCGATGGTGTGCTTGCCCAGGTCGTCCTGCACGAAGGCGCGCACCCGTTCGGTGGTCTTCGGCGAGGTGAGCAGGCTGGGCACCAGCTCGACCAGCGACAGCACCGGCACCGGGTTGAAGAAGTGCACGCCCAGCACCTGGGCCGGGCGCCGGGTGGCCACGGCCAGCTTCATGATCGGGATGGACGAGGTGTTGGACGAGAGCACCGCGTCGTCCGACTCGACGATCATGTCCAGCCGGGAGAACAGCTCGACCTTGGCCCGCTCGTCCTCGGCGATGGCCTCGATCACCAGCTCGCGGTCGGCCAGCTCCTCCAGGTCGGTGAGCACCCGGATCCGGTCCAGCACCTCGGCCGCACTGGTGATCTTGCCCTTGCTCTCCGCGCGGGCGAGGGACTTGGCCACCCGTTCCCGCCCGGCCGTGGCGAAGGCCTGGTTGGCCTCCACGACCACCACGTCACAACCGGCGCGGGCGGACACCTCCGCGATTCCCGCGCCCATGAGACCGCATCCAACCACGCCAACGCGCTGCATCGAGTCCACCGTTCCATTGAAGGTACTCAGTACCATGTGTACGGTACTCAGTACCGCACCGGAGTGCAAGGAGTGGCGGATGGCGAAGGAAAGCACCAAGGAACGCCTCATCGAGGCGGCTTTCGCGCTGTTCGACGAGCGCGGCTACGAGGCGACCACGGTGGACGACATCGTGGAGCGCGCCGGGGTCGGCCGCACCACGTTCTTCCGCACGTTCCGGTCCAAGGAGGAGGTGATCTTCCCGGACCACGAGGCCGTGCTCGACGCCATCCGGTCCCGATTGGCCGGGTCCACCCAGCAGACCGCACTGGTAGCGGTGCGCGAAAGCGCCCGGCTGGTGCTGTCGCACTATCTCGGCGAGGGGCAGTTGGCGCTGGCCCGGTACCGGCTGACCAGCTCCGTTCCGGCGCTGCGCGAGCGGGAGACGGCGAGCACGCCGCGGTACCAGCGGGTGTTCCGGGAGTACATCCACGAGTGGATGGGCGGCCAGGAGGCGACCGCGCTGCGCGCCGAGCTGATGGCGGCCTCGGTGGTGACCGCGCACAACTACGTGCTGCGGCGGTGGCTGCGCGGGCTCACCGCCCGACCCGAGGCGGAGTTCGACGAGGCCATGGCCGCGACCCTCGAGCTGTTCGAGTCGGGCGGCGAGGCGGGCAGCATCGTCGCCTTCCGCACCACCAAGAGCCTGGACGCGGTGCTGCCCGGGTTGCGCGCCGTGCTGGGCGAGCCGGAGTGACCGCTCAGGACACGGCGGCCGCCGGGCGCAACGCGGCCCGCATCGCCACGCCGTCCACGTAGGAGTGCTTCTCGGCGACCAGGCCGTCCCTGACCAGCACGACATCGGCCAGGTCGATCCGGAACGGGTCACCGTGGGGCGAGGTCCCGGTCATCACGAACCGCACCGCCCAGAAACCGTCCCCGACGTTCAGGGAGACCAGCTCGAAGTCGAGGTCGGGCACCTGGGCGAAGTTGGCGGCGGCGGCCGCCCGGATCTCCTCCCGCCCGCGCGCCGGCGGCAGGCCGGAGTGCAGGTGGAAAACCGAGTCGGTGGTGTGCATCGCGGCGATCCGTTCCGGATCCCGGGCGGCCCAGCAGGCGTGGTAGCGCTCGTAGACGGCGTGCGTGGCGGCGGTCATGCAAGGCCTCCTTTGTGACAAACAGACAGTCGGTATGTAACTCGGTCGGCGGCCCGGCGGTCAAGAGCGACGGGCGAGTATATTGTTCGATAGTTGACGAACATCGAACAGGAGGATCGGATGACCACAGGTTTGGCTGGACTGGTCGCGCTGGTCACCGGGGCCGGGTCGGGCATCGGCCGCGCGGTTGCCGTGCAGTTCGCCGAGGCGGGTGCGTCCGTGCTCGGCGTCGGACGTCGCGCGGACCGGCTGGCCGCGACGGCCGCGCTGCACCCGGGGATCGCGACGCTGGTGGCCGACGTGCGCGAGCCCGGGGCGCCCGAGGAGATCGTCCGGACCGCAACCGAACGCTGGGGCCGGCTGGATGTGCTGGTGAACAACGCCGGGGTGTTCGTCGGGATGCCGCTGGAACGGGTCGAGGCCGCGGCCGTGACCGACCTGCTGGCCACCAACGTGACCGCGCCGAGCCTGCTGGCCGGTGCCGCCCTCGCTCCCCTACGCGCCGCCAAGGGTGCCATCGTGAACGTGTCCAGCACCTTCGGCCACCGCCCGGCGCCGGGCGCCGCGCACTACGCGGCCTCGAAGGCGGCACTGGAGTCGTTGACCCGGAGCTGGGCGCTGGAGCTGGCGCCGGACGGCGTGCGGGTGAACGCGGTCGCGCCGGGGCCGACCGAGTCGGAGGCACTGCTCGCCGCCGGCCTGACCGACCAGCAGATCGATCAGGTCAAGGCCGACGAGGCGGCCCGGATCCCGCTGGGCCGGCGCGGCGAGCCGGCCGAGGTCGCCCGGTGGATCGTGCAACTGGCCGACCCGGCCGGCGCCTGGGTGACCGGCCAGGTGCTCGCCGTGGACGGCGGCCTCGCACTAACGTGACCGCGGTGCGCAACGCCGACCACCCGGACGTCGACCAGCTGCGGCTGACCGACGTGATGTCCGCGCTGAGCGACCCGCTGCGGGTGGGCATCGTGCGGCTGCTGGCCGACGGCCGGGAGCACGCCTGGGGCGAGCTGCGGGTGCCGGTGGGCAAGTCCACGTTGAGCCACCACCTCAAGGTCCTGCGCGCGGCCGGCATCACCCGGACCCGCGAGGAGGGCACCCGCTGCTACGTGCGGCTGCGCACCGACGACGTGGAGGGCCGGTTCCCCGGTCTGCTCGCCTCGGTGTTGCACGCCGCCGACCGCGACGACGTGGGCGCCCAGGTGCGGCTGGCCGAGGCCTGAGCCGTCAGTGGGCGGCCCCCAGCTCGATCATCAGCACCCCGGCGATGATCAGCGCGACCCCGGAGGCCATCGCCCAGCCGAACGGTTCGCGGAACAACAGCCGGCCGAAGATCGCGGTGAGCGCGACGCCGGCCGCCGCCCACACGCCGTAGGCCACGCCGACCGCGACACCGCCGGCCAGCACCGCGCCCAACAGCGCGAAGGCGCCGGCGTAGCCGAGCACCACCGGGATGATCCAGATCTTCCGGGTGAAGCCGTGCGAGGCCTTCATGGCCAGCGTGGCCGCGGTCTCCATGGCGATCGCGCCGGACAGCAGCAACCAGGGCATGTCAGCCTCCCCCCGACACCCGGGTCCGAGCCCCGAACTCGACCACCAGCACGCCGGCGACCACCAGGCCGATACCGGCGACCACCGGCGGGGTCAGCCGGTCACCGAACAGCAGCGCGCCGCCCACCGAGGCCAGCGCCACGCCGCACGCGGCCCAGATCCCGTAGGCCACGCCGACCGGCATGCCCAGCTGGAGGACCCGCGCCACGCCGACGAACGCACCCGCGTACCCGGCTACCACCCCGACCAGCCACCACGGCTGGGCAAGGCCGTCCATGGCTCGCAGCGAGAGGGTGCCGAGCACCTCCAACAGGATGGCCACCGCGAGCAGCGAGAACCGGCTCACGCCAGCCGCTCGATACGCGCCAGCACGGCCGCGCGGACCTCGGCGGAAAGGCCGGTGGTCCCGGTCGCCTCGGCGAACCACAGGCCGTCGGCGGCCAGCCGGGCCACCTGCCGGTCGATGTCCGTGGGATCGGCGGTCGGCGGCGGGCTGGCCGTCCAGCGGGAGATCAACGCTCGCCACGGCGCGAGCAGCGCCTCGTCGTGGATCGAGTCGATCACGATGGCCAGGTCGGCGCGGCTGGCGCGGTGGCTGGCCGCCACGGCGGTGTAGGCGCGCAGCCGCGCACCCGGGGTGGCGTTCTCGTAGGTCGTACCCAGCTCCCGGGTGAGCGCGGACTCCCAGGCCTCGCTGATGTACTCCACGACCGCGAGCATCAGCTGTTCCTTGCTGGCGAAGTGGTAGATCAGGCCGCCCTTGCTGACCCCGGCCCGTTTGGCGGCGGCGTCCAGGGTCAGGCTGCCGATGCCGTTGCGTTCGGCGATCTGCACGGCCGCGTCCAGGATGGCGTGCCTCGAGCTCGGTCTCATAACTTAACTATACCGACTAGTCGGTTCAGTTACAAAGTCGGCGGTATGTTTTGCCGGATGCCCGACCAGGTAATCGAGATCGTGATCGCCGACTGGGAGATCGAGTGCTGCGCTCCCCCGCCGGCGATCGGGCAACGGGCCAGCTGGCGGCTGCGATTCGTGCCCACAGGGGACGACGAGTTCGCCACCGAGCGGTCGTGGATGGTGCTGCGGCACGAGGACGGCGGCATCCGCCTGCGCGGCGACGGTATCGAGGCGGCCTACGACCCGCACCGGGTGCCGCCGCCCGAACCCGGGCGCCACACGCTGCGCGGCTACCTCTCCGGCACCGTGCATGCCACCGAGGGCGACCTGCCGCCGGCCCACGGCTGGGTGCGCCGGGTCCGGGTGGTCACCCGGGAGCTGGCCTGGGAGGACGAGCGGGAGCGGGTGCTGCGCTGGGTGCCCGGCACCGCGCGCACCCGCGACGTCCGGGAGAGCCCCCGCTGGTTCACCCGGAGCCTCGGGCCGGGGCGGGTCGACGCGGGCGTGCTGATCGACCTGCAGCTAGTCCAGGGGCTTGCCCGGGGTGTAGTGACCGGCCACGGCCCGTGAGGTGACGCCGAACCGGTTCCAGGCGTTGATCGTGGTGATGCCGGCGATCAGGTAGGCGAGCTCGGCCTCGTCGAAGTGCTCGGCCGCCCGCTCGTACACCTCGTCTGGGACGAAACCGTCGGTGAGCACGGTGATCGCCTCGGTCAGCTCGAGCGCGGCCACCTCGCGCGCGGTGTAGAAGTGGCGCGACTCCTCCCACGCGGACAGCTGGACGATGCGCTCCACCGACTCGCCGGCGGCCAGCGCGTCCTTGGTGTGGATGTCGATGCAGAAGGCGCAGTGGTTGATCTGCGACGCCCGGATCTTCACCAGCTCGTACACGGTGGAGTCGATGCCCTGGCGCACGGCGGTCTCCAGCCGGAACATCGCCTTGTAGACATCGGGGGCCAGCTTCGCCATGTCCAGCCGGGGAGTGTGCTCCGCGACCCGGGGTTCCTGGGTGGTTGTCATGCCTGAACGGTAGGCCGGAACTGGCGCAGGGCTATGGTCCACTTCTGTGACGGATGAGTGCGCCACTTCGCCCGGCGCCGACCTGCACCTGGATCTGGCCCCGGGCGACGAGGGCGGGTTGCGCGCCGGCCTGATGGAGGCGCTGCGCGAGGCGGTGCGCACCGGGCGGCTGGCGCGGGGCGCGAGGCTGCCGTCCTCTCGCTCGTTGGCCACCGACCTGGGCATCGCCCGGAACACCGTGGTCGACGCCTACAGCGAGCTGGTCGCCGAAGGCTGGCTGACCGCGCACCAGGGCTCCGGGACCAGGGTGGCCAACTGGACCGCTCCCCAGCCGGCGGCGCCGCCGGCCCGGCCACGGCCGAACGTGCCGCCCCCGGTGCACGACCTGCAGCCCGGTCGGCCGGACGTGTCCTCGTTCCCGCGCACCCAGTGGAGCCGCTCGGCCCGGCGAGCGCTGATGAACGCACCGGACGAGGCCCTCGGCTACGCCGACCCCCGGGGCCGGATCGAGCTGCGCACCTCGCTCGCCGGGTACCTGGCCCGGGCGCGTGGCGTGCGGGCCGACCCGGACCGGATCGTCGTCTGCTCCGGCGCGATCCACGGGTTGATGCTGCTCGGCGCGGTGCTGCGGGCGCGCGGTTGGCGCGCGGTGGCGGTGGAGTCCTACGGGCTCGGGTTACACCGGAACCTGTTCGTCGAGGCGGGACTGCGCACGCCCGCGATCGGGCTGGACGAGGGCGGCGCGCGGGTCGAGGAGCTGGCCGATGTAGGCGCCGTGCTGCTGACCCCGGCCCACCAGTTCCCCACCGGCGTCGCGCTGCACCCGCGGCGCCGCGCGGCCGTGTTGAGCTGGGCCCGTTCCACCGGTGGGTTCGTCATCGAGGACGACTACGACGGCGAGTTCCGCTACGACCGCCAACCGGTCGGCGCGCTGCAGGGCATGGACCCGGAACGGGTGGTCTACCTGGGCACCACCAGCAAGACGCTGGCTCCCGGGCTGCGACTGGGCTGGATGGTGCTGCCCGAGGAGCTGCGGCCGGAGGTGGAACGGGCGAAGGGCGAGTTCGAGCTGATGTGCGGCTTCCTCGACCAGCTCACCCTGGCCGACCTCATCGACCGGGGCGCCTACGACCAGCACATCCGGACCATGCGCCTGGCCTATCGCCGCCGGCGGGACCAGCTGGTGGAAGCCCTGGCCGCCCGCGCCGACGTACGGGTCACCGGGCTGGCGGCGGGCCTGCACGCCATCCTGCGGCTGCCCGAGGGCGGTGAACGGGCCGCGTTGCACGCGGCGGCGTGGCGGCGCCTGGAGCTGGTCGGCCTGGACAGCTTCCGGCACCCGGACGCGGCCCGGCTCGCCGACGGGCTGGTCGTCGGCTACGCCACGCCGTCCCGCAGCGCCTGGTCGGGCGCGCTCCAGGCACTGCGTGACGTGCTGCCCTGACCGAATTGGCCCAGCGATCTCGGCCGCGATTGGACCAGGTCCCCAAGGCGACCGCCGGGCAGCTCATGCGGTGAACCGGTGCTCGCCGGTCCAGCCCGGGTCACCGTCGCGCACGAAGCCGACCCAGGCGTCGTGCACGCGGCGGACCAGGCCGTCCGGAACGGCCGGTCCCAGCAGTCCGGCGGGCTCACGCAGCTCGGGCAGTCCGGTCGTCTCGAAGACGAACGGCAGCTCCACCGCGTGGCAGGCCCCGTACGGGCCGCCCCGCCAGTCGAACCGGTAGCGCAGCGCCCGCCCCCCGGCGGCGGCGTGCTCCTCCGCCAGCCGCTCGCTCGCGGACCGGAACAGCTCGTCGATGGCCGCCTCCTGGGCCGGGTTCTGGTACAGCCGCGCCTCCTGGGTGGTGTTGCCGAGCATCAGCTCCACCCCGGGCCGCACCTTCGCGCCCCGCCGCACCACGGCCACCGGGGTGAGCCCGCCCTGCCCGTTCGCCGTGACCTCGGTCAGCGCGGCGACCAGCCGCTCGTCGGGTATCTCGGAGAACGAGGCCACCTCGTGCGGCACACCGAGCTGCTGGGCCACCCGCACGCCGACGTCGGTCGCACGGTCCGGGTCCAGCCCGTGCAGCCCGCCGCTCTGGCTGATCGCCCGCCGGAACAGCCCGTCCGCGCCCGGCTCGGTGAGCAGTGCGCTGACGATCATCCCGCCGGCCGACTGGCCGCACACCGTGACCCGCTCCGGGTCGCCGCCGAGGGCCGCGATGTTCTCCCGCACCCACCGCAGCGCGGCGATCACGTCGAGCAGCCCCCGGTTCTCCGGGGCGCCGGGGATGGACAGCCAGCCGGGCACCCCGAGCCGGTAGTTGCAGGTCACCAGCACGACCCCGTCGCGGGCAAAGGCGGCACCGTCGTAAACCCGCGCCGCGCCGGTGCCGGCGAGGAACGCCCCGCCGTGCACGAACACCAGCACCGGCGCCCGGCCGGACGGGTCCGGCGTCCAGACGTTGACCGTCCGGTAGTCGGCGCCCGTGACCCAGTGGTGCACCACCGGTTCCATGTCCATGTCGCCGAACCGCCGGCGGTCGGGCATCGGCGCGGTCGGGCCGAACGCGGTGGCGTCCCGCTCCCCCGACCAGGCCGCCACCGGCTCGGGCGCGGCGAACCGCGCGGCGCCGGCGGCCGGCGCGGCGTACGGCACCGCCCGGAACACCGCTCCGAACCGCTCCGCGCAACCGCGCACCGCTCCGGCCCGGGTCCGCGCCACCGGGCCGGTCACGCGAACGCCGCCCACTCGGTGATGGCGAACCGGTCGCCGTCCCGGCGCAGCTCCACCGCGCCGGCTGAGGGGAAGTGCGCCGGCAGGAGCAGCGCCCCCTCGTCGGCCACCGAGCCGAGCACCCGGCGCCGGCTGGCCAGGCCCTGCGCCTCGTCCTCGTCGAAGCACGGGCAGACGTCCGGCTCGGCCACCTGCAGCGGACTGTGCAACAGGTCGCCGACGAAGGCGGCCCGGTCGGTCCCGGAGCGCAGCCACAGCACGGCGGACCCCGGGGTGTGGCCGGGCGCGGGCTCCAGGCTCAGGTTGGTGTCGGCCTGGTGGCGGCCTTCCCAGGAGTCGACCAGTCCGGCGGCCAGAACCGGGGCGACGCTGTCCTCGAAGACCCCGGCCATCCGCTCGCCGGACCGGGTCGGGTGGCCGTTCCCGGGGTCCCAGTACTCCAGGTCGTCCCGGGCGAACAGGTAACGCGCGTTGGGGAATGTGGGCACCCACTCGCCGTCCACCAGGCGGGTGTTCCACCCCACGTGGTCGCTGTGCAGGTGGGTGATCACCACCAGGTCGACGTCCTCGGGGCGGGTACCGGCGGCGGCCAGGTTGTCCAGGTAGCCGGTCTGGAGCCCATCGAAAATGGGCATGCCGGGCCGGGGCTTGTCGTTGCCCACCCCGGTGTCGACCAGGATGGTGGCCCCGTCGCTGCGCAGCAGCCAACTCTGCAGGCTGGCCACCAGCATGTCCGAGTCGGCGTTCCAGAAGCCCGGGTCCAGCCAGTCCCGCTGGCGGCGCCAGATCGCCTCGTCCACGTCCGGGAAGATCGCCAGCCGGGGCATGTCGAACCGGCGTTCCTCGAATACCCGGGTGATCTCCACCCCGCCCAGGGTGATCGTGTCGGTGCGCGTCATGCCCCGAGTCTGTCAATCCGGGGCGGAGGCTGCCGGGCGAGCTCGCAGGTGCGCACGTTCGCCCTGCTTGCCGAACAGGATGAGGAACTCCACCGCCTCGTGGTCGGCCGCGCCGAACCAGTGCGGCAGCCGGGTGTCGAACTCGGCCGCCTCACCCGGCTTCATCACGATGTCGTGCTCCCCGAGGACCACCCGCAGCCGGCCGTTCATGACGTAGAGCCACTCGTAGCCCTCGTGGGTCTTGGGGTCGGGGTCGCGCCGGTCCGAACCGGCCGGAATGATCAGCTTGTAGGCCTGGATGCCGCCGGCGCGGCGGGTCAGCGGCAGCATGGTCATGCCGTTGCGCCGCACCGGCCGCAGGTGGATGCGCGGGTCGCCGGTGGGCGGGGCGTCCACCAGCTCGTCCAGGGTGACCCCGTGCGCCCGGGCCAGCGGCAGCAGCAGCTCCAGGGTGGGCCGGCGGTCGCCGGACTCCAGCCGCGACAGCGTGCTCACCGAGATCCCGGTGGCCGAGGAGAGCTCGGCCAGCGTCGTCTCCCGCTGCCGGCGCAGCGCGCGCAGCCGGGGCCCCACCGCGTCGAGGGTCTGCCCGTCGGTCATGCCGACCATTTTGCCATTCCGGCAAGGTTCTTTGCCACATGTGGCGTCGGGAGTGCAGGTTGGCCGTGGAGGTGGTCAGGGTGACCGAGGACAGTTACGACGTGGTGGTGGTCGGTGGCGGGGCGGCCGGCCTGAACGGGGCGCTGATGCTGGCGAGGTCGCGCCGGTCGGTGCTGGTGGTGGACGCCGGCGAGCCCCGCAACGCCCCGGCCGACGGCGTGCACGGGCTGCTGGCCCTCGACGGCACGCCACCGGCCGAGCTGCTGGCGCGGGGGCGGGCCGAGGTCGCGCGGTACGGCGGCGAGCTGGTGACCGGGGAGGTCGCCGCGGTGACCAGGGCCGGCGAGCGGTTCGCGGTCACCCTGGCCGACGGCCGGACCGTCCGCGCGCGCCGGGTGCTGGTGGCCACCGGGCTGGTGGACCGGCTGCCGGACGTGCCGGGGTTGCGCGAGCGGTGGGGGCGGGACGTGCTGCACTGCCCGTACTGCCACGGCTGGGAGGTGCGGGACCAGGCCATCGGGGTCCTGGCCAGTGGGCCGATGTCGGTGCACCAGACGCTGCTCTTCCGCCAGTTGAGCCGGGACGTCACGTACTTCGCGCACACCCGGCCGCCCACCGGCGAACAGGCGGAGCAACTGGCCGCCCTGGGCATTCCGGTGGTGACCGGCGAGGTGACCGGGCTCGAGGTGGTCGCGGACCGCCTGGTCGGGGTGCGGCTGGCCGGCGGTTCGGTGGTACCCAGGCAGGCGGTGGCGGTGGCCACCCGGATGGAGGCGCGGGCCGGCTTCCTCGCCCCGCTGGGCCTGCGGGCGGTGGAGCACACCGCCGGGGTCGGCGAGCAACTGCCGGCCGACCCGGTCGGCCGCACCGAGGTCCCCGGGGTGTGGGTGGCCGGCAACGTCACCGACCTGTCCGCGCAGGTCGGCGCGTCCGCGGCGGCGGGGGCGACGGCCGGCGCCCAGATCAATGCCGACCTGGTCGCCGAGGACGCCCGGCTGGCCCTGGAGGCTCACCGCAACCCGTTCGGCGCCGGAATGGAGGCGCGGGTGTCCGAGCGGATGCTCGCCGGTCGCCAGCACGGCTTCTGAGCTCAGCCGGATCGGCCGGTGTACCGGTTCCCGCGGCTCGTCGGCGGTCGATCCGTGCCGAGCCGGAGACTACGTTGGGTAACGGTCGTATTGGCTTCGGCCCCGCCTCAGTTCATCGAGATCGACGTGAGTCTTGTTCGATCTTGGCGGGTCCAGACTGGTGTCGATGTCGACGAACCGCACCCCGGGCTCGGCCCCCGCCGCCGCCCAAACCGTCACGGTGCGTAACGAGACGCGGGGCCTGGCCGGGCGGGCGGCACCTGAGCCGCGGCAGACCGGCCACGCCGGCCGGTCCGAGCGTTCTTTGAAGCCGACCACGGCTGAACCGGAAGGTCAGAGCCGGGAGCGCAGCAGTTCGACGCCGTCGCCGTCTAGTTCGTCCATGGCCACGGCCCGGCCGGCCATTGCCAGGGCCAGGGCCTCCCCCGGGCCGCGCACCTCCGGCCCGGCACCCTTGGACCAGGAGACATCCGTGGCCACCAGGCGCAGCCCCCGGATCCGGCGCCCGGGCCGGGCGAACGGGTCCGGGCGCTCCAACACCGAAACCAGCCGCGGCGCCGGCACGGTGCGCGGGCGGCCCAGCGGCCGCCGGATGTCCTGGTGGTGCACGACCGTGTCGGCCAGCATGATCGACGGGATCAACCGTGTGTCCCAGCCGCCGTCGGCGGCCGAGGCGATCCGGTCGACCAGCTCGCCGGGGGAAAGGGTGCGCAGCTCGTCCACCAGGCGGTCGTTGAGTCGGTCCGCCGACCCGGCGAGCACGGCTTTCCGGGCGTACGAGCCGAGCGGGAGGGTGATGCCGACCATGTGCGCGACCACGTCCCGGACCCGCCAGCCGGCGCACAGCGACGGCGCCTCCCAGTCCGAGTCGGTCAGCGTGCGCAGCAGCGCGACCAGGTCGCGCCGCTCGTCGGACAGCATGCCCCGGGTGTCCACGCCGGCAGCCTAGTGTCCCGCGGACACTAGTCCCCGCCCAGCGCGCCCTCGGGCAGGCCCAGCTCGCGTTCGGCGACGGTGAAGACCAGCTCGCGGACCGCCCGGTAGTCGACGGTGCTGCGCATGACCGCCTGGATGCTCAGGCCGTCGGTGACCGCCAGGATCCGGATCGCGCTGGCGTCCGGGTCGTCGGTGTGGAGCGCGCCGCCGGCGCGGCCGCGTTCGATCAGGGCGCTGAGCCGCTCGATGTCGCGACCCATCTCGGCGGTGACCTCGGCGTGCAGCACCGGCCGCTTGCGGCCGGCGTACCAGGCGCCGAGCCACAGGGTGCTGATCCGGTCGCGCTCCTCGGAGATGGTCAGCCGCAGCATGGTACGCAGGCCGGCCACCGGGTCGCCGGCCTGTTCGACCTGGGCGTAGGTCTGGGCCGAGTCGGCCTGGGCGGCGGTGCGGAAGGCCTCCACCAGCAGGTCGTCCACCGCCGGGAAGTAGTGGCTGACCAGGCTGCTCACCACCCCGAGCCGGTCGGCCACGGCGCGCAGGGTCAGCTGGTCGATGCCGTCGGCCAGGGCCAGCCGGGTGGCCTCGGCGACGATTTCGGCGCGCCGGTCCGGTGCCGACTTCCGGCGGGCCGCCCGCGCCACCCTTGACGTCATGACAGCCACCGTATTGACTACGCGAGCAACAAGCAATTGAACGTCTGCTCAATAAGGTGGAGGCCACATGCCGGACACCACGGAGACCGACGCGTTCGGCCGAGTGGAGGGCCGGGGCATCGACTACGTGCCACCCGCCGAACGGCACGGCCGCCCGCGCGAGCTGTTCGCCATCTGGGCCTCGTCCAACGTGAACTACCTGTATCTGGTGCTCGGCGGGCTGCTCACCCTGATGGGCCTGACCGTGTGGCAGGGAATCGCCGTGGTCGTGGCGGGCAACCTGTTCTGGTTGTCGATCGGCCTGATCGCGGTGAGCGGAACCTCCTCCGGCACGCCGACCAACGTGATCACCCGGGCCATGTTCGGGGTACGCGGGAACCCGGCCGCCGTCGCGCTGACCAGCTGGACGGTCGGCGTCGGGTACGTGGCGATCAACCTGGCCTTCGGCTCGCTGGCCGGGTTCGCGGTGCTGGAGCGGACCGGCCAGCCCCCGGGGCAGGCGGCGCGGCTGGCCGTGGTCGGGGTGTGCGCGGCGGTCACCCTGGCGCTGTGCGTGTACGGGCACGCCACCATCACCCGGCTCAGCGGCTGGTTCACCGCCGGGCTGAGCCTGGCGATGCTGGTGCTCGCCGGGTTCGTGCTGGCCCACGCGGACTGGGGGCACGCGGCCGCGCCGGCCGGCGGGGCGCCGGTGTGGGCGGTCGTGCTCACCGGCGTGGGGGTGATCGCGGCGGCCCCGCTGTCCTGGGGCATCAGCGCGGACTACGCGCGCTACCTGCCCACCGACTCCTCCCCCGTGGCCGTCACCCTGTGGACCACGCTGGGCGGGTTCATCCCGTCGGTGCTGCTCGGCTCGCTGGGCGTGCTGGCCGGCACCGCCGTGGACATGACCGACCCGGCGAAGTCACTCGCGGCGATCCTGCCCGGCTGGTTCTACCCGTTGTTCCTGCTGGTCATCGTGGTCGGCTCGGTGGCCAACAACGTGATCACCCTCTACAGCAACGGGCTGGCCCTGCAGGCGATGGGCGTGCCGCTGGGCCGGGTGGCCTCGGTGCTGGTCAACGGGCTGCTCGGGATGGGGCTGGCCGGGTACGCCCTGTTCGTCACCGACTTCACCAGCACGCTGAGCAACGTGCTGCAGCTGTCGGTGGCCTTCCTCGGCCCCCGGTGCGCGATCTACGTGCTGGACATCTGGCTGCGGCGCAACCGCTACAGCGGCCTGGCCCTGCACGACACCAGCCCCGGCGGGCCGATCTGGTACGCGGGCGGCATCAACTGGGCGGGCATTCTGGCGCTGGCCCTCGGCACCCTGGCCAGCACGTTGTGCCTGCACCTGACCCTCTACACCGGCCCGGTGGCCGGGCTGCTCGCCGGCGCGGACACCTCCGTGCTGGTCGGGCCGCTGGTCGCCGGCGCGCTCTACCTGGGCCTGATGAAGGCGCTGTACCCGGTAGGGGCCCGGTGACCCTGCCGGTCGTGGACCGCTGGTTCACCGCCACCCCGGTGGACGAGGCGATCACCCTGATCACCGAGCCGCACGTGCACCCGTTGCTTCGCGCCAACTGCTGGCACATCCGGGGTACCGAGCGGGACCTGCTGGTGGACGCCGGGCTGGGCGTCGCCTCGCTGCGCGCGGTGCTGCCCGAGCTGGTCGGCGAGCGGGAGCCGGTGCTGGTGCTGACCCACGCCCACCTGGACCACATGGGCTCGGCGCACGAGTTCACCGAGCGCTGGGCGCACCCGGCCGAGCCGGTGGGCGTCGCCAGCCGGGGTTCACTGCTCGGCCCACCCCTGGGCCGGCTGCTCGGCATGCACCCGGCCGAGTCGGCCGCCCTTCCGCCGCTGCTCCTGGACGCGTTGCCCGAGGCGGGCTACCGACCCGAGGAGTACCGGCTGCGCCCGGTCCGGCCGACCCGTGAGCTGCGCGAAGGCGACCTGGTCGAACTCGGCGATCGCGCGCTGCACGTGCTGCACCTGCCCGGCCACAGCCCGGGCAGCATCGGCCTCTACGACCGGGCCAACCGGACCCTGTTCGCCGGTGACGTGATCTACGACGAGCAGTTGCTGGACCAGCTGGACGGCAGCGACATCGGCCAGTACCGCGACACCATGCGGCGCCTGCTCGGCCTGGAGATCGACACCGTGCACGCCGGGCACGAGGCCAGCTTCGACGGCGCCCGCCTGGCCGAGATCGCCGAGGGGTACCTGGCGACCCGGCGCTGACCGGTCAGGCGGGCGTGAGGTGGAAGCCCGCGTAGCCCTTGGCCGCCACCTCGGCGCACTCCTCGCGGTACACCGGCACGCCGCCGATGTACGGCATGAAGACCCGGGGCTTGCCGGGCACGTTGGCGCCCACGTACCAGGAGTTGGCCCGGGGGAAGAGGGTGGTGTCGCCCACCTCGCGCACGTGCTCCACCCACTGGTCCTGCGCCTGCTCGGTGGCCTCGATCCGGCCCATGCCCTGCTCGTCCACGTACCGCACGCAGTCGGTGATCCAGTCCACGTGCTGCTCGATGGACACCCGCATGTTGCTCAGCACCCCGGGGCTGCCCGGCCCGGCCGCCACCGCGAACAGGTTGGGGAACCCGGCCACACACAGGCCCAAATAGGTGCGCGGGCCGTGCTCCCAGGCCTCGGTGAGGCGCAGCCCGTCCTTCCCCCGGATGTCGATCGCGGTGAGCGCCCCGGTGAGCGCGTCGAACCCGGTGGCCAGCACCAGGTCGTCCACCGGTATCTCGGTGCCGCCCACTTGGATGCCGGCCGGGGTCACCCGCTCGATCGGGGTGGCCCTCAGGTCGACCAGCTTCACGTTGTCCCGGTTGAACGCCTCGTAGTAGTCGATGTCCACGCACAGCCGTTTGGCGCCGACCGGGAACCCGGACGGGATGAGGGCCGCGGCCACCTCGGGGTCGTGCACCCGCCGGCGGATCTTCTCGGCGATGAACTCGGCCACCATCCGGTTGGCCCGCTCGTCCACCAGCAGGTCGGCGAAGCCCAGCATCATGGGCAGGCCGCCCCGGTTCCACAGCCGCTCGAACTCGGCGGTGCGCTCGGCCTCCGGCAGGTCCACCGCGTTCTTCAGGTTGGTCTCGGTGAACTCGAAGGCCAGGCCCAGCGGGCAGGCCATGCCGCTCGCGCGGCGCGCGGCGAGCGTGTCCGGGTCGTGGTCGTCCTCGGTCAGCTCGTGGTTGCCCGCCGGCACGATGAAGTTGGCGGTGCGCTGGAAGACGTGCAGCCGCGCGGCCTGCTCGGCGATGCGCGGGATGGCCTGCACGCCCGAGGAGCCGGTGCCGATCACGGCCACCCGCCGCCCGGTGAAGTCCACCCCCTCGTGCGGCCAGGTGGAGGTGAAGTAGGTCGGCCCGGCGAACGACTCGATCCCCGGGATGTCGGGCTTCTTGGGCTTGGACAGGCAGCCCGTGGCCATCACCACGAACCGGGCGGTCAGCTCGTCGCCGCCCTCGGTGCGCACCGTCCAGCGCGCGGCGCCCTCGTCCCAGGTCGCCCCGGCCACCCGGGTGCCGAAGGTGATGTCCCGGCGCAGGTCGTAGGTGTCCGCCACGTGGTCGAGGTACTCCAGGATCCGCTCCTGGGTGGCGTAGCGCTCGTCCCACCGCCAGGTCCGGTCCAGCTCCGGGGAGAAGGAGAAGCCGTACTCGACCGCGTCCACGTCGCAGCGCGCCCCCGGGTACCGGTTCCAGTACCAGGTGCCGCCGACGCCGTCCGCCGCCTCCAGCACCCGCACCGAAAGCCCCTGCTCACGCAGCCGGTGCAGCAGGTACAGGCCGGAGAAACCGGCCCCGACGACCACGACGTCGAACATGCAAGCCAGCGTCAAGCCTCGGGTACGGGTTGTCAAACCGAGCATCGCTCGGAGGAGGGGCGAAAACCCTCCCGCGGGGAGATCCACCGCGACCGCCCGATTCGTAGGGTCGTACCCCATGACCCAGGGCAACGCCGCCGTGGATGTCGTGGTCGTCGGGGCCGGCATCGCCGGGCTGGTGGCCGCCAGGGAACTCGCCGCGCGGGGCCTGTCCACCGTGGTGCTGGAGCGGGACGGGCACGTCGGCGGCCGGATCCGGACCGACCGTCGGCCGGGGTTCTACCTCGAGCACGGCGGGATCTTCCACACCCACCAGTACCGGCAGATGCGCCGCCTGCTCGGCGAGCTGGGCCTCGCCGATGACGTGGTGGCCACCGGGGGCGGCTTCCACGCGGGCGTGCGGCACGGCGGTGGCTGGGAACACGTCGACTACGGCTCGCTGGCCGGTCCGCTGCGCTTCGGCGCACTGGACTGGCGGGACCGCTGGTCGGTGCTGCGCGCGGCCCTGCCGGCGCTGCTCGCCCGGCCCGCCGACCCCGGTGACCTGACCACGCTGCGCCGGCTGGACACCCGATCCGCCGCCGTCGGGCTCACCGAGCGGGCCGCCGGCTACTTCACCGCCGGGCCGCACGAGTTCCTCTGGGGCACGCCGACCGAGTGGCTGTCCTACGCCATGCTGGCCATGCAGCTGCGCGTGTTCCGGGGCGAGCTGCGCGAGGTCAAGGGCGGGGTCGGACGGTTGACCGACGCCATCGCCGAACGCCTGGACGTGCGCACCGGGGCACCGGTGGCCCGCATCCGGACAACGGCCGACGGGGTGCTCGTGTACCTGGCCGGTGGCGGGTCGGTGGCCGCCGGCGCGGTGGTGCTGGCGACCCCGGCCGACGTGGCGGTCCAGCTCTGGCCGGACGCCCCGCCGGAGGTGCGCCGGCGCCTGACCTCGGTGAACTACTCCCGCATCGACTACGCCTACCTGCGCACCCGCCGCCCGCTCCGGGCGGCCGCCGGCGGCCGCGCCGTCGGCATGGAGGTGATCACCACGCCCGAGGTGCACGGCATGACCATGGGCGGGATCTACTTCGCCGACGGCTGGGCCGAGGACGGCGGGCTGCTCCTGGTCACCGCCGCGCCCTGCGCGCGGGTGGAGCACCTGGACGACACGGAGCTGGCCGACCGCCTGCAGGCCGATGTGGAGAAGCTGCACCCGGAGGTGGTCGGCCAGGTCACCGAGCGGGTGGTCATCCGGCACGACCCGTACACCCCGATCGTGCGGCCCGGCCTGGTCCAGGAGCTGGCCGAGCTGCGCGCCCGGTTGCCGGTCCAGCGGGTCGACCTGGCCGGTGACTACCTGGCCGCGCCGTGGGTGGAGGGCGCAATCCGGTCCGGCCAGCTGGCCGCCGAGCGGATCTCCACCCGGCTGGCCGGATAGCCAACCCGTAGCCTGCAGCGCATGGCGCCGAACATCGCACGCGCGGACCGGGTGGGCCGCGCCGAGCTGACCGAGTTCCTGTCCAGCCGAAACCGCGCGTTGCTGATCACCGACCGATCCGACGGCGGCGTACAGACCTCGCCGGTCACCTACGGAGTGGACCGCGAGGGGCGGATCGTGGTCTCCACCTACCCGTCCCGGGCGAAGGTGCGCAACGTCCGGCGCACCGGGCGGGCCACCGCCTGCGTGATCTCCGAGGAGTGGAACGGGCCGTGGACCCAGGTGGAGGGGGCCGCCGAGGTGCTCGACCTGCCGGAGGCGATGGAGGAGCTGGTCGAGTACTACCGTCGCATTTCCGGCGAGCACCCGGACTGGGCGGAGTACCGCGAGGCGATGACCCGGCAGGGCAAGTGCCTGATCCGGATCGCCGTCGACCGCTGGGGGCCGGTGGCCACCGGGGGCTTCCCACCGGACCTGATTCGCGACTGAGACGGGCGGCCGGGCACAATATCAACAAACGGTGACGGGCCGACGAGGGGAAACACCGACGATGGGGGCACCGGAACCACTGTCGGAGCAGGATTTGGCGGCGGTACGCGAGGAGTTGGCGGCCGGTAAACCGGCCATGGTCTGGTTCACGCCGGAGGCGGTCGGGGTGCCGGTCAACGGCTCGGCCAAGGTGGTCGGGGTCGACGCCGTGGCCGAGGGCGAGTTCATCCAGGTCCGGCCGGCCGGGTCCAAGGACACCATGTTCTGCTCCCCCGGCGAGCTGACCAGGACCCGCCCGCCGCGCCGCCGCAAGGCCGCCGAGCCGGAAGCCCAGGCCGGGGCCGCGACGCCGGCCAAGTCCGCCGCCTCGCCGGCCAAGTCGGCCGCCGGCGCCAGTTCGCCGGCCGGGGCGGCCGAGCCGAGGCCGGCCGCCGAGGTGCCGGCGCGCAAGCCGGCGCCCCGAGCGGCGGAGCGCAAGCCGGCCGCGGTCCCGGAGGAGGTCCCCGAGGTGCAGGCACCCCCAGCGGCGAAGGCGGCCGCGGAGAAGCGGCGCCCGCCGGGCGGCCAGCGCTCCGCCGACGTCACGGTCACCCTGGTCTCCTCGCCGGACGGCGAGTGGACGGTTGAGGTGATGGTCGGGAAGAAGCGTGCGGTGCGGCCGACGCCGGTGCAGGCGGCGGACGTGGCCAAGGCGGCGCGCTCCCTGCCCGGGCCGGTGACCGAGGCGATCGAGGCATCCCTGGAAGCGGCCCGGCGGCGGCAGCAGGAGCGGGTGGAACAGCTGCGGTCCGAGCTCGAGGCCGCGCAGCGGGCGTTACAGGAGCTCAGCGGCTGACCGGAATCTGGCGCCGCAATCGGGTGAGCGCGGTTTGTCCACTCCCGCTCCGGTCCGGTATCTGTAGGCGATGGCGACCAGAGTGCGGGAGATCGAGCGCAAGTACGAGGCACCCGACGCCGGGGAACTGCCGGATCCGGCGGAGTCGCTGGGCTTCGCCGGTGAGCTGGCCGAGCAGCGGCTCACCGCCGTGTACTTCGACACCGAGGACCTGCGGCTGCTCCGCGCGGGGGTGACGCTGCGCCGCCGGGAGGGCGGCAGCGATGCGGGCTGGCACCTGAAGATCCCGGCGGGCAAGGACACCCGGGAGGAGCTGCGCCTGCCGCTGGGCCGGGCCCGGCGGCCACCGGCCAAGTTGCTGAGCCTGGCCCGGGTGCACAGCCGGGGCGCCGAGGTGGCCCCGGTGGCCGAGCTGGTCACCCACCGGAAACGCTGGCGGCTGGCCGACGCCGACCGGGAGGTGGCCGAGCTGGTCGACGACCAGGTCGTGGCGCGGACCATGGGCGAGCAGACCACCACCCAGAGCTGGCGGGAGGTGGAGGTCGAGCTGGCCGAGCACGGCGACGTGGATGTGCTGGACCGGGTGGAGGCGTGGCTGCGCACGCTCGGCCTGGACCGCTCGGCGTCGTCGTCCAAGCTGGGCCGGCTGCTCGCCGACCGGCTGCCCGGCACCGACCGCCCGGCCGGCCGGGCCAAGCCGGGTTCGGCCGGGCACGGGGTGCTGGGCTACCTGCGCACGCAGGCCGACCAGCTCCGCCGGCACGACCCGCTGGTCCGCCAGGACGCCCCGGACGCGGTGCACCAGATGCGCGTCGCGGCCCGGCGGATGCGCAGCGCGCTGCGCGGCTTCGGCCGGGTCCTGGACCCCGAGCGCACCCGCCCGATCTCCGACGAGCTGCGCTGGATGGCCGGTGAGCTGGCCGACGCGCGGGACAGCGAGGTCATGGCCGAGCGGTTCGGCGAGCTGCTCGACGGGCTGCCCGACGAGCTGAAGCTCGGGCCGGTCAAGGCCCAGTTGGAGCGCGAGTTCGGTTCCCGCCAGGCGGACGCCCGGACCCGCGCCATCGCCGCACTGGACAGCCGGCGCTACCTGGACCTGCACCACGCCATCGACGAGCTGCTCGCCGACCCGCCGCTGACCGGCAAGGCCCGCCGCCCGGCGGCGAAGGAGCTGCCCGAGGGCGTGGACAAGGCCTTCCGCCGCCTGAAGTCCCGGATGGACCAGCTGGTCGACCTCGGCCCCGGCCTCGAGCGTGACGAGGCGCTGCACGAGGCGCGCAAGGCGGCCAAGCGGCTCCGCTACGCCACCGAGGTGGCCGGCTCCTCCCTCGGCGGCCGGGCCGACCGGCTGCGCCAGCGGCTCAAGGAGGTGCAGGAGCTGCTCGGCGACCACCAGGACACCGTGGTGGCCCGGCCGGTGCTGCGCGAGCTGGCGGTCAAGGCACAGGTCTCGGGTGGGAACGGCTTCGCGTTCGGCGTGCTCTACGGCGCCGAGGCGGCCCGCGCGGAGCGGCTGGAGGCGCGGCTGCCGGCCGCCTGGCGCCGCTTGCGCAAGCTGAGGTAGCCGGTTAGACCGCATAGCGGCGCAGCGCCCGGTCCGGCAGCTCCAGCGCGGCGGTGCGCAGGATGCGGGCGAGGTGGGCTAGGAGCCCGGCCCCGGACGGGCCAGGAAGTCGGTGGGCCGGCGCTCGCGCAGCGCGGCCAGTCCCTCGCGCATGTCGGGGTGGCGCAGTGCGGCGTTCATGTCCGCCACCGAGCGGGCGTACGCGCTGTCGAAGTCCCCGGCGGCGTCCTGGAAGAGCTGGCGCTTCATCGTCCGCAGCGACTCCGCCGAGCTGCCCCGGGCCAGCGCCCGGGCGAACGCCACCGATTCGGCGAGCACCTCCCCCGGTTCGTGGCGGCGCTGGGCCCAGCCCAGCCGGACCGCCGCCGCACCGTCCAGCACCTCCGCCGTGTACAGCAGTTCCAGCGCGGCGGGCAGCCCGACCATCCGGGGCAGCAGCCAGCCGATCCCGTACTCGGCGGGCAGGCCCATCCGGGCGAACGACGTGGTGATCCGGCAGTCACCGGCGACGAACCGCAGGTCGGCATAGGTGGCCAGGACGAACCCGGCCCCGGCGCAGGCGCCGGTGAGCGCGGCAATCACCGGTGTGGCGATGGTGAGCGGATAGGCGTGGTTGTGCCGCAGCCCTTCGGCGGTGCCGTCCGGGTAGGGCGGCAGGGGCAGCCGCTCAGCGCTGTACCGGCCGCCGTCGGACGAGATGGCGTCCAGCGCCCGTGCGTCCGCGCCGACGCAGAAGTCCCCGCCGGCCCCCGTGAGCACGACCACACGGACGTCCGGCCGGGTGTGCGCGTGGTGCAGCGCCCAGCGGTACTCCACCGCCATCCGCCCGTTCCAGGCGTTGCGCCGGTCCGGGCGGTTGAGGGTCACCACCGCTACGCCGGCATCCACCTCGACGGCGATCTCGGTGAGCTCGTCGAGCTCCATCGGTTGGCCCTCCCGTCGCCCAGATATCGCTACAGGATACAGTGATATATTTCTTCGTGAACACCGGTTCCGGCGTACGAACCCAGTGATGATCCGGACAAATCGTTCTATATTTTACGGGTTGCTCCAGCGGAGGTTGCCATGAAGCTGCGCGGCCGACATGCCCTGATCACCGGAGCGTCGCACGGCATCGGCGTGCGCCTCGCCGAGGAGTTCCACGCCCGGGGGGCGCGGCTGACCCTGCTCGGCCGGGACCGGCGCCGGCTGACCGAGGTGACCGACCGGCTCGGCGCCGCCCCGGTGGTCGCCGACCTGGCCGACCAGCGGGCGGTCGGTGAGGTGGTGGACCGGGTGGAGCGGACCCAGGGGCCGCTGGATGTGCTGGTGAACAACGCGGCGCTCACCCTGGTGGCGGCGACCAGGGTGACGCCGGCCGGCGAGGCCGGGACGTTGATGGCGGTCAACGCGGTGGCCCCGATGGAGCTGTGCCGGCAGGTGCTGCCCGGCATGCTGGCCCGGGGCCGGGGGCAGGTGGTGAACGTGTCCTCCCTGGCCGGGGTGAGCGCGGTGCCGGACATGGCGCTGTACGGAGCGAGCAAGGCCGCGCTGCACCACTACACCTCCATCGTGCAGCGCGAGCTGCGCGGCACCGGCGTGACGATGAGCCTGGTGATCCTGGGCGAGGTGGCCGGCACCCGGATGATGGAGCAGGCCAGGCAGTCGGCGGTGATCGACGCGGTGTCCCGGCGGCTGTCCAGGCTGCTGCCGGTGCTCACCCCAGAGGTGGCGGCCAGGGCCATCGCGGACGCGGTCGAGCGGGATGCCCTGGTGGCCACCATCCCCCGGCGGCTGGCCCCGGCCGTGGCGCTGCGGAACCTGCCGAACACGCTGCAGGACCTGGTGTTCACCGGACTCCGTTAAATCGCTCGTAGAATGACCGCTACCCCCGGTGAGGGGTGGCCCAAGCCGCGGAGGGGAGTACATGTCGGAGCCGGCAGCCACCGAGGCGCCTGAGGAACTCCCGACGCCCAAGGCGGCCGAGCAGGTCGCCGCGCTGCTGCGTCGCCAGATCGTCGCGGGCGAGCGCGCCGAGGGGGAGCTGCTGCCGCCCGAGCTGCGCCTGATGACCGAGCTCGGGGTGTCCCGCCCGACGCTGCGCCAGGCGCTGCGCATCCTGGAGAACGAGCGGCTGGTGCGCATCCACCGGGGCCGCAACGGCGGCGCCAGGGTCAGCCGGCCATCGGTGCGCACCGCCGAGCGCCACCTGAACAACCTGCTGCTCTACCAGGGCGCCACCCTGGACGACGTGCACACCGCCCGGCTGCTGCTGGAGCCGGCGGCGGTGGCCCGGCTGGCCGGGACGGTGTCCGCCGAGGGCATCGCGTCGCTGCGCGAGTCGGTGGCGGCGAACCTGGCTACCACCGATGCCGGGGAGACCCGCCGGATCGGATCGGAGTTTCACATCCGGCTGGTCGAGCTGACCGGCAACCGGTCGCTGGTGCTGTTCGCCCGGCTGATCTCCGGCCTGCTGGACGGCGCGCTGGCCCGGCACGAGTCGGAACGGCTGAAACAGCGCGAGCCGTCCCGCTCCGGCGAGCTGATCGCCGACCACTCCCGGATCATCGACCTCATCGAGGCCGGCGCCGCCCGCGAAGCCGCCCGCCACTGGCGCGAGCACCTGGAAGCCGTGCACCGCCAACTGCGCAAGACCATCAACACCGACCTCGTACTGGACCTCGAAGCCTGACCCTCGCGCCGCTCTTGCTCTGCGCGCAAATATGCAACGGTCCAGGCTCGGCGACAGACCAGCGGCGGGGTCGCGCGATCCGGTTGCCGCTTCCGGCACGGAAACGCCGTTACCTATGCCGGAAACGGCAACTCACTTTCCGGACAGACGAGAGGAGACCGGCCCCCGCAGGCTCGAGGGGCGGCCCCGGCCACGACATCCACGCCATGGGGGTTCTCGCAAGATCCAACCCCCACCTTGTGGATGTCGTATCGGGGCCAGGCGCTAACTCTCGAGCAGGTCTCGTTTGCGGATCTTGCCGGTGGGCGTGCGGGGCAGCGCGTCGAGTACCCGCCAGACCACCGGGTGTTTCTGCCGGGCCAGCTGGTGACGCTCCAGGTGGGCCAGCAACGCCGCCTCCCCCGGCCAGGTCCGCCCGGCCGGGATGGTGACGAACGCGCCGACCCGCTCGCCCAGCCGATCGTCCGGCAGGCCGACCACGGCCACCGAGTCGATGTCCGGATGACTGCCGATCAGCGACTCGATCTCGGCGGCGGAGAACTTCTCGCCGCCCCGGTTGATCACGTCCTTCACCCGGCCCCGGATGGTCACCCAGCCGTCCTCGTCGACGGTCCCGGTGTCACCCGTGTAGAACCACCCCTCGGCGTCCACGGCCTCGGACTGATGAACCGGGTCCAGGTACCCGAGCATCAGCTTCGGGCTGCGCACCCGCAGCTCCCCGATTCGCCCCGCCGGTAACGGGCGGCGCCGTTCGTCCACGGCTTCGACCTCGGAGCCGGCGGCGATCCGCCCGTCCGTGCCGGCCCGCCGCTCCACCGGCCAGTCCGGGCCGCCGCGGGTCAGGGTGGGCGCCTCGGTCATCCCCCAGGCCCGCCACGCGGTCACCCCGAGCCGCTCCGCGCGGAGCACCACCGAGTCCCGCGTCGGCGCCGCGCCGGTGTGGAACATGCGGATGCGGTGCACGGCCGGTTCCCGGTCGTACCGGTCCAGCAGCTCGGTCAGGAACACCGGCGCGCCGATGGCCAGCGCGACCCGTTCCTCGGCGCAGGCACGGGCGGCCACCTCGGGGTCCCAGGCGGCGAGCAGCACGGTGTGGGCGGCGGTCAGGCAGGGCAGCAGCGTGGTGGCGACCACCGCGCCGATGTGGGCGACCGGGGCAGGTATCAGCACCGGATCGGCCGCGCCGAGCAGCGCGGCGTCCCGGTAGTCCCGCGCCTCGGCCAGCAGCGTCCGCGAGGAGTGCCGCACGCCCTTCGGCTCCGAGGTGGTGCCCGAGGTGAAGAGCAGCAGGCAGCAGTCGTCCGGCGCCGCCGGCCGGTGCGGTGCGGGTTCGGCGGGTGGGTCCGCCGGCAGGGCCGACCAACCGGCCACCGTTCCGCCGACCGCGTACCGGGCGAGGGGCGTCTGACCCAGTTCGGCGAGCGCCTCGGCGAGTTCTTCGGCCGGACGGCGGCTGCCCCGGACCGCGTCCGCCGCGACCGCCGCCGGCCGGGTGGCCCGCAGGATGTACCCCATCTCCCGGCCCCGGTACATCGGCACCACCGGCACCGCCACCGCGCCGATGTGCCAGGCCGCCCACACCAGTACCAGCAGCTCGACGCGGTTGGACAGCTGGGCCACCACCCGGTCCCCGGGGCGCACCCCGCGCGCGGACAGATCGGCGGCGGCCGCCGCCACCCGGTCGAGCAGGCCGGCGAAGGTGTGCCGCTCCGGCGGGTGGTCGGCCGAGGCGATGGTCACCGCCGTCCGGTCCGGCCAGCGGGCCGCCGCCGTCGGTAGCGACCAGCCAACCGAGGCCGAGCACCAGAAGCCACGGGCCAGGTAGTCCTCGGCGATCGGGTGCGGGGTGTTGCATTTTTCCACGCAGAGCCAAGGGTCCACGCAGAGCCAAGGGGAGGCGTTCATGGGGTTTCGACCGGGTCGGCGGCGTGCAGCGAGCGGGCCAGCTCGGCGGCCCGGGGGCGGTCGACCTTGCCGTTCGGCACCCGGGGCAGCCCGTCGACCAGGAAGATGCGTTCCGGGCGTTTGTACGGAGCCAGGCGGGGTCGGACCCTGGTCAGCAGCTCTTCCTCGTTCACCGACGTCCCGGGGTCGGCGACCACCAGGGCCACCGGCAGCTCGCCCAGCCGCTCGTCCGGCACCCCGAACACGGCGGCCTCGCGCACCGCCGGGTCCTCGGCCAGCGCGGACTCCACCTCCTCCGGCACCACGTTGAACCCGCCCCGGATGATGATGTTCTTCAGCCGACCGGTGAGGTACAGGTAGCCGTCCTCGTCCAGCCGCCCGAGGTCGCCGGTGCGCAGCCAGCCCTGCTCGTCCAGCAGCCCGTCCGCCTCGGCGCCGCCGAGGTAGCCGGAGGTGGCGGACCGGGTGCGGACCCGGATCTCCCCCTCCTCCCCGGTGGCCGCCTCCGCGCCGGCCGGGGTGACCAGGCGAAGCTGTACGCCGGGCAGCGGGCGGCCCACCGAACCGGGCCGGCGCCAGCCGGCCAGCACGTCCCGGGCGCTCTCGATGCAGATGCCGCCGAAGGCCTCGGTCTGCCCGTAGGCCTGCAGCACCGGCACGCCGAACCGGGCCTCGAACTCCTCCCGCAGCGCCGGGCTGAGCGGCGCGGTGCCGGAGGACACGTAGCGCACGGCGCCCAGGTCCTCCCCCGGCCCCAGGGTGTCCAGCAGGATGCGCAGCATGGCCGGGTTGATGGTCAGGTTGTCGATGCCGTGCCGGTCCAGCAGCCGCTTGGCCGCCCGGCCGTCGAACTTGCGCAGCAGCGCCACCGACCGGCCCACGTACAGGGCGAACAGCATCCGGACCACGCCGGCGGTGTGGGACAGCGGGTTGGCGATCAGGTTGGGCGGCTTGCCCGGGTCGGCCAGCGGGCCGGGGCCGGTGTCCCGGCGGAACGCGGAGACCGTGTCCCGCAGGTTCGACCAGGCGTTGTCGTGGCTGAGCGGCACGCCCTTCGGCTCGCCGGTGGAGCCGGAGGTGAGCAGCACCAGCGCCGGATCCCCGCCGACGTCCGCCCTCGGCGAGGTGTACGGACCGGCCGGGTCGGGCGCCGAGTCGGGGGCGAACCGGCCCATCGGCACGACCCGCACGCCGGCATCCCCGTCGGGCGCCAAACCGGGCGCCCGCCCCAGACCGGCCGCGCCGGTGCCCGCGGCGGGATCGGCCGGGTCGCACACCAGGGCCGTCGCCCCCATCCGGGCGACCACCTTGGCCACGTCGGCGGCCGGCGCGGCCGGGTGCATCACCACGGCGGCCGCCCGCCGGCACCACACCGCGCACACCGCCGGCAGGAACCGCTCGTCGTTGCCCACCCGCACGACCACCCGCTCCCCCGGCCCCACCCCGGCCAGCCGCTCGGTGAGCGATGCCGACTCGGCGGCCAGCCGGGCGAAGGTCCACGGGCCCTCGTCCTCCACGTGGAGGAACCCCCGGTCCGGCTGCTCGGCCAGCCGCCAGGCCAGCAGGTGCGCCAGTGATCCCCCCGGGATCCGGTCCGCCATGCCTGTCCCCTAACCGCCGTGGAACTTGATCGTCTTGAGCTGCGTGTACTCGTCCAGGCCCTCGGCGCCGTTCTCCCGGCCCAGCCCGGACCGGCCCCGGCCTCCGAACGGGACGTCGGGGTTCGTGTAGCCGGGGCCGCCGTTGATGTCCACCGTGCCCGTGCGCAGGCGGCCGGCCAGCTGGAACGCCCGGCCGGCGTCCCGGGACACCACGTGCCCGGCCAGCCCGTAGGCGCTGTCGTTGGCCAGCGCGACCGCCTCGTCCTCCGAGCCGAAGCCGATCACCACGCCGACCGGCCCGAAGATCTCCTCGCGGGCCACCGGCCAGTCGTTGCCCACCCCGGTGAGCACGGTGGGCCGGTAGTAGAAGCCACCGGTGGGCTCGGTGGGCGCCGACCCGCCGGTGAGCACGCCGGCGCCGTCCCGCACCGCGCCGGCCACGTACCCGGCCACTCGTTCCACGGCGGCGGGCCGGATCAGCGGCCCCATGCCGGTCGCCGGGTCACGGGGCGGGCCGACCCGGACCGCCGTCACCGCGGCGGCCAGCCGGTCCAGGTACTCGGGCAGCACCGAGGCGTGCACCAGGTGCCGGGTGGCCAGCACGCAGCCCTGGCCGGCGTGCGTGGTGATGTTCCGCGCACCGATCCGCGCGGCCAGCTCCAGGTCCGCGTCCGCGCACACCAGCAGCGCCGACTTGCCGCCCAGCTCCAGCAGCACCTTGGTCAGCCGGGGCGCGGCGGCGGCCAGGATGTGGGCGCCCACCGCGTCGGAGCCGGTGAAGCTGACCAGGTCCACCCGGGCGTCCCGGGTGAGTGCGGCGCCCACCTCCGCGCCGCCGGTGACCACGTTCAGCACCCCGGCCGGAAGCCCGGCGCGCTCGGCCGCCTCGGCCAGCAGCAGCGCCGAGTAGGGGGTGTACGGGGACGGCTTGAGCACCACGGTGTTCCCGGCGGCCAGCGCCGGGCCCAGCTTCATCACGTTCTCCAGCAGCGGGAAGTTGTACGGGGTGATCGCGGCGACCACGCCGTACGGCTCCCGCCGGACCGCCCATGCACCGAGGGTGGCCGGGCCACCCGGGCGGGGCGTGACCACCGGGGCGCGGCCGGTCAGCTCCGGGCGGCGGGCCGCCTCCGCCCAGTACTCCAGGTGCCGCAGCGGCAGTTCGACCTGCTGCGACCGGGCCAGGCGCACCGGGCAGCCGGTCTCCGCGACCACCACGTCCAGCAACCGGGCGACCATCCCGGACAGCTCGTCGGCCAGCCGGTACAGCGCCTCGCTTCGGGCGCGCGGGGTCGCCTCCGCCCAGCCGCCGGCGTCCGACGCGGCCCGGGCGGCGGCGACGGCGGCGGCCACGTCGGCCGGGCCGGCGTTCGGCACGGCGCCGAGCGGCGCACCGGTGGCCGGGTCCAGCACGGTCTCCTGGCCGGCCCCGGAGGCGTTTCGCCACTCCCCGCCCACGTACTGCCCCGGCCTCGGCAGCGCACTCGGGGCGAGGCTCACCGCCGGGACCACGGTCCGCTCTCCGGCTCGGGCATGCCGGGCAGCAGCCCGTGATCCGCCGGCGGCTCCGGGAACTCGGGCAGCCCGCGCTCCCGCGAGGGCAGCCGCACCCGCAGCGTGCCCCGCGCGGTGCGTTCGTCCAACTGGTTGGTGCACTCCACCGTGCACACCACCTCGGGCCATTCGCCGGTGGTGTCCAGCTCGGTGACCGAGCCGGTGATCCGGGTCAGGTCGCCGAGCACGTTGAAGCCGGTGATCCGGTCGTCCACCGCGACCAGCACCGCGTCGTCGCCCATCCAGTCGGTGACCACCTGCATCATCCAGGCGTTGCGCAGCATGCCGTAGTCGTAGGCCCGCCGGGCCCCGACCGAGCGGGCGTACTCGTCGTCCCAGTGCACCCGCATCGCGGAGTCCCAGGCGCCGTCGGAGTTGCGCGAGTAGAACCCGCCCATGCGCCGCCGGTTCTGGTAGTTCAGCCGGTACGGGTAGATCTCGCTGCGCCCGTTGCCCTGCAGCCAGGCGATGATGTCCCCGGTGACCAGCGGGCCCCGGCAACGGGCCGGGAACTCCTCACCGACTCCGACGTCCTCCACGTACCGGGGTTCGGCTCCGCGCACGGTCTCCCGCGCGTAGTGCCGGTCCACCTCGAGCAGCTCCTCCTCGGTGTACACGTGCTGTTCGGGCACGGTGTGCAGGGTGCGGTTGCGCTTGGCCGCCGTGTCCCGCTCGGTGTGCACGAAGTCGGCGTCCCAGATGGCGATCAGCTGGCCGCGGTCGTTCCAGTACACCCGCCGGCGCACCGACACCGCCGAGCGCCCGCCGAACCGGGAGCGCTCCTTCTCCTTGATCTCCACGTAGAACCGGCGCACCCAGATCCGGTCGCCTTCGCGGACCGGGGCGAAGTAGCGGATGTGGTCGCCGGCCCAGAACATGTGCACCCCGGACAGCGCACCCTTGCCCCGCCCCTTGTCCTCGGGGCGTCGCGGCAGCTCGGGGGTCAGACCGGCGCCCTCCAGGAACCCGGGCGGCGCGATCACCCCGCCCCAGCGGCTGGTCGACGCGTGCTCGGGGTCGGCCCAGAGCGGGTTGTCGTCGCCGAAGCCGTAGGCGTAGTGCCGGACGCCGTCCCGGGTGGCTTCCTCGTTCCAGGTGTTCCACCGGTTGTACGGCCAGTCCAGGCCGATCTTCTCCCGGAACTTCTGGATGCCGGCGCTGGTCAGCCGGCCGAACTCCTCCGGCTCCGGCTCGACGGGTGCGGTACTCATTGTTCAGCTCCTATCAGTGCAGCTGGACCGTGCCGGCGGAGCCGTCCACGGTCAGCCGCTGGCCCTCGGCGATACGTTCGGTGCCGGTCTTGACGTTCACCACGCACGGGATGCCGATCTCCCTGGCCGCGATCGCGGAGTGGGACATCACCCCGCCCACGTCGATCACCACGGCGGCGGCCTCGAAGAACAGCGGGGTCCAGGCCGAGTCGGTGCCCCGCGCGACGATCACGTCGCCGTCGTCCAGCTCGACCTCGTTGGGGTCGTGAACGATGCGCGCCCGGCCGCTGGCCGTCCCCGGGGAGCCGCCGACGCCGCGCAGCGTGGCCTCGGCCCGGGCGACCGGCGGGGGCAGTACCCCCATCGACCTCCACCGGGCCGGGCCGATCTCGGCCAGCCGGCCGGGCTCGACGTCCAGCATCTCCGGCATGCGCAGCCGCGCCGACAACCCCAGCGTGTGCCGCCGGCGGGCGACGGCCTCCCGCCGGTCCGGACCGCCGTCCGGCTCGAGCGCCGCGAGCAGCTCCTTCAGGCGCAGGTAGTGCACGTCCTCGGGGCGGTCCAGCCGTCCGCGCGCGGCCAGCCGCCGGCCCGCCTCGGCCGTGATCAGGCGGATGGAGTGGGTGGCCATGGCCATCGGCACCTTGCCGTTCTCCCGCCAGCGCATGTGGGTCTCCAGCAGGCCCAGCCGCCAGCGCAGCGCCGGCCACCGGGTGCCGGCCGCCGCGCGCAGCCGGGCCCGGGCGCCGGCCCGGGCGTCGCCGGCGCACCGGCGGTCCTGGGCCGCGCCGGCGATCAGGCGATCCAGCGTGACCGGGTCGTCCCGCCAGGGGCGGGCGGCCAGCTCGAACTCGTTGGCGCCCCGGAACCCGTACTCGGCCAGGAACGCCGCCCGGTCCAGCCGGCCGGCGGCGACCTCACCCATGGCCCGGGTGGCCTCGCGCAGGTGGATGCCCCCCAGCCCGCTGACCGCCTCCATGACCAGGCTCTCGGCGCCCTCCGGCCGGAGCCGGCGCACCGCCTTGGTCACCTCGCCGAGCAGCGGCGCGGAGATCACGCTGGCCAGCACGTGCGGCACCCGGAAGGCCACCGCCTCCGGCCCGTGCGCGCGCAGCCGGGCGAGCAGTGCCGCGTCGGGCTCGGCGGTCCAGTCCCGGCGCAGGTCGGCGGCCAGGCGGCGCCCGGCCAGCGCGGTCATCCGGTCGGCCCGGCGGGGGTAGGACCACATCGCGCGCAGGAAGCCGGCGCCGATCCGGGCCACCGCGAACGGGTTGGTCCGGCCGGCCGCGCCGACCGGCACCTCCGGGTCCTGCTCGACCCCGAAGTAGTCCTGGTACACCGCCACCCGGGAGTACCCGGGCAGCCGGTCGGCCATCTCGGCCGCCGGCCCGACGCCGTAGGTGAACCAGCCGTAGAACACGCCGTTCCAGGTCCACGGACCACCGACCGGCGCCACCCCCAGCTCGCGGCCGAACGCCTGTCCCAGGCCGCGCTCCTGGGGCAGCGCGATCAGGTCCTGGGTCAGCGGAGTGATCGGCTTCGGCCACTGGTCCACCGCGTTCGCCCTGGTGTACAGGGCCGGGGCGCTCGGCCAGGTGCACAGCTCGTCGTCCAAACCGTCCTGGGCGGCGAGCAGCGACGCTGCTGGCTCCACCGCATCGCGCATGGCGGGTGCTCCCATCGGGTCAACGGATCTCGGGGTCGATCCGGGGGCCGGGCGTGAACGGGGTCTGCGAACCCGGGTTGCTCAGCTGTGGGTAGACCAGGGGGACCTCCCTGGCGGCCTGCGGACTCATGGACAGCGAGTCCCAGATGGCCTTCACGCTCCCCTGCACGGCCAGCGGCGGCTTGGCGGCCAGCCGCTCGGCCAGCACCTGGGCGCGCGCCCACACCTCGGCCCGCGAGCCCGCAACCACCTCGCTGACCAGGCCGATGGTGTGCGCCCGGTCGGCGCCGACCCGCTCGTCCAGTCCGAACAGCGCGATCCGCATCGCCTCACCGAACGGGATGCGCCGGGCCAGCGCGGCCGGTTCCAGGGCGGAGAGCATGCCGTAGGTCGTGTGCGGGTCGAAGAAGGTGGCGTCCGAGGAGCAGATCACCACGTCGGCCTCGTTCACCCAGTAGAACGCGCCGCCCGCGCACATGCCGTGGATGGCGCAGATCAGTGGCTTCCACACCCGGTTCTGTTTGGCGCCGAGGAAGAAGCCGGGGTCGTCGGCGCTCCACGGGTTGGAGTGCCGGTCCCGGCCGGCCTTGCGGTCCACCCCGGTGGAGAAGGCCCGCTCGCCGGCGGCGCGCAGCACCACCACCCGCACGTCGTCGTCGCGGCGGCAGCGCCGCCACAGGTCGGCGAAGTCGTCCAGCATCCGCTGGTCGAAGGCGTTGAGCACGTCCGGACGGTTCAGCGTCACCGTCGCCACGCCGTCGGCCAGCTCGAACCG
Source organism: Actinospineispora eucalypti (assembly GCA_014208095.1). Classification (GTDB taxonomy): domain Bacteria; phylum Actinomycetota; class Actinomycetes; order Mycobacteriales; family Pseudonocardiaceae; genus Pseudonocardia; species Pseudonocardia eucalypti. The sequence continues at coordinate 454,501 of JACHMT010000002.1, read as the reverse complement.
CACCGTCTGGTAGTCGGTCACCGGGGCTCCTTCGGCAGGCCGAGCACCCGCTCGGCGAGCATGGTCTTGAGGATCTCCTCGGTGCCGCCGGCGATCCGGTAGCCCAGCGCGCCCATCAGCCAGCGGTTCCAGCCGTAGTGACCCCACTCGCCGGTGTCGGCGGTGAACGCCGGCCCGGCCAGCTCGGCCGCCAGCTCGCCGACCAGGCGCAGGTTGGTGCTCAGCAGCAGCTTGTCCACCGCCCGCTCAGCGCCGCCGAGCGCTACCTGCTGCATGCGTTCTTGCTGGAACCGGGCGATGCGCAGCCGCGAGTAGAGGCGGGCCCACTCCTGCCGGGCCAGCGGGTCCTCCCACCGGCCCGTCCGCTCGGCCAGCCCGCGCAGCAGCTCCAGCGCCCGGGCGTTCCGCTCGTGCCAGCGGTCGCCCACCGCGCGGCGCTCCCCGGCCAGCGCACCGGTGGCCACCCGCCAGCCCTCGCCGGGCGCGCCGATCCGGTGCTCGTCGGATACCCGCACGTCGGTCAGGAACACCTCGGTGAAGCTGGTGCCGCCGGTGAGCTGGCGCAGCGGGACCACCCGCACGCCCGGGGCATCCATCGGTACCACGAACATGGTCAGGCCCCGGTGTTTCGGGGCGTCCGGATCGGTGCGCACCAGGGCGAGGCCGAGGTCGGCGAAGGTCGCGTTGGAGGTCCACACCTTCTGCCCGGTGATCACCCAGTCCGCACCCTCGCGCACGGCCCGCGTGCGCACGCCGGCCAGGTCGGATCCGGCGTCCGGCTCGGAGAACAGCTGGCAGGCGACCCGTTCGCCCCGGTAGAGCCCGACCGCGAAGCGGTCCACCTGCTCCGGCGTACCGTACGCCGCGATGGCCGGCCCGACGGTGCCCAGCCCGATGCGCAGCGGGTTCATGTCCGGCACCTCGAACCGGTCCTCCAGCTGCCGGTAGAGCCGGTCGTACCCGGCCGGCAGCCCGGCGCCGCCGTGCGCCAGCGGCCCGGTCAGCCAGCCGAACCCGGCGGCCCAGCGCTCCCGCTGCCAGGCCAGGGCCGCCGCGCATTCCTGGCGCTCCTCCTCCCCGGACGTCTCGTGGAACAGCGCCAGGTCCTCGGTGCCAACGCCCCACTCCCCGGCCCGCGCGGCACGCCGAGGCAACCGGGCCGCCAGGAACTCGAGCGCCCGCAACTCGAATACCCGTGAGTGAGAAGTATCGCTATAGCCACACTCGCCACTCACGGGCGCGCACCGCCAGGTGCGCGCAGCTGTACGTGGACGTTCTTGGTGTGCAGATACTCGCGCAGGCCGTCCAGGCCGCCCTCGGTGCCCCGGCCGCTGGCCTTCCAGCCGCCGAACGGCGCGCCCGGGGGGAGCCCGGCCATGCCGTTCACCGAGACGTAGCCGGCGTCCAGCCGGTCGGCCACCCGGTGCGCTGTGGCCAGGTCGGCCGTCCACACGTAGCCGGCCAGGCCGTAGCGGGTGCCGTTGGCCAGCGCCACGGCGTGGTCCTCGTCCTGGAACGGCGTCAGCGCCAGGACTGGCCCGAACACCTCCTCCTGGGCCAGCGGGCTGGCCGGGTCCACGTCGGCGAACACGGCCGGCGTGAGGTAGCTGCCCGGCCGGTCCACCCGGGCGCCCCCGGCCACCAGCCGCCCGTCCCCCCGGCTGGCCGCCGCCGACACCACGCCGAGGATCCGCTCGGCGGCCGCCTCGGAGACCACCGGACCCATCGCGGTGCCCTGGTCGAACGGGTCGCCGATGCGCACCTCCCCGGCCGCCGCGACCACTGCGTCCAGCACCGCCGGGTAGATGTCCCGGTGCACCAGCAACCGGGTGGGCAGGAAGCAGCCCTGGCCGCTGTTCTGCACCGCGCCCAGGACCAGTCCGAGCTTGCCGGCGCGCGCCGGGTCCACGTCCGGGAACACCAGCGAGGCGGACTTCCCGCCCAGCTCCAGCACCGTTGGGACATGCCGGTCGGCGGCGGCCCGCCCGACCACCCGGCCGGCCCGGTCCCCGCCGGTGAAGCTGATCATGTCGACGCCCGGGTGGCCGACCAGCCGCTCACCCACGTCCGGGCCGCTGCCGACCACCGAGAGCACGCCCTCCGGCAGGCCGGCGGACGCGAGTAGCGCGGCCAGCCGCACGCTGGAGAACGGGGCCAGCTCGGACGGCTTGAGCACCACGCAGTTGCCCGCCGCCAGCGCCGGCGCCACCTTCAACGCCAGCGCGATGACCGGCCCGTTCCACGGGATGATCGCCGCCACCACGCCCCTCGGGCCGGGCACGGTGTAGTCGTGCACCGCCCCCGGCGCCACCGGCACGGTGCCGCCGGTGATCTTGTCCGCCCAGCCGGCGTAGTGCGCGAACCACTCCGCCGCCTGGGTCACCCCGGCCACCGAAGCCCGCACCGGCATGCCCATCTCCAGGCTGACCAGGCCGGCCAGCTCCCCGGAGTGCTCACGCAGTACCCCAGCCAGTCGGTGCAACAGGTCGCGGCGGGCGGCGGGGTTGAGGGCGCGCCAGGCCGGGAACGCGTCCCGGGCCGCCGCCACGGCGGCGTCCACCTCAGCCGGCCCGGCCAGCGGTAGCTCGGCGTACACCAGCCCGTCACCGGGGTGCACGAACGCGAGGGGCTCCCCCGCGCCCGGCACCTCGTCCTGGCCGATGAAGCTGGTCGCCTTCGGCGCCACGGCCTCGGCCTCCCGGCGGTTCGTCACGGTCGGATGCCTCCTCAGATGCCGAGCCGGGTGGCCAGCAGTTCGCGGTGGTAGCCGGGCGAGCCGAGCAGCTGCTCGGCGCTGGTGGCGCGCTTGTAGTAGAGGTGCGCGGGGTGCTCCCAGGTGAAGCCGATGCCGCCATGCACCTGGATGTTCTCCGCCGCGCAGTGGTAGTACGCCTCGGAGCAGTAGGCCTTGGCCAGGCTGGCCAGCACGCCCACCTCGGTGGACCCGGTGTCCAGCGACCACCCGATCGCGTAGGCGGCGGAGGTGGCCGACTCCACCTCGAGCAGCATGTCGGCGCACTTGTGCTTGATCGCCTGGAAGGACCCGATCGGCCGGCCGAACTGGTGGCGGACCTTGGCGTACTCCACCGCCATCTCCAGTACCCGGCGGGCCCCGCCGGCCTGTTCGGCGGCCAGGGCCGCCGCCGCGATGTCCAGCGCGTCGGCCACGCTGGCCGCCACGTCGCCGGGCGCCCCGACCAGGGCCGCCGGAGTGTCATCGAAGGTCACCCTGGCCTGCTTGCGGGTGGCGTCCAGCGTGGTCAGCGGCTCGCGGGTGAGCCCGGGTGCGTCGGCGGTGACGGCGAACAACCCGTCCCGGGTGACCACGAGCAGCAGGTCGGCCAGTGCGCCGTCCAGCACGAACAGCTTCTCGCCGGTCAGCGTGTGGCCACCGGCGCCGTCCGGCTCGGCCCGGGTGGCCACGTCCTGGACCCGCCAGGAGCCGGAGGCCTCGGTCAGCGCGAGCGTCCCGATCAGTGAGCCGTCGGCCAGCCCGGGCAGGTACCGCGCTTGGCTGTCCTCGTCGCCGGCGGCCAGCAGCACCGAGGTGGCCAGCACGGCCGAGGACAGGTAGGGCCCGCAGAACAGCGCCCGGCCCATCTCCTCGCAGACCACCTGCAGCGCCACGGCGCCCGCCCCGGCCCCGCCGAGCCGTTCCGGCACCAGCAGTCCGGTCAGCCCGAGCGAGGCCAGCTCGCGCCAGACGGCCGGGTCGTGCCCGGTGTCGGTCTCCATCAGCCGGCGCACCTCGGTCTCCGGTGACCGGTCGGCCAGGAACCGGCGCACGGTGGCGCGCAGCTGGTCGTGCTCGGAGCCGAACGCGAACGGCTCGCTGGGTTGCTCGGTTGTGCCGAACGCGTCGACTCGGCGGGCCGAAACTGTCGACTCGGTGTACTGGGAACGCCGACTCGCGTTGAGCGTGGTCATGGTTGCTCCCGGTCGGTGGGGAGGCCGAGGACTTTCTCGGCGATGGTGTTGCGCTGGATCTCCGAGGTGCCGGCGCCGATGGTGGAGGCCCTCGTGCGCAGGTAGCCACGTACCCAGCGGGCGTCTTCGGCCAGGCGGGGGTCGGTGGGGGCGAGCATGGCGTCGGCGCCGAGCAGGCGCAGGGCCAGTTCGTGCAGGTGCTGTTCGAACTCGGCGTGCTGCAGCCGGTTCAGGGAGGAGACGGGGCCGGGGTCCTGGCCGGCGAGTACGCGGCTGAGCACGCGGGCTCCGTTCAGCTCCAGCAGCCGGGCGGCGGTGATGGTGCGGGCCAGTTCCTGGCGCACCGAGGGCTCCCCGGTCCGGCCCCGCTCGCGGGCCAGGCGCACCAGATCGGTGACCACCCGCTGGTAGCGCAGCGCGGCGGCGGTGAGCGAGGTGGACCGCTCGTTGCCCAGGGTGACGCGGGCGCTGCGCCAGCCGTCGTCGTGCTCGCCGATCCGGTCGCCCACCGGCACCACCACGTCGTCCAGCTCGATCTCGGCGAACATGGCGGAGCCGGCCATGTCCCGCAGCGGGTGCACGCGTACGCCGGGCGCGGTCATGTCCACGACCAGGCAGGTGATGCCGCGCGCCCGCGACTCCGCTGTGCCGGTGCGGGCGAGCAGCAGCATGCGGCGGGCCACCGGCGCGTTGGTGGACCAGATCTTGCGCCCGGTCACCCGGTACTCGCCGTCCACGAGTAACGCCCGGGTGCGCAGCGCGGCCAGGTCGGAGCCGGCGTCCGGCTCGGAGAAGCCCTGGCACCACAGCTCGTCGGCGCGCAGCATCGGGCGCAGGTAGCGCTCCCGCTGGGCGTCGGTACCGTCGCGGAGCAGGGTGGGGCCGACGATGCCGACCGCGTTGGTCGGCGGCACGGGCGTGCGGGCCAGCGCCATCTCCCGGTGGTACACGGCCCGCAGCGGGGCCGGTAGATCCATGCCGCCCCAGCGCCTCGGCCAGGCCGGGGCGATCCAGCCGTGGTCGAACAACGTGGCCTGCCAGGCCCGCAGGAACGCGAGCCGGGCCGTGCGCTCGCGCGGTGCCCGCCCCGGGTGGTGCTCCTCCAGGAACGCCCGCAGCTCGGCGCCGAACTCGGCGGGGGTCGACCCGACCCGGTCCGGGATCACCCGGCCCACACCAGCTCCAGCCGGTCGATGCCCATCGCGCCGCCCGCGTGCACGGTGACCTCCTGGCCGTCGGGCACCGCGTAGTCCGGGATGCGCCGGTGCCACTCGCGCACGGCGGTGGCCATCTCGTCGCGGGCCAGGTGGGAGCCGGCGCACCGGTGCGGGCCGGCCCCGAACGCCAGGTGACGGTTCCCGGAGCGGTCCAGCCGGACCTCCAGCGGGTCCTCGAACTCCGCCGGGTCGTTGCTGGCCAGCGCGGTGGACACCAGCACCCGGTCGCCGGCCCGCATGCGCACCCCGGCGAACTCCAGGTCGGCGGTCACCGTGCGGGCCGGGTTGATGAACGCGTGCACCCGCAGCAGCTCCTCCACCGCGCTCGGCACCAACCCGGGGTCGGCGACCAGCCGGGCCCGGTCCGCCGGGTGCTCGGCCAGGTAGCGGAAGCAGAACGAGAGGGCGGCGGTGACCGTGTCCAGGCCGGCCACGAACAGCATGAAGGTGATGTTCTGCACCTCGTCCGGGCGCAGTGGCCGGCCGTCCACCTCGCAGTCCAGCAGGGCCGAGGTGAGGTCGTCCCTCGGCTCGGCGCGCCGCTGTTCGATCAGCTCGCGCAGGTAGCCGTTGATCTCGTCGCCGGCCCGGCGGCGGGCGTCCGGGTCGGCGTGCGAGTGCAGCAGCACGTTGTTCCAGCCCACGAACCGGTCCGACTCCTCGGCGGGCAACCCGAGCATGTTGGTGAAGATGGTGGTCGGGAACGGCTGGGCGAACTCGGCGATGAAGTCGCACCGGCCCTTGGGCGCCAGCGCGTCGATCAGCTGCTCGCACGTGTCCCCGATCGCGGCGTTCCGGGCGGCCACCGCCTTGGGGGCGAACATCGGCGCCAGCACCCGCCGGTAGGCGGTATGGTCCGGCGGGTCCAGCTCCAGCGGGACCATCCGCTCCCGGCGGCTGACGTGCGCCGGGATGCCGGTCGGCCAGTTGGAGAAGTCGGCGGGCCGCTGCAGGGCCTCCCGGATGTCGGCCAGCGTGGTCAGCACCCAGTAGCCGCCGTGGTGCGGACTCCAGAACACCCGGTCGCCCCGGCACGCCCGGAAGGCGGCGAACGGGTCACGCCCGAACTCGGCGCCGAACACGTGATCGAAGTCCCGGACCAGCCCAGGAGGAACGTGGTCCGGCCGAGCCTGGGACGCCTGGGACACTGCCACCTCCATGTGTCGAATAATTCGTTACAACAATAAGCGATACTGGGTGACCCAGCAAGCTGGCGCGGGCACGAATCCGGCCGGTTGCTCGAAAATTCGCTCTCTATTTTTCCGTGCGCCGGGACGGCGGGAGGCCGGGGATGGCGCCGCGCGGGCGCAGTGCCCGGTCCATCGCGCGTTCCAGCAGGTCCTCGCGGCGCCGGTAGGCGGCCAGCTCGTCCCCGGCGCCGGGCTCACCGGTGAGCCCGGCGATCCGAGCCCGCACCTCGGCCAGCTCGTCGGTGAGCCGCTCGGTGGCCTCGGTGACGGTGAGCAGGTCCAGGTCGGACCAGTCCGAGGCGTTCGGGTCCGGCCGGGGCACCGCCTACGCCCCGGCGCGCGGGAAGTCGAACAGCTCGCGGCTGTTCCACTCGACGATCCGGTGCACCTCGTCGTCCGGCACGTCGGCGAACACCTCCACCGCGCGCTTTCGGCTGTTCGGCCAGTTGGAGTCGGAGTGCGGGTAGTCGCACTCCCAGGTGATCCGGTCGATGCCGATCTCGTGCCGGCTGGCCAGCCCGTGCTCGTCGTCGATGAAGCAGCCCCAGATGTTCCGCCGGAAGATCTCCGAGGGCTTCATCTCCTGGTTCACGTTCTGGTAGAAGCGGTGCCGGTTCCACACGTAGTCGGCGCGTTCCAGCAGGTAGGGCATCCAGCCGACGCCGCCCTCGGCCAGCGCCACCTTCAGTCGCGGGTGCCGGTGAAACACCGGGGAGAACATCAGGTCGGCGGCGGCGAACATGGAGTTGCAGCCGAACAGCGTGATGGTCACCGCGAACGGGGCGTCCGGGGCGGTGGTCGGCGCCTGGCCGGACGTGCCGAAGTGCATGCACAGCGGCAGCCCGGCCTCCTCGACGGCGTCGAACAGCGGGTCCCAGTGGTCGGTGTGGAAGGAAGGCAGGCCCAGCGGCACCGGGTTCTCGGTGAAGGAGATCGCCTTGGCGCCCAGCGCGGCGGTGCGGTGCACCTCGGCGATGCAGGCCTGGACGTCCCACAGCGGCAGGATCACGATCGGGATGAACCGCTCGGGCGCGGCCGCGCACCACTCGTCCAGCATGAAGTCGTTGAACGCCCGCACGCACAGCCCGGCGAGCTCCTTGTCCTCCCCCTGCAGGAACACCGTGCCGGCGAACCGGGGGAAGGAGGGGAAGCAGATCGCCGCCCGCACCCCGTCCAGGTCCATGTCGATCACCCGGGCCTCCGGGTCGTAACAGCCCGGCAGCATGTCGGTGTAGCGCAGCGGCTCGGTGCCGAACTCCTCGGGCCGCTTGCCGGCCACCGCGTTCAGCCCGATCTGCGGGTAGCGCCGGCCCTCGTAGTACCAGACGTGAGCCGGCGGGCCGCCGTCCGAGGCCGGCTCCTCGACGATCTTCGGGCCGGCTTCCAGCCACCTGGCCGGCAGCCGGGACTGCCACAGGTGGGGCGGCTCCACGAGATGGTCGTCCACGGAGATCAGTTGCATGTCGTCCCGGAGCGGCATGAGAATCACTCTAACTTAGAACGAATTATTCGGATAGACTTCCGGTGACGCCGATCGAACGGAAGGTGGGACGCGGTGACGGCACTGCTGAACAAGGTCGCCATGGTCACCGGGGCCGGCACCGGCATCGGCCGGGCCTCGGCGCTGGCCTTCGCCCGGGCCGGGGCCAGCGTGGTGGTCTCGGACATCGACCCGGACGGTGGCAAGGCCACCGTCGAGGAGATCCTCGCGGCCGGTGGGACGGCCAGCTTCCAACCGGCCGACGTGACCGACCCGGCGCAGGTGGGGGCGCTGGTCGCGCACGCGGTGGACACCTACGGCGGGCTGCACTGCGCGCACAACAACGCGGGGGTGCTCGGCTCCTCCGCCAAGCTGGTGGACGTGCCCGAGGCCGAATGGGCCGCGGTGCTCTCGGTCAACCTGACCGGCGTGTTCCTGTGCATGAAGCACCAGATCCCGGCCATGCTGGCGGCCGGCGGCGGGTCGATCGTGAACACCTCGTCGTTCTCCGGGCTGGTCGCGGTGCCGTTCGCGGCCGCGTACGTGGCGTCGAAACACGGCGTCGTCGGGCTCACCAAGGCCGCCGCCGTCGAGTACGGTCGCAAGGGCGTCCGGGTGAACGCCGTCTGCCCGGGGACCACGAAGACCCAGATGAACATCCAGCGGGCCGAGTCCAGCCCGGACATGGCGAAGGCGATGACCGACATCACGCCGATGCGCCGGCTGGCCGAGCCGGAGGAGATCGCCGATTCGGTGGTGTGGCTCTGCTCGGACGCCGCGTCCTTCGTGAACGGACACGCGCTGCCGGTCGACGGCGGCGCGGTGGCTCAGTAAACCCGCGGCGCGGTAGGAGAATCCCCGAATGGTCACCAAGCTCGACGCGGTCCAGGTCCCCAAGGCCGCCGAGATCGTCGCGCACACGCTGCGGCGCAAGATCGTCACCCGGGAGCTGCGGGAGGACGACCCGCTGCCGCCCGAGGACCAGCTGATGGCCGAGATGGCCGTCGCCCGGACCACGGTGCGCGAGGCGCTGCGCATCCTGGAGTCGGAGGGGCTGGTGGTGGTGCGCCGGGGCGCCGGCGGCGGGGCGCGCATGCGGACCCCGGCGGTGCCCATGGTGGCCCGGTACATCGGGCTGCTGCTGCAGTACGAGGGCGCCACCCTGGAGGACGTGCACAACGCGCGGGTGATGCTGGAGGCGCCGGCCGCCGCGCTGCTGGCCGAGCGGGCCACGCCGGAGATCGTGGACCGGTTGCGCTCGGCGCTGGCCGACGAGGCCGACGCGATGGACGACCCGCCCCGCCTGGCCCGGGCGCACGGCCGCTTCCACCAGCTGGTCGTGCAGCTCACCGGCTGCCACACGTTCGAGGCGCTCAGCTCGGTGGCCAACCGGATCATCCAGGCCCAGGCCGACCGGTTCGTCGCCGCGCACGGCGCGGAGGTGGCTACCCAGGACGGCATGGCCACCGCGCACCGGGCGCACGCCCGGCTGGTCGACCTGGTGGCCGCCGGCGCCGCGCAGGACGCCGAGGACCTGTGGCGCCGTCACCTGGAGGCCGGCGACGCGCACATCATGTCGGTGCCGGGCGCCGACTCGGTGCTGGACCTGCTCTCGTGACCGTCGAGCGAGCGTGCGAGCGAGGCCGGTCATGACCGGCCGGGTGGCCGGCAAGGTCGCCCTGATCACCGGCGCGGCCCGGGGCCAGGGCCGCAGCCACGCCGTGCGTCTGGCCGCCGAGGGCGCGGACATCGTCGCCGTGGACCGGTGCGCGGACATCGGCTCGGTGCCCTACCCGCTGGCCACCGAGGCCGACCTGGCGGAGACCGAACGCCTGGTGGAGGCGCTGGACCGGCGGATACTGAGCATCCGGGCCGACGTGCGGGACCCGGCGGCCATGCGGGAGGCCGTCCGCCGCGCCCGCACCGAGTTCGGCCGGCTGGACGTGGTCGTGGCGCAGGCCGGCATCGCGCCGATGGGCGCGGCCGAGCCGGTGTCCGCGATGCTGGACACCGTCGACGTGAACCTGGGCGGCGTGCTGAACACGCTGCACGCCGCGATCCCCGAGCTGGAGGCCGGAGCCTCGGTGATCGCCACCGGGTCACTGGCCGCGATGCGCCCCCGCTCCGGCGCCGCCGACCCGGCCGCCGCCGGCTACAAGTTCGCCAAGCAGGCGCTGTCCCACTACGTGCACGAGCTGGCCACCGCGCTGGCCCCGAAGAGCATCCGGGTCAACGCCGTCCACCCGACCAACACCGACACCCCGATGCTGCACCACCCGGGCATGTACCGGATCTTCCGCCCGGACCTGGACGCGCCCACCCGGGAGCAGGCCGAGCAGGCCTTCCCCGCGATGAACCTGATGCCGGTGCCCTACGTGGCGCCCGAGGACATCAGCCACGCCGTGCTGTTCCTGGCCTCGGACGAGTCCCGGTTCGTCACCGGCATGCAGCTGCGGGTGGACGCCGGCGGCTACCTGAAGGTGCATCCATGGGTATCAGGCTGACCGAGGACGAGGCGTGGGAGTTCGTCAGGGGCGCACTCACCGGGATCGTCAGCACGCTGGACCGGGACGGGTACCCCATCTCCCTGCCGGTCTGGTTCGTCGCCCTGGACCGGCGGATCTACTTCCGCACTCCGGCGACCAGCAAGAAGGTCGCGCGCATCGCCCGAGACGGCCGAGTCGGGTTCCTCGCCGAAGACGGCGACCGCTGGGCTGAGCTGACCGCGGTGTCCTTCCGGGCGCACGCCGAACTGATCACCGACGAGGCCACCGCCACCCAGGTGTTCGAGGCACGCGCACAGAAGTACCGGGGCCGCGGCCCGGGCGAGCGGCAGGCACTTCCCGAGGCCACCGTGCGGCACTACGCCGCCGACTCGGCCATCGTCCGCCTAACCCCGGTCGGCGCCCTGATCACCTGGGACAACCGCAAAATCCGCCGCCCCCGCTCCCCCGCCTGGCTGGTGCAGTGACGAGTTCGAAGAACGGCCCGTTGCGCCGGTTCCGGGCGCCGGCGGCCCTTCGCCACGAACCGTGAGGACCGGGAAGGCGGCCGCCCCCGGCCACTCGCGGCCCGACCACGTCCGTGACCAGGGCACGAAAGACTTGGGACGCAACGCAACGGGCAGCGATAGACGCTTCCGCCGTTGAGCCTCGAGAAGGCCGCCCACTTCGCCGAGATCTACCTGTATGGGCTCCGCCAAAGATCAAAGCCCGTTGAGGTAGATCTCGACTGGATCGGGCAGGCCGGGGTGAACACGGGGTAGTACCGGCCGCCGCGGGCCACAAACGCCACCCGCACCGGCTGGTCGATGTGCACTTCGGAGACCGGGCAGCCCACGATGTTGGTGGTGAGCCGCAGCCCGTCCTGTTCGGGTAGCTCCACCACGGCGATGACGTAGGGGTCCTGGCCGGGCCGCCACTGCTGCACGTTGACCGTGAACGAGTGCACCACCGCCCGCCCGCTGACCGGTTCCGGGTGGACCGCCCGGCCCAGGCAGCGCGGGCAGGGCAGGCTCGGCGGGTGCACCCAGAACCCGCAGTCCCGGCAGCGGGCGATGCGCAGCATCCCGTCCCGGCCGGATTGCCAGAAGAAGTCGGCCAGCGGGTCCGGCGCCGGGACCGGCCGCTCGGCCAGCACGTCCGGCACGGTCTCACCGCTTGGTGAGCTGGACATCCGACTCCTCGCGGTCCCAGGTGCCGGCGGTGCGGCCGTCCTCGCGCAGCTGGTACTTCAGCACCCGGCCGACCGGGTTCTTCGGCAGCTGCTCGCGGAACTCCACGTAGCGCGGCACGGCGAAGTAGGGCACCCGCTCGACCGCCCACAGGCAGAGCTCCCGCTCGCTCAGCGCTGAGCCGGGCGTGCGCACGGCGGTCACCTTCACGTCATCCTCGCTGACCTCGCTGGGCACCGCGTGCACGGCCACCTCCACCAGGTCCGGATGGCGCAGGAAGGTCGCCTCCAGCTCGTAGCTGGAGATGTTCTCCCCCCGCCGGCGCAGGTAGTCCTTCTTCCGGTCGACGAAGTAGAAGTTGCCGTCCGCGTCGAACTTGCCCAGGTCACCGGTGTGGAGCCACAGGTTGCGCAGGATGCCCAGCGTGGCCTCCGGGCGCTTCCAGTAGCCGGAGAACATCACGTGCGGGCGCAGCGGCCGGCAGATGATCTCGCCGACCTCGCCCGGCGGCAGCTCCTCGTCCCGGTCGTCCACGATGCGCACGTCGAAGTCCTCGTTGCGCTTCCCGCTGGCGTCCGGCACCGGGTCGGGCCGCAGCGGCGCGGTGACGATCATGCTGGCCTCGGAGAGCCCGTAACCGGGCGCGCCGGCCCGCTCCACGCCGAACCGCTCCCGCCAGATCCGGGCCATCTCCCCGGGGAACGGCGCCCCGTAGGCGATCCGCAGCTGGCCCCGGCAGCGCAGCGTCTCCGGCGTCTCCGGCGCCAGCGCGATCAGTGAGATCGCCGACCCCAGCAGGCTCACCATGCGCGCCCCGCTGCGCTCCACGTCGCCCCAGAACCGGGACACCGAGAACCGGGGGAAGACGCTGATCGCGCTGTTCAGCAGCGCGCTGGTGAGCACCCCGGTGGCGGTGGCGTTGAGGTGGAACAGCGGCTGCGGGGTCCACACGGTCTCCCCCGGCCGCCGGGTGGCCAGGTCGTTGGACTGGCGGGCCAGGTTGCACGCGTAGTTGTGGCTGATCATGCAGCCCTTGGAGGGGCCGGTGGTGCCGGCGGTGTAGATCAGCATGGTCAGGTCGCCGGGGTCGGGTTGCCGCCCGGGGTCCCGGTCGTCGTCCACGTAGAGGCCGCCCAGGGTGGCGTCCCGGAGGAACACCGGCGGGCGTTCCCGCAGGTCGCCGGCGACGTCCTCGACCCGTCCGGCGTAGTCCGGCTCGGCGATCACCAGCCGGGGCCCGGCGTCGTCGATCTGGTGGCGCAGGAACTCGCCCTTGTAGGCGGTGTTCACCGGCACGCTGATCGCCCCGGCGGCGTTGATGCCGAACCACGCGGCCACCGCGTCCACGTGGTTGTCCATCAGCGTGACCACCCGGTCGCCCGGGGCCACGCCGTGCGCGCGCAGCCCGTTGGCCAGCCGCATGGCCCGCCGGTAGAGCTGCCCGTAGCTGGTCAGGTCCCCGCCGAAGTCCAGGAACACCGCGTCGGGATCCGCTTCCACGGCCCGGCGCAGCACCCCCAGCACGGTGTCCTGCTCACCACGGCTCCAGCCCATCCCCGGCCTCCTCAAGGACGTTCGCTCGTCAACACCATGCAGCCGGCCACCGGGCCGCCGCCGTTGGACACCACGGCCACGCCCGGGTTCCCCGGGACCTGCCGGGCGCCCGCCGCTCCGCGCAGCTGGACGCAGGCCTCGTGCAGATGCCCGTACCCGTGCAACCGGCCGCCGGAGAGCTGCCCGCCGGCGGTGTTCACCGGCAGCTCGCCGGTCAGCGCGATCCGGCTGCCGTCCCCGATGAACGCGCCTCCCTCCCCCGGCCCGCAGAAGCCCAGCGCCTCCAGCCAGACCAGCGCGAGGATGGAGAAGCCGTCGTAGAGCTGGGCCAGGCGCACATCCGCCGGCTTCAGCTCGCTGCGCCGCCACAGGTGCTCGGCCGCCCCGGCCGCCGCCATCGAGGTCAGGTCGGCGTACTGGTCGAACGAGGGCCGGCCGCGCAGCGCCGTGCCCACCGCCTCCACGTAGACCGACGGCCCGGGGGTGTCCGCCGCCCGGTCCACGTGCGACACGACGAGGGCCGTCGAGCCGTCCACCGGCAGGTCGCAGTCCAGCAGGCACAGCGGGGTGGAGATCATCCGGGCGGCCAGGTAGTCCGGCATGCCGATCGGCTCGCGCAGCGGTGCGGCCGGGTTCAGTGCGGCGTTGGCCCGCTGGTTGATGGCCAGCGCGCCCAGCTGTTCCCGCGTCGTGCCGTGCACGTGGAAGTGCCGCGCGGCCAGCTGGGCCAGCCAGTTCACCGCCGAGACGGCCCCGTAGGGCGCGGTCCAGTAGTTGATCCCGGCCACCGGCCGGTCGCCGCCGGGCAGCACCCGGGCCCGGCCGGCGGCCCCCTGCGCCGTCGACTCGGTCACCGTCCGGTAGACCAGCACGTTGCGCGCCAGCCCGCCGGAGACGGCCAGGCAGGCGGCCACCAGCGCGCCCAGCTGCCCGGGTAGGTGGGCCGCGCCCTCGTACCAGTTCAGGTCCAGCCGCAGCGCGTCCTGCACGGCCTCCGGGGGCGGGCCGCCGTAGCCGAGGGTGAGCGCGGCATCGCCGCCGGGATAGGTGACGAGGCCGTCGACGTCCGTCCGGCCCAGCCCGGCGTCAGCGATCGCGGCCAGGCAGGCCTCGGTGGTCAGGTCGATGGCCGCCCGGCCCAGTCGCCGGCCGATCGCCGACTGCCCGATCCCGGTGATGCACGCGTCCCGTTCGAACCGGCGCATCAGCATGCGGCGACTCTACCTTAAATCGGTATATGTTTACTCGAATTTTTCGAAGTCTAAAGTCCGGGGCGTTCCCCAAACGCGACCGGGAGGTCGAAAGTGCGCGTGTTGCCGGCACTGTCCGCGCTGCTCATCGCCGTGCTGGCCGGGTGCTCCGAGCCCGCGCCGCCGCTGAACACCCCCGCCCCGAGCACGGCCGCCCCGAGCGAGTCGGCCCCGAGCGGGTCGGCCGCTGCGTCGAGTGCGCCGGCGGCCGCGGCGGGTGCGCCCGAGGCGCGCTGCCACACCGACCAGCTGTCCGCGCGGCTGGACGCTCCCGCGGGCCGGGGCGACTCCCAGGTCCCGGTCAAGCTGGTGTACACCAACAAGTCCCAGCGCCCCTGCCTGCTGCGCGGGGTGCCCGGCGCCGACCTGCACGGCCCGGCCGACCCGAACGGCCCGGTCTACACGCTGACCAGGCAGACCAACGGGGTCAAGGACATCCACCTGCGTCCCGGGGCCAGCGCCTCGGCCCGGCTGGTGGTGCTGCCGTACTCCGACGGCTCGGTCGGAAGCATGGGCTCCACCCGATGGGTGCCGACCCGACTGGAGACCATCCCGCCCGGGGAGACCACGCCGCTCACCGCGCAGTGGCCGGCCGGGCTGACCGTGCTGCGCCAGGACTCCGCCACCCACCCGGGTTCCTGGATCGAGCCGTTCGCGGCCGGCTGACCGCGGCCCGGCTCAGGCGCCCTCCACCGCGCCGGCGGGCAGGAAGTCGACGCCGCACTCGGCGGACAGCTTCACCACCTCGGCGGGATCCTCCAGGTTGTGCAGCTTGTCGAACAGCTCGGCCAGCCGGCCGGCCGGGCTGACCCAGAACAACGCCCGGCTGTTCTGTTCCGAGCGGTTGTAGTAGGCGTGCGGCAGGCCCATCGGCATGAGCACGGTGTCGCCGGGGCCGGCGGTCTCCCACCGGCCGTCCAGATAGAGGGTGAACACGCCCTCCAGCACATAGATGTGCTCGTCCTGCCGGGGGTGCACGTGCGGCGGAACGCCGGTGCCGGGCGGGTCGAGGGTCTCGAAGGCGAAGCTGGTGTCGCTGGCCGCCTTCATGTAGTAGGTGTGCCCGAGCACGTTCCACACCCGCTTGCGCATGCCCTCTTTGGCCCGGGTGATGCCCTTGGGCAGCGGTCCGAGCACGATCTCGTCGTCGGTCACGCGCCGCAACGTATGGCTCCACCGGGTCGGCGTCAACGGTCGATGTTTCACCCGGCCGTCGGTGGGTAAACCTCCGGCACAGTTTCCAAAGGAAGAGGCTCCCCGATGCCACTTCACCGCGCCCCGACGCCCACATCCCGCACGCTCAGCGCGCTGACCGCGACCGCCGCCTTCGGCGCCTGGCTGCTCGCCCCGGCCACCGCCGCCGCGGCACCCGATCACGACGAGGACTGCACCCACCACGACGCCGAACCCGGCGAGTACCTGTGCACGGATGACGCCGCCAGATCCGGCCACCGCTCGTCCGCCCGGCAGAAGCGGATGCGCCCGATGACCAGCGGGGAACGCCAGTACCGCGTCGGCTGCCGGCGCGGCTACATCGTGCGGGACTGCCGCGAGTTCAGCGTGGGGAACCTGCTGCGGCACGGAATCAATCCCTCCGACTGACGACCGCCCGCCAGTTCGGGCACCATGGAGGCCTCGCGGCTGGCAGGAGGCCGACCATGCCCGACAGGCCGTTCGACCCGGGCTTCAACCCGTTCGAAGAGCTGGTCAAGACCCTCGTCGGAGGGCTGGAGCAGACCCTGGGCGGGACCGAACCCGGCCCGGCGCGCACGACGGCGACACCCCGGCTGAACCGCCACGGCCGCGACCTCACCGAAGCCGCCAAGGACGGCCGGCTGGACCCGGTGATCGGCCGGGACGCCGAGGTGGAGCAGGTGCTCGAGGTGCTCTGCCGACGGACCAAGAACAACCCGGTGCTGATCGGCGACCCCGGTGTGGGCAAGACGGCCATCGTCGAAGGCATCGCGGCCCGTCTGGCCAGCGGCGACGTCCCGGCCGGGTTGCGGGACCGGCGGATGGTCGCGCTGGACCTGGCCGGCATGGTGGCCGGCACGAAGTACCGCGGCGAGTTCGAGGAACGGCTCACCGACGTGATCGACGAGGTGGTCGCGGCCGACCGGTCGGTGCTGCTGTTCCTGGACGAACTGCACACCGTGGTCGGCGCCGGCGCGGCCGAGGGCGGCGCGATGGACGCAGGCAGCATGCTGAAGCCCGCGCTGGCCCGGGGCGGGCTTCAGCTCATCGGCGCCACCACGGTCGACGAGTACCGCCGGCACATCGAACGGGACCCGGCCCTGGAGCGCCGGTTCCAGCCGATCCTGGTCGGCGAACCCGGCGTCGCGGACACCGTGGCCATCCTGCGCGGCCTGCGCGAGCGCTACCAGGAGCACCACGGGGTGCGGATCTCCGACGAGGCCACCGAGGCGGCCGCCCGGCTGGCCGAGCGGTACCTCACCGACCGCTACCTGCCCGACAAGGCGATCGACCTGATGGACCGGGCCAGCGCCCGGGTCGCCCTGCGCGGAGCATCCGAGGTGGACGCGGCCGACATCGCCGAGGTGGTCGCCCGCACCACCGGCATCCCGGTGGCCCGCCTGACCGAGGCCGACCGGCAGCGGCTGCTGCACCTGGAGGACGTGCTGCGCGAGCGGGTGGTCGGCCAGGACGACGCCGTGCTCGCGGTGGCCGACGCGGTGCGGGCCGGCCGGGCGGGCCTGACCCACCCGGGCCGCCCGGTGGGCTCGTTCCTGTTCCTCGGCCCGACCGGGGTGGGCAAGACCGAGCTGGCCCGCGCGCTGGCCGAGGCCCTGTTCGGCGGCGCGGACCGGATGATCCGGTTCGACATGAGCGAGTTCCAGGACCGGCACACGGTGTCCCGGCTGGTCGGCGCTCCACCCGGATACGTCGGCCACGACGAGCCGGGCCAGCTGACCGAGGTAGTCCGGCGCAGCCCCTACTCGGTGCTGCTGCTGGACGAGATCGAGAAGGCCCACCCCGACGTCACCGGGCTGCTGCTTCAGGTGCTGGACGCGGGCCGGCTCACCGACGCCCGGGGCCGCACGGTCAACTTCACCAACACCGTGATCATCATGACCAGCAACGTCGCGGCCGAGGCGATGCTGGCCGCCGGGGCGGTGCCGAACTGGTCGGACGAGATGCGGGAGACCCTGCTGGCCGGCCTGCGCACCCGGTTCCGCCCGGAGTTCCTGAACCGGATCGACGAGGTCGTGCCGTTCCGCCCGCTCGGCCGCTCCGAGTTGCGCGCCATCACCGAGTTGTTGCTGGCCGAGACCCGGGAGCAGTTGGCGGCGCAGGACGTGGGGCTGTCGCTGGACACGGCCGCCGTGGACTGGCTGGTCGACCGGGGCCACCGCCCGGAGTCCGGGGCTCGCCCGTTGAGGCGGACCATCGGCCGGGAACTGGACCGGCGGTTGTCCCGGATGCTGCTGGCTGGGGAGTTGCGGGCGGGACAGGTGGTACGAGCGACGGTGGTCGAGGATCGGCTCGAGTTGGGCGTCAACGACGACGCTTGAAGCCGCCGGTTTCGGCCGTGGTCGGGTTTTAAAGACAGCCTGGACGGCGGGACTGGGCAGGCTCCCGTGGCTTTTGGGGCGCCTGTTGCGTTCGGCTGGGGCGGGCCAAGATCCACATCAACCTCAGTGCCCTTTCTCGGCGTCAGAAGGGCCATGAGGTTGATGTGGATCTCCAGCGAGCCGTCCGGACGACGAACCGAGACGCAACGGGCGCAGCCCGAGCCACGGCAGACCCACCCAACCGCGCCGTCCAGGCCGTCTTTAGACCCGCCCCGAACCCTCCCGCACCCGACGGGACAGGCCCCACAGCCCCAACAGCACGATCGCCCCCAGCAACGTCGCCGCGATCGGCTGCGTCAGGAACCCCGTCAACTGGCCGTCGAACGTGCGCATGGACCGCCGGAAGGCGGCCTCCAGGATCTCCCCCAGCACGAAAGCGAGCACCAGCGGGCCGGGTTCGAAGCCGACCTTGCGCATCAGGTAGCCCATCACCCCGAGCCCGACCACGAGCAGCATGTCGAATGCGTTCATCCGCACCGTGTAGACGCCGATCATGGTGATCAGGATCGTGAGCGGCGCCAGGATGGCCGGCCGGATGCGCAGGATGCGGACGAACAGGCCGATCAGCGGCAGGCTCATCACCAGCAACAACACGTTCCCGACGTACATCGAGTTGATGACGCCCCAGAAGAGTTCGGGGCGTTCGGTGGCCAGCAGCGGGCCGGGGGTGATGTTCTGCAGCAGCAGCGCGCCGAACATCACCGCCATGGTGGCGTTGGCCGGGATGCCCAGGGACAGCAGCGGCACGAAGGACGAGGTGGCCGCCGCGTTGTTCGCGGTCTCCGGCCCGGCGACGGCCTGGATGGCCCCCTTGCCGAAGGTCTCCGGGTGCTTGGACGCCTTCCGCTCCACCGCGTAGGCGACCATCGAGGACATGGTGGCGCCGCCGCCGGGCAGCACGCCGAGCAGGAAGCCGACCAGCGAGCCCCGGCCGATCGCGCCCCGGGAGTCCCGGATGTCCCGCCGCGACGGGTAGACCGAGCCGACCGTGACCGGCGGCGGGGCCGGCGAGCGCAGCGACTCCAGGTTGTAGAGGATCTCCCCCACGCCGAATACGCCCATGGCCAGGATGACGAAGTCGATGCCGTCAAGCAGCTGGTCGCTGCCGAACGCCAGGCGGGGCGTGCCCAGCAGCGGGTCCTGGCCGATGGTGGCCAGCAGCAGCCCGAGGCAGGCCATGAGCAGGCTCTTCGCCGCCGATCCGGCGCCCAGGGTGGTGACCATGAGGATGCCGAGTACGGCGAGCATCGTGTACTCGGCCGGGCCGAAGTCCACCGCGAACCGGGCCAGCAGCGGCGCCACCAGGGACACCGCCACGATCGCCACCGTGCCGCCGATGAACGAACCGATGGCCGAGATGCCCAACGCGGCGCCGGCCCGGCCCTGTTTGGCCATCTCGTGGCCGTCGATCGCGGTGACCACGCTGGACGCCTCGCCGGGCAGCCGCAGCAGCACCGAGGTGATGGTGCCGCCGTACTGCGCGCCGTAGAAGATCCCGGCCAGCATGATGATCGCTGAGGTGGGCGGCATGCTGTAGGTGACCGGCAGCAGGATGGCGATGGTGGCCGCCGGCCCCAGGCCGGGCAGCACCCCGACCAGCATGCCCAGGGTCACCCCGAGCAGGCAGTACAGCAGGTTGGCCGGCTGGAACACGACGCCGAAGCCGTCGATCACCGGGGTCAGAAAGCCCATCAGCTACGTCCCGTCAGGTGTGCACGATGTGCGGCAGGGACACGCCCAGGCCGGTGATGAACAGCAGGTACACCGCGGCGGTCGCCCCCACCGCGACCGCCGAGGTCGTCCGCCAGGACTCCCGCCCGAGCACCCGGCACCACAGCACCAGCAGGGCCACGGTGGGGACCTCGAAGCCGACCCGCTCGAACAGCAGCGCATAACCGATCAGGGACGCCACGGCGATCGCCACGGTCACCGCGCCCCGGCCGAAGCGTTCCTCGGACGCGGCGGGCCGGGACGCCAGCACCACCAGAGCGGTGACCACCATCGCCACGCTCACCATGAGCGGCCACATGCCGGGCCCCGGGTCGGCCAGCGAGCCGAGGCCGAGGCGCCAGGACAGCCCGGCCGCGACGACTCCGAGCAGCAGGGGGACGCCGGCGGCCACGGTGTGGCGCAGGCGGTGGTCGGCGGTCTCGGTCTCCTCCGGGCGGGTCGGCGCGCTCATCCGGTCAGGTTCACGCCGAGCCGCTGGGTCATCCCGCGGAACTTCTCCAGGCTGTCGGTGAGCTGCTGGCGCACCTGGTCACCGTTCGCGTCCCACCGGGCGATGTAGTTGGTGCGCAGCGTCTGGTTGTACTCGGGGCTGGCCACCGCCTGGTCGATCGCCCCGGCCAGCTTGTTCCGCACGTCCGGCGGCAGGCCGGCCGGCGCCGCCACGAACCGGCGCTGGTCGACGACGATCTGGAAGCCGAGCTCGGTCGCGGTGGGCACGTTGGGCAGCGCCTCGACCCGCTTCTCCCCGAAAACCATCAGCGGGCGGATCGTGCCGGCCTCGATCTGCTTGTACGCCTCGGCGATCTGCAGCGAGCCGGCGTTCACCTTCCCGCCCAGCAGCGCGTTCAGCAGCGGGCCGCCGCCGTCGAACGGCACCGGCGCGGAGGGCACCTTGGCCAGGCCGAACAGCAGCGCCTGGGACAGTTGGCTGCCGGTGCCCGCACCGGTGGTGCCGTAGGCGATCCGGCCGGCCGCCGCCAGGTCGGCCACCCCGCGCACCGGCGAGTTGGCCGGCACCACCAGCACGTAGTCCTCGACCGTCAGACCCTTCACGAAGGTCATCTCGTCCAGCTTGATGGCGTCCGGGTCCGCCACCATGAGCGGGCCGATGGAGAACAGGGACTGCGGCATCACCGCGACCCGGTAGCCGTCCGGCGCGCCGCCGAACACGTCCCGGCCGGCGATCTTGCCGTTCGCGCCCGGCTTGTTCACCACCACCGCCTGCTCCCCCAGCGGCTGTTCCAGGCTGCGGCCCAGGGCGCGGGTGATCAGGTCGGTGCTGCCGCCGGCCTGGGTGGGCACGGTGAACTCCACCGGGTGGCTGGGATAGGCGCCACCGCCCCCGCCCGAGCTGCCGCCCTGTACCGAGCAGGCAGTCAGCGCCAGCACTGCCGCCAGCAGTGCCACGATCCTCATTGATCTCATGGTTCCTCCAGCGGGGCCGCTACCAGCGAGGCAGCGCGGGTTGGGTCCAGGTGGGGTCGGCCTTGACCATCGCGGCCACGTCGTCGCGGTCGCGCACGCCCAGCCGGACCCACCGCTCGTGCAGCGCGGCCAGCGCGTCGCGGTCCAGTTCCACGCCGAGGCCGGGTTCGTCGCCGACGGTCAGTGCGCCGTCCACGAACCGGTGCGACTCGGTGATCACGTCCTCGGTCTGCCACGGGCGGTGGCTGTCGCAGGCGTACTCCAGGTTCGGCACCACGCTGGCCACGTGGGTCATCGCGGCCAGGCTGATGCCCAGGTGGGTGTTCGAGTGCATGGACAGCGACACCCCGTGGGTGCGGCAGATCGCGGCCAGCTCGCGGGTCGCGGTGAGCCCGCCCCAGTAGTGGTGGTCGGAGAGCACCACCTGCACGGCCCGTTTGGCGAACGCCTCGGGGATCTCCGCGAAGGTGGTCACGCACATGTTGGTGGCCATCAGTGCGCCGGTGCGGCGGTGCACCTCGGCCATGCCGTCGATGCCGGTGGTCGGGTCCTCCATGTACTCCAGCAACCCGTGCAGCTCGCCGGCCACCCGCACGCTGGTCTCCACCGACCAGCCGCCGTTCGGGTCCAGCCGCAGCGGGTGGTCCGGGAACGCCTTGGCCAGCGCCTTGATCGCCTCGATCTCCTGGTCCGGGTCGAACACGCCGCCCTTGAGCTTGAACGAGCGGAAGCCGTAGTCATCGGCGAACCGGCGCGCCTGGCGGACCACGCCCTCCGGGTCCAGCGCATCGCCCCAGTCGTCGGTCGGCGCGTCCGGCACCGGGTGCTCGGCCCAGCGGTAGAACAGGTAGCCGCTGTACTCCACCCGGTCCCGGATCTTGCCGCCGAGCAGCGCGTGCACCGGCAGGTCCAGGGTCCGGCCCAGCGCGTCCAGGCTGGCCACCTCGAACGCGGAGACCACGCTGCGCACCAGCTTCTCGTTGGTTCGCCGGCCGCGCAGGCCGGCCGGGTCGAACTCCTTGCCGGTGTCGGTGGTCAGCGCGGCGGACTGGTAGGCCAGGTCGTGCAGGCCGTTCAGCGCGGTGAGCGGCCGTCCCGGCAGGGCGGCGGCCAGCGCGTTGGCCACCTCCAGGTACTCCGAGTCGCCGTAGGTCTCGCCGATGCCGGTGGCGCCGGCGTCGGTCTCCAGCTCCACGATGGCACGCGGGGTGTACGGCTGGTGCACGCCGAGCACGTTGAGCAGCGGGGGGTCGCCGATCAGGATCGGGGTGACCGTGGCACGGACAATTTTCGGCAGCGGACGCGACAACGTCGTCTCCTCACTCGGGCCGCATACGTGACGGGAAGCTTGTCTCCGTATGTAGACACTCGCCCTGTGTGGAGCAGTCTTTCTTGCTGATTGGTAAGCTGTCAACCGTGGAGAGCGAACGCGAGAGCGGTGTCCGAGGCGTCAAGTCCGCCGCCCGCGCGGTGGACCTGTTGGAGCTCCTCGCCTCCCGGCAGAACCGGCCGGCCCGGCTCCGCGAGCTGAGCGAGGCCCTCGGCGCGCCCCGCAGCAGCGTCTACGCGTTGATCCGCACCCTGGTCGAGCGCGGCTGGGTGCGCGCCGACCCCACCGGCACCCAGTACAGCATCGGCATCCGGGCGCTGCTGGCCGGCACGACCTACCTGGACACCGACCCGTACCTGCGCATCGTGCAGCCGCACATCAACGAGCTGAGCGCCGAGCTGAACGAGACCATCCACTTCGGCCGGATCGACCGGGGCGACATCGTCTACCTGGCCACCAAGGAGTCCACCAAGTACATCCGGCCGTTCAGCCGGGTGGGCCGCCGCCTGCCGGCGTTCAGCACGGCAATGGGCAAGTCGCTGTTGGCCGAGCGCCTGGACACGGGCATCGAGGCGCACATCCCCGAGGAGTGGACGCCGCTGACGCCGAACACCTTGGTCGACCCGGAGGCCCTGGTCCGTGACCTGGAGCTGACCCGCGAGCGTGGGTACGCGGTGGACAACGAGGAGAACTACGCCGGAGTGAAATGCTTCGGGTTCGCGCTGCGGTACACCAGTCCCGCGATGGACGCGATCAGCTGCTCGGTTCCGGCGGCGAGCCTCGACGATGGGCGGGTGGAGGTGCTGGTGGCGGCGTTGCGGCGGACGCGGTTGGAGATCGAGCGGATGGCTCCGGTGGATCTCACCTCGCCCAGCGATGCGATGCTCGGCTTTTGAGCGTGGCCGGGTTTTAAGGACGGCTTGGACGGGCGCGGTTGGGCGGTCTTCCGTGGCTTGAGTGTCGCCTGTTGCGTGTGACCCGGCGCGATTCGCGCGCCCGTTACTCTCCGTAGCGATTCGGCTCTGGAGTCGGGCGGTTCGCGCTCACGAGATCCACGTCAGCGGGGTTTGATCAAGGTCGACACCCCGCTGGTGTGGATGTCGACGCACATCGCCGGGAATGCGGCCCCGCTACAGACGCTCGGCGTCACGGAGCGTGAGAGGCACGGCCTCGCACCCTCGTCGGAAGATGTGGATCTTAGGCGGCGCCAACGCAACGCAACAGGCGCCAGTCAAGCCACGGAAGACCGCGCAACCCCGCCGTCCAGGCCGTCTTTGAAACTCGACCACAACCCAAGTTGTACGATAACTCACCGACTCATACGATGACTGGATGCCGACCGACCGCATAGCCAGGATCCGCATCGACTCGGTGCGTCTCCCGCTCGACACCCCGATCAGCGACGCCAAGGTGCTGACCGGTCGCCAGCGGCCGATGACCGAGGTGGCCATGCTGTTCGCCCGGATCGACACCGAAGCGGGCTACGCGGGGCTCGGGTTCGGGTACTCCAAGCGGGCCGGCGGGCCCGGCCAGTACGCCCACGCCCGGGAGATCGCGCCGGAACTACTCGGCGAGGACCCGAACGACATCTCCCGGCTTTGGGACAAGCTGGTCTGGGCCGGCGCCTCGGTCGGGCGGAGCGGCCTGGCCACCCAGGCCATTGCCGCGCTGGACGTGGCGCTGTGGGACCTGAAGGCCAAGCGCGCCGGCCTACCGCTGGCCAAGTTGCTGGGCGCCCACCGCGAGGAGGTGCGCTGCTACAACACCTCCGGCGGGTTCCTGCACACGCCGATCGAGCAGGTGCTGGAGAACGCCGATGAGGCGAGGGAGCGCGGCATCGGGGGCATCAAGCTGAAGGTGGGACACCCGGACGCGGCGGTGGACCTGAAGCGGGTGGCGGCGGTCCGTGAGCACCTGGGCGACGGGTTTCCGCTGATGGCGGACGCCAACCAGCAGTGGGACCGGCCCACCGCGCGGCGCCTCGGCCGGGCGCTGGACCGGTTCGGCCTGGTGTGGATCGAGGAGCCGCTGGACGCGTACGACCACGCCGGCCACGCGGCGCTGGCCAGGGCACTGGACACCCCGGTCGCCACCGGCGAGATGCTCACCAGCGTGGCCGAGCACGCGGCCCTGATCGACGCGGGCGGGCCCGACGTGCTGCAGCCGGACGCGCCGAGGATCGGCGGGATCACCCAGTTCCTCAAGCTCGCCGCGCTGGCCGAGCACCACCGGCTGGCACTGGCCCCGCACTTCGCCATGGAGCTGCACCTGCACCTCGCCGCCGCGTACCCGGGCGAGCCGTGGGTGGAGCACTTCGAGTGGCTGGAGCCGCTGTTCAACGAGCGCCTGGAGATCGCCGGCGGGTGGATGCGGGTGCCCGACCGGCCGGGGCTGGGCCTCACGTTGAGCGACCGGGTGGCGGGGTGGACCACGGACAGCTACGAGGTCACCGGGTGAGCCGCACCCAGGAGCTGGTGGAGCGGCTCACCGCGCGGATCAGGGAAGGCGTGATCCGGCCGGGCGAGAAACTGCCCACCGAGGGCAGCCTGGTGGAGGCCTACGGGGTCAGCCGGACCGTGGTGCGCGAGGCGATCTCCCGGCTGCAGGCGTCCGGCCTGGTGCAGACCCGGCACGGCGCGGGCTCCTTCGTGCTGGCCCAACCCAGCTCCACCCGGTTCGAGGTGGCCGGCGAGCTGAGCCTGGAGGCGGTGCTGGAGCTGATCGAGCTGCGCATCGGCTGTGAGACCGAGGCGGCCGCGCTGGCCGCCGTGCGCCGCACCGAGGCCCAGCTGGCCGACCTGCGGGAGGCACTGGACGAGTTCACCGCCGCCGCCGGCAACCCGGGTGCGGCCGTGCAGGCCGACCTGAGGTTCCACCGGCGCGTGGCCCTGGCCAGCGGCAACCGGTACTTCGTGGACCTGCTGGCCTCGTTCGGCCCGGGGCTGATCGTGGTGCCCGGGTACCGCTTGGATCCGGGGCCGGAGCGGTTCGCCCGGGTGGCGGCCGAGCACCGGGACGTCTACGCGGCCGTCGAACGGCGGGACCCGGAGGGGGCCAGGGCGGCCATGCGGGTGCACCTGGGCAACAGCCGGGCCCGGCTGTCAGAGGTCGAGTAGCTGCTTGCCGATCAGCAGCACCGCGCCGAACGAGGACACGGTGATCGCGGTCAGGCGCAGCCGGCGGGCGTCCAGCAACCGGTTCACCGCGCGGGACAGCGCGTAGCCCAGGAGTACGGCCGGCAGCAGCCAGGCGGTGCCCACCAGGGTGTGCCGGTCGACGGCGCCGGCCAAGGAGAGCCCGGCAACGGAGAGCACCGAGCCGACCAGGAAGAAGCCGCTCATCGTGCCGCGCAGCCTCGCCCCCACCGAGCGCTGCCAGACCAGCGCCATCGGCGGCCCGCCGATCGCCGTCGCGGTGCCCAGGAGGCCCGAGGTGGCCCCGGCCAGCACCAGTGCTGGGCGACGCGGCTCCGGGGCCCACCCCAGCGAGGTGAGTACCACGCCGACCAGCACCACCCCGGCCAACATGAGTGCCAGCCCTCGCTCCGGCAGCACGGCCACCAGCAGGCTGCCGGCGGCGGTGCCGGGCAGCCGGCCGAGCAGCGCCCAACCGGTGCCGCGAAGGTCCACGTGGGCGCGCTCGCGCACGGTGACCAGCAGGGTCACCGAGGCGGCCAGCATGATCATCGCGCCGGGCACCAAACCGGGGTCGATCAGCGCGACCACCGGCGCGGCCAGCATGCCCATGCCGAAGCCGATGCACGCCTGCAGGCAGGCCGCCAGCAGCACGGCCAGCGCGATCACCAGGAAGCCGAGCGTGCTGACCCCGGTCACGAAACGCCGGTCAGCTCGGTGCGCAGCGGGTGGTAGCACTCCGCACCGTGAACCTCCGGCGGTGCCTTCTCCGCGCACTCGTCGGTGGCCCGCCAGCACCGGGTACGGAAGCCACAGCCGGACGGCGGGCGCAGTGGTGACGGCAGCTCCCCGTCGAGCACGATCCGCTCCGCGCGGGCGGTCCGGTCCAGGGTCGGCGCGGCGGACACCAGTGCGGCCGTGTACGGGTGGCGCGGGCGTTCCAGCACCTGGTCCACCGTCCCGCGTTCCACGATCCGGCCCAGGTACATGACCACCACCCGGTCCGCGACGTGCCGCACCACGGACAGGTCGTGGGAGATGAACAGGTAGGAGACGCCCAGCCGGGCCCGCAGCTCGGCCAGCAGGTTCAGCACCTGCGCCTGCACCGACAGGTCCAGGGCGGACACCGGTTCGTCGCACACCACCACATCCGGGTTCAGCGCCAGCGCCCGGGCGATCCCGATGCGCTGGCGTTGGCCGCCGGAGAACTCCTCCGGGTGCCGGTCGGCGTCCCCCGCCCGCAGCCCGACCAGATCCAGCAACTCCCG
Source organism: Actinospineispora eucalypti (assembly GCA_014208095.1). Classification (GTDB taxonomy): domain Bacteria; phylum Actinomycetota; class Actinomycetes; order Mycobacteriales; family Pseudonocardiaceae; genus Pseudonocardia; species Pseudonocardia eucalypti. Next base: position 427,729 of record JACHMT010000002.1, on the reverse strand, counting down.
CACGCGGGCCGCCCGGTCCCGAGCGGTCCGGTGAAGCGAGCGGTGGGTGCGCCAGGGCTCGGCGATGATCTCCCCCGCCGTCATCCGGGCGTTGAGCGAGCCGAACGGATCCTGGAAGACCATCTGCACCCGGCGCCGCCAGTCCAGCAGCTGCTTCCCGGACAGCGCGAACGGGTCGGTGCCGTCGAACCGGACGCTGCCCGAGTCGGGCCGCTCCAGCAGCAACAGCGTGCGGGCCAGCGTGGACTTCCCGCAGCCGGACTCCCCCACCAGGCCGAGCGTCTCGCCCCGGCCCAGCCGGAGGCTCACCCCGTCCAACGCGCGCACCCGGCCACCGCGCACCGGGAAGCTCTTGCGCACGTCCGAGACGTCCAGCAACGGCTCACCCACGGGAAACCTCCTCGGCGAAGAAGCAGGCCGACCGGCGCACCCCGTCGGCGGCCGGCGAAAGCGGCGGGCGTTCGCTCCGGCACCGGTCCCTGACCAGCGGGCAGCGTTCCTGGTAGGCGCAACCGGAAGGCAGCGCGCGGGGGTCCGGGGGAACGCCGCCGATCGAGCGCAGCGGCTCGCCCCGGCGGCCCCGGGACGGCACCGACTCGAGCAGCCCCTTGGTGTACGGGTGGCGGGGCGCCTCGAACACCTCGTCCACCGGCCCGGTCTCCACCACCCGGCCGGCGTACATCACCGCCACCCGGTCCGCCTCCTCGGCGACCAGGGCCAGGTCGTGGGTGATCAGTACGACGGCCATCCGGTGCTCGGCGCGCAGGTCCCGCAGGAGGCGCATGATCTGTGCCTGCACCGTCACGTCCAGGGCCGTGGTCGGCTCGTCGGCCAGCAACACGCTCGGGCGCAGGGCCACCGCCATGGCGATGAGCAACCGCTGCCGCATGCCGCCGGAGAACTGGTGCGGGTAGGCGTCCACCCGCGCCTCCGGCTCCGGGATGCCCACCCGGGCCATCAGCTCCACCGCCGCCCGCCGGGCCTCCCGGCGGGACATGCCCCGGTGGATGCGGAACGGCTCGGCCAGCTGCACTCCCACCGGGTAGACCGGGTTCAGCGCCGTGAGCGCGTCCTGGAACACGATGGCGATCTCCGCCCCCGCCTTGGCCAGCCGGGTCCGCCGGTCGGCGGCCACCAGGTCCACACCGGCCAGCCGGACCTGCCCCTCGGCCACCCTGGCCACCGGGTCCAGCAGCCCGACCACGGCTCGGGCGGTCATCGACTTGCCGCAGCCGGACTCGCCGAGCAGCGCCAGCGTCTCCCCGCGCCGGGCGGTGAAGCTGACCCCGTCCACCGGGCGCACGTCACCGATGTCCACGCTGAGCCCGCTGACCTCGAGCACCGTGTCGGTGCCGGGAGGGGCGGCGGCAGCGGCGGTCACCCGCGCACCTCCGGCTGGACCTCGGCGGTCGCGGTGGCCACCACCGCCGCCCGGGACTGCCCCGGCCTGGTCAGCCGCCAGCGCTGCCCGGGGTCGGTGGCCAGCCGCACCCACGCGGACAGCGCCGTCGCGGCCACCGTGGTCAGCACGATGGCCACGCCGGGGAAGAAGGACAGCCACCATGCGGTGCGGAGATAGGTGCGCCCGTCCGCGACCATCAGGCCCCAGCTCACGTCCGGCGGCTGGATGCCGATACCCAGGAAGCTGAGCGAGGCCTCGGCCAGCGTGATGTAGCAGAAGTCCAGCGTGGCCACGGTAAGCAGGGTGGGCAGGGCGATCGGTACCAGGTGCCGGCGGATGATCGCCCCGCCGCCGGCACCGAAGGTGCGCGCCGCGTCCACGAACCCGCGCCCACGCAGCTCGGCGGCCTCCGCGCGGGCGGTGCGCAGGAACACCGGGATCCGGGTGATGGTCAGCACCAGCACGATCGTGACCACGCTGGGTGCGAACACGTAGAGCACCACCACGGCCAGTAGCAGCGAGGGGAAGCTCATGATCACGTCGGCGGCGCGCATCGCGAAGGTTTCCCGCCTTCCCCGGTGGTAGCCGGCCCACAGCCCGAGGGAAGCGCCGATCAGCATGGCCAGCAGCACGGTCGGGAGGGCGACGGAGAACGTGGTCGCGCTGGCCACCAGCAGCCGGGCCAGCACACTGCGCCCCAGCGCGTCGGTGCCGAGCAGGCCGAACCAGCCCAGCTCCAGGCTCAGCGGCGGACGGCGGGCGATCGCCAGGTCCTGCCGCTGGGCCGCCTCGCCGAGCAGCGGCGGCCCGAGCAGCGCGCACCCGGCGGCGAGCAGCAGGACCAGCGCGGACACCACCGCGACCCGGTCGGCCAGCAGCAGATGGAGCATTCGCGGACGGGTGCTGGTGGTGGTGGGTTCGGGCGTCAGGGTTCGGGTCATGGAGCGCTCCTCACGCCGGCGCCGCGTCACGCACGCGGGCGTCCAGCAGGGCGTAGCCGATGTCGATCGCGATGTTCAGCACGAAGATCGTCACGGCGGTGAGCAGCACCGCCGCCTGGAGCACCGCGAAGTCCCGGTGCAGGATGGCGTCGATCATGAGCTTGCCGATGCCCGGCCAGCCGAACACCGTCTCCACGATCACCGCGCCGTTCACCAGGGAAACCGCCAGGTCGCCGGCCACGGTGAGCGCCGGCGCGGCGGCGTTGCGCAGCGCGTGGTGGGTTACCACCCGGCGGTCGCCGGCCCCCTTGGCCCGGGCCAGGCGCACGTACGGCGCGGCCAGTGCCGACACCATGGCGCCGCGCACCACCTGGGTGAGCACGCCCAGCGGCCGGATCATCAGGGTGGCGATCGGCAGCACCCAGGACAGCACGCCGTTGTCCGTCCCGGAGGTGGGCAGCAGGCCGAACACCACGGCGAAGATCCACACGCCGGTGATGGCGAACCAGAAGTCCGGCACGCTGGCCGCCGTCATGGTGAGGAAGGAAGACGTGCGGTCCGCGCCCGAGTTCGGCCGGTAGGCCGCCCAGCTGCCCAGCGCGACGGCCCCAAGCACCGCCAGCACCATGGTCACGGCGGCCAGCGACAGGGTCACCGGGAACGCGCGCAGGGCCATCTCGGCCGCCGACTCCCCGGTGCGCAGCGAGGTGCCCAGGTCCAGCCGGGACACCCCTCCCAGGTAGTCCAGCAGCTGCCGCCACACCGGCTGGTCGAGCCCGTGGGCGGCGGCGAACCGCTCCCGCTGGGCCGGCGTGGCCGACTCCGGCAGGTACAGCGCCGTCGGGTCGCCGGTGAGCCGGGCCAGCAGGAACACCCCGAGCAGCACCACCAGCAGCGGGATGGCGCCGCTGCGCGCGCGGCGTCCGACCAGGCTCAGCACGGTGCCACCGCCGGGGTCATGGCGGCCAGGTGCATCTCGTCCCCCGTCGCCGAGTTGGGCCGGTAGCACACCCTCGGCGAGCGGGCGAGCATTCCGCGCATGTGCGCGATGTAGGCGTACTGGTCGATCTCCTCCGGCTCGCGGGCGAACACCTGGGCCAGCGCCTCCTGCCGGGCCGGGCCGGAGAGCAGCTCCGCCGCGCTGATCCGCGCGTCCAGGCCGGGCGAGCCGTAGGAGCTCTGGTAGCCCGCCGCGCGCAGGTACTGGTCCACGGTGAACGCCGCGTCCCCGGCCTGGTTGCCGTGCTGCACCATCAGCAGGTACGGGCCGGTGGCCTCCGGGAACGGTCGCTACTGGTACTTCAGCCCCTCGGCCGAGTCCATCATCTGGATCTTCACGTTCAGCCCAGCCCGGCCCAGCTGGTACTGGATGGCCTGGGTGACCTCGGCGACCCGGGGGAACAGCCCGCTGCGCACGATGAACCGGATCGGCACCGACACGTCCACCCCATCCGCCCGAGCCGCCTCGACCAGCGCCCGCGCCCCGGCCGGGTCGAACGGCTCGGCGTGCAGGTCCGGGTTGAAGCCGATGACGCCCTTGGAGACCAGCTGTGCGGCCGGCGTGCCGTCGCCGTCGAGCAGCGCGGAGATGATGCCCGGGCGGTCGATGACCAGGCCGATGGCCTGGCGGACCCGGATGTCGTTCAGCGGCGGCTCGGTGGCCTGGATGCGCAGCGCGGTGGTCTCGTTGTTGGGGAAGGACACGCCCAGCTCGCCCGCGCCGTCCTCCGGGCCGAGCCCGGTGCCGATGTCCGCCTCGCCGTTCACCACCATGGCGGCGCGCACGCTGGAGTCCGACCGCCACCGGTACTCGGCGCGCTCGAACGCCGGGCGCCCGCCCCAGTAGTCCGGGTTGCGGGCCAGGACGATCCGGGCGCCCTCGTCCCAGCCCTCGATCCGGTACGGGCCGGTGCCCACCGGCTCGCGGACCTTCGCGCCGGTCGCGGTGGTTCGCGGCACCATCTCGATGAACGACAGCCGCAGCGGCAGGATCGGGTCGGGCGCAGGCGTGGTCACGGTGAGCGTGCCCGGGTCGGGGGCGGCGGTGACCAGCCGGGTGTCGCCGAACACGTAGCCCTGCACGTTGCAGCCGATGTCCAGGTTCACGGCGCGGTCGATGGAGAAGGCGGCCGAGGCCGCGTCGAACGGGGTGCCGTCGCTGAACCGCACGCCCGGCCGGATGCTGAACGACCAGGTCGTCGGGGTGGTCTGCCGCCAGGAGGTGGCGAGCAGCGGCCGCAGCTCGCCCGAGTCGGGATCCCGTTCCGCGAGCGGTTCGGTGATGTTGGAGCGCACCACCACCCCGGTGCCGGTCAGCGAGGCGTCGCAGGGCTCCAGGGTCGGCGGTTCGCCGGGCAGCACGATGCGCACGGTGTCGGCGGGCGCGGCGCCCGCGCCGGAGCAGGCCGCCGTGGTGAAGGCCAGCAGGACGGCCGAGGCGCAGGCCAGCAGGGCTCTCGGGCGGGGCGGGAAGGCCCGCCCCCGGGCAGGAGTCATCGTCGTCCTCTGCGCACGTCACGGTTCCATCGTCCACATATGTGGACGGCATCTGGATGCGTAGACGTACGGTAAAAGGGTGGCAGGGTCCCGTCAAGCGTCCACATATGAAGACAGCGTCTGCATGTGTGATGAAGGGCTGTTAGTGTTGGGTCCATGACCAGCGCGAAAGCCCGTTACTCGCCCGCCGAGCTGCGCACGGCCCTGGGCAGTGGCCTGTTGTCCTTTCCCGTCACGCACGCCGCCCCGGACCTGTCCTTCGACGAGGCTGGTTTCCGGGACCACATCGAATGGCTGAGCGGGTTCGGTGCCGCCGGGCTGTTCGCCGCCGGTGGCACCGGGGAGTTCTTCTCGCTGACCACCTCGGAGGTGGCGCGGGTGGTGCGGGCCGCCCGGTCGGCCGCGCCGGCCGGGCGGCCCATCGTGGCCCCCACCGGCTACGGCACCGCGACGGCGGTCGCCATGGCCCGGTCGGCCGAGGAGCTGGGCGCGGACGGTCTGCTGCTGCTCCCGCCCTACCTCACCGAGGTCGACCAGGAGGGGCTGTACCGGCACGTCGCCGCGGTGTGCCGGGCCACCACGCTGGGCGTGGTCGTGTACCACCGGGCCAACGCCCGGTTCACCGCCGCGACCGTGGACCGCCTGGTCGCCGAGTTCGACAACCTGATCGGGTTCAAGGACGGAATCTGCGACATCGACCTGCTCGCCCGGCTGTCCGCGACCCACGGCGAGCGCCTGGTCTACGTCGGCGGCCTGCCCACCGCCGAGACGTACGCCCTGCCCTACCTGGAGCTGGGCGTCACCACCTACTCCTCGGCGATCTTCAACTTCGCGCCCCGGTGGGCGGGCGACTTCTACCGGTGCGTGCGGGAGCGGGACCGGGACGGCGTGTACGCCCGGCTGCGCGAGTTCGTGCTGCCCTATCTGGAGATCCGCAACCGCCGGGCCGGCTACGCGGTGTCCATCGTGAAGGCCGGGATGACCGCGGCCGGACGGGACGCGGGACCCGTCCGGCCGCCGCTCACCGACCTCACCGAGGAGGAACGGGCCGAGCTGGCCGACCTGGTCAAGCGGGTCGCGTGACCTCCATGCGGTAGATCGCCTCCACGCCGGCCGCCGGTCCCCCGCCCTCGCCGAAGGTCGCCCCGAACGCCCGGGCGGCGGCCGGCAGGGCCGGGTCGTCCAGCGCCCGGCGGACCGAGGCGCGCAGCTCGGCCGGCGGTACCCGCCGGCCGGACAGGTGCTGCCGCAGCACCGTTCCCGCGCCCCGCTCCGCCACCGCGTTGCCGATGATCAGTTGCTCCACCTGCTGCGGGACCACCACCAGCGGGACGCCGAGGCCCAGCCCCTCGAGCGCGCTGTTCATGCCGCCGTGGGTGACGAACGTGGCCGCGTGCCGCAGCACCGCCAGCTGGGGCACGCTCGCCCGGACCAGCGTGTTGGCCGGCGGCCGGCCCAGCCGGGCCGGGTCGGTGTCCCGGCCGACCGCCATCACCACCCGCGCCGGCAGGTCGCCGAGGGCCTCGAAGCAGTCGCGGAAGAAGGCCTCGCTGCCGGCGTGCAGGGTGCCCAGGGACACCAGCACCACCGGTTCGGGACCGGCCAACCACCCGGCCAGATCGCCGTCCGGCTCGTCGCCTCGGGGCTCGATCGACGGGCCGATGAACCGGCAACGCTCGTCGACCAGCGGGTTCGGCGGTTGCAGCTGGCGCGGGATGGGGAACAACGTGAGGTCCCCGCGCATCGGAAAGGTCGGCGCCGGCGGAAACAACGCCTTGCCGAACCGGCGGACCAGCCTTCGTTTCGCGGACAACACGGCCGGCAGGTCGGGCAGGCCGGGGCCGATGAAACGGGCCCATTCGCGCGCGGTGAGCACCTTCAGGTCTTTCGTGCCGAGCATGAACGTGGTCATGAACGAGACCCTGGGCAGTCCCAGGCTGGCCCCGGCCATCCGGCCCCAGAGCGCGTTCGAGTCGTGCACGAGGGCGGAGGGCGGCCGGTCGCGCAGCTCGTCCAGCAGGAAGGGCAGGAGTGTGTCGGTGGCCCGCAGGATCCGCGCCACCACCGCGAAGCTGCTGCCGCTCTGGGTGGCCTCGGCGATGTCCCGCGAGCCGATCGTGCCCGGCGGGTAGCCACGGAACTCGGCGCCGGTGCGCTCCACCGCGTCCTTGAACTCCTCGCCGGTGTAGTAGGTCACCCGGGTGCCCCGGCGGACCAGCTCCCGGACCAGCGGCAGGCTCGGGTTGAGGTGGCCGGCGGCGGGCATGCCCGCCATGACGATGCGCTCCATGGCCGGGAGCGTACACACCAAAGTTACATCGAGTGTAAGAATACCCTTGATATAGGATTTGCCGGTGGCGGAGCAGTCGCGGCGCGAGCGCAAGAAGCGGCAGACCAGGCAGCTGCTGGTAGAGACCGCGTTTCGGCTGTTCGCCGACCAGGGCTACGAGCAGACCACGGTCGCCCAGATCGCCCGGGCGGCCGACGTGGCGACCAAGACGTTCTTCAACTACTTCCCCAGCAAGGAGGACGTGCTCTTCGCCGAGTCCGGCCGGGGCAACGCGCTGCCCCTGGAGCTGATCGCCGGCCGGCGGCCCGGCGAGACCGTCGCCGAGCTGCTGACCCGGGTCTACGACGAGATGCTCGCCGAGTACCTGACGGAGAACGTCGGCCGCGACCCGGAGCTGATGAGGACCTACGTCCGGCTGGTGACGACCACTCCCGCCCTGCTGGGCAAGACGCTGCAGCTGAGCCTGGAGCTGCAGCGGGAGATGGCGGATGCCCTGGTGAAGGCCTACCCCGACCAGCTGGACCCGGTCAGCGCCGCCGCCGTGATCGGCGGGTTCGCCGGCGCCGCCCAGGGCGCGGCCCTGACCAGCCTGCGCCGCGGCGACTCCGAGGAGCAGTTCTGGGCCGCGCTGCGCCAGGGCATCCACATCGCCCTGCACGGCCCCCCGGCCTAGTCCTGACCTGCCCGGGTCCAAAGACCGGCTTAGGACGGGCCGGGTGGGACTTGTCAGTGGGATTGGTCGAGTGCATGCGCGAGGTGGTTTTTGGCGGTCTGTTCCAGGTGCGCGAGGTCGTTGGCCACGCTGACGAAGTTAAAGCCGTCGGCCAGGCGGCGGGCGGCTGTGGGGCCGTCCGGGCAGTGGATGCCGACGACCTTCCCCGACCGTTTCGCCGCGTTCAGGGTGGTGGCGAGCGCGGCGTCGAACTCGGCGTCGAGTGCGGGATCGGTAGGGGTGGCGCCGCCGAGCGCGAGGCGCAGGTCGGACGGTCCCACGTAGAGCGCGTCGACTCCGGGAACCGAAGCGATCTCGGCGGCGTGGCGAAGCCCGCCGGCGGTCTCGATCATCACCACGCACGCGATCTCGGCGTTGGCCTGGGTCGGCGCCGGCCCGATTCGTAGGCCCGCGCGCAGTGCCCCGTTGCTGCGGCGGCCGGCTGGCGGGAAGCGACAGGCCGCGACCGCGGCTTCGGCCTCGGGCACGGTGTCGACCATGGGCACGATAATGCCGCGTGCCCCGGCGTCGAGTGCCTGGCCGATCCAGAACTGGTCATTGGCCTGCACCCGAACCAGCGCGGCTGTCCCGGCGCCCGCGGCGTCGATCGCGGTGATTCCCGCCAGCAGACCCCGGTACTCGATTAGTCCGTGCTGGGCGTCGAGACATACATAGTCGTAGCCGGCCATGGCGATCCGTTCGGTGGCTACTGGGTTGTCGCAGACCACCCAGTAGCCCACTGTTCGCGTCCCGGACCGCAACCGTTCGGTGAAGCCCATTGCGTCTCTCGTCGGTGCGCTTGTCACGATGCTCTTCTTTCCTGTTCGGTGGCCGGGGCCTTCTCCGCGCTGACTTCGCTTTCTCCGGGTCTGCCCGCGCCTAGTGATCGTGTGCTTGTCGGTGTGCGGCAAGGCTGTCGAGCCCGAAATCCGCGTTGAGGTCCCGCCATACGGAGTGTGCGTGGTTGGCGTGGCGCTGGGTGTTGTCGTATTCGATGAGCAGGTCCTGGCCTTGTATCCGGTAGTAGTGGGGATCGCCGTGAGCGGTGCCACCGGCCCAGGCGAAACAGGTCTGGTTGAGCGCGGGTTCGGTTGCGTAGCGGGCGGCATGTAGGTCCGCGAGTGGGTCTGGAGCGCGGCCGGTATAGAGGGCGATTAGTTGTCGAAGCTTGTCGCGCTGCCCGGAATCGAGGTCCCGCGCGCTGATGCCCTTGGGTGGGAGCGAGATGGCGAGAACTGCGTGATCGGCCTCGGTGTATCCGCTGCTCTCTTCCGCACGTCGGTCGATGTCGTCGATCAGTTGGTCAAGTGCTGGGTCGGCGAATCGGCCCCGCCATAGGTCCCGCATGGGCATCATCGCGTCGCCGTGTCGGACTTGCGCGCGGTTGCCGGACACGATGTCGGAGACAGCGGATTCGTGCAGCAGCGCCTTTTCTCGCTGTTTTGGGTTGAGGGAACGGACCAGCATCCGCGCACGGTCCTCGATCCCGCCGAGCGGCCGCAGCGAGCCACCCAGCAATGAAGTGGTTGCTGGGTCGGCGCCGATGAAGCAGGGTGTCGTCGATGCGACGGCGCCGTCGACCACGAGGTTGTTGAGGGAAATGTGATGGCCGCCGAATCGCCATCCCCAAACAATGTCGCCTGGATCGCCGAATATTCTGAGCCAGTACAGTCCTGGGTCGCGACCCCGTTGCCGACCCCAATGAGCGCGCCAGCCTTCGACATGGTCGAGGACGTTCTCCAGGCCCATTACCGTCGCGACGGTGGTGTACCCGGCAGCGGACAGACCCGATGCCACCAATTGTATGGCGAGGCTTTGCTGACGCGCTGTCTGTTCGCGCAGGGGCAGGCCGCCGTGGTCGGTCGGCGTGTAGTACCACCTCAGCCGCTCGACCTGGACCTCAGGCAGCAGTGGGGATCCAAGTTGCGCACCGATTCGCTGTCGTGGATTCAACGCGTCCAGCCAAGCGGCCGCGGCGCGTTCCATCGCGGTGGCAACCGCGTTTCGCGGCTCATCAGCGACGGCCGGCGCGGCGAGATTCCGGCCCTTAGTCGCCACTGGCCTGCTCTGGGTCCTCGGACACGTCGAGCATCACCTTGATGGCGTTGCCGCGCCGTTCGGCGTAGGTGTCGAATGCCTCGCCGATGTTTTCGAGGGGGAAATGGTGGGTCACGAGCGCGTCGGTCTGCAGTCTTCCTTGGCCGGCGAGGGAAACGGCTCGCGCGACCGAGCCGCTCCCCTCGCCGCGGACCGCCAGCAGCGAGATTTCGTTCATGACGGCGTGGTTGAGATCCGCCGGCACCTGCTGCTGGAAAAGCCGACGAGTACGACCTTGCCGGCGCGTTTGGTCATGTGGAGTGCCTCGTTGACGGCGGACGGCGCACCCGAGCACTCCAGGACGATGTCCGCGCCGCGACCGCCGGTGAGGTCGCGGACCGCGTCGACGGGGTCCTGTTCGCGTGAGTTGAGGACCAGGTCGGCGCCGAACCGTTTGCCTAGTTCCAACCGGCTGTGCCGGGTGCCGATCAGGGCGATCGGATCGGCACCGAGTTGACGCGCGACCTGGACCGCCAGCAGTCCGATGGGGCCGGGGCCGAGCACCGCGATGCTCGCACCGGACAGGAGCGACCCGAGCGCGTCGAAAGCGTGCATGACCGAGCCGACAGTGGTGAGGACTACCGCCGCGTCGAAACCGACCGAATCAGGTAGCCGATACAGTGTGGACACGTGGTTGACCACATATTCGGCGAATCCGCCGTGCACGGTCATTCCTTGTGCCCGGTGGCCCTTGTCTTTCCTGCCGTAGTTCAGGCAGCCCGTATATGTGCCCGCGAGGCAGTTGACGCACCGCATGCACCCGCGATGGGCCTCGGTCACGACCCGGTCGCCGACCGTGAACTCATCGACGCTTTCTCCCACGGCGGCGACCACGCCCGCGTACTCGTGACCGGGGACAAAGATGCCGGGAGGCGGGCCGTCACCGGAAAAGAAGCTACGGTCGCGAATCTTGAGGTCCGAGCCGCACAGCGACGCCCGGCGAACCTGGACGAGCACTTCATCCGGCCCCACCGCGGGTATCGGCAGACGGGTGGTTTCGATGACTCCTGGCCCGCCGAGCACCGCGGCCACCATAGTCTCCGAAGAGAACATTGCGCACCCTTCCATTAATCATCCTTCGCGCTATTGCTCGAGGCACGGCCAAGAACGGGAATTCGGGCACTCAGACGAAAAAAGTATTCGGTTCGAGGCCGCACAGCATGCGGCCGTACAGCTCGTCGGACGTGGTCGGCTGGATCAACGCGTGCAGTCCGAGAGAGTTCACGTCCCGGAAGTAGCGCTGGATGTGCGCGGAGTGCTGGATCTGGGAGGCACCGCTGGCCTCGAACAGTTGGTTCACGCAGGCTCTGGAGTGCTTGGCCACCTGGCCGCACCAGGCACGGGTCTTGATCCGGCTCTCCAACGACACCTCCTTGCCGTGTGTGCTGTTCAGCAGGTCCTCCATCGCCCGCATGTACATCTCGGCGGTCTCGAGGTGGAATTGGGCGCCGGCGACCTGGTGGTGGGTCAACGGCGCCTCGGCGGCCTTTGTGTAATTGGTGTATGTGATGCTCTTGCTAGGTAGCTTTTCCATGAACACATCCATCGCGCCCCTGGCCATGCCGAGCATGGGTGGAGCGGTGACGAGGGACAGGAACTGCACTGCTGGCCGATTGAAATAGGGGTGGTCGCTGTACTTCCGCTGAGGGAAGTTGGTGCCTTCGGCGAGGGAAAGAACAGAAAGAATTCGCCGCTGCGGCACGAAGACGTTTTCCACCGTGAAGGCGTTCGTCGCGGTTCCGGCCATCCCTGATGCGTGCCAGGTGTCGTGCATGGTCGTTTCGTCAGCGCGAATGATGACGGCGATGGGAAACGGGCCGTGCTCGGTCTCCTGCATCGCGTTGAGGCTGATCCAGTGGCTGTGCACGCCGCCGGTATTCCACTGCGCCTGTCCGCTGAGCAGCACTCCACCGTCGACGGCGACGGCCTTGGTGGTCGGGGCGAAGACACTGGTCATGCGCAGGTCCGGGGTGGCGAGGATCTCCTCCGCCGCCTCGTCCGGGAGCAGCCCGGTCCAGAAGTTCGCTGATGCGATGATCGCCGCGATCCAGCTCGTGGACGGGCAGCCCCGCGCGATCTGCGCGAGCACCTCGGTGAGAACTCTCGGTTCGGCCTCGTAACCGCCGGCATCCTTGGGCATGGTCAGCTTGCACACGCCGGCGCTGGTGAGGTCCTCCAGCGTGTCGGGATGCATGCGCCGCAGCTTCTCCGTTGCCTGTGCACGGTCACGCAGCACCGGCACCAGCTCATTGACGCGGGCCAGGACCTCATCGGCGGTCGCGGGATAGGAACGGCTGGTCGACGCCCCCGGCGCCAAAGTGGTCATGATCGATTCCCTCCGGTGGAACATCGGGTCAGCGCACATAACGGCGACAGTGTTGTCGTAATTAATGCATGGCGTCAAGGGGTGCCATGTCGCGCGACGAAGACCGGGCTGTGGCGTCGGGAGGCCGTTTCGGTTACGCTGTAGCCATTATGAGATCCGCATGGACGAACGATCGAGACTCGCGGTCGGTCGAGGTTGACGGGCTCGCCGTGCGGTACAGGCGCGGCGGCCGAGGCCCGGCGGCGCTGTTGCTGCACGGGACGACCTCGTCACTGGAGCACTTCGACGGCGTGGCCGAGCGCTTGGAGGCGTCGTTCGACGTGATCCGCCCGGACCTGCCGGGCTTCGGCGGGACCGGCCCCCGCCGGGATGGCGACTACCGCATCGGTACCTACGCGGCAACGATGGCGGGGTTCATGCGGGAACTCGGCATCGAGACGTATGCGGTGGTGGGCAACTCGCTGGGCGGCAATGTCGCCTGGAACATGGCCCTGGATTTTCCCTCGCGGGTGAGCGCCCTGGTGCTGGTCAACGCGACCGGCTATCCGGAGAAGGAGCTCCCGACGGGGATGCGGTTGGCCCGCAACCCGCTGTTGCGGCCGCTGATGCGGCGCTTCATGCCGCGCCACATGGTGCAACGCGGTCTGCGGCAGGCCGTCGGACCCGGCTCGACCATCGTCGATGACACGATGGTGAGCCGCGTACACGGGTTGTGGAACCGGCCCGGCAACCGCTCGGCCTTCGTCGACTTCGTCAACACCGACCAGGTCGACCGCAGCCGCGAGATCCCCCAGATCAGCGTTCCCACGCTGGTCCTGCGGAGCGCGCACGTGGACGGTCAGGGCTTCGCCGGCGACATCCCGGACAGCCAAGAGGAGATCCACCCCTCGGGCGGTCACCTGTTGCCCGAGGAGCAGCCCGGGTGGGTCGCCGACGCGGTCTCGCGATTCCTGATGGCACAAAGCGACGGGCGGCGCCCATGAAGTACTTCACACTGCGCGACGAGGACCGTCGCCTGGACAGCATTACCCGCGCCGACCTGCGCGGGAGTTTCGTCGAGCTGTCCGACGGCAACACCCACTACGAGCTGATAGGACCGGAAAACGGTCCGGTGGCGGTACTCGTCGGGGGTATGACGATCCCGCTGTTCTACTGGGATGCGTTCGCCTCCCATCTTCACCAGCGGGGTTTCCGCACGCTGGCCTACAGCACCTACGGGCGCGGCTACTCCGACCGGCCGGACACCCGCTACGACGAGGAGCTTTTCGTCCGGCAGCTCGGTGAGATCACCGAGGCGCTGGGCGTCGGCGAGGGTGTCCATCTGGTGGGTACCTCAATGGGCGCCCTGATCGCCGCCGGTTACCTGGACCGGCGCGCATCGACGGTCGCCACCCTCAGCCTCGTCGGGCCGGCCGGCCTGTCGAATACCACCGCCGGACAGCAGAAGTTGCTGCGCGGTGATGCCCTCGCCACGTTCGTCGCCAAGCGGTTCGGCCGGCGCATCCTGCTCGGCCACCTGGGCCGCAACGTCGCCGACCCCGCCCTGGCCGTCCAGCTCACCGAGATGATTGCCCACTGCTACCGGTTCGAAGGCTCGATGTACGCGTTCTTCTCGACGCTGCGGAACGTGCCGCTGTCGGGGCGCGACCAGGTATACCGCCGCGCGGCCAGTCGTGGCATACCCACTCTGCTGGTGTGGGGCGCCCTGGACGAGGTGACTCCCATCAGCGGCCTGGCCGGAGCCCGAGAGCTGCTGCACCCCGAGCGGTGCCACGTGATCGAGCGCTGCGGCCACATGGCCCCTTACGAACGACCCCAGGAGGTCGCCGATCTGCTGGCCGCTTTCGCCGGCGAGCACATGGCTTCAGACGGGAGGCAGTCATGACGCAGGAACACGTCGACGTGCTGATCGTGGGGGCCGGACCGGTCGGGACCGCGCTGGCGATCGATCTCACCCGCCGCGGCCTGGCCGTGCGGCTCGTCGACAAGGCCGCCGAGGCGTTCCCAGGATCGCGCGCCAAGGGCGTGCAACCGCGGACCCTGGAAGTGTTCGACGACCTCGGCGTGCGCGAGGACGTCCTCGCCCGAGGCAGCCGCTACCCCAAACTCGGTATCCATCTCGGGCCGCTGACCGTCCCGAAGGCCATGTACCCCCACCGGCCGCACAGCTCGGCCGTTCCCTACCCCGACACCCTGCTCATCCCGCAGAACCGCACCGACGCCGCGCTGCACGCCCAGCTCCGGCGCCTGGGCGGCCGGGTCGAGTTCGACACCGAACTGATCGAGCTGCGCCAGCACGACTCGGCCGTCACCGCAACCCTGACCGGACCGGCCGGCACTCACACCGTCACGGCCAGCTACCTGGTCGGGGCCGACGGCGCCTCCAGCACGGTCCGCAAACAGTGCGGCATCACGTTCACCGGCACCACCGATGATGCCGACCGGATACTCATCGTTGACGCCGTCACCACCGGCCTGCGCCGCGACCGCTGGCACGTGTGGCCCGCACCGCCCGGCCGGTTCATGGGCGCATGCCCCCTCCCGCACAGCGACCTGTTCCAGTGGATGATCAAACTCCGTTCCGGCGAGGAGCCCCCCGCCGACGCGGCACAGATCAACGCCCGTATCCGCGGCCGGACCGGGTCGAAGAAGATTCAGCTGCGAGACGTCGCCTGGCGATCGGTCTTCCGGCCCAACATCCGGCTCGCCGACCGCTACCGACACGGCCGGGTCTTCCTCGCCGGCGACGCGGCCCACGTCCACACCCCCGCCGGCGCGCAAGGACTCAACACCGGGGTCCAGGACGCCTACAACCTCGCGTGGAAGCTCGCCCAGGTGCACGCCGGCGCCCACGAGCGACTACTCGACACCTACGAAGGCGAACGCCGCCCCATCGCCGCCGCGGTGCTCGGCCTGTCCACCGAGAAGTACCAAGGGATGGCCAAACTGCGCCCTTCCAGCATCAAACGGGGACAGGACGAGAGCCAGCTGAACCTGACCTACCACGGCGGACCGCTCGCGCCACCCACCACTGACCGCACGACGACCCTGCATGTCGGTGACCGCGCACCCGACGCCGAACTACGAGACCGCGAGCGCACGGACGTACGGCTGCACACCCAACTGCGCGGCCCCCACTTCACGGCCATCGCCTACGGCCCGCACGCCGCGCAAGCGCTCTCGGCGCTACCGTGGCCCAACCGCGGCTCCGGGTTGTGCCGACTCGTCATCGACACCGACGCCGACCGCACCGCCGAGCCCCCGGCCGACGCCGTACTCACCGACCCGGGCCACACCTTCCGCGAGGCCTACGGCGTGACCACCGACGTGTTGATCCTGGTCAGACCCGACGGCTACATCGCCCACATCGCGGAACGCGACTTCCTCGCCAGCACACGCGCCGCCGCGGCCGTGATGACGCCCCGGGAGACCGACGAAGCACCCGGGACCACCACCTCGACACCGCCCGCCGGACAAGCGCCCCGGCCCTGAGCCGACGAACAAGGAGACCTCCACTGATGAGCCGCACATTGCTGCGAGGCGGTCAGGTCGTGTCGATGTCCCCGACGCGCCCGGACAGCGAGCGCGCCGAGATCCTCGTCGACGGCCCCCGCATCCTGGCCGTTGGTGAGGACCTGGACCCCGGCGGTGCCGAGGTCGTCGATCTCACCGGGCGTGTGGTCATCCCGGGTCTGGTCAACGCTCATCTGCACACCTGGCAGACCCCGATGCGGTTCGTCGGAGCGGATTGGGCGCTACCGAGGTATCTCGCACTGGCCCACGGCGAGATCGCCCGCCACTACCGACCCGCCGACACACACATCGGCACCCTGGCCGGCGCGCTCAACCAGATCGACTCCGGGGTGACAACGATCGGCGACTGGTCGCACAACTGCACCACCGGCGAACACGCGGACGCCGCCGTCGACGCGCTGACCCAGGCCGGCGTCCGCGCGGTGTTCCTGCA
This sequence comes from Actinospineispora eucalypti, assembly GCA_014208095.1. GTDB lineage: Bacteria > Actinomycetota > Actinomycetes > Mycobacteriales > Pseudonocardiaceae > Pseudonocardia > Pseudonocardia eucalypti. The sequence continues at coordinate 411,498 of JACHMT010000002.1, read as the reverse complement.
CGGCACCCCGCACGGCCTGCTCGACCGTCCCCACGACATCGACGAAATCGACCGCCTACTCGACGGCCCGATCGCCACCAACCCGCTGCTGTCGCTGGGAATGGCGATCAAAGGGCCACAGCTGTCCAAACCCGAGATCGCCATCGCCGACCTACGCGCCGCCGCCGAACGCGGTCTGCTCGCCTCGATGCACCAGAGCGCCGGGCCCCCGGGACCCGGCTGGCACGCGGTGACCGAGGCCGGCCTGTGGAGCCCGTCGGCCAACATCGTGCACGGCACCGGCCTGCCACCGAACCTGGTCGACACGCTGGTCGCCTCCGGTGTCACCTTCACCTGCACGCCGGAGAACGAACTGGGACAGGGCCACACCACCCGGCTTGCCGACAACGTGCTGGCGGCCGGCTCGGCGCCATCGCTGGGCACCGACACCGAGATGGTCACCCCCGGCGAGGTGCTGATCGCCGCGCGCATCCTCCTGGCCATGCAACGCGGCCTCCAGCACGACCAGGCCTTCACCCGCACCGGACTGGGCGCCGGCGAGGTGACGCTGACCGCCAAGGACGCCCTGTCCTGGGCGACGGTCGAAGGGGCACGGGCACTGGGACTTTCCGACCGGGTCGGACGCATCGAGGCCGGCATGGAAGCCGACCTGACCGTCATCGATGCACGAATGCTCAACCTGTGGCCACCGCACGACGCCATCGCCGGCGCGCTCAACGCGAACACCGCCAACATCGAAGCCGTGATGATCGCCGGGCAATGGCGCAAGCGCGACCACAAACTCTTCGGCGTCGACCTCCCCACGATCAAGGGCGAGCTTCAGCGATCCGGCGACGAGTTCGCCCGAAGGGTCCGACGTTCCGGGGCACTGGACAAGATGCGTCGCCGAGTGGTGCGTCGGGTGGTGGACCGGCAGCTTTCCGCGCAGGCCGATCCCGCGCGGCGAACATGACGCGCCACCGCCCCAAGTAGATCGGCCCCTCGGCCCGGGGTCAGGCGTCCGGTGCGCGATCCCGCAACTGGGCCAGCCCGGCAAGCAGCAGGTCAAGCCCGAGCGCGAACTCCTCCTCGAGCGGTACCGGCAACGAGTCGGCCACCGCCGCCGTGGCGGGGAAGCGCGCCGGGTCCAGACCGTGCGCGGCCGCGGCGAACTGTGCCTCCTCGCGCGAGGTCGCCGCCGGATCCGGGCGCAGCTGCATGGCGAACCCGAGAACGTAGCGGGTGAGCAACGCGTAGGCCCGGGCGGCCAGATCCGGCGGAAAGCCGTTGGCCAGCAGCAGCGCCAGAAAGTGTTCGCGGCTGGCCGCCGCGTTCGGTCCGGTCGGGATGTGGTCGCCGAGCAGAGGCGCGACATTGCGGTGCCGACTCAACACCTCGAACATGTTGCAGGCGGCCGCGCGGCACGCCTGCCGCCAGCTGGTCGTCGCGGTCTCCGCCCGGTCGAGCTCCATCTCCCCGATGATCCGGTCGACCACCCGCGCCATCAGGTCAGCCCGGCCGGTGAAGTGCCGATACAGCGTCGCTGTGCTGGACTTCAGCCGCTGCGCCAGCGCCCGCAACGACAACGCCTCCGCGCCCTCCTCGTCCAGGATCTTCAGCGCCGTCCCGACGATCAGGTCCACCGGCAACGGCGGGCGACCGGGCGTACGACGCCCCACCGAACCGCGCGCCTCTGAGACACCCCCTGCGCTGTTCACGCCCTGAGTATGCCGGCCGTCACCGCTCCCGCCCCGCACCACTGGCCAAGACAAAGCGCCGCATCGAGACGGTCCACCCCTTTCCACGTGAGTGCACGCCGGCTGGCAGGCGTCGGCTACAGGCCCGCTTCGCGCATTCACCCGCATAGTAGCTACAGCGTTGCCGATATCGTAGGCTGTGCCGAGGGGTATTGAGGAGCAGACCACTCCGTTGGTCTGAACCCCGCGCCAGGAGGGAGCCGGAGCTCGACAGTCGGGCCGGGGCGTTGCCATCCGTGCCGAACCCCACCTCACAGGGAGTGCTGCACATGCCAAGCGGAATCACAAATACTCTGGCCGCACTCGGCGCACGGATCTCATCGTTACTGGGACCGCGAACCATGCGCGCCATCGCACGGTTCAACAAGCGGGTGAACAATCCACTCCAGCGACTATGGGCGGCGCACCTGCCCTATATGGCGGTAATCGAGCACAAAGGCCGCTACTCAGGCAACATCTACCGGACCCCGGTCCTGGCCTTCATCACCGACGATAAGCTCTCGGTCGTACTGAACTACGGTACCCAATCGGATTGGGTTCGTAACATCCAAGCGGCTGGCTCGGCCGAAGTGGTGCACCGAGGCAAACGCTATCGATTGATCGAACCGCGGGTCCTCCCGCTTGATTCCCTGGATCTCCCTCCCACCGTGCGAGTCCCCCGCGCACCTTCTCACAGCGCCCTACACGCATCTATCCGAACAGACCTGGGTCCAACCGCCGGGTAGGCCAGGCTGACCCGAAACCCTTCGGACCTACACCTGGGTGCCACCGCGACGACTCCCTCAGCTTGCTCGAGTTGGCCTCGGAAAGGTCGATCTCGTAGGACTTTCCGTCAAGCCCGAACGTCACGGTCTCGTTCGCCGTCTGACCGTCCAGGTCATCGATCAACGAGACCAACACTTGCTGCGCCATGGCGCGAACCTCCATACGGGGCGAAACGCATCACGGGTCAACCGCGCGGGAATGATCCCGATTAACGGCACCCTAAGGTCGGCCCCGCAGAATGTCCAATCATCCAGGTCCGTGTCTAGATAGCAATCGGAACCATGCTGCCGCCCCTCTCCACTGCCAGTCAGCCACGCAATTCTCAGGGCGGCGGCATCGCCGATCCATCGACCCTCCTCACGGGCATGACCTGCCGGTCAAATTTGAACTAACAGGCTCGCCTGGCCGCGAGAGTTGCATGCCGCAATTCCCTGGGCCGATCTCGACCTCGCCGGCTGCATGCCGCGCCAAGAGCCCGCGCATCGACAAATCACCCTGGGGGCAGGTGGGTCTCGATCCGCCTGCACGGGGAAATTGACCGACGCTCCGGGCACTTGGGCACGCTCACCGGGCGAAGCGGCCCGCTGTCGCACCCTCGATCTGGTCGGCCAGATCCTGTCGCTGTGGACCCGTTGGCAGATGTCGTGGGCTTCGTGGAGCGTCACGGTCTCTTGCGCGACGTCGGGGTGGGCGGTGCGCGACGTCTCAGGTGGGGACGAAGAGGATCGGGCCGGGGGCGAAGTGGATCGCGCTCATTCCGGCCAGGTGGGGCTCGGGGCGGGTCGGGTGGTGCGCCATGCCGAGCACGAGCAGCTCGTCGTCCGGCACCTCGGTCACCAGCTCGTGGGCCCGCGCCCGGACCAGCCGGGTGGTCACCCTCAGGTCCGGCGCATGGGCCGCCACCTGCCGGGTGGCCGCCTCGAGCAGCCACTCGCCGCGCTCGAGCGCCTGGTCGAGGCCTACGCTGCGCTCGGCGAAGGCCAGCGGTACGCCGTGCACCAGGTCCAGCGGAACCTCCAGTGCCCCGGCGCACGCCGCCGCCTCGGTGAGCACCGCGGCATCACGGGGCAGCCCGCCCAGCGCGACGACCACCCGGCCGGGCCGGGCGGCTTCGGCCGCGCGCGTGAGCAGCACGTGCCGGCCGCCCAGATCGGTGATCGCCCGGAGCAGGCCGCTCGGGGCGCCGTGGGAGCAGTGGACGGTCAGGTTCCGGGTGGTGAGCGGGCGTCCGCCCCGCTCACACCAGGCCATCACCCAGGCCGGCGGTGAAGCCGCCTGGGTGAGCACGACCAGACGCTCCCGCGTCGCCCGCTCCAGGACGGGTGTCCGCTCGCGACCGAGGGATGGCATGGACTCACCTCCGGTGCTTGATGGTGCTCCGCCTCGGCGCGCGGGAAAAGAGCCCTGTTTGGCGTAGTCGTCAACGGAGCGAGCAGCGTACCGCGAGCCGGACCCGCCTCAGTCCGCGCGCATGCCTCGCCAGAGCAGGTCGGTGAGCCGCTCGGTCGCGCCCCGCCAGTCGTCGTCCGGGTCGAGGTACATCAGGCCGCCGAGGCCCCGCAGCAGCGTCTCCGGCTCGAGGTCGGAGCGTACGGTGCCCGCCTCGACATTGGCCTTCAACAGCGTGGAGATCGCGCCGACCATGGACTCGTACGCGCTCGCGGGCAGCGTCCCCGGTGCGGAGGTCGCGGCGCGCAGTGCGTCAACCAGGCCCCGCTTGGTCATCATGTAGCGGGCGAGGTGATCGGTCGTCCACACCCGGAAGGCCCGCTCCGGGGTGTGCGCCTGGAGCAGGGCCGGCACGACCTCCACCAGATGCTGTACCTCGCGCTGGTAGACCGCGAGGATCAGCGCCTCGGGGGTGGGGAAATGCCGGTACACCGTGCCGACGCCCACCTCGGCCCGTTTGGCGATGGCGTTGAACGAGACGTTGCCGCACCGGGTCAGCGACTCCGCCGCCACCTCGAGGATGCGCTCGTGGTTCCGCCTGGTGTCCGCGCGCCGGGGGCTCACCGATCCCGTCGTCATCGTCCCCCTCCCCGCGTAGGCTCTCGTTGCCAAGCGGATTCTAATCCGCTAGCCTCGGCCACGGGCAAGCGGATGAATATCCGGTTCCCCCCGCGCCTCCAATACCACCACGAGCTTCCACGGAAGAAGATTCAGTGGACATCGAACTCACAGTCAATGGCACAACCACCCAACTCAGCGCAGATCCCGGCGTGACCCTGCTGGACGCGTTGCGGGAACGACTCGACATCACCGGCCCCAAGAAGGGCTGCGACCGGGGCCAGTGCGGCGCCTGCACCGTGCACGTCGGCGGCCGGCCGGTCCTCTCCTGCCTCACCCTGGCCGCCACGGTGAAACAGCCGGTGACCACGGTCGAGGGGCTCGCCGACGGGGAGCGACTGCACCCGGTGCAGCAGGCCTTCGTGGACCAGGACGCGCTGCAGTGCGGGTTCTGCACGCCGGGGCAGGTCATGTCGGCGGTCGCCGCCGTCGAGCAGGACGTGGACGATGTCCGGGAGTTCATGTCCGGCAACATCTGCCGCTGCTCGGCCTACCCGAACATCGTCGCGGCGATCGAGCAGGCGAGGCGGGCCGATGCGACCGTTTGAGCTGACCGCACCGGCGACCGTCGAGGACGCCCTCGCCGCCCCCGGCACCTTCCTGGCCGGCGGGACCACCCTGGTCGACCTGATGAAGCTGGACGTGCTCACCCCCGGGCACCTGCTGGACATCAACGAGCTCCCGCTGCGCGGCATCGAGACCGGTGACGGCCTGCGGATCGGCGCGCTGGAGCGGATGAGCGACATCGCGGCGCACCCCGGGGTGTACCCGATGATCTCCCGCGCGCTGCTGCTGAGCGCTTCCCAGCAGCTGCGGAACATGGCCAGCATCGGCGGGAACCTGATGCAGCGCACCCGCTGCGGGTACTTCCGGGACGTCGCCATGCCGTGCAACCGGCGCAACCCGGGCAGCGGCTGCCCGGCGGTCACCGGGGCGAACCGGATGCACGCCGTGCTCGGTACCAGCGACTCGTGCGTGGCCACCCACGCCAGCGACGTCGCGGTCGCCCTGGTCGCGCTGGACGCGGAGATCCGGCTGGCCGGCGCCGACGGCGGGCGCACCGTGAAGCTGGCCGACTTCTACCGGCCGCCGGGTGACTCGCCCGAGGTGGAGCACGACCTGCGCCCCGGTGAGCTGATCACCGAGCTGCGGGTGCCCCGGCTGGACTGGGCCGCGCGGTCGACCTACGTGAAGGTCCGGGACCGGCAGTCCTACGAGTTCGCGCTGTGCTCGGCCGCCGCCGCGCTGGACATCCGGGACGGTCACATCGCCGATGCCCGGGTGGCGGTCGGCGGCGTGGCCACCGTGCCGTGGCGGCTGCCGGCGGTGGAAGAGGCGCTGCGCGGCGCACCGGCGCGGCTCGCGTCCTTCGAGGCGGCCGCCGCCCTGGCCGCCGACGGCGCCCGGCCGCTGTCCGGGAACGGATTCAAGGTGCCCCTGCTGAAGCGGACCATCGTCCGCGCCCTGCTCGAACTGGAGCGTGCCTGATGCCCGATCGGCTGGATGCCCCGCTGAAAGTCACCGGCCGGGCCCGGTACGGGGCCGACCACAACTTCCCCGGCATGGCCTACGGGTACCTCGTGCTCAGCACGATCGCCCACGGCGAGATCGCCGCCATGGACGTCGCCTCGGCGCGGAACTCCCCCGGGGTGATCGGCGTCTACACGCCGTTCGAGCCGCTGGAGCTGCGCACGCCCAACTCCCCCATCTTCGGCGAGACCTGGGTGCCGCTGCAGGACAAGGAGGTCACCTACTACGGCCAGCCGATCGGCTTCGTGGTGGCGGAGACCTTCGAGCAGGCCCGGGACGCGGCGATGCTGGTCCGGGTCGCCTACCACGAACGATTCGCGCCGACCTCGTTGCTGGACAACCTGGACTCCGCCGAGGACGCGGCTCCGGTGGTGTCGGAGGACCCGCCGGCCATCACGGTGCTCGCCGACGGGGTGGAGTCCATCGAGGCGGCACTGGCGACCAGCCCCGTGGTCGTCCAGGCCACGTACCGGACGGCAACGCAGAACCACGCCGCGATGGAGCCGCACTCCGCCGTGGCGGTGTGGGAGTCCGGCGAGGTGACCGTGTACAGCGGCAACCAGGGAGCGCACCTGCAGGCGATGGAGCTGGCCGCCGCGCTGGACATCGACCCGGCGGCCGTCCGCGCGGTGAACCCGTTCGTCGGCGGCGCGTTCGGCGGCAAGGGGCGCACGTCCGCGCCCGCCTTCCTGGCCGCCGCGACCTCCCGGGCGCTCGGAAGGCCGGTGAAAGCCGCGCTGACCAGGGAACAGGTCTTCACCGCCACCGCGGGCCGGGCCTCGACGGTGCAGACCGTCGCCCTAGGTGCGGACCGGGGCGGCTCACTGGTCGCGGTGAGGCACGACTCGGTGTGCAGCACGCCGGCCGACCGGTCGTTCGTGGAGCCGACCTCGCACGGCACCTCGCGGGAGTGGTACGCCACGCCGAACCTGGCGATCAGCCAGAAGATGGTGCCGCTGAACATCCCGCCGACCACGTTCATGCGCGCCCCCGGTGAGGCACCCGGCTCGTTCGCCCTGGAAAGCGCGATGGACGAGCTGGCGGTAGCGCTGGACATGGACCCGATCGAGCTGCGCCTGCGCAACAACTCGATCGCGCCGCCCGGAAACGACCTGCAGTGGTCGAGCAAGCACCTCGACGAGTGCTTCCGCATCGGCGCGGCCCGGTTCGGCTGGGCCGACCGGTCGGCGCACGGCCACACCGACGGCGACTGGCTGGTCGGGATGGGCACCGCCACCGCGATGTTCCCGGCCCTGCGGTTCCCGGCGTCCGTCGAGGTCACCCTGCGGGCCGACGAGACCGCCGTGGTGGCGACCAGCGGGGCGGACCCGGGGACCGGCCTGCTCAGCGTGATGGCGCTGGTGGGGGCCGAGTCGCTGGACATCCCGAGCGGCCGGGTTACGCCTCGGCTGGGCGACTCGGTGCTGCCGCCCGGCGGCCTGTCCGGCGGCTCCACCGCCACGGCCAGCGTCGGTTCGGCGATCATGATCGCGGCGGCCAAGGTCCTCGACGACCTGCAGACCCTGGCGTCCGCGCCGGGCGCACCGTTCGAAGGCCTGGAGGTCACCTACGCCGACGGCCGCGTACTGGCCGGTGGGCGGACGATGACCTTCGGCGAGCTGCTGCGGGCACTGGACCGGGAGTCCGTCTCCGCGACCGGTTCGTCCGCGCCCGGGGAGGAGCTGACCAAGCACTCGTTCAGCTCGTTCGGCGCGCAGTTCTGCGAGGTCCGGGTGCACCGGTGGACCCGCGAGGCCCGAGTCTCCCGGATGCTCGGCGTGTTCGACGCCGGCCGGATCATCAACCAGCGGATGGCCCGTAGCCAGATCATGGGCGGGATGATCTGGGGCGTCTCGGCCGCGCTGCACGAGGGCCTGGAGATCGAGCGGAACGGCCGCATGGCCAACGGCGACTTCGCCGGCTACCTGCTCCCGGTGAACGCCGACATCCCGGACATCGACGTGCGGTTCGTCGAGTACCCGGACACGCTGCACAACCCGGTCGGGGCGAAGGGGATCGGCGAGATCGGAACCGTGGGCATGGCGGCGGCCGTCGCCAACGCCGTCTACAACGCCACCGGTATCCGGGTCCGCCACATCCCCATCGCCATCGAAGACCTCCTGGAGGACTGAGTCAGGGCTGCCAGGTGCGCAGCCAGACGGTGTGGGCCGACCGGCGCAGCGTTGCCAGGGCTTCCTCGGGCAGCGCCGCGTCGGTGTCGGTGAGCACGTAGCCGTGGTCACCGCTGGTGGACAGCGACTGGCCCACCACGTTGACCCCGGTCTCGGCGACCGTCCGGTTGATGTCGGCCAGCACCCCCGGCACGCTGGTGTGCAGGTAGGCCATCCGGAACGTGCCCGGGGGCCGGGGCAGCCCCACCTGGGGCAGGTTGACCGACAGCGCGGTGCTGCCGCCGTTGACGAACCCGAGCAGCTTGTTGGCGACGAAGTAGCCGATCTCCTCCTGCGCCTCCTGCGTCGAACCGCCCACGTGCGGGGTGAGGATCACGTTGTCCAGCCCGCGCAGCGGCGAGTCGAAGGGGTCGCCCTGGGCCTTCGGCTCGATCGGGAACACGTCCATCGCGGCGCCGGCCAGGTGGCCGGACAGGATGTGCTCGCGCAGCGCCAGCTCGTCCACGACCATGCCCCGGGACGCGTTGATGAAGATCGCTCGCGGCTTCATCTTGGCGAACTGCTCCGCGCCGAACAGCCCCGCGTTGCCCGGCCGGCCGTCCACGTGGATGCTCACCACGTCCGACTCGGCCAGCAGCTCGTCCAGCGAGCCGACCCGCTTCGCGTTGCCGTGGGCCAGCCGGTCGGCGGTGTCGTAGAAGATCACCCGCATGCCGAAGGCCTCGGCGACGTTGGACAGCTGGGTGCCGATGTTGCCGTAGCCGAGGATGCCGAGGGTGCGCCCCCGCACCTCGTGGCTGCCCTTGGCCGACTTGTCCCAGATCCCCTCGTGCATGCGCTGCGTCTTCTCCGGCAGCCGCCGGGCCAACGCGATGATCTCGCCGAGCACCAGCTCGACCACGCTGCGGGTGTTGGAGAACGGCGCGTTGAACACGGCCTGTCCCCGCTCCGCCGCGTCGGTCAGGTGGACCTGGTTGGTGCCGATGCAGAAGCATCCCAGCGCCAGCAGATCCTTGCCCGCATCGAGCACCCGAGGGGTCACCCTGGTGTTCGAGCGGATGCCGAGCAGCGTGACCCCCGGCAGCTCCTCGATCAGCTCGTCCTCGCTCAACGAGCCCTTGCGCAGATCGACGTCGCAGCCGGCGCGGCGGAACAGCTCCGTCGCGACCGGGTGGATGCCTTCCGTCAGAAGTACCTTCACACGACCAACTTAGTCGGCGAAGGTGGGCGCGGGCACGTCCTCCACCTCGACCACCCTCGGGGTGGACGCCCGGTTGACGTACAGGCGCAGCACGTCGGGCCGCGAGTAGTGGCCGACCGGGTCGGCCGCCGACTTGGCGATGGCGATCAGCGAGAAGTCCAGGTCGGCGACGACCAGGCCCTCCTCGTCCTCGGCCAGCTCATCCCCGAGCGGGGTGCCCTCCGGCCCGAAGATGCGCGCGAATCCCCCGCCCTGGGCCAGGAGCTGCCGCTTCGCCTCGGTGTCGCAGAACAGCTCCTGCCCGGCCGGTCCGACCGTCGCGCAGGACGCCACCACGAAGCACTGCCCCTCCACCGCGTACACCAGGCTCGCGGCGGTGTTGACCTCCGGTCCCAGTGCCCTGGCCCCGCCCCGGTAGAGGGAGAAGCTCGGCCACGCGGCCGCGTGGATCTGCTCGCCGAAGCTGAACAGCGCGTACTTGACCAGTGGCTGGAGGTGCTCCCAGCAGTTCAGCCCACCCACCCGGCCGAGCTCCGTCTCGAACACCCGCAGGTCGCTGCCGTCGCCCTCGCCGAACACCGACCGCTCGACGTGCGTCGGCTTCAGCTTGCGGCGCACTCCCAGCACCTCGCCGGTGTCGGAGAGGAAGGCCTGCGCCATGTACAGGCTGCCGCCGGCCCGTTCGGAGAAGCCGAGCACCACGTGCACGCCGTGCTCGGCGGCCGAGGCGGCGATCCGGCGCAGCTCGGCGCCGTCCCTGGTCATCGAGTTCTCCGCGTACCCGGGCACGAACCGCATGCCGGCCGCCGGCGCGTCCAGCCAGATCCACCACGGGTAGCCGGGCAGGAAGGTCTCGGGGAACACCACCAGCCGGGCGCCCCGCGCGGCGGCCTGCCCGATCAGCTCGATCACCTGACGCACGCCGGCGTCCAGGTCCAGCCACTTCGGCTCGGCCTGCACCGCCGCCACCCGCACCACCTTCGCCATGCGGAGATTCTGGGGCCGTCCCGGGCCGGGGACTGACGTTTCGCGCCAGGGCTACTGACGGTTCGTGCCTCGGTACGCCCCCGGCGTCGTGCCGGTGACCGCGCGGAAGGCCCGGTGCAGCTGCGCCTCACCGCCGAACCCGGACTCGTGGGCGACCGTCGACAGCAGCCGCCCGGGGTGGGCGCGCAGCAGTTCCTTGGCCCGGCGCACGCGGTGCCGCCGGACCAGCTCGGTGAACCCCTCGCCGCCCTCGGCCAGCACCCGGAACAGCGTGCGGCGGGAGATCCCGCAGGCGGTGGCCACCCGGTTCACGTCCAGGTCCGCCTCCCGCGCGTGCGCGGCGACGAACCGGTGGACGCGTTCCCTCAGGTGGGCCGAGCCGGCGGCGGCCGACCAGCTGCCCGAGCCCTCGGCCAGCCGCAGCGCGCCGTCCACCAGCCCGACCGCGTGCGGCACCAGCACGGCGGCCGCCGCCGGGTGAGTCCGCCGCAACCGGTGCAGGCCGAGCAGGAAGTCGGCCACCACCCCGCCCGGACCGTGGGGGGCCAGGCCGACCGCCGTCGCCCCGCCCAGCACGCCCACCGGCAGCATCGCCCTCGGCACCTGCACGATGAGCTGGCGGAACGGCGCGTCGAACTCCAGCGTGTAGGGCACGGTGCTGTCGTAGAAGGTCATCGTGCCCACCGACTGGCGGGCCAGCCGCCCGGCCTGCCGCACCGACCCGGTGCCGGCCAGCTGGATGCTGACCAGCACCACCTCCTCGCGGCTGGCCGCGATCAGCCGGCGGGTCCGGTCCACCCGCTGCCCCCGCGAGCTGACCACGGAGAAGCACAGGTCGTCCAGCGAGTCGTGCTCGATGCTGCCGGCGAACCGGCGGGTGTCCAGCGCCCGGGCCTCCAGCTGCACGAACTCCGCGCAGATCAGGTCGCTCCAGTAGCCGAACGCATCCTCGGGCGGTACCCCGTCCGTGGTCATGACGGTCGTCGGCTCGAGCGCCATGACCGGCAGCATAGGCCGGTTCAGTCGCCGGCGCGGCCGCCGTAGGTGGCGATCTTGTACTCGGTGGCGGCCAGGGAGAGGGTCAGCTCCTTGATCTGGCGGCGGATGGTGTCGCGGTGTTCCAGCAGCATGTCCAGCCGCTCGGGCACCGTCGCCTCGCCGTCGTCCACCAGCGCGATGTAGTGCTGCAGGTCGCGCATCGCCATCCCGGACAGCCGCATCCGGGTCAGGAAGACCAGCCGGCGCACGGTCTCCGGCCGGTAGAGCCGGTGACCGCTGCTGTCCCGGTCGACCTCGACCAGGCCGACCCGCTCGTAGTAGCGCAGAGTGTGCGGCGAGATGTCCAGCAGGTCGGCCACCTCGGCGATGTTCATCGGGCCGGTGTCGTCGCCGGTGTCCACCAGCCGGTGGATCACCTCGACCGACATCGGCCCGTCGACCTCGCCCAGTGCCGCGAGCGCCTTGGCCATCAGGTCTTCGGTAGCCACGGAACCCAGCCTAGACGGGCCGGACCGAGGCGGGGACCCCGGCGAAGTCCGTTCCGCGCGCGGCTTCCTCCCACTGGTCCAGTTCCTCGAGGCCGCGGCGGTAGGCGTTCCCGATCCGCTGGACCGCCTCGGCGCCCAGTGGCAGCCGCAGCGGCACCCGCTCGGCGTGGGCCAGCGACACGATCAGCTCGGCCGCCTTCACCGGGTCGCCCTCCTGGATGCCGTCGGCGCCGGCCAGGTCGGCCCGGACCGCCGCCAGGATGTCGGCGTAGTCGGACCGCGAGGCCGCGAACCGGAGCGTCCCGGGCGCGTTGAACGAGGTCCGGAACCGGCTGGGTTCCACGATCATCACCCGCACCCCGAACGGCGCCACCTCCCCGGCCAGCGCCTCCGACCACCCCTCCAGGGCGAACTTGCCGGCCGAGTAGGTTCCCACGCCGGGGAAGGACAGCCGCCCGCCCTGGCTGCTCATCTGCACGATGGTGCCGGCGCGCTGCGCGCGCATGACCGGCAGCGCGGCCCGGACCAGCGCCGCCGGCCCGAACAGGTGCAGGTCCATGGACTCGCGCAGGTCGGCCTCGCTGACCTCCTCGGCCGCCCCGATGTAGCCCCGGCCGGCGTTGTTGACCAGTACGTCGACCCGGCCGAACCGGTCGACCGAGGCGCGGACCAGCTCTTGCGCCCGCGCGGTGTCCGCCGCGTCGAACTCGACGGCCGCGAACCGCTCCGGGTGCGCGCCGGCCAGGTCGGCCACCGACTCCGGGTTGCGGACGGCCGCCACCACGTTGTCGCCGCCGGCCAGGGCGAATTCGGCGATGGCCCGGCCGAAGCCGCGGGAAGCGCCGGTGATGATCCAGGTGAGAGAAGTTGTCATGGCCGCAACGCTAGAAATTTGAGCGCGCTCAAACGCAAGCCCGACCGCGAAGAAAAAGGGGCCGGGTGGGTGCCGATCTAAGGATCGGCTTGGACGGCGCGGGACGTTCCGCGCCCTGGTTACGGACCGTGGTCGGCTGATGGCGGCCCGACCGGCCCGCTTTCGTCGAGCACTCGTTCAGGAGCCAAGCCGGCCATCACGGTCCGTAACAGAAGTGCCCGCCCGCGCCCGAACCAAACGCAACCGGCCGCACCCGAGCCACGGGAGGCTACCCAGCCGCGCCGTCCAAGCTGATTTCAAACCGTCGCGCACCCACCTGAAGATCCACATCAACCTCAGCGCCCTTTCCGGCTTCTTGGAGGGCCGTGAGGTTGATGTCGACCAAGCAAGGGGAGTTGGTTAAGCCGCGTGTGGAGGCGTCTCTTTGCGTCAGCGCGGGGTGCGGGAGCCCTCGTAGGCGCCGGTCAGCCACATCTCGTGCAGGCGTCGCAGGTGGTGTTCCATCTCGGCCACCGCCTGGTCCGCGTCCCGCCGGCGCAGGTGGCCGAGCAGCCGGGCTCGGGAGCGCAGGGTGACGTCGTCGGTGGCCGGCCCGGCCGCGATCCCGATCTCCCGCACCACCTCGGTGAGCGACCTCATCAGGATGGACAGGATGGGGTTGCCGGTGGCCTGGGCGAGCAGGTTGTGGAACTCGATGTGTACCACCGCCTTGCGCTCCCAGTCGCCCTGGGCGGAGAGCTTGCCGGCCTGCTCGACGTTGTCGTGCAGCGCCTGGAGGTGCTCCTCGGTCATCCGCTCGCAGGCCACCCGGACGATCATCGACTCCACCCACAGCCGCGCCTCGGTGAGGTCGGACAGGGAGATCGCGGTGAGCTGGATCGCGTCGGACAGCCCGTTGGCCAGCACCCCGGGGTCGGGTTTGGCGATGAACGCGCCGCCGGTGGCACCCTTGCGCAGCGTGATCAGGCCGGAGATCTCCAGCATGCGCAGCGCCTCGCGCACCGTGTTCCGGCTGACCTGGAACTGCTCGGACAGCGCCCGCTCGGACGGCAACCGGTCGCCGGGGCGCAGCTCGCCGCTGCGCAGCATCGCCCGGATCTGGCCGATGATCACGTCGAAGGCGCGCTGCGACCGCACCGGTTCGAACACCGGGTCGGTCATGCCGGTCTCTCCTTCACGAAGTCGCGCAGCTCGTGGCGCGCGATGATGTTCTTCTGGATCTCGTTGGTGCCCTCGTAGATGGTCAGGATGCGCGCATCCCTGGCATAGCGTTCCACCGGGTGGTCACGCATGTACCCGTGACCGCCGAGCATCTGCAGCGCATCGTAGGTGACCTGCTGGGCCACGTCGGTGGCGAACAGCTTGGCCATCGAGGACAGCCGGGTGAGTTCCCGGTGGTCCGCCCCTCCGGCGTGCTCGAGCGCGCACCGGTAGACCAGGCTGCGGGCCGCCTCGATGCGGGTGGCGGCCCGCGCGATCATCCACTGGATGCCCTGGTAGTCGGTGACCAGGTGGCCACCGGTGCGCCGGCCGGCGCCGTAGCGGACGGCGTAGTCCAGCGCGCACTGGGCGCCGCCGACGGCCAGCGCGGCCACCGTGGGGCGGTTGAGGTGCAGGCCGCGCAGCGCGGCGCTGAAACCCCGGCCCTCGTCGCCCACCCGCATGTGGTCGGGCACCCGCAGCCCGTCGAGGAAGATCTCGTTGTTGGGCACCCCGCGCTGGCCCATCTTGTCGTTCTCCCGGGCCACCACCCACCCCGGCTGGTCGGTGTCGGCCAGGAAGGCGGTGACCCCGGCGGCCCTCGGCCGGTCGTTGGTGCGGGCGAACACCAGCGCGTACCGGGCCACCCGGCCCCAGGTGATGAACTGCTTCGACCCGTTGATCACCCAGTCGGAGCCGTCCCGGACCGCCCGGGTGGTGAGCAGCGCCGGATCGGACCCGACGTCGCTCTCGGTGAGCGCGATGCAGGTCAGCGTGCGGCCCTCGGCCAACTCGGGCAGGACCTGCCGTTTCAGCTCCTCGCCGGCGCTGTCCAGCAGGCCCTGCACCACGATCCCGGTCTGCCCGGCCAGCTGGGCCAGCGCCATCGACCCGGCCCGGGCGACCTCCTCGCGGGCGATGCAGGTGGCGATCAGGTCGGCACCCGGGCCGCCGTACTCCTCGGGCACCGCCAGCTGCAGCAGCCCCATGTCGCCGAACACCTCGACCAGGTGCTCCGGGAACCGGTCGGTGCGGTCCAGCTCGTCGGCGATCGGCGCGACCCGTTCCGCGGCCATCCGGCGGACCGAGTCGCGGAAGTCCTCGTGTTCGGCGCTCAGCATGCGTCGCTCCTGTTCCGGTGTCCGAAGGCGCCGGCCGCGTGCCACCGGCGCACCCGGTCCGGCGAGGCGTCGAGCAGTTCGGTGAGCACGTCCGGGCCGTGCTCCCCCAGGCCGGGCACCCAGTCCGAGCCCGCCACGGGTGCGGCGGAGAGCCGGAACGGCGGGTTGGGCATGAGGAACGGCCCGGCCCCGTCCCGGGCGGTGGCCAGCGCCTCCCGGTGGGCCAGCTGCGGGTCGGCCAGCACTTCCGGCACCTCGCGGTACCGGGCGCAGGCCACGCCGGCGGCCAGCAGCGTGCGTTCACAGTCGGCCGCGGTGCGCGCCGAGGTCCAGGCCTCCACCAGCGACATCAGCTCGTCCCAGTGGTGTTCGCGCTCGGCCGGCGTGGTGAACCGGGGGTCGTCGCCCCACTCCGGGTGGCCGAGCGCCTCCACCAGCCGCTGGTAGTTGCGCTGGTTGACCGGGGCGGCCATGACGAAGCCGTCGGTGGTGCGCAGCGGCCGGTACAGCGGCCGGCGCCGCCGGCCGGGGAACTGGGCGTGCTGCACCTCGAACACCTGCAGCGCGAGCATGGTCTCCAGCAGCGACAGGTCGATCGCCTGGCCCCGGCCGGTGCGGTGCCGGTGCAGCAACGCCGCCTGGATCGCGCCGAAGGCGTACACCGCGCCGAACACGTCGGCGATGAACAGCCCGGTGGCGGCCGGCCGGTCCGCGCCGTCCTGATAACCGAGGTGGGTCAGGTCGAACCCGCTGTCGGCGTGGATGGCCGGCGCGTAGGCCGGCCGCTGCGCGGACGGGCCGGTCTGCCCGTAGCCGGATATCGCGCAGTAGACCAGGCCGGCGTTGGCCTCGGACAGCGCCGGGTAGTCCAGCCCGAGCCGGCGCATCACCCCGGGGCGGAAGTTCTCCACCACCACGTCGGCCAGCCCGGCGAGGCGCACCGCGAGGTCCCGGCCCACCGGGTTCTTCAGGTCCAGCACGATCGACCGCTTACCCCGGTTGAGCTGGCCGAAGTACGTGCTGTGCGGGCCGTTCGGACCCTCCCGCAGGGGCGGCCGCACCCGCAGGTGGTCGCCGTCCGGGGACTCGACCTTGATGACCTCCGCGCCCAGGTCGGCCAGCAGCCGGGTGCACATCGGCCCGGCCATCGTCGTGGTGAAGTCCAGCACCCGGACGCCGTCCAGGACCCCGCTCGCCACCCCCATCACCGGCCGGTGAACTCGGGGCGCCGCTTCTCCAGGAACGCGGTGACCGCCTCCCGGTGGTCAGCGGTGTGGAAGGTCGCCATCTCCAGCGCCATCGAGGTGTCGAAGACCAGGTTGACCTGCTGCTTCAGCCACTTGTTCACCGACAGCTTGGTCCACCGGATCGCCCAGGTGGGGCCGTCCGCCAGCTCGCGGGCGATCCGGGTGGCGGTGGGCACCACCTCGTCGGGCTCGACGACGTGGTTGACCAGGCCCAGCCGCTCGGCCTGCTCGCCGGTCAGCAGGGTGCCGAGCATCAGCATCTCCTTGGCCCGCGCCGGGCCGACCAGCAGCGGCCACAGCGCGGCGCCGCCGTCCCCGGCGACCAGGCCCACCTTGACGTGGGTGTCGGCGATCTTCGCGGCGCTCGACATGACCGTGATGTCGGTGCACAGCGCGATCGTGGCGCCGAGGCCCACGGCATGCCCGTTGAGCGCGCAGACCACGGGTTTGTCCAGGTCCAGCAGGTTGTAGATGATCCTTCTGGCGCCGCCCGGCTCGAACGGCTGCCCATCCGGGGCCACGTCCCCGCCGGGCCGCTCCAGCATCCCCCGGACGTTGCCGCCGACGCTGAACACGTCGCCGGCGCCGGTCAGCAGGACGGCGAAGACCTCCGGGTCCTCGGCCAGGTCCACCCACACCCGGGCCAGCTCCACGTGCATCGCGTGGTCGATCGCGTTCCGCTGGTCCGGCCGGTTCAGCACCACGGTGGCGAGCCGGTCGCTGACCCGCACCGACAACCTCGAGTACGCCGAGTAGTCAACCATCGAACACTCCTCATCGAGTATCAATGGTTCAACCATAGAAACGAATCCACCGATCCGCGAGGACCATGACAGATACGCATAACGTAATTGCCGAACACTTGCCATCCGCATAGCCGACCCGACCCCCGTCGGCGACCAGTGCAACGTCAACTCATCGTGAGAGACCCTTTACTGATGAGCTGCGTCTCTCAGGGTGAGCTCGGCGCAGGCGCCGGCAAGGCGCCGAGGCTCAGCAACCGCCCCCGATCGGGCCGGAGGTGTGGTGGAAGGCCGTAAAGAGCGGCTTGGACCGCGCGGCTGGGTGGTCTTCCGCAGCTGGTTACGGACCGTGGTTGATTTGGGGCGGTAGGCGCGGCCCGTCTCCACCGAACGCTGGCGCAGCCCGGTCTTCCCCATGATCGAACCGGACTGGGCGCGCACTCGGCGAGCAACGGTGGCAAGGACTAGTTCAAGGCCAAGCGGGCCATCACGGTGCGTAGCGAACGCACGCGGCGCCACCGGCCAGCCTCATCAGACCCGCTTGGCCCGCATCAGCACCTCGTGGGTCCAAGCCGGTTCCTCCTCGGTGGAGCGGTCGCTGGTCCAGGTGAAGGCGTCGGGGGTGATGTCGCGGAACCGCCAGCGCCAGGTGGGCTCGATCCCCTCGTCGCTGATGAGTTCGATCCCCCCGTCCACCGGCCGACCGATGAACCGGCGCACCCGGTTGTTCGGCGGGTCGATCCAGGTGGACCGCCACGCGCCCAGGTCGGGGTCGTAGAAGCGGATGGTCGTGCCGTGGAAGCCCGGGGCCTTGCCCTCGCCGGGCTGGCCGCGGCCGGGGACGATCCACACGTCCTGCACCGCGCGGCCACCGAGCACCCAGCCGAACCGCAGCTCCCCGTACATCACGGAGAGTTGCGATCCGTCCGGTGCGTAGCGCACGCATTCCAGCTCCCACGAGCCGACGAACTGGCCGAACAGGGCGAGCTCGCCGGCCAGCTCCGGGTCCGGCCCTTCGTTGTGCAGGGCTCGCGGCAACGCGTTGTCGTCAAAGATGGCATCCATGCCGGCGAGCTTCGGGCCTCCCGTACGGTGAGGGTCCAGTCAGCTCGTGCGGAACACCGGCCAACACACCTCCGTGCGGTGCAGCCGCTCGTCGGCGGTGTCGGCCGTGGTGACCAGGTAGTGCTCCCGGATCGGGCCGTCCACGCCGAAGGCCCGCTCGGCGACGAAGGTGCCCAGCGCGCCGTAGGTCCGGTCGACCTGGGCCGACGGCCCCCGGTGCACGCTCACCGCCAGCTCCACGGCCGGCAGCTCGATCTCCTCGACCCGCCCGGTCGCCCGCACCGGGCCGGTGACCGGCACGAACGCGGTCATGCCGCCCGCGTCGGCGTGGAAGAAGTCGCTGAAGTACAGCGCCCCGTCCGGGCCCGCCCGGTGCGCGTGTACCGCGGCCGCGACCTCCCCCAGGGCGTCGGAGAGCCACTGCTCGGAGTCGTCCATCCGTACCCGGCCGGTGATGGCCAGCGCGCGCACCGCCGGGGTCGACCGGTACTCGACCTCGAGGGCCGGCGAGGGCTGCTCCAGCAGCACCCGCAGCGAGGTGACCGTGCTGTTGAGCTGCTCCAGGCGCCGCTCCATGCCTCGCAGGTGCTCGACGATCACCGCGTTCCGGCTGTCCAGGTCCGGGGCGCCCAGCACGGTGCGGACCGCGTCCAGCGGCATGTCCAAGTCGCGCAGCCGGCGGATCACCTGCGCGGTCGTCACCTGGGCCGGCCGGTAGAGCCGGTAACCGCTGGCCGGGTCGATCTCGGCCGGTTCGAGCAGGCCGATCTCGTGGTAGTGCCGGAGCGCCTTCACGCTGAGGTAGGTCATGCGGGAGAAGTCGCCGATGGTCAGCAGCACGTCCATGACGGGGATTCTGCGCCCTCCCCCTGGGGGAGTCTCAACGAGTTGACCCTCCGGTAGGGGCAGGGTCGAGCGTGGCGCCCGGAGGGGTTTTCCACGACCGAAGGAGTCAACGATGAGCGTCGAACTGTCCGCGATCACGGTGGACTGCGCGAACGCCGCCAAGCTGGCCGGGTTCTGGGCCGGCGTGCTCGGCCGGGGCGTCGACGACGGGGCCAGCGAGGAGTTCGCCTCGATCGGGGCCGACGGCGGCCCGGGCTGGGCGTTCACCCGGGTCCCCGAGCCGAAGGGGCCGAAGAACCGGGTGCACGCCGACTTCGCCGTTGCCGACCTGTCGGCCGAGGTGGAACGGGTGGTGGGGCTGGGTGCGGAGGTGCTGGCGGAGCGGGAGGAGGACGGCGCCCGCTGGACCACGCTGGCCGATCCCGAGGGCAACGAGTTCTGCCTGGTGGCCGCCTAGGACTCGAGGTCGGCGGTGGCGGCGAGGCTGCCGAGCAGGCGGACGGCCTGCGCGCTCGGGGATTCCGGCTCCGTGTGGTAGACGATCAGCTGCTGGCCCGGGGCGGACCGGACGTCGAACGCCTGCATGTGCAGGGTCAGCTCGCCGACCTGGTGGTGAACGAAGGTCTTGGTCTCGGCGTTCTTCCCCCGGGCGTCGTTGCGTGCCCAGATCCGGCGGAACTCGGGGCTGTGCTCCTCCAGCTCCAGCAGGATCTGGGCGACGCGCGGGTCGGCCAGGCGTTGGGCGGTGAGCAGGCGGAAACCCGCGACCGTGTTCACCGCCGCCGACTGCCAGTCGCGGTAGAAGCGGTGGGCAGCCGGGTCGAGGAAGACGTTGAGCAGCAGGTTGTCCGAGTGGCTGAACTCCTCGAACAGCGCCCGGCCGATGCGGTTGCGGGCCAGCACGTCGTAGGTGCCGCCGAGCACCAAGGCCGGTTGTTCGGGCCACGACTCGAGCAGGCGTAGCAGCTCGGGCGCGACCGCCTCCGGCGCCGGGATCGGCCGGGGGCGCGGCCCGAGCCCGGCCAGGCGGAACAAGTGCGCCCGGGCGTCCTCGTCCAGGCGCAGGGTCGAGCTGAGCGCCTCCAGCACCTGCACCGAGGGGCTCCGCTCCCGGCCCTGCTCCAGCCGCACGTAGTAGTCCACGCTCATCCCGGCGAGCAGCGCGACCTCCTCGCGCCGCAGACCGCTCACCCGGCGGTGGCTGACCGCCGGCAGGCCGACGTCCTCCGGGCCGACCCGGGACCGCCGGGCCCGCAGGAACTCTCCGAGTGCACTGGGCGCCACCCGCACAACTCTAGGCGCCGCCCCCCGGCCCAGGGTGGGTGCGGAACTCCCAGGAAGACCGCGTCCTGCCAGATCCCCGGCCGGCCCAGCACGGTGGTGGTGAACCCGAGAGAACCACTCAGGAGGGAACACCACATGCCCGACCAGGGGAAGATCGTCCTGGTTACCGGCGCGAGCAGCGGCATCGGCGAGGCCGTGGCCGCCCGGCTGGCCGCCGAAGGCCACCACGTGCTGGCCGGTGCGCGCCGCACCGACCGCCTCGACCGGCTCGCCGAGAAGGCACGCGGCGAGCCGGGCTCCATCGAGGCCGCCCGTCTCGACGTCACCGAGCGCGCCGGCTTCGAGGCCTTCGTCGCCCGCGCGCTGGACCGGCACGGCCGCATCGACGTACTGGTCAACAACGCCGGCGTGATGCCGCTGTCCCGGCTGGACGCCCTGCTGGTCGACCAGTGGGACCGGATGATCGACGTGAACGTCCGCGGCCTGCTGTACGGCATCGCCGCCGCCCTGCCGGTGTTCGTCCGGCAGGGGTGGGGGCACTTCGTCACCACGGCCAGCATCGGCGCCCACCAGGTCTCGCCCACCGCGGCGGTCTACTGCGGCACCAAGTACGCCGCCTGGGCGATCACCGAGGGCCTGCGCCAGGAGTCACCGCCGTCGGTCCGGGTCACCACCGTCTCCCCCGGCGTGGTGACCTCCGAGCTGGCCGCCACCATCACCGACCCGGGCGCGGCCGAGGCCATGCGCACCTACCGCGCCAACGCCATCGAACCGGATGCGGTCGCCCGCGCGGTCGCCTTCGCCCTCGCCCAACCCCCGGACGTCGACGTCAACGAGATCGTCGTCCGCCCCACCCGACAGCGCTGAAAGAGAGTTCACATGTCCACCCCCGCAAGCTGGGACCTCACCGGCCGGGTCGCCGTCGTCACCGGCGCCGCCCGCGGCATCGGGCACGCCACCGCGACGCTGCTGCGCGAACGCGGCGCCCGGCTGGTCGTCACCGACCGCTCCGACGCGGTCGAGAAGCTGGCCGCCGCCGACCCGGAGAGCGTGGCCGCCCTGGTCGGCGACGTCGCCGACGAGGAGCACGCCCGGGCCACCGCGCGGCTGGCGGTCGACCGGTTCGGCCGGCTCGACATCCTGGTCAACAACGCCGGCCGGACCCTGAACCGGACGGTCACTGAGACCAGCGCCGACGACTTCGACGCCATCCTGGCCACCAACGCGCGCGGCAACTTCCTGCAGGCCCGCGAGGCGTTCCGGGTCATGGAGGCCGCCGGTCGCGGAGCGATCATCTCGGTCGCGTCGATCTCGTCGGTGGTGGCCATCCCGACCCAGACCGCCTATGCCGCGTCCAAGGGCGCCATCGCCCAGATCACCCGGGTACTCGCCGTCGAGGGCGGCCCGAAGGGCATCCGGTCCAACGCCGTGCTGCCCGGGGTGATCGACACCGACATCATGGAGGGCGTCGTGGAGAACGGCCGCGAGATGCTCGCGTCCTACGGCGAGGCCCACCCGATCCGACGGATCGGCCGGCCGGAGGAGGTCGCCGAGGCGATCGCGTTCCTCGCCTCCGACGCCGCCGCGTTCATCACCGGGGCGCTGCTGCCGGTCGACGGCGGCTGGACCGCCCAATGACCCGCCGGGTAATTGCCAGCCACCCCCGACACGGGCGAGGCTGCCCCGATGAGTGATCGACAGAAGCCCGACGCGCTGGTCGCGTTGGCGGCCGGGCGGATCCTGCTCGGCGTGTGCGCGCTGGCCGCGCCGGGGCCGTTGGTGCGAGGATTCGGCCTGAGCAGCAGCCCGACGGTTGCCTACCTGACCCGGATCTACGGCGCGCGGGCTCTCGCGCTCGGCGTCGGCTACCTGGGTGAACCGGCGGAGGGCCGGCGGCGCTGGCACCGGATCGGGCTGGCCGTGGACACCTCGGACACCCTCACCGCGCTGGGTCACCTGGTTCGCCGGGACGCACCGCTGCGCGCCGTCGTCGCGCTCGGCGCGCTCACCGGCGGCTACGCCGCGGTCGGCGCCTTCCGCCTGCTCCGGGAGCGCGGCGAGGGCTAACTGGGCCTATCGTGTGGATCTTCCCTCCCGGCGTGGCCAGACTGGGCCGGTGAACGGCGTCTACCGGTTGACCTCGCTGGACCTCGACGGCCCCGACCACGAGCTGGATCCGCTCGGCGAGCTGGTCGGCGATGCCGAGCTGGTCGGGCTGGGTGAGTCGGTGCACACGTCCGGCGGCTTCTACCGGGCCAAACACCGGGTGTTCGCCTACCTGGTCCGCCGGCACGGGTTCCGCGCGCTGGCCATCGAGTCGAGCTGGCAGGACGCGGAACGGATCGGCCGGTACCTGGCCACCGGGGAGGGCGACCCGGCCGAGGTGACGGCACGCGGCCTCTACCCGGTGTGGGCGTGCGCCGAGATGGTCGGCCAGGTGCGCTGGATGCGGCGGTGGAACGTCGAGCACCCGGACGACCCGCTCAGCCTCTTCGGCTTCGACGTGCAGCAACCCGAGGAGGACCGGGATGCGCTGGTCGGCCGGGCCACGGAGCCGCCCGGTGTTCAGGCCCGGGAGGACGGGATGGCCGAGGCCCTGCGGGTGCTGAGAGAACACCGGGCCGGCGGGCGGAGGACGGTGGTCTGGGCCCACAACGGTCATCTCGCCCACGCCACCCACCGCGCCGGGTTGCGGGGCTACTGGATGGGCGCGGTCCGGGGGATGGGCACGCTGCTGCGCGAGGAACTGGGCGACCGCTACCGGGCGGTCGCCCTGACCGGCTCGCACGTCGCCACCCGCTGGCCCGGCAAGGACGTGGAGCCGAACGACGGGCGGGACACCCGTTCCCGCTCGTTCGACGCTCGCCTGCGCCGTTTCGGCAGCCCCTACGTGATCGTCGACCCGGCGGCCGCCGAGCCGGCGCGCGGGCTCTTCGGCCGGCCGCGCAAGGAGTGGTTCGGCCGGCCGGACCAGGTGCGCATCGCGGTGCGCGAGCAGTTCGCCGCCGTGCTCTACCTCGCCGAGTCGCCCGCCATGACACCACTCTGATCGGAGTGCGCTGGCCCTCGGCGCGCTGGAGGACGGCTCCCCGGCGGTTCGGCGAGCCGCGCGCCAAGCTGCCGGGCATCAGCCCCAAGGCGCTCACCCAGGCCCCGCGGCGCTGGGTGGAGGCCAACGTGGACCGCATCCCGGCGCTTTCCTGACTCGACACGCCGGGAAAGGCGTTTCGGCCGCTGGTCGGCCGGGTAGACCGTCAGCTCGCGGACGCGGTCGCATTCGGATCGTTGCCGTGCCGAAGCCCACTTCGTCATCCGGCGGTGGTGTGCTTGGCACGGGGGTCTGGGCGGCCCTCCGCACGTCGGGGGACGGAGAAGTCGGGGTGAGTCGGCCGAGGGTTCGACGCGCGCATCCGCGCGCCGGCACGATGCTGCCCGCCGTCGACCTGCGCCTCGGGTCCCGCCGGACCCCCCTGGGCTGGCTGCTCGGGCCGTTGCTGCTGGTCGTGGTGCTGATCGCCGAGCTGACCCTGTTGCGGGAACGGATCGGCCGGGACGTGGACCTGCTCCAGCAGGCGGCCCGCCCGGCGCCGGTCAGTGATCCGTCCGGCGGCGTGCCGGCGCCACCCGTGCCGGTGCTCGCGCCGCCCGCCACGGCGGCGATCGCCGACGTGGACCTGCGCGCCATGGGCCGGTGCGAGCCGGGCGCGCCCTGCCAGGTGCGGGTGCTGATCCGGCCGGCGGTGGCCGCGCCGATGGAGGTGCGCTGGACCTTCCGCGTGCTGGACCGGTGCACCGGGGCCGGCTGGGACTCCCCCGGAGGGTCGGCCAGGGTCACGGCGGGCGGCACCGGCGTGGCCGCGGTCAGCACCGTGGTGCTGCCGTCGGCCAAGGCACTTGCGGTAGTTGCCCTGGCCGGTGAGCCGGGCACCCCGGTCGCGGCCAGCGCGCCACTGCGCGTACCGAACCCCGGAACCTGCTAGGCGCCGAGGAGACACGGTCATGGGCTATCCGGTCGGAAAACGCGTTCCGGCTGGTTTGCCCCGAGAGCACCTGCGCGGCGGTGCCTTCGACCTGGTCGCGGTGGCCTCGGCGGTGGTGCTGGTCGGCCTGGGCGTCGCCAACCTCTACGCGGTGAGTGGCTTCGGCCTCGCGGCGCGCCAGGCCGTGGTTGCGCTGCTCGGGCTTGCGCTGCTCGGCTGGCTGTGGCGGTTCCGGGTCCGGCTGCTGGCCGCGCTGGGTTGGGCCTGCTACGCGGTGGCGATCTTCTTCCTGCTCGCGGTGCTGGTGGTGGGCAGCAGCGCGAAGGGCGCGACCCGGTGGATCGACCTCGGGGCGGTGTCCTTCCAGCCCTCCGAGCTGGTCAAGCTGGGCATGCTGCTGGTGGTCGCGTCCGCGTTGGGCTCGGCCGAGCCGTCCTGGCGGCGGTTCGCGCTGGCCGTGCCGCTGGCGTTGGCCCCGATCGCGCTGACCGTGGTGCAGCCGGACCTGAGCACGGCGGCCCTGCTCACCGCGCTGGCCGTGGTGATGCTGGTGCTCGGCCGGGTGCCGGGGCGGTTCCTGCTGTCCCTGGTCGGCGCGGGCGTGGTGGCCGCGCCGCTCGCGGTCGGCCTGCTGCGGCCGTACCAGCTGGAGCGGCTGGGCAGCTTCCTGGCCGGTTCGCACACCGACCCGGCCGGCGCCGGGTGGGCGGTGCAGCAGGCCCGCATCGCGCTCGGTTCGGCCGGGCTGCTCGGTCCCGGCCAGCCGCTCACCCACGTGCTGTCCCAGTACCTGCCCGAACGGGACACCGACCTCGCCGTGGCCAGCGTGGTGGAGCAGTTCGGGGTGGGGGCCGGCGCGGCGGTGGTGCTCGCCGCGCTGGTTCTGGTGTGGCGGCTGGCGCTGGCCACCCGGGCGACCCGGAACGCCCACGGCGCGCTGCTCGCCGGTGGACTGGCCGCGCTGATCGGGGTGGAGACGACGGTTTCGTTGGGCGGCAACCTGGGCCTGCTGCCGCTGGCCGGTGTGCCGTTCCCGCTGCTCAGCTACGGCGGTTCGGCGCTGCTCGTGCACCTCGCCGCGCTCGGTGTGGTGCTGGGGGTGCGCCGCGACGGGGTGCGCCGGCCGCTCTGGGCGGTGGGCAGCCGGCGCGCCCGGCGCCCCCGGATGGTGCGCGCGGTGGCCCTGGCCATCACGGTGCTGCTGCTCTCGTTCGGCCACTACGGCTGGCGGGTGCGGGCCACCGAGGGGCCGGAGCTGGCCGCCGCCGGGCAGCGGCAGATGACCCGTTGCTTCCCCATTCCGGCGCCCCGGGGGGCGATCACCGACCGGCACGGCGCGCCGCTCGCGGTGAGCGCCACCGACGGCATGCTGCGGGTGTTCGCGGTGCCCGCTCTGGTCCGCGAACAGCCGGGCGGTCCCGAGCGGCTGGCCGAGCTGACCGGACAGCCCGTGGACACGGTGCGCTCCGCGCTCTGGTCGGCGCCGCCGACCACCCTCGCCGTGCCGGTGGCCGACGTGCCGGCCGGTGCCGGGCCCGCGCTGGCCCGCACCGGGGTGATCCTGGTCGACCGGGCCCGCCGGGACTACCCCACCGGCATCCTGCTCGGCCCGGTGCTGGGCTACACCGGCCTGGCCACGCCCACCGAGATGCGCCGCTGGCCGGACCTGCCGCTGGGCCAGACGGTGGGGCGGGCCGGCCTGGAGCAGCAGTACGACGCGGTGCTGCGGGGTATCGACGGCGAGCAGTGCGTGTACGTGGACCCGCACGGCGTCCCGGTGGCCATGGGCTCGCACACCGAGCCGGTGGCCGGCGCCAACCTGCGGCTCGCGCTGGACCTCGGCCTGCAGCGGGTGCTGCACGACCGCCTGGTCGCCGCCATGCGCAGCCAGCCGGGCCGGATCGGCGCCGGGGTGGCGATGGACCCGCGCAACGGCCAGGTGCTGGCGCTGGCCAGCGTGCCCGGCTACGACAACCACATCTACGGCCCGCCGCTGGACGCGGGCGCGGTGCGGGCGGTGGCCGGCCAGCCGGGCAGCCCGATGCGCCAGCACGCGGCGCAGACCCCGGTGCCGCCCGGTTCCACCTTCAAGCTGGTCATCGCGGCCGCCAACCAGCTGTACCCGGTCTACCCGGCGGACCGGGTGATCCCCACCGGCGCCAGCTTCACCCTGGGCGGGCACACCTTCAACAACTGGAAGGGCATGGGCCCGATGGACCTGCGCCAGTCCCTGGCCTGGTCCAACGACGTGTACTTCTACAAGCTCGCGGTGGGCCTCGGGCCGGACAAGATGATCTCCACCGCGGACGCGCTCGGGGTCGGCCGGCCCACCGGGATCGACCTGCCCCACGAGTCACCCGGGTACCTGGGCACGCCGGCCTCGGTGCGGGCGAAGGGCGGTACCTGGTACGGGGGCTCGACGGTGATCCTGGGCATCGGCCAGGGCTACCTGACCACCACCCCGCTGCAGAACGCCCGGTGGACCGCCGCCGTGGCCACCGGGCAGCTGGTCACTCCCCGGCTGGGCCTGGCCACCGGCACCGACGAGTCGAACTACCTGCCACTGCCCGCGCCGCCGCCGACGGCGCTGCCGTTCGCCCACCTGCTCGGCCCGGTGCGCGACGGCATGCGCGCCGCGGTCACCGGCGGCACCGCCGGCCGGTTGGCCACCCTGCCGGCCCCGGTCGGCGCCAAGACCGGCACCGCGCAGGACGGCGCGCTGCCGGACCACCTCTACGACAACTGGATCTCCGTCGCCGCACCGCACGACGCGCCGAGCATCGTGCTGACCGCGATGGTGCAGGGCACCGGGACCGGCGAGAACAGTGCCACCGCCGTGGCCCGCGAGGCGCTCGACCACTACCTGGCACACCAGCGGGCAGAACCGTCCGGAAGGAGATAACGCAATGGAGTTCGGTATCGACCTGGGCACC
Organism: Actinospineispora eucalypti; assembly: GCA_014208095.1. Taxonomy (GTDB): domain Bacteria; phylum Actinomycetota; class Actinomycetes; order Mycobacteriales; family Pseudonocardiaceae; genus Pseudonocardia; species Pseudonocardia eucalypti. Next base: position 384,300 of record JACHMT010000002.1, on the reverse strand, counting down.
GCGAACACCGTGGTGTGCGACGTCGAGCAGGGCATCCTGCTGCAGGAGCCCTCGGTCATGCTGATCCGGCCGGGGGCCGGGCGGCGGACCGAGGTGGTGGCCCTGGGCCGGGAGGCCTGCGAGCTGCTCGGCCGCACGCCGACCACGGTGAGCGTGATCCGGCCGGTGCACGACGGGGTGATCACCGACCTGGAGACCACGCGAACCTACCTGCGCATCCTGCTGCACCGGCTGGTCCCGCGCCGGTGGCAGCGCACCCGGGTGCGCGCGGTGCTCGGCTGCCCGGTGGGCATCACCGCGCTGGAACGGCGGGCGCTGTTGGAGGCGGCCGACGAGGCCGGCATCACCAAGGCCACCGCGCTGGACGAGCCGATCGCCGGCGCCATCGGCTGCGGCATCGACCCGCTGGAGCGCCGGGCCCACCTGGTGGTGGACGTCGGCGGCGGCACCGCCGAGGTGACCGCGTTCTGTTTCGGCGGCATCCTGGCCCACCGCTCCTGCCGGGTGGCCGGCGACGAGATGACCCTCGCCGTGGCCCACCACCTGCGAGAACACCACCAGATGCTGGTCGGCGAGCTGACCGCCGAGCAGGTCAAGATCGAGGCCGGGCTCGCGGACGAACCGGCGCTGGCCGTGCAGGGCCGGGACGCGGCGTCCGGCCGGCCGAGGGTGGCGAGCATCTCGCTGACCGAGGTGAACGAGGTGGTGCAGCCGGTCACCGACGCGATCATCCAGACCCTGTCGGCCTGCCTGGACGAGCTGCCTCCGCAGTCGGTCGGCGACGTGCTCGCCGAGGGCATCATGCTGTTCGGCGGGGGCGCGCTGGTGCGCGGGTTCGCCGGCTCCCTGGAGCGGGCGTTCGGTTTCCCGGTGAAGCTCAGCGACCGGCCGCTGACCTGTGTCGCCGAGGGGGCCGCCGCCAGCCTGCACGTCCCGGCGCTGCTCTCCGCCTACGGTCGCACCTGAGCGCCTCGACCGCCGAGCGGCCAGCTTCCGACGGTGTCGTAGTCCGAGCTCCGGCCGGGCCCCGCGCCCAGCCGGCTGCGCACCAGGAGCAGCTCCTCGGCGGTCCACGGCGAGCTGGTGAAGCCGTCCAGGGCGGCCGCGAGGGGCCGCAGGTCGGTCCCGCCGGCCGACCTGGCCAACGTCAGGTGCGGCCGGTAGGGCCGGGCGTCCGGTTTCAGCAGGCCGGCCCGGCGGGCCGCCGCCCGGACCGAGGCGGCCATCCGGCGCAGGTCCGGGATGTCCCCGTGCAGGCCCGCCCAGAGCACGCGGTGGCCGAACCGGCCGGCGCCGGCCACGGACAACGCCGGCGGCGCCGCGCGGGAGGCCACGCGGGCCAGACGGGTGGTGGGGTCGGCGCGCGCCGCGTCGTCGACCTCACCGAGAAAGGCGAGCGTCAGGTGCCACTGGTCCGGGCGCGCCCAGCGCACCGGGCCGGAGGTCGACTCGGCCAGCGGCCGGATGGCCGCGCGCAGCTGCTCGACCACCTCGGCCGGAGGGTTGAGGGCGACGAACAACCGCATCCCGGCATCATCCACGCAACATGCGCGCTCAGCGCAGCGAAGGATCCCCCGGGCCGAGGGTGAAACCGGCGAAGTCGGCGTACTGGTCGTCCGGGCTGGCCCAGGACTTGTCGCCGCCGCCGAAGAAGGTGGAGAAGAACAGCCCGTCGACATGGACGTCGGGCCGGTTGCGGAAGTTCAGCGTGGACGTGCTGAACACGCGCCGCCCGTCCACCCAGATGGTGAGCGTGCCGTTGGACCGCCCCGGGGTGTTGAGCACCACGCGCTGGGTGATCCGCTGCCAGCGTCCCGGGGCGAACCGCCAGGTCGCATGGCCCAGCGGGTCGCCGTAGCCGGACTTACCCGGCAGGTAGGCATTGACCTCACCGGCGCCGCCCTCGCGCCACATGAACCGGGTGGAGAAGCCGTCCGAGCGGTGCTGGCCGCCGCTGCCGGCGGAGCCGCCGTACAGCCCGGGCAGCTTGCCGCCCTTGACGAAGCGGAAACCCGGCTCGAACCGGATCAGGTAGGAGAGGCTCATCGTGTCGGCCGGGCTGCCCAACGGCAGGTAGACCTGCATGCCGCCGGGTTTCGCGCCCGAGCGGGCGGCTTCCGGGGACGCCGATCCCTCCGGGTAGGCCACCCGCAACGCCATTGCGCCGGGGGCCGAGGCGTCGGGCATCAGCCGGGCGTGCTCCAGGCCGAAGGAGCCCTGTTCGCGCCAGCGCAGGCCGTTGCCGAAGAAGCCGACCAGCCCGCCGGGATCCAGGGCCGCCGGGGCGTTCGCCGCCGGCCCGGTGCCGGGTAAGGCGGTGGGCGCGCCCGGTTCGGACGCGTCGGCCATGCCGGCCGGGGCGAGCCCGAGCAGCACGATCAGCCCGGCCAGCGCCGGGCGGGACAGGCCGAGCATCACCACTGTCGTTCCTCAGCTTCCCGGGCTCTATCGTGGAGGTGCAGGCCCCCGGTGCCTTCGGGGGCCTGCACCTACCTCGTTGGGTTAGGAGTTCCTCTAGTCGACGCCGTCGCCGCCCTCGCCGCCGCCACCGCCGACCGCGTTGCACTGGGCGTTCCCGCCGCCCTGGCCGATCACCCCGAGGGCCACGCCGATCGGAAGCACACAGTTGGCGTTGGCGTCGCCGCCGCCACCACCGTTGCCGCCGTCGTTGTCGTGGTAACCGTGGTGGCCGCCGGCCAGCGCGGTGCCGCTGAACAACGCCGCCATCCCGACCGCCAGGGCGCCCGTGATGAACGCGACGGCCGCCCGCTTGCCGAACCTGTGCACCATTCTTTTGCCTCCCTGGATAATGACCGCGACGCGTTTCGCCTCGGCCACTAATTTTCTTAGTCTCGGGACGATCACCATGTCCATACCGAATCCGTGGAAGGCGATAACAAAACCCCGTCGGGGTGAATCACTTTCGGGTGATCTGTCGACCAGGCGAGCTATTTGAGCCTATTTCACTACACACAGTAGTTGACATAGCCCGATCGTGGGCGCCCGAGGTCGCTCGTCACTACTACCCGTAGCATCTCTCTCCGTGGCCACCTAGGATGGCCACAAATTTGCAATAAGGGCACTAAATCTTACAAATGTGACCGCCCGCGACCTTTTCGAAACGGTCACGGATTTCCTGAAACATTAGTTTGGAGATTGACCCGGCGATTCGCCGGACTGATAGCTTCGCGCGTCGTCCGCGATCGCCTCCGGCGAGGCCAGCGGTTGGTCCGCGGAAAGCCTGATGCCGCGTTCGCGCAGCGTGTCGTCCAGTAGCAGCCAGATCCAGCGGGAGAGGCTCTCCGCCAGCTCCTCCTGGCGCACGCCGGCCGGCTGCTCCAACCAGCGGGTGGTGGCCGTCTCGACCAGGCCGACGATGCCGTAGGCGAGCGGCTCCGCCACCCCGCTCTCCACCCCGAAAGCGGTCAGGTAGGCCCCGAACAGCTGGGTCAGGTGGCCGCCAATGGTGTCCTTGATGTCCCGGATGGCGTCCCCTCCGGTGGCGGTCAGGGAGTGCCGACTCAGGTACAGATAGAGTTCGCGATGCTCGGTCAGCCAGCGCAGGTGGGTCTGCACGCCGGTGCCGATCACCTCGGATGGCGAGCCGTCCGGGTTCCACACCGGGGCCAGCTCCAGGGTGATCATCTCGGCGGCCCGCCACGCGATGGCGCGCTGCAGGTCGGTGGCCCCCGCGAAGTGCTTGTAGAGGCGCGTCCGCGCCACTCCAGCCTGCTCGGCGATCTGCTCGGTGGAGGTGTCCGCGCCATGCCGGGCGATGGCGATCAGCGCCGCATCGACGAACTCCGCGCGCCGGCGCTGGTGCTGTCCGGCCCACCTGGTCGACCGACCGTCCGACCGCCGGGATTCCTCCCTGCGTTCGTTCACTCCTTGAGGCTACCTCCGCTCGTAATAACGGGTACATCCTGTACCTTCAAGAACCCTTAAGGCAGTGCATTGAAGCGCTGGAATCGCGATTCGAAACTGTTCGGGTTGTCACGACCTCGTTGAAGGAGCGGACGCCGTGGCGGTACACACGAAGCGATACTCGACACGATCCATGCTGGTAGCGGCGCTGGCGGTGGCCGCGCTGGGGACCGGTTGCTCATCGGCGCAGGACGCCGCGCAGAGCGCCGGCAACCAGGCCAAGGACGCCGCGCAGAACGCGGCCGGCCAGGCTCAGCAGGGCGCGCAGAACGCCGCCGACCAGGCCAAGGACGCGGCCGGCCAGGCAGCGGGCGGGGTGGCGCAGCAGATCCAGGGGATCGTCCAGACCAACCCGGTCACCTTCACCACGCAGAGCGCCGAACTGTCCGAGCAGAACACCCAGACCCTGCAGCGGGTCGCCGCCGTGCTGAAGGCCAGCGGCGCCACGGTCACCGTGGACACGCACGCCGGATACCCCGAGGCGGACCGCTCTCAGCAGCTTTCCCAGCAGCGGGCGGACAATGTCGCCAAGGCGCTGACCGCGGCGGGCGTGGACGCGTCGAAGATCAAGACGAACCCGACGGGCAACACCACCGCCCAGGGTGACGAGGCGTTGAAGGTGCAGCTCAGCTCACCGTGACCGGACGGCCGCGCCTCGCCGGAACGGATGGGAGAGTTGATGGCGGGGCGCGGCTGCTTCTACCTGGTCAGCGCCGCCGGGTACCCCAACTACGGCGACGAGCTGGTCACCGCCGCCTGGCTGCACTTCCTGGCCAAGGTGGCGCCGGACGCCGACGTCTGGCTGGACTGCCAGGACCCGGGCACCGCCCAGCTGCTGCTGGGCCGCACCCACCCCCGGTTGCGCGTGGTGGACACCCTGTGGCGGCTGTGCCGGCGGGCCGGTTCCGAGGAGCCGTGGGAGGTGGCCGCCTGGGTGCGGCGCGCGGTCGGTGACCCGGGCCTCGCGCCCCGCTGGGCGGCCGGCATCGAGCTGCTCGGGCACGCCGACGTCGTTCACGTGCTCGGCGGCGGGTATCTGGCCGGCCTGTGGCCGGCGCACCTCGGCCTGCTGGCCGGCGCCGCCGAGGCGGTGGGCCGGTCCGGCGGGCGGGCGGTCATGACCGGCCAGGGGCTCCATCCGGCGGCGCCGGGTGCCGCTCCGCTGCTGCGGGCGCTGGCCGACCGGTTCGACCTGGTTGACCTGCGGGACGAGCCGTCCGCGCGGCTGGTCCGCGAGCCGGAGCAGGCGGCCGCGCACACCTCCGCCGATGACTCCTTCCTCATCCTGCGCGACGGGGTGGAGGCCCTGGTGGACCGCTCCCACCAACCGCCGGAGTTCATGCTGTGCCTGCAGCCGGACGCCGGCCAGATCAGCAAGCCCGCACTGGCCGGGCGGGTGCTCGCCATGCTCCGTGCCTGGCGGGCCCGGCCGGACCAGGTCGGGGTGGTGGAGGGCATCCCGGGCGCCGACCGGGAGGTGTACGCGCTGCTGGAGCACGAGCTCCCGGGCGCGCGGTTCTACCCGTTCGCGCACACCTGGCAACACGGCCTGCCGCTCGGCGGGCACCAGAAGTGGATCTCCACGCGGTTCCACCTCCACCTGCTCGCGGCCGCCGCCGGGGCGGCCGGCGTCGCGGTGAGCGTGCACGACGAGTACTACTCGGTGAAGCACCGCTCGCTGATCGAGGCCGGCTCGGGCTGGACGATCAGCGATGACGCCGACCGCACTCCCCCGATGCCCGAGCCGTCCCTGGCCGGCTTCGGTCCGGAGACGCTCCGCCGGCTGGCCGAGCGCAAGACCGCCATCGCGCGGCGGATCTACCTACCGGGACCCACCGGGTAGATCCAGGGCGGACGTCAGCGGCACCCCCGGGCGGTAGGCCAGGTAGCGGTGCGACGGCGCGTCCAGCACGGCCAGGTCGGCCCGGGCGCCCACGCCCAGGTGGCCGACGTCGGTCCGGCGCAGCGCGGCGGCCGCGCCGGAAGTGGCCGCCCAGACCGCCTCGGCCGGGGTCATGCCCATCTCCCGCACGGCCAGCGCCAGGCAGAACGGCATGGACGAGGTGAAACAGGAGCCGGGGTTGCAGTCGGTGGCCAGCGCCACGGTCGCTCCGGCGTCCAGCAGCCGGCGGGCGTCCGGGTAGGGCTGCCGGGTGGCGAACTCGACGCCCGGGAGCAGGGTGGCCACGGTGTCCCCCTCGGCCAGCGCCGCCACGTCCGGCCCGTCCAGGAAGGTGCAGTGATCCACACTGGCCGCTCCCAGCTCGACGGCCAACCGGACCCCGGGACCCTCGGCCAGCTGGTTGCCGTGTACCCGCAGGCCCAGGCCGGCTGCCTGGCCCGCCACCAGGATGGCCCGGCTGGCGTCCGCGTCGAAGGCGTGCGGCGAGGCCGGTTCGCAGAACACGTCGACCCAGCGGGCGTGCGGCGCGCACGCGGTCAGCATCGGCCCGGTGACCAGCGCGAGGTACTCGTCGACCCGGCCGGCGTACTCGGGCGGCAGCACGTGCCCGCCGAGGAAGGTGGTCTCCTCGGTCACCTCCCTGGCCAGCCGCAACGCACGGGCCTCGTCGGCGACGGTCAGCCCGTAGCCGCTCTTCACCTCCACCGTGGTGGTGCCCTGCGCGCGCATCTCGCCGACCAGCGCGTGCAGCCGGGCGCGCAGCGTCTCGTCGTCCGCGTCCCGAGTGGCCCGAACCGTGGCCGCGATGCCGCCGCCGTCGTATCGTTCACCGGCCATCCGCGCGGCGAACTCGGCCGAGCGCTCACCGCCGAAGACCAGGTGGGTGTGGCTGTCCACGAACCCCGGCAGCACGGCCCGGCCGCCCAGGTCGCGGCGAGTGTCGGCGGCCGGGGCCCGCTTCGCCGGCCCGAGCCAGGCGATCCGGCCGTCGTCCACCACCAGCGCGGCGTCGGTGAGCAGGCCCAGCGGTGTCCCGTCGCCGGCCTCCGGGTCATTGCTGACCAGCTCGGCGATACCGGTGACCAGCGTGCTCATTGCCCCTCCCAGAGCGGTTGGATGGCCTGGGCGAGCAGGGACCCCACGTCGCCGAGCCGGTGCCGGCCCTCGTTGACGACGGTGCGGCCGTCGACCACCACCGTGTGCACGTCGGCCGCGCCGGCGGCCAGCACCACCTGCCCCGGTGCGGCCCCGGCGGTGCGCGGGCTGTCCAGGCGTACCGCGACCAGGTCGGCCCGCCGGCCAGGGGTGATCCGGCCGGCGTCCGGCCACCCCAGGCCGGCCTGGCCGGCCTGGGTGAGCGCGTGCACCAGCTCGGCCGGGGTGAAGTGCCCGCGCCGCCCGGAGGCCAGCCGCTGGTAGTGCTCCACCAGGCGAACCTCGGCCAGCGGATCGACCGCCGCGTGCTGGTCGCTGCCCACCGCCAGCGGGCACCCGGCGTCCCGCAACGCGGTGAACGGGCCGATGCCGTCGGCCAGGTCCGCCTCGGTGCTCGGGCAGGCGCACACCGACGTGCGGCTGTCCCCCAGCAGCCGGATGTCGGTGTCGGTGAGGTGGGTGGCGTGCACGGCGGTGGTCGCCGGGCCCAGCGCACCGCGCTCGGCGAGCAGTTGTGTCGGGGTGCGGCCGTAGTGTGCCCGGCATGCCTCGTTCTCCGCCGGTTGCTCGGAAAGGTGCAGGTGTAGCGGCCCGTCATGGGCCGCCTCGAGCAGCGTAGGGAGTTGCTCGGCGGGCACCGCCCGCACCGAGTGCACCGCCGCACCGATCCGCACCCCGTTACCGCCGTCCCCGCAGAGGGCGTCCCCGCGGAGGGCGTCGACGCGGGCCGCCCAGGCTTCGGCGTCGCCGTCGCTGAACCGGGTCTGTACCTCGTCCAGCGGGGTGTGCCCGCTCGCGTCCAGCCCGCCGGCGGTGTAGCAGGTGTCCAGCAGGGTCAGCCGCACGCCGGCGTCCTCGGCGGCGGCGATCAGCGCCCGGCCCATCTCGTTGGGGTCCCGGTACCGGCCGCCGCCGGGCGGATGGTGCAGGTAGTGGAACTCGCCGACGCTGGTCACCCCGGCCAGCGCCATCTCGGCGTACACCGCGCGCGCCAGGCCCAGGTAGGTGTCCGGGTCCAGGCGGGCGGCCACCGCGTACATCCGCCGCCGCCAGGTCCAGAAGGTGCCGCCGCCGTCGTGCACCCGGCCGCGCAGCGCCCGGTGGAACGCGTGGCTGTGGGCGTTGGCGAAGCCGGGCAGCACCAGCCCGGCCAGCCGGTGGTCGCCGGCTTCGGCGGTCACACCCGCCGACACGTCGGTGATCCGGCCGGCTTCGGTGGTCACCCGCACCGAAGCGACGGGAGCGCCGGCCAGCCAGGCGTACTCGCACCAGAAGGCGGTGGGGCTCATCCGAGCTCCCGCAGCACGCGGGCCAGCGCGTGCACGCCCCGGTGGCAGTCGTCCGGTTCGGCGTGCTCCCGGGGGGAGTGGGAGACGCCGGTCGGGTTGCGCACGAACAGCATGGCGCTGGGGATGCCGGCGGCGGCCAGGATGCCCGCGTCGTGGCCGGCGCCGGTGGGCAGCACCGGGGCCGGGGTGCCGTCGGGATCGGCGAGCAGCGTGGCCAGCCGGTCACGCAGGTTCGGGTCGAAGTCGGTGGTCGGCGTCCACGACTCCTCCACCGGGTCCACCCCGGCGGCCGCGGCCACGTCGGCCACCACGGCGCGCACGTCCTCGGCCACCGGGCCGCGGGCGTCCAGCCACGCGGTCACCGCCGAAGGGATGGCGTTCACCCCGTTCGGGCGCACCGAGAGCTTGCCCACGGTGGCCAGTGCCCGGTGCCGTTCCGCCGAGGTGCGCGCGGTGCGGATGGCGTCGGCCAGCGCGAGCATCGGGTCCGCCCGGTCCGCGAGCCGGGTGGTGCCGGCGTGGTCGGCCCGGCCGGCCAGGTCCAGCCGCCACCGCCCGTGCGGCCAGATCGCGCTGGCCACACCGACCGCCGCGCCCGTGCCGTCCCGGGCGTCCACCAGGCCCTTGCCCTGTTCGACGTGCAGCTCGACGAACCGGCCGACCCGGCGCAGCGCCTCGGCGTCGGGACCCAGTGCCGACGGGGCCCGGCCGGCCGCCGCCAGGGCGTCCGCCATGGTCGTCCCGTCGCTGTCCCGCAGCGCCCTGGCCCGGTCGGCGTCCAGCCCACCGGTGAGGATGCGGCTGCCGGCGCAGGCCACCCCGAACCGGGCGCCCTCCTCGTCGGCGAACACCGCGATCGCCACCGGCCGGCGCGGCGACCAGCCTTCCGCGCGCAGCCGGTCCAGCGCGGCGAGCGCGGAGACCACGCCCAGCGGCCCGTCGAACGCGCCGCCGTCGGGAACCGAGTCCAGGTGGCTGCCCAACACCAGCCCGGGGCCGTCCGCGTCGGGGTCGCCCAGCCAGGCCCACAGGTTGCCGGCCCGGTCCTCGGTCAACGAGAGCCCGCGCCCGCCCGCCTCGCCGGTGAACCACTCGCGCAGCGCCGCGTCCTCCCGGGTCCAGGCGAAACGCCGGTAGCCGCCGGTGTCCCGGTCCCGGCCGAGCGGCGCCAGCTCGGCCCACATGCGGTCGAAGCTCATCGGGTGGTAGCCGCTTCGGTCACCGTGCCCGGCGGGTAGATCATCTCCGCCGGCGGCCGGGCGGTGCGCCGGGCCCACGGGTAGTACACGGCCGCCGTCACCGCCAGCCCGACCAGCCAGGAGATGTCGGCGCCGCCGAGTGCCTCGGCCAGCGGGCCGGTGTACATCGCCTGGGCCAGGAACGGCACCTGCACGCCGATGCCGACCAGGTAGGACACCAGGGCGACCGGGTTCCACCGCCCGTAGCGGCCGTCCGGGTCGTACACCGCCGGCACGTCCACCCGCTCCCGGGAGACCAGGTAGTAGTCCACCAGGTTCACCGCGCTCCACGGGGTGAACACGGTCAGCAGCACCAGGATGAAGTCCCGGAAGTTGGTCAGGAAGTCGCGCGAGGCCAGCACCGCGATCAGCACGGAGATCAGCAGGAACCCGCAGACGAACAGCACCCGGCCGAGCCGGGACACCCGGGCCGCCCCGGTGAAGGCGCTGATCGTGGTGAGCAGGCACATGAACCCGCCGTAGGCGTTCAGCGTGTTCACCGTGAGCTTGCCGACCACGATCACCAGGTAGATGGCCACCGCCACCGCGCCGACCCCGGCGAGCTGGCCCAGGAACCCGACCTGCGCGTCCAGGAAGCGGACCCCCGGCCCGGCCGGGATGGCCGCGAGCAGCGCGCCGAAGGTCATCGACCACTGGGAGCCGATCACCGTGCCCCACAGCGTGGCGTGGAAGGTGGCCCGCTCCGGGGTGTCCCGGGGCAGGTAGCGGGAGTAGTCGGCCACGTAGGGCCCGAAGGTGAGCTGCCAGCCGGCGCCGAGCGAGATGGCCAGCAGGAAGGTCACCGCGTCGAACGGTTTCACCCCGATCAGCGCGCCCACGTCGTACTGGGTGAACAGCCGCACCGCCAGGTAGCCGAAGCCGAGAATGCCGACCACCGTGGCCACCCGGCCGAGCAGGTGGATGTAGCGGTAGCCCAGGGTGGCCACCACCGCGGTGAGGGCTCCGAACACCACGATCCCCGCGGTCCGGGGGACCCCGAGCACCTCGCCCACCGCCTGGCCGGCCAGCACCGCACCGGTCGAGGCGAAGCCCAGGTACAGCAGCACCACCAGGACCAGCGGCAACGCGGCACCGTACACGCCGAACTGGGCCCGGCTGGAGATCATCTGCGGCAGGCCAAGGCGGGGTCCCTGCGCGGAGTGCAGGGCCATCACCACGCCGCCGGCCAGGTTACCGATCAGCAACCCGATGATCGCCCAGAGCGCATCGGCGCCGAACACCACCGCGAGCGCGCCGTCCACGATCGCGGTGATCTGCATGTTGGCCCCGAACCACAGGGTGAACTGGCTGGACGCCCGGCCGTGCCGCTCGGCGTCCGGAATGACGTCGATGGACCGCCGCTCGACCCCGGCCTGACTCGTCACGGTCATACCTCCCGCATCGGAACGGCCACCCCGCGCTCCTCGGCCGCCCGCTCGGCCTCGGGATAGCCGGCGTCCACGTGCCGCAGCACGCCCATCGCCGGGTCGTTGCGCAGCACGGCGGCCAGCTTGGCGGCGGCCATCTCGGTGCCGTCCGCGACGGTGACCTGGCCGGCGTGGATGCTGCGCCCGATGCCGACCCCGCCGCCGTGGTGTAGCGACACCCAGGTGGCCCCGCTAGCGGTGTTGACCAGCGCGTTCAGTATCGGCCAGTCGGCGATCGCGTCGGAGCCGTCGGCCATCGACTCGGTCTCCCGGTAGGGCGAGGCCACCGACCCGGCGTCCAGGTGGTCGCGCCCGATCACGATCGGTGCGCTGATCTCCCCGGACGCCACCATCTCGTTGAACCGCAGCCCGGCCACGTCCCGCTCGCCGTAGCCCAGCCAGCAGATGCGCGCCGGCAGTCCCTGGAAGGCCACCCGCTCGGCGGCGGCCGGGATCCAGCGTTGCACGGACTCGTTGTCCGGGAACAGCTCCAGCACGGCCCGGTCGGTGGCCGCGATGTCCGCCGGCTCGCCGGAGAGCGCCGCCCAGCGGAACGGGCCCTTGCCCTCGCAGAACAGCGGCCGGATGTACGCCGGCACGAACCCGGGGAACGCGAAGGCCCGGTCGAAGCCGCCCATCCGGGCCTCGTCGCGGATCGAGTTGCCGTAGTCGAACACCTCGGCGCCGCCGTCCTGGAACCCGACCATCGCCTCCACGTGCCGGGCCATCGACTCCCTCGCCCGGTCGGTGAACTCCTCCGGTTTACGCTCCGCGTAATCGTCCCAGTCGTCCGGGTCGACGTCCTCCGGCAGGTAGCTGAGCGGGTCGTGGGCGCTGGTCTGGTCGGTGACGATGTCGATCTCCACCCCCCGCCGCAGTAGCTCCGGGAACACCCGGGCCGCGTTGCCGACCACGCCGACGGAAAGCGCCCGCCGGTCCCGCTTGGCGGCCAGGCTGCGGGCCACCGCGTCGTCCAGGTCGTCGGCCAGCTCGTCCAGGTAGCGGTGGTCCACCCGGCGGCGCAGCCGGGCCGCGACCGCGTCCACGATCAGGCAGACCCCGCCGTTCAGCGTGACCGCCAGCGGCTGCGCGCCGCCCATGCCGCCGCACCCGGCGGTCAGCGTGAGCGTGCCGGCCAGCGTGCCGCCGAACCGCTTGGCGGCCACGGCGGCGAACGTCTCGTAGGTGCCCTGCAGGATGCCCTGGGTGCCGATGTAGATCCACGAGCCGGCGGTCATCTGGCCGTACATGGTCAGCCCGAGCCGCTCCAGCCGGCGGAACTCCGTCCAGTTCGCCCAGTCCGGCACCAGGTGCGAGTTGGCGATCAGCACCCGGGGCGCCCACTCGTGGGTGCGCAGCACACCGACCGGCTTGCCCGACTGCACCAGCATCGTCTCGTCCTCGCGCAGCTCGGTGAGCGTGCGCACCATCGCGTCGAAGCTGGCCCAGTCCCGGGCGGCGCGCGCGGTGCCGCCGTAGACCACCAGGTCGTCGGGGCGCTCCGCGACCTCCGGGTCCAGGTTGTTCTGCAGCATCCGCAGCGGAGCCTCGGTCTGCCAGCTCCGCGCGGCCAGCGCGGAACCCCGCCGCGCGCGCACCCGTCGTGGTTCGGTCATGCCCTGCATCACACCCCGCTCGGCGGCCCGTAACCAGCGCTCCAACCAGCGGAAGTGTCTGAGATCCCAGACACTTCGCCACGACCCGACTCGCGTTCCGCTATCCGGTACCCAGATCCTCGACTCGCCGTACCCAGATTCCCGACTCGCCGTGCCCAAATTCCCGACTCGCCGTACCCAGATTCCCGACTCGCGGAGGGTGTCAGGTTGGGGGGTGGCCGCGGAGGCGGGCGGTGAGGGCGGCGGCGGCCTGGGTGATTGGGGCGGCCAGGTCGGGCCACGTGTCGCCCGGGTGCTGTTCGCGGCGGAAGGTGACGCTGATCGAGGCCACCGGGCGGCCGCCGTGGTCGAACGCGGCGGCCGCCAGGGAGGCGAACCCGGGCAGCACGTACTCGTCCTCCACCGACCACCCCCGACGGCGGTCCTCGGACAGCTCGCGGCGCAGCGCGGCCAGCGTGCGCGGGCCCCGGCCGGTGCGGTCGACGAACGCGTCGGGCGCCGGGAACAGCGCGCGGACCTGCGCCTTCGGCAGGTAGGCCAGGATCGCGCGGCCGGAGGCGGTGAGTGCCCCGGGCAGCCGCACGCCGACGTCGGTGATCAGCGCGACCTGGTTTCCCGGCTGCTCCTTGACCAGGTACATGATGTCCGCGCCGTGCAGGACGCCCAGGTGGGCGGCCTCGCCGACCGCGTCCACCACCCGCCGCAACAGTGGCCGGGCCAGCCGCTCGAGCGGCCGGTGGCGCAGGTACGCGGTGCCGATCTCGAAGGCCCCGACGTCCAGCGCCCACCGGCGCTCCTCGGCGAGATGGGTGACGAAACCCTGCTCGGCCATCGCGGCCAGCAGTTGGTACGTGCTCGACCGGGGGAGGTTCAGCTCGCGGGCGATCACCGCCGCCGGCACCGGCCCGGGCTGCGCCGCCAGGACGCGCAGCGCGGCCAGCGCCCGGGCCGCCGCGGGAACCCGGTCGCCGGGCCGGGTCACCGCCGTCCGCCCGTCCGGCCGCGCCGCACCCGTCCGTCCGTCCGCACCGCACCCGACCGTCCGGCCGACCGCGCCGCACCCGGAACTCGCTCCCCCGGCCGCATCGCCGGCTACCCGAGCCCGGCGGGCAGCAGCGACCCGTCCCTGATCAGCCCGACCACCGCCTCGATTTCCGGCGCGAGGTACCGGTCGGGGCCGGGCCCGGCGACCCCGGCCGCCCGCACCGCGTCGCGCACCGACCCGGTGGCCGGTGCGGCGGCCAGCGGGGCGCGCAGGTCCAGTGCCCGAGCCGCGGTCAGCACCTCGACGGCGAGCACCCGGGTCAGCCCGTCCAGCGCCCGCCGCAGCTTCCGTGCCGCATGCCAGCCCATGGACACATGATCCTCCTGCATGGCCGAGGACGGGATGCAGTCCACGCTGGCCGGCACGGCCAGCCGTTTCAGCTCACTGACCACGCCGGCCGCCGTGTACTGGGCGATCATCTGCCCGGAGTCCACCCCGGGGTCGTCGGCCAGGAACGGGGGCAGGCCGTGGTTGCGCGCCGGGTCGCAGAGCCGGTCCAGCCGCCGCTCGCTGATGCCGGCCACGTCGGCCACCGCGATGGCCAGGAAGTCCAGCACGTAGCCGACCGGCGCGCCGTGGAAGTTGCCGTTGGAGACCACCCGGCCGTCCGGGGTGACCACCGGGTTGTCGATCGCGCTGGCCAGCTCCCGCGCGGCCACCGCCTTCGCGTGCGCCACGGTGTCCCGCGCCGCGCCGTGCACCTGCGGCGAGCAGCGCAGCGAGTACGCGTCCTGAACGCGGGTGCACCGGTTCGGTTCGCGGTGGCTGGCCATCACCCCGCTGTCCGCGAGCAGCAGCCGCAGGTTGGCCGCCGAGGCGGCCTGGCCGGGGTGGGGGCGCAGCGCCTGCAGGTCCTCGGCGAACACCGCGTCGGTGCCCAGCAGCGCCTCCACGCTCATCGCGGCGGCCACGTCGGCCGTGCGCAGCAACCGGTCCAGGTCGGCGAGCGCGAGCACCAGCATGCCGAGCATGCCGTCCGTGCCGTTGATCAGCGCCAGGCCTTCCTTCTCGGCCAGCTCCAGCGGCGCGATGCCGTGCGCCGGCAGCGCCTCGGCGGCCGGGCGCAGCCGTCCCTCCCGGTCCCGTACCTCGCCCTCCCCGGTAACCACGAGCGCGACGTGCGCCAACGGGGCCAGGTCTCCCGAGCAGCCCAGCGAGCCGTACTCGTGGACCACCGGCGTCAGGCCGGCGTCCAGGAGCGCGGCATACGCGGCTGCCGTGGCCGGCCGCACCCCGGTCCGCCCGGTGGCCATGGTGGACAGCCGGAGCAGCATCATCGCCCGTACGACCTCGGTCTCCACCTCGGCACCGGAACCCGCCGCGTGGGACCGGATCAGGCTGCGCTGCAGCGCGGCCCGCTTCTCCCGGGGGATGTGCTTGGTGGCCAGCGCGCCGAACCCGGTGGAGATGCCGTAGTGCGCCCGGGGGTCGCTGGCCAGGTCCTCGATCACCTTCCGGCTGGCCGCGATCGCGCGCAGCGCGTCATCGGACAGCCCGACGCCCACACCATGGCGGGCGACGGCGACCAACTGGTCGGGAGTGATCGGATCTGGCTCGACAAGCACGCGAACGGTCATCCCGCCATCGCACAGGACCCGAAGCACCGCGGTCAAAGCCCATCCGCTCCCGTCGCGAGGATCGGCGGGCGGGGGGCGGGCATCGGGGGGTCAGGCGCCGTAGAGCCAGTCGACGTGGCGGTAGTCGGCGGGGTCGCGGTCGGTGAGCAGCGCGTTTCGGACGGAGCGGAACAGGCCGTCGCAGTGCCACAGCTCGCCCCAGGCCCGAGCCTTGCGCTGCACCTCGGCGGTGCGCCCGGTGCGCAGCTCGGCGTATTCGCGCAGGGTGGCGTCCCAGTCGCCGGCGTGTTTCACCGCCTGGGTGGCCAGGCAGTCGGCGTCCTCGATGGCCTGGCAGGCGCCCTGCGCCAGATACTGCAGCATGGGATGGGCAGCGTCCCCGGTGAGGGCCAGCCGCCGGTCCACCCAGGTGTCGATGGGCTCGCGGTCGTACATCCGCCACCAGCGGTCCCGCCACAGGTTGCCCAGCGCGTCGCGGACCGGCCGGCAGGTGTGTGAGAACGCGGCGTCCAGCTCGTCCGGCGTGCCCCACTCGGCCTCGCCGGCCAGCGCCTTGGGCGAGCGGAACACCGCCACCTGGTTGAGCATCTCGCCCCCGCGCAGCGCGTACTGCACCAGGTGACAGCCCGGGCCGACGTAGACCACCATCGCGGCCAGGTCCAGTTGGCTGGTGTCCACCTGTTCGATCGGCAGCGCCCCCCGGTAGGCCACGTAGGCCGAGCTGACCGGCTCGTCCGGGCTGAGCAGGCCGCGCAGCCGGGAGCCCAGTCCGTCGGCGGCGAGCACCAGCCGGCCGGTGTCGCTGCGCCCCTCGCCGACCGCCGTCGCACTGCCGCCGTCCCGCTTCACGTCGGTCACGAGCGCGTCGGTGACCAGCTCGACACCGGCCTCCCGGCAGGCCTCCAGCAGGATGGAGTGCAGGTCGGAGCGGTGCAGCACCACGTACGGGGCGCCGTACCGGCGCTCGGCGTCGGTCATGTCCAGGTGGGTCAAGGTGCTGCCGTCCACGGCGTCGCGCAGCACCAGCCGGCGGGGCAGCACGCCGCGGGCCATCACCTCGTCCAACAGCCCCCAGGAGCGCAGCACCCGGGTGGCGTTCGGCGCCATCTGCAGCCCCGCGCCCACTTCCCCGAACCGCGGTTGCTGCTCGAGGACCCGCACGGTGTGGCCGGCGCGGCGCAGGGCGAGCGCGCTGCTCAGCCCGCCGATGCCGCCGCCGACCACCACCGCGTCGATCATGTCGGTCATGCCGGCACTCGCGCCGCCGCCCGGGCGGTGTTGGTCAGCCGGCCCAGCCCGTCGATCTCGGTGACCAGCACCGACCCGTCGGCCAGGTAGCGCGGTGGCTTGCGGGCGTGCCCGACGCCCCCCGGGGTGCCGGTGGCGATCACGTCGCCGGGGTTGAGCGTGACGATCCGGCTGATGTAGCCGACCAGCTCCACCGGGTCGAACACCAGGTCGTCGGTGTTGGCCGACTGGACGGTCTCGCCGTCCACCTCGCAGCGCAGTGCCAGCGACGGGCGGGGGCCGCCGGGCAGCTCGTCCGGGGTCACCAGTGCCGGGCCGAACGGGCTGGTCGCCTCGAAGGTCTTGCCTTGCAGCCACTGCAGGGTGCGGTACTGCCAGTCCCGCATGGTGACGTCGTTGAGCACGGCGAACCCGGCGATGGCGGCCGCCGCCCCGGCCTCGTCGACCCGCCGCGCCGGGGCGCCGATGACCACGGCCAGCTCAGCCTCCCAGTCCACCGCCGACGACTCGGCCGGCAGCTCGATCGGGTCGTTCGGGCCGACCAGCGCCTCGGCGAACTTGCCGAACAGCGTGGGGTGTTCGGGCAGCTCGCGGCCCATCTCCAGGATGTGCGTACGGTAGTTCAGCCCGACGCAGAAGATCTTCCCCGGGCGGGGAACCAGTGGGGCGAGGTCTTGCTGGTCGAACGTGTGCCGGGTCCCGGAAGCGGCCGCCGCGCGCTCCCGCCAGCGCGGGTCGGAGAGCAGCGCGCCGACGTCCGGCGCGTCGATCTCCACCGCCTGCTCGCCGTCCAGGCGTGCCGCGCGGGTGCCGCTCGGGGTGCGGACCGTGGTCAGCCTCATTCGGGGTTTCCTTCCGTTTCGACCCACACCCGGTGGGCGTGCAGGGATTCGAAGATGGGGGTGTCGCTGAACCGGAACAGATCCATGCCGGCGTCGGACGCGACCACGGTGAGCGTCGCCCAGGACGGCACCGCGACCAGGTCTCCCCTGGTCACCGCCCATTCCCTCTCGCCGACGCGCACCATGCCGGCGCCGTCGAAGACCTGCCACACCGCCGAGCCGACCTCGCGGCGGGCGGCGGTCCGGGTGGCCGGGCGCAGCCGGTGCATCTCGGCGCGGATGGTCGGCATGACGTCGCCGCCGGTGGTCGGGTTGCTGAACCGGACGGCGGCGTGTCCGGGCTCCACCACGCCGGCGTGACCCTCGTCGGCCAGCTCCAGCTGCTCGCGCAGCGCGGCGTCGGTGTGCTCCCACCGGTAGGCGGCGATCGGCGAGCTGGGCCGGGGGTCGGCCTGGGACACCGGGCGAAGCCCGGGGTGCGCCCACAGGCGCTCCGCGCGGGACCGGGCGGGGGTGCTCCGGTCGGCCACCCGGTCCGGGCCCATCTCGAAGAACGCCGAGCCGGTGTAGTGCACGAACGGGATGTCCAGCCCGTCCAGCCAGGCCATCGGCCGGTCGCTCTGGTTGTGGTGACCGTGGAAGTGCCAGCCGGGGGTGAGCAGGAAGTCGCCCCGCCGCATGGCCACCGGGTCCCCGTTGACCTCGGTCCACACCCCTTCCCCCTCCACCACGAACCGGAACGCGTGCTGGGTGTGCCGGTGCACCGGCGCGTCCTCGCGCGGGTTGAGGTACTGGATGGCCGCCCACAGGGTCGGCGTGGCGTACGGCGCGCCGCCGAGCCCCGGGTTGGCCAGCGCGATCGCCCGCCGCTCGCCGCCCCGGCCGACCGGGACCAGCTCGGCCGAGCGTTCGGCCAGCCCCAGCAGGTTGGCCCACCGCCACACGTGTGACGCCGCGGCCGGGCGCGGGCTGCTCGGCATCAGGTCACCGATCTCGGTCCACAGCGGAACCAGCAGCTCCCGCTCGAATCCCCGGTACAGCTCCTCCAGTTGGGGCGACGGCGTCGGCTGGCCCGGCGCGTCGACGGCCTTGAGGGTGACCGGGGACAGGGTGGAGGTCATGGCGTGGCGACTCCTTCCGATCGGACGCCCGGCGAAGCGGCTGCCACCCCGCGCGGGGCGAACAGCAGGACGGCCCCGGCGAGCGCGGCGGCAGCGGCGAAGGCGAGAAAGTTGGCGTTGACCCCGAGACCCGCGGCCAGCAGGAGGCCGCCGACCTGCGGCGCGGCCACCGCGCCGATCCGGCCGATGCCGAGCGCGGTGCCCAGGGCGCCGCCGCGCAGCGCGGCCGGGTAATAGGTGGCCACGGCGGCGATGATCAGGCACTGGGTGCCGTGCGTGCCCACCCCGGCGAGCAGCAGCGCGAGGTACGAGATCGCGGTACCCGGCCCGGTGATCAGCACCAGCAGGCCGGCGGCCGCGGCCAGGCAGGCCACCGCCGCGGTGGGCACCGGCCCGAAGCGCACCCCGCCCCAGGCGCTGAGCAGCGAGCCCACCACCGCGCCCAGGTTCAGCGCGAGCAGGAAGGCCAGTGCCGGCCCCAGGTCGAACCCGGCGGTGCGCATCAACTGGGGCAGCCAGGTGCCGAGGCCGTACCAGGCGAACAGGGTGGCCAGCGTGGCCAGCGCGAACAGCACCGTCGGCCGCAGCAACGGCGGCCGGAACAGCGCGGAGGGGTGCGCCGACGGCGTCGGGCCGTCCGCCGGGACGACGCCGAACCGGGCCTCGATCCGCGCCGCCCGTTCCACCTGCCCCCGGGTGCGCAACCAGGCCGGCGACTCGGGCAGCCAGCGCAGGCACACCGGCACTACCAGCACGATGGCCAGCAGCGCCACCCAGAACATCGGCCGCCAGCCGTGCCCGGGCAGCACCGCGATGCCGATCAGCGAGGCCGCCGAGCCGCCGATGGGCACGCCGGACATCATCAGCGTGGCCACCACGGACCGGTGCCGGGGCGCCACGAACTCGGCGCCGAGCGCGTTGGCCGAGGGCACCAGCCCGCCCAGGCCGATACCGGCGAGCAGGCGGAACGCGCCGAACGCGGCCGGTCCCTCCGCCACCGCGCACAGCGCCGTGAACAGGGAGAACCACACGGTGCAGGCCAGGATGGTGG
Source organism: Actinospineispora eucalypti (assembly GCA_014208095.1). Classification (GTDB taxonomy): domain Bacteria; phylum Actinomycetota; class Actinomycetes; order Mycobacteriales; family Pseudonocardiaceae; genus Pseudonocardia; species Pseudonocardia eucalypti. The sequence continues at coordinate 364,864 of JACHMT010000002.1, read as the reverse complement.
CGCGCCGGCCCAGCCGGTCGCAAAGGAAGCCGGCGAGCAGCGCGCCGATCAGCATGCCCAGGAAGGCCAGGCTGCCCAGCAGTCCGGCGCTGGCCGGGTTCAGCCCCCAGCCGGGCTCGTGCAGCAGCGCCGGGACGACGGTGCCGTAGACGATCAGGTCGTAGCCGTCGAAGACCACGAGCACCCAGCACAGCACCGTGACGGTGATGCCGGCACGGTTTCCGCTCATGTTCGGGACGCTACTTCTGTTCTGTCAGCAGAACGCTAGAATTCTGCCATGAAGAACAAGCCGGCCTACGGCATCGAGTCCGTGGACCACGCGCTGCACCTGGCCACGCTGCTGCGGCAGGAGGGGCCGATGCGGGTGACCGATGCCGCCGCCCGGCTCGGGGTGGCCCGCTCGACCGCGCACCGCCTGCTCGCCATGCTGGTCTACCGGGACTTCGCGGAGCAGGACGCGCAGCGGCGCTACGTGGCCGGCCCGGTGCTGCGTGACCCCGCGGCCCCTCAGCCGGTGGCCGACCTGCGCCGGGCCGCGCTGCCGCACCTGCGGGCGCTGGTGGACCGGACCGGGGAAACCGTGAACCTGATGGTGGTCCTCGGAATCCACGCCCGGTTCGCCGCCACCGTGGAGTGCTCCCGCGTGCTGCGGGTGGGTGACCGGGAGGGCCGGGTGCTGCCGGCGCACCTGGCCTCCGGCGGCCTGGCCGTGCTGGCCACGCTGCCGGACGAGGAGGTCACCGCGCGCTACGCCGTGCCGGACTCACCACTGCCCGACGTCACCGGCCTGCTCCGCGAGCTGCGCCGGGTGCGCCGGCAGGGCTTCGCAGTGAACGACCAGCGCACCGAGGCCGGCGTGACCGCCGTGGGCCGGCTGCTGCGCACCCCGCCCGGAGCCACGCCGGCCGCCATCACGTTGGCCATGCCGACCGTCCGGTACCGGCGGGCGGAGCTGGACGGGTGGGTCCGTCAGCTCGGCGCGGCGGCCACCGCGATCGAGGCCGACCTCGCCTGAACCACCCGTTCGACCAGCCAGACCCCGGCCGCCACCAGGCCGGCGACCGCACCGAGCACGCAGACCGCCGTCCACCCGGCGAGCACGTACGCGGCCACGCCCAGCGCGCTGCCGGCGGTGCCGCCGAGGAAGTACCCGGTCATGTACGCGGTGGTGATCCGGGCGCGCGCGTCCGGGCGCAGCTCGTAGATGACGCACTGGTTGGTGATCTGCAAGCCCTGCACGCCGAGGTCGAGCAGCAGCACGCCGACGGCCAGGGCGAGCACCGAATGCCCGCCGAGCAGCAGCGCCCCGAAGCTGATCGTCACCGCCGCCACGAAGCCCAGCGTGGCCCACCGCGCGTGGCCCCGGTCGGCCAGCGAGCCGGCGAACCGCGCGGCCACCGCACCGGCCGCGCCGAGCAGCGCGAACAGCCCGATCTGGGTCTCGCTCCAGTGGTACGGCGGGCGGGCCAGCAGGAACCCGGCGGTGGACCAGAACACGCTGAACGCGGCGAACGCGCAGGCGCCGTAGACCATCCGGTAACGCAGCACCCGTTCGTCGCGCACCAGCCGGAGCACCGAGCCGAGCAGTGCCGGGTAGCTCATCCGGGCCGTCGGCGCCGCCGACGGCAGCTCCAGCCACAGCAGGACGGCCACGGCGAGGGTCACGATCGCGGCGATGCCGAACACCCAGCGCCAGCCGACCAGGCCGGCGAGCACGCCGGACACCGTTCGGGACAGCAGAATTCCCAGCAGCAGGCCGCTCATCACCGTGCCCACCACCCGGCCCCGGCGCTCCTCGCCGGCCAGCTGCGCGGCGAACGGCACGATCACCTGCACCGCCACCGAGGTCAGGCCGACCAGCACGGCCACCGAGGCGATCACCGCCAGCGTGGGGGCCAGCGCCATCACGGCCAGTCCGCCCGAGCAGCCGACCAGCAGCGTGACCAGCAGCCAGCGGCGTTCCACCAGGTCACCCAGGGGGACCAGGGTGGCCAGGCCGACCGCGTAACCCAGCTGGAGCAACGTGACCAGTACCCCGACCCGCCCCGCGTCCGCGTGGAACTCCCTGGCCAGGGTGTCAACCAGCGGCTGGATGTAGTACAGGTTGGCCACCACCGCCCCGGTGGCGAAAGACATGGTGGCAACTACACGGCGGGAAGCGGGCACAACTTCCAGGATGAGGCGCAACCCATTCTTCTGTCCAAGACATGGTTTCGTTAGCACTCATCGTTACGGTAGATAAATGGAGTTCCGGCAGATCGAGCACTTCGTCGCGGTGGTCGAACACGGCGGGTTCAGCCCGGCCGCCCGCTCGGTGCGGATCGTGCAGTCCGCGCTGAGCACGTCGGTGCGCAACCTGGAGCGGGAGCTGGGCGCGGCGCTGTTCGAACGGACCACCCGCCGGGTCGCGCTGACCGAGGCCGGCCGCGCCTTCCTGCCGGCCGCCCGGCGGGTGCTGGCCGAGGCGGTCACCGGCGTGGACGCGGTCCGCGCGGTGGCCGGGCTGAGCCGGGGCCGGGTGGCCATCGGCGCCATCCAGTGGCTGGGCCCCGTGGACCTGCCGGCCGAGCTGGCGGCGTTCCACCGGACCTATCCGGAGATCCAGATCAGCGTGCTCAACGCGCCGGTCACCGAGCTGATCGAGCGGCTGCGCGGCGGGGATCTGGACCTGGCCTACCTGGCCGAGGACGGGCCGGTGCCGGACGACCTGGCCAGCCAGGTGGTGTACCGGGAGAAGCTCATGCTGATCATGCCCGAGGGACACCGGCTGGCCGGACGGGACCGGGTGAGCTGGCTGGAGCTGGCCGACGAGCCGTTCGTGGAGTTCTCCGAGGGCTCGGCGGTCACCGGGCTGCTGCGCCGGGTGTCCGCCGAACTGGGCCTGCGCCGGCGCATCGTCGGCCAGGTCACCCAGCTGGGCCTGCAGCTCGGCCTGGTGAGCAGCGGCATCGGGGTGGCGATCGTGCAGGGCACCCTGGCCACCACCACCCCGGGCCTCGCGGTGGCCGAGCTGACCGAACCGGCGTCGGAGTGGCAGGTGTCGCTGGTCAGCCGCGCCCCCCGACCGACCAACCCGGCGGCGGTGGCGCTGCGCGAGCACCTCAGCCGGCGTGCATGACCACGTTCACCACGTACCCGTTCGGCTCCCGCACGAAGAACCGCCGCACCCCCCACGGCTCGGTGGTCAGCGGGTGCACGATCGGGTGGCCGAGCGCGAGCGCCCGCTCGTGGACCGCCTCGACGTCCGGCACGCCGACCGAGATCACCGAGTCTTCCGGGGCGGACGCGTCCCTGGTCACCAGGCTCAGCTGGGCGGCCGGGTTGCCCGGCGCCCGGAAGGTGGCGATCCAGCCCAGGTCCATGTCCTTCCGCAGGCCCAGCACGTCCTGGTAGAAGGCGTGGCCGAGGCCGGGCTCGGCCACCTTCAGGTTGGGCACGATGCGCTGAATGGTCATGCGGGCGAGCCTAGGCAGGCCGCCCCGCGCCGTCTTGGACAAAGGGGAACGGCTGGTTCACCGCCCCGAGCGCACCGGCCGGCCCGGCCGGGCGTCCGGCAGCAACCCGCCGTCGCGGACCACGAACTCGCCACCCACCAGCACGTGCCGGATGCCGGCCGACGGGGCGAGCGCGGCGTAGGTGGCCCGGTCGCTGATCGTCTCCGGGTCGAAGAGCACCAGGTCGGCGTCCGCGCCGACCCGCACCCGGCCCTTCCCGGCCATCGCCGGCACCGAGTCGGCGAGGATCTGGGCCGGCAGCAGCGAACAGCGCCGCACCGCCTCGGCCAGGGACAGCGCCCCGGACTCCCGGACCAGCCAGCGGAACGTCCGCGCGTAGCTGCCCGCGCCGCGCGGGTGGGTCCGGTACCCGGGCGGCACCGGCCAGCCGTCCTCGGCCACGTCGCCACCCGGCCTGACCAGCGGCATCGCGTCGGTGGCGATGGCGGTGTCGGGCAGCAGCAGCGAACGCCGCAGCAGCGCCCGGTCGTCCTCGTCGTCCTCGTCGAAGAAGCTGACGAACACCAGGCCGCCGGGGTCGGTGGCCCGCAGTTCGCGCAGCCGCTCGGCGTCGGCGATCCGCTCGCCGGTGGCCAGGTAGGTGAGCGAGCTGGGCCGCATGCCCTGCCTCTCCAGCGCCTCCGGGGCCAGGAACGGGCGCCGACCACGGTGGAACCCGAGCCGTAGGGGTAGGCCTCCGTGGTCACCCGCAGCCCGTAGCCGCGGGCTCGCTGGATGGCGTCGGCGATGCCGTCGATGGACCGGTTGGACGTGCTGTTCAGGTGGCAGAGGTGCATGTGGGCGCCGGTGCCGGCGGCCGCCGAGATGACCTCCAGTGCGGCCTCCAGCGCGCCGCGCGGCTCCTGCCGGGACTGGAACCGGGCGTGGGTGAAGGTCGGCACGCCGAGCCGCTCGGCCAGGCCGGCCAGCCGCAGGTACTCCACCCGCTCGCTGTCCGGGGCATAGCCGAGCAGCACCCCGATGCCGACCGCGCCCTCCCCCACCGCCTCCTCCAGCAGCCCCAGGATGCGGTCCACCTCGCCGGCGGTCGCCGGGGCCCGCCAGCGCGGGCCGTCCTGGTGGGCGGCGAACGTCGCCAGGCCGCCACGCCCGCTGCCCGCCGCGTGCACCCCGTCCAGCACCTGCATGCGGGCGCCGGCCCAGGACGCGGAGAAGCCGTAGTTCACCGGTCGCCCCTCGGCCTCGGCGTCCGCGTAGCTGGCCGCCACCGGCAGCGCCCCGGCCTCCAACTCCAATGAGGTGGTCACCCCGTCCAGCGCCTGGAGCTGCAGGCCGGTGATGCTCTGCGCGTGGCTGTGCAGGTCGATGAACCCGGGCGCGAGCACCAGCCCGGTGGCATCCACGATCCGCGCGCCCGGCGGCGCCTGCTCGCCCACCGCCGCAATCCGCCCGCCGGCGACGCCGACCGCGCGCACCGCGTCCAGCCCGGACTCCGGGTCCACCACCCGCGCACCGGTGAACACCAGCTCGCATTCCACATCCGCGGTAGTCACCCTGATCGGCTTACCCGAGCCGGCCACCGAGCACAATCCGCCGGCCCGCATACCTCGGGGCGGGCCGGGTAGTCGGGGCGGATGGCCATCGCAAGCATCAACCCGGCGACCGGGCAGACCGTGGCGGAGTTCGACGAGCTCCCCGACGAAGAGCTGGACCGCAAACTGACCCTGGCGGCGGAGGCGTTCAAGACCTACCGGCGTACCACGTTCGCCGACCGGGCGGCGCTGCTGCGCGCCACCGCCCGGCTGCTCACCGCAGACACTGACCGGCTGGCCGGGCTGGCCACGCTGGAGATGGGCAAGACGCTCGACTCGGCGGTGGCCGAGGTCGGCAAGTGTGCCAAGGCCTGCGAGTGGTACGCCGAGCACGGCGAGGCCATCCTCGCCGACCGGCCACGCGAGGTGTCCGGAGCCACGGTGTACACCCGCTATGAGCCACTGGGGCCGGTGCTGGCCGTCATGCCGTGGAACTTCCCCTACTGGCAGGTCTTCCGGTTCCTCTGCCCGGCGCTGATGGCGGGCAATGTCGGGCTGCTCAAGCACGCCTCCAACGTGCCGCAGGTCGCGCTGGCCATCGCGGAGGTGACCCACGCCGCCGGATTCCCACCCGGGGTGTTCCAGACCCTCCTGGTCGGCTCCGGCCGGGTCAACTCGATCATCGACGACGAGCGCGTGCGGGCGGTCACGCTTACCGGCAGCGAGCCCGCCGGCCGCCAGGTCGGAGCCCGCGCCGGTCAGAATGTGAAGCCCAGCGTGCTCGAGCTCGGCGGCAGCGACCCGTTCATCGTGATGCCCTCGGCCGACCTGGATGCGGCCGTGACGGCGGCCGTCGGTTCCCGGATGCTGAACAACGCGCAGTCATGCATCAACGCCAAGCGGTTCATCGTGCACGAGGCGGTGGCCGACGAGTTCACCCGCCGGATGGTGGAGCGCCTGGAGAGCATGCGCGTCGGGGACCCGACCGCATCGGACACCGACCTCGGTCCGCTCGCCACCTCGGCCGGGCTGCGCGAACTGGACGAACAGGTGCGGGAGACGGTGGCCGCCGGCGCCCGGGTGGTCACCGGCGGGAAGCCGCTCGACGGCCTGGGCAACTTCTATCCGCCGACCGTGCTCACCGACATCCCCGACGGCTCCCGCGCGCACCGCGAGGAGCTGTTCGGCCCGGTCGCACTGATCTGGCGCGCGCGGGACGCCGACGAGGCGATCCGGATCGCCAACGACTCGCCGTTCGGCCTCGGCGGCAGCGCCTGGACCCGGGACGTGACAGAGCGGGACCGCTTCGTCACGGAGATCGACACCGGCATGATCTACATCAACCGCTTCACCGAGTCCACCCCGGAAGTACCGTTCGGCGGGGTGAAGAACTCCGGCTACGGCCGCGAGCTCGCCGAGTTCGGGCCGCGCTCGTTCACCAACGCCAAAACTGTCTGGGTGGAGGCATAACCTACCGGCATGATCAGCAAAGACGTGCTCGCGGACGGCTTCGGCCGCATCCAGGAGGAAGTGCACAACGCCGTGACCGGCCTGGGCGCCGACCAGCTGGCTCGCCGCATCGACGAAAACGCCAACTCGATCGCCTGGCTGGTCTGGCACCTGACCCGGGTGCAGGACGACCACGTCGCCGAGGTCGCCGGCCGCCAACAGGTGTGGCTGGCCGACGGCTGGCGGGACCGCTTCGCGCTGGACCTGCCGGCCCGGGCCACCGGCTACGGCCACACCCCGGCCGACGTCGCCCGGGTGCGGGTGGATGCGCCGGAGCTGCTCACCGGCTACTACGACGCCACCCACGCGGTGACCCTGAGCTACCTGGACACGCTGCGCGACCAGGACCTGGACCGCGTGGTCGACGAGCAGTGGGATCCCCCGGTGACCCTGGGCGTCCGGCTGGTCAGCGTGCTCTCCGACGACCTGCAACACGCCGGCCAGGCGGCGCTCCTTCGCGGGCTGTTCGCCGGCCGATAAACGTGGCGCGTCGTGCCCCGGCGACGCGCTAGGTTCGTGAGCGGGCAACGGAGACGATGGAGGCGGCGTGGCGGACGAGGGGTACGCATACCGGAGCGCGGCGGAGCAGGCGGCCGCGCTGGCGGCGGGCGAGGTCTCGGCGGTGGAGCTCGCCGAGGAGGCGATCGCCCGGATCGAACGGCTGGACCCGGAGATCAACGCCGTCTGTGTACCGGACTTCGACCGGGCGCTGGAGGCCGCCCGCGCGGCCGACGCGGCGAGGGCCGGCGGTGACCAGCGGCCCCTGCTCGGGGTGCCGATGACCGTCAAGGAGTCCTACGACGTCGCCGGGCTCCCCACGACCTGGGGCTTCTCCGACTTCAAGGACCACGTGCCGGACGCCGATGCGGTGGCGGTGGCGCGGGTGAAGGCCGCCGGAGCCGTGGTGCTGGGCAAGACCAACGTGCCGGTCGGCCTCGGCGACCTGCAGAGCTACAACGACCTCTACGGCACCACCCGCAACCCGTGGGACCCGGAGCGGATCCCGGGCGGGTCCTCCGGCGGCTCGGCCGCCGCCCTCGCCGCCGGCTACGGGGCGCTGTCCATCGGCTCGGACATCGGCGGGTCGCTGCGCAACCCGGCGCACTTCTGCGGGATCTACGCGCACAAACCGACCATCGGCCTGGTGCCGGCCCGAGGGCACTCCGCGCCCGCCGCCCCGGTGGTGCCGGCCGAGTCCGACCTCGCCGTGGTCGGCCCGATGGCCCGGACCGCGGCGGACCTGACCTCGCTGCTGGACGTGATGGCCGAGCCGGACGAGCTGACCACCGGGATCGCCTACCGCCTGGCGCTCCCGGCCGCCCGGCACGACCGCCTGGCCGACTACCGGGTGCTGGTGGCGGACACCGAGGGACTGATCCCCACCTCGAACGCGGTCCGCACCGCCATCGACGAGTTCGCCGCCAACCTGGCCTCCTCGGGAGCGAAGGTGTTCCGGGACAGCCCGCTGCTGCCCGACCTGGTCACCGCCGGGCGGGTCTACTCGCGCCTGTTGATGTCGACCCTGGGCGCCTTCTTCCCGCTGGAGATCTACCAGGCGGCCCGCGCCGCAGCCGAGCAGCTGCCGGCCGACGACCGCAGTGGCGCCGCCGAGCGGGCCAGGGGCATCGGCCTCAGCCACCGCGACTGGATGGCGGCCGACATCGAGCGGAACGTACTGCGCGAGCGCTGGCGCGCGCTGTTCGGTGAGATCGACATCGTGCTCTGCCCGGTGACGCCCACCGCGGCCTTCCCGCACGACCACAGCGACCTGGCCACCCGCCAGATCGACATCGACGGCACCGGCCACGTCTACTTCGACCAGGTCTCCCTGGCCGGCGTGGCCACGCTGCCCGGCCTGCCGGCCACCGCGTTGCCCGTCGGCCGCTCGCCGGAGGGGCTGCCGATCGGGGTCCAGGCGATCGGCCCGAGGTACGAGGACCGCACCACGCTGCGCTTCGCCGAGCTGGCCGAGCGCGAGTTCGGCGGCTTCACCCGCCCACCTCTCGACTGAGGCGTGCCCCAGTGCGGCGGCCGGGCCGAACGACTCATCCCCCGCCGGACCCCAGGATCACGGTCGTTGCCGTTCTTCCCCCGAACGCCCGGCCGCCGACCAGCCCGCGCAACTGCGAGGGGAGTGTAGAGGGTACACAGCGTACCCTGTAAACGCCAGGCGGGGAGTTTCGCGTGCTCAGCGGACCTCGGGGAAGAGGCGTAGCGCGTGCAACGCGGCACTGAGCTCCACCGCCTCGGCGGGGTTCTCGGCCGAGCGCCCGGTGCTCTCGGCGATGCGCCGCAGGCGGTGCCGGACGGTGTTGGGGTGGCAGTAGAGCCGCTCGGCGGTGGCCTTGGTGTTGCCGCCGGTGACCAGCCAGGTCTCCACCGTGTCCAGCAGTACGTCCTGTTCCTCCCGGGGCAGCCGCAACAGCCCGCCGAGCACGCCGCGGGCCATCTGCACGGCCGCCTCCGGCGCCGCCACCACCAGGGTGGCCAGCGGGGTGGCGGCGAACCGCTGCACCCGGGGCTGCCCGGTCTCCGCCGGGGCGGTCACGCTGTTCAGCGCGATCTTGGCCAGGTAGTGCGCCCGGGGGGTGTCCGCCAGGTCGGTGTAGGCGGGGCTGACCCCGATGCGCGCCGAGGTGCCGAGCCCCATGAGCACCCCGACCACCACGTCCAGCTCCCCGCCGTCGTTGCCGGGGGCGCCCAGGGTGCCGGGGGGCACGGCGGGCGCGTCCGGCCCGGGCGAGGGCAACGAGAGCACGCCGACCTGCATGTTCGGCAGCAGCCGCCAGACGGACTCGATGCCCTCCTCGCGCAGCCGGGTGGCCACCCCGGGCAGCGCCTCGATGCCCACCTCGCCGGCCTCGCCCGCGACCACGGCGAACAGGCCGTCCCGGGGCAGGCCCAGCTTGGCGGCTATCTCCCACACCGTATCGGGGCCGAGGCCCTGGATCAGCGCCTCCACCAGCGCGGCCCGCCGGCGCTCGCGCAGCTCGGCGAACTCGGAGAGCGCGTCGCGGTAGGCCTCGGTGGCGGCGGCGGAGAACTCGTCGGCCACCCACCAGAGCAGGGTGGCCGTGCGTACCAGGTCCCGCTCGTTCCACCGGCCCTCGCGGATGACCTCCTCGGCGGCCGACTCCCAGAACTCGACGAAGCCGATCCGATAGCTGCGCAACATCTCGCCCATCGGGACGCCCTGGCGGGCGCGGGTGCGCCCGGTGGCGATCGCCGCGGTCAGGTCCGTCGGGCCGCTCGAGGAGACCGAGGCGAACAGGCACTCCACGTTCCGCCGAACCGAATCCTCGAGCGAGCCGGCCTCCACCGTGCGCAGGTCACGGTAGATCGGCATGGCTTTCTCGATCCGCTCCACAATGGCCGCCGAGATCGCCGGCAACCGCGCGCGCAGCGCCGGGATCACCGCGTTCAGGGCCCGGGTCGGTTCGGGACTTTGCAACTCGTTCACCACGCCGTCGCTCATGAATGATGGAAACCGTCAGCATGACAGTCCCGCCGGCCGCGGTGGTCGCGACCGGCGGGACTGTAAGGCGATCAGTTGGCGATCGGCGCGTTCGGCGAGAGTCCCCAGAACAGCTGGGTACCGAGCACACCCACAATGTGGATCAAGACCATGTTCAGCATCATGGACTTGGCGGTATTACGTCCCACACCGACCGAACCACCACGCGCGGTGAAGCCGTAGTAGCAGCCCACGAAGGTGATGACCGTCCCCATAGTCATGATCTTTATCAACGAGTACAGGAAGTCGGCCGGGTTCTGGTACAGCCAGAAGATGTACAGGTAACCACCCGGGGAAACCCCGCCGAGGTTGACCACGGTGATGATGTACTCGGTGACGTACATGACGCCCAGGCCGACGGTGTAGAGGAACGGCATGGCGATCCACACCGCCAGGACCCGCGTACCGACCAGGTAGCTGCGGGACTTGACCCCCATGACTTCCATGGCGTCGATCTCGTCGGCGATCCGCATCGAGCCCAGCTCGGCCACCAGGCCACAACCGACCTTCGCGGCGAAGATGTAGCCCCACATGTAGGGCGCCATCTCCCGGATCGCGCACCAGGCGTTGAACACACCGGAGTAGATCGGGGCGCCGATCTGCTTGAGGGTGTAGGCGGCTTCGAGCCCACACTCGGTGCCCATCACGCCCTGCATCACCCAGATGATCAGGCCGCTGGACAGGATCAGGATCCCGGCCTGGTGCAGCACCTCGCTGCTGTACTTGCGTACGTCGGGGAACGAGCGGATCACGCTGCCGGAGAACCGGGCGATCTCCCCGACCGAGGCCAGCACGCTCTTGAGGCCGTTCTCCTTCGGCAGCTTGTTCCCGGAGATCGAACCGGGAGCGCCGCCGGGCTGCTCGGTTTCAGTCACAGTCATTTCGGCTCCTCCTCCCGGTTACCGGTAGACCTGCATGTCGGGGTTCAGCCCCAACATCAACGTGGTGAACGCGAAGTTGAACATCCAGATCCCGGCGAAGGCGATCACCACCGCCTGGTTCACCGCCCGGCCCACGCCGATCGGGCCGCCCTCGGCCCGGTAGCCCTTGTAGCAGCACACGATGCCGATGATCAGACCGAACAGGGAGGTTTTGACCACGCTGCACCACATGTCGGTGGTGGTCGCGTTGTTCCAGAAGTTGGCGAAGTAGGCGCTGGGGTTGGCGTTGAGCTCCCAGGCGGCGATCAGGCCGCCGAACACGCCGAAGCACAGCGCGACCACGTCCATCAGCCCGGTCATGATGGTCAGGGCGATGACGCGGGGCAGGATGATGGTGCGGACCGGGTCGACGCCGAGGACCTCCATGGCGTCGAACTCCTCGCGGATACGCCGGGCACCGAGGTCGGCGGTGATGGCGGTGCCCATCACACCGGCGACCACCATGGCGTTGATCCACGGGGCGAACTCACGCACGCTGGCCATCAGGAAGAACGAGCCCAGCCGTTCCGGAATGCCGAACAGCAGGAAGATGTTGCCGCCCTGCAACCCGGGTGCACCCATGCCGAACGCGGTACAGGACACGATCATCGGCAGCCAGCAGAGCTTGAGCGTCTCGAACATCTGCTCACGCACATCGCCCCAGTACCCGACCGGTTTGGTGATGGCGCTCTTCGCGACCTCAAGGAAGAGGTCGAACATCTCGCCGGCCTGCTGCAACGGGCGCGCGGCCAGGCCGGGCGCTTTGCGCAGCCCACTGCCGAACTTCGGCAGTAGAGCCGCCCTCGTCCTCCCCGGCCCGCGGGGAGCGCTGGTTCGCATTGCGCTCATGGACGGTCTCCAGTTCATCGATGGCCACCCCGCGCCAACGCGGGGTTAGGGGAAGGTTAGGCGCGGGTAAGCGCTACCAACCCGCTGCTCCCCTGTTCGGACGCATCGGATGGTGCCGCGACACAACGTGGCGCCCGCCCCGTTGTGTCGCGGCACTCACCGCATGGCGTGGCGGCTACTCGGTGCCTTCCCAGGGCTGGGTGCGCCGGGGCCCGCGCGGACGCCAGATGGTGTCCGGCAGCTCCTCCTCGACCACCCTCGGCTCGTTGCGCAGCACCCACACGAAGGGGTCGCCACTGAGGCGCGTCTCCGCGTCCCCGTGGGACAGCAGCACCTCGCCGCCGCGCGACCGGACCTGGATCACCACCCGGCCGGCCTGCCCTTCTCCGGCAAGCAGCCGGTCACCCAACCTGACCTTGGACGCGCGTACCCGCACCCTCGCCACCAACGGAACCGAACCTCATCCACATCACGAAGCCGCCCCGCGCGGGGCCGTCAGCCAACCGTACTGAACAGATCGTCCAGGCTGGTGCTCGAGCGTTCGCAACCGGGGTGCACGCAAGCCGCGAAACAACGAGGAGGGAGCCACCGGCGGTCATCCGATGGCTCCCTCCCCTGGCAAGCCGGAGGACAGGGAGTATGTCCCTCCGGCGGCTGGCGCCGAGCTAGCGCTGGCTCACCGACCGGTCGTCGGAGGCCCCCCCACCGCCACCTCCGACGACCGCTTGCGCACCGCGTACCAACCGATGGCCAGCGCCGCGGCGACCAGCGGAATCGAGTAGAACGCCACCTTGCCGGCGATGTCGTGGGAGAAGCCCAGCAGAACCACCACGAGCAGCAGGAACGCCAGCGTGAGGTAGTTGCTCCAGGGCGCCCACGGCATCCGGAACTTCGGCGCCTCCAGCTCACCTCGCGCCACCTTCCGGCGCATCGCAATGTGCGCCACCAGGAACGACGACCAGGTGATTATCGTGCCGAGCCCCGCGACGGCGATTGCGATGTCGAACGCCTTGGACGGCACGAGGTAGTTCAGGATCACGCCGAACACGTAGATGATCGCGGTGAGCGCGATCCCGCCGGCGGGTACGCCCCGGCTGCTCACCTTGGCGGTGAACGCCGGCGCCTGCCGGTCGGCGGCCATGCTACGCAGGATGCGCCCGGTCGAGTAGAGCCCGGAGTTGACCGAGGAGAACGCCGCCGTGATCACCACCAGGTTCATGATGTCGCCCGCTGCCGGCACCCCGAGCTGCGAGAACACCAACACGAACGGCGACTCGGTGGGTCCGTACGCGGTCCACGGGAGGATCATCACCAGCAGCAGCACCGAACCGCAGTAGAACAGTGCGATTCGCCAGGCGACCGAGTTGACCGCCTTGGGAATGATCCGCTTGGGGTCCTTGGCCTCGCCGGCCGCGATGCCCACCATCTCCACGCCGTTGTAGGCGAAGATGACCGCCTGCAGGCTCAGCAGAGCGATGCCGAAGCCCAGGGGGAAGAAGTCCGACCAGACGCCGCCACCGGTGAACAGGTTCTGCGGGCCGGCGAAGCCGTTGCCGATCTCCGCGTGGCTCACCACCAGCCAGGTGCCCACCACCAGGAATGTGGTAATTGCTAGAACCTTAATAATCGCAAACCAGAACTCGAGCTCGCCGAAAAGCTTCACCGAAATCATGTTGACCGCGCACACAATAGCCAGCGCAACCAATGCGCTGACCCACTGTGGCATGTCGGGCAGCCATTTATGGATGTAGATTCCGATAGCGGTGAGCTCGGCCACCCCGGTGAATGCCCAGTTCACCCAGAAGGTCCAGCCGGCGACGAACCCCGCCCACGGGCCGATGAACTCCTTGGAGTACGTGACGAAGCTACCTGAACTGGGACGATGCACCACCAGCTCACCCAGTGCCCGCATGACGAAAAACGCCGCCAGGCCGCATGTCAGGTAGGCCAGGATCAGTGCTGGACCAATTTCCTTGAGTCGGCCGCCGGCGCCGAGAAAAAGCCCGACACCGATCGCGCCGCCAATCGCAATCATCTGGACCTGGCGGTTACCCAGGTCTTTATGATAACCCTCGTCCGAGCTAGTCAGGTCCGCAGCGGACCCTTCGGACCTCAGTGTGCCCACGGAGACCCCCTCCTTGGTCTGGGCGTCATCGCCCACTCGCAAAAGTCGTGACCGCAATCACCTAGCAGCATTCAACCTTGCATCCATTTGGTAAAGTGAAAGCTTTCGAACGTTAAGATTCACTAGAGCCGAAAGATCGGTGCCATGCTGGACCTTCACCGCCTGCGCCTGCTCCGGGAGCTCAAGCACCGGGGAACCCTGACCGCGGTGGCCGCCGCGCTGTCCTACAGTCCGTCCACCATCTCCCAGCAGCTGTCCCAGCTGGAGCGCGAGGTCGGCGTGCCGCTGCTGCAGCCGGACGGCCGGCGGGTCCGGCTGACCCCTCAGGCGGAGATCCTGGTCGGCCACACCGAGGCCATCCTGCACCAGCTGGAGGCGGCCGAGTCGGATATCGCCCGGTCGCTGACCACGCTGACCGGCACGGTCCGGGTCGCCGCATTCCAGACCGCGACCCTGGCACTGGTGCCGGGGATGCTGACCTTCCTGCGGGACGGACACCCGGAGCTGCGGGTGGAGCTGCTCCAGCTCGACTCGGAGACCGCGCTGCGCGCACTGCTCAACCACGACTTCGACCTGGTGATCGGCGAGGAGTACCCGGGCCAGTCCGTGTCCCGCCCCGGCGAGCTGGAGCGCCGCGAGCTGCGCACCGACCGGATGCGCCTGGCTCCCCCGGTCGGGGACTCGCGGAGCCCCACCGTGCTGAGCCAGCTCGCCGACCATCCCTGGGTGATGGAGCCCGCCGGGTACGCGTCCCGCAGCTGGTCGGTCGAGCTGTGCCGACTGGCCGGCTTCGAGCCGGACATCCGCTACGAGACCAGCGACATCCTGGTCCACCTGCGCCTGGTGGAGCTCGGCCACGCCGCGGCCGTGCTGCCGGACCTCATCTGGTTCGACCGGTTGCCGACCGTCCCGCTCCACGACATCCCGCTCGGCGCGCCCACCCGGCGGGTGTTCACCGCCACCCGGCACGGCAACAGCCAACACCCGGCCATCACTGCCTGCCGGGACGCCCTGGAGCGGGCGGCGCAGAGCATCACCCCACGCCTTTCCTGACGAATAAATAATACTCAATTATATAGCAGCGATGCCACCTATCGTGTTACGTCACTTCGCGGGGCGGCCGGCGGAATGTAATCTTCGTTAAGTGAGCGTTGGGGTGCCCACCGCACCGTACAGGCTTCCGCTGGTAGGACACGTGCCGGCGCTGTTCCACGCGCCGATGCAGACATTGGGCAAAGCGCGAGAATGCGGCGACATCGTGCGCCTTCATCTCGGCTCCGAAAGGATCTATCTACTCAATTCGCCGGAGTTCATCCGCCGGGTACAGGTCACCGAGGCGGACAGTTTCGACCGGGGCCGGATCTTCGAGAAGGCCCGGATGTTCGTCGGGCAGGGCCTGGTCACCACCGACGGCGCCTTCCATCTGCGCCAGCGGCGGATCATGCAGCCACTGTTCCACCGCGACCGGGTGATCCGGCACGTCGACGTGATGCGGGAGCGGACCGCGCGCATGGTCGCCACCTGGCGGCCCGGCCAGCGCCTGTCGCTGGACCACGCGGCCACCGATCTGGCGCTGGCCATCCTCACCGACTCGATCTTCCGGTCGGACATCGGCCCGGCGACCATGCGGGGAGTTCGGGACTCCCTGCCCACGGTCAACGGCGGCGTGCTGACCCGGGCACTCCTGCCGGACTGGTGGCAGCGCGTGCCCACCCCGGGGAACCTCCGGTTCGCCCGGGCCCGGGTGCGGCTGCGCGCCGCGGTGGACGCCGGCATCGAGGCGCGCAAGGCCAGCGGCGCCCGGCCGGACGACCTGTTGTCCGCCCTGCTGGACGCCCGCCATCCGGACAGCGGCGAACCGATGAGCGACCAGCAGCTCCGCGACGAGGTCATCACCATCCTCATGGCCGGCACCGAGACCACCGCGAACACGCTGAACTGGCTGTTCTACGAGTTGGGCCGGGACGCCGGGATCGAGCGGCGGCTGCACGCCGAGCTTGACTCGGCGCTCGGCGGGCGCCCGGTCACCGCCGACGACCTGGCCCGGCTGCCCTACCTGGAGCGGGTGATCGACGAGACCACCCGGCTCTACTCGCCGGTGTGGTTCCTGATGCGCCGGCTGACCGCGCCGGTCGACTTCGGCGGGGTACGGCTGCCGGTCGGTGCGCAGGTGGTGTACAGCTCCACCGCGCTGCACCGGGACCCGGGCATCTTCCCCGACCCGATGCGGTTCGACCCGGACCGGTGGGACCCGGAGCGCTCCGGCCGGACGCCCCGCGCGGCGTTCATCCCGTTCGCCGCCGGGCGCCACCGCTGCCTGGGCGAGAGCTTCGCCAAGGCCGAGATGGCAGTGGTGGTGGCGACCATCGCCGCCGAATGGCGCCTGTGCCACGGCCGCCGGCGGCTGCGTGAGCGCGCCCTGGGCACGCTGCGGCCCAGCACCCTGCACTTCACCGCCCGGCCCCGGACGCGCCCAATATGCTGAGTCCACCGGTCGCCATCCGGCACTTCTGTCCCGTCGAACCCGCGATCCATCCCGATATGGACCTGCTGGAGCGGCGCGCGATCGCCTGGCTGGGGCGGTTCGACCTGGCCGAGGGGCCGGTGTCCAAGGCCCGGCTGATCGGCACCAACAGCGCCGAGTTCTACGCCCGGATCGCGCCGAGGGCCCCGGTCGAGCGCATCCAACCCGCCGTGCACTGGTGCTACTGGGGGTTCGGCTACGACGACGCCCGCTCCGAGTCGCGCGGGACCAGCACCGCGCGGTCGGTGAGGCGCGGCGCCGAGGTCCTCCGGGTCGTCGAGTCCCCGCCGCCGCACCCCGGCCTCACCGATCCGTACCTGCTCGCGCTGGCCGACATCCGCGCCGGGTTCGGCCGGTTCGCCACCGACACCCAGCTGCGCCGGTGGACGAACGCGCACCGGGGCTGGCTGGCCGGCGTGGCCTGGGAGGCCAGCAACGACGAGCGCGGGGTGCTGCCCACCCTGGCCGAATACCTGGCGATGCGGCTGGGCTCGTGCGGCGGCGAGCCGACCACCGCGATGATCGAGATGGCCAACGGGGCCGAGGTGCCGGCCCGCGAGATGGACGCGCCGCTGGTGGTCGCGCTGACCGAGTCCGCGCGCCTGGTGGCCGCGCTGGACAATGACCTGGTCTCGTTCGCCAAGGAGGTCCGCCCCGACCGGCCGGGGCAGGTCCTGATGAACGTCATCGAGCGGCAGGACCGGTGCACACCCGAGCAGGCCTGGACCCGGGCCGCCGGGATCCGGGACCGGGTGATGGTGCTGTTCCTGCGCCTGGGCGACCGGCTGCCGGCGACCGCCAGCCTGGAGCTGCGGGAGTACGTGCGCTGCCTGGCCCACACCATCCGGGGCAACCTGGAATGGAGCCTGCGGGTGCCGAGGTACCAGAGCGCCGACCAGACCCGGCCGGCCTCGAACGACGCGGCTTCAAATGACGCAGCTTCAAATGGCGCGGCCGCGCCGGAGTGGACCGAGCGGCCCGGCGACCCGGACCCCTCCCCCTTGCCGGTGCCCCGGGTGGCCTGGTGGTGGGACCTGCTCTGAACCTGTCGGTCAGGAGGGTGCGCGGCCCAGCCAGCCGTACGCGGTCTGCCGGGAGATCCCGAGCGCGCGGGACATCGACTGCACCTCGAGGCCCTCGTCCCGGCCGATGGTCAGCAGCTCACGCTGGCGGGCCCGCAGCTCCTCGATCCGCGCCGCCACGTCCCGCATCTCGGCGAGCAACCGGTCCGCCTCCGCGCTCGCCCCGGCTCGGGAGTGGCCCACCCCCGGCCGGGGGAACTCCCGCACCGCGCCGGCGTCCCACCGCCGGCGGTTCCGGTCGTCGAAACCGGGCAGCGGCTCGGGCGCCAGGCCCCGGGAAACGTAGCCCAGCCAGGTCGGCGTCTTGATCCCCCAGGCCCGCGCGCACTCCGCACTGGTCCACGTCTCCTCGGCGGCCATCCGACTAGCATCTCCCGGCGGCCCCCGGATGGCGAGCCCGGCGCGCCGAGCGCGCCGCCGAGCGCGTGCCCAATTAGGCGCGCGCGGGGAGACGTCAGCGCGGAGCGCGCCGCCGAGCGCGTGCCCAATTAGGCGCGCGCGGGGAGACGTCAGCGCGGAGCGCGCCGCCGAGCGCGTGCCCAGTTAGGCACGCGCGGGAGACGCCAGTGCGGAGCTACCGGGCGACGTAGGCGGCGAGCGCGGCCTGCACCTCGTACACGTCCACGCCCTTGCCGAACTTGAACGACAGCGGCGCGGGCCGGCCGGAGACCCACACGGTCAGCTCGGCATCCAGGTCGAAGGTGCCGGCCGTCTCCACGCTGAAGCTGGTGATCGCGCGGTAGGGCACCGACTGGTACTCCACCTTCTTGCCGGTCATGCCCTGCTTGTTGACGAAGATCAACCGCCCGTTGGTGAACAGGATGACGTCCCGGATCAGCCGGTAGGCGGCCTGTATCTGCTCGCCCTGGCCGAGCAGCCGTCCGTACTCGCGGGTCGCGGCGCCCGGATCGACCCGGGAGGCGTTCCCCATGACCCCATCTAGAAGACCCACTGCAATCCTTCCCTACGGTGTGCCGACAGGGTCTCCCGAGGTTGCCGCGGCGGGCCAGGATATTTCGGGGTTATCCGGGTGTCCCGCCACGCAGCCGGGCGACCTCCCGCTCGGCGCCCTCGGTGAGTGCGCCACCCCGCGAGCCGGCCAGCTTGGCCCGCACGTGCTCTCCCACGGTCACCGGCTCGTACCGCGCCGGACGGTCCGGACCCACACAGGTGGGCAGCGGGGAGATCACCGCGTCCACGTTGCCGTCGTGGAAGAAGGCGGCCGACCGCCGCCGGACCAGCTGTCCGTCCAGCCTCGGCGGCACCACCCGGTGCATGGTGGAGATCCACAGGTCGTTGGTCCACCGGGCGAGGCCGTCGCCCAGGTTCACCAGCAGCGCGCCCGGGGCCGGGGTCACCGGGTGCCATCCGCCGTCGCCGCCCAGGATCTGCAGGCCGGGCACCGGGTCCGCCCAGAGCACGGTGACGATCCCGTAGTCGGTGTGCGCGCCCATGCCCAGCTGCTCGGGTTCCAGCCGGGTGCCGGCGGGCGGCGGCCGGTAGTTGATGGTGCGCAGCACGTCCACCGAGTGGTCGGTGACCGGGGTGAAGTAGTCCTCGCCGAGGCCCAGGGCGCGGCCGAAGATCCTGGTCATGGTCCGGGCCACCCCGCCCGCCTCGGCGAACCAGTCGGTCACCGCGTCCCGGTAGCCACGCAGCTGTGGCCACACGTTGTCCGGGTAGTCCGCCGGCGGCAGGTCCAGCCCGGGGAAGTCGCGGGCCTGCGCGCCCACGTTGAACGCCTCGAACAGGTCCGCCGCGCTGACCAGGCCGAGGCTGTTCGCCAGCGCCTCCGACCGGGGCGGGGTGTAGCCGCGGTTCACCCCCGGCGGGCAGCGGTAACCGGCCTTGAATCCGGTGTCCTGGCCGAAGAAGTCGTCCATCGCGGCGACGAACGCGTCGATGGTGCGGTCCGCAATGCCGTGCCCGACGACCTGCATGAAGCCGACGGTGCGTGCCGCGCCGTCCACGGCGGCCGCCACCGCGTCCCGTTCAACCTCGCCGCCGCTCCGGAACGGGCCGATGTCGATCACCGGTACGGAAAGCACGCCGCCGGTGGTCTGCGCTACCGCCATGTGAGCACCCCCGCCGGCGATGATAAGCATGCCTGGTGCGAGCGCGACAGATTCCGGTCCTGGTGATCGCCGGTTTCCTCGGGGCGGGCAAGACCACGCTCCTCAACCACCTGCTGGCCAGCAGCCTGGACACCCGGATCGGGGTGATCGTCAACGACTTCGGCAGCGTCGGGATCGACGCGATGCTGGTCGGCGGCCAGGCCGCCGGGATGGTCCCGCTGACCAACGGCTGCCTGTGCTGCATGGTCGGTGAGGAGGGCGTGGCCCCGCTGCTGGCCCAGCTGGCGGCGCCGGAGGCCGGCCTGGACGTGATCGTCATCGAGGCCAGTGGTATCGCCGAGCCGGGTGAGCTGGTGCAGCTGGTGCTGACGTCCGGAAACCCGAACACCCGGTTCGGCGGACTGGTCGAGGTGGTCGACGCGGTGGAGTTCGAGCGCACCCGGGCCCGGCACGGCCAGCTGGACCGGCACGTCGGGCTGGCCGACCTGGTGGTGCTCAACAAGGCCGACCGGGCCGGCGCCGACGGCCTGGCCTCGGTGCGCGACCGTTGCCGCTCGCTGAACCCGAGGGCACCGCTGGTGCCGGCCACCCACGGCGCGGTCGACCCGGCGCTGCTGTTCGACATCGGCGAGGTGGCCGGCCGGCAGCTGCTGCTCGGGCAGGCCCCGCACGACCACGCCGGCCACCTGCACGCGGCGTACGAAGGGCTCTCCTTCGCCAGCGACCGGCCAATCGACCCTCGCCGGCTGATGGCCTTCCTGGACGAACGCCCGGAAGGCATGTACCGCGTCAAGGGCTTCGTCAACTTCGGTGTGGCGGGGCACCGCGAGCGCTTCCAGGTGCACGCGGTCGGCCGCTACCTGCGGTTCGACCGGGGGCCGTGGCCGCGCGGGGCGGCGCGGCGGACCACGCTGGACCTGATCGGCTCCGGGGTGGCCCTCGACCCGGTTCGGGCCGCCCTGCGCGAATGCGAACGGACCTCACCGGCCGAGCCCGACGACATGCTCGCCGTGTTCCGGTACACCTTCAACTAGGAGGTTGCGATGATCTTCGATTTGCCGGTCGACCAGCAGCTGTTCGCGGTCTTCGTGGTGACGTCGCTGATCGCCATGCTCGCCCCGGGGCCGGACATGCTGTTCGTGCTGGGCTGCGGCGCGCGGGGCGGCCCACGCGCCGGCCTGCTGGCAACGGCCGGCGTGGCCACCAGCGAGGCCGTACATATCACGCTGGCCGCCGCCGGCCTGGCCGCGCTGTTCGAGGCGGCGCCGACCGTGTTCACCGTCGTCCGGGTGGTCGGCGGTGCGTACCTGATCTACCTGGGCATTCGAATGATCAGGGACCGGGGCAGCGCGCTGGACGACGCGCCCGGGGCCGGGGTCGCCTCCGGCCGGCGGGCCTACCTGCAGGGCGCGCTGACCAATCTGATCAACCCGAAAATGGTCACCTTCACGCTGGCGTTCCTGCCCCAGTTCGTGAACCCCGCGCTGGGTCACGTGTGGGCGCAGTTCGCCGTGCTCGGGGTGGTGTTCATCGCGCTGGAGTTCCTGGTGGACGGCACGGTGGGGGTGCTGGCCGGGCGGATCGGCGGCTGGCTGCGCCGGAGGCGGGCGGCCCGCCGAAACCTGGACGTCGCGTCCGGCACCCTGTTCGTCGGCCTGGGCATCCGCCTCGCGGTGGAACGCTAGCTGGTCAGTAGCGCGTGCAGCTTGTGCACGGTGTTCCAGTTGCGGCCGGTCACCACGATCTTGAACCGCTTTTCCACAAAGGTGCTGACGTCCGGCGCCTTGAGGATGCCGTCCGGGCATGACTGGTAGATCACGCCGTCGCCGAGCCTGACGGCCGCCGGGTCCAACGCGGTCGGGTCGTGCACGGCGAGCAGATCCGGGTCCAGCGTCTCGGAGAGGAACAGGGTGAGCATGCGCGAACCGTTGGTCTCGGCGGTGACCAGCGGGTTGCCCGCGATCACGGCGGCCAGCTCCGGTCCGGTGCGCAGCAGGCTGGCCACCCGGGTCCCGTAGCGCCCGGCGAGCGCCTCCTCGATGTCCTCGAGCAGGCCGGCCCGGTCGCTACTCGGGCTGTCGAACACGGCGTTGCCGCTGTTCAGCAGCGTCCGCACATCGGTGTGGCCGAGCCCGGCCAGCAGCTCCCGCAGCTCCGCCATGGCGATCTTCTTCT
Organism: Actinospineispora eucalypti; assembly: GCA_014208095.1. Classification (GTDB taxonomy): domain Bacteria; phylum Actinomycetota; class Actinomycetes; order Mycobacteriales; family Pseudonocardiaceae; genus Pseudonocardia; species Pseudonocardia eucalypti. Next base: position 343,104 of record JACHMT010000002.1, on the reverse strand, counting down.
TGCCGCCGACGTTGACACCCTTCAGCAGCAACGCATACCGCGTCACCAGCTCAGCCTACGGTCCGCCGAAAAGTGTCGGTGGTCGAACATATAATCGAACACATGAGCGACGGGCTTGGTGAGCGGCTGGCGGGGATGCCCGTCGGTCCGGAGCTGGCCGCCGTGTTGGCGTCGGTGGATGTGACGGCGGTGCCGAACGGTTCGGTCATCGATGTGTTGCAGGCCTCCGCCCGGCAGCGCGCGCATACCGACGGGGTATATCTGCGGGCGGTCGCCTCGACCCTGGAACGCGACCCGTCCGCCGGGCCGGATTCGGTGGCCCGGTTGGCCGAGCCGGATCGCTTCGCGCCAGACGAGGTTCGGGCCGCGCTGGTGATGACGCGGCGGCAGGGGTGGAGTGAGTCCGAGTTCGCCTACCTCCTGTGTCGAGGCTTGCCCTCCGTGCACGCGGAGATGCTGGCCGGGCGGATCGACCGGGACCGGGCGTGGGTGTTCGTCCACCACCTGGCCGGCCTACCGGCCGGGTTGATCGCCAAGGTGCTGAACGCGGTATTGGCGGCGGCGCCAGGGTTGACCACCGGCCAGCTACGCGCCCGGATCTTGAAACTGATCCTCACCGCGGATCCGGATCGTGCCGAGGATGTTTATCAGCGGGCGTTGGGTGAGCGGGCGGTGGTGGGCTACCTGAACCCGGACGGCACCGCGGTGATCAGCGCGTCGGGTCTACCCCCGGACGAGGCCGCCGCCGCGACCGAACGCATCGCCGCGCTGGCCCGAGCGGCGAAACGCGCCGGACACCCCGGCCGGATCGATCAGCTGCGCGCGGACATCTACCTGCGTTTGTTGGACGGCCGCTTCCACCACCTGACCCACACAGAGATGATCACCGCTCTGCTCGCCGAGGCCACCCAGACCCAAACCCCACCGGCCAAACCCCCAACCACCGAAGCGACGCCGGTGCGAGCCACACCCCTAAAAGCCACGACGGACAAACCAGTAACGGCCGAACACCCGGCGGGCACCGAACCGGACAGCGCCGAACCGGACAGCGCCGTGCCAGAAAGCGCCGAACCAGAAAGCGCCGAGCCGGACGGGGACCGTTTGGATCGTGCCGAGCCGGACTGGACGGCACCAGATGACGCCCCGCTGGCCGGGGATGGCCCGCGCGACGACCAGCCGGCTTCCGTGTCTCGAAAGACGGCCGGCGAACGCGAACCCCTCGGACGGGTGGCCGGGATCGAGGTCCGCGCCCGGCTCGACAGCCTCGCCGGGGTCAACCAGCTCCCCGGCGAACTACCCGGCTGGGGGCCAATTCTCGCCGACACCGCGCGACGGGCGGTGGCCCGCCAACACCACGGCCAGTGGCGGTGGGCGGTCACCGACCACGAGGGCTACCTACTCGCCGAAGGCCTCACCCGCCGAAGACCCACCACCGGCCCACCCGGACACCACGCCGACGGCGGAATCGTCGAACTGGCCATCCCGGCCACCGTCCTGGCCCGACTGGCCGAAGACCCACCACCCGCCTGGGCCGGGGTGATCGGCGACATCGCCACCCAATACCAACACGCCCGCACCACGCCCGACACGGACCTCGACGGCCAGGCGGGACGGCGGTTTCCTGGGAATGGGTTGCGCCGATACGTGCAGATCCGCGACCGCACCTGCACCGCGCCCGGCTGCCGGCGCCCCGCCACCCAGTCCGAGCAGGACCACACCCACGACCATCAACACGGCGGCCTCACCACTCACACCAACCTGGGACCAGGCTGCAAACACGACCATCGGCTCAAACACGAAGGAGACTGGATCGTCACCCAACCTCAGCCCGGGAGGTTCATCTGGACCAGCCCGCTCGGCCGGGCCTATCACACCCGAGGAGAACGCATCACCGACCCACAGGAGGATCCGCCGCCCTTCTGAACCTGCCGGTACACCCACGACGTCGCAAGGCGTTGATCACTTAGATTCCTGCGGGTGCGGACGGCCCGCTCGGGCGCGGGGCGCGGGTGGCGTCTGCGTGGTCTTCACGGCCTGCGGTGCCGGTTTCGCCACCCGGGCCGCGGGTGCCAGCCGCCCAACAACGACCAGCCTCGACAATTGAGGCCTGGCGATCGGGCTGGCCGCTGGGCGCCGGGCACCGGAGCATTCGTCGCCGCTCTGGTGGTACTCGGCTGGGGCACTCGGTGGCTGGGGCGCTGCTGTTGACTTCCGTCCGCTGGGCGACTCGCCGGTTCCTGGCCGGACCCAGCGGCCGCGCGGTAACCACCGTGGCCACCTGCGGCTACCTGGGTCACCTCACGGGATCGGGCATGGTGCTGGTCGGTTCAGCCGGTCGGGAGTCGTGACCGGGTGGACAGCGCGGCGATGCTGGCGGCCACCAGCACCAGTGCGCCGCAGGCGCCGAACAGCATCGGCAAGCCGGCGGGCAGCAGGGCACCGGCGAGCGCGAAGGACAGCGGGTCGAGGGCCACCGCCGCCAACGCGACCAGGCTCATCACGCGGCCGGAGAGACACACCGGGACCAGCTCCTGCAGCCAGGCCACCAGCACCACCCCCAGGTAGGCGGCGCCGACACCGATCACCGCGCACACCGCGATGGCCCAGGCCAGATTGGGCGCCATACCCAGCCCGGCCAGCCCGATCCCGATGGTGGCCGTGCCGCCGGCACACACCGCGCCCCGGTGTTTCGGCGGCCGCGCGCCGGCCGCGAGCAGGCCGACCGCCGACCCGATGCCGAACCCGGTGAACACCAGGCCGAGCATCGCCGCGCCGCCCAGCCGTTGCTCGGCCAGCACCGCGCCGCCAACCATGATCGGCCCGACCACGGCGACGTTGAGCACCGCGATCACCAGCAGCATCCCCCGCACCACCGGCTCGCCGAGCGCGTAGCGGACGCCCTCCACCAACCCGGCCAACCCGGCCGGCCGTGCCGTATCGCGGTGTGTGGACGACTCGTCCGGCGGGGCGGTCGACGAGCGAGCGCGGGTCGACAACCCGACCCGCCGGCCGAACCGGCGGGCGAAGGCGACCAGCGCGATCGTGGCCAGGAGGTAAAGGCAGACCACCGCGCTGAGCGCGCCTCCCAGCCCGGCCACCGCGACCAGCCCGGCGGCCAACGCGGGCCCGAACAGGTCACCGGCCGACTCGGCGCCCTGCACCAGCGCGTTCGCCCTGGTAAGCCCGGCGGGTGGGACCACCCGAGGGAGCAGCGTGAGCGAGGCCGGGTAGTAGAACGCGTCCAGCACCCCGAGCAACCCGGCCAGCGCGGCGATCAGCACCAGGGACGGCCGGCCGAACAACACCAGCGCGGCCAGCGCGCCGAGCGTGGCCGTGCGCAGCGCGGTGCTCACCACCACCAACCGCACCGGCGGCACCCGGTCGGCGAGCAGCCCGCCCAGCGGGAGCAGCACCGCGCGGGGCACCGCTGCCACGGCCAGCACCAGGCCCAGGGTGGTGCCCGCGCCGGCTACATCCAGCACGAGCAGGGTCAGGCAGACCAGGAACAGCTGCTCGGACACCGAGGCCAGCGCCTCGCCCAGCCACAGCCGGCGGAACAACGGGTCGGCCAGCGGGCGGGTGCCGGTCAGGCCCGCGCCAGCGTCTCCCGGGCGCGCCGAACTGGGCGCACGCTCGGCAGCGCGCTCCGCGCTAGCCATCCCGGGCCCCGGCCCCGTCGAGCAGGGTGGTCAGCACCATGCCGGGGGCGGCGACCGGCGCGAGGCGCCCCAGCGAAACCTGCTCCCAGGCGCTGTAGACCAGGGAGTTCAGCGCGGCGACCACCCAGTCCGCCGGCAGGTCGGCGCGCAGCACCCCGGCGGAGACCGCCCGGCCGACCAGCTCCCGCACCGGTGCGTCCAGCACGTCCAGCCGCGCCATCAGGCCGGCCTCGGCGTCCAGTGAGCGCTCGCGGAACAGGAACTCCATGCGCGCGCCGAGCGGGAGCAGCGCGGTGACCAGCCGGCCCAGCACGGACGGGAACTCGTGGCCGGGTGCGTCCAGGCCGACCTCCCGGTAGGTGCGCTCCAGCTGGTCGAGTGCGTCCTCGGCCAGCGCGAGCAGCAGGGCGTGCCGGGTCGGGTAGAGCTTGTGCAGCGTGGTGCGGCCGATGCCGGCGGCGCGCGCCACATCGGCCAGGGACGCGCCGGGGTCGGCCACCAGCACCTCGGTCGCGGTCTGCAGCAGCGACGGGCGGGACGGTACCGTTCGGTGGCGAACATCCATGTTCATAACTGTACTTGGATGTGTCTAGTCGAATAACGAACGGGCCGTCCCGGCCCGCAGCATCGCGCGGTCCTCCTCCGGCAGGGCGGCCTCGGAGACCCGCAGCAGCTCGTAGTCCCGGTCGAAGTGCGGGCTGCCGCCGGCATAGAGGAACCGGTGCGCCCCGTACTCCCGGGCCACCGACTCGATGAAGTCCTGCCGGTACACCCCGGTGGTGGTGAGCAGCAGGTTCTCGCACCGGCGCAGCGCCAGCCGGGCGTCGGTCTGCCCGAGCCCGCTGATGTTGAACTGGCCGCCGTTGGTCAGCACGAAGCGGAGCCCCGGATACCGGCCGGCCACGTCGGCCACCTGCAGCGGCTCGGACACCCACGGGTACCCGGCCGCGACCACCACCGGCCGGCCGAACTCCGCACACACCCGGAGCACCGGCTCCACCCGGGGATCGTTGATCTGGAAGACCTCCTCCCAGGGGTGCAGGAACAGCCCGCGCAGGCCCAGCGAGCCGAAACAGCGCCGCAGCTCGGCGGCGGCGTCCGGGCGGTTCGGGTCGACCCTGGCCAGCCCGCGCAGCACCGCCAGGTGTTCCCCGGCCAGCGCGGCCACCGCGTCGTTGCCCGCCTCCAGCCGGTACTCCGGCGGCCGGGCGCACACGACCACCGTGGTGGAGATGCCGGCCCGGGCCGCGCCCGCGAGGACATCCTCCGGGCGCTGCGTCACACCGAACAGGTTGGGCCCGACGAAGGCGAGCGCGTCGACGGTGTCCATCAGGCGTCCACCCCGGCCAGCAGCCGCCGCATGTTGTCGCCGAGCACGGCCCGTTGCGCCGAGTCGTCCAGGCCGGCCGCCAGCACCTTGCGGACCTCCAGGCGCGGCGGGCAGCCGGGACCGTCGCTGCCGTAGATCACCCGCTCCGCGCCGACCCGGCGGACCGCCTCGGCGATCGCCGCCGGGTAGGGCATCGCGGAGGTCTCCAGCACGATGTTGGGCAGCCGCTGCGCCACCTCGATCGCCTCCCGGACGTGGAAGAACCCGCCCATGTGGCCGAGGATGATCGTCGCTTCGGGCACCCGCCGGGCCGCCTCGGCGATGGCCAGCGGCGTGGTCATCGGCTCGTCCCCGCAGTGGAACAGCACCGGCGCGTTCCTCGCCGCGGCCAGCTCGAGCACCCGCACGGTGGCGTCGCTGGCCGGATGGTCCAGCGTGCCGACCGGGTGCAGCTTGACCCCCTTGACGCCCAGCGAGCCGATGGCCCGGTCGATGATCCCCGGCATGTCCTCGGTGTACCAGGGATGCACCCGGACGAACCCGATGAGCCGGTCCGGGTAGTGCGCCACCACGCCGGCCAGGTAGTCCAGTGCGCCCGGGTTGAACCCGGGATACTCGGTATAGGTCATTACGACCGCCTGCCGCACCCCGGCCTCGTCGAGCAGGGCGATCAGCTTGTCCGGCGGGTCGATCCAGCCCAGCGCCGGCACCTCGTCCACGTGCGTGTGCCCGTCCAGGATGTCGGCCACCGGCGCGCTCACGGGTGCTCCCCTCGGTCGGCCGCCCGCAGCGCGGCGGCGATGGCGTGCAGCGCCAGTCCCTGGCCCCACAGCTGCGGGCGGTCGTCGCGGATCACCGAGTACCCGAAGGGCACCAGCTGCAACACCGTGCCCGCGCTGGTCCGGGCGAGCGTCCCGTCCGGCTCGACGTAGGCCAGCGCGCCGCGCACCGCCAGCCAGCCGGCCTCCGCCACCCCGACCGGAAGGCTGGGTAGCACCGCACCGGCGCGCAGCATGGCCGCGCCGATCCCGGCGGCCGCCGAGGTCTCCACCAGGCCCGCGACCTCGGGATGGTCGTCAACCAGGACGCTCCACACGCCATGCCCGGGCTGCCGCCGGGCCAGCGCGATGAGCTGGGCGGCCAGGTTCCGCCGCACCCGGTCGACCTCGGCGTCCAGCCCCTCGGCCAACTCGGCGGCCGGCCCGGCGACCAGCTCGAGGAACTCCACCGCGGCCAGCGCGGCCCACGCGTTCGCCCGCCCCCAGTAGCACCGGATCACCTCGCCGCGGTGTGAGCCGTGCGCGTACAGGCCAGTGACCGGATCGCGCAGTACGTCGGCGTGCCGCAGCAGCTGCTCGGCGAATGCGCGCAGCGGCTCCGGATCGCCCAGCGCCACCGCGGCCCGGCCGAGGAACACCCCGGCCATGAACACGGTGTCCGCCCACACCCCGCCCGGCCAGTGCTCCAGTGCGCCGGCGCGGTCCCGGGTCACCGCGCCGGGCCGGTCCAACCAGGTCACCAGCGTCTTCAGCACCCGTTGTGCCTCGGCCGACTGGACCGGCACCATGGCCAGCGCGGTACCCGGCGCCAGGTGGTTGACGTGGTCGACCCGGATCCCCCGCGCCACCTGGCCCGCCAGCCACTGCAGCACCGGGGGTGGGAACCGCTCCCCGCGCGCCTCGGCCAGCCGGACCAGGCCGAGCAGGCACACTCCTTCGCCCCAGAACCAGTCCGGCAGGCCCATCCCCCAGGTGCCGGCCGTGACCCGGTCGCCCAGCGCGAGCAGCGCGTCCCTGGTCAGCCCGTCGGCCGGCAGGGGCGCGCGCGGCGGTGCGGCGAGCCGCGCGTTGGTCAGGTCCTCACCCGCCATCGGACGCCCCCGACGTCGGTTCCAGGCGCCGGCCCGCGACCAGGTCCAGCACCAGCCGGTGTCCGCCCCAGCTCGCCTCCAGGCGCTCCGCGCCGCCCGGCAGGCGCACGGCCGGGTTGTCCAGGTGCGGTGGGTGCTCCGGCCGGCCGTCCTCGTCCAGCCCGTCCGGCACGCCGTCCACCAGGAACGGACCCGTCCAGGACAGCTCCAGCCGCCGTCCGTCCGGCACGTCCAAGACCACTTCCTCCTCGGTGAACCCGGGGGCAACCAGCGAGCCGACGAACGAGGCGAACCCGCCGTGCACCGCCCGCCGGCCGACCAGCACCGCGTAGCAGCGGCCGCCTCCCGCCGCCAGCCAGGCCTGGCCAGCCTCCTCCCCCGCCCGCACCGGGGTGAAGCCGCCCCGGGCGGCGACCGCGACGTACCCGTCGGCCACGCGGCCGGCCAGCCATGGCCCGGCCCGAGCGGTCTCGTCCATCAGCGGTGCGGGGAACCACAGCCGGCTGGTGCCCGAACCGTAGACCACCAGCAACGCGTCGCGGTGCTGGTGCACCCTGGGCAGCACCCGTTGCCCGGCCCAGGCGTTCGGCCGGGCGGACGGGCTGGTGGTGTCGGCGGCCGGCTGGCCGGCGAACACCTGCACCTCCGGGCCGAGGGTGGCACCCCAGACGTGCTCCTGCAGCCCGGGCAGCCCGGCCCTGTAGTCCTGCACGCTGGACAACATGGCATCCGGCGTGCGCCATATTCGCAGGTCGGATCCGTACGGCCGGTCCAGCAGGTCATGCTTCGGCCGATACGACCCCCGGTACACCTGCCGCCCTTCCCAGGCGGCAGGCAGCTCGGTGGCCACCGCGCGAACCACCGGCGGCAGCCGGTAGCGGCGGGCCAGCGCGAGCGCGGTCGCCGGCAGCACCGCCGCGTTGAGCGACCCGGTGCCCCAGAGCAGCCACATGATCGGTGCGGTCTCCTCGAACCGGGAGGAGCGCAGGGTGGGCACGTAAGACCGGCCGTGCGCGGCGCCGTGCACCCCGCGCCACCCGTTGGCGGCCAGCGTGAGCAGCAACTTGTCCAGCAGAGCCTCGGCCAGCTCCCGCACCGGGGCATCGGCGGCCAGCTCGACCAGCGACACCAGGGCCAGCGAGTCGATCGCCAGATAGGCGTTCGAGTCGAACTCGCTGAACCCGCCGGCCAGCTTGCGCCGCATCCACTCGACCGCGAGCTCGCGGCCGTGCTCGGCGTGCCGGGCTCCGGTCCAGCCGCTGTTCGGGAACACCTCGTCCGGGTACGCCTCGCCGGCCAGCAGCTCGGCGGTGTGCCAGACCAGTTGGTGGTTCTCGGTGAAATAGCACATGGCGTCCAGGCCGGGCTGGTCGATCCAGTACTTGAAGCCGCGCAGGGCCGCGCCCACCCGCTCCCGGGCGCCGGCCGGCCACCGGTCCGCCGGAACACGGTGCAGCAGGTGCAGCAGCCCGACCGCCTCGAAGTCCGCGCAGTCCGCCCTGGTGGTGACCATGCCCAGCGCGGGGTCCAGGTCGTCGCCGGCCAGGCCGGGTTCGTCCAGCGCGTGCCGGGCCAGCGCCCTGGCCACGCCGGGCTGCCCGGTCGCCACGTGCCGCAGCAGTTCGGCCCGCCACACCGCCGGATCCGCGCCGACCGGTTCGGCCCGCCGGTGCGCGGGCAACGCGGCTACCCGCAGCGTGCGCCGCACCGGGCAGCGGGGGTCGTCCAGGCGCACGGTCAGCTCGGTCTCGCCCGTGGTCAGCATGGACGCGCTCGGCCCGGCGGCGGGATCGGCCGGACCGGCCGGCGGCTCCGCGGTGGGATCCACCCGGCCGGACGACAGTTCCGCCGTGGGATCCGCGGGCTCGGACGGCGGCTCGGCCGGGGGGAGCTCCGACCCGGTCAGCTCGGCCAGCGGGAGCTCCGCGGTCCCGTCCACCAGCCGCACCCGCTTCGGCGGGCCGTCCGGCGCCGCCACGCACAGCGCCGCGCCGACCGGACCGGTCAGCCGCACGATGCCGTCCGGCAGCGCCCACGAACGCACCCCGACCCGGTCGAGCACCCGCTCGGCCAGCGCCGAGGCGTACTCGTCGGCCCCGGGCGAGGGCAGCACCACACGCACCGGCGGACCGTCCGCCACCCGTACCGAGGCCACGTGCCGGCACTCCCGGAAGGCCACCTGCCAGGTGCTCAGCACCAGCCGGGTCGCGCCGGAGCGCGGCGATACCGAGACCGCGTGCCGCACCGGTTGCATGTAGGAGACGTCGTCGTGCACCGCGACCAGCTCGTCCCCCAGCCACAGGGCGAACGGCCCGGTGGAGGCCACCTCGAGGGTGCGCGGCTCGGACTGGTCCACCTCGAGCAGACAGGCCGCCACCGCGTGCCGGTACTCCGGGGTATGGCAGAACCGGCTCCAGTCCACCAGGCCGTCCCGGCCGGTGCGCACCCGCCGCCACCGGCCGGCGTCCTCCCGGTGCTTGCCCGGCGCCACCCAGGTGAAGGCGCCGCCCTCCACCACCTCGGGCAGGCGTTGGTCCAGGACCAGCGGGCGCTGGGCGTGCAGCGCGCGTTTCACCGGAGCCACGTCCGGGCCGTTGGTGAGCATCCAGCGGCCGTGCTCACCCCACGGCGAGCCGGCCGCCTCCAGCACGCCGGCCAGGTCGTCGCACGGCGCGGACCAGGCCGGACCCACCAACCAGTCCCGTAGGTAGCCGCCGCCGTCCAGGGCGTGCACCGTCCGGCCGGTGGGCCCGAACGCCATCCGTGTCCTCCTATCTCAGGCCGGTCCGCGCGATGCCGGCGATGATCTGTCGTTGCAGCACCAGGAAGATCAGCAGCACCGGCACGATAGACAACACCGACATAGCCAGCACCAGGTGGAACGGCACCACCAACTGCCCGGAGAACCGGGCCAGCGCCACCGGCAGGGTGTACGTGGAGTCGTCCTGGGCGACGATCAGCGGCCAGAGGAAGTCGTTCCAGCGCCAGATCACCGAGAAGATGGCCAGCACCGCCAGCGCCGGACGGCACAACGGCAGCACGATCCGCCAGAACACGCGGAACTCCCCCGCGCCGTCGATCCGCGCCGCCTCGATCAGGTCGTCCGGCAGCCCCAGCATGTACTGGCGCAGCAGGAACACCCCGGTCGGCGTGGCCGCCGCCGGAATGATCATGCCCCACAGGGAGTTCACCAGACCCAGCGAGGACACCACCTGGAACACCGGCAGGAAGATCACCTGCAGCGGGATCATGATGGTCGCCAGGCTGACCAGGAACAGGGTGTCCCGGCCCCGGAAGTTGTACTTGGCCAGCGCGAACGCGGCCATCGAGTTCACCGTCAGCGTGAGCACCGTCGCCGCGACGGTGACGATCGCGCTGTTCAGGAAGTAGTGGCCGAACTCGAAGGAGGTGAGCGCCTCGGTGTAGTTGTCCAGGCTCGGGTCGCGGGGCAACGGGCTCGGCGGCCGCTGGGCCAGCTCCGTCGGCGACTTGAGCGAGGACAGGGCCGCCCACACGATGGGCGCCAGCACCACCAGCGCGCCGGCCAGCAGCACGGTGGTGCGCAGCACGTCGCCGGTGCCCGGGGCTCGGCGGCCACCGACCGAGGTCCAGCCCTTCACATGACCTCCCGGCGGCGTCCGAGCAGGTAGTTGGCCAGAGTCACGCCGAGCACGGTCACGAACAGCACCACCCCGGCCGCACTGGCCAGCCCGTAGCGGATCGGGGACTGGAACGAGGAGTCGTAGATGTACTGCACGATCAACGTGGTGGCGCCCAACGGCCCTCCGCCGGTGAGCGTGTAGATGTAGTCGAACGCCTGGAACCCGTGGATGGTGGCCAGCACCACGACCACCAGGGTGGTCGGCCGCAGCAGCGGCAGGGTGATGGACCGGACCTGCTGCCAGCCACTGGCGCCGTCGATCCGGGCGGCCTCGTACAGGCCGGCGTCGATGCCTTGAAGCCCGGCCAGCTGGATCAATGCGTAAAAGCCCAGCTGCGCCCACAGGCCGACGCCGATGATCACCACCATGGCCAGCCGGCCGTCCAACAACCAGCCCGGCCGACCCAGCCCCAACTCGGAGAGCACGGCGTTGACCAGGCCGTTCTGCCGCTCCAGGGCCAGCGACCAGATCAGCCCGGCGACCACCGGGGAGACCACGAACGGCACGAAGTACGCCGCGCGGAACGCCCCGGCCGCCCGCCGCTGCGCGTGCAGCAGCAGGGCCAGCGCGGTGGACGCCACGGTGGTCAGCAACACCAGGCTCACCACGAACACCGCGGTCTGCCCGGCCACCCGCCAGAACTCCGCCGATTCGGCCAGCTCCGCGTAGTTGCCCGCGCCGACCGGGCGGAAGGTGCGGCCGTTCGAGCTGTCGTAGCGGCTGATGTTGAACCCGTTGATCGCCGGCCAGATGGTGAACAGCGCGAAGAGCACCATGTTGGGCAGCACGAACAGGTACGGCGCGATCCGGTGCCGGTTCACGAGCCCACCTTGGCGAGCAGCTCGGCCACCCCGGCCTGGACGTTCCGCACCGCGTCCGGCACGTCCTGGCCGCCCACCAGCAGCCGGCCGAACTCCCGCACCAGCAGCTTCGCCGACACGTCGAACACCGGGCTGCCGTTGGCCAGATAGGTGTCCCGTGGCGTTCGGTTGACCTCGGCCAGGAAGACCGCCATGTCCGCCTCCCGCGCCGGGTAGCGGATGCCGGCGGCCAGCAGGTCCTTCCGGGTGGGCAGCCAGAACGCCTGCTCGTCCAGGGCGCGCTGGGCCTCGGCGCTGTTCATCCAGTCGGCGAAGTAGGCGCCGAGCGCCGGGTTCGGCGCGCCGGAGAAGACGATCAGATACTTCCCGCCGGGGAACCCGCCGCAACGCTCCGCGCACGCGTTCGGCGCCGCCGCCCAGTTGAACTTCGCGGTCTTCGCCAGCTGGCCGACCTGCCAGTTCCCGGACAGGTACACCGGCACCCGCTGGGCCAGAAACAGCTCGTTCGCCCCCTTGTACCGGCTGCCCGACTCCAGCCAGAAGTCGCTCAGCAGGCCGCCCGACCGGGCCAGCCGGTTCAGCATGTCCAGCGCCCGGCCGGCCTTCTCCGGGTCCATCCCGGACCGTCCGTCGGGGCCCATCATGGTGGTCCCGTAGGCGCTCAGCACGCTGGAGAGCCGGTGGCCGGACTTGTCGATGGCGATCGCCGACTCCATCCGGTTGGCCCGCTGCACCTTCGTCGCGGCGGCAACCAGCTCGTCCCAGGTCCACGGCTTGTCCACCGGCGGGACCGGCACGCCGGCGCGGGCGAAGGCGTCCACGTTCACCAGCGGGCCGTTCATGGACAGGTCGCTGGGCACCGCCGGCATACGCCCGTCGGCGGTCTGCGAGGCCAGCGCCGTGCCCTCCACGAACCGGTCCGGGTAGTGCGCGCCGAAGTAGCCCTTGAGGTCGACCAGCGCATCCGCGTAGGGCCGCCAGTTGTTCACCCGGGCAACCCCGGGCGGCTGGCCGCTGTTGATCCGCCCCTGCAGGGTCTGCTCGAGATCGCCGAACGGCACGATCTGCAGGTTCACCCGCGCGCCGGTCTCCCGTTCGAACCGCGCCAGCTGGGCTCGCGTCGCGGCCTCGTCGGGCCCGTCGGTGAAGTACACATAGTCCAGCGACTGGCCGCGGAAGCTGGCCGGATCGATCGGCCCCGGCGGCACCGGCGGCTGCTCCAGCGGGCCGGGCGCGCAGGCGGTGAGCACGAGCAGGCAAGCGGCGGCCAGCCACGCCCGTCGATGCGCCCGCACACGGTTGATCCTGACAGCGATCTCCCGCTGGGGAAAGCGTTTCTCGCGCTGCCGGTTCCGAAGGTCGCCTGGACGGCCGCGGCGGGCCGGTCCGCCGGTCCGCGCAACCGAGCCCAAGTGTCAGGACACCGAGAGCACCTCGGCGGCGACGCGGAGGAACCCGGCCACCCTCGGGTCCGGATCGTCACGCCGGCTGACCAGCGCGGACTCCAGGGGCGGCAGGTCGGTGAGCGGGCGGTATGTGATCTCCGGCTGGCCGAAGAAGTCGTCGAACGACGGCACCGTCGGGTGGACGACCTTCCCCCGGGCGACCAGCGAGGCGACCTCGTACGGCTTCACCGGGCTGTTGGGGATCCGTTGAAGCGGCCGCCCGCCGGCGGTGGCGGCCGGCACGAACGCCCGCATGATGCTGCGCGGCACGCCGAAGCACTCGGTGACCCGGTAGTCCGCCACGTCCTCCAGGGTGACCGAGGCCCGCGCGGCCAGCGGATGGGTCCGGGCCACCGCGAGCACCCGGGGCTCGCGGGTCAGCACCGGGCCGACGGCCAGGTCGGCGGCGACCAGCGGCAGCCGGATGGCCAGCAGCCGGACCTCCCCCCGGCGCAGTGCGTCCAGCGGATCGGTGCCGTGGCTGATCTCGCTGACCTGCACCTCGCAGTCCGGGTGCGCCGCCTCGAACCGGGCGATGATCGCGTTCAGGTGCGGGCCGGCCGAGCACGGCTCGAAGGTGCCCAGGCGCAGCGTGCCGCCGGTGTCGGGGCTCGCCTGCAGCGCCTCGGCCAGCTGTCGGTACGCCCCGCCGACCCGCTCGCGAAACCGCTCGCCGAGCGGGGTGAGCGAGACCCGGCGGCTGGTCCGGTGCAGCAGCTGGCCGCCCACCTTGCCCTCCAGCTGGCGCAGGCTCTGGCTCACCCGCGACTGGGTGAGGCCCAACTTCTCGGCGGCGCGCCCGAAGTGCAGCTCCTCGGCCAGGGCGAGGAACACCCGGATCTCGCGCAACTCCACCGACTCCCACATCGATGAGCGATGCTACTCGCTGGGATCACCGATCGACCGTTGATCAGACCCGACCCGTCCGCGAGGCTGGCGCAATGCTGCCCCGGTCCCTGTTCGGCCTGCTCGCCGCCGCCCTGCTGTGCTCGGCCTGCTCCGGCACCGCCACCACCGCCGCCCCGCCCACGCCCGAGGAGCCGGTCGGACGGTTCGCCTCGCCCAACCCGGGCTCGGTCAACACCTACTGGCTGCGCGTGCCCCAGGGCCTGCTGGTGTTCGACACCGGGCGGAACGTGGCCGGCGGTCACCAGGCGGCGGCGGAGATCAAGCGCACCGGCCGCCCGGTGGTGGCCATCCTGCTCACCCACCCGCACCCGGACCACGTCGGCGGGGCGGGCGCACTGCGCGAGGAGTTCCCGAACGTGCCGATCTACGCCTCCGAGGCCACCGCCGCCTGGATGCGCGCGGACCCGCTGGGCTTCTACCCGCTGGCCAAACAGGCCGACCCGGACTTCCCGGCCCAGCTCACCCACCCGGACCGCACGTTCGCGGCCGGACAGCCGCTGGACCTGGGTGGCGTACGTCTGGAGACCGCCCAGTTCGACCCGGGCGAGTCGGAGACCGCGACCGCGTACTACGAGCCGGCCAGCCGCGCGCTGTTCGCCGGCGACCTCGTCGGGGACCGGGTCACGCCCGCGCTGCTGGAGGGTCACACCTGCGGCTGGCTGACCAACCTGGACCGGCTGGCCCAGCGCTTCCCGGACGCCGACACCGGCTACCCCGGGCACGGCGCGCCCGGCAGGGCGGCGGCGCAGATCACCGCACAGCGCGCCTACCTGCGCGACTTCCGGGCCCTGGTTCGCCCGGCGACGGCACCCACCTCGCCGGCCGGCGCCCGGCTGGACCCGGCCGAGCAGCGCGACATCCTGGCCGAGCTGGAGCGCCGCTACCCGGGCTACCCGAGGGTGGCCTCGTTGCCCAACCTGCAGGAGCTGAACGTGGCCTCGGTCGCGCGCGAGCTGTCCGCCGAGAACCCGGACAACTCACCCCCGGCCTGCCGCTGAGCCGTTCAGCGCAGCGCCTGCGCTCCGATGACGGACAGCAGTTGCAGCTTCTCGTAGCTCGCACTGCCGGGAACGGCGGTGTAGACGATCAGGAGATGCGACTGGTTCGGATCGAGCAGCGTCTGGCAGGTCAGCTCCAACGCCCCGACCTCCGGGTGGACGAAGTTTTTCACGTCGTTGGGCCGGATGCCGACCTCGTGGTCGTTCCACACCCGACGGAACTCCTCGCTCTGGGCCAGCAGCAGCTCGGCGTAGTGGGCCGCGCGGGAACCGGGACCCCGCAGGGTGGCCACCCCGCGCAGGCCCGAGGCGAACATCCGGGTGAGGAACGGGTGGTCTTCGGGGGCGTAGAGCTGACGCGTGGCGGGGTCGGTGAACCATCGGTAGCCGATGCTGCGGGCCGGGCCGCTGTAGGCGGTCAGGTCGCCGGTGAGCGCCACGCCGAGCGGGGTCTGCCGCAGGGTCTCGCCGAGCTCGGTGACGATCTCAGCGGGAGTGTCGTGCAGGCGGTCGAGGATGCGCAGCAGGCCGGGGCTGATGTGCTCGCTGTCCGCGCCCCGCCGGGGCGGGGCCTGCCCGGCCAGCAGGAACAGGTGATCCCGCTCATCCAGGGAGAGGTGGAGTCCCTGCGCGATCGAGGCGATCATCTGCTCGGACGGCTGGGGGCCGCGCTCCCGCTCCAGCCGCGCGTAGTAGTCGGTCGACATGTGGCACAGCGCGGCCACCTCCTCCCGCCGCAGCCCGCTGGTCCGGCGGCGGCGCCCGCGCGGGAGGCCGACGTCCTCGGGTTGCAGCGACTCCCGGCGGCGCCGGAGGAACTCCGCCAGTCCGGTCCGATCGATCACCGTGCGCGCCTCCTTCGACGCTCTTTTCTACCGCGCGCGCATCCCCACAGCCACGGATCGAGCGGTCCTGGATAACGGCCGCGTCCTCCACGACGGTGGGCCCATGGCACGCAAACCCCTCGACATCGCCGTCCCCGACCTGTCCGGCCGGCGCGCCGTCGTCACCGGAGCGAGCGACGGCATCGGGCTCGGCCTCGCCACCAGGCTGGCCGCCGCCGGGGCCGAAGTGCTCCTGCCCGTTCGCAACCCGGGCAAGGGCGCGGCCGCGCTCACCGCGATCCGCCGGGCGGCCCCGCACGCGGACGTGTCGCTCCGCGAGCTCGACCTGTCCTCGCTCGCCTCCCTCGCCGCCCTCGGCAAGACCCTGCGCGGGGAAGGCCGGCCGATCCACATCCTGGTCAACAACGCCGGCGTCATGACCCCGCCCGACCGGCAGACCACCGCCGATGGGTTCGAGCTCCAGTTCGGCACCAACCACCTCGGCCATTTCGCCCTGGTGGCCCACCTGCTGCCGCTGCTGCGCACCGGCAACGCCCGGGTGACGTCACAGGTCAGCGTGGCGGCGAACCAGGGCGCCATCAACTGGGAGGACCTGAACTGGGAACGCGCCTACAACGGGATGAAGGCCTACCGCCAGTCGAAGATCGCGTTCGGGCTGTTCGGCCTCGAACTCGACCGGCGCAGCCGCGCCCAGGGTTGGGGGATCACCAGCAACCTCGCCCACCCCGGGGTCGTTCCGACGAACCTGCTCGCCGCCCGACCCGAGGTCGGACGCGACCGGGACACGATGGCCGTGCGCATGATCCGGGCACTGTCCGCCCGCGGCATCTTGTTCGGGACGGTCCACACCGCGCAACTGCCGGCGCTCTACGCCGCCACCTCCCCCGACGCCGAACGTGGCGGGTTCTACGGGCCGCGCGGACCCGGGCACCTGGGCGGCCCGCCCGGCCGGCAGAAGCTTTACTCACCCCTTCGCGGCACCGAGCAGGCCCAGCGCATCTGGCGGGTCTCCGAACAGCTCACGAAGGTTCCCTTCCCCGACAGCTGAGTCAGGACCGGCTCGCCTGGGCGAGCAGGCGCAACGCGTGCGCGGACGGCGAGCCGGCCGGCCCAGCGCGTTCCGCGCTCGGTAATGCGGTTGCACCGCTCGGGCATGCTGAACGCATGTGCAAGCCGAGGGTGCCGTGACCGCTGTTCCCTTCCCCATCCCCCGAAACCTGCGCGAGTCCATCGAGGAGGACGAAGACCCGGAACGTGAGGAGTGGCTGCGCCGGCTGCCCGGCACGATCGCCGAGCTGACCGAACGCTGGGAACTGCGGCTGGACCCTCCGTTCGAACCCGGCGGCACGATCTCCTGGGTGGCCCCGGCGAGCGACCGTGACGGCGAGGCCCGGGTGCTCAAGGTCAGCTGGGCCGGCCCCGAAACCCTGCACGAAGCCGAAGGCCTGCGTGAGTGGGACGGCGACGGCACCGCCCTGCTGTACCGGGCGGAGCGGTTCGACCACACCAGCGCGATGCTGCTGGAGCACTGCCGGCCGGGCACCCCGCTGGCCCGGCTGCGCGCCGAGCCGGAGCGCGACGAGATCGTCGCCGGACTGCTGCGCAACCTCTGGCGGCATCCGGCGGACGGTCACCCGTTCCGTCCGCTGCACGTGATGTGCGACCAGTGGGCCGACGAGTTCGAGGAGGACTACGAACCCGGCGACCTGGATCCCGGCCTGGCCCGGGCCGGGACCGCGCTGTTCCGCGAGCTGCCCCGTTCCGCACCGGCCTCCGTGCTGCTGTGCACCGACCTGCACGCGGAGAACATCCTGGCCGGCGACCGGCGGCCGTGGCTGGTCATCGACCCCAAGCCGTACCTGGGCGACCCGCACTACGACCCGCTGCAGCACATGCTCAACTGCCCGGGCCGGCTGATCGCCGACCCGATCGGGTTCACCGACCGGATGGCCGGCCTGCTGGACCTGGACCGCGAGCGCCTGCGCGCCTGGTTGTTCGCCCGCTGCGTGCAGGAGGGCATCTGGCGGCCCGAGCTGGGCGTGGTCGCCGCCCGGATCGCGCCGGCATGAGCCGAGAGCCCTATCCACCCGTCGAGCCGTACCGGCACGGCCTGCTCGACGTCGGCGACGGCCAGCGGATCTACTGGGAGTGCTCGGGCAACCCCGACGGCAAACCCGCCGTGGTGCTGCACGGCGGACCCGGAGGCGGCAGCCGCCCCGGGCACCGGCAGTGGTTCGACCCCGAGCGGTACCGGATCGTGCTGCTGGACCAGCGCGGCTGCGGGCGCAGCACCCCGTCGGCCGCGACGGGAGACCTGAGCGCCAACACCACCGCGCACCTGGTCGCCGACCTGGAGCGGCTGCGCGAGCACCTGGGCATCAACCGCTGGCTGGTCTGCGGCGGCTCCTGGGGCAGCACGCTCGGCCTGGCCTACGCGCAGGCCCACCCGGCGCGGGTGTCGGAGCTGGTGCTGCTCAGCTTGGTGGGCAGCACTCGGCGGGAGATCGAGTGGATCACCCGGGAGATGGGCCGGGTGTTCCCCGCCGAATGGGCGCGGTTCCGGGACGGGGTACCCGAGGCGGAGCGGGAGGGCAACCTTTCCGACGCCTACCGCCGGCTGCTCGCCGATCCCGACCCGGCCGTGCGCGAACGCGCCGCGCGGGACTGGTGCGCCTGGGAGGACACCCACGTGGCCACCTACCCGGACCACCGGCCGTACCCGATGTTCCAGGACCCGGCGTTCCGCATGGTGTTCGCCAGGTTGGTCACGCACTACTGGGCGCACGGGGCCTGGTTGGCGGAAGATGCGCTGGTGCGGAACGCCGATCGCCTGGCCAGGACCCCCGGCGTGCTCATCCACGGCCGGCTGGACATCAGCAGCCCGGCCGAGTTCGCCTGGCGGCTGTCCCGGGCCTGGCCGGACGCGGAACTGGTGCTGGTCGGTGACGGCCACAGCGGACCCGGCCTGCTCGCCCCGCTGCTGGAGGCCACCGACCGGTTCGCCGGTCGGCGATGACCCGCGGCCGACCGGTCCCGCCCGACCCGATGCCGCTGTGGCGGGACGGGCGGCCGCGCAAGCTCTGGCGGTACGTCGGGGTGTACGGCCCGGAACTGTCCCTGTGCCTCGGCTCGGTGCGGGTCGGTCCGGCCGTCCAGTCGTTCTGGGCGGTGTGGGACCGCCGGCGCGACCTGCTCACCGAACGCACCGTGCTCGGCCGGGGCGGCGTCGGCCTGGGCACCCCCGGCCAGCCGGCGGACGAGCTGCGGGTGCGCGCCCACAACCTGCGCCTCGACCTGCGGGTGCGCGAGGACGAGCGGCCGGTCACGCTGGTCTCCCCGCACGGCCGCTCATACATCTGGACCCGCAAGGCCCCGGCGCTGGTCACCGGCACGGTGGCGCTGGACGGCCGGGAGCTCGCGGTCCGGGCGCGCGGGCTGGTCGACGACTCGGCCGGCTACCACGCCAGGGACACCGAGTGGCGATGGTGCGCCGGGGTCGGCCTGTCCACCGACGGGCAGCCGGTCACCTGGAACCTGGTCGCCGGCGTGCACGACGTGGAACCGCTCACCGAGCGCACGGTGTGGACCTCGGGGATGCCGCATTCGGTGCCGCCGGTGCGGTTCTCCACCCGGCTGGACCAGGTCATCAGCCCGGACGGCGGAGATCTCCGGTTCGTCGCGGAAGCGGTTCGCCGACGCGACGAACGGGTACTCGGTGGTCTGGTGCGCAGCGAGTACGTGCAGCCGTTCGGCGTATTCACCGGCCGGCTGCCCGGCGGGTTGGAGCTCGCCGAGGGGTTCGGTGTGATGGAGTGGCATCTCGCCCGGTGGTAGCTCGTTGGGCTGAACGCGGGGTGAAGGCGGAGGGGCGGGCAAGGTGCCGTACGACGTGGTTAGTGTTTACACCTTGACGATGGGCGATGAGCGCGGTCCGGCGACCGTCAGCGTGCACACCAGCGCGGACGCCGCCTGGCAGGCGCTGGACCGCGAGGTGCGCAGCCGGTGCGGGATGCGCCCGCGCCCCCGCCGCGTGGTGGACCCGGATGCCGCCACCCGCCTGGCCGACGCCTGGCGCTGGGGCAACCCGGAAGACCGGTTCTGGCAGATCTGCCCGCACCAGCTGTCGCTGATCGTGCCGGCGAACGCCCGCCCGTTGATGGCGCAGTAAACCTGCACGGGAAGTTACCAGGCAGTAAACTACTGGCGAGTACAGGCCGAAGAAGGCAGGTCCGCCATGGTCGAACCGATCGGTGTGCTGGGAACCGGCAGCTACCTGCCCACCCGGGTGGTGGAGAACGCCGAGGTCGCCGTCCCGGCCGGCGTCGACGCGGAGTGGATCGAGCGCAAGACCGGCATCCGGTCGCGCCGCCGGGCCGCGCCGGAGCAGGCCACGTCCGACCTGGCCGCCCGGGCCGCCGACGCCGCGCTGGAGGCCGCCGGAATCGAAGCCGCCGACCTGAGCTACCTGGTGGTCGCCACGTCCACCCCGGACCAGCCGCAACCGGCAACCGGTTGCCTCGTGCAGCACCTGATCGGGGCCCGGAACGCGGCCGCGTTCGACCTGAACGCGGTGTGCAGCGGCTTCCTGTTCGGGCTGGCCACCGCCGGGCGGCTGCTCGGCGGCGACGGCGGAGGCTACGGGCTGGTGGTCGGGGCGGACATCTACAGCCGCATCCTGGACCCCACCGACCGGCGCACCGCCGTCCTGTTCGGCGACGGAGCCGGCGCGGTGGTGCTGGGTCCGGTGCCCGCCGGACACGGCATGCTGGCGGTGCGAATGCGTTCCGACGGCGGCTCCCGGGGACTGATCGAGGTGCCCGGTGGGGGCAGCCGGATGCCGCCGTCGCCGGCCATGCTGGACGCCGGCGCGCAGTACTTCCGGATGATCGGCCGGGAGGTGAAGGACTACGTCTCCACGCACGTGCCGCCGCTGTTGCGCGAGGTCATGGGGGCCAGCGAACTGGCCGCCGAGGAGGTTGACCACTTCGTGCCGCACCAGGCCAACGGCCTGATGCTGGCCGACCTCGCCGGCCGGGCCGGGCTGTCCGAGGCGATCCGGACGAGCGTCTGGGACTACGGCAACACCGGCGCCGCATCGGTGCCGATCACCCTGGACGACACGGTCCGGGGCGCCGGGGTCGCCCCCGGCGAGACCGTGCTGCTGGCCGCGTTCGGCGGCGGAATGTCGATGGCGGCGGCGATGCTGCGCTGGTCCGCCTCGGCCAGGGCGCGAAGGGCGGCCTGAGCCGGGAACAACCGGGCGCGCCGGGTGGTCATAACCCGAGAGGCTTAGACGCGACTGGGAGGACCGGTATGACGCTCACCCACCGGCCGGGACCACTGGCCGGCACCGAGGACCAGCTCACCAACTACCGGATCGACGGCCCGAAGCACCGCCTGCTGATGCACCCGTTCCCGCGCCGGGTGCGCGCCGAGTTCGCCGGGGAGACCGTGCTGGACACCCGGGACGGGGTGCTCCTGCACGAGACCGGCCTGCTGCCGCAGCTCTACGTACCCGAGGCGGACCTGCGAACCGACCTGCTCAAGGCCACCGACCACCACACGCACTGCCCGTTCAAGGGGGACGCCTCGTACCGGTCCATCGTGGTCGGCGACCGGGTGGCGGAGAACGCGGTCTGGCACTACCCGGAGCCGATCGGGTCGGCCTCCTGGCTGGCCGGGTACGCGGCGCTCTACTGGTCGCGGGTGGACCGCTGGCTGGACGAGGACGACGAGGCCGTCGGGCACCTGACCGACCCGTTCCACCGGGTGGACATCCGGGCCACCAGCCAGCCCGTGCGTGTGCTCGCCGGCGACCAGCTGCTAGCCGAATCCACCCGCGCCCTGCTGCTCTCCGAGACCGGGCTGCCCAACCGGTACTACCTGCCGGTGGCGGACATCCGAGGCGACCTGCTGACCGCCACCGACACGCGCACGGTTTGCCCCTACAAGGGCTGGGCCAGCTACTGGACACCCACCGTGGCCGGCGAGAAGCTGACCGACGCGGTATGGGGCTACGAACACCCCTTGCCCGAAGCAGCCCGCCTGGCCGGCCACCGCAGCTTCCTCCACGACGGAATCACCGTCGAGGTCGACGGCAAACCGGTCTGACTCAGGACACTAGGCCCGGACGGTGGCCCCGCATCGCTCGGCGGCGACCGCTACGGCGGCGTCGCGGGCGGCGGTGGCCTCCTCGCGGGTGAGGGTGCGGTCCGGCGCGCGCATCCGCATGGTGAAGGCCAGCGAACGCTTGCCCTCGCCCACCTGGTCGCCGGTGTACACGTCGAACAGGCGCAGGTGCTCGAGCAGCTCGCCGGCCCCCTCGCGCAGCGCCTCGGCCACCTTGGCCGAGGGCTGCGCGGCGTCCACGACCAGCGCCACGTCCAGCAGCACCGGAGGGAAGGGCGAGACGCTCGGCGCCGGGCGCGGCTCGGTCAGCGGCAGGGCGTCCAGCGCCAGCTCCATGGCGCAGGTGCGGGCGGGCAGGCCCAGCGCCTCGGTGACCTTCGGGTGCAGCTCGCCGGCGTAGCCGACCGGCCACTCGTTCACCCGCAGCGCGGCGCACCGGCCGGGGTGCCAGGGAGCCAGCTCGGCGGCGGCCACGGTCAGCTCGACGCCCGCCGCCTCGGCCACCAGCCGGGCGGCCTCCACCGCGTCCGCCCAGGTGGCCGGGCGCCCCGGCCCCCACCAGCCGGGCCGCTCGCGCATCCCGGTGAGCGCCACGGCGACGTGCAGCGGCTGCGCCGGCAGGGCGGCCAGCAGGCCGCGGATCTGCTCGTCGGTGGGCCGGGTGTGCACCGGCACCGACGGCACCGGCTTCGGCTCGGCCTGCGGCAGCACCACCTGGCCGATGTGGAACAGCGCGGTGTCGGTGAGGCCCCGGGACACGTTGCGGGTCAGCGCCTCGAGCAACCCGGGCAGCAGCGTGGTGGCCAGCTCGCCGCGCTCCGCGTCCAGCGGGTTGAGCAGCCGCAGCGTGCGCCGGCGGGCGTCGTCCTCCGCACAGCCGAACGCGTCGAACACCGCGCCGGAGAGGAACGGGAACGGAATCACCTCGACGTACCCGGCCTCGGCCAGCGTGCGGGACACATTGCGCCGCCGCCGCTGGGCCAGGGTCAGCCCGCGCCCGGGCGGGGCCAGCGGCAGGACCGAGGGGATCTGCTCCAGGCCCTCCAGTCGCAGCACCTCCTCGACCAGGTCGGCCGGCGCCAGCAGGTCGGGCCGCCAGCTCGGCGGCGTGGCCACGATCTCGGCGTTTCCGGCGGAGGACCGCAGCTCGACCGCGCAGCCGATCTGACCCAGCCGCCGTGCCGTCACGCCGCGCTCGTAGCGCACGCCGGCAACCTGGTCCGGCAGCTCCAGCGGCATCACCACCGGCGCCGGCGCGGGCGCCTGGCCGGCGTCGGTCCGGCCGGCCGAGATCGCGCCGCCGCCGTAGCGCACCAGCAGGCTGGCCGCCCGCTCGGCGGCCACCGGGGGCAGCTCCGGGTCGACCGCCCGCTCGAACCGCCGGGACGCCTCGCTGGGCAGCTTGTGCCGGCGTGCCCCCCGGGCGATCACGGCGGGCTCGAAGTTGGCCGCCTCCAGCAGCACGTCGTCGGTGTTGTCGGAGATCTCCGTGCTGGCCCCGCCCATCACCCCGGCCAGGCCGATCGGGCCACTGCCGTCGGTGATCAGCAGGTCGTCCGGGTCCAGCTCCCGGGCGGCGTCGTCCAGCGTGGTGAGCTTCTCCCCCGACGCCTTGGCCCGGCGCACGACGATGTCGTCGGTGAGGGTCGCCGTGTCGTAGGCGTGCAACGGCTGGCCCAGCTCCATCATCACGTAGTTGGTCACGTCCACGGCCAGCGAGATCGGCCGCACCCCGGCGGCGAGCAGCCGGCGGCGCATCCACCACGGGCTGGGCGCCTTCGGGTTCACCCCGGTGACCCGCCGGGCCACGAACCGGCGGCAGCCGGCCGGGTCGTCCAGCCGCACCGGCCAGGCCTCGCCCTCGGCCTCCGGCACCTCGATCCGCGCCGGGTCCCGGAAGTGCGTGTCCAGCGAGCAGGCCAGCTCGCGGGCCAGGCCCCGCACCGAGAAGCAGTAGCCCCGGTCCGGGGTGATGTTCAGCTCGATGATCGGGTCGTCCAGGCCCAGCGCCTCGCGCGCGTCCTGGCCCGGCTCCCCGGTCTCCGGCGGCAGCACCAGGATCCCGGTGTGGTCGCTGCCCAGCTCCAGCTCCTTGAGCGAGCAGATCATGCCGTCCGAAACGTGGCCGTAGGTCTTGCGGGCGGTGATGGCGAAGTCGCCGGGCAGCACGGTGCCGGGCAGCGCGACGACCACCAGGTCGCCCTCGGCGAAGTTGGTGGCGCCGCAGATGATGCCCCTGGGCGCGATCTCGCCCACCTCGACCTGGCAGTACCGAATCGGCTTCTTCAGGTCCGGCAGCTCCTCGAACGACAGCACCCGGCCCAGCCGCAGCGGCCCGCTCACCACCGGCGGATGGTGGATCTCCTCAACCTCCAGGCCCACCCGGACGAACGCCTCACCGATCTGCTCGGCCGTGATGCCGCTCGGCAGCTCGACCTGGTCGGCCAGCCATGAGACCGAAACCCGCACGTCAACGCTCCTTGCCAGTGCCCCGAACCGGGGAGTAAGTGTCAGCCGCCGATGCCGAACGCGGCGCT
The DNA here is from genome assembly GCA_014208095.1 of Actinospineispora eucalypti. Lineage (GTDB taxonomy): Bacteria > Actinomycetota > Actinomycetes > Mycobacteriales > Pseudonocardiaceae > Pseudonocardia > Pseudonocardia eucalypti. The sequence goes on along the minus strand of JACHMT010000002.1, from coordinate 318,899 downwards.
GAACCGCACGTCGCCCTCGATCATGTCCCGCATGTCCGGCAGGCCGTTGCGGAACTGCAGCGTGCGCTCCAGCCCCATGCCGAAGGCGAAGCCGCTGTGGCGCTCGGGGTCCACGCCGCAGGCGCGCAGCACGTTCGGGTTAACCATGCCGCAGCCACCCCACTCCACCCAGCCGGCGCCGCCCTTCTTCTCCGGGAACCACACGTCGACCTCGGCCGACGGCTCGGTGAACGGGAAGTACGACGGGCGCAGCCGGGTCTTGGACTCCCGGCCGAACATCGCCCGGGCGAACGCGTCCAGCGTGCCCTTGAGGTGGGCCATGGTGATGCCCTCGTCCACCGCGAGGCCCTCCACCTGGTGGAACACCGGGGTGTGCGTGGCGTCCAGTTCGTCGGTGCGGAAGGTGCGCCCCGGGCACACCACGTAGACCGGCAGCGGGCGCTCCAGCAGCGCGCGGACCTGCACCGGCGAGGTGTGGGTCCGCAGCACCAGGTCCGAGTCGCCCTCGGTGTCCGGCTTGCCGTTCCGCCCGGACGCGATGTAGAAGGTGTCCTGCATCGCCCGCGCCGGGTGGTCCTTGCCGAAGTTCAGCGCGTCGAAGTTGAACCAGCCGGTCTCCACCTCGGGACCTTCGGCCAGCTCCCAGCCCATGCCGACGAACACGTCGGCGATCCGCTCGGAGAGCTGGGTGATCGGGTGCCGGGCGCCCCGGCCGATCCGGTCCCAGGGCAGCGTGACGTCGACCCGCTCCTCGGCCAGCACCCGGGCGTCCCGCTCGGTGACCAGCTCGGCGCGCCGGGCGTCGAAGGCCTCCTGCACCGCGACGCGCGCCTCGTTCACCCGCTTGCCGGCGTCGGCCTTGGCCTGCGGCGGCAGCGCGCCGATCTCCCGGCGCGCCGACAGCACGGGCGAACGGTCGCCGAGGTGCGCCGACTTCACCGCCGCCAGCGCGCCCAGATCCGCGGCCTCGGCGAACGCCTTCTTGGCGCGGTCCACGGCGGCGGCGAGCGCCTCGGGTTGCAGGGCGGCGACCTCTTTAGGGTCGTAGTTGTCGTTCACACCGGACATGTCGGAACGAGCCGCGCTCTCTTTGCTGGTGGGGGTTTCGGGTGGATCGGGAATCACGTGGCAGAAATCCTAGCCGGCCGCCGTGCCCTGGCCGTCGCATATACGCACACCGCGGCCGCCGTGGCCAGGTTCAGGCTCTCCGCCCGGCCGTAGATCGGCACCCGCACGCGCGCGTCCGCCTGAGCGACGACATCGGCGGGCAGCCCGTGCGCCTCACTGCCGAACAGCCATGCGCACGGCCCGCGAAGGAGATCCTCGGTGGCCGGGTCGTGCAGATCGTGCTCCCCGGCCGCCGTGGCCGCGAGCAGGCGCAACCCCGCGCGCCGGCAGCCGGCCAGCACCGCCGCCACGTCCCGGTCCCGGGCGATCGGCAGGTGGAACAGGCTGCCCACCGAGCCGCGCACGCACTTGCCGTTGTGCGGGTCCACGCCGTCGCCTGCCAGCAGCACCGCGTCCGCCCCGGCCGCGTCGGAGACCCTGATCACCGTGCCCAGGTTGCCCGGCTCGGACGCATCGACCGGCACGACCACCAGCTCCGGGTGCCCGGCCAGCGCCTCGTCCAGCGGCCGGTCCACCAGCGCGCACACCGCGATCAGCCCCTGCGGGGTGACCGTCTCGGAGAGTGCCTCGGCGGCGCGGTCGGTGACCTCGGACACCGCGATCCCGGCCCGGTGCGCATCCGCGAGCAGGCCCTGGTTCCGGTCGGCGGCGCCCCGGGTGACGAACAGCTCGAACACTCGGGCACCGGGCCGGCCGTCGGCGGAGGGAGCGGCCAGCGCCGCCCCTACCGCCTGCGCACCCTCGGCGAGGAAGCGACCGGCGCGCTCCCGGCCGGCTCGGCGCAACAGCTTGCGGGCGGCCGCCACCCGTGGCGTGCGTTCGGTGCATACCTCCGGCATGGCCGGCCGCGTCCGCTCCGCTATCCGATTCGCTCCGGTCGGCCGGTCAGGCCGCGGAGTCGTCCTTGTCCTTGCTCGCCGGCACGTTGGCCTTGGCCACCTCGACCAGCGCGGCGAAGGCGGCCGGGTCGTTGACCGCGAGCTCGGCCAGGATCTTGCGGTCAACCTCCACCTCGGCCAGGCGCAGGCCCTGGATGAAGCGGTTGTAGGTGATGCCGTTCGCGCGGGCGGCGGCGTTGATCCGGGTAATCCACAGCTGGCGGAAGTCCCCCTTGCGCGCGCGCCGGTCACGGTAGGCGTAGTTCAGCGAGTGGAGCACCTGCTCCTTGGCCTTGCGGTACAGCCGGGAACGCTGGCCGCGGTACCCGCTGGCCAGTTCGAGCGTCGCCCGCCGCTTCTTCTGGGCGTTGACCGCCCGCTTCACGCGTGCCACTGGTTCATCCTCATTCGGTCATCTGGGCGGGCTGGCCGCCGGGTCGGGGTTGGGTTACCTCGGCTCGGATTCAGCCGCCGAGCAGCTTGCGGACCCGCTTGGCGTCAGCGGGCGCGACCTCGGTGGTGCCGGAAAGCCGGCGGGTCTGCACGCTGGACTTGCGCTCGAGCAGGTGCCGCAGGCCGGCCTTCTGCCGCCGCAGCTTGCCGCTGCCGGTGACCTTGACCCGCTTCGAAATCCCGCTGTGCGTCTTGTTCTTGGGCATGACGAATTCCTCGCTGTTCTACTTCGGTGACGCTGGGCGCGCCGGGCTTGCGCCGGCGCCGATCGGGGCGGCTAGGAGTCGCTGGTCGCCGCGGCGGGCTTTACTGGCTTCGCCTTGTTCTTGTGCGGCGCGATCACCATCGTCATGTTCCGGCCGTCCTGCTTCGGAGCGGCCTCGACCACGCCGAGATCGCTGATGTCCTCCGCCAGTCGCTGCAACAGCCGGAAGCCCAGCTCCGGGCGGGACTGCTCCCGGCCGCGGAACATGATCGTCACCTTGACCTTGTTCCCATGCTCGAGGAAGCGCCGCACGTGGCCCTTCTTGGTCTCGTAGTCATGGGTGTCGATCTTCGGGCGGAGCTTCTGCTCCTTGATCACGGTCAGCTGCTGGTTGCGACGCGACTCGCGGGCCTTCTGCGCGCTCTCGTACTTGAACTTGCCGTAGTCCATGAGCTTGCAGACCGGCGGACGCGCCTGGGCGGCGACCTCGACCAGGTCGAGGTCGGCCTCCCGCGCAAGGCGGAGGGCGTCTTCAATGCGCACGATGCCGACCTGCTCACCGTTCGGCCCGACTAAACGTACCTCGGGCACCCGGATGCGGTCGTTGATGCGCGTTTCTGTGCTGATGGGTTCTCCTCTTGTGGATCGGGTTCCTCGCGGGGCACTCGCCGACGAGCACCAGCCACGATCACGCTGGGCAACGTCGCCGAACGCCCCTGGATTCCCGATCCACGACAAAGGCCCCGCCGCCACCCGGATATCGTGGCGTCGAGGCCCGCATCGACCGGCCGGCGAACGCCCAGATATCGGACGTTCGCACCACCACCGCCGTCACCGACGGTAGGACCGGACCCAGAAATCTCAGCGATACTGGGTGGGAGCGGGGCTCCTCTTGCCGCCCGCCACGCAAGCGCGACGAACTGGTCGTGCGGCCATCATAGCAGTGCCGGTCCACACAACCGCACCGCGCCACGCCCACCCTTGACCGACCGGTCAACTAGTCGATAGCGTGCCGGGCATGCCCCGACCCGTGGACACCCGCGAGCGCATCGTGCGCAGCGCGGCGCGGCTGTTCCTCGCGCGCAGCTACGCCGGCGTCGGGGTGGCCGACCTGTGTGAGGCGGCCGACGTGCGCCGGGGCAGCTTCTACCACTACTTCCCGTCCAAGGTGGAGCTGGCCAAGGCGGTCGTGGACCTGCACGCCGGCGAGTTCCACCGGCGGATGGCCGAGGCCCAGCGGGACCCCGGGGCCGACCGGCTGCGCGCCGCCGCCGACGCCGTGTTCACCATCCAGTCGGCGTTCGAGGGCAAGTTCGGCCGGATCGTCGGCTGCCCGTTCGGCAACCTGGCGGCCGAGCTGGCCACCACCGACGACGAGGTGCGCGCGCATGTGGCCGACGCCCTCGCCGGCTGGGAGGCCCGGCTGGCCCAGATCTGCCGGGAGGTGGCGGCCGACGGCGCGCTGCGCCCCGGCCTGGACCCCGACCGGGTGGCGCGCGCACTGCTCGCCCAGATCCAGGGCCTGATCCTGCTGGCCAAGGTGCGCGGGGACAGCGCCCGGAGCATCCGGGACGACCTCGGCACCGTGATCGACAGCTTCCTGATCACCCGGTAAAGGAGCCGTGGATGACCGATCCGACCGTTGTCGACTTCCATTTCGACCCGATGTGTCCGTTCGCGTACCACACCTCGCGGTGGCTGCGTGAGGTCCGCGAGCGGGTGGACCTCACCGTGCGCTGGCGGTTCTTCAGCCTGGAGGAGGTGAACCGCGCCGAGGGCAAGAAGCACCCCTGGGAGCGGCCCTGGTCCTACGGCTGGTCGCTGATGCGCATCGGCGTGCTGCTGCGCCGCCGGGACATGGCGTTGCTGGACGCCTGGTACCGGCTCACCGGCTCCACCCTGCACGAGCGGGGCGGCAAGCCACACGACCCGGAGGTGGCGCGCCGGCTGCTCACCGAGATCGGCGTCGAGCCCTCCCTGCTGGACGAGGCGCTGGCCGACCCGTCCACGCACGACGAGATCCGCGCCGAGCACGCCAAGGTGGTCGGGCGCGGCGGCTTCGGCGTGCCCACGCTGTTCGTGAGCGCACCGGGGCTACCCGCCGACCAGTGCCTGTTCGGCCCGGTGCTGGTGGACCCGCCGACCGGGGCGGCCGCCGAGCGGCTGTGGCGGACCGTCCTCGGAATGCTGGAGTTCCCGCACGTCTACGAACTCCAGCGGCCCAAGTCACCGGCCGACGAGGCGGTGATCGCCGATCGCCTGCGGCCCTACCTGAGCGGCCGGGACTGGGTCAGCATCAACCGGGGCGAGCTCGTCGAGTTCCCCACCGTCGAGGAGGCAAGGGCATGACCGCACCGGCGATCGACCGGCGGACCGTGGTCGACAACCTCGGCGAGGAGTGGGCCTCACTGGCCGCGCTGTTGGGTGAGTTGGCCGACGCGGACTGGCGAGCGCCGAGCGTCCTGCCCGGCTGGTCGGTGCAGGACGTGGTGGCTCACATGATCGGCACCGAGTCGTGGCTGGACGGCCAGACGCCGCCCGAGCCGGCCGAGGACCCGATGGGCCTGCCGCACGTGCGCAACCAGATCGCCGCGATGAACGAGCGCTGGGTGCTCTCCATCCGCCCGGAGGAACCGGGCCGGGTGCTGGACCGGTTCGTCGGCATCACCGACCACCGGCTCGGCGTGCTGCGCGGGATGTCCGACGAGGACTTCTTCCGCACGGCCTGGACACCGGCCGGGGAGGACACCTACGCCCGGTTCATGCGCATCCGGCTGTTCGACTGCTGGCTGCACGAACAGGACATCCGGGCCACCCTGGACCGGCCGGGGCACGACGGCGGGCCGTGCGCGGAGATGGCGCTGGACGAGGTGGCCGGCGCGGTCGGTTTCCTGATCGGCAAACGGGCCGGCGCACCGGACGGCAGCGCGGTCACCCTGCGGCTGACCGGCCCGGTGCACCGGGACTTCCACGTCGAGGTGGACGGCCGGGCCAAGGCGGTCGATCAGCTGTCCCGGCCGGCCACCGCGACGGTGGCCATGACGTCCAACCTGTTTACCAGGCTCACCGGTGGCCGGGTGGACCCGGCGGAGCACCTCTCCGAGGTGCAACTGTCCGGCGACACCGATCTGGGCCGGCGCATCGCGCTGAACCTGTCCTTCACCATCTGACCGGGCTACGCCTTGATCAGCCCACCGTGGCCTTGCGGCCGCGCTTCGGCGCGGCCGCGGTCGCGGGGGTGACCAGCCGGGCCAGGAACTCGCCGGTGTAGCTGGCCGGGTGGGCGGCGACCTGCTCGGGCGTGCCCTCCACCACCACCGTGCCACCGCCGGAGCCACCCTCCGGCCCCATGTCGATGATCCAGTCCGCCGTCTTGATCACGTCCAGGTTGTGCTCGATGACCACGACGGTGTTGCCCTTCTCCACCAGGCCGTTGATCACCGCGAGCAGCTTGCGGATGTCCTCGAAGTGCAGGCCGGTGGTCGGCTCGTCCAGGATGTAGACGGTCCGGCCGTTGGAGCGCTTCTGCAGCTCGCTGGCCAGCTTCACCCGCTGCGCCTCCCCGCCGGAGAGGGTCGGCGCGGGCTGGCCGAGCCGCACGTAGCCCAGCCCCACCTCGTTCAGGGTCCGCAGGTAGCGGGCGATCGAGTTGATCGGCGCGAAGAACTCGGCCGCCTCCTCGATCGGCATGTCCAGCACGTCGGAGACCGTCTTGCCCTTGTAGTGCACCTCCAGGGTCTCCCGGTTGTACCGGGCGCCCTTGCACACCTCGCACGGCACGTACACGTCCGGGAGGAAGTTCATCTCGATCTTGATCGTGCCGTCCCCGGAGCACGCCTCGCAGCGGCCGCCCTTCACGTTGAAGGAGAACCGTCCCTGCTGGTAGCCCCGCACCTTGGCCTCGGTGGTGGCCGCGAACAGCTTGCGCACGTGGTCCCACACCCCGGTGTAGGTGGCCGGGTTGGACCGGGGCGTGCGGCCGATCGGCGACTGGTCGACCTGGACCAGCTTGTCCAGCCCGTCCAGCCCGGTGATCCGGGTGTGCCGCCCGGGCACCTGCCGCGCGCCGTTCAGCTTGTTGGCCAGGACGGTGGCCAGGATGTCGTTGACCAGCGTGGACTTGCCGGACCCGGAAACCCCGGTGACCGCGACCAGGCAGCCGAGCGGGATCTCCACGTCGATGCCGCGCAGATTGTGCTCCCGGGCACCCACGATGGTGAGCTTCCGCTTCGGGTCCCGGGGCCGGCGCTTGGCCGGCGTGGCGATCTCCCGCCGGCCGGAGAGGTAGGCGCCGGTGAGCGAGGTGTCGTGCGCCTCCAGCTCGGCCACCGGGCCGCTGTGCACGATGTGCCCGCCGTGCTCACCCGCGCCGGGGCCGATGTCCACCGACCAATCCGCCGCCCGGATGGTGTCCTCGTCGTGCTCGACCACGATCAGCGTGTTGCCCAGCTTCTTCAGCCTGGTCAGCGTCTCGATCAGCCGCCGGTTGTCCCGCTGGTGCAAGCCGATGGACGGCTCGTCCAGCACGTACAGCACACCGACCAGTCCGGACCCGATCTGGGTGGCCAGCCGGATACGCTGCGCCTCGCCGCCGGACAGGGTGCCGGCCGCCCGGTCCAGGGACAGGTAGTCCAGGCCCACGTCCAGCAGGAAGCCCAGCCGCGCCTGTACCTCCTTGAGCACCCGCCCGGCGATCATCGCCTGCCGGGAGTCGAGCACCATGCCGCTGAGGAACCGGGCGCAGTCGGCCACCGACATCGAGCAGACCTCGGCGATCGACCGGTCGCCCTGCTCCTGGTGGCGCAGCGTGACCGCGAGCACCTCGGGCCGCAGCCTTGCCCCCTTGCACGCCGGGCAGGGCACCTCCCGCATGTAGCCCTCGTAGCGCTCGCGCATGGCGTCCGACTCGGTCTGCTCCATGCGGCGTTCGAGGAACGACACCACGCCCTCGAACGCGGCGTAGTAGGAGCGCTCGCGGCCGTACCGGTTCAGGTAGCGGACGTGCACCTGGTCCTCGGTGCCGTGCAGCACCGCCTTCTGCGCCTTGGCCGGCAGCTTCCGCCACGGGGTGTCCATGCGGAACCCGATCGACTCGGCCAGCGCCTTGAGCAGCCGGCCGAAGTACTCCGCCGAGTGGCCCCCGGCCCACGGCGCGATCGCGCCGTCCTCCAGGCTCAGCTCGTCGTCCGGCACCACCAGCTCGGGGTCGACCTCCTTCTTCACTCCCAGCCCGGAGCAGGCCTGGCAGGCGCCGTACGGCGAGTTGAAGGAGAAGGTGCGGGGCTCGAGGTCGTCGATGGCCACCGGGTGCCCGTTCGGGCAGGCCATCCGCTCGGAGAACCGCCGCTCCCGGCCGGGGTCGCCCTCGTCGAGGTCCACGAAGTCCAGCACCACCAGGCCGTCGGCCAGGCGCAGCGCGGTCTCCACCGAGTCGGTGAGCCGCTGCTTGGCGCTGTCCTTCACGGACAGCCGGTCGACCACCACGGAGATGTCGTGCTTCTCCTGCTTCTTCAGCTTCGGCGGGTCGGACAGCTGGTGAACGGCCCCGTCCACCAGCACCCGGGCGTAGCCCTGGGCCTGCAGCTGGGAGAACAGGTCCACGAACTCGCCCTTGCGGGTGCGCACCACCGGGGCCAGCACCTGGAACCGGCTGCCCTCGGCCATGGCCAGCACCTGGTCCACGATCTGCTGCGGCGTCTGCCGCTCGATCACGTGCCCGCAGGTGGGGCAGTGCGGCACGCCGGCGCGGGCGTAGAGCAGCCGCAGGTAGTCGTAGACCTCGGTGATCGTGCCGACCGTGGAGCGCGGGTTGCGGTTGGTCGACTTCTGGTCGATGGACACCGCCGGGGAAAGGCCCTCGATGAAGTCCACGTCGGGCTTGTCCATCTGGCCGAGGAACTGCCGCGCGTAGGCGGAGAGCGACTCCACGTAGCGCCGCTGGCCCTCCGCGAAAATCGTGTCGAAGGCCAGGCTGGACTTGCCGGATCCGGACAGCCCGGTGAACACGATCAGGCTGTCCCTGGGCAGGTCCAGGTCGACGCCGCGCAGATTGTGCTCGCGCGCGCCACGAACGATGAGTCGGTCGGCCACAGAAGCCCCTTCCGAACGACCGAGGGGTACCAAATCCATGCTACGAGTCACCCCCGACAGAAACGCGAGCCGGCCCCGTCCATCCCCGCCCGCAGTGCCGAGATATGGCCCGCCTGCTGTCCGCTAGTTTCATGGTCATCAGGACCTCAGGGCCGTCTGGCCGGCCCCAAAAGCGACCACCATGCCCTGATGATCATGACGCGACCGCCGGCGCCACACCATCCGTCACAGCGGTTGCGCGACTGTCACACCATGGGGATTCGATCTTGCGGTTACCCCCAACACGTACCGGTCGTGAAACGGAGGCGACAGCCCCGCCACGGATGGCGATCAACCTGGAACGAGAGCCGCTAACGTCGGCCGGGCCAGCTCGAAGGGCCGGGGCCCGCCGCACCAGCCTCATTCGTCCCGTCTCAGACCACTCAGCTCAGCCGTCCAAGCCGTCTTTGGAACCCAGGAGCCGCGGGACGGCAGGTTCCCGTCTCAGACGAGAGCCCAGACGCAACGTCACCGGAAGAGTGGTGGGGCGCACACAGAGGGTGAGGGGACTCACCAGGCGATCGGCGGTCAACCCTGAGAGCAGACTGTATGCTGTAACCAGTCGACCAAAACCAGATCGGCTGCACTACGAACCACTGGAGTGTGAGATGGCGATGACCGGGGCAGCCGCGCCGGCCCGCTCGCGAATTGCCCGGCCCGTACCGCTGCGCGAGAGCGTGCAGGCCGCGATCCTGGAGATGATTGTCAGCCGCGAGCTGCGTCCGGGACAACACCTGGTGGAGAACGAGCTCGCCAGCCTGCTCGGGGTATCCCGGCAGCCGGTGCGCGAGGCACTGCAGGCGCTGAAGAACGACGGCTGGGTGGAGCTGCGGCCGGGCCACGGCGCCTTCGTGCACGCCCCCACGGCGGAAGAGGCCGACCAGCTGCTCTCCGTGCGGCGGCTGCTCGAGGCCGAGTCCGCCGCCAACGCCGCCCGCAACGCCGACAGGGCCGGGGTGGCCCGGTTGCGGGACATCTACCAGCGCGGCGTCGAGGCGCTGGCCCGCGACGACGTGGAAGCGGTCATCGGGTGCAACGCCGAGTTGCACGCGGAGATCGCCCGGTTGTCCGGCAACAAGGTGTTGGTGGAGCTGGCCTCCACGGTGGCGCAGCGGGTGCGCTGGCTGCACACGCCGGTGGCACGCAGCCGGGGCAACCAGTCCTGGGCCGAGCACGAGGCGCTGATCGACGCGATCGCCGCCGGCGACGCCGAGCGGGCGGGAAAGCTCATGGCCGAGCACACCGAGCACACCCGGATCAGCTACCTGGCCGAGGACGCGGCGTCGGACGAGGTCGACGAACCCCAGCGGGTCATCGGCTGACCGTCCGGCCGGCACCCGGCCACCACAGGTAACACGCTCAAAACGTCGCGCGGAACACACCGCGCGAACGGTCGATCCCGGATGCCCAGCTCCGGGTCGGATGTTGAAACAAGTACGAGTATCGGAGGTTTATCAGTCATGTCCAAGATCAAGTCCGTGTTGTCCGCCATCCAGCGCGTCCCGGGCGGCGCCTCGGCCGACGGTGGCGTCATCGGGGTCGGCCTGACCGCCGCCCTGCGGGCCCAGCGCGCTCGCGGTGCCGAGCCGATGGAGCAGAGCGACCAGGCCCGCCCGGCGCAGGTGAGCGACGCCGGCGACGGCCGTCACGCCCCGGTGCACTGAGCCGGCATGCGCGTCAACGCCGACGCACAAGCGTGACCGGCGGGCCCGAAAACCCGCCGGTCACCAGGTAACACCGCACTACATGACGGCATAGAACACCGCGACAATGGCCGCGTAGGCGGCCAGCATCCCGGCCCCCTGCCAGCGCGCGGTACGGCCGCGCAGCAGGAACAGGGCCGGTACCGCGACCGCGATGGCCAGGCCCAGGTACTCCACGCCGCTGAAGAACAGCGGCATGGGACTGATCACCAGGGAAAGCAGGATCACCGCGGGGATCACCCCCAGCGCGACCTGCGCGGAGGACTGCAGGGCGATCTCCGAGGCCAGTCTCACCCCGCCGCGAGCGGCGATCACCACCGCTCCGCCGTGTTCGGCCGCGTTGCCGGCGATGGCCACGATCACCGCCGAGCAGAACAGCTCGGACAGGCCGGAAGCCCGGGTGAACGCCTCGATGGAGCCGACCAGCACCTCCGAAACGGCCACCGTGGCCAGCGTGGCCAGGCCGAGGGCCAGGAGCGCGCGCCTCAACGACCAGTCGGCCTCCCCCGACGACCCGCTCGCCCGCTGTTCGCGGGCCTCCTTGACCACCGACCACGCGGTCAGCACCAGGTAGATGGCCAACAACACCGCGGCCACCCCGATGCCGATCGCGGTCAGCCGCTCGTGCGCGGCCGGCCCGCCGACCAGCTCGGGCAGCGCGAACAGCAGCCCGGCCAGCGCCACCATGCCGAGCGCCGCGTAGGCACTGCGCCGCGCTATCCGGCCCTTGCCGCCGACCACCAGGGAGAACCCGAGCACCAGCAGCAGGTTGCTGATCACGCTGCCGGACAGCGAACCCCGGACCACCTCGAACAGCCCGTTCTCCACCGCGAACAACGCGATGATCATCTCGGGGGCGTTGCCGAAGCTCGCGTTGAGCAGCCCGGCAATGGCCGGCCCGGTGTACTCCCCGACCTGCTCGGTCGCCTCACCGATGAGCCAGGCCAGCGGGACCAGCGCGGCCACCGAGAGCAGGAACACCGGGACGTCGTCCATGCCGGCCACGGCGGCGAGCACCGCGACGGGCACCAGCGCCAGCGAGGCCCACAACAAGCGTCGGAGGGTGAGCTTCGACCAGCCGAGGTAGGCCAGCCAACGCAACCGGCGGGCGACGCCCTGGGGCGCCTGGGCGGCGGCGATCGCCGCGCCGGGTGCGTCGGTCACCTTCTCAACCGCAAGATCTTTCTCGCTCATCCTGCCCTTTCTCGGCCGGCCCGCCGCCTGGCCCTGCGCTGCTCGCGCTGGCGGTACACCACCTCAGCGTGCGCCAGGTACGCACCGAGTATTCGTTCGGCCGTCGGGTTGTGCTCGCGGATCCGGACCAGCCAGCGTGGCGCGAGCCGCTCGTGCAACCAGATGAACCCGACGGCGTAGCCCATGCTCACTATTCCCTGATAGGCAAGGAATCCCAACACGTCGGGCGGCGGGGTGACCGGCCCGCCGAGCAGCACCGGGGTGAACGTGGCGTGCAGGAACCGGGCCAGCGGGAACGCCAGCAGCCACAGCAGCGCGGCCGGCGCGAACACCCCCGGCCGGGCCCAGCCGTGGGCCAGCAGGGCGCCGTACGCCGCCCCGCCGGCCGCCAGGAGCAGTCCCAGCACCAGCGCCCCGGTCGCCGCCCAGCCGGCGGGCTGGCCAATCAGGGCGGCCAGCCCGCCGACTACCATCCCGGCCACCAATCCCGTGGCTATGCCGGGTACACCCACTTCGAGGGTGTGGCGGATCGTGGATTGCCGAGACATCTGCGCGGTAGCCATCTCAGTCCAGCACCACGCCGAACCTGATCAAGCTGTAGAACAGCATGCCCAGGTAGAACACCGCGCCGAAGCCGATGACCAGGTTGGTCCACAGCTTGGGCCGGATCGGCTTGGGCAGCATCCGGTTGTTCACCAGCAGCAGCACCACGCAGTACGAACCCATGGCGAACGTGGACAGGAAGGCCAGCACGTCCAGGATCGCGGCGGGTCCGTCGGCCGGGCCGAACAGCAGGATGCAGATCCCGAAAATGATCACTGCCCAGAGGAAGAACGCGTACAGGTGGGACAGCCGGAACCGCTTCGCGCCGGGCACGAAGTTGTAGGTCATGTCCGCCTGGCCCCGGGAGAACGAGTCGAACAGGCCCAGCGTGGCGTTCAGGCCGATCAGCGCGATGAACCCGAGGAACACACCGCCCAGGGCCGGGATGCCGACCGAGGAGAAGGACTGGGACATCGCCTGCAGCGCGACCTCCCGCTCGCCGTCCCGCAGCAGGTTCACCAGGTCCGGGTTCTGCCGGGCGGCGGACTGCGCGAGCACGGTGAACGAGATGGTGACCAGCATGGTCACGCCCCAGAACAGCAGCAGCGCGTCGAAGGTGACCCAGCGCCGCCAGCCCTTCCACTTGGCCATCTCGTTCGGGTCGTCGGTGTCGAACATGAACCCGCGGGCCGGGATGGCCTCCTGCTCGCCGGCGTGCGCCAGGCCGCGGATCTTCGGGATGTGCGCGCCCATGCCGGCACCGCTCTCCCGCAGGTGCAGCGTGTACCACATCTGCTGCATGCCGGACGGCCCGGCGAACGCGATCGAACCGACGATGACCGGGAACCACGCCGGCGAGAACGCCTCGGCCGGGAAGTACCCGAAGGCGAACATGCCACCCAGCGTGGAGGTCAGGTCACCCCAGGTGCCCACCAGTGAGGCGATCACCGCGGTGCCCACCACGAGGCACCCGATCAGGATGGAGAGCAGCCCCTCCAGGAAGTTGTAGATCACCTTGGCCAGGCTGAACACCACCCCGACCAGTATCAGCCCGGTTATCGCGGTCACCGTCCAGGGGATGCCGGTGACCTGCTCGAACGCGGACGCCCCGGCGGAAAGGTGGCCGGGCCAGATGTAGACCAACAGCGCCGTGACGAAGAAGAACCACATCAACGGCTTGAACACCCGGGCCGCACCGGTGAAGATGCTCTCCCCGGTGGCCATGGCGTACCGGGCCATCTCCAGCATGACCACGGCCTGCAGGGTCACACCGATCAGGAACAGCCACCGGATCTCCGGGCCGAACAGCAGCACCAGCCGGGGCCACATGTAGGACTCGCCCATACCCACACCCAGCGCGACCAGGAAGACGGTCGGGCCGATGAGGTGAACGGACGGCGGTGCGTCGGGCAACTTGCGGATGGGCATCGGGTCCAGCCCACCGGCGTGCCAGAAACGTTCCTCCTTGGGTTCCACCGTGCCGGTGGCGGTGTCGGGTAGGTCCGGGTTGGGGTTCTTGGACGTGGTCACGGCAACTCCCTTGTAGGCCGCTCAGTCGGGTGACGTCCGGGTTGGGGGTGGGCGGGCGGTTCAGATGGGCAGCCTCAGAGCAGGCCCGCCGCGCGCGCCCACCGGTACTTCGCGCCCAGCACGGCCACCGGCTTCTCGGTGGTGTACGGGTAGGCGACGACTCCGTTGTCGTAGAGGTACTCGCTGGCCTGTTCGACCTCGGTGTCCCCGGCCAGGGAGGCCACCACCGGCTTGTCGATGCCGGCCGCCCTCGCCTCGCCGACCACCTTGGCGACCAGCTCGGCGAAGACCATGGGCGGAGTGACGATGGTGTGCCAGTAGCCCAGGATCAACGCGTGGATTCTCGGGTCCTCCAGGCCCAGCTTGATCGTCGCCTCGTAGGTGCTGGGCGGCTCGCCACCGGTGATGTCGATGGGGTTGCCGGCCGCGCCGAACGGCGGGATGAATGCCTTGAACGCCTTGTCCAGGTCCGGCGGGATGTCCATCAGGGACAGCCCGTTGGCATCGCAGGCGTCGGACAGCAGCACCCCCGAGCCGCCGGCGCCGGTGATGATCACGACGTTCTCGCCCTTGGGGGTCGGCAGCACCGGCAGCCCCCGGGCGAACTCCAGCATGTCGTTCAGGCTGTAGGCGCGGACCACGCCGGCCTGCCGGAGGATGTCGTCGTAGACCTTGTCGTCACCGGCCAGTGCGCCGGTGTGTGAGTTCGCCGCCCGGGCCCCCAGCGCGGTACGGCCGGCCTTGAGCACCACCACCGGCTTGCGCTTGGTGGTCTGCCGGGCCGCCTCGACGAACGCCCTCCCGTCCTTCAGGTCCTCCAGGTGCATGGCGATGCACTTGGTGTTCGGGTCCTCGGCGAAGAAGGTGAGGAGATCGTCCTCGTCGATGTCCGCCTTGTTGCCCAGCCCGACGATCGCGGAGACGCCGGTCCGGGTAGTGCGGGAGAAGCCCAGGATGGCCATCCCGATGCCGCCGCTCTGCGAGGTAAGTGCCACGCCGCCCCGCACGTCGTAGGGCGTGCAGAACGTCGCGCAGAGGTTCTCCGGCGTGTAGTAGTAGCCGTAGATGTTCGGCCCGAGCAGCCGCACGCCGGCCTCCCGGGCGGTGGCGACCAGCTCCTCCTGCAGCTCGTGGTTCCCGGTCTCGGCGAACCCGGAGGGAATGAGCACCGCCGCCGGGATGCCCTTCTCCCCCACCTCCCGGACCGCGCCGACCACGAACTTGGCCGGGATGGCGAAAACCGCGACATCCACCTCGCCGGGAATGTCGGCCACCCTGGCGTAGGCCTTGCGGCCGAGCACCTCGTCCGACTTGGGGTTGATCGGGTAGATCTCCCCCGCGTAGCCCCCGTTGATGAGGTTCTTCATCACCGAGTTGCCGATCTTGCCGGCCTCGTTGGACGCGCCGATCACCGCCACCGCGCGCGGGTGCATCAGCCGGGTCATCACCTCGAGCATCTGCTCGTGGGTGTAGCGGGGCCGCTCGGGCTGGGGCTCGGTCTCCACCAGGATCCGCACGTCGGCCGCCACCGCCCCCTTCGCGTCGGCGAAGACGGGGTTCAGATCCAGCTCCCGGATCTCCGGGAAGTCGGTGACCAGGTCGGACAGCCGGACGATCACGTCGGCCAGCTTGTCCTCGTCCACCGCCTCGCCGCCCCGGACGCCCCGGAGCAGCTCGGCCGCCGCGATGCCGTCCAGCATCGACCGGGCCTCGCCGGCGTCCACCGGGGCCAGCCGGAAGGTGACGTCCTTCAGCACCTCGACCAGCACGCCGCCGAGCCCGAACACCACCACCTTCCCGAAGCTCTGGTCGGTGGTCGCGCCGATGATCACTTCCTGGCCGCCGGACAGCATCTGCTGCACCTGCACGCCGTGCACGCTGGCGTCGGACTTGTACGCCTGGGCGTTGGCCAGGATCTTCTCGTACCCGTCCCGCACCGCGTCGGCGCCGTGCACCCCGACCAGCACGCCGCCGGCCTCGGTCTTGTGCAGGATGTCCGGCGACACGATCTTCATCGCCACCGGGCCGCCGCCCAGGTCCTCGGCCAGCTTCACCGCCTCGTCGGCGGTGGTTGCCAACCCCTCGCCCGGGGTCGGGATGCCGTAGGCCTCACAGACCAGCCGGCCCTCCGGGGCGGTCAGCGCCTCCCGGCCCACCGCCTTGGCCTTGTCCAGTACCTCACGTACCGCCTGCTTGTCGTAAACCACTGTTCAGATCACCCCGTCTTGGCGCAGACCGGCGTACTCGTCGGCGCTCAGGCCCAACTCGCTCTGGAAGATCTCCTGGTTGTGCTGGCCGAGCAGCGGTGAGGTCTCCACCTTCACCGGCGAGTCGGACAGCTTGATCGGGCAGCCCACGGTCTGGAACGGACCGCGCTCCGGGTGGTCCACCGTGACCACCATGTTGTTCTCCACCAGCGAGGCGTCCTCGATGATCTCCTTGGTGGACAGGATCGGGCCGCACGGGATGTTGTGGGCGTTGAGCTGGGCCAACACCTCCCACTTGTCGTGGTTGATGGACCACTCCTCGATCAGCTGGAACATCTTGTCCAGCTTGTTCAGCCGGGCCTCAGGGGTTGACCACTCCGGGTCGTCGGCCAGCTCGGGCCGGCCGATCAGCTCGCTCATCGGCCGCCAGCCGGGGGGCTGGATGATCACGTAGATGTAGTCGTTCGGCCCGCCGGGGCTGCACCGCACCGCCCAGCCCGGCTGCCCGCCGCCGGACGCGTTGCCCGAGCGCGGCACCTCGTCGCCGAACTCCTCGTTCGGGTACTCGTTCAGCGCGCCGTGCGCCAGCCGCTGCTGGTCGCGCAGCTTCACCCGGCACAGGTTCAGCACCGCGTGCTGCATGGCCACGGTGACCCGCTGGCCCCGGCCGGTGCTGTTGCGCTGCACCAACGCGGCCAGGATGCCGGCCACGGTGTGGATGCCGGTGCCCGAGTCACCGATCTGCGCGCCGGTGGCCAGCGGCGGGCCGTCCTCGAAGCCGGTGGTGGACATCGAGCCGCCCATCGCCTGGGCGACCACCTCGTAGGCCTTGTAGTGGGTGTACGGGCCGTCGCCGAAGCCCTTGATCGACGCGTAGACCAGCTTCGGGTTGATCTCCTGGAGCTTGTCCCAGGTGAAGCCCATCCGGTCCACCGCGCCCGGGCCGAAGTTCTCCACCATCACGTCGGAGCTCTTGACCAGCTCGGTGAACAGCTCCTTGCCGCGCTCGCTCTTCATGTTCAGCGTGATGCTGCGCTTGTTGCAGTTCAGCATCGTGAAGTAGAGGCTGTCCACGTCCGGGAGGTCACGCAGCTGCTTGCGGGTGATATCGCCGGTCGGCGCCTCGAGTTTCACCACGTCGGCGCCGAGCCAGGCCAGGATCTGGGTACACGACGGTCCGGACTGGACATGGGTCATGTCCAGAACGCGGATCCCTTCCAATGCACTCATCGGTTCAGGCCCCTTACTTGTACATCGTCTGGTTCATGGTTCCGGGCGCGTACACGTCCGGGTCCACCCAGACGTTGATCAAGGAGGGCTTGCCGGACTCGCGGGCACGCCGCAGGGCCGGCGCGATGTCCGCCGGGTCGCGGACCTCTTCGCCGTAGCCGCCGAGCATCTTGGCGAACTCGGAGTAGCGGATGTCCCCGAGCGTGTTGCCGACCCGGCCCCGGGCGTCGCCGTACTTCTGGATCTGGCCGTAGCGGATCTGGTTCATCGAGGAGTTGTTGCCCACGATGCCCACGAACGGCAGGTCGAACCGGACCATCGTCTCGAAGTCCCAGCCGGTGAGGCTGAACGCGCCGTCACCGAACAGGCAGACGATCTCCTTGTCCGGCCGGGCGTGCTTGGCCGCCATGGCGAACGGGACGCCGACGCCGAGGGTGCCCAGCGGGCCGGGGTCCATCCAGTGGCCGGGCGAGCGGGGCTGCACCACCTGGCCGGAGAAGGTGACGATGTCGCCGCCGTCGCCGATGTAGATGGAGTCCTCGGTGAGGAACTCGTTGATCTCGTGCACCAGCCGGTACGGGTCGATCGGCGAGGCGTCCGAGTGCTGACGGGCCAGCCGTTCCGGTAGGCGGCGTCCTCCACCGCGCGCAGCTCGGCGATCCACTCCTTGCGGTCCTTCGCGGTGGCGGCGGCGGCCACGGCGGAGAGCACCGAGCCCGGGTCGCCCACGATGCCGAGGTCGATGTCCCGGTTCTTGCCGACGGTGCGGAAGTCCAGGTCGATCTGCACCACCTTGGCGGTCGGCGAGAGGCGCCGCCCGTAGCCCATCCGGAAGTCGAACGGCGTGCCCACGATGATGATCAGGTCGGCTTCGGCGAAGGCGTGCCGGCGGGCCAGCTGGAAATGCAGCGCGTCGCCCGGGGGCAGGGTGCCCCGGCCGGCGCCGTTCATGAACGCGGGAACTCGCAGCTCACGGACGAACCGCACCGCCTCCTCGGTGGACCGGCAGGTCCACACCTGGCTGCCCAGGAGGACGCATGGCTTCCGCGCTCCGTCCAGCAGCTCGGCCAGCCGCTGCACGTCGGCCGGGTCACCCAGCGAGCGCCGCGACGCCCGGTACTGGCCGGCGCCGGGGATGCGGGCCTGCTCCAGCGGGATCTTCGCGTCCAGGATGTCCCGGGGGATCTCCAGGAAGGACGGGCCGGGGGCGCCGTGGAAGCACTCCCGGAAGGCCATCGACACCATGTCCGCCACGCGCGCGGTGTGCGGCACGTTGGCGGAGAACTTGGTGATCGGCGCCATCATGTCCACGTGCGGCAGGTCCTGTAGTGACCCCATCTTGTGCTGGCTCAGCGCGCCCTGGCCGCCGATCAGCAGCATCGGGCTCTCCGCCCGCAGCGCGTTGGCCACGCCGGTGACCGCGTCACTCGTGCCGGGGCCGGCGGTGACCACCGCGCAGCCCGGCGTGCCGGTGATCCGGGCGTAGCCGTCGGCGGCGTGCGCGGCCACCTGCTCGTGCCGCACGTCGATCACCGAGATGCCCTCGTCGACACATCCGTCGTAGATGTCGATGATGTGTCCGCCGCACAGGGTGAAGATCGTGTCTACCCCCTCGGCCTTGAGCGCCTTGGCAACCAGATGCCCACCCGAGATCTGTTCGGGCTCCCCCACCGCCTTGGCGGTTTGGGGAGAGCTCCCGGGAAGCGTTTGCGTCATCCGATCGTCATCTCCTTGTCCAGCAACGGAGTTGTCCTGGCCGCTCAGGGCCATTCACATACTGCATACCGTATGTGGGATTTCGTACTCCTGCTGACTGGAGATGTCCAGACCTAGCGCAAAACTAGTGTCAGGTTTCTACATACTGCATACTAAAGACCGAACTCGACGACCTGGGAGGTCCTCGTGAAGGTTGCTGTGCTTGGAGCCGGTGCAATCGGCGCCTACGTCGGCGCGAGCCTCTGCCGGGCTGGCGCGGAGGTACACCTGATCGCGCGCGGCCCGCAGCTCGCCGCGCTGCGGGAGAACGGGGTGCGCGTGCTCAGTCCCCGGGGCGACTTCCACACCCACCCCAACGCCACCGACGACCCCGCCCAGGTCGGCCCGGTGGACCACGTCTTCCTCGGCATCAAGGCCACCGGCTACGCCCACGCGGGCGACCTCGTCCGGCCCCTGCTGCACGAGGACACGACCCTCATCGCCGCGCAGAACGGCATCCCGTGGTGGTACTTCCACGGCCTGAAGGGGCCGTACGAGGGCCGGCGGATCGAGAGTGTCGACCCCGGCGGCGCGGTGACCAGGGCACTCCCCCTGGAGCGCGCGGTGGGCTGCGTGGTCTACGCCGCCACCGAGATCGAGTCCCCCGGGGTGGTCCGCCACCTGGAGGGCACCCGGTTCTCCATCGGCGAGCCGGACGGCAGCATCTCCACCCGGTGTACGGAGTTCGCCGACGCGATGGTGGCCGGCGGGCTGAAGTGCCCGGTCGAGCCGGACCTGCGCGCGGACATCTGGATCAAGCTGATGGGCAACGCCTCGTTCAACCCGCTGTCCGTGCTGGCCCGGGCCAGCCTGGCGGCGATGTGCCGGCACCCCGGCACCCGGTCGGTGGTCACCGCGATGATGGAGGAGACGCTCGAGGTGGCCGCGAGGCTCGGCTGCCACCCGGAGATCTCCATCGAGCGCCGACTGGCCGGCGCGGAGCGCACCGGCGAGCACAAGACCTCCACCCTGCAGGACCTGGAGCGCGGCCGCCCCATGGAACTGGATGTCCTGCTGGCCGCCGTGGTCGAACTGGCCGACCTGACCGGCGCCGAAGTCCCCACCCTCCGCGTGGTCGCCGCCATCACCGACCTCCTCAACCAACAGGTCCAACCCACCTGAGCGCACCAAAGATGATGCGCCGAGCGAGGGTGTGTATACAGTATGGATTGGTCTTGTGTTGCGGGTCACTGTGCGGCAGACTACTTCATACAGTATGGAAGGAGCCCGTCATGGACGAGCGTGAGCATGACGGCGGCCGCGAGGTCCGCGACTGCTACGGACGGCTCTACTACACCCGCGACAACCCCGAGGACCGGTCCGGCCGGGACGCCTCGGTGTGGTTGGCCTGGCCGCCGATGGCCGCGGTCGGTGTGCTCCAGTACGGCTTCGGGGTGGCCGCGCCGGCCCTGATGGCGCGCAACGGCTGGTCGCTGAGCACCGTGTTCTGGCTGCTCGCCGGCTGGATCGTGTGCCAGGCCGGCGTGGGTTTCCCCGTCGCCTACCTGCGCGAGCGGAACTGGATCGGGCTGCGGGCGGTGATGCTCACCGGCGCCGCCCTGAGCACCGTGGGCGTGCTCGCCCTTGCCTACGGCCCGGGGCTGCTGGGCGCGCTGGTCGGTTACTCGGTACTCGGCGGCACCGGCGCCGGCCTGGTCTACGCCGCCTGCACGTCCACCGTGGCGAAGTGGCACCCGGACCGGTCCGGCAGCCAGGTCAGCCTGGTCACCGGGGCCTTCGCCTACGGCACGGTGCCGTTCGCCATCGCCGGCGTCGTGCGGCTGGACGGGATCAACCTGCCCCGCGCGCTGACCGCCACGGCGATCCTGGTCGGGCTGATCGTGGCCGGGTTCGGGCTGTTCTTCCGTGACCCGCCGCGGCGCTGGTGGCCCGCGCACATCGACCCCCGGCAGTGGGCGCTCAAGCACGCACCCGGCCGCCGGATGAACCCGCCGGCCATCCGGGAGTACTCCACCCCGGGCGCGGTGCACACCGGCACGCTGCCGGTGATGCACCTGATCCTGTTCACCGCCGGCGCGGTCTCCCTGTTCAACGCCGCCTTCCTGGTGGTGTTCGCGCTGGACACCGGCACACCGCTGGGCCTGGTCGCGCTGGCCGCCGCACTGCTGGTCGGCATCAACGGCGCCAGCCGGGCCACGGCGATGCGGGTGTCCGACCGGCTGGGCCGGCGCCGCACACTGCGCCTGGTGCTGCTGGTCCAGACGGCCGCGCAGCTGCTGCTCGCGCTGGCCGCCGGTACCGGGTCGGCCGCGCTGCTGGTGGTGGCGGCCGCGCTGGCCGGGCTGGGCGGCGGCGCGTTCTACCCGCTGTTCGCCAGCCTGGTCCGGGACTACTTCGGCGAGCGGCGCGCGCTGGAGGTGCACGCCGTGGTGTACAGCGCCAAGGCGCTCGGCGGGCTGGTCGGCGTCGGCCTGGCCGCCGTGGCGGTCACCGCGTGGGGCTTCCCGGTGGTGTTCCTGGCGGCGGCCGGGGTGGTGCTGGTCTCCGCGGTGGCCACCTCGGCACTGCAGCGGCCGGGGCTGCCCAACACGTTGCCCGGCATGGGGTCGGCGCAGGCCCGGCCGGCCGGCTGACGCGTGGGTTCAGGAAACGCCATGGCTGTCGTCGGCGGCGGGCTCGGTCCCGTCGCCGTCGGCCTGGGCGAGGTAGCTGCGCCGGGTGTTGGTGGTGTGCGTGCGCATCACGTCGACGGCCCGGTCCGGGTCGCCGGCGGCGATCGCGTCCACCAGCGCGGCGTGCTCCTCCCAGGACTGGTCGCCCCGGGTGCGCGCCACCGGGTTGTAGTACCAGCGCACCCGGCGGTCCACCTGGCCGGCCAGCTCGACGAGCACCTCGTTCCCCGCCGCCCTGGACACCGCCGCGTGGAACTCCGCGTTCACCGAGACCAGCTCGGCCAGTTCCTGCCGGCGCAGCGCGGCCACGCCCCGCTCACACAGCGCGCGCAGCTCGGCCACGTCAGACTCGGTGGCGTGCAACGCGGCCAACCGGGCGCTCTCGGTCTCCAACAGCTCGCGAACGGCGAGCAGCTGGTCGGCCTCCTCGGCCGTCGGCTGGTGCACGAACGCCCCGTGCGCGGGGCGCAGGTCGATCCAGCCGTCGTTCTTCAACCACTGCAGCGCTTCCCGCACGGGCTGGCGGGAAACGCCCAGCATCAGCGCCAGGTCGTTCTCCACCAGGTGCTGGCCGGGGCGCAGCTGGCGACTGATGATCATTTCCAGGATCGCCTCGTACACGCTCTGCCGCAGCGGAACCGGGCGCGCGATCTGTCGGGATCTCTCGGAGGGCATTTCAGCAGGCGGCAATATGGCACTCGCTCGACTCGGCCGCCCCGTGGGGAACGGCGATCACCGGTTTGCGGGCTACAGCATACGATGTGCCGCCGAGTCGCCGGACGAGTCGTAGACTTTCGGTGACTCCGAGGACGGCAGTGACTTCGAAGACATGGTCGACTTCCGAGTCTGAGGGACGGAGAAGCAACGATGCGCAAACCCCGCCACGTACGACTGACCGAGCCGCTGGTCCGCGAGAACGGCGTGCTCAGGCCCGCCACCTGGGACGAAGCCCTGGACCGGGCGGCCGCCGGATTCACCGCCGCGCGGGCGCACGGACCCAGCGCGTTCGGCATGTTCAGCTGCTCGAAGGCCACCAACGAGATGAACTACACGGCGCAGAAGTTCGCCCGTGTGGTGATGGGCAGCAACAACGTCGACTCCTGCAACCGCACTTGACACGCGCCTAGCGTCGTCGGTCTGACGACAGTGTTCGGTGCCGGTGGCGGCACCTCCTCCTACGAAGAGGCCGAGCGCGCGGACCTCATCGTGCTGTGGGGTTCCAACGCGCGCGAGACCCACCCGATCTTCTTCCACCACGCGCTGCAGGGCCTGCGCAATGGCGCCCGGATGTACAACGTCGACCCCCGGCGGACCAGCACCGCCCAGTGGGCGGACGGCTGGCTGGGCCTGGACGTGGGCACCGACATCGCCCTGGCCAACGCTATCGGCCGCGAGATCATCGCCTCCGACCTGCACAACCGGGCGTTCATCGAGCGGGCCACCACCGGCTTCGAGGACTACCGGCGCAGCGTGGAGCCGTACACCCTGGAACGCGGCGAGGAGCTGACCAAGGTGCCCGCCGCACTGATCAAGGAACTGGCGCACGCCTACGCCCGCGCGGACCGGGCGCAGCTGTGCTGGACGCTGGGCATCACCGAGCACCACAACGCGGCCGACTACGTGTTCGCGCTGATCAACCTGGCCCTGCTCACCGGGCACGTGGGCCGCTACGGCTCCGGGTTGTGCCCGCTGCGCGGGCAGAACAACGTCCAGGGCGGCGGCGACATGGGCGCCATCCCGGCCAAGCTGCCCGGCGGCTACGACCTCGGCGACGACGAGGCCCGCGCCCGCTACGAGCGAGCTTGGGGCGCGAGCATCCTGGCGAAGCCCGGTTGGCACCTGTCGCAGATGTTCGAGGCGATGGAGAGCAAGGAACTGCGCGCGCTCTACTGCATCGGCGAGAACCCGGCCGAGTCGGAGGCCAACGCCGTTCACGCCCGGCACCTGCTGGAGGGCCTGGACCACCTGGTGGTGCAGGACATCTTCCGCACGGCAACCGCCGAGATGGCCGACGTGGTGCTGCCGGCCGCCGCCGACTGGTGCGAGTACACCGGCACGGTGACCAACAGCGAGCGCCGGGTGCAGCTGGTCCGCAAGGCCATCGAGCCCCCGGGGTTGGCGAAGCCCGACACGCACATCATCTGCGGCATCGCGGAGAAGATGGGCTACCCCTGGGGCGAGCCCAGCGCCGAGCAGGTGTGGGACGAGCTGCGTTCGGTGTCGCTGAACTGGCACCACGGGATGAGCTACGCCCGACTGGCCGAGCTGGGTGGGCTGCAATGGCCGTGCCCGGAGGAGGACCACCCGGGCACCCCGCTGATGCACGCCCGGCTGTGGGCGGACGACCCGGCGGACCGGGGCACCCCGGCACCGTTCACCCCGGTGGAGCACGTGCCGCCGCTGGACGAGCTGTCCGAGGAGTTCCCGATCCGGCTGACCACGGTGCGCAACCTGGACAACTACAACTCCGGGGTGCAGACCGGCGGTTACACCTCTCCCCTGCGCCGGCGGGAGGCGCTGCGCATCGACGCCTCCGACGCGGCCGAGCTCGGCATCGAGGAGGGCGAGCGGGTGCGGTTGGTGTCCCGGCGGGGCGCGGTGACAGCGCCGGTGAGCTTCGACCCGGCGCTGCGGCCCGGGCTGGCGTCCATCACCCCGCACTTCACCGAGCAGGTGGACACCAACGCGATCACCAACGACGCCTGGGACCCCAAGTCCGGTACCTCGGAGTTCAAGGCAACCGCGATCCGCATCGAGAAGCTGCCCCAGACGGCGCAACCGGCGCTGCCCGCGGCGGGCGGCTGAGGAGGAGCGTTGGATCTTCGGCTCACCCAGGCACGCGCCAGCGCGGCCGAGCGGGACGCGGTGGACCGGCTGCTCGGCCCGTCCGAGAACGGCGCCGTCGCCGAGCACTTCACCGACGCCGGGCACGCCGCGCGCGGCCGCCGGCACCTGCTGCTGCCCGCCCTGCACGCGGTGCAGGAGGAAATCGGCTGGATCAGCCCCGGCGCGCTGAACTACGTGTCGCTGCGGCTGTCCGTGCCGCCGGCCGACGCGTACGGCGTGGCCACCTTCTACGCCATGTTCAGCACCGAACCGAGGGCGCCCCGGGTGGTGCACGTGTGCGACGACATCGCGTGCGGCGCCAACGGCGGCGAGCACCTCGCCGCCGCGCTGACCGCCGAGCTGGGCGCCGAGGGGCACGGCGAGGAGGTGTGCTGGGTGCGCAGCCCCTGCCTGGGCCTGTGCGAGCGGGCGCCGGCGGTGCTGCTCCAGCGCACGGCCGAGCCGGACTACTCGCTGGCGCCCGCATCGGTGGAGGCCACCCTGGCGGCGGCGTCCGGCGGCGGACCCGGCGCCTCGGGGGCGGACGGGGCGTTCTCCGACACCTCGGTGAGCGTGCCGCAGACCCCGGGCGGCAACGCCGACCTGCGCCTGCTGCGCCGGGTCGGCCTGGTCGACCCGACCAGCCTGGACGACTACCGGGCGCACGGCGGGTACCGCGCGCTGCGCCGGGCGGTGAACGTCGGCCCGTCCCGGGTGATCAAGGAGATGTCCGACTCGGCGCTGACCGGCCGGGGCGGGGCGGCCTTCCCCACCGGGGTCAAGTGGGACGGCGTGGCCCGGGCGCCGGAGCGCCCGCACTACCTGGTGTGCAACGCGGACGAGTCCGAGCCCGGTACCTTCAAGGACCGGGTGCTGCTGGAGAGCGACCCGTTCG
Source organism: Actinospineispora eucalypti (assembly GCA_014208095.1). Classification (GTDB taxonomy): domain Bacteria; phylum Actinomycetota; class Actinomycetes; order Mycobacteriales; family Pseudonocardiaceae; genus Pseudonocardia; species Pseudonocardia eucalypti. The sequence continues at coordinate 293,590 of JACHMT010000002.1, read as the reverse complement.
GCCTGGTCGAGGCGATGACCATCGCCGGCTACGCCGCCGGCTGCGAGCGCGGCTACCTCTACATCCGGGGCGAGTACCCACTGGCCACCCGCCGGCTGGCCAACGCCATCGAGCAGGCCCGCCGGCGCGGCTACCTCGGCCCGGACGTGATGGGCGAGGGCTTCGCGTTCGACATCGAGCTGCGCCGGGGCGCCGGGGCGTACATCTGCGGCGAGGAGACCGCGCTGCTCAACTCCCTGGAGGGCTACCGGGGCGAGCCGCGCAACAAACCGCCCTTCCCCTCGGTGAGCGGCCTCTTCGGCAAGCCCACGGTGATCAACAACGTGGAGACGCTTTACAACGCCCTGCAGATCATGGAGGGCGGTGGCCCGGCGTTCGCCTCGATCGGCGGCGGCCGGTCCACCGGGCCGAAGCTGTTCTGCCTCTCCGGCGCGGTGGCCCGCCCCGGGGTGTACGAGGTGCCGTTCGGCACCACGCTGCGCGAGGTGCTGGAGCTGGCCGGCGGCCTCGTCGGCGAGACGCGGGCGATCCTGCTCGGCGGGGCGGCCGGCGGCTTCGTGCTGCCCGACCAGCTGGACGTGCCGCTGACTCTGGAGGGCACCAGGGAGATCGGCGCCACCCTCGGCTCCGGGGTGATCTTCGCGCTGGACACCTCGGCCGACATGCCGGACATCCTGCGCCGGATCGCGGCGTTCTTCCGCGACGAGTCCTGCGGCCAGTGCGTGCCCTGCCGGGTGGGCACCGTCCGCCAGGAGGAGGCGCTGGCCCGGCTGGCCCGCGGCACCGAGATCGGGTCCCGCGAGCAGGAGCTGGCCCTGCTGGACGACCTGGCCCGGGTGATGCGCGACGCGTCGATCTGCGGCCTGGGCCAGACCGCGCCGGCCGCGATCCAGTCGGCGATATCCCTGGACCTGCTGAACCGGAGGTCGAACCGATGACGGTGATGCTCGGCGAGATCCGCCGCCTGGTGACGGTGACCCTCGACGGCGTCGAGGTGCGGGTGCCGGAGGGCGCCACGATCCTGGACGCGTTGCGCGCGCACGGGGTGGACACCCCGACTCTGTGCTGGGCGCCCAACCTCACCCCGATCAACGCCTGCCGGGTGTGCATGGTCGACGTGGAGGGTTCCCGGGTGCTGGTGCCGTCCTGCGCCCGGGCGGTGGAGGACGGCATGGTGGTGCGCACCGACTCGGAGAAGGTGCAGCACAGCCGCCGCATGGTGCTGGAGCTGCTGGCCAGCTCGGCCGACATGTCGCAGACCGACCCCGACGTGCAGCGCTGGATGACCAAGTACGGGGTCGACGCGGGTCGCTACGGCCCGCCCGCGCCGCCGGCGGCCGACGGCGAACGGGATCGCCGGCACCCAGGTCACCACCAGGAGCCGGACGGCTCGACGGCGGCCAACGTGGCCCAGCCGGTGAAGGTGGACAACGACCTTTACGTTCGCGACTACGGCCGTTGCATCATGTGTTACAAGTGCGTCAAGGCCTGCGGCACCGACGCGCAGTTCACCTTCGCCATCTCGGCCGCCGGCCGCGGCTTCGACACCCGGATCGCCACCGAGTACAACACCGAGCTGCCCGACTCGGCCTGCGTGTACTGCGGCAACTGTGTCGGTGTGTGCCCGACGGGAGCGCTGAAGTCGGTCTCCGAGCACGAGCTGCGCGAGTCCGGCGAGTGGGACGAGGAGAACGAGACCGTCACCACCACGATCTGCTCCTTCTGCGGCGTCGGCTGCAACCTGGAGCTGCACGTGCAGCACAACAAGATCGTGAACGTGACCTCGCCGAGCGACCACAGCGTCACCCACGGACACCTGTGCATCAAGGGCCGGTTCGGCTTCCAACACGTCCAGAACCTGCCGGATTAGGGCGGTGCCGGTTTTCGAACGGCTTGGACGGCGCGGCTTGGGGAGTCTGCCGCGGCTTTTGGTCCGGCCCGTTGCGTTTGGCCTCGCGCCTGTTCACAGGGCGTGACCAGGCGTGGGCTATAGGTTGATCGCCGTCTCTGGCGGTTGAGCGTCGATTTTCGCGGCTAAACCGCCACGGTCGACGATCACGCCCCCGGCGCGACGAACGGAAGCCGGGTTGGGGCCGTCCAGCCATTACGGCGTGTAGCCGAACGCAACGGGCCGGGCCGAAGCGGCGGAAGACCACTCAGCCGCGGCCGTCCAAGCCGTCTTAAATCCGCCCCGAACGAGTCAGCCGCCCTCCAGGTGGCGCTTGGCCAGGGCGATCTCCTCCCGCACCTCCCCCGGCAGCCGGCGGCGCAGCAACGGCTCCAGCAGCCACCGGGTAGCCGGGTGAAAGCTGAAGTTCAGCGTGCGGGTCACCCGGGTCCCTTCCGGTACCTCGACACACTCGAAACTGGCATTGAACTTGGCGAACGCGTGCTGCATGCGGTTGCGCGGCGGCGGGGACAGGGTGATGTCGATCCGTGACCACGGGGTCAGCCGCACCTGCTGCACCACCTTCGGCTGCGGCACCCCGGCGACCTTCGGCCGGCACTCGAACTCCAGCAAGTCGCCCTCCCGCTCGGCCCAACTGACCGGCTGGATCTTGCGGTCGATCTCCGCGTACCGCTCGATGTCCATGACGAACTCGAGAAGCTCCCGGGGAGTGCACCTGATCGTTTCGACTACCTGCACGGTGACCATGGTGAGAGAGTAGTCTCTCACTTCATGGCTCCGCTACCAGAATCGTCACCACCGGTGCCGCCGCGCGAGCGGTTCGTCCGGGAGGCCGCCCGGCTGTTCGCCGAGCGCGGCTACGCCGCCACCTCGGTCGGCGACATCCAGCAGGCCTGCGGGCTGACCCGGGGATCCGGCGCGCTGTACAAGCACTTCTCCTCCAAGCGCGCCCTGCTCGGCGAGGTCGTCGGCATGCACATCGGGACCATGCGCGCCGGCGAGGCGGCCGAACAGCTGCCGGACGACCTGGCCGACGCCCTGCGCCTGGTCGTCCAGCTCGTCTGGGGCGGCATGCGCCGGGACCACCAGGTGCTGCGGGTGATGCTGCGCGACCTGGACGAACACCCGGACCTGCTGGCCGAGGTGTGGGAAGAGGTGCGGCGCAGTGTCTACGACGAGTTCACCCGCTGGCTGGACCACCGCACCGACATCCGGGTGACCGACCCGGCCGCCACCTCGGCGGTACTGCTCGCCGCGCTGACCTATTACCCGATCTTGGATACCCTCATCGGCCACACCCCGGGTGACATCGAGGCGGACCGGTTCGCCGAGGCCTGGGTGGCGCAGGCGCTCGCCGTGCTCCGCGGCGCGGGCCCGGCACCGGACGGGAGGGACAGTGCGGGAACTCATCAGCACCGAGATTGACCGGCAGCACCAACTGCTGGCCCGTTGGCTGGGCAGCGAGGCACCCCCCGAGGTGATGGACGAGCTGCGCGCGGCGCACACCGACGACTTCACCATGGTCACCACCGACGGACAGCCGCTGGACAACACCGGGCTGTTCGAGGCGCTCGCCGGCGCCCGCAACGCCCGCCCCGGGCTGCGCATCCTGACCAGCCAGGTGGAGCTCGTGGCCGAACTGGGTGAAGGACTGCTCGCGCGGTTCCTCGAGACGCACGTGGACCACGGCCACACCTCCTCCCGGCGGGTCACCGTGCTGTTCCGCATCGAACCGGGCGGACCACGCTGGCGCTACCTGCACGAGACCGCGATCCCCGGCTGAAACCGAGCGGGACCCGGACTAGGCTGATCCGCGTGGACGTGCTGGACGATTACACCGGTCACACCGACCCCGGCGGTGCCGCCATCCGCCGCACCCTGGACGGCCTGACCATCACCAAGGTCTCCGTCGGCGAGTACGACAACAACGCCTACCTACTGGTCTGCCAGGCCACCGGGGAAGCGCTGCTGATCGACGCGGCCGCCGAGCCGGACCGGCTGATGGACATGGTCGGCCACGGCGCAAGCCGCCCCGAGCTGCGCACCATCGTCACCACCCACCGGCACCCCGACCACTGGCAGGCGCTCGGGGCGGTGGTCGGCATGTGCGAACCGCGCACCATCGCACACCCGCTGGACGCCCCGGAGCTGCCGGTGCCGACCACCACGACGGTGGAGCACGGCGACACGGTCCGGGTGGGCCAGGTGGAGCTCGAGGTGATCCACCTGCGGGGGCACACCCCCGGCTCGGTCGCGCTGCTCTACCGGGGTTCCGACCGGCCGCACCTGTTCACCGGGGACTCCCTGTTCCCGGGCGGGGTCGGCCGCACCTGGGCGCCGGAGGACTTCGACTCGTTGATCGACGACGTGTCACAACGGATCTTCGACCCGCTGCCCGACGACACCTGGTTCTACCCCGGCCACGGCGACGACTCCACCCTCGGGGAGCAGCGCCCGTCGCTGCCCGAGTGGCGTGAGCGCCGCTGGTGAACGACGCGGGCGGGGGGATCGTGGAGATCTTCACCGACGGCGCGTGCAGTGGTAACCCCGGCGTGGGCGGTTGGGGCGCGGTGCTGCGCTACGGCCGGCACGAGAAGGAGCTGTACGGCGGCGAGTCCACCACGACCACCAACAACCGCATGGAGCTGACCGCGCCGATCCGGGCGCTGGAGAGCCTCAGCCGGCCGTGCACGGTGCACATCTTCACCGACAGCACCTACGTGCGGAACGGCGTCATCTCCTGGCTGCCCCGGTGGAAGAACAACGGCTGGCTCACCCGGGACAAGCAGCCGGTGAAAAACGCCGACCTCTGGCAGCGGCTGGACGCGGCCGCCGGCGCACACCAGGTGGAGTGGCACTGGGTCAAGGGCCACGCCGGCCACCCGGAGAACGAGCGCGCCGACCGGCTGGCGGTGCGCGGGGTCCAGGAGGCCCGCGAGCAACGGGCCTAGCGGACGCTCGCCCCCCGCAGCTCCAGCGCCCGCTGCTTGCTCACCCCCGAGACCAGCCCGCAGTACGTGCACTGCACCTGGTAGCGGGAGCTGACCACGAACAGCGGGATGAAGAACAGCGTGAACTTGCTGTACGCCCGGCGCAGCGGGTGGGCGCTGGTGGTCCCGCAGTTCGGGCAGCCGAGGCTGAGCATGGCCAGCTGCTCGAGGTAGCGCTTGACGCCAAAGATGACCAGCATGACTCCAAGGTAGCGGCGGCGGAGCGGTCTCCGTCGGGATCAGTGCAGTCTGATGTGCCTGGCGCTGGTCCAGACCCGGCGCAGCCCGTAGCCGACCTCCTCCGGGTCACACACCAGGCTGCCGGGCAGCCGGCGGTGCAGCTCGCACGCGGTCTGGGTCTTGCCCCCGCCGAACGGTCCGTTGATCCACATCAGCACGGCCCGACGGTACGCCGCAGCCGGTTCAGCGCGAGGTGGTCCCCCGAGCCTGGGCAATCGTGTTCCGGCCGGCCACGCGGAGCAGGTCGTGGTCGGCCGCCACGGTGACCAGGTCGACGCCCCGGGCGGCGTAGCCGCCGTTCGCGTGCAGGCCGGCGATCACCCCGGCCGACCGGCAGGCCGACACCACCTGGTCGATCCCCCGTTCCACCTCGGCGGCGAACGGCGGCGGTCCCGGCGGTAAGCCCAGGGCCAGACCCAGGTCGGCGGGGCCGACGAAGACCCCGTCCACGCCCGGCGTCGCGGCGATCTCCGCCGCGTTGGCCAGCCCGGTGGCGGTCTCCACCATCACCAGGCAGGCCACCTCGCGGTTCAGCTCGGCCGGGGTGGCGCCCAGCGCCGCCATCCCCCGGTTCCGGGCGAAGCTGCGGCCGCCCTCCGGCGGGTAGCGGGTGGCGAACGCCGCCCGCGCGGCCTGCTCGGCGGTCTCCACCATGGGCACGATCAGCACTTCGGCCCCAGCGTCCAGCGCGTGCCCGATGGCGTAGTAGTCGTTGCCGGGCACCCGCACGGCCGGGGTCACCTCGGTGCGCGCGGTCACCCTCAGCAGCGGCTCGAGGTCCGCGACGCCGAACTGCCCGTGCTGGCAGTCGAACGCGACGAAGTCGTACCCGCACTCCACGAGCACCTCGACGGCGGCGGTGGACGGAATCGTGCTCCACACGCCGAACACGGTGCGCTCACGCCACTTCCGGCGCAGCTTGTTACCGGTCATCGCACCCTCCCCGGACAGTCCAGAATCGAGCGTAGGCGATATTCCACAGCCCCGCCGGGGCAGGAGAAACCGCCGACCACAAGCAATTTCAGGCCACCGGCGACCGGCGGAATTCCGTCGGAGAATTACCCGACCCCCTCGCGGTCAGGACAATTGGTCACCATCGCGTTTCCGGCGAGGTGACGCCGAATACTGCCCGGTCCGGCCAGGGAAATCCCCGAAAGAATACCCACCGGAGGCACAAAAGAAATAACCGGATAATGCGCACCTATCGGTGCTCGGTTTATCGACAAGCGGTCGACGGGCGTTGGCTCCGTCTGGGCCACCGCGGTACTGTCCACTCGTCGCGCGATTCGACCGGTGAACCGGCGTCTACAGCGTAGACCTTCCGACCTTCGAGCCATCGCTTATACGTTGTACACATGGGGACCGCAGTGCTGGATCTACGCCGTACACCTGACCCGCTCCCGACGGCCGCACCGGTTCGCTGAGCCCGGCCGGTGGCCTACAGCACCGCCGCGCGGATCGCGGACGAAGCAAGGGCGCTGCTCCTCGCCGAGGGGCTGGAAGCGGTCAGCATGCGCCGGGTGGCCAGCGCCGCCGGCATCACCGCGATGGCCATCTACCGGCACTACCCGAGCCGCGAGGCGCTGCTCGGCGCGGTGGCCGACCAGGCCCGCGCCGAGATCACCGAACGGTGGCGGCACCGGCCTCGCCAGGCCACGCCCCGGGCCGAGCTGCGCTCCACGCTCAACGCGGTGCTCGACCTCGCCCTGGGGCAGCCCGCCCTGTACTCGCTGCTCACCACCGACTCCCCCAGTGACTCCGCCGACCTGAACTGGGACCCGAGGGCCGGCAAGTCACCGGTGCTGGACGCGGTCGCGGCGGCCATCGACGAGGGGATGGACGACGGCGACTTCCCACCGGACGACGTGTGGCAGGTGGCGGTCACCATCGTGGGCATGCTGCACGGGCTGATCAGCCTGCACCACGCCGGACAGCTCGGGCTGTCCGACCCGGAGTTCCGGGTTCTCTGCGGCACCTCGATGACCCGGCTGCTGGACGGCGTCGCGCCCCAACCCGCGGCCGAGCCGGTGGAACCGGTGGCACCGTGACCGGCGAGATCCGGCTACTGCTCATGTCGGACACGCACGTCCCGGCCCGGGGCCGGCGGGTACCCGAGGCGCTCTGGCGGGCGGTGGACGAGGCCGACGTCGTGGTGCACGCCGGTGACTGGGTGGGCGTGGAGCTGCTGGACGAGCTGGCCGCCCGCGCCCGCCGGCTGGTCGGCGTCTACGGCAACAACGACGGCCCCGCCCTGCGCGCCCGGCTGCCCGAGGTGGCCCGGGAGACCCTGGCCGGGGTGCGGCTGGCCGTGGTGCACGAGACCGGCGCGGCGGCTGGCCGGGAGCGGCGCTGCGCGGCCCGCTACCCGGACACCGACGTGCTGGTGTTCGGCCACAGCCACATCCCGTGGGACAGCGTGGCCCCGGGCGGACCGCGGCTGTTGAACCCCGGCTCCCCCACCGACCGCCGGCGCCAGCCCACGCACACCTGGATGACCGCCCGGATCGCCGGCGCTTCCCTCGAGGACGTCCGGCTGCATCATCTGGAGAGCTAGCTAAGCTAACGCTCCCGCCGCAGCTCCAGGACGGCCATCACCAACGCGACCAGCACGAACGCCGTCGCACACAACAGCGCGCACAGGATCGCCAGGCCCGGCCGGTTGCCGTAGAGGTCCAGCGCCACGTAGTAGACCGCGGCGAGCAGCGCGGTGCCGATCGCCGAGCCCACCCGCTGGCTGGTCTGCAGCGCCCCACCGGCCGCGCCGGCCATCCGCACCGGCACCTGGGACAGGGTCAGCGTGATGTTCGGCGAGATGACCAGGCCGCAGCCGATGCCGGCCAGGGCGAGCGGGGCGGCCGCCCACAGCGCCGCCGCCGGCCCGGTCTGGACGGCCAGCGCCACTGCCGCCCCGAGCAGGCCGACCACCATCGCCACCAGGCCGTGCACGGTCAGCCGCCGGCCCATCCGGGCCAGCAAGCGGCCGCTCACCATGGCGGACAGCGCCGATCCGACGGCGAACGTGGTCACCGCGAGGCCGGAGTGCAGAGGTGTGTAGCTCAGCCCGTCCTGGAAGAAGAACGCCAGCACCAGCCAGATTCCGCTGAAGCCGATGAAGAACGCCAGCCCGAGCACGGCTCCGAAGGTGTACCCGGGGGTATCGGTGAACAGGCGCGGTTCCAGCATCGGGGGGTCGACGCCCCGCCGGGACAGCCGCAGCTCCCAGCGCGCGAAGCCGAGCAGCAGAGCCGCGGCCACCGGCAACAGCCACCACCACCGGTCGAACCGGTCGTGCTCGAGCAACGGGAACATCAGCGCGAGCACTCCCGCGCCCAGCAACGTCCCGCCGAACAGGTCCATCCGCCGCCACATCGGCGTCGGGTCCCGCACCACGTCGGCCGGCCGGCCCGGCAGCAGCCGGGGCGCCAGGGCCAGGGTGAGCAGGCCGATCGGGACGTTCACCAGGAAGATCCACCGCCAACCGGTGGACTCGTCGAAGGCGGCCAGGATGAGGCCGCCGATGACCGGGCCTATGGCCGTCGAGACCCCCAGCACCGCGCCGAACAGGCCGAACGCCCGCCCCCGCTCGGCCCCCCGGAACAGGTCCTGGATCAGCCCGGAGTTCTGCGGCCCCAGCATGCCCGAAGTGAACCCCTGGGCCAGCCGCGCGGCGACCAGGGTGGCCAGGTTGGGCGCCGCCCCGCAGAGCGCACTGGTCAGCACGAACCCGGCCAGCGAGACGCAGAACATGCGCCGCCGCCCCCAGGCGTCACCGGCCCGGCCGGCCGGCACCAGGGACAGCCCGAAGGTGAGCGCATAGCCGGAGGCCACCCACTGCGCCTCGGCCGGGGTGGCCCCCAGGGTGGTTCCGATGGACGGCAGGGCGACCGCGACGATGGTGATGTCCAGCAGGCCCATGAACCCGGCGGCCAGGCTTACCCCGAGCGCCCGCCAACGACGTGGGTCCGGCTGGTAGTCCTCCGCCGGCGGGTCAGGGGTTGTCGGTCGCGGGGCGGCGGTCACTCCAGGAGTGTGCGCCCTGGCCGGTCTCGTGCGGCTGCGGACCCCTGACCGCGGCCGGCTCGGCGTCGGTCACCTGCGCGGCGGCCGCCGCGTCCCTTTTGGCCACCGAGCGCGACTTGATCAGGCTGGCCACGGTGGTGATGGCCAGCACGCCGACGATGACGCTCAGCGAGAGCGCGATGCCCACCGTGGGCACCGGCACCGGGTCGCCACCGTTCAGGAACGGCAGGTCGTTCTCGTGCAGCGCCTCGAGGATCAGCTTGACGCCGATGAAGGCGAGGATCACCGCGAGCCCGTAGGACAGGTACACCAGCCGGGAGAGCAGGCCGCCGAGCAGGAAGTACAGCTGCCGCAGCCCCATCAGCGCGAACGCGTTGGCGGTGAAGACCAGGTAGGGCTCCTTGGTGAGGCCGAAAATGGCCGGGATGGAGTCCAGCGCGAACAGCAGGTCGGTGGTGCCGATCGCCGCCATGACCACCAGCATCGGGGTCACCCAGCGCTTGCCGTCGATCTTCACCGTGGTGTGGTGGCCGTGGTACTCCTTGGTCACCGGGAGCACCCGCCGCATCAGCCGCAAACCGGCGTTCTCGTGGTACTCCTTCTCCTCCTGGCCGTGCTCACGCAGCAGCTTGTACGCCGTGACCAGCAGCACCAGCGCGAACAGGTAGAACACCCAGCTGAACCTGGCGATGGCGGCCGCGCCCACCGCGATGAAGATGCCCCGCATGATCAGCGCGATCACGATGCCGACAAGAAGCACCCGGTGTTGGTGCTCGGCCGGCACCTTGAACGCGGCCATGATGATGACGAATATGAACAGGTTGTCGATCGACAACGAGTACTCGGTGAGGTAGCCGGCGAAGAACTCACCGGCGGATACGCCGCCGTAGAACGCCCAGATGCCGAGCCCGAAAACCACGGCAAGGGACAGGTAGAAAATCACCCAGCGGGTCGCTTCGCCCATGGTGACCGCGTGTGGTTTGTGGTCGACCACGAAAAGATCTACGAGGATCACGGCACAAAGTGCCACAATGGTGACGAGCCACAGCCATACTGGAACGTTCACGTCATCGCGCCTTCCGCAGGAGAGCATCGGTCATCGACCGAGGTCTCTCCCGCCGACCTGACCGGCCGACCGATGGCACCGGGCCGAACTGCGCCGTGTTGACGATGCCACCGCGTGAGGGATACTCCCCTTGGCTATGGCATACAGTCTGCTCTACCTGAGAACGATTAACCAGACCGGGGTACCCCAGATCACCCGGAGACAACCATCACGTCACGTTCGTCACACCGGTCGTTGCGGTGGCCGGCATGATGTGCCGCATGGTTCTGGAGATCGCTGAGTTCAGCGTAACGCCGGGTGACGAGGAGGCCTTCGCGGCCGCGTACCGGGAGGCGAAGCCGCTGGTGGCCGCCACCGAGGGGTTCCGCTCGGCGCGGATGACCCGGGGAATCGAGTCGCCGTCGTCGTTCGTGCTGCTCATCGAGTGGGACACCTTGGAGGCGCACACCAAGGGCTTCCGCGAGTCCGACCGGTTCACCCGTTGGCGGGAGCTGATCGGGCCGTACTTCGCCGCCGATCCCCGGGTGCAGCACACCGAGGAGATCTAACCCGGTGCCGGGGACCCGCCTCGACCTCTCTCGGATCGAGGCCGCTCGCCGGGTGATCGACCCGATCTTTCTGGACAGCCCGCTGTACCGCTGCGAGGCCCTGGAGCCCGACCTCGGGTGCGCGGTGAGCATCAAGCTGGAAACGGCGAACCCGGTCCGCAGCTTCAAGGCCCGAGGCACCGAACTGGTCGCCAGCCTGCTCGCCGACAATGGCGCGGGGGCCGTGGTGTGCGCCAGCGCGGGCAACCTCGGCCAGGCCCTCGCCTGGTCCGGTCGCGGCCGGGGACTCGATGTCACCGTCGTGGCCGCCCGCTCGGCTCCGGCCGCCAAGCTCGACCGCATCCGCGCGCTGGACGCCCGGTTGGAGCTGGTGGACGGCGACATCGAGACGGCTCGGGAGCGGGCGGCGGCGATCGCCCGCCGGCGGGGCATCCGGCTGGTGGAGGACAGCCTGGACATCGAGACCTGCGAGGGCGCGGCCACCATCGGCCTGGAGCTGACCGAGGCCGCGCCCTCGTTCGACGCCGTCCTGATCGCCCTCGGCGGCGGGGCAATGGCCACCGGTGTGGGTCACGCGGTGAAGACCCGGGCGCCCGGGGTCGAGGTGATCTGCGTCCAGCCGCTGGGGGCGCCGGCGATGGCGCGCTCCTGGCACGAACGGCGCGTCGTCACCACCGACTCGATCGACACCATCGCCGACGGCGTCGCGGGCCGGCATCCCATCCCGGCGGTCCTGGACGACCTCCTTCTGGTCGCGGACGATGCGATCCTGGTCCGGGAGGCCTCGATCATCGCCGGCATGCGGCTGCTGCTCGAACACGCCGGTCTGGTCGTCGAGCCGTCGGCCGCGCTCGGCATCGCGGCGATCCTGGAGAATCGTGACCGCTTCGCCGGCCGGCACGTGGTGACCATCGTGTGCGGCAGCAACGTCGATGTGGACGCCTATCACCGCTGGGTCGCTCGGTAGGTCCGGGGAAATTCATCAGCCTGCCCTCAGGTAGCTCACATACCTTCGAGATGTGCGCCGCTTTCTACTCGCCACGCTGCTCGTGCTCCTGCTGCTCGCGGTGGGGGCCGGCACCCTGGTGGTGACCTCCCGGGGTGGCCCGGAGGACGTCCCCACCGAGCAGTTCCGGCTGAACGTGCCCGGCGGCCCCGGCCAACCCGGCGAGGTCTCGCTCGACGCCACCCTCTACCGGCCGGACCGCACGCCCGCGCCGGCCATCCTGATCGCGCACGGCTTCGGGGGCAGCAAGGCCTCGGTGGACGCCGACGCCCGCGAGCTGGCCGACCGGGGTTTCGTGGTGCTCGCCTGGTCCGCCCGGGGGTTCGGCACCAGCACCGGGCAGATCGCGCTGGACTCCCCCGACCACGAGGTGGCCGACGCGTCGCGCCTGATCGACTACCTGGCCACCCGGCCGGAGGTGCGGCTGGACGGCCCGGGCGACCCCCGGGTCGGGGTCACCGGGGGCTCGTACGGCGGCGCGCTGTCGCTGCTGCTGGCCGGCTACGACCATCGGGTGGACGCGATCGCGCCCCTGATCACCTGGAACGACCTGTCCCAGGCGCTGTTCCCGAACGCCCGCGTGGCACCCGGTCCGCGGCCGGCGGTGACCCCGGCGGCCACCGCGTTCGGTGACGACGGCGTGTTCAAGCGGACCTGGGCCGGCGTGTTCTTCTCCTTCGGCATGGCCACCGGGCGCGGCCCGACCGGCATCGCACCGGAAGCGTCGTCCGGCGCCAGCCGCGCCGCCGGGGCCGGCCGGGAGGACGACGACGCCGCCGACGCGGAGCAGCGGGATGCCCTGCTGGCCTCCGACCCGAGCCGGCGGGACCCGGCGGCTCCACCGGCCACCCTGTGCGGCCGGTTCATCCCGGCGGTGTGCGCGGCATACACCGAGGCGGCCAGCACCGGGCGGGTCAGCCCGGCCACGGCGGAGCTGCTGCGCCGGTCCTCCCCGGTCAGCGTGACGGACCGGATCAAGGCTCCCACCCTGCTGGTACAGGGCGAGACGGACACCTTGTTCGGCCTGGACCAGGCGGACGCCACAGCCCGGCAGATCGCCTCGGCCGGCGGGAAGGTCGAGGTCATCTGGTATGCCGGCGGCCACGACGGCGGCGCACCGGGACCGGTGGTGCGCGAGCGGGTCGGCGAGTGGTTCGACCACTACCTGCGGGACCAGCCGCCCGGCGAGCCCGCCGGGCTGTCCTACGCGGTACAGGGCGGGGTGCGCACGGAGAGCCGAAACACCCCGACCGTCCGGACGGTCACCTCGGACGCCTATCCAGGTCTCGACGGGGCGCCACCGGTGACCCGCACGGAGCTGGCGCTGCGCGGCGACCCGGTGGTGGTCCTCAACCCGGCCGGGGCCAACCCGGCCGCGATCACCACCGTGCCCGGCGTGGGCGGTGCCCTCGGCTCGCTGTCCGGCCGGTTGGCCGCGCTCACCGCCGAGCTGCCCGGCCAGTCCGCCGGCTTCACCACCGACCCGTTGCCGCGCCAGTTCCTGCTCGCCGGGTCGCCCCAGGTCCGGATCAGCGTGGCGCGGGTGCCCGGCCAGCCGACCGCCGACGAGGCGGTGCTGTACGGCAAGGTGTCCGAGATCGCCCCGGACGGCCGGCGCACCCTGCTCGGCGGCGCGGTGGCGCCGATGCGCATCCCGATGCCGGCGGACGGTTCGCCGGCCGAGGCCCTGGTGACCCTGCCGGCCGTGGTCGCGCCCGTCGAGGCCGGCAACCGGCTGGTGGTGTCGATCAGCACCACGGACCAGTCCTACGGCGGGCCGACCCAGCCGGCGGCGTGGCGGATCGGCATCGCCGGCGGCTCGGTAGGGGTGCCTAGCGTGCCCGGCCGGAACGTCACCGCCAACACCGTGCCGACCGGCCCCGCCGTGGGCATCGGGCTGATCGCGGCCGCCGCGCTGGCCGCCTGGGTGGTGGCCAGGGTGCGCACACGGCGCCGGCGCGCGGCCGAGGCCAGCGAGCTCACCGGAACCGAGCCGCCGCTGGTGATCGACGGGCTGCGCAAGTCGTACCCGGGCGGCGTGGTCGCGGTGAACGGGGTGTCCTTCGAGGTCCGCCCCAACCAGGTGCTCGGGCTGCTCGGCCCGAACGGGGCGGGCAAGACCACCGTGCTGCGGATGCTGATGGGGCTGATCACGCCGACCGCCGGGTCGATCCGGGTGTTCGGGCACCCGGTGGCGCCGGGAGCGCCGGTGCTGTCCCGGATCGGGTCGTTCGTCGAGGGGCCCGGGTTCCTGCCGCACCTGTCGGGCGCGGACAACCTGCGGCTGTACTGGGCGGCGACCGGCCGGCCGGAGGCCGACTCGCACCTGGAGGAGGCGCTGGAGATCGCCGGGCTGGGCAACGCGCTGGCCCGCCAGGTGCGCACCTACAGCCAGGGCATGCGGCAGCGGCTGGCCATCGCCCAGGCGATGCTCGGGCTGCCCGACCTGCTGGTGCTCGACGAGCCGACCAACGGGCTGGACCCGCCCCAGATCCACGCCATGCGCGAGGTGCTGCGCGGCTACGCCCGCGACGGCCGGACCGTGCTGGTGTCCAGCCACCTGCTCGCCGAGGTGGAGCAGACGTGTGACCACGTGGTGGTGATGCACCGGGGCACCGTGGTCGCGGACGGCTCGGTGGCCGACATCATCGCCGGCGGCGGGCAGGCCAGCTTCCGGGTGGACGACCCGGAGCGGGCGGCCGAGGTGCTGCGCGGCGCGGCCGGGGTCAGCGCGGTCGAGGTGGAGCGGGACAGCGTGCACGCCGACCTGAACGGCCTGGCGCGCGCCGACGCCATCGGGCGCCTGGTGGCCGCCGGCGTGGCCGTGGAGGCGGCCGGCCCGAGGCGCCGCCTCGAGGACGCCTTCCTGCAACTCGTCGGAGAGGACACCACGCCGTGAGCGCTTTGACGACCGACCGGGCGCTCGGCTACGCGCCCGAGCACACGCTGCGGCTGCGGGTGGAGCTGGTGCGCCAGCTCAAGCGCCGGCGCACTCAGGTGGCGCTGCTGCTCACCGCGCTGCTGCCGGTGATCCTGTGGGCCGCGTTCGGGCTGGCCACCCGGGGCTCCACCACCGGCGCGGTGACCCTGGTGGACCTGGCGCAGACCAGTGCGCCCAACTTCACCGTGTTCGCGCTGTTCGCCTCGGCGAGTTTCCTGCTGGTGGTCGTGGTGGCGCTGTTCTTCGGCGACACCATCGCCAGCGAGGCCTCCTGGTCCAGCCTGCGCTACCTGCTGGCCGTGCCGGTCCCCCGGGCCCGGCTGCTGCGGCAGAAGGCGATCGTGGCCGGGCTGTTGTCGCTGGTGGCGCTGGTGGTGCTGCCGGTGGTCTCGCTGATCGTCGGGTCGCTGGCCTACGGGTCCGGCGACCTGGTCAGCCCGAACGGCGAGTCGCTGGAGTTCTGGCCGGCGGCGGCCCGGCTGCTGCTGGCCGCCGGGTACCTGGCGATACACCTGTTCTGGGTGGCCGGGCTGGCGCTGCTGCTCTCCGTGGCCACCGACGCGCCGCTGGGCGCGGTGGGCGGAGCGGTGATGGTGTCCATCATCTCGCAGATCCTGAACACCATCACCGCGCTGGAGGACCTGCGCGACTACCTGCCCACCCACTACGGCAACGCCTGGGCCGACCTGCTCGCCGACCAGGTGGACTGGTCGGACATGACCCGGGGCGCGTTCTCCTCGGTGCTCTACGGCACCGCGTTCTGCGCCTTGGCGGTATGGCGTTTCCGCACCAAAGACGTCACTTCGTAAGCAGGTGGCCGGCGAGGAGGAATGCGTGGAAAGCGCGCCGAGCAGGACGGCGATGTTTGCGGCTGTGTCGCGTGGGTTGTTTCGCCTGGAGACGGCGTCGCCGTGGGTACTGGACGATGTGCTGGCCCTGGTGCTTGTCGGCCCGGTATGGCAGCAGCTGCGAGACCGGTTCGATCCGCTGTTCCCCGGCCCGGTCCGTCGCGAGTCCCGCGCGGCTGTCTGCACCCGCGGCCGGTACGCCGAGGACCGGCTGGCTGCTGGTGCCTTCACGCAGTACGTGATTCTTGGGGCGGGGCTTGACTCGTTCGCGTGGCGGCGGCCGGATCTGCTCGGCTCGCTGACGGTGTTCGAGGTTGATCACCCTGCCTCGCAGGCCTGGAAGCTCGAGCGGGTCAGGGAGCTCGGCCTGCCGCTCAGCGACTCGCAGGTATTCGTGCCGGTTGATTTTGAGGCCGAACCGGCTCAGGATGCTCTGGGCCTGGCCGGGTTCGACTGGGCACAGCCGGCGATGTTCTGCTGGACGGGCGTGGCCCCCTATCTGACGGCACAGGCGATCGAGTCGACGTTGCGCACGATCGCGACGGCTGCTCCCGGGTCTGAGGTGGTGTTCTCCTACCGGGCCGAGAACTGTGCGCTCGACGACGTGGGGACGGAATTCGCCCGGATCTACACGCCGATCGCGGCTTCGGTCGGCGAGCCTCTGCAGCCTGGCTGGCCGGTATCCGAGATCGAGAGGCTGATCAGCCGGTGCGGGCTAAAGGTCGTGGACCACCCCGCACATGCAGACCTCCAGCAGCGGTACTTTGCCGGCCGTACCGATGGCCTGCGGCCCTATACCTTCGAGACCCTGGTGGCCGCGCGGGTCACCTGAGCGAGCAGGGTGACGGCAGAGTCGTTAGGTGATGCCGAGCGTGGTCAGTGGGCGGATGGCGTCGCGGGCGTGGTGGCGTAGCGCGGCGGCGATGTTGGTGAGCTTCCCCCACCACGGTCTCTCTCCGGTAGGACCGCTGAAGCGATTGCCGGAAGCGGCACAGGTAACGGCGTTTTAATGCCGCTTCCGGCAATCGTGTTTCATACGCCGAGACAGAGAGGCTGGGAACCAGCTCCGGAGCGGCATTCACCTGCCATACAGGTCAGCAAGCACGTCGTTGGCCGCCTCCATGTGCAGCATGTGCCCGGCCTCCACCCGCGTTACGTCCACCCCGGTGGGCACGGAAAGGATCTGATCCGCGCCGCCCCAGATCACGGTCACCGGCACGTTCACCCCGGCCAGCAGCGCTGGCGTGTCGATGGCCTGCTTGTCGCCGTCGAGCAGGGTGGCGAGCAGCGCCTGCAACGCGGTGGACACCCCGTCCAGGCGCTTGTACTTGAGCAGGTCGTCCACCAGCTGACGGGTGACCAGAGCCGGGTCCGCGAACAGCCGGCCGAGCAGCGGTTTCAGCTCCCGCCGGGAGGCCGCGCCCGCGAACCCACGCAGGTACTCCGCGTCCGGCCGGGAGCCCTGGGCGCCGTACCCGGCCGGCGCGAGCAGGGTCAGCCCGCTCACCCGGTCCGGCGCCCGGGCCGCCACCGCCGCGACCACCGCGCCGCCCAGCGAGTGCCCGACCAGGTGGGCGCGCTCGGCGCCGATCACGTCCAGGAAGCCCAGCACGGTGCCGGCCAGCGTGTCCAGGGAGCCGTCCCCGACGTCCTTCTCCGAGGCGCCGTGGCCGGGCAGGTCCAGCGCGTGCACGGTGTGCGTCTCGGACAGCGGCTGCTGCACGAACAGCCAGGAGTTCTTGTCCCCGCCGAACCCGTGCACCAGCACCACCGGCTCGCCCGGCGCGTCTCCCATGGTCACGTAGGAGATCGACCGGCCATCCACCTCGGCGGTGCTGGGCAGGATCTCCTCCTCGCCGCCCAGCTCACCGGACTCCAGCTGCGCCCTGGCCTCGGCCACCACCGCGTCCACATCGCTGTCCGGCACCTCGGCCGGGGCGAGCACGGCCAGCGTGGCCCCCACCGGCAGTTCCACCCCGGGTTCGGCGACGATCCGGCGCAGCAGCCCCGGCTGTGGCGACTCCAGCGTGCCGGCGATCTTCTCCGTCTCGATGTCGGCCAGGTCGTCGCCCTTGTCCAGGGTGTCCCCCTCGGCGACGAACCACTCGATCACCTTGCCCGTCTTCATGGACAGCCCCCACTTGGGCATGGTGATCCGTTGGATCTCCTCACTCATACTCGACCACCGTCTTGACCGCGTTCACGATCTTCTGCGCGTCCGGGATGTACAGGTCCTCCAGCGAGTCGGCGAACGGCACCGGGGTGTGCGGCGCGGTCACCATCTGGATCGGCGCCCGCAGCGAGCCGAACGCCTCCTGGGCCACGATTCCGGAGATGTCGCTGGCCAGGCTGCACCTGGGGGTGGCCTCGTCGACCACCACCAGCCGGCCGGTGGCCTCCACGCTCTCCAGGATGGTGTCGGTGTCCAGCGGGCTGGTGGTGCGTGGGTCGATCACCTCGGCCTGCACGCCGTCCTCGGCCAGTGCCGCCGCGGCGTCCATCGCGGTGTGCACCAGCTTGCCCACCGCCACGATGGTCACGTCGCCGCCCTCGCGCACCACGTTGGCCTCGCCGAACGGGATCGCGTAGCTCTCCTCCGGCACGTCCCCGGTCAGGTCGTAGAGCATCTTGTGCTCGCAGAACATCACCGGGTCGTCGTCCCGGATGGCCTGGATGAGCAGGCCCTTCGCGTCGTACGGGGTGGACGGGGCGGCCACCTTCAACCCGGGGATGTGGGTGAAGACCGGCAGCAGCGACTGGGAGTGCTGCGCCGCCGCGCGCAGGCCGGCGCCCCACATCGTGCGGATCACCACCGGGGTCACCGCCTTGCCGCCGAACATGTACCGGAACTTGGCCGCCTGGTTGAAGATCTGGTCGAAGCAGACGCCCATGAAGTCGATGAACATCAGCTCGGCGACCGGGCGCAGGCCGCCGGTGGCCGCGCCGATCGCGGCGCCGATGAACGCCGACTCGGAGATCGGGGTGTCCATCACCCGCCCCGGGTACTTGCCGTAAAGCCCCTTGGTGACGCCGAGTACGCCGCCCCAGGCGTCGATGTCGCCCGGCGCGCCGGTACCGCCCACGTTGTCCTCGCCGAACACCACCACCCGCTGGTCGCGGGCCATCTCCTGGTCCAGCGCCTCGTTGATCGCCTCGCGGTAGCTGATCGTGCGTGCCATGATCTGATCTCCCCTCGGGCTCAGTACGAGACGTAGACGTCGGTGAGCAGCTCGGTGCCCTCGGGCTTGGGTGCGGCCTTGGCCTCGGCCACCGAGCGGTCGATGAGCGCGGCGACCTCGGTGTCCACCCCGTCCAGCTGCTCGGCCGACAGCTGCCCGCTGCCGGTGACCTTGGCGCGGAACCGCTTCAGACAGTCCAGGTTCTCCCGGGCGTTCGCCACCTCGTCACCCCGGTAGAGCTGCTGGTCGCCCTCGAAATGGCCGAAGTAGCGGGTGAACTTGACCTCGATCAGGGTCGGCCCGCCGCCCTCCCGGGCGCGCGCGATCGCCTCGCCGGCCGCCTCGTGCACGGCGAAGAAGTCGAACCCGTCCACGATCACCCCGGGCATGCCGAACGCGGCCGCCCGGTCCGCGATGTCGTCGGTGGCCACCGACCAGGTGGACGAGGTGGCCTCGGCGTAGCCGTTGTTCTCCGCGACGAAGATGGCCGGCAGGTTCCACACGGTGGCCAGGTTCAGCGACTCCAGCGTGGTGCCCTGGTTGGAGGCGCCGTCGCCGAAGAAGGCCACCGCCACCCCGCCGGTGCCCAGCTGCTTGGAGGCCAGCGCACGGCCACAGATCAGCGGCGGGCCACCGCCCACGATCCCGTTCGCGCCGAGCATCCCCTTGGAGAGGTCGGCGATGTGCATCGAGCCGCCCTTGCCCCGGCAGGACCCGGTGGCCCGGCCATAGATCTCCGCCATCATCGGCACCGGGTCCACGCCCTTGGCGATGCAGTGCCCGTGGCCCCGGTGGGTGGACGCGATCGCGTCGCGGTCGTCCAGGTGCATGCACACGCCGGTGGCGGATGCCTCCTCGCCGGCGTAGAGGTGCACGAACCCGGGGATGTCCCCGCCGGCGAACTCCTCGTGCACGCGTTCCTCGAAGTCGCGGATGGTGCGCATCATCCGGTAGGCGTCGAGCAGCTGCTCGGGCCCCAGCTCGTGGGTGCCGGTGGAGGCCATGGTCGCTGTCATGTGCGTTCCTTCCTCGTGGGCTTTCAGGCCATGACCACGCCGCCGTCGATCATGATCGACTGGCCGGTCATGTAGTCGGAGTCCTCACTTGCCAGGTAGGAGACGAAGTTGGCCACGTCCTCCGGGGTCTGCACCCGGCCGAGCGGGATGCCCTGGGAGTAGCGGGCCAGCGCCTCCCCCTTGCCGGTGCCCAGGTAGCCGCCCAGCTGCTCGTCGATCAGGTCCCACATGTCGGTGCCCACGATTCCCGGGCAGTACGCGTTGACCGTGATCCCGTGCTCGGCCAGCTCCTTCGCCGCCGCCTGGGTCAAGGCCCGCACGCCGAACTTGGTGGCCGAGTAGTGCCCCAGAAAGGCGTATCCGGAGTGGCCGGCGATGGACGCGGCACTGATGATCTTCCCGCCGCCGCCCTGCGCGATGAACCGCTCGGCGGCCGCCTGCATGCAGTAGACCACCCCGTACACGTTCACCTTGAAGATTCGTTCCAGGTCCTCCGGGGTCACCTCGAGCAAGGTCTTGACCTGGGCGATCCCCGCGTTCGCCACCATCACGTCCAGCGCCCCGAACCGGTCGGCGGTCTTCGCCACCAGGTCGAAGACGGCCGCCCGGTCGGTCACGTCCCCCGGCAGGGCCACGGCCCACCCACCGGCCGACTCGATCTCCTCGGCGACGGCGGAG
This sequence comes from Actinospineispora eucalypti, assembly GCA_014208095.1. Classification (GTDB taxonomy): domain Bacteria; phylum Actinomycetota; class Actinomycetes; order Mycobacteriales; family Pseudonocardiaceae; genus Pseudonocardia; species Pseudonocardia eucalypti. The sequence goes on along the minus strand of JACHMT010000002.1, from coordinate 273,149 downwards.
GCGGTGCCGGGGTCCAGGTCGTTCACCGCGACGGCCAGCCCGTCGGTGGCCAGCCGCAGCGCGATGGCCCGCCCGATCCCCCGGCCGGCCCCGGTCACCAGCGCCACCCGCGCGCTCACGCCAGGCCTCCCGGCGAGACCAGGATCTTCACGTGTTCGTCCTTGTTCTCGATCAGCTGCCGGAACCCGCCCTCGACCAGCTCGTCCAGCCCGATCCGCGCGGTGATGAACTGGCCGGCCTCGACCGTCCCGTCGGCGAGCAGCGCAATGGTCGCCGGGTGGTCGCCGCAGTAGGCCAGCGAGCCGATCACCGACACCTCGGCGGCCACCAGCGCGTTCATCTGCACCGTGGCCGGGTGCCCCCAGATCGCCACGTTCACCACCTGCCCGCCGGGGCGCACCGAGCCCACCGCGCTGGCCAGCACCGCGTCGATGCCCGCGCACTCGAAGGCCACGTCCGCCCCGGCACCCTCGGTCAGCGCGCGGACCTCGGCCGGCACGTCCACCTCGGTCGGGTCCAGCACCACGTCCGCGCCCGCCGCCGGCGCCTTCGCCTTCCGCGCGGCGGCCGGTTCCACCGAAATGACCTGGCCGGCCCCCTGGGCCTTCAGCGAGGCGATGGTGACCAGGCCGATCGGGCCGGCCCCGAACACCACGGCGGTCCCGTCCTTGGGCAGCGCGGACAGCCGCACCGCGTGGTAACCCACCGCCAACGGCTCCACCAGCGCGCCGACGTCGGTGCCCAGCTCACCCAGCGGGTGCACCCACCGCTGGTCCACCACGCAGCGCTCGGAGAAGCCGGCGCCGGGCGACCCGGACAGCCCGACGAAGCCGAAATTGCGGCAGATGTTGTACCGGCCGGCGGCGCAGGCCGCGCAGCTGCCGCACACCAGGTACGGCTCCACCGCCACCTTGTCGCCCACCCGAAGCCCGGTCACCCCATCGCCGAGCTCGGCCACGGTGCCCGCGAACTCGTGCCCCATGGGCACCGGCAGCGTCGCCCCGGAGATCGGGTGCGGGCTGCCCGGGGGCGGAATGAACAGCGGCCCCTCCAGGAACTCGTGCAGGTCGCTGCCGCAGATCCCGCACCAGTCCACGGCTATCTTCACCTGGCCCGGACCGGCCTCCGGCTCGGGTATCTCATCGATCCGGATGTCACCCCGGCCGTGATATCGCGCCGCCTTCATCTGACCTCCTGGTAGTGCGCCCCGGTCGTCAGCAGTCCGCGCGCGGCCGCCTCGGCCAGCGCCGCGCGCACGTTCAGCACCGTCGGTCCGTCGCCGGCCAGGCTCACGGTCACCGGCGTCGCCGGGCCGAACTCCAGCTCCCGCTCGCCGTCCACGGCCACGGTTCCCCTGGTCACCTCGCTGGACACCACTTGTCCTTCACGCAGGGCGCCGAACTCCCGCACCCCGACCGAGGCGAGTACCCCGGGGGCGATGGGCGCCAGCACCCGCCGCGTCCCCGGGCCGCCGTCCCCGAGCCGGACCAGCACGCCGCCCGGCTCGCTCCGGCCGACCGGCGACAGCAGCCCGGCGATGCTGGAAAGGCCGATGGCGTGCGGCTCGGCGAACGCGCAGTACAGCTCGCGCAGCGTGCCGACCTCCCACAGCGCCCTCGCCCCGACGTGCGACACCGTGCTCACGCACACGTCCACCAGCGCGGTCTCGTATGCGTCACCGCAGCGCACCCGCAACGCCTTGGCCCGGTAGGTGACCGCCTCGCCAGCCAAGCGGCCGGTAGCCAGCAGCCCGGCGGCGGTGCCGGCCACGGTGGCTTCCCACATCTCCGGGAACGCGTTGTTGGTCCCGGTGGAAAGGGGCAACAGGGGCAGGTCCGGGCACTCCGGCGCGGCCGCGCGCACCGTGCCGTCCCCACCCAGCAGCACCAGCACCGCGACGCCGCGGGCCCGCATCGCCCGGGCCAGCGCCCGGGTGTCGTCGGCGTTGCCGCGCGGGTCGTCCAGCTCGCGGAACTCCAGCTCCGGCCAGCGCCCGTCCCGGGGGCCTCGCTTACCGGCCGCGCGCAGCACCCCGGCCGCGACGCCCATCGCGTCGGTGGACAGGTACACCCGCTCCACCCCGACCGCCCCGGCGGCCGAGATCAGCCGCAGCACCATGTTGGTCTTCTCCGCGTTGGGGAAGACCGAGGCCCGCGCCACCAGGCGCCGGATGTCCCGCCCGGACATCGGGTTGGCGATGATGCCCAGCGCGGACCCGGGCACCACCGGCAGCTCGGCCGACACCGCCGACTGGACCGCCGCGCCGTTCCGGTCGCCGTCGTCCGCGCCCACCAGCCAGCCTCCTCGCCGTCGTGTGTCCTACCTCACCGTGCCAAGCGGAGGAAGGCAACGGTTGCACGGCGGTTGCAGCGCCGAGTTGCCTCTCCTGGCCATAGCGTTCCGCTGAACGCGGTGCCCACCGCCTGGAGCCGAGCCCGACGCGACCGAATCGCCGGACGACCGGCCAGCGGTCAGCCGACGCCGACCGTCTGCCGGTCCGGTTCGATGATCCCGACAACACGCTCCTGGTCTCGCGGGTACGGCTGACCGATGTACTTGGTGGAGACCTCATCAATGATCGCCCAGGCCGCATCGCCCTCGAGCCACTCGATCACGCGGCCGCGCACGACCACCGGTTCGAAGGGGTTGTCCGGCGTCGTCATGGACAGCGCCACCCGGGGGTCGCGGCGGAGGTTGCGGGCCTTGCGTGAGTGCGGACCGGTGAGGAAGACGACGTGATCGCCGTGGGTGGCGACCCAGAGCGGCACGGTGTGGGGCGAACCGTCCGGCAGAACGGTCGCCAGGTGGGCCAGCGAGGTGCTGTCTACGGCGCGGCGTACGTCGGGGTTGAGCATCGGGACCATTCCCTCCAGAGTTCCTTCAAGAGACTCCAAAACCATAGCGCATAGAGTTTCTTAAAGGAACCCCAACCGCTAGACTCGCATCATGCAGCGCACGGACTTCAGCGAGATGGCCTGCTCGATCGCGCGCACTCTCGATGTGATCGGCGAGCCGTGGTCGCCCCTGATCCTGCGGGATATCTGGGTCGGCATCTCCCGGTTCGAGCAGATCCAGGCCGACCTCGGCATCTCGCGCAAGGTCCTGACGGAGCGGCTGAGCCATCTCGTCGACCGGGGCATCATCGACCGCCGCCCCTACGACCGGCGTCCTCGGTACGAGTACGTGCTGACCGACCGGGGAACCGAGCTGGTCGACCTGCTGATGGTGATGGTCCGCTGGGGCGACAAATGGCTCGCCGGCGAGGCCGGTCCGCCGGTCCTCTACCGGCACCGCTCCTGCGGTGAGGTCAACCGCGTGGACCTGCGATGCGCACAGTGCGGCGAGCCGATGCACGCCGGCGACGTCGACCTGATTCCGGGACCGGGCGCCGCGACCTGAGGCGCCGGTTCAACGGAAGAGCGCGCGCACCCCGGGCGCGGTGGACCGTGCCAACAGCGGACACTCGGCGAGGTCGGGAAGCTGCACGTCGACCCCCGGGGCGATCCGGTACGGCCGGGCCAGCAGCAGCCCGCCCAGGCTGCGGCGCAGCCGGGAAAGCTCGGCGCGCACGGTGACCAGGTGCTGTGCGTCGCCGTAGAGCGCGTGGCTGAGCTCGGTGCCGGTCATGCCCGCGTTGCCGGCCCTGGCCAGCAGCAACAGCAGCTCGGCGTGCCGGGTCGACAGCGGGTGCAACCAGACGCTGGTGCCCTCGACGACCGCGCGGGGCGGCCGGTGGTCCAGTTCCAGGCGCAGTCGCAGGCGCGCCCCGGTGGCCGGCTGCGGCGCTCGCAGCAGCCAACCCCCGGGCACCGGCTCCGGGTGACACAGACCCAGCCGGGGTACCGCGAGCGGCTCGCCCTGGCGCGGCGCCGGAACCCGGTCCAGGGTGGGCATGCCGGCGGCGGCGGCCACCCAGCCGTGGTCGTCCACCACCAGCCCGGGACCCCTGATCCCGGCCAGCAGCGGAGCGCCCACCGCGCGCAGCGCGTCCAGCCGGCCCTCGTGCTGCCGCCAGAGGCTGGACTCGGCCAGCTTGACCGCCGTACACACCAGGGCGACCGTCGTCGGGTGCACGGTGTGCGCCGGCCCGGACACGTCGACCACGCCGAGCAGCTCGCCGGTGCGCGGGTCGTGCACCGGGCAGGCCGTACAGGTCCAGGCGTGCTGGCGGCGGACGAAGTGCTCGGCGGAGAAGATCTGCACCGGCGCCGCCTCGACCAGCGCCGTACCGATGGCGTTCGTGCCGACCACGCCCTCGGACCAGTCCACACCCTCCACGAACCCCAGGTGGTCGGCGTGGTGCCGGATCTTCGGCGGACCCTCCCGCCACAGCAGCACGCCCTGCGCGTCGGTGATCACCATGACGTGCCTGGCGTCCTCGGCCACCGAGGTCAGGCTGGCGCGCAGCTCGGGCAGCACCCGGGCCAGCGGCGATCTCAGCCGGCGCCGCTCGACCTCCTCCGCCGCAACCGGGCCCGGCGGGTCCCCCAGGTCGGGGCTGACGCCCTGGCCGCGCACCCGGGTCCAGGAGCGGGCCACCAGCTCTCTCGGCCGGGCCGGCGGCCGGTCACCGGCCAACAGGGCGTCGTGCACCCGGGCCAGCAACCGGGCGTGCCGGCCGAGGTCCACTCCGGGACGGACCGCGCAGACGCCATCGTCCACCGAACTACCTCCGAGAGCGGCGGACCGACGATTCCGCCGCCCGGGCCAGACTAACCCGGAACGCGCTGGCTGAGCACGCGCCCAGTTCGGCGCGTGCGGGCCGCTAGGGGGCGCGGGTGGCCGGCGCCATGGGGGGCGCGGGCTCGGTCGGCGCCACCGCTGGCACCCTCGGCGTGCCGTAGAGCACCCCGGCCACGATGACCACCCCGGCCAGCAGTTCCACCCAGCTCGGCCGCTCACCGAGCACCACCATCGCCAGGGCGATCCCGACCACCGGGATCAGCATGCAGTACGGGGCCACGATGCCGGCCGGGTAGCGGGCCAACAGGATCGTCCAGATTCCCTGGCCGACCACCGTGGCGAAAACGACCACGTAGCCGAGCGCGGCCAGGGCGGCCCAGCCGGACGGGGTGAACGCGGTGTCCAACGCGGTGACGACGGCCGCCTTTCCCTCCACGAACCAGGACAGCGCGAACAGCGGCACCGGTGGTACGACCGACATCCAGAGCATGAACCGCATCGGGTCCTCCGGCGCCGCCTTCCGGCTGCACAGGTTGCCGAACGCCCAGCTCAGCGCCGCGAGCAGGCCGAGGGCCAGCGGCAGCATGGGCGCCACGGCGGACCGGGCGGCGGCGATGGCCACCAGCCCGCCCACGGCCAGCGCCACCCCGGTGGACTGCCGCCAGGTCAGCCGTTCGCGGAGCAGCACCGCCCCGAGCAGCACGGTGAACGGCGCGGATGCCTGCAGCACCAGCGACGCCAGACCGGTTGGCAGCCCGTTGGCCATGCCGAGGAAGAGGAACGCGAACTGCGCCGTACCCACCCCGAGCCCGTAGCCGAACAGCCACCACCGGTTCCCCTTGGGCGGCCGGACGAACAACACGGTGGGCACCGCGAGCACCAGCCACCGCAGGCAGGCCAGCAGCAGCGGTGGGAAGTGCTCGAGTCCGACGTGTATGGCGAGGAAGTTGCCACCCCAGAAGATCACGACGACGAGAGCGAGCAACTTGTCGCGTACCGTCACGCCTCCACGGTTGACGACCGCAACAAAGAAGACAATCAATAAGAGTTTGCAAGTACGTTTAGATTTGCTTCATGGACGTTCGCCGGCTGCGGATCCTGCGTGAGCTGGCCGACCGCGGCTCGGTGTCCGCCGTCGCGGCCGCGCTGGCCTTCACCCCCTCGGCGATCTCCCAGCAGCTGCGCACCCTGCAGGAGGAGGTCGGGGTCACGCTGCTCGAGCCGGCCGGCCGGGGCGTCCGGCTCACCGACGCGGGCCGTGCGCTGGCCCGGCACGCCGACGCGGTCCTCGCCGCGCTGGCCGAGGCGGATGCGGCGGTGGAGGAGTTCCGATCCCAGCCGCGGGGCCTGGTCCGGATGGCGATGTTCAGCTCGGCCGCCCGGCTGCTGCTCACCGGGCTGCTCCGGCGCATCTCGGCGCTGTCCCAGGTGGAGCTCCGGTTCAGCGACGTGGACATGACCCCGTCCGACGTGCCCTCGCTCACCGCCGACTTCGACCTGGTGGTGGCCCACCGCGACGAGCACGCGGCCCCGTTCCCCTCGGACCGCTGGGAGGTGGTGCACCTGCTGCGCGAACCCCTGGACGTGGTTCTGCCGCCCAGGCACCCGTTGGCCCGCCGGCGGCGGCTGCGGGCCGGCGACCTGGTGAACGAGTCCTGGATCAGTGTCCAGGAGGGCTTCCCGGTGGACGACGTGCTGCGCTCCATCGCGCTGCGCACCGGCACCCGGCCCCGGGTGGTGCAGCGGATCAACGACCTCGCGGTCACCGAGCAGGTGGTGGCGGCCGGCCTGGGGGTCGCGCTGCTGCCCCGCTACTCCACCGACCACCGGGGCGGGCGCCGGCTGGTCTGCCGCGAGCTGACCGGGGTGCGGGCCGCCCGGCACGTGGAGGCGGTCGCCCGGCGGGACGCGTTCGCCCGGCCGGCGGTGCGCGCCGTGATCGATGCGCTGCGCGCGGAGGTGGACGAGATCCGGCGCCGGTAAGCCGGTCGCGCGGCACCCCGGCTAAGGTGCCGGCATGACCAGCGGCGACGGCACGGCCGACGAACCGGTGCTGTCCCGGCTCGCCCGCGACCCGCACCCCACGGTGCACCGCGCGGCGCTCGCCGCGCAGCATCCGCGCTGGGGTCTGGCCACCATGTCGTTGCTCGTCCTGGGCCTGGTCGCGGCATTCGCCAGCTTCGCCCCGCTGGCCGGAGCGGTGGTGCGCCGGTGCGCCTCGCCCGGCGCGCCGCTGTGCACGCCGTCCGCGCAGGCGGTGATCCCGGCGATGCCGGTCGCCGCGCTGATCCTGGGCCTGGCGGTGGCCCTGCTCGCCGGCCGCTGGCTGGCCCGCCACAACGGCACTCCGGAGTGGGCCGCGCTGGCGGGGTGGGCGCTGTTCCTGGCCGGCGCCGGTGCGGCGCTCGTCCTCGGGCTCGCGCCCTGACGGCTTCACGCAGCGACCCGGCGGCTACCGGCTTCCCCGCCGAACTCCAACCGCTGCCCGATGTGCTGCCCGGGCCGGGCGACCCACCCCTGCGGGTGCTGTTCTGCGGCATCAACCCCGGCCTGGTCTCGGCGGCCACCGGCCATCACTTCGCCCGCCCGGGCAACCGGTTCTGGCCGGCGCTGCACGGTGGCGGGTTCACCCCACACCAGCTGCGACCGGACCAGCAGGGCGAACTCCGGGCGCTGGGCATCGGCCTGACCAACCTGGCGCCGCGCCCCACTGCCCGGGCCGACCAACTCGACACGGACGAGCTCCGCGCCGGAGGTGAGCGGCTGCGGGAGCTGTGCTCGCGACTGCGCCCGCGCTGGCTGGCGGTCGTCGGCATCACCGCCTATCGCACCGCGTTCGCCGAGCCCCGCGCCGCGATCGGCGAGCAGGCCCGCGAAATCGGCGAGACCCGGATCTGGGCGCTGCCCAACCCCAGCGGCCTCAACGCCCACTGGCCGCTGCCCGCCCTGGCCGACGAGTTCGCCCGGCTGCGCGCGGCGGTCGAAGCGAGTTAGTCGACCGCCGGCCGTTTGCGCCAGGTTATCCCGAGCAGCACGAAAACCACCACGGTGACCAGCACGTAGCTGGCCCCGACCACCTGCTGCACGGTCGACCAGGTCACCTCGACACCCGCGACCCCGCCGTGCGGCAGGAACTGGTGCGGCGCCACGACGAAGATCACCGTGAGCACGCCGGTGACCGCCGCCCACTGCCGGGAGCCGGCGCGCCACGCGGAGACTCCCGCGATCAGGATCGCCGGCGCCACCCACACCCAGTGGTGCGACCAGGAGGTCGGCGAGGCGAGCAGCGCCACGCCGGCCAGGGCCACCAGGGCCAGCGGCCGGGGGGCCTTGCGCAGCACGGGCAGCGCCAGCAGCAGCACCGCCGCCGAGAGCACCAGCCAGACGACCTTCAGCTCCAGCCCGGCCACGCCGGCCCGGGCGAGCACCGCCTGGAAGGTCTGGTTGGTGAAGAACGGGGAGCCGCTCACCCCGCTCACCGCGGACATGCCGCCGCCCCAGTAGCGCAGCGAGGACGCCGGCGCGACCAGCGCGCCGATGCCGGTGGCCACCGCCGCCGCGACCACCGTGGTGGCCCCCGCGCGGTAGTCCTTGCGCAGCAGGAAGAACAGCACGAACGCGGCCGGGGTCAGCTTGATCGCGGCGGCCAGCCCGATCAGCATCCCGCGCGGCCAGCGGGTTCGCGCGGCCAGGCAGTCCACCGCGACCATGGCCATCAGGATCAGGTTGACCTGGCCGAAGCGGAACGTCTCCAGCACCGGTTCGAAGACCAGGCTGGCCGGCAGCAGCGCCGAGGTGGCGGCCAGCGCGCCGGCGGACCCGCCGGTCGGCCACAGCCGGCGCAGCACCACGTAGAGCGTGACCGCCAGGGAGGCCAGCGAGACGATGAACAGGCTGACCCAGGCGGTGGTCCACCCGACCACCGTGAGCGGCACCATGAGCAGCGCGGCGAACGGCGGGTAGATGAACGGCAGCACATTGCCGACGCTGGTCTGGGGCAGCGCGCCGTACAGGTCGCCGCCGGACAACCAGGCCCGCACGCCCAGCCGGTACACCTCGAGGTCCAGGAAGTAGCCGTGCAGGTGGACGAGCAGCGCCACCACCGCCACCGCGAGCACCGGCAGCGAGACCCGGTAGATCAGGGCCGGCCGCTCGCGCAGGCGCGCACCGAGTTCACCGAGCCGACCGCGTGTCGCCTGTAGTTCCGCAGTCACAACCCGGTTCCCCACTCCCCACCGAACAGCCAAATCAGGCACAACCGTATCGTCGCCGCCGATGACGCCCCGAGGGGGCGCCTCACTTGATGCCGGCCGCGTCCATCCCCCGCATCTCCTTCTTCAGCTCGCCGATCTCGTCGCGCAACCGGGCGGCCAGCTCGAACTGCAGGTCACGGGCGGCCGCAAGCATCTGCTCGGACAGCTGCTGGATGAGGTCGGCCAGCTCCGCGCGCGGCATGTTCCTGGTGTCCCGACCGGCCACGATGCCCGAGCTGGCGCTCGCCCGGCCCGGCTCGCCGGCGGCCCGCTTGCCGCGCGACTGGTTGCGGCCCGAACCGCCCACCTGCACCTCTTCGGACTCCCGGTACACCTGGTCCAGGATGTCCGCGATCTTCTTCCGCAGCGGCTGCGGGTCGAGGCCGTTGGCCTCGTTGTAGGCGACCTGCTTGGCCCGCCGCCGGTCGGTCTCGTCGATGGCGTACCGCATCGAGTCGGTCACCGAGTCGGCGTACATGTGCACCTCGCCGGACACGTTCCGGGCCGCCCGGCCGATGGTCTGGATCAGCGAGGTGCCGGAGCGCAGGAAGCCCTCCTTGTCCGCGTCCAGGATGGCCACCAAGGACACCTCGGGCAGGTCCAGGCCCTCACGCAGCAGGTTGATGCCGACCAGCACGTCGTAGTCGCCCTGCCGCAACTGGCGCAGCAGCTCCACCCGGCGCAGCGTGTCCACCTCGGAGTGCAGGTAGCGCACCCGGATGCCCAGCTCCAGCAGGTAGTCGGTGAGGTCCTCGGCCATCTTCTTGGTGAGCGTGGTGACCAGCACCCGCTCGTCCTTCTCGGCCCGGTCCCGGATCTCGTGCACCAGGTCGTCGATCTGCCCCTTGGTCGGCTTGACCACCACCTTCGGGTCGACCAGGCCGGTCGGCCGGATCACCTGCTCGACGAACTCGCCGCCGGTGCGCTGCATCTCGTACGGCCCCGGGGTCGCCGAGAGGTAGACCACCTGGCCGATCCGGTCGGCGAACTCCTCCCAGGTCAACGGCCGGTTGTCACACGCCGAGGGCAGCCGGAAGCCGTACTCCACCAGGTTCCGCTTGCGGGACATGTCGCCCTCGTACATGCCGCCGATCTGCGGCACGGTCTGGTGCGACTCGTCGATGACCAGCAGGAAGTCCTCCGGGAAGTAGTCGATCAGGGTGGAGGGCGCCGACCCCGGGCCCCGGCCGTCGATGTGCCGCGAGTAGTTCTCGATGCCCGAGCAGAACCCGACCTGGCGCATCATCTCCACGTCGTACTGGGTGCGCATGCGCAGCCGCTGCGCCTCCAGCAGCTTGCCCTGGCCCTCCAGCTCGGCCAGGCGCTGCTCCAGCTCGGTCTCGATGTCCCGGATGGCCCGTTCCATCCGCTCCGGCCCGGCCACGTAGTGGGTGGCCGGGAAGATCCGCACGGCGTCCACCTGCTTGAGCACGTCCCCGGTGAGCGGGTGCAGGTAGTAGAGCGCCTCGATCTCGTCCCCGAAGAACTCGATCCGGATGGCCAGCTCCTCGTACGCCGGGATGATCTCCACGGTGTCCCCGCGCACCCGGAAGGTGCCGCGGTTGAAGGCCATGTCGTTGCGCGTGTACTGGATGTCCACCAGCGCGCGCAGCAGCAGGTCCCGGTCGACCTCGGTGTTCAGGTCCAGCTTCACCGAACGGTCCAGGTACGACTCCGGGGTGCCCAGGCCGTAGATGCAGGACACCGAGGCGACCACCACCACGTCCCGGCGGGTGAGCAGGTTCATCGTCGCGGAGTGCCGCAGCCGCTCCACGTCGTCGTTGACCGACGAGTCCTTCTCGATGTAGGTGTCGGTCTGCGCGATGTACGCCTCGGGTTGGTAGTAGTCGTAGTACGAGACGAAGTACTCGACCGCGTTGTTCGGCAGCATCTCGCGCAGCTCGTTGGCCAGCTGCGCGGCCAGGGTCTTGTTCGGCGCCATCACCAGGGTGGGCCGTTGCAGCCGCTCGATCAGCCAGGCGGTGGTCGCGGACTTGCCGGTACCGGTCGCGCCGAGCAGCACCACGTCCTGCTCGTCGGCGCGGATGCGCCGTTCCAGCTCGTCGATGGCGGCCGGCTGGTCGCCGGCCGGACGGTACTCGCTGACCACCTTGAACCGGCCCTCGTCCCGGGGCACCTGGGCCAGGGTGCGGTCGTCCGAAACGGCGATGTCTGGGTGTTCGGTCGCGAATGCCACGTTATCGAGGGTAAGCCTTCGGTCTGACAAGATTTCCGGCGATGGCACACGTGCACCCGCCCAAGGTCGAGACCTTCGACGTGCCGGCCCGGACCAACACCGACCCCAAGGGGTTCGTCCGGCCGGTCGACGAGTACCGCACCGAGCAGTTCGGCCTCTACCTGCGCCGGCCGATGCAGGACCACCCGAGGGTGGCCTGGATCGAGTCCTGGCTGCTGCCGGCGCTCGGGCTGCGGGTCACCGACTGGGGCTGGCGACCGGGCCACGAACGCGACCAGGACTTCTACCTGGACATCGTGGACGTGGACCGCGACGGCGACGTGTGGCGCACCGTCGACCTCTATCTCGACCTGGTCACCCGCGCCGGCCGGGACACCCAGGTGCTGGACCTGGACGAGTACGTGCTCGCGGTAGCCGACGGCCTGATCGACTCGGCCACCGCCGAGCGCGCCCTGGCCGTCAGCTACCGCGCGCTGGCCGGGCTGGCGGACCACCAGCACGACCTGAATGCCTGGCTTTCCAGTGTGGGCGTGGCGCTCACCTGGTACAACCGAACCCGCTGAGGGTCAGCTGTCGCCGCCGCCCCCACCCCTCGGGTACTCGCGGGGCTCGGTGTTGCCACCGCCACCGCCGCCACGGTTGCCGGCGCCGCCCGACTCGCTGTTGCCACTGCCGCCCCGCGAGCCGCCGCCGCTGTTGCCGTTCTCACCGCCGCCGCTGGTGCCGCGGCTGTGCTCGCCGCCACCACCGCCACCGCGCCCGGCGTTCGACTCGCCGCGGGGCGAGCCGTCCCCGCCGCCGCGCTCCCGGGTGGGCTGCTCCTGCTTGGGCTCCGGCTTGGGCGTGTAGGCCGGCCGCTCACGGGTCTGCTCGTGGGTGGTCGGCCGGACCACCGGCTCACGGGTCGGCTCCGTGGTCCTCGGCCGGGGGGCCGGAGTGGCGGTCGGCTTGGGCTGGGTGAACTCCGGCTTCGGCTCCGTGACCTCCGGCTTGGGCTGCAGGACCTGCGGCTTCGGCTGGGTGACCTCCGACTTGGGCTCGGTCACCTCCGGCTTGGGCTCGGTGGTCTTCGGCTCCGTGGTCTTCGGCTCGGTGGTCTTCGGCTCCGTCGTCACGTCGGGCCGGGGGAACTCCACCGGCGGCCGTGCGGCCGGGATGGTCGGCCGGGTGTTCGGCTGCTCCGGGATCGTCACCTCGGGCGTGGTCGGCTTCGGCTCCGCGCTGGACGTGGGCAGCTCGGCGGTCGGCTCCTCGGCCGGCTTCCTCGGGTCGGACGGCTTGACCGGGAAACCCGGCCCCGACCAGTCACCCGGCCTGGGCGCCTCGGTCCACGGGCGACCCGGGTCGTGGCCCTTCGACGGTTCGGTCGTCGGCTCCTCGATCGGCCGGGGCAGCGGGAAGGGGCGCTCCGGCCAGGGCACGTGGGTCGTCGGCGGACGCGGGTGGTCCGTCGGCGGACGCGGGTGGTGGGTCGGCGGCCACCACGGGCCGTCGTCGTCACCGTTGTGATCACCATCGTGATCGTTGGGGTCACCGTCGTGGTCGCCGTTGTGATCACCATCGTGATCACCGTTGTGGTCCCCGTCGTGATCGTTGTGATCGCCGTCGTGGTCGTTCCAGTCACCATCGTGGTCGTTGTGGTCACCGTCGTTGTCGTCGTCCCAGTCGGGCACGTCGACCGGGTCCGAGTCGCCCGCCTTGGAACCGGGGCCGAGCACGGTGACGCCGTTCGGCAGGACGCGCGAACCCTGGGGCGCGGTGGCCCCCGGGCGCAGCGTCACCAGCTGCTCGCCCGGCTTGAGCACCTCGGCCACGGCCGGTACCGGCCCGGACGCGGCGTCCGGCACCGGGCTCGCGGCGGGCGAGAGCGCCACCGGCGCGGGCAGCGGCGCCGCGCCGGAAACCACCGACTGGGCAACCACGGTGACCGCGCCCAGCGCGCCGACGGTCAGCACGGCGGCGGTCGCGGCGGTCGTGGTGCGGTTCATCGCGTCCGCCCGCCGGATGACCGCGTCAACCGGGGGCAGGGCGACAGATTGGGTCAGATCCTCATCGAGGCGCCGGAGTGCGGCGGCTCCGAGGTCGACGTTGTCGGTCACAGGTCCTCCCAGTTCGCGGTGGGTGGCACGGTCGGCGGGCGCAACGCCATCAGGTCGTTCAGCTCCCGTCGCGCGAAGGCGAGTCGCGCCTCCGCCACCCCGATGTCCAGTCCTTCAAGCTCGGCGATCTCGATCAGCGGCGCGTGCGCGATGTCGGCAAGCACCAACACCCGGCGCCGGTACGGCGGAATTTCCGCCAGAGCCTCGAGCACCGCCCGGTGCTGGGGGTCGTCGGTCGGGGCCTCGGCCGCACCCTTGGACTTCTCCAGCCCGAACTTGGCCAGCACCCGGCGCCACTTGCTGTTGCTGCCGCGCACCGCCATGTGCCGGATCCAGCCCGCCGGGTCGGGCAGCTCGCGGATCTCCGACCACCGCTGCCACGCCCGCGCGTAGGCTTCCTGCACCAGATCCTGCGCCTGGGTCGCGTTGAGCGTGATCAGGCACAGCTGGGCCACCAGCCGCGGGTAGTTCGCCTCGAAGTGCGCGCCGAACTCGGCACGCGGGCTCGACGGCTCCATGACCGTCGTCGCGCCCGGATCCCCGAGCACCGTGGTCGCTGCCACGTCACCGGGTGGCGGCTGGTAGTACATTGGCCGCTCCACGTCATCCCCTTCGCATGCGTACTAGTAGGCAGGCGCCACCGGACGCCCGCCCTCGCGCCCAGTGTGTCGAACGGCGGATCCCCTTCGTTACACCTTCGGGGAATTCACTCTGCGTCATTCGGAGTGCGGCCCGTCCAGACGGGGCCGCCAGCCGGTTGAGCGCGCCCAGGCCTCCGCCAAAGGCTCCGTCCTGTCGAACCACGGCTCTTTGGCCTGCGCATATGCCGAGGTGTCCCGATCCGTGGCGTGGGCCGCCGCGAGGGCGCGCTTGGCGGCGAGATACTCGTCACGCGCGCTCGCGTCCGCGCACAGCCAGTCCCGGAACATCAGGGCATACCGCCAGCCGGGTGAATCAACGACACGGACGTGCAGATTGGCCGCCCGCCCGGGGTCGGCGTTGATATACAGCCGCTTCCGCCAGGCCTCCGGGTCCGGCACGGATGCCTTCGGGGTGTCCCGGGTGATCGATGGCCAATGCACGAACCCGGCCCCGCGCAACGCGCCGACCAGCTCATCGGCCCGGTCCAGCGAGTCGACGCCCAGCTGGATGTCCAGCACGTCCTTCGCCGGAAGCCCGGGCACCGAGGTGGACCCGATGTGGTCCAGGGTGCGCACCGCATCCCCGCAGGCGAACCGGATCCGGGCGGCCAGGCGCGCGTACTCGCTGGACCATTCGGGGTTGGGCTCCGCCAAACGGGGCGGGCCGTACCCGGACCGGCGGTCGTTGCGCAGGTTCGACTCGAACGGAACCAGGCGGTCCCGCCACAACTTGTCCAGCTCGGCGTGCATCACCGACGGCTCGCCGGAGTTGTCCAGCCACACGTCGGCGACCGCCCGGCGGGCGGCCTCGTCGGCCTGCGCGGCGATCCGGGCCCGCGCGTCCTCGGCCGTCATGCCCCGACCGACCAGCCGGCGCACCCGTTCGTCCACCGCCGCGTCCACCACGAGGACCAGGTGGAACGCGGCCGCCATGCCCCCTTCCACCAACAGCGGGATGTCCTGGAGCACGATGCCGTCGGCCGGGGCCGCCGCGAGCATCTCCTCGGTCCGGTGACGGACCAGCGGGTGCACGATCGCGTTCAACCGCGTCCGGGCATCCTCGTCGGTGAAGACCACGGCGGCCAGCGCGGGACGGTCCAGGGCGCCGTCCGGGTCCAGGACCTCGGCGCCGAACTCGGCGGCCACCTGGGCCAGGCCGGGGCTGCCGGGCGCGACCACCTCGCGGGCGATCACGTCGGCGTCGATCAGGTAGGCACCGAGGCCGACCAGGCGCCGGGCCACCGTGGACTTGCCCGCGCCGATACCCCCGGTGAGCCCCAACCGCAGCATGCCGGCGACGCTACCGTGATCGAAAGCGACGAGCCGGGCGCCCCATCCGATCGGGGTGCCCGGCTCGTCGCCGTAGCTGGTTGGTGCCTACCGGTTCAGCTCAGGCGCCGCCGGACAGCTTCTCCCGCAGCGCGGCGAGCTGCTCGTCGCTGGCCAGGGTGCCACCGTCGCTGCTCGAGCTGTCCGAGGAGTAGTTGGACGCGCTGCTGACGCCGCCGCCCTCGCTCTCCTCGGTCGCGGCCTTGGCCTCGGCCTCGGCGGCCTTCTTGAGCTGCGTGATGTGCTGCTCGTAGCGGACGTGCGCCTCGGCGTACTGGCGCTCCCACTCCTCGCGCTGCTTCTCGAAGCCCTCTTGCCAGTCCTGGGTCTCCGGGTCGAAGCCCTCGGGGTAGATGTAGTTGCCCTCGTTGTCGTACTCGGCGGCCATGCCGTAGCGCGTCGGGTCGAACTCCGTCTCCGGGGTCATACCCTCGTTGGCCTGCTTGAGGGACAGCGAGATGCGCCGGCGGTCCAGGTCGATGTCGATGACCTTGACCATGCAGTCGTCGCCGACCTGCACGACCTGCTCCGGGATCTCCACGTGGCGCTCGGCCAGCTCGGAGATGTGCACCAGGCCCTCGATGCCCTCCTCGACGCGGACGAACGCGCCGAACGGCACCAGCTTGGTGACCTTGCCCGGCACGATCTGGCCGATGGCGTGGGTGCGGGCGTACAGCCGCCACGGGTCTTCCTGGGTGGCCTTCAGCGACAGCGAGACGCGCTCACGGTCCAGGTCCACGTCGAGCACCTCGACGGTGACCTCCTGGCCGACCTCCACGACCTCGCTGGGGTGATCGATGTGCTTCCAGGACAGCTCGGAGACGTGCACGAGGCCGTCCACGCCGCCGAGGTCGACGAACGCACCGAAGTTGACCACCGAGGACACCACGCCCTTGCGGACCTGGCCCTTGGTGAGCTGGTTGAGGAACTCGCTGCGCACCTCGGACTGGGTCTGCTCCAGCCAGGCGCGGCGGGACAGGACCACGTTGTTGCGGTTCTTGTCCAGCTCGATGATCTTGGCCTCGATCTTGCGGCCGACGTACGGCTGCAGGTCGCGCACGCGGCGCATCTCGACCAGCGAGGCCGGCAGGAAGCCACGGAGCCCGATGTCCAGGATCAGACCGCCCTTGACCACCTCGATGACGGTGCCCTCGACCGGCTCGTCCGCCTCCTTGAGCGCCTCGATCGTGCCCCAGGCGCGCTCGTACTGAGCGCGCTTCTTGGACAGGATCAGCCGGCCTTCCTTGTCCTCCTTCTGCAGGACAAGCGCCTCGACGAACTCCCCGACCTTGACGACCTCGGCCGGATCGACGTCGTGCTTGATGGACAGCTCGCGGGAGGGGATGACTCCTTCGGTCTTGTACCCGATATCGAGAAGAACCTCGTCCCGGTCGACCTTGACGATGGTGCCTTCAACGATGTCCCCATCATTGAAGTACTTGATCGTCTGGTCGATGGCGGCGAGGAAATCCTCCTCCGTCCCGATGTCGTTGACGGCGACCTGCGGAGTGGTCGGGACGGTGGTGGTGTCGGTGGACATGCGGTGGGTAGCTCCGGTATGGATAGATGTGGCGTGGACGGGCGGTTTGAGCCGCACGGATGGACGTGTAAGGGGATGCGTATACCCTTGCACCTTCATGCTACGCGTCACCCGATCGGGCGGGCAACGCCGCCCCCGTGCTGAACCGCCCCCAATTCCCCCCGCCAAGATGCGTGGGTGAACGTGACGGATCACCCGCTGGGTGAGACCAGGGTGGCCCGGCGGAGCGTCTCCTCGACCGAGTCGGCCCGCGCGAACCGCCGCTGGTGGGACGCGGACGCGGTGGACTACCAGGCCGAGCACGGCGAGTTCCTGGGCGACGCGGACTTCGTCTGGTGCCCCGAACGGCTGCGCGAGGCGGACGCCCGGCTCCTCGGCGAACCCGCCTCGTTGGTCGGCGCGCAGGTCCTTGAGCTGGGCTGCGGCGCCGCCTCGTGCGCCCGCTGGCTGGTCGGGCAGGGTGCCGCCGCGGTGGGCATGGACCTGTCCTCGGGCATGCTTCGCCAGGCGGCACTGGCCGCCCAACGGACCGGGGTGGCCGTGCCGCTGGTGCAGGCCGACGCGGAGCGGCTGCCGTTCGCCGACGGGGTCTTCGACATCGTGTGCTCGGCCTTCGGGGCGGTGCCCTTCGTGGCCGACCCGGGACGGGTGATGCGGGAGGTGGCCCGGGTGCTCCGACCGGGGGGCCGCTGGATATTTGCGGTAAACCACCCGATCAGGTGGATCTTCCCGGACGATCCCGGTCCGGCCGGCCTCACCGTCACCCAGTCCTACTTCGACCGCTCGCCCTATCTGGAGGTGGACGGCTCCGGTGCGCCCGCGTACGTGGAGCACCACCGCACCCTGGGTGACCGGGTCCGGGACATCGTGGCCGCCGGCCTCGAACTGGTCGACCTGGTCGAACCGGAGTGGCCCGCCGACCTGGACGACACCTGGGGACAGTGGTCGCCGCTGCGCGGCGACCTCTTCCCCGGCACCGCGATCTTCAGCTGCCGGAAACCGGCGCCCGCTTGCTCAGGCTGAACCAGTTCCCGGAGTCGTCGCGCAGCAGCGCCTCCGTGCCGTAGAACCGCTCGGTCGGCGCCTGCAGGAACTCCACGCCGCGCGCGGACAGCTCCTCGTAGGACTTCTGGCAGTCGTCGGTGGCCAGCACCCCGGGGCCGATGGCCCCCTTGGCCACCAACGCCCGGAGCTGGTCGGCGGTCTCCGCGTCGTGCCCCATCCGGCAGTCGGCGAGCACAACCTCCAGGTCGGGCTGGTTCGGCGGGCTGACCGTGAGCCACTGGATACCGTCGCCCATGTCGTGGTCGCCGATCAGGGTGAAGCCCGGCTTCTCGGTGTAGAAGGCCTTGGCCGAGTCCTGGTCGAGCACGTAGATGCACATATGCGAGAACGCGTTAATCATGGTGCGCAGGCTATTGAGCCGGATGATCGCCGCGCTTCTCCGCGATTGCTGTCCTGGTCCAGGCCATCACGAAGCAGCCGGGCACCGGCAGCGGCGCGCGCTCGGTCCAGTTGCGCCGCCGGTACTCCGAAGGCGGCAGGCCGACCAGCTCGCGGAACCGGCTGCTGAACGAACCCAGGCTGCTGAACCCGACCAGCATGCACACCTCGGTGACCGTGATGTCCGCCGAACGCAGCAGGTCCTTGGCCCGTTCGACCCGCCGGCGGGTGAGGTACGCGCGTGGGGTCTCGCCGTAGGTCGCGCGGAACGCCCGGGCGAAGTGGTACCGGGAGAACCCGGCCTCGGCGGCCAGCGCGTCCAGGTCCAGGGGCTCGGCGTAGCACCGGTCCATCAGGTCGCGGGCCCGCCGCAGCCGCACCACCACCGGCACGGCCGGCACCACCGGCACGGCCGGGGCGCGCCGGGTCGGGGCCGCGAGGTCGGTCACCGGGCAGCTCCTCCGCTGGGACGAACCGGGACTCTACCCGGTCCGGCGCGACGGCCGGGCCATGTCCTGCACGGCACCGCCACCGTCGCCGGTCTGGCGGCCACCGCGCTGCTCGCCGGCGGCGCGCCCCGGGTCGAACCGACCAGCGCGGGAAATCCGCGGGTCGACCTGATCCAGCGCTACTACCAGGCCTACGCCGGCGGTGACCCGAACGCGCTCCGGCCGTTCTTCGCCGACCAGCACACCGCCGACGCGTTCTTCTGGCGGCGCTTCCGGCTGGCCGCGCTGCCCCACCGGCTCGCCCCGGGCTGACCCGTCGCGTCAGTGCGCGGCGTCGTCCCAGCTGCGCCCGAAACCGACGGAGACCTCGAGCGGCACGGACAGCTCGTGCGCCGCGCCCATCTGGTCGCACACCAGCTCACGGACCGCGTCCCGCTCCCCCTCGGCCACCTCGAGCACCAGCTCGTCGTGCACCTGCAGCAGCATCCGGGAGCGCAGGCCGGCCTCGGCCAGCGCTCCGTGCACCCGCAGCATCGCCACCTTGATGATGTCCGCCGCGCTGCCCTGGATGGGGGCGTTCAGCGCCATCCGCTCGGCCATCTCCCGGCGCTGCCGGTTGTCGCTGGTCAGGTCGGGCAGGTAGCGGCGCCGGCCGAGCATGGTCTCGGTGTAGCCGTCCTTGCGCGCCTGGTCCACCACGCTGCGCAGGTAGTCCCGCACGCCGCCGAAGGTCTCGAAGTAGCCGTCCATCAGGCCGCGCGCCTCCTCGGTGGAGATGCGCAGCTGGCCGGAGAGCCCGAACGCGGACAGCCCGTAGGCCAGCCCGTAGTTCATCGCCTTGATCTTCGCCCGCTGCTCGACGCTCACCTCGGCGGCGTTCACCCCGAACACCTTGGCGGCGGTCTCCGCGTGGAAGTCGTGGTGCGAGCGGAACGCCTCGACCAGGGCCTCGTCCTTGGACAGGTGCGCCATGATGCGCATCTCGATCTGGCTGTAGTCGGCGGTCAGCAGCTCGGCGTAGCCGCCCCCGACCACGAAGGTCTCCCGGATGCGCCGGCCGGCGGCGGTCCGGATCGGCACGTTCTGCAGGTTCGGCTCGGTGGACGACAGCCGCCCGGTGGCGGCGATGGTCTGGCTGTAGGTGGTGTGGATGCGGCCGTCGTCGTCGATCGACTTGAGCAGGCCGTCCACGGTGACCTTGAGCCGGGTGGCGTCGCGGTGCAGGAGCAGGTGGGAGAGGAACGGGTGCTGGGTCTGCTCGAACAGGCTCTGCAGCGCATCGGCGTCGGTGGTGTAGCCGGTCTTGGTGCGCTTGGTCTTCGGCATGCCCAGCTCGTCGAACAGCACCACCTGCAACTGTTTCGGCGAGCCCAGGTTGATCTCCTTGCCGATCTGCGAGTACGCGTCCTGGGCGGCCTGCTTGACCTGCGCGGCGAAGTCCGCCTCGAGCGCGGCGAGCAGGTCCCCGTCCACCGCGATGCCGGCCCGCTCCAGGTCGGCCAGCACGCCGAGCAGCGGCAGCTCCAGCTCCTGGAGCAGCTTGGCCCCGCCCAGCTTGCCCAGCTCCAGGTCCAGCGCGTCGGCCAGCTCGCCGACCGCGTGGGCGCGCAGGATCTCCGCCTGGGCCCGCTGCTGGTCGGCCTCCTCCACGCCGCCGAGCAGGGACAGCTGGCCGTCCTCCGGATCGCCCTCGGCGCGCAGCTCGCGGCGGAGGTAACGCAGCGCCAGGTCGGCCAGGTCGAAGCTGCGCTGGCCGGGCCGGACCAGGTAGGCGGCCAACGCGGTGTCGCTGGTCAGGCCGGCCACCGTCCAGCCGCGCAGGCGCAGCGCGTGCAGCGCGCCCTTCACGTCGTGCGCCGCCTTCGGCCTGGTCGGGTCGGCCAGCCACTCGCCGAGCGCGGCCTCGTCCTCCGGGGTGAGCGCGGTGACGTCCACGTAGCCGCCGTGGCCGTCCGCGCCGGCCAGCGCGATGCCGTCCACGTCCCGGCCCAGCCAGCTGCCCACGTTGCCGTGGAAGGCCAGCCCCACCCGGCGGCCGTCGGCGGCGTGCTCGGCCAGCCAGTCCCCCAGCTCACCGGGCGCGAGCGGGCCACCCTGGACCTCGAAACCCGACTCCGCCTCCGGCTCCGCGCTGGCCAGCGTGGCGAACAGCCGCTCGCGCAGCACCCGGAACTCCAGCTCGTCGAACAGCCGGTGCACCGCGTCACGGTCCCAGGCCCGCACCGCGAGGTCGTCCGGCGCCAGCTCCAGCGGCACCTCCCGGACCAGCTCGGTGAGCTGCCGGTTGAGGGTGACGTTGGCCAGGTTCGCCCGCAGCGCGTCGCCGGCCTTGCCCTTGACCTCGTCCACCCGGTCGGTCAGCTCCGCCAGCGAGCCGAACTCCCTGATCCACTTGGCGGCGGTCTTCTCCCCCACGCCCGGGATGGACGGCAGGTTGTCGCTGGGGTCGCCGCGCAGGGCGGCGAAGTCGGGGTACTGCGCGGGCGACAGCCCGTAGCGGGTGTTCACCTCGGCCGGGTCCACCCGGGCCAGGTCGGACACCCCGCGCTTCGGGTAGAGCACCGTCACCGCGTCCCCGACCAGCTGGAACGCATCCCGGTCTCCGGTGCAGATCTCCACCCGGTAGCCCGCGTCCACCGCCTGCGTGGTGAGCGTGGCGATGATGTCGTCGGCCTCGTAGCCCTCCACCGCCATTGACGGCACGGCCAGCGCGTTCAGCACCTCGCGGATCAGCTCCACCTGGCCCCGGAAGTCGTCCGGGGTGCTGGTCCGGTTGGCTTTGTACTCGGCGAACGCCTCGGACCGGAAGGTCCGCCGGGACACGTCGAACGCCACCGCCAGGTGCGTCGGTTGCTCGTCCCGCAACAGGTTGATCAGCATCGAGGTGAAGCCGTACACCGCGTTGGTGGTCTGCCCCGTCTGGGTGCGGAAGTTCTCCGCCGGCAGGGCGTAGAACGCCCGGTAGGCGAGCGAATGCCCGTCGAGCAGGAGCAGACGGCGTTCGGCTTGGCCCTGGTCAGTACTGGTCGGAGTGCCGGCGTCGGTGGCAGAGGTGGCGGTGGTGGCGGTCACCTCGGCAAGTCTAGGGCCGCCCCCTGACAGCTTTCCCCCGGCTATTCCCGGCTAGTGGTTGGCCGGGTCGCCGGAGCGGTCGGCGGGTGGCGTCGGGGGCGGCATCAACCGGCCGGCCAGCCGGTACTCCCCGCGCACCACGCGCCAGTGCAGCTCGTCCCAGTCCGGCGGCAGGTCGTCACCGCGCCACGGCTGGTGGACCCGCCAGCACTCACCCCAGGCCCGCTCCTGGCGGTCCCAGGCCCCGGCCAGCCAGCTCCAGCAGCGGGCCAGCCGCTCCCGGACGCCCCGCCCCGGCCGGGGAAGAACCTCGCGCGCCGGGCGGTTGTACCAGTCACGGCCGTCCCGGGAGTCCACCCCGAACAGTGGTCCCCAGGCGGCGAGCAGCACCGCCAGTGCCACCATGATCAAAAGTCCAGTCATGGCCATCGCCTCCCTGTGGCTCTATTATCGGGGTAATTGGATTGGGACAACAGAGCCAATCCCGGCGAAGTGGACTGGGCCAAATGAACGGTGACCGGCACGTGACCGGCCGCACGCTGGCCAAGCACCTGGGCCAGTGGCGCACCGAGGGCAACGGCGCGGTCAGTCCCGCCGCCTATGCCGAGCTGGCCGAGCGGATCAAGCTGCTGGTGCTGGACGGGCGGCTCCCGGTGCGCACCCGGCTGCCCGCCGAGCGCGAGCTGGCCACCGCGCTGACGATCAGCCGCACCACCGTGGCGGCCGGCTACGACCTGCTGCGCGAGGCCGGCTTCCTGCACAGCAAGCGCGGCTCGGGCAGCTGGACCACGCTGCCCGAGACTCCCGGTGTCCAGCACCTCTCACCGTTCGCCCCGGCCGGCGACAGCACCGCGCTGGACCTGGCCTACGCGGCCACCGCCGCCCCCACGGCTCCCTTCGCCGCCGCCCTCAACTGGGCCACCGAGCGGGTGACCCACCACGCCACGGGCAGCGGTTACCAGCTGTTCGGGCTGCGCTCGCTGCGCGCGGCGGTGGCCGCCCGGTACACCGCACGCGGCCTGCCGACCACGCCGGACGAGGTGCTGATCACCTCGGGCGCGCAGCACGCCAACGCGCTGGTGTTCGCCACCCTGGTCTCCCCGGGCGACCGGGTGCTGGTGGAGCACCCCACCTACCCGAACGCCCTGGACGCCATCGCCCGCGAGCACGCCCGAGCGGTTCCGGTCGGTTTCACCGGCACGGACTGGGACATCGACACCATCGCCGCGGCGGTACGGGACGCCTGCCCCCGGCTGATGTACCTGATCCCGGACTTCCAGAACCCCACCGGCCTCTGCATGAGCGCCGAGCAGCGCGCCGAGCTGGTCGAGCTGGGCCGGCGCACCCGCACCCCCCTGCTGGTCGACGAGTCGGTGGCCGAGCTCCCGCTGGACGGGGAGCAGCTCGCGCCGCTGGCCTCCCACCTGCCGGAACACAGCTCCTCACCGATCATCACCGTGGGCTCGGCCAGCAAGACGTTCTGGGGCGGCCTGCGCATCGGCTGGGTGCGGGCGCGCCGGCCCATGATCGACCGGATCGCCCGGTCCCGGGCCTCGGTGGACATCGCCAGCTCGGTGCTGGACCAGCTGATCACCCAGCACCTGCTGGACGCGATCGACACCGTGCTGGCCGACCGCCTGCCCCGGCTGCGCTCCGCCCGGGACCACCTGCGCGGGCTGGTCACCCGGCACTTCCCCGGCTGGACGGCCTCCGCGCCCACCGGCGGGCTCTCCCTGTGGGTGGACCTGGACGCCCCGGTGTCCAGCGCACTGGTCTCCAGCGCCAGCCGGCACGGCGTGCTGCTCGCCGCCGGCCCCCGGTTCGGCCTGGACGGCGCCTTCGAGCGGTTCCTTCGGCTGCCGTACACGCTGCCCGAACCGTGCCTCGACGAGGCCATGGAGCGGCTCACCGCCGCCTGGCTGGCGCTCTCCTCCGACCCGGCACCGACCGGCGGCTGGCCCAGCCGGACCGCCGAGGTGGCCTGAGCGACAGCGTGCGGACACGGCCGGTAACCGCCGCATAAGCTGCCTGGATGTCGATCCAGTCGCAGAACCCGCCGCTATCGGCGATCTCGTTCCCCGATGAGCAGCTGCCCGAGCGGATGGGTATCCAGATCACGGAGATCGGCAAGGACCGGGTGGTCGGCACCATGCCGGTGGCCGGCAACCGGCAGCCGTTCGGGCTGCTGCACGGCGGCGCCAGCGGGGTGCTGGTGGAGACGCTGGCCTCGGTCGCGGCGGCCCAGCACACGCTGCCCGAGCGCTTCCCGGTCGGCCTCGAGCTGGCCTGCACCCACCACGGCAGCGCGACCGAGGGCCTGGTCACCGGGGTGGCCACGCCCCTGCACGTGGGACGCAGCACGTCCACCTTCGAGGTGGTCCTCACCGACGGGCGCGGCAAGCGGATCTGCACCGGCCGGTTGACCTGCATGCACCTGGACAACCGGCCCGGCCCCCGCGTACGCCCGGAGGCGTAGCCGGGCAGTCGACCGTCGGCCGACGCCGGAGGCGCGCCCGAGTCGCTACCGTTTGTCCGGTGAACCGGGTCGCGCTGGACGCCAGGCTGCTGCTGCCGGCGCTGGCCGCCGGGTTCATCCAGGTCATGGGCAGCTTCGGCGCGGCCGGCCGGCAGCCGGACGCGCGGCCCCTGGACGCGCTCGCGGTGGTCCTGCTGCTGCTCGGGCCGGCCGCCTTGCCGGCCCGGCGCCGGTACCCCGTCGGCACGCTGGTCGCCACGGTCGCCGTGCTGCTCGGCTACCTGGCGCTGGGCTACCCGTACGGCCCGGTGGTGCTGTCCGTGGTGGTAGCGCTGGTGAACGCCGTGGTGCACCGGCGGCGGCGGGCGGCGTGGCTGGTCACCGTGCCCACCTACCTCGCCATGGTCGTCCTGTTCTGGTTGCGCGAGGGGCGGCTCGAGCCCCTGGCCGTTTCCGGGCTGGCGGCCTGGCTGCTGGTGCTGCTCACCCTGGGCGAGCTTTTGCGCGGCCGCCGCGAGCGGCTGGCCCGGGAGCGGCTGGCCCGGGCCGAGGAGGCGCGCGCCCGGGCGACCGAGGAACGGCTGCGCATCGCCCGGGACCTGCACGACGTGCTGGCCCACCACGTCTCGCTGATCAACGTGCAGGCCGGCACCGCGCTGCACCTGCTGGACGAGCAACCCGGCCTGGCCCGGGAGGCGCTCACCGCGATCAAGGCGTCCAGCAAGGAGGTGCTGGTGGAGCTGCGCGGCATGCTCGGCGTGCTGCGCCGGGTGGACGAGGAGCTGCCCCTCGCCCCGACCGCCGGCCTGGCCGGCCTGGACGCGCTGGCCCAGCGGATGCGCGGCACCGGCCTGCCGGTCACCGTGCGCACCGAGGGCGCCGCGCGCCCCCTGCCCACCGCGCTGGACACCGCGGCGTTCCGGATCGCCCAGGAGGCGCTGACCAACGTGCACCGGCACGCCGGCGCCGACTCCGCATCGGTGCTGCTGGACTATTCGGGGCCGGACCTGGTCCTGCAGGTGGACGACGACGGCCGGGGCGCCAGGGGCGAGCCCCCGGCGGGCAACGGCATCCCCGGCATGCGGGAGCGGGCGGCCGCGTTCGGCGGGCGGCTGGACGCCGGCCCGCGCCCCGGCGGCGGATTCCGGGTGCGGGCCCGGCTGCCGATACCCGGTGAAGGGGAATCCAGTTGATCAAAGTGGTGCTGGCCGACGACCAGGCGCTGGTGCGCGCCGGGTTCCGCGCGCTGCTGGACGCGCAGCCGGACATCGGGGTGGTCGGCGAGGCCGGTGACGGGGCCGAGGCGGTCCGGGTGGTCGCCGAGACCGCGCCGGACGTGGTGCTGATGGACATCCGGATGCCCGGCACGGACGGCCTGGCCGCCACCCGCCGGATCGTCGCCGACCCGGCCTCGGCCGGCGTGCGGGTGCTCATCCTGACCACCTTCGACGACGACGAGTACGTGTTCGAGGCGATCCGCACCGGGGCCAGCGGGTTCCTGGTGAAGGACACCGAGCCGGTGGAGCTGCTGCGCGCGGTGCGGGTGGTGGCCGAGGGCGAGGCGCTGCTCTCCCCCGGCGTCACCCGGCGGCTGATCGGGGAGTTCGCCCGCCGGGCCCGGCCCGCCCGGTCGGTGCGCGAGCTGGACGCGCTGACCACCCGGGAGAAGGAGATCGTCGCGCTGGTCGCGGAGGGGCTGTCCAACGACGAGATCGCCGAGCGCCTGGTGGTCAGCCCGGCCACGGCCAAGACCCACGTCAGCCGGGCCATGATCAAGCTGGCGGCGCGGGACCGGGCGCAGCTGGTGGTGCTGGCCTACGAGACCGGGCTGGTCCGCCCCGGCTGGGCCTGAGATGCGTCGCCTCGGCCCGGCGCTGGTGCTGGTGGTCGCGCTCGCCGGGTGCGCGCCCGCTCCCCCGGCCCTGTACCAGCTGCCACCCCGTCCGGTGCGGGCCGGCGAGACACCGCTATCGCATCCGCCGGTGGTCAACGGCGACACCGAGTTCACCGTGCTCGGGCTCAGCTCGCTGGACTCCATCCTGGGCAGCCACGCGGAGTGGCGGCCCAAGCAGGGCCGGCTGGTCCGGGTGCGGCTGGTGGTGGCGAACCTGGGCCGTTCCGGTTCGGTGTTCGACACCAAGGCCCAACGGCTGGTCACCGCCGACGGCGCGGTGCTGGCCCCGGACCCGGAGGCGATGCTGATCAAGCGCCAGCCGGGCGAGTTCGAGCTGGGTGCCTCGGTGCGCCTGGAGTTCGACCTGTACTTCGACGTGCCCGCGCGGATTCGCCCGGCCGCGCTGCGGGTGACCGGAGGGGCCACCCTGTTCCAGGCGCCGGACGCTCCGGGCACCGACATCCCGCTGCCCTGAGCCCCCCGAGCCGGCCGCGGCCGCGGCTAGGCTCTTCCGTCATGGCGGTGAGCTCAGACCGGAAGCGGGTGGACCGACGCACCGCGCGGACCACGGCGGCGATCCTGGACGCCGCCGAGAAGCTGTTCAACGACAGCAGCTTCCACGCGGTCAGCATGGACGCAATCGCCGCCGAGGCCGACACCGCGGTCGGCTCGATCTACCACCACTTCGGCAACAAGGAAGCCCTCTACCTGGCGCTGGTGGAGCGGGCGCTGGAGGTCAACGAGGCCTACATGGCGCGCGCCCACGCGCCCGGCCGCACGCCGGTGCAGGAGCTGTACGCGGCCAGCGACGCCTACTGCCGGTTCCACCTGGAGAACCCGGGCTACTTCCGGATGATCGCGCTGCGCATGCTGGACGTGCCGCCGGGCGACCTGGCCAGCGCGGCCGAGCAACGCATCGCGGACAAGGTGGAGGCACTGGTCGGCAACATCGCGGACGCGCTGCGCCGGGCCGCCGAGGATGGGCAGATCGAGTGCACCGACCCGCACCGAACTTCGGTGTTCCTCTGGGGCGCCTGGAACGGCGTGCTGGCACTGCGGATGCGCCCGGACCGGCTGGCACTGGACGAGCAGGAGCTGGCCGAGGTGATCGCGATCGGCCGGGACATCGTGCTGCGAGGACTGGCTCGATAGAGTTCTTGTAGTAGCGTTCAGTTTTGCAGTACCGTTCAATCCATGGTTCGGGTAGCAGCGGTGCAGCTCGAAGCGGTGCTCGCCGACGTGGACGCCAACCTGGCGGCCTGCGCGCGGCTGGGCACGCGGGCGGGCGAGGCCGGCGCGGAGGTCATTGCCCTCCCGGAGTTCTTCACCACGGGCATCGGGTTCACCGAGCGCCTGGCCCACGCGGCACTGCCGCCGGACGGCCCGGCGACCGAGCTGCTGACCGGGCTGGCCGCCCGGTTCGGCGCACTGGTCGGCGGGTCCTTCCTGTGCCGGGACGCGGACGGCGAGGTGCGCAACGCGTACCTGCTGGCCGGTCCGGACGGAGTGGTCGGCCGGCACGACAAGGACCTGCCGACCATGTGGGAGAACGCCTACTACGTGGGCGGCAACGACCCCGGGGTGCTCGACACCGGCGAGCTGACCGTCGGCGCCGCCATGTGCTGGGAGCTGATGCGCACTCGGACGGTGCACCGGCTGGCCGGCCGGGTGGACCTGGTGCTCGCCGGTTCCGGCTGGTGGTCGGTGCCGCACTGGGCGCCGCGCGCGCTGTTCGGGCCGCTGGAGCGGGACAACACGGCAACCGCGAGGCAGGCCGCCGCCAGCTTCTCCCGCTACGTCGGCGCGCCCACCGTGCACGCCTCGCACGCCGGCCGGCTCGAGTGCGCAATGCCCTGCCTGCCACTGAGCTACCGGGGGCGCTTCGAGGGCGCGACGGTGATCACCGACGCGGATGGCCGGGTGCTGGCCGAACGCCCCACCCGCGACGGCGAGGGCGTGGTGGTCGCCGAGGTCATCCCCGGCCGGCGGACCCCGGTCGCCGATCCCCCGCGCGGCTTCTGGCTGCACCGCCGGGGCGCGCTGCCCACCGCCTGCTGGCACTACCAGCGCTGGCACGGCGAACGGTGGTACCGCCGGCACCGCGCCGGGGAGCTGGTGTCCCGATGAGCGCACTGGTAAGGGTCGGCCTGGTCGAGTTGGCCCTCGGCGCGGTGCTCGGCTGGGCGGTGCTGGTGTCGGTGGCCCAACCGGCCACGCTGGGCCGGCTGGGCGTGGCCAGCCCGAGGCGAGTCCTCCAGGCGCACCTGGACTTCATCATCATGGGCCTGATCCTGGTCGCGGTCGGCCTGGCCGCGCCGGGTATCCCCGGCTGGCTCGCCGTGACCCTGGCCGTCGGAACCTGGGTGAACCCCGGCGCTCTTCCTGCCCCTGGCCTTCCACGAAAAATCAGCCGGCACAGCGGTGTTCAAGCTGATCAGCGGCCTATCCTTCGTCGCCGTCTCCGGCGGGCTGGTCGCGGTGGCCGTCCTGGCCTGACCCATCCGTCGGATGATCGCCGGCCGTGGCGGTCGGTCAACCCGGCGCCGGGTCGGGCTCGATCAGCGCGGCAAACCCGTCGAGCACCCGGGCCAGGCCGAACTCGTAGGCGTGCGCCGGGTCGTAGGCCGCGCCGTGCGCGGCGCCGGCGGCCGAACCGACCCTGGTGGCCAACGGGTAACGCGCCGGGTCGAGCAACTCGCCGAGCAGCGGGCCGACCTTCGCCCACCACCGATCGTCGTCGCCGGCGCCGTCCGGCCGCTCCGCCCGCACCTGGGCGGCCGTCCGCGCCCAGCCCTGCACGAAGCCGAGCAGGTGGGTGAGCGCGGCGTCGATCGTCACGTCGTCCAGGCCGAGGCCGTCCAGCGCGGCCAGCTCATGCTCGTACTTGGCCATCTGCCCCGGCCCCAGCGGCGGCCGGGTGGTCGAGATCCACGCGGCCCACGGGTGCGCGGCGAACAGGCGCCGGTTCTCCCCCGCGACCGCCCGCAGCCGCTGCCGCCACGGCTGGCCGGTGCTGTCCGTGCGGGTCATGCGCAGGTAGGCGGCGTCCAGCATGAGGTCGAGCAGCTCGGCCTTGCCGGGCAGGTAGGTGTAGAGCGTCATCGGGGCGACACCGAGCGCGGTGGCCACCCGGCGCATGGTCACCGCGTCCAGGCCCTCCGAGTTGGCCAGTTCGGTCGCCGCCGCCACCACCGCCTCCAGGTCCAGTCCCGGCCGGGGGCCGCGCCGGGACGGCTCGGGCAGCCGCCACAGCAGCTCCAGGGTGCGCACCGGATCACCGGCTCCACTGCGTTCGGCAGGCACGGTAACGAATCCTCCCGGCAAACGCTGTACACTGTACAACGTACGGAGTTTACTCGACGCCAGGAGGCTACATGAAGGTCACCGCACCACCGGCGGTTTCGCTCAACGTGTCCGACCCGGCCGCTTCCAGTCGCTTCCTGGTGGAGCATTTCGGCTTCACCGAGGAGATGGCCGCCGAAGGGTTTCACTCCCTCACCCGCGAGGACATCGGCATGCACGTGGTCTTCCTGGCCACCGGGTTGCCCACGCTCCCCGAGGACCAGCGGGACATCCACGCCACCGGCCTGATCCTGGCGTTCACCGTGGACGACCTGGAGGGCGAACTGGCCCGCCTGCAGGCCGAGGGCGTCCAGATCACCATGCCGCTGACCGAGGAGGAGTGGGGCGAGCGGGCCTTCCAGACCCGCGACCCCAACGGCGTGATCGTGCAGCTGCTCGACTGGAAAGTCAGCTCGTAGTCGGCCGGGTGTCCTGCGCGCGGGTGTCCAGGTCGCCGCCGAGGTAGGCGGCCTGGACATCCGGGTCGGTGAGCAGCTGGTCGGCCGGTGCGGCCTTGACCACCCGGCCGGTTTCCAGGACGTAGGCGCGGTCGGCCAGGCGCAGCGCCTGGGTGGCGTTCTGCTCCACCAGCAGCACGGTGGTGCCCCGGGTGTTGATCTCCGCGATGATGTCGAAGATCTGGTTGACCAGGATCGGCGCCAGGCCCATGGACGGCTCGTCGAGCAGCAGCACCTTCGGCTGTCCCATCAGCGCCCGCCCGATGGCCAGCATCTGCTGCTCGCCCCCGGACATGGTGCCGCCGGCCTGGGTCTTGCGCTCGGCCAACCGGGGGAACAGCTCGTAGACCTCGGCGAGGATCTTTTCCGAGCCCCGCTTGCGGGCGTAGCTGCCCATCAGCAGGTTCTCCTGCACCGTCATGCCGGGGAAGATGCCCCGGCCCTCCGGCGCCTGCCCGATCCCGGCGACCACCCGCAGGTGCCCGGGCATCCGGCTGATGTCGCGGCCGTCGAACACGATCCGCCCGCCGGACAACGGCCGCAGCCCAGAGATGGTCTTCAGGGTGGTGGTCTTGCCGGCGCCGTTGGCGCCGATCAGCGCCACGATCTCGCCCGTGTCGACCTGCAGGCTGACCCCGCGCAGCGCGGCGATCTTGCCGTAGTGCACCTGGATTTCGGATACCTCAAGAAGCATCGGTCGGAGCCCCCAGGTACGCCTCGATCACCTTCGCGTTCGCCCGGACCTCACGCGGCAGCCCTTCGGCGATCTTCTGGCCGAAGTCCAGCACCGCGATGTGGTCACTGATGTCCATCACCAGGCCGACGTCGTGCTCGATCAGCAACACGGTCCGCCCGGACTCCCGGATCCGCCGGATCAGTCCCTGCAACGACTTCTTCTCCGCCGGGTTCATGCCGGCCGCCGGCTCGTCCAGCAGCAACAACCGGGGTTCGGTGGCCAGCGCGCGGGCGATCTCCAGCCGGCGCTGGTCGCCGTAGGACAGGTTCTTCGCCGCATCCTCCGCCCGCGCCGACATGCCCACGAACTCCAGCAGCTCGGCCGCCTTCTCCCGGCCCTGGCGTTCCTCCTTGCGGTGCCAGGGCAGGCCAAGCGCCGCGCCGACCGCCCCGGTCCGGTGGTGCGCGTCCGCCCCAACCATGACGTTCTCCAGCGCCGTCATGTTGTGGAACAGCCGGATGTTCTGGAAGGTCCGGGCGATCCCGGACTTGGCGATGCGGAACCGCTTCATCCCGTCGATCCGCCGCCCGTCGAACCGCACCGCGCCCTCGGTCGGCCGGCACACCCCGGTGACCACGTTGAACACCGTGGTCTTCCCGGCCCCGTTCGGGCCGATCAGGGCGACGATCTCCCCCTCCTCCACGGTGAAGCTGACCCCGCGCAGCGCGGTGACCCCGCCGAAGCGCATGGTCACGTTGTCCAGCTCCAGGGTCGGCTGCTCGTCCGTCGTACCGGGTTCCGCGCGCCGCGTCTCGATCATCTCGTCGGTCACCTCCCCACCTCCGAAGACGACCCAGATCCACCGGCCGCGACCGGCCCGGCCACCTCGGCGCCCAGGGCCGAACCACCCGGATCTGCCATCTCCGCCTTACGCCGCCGCGACGGCAGCAGCCCCTCCGGCCGCAGCGCCATCATCAGCACCAGCGCCCCACCGAAGATCAGGATCCGGTACTCGGCGAACCCTCGGAACCGCTCCGGCAACCAGGCAATGAGGAACGCCCCCAGGATCACCCCGGGCAGGTTGCCCGAACCGCCCAGCAGCACCGCCGCCAGGATCGTCGCCGACAGGATGAACGGGAAGTTGGTCGGCGCGATGAAGATGACCTTGCCGGCCCACATCACCCCGGCCAGCCCGCCGATCAACGCCCCGATGGCGAACGCCAGCAGCTTGAACCGGAACGTGGGCACGCCCATCAGCTCGGCCGCGTCCTCATCCTCCCGGATCGCCGTCCACGCCCGCCCCACCCGGCTGCGTTCCAGTCGTACCGAGAAGATGATCACCAGCACGATCGCCGCCAGCACCAGGTAGTAGTACGGCAGCGGGTCCAGCAGGAACTCGGTGCCGAACATCGCCGGCGGGTGCGGGATCGGGGTCAGACCCCGGGCGCCGCCGATCTCCTCGGTGTTCACCGCGGTGATCCGCACGATCTCCCCGAAGCCCAGCGTCACGATCGCCAGATAGTCACCGCGCAACCGCAGCGTCGGGGCACCCAGGATCACCCCGGACACCGACGCCAGGACCATGCCCAGCACCACCGTCGGCCAGAACGACCAGCCGTGCTTCACCCCCAGGTAGGCCAGCGTGTACGCGCCGATCGCGAAGAACGCCACGTACCCCAGGTCGAGCAGGCCCGCGTGACCGACCACGATGTTGAGCCCCATGGCCAGCAGGATGAACGTGCTGATCGGGTGGAACAGCAGGGTCGGCCAGTCCGAGTGCGGCGACATGATCGCGCCGATGAACGGGCTGGGCGCGATGATCGCCACACCCAGGGCCAGCGCATAACCGATCCAGCGCTGCCACGGCGGCGCGCCGGCCCACCAGTCACGGACCGCGTCGAAGTATCCGCCGGCGATCGAGCCGAGGCGGCTGAGCGGGTTCCCAGTGGCGTTCATGCGCGCGCCTGCTGCAGCGACTCGCCCAGGATGCCGGTTGGCCGGAACAACAACACAACTACCAGGATCACGAAAGCGATGACGTCCTTCCACTGGGTGCCGAAGAAAATCGCCCCCCAGTTCTCCACCAGGCCCAGCGCGATGCCGCCGACCAGCGCCCCTCGGATGTTGCCGATGCCGCCGAGCACCGCGGCGGTGAACGCCTTGATGCCCAGCACGAACCCGATGTTGTAGCGGATGTTCTCGAACTCCATGGCGTACAGCACCCCGGCCACGCCGGCCATCGCGCCGCCGAGCAGGAAGGTCAGCCGCACGATGGTGTTGATGTTGACACCCATCAGCACGGCCGCCTCAGGATCCTGCGCGGTCGCCCGGATGCCCCGGCCGATCCGGGTACGCGCGACCAGCTGGTCCAGCGCGACCATCATCACCACCGCCGCGACGATGATCACGAGATGGTCGGTCTTCACCTCGGCGCCGAACACGGTGAACACCGTGTTCCGGTCCACCAGCCGGGGCACCGCCGCATCGATCCGCCCCTGCCGCTCGAACACCTCGGGTATGACCACCAGGGCGAACAGCTCCTGCAGGAACAGCGAAGCGCCGATCGCCGAGATCAGCGCCGCCAGCCGCGGCGCGTTGCGCTTGCGCAACGGCCGGTAGGCGACGAACTCCAACGCCACCGCCGCGCCGCCCGAAGCGGCCATCGCCACCACGAACAGCAACACCATCATGCCCAACAGGGCCAACCCGGTGAGCGGCCCCGGCAGACTGACCAGGCTCAACACGAACAACGCCGCGAACGAGCCGATCATGAATATCTCGGAGTGCGCGAAATTGATCAGCCGCAGCACGCCGTACACCATCGTGTAGCCCAGCGCCACCAGCGCATAGATCGAGCCCACGACCAGGCCGCCGACCGTGCTCGGCCCGAACTGCAGAACAAAGTCGTTGAACAATGCCCCGTTGCCCCCTCAATAGCACCGGACACAACCACAATCGCGCCGGACGCCAGCCGCATTACCAGCCGCCGCCCGGCGCGACCGGGGTCGTTCAGCCGATCTTCGCCTGCTTGGCATTGCCCAGCGGCTCAATCTTTCCGTTCTTCACCTGGTAGACGAAGATGTCGGTGGTCGCCACGTTGCCGTTCGGCGCGAACTTGATCTGCTTCCCGGTCCCGGCGAAGTCCACCGTGGACAGGAAGGTGTTGATCGCCTCCGGCGTGGTGTGGCCAGCCTGCACGGCCTTGATGAACGCCGTCGCGGCATCGTAGGCCTCGGTCGAGTACACGGCGGGCTCCGCGTTGTACTTCGCCTTGTAGGCGTCGTAGAACTTCTTCGCCGCACCGGTGGAGTCGGCCGCCGGGATGGCGCACGGGCAGCCGATGACCGCGCCTTCGGCGGCCTGGTTGCCCGCACCCCGGATCAGCCCGGCGTCCAGGCCACCGTCACCGGTGGCGAAGGTGGCGGTGATCCCCGCGTCCCGGATCTGCTTGAGCAGCCGGCCACCCTGCGCGTAGTAACCCCCGAAGAAGATCACCTGCGGGTTGCTGGCCTTGATCTTGGCCACCGAGGAGGAGAAGTCCGAGGCGCTCTGCGCGAACTGGTCCTTGTCCACGGTGACGCCCTTACCGGACAGCTGCTTGGCGACCGCTCCGCCCAGCCCGGTGCTGTACTCCGAGTCATCGTTGATCACGAACGCCTTCTGCGGGCTCTTTGCCGCGATCAGGAAGTCCGCGATGCCCGGGCCCTGCAGGTCGTCCGCCGCGAGCGTGCGGTGGAAGTACTTGAGGCCCATGTTGGCCAGACCCGGGTTGGTCGCCGAAGCGGAGATCATCGGGATCTTGGCCTGGTCGAAGAACGGGTTGGCGGCCTTGGACTCACCGGAGAACCCGGGGCCGATCAGGCCGACGATCTTGTCCTGCTGGGCCGCCTTGGGCGCCAACCCCTGCGCCTGCTCGGGCGTGCCCTGGCTGTCGTAGTCGACCAGCTCGATCTTCTTGGGTGGGTTGGTGGCGTTGAACTCGTCGAACGCCAGCTGTGCCGCCTTGTGCGGAGGATCCATCAGGCCGGCGTTCTCTCCGGTGAGATCGCCGAGGAAGCCGATCTTCACCGTGTCGGAGGACGCCTCCGCGCCCCCGCCGCCTGTTCCCCCTCCGCCGCATGCCGACAGCACCAACGCACCGGCGAGCGCACCCGCCAGCGCGATGACCGTCCGCTTCCGACTCATCCTGAACCTCCTGTGACTGCGCGAGCCGAGTCCAGCAACGGGCCCCCGAGCACCGTGCAATAGCACTCACCCATTCGTGAGCGTGTGGGGAACCTATTGGACTCACGCGTTCCGCGTCATCACATACGTGACGCTCTTTACCAGAACGCAACGCGCGCACCGCCGTGTATCACGGCGTGCAAGCACGCTATTACAATCCGGCTCGCGGCGGAAGGGTCCAGGTCAGCCGGTCAAGATTCGATCAAGATGGCTGGTCGAGGCCGTTGATGACCGCT
Source organism: Actinospineispora eucalypti (assembly GCA_014208095.1). Taxonomy (GTDB): domain Bacteria; phylum Actinomycetota; class Actinomycetes; order Mycobacteriales; family Pseudonocardiaceae; genus Pseudonocardia; species Pseudonocardia eucalypti. The sequence continues at coordinate 238,137 of JACHMT010000002.1, read as the reverse complement.
TCCGCGACCGCCCGCATGGTGCTCCGGCGGTCCATCGCGGTGCGCTGGATCCAGCGGAACGCCTCGGGCTCGGTCATCGCGTTGTTGGTCATCAGCAGACCCTTGGCCCGATCGACCACCTTGCGGGTCTCCAACCGCTCGGTGAGCGTGGCGACCTCGCCCTCCAGCGCCTGCATCTCGGCGAACCGGCTGACCGACAGCTCGATGGCCGGCACCAGCTCGTGCCGGGCGAACGGCTTCACCAGGTAGGCCATCGCACCCGCGTCGCGCGCCTGCTCGATCAGCTCGCGCTGGCTGAACGCGGTCAGCATGACCACTGGAGCGATGCGCTCCTCGACAATGGTCGCGGCCGCCGAGATGCCGTCCACCTTCGGCATCTTGATGTCCAGGATGGCCAAACTGGGGCGCAGCTCGCGGGCCAGCTGGACGGCGGACTCGCCGTCGGTCGCCTCGGCGACGACCTCGTACCCCTCCTCGCGCAGCATTTCGGCCAGGTCGAGGCGGATCAGCGCCTCATCCTCGGCGATGAGCACGCGGTGCGCGACCGGCGGCGCACTGTCGGCCTGGGGTTGCCGGGTCTCGGCAGCCTTAGTCACGAGGTTCTCACTCTCCTGTAGCGGGTCGGGCCCTAGCGACCAAGGCTACCGGGATAGGGTGTTCACATGATGTGATCCTGGCCGTCGTTAACGACAGCGTCACACCTCGCCCCCGTAGCCCAATCGGCAGAGGCAGCGGACTCAAAATCCGTCCAGTGTCCGTTCGAGTCGGACCGGGGGCACCAGCATCTACCAGGCAAAACAACCGAATCAAGATCGAGCTAAACGATCTCTGTCCATCCACCTGTCCACCCGTACAGTGGGGGAATGGCCAGAGTCGATAGTGCGCGCCGTCGTAAAGGCGCGATTCGCCAGCGCGGGGAGTCGCTGCAAGTTCGGTACTTCGCCGGCTACGACCCGGTGACGAGCAAGAAGATTTACCTCACCGCCACCATCCCCGGCACTGACCAGAAGGCCTGGGACAAGGCAGACGACAAGATCGCGGAGTTCCGTACCCAGGTCACCAAGCAGCAGGCGACCGAATCCTCAGTCCCGCTCAGCCGCGCACTCGATGAGTGGCTGCGCACCAGCGAGATCGAGGACAGCACCCGCAAGACGTACGAGGGCTACATCACCCGGACGATCAAGCCGGCACTCGGCATGGTGGCGGTGAAGAAGCTGGACGCGCGGGCGCTCGAAAGCCTGTACACCGAGCTGCGGCGCTGTCGCGTGCGTTGCGACGGGAAGCCGTTCATCGAGAAGCACAGCACTGACGCTGACCATGATTGCGTCAAGGCCAAGTGCCAGCCACACGTCTGCAAGCCGATGGCCAGCTCGACAGTCCGGCAAATGCACTCGATCATCAGCGGCACGATGGCTGCAGCCCAGCGCTGGGGATGGGTGCAGAGCAATCCAGCGACGATCGCCAAGCGCCCCCGGCAAAAGCCACCGGATCCAGATCCACCCTCCTCAGCTGAGGCCGTTGTGCTCGTCACTGAAGCGTTCCGCATGGATCCGGACTGGGGCACTCTCGTCTGGCTGGTCATGACCACGGGCATCCGGCGCGGCGAGCTCTGTGGACTTCGCTTCTCCCGGCTTGACCTGGACGGGGAGGTAATTGATCTACGTCGCAACTGGGTTGGCGGCAAGGAGAAAGACACCAAGACCCACCAATCCCGCCGGATCGCCCTGGACGGCGAGACCGTGGCGCTGCTGCGCAAGCACCGCAAGCGCGTTGCCAAGCGCGTGCGCTCGCTCGGCCAGACGTTCGACGACAACCGCTTCGTCTTCAGCGGGACCCGGACGCTCGATCACCTCCAGCCGTACTCGCCCAACGCGGTGACACAGCGGTATAAGGACATGGCAACCCGCCTCAAGATCGACACCCACCTGCACGCACTGCGGCACTACTCGGCAACCGAGCTTCTGACCTCGGGCGTCGATCTCCGGACGGTCTCTGGTCGGCTTGGCCACGGTGGCGGCGGCACTACGACCCTCCGGGTCTATGCGGCCTGGGTGCCTGCCTCCGACCGCAAGGCTGCCGAGGTGCTCGCTTCGCGCATGCCCAAGCTGCCGAAAGCATCCCGGAAGTAACTGCACCGAAGCAGGTTGGTCATCACAGCCCGATTCCATGCTCCCTCGTAACCCGTTTGCCTTGCGAGGGAGAACGCACCATGGCACGGTCCGACCGGAAGCGTCGCAAGAGCGGGGACCTCGTCCTGCGGGTTCCGTCTGCAGTACCTGAGCTCACGCCGGAAGCCTCTCGAGCGCTCCTTGCGCTCTTGCTCGAGATCTCGAAGGAGCAACGGCGGAACAAGCCTCCTGAGAAGGCGTAATCACCCGTCAAGCGCAAGCACGGCGGCGGCACAGTCGGGGTGATAGGCGTCGATACTCTCGTCCGCACAGCCAAGCTGCCGAAGGCCTCACGCAAGTAACTGCGCTGAAGCAGGTTGGTCATCCCGGTCAACTTCCATACGCCCTTGGAGCCACGCACGTGGTTCACGAAGGAGCGTCTAATGGCAAAGCCAAAGCGCAGTCGTCGGGGGAACGAGCTCATCGTTCGCGTACCGTCCGAGCCGTTCCCGCTCACACCAGAAGTCTGCCGCCAACTCCTTGCGATCATCAATGAGCTCTACGAGGAGCAGCAACGTACGAAGCCGTCCGAGGCCGAGTAGCTACGTCTCCGCGCACAGCATGCTCTGGACAATGGCGAGGGAGCCGCGATCACGCCAGCGTGCCCAGTGCCAGTACACGGTGGGCCAGGGCGGGAACGAGTCCGGCAACAACCGCCACGAGCAGCCGGTCCGCTCCACGTACAAGATCGCGTTGAGAATCTCCCGGCGCGCGTGCTTCTCCCGCCGGCCACCCGTCGATGGCGCCGGTAAGACTGATTCGATCAAGGTCCACTGCGCGTCGCTCAGATCAGTCGGATAGTGCGCATGAGCCTTCCTGCTGCGGACGCATCGAGCTTTCTTGCGCGTCGCCGTCTGTACAGGAGCACCGCCAGGGCAGTCATCCACGACGATGACATTAGTCGCGTGGCGCAGGCCCCATGTACCCACACCCTGAGCACTCGTCCGAATGGTAATGCGAAATCGCTCAGATCGAAATGCGGCACGCCTCAAAGCCGGCGCGGGGCAGAGGAATGGTCGACTCACTGCGTGAGCCTTGCATTTCTGACGCCCTGAGCTTGACATGGCCATCCCTCCCGATCAAGGGCACCTCGTGATCTTTTGGCCCTTCGGGACGCTGACGCTCCAAAACATCACCAGGAACCACCCTTGACCGCGAGCCTCTATGACCATGCGCGGCGCACAGCGCGGTGACGGGGACAGCACCCGCCACCCGCCAACCGGGCGTCAGGAACATAAGGGAGCATGCGTCATGGGATGTCAGTGCTGCGGCAATTCAAGCGACAAGCCCGCCAACGCCAAGACGTTCTACACCGTGGCCGAGACTGCGAGGCTGCTCCGGGTCGATCCCGCGACGATTTATCGCGCGATTCGTGAGGATGTCTTTCCGTCTATCCGCGTGCGTTCCCGCTACATCGTGCCAGCAGTGGCGATTGAGGAGATGGCCGCCCAGGCTGCTGAAACTGGTTGCTGCGTGGATGTCGCAGCGATCGCTGCCGAACGGCGGCTCGCTCGGGACGTTGCGAGAATTTTCAACAAGGACGACTCATAATTGCGGGCGCTGCCTGGGCTGTTTGCCGAGGTGCACCATCACGCATGCGGCGACCTCAGTTGGAGAGTGCCCGGGTAATGCCGCCTCGCATGGCCGCATCTTTGAGACCGGTGACCCCACGCTGCTCGTGTGACGCATTCTCTATGTGCGCACACCCGTGGCATCGGCGCGACCTTCGATAATTCATCAACTGTTAACCTCATCGATCCTTTTACGTAGTCAACGTTACTGCCAATTCTCGATCAACATAACGAATCCATTGCAAGCGACAGGCGGCCACTATCGCGCCGTCCGCGACGTATCCTAGAACCGGAATTCAATTCAACGTTGACACCCATCCGAGCAACGTGTACAATGTCGACGGCCCATAAGTGATGTGGGTCACAGAAAAATGAAACGACCAGAACGCGAACCATCGGAATCCCGCAAGACACCTGACAACCAGGGGGGTGGCGAGTCGATGACTCCAGGTGATGTCTTCAGAAGGTCTCTTGCCGCAAGCGAAGCGTCCGGCGCTAAACTCCACCCTACCCGCGATGTTGCGCCGAACTCTTGGAAAACACCTGCCTCTGAAAGAACCATCTTAAAGCTCACAGGTCCGTATTCAACTCCCCTGCCCGAAGCAGCGGGAAAAGAAGAAGTACCACGCAAGTAAGGCAGATCTGCGGAGCTTTCGCTATTTGCCGAGTGATGCGTACGAATTATACAGCCCAACTATCACTTTCCTGGCTGCTTCTCTCACTGAGCCTGTAAGAATAGCAAAGTCTGCGGCACACATAGTCGAGAGCGCTGATGGCTGATACGCCTTTGCAACGTTAATATCCGTTGCATGGGCATTCTCGATAATCTCCCTAGCCACTACTCGATAATTTGACACCAGAGTTGCGGCGCCGATGCAAACAGGATAACTCGTCGCATTTGCATCGAAGTCAATCTCCGCCATGTGGATCGGCACGGACTGCAGTGTGCCCCACATTTGCGTCTTCTTTCCACGTTCCGCACCGTCTATGAGTCGCGCGTTGCCGAAATATACAGCCTCCGCCGCCGCAATAGGCGAATTAGGTGCAATAGGAACGCTATGTTGAAGAGTTACAGATGATCGATGAATGTACGCTGACGTGCCGGCAAGCGAGATTTGGAAGGAGCCGGGACTTCGTGGGTCACTCCCCAAATCGCGAACCCACAGATACAAAGCAAACTCTTCTTCGTCGAGATGCGCTTTTGTCATCCCCATTTGCGAGTACTCCAAGCGACAATTCGCCCTGAGGTCGTTGATGAGGGCCATCGGACCTCCAACCATTGCCTCCGCGAGTGCCTCGCTGACTTCGCGTCCTTTATCTCCACCCGCAGGGACGTTTCCGTTGGTCATACCCAATGCTAGGTGAACCTTTTCGAGAATCCGCCAGAACCGACGGCCGTATCGCAGATCACTCGTATCTTTCGAGTACTGCGTAGTCGGATCAGCTGCTATCGAGAGTTCCTCGATGCACTGCGCCACCTGCCCGAATGATTTAAGAATAACAGTTTGCACGCCAAAATGCCTATACCGTGAATCTGCTTGCGCGCTACAATAGGCAAGCGCCAGTGCGCCTCGCCGTGCTCTACTGAGGTCAGGTTCCGGTGCATCGGGAACCATCAGCGTGAAGGCCTTTCCTGTCCTTACCGCGTGAAGGGGGCCCGAAAGGTTTGGATCTGTGAGGCTCATGCCGACAAACAGCACTACACTCTCACGGAGCGCTTTTTGTATCTCGAGACGAACGGCGGCGCCATGCTCCAGATACTGGGACTCGCCCAGAACGATCGGCCCAATGGCGGGTTCGCCTCCAGGCGGGACGTACCCATGCAGGTGCAATACCTCAATCTTTTGCATTGGGTCGGTGCCCCACCACTTCCTCGCTTGCTTCAATCCTCGAGCCTCAACCACCACCTCTGGCATTCGTTTCTCTAGCGCATCTTCTAATTTGTTGTCATAGTTCGTCGTCATGATGCGTACTCGGCTCTGAACAACCTGGACAAAACTTGCAAGCGAGTCAGCGAGGACTCCCGGAGCAAGATTCGCCTCCTGTCCGGCATACAATCCATCGCGAACAAAGCTATCCCACGCCAGGTTGCGATCCTTCCTGAGTGCAAAGATATAGTCTGCTTTGCGAGGAGGGTCGATTCGGTCAATCACTACCATTTCCTGCATGTCTTTATCGTCTAGGACCCTAACTAGCCGCTGCAGCAGTTCCTCCCAGCTCGGCAATCCAGAGTCTTTGCTCACGCCTGCGCCGCAGATGATTGTGATCTTCTGGTCCGGAGTGGACACGGCCTCTACAAGATCTCGCAATGATGGTTGCCGCGTTAGCGAGAGCGCAGGGTGGTCAAGCGATTCGATAGTGCGTACCGGCTCTTTAACAGGCATTGCGAATCTCTTTCGCGGCACTAGCAAACTTTGCTATCGTCAACCTGCTGGTGCGAGCGAGAGTCGTCCCCTCCGCCGCAATAATCAAGAGGCGTCACACTTCGACGCCGCATCGTTACAGCATGTGCGCTAAAACGATACTGATTTTCTTCATGCCCGCCTGCGAAAGATTTTTCGCAGGCGTTAAATATCCAGAGGCCTGTCGAGCCGAGCACGGCAGAAGGCGTCTATTGAACCCGATAGAAACCAGCGTTAGGCTGATCACTCCTAGCGACACCAGATACCAGCCTACGCCTGCATTCCAGCTGCAGTGACTAGCAACTCGGGATCTCCTGTGCACCTAAATCGAACCCTCCGCCACATCAAGGCAGACTTCCTTCACCTTCGCAACATCGAGGCCTACGCCGCCGCCGCAGTCGCCGCAGTGCTTGCGCCGCTGGCAATCATTGGCGATCTTGTTCCTGTTAACGTCCAGTGGGCCGCGCTCCTGGCTGGTGTCGCTGTGATCGTCTATCGTTCAGCGGTCCCACTAGGTTCACCGTCCCAGTTTGATGAGCTCGCAGGTGACCGCGACAGCTTCCACGGCTTGCCCCTGAGAGAGCGATGGCACAACGCCCGCGAGGTCTGGATCTTCGCACCGTCTGCAGTCAATCTGCTCAATAGCCAGCACTGCGACATCCTTAGGCGCGAGGTACTGAGCCACGCGGACTCCGTTGTCCGGGTCATCGTGCTCGACCCGACAAACCCAGCAGCGATCGAGCTCGCGGCGCACCAGCTGGATGACTCGCTTGACTATCCGATGCAGGAGTTCGCCGAGAGCCTACGTACGTCCGTCCGGCAACTCGGCCTCATGAGCAAATGGCAGGTGGCCGGTAGCTTCGAGTACGGCTTCATCGACTACAACCCTGGCTTCAGTCTCGTGGTGACCGATGCAAGCCGACGGAGCGCATCGCTGGTCGTCGAGTTCCACGCGTTCCATAACGAGACAACCCACTCACGAATGCACCTGGAGTTAACGCCCAACACAAGCGAGCGTTGGTTTCCGTACTGGGTCAGCCAGTTCGACCACATTTGGGAGCGTGCGCGTAAACCAGAGACCGCAGATTCCCCCTTTGCAGAGGGTATGAGAGACCAATCAAGCGACTCAACCACAGGTGGTGACTGATGTGCCAAGACCAGGCGTACTCAACACTATCAAGAGGCTAGCGATGCGACCTCATTCGCTGGACGACGCAGGTGTGCGAAATCTGCTTGCGCGGCAAATCGTCAGATTCAGTTTCCTGGGCATCCTTGTAGCGTCCGTTGTCGCACTCTTTGTAGCAAAAGACAAAGAGGAAGTTGCGCGTCTTATCCTCGCTTCGCTCGTACCCCTCTTTGGCACCTGGGTTGGGACCGTGCTGGCGTTCTACTACGCGAAGGATAGTTTGCAGACCGCAACAGATAGCACGATACGACTCGTGGGTAAGTCTGACCCTTTGAGCCCAACCAGTACCGTGATGATACCCCGGAGCGATATTGAGGGAAAAAAGCTGGCGGCTGGAGATGATCCCAACACGCTCCACCTCACCGATATCCGGTCTGATATGGAAGCTGCGAGACGCCAGCGATGGCCGATATTCAACGCTGATGATGAAGTTACCTATGTCGTGCACAAATCAACGCTTGATGCATACTTTGCCGCGCACCCCTCAGAATCGGCCCCACCTACCGTCGCGAGCCTGTTGGCCATGCCGAGTCTGGCATCGTTGATTTCAGCGATCGGCTTCGTGAAGCCGACAGATACGGTCAGTCTCGCGCGCACAGTAATGCGCTCAGTTCCCTACTGTAACGATGTCTTCATTACTGCCTCAGGCGAGAAGAACGGCCCTGTGCTCGGCTGGTTAACGAACACCATGCTTGCGAACATCGCATCGTAATGCGGAGTCAGCCTCACAATGACGCACGGTTCTGCACATACTCATGGTGCGGGATCGCTAGATCCCAGACTCGATCGCGCACGTTGCGGCAGCGCCTGATGATCGTTGGGTCGGTGGTTGCGGCACCCCCGGCGAACTGGCCGCTCGGCTCAAATACGGTGAACACCACCAGCGCGTCATCCAAGAGCCAGTAGTCATCTGCTGTGAGTTCGTCTGGCCTGATGCAGTGTCGTGGGAGCCAGCGGATCTCCTCCCCCGCCGCGATGTTGTGCGGCGCGACCGTTAGACCCCAACGGGTGTAGTCGCCGTGCGGCACCGTGACGACCCGGGCTCGCCTGATCTGCTTTCCACTGCCCGTCGTCTCCCGGATGAGTTGCAACCACGGCTGATGCCAGGCGAAGTCGTCGGGATCGCCGTTCAGGAACAGCTGGAACGGACCGGCCTCGTCCGGCGTGTGATAGCTGTCCTGCACTTCGAGGTGGAAAGCGTCGGCTGCGAAGTTGTGAAAGAGCTCGTCGAACGCCCGGCCCTGGAGTAGTTCCATCTCGTCCAACCTTCCTTGCCTTGGTGCGCCCTTCGCATTCGTTCGTCTCGTGCCTGCGGCGTTCGTCGTTCCCCTCAGTTTGTCCACATGGCGGGATCATGTGTGGCAACAGGCCTCCGTATTGAGATCGACTGACACCATGGGGACAACGCCAACCTGAAGGAGACTCACCTGATGTCCGAGCGGCACCTGACCGTCCGCACCCGTGATGGGCTCAAGCTCGCCGGCACGCTCCTAACTCCGGATGCTGCCGCAGAGCGGGCGGTTATCCTCGTCCACGGCGGCGGTGTGACCCGGGAAGAGGGCGGCTTCTTCGCTCGGCTTGCTCTCGGGTTGCAGGCCGCTGGTGTTGCCTCCTTGCGCTTTGACCTTCGTGGCCATGGAGAGAGTCCAGGACGGCAGGAAGACCTCACGCTTGCCGGCATCCTGTCGGACATCACCGCAGCCCTCGGGGTCATCCAGGCCGAGACGAACGTCCCCAAGGTCTCGCTCCTTGGCGCAAGCTTCAGCGGCGGCATCTGTGGCTTCTACGCCGCAGAGCATCCGGGGACGCTCGCAAGCCTTGTGCTCATCAATCCATTGCTCAACTACAAGAAGCGCTTTATCGATGACAAGCCGTACTGGCATAACGAAGTAATCGATGAGGAGGCAGGGGAGAAACTTGCCGCCAATGGGTTCATCCCGCACTCACCAACATTCAAGCTTGGACGGCCGCTGCTGAACGAGGTATTCTTTCTGCGACCTGATCGAGCGCTCCCCCAGATCGTCACGCCCACCCTCCTAATCCATGGCAGCCGGGACACCTTCATCTCGATCGAGTCGTCGCGAGCGGCGAGTACCCAGTTCGGTGGCGAAACCAAGCTGATCGAGATAGACGGAGCACAGCACGGAATCGCAGTCCATGACGACCCGACGTACGCTGACCCGCAGACGCAGAAATGGCAGGCATTCGCCATTGAGTCGATTGCCGGTTGGGTGACAAGTCACTGACTGCCCAGCGCGCCAGCGAGTTCCCGCACTGCCGGGCGGTGACGCCATGGCGCCAGCAGACCACACACTCGGACCAGTTCTTGTGTGGTGCGTCTGGAACTCGTCTCGCGCGCCACTTTCAGCGCTGTTGTCGCCGTATTGGTCGCGTCATCAGGTGCACCGGCAAGTGCCAAGGCACCGGCCTGCAACGAGAGAAAATAGCCACGATCGCGGTACGAGAAGGGCTGCTTGTCGAGGCACGACGCATAGACTTCGACAGCACGGGTCGGCTGCCCGCCTTCGCAGTAGCAGATAGCACTCTGCATTGTCAGGAGCTCGAGCGTGTAGTGGCTACCAAGCTTCTCGGGATGGCGCTGGGTCGAGTCCGCACTTGCCAGCAGTTCATGTGCCTCGTCGAGCTTGCGCTCAACGCTGCCGTGCGTCTCGCCGGTCATCGCCAGACCTCGGGCCTCTTGCTGCGATGCTTCGGCTGCGACCAGCGGCGGTAGTGTCCACGGCCCATGTTGCGCAGCTTGGGCCAGCGTCAGCATGCGTAGTGCGTCCCGGTCATCCCAGGCCGATTGACTCTTTTTCAGCAGGATGTATCCCTGCATTGCCCAATCGCCAGCTTCGAGCGCCCATTCAGCTGCGCGGTCTCGCCAGTACAGTGCAAGGTCTGGCCGGTAGGCATCTCGGTAGAGCCAGCCTGCAAACTCGGCGCCACGGGCACCAACTCGTAGGAGCTCTCGACGGACTGCCGGCTTAACCTCGCGTGCGTGCTGTTCGACCACGCTGACGACTCCAAGAACTGCCGGCAATGTTGAAGTCGGTCCTTTGGCGCCATCAGCCGTCATGTGCGCTTCGAGTTGCCGATGGAAGGAGTCAACAACAGAGCTGTCCAGGTACCGCCGAGCATCGTCCAGGGCAAGCCGGAAGTGATCCCGTTCCACCGGGATTGCCTCGTCATCGGAAATCTCAACCAACGGCCGGCTCGGTACATCAGTCGCAAGAAGGGACGACAATTCGTTTCGATTGATGCCAAGCAAACGGGCAAGCTTCGGCCTGAGCCACACTGACGGCTCGGTCGCGCCGCCCTCCCACCGGCCAACGGTGGAGCGATCAATACCGAGTCGGTACGCGAGCTCCTCTTGCGTGAGCCCTGCGTTTCGCCGCGCACGGCTGAGTCGCACCCGCTTCTGGGGCATGAAGCCTCTCTACCTCACCTGGAGAAACCGCCGAGAAGACAAAGTGTAGCGAACGAGCGTGATCGACTCCGCAGAAAGCGCAGGTCAGACGCGGTAGAACCTTCATCTGCGCTGGTAGCAGCCCTGGATGCCGCATTGCTGCATCATCCGTGCCGCGTCCGTGCGCTGGGGCATGACCTGATTGCCGGCTTGACTCTCTCTCATGGCCCCAGTCCTCGTCGCGAGCAACGAATCGCCGCACGTCGCCGGCGCTGTAGAGCTGTGGGGTAGGTCAGTGACCTTTCCCACCGCCGCAGACCTGCTGGTGACGGCGGCGTTGCTTGCGACCGAGGTAGTCGTCATCGAGCGCGAACATCTTGACCACGGCGGGATGTGCTCCCGCTGTGCCCAAACGTTTCCCTGCGGGCGCATACGTTTCGCCACAGCTGCACGAGTCTCGCTCGGTTGGCCGTGTGCCTCGCAGTCGACAACTGCGGTGGTGAACCCGTGACCAGGCCGGAACGAGTCGTCTATGCGGTGCATGCTGTGCGCCCCCAGGAGATCTCAGCGATCACGCTGATCAGTTTCAACCTGAAGAAGGCCGAGGAGTACGCCGCCACCCTGAGTACCGATCCCGGCGTGTTGGCAGGGGCGGTTACGCGGCTCGTTGTGGATGCCCTAGGACACAGGACAGCCGTTGCTCTCTACGTCGCCGGCGTCCGCCAAGAAGTGCCCTGGATTTCTAACGATCGGCGAATCGCAGCAAACGGACATGGCCAAGCGTCGAAGTACTCACCGCACTAACGAGTAGCTACGGCGCTTCGTACGACGCCCTGCTCAGAATCGATGGCCGTCAGGATTGTCGTGGTCTTGGGAGATGACTCATAAGCACGTCGACCACAAGCTCAACGGCCTCGCGCTGCGCGCCCTTCTCTCTCCGATCTATCCGGTGCAATTTCTACGCCGGGAAGGCGTGCTTCCGCCGGTTGACATTCAGTAGCATTTTCGTTTATAAAAGCATTCTATGGCCGAAAGGGGTCCCCAAAACTTACCAGGCGAACCGCTGTACAGAACACCATTATTACCAGAACTTGCAGACTTCTTGCGTGGGCAGGATGTTGCCTGCCTCATGCAAGCGACGGATCAGGGAACCGCGTTCGTCGTCAAACTGCCCACGCCAGAAATCAATAACCTTCGCGGCCGGGTACCGATCCACTTCCACCACGAGCTTTACAGCCATCCAGCTGCACCGGTAATCAGAACAGTCCTCACCGTTTACGACCAACCTCAGCAGCCCCTCGCGCTTGAAACATTCACGAACATCGAACAACCGGACCAACGTGCCGACCTCGCACGATTAACAACGCAAGATGAGCTACACATGCTGTTCTACGATGACCAGCTCACACACCGACTCACCAAGGCAGTACCTTTTCGCAACGATGGGCAAATCGAGGAAATGCTGCACACCGCCGATGCTCTCCTGGCGGCAATTCCACCTCAGCAGTTCAGTTTCGAGCGAGCGAGACGTGCGGTAATACAGCAAACAGGCTGGTAGGTCCAACTTCCCTCACACCATAAAGTGACAATAAAACGGTTGTCGAAACTTGACAACAACACAGCAATTGTTTACTATTAATTGCTCCGCTTTATGGCAAGTAGTCACGAAATATCACACGCTACGTATCTCCTCGCGCAACGAGTCGACCTCGGTGTCGAAGAACCGCTGGATGCATTCCTAGGACCAGAGCCTTCGCTGGACAAATTGACCGAAGCCGCAGTCGCGCTCGGACAGCCACAGATCATGCTCCCGCTGCTTGACGCTCTTATCTACGACCCCACCGGTACAGAGCTTGAGCGAACACCCGCGCGCATGATCGTCAACCACGATGAGGACGGCAACCGGGTCGAGAGCCTGCACGCGGTACCCCTCGCTCAGGGCGACGGCTGGAGTGCACGGTTGCACGTCTGGTCTGCTGGGCAGAGCCAGCTGACCGAGGACACCCACAACCACACAGCCGACTTCGGGTCGGCAGTACTCACCGGTGCCTTCAGAGACACGCTGTACTCCCCCGCCGCTCACGGAGAGGGCGAGAAGCGCTACGAGTACCTCAACGATGGCCAGCGGACGGGACCGGTGCGTGAGGTGGTGCTTATGAAGGGGCCAAGCCGCATCATTCCCGCCGGCGAGGCACACACCATGGATCACCGTGTCGTGCACAGCGCCAACGTCCGACCAGACGGGCCAGGTGGTATCTCAGCAACAGTTGTCGTGCGCCGGCCGCGCAAACAGTTCGGCAACGCCTACACGGTCGGCGAACGTACTGGTTCCCCGCCGTGGGTTGAGCCAGTCGACGGAGTGGCCGCGTTAAAGAAGGTTCGCACGGCACTCGAGAATAGTTGAAAAGGTCATAGCGCAGGGCACTTCAGCCGCCAGTTAGAGCCACCCAGAGCACCACGATGATGCCAATGAATACAAGGATCCAAGCCAATGCGTTCATGGGAGTCTCCTCAAACACCAAAGGGCTTTAGGTGAGGGGTCGACCAAAGTACATGATCTTGCCGGCCAATATCTGTGCTATACTATTTTCGAAATTGCATGAAAGTTCTAAAATTGTCCATTTGGTTATGCGTGTTCTTGTTCATCGCAGCTGCTGCAGTTGTTGAGTTGTATTTTGATCCAGCTAACACTACGTTGCCTTGGCATGACCCACACGCGGTGTATCGCATCGAAAAGGATGGCGACTCAAACTACCTCCTTGCCTATACCGCCCATTGGCTGGGGATGGAGAGGGCAGGCACCCTGCTCATCGGTCAGAGCACCGTCGAACTTGCCCCGTACGTCGGCAAGCCAATAAGATTCCAGGGATCAGTCAACTATAACGCGACGCAGCAGTGCATCAGGAATCGTTGCCACAAACTTTTTGGACCATCAGAAAAAGGCGCTGCCATTAACATCGAACGCGTTAGTGCACCCTAGGGCTACGCATATGGCTTCGGTGGAATGTAGTCAACGCAGACTGAGTCCCATTCAAGGCGATAATCTGTAGGAGGCCAGCCATCGACCAGATATTTCTGCACGCCACCTTCGTTTTTCCACTGGTCAGCCCCGCCAGGTCCAACAACATGTGCACCTTTGTTCCTTGTCATCTCTGTTGGCCAACCAACAACTGCATGTCCTGGAACTTTGTCTTGTGCAGGGGCTTCCGCACCCTGTTCCATCGTGTAGCCGATATATGTTGGAGCTTCGCTATTATGACCGCAGTGACCACTCGGGTCTGCATTTGCGTATGGGCCTGGTGCCACTAAGAGCATCAAGGCCGTTGTGACGACCACTCCGAGTGAGTTGAGAGTCATCGTTGCACTCCTTTTGAGCCACTCAGGCTCTTGGCCAGAACAAGCCGCGCCGCAGCGGCAGGCTCCCACACCACAAACCTCACTGGCAGCAGTCGTTACCAACTCTTCACTGCAAGCACCTCCACCTGGCTTGTCGGCCTTCGTGGATTCCGCCACCCCGACTAAGGGACTCGACCATTAAGGGCATCGACGACAGCATCGGGAACCGGGTCGGAAGCCGTCCGGTAGGAGAGAACGCAGCCGACCCACCGCGCGGCCGCTGCATCTCCCCCACCCGGGGAGTGGAGCATTGGTGACCTCGATTGATCTTGTTAGGAAGGATCACGTGTTGGGGTTCTCGATGGGGTCTACCGCAGGCGCGCACTCATGCGAGCTATCTGGCTGAAGAAGCGCTCCTCGGGGGATACCAACACACCAGAGAAACTCGTTGATCTTGTTAGAAGCGATCTGAGGGCTTCTAACGCTCTGACCAGGAGAAATACGTGATACCGGACATAGCGTGGTTTATCGGAACTATCTCCAGACACCGCCGGGCACGATTCTGACGTGCTGGTAGTATCTCATCAAATCACCCAGAAGTCACCGTCCCATGAAGCGAGGCAGCATGTCGACCTTTGAGGAGATCGAGAGCTGGTTCCTCGACGAAGTGGACAGCCTGCGCTCACAGGCCCAACTTGTGTACGAAGAGCAAGTTCTACCTCACCATGGGGACGAGAAACTTCACGGCTTCCGACACGCTCTTTACGGCTTCATGATGAACACGATGGGTTTGCTAGATAGGTTGTCATGCTATGACGCCGGCCATCAGAACACTCAAACTGCCCGCATGCGGGATACTCTCACTACCTGGTTCGGAGTAGAAGCAGATCCTGCAAAAATGTTGATTAAGATGTGGCGTCACACGCTGATGCACACCGGAACGCCGATCCGCATGCACAGTGCTAACAAAGACATGGCCTACAGCTGGCTCATTCACTGGACCGAAAAAGAACTTCCCCGCGAACAGCATATGAAGTTTCATTACGGCCAGCTTCAAAATAGAGTGACGGTTCTAAACACTGCCCTGCTACTACTAATCGACGATCTAAAGGCGGCAGTCGAGAAGCTTTTCGAAGCTGCGCGAAATGACAGTGCCAAGAAGGCAGTTATCGAACAGATCCACGCAGACATCGAGGATGTTCGGTTTAGCTTGTAAGGTCTAGTTCCCTAAAACGACGGTTTTTGTAACTCATGATTCATTGTAGCCGATCACAATATCCTCAGACGGCGAGGGGGATTTGTTTAATTGGTTCGCGTTTTCGCTAGTCCATAGAGTTGCAGCGCCTCGAGAACATCAGGCGGGATGGCGTCGACTGGTATGTTGTCTCGGCCAAATTTCTTATATATTGCGTCGAGCCAATCAACAGCTTCCTGTATACTCATCTTTGGCAACTGTGGTTCAGTGGATTTGCTTTTCATGTGCCTTGATTTTACGACATCTCTTCGCCGCGTTGTGTAAGAAGTTTTGTCTCGAAGACTGTTGTGTCACAAACGTCCGTTTCTAGGACTCTCCTATCACCCTGTCGAAAGTGAACCCCGCAAATAGGCCGGAGCGTCCCTCAAGTCGTCTCAAAATCAACGTCCTTGTATTTGCCAAATTCCGCGAGTTTTGGGATGTTGCTGATTGCATTTATTTTCGGAATAGCATATAACTAACAACGCAGACTATGTTTACCGAAGAACAGATAGCACAGTTGAGGGAGCTCCTGAAGGCCGAAGTCGGGCCAATTCACGAACGCCTCGACGCACAGCGGGATCAGATAGACGAGGTTCGCAGTGAGCTGTCTTCACGAATTTCTGGTCTTGAACACAGCGTCAAAGATCTCGCAGAGATACTCGGTGACCCAGTCTTCACCAAACTGGATAACCACGAAGCTCGTCTCGAAGCACTTGAGACAGAGCTACTGCACAAGCCTTCAAAACACTAACCGAACTATGCTGATTGGCTACGCCCGAGTTTCAACACACGACCAAACGCTTGACCTCCAGCAAGACGACCTCACCAAGGCCGGATGCGAGCGCATCTTCACCGACACCGCATCGGGCAGCACGACCGAACGTCCAGGTCTCACCCAAGCACTCTCCTTCGCCCGTCCTGGAGACACAGTGGTCGTCTGGCGACTGGACCGGTTAGGCAGCCTCCGGCACCTCATCGACACGCTCAACGGGCTCTCAGAGCGTGGTGTCGAGTTCCGCAGCCTCAGGGAGCACCTGGGCACCGCCACCAGCGGCGGCAAGCTTGTCTTCCACCTCATGGGAGCACTAGCCGAGTTCGAGCGAGGCGAAGACCAGAAGTACGTCCACCACGCCAGGCATGTCATCGACCAAGCCTCGGCCGATGACACCGTGAGCGGAGATGAAAGGTCAGGTGCGACTGTTGAACGTGCACAGACGGTCGCGGCGCAAGCTGCTACGACCCGTTGGCTCCTCAGCGCCGGTGCTCGCCAAGGACAGGAGGTCCTTCTGCTGTTACGTAACTACCTAGACTGGATGCGCATCACCGTCATCCCCCAGGCCGAGCAACTTACAACCTAGACAGACGGTCACGAGTTGTGCGTCAGTGCTCTGCCTTGCCCTCGGCCACGTCCGTCACCATGAACGCCCATCCCCCTCCCTCAGCGCCGCCATCATCTCGAGGAAGGCCGAGGCGCTCCGGCGAACCTCCTGGATCGCGACGACGTCGAAGCGACGAACGATCTCCGCAATGCAGCGCACATTGCTGTGATCTCGGAACGGGCTGTCCCCCCACTCTCGATCGCCACTTCGGATTGACCCGATCGAAGGCCCGCACGTTCCACGCCGGCGAGCTCGTCAATGACGTCCTGCGGCGGGTTTCCGACGGGTTCAGGCATCTGGCGCCTCCCTTAGCGACACGTGAGGGCTCTTGGCTATCGGAGTGACCCGCGCCGCTGTTACCACGAGCCACAGCAGCCGATCAGAGCCTCAAATGTCCCTTCGTTTGCGCCAAGCCAACATCCGATCACTCCAGAAGCGTCAGTTGATCTTGCTAGAGTCGATCTGGGAGCCCTTGAACCTTTGACCAGCAGGAATAGCGGCATCTCGACGTACCGACAATCACTGATGAGCCGCCGATGGACAGCCGCTGAAGCCGTCAGGCAGCGTCGGCCTGGTGCCGTACGCTCCCGCGCGTGGCCGGCTACCAGCACCTGCTAGCGATCCGGTGCGGCGGGTGCTCAGCTACGTGGGCCGGCGAGAGTCGAGCCCACTGCGCCAGATGTCACCGAACCTGGGACAACGTGGATCTGTTCGACACCCACCTGGAGGAGGACCGGTGTCTCCACCCACGCACGCTCGGCCTCGTGGAGACCAAGAACCACATTTGGTACTCAACTGAGTAAGAATCTCCGACATGGTTGGCGTTACCGTCACAGTGCTTGGCGACAGACCCTTTATCGGTCAAAGTTTCACTAATACTCTAAAAAGATTATCGGAAAGTGGAAGCAACTCGATGGACTGGCCCTCATAACGAACCTGCTCGTAGTCTTCTGCGCGGAAGACACCGTGCGGGACATCCTGACTGTCACCGAGCCACATGCGGGCACGGTAGTCAACCATCAGTCCGTCCCGGAGTCTGATCCAGTAGTGGACCACCTCTACGCTAGAAGGCTCGTAAATGATCCTTCCGAAGTACGGGTCATGCGGAATACCATGCTGCAACAGAATTGTCGAAAAGATGCGCGTCATGCCGTCGCACTCGAGGTCACAGGAATCGTAACTACCTAGTAGCGCTTCTATTCGTTCGGCTGTATTCACATCTTGCGAGTATACGCCATTGTCCTCTTGGGGTGAACCCCTCAAAAGTCCTGACTTGCATCACTGGGAAAGTCCCCAAAGCCACCGTTTAATGGACGGTTGATTCAGACCATTTTTGGTATAATTTCCATACAATGCTTCGAGCTCGTGGTGAAACCAAAGCAGTAATTGTGCAGTATCTCAGCAAGAATCCGCTTGCGAGATTTGCCGATGTCGCAACGGCGGTGAACGTGGGTTACTACACCGTACAGCAGCACATCGAAGACCTACGGCGTGCAGGTAGGATCGCCAACAGAGGCTCGAGAAGAAAAGCGCATTGGGAGATACTGCCAGCGGATGACATTGAAAAGGTCCTAAAGCCCATTCGCTAATCAACGTCCTTATAGCGCCAGAATCAGCGAGTTATAGGACTCCCGCAACGTCATCTTGGTACTTTTGTAAGATTTCGAGGCTAGCGAAACGCCGTAAATTAAATATTGTGCGACGTGATCAACCCGTTGATAACTATGCTATACTGACAATGCTTATGACATTTGCAGAAATAGACGACATGTGTCACGAACTGAACGCCTGGATATGGCGCCTGTTCGATGAACAAACAGAGGCTTACCTGTGGAGTTTGCGGCAAGGCACTTCCGACATCTCGAGGTCGTTCGATACACGAGGGTAGGGTACACGCGCAAGTAGCGTCGTAAACCGGACCTTCTCCGACATGCCCCTCACCTCTTGTCATTTCTGTAGGCCTAGACAAAGTGAGGACGTCACAGATCATCACGTGAACTGGGACCACTTTCGCTTACACGCGGCAATCCAGAGCCCAATCCAGCCTACGCCCAGGACGAGCGCCTGTAAGTCTTCCAAGCCCGGCCCTCTAAGCGAGCCGAACGCATTGCCTCCAACAAAGTTTCCTCTGACGGCATCCGCCACCAGGAGCATAATCAAGAGCAACGCAGCAAATCTCTTCCACCGCCAAATGCCTACAAGGCAGATGGCTTCGAGAATCAAGATAGCAAAATACCAGCGAAGCTCAACTCTGCCGCTAAGAACTAGTCCCCAAGCCAAGAAAATGACGACACCCATCTGCAATAATACGAGAAAAGTCAACAGGCTTCCACGGGTCGGATACCGGTGAATGCAAATCCAGAACACCACCGCTAACGCGATACCGACGAATAGGACGGTGTCCAGGATATGAGATAACCACAGCACGATCGGCAAGAGAAGCCACAGAAAGCGCCGAGTACGTATCATACACTTTTACTATGCGGCAAAATGGACATTTCTGTCAATACGAATCGAAAACATTTTAAAGCTCGGCTCAACCGCCATGACCATGCGATGACTCCCACGCTTGAAATGCTGCCTGCGCGGCGGATTCGAGACACCCCAACGCTTTACCTGGTTTACCCGCCGCTACCGCCTCAGCGGCGTGCTGTGCACACTCCACGACATCGTCGACCCCTACGCCGATCAGGGATAGGTCGGTTGCCGCCTCCCTGCAACCCGGGTCGAAATCAAGCTGACCCTCAACGCATGCATTGAGCCAGGCAAAGAATTGAGCAATTACGTTGGGATCATCTGGCGGTGTCCATGTATTCGGCCATGTTTGTTCCGGGGAATCAACGATCACCGCCGCAGGAATCACGCTCGCCATTTCTGCTGGCCTCGACACGTACACCCCCGACGATGTCGTAGAGACGATGATGGCCATTGCCACAACTGCACTGTTCAAAACCGTTCTGATATTGCGCCAGCACGTCAACGCCTTACCCATGACATACTCCATTGCAGTTGATCGAGCTCAGTTGTCGATCACTTAATCGCGCCTTGTGGAGGAAGCTCTTACCGGAGATCATTCAAGCTGGCGAACCGAACTGGTGAACGGGTGAAGTAGACACCTTTCGTGGAATGCCGTCCAGAGTAGAACGGCCCAGCGAGAGCACTTGACACAAAACTGTGACTCCCGAGGAAGCCCGGACTGCGGTGAGCTGCCAGCTCACCTACACCGCGCGACCTACATCCCCTTACTCGCCAACCGCGAATACAGCTCGCGCGCTTCCTCTCGCGATCCCTGCGCCAGTCCGATCCGATCAAATACCGCGTCCAAATCGTCACCCCGTCGATACGCCCGGACGACATGGGTGTGTCGCAAGGTCTTGGGCGTCAGGTCCCTCTGAATGCCGCTACGCTCCTTGAGCTGCGTGAACAACAGCCGGCCGAAGCGGTCGGTGAACGGAAACAGCACATCCGTGACCGTGTACTGCTCCAAGTACGCCTCGCAGACACCCACAAACCGTGCAGGCAGCGTGACCTTGCGGTCCTTCCTCGTCGCCTTGCCAACGTGCCTGATCCAGAGCTCCGGGTTGTAGGGGTCCGACGTATCCACGTCCGCTCTGGTCAGCCTGTACAGCTCGCTGCTCTTCATCCCGGTCTCGATGAACAGCAGCACTAGGAGGTAGGTCCGTGGATCGCCGCTGGCCACCTGGTAGAGCTGCTCGACCTGGCTGTCATACAGGTAGCCCGGTAGCGGGGACTGAACGCGGCCGTTCATCAACGACGCGCTGGGGTCCTTCTGGATGGCTCCCGTGCTGCGGAGCCACCCGAAGTAGTTGATGACCGCGCTGAGCTTGCGCGTCATCGTCTTCTCCCCCACCGGCCTGCTTCGACCTGCCACGAGTCGTGCCCGCCAGTCCTGCAAGTCCCCGAGGGTGATGTCCTCCAGCTCCCGGCCTCGGAGGAACAGCGCCAGATCCTGGACATCGCCGGCGTACGTCTTCACGGTCTTGGGGGCGTAACTGCTGCCCAAGTGCACCAGATAGGCCGACAGCGTGGTCAGGATGGTGCTCTCCCCTGTCGGCTTCACCACCGGCCGAACTTGCTGGAGAACTACCCGCTTCAACCCACCAACACGAAACAGTGGTAATTGTTCTCTAAGCATATATTATAGTATGAGTATATTCCCAATACTTCCGAGAATCAAGGATTTCTCCCCCATCGTCCCGGACACCTTTTTCTTATGCGCGTGGACGGCAGAGGAGAACCTTGTGATTCTCGGAAGTAGGAAGACTTAGCCTCGATGCCCCAAATGGCCGGTTTTGTGAAACGTCGAAATACACGCCCGCAAAGGGCCGCATTCTTCGCCGATCCGACGTTGACATTAGGCGGTCAATTGTTTATAGTGCGAGTATATGGCAGCAACAACACTTCACATTAAAACTGATACAGCAGTTCGCGACAAGGCTACGAAGGTGGCCGAGTCGTTTGGCATTTCACTCAGCACACTTGTTAACCGAGTGCTTGATCAGGTTGGCCGCACTAAGAAAATCGACTCGGACCTCCTTGACGAGATACCAAGCAAGTGGATGATCGAGCAGATGCGAAAAGCTGATGAGGACATCAAAGCAGGCCGAGTGATTCGGTTCAAATCGCCGACTGCTGCTATCAAGTACTTTCGTGAGCTAGCTGACGCCGATGAAACTACTAACCGATCCCATCATTGAAACTACTCCTAATTTCCGTACCCAACTCAAGGCCTCGCCACGGGCAGTGCGGTTTGCCTTTGCCGATGCAATCCAAGTCTTTGTTACCGATCCACACCATGAGTCACTACATAACCATTCGCTCAGAGATCGCTACGCCGGTTTTCGCAGCATCAACGTGACATCCGACTGGCGTGCCGTCTATCGCATCGTCACCACAGGCAGCGAGCAAGTCGTCACCTTCCATTTTTTAGGCACGCATGATCAGCTCTACGGTAAACCATGAATATCTCAATCTTAATCAGCAAGGTCACCTGGTTGTCCGAGGCACCGACCTTTGCATTGCCGTCGTACTTCGTTGGCTTGGCAAGGGCACGTCTCTCACACAGATCGTGGCCGCGCACGGAGGGAAACTCACTGTCGAGAAACTACAGAATGCGATTAACGAGGCGGCCGAACTTGTCGATCCCCAACATGCAAGCGATATGACTGCCGCGAAACCGGAGAGTGAGAAGGCGACATGACCCACGTCCGGGAGCAGCCTCTCGCGGTCAAGTTTCTCATCGAGGTCTGGACGCAAGAGCAAAGCGAACCGTTGTACTCCTACGAGGCAGAGCTTTCGTTCCCTCGGTCCAAGGTTCTGCGCGAATCAGCCGAGCGCATGGGTGCCCCTCTCGAGACTGCCGCTTACATCATCTTTCAGTCGCAGGTTCAACAAGAACTCCGCACGCACTGGCCAGGATGCACGATCAAGGTTCGCCCAGCGTCGCCTCTATCATTTACCACCGGATGACTTACGCATCGCCTGCTTAACAGCCGCAACTATCTCGTCCCTCGCAACGACCTTAACGGAAACACCCCGCCTACGCGCCTTCTTCTGCAGTTCAGATAGTGTCGTGTGTGGCGGATGAACATCATAGATTTGAAGAAGACGTATTAGTTGCGCAGCACTTGCAAACTCGATATCTGCCGGCACATCCTTGAGTATCTCAGAGTCGGGAATATTACCAAAACAAACGTTGCATATCACGGGCACGTCATCAGGGGTCCCATCAGATGTGAAGACTGGCCTTTGACACTCGACGCACAACGCCCTCTTGCCTGCTCCCGTGATGTCCTCTCGACTTCCAACAACTCGATCAACAGTATCCCACTGACGCGACTTATGATTTGCTACCTTCATTGACTTCATTTATAGCATGAATTTCGCAATTTGTCTCCCTTGGTAAACCGCCAAGCATTCAAGGGAAACCGCCTTTCTGCTGCATCCGACCACCGAGGGACAGCCTTCGTGATCAAGCTGCCGGGCCACGAGCTCTTCAGCCACCCAGCCGCACCGGTCATCCGGACGGTGCTGACCCTCTACGACCAACCAGGCAGGCCTCTTGCCCTGGAGACCTTTATCAACGCTGAACAGGCAGGCCAGCGCGCAGACTTTGCCCAGTTAGGTGCGCAGCAGGAACTGCCCATGCTGTTCTACGACGAGCAGCTCACCCACCGATTGACCAAGATGGCGCCGAACCAGCCTGACGGCCAGGTCGCAGACATCCTCCGGCAGGCCGATGCCCTCCTGACTGCGATCCCACCCGAGCAGTTCAGCTTCGAGCGGGCGAAACTGGCTGTCGTGCGCGTGACCGGCTAGCGCTCGGGATTCGAGGCGCGAGCGAGCGCGCAAGCCACCAGCCGAACCGCTACGTCAGCCTGTTCCAACCCGCCTGTTTCGTCCAGAGCTCACCCTCCGCAATCAACAGGCTCTTGGTCGCCTCTTTCCCATACTGCAGCGCGAGCGCCTCGAAGCAGAAGCACCGCTCGGGTGAACTATATTCAACAACGCAGAGCCAAATGCCGATAATCCGAATCCCCTGCGCCACGGCCACAAATTTGGCATCGCCAGGCAGCGGCAGATTAGTGGCCAGTTCCCGCACAAAGGCACTTTCCGCTTTATGGCCGATCACGAGTCTCAGCATCTTGGTGATGGCTGTTGCACCTAACTCATGATATTTAGCCTTGCCGGCAAGCACGATCTTTGCCATCTCGTTCAGCCAGCGGCAGCGCCCTCGCCGCCACTTTCGCTTGAGCCGGTTCCAGGTTTCTTTGGTCACATGGTCCGCGACTCGCTCGGCCGTAGCTTCAACAGCGCCATCTTTGAAGACATCAGCACAAAAATCCGCAGCTGCTTTTACTTTGGCCTCGTCGAGGAGCTTCTGCCGGAGCTTCTCAGGCATTGACGGCCGGGGCGGTGGCGAGGAGCGGTGGCGCTGCGCTGGAACTCCGGACCAGTTCGAGGTTTGCGCTCGCGTCCGGCTCCCTCGCCGGCCAGTGCCTCGGCGCTCGTGTGCCCGGACCCACGTACCATCTCGTCGGTAATAGCCTCTGACGTGAATCACCAGCGGTCCTCAGCTGCGCTTCGCATCCATAAATTGCAGCAAGACACAACTAGGTAGTGGACACGCGTTGCACAACTTCGCTCGCTCGGCTCAGCGTGACAAGCTCTGCGGAGTAATTACAACGCACCGCGTAACGTGCCTGCGCAATCGCGATCAAGCGATTGGAGCAATAAGTATGCTATTTTGCAGGCTATCTGGGATTGCCGGGCGTCTTCGTACCAACCTACGCCAAGGAGGAGATCTGTCAGCAGCGCTGTAAGCCATCGGGGAAGAGATTTCCGGGGCAGCCACCTGAACTCGACGGGGCTAAGCCGGCAAGCCCGTTGACCACACCTCCCGCCGCCTGCCCTTCGCCCGCCTCGCCCAGCGCACGATCACCCGGGCTGGCTCCCCAAAGCCGTATGTGATGAGATAGGGCTCCTGCTGGCCAGCCGCAAACACGGCGAATGCCGTCTCGCCGGCGGTTGGACCGCCCCGCGTGACCTCGACCTCGACACTGTATGCCGCAGCCGTCCCCGTCTGCTCGAGGATGTAGCGGCTCTTGCCAGCGCGCCGAAGCGACCAGCCGACCGTGCCCTTCGGACGCCGGTGGCCGAGGACTCCGAACACCACCGTGGTGACGAGCGCCAGGCCACCGATGATTGCGCTTGCGACCGCTGCCCCGCTGGACGGTTCGAGTGCCAGCGCGGAGCCCGACGGCGCAGCGAGAAGAGATTCGACCAACACCCCGAAAATAACCTCTCTACTTGAGCCGGCCACGAGGACCTGACTAGCAGCTGTATGGTTATCCCAGGGGCGGGGTAAGCGGACGCTACCGCACCGGACGACCAGCGGCAATACCGTTGGAGTCACAGAGCGAATGGCCGCTCGCAAGTAGCTGTGAAGAAGTCACTTACGCCACATCTATAGTTGAGCGTTTAACGAGCTCGTATCGATCAGATGATGCGAGTACATTGCCGCGCGCGACGGGCAGCGGTGGCCTGGCGCTGGGTGTGTGCGGAGGGCTGGGGCGTGGTCGAGTCCAACTACTGCCGGCGGGGTACGGGGACGCCCTTGGTGCTGCTGCATAACCTCGGGCAACGGTGGCAAGTCTGGCGGCCAGTCATTGACCAACTTGCCGAGCGCTACGACGTCATCGCGGTGGATCTGCCACGGTTGGGTCGTGCCCCTATCCCCCAAACGACCACCGAGGACGGTATCCGCGCCTTCGGCGTCCGATCGCTCAAGCGGATCTTCGACCACCTCGAGGTCAGCCGGCCACACGTCGCAGGCTGCGGACTCGGTGGGATGCTCGCCATCGCCGCCACCACCACGGGGATCGTGTCCTCCGCGACCGCCCTGGCACCGACCGGGTTCTGGACGCCCAGACAGCGCTGGTGGGTGATCACACACCTGCGGCTCTTTCGGATCGCGGCCCGAGTTTCCTTGGCTACCGACCCGCCGCTGGCCGAGCTCTCCCTGATGCGGAACCTGCTCATCTCCCGGCTCTGCGAACACCCGAGACGCATGGAACCCACCGAGGCGCTCGCCAACCTCACCGCCATGCGCGACGCGTCGGCGTTCGACGAAGCCATGGCCAGTGCCCGCCAGTTCCAATGGAGGAGCGACCCCAAGCCACTCGTTCCCCTCACCGTGGCGTGGGGAGAGCGGGACAAGCTGATGGCTCCCAGCCAAATGATCAACGCCGAGCACCGACTGCAAGGCGCGGAGTTCGTCCGACTACCCGGCTGCGGGCACGTGGCAATGAACGACGACCCCGGCATGGTCGCCAGGGTCATCGTCCGCACGTGTGCACGAGCCGAACGCGGCCACTCGTGGGGCTCCACCGAGGTAATGCAGACCTACACGCGCATCACGGAAGGGTATGGGCGCCAGTGGCGCGGCTAGCTGGGGGGTGCTGGCCTCATCTCGGTCCGAATTGCTCCCGCCAGCGTTCCACGTCGTACGGCGAGAAGGCAGCCAGGTTAACCTGCCCATCCTCACCAATATAGTTTGACTCCGCAATGCCGAACCACTGCATAATTCCGCCGAGTACAAGCGAGCCGAGCCGCATTCGTTCATCAATAGTAGCCATTTCAGACAGCTCCACGACGGTCTGAAAATGTGGGGAATCAGACACAGCTCGCGTATCCTGCAATCTTGAGCGACCACTCCACTCGGTATCGACAATCTGCAGAGATCTCGCTAATGGCGCGCCTGGTGTCGATTTATACGTAATGCCTGCGTGGATAGTTGCACTCCCCCATCCCCCGGATTGATGGGAACACCAATTCAGCCCCATGGCGAGGGCGCACATCGTGCCGTCCGTGAAGAAGAACTCGTTGAGCTCGCCATCTTTGGAGTGTCTCAGTTCTGCGGCCACAAACGCATCGCCAGACGTGTACAGCTCACAATGCGTATGGCGTGGGTCATCTGGGTCCTCCCCGGCTGCGTACGGGCGTTCGATAAAGATGACACGGCTGGGACCAGGGATAGCCCTGCTATACTCTCCGACAAACGAATCACTCGTTATCGATCGGAGAGCGTTTCGCAAACGCCACTCGTCCGCTTCAGTGACGAACTGCCGGTTAATCCGTTGCTCAACCGGATAATCGACAGTGACCGTAACGTACGTCCAGGCAAATTCGGACCGCTCAAGCGCGTTGCAACCTTCCTCGACAACGCGCCTCTCCCGTGCTCTGCGAACCTCAGACGCTTGAAAGCGGTCCCGGTAGAGGTCAGCAATCTCATACTCGCGCATCCACTGACAGTCCGCACCCCGACGAATTGGATACCGGTAAAGTGGTCGTTCACCACGTTCACCTGCAATTGCGTGTGGCCGATTTTGACTCGGTGGCACGGTTAAGAGCAGATAGTATCCGCCCTGCTCCGCTTCGATAGACGTAAATGAGCACAAGATCGGCGGTGCCGCGTAATTCGCGAGCGCGGTCCGCAGTCGCTGCTCTTCCGCCGCTGCAGTAGGCTCCTGGATCGGCGTTAACTTCGAAGCACGCTCCCGCCAGTACGATCCGCCGGCACATCCATGGGCGATGCGCCGCCGCCAATCAGCGTTGTACAACGTCCTTCTTCTTGCGTCGACTCCTCAGTCCTGCGGAACTCCGCTGCCGAGAAGTGGGCTGCGTCTCAGAAGCCTGACCCCGCCATTTCTGCACAGTCTCGCGCAGTGCGTCAGCCAACGCACCACTCCATTTGATCACTGCCAGCACTGCAGCACTGAGCCCGGCGGCAATTGCGGCTATTACCGGCGAGGCCTCCTTCCACCACTTATTGAGCGCTTGGCCCCAGGTCGCTTGTACATGCACCTTGGTTACAAAACTCGTGACGCGGAACGGATGCTCGCGCTGCAAGAGCTCAGCACCGGCTCGTGGCTCTGAGATCTTCAGCGCTGGTTGGAGCTCGAGGCGCAGCTCGTGCTCACTCGGCTGGAGCGCTTTAACAGACCACGACCAGTTGAGCACACCCGTGGGCGTGAACTGCCGCACGATCCACGAGCGGTCCTCCACGTCGACACCATCGCCCACCGGCACCAGCCGCGCGCTCAGCACACACTGCACAGCGACCGGCGCGGCCTGCGCGTTCACTCCGGGCAGCACGAGCTCTGGTGCCTCCGGTGTACTGCGGATATCCACTGCTGCGACGTAGGTGCCGGACTGGTTGACGCTGAGGGTCATGTCGCGTGGATAATCAGCCTGTCCGAGCTGCCATTGCTCAACTCCCTGATCGCACGCCTGCACAAAGGAGCTGAGCCGCGTATCAATTGCCGCTGGTGGCAGTGGTACGACATGGGGTCGCACCGGAGGCAAGCCAGCGACCGTTGCACCTGGGGCTTCTCCTCGATCAAATGCTGGTGGCTGCGCATCACCTGTCGAGCCAGCATCACCCGTCCTGGTATCCGTCGACCTTGTGGGCACATCGGTCGGCGAGCCATGCACGACCGGGGTGCTATCGCTTTGCGCACCGCTAAAGAGGAAAGCACCCAATCCCATCGAGAGCGCCGCCACCAACAACCCGATTGCGGTAGCTATCACAGAAGCGGTGTGTGGTCGCTGTGCGCCCCGTTCACCGCAATCGCCTCGATGTGCGCTGTCATTCATGAGGATTCGTTTCAGCAAGTGACTATAGAGGTAATCGTCGCCCAGCCACCCAAGCCATGCCGATCCTGGGTAGCACCGAAAAAGCTAATCCGCGACCTGCCCGTTCGTCGAGACGTCGATTAGCTCTTTCTGCGCGGGCTCGTCCGGTGCCACTGCGAACCGCTCGGCAGGAATGTCGCGGCGCTTGCCAACGATCCGGTAGCTAAACTGACTCTTGGCCGACGCATTCTTGGAGCGCACCTCAAATGACGTGCCGGTTCTCGCGGCCACATAGAGCGCATTATTGTCGTCATACTCGGTGAGAAACACGTGGTATGTCTCATCTGCGAGGACTGAGCTAAAGTCGCTATCAAGCTCGACCGTTGCGTACCCGTTTTCCAGTGCACCGACCCCAAAGTCCTCAAACCAGCTCTCCGGGCTTTCGACTGCATACAGCAGCCGCAGCGACCCATCACGGACACGAACGGCTGCAGATTTTGCGCCCGTGACGGTAAGGGCACCGTTCACCTGCAAACTACCGTTGACCTGGACACGGCCATCGAAGTTGCCAGCAAACCCCCGTCGAGCAATGGCCCAAATACCAAAGGCATTGGTTCCATTATTCGCCACTGCGATGACGCCGTTGCCATTGGGCGCCGAAGATGTCGCTCGAACGCCCGCACCGTTCTCACCCAACCCCGCGCCACAACTGCCCCGAACACCATCTTCAGTTCCGGACGCATCAGCACCCGTCTTGATATTTGCGCCGTGTGTTTGAAAACCGATAGCTGTCGGGCCGAGTGCCGTGAATTGCGTATCTGAACTCATTATTGCCCCTCAATCTCGTAAGCCTCTCGGCCACAGATTGGCCGAGTGCGTGGAACGGTGAGCCCTTCCAGCCCGAACCTCATGAGGCATGACGCCTCGATCCATAAACGCGGTCAAACAAGCCGGCAGCCAGGGTCCGAAGCTGCGCACGTACCGAGGGGTCCCCACCGGGATA
The DNA here is from genome assembly GCA_014208095.1 of Actinospineispora eucalypti. GTDB lineage: Bacteria > Actinomycetota > Actinomycetes > Mycobacteriales > Pseudonocardiaceae > Pseudonocardia > Pseudonocardia eucalypti. Next base: position 209,289 of record JACHMT010000002.1, on the reverse strand, counting down.
CGGACAGTGGCACAGCATCCGCCCCAGCGTCACCAGTCGTTACCAACTCTTCACAGAAAACACGTTTCGAGGCCGTTTTGCGGGTTTGTCTATACGCTGTTTGCCGTAGGAGATTCGTCCATACATCGCAGATAGCGCCGTTGACAGCGTGTCCAGAGATGTAAATAGGTGTCCTCTATGTGGCCGCGCCAACGTACCGCCAAATGATTCCTAAACTAGGCCATTCGGGTGGTGTCGCGGTACAGCTGCCGTCTCCTGGTAACAACTGCGCGTGATGTGACGACGATCGCACCGCCAGTGAGCATCCGACCGGACGCTCACTATGATCAATCCCCTGGGGAAGCAATGGCCGCTCGGTCGTCGTCTAGCTCGGCAAAAGGTTGGCTCGCCGGCATCGTCCTATTGTTCGTCGTCGTCGGCTCGTGCAACGCCGGTAGCGACGATGCGTCATCTGCAGCACCCGCCCGGACGCCAACCACGACGAGCGCCGCGCCGGTGGCTCCGGCAAATCCCTGTCCGTACACCAGCAGTGCCCAACCAGCCGCCTACGACGGGATGCGCGGGTGCTACGCCGGCGGCGAGCTGGTCACGATCTCGCGCATCCACGACGCGGCAACCTACGTACTCAGCGACGGCCGGACGATCAGGCTGGCTGGCGTCCTCGCCCAGGGAATCACAACGTGCGCAGGCAAGCAGGCGCTGCAGCTGGTCAACGGCATAGTCGCTGTTGGCCAGCAAGTGAATCTCGTCCGGGATCCGGGCGCTGGCACCGATCCATTCGGCAGTCAGTGGGCATATCTGCAGGCCGGCTACGCACAGGACGTGGGTTCCACGCTTGCGACCGCCGGCTACGCCGACCTCTACGCCGAAAGCGGAGCCAACGCGAGCTACCTGCAAGCAATCGCGCCAGCCATCCGTATGGCACAACAGCTGCATACGGGCCAGTTCGGCCCGCCCTGTGGCCCAGCCCTCGAGCGACCCCAACCGCTCGTCACAAACGACAGCAACCGCACCTATCTGCGGAACCAGGACAACGAGCCTGATCCGCCCAAGCGGCGCACGGGCAGAAGCGGGCATCCGTGCCTTCCCGGTGAACGTGACGGTGATGGCGACGGCTACTGCAAGGAGGGTCGGTGAGCACCGCAATGCCGGATGGGACCCGTCTGGCTGTTGTTACAGCTGCGCATCAGCTGCGCCCATTAGGCCGTTCGGCCCTAGACCGCTGCGTGTGACGGGTGTCTACTTCCGCGCGCTCCAGAGAGGAGGGCGACAGATGAGACGCCTCCGATGAAGCTGTGGTTCGCCGCTACCACTAGGAGATGCGCAACGGCCGGAAGAACGAGCTCGCCGAGGAGCTGTTCATTGCCGATCACCTCCTGCATGACCCACACGTGCAGGCTGGCCCGGGACCAGCAGGCATCGCCGAGGCAGTCCGGACCCACCAGGAATCACTCGCTGGCTACTGGGAGATTGAAAGACATCTTCTCCCACGCAGATTAGATCGTTGCGCGCTGGACAGGCACTGGAACGCACGTTGCGGAAATCAACAGTATCCCGCCGACTAGCAAGGATCTGCGAGTAGACGGGATCACTATTCACGTTTGCAAGACCGCAAGATCGCTAAACGTGGGGGGTCTGGAATACCCTTGGGCTTCCGCAGCAGCTCGGTGCGACTCCAAGTTGGCATCGCCAACACTATTACCCCGGGAGCAAGGCATGCGTTTTTGACATGCAATAACGAAATAGGTTATCGTTAAGTATCGCTATGAAGATACTCTATTTTCTCTATGGCAAGTTGCTTACGGTACTCGCACTCGCTTCATTGCCACTGCTGGCAATCAGCCTTCTCTCTCCAATCGAGGATATCAATGTCTTCGGCATGTATTACTATCTCGCCTGGCTCTGGTTCTTGTGCTTTCTCTCCATAGGGTATCTTTCCGTAGGTACGTATCGGCTATCGCTACTCGGAAAGCGGAACCGGCACGGGCAGCACGCCAACTACCCCTTGCTTCGTCATGGCACCTTTGGTCTGGTCACTTCTCTCGGCGCGTTATACCTCCTGGCTCTCTTGGTTCCCGCAACGGCCCTAGCCCCTGACGGCACGCCGTGGTGGCAACTACCGACATGGGTCTTAGTCACCTACATCACGACACCACCTTCCTGGCTTCCATGGGGACCATTCCTCATCCTCGTGTCCCGACTGATCATCTGAGTCTCTCGCAAGGAGTTGCCCATGAAACAGCGGGCCAATCTCTCCACTTTCGTACTTCTCCTTGTCTACATCGCTCCCCTACTCGCTGGCTGTGGTTCCGCTCCATTCGCGAATACCCCGCCTGCTGCACCAGACCTCCGCTCGCTCGTGACAAACCTCACCTCTGCCGATCCAGCCGTCCAGGAAACGGCGCTGCCACCTGGCCTGCGGGTCATGTCTCGCCGACCTCCCGGGCTCTTGCCTACCGGTTCGACACTCGTGATGGCCCCCGAGACATGGGAGATTGCCAGCCTCGACCAGGCCGGCCGGCCGCACCTTGCGACCATCCACGCCACACTCACCCGGCCAGGCGAGCCCGCCGAAGCATTGAGCTTGCATCTGATTCACCTTGATGATCAGTGGCTCCTCTATGAGACAAGCCCGTCATGACCTCGACGGTCAGGCGAGCGTGGCTGATAGGGATCGCACTCCCGCTTGTCTTCGCAATACTCCTGGTGACTGAGCCCGCTCATGCATACGCAACGGCGGCTGCCGCCAATTGCTCATGTCCGAAGGTGGTCGATGCTCAGGGAAACCCACTCAAGGTGCCACCAGGCAAACAGCCCGTCCTCCTGGTCCACGGCTGGGGTCTACCAGGTATCGCATGGCCTTTCGGCAATCCTAGTCAGTGGAACGGCAATAACGGACTTGCCGATCAGCTCGACAACAAGAAGAATGACTATGTTGTTGGGAGGCTGGACTACAGCGACATCCACGAAAAATGGGTGACAGACGGCGGCTCGGATAGCAAATCCATCGCCCAACGAGTTGCCGCAGCTATTAAGTGTCTAGCCAAGAACACAGGGAAGAAAGTGATCACCGTCGGCCACTCAATGGGCGGACTCGCGATTCAAGGTTCATTGGACATCGATCCGGCAGTCGCACAAAATATCGCCGGCATCATTTCGGCCGGTACCCCCTGGCAGGGCGTGCCACGCGACAGGATAAACCTGATTATTAACGCCGCTAGGCTGTCTGCGACGGGTCTAGATGTGCCTCTTGACTTTCGAGTCCAATTTTACCTCAACACGATTGCCGCCAGTAGCGGGCTTCAAGCTATGGAGGCAGGTAAAGAAGGCAAGCTCTCGGGTAACTTTAGCAACCTTCCAAAAATCCCTCCAGATATCGACCTACTTCCAGTCGGAGGAACGCTCACGGCGCCGTCGAAGTCCGATGATGTCAACAAGCAGACGCTGCCACTGACCGACATTGCCGCCGGCCAACAGGTCAACCTTGTCGGCACAACTGTAAATCTGTTTGGCCAAATACGATCAGCCCTTGTTCCCAAGGATCAGAAAGCGAGCGAGGCCGCAGACCCCTTCGTTGGAATAAATTCTGCAACGAAACCAGAGGCTGGCGGTCATGTACTCACACCCATTGCGCTTGACTGCAAAACTGGACCATTCTGGTGTCGCTTTGGCGCCCGCCCGTTTCTCGGAAGCTTTCATTCTGATATCCCAACAGACCCAGCCTTTGCCGAGCGAGTCATGCCGACAATCGAACAGTGGAAACAGAAGAACACCCATGCCTCAACTGACAAGCTAGCCAACGACCCAGACGCCCTCGGCAATTGTGAACCAACACCTACGCCTGCCCCAACCCCGCCTCCGCCGCAACAGCTCATCGTTGATCCACCTACGCAGCGCTATACTCCGCACTGCGACGATAACGAGTATCTCGACCACGGTGATTGCAAGCTCAGGCCGGTTGAGTGTCGCCACAACCAGATCCCGGACGGTCATGGCGGCTGCAAGGACAAACCTTGTCGGGACGGCCAGGTACGTCACGGTGACGGTGATTGCTACGACCAACCGCCCGCCGGCGGCCCAAGTTGCCGACCTGGGATCATGGTGTCGCAGGGCGAGTGTGGGCCTGGGTACAACAACGGTAATCCGAACCGCCAAGACCCTTGCCCCAACGGGATGGTTCGCGTCAGTCCGGCAACTTCTTCAAGCAGTGGTTGTGTCGTTCCTGGCGGCGGTCAGCAGCACACGCAATGTCCTCCCGGCCAGCACCACAACAACAAGGGTGTGTGCGAATCCGACCAGCTGAACCAGAGCGGACCCTGTCCGGACGGCAAGCACCGAGACAAGGAAGGGATCTGCCGGTCCGCCAGCCAACCAACGACGAAGACCACCCCGCCAAACTCGCAGACGAGCAAGAGTGCTCCGACGAGTACGCGGCGCGGCGGCCACCAGGCCGGCGGTGGTACTCCGTCCACGACGAAGAAGCCCGACACTGTGTGCAAGCCGGGCTACGAGATGTCCGGCGGGAAGTGCCAGAAGGTCGAGAAGTAGCCAACGAACCCGCGTTATGGTTCGTCCTCGATGTCTTCGCTGTGCTGTGCAGTGAGATCGTCTGCCCAGGCTTCGTACTCCTCGTTAGATAGATCTGGGTACGCGATCGCCACCAGCTCGGGTGAGGGCGCCCGTAGTGGCGATCGCCGCAAGGGTTCGGAGAAGCAGATCAGATCGTCGAGGAACCGCGTGGCTTGCCATGCGAGCTCTTCATCGTCGCACCAAACGCCCATCTCAAGGTGAGACTTCGCCTGCTCAGTCCAGTTCGCGCTCCCCCACCACACCGACTGCGGCCGGAAGAAGCGCATCGGCTCTGCTCCGGGTCCTTCCTCGGTGATCTGCCCGAGGACCAAGAGCTTTGCGTGCAGGAGCGGCTTGCGCTCCTGGCTCCCTGACCAGCCCACCATCCGCACCGGGCCGACTCGGTAGTCGGGCGGCAGATCGTAAGGTGTGAGCCAGTCCTTATCTTCGTCCTCCATTGCGGGAATGCGATTCCGCATCCCTGCAAGCACATTGGGAAAGGCGTTCCTCGCATTTGCCAGTGGTTCAGCCAAGTGTCGACAACTCTTATCAATCACGATGCAGCAGGCCGAGAGCGCCGCTAGGCTGCGCGCGATCTCAACGTGCGTTAACCAGGGGACACAACCGATCGCTGCAGGTTTTCCCGTGAATGTCCTGCGCACTGTTGCGGCGTGCGTATCGAGCAGTTCGGCAATACCGTGCACGACATCACTGCCGAACCAGATCCGCCATTGCCCTGCTGGTCCCCATGAGCGTGGCTGCGCTCGCCACATTGCGAAAGCATCATAATCATCAAACGACTGAGGCGGCACACTTTAACCCTACGCGGCAGCACGCGAAGAGGAAACGAGCAATCGTCATGATCTCTACTGGCCAAAAGCGGTGACGACGGCCTGCCGTCGCTCCCCCGCCGAGCGCAGTCTCGGCTTCTCCGCAACTTACAGAGTTGATCTTGCTGGCACTTTCCGGACATCACGAACACCCGGCCTCTGCGTGAGACCGGGTGTCGTCCTCATGCTCTCCGCTACTCCTCATGCTCATTCAGCATGCGCGCTAGCCGTCGCCAAGCACGGGTGATGGTGTGCCATGCCAACTGGTCGCAGACCTCCCAAGCGAGCGGACCAACCTCGATTCGCACATGCGCCGGGTGTTCGTGGCCAGACCTGGCAGGCACGCCAACGATCGTGCAGACCGGGTGTCCCGCGAGTCGAACGATCGTGCCAACCAGGGCCACGCGGACCGGTACGTGCAGCTTCCCGACGGCCGCCCGGGGCGGCACAGCCGCGCACACAACCGGCTTTGCCATGTGCCAGGTGTCCGCCACTCGTTCCGCAACGAACGGGCTGCGTACATAGACCAACAGTTCACCCATGCGCATCCCGGCTTCCTGGTCCGTGGTGCCGATATGCCGCACGCTGACTTCTACCGGAATCGATCCGGCGACGCGCACCGCAGTGGCGGTAATCGTGCTGGTGTGCCGGCTCATCAAGCACTCACCCCAACGGCACAGCTGCCGCCATACTTTCGGCGTTGTACCGCTCGAGGTCAGCCAAGATCGCCGTTGCGGCCTTGTGCACCGTCTCGGCAGCTGTCCGCAAGAGCTCCGGGTCACCGTTGCTCCAACCGGCCACGTACCCGGCGGCTGATTCTTCAAGGTCCAACCCGCACGCCGTCGCGATCACGTAGGCGATGCCGTCTGCCTCGGTCTCTCGTTGCGCACGAGCAATCTCCCGATGCTCATGATCCGCGCGGATGTGCCCGAGCTCGTGGGCAAGGACGCGTACGGCTTCCGCTTCGTCGACGTCGGGCCGAACGGACACCACACGGTCCGCGCAATTCGTCCAGCCATGCGCGCCGTTTCGTGCCGGGTTTCGCTCCAGCCGGTAGCCCGCAGCTTCGACCAGGTGGACAAGCCCGTCCCACAGACCAGCCGGGCCAGCACCACGCAAGATCATCTCGGTTGGTGCGGTCGGGAGTGCCTCCCCATCGGTCTGGCTGATGTCCCATACGTTCTCCGTGCGGAAGCCACAGACCACCATGAGCGGGCGGCCGTCGTCGCCGTAGGCAGGCTGGCCCTTGCCCACCCGTGCCGCTGCTTCCTCATCAGTCAATCGGCGGCGCACCGGCGCCAGAACCTTGAGCGCTCGTTCCCCTCGGCGAACCTGCCGCTGCATGCTCTGCCACGTCCGGTACCCGGCAACCTGGGACAACGCCATGCCTCGCTCTTCAGCCTGCAGCCAGAGCAACAGGACGTTGTTCACGCTGTAGCGGTGGAACTTGGCCGCAGTCCGCAACATCGCGGCCCATGCCGTACTGCTGGTCAACGCCAGGACTGCTGTCGTGAGCTGGCTGGTCAGCGCCTCCACTTTCGCGACACGCTCCTCAGGCGTGCTCGTCGGCCGCTTTCCCCGGTGCTGCATGCCGCTCACGATCCGGCTCCTACCGAGCGGCCCTCGTCCTCCCACTCGTCCAGCAGCTCAGGCGTGACGCATTGGCCATCCGTCGTGTGCCCAAGACAGCCATCGCAACAACCCTCGTGCTCGAGATAACCGCAGGTCTGGCACTGCATCGCTTTGCCTCCTTGACGCCCTGGTCATGCAGGCGGCGGGTCCTGCCCGCCACCGCAATGCGGCGCCAGGCACGGCCGGAGAGGCTCGCGGTCAAGGGATTAGGCGAAAAGATCTTGGGCAAGCGCAGCGGTCCGAAGGATGACCAAGATGTTTTCGACCCCTTGATCGTGAGACCGGCCGTGCCAAGCTCAGGGCGTCAAGAAAGGCAGCCTCCGTGAAGCGGAGACGTACAAATCCTGCCCAAACGCCGGCATTGAGACGCTCTGCCAGGGAGTACCGTTACGAAGACACACGCTTCTCTCTCCAGGAGCTCACTAATGGATCTCGAAGCGCTGTTCGCAACTCCAGTCGGCACTCGCCTGCTCCGGTTAAGGAGGGGTGAGACCGCTACGCAACCGCCGACCGAGCTCATCCTGTGGAAGCCGGGTCTCGATCCAAAAGCCCTCTTTCGAGCGTCCCACTTTCAGTGCACTACCCGAATGTTACGTCGAGTTGCAATTATCGTAGCAATCATTCCCATAATCTCCCTGATCGTTGCTCTCTACTTCTCATCGCGAGCTGACTACTTCACAGGTGGCATCTTCTTCATTCTTACATTGTTCTCATTCGTTGCCTTCTTATGGTTTGCGTCCCACATCCAAGATCGAGAAACTGCCGACAAGGAAGATTGCGACAACTGGTTGCCGAGCGTTCGCAACAAGCACTACTACAGTTCGAGAGATCGCAACGAGCAGGTGCGGCCACTCATCGAGGCGCTGCGCAAAATCCAGAAGAGCAGCGCACAGGGGCCTGGAGTGATCAGCGCAGACATGCTTTCAAGCCTGCACGAGCAAGTCTGGGTGCTCGTTACGTCGGGGTGTACGACAACCGCTGACGTGGCAATGCTCAGCTCAGTTGTAGCCGAAGTCGAGGACAAGCAGCGTGAGGACACACTACGACAACTCGATGAGGTGCGTCGTCGCGGTGAAGATGCTCGAGAAATGTTGCGTTACCAGGGCGAAGCGCTCATTGAACAAGTGCGCGCCTTTGATGAGTTCATGAGGAATCGCGACAGGTAATTGCGTCCTGAGTAGACGGCCACACGTCCAGTTGATCTTGACAGGTCTAAGCAAGATCACTTATGCTTGTGTCGTATATGGAAAATGCGGAAACACCGCGCGATGACCGTTCGCTTGATGAACGCCTCGAGGCACTGAAACAACAATCCCGACCTGACCGCAAGACGAAAGTAGTTCGCCGACGTGCGTCAGTGGCACAGCATGAACCAACACGTCTGGCAGGAGCATTTGACCAACGGGCGCAGGACGCAACGGATGCAGCCGCTGCCACACTGCGCAGTGCGCAAACGCGGATATCTCGGCGCAATGAGGAAGCTGGAGCCACTCATCGGGACGCGAAACGCGCTCTCGAGAAACAAAGCACGGCTGCTGCCGACGAAAACGAGCCAGCAGCTATGGTTGCACGACGCCGTCTCGACCAGATCCGCGCCGAACTCAAGCGTCAGAAGTAGCGGGGGGTCGGCAGGCGTCGCGCCGTTACCGCCGAAAGATTGTCTTCCCGAGACGGCGAGGCCGCCTTCCGATCGTCGCTGCAGGTCCCGCTGACTCGCCCGCCTGGGCCAGCACTTCGCGATCCTCAATGGGCCCAAAGTACTTCGTGAGGTATACCTGCCTGACCGCCTCGAGCCGCTCGCGTGGCACAACCACCTTCGGTACGGACGGCGTGAGGATGTTGTGCACTGAGTCGTCCGGCAGCCGGACGAACGTCTCCCCCACTCGGAGCCGCTGGATCGCCTGGACATGACGCTCCCACTGCTCTGGTAGGGACAGGTAACTCGGGTGGGTCCGTTCCTCGGCCTGGTCGTCCGTCACCACATGCTTGACCTCCATCGGGTTCACCGCTCCGATGAGCCGGGCCGAGTACTCCGCATCCATCCGGCCGGTCTTCAGGATCATCTCGATCCCCACGTTCTGCAAAGCGCCCTTGAGGCGGTCGCTTGCTTGCGACCAGTTCTGGTGCGCCATGACCGAGAACAGTCCGTACTTTCGAGTCTCCGACAACATGCGCGTCAGCGACGTCTCGGACTGGGCCATGAACTGGCTGAACTCATCGATCAGCAAGTGATGCACGCGCCGCTTCGCGTCCTCGTCGTCAGCGCGGGAAAGCGCGGCGTTCTCCATCCCCACGGTCAGAAGGCAGCCGAACAGCCGCTTGGTGTCTTCGGGCAGCGGCCGGGCGAGCGAAATGATCATTGATCGACCGGAGTCGATGATCTCCCGAAATGAGAGCCGATTCGTCCTGTGGCCGAGGCTGTAGCGGAGCACCGGCGAGAGGGTCAGGAGGTCCGCCCGGCTCAGCGTCGACTCCTTGCGGGTTGCCTCCTCCCTTCCCCACTGCTCCATCCGCCCTCGGAAGAACCGCACGACCTGCGGATCACTGCCCTGCCGCAGCGCCCGGTCTCGAAAGGGCTTGTCCGTCAGGAGATCAGCAAGCCGCGTGAGCGGCAGGTCTGCCTGCCGGAGGGCCACCACAGAGTGCTTCAGGATGTTCTCGAAGGTCGGGGCACCAGTTGCCAGCTCGGGCCAGGCGCGACGAGCCGCCTCCATGACGAGCTCAGCCATCTCGTGGTCGCCGTACGGCTGATCCAGGAAGTTGAACGGCAGGTACCGCTTTCGCCTGGCCGCCGTGGGGATGTCCAGATAGATGATCCGGTCGTACGCGCTGGGGTCGTCGTAGACACCGCGTGCGACCAGGTGCTTGAGGATCAGCTTTGAGAGATCACCATGCGGGTCGATGAGCGTGACCGGCATGCCGGCGGCGAAGAACTTCAGGAAGAGGTTCGCGAGGAAGTTGGACTTGCCGGAGCCGGTCTTGCCAAGCACGTGCATGTGCACCTGTGCCTGCTCCGGCGTGATGGTGAGCTCTTTCCGGCCGAGGAACCAGAAGCGACGGGTACTCCCGAGCGTGATAGATGGTTTTCGGCCGAAGAGCCTCATGTCCGGAGCGGGACCACCCCGCCTTCTGCTGGTGCATCGAGCAAACTAATCACCGTCTCACTGGCCGGTGTCCGCCAGTGAGTCTGAAAGAAGAATTCCACGGGGCGGACGGTCGTCGGCTGTACTGCGGTGAACAGGAAGATCTCGGCGATGCTGTGTCCTCGGTCGGTGAGCTCCGAGAGGGTCCAGGCCGCAAGCTCGTCGCGCCGGCGTACGTCGGGGCAGACGACGGCGATCGTCAGGTTGTCCGTCTCAAACGCCTGCTGATACGGCCCAATAGCCCACTCGGCGAGCGCCGCGACCTTCTCCCGCCACGCCCGCTGGCCCTCAGTCCCTCGATCCAGCTCGACTGAAATCGTGATGCCAGGACCACCGTTCACGGCAAGCTCGAACCAGCCGTCCGGGATCACCGCACGCGTCCTGGTTCTCTCCAGCGGCTGTTTGGGGCTGGCTGGCACTTCCACGTGAACCGGGCGGTGTTTGAGCTGCCGCTCGGAGAGCATCCTGCGGCATTCAACCTGATAGTCCCGGGTGAGGCATGTTGCGCTGAGCAGGACATCGATCGCGTCCAGCGTGTGCTGCATATACGGGCTGTTCTTCGTTGCGCGCCGCACCTCGTTGGGTCGGAATCGCCTCTCGACCTCGTAGCCGAGACCATGGACATAGGAGCGCCCCTTGGCATCCAACGTGTAGACGAGAGGTGCCTGTCCCCGCCGCACCGGCAGTGCATCGAGCGCGAGCACGTAACCGGCGTCAGCGAGATCCTTGAGGCGTCGTTGTGCCTCACGGTTGCGGTCGCGGGAAGAAGGGTAGAACAACCGGCTCGTTTGAGCGGCAGTGAGGAAGAAGAACCGGGCAAGAGCGATCAGGATCGGCTCATCCGCAGCACCGATTTTGAAGGGCAGCTGAGTCATAGTCAGGGTTTACCAGGGGATGTTATTTAGAGCCATTCAGATTAGCAAATATTTCAAAAGAAGTAAACCCTCACCTTCGCGGACGCCGCGTTATCGGTGGTCCCGCAGGTTCTGACGGATTGCGACGTGCATCTATCTCTCGTTGCACGTCCGACCAGGCTCGTGCGTATTGCTGCAACGACCGGGATGTGACCTCAGTCAGCCTGTGCGCTCCAATTGATTCCGCAGGCTTCCGAGCTGTCACCCGATACTCATGCGGGTTACCGTTTTGATCCAGCAGTTTGCAGTACGCGACATACTTCGGCAATGACGATAGCTCGGTCGCTATCTCTGCGGCCCGGTCCGCGTGAGTCTGGTCGAGCTCCTCAATCTCGTCGTACACGGATGGCTCGGAAATATGTATCTGCTGATATTCACGCTCGCGTCCCTGGACAAAATGTATCGCAGGCCGAGTCGTTCGTTCAGTATCCCGAACCGCCTTGTGACCACGCAGCACCTTTTCGGTCCAGACTCTCTCGTGCTTTCGACGAAACTCGTCTGCTTCCTGTCGCTTCTCGTCAAGGAGCGCGCTTGCCCTATCGCGAAGACGCGCGATCTCAAACGTCTTGAGGATCAGCCAGCCGATACCTTCCTTGAAATCGGTCACAGCCCAATGGCTCCCCGGCCACCGTGGATATGTACCATCACGTTCAGTGCCCTGCGCTGGTGGTTTCGGCCCGTTCCGCTCCACGTCATCCGTCGAGAGCGGGGTGGCTCGCATAAAAAAGTTCTTCTCCTCGTATACAGTCCGCAACATCGTACACAATTCATCTGCTATCCCCTCAAGCCACTCTCTGTCTCCTTTTCCCTGAGCGAACCTCTTCGCATGCTCTTTCAGGCCGACTACTAACCACGCATGATCTGCCGCGTCAGCAGGAAGGCGGTAGACCTCGTATACATGTTTCTCTGCTTCTTTCCATCCACGATGCCAAGACTTCGGCAACTTAGCAAGAGTCCGTAACCCGCCGACGGTTACCGTTTCCCCGCTTCGCACTCGCGCAACCATGTGCTCGGCGAAGTAATCTCTTCGAGGGTTGAAAAGCATATGATCAGTACGGCCTATTGCCCACTGCTTATTGCCGCCGATGTAGCCACGCCAATCACCGAGCATGCTAGATATGTACTTCGTTGCGTCGCCGGAGCGCGCCAGCATATGGTCTCCACAGCCGCATGGACAGGATGTCTCGGAAGCACACTCCCGCCTCATCTCTACACCAGTCCGGAAGAGCTCGAGACGGCGACGAGCAACTGCGAGCATGGCTTCAATCGCTTCGGTCAATTTCGTCAATGTGCGGTACTGGGTCTCGTGGTCTGCGCTCTCCCACTCGGTATGGGTGACGTTTTCATACTCAGGCACGGTACGCAGCTTCACGACCCGCTTCGTCCGCTTCGGTGTTGTATCCAGATGTAACGACATTCTCGGTGCATCTTCACCGTCGAGCTGAAACATGATCAGTGAGGCAGCGCTTGCCGGCCTTCCGCCCACTCGCTCGAGGTTCTGGTGAGCGACCGTCATCCCGATCTCGTATTTACCGAATTCCTCAAGCATCCGGTCTGTGGTCCTCGTAGCGAACCGACCGTATTCATCAAGGTAGACGTGCACACGTGGCCGGGCGCTCGTACTTCGTCCAGCACGCCTTGCCACCGCGTTGCCGAGATTCGCGAGAAAGGCCATGCCAAGGAAGTCCGCTGTGTCCCGATCCAGCACATCACCGGAGAGTCGGAAAATTAAGCACTGGCCTCTATCCAGAGCACCATCAAATGGAACAGTCGTCTTCTGCTGCGCCACCATATACCGGATGGCATCACTGCCCAGGAACCTATTGACCTTATTCAACACTGGCCACCTGACCTCCCGGCGCTCCCGAGGAGGTAATCCCTGATACTCCTCCCAGAAGCTCAGGACAGTGCTGTTTGTCACTGTGTGCAGCGAGCGCTGGAGGAAGTGTCGGTCGGTAAACAGGAGCGGCACCTCGTTGAGTGTGTGCCCGTTAGCGATTACGACGTAGGCCGAGTTGCGCAGACCCTCGTCGATCACCGGGTAGAAGTTGCGCTCATCCAGGAAGAGCTTTTTGAACACCTCAATCACGTTGCCAACGACACGGTCGACATTCAGGCTGTCGTCATGCGGGCTCTCATACAGGTTGAGGCCGAAAGACGTACCCATACCGAGCTCAACCACCGTGATGCGCTCAAGCGCCTCCGGTGGAGCGACTTCAACGATCCGAGTCGCAAGATCACCATGTGGGTCCAACACGATGGTCCCGGTGCCTGCGATCAGATCGTCCCTGATCAGATGCTCAAGCACGGTCGTCTTGCCGAAACGAGTCTTGCCGATCAACGCCACGTGCGCGGTTCTGTGCTCTGCTCCGAGGTAGACCGGGCTGCCCTCTCCCGTATGACCAAGGAGGCAACCATCAGGACCCTCAGTGCCGACCAGAGTCTGGTACGCCTTCACCGAAGCACCTCCAGGTGTTCTGTGTCGCGCCTGCGTAGGTTAGCGGCTCTCGTCGGTTTTGGGGATAGGTCGTTTCTAGACGAAGGTGCGCATGACGCTGAGGCAGTCGTCATCCCGATCTACGGTGCGCGGTAAGTCGATATCGTGTTTACGGATAATAAAACTATCTTCGGCAACGATTGCTCCGATCGATTGCGATAATCACGACCATTCTTGACAACCTTTCGCAATCGTTTCATAATCTGACGTGCTTTATGACCGAGCGATATTCGTTGTTCCCCGATTTCGATAGAAAATCACTCACCGAAGCACTCGGCGGCGAGCTCCGTCCAGTCCACGATGTCGCGCATGGCGACGGTGAAGCAGTCGGCGTCGCCGGCAAGGCCGAACTGGAGATCTATCCTCGTGCCGGCGTCGCCCGGGTCACCACCGAACACGCTCGCGTAGAGGTCTTCCGAGTTCCGGGCATGACAACCGATGACGAAGCCGGCCGGGTGCACTTCCAACGTGGCGAGGAAGACGACCGCGTCCGGCTCCTTGTCCGATCCGACGGCAACGTGTCGTTCTACCCCGTCCTACGCGCCACAGAAACGCGCACAGCGGCCGAAACACCGCGCGATGCACCGGTAAGTCATCAGACGCCAGAGACGGCGTCTCAGAGCGTCACAGAACCAACGGACACGGCAGCTCCCCCGGCTCAGGAGTCAGAGGAACACGTCATTGTTACCCTCACTGGCCGGCTCGGTCGCGATCCCTGGTTCAACCGGGATGGTGATGAGCTCCGAGCTGGCTTCCCGCTCGCGGTGAACCATGCGGATGCGACCACATGGCACAACGTCGTTGCCCACGGTGAGGCCGCCGAAGAGGTCGATGCCGGACGCAATGCCGGCTACATCCGCAAGGGCCGAGAGGTCGATGTAGCTGGCCGGCACTCCGAACCAACCGGCAAGGGAAAGCCGCCGTTCGTCGCAACGGCCGTGACTCGGCCGGCGCGACGGCGTCAGTCTTCTCCTGGTCGAACCGACTGACAGCCGGAGGGCGAGCGGAGCGAGCCCGGCCTTCCTTGCCTAAGGAGAATTGCGGGCTTGCGGTTCCCCCAAATTCGCATTGGGGGGAGCGACAAGGCCTCAATCAGCGGCTCAACGTAGCCCGCACTTCTTAAGGATCGACTCAAAACGCCAGTCGCAAAGATACATACACATCATATCCATTGCGCCACGCTCCTCAGGACTTGCGGCGTCGTAATACGCTAACAAATCCTCGGACGCGTTTTCGTCATCGGAGCTCATCTCCGCGAATATTGTGGGGACGATATCTTCCATACTGCCCACCTCCCTTCTCGAGGTTGAATCCTCGCTGCTTCCTCCCAATTCGCAGGAGAGGAAGCCGTGAGCGCTCAACGCTCATCTGCCAAGAAGCTGGTCAAGGATGAGAGCTCCCCACCCTTTCGGCGGTTTGAGACTCACCCGCTGGCTTTTCGCCAGCTTGTCGTCAGCCGGCTTGATGTAGTCGCTCATGTGGTAGTCACGCTCGACCCCGAGCTCCAGCGCCGCCATCATCCGGTCGGACGCTTCGGTCTGATCCTTGCCAGGTACTTCGTAGATCCGAAGGATCTTGAACTTAGGCATAACGGTCACCTCCCTTCTGCTGCTCTTGCAACAGCCTCTTCCCGCCGCCGGCCACGCTCGTGTCAAGGCCGAGCCGCAGCGAGTCACCGCAGTGATGCAGCCTTGAGACGCGCCTGGCGGGTGGCACAATTAGGAGGCTAGAGAGCAGCCCAGGTGCTAACACTCCCGCTGGATCGCCGCGAAGCGGTGCTGGCGCGCAGCGCTCTCATAGTTGGCCGCAGGCCAACCACTGCGTCTGTAGGACGCTCTTGTCGTGCCGGAAGGAAGGTGCAGGAAGGAATGCCGGCGCGACTCCCGTGTGCGGAGCACACCCTCCCCTTGTGGGCGAGTGGCCTTTTCTCTGCCTCGCTCCCCTGATCAACCCAGGTACCCGTTCACGTAAGTTACCCACACAGATCACCACGGGACCAACAGCGGTAGTGCGAGGCAGAGAAAAGGACAGGAGGTCGGCGTCAAGCTGCAAGCAGCTAGGGAACAACGAGACCGGTGACGCCGACCTCCTGTCCGCAGGACGCTCGCCCACTCTTTGGCCTGGCCACAGGCCCCGTTCCTTCCTGCTACTGATCCACCGAAGGTGCTCCGTGACCCGCCCGCAGGTGCGGCTCTTGCGTACCGCCGCTCGTACCGCGCTGGAACGGTACGACTGGCGCGACCTCGAACGTGAGCAACAGAGCTGTTCGATCAGTTCTGGTACTCAAGCGCGGCGAGTCCTCCCTCCCCCCAAACCCCCTACCCCTCTCTAACCGAAAGAGTTCGACCTATTTATACGGCATTCGCTTTTTCTCCCCGTTGACGAGCAACGAAAAAAATAAAGAGTTGACATGCTTGTTTAGACGGGATCAGTTTCTCATGCTCTCCAGGTAGTGAGCCTAGTAGCCTTATAGTCAACCGCGATGCGCTCCGACTAAGCAATACGCTCTACCGTCGGTGCAAATAGATCAAAACATATAGCAATATGACCTGCCTAGTCCCGTACACTCCGGACCGTCCGTACATCTAGTACGAGGCGTCCTCCCCGGGTTAAACGTACGTCCCGTATGGGACGTCCTACCCATCCTCCCCGGGCTTCTCGTACCGCCCGTACTATCCGTACATCCCGTACGGGGCGTACGGGTATAGGCAACATTGGCGCATGTCTTAATTAGTACTTGACAGATAATCCATAACGTGTCATTCTAGTTGAACGGTTATCCAATCTTTGATAACTGCAATCGTCATGAATATCCCGGAGTACTTCAATCTCAATGAACAACCATTCAGGCTCGGACCCGATCCGCGATACTTATTCTACTCAGGGCAAGTAAAAGAGGCGATCGCCAAGTGTGAGTATATGGCCCTTAATCGTGTCGGCCCGATCTATATGTACGGGCCAATCGGCTCTGGAAAGACCTCGATCCTTCGTCGCCTTACCGAACGTCTTGGTGATGACAAACGCTACAACGTCGCCTACGTGATCGCCGCCAATGTTCGCAGGCCGAATACATTCCTCAAAGTTATCATGCAAGCGTTCGAACTCCAAACGGCGCGCTCTTATGACGCAAACCTCCATCTATTTGAGACATTCCTCGCCGAACAGTTCCGAAACGACACAACTCCTGTGCTTCTTCTGGATGAAGCGCAGAATGCTAATCGCGATGCACTCAAGCTCATCCACTACCTACTCAACTTTGAAACAGCCACGACCAAACTCCTCCAGATAGTACTAGCGGGCCAGGAGGAACTCGCGGGAAAGATACTGCGCTATCGCGAACTCGCTTCACGAATGTTTCCAATTGCGATTAACGCTATGTCCAGTGATGATCTCGAGGAGATGCTGCGGTTCCGCTGGCTGGTGGCGGGAGGCAAACAACTGCCTTTTGAAGAAGGGGATACAGCCTATCAAACTCTCTTTGCTTACTCCAAAGGGCTCCCGCGAGATGCAATCAAAGTATGCGACGAGGTTCTCAGAGAGCTTATGGCAACAGGCAGGAAGCGGGCGACAGCGAAAGATGTTGAGACAATAGCGATCCAACTGAATCTCAAACTCTAACTATGCCGGGACGATACGACCTACTACTGCAAAAAGACCAGCCGAAAGGCGATCCGTTACCGAAGGAAACTCCGAAGCCTTCGACTAACGAAGTTCAGAAACCCGCGCCGGCACTAATGTCCGAGATGACGACGGTGCCTGCCGCTTCCTCCGCACCACCCGTACGGCCCGTACTACCCGTACCCCCCGTACGGGGTCAGACAAAGCGAATTATGCGTCCTCGCCATCCGTTCGATATCTATCAAGATCAGTATGAGTCACTACGAGATCTATCGCTTCAGGAACGCATGGAAGGCGGGCAGGGGAGCATGTCAGCGATGGTTCGCGATGCCCTCGATAGCTATATTGGAAAGCATCGAAAGAAATAGGTATGAGGAGTCCAAGACGGTCAGCGTCATCGGCTTCTCAGGGAGGAACGCTCCTTAAAATGTTACGCTTTGTGAGTGCGAACTAGTCTCATTCAGTGATCCTCGGCCGAAGCCATCCGCCGCGCTGGCGGTTCAAGCACGCTTCTTACGCGCTCATTGAAGTGTGTGTTGTCGGGGGAGGACATTGTGCATACCAAGGCTTGCGCAGATGCAACAGGCCATATCTGCCGGTGCACCGGTTGTGGAGGATCTGAGCACGGCTGGGTGGGCGGTCTCTGGTTGGCCGCACCGAGCCGCACAAACGAGCGCGAGGCACGTGAAAGAGAGGCAGATGACCGATGGCGGGCGTCCTTTGACCCCTATACTAAAAAGTCCAACCGATTCAATCGGGAAGCAGCCGCAGACTCTGCGAAACTTGGCGTTATTCGCTGGCTAGCCCACAACTGGGCCGCCTGCGCTCAACGGCTTCGTGGTACCGAACCAGCGACATCGATCCCCAACGAAAAAGGCTCCTTACCAACCGGCGGCGAGGAACCTGAAAGTGAGCTGCAGCAGCTTGCCCACCTCGATGTCGCTGACGACGCAGTGGTTAAGGCGATCGACAAGCTCGGCAGTGCCATAGCCAAGCCCACCAGCAAAGTCATTGATGACTACCTCGAGGAAAGCGCTAAGCCACTTGTCCGTCGTGACTTAACAAAGCACTTCTGGTGCGATCTCTTCGCGACCCTTGCTCAGGCTCTGGAACTCTTCGAGAAGGCACTCGATAAGATACCGAATTGGGTTACCGACGCTATTCTACATTCTGAGCATCAGAAGAAGCGAAAGCTTGTCACTCGGCCGCTGGTCAAGCTTGCCGTAAAAAAGGCGTGGAGCGTCGTGGAGCAGATGATTGATCACTCGTTCAATCACAAGAAGGTCCTCTTCGCGCTCCGCGTTCTCGGTGTCCTTTGCTGCCCGGCACCTGAGAAGCACCGTGCCGTAGTCAAATATTGCGTCGTTCCACTCGGCAACAAGATCCTCGAAAAGGAGATCAAGGAACGCCTCAGAGCCGTGCTTCCAGAAGATCTAATCCAGGGCCTTGACGTTGAGAGTGAGCCAGAGTCAACTGAGGCATAATGGCCGACGCTTTATGCGTTGCCTTGGCTACAGGAGCTGCCGATTTCGCTGAGCGAAGTATAACCCGACATCGCTTCGCAATGCCCATAACCCGCTCCTCCGACCGAGCATGCTCGGCCGATACCACCGTCGCTGTCCGGACAGAATCTCCTGGAGGAATTTCGCCCCATCCATCGTCCGTGTTCGGAAGGCGAGAGGGGAGCCTCGCTCCTGCCTTCGATCGAGGTAGGCGAGTGTGCCAAACGCTTGCAGCTTGGCTCGCTCGGTGAGTTCGCGGTTGTCAGGGTCTTCCCACGGTGCGATCAGCCGTGCCGTCTCGCTGCTGTCGACCACCCGGAACCGAACCGCTGGCAAGCCAAACAGCGCCTTGCGCACCGCGACACTGTCCAGTCCCTCGCGGATGAACCAACAGACCTTCGTGCCCTTGCGTTCGCGAGATGCTGTCCGCTGGCGGAACTGGGTCGGACGCAACTGTACCTCGAGGCAGTAAGAACACTCGTGTACAAACACGTCGGCTCTGGTCGGTGGATGCTCCGGCGTCGTGGTGTACCCGAGGCTCTGCGCGATCCGAGCAAGGTAGAGCTTCAGCCACTCGTGCTGCGGGCTCGGTGGTCCACCGCCCAAGCCGGCAACGTCCCAATGATTGCAGGTTCGGCCGGCGACCTTGAACTTGAAGATGCGCGGGTTGTACCGGTTGTTGCGATTCTCGTAGGAGATCAGCTCAACATCGCACCCGGGCTCAGGGCAGACGAGTGGGGGACGCGGTACGGCACGTACGAGCTCCCAGTCGTCTGGGTCGCCGGCCCACAACGGCGCCGCACGTGGCTGATGCCGCAGCTGTGCATGGCGCTTTCGCGAAGGATGAGCGCACGCATCCATACTGTCTTTATCCCACGCTCCTGGCACCGGGAGGATAGTTCGTTCCTCGATTGCCGCCGCCGGACGTCCACGGGGTCGCCAAATCGCCGTTACGGCACGCTCGGCAGCGCTGACGGGTCGAAATCAGCCGGCGGGTCCAGTTGCCCTCTGAGGGCATCACAGCCCCTTCTAGACCCTTCCCGAGAGTCCACTCGCGATGCCCGGTGACGGCCTCGCTTCCTGGACGGATGCAAGTTCCTTCCAACAGTTACAATCAGTGCGCATCTGCTCACGGAATGTGCACAGGTTGATCGTTTACGCTTCGCTCGGAAGCGCTCAGACCCACGATTTGGCTGTCCTCCAAGCTGTCCGCCAACTGTTGCCAAATCGTGCCTTTTCTGCCTCTCGAGGCAACATGCAGTCACTGTTTGCCCAGGTCAGGGGCGGTTTACCTGCCTCAAGTGCCGACTCAAAATCCGTCCAGTGTCCGTTCGAGTCGGACCGGGGGCACCAGCATCTACACGAAACCCGCTGTTGGCCGTTTGGCCCGGGTCGTCGTCGTGTGGGGACATTATTTTGGTGATCCATTCGGCTGTGTCAGCGATGGCGGGTAGATCGTCGGCGGGCAGCGTAATGGTGATGGCCATGTTGCCGCTGTCGTGTTCGTGGATCGTGAGTTTGATGATCTCGAACAACTGGCGCAGCAGCTCCTCGGGTGCGCGGTACAGGTTGATCGCTAGGTGAGGCAGCGCGTCGAGCAGCGCCGCGTCGTTGGCGGTGGGCCGGTGGGTGGTTCGGTCTGGTCGGTCTTGTCCAGGTCGGCCGAGGTGAATGGCTGCCAGAGCTTGCACAGCCTGAATTGATCATTTGCCGGGGCGCGCATCTAGCTGTGGCGTAGCATTCGCCCTGCAAGCGTCCTCCAGGCTGGCCGGCTGCGGCTCTGGTCGACGGGAGAGCTCGCCGACAGGGTGGTGTCGGACGTTGAACGAGGGTAGCGGCGCGCCCGCGCCGAGGGTGGGGCAGCGCATCAAGGACGCGCGCGAGCGCGCGGGGCTGTCTCGCCCGGTGCTAGCCGGGTTGATCGGCATGTCCGCGGAGTGGCTCAAGCGCGTCGAGAACGGCCGCATCCAGACCCCCCGGCTGGAGATGCTCGCGCAGATCGCCGATGCCCTCGGCATGTCCGATGTGGCCGAGCTGACCGGGAACGGGTTCGCCGTACCGGTGTCGGTGTACGCGGGGCCTCGGCACGCCGCGCTGGGCGCGGTGCAAGCGGCGCTGACCGACTACCGGATCACCCCGGCCGCGAAGCCGCCGAACATCGAGTACCTCGGATTGCAGCTGGCGAACGCGTGGCGGGTCCGCCACTCCAGCTCTGACCATCGCACCCAGCTTGGCGCGCTGCTGCCGTCGCTGATCCGCGATGCCCAGCAGGCCGCCCGCACCACCGAGGGCGAGCAGCGGCGCGATGCCCGCCGGGTCCTGGCCGGCGTGTACGCGCTCACCGACTTCTACGTCGCCTACCAGCCCTCACCCGAGCTGGTCTGGATGGTCGCCGACCGGTCGCTGACCGAGGGGCAGGAAGCGGACGACCCGTACGCCACGGCCGGCGGCGCCTGGGCGATGGTCCAGGCACTGCGAGATTCCGGCCGGTGGGAAGAAGCGATCGCGCTCGCCGACGACGCGGCCGGCCAACTGGCGCCGTACATGGAGAACGCCCCGGACGACTGGCGCGGCATGGTCGGCGCCCTGGAAGCGGAGATCGCCTACGTGTGGGCGCGCCGTGGCCGCCACGGCGAGGCCTGGGCACGCTGGGAACGCGCCGAACAGATCGCCCGCCAGCTCGGCCCGGGCTACCGGCACGTGCAGAGTTCCTTCTCACTGCCGGTGATCAAGGCGCACGCGGTCACGCTCGGCGTCGAGCTACGCCACCCCGGGGAGGCACTGCGCCACGCCGAGGCGTTCGAGCCTGGCGACATTGCCTCGGTGCCCCGGCGGTCCCGGCACCTGATCGAGGTCGCGCGGGCCTACCACGAGCGCGACGAGCGGGTTGCGTCCTGGGCGATGCTGTCCCAGTCGGCGCGCGCCGCGATCGAGACCATCCGCTACAACGGCTACGCCCGAGAGATGCTGGTCGATCTGCGCAGCCGCCCGCCCACAGGCCTAGCCTCGGACGTGACCGCCCTATGCGAACAGGTCGGCATCGCCGCCTAGTCCATTCGGGTGAGGGTATGAATCGTACCCGCCGGTTTGACCTGCGTTAATACGGTCGTTGTGTGCATGGTGGGAACAACGACCGCACCCTGACGATGCCGGATCAGGGCGACCTGGAGCAAGCCAAGAAGATCATCGACACGCACCTGCGTGACCCGTGGGGCAACTGCATGGAATGCAGCGAGCACCCACCAGCACGCTACCCGTGCGACCTGGCCCGGCAGGCCGCAACCACGCTCGGCGCCGCTGTGTGTCCTGCGGAGTCCGACCATGTCGTCCGCGTCGATGCGTGACTCGGCGACGGGTGCGCGGCTTCGTGGACCTGATGTGCACCCATCCGACAGTGCTGGTCACCACCGAGCACACCCACCAGCCCGCCGCCAACGGGACATGCACCGGCTGCCCGGGGCGGCCGTTTCCTTGCGCCCATTGGAAATGCGCCCGCGAGGCCCCGCCAGCGACTCGGCTGGGATAGACCGCCACCCGTCACCGGCGAATCCGCCGAATTCGCCACGAGCAGGCGGACCGAAGGGCGATGCTGACACCGCCGCACCACAAGCACAAATGCCTGATCAACAACCGCACGGAATCGAAGAAAGGAACAGGTCATGCCCCTGCTCACCACCAATCCCACACCCACCGAGTTCGCTCACGGCCCGATCGCTTCGCACTCCGCCCAGTTCGGGCTCGCTCGGCCCACGGACATCCAGGCCGGCAACGCTGCGCCGTCCCCGGTTGGCGTGCGGCCGTGGAACCTGCGCGGCGCGCAGCCCTTGGGCCGCGCCGCCGGCGTGACCTCGTGGCGCTACGACCATGACCGACAGATCGCGGTCACGCCGGAAGGGTTTCCGGTGACCGCGGACGGCGAGGCATCGGCGGATTCGGTGTCCACGCTGGACGGCGACGAAGGGCCGAGCGAGGACTGGAAGTACGACTTCCACCCCGACTCCCCCAGCAGCCCAGTGTGAGCGTGCTGATCCTCGCCCGAGATTTTGATCCAAGCGTCGATCAGATGATCCCGATGTTGACCCGGCGCGACGCGACCGTGCACCGGGTCAACACCGGCTGGTTCCCCGCCCAGATGCAGGTGAGCACTGAGCTGCGTGGCCGTTGGCAGGGCCAGCTGTCGACCCCGCGCGGCGCGATCGACCTCGACGAAGTTTCCTCGGTCTGGTACCGCTCACCGGAGGCGTACCGAATGCCGCCGGAAATGTCGCCGGTCGAGGCCGAACACGCTCGAGTCGAGGCGAAATACGGACTCGGGGGCGTGCTGGCCTCCCTGCCGGTGCTGTGGTGCAACCACCCCAACCGCGTGGCGGACGCGGCGTACAAGCCGGTCCAGCTGGTCCGTGCGGCCATGGCGGGGCTCGCCGTGCCGGACACGCTGATCACGAATGAGCCGGACGCGGCGCGGAAGTTCGGCTCGGAGGGGCCGACGGTGACCAAGCTCGTCGGTGGGATGGCCATCGAGGAGGACGGCACTAGAAAGAACGTCTACACCCGCCTGCTGGCCGAAGCCGACTTCGCCGACCTGGCCGGCATCGAACACACAACGCACCTGTTCCAGCGCTGGGTACCCAAGGCACAGGAGTGCCGGGTCATCGTGATCGGCCGACACGTCACCGCCGCCGCGATCACCGCCGGCAGCAAACGGGCTTATGTCGACTACCGCACCGACTACGACAGCCTGTCCTACGAGCTGGTCGAACCACCCGGCGCGGTCGCCGCCGGGATCCGAGCGCTCTTGAAGGGCTTCGACCTGGTCTATGGAGCACTCGACTTCGTGATCACTCCCGAGGGCGAGTGGGTGTTCTTGGAAATCAACCCGGCCGGCCAGTACGGATACATTGAGCAGAACACCGGTGCGCCGCTAACCGAACAACTGGCCAACCTTCTCGCGGGGGCTGCATGACCACCACGGAAAGCACCTGGCAGCCCTACGCCGCCCGGCTGGCCGAGCAACTGGTCGAAGCCGGCGACATCCACGATCCGGTCTGGGCCAAGGCGGTCGCGGAAACCCCACGCCACCTGCTGGTGCCGGTCAGCTACCGCCAGCGGCCCGACGGCTCGTGGGAGCAACTCGACGACGACTTCGACCTCGCCTACTCGCCTACGACCTTGGTCACGGCGTTGGAGGACGGCGTGGCCATCTCATCCAGCACTAAACCGGACCTGATGGCGCGCATGCTGGAAACCCTCGACGTCCGCGACGGCCACCGGGTGCTGGAAATCGGCACCGGCACCGGCTACAACGCGGCCCTGCTGGCCCACCGGCTCGGCGACGACCGGGTGTACTCCGTGGACGTCGACCCCGGCCTGGTCGAACCGGCACGCGAGCGCCTGGCCAGTTTCGGCATCCACCCACATCTCGCCACCCGCGACGGCGCCACCGGGTGGGCCGAGTTCGCCCCATTCGACCGGATCATCGCTACGTGCTCAGTGCAGCGGATTCCATGGTCCTGGGCCGAGCAGCTCACCACTGATGGCCTGCTACTCGCTGACCTCAAGCTCGGCCCGGGTGCCGGGAACCTGGCAATGTTGCACCGGTCCGACGATCGGCTCGAAGGCCGGTTCACCGGCCGCTGGGCGGCCTTCATGGACCTACGCCAGCCCGAGCACGCGGAAACCCCCACACCGTGCCAACCCCAAGCGTCGCTCGTTCGTCGGCGCATGACCAGCGCGCCGGCACAGCCGTGGAATACGCACCGTGAAGTGTGGATGCTCGCCAGCCTCGCCCTGCCGGCGAACCTGACCCGTGGCTTCCGACTCAACGCCACTACCCGGGCACCAGAAGCGTCGATGCTGTCCGCGCCGGACGGCTCCTGGTGTGAGGTGGACCTGTCGACCGCCCAAGTTCGGGAAGGTGGCCCAACACGGCTGTGGGAGCAGGTTGAAGAGGCTCACACCCGGTGGCTACAGATGGGCGAGCCACGCTGGGAGCGATTCGGACTCACAGTCACCCCCGATCAACACCGGCTCTGGGTTGACTCGCCTGCGCAGGAAGTGACGGAGCTGAACTGATGGCCACCATCGATCACCGCTCCCAATGCGGCGAATGCCAAGCTCAACTGGTCCACCTCGTCGGCGATCCATCGGTGCCCTACGAAGACATCGAGCCGCTGGAAGGCGGGCCTCCAACCCTGGTCGAACACACCGAGGAACGCTGCCAATTCCACCAGTTCCTCACTCCGGACCCGAGAAACCACGTGCTCCCAGGTAATGCCGCATGGCTCACTAAACGAGCGACGGACCAACCGCGCAAGCTCCGGTTTAGGCGTTGGGTCCGGGAATGAAGCAACGGCGCGCCCTCCACTGACACCAACGACTCACGCACAGCAGCGAGGAGGCGCGGATCTTCCTGGGTACCCGACCCACTGGAATTAGGTACCGGGCTCCAGTGCGGAACGAACTCGCTGGCGCTGGTGGCCGCCATCCAGGACGCCAAGCGGTTGCGCGCACGGTATCGACTCGACGCCAAACAGGATCGGACGCCCGCCACGCTCGCCGTTTTCCGACCCAACCAGGTTCCACAACTCGGCCGTGGCCTTGGTGAACGTTCCACGTGAGCCAAGATGACTCATGTTTTTCACTCAGTGGTGCCGGTCCAGAGTCGATCTCGTGCTCGGGTTCTCCCAACGAACTCCTGACGGGCTCGTCTTGCTTCACGCTCGACTCGGTCTGGATGGTTCCCGCGATTGGTTGACCTAGCGAACGTGGGAAGGTAGACGGCAGCAAAATCGAGACCCTTGGAACGGTGCACAGTTCCAACCTTAACCCTATGATCGGGTTCGCCGTCCCAAATGCTGAGATCAATGACATCGATGTCGTATCCAGCGAGATAGTCACGCAGGTACGCCGCATCTATCTTGCTATGCACTAAGACAGCCATCTCTCCATACTTCACTCCAAACCGATGATGATCACGTTTAATCGCCGCCACCAGAAGAAACGAAAGATCCGATTTGCTCTGTCCGTAAGCCCGCGCTATAGGCGGACCCTCGCGTACGACTTTGACATCACGAACGCCCCGTTCACTAATAGGGTCAAGATCAAAGAACTCGTGGTTACTGACGACTTGATGCGCGGCGTCGATAATCTGACGGGTGTTCCGGTAGTTAACTTTCAACACCGTCGCGCGACCCAGAACGGATATTCCAGCTTCCGCCAGAGTGAATCCCCCCGTATAGAGGGCTTGTTGGCCATCGCCGACAAGGAAGAGACCATCAGCTTGCGGCGCCGCAAGCAGCCCACAGAGTTTCAAGCCCAGCATAGATAGATCTTGGACCTCATCCACCAGGACCGCAGACCAGCCCGGCTCCGGCGGCGCCTGCTCAACCAGATCAACCGCAGCGGACAGCAAGTCGTTGTAGTCGTGCGTACCTCGCCGTTCTAATTGCTCGTTATATGCGATCAGCAGATCCCAGACGTGACGTTTGTGCTCACCGGTAAGCGGGATGGATCGACCACGCCGTTCGAGACGTTCATACTCGACAAGTCGTCGCAGTCCACGGCCCTTGATGACATTGTTGATCTCTTCCTGCCAGTACTGCGGATTGGCGCATATGGCCTTGAGTGGGCCACGCGCGCCGACTCTATTCCAAGCTTGTCCGAACGCTGCCTCGATCTTTCGCCCGTTGGTGGCCTTCGACTGATTCGCATCCGCAAGCAACTGACGGGCCAGCTCATGTATGCCCAGAAAGTCCACCCTATCCACCGTCTGTGGGGACAGCCGCCGATATACAGGTTCAAGTTGGTGGGTCATCGTACGGACAAAACTGGTGATCAGAACGCGACCGGGGCGGGTGGCCGCAAGCCATGCGGCCCGGTGCAACATGACCACTGTCTTGCCAGTTCCCGCCGGCCCACGCACTCGAGCGGGACCGTTGAAGCTACGCCGGACGAGACGATTCTGCGCGGGATGCAGGAACCCCATCCACTCCACCAACGGCTCGGACGCGGCCCGTTCGATCTGCGCATTAAGTTCAGCCAAATCGAACAGCCCACCATCCGCGGGTGGAGGCGGCGCTTCCGCCGGTGGCGCGGGTTCGGACTGTATCGGCACCGCAAGGACTCCCGAACGCGGCGCCGGGATCAGGCCGGCCGCAGAGCTGGGCGGCAACTGCTCGATCATTCGCCCACTGACCAACTCCACCTGCTCGGACGAAAGAACGTGGGGACGACGTGAAATGAGCGCACAAAGCTGACGAGGCACACAAAGGCACACTCGCCCAATTCGAGGTTCGAGCTCACTGGCGTGGGCATGACTGGTGAACACCAACACCGGCATCACGTGAATCGGGGACAACCCGGCAACGACACCATGCTCACTACTCGTAACGTCCTCAAGGACGTCCTCAATGGCTGCGACCAGCCTGAGCAGGTCTTCCACCGTCTCCTGCCGGTCATCATCACCGCACCACAACCGGCCGTTCCGCACCGCGATGCTGCCTGACCAGTGCTTGGTGTCCACCACCGCGACGCCGCTCGGCCCTATCACGAGGTGGTCCACGTTACCTCGGCTGGAGCCTGGCCATTGTCGAGCGTGCAGGATCCGCCAGCCACGATATGCCAGCGGTTCCAGCTCGGCGGCCGTGATCGGCTCCGACAATGCCGCAGCCCCGAAGCCCCTCTCTAACTCGTACTCACGCCGTAGCGCGGCGGACAGATCAAGCCTGCGCGCCGCAGCCCGTCGCACCTCCCGCCGAGCCGATGCTCCCGGACCCTGATCAGCGTCTGCACGATCGTCATCACCCACCCGAACGTCTCCGTTCCCCCAGGCCAAGGACGCCATAGAGACGTTAGCCGTACTGCTGCAAGTCTTGGGGCGGAACGAGAAAACCTGTGCGGCGTCGATCAGCCTGCCTGGCTCAACACTCGGACTGGGT
Organism: Actinospineispora eucalypti; assembly: GCA_014208095.1. GTDB lineage: Bacteria > Actinomycetota > Actinomycetes > Mycobacteriales > Pseudonocardiaceae > Pseudonocardia > Pseudonocardia eucalypti. The sequence goes on along the minus strand of JACHMT010000002.1, from coordinate 181,648 downwards.
AGAGGTCACCGAAGCGGCGTATCTGCGAGGAGTCACGCTCACGCGGACAGGCTTCTGATCAGGCCAACTGGTGAGCCAGGCCGGTGCCGGTAACCACGACGCATATATCTACAGAAAGGCGCAGGCAGACGCCCGATTGGTCCCTGGCCCCGACTCGCCATCGCCTGAGCCGGGGTCGCACTCCTTCGTCTCAGTCTGACGGCCCCGGCTCAGGTTCGAAGTTCTACCAACAATGTTGTAGTTACAGTTCTGTATTTCACCGGATACTCGTGCGACGCTGTGTACGTAGCCCGAATGGAGCATGATCTTTTGCGTCAACCGGTGTAGATTATTCTGCTGGCGTTGTTTTAGGGAGGGGGCATTGCAGCCTAACGACGTTCTGCTGCTGACTCTCTCTATTCTTATTTGGCTCACCCTCCTCTGGGTCATCCAGAGCCCCGCTGCAATGATGCTCGCGTTCGTGACGGTAATCGCCGGGGCGTTGTGGCTACGCATTCAACTGCTTCCCTCCGGGGAAGGTATTCGTACTCTTCTGTGGGGCTCGTCAGCAATTACATCACTTGCACGGATAGCAACAACGAGGAGCCAACGCGAGAAGAATATAGCGGGCATCGCCTTATTAACCAGCCTCTCGCTACTCGCCTTCATCAAGGCCGAAGCCGCGCTCGGAGGTCTCCTCAGCTTCTTCCTGGGTATCGGAACCTCCCTCCTACTTGCAGCGGCCTCGCGTCCGCTGCAACGATGGTTGTGGCGCACTGGGAAGCGTTGGCGAGCTCACCTGAACTGGGTATTGCTTACGCGCGCCTACCGTCGCCTGGAGGCTCAGTCAGAAGAAACCCGTGAAGCGTTGGCCAAAGAAATCGTGGCATCGCTGGAAGCCAGCCGCACGAAGTGCATGACGCTTGCGGCACTCGCACACGAGCACGCACGGTCCTGGCGGGAACTGTGGGTCATAACTGCGCTCTTGGCGGAGTCCGGCGAGGTTCGACTCACGGGCAAAAATATCTCATCAAAGAATACGGTCGCGCTACTGAACCTGGACGAAGCCGGACGAAAGGAAGCGCGACCTCCTACTACCGCAGAGGTGGATACCAGTGGTATCCACCTGCCGTCCATAACAATAATTGGCGATTTCATCTTCAGCAATGGAGGCGACGTAATGGCAGGCGATAAGTATCATGTATCGGGCGCGAATGTCACTGGGGCCTTCGGTCGCAACAAAGTGCGAGATATCTCCTCCACCACCTCTGGTGGGCAGGCTCAGACGATCACGCGAAATGAGATTGTTACTGAGGCTCGAAAGGTGGCAGCATCGCTAGACACGGATCGGGCAGCTGAATTGCGCGAGGTAGCAGATGCAGTCGAGGAGGCAAAGCATACTAGTGACCTACGCAGCGCCGTCCAACGGATAATTGGGATTGCGTCAATGGCTGGTGAGCACGGCTCGCACCTGTTTGAGCTAGCGAAACAGTTCCTCGAAGGGATCAGCTCGTAGGGGCATCTGTGCCAAGCGGTAACCGTAGCGATAGCTCAGCAAAACGGGACCTCTCTCGTGCCGCACTTCGTACTGCAGCGCGTCACCTCTCTAGCCAATTTGGCCCGCTCTATGACCGACGTAATCAAACGAAGATGGCTGCGCTCCAATCGCTGCACAGAGCGACGCGCGAGAAACGAATCGCCTCAATCAACGCGCGCCTTCAAGGCATGACGCTTGAAAAATTGGCTGCCGGCCAGAACATCCGGCAAGCCGGCCTGACCAACTTGCGACGACACGGCGTGCGAACGGCACATGATGTACTTGGCTGCACCCCCGAGGACTTGACGGCCGCACCAGGCATCGGCTCCGATGGAGCCACGAAGCTTCTGGAACGCGCGCGAACCTTAAGCGCTCCGCGCCACGAAGATCTCATGCTTAGTAAGCCGTTTGATCTATGGAGTGGCGCTGAATACGCGGTTGCTCGCGCGGTGCGGTTTTGGAATGAGTTGGTGAAGCTCTTGGACAGTAACGCCTCCAAATCACTTGAGCGACTTGCGGGAGGCTCACGCCGCATAGTCCATGATACGGCCTGGCATCGATGGTTGTTCACAGGCGGTCATCGACGCGCGCAGTTACGCGAATTACTTTACGCTTTAGAACCTGAAGCTTCGACGTTCCGGTCAAGCGGCGAGTTCAGCTCGTTTAGCGGCAAACTGCAAGATCTTGCGCACCTTGAACACCACCAAGGAGTCACTGTCGATCGGACGTATTGGTCGCGCAATTCGATTGACCTCCTAAGTTCGCTCGAGCAGTTTTACGTTCAAGGCGACAATTCAGAAGTTCGCGACGTGGTCTCTCGGCGCGCACTCGACGTTGATGATGATCTCGTCGCGCAGATGGCGGACTTGAGGTTGAATACGACTTTGTTGGCGCGCCGACTTCGCCCTTACCAGGAAGAAGGCACGCGTTTCTGTATCTGCGTGGGCAGTGGACTTCTTGGCGATGACATGGGGTTAGGGAAGACCACCCAAGCACTTGCCGCGATCGCTCATATCTCGGCCAACGACGCAAACAACCGCCATGTGGTTGTGTGTCCTGCGTCGCTCCTTCTGGGGTGGCAAGACGAGGCTGCGGCCGCATGTCCTAGCATCGGATTTTGGCTGTTCCGAGGGCAAACAGAACGAACGCGCAACTTAGACGCTTGGCGGCACTCAGGCGGAATTCTCTGTGCCTCATACGATCTCGCCCACGAATTGCTTGAACGACTGCGGGAATCAGAGATCGTCGTCACCTGCTTGATCGCTGACGAAGCGCACTATGTGAAAGAACCAAAGACAAGGCGGTCACGAGCGGTCGCTGGTCTGTGCGAGTTGGCTGAGCGAGTCATCTTAATGACTGGGACACCATTGGTAAATAGGGCAACAGACATGATCAATCTGCTTCGGATTGTTGATCCACGTCTGGCGTATAGACTTGAAGAGCGATTTGATCCCGCGGACGACATCTTCCATGATGCAGACGAATTTCGAGGCGCTGTGTCCCGGCGATACCTGCGGAGAGCGCAAAACGACGTGCTCCAGGAGCTACCCCCGCTGACCTTGGTGGACGTACCAATCGACCTGAATTCGGACGAGATTGATAGGTATAAGGCTGCCGTCGCAAGTGGCCACATGACACACATGCGTATTGCCGCTTCATCGTCAGGCTCCAAAATGGCAGCATTGCGCGATATCGCCGACGAGGCAAGGAATGCTGATCGCAAGATGGTTGTGTTTAGTGAATACGTACATGTTTTGAACGCGGCAGCTGCCTCGATCGGGTCAGAATCATACGTGATACACGGAACCGTATCAGACAAAGAAAAGGCTCAACGGGAAGAGGACTTTAAGAAACAATCAGGATTTGCCGCCTTGGTCGGCCAGATCAAAGTGATCGGCGTGGGAAAGAACTACCAACAGGCGTCAGTAGTTGTGCTCATGGAGCCACAGTTCACCCCGGCCGCCGAACACCAGGCAATAGCCCGTGCTCATCGCATGGGCCAGACAGAGAGTGTCGTCTGTCACCGGTTGGTGGCTATGGGCACCGTGGACGAGCGGATTGTGAAGATCGTCGCACTGAAGTCACTGTTAATAAACGAGCTATCACACAAGAGCAATCTAGAAGAGGAGCTTCGCAAATTCGGTGGTAAGGAGGTGAACCAGACTGAGCTTGTGCGCGAAGAACAACGACGACTTGGTGTTACACCCCCACCCCAAAGTCAGTCAGGGTGACCGCTACTCCTCCTCGCTCAGCAATTGTCGTTGGTGCGCTTCAATCCGCGCTAGTCACGGTAGCGAGATTCTCGGACAAGACAAACGACGAGGCACGACCGAATGTTAGCCGCACTAGAAACTCTGGCATGCAGGCGCCCTCGGATATTATATCGACACTCTCTGACTATTGGGAGAAATCATGCGTAACCGCAAAGACGTATTGTTCTGAGGTGCGGCAATTGGCCTGACCGTGTCAGGACAAGGGCCAACGAGACCAAAGTTGACAGTTCCGGGACAGCCCCACAGGGTAGGCGAGACCGGAAACGAGACCGCCGAGACTGGAAACGAGACCGGACGCAGTGCAGCCAGCCTTGAATACGCCATTATCGGACTGAATCAGGTACAGGTACCGGATTCTCCGGGCGCTGGCTTCCGCACGGGCCGGCGTCGTCGTGTCGGTCGAGGCATGGAACGGAAGGTACGGAGCGCGCCTGACACTTCGTGGTGTACCGAGATCAGGTCACCCCACCTATTCCCTGCCATCATGGGTTGCCGTCGCTAGGCGTCCTTCGGACCGCCAGCGGCGAAGGACTCGGCGGCCGTAATTGTTGGTCTGGGCAAGTCGATCGAGTTCGGCGCCGGTCGGCGTGCGGCCCTGCTCGCGTTGAGCCTGGTAGTAGTCCCACATCCGCCGCTCGGCGGTCGTTGCCCCGCGACCGAGACCAGGCGAGACCGCCGCGAGAGGCAGCACTCGCCCGGTCTCGTTTCCAGTCTCGGCGGTGCCGTCTCTTGCCTCGCCCGCCCGTTCGGCCGTCTCGGAAGGGCCAGCGCCGGTCTCAGTGGCCATGGTCTCGGTGCGGTGGCGCTTGAGTGCGCGGTTCAGGAGCTCCACCGCGAGCAACAGTGCCAGCGGCGGACACGCAGCGACCGCGATGGCGAACACGCTCAGCTCGGGGGCCGAGGCGATGTTCGCGCACAACGACAGTGCCACCCCGAACAAGAACGCCAACCACGCCCGCCACTTCCCAGCCCGGCCCGGCTTCCACAATTCGACCGTCGCCGTGGTCAACAGCCCGTCCACGATGAGCGGCCAGATAGCCGCCGTGGTCACGTCCGCGCCGAACCGCAACGCGAACGCCTGACCGTGCCGATAGGACGCATACGCAGCCCCGGCCGCGACGAGCAACGTGCACGCGCACTGCACCCACAACCCACGATCACGGGTTGCCCGACCGGCGTTGGCACTCATCGGCCACCGCCAGCCACCGACCGACGACGCCGCTCGATCGTCAGCGTTGCGGAAACCCGCATTTCAGCGGGTCGGTTGCGTCGTGTGGATGCTGTACGAATCGCCCCGGGGGCACCAAGGCCGCAGGTCAGACCCCTACGGCTTGGCAAGCCCAAGATCACCTGCGTGGAAAACTCGGCATTTACTCGTCGAACACCAACGCATCACCGGCCAGCGTGCCGTGCGTTTGTGCGGTCCGGGGACGCGGTGGGCGCGGCACTCGCTAAGACGTTGCCTGCGAGCGGAGCCGAGCCGCTGACGATCGGTCTTCGGAGGCCAGCGTTCCGTCGCGTAGCCGAGCCCCGGGCCCGGGTTGTAAATCGACTTCGTCAGCTCCGACGATCTCGTGATCGTCTTCGCAGCGCACCGTCAGACCGATCGGAGCGCCACAGCCACGGTGCAGGAGGACTGTGGGTGGACCGAACTCGTCGGCGAGGTTCTCGTCGCCCCATTTGGTCAAGGCGACCAGGATCGGCAGCAGCGAGTTGCCCTTGCCGGTCAGTCGATAGCGATGACGGGTGCGGGCGCCCGGCTCGCGGTAGGGCTCGGTCGTCAGGATGCCCTGGGCGACGAGCATGCGCAGACGCTCTCCCAACAGGTTGCTCGCGCACCCCAACGTCTGCTCGAACTCGCTGAACCGTTCCGCACCGAACCAGATCTCTCTGAGGATCAGGATCGTCCACTTCTCGCCGACAAGCTCGAGAGTTCGTGAAATCGAGCAGCTGGTTGTGTCGTAGTCGAGCCGATCATTCACGTGCATCAGAGTACAACGCGTTCCGCGAATGCTGACTGGACATTTTAATGTCAGCCTGCTAGCGTCCATCACTGCTGGTCAGCCGGGCGCCGCTGGACAGTCCGGACCACTGCCCCCAACGAGGAGGACACGACGTGAGCAGCCCCGAGACCAAGCAGTTCGAGGAGTTCCTCGACGGCGTCACCGGCCGTTTCGCACAGGTCGCCCAGGCCGGGCAGGGCCTGGACATGATGCGCGAGATCGCCGAGGGCCTGCATCGCGCCGGCGCCGAGCCCGAGGGTGTGACCTATGCCGAGGTCGACGTCAACGGCATTCCGGCGCTATGGGCGATCCCGGAGGGCGCCAGCAGCGAGCACGCGATCGTCTGGTTCCACTTCGGCGGCAGCGTCGTCACCTCGATGTACACCGACCGCAAGGCCGCGGGCCACGTCGCGAAGGCCGCGGGGGTTCGGGCGCTGGTCGTCAACTTCCGGCTCGCTCCGGAGAACAAGCACCCCGCACAGATCAACGATGCGGTCACCGCCTTCGAATGGCTGCTCGCCCAGGGCTACGCGCCCGAGAAGATCGGCAGCGTCGGCCACTCGATCGGCGGGAACCTCGCCATCAACCTGCCGCTGACCCTGCGCGACAAGGGCCGCCCGCTCCCGGGCGCGGTCGTGTCGATCTCCCCGTGGATCGACCAGACGATGAGCCACCCTGACTACGCCGACAAGGGTGGCGTCACCGACCACATCCTGAACCCGGGCATCGCCGAGTTCTTCCGCGAGTCCTGGATCGGGGGGACCGGGGTCTCTCCCTCCGACCCGCAGATCAACCTGATGCGAGCCGACCTCACCGGTCTGCCGCCCACCAGCCTGCACTGGGGTACCCACGAGGTCCTCAACGGCGAGTGCATCTGGTTCGCCGGGCGGCTGGACAAGGAGGGCATCGAATTCCAGTCTTGCCCGCTCGAGGGTGCTCAGCACTCGTTCGTCATCGCCGCGGGCAAGGTTCCCGAAGTGGATGCCGAAATCCAGATCATGGGGCGCTGGCTGCACGACAAGCTCGGAGTGAAATAGCCCTTTTCGCGAGCCGGTCTACTCCAGGCCGCACCCGCCGACGACGGCCGATTCCTCACCGGCACGACCCTCACAGGCTGCGCTGTCTGAAGTTCTCGAACGCGCGCATTAGCCTCACGTCCAGGAAGGAAAGCCATGCGGATCTCCCTCAACATCGGCGGCGACGTTCTTTCGGCGCCGGTCCCGCCGCGGAAGGTGGCGGCGCAGGCGAAGGCCGCCGAGGACGCGGGTTTCGCCACGGCCTGGGCCACCCACTTCATGCACGGCACCGACTCGATCCCGACCATCACCGCGGCGGGCCTGGCGACCTCGCGCATCGAGCTGGGCATCGGGGTCGTGCCGACCTATCCGCGACACCCGTACACGTTGGCCCATGAGGCGGCGACCGTGCAGTCGTTGGTCGGTGGTCGGCTCACGTTGGGGGTGGGCGTCTCGCACAAGCCGGTCGCGGCCATGCTCGGGTTGGATTACGTCAGCCCGGCCGAGCACATGCGCGAATACCTCGAGGTCCTCGGCGCCCTGCTCACCAAGGGCGAGGTCAGCCACTCCGGCCGCTTCTTCCGGATCGAAGCCGGCTTCAACATCCCCGAGACCTCGCCGGTCTCCGTCGTGGTCGGCGCCCTCGGCCCGAAGATGGTGCGCGCCGCGGGCGAACTGTCCGACGGCGCGGTCACCTGGCTGGCGGGTCCGCGCGGGTTGAGCGAGCACATCGTGCCGGGACTGACCAAGGCCGCCTCCGACGCCGGGCGCCCGGCGCCGAGGGTGATCGTGGGTCTGCCGGTTGCCGTAGCCGATCCGGATGCGGCCCGGTCGACCGTCACCGACACCTTCGCCCTGTACGGCAGCCTGGACAACTACCGACAGCAGTTCGAACGCGACGGAGTCGACTCGGTCGCGGACCTCGCGGTCATCGGGAACGAGGAAACCGTCCAGCGACACCTGGTCTCGCTGCGGGACGCCGGCGCGACCGAGCTGTGGGCCGTTCCCTTCCCGGTCGGCAGCAACGCGGCGGCCTCGCTGGCTCGGACGACGTCCTTCCTGGCGAGCCTGGCCCCGGAGATCTAGGCCGCAACATAGTCCGAAGCGTCCATGGTTCTCCCGCCGCGGTCTCGTCGCCTCCAACGGCGGCGCTTCGCGGGCGCCGGGCTGGTACCACAACCTGCTGGCCAACCCCGCCGTCCGGATCCAGGTCGGTGTGAACGACCGGCCGGTGACCGCCCGGGCGGTCCGGCCCGGGGACGCCGACTACGACCGGCTGTGGGACACGGTGAACGCGAAGAACCACAACCGCTACCGCGCCTACCAGAAGGCCACCAGCCGGCCCATCCCCATTGTCGCGCTGAGCCCACAACCAAGTTGATCACCCGCCGCGTGCATTGCGGCGGCGCGATCCGGGTAACCCGAATCGCATGGGACTCAACTATCGCAACCGCATGCGCCTCGGTCCGCTGCCGATCTGGCGGAACGTCTCCCGCTCCGGGCGCGGGAAGACGGTGTCCTGGACGGTCAAGCTGTTCGGTATCAGCTGGAACAGCCGCACCAAGAAGAAGACCGTGGACCTGCCGGGCAACTACTCCTACACCACCGACTGACCCGGCCGCGGGCTCCGCCGGTAGGCCAGCCACTGCGCAACGGCCAGCCCGGTGACGAGCATCGCCTCGGCCACCAGGAAGACCGTGGCCGGGGTGGTAGTCGGTTCCGTCGCCAGGATGAGCATGCAGGTCAGCGCCCAGAGCGGGTTGACCGCGATCAGCGCGGCGATCAGGGCCGCCCGGGGTCGGGGGCGGGTGGCGGCGAACCACATCGCCCCGCCGTACACCAGGTAGAACAGGCCGGCCGAGGTGATCACGGCCGGGGGCAGGCCAGTGGGTGCGGCGAGCGGACCGGCCAGGGGCAGCAGCGGTACGCCGCCCACCGCGTTGCCGATGCCGTTGAACAGCAGCAGCCCGCGCAGCGGGCGGGTGGGCTGGACGGCGGTCGGTGCCGGGGTGGTCAAGTCCGTAGTGGTCATGGCGGATCTCCCGTCGACGTGGTGGGTGAACACCGCGACGGTGGGCCGGGACGCACTGCCAGTGCCAGCCGGTTCGCTGCCAAGCACTGCCAGATGCGGTCAGGGGACCGTCTCGTCGATGCCCGCGCGCAGGTCGGCGGCGACGATCCGCGCCGCCGCGCTCTGCCAGTTGTGCAGGGTCCGTTCCGGCACCTGGTCGACGAACCAGGACAGCGCGCGCCGGCCGGTCGGGTCGAGGTCGGTGCGTTTGGTGCGGACGCTGTAGGGACGGATGCCACGCACGTAGTAGAAGTACAGCGCGTTGTAGTGCCGCCACTCCTCGCTGGTGCCGAAGTCCTCGCCGGTGCGCGGTTTGAGCCGGGCGATGCTGTCCAGCAGCACGGCCTTGAGCTCGGTGGCGCGTTCCAGCGGGGCGTCCGGCACGCCGCGCCGGGCCAGCCGTTCCTCGACCACCGGCAGGTCGACCAGCGGGTTGGACACCAGCTTCCCCAGATCGCCGTAGTGGCTCAGCGCCCGCCGGGTGATGCGCGCGAACTCGGCCTCGTCCAGGTTGGCCAGCCCGGTGACCGAGTCCTTCCTCGGTAGCGCGTCGGCGATCTCCCGCAGCTCGCCCCGGGCGCGCCGCAGCCGGGCCGACCGGAAGGCGACCCGGTCCACCGCCGACTGGATGGGCGTGGCGAACACCTGCACCAGGATCGCCGTGGCCACCGTGCCGAACAGCAGCCCCACCAGCGCCGGGGCCGGCCCGCCCAGTGCGATCGCGACCCCCACCTGCCCGCCGAACAGCACCGCCACCGCACCGGAAACCAACGCCGACCGACGCATGTCCGGCCCCAGCACCTCGCCCTCGTCCACGGCGTCGAACGCCGCGATCGCCCACCCCAGCGCCATCAGGTCGGGCACGACCGCGGCCAGCAACAGCCCGCGCGGCAGCACCCCGAGGGCGAGCAGCAGCAGCCACGCGGTCAGCGCCACCATGACCGCACCGATGAGCAGCACGCCCAGCCAGGCCCGGCGCGCCCGCCGCACCACCGGCCACCGCCACAGCAGCAGCACCAGCCCGCCGGTCAGGCACAACGCACCCATCCCGGCCAGCACCATCCCGGCCGGGCCAACCCCGGCCAGCGCCGCGACGGCGGTGAGCGCGAACAGCGGCACCACCCCGAACCGCCACCAGCGGTCCAGCCCGACCTCCTCGACCAGCCGGACGAACACCCCGCTCCAGGCCAGCGCGGGCAGGCAGGTGAGCACCAGGGCAAGGTCCGCCGGGCCGAACTGGTCGACGAACAGGGCCGACGCATAGGCGATCAACCCGAGCCCGGCACGGCGCAGCACGCCCTTGCCCGGGTCGCGGGCCAGCAGGTACAGGCCCAGCCACCAGGCGATCCCGAAGGCCACCACCAACAGCCCGAGCATGCTCTCCGGCCCTCCCGCCGGGGTGTCCGCGAGGCTACGCCGGCTTCGTCGCGCGCTTGGTGCGTCTGAGGATAGTGCCCCGTCGACGCCGGCGGCGGTGTGCCGGAGGCCCCTCAGCCGGCGAGCACGAAGTAACGCAGCCACACGTACACGGTGGCGATGGCCAGCGTGACCGCGGTGATGACCAGGCCGTACCGGGCGAACCGCCAGAAACCGATGGGCACGCCGTTGCGTGCGGCGATCCCGGCGACCACGACGTTCGCGCTGGCACCGATCAGTGTGGCGTTGCCGCCGAGGTCCGCGCCGAGGGCCAGCGCCCACCAGAGCACCTGTGGCTGGCCGTCCGGGCCGACCAGCGACGCCACCACCGGCGCCATGCTCGCCACGTAGGGGATGTTGTCCACCACCCCGGAGAGCAGCCCGGACCCCCACAGCAGCAGGCCGGTGAACCCCAGCGGGTTGTCCCCGGCGAACCCGCCCATCAGCTTGCTCAGCCCGGCCAGCACGCCGGTGTTCACCAGCCCGCCGACCATCACGAACAGGCCCATGAAGAACGCCAGCGTGGACCACTCCACGTCCTGCAGCGCCTGCTCGGTGCGCACCCGGGTGACCGCGACCAGCAACCCGGCGCCGAGCAGCGCGACCACCGACGGGGCGTAGTGCAGCACCGGGTGCAGCACGAACGCCACCAGCACCACGCCCAGCACGGCCAGCGACTGGACCAGCAGCCGGCGGTCGCGGATGGCCTCCCGTTCGTTCAGCGACATCAGCTCGGCCACCTTCTCGGGGTCGGCGTGGAAGGCGTCGGCGAACAGCCACCGGCAGAGGCCGATGAACACGATCAGCATCACCAGCACGACCGGGGCCAGGTGGACCAGGAAGTCGTTGAAGGAGAGCCCGGCCCGGCTGGCAATGATGATGTTGGGCGGGTCGCCGACCAGCGTGGCGGTGCCGCCGATGTTGGACGCGGCCACCTCGGCGATCAGGTACGGCACGGCGGAGAGGCCGATCCGCTGGCAGATCAGGATGGTCACCGGGGCGACCAGCAGCACGGTGGTCACGTTGTCCAGCAGCGCCGAGGTGCCGGCGGTGATCAACACCAGCAGCACCATCAGCGGGAACGGCCGGCCGCGGGCGCGCTTGGCGGCCCAGATCGCCAGGTACTCGAATACCCCGGTCTCCCGCATCACGCTGACGATGACCATCATGCCGAGCAGCAGGAAAACCACGTTCCAGTCCACGCCGGTCTCCTCGGCGTAGAACGCGGCGTGGGCGTCGGTCACCCCGATGGCCAGCATCAGGGCCGCACCGCCGAGCGCGGCGGCCGTACGGGTCACCCACTTCTCCGCCGCGATCAGCACGTATGCCGCCGCGAAGATCAGGATTGCGGCAATGGCGGATAAGCTGAGCAACGGGCTGGCCTTCCGGTCGGGATCACCTACACCTCACCCATGGGTGGGATCGCCGACCAGTCTTCCCGGCACGCCAGTTGCCTCAGGGTACCGCGGCCGTCGTCGTCAGCTGGGCACCAACACCACCGGGCAGTCCGCGTGGTGCGCGCAGGACAGCGCCACCGAGCCGAGCAGCGCGCCGGCCACCCGGCCGTGCCGGTGGTTGCCGAGCACCAGCATCGCGGCGCCCCGGGCCTGGTCCAGCAGCACTTCCTTCGGGTCCCCGTGCGCCACCCGGCCCTCCACCAGCTCCGCCGCGCCGGCGGGCAGCTCGGCCACCGCGTCGGACACCCAGCGCCGCGCGTCGGCCTCCAGCTCGGCGTCATCCACCACGGGCGCGATCATCTCCCCCGTGCCGGCGGCCAGCATCGGGGGCTGCTGCCACACCGCGACAGCGGCCACCGTGCCGCCCGCGTCCCGCGCGTGCCGCGCCGCCCAACGCAACGCGGCCCGGGCGGCGTCGGTTTCGTCGACGCCGACAACGATGGTCGTTTCGTTCATGCCCTCAGTCTCCCGCGCGCGCCTAACTGGGCGCGCTCGGCCAGCGCGTTCCGCGCTAGTCCCCCCGGTACACGCGGAGCGAATCCGGGTGCTTGGTCACGTTTCCGCGGCCCACCCCCCGGAGAGGTGGACCGCGGAAAGAAAAAGGTCGCTAGTGACTCCCGCACGCGCCGAACTGGGCGCGCGCTCGGCCAGCGCGTTCCGCGCTAGTAGTACCAGCGGCGGCCGCCGATCGGGCGGCCGACCTGGCCCAACAGGAGCAGGATTAGGCCGACAACCAGAAGAATGGCGCCCACCGTGTAGAGAATCGAGATCCCGGTCAGCCAACCGATGACGAGCAGGATCACCCCAAGGATAATCATCTTTCCTCCGTAGCCGCGGTCTGCATGGCTGTTTTGGCGATACCCGGGCCGACCCCCGGCAAACAAAACTTTCTCCGTGATCAAATATTCAAAGTTTCGCGGGGTCGGCTTGCGGACACCCCAACTACATGGTCGACGACTCGCCGCAGAACCCGCGCCTGAAGATCGCCATGGTCTCGCTCGCCTCGGCGGCGGCCCAGCCGGAAATCAACACCACGGTGCCGGCGCTCGCCGATGCGCTCACCGAGCAGGGACAGCACGTGGTGTGTTACTCGCGGCGAACACCCAACCAGCCCCCGATGCCCGACGGCGTGGACGCGGTCGCCCTGCGCGCCGGGCCGGCGAAGGGCCTCACCGAACGGGAGGTGGCCGGGCAGGTGGGCCGGTTCGGCGAGCGGCTCGCGGCGGCGCTGCGCAAACACCGGCCGGACGTGGTGCACAGCCACGGCTGGCTGGCCGGCCTCGCCGCCCAGCTGGCCACCCGGGACACACCGATCCCGGTGGTGCACACCTTCCACCGGCTGCACCTGCTGGATGACCGCGGCATACCCGCCGCCCGGCGCGAGCCCTCGGACCGGTACCGGCTGGAGCGGGCGGTGGCACGCGGCTGTGACCAGGTGCTGGCCGCCACCGACGCGGAGCGGGCCTGCCTGCTGAAGGTGGGCGTGGACCGGGACCACATCACCGTCGTGCGCCGGGGCGTGGACGCCCGGTCGATGCACCCGCGCGACCCGGCGGAACGCCACGGCCCGGTGTACCGGGTGGTGCTGCTCGGCGCGCTCGACCGGGCGCACGTGGCGATCCGGGCGCTCACCGCGCTGCCCGGCACCGAGCTGGTGATCGCGGCCGGCTGGCCCGACCACCCGGAGACCGAACGCGAGCTGCGCCGGCTGACCGAGCTGGCCGAGGAGCTGCACCTCACCGACCGGGTCACCCTCAGCGGTCACCCGGACCGGGCCGAGCGGGCCGATCTGCTGCGCCGCTGCGACGCGGCGGTGCTGCTCTCCCCCGACGAGGCGGCGGACACGCTCTCGCTCGAGGCGATGGCCCTCGGCGTGCCGGTGCTCACCGGCTGCCCCGAGCTGACCGAGGGCGTGTTGGACGGGGTGACCGGCGTGCACCTGCGGGGTGGTGGCCCGCCGGCCCGGGAGCTGGCGCACTCGCTGCGCCGGCTGTTCGACAACGACTCGCTGCGCGACGGTATGGGCCTCGCCGCCCGGGACCGGGCCCTCAACCGCTACAGCTGGGCGCGCATCGCCGCCGAGACCAGCCGCGTCTACCAGGACATCTACCAGGTCAGCGCACCGGCGGCCTCGGGTGTCTGAACCCGGGTCACGCGCCGTGGTGCGCGCTGAACCGGATGGCGATCGCCGTGCCGTCCCCCGAGCCCGACCGGTCGTCGCGGGACAGGATGCGCAGCACGTGCCAACCGAAGCCCTTGGCCTCCAGCGGGTGCTCGCAAGTGTCGGTGTGGGTGTGCACGGTGACGTCCAACCGGTGCTCGGTCAGCCGGAACGTGCACCTCAGCAGCGCGCCCTCGACCGCCAGCCCGATCAGGTTGTCGCACGCTTCCTGCACCGCGGCGTTCAGCTCGGCGACGGTGTCATCGGTGAACTCCGCGCGGGTGGCCAGGTCGGTTACCGCCGCGCGGACCGTCGAAACCAGGCCCGCGCCGGCCGGGATGCGCATCTCCACCAGGAGGGGGCGAGGGTCCACCGACGAGCCCATGGCCAACCTCCGTAACCGCGCTGGGCGCCGGGCCTTCCCCGAGTCGGACCGCACCGCGTTCAGGCACCGGCCCGCAGCGAGCGCCTCGGCTCGCTCAGTTCCAGCGCCGCTCCCGTCGCCGCGACCAGCGCCCCGACCAGGGCGAACCAGAAGCCGCCACCGGCGAAGGTGGCCGCGCTGAGGCCGAGACCGGACGCGCCGACCTGCTGGATCTCCGACTGCAGCGCGTTGAACGGGATCAGGTAGGCCAGCGCGATGAACCCGGAGCACGCCAGCACCAGCGCACCGGCCACCCGGTGCTCGCGGCGGCCCAACCGGGCCAGCAGCAGGAAACCGCCGATGGCCAGCATCACCAGCGCGGCGACCGGCACGAACGGCAACATGGCCAGCGACGGGTAGGAGGGCGCGGCCTCCTCCAGCGCCGGGGCGGTGACCTGGCCGACCAGCGGCACCTTGGCCACCGGTACGACCAGGTAGGCCAGTCCGGCGAGCAGGCCGCCGACCACGGCGAGCACACCGCCGGGGCGGTCCATCGTGCCCGGTTCTTCCGGTCGGCGTCGGAAAATCTCCACGCCTGGTAGTTACCCGTCAGGCGGCTGATTAACCGAACGCGCGTACCGGATGGGTCGGACGTCACGCCCCGGCGGTGCCCGGCTACACCGGCTGTTCCCGGACCGCGCGCGCGGCGCTGACCAGGTTGCGCAGCGCGGCGACCACCTCCGCCTCGCCGCGAGTCTTCAGGCCGCAGTCCGGGTTGGCCCACAGGCGTTCCAGCGGCACCTCGCGCCGCGCGGTACGCAGCAGCTCGGCGATCTCCTCCACGCTGGGCACCTCCGGGGAGTGCACGTCGTAGACCCCGGGGCCGATGTCCCGCCCGATGCCCGCACCCAGCGCGGCCACCACCTCCATCTTCGAGCGGGCCGCCTCCACCGTGGTGACGTCCGCGCCCAGTGCGTCGATGGCGTCGACCACCTCGCCGAACTCGGAGTAGCACAGGTGGGTGTGCACCTGGGTGGAGTCGGCGGCACCGCCGGTGGCCAGCCGGAAGGCGTCGACCGCCCAGTCCAGGTAGGCCTTGCGGTCGGCCGCCCTCGGCGGCAGCAGCTCGCGCAGCGCGGGCTCGTCCACCTGGATGATCCGCAGGCCGGCCGCCTCCAGGTCGCGCACCTCGTCCCGCAGCGCCAGCGCCACCTGTCGCGCGGTCTGCCCGAGCGGCTGGTCATCCCGGACGAACGACCAGGCCAGGATGGTCACCGGGCCGGTCAGCATGGCCTTCACCGGCCGGCCGGTCAGCGACTGGGCGTAGCCGCTCCACCGCACGGTGATCGGCTCCGGCCGGCTCACGTCGGCGTACAGCACCGGCGGGCGCACGCACCGGCTGCCGTAGGACTGCACCCAGCCGTGCTCGGTCGCGGCGAACCCGTCCAGCTGCTCGGCGAAGTACTGCACCATGTCGTTGCGTTCCGGTTCGCCGTGCACCAGCACGTCCAGCCCGAGCGACTCCTGCAGCCCGATGACCCGCTCGATCTCCGCGCGCATCCGCTGCTCGTACTCGTCGCCGGCCAGCCGGCCGGCCCGGTGCGCGGCCCGGTCGGCGCGGATCCCCGCGGTCTGCGGGAACGAGCCGATGGTCGTGGTGGGCAGCGGGTGCAGGCCCAGGCGGGTGCGCTGGGCCGCGGCCCGCGACTCGGCGGATCCCCGGCGGTAGTGCTCCGTGCCCAGGGCATCCAGCCGCCCGCGCACCCGGTCGCTGCGCTCGCCGGACCGGTCGGGGTTGCGCCGGCGGGCGGCGTCGGCGAAGGCACCGGCCACCACGTCCCGCCCCTCGCGCAGCGCGCGGTCCAGCGTGACGATCTCGCCCAGCTTCTGCCGGGCGAAGGCCAGCCGGTCCCGGACCGAGCCGGTGAGGCCGGTCTCCACGTCGACGTCGTAGGGCACGTGCAGCAGCGGGCAGGAGGACCCGATCTCCACTCGTCCCACGCTGCCCAACAGCGTGGCCGCCTTGGCCAGCGCCGCGTCCAGGTCGGTACGCCACACGTTGCGGCCGTCCACCACGCCGGCCAGCACGGTCTTGTCCCGCAGCCCGCGCAGCCCGGCCGCGGCGGTCAGGTCGTCGACCCCGGCCACCAGGTCCAGGCCGATCGCCTCCACCGGGGTGTCGGCCAGCGTGGCCAGGGCGGATCCCCAGGCGCCGTAGTAGCCGGCGACCAGGATCGCCGGCCGCTCCGGTGTCCCGGCCAGCCCGCGGTAGGCCCGGCCCAGCGCGGCCAGCTCCTCCGCCGACCGGTCGGCGGCGAAGGCCGGCTCGTCCAGCTGCACCCAGTCCGCGCCGGCCCGGCGCAGCTCGGCCAGCAGCCGGGCGTACACCTCCAGCAGCGCGTCCAGCCGGTCCAGCGGGGCGAACCCGTCCGGTGCGCCGGCCGCCGGCTTGGCCAGCAGCAGCAGCGTCACCGGCCCGAGCAGCACCGGTCGGGTGCGCACCCCGGCGGCCAGGGCCTCGGTGAACTCGGCGACCGGCTTGCGGTCGGCCAGCCGGAACGCGGTGTCCGGGCCGATCTCCGGCACCAGGTAGTGGTAGTTGGTGTCGAAGAACTTGGTCAGCTCCAGGGCCGGCACACCCTCCCGGCCCCGCGCCATGGCGAACAGCAGGTCCAGCGGGGTGCCGCCGAGCCCCGCGAACCGCTCCGGCACCGCGCCCACGGTGAGCGCGGCGTCCAGCACCTGGTCGTAGTAGGAGAACGTGTTGCCGGGCACCGAGCCGAGCCCGGCGTCCCTCAGCTCCAGCCAGGTCTCCCGGCGCAGCCGCGCCGAGGTGGCCTCCAGCTCATCGGCGTCGACCCGGCCGGCCCAGTGGCCCTCCACGGCGCGTTTGAGCTCCCGGTTCGGCCCGATGCGGGGGTACCCCAGCACGGTGGCACCCAGTGGTCGTTCGGTCATCAGCGACTCTCTCCTCGCGAGCGTTGCCGAGGAGCCGGGACATCACGGGCGCGGCGAAACCAGCGTTCGGCGCACCGTTCCCACCCGCGAGGACACGGCTCCGCGCGCGCCGGGCGGCGCACGCATCGCTGGCAGGTCTTCGGACTCGCGGGCTCGGCGCCAGGCGCCACCTACCGGCCGTCGCTTCCCAGGTCCACCTTTCGACCCAGTGCTTGTGTCTACGGCTTTCGTTCCCACTCACCGCTGCGGGGCAGTCCCGGAGTCGCACCGGGTTCCCTCTTGCCTCACCCCCGCCGGACGCACCGGCCGGCGTGAACCACCGACACCACGGACGCTAACACGAATCCGGGTTCTCCTCGCCGGCTTCCGCCCGACCGCGGCGTGCGCGGCGCCGGTTCCGCGAAGGTGCCGGGCACCGACGTCGGGGTGGCCCGGGCTGAGGGCTCGGTACCGGTTTGAAGATCAGCCTGGACGGCGCGTCTTCTGGCGTTAGTCGGCTGGTGAGCGGCCGGTTGCGGAGTCCCTGGACAGCGGAGCGGTGGCCGCCTGGCCGCGGTTCGCGCTCCCAGCCGCCAGCCTCGTTACGGAGCGTGACTGACGTTGGTCGGGTCGGCTCGTCCCGTTCATCGAAGTCGACACCAGTCTGCTTTTTCCCAAGATCGAACCAGCCTGGTGTCGCACTCGACGAGGGCCCGCCGTGGAAACGTCCACGCGGCCTCCGCGCTGGGCAACGCTGTGTGACGAAGTCCGCGCCCACTAACCGCACGTCGTGAACACGGGCACGGGCGCCGAGCAAAACGGCGCCGAGCCGCGCCAGCCCAACCGGTCCGCGCCGTCCAGGCCGAGCTTTCCGTTGCGCGGCGGATCGAGGTGTCACCCGGCAGGCACCGCCCCGGCATCGGGAAGCGCGCACGGGCGCGAAAGCCTTCGCCGAGCGCGCCGGGGTTTGAAGATACTCACGTGGAATTCGCGAGACTCGCGGCGGCGCCACCCATTCGCACAAGGACCGGAAACACTATCCCCTTTTCAGTGAACCGGCCACGGCAAACCACCCCATTGGCTTTTCACCGGGCGCGCCGGGCGGCGCGTCCGGGTGATCCACCTCTGTGACTGGTGTTTCTATTGGGTTACGTGTGGTGATATCTCGAGCGCCCCTGGAAGCACACCGTTCACCGGTGTTGGTGAGAAAGGCTCAGCAATCATGTCACTCTTCGTGCGCGTCATCTCTACCGCCGCCGTCGTCGTCCTGGCCGCCGCATTAGGCCTGGGCACCACGGCGACGGCGGCGGCGCTCACCCCGGCGCCGAGCACGGTGATGCTCGCCGACCGGCACTGCGACTGCTACGACCACACCGATGACGAGTCCGACGACCACGACGGCGACAGCAACAGCGGCAACGTCAACCGGGGCAACCACAACCGGAACGACCACAACCGCACCGGCAACGGGGACCGGGCGACCGGCCTGGTGGTGCTCGATCTCATCTAACCCGTGAGGGTCGGCCGCTGAGGTGCTACCGCAGTGCCGGCAGCACCTCAGCGCCGATCAGCTCGACCGCGTCCAGCATCTCCGCCCGAGGGAGGCCACCGACATCGACGCTCAGCAGCACCGTGTCCAGGCCGCCCAGCAGCTCGGCCAGCCAGGACAGCTTGTCCACGACCTCCGCCGGACTGCCCGCCACCGCGCAACCCTCCGGGCCGGCGATCAGGTCGTAGTCGAACTCCGCCATGAAGGAGGGCCTCGCGTGACCGGGACCACCCAGGATCCGCGTGGCCCAGTCGAAATAGGCGCCGTAGCGGGGCGCCCACCGCTGCCGGGCCAGCTGGCTGGTCCGCGCCACGTGGGCGTGCACCACCGCGCCGACACGGCACGGCTCCGACCGGCCCGCCTCGGCCCACTGCTCCCGGAACCGGGCCGCCGGCGCCGCCCACTTCCGCGCCGGCTGGAAGGTCACCACCGGCAACATCAACGGCAGACCCAGCTCGGCGCACAGGGCGGTGGACGCCAGGGAGAACCCGGCGCCGATCCAGACCGGCGGGTGCGGACGCTGCACCGGCTCGGGAACCACGCGCTGGCCGGTGAGCTCGGCGCGGTACTTGCCGTGCCAGTAGACCGGCGACTCGGTCCAGATCTTCAGCAGCAGCCGCAGGTTCTCGTCGAACATCTCCTGCGACTCGTCGACCGACTGACCGAACATCTCGTAGATGGCCGGGAAGAAACCACCCCGGCCGCCGACGATCTCCACGCGGCCGCGGGAAAGGATGTCCACCGTGGCGTAGTCCTCGGCCACCCGCACCGGATCCAGGTTGGCCAGCAGGGCCACCCCGGTGCCCAGGCGCAGCCTGCTGGTGCGCTGGGCGATGGCCCCGAGGATTACCGGCGGTGACGAGTAGGCGTACGCCGTGCCGTGGTGTTCCCCGACGTGGATGCCGTGCAGCCCGGCCGCCTCCGCCGCCACGGCCAGCTCCACGGTCTGCTCGTGCTTTTCCGGCACGGACAGCCGCCGGCCGGTTACCGGATCGGTAACAATGTCACCGATGGACGCAATACTGACCTGCACCTCGATCCCTTCCCCCGACTCGGAAATCAGTTTCCTCGGGGCATCGGGGCATCGGGGCCGATTGCCGATGTGATTTCCGCTCAGGAACGGGCAATTTGGGTCGAGATGTCAGTTTTTCTTATTAGGATAACGATTCAGTGCCGAATTGCTGACGCACGTAGCACGCTTTGTGCCGTGTTGCGGCCCGGCCACCCGGAGATGAACGACATCGGGAAGGCCCCGGATGCCGAGTGCCACAGGTTCCGCACACCGGTCCGGTAGCCCGCCATGGACGGCACCGGGCGCCACGGACCCAGCTGCGCCACCGTCACGTCCGCGTGCTCGTAGTTGCCCCGGTGCACGTGGTAGCGGCTGGCGAAGTCGTCCGGCGTGGTCACGTGCAGGTCGATGATGCTGTCCTTGAACCCGGGCGCGTACTGCTCGTAGAGGTCCAGGCAGTTGTCCACGTAGGCCTTCGCCTCGGTGGCCCAGTCCCGGTCGTCGGACAGCTCCACCGGGGTGTTGAACGCGTAGCAGTAGAAGCTCTCCCCCTTACTCCCCTCCGGAACCAGGGTGCGGTCGTCGATCGACGGCAGGGACAGCTGCAGCGGGATCTCCGCGCCGAAGTCGCCGGCCATGCCCCGCGCGGTGGCCCGGCGCAGGAAGCCCAGCGAGGGGCAGATCATCGGCGCGGTCACCGCGTTGGCGTCCGGCAGGTTGTGGTTCGGGTAGCTGGGCCGCCGGCTCAACGCCGCGTCGATCTTGAAGGTGTACAGGTTGTTGCGCAGCACCTGCAGCCCGCGCAGCTCCTCGGTGACCTCCGCCGGCACGTGCTCGGGCTCCACCAGGCCGGTCATCAGGGTGGTCGGGTCCACCGCGCCGACCACCTGCTCGGCCCGGATCTCCTCCCCGCTCTCCAGCACCACGCCGACCGCCCGGCCCCGCTCGACCAGGATGTGCCGGACCGGGGCGTTGGTGCGGATCTGCCCGCCGTGCGCACGGACGCAGGCGGCCAGCGCCTGGGGGAACGAGCCGGAGCCGCCCACCGGGTGCCGCACGCCCCACTCGTGCAGCCCGGTGAGCAGCGACAGGTGCAGGCCGCTGCCCGGCTCGTGCATCGGGCCGAAGTTGGCCAGCGAGTAGGTGGCCAGCGGGATGCGCACCTCGTCCCGCTCGAAGTACTCCATCACCACCGACTCGATGGAGGACAGCATCACCCGCGCGCCCCGGGCCAGGTACTTTCGGCCCTTCACCGCGTTGCGCAGCATGTCCCGCACGGCGGCCGGCCGGACCCGGAACGGGTGTCCCTGCAGGTAGGGCAGGATGCTCATCATGGTCGAGGTGATCTCGTCGACCAGTTGCTCGTAGCGCACCGCGTCCCGGCGGGAGAACCGGCGGATCTCCTCCACCGTGCGCCGGCGGTCCTTCCACACCGTGAGGTGCTCGCCGTTCGGGCCCAGCCAGGTGGAGAGCGTGTCCGGGTACACCCAGCGCAGCCCGTAGCGGTGCAGCTCCAGCTCGTGGTCCACCGACGGCTGCACCCCGGTGAGCAGGAACTCCAGCCCGCAGGGGTTCACCTTGTACCCGGGCGCACCGGGCAGCTCCATGGTCCAGCAGAGCCCGCCCACCGTGTCCCGCGCCTCGGTGACCAGCACCTTCTTCCCCGCCTTGGCGAGGTAGGCCGCGCAGGTCAACCCGTTGTGGCCGCCGCCGACCACGATCACGTCATACATCGGAGGAGTCCTTCACAGGAAGAGGTTCAGGTTGTTTGCCAGCACAGTTGTGTGGTCCAGCCACACCGTCCGGGAGGCGATGCGGAACGACTCGCCGTGCGGGCGCAGCCGGTCCTCGCGCTCCCCGGTGAACACCTCCACTTCCCGGTCGCACCGGTAGCGGTGCGCCTGAAAGCAGCTGTTGGCGATCAGATCACCGTTCGGCTGCTCCGCGGCCCGCACGTTGGTGATCAGGTGGCGCTGCACGGACGGCGGGTCCTCGGTCCAGGCCAGGCCGGAGGTCATCCGGACCACCCGCCGCCTCAGCACGTCCTTGCCGTCGTCGAAGTGGGCGATGCCGGCGTCCGCCGGATCGGAGAACTCGCCGTCCGCCCGGTTGCGCCGGATGGGCACCAGGTACCGGGTGTCCTCGGTGAACAGGTCCAGCCAGGCCGGGAACTCCCGCCGGTCGATCAGGGCGGCCTCGGCGTAGTAGAAGTCCGCCACCCGGTGGCACAGCAGCATCCCGGCCAGCTGGTCGGACAGCGTGGCGGTCACTGCCGGACCCCGTCGGCGTAGCGGGCCTGCGCGGACTCGTCGATGTCGCTCCAGGTCGGTCCGGTGAGTATCTCCAACCACCGGTGGTAGAAGCCGCGCGCGGCCACCTCGGAGTAGGCCCGGTTGGTCACCCGTCCCGGGTAGTCCGGGTCGGGTCCCTGGTTGACCCGGTCGCCCATCTGCGCGTTGAACGCGAACCGGCGGCCCATCGGGCCCTGCAGAGTGCGCTGGATGCCGGCCCACACCGCGCTGTCGTCGGCCTCGAACAGCCCGCCGGCGCCGAAAGCCCGCTGGGTGTTGGTGGCCCACTCGCGCCGCAGCGGCTCCGGGGCGGCCGCCGGGGCGAACTGCCAGGTCCAGATCTCCGACTCGGCCAGGCCGACCGGGTGGATGACCCGGATGTGGTTGAACCCGTAGAGCACCACACAGGTCGGGAACAGGTTCATGTGCGCCGCCTGCACGTCCGCCCGCGCCTTGCCTACCCGGCGCACCGCCGCCGGGTAGGAGTCCTCCATGAGGTAGCGCTTGGCGTTCGGGCCGATGGTCAGGTCCAGGATCGGCCCGTCGGTCCACAGCCCCATGCCGTGCCCGTTCGGCGAGGTGAACTGCCGGCCGGTGGTGGGCAGCTTCATCGCGGTCATGTCGGCGTCCGGCGGGATGCTGGCGACCAGTGCGGACAGGTGGGTCTGCTCGGGGTGCAGCATGTCGTTCACGAACTGCTCGGCGATGATCTTCCAGTTCGCCTTGACCACCCACTTGTTCACCCCGCCGAGCAGGGCCAGCCCACCGTCGAACCGGTCCAGCATGGTGTCCAGGTACCAGGCGGCGTCGCCGAGGTACTCGGGCAGCGGGGGCGCCGTGGGGTCCCAGGTGCCGAACACCAGGCCCTTGTAGCTGGCCACCTGGGCCATCGCCGCGCATCCCCAGGCCGACTTGTCGAACCCGCCGGGGAACACGATGTCCTCGTGCGGCACGTTGCGCAGCGCGCCGCCCAGGTCGTAGGTCCAGCCGTGGTAGGAGCAGGTGAACGCCTTGGCGCGGCCCGAGTCCGGCCGGGCCAGCTCGTTGCCCCGGTGCCGGCACTGGTTCAGCAGGCCGCGGATCGAGCCGTCCCGCTGGCGGACCACCAGCACCCGGTCCGCACCCACCCGCGCGTTGAACCAGTCCCCCGGCTCCGGGATCTGCTGCTCCGGGCAGAGCAGCAGCCAGGCCCGGCCGAAGAGCCGGTCCAGCTCCATCCGGTAGATCGACTCGTCGCAGTAGATCCGGGGGCTGAGCACCCCGGCGTCCATGTCGCACAACCCACGGAGCTCATCGGTGGAAAGTCCCTGCCGCATCGCCGGACTCCTCGTGGTGGTCGTTCGGGATGCGCACACTTTAAAGGTATCACCACTCCCGACACAAGGAGTCAGTACTCCCTTAGTCGATTCACCGGCCCGGAGTCAGCCGGAGTAGCGTTCCGATTCAGTAGCATTGCGATCATCCAAAGGGGGCGGCGATGCGGGCTGAGGCACTCAAGGGACATCTCGACGCGCTGCTGCTCGCCGCGCTGGAGCCGGGACCCGCGCACGGGTTCGCCGTCATGGCCGAGCTCCGCCGGCGCACCGAAGGCGCGATCGACCTGGAGGGCGGCACGCTCTACCCCGCGCTGCGCCGGCTGGAGGAGGCCGGCCTGATCGTCGGCACCTGGACCAACGGCTCGGGTCGCCGCCGGCGGGAGTACCAGCTCACCGAGAAGGGCCGGCGCGACCTGGCCGCCCAGCGCGGCCGCTGGCGCGAGTTCGTCACCACGCTCACCGTGGCCATGGACCCGGCCGCCGGCAAACCCTCCTGGACCCCGGCATGAGCACCACGACCCCACCGGCCGCCCCTTCCGGCGAGGCGATGATCGACGAATACCTGGACCTGCTGGGCCGACGGCTGCGCATCGACGCCGGCGACGTGGCCGGCCGGGACCTGCTGGACGAGTCCCGCGACCACCTGTGCAGCCACCGGGAGTACCTGGTCGACCTCGGCCGGCCGGAGCGCGAGGCGGCGGCCGCCGCCCTGGCCGACTTCGGTGCGCCGGAGGACATCGTGCCCCGGCTGCGCGCCGAGCTGGTCCGCCCGCATCTGCGCCGGCTCAGCGCGGCCTTGCTCGCCCTCGGCCTGGTCCTCGGCGTTGGCTGGACGGCGTTGTTCGAGTTCGCCCCACCGGTGCCGTGGACCCAGCAGAGCCGGCCCGCGCTGAGCTCCTTGTTCGACCATGGGGCGGAACGTTCCGCCGCGGCCGCCCTGCTGCTGGCCACCGTCTCGGTGGCGCTCCTGGTGCTGCCGGGGCACCTCAGGACACTGGGTCGGTGGCGGGCGGTCAGCCAGCGGTGGTCCGCCCGCGCGGCGGCGGCCAGCCTGCTGTTCGGCACCGCCGCCGGGCTGCAGACGTTCGGCTACCTGATCGTCCGCGCGCTGATCAGCCACCAGTCGCTGGCCTGGCCGGCGGTCATCACGGCCACCCTGGTGACCCTGGCCGGGGCGCCGATCGTGGCCCGCCCGTTGCTGGCTATCGCGGGCCGTCACCTCGGTCGGCCGGTGGATGCCGGGCGATCCCCCAGAGCCCGATCTTGACCATGTTGTCGATCACCGCTTCGGGGTCGGACTCGTCCTCGCCGTCCGGCAGGATCAGCCAGCCGAACGCGGAGATGCCCATAACCATGCCCACCAGCATCCGGATCACCATGTCCGCGCCCTCTTCGGAGAACCAGCCCCGGCGCCGGGCCTCCAGCTCGGTCATGAACCGCAGCTGCTTGAACAGCCGCTCCACCACGGCCTTCAGCTGAGCCACGGCGGCCGTGCTCAGCTCCCCCGGCCCGAGCATGAGCGGCTCGAGCACGTTGCGGTGCTCGCGGATGTTCAGGTAGATGTCCCGGATGAACTGGCGCATCAGGGCCTCGTCGTCCAGCGGCTCGGCCAGCTGGTCCAGCCAGTCCAAGCCGTTCTGCTCGAAGCCCCGGACGAACGGCGCGAGCACGGCCTCGGCGAACAGGTCCGCCTTGGAGGGGAAGTGCCGGTAGAGCACCGAGGAGGTCACCCCGGCGGCCCGCACCACGTCCCGGTTGGAAGCCCCCGCGTAGCCCTTCTCGGCGTACTCCCGGCGGGCGGTCTCCAGCAGCAGCTCGCGCAGCTCGTCGGAGCTGCGCCGGGAAGCCCGCTCGGCCGTCATGCCGGCATTCTCCCACCGGCCGTGGTGGAATCTCCGGTGACGGGCACCTCGGGGAAAGGGACGACGTGGCGGAGATCCTGGCCTGCAGGACCGGTGACCTCGCCGACGGGCAGTCGCTGACCGTGGACGGCGTGGAGCCGCCGGTCGCCGTCTTCCGGGTGGAAGGCGAGTTCTTCGCCACCTCGGACCTGTGCACCCACGAGGACTGGTCACTCGGCTCGGACGGCGACCTGGACGGCTACCAGGTGGAATGCTGCCTGCACCAGGCCCGGTTCGACGTGCGCACCGGGGCGGCCACCCAGTTCCCGGCCACCGAGGACCTGCGCAGCTACCCGGTCGCGGTGCGCGGCGAGGAGGTCTGGGTGGAGCTGAGCTGAGCGAGTTCGGCGGCCGCCGCCCGGATCTCCGCGAGCAGCGCGACCAGGTCGTCCTCCGTGGTGTCCGGGTGCAGGATGCACGCCCGCAGCGCCTCGGTTCCGCCCAGGTTGGTGCCGGTCAGGAACACCCGGCCCCGGGCGTTCACCGCCGCCGGGAGCTCCCGGTTCAGGTCCGCTCCCCCGCCGGCCGGCCGGTGCCGGAACGCGACGATCGACGTGGCCACCGGGGCGAGCAGCTCGAAGTCCTCGGCCTCCCGCACCAGCTGGGCCAGCCGTCCGGCCAGCCCGACGGTACGCTCCACCAGACCGGCCACCCCGGCCCGGCCGAGGTGCGCGATGGTCGCCCACACCCGTAGCGCGCGGAACGGCCGGGTCTGCTCCGGCCCGTACTCGGCGAACCAGCCGAACTCGTCCGCGTCCGGGTCCCGCAGGTAGGCCGGCACCAGGCTGAACGCCGCGCGCGCCCGGTCGGGGTCGCGCAGCAGCGCACACCCGCAGTCCACCGGCACGCCCAGCCACTTGTGCGGGTCCAACGCCAGCGAGTCGGCGCGGGCCAGGCCGGCGAACCCGTCCGCCAGATCGGCGGCCAGCGCGCCCAGTGCCCCGTAGGCGCCGTCCACGTGCAGCCAGAGACCGTGCGCGGCGGCGACGTCGGCGATCTCGTCCAGCGGGTCCACCGCGCCGGTGTTCACCGTGCCGGCGCTGGCCGCCACGCAGAACGGCCGCAGGCCGGCCGCCCGGTCGGCGCGGACCAGCTCGGCCAGCGCGTCGGGGTCCATGCGGAACTCGGCGTCCACCGGGACGGTGCGCAGCCACCGCGTGCCGATCCCCAGCAGTTCGGCCGCCTTGCGCAGGCAGCTGTGCCCCTCGGCCGACACGTAGAGCACCAGCGGCGGCCGGCCGGCCAGCCCCTCGGCGCGCACGTCCCAGCCGTCCTCGGTCGCCGCCCGGTGCCGGGCCGCCGCCAGCGCCACGATGGTCGCCATGGACGCGCCGCTGGTGAGCAGGCCGCCGCCGGGATACCCGACCAGCTCGGCCAACCAACGCACCACCGTCCGCTCCAGCAGCGGCCCGGCGTGCTCACCGCCGGCGCAGCTCGGGTTGAGCGCGGCGGCCAGCGGGGTGACCAGCACTCCGGCCGGCGACGGCGGCGAGTTCACCCAGCCGAAGAACCCGGGATGCCCGTTGCCCATCGGGTAGCCCATCACCCGGCGCGACACGTCCTCCAGCAGCTCGTCCAGCGGCCGCCCTTCTTCCGGCAACGGCTGGCCGACCAGCCACTCCCGGTCCGCCGGCGGGACCGGCCGGTACACCGGCCGCTCGGCCAGCGTCTCGAGGTGCTCCGCCGCGAGCGCGGCGGCGGTGCTGGCCAGGTTTCGGAAGTCGGTCACGGTGACCATGATGCTTCGGTGGGCGAATCGCGGGTTGTGGTGGTGATGGGGGTCTCCGGCGCGGGCAAGACCACCGTGGGCCGGCTGCTCGCGGAACGGCTGGACGTGCCCTACGCGGAGGCCGACGACTTCCACCCGCCGGCCAACATCGCCAAGATGAGCGCGGGCATCCCCCTCACCGACGAGGACCGCTGGCCGTGGCTGGACGCGCTGGCCGGCTGGATCGCCGGGCACGCCGGCACCGGCGGTGTGGTCACCTGCTCGGCGTTGAAGCGCGTGTACCGGGACCGGTTGCGCGCCGCCGGCGGGAACGTGTGGTTCCTGCACCTGCGGGTGGACCGCCAGGTGCTCGCCGGCCGGGTCGCCCACCGGCCCGGCCACTTCATGCCGGCCGCGCTGCTCGACTCCCAACTGGCCGACCTGCAGCCCCTCGAACCCGACGAACCCGGCCTGACCGTGGACGCCTCCGCGACACCCGAGGCCGTCGTCGATGCGGCCCTGACGGGCCGCCCGTGAGTGGCGAGTATGGCTATAGCAACACTCGGCGCTCACGGGCAGCGGTCTGGTCAGACCGCTGCATGGCCGCGAGCAGCCACACACCCACCAAAGTCAGCGCCAGCCCGACGCACCGGGTGATCGCGGTGTCCGGGCTGGCGAACGGCTCGCCGTAGACGACCACGCCCAGCCCGACGCCGATCACCGGGTCGATGGCCATCATGGCGCCGAGCGAGCCGCCGAGCGGACCGGCCTGGTAGGCCGCCTGGGAGAGCAGGGTGCCGCCCGCGCCGCAGGCCAGTGCGGCCCACAGCTGCCAGCTGCCCAGGAGCCCGACCACGCCCTCCGAGCCGAGCAGCCCGCCCCACGCCTTGCCCAGGGCGGCCGAGGTGGCCATCAGCACGCCCGCTCCGGCGCCGAGGCATACGCAGCGGACGGTCCCGCCCCGGGAGAGGCCCACCGCGAGGACGGCCAGGAACACCGCCCCGGCCAGGGCGAACCCGGGAACCCACGCCGCCGCGTCCGGCGCCCAGCTCGGCTGCTCCCCCGGCATCACGGAGAGGAACAGGACCAGCCCGCCAACCACCAGCCCCGCGCTCAACAGCGCCGACGGGCCGACCGGCCGGCCCATCGCCCGCTGCAGCAGCAGGGCGATCACCAGCCCGGCGGTGAGCAGCGGTTGCACCACGCTCAGCGGGCCGACGTTCACCGCCAGCAGATGCAACGCCACCCCGGTGACCTGCGCGAACACGCCGAGCAGCCAGCCGGGCCTTCGAGACAGCTCGGCGAAGAAGCCCGGGTGCAGCGGCGAGCGCCGGCGGACCCGCAGGGCACCGTCGTGCTGTAGCACCGACGCGACGCCGAAACACACCGCCGCGAGCAGCGAAACGAGGACCGTCTCGGTCATGGCGTCACGCAGGTTACCCGGCCGCCGGGACGATCATGCGCTGCGCCGGGCAGTGTCGTCGCGCGGGCCGTCCCCGTCCAGCAGCGCGAGCACCGTGTCGGCGGCGTCGCGCTCCCGCACCACGCTGCTCGAGTCGCTCCGGCCGGCCAGCTGCCCGGTGACCACCTCGGCCAGCTCGGCCGCGTCCTTCGGCCACGGGGCCAGGCCGGCCTCGGCCAGGGTGGCGGCGTTCGCCAGGCCGTGCCCGGGAATGGGCCGGAAGGTGATGGCCGGCAGGCCGGCGGTGAGCGCCTCGGTGAGGGTCAGCCCGCCGGCGTTGTGGATCAGCACGTCGGACGCGGCCATCAGCTCGGGCATGTCGTCCCGCCAGCCGAGGGCCACGACGCCCGGCAGCCCGTCCAGGTCCGAGCGCAGCCGCTCGCGGCGCCCGCACAGCACGAGTACCTGGACCACGCCGGTGGACGCGATCTCGCGCACCGCCCCGGGCACGTCCCCGATGCCCAGCGATCCGGCGACCACCAGCGCCACCGGCCGGTCCGGGTCCAGGCCCAGCCGCTCGCGCAGCGCGCGCCGCCGGTCCGGGTTGAGCCGCTGGGTGAACCGGTCCGGGACCAGGCCGCCTACCGGCCGCATCGGCGTGCGGTAGGCCAGCCGGCCCATCCGGGAGGTCGCCTCGGTGACCGTGAGGTGGTGGTCGATCTCGGGGTGCACCCACATCCGGTGCACGGCGGGGTCGGTCAGGTAGGTGACCGTGATCGCGTCCAGCGTGCCGGCCACCCTCAGCTGGCCCATGGTCTGGCTGGCCAGTGGGTAGGTGGAGACCACCAGCTCGTGCCCCCGCGCCCAGCGCCGGACCCGGGGCCGGGCGAGGTGACACAGGCCCAGGGTGATCCGCTGCACCCAGCCCTTGTGCTCCAGGTTCACGAAAAGCCACTCGAAGAAGCTGGGCGCGTAGCCGACGCTCAGCGTGTAGCCCTCGCGCAGCACCACCCGGAGCGCCCAGGGCAGCGCGTCCAGGTAGTCCCGCCGCTCGGTCCGCACGCCCAGCCGGTCCAGCCGGCTGATGAGCTCGTCGGCGGCACCGTCGTGCCCCGCGCCCACGCTTCCGGAGATCACCAATACCCGTGCCGACTTGTCTGTGGCTGCCGATCGACCCATCGGTCTCGGACTCCCTGGTTGGAGGCTAAGGGGCACTAACTCCTACAGCGTGTAAGAGTCTAGCGAATGATCGCCACCGTCCGTGCCCAGGCTCAGCCCAGCCACAGCCAGTGGATCAAGCGATAGAAGGCCAACGTGGCCTGGACCGCCGCTATAGCGGTACCCACGCCCAGCGCGAGGAAACTCCCGGGGAGCAGCAGCCTGGGCCTCGGCGGGTCCGCCTGCAGCGCGGCGACCCGGGCGGACACCTCGCAGGCCAGGAACCCGAGCACCCGCCGGGCCGGGCCGCCGGCCTCGGCCAGCGCCGCCTTGGCCAGCGCCCGCGCGGCCACCTCCCGGCTGCCGCTGACCGATGCGGCATGCTCGTCGGCGTTGCGCTCCACCAGGAAGGCCACCGCCTCACGCACCGGCACGAGCAGCGGGTTCATCGCCGCGCACACCTCGGCGACCGCGCGCAGCCCGTGGTGGCCGCCGGCCAGGTGGGCGCGCTCGTGGGCCAGCACCACCCGCCGCTCCTTGCCGTCCAGCAGGGCCAGCAGGCCCCGGGTGACCAGCACCCGGCCGGGCCGGCCGGGCACCGCGAAGGCGTGCGGCTGGTCCACCGGCACCACCGCCAGCTCACCCGGACCGCAAGCCCGGCACACCGCGAACAGCTCGCGCCGGGTCGCGTTCCGCGCCCGGATTACCCGCACCACCCGGATCACCCCGAGCGCCAACATCACCGCGGCTGCCGCACCCACCACGCCCGGCACCGGCTGGACCAGGTGCACGCCGCGCTCGCTGGCCTCCTCGACGGCCAGCGGGGTGAAGCCGAGCAGGGTGAGCGCCAGCAGCACCAGCGCCCAGGTCGTGCCGGCGGCGCAGAGCACGGACGCACCGAGAACCGTCTTCAGCGTGCCTGGCGTCGGGGAGAGCCGCACCGCCAGCAACCGGCTACTGGCTGCCACCAGGAGTGACAGCACCACCGGCACGTACACGCTGAAGGTCACCGGCGACGCCTCAGGATCGCCCGTAACGCCTCGGCGTCCTCCTCGGAGAGCGAGGTGGCGAACCGCTGCAGCACGCCCTGCCGGTCCGGCCCCCGGCTCAGCAGGGCCTGCATCTGCTCGGCCGCCAGCTCCTCGGCGCCCTTGATCGGCCGGTAGACGTGCTTGCGGCCCTCGGCCGTGCGGTCCACCAGGCCCTTCTCCAACAGCCGGGTCAGGATCGTGAGGACCGTGTTGTACGCCAGGTCGGAGTCGACCGCCTGGTGCACCTCCGCCGTGGTGAGCGGTCGGTCGGCGGCCCAGAGCGCGGCGAGCACCTCGGACTCGAGCTCGCCGGCGCCGCGCCTGGGCGGCACTCCCCGCGACCGGGCCAACGGCGGCCTCCCTTCGCTGCCTCCCCGCCACGGTATCGGTAGCGTTCGGCCTGCATGTGAACACCATCGGAACAACATTTGGCCGTGCCGACCGGCGCGGCGGGCGGGGCGGACATGACGCGGGGCGACGGGTCCTCGAAGGACGCAGGAGACACCTTCGAACTCGAGCACCGGGTCGAAGAGGTCCTGCTCCAGGCGCCGCGCCGGTACACCCGCCTGGACATCCACCAGCGGGCCGGCATCTCGCCGGAGCGGGCGCGGCGGCTCTGGCGTTCCCTCGGATTCCCCAATGTGGGTGACGAGGAACTGATCTTCACCGACTCCGACGTGGCCGCGATCGGGCTGCTGGAGCAGCTGCGCGCGACCGGCCTGGTGCCGGAGAGCGTGCAGCACGCCGTGGTCCGCTCCATGGCGCAGGCGATGTCCGGGCTGGCGGTGTGGCAGGTCGAACTGCTGCACCAGATCCTGCGCCACAACAATCCGCCCCCCGAGGAGTGGCCGGACCGGCTGGCCGCGATGTTGCCCCGGCTGGAGTACGTGCAGAACCACGTCTGGCGGCGGCACCTGGTGGCGGCGGCCGGCCGGATGCTGTCCAGCCCGCCGGACGGCACCGACCTGCGCACGCTGGTGGTCGGCTCCAGCGACCTGGTCGGGTTCACCCGGTTGTCCCGGCGGATCACCCCGACCCAGCTGATCGACCTGGTGGAGGAGTTCCACGGCATCGCCGCCGACGTGACCACCGGCCACCGGGGCCGGATCGTGAAGACCGTGGGCGACGCGGTGCTGTTCGTGACCGACGGCCCCGAGGACGCCGCCCAGCTCGCCCTGGACCTGCTGGAGCGCACGGCCGCGTCCGAGCTGGAGCTGCCCGAGCTGCGCACCGGGCTGGCCATCGGCCCCACGCTGACCCGGTTCGGTGACATCTACGGCGAGGTGGTCGACGTGGCCACCCGGCTCTGCACGCACGCCCGCCCCGGCCGCATCCTGGTGGACCACGCGCTGGCCACCGCGCTGGACGGCGACCGGCGCTTCCGGCTGCGGCTACGCCGCCCGATCGCCGAACCCGGCTATCCCAAGCTCCAGCCGTGGGGCCTGCGCCGCGCCCCGGACTAGCGCCGAAGGCGCCGAGCCGAGCACGCGCCGCGGTTGATCTATCGCGACCGGGGGTGCGGCCGTCCAAGTCGATCTTTGGAACCGGCACCGGGCCCTCGCCGGGCGGGCGGGTGGCTTCGAATCACGGCTTAGAGCACGACCAGGTCGCGCGGGCGGTTGTTGAGCCGTTGGCCGCCGTCCTCGGTGACCACCATGATGTCCTCGATCCGCGCGCCCCAGCTGCCGTCCAGGTAGATGCCCGGCTCCACGCTGAACGCCATCCCGGGCGCCAGCTCGAGGTCGTTGCCGCCCACGATGTACGGGTCCTCGTGCACGTCCAGCCCGATGCCGTGCCCGGTCCGGTGCAGGAACCGCTCGCCGAACCCGGCCGCCGTGATGATCTCCCGGGCCACCGCGTCCACCGACTCGGCGGTCACCCCGGGGCGCACCGCTCGGCAGGCCGCCTCCTGGGCCTCCTGGAGGACCGCGTAGGCGCGCCGGATCTCCGCGTCCGGCTCACCGCCCACCGCGTAGGTGCGGGTGCAGTCGGAGTTGTAGCCGGTGGGCAGCGGGCCGCCAATGTCGATCACGACCACGTCGCCCGGCTCGATCACCCGGTCCGACAGGTCGTGGTGCGGGCTGGCGCCGTTCGGGCCGGAGCCCACGATGACGAACGCCGCCCCGGTGTGGCCCTCGGCGACGATCGCGTCGGCGATGTCCGCGCCGACCTCCGCCTCGGTGCGCCCCGGCCGCAGGAACTCGCCCATCCGCGCGTGCACCCGGTCGATCGCCTCGCCGGCGGCCCGCAGCTCGGCCACCTCGGCGGCGTCCTTGCGCATGCGCAGCGCCGAGAGCACCGTGCCGGCCAGCGCCTGCTCCACACCGGACAGCGTGTCGCGCAGCCCGAGCACGTGCCGGGCCGCCATCTCGTCGCTCACCCCGACCCGCTTCGGCACCCCGGCCAGGTCGCTGACCAGCAGGTACGGGTCCTCGCCGTCCGCCCAGGTGACCATCTCGATGCCCAGCTTGTCCAGCGGCAGGTGCGCCAGGCCCGGCGCCTCCAACCTCGGGACCACCAGCGCGGGCGGGGCCCGGTGACCCTCCGCCGCGAGCACCAGGCAGGTCAGCCGCTCGTGGGTGCTGGTCTCGTGGCCGAGCAGGTACCGGAAGTCGGTACCCGGGGTCACCACGAGCAGGTCCAGCTCCTGGCTGGCGGCTTCTTCGGAGGCGCGACGCAGGCGGTCGGCGAGCAGGTCGATGGGCACGCTCATAACCGTGAGCTTAGAGCGGCGGGTAGGGCTATGGTGACCCGCGTGGTTCGTCGGCTCGGTCCGGCCGGGCTGCCCTACCGATATGTCACCGACAGCTCAACGCGCCGGATCAGGGACGAGTACGGGCACCTCGAGCCTGATCAACAAACCGGCCGGGTGGTGCGCATCGCCGGCCGGCTGCGGGCTGTCCGCCGCCACGGCGGCCTCACCTTCGCCACGCTGAGAGACGGCGGAGGGGAAATTCAGCTCTTCCTCAGCGGCGACACGCTCGAGGAGCCCGAGCGGGACCGTTTCGACGCGCTCTCCCGGGGCGACTGGGTGGGCGTAACCGGGGAGGTGATGACCACCCGGCGGGGTGAGCTGTCCGTGCGGGTGACCGAGTTCCAGCCGCTGGCCACCGCGCTGGTACCGCCGCCGCGCACGCTCACCGACCCGGACATCCGGTACCGCCGCCGCTACCTGGACCTGCAGGTCAACGAGCGCACCCGGGAGATCTTCCGGATCCGGCACACCGCCGTCGCGGCGATCCGCAACCGGCTCACCGAGCTGGGATTCACCGAGGTGGAGACGCCGGTGCTGCAGGAGCTGCAGGGCGGCGCGGCGGCCCGGCCGTTCGTCACCCACCACAACGCCCTGGGCGTGGACCTGTACCTGCGGATCGCCCTCGAGCTGCACCTGAAGCGGCTGGTGGTGGGCGGCATGGAGCGGGTGTTCGAGATCGGCCGGGTGTTCCGCAACGAGGGCCTGGACGCCCGGCACAACCCGGAGTTCACGCTGCTCGAGGCCTACCAGGCATTCGCCGACTACCGGGACGTGATGGTCCTGGTGGAGGACCTCATCCGGCACGTGGCCGAGGTCAGCACCGGCGGCACGGCGCTGCGGCTGGGCGACCGGAAGATCGACCTGACCGAGCCGTGGCCCCGGCTGCGGTTCGCCGACCTGATCGAGCAGAAGACCGGCGCGCGGATGCACCCGGGCATGCCGGTCGAGGAGGCGCGCGCCGAGCTGGACCGGCTGCACCTGCCCTACCAGTCCGACTGGGGCGCCGGCCGGCTGATGAAGGAGGTCTACGACCAGCGGGTGCAGCGGGAGATCACCGGCCCGCTGTTCTGCCTGGACTACCCGCGCGAGGTGTCCCCGCTGGCCCGGCCGCACCGGGACGACCCGGCCTACGTGGAACGGTTCGAGCTGATCGTGGCCGGCTTCGAGCTGTGCAACGCCTACAGCGAGCAGAACGACCCGGAGCAGCAGCTGGAGGCGTTCGAGGCGGAGGCCCGCGCGCGGGCCGGCGGCGACCCCGAGGCCGGCCAGATCGACCGGGACTACCTGCGCGCGCTGTCGGCCGGCATGCCACCGACCGGTGGGTTGGGCATCGGCATCGATCGGCTGGTCATGCTGCTGGCCGGCGCGGAGTCCATCCGCGAGGTCATCCTGTTCCCCACGCTGCGCCCGGAGCAGGCGTCGCACGAGGGGCTCGGCGCGCCCCGGCAGGTGCTGCCGCCGACGCCGACGCCGGAGGAGGCCTCACCCGCTGCCTCGGGCGGCGCAGTGCCACCGCCGGACCAGGCTCCCCCGCCGGCTCCGATCACGCCGCCCGCGCCGAGACGGCCGACGGTGGACGAGCCGCGCTGGCCGGTGCGCCTGGTGGCCGGGCTGACCGCGCTGAGCGGCCTGCTGGAGCTGATCGCGCCGCTGCCCTCGCTGCACCGCAGGCTGACCCGGATGGAGCAGGTCTTCGACCCGACCTGGTTCGCCGTGGCCAGCCAGGTGCTGAGCGTGCTGATCGGGCTGGGCCTGCTGCTGCTGGCCGACCAGCTGGCCAAGCGCAAGCGCACCGCGTGGCGGATCGCGCTGGCCCTGTTCGCGGTCAGCACCGTGGCGCACGCGGCCAAGGGCCTGCAGCTCGGGGCGATGGCCTGGAGCTTCCTGATGGTGGTCGCGCTGCTGCTGTCCCAGGAGCGGTTCCGGGCGGCGCCCGACCCGCCGTCGCTGCTGCGCCTGGCCCGGTTCGTGCCCACGTACCTGGTCTCCGTGGTGGGTGTCGGGGTGCTCAGCCTGTACTTCGAGCGCCATCACCTGCAGCCCGCGTTCAGCCTGGACTCGGCGATCAGCACGGTGCTCAGCGGGCTGATCGGGCTGGACGGGGACTACATCTACCAGCGGCATCGGTTCGCGGTGATCTTCCCGGTCGCGCTGCTCACCTTCGGCGTTTTCGGGCTGATCGTGCTGGCGGTTCTGGTGTTCCGGCCGCTGCGCGCAAGGCACCCGCGCACCGAGGCCGACTGGCAGCACGCGCTGCGCCTGGTGCGCGCCCACGGCTCGGACACTTTGGCCTACTTCGCGCTGCGGGGCGACAAGAGCTTCTTCTTCTCCGCCGACGGCGAGGCCATGCTGGCCTACACCTACGTCGGCGGGTACGCGCTGGTCGCCGGCGACCCGATCGGCGCCCCCGGCTCGCTGCCCGGGCTGCTGGACGAGTTCCTGGCGATGTGCGACGAGCGCGCCTGGAACCCGGCGTTCCTGGCCATCCGGGAGGCCGACTTCGCGCCCTACGCGGCGCGCGGCTTCCGCGCCTTCTACCTGGGCGACGAGGCCATCCTGCGGTGCGACCGGTTCGACCTGGACGCCGCGCCGAAGGGGGTGCGCGCGGCGGTCCGCCGGGTCGGCCGGGGCTACCGCTTCCAGCTGGTCACCGAGGCGCACGCGTCGGCCGCCCTGGTCGACCAGCTGAACGCGATCAGCGCACGTTGGCGGGGAAAGGCGCCGGAACGCGGGTTCACGATGTCACTCAGCCAGGACATCCAGGGGCAGGGCGCCAACCCGGACTTCCTGCTCTGCGTGGCGCTGGACGAGAACGACGTGCCCGGCGGGTTCCTGCGGCTGGTACCGGCCTACGGCGCCGACTTCGGGTACACGCTGGACCTGATGCGGCACGACCCCGGCGCGCCGAACGGGATGACCGAGTTCCTCATCGCCGCCACCGCGCGAGCGCTCGGCGAGCGCGGCATCGTGCGGCTGTCCATGAACTTCGCCATGTGGGGGCGGCTGTTCGCGGACGACGTGCCCTTCACCCCGGCCGAACGGGTGGCCCGCCGACTGGTCGGCGTGCTCAACCCGTTCTTCCAGATCCGCTCGCTGCGCGACTTCAACGCCAAGTTCGACCCGGAGTGGCTGCCCCGGGTGCTGGCCTACCGCAAGCCCACCGACCTGCCCAGGGTGGGCCTGCTCTACGCCGGGGCGGAGGGCTTCCTGGCCATCCCGTTCATCGGCGACCTGCTGGTGCCGAAGGCCGTCACCGGCTACTCCGGCGAAACCAGCGGGTCGGTCAGCGGTTCTCGCCCAGGGTGAGCCGGCTGGCGCTGCCCGCCGCGTTGCTCACCAGGCCGCCGATCGCGATCCCGATGACCAGGTGGATCACCGCCTCGGACAGCCGCACCACCAGCGACCCGGAGCCCAGGAACGGAACCACCACGGCCGCCACGGTGAGCAGCCCGACGATCCAGCCGAAGTAGGACAGCGGGCTGGGCGTGCTGACCAGGAGCAGGTGCGCGATGCCGGTGGCCATCAGCGCGGCCAGCGCGGCGACCACGCACAGCTGCACCGTGGCGTCGTCGCCGAACGCGCTGGAGCTCTTCGGGCTGAGCTGGAACACCGCCCGCGCCACCAGCACGCCGACCAGGCCGATCAGCGCGGCGACCACGGCGGCCGCCACTCCGCCGGCCCACAACCGGCCGGCGTTCACCTCGGTGCGCACGGGCGCGGGCTGGCTCACCGGCGGGTAACCGCCCTGACCCTGGCTGTACTCGTCCTGCGGACCCGGATTGCGATAGTTGCCGACCACCCGCACATCGTGCCGTTCGACGTCCCGCGACGCCAATTCCCAGCCAACCCGATCGAATGAACCTGTACCTGGCAAGCTGTGCCGGGTGACTGGATCGTTGATGCTGCTCGACGCGGCGAGCCTGTACTTCCGGGCCTTCTACGGGGTGCCCGACTCGATCAAGGCCCCGGACGGCACCCCGGTGAACGCGGTGCGCGGCTTCACCGACATGGTCTCCCGCCTGATCACCGAGCGCCGGCCGACCCGGTTGGTGGCCTGCCTGGACCTGGACTGGCGGCCGGTGTTCCGGGTGCGCGCCATCCCGTCCTACAAGGCTCACCGGGTGGCCGAGGACCCCGGCGCGCCCCCCGGCGGCGCCGGCACGGAGCTGATCGGCGGGGCGGGACCGGCGGAGTCGGTGCCGGACGGGCTCAGCCCGCAGGTGCCGATCATCCTCGAGGTGCTGGCGGCGGCCGGCCTGGCCACCGGTGGGGCCGAAGGCTACGAGGCCGACGACGTGATCGGCACGCTGTGCGCCAGGGAACGCTCGGACCTGGTCGAGGTGGTCAGCGGGGACCGGGACCTGCTGCAGCTGGTCCGGGACGAGCCGAACCCGGTGCGCGTGGTGTACGCCGGTCGCGGGCTGGCCAAGGCCGAGGTGTTCGGCCCGGAGGAGCTGGGGGCGAAGTACAACCTGCCCGCCGCGCGGGCCGGTGACGCCTACGCCGAGATGGCCATGCTGCGCGGCGATCCCTCGGACGGGCTGCCCGGCGTGCCGGGGATCGGCGAGAAGACGGCGGCCACCCTGGTCTCCCGGTTCGGCTCCTGGAGCGAGCTGCTCGCGGCGGTCGCGGACACCTCGGACGGACGGCTGGCGGCCGGCGTGCGGGTCAAGATGAACGCGGCCGCCGACTACCTGGCGGTCGTGGAGCCGGTCGTCCGGGTGGCCCCCGACGCGGACGTGCGCCTCGACCGGGACGACTCGGTACCGGCCACCCCGGTCGACCCCGAAGCCCTGGCCGCACTGGGCGAACGCTGGGGCCTCGGCGGCGCCGTCGACCGCCTGACCGCCGCCCTCGCGGTGGGCCGCTGACCACTCGCCGGCGCACCGACCGGTCTCTGCGCACGTAGGGCGGCCGGGTGCCGGTTTGAAGATCGGCTTGGACGGCCTCGCGTGGATGGTCAGCTGGGTTGGGCACCGGCCGTCGCGTTGGGTTGCGGAGCGTAGCCGCGGTCGGTGACTCTCCCCGGATCCGCTTCGCCGAGCGCAAGGTGAGTCCGGTTTCGATCAAGGACTGGCCGGATTGAGTTCGGTCTCGACGACCAGCGGCAATAGCACCCGTCACAGCCCGAAAATCGGAACCGGCGGCACCCGAACCAGCAGACCACCCACCCGGCGCCGTCCGGGCCCGATGCCCACCCGCGATGCCGGGCGTTGCGTATATGTGCGCAGAGCCATGGCGCGCTCGCCCGAGGGCAGGAGGAGCGGCGTGCCGGAGGCTAGGGCCGGCCAGCGTCCGGAGCCGGGCTCAGCGGGGGCGGCTCACCTCGTAGCCACCCTGGTCGTCCTTGAGCAGCACGGTGACGGCAGCCGTGCGGCCGTCCAGGGTGACCGTGCAGTCGAACGCCAGCCCGGACTGGACCGGCTGGTCGGACGGGCAGGCGACATCGGTGACCCCGGGCAGGTGGTACTGGGTGCGCAGGATGGAGCGCACCCCGTCCTGCACCGACGCCTGGTCCAGCACCCTGGCCACGAAGTAGCCGGGTTTGACGAACCCCAGCACGCCGACCACCCCGACCACCGCCGCCAACGCGACGGCCAGCAGCCAGCCCGGCACGGTCGCCCAGGAGCGGCGGACCGGCCGCAACGCGGGATCGGTGGGTGAGTCGACGCCTCCGGGGACGGGCAGCCAGGCATCCAGCTCCCGGTTCGCCGGACCAACCGGGCCGACCAGTCCGGCCGGCTCGACCGGCTGGGTGGCTTCGGCCGGCGGCGGGTGTGGGCCGTACCGGGGCGGGCCGGGGTACCTCGGGGTCGACACGGTCCGATCGAATCACATTGCCTCGGCAAGCGGCACGCGGCTCACACCGGGCGCATCAGACCGAGCCGAGGCCCACGACCCCGCGCCGCACGGCGCGCACCGCCTCGGCCGCCACGGAGGCCACCGGGCTGTCCTTGTCCGCCACCTCGGCCAGCTGGTCCAACAGGTCGATCACCTGCCGGCACCAGCGCACGAAGTCGCCGGCGGACAGCTCCTGGCCGTTCTCCTCGGCGGCGGTGAGCACGGCGGCCAGTGACTGCCCGTTCGCCCACCGGTACACCGGCCAGGCGAAACCGGCGTCCGGCTCCCGGGTCCGGGAAACGCCGTGCCGGCGCTCGTCGGCCTCCAGCTCGGCCCACAGCCGCAGCGTGGCGTCCATGGCGTTGGCCACCGGGCCGGCCGGCACCCGGGCCGGGCCGGCGTCGTCCCGCCGGGCCTCGTAGACCAGCGCGGACACCACCGCGGCCAGCTCGGCCGGGCGCAGCCCCCGCCACGCGTCGTGCCGCAGGCACTCGGCGGCGAGCAGGTCCGACTCGCCCCAGAGCCGGGACAGCGTCGTGCCGTGCGCGGTGACCAGGTCTCCGTCCAGGTACTCCCGTTCCCGCAGCAGGGCAGTGATCCGGTCGAACGCCCGGGCCAGCGAGTGGGTGGTGGCCCGCACCCGCTGGCGCAGCTGCTCGGTGTCCTTGTCCAGCCGGGCATACCGTTCGGCCCACCGGGCGTGGGCCTCGCGGTCCGAGCAACCGTGGCAGGGGTGCGCACGCAGGCGCCGGCGCAGCTCGCTGAGCTCGCTGTCGTCCGCCGCGCCGGACCGCGAGCGCCGGGGCGGCTTCGCGGGCGGCTGGATGCCGGTGTTGCGCAGGCTGGAGGCCAGGTCCCGGCGCACCCGGGGCACCCGGTGGTCGACCCGCTTGGGCAGCCGCATCCGCCCCAGCGCCTGCACCGGGGCCGGGAAGTCGGCCGCCGACAGCCGGCCGGCCCAGCGGTCCTCGTTCAGCACCAGCGGCCGGGGCTCACCCGACTGGTCGATCCCCGGGTCCAGCACCACGGCCAGCCCGGCCCGCCGGCCGGCCGGCACCGCGATCACGTCGCCGGCCCGCAGCGTGCTCAGCGAGGCCAGGGTCGCCGCCCGGCGCGCGGCGGCGCCGCCCCGGCTGAGCGCGCGCTCCCGCTCGGTCAGTTCCCGGCGCAGCCCGGCGTACTCGGCGAAGTCGCCGAGGTGGCACCGCATGGACTCGGCGTAGCCGGCCATCGCCTCCTCGTTCTTGGCGATCCGGCGGGACACCCCGACCACCGAGCGGTCGGCCTGGAACTGCGCGAACGACTGCTCGAGCAGCTCCCGGGAGCGCTCGGCGCCCAGCCGGTGGAGCAGGTTCACCGCCATGTTGTAACCCGGCCGGAACGAGCTGCGCAGCGGGTAGGTACGGGTGGAGGCGAGGCCGGCGACCTGCTCGGGGTCCACGCCCGGCTGCCAGACCACGACCGCGTGGCCCTCCACGTCGATGCCGCGCCGGCCGGCCCGCCCGGTGAGCTGGGTGTACTCTCCCGGGGTCAGCTCGGCGTGCGACTCGCCGTTGTACTTGACCAACCGCTCCAGCACCACCGCACGAGCCGGCATGTTGATGCCCAACGCCAGGGTCTCGGTGGCGAACACGCACTTCACCAGGCCGAGGGTGAACAACTGCTCCACGGTTTCCTTGAACGCGGGCAGCATTCCGGCGTGGTGCGCGGCGACGCCCCGCTCCAGGGCCTCGCGCCATTCCCAGAAGCCGAGCACGGTGAGGTCGGCCTGGGGCAGCTCGGCGGTGTTGGCGGTGACCACCTTGCGGATCTCCGCCGCCTCCTCCTGGGTGGTCAGCCGCAGCCCGGAACGCAGGCACTGGCCCACCGCCGCGTCGCACCCGGCCCGGCTGAACACGAACACGATCGCGGGCAGCAGGCCGGCCTGGTCCAGCCGGTCGATCACGCTCACCCTCGGCGGCGGCCGGAACCGTTCACCGCGCGGACCGCCGGCCCGCCGGTCGCCGGTCCGCCCGCGCGGGCGGTTCCAACCGGCGAACCGGCGGCTCTGGTCCTCCACGTGCCGCACCAGGGCCGGGTCCACCCGCAGGCGCCCGCCGGAGTCCTCCCCGGCGAACAGGTCGAACATCCGGTTGCCGACCAGCATGTGCTGCCACAGCGGCACCGGCCGGTGCTCGTCCACCACGACGGCGGTGTCCCCGCGCACGGTGACCAGCCAGTCGCCGAACTCCTCGGCGTTGCTCACCGTGGCCGACAGCCCCACCACGGCCACGTCGGCCGGCAGGTGCAGGATCACCTCTTCCCACACCGCGCCCCGGAACCGGTCGGCCAGGTAGTGCACCTCGTCCATCACCACGTAGCCGAGCCCGGCCAGCGTCGGGGAGTCGGCGTAGAGCATGTTGCGCAGCACCTCGGTGGTCATCACCACCACCGGCGCGTTGCCGTTGATCGAGGTGTCACCGGTGAGCAGGCCGACCCGGTCCGCGCCGTACCGGGCCACCAGGTCGGTGTACTTCTGGTTGGACAGCGCCTTGATCGGCGTGGTGTAGAAGCACTTCGCGCCCTCGGCCAGCGCGATGTGCACGGCGAACTCGCCGACCACCGTCTTGCCGGCCCCGGTCGGCGCGCAAACCAGCACCCCGTGCCCGTCCTCCAGGGCCGCACAGGCGTCACGCTGGAAGCCGTCCAGCTGGAAGGGCAGGATCCCGGTGAACTCGGTCAGCCGGGGACGATCGGCAACTGCCCCGGTGAGAGATCGGCTGGCCACGTCACCAGGCTGTCATACCCACACGATGGCCAGCAGGGTGGTGGCCGCCTCGGTGAGACCGGGATCACCCTCCAGCCGGGCCCGAGCCCGCGCCTGCTCGACCGTGATGCCCCTGGTGGCCAGCCGCCACAGGGTGTCCTGGTCCATCCGGACGGTGGCGGCGGGCGCACCGGCCTCCGGAACCGGAATCCAGCGCCCACCGGTCACGGCGGCCGCCCACACCCCACCGGCCGGCCCGGTGACCTCGAACCGCACCTCGGTGCCCTCCGGCCGCGGTTCCCCGCGCAGCGCGTTCGGCAGCGCGCGCAGGAAGGTGTCCACCACCGGGACGAGCAGGTCCGGCCCGTCCGCGCCGGGCCGCCCGACCGCGTCCCGCACCTGCTGCTGGTGCACCCAGTACTCGGTGTAGTCGCGGGCGATGTCCAGCCAGGCCGGGCTGGTGGCCTCCGGGTCGGCCCAGGACACGTTCAGCTCGGC
This sequence comes from Actinospineispora eucalypti, assembly GCA_014208095.1. Lineage (GTDB taxonomy): Bacteria > Actinomycetota > Actinomycetes > Mycobacteriales > Pseudonocardiaceae > Pseudonocardia > Pseudonocardia eucalypti. The sequence goes on along the minus strand of JACHMT010000002.1, from coordinate 139,226 downwards.
GGGCGCCTCCAGGTCCATCCCGGCCCATACCTGGTCCATCTGGGGTCCGAGGTGGGCCAGCAGGTCGGTCATCACCCGGGGGCTGCACTGGCTCGCGGCCCGGACGAACTCCTCGTTGGTGCGGGCGATGTAGCCCGGCAGTGTCTCGTCGTTGGCGAAGATCGCGCCGGAGTGCCGGTCCCGGCTGCCCGAGATGCGCCGGAGGTAGTCGTTCAGCACGTGCGCGACCACGTCCCGCACCGCCCATCCCGGGCACACCGTCGCCCGCGCCCAGTCGGCCGGCTCCAGCCCGGCGAGCAGCTCGAGCAGCGCGGCCCGTTCCACCGGGAACAGCGCCCGGGCGTCGATCGGCGGCCCGAAGATCATCATGCCGGCCATTTCAACACGCCGCGTTCGCGCCTGTCGCCCGGGTTTCTACGTGGCGTCGTCGTAGCTGGGCGAGGGCTTCGGGATCTCGCTGGGTGTGGTGTCGATCGGCGAGGGCTGGTCCGGGTCCCAGGAGTCCCAGCCCTCCTCCGCGCGGCGGCGGGCCTTGCGCCGGTCGTGGATCCGGGCCAGCTGGATCGCGCACTCGAACAACACGGTCAGGGCCACCGCCAGCGCGGTCATGGAGATCGGGTCGCCACCGGGCGTGGCCACGGCGGCGAACACGAACAGCCCGAAGATGAGCCCCCGCCGCCACTTGGCCAGCCGCTCGTAGCTGACCACGCCGGCCCGGTTCAGCATCACCACCAGCAGCGGCAGCTCGAAGCTCACCCCGAAGATGAGCAGCAGCGCCACCAGCAGGCTGAAGTAGCTCTCGCCGGTGAGCAGCGTGGTCTGCACGTCCGCACCGATGGACAGCAGGAAGGCCAGCGCCTGCTGGACCACCCAGTAGGCCATCGCCGCGCCGGCCAGGAAGAGCACGGCCGCACTGGTCACGAAGGTCAGCGCGAACCGGCGCTCCTTGGCGTAGAGGCCGGGCGTGATGAACGCCCACAGCTGGTGGAACCAGATCGGGCAGGCCAGCACGATGCCGGTCGCGATGGCCACCCGCATGCGCAGGGAGAACTGGTCCAGCGCCCCGGTGCCGAACAGGGTGCACGTCCCGCCGGCGTTCATCACCGGCCGGACGCTCGGCGGCAGCGAGCAGTACGGCCCCTTGAGCAGCTCACCCAGGCTGGGGTAGCCGAAGAAGTTCGCGCCGAACCAGATGTAGCCGACCACGGTCATCAGGGCGACCGCGACCAGCGAGATGGCCAACCGGTTGCGCAACTCGTACAGGTGCTCGATGAGCGTCATCGTGCCGTCCGGGTTGGCCCGGCGGCGCCGACGGCGAGCGAGCGGGTTCCACACGTCGGTGGGCTACCGGCTGCCGTTTATCTGGCCGCCCGGCTGCTCGGTGGAAGCGGCCGGCGGCTGCGCCTGGCGCTCCTCGGCGGCGGGCAGCGCTTTCGGCTCCGGGCGCTGCCCCTGCTGTTCCTGGGTGCGCGCCTCGTCGTCCGACTTCATGCCCTTCATCTCACCCTTGAGCACCCGGGCGGACTGGCCGAGGGAGCGGGCCATGTCGGGCAGCCGCTTCGCCCCGAACAGCAGCACCAGAACGACCAGCAGGATGAGCCATTCCCATCCGCCCATTGAAGGCATGACTGCGTCCCTTTCAGCGGGGTGTCGTGTCCAGGTCGATGCTACGCGGTGTGTTGCCGGTCGTTGCCGCTCCGCCGCGCCTGTCGCCACGCGGACACCTCGGCGACTCCCGCGCGGACCCGCAGCACCCGCCCGGTGGTCGCGACCGTCAGCGTACGGGCGGCCCGCCGGGCCCGCAGCACCGCCCGGGTCGCCACCACCACCGGCAACGCCAGCAGCAGCACCCCCAGCGTCAGCAGCACGGACATCGGCAGCCATCCCATGGCGGTCACCGTAGCGGCTCGGCAGTCACCCGACGGCGCCGGCTATCCCCCGGCCAGGCCGTTCAGCGCGGCCTCGGCCCGCTCGGCCACCGCGGCGCGCAGCGGCTCGGGGTGCAGCACCCGCGCGGACCCGCCGAGGCCGAGCACCAGGCGCACCAGCCAGGCCTCGTCGGTGAACCGCATGCGCACCTCCAGCCGCCCGCCGTCACGCTCCACCGGATCCTCCACCGGGTAGTACTCGGCGACCCAGCGGCCCTCCGGCTCCAGCAACAGGGTCGCCTCCCCCTGCGTGGGGTCCGGGCGGAACAGCCCGGCGGAAAGGTCGGCCGGGCGGGCCGCCCTGGGCAGCGTCCGGCGTTCCTCAAGCCGGGTGGCCTCGTCCACCCGGTCCAGCCGGAACAGCCGTACCGCCTTGGCCGAGCGGCACCAGGCCTCCAGGTACCCGCGCCCCTCCACCAGCAGCAGCCGCATCGGGTCGACCACCCGCTCGCTCACCACGTCCCGGGACGCGGTGTAGTACTTGATGCGCAGCGCGCGCTCGCCGTCCAGCGCCTCGCGGACCACGGCCGTGGTCCGCTCCACCTGGTCGCCCAGCGGCTCCTCGGCCACCCGCACCGGGTCGCCGGCCAGCGACGGCCGCACGGCCAGCCCGACCGCCACCGGAGCGGGCGCCTCGGCCGCGCCCACCGCGCTCTCGATCTTCGCCACCGCCCGGCGCACCACCTCGCCGTCCACCATGCCGGGCACCTCCAGCAGCGCCCGCAGCGCCACCAGCAGCGCGGTCGCCTCGGCGGTGGTGAGCCGCAGCGGGCGGCGCATGCCGGCGTCCTCGGTCACCGTCACGGTGTCCTCGGAGAAGGAGAGGTCCACCAGGTCGCCGGGGCCGTACCCGGGCAGCCCGCACATCCACAGCAGCTCCAGGTCCCGCCAGAGCTGCTTCTCCGACACCCCGAAGTCGGCCGCCGCCTCGGCCACCCGCACCCCCGGCCGGGCCAGCAGGTAGGGCACCAGGGACAGCATCCGGGTGAGCCGGGAGCTCTGTGCGGGCGAGCTCATCGGGCCGCGCGCTCCAACGCCTGGCCGGCGGCCCGGGGGTCCGCCCGGCGCGCGCCGTCGGCCGGCGCCGCGTGCGCCCGGGCCGCCGCCAGCCAGACCCGGCGCACCGCCTCGGCCAGCTCCGGCGGCTCCAGCACCACCACGTCCGGACCGTGCCCGCCGATCCACCTGGCCACGGTTTCCGGGCTGCGCAGGTCCAGCTCGATCACCTGGCCGGGACGGCCCGCGTGCTCGCGTGGCTCGGCCGGCCGGCTCAGCCGGCGCAGGCCCAGCGCGCGCCCCTCGGCCACCCAGACCCGGGCCGTGCCGATCACCGGTGGCGGGCCCGCGCTCTCCCGCACCAGGTCCACCAGGTCGGTTCCGGCCGGCGCACGGACCGCTCCGGCCGGCCCGATGGCCTTGACCTTTGCCCCGATCCGGCTCAGCCGGAAGCAGCGGGTGTCGTCCCGGTCCCGGTCGTGACCGACCAGGTACCAGCGGCCCCGCCAGCTCACCACGCCCCAGGGCTCCACGGTGCGCAGCCTCGGCTCGGCGTCCGACCTCGGGCGGTGTTCGAAGGTGACGGCCCGGCCGGCCTGCACGGCGGCCAGCAGCGGGCTGAACGCCGGCTCGGTGGCCCGCACCTTGGGCTCCACGCCCGCGGCGGCCGCCTCGTCCACCTCCACCCCGGCGGCGCGCAGCTTCACCAGCGCACCCTTGGCCGCGCCGGCCAGCTCCGGGGAGTCCCAGAGCCGTGCGGCCAGCGCCACCGCCGCCGCCTCGTCGGCGGCCAGGTCGATCTCACCCAGCTCGTAGTCGTGCCGGGCGATCCGGTAGCCGTCCACGTTGTCGAACGCCGAGCGGCGTCCGGTCTCCAGCGGAATGCCCAGGTCCCGCAGCTCGGCCTTGTCCCGCTCGAACATCCGGAAGAACGCCTCGTCGGACGAGGCACCGTCGTATCCGGGCACGGTCGCGCGGATTCGCTCGGCGGTCAGGAACTGCCGAGTGGAGAGCAGGCAGAGCACCAGGTTCACCAGGCGCTCGACACGAGCCGACGACACATCGAGCAGCGTATCCCGCGAGGGGCCACCAGCGCCGACGCCGCGCCCTCGATCAAATGATCGAATGAGTTCCGCTGCGCCGAACGGTCCACGACGCCCCGCGGACGGCTACACTCCGCCTACCCGGAGCGGCCCGGTCAGAGCGAGGCGATCAGCCGCTCCACCCGCTCGTCCACCGCGCGGAACGGGTCCTTGCACAGCACGGTGCGCTGCGCCTGGTCGTTCAGCTTGAGGTGCACCCAGTCCACGGTGAAGTCCCGCCCGGCGGCCTGTGCGGCGGCGATGAAGTCACCGCGCAGCTTCGCCCTGGTGGTCTGGGGCGGGGTGTCCTTGGCCGCCTCGATCTCCCCGTCGTCGGTGACCCGGTCCACCATGCCCTTGCGCTGCAGCATGTCGAACAGACCCCGGCCCCGGCGGATGTCGTGGTAGGCCAGGTCCAGCTGGGCGACCCGGGCGCTGGACAGCTCCAGGTTGTTGCGCTCCCGGTAGCGCTCCACCAGCCGGCGCTTGATCGCCCAGTCGATCTCCCGGTCGATCCGGGAGAGGTCCTGGCTCTCCACCGCGTCCAGCGTGCGGCCCCACAGCTCGAGCACCCGCTCGGTGGTCTTGTCGCCGCGGCCGTGCGCGTTCACGTGCTCCACCGCGCGGCTGTAGTACTCCCGCTGGATGTCCAGCGCGCTGGCCTCCCGGCCGCCGGCCAGCCGCACCGGGCGGCGGCCGGTCAGGTCGTGGCTGATCTCCCGGATGGCCCGGATCGGGTTGTCCAGGGTGAAGTCCCGGAACTGCACGCCGTGCTCGATCATGTCCAGCACCAGGGTGGCCGAACCGACCTTGAGCAGGGTGGTGACCTCGGACATGTTCGAGTCGCCGACGATCACGTGCAGCCGGCGGTACCGCTCGGCGTCCGCGTGCGGCTCGTCCCGGGTGTTGATGATCGGCCGGGACCGGGTGGTGGCGCTGGAGACGCCCTCCCAGATGTGCTCGGCCCGCTGGGAGAGGCAGTACACCGCCCCGCGCGGGGTCTGCAGGACCTTGCCGGCGCCGCAGATGAGCTGGCGGGTGACCAGAAAGGGCAGCAGCACGTCGGCGATTCTCGAAAATTCACCAGCCCGAGCCACCAAATAGTTCTCGTGGCAGCCGTAGGAGTTGCCGGCCGAGTCGGTGTTGTTCTTGAACAGGTAGATGTCGCCGCCGATGCCCTCGTCCACCAGCCGCCGCTCGGCGTCGATGAGCAGGTCCTCCAGGATCCGCTCGCCGGCCTTGTCGTGCGCCACCAGCTGGGTGAGCGAGTCACATTCCGCCGTGGCGTACTCCGGGTGCGAACCCACATCCAGGTACAGCCGCGAGCCGTTGCGCAGGAAGACGTTCGACGACCGGCCCCAGGAGACCACCCGGCGGAAGAGGTAGCGTGCCACCTCGTCCGGGGACAGCCGACGCTGGCCGTGGAACGTGCAAGTGACGCCGAACTCGGTCTCAACGCCATATATCCGCCGGTGCATGCACATCAGCCTAAGCGTTGAGGGCACCGTAGTGTCGAGCCTGTGATCGTGTGTTTCCGCCGGATGGCCGCGCGGGCCAACGCCATGGACGAGGGAGTGCAACGCTGGGTAGCCGCGCTGCCACCCAGTCGCGCCGACCGCGCGCTGCTCCGTCTGACCAGGTCAGCCAATCACAGCGGGCTGTGGTTCGCGATCGCCGGCCTGCTCGCCGCCCGGGTGGGTGTCACCCGGCGTGGCGCCCTGCGCGGGCTGATTGCCATCGCCGGAGCGAGTGCCACGGCGAATCTCATACTCAAGCCCCTGCTGCCTCGGCGCCGGCCGCCCGCCGAGCACCTGCCCCTGTACCGCAGGCTGCAGCGCCGGCCGACGTCCAGCTCGTTCCCCAGCGGACACGCCGCGTCGGCGGCGGCGTTCGCCACGGCGGTCACGCTGGACAGCCCGCGCGCGGGGCTGGTGCTGGCGCCGCTGGCCACCGTGGTCGCCTACTCGCGGGTTCACGTGGGCGTGCACTGGACCTCCGACGTGCTGGCCGGCGCGGCGGTCGGCACCGGCGCCGCGCTGCTCACCCGGCGCTGGTGGCCGGTGCGCGACTCGGACGAGGCGTCCGCCCGGCCACTGCGCCGGATGCCGGCACTGGCCGACGGGGACGGCCTGCTCATCGCGGTGAACCCGCGCTCGGGCGACGCCTCGGTGGACCCCACCGAGGACGTGCGAGCCGCGTTCCCGGCGGCCGAGGTGCTGGTCCTGGAGCCGGAGATGGACCTGATCGAGCGGCTGGAGGGCATCCTGGCCGCGCGCAACGGCGAGATACGGGCGCTCGGCGTGGCCGGCGGTGACGGCACCGTCGGCGCCGTCACCTCGGTGGCGCGCCAGCACCGGCTTCCCCTGGTGCTGGTGCCCGCCGGCACGCTGAACCACTTCGCCCGGGACGTCGGGATCTACGACCTGCAGGAGGCGGTGGACGCCACCGGCACGGGCGAGGCGGTCGCGGTCGACCTGGGAGCGGTGGACATCGACCCCGGCGAGCCCGGTGGCGGCACCCGGTACTTCCTGAACACCGCCAGCCTGGGCGCCTACTCCGAGCTGGTCCGCCGGCGCGAGCGGTGGCAGGGCCGGTGGGGCAAGTGGCCCGCGTTCGCGGTGGCCCTGGTGCGCACGCTGCGCCTCGCCGACCCGATCCGGGTGCGGCTGAACGGCCAGTGGCGGTCCGTGTGGATCCTGTTCGTGGGCAACGGCCCCTACCACCCGAGGGGCATGGTGCCGGCCTGGCGGCCCCGGCTGGACTCCGGGCTGCTGGACGTGCGCTGGCTGCGCGCGGACATCCGGTTCTCCCGGACCAGGGCGTTCTTCGCGCTGGTGTTCGCCGCGCTGGAGCACAGCCACGTGTACGAGCAGCACGAGCTGCCGCTGCTGGAGGTGGAGCTGGACCGGCCGGCCGTGTTGGCCACGGACGGCGAGCTGGGCCGGCGGGCGCGCCGGTTCACCTTCCGGGTGGCCAGCCACCAGGTGCCGGTCTACCGGCGGGACGAGAGCAACCCCCGCTGGGCCACCCGCGACCGCCCCTTCCAGCCCGAATGAGCTATCTCGCGCGCCAGTGCGCGAGGCTTTGGCGGGTCCGGTCGGTTTCCCGATGGTCCGCGCCGAGAAGGCGTTCACGGGCGTCCAGGACCGCCGCCAGCTCCTCGACCGCCTGTACCGTCTCGCCGAGATCCCCGCGCGCGCAGGCGAGCCGGTACCGCGTGTCCCAGGTCTCCGAATGGTCATCGCCGAACACCTGGCGCCGCGAGGCGAGCACGACCTCGAGATGGGCGATGGCGGCAGCCGGATCCCCCGATTCGAGATACAGCTCGGCGAGGCCGTTGCGGGTGGCGTGGCTGTCGCGGTGGTCAGGACCGAATACCCGCAGCCGCTCGAGCAGGAGTTCCTCCAAGGCGGCCACCGCCCCCGCGATGTCTCCCGACCGGCCCTGCCAATAGGCCAGGTTGTTGCGCAACACGGACACGTCACGGTGTTCGGCCCCCAGCACCCGCACCGTGTCGGCGACCACCTCGCGCAACGCGGCCACCCCTTCAGACACCTGGCCGCTTTCCGCGACCCACCACGCCAGGTTTCCCCGGACGGACAGGGTGGTGCGATGCTCCGGCCCACAGGTCCGCACCACCCGGGGTAGCGTCTCGCGCAGCAGTGCCACCGCCCCCGCCGCGTCACCGGACTTGCCGAGCCAGAACGCCAGCTGATCGGCCAGATTCAAGCTCCGCCAATCATCCGGGCCGAGCACCCGCTGGCAGTCCACCAACACCTCGGCGAGTTCGGAAGCGGCCGCTGCCGGGTCACCCGCGTGGCCTCGCTGGTACCCCAGGTTCTGCCGAGCGTCCAGGGTGTTCGGATCGTCCGGGCCGAGAGTGGCGGCCACCTCTGCCACCAGTCGCTCGAGCTCCGCAATGGCCTCGTCCACCTGGCCGGCGTCGCCCAGCCACATGGCCAGCTGGTTCCGGAACGCCATGGTGTCGCGGTGGCCTGCGCCGAGGACGCGGTGCGCCGCGTCGCCGATGTCCCGTGCCCAGGCGATCGCGTCGGACAGCATGGCCGCGTCGCCGAAACCACGGACCAGACGCGACAACACGGGATGGGCGACACTGGCGTTCGCCCACAGCTGGTCGGCAACCACCCGGTACAGCGTCACCCCATTGGCGCGCAGCAGCTGCGCGAACCGGGCGTCCACGTCAACATCCGGCCACAGGCATGCGAGGGCGTCGGCGGCGGATACCGCGACCGCCGCCAGCCGCTGCTCCGGCAGTTCCTCCCGCACCGCCCGTTGCACCAGGGCGTGCACTCGAACCAGCCCTGCGTCGTGTGCGACCAGGTGGAACCTGTGCAGCGCCCGCAGCCCGTCCCGGGCGTCATCCTCGTTCAGCGCGGCGGGCCCACGGGCGGCGTAGCCGAGGGCCGCCTCCGTAGCGAACAAGGTCTCGGGCATGCCGTTGGAATCGAGCACGCTGGCCAGCTCCAGCAGCGGCCTAGCGACGCCGGTCGGCGCGACCCGGTCGGCTGCCTCGACTGACAGCGACCAGGTGGTGGCCACTGTCTTGGCGGCATGGTCGAATAGCTCGCTCTCCTCGGGGAACAGCCCAGACAGCCGCCTGCGCCGGTCGGCGAACCGGCGCCGGTAGGCAGTGCAGGTCAGCTCCTGGTCGCGCATGTACGCGGCGGCGTGCCCGAGGGCCAGCGGAAGCCGACCCAGGTCGGCCGCGACGCCGCCGACGTCATCGGTCAGCCCAGCCGGCAACTTTCCTACGAGATAATCGATCGCTTCCCGCTCGGTGAACTCGGCGACCCCAACCAACTCTCGGCCGGCCAACAGCTCGGCGTCGCGACGACGGGTTGTCACAATGGTGTGTCCGTTCGGGTGCTCGGGCGGCCACAGGGCTCGCATGTCCGCCGCCGAAGCGACATCGTCCAGCACGACCAGCCAGCTCTTGCCCGTGCTTCCTAGCCAGGAGAGGAACCGGACCGCCGCCTGGTCGGGGTCCTGGCTGTCGGGTCCCAGCACCAGGTCGGTCGCAGCCTGGGCGTATGCCGACACTACCCCCGCCCGGCTGAGCACTGACACCCATACCACCAGGTCCAGCGCCGCCTCGACCCGCATCCGGCGGGCCAGCTCCGCCGCGAGCTGGGTCTTGCCGACTCCGCCCAACCCGGCGATGACCTGCACCGGCACCCGCCTCACCCGGAAGTTGTCGGCGAGGACGGTGAACACCGCCCGGTGCTGGTAGCCGTCCGCGCGCGGCGGAATCACCCCGACCAAGTGTGGCCAGGACACCGGCCGGCGACCCGCGAAGTAGTTGTGCTGCACGCCCGAGCCGCCGGGCAGCACGACCTGCACGCCTTGCGCGTTCCGCGCATCCGCGCCCTCGGACGCCGGTTCCCGCGCGCCGGCCGACTGCATGGTCGGATCGTAAGTGGGGCAGGCCGCCCCTAACGTTGCGAAGAGGACACGGAGGTGACTTTTCCGGCGCTGGCCAGGATAGTGGTCGTGGCCTGTCTGGAGTGGGGTGTGCGGATGGAACCGGTGTCGTTGATCGTCGGTGCGCTGACGGCGGGTCTGGCGTCGGGTCTGCAGGGCACCGCGACGGAGGCGGTCAAGGAGGCGTACGCCGAGCTGAAAGAGCTCGTGGGACGCCTCTTCTCCGATCGCAACTCCGGCGCGGCGGCGCTGGAGCAGTACGAGCAGCGGCCGGAAGCGTGGCGACCCGCGCTGGAGGCCGAGCTAGTCGAGGTGGACGCCGGGAATGACCGGGCGGTGATCGAGGCGGCGCAGCGGCTGATGGCGCTGCTCGACACCGTGGGCGCCCGCGCGGGCAAATACCAGATCGACTTGCGGGGTTCCCAGGCCGTTCAGGTGGGCAACCACAACACCCAGCACAACGTGTTCGGCACCGGGCCGGAAAGCTGAAATCAGGCTTTGCCGTCGCCCTTGTCGTCGCCCTTGTCACCGCTCGATTCGTCCTTCTTGCCGGCCGCGCGGTTCTCCTCGGGCAGCAGGGCGGCCAGGGCGGCACCCTGTAGGCGACGAAAGGCCCGGCGCGGGCGGCTGCGGTCCAGTACGGCCACTTCCAGCGCGTTCACCCCGAGCAGCCGGTCCGCCGAGCCGCCCCCGTTGGTGCCCGACCCCGAGCCGCCGGCGCCGGAACCGCCCGGGGAGGCGGACTGCAGCCCGCGCACGGCCACCGCGACGGCGTCGGCCAGCTCCATGCCGTCGGAGTAGGAGTCCCGCAGCTTGGCGCTGATCGGATCGGTCTGGCCACCCATCACCACGAACCGGGGCTCGTCGCTGATCGAGCCGTCGTAGGTGATGCGGTAGAGCTGGTCGTCGTCGGCGGTCGGCCCGACCTCGGCCACACACAGCTCAACCTCGTAGGGCTTCTGCTGCTCGGTGAAGATCGCGCCCATCGTCTGCGCGTAGGCGTTGGCCAGCCACTTCCCGGTGACGTCGCGCCGGTCGTAGGAGTAGCCCCGGACGTCCGCGATGCGGATCCCGGCGGTGCGCAGGTTCTCGAACTCGTTGTACCGGCCGACCGCCGCGAAGCCGATCCGGTCGTAGATCTCGGAAACCTTGTGCAGGGCGGTGGAGCGGTTCTCCGCCACGAACAGCACGCCGCCGGCGTAGGTCAGCACGGTCACGCTGCGGCCCCGGGCGATGCCCTTGCGGGCCAGCTCCGAGCGGTCCCGCATCACCTGCTCGGCGGAGGCGTAGAACGGCAGCGTCACTGGTTGGGCTCCTGAGGTCGTCGCGAAAGGGAACGGGCCGGTCGGGGCTAGCCGCCGGGCCGGGTAAGCCTATCGGCTAGCACGGCGCGCGCCACCTCACCGATCTGCTCGTCGGGGTGGCGCACCGCCCCTTCGGCGGCGGTGATGGTGATGACCACCGGGAAGATGTTCCGTGAGACGTCCGGCATACCGGTCGCGGTGTCGTCGTCGGCGGCGTCGTAGAGCGCCTCGACGGCGGCCCGGACGGCGCCGGCCTCGTCCGCCTCCGGGTTGTGCGTCTTCTTCAGCGCCGAACGGGCGAACAGCGAACCGGAGCCGATGGCGGTGAAGCCGTGCTCCTCCGACTTGCTGCCGGTGACGTCGAAGCTGACGATCCGGCCGGCCCGGGCCGGGTCGCTCGCATCCGTGTCGAACCCGACGAACAACGGGATCGCGGCCAGCCCCTGCATCGCGGCGCCCAGGTTGGCGCGCACCATGCCGGACAGCTTGTTCACCTTGCCGTCCAGGGAGAGCGCTACGCCCTCGATCTTCTCGTAGTGCTCCAGGTCCAGGGTGTAGAGCCGGATCAGCTCCACCCCGAGCCCGGCCACCCCGGCGATGCCGGCCGCCGAGTAGCTGTCGGTGACGAAGACCTTCTCGATGTCCCGCTGGGCGATCATGTTGCCGGCGGTGGCCCGGCGGTCACCGGCGAGCAGCACGCCGCCGGAGAAGGTGAGCGCGACCAGCGTGGTGCCGTGCGGGATCTCCAGGCCGCCCGCCGACGTGACCGTTGCGTCCGGCCGCACCGCCCCGGGCAGCAGGTGCGGCGCCACGGACGCCAGGAAGTCGGTGAAAGAAGACACGCCGGGGGTGAAGTACTCGGCGGGGAGCGCGGCATTGACCGGGCTCACGGGCCCCCGTGCCGACCTCGGGTCCATCGGCGCTTCTACTCCTTAGCTCAGGTCGGCAGGGCATTACCCCACTGCGGATCCCCCGGCCCCTCGGGCCGGCGGCACTGGACGATACGGGCCGGCGGTTGGCTACTCGCCGCCCTTCTGTACGTATGCCCGGACGAAGTCCTCGGCGTTCTCCTCGAGCACGTCATCGATCTCGTCCAAGATCGTGTCGACGTCCTCTCCCAGCTTCTCACGGCGTTCCTGGCCGGCCGGCGCGGCGCTCGCGTCGTCGTCGCCGTCACCATCGCCGCCGCCCTGTCGCCGGGTCTGCTCCTGCGCCATGACGCCTCCCGATCGGTGGTCCTGCTGATATGAACACTACCTACCCGAGCCGACAAACACCCACCGCAACTCGCGGAGTCTCCCGCGTGCGCCAAACTGGGCGCACGCCACGCAAGCGCGTCCCGCGCTGGTCACCCCCGCGTGAGGGCGGTGACCAGCTCCTCGGCGGTCTCAGAAGCGTCAATCAGCTTGCCCACGTGGTTACGGGTCCCACGCAGCGGCTCCAGGGTCGGGATGCGCACCAGCGACTCCCGACCCAGGTCGAAGATGACCGAGTCCCAGGAGGCGGCGGCCACGGCGGTCGGGTAGCGCTCCAGGCAGCGGCCCCGGAAGTAGGCCCTGGTGTCCTCCGGTGGCCGGCGCATGGCCGCCACCACCTGCTCCTCGTCCACCAGCCGCTTCATCGAGCCCCGGGCCACCAGCCGGTTGTACAGGCCCTTGGCCATCCGCACGTCGGAGTACTGCAGGTCCACCAGATGCAGCCGGGGCGAGGACCAGGCCAGGTTGTCCCGGGCCCGGTAGCCCTCCAGCAGGCGCAGCTTGGCCGGCCAGTCCAGCCGGTCGGCGCACTCCATGGGGTCGCGGGACAGCGCGTCCAGCACCTCGCCCCAGATCCGCATCACCTCGGCGGTGACGGGGTCGACGTCCGCGTCGCTGGCGCCCTGGGTGCGCTCCACGTGGTCGCGGGCCCGCTCGAAGTACGCCCACTGCACGTCCAGCCCGGTCATCCGGCGGCCGTCGGCCAGCTCCACCTTGGCCTGCAGGCTGGGGTCCCGGCTGATCGAGTGCACCGAGCGGACCGGCTCGGCCAGGCGCAGGTCGTCGAACCGCTGGCCGGCCTCGATCATGTCCAGGACCAGTGCGGTGGTGCCCATCTTGAGCAGCGTGGACGTCTCCGCCATGTTGGCGTCACCGATGATCACGTGCAGCCGGCGGTACTTGTCGGCGTCCGCGTGCGGCTCGTCCCGGGTGTTGATGATCCCGCGCTTGAGCGTGGTCTCCAGGCCGACCTCGACCTCGATGTAGTCCGAGCGCTGGGACAGCTGGTAGCCGGCCTCGTCGCCGCTCGGGCCGATGCCCACCCGCCCGGCGCCGCAGATCACCTGGCGGGTGACGAAGAACGGGATGAGCCCGGTGATGATCGCCGGGAAGGTGGTGGACCGGGACATCAGGTAGTTCTCGTGGGTGCCGTAGCTGGCCCCCTTGCCGTCCACGTTGTTCTTGTACAGCTGGATGGGCGGGGTGCCCGGCACGGTGGCCGACCGCATCGCGGCCTCCTCCATCACCCGCTCGCCGGCCTTGTCCCAGATGACCGCGTCCCTCGGCGTGGTCACCTCGGGGGTGGAGAACTCCGGGTGCGCGTGGTCCACGTACAGCCGGGCGCCGTTGGTGAGGATGACGTTCGCCGCCCCCAGGTCGTCCAGCTCGGAGTCGGTGCTGGTGGGGATGCTCGGGGTGGACAGGTCGAAGCCCCGCGCGTCGCGCAGCGGAGACTCCACCTCGTAGTCCCACCGGGCGCGCTTGGCCCGGGGCAGCTCGGCCGCCGCCGCGTAGGCCAGCACCACCTGGGTCGAGGTGATCACCGGGTTCGCCGTGGCATCCCCGGGTACCGAGATGCCGTACTCAACTTCGGTACCCATAATCCGCCGAGCGCTCATAGCTACCGAGCCTATCCTCTCCCGCGCGCGCCGAACTGGGCGCGCGCTCAGCCAGCGCGTTCCGCGCTGGTCTTTGTCGGGCGCCGCAACCGTCGGCGCGACCGGGTCAGCCGAGGTTCTCGCCCAGCGGCCAGATGCCCTCGCCGCCCAGGTGGTTCGCCACGGCCTCGCAGATCTCCCGCAGCTGGGTCACCTGTTCCTCGGTGAGCTGGTCGAACAGGTTGGAGCGGACCACGTCGACGTGTCCGGGGGCGGCCTCGCGCAGCGCGTCCAGACCCGCTTCCGTGAGTTCGCACACTGCGCCGCGCCGGTCGGTCAGGCACTCCCGCCGGCGCACCCAGCCGGCCTCCTCCAGCCGCGCCACGGCGTGCGAGAGGCGGCTGCGGGAGGACATGGACGAGACGGCCAGCTGGGACATCCGCAACGCCCGGTCCGGCACCTCGGAGAGGCGCACCAGAATCTCGTAATAAGTATGCGGAATGCCCGCTTCATCCTGCAGCTGACGATCCATTTCGGTCATCAGCAGCTTGTTCGCGGCCAGCCAGGCGCGCCACGCCCGCTGTTCGTCGTCGTTCAACCAGCGCGTGTGCGCCACGTCACCCCCAAGCAGCCGAGATCATGCTACTTGAGGCGTACCGGGTCGCACTGTGCCGCCCGGCAGTGATGAGCAGCACAGTGCGCACTTACTCCGTTCGCCCTGGCAGAGCGTGTCTACAGGTACTGGCCGGTGTTCGACGCGGTGTCGATCGCCCGTCCGGACTCGGTGTTCTTCCCGGTCACCAGGGTGCGGATGTACACAATCCGTTCACCCTTCTTGCCCGAGATGCGCGCCCAGTCGTCCGGGTTGGTGGTGTTCGGCAGATCCTCGTTCTCCGCGAACTCGTCCACTATGGCGTCCAGCAGGTGCTGCACCCGCAGGCCGGGCTGGCGGGTCTCCAGCACCGACTTGATGGCCGCCTTCTTGGACCGGTCCACGATGTTCTGGATCATCGCGCCGGAGTTGAAGTCCTTGAAGTACAGGACCTCCTTGTCCCCGTTGGCGTAGGTGACCTCCAGGAACCGGTTCTCCTCGGTCTCCGCGTACATCCGCTCGACCACGCGCTGGATCATCGCCTCCACGCAGGCCTTGCGGCTGCCGCCGAACTCGGTCACGTCGTCGGCGTGAATGGGCAGCGTCTGCGTCAGGTACTTGGAGAAGATATCCTGCGCCGCCTCCGCGTCCGGACGCTCGATCTTGATCTTCACGTCCAGCCGGCCCGGCCGCAGGATGGCCGGGTCGATCATGTCCTCGCGGTTGGACGCGCCAATCACGATCACGTTCTCCAGGCCCTCGACGCCATCGATCTCGCTGAGGAGCTGGGGCACGATCGTGGTCTCCACGTCCGAGGAGACACCCGAGCCACGGGTCCGGAAGATCGAGTCCATCTCGTCGAAGAACACGATCACCGGGGTGCCCTCGGAGGCCTTCTCCCTAGCCCGCTGGAAGATCAGCCGGATGTGCCGCTCGGTCTCGCCGACGAACTTGTTGAGCAGCTCCGGGCCCTTGATGTTCAGGAAGAAGGACTTGGCGTCGCGGCTGGACTCGCCGCGCGCCTCGGCCACCTTCTTGGCCAGCGAGTTGGCCACCGCCTTGGCGATCAGCGTCTTGCCACAGCCGGGCGGGCCGTAGAGCAGCACGCCCTTGGGCGGCCGCAGCTCGTACTCCCGGAACAGCTCGGCGTGCAGGAACGGCAGCTCCACCGCGTCCCTGATCTGCTCGATCTGCCGGCCGAGGCCACCGATGTCCTCGTAGGCCACATCCGGGACCTCCTCCAGCACGAGGTCCTCGACCTCGGCCTTCGGCACCCGCTCGTAGGCGTACGCGGCCTTGGTGTCCACCAGCAGGGAGTCACCCGGCTTGAGCGGCACCACGTCCGGCTTGTCCGGCCCGGCGACCAGCGGGTCGGCCAGCCAGACCACCCGCTCCTCGTCCGCGTGCCCGACGACCAGTGCGCGCGACCCGAACTCGCTGCCCGGGTCGAGCAGCACCTCGCGCAGCGCGCACACCTCACCGGTGCGCTCGAAGTCGCCGGCCTCGACGACGGTGAGCGCCTCGTTCAGCCGGACCGTCTGGCCCTTGCCGATGTCGGTCGCCTCCACGGCGGGCGAGACCGCGACGCGCATCCGGCGCCCCGCGGTGAACACGTCCACCGTGCCGTCCTCGTACCCGGAGAGGAACACGCCGTAGCCGCTGGGCGGCTGGGCGAGCCTGTCCACCTCCTCGCGCAGTGCGACAAGCTGACTCCGCGCCTCACGCAGCGTCTCGGTCAGCTTCTCGTTGCGGGCACTGAGCTGCGACAACCGGCTGGCCGACTCGGCGAGACGCTGTTCGAGTACGCGCGCGTGCCTCGGCGACTCGGTCAGCTTGCGGCGAAGCAGGGCTACCTCGTCCTCGAGGAACCTGATCTGGGCGGTCAGCTCCGCCTTGGTCGGAGCCTGCCCTTCCGGCGTGCGCCTCTCAGCCCTCATATCGCGGCCTTCGGAGCCTTCGTAGTGGTTCACGGCTGCCTCCCCTCCGTGTTCCGTTTCCACACGGTACCTGTCGGGGGCGACAATCGCGGTAGGTCAGATCGGTGATCCAGCACTCAGCCAGATGACAGCTTGACGTTACTCAGCGATAACTTTGTCTTCTCATCGACCGGTCGGACGGCGTTGCGGACGGGGCGGCGCTACGCCGTCGGCGAGCCGGCGAGTGGTCAAGATGAACGCCGTGTGACCGATCATGCGGTGTTCCGGGCGCACCGCGAGTCCCACGACATGCCACGGTCGGAGCAATGTTTCGAATGACTGGGGCTCGGTCCAACACCGCTGCTCACGCAAACTTTCGGTGATTCGGGAGAGCTGCGTCGTGGTGGCGACGTACACGGTCAGCACTCCGCCGGGCAACAGCGCCTTGGTTACCGTCGGCAACACCTCCCACGGCGCGAGCATGTCCAGGACCACCCGGTCGACCTCCCCGGAGAAATCAGAAACATCCTGTGTGTGCAAGGCCCAGTTGGGTGGTGCGGAGCCGAAGAACCGGGTCACGTTTCGTTCGGCGTGTTCGGCGTGGTCGGCCCGAACTTCGTAAGAAATCACCGAACCGTGATCTCCCACCGCCCGCAGCAGCGAGCAGGCGAGCGCCCCGGAACCCGCGCCGGCCTCGAGCACCCGCGCACCCGGGTAGATGTCCCCCCACATGAGGATCTGCGCGGCGTCCTTCGGGTAGATCACCTGTGCGCCCCTCGGCATGGAGAGCACGTAGTCCGAGAGCAGCGGGCGGAACGCCAGGTACGGGGTGCCGGTGGCGGAGGTGACCAGGCTGCCCTCCGGGGCGCCGAGCAGGGCGTCGTGCTCCAGCGCGCCCCGGTGCGTGTGGTACTGCCCGCCGGTCTCGAGGGTGAGCGTGTAGCGCCGCCCCTTGGGGTCCGTCAGTTGCACCCGGTCACCGGGCCGGAAGACGCCGCGGGCCCCGGAGGGACCGAGCTGAGGTTCTGGGGACGACATGGAGTGCCACGCTATCGGGGTGATCGAAAGGCCCGCGCCGGGAGGTCCGCGGCATTCCACCGACTCATTTTGAGATGAGTGGAATGAGTGTACTGATAGGCGTCAATTAGGGCTCTCACGTGCCCGAATGCGCAGGCGAAGAGGGGTGACACCGGCATGGTCAACGGGTACTTTGACCATGCCCGGATGGAGGATCGGGGACCGACATTCCGCTCGCGGTTTCGGTTTGGACTTCCTGGTGGGACGGGGGAGATGACAGCTCACGAGGGTAGGCGCTGCGCTCTTCCCGGCTGCTACGTCGTCATCCAGCCCGAGCCCGACGGGCGCCCGCAGCGGAAGTACTGCACCGCCGCGCACCGCGCGGTGGCCCGGCAGATGCGGCGCGAGGGCGCCCAGCGTTCCGCCTCGGCCCCGCCGCTGCCCATCGCTCCCGCCCAGCCCCACCCCGCCGCGCAGCCCCTCCCCCCGCTCGCCACCCTGCCCGGCCCCGACCGCCGGCGGAAGATCCTCGCCGAGATCGGGGCCCGCCGGTTCCGGGCCGCCGCCGTGCTCGGGTCGGCCGGCCTGCTGGTCACCGGCGGCGGCCTGATGACCGCGAGCTCGCCACCGGGTTCCTCCGGCGTCAGCAGCGTGATCTCGCCCTGGTTGGCCGGCACGCCGGAGGCCGAGCAGCAGTGGGCGCACCAGGCCCAGGTCAGCCTGGCCTCCCTGGACGCCCAGCTGGCCGACATCGACGCCACCGAAGACGCCGTGGCCTCGGCGCCCGAGGCGCGGATCGACCCGAACCTGCGCGAGGTGCGCGACCTGCAGACCCGCCGGAGCCTGCTGCGGCAGCGACGGGACTCACTGGTCACCGAGCTGGCCAACTGGCAGTCCATCCAGGACGCCCGGTCCCGGCTGTCGGACACCGACCAGCAGGTGGACCGGCTGGAGCGGGCCATCGAGAGCGCCCCCAGGCGCCGCCAGCTCACCTCGGACGAGCGGCGCATCGCCGCCCAGCTGCAGGACCAGCGGAGCATGCGGCTGCGCCAGCGGGTCACCCAGCAGCGCGAGCTGGACGGCCTGCGCAAGGGCCTGCACGACGCCATGGCCAGCCCGCTGCCGGCGGATGAGCCGGCCACCAGATCGATCACCTCCCGGGTCCGGAACCTGATCGACAACAAGGGGCAGCGCAACCGGGAGCCGCTGCCCGGCCGGCCGTCGATGCCCGACGTGCTGGCCAACAAGGAGCCCACCTCACCGGACCGCAAGGACATCGGCAACGGCGCTCCCCCGGTGCCCGGCCGGACCAAGCCGGAGCTGCCGAGCAAGCCGGACGTGCTGGCCGCCCCGAAGCCACCCACCCCGGGCACCCGACCCGCGCCGGCCCGGCCCGGCCCGTTGGACGGCGCGCCGGGCAACGATCCCGGCCAGCGGCAGGCGCCCGGCCGGGGCGGGGTGCTCGGCGGTGGGCCGAACTCGCCCGGTTCGCCAGCCTCACCCGGCTCACCGGCCTCGCCGGGCGCCGGGCAGCCCAACAACGGCGGCGTCGGCCCCGGTCAGCCCGGTACCCGGCGCGAGGGCGGCGTCCTGGCCAACCCCCGGTTGCCCGGGCCCACCGCGAACCGGCGGGAGAGCACCGCCCCGCGCGGCGCGGACGAGCCGGTCACCAGGGACGTCGACCGCGTGTCCGACGACTCGTTCATCGGTCCGTCCTCCCGGCCCCGCGACACCCAGCCCCAGAGCACCCAGCCCCGCGGCCGGTCGGCACCCCAGCGCCCGAGCACCACCTACGTCGTGCCCAACGGGGAAGGGAACGCCCCCTCGCGCTCCGGCGAGTACACCGACCGGGAGCGGATGCGGGACGCGGCGGACATCGCCCGCGCGCTGGAGAGCGGCGACATGAACAAGGTCGCGGACGCCGCCGCCCGGGCCAAGCGGCGCGAGGAGGCGGCCAAGCGCTCCGGCCGGTCCGGAGAAAGCCGCGGCTCCGGCCAGAGTTCCAGCCAGAACATCGACGACTACATCGACTCGATGCACCGCGAGTACGGCATCGACGACGGCGAACCCCGCCGGTCCGGCCGGGGCGACTCCGGCTCCCGGCGCTCCAAGTACAGCTCGCGGGACATCGACCGGGCCATCGAGTCCGGCCGCCGGGAGCGTTCCGACTCCTACAAGTCCCGCCGGTCCGGCCGGGACGACTCCGGCTCCCGGCGCTCCAAGTACAGCTCGCGGGATCTCGACCGGGACATCGACCGGACCATCGAGTCCGCCCGCCGGGACCACAGCGAGTCCCGCCGGTCCTCCTCCCGGCGCTCCCGGGACGACGACGGCGATCGGCGCAGCCACTCCCGATCACGCGACCGCGACCATGACTCCGGCTCGCGGTCACGCGGCGACCGCGAGCACAGCTCCTCGCGCGGCGGCCGGAGCGACGACGACTGATCCCCCGGTCCGCGCGGATTCCGCGGCGTTGCCGGCCGCGCCCCAGGCACGAACGCCAGACCTGGTGACCACCGCCGCGGTCAGCGAGCATGATCGCCGGCTGTGGCGGTACAACCGCGATTTTCGCGGCTCAACCACCACGGACAGCGATCAACCGGCACGCCACGGCCCTGGTGCTTCCCACTTCCACCGAGCGCGACCGCAGGCCAACGCCCGGTAACCGCCGCGACGAATTCCTGTCAGGGGCATCGCCTAGGCTTCGGGTCGTGACGGAAACGGTGATGGCCGAATCGGCCCCCGACGGCGAGGCGCAGGCCCCCCGGCGCCGCCCGGCGCTGTCCCCGTCGCGGGCGGGTGATTTCAAGCAGTGCCCGCTGCTCTACCGGTTCCGCGCGGTGGACCGGCTGCCCGAGCGGCCGAGCAGGGCACAGGTGCGCGGCACGGTGGTGCACTCCGTGCTCGAGCGGCTCTACCAGCTGCCCGCCGCGCAGCGGCTGCCCGAACGCGCCCGGGAGCTGGTCGAGCCGGTCTGGGCCGAGCTGGCGGAGACCGAGCCGGAGCTCGCCGACGCGCTTTTCGAGAGCGCCGAGGACGCCGAGGCCGAGCTGGCCGAGTGGCTGGGCTCGGCCAGCGCGCTGCTGGACACCTACTTCACCCTGGAGGACCCGCGCCGGCTGGAGCCGGAGGCGTGTGAGCAGTTGGTGGAGGCCGAGCTGGAGTCCGGGCTGCTGCTGCGCGGCTACGTGGACCGGCTGGACGTGGCGCCGACCGGCCAGGTCCGGGTGGTGGACTACAAGACCGGGGCCGCGCCCCGCCAGGTGGCCGAGGCCCGCGCCCTGTTCCAGATGAAGTTCTACGCGCTGGTGCTGCTGCTCACCCGGGGCGTGGTGCCCAGCCAGCTGCGGTTGATGTACCTGGCCGACGGCGAGGCGCTGACCTACCGGCCGGACGAGCCGGAGCTGCGCCGGTTCGCCCGCACGCTGGACGCGATGTGGGCGGCGATCCTGCGCGCGGGGCGCACCGGCGACTTCCGGCCGAACCCGAGCAAGCTGTGCTCCTGGTGCAGCCACCAGGAGCTGTGCCCGGCCTTCGGCGGCACGCCACCGGAGTATCCGGGCTGGCCGGAGCCGGACGCGGCGGCCGCCGAGAACCGGCTGGACCGGGCCGAGTAGCCCCCGGCCGGGCCGCCACCGAGCAACCGGCCGCGCGGCGCGGCCACCGCCGAGCAACCGGCCGACCGAGCGCGCGCCCAGTTCGGCGCGCGCGGGTACGCCGGCTCAGGCGCCCAGCTGATCCATCCGGGCCGCGGACCGGCCGTCAACCGCCCGGCAGGACCGGATCACCGAGGTCAGGATGGCGGTGCAGCCGATGGCGGCCAGCCGGTCCATCGCCAGGTTGGCCTCGCTGACCCGCACCATCGCGCGCACCGCGACCCAGCCCTCCCGGGCCAGCGGCGAGACCGTCGGCGACTGCAGGCCGGGGGTGACCTTCTCGGCAGCGGGCAGCTGGGACTTCGGGCAGTCGTAGTCCAGCATCAGGTACTGGCGGGCGTACACCACGCCGCGCAGCCGCTCCAGGAAGATGGACTTCTCGGACTTGATCTCGAGGCTGTCCCGCCGGTCGTGCCGGGGCTCCCGCTCGATCAGGGTGGCCTCCGACTCGGCGATCGGGTCACCAATGATCTTGAGGTTGTGCTGGCGCAGCGTGCGCCCCGAGCTCACCACGTCGGCGATCGCGTCGGCCAGGCCCAGCTGGATGGAGATCTCGACCGCGCCGTCCAGCTTGACGATCTCCGCCACCTGGATGCGCTGGGCGGCCAGGTGCGCCCGCACCAGCCGGGGGTACGAGGTGGCGATCTTCTTACCGGCCAGGTCCTCGAGCTTCCAGTCCTCGTGCTCGGAGATGGCGAACCGGAACTTGGAGAACCCGAACCCGAGCTGGAGCATCTGCCGGACCGGGCTGCCGGACTCGTTCATCAGGTCGTGCCCGGTGACTCCCAGGTTCAGGTCACCGTTGCCCACGTAGGTGGCGATGTCCTTCGGACGGAGGTAGAAGAACTCGATCTGGTTCTCCTCGTCGAGCATGCTCAGATCCCGGGAATCGTTGCGTTGCCGGTAACCGGCCTCGCGCATCATCGTGCTGGCCGGGTCGGCGAGCGTTCCCTTGTTAGGCAGGGCGACGCGGAGCATGACTTCTCTCCTGACGAGTTCGCTTCGGACGTTGCGGGGTGGCTAGAGGAACTTGTAGACGTCTTCCAGGCTGAGCCCTCGGCCGAGCATCACGACCTGGATGCGGTAGAGCAGTTGGGAGATCTCCTCGGCCAGCTGGTCGTCCGCCTCGTGTTCGGCGGCCAGCCACACCTCGCCGGCTTCCTCGAGAAGCTTCTTGCCCTGGGCGTGCACGCCGGCATCCAGCGCCGCCACGGTGCCGGAACCGTCCGGGCGCGTGCGCGCCTTGTCGGACAGCTCGGCGAACAGGCCATCGAAAGTCTTCAAGAGTCGTGCTCCCTTCCACAACGAGTGTCGACTGTCAACCACCGCGGGGCTGGTAAGGCACGACACGACGTCTGCTGACGGCCGCTGCGGCGCGGCCGGCGGCACCTGCCAAGTATCACTGATCCGCGACGGTCGGTGACGAATGGGCCTTCTGTGACGACCAGTGGTCGGGATGTCGGATCTGCGCCCAGTAACCGCGCATGTCGGATTCGGTGAGACCGGTCAACGTGTCCCTTTGCACACGCCGGGGTCCGGACGGCACCGGGACCTCGCACGGCACCACCAGCACGGCACACCCGGCGGCCTCGGCGGACGTCGCACCGGTCGGCGAGTCCTCGACCGCGAGGCAGTCCCCGGGCTCCACGCCCAGTCGTTGCGCGGCGCGTAAATAGGGGTCCGGGTCGGGCTTGGTGGCGGTGACCTCGTCGCCACACAGCGTGATGTCGAAGTGCTCCCGCCCGATGCTGTCCAGCGCCCGCTCGGTGAGCCGCCGCTCGGTCGAGGTGACCAGCGCGGTGGCCACGCCGGTGGACCGCACCATGCGCAGCGCGTCCAGCGC
Source organism: Actinospineispora eucalypti (assembly GCA_014208095.1). GTDB lineage: Bacteria > Actinomycetota > Actinomycetes > Mycobacteriales > Pseudonocardiaceae > Pseudonocardia > Pseudonocardia eucalypti. The sequence goes on along the minus strand of JACHMT010000002.1, from coordinate 116,596 downwards.
ACCCGGCCGCCAGGGCAGCCCACCGGTGAACAGCTTCCCGGTGTACTCGGTGAGCCACTCGCCGGCATCGGTCATGGTGGCGGCGTCCCTCGGCAGGCCCAGGTCGTCGAACAGCATCTCCATGGTGCGCCACCGGGAGCCGCCGACCATGGCCACCCTGGCCTCGGCCGACAGCTCCCCGCCCAGGTGGCGGGCCAGCGCGTTCAGCGAGATGTCCCAGAGCTTCTCGGAGTCGACCAGTGTGCCGTCCATGTCCCACAACACCGCGAGCGGCCGGTGGTTGTCAGGCGTTGAAATACTTGGCCTCCGGGTGATGGGCGATGAGCGCGTCGGTGCTCTGCTCGGGATGCAGCTGCAGCTCCTCGGACAGTTCCACGCCGATCCGGCCGGGCTCCAGCAGGTCGACGATCTTGCGGCGGTCCTCCAGGTCGGGGCAGGCGCCGTAGCCGATCGAGTACCGGGCGCCCCGGTAGCCCAGCTTGAAGTAGGCCTCGATGTCCTCCGGGTCCTCGGCCGCCACGCTGCCCCCGCCGGACCAGCGCAGCTCCTCGCGGATCCGCCGGTGCCAGTACTCGGCCAGCGCCTCGGTGAGCTGCACGCCCAGCCCGTGCACCTCCAGGTAGTCCCGGTAGGCGTCCTTGGCGAACAGCTCGTTCGCGTAGTCGGCGATCGGCTGGCCCATGGTGACCAGGTGGAACGGCACCACGTCCACCTCGCCGTTGGCCCGGGCCAGCTCGCGGGGACGCCAGAAGTCGGCCAGGCACAGGTTGCGGTCCCGGCGCTGGCGGGGGAAGGCGAACCGGCAGCGCTCCGGGGCGTCCGCGCTCGGCTCGGCCAGCACGACCAGCTCGTTGCCCTCGGACACCGCCGGGAAGTACCCGTACACCAGCGCCGCGTTGGCCAGCACGCCCTCGGTGGACAGCCGCTCCAGCCAGTAGCGCAGCCGGGGCCGGCCCTCGGTCTCCACCAGCTCCTCGTAGCTCGGCCCGGAGCCGCCCCGGGAGCCGCGCAGCCCCCACTGGCCGAGGAAGGTGGCCCGCTCGTCGATCATGGACGCGTAGTCGGCCAGCGGAACGCCCCGGACCACCCGGGTGCCCCAGAACGGCGGGGTGGGCAACGGCACGTCGGTGGCCACGTCGGAGTGGGTGGGCGGGGGTGTCTCCGGCTCGGCCGCCTTGCGTTTGGCCGCGATCCGGCGGGAGCGCTCGTGCCGGGCCTTCCGCTCGGCCGCCTTGGCCCGTTCCTCCTCGGACTCCGCCGGGGCCTCGCCGCGCGCCTCCGCCATCACCGAGTTCATCAGCCGCAGGCCCTCGAAGGCGTCCTTAGCGTAGCTGACCTGGCCCTGGTACAGCTCGGCCAGGTCGTTCTCCACGTAGGAACGGGTCAGCGCGGCGCCGCCGAGCAGCACCGGGAACTTCTCCGCCACTCCCCTGGAGTTCATCTCCTCCAGGTTCTCCTTCATGATCACCGTGGACTTGACCAGCAGCCCGGACATGCCGACCGCGTCCGCCCGGTGCTCCTCGGCGGCGCTCAGGATGGTGGAGATGGGCTGCTTGATGCCCAGGTTGACCACGGTGAAGCCATTGTTGGACAGGATGATGTCCACCAGGTTCTTGCCGATGTCGTGCACGTCGCCCTTGACCGTGGCCAGCACGATGGTGCCCTTGCCCTGGTCGTCCTCGCTCTTCTCCATGTGCGGCTCGAGGTAGGCCACCGCCGCCTTCATCACCTCGGCGCTCTGCAGCACGAACGGCAGCTGCATCTGGCCGGAGCCGAACAGCTCGCCCACCGTCTTCATGCCGGAGAGCAGCGTGTCGTTGATGATGTCCAGGGCCGGCCGCTCGTCCAGGGCGGCGTCCAGGTCCTCGTCCAGCCCGGGCCGCTCGCCGTCCACGATGCGCCGCTCCAGCCGGTCGAACAGCGGCAGCGCGGCCAGCTCCTCGGCCCGGCCGGCCCGCGCGGAGGACGCGGTGACCCCTTCGAACAGCTCCATGAACCGGCTCAGCGGGTCATAGCCCTCACGGCGCCGGTCGTACACGAGATCCAGCGCCACCTCGCGCTGCTCGTCGGGGATCTTGGACATTGGCAGGATCTTGGAGGCGTGCACGATCGCGGTGTCCAGGCCGGCGTCCACCGACTCGTGCAGGAACACCGAGTTGAGCACCTGCCGGGCGGCCGCGTTCAGCCCGAACGAGACGTTGGAGACACCGAGGGTGGTCTGCACGTCCGGGTAGCGGCGCTTCAGCTCGCGGATGGCCTCGATGGTCTCCACCGCGTCCTTGCGGACCTCCTCCTGCCCGGTGGTGATCGGGAAGGTGAGGCAGTCCACCACGACGTCGGCCACCCGCATGCCGTGGTTGGCCACCAGGTCGTCGATGGTGCGCGAGGCGACGCGGACCTTCCAGTCCCTGGTACGGGCCTGGCCCTCCTCGTCGATGCACATCACCACGACGGCCGCGCCGTGCTCGCGGACCAGCACCATGGTCTTCTGGAACCGGGACTCCGGGCCGTCGCCGTCCTCGTAGTTGACCGAGTTGACGATGCACCGGCCGCCGAGGCGCTCCAGGCCGGCCTGGAGCACGGCCGACTCGGTGGAGTCCAGCATGATCGGCAGGGTGGACGCGGTGGCCAGCCGGCCGGCCAGCTCGGCCATGTCCTCCGCGCCGTCCCGGCCCACGTAGTCCACGCACAGGTCGAGCAGGTGGGCGCCGTCCCGGGTCTGCTCCCGGGCGATCGCCACGCAGTCCTCCCAGCGCTGCTCCAGCATCGCCTCGCGGAACGCCTTGGAACCGTTGGCGTTGGTCCGCTCGCCGATCATCAGCACGCTGGTGTCCTGCCGGAACGGCACCGGGGCGTACAGCGAGGAGACGCCGGCCTCCGGTCGCGGGTCGCGCGTCGCCGGGGTGGCCTCGCGCACCGCCGCGACCACCTGGCGCAGGTGGTCCGGGGTGGTGCCGCAGCAGCCGCCGACCAGGCGCGTGCCGTACTCCCGGACGAACCCGGCCAGCGCCTCGGCCAGCGCATCCGGGCGCAGCGGGTAGACCGCGCCGTCCGGGCCCAGCTCGGGCAGCCCGGCGTTCGGCATCACCGAGATCGGGATGCGGGCCTGTTTGGACAGGTGCCGCAGGTGCTCGCTCATCTCGGCCGGGCCGGTGGCGCAGTTCAGCCCGATCAGGTCCACGCCGAGCGCCTCCAGCGCGGTCAGCGCGGCGCCGATCTCACTGCCCAGCAGCATGGTGCCGGTGGTCTCCACGGTGACGTGGGTGATGATCGGCACCTGGCGACCCTCGGCGGCCATCGCCCGGCGCGCGGCGATCACGGCCGCCTTGGCCTGCAGCAGGTCCTGCACCGTCTCGATCAGGATGGCGTCCGCGCCGCCGGCCAGCAGCCCGCGCGTGCACTCCACGTAGGCGTCGCGCAGGTCGGCGAAGGAGGCATGGCCGAGGGTGGGCAGCTTGGTGCCCGGCCCCACCGAGCCGAGCACGAACCGGGGGTGGTCCGGGGTGCTGAACTGGTCGGCGGCCCGGCGGGCCAGCACCGCGCCCTTCTCGGCCAGCTCGTGGATCCGGTCGGCGATGTCGTACTCGGCCAGGTTGGCCAGGTTGGTGCCGAAGGTATTGGTCTCGATCAGGTCGACGCCGACCTCGAGGAAGTCCCGGTGCACCTGCTCGACCACGTCCGGCCGGGTGTCGTTGAGGATCTCGTTGCAGCCCTCCAGCCCGGCGAAGTCGTCCAGGCTGAGGGAGGCCGACTGCAGCATGGTGCCCATCGCTCCGTCACCGATGAGAACCCGGTCGGTGAGGGCGCGCAACAAGGGCGAGTCGTCGGCTGTCGGCATAACAGCAAGGATAGTCCTCCCGCCCACCGGTGATCCCGGCGCGCGCGTGACGTGCGATGACACGCCCGAACAAGTCACATTCGGTCGCGCGGCCGTAGGCTGAGCCGATGAGCGCGCAGGAACCACAGGATCGCGAGGCGGGCTCGCTGTCGTGGCACGACGTCGACAGCGTGTCCGACAGCGACGCTGTCCAGCCCCCTCAGCTGGTGGAGCCCATCGTGGTGGCCGCGTTCGAGGGGTGGAACGACGCCGGTGACGCGGCCAGCACGGCGGTCGAGCATCTGGAGCTCAGCTGGGACGCCCGACCTCTCGCGGCCATCGATCCGGACGACTACTACGACTTCCAGGTGACCCGGCCGACGGTTCACCTCGTGGACGGCATCACCAGGCGGATCGACTGGCCCACCACCAGGTTGTCGGTGTGCCGGCCGCCCGGGGCGGAACACGACATCGTGCTGATCCGGGGCATCGAGCCGAACATGCGCTGGCGGGCGTTCTGCGGCGAGCTGCTGCGGTACGTGGAGAAGCTGGGCGCCACCACGGTCGTCACCCTCGGCGCGCTGCTCACCGACATTCCGCACACCCGCCCGGTGCCGGTCAGCGGCACCGCGTACGACACCGACTCGGCCGCCCAGTACGGCCTGGAGGCCTCCCGCTACCAGGGCAACACCGGGATCGTCGGGGTGTTCCAGGACGCCTGCGTGCGGGCCGGGATCCCGGCCATCTCGTTCTGGGCGGCGGTACCGCACTACGTGTCCCAGGCGCCGGACCCGAAGGCGGCGGTCGCGCTGCTGCACCGGGTGGAAGAGGTGCTGGACGTCGAGGTGCCGCTGGGCGGGCTTCCGGAACAGGCCGAGGCGTGGGAGCGCACGGTCACCGAGATGGCCGACGCCGACGACGAGGTGCGCGAGTACGTGCGCTCGCTGGAGGAGCGGGCGGAGTCGGAGTCTGACCTGCCGGAGATCACCGGCGAGTCCATCGCCGCCGACTTCGAGCGCTACCTGCGCCGGCGTGGCCCCGGCGGCTCCGGCGGACCGGGGCGCCCCGGCGGCCGCAGCCGCCACTGACCGGTTCCGACCGGCCAACGCTGGATGCGGCGAACTCCCGCGCGGCTCTCCACGAACTACAAATCTCGCATTCCCCGCGACCACTGATCATCAGGACGCCACGGCCGTTCGGCGGTGCCGGAAGCGGCCGGGCCGGCGTGCGCGGCCGCTCCCGGACCCGGGGCTTGATCGGCGATCACCCTGGTGGCGACACCCTGACATGTATCCCCTTACCTCGTGGGTAATTGATCTGCCTCCGGCTGCGGCGAGAACCTGGAGCCCTCACGTCAGAGACGACTTTGGAGGGCAACAATGACCAACACCGCGATCGGATGGACGCCCGAGCTGTTCGCGCAGTACTGGGCCGCGCCGGACCCGGCGCCGCTGCCCGGCTTCGTCACCGACGACGTGGTCGGGCACTGGCCGGGCAACCAGGTCGTGCGCGGCACGGAGGCGTATGTCGGCGCACTGGAGAAGCTGATGGCGCTGCTGCCGGACATCCGGCTGGAGGTGCCGGCCGGGGCGATGAACGGCGAGCACGGCTTCGTGCGCTGGGTGATGCACGCCACCGGGAAGCACGGGCGGTTCCAGCTGAACGGCGCGGACTGCATCACCGTGCGGGACGGCCGGGTGTGCGAGAACTACATCAACTTCGACAGCGCCGAGTTCGCCCGCCTGTCCGGCCACGAGCTCGTCGTCAGCTAGGTTCTTCGATCAGCCGGCGCGGGCCCGCGCCCTGGGCGGCGAGGGTGTCGTACGGGTTGGCCATGCGGCACTTGTCGATGCTCAGGCAGCCGCAGCCCACGCATTCGGTGAACTCGTCGCGCAGCTGCTCCAGGAAGTGGATGCGCTCGGTCAGCTCGTCGTGCCAGCGCTGGGAGAGCTGCTCCCAGTCCTTGCGGTTCGGGATGCGCCGGTCGGGTAGCCCGTCCAGCGCCTCCCGGACCTGCGCGAGCGGGATCCCGACCCGCTGCGCGATCCGGATCAGGGCGACCCGGCGCAGCACCTCGCGCCGGTACCGCCGCTGGTTGCCCGAGGTGCGCCGGCTGTGGATCAGGCCCTGCCGCTCGTAGAAATGCAGCGCGGAGACGGCCACCCCGCTGCGCTCGGCGAGCTGGCCGACCGTCAGCTCGCCCTTGTCCCACGCCGGCTGGTGCATGCCGTCACCCTCTCGCCCTTGACCTCAATATTAGTTGAGATTCTAGCCTACCCGGCAGAGCCGGTCGACCGACCGGACCCAACGCCGGGAGGCAGAACCACCGATGAGCGCACCAACACGAGAGACCGGCTGGACCGACCCGGTACGGGCGGAGGTGATCATCGGCAGCGTCCGCGAGGGCCGGTTCGGACCGGTGGTGGCCAACTGGTTCGTCGGTCAGGCCACGCCCCGCACCGACCTCGACGTCGGCGTGCTGGACCTGGCCGAGCAGCCGGCCGACTTCACCGGGCGGATCGGCGCGGCGGACGCGGTCGTCGTGGTCACCCCGGAGTACAACCACAGCTACCCGGGCCCGCTGAAGGCCGCGATCGACGGCGTCGGGCCGCAACACTGGCAGGCCAAGCCGCTCGGGTTCGTCAGCTACGGCGGGCTGTCCGGCGGGTTGCGGGCCGTCGAGCCGCTGCGCGTGGTGTTCGCCGAGCTGCACGCGATGAGCATCCGGGACACGGTGAGCTTCCACATGTACCCACAGCTGTTCGACGGCTCCGGCGAGCTGAAGGACCCGGAGGGGCCGACCGCCGCCGCGAAGGTCCTGCTGGACCGGCTGGTGTGGTGGGCGCGCACGCTGCGCGCCGGCCGGGCCGTCCAGCCCTACGGCGGCTGAGGCCTCAGCGGGTGGCGGCGTGCCGGCGCAGGTCGTCGAGGTCGACCCACTCCAGCGTCCTGGCGTGGGTCGCCTCCAGCACCACCTCCGGGGCCTGCCCGGCGGCCAGCGCCTGGGACCACCGGGAGGCGCACAGGCACCACTGGTCCCCCGGCTTGAGGCCGGCGAAGCCGAACTCCGGGCGGGGCGTGGACAGGTCGTTCCCCACCGACCTGCTGAACTCCAGGAACTCCGACGTGAGGCGCACACAGACGGTGTGCACCCCGGCGTCGTCACCCCCGGTGTCGCAGCAGCCGTTGCGGTAGAAGCCGGTCAACGGGTCCATGCTGCACGGTTCGAGCTCACCGCCGAGCACGTTGTGCGCCATGTCCGTCCCTTCCCTGGGAGTTAGAGGGCCACGCCGAGCAGCGCGTCGATGGCTTCCCCGGCCTGCCGCGGCGCGTCCGGGTCCCGTCCGGCCCGGTTCCGCGCGTCCCGCGCCCAGGCGTCCACCGCGAGCAGCGCACGCGGCGTGTCCAGGTCGTCGGCCAGGCGCTCGCGCAGCTGGCCGATCATCGCGGCGGTCTCCGGCCCGGCGTCCAGCCGGACCGCCTCCCGCCAGGCGGCCAGCCGCGCCTGCGCCTCGGTCAGCAGCTCGGGCATCCAGGCCCGGTCGGCGCGCCAATGACCGGCGAGCAGCGCCAGCCGGATGGCCATGGGGTCCACCTCGTCCGCCCGCAGCCGGGAGACGAACACCAGGTTGCCGCGTGACTTGGACATCTTCTCCCCGTCCAGCGCGATCATGCCGGCGTGGCAGTAGTGCCGGGCGAACGGGTGCTGGCCGGTGTGCGCCTCGGCGTGCGCGGCGCCGAACTCGTGGTGCGGGAAGATCAGGTCCGAGCCGCCGCCCTGCACGTCGATCTGCGCGCCCAGCCGGTTCAGCGCGATCGCCGTGCACTCCACGTGCCAGCCGGGGCGGCCCCGGCCCAGCTCGCTGTCCCAGAACGGCTCCCCCGGCCGGGCCATCCGCCACAGCAGGGCGTCCACCGGGTTGCGCTTGCCCGGCCGGTCCGGGTCACCGCCGCGCTCGGCGGAGTAGCGCAGCATGGTGGCCTCGTCGTAACGCGACTCGTAGCCGAAGTCGGGGGTGGCCGCGCTGTCGTGGTAGACGTCCGGGTACTCGGGGTCGCCGATGCGGTACGCGGCGCCGGAGGCCAGCAGCTTGTCCACCAGCGCGCTGATCTCGGACATCGCCTCGACCGCGCCGATGTAGTGCCGGGGCGGGAGCACCCGCAGCGACTCCATGTCCTCCCGGAACAGCGCGGTCTCCCGCATGCCGAGGACCACCCAGTCGTCCTGGTCGCGCGCCGCCCGCTCGAGCAGGGGCTCGTCGATGTCGGTCACGTTCTGCACGTAGTGCACCTCGTGCCCCGCGTCCCGCCACGCCCGGTTGACCAGGTCGAACGCCAGGTAGGTGGCGGCATGCCCGAGGTGCGTCGCGTCGTAGGGGGTGATGCCGCAGACGTACATGCGGGCCGTCTTCCCCGGCGCCGTGGGACGGACCTCACCGGTGGCGGTGTCGAAAAGGCGCAACGGCGGGGGCGAGCCGGGCACGACGGGCAGCGGGGTGGACGACCAGGGTTGCATAACAGACAAAGTACTTGTTACCGGCAACCACGCGACCCGACCAGCGGCGCATCGGGGGACCGACCGGGCAGCGGAGGGGCGTGGATGAGGCTATGGCAACGTAAGGGCAACGCCGGGGGCAGCGTCGGTGCCGCGCGGTGGCGGTGAGCGAAGGGGAACTGCATGCGACAGGCTGGTCTGGGCCGCGCCCTGGCCGTGCTCGCGGGGCTGCTGGTCGTCCTGGCCGGCGGCGTGTCCTGTGCCAAGAAGCCGCCACCCGACCCGCCCCAGCCCGAGATGAGCGCCCTGGACGCGGTGCCGGACCGCGGTGAGCTGCGGGTGTGCAGCACCGGCGACTACCGGCCGTTCACCTACCACGACCCGCGCACCGACCGCTGGACCGGCATCGACATCGACATGGCCGGCGACCTGGCCCGCAAGCTCGGCGCCCGGCTCACCATCGTGCCCACCCAGTGGAAGACGGTGGCCGACGACGTGGCCGCCGACCGTTGCGACATCGCCATGGGCGGCATCTCCATCGAGCTGGGCCGGGCGCGCAAGGCGGCGTTCAGCGACCCGTACCTGATCGACGGCAAGGCCCCGATCACCCGCTGCGCGACCCTGGCCCGGTTCCAGAACCTGGACCTGATCGACCGGCCGGGCGTGCGCGTGGTGGTGAACCCCGGCGGCACCAACGAGGCCTTCGCCAACGAGCGGCTCAAGCGGGCCAACGTGACCGTGCACCCGGACAACAACACGATCTTCGAGGAGATCGTGGCCAACCGGGCGGACGTGATGATCACCGACGCCAGCGAGGCCCGCTGGCAGTCCAAACAGCACCCCGAGCTGTGCGCGGTGAACCCGGAGCGCCCGCTCAGCTTCGGCCCCAAGGCCTACCTGCTCCCCCGGGGCGACGTGGTCTTCCAGCAGTGGGTGAACGACTGGCTGCGGATGAGCATCGGCGACGGCACCTACCAGCGGTTCAGCCGCACCTGGATGAACTGATCATTTGCCAGGCAGGCTCTAACCCGTTCGGGTAGCGCCGGTAGTTTGCCCGCCATGCTCGGGCTCCGCAGGCTCCCGTTCACCGGTCAGATCTTTTTGTTCCTGACCATCATGGTGCTGCTGTTGATCGGGCTGGTCGCCACGCTGTTCGCCACCCTGCTGGCGACCACGCTGTCCGACGAGTACGGCCAGCGCTCCCTGGCCATCGCCCGCGCGGTGGCCATCGACCCGGAGGTGATCGCCGCCGCCACCGCGCACCGCCCGGGCGGCGAGCTGCAGAAACAGGTGCTGGACCTGACCCGGCGGACCGGCGCGCTGTACGTGACCATCGCCGACGACTGGGGCATCCGGCTGGCCCACCCCAACCCCGAGCAGGTCGGCCACCTGATCAGCACCAACCCGGCGGAGGCGCTGGCCGGGCGGGAGGTCATCGGCGCCGTCGAGACCGGCACGCTCGGCCAGTCGGTACGCAGCAAGACGCCGATCCGGGCGGCCGACGGGCGGGTCGTCGGGGTGGTCAGCGTGGGCTACGCCCTGACCGCGCCGGCCCGGGAGATCCAACGGCTGCGTGTGCTGCTCGGCGTGTTCGCGCTGGCCGCGGCGGCGCTCGGGCTGGCCGCCTGCTGGCTGCTCAGCCGCCGCCTGCGCCGGCTCACCCACGGCGTGGAGCCGCGCGAGCTGACCGAGATGCTCTACGAGCACGAGGCGGTGCTGCACGGCATCCGGGAGGGCGTGCTCGCGGTGGACCCGGAGCGCAAGATCCTGGTCCGCAACGCCGAGGCGGAGCGGCTGCTCGGTGTGCCGCTGCCGACCGGCACCTGGGCCGGCGCGCTGCCGCTCTCCCCCCGGTTGCAGCGGGCGCTCGAGCACCCGCCGGCGGACAACGTGCTCGCGGTCGCCGACAACCGGGTGCTGGTGATCAACTCGCGCGCGGTGGACCGGGGCGGCCGACTGCTCGGCACCGTGCTGACGCTGCGGGACCGCACCGACCTCGACACCCTCACCCGGGAGCTGGACGCGGTCCGCTCGCTCACCGACGACCTGCGGGCGCAGCGGCACGAGTACTCCAACCGGCTGCACACGCTTTCCGGGCTGCTCCAGCTCGGCCACCACACCGAGGCGCAGGACTACCTGCAGACGCTCACCGAGACCGGCGCCGGCCAGGCCGCCGAGATCGACGCTTCCATCCAGGACCCGCACCTGCGCGCGCTGCTGCTGGCCAAGACCGAGCAGGCCCACCAGCGGGGCATCCTGCTCGGGCTCGCCGAGGAGTCCTCGGTGCCCGGCCATCTGGGCCACCTGGTGCCCGTGCTGACCCTGCTGGGCAACGTGCTGGACAACGCCCTGCAGGCCGCCTACCAGGGCGAACGCCGTCCGCCCTGGGTCGAGGTGACGCTGCGGGCGGACGGTTCCACGCTGCGCATGTCGGTGCGGGACAGCGGCGGCGGGGTGGCGGTCGAGCCGCCGGACGCGATCTTCGACGAGGGGGTGAGCACCAAGTCCAGCCCGGGCCACGGGTTGGGCCTGGCGCTGGCCCGGCACGAGGCCAGACGGCTCGGCGGCGAGCTGTGGCTGGCCGAGGCCGGCGGCTCCGGGTCCGGCGCGGTGTTCTCCGCCGCGGTGCCCGGGGTGGTCGGCCGGGGCGAGAACAACTGAGCCGTCACCACCACTCGTCGGGCAGCTTGGCCTCGATGTCCCGCCGAGTGGGCCAGCCGGAACTCAGGCGGCGCGCTCGGCGGTCAGCAGGCGTTCCCGGGCGGCGGGGCCGAAGATGTACCCGCTCGGCGCCCCGTCCGTCCGGGTCACCCGGTGGCACGGGATGACGATCGGCACCGGGTTGCGCCCCAGCGCGGTTCCCACCGCGCGGACCGCCTTCGGCCGGCCGATCTCGCTGGCCACCCACGCGTACGGGCGGGTCTCCCCCACCGGGATCTGCCTGGTCACGGTGAGCACATCCCGGGCGAACGGGGTCAGCCCGCGCAGGTCGACCGGCAGCGCCCGCGCGCCCTCGGCGTCCGGTCCGAGCGCCCGCAGCAAACCCTCCGGCAGCTCGTCACCGGGCACGATCGGGCGGCCGAAGCGGGCCCGGAAGTCAGCCGCGAAGGCTTCCGGGTCGGCTTCCGGCCGCAGGTAGGCGATGCCCGCCTCGGTCACCGCGACGTACAGCTCGCCCAGCGGCCCCGGCACGCGCACCCAGCGGGCCAGCACGCGGTCCCGCAACGACGCCGGCGGGTCCACCCGCAGCCCGGCCAGCTCATCGGCCAACTCGTCCGGAGTGATCATCGGACACCTCCTTCGGTCAGCTCTCCGCGCAGGGTCCGCAGGCGCGCGAGGCCACGGGATATGTGTGACTTGGCGGTTCCCTCGGCGCATCCGAGCACCTCGGCGATCTCCGCGATGGACAGGTCACCGACGTGCCGCAGCACCACGGCGACCCGCTGGGGCTGGGGCAGTTGAGCGAGCAGCCCGGCCAGCTCGTCACCGGTTTCCCGGCCGGTGACCTTTCCGACCACGTCGGCCGTCGGGTCCACCGGCTCGGCCGCCGCCTCCAGCGGGGCGGTCGGCCGGCGCGCCGCGTCCCGCTGCCGGTTGCGCCACGCGTTGAGCAGGATGGTGACCAGCCAGGCCCGGGGGCGCAGCGCCGCGATCCGCTCCGGCGGGTAGCCGCGCAGCGCCCGGTAGGCCCGCAGGAACGCGTCGGCGCTGAGGTCCTCCGCGTCGGCCCACCGCCCGGACAGCCGCAGCGCCGTGCTGAACAGCTGCCGCTGGTGGGCCTCGAACAACAGCGCGAAGCCCCGGTCCAGGTCGTCGCGCAGCGCGTCCCGGATCCGGTCCTCGACCGTTGGTTCCATCAACGCGGTTCCGCCGCCCAAACTGTCCACACCCACCGAACACCGCGGCCGCGGTTCCGGTTGCGCGAGGGCAGGTTAGCGCCGGGTGCGCAGGTAGTCGGCCACCACCTCGGCGCCCAGGCCGTCCAGCGACGGCGCGACCACCCGGCCGTTGCACCGCCGGGCCACGTCGTCCATGAACGCGGCCAGCCTCGGGTCGTCGCCCAGCACGAAGAAGGTGAACACCGCGTTCATCCCGGTCAGCCGGTCCACCTCGCCGATGGTCGCCCGGATGGTGTGTGGGCTGGGCGGGTAGTCGAAGTAGGCGTGTCCCCCCGGTTCCAGGTGCGCGGTGGGCTCGCCGTCGGTGACCACCAACACCACCGGCAAGGCGTCGGGATGCTTGCGCAGGTGCCGGGCCGCGAGCAGCAGCGCATGGTGCAGGTTGGTGCCCTGTGCGTACACCCCCTCCAGGCCGACCAGCTCGCCCAGCTCCACGGTCTGCGCGTGCCGGCCGAAGGTGATCAGCGCCAGGTCGTCGCCCCGGAACCGGGTGGAGATCAGCTGGTACAGGGCCAGCGCGGTGCGCTTCATCGGCACCCAGCGGCCCTGCGCCACCATCGACCACGAGGTGTCCACCAGCAACGCCACCGCCGCCCTGGTGCGCTGCTCGGTCTCCACCACCTCCACGTCGGTCACGTCCAGCCGCCGGGAGTCCCCACCGGCCCGCCGCAGCTGCGCGTTGAGCAGCGTGCGCGGGACCGACCAGGCCTCGGTGTCGCCGAACGCCCACGGCCGGGTCGCCCCGGTGGCCTCGCCGGCGGCCCCCGACCGGCGGGTCTCCCGCTCGCCCCGGCGGGCGCCGATCTGGTTCACCACGTCCCGCAGCACCGACTCGCCGAGCCGGCGCAGCGCCTTCGGCGACAGCTGGAGCGTGCCGTCGGCGGCCCGCTCGAACAGGCCCTGGCGGCGCAGCTCCCGCTCCAGCTCGGCCAGCGTGCGGGCGTCCACGGCGGCCTGTTCGCCGAGCGCGGCCGACAAAGCCTCCAGGTCGATGTCCTCCATCCGGGCACCCGGGTAGCTCTGGGCCAGCTGCTCGGCCAGGGCGTCCAGCTGGCCCAGCTCCTCCAGCGCGCGGGTGGCCTCGCCCATGCCCATCGGGTTCTCGCCCCGGAACCGGCCGGACCCCCGCCAGTCCTCCCCCGGCCGCAGCCCCTGCAGCTGGGCGTCCAGCTGGGCCAGCGCGTTGGCCAGCCGGGGATCGCCGAACGCCTGTCCGGCCAGCTCCATCAGCTGGGCGCGCTGCTCGGCGGACATCGAGTTGAGCATCCGCTGCGCGGCCGCCGCCCGGGCGGCCAGGAGGTCGATCAGCTCCTCGGTGTTGCGCGGGTTCTCCGGGAAGAACTCGCCGTGCTTGGCCATGAACCGCGCGAACTGGTCGGTCGTGTCCTGGCCCTGGGCGTGCTGGGCCAGCAGCGCGTTGAGGTCGTCCAGCATCTCCCGGACGCGCTCCACGTCCTCCGGGGTGGCGTTCTCCATCGCCTCCTTCATGCCCTGGAACCGCTGGTCCAGCAGCTCCCGGCCGAGCAGGTCGCGGATCTCCTCGTAGGCCTCCCGCGCGTCGGAGGAACGCCAGTCGTACTCGCCCAGCTCGCGGACCGCGCCGCCGGTGTCGCCGGGCAGCGCGTCCAGCTGCATCTCGCGGAACCGGGCGTCGTCGGAGTCCTCCCGCTGAAGCGCGTTCCGCTCCGCCTCGAGGGCTCGTTCCAGCAGCTCACGAACCTGCTGCAGGGTTCCGTCCAGCCGGTTGTCCCGCTGCAGCTCGCGGCGGCGCTGCCAGACCTGGCGGCTCAGGTCGTCCAGCCCGCGCCGCCCGTCGAGGCCCCTTCGGAGCAGCTCCTGCAGGGCCTGCCGGGGGGACGAGCCCTCCATCACGTCTCGGCCGATCTGGTCCATCGCCTCGCGGACGTCGAACGGCGGGGCCAGCGGGTCCGGCCCACCCCCGTACGGCCCGTAGGCGTACCGCAGCTTCCTGCGCCGGGGATCAGCCATAGCTCACCGTGTCACCGTCGTCCGACTCGTCCTTGGCCAGCTTGCGGGTGAGGAACAGGTACTCCAGGGCCAGCTCGGCGGCCGACGCCATCGGGCCCGGGTCCTCGGTGCCCTCGGCGCCCAGCCGGCTGGCCACCTGGGTGAGCACGCCGACGGTCGGCAGCCCGGCGACCACCTGGGCGGCCGGGATCCGCTCGCCGGTGCGCACCGGGTTGGCGGAAACCGCCTCGGCCAGTTCGGTCAGGTCGACCCCGCGCAGCCGGTAGCGGGCGGTGTCGGCGGTGGCCCGGTGCAGCAGGTGCTCCAGCACCTCCTCCTCGCGGCCGTCCTCGCCGGAGGCGAACTCCAGCTTGCCCCGCAGCACGGCCGGCACGGTCTCCAGGTCCACCGGCCGGGCGAACGCGGACGGCTCGCCGACCAGCGCGGCCCGGCGCAGCGCGGCGGCGGCCACCGTCTCGGCCGCGGCGACGGCGAACCGCGCCGACACCCCGGAGGACTGGTCCACGGCGGACGAGTCGCGCAGGTGGCGGGTGAACCGGGCGACCACCTCGACCAGGTGGTCCGGTACGTCGGCGGTGAGATCGGCCTCCTGGCGGACCAGGGCGATCTCGTCGGCCACCTCGAGCGGGTAGTGGGTGCGCACCTCGGCGCCGAAGCGGTCCTTCAGCGGGGTGATGATCCGGCCCCGGTTGGTGTAGTCCTCCGGGTTGGCGCTGGCCACCAGCAGCACGTCCAGCGGCAGCCGGACGGTGTAGCCGCGCACCTGGATGTCCCGCTCCTCCATCACGTTCAGCAGCGCGACCTGGATGCGCTCGGCCAGGTCGGGCAGCTCGTTGATGGCCACGATGCCCCGGTGCGCGCGCGGCACCAGGCCGTAGTGGATGGTCTCCGGGTCACCCAGGCTCCGGCCTTCCGCGACCTTCACCGGGTCCACGTCGCCGATCAGGTCGGCCACCGCGGTGTCCGGGGTGGCCAGCTTCTCGGTGTAGCGCTCCGACCGGTGCACCCAGGTGACCGGGAGCTCGTCGCCCAGTTCGTCGGCCCGGCGCCGGGAGGCCGGGGTGATCGGTTCAAAGGGGTGTTCGCCCAGCTCGGAGCCCTCGATGACCGGGGTCCACTCGTCCAGCAGGCCGGTCAGCGAGCGGAGCAGCCGGGTCTTGCCCTGGCCGCGCTCGCCGAGCAGCACCACGTCGTGGCCGGCGATCAGCGCCCGCTCCAGCTGGGGCAGTACGGTCGACTCGAAGCCCACGATGCCCGGCCACGGATCGCGGCCGGCGCGCAGCGCGTCGAGCAGGTTCTCTCGGAGTTCGGTCTTCACCCCGCGGTGTCGGTGCCCCGAGGCACGCAGCGCGCCCAGGGTACGGGGAAATTCTTGAGGTACTGGCACGCTTCCACGCTACGACTCCCGGCGACGATCCGCCTGGGGACGCATTTTGTGCTAATGGCGCTGACCCGTGAGTGGCGAGTGTTGCCCTGGCAACACTCGCCACTCACGGGTCAGACGGCCACCGCGCGGTGGAACAGCTGGCGAGTGGCGGCGGCCAGGTGCTCCGGGTCGATCTCCTGGTCCCGGTGCCAGATGCGGTCGAACATCCGGTGCAGCGCGCTGCACAGCAGCATCGCGGTGAGCTCCGGGTCGAGCGTGTCGAACGCGCCGGCGGCGACGCCGGCCCCGATCAGGCCGGTCAGGCTGCCGGCCAGGTCCGGGGCGCCGGCGCGGTCGACCACGTCTGCCTCGTGGCTGGCGAGCGCCGGGTGGTGGAACAGCACGTCGTGCAGTGCCCGTTCGCTGGGGTAGTCGGCGAGCGCGGCGTCCAGCCAGGCGTCCAGCCGGGCCACCCAGTCCTCGCCGGCGGCCAGCACGGCCTGTTCGATCCGCTGCACCATGCGCGCCTCGAACTCCCGCTGCAGCGCGACGAGCAGCTGTTCCTTGGAGTCGAAGTACAGGTAGAAGGTGCCCTTGGCGACGCCGGCGGCCTTGGTGATGTGCTCCAGGGTGGTCGCCGCCACCCCCCGCTCCAGGAACACCTGGAGCCCGCCTTCCAGCAGGTCGCGGCGCCGCTGGTCGGCCGGTTTGGTGCGCGGCGCCGTGCGTTGTGCGGTGCGCGCCGGCGGCATGCCGGAAGCCTAACCGACGGGTTGAGGCGTCGAAGCCACTTGCTCGCGACTGACCGTCAGTCATATCTTTTGAGGCATGCCTAACTTTTTCGGCCGGAACCCGGTCCTCGCCCTCGCGTCCGGGGTGTGGCCCGCGATAGCCGCCGGCACCGCGATACGCCTCGGCGTACTGGCCTGCTACCTCGCCCAGGGCTTCCTGCTGGCCGCCATCCTGACCCGCCTGCTGGCCGGCGACGGCCTGGCCGCGCAGCTTCCCGCCCTCGGCTGGCTGGCCGGGCTGATCGTCCTGCGGATGGTGCTGATCTGGGCCAGCTCGATGGTCGCCCAGCACACCGGCGCCGCCACCACCGAAAGGTTGCGCGAGCGCGCCTTCGGCAAGCTCGCCGAGCTGGGCCCGGTGCACATCGCCGGCGCCCGCACCGGCCCGATCCGGGAGGCCCTGGTCGACGGGGTGACCGCGCTGGAGGGCTACTACGGCCGGTACCTGCCGTCACTGCTCGCCGGGATCGCCGCGCCGGTCGCCGTGGTCGCCCTGCTCGCCGTCCGGGACGGCTGGCTGGCCGTGCTGGTGGCCACCTTCGCGGTCGCCGCGCTGGCGCTGCCGCCACTGTGGGGGCGGGTGCTGCGGCTGCGCTCCAGCCAGACGATGGAAACCTACCTGGCGCTGGGCGCGGAGTTCCTGGACACGCTGCAGGGCATGGTGACGCTCAAGGCCTTTGGCGCGGCCGGCCGCCGGCGCGCCGAGCTGGCCGCCACCTCGGACCGGCTGATCGCCACCTGGAACCGGGAGATGGCGGTTGCGCTGGTCACCGGCGCGATCTACGCGCTGGCCATCACCGCCGGCATGGCGGCGGTCGCCACGGTCGCCGCGCTGCGGGTGGCCGACGGCGGCCTGGCCGTCGGCACGCTGTTCCTGGCCCTGTTCCTGACCCGGGAGGCGCTGCGGCCGATCGGGGTGCTGTCCGGCGCCTTCCACCAGACCTACAGCGCCAACGACGCGGCGACCCGGGTACAGACCCTGCTGGACACGCCGCCGCCGGCTCCGGTACGCCCCGGGCTGAGCCCGGTTCCGGTGCCCCGCGCCTCGGTCTCCTTCGACCGGGTCACCTTCGGTTACGACGGGGACCGCCGGGCACTGGACGGGCTCAGCATGGAGATCGAGCCGGCCGAGACCGTCGCGGTGGTGGGCCCGTCCGGGGCGGGCAAGACCACGGTGGCCGCGCTGCTGCTGCGGTTCGCCGACCCGGACTCGGGCACCGTGCGGATCGGCGGCCACGACCTGCGGGATATCCCGCCGGAGCAGCTGCGCTCGCTGGTCGCACTGGTCGCCCAGGACACGTACCTGTTCGGCGACACGGTCCGCGCCAACCTGCTGCTGGCCAAGCCGCACGCCGACGAGGCCGAACTGGTCGGCGCCACCCGGGCCGCCCACGTCCACGACGCCATCCTGGACCTCCCGGACGGCTACGACACCCTGCTCGGCGAGCGCGGCCAGGGCCTCTCCGGCGGGCAGCGCCAACGCCTGGCCATCGCCCGCGCGCTGCTCGCGGACACCCCGATCCTGGTGCTCGACGAGGCCACCGCCAGCGTGGACGCGGCCACCGAGGCGTCCATCACCGCCGCGCTGCGCGAGGTCACCGCGCGGCGCACCACGCTGGTCATCGCGCACCGGCTGTCCACCGTCCGGCACGCCGACCGGATCGTCGTGCTGGACGCCGGGCGGGTGGTGGAGATCGGCACCCACGACGACCTGCTGGCCCGGGGTGGCGCCTACGCCCGACTCATCTCCGCCCAGGAGTTCGACCGGAAGGAAGCTCTCGCATGACCCGCGAAATGCCCCTGCTGCGGGTGCTGGGCACCCTGCGCACCAGCCGCCCGGCCCTGGTCGCCGCACTCGTCGGCGCGGTGCTGGAGAACGGCGGCGCGATCGTGGCCGGCGCGGCCACCGGCTGGCTGGTCGGCTCGGCCGCCGGCGGCACACCCGGCGACCGGCTGGGCACCGGCGTGCTGATCGTCGTGGTGGCCGTGGCGCTGTGCACCGTGGGTAACTGGGCGCTGGGCCAGTTCGGCCACGCCTTCGCCTTCCGCGCCCAGGCCGACCTGCGGCTGCGCCTGTTCGACGCGCTGCACCGGGCCGCCCCGGCGGAAACCCAGGGCCGGCGCACGGGAGACCTGGCGTCCGTGGTGATGGGCGACGTCGACGAGCTGGAGGGCTTCTTCGCCCACCTGGGCATCGGCGCCTCGGTGGCCGGGTTCGTCGGCGCCGCCGGCGCGGCCACACTGATCACGCTGGACCCTCTGCTCGCCCTGTACGCAGTGGTCGGCATGGCCCTGGCCGGGTTGGTGCCGGTGTGGCTGGCCCGCCGGGGCAACGAGCGCGGGCAGCGGCTGCGCACGGAGACCGGGACGGTCAACGCCGACGTGGTGGACGGCGTGCAGGGCCTGCGCGAGCTGCTGGTCTTCGGCCGCTCGCGGGACTTCTACCGGCGCATCGCCGAGGGCACCGCGCGGCTGCGCCGCTACCGGCGTGACCACGCCAGCGCCACCGGGCTGCAGGACGCGGTCACCGACGGGCTGGTCGCGGCGACCACGGTGGCGGTGCTGATCGCGGTGCTGGCACTGGTCAGCGGCGGCCGGCTGACGCTGCCCGAAGGGACGCTCGCGCTCACCCTGGTGATCGGCGCACTGTTGCCCATCACCGCGGCGGTCGGCATGGCCGGCATGCTCGCACCGCTGCGGGCCAGCGCCCGCCGGGTGCTGGAGCTGCTCGGGCTGCCCACCCGGGTGGCGGACACCGCGCCGGACAGCCCGTCCGTGCGCCACGGGTGGCTGCGTTTCGAGAACGTCGGCTTCGGCTACCCGGGCCGTCCGGGTGTGCTGCGCGGGGTGAGCTTCGACGTGCCGCCCGGGGAGACCGTGGCACTGGTCGGCAGCTCGGGGGCCGGCAAGTCCACCTGTGTCAACCTGCTCCCCCGCTTCTGGGACCCGGACTCCGGCCGGATCACCGTCGACGGGCACGACCTGCGCTCGTTCCGCCTGGCCGACCTGCCGCGGGTGGTCGGCCTGGTGCCGCAGGACGTGCACCTGTTCACCGGCTCGGTGGCCGACAACCTGCGCCTGGGCCGGCCGGAGGCGACCGACGAGGAGGTGTTCCGGGCGGCGAAGGCGGCAGCCGCCCACGAGTTCATCCTCGAGCTGCCGGATGGGTACGAAACGCAGATCGGTGAGCGGGGTGCACTGCTGTCCGGCGGGCAGCGGCAGCGGCTCACCATCGCCCGCGCGCTGCTCACCGAGGCGCCGATCCTGGTGCTGGACGAGGCGGCGGCCAACCTGGACACGGAGAACGAGCGGCTGGTGCAGGAAGCCCTGCGCACCGCCCGCCGGGGCCGGACCACGCTGATCGTGGCCCACCGCCTGTCCACCATCCGTGCCGCCGACCGCATCGTGGTGCTCCAGGACGGCCAGGTCGTGCAGCAGGGCACCCACGACCAGCTGCTCGCCGCCGACGGCCCCTATGCGGCGCTCGTTGCTGCCCAGCTGGAACCTGTCGGCCTGCCGGCCGACTCGTGAGTGGCGAGTGTCGCTATAGCGATACTCGCCACTCACGAGTCGGCGCAGCCGTCAAAAGGCGGGCCAGGGAATAGCCGGGCCGTAACCCGAGGGCTCGGGAAACTCCGGGTTGGCGATCAACGCGTCCACCCGCGAGGAGAGCGCGGCGAGCTCGCGGCGGGTCAGGTGGTCGGCAAGCTGGTTGGCCAGCCCGTCCGCCAGCTCGCCGCGCAGCGCCCGCACCTCCTCCAACGCCTCGGCCGGGAGCTTCTGGCCCACCCAGCCCCACAGCACCGTGCGCAGCTTGTCCTCCTCGTGCAGGCAAATGCCGTGGTCGACGCCGTACACCCGGCCGTCCACGCCGGTCAGCACGTGCCCGGCCTTCCGGTCGGCGTTGTTCAGCACGACGTCCAGCACGGCCATCCGGCGCAGCTCGGGGTGGTCGGCGTGCACCAGCAGCGCGGGATCGCCCAGCGAGTCCCGCGCGCGCAGGACGGTCAGCCAGCCGCGCGGCACGTCGGCGGGCGCGCACACGTCGACCAGCTCGGCGTCTTCCTCGGTGTCCACCCACAGCTGCACCATGCCGGGGCCGAACGGCCCCTCGCGCAGCACCGTCGGCGGGACCATCGGGCGCTTGCCGTCCGCCGCCAGGGCGGCCGAGATCAGGTAACTGGCGTACTCCCGGTCGGCCAGCGTGCCGTCCGGGAAGTCCCAGAGCGGCCGCTCCCCGCGCACCGGCTTGTACACGCAGCGGGCGTGCACCCCGTCGCACTCCAGCTCGCAGACCAGGGTGGCGTTGGAGGCGTTGACGATGCGGCCGGTGACCTCCATGCGGCCCGCGTGCAGCAGCCCCGGCACAGCGGGGTCGAATGGGTCCATCCTCGGCCGCTCAGGACTCCCCGACCACGGCCCGCCGGTGGTAGCCGTTCTGCCGGGGGCAGATGTGCCCCTCCGCGTCCAGCGGCTCGGCACACAGCGGGCACGGCGGCCGGCCGGCGGAGAGCACCCGCTCCGCCCGGGTGGCGAACGCCTTGGCCTGCACCGGGGAGAGGAACACGCGCAGCGCGTCCGGGCCCTCCTCGGTGTCGTCCAGCACGACGGACTCGTCCACCTCTTCCTCGGTGAACGCGAGCAGCTCGACCACGATCGAGCGGGAGTCGGCGTCCCAGCCGAGACCCATGGTGCCGACCCGGAACTCCTCCTCCAGTGGCACGGTCAGCGGCTCGGTGTCCACCTCGTCGGTGGCGACGTCCTCGCCGACCTCGGTGCCGAACCGGCGGGAGATCTCCCCGAGCAGCGCGCTGATACGCTCGGCAAGCACGGTGACCTGCTGTTTCTCCAGTAACACGCTGACCGTGCGGGCGTCCTCGACAGCCTGCAGATAGAACGCGCGGTCGCCCGGCTCCCCGACCGTGCCGGCGATGAACCGGTCGGGCTGGCGAAAGACATGAATGACACGTGGCATGACATCCCCGACAGTAGGCCACCGACGGCTTGCGAGCATAACGGTGCCCGGCCGGCTGAGATTTCAAACAGTCATTCTACTCCGGTGGACCCGCCGACCACGGCGTCCGAGGACGGCTTGGTGGCCTTGCGCCGCCTGCCCTTCTTCGCCGGTGGCGGCAACAGTGCCCCCACGTCGCCGCCGGTGTCGTTCATCCGGCTGACGAAAGACCTGGTCTCGGTGTAGTTGATCACACTCACCGAGCAGGGGTCCACCACGATGCGCTGGAACGAGTCCAGGTGCAGGCCGAGCGCGTCGGCCAGCACCGCCTTGATCACATCCCCGTGGCTGCAGGCCAGCCAGACCGCGTTCGGGCCGTGCTCGGCGACCACCTTGGCGTCGTGCGCCCGGATGGCCGCGACCGCGCGCGCCTGCATCGCGGCCAGGCCCTCGCCGCCGGGAAAAACCGCCGCCGAGGGGTGCAGCTGCACCACCCGCCACAGCGGCTCCTTGACCAGTGTCTTGATCTCCTTGCCGGTCCAGTCGCCGTAGTCCACCTCGGCGAGATCGTCCTCGACCTGAGGGGACAGCTCGCGCCCGGCCAGCAGCGGGGCGATGGTCTCTTGGCAGCGCTCCAGCGGTGAGGCCACGACGGCGGCCAGCGGCACCGGTTTCAGGCGCTGGGCGAGCGCCCAGGCCTGGCCCTTGCCGGTGTCGTCAAGGTGCACGCCGGGGCTGCGGCCGGCCAGCACGCCCCCGGTATTCGCCGAGGAGCGCCCGTGGCGCAGCAGGATGACGGTGGTCACGACCACCCAGGTTACGTCGCGCCCAGCCAGCCCGCGCCCAGAGCAACCATGATGGCCAACCCGAGCACTACCCGGTAGGGCACGAACGCGGTGATCCGGTTGGTGGAAACGAACCGCAGCAGCCAGGCCACCGAGGCGTAGGCCACGATGAAGCTGACCACCGTGCCGACCACCGTCGGCATCACCCCGATGCCCTGTCCGAGCGCCTCGGGGAGCTGCAACACACCGGCCCCGACCAGCGCCGGAATGCCCAGGTAGAAGGACAGCTTGGTGGCGGTCACCCGCTCCACCCCGCGCAGCAGGCCGGCGCTGATGGTGGCGCCGGAGCGGGACACCCCGGGGACCAGCGCCAGGCACTGCACCAGGCCGATGACCAGCACGTCGGCCGCGCGCAGGTCGCCCTCGGCCTTCTTCTGCGACGGGTTGCGCTCGGCCCACCACATCACCGCGCTCCACGCGACCAGCGAGCCGGCGACGAACCACAGGCTGCGCAGCGGCCCCTCGATCAGCGGCTTCGCGGCCAGGCCGACGACGCCGATGGGCATCGAGCCCATGATGATCAGCCAGCCGAACCGGTACTCCTCGGCCTCCCGCGCCTCGGCGCTGACCACGCCCGCCGCCCAGCCGCGCACGATCCGGGCCAGGTCCTTGGCGAAGTACACCAGCACGGCGAGGATGGCGCCGATCTGGATCACCGCCGTGTACGCGGTCACCGCCGGGTCGGCCACGTTCAGGCCGAGCAGCTTCTCCGCGATGGTCAGGTGCCCGGTGGAGGAGACCGGCAGGAACTCGGTGAGCCCTTCGACGATCCCCAGCACTACCGCTTGGATGAGGTCCACTACCGCCCTGACACCGCCAACTTCGTTGGGTGCGGCCCGCCCACACCCGGAGCAGCCACGCTAGCGCCCGCATGCTGAGGACCCCCGGCGGGTCCCGCGCTATGACCCACGCCACAGCCAAGCTGTGATAGCGATAACAGCAGGTGAACCCGATGGGGCGATCCGATGACCTCCCGCACGTCTTTCGGCCCCGGCGCCGGGCACCTAAGGTGGCTCGCATTAACGGACCGTTTGGAGGTGGCCAGCGGTGCAAACCGGCACTGGCATGACCGAAGGAGACAGTGTCGACGGGGAGTGGGAGTACCGGCCGCTGCGGCTGCCCCCGGACGTCACCCGGATGACCGCATCGGTACGGCTGGCGATCCAGGCCGAGTTCGGCGGCTGGGAACTGTCCAGGGTCCGGCTCTACCCCGGGGGCGAACGGCGGGTGTGGCTGCGCCGGCGCCGCACCAAGCAGCCGCTGCCCAACCTCAGCTACTAGCTCCCCTACGGAATCAGCGCGATCTTGCCGACGGTGTTCCGGCTGGCCAGCCGGCCCAGCGCGGCCGGGGCCTCGGTGAGCGGAAGCTCCCCTCCCACCAGCGGATCGATCTTGCGCTCCCGCCACAGCTCGACCAGCGCGTCCTGCCACTTCGGGTAGTAGTGCGGCGCCATGTGCTTGTAGAAGCCCCAGTGCACGCCGACCACCGAGTAGTTCTTCACCAGCACGTGGTTGGTCGGCGCGTCGGCGAACCGGCCGGCCACGAAGCCGATCACCAGGATCCGGCCCTCGAACGCCACCACCTTGCGGGAGGCGTCGAAGATGTCGCCGCCCACCGGGTCGTAGATGACGTCCGCGCCGCGCCCCCCGGTGATCTCCTTGACCCGGCCGATCAGGTCCTCGGAGGAGTAGTCGATCACGTGGTCGGCGCCGAGCAAGCGGGCCACCTCGCACTTCTCCGCGCCGCCGGCGGTACCGATCACCGTCGCGCCGGCCGCCTTACCCAGCTGCACCGCCGCGCTGCCCACCCCGCCGGCCGCCGCGTGGACCAGCAGCGTCTCCCCCGGCCGGAGGTTCGCCCGGTGGTGCAGCGCGCAGTAGCCGGTCTGATAGGTGACGAACATGCCGGCCGCCTGCGCGGCGGACATGCCGTCCGGCCACTCCCAGGCGTCCTCGGCGGGCACGGTCACCAGGTCGGCGAACCCGCCCTGGCCGGTCTGCGCGATCACCCGGTCCCCGACCGCGCCCCGCGCGCCCTCACCGACGGCGACCACCTCGCCGGCCACCTCCAGCCCCGGGGTGAACGGCAGCGGCGGGCGGACCTGGTACTTGCCCTGGCAGAGCAGGATGTCCGGGAAGTTGCAGGCCGCCGCGGCGACCCGCAGCAGCAGCTCGCCCGGCCCCGGCACCGGGTCGGGCACCTCGACCAGCTTCAGTACGTCGGCCGGTTCGCCGAGCTCGGTGACCTGCCAGGCGCGCATCAGTTGGTCCTCTCAAAAGCCGGCGGCCGGGTGCCCCCGGCCGGTCCGGGCACTCCCCGGAAGCCGTACGGACCCGGCTCCCGGCCCGGCTGGACGAACCACGCCTCGCCCGGGTTGCCCCGTTCCAGGATCCCGTCCACCGCGTCGGCCACGTCGTCGGCGGACAGCAGCGGGAAGTCGCCGAACTGGTCCCGGTGGTAGTCGATCAGCGGCGTGTCCACGAAGCCCGGGCAGACCGCACACACCCGGATGCCCTCGTCGGCCAGTGCCGCGCCGGTGGCCCGCACATAGCCGACCACGGCGTGCTTGGTCATCGTGTACAGCGGGTCCAGCGGCATCGCCATGAGCCCGGCCAGCGAGGCGGTGGCGATGATCGTGCCGCCGCCCGCCCGGCGCAGCGCCGGCACCGCCGCGCAGGTGCCGAAGACCACGTGGTCCACGTTCACCCCGACGGACCGCCGGTACCGGGCCACGTCCAGGTCGGCCATGCCGGACTGCCCGCTGACCGTGCCGGCGTTCAGGAACACCACGTCCAGCCGGCCGAACCGCTCCTCCGCGACCGAGGTGAGCATCGGCATGGTGTCCGGGTCGGAGACGTCTCCCGGCAGCGCCAGCCCGCCGACCTCGTCGGCCACCGACCGCGCGGCCTCCTCGTTGAGGTCCACCACGGCCACGTGCGCGCCGGCCGCGCTCAGCCGGCGCACCACCGCCGCCCCGATACCCGAGGCCCCACCGGTGACCAGCGCGCCTTTGCCCTTGAGATCCATGTCAGCAACTCCGTAGGAATCGGTCCAGCACCCGGGCACCGAACCGGATCGAGTCCACCGGCACCCGCTCGTCCACCCCGTGGAACAGCGAGGCGAAGTCCAGGTCCGGGGGCAGCCGCAGCGGCGCGAACCCGAAGCAGCGCATGCCCAGCTTGTCCTCGAACGCCTTCGCGTCGGTTCCCCCGGAGAGCATGTACGGCACCGCCCGCGCGTCCGGGTCCTCGGCCCGCAGCGCGGCCCCCATGGCCTGCACGAGATCACCGTCGAAAGTGGTCTGCAGTGCCGGCAGGTGGGTCACCCACTCGCGGGTGACGTCCGGACCGAGGATCTCGTCCACCTCCCGCAGGAACGCCGCCTCCCGGCCGGGAAGCACCCGGCAGTCCACCACGGCTTCAGCGGTGGACGGGATCACGTTGGCCTTGTAGCCCGCGCTCAGCATGGTCGGGTTGGCCGTATCCCGCACGGTGGCCCCGATAATCCGGGACAGCGGACCGAGCTTGGCCAGCGCGCCGTCCAGGTCGTCCTCGCCGAACTCCAGCCCGGTGACTTCCGACACCACGTCCAGGAACTCGCGCACCGTGTCGGTGAGCACCAGCGGGAACTTATGGTTGCCCAGCCGGGCGACCGCCTCGGCGAGCGTGGTCACCGCGTTGTCCTCGTGCAGGAAGGAGCCGTGCCCGGCGCGGCCCTTGGCCCGCAGCCGCATCCAGGCCATGCCCTTCTCGGCGGTCTCGATCAGGTACAGCCGGGCGTCCTCGCCCTTGGTGTCGGTCAGCGTGAGGGAGAACCCGCCGACCTCGCCGATCGCCTCGGTGCAGTTGTCGAACAGCTCCGGCCGGTTGTCCGCCAGCCACTGCGAGCCGAACTTGCCGCCGGCCTCCTCGTCGGCCAGAAAGGCGAACACCAGCTCACGCGGAGGGGTGATGTTCTCCCGTTTGAAATGCCGCGCGACGGCCAAGATCATCCCGACCATGTTCTTCATGTCCACCGCGCCCCGGCCCCACAGGTAGCCGTCCTGGATCGCGCCGGAGAACGGGTGCACCGACCACTCGGAAGGATCGGCCGGCACCACATCCAGGTGCCCGTGCACCAGCAGTGCACCCCGATCCGGGTCGGCCCCGGGCAACCGGGCGAAGACATTGTCCCGGTTGGGCGCCCCCGACTCGACCCGCTCGACCTGGTAACCGACCTCTTCGAGCTTCGCCTGCACGAAGTCGGCGGCCAGCCGCTCGCCCACCACGGTGGCCGGGTCACCGGTGTTCGTGGTGTCGATCCGGATCAGCTCGGCGGCCAGCTCGACGGCTTCATCCTCGGCGGAAATGGCGCTAGTCACCGGATCTTCCTACCATCGGTGGTGGGGTTACGGGCGGCCGAAGGGGGTCGGCTATCCTTCACCTCACCACGGTCCGAGTGGCGGAATGGCAGACGCGCTAGCTTGAGGTGCTAGTGCCCTATTAACGGGCGTGGGGGTTCAAGTCCCCCCTCGGACACCAGGTTGTTGCACACTCGCTACGTCTTCCGTATCCGTGTTCAAGCGTCTCTGGGCACGCTCGCGCGGCGTGTCGTGACACCTCGGGGTGTCTTCTGCGCCGGGGGTGGTCGCGGTGAGCGCCCCGGTGATCCCGCCGGTGGCCCTCCCAAACCCGACCCGCCCACCCGGAGCCGCCGCGGTCGGGCCGGCATCGATTCGGCGTCCACCGCCTCCGCTGGCGCCGCTGCCGACCTTCCGCGCCGCGGACACCGTCTACGGGTTCGCGGCGGTGGACTCCCGGGGCCGGGTGAGCGACAAGAACATCTTGCGGCGCTTGGGCTGGGCGCCGGGCACGCGGCTGGATATCCGGACGTTGCGCGGTCTGCTGGTGGCGCATGCCTGCCCGGAGGGGGTGTTCTCGGTCACCAGCCAGGGCTATCTGGGGTTGCCCGCCCAGGTTCGTCGCTGGTGTGACCTGCGCCCGAACGACCGGGTGTTGCTGGTCGCGGAGCTGGCGGTGGGTCAGCTGATCGTGTATTCCCCGGCGGCGTTGGACGACATGGTCGCCGCCTCGCTGGATCGGCTCTGCGAGGGCGGTGACGCGACATGAGCTCTCAGAGTGACGCCCGGGTGTCGTCGCGCGCCGCGGCGGGCCAGGCGGAGATCGAGGCGGCCCGGATGCTGCTGGAACGCATGGGCGTCAGCCCCGAGCAACTGCTCGGGGCGCCGCTCGAGCGCCCGAGGGTGCCGACGTTCGCCGAGTTCATCCCGACCGTCGCGGCGACGGTCAGCCCTGGCACCCGCCGGGTGTACAGCTCGTACTGGAACCGGATCCTGGACCAGTGGGCCGAGCGGCACCTCGATGAGCCGACCGCCACCGACGTCGAGCGTCTGCTGGCCTACACGAGGACCCACACGGTGGCCCGCCGCAACGCCCGCGGCGGACGCAGCGCCGGCGAACACTTGATCAGCGCCCTGCGCTGCATCTACCGGCGCGCGGAGAACGATGGCCTGATCGATCCCTCCCGGAATCCGGCCCGCAAGGTCGCGAAGCCGCGCCGGCTGCCCTCCAGCCGCCGGGCCGTGGCGAACGACCGGCTAGGCGAGATCAACCAGGTCGCCGCGGGCACCGGCAACGACCCCGCGCTGGACAGTCTGCTGCTGCGGCTGCACACCGAAACGGCCTGCCGCCGGGGCGGCGCGCTCGCGTTGCGCCCGATGGATCTCGAGCCCACCCACTGCCTCATCCAGCTACGGGAGAAGGGCGAGACGGTGCGCTGGCAGCCGGTCTCCCCCACTCTGATGGCCGCGCTGCTCGCGCACGCCGAACAACGGCACGCGCCCCGCGACGGCCGGCTATTGCGGTATGCCACCGGCCGGCCGATCACCACACGCCGCTACGACCACCTGTGGGCGCGGATCGGCACACACCTGCCCTGGGTAACCACCCAAGGCATCAGCACACACTGGCTACGCCACACGACACTGACCTGGGTGGAACGCAACTTCAGCCCCGCCGTCGCCGCAGCCTACGCCGGGCACAGCACCGGCGGCCGCGACGACACCACAGCCACCTACACCCGCGCCACCCAAGACGAAGTCATCACCGCTCTGGTGGCGCTCACCGGCGAGCCGCATCCGTTGCTGGCCGAACCGAGCTGATGCGGGAGCGAACCGCGCCTTGCGGTACGGCCGAATGGGCCTGGGGAAGCCTGTACATCACCTACTGACCACGCTGGCACCTCACAGGCGCCTGACCTGCGCGAGAGTGGATGCATGCTCCGCCGGGAACAATCGGGGCACAGTCTGCGTGAGAGACGTCCGATCGCCCGGCCCCGTCACCGCACCATCTAGATCGCCGGACACTCCTGCTGCCCGCCTCATCCCCGTTCCAGACGGGTTGCGACCCGACGATCAAACACTCTCTGTTTGGCGAAACTGGCCCCAAGTCCGCAGAGCCGACCCGGCCGGGCGCAGCGCTAACCAAGCTCAGACCGGCGCCACTGCGAACAAGCACTTGTGGCGAGCTCGGAGGGTAGATCCACACCTGCCCAAGCCAGGCCGCCACGACAGGCTCCCACCGGCCAGCAGCCAGTCCTGGGCGCCGTCAAGACGCCAGTTCTGCCCGACGCCCGCACGACTCCCCCTTCCGATACTGGTCGGTCGCCGCTGACCCGTCCTCGGCGATCACTCTGGCACCCTGAAGTCAGATGGTCAAAATTCTGTGCGATACTAAAGTTCCTGTGCGGGAGCAGCCGGCTTGCACAAAGTGACCGGGGAGTCCTGGATGGGTGTCGAGGTAGTAGTGACGACGTGGGCGCAGGAGCAGTTTGGTGACGACGCTGCCGAGGTGATTCGGCGCGTCGTCAGGGCCATCCTCGCGGCGCACCAGTCCGCCCTTGCAGCCCAGCATGCGTCCGGGCTGGAGAAGAAGTTCGCCTACGGCAGTGTCTGGGAGGCGAAGTACCTCAACCTCGTTGCCGAACTGGGCGACATGCCCGGCGCCGAGATCATCAAGGTTCCCAACACTGGCTACTTCTTGATCAAGCTGCACGGGAAGGTGTTGGTGCCGTTCAGGCATGCGTCGTCCTTGAGCATCCCGATCTCGCAGGCCAAGATCGAGAGTGTGGTGCTACGGGATCTGGCCGCCCTGTCGGTTCCCCGGCCGCCGCGCCAACCCAGCCTGTTCGACTTCGCCGACGAAGCCGAGACCGACACCCGAGCGACGCCAGCCTCGCAGCAGGGCGACTCTGAGACGTCGCCGATTCTTGACGAGAACACGACCTTTATCTACATCGGCTTTGTCGCCAACGCCGACAGCAAAGCGGTACTCGCAGCGTGGTGGGGAATCGCGCAAGCGCAAGCCGAGGACGGCACGCTGACATGGTCACCGGAAGAGCTTCCGCTGCACATTATCAGCCCCGACGAGATCCCAACTCACGTTCCCCAGCCCCGGTCGGCAGGCCAGATCGCTGCCTTCGACCAGGGGACGGCGCCAGCCCTGGAGGTCAGTGCCCGACCCAGGCCCGTTGAGGATCCCGTCACCGACGATGAGCGTCAGGATGGCCCGACCTTCGCCGACGATCGTGAATGACGACAGCCGCCGCAGACAGCTGCACCTGATGCCGCCCGACGCGATGCCCGATTCCACCGAGCCGTCGCCACTTGCCGTCCATTACGCGTTCGACCCAGCACGCTTGACCCAGGCCCGTTACCTGGCGGGTATGACCAAGAAAACTGTTGCGGATCTCATCGGAGTCTCCGCAGCGGCAGTCGGACAATATGAACTCGGCGTTACCCGGCCCCGCCCCGAGGTTCTCCCGCGCATTGCCGAGGTATTAGACGTTCCCCTCGCCTTCTTTATCGCTGGCCGACCGCACGGCCGGCTCGACACCTCAGGAGCCCACTTCCGCAGCCTGCGCAAGACGAGCTCGTCGCAGAGGAATAAGGCAACCGCCTCGGCCGAGCAGATCTGGGAACTCGCACACGCCCTCGAACGCCACGTTTACCTACCCGACATCAACCTGCCCAGCCCTCGCCTGAGCGACGATGACGCCGAGGACACGCCGGACCAACCAGCCGACCCGCTCGGGTCGGCGAGGAGCCTGAGGCGACACTGGCATCTCGGCGACGGTCCGGTCCAACACCTCGTCCGTCGCATCGAAACCAACGGCATCATCGTGGTAACCCCGCCCCGCGACAGTGGATTGCAGTCCGTCGACGCGTTCTCTACTTCGCAGTTCTCGCGACCGATCATCGTGCTCACACCCAATCGGGCCGACGACGTCTACCGACACCGTTTCACCGCTGCTCACGAGCTGGGGCACCTTGTGATGCACAGCACCGCGACCGGCGACCCGGCTCAAGAACGCGAAGCCGACATGTTTGCCGCAGAATTCCTCACTCCGCGCAACAGCATCTTGCCCGGCCTGCCACGCCGCGTCGATCTGCGGCATCTCGCCGAACTCTCCCGAGTTTGGGGCGTTTCAGTGCACTCGCTACTTTATCGATGCCGCGAGACCGGACTTCTGTCCGACACAGCCGCAAGCCGCGGCTATCAACGCCTACGCACACTGCAAGGACAACCTGGGTTCGCGCCGCAATCAATCCTGAGTTTTCCGACGGAGCAGCCCAGCATGCTCAGGCAAGCATTCAACGTCGCTAGCCAATCTGGGCTTACCATTCAGTCCTTGGGGGCCGAGCTGGGCTGGCGACCAAGCAAATGCGAAACTTTGCTGGGCATGCCAGCCGTGAAGCCAACCCTCGAGCTTGTGGTCGACTGACCGAACATCTGCCCCTGTGCGGGGGCTATATGCCTCGATGGCCACCAGCGGCGCTGCACCTTGCCCAGCAGTGACGAGCTCGAATCGCGCGGACTGGAACTCCGTATATCGCTCGCCGCGCTTGCCCCTGTTGAGCTTCGTCATCTTCGTAACGCGGCTTTCCCAGCTCCCGTGACACCTGTTCCCATTGCCGGTTCAGTCGTGAGCGCCCACAGCGGCCGGGCCAATCGAGGCAAGCTCACGGCCAGCCCGACTAATTCTCTTTGCGGTAGGCCTCAAGAATGTCCGCAGAGATCCGGCCGCGCTCCGAGACCGTCATCCCTCGCTTCCGAGCCCACTCCCGGACGGCCTGATTCTGTTCCCTATCAACGGTGGTTCGACGCAACCCGCCACTGCCCGACCGAGAGCGAGCGCCGCCCGCGCGGCGCGCAGCTGATACATATGCGGCGAGAACTTCCCGCAATTTACCCGCGTTCTCGCTGCTCAGGTCGATCTCATAAGACTTCCCATCCAGGCCGAACCCGACCGTCTCGTTCGCAACCTGGCCATCAAGGTCGTCAACCAGGGAAACGAGTACCTGTTGCGCCATTGCGGCACCTCCATACGATCTCGAAGCAGTGAGTTTACATAATAGCGCGAGGTACAGTTGCCAGAGCGACGGCGGGCCGGCACCGTTCGAACATCACTGGGCCAAACGGCGGATGAGCCTACTTCTCCGAAATAGCCAGCCGGGCATGCTGCTTGTGAATAACGATGCCGTTGTGCGGCTCGGCCAACGGTGCGCTCCTGCGGTGTGCGACAACCGATGGCAGAGCCATTCGATCGCTGTCCCATGCGCGGATGTGTTCGCACAGCCGCTCAGCAAGGTGCTGGCCGTTGAGGCCGTGGCCGATTGCCCCGAGTTCGGAACGGCGTCCATCGCCTTCAAGCCGTCGCACGGCAAGGTAGGCCAGGCTGTGGCGCTCAACTAGCGCGGGGCTGCGCGCTGGGATCGCCGGCGCGCAGAGGCCGCTGGTTATGGCGGCTTGTTCGGCGGCGATGCGGCAGGTGCCTGACTCCGTGGCGGTTAGCTTTAGCCAGATACCGTCGAATGGATCGTAAGGGCCTACCGTGGCGCCCGACCAGAGAGTGTGTTTTGGAGCCGTGAGCACGTCCCGCAAGTGGGTGAGGTCGATGTTCTGATCGGCGTCCCAGTACAGCGCGACGTGTTGGGCTGGATCGAGGTTGCCTGTCCGCTCGCTGTCCTGGCCGATCATCGGCACGAAGCCACATAGACAACTTTCCGCGGAGCGCAGCGTTTGCCCGTCGTGGACGAACGCTACCGAGCGGGTTTGGCCGCGCCAGCGCAGTGGAACCACCAGCCGGCCGCCGTGCGCCAACTGATCAAACCATTCCTCGGGGATATCCCAGGCGCCGACAGTGACAATGATGCCGTCGTACGGGCCGTATTCCGGAGCTCCCCGTGCACCGTCCCGAGTGATCACCCGCACCCTGCTGTGACCATTGGCAGCAAGCGCGCGCTCAGCTTGCGCCGTCACCTCTGGGTCGATGTCGAGGGTGGTGATCTGTCCGGATGGGCCGACGAGGTGATCGAGCAAGGCGGCGTTGTATCCGGTGCCGGCGCCGATCTCGAGGATGCGCTGACCGTCCTGTACTACGAGCTGGTCAAGCATGAGCGCGACAACGTTTGGTACGGACGCACAGCTCAAGGGCGTTCCGGTCGCATCGCGCTTCGTGATCACCGCTATGTCCGCGTATGCGTCCGCCAGGCCGGCGTTCGGGACGAACGCGTGTCGGGGGACAACGCGCATCGCGTTCTCGACCTCGTCATAGCGGGCGTAGCCGCTTGCCTTGACCCGGTCGACCATCTCGGCGCGCAGGCGCTCCGGTCCGCCGGTGGTGGTGGACTTCATCTGTTCCCTTCGTGTTGCTTCCAAGCTTGGCGGGTCCTGGCTGGTTCGCGATCAGCAGGTCAGTAGGCAGGCATCCCAAGGCACCTCTCCCTGTGGGGTGAGCGGAAGTTCGTTTCGCGCCAGGCGGATGCCGGCCGAGCCCTCCAACAGCCCTGGTGCCGCCGTTGCGTGCTCTTGTCCCTCGAGTTGCTCGTCCAAGCGTCGGCGTAGGCGCAGGTGTGCGTCGGCGAGTTCACTTCCGACGCCCGCGTCCGCGGCAGCGCGCCTGGTCGTGTGTGCAAGCCCGGCCCAGCCGTGGCACAGGGTGGGGTCGGTGAGCAGAGCGAGTTGTTGCTCGTCGGCGAGGCAGGCAGCATAGATGTGTTCGGCAGCGCGTTGGCGTCGCTGATCGTCAAGGGCAATCGCGGCGAGCTGTTGAGCACGGGCGATGCCCGGTGTGCCGTAACACCAGGATGGGCGTTGTGGTCCCGCTTGGGCCAGCACGCCAGACAGCCATTCGGCACGGGTAATCCAGCCAGGCCACCATCGACCGGCACCTGCATCACGGCCGCATTGATCGAGAAAGACCACGATTCGGCCGATCGCGTCGGCGTGGCCGTCTACCACGACGCCGCATCGCATCGCTGTGGCCAGCAACGCGAGGGGTCCGGCAATGCCGTGCGCGAGCCCCAGGTTGCCGTGCCCGCCCGGCCAACGCGGCGGCCCAAGGTGCGACGGGTATTCCGCGCACCACCAGCCCGGGAGCGATTCGCCGTCGTCGTGGATCGGTTCGGTGAGTCGTACGAGGTAACGGAGCACATCACGGAGTAGCTCGTCGGGTTGGTTCCTGCGTAGGAGATACACACCGATTCCGGTCAATCCGCTGATGAGATCGTATTCGCGCAGCTCGGGCAGGCCGCCGGAATCGAGGCGCTTGTTCGCGCGGCGAAGTCGCAATCGGGTCAGTCCGTCGATGTAGACGTCAAGATCCTCGATTACCGACATGTAGCGATGCTGATTGGCTGCTCGCAGTACGAACGCGACGGCCGGTGCGCCTCGGTAGAGGCTCGCGCTGTCGACGTGTGCGGTCACGACATCGCGGGTCATCGCGGTCGCCCACTGGTGCACCTTGGCCCAGGAACCGTTCCCGGTTCGAGCTTCCTGGATGTGGAGCAGAGTGATTCCGGCGGCGCCGCTGCCGAGCGAGTCAGCCGGCGCGGGAAATTGTTGCCCGATGCTCATCGGTCGCTCCGTTGCTTTGCCCCGGCAAGCGCGGTGTGCCGGGCGAGCCGGCGGCACCGATCCTCGCTGACCCGGTCGACGCCGATGAGGCGGTTGTGGTGCATGTGCAACAGCGATTCAAGTACAGCGTCGGTATTCGCACGCGCAGGCGGCAGGAGGTTGCGATAGGCGACGAGAGCGTCAGCGCGCGCCTGCCAGGCTTCCGCGACGGTCTCCCCGAACTCGGGCTCCCCGGAGACGTACTTGCCGAAGAGGGAGACGGCGTGTCGCAGCCCGTTCCGGTCCTCCCCTAGCGCCCCGGGGGCCGGACGGGCCACAAGCCACTTGATCGCGGCATCGAGCTCGCCCAGTAGGCCGTGCGCGGTCGCCAGCATGTTCACCGCTGCGAGGGCGCGACGCTGGATGATCTGTTCCGGCAGATGCCTCAGTTGCTCGGCAACTGCGCGGGAATCAGCCACGAACACGTTCTCGGCCGCCGCCAGCACGTGACCACGACCGTATCGGCCGACCTCAGGGCAGTAGGTGTCGACCACCAGGCGGCTAGCCACGGCATCGGCACGCAGCTGCTCGGCCCACACACCGATGACCGCTATCGCATCGGCATATGCGGCCGGATTTGGTGTATAGATGCGGAGTCGGAGATGGTCGGTCTCGTGCGGGCTTCGGTAGCGAATGAACCAGTGCCGTCGGCTGTCGCTCGGAAGGGCGTCCAGCAGAGCTGGCAGATACTCGACGATCAGATCGTCAATCGTCTGCGGATGGGTATGCACCTTGACGTTGAGCCATGCGGTGTGCGGTGAGCCTGGGAACTGGCCGTGGGTGCGATTGGTGACGACCGGGCGGGCGATCAGGAGAGGCGAGGGCGCCGGCGGACGCCGGCTGACGAGCGGCAGAACGATCTCGTGGGCATACCCGCCGATCCATCCGTACTCGTCGGCTTGGGCGACCGATTCGATGAGAGTCGCGTGACCGTGAAGATCAAGGTGAGCACGGAGAATCCCGGCGTGCGCGGAAACGCCAAGGTCCAGTCGCAGAGTGCGGTCGGCGTCGGCCAGCTCGACCGATTCGGGACAGCGCCATCTGTCCCGCCATCGACGCAACGCACGCCGCCACTGGTCATCGCTGGCCCCGGTCGGCAGATCGTTCGCCGTCAACCGCCAGCGGGCACGAGCCAAGATCGCTCGCCGATAGCGCACCCTCGGCAGGTAGGGCAGGCGAGCTGCGTACGGTCCCCAGTCGAACTCCGTCCACGACGCGTTGAGGCCGCGGGAGAGGTGGATTAGGAAACGCGCCAGCGTCGGCGGCTGCTTCTCGAGGTTCAGGCCGTGGAAGACCTGCGGCTCGACGACTTGCCCTTTGCTGACGCTCACGAGATGCAGACCGTTGCGAGTTGCGGTGACTGCGAGATCCTCCAGCGGAATCAAGCCCTGGCCGGGATCTCGGTGCTCCCCCATCGCCAACACGTTCGGCAAGTAGGCGGGCACGCGGGAGATGTTCTCGGCGTGCGCGTAGATGGGCGGGAAACTCATCTGAACCGGCACGGCGCCAGATACGGCCGTCGGAAGTGCCCGATAGACCTCCTCGAGGCCAGCACCTTCGATGGTCGGGGTGAAACGTGAGGTGAAGGTGCCCGCCGAACGTCCCGGCGTCACGGTCAGCCAGTAGTCCCCGCGATCGAACGCTCCGAGGTCGGGCGCATGGATGCGCGCCGCGAGCTCAACATGTGGCGGGATTCGGAGCTCGGCGTCTTCGGCACCGACGGCCAGGGACTGGATGAGTTCGTCGTCCAGCACGATCTCATGGCCGTTGTCGGCAATCGTCTGCATCGCCATCGCAAGCAAGCGTTCATCCCGGGCAACCACGCTGTCTGGCCGAGACGGCCAGACGCTGCCCGGATAGCCAGATGGCAGACCCAGTCCGGCACCAGGGTCCACGAGGTCATACAGCGGTACCAATGTGCCGGTTCCGTAGCGGTCGCAAAAGGTTGTATAGAAGTCTCGCCATGCCGGCTCGCCTGTTGGCTGGCGGCTCAAGCGGATTAGCGCGCCGGCCGCCAGCTCCATCTCCACGGCTACCTGCTCGGGCACGGTGAGTTGAACGCCGAGACCGAGGTTGAGCGATAGCGGAATGCGGCCGAAGCTCGCTGCATCCATGCCCGCTTGCTTTCGCAGGCGCGTGAGCTCACGAGTCAACTCATCTATCCGCCGTCCAAGGCGGGCACGGATGCCTGGGCGCTCGCCATTACAGGCCAGATTGTGTGCCTTCAGGTCCTCGTGAATAGCCCTGAGCTTCGTGAGCAGCTCGGCAGCAAGCACAACGTCATGGGCTCCGGCTGCGTCGAGCCGTTCGACCAAACAGCCGAGCGGATCAATCTCGGTGCTCGGCGCGCGTAAGCACGTGAGCAGGAACCCCCGCCCCACGAGCTCGCTCAGCGTGCGCTCGACCGTCGCTGTGTCGGCGGCGGGAAACGCGCCGGCAAGCTTGTCGACCAGATCGCCAAATCTGATCGGGACCTGCGCCGCCGCTCGAACGGTCTGGACCACGGGGGTGTGACGGATCGTCACTCGACCTGGCCCTCGCAGCAATTCCAACCGCTGTCCCCGCACAGCTACGAGGTTGGTGAACTGCACCTCCAACCAGGCGAGCAGTTCCCGGTCACCTTCGAGATAGTCGATCACCGTGGCCAACCACTGGTTGTCGACAAGCGCCGCCGGTCGATGGTCACGATCCCAACGCACCGATGCGGATTCACCAACCGTGGTCGGCGCGACTCCAGCGAAAAGACCGAACGGCGTGTGGCGATGGCTGGCGCGCAGCAGGTAGCGAACAGTCGCTCGTGTAGCACGTTGGACCTGCTTGTCGCTTACGCTCTGGCCAGCCGCGAGCCCGGCTAAGCGATCCCCCAGCACCGGGCTGGCGTGTCTAACCGCCTCGGCGAACTGCGGTCGCGACGCCCAAATCCGTGAAAGCCACTCGCAACACGACGTTGTTTCCGACAATTCCGGCCAGCCGTCAGCACCCAGGTCCGGTGGATCCGCAGCGGCACGTACGAGCCCGACGCCACAGTGTCGATACAGCTGCTCGCTTCTGGCGTTCATTCCGTCTCCATCAGATTCGAGGTTCGAACGCCGGCGGGGCCGCAGCGCTGCGCCGGACCCCGCCGAACGAACGTGCTCAGGCGTTGCTAGTACAGGCCGACGCGCAGGACGGATCGCAGCCATTGCTGGTGTCGCAGGCTGGAATTGCCTCACCAGGCTTGGTGTCGATCTCAACCCGAACGTCAAGCGCGAACGGGTCCGACAGGATGAGAGTGCTGTTCATTATTCTCCATTCATCAGTCAGTTTGACTTTCCCACCCGCCCGAAAGGGACGGGAGCCTCAATTTGGGCAAGCGCGTCGGCCAATCACCGCCGAAGGCGTCGGTCGCCGCCTCTAAACCACAGAGCTGCGGAATTCAAGTTCCGCGGCCAAATCGTACGCCCGCAAGGTCAGATCCCCAGATTCGAAGCAGACCCATCGAATCGAAGCCAGGTGGGGCATCGACGACTCGAATAAGAGAGCCGGCCGACACGTTTGCGAGTACGGTCAAGCCCGATCACTAGGCCCGCGTAAGCGCGATTACGAGGAATGAAGGGAGTGTCCAAATAAGGATTTCATTTGGTACGTCGCGTAGAGATCCGACCGCCTAGAACTCTGACTCATCACAGGGCTAGCCTCAGCGACCCCTTCCTCGCGGAAGAACTTTGCGTATCACTTGACGTAGAAGTCTACTAGGTAGACTTCTACGTTGCAACTGTTCGCACCGTCAGACCCCGGCGTTGCTGCTCAAGCCGCCGTCGACGTCAACCGAGCAGTAGCGCCTGCGCGATTCCCGCACCACCGACCGCACCAGCACTGACGCACGTGTGGATGTGGATACGGCTGTGGATACAGGCAGGTGTCGGTGCGGGCAGTCCAAGAAGCCGCCGCTGAGATCAACGCGCCGCTAGTCCGAGCCGATCCCACGCCTGCCACCCGAGGAGCCCTCCCCCAGCCCAGCCCGACGATCTCCGCAATCTCGTGTTCTATCGCGCTCCCGGCACACAGAAGATCACTCACGTCGCCCTCGTAACCGATGACGGAAGGCGGTGCACGCGCCACGCAGAGGCAAGCTGGTCGAAGAGGTGCCGCCGCTTTCGCGCAAAGACACTTGTCGGCGCAACGCATCCTGGTGCCGCGCCAGCGATCTCTAGTAGACCCACGGCATCATTCGCACTGCCCAACACCGACTGCGACCCAGCGGGAGAAGCAACTGCGGCGCGGTTGGCGGTCCGTGCGGCCTGTAGGTGATGTGCTGGTACTGGCACCTGACCTAGCCGATCTGAAGGTTGCTCGCGGGCCTCCGAAACGGACTCCGAGCAGCCAAATACAATCCTGAACGGTTCCCGCCGACTCGCGCGCCATCTCGGGCCGGTTTGTGCCGCAGTCCTGGGTGACCGAGGCGATCTCGCCCGACGCAGTCAGGGTTCAGGACTCAAACTCCCCGTTCAGCACGCCATTCGTGAAGGCAGCCCACTCGCTCAGCGTGAACGCGAGAATCGGACTTTCAGCGCCTAGCTTGCTGTCGCGGACACCAACCCAGCCCTGGATGCTCGTCGAGATCTCGACGCAGTTGTTGTCGCCGGTGGAGTAGCTCGACTTGCGCCAGACAGCGACTCGTCCGAGTGAGGTCAGGGCGTCTTCGCGGTTCACTTCAGCTCCTCGGCACGGCGGCGAATCCACTTCTGTGATTCTTCCGGGCTAACAGCCATGTTATGGAGCCGGGTCAAGGCGTTTCGGTAGCGCAGGACGGCGTCGGAGTCCTCGTAGTACGTGCCATGCACCATGCCATCGGTGTAGGCAACGGCTGGTGCGCCAATGAGATCGGGCAATGAGAGGATCTTGAAGGTGCCGTTGCTCCCGGCGTGTGGTCTCGTGCTCATACGCAGGATCAGGACGTTGACGTTCGGCAGACGCGTCATCTTGTCCAGGTGCTCGAGCTGTTCGCGCATGATCGACGGCGAGTCTGCGGCCCCGTACAGGATGGACTCATCGAGAATCGACCAGACGCTCGGCGGGTCGGGCTCTCGGGTGAGTACCCCTTGGCGCGCTTGGCGAAGCTCGATTCGTCGGGCAATCTCCGAGTCCGTGAGATCGGGGTCTTCCGCACGGATCACTGCTTCGTTATAGGCCGGCGTCTGGAATAGGCCGGGGATCACGTGCGAGTCATAGCTCTCGATCTGCGCTGCCGAGCTCTCGAGTCCGAGGAACAGGTCAAACCACGGCGGTGCGACGCCTTCGAACGACAACCACCAGTCCTTCCCTGTCCGAGCCGACTCGAGGAGCTCGGCGAAGCTCGGGATTCGGTCGCCGAGTTGGTAGAAGTCGAGCAGTACCTCGAGCTCGGCTCTTGCTGGGAGGTTGCGCCCCTTCTCCAAGTGGCCGACGTGCGAAGTCGAGGTGCCGAGTCGCTGAGCGACTTGCTGCAGTGTGAGTCCGGCCTGGCGCCGGAGACGTCCAAGTTCGAGGGCGATGTACCACCGCAGCGCGGTTGGACTTGACGACGCAGAGGTGCCCACGTTGTTAGTTGCTCCCTCGTCTCAGTCGACGCGCTCAGCCACCCACCCAGCCCGGTCACGCACAAGTCGTCACCCTATCGGAGGTGTGTACTTCGTAGACTTCTACACGGTAGATTTCTACGAAGTACCGAAGTACGTGATCGACGACCACCGTATGCCCTTGCAGTCGCGGCGGCCAATTCCCCTGGGGACACCGTGCTCAGGCTGGATGAAAGCGCCCTGCCCTGAGGGCGCGCAAGTTCGTCCGGAAGCTCGGGAGGTGCCATGGGCAACCAGGTCCCGGTGCACTCAACGGTTCGCCCGCTGGTAGCGCCGGATTCCCGGCCTGTGCTTGCGGTGATGATCGGCCCATCCGAGAGCCGGCGAGGCGCTGTCCCTCGTGTTGTCGACGGTCTGGGACACGGGGTCATCCTGTTGTCCTTGCGGAGGAACATGTCTCGGCAGCGCGTGCGACTCGTGCACAAGGATCTCGGCGACTGTCTCGCGTCAGGCAAGTCGGTCCTGCTTAACGCGGCCAACGATGTGAAGCCCGCCAGGCGCGCTCTCCTCGACATCGCTGCACGCCATCTCGCGTCCACGTTGGCGGTCGTCTGCTCGCCCATACCGGTTGACGATGTTCTGCTCGCATCGCTGCCAGGAGAGGGCTGGCATGCCGTAGTGGTGGTGGCGCGGTGAGGGCGTCGCCGGTGACGTGCACTGGGTCGCGAGAGGTGCCAACTTTTAAGGCGAGCTTCGAAGTAGCGCCGGAGTCGGACCCGGTCGAGATGGCTGCTCGGTTTGTCAGCAGTGACCCTGGGTGGACCGACAGAGTCGGAGCGTCCCATATCCAGCGGCTTGACGGCGACTGCACCGGATGCGGGAGTTATCGACCTGTCGAGTGGCCGTGTGTACTTGTCAAAATTCGGCAAAGAGCGCTTGAGATTCAGGGCAATCAAGAACGAGCTATGGCGCGCAGATCGCGATCGACTGTGCGTAAGACAGAAACTCAATCTTTCCAAGGAGACGGTGTCGCCTGATGGCATCAAGGCGCGGCAAGTGTCAGGTAGTCTTCTACGTGGACGGCGGCAGAGACTCGGATTCGAAACGGACCTGGTACGCGGAGGAATGCGTTGACGAGCAAGCAGCCCGGAATCTGGCCATCAGAACGTTGCTCGACAACTACATGCTGCTGATCTACCCAAGACCAGAATCCTTGCCGATCGACGACCGGTTGTACTGGTGCGAATTGGTTCCCGGGGATTACGTGGACGGCAAGTGGCAACCCGTGCCGGCTCTCGATCGAGACGCGGCATTCCTGAACCCGCTCAACGGTGAGATCACCTTCAGCCTGGCCGCCTCGATGAAGCATTGGCAGCAGCTGCGCATGTCCTGAGGCGTGAGTTGGCTCCAGACACCGGGCCTGGGCGCGAGCGTGACGATGCTATCTATGACACTCAACTTTCGCTTGCCGGTGTGGTCGGTATGCCTCTCGTCGAGGGGAAATCCAGCTCGAGAATTTCGCCAAAACCACCATGAGGCGCTGGCCGGCTGGCTATGGTGTCAGCCATGAGTAGGCCGGGGGATGTCCAGTCATCGCTGGTCAACGACGTCCAGGCGAATCTTAGTGGCATGCGGGTGACGCCCGAGAACGTGCTGCAGATCCGGAACGCCCTGCTGGCGGAGTCCATGCTGATGGCCGAGAAGGTACGAGTTGCGCGTCAGGAGTCCGTCGTCGGCGAGCCGGGCCTCGACCCGGTGTCCATCGATCTGGCGCCACAGTTCAACACGAAGATCACGGGGTTGCTCGACCAATGGCAGGCTTATGTCAAGGAGCTCCAGACGGGCGCCAAGAATCTTGAACGGATGGCCAAGGAGTACGGACATGGCGAACAGCAGATAAGGGATTCGTTCAGCAGATTTCAGATCGACAACCCACCACCAGTAAATCCAGCGCCGCTCGTTGCGTCTCCGGCTCCCACGCCGCCGCAATGGCCCTTCCCGCAGCTTCCCGGAACCGCTGGACCAGGCCGATGAGCAGGTGGAGGAGCCTCGCAGGCATAACGTTGGTTGCGTTGGTCTCACTGGTGATGGCTGGATGTTCGTCGGGCCCGGCCCCGGAAGCGCCACCGGCCTCGCCGCCGATGGCCCCCCTCCTCCCCCCGCGGCCCGGCTCGTTGCCTCTGGACACGGTCGACCCGTGCGCACTTCTTAGCCCAGCGCAAGTTGCACAGTTGGGCACTGCCCCTCCGAAGAAAACGGAAGCTACAAATCAGCCCGGCCGCTACCACTGCACCTGGTCAAACCTGCCCGCCGAGCCAGAAGACAGCTGGATAGCGAGTACGGAGTTGGACCATGGAGCAGAGTACTTCTTGAATAGTCGGACTCGGATCACGGCAGTTGCCGGATTCCCGGCGGTGGAGGCCTACTCTGGTCTAGGCAGACCGGATGACAATTGCATGTTGCTCGTGGACGTCGCCCCGGGGCAAAGCCTGAAGGCCTCTTACATCGTCTCCGAAGCTAGTCATCCTGGGATCACTCACCAATACGCATGTCAGCAGGCCACTCGGGTCGCCGAGATGATGGTTTCGAACCTCCGAACACTCGTGGGCAACCGGTAGGACAGGGCCTGTTGTGGAGGATGTGTGTTACGACAACGGTGAGGGGCTGCAGAAGCTGCGTGAGCAGGTGTACGGCGGTCCCGGGGTTGGTGTGGTCGAGTCGGCCGTGGCCGGGTTGGGTCGGTTGCAGCCGTGGGCGGCGGATTCGTCTGGTCGTTTGCGGCAGGCGATGCGCGGGACCGGTGTGGACTGGCAGGGCCAAGCGGCCGATGCGACGGCGGCGTCGGTGCAGCGGGTGGGTGAGTGGGCCAATCTGGGTGGGCAGGCCACGCACAACGGTGGCGGCCGGGTGCAGGACTACGCCGGCTCGTTCGCCGAGATGAAATCGAAGATCGCCGAACCGGTGCCGGTGCCGACCTTGACGGCGTGGAACCAGGTGCTGGGGATCTTCGGCAACGGTTTCGATCACTATGCGGCGGTTGAGGAGAACGCGAACCGCACCGAAGCCGCTTATACGGCCTATCGGGCGCA
The DNA here is from genome assembly GCA_014208095.1 of Actinospineispora eucalypti. Taxonomy (GTDB): domain Bacteria; phylum Actinomycetota; class Actinomycetes; order Mycobacteriales; family Pseudonocardiaceae; genus Pseudonocardia; species Pseudonocardia eucalypti. The sequence continues at coordinate 73,859 of JACHMT010000002.1, read as the reverse complement.
TGAGAACAACTCCCGGGGTGCGGTGGATACCTTCCCCACCCTCAACCAAGTCCCACAGCTCAGCAGGGCTGAGCCAGCGAAACAACCTGCTGGCCCTGGTGTTTCGGACGGTGATCTGGGGTGGCGCGCGGCTCCAGGCCATGCCGGCGCGAACGCGGTACCCCGTGTGGGTCGGTCCGGCGCCGACGATGTCGTTGCTGGCGCTGACCACACTGGTGCTGGGTTGCCGGGCACCGCTGGACCTCCCGCCGCGAGCTCGAGCACTGCGCCGGCGTACACGCTTCCGTCGTTACCCCAGGCGGGCGGCACTGAGATCCCGGCTGGTGGGGTGAGCCGTTCGCCGAGCGCACCCGGAGGTCTGGGTCCGGGAATCTCGCCCGGTCTACCGCCTGCCGTTCCGCCGTTCCTTGCCGGCGGGCCGAGCGGGGGCGGATATCAGGCGGGCGGACAAGGCGGCAGCACACGTGCTTTGCTGCCTCGGCCATTCGAGAGTTCTCCCGCTCCGGTCGAGCGCGGGCCGGGCACCATGCCGACCCGAGCCGCGGAAGGTCCGTCCCCGGGGTCGGGACCCGGCGCGATGCTGGTCACGCCGGCGGGCGGCGGTGGCGCAGGGGGTGGGCGGCGCCGCGAGCGTGACGAGGATTTGTTCCTGCGTACAGGGAATCCGTTCGAGATCGCCGAAGACGATGCCGTGGTCTCGCCGGTGATCGGACCTGAGGAGGTGCAACCGTGATTGTTCAGACCCCGAGCGGGATCGTGTTGTCGCCGACGGAGCTGTTGGCATGTTGGGAGTCGCTTAGGCTCGGCGATCCGCCAGTGTGGTTCCGACTGCGGCGTCCAGGCTGGACCGCGCGTGACCGGGTCGAAAGCGACAATCTTCTCCGGTCCGCGCTGGTGGGTTTGGCTGAACGCGGGCTATCTGACGGTGCACGGCCGTCGCCACATCTGGCCCGGTTGCTCGGGCTGATTGACGGCGCGGAGTACCAGCTGGATATCCGCTACACGAATCCGGACGGTTCGCTCCGGCCGATCCTGGGGTTCGGGGCGGTGGACGGTTTTGAGGGTGTTGTGGTGGTCAGCAACGACGGGGCTGGCCCGATCCGCCTGCGTCCGGTAGACGGCGCCCGGGTGGCCGCTGAGCTGCTCGGGAGCTTGGGGAAGATGCAAGCCGGGTACGGACAGGTGGTGAACATCCCCGCTGACGTGCTCGACGACGCGACGGCTCAGCTGGCCGACCCGAGCAACTTTGTTGAGCTCGCCGATGGGCTGCGGCGACGCGGCGTCTCCTCGCACGATGCGAGTGTGCTGGCCCGAATGTGCACAGGCGCTGATGCCGGTGGGCAGCTCGGCGCTACCAGCCGCTCCAATGGGCGGACTGTACGAGGACCCTGGGTGATCGGGTTCCACCGTATCCAGGGCCGGTATTTCATGCAGCTACGGCGGGGTGGATTTGTGACTGTTTCTCCGGCAGACTCCGGCCGGCTCTATGACCGGTGGCTGGACCTGGTCGCTGAACTGCGTCCTCGCCGCGGTTCAAGATATTGAACACGATACTACTGGCATCTCACGCGCGCGTTTGTCAAGAGGGTTCTGTTGATCACTGATACTCGGAACGGAGTCGTCCGCGACTTCGTCACGACCATGGCGCGCGATGCTGTCCGCTATGTGGCCGTGTCACGTGAGATCTCTGATGACAGTCGGAACAAGCTGGTGCAGATCCTGAGTTGCGCGTGGCCGCCAATCAGGAGCGCCGCGGACCAGATTTTATCCGACATCTCCGACGATAATGCGGAATATCTGAAGAAGAGGTTCGAGCGGAATATTGGCTGCCTCAGTACACGCGTGATCGCGCGGACATCGCGTACGAGTTGGACCTTGCGGCAGACTCGCTCCACATGTTGGCGCGGAATTGTTCGGCTGACTGGGCTGGCGCGCGGTCCGGCGCTGCGGTCAGTGCGGCCTTTTACGGACTAGCTCGCTCGATGGAAGAGTTCAAAGTAGCTCTCGTACTGCCCGAGCGCGAGGGTCTGAAGAAGCTAGTTGACGACTTGTCCCAAATTGTCGCCGCTCTTCTTACTGGCCACCTGGGATATATTGCCTTCTCGGGCGAGGAGGCCCGCAAGAACTCATTGGAAGCTGCACGCGATAGGTTATTCAACGTCGTTCGGAGCGTCGTCATTGCTGTGATCCCGGTGGGGCTTCTCCTGGGGTTACGGTCGATTCAGCCGCTGCTTGATCCTCAGATCATGGGTTGGGCGAACTTGGGTGTTTTCGGGTGGTGCTGCCTGTGGCTCTTGAGTGCGTGCGCCGGCAAGTCACCGCCGCAGATGCTCGCGGTGATCAATCAATTCACCGTCACCGCGCGCTCGCTCGTTTCCGGTGCAGATATTTCTGACAAAGAGAAGTGACTGGTCTGCTTGACCGAATCACGCCATACGTTCAACCGTGCACAGCATGTAAGCATTGGTAGCTCCGCTAGCATCGCGTAGCGGGGGTCGACCCCGATGATGGATGCTTAGAGCATGAGCGCAACCGTTGATGAAGTGGCTGATGCGGCGCACGTCGCTCCGGGTGACATCTTAGTCCTGCTGGCCACGTATCCGGACGAGGTCACGGATCTTTGGGAAGAGAGCGGTGTGCTGAGCAAGGTCGGCATTGACGAGGTGCACGACGTGCTCGATCCGGGGCTGTGTTCGGAAGGTGCCGAGGGCTATCAGCACTACAACGGGCAAGACTAGGCTCGTCTGACCGTCATTGGTCAAAAGCGGCGCCTTTCTCGACTTGTTTTTCCCAGAGTTCGGCGGCGCGGTCGGCTGCGTCGGGTTGGCCGAGCTTGTGATGGATTTCGATGATGTGTTGGTAGATTGATTTGTTGTCGGGGTCGATGGCGCGGGCTTTCTCCAGGACATTGAGTGCTTGTTGAGGGTCGGTGTCGGCGTAGTGCCGCGCGAGGTAACAGGCGGCGTCGAGTGCGTCGCGTTTGGCGTCTTGCCGGTGGGGTTCGATCCACTCGGCGTAGATGCCTTCGCCGAGTTCGCCGGTGTAGTGGTTGAGCGCTTCCTGGTAGACCTGCGCGACCTTATCCGGGTCGGTTGTGTGGTGGCGGCGGTCGAGCGCCTCGCGGAAGTCGCGGTAGTCAATGCGAATGTGGGCGGTATCTAGCTGACACAACCCGGTCCCGATGATCGTGATCGGGTTGGCGATGGCGCCGCCGGTGGCTTGATTGACGCGTTGTTTGAACCGGGTGAAGTTCGTGTTGAGCGTGTTGGTGGGGAGCTCGCGGCGGTTGTTGCGCGGCCAGATGGCCTCTGCCATGGCCTCGCGGGTGGCGCCGTTGGCGTGCACGCCGAGGTGAGTACAGATCTCTTGGAACTTCGGCGTCAATGGCACGGTGACCGGGGCTGGTTGAACGCCTGCGGTGGTGGGTGTGGGGTGCCAGATCGCTCGGGGCGGGCCGAACAGGGACAAGGTCAGGACGCCTGGTGACGCGTCGCCCGGGGCGGTGGTGCCTGGGGTGGAGGCGTCCTCGGCGATGTCCGATGCGGCGGATTCGTCGGTGCAGGCGGGAGCGGCGTAGAGAACCGGTTCCGGATCATCGTCAGCCAGCTGGTTCTGATTGTGGGTTTGCACGCTTCGACCGGCCGTTTCAGCGGCGCCCTGCTCTGGGGTGCCGTCCGTTTGCTGGGGCTGGGCTACGGCGCCGGCGAGCTGCACACGTTCCGCGGGTGCGTCGGGCTCGGGCTGGCTGTTCTGGCCGTCAGACGGTGGCGGGGCGAGGGAGGTGTCGATCGGGTTGTCGAGCATCGTGGCGAGTTGGGAGGCCAGGGCGAACCAATCGGCGGCCGGGAGCGCGTAGCAATTGGTCCCTTCCAGCGGCTCCGTGAGCGAGCCGGCAGGCGGAGTGACAACGATTTCATCTTCGCCTGTGGTGGTATTGAGGACGGTCGTTAGGTTAAGGGTCCGCCCGGTGGGCCACATGCCGAACACCAGCGCGGTGATCCCCCACGATCGGCCTGCGCGGATCAATTCGAGCAGCGCCCGGTGCGACGCGGTCGTGCCCGGTGTCCGGGTCACCAGCATCGTCACGGGCCATTGCGCGTCATGGGTCTGAGCCTGATGATGCTGGCGACGGCTGATTTCGTGCTCGAGCGCGGAGACCGCGTGATCGAGCGTCGGGACGATCCACAGGCCCTCCGGCGTGTCGTCGCCGAGGTCACTGCGCCCGAACAGACGCAACGCATCCGCCGCCGGCAGAAGGACGCGGCCAGCAGGCCGCCCGGTGTCCTCGTCGCCGGACAGCGTGCTGAGGATCAGCGCGCGTCCCACACCATCCGCGCCGTGACCCTGCAGGGCCAACCCACCGGTCTCCAGGATGCGCACCGGCACGCATTGGCCGGTGAGTTCCCCGAGCGGGAGTTCGTAGGCAATCGCCGCCGCGTGAGTGCCTGACCCTGCCTCCTCGGTCTCCCTGGCGTCGCTGGTGCGGATAAGGTCCAACCACCCGTCCCTACCTGCCGTGTGCTGCTGGTTAGGGGTGTCGAGGACTCCTCCGGCGGGCAGCGGCGTCCACTCTTGATCGCTGCCCGACTCGGAGCTCCGCGTGCCGGCTCTGCTGGCGTGCAGGCGCTGGGCGATCGTCGGGATGTGCAGCGTGTCGCGGACACCGCTGCCGATCACGTAACCGCTGGCGTGGCGCAACTTGCGCCGGGTAACCGCGAAAGCGATCGCTGTGACAACGCACGCGGCGAGGAATACACCCGCGCCGAACAGGTAACCGCCGCCCGAGGTCGGCTTCGGGACTACCGGCGCCTCCGGCGCCGGCGCCGGCAGGGCGTTCATGTCCGGCTGCTCAACGGGCGGCTGCGGAAATCCTGGATCGGGCCGGTTGTCCATCGGGGGCTGCTGCGGCTGGCCTGGTCCGGGCATGGGGCTCAGCGTGCCGGGGCCAGGTGGGGGCGTTGTGCCGGGTGGGGAGGCGGACCGGTCGGGTAGTGACGGCCAGCGCGGCGACGGATATGGCCATGGTTGGGAAGGCGTGTCCGGCGCTGGCGTCACCCTGGTGGACTCCGTCGGACCCGACGGCGGCTGCTGCGGTACCGGCGGCGGCGTGGGGCCGGGCGCTGGATGCGGCGTCGGGCCGGGGCTGGTGGAAATAGGCGGCTCAGCGGGCCGAGCGGGTGGCGGCGTTACCTGCGGCGGGTTCGGGCTGGTCGAGCTGCCCGCGGGCGGCGTGGACGGGCTGTGGTTGCCGCTGGGGCCAGGGAACGCCGGCGGGAACGGCGTGGCGGGGCCGGTGGGCGGGCGGTTATGCGTGGGGCTGGCCGGCTCGGGCCGGGTCACATGGGGGACTTGGTTGAGGGTGGGGAAGGTATCCACCGCACCCCGGGAGTTGTTCTCATGCGCCCGATAGGCCGTATAAGCGGCTTCGGTGCGGTTCGCGTTCTCCTCAACCGCCGCATAGTGATCGAAACCGTTGCCGAAGATCCCCAGCACCTGGTTCCACGCCGTCAAGGTCGGCACCGGCACCGGTTCGGCGATCTTCGATTTCATCTCGGCGAACGAGCCGGCGTAGTCCTGCACCCGGCCGCCACCGTTGTGCGTGGCCTGCCCACCCAGATTGGCCCACTCACCCACCCGCTGCACCGACGCCGCCGTCGCATCGGCCGCTTGGCCCTGCCAGTCCACACCGGTCCCGCGCATCGCCTGCCGCAAACGACCAGACGAATCCGCCGCCCACGGCTGCAACCGACCCAACCCGGCCACGGCCGACTCGACCACACCAACCCCGGGACCGCCGTACACCTGCTCACGCAGCTTCTGCAGCCCCTCACCGTTGTCGTAACACACATCCTCCACAGCCGGCCCCCCTTCTCACCCGACTCGCGACGGTCGGTTTGCGGCACGTGTCTCACGATCTGGCGTCGAGTGGGTGGGCGTGGCTGATCGAGAAAATGCCGCCCGAACGGAGTACCCCTGGCGACGAGTAGATGCCAGAGGCACATGGCCGTGATGCAGTGCACGAGGATCGCTGATCGACTCGCGTGGCGGGGGCTCCACGCTCCGAAGTGCGTGCGATCTGTGAACACTCCGTTCGTCGGTCGTCAATATCGAACAAGATGACCCGGTGACCGATCGAACAAGATGACCCGGTGACCGTTGAGCTTGGCCCCGAGACTGCCTTACCTGCGGACTGCGAGCAATGCGGCCAGAAGCTTCTCCTTCGCGCACCAGGCCGCACGCGATGTGAGCGCTGCCGGCTAGGCCGCAGCCGGCGAGCGGAAGACTCAGGCGCGGGCGACAGGGCGCGGCAGCAAGCGGCTGAGGTGCCGGCGGTGCCGTGCGCGGGCTGCCGCCGGACAGAAACCGAGTGGAACAACCGTCTTGCCCTGGCCGACGGCTACTGCCTGATTCTCTAGCTGACGCGCCGTTGTTGAGGGACTCTGGTCGCACGATGTAACCGAGTGCAAGAGCAACAACGCCGACATGGGAGGTGGAAGTGACGACCAGGCCGATCCCAGAACCGCCCGAGACCGGGTATCCCAGCGCTGTCGATGACCCTCTCGTCCTCGCGCGAGCAGCGCGCATCGTCAGGGTGGCTCTTGCGCGCCGGGCGGCCCGATTGGCGCCAAGCGCGGGGGAGGTGGCGCGGGACTCGGCGAAGTCCCCGGGACAGGACACCGCCGAGCGCTAGCATGGCAAGCCATGCGCGCCGTATTCCCCGGCTCCTTCGACCCAGCCACGCAGGGACACATCGACGTGGCGCGCAGGGCCGCAGGCATGTTCGACGAAGTCGTCATGTGCGTCCTGACCAACCCGAAGAAGACCGGCCGACTCCCCCTGCCCGGCCGACTGGCACTGCTGGCCGACATGACCAGCGACCTGGCAAACGTCACGGTGGACTCCAGTACCGGCCGGCTACTGGTCGACTACTGCCGCGCGGCGGGTATCGGCGTGATCGTGCGAGGCCTGCGCACCCCCGGCGAGTTGGGGCACGAGTGGCCGATGGCCCAGATGAGCCGTCACCTTAGCCGCATCGAAACACTCTTCGTCCCGACCAGTCCCGCGCAGGCGTGTATCTCCTCAACCCTTGTCTCGACGACTACAACCAGCAGACGCAAGCCAGCATGACCGGCAGGGAATCACACAGTCGATCAACAGTCTCGAACCAGCAAGAGACGCTTCACCTGCCGACTCGGCGGCACACACCTCTTAGAATCCCACCATGCGACCGCTGGTCGGATTCCATCGAATACTGGACTATCCACGTGACCCGGTTCACCGCGGCCCGGGCAAAAACTTCTACTGCCCTTGTGGCTCCCACCGCTCAGTCAGGTCATGTCACAGGTCCGCTGGCGGCTATTGGCTAGCGCAAGCTCCGGTGCCGCTGCTGGCAGACGCCCGCACGGGGTATACGCATCCTCGTTGTTACGGCAATGCGTCTCAAGACTGTTCGAGCAGGATAAGCCGCGAGCACTGGCTTAGCGCCTCAATTCTACGAGAAATTCTCGGAAGCGATACTGGAATCGTAATTTCCGGCCTCCCATGGCTTCGCGGCGAGACCAAGTCTTTGCCGGTAAGTCGCCTTTTTTCGTTCATTCTTTGCGAACGACACAACAACCATTCGAGCTCGCTCGATACAGTCGCCGGCCAATTCTTCCGCGCCACGAAAACCGATCAGCTCAGCCTAGCTGAGCCGGACCATCCAGATCGCGCCAAGGACGCATTCGCGCTCTGCCAGGGGTCCGAGCTGGAACGGTGGCTGCTGAAACTATTCTGGGGCGCACTAGAAGCCAAATCTCTCGGACGAGATGGGGACGCGATTTCCGACCTCAAGACAGGCCTCGATAAAGCGCGACTCGCTGACATTCTGTGGCGTGGGTCGAATTGGCCAAACGGCTGGGGAATGTACATGCAAGCCCACGAAATCGACCCACACGGAACTCCCAATTCGGTTGCTATTGAGGCGCACACCGGCCCCGGCGGAAAATTATGGGGAGGGTCGGTGACTCTCGGCGCCTTACAGTTGCGGCTTGGTCTCGGGGTTGCCAGTGAGCCGCCGGAGAACTTCATATACAGGCCTGGGGGAATCGTAATCACCGCAAAGGGCGCCATGGTGGAGAAAGTGATCGCTCTAGCTTGGCCTGAGCCAGGTCATCGGTGGGCGACCTACGAGCGACAAGGCGCCGCCATCGAGTGACCCTTGACTAAGGCGCACTTCCGGCCGAACGGTCCACCTCAAGATTGCCAGAGGCCCTAGGCTTACACCGGTAGTGCTAGGCAAATTCCTCATCCGTCAGACTTGGGTACTCATCTTGATAAGTCTTGTCGTCAAACACAGCCATTGAATCCTCAGGGGTGGGTCGCATCTCGAAGTTCGAACTCACTAGGACGCAGGCAGGCAAGTAGAACCGCTTGAAGAAAGGCTCTTGCTCACTGGCAAGCGACAGGAACGAGTGTCCCTCGGTACCGGAGATGAACCGAGGCGGAGCCCCGTGCGGAGCGAACACTGTCTCGATTACGGATTGGATCGATCTTACCGCGCTCAATGCATCATCGCGTATGGTCGCACCAGACAGATGCTCGCCATAGTGGATGCTCTTGTTTCGCAACTTGCGCAGTTCGTTTAAGACTGTGGCGGTGTCGTCATCGAGCACGCCCCAATCGACCAATGCGGCGATACATTTGACCCAATCGGTGATGGTGGTCTGAGTAGCCACGCTAGCGGTCGCCGGGTGACCGACGTAATCGTCACGCAGGCGAATGACGAGTTCATTGAGGAGTCGCTCTCCTAGCGCGCAAGCAGCCACCAAAGCAGGATAGTACGCACCATGAGTAAATGCCGAGCGAGCCTGCTTCAAAAATACATTATGCTTATCAATGATGGTCCACGGCGCCGGTCCGATGGCCTGAAAGTCCTCAATCTTGCGCTCGTGATCCGCATTACCGTGCTCATGGATCAGCGACATCCGAATGCCTTGCTGCGTACCAAGCCAGCCCTTCCGAACCTCGTCGTCCCAGCTTTCATCGATCTCCATCGAGAGGATACGCGCTCGCGTGTCAAACGAGACGGCATGCGCGAGGTACCGGCGGCATCCGTCATCGGGACTCCGCTCCAAACCGAAAGCGATCTGCTCCAAGGGAATGCCTGACCTGACCTCTCCTAGACAGGCGAGCTAACAGAGAAGCTGTTGCTCGACTCGTCTGTCTTTCTCCCAGATCTAGTACGAGCCGTGCCGCTGTCGGTCGTCGCTGCTCTGCGATTCGGGGATCCGTGGGCGTGGCACGAGTAGCGCTTCGGCCACAGCATGAGCGGACACGGGCACGCATGCAGCGTAGGGCATCGGCGGCGCGTCACCTCGACCATGACCTGCGCACGGCGGGCCGGCACCGGCGATCTCCGCTTCAGCCCGCGTGTAGAGCCCCGAAGTTGTCGGGGTGCGCGCGCAAGATGACCCGGTGCCCGTCGAGTTTGGCCCTGAACTGACCTACCGACGAACTAGCGGAGCCGCGAGCAACAGCCCCGAACCGGCGAGAGAAGCCTGACGTGTCGACTCAACGGCGCACACCTGACCACGGCCGTCCAGTCCCACCCCGCGCACGGCCTCGCCGGTTAGTCGCTGACCGGCGCCACGAGGTCCGGGGTGTTGTTCTTCGGGCTGTTCACCGCGTTGGACACCCGCCGGGGCTGTAGCCCGGGTTCGGGCATCGCGGCCAGCAGCTCGCGCACTTTGGCCGGGTCGGTCAGCTCCGGATTCAGCCAGCCGTCGCGCAGCCCGCCCGGTGGGACGAGTACGGGTGAGCGGTCATGTACGTGGCCCAGCGCATCCGGGGCCGGGTGGGTCAGGATGGTGTAGCTCCACAGCCACCGGTCCGGGTCATCCTCATCGCGGTCCGGGTCGGGCCACAGTTCATACAGCCCGGCGAACGCCAACAGCTCATCGTCACGGTGCAGGAAGTACGGCACCTTGCCTTGCTCGGTGTTCTGCCACTCGTAGTAGCCATCGGCCGGCACCAGACACCGCCGACGCGCCGCGGCAGCCTTGAACGCCGGCTTCTCGGTGATGGTCTCGCTGCGGGCGTTGATCAACCGGTTGCCGACCTTGAGGTCCTTCGCCCAGGACGGCACCAAACCCCACCGCGCGGTGCGGAGCATCCGCTGCACCCCCTCGGCGTCCTCGGCGCCCCGCTTGCTCGGCAGCCGCTCCAAAACGACCCGCGCGGACTGCGTCGGGGCGACGTTCCACGACGGCCCCGGCGACTCATCTGCGACAACCTTGACATCGAACTCGCGGGCTACGTCCTCATCCGGCCTGGCCACGCTGTACCTACCGCACACACCCTCGGTTGTACCCACACCACACGCGGGCCACGCGCCCAGCCGAACGCAGGCGAGCGCTGCTGGGGGCGGGTCGGAGCGACGGCGGGCGTCACGCAGCGATGCCGGCCCCCTATCGGGCGTCGGCTGGGTAGGCCGCGGAGAACGCCTCGTTGAGCGCGTGACACGGCCAGTACTCGCCACACCCGAGGCAGTTTCCGCGCTCTCCCAGCCAATGAACCAAGATCGCGGAAGTGAGCTGAGGACGCTCGCTGCTCTTGGCGCACGTGTCGATCAGCTCGGCCATGTCGGTATCGCCGCGATCGGCAGCGAGGGCACGCAGATAGAAGCGCTCGTGTACGGGGTCTTGCCACTCGTCGAGATGCCGACGGATGAGCCCGGCCAACTCGGCCGACGACGTGCGGTCAAGCTCCGCCAACGCATCAGCCCGGGCCTCCGGCGCGCACCGGGTCTTGATCACGGATCGCGCCCACACGCGCACCCATACATCACTAGCCATGCCCGCAGTGTCGACACAACAGGCCCAGCAGCGGGCGCAAACCACAGCCGACATTCGCGATCGCGACCGTCCCGCGGCCCGCCCGGCCCTGAACATACGGCGTCGGGTCCGGCTACCACGCGGCCAACCCACCCGCTCGCCAACATCACCGAGTGAGTTTTCTCGTTCCGCCACGGCGCGAGTGATCACCGTGTCAGACTCCTGGGCGTCGGAACGGGCGGGATTCAGCCAGCCGACCGGTTGAGGCGGCTCACTGAGCCCGAACCGTGTTCCCGACGCGCGTGGTCTCGGTGGCTGAAACCCCCCGCAGCCACTGAGACCGCCCGTTCGTGCACCGTGAGACTGACCCACCCAGCGCGATGACCGCGCAGCCCCGGCGGGCCAGCCGGACGCTCCGCAAGCCCCGATCGGGCGCGTGGATTTCCTGAATCCGCCACGAGACAGGTGGCGCCAGCGCAGAATCAAGCGCCGTGACTGATGTTGATCCCGCCCTCGTGGCGAGGCTAGACCAGTGCATCGCGCACACGGACGAACTCGTGCCCACCTACATCAGCGCGCTCGCCGACGCGATCGCCATGCACGGCAGAGAGACGGGGATCTCTCTATTCATCTGCTGGCTCAGAGACACCCACACGCCCGACGCGGCGGTCATACTCGCGGCCGGTGCCATCACGCGCCTCATCGAGTCCCGCTAAGCACCCCGACATGCCCGACGCACGCCACGATCGGTTCCGGGCGGCGGCCATCTTCCGTAACTGCATCCTAGGAGGGGCCGAGCGCGCCGATGGGCAACGCGAACGACGCCGTGGGTTTCTCGGTGCCCGCAGGCACCGGCGGGCCGGTAACTGGCCTCGTCGCGCCGGCAAAGTCTTTGCGCGGCAGCGGCACCTCTTCGACCAGCTTGCTGCGGTCGGGCGCGTGCACCACCTTCCCGCCGCCGGTCACGAGCGCAACATGAGTAATCTTCTGCGCGCCGGGGGCGCGGTAAAACACAAGATCACCGGGTTGAAGGTTCTCCTCAGGTGGTAGACCGGGTCCGGCTCGGAACTGGGTGTCGGCGGTGCGGGGCAGGTTGATGCCTGCGGCTTGGTAGGCGGCGTGCACGAGCCCGGAACAGTCGAATCCGCCTTCGCTGGATCCGTCACCTCCCCACACGTACGGGGTGCCGATCTGGGCCCGCGCGTAGCCGGTCACGGTCGCGATCACCCCGGTGGCGGCGTCATTGGTCGGGTTAGCCGGTGCCGCGACCGGTGGCACAGTCGACGACCCGGGTGGCTGCGGCGGTGCTGGCGTGCAGGCGGCGAGGGCGGTGACGAGGGTGCGGGCGGCGGGCTCGTGGCGGGCGTAGGCGCCGGGGGTGGCGGAGCGTTGCACGGCTTGCGCGGCGTCGGTGACCGACATGCGTTCCCAGCCCGGCACGGCGAGGAGGTGGCGGTAGAACTGGGTGGCGGCGTAGTCGGGGTTCATGATCTGGTCGGGGTTGCCCCAGCCCTGGCTGGGGCGCTGCTGGAACAGGCCGAGTGAGTCGCGGTCGCCGTAGTTGAGGTTGCGCAGCCCGGATTCCTGCAGTGCGGCGGCCAGCGCGATCACCCAGCCCTGGGGCGGCACTCCGAGCTGTTGGCCGACCCGGATGATCGTGGCGGCGCTGGCCACCTGCTCGGCCGTGTAGCCCGGCGGCTGGATGGGTTGCCCGTTGCGTGCGCAGCTGGCCGGCGAGTTAGTTCCGGCCTGGTCGTTGGTGCCACTGGTGAACGGGTTCAGGACGGCTGAGATGACCCCGCCGGCGGCAGCCGCGAGCAGGATGACCAGGACGGCTAGCCCGGCGAGACCGGCGGCGCAGGCCTTGATCACCGCTCATCCGATGCCGACAGGGGCGGCGCGGGAAGTTCGACCAGGCCGATCTGGTGTTCGTCGAGGTCGGTGAGGAAGGTGCGGTCGGCCTTGCACAGCTCGTGTTCGGTCGGGCTGGCGATGCCCCGAAACGCCACCCGATGCTCTCCGGAGATCAACAGGCCTTCCCCGGGCCGGGCGCGCAGCAACAGCTCACGCTCGCCGTCGGAAAGGCCGAAGACGCGGGTGACGTCGTCGATCGAGGTGTGGTCTTGGTGCAACAGGATCTTGGTGGCGGCGTTGGCGACGACGATTTGCCCGAGGTGACTGCTGAGTAGGTCGGCGGTGTCTTGGGTGGACAGGGTGAGCGCGCCGTTGCGTTTGCGGATGGCCCTGGCGGTGCGGGCGACGAACTCGGCGCCGGCGGGCAGTTGCATGAGCTGCCATGCCTCGTCGATCACGACCAGGGTGGGCCGCTGGTGGGCGGTGTTGAGCCGCCGCCAGATCAGATCGAGCACGATCAGCGTGGCGACCGGCCGGGTTTCCCGAGGCAGCTCGCGCAGGCTGAACGACACCAGATGCCCGGATGGGGTGGCGGTGGAGGGGCCGGCGAACAGCCCGGCGCGGGTGTGCGGGCGGATGCGGGCCGCCCAGCGTGGCCCGGCGGGATCGGACATCTCGGCCAGTGCCTGGGCCAGATCGGCCAGTATCGGGGCGGGCTGTGTCCAGCTGTCTGGATCGTCGTCGGTCATTCCGGCGCGGGCGTAGGTGGTGTGGATGGCCTCGTCGAGCACGACCCGCTCGTCGGGTTCGGGTTCTGTGCCGATCAGCACGGTCAGGAAGGTGATCAGGAACAGCGCGCGTACGTGCAGTGCGTCGGCTGGTGCGAACCAGCGGTCGGTGCCTTCTCGCTGGTGGATCGGCAGGTCGAACGGGTTGAGCTGGGTGTGGGGTGCGCCGAGCGAGATCAGGTGACCGCCGAGGGCGTGGGTGAGGCGGGTGTATTCGTGTTCGGGATCGATGACCACGACCTCGACGCCCTGGTAGGCCTGGCGGAGGACGTCGCTGGCTTTGAGTAGGTAGGACTTCCCGGCGCCGGATTGGCCGAAGACGACCGCGTTGGCGTTGTCGGCCGCCCACCGGTCCCAGAACACAAGCCCGGAGGAGGAGACGTTGTGCCCGTAGAGCACTCCGGGCAGCGCCCCTGGGTCGGCTGGGTCGGGAGCGGGGAGGTCGGGTGAGGTGAACGGCATGGCGGCGCTGACCGCGGCGGTGTCCATGGTGCGGTGCATGCGCAGCCCGTCCAGGCCGACCGGGAGGCAGGAGGCCCACCCGGCGAGCTGTTGGTAGCTGGCCGGTCGCGCGTCCAGCAGCAGCGAGGCGGCGAGAGCGCGGACGGCGGCGACCTCGTCGGCCAGGGTGTCCGGGTCGGGGGCGTGCACAACCAGGTAGAGGCCGAATCGGTAGAGCTTGCCCTCACCTCGAGCGAGCTGTGCGGCCAGCTCTTCGGCGTCCTCGGCGGCGGCGTCCACCAGCGGATCGGCCAGCCGGCCATGGCTTTCGGCGTGCCGACGTCCAGCTTCGAGGTGGGCGAGACGGCGGCGCAGCCGGGTGGCGGCGATGGTCGGGTCGACCGGGTCGATGTACACGCTGACATCGAGCTGGCCGGGGTGGTTGAGCAGGGGGTCCAGCCAGGCCAGGCTCACCGCCGCCGGGTAGCCGACCACCGCGAAGCTGGCGACCCATCCGGAAGTCGTGCGCATCGAGCGTGCGCCGACCCGTACCGACACCTGCCTCACGGTGGCGTCCACGGCCGTATCCACGGCGGTGACCGATTCGGTGTCGGTGTCGGTGTCGGGAGCGCGCGTACCGCGCAGCAGCGACCAGGCGGACGACCACGAGGAGCGGCTCATGACCGCCACCGATCCGCCGGCGGGTACCAGGCCCGCTCAGCACGCGCGGCACCGTTGGCGTCGCAGTCCTCACCGCCGCCGTGGCTAGCGCGGTCGGGTGGGAGCTCGGCCGGCAGTTCCTGAGCTGCAGGGATGTGGTCGGCCGGTGGTCCGCCTGAGTCTTCAGGACCTAGTGGTTCGTCGAGATCTTCGTCGAGCAGGTCGTCGTCATCCGGTGGGAGGGCGTCGGGTGGGTTGGGGCGGTAGGCGTGGTCGAGGACGGCGGTGGCTTGGGTGGCGTTCAGCGCGGTGACCGCCAGGCCTGCCGGGGCGAGCAAGTCGATCGCTTCGGTCAGGCGCCGGGCCAGACGGGTCAGGGAGACCCGGTCACCGTCGGCGAGCAGCTGGGGGTTGCGGGTGGTGGGGCTGACTCGGAGTGGTTCGCGCAGGACCAGGATGACCTGACGTCGCAGGTACTCCTGGTGGGCGAGCTCGGCGAGGTAGTCGGCGTGCTCGGCCGCCGCCGCGCTCAGCGCCGGGTGTCCGAGTACTGGGGCTGTGTGGTCGAGGGTGTTGACGTGGGTGGACAGGTCGAGCGGGAGTGCCCGTATGAGGAGTTGAATCGGGTCGGTGAGTGAGTGCAGGTAGCCGGCAAAGGCGGCGACCAGAGCTTGTTGTTCGGCCGGTGCGCGTAGGTGGAAGTTGAGTGTGGACACCGCGGCGAGCACGGCGAGCCCGTGTCGCCCGAGGTCCACCACCCCGATCCCGCCGGTCTCACCGACACCGCGATCGGGCAGGAGCACCGGTGCGCTCGGACGGCGGACCACACCCCACCCGCCGGCCGGCTCGATGTGTTCCTCGGCTGGGAGGGGCCGGGTGGTCACGAAGTGCCGGGCCGCTGCCCACAGCCAGCGATCCAGGGTGAGGCCGTCACGGCGGCCCAGGGCCAGGGCCAGGGTGGCGCCGGCGATCGGGGCCGCGAGGTAGACGAACACGGCGAAGGGCAGTACCGCGCGGCAAGCGGCCCACGCCCCGTACAGCAGCACGGCGCCAGCGGTGAGGATGAGGACCTGCCGGCCGGTCAGTTCCCCGACGATTTTGTCCTCGATGTCGATGTCGGCGGGAATGGGCACGCTGCTCACGGACGTATCCCCTCGAATTGGCGATCACAGAACTAGGCAGACGAGGCAGGGTCACGGGCGCCGCTGATCACCAGTGGTGCGTCGGCGCACGCGTTGTGTCGGCTGACCGGTGGCACGACGAGCCGCGAGCCCCGCCGGCGCCGGTGCATGGCGGCGAGGCGTCCCGGCGAGC
Organism: Actinospineispora eucalypti; assembly: GCA_014208095.1. GTDB lineage: Bacteria > Actinomycetota > Actinomycetes > Mycobacteriales > Pseudonocardiaceae > Pseudonocardia > Pseudonocardia eucalypti. The sequence continues at coordinate 57,988 of JACHMT010000002.1, read as the reverse complement.
GGCTGGGCCAGGTTGCGGGAGCCGCCGCTGGCCGAGTCCGACGCGCGGTAAGGCGTCGACCGGGCGGGTTGCTTGGTGGTTTTCGGTGTGCGGAGGGCTGGTTGCGCGGGCCGGGCACCGATCGGCATGCGAGCCGACCCGCCGGATCGGCCAGGCCGGGCAGTGGTGGCGGTGCGAGCGGGGTCCATCCGTGCCCACTGGCCGGCATGGGCGACACCGGCCCGGCCGCGCCCCGCCTGCACATCCCGGTTGCGGCGCAACCGACTGAACGCGCGGCCCACCCGGCTCCTAGCACCGCTCCCGGGCGGATTCGGCTTCCGATGAGCATTGCTGGCAGGCACGCCTCCAGCGGCCCCTGGTACTCGATGTCGGGTGCTGGGCTTGGCGCCGGAGCGGCGCGGGCCACGCGTGTTCGTGGTGGGTCGACGGGGACCTGCGCCCGGCTTGCCCATGACGCGGCCTTTGACCAGACCGAAGGTCTTCATCACCAGGTAGGTCTTGACCAGCCGGCCGAGCATCGAGCCGCCCTGGCCGAGCTTCGCGGCGCTCAACGTCCAGAACGGCACCGCGACGATCACGACCACCACCCCGATGGCCAAGAACAGGCTCATCAGCGGTTGGGTGAGGCCGTCGTCGAACCGGAACGCGCCGGGGGTGAAGAACACCCGCAGCGCGACCGCGAACGCGAGGCTCTGCGCCAGCTGCGCGCCCAGCAAAGCTCCGAAGGCGCGCCACCACCACGCGGCGAGCCGGTCCAGCGGGGCGGGCAGGGCGTAGGTGGCCAGAACCAGCGGCGCGGCGACCATCAGGTTGGCCAGCAGCGCGACCCGCACCCCGTAGCCCACCAGCAGAAAGATGATCATGATGAGGAGGCAGGCGACCACGATCACCAGCCACAGCCCACCGGAGTCGACTCCGCCGGTCATCAGTCCCGACCCCATCACTATCTCCCGCATCGCGGTGGCGGCTTGGGTGGGGTTGACGCCGTCACCGAGAACCCCGGCGGCCAGCGCGTTGGAGGTCTCGATGGCGGTGGACACGATCAGCAGCGAGAAGTTGGAGGCCAGGAATCCGATCAGCACGCGCGGGATCGCGTCGCGCAGGCTGTGGTGGGTTTGCAGGGTGTGGTAGGCCATCACGACCAGCGCGGACACCATGACCAGCAGCACGTATGCCGACACCGCGATCGTGCGGGTGCTTTCCCACAGCTCGACCAGGTGCGGCAGCGAGTCCGGTGTCGGCGTGCTCAACACCGTGCGCCCCATCAATGCCAGCAACGGGTTGAGCCCGTCCATCACGGTGTTGCGCAGCACCCACTCCAACGCCCCCGACACCGCTTGCGAGATCCAGCCCGGTTCCTCCGGGCCTGCCGGCGCTGTGCCTGGCGGTGGCGAACTGGGTGGCGGCGCCTGCACCGGCGGGGTGGCTGATGGTGCGGGCGGTGTGGGCGCCGAGGGTGGCGGCGCCGGCCCCTGACCCGGGACCGTCGGCGCTAGGACACCTGCGGTCTCGATGGGCCGAATGGGTGAGACAGGCGCGTGGTTGGCCATCGCCAGCCCATCCGTGGCCACGATGGCCGTCGTGGCCATGACCTGCGTCGTGTGGCCACCGGCTCGACCGGCGCCCGGGTCGGCCACGCGAGTGGACATGGCCAGCTGGTCGGGCATCGCCGCCGTGGCCGCCGGGCGTGTGGCCATTTCTGGCGTTGCGGTCGCGTGCGAGGCGGTGACCGTCATGGCGGCCTCGTCCGGACCGGATGCAGCCGACGTGGGTATCGTCGCCATCGCGTGGCCGCCGATTGACCCGATGGCCACCACAGCGAAACCGGTGACCGTCAGCCACCGAATGAGGCCGCATGGCGCCGACGAAAGGACGCGGATTAACCGACGAAAGGCATGCGGCGCGTGCCGACCGGTCGGCCATCGAGAGCTCCGCGCCCACGAGGCGAGGATTTCAAGGAAATTGCGATTGATCCGATCGGGCGCTGTGGGCGTTCTCATGATCCGCCCCGCACGATGATCAGCAGTACTTGCACAATGACTGGGGACAGTGCCGCGCCGCAGAAGCCAATGAGGGCTTTGCTGACCGCTTCCTTTGCCTGTTCGGCGTTCTCCGCTTTCCGCGCCGCCCCGTAACGCATCCAGGCCGCGGTCAAAATCACGATCGTGACCGGGACGAGGTAGAGCATTAGCATGTTCCGCAGGCCGGTCAGTACCTGGTCGAGATTCTGTGCAATGGGGACCTGTTGCCCTCCTTGGGTCGGCAGGATCTGCGCAATCGGTGCAACCGCCCAGCCGCGTGCGAGCCCGTCATGGACTACGACGTAGATGGCCGCCAACGCAACCAACAGCGGGCCACTGATACACAGACGCCGTGCCGCTCGTGCGCTCGCACGCCACCCGCGCGCCAGCGCCCGCATCACCCAACCCGGTGACCGACGCAGCATCCTGGCCGCTGACGGTGCGCGCGCCACGCATCCGCTGACCATCCCGGAGCTGGGTTGGTCCGCATGTCCGCTGGCCACCGACCGGGTCCCCGCGGTGGCCGCGGACGGGCTGCCGACCGAGGTTGTGGCCACGGGTCCAGTGGCCGCCGTGGCCACGGCCACGGTGTCCGGGCTGTTCTGGGTGGCCATCGAGTCGGTGCCGGTGTCGCCGGCCGGTGCGTCTGTTTGGGTGGTGGCAGCTGGACGAACGGGTGGCGACCCTGCGGGGGTTGGCCGCTGGTGGAGAGGCTGGCGCCGGTTCTCCGGGTTCATCGCCGCGGCCCTCCATCCCGCGCCGTGTCCGGGGCGGTGTTATGGGTGGTGTCGCGCAGCGTGCGGGAGGCGCGGTAGGCGGCGGTGAGCAGCCGCCAGCGCAGCCGGGGATCCCGGGTGTCGTCCAGATCGACGCGGCGCAGCTCACCCAAGAACGCGCCTAGCGCAGCGGCTTCGAGGTCCTCCAATTCGCCGGCGTACGTGCGCGCGAGCGCGCCCACGATCCGCAGTAGCTCCGGCAGCGCCATCCCCGCCGCCCCCACCGTCCACGAGGACTGCCGGGCGCCGCGTGTGCGTGCTTGGCGGACCAGGTACGACCACACCGCGGCCCGGGTCGAGTTGCTCACCAGCGGAGACAGCAGCCGCACCCGCAGCTGGTGCAGAGGGATGTCCCGGTGGGGCAGATCCGGGAACAGGTGGCCCTTCACCGCCAGCGGCGCCGGCCCGGTCACCACGTACCCGAATGCCACCTCCAGGGTTTCGAACACCCCCACCGGCCGAGGCAAGCCCCGACCCGAGCCGGCCGCTACCAAACGGTGAGCGCCGCGGCACGGTTGTTCAAATTTGGCCATCACAAGCTCTCCCGTGCTCGGTGAAAAGAGCGGACACCAAACAGCTAGCCACATCCGGCAATACGAAAAGAATCCACAATTAATACACGCTCACCCAGCGGACTGGTCGAGTAATACAGTATTAATGCACATCTAATACAAACCGAGTCCCTGACTGTCGCGAACAGCCGCAGCAACTCACGGAGATTCCTTGCTCGCCTCGTGCATCTGCCGTCCGACTGATCGACATGTCGTGGCATAGGGCCACGTAGACACATGTGTCGAGCAGGCTTCGGCACGCGTCGAAGGGCGCTGTATTACACGGCCGAATTATTTGCTCAATAAGAATGTATGAATCCGCCAGCTACACCTGAATGCGCAACCGCGGCACATCGCCGGCGCCGGTGAGGACGAACACCACACGGAGCCCGGCAGGCGACGCGGAGACCGATCGCTGGCGGGAAGGAATTGAAGAAGATGACGCGCATTCTCGAGTCGGGCCACCGACCCGCACTGGGCTTGGCGCAGTGGATGATCGGGCCGCCGCTGGGCTCCTCGCCGGATGGTCTCGACGGGAGACAGGGCGCGTTCGTCTCGGTCGCCCCCGACGCGATGGCGGGTGTGACTTCCTGGTGGGCCAGCTCGTGGCCGATCGTGGTCACCGCTGTCGCGGTGCTGGTCGCCGCGATGGTGGTGTCGGTGCTGTTCTGGCGCACCCGCTACGCCGTCGCGGGGCGCGCGGAGTGGCTGGAGATCACCCCACCCGCGACCTACCCCGCCGATGCGGCGGTGGCGTTGTGGCGGGTCCTCGCCGGGTTCCTCGACCGGGCTCCCCGCCGGCCGTGGAAACCCGCTCCGGCGTTGGCCGCCGAGTTCCACGCCGATCCCGCCGGGGTGCGGGCGGGCGTGTGGGTCGCGCCGCCGCTGCGCGCCGAGCACATGGCCGCGGCGATCCGGCGCGTGCTGCCCGGCGCCCAGATCCGGCACACCACCCCGCCAGTCTGGTACGCCCCGCCGAGCGTGCTGCAGCTGCGCCCCGCCGGGGGTCGGTGGGCACCGCTGATCGATCCCGCCCATCGTCCCTCCCACGCCAGTCGCGATCAGCCCGGTGATGAACCGTTGCGCGCGGTACTCGACGCACTCGCCGACCGCCAACCAGGCCAACAAGCCGCCGTGCAGCTCGTCATCACCCCCACCGGCGGACCGCTCCCCGGACTCGTCGCCGGCCTGGATCGCGTGGACCCCGCCGAGCTGTGCCGCAACGTGACGACGTTTTTGCTCGCCGGCACAGCCGAGCTGTTGTCGTTCCTCGTCAGCGAGCTGCTCGACCTGTTCACCGGCTCGAGCGGTTCGACCAACCGCCGGGGCAGCACCGGCACGGTCGCCGGTGCGTCCCGTCCGGCAACGGCGACGGGCACCCGAACCGGCTTAATGGGCAAGGCCGCGGACGCCAAACGCACGGCCGGTGCGCACCTGCACGCCACGCTGCGCGTGGCCGTCACCACCCACCCCACCAACACCTCACCAGCCCTGCCCGGTCCGCGGGCGCGGCGGGCACGGCTGCGGCTAGCCCGCGACATCGCCGCCGGCTACGACCTCGTCACCACCCACGCCACCCTGCACACCCGCCCGGCGCGCAACGCGGAACGGCTGTGGTGCCGGGCGCCCGGGGCCGGGTTCAACGCCACGCTGGCCGAGCTGGCCGCCTTGTGGCATCTGCCCGCCCAACCACACACCTACGGGCTGCCCGCACCCTCCGCGCGCAATCGCGCCCCGGCACGCCAGCTCCCGCGCCTTCCGCTCCCACGCACGGCACGGCGAACCGGCAGCTCCCGCCCAACCAACACCGGCAACAGCAACGACGCCCCGGCCCCTGGCGACCGGCGGCCTGGGCCCGACGGCGGGCCGACGCCACCACCGTCACCCCCTGGTCGTGGCGCCGGCTCCCAGCCGGGCTTCAACCAGCCCACCCGACCAGGACGGCCGATCCGAGCGACGGCCCCTCGACCGTCCAGCACCTCCGCACCCTTGGCGAACCGCGACACCAGCAGCCCCGCGCCCCGCGCGGGGCGCTACCGCCGATACGGAGGCGAGCCGCGATGAACAGCCGCCACCCCCAGCCCGGCACCGGTTCCTCGGCGCGGCGACCGCTGCTGTTGATCCCGCCGGATGATCCGCGCCGGGCACGGCCGAAACCGCTCGGGCTGACCAACTTCGGCGGGCCGGTCGAGATGATCGGGCTCAACGTCGCCGACGCCCGCTATCACCTCGAGGTCCTCGGACTGACCGGGGTCGGCAAGTCCTGGTGGATGACCCAATACGTGATCGCGGAGGCCCTCGCCGGTCGAGGCGTGGTGCTGATCGACTGCCAGGGCGACCTGGTGCGCAACATCCTCGACCGGCTCCCGCCCTCCTGCGCCGACCGGCTGGTCGTGCTCGACCCGGACGACCTTCTCGAAGGCGGCGCGATCCCGGCGTTCAACCCGCTCGCCCCCGACCCCGCCATCCCCGGCGGCGGTGGCGAGTGGGCGGCCGAGCACCTCACCGGCACCCTGCGCCAGCTCTACGCCTCCTCCTGGGGCGACCGGATGGACGACCTGATGCGCTGCACCGCGCTCACCCTCACCCACCGGCCCGACTCGACCCTGCCCGACGTGGTCCGGATGCTCACCGACACCCCGTTCCGCGCCAACCTGCTCGCCACCGTGGCACTGCCCGACTGGCTCGCCTCGTTCTGGGACGACTACGACGAGCTCACCGCCGCCCAGCGCGGCAGCCTGTACGCCCCCTTGGTCTCCCGGCTACGCGGAGTGCTGTCGCGCCGGTTCGCCCGCGCGCTGCTCGGCTCGCCGGTCACCACGTTCTCTCTCACCGAGATCCTCGACGGCGGCATCCTGCTCGCCCGGCTCCCGAAAGGCGAACTCGGGGAGGACGCCAGCCGGCTGATCTCCGGCCTGCTGCTCGCCGGCTGCTGGGGACACACCACGCGCCGCAGCCGCCGTGCACCAGAGGACCGACCGGACGCCACTGTGATCGTCGACGAGGCCCAGAACACCCTCAACCTGCCCATCGGGGTCGACCTCGCCCTGGCCGAGAGCCGTGGCTACCGCGTGTCCTGGATGATCGCCCACCAACACGACGCCCAACTCGACGCCTCCGTACGCGAGGCCATCGACGCGAACTGCCGCAACAAGATCTATTTCCTGCTCTCGGCCCGCGACGCGCCCCGCAAAGCCCACCACATCAACCCCTACCTGGCCGAGCACGACCTCTCCTCGCGCGGCGGGTTCCAGATGGTCGCGCGGGTCGTCCACGAAGGCCAGGAACAGCCGCCGTTCACCCTCGACTCGCCACCACTGCCCGAGCCGATCCCGGGCCGGGCCGAATGGCTCCGCGCACGGGCACGCGCCCGGACCGGGGTCACCGACGCCGAGCGCGCAGACACCCACGATCAGCGCGAGCGCGACAGGCGCACCGACCGCTCGGTCCTGCGCGGGGAGCCCACCGGCGGCCAAGTCACACCGCCTGGCGGTGACGCGCCGAGTGGCGGCCCGGCGAACCCGAGGCCCACGCCGGCCGCGTCGTCGCCAACCCGACACGGCCGCGCCGACACCGGCCGAGGAGGCCGACGTCCCGAACGACGCAACCCGCCCGACCGCCGCCGGCGCCCCTAGCCACCCAACCTCCCGGGCCGGCAAGCCCACAACAAGGAAAGAGGAACCGACAATGCCCATACCCAAGACCCGGCGAACCTGGCCACTGCTAGCACGAGTGGTCCGCGCCCTGATCATCACGATGGCCTGCTGCATGTGCGCGGTCGCGCTCGCCTACCCCGCCCCCAGCCAGCACACAGCCACCGGTACCAGCCCCAACGACGCCACCGTGGATACGCCGGTCCAGCTGGTCGCCACGCACACCGTGCTCGCCTCGACCTCGCCGGCTCCCGCCGGCGGCTTGTCTCTGCCAGCCATCAAGGCCAACGACCGGTCCTGTCGGAAACACTCCAGCACACGTGACGACGCCACGGAACACAACAACGGCGGAAGGGACACGGACGGCGAAGACGGATTCGTGCTGCGCGCCGGTCCCGTCGATGTCGTCATCGTCTCCGACAACTGTGCCCGGGAGGACCGGGACAGGGATGACCGAGACCGAGGTCGGGTGGCCGACCGGCGCTGCCCGTGTACGCCGAACCAGGAACGTGACTACCCGCGCGGTGGGTGGCGGGAGTACCCCAACGAGCGCCAGGGACCCCAGGTATGCCGGTTCTACGGCCCCGGCGAACACCCCGACCTGCCTGACGGCGGGATCATCTGCACCCGAGCTGAGCGCGCCCCGTCCGGCCGGTGGGGCAACTAGCGGGGCGGCGGACGACTTAATACAACCGGTAATACACGGCGATCGCCGTGGGGTTCCGTTCACCGTTCCGCCTGGCGTTCCGTTCACCGTTCCGCCTAAGAAAGGCACGGTGAACGGAACCCCCTGAGCGCGCCATCGTCGCAGCTCAGCGTGCGTGTGCGGCGCCCGTGCCGGCCGCCCGACAAAGCCTTAGGGCTTCCCGCCAGGACACAGCCATCCGCACCAAACCAGCACTGGACTTCCTCATCCAGTCCTCCACTCCAGTTCGCGAGGTCCCTCACCATGCCCAGCAACCCCACCAGCTCACCCGCCCGCGGCAGCCTCACCAAGGTCATCACCGAGGCCGGAAGGCTCACAGATCGTGATCATGCAGTGATCAACTTACTGGCTGACCACCGCGTCATGACCACTGATCAACTCGCCCGCGTCGAGTTCTCCAACGTGAGCATGCGATTCGCCCGCCGCCGACTCCAGCAACTCGCCGAGCGCGACGTTCTGGCCCGCTTCCGAACATTCCATCGGCCCGGCTCGCTGCCCTGGCGCTACTGCCTCGGCCCCGTCGGCGCCCTGCTGCACGCCGCGAGAACCGACACGACGTTCCCGCGCGCCAACGACATCGCGGCACGTGTCACCCGGCTGCAAAGCTCATCCAAACTCGACCACCGGCTCGGCGTGGCCGAGTTCTACTCACGTCTGCACGCCGGCGCCCGTCGCACCCCCGGCGCCGCGCTCACCGCCTGGTGGTCAGAAACCCGCGCCGCCACCGAGTGCGGACACCTCCTCCGGCCCGACGGATACCTCGAATGGGCACACCACCAGCCAAACGCGAAACCGGCCATCGTCGGCTGCTTCTACGAACACGACCGAGGCACCGAGGTGCTCGACACCCTCCTCGACAAGATCGACGCATACGCCCGGCTCACCGCCGCCGGCATCCGCAAACACGCCGTACGCACCGCCAACAGCATCAGCCGGCCAGTACTCGTCGAACTCCCATCCGTCGAACGCGAAACCAACTTCCACCAGGCCATTGACCGTCGTCACGGTTCCGTCGGTCCGAGTGGCGTCATGATGCTCACCACACACTCAGAGCTCGTGCGGGGCGACGTGGGACCGGCAGGGCCGATCTGGTGGCTTGCCGCAAGCAAGCAACGGTTGCAGCTCACCGACCTGATCAACAACGTCCGGCGAAGCGGTGTCCGATGACAGAGCGTGACACCGCTCAGCACCGCGTCCTTCAAGCTCGGCCCCTGGCGGAGCGGGCGGTCATCGGGCAGGGCCACTATCCGTCGAACACGAACACGGCCGAGGCATTGAGCTCCTCCCCTGGGCTGCCGCTGCCGCGGCTGTTTCGCCGCGCGACACGAAGCTCGGTCTACTACACCGTCACCACGATCGACGCGCGCGGGCGACTGGCGGACCGTTCAGCACTGCGAGTCCTGTGTTGGGAGCCGTGCCAGCGATACACACTGACGGTTTCCCATGACGCCGTCGTTGCCACCCGCGACGTCGACGGGCCAGCGGCGCTGACGCGACAAGGCCACCTGCGGCTGCCATCAACGCTGCGGCATCGATTCCGGCTCGTCGCCGGTGACCGACTACTCGTTGCCGGGTGCACAGAGCGACAGCTACTGGTGGCGGCTCCGACCGACGCCCTGGACGTCATGCTGCAGGTGCTCGTCGGCTCGGCGGAGGTGCCGCGATGACGACTGGCCCAGAGCTCGACGCCGCGCGCCTACTGTTGCGACGGCTCGGCGTCGAACCTGAACAGCTGCTCGACGCCGCGAGCCATCGAACTGTCCCGACCTTCGACGAATACATCCCGCAAGTCGCCGCCGCTGTCCCGGATGGGACCCGCAGGGTATACACGAGCTATTGGAATCGGGTCCAGCTGGTCTGGGGCAGCCGGGCGCTCGACGAGCCCACGCCGCTGGAAATCACTCAGCTCGCGGAGCATACGAAGACCGCCGGAGTCATGCGCCGGAACTCGCGCGGTGGCCGTTCGGCCGCGGAACATCTGATCGGTGCGCTGCGGTGCGTGTACCGGCACGCCGAGCACGATGGTTTCATCACCCGAGCGGCGAACCCCGCCTTGCGTGTGCCGAAACCGCGCAGGCTGACCAGTACACGCCGGGCGCTTCCCGACGGCGCGGTGGGCGAGATCAACGAGGTCGCCGCGCGCACCGGGAATGATCCCGAACTCGACACGTTGCTCCTGCGTCTGCACGAGGAAACAGCGGGTCGGCGGGGTGGCGCGATCGCGCTCGGTCAGCAAGATCTCGACTCGGCAAACTGTCTGCTGCGGCTGCGGGAGAAGGGCCAAACGGTTCGGTGGCAGCCCATCTCCCCCACCCTGACTCGCCATCTCGAAGCGCACACGCGGGAGCGCAATACTGGCAACCATTCTCGACTGCTGTGCTACCGCGACGGTCGGCCCCTCACCGCACGGCGCTATGACTACCTGTGGGCGCGCGTTGGTGAGCACCTTCCCTGGGTAGCCCGGCAACAGATCACCACGCACTGGCTACGGCATACGACACTCACCTGGGTTGAGCGTCGCTTCGGATACGCGGTCGCTCGCGCCTATGCCGGCCACAGCGGGCGCGGTGACGCCGGTGTCACGACGACGTACGTTCGTGCGGATCTCCACGAGGTCGCCGCCGCGCTGGCTGCCCTCACCGGTGAGCCTCACCCGCTGGCCAGCGAGCCACACGGCTTCGGTCAACCACGTACCGAGGAGAAGGCGCAGAGTCCCGCTCTCGTCCGGCTGTCATAGACGATCCCAGGACTGCGTCCGATGCCCATGCCTCCCGAGGTCCTGCTCGAGATGCGCATAATCGAGGGTGTCAGCCAGATCAGGAAGGCCACAACTCCCAGTTGCCACCGTCGCCACGCCGTACCTGGGCGGTCGGGTACTTGGCCTGAGCCTCAGCCAGCCGCGCCATCACGTCGTTGATCGGTCCTGGCTCGAGGACGGCCAGAGGCCGCGGTTTGGGTTGGGGCTTTCGTTTCGGCTTCGGCGGGGCTGGCGCGAAGATCGTCCGAAGCCGGGGCGGAAGCATCGCCACCCATTGCTCGCCATCAAAGTCAGGGAGAGCACCCTTGCCACCCCAGATGTGCGTGATCTGGTAGGCGGTGCTAGCCGCGCATCGATCCCACCAGCCCGGCATGAGGTTGCCAATGGTCTCGGCCCCAGATCCAGGAGGTGGCGGCTGTTGGAATAGCCGCAGGGATAGGTCGTATCCGTGCCATTCGCTGGGTGCCTGGCACTCCGAGCACATGGCGGCTGGCCCCGGCATAGGCATTTTGAACAGCGCATTGAATCGTCGTCGGTCCTCTCCTGCCCATGTGCGGAGCATACGGTGGCGCCAGTAGTTCATGTGGTCGCGAAGATTAGTCTCCCGGCGCTCCGCGGGCAGGTATCCGTCACGATCAATGATCTGTTCCGGGTCACCGAGCTGCTTCCGCAACTCGTCCGCGGCCGCCGGCTGTCGGTGACGCGCTGCAGGGCTGTCGCGCGCTGCGCCGGACTCGCGGGCGCCTCCAGAACGTGGGCGAAGAAGCTGATGTCGGATTCCGTTCGCAGCAGTCTCAGTCGCGCATTCTCGCGCTCTTTGTCGTAGGAGCGATTGACGAGCTCCGCCCGACGTTTCCTGTCTTGTTCCAGACGCCTACCAACCGCGTCGGCCTGGGCCTGCATGACGGCCTCGAGTTCCTCTTTGGTGTATTCGCCGTCGCCTGCTTCGTTCTCCCACTCATGCAGGATCGCCCACACGCGGCCATGCTCTTGCTCACTGCGGCCTTCCTCCCACCAGTTCCACTGACGCGACACGTCGTAGAACTCGCGCAGTTCCGTGAGTGCCTCGAGCAGCTGAGTGCCCGTCGACTTGCCCGTGGCCGATCGTGTCCACCTCACCCCGTTCGGCGCGGTGAACTGGATCGTGGCCTGTTCCGTCTTCGGCACAACGGACTCCTCTCGAATGTTCTGGCTGGAGCCTGGTCGCTCATCCAACACCCGCGACCGCGAACGGCGAAGGCTGGGCTGACACTCCCGTCGTTGCTTTCGCGCGGCCACACCGAGGGACACTCCCGCAAAGCCCGGGACCTTCTCGCTTCTCACCTTCGTCCGGGATCTCGTTGCTCGTCGGGGAGCCCTCGGCCATCAGGCGGTCAAGTGAGGTTCCGCCCGCGGCACGGGGCGGCGCCGGTGTGGGGTCTTCTCTCTCAACAGAGAGGTGTAGATCCCTATTTGGTGAGTTGGCCGTCTGGCCAGCGCAAAATAGCCTGATCCGCAATCGCAATAATACGATTCGATCGAATGCGGCGGAGGCGCTCCGACCATGAAATCGCTCTTGCCGAAGAACCCGAGCCGGCATCTAATACCCGCTGAGAAATGCGGAAAGGAACGGGTTCGCAACCGAATTCGTTGTGCTTCCGGTATTCGGTTCTACCGAGGTCTTTGCACGCTCGGCGTACGCACACAACGGCCTACTCCGCATCTCCGATCCCGCCGGCCGGGGTGACCACCATGGCGCGCGGAGCGCGCGATGGAGGCGAAGCGAGCGCCACCAACGATCCGGACTTCTCCCTGCCGGAGGCATCCGCGAGCGCCGGAGCGCGAGGGGCCACCGCGCGGAATCACGGGCGGCCAGCGCTGCAAGTGGTGGTGCTGCCCAGGCTGTGGGCACCCATGCATCATCACTTGGCGGTCACCGCGCTCACAAGCTTCGTGGGCAACATACAGCCGGACGCGGTCGCTTTCCTCAATCCGCCGGGCCCTGAGATCGGCGAGATGTGGCAGGCCTTCACCGGAGTGCTGGAAGGGTTCCGGGCGGTGTACGAAGGGCCCATTCTTACCCGCTTCAGCGACAACCAGCGGGTTCGTGCCGCCGACCTGGCCGCGTTGCGCGTGTCGGTCATCGCACCGCTCGCACCTATCGCGCCCGGCTGGCTCGCCGGACCAGACAATCCCATGCAGGCCGACGGTGGGGTGATCGGGTGCGCGCAACAGGCAGGCTCCAGCCTGGTGTGCGGCGGCACCGGCCGGCTGCGGATCACGGGCCGCGCCGCCCCCGCCAAGGGCGGCGGTTCGGACGTGTGGTTGGTGTTCGAGTGCGGCAGCCTCGCTGAAGACCGCCACACCGGCACCCTCGGTTTCGGCGTGCTGGAAGACAACGCGGGCGATATCAAGGCCTACCCCGTGCGGATCGACGCGGATGGGGCATTCACCCTGCACGGCATACGCCACAGCGCGCGATGACCGGCAGCGTCCGGCGCCGGTCATCCCGACGCGAGTCCGGCCATCCGATCATCTGCTCCACCGTCTCGGTCCACGCCGCAACCCCGCGCTTACGTCCACCGCGGGCGTCGCCTCCCCCGTACCGCGAAGCCGCACGCCGGCGGACGCGCACGTCGTGCGCTGGTGACGGGCCGTACCGCGTTCTCGCTCCTTCCAACGCGACGATCGCGCTCGGCACTTGGCACATTTGTGTCGTGCAGTGCCACGGTTCAGTGTCGAGCGCCACTGGGAAACCGGTGCGCGCGGATGCGACGTGCGCGTGTTGGAAGACGGGTTTGATCCCGTCCTCGAGCAACAGCCCGGTCGGCGCGCAGGTTCTGGCTGTCAGTTGGCTATGGGCGCGTTGGGCGTCAGGCCCCAGAACAGTTGGGTGCCGAGCAGGCCGATGAGGTGGATGAGGACCATGTTCAGCATCATCGACTTGGCCGTGTTGCGACCGACTCCGACGGACCCGCCGTGGGCGGTGAAGCCGAAATAGCAGCCGACGAGCACGATCACCGTGCCCATCGCGAGGGCCTTGAGCTGCGCATACAGGAAATCGAGCGGGTTTTGGTACAGCCAGAACATGTAGAAATAGCCACCTACCGAAACGCTCTGCAGCACCACGACGGTGATCAGGTACTCGCCGACGAACATCACTGCCACACCCACGGTGAACAGGAACGGAATCGCCAACCACGCCGCGACCACCCGAGTCCCGACCAGATATGCGCGGGACCGGATGCCCATCACCTCCAGCGCATCGATCTCCTCCGCGATGCGCATCGACCCGAGCTCGGCAACCAAGCCACAGCCGACCTTGGCGGCGAAGATGTAGCCCCACATGTACGGCGCCAACTCCCGCAGTCCGCACCACGCGTTGAAGGCTCCCGCGTACAGCGGAGCACCGATCTGGCGCAGGGTGTAGGCCCCCTCGGTACCGCACATGGTGCCGATCACGCCCTGCATCACCCAAATGATCAGGCCGCTGCTGAGGATCAGGATCGCTGCCTGATGCACCACGTCTCGGCCGTACTGGCGCACATCGGGAAGCTCCCGCAACACCTTGACACAGAACACGGCCAGCTCACCGAGACCCGTGAGGGACTCGAGCGGGTTGCGGCCGACTCGACGGCGAATATGCGTCGGTGGTGTTGTGGTCATCCCGGCCTACCGGTAGACGCTGATCGACGGGTTGAGCCCGAGCAGGATGGAGGTGAAGAAGTAGTTGCACACGTAGATCGCCGCGAACGCGATCACCACGGACTGGTTGACCGCACGGCCGACGCCGATCGGGCCACCGCCGGCGCGATACCCTTTGTAACAGCACACCACCGCGATGATCAGACCGAACATGAATGTCTTTGCGACACTGCCTGCCACGTCGGGTGTCGTGGCGTTGGCCCAGAAGTTGGCCAGGAAGGTGTCGGAGTCCGCGCCCATCTGCAGGGCGGCCAGCCAGCCGCCGAAGACGCCGAAGACCAGGGCGACCATGTCCATCAACCCGGTCATGAGCGTGACTGCCACGACGCGCGGAAGGATGATCTCCCTTATTGGGTCGACACCGAGAACCTCCATGGCATCGAACTCCTCGCGGATGCGTCGTGCCCCGAGATCCGCGGTGATCGCGGTGCCCACCACCCCGGCGACCACCATTGCGTTGATCCACGGGGCGAACTCGCGGACGCTGGCCATGATGAAGAAGGAACCGAGCCGCTCCGGTGTGCCGAGCAGGAGGAAGAAGTTGCCGGCCTGCAGCCCGGGCGCGCCGAACCCGAATGCCACCGTGGAGATCACCATCGGCAACCAACAGGTTCGGAGGATGTTGACCATCTGCTCGCAGGACTCGGACCAGTAGCCGAGCGGCCGGCGCACGGCGCTTGCGACCACTTCCACGAGCAGCATCAGCATCTCGCCGGCCTGGCGCAGGGAGCCGAGAAGCCATTGGTGCCCGGTAAGTAAGCGCAGCGTCCGCTGTGCCCAGCCAGGCCAGGCCGGTACCTCGATCATGGGCTACTGCTGCCTTTCGAACTTGCGGCCGCACTGCCGCTCCGAACAGCCAGACGAACCCGGGGCACCGGGGGTGAGCCTCGTTCCGGCATCGTTGTGCCGTGGTCGGAGAATGGGCCGTGGTGGGGCCCACGGCCCATTGCGCTCCGATTGGTCGGGAGTGTCAGTGGCCGGTGTATTTCGGGTAGCCGCTGGTGTTCTCGATCCAGTCGCGGCGCTTGTCGAGTGGTACTTCCAGGAATGTCGTCATCGATGTCAGGGCGTCGTCCGAAAGCATTGCCTCCAACCAGGCAAGGTTCTCGGCTTCGAATCCGTGCTGGATCCCGGAGTCGTTGCCCAGGTTGATTGCGCGTTTGGCGTTCGCCACACCCGTCGCGGGAAATGTGACGATCTCGTCGGCGATCTCCCGCGCCCGAGCCCTGGCGTCGGGCACAACCTCGCTGACGAGGCCGAGCTCGAGGGCTACCTCCGGCCGCACCACGCGGCCGCGCAGGATGAACTCGGTAGCCGCGCCCTGCCCGATGAGCCGTGCCAACCGCTGGGTTCCCCCGGCGCCCGGGATGATTCCGAGGCGCACCTCAGGGTGCCCGTAGCGGTAGTCGCCTTCTTCCCCGATGCGGATGTCACAGGCCATGACCAGCTCGAGCCCGCCGCCCATGGTGTCCCCATTGAGCGCGGCGATGACCACGCCGGGCAGCGCGGCGAGCTTGTCGAGGAGAGCTTTGTACTGGCGGACCGCCCCGGCTGAATAGCGGGCGGTTTGCGGTGTGCTGATCATGGCGTGGAGCTGCTCCACGCTGAAATGGGTCATGAACCCGATCTCGTCCGGTTCGGACTGCAGGATGATCACCCGGTATCGCGGGTCCTGCCACTCGACGACGAGCTGCTCGAGTTCCGCAAGCGCGTCCAGGTTGAGATAGTTGAGCGGGTCCGACGAGTAGGTGGCGGTCAGCACCCCATTCTCAAACTCCGTGCGGAACAGGGGTTTCGGCTCCGAAGCCATATTCGTTTCCTTTCCGATTGCTCCGGACCCAAACGGTAGGCACGTTGGGGCTTTACCTGATAGGACACACGCGACTGACCGAAGGATCCGCCCGCCATCCGTACCCGGCCCCGCGTCAGATGTCGCGGATTGCCGGGATCACCTCGTCGCCGATGCGCCTGGTCGAGTCCAGGATCAGTTGGTGCTCGCCGACGATGTGGCGCACGAGCACGAAGTCGAACCCGAGGTGGCGGTAGAACCGGAGTCGTTCGATGACCGTGGCGGCGCTGCCGACCAGCATGGTCTCCCGTGCCTGGCCGAACCCCCGGTAACCGGCCGTGAGGATCGGCTCGACCGCCGCCCACGCCTCGTCGTCGGTGCCCGCGACGAAGATGTCGCGGCGCAGTACCGGGTTGGGAGCGCGCCCGGAAGCGGCGCAGGCGCGGCGGTACAACGCGAGCTGCTCGACCAATTCGTCCGGGGGGCTGCCGGGCGAGGCTTCCCAGCCGTCGGCGAGCCGACCGGCGCGTTCCACGGCCGCGCCTCGGGTCGCGGCGAGCCAGATCGGCGTGGGCACCCGAGGGACCGGGTTGATCCGGACCTGGGAGAGCGTGTGAAAACCGTCGTGACTGACCTGCTCGCCGGCCAGCAGCCCGCGGATCAGCTGGATCTGCTCCTCAGTTCGGCGCCCTCGGCTCCCCTTCGGAATCCCGAACGCGGCGAACTGGCTGCTCACGTCGCCATTGCCGAGAATCAGGGTGAGCGGCTCTGGGGCGAATGCGGCGAGCGTGCCCACCTGCTCGGCGGCGATCACCGGATGGTGGAACGGGGCGAGGTAGAACAGTCCCACCGGCATCTCGCCGGTCGCGGCCAGCAGCCGGGCGAGAGTCGGGGTGGGGGCAAAAGCATTGGCGTGTGGGACCGCGTGGCTGTCGCCGATCATGAAAAAGTCGAAACCGGCCTGCCTCGTCGTTGCCGCAAGCTCCAGGAGCTGAGCGGCCTGGACGCGGGCGTCGTGCACGCCCAGCGGGATGTCGCCGAACTCCCCGCGCGGGATGATCACCTCCCGGTAGATCCGCAACGAGTGGTCGCCGTTGGCATAGAGAAAGCGCGGGGACGCTCCGATACGCATGCACCCACTGTAGGTCCGATAGTGAAACTCAGCATTAAGATCTATGGATTCAGGCCAACGGTCTCGCACTGATCGTCGTCCTGGGGAAGCCGTCGGCGATGGCCGCCTCGGCGAGGTTCCGCGAGCGCACGCCGATTCCTCTCGGGGGTGACGTGGGGCGCCACGGTCCTGGGGCCGTGGCAGACCCGTACCAACACGCGGCGCGATCGTTCTATGAGGTGCTGACGTGCGTTCGTAGCTTGGGAGGTGTCGCTGTCCAGAGGAATCGGAAGATCCCCATCAGAGGCCGCGTCCACGAACCAGCGATCAGGAGGCCCAGCGATGCCGTACTGGGAAATCTTTGCCCCGGAGAACGCATTCACTCTGGAGGACAGGGAACAGCTGTCCGAGGCGATCACCTCGATCTACGTGGACTACGTCAGCCTGCCCAAGTTCTACGTCGTCGTCCTGTTCAAGGACATGCCGGCAAACTCCATGTATGTCGGCGGCAAGCCGGCCAACAACTTCGTGCGGATCGTCGTGGATCACATCGCCCGGCAGATGGACAACGCCGATATTCGGGGACTGTGCATGGCGGCCATCGAGGAGACGCTCGCGCCGTTCGTGAAGGACCGCGGCTACGACTGGGAGGTCCACATCGACGAGACCCCCATTGACCTGTGGCGCACCCAGGGCCTGGTTCCGCCTCCCCCCTATTCCGAGGCCGAGAAGCTCTGGGCCAAGGAGAACCGGGCCATCCCTTACCAACTGGCCCAGAGCTGACCCCCGGCCGAGGACCCGGCGCCAGTCAGGCACCGTCAGCTCACCGTGCCCCGGGACCTCTTCCGTTTCCGGACCGCCACCCGTCCACGGGTTCCCGCCATCACACCGAAGCACCATCCGCGATAGGTGACCTCGCCATGAATTTCGCGTCGCTGCCCGACCGTCGCGCCGAATCCACTCCGGATGGGCCCGCGCTTTCCGATGGGCGCCAGTCGCTCACCAACGCCGAACTGCTGCGCCGCGTCCTCGCGGCGGCTCGTCGCCTTCAGCAGCTCGGGATCGGTTCGGGCGATGTCGTGGCCCTCAAACTGACGAACCGCATCGAATTCGTGCTGCTGTTATTCGCGGCCTGGCGGCTGGGCGCCACCATCACCCCGGTCAACCCGAGCATGACCGACAGCGAGGTCGAACGACAGCTCCACGACTCGGGCGCACGGCTGCTGGTGGTTGAGGACGGCGCGACCGCTGCAGCTGTCGCCACGCTCACCGTCGACGACCTTGACGGACGGGTGATGGGGCCGGATCCGGCGCCGCATGTGGACTCGTCCGCGCTGGCTCTCTTGATCTACACCAGCGGGACGACGGGGGTCCCGAAGGGGGTGATGCTCGACCACTCCAACCTCGACGCAATGGCGGGGATGCTGGGTCAGGCACTCGAGTTGGCGCCCGCGGACCGGTGCCTGCTGATTCTGCCGCTGTTCCACGTCAACGGGATCCTCATCAGTGTCCTGACGCCGCTGCTCGCCGGTGCCAGTGTCTTCGTGGCCGACCGGTTCAGTCCGGAGACCTTCTTCGACGTCGTCGAGCACGCGCGTCCCACCTACTTCAGCGCCGTGCCCACCATCTACAGCATGCTCGCGGCGCTGCCGGCCGACCTTCGACCCGACACGTCGTCCTTGCGGTACGGGGTCTGCGGTGCGGCACCCGCTTCGGCCGAGTTGCTGACTCGGTTCGAGGCCAGGTACGGGTTCCCGCTCATCGAGGGCTACGGGCTGTCCGAAGGAACGTGCGCCTCCACCGTCAACCCCCTTGCTGGTCCACGACGCGCCGCAACCGTGGGGCTTCCCCTTCCGGGTCAGCAGGTCCGGATCGTCGACGAGCGCGGTGCCGAGCTGGCGCCCGGGATCGATGGCGAGGTGATCGTGCGTGGCCCCAATGTCATGCGTGGCTATCTCGGTCGGCCGGAAGAGACGGCGAAGTCGATCGTGGATGGCTGGTTGCGCACGGGCGACGTCGGCCATCTCGATGAGGAGGGCTACCTGACCCTGGTCGGTCGATCCAAAGACATGATCATCCGCGGTGGGGAGAACATCTACCCCAAGGAGATCGAGGACGTCCTGACCTCTGACCCATCAGTGCTCGAGGCAGCCGTCATCGGTGTACCCGATGACAAATGGGGAGAGCTGGTCGTCGCCTACGTCCAACCGCGACCAGGTGCGAGCGTCGACCCCGAAGCGTTGACCGCGCTGACCGCGCGGCACCTCAGCGGCTACAAGCGACCGACCTCGTTCGTCGTTGTCGACGTCATCCCCAAGAACGCGGTCGGCAAGATCGACAAGGTCGCGGTACGGGCCATGCACGCCGCAGCCTCCCGCTCGTGACCGCCGAAAGGCTGCCAGGCGAATGGTTTGGGGCGCGAATGTCCAGGCGCACAGGCGAGGGCAAATTCAACCTGAGCAAATCCGCTCTGGAAGGACACTCCCGAAGCGAAGAATCACCATGACGACGTGGCCGACTTCGACGAGTACGTGGCATATCTCGGCCGCGCGGCCGAGGAGATTCCGGCACACGGCGGCCGGCCGTTGCTCAAGCCTTGAGCCGCCTCAGCACGGTTCGGCCGGTCGGAGTTCAGTCGACGACCCGGTTCGCGGCGGGATCGAGGCTGGGGGTGCCCCGTGCCACTTCTAGCAGCCGGTCGGTGGAGGTGATCTTGACGCGCGGGCGCAGCGCCGAGGCGCCGAGGCCGCGTTCGTGGGCGTCGATCGTCGCCCATCCCTGGAGCCCGATCGCTTCGACGCCGCGCCTCGCGACCAATCCGGCGAAGTGACCTGTCGGCTCGGACAGACGACCGGACCGGGCGTCGTCGAGTAGGGACTCGATGGTCTCGGCCGAATCATGCTTGTTCGTACCGATCACGCCGGTGGGTCCCCGTTTGATCCATCCGGTGACGTAGACACCGGGCTCAACGCGTCCGGCGTGGTTGGGGATGACGCCGCTGTCGCCGTCGAATGGCAGCCCGGCGATCGGTCGGCCTCGGTACCCGATCGAGCGCAGCACCAGCGAGGTGTCGAAGTGGTCGATTCTGTCGGTGGGAACGGGCCGGCCGCGGCGCAGCGCGTTGCGGCGGACCCGGATCCCGCGCACCCGCGTGTCGCCGACGATCTCGGCGGGTGAGCTGAGGAACCGGAAGACGATTCTCCGTCTGCCCTCCCGCGACGGGCGCGCGGCGACTTCGCGCAGCAGCGCGAGCTTGAGTCGGTCGCCGTAATGCTGGGGCGTCGGCACCTTATCGAGGTCCGCGTCGACGATGATGTCGATGTCCCGCAGCTGGGTCAGGGCAAGCAGCTCAGGGCTGGAGAACGCGGCCGATTCGGGTCCCCGGCGGGCCAGGAGCACGACTTCCCGGACCGCGCTTCGTTCGAGGACGTGGAGTGCGTGGTCGGCGATATCGGTGGCGCGCAAGGTGTCGATGGGCATGGTCAGGACGCGGGCGATGTCCACCGCGACATTGCCGCTTCCGACGATCACAACACGCGGCGAGGACAGGTCGAACGACATCCGGGAGAAGTCCGGGTGGCCGTTGTACCAGGCGACGAATTCGGTAGCCGCGGCCGAACCTGGCAGGTCCTCACCGGGCATGCCGAGGCTCCTGCTGCCCGATGCGCCCACGGCGTAGACAACCGCGTGGTGGTGATCCAGCACCTCTTCGTGAGTGACGTTGTGCCTGATGCCGGCACCGACCTCGACGTTGAAGTAGCACCGTACCCTGGGGTCGTTGAGCAGCCGGCCGAACCCGACCGCCACCTTCTTCGTCTTCTGATGGTCGGGGGCCACGCCGGCGCGGACCAGCCCGAACGGGGTCGGTAGGCGGTCGAGCACGGTCACCGATTCCACCACCTCCGGTCCCTGACCGAGGAGGTGACCGACCGCGTACATCCCGGCCGGTCCGGATCCGACAACGGCGATCCGCAGGCTGCTCATCGGGCGGCGAAGTAGTCGGCGTTGATTTTCAGATACGGACGCATCGACTCCGGCAACTCCGCCGCCGGGTAGATGGCATCCACTGGGCATACCGACAGGCAGGCATCGCAGTCGATGCAGGTGTCCGGATCGATGTACAGCTGCTCGGCCGTCGCGTATTCCGGAGACCACGGTGTCGGATGGATGGAGTCGGCCGGGCACAGCTCGACGCATTCCGCGTCGTTGCAGCAGCTCTGGGTGATCACGTAGGCCATCGGGGAACTTCCTTCTCTGTCGTCCCGGGCGCGGAACGCAGGGCAGTAGGTGCCCGGTCTTGATCATGACCGGCCGACGGAGCGCGGCGATCTTGTCGATGCTGGCGATCCACTGCAGCCACTCGTCGGGGCTGGAGACGGGCGTGGGTGATGTAGATCGTGGTCAGTGCCCGCCCGGAGGCGTCGATGCGGCGGGCGATCTCGTCGACGTCGCCGGGCATGTAGGGCGCGCCGACCAGCATGGTCTCGGTGTGCCCGGCGAGGATCGTCGAGGTGGTCGGCGAGAACCAGCCGCCTCCGGCGACTTCGCGTTGCGGGCTGGTGTAGACATCGAGGGCCAGGTCGGTCATGGGTTTCCCTGAGGGTGATGTTGTTCGGGATCGGCACCCGGAGAGTTACGCCGGTGCCGTCGCGCCGAGCGGCCGAACGTCAACCTGCACCCCGTTGAAGGCGGCGGTGCCGGAGAGCGGATCGACTCCAAGGGGACCGGTAATGGCGTTGAGATTCGCACCTGGATGTTTCTCCGCGACGCGCAGCCGCAACCCAGGACCGTCATGGCCCCACCCGTGGGGCAGGCTCACGACGCCGCGGCGGACAGCGTCGCTCACCTCCACCGTCGCCTCGATTGTGCCGGTGGCGGAGGAGATCTCACACCGAGCGCCGTCGACCAGCCCACGCGCCGCAGCGTCGTCGGGATGCAGCAACAGCGTGCACCGTTCCTTGCCACGCATCAAAGCCGGAATGTTGTGCAGCATGGTGTTCATCGAACGGGTCTGCCGGCGGCTGATGATCACGAGTTCGTGGTCGTCGCCCAGTCCGTCGCGCACCCTTGCCAAATCGGCGACCAGTGGGTCCGGTGCGAGCTCGACGCGGCCCGACGGTGTCCGGAGGTTGTCCGGGAGGCGCGGTTGGAGCGGACCGAGGTCGATGCCGTGGGGATGGCGTTTGAGGTCCGCGAGGGTCAGGCCGCCGGGCCGGGCGCCGAAGTGGTCGCCGTACGGGCCGGCGCGCAGCAGCAGATCGAGACCGCGTTGCGGTCCACGCTCGCTGCCGAGCGCCGCGAGCACGTCCTGCGGATCCAGGTGTGCGAGCACGCTTCCCGGTTCCTCGACGACGTCGTGCACGAGCGCGGACAGAATGATGTCGTCGACCACGCCGCGATCCATGTCTCCGAACCCACCGAGCACCCCGACGAGCTCCATCAGGATCTGGTGTTCGGTGTAGGCGCCGTCAGGTAGCGGCAGCACGGGTTCGGTGTATCGCGTGTGGTTGTGGCTGATGAGCTGCTCGTAGAAGAGGTCGTAGTAGTCGCGGTGGAGGGGGGAGGGCGGCGGCAGGATGATGTCGGCGTGGCGCGTCGTCTCGTTGATGTACGGGTCGACGGAGATGAGCAGTTCGACGCGACGTAGGGCGTCTTCGAAGCGCGCGCTGTCGGGCGCGGTTCGGGCGCCGTTGCTGGCGATGGTGATCAGGGCGCGGATCGGTGACTGGTCGGCGAGGATTTCGTCGGCCAGCGCGGCGAGGGGTAGTTCTCCCAGGACCTCGGGGTGTCCGCCGACGCGGGTGTGCCAACGGCCGGTCGGGAAGGGATACCCGTGCGCGGCGTCGCCTCGGGTGTTGTGCGTAGCGGCCGCCGCCAGCGGAAACAGCACCCCGCCGGGCCGGTCCAGGTTGCCGGTGACCGCGGCGATGACCCACATCAACCAAATATTGAGGCTTCCGAACTGTTGCACCATTGCGCCGCAGCGTCCGTAGATCGCCGCCGACGGCGCCGCGGCGATCTCCCGGGCCAGCTCACGGATCACCGGCGGTTCGATACCGCAGCGTCCCGCGACGGCCTCGGGCGTGAACGGCGAAACCGCCGTGCGCAGCGCGTCAACGCCGGCGACGTGCTGCTCGAGGCGGTTGAGCCGGTCGAGCCCCTCGGCAAAGATGACGTTGACAACGGCTGCGAGCAGCGCCGCGTCGCCACCGGGTCGTACCGCCAGGTGCTGGTCGGCCAGCTCGGCGGTGGCGGTGCGCACCGGGTCGATGACGATGATCCGGCCGCCACGTTCCCTGATCGCCTTCAGCCGTCCGCGCGGAGCGGAGATCCCGGTGGCATTCGAGACCAGCGGGTTGACGCCGATGAGGACCAGCAGGTCGCATCGGTCTACATCGGGTGCCGCCATCGACCAGGACGCGGTGTCGCGCGCGCCGAACATGAGCCCGGCCGCGGTCATCATCGGCATGTGGTCCACGGTTGCGGCGGTGTAGACCTGCCTCGCGCCGGACAGCCGCAGGGCCGTCTTCCCGTAGACAAAGGAACCGTAGTCGTGTGCGAGAGGGGTCCCCAAGTGCCAGGCCACCGCATCGGGACCGCCCTCGGCGATCGGCCCCAGCCGTTCTCGGAGGAAGCGGAACGCGCCATCCCACGTGGTCTCGACCAGCTCTCCGTCACGTCGGACGAGTGGGGCGCGCAGGCGGTCGGGGTCGTGGTGCAGGCCCTGCAACGCCGTGCCCTTGGGGCAGATGTACCCGCGGGTAGGCGGATGCTCCGTATCGCCACGGACGCTCACGACGTTGCCGTCCTCGATCTTGATCTTCAGGCCGCAGGCCACCTCACAGATGGGGCACGTGGTCAGGTGCTCGCTCATGCTTCCTTCCAGAACAGTCGACCGATCGCGGCGAGCGCCGGGATCGCCACGCGTCGTTGCAGCGCGGCCGGCAGGCCGGGAGCCAGGACGTCGGCCCCGGTCTCGTGCACGATCCTCATCATCAACGGCAGCGGTGGCTGGCCATTGCGGGTGAGCTGCCCGCGCCGGGTGGCGCGCCCTACCCGGAGGCCGAACTCGATCCATTCCGCGCCGGCGGGTGACAGCAGCGAGGTGATGGTCGCCGGTCCGGCCTTCGTCGCCCATGGGTCGGTATGCACGGTTCCGGCGGGAACCACGACGACGTCGCCAGCACGCGCGGTACGCACCCGCCCGCCCAGTACATAACGGACCACGCCGTCCCGAATGAAGTGCACCTCGTCGGTGTGTGCGTGCGAGTGCGGCACGAGGAACCCGGCGCCCGCCTGGAATGTTCGATCGAGGCAGCTCCACCACTTTCCGTCCAGCCAGACGGTGCTGCGCAGGGCCACCTCGGCGCGCCCATCGGCCGAGCGGTACCGCCCGACGACGGGCGGCGGCTGCGGTGCCGACAACGGGTCGGTCGGCGCCTCGACGATCATCGGGTGTCCCCTGTCTTTCCTCGGGTCATGTCATCCGCGTCTGGGTGTGGCAGCGGTCCACCCCTGACCGTAGGAATTCGCCATCGCGCCCAGGTAGCACGAATGCGCCTGGTTCCAGTACGGAAGCGCCACCGGAAATCCGACCATCCCCATGCCGGGTCTGACCCCGTGCGGATCGGTCGTCAGTCGAGGCTGAGGATGGCATCGACCAGTAGGTCCGGCTGCTGCTCCTGCAGGAAGTGACCGGCGTCGGGGACCGTCAGATGGTCTCGCCCCCGCGCGCCCGGGATGCCGGCCTGGAGCATCCGCTCGAACGCTCGCGTGATGTCCTCGTGTTCGGCGAAGGCGGTGAGGAACGGTTTCTCGAAGGCCGTCAGCCCGGCCCAGGCGCGGCGCAGCATCGAGGCGGGCGGGTCGGTGCCGTCGAGCGGTACGAGCCACGGGAACTGCCGGGCTCCGGCGAAGTGCCGCTCGGACGGGAAGGGAGCGTCGTAGGCGGCCGCGTCCTCCTCGGTGAGGACGTGCGCGGTTTGGTTGAGGGCGCTGTCGGGGCTGCCGACGGCCCACGAGGCGGTCAGGCCGGGCGACTCGGACTGCTCCCGCCAGCGCAGGAACGCGCTCGCGGCGGGCGCGAACTGCTCCGGGGTGAACGTGGCCATGACGTCCGGGGCGGCCAGGCCGGTGTTGGCGGCGACCACCCCCGCGAACCGGTCGGGTGTGAGCCCCACGTGCACGAGGAAGACGAACCCGCCCCAGTCCTGGCCGAACAGGGTGATGTCCGCGAGATGGAGCTGGTCCAGCCAGTCACCGGTCCAGGCGACGTGGGCCGGGTAGGTGTACGCGGCCCGGTCGACCGGTTTGTCGGAGCGGCCGAACCCGATCAGGTCGGGCACCAGAACACGTCGGCCGGATGCCACCAAGCCGGGAATCATCTTGCGGTAGAGGTAACCCCAGGTCGGCTCGCCGTGAGCGAGCACCACGACCGGGCCGTCTGGCGGCCCCTCGTCGACGTAGTGCATGCGCAGGCCCTCACCGACCGTGGCGTACCGCGGCTCGTACGGCCAACTGGAGAGGCGGTCAAAGCGCTCGTCGGGCGTTCGCTCGATATCCATGCGACCCATGTCAGAACTCCGAAGAGGCTGTCGCCAGTGTGCGGATGCGCGGGTGGTTCTCCAGCGCCCACCGCACGGTCTTGGGCGGGCGCCCGAGCAGGGTTTCCAGCTGGTTGGTGACGCCGCGGTACCCACCGCCGGCGACCAGTCGGGTCAGGGTTTTCAGGTGCTCCGCGGTGTGCGGAAGCTCGGCCAGGGCGCTGTCCACGTAGCTCTCGTTCCAGGACTCGACCTCTTCGGGAACGTAGACGACCCGGCGTCCCAGCGCGGCCCCGTAGTCCTCCGCGAACCCGTGCATGTCCTTCAGCTCCGGACCGTTGAGCGCATACGACTTCGAGATGTGCGGCGCCGGGTCCGTCAGGATCTTCACGCACACCTCCGCCACGTCGTAACCGGCGATGGGCGCGAGCCGCCGGTCACCGAAGGGCAGCCGCAGTTCACCGTTGCTCAGCGGGCCCAACGTCATCCAGGTCAGCAGCGGGTTCTCGACGAACATGGCCGCCTGCACGTTGACGGTCGGGATGCCGGACCAGTCCAGCACCTGCTCGGCGATCCAGTGGGCTCGCTGCTGCGGCGACCACTGCGTGACGAGTCCGCCCAGCCACGACCGCCGTTCCTGCTCTGGTGCGGTCATCTTCTCGAACGTCATGAACGACTGTTCGTACTCGGAGATGTTGACGAAGGCCTCGATGTCGCCCTGGGCCCGCGCCGCCGCGGCCATCAGGGTGACCGCATCGGTGTAGTACGGCGAGAGGCTCATGCTGAAGTAGATGCGTCGGCAGCCCGTCAGCGCGGCGGTCACGTCGGCGATGTTGAGCAGGTCACCGACGAATACCTCGGCCCCGGCCTGGCGCAGCGAGTGCGCACGTTCGTCGTCCCGACGCACGAACGCGCGCACCGGGTGGCCTTGTTCGAGCAGCATCTCGACCATCGTTTGGCTCACACCACCGACTTCGCCGGCGGCTCCGGTGATCAGGATGGGATTGCGTTCTGACATCTATGTGTCCTCTGCTGGTTGGGGTGGGGTTCGGGGATCTTCGATACGGTTCCTATTACCGCTCACCCCTTTTACAACATGCCCTTCCTCATATCCGCACTACCCTTGAGGATCGGAGAGTCGCTGCGCCAGTTCTCCGGTTGGACCCTCTCCCACAGACTTCCCTTGCCGAGGTCTTTTCCTAGCTGGTCTTCTCGCCTGAACCACTGCTCAGCACTTCGGATCCTGTTGGGGTGAATTTCGTCGAGCAGAGCGTAATCCCTGGTGATGATTCCATGCTTCCACATATTCCAGAAGCCCGTGAAATTGTCCCGGAAGCTCATGGTGCTTTTGTCGTGAGGGTCGGCGTTGTATCCGGCAGGGAGATCAGCAACCCCCTTCAGCGGGCCGTTCCAATATGTGTCCAGATCAGTGTCGATGTATTGCGCCGGATGCCCGGTGACCTTCTCGAAGGCCGCGGCCATATCGGCATACGTCATGTGTTCGATAGCGACTTCGAGATCCATGCCATTTGCCCGCTCTGGATGGTCGAAGAGCCAGCGAACGTAGAATCCGCAATCCTCGAGGGAAACGTGGGGAACGGCTCCGTCGCCGAGAGGGACTCGCCAGGTCACGACGCCGTCCTCGATGCCGGGTGTCATGGGCGTGCCCGGTGAGATCACCATCTCGATGTAGGGGCCCGAGGTGAAGACCGCCGCCCCCATCCGGTCCCGGTTCTTTTCGTTTTGGAACAACACCCATTCGGCCATACGGCCTTTGCCGTCGTAATGGCCGGTGCGGAACCTGGAGTCGTAGCCGGACTTTTTGAGGACGTAGTCGAGGTTTCCGTAGACGAAGAACTTGACCCCTTCTTCGATCGCTATCTCATAGCCGCGGATGGCCCAGTAGGTCTCGGTTTTCTCGCCGGTGTTGAATCCGTCGATGTTGATGAAAGTTCCGTCACAGCCGCGAAATCCTTCCCGCAGCACGTCTTCGTCGGCGAATGACCCTTCGAGGAGGGAGACATTCCCGAGCGCGAGGAGGGCCTGGGCTCGCGGGGAGGTGGTATCGCGGGTGAGGACTCGAACGGAATACTTCTTGTCGGCGACCAGAGCGCGGATGATAGGCATCCCTTGAGCCCCGGTGCCACCGATGACGAAGATGGTGGAGGTGGTGTGAGAAGACATGGCTTTTGACTCCAGAGGTTGAGTGGGCACGCAAATCAGCACGCGATGGGCGCGGTGTGTTCGAGACTGGTCTCCGCGGTGCCGTCGATGCGGGTGAGGAAGTCGAGGAGTGCGGCGTTGACCTCGGCGGGACGCTCCTGCTGCGTCCAATGCCCGCAACCGGGCAGCACCACCGGGCCGTGCAGTTGGGGAGCGACAGCGCTCAGCGGGTTGCCCAACCCGGCCCGGCCGCGCAACATGTCGCTGAGCGAGGGGCCCCCGTCCGGGCCACGCAGTGAGGTGACCATGTCGCGGTCTCCCACCACGTACAGCGCGGGGACGTCGATCCCGCGTCCCCGGAACGGCGCGAGCAGTTCGTTGTTGCGTTCGATGTTCCGGTACCAGTTGAAGGCTCCGGTGAAGGCCTGCTCGCCGTGCCGGGCGAAGTCCCCGGCGTACACCTGGATGTCCGCCTCGGTCAGCCAGGCCGGCAGGGCGGGCGACTCCGGCATGGTGTCCAGCAGGCCGAGACCGTCGGGTATGACCAACGGACGGGGCTCCCTGCCGAGCGGGTTGTCGCCGGAGGCGCCGACCAGGATCCGGCGGAAGGACTCCGGGATGTCCTTGGCGAGCTCCGCGTCGGCGACTCCCGGCCGCTGGAAGTAGATCTGGTAGAAGCCCTCGCCGTACTGGGTGCGGGTGATCGAGGGCGGGACCATCCCGCCGGGCAGAATCGGCGGAATGCTGAGCCCGGCCACCGCGCGGACCTTGTCCGGGCGCAGCATCGCCGCGATCCAGGCAACGGGTGCGCCCCAGTCGTGACCGACGACAATGGCCTGCTCCTCCCCCAGCTCCTCGATCAGGGCGATCACGTCGCCGACGAGGTGCGGCAGGGTGTACGACGAGACGTCCGCCGGCTGCTCGCTGCGGGCGTAGCCGCGCTGGTCAGGGGCGACGACCCGGTACCCGGCCGCCGCCAGCGCCCCGAACTGGTGGCGCCAGGAGTACCAGCTCTCCGGCCAGCCGTGCAGCAGCAGGACCAGCGGCCCCTGCCCCTGCTCGGCGATATGCAGCCTGACCCCGTTCACCTCGACGAAGCGGTGGGTGAGCGACCTGTCCACAGGGACCTCCATGAAATGGGTGAGTGCGTGCCGCTACGTCAACCGCGACCGGGCAGGCGTCAGCCGGCCAGCTGGTTGAGCTTGCGGATCTGCTGGTCGAAGACCCGGGCAGGTGCGATACGGCGCAGGAGGCTTGCGCGTCCAGCCGTGGGACCCGCGGTGTAGCGCAGCTTCGGCTTCGGGTCGGTCGCTGCCGCGACGATCACCTCGGCGACAATCGCCGGGTCGTCGCCGTCCCTGATCGCGGACTCCATCATGCGGTCGAAGGCGCGCCGCTGGTCGGCATAGACCTGCAGGGGTGTGTCGGGCCGCGAGCTGTTGGCCTCGAATCCAGTGTTGGTGTAGGCGGGTTCGACGAGAAGTGCCCGGACACCGTGCACGCGAACCTCGTGGTCCAGCGACTCCGAGTACCCCTCGATCGCGTGTTTCGAGGCGGCGTATACAGCCATGTACGGCGACGGGAGAAAGCCGACCACGGAGGAGATGTTGATGATGCGTCCACGTCCCTGGGCGCGCATGTGCGGCAGCACAGCGGTTGTCATGCGCATCACGCCGAAGACGTTGACGTTGAAGATGTCCTGGGCCTGCGCGAGGGAGCTCTCCTCGGCGGCCCCGATCGCGCCCATACCGGCGTTGTTGACCAGGACGTCGATCCGCCCCAACCGGCCGATCACATCGCGGACAGCAGTGGCGACCGACGCGTCACTTGCCACGTCGAGGTCGAGGAGCGTCACGCCGTCGAGCGGGTCGGCACGTGAGGTGTCACGGCTTGTGCCGACCACCTCGAAACCCGCTTCGGCCAGCGCGAGCGCGGACGCCTTCCCGATCCCCGATGACGCACCCGTCACGAGTGCCACCGGCCGAAGCGTCGTCATCATAGACTCCTTTGTGAGAAACCGATCGGTTTCCACCACTGTAAACCGATCGGTTTCCCTGCGCAAGCTCATGCACGGAGCTCATCGCGGAGCCATGTCACGCGCGGTGTCAGTGCATGCCCGCCGCATCGAGCAGGGTGATCACGGTGGGCGCGATGAGGCCCGTCAGACTGTCGGCTCCGATCCCGGCGCGGGCGCTTGCGCCGTCGAAGACCACGCTCAGCTGGCGGGCCAGCAGCACCGGGTCGCTCGCCCCGCCCCGTTCGGCTTCAGCCCGGAAGAAGGACGTCAGGTTCCCCTTGACCCGGTGCGCCACCCGGCTCGCGGGGTGGCTCTGATCCTTGAGCTCGATTTGCACGGCCAGGTACCGACAGCCTCGGAACTCGGGGGCGCCCGCCTGTGCCTCCACCTGCTCGAAGACGTGCAGGATCCGCTCGCGCGGTGAACGGCCATCGTCAGCCGCGGGCAGGAGCGTCGCCACGAAGGCGGCGATCCCCTGCTCCAGGCTCGCCGCCAACAGCTCGTCCTTGCTCTCGAACAGCTGGTACATCGAGCGCTTCGACACCCCGGCCGCCTTGCACAACGCCTCGATGCCGATGCCGACGCCGTCTCGGTAGGTGAGCGTGGCCGCCGCCTCGAGTAGCCGCTCCCGGGAAGTTGGCTTCACCTCGGTGGTCATACCGCGAGGTTAACTCGGTTCCAGCGAAATAGAAACCGATCGGTTTACGACGGTGTCGGGCCGGATCGCGCCGCCACGCGTGGCCGAACGGGCACCTGAAGTCCGGCGCGGCGGTTCAGCCGATCTCGGCCGGTTCGGCGGTGCCGGCGCGGGCCGGTCGGCCGTGGCGCTGAAGCAGGGCCAGTCCGGCGGCGGCGAAGCTCATCCAGGCGATAACGAGGAAAACGTCGTGGAACGAGGTGGCCATGGTCTGCAGCTGGAGCTCCCGCATCAACGGGTAAAGCGCGGATGCCCCGCGCGCGGCCAGCTCGTGCAGCCGGGGGTCGGCACCGGGGTCTAGTAGCGCGGCACGATCGGCCAGGGTCTGGGCTTGGACGGTGGTGGCGAGTGCGGTCAGCGCGGCGAGCCCGAAGGCGGTCGCGACCCGCTGCACGATCGTGTTGACCGCGCTGCCCGAGCTGACGATCTCAGGGGGCAGGGCCGAAATGCCCCCGGTCATGATCGGCATCATGCAGAGCCCGACGCCGAGCGAGCGGACCATTGTCCAGACCACGACCTCCTGGCGGGTGATGTCGGCGCTGATGTCCGCCATCAGGACCATGCCGTAGCCGGTCACCACCAGCCCGAGAACGGTCGGGATCCTCGGCCCGATCAGGTCGTACAGTCGTCCCGCGATCGGCATCATCACCAGCATCACCAGCGCCGGTGGGAGCAGCAGCAGGCCGGTGTCGAAGGCCTGCATGCCCCGGCCCTCCTGCAGGAATAGCGGCAGGTAGAACAGCGGGCTGAACAGCGCAACCGAGTTGGCCGTGATCAGTAGCAGCGAGTTCACGAACGGCCAGTGCCGGAAGACCCGGAGGTCGAGCAGCGGCTGCTCGACCTCCAGCTCGAGGACCACGAACAGCGCGAGGGCGAGCAGTCCGAAGACGGTAAGCCCCAGTACCCGGTATCCGGTCCAGCCCCAGTCCTGGCCCTCGGACACCGCCAGCAGCAGCGCGAACAGCCCGGAGGCGGCCGCCGCGAACCCGGGCAGGTCGAACCGTCGCCGCGGGCCCGGCCCGAACCGCGGTAGTACCGCCGC
Source organism: Actinospineispora eucalypti (assembly GCA_014208095.1). Lineage (GTDB taxonomy): Bacteria > Actinomycetota > Actinomycetes > Mycobacteriales > Pseudonocardiaceae > Pseudonocardia > Pseudonocardia eucalypti. The sequence goes on along the minus strand of JACHMT010000002.1, from coordinate 26,477 downwards.
CGCGGCCACGCAGCCCACCAGCCCGATCGGCAGGTTCAACAGGAAGATCAGCCGCCAGTCGACGTAGTCGACGAGGTAGCCGCCCAACGTGGGGCCGATCGCCGGTGCGACCACGATGCCCAGCCCGTACAGACCCATCGCGGTGCCGATCCGCTCCGATGGGACGATCCGGTAGAGCATGGTCACGCAGACCACCGGGATGATGCCGCCGGGAATCGCCTGCAGGATCCGGAAGGCGACCATGCTGGGCAGGTCCCAGGCCAGCGCGCACAGCGCTGAGGCGGCGGCGAAGCTCAGCAGCGAGACCAGGTAGGTGCGGGTGAGCCCGAACCGGTCGCCCAGCCACGCCGTTCCCGGCACCACCATGCCCAGGCACAGCGTGTAGGCCGTGGTGATCCACTGGATGTCCTGCGTGCTGGCGGCGAACTGCTTCTGGATCGTCGGGATCGCGACGTTGACGATGCTGACGTCCAGGATCGACATGAACATGCCGGTGATCAGCACAACCAGCGGCAGGCCCCAGCCCTGGCCAGGCGCGGCCGGTGGCCGCTCGGCGAGCCCCGGGGTCCGCGGGGGCGGTGGGGGCGCGGGACTCGGGCGTGCAGCCGCGGAATCGGCGGTGGTCGTCATGTCGGCGTGCAACAAGGCGCGGACCAGGTAAATCGCGTCATGCGACGGACTATAGACGAGCTAGGTCGCGTGACGCGACTAATCGCGATACGTTAGTGACGTGCTCGACAGCGACTACCCCGGCCAGGTTTGCTCGATCGCCCGCGCCCTGGAAGTGGTCGGAGAGCGCTGGACGCTGCTGATCCTGCGCGATGCGCTGCTCGGTCCGTGCCGCTTCGACGACCTGGTGGAGAGCCTCGGGGTCACCCGGACCGTACTCAGCAACCGGCTGGCGAAGCTCGTCGAGCACGGGTTGCTGGAGCGGCGGCGTTATCAGGTGCGGCCGGAGCGCTTCGAGTACCTGCCCACACCCAAGGCGTTGGAACTCTTACCGGTGCTGGGCGGCCTGATGGCCTGGGGTGACCGGCACTACCCGCACCCCGCCGGGCCGCCCCGGCGCATCGTTCACCGACACTGCGGTGGCGGAGTCACACCGCGGTACAGCTGCGACCGCTGCGGCTCCACGCCCGCCCCGGCCGAAGTTCACACCGAGCTCAACCCCGCATTGGCGCCGGGCGCGCCACGTCACTGACCGACCTCGTGCGCGGCAGCGGCGAGCGCGCCTGACGCGGGTTGGGCGCCGTTCAGCTAGGGAAGCACCGTCCGAACGCCAGGAGCAGCCGGGGTGGGCCGCTGAGCCGGATCCGCCGCAGCAGCAGGGCCGCGACCAGGGAGCGTTCCCCGGCGAGGAACCCGAACCAGGTGCTCGTGTCCGCCCGCACCCGCAGGTCGGCCGTCCCGTGCAACCCCTCGGCGACGGTCAGCTCGCGGTCGCGGATGTCGATGGTGAGTTCGCGTTGTTCGGCGCCGGTGAAGGTGAAGTGGTAGGTGGCCTCCAGTCCTTTGGATGCTTCGCGTTGGAACAGGTGCGGGAGGTTGCCGGCGAACCCGTCGACGCCGCGGGCTCGCAGTCCGTTGCCCACCCGTTTGGTCGGCTTGTGTGGGAAGCGGCGCTTGACGTAGGCCTCGGCGTCGGAGTTGGCCACCACGTAGACCGTCTCGGTCTTGTTCTGCAGCGGTTTGACGATGTCGTTGAGGTGCTTCTTGCGATCGTCCAGGTAGGGGCCGAGCACGTCCTCGCCGGCCGGGCAGACCGAGATGCAGTAGGCCGCCTTGTAGCCGGGTCCGAATCCCAGGCTCTGCCACACCCCGGCGGTGTCGCTCTCGGGCACCCGGGCCCGGTAGTCCGGGGCGTCCTTGGATTCGACGACCTGCTCGACCCAGTCGCCGAAGCCACCGAGGAAGTCCCGGTAGTTGTGCGTGAAGCAGGCCGAGAAGTCGAACCGGCCCTCCGGGCTGATCGCCCCGGTCGGGCAGGCCGCCACGCACAGCTTGCACTCCAGGCACGGGTTGTAGTCGATCGGCCGGTCGTACTCGCTGATCGGGACGTCCACCACGACGGTGGCGAGCACGATGAAGTTGCCGAACTTCGGATGGATCACGTTGCGGTGGATGCCCATCTTGCCCAGGCCGGCGGCCTCGGCGATCGGTTTGTGCGCCACCACCCAGATCCGCTGGTCGGGCCAGTTGTCCATCTCCATCGGGAACCCGGCGACGCCGTTGAACGCGCGCACCCCCATCGGCTCGAGCTCGGTGGCGATGTGGCGGGCCACGTCGTTGATGTCGTGGTAGCCCATGTGGTACTCGAGGTTGGTCGTCGAGCGCGCCGGGCTGCGCACCGGCTCCTGGTTCACCCGACCGACCAGGCTGATCAACGCTTTCGCGCCTTTGAAGGCCTTCTCGATCTGCACGCGCTCGTCCGCCAGCTCAGGGCGCTCGATCTCGACGAACCCGACGTCGTCCGCGCCGGCGTTCAGGCACAGCGTGCGCAGCCAGTCGGCGTCCAGCACCGCCGGCGCTCGGCTGGCCGTGCCCTCGGCGGCGCGCCGGCGCACCTCGATCACGTCGGGGTGCGAGTCGATTTTCGCCATGCTGCCGGTGCCTCCACCCGATTGCCGTCAGTTGCTTTTCGCAACGCACTGTAGAGCAGCTAAGTCGCATAATGCAACTTACTTTGTTAGCGTCGTGGGCCGATTGAGGAGGCAACATGCTGGGCAGGACCTACGACCGTGAGGTGTGCTCACTGGCTAGGGCGCTGGAGCTGGTGGGCGAGCGCTGGACGCTGCTGATCGTGCGCGACGCGCTGCTCGGCTTGCGGCGGTTCGACGAGTTCTCCACCAGTCTCGGCATGGCGCGCACGGTGTTGGCCGATCGACTCGGGCGCCTGGTGGACGGCGGCGTGCTGAAGCGGGTTCGCTACCGGGAGCGCCCGGAACGTTTCGAGTACCGGCTCACGCCGATGGGTCGCGGCCTGGCCGTTCCCGTGGTCGCGCTCATGCAATGGGGCGACGCGCACCTCGCCGGCCCCGCCGGCCCACCCCTGCTGGCCCACCACACCGACTGCGCCGGCCACCTGCGGGCGATGCTCACCTGCTCGCACGGGGGCTCGGTATCGCCCGGCGGGGTGCGCCTCGACCCCGGCCCGGGCGCCGCTCACCCGCCTCCAGGCCACCCACCAGGCACTGCCCGCCGTGGCCGCACCCGAGCGGCAGAGCGGACGAGCGCCACGTCACCGACCGGTAAAGGCCTGATTGCCGACGACCGCTTTGGGACCCTCACGCAGTAGTTTCTCGACTCCGGAGCGCATGTCCTCGGTCTCGAACAGCTCGGTGGCACTCTCGAGTACGGAGTGGTCGGCATTGCGGATCCCGACGTCGAGGTACCGGCGGATCAGAGTCTTTCCGGCGGCGAGTGCCCGGGTCGGGCCGCCCGCGTAGTGTCGTGCGAGCTTCTCGGCGCGCTCGTGCAGCTCCGCGTCGGGTACCACATGGTTGACGATGTTCCATTGCGCGAACTGGGCGGCGCTGTACTGGTCGCCGTCGAAGATGATCTGCTTCGCCCTCGCCGAACCGGCACGTTCAGCCAGGCGCTGCACACCGCCGAGCAGGGTGGTCGTGCCGATGTGTCGCTCCACCTGCGCGAACCTGGCCGACTCGCCGGCGACCAGGATGTCTGCCGAGAGAGCCAGCTCGAGCCCGGCGGCCAGGCAGAGGCCTTGCACGGCGACGACCGTCGGGAAGGGCAGCTCCTCGAGTCGAGCGAACGCCGGGAGTGCCCTGGCGAACATCGCCCGCGCCTGCCCGGCCGACTTGCCCTGGAAGATGTGCACATCCGCGCCGGCCATGAAGTGCGGTCCTTCGGAGCGGATGAGCAGTGCCCTGATCGGCGCCACGCTGATCTGGTCGACCGCCGCAGTGAAATCGTCGATCACGCCTTGGGACATGAGGTTCAGCGGCGGGTTGTCCACCGTCAGATACCCGAGATCGCCGTCGACATCGAACTTCACCAGCGACATGAGTTCCTCCTGAGCTGAGCGTGGCTACGTTGCCCGTCGACCCTAGGCCTACTGAGTTGTAAAGAGCAACTCAGTTGGTTGTAGCCTTCCCGTTGGGATGCCTGGGCACGCTTGGGCCGGCCGCTGATCGGACGGCAGCGGTTCGTCGCGATGGCCGACGTGACGTTCCGTGACCCGTATCCGCGGCAGTTTGTCGCAGCTTCCGATCACGCCCTGCGCTGGCGGCCCTCGGCGCGCCGGTCCTTGCTCGTGTCGTTGCCGTCCTACGTGGCGACGCCTCGATCTTCCTAGCCTGGGCGCATGGGCGACCGAAGAGGCCGGGTTCACCGGATGATCAGTGGGATGGCGTATCTGGCGCTCGGCGGAACCACGGCGGAGAGCAGCTAACTCGATGCGCTGGGTGACGTACTCGACCGGATCGGATTCTGACCAGCGGGTCGGAGTGCTTCAGGACGGCCAGGTTCACGGTAGGCGAGGGAGTGCCAGCCTCGCGCAACTCGTTGCCGGCGGTCACGAGGAGCTCGCGGCAATCGGCCGGGCTGTTCTGCGCGATCCGGTCGAGGTAGTAGACGTGGCCGATGTGACGCTGGCGGCGCCGATCCCCGTTCCACCGTCAATCCGCGATTTCATGGCGTTCGAGAGCCACGCGGTCACGGCCGTGGAGGCGGTCGGCCAGAAACTCAGCCCCGTCTGGTACGAGATCCCGGCCTTTTACTTCAGCAATCCCGCCGCGGTCCACTCGGCCAGTGCGGAGGTGTCGATCCCTCCCATGACCAAAGCATTCGATTACGAACTCGAAGTGGGTGTCGTCATCGGGCGGCCAGGTGGGGACATCCCGGTCGCGCACGCCGCGAGCCATATCGCGGGCTTCGTCCTGCTGTGCGACTGGAGCGCACGCGATGTGCAGGGCCACGAGCTGGCGGTCGGTCTCGGCCCCGCCAAGGGAAAGGACTCCGCGACCACCTTCGGTCCGTGGCTCGCCACGCCGGATGAACTCGATCCGTATCGGGTCGGCAAGGGCTTCGACAGAGCGATGACGGCGAGTGTCAACGGGGTCAGGTACAGCACGGGCAATCTGGCTGACCTGTTCTGGTCATTCGAGGAGATGATCAGCTATGCCTCGCGCGGCACTCGCTTGGTCCGCGGCGATGTTCTGGGTTCGGGCACCGTCGGCACGGGATGCATTCTCGAACTCTCGCGCGTCCACGGATTGGATCAGTACCCCTATCTCGTGTCTGGAGACCGGGTCCACCTCACCGTCGAGGGTCTCGGCTCCATTGACGTGAGCGTCGCCGGCGGCGCGTAGTAGCGGCTGTGGCCAGGCCGGCGACGACACGGGTCGTCGCCGGTGTCGACGCGCTCAGTTGTTGGCTTCAACATGTCGTTGGACCAGCTCTGTGAATAGGGCCGGCTGCTCGACGTTGCACAGATGCGCGCAGGCTGGCAACGAGCGCAGCACGGCGCCGGGGACGGCGGACGCAAGTTCGGCGCTGCCCTCGGGTGGCGTGGCGAGGTCCTCCTCCCCCGAGAGGATCAGCGTTGGTGCCGAGATGGACGGCGCCGTGTCATGACCATCGAAGCCGGCGAGGGCGAGGCAGGCGTCGGCATACCCCCGGGGGGCCATGTGGCGCAGGTGGTCCATCTTGGCTTCGACGATTTCGGGGTGCTCGGACCGGAACCGCTCGGTGAACCAGCGTGGGGCCGACACGTCGGCGATCCAGGCCATGCCTTCGTCGAGCACGCGCTCAGCGCGTTCAACCAGTGCCTGCTTGCTCAGAATGGTCAGGCCCGTCGAGGCAAGTACCAGCGAGCTCACCCTGTCCGGGTATCGAGCCCCCAGGCTCTGCCCGATGACACCACCGATCGACAGACCGCAGAAGGCGAAGCGATGAACGCCCACATCGTCGGCGATCGCGACGACATCGTCGGCGAAGTCATCGATCGACGGCGTCCCCGGACCGACCGGCGAGGCACCATGACCCCGCAGATCGAAGGTAATGACGTTCCAGGTTCGCGGCAGCGACTCCACCTGTTCCCGCCACATGAAGCGATCGGTGCCCAGTGACGAGCCGAGGATCACGGTCGGTTCGCCCGCCGGGTTGGATTGCTCGTACTTGACTTTGGTCATGTTCACCCCATGAACTTTTCGACGATCGCGGCGAGCCTCGCCATGGCCGGCTCGTCGTCACGGATGGATCTGGCCGGAAAGCGAGGAAATCCGGCGTCGACACCGGCCGCGAACATCAGAGCCTTGATCTGGGCGTGCCACGGTTGCTCCGGGCCGAGAAGCTCCAGAACCGCGGCCTTGAACTCGGTGAGCTCGTCGACGATGAGTCGGGCGTGGTCGATCTCACGACGCCAGACCAACTCGAAGGCGTCCGCGAGTCGGCTCCCGAGTGGCATTCCGCTGCCGATCTGGCCTCGGCCGCGGCGCTCGTTGGCAAGCACCGGGAACGCCGTCGGCTCGAGGACGTCGGAGAAGATCGCGTGATGCCCGCCCAGGTCGCGCAATGTTCTGATCCGCCGCTCGCGGGAGGGGGTGTTGTCCTTGACTCCGACGATGCCGTCGACGGTGAGAAGACGGGCGAGCAGCTCGGTCGGGAGGTCGTATCCCACCGCTGCCGGTACGTTGTAGACGAGCAGTGGTAGCGGAATCTGCCTCGCCATGGCGGCATAGAAATCGAAGATCTCGTCTCCTCGGAGCCATCGCGCTGGTGGGATGGTCAGCAGTGCCCCGTCGGCGCCCAAGTTGGCGGCGTGGCGTCCCAGGATCACGCTGTCGTCAGGTCGAATGCCGCCGATCCCGACGAGCAGGGGTGTTTCGGGTCCCACGGCTGCACGGGCGATCTCGAGGACCGTCTGACGCTCACTTACCGATTGAGCGACCCACTCGCCGGTGGTTCCGTTGACTACGAGACCGTGTGCGCGCTGGTCGAGGAACCACGCCAGCACGTCCCGCAGTCGCCCTGGGTCCAGGGCGCCGTCACGGTCGAACGGTGTGGGAGCGGCCGCGAAGTAGCCGCGCCAGTCGCGATGGTGATGTGGCACGGTCAAGCCCTTCCGTGGGTTCGGTCGACGCTCAAGCCGACGCCTTCTGGCTCGCCGGGTAGGTCATGACCACTTCGTCCTCGTCCACCGATCGGGTGAGCTCGTAGTAGGTGAGCAGCGGGTAGGGCCAGACCACCGTGTTGGTTCCGCTCGCGTTGCGGTACCAGCTTTGCTCGGGCACGGCGGCCCACGCCATGCCACGGTTGCCCTCCTCGATCCACTTCACGTAGTCGCGGTACGCGTCCCGTGTCGGCTCGATCGCGGTGGCTCCGGTCACGAACAGGTGGCGCAGGCACTCGGTGATGTAGTTGATTCCGCACTCGCACATGAACGTCTGGCTACCGATAGCGACCAATCCGGTGTTCGGCCCCGCGACGCAGAACAGGTTGGGAAACCCGGGGACGGTGACGCCCTTATAGGCACGGGACTCATCGCCCCAATGCTCGCGCAGGCTGAGCCCGCCACGACCGCGCACATCGATTGTCCCCAAATAGTTCGTACCGTGGAATCCGGTCGCGAACACGGTCAGGTCGGCGCGGTGATGATCTCCGCTAACGGTGCGAATCCCCTCCTCGTCGAACGATTCGATTGCCTCGGTCACCAGTACCGTATGTGGCTGCTGAAGGGTTCTGGCCCATTGCCCGTTGTCTCGCAGCATTCGCTTGACACCAACGGGATACTTCGGAATGACCGCGCCGAGGAGGTCCTCGTGCCCGTCATACTGGCCCCGAATATTACTGACCAGTGCGTCGCGGAAACGTTGGTTCGGCTCCGAAACCGACTCGGTGAACGACCAGTTTGGATCCGCCATAGTCAGAGCGTACTTGCCAATTGTAGAGTGCCAGAATTCCCACAGCCGGAGCCACCGGTAATAGCTCGGAATGTTCTCCATGAGCCATTGTCGACCTGGCGACACTTCCGCCTCGTACAGCGGCGCCGGGAGCATCCAAGGCGCGCTGCGCTGGAAGATCGTCAGGGACTCGACCTCGTCCACGATGTTGGGCGCAATCTGATAGGCGCTCGCCCCGGTTCCGATGAGGTTGACCCGCTTTCCGCGGTACTCGACCCCGGAATGCCACTCGGCGGAGTGAATCTTTTCACCCCGATATTGGTCCAGTCCCTTGAAGTCTGGAATCTTGGGCTGGTTGACGAAACCGACGGCGCTGATCAACGCTTGGACCAGAACCCCGGACACCTCGCCGGACCGCGTATCTCGTACGTCCAGCTCCCACCGGGCGTCGCCTTCGTTCCAGGAAGCTCGGGTAACCTCTGAGTTGAATTGGATACTCTCCAGCAGCTGTTCATGTTCGGCGAATTCTATGTAGTAGTCCTCGATCTCCTCACGCACCGCGAAGTAATGACGCCAGTCTCGCCGTTGGAAGAAGGAGTAGCTGTAGGCGAGGGTGCTGGTATCCAGGCGGCAGCCAGGGTAGGTATTCCACCGCCAGGTACCGCCCACCTTGTCGGCCGCCTCGAACAACACGTAGTCGATCCCCAAGCGCCGAAGCTCCCTGGCCATCGCGAGCCCCGACTGGCCAGCCCCCACGATTCCGACGACGAAGTCGCGCTCGGGGGCGACTTCGTCCTTCGTCCAGGTGACTTGCACGGGCTCGCCCAACTCGCGCTTCATGAGCCCTGCGTAGTCGCCGGCTCCGTTCGTGAGGAAATCGATGATCTCCTCGGCGGACAGGTCGGTCTGTCCACCGATGTCGCCTGACGCGGGATGCCGCTTCAACGCGTTCCGAACCCGTTCGAACGCTTCCTCCGCGACCTCTGCGCTCAGGCCGCCATGCTCCGGAATCGCGATCATCTCCAGTTCCAACCTGGGTCTGAACTCGTCGGCGAGCAGAGTGCGATCGCCTGTCAGTTCCGCGACCGAGCAGAGCAGCGGAATCAATTCGCCCGCCGGCACGAACCGGTCCACGTCCTGCGCACTGATCGTCATGCCCGCTCCCGATAGCCTCTTGTGTCCGTTCCCGCGGCGAGGCGGAGTTGGTGACCAGACCCCAGATGCGCACCGTCGGGGTCCCAGGCCTCGACCGACTCCGTCACCCAGCCCCCTTCGCTGGCTCGAACGGTTCGAGACCGAACCAGCACCCATGGCGACGTCGGGTCGCTCGAGGTGAGGTGGGCAGAGAACTCGAGCGTGGGCACGGGTCGTGGCTGGGTCAGGACCGCCGTGTAGGAGGGCGGGAGTGCATCCAGGAAGAAGATCACGCTGCAGGCGTCGACCGGTGCTTCACGACCTGCCACCCGCATCCACGCCGTCATGGTCGGATCCGCGGCGCCGGCGTACGGTCGGATCGAGCCGACGGGCCGCACGTCGACCTGGCCGAGAACCGGAACCTTCTCCGCCAAACCCTCCAGGGGCGGCAGCGAGTCGGGGCCCGGCACGTCTGGCGCTTCGGGGGCGTAGATCGGCACCGCATCCGCTTGGTCCGCTCCGAAGATCGCCGTGGCTGTGAGGCAGGTCCCGGCCGACGCGGAGCCGGTGGCCTGGACGGCTCCCGCGCTACGTCCGGACCGAATCACTCGCGATTCGATGGCGAATGCCTCGCGGATTGGCCGGTGAAACTGCGCGGTGACCGAGCGGAGGGAGTGATCGGGAAAACTCCGCCGCACCGAGGATGCGACCAGCGACAGCGCCAAACCACCGTGCAGGCCACCGTGTCCCCAGGCGAACGAGGGAACGTCGAGAACGGTGGGAGGCTCGGAGAAGAGCATCGACGCCAGGTCGTGACGTTCCCGTGGTCGAGCCGCACCGGTTCCCACCGCGGTCATCGCCCGACGAATACGGCAGAGCCGCCCGGCTGCCGGAACGAGGCGATGCCGGCCTGGCCGTCCTCGGAGCTGAAGGTCCGCTGAGCGAGCCGAGGCATCTCGAGCTCGGCCGCTGCCTCGCCGTCCCGCAGTGCCCGACGGGCGTTCTCGAGCACGGCCCTAATCGCCAGCGGTGCTTGGCGAGCGATCTTGTCCGCCAGTTGCGTGGCTCGCGTCAGGTGGTCACCGTCGTCGACCACCTCCTGGACCAAGCCGATGCGGTAGGCCTCCTGCGCGTCGTACTCGTCGCAGGTCAGAAGCCATCGCATGGCATTGCCCCAGCCGGCCCTTTGCGGAAGCCGAACGGTGACGCCGCCGAACGGAAACAACCCGAGTTGCGGCTCGAGCTGGGCGAAGGTCGTCGAGGCGGCGCACACAGCGATATCCGCCGCGAGGACCAACTCGACCCCGAGAGTCAGACACTTTCCGTGCACGGCGGCGATCAGCGGCTTGGACAGCTGCTCGCCCTCGACCAGCCACGGGCTAATGCCACCCGGGGCAAGTAAGGATTTCCCGCGAGACACCTCGGGAGCGACTTCACGGAGATCCATCCCGGCGGTGAAATGCCTGCCGACGCCGTGGAGCACACCTACCCGAATGGAGTCGTCCGCGTCCAGCTCCGCGTATGCGCTCGAGAGCTCGCTGACGAGTTGAAGGTTGAAGGCGTTCGCCTTCTCCGGACGATTGATACCGATCATCATCACCTGATCGCGGCGTTCCACCCGCACGTAGTCGTAGCTCATGATTCTCCGTTTCCTGGCTGTTCGTAGAGGCCGTCGACGACGGTGGAGTAGCGCCCGAGGACGGCCCCTCGTCGCAACTTGAAGGTGGGTGTCAGGTCTCCGGAGTCGACCGACCAGTGGTCGTTCACCAGGCGGAACCGCTTGATCTGTTCTGGTCGAGACAGGCGCTCGTTCGCCAGGTCCACCACCCGCTGTGCTTCCCGCAGCACGGCGGGATGAAGGATCAACTCCGAGACGGCGCCATCCATGCCGCGTTGCTTGGCGAATGCCACCAGCGCCGATTCGTCGACCGTCATCAGCGCCGTGACGTACGGCCGTCCATCGCCGATCGCCATGGCCTGGTTGATGAATCCGTGGCCCGAGATCTTGTCCTCGATCGCGGTCGGTGAGATGTTCTTCCCCGAGCCGGTGACGATCAGCTCTTTCTTGCGGCCGGTCACGTGCAGGCGTCCTGCGTCGTCGAGGTGCCCGATGTCGCCGGTCGCGAGCCAGTCACCGACGAACGGCCCCGACTCGTCCGGCTCCATGTTTCGGTAGCCGGGGGTGTTCCCGGGGCTCCGAACAAGGATCTCCCCGTCCTCGGCGATCGCGATCTGGCAGCCGGGCACGGGAAAGCCGGCACTACCTCGGCTGGCGCCGCCGATCCGCTCCCACACGGCCACTCCGGTGGTTTCGGAAAGCCCGTATGCCTGCGTCAGGTCGACGCCGACCGAGCGCCAGAAGTCTCTGAGGTCCTCCGGCAGCGCAGCGGCGCCGCACGCTGGATTGACGGTCCAGTCGAGGCCGAGGTCGCGCCGGAGATCGTGCAGGACTCCCTCGCGGGCCTTCAGCGCACGAACTTGGTGCTCGGGTCCGAGGGAGCCGTCCTGGGATGCCGACCACGCTCGCGCGAGTACTTCGCGATCGGCGATGACTTCGGCGCCTCGGCTGGCATAGGGCTCGGCCGCCAAGATCATTTTGGCCGCGTCGCGCAGCTTCTCCCAGATCCGCGGTACGCCCATGAAGTAGGTCGGGCGTTGCAGCCGCAGGTACTTGACCAACTGCCCCTGGTCGGGACAGAGCAGCACGTTGCCCCCGGTCTTCAGCGGGAAGTAGAGGCTCCACAGACGTTCCGCGATGTGGGCCAGTGGGAGGTAGGAGATCACCCGGTACCCGCCGACGAAAAAGCCCATCCGATCGAAGGCGTCGATCTCGTAGAGGAGGTTGCCGTGGGTCAGGATCACCCCCTTGGGCATACCGGTCGTGCCCGAGGTGTAGACGTAGGTCGCCACGTCGTCTACACCGGAGTTGGCCAGACGGGCACTGAGCTCTCCGCGATTCGCATCGAGGCTCTCGGATCCCCGCGTGAACACGTCGGCCCACGCGGCGTGCGAGCCGGCCGAACCTTCGCGCTCGCCATGAACACACACGATGCGAGCAACCGAACCAGGTGGCAGAGCGCGACTGATCCGATCGGCCCCGGTCAGATCGGCAGTGATGACCAAAGCGGGCTGGGCATCGGCCAGGACGTGCTCGAGCTGTTCGTTGACGAGCGTGGGATACAGGCTGACCGTGGCCGCACCGCAAAGGACTGCCGCCAGGTCCGCCACGTAGTGCTCGGCGATGTTCGGAGCCAGAATCGCCACGCTCTCGCCTGGTTTCACCCCGAGGTCCAGGAACCCGGAGGCCGCGGTCCAGACCCGCTGGCGGTACTCGCCCCAGGTGAGAGTTACCAGGCCGTCCCGAGAAAGCCACGAGAGCGCGGGATGGGTGGGTACTCGCTCGGCCTGCTCGTCGAGCAGCCGAACAAGATTCCGCGGTGAGTTGTCCATGGGCCAGCTACTCGCCACGGAACTCGACCGGCGAAGGGTCGGCCATGAACTCGCGTGCCCCCCTGGTCACGCCGAGTTGGCTCATGAGGTCGTTACCGAGAACGGGGGCTCGGTCATGGCTGATGGTGAGTACCGCTAGGCCATCGATGAGCCGGTAGTCGACGCTGGACATGACGAGCGAGATTCCTTCCAGGGGTAGACGCGGTGCGCGGGGCGCGACCAGGCGGGGCTCAGTTGTCAGCGGCCGTCGACGTGGTCGAAGAAGTCGCGGAGCAATATCGCGGTGTCGTCCGGATGGGAGATGTTCGGCGAGTGACCGGCCTCGAGGCGCTCGACCCGAACGTGCTTGAGATGCTTCGCGACCATGTCTTCCCATCCGGCCTCGAGCATGCGGTCGAGGGTCCCGGCTACGAGAAGCGTCGGGACCGCACTGGCCGAAAGCGCCTCGGGGAAGTCCCAGGGGCGCGCCTGCTCGGGCTGTGCGGGGTTGCGCAACGTGGGCGCGGTCATGACCTCCCACTGGCCGGGACGCATGCTGCTCTCGAAACGCGCTCGAGCGTGAGCCTCGTCCCGCGCGCCGGGATGCAGAATCCAGCTGTCGAGCCGCCAGGCGGCTTCGATGCTCGGCAGATACTCGGCCATCTCCTTCAGCGCCTCCGGCGTTCGGAACGGACCCCCGGTTCCCGAGATGCTGGTCGCGGACTTCATGCGCCACGACGTCTCTTCGCGAATCGAGAGCCGAAGAACCATGCCGCCGCCGAATGAATTACCGACGAAATGCGCTTCCCCAAGGTCGAGGGCGTCCAGGAACGCGGCGAGATGGCGGAGCCTCGGCTCATACGGGTTCTCCCCGAAGAAGACCGCCTTGTCGGTGCCGCCGAAACCCAGCATCTCCGGAAGCACCAAGTAATACTCGTCCGCCAGCCGCTCGGCCAGGCGCCCGAATGTGTTTGGCGCATCACCGCCGTAGCCGCCTTCGTGCACCAGGACGACCGTGTGCCCCAGGCGGTTACCACCTTCGAAATAGCAGGTGCGCACCGGTCCCAGCTTGACTTGATGCTCTCTCAGCACGTGAGACACCTTTCAAAACTCTCGGTAATGGCCCGGCCGGCGGACGGCTTACGGAAGAGTTGGCAGCGGTCAGGGAGCGGAGACCTCGTAGGGGATGGGCCGGTTCTCCTTGGCCCAGAGCTTCTCCATGTCGGAATATGCCGGAGGCGGGATGATGCCCTGCACTCGCCAGAGATCCATGGGTGTCTCGTCGAAGTGGATCTCCCAGTCAAAGCCGCGCTCCTTGACGAACGGGGCCAACATCTGCTCAGTCGAGGCCATGCAGGCGGCCCGGATCTCGGCCGTCTCCATCTGCCGGGCTATCGTGTCGACTACCACCCGGATGAAGTTGGTCGTGGCTTCGCCGCCGACGTACATGGTGTTCGCGGGCATCTCGTGGAACCTGACGACCACGTAGAAGCGCGGAATGTCCACAAAGTCGACGCACGACTGAGTGATGGCTTCAGCGAGTTGTTTCTTTTCCTCGTCGGTGAAGGCGTTCTCTGGGCTGAAGATTTCCCAAAGCGGCATTTGCGGTTCCTCACTGATCTTTGAAGCGGCTAGCTGTTGCCATGACCAACACTAAGGACGTGTGACGCTCGCCTGATAGAACGATCGTGCCCAGTTCTGGAATCTGACCGCCACGTCGATCGAGTAGTCCTCTCAGTAACCCACGGGGTGACCGGCGAACTCACGTCCGAAATCGCGCCCAGACAGCTCGCGTCGCAGAATCTATAAGGGTGCGCGATCGCGGTGAATTAGTCGCACGGTCACCTATCGTGCTATGGCGAACTTCCATCGAGCAATTCCGCACCGTGGGAGCAACCGCGTACCAGAGGCGGCGGTGCGACCTGGACGTCCTCGACGGCAACCTCGAAGGCAAAGCAGCGGTGCATCTTGAGAGCGGGAGCGTTGCGCATCTTCTCGTCGATCACCGGGTGTATGTGGACGCCTCAGGCTCGCAGGTGCTTCACGAAGTGGTCTCGCGCGGCCGCCGAGCACTCGTCGAACCCGTCTCCGGCGTAGGCGTCGAAGTGCCCCCCGCGGGTCAGGAGAATCTGCTTCGGTTCCCGGGCCTCCTCGTACGCCTCCAGGGCGAGCTCAAACGGTGCCACCACGTCGTCGGCGGACACGATCATCAGCAGCGGCGTCGGTGCGATCCGGCTGATCCAGCTGCCGGGCTCGTACTCGGTCAACAGCTCCAAGCTCCGGGCCGTGATCTCGTTCTTCCAGTTCGGCGCCCGCTCCGCCGACGTCTTGCTGAACCACTGGTAGGCCTCGGTCGAGGGCATAGCGGCCTGGGCCATCGGGTCGGGCGTAACAGCCGGAAGCATCGTGGGTTCCCCGCCGGTGAACCGCTGGAGCCGATCGCCGTCCAGGGCCGCCCGGGTGTGCGGCAGGAAGTCCGGCCGGATAAACCGGCTCAGCACGCCTGAACCCGAGATCGCCGGCACCTGGGAGACGACGGCCTTCACCCGCTTGTCGACCGCGGCGACCATGAGGACGTGCCCACCGGAGAAGCTGGTGCCCCAGATGCCCACCTTCGACGCGTCGACCTCGGTGCGGGTGGTGGCATACGTGATGGCGTTGCGGAAATCGCGGTACTGGAGAACAGGGTCGACCTCTTGGCGAGGAGTTCCGCCGCTATCGCCGAAGTTCTGGTGGTCGTAGACGAGCGCGTTGAGGCCTGCCTGGGCGAAGACTTCGGCATAGTCGTCGAGGTACATCTCCTTCACGGCCGACAGCCCGTGGGCCAGGACGACGACCGGTGCAGGTCCGCTGGTGTCCGTGGCCGGGTAGAACCAGCCCCGGAGGGTGACCCCACCCTCGCCGGTGAACTCGATGTCTTCGCGCTTCAATGTGATCGTCCGATTCTCTTAGCGTGGTTCGTCTGATGTTGTCGGGCAGGACGCGGGTCAGTGTGCGTTGGTCTGTGAGCTGGCGGTCAGGCGAATCCGTGGGCTTCGCGGTAGTCGCCGGGCGACAACGAGAACTCGCGGCGAAATTCCCGACCGAAGTGGCTGGAATCGCAATAGCCCCACCGGTGTGCGATCGCCGCGATGGAGTTGTTCGTATTCACCAAGTCACCTCTGGCCGCGGCCAGGCGATGTTTGCGGACGACCGAACCGACGGTGTCTCCGGTCGAGGCGAAAGCCCGATGTACGGTCCTGGAAGCAACCTTGTGCGAGGCGGCGAGGTCGGCGACTCGGATCGCGCCACCAGCGAGATGAGTGACGATCCACGCTTCCATCTGCCGGCGGAGCAGCGGCAACAGGTCACTGTCACCGACGTCGGCCTGGCTCGAGCGGATCATGCTGGCGATGAGGACGAGCAGGGTGTTGCGGGTGCCTTCGATCTCCGCCGCGGACATCCGCACGACGTGACGGTCAATGCTGGATAGGAAGTCCTGGAAGAGGTTCGCCAACGGGTTCCGGGCGGTCTCCAGGAGTAGGCAACTCGGTATGCCGTCCCCCGTATCGAACGGAGACAGCGCGGTCATGGGCACCTTGACCGTTCGTTTGGTCAGGCGCTCTGGGATGACGAACTGTCCGGTGGTGCGGCTGCTCATGATGAGAACCGTCCCTGGCCGCAGGACGACGGCCTTTCCCGACATCTCAGTGATCTGCCGACCGGCGGATGCGGTGAAGAGCAATAGCGCGTCATCGTCGCGGCGTGCGACGTTTCTGCCTCGGATCCCTTCGACCGGCGGGCAGATCCAGTCGGTGATGAGGAGGTCTCCGAGGTTTCGCTCCTGAACTGAACCGTAGAGCGCGACCGGCCCGATGGGCCGCAGGTCCACGCTAACAAGGCGATCGCGGACGGCGCGCCTCCAGCGGGAGTCGACCTCCTCGGGCACGGGAAGCTCAGCCCGGTTCAGGATCGAATGGGTGAGGGTCACGGTCTAGCTCCGGCTTCCTCGACAGCAGGGCTCGGTGTGGTCGCGAATGTGTAGTTTGGTTCGCTGGACGGCCGTTTTCTTGCCCTCAAGCGACAAGGATTTGCCCGTGCGCGACACTGCCCTGCCCATCCGGGCCTCGATCTTGCGAGGGCTGTCCGGGTTGGTCAGCCGCGCTGGCGGCGCGGGCACCGAGCTTCTCGAGGCGTATGGCTTCGACGAGTCGAAGATTGTGGAGGGCAACGCGTTCGTCAGCCTCAAATCAGTCGAGGGCCTCCTCGAGGCGGCGGCGAGGCATTTCGCGGTTCCCGATCTCGGCTTGAGGATGGCGGCACAACAGGATCTACACATGATCGGCCCCCTGGCGATCGCCATGGAGAACTCACGGACGATTGGCGAGGCCATCGGATGCGCGAGCCGCTATCTGTTCGCCTACAGCCCGGCCATCTCGCTCGAGGAGATCGAAGATCCGCTGGAAAGCCCGGAAATTGTCGGGCTTCGCTTCGCGACCACGACAATGAACGCATCGCCACAAACGATCGACTACGGCATCGGGATCGTTCACCGAGTCCTGACGCTGATCAACGGCCACAGACCCTACGGGCTTCGTTCGGTGCAGCTACCCCACCCCCGCCTGGCTTCTGAACGCGCCTACTGGGACTACTTCGGGGCACACGTACGGTTTGACTGTCCGAGCGCGGTCCTACGTGTCACTAACCGGCTGGCTTCGATGCCGGTCAGTGGCGGGAACGAGCTGCTTCGTGACATCGCTATCGACTATCTCGAGACGCACTTCCGTCACCGGGAGGTACCGATCTCCGATCTGGTCGCGGCGATCCTCGGCGAGCAGCTCGGGTTCGATGGACCTGACCTCTCGAAGGTCGCGCGCCTACTGAGTCTCCACCCCCGCTCCCTCCAGCGGGCACTGTCCGAGGAGGACACGACCTTCACCGGCGTCGTCGATCGCGTTCGCCGGAGCCAGGCCCTGGATCTGATCACGACCACCGATATGTCGTTCTCACGGATCGCGGCAAGACTGGGAATGCGCGAACAGTCCAGCCTGACTCGTGCGGTACGCCGGTGGTTCGACACATCACCCTCGAAACTGCGCCACGCGGGACAGGAACTGAAAGACCAGTCCCCCTGGGGCCAGTCACCGCCGCCGCGCTGAACACGATCCTGGCACTCCTGTACCGCGGCTGGGCCCACTCGTTCTATCAGTCACCCTCCGCGCGTTCCTAGCGTGTGGTGTCGCCGGCGCCGACACCACGCAGCCGTGCCGGCCACCCCGACCGCAACCGGAGGTACATGTGGAGACCGACACCCGTCCGCTCGCCACCACCAACCCGCCACTTCGCGCGACGGTTTTCACCGGTCGATGGCCCGACATCCCAGCCGTCGACTCACCCGAGATCCCCACCGGCACGTTCTCGCCGACCACCGCGACGATCATCAGCGGTGCCACCGAGGCTGTCTTGATCGACGCGCTCTACCTCAAGGACGACGTCCGGGACCTCGGGGACCTGATCGAGCGCACGGGCAAGCGGCTCACCACGATCTACATCACCCACGACCACGCCGATCACTACCTGGGCTTCGGTCCGCTCCTGGAGCGGTTCCCGGACGCAAAGTGCGTGGCACTACCCCACGTGCTCGACTCCATGAAGGAGACCATGGAGGCGCAGAAACAGCAGTGGGCGATGTTCTTCGGCGACACGTGCGTGACGCCGGGCCCGCTGCCGGACCCGCTCGAGGGCAACACCCTGTACGTCGATGGTTCGCCGCTGAACGTCATCGAGGTCAAGCAGGCCGATATCCATCCCTCGTCCATCGTGCATGTCCCCGACATCGACGTCGTAGTGGCCGGCGACGCCATCTACAACGAGATCTACCCGATGCTCGCGCTGTCCACGCCCGCGGAGTGGCGAGACTGGCTCGAGACCGTGGACATTGTCGAGCGTCTCCGTCCCCGGATGATCGTGGCCGGGCACCGCAGGCCCGACGGCGACGACCACGCGGTCGAAGCCATGATCGCCCAGACACGCGCTTACATCCAAGACTTCGCGGCCGCGCACGAGGTCGCGAAGGACATCCTGGACCTGGTGACCATCATGGCGACGAAGTACCCCCACCACGGCAACCTCTGGAGCCTGCAGGTCTCCGCCGCGAGCGCGATCCAACGCCGCGACGCGGGGTAGCTCGTTCCCCGATCAGCGCACGGCCGAGGTCCGCCCTCGGGGCTTTCAACTGCGGGGTTTCGTTGTGAGACTCGGTTACCCTGGTTTCATGAAACGGACGTCGCTGGCGAGCTGGCCGTGCTCGATCGCCCGGACCATGGACCTGCTCGGAGACTGGTGGACCCCGTTGGTGCTTCGGGAGGCGTTCTACGGGGTTCGGCGCTTCGACGAGTTCCAGCGCGCGCTGGGTATCGCGCGCAACACGCTGACCGATCGGCTGCGCCGGCTGGTCGACGAGGAGCTGCTGGAGAAGCGGCTCTACCAGACCGAGCCGCGACGCTACGACTACGTGCTCACCGACAAGGGGCGGGACTTCTTCGGGGTGCTCGCGGCCATGTCCCGTTGGGGTGACCGGTGGCTGGCGGGTGAGGCAGGCGTCCCCGTCACCTTCCATCACAAGGCGTGCGGCCATGACACGCATGCCGAAGTCGTCTGCGCCGGGTGCGGTCAGCCGATGCGGGCCGGGGAGACGTCGATGCGGATGGGTCCGGGTTTTCCGGAGCCGCTCAAGGAACGACCGGAGGTGCAGCGCCGCTTCGCGGACCGCTGACGCCACTTGACATCGAGAGTCTTAATACGCAACTCTTCTGGTTAAGGCCTTGAAGAGGAGGTTGGCCCGCGATGGAGTGGACCGGTGCGCGCTATGCGGACAAGCCGACGGTGCAGGTGCGCACCTGGATCGAGGCCCCGCCGGAGCGGGTGTGGGCGGTGGAGGACCGGACAACCCGACCGCGATCTGGCGCCTCCGGCCCGCCTCCGCGGGAGCAAGGGCCGGCAGCGTCATGAACGCCCGCACGGTCACCGGCCGTCACCCCGGCTTGTGCCTTGCTCCAACCACGAGCCCCCTCCGCGGTCCTGCACGAAGGAGGGGGCACCAATGACCGTCACCGCGGCGATGGATCTCGATCTGTTCGGTCTGGAAACGACCGAGCAGGAGGCTCGGTGGGAAGGCGCCCTACGTGACCGACTGGCTCCGATGACCGTGCGCGTCCCGCCGCGGCGGGGCGACGGCGGGATCGTCCGGTCTCGAGACATCGGCGATCTGCTGGTCACCGACTGGGCATGCCCACCGTTGGAGGGGGTGCGGTCCCGCAGAGCGACCCTCGACAACGAGCGGGACTCGATAGTCATTTTCGCTGGCTACGCCGGCAGCGAGCGCTTCACCTTCGGCGGCACCGACGCCATACTTCAGGACGGCACGCTGGCCATCGTCAGCGGACGCGTGGGCGGCCGTTTCACGGTGCCCGATCGAATCAACAAACGCACCCTGGTGCTACCGAGGGCGAGCGTCGAGGCGGCCGACAGCGGCGCGATCATTCCGTCTTGCCTGCTGCTCGAGCCCGACCGGCCGCTCGTGCGCCTGTTCCGCTCCTTCCTCGAGCAGGTCTGGCGACAGGCACCGGGCATGAACGCCGTGGAAACCGAGGCGGCCCGCACGGCGTTGGTCGCCCTGGCCGCCGGAGCCATCCGCACCCGAGGAACCTCGGTAACCGAGCGGTCGACCCTGCCCGCGCTACGCGCCCAACTCGACAAGTGGATCACCGCCAACCTCCAGAAGGGACCGATCCAAGTCGAGGACCTCGCCGCCGCCCACAACGTCTCCGCCCGCACCATCCATCGCGCATTCGCGATCACCGGCGACACGATGACCTCGGTAATTCGAGCGCGGCGCCTGGCCGCGGTACGCGAGGACATCGTCCACACGAATCTGACCATCGCCGCGATCGCGCACCGCTGGGGTTACTACGACCCCAGCCACCTCGGCCGCGAGTTCCGCCGCCACTTCGGCGCCTCCCCGGGGGAGTATCGGCAGACCTACGGCTGCTGAACGGACCGGGGACCATCGGCACGCCGGGCGCTCTTTGCCCGCTCGGTCAACGCGGGCGGCAACCCACCGACGGGCAGGCCTCCGTGCTGTCCCCGCGCATCCGTAGCCGCCACCGGCAGCTCGGCCGCGCCGCACCCGCACAATGCGCGGACCCGCGCTGCCCGCCGGCCGCTTCCGCCATACGAAAGCCGTCGGCCTGAAGTTGCCAGCTCGCGCAGAGCCGCATACCCCTCTTCGACGCGCGCGATCAGCGGCCACCGCTCGCTCGCGTGGAACCGCACCTACTGGAGGGCAGCGTCGTAGGGTGAGCTGTGGTTTTCCTTGCCCCATTGGCGCTCAGCCTCAGACCACGACGGCGGCGGGACCATCCCGTCGATCTGCCAGGTTTCCCGATCCGTCTGTTGGACGTACAACTCCGACTCGTACCCGCGGTCCTTGACGTACGGGTTGAGCGCCTCGTGAGCCACCTTCAGAAAGATCTTGTTGACCTCCGCTAGCAGCAAACCCACGCGCTCGGCGACCTGATCGTGGGAACGAGCGATATGCAGGATGTCGATGTGGACGGACCGGTCTCGCGCCTCGCCACCGACGATGTACGACTCCCGCGCGATGCCGTGGAAGAACACGCCGACGTAGAACCGCGGCAGATTCAGGTCGAAGTTGTCGACGTAGATGTTGGTGATCCGCTTGCCGAGTTCGATCTTGTCTTCGGCTGTGTAGGCGTTCTCAGGGTGGTAGACGTGCCACACGGGCATGGGTCACTCCTTCGTGATGATCTGGCGAAACCAGACGACGCCAGCGCGGACCGGAAAGGTGTTGCGATCGCTTGTTGAATCTCAGGCTCGGAGATGCTTGACGAAGTGGTCTCGCGCCGCACCAGCACACTCGTCGAACCCGGCTCCGGTGTAGGCATCGAAGTGCCCGCCGAGGGTCACGAGGATCTGCTTGGGCTCCCGGGCCCGCTCATAGGCGTCGAGCGCGAACTCGAACGGTGCCACCGTGTCGTCCGAAGCCACGATCACCAGCAGCGGGGTCGGCGCGATGCGGCTGATATAGCTGCCCGGCTCGTACTCGATCACCAGCTCCAGGCTGCGCGCCGTCACCTCGTTGCGCCAGTTGGGCGCCCGATCCGCCGCGGTCTTGCTGAACCACTCGTAGGCATCGGCCTGGGGCATGGCGGCCTGGGCGGTGGGATCAGGGGTGACGGTCGCAAGCATGGCCGGATCTCCACCGGTGAACCGGTTCAGTCGGTCGGCCTCCAGCGCCGCGCGAGTGTGCGCGATGAAGTCGGCCCGAACGGTCCGGCTCAGCAAGCCCGACCCCGAGATGAGCGGCACCTGGGAGACGACGGCCTTTACCCGCTTGTCGATCGCGGCAACCATCAGGGCGTGACCGCCGGACAAGCTCGATCCCCAGACACCGACCTTCGACGCGTCGACCTCGGATCGGGTCGTGGCGTAGGTGATCGCATTGCGGATATCACGGACCTGCAGGATCGGGTCGATCTCCTGGCGGGGTGAGCCGCCGCTGTCGCCGAAGTTCCGGTGGTCGTACGCAACCACGTGGAGACCGGCTTCCGCGAAGTACTCCGCGTAATCGTCAAGGTGCATCTCCTTGACGCCTGTCGCCCCGTGCGTCATCACGATGACCGGCGCCGGGGTGGTGTTCCGCGCAAGGTAGAACCAACCTCGAAGGGTGACACCACCCTCGCCCTGGAACTCGATGTCTTCGCGGTTCATCTACACTTCCGATTCCGTTGGAGTGACCCGTCCACTGTTGTGCTGTCGGACACACTCCTACGCTACGAATGCGTCAGCAGAGGGCCATAGAACAAGCGCGCCGGGTGCTGGTATCGGTGTGCCAGGGTCCGCAGCAAGCGGCGAACCTGTTGGCTTCGCCGTAGTCCCCCACCCGGTTTGCCGAGGTGGCAAGCGGCGCCCCCTGTATCCGCTGGCCGTACGGCTCGGGGTGTTCACACGACCTTCAGGGTCGTGGTCATGCCGCCGTCAAGCGGGATGGTGGCGCCGGTAATGAACGAGGAGCCACGCGCGGACAAGAAGATCGCCAGCGCCGCCGCATCGGCCGGGGCACCGATGCGGCGGAGGGGGTTCCTCTCCCGGATCTCGTCACCATGCTCGGCGAGCGGGACCTCCATCATCTTGGTCAGGAAAGGTCCCGGGGCGATCGCATTGACCAAGATGCTCGGGGCCAGGGCCGATGCCATGTGCTTGGTCAGGTGGTGCAGGCCGGCCTTGGCCGCGCCGTAGGAGTAGTTCTCGAAGCCCGGCACCGCGAGGCCGTCGATCGACCCGATGTTGATCACCCGGGCGGGGTCGCCGTCGCGGCTGGCCTTCTCCAGCATGGAGCGCAGCTGCTGGGTGAGCACGAACGGGGCACGCAGGTTGAGGTTGATCACCTTGTCCCATGCCGAGACCGGGAAGTCGTCGAATCCTGCACCCCACGTGGCGCCGGCATTGTTGACCAGCACGTGCAACTCGGAGGTTTGCGCGGCGACCTGCTCGGCGAGCCCAGCCGACTGCCGCGGATCGCTCAAGTCGGCCGGGATCGCGGTCGCCTCGCCGTGCTCCGACAGCTCCTTTTCGGCGTCAGCACATGCGTCAGTCTTACGTGAGGAGACGATCACGCGCGCACCGGCCTTGACCAGGCCTTCAGCGATCATGTAGCCGATGCCGCGGGTGCCACCAGTGACGAGCGCGGTCTTCCCGGCCACAGAGAACAGGTCGGAACTCATCGGTCACTTTCCTCACGCTTGGAGAACTGGCTGGGCATTGGGTTTTGCGCGGGAGCCGACCGCTCGCCGTACTACTTGCCCCGGAAGCTGACCTGGCGGGCGTTCGACGAACGACCACGTCAGGTCTCAATATCGACCGCGTCCTGGTCAGCAGGGAGCCACGCGGGGTGTGCTCGCGGGCGGCTCGACCTCGCGGCGCAGGATCTTGCCTGATGGGCCTCTGGGCAGAGCGTCGACGAGCCAGAGGATGCGGGGGTACTTGTAGGCGGCGAGGCGCTCCCGCACGAACTCCTTCAGCTCCTCCGGGTCGACGGTCTGGCCGGGCTTGAGCGCGACCGCGGCCCCGATCTCCTCCCCGAGTTCGGCGTCCTTGATCCCGATGACGGCGGCCTCGGCGACGGCGGGGTGTTCGTACAAGGTCTCCTCTACCTCACGCGGGTAGACGTTGTAGCCACCTCGGATGATCAGGTCCTTCTTGCGGTCAACGATGGTGTAGTAACCGTCGGCATCACGGGTGGCGATGTCGCCGGTGCGGAACCAGCCGTCCGGGATGGCCTCGGCGGTGGCCTCTGGCCGGTTCCAGTAGCCCTTCATCAAGTTCTCGCCTCGGATGGCGATTTCGCCCCGCTCGCCTTCGGGGACGTCGCTGCCCAAATCGTCGACCAGCCGCATTTCGCAGCCGGGAACCTGGAAGCCGATGGTGCCGGGTTTGCGCTCGTGGCCGTGCTGGTTGAACGAGGCGACCGGGGCGGTCTCCGAGAGCCCGTAGCCCTCGAGCAGCTCGCAGCCGAACTGCTTCTCGAAGCCGCGCAGGATCTCCACCGGCATCGCCGAGCCACCGGTGATGCAGGTGCGCAGCGAGCTCATGTCGGCATCGAGGGCCTCAGGGCAGTACAGCATCGCGGCGTACATGGTGGGCACGCCCTCGAACACGGTGACCTTGTCCCGCGCGACGACGCTGAGGGCCTTGACCGGGTCGAACCGCTTGAGAAGGCTCAAGCAGGACCCGGCGAGGACGGCGGCGTTGAGCCCACACGTGAGGCCGAAGACGTGGAACAGCGGCAGGCAGCCCATGATCACGTCGTCAGCGGTGGTCCTGATCAGGGTGTCGACTGTCATCGCGGCGTTCGAGATGAGGTTGTGGTGGGTCAGCTCGGCGCCCTTGGGCTGGCCGGTCGTGCCGGAGGTGTAGAGGATGACCGCGGTGTCGTCGTCGGCACGCTCGACCGGCTCCGGTGCTGGGGTGCCGCCCAGCCCTGCCGGCCCGGTTGCGGGCACGATCACCCCGGGGATACCGACGGCCTTCGCGGCGTTGGACACCACGTCCCCGGATCCCTCCCAGCCGTAGACCAGCGCCATCCCGGAGTCGTTGAGGTAGTACTCCACCTCACGAGCCTTGAGCTGCGGATCAGCGGACCGCCTGGCTCTGGATCGATCCGGCCGTGCCGGGCATGATGAGTCCCACTGATCGGTAGCGACGTACGGGGAGCTCTTGTCTATCCGCGTCCTCAGGTGCCGATGATCTGCGACGGGGCATGGGCTTCTCCTTTGTGCTGGCCCGGAGGTGCGGAGCGGCACGTCGCCGTCGCAGGCTAGAACGTCGGGCAGGGACGCGGATTATGTGCTCGTCCAATTCCCTTGGGAGCGGTCCTCAGATATTTTCGTGACGGGCGCACTCACAAACTACGAATGCGCGCAGACCGCCTCATAGAACAATTGCGCCGCGTACTAGTACGGCTGTGCCACCGTCCAAGCACGCACATTAGCCCGGGCTCTTCATGACGGGCTGAGCGGTAGGTGACCCCGAAAGCAGAAAGTGCCTCGTGACCAGGTAAGACAAGGCTTGTCGAGGGCCATGTCCGCCG
The DNA here is from genome assembly GCA_014208095.1 of Actinospineispora eucalypti. Classification (GTDB taxonomy): domain Bacteria; phylum Actinomycetota; class Actinomycetes; order Mycobacteriales; family Pseudonocardiaceae; genus Pseudonocardia; species Pseudonocardia eucalypti. The sequence goes on along the minus strand of JACHMT010000002.1, from coordinate 1,403 downwards.
CGGTCGAGGAGGCACTTTCCGAGTGCGGGCTACAACTACCCGTCCGAAGATCATCGTGACCGCCGACGGGGCCGGGGTGGTCTCGCACGCCGGATCTCGTCTACTGGCCGACGTCGCGGACCGGACCACCCTGACCGGCGAGTTGTCGCAGGCTCTGGATGGTGTGCGGCCGGCGCGGGCGCGTCATGATCCGGGACGGGTGCTGGTGGACCTCGCGATCGCGTCACTGACGGTGCGACGACGATCTCCGAGATCGCTGTGTTGGGCGACCAGGCTGAGTTGTTCGGGGCGGTCGCCTCGGACTCGACGTGCTGGCGGCTGCACCGCGCTGTCCGCCCTCACCGGACAGCCACACCCGATGGCCGACTCGTAAGATCATCCGTCCGCACCGCCGCTCACCGGACCATGCCGCGCAACGGCTCGCACGTGCACCCCGCTCAACACAGAGATGCGACGCGAGCGTGCTCGAAGACCAATCTGAGCCCGCCACGCGGCCGACCAGCGTGCCCGGGGACTGCGGCTGCCGCGCAGACGAGCCGGCCTATCAGCCGGATACAGAAGAAGTCGCAGGTCAGCGGCTCGTTTCACCGTTCTGGGACGTCCCTGGGCCGTCACGCTGATTGCCGCGGGGCATGATTCGAAAACCGCCTCCAGACCTCCAACCCGCCGGCACCGATGAAGCCCACCCCGTCGGGGGTTTACGCGCTGTAAGCGATTGCACCAAAAGTCGATCTTGATCACGACACCCCGGCGGAGCTCCAGCCCCTGGGCGACCTCGAGCGGTGAACTCGCCCGCAGTGACTCTTTCAACCACGGCGCAAGCGTTCACGTCATTGCTATCAGCATGAGCGCGGTGGCCAGGGCCATCCCCGCCTCGGTGAACACAGCCGGCCGGGTTGCGAGGATCTCCCGGGTAATCTGGTCGCGGCGGGTCACCCCGAGTAGTGCAGTGAGCAGGAAGTACCCGGCTAGTGACCAGCACAGCACGTGCAGCACGGTGTCCAGCGGGCGTTCCGGGTAAGGCGGCGACCGGCTGCTGGATCGGCCGGTTCGATGGGTATCGGATGAGGGCGAGCACACCACCGGTGGCGAGCCCGATGCCGAGGAGCATGATCGGTGGCCCGCCCTCCCGGTTGCTCGCCGCTGACCGCTCGTCGCGGGCGAGCCACTCTTCGTAGGTGCCGTCGTGCGAGTCCAAGCTGCTGAAACATCGGTCGCCAGGGGCCATGATCTGGTGGTCGAACATGATAGCGGAGGGGTCCGCGTGTGAATTGGCCATGTTGATACCGATCGCGGTCGCGGTAAGCCCGATCGCGATCGCCCACGCCGAGACCTGTGCCCTTGTTCCCATCCCTGACACGCCTCCGATCCGCCCGGTTGTGCTCTGTCCGACGCGCGCCGGC
>JACHMT010000001.1 GCA_014208095.1 Actinospineispora eucalypti | reverse complement strand
CGCGGTACCCGACCTGCTGCCCCACGGCCGGGTCGTTCGGCTGCCCACCGTGGGCCACTTCACCGACACCGAGGACGTCACAGCGACCGCCGACGCACTGCACGACCTACTTCAATCCTGACTCCGTGCGGGTGTCCACGGGTGTGCTCGCGGTATCCAAGCCCGCACGTTTGCGCCGGCATGTGCCGTACTCGGCGCCGAACCGGCGCGCCAGGGCGGGTTCCTCGTAGACGCGCACGAATGACGCGGGGACGCGCCAGACCACGGCGGCGCAGTAAGTGACCAGCCCGGTGGGGTGACGGTGACCAGACCGTGCACGCACGCGTGGTAGGCCTCGAGGTCGACCGGTGCGCCGGGTGCGCCGGCGACGGCGCGAGACAGCCCGGGGAGCGCAAGCAGGTGTTCGTGATCGCCGCCGATCTCGATCACCGAACCGGCGGGGCGGTCCATCGCCACCCGCCGGACCGCAAGTTGTGCCGCGAGTAGGTTGATCACGAGGTCCGCGTGACGGCAGGCTCGCTCCAGTGCGCTGGTCGCCTCATGTGGATGCCACACGCTTACGTGATTGTTCCCTGACGCGAGCAGCAGGGCGCACATGATCGGCATGGTCTCCGCGCCGACGACCACCGTCCTGGCTTGGCCGAGGGAGCGGTGTAGCCGGGCCAGGTAAGTCAGCGCGGTGGCGGTGAGAGTGATGGCCGTCGCGTCGTCGTCGGTGATCAGCGGCCGGGCACCGTGATCGCGCAGCAGGTGCTGGGTCTCGTGTGCCCACGCCCGCTCCGTCCGGGTCAGGAAGATCGCACCGACCTGGAGTGGGAGTGCGTGCAGTCGCGCGGCGAGGTCCGCAGGAGCGCGCGTGGTGAGCGTGAGCGGGGTCACCACCAGTCCGGACACGGCGGCGAGGAGCGCGGCGTCGTCCTCCAGCCCCGATCCACTGCGGGTGCCGCGTGGGGCGGGTGCGGTGGTGTCGGTCGCCACGGCGAGCGTCCACCCGGACGCGGGCCGGGCGGGCATGGCCCCTAGGGACACCGGTTGTCCCCACGACGCCCAGCCATTGTCCTGTGCCACTCTCAGCCACCACCGCGGTTGAGCTTCGCGCACAGCCTCGTCAGCCGTGTGAGCACCGACGGGTTAGCGCGCCGAGGCTTCGCCGAGGTGTTGGCGCAGCACATACAGTTCGTGCCGCATCGCCTCGGGCAGCCGGTTGCCGATCTTGTCGAACCACTGCTCGATCAGGCGTAGCTCCTGACGCCATTCGTCGGTTCCGACGGTGAGTGCTTCAGTGATGTCGGCCAACTCGACCTGAAGTCCCGCCAGGTCCAGGTCGGCGGCGGCGGGCACGAAGCCGACCGGGGTCTCGGTGGCGCTGCCGGTGCCCTCGATCCGCTCGGTGATCCACTTCAGCACGCGGGAGTTCTCCCGGAAACCGGGCCACAGGAAGCGCCGGTCGGTGCCGCGGCGGAACCAGTTCACGTGGAAGATCCTGGGCAGCTTGGCCGCGTCGGCGTTCTTGCCCAGGTCCAGCCAGTGGCTCAGGTAGTCGCCGGCGTGGTAGCCGAGGAAGGGCAGCATGGCCATCGGGTCGCGGCGCACCACGCCGACCTTGCCGGTGGCCGCCGCGGTCGTCTCCGACGACAGGGTCGCGCCGAGGAACACGCCGTGCTGCCAGTCCCGGGACTCGGTGACCAGCGGCACGGTGTTCGCCCGCCGCCCGCCGAACAGGATCGCCGAGATCGGCACCCCGGCCGGGTCCTGCCACTCCGGCGCGACGATCGGGCACTGGTCGATGGGCGTGCAGAACCGGGAGTTCGGGTGCGCCGCCGGTTCGTCCGAGCCCGGCGACCAGTCACGGCCCTTCCAGTCGGTCAGGTGCGCGGGCGCCTCGGGCGTCATGCCCTCCCACCACACGTCGCCGTCGTCGGTCAGCGCCACGTTGGTGAACACCGAGTTGCCCCGCTCGACCGTGCGCATGGCCACCGGGTTGGTGGTCTCCCCGGTGCCCGGCGCGACGCCGAAGAAGCCGAACTCCGGGTTCACCGCGTACAGCCGCCCGTCCGGGCCGAACCGCATCCAGGCGATGTCGTCGCCCAGGGTCTCGGCGGTCCACCCGGGAATCGTGGGCTGCAGCATGGCCAGGTTGGTCTTGCCGCACGCGCTGGGGAACGCCGCCGCGACGTAGTAGACCTTCTTCTCCGGGCTGGTCAGCTTGAGGATCAGCATGTGCTCGGCCAGCCAACCCTCATCGCGGGCCATGGCCGAGGCGATGCGCAGCGCGTAGCACTTCTTCCCCAGCAGCGAGTTCCCGCCGTAGCCGGAGCCGTAGCTCCAGATCGTGCGCTCCTCCGGGAAGTGGCTGATGTACTTGGTGGGGTTGCACGGCCACGGCACATCGGTCTCGCCCGCCTTCAGCGGCGCGCCGACCGAGTGCAGCGCCTTCACGAACTCCCGCTCGCCACCGTCCGGCGTGGTGAACCGCTCCAGCGCCTTGGTGCCCATCCGGGTCATGATCCGCATGGACAGCACCACATACGCCGAGTCGGTGATCTCCACCCCCAGCTTGGGCTCCTCGGCGTCCAGCGGGCCCATGCAGAACGGGATGACGTACATGGTGCGGCCGGCCATCGAACCCCGGTAGTACTCGGTCATGATGACCTTCATGTCCACCGGGTCCATCCAGTTGTTGGTGGGCCCGGCGTCCGCCTCTTCCTTCGAGCAGATGTAGGTGCGGTCCTCCACCCTGGCCACGTCGCTCGGGTCGGAGGCGGCGTAGAACGAGTTCGGCTTCTTGGCCAGCCGGACCAGAGTGCCCGCGCTGACCAGCTCGGTGGTCAGCCGGCGCCACTCGTCATCCGACCCCTCACACCACACGACCCGGTCCGGGGTGGTCAGCTCGGCCACCTCGCTGACCCAGTCGAGAAGTTCTCGGTGTTCGGTCGGCGGGTGTTCCAGACCGGGGCGCGCGGCGGCTCGGGTCGGGCTGGCGGTCATATCACGTTCTCCTCGTGAAGCGTGGTGACGGCGTTACGGGTGACGGCCGCGTGTAGGGCGGCGGCGTGTGTGACGGCGGTAGTGGGTGCAGCCGGGGTCGCCGTGCGGCCGATGATCACGGCCGCGGGATGGTCGGCGGGGTGGGGTGAAGTGCCCGGGTCGCGGCGTCCGCGATCCGGGCGGCCAACGCGCCGCTGGGTCCGGGCGGGCGGGGCCGGCCTGGTGGGGCGGCCATCACCAACGCGAACACGCACGCCAGCAGCACCTCGTCGTAGCGATCCCGGTACACGGTGTGATCGGTGGCCGGCATCTCGACCAGGGCACGGGTCAACCCCGGCAGCACACTCAGCGGGTCCAGCGGCTCGGGTGTGAGCACCACCGGGTCGCTGTGCGCCGCACACACCGACGACAGCCCGGGCGCCCTGGCCAGCAGGTTGATCACCACATCGGCATGCGCGGCGATGCTCATCAGCGAACAGGTGGTGGCGTCCTCGAGGTTCCAGCTGGTGATATCCCCAACCCCCACGCCGATCAGCAGTGGGCACAACGCCGGCATCGCGCTGGCGCCGGCGATGACCACTCTGCTGTGCGCGGGCGCCCGCCCGGACCGGTTCAACGCGGTCACGGTCGCCGCGGCCAGACCGACCGCGACAACGTCTGAGACCGGCACCACAGGCACATCGGCGATCATGCGCATCGCCGGCGCCCGCTCCGGCGCGCAGTGAGCGAGCACGAGGACCGCGATCTCCGGTGAGCGCTCGCACAAGGCCAGCAGTTGGCCGACAAGACCCGCGCTGTCGCGGACCGGATCGCACAGGACCTCCCGGGTCACGATCCCCGTGAAGTGCTCGATCGCCGTGCCGTAACGGCCAAACGCTCCGTCGCCCACCGTCACGGCGGACGCGGCGGCCCGCCGCGTGTGCTCGCCACCGCGCTCCCTGATCACGGCAATGGTCCGCGCGGGTGGTGTGGGCGTGCTCACCGCGACCGGTCCCCACCGGCCGGCCAGCGTCGTGACGCTGACCGGGCCGGGCCTGTCAAGGCCGTGACACGCTCTGTGTTCACCAACCGCACTCCTGCCCGTCGATGCCGCCCAGTCAATGGCGGGTGGACGTGACCAGCGCCGCGACGGCGGGGTCCTCGACCCAGCCCTGTGTGTCGACGCCGTGGCGGGCGGCCAGCTCGAAAAGCTCCGCCAACCGGGCCACGTAGAACTCGGCCCGTCCGTCGTTTCCGCCCTCACGGGCCGCGCACATCTCGCGCACGGCCTCCTCGACCCGGTCCCGCAGGACCGCCTGGAACTGGCTCATCGCCTCACTTCTCTTCCGCCCCCGCGCGCGTCACGCTGCGGGAGATCAATCGTCTTCGCATTTAACGAATCTTGCAAGTGCTGGATCGTGCAAGGTGCCATAGTCCACTATGTCGGGCCAGCGAGGGCCGGTGCTCGCGGTGAGCTCACGGTTAGAGGTCGTTGCCGGGGTAGGAGAGGTTGAAGCTTTTGTTGGTGAGGGGGAAGTCGGGGACGATCGTGTCGGAGAGCGCGACGGGCAGCGCGGGCCAGTTGAAGAAGCTGGGGTCGACGATCTTCACGCGGGTCAACCTGCCGTCGGGGGCGAGTTCGACGCGGTGGGTGACGGCGCCGCGCCAGCCCTCCACGATCCCCACACCGGAACGCGGTCCCCGATCGGGCGGGTTGTCGGCGGGGCGCGCCGGGGCAGTGGCGGTGAGGCGTCCGTCCAGTACCTCGACCAGTGAGGTGATCAGGGCGAGAGATGCGCTGATTTCCTCGGCGCGGACCACGAAGCGGGCCAGCACGTCACCGCGGGTGTGGGTGTGTCGGGTGCGTGTCCACGGGTCGGGTAGGGCGGGGTGGTCGTGGCGGGCGTCGGTGACGAGGCCGCTTGCTCGGGCGACGTAGCCGAGGGTGCCGAGGTCCGTGGCCTGTGTGCGGGTCAGGACCGCGGTGCCGGTGAATCGGTCCAGGACGACACTGTGGTCCAGGGCGAGGTTCACGATTTCGGCGATGTCGCTGCCGATGCCGGCCAACGTCGTGGGGTCGGGGAGCGCGGCGAGGTGGGCGGTGCCGGGGTGGATCGCGCCGCGCAGGAGCCGGTGCCCGGTGACCTGGTCGTTGATGCGCAGGAGTTGTTCACGAATGCGTTGGGCGTGGGTGTTGAGGATGCCGTGGCCGACGTCGTTGCACAGCGCTCCGAGATCGGTGACATGGTTGTAGATTCGTTCGAGTTCGAGCAGGACACCGCGCAGCCGGGCCGTGTCGGGTGGTAGGTGCAGTCCGAGGGCTTCCTCGACCGCCTGGCAGAACGCCCAGGTGTGCCCGACGGTGGTGTCGCCGCTGATTCGTTCGGCGAGTTCGACCGCGTCCCGGGGATGGCGGTGTTGGAACAGCTTTTCCACGCCGCGGTGGGTGAACCACAACCGGGCTTTGAGGTTCAGGATCGTTTCGCCGACCACGGAGAACCGGAAGTGGCCCGGTCCGATCATTCCCGCGTGTACCGGGCCGACCGGGATCTCGTAGACCCCGGGGCCTTCCACCGTGCGGAACGGGTAGGGCCCGTCGGGCTCGCCGAACACCGGTGGCGGGCCGGCGTCGGCGAGCATCGGGTACCAGCCCGTGGGCCAGTGGAAATGCCGCACCAACCGGCGTGGCAGCGGGTGCTGGACCGGGATGATCCCGAACAGGTCGCGCATCTCGCGTTCGAATCGGCCGGCGGGGAAGGACAAGGCGGCCAAGCTCGGCACTTCGGGCCGGCTGGGGTCGAGTCGCACATGCAGCTCAACTCGCCGGTCCGGCCGGGGCGCGGTGAACAGGTACACCGCCCGCAACCCTCCGCCGCCCGTGCCGGTGTGGTCGCGGTCGTCGTGCCCGGCTACCAACGCGACCCGGAAACCCTGGGTGAGCAGGTCATCGGCCCGTCCCGCGAGCTGCGCGGGCGTCAGGGACAGCACGGTTCGCTGGTGGTTGGCGGCAATCATGGCGTGCTCGTGATCGTGTCCGCGGCCTGGTAAAGCAACTGTTGGAGTGCTCCTGTCGTGATCCCGAGGACGGCGCACGCGATCAGGCCGGCAGCGAGGACGGCAATGGTGCCCGACGGGCTGCGTTCGCCCGGCGGCACGGCGACCGCGGTCGCGCTGGTGCCGCCGGTGGCCGACGTGGTGCTGGCCGACGTGGCGGTGGCGGATATGACGGTGGCTCCGGTGTCGTTGGCTCCCGTCGTGGTGTCTCGTGTGTCGGCTGCTGTTTTGGTGGGCTGGTGTGCGGGGTTGCCGAGCAGCATGTGCGCGCAGTGGGCGAGCAGGGCGGCGGTGACGACCAGCACCAGCAGCAGCGCCGCCGCGATCAGCCAGCCGGGGCCGGCGGCGAACCCGGCGCGGAACATGCCCAGCTCGCTGGCGAACAGGCTGAACGGAGGGAAGCCGAGCAGGGCGAGCACACCGAGGCCGACACAGCCGGCCAGCACGGGGTCGCGGGCGGCCAGGCCGCGCACCTGGTGGATCTGGCTGGTGCCGGTCAGCTGCAGGATCCGGCCCGAGCCGACGAACAGCACCGCTTTCGCCAGGCCGTGGCCGAGCATGTGCAGCAGTAGCGCGGCGACCGCGAGGCGGGTGCCGACGGCGGCGGCGAGGGCGAGCAGGCCCATGTGTTCCATGCTGGAGTAGGCCAGCATCCGTTTGTAGTCGCGCTGCGCGAGCAGCAGCGTGGCCGCGACCGCGAGCGTGGCCAGCGACATCACCAGCAGCAGTGTCCGGGCGAAGCCGGGGCCGAGGGCGGCGTCGGCGAGGTGTTTGACCCGCAGGATGGCGTAGAACGCGACCGACAACAGCACCCCGGACATCAACGCGGACACCGGGGCGGGGGCTTGGGAGTGCGCGTCGGGTAGCCAGGCGTGCAGCGGGGCCAGGCCGACCTTGGTGCCGAACCCGAGGATCAGCAGCGCGATGGCGATGCGGGTCACCCCGGGATCTAGGCCGGTGGCGATGTCGTTCAGGTTCCGCAGGTTTAGGCCCGGCCGGCCGGCGTGGGTGGCGGCGTGGTTGAGCAGGAACGCACCGAGCAGCGCCAGTGCGATCCCGGTGGAGCAGATCACCACGTACTTCCAGGCCGCCTCCACCGCCGCGCGGGTTCGGCGCTGGCCGACCAGGAACGCGGTGCAGATTGTGGTGGCCTCGACGGCGACCCACAGCAGCCCGAGGTCGGCGGCCAGCAGCGCGGCGGCCATCGCGGCGATGAACAGCGCCACCAGCACGCTGTGGAGGGCCGCGGCGCGTGGGGTGGCCCGTTCGGCGGTGATCTCGGCGGCGAGGTAGGCGGGGGTGGCGGCGGTGGCGAGCAGCGCGATCGTCCCGATCACGACCAGCATGTACGCCGAGAGCGCGTCGACCCGCAGCACACCGCCGGCCGCGGTGTGCGGGCCGGTACGTGCCACCAGGGCGGCGAGCGCGACGGCGGCGCACAGCAGCAACGCCGAGCAGCTGGCGGCCAGCCAGCGGGTGGACGGGCGCCAGCCCCACAGCGCGTAGCCGGCCGCGCCGAGCAGCGGGAGCAGCACCGGCGCCCAGATCAGTAGCGGAACGAGGGTGTTCATCAGTCGCGCAGCTCCCGCAGCTCGTCCAGGTCGGTATCGCCGAATGCCTCGCGCATACGGGTGGTGAGCAGCTGCAGTACCAGCACCGCGAGCAGCACGTCCAGCGACACCCCCAGCTCCACCGCGAGGCCGACGTTGGCGGTGGTGAGGAACCCGACCGCGGTGACGCCGTTGTCCATCAGCAGGAACCCGACCAGCTGCGACAGCGCGCGACGGCGGGTGACCAGCACGAAGAACCCGATCAGGATCACGGTGATGCCGACCGGGATGGCCTGGGTGGCCGGGGAGGGAGCCAACGCCACCAGCGGGTGGGACACCGCGTAGGCCAGCAAGGTGAGCACGGCGGCGGCCAGCAGCGAGGCCGCGACGTTGACCAGCGGATCGGTCTCCCGCCGCGCCTCCCCCGTCCCACCCAGCGCACGAGCCAGCAGCCAGGGCAGCACACCGGCCCGCAGCACCAGCACACCGAGGGCCACCACCCCCAGTTCCACCGACGCCTCGTGGGCGGCCAGCACCGCGACCAGGGCGGCCAGCGCCGCGCCCTGCACGGCAAACACCCGGATGATCACCGTGAGCTCGCGGCGCCACAGCACCAATACCGCGCACAACAGCAATCCGCCGCAGGCCAGGTCCAGCAGCTGCACATACAGCAGCTCGCCGAGCACGCGCCGCCCCCTCTCAGGCCAGGAAGAACGAAGCGGCGACCGCCAGCAGCGCCAGCAGGAACGAGCCGGCCAACAACTCCGGCACCCGAAACAGCCGCAGCTTCGCCCAGAACACCTCGGCCGCCGCCAGCACCACCCCCAGCACACTGACCTTGATCACCAGCGCGGCAACGGCGACCAGCAACGTCGCCGCGCTCGTCTCGGTGGCGATCCCCCACGGCAGGAACAGGTTCGCGAGCAGCCCGAGGAACACCGCCAGCCGCATCGACGAGGCCAACTCCACCAGCGCCAGGTCCGGGCCGGCGTACTCCAGCACCATGGCCTCGTGGACCATGGTCAGCTCCAGGTGGGTGGACGGGTTGTCCACCGGCAACCGCCCGGTCTCCGCCACCACGACCACCGCCAGGGCCACGGCGGCGAGCAGGCTCACCGGGGACACCACCCGCGCCGGGTCGCGCAAGGTCGCGGCGACGATGTCGGCCAGGTTGGTCGACCCGACCCGCACGGACAGCGCGAAGATCGCCACCAGCAGGGTCGGCTCGACCAGCGCGATGATGGTCATCTCCCGGCTCGCGCCCATCCCGCCGAACGCGGTACCGGTATCCAGCCCGGCCAGCGCCAGCGTCGCGGTGCCGAACGCCAGCAGCGCCACCACCACGAACAGATCCGCCACCGGCCCCAACGGCGACTCGACCACCAGGAACGGGGCCGCCGTCGCGACCACCAACACGGTGGCCATCAACACCAGCGGGGCCAGCCGGAACATCTCGCTGGTGCCCTTCGGGGTGATCGCCTCCTTGCCGAACAGCTTGCGCGTATCTCGCCACGGCTGGCCGATCCCCGGCCCGACCCGGCCCTCCATTCTGGCCCGCACCTGCTGCATCAGCCCGACCAGCAGCGGCGCCCCGGCCACCAGCAGCACCGGTTGCGTCACCCCGCCCACGACCCCGAGCGCGCTCACCGCAACGCCGCCAACACCAGCAGCACCCCGCAGACTGTGTAGAACCCGTAGCCCAGATAGCGGTGCACGCTGCCGGTGGCCAACGCCCGCCCCGCCTCGCCCCACCGTGCCGCGGCGGCCAGCACCGGGGCGTACAGGCGTCGTTCGATCCGGTCGGGCACGCGATGGCGGTATTCCACCGTGCGCACCAGGTAGCGGGACTCCTGGTGGTGATCGACATTCACGTCCGTCTCCGGGGCCACCACGTTGTCGAACACTCGCTGCAGCGGCTCCGCGAACGAGGTCGCGGTGTACTCCATCCGCGCCGACAGCGGCCCGCCACCGCAGTCCCACAACCGCGCGGCTCGACGCCGCGGCCCGCTTCGCGCGGCGCGCCGAGCCGTCACCGCCGCCCGGGTCGCGGCGAGCACCACGCCCCCAGCCACCGCCAGCGCCACGGCCAGCAGCAGCGGCGACAACGACCCGGTCACCCCGGTCAGCTGAAGCGTCGCCACCCCGGAAACCGCCGCCGTGTCCCCTCGCCCACCCAACGCCGTGTCGGTGGCGGCGGACACCACCGGCAACACACTCGCGGGCAACACGGCGAGGCCGACACAGGCGAGCGCGGCCAGCCCCATCCCGGCCAGCATGCCAATCGGGGACTCGCGCGCCCGCTCGGCCCGGGCGCTGCGCGGTTTGGCCAGGAACCCGACCCCGAAGGCCTTGACGAAGGTGGCGACCGATAGGCCCGCGGTCAGCGCGACCGCGGCGACCGCGACCGGCATCACGACCGCGGTCACCGTCGAGGCCCCACCGCTCCCGTCCGGCAGCCCGTGGATCAGCGCCTGCAGCAACAACCACTCCGACACGAATGCCGTGCCCGGCGGCAACGCCGAGGCGGCCAGCCCACCCAGACCGAACAGCGCGGTGGTGACCGGCATCCCGGCGCGCAACCCACCCAGCGCGTCCAGGTCGCGGGTGCCGGTGGCGCGCAGTACCGACCCGGCGGCCAAAAACAGCACCGATTTGAACGCCGCGTGGTTGATCACGTGCAGCAGCGCCGCGGTGAGCGCCAGGCCGGCCAGCACCGGCTGCCCAGCGGTGTCGAACAGGCCCGCCGCGCCGACCCCGACCAGCACCAGCCCCATGTTCTCTGTGGTGGACTGGCCGAGCAGCCTCTTGAGGTCGGTACTCATCGCCGCCTGCAAGATGCCGTACACCGCCGAGATGGCGCCCAACCCCAGCACCAGCAGCCACCAGCCGCGCACACCGCCACCGGCGGCACCGCCGAGAAGGTCGAACCCGACCCGCAGGATGCCATACACACCGAGGTTGACCATCGCGGCGGACATCAGCGCGGACACATGGCTCGGCGCCTCCGGGTGCGCCCGGGGCAGCCACGCGTGCAGCGGCACGATGCCCGCCTTGGAGGCGAATCCCGCCAGCGTCGCGGTGAACACGACGGTGCCCACCCCGGCGGGCAGCCGGCCGGCGGCCTCCCGCAACGCGGCGAACGAGTCGTTGGCCGCGTACGCGGTGAACACCAGCAGCCCGGCCAGCACCGCGAGGAAACCCAGGTGGGTCATCACCGCGTACCACAACCCGGCCCGCGCCACCTCGGCCCGCCGCCGGTGCTCGGCCACCACCAACAGCAGCGAGGTGAGCGCCATCAGCTCCCAGCACACCAACAGCGTCGAGACGCTACTGGCCGCCGGCACGAACAGCATCGCCAGCACGAACAGCGGCAACACCGCTGACGCGCCGCGTCCGTCCACACCGTGCCCGCGCGTGTAGGCCGTGGCATACACACCGGCCCACACCCCCACCACACCGGTCACCACCACGAACAACCCGCCCAACCCATCCACCGCGACCGCGATGCCAGCCAGCGGCAGCAGGCCGGGCAGCGTCATCGACGCGGGCTGTCCGGCCACCGCACCCACCCCCGCGAGCACCCCGGCAGCCCCCGTCAGCGCGGTCCCCACCCCCACCACACCCGACCGTGCCCGGCGGGGCACCCACACCGCCGCGGCCGCGCTCACCAGGCCGAGCACGCCCGCCGCAGCCAACCCCAGCGCGGCGAAGTTCATCGGCCGGTCAACGTCCGCAACCCCGCCACGATCGCCTCCGGCCGGGGCGGGCAACCCGCGATCTCCACATCCACCGGCACCACCTCGGCGACCGACCCGACGACCCCGTACGCGCCGGCGAACACTCCACAGTTACGTGCGCAGTCCCCCACCGCGACCACTACCTTCGGCCCCGGCACCGCCTCGTAGGTGCGCCGCAACGGCTCGGCCATGTTCCGGGTCACCGGCCCGGTCACCACCAGCGCATCCGCATGCCGCGGCGAAGCCACCAACCGAGCGCCATAGCGTTCGGCGTCGTGCACCGGCCCGAACGCCGAACCGATCTCCACCTCACACCCATTGCACGACCCGGCATCCACATGCCGGATCTGCACCGAGCCCGCCAACCCCGCCGCCACAGCCCGCTCCGGCGGATCCACCTCACCGGCCGCGGGGGCGGGGCGTGCTGGTTCGGCTATCCGCCCGACCCGATGGATCAAACGCCACAAGCCCAGCACCTCAGGCACCCACCAACATCCGACACTCCCCACCGAAACGACACCGACTCGAACTCACCGATATCTCTGGCATCTCCGGCACTCACCAGCGCTAGCCGGCACTGACCCAATCTCCGGCTGGCCCCTGATCACCACTGATCGCTCACCCACGGCCCGAAGGACGCGGCCGCCCCGCCGGGCAACAAGCCAACAATCAGCGGGGCGACCGCGAGCTCAACGGGGCGAGGCTCGATCCCGCGCGTCACGGCCGCTTCCAGGGCCGGCTGTGGTGCTGGCGGTGGAGCCGGCGGCGACCGGGGTGCGCAGGTCCTCCAACAACTCGACCTGCCCCGACAACACCCCGGTCAAGATCAACCTGGCCACCGCGAGCAGCTCGGCGACATGCGGGCTGATCAGCGAGTAATAGACCGTCGAACCGGACTTACGAGTCGACACCAACCCCGCCCGACGCAGCACCGCCAACTGCTGCGACAGGTTCGCCGGCTCGATACCCACCTCCGGCAACATCTCCGCCACCGCGTGCTCGCGCTGCGACAACAGTTCCAACACCCGGATGCGCGCCGGATGGCCCAAAGTCTTAAAGAACTCCGCCTTCAACTGATACAAGGGGCGACTCACCCAACACCCCTCCCCGCGCCGCACGATCAGTCACGATCAGTCACGCACTATAGTCGCCACTTTCACTAGTTGCTAATCTTAGCAACTCTGAAAGAAAGGTACAGGATCGAGGCGCGAGGCGACCATGAGCGAGCCCGCCGAACAGACTGTCGCTGACCTGATGGTCCGTCAGGTACACACCGTCGTGCCCACCACCCCGTTCAAAGAAATGGTCGGCACGATGATCTGCCAAGACACCGACATACTGCCCGTCATCGACCTGGATGGGAGACCGGCCGGGGTCGTGACCGAGTCCGACCTGATGGCCAAGCTGGAGTTTCGGGCCGGTGCCGATCGCCCGTCTTTGCTTGCCGGGAGCCGGGGGCGTGCCCGCTGGCACAAGGCCTCCGGTGTCGCCGCCGCCGACGTGATGACCGGCCCGCCCATCGTGATCGGCGCGAGGTCGGGTGCGGGTGTCGCGGCGCGGCGGCTGGCGGCGCACCAGGTGCGTCAACTGTGCGTGGTCGACGATGCCGGGTTGCTGATCGGACTGCTGTGTCGCCAGCACCTGCTGCGGCCGTTCCGGCGTGGCGATCCGGCGATCCACGCCGACCTGTGGCGCCGGCTCGCTGAGTGCCGCCACCTGGCGGACTGCTGCGACGTCGAGGTCGCCGACGGGGTCGTGACGCTCACCGGGGCGGTGCGGCTGCGTAGCCACGCGGAGCAGGCCATTCGGGAGGCCCATGAGACCGCCGGGGTGATCGCGGTGCGCAACCGCATGCACTACGACTTCGACGACTACATGATCACCGGCATGTGAACCCGAACGGCGAGTAGTGGGGCCAGGTAGTGGTCATGGACGCCGACGGAGGCAACGGCGTGGGCGTGCCAGACCGCGCGGGTGTGATAGCGCGGATGCCGCGGCTCACCGCGACCGCGTTGGAACAAGCAACCGAGGCGTTCCTGGGTGGTGCCCCGGTGGTCTCCACCACATTGCGGCCGGCCCAACGCGCCCTGCCCGAGATCCACGTCGGCCTCAAGCACCATACAAACGGCCTGGTACACGACGCGCATGCGCTGCTCACCGAATCCGAGGTACCGAGTCCGGCGCACGGGCGCTCCGTCCTGGCCGAGCCGCGCACCAACGCTGGCCTGGAGCAGTTGGCGGATCTGGCCCGGCAGGTGGGCCGATATCGCCCACTCACGGGTGGGACGAGCGCCCATCGATGATCCGGTGACGGCGGTCCTCGCCTCGATGAGCCGCACCTGCGTGCGGACCCTGCAGGCGGTCGCGGCCGGGTTGGAGGCCACCTCCGTGGCGGGGGTCCTGCCGAGCTCGCGGGCCTAGACGCGGCGTACAGCGAGGTACGGTCGTGTCGGCGACGGTTGTTCGCCGCGTGCGCCCAGGCCCCGTTGGCCGCGGCGCTCGACGCGACTGTGGTGGGCCGCCGCTACGAGCGGTTCGCCCAGCACGCGGTGTCGGTCGCGGACCAGGCCACCGCGCTCGCCAGGAACCATCAGCGCCGGTGACGGATTCCCCGGTGCCTCGGTCACCCACACCCACATGACCAACTCCCGCGTCGCTGACCCCGAAGTCCTCGAACAGTGTTTCCCGTGCGTCTCGCGGAACTCGGCATCCGAACCCGCAGTAGCCACACCGGTCGATGGGTCGGCGGCAACGGCGGCGCCGACGCGACCACCAGCGAGCTCGCCGGCCGCGACTCGAGCGACCAGCAACCGGGCGACGTGCTGGAGATCCTCGCCCTCCGGCGGCGGACACAACCCACCCTCAGCGGCGCGCGCCAGCCCAACCAGGCCCCCTGTCGCCGGCGCCGCGCTGGCCGCCCCCGAGCAGGACTGAGCGCTGGCGGTCACGCTCGGCGACGCTCGGTCGCGTGAAGCGTGACCCGGGCACGGCGGCGGCGCGAGCGACTATCGTGAACTGGTGAAACCTCGACGGCCAGGACCGCTGCGCTGGCTGTGGTACGCCCTCGGCGGCGGCCTACCTCTCCGCTACCGGGAGTGGGTCTTGCATGACGCGTCCCGCGACCGGTGGGTGCTACGGCATTTCCTCCGCGCCGCGGTACAGATCAGCCTGGTGTCGATCCCGATCCTGCTGTTGGTGCCCGGGCCGATGTGGGTCCGGTTATCCGCGTTACTGCTCGGCGCGCTCGTGGGGCTGCAGTACGCACTGTGGTTCGTCGACGGCTCCGTCGAGCGTCGAATCCGCAAAGCCGGCTATCCGCCCGGAGCGGCGCAAGCCGCCCGAGACGCCCTGCACGCCGAGGAACGCGCGGCAGCCGCCGCCCGATACGCCGCGCGCTACCAGTCCGGCAACGCCCGCTGAAAGCCGCACCCGATCCTCGCTTCGCCGGTGCGACGCAAAACCCGGGCACGCAGGGCGCAGCGCGCTGCCACCGCTGTGCTCGATCGATCACGGTGCGCCACTCACCGAAGGCTGTCTGTGACGAAGTCGAGCACCGCGTGCAGCTCATCACTCGCAGGCACGTCCGCGAGCTGAGACACAAGGCCCTCACAGATCAGCTGCAGATACAGGGCGAGCGCCCGAACCGGCACGTCTGACCGGACTCGGCCGGCCCCGCGCTGGTGTTCCAGCCGACGGGTGATCGCCCCCGTGACCGCCTCGGCGTGGGTCGCCCAGGCGGTGCGGAACCCGTCCTCGGTGCGCAACCGGTGCGAGATCTCCCACCACAGTTCGAGCCCACCGTGCCCGTCACCGGCGCCCGCGTCAGCGAGCATCTCGCG
The DNA here is from genome assembly GCA_014208095.1 of Actinospineispora eucalypti. Lineage (GTDB taxonomy): Bacteria > Actinomycetota > Actinomycetes > Mycobacteriales > Pseudonocardiaceae > Pseudonocardia > Pseudonocardia eucalypti. The sequence goes on along the minus strand of JACHMT010000001.1, from coordinate 3,290,715 downwards.
CATCAACCCCACCGCGTCCCGTCGCCCGGCCATCACCGCGATCCGCCGCGCTTCCCGATCCACGAGCGCGAGAAAAAGCATTTCCTTGTCGCCGAAATGGTGGAAGATCGCTCCACGCGACATCCCCGTCGCCTGCTCTAGACGCCGCACCGTCGCACCGGCATAGCCATACCGTCCGAAGCATGCCCACGCCGCGTCCAGAATGCGTTCACGGCGCGCGGCCAACCGCTCAGCGCTCAGACGGGGCACATCTCACCCCTGACCACTCGCGGCGCCGGCAGGCACAGACCGAACCCCCACCCTCAACATCCACCATCGTCCGCGACCGCGCTCAGCCGTCCCGCCACGCGCCCATGGCCCGCCACGACCTGCCTGGACTTCCACCCCGACAGCGGTCAGCGCGCGTCCACGGCAAACGCGCGCACCGCCGGCTCCACCCAGCCCGCGGTGTCGACGCCATGGCGAGCCGCCACCTCCAGCAACTCCGCCACCCGCGCCCCGTAAAGTCGCGCCCGCTCGTCATTGCCGAACCGCCAAGCCGACTGCACCGCGGCCTGCGCGTGCTCGACCTGTCCACGCAACACCGTTCGGAACTCGCTCATCGACCCCTGCCCGCCCTCCCTCCCACGAGCTGAGCGCTGTCCGCCGGCGACCAGCACACCAATAATCTTCACATATAACGGATTTTGCAAGTGCTGGATCATGCAAATCTGACGACACAGCGGGCAGCCCGCGTTCCGTCGTCTGGCTGTCCCCGAGAACCCGCCCGGGCCACAATTTGCGACCTCGCCAGTTGCGAAAGCTCGCAATCACGTGCACTCCCGGATTCTTGCCCGCCCTCGATGCGGCGCCCAGGGACTAAAGTCCTTGTCACCGCGTTCCGCGCCCGCCGGGTCGCGCCGGCGCTCAACCGGTGGTCGGTCCCTGGAATGGACTGAACACCCGCGCCGCGTGCACCGCGACCTGATAGGTCGTGACCCGGCTGGTCAAGCTGGGCAGGGTCCAGCCCGGCGGGGTCGCCGCGACCAGACCCCGCACACACGCGTCATAGACCTCGACATCGATCAAGGGGCCGATCGAACCGGCAACCGCCCGCGCTAAACCAGGCAGTGCCAGCAACAGTTCGTGGACGTGCCGGATCCCGATCACCGATCCGCACGGGCGATCCCACGCCGTCCGCCGCACCAGCACGTCCACACCCGGATCCCCGACGAGAAGGTTGATGACCACATCGGCGTCCCGGCACGCCTGCTCCAGCGGCACCCCCGCCGCACCGGGAACCCACACGGCGATCTGACCAATACCGGCGGCCAGCAACAACGCGACGACCACCGACACGGTGGGTGCCCCAACCACCAGGACCCGTGCGCTCGACACCGGCCGCCCGAGCCCACCCAAATACAGCAGCGTCGCGGCGGTCAGGGTGATCGCCCGCAGGTCATCCTCAGTGACGAACGGCCGTTCCCCCAGATCAATGAGCATCTGCTGAGCCTCACGGGCACACCGCCGACCCGCGCCCACCACAAAGATCGCACCCACCCGCGGAGGCAGCCGCCGCAACCGCTGCGCAAGCTCAGCGCCGTCGCGCGTTGCGACCGTCATCGTGGCCACCGACAACCCCGACAACACCGCCAGCATGCCCGACACGTCCCTCACCGGGGCCGCTAACCCACCATCGGCGGTGTCCTCCACCAGCGCCAACGTCCACACCGGATCCGGCCGTGCCGGCATACACCCCGGCATCACCGGCTGACCCCAACTCGCCCAGCCGCACCTGCTCACCGCCACCCCGGCCACTCTTGCCTATTCTGGCAGTTAAGAAAATATGCAACTACTAGTGCTCTGAGTATCGCATACGCTCGTCGTCGATACTCGGCGAATACGTGGCGGCCTAACGAGAGTCCTGAGCCGCGCGCTGGCTATCAATGTGGTCGTTCCGCCGTCCGATCGTGGGTGCGGGGCGCACGGCGTGCCACCCAGCAAGCCGGCCCCGATGACCCTGGTCCACGCGCGGGCAACAAACCCCGGCGGGCGCGTGGATGGCGTCAGTGCCGGCGCGGGCGGCGGTGCGGAGCTCGGCGGCCCAGACGCCGCTGTGGCGGCTGTTGCCCGCGAGCGTGGCCGCGTTTAGGTCGGCCGAGCCGGTAGCCGCGGAACACCTTGCAGAGGAACGGCAGCGTGGACACGCCGGGATGCCTCATCAGCAGCCCGATCATGACGGCGGTAGCGAGCACACGCGGAGCCACAGCGGTCCATTCAGTGATCCGCCACCATGTCAGGATTCGGGACGTTCAAGTCCGAGACACACCGCGCCAGGCTCGGACTGGGGGGCTACTCGCTCGTGGCATCGGGGTGTTCGCCACTAGCCGCACGCCCGGGGCGCACAACGGACCGGGCGTTGTAGTGCCGAGGCCAGGTCTGGCCGGCCCTAGCTCGCACCCCGAGCCCGCGTGGACACGCGGTCACCGCTCATGCTCTCGCCGCTCGCACGCCGGTATCCGGACCGCGACCTCGAGGTGATCGGACACCGCTGTGAGTATCTCCGTCGAGCTTCATCGAGGGATGTCCATCTCAGCCGCTCGGCCAATGGCGGCGACCAGGTCTTCGGTGGCATGCGCGAGTTGCCGCGCGTGCTGGTTTGCGCGGCGCAAGCTGTCCCCGAGCTCGCCGGTGCGCGCCGTCCGCAGCCCGCTCAGCACCTGTTCGATACGGTTGTGCTCACGGCGCACCAGGTACAAAAGGTTCCGCAGCTCATCCAAGCTGCCCCCAAGGGCCGGGTCTACGTCGCTGTTCCCGCTCATCTCGATCCCCGCCGTTAGTGTCTGGAATCCCGCGCTGGTCGATAACCACCGACGCCGTCGTGCCCGCACATGTCGGTCACCTCGCGGCTGTTGTGCACCATGGCGCTACGCGGCGGTCGGCGTGTTTGACTTGATGTGGCCCTACAAGACCTCGACATCGTCGCCAGCGGCTCGAGTCGGCGGCTGAGAGCGGCGAACGCTCGCACCGCCGGGTCGACCCACGCCGCGGTGTCGATACCGTGACGGGGAGCCAACTCGAACAGCTCCGCTAACTGGGCCGCATGAAACTTGGCGCGTTCATCGTGACCAACCCGCCGCACGGCGTTCAACACCGCACGGTGTCCTCGGCCTGTCCACGCAGGACAGTCCTGGATCGGCTCATCGCTCCCACGCCACATTCTCACCCGGGCCAAGCACAGCGAGCATTCATGCTCTTCGCATGTAGTGAACTTCGCAAGTGCTGAACCATGCGAACCATCGCAAACCCAGGACTGTGACCGGCGGGCGATGTCGCGGCGGCGGCCCGCAGCCGAGCACCGAGAGTAAGAGTATAAGCTTTGAGTGTCCGCGTCGGCTCGTCTGTCCGGGCCAAGATCGCCGCCCGGGTGTCGTCCCCCGAACCTCCAGGCGGCGATCATTGTCGTGCCCGAGGCGGCATGCGGTTCCCACGCCACACGCGGTTGAGCGAGGGCGCGGCGGCCAAGCAGCCTGGCTCATCCCCCGCCGAGCCTCAGGGATCGCGGTCGTTGTCACGCTCTCCCCGCCGTCAGCACCGAGACCCGGATCCTCGCGACTCCGCCCGGCGATCCAAGCCACCACGATCAGCCGAAACCCACGGCCACGGCCTTCGGCGCCAACGCTACTCCGATCTTCCCGGTCAGATCCGCCCACTGCGGCAACATCACGGCCGGCAACAACACATGCGTCACCCGACTTAGCGACCACCGTCTGCGCCACGCCGCCCCCTACTGCCCGGACGGGTTGGTACTGACCGAAGCCGCCCGGCGGCCGCGCGAGCCGTTTCGCCGACAAGCGACTGGCGGTCGCTTGACTGAGCATGCATCTTCTGCGTTACTACAGGTCCGAGCTCACCGACGAGACCTCGATCCGGGAGGCCCGAGATGGTGCACACGCAGCTGATCGCACAGCCCGCCGCAGACCCCGTGGTGTCGCGCGGCCAGCAGTTGGCCTGCGCCTGGTGTGGCCCGTTGCTGATTCTGCTGATCGGCGGGGGACTGATGGTTGCTGGCCTCTGGCCGCCGCCGGAGCCGTCGGCCGGCGCCGAGCAGATCCGCGCCTTCTACGCCGAGAACCCGGTCCGGGTGCGTGGCGGGCTGGCGCTGATGATGGCCGGCATGGGACTGATCCTGCTGTGGGGGGCCTCGATCACCGCGCAGACCAGCCGGATCAAGACGTCGTCGACGGCACTGACCTTCGTGCAGGTCGCGGCGTTCGGCGTGGCCACGATCATTGGCGTGGCCAGTGTGATCTCTTGGGGCGTCGCCTCGTTCCGTCCCGATGCGGTGTCCGCTGAATTGACCAGGGCGTTCTCCGACCTCGGCTGGTTCTTCTTTGTCTTCGACTGGTCACCGCTGTTCGCCTGGTATCTGGCGGTCGGGTTCGCCATCTTCGCCGACCGGGGCGGGGCGCCGGTGTTCCCCCGCTGGGCTGGCTACCTGAGCGTGTGGGTCGCGCTGCTGTCGGTGCCGGGCGGCCTGATGGTCTTCTTCAAGGACGGACCACTCGCCTTCAACGGGATCTTCGCCATTTGGATTCCGCTGGGTGTGTTTTTTGTATGGATCATCGCGATGACCGCGCTGGTTATCAGGGCGATCGACCGCGCGGCCGACTGAGCCGCCCGCCTACCGGGCGCGGGTCCGCCGCCGGGTTCGCGGTCGTTGCCGTGGCCGGTTCCCGCCGCGCCGAGCACCAATTCACGCGTCTGCTCGCCGGCGATCAACACTTGAACCGACCGCCGGCCTCTCCGACCAGCCCGCGGGCAGCCGCGTGCCCCGGTTCCGAGCCGAATGCGCCGACCCCGATCGCTGCCGGGCCGTGCGCGTCGACCTTGCGCCGCGCGGCATCGGTTCGGGATGGGATCAAACCACCCATGCTAGAGACCAGTAGTCGCTATTGGAACGGAGCACGGATGTCCGACGGAGCGGCGATCGTCGGTCGTGTGCGGGTCCTGCCCGCGGACATCACCTTCGATGTGCGCGAGGGGGAGACGGTGTTCCGGGCGGCGATCCGGCACGGCCTGCGCTGGCCGACGATCTGCGGTGGGGATGGCGAGTGCGGAGTGTGTCACATAGTCGTTGAGGACGGCGCGGATGTGTTGGTCGAGCGGTCCGCCGCCGAGTCCGCGCGGCTCGCGCTCGGGGTGGAGGCGGGCGAGCCGAGTGCCCGCCTGGCCTGCCGTACGCAGGTGCAGGGGTCGGCTACCGTGCGCCGCCGGGGTGTTCGGGAACGGACGGCGGAGCGGGCGCTTCATACGCGACCGGGGCCACCCACAGGGTGAGGCGCGCGGCCAGGTAGGACAGTGCGACCACCGTCGCGAGCAGCAGGCCGAACTCGGTGAGCAGGCGCAGTTGTGAGACCGTCAGGCTCAGGTAGCCGGCTGCGGCGACGAGTCCCGCGGTGAGTACCGCGCGCCGCAGGTCGGGCCGGCTGTCTCGGTGCGCCGCGGCGAACAGCACGGCGAACTCGGTGGCGGTCACGGTGGCCAGCGAGCCGAGCGCGGCGGTCAGCGGGTTGACCGCGATACCCAGGGCGGTGAGCAGGGCCAGTCCCCAGCCGGTGGACAGCAGTGCGGCGACCAACGCCCGCGCCGCGTCGCCGCGTCGGCGTAACCCGGCGGCCAGCACCGCTGAGGCGGCCAGCACACCGAGCAGGCTGGTGAGGTAGCGGTCGTCGGCGAGAAGCTGTGAGCCGTGGACCGCGACAACCGGCAGGCCGACGAACTCCGTGTGCACGCCCGCCGGCGCCGGCGGGAGCGCGGCGAGCGCACGGTCCAGCAGTCCCCGCAGCTGATCGAGATCTCCCAGCTCCGCGCCGAAAATCATCAGGGCCTGGGTCCGGTCCGGCCGGACGATCGCCTCGGTCAGGTAGGAAGGCAGCAGCTGCACCGCCGAGTCGATCTGTCCCTGGGTCGCGTCGGACCCCAGGAATCGCAGCAGGTCCGGCGGGGTGAGGACCGGGCGCAGTGCGCCGGCGGCCGCGCCGAGCAGTGCGTTCTGTGCCTGGCGCGACCAGTCCAGCACGGTTGGGCTCAGCACGTCGGGTCCGCTGATGCGCAGCCCGATCTCGCCGGTCGAGCCCATCAGGTCGGCGGTGTGCGCCACGTCCGCCATCGCCGGCAGGCCCTGGGCCAGCTGCGTCGGGTTGGCTTCCACCGGTAACCGGGCCAGCCCAGCCCAGCCCGCGGCGCCGACCGCCACCGCCGCCGCGAGCGCCCCGAGCCGCGCCCACCGAGGAGCCCGACGCGCCAGGTCATCACCGGCCTGTGTCGCGGCCGGAGTGCGCGGCGGAGCGAGTGCGGGCACCGGCGAGCGGCGCCCGGTCAGCCACAGGCCGAGCCCGGTGACCACGAGCAGCCCGAGGCCCAACGCGAGGCCGAGCCCGCGGGTGAACGGAAGCGCTGAGCACACCAGCGAGGCTGCCGCCACGGCGCTGGCCAGCGCGGTGACCAGAACCGTGCGCCGGTCCGCGCGCATCGCGAGGTACACGGAGAAGTCGCTGCCGCAACCCAGCACGATCGGCGCGAAGGCGGCGACGGCCAGTGACATGTGCCAGCCTGTCCAGCCGATTGCGGCCAGCACCAGCGCGCCGCCGACCAGGGTCAGCGCCAGCGGCAGCAACCGCCGCGGCCTCGGGCCGCGCAGCCACGGAGTGAGCAGCAGCACCGCCGAGCACGCCAGCATGGCCAGCCCGGCGAGGTACGGCAGCTCGGTGCGCACCCGGCTGGTGGCCTGCGCGGTGAGCACCGGTACGCCGGTCACGGTCAGCCGGGCCTGTCCGAGCCCGGCCTGTTCGGCCAGCGCGCGGACCGTGTCCACCAGTCGCTGGGTGGCCGCCTGGTCCATGTCTTCGCGGGGCCGGACCAGGATCGCCACCGAGCTTGCGGTCGGCACCACGAATCGCCACTGGGGCCGGGGGTTGCCGGCGTCGTCGTAGATCACCGCGCGGGCGAATTCGGGGTTGCGCAGGGTGGGCAGGCCGGCGCGCATGCCCAGGGTGAGCAGGCTGCCGTAGTGCCGGTCGAATTCGGCGGTGACTTCGGCCACGTGGGCCTCGGTCTGTGCCGGGGTCCGGCCGGCCGCCGCGTCCATCTGCCTTGTCTGCTCGACCAGGCCGGCGCGGCGGTCGCCGATCTGCGCGAGCAGGTTCCGCGCGGACCCGGCCAGCTGGTTGAGCACGGTCGCGGGTCCGTACGCCGCCGCCACGTCCGGCAGGTGCGCCAGCTTGCCCTCCAGCGACAGCAGCCGGGGTAGTTGCCCGCCACCCGCGTCGGCCTGGTCAGCTGGGGCGACCAGCAGTTCGTGCGGCGCGGCCGACTCGATCAGCACGGCGATCGGGTCCGCGCCGAAGGCTCGGTCCCGCTCGCCGAGTGCGGTGAGAACCGGGTCGTCGGCGGGCAGTAGCGAGGACAGGGTGGTGTCGAGCCGCAGCCGGGCCAGCCCGGTGACGACGAAGGCCGCGACCAGCAGGATCACCACCCACACCACCAGCTGGCGCGGCGGTGGCCTGGTCACTTCGGCTGCCGCTCGATCCGGGGGTACGGCCCGACGTACCGTCCGAGGTCGGAGCCCCGGTCCGGCTTCGGCAGCGGGTTGAACACGCTGGTGAGCCCGTCGCGCAGGCCCACGGGCCCGGCGCCGGCCACGGCGAACTCGCTGGTGACCGGCTGCAGGCGCAATCGGTGCCGGCCGTAGCTGTCGGTGGTGGCGAAGGCGGCGCCGAAGTTGGCGATGAACGCGCCCAGCTCACGGCCGTAGGGGTGCGCGTGGTTCAGCACCGGGTTGACGTCGCTCATGACCGTGCGCAGCGGTGGGATGAGCCGCTGCACGTCGTGCGCGAACGGGCCGATTCGGCGCAGCGTGTCCGGTGCCCGCGCCAGCGTGCCGTCCAGCGGGTCGGTCATCCCGCGCAGGTCGCCGCCCAGTGCGGGCAGCTCGGCCAGCGCCGCGTTGAGGTCGGGCGCGGCGGCGCGCAGGTCGGCCGCGATCGGGTCCAGCGCGCCGGACAGGCGGGTGAACCCCGGGGTCGACTCGTGGATCTGGTCCAGGAAGCCGGGCAGCAGCCGCATCGACTCCTCCAGCGGGCCCTGTTGGCTCGCCGTCGCCGAGACGATCTGTCCGGCGCCCCGCACGGCGCGTTCCAGGTCGTGCTGGCCGCCGCCGAGGGCGGTCAGTACCTCGGTGAGCGCGCCGCCCAGCTCGCGGATGTCCTCGCCCTGCGCGGTCAGAGCGTCGAGGGCGGTGTGGCCGCCGGCGCCCAGCCGGGCCAGGCCGTCGAAGGCGGCGCGCACGTCGTCCTGCCGGTTGTCGGTGGCGAGGCCGGCGGAGCGGAGGGTGGCGCCGAGCGCCTGTCTGGTCGGCGCGGGCAGCCCGGCGAGCACGTCGCGCAGCTGGACGCTGGGCCGGCTCGCGGACAGCGGCAGCACGGTGCCGTCGGGCAGTTCGGCGCCGGTGCCGTCCACGATGCGCAGGTAGGACTGTCCGGCCAGCGACTTCTCGCTGACCTGGACGGTCACTCCCTCGTGCGGGGTGGGGGCGTCCGGGTTCAGCACGATGTCCAGCCGGGCCCGGTCGGGGAGCCGCTCGATGTGGTTGATCTTGCCGACCGGAACGCCGGCGATGGCCACGTCGGAGAACTCGACGAGGTTGTCCACATCGGTGACCTGCGCGCTGAACCGGTAGCCGGACAGGTTGTCGAACCCCAGGATCGACCCGCCGGCGTTCAGCCACATGTAGGCGACGAACACCACACAGGCGCCGACGAACGCGGCCACCGTCGCCAGCCGGCGCGGCGAGGCCGCCGAGACGGGTGCGCTCATCTGTTGGAACCTCCGCGGTGCGCGTTGCCGAACGGACTGGTGACGTTGATGTTCAGCTGGCCCCGGCCCCAACCGCCGTGCGCGTCCGAGGGTTGGAAGATCCCGCTGTTGTTGTAGAAGAACGCGGCGAGCCCGTCCAGGCCGGGAACCAGCGTCCTGGTCGCCGGATCGAGCTTGTGGGTGAACGGCGCGATGTCGCGCAACCCGTGGCTCACATCCCGGATGACCGGGGTGAGGTCGTCCAGCGTGGGTGCCGCGCGCCCGACCACCTCGCGCGCCACCGGCAGCAGGTCGTGCACCTCGTCCACGGTGTCGTGCAGCCGGTCGAGCGCGCCGGGTAGTTGGTCACTGGCGTCGCGCAGCTCGTGCACGGCCGGGTTCAGCTCGTCGGTGAGCCCGGCGACCTGGGTCAGCGAGGTGTGCAGCGCGTCGGTGGCCCCGGGGAGCGCGGCCAGTGCGGCGCGCACCCGCTCGTCGCCGCGGGCCAGCACGTCCAGGGTGGTCTGGGTGGCGTTCATCAGGTCGGCCAGGCGCTGGTCGTTGCCGCCGACCGCGCCGGCGATCCGGGAGAAGCTGGAGACCAGGGTGGCTATCTTCGCGCGCCGCTGGGTGAGCGCGTCGGCGACCGGTTGGAGCCCGGTCAGCGTGCCGGTGGCCTGGCGCAGCGCGGCCGGCACGGTGCGCGGGGCGTCGGCGAGCGCGATGTCCGACTGGGACAGCAGGATGGTCAGCGCGCGCCGGCTGCGCTCGTCGAGCTTGTAGAGGATCTCGTCGGCCTGCACGGGCCGGCTGGTTTGGCCGATCGGGATCAGGCCGCCCTCGGGCAGTTCCTTGCCGGGCGGGCCGCCCGGGGACAGCGCGACGTACATCTGGTTGAGCGGGTTCTCCGGGCGCAACACCACCCGCGCGTCGTCGTACACCGGGTTGCCCCGGTCCACCTCGAGGGTCAGCACGCTGGTGCCCCGCGCGGTGGGCTCGGCGGCGACGATGGCGCCGACCACCACGCCCGCGATGCGCACCTCTTGGTGCTTGGAGGGGTTCACCGCGACCGCGTCGGCGACCTCGGCCCGGAAGCTGAACCGGGACGGCTGCCACGGCCACCGCACGTCCTCGTTGGCCAGGATCACGCCGAGCGCGGCGAGGCCGAGGGCGGCGACCACGACGAGTGCGGCGACGTCCCGGAACATGCCGGGCACGGTGCGCAGCCTGGTCCAGGCCAGCGCCAGCGACCGGCACCGGTGCTGGCGCCCGCGAGAAGGGTTGGTCATCGTGGCGGCCCACCGATCCCGTCGAGTCGACCCGTCATGTTGTCCAGCCCGAACGGCATGCCGTTGACCATCGAAGGTCCCTCACCGAGCTCGAAGTTGATCGCCGAGCCGTTCTGGTCGTGCTGCACGGTGCTGTTCGCCACGTTGGAGATCATCGCGGCAATCTGTTGATAGACGTTGTTGCCGTTGTCGCCCCCGCCGGCGAACCGGCCGGTGCCCTTCCACTCGGTACGCAGCATGTCGTTGACCGGCCCGTTGATCCGGTCCAGCACCGGGCCGCGCAGGTCGTCGAACACGTCGCGCCCGAGGGTGCTGACCGGGATCAGCTGGTGCACCAGTGAGCGCCCGTCCCGCAGCACGCCGGGCAGCCGGGCGGTCACCGGGCGCAGCTCGGCCAGCATCGGGTCCAACCGGGCCATCAGCGGGTCGAACTCGGCGGCGGTGTCGTGCAGGCGGGGGGCCGTGTCGCGCAGGTCGTCCAGCGTGACGCTGACCCGGCGGGCGGCCAGGTCGATCGCGGCGAGCGCGGACGGCAGCCGGTCCACGCCCTCGGCTAGTGGGCCGCGCCGCTCGGCCAGCGCGGCGGTGGCGGTGTCGAGGGAACGGAGCACGCCGTCGAGCTGGCCATCGCGCCGCAGCAGCGCCCCGGCGGCTTTGTCGGTGTCGGTGACCAGCCGGGCCAGGTCGACCTCGGGCTGCTCGCCGCGCGCCGAGGCCACCACCGGGCCGAGGGAGCGCAGCGGCGCCGGCGCGGCGGTGACGAACTCGCGCAGCGCGTCCGAGCCTCCGGCGCGCAGAGTCTGGTCAACCTGGGCGAGAGTGCCGCGCATGCCCTCGACGGCACGCGGCTGCAGCCCCTCCAGCGCCTCGTTCAGCTCCACCGGGGTCTTCGCCCGCTCCACCGGGATGCGTTCGGCGAGGAAAGCCCCCGGGCGGCCACCCGGCCGCAGGTCCACGTAGTAGCGGCCGCCCAGGATCGTGGTCGGCCGGACCATGGCGGTCGGCGCCTCGCCGAGCAGGCGCCGGGTATCCTCGTCCACCCGCATCGTGACCAGCGAGGTGCCCCGCTCGGTCGGCTCGACCGAGCGCACCACACCGACCGGGCTGCCGGCGATCTTGACCGCGCTCTCCGCCGGGTCCAACTTGTACGCGCGGGCGAACTCGGCCTGGATGGTCTCGCCGGGGCGGACCATGGCCAGGAGCGCCTGCTTGTAGAACACGCCGACCAGCAGCGCCAGCACGACAAGCAGGAACGTCGCGCCAGTCAATAACTGGCGCCGCCGCGTGGTGCTCGGGTCCATCACCGGCCCTGCCTCCCCTCGTCGTTGTCCGAGTGCCCGGTCGGGCCGAGCGGCAGTGGCAGGGCGCCGTAGGCCGGCCCCTTGCCCGGGGACGGACCACTGTGCTGGCCGGTGGTGCACAGCAGGCCGACCCCGGGCAGGGCGTGGTCCCGCCACGCGCCGCCACCCGGCGTCGGGTAGTTGTTGATCGCGCACGGGGTGGCGTCGCCGACGAACGAGGAGTTGACCGGGCCGGCGGACACCGCCAGGTAGTGCGTCGCCGGGTCCTCCCCGTCCCGGAAGATGTCCGGTCCGTCGGTGAAGAACCGGTTGATGTCCGGGGTGTACGGGGCGAGTCCGTCCAGGAACCCGCGCAGTCCCGCGAAGCCCTCGGACAGCCGGGGAGCCAGCGGGCGGGCGTCGTGGAACGCCGAATCCAGGCCTTCCAGCGCGGGTTCGGCGTCCTCGGAGACACCGGGCACCCGGCGCAGCGGCGCGGGCGCGTCCCGCAGCAGCGCGCGCACGTCGGGCGTGGCGCGGCCCAGGTCGCCGGCGCCGGGGCGCACCACGCGCACCACGTCGGCGGCGTTCGCCACCGGGCTCTGCAGTGAGTCGAGGATGGTTTGGAAGTCGGTCAGCGCGCCAGGTACACGCTCGAGCGTGTCGCCGAGCGGGCGGGTGTCGTCGGTGTTGACGGCGGCCAGCGTGGCGCTGGTCTGCCGGACCAGCGTGCCGAGCTCGCGCTCCCGACCGGTGAACTGGGCAGCCAGCCGCTGGCCGGCGCGGAACAGCCCGCCGAGGTCGGTGCGCGGGTCGGCCAGTGCCGCGCTGACCCGGCCGGTGTCTGCCAAAAGGTCCGGGCCGTTGGTGATGAACTCGCGCAGCCCGGGGCCGTGGCCGGCCGCACCGAGGCCCAGCGCGCGGACGCTGCCGGTGAGGCCCGCCCTGGTCGGCGCGTCGAACGTGTCGAGCAGGGCGTCGACGTCGGTGGCCGACTCGGTCCGCTCAGCCGGCAGTTCCTCGCCCTGTCCGAGCGGCCCCGCCCACGGGTGGCCGGGGTCCAGTTCCACGAACTTCTGGCCGAGCGCGGACTGGTCCCACATTGCGGCCCGTGCGTCCCGGTAGACCGGCCGGTCCCCGTCCAGGGCCAGGGTGACCACCGCTCGACCCGGCTCGTAGCGGATGGCCCGTACCTGGCCGATGCGCACGCTGCTGTGCCGCACGTCCGCCTGGGTGTCCAACTGGCCGACGTTGTCGAAGGCGACGTCCAGGTAAGTGTGTGGCGCCAGCGGCGGGCCCTGCTGCGCGGTCAGCGCGATATAGCTGATGAGCGAGGTCACCGCGATCACGCCCAGCCCCGCGTAGAACGAGCGGGCGCGGTTGCGGTGGATGGTGCGGGTGGTCAACGGTCTCACCGGCCACCCCCGAGCAGTTGGTTGAACATGTCGCCCTCCTGAGCGGGTGTGAGCCCGGTGGCGTCCCCTTCCCCACCCGAACCCGGGCCGGACTTCGGCGGCTTACCGATCTTGTTCGATCCGGTGCCCGGCGGCCGGTCCAGGGGCGCGAGCCGTCGCACGGCCTCGGCGGAACCGGGCAGCAGGTCGGGAAGCACCTTGCCGGCGGTGTCGCGGTCGATGGTCAGGTAGGCACGGAAGTAGTGGCCCGTCGCGTCGTAGCCGTTGGTACACAGCGCCCAGCCGGTCAGGAAGGACAGCACGTTGCCCATCTGGTCGGCCAGGGCGCCGCCGGCCGCGCGTAGCCCGGAGCTGGCCCGCCGCAGGTCGCCGCTGCCGGCCCGCAGGTCGGCCGCGACCGGGCGGACGGCGTCCAGCATGGACCTGGCCTTGGTCAGCACCGGCCGCAGCGAGGACACCGCGGGGTCGGCGGCATCAGCGAAACCGTGCAACTCACCGGCGATGTCGCGCAGGTCGCCGGTGACCGGACGCAGAGAGCGCAGGGTCGGGGTGAGCTGCCCGGCGAGCCCACCGAGGGTATAGAAGGTGCGCCGGGCCTTGTCCAGGCTGGCCGGCAGCTGGTCCAGGCTCGCGGTCAGCTGTTCGCGCCGGTCCGCCACCGCGCCCAGCGTCCGCCGCGTCTCCCCCACCATCCGATCGAGGTCGGCGCCGTCGCTGCCGGCCACCGCCGCCGCGACCGGGCTGGACAGGTCGATCAGCTGGTTCAGCGCGGCGTTCTGCTGGTTGAGGACGTCCACCAGCTGGTCGGTCTCGCGCAGCGCGGGGGTGAGGGCGGCCAGCGTGTCGCGCAGCCGCTGCCCGTTGTCGGTCAGTCCGGTGCCCAGGGTGGTGACCATGGCGGCCAGCGCGGTGGACGTGGGATCGTCCAGCGAGTCGAGCACCTGGTCCAGGTCCACCGAGGACGCGGTGTGCTCCAGCGGGATGGCCCCCGCATCGGCCATCAGCGGTGCGGTGGCGCTGCCCGGCTCCAGGTCGACGTAGCGCTCGCCCAGCAGGGACACCGGGCGGATGGTGGCCCGCGCGTCGGTGTGCACCGGGACCGTCTCGTCCAGTTGGAGCACGACCCGAGCACGGCCCCGGTCCAGGCCGATCTCACCGATCTGGCCGATCTTGACGCCGTGCGAGCGCACGGTGTTGCCCACCCGCAGCGGGCTGGCGTCCGCGAACATCGCCACCACGGCGGGTCGGGGCGGCCGGTCCCGCGAGACCACCACCGCGATGCCGGCGAGCAGCGCGAGCACCAGGCCGACGAACACGGCCCGGCGAAGGGTGCTTCGAAAGGTCGGCATCAGTTCATCCCGTCCCCGTGCGCGTCGGTCCACGGCTCGTGCACGATCGAGCCGGGCAGCGGCATCACGTTGTTGGCGCTGCCCGGCACCGGCGCGGGCGGGCCGTGCACCGAGTTGGCGCTGTTGCGCAGGTAGGCGGGGACGAAGTGGCCCTGCGAGTCGTAGTTGCTGAACACCGTCCGCCAAGTGGTGAAGAAGCCGGTCAGCTCCGGGGTGTAGGGCCGCAGGAACGCGATCGGCGTGTCCAACCGGTCCACCGTGGTGACCAGTTGCCGCACCGCGCCGCCGTCCCCGGTCCCGGCGTCGAAGAACGCCGGTGTGGCGCCGAACAGCTCGCGGCCATCCACCAGCAGCGGTCGCAGGTCGGCCACCGCGGGGCGCAGGTCGTGCAGCACCGGCCGCAGGTTCGCCGCGACCGAAGGCAGCCGGGCCACCCCGGGTCGCAGCTGGTCCAGCAGCGGCACGACGGCGTCCGCGGTCGGTCCGAACTGGCCGAGGGTGTGGCTGGCTTCCCGGAGGGTGGACGGCAGTTGGCTGACCGCGCCGGACAGTTGGCGCTGCTTGGTCGCCACCGAGGTGGTGACCGCGCTCAGGTTGGCCAGCGAGCCGGACAGCTCGCCGCGCCGCGCGGCGAGTATGTCGGCCATCCTGCGCAGGCTGGTCACGACCTCGCGGATGGCCGGGCCGTCCTGGCCGACCGCGCCCATCACCTGGCCGAGCAACTCGGTGGTGCGCCCGGCCTGCTGGACCGTGGCATTGACGTCGTGCTCCTTGCCCTCCAGCGTCTGGGCCAGCTCGGGCAGCAGCGAGCGGACGGTGGCCCGGGTGGCCGGGTCGAACGCTTCGAGCAGGTCCTCCACGGTCACCTGCGCGGCGCCGGCCTCGATCAGGCTGCCGCTGGGGAGCGCCGGGTTGCCCGCCGGACCGGGCTGGATCTTGATGTAGCGCTCGCCCAGCACCGACCGGTAGTCCACCGTGGTGATGGTCCCGGCGTGAAGCGGCGCGTGGGCCGCGTCCACCGCCACGGTGGCGATGGCGTTGTCCCCCCGGGTGACCAGCGATTCGATGGCACCGGCGGGCATTCCATTGATCTGCATCGGGCTGCCGGGGTAGAGCCCGATGGCCTCGGGCAGCACCACGCGAACCGTGTATCCGCCCCGGCCACCGACGAACACCACCAGCCAGACCGCGACCACCATGGCCACCAGCAGGACGGTCGCCGAGTTGAGGAGTTTGCGCGGCATCGTCAGTTCCCGATCGGCGCGTTGGGGAAACCGCCCCAGAACAGCTGCTGGCAGAACATGCCGATCACGCTGACCAGCACCATGTTCACCACCATTGACTTGGCGGTGTTCTGTCCGACCTCGACCGGACCGCCGCTCGCGGTGTACCCGAAGTAGCAGGCAACCAGCACGATCAGGGTGCCCAGAATCATCATCCAGAACATGGAGTAGACCAGGTCGATCGGGCTCTGGAACGCCCAGAAAACCTGGAAGAAACCGCCCACCGAAACCGTCTCCAGCATGTGAATGATCACGAGATATGAACCGACGTGGGAAAGCGCCAGACCGACCAGGTACAGGAACGGCATGGAAATCCACGCGGCGAGAATTCGGGTGCCCACCAGGTACGGTTTCGGAGGGATACCCATGACCTCGAGGGCGTCGATCTCCTCGCTGATGCGCATCGAGCCGATCTCCGCCACCAGGCCGCACCCGACCTTCGCGGACAGGATCCAGCCCCACATCTCCGGTGCCGTGGCGCGCAGCCCACCCAGTGCCGGGAAGACACCGACGTAACCCTTGGCACCGAACTGGCTGGAGATGTAGTTGCCCTGCACCGCGAAGACCGCGCCGATGACGAACTCCATCAGCCAGATCACCAGGCCGCTGGACAGGATGACGATCCCGGTCTGCCGCAGCACTTCGGAGCCGTAACGTCGCGCGCCGCCCAGCGAACGCAGCGCCTCCCCGCCGAATCTGGCCACGTCGGCGGCGTTGGCCAGTGCCGCCAGCGGGCGGTCGGCCAGCCGGCCCGACCGGGTGGTCTCAGCGTGTCCGGTAGCCATCCGCCGGCCTCAGCGCACCGTCTGCAGCTCGGGAGCCAGCCCGAGCATGATCGACACGAAGAAGAAGTCCACAATGAAGATCAGCGCGAAGGAGATCACCACCGCCTGGTTCACCGCGCGCCCCACACCGGTGGAGCCGCCGCTGCAGCTGATCCCCTTGTAGGAGCAGACCACCCCGATGATCAGGCCGAACAGTGCGCTCTTCAGCAGCGAGGTCCACAGCTCGACGGTGGTCAGGTTGGCGAACAGGGTGGCCAGGTACTCCCCGGCGGGCACCTTGCCGATCAGCACCGACCCGGTCAGGCCGGTGACGATGCCGATCAGGATGGACACCACACCGAACAGGCAGGTCATCACGATCGCGGCGAGCACCCTGGGTAGCACCAGCTCGCGCAGCGAGTCGACGCCGAGGATCTCCAGCGCGTCCAACTCCTCGCGCACCTTGCGGGCGCCGAGGTCGGCGGTGAGCGCGGCACCCACGATGCCGGCGACCACCATGGAGTTGATCCACGGGGAGAACTCGCGGATGTTGACGATGAAGAAGTACTGCCCGTAGCGGTTGTTGGCGCCGAGCAGGGTGGTGAAGTTGAGCCCCAGGATCGCCACCATCATGCCGAACGAGGACACCGCCAGCACCAGCGGAAACCAGCACAGTTTGAGCACCCAGTAGACCTCGTCGAGCACCGCGCGCCAGTAGCCGACCGGCCGGCGCACCGCGCTCCAGATCACCGCGCAGCCCAGTTGCGCCATCGCTCCGGCCTCGGCGATCGGGTGCAGAACCGGCGGCGGAACGGCCGCGACAAGCGCCGGCCCCTGATTCCGGCGGCGCACCACCCGGGCCGGGGCATATTGCGTGTTCATCATTGAACCTCCCCCGAATGTAAATCTTTTCAGGCCACTCGGTAAAGACGAGTCAATTCGCCCTGTTCGATCAGTTAACGACCAGCAGTCGCTTAAGTTACGAGCTGTGGGAAAATATTTCCCGCTCACCCGGAATGGGATCTTCGGAAAGTCCGGCGAGAGGTGCGATACTTCGGATCATGAAAACGCCGAAGCGGGCCGGGGCCACTTCGGCGTCTACGTGCGGCGGGCGCTAATCGATAGCGCCGATCACCGCGCCCACCGGGTGGTCGGACTCCGGCTCCGCACCGTGGCGCAGCACGCCGTCGGCGACCGCCTCGATCTCGACCTCGGTCTTGTCGGTGGCCACGGTGAGCACCGGATCGCCGGCCAGGACGGACGCGCCGTCCTCGGCCAACCACTCGACGATGGTCACGGTGGTCACGCTCACCCCGAGCCGGGGTACCACCAGTTCCGCCACGTTGACCCTCCCGTCTCAGCGTTCGCGGACGTCGATCAGCTGGCGGGCCGCCCGTTCACCGGAGGCGGTGGCCACGTTCAGGCTGGTCACGCAGAAGTAATCGCCGGCCAGCCGGACCAGCCGGTCGTTCTGGGCGCTGAGGCGGTTGAACTCCCGCATACCGGACCAGTAGCCCGGATAGCTCTTCGCCCATGAATAGGGCCACCGGGTGAGCTGGGTGAACCGCACGCCGTCGCCGATGCCGGGCACCATGGGCTCGGCGGCGTCGATCAGCTCCTTGACCAGCAGGTCGTCGTCCTCCTCCTCGAGCACGCGCTTGCTCCAGTCGTTGGAGCCGAAGATGGTGGCGATCGCCTTGCCCTCGGGGACCCGGCCGGGCGCCTTGTTGTGCTCGAGGTTGACCGCGAGAACCTTGGTCTGGTTGGAGACCTCGGTGGAGTAGACCATCGAGGCCGACGACGCGGGCGGCGAGTCCAGTGCGACGTGCGCCTGCACGATGGTGGCGTTGTCGACCTTGGTGGCCAGGAAGTCGCGGCGCCAGGCGTCCAGCCCGTTGTGGATCTTGGCGGCGCCCTTGGGCAGGGTCGCCACCACGACACCCGCGAAGGACTGGCTGTGTTGGCCACCTTCGGCGTCGCGCCAGCTCACCTCCACCTCGTCGGCCCGCTCGTCCACCGCGGTGACCTCGGCGTTGCACCGGGTGTCGAAGAAGCGGCCCAGCTGCTCGGCGTAGGCCTGCATGCCGTCGCGGATGGCGTGGTAGCGCTGCAGCTTCATGAACGTGGCGAACACCCACACCAGGTCGGCGGCGGCCACGGTGCTCGGCGCGGTGCCGACGAAACCGCGAATCACCGGGTCGACGAAGTTGTCGTAGACACCGTCGCCGAAGCGCCGCCGGCCGTACTGCTCGGCGGACATCCCGTCCAGCTCGGGCAGCTTGGACAGGTCCTCCACGTCCAGCCGATTGCGGTACCGGAGCACGTCGACGGTGATCTTGGCCAGGTCCAGCTTGTCGCGCAGGCCGATCAGCCGGGTCTTGAGCATGTCCAGGTGGATGCGCTGCACCGCGAAGTTGTGCTGGGTGCCGCCGGAGTCCAGCATGGCCAGCACGGTGGACGCGGGGATGAGCTGGTCACCGAGCCCGGACTCGCGCATGATCTGGACGAACCGGGTGTAGCTGCCGGCGATCTGGCTGGGACCGTCCTCCACCTGGAAGCCGTCTCGCCGCACGGTGCGCATGCGCCCGCCGAGCTGCCCGTTTCGCTCGAACACCGTCACCGGGTGGCCGGCCTCGCGGAGCCGCCAGGCGGCACCCAGTCCGGCTGGGCCGCTGCCGATCACCGCCATCGGTAGTCCGTTCAGGGTCATCGTTCAGCCCGCCAGATAGCGGTCGAGAGTCTCGTTCATGTGCACGATCCGTGCCTCCATCGCGCTCAGCCGGAAACCCCGGAAGCCCGTCGAGTGCAGGCCCTGCTGCTGCACCACGATGTTGTCGAAGTCCTGGTCCATCACCGCGCCGCAGGAACCGCCCGGCTCCACGTGCACGTTCTGTGCGTGCGGCGGCGGCTCGACATCCTCGGGGACCCTGTGCAGGTACCACATGTCGAAGATCATCGACTCCGGGTCGAGGCCGTTCGGGCGCATCCGGAACATCCACGAGCCAAAGGACAGGGTGTGGATCTGGATGTTCGGGAAGATGAACCACTCGTAGTCGTCCACCAGCTGGGTGTCGGACAGCCCGGTCACGTCGATGCCGGCCTGAGCCATGCCCGCCTTGATCAGCGGGACGAGCACCTCGCGCAGTGGGGTGCCGTCCGGCAGGTCCATCTGACGCAGCGCGGTGATCAGCGCGGTGTCCTCGCCGAACGCGTCGAAGGTCCACTGCATCGCGTCCAGCGTCTCCTCCATGTCCGGGGCCTGCTCCAGCAGCCGGTCCGGCATGCCGAACCGGGCGGCCAGCATGGAGTGGTCGCCGATCAGCTCGATCGGGTTCTGCGTGTAGTCGGCGAAGCTGACGGTCTCCGGGTGGATGTAGCGCGCGTGGTAGTCCTCCTGGAAGGCGTCCAGCGCGATCTTCCAGTTCACCGGCACGACGGTGGAGCGCGACCACCACCGGTACTGCCGGGACAGCCGGTACGGGGCCAGCCGGCGGGGGAGGTCACCGAGGTAGTCGGCCAGCGGGCCGGCGTGCGGGTCCAGGTTGACGAAGATGAACTGCTCCCAGCGGTCCACCCTGACCTCGGACAGGGCCACGTCCCGGTCGGCGAACGGGCAGAACTCCTGGCGTTCGGGCACGGCGGCCAGCGAGCCGTCCAGCCGCCAGGTCCACCCGTGGTAGGGGCAGCGCAGCTGACCGGCGCTCCCACTGCCCTGCTTGAGCGGGCGGCCCCGGTGCTGGCAGGCGTTGTGGTACGCCTTGACCTGGTCCTCCGCGACCCGGACCACCAGCACGGACTCCCGGCCGATCCGGTACTCGTGGTAGTCACCGACGTTCGGGATGTCCGCGTCCATGCAGGCGATCTGCCACACCCGCGACCACATCCGGGTCAGCTCGGCGAGCAGGAACTCCCGGGACAGGTAGCGGTCCTTCGCCAGCAGGTCCGCCGGTGGTGCCGGCCGGGTCGTGGGCAGCCGCCCCTCGGCGATCTGCGCCTCCGCCGTGCCGGGTTGGTGGGTCACCGTCATCGCTGAACCTCCAATAAACAGGTGCGCCGCTCGAGACTTTAGCGACTGTTGGTGCCTTAATGGAAGAGGGGTGGAACGGGTACCTTTTGCCCATGACAAAGCCGGTCCGCACCCGACGCCGTACGTCGGAGGTGCGCGCGCTCCTGCTGGACGCCGCGGCCAGCGTGTTCGCCCGCAAGGGCTACGCGGCCACCACCACCGACGACATCGCCGCCGAGGCCGGCGTCGCCCGGACGCTCATCTTCCGGCACTTCGGCAGCAAGTCCGACCTGTTCCGCGCCGCCCAGCTGCAGCCGTTCATCGAGCTCATGGAGGGCTTCCGGGACAGCTGGCAGGCGCAACAGGCCGAGGTGTGGACCGCCGAACGGCTGATGCGCACCATGGTCGAGCACATGTACGACAGCTTCCGCGCACACCGGCACGGCGTGCTGGGCCTGGCCACCTCCCTCGAGGCGCTGGACCAGGAGGCCGCCAAGGAGGCCCGCGAGGTGCTTGACCAGGTGTTCGCCGACGTCACCGAGATCGGCAAACAGGAAGCGCGGCGCCGGGGCTGGTTCTCCGAGCAGGACCTGGAGCTGTCCATCCGCATGATCGTCGGCATGGTGGCCTCGATGTCCACCATGGACTCGCTACTGCTGCCGGCGGGCCGCGCCCGGCCCTCGAAGAACCAGGTCGTGGACCACCTCACCGCGATGGCGCTGTACGGCATCCGCCTGCACAACGGCGAGCTCGAGGACGGAGAAACCGAAAGCTGACCGATTCGGCCGCCATTTTGCGACCAGTTGTCGCTTGACTCAGGGTGTCGCCGGTTGCTTGACTCTCCCCAGGTTCACGGCCCGGGATGGAGTGATCTGGCATGACAGTGCGGACCGACACCTTCGTCTTCAATCCATGGGACGTGACGTGGCGCGACGGGCGCACGGAACAGACGATCGACGCGCTGGTCGAGGACCATCCGGTGTACCGGCTGCCGGACGGAAAGTACGTGATCTCCCGCTACGCCGACGTCCGGGAGATCCTGAGCAACCACGACCGGTACTCGGCGCGTCCCAACCAGGGCGAGCTGATCGGTTTCCCGCCCCGGCTGGAGGGTGAGCAGGACGCGGAGATGCTGCGCCGGCTGACCGAGCTGGTGGCCGCGATCCCGTTCGACGTGAGCGAGTTCGCCTCGGCGAACGTGATCGTCGGTGTGGACCCGCCGGTGCACACCAAGGTGCGCGGCATTGTGGCCCGCGGTTTCGTGCCCCGGCGCATCCGCGCGTTGGAGGGCAGCATCGACGACATCGTCGCCGAGTGTCTCCGGGAGATCTCCACCGGCGACTCCGTGGACCTGGTCGAGCGGCTGGCGGTTCCGGTGCCGATCCGGGTGATCGGGGACATCCTGGGGTTGCCCCGTGAGCGGCACGCGGACCTCAAGCGCTGGTCGGACGTGCTCTCGCGCTGCGTGCACGGCGCGGAGCGGGGCACCGCCGGGGCGGCCGTGCGGCTGGTCGAGATGCTCATGGAGTTCGGCGGGGTGTTCCTGCCGATGATCGAAGAGCGCCGGCGGAACCCGGGCGACGACCTGATCAGCGACATGGTGCGGGCCGAGGAGGTGGACACGCTCACTGCGGTGGAGGCGGTGCTGTTCCTGATCATCCTGATGGCCGCCGCGAACGAGACCACCACCAGCCTGATCGGCAACACCGCCGTGTACCTCATGCGCCACCCCGAGCAGCTGGCCCGGGTGCTGGACGATCCTTCGCTGGTGGACGGCGCCTGCGAGGAGTCGCTGCGGCTGTCCTGCCCGGTGCAGTTCGTGTACCGAGAGCCCACCGAGGACGTGGTGCTCCACGGGGTGCCGGTCCCAGCCGGTGCGCCGCTGGTGTGCATGATCGCCGCCGCCAGCCGTGACCCGAGGCAGTACCCCGACCCGCACCGCTTCGACCTGACCCGCAAGGGCCACCACCTGGCCTTCGGGCACGGGGTGCACGTGTGCCTCGGCGCCCACCTCGGCCGCATCGAGGGCCGAAAGACGCTGGCCGCGCTGGCTCCCCTGTTGACCGAGTTCACCCTCGACGAGGGCGCGTTGCGGCTGGACCGCAGCGCGTTCACCCGCGCGTTCACCCAGATCCCGCTGATCAGGAAGAGGTAGACACCATGGGCGATCGGCTGAACGGCAAGGTGGCCGTGGTCACCGGGGCCGCCCGGGGCATGGGCGCGGCCACCTGCCGCCGGTTCGTGGACCAGGGCGCACGCGTGCTGGTCACCGATGTGCTCGAGGAGGAGGGCGAACTGCTCGCCAAGGAGCTGGGCGCCTCGGCCGCGTTCGCCCGGCTGGACGTGACCGACGAAGCGAACTGGGCGGAGGTCGTCGCGCACGCGCGGCGGCGCTTCGGCCGGGTGGACGTGCTGGTGAACAACGCCGGTATCCTGCGCGCGGTACCGATCCCGAACATGACCGAGCAGATCTATCGCCAGGTCGTCGACATCAACCAGGTCGGCGTGTTCCTCGGGATGAAGGCCGTGGCGGGCGCGATGGCGGCGGCCGGCGGCGGCTCGATCGTGAACATCTCCTCCATCGACGGCCACCAGGGCACGCCGACGCTGGTCGCCTACGTGGCGGCCAAGTACGCGGTGCGCGGCATGACCAGGGTGGCCGCGCTGGAGCTGGCCTCGGTGGGCATCCGGGTGAACACGGTCTGCCCGGGCGCCACCCGCACCCGTATGATGGACTGCCCGGACATGGCCGGCATCGACATCGAGGGACTGTCCGCGCGGATGGCCCCGCTGGGCCGGATCGGCGAGGCCCCGGAGATCGCCGACGCGGTGCTGTTCCTCGCCTCCGACGAAAGCTCCTACGTCACCGGCACGGACATCGTGGTGGACGGCGGCGCGATCGCCGGGGTGGGCGTGGAGATGTTCAGCCAGGTCTCCGCGTAGCCATGCGGATCGGGATCAACGGATCCGGCCTGGTCGCCACCGGCGCATCGCTGACCCAGCTGGTGGAGCACGCGGCGGCGGCCGAGCGGGACGGCTTCGCGTCCTACTGGCTGGGCCAGATGGCGGTGCCCGACGTGCTCACCGTGTACGCCGTCGCCGGCGCCGCCACGTCACGCATCGAGCTGGGCACGGCCGTGGTACCCACCTGGATGCGCCACCCCCTGATGCTTGCCGGGCAGGCACTGACCACCCAGGAGGCCTGCGGCAACCGGCTCACCCTCGGCATCGGGCTGGCCCACCGACCGCTGGTGGAACAAGCGATCAAGGTGCCGTTCCGCGCACCGGCCAGGCACATGGCCGAGTACCTGGCGGTGCTCGCGCCGGCGCTGGCTGAACGCAAGGTCGCGGTGACCGGGAGCATCTGGTCCGGCGAGGAGGACCTGTCCACCGCCGCGCGCTCGGCACAGGCGCCGCCGGTGCTGCTGGCCGCGATGGGACCGCGGATGCTGTCACTGGCCGGGGCACTGACCGACGGCACCATCCTGTGGCTCTCCGGGCCACGCACCATCGCCGACACCATCGCGCCCGCGCTGCGCGCCGCCGCGTCGGCGGCCGGCCGTCCCGCGCCGAGAGTGGTCGCCGGGCTGCCGGTGTGCGTCACCGACCGACCGGACCGGGTACGTGCGACGATCGACCAGGCCCTGCGCCACTACGCGCGGCTGCCCTCCTACCGGTCGGTGCTGGACGCCGAAGGTGCGCGCGGCCCGGGAGACGTCGCCGTGGTCGGCGACGCGGCGACCGTCCGTACCGCGCTCACCGACCTGGCCGCGGCCGGCGCGACCGACTTCGCGGCCACCGAGTTCGGCACCACACGCGACGAGTTCATCGCCACCCGCACCCTCCTGTCCGAGGTGGCCGCCACCGCCGAGTGAGCCTGATTGTGCTGGCGAGCGTGGTGGCGGTGGTGGCACTCGGCGACGAACGGCTCACCACCGCCGACGCGGTCCTCGTGGTCGTCACAGTGGCCCCGTGCCTGATCGTGGATCTTTTGATCCTTTTCGGCCCCCGCGACTGACCCCGGCCGCTACTAGGTTTTGTGCGTTTGGCGGATGGCGGCGGCGATGGCGTCCGGGCTGGGAAAATGCGTGCGCTCCAGTTCAGTGGCGAACGGCACCGGGGTGTTCGCGCCGGCGACCCGGAGCACCGGGGCGCGCAGGGTGCCCCACAGCTTCTCCTGCAGTACCGAGGCGATCTCCGCACCGAACCCGCCTCGACGTACAGCCTGGTGCGCGACCACGGCGCGTGTGGTCCTGCGCACCGAGTCAAGAACCGTCGCCTCGTCCCACGGCATCAGCCAGCGCAGGTCCACCACTTCCACGGAAATGTCCTCGCCGGCCAGTTGCTCGGCGGCGGTGAGCGCGTTGGGGACCTGGGCGCCGTAGGTGACCACGGTGACGTCGGCGCCCGGGCGCACCACCGAGGCACTTCCCGGCGCGACCCGGTGCTCACCATCCGGGCACGGCCCGCTCGCCCCGTACAGTCCGACCGGTTCGAAGATCACGACGGGGTCCGGGTCCTCGATTGCCGAGGTCAGGATGCCTTTCGCATCGGCCGGGCTGGCCGGCATGGCCACCTTCAGCCCCGGAGTGTGGATCATCCAGGCCTCTACCGACTGGGAGTGCTGGGCGGCGAAGTTGAGACCGCCGGAGAGCATGCCCCGGATCACCAGCGGCACCGTGGTGCGCCCGCCGGACATGTAGCGCAGCTTGGCGGCGTGGTTGGCCACCTGGTCCAGGCACACCGCGTAGAAGTCGGCGATCATGATCTCGCAGATCGGTTTGCCGCCGAGCATCGCCGAGCCGATGCCGGCCCCGATGATCGCCTGTTCGGAGATCGGCGTCTCCCGGACCCGGTCCCGGCCGTACCTGGTGGACAGGCCCTTGGTGATGCCGAACGCCCCACCGATGGGGTCGATGATGTCTTCGCCCATCAGGAAGACGTCCGGGTCGGTGGCCAACGCCCGGTCCAGGGTCTGGGAAAGGGCCTGCACCATCGTGATCCGTTGCTCGGTCATGCCGGCACCGCCTCGGCGTAGACGTCGGTGAAGGTCTCCTCCGGGTCCGGTGGCGGGCTCTGCATGGCGAACTCGACGGCCGCTTCGACCTCCGAGTTCACCTCAGCTTCCAACTCGGCCAGTTCGTCCTCGGTCGCCACGCCCCGCTCCAGCAGCCGGCGCCGGTACGCCGGCACCGGGTCGTTGGCCAGCGCGGCCTCCCGTTCCTGTTTCGGCATGTACTCCATCTGGTCCACCCCGAAGATGTGTCCCATGAAGCGGTAGGTGTTTGCCTCGATCAGGGTCGGCCCCTCCCCCGCTCGTGCCCGGGCGACAGCGGTGTGCGCGGCCGCGTACGTCTCGTCCGGGTCGTTGCCGTCCACGGTGACCCCGGGGATGGCGTAGCCGGCGGCGCGCGTAGCGATCCGCTGGACGGTCATCGACTCCATGCGCGGGGTGAACTCGCCGTACTCGTTGTTCTGGCAGACGAACACCACGGGCAGCCGCCAGAGCGCCGCCATGTTCAGCGACTCGTGGAACGCGCCGATGTTCGTCGCGCCGTCCCCGAAGTAGGCCACGGTGACCGAGTCGTTGCCGGTCATCTGGCAGCGCAGCGCGAGCCCGTTGGCAATGGGGATGGCGCCGCCGACGATCCCCGAGGTGGCCATGACGCCCCGGCGCGGGTCGGACAGGTGCATGATCCCGCCCTTGCCCTTGCAGGTGCCGCCGGAGCGTCCGATGATCTCGGCGATCACCTCGCGCACCGGCGCCCCCTTGGCCAGGGTGTCGTGCAGTCCCCGGTAGGTGGTGGTGATGTAGTCGGCCGGGGTGAGCGCGGCGGACACCGCCGCCGGGATCGCCTCCTGCCCCCTCGGCGAGTAGTAGATGATCGATATCGCGCCCTTCATCATCAGACCGCGCATCGTGCTGTCCACCGTGAGGATGCGGTACATCCGTTCGTAGATGCCGCGCCGCGTCTCGTTGTCGGTCACCCGCTGCGTTCCCTCCCGCGAAGCCTCTTCGCCATCAAGCGACTAGCGGTCACATTAGACCATATTTTTCGACTGAGGATGAGGGGGATCTTCTAGCTTAAGAGACCAGTAGTAGCTAGTATTCGAGGTCATGACCGGACCGACTCTCGCCGGTGTGATCCGCCGGCACGCGAAAGACCGCGCGGACCATCCGGCCGTGTGGTACGACGGCGGCACGCTCAGCTACGCGCGGCTGGGCGAGCGCACCGACCGGGTGGCGGCCGGCCTGGCCGAGGCCCGGGTGCGCCCCGGCGACCGGGTCGCCGTGCTCAGCAGGAACCACCCCTCGGTGCTCGAGGTGCTGCTCGGCGCGGCCAAGCTGGGCGCGGTGACGCTGCCGGTGAACTGGCGGCTGGCCGGCCCGGAGATCGCCTACATCGTCGACCACGCCGAGGCGCGGGTGCTGGTGGTCGGCCCCGAGTTCACCGACACCATCGCCGACATCGCACCCGGTCTGCCCCGGGTTCGCACCGTCCTCGGCCTGGGTACAGCGGGTCGCTACCCCTCGTACGAGGACTGGCTGGCCGGCCAGCCGGCCACCGACCCCGGCCACCAGCCGCATCCGGACGACGTGGTCGTGCAGATGTACACCTCGGGCACCACCGGGCGCCCCAAGGGCGTACAGCTGACCAACGCCGGCCTGCTCGGCCGGATGGGCGAGCTGTGTCGGTTCTGGCACTACGACGCGGACAGCGTGAACCTGGTGGCCATGCCGCTGTTCCACATCGGCGGCACCGGGGCGGCCCTGCTCAGCCTGCTGCCCGGGGCGACCACGGTGCTGCTGCCCGAGGTGGACCCGGTGCGCATCGCCCGGACCATCACCGAGCAGCGGGTGACCAACGTGTTCCTGGTGCCGACGGTGATCCAGTCCCTGCTGGACACGCCGGGGGCGGGTGACTGGTCCTCGCTGCGAGTGATCCTGTACGGCGCCTCACCGATCTCCGACACGGTACTGCGGCGGGCGATGGACCGGTTCGGGTGCGACTTCGTCCACCTGTACGGCATCACCGAGTGCGGCGGCTCGGTGAGCCAACTCGAGCCCCGCTATCACGACCCGGAGAACCGGCCCGACCTGCTGCGCTCCTGCGGACGTCCGCTGCCGTGGAACGAGGTGCTGGTGGCCGACCCGGACACCAGCGAGCCGGTCGCCGCCGGTCGGGTCGGTGAGATCCTGGTGCGCTCACCGCAGAACATGCTCGGGTACTGGCGACAGGACGCGGCCACCGCCGAGGCGTTCACCGCCGACGGCTACTTCCGCACCGGCGACGCCGGCTACTTCGATCGGGACGGATTCCTCTACCTGCACGACCGGATCAAGGACATGATCGTCTCGGGCGCCGAGAACGTGTACCCCGCCGAGATCGAGAACGTCATCGCCGGTCATCCGGACGTGGCGGACGTCGCGGTCATCGGGGTACCGCACGAGCGCTGGGGCGAGACGCCGAAGGCGCTGGTGGTGCCCCGCCCGGGGGCCGCGATTGACCCCGCGGAGCTGCTCGAGTTCTGCCGGCGGCACCTGGCCGGCTTCAAGTGCCCCACCTCGGTGGACACCGTCAAGACGCTGCCCCGCAACCCCTCGGGCAAGCTGCTCAAGCACGAGCTGCGCGAACCCTACTGGGCCGGCAAGGCTCGCCGCGTCAACTAGCCCGCCGGGTCAGCCGACCGACCGCGCACGGATCGCGGCCACCTTGGCCTGGATCTCTGGCAGGGTGAACGTCTCCGCCTCGGCGGCGCAGGCGTAATCCAGCACCCCGATGGCGGCCCGCTCCAACCGAATGTTGAGCGCCCGTTTGGTGGCGCGCAGCGCGGTGGCCGGCAGCTCGGCCAGCCGGTGGGCCAGCGCGGTGGCCTCGGCCATCACCTGGTCGTCGGGCACCGCGCGGCAGGCCAGGCCCAGCGAGACCGCGGTGGCCGCGTCGATCCTCGCGCCGGTGTAGATGAACTCCTTGGCGCGCATCATGCTCATCAGGAACGGCCAGGTGGCCACCGCGCCGTCCCCGGCGACCACACCCAGCGCCACGTGCGGGTCGGCGAAGAACGCGCTCTCCCCCATGATCACCAGGTCGCACAGCGACGCCAGGCTGGCCCCCAGCCCGACCGCCGGCCCCTGAACCGCCGCGACCACCGGCAGCGGGAAGCGCAGCATCTCCCCGGCCAGGCGCCGCGCCTCGTCCAGCGACCGGGCGCGCTCGACCTGGTCGGTGGCCACCCGGTGCAGCCACTCGGCGTCGCCGCCGGCGGAGAACACCCCGCCCGCCCCGCACAGCAGCACCGCCCGGGTCGCCGAGTCGGCGGCCAACCGCCCCCAGACCTCGGTGAGCTCGGTGTGCAGCTCGGTGTTCACCGCGTTCCGCGCCTGCGGCCGGGACATGCGAACGATCTTGACCGCGCCCTCGTCCAGGACCTCCAGGACCGCCACCCGCTGTGCTCCGCTCACCGCTTCTCCCGGTCTTGTTCTTGTTCCGCCAGGTGCGCCGATGCCTCCAGGTCGGCGCGCCGCCAGATCCCGCCGGCCATCGGCCGCTCGCTCTCCTCCAGGATGTGGCCGACCAACCCGATCGCCCTGGCCATCACGCCCAGCCCACGCACCGCCTTGACCGGCAGGCCCAACTCGCCGGACAACGCACCGATCGCGCCGGTGGCGTTCACCGGCAGCCGCCGCCCGGACACCCGCTCCGCCTCGGCACCCACCAGCTCCATCAGCGCCACGTACCGCCCGTGCAACCCGCACTCCCGCGCGATCTCGAACAGCCGAGGCGTACGCGGGTCGATTGGCTTGTGGAACGGGTGGCCGACGCCCGGAACCGGTGTGCCGGCGGCCCAGTGCGCCGCCACGATCCGGCCGGCCGCCGCGCCCAGGTCCAGGTCATCCGCCGCCCCGTCCAGCTCGCCCGCCAGCATCACCGCCACCCCCTCGGTGCTGCCCACGAACACGCTGCCCAGGCCACACAGCCCGGCGGCCACCGCCGCCTGCGGCGACTCGGGCGCGCCCGCGTAGGTCAGCCGGGCGGCCAGCGCGCTGGGGGTGATGCCGTGCTCGACCAGGGTGATCAGCAGCGCGTTGTACACCCGCGCCTGCTCCTCGGTGGGGCACCGACCGGTCAGCTGCAGGAAGGAGAACGCGGCCAGGTCCATATGGCCGAGCACCTCACTCGGCAGGTCCAACCCGCGCACCACTATCCGGTCCGCGCTGCTCCACGCGATGTCCGAACGAACCACCCCTACCTCCCCGTGCGCTTGACCGCTGAACACGGTCATCCTACTCTAGCGACCAATGGTAGCTTAATTTTACAGAGAAGTGGGACGATGACCGAACTCGATGCACGCCTGTTGTGGCCTTTCACCTGGTCCGGACCGGCTCTTGCGGGAATATTCGGCATTGGCTTCGTCGGGTTGGCTCAATTCTTCCCGCCACCCGCACCAACAGCCGACGGTGCGACGATTGCGCGCCTATACATCGAACACGGGTCAGCCATCAAGATCGGCTGCTTCGTCATGATCGTTGGCCTGGTCCTGCTGATTCCGTGGGCGATCGCCCTCGCGGCGCTGACCGGTCGGTCAAGCGGACTGCTGCGCCACGGGCAGATCGCCTGCGCCGCGACCTCCACCACGCTGATCGAGATAATCCCAACGACCTGGGCTTTAGCGGCTTTCCGACCCGCAGACCTCTCCGAAGGCGTGACCCGGGCGTTTAACGACTTCGGTTGGTTCATGCTGTTGTTCGCATGGCCACCATTCAGCCTATGGAGCCTCCTGGTAGCCATCGCGATCCTTGCCGACGACGGCGAGACCCCGACATTTCCCCGATGGGCCGGCTACCTGAGTCTCTGGAACGCCATGCTGCTCGCGCCGGGTGGCCTGATGGCGTTCTTCAAAGTCGGCCCATTCGCCTGGAACGGAATAATGGCATTCTACGTCCCGCTGCTGGTGTTCTTCGTATGGCTCGTCGCCATTACCGTCACAATGCTGCGAGCAAACACCCGACAGCGAGTTGAGCCTCTAGCATCCAGCGATCACTAGAACGTTCGCGCCGAGTGTCCCGACCAGCGGATCGGTAAACCGATTGGGTGCTGGTGCGAGATGGCCGCTGCACTACGAGCACAACGCCCGCGTGTTTGGATGACTACGTTGAATTCGCCGGCGGTCGCCGCGCTCAGACAAACCGCCGGCGGAAGCTCAGACGGGAGCATTTGGTCCGTAAGCCGAATATAGTGGGCTCCACAGGTCAGCGCCCTGCTTCTATGTTCTGGGACGTCCCTGGGCCGTCGCGGATTCGGCATCGGTCTGGCGCTGCGCGCGCGGCACCAGCACTTCGGCGCACCTGCGCCGACGAGCCGCCTGGAGGCCAACACGCTGGGTGAACGACGGCCGAGTTCGGCTAGACACATTGTGAGGGCGGTTTGTAAGCCGCCAAGTGGAGTGGGAGGTGGCTGCTCGAGTAGCGGTCACAACCCGTTCGGCCTGCGTCTATCTGGCTGAGCTGACTGCTAGCCCGAATCCCTAACGGCGCGTTATCCAGCGGTACGTGCCGAGCGGGAACGAACTCAGTGGCGGTTGCACTTGGTACGGATCGGACCGCGATGAAATGCCGTGCCTACGCCACGTTGATCGCGCTCGGGCATCCGCGCCCGGTCGCGGGTCTGTTCGGCACCACCGGGCGGCAGCTCGGGCGGCAGCTGTTGTCGCGGCTCGCCCTACCCGAACCCTTGGCCGGTGATGTCACCGCGGCGCTGGGGCCGCCGACCCGGCCTGCTCAGCCACCGGCAATGGCGGCACAGGCACGACCCGCTGGCCGTCGACGCCCAGCACGTGCCGACTGGTGGCCACCACCCGCAGGCCAGGCGCGGAGGCGGGCAACCTGCCCACCAGCACGGCACAGCGCTCCACTCTGCGCACCTACTGGCATGACGGGCTTGACCCTCTCCCTGCGGGAGACCCCACCGTGATCGACATGAACGAACCGATACACACCCGCGAGCTGCCCACCGTGATGACTGGCTATCCGCTCACTCGCCACGCTCGCGACTTGGCTACGCCCCTCGCGCGCCGCGCTAAGGACACCGACACCACCGAGCTTGTCGCCCACCCAGCCGCTTGCCAGCGAGCACTACGTGGAGTGCACCACCCTGACGGTGATTTCCCCGGCGACGTCGTCGACCCGCCCTTCCAGTTCACGCCGCGGGGCGGTCACGTCGCCGAACCCGTCATCGAGCCCTGAAGGACGCTGACTCACGATGCTGACGCTTGGCAAATATGGAGCCTGGCTCAATCCGGTGGACGACGACGTGGCGCGCACCGAGTATGCCGTTGAGGCCGAGTTCTTGGGCTACGGCACCGTGTGGCTCGGTCTCGGTCTGCGCGACGAGAGTGACTTGCGGGTGGTCGAGCGGGTGCTGGACGCGACCAGCCATGTGGTCGTAGCGACCGCAATCATCAATATGTGGACCAACGACCCGGTAGCACTGGCCACGTCGTACTGCCGGTTGCAGGATCGCCATCCCGACCGGTTCTTGCTCGGCACCGGCGTCGGCCACCCGGAGTCGATCACCGGATACAGTTCGCCGTATCGGCGCATGGAGTCCTTCCTGGAGGCCCTCGACGCTGGGGGAGTTCCGAGCGACCGGCGCGTCCTGGCCGCCCTCGGCCCACGAGCGCTGCGCCTGGCCGCCGACCGCGCCGCCGGATCCCACCCTTACCTGGCCGTGCCCGCTCACACCCGAACGGCCCGTCGCCTGCTTGGTCCGGGGGCGCTGCTCGCCCCCGAGCAGACGGTCGTCCTCGACACGGACCGAGCCAGTGCCCGTGCGCGGGGCCGCGCCTTCCTGAGCGATCCCTACCTACGATTGTCCAACTACGTCAACAACCTGCTACGGCACGGCTATGACGAGACCGACGTTGTCGATGACGGCAGCGATCGGCTGATCGACGACCTGGTCCTACACGGCAACGCCGACACAATCGCGGCCGGAGTAGACGCACACCTCGCGGCCGGCGCCGACCACGTCGCCATCCAGGTCCTGCCCACCGCAGGCCAGGGGCCGATGCCAGGGCTTCGCGCACTCGCCAACCGACTGATCCCCTGATCCGCGGAGAACCGGGTCGGACACCAGGTTCAGCCCGTGCAGCCCCTCGCCGCCCGCAGCAACATCAACTCCGCTGGTCCGCGCGTCGGCGTGCAGCAGCCAGGTGATGAACAGCCCCAGATGCTCCGCTCCGGTGTGCCAGTGCCGCCCAGTCCTGTCACACCAGCGCAGAAACAGCGCGATCCCGCCGGCATAGGACTTCGTGGTCAACTCCGAGCAATCGCGACCGAATCGAACGTGCCGCAGGAACGCATCTGCCTCGCCGATGACGGCCAGGGCCTCATCGAGTACCGTCCAGTACCTCACCCCGGACGGCAACCTCACCAGGCACGCCAGCACTCTCCCCACTCCGATCTCGTGGCAGGAACCGTGAACGATTACCAGCCACGAGCACCACCCCCAGGGAGAACCACCACCCCACCGGCCTCAATCACCCAGATCAGGCCACATCACACGACAGACTGCACGCCCCGGGAGAACGGGCAACAAGCAGGCCGTGCATTTCGCCGCGCAAGCGGTGATGAGGGCCGTTCGGAGCAACCGACCCCTGGAGCGGCAACAAAGGTTGGAAAGCCCGCTACGGCGACCGCGAGGTCTCCCAGTTCCTGTCCGCCGAACAAATCGCCGAAGACTGGGTTTCGAGCGCCTGGACATGGAGGAGTTCGCGCTCCGCAGCCACCAGCGTGCCCTGCACGCACGCGAGGACGGCCGCTTCGACCGGGAGATCACGCCGTTCGAGGCCATCGAACAGGACGAGGGACCGCGCGCGGACACCACGCTCGACAAGATGGCGGAGCTCAAGACGCTCACGCCGGCTGGCCGGCTCACCGCCGCCGTTTCCAGCCAGATCTCCGACGCCGCCGCACTGCTGATCGCCTCCAAACAAACGGTCCGCACCGGACCACCCACCAGCTCGACCACGACGGAGGCCGCCATGACCACACCTCGGCCACGATTGCCCGCAACAGCCGGGTCCTCGGCCCGGACAGGTGATCACGGTCCGCCTCGTGAAGCGCGGTGATCTGCTTGCGCAGCGGATCCGCCCAGCCGGCAAACCGCCCCAACCCCGCCGGCAGCACTCGGACCCCGTCGGCGGTCACCGAATCGGCCAGCACCAGCCTGGCCAGCGGCTCGCCGAGCAGCAGCTGGAACTCAACCAGCTCGGCGTCCCGGGGGCCGCCCAGTGTGACGTAGCGCGCGTGCGGTGCGGGCCAGCGCGGCGGGGTTGGCAGCCAGCACCAGTAGCGCGTGCGCGATCCGCGCCCGGTCCTGGACCCGCCGTCGGGACGCCCGTTCGGCGGCCTGCGCCGCACCTCGCATTCGGCCACGGCATCCACTTCTGCGTCGGCGCACCGCTATCCCGGTTGGAGGGACGAATCGCGCTGACCAAGCCCCTGGAGCGCTTCCCAAACCTGCGCCTCGACGTGCCGGACGAAGCCGTACGCACCACCCCCGGGCTGCTGATGAACGCTATCGAAGAGCTGCGCGTGGCCCCCGCGAATTGATCACCTCCGCAGCCATTGCACCGACCATGACGTGCCCCGGGTGTCGAACTCGGTGCCGATGTCGAGGAGTTCTTTGATCGCTGGCCCGAGACGCCAAGAGCGCCCGGAGCACCCAATCGTTCTCCGAGTGACACAACGTACGAAGAGCACTCGACGCGCCAGAAGCGCGCCCGAGAGGAACGACAGCGTGGCCTGCCCCCCGGCGGCGGCATGTCACCTGCTCGAGGAATGCCTTGTCCACGGCCACGACATCGCCACGGCAACCGGTCGTCCGTGGCCGATAGGACGCGACCACGCCCTGCTCGCGGTCGAGGCCTTCCTGGTTCCGCTGATCGCGGCGCTGCCGCCCACCGCTTTCGTGAACCAGGAGAAGGCCGGGACCTTCCGGGCTCGCATCGAACTGCGCCTGCGTGGCGGCGGACGCACGCTGATGATCCTCGACGGCGGTTCACTGACGCTCGACACGGGGGGCAGGTGACGTCGACGCCCACATCTGGGCCGACCCCACGGCTTTCGTGCTGGTTTCATCGGCCGGCAAGGGATATGGAAACCGATTCTCGAAGGCAAGCTCGCTGCCTGGGGTCCTCGGCCGTGGAAGCTCGCCCGCACGCTCACCGTGATGAGCCCCCCGTAACCCACCCCTGACGGAGTCAGGACCGGAGCAGGTCGTGCAGTGCGCCGGCGGTGGCCGTGACGTCCTCGGTGTCGGCGAAGTGGCCCACGGCGGGCAGCCGAACGACCCGGCCGTCGGGGAGCAGGTCGAGTACCGCGTCGGGGTCGGTGCCGGCCTTCCGGTGGGAGCGGTCGGCCTCGCCCCACAGGACGGTGGCGGGTAGGTCGAGCGGGTCCGGGCCGCCGGTGTCGTCGGCCCACCAGCGCTGAGCCTGCGAGGCCAGTGCGTAGGAGGCTCCCGCGCGCAGGACTTGGTCGGCGTTCTTCTCCCACGTGTCGAGTGGCGCCCCGGGGCCGGCGGCGAAGCGGTACCAGCCCTCGGCCATCGTCTGCCGGTTGCACCGCCACCGGGCCTGGCCCTCCCACGGCACCGACAGCTGCCCGTGTGGGTCGAGCACGTCGCGGCCCCACCGCCGCGCCGCCGCCCAGGACGGGGTCTGCGCAAGCAGAATTGCCCTGGCCAACCCCGGGTCGGCGTGGGCGGCGGTCAGGGCGAGGAACCCGTACACGCAGGCCCCGCCGAGTACCGCGTTGCCGATTTCGAGCTGGTGCAGCGCGCTGACCAGCGCGGTGGTGGCGCCGGTGAGGGTGAACGCGGCCGGGTCGGTTACCCAGGAGAAACCGAACCCGGGTGGTTCGACCACGACCACCCGCACCCGGGGAGCCAGGTGGGCGAGCAGCTCGTCGTAGCACTCCACGGTGTGCGGCGCGTCGGTGAACAGCACCGCCGTGTGTGGCGCGGGCGTGCGCGCCTGGCCGGTGTGGCTGTCGCGCACCCGGACCAGCGCACCGGGCGTGTCCAGGATCCGCACGCCGGGCCGGCTGTGTTCGGCGCGCGGGCGCCACATCTCGCGGGGCAGCGCCGCGAAGGCTTCGGTGTCGAGCACGGTCGGGTCCACGGTTACTCCATTCCGCGCTTGGTTCCGGGTGCGGTGAGGGCGGCCCAGGCACCCTCACCGAGGTCACCGGCCGCCTCGTGCGGCGCAAGCGGGCTACGCCCGTGCAGCCAGTGCCGGCAGAACTCCTGGGTGGGCCCTGCCCACAGCGCGTGCGCAACGGCGAACGGCCGCCGGGTCAGCGTGTCCCGGCGCATGTGGGTGTCCAGCCAACCGCTGACGATCTCGACATAGCGGCGGTTGTGTGCGCCGAAGGCGGGTTCGGCGGCGAGCAGGACCTCGTCGTGCGGGTCGCTGTAGACCAGCCGGGCCAGCTCGGGGTGCTGCTCCACCCAGTTCAGCTGTGCCGCGACGACACCCCGGACCCCGGCCTCGGCGTCCGGGGCCTGGCTCAACGTGCGCAGCGTCAGCTCCTGGGCCTCGGTGATGCCGCCCAGGAACAGGTGGGCGACCAGTTCGGCCCGCGACCGGAAGTGGTGGTACAGGCTGCCGTTGGACACTCCGGCCTGCCGGCGGACCTGTTCCATCGACACCCCGGCGTACCCGTGCGGGGTGAACAGCCGCAGGGCCACCTCCGCGATCCGGTCCGCCGTCCCGGTCCGCCCATCCGTCATAGAGAGATACTCTAGAGAGCTTCTCTGGTATTGTCACGCTTGTGCCGTCACGGGTCGATCTCGAGGTCAAACGCACCGAGCCAGGTCGTGCGCGCGTCATCGAGCGGCCGCTGGAGCCGCCCGATGAGGGGGAGGTTCTGGTGCACGTTGAGCGGTTCGGCGTCAGCGCGAACAACGTGACCTACGCGCTGCTGGGCGAGACCCTGCGGTACTGGGACTTCTTTCCCGCGAGCGAGGACGGCTGGGGTCGCATTCCGGCCTGGGGCTACGCCCGCGTGGTGGCCGGCAACGGGGTCGACGGGCTGGCCGTCGGTGACCGCCTCTACGGCTACGTGCCGATGTCCAGCCACCTGCACCTGACTCCCGGGCCGGTGCGCGGCGACTACCTGCGCGACGTCAGCCCACACCGGCTCGGCCTGCCCCCGGCCTACAACGCGTACCAGGTCGTCGATGAGCGATCCGAGCGCGAGGAGGACGTCACCCTGCTGCTGCGCCCGCTGTTCACCCTCGCCTGGCTACTGGCCGACGACCTGGTGAGCACCGAACCGAACGGCGGCCGGGTGGTCATAACCAGCGCGTCGAGCAAGACCGCTCTCGCCCTGGCCTACCTGCTCCGCGCTCACGGCGTGCCGACGGTCGGGGTCACCTCCCCGGCCAAGGTGGACTTCGTTGCCGGGTCGGGCCTGTTCGATCGCACCGCCGCCTATGACGAGATCACGGCAACCGGGTCGGACGAGGTGCTTGTCGACATCGCGGGAGCCCCACACCTGCGGCCGCGCTTCCCCAGATCGGTGCTGGTGGGCATGACCCACGGTGACGCCGCCGCCATGGAAGCCTCCGACACGGACTCGGTCGTCTTCTCGGCGGTGGACCGGATCGCCGCCCGCTCACGCGAATGGGGCGGGCGCGAGCTGCGGCAAAGGATGGACGCGTCCTGGACGGACTTCCTCGAGCACGCCACCGGCTGGATCCGGATACGGCGCGCGAGCGGCGCCGAAGCCGCCCTCGAGGTCTGGCGAAGCGTCGTGGCCGGCGCTGCACCGGCGGACATCGGAAATGTACTCACGCTGTGACGGATGCCCGGTGGAGAATGCTCTGCTCTTTATTCGTGGGTGAGTCACCCCGACCTTCCCGCTTCCGGTGCCGCTGTCGGCAAGGGGAGTGTGCCGAGTAGCACCGCATTGTCCGGCCCCAGTCCCGACCAGAACTCGCGCCATGCCCTACGGCGCCCTTCGACCTGGTCTTGGTCATCGGCACTCCCAGTGTGGCGGCCGCGCTGTTCCTGGGGAAGCGACGACATCTCCGATATCGTTTCTCTCGAACTTGAGAGGAGGTGCGGGACGTGGCGACCGCTGAGCTGATTACAGAGATGGTTCGTGCGCACACGCTAGGCGACGAGCGTCGGTGGCGGAACCTGCTGGCTCAGCTGATCGCCGCCGAGTCTCGCGCTGGTCATACGCGGCAAGCCACTCGTTTGCGGGAGCTGCTGGCGGAGGCGAAGGCCCTCAAGTCGGAGCGGGACTCGTCAAGGACAACAGGTCACCCGGCGCAGTTAGCGCGCGCGCCTCGCGACCTAGCGGATGTGCTCGATGTCCGATACAGCGATGCGCGGCTGAGCGAACTGGTGTTACCCACCTCATTGCGGGCCAGTGTGCAGCGCGTTTTGGATGAGCAACGGGTGGCCGGCCGGCTGGCGGAACATGGCCTGGTACCTCGACGGCGGCTGTTGATGCACGGCCCGCCCGGGTGCGGCAAAACGATGGCCGCCCACGCGCTGGCGGGTGAATTGAAGTTGCCGTTGGCGCGGGTACGGCTGGAGGTTCTGTTCAACCGATATCTCGGAGAGACCGCGGCAACGTTGACGGACATCTTCGAGCACATCGACCGGGCGCGGGCGGTGTATCTGTTCGATGAGTTTGACGCATTGGGCAAGCATCGCGGTGACGAGTTCGATGTGGGCGAGGCGAAGCGCGTGGTCGGCACCTTCCTCCAGTTGCTAGATGCCAGCGACAGCGACGGTCTGATCGTGGCGGCAACCAATATGGGCGGCGCGCTGGATCCAGCTCTGCTGCGCCGCTTTGACGACGTGCTTGAATTTCCAGCCCCGACCCTGAAGGCCAGAGAGACCCTGCTGCGCCGCCTGCTGCGGTCGTTGCCGCTCGACGACCACACAGCGCGTCGCTTGGCCACACAGGGCGAGGGATTGTCGTTCGCCGAGGTACGAGCGGCGGTAGACAACGCGCGGAAGGCCGCGATTCTCGTCGATCGTGAAGCACCTGCGCTGGATGACATCGCCGCAGAGTTGAGCGCGCGTGTGCGTGGGAGCAGCGTGTTCACGGGGCGTGCATGATTCGGACAGGGTTGCCCTGATCCGGGTAAGTCGCGCCATCGAAGAGCCATTCCGCGCGCATGGGAGCAGCCGCCGGCGGCCGCCGCCGGCTCGGACACGTGAACAGCATGCGGCCAGGTTGTTGCGCGAGCTTGACCAGATCGAGCAGGCCAGGCGAGCACCGGCTGAGCGGGCGTCGGGCAGCGAGGGCCAACTGATCGCGGCGGCCGGGTCTGATGATCTCGCCGATGTCGCCGGCAGCCTGGCAGACAAGAGGTCGAGTGCCGTTCTGGTCGCGGTAGAACAGGGGCAGGCGTTGGTGCACGTACGCACTGATGCGCGGGCTTTGCGTCATAAGATCGAGCGGTACCGGGATGTCGACACCCGGCGTGGCGCTCCGGCGAACGAGCCGCTGGTGACGCGCATCGAAGACCTGAGGATCCCGACCCTGGCTGATTTGAGCCTGAGGGAGTTCACCGAGGACGACATTGCGCCCGGCGAGTCGTACTGGGTTGAGTTATGGACCCGCGGCGGGAGACTTGACACCAGCCAGACCCGTGCACGGGTGCGGGAGGAGATGCGCTGGCTGGCGGCGCTCGGCGGCCATCAGGGTGTACCCAGCCGGTTCGAGGGCGTGGAACGCGACATCTACCTGGCGCGCTTGACCGGCGACGTGCTCGGGGCACTGCCAGGCTTGGTTCCCGAGGTGTACGAAGTACATCTCGCGCCGCGAGTGCGTCTCGTCGAGGCGCTCCTGCGGGGCGAAGCCGCCGCAGACCCACAGGCCGAGGTGGAGGAACCGCCACCGAACGCAGCCGTGGTGGCGGTGCACGACACCGGTACAAGCTCGCAGCACCCGTATCTGCGGCCTGTGCTACAGGGGACCGGGAGTGTCGTACCTGGCGAACCGGATGTGGCGGACCGACACGGGCACGGGACCAAAATGGCCGGGATCGCGGTTTACCCCGACTACCTCCAGGGGATCGCCGAAGGCACTCTGCGTGCGCAGAACCGGCTTGTCAGCGTGCGGTTGATCCCGACACCTCGACACGGTCCAGCAGACGACGACCCGGAGTTGTGGGCTGCCCGGACCGAGAACTCCGTGGTCGTGGCCGAGGAACTCGCCCGAGACACCACGGTGGTGCACAGCCTGAGCGTCGGGGCTCCTAATGAGCGCGGACTGCGTACGGCGTGGTCGATCGGCGTAGACCAGCTCGCCTGGAACGACAGCAATGGGCGGGTGATCGTCGTAGCCGCGGGAAACATGCCTGATCACCGGTTAGCCACCCACGCCGAGGACTATCCAGTGGCGAATCTGGGCGAACCAATCTGCCAGCCAGCGCAGGCATGGAACGCGCTGACCGTCGGCGGCTTCACAGCGCTGACCGGACCAGCCGCCGAGGGGACGGGGACCTATCCCCCTGCGCTCGCGCCG
The DNA here is from genome assembly GCA_014208095.1 of Actinospineispora eucalypti. GTDB lineage: Bacteria > Actinomycetota > Actinomycetes > Mycobacteriales > Pseudonocardiaceae > Pseudonocardia > Pseudonocardia eucalypti. The sequence continues at coordinate 3,250,933 of JACHMT010000001.1, read as the reverse complement.
GCCGGCGGGATCAGCCCGTATGCCAGCACGGATGTCGGCGGAGCGGGGCGACCGATCAAGCCCGAGATCGTCAAAGAAGCAGGCAACACCGCCCCCGACGACGGCCTGCCCAACGTCGGCGCCGAACACCTGTCTCTGTGGACGACCAGCCATCGACATGTGCGCGGCGAGCTGAGCACCCCAACCTGGGCTACCAGTCCCGCGGCGGCAGCCGCTGCAGCGGATCTCGCGATCCTCGCCCAGCGACACCCCTCGCTCGGCCCATCGGCCTTGCGTGCTCTGTATGTCCACAGCGCACGATGGACGCCGGCGATGATGGAGCAGTTCTGCGACCGTAAGGACCGGCTGCGGGCCGTGGGCTACGGCGTACCGAATCTTCAGACCGCGAGCAGCGCGGACAGCAACCGACCAGTGTTCATCTACGAAGGACGGCTCGCACCAGGCGCTCGCCAGGCTCAGATGTTACGGATCCCACTGCCGGACCAGGTCTTGAACGACCACCCTGAAACCCGGGTACAACTTGCGATCACGCTGACGTACTTCGTCGAGCCCACTGACATCCTGCTCGGCCGACGCTACGCCGGTGGCCGCCTCAAATGGGAGGTTCAGGGTCCAGCGGAAACCGAGGAGCAACTACGTCGGCGGATCAACGCGCTAGCCGCCGGTTCGACGAGTGACAACGACCGGAGCAGCGGATATGGGTGGACAGTCGGGCAACAGCTACGAGGACGCGGCACGCTGCAACATGACTACGTGGAGCTGACCGCCAGTGAGCTCGCCGGCGACCGGCTACTAGCCATCTATCCGATCCTGGGCTGGTGGGAAGACCGCGACACAACCAAGGACCTCGCAATCCCCTTTGCGGTGGTGGTCAGTGTCGACTTCGGATCCGAAGACATTGACCTGTACGCGGCGATTGAAGCCAGCACTCCAGTGGTCATCGAGATCTAAGCGTGTACTTCAGCCTGCCCGTTGATCCACCCGGTGGCCGACGGTGTGGATGCCGAGAACTGTGTCACATGTCCTGATCAGGGCCTTCGCGGCCACGTAGCCGCCGTGACCTCCGACCGCTGGCGATCAGCATGATCGCTCGCTGTGACAATCCGACTCGCCTATCTCATGCTCGCCCGAGTGCTGAGCTGGCTCGTACTGCTCGCCCGGTCCGGCGCGACCAAAGACGCGGAGATCCTCGTACTACGTCATGAGGTCGCGGTCCTGCGCCGACAGAACCCACGCCCGACGCTGACCTGGGTCGACCGCGCCCTCCTCAGCTCCCTGAGCAGGCTGCCGCCCACCCAGCTACGCCGGCTGCGACTGGTCTCACCGAGAACGCCTCCGCGCTGGCATGCCCACCTCGTTGCCCGCCACTGGACCCATCCGCGAAGGCAAGGACGTCCACCCATCCCCCAAACCGTGCGTGCCTTGGTCCCGCGGATGGCGAGAGAGAACGTGACCTGGGGATACCGACGCATCCAGGGCGAGCTCATCGGACTCGGCCACCAGCTCGCAGCCTCGACGGTATGGAAGATCCTCAAGGCAGCCGGGATAGACCCCGCCTCGCAGCGGTCCGGACCAACCTGGAGACAGTTCCTCACCGCCCAAGCCCACGCGATCCTCGCCGTGGACTTCGCCCATGTCGATACCGTTGTTCCCACGCCGCCTCTACATCCTCGTGATGATCGAGCACGCAACCCGCCGGGTGCACATCGCGGGGATCAGCGCCCGCCCGACGGGAGCGTGGGTCACCCAGCAGGCACGCAACTTGCTCATGAACCTCGGCGAGCGCGCCGCCCAGTTTCGGTTCTTGATCCGCGACCGCGACAGCAAGTTCACCACTGCCTTCGATGCGGTGTTCGCCGGCGCAGACGTTCGCATCATCCGCACGCCAGTCCGAGCACCGCGCGCGAACGCGATCGCGGAACGCTGGATCGGCACACTGCGACGCGAGTGCCTCGACCACATCCTGATCACCGGACCCAACCACCTCGCGCAGGTCCTACGCGAATACAGCGAGCACTACAACACCCATCGTCCCCATCGAGCCCTCGCTCAGCACCCACCCACCGACCGCACTCCCCTCGCTCCACTGCGGCAATCCGGCCGCTGCGACGAGACCGGCTCGGCGGCCTCATCCACGAATACCTGCAAGTCGCATGACGTGACAGGGTTCTCGGCACTCACAGGCTCGGGGTTCCGCAAAGCGCGCGCCGGTGGGGGGCGTGACCCCGCGAACGGGGTAGGCCGTCGTCTGGGCAAGATGCGTGTGCCCAGACGACGGCGTCGTGTCGGTTCCGGCGAAACGCGAGCACGAAGCTGGGCGAGCGCGTTTTCTCGTCGATCAGCGACCCTGGCCGCGGTGTCACCTGAACGTGCCTTTCCCGGCGCTCAGTACCGCTAGGAATCGAATTTTCGGTGCGCTGCTGCTTAGATCATCACACCCTGCGGGGCGCCGCGAGGGGTGCATGGGAAGGGGTCGCCGCCTGGGGAGTCGGGGGACAGTTCCTAGGCGACGACCCCGTCCGGTCGCTGTGCGTCGCGCAGCGGAGGGCAGGCTACACGCGACACCTGCCAGCGCACGGAGCGGCACCCGACGCACCTTCACCGCTGTTGGCCGCCGTGGGGGCGCCGCTGGCACCCGGTCCGGGAACGATGCGGACGGACGTGTGCCCCGGCCCGCCAGGAACCTGGCCGTCTTGGCGACCAGCCGCCCGTAGCGGGGACGTACATGGTGCCGCTGAGAGCGCGCGCGGGGACACCGATCCCGGCTGCCCCCGTGTGCGGGGCGGTCGCGTTCAAGACTTCGCTTTTGACCCGGCGAAGTTCGTGCCGCGTGCGGCCGAGGAAACACCCGGATGGGGCGGCGCGGCGCCCGGCTGATCGGCATGCACCGCGGCCAGGGCGGGCTATCGTCGCGCTCGTGATCGCGGGGGACGATGGGGACGGTGCTCGCTGGCGTCCGGGGCCGGTACCAGCCGACATCACGGTGGCATGGGTGTCCGGGTGGCTGCTCGACTACGCGGGTCGGGTGCTGCTGCACGACGACGGTGACGGGGTGTATCGACTACCCGGCGGCCCGCCGCAACACCGCGATCACGATCTCGCGGCGAGTTTGCGGCGGCTGGTGCTTGAGGAGGCGCACGTCACCATCACCGAAGCCGTGCCGCTGGGCTACCAACCCACCATCGAGGCGGGGCAACCGCGCGTGTTGGCGAGCATGGTCGGGCGGATCGGTGAGATCCTGCCCCGCTCAGGCCACACGCCCCCGCGGCGGCGGACACGGCGGTTGTTGACCTCGTTGGACGTGGCGCCGGCCCTGCTCGGTTCGCGCGCCACCGGCACCGAGCAGGCCGTGGCGGCCGCGCTGTTCGCCGAAAATCGCTGGGACCTGCGAGCCTGCTCACCACTCGCGTTCACCACCTACGCCGACTAACCCGAGCCTGTGCAAGCTCGGAGCCTGTGAGAGATCGCAATACCACCTTCCGGGGAGGAGCTACCGGTCGTCGTCGAGCAAGTCCTGAGTGATGACAAGCGCGAGTTCTGGCTCTGGCATGCTTTGCGCGAAACGGCCGGATGATCTTGACTCAGGTTGACGCCGTCTATGCCGTCCCCCTCTGTCGGTGGTCTTCGGGCTACCCGTGGGGTCCGAACCTGATGAGCCGGGACTGATATGTGACGGCCACGATGATTTTCGGGCGGCCGCCGGGTCCGATTACTCGGGTGTGCCCATGCCCGCACGAGGGGAGCAGAGTGGTGTCCGATGACTCTCGCCTGATCCGGGTGAGCCGGGCGATCGACGCGCCGGCCAAGCGGGTCTTCGCGTTCCTGGCCAACGCCGAGAACCATCAGGCGCTGGACACCAGCGGCATGGTCCGAGGCTCCGCCGACCACGCCAGGCTGGACCGGGTGGGCGCGGTGTTCGTGATGAACATGTACAACCCGATCATGGGTGACCACCAGGTGGAGAACCACGTGGTGGTGTACGAGCCGGACCGCGCGCTCGGCTGGGCTCCCTCGGAGCCCGGCGCCGAACCGGCCGGGCACACCTACGTCTACCGGCTCACGCCGCTCGCCCACGGTCGCACCGAGGTCAGCCAGACCTACGACTGGTCGGCGTTCACCCACCTCGACATGATCGGCTATCTGCCCGTGGTGAACCGCGACGAGCTACTCGCGTCACTGGATCTGCTCGCCGCCGCCCTGGACACCCCCCGCTAAGCGTCGATCTTGCTGTTGGGGCCATCCGCGGGGCGCCGTCTCTGCACGGCAACGTGCACGCCGAGGCCACCACCCATTTCTGAACGTCAGATTGGCACAGCGTGCCGACCCGAGTGGCATGGCCGGAGATGGTCGAACTCACAACTTGCCGGGCGGCTCCGGGCTCGTGAGTCGCTGGCGGACGGCACCGGCTGTGCGCGGATCGGTCAGAACCAGGTCGATCATCGTTTCGACCACCTCGCCCACGGAAACCGCCCGGACCTCCAGGTCGGTCGCCAGACCGCGACACCACGCCGCGAGCCGCCGATGCTCACTCGGGGCCAGTTCGATCGGCACCTGCACGCGCCGGGGAAACCCTCCGCGCTGCCGACGGGGCGATGTACCATCTGGTCCGTCCATCGCGCAATGTTAACGATCTACTAAGAACACGGCCGGGTGTCTCGTCCGCCCGCGTGAGGTGGTCGCCATACTCCGACAGGCCGCGGTTCCGCGATCTTGGACTGAGACACGACTCGACCAGCGGGGGAACGCAACCGCCGCGGCCCGGGCGCGACTGTCCCGCGACACGTAAGACAGCCCGGTGCCAGTTAGCCCGTTTCTGATCTCTGTGACGGCCCGGCGTCCAAATTTAAGATCAAGATCTTCCCCAGCGGGTGACCGGGCCGGACAACCGGGGCAGTCGCCCTCAACGCCGCGCTGTTCGGCTTCGTGCCGTTCCACGCCCGGCTGATAGATGAAATAAGTAGACCATTTGGCGTAACCTGACGGCGGCAAGCCCGGTTGATCTGGCAGCTACAGCGTTCAGGTTGTCGGTCGGGGAGGGCTTGGCGCGTGCGGGGCATATCGAGGATCGCGATCATCGTTGGTGTCGTTGCGGCTGTCCTGACCACGGGGCTGGTCTCGTTCGCCGCGGCCGGCGAACCTTCCCGGCCGGACGTGTCGGCACTGCCCGGGCCGTTTCGGGACTGGGGCGTCCGACTCGCCCGGCACGGGGATGACCCGAAGGTGCTCGACCTGGTGTTCAACAGCCCGCTGCTGCACCGGCGGATCACCAACCGGGTCAACCTGCCCGCCGGTTACGCCACCGACGGCAAACGCTGGCCGGTGCTGTACTACCTGCACGGCACGGTGGTCCCGGCGTTGGACAACCCGGCGCTGCGGCCGGTGCTGAACAACGACCTGCTGGCGAAGGAGATCGGCCCCGGCGGCGGGGCGGTGCAGACCGACATCTTCGAGTTCGGCTCGCAGGCCGACCGGGCGCACTTCCTGGTGGTCTCGCCGGACACCGACCCCGGCGAGTCGATCTGCCAGACCTGCGCCTGGATCGACGGCCGCCCCAACGGTCTGCCCGGCGCGCACCCGCTGACCGCGCGGGAGCTGCCCATGGACAGCTACCTGCACAAGGAGCTCTACCCGCTGGTCGAGGCGCTGTTTCACGCCCGTGCCGACCGGGCCGGGCGGGCCGTGGCCGGGTTTTCCATGGGCGGGGTCGCCGCCTACCTGCAGGGCATGCTGCACCCGGACCGGTACGCGCTGGCCGCCTCGGTGAGCGGGCTACTCGACGTCACCGACGACCCGGTGCTGCGGCCCGCCTGGGAAGGCATCGGCTACTGGCGCGACCAGGGCTACGGCACCGGCGCCACCAACTCGCCCGACTGGCACGGGCGCAACCCGAGAGACCTGGTGTCCAACCTGGTGGGCATCGACCTGCCGGTGCTGTCTAGCTCCGGTGACGGCTGCCTGCCACCGACCTCGCTACTCGCCCCGGACTGCCGCCGCTATCCCGCCGCCACCAACCCCGGCGCCGGCGGCGGCGAACGGCTGATCGCCTACCAGTACGACAAACACGCCCGCACACTGCGCGACCGGGGCATCGCCGAAACCCGGGTGCAGTACCCCGGCGTGCACGGCGGCAACAACCACCGGGTATACGCGCAGGACATCGTGCCGCTGGCCAACACGGCGTTCGACCGCGGTGTCAAGACACCGGAGCGGTTCAACTACCGCACGGTGATCACGGACTTCTCGGTATGGGGCTACAACTTCGAAGTGCACCGCGCGCACCCGGAGTTCCTCGAGGTCACCAGCGCCCGCGCCGACGGGCGGGCACTCACCCTGCACGGTTCCGGGGTGGTCCAGATGCTCACCCCGGACAACTTCCACCCCGACCAGACCTACCACGTGATAGCCACCTCGACCGACGGGACAAGCTCCCAGCGGTCGGTGCGCGCCAACCACGACGGCCGACTGCCGATCCGGGTCGACCTCGGCCGCGCCACACCGCTCGACCAAACCACCGACCAGATCCCCCGGGCCGCCCCCCTACCCTCCGAACGCCCGATCCACCTCGAAGTACATTGAGAACAGCCCGTGAACGATATCCGCGCCCCTGCTGGCGCTCGTGGTACGGGCCGCACAGCGGCAGGCCCCCCACACGGTCCGGTCGACCCGGGGTGTCCAGCGCCCTCCCCCGGCACACCCGGCACAAGTAAGCCCGGGCCGCCGCCGCGGATGCCGTGCGCCCCGCCGCTGCAGGCCATCTAGGAACGGCACACCATCGCCACCGGCGACCGGCGACGGCGGGCGAACTCCCGGGACGGGACCGTGTTCCGCCGTGTCAATGTGACATGCCGGGCCAAAACGACTGGCACAACCCTGCCCCACGCACCCGGCGGGCAAACTTCGATGCCACGCCGTCGATCACTGTTGTGCCATGCTAAACGGCCCGCGCAGGTCAGACGCACTAGCCGGGCCAAGATACCTGTCACCGGACAGCGACGCCCGGTCCCCGGTCAGGCGACCGCGGCCGGGGAGTCGACTGGCCGGTCGTTGCGCCGCCAAGTAACCGGGTCCTTCGCGGGGCAGCCGTCGCGACCGCCGCTGTTGGGCGAACGGAGCAACTGAAGCTCCCCGAGCCACTCCGGGGCGAGGATCAGCGCCAGCAACCGGTGCCGGGCGCTGGCCGGGGCGTCCTCCCACCGCGCGGACCCACCCGGCCCCACCAGCCCGCGCAGCACCGACGGGGTGTTCGTCGCCTGATCGAGAGCGCGCCGCCGCCCTCGCCCGAACTACTCGACCAGATCGCCCGGCTGGGTCATCCCCGCGTCGGGGTAGCGCTGGTTGCACTCCCGCGCCAACCGCCACCGCGACCAGCCCAACGCACGCCGCCACGCCACCCGCAGCCCGCATCCCGAACCGGGACCCCATCGCCTCGGCGATCTCCGCGACCGGCGGGCCGGTCACGGTCATCAGCGCGAGTTCCGGCACGCCTGTTGATCGTGACGCGAGCCAGGCCCTTGGACAGGGGACATCCCCCGCTGGATTCCGCGGGGGATGTCGCGCGACTCCTGAGCCGTCTTCGGTGGTCGTCGCTGGGGGTGTACCGCCCACCAGCTTGCCTCCTAAGAGATCTACCCTCCTACCCCTGGTAGCCCACCTACCAGGCCCCCGGTCCGGATCCGGATCCGAGTCCGGCCACAAGACCTCCTCCTCCGCCCGGCCCTTGTGCGTAGGCGGTGCCACCGCTGAGTAGCAGGAGGGGCGCGAGGACGAGGGCGGTGGCGAGGGCGCAGGCGAGCAGGCCGGCGATGGTGCGGAACAGGTCGGACATTGCGTGTATGGACATTGCGGGTACCCCCCGTTGCGCGGCTGGACGTGATCTACGTCATCGTTGGTACAAGTGGTTCGTACGTGACTCAAACCGTGCGATCTTGCGCCACCCGACCGGGAGCCCCTCTCACCCGACCGGAAGCTGCCCCCCGCAACAGTCAGCGGAAAGGGGTCACCCGCATTCCTGGAGCGGGTCAGCGACACACGTCCAGCGCAGCGGGCCGGACTCGGCGGGATGGGGGCGTGGCCGCTACGAGTCGCGTGGCCACATGATCGCCAGCGGCGATGTCCGGCCGCGGACACCGCGTGTCCGGGCACGCCGTGCGGCCTGTCCGGCACGGCCACCGCCGCTACCGCCGAACCCTCGGCAAGCCCTGTGGCGCTTTACACGGGTGTAATGGTGCCGGCCCGCTCATCGATATACGGTTGCCGTGTCCTGATCGACGCCGCCGCCCGGTCTTGGGGAGTCTCGGGCGGCGGCTCGGCGCTCGGACGTGAGTGGTCGGTCTCGTCGTCGTGCGGGTCGTCATGGTGCTGGCGTGATCATGATCGCCGCCAGCGGGCTGGTTCGCGGATGACGCTGCTCAGGGCGATCCCGGCGAGGGTGGCGCACAGCAGCGGGGCGAGCCACTGATCACCGGTCCCGCTCATCATTGTCCCGGCCCGCCGCCGTTGGTCTCACCGCCGGCGTCGTGGGATGCGTTCGGGGTGGGGCGCGCGCCGGCCGGGCTACCCGTACCGGTGGCGTCGGGATGGGTGGTTGGGCCGGTCAGGGCGTATCCGGTGACGATCTGGGGTTCGATCCGGATGACCTGGTCCATCTGGTGGCCACTGATCCACGGCTGGAGCAGATGTTCGTAGCGGCTGATCAGCTCGGGGTCGGTGACCGGGCGGGCCACACCGGTGACCACGACGCTCCACCCAGTGTGGGTGTCGGGATCAATGTGGTCGGCCTGGTAGGCGACCACCTCACCCAGGCGGGAGAGCACGGCCGCGCCGAGGTGGGTGCGGATGATCACGCCACCGTCGTCGAGGAGGTGGTTGACCGGGCGGATCGCCGGCATCGCTTTCTCGGTGAACACCACCCGCCCCAACCCGACGCCGCCGAGCAGCCGCAGTGATTCGGCCCGCTCCAGCCGCCACATCCGCCGCGTCTGATCGCCCGCCGGCTGGCCCGAACCGGTGGGCTGGCGGGTGGTGTGGGGGTGGTGCTCACTCGCCGCCACGTCTGCTCCAGCGTCGGATCTGCGCGTCGATCGCGTGATCGTGGCTGTTTATGGCGGTGAGCAGGGCGTAGTGGCCGTCGTAGCGGCGGTAGAGCACCGCGCCCTGACCGGTGCCGTTCTCGGTGTGGCGGAAGAACAGGAACCGCGAGTCGGTGGCGGCGAGTTGGGCGACCGCCCGCGCGAGGGTGCAGCGGGGGACGGGGTACACGCTGGTGCTGATCGGGAACGCCGTGCCCGGTGGGGGCGGCACAAGCCCGTCGAGGTGGGCCAGCCGGTAACCGGTTGGGCCAACCCGATACACCACCGCGGTCACCCCCGCCCCACCATTACCGTCACCCCCGGCGGTGGAGCGGGGGGTGGTGTCGGTGAACAGGTAGAAGTCGTAGTCGCCGAGGTCCATCAGCAGCGCCGCCCGCCGCGGGTCACACCGGGTCAACCCGTAGCGTTTGGTGCGCACCACCCGCCGATACGCGGCCGGCCGGTGCACCGACTCCGGCCGCGGCACGATCGGTGGCCAGGGGCGCGGTCGGGTGGGGTTGGCCAGCCGATCGAACTGCTCCACGAGCCGGTCAACCAACAGAAGGCTGGCCTCGGCGAAGAACGGGGCGGCCACCTGCGCCCGGATCGGCTGGCCCCGGTACTCCACATTGGCCTGGGCCAGCGCCGCCCACGGCAGCCCCTCCCCCTCAACGCCGGTCAACCGAACCCGTACCGAGGACCACCCCTCACCCAGCCCGCCCAGAAACCACCCGAGGTGTGCCTGTGCCTGCTCCCGCTCGCCCGCCGGCACCGACCCCGAGGCATACACCGCGACACCATTCAGGACCGCCCGATCCACCACTCTGAGTGACCCTCCCACCAGCCCCGACGCCGCGCCACGACAACAGCGAAAAATGTGCCGAACGCACCGAACTGCGAAAAGCTCCCAACCGGGTGCGGTGGTGATCCTCATCGAGACGCACCCGCGGATCAAGGGACCAAAGTCCCCGGAAAAGCGGGCATTTCGCCGGCACTCACCTCGACCACAGTCGATCATCATGGTGCCCGCGGATGCTGGTACTCCAGTCAGATCGTTGGCTATGGCCGTGGTAGTTCTGTCGCTGACAGCGCGGCGCGCGGCATTCTTGAGTACGTACGCGTTCGAGGCTGCCGCCGCCTCAGGGTCAGGCGACCGCGGCCGCGGCGCCGACCGACTGGTCGTTGCGCCGCCACGTCACCCGGTCCCCGCTGAGCTGGGTGGTTCGCTCGGGCACTGGAGGACTCGACGGTGCGCCCAACACGGTCGACCACGACCGAGCCGAACGAATCGCGGCCGTGCGCCGCTGGGCCGAGACATTCGATCTCCACCCCGACCCCAACGCGGTCGCGGGCGCCGTCGAGTACCGCGGTCAGATCGAGAACGTCCCGGTGAGCGTGTGGGCCGTCGTCGACGATGCCGCCTTCTACGGCACCTTCGACCCAGCGCCCGGCGGTGCGCCGGACGACGAGGAGTAGGCCGCCACGAGCCGGTGGCGGGAAACAGCACTCTGCGTACAAACCGACCGGAGGCGTTCTACCCGGACCGCGACGAGGACAACGGCAAGGTCGCCGGACCCGGTGTCATCGTCGAGGCGCCATCCCCGACAGCGCGTCGCGCGAGGGCGGAGCTTTCAAGGTCAAACCGCCCGCGGTGGTGTCGCCCGGCGAGTAGCGTCTACCCGACCAACGCCGCGTCGCGCATCCAGACGCGGCGCGATCAACAAGAAGGGGCGGGGATGGGGCGGTCTTCGAGATGGGCGCGGCGGGACGCGCCGCGCCCATCTCGCCCCGTGATCGCGGATGGTCCTCAGACCCGCGCGTGGATGGACAGATGGTTGTACTGGCACGCGCGCGCCCGGCTTGCCACGGTCGAAGCGGGTGTGCGCCGTGACGTGCGCCGGGAACGGTTGTCGAGCACGCTCGCCGCGCTGAGCGCGGGCGTGCTGGTCACCCTGGCGTACTTCCACGTGGTGCCCGGATTCCAGAAGCTGATCTTGGCGGGCACCATGATCGCGTGTGGGCTGATCTTCACCCATGGGGGACGGTTGTGGGTCGCCCGGGGCCAAGAGGAAATCGTGCGCGAGTGGCGCGAGGCCCTCGAAACCGAGGATGTGGGCATCACGCGGTGGGTCAACCACATTCGGCTCCCGGACGGCGGTGTCATCTACCGCGACGCGGAGACGCAACGCGCGGCTGAGCTTCCCGCGCCCAGGGCGGCCCGGCCGGCACCAGCGATGGCGGGTTGTCAGGCGACGCTCCGCGGTCACGGCCGCACGCGTGAGACCCACGGTCTCGTGACTGGCCGCCCGGGACTCCCCTACCAGACGACGGCCAGCATCCACGGGGGCACCGCGTACATCGCCCAAACTTGATCGGCGACGTTTCGCGGTCCCGTTCCCCGTGAACTCCGAGGGGCTGAAACCCAACTGTCACAGTTGTCACTTGCGCCCCAAGATCATTGCCTGATTCGTAGCGTGCCGCTAGCTTCAACGCCCGCGACGCTCGGAAACCCCCTATTGGGGGGTCATCCCTTTCAGCGGAGCGTGACGCTCGGGGACGTCACCCATGTTGTCGAGGCAGCGAGGTGAGCACCCAATGGCCAATGATCGGCGAACAGACCGCGAGCTTGAAGCCGACACCCTCAAGCGGTGGGCCGACATGTCCGAAAACGAAATCGAGAACGACGCACAGGTCTTGGTTGACGAGGACCGGTAACGACTTTCGCCGGCCTGCCACACTCCCGCCACACTCACGAGCGTTTCCGACAGAGCGGTGACGCGGACGTAGCTGGGACCGATTTCCTCGTTACACCACGGCGCGAGTAGCCGCTGTGTCACGCTCGTGTGCGTCGGGAGCGGCAAGGGACCCGACCGGCCACAGCGGCGCGGCGGCCGGTCGAGTCCCGCCAGGCGTTTCCACGACACGTGCGGTCTCGGTGGCTGACCCCCCGCGGCCACTGAGACCGCCCGATCATGCGTGTTCCTTGAAGCAGGCTCCGTTCCTCAGAATGCGCCGCCGAGTTGGCGCACCCGCGTCATCCAAGCAGGGGGCACGGCACGGTCATGCCCAAACCGGTCGGCGATGAACCACCTACTCTACTCTATTTGTGACGCCGTTATTGGCACAGATTCGGTGTAGCGGATCGGTTTACCTCCCGAATTCCTTGACCTGATTTCTGAAGGGCCAGGATGGAGCTGAGGGACGGGGCCGTGTATGAGTGCTGATGACAAGTCACTACAGGCACGAACACGAATTCTGGAGGCGTGCGTGTCCTCGCGACACCTGGCGGATGGCCGAGCAATTCTTCGGTTCGATCCGCAACCCGGCGCCTACGACCCAACGACGGATCTTGATGTCCTCGGCGTGGATTACGACGTTGCGGTGGTGAAAGGCACAACCGTTCACCAAGGGCGTGTTCACCGGGACTGCGTGTGGTTCGAGGCGCGGTTCTGGCCGCCTGGTCCGGACGTGGACGGACCCCTCTGAGCCCACCGCCGCCAGGCAGACAGGACAACACAACCCCCAGCGGGAACCCGGCGAGCGGCGTTCGACCCGAACACGCACACCCGCCGGGCGCGGCGATACTAGCGCCATGATCACAATGAAGGTCTGAACGGCCACCCGCGCGGATCGTTCGAGGCGCGTCCGCCGAGCGCGCCCAGGGTTTTGGAGGCGATGAACCAGCCGAGCAGTCCGTTGCCGCCGCCGGGTTTGCCTTGGCGCAGCATCCAGAACGGTAGCCAGCCCATCAGCCAGATCACGCCGAGCGCGGCGAACACGAACATGCTCGGGTCGTTGATCGGGGATGCGGGGTCGGGGATGCCGCCGGCGCTGAAGAAGATCCTCAGCGCGATCGCGAGGCACAGGGCTTGGCCGACCTGCCCGACCAGCACCGCCGCCAGGGCGCGCCACCACCAGGCGGCGGCCCGTTCGGCGCCGGGCAGGGCGTAGCAGGCGAGCACCAGCGGGCCGGCGACGAACAGCACGGCGAGGATGGCCAGGCGGATGACGTAGCCGAGCAGCACCGCGGCGACCGCGACCAGCAGCGCCCCGACGGCGACGATGAGCCACATGGCGGCGCCGGTGTCCCCGTCGACCAGGTCCCGGGTGATGGCCTGGCGCAGGATGCCGATGGCGGATAGGGCGGTCGTCGAGATGGGCGCGGCGGGACGCGCCGTGTCCATCTCGCCCTGTGATCGCGGATAGTCATGAGACCCGCGCTTGGATGGACAGGTGGCTCGCCCACCATTACACGTCAAGAAATACGGGTAAATAATCCCGTGTGTTGCGCGTGCATGTGGGCCAAGCACGTTGAGCTCCAGCTTGCCTGCCGGACTGGTGGCGGCTGCTCGTCATCGGCTGTGGAGTTGGTGCGAGATCGTAGGTGTTGGGTTGCGGCTGTGGAAGCGTCCGCTCGTGATCAGGGCCTCATCGTGTTGTTGGTGTTGTGGTTGAGGCCATTGTGACGACAGGGTCGGTTGACGTCGCTCACTGGGGTGGCTCGATCGGGGTCGTCGGATCAGCGGAAGGTCGACGGTGGTCGTTGTGCGGAGCCGTGTTGCCAGGTCGGGTTTTGCGTTCGTGATGGCTGTGGTGTGTGTGGTGCTCGGCGCGCCGCCCGCGTACGGCGCGGGTGCGGCGGTCAGTGTGGGCGGCGGGCAGCTCGCTGTCGCGCAGGTGGTGTCGGTTGCGCGGGCCGATGCGCGGGTCAGCGTGCCCGCCGAGGCGATGGCCAGGGTCGACGCCGGTTTTGGGTTGGTGCTCAAGGCCGCGTTGCAGAACATTCCGGTGTATGGCCTGACCGTGGGTGTGGGGCAGAACAAGGACCGGCCGATCTTCAAGGAGGTCAACGGCCAGCGGGTCCTCTCCGATGAGGTATTGGAGGTCTCCCGCCAGTTCAACCGGAGCTCGCTGCGTGCGCACGCCGCCGGTGTGGGCGACCCGCTACCGGCCGAGGTGGTGCGCGCGGCGATGGTGATCCGGTTGAACAACCTGCTCAGCGGGTCCTGTGGTGCCCAGCCCGACGTCGCCCGCGGGTATGCCGAGTTCTTGAACAAGGGAGTGGTGCCGGTCGTCCCGGCTTCGGGGACGGTGGGCGAGTCAGACATCACCCTGGCCTCGCACATCGGTCTGGTGATGGTTGGCGAGTGGGAGGCGTTTTACCAGGGGCGGCGGATGAGCGGGGCTGATGCCCTCAAGGCTTCCGGGATCGAGCCGCTGCGCCCGGTTGGCAAGGACTTCTTGTGCATCATTAGTAACAACGGGCTGGTTGTCGGGGAGGCCGCGCTGCACGCGCACGACGTCCGGCAGTACCTGCGCCGGGCAGCGACGGTGTTCGCGCTGAGTTTGGAAGGGCTCAACGGCAACGTCGCGCCGTTCCTGGAGGCGACCACGCGGCCTCGCCCGTTCCCCGGGCTGGTCGAGGCGGCCGGGATGGTGCGCGAGGCGCTGGACGGGAGCAGCCTGTGGACGGCGGAGGACAAACGCGCGCTGCAAGATCCGCTGTCCTACCGCGACATGGCCTACAGCCTGGGTAACACGCTGGACGCGCTGCGCGGGGCGGAACAGATGATTGACATTCACATCAACCACACCGAGGACAATCCGATGGTGGTCATCGGCCCCACCGGCGGCGAGCGCCCCGGTAGCAGCCAGATTCGGCGCTACCAGGTCGGTGGCGACACACCGGGTGCGATCTACCCGACCGCGAACTTCGAGCCCCTGCCCGTGGTGGCCGCGGTGGAGCGGCTGTCCCTGGCGCTCGGCACGCTCTCCGAGTCGTTCACCATGAACACGTTGCGGCTGGTCGAACCCGAGGTCACACACCTAAGCCGGTTTTTGGCCGCGCCGGGCAACACCGGACACTCGTTCGGCGCCGTGCAGAAGACCTTCGTGGCGCTCAACACCGAGAACCGGACGCTGGCCATGCCGGTGTCGCTGGGCAGCGTCCCGGTCGCGGGGAATATCGAAGATCGCGCCACGCAGAGCCAACTCGCCGTGCGCAACCTCGGCCGACTACTGGACAACCTGTACCGGATCTCCTCCTTCCAACTCTTGCACGCGACCCAGGCGGTCGACCTGCGCCCAGGGTTCACTCTGGGTAGCTCGACGAAACACCTGCATGACGAGTACCGCAAGGTCGTGCCATTCGTCGACCAGGACCGGGTCTTCACCCCCGACATAGAACGTGGAGTCGCACTGTTGCGCACCCACCCGGTCACGGACAACCGAGGCGAGGGTGACCAGGACTCGGGCACCCCGCCGACCGGCGGGGTGCCCGGTGGCGCCGGCGGCACCGCCACCAACCTGAACCCGTATCTGCTGGGTGGGGGTGTGTTGGTCGCGCTCACCGGCATCGGTCTGCTGATGTCGCGTTACCGGCGCCAGTGAACGCGGCCGACCCGACCACCGACATTGCTTCCGCGGCGTCGGCGGCGTGCTCGCCGGACCAACTCGCCGGCATCGGGCTCATCGCGCTCGGGGCCGCCCTCGTGGTTCTCGCGACCGCGCCGATCCCATCCGATCAAGACCCTGCCCAGCGCACTGCCACCGCACCGCCCACAACCCGGTCCGATGCGTACTCGCCCGACTCGGCGCCGGTTGCCGCGGACGCACTGCCCGACACCGACCGCCCACGCACCCTCCAGATTCCCGCGATCGGGGTCCTGATCGATGGTCTGGTCCCGCTCGGGCGCCGCCCCGATGGCGCACTCACCGTGCCAGACGACTACTCCCGCGTCGGCTGGTACGCCGACGGCCCCGAACCCGGCGAGCCGGGAGCCGCTGTGATCGCCGGTCACATCGACAGCAAGGACGGCCCCGCCGCGTTCTTCCGCCTGCATGAACTACAACCCGGGCAACCGATCATCATCCGCACCACCGGTGGCGCCACCCTCACATTCCTCGTCGAGCGGATCGAGCAGCACCCCAAACAGCGCTTCCCGACCACCACCGTCTACACCACCACCGAACCCTCCCTACGCCTGATCACCTGCGGTGGAACCTTCGACCACCGCGGCAAGTCCTACCGCGACAACCTCATCGTCTACGCCCGCCTTGCCCCAGGCTGACACCTGACCAAGGGTGCCGCTCGCCGCCGGCGCTACCGGGTGACTACCACCCAGTAGGACTGGCTTCCGGATCTCCCCTTTCGTGTGAGAGCTGGACTGCCGTTTCAACCAATGGAGCAGCCAAAGTTCACTCGATGCGAAACTTAATCCGTGATTAGTCACTTGTGGCAGAAAATCTAAGATGGCGTCACCCGGCCGCACGATGGAGCGCGACGGCCGAGCGAGAACTGAAACAATTGCCGGCCATCTTGTCCTGTAGTAGCTTTTCTTGGGGTGCTCGCGACTTGTTCAATTCTGACGGCGAGGATTTCCGGGAAAGACGTCCGCATCGGCCCACGGCATCAGTCCGCGGCATCCACGAATGGCGATCTCGACAGGTCGGTATTCCTTGACGATCCGACAGTTGAAGCACGGGCGCCGGCTGCCGCGCTGCAACGGTCAACGAGATATCGCACGCTTCGGATACCTACCGAAAGGGGAAAGCTCATGACTGTCACGAGCACGAGACGTACTTCTTCGGGGAAGGCCGCTGAGCGGACAGCCTCGCCTGAATCGCTTCCACCTTTCTATGCCAGCAAGGAGAAGCAGCGGGAACTCCGCATCCAATCAGCCCACCTAAGTCCTGCTTTGATCATCTCTCAGCCAACGTCATTCGATGAGTACGTACGCCAGCTCATGGTCCCCGCGTCGGTCATGGACCTGGCCAACAAGGCCTCCGACATACGCTTCTCGGCGTGGGAGATCGAGGCCATAAGGATGGAACTCGAACTCAAACCCAGGAAAGGGCTGTTGCGGAAAATACTGGAAGAAAAGATCAATGACGATGACTCTCATCCGCCGTACATCCGCGTGGCGTGCACCGGGAAAGGAAAGTACGACAGCATGGCCAGGAAGCATTACGGTCTGCTGCCGGATGGTGATCACGCAGACGCGGGCTCTCCGGCGGTGCTGGAAATCTGGCCCGCGCAACACTACTCACCCATGCACTCACACGGAGGGACGACCGGAATCATCTATTGTCTGACTGGGCAAATCGATGTGATGGCATACGAGGAACTCCGGTGGGGCGCGACCGAGTTGGGACTGCTGACCCTCACGCCGGGGCAATGCGCGTGGCTGGCCGCCGACAAGTTCGGCGTGCACAAGGTCTACTGTCCGATGGATGGCGGGAGCAAACCGGTCGGCCCGTGGAACCTATTGAACGAGACCTCCGACTACGCGGCCACCTTCCACGTATACCTCAACGAAGAAGAGACGGTGCCGGATACCTACGTCCCGGCCGAGCTCGGCACCCGAGACGTGTTTGAGTACGTCCATGAAATAGAGCATGACCGGCGGAAATTTGCCACCTATTCCGATCTGTCCTGGCATGTCCTCCGTAGGGTCTTGGCCAAGAATTCGTCCACATAGCGCGATCCGCCGGGCCGCGGCTGCTGGCCGGCGGCGACGATGCGCGCCGGGCGCCCCGGCGCTATCTCGCCGATTTCATGACTGAGCACCCTCTGGCCAGGTTCTTCCGTGATTCTGGCAAGGGCGAACAGGTCATGGTTCAGCACCGTCAAGGACCCTGAAGGGAGTGTGTGGCCTGTATCGGGGACAGGCTTGTGGAGCATCCGTGTGCCCGACGGCTCAATGCCGGGCTGGCGTTGTACCCACGTCCACAGCCGGGTGCGGTGTCCGTCCCCACGTGCACCCGTCGGCGGGCACCACCGTCCCCGCCCGACCCTGGGGTACGAGCCGCTTTGGTCCGGCATGCGTCGCGTACAAGGTGAGCCCGACGAACGTCAGACCACCGACCAGGTTGCCGAGCACGGTGGGGATCTCGTTCCAGATGAAGGAGTCCGCGATCGAAACTTGCCGTGCAGCATCAGGCCGGACGGGAACAGGAACATGTTCACGACCACCGAGTGCTCGAGACCGATGTAGAAGAACACCAGGATCGGCATCCGCATACCGATCACCATCCCGGCGGCGCCGTGCGCGGCATAGCCCAGCGTCCGGTTCTCTCCGATCGCGCCGAGCCGATCGTTCACGGTGCGGACTGTAAGGCTTTGGTGATATCTACCGGCGCTCGGTCGTTTTAGGGTGATGGTGTGAGCGGTGCACCACTGGTGAGCTCTAGGTCGCTGTGCGTCGAGCCTGCGCAGGCTCCGCTGCTGGCCCGGCCGTATTACGCCGACGGGGATCCGGGGCCGATTGTGGCAGCGCTCGCGCAGGTGCCGGAGCTGATGGAGGTGGCGCTGCCGTTTATCGGCGCGGCGCTCGGGCCATCGGCGGTGGATTGGCGCAGCAAGGAGATCGTGATCGTGCGTACCTCGGCCCTGGCCGGGTGCCGATATTGCGTGCGGTCGCACACTGTGGTCGCGCTGGACGCCGGGCTGTCCCGCCGTGAGGTGCGCGCCCTGACCACGCCCGACGCACCAGCCCAGGCGGAGTTCGCCGAGCCGAGGGAGCGGGCATTGCTCGGCTGGGTCGACACGGTGGCCGGCGGCGGGCCGGTCACCGACCGCCACCAGGGCGAGCTGCGTAGGTGGTGGGCGGATCACGAGGTAGTGGAGGTGACGGTGGTGATCGGGACGACGTTGATGCTCAACCGGTTCGCCACCGCGTTAGCGTTGCCCACCAGCCCGGACACCCTGGCCCGGTTGACCGCCGAGGGTCTGCTGTGAGCGTGCCCTCGGGTGCGATCGCCAATGCGGTGGCCGAGGGCGCGCTGCCCGGCCGGGTGTGGATGTACGCCAACTACCACTGCAATATCGAGTGCGCGTATTGCCTGACCGAGTCGGGGCCGAGGGCGGCGCGTCGGGAACTGTCGACCTCGGCGATGCTGGAGGTGGCCGATCAAGCCGCGCAGCTGGGGTTCACCGACCTCGGGGTGACCGGCGGGGAGATCTTTCTGCGCCGCGAGATGCCCGGGCTGCTGGTGGAGATGTCGCAGCGGCTGCCTGTGGTGGCGCTGACCAACGCCACCCTGTTCGGGCGCCGGCTGCTCGGCGAAGTCGAAGCTCTGGCCGGACAGCCGGTGGCGCTGCAGATCTCGCTGGACCGCCCGGACCCGCACGCGAATGACGCCATGCGGGCGCCCGAAAACTTCGCCAAGGTGATCGCCGCGATCCCGGCGCTGGTCGAGCGGGGCGTCCGGGTACGGATCGCCACCACGGTCGAATCGATCGCCGACACCGAGTTGGACCGGCTGTGCGCATTACACCGCCGCCTCGGAGTGCCGGATGAGGACCACATCATCCGCCCGGTGGTGGCCCGTGGTCGGGCGATCGATCACCACCTGGGAGTCATCGCCGCCCAGTCGGACCTCCCCGCGGAGCTGACCATCACCGTGGACGGTGCGTTCTGGAGCCCGTTCGGCCCGACCGTGCACCAGGGTCTGCTGGACACCGACCTGCTGATCACCCGAACCACCCGCCCGCTGTCCCTACCGGCACAGACGCTGCTGCGACTGGTGCGCGGTCGCCCCACCGGGGACGACTCGACACTCAACATCAGATGAGCGTGACCATCCGTGCCCGGTCGGGGCACTCCCGCCGCAACCAGGTAGTCCCCTCGCGCCAAGGGCCACCGTCATGACCGACACTACGAGCACAGTGGCCTCGGCCGGCAGGTCGACCTCGATCTATGCCAGCGGGTTCGCCGTGTTGCGGATTTTCACCGGCGTCGTCTGGCTGTCCAACGGCTTGGCCAAGCTGTTCGATGTCGGCCATATCGACCTGGGGTTCTTCGATGGCAACCTGATCACCTTGGGCGCGGCGCGGGGAATCGCCACCGGCGCCTCCAGCAAGACCCAGATCACGCCGCTAGGGGCGTTCTACCGTGAGGTGGTGTTACCCCACTGGGGAGCGTTCGGGCCATTCCTGACCGCCGCCGAGCTGGCCGTGGGTCTCGGACTCATCTTCGGGCTGTTCTCCCGACTCGCGGCGTTGGGCGGGTTGCTGCTGATCGGGCCGATCTGGGTGATGCTCTGGCACACCAACCTCTACCTGTGGGAGTACCCGGCCGAGGACCTGCTCCCGCTGCTGCTGTTGGCCCTTGTCCCGGCCGGTCGGGTCGCCGGCCTGGATTCCCGGCTGGCCACCCGCTTCGGCGGTCACTGGCCGTTCTAGGTGAGCCGCACCGGCGGGGCCGCGTCAGCGGCCCGGCGCTACTCGAGACACTGCTTGGCGAGGCGCGCCACCGGCGGCCCGCGGCGCGGGCGCGAGGGTGCCGGCGCCCGCGCCGATGTCGAGCACGGTGCGGTCCTGCCCGGCCGGGAGGGCGGCGAGCAGTGCCTGGGTGTGTGGGTCCAGGACGGGTGCCCAGTATCGGCGGTAGGCATCCGCACTGGCGCCATACACCGCGGCGGGCGCGGTGGGCGCGGTGGCGCGGCCGGGTTCAGGTGTGGGCATCGGTGTGACGTGACCGAGCACGGGCGGTGATCAGTTGGGCGGCGTGTTCGACGCCGTGCCCGGTGGGTCCAGCGGCCGAGGCTCAGCTGTAGCGCGCTGGTGGCTTGGTCGGTGCTCAGGCCCATGGCGGTGAGCACGGGTGAGGGTGTGTCGTTGCCTTCGTGGCAGGCCGACCCGGTGGCGGCGGCGATCTCGGGCGGGCCGGTCAGCAGTGCGCGGGCCGGGGGTGCCGGTGATGCTGATGTTGAGCGTGCCGGGGAGCCGTTGGGTGGGGTGCCCGTTCAGCTCGACAAGGCCGGGCAGCAACGCGTCGAGCCGGCGGTGGAGTTGGTCGCGCCCCACCGACAACAACCGTCACTCAAGCACCGTCACCCTGGCACGCCACGCACCCCCGGCCGCGCTGTCGCCAGGAGAAACGAGTGGCCACGAACCAGGAGGGGTCGCTCTTCCGTCAAGCGCGTCCGCGGCGCCCGGACCGGGAGCGCTTCGACCAGGTCACCCACGTCATCAGGAGCGACGTTCCGTGTCGATCACGAAAGATCATCGGACCGGCGCGGAGATCAAGAAAAGATCAACAGGAGATCAACTGATCTACGGCAATGATCATGCATGATCATTCGTGGTGGGTGTGGCCAGGTCATTGCGCCCGGGGATGCGCGGGTGGACCCTGGATGTGGACGTGGCTGGGCGAGCCACGCACGCCGGGACACGCCCACTTTGGTCGAGAAGATCCTCGCACTGGAGGTGAGTGGCGATGACATCAGAAAACCCGCCCACGACCCCGCCCATGGCCGAGCACCCCGATCTGGCCGAGGTCCAACACGCGCACGATCAACTGCGGCAGCGCTACGAGGACGCCGCCGAAACACCGATGGGGCAACTGACCGACGGACTGATCATCCTGGCCGGCCTGTACCTGGCGATCGCGCCGGCGATGTTCGCCTTCGGTGAGTCACTGAGCACCAACAACATGGTCGTCGGTTTGGCGATCGCGGTGTTGGGGTTCAGCTTCGCCAGCGCTTATGGCGCCACGCACCGCGCCGCGTGGGTCTGCCCCGTACTGGGCGCCTGGATGATCGTGTCGGTGTTCGTGATCGGGCCGGTGACCCTCGGCACGGCGTTGAGTAACGTCGTCGCCGGCGCCGTGGCGCTGCTGTGTGGGCTGGCCATGCTCGGCACCGGATCCGGCCGGCTGGCCGGCGCACGCCCCCGGCGCTCCGGCGGCTAACGCTCCGTTGGCTCCCGCTGGCCGGCTCGCTCACCGTCGGGCCGCCCCGGTCACACCGAGGCGGCCCACCGGTAGCCCCGCGAGGGTGGCGCTGAGCCGGTGTCGCGGCGGTGTTTGGCCGACCTCACACCCGTGGATCGCTCGGTGATCAAACCTCGGAAGACGCGGTTGGCGCACACGTATCAAGATCATTGCGCTGGTTCTTCGGCTGTCGCTCACTACGGCGCCCGCTTCGCTCGCAAACCCCCTGTTCGCGGGTGTCCTTACCGCGACGCGTGACCCCCCTGGGTGGTCGTCTTCAGACAACGAGGTGGCTCACGCTGTGGCTGACGGCCAGCAACCGCGGCGCGAGCTCAGGTTCGGCGGCCTCAACCGCTGGGCCGACATGCCAGACGACGAGATCGAGACCGACGTTCAAGAGTCGCTTAATTCCGGCGCTCCTGCTGAGCAGGAGCAGGGAAACAACCTGGACACTGACGAATGACAGCACGGACCGCGGGTCGCTGGTGAGCGGAGGCGCTGGTTATCGCTGGTTGAGGACGTTGCGGCGTTGTTGGTATTCCTCGGCGTCGATCTCGCCGAGGGCGTAGCGGCGGCGCAACGCGTCCAACGCCGGATCGCGCTCCGCGACCGCGTTGGTGGCTGGGTTCGGGGCCGCTGGTGATCGATCCGCGCGCAGTTGGCGCAGCAGCCACACACCCGCTAACACGAGCAGGCCGAGGACAGCCAGAAGCACGAGCAGCCCCAACGCGCCCCACAGCCACATGCCCATCATCATCGAGTCCCGCATGTCCGACAGCTCCGTTCCACTCAGGCGCTACCGTGGGCCGGGCGGCCCTGATCACGCCGACGGGGGGGTTCCCATCGCGCCTACGGTGTCCAGCGCGGGCCACCCGGGCCGCGCCGCCGGTTAGGGCTGGTCCGCCGTTTCTGACCGGTAGGTCAGCTGGCCCGGCCAGTCATCGTGCCAGCCGGGCATGGTCCGCAGCTCGGTCACCGCGTCGTGCAGCTCGGCGCACAGCCGCCGGTCAGCGCCGGTGATCAGCAGGTCACCCCCGTTGCCGTGCGGCTGGCGTTGCGCCCACGCCAGCATGCGGGCCAAGTCCGAGTCATACCCGCTCACGCCGGACAAGTGCAGGTCACATCGATCGCGCCGGCCGCGCGCCAGCCGGCCAACTCGGTACGCAACCGCGCGACGCCACACTTATCCGGCCGGCCGCACACCCGCACCATGGCGTGGGCACGAATGCGCGGAGCCGACATCGTCCCCGGTTCGGTGATGTTCATCGACACCACCCCTTCCGCTCCTGGGGAGCGCACAGATGTCAGGTCCCGCCCACGCCCGCCGCCGCCCTCGTCACGGCGGCACGCGACGTCGTGGGCGAACCCCAACGCTAGGCCGATTTAGCGATCACCGTTACCGCCAAATAGGCCCCGCGGGCTGGCGGGCGGCCGCCGACTCATGCGCTGGGCTGGTGGCTCGACGCGTGCCCGCGACGCGATCAGTTCCACAATCACATCGACCGTCGAGTGGAGTGTATTGTGTCGTGTCGCCGCTCGATGCGGCGTTCGAGGGAGGGTCGTCGCCCAAGGCATATGTCCCCCGACCCCCTGGGCGACGACCTCCTTGAGCCCCGCGACTCCCTACCGGGTGATGCTCATCTAAGGCAGCGGGATAGTCGTTTGCTGGGTCTCAATCGCCGTGCGACGCCGCAACCGCACGTTCAGGTGACGACGCCTGTCGGGGATGTGGTATGGGAACACCCGGGGTTCCGCCGACACGGGGTTGGCCGGCCCGATCGGGGCGGGCGGTCACCGGTGGGCGGCTCAGGAGGTGGCGCGGCGGCTGAGGCCGTAGAGGACATCGGCGGTGAGTAGGTCGTAGAGCAGATGCCCGGCGAGGCTCCACCACTGTGCGGGGCCAACTTGGAAGATCATGTCTCGCATCGCGGGTTCGGCGGTCACGCTCAACCACAGGGGCATGATCAGCAGTGCGCCAAGAACCCACCAGGCGAAGCCGTAGCCGAGGCCCGTGCCGAGCAGTGGTCCGATCTGGCTGGTCGGGCGGGTGGTGAGCAGGGCGAACAGGGCGCCGATGACTGCGGAGTTGACCAGGTGCACGGCGAGTCCGACCGCCGCGTTGTCCATGCCGATGAGCATTCCGACCATGGGCAGCATGCCGGTCATGGCCATGGTCATGACCATGACGATGCCGAACACCACGCCGCCGACGAGTCCGGCGATCGCTCCGTTGATGATGCGGGTGCTGGTCGCGCCGCAGTGGGCGGTGGTGGTAGATCGGCTCCTTTGCTTCCCGGGACACTCTCGCCGCGTACCCGGTGTCCGGGCCGGGGGGTGTCGGTAGTGAAGACGCCGCGAGCGCGCCGGTGATTGCGCCCGCACTCGGGGCTATTCCATCGGGAGACGCTGGGCCAGGGCGACCAGCCTGTCCGTGGGGACGGCGGCGGCCACGAGCACCTGTTCGTGGGCGCAGTACACCGCGATCCCGCCGCGATCGATGATCCAGGACATGGCGCCCGGGGACGCGGGCCGCGCGCCCGCTGACAGGGCTGGCTGATCGGTGATCAGCCGGTCACGTGCGCTCGGTTGCGGGTGTATACCTGGTGATACGCCGATCGTGTGGCGATATGCGGGGTCTGGGTGAGGGAGCGCGATGATGCGCGCGCGTGATGTGATGAGCCACCCCGTTTTGGTGGCCGAGGAAAGCTGGCGTATCGAAGACGCCGGCCGTTTGCTGGCCAAGTACGGCTACACCGCGATGCCGGTGATCGATGATCATCAGCGACTGGTCGGGATCGTCAGCGACTCGGACCTGTTGACCGACCCGCTGGCCGGGCGCCCTCTCAGCCGGCCGCGCACGGTCGGCGGGGTGATGAGCACCGATGTCCGGTTCGTCTACGACGACACCCCGCTGGATCTGGTCGAGCATCAGATGATCACCGCTGGTGTGCGGGTGATGCCGGTGATCAGCCACGGTCGGCTGGTCGGGGTCATCTCCCGCCGGGACCTGCTCCGGGTGCTGCACCGCCGCCGCGCCACCTCGGCCGATCCGCGCCTGCCTGCCGGGGAACAACAGGCCGCCAGCTAGCCGAGCCCTCTAATGCGCGCCCCCGGGGGTGGTGAGCGGGCGGGTGGGTGGGCACGAAGTGCGCACCCACCCTGTGCGGTTCTCGAGGTGGCGACGAACCGCGAGGGCGGCGAACGTGGTGCTCGGGTGCGTGTTGATGGGCTTGCGTTTGTGGTGGTAGATCGGCCCCGTCGGGTTCCGACCTGTGGGCAACTCGACGCGGGCCGGGGGCAGGCGAACGCCCGGGCTTCCCGGGTCAATGATCGTGGGTGGCCAGCCGGTCCTGCAGCCGGGCGTGTCGGAACTGGTAGATCAGGCCGACCGCGCGGAGCACGCCCCGCTGGTGGGCGTCGTCGAGGAAGTGCATGAGGTCCGGTGGCGTGCGGTGGCGCAGCGTCAGCTGCACGGCGGCCACCGCGGTCAGCCAACTCGGTGGTGTCGCCCAGCCTTGGAACACGCCGGCCGCCAGGGCCAGGCCCAGTGCGAGCCCGGCGACCAGTACCGGGGGCAGCGCGGACAGGTCGTCACCGAACAGGCCCAGGATGCCGAACTCGAGCCTCGGCAGGCCGAAGCCGCCCACAAAGATCCCGATCATCGGCCAGCTGAGGAGTGAATGGATCCGGAAGTAGCGCCACTGACCGAGCGGGGTCAGGGCGGCCGCGCTGCGGGGTATGGCGCGCGCCAAGCCCCGGATGACTCCCCGGCTGGTAAGCGCCGCGAACAGCAGCACCAGCACCAGCGCCCAGGCGGGCGGGAGCTCTGTGCCGATCGCGCCGCAGAACCCCGGCATGGCGCTAAACAGGTTCATCCGGCGCAGCCGGCGCCACGGGATAGGTAGCGCGACGCCGTGTTTGTGCTGGTGTCGACGCAGCCCCCGGCGCATGAAGAAGCTTTGCGCGAGGTAGCACACCCCGGCGTAGAGCAGCGCCAGCAGCAGATCGGCGAGCAGCCCCCGGCCCGGTGTGGCGCTGGCGTGCCCGAGCGCCCACTGTCCCCGGACGACCAGCAGGCCCAGGACCAGGCCGAGCACGAACTGCGCGGCAGGCTCGGACAGCGCCGAGCCCCGGGCCGGGGACGCCACCACCGACGCCCGTCCCATCCGGCGGCGAGCTAGCCAGGCCCCGAACGCGCCGCCGACTGCGACGGCGCCCAGGATGGCCTTCGCCAGCCACCCCACCGGCGACTGTTCCGCCGGCAGCCACAGCAGCCCCAGCCCGACGCTCACCGCGGCCGCCACCCCGACGAGCACCACGCCGGGCAGCGGGGAGGTCCAGGCGGGTATCCGCCACCAGGCGAGGTCACGGGTGCCCGCGCGGTTCATCCGAGCGGCCAGCCAGCCTAACGTGCGGCGGGCCAACGGCAGCGGATACGGCGGCGCCGGCTCGCCGGGCCGTTCGGCATACGCCTCTGGCAGCACCAGCCCCAGCAAGTGATTCTCAACATCTACGCGGGTCAGGGCCGCACCTCGGGCGGCGCGCAAGTCCAGCAACGCACCCACGGCCGCGTCGTCACGGCAGGTGTCGCGGACCAGGCTGAGGATCAGCGGGGTGCTCAGCGCGCGGGCCAGCGCACCGTCTGGCTCCGAGCTGACCCGTTCCAGCAGCTCCCGCCACCTCGGCGGCGGCGGGTCGCGCTGGACGCGGGCCAGGTAGTCAACGGCCTCCGCCGGGCCGACGTCCCGCAACTCGACCGCGACCGCCCCGTCCAGCACGGCCTGCTCGGCCGCCCCCAGCATCTCCTCGCTCCTGGCCAGCAGGACCAGCCGGAACGTGGCCTGCGAACTGAGCGCGCGCAGCACCAGCGGCCGCAGCTGCTCGGCGATCTCGTCCAGACCGTCGGCGATTACCGCGATCCGGCCGGACTCGATCAACGCCGCCGCGTCCCGCTCGCCGCCACGACCGGACAGCAGCCCCGGATAGGCGCCGCACAGCTGACCGGCCAGCCATGCCCGCAGCGACTGGGTGCGCGGGCTCCACTGCTGCAGCGTGACCAGTACCGGCACCGGTACCCGGTCGCGCTCCGCTTCGGCCACCTGGCCACGATGTCGCAGCGCGTCGAGCACCAGCAGGATCGCGGCGCCGCTCTTGCCCGCCCCAGGTGCCCCGACGATCACCAGCCGGCCCGAACCCAGCCCTCCGTAAATGCCGTGCAGCTCCCGGACCCCACCGCCCCCGAACCGCTCCACCCGGATGGCCGACAGCCCAGGCAGCGGAGCGAACCGGCCGGCCAAGGTCGCCGCCGCCGCCGACCCGGCCACCGCGCGGGCCGGCCGCGCCCAGCGCACCGCGATCGGCTCCGGCACCACCAGCCGACGAGCCACCGCCGCCTGAGTCCACTGCTGCTCGAGCGCCTCGGCCAGCCGATCGGCCAGCCAGCGCAACTCCGCCGCGGCGTCGCGCTCCCGATCACCGCTGCCGCGCCCCGCCCGGTCCCGGACCAGCGCGCCCACAGCGACCGCCAACGACGGGATCGCCACTACCAGCTGCCAGTACCCGGCCAAATCCGCCCGGTTCGGCGCCCGATACAACACCCACAGCCACCAGCCGAGCGCCACCACCCCAACCACCAGCAGAGCCAGCAACCAACCACGCCGCTTCACGTTCCCCCCTCAGCCGTGCAGCCGTGCAGCCGTGCAGCCGTGCAGCCGTGCAGCCGTGCAGCCGTGCAGCCGTGCAGCACAGCTTCGACCAGCCCACACACCCAGGCAACTGGTAACCGACCCCCAGGCACCTCGCCGCACGAAGTATCAGTAGGCCACGCACCAGGTCGACCTCCCATCAGCCCGCCAGCCGACCACCTCGACCCGCCCAATGGGCTCGTCGCGGCGATCCACACCAGCCCGAGACAAGGCTAAAAGATCGACTTAGTCGCATACATTCCACCGACCCCGACCGCGAACTCGCAGGTCAAACCCACCACCACAATTCACGATCAACAACTTGACAAAAGTCAGGTTCCAAGGCCACAGTGCCCGCGACGCAAGACCCACGGCGCGGAGCGGACGGCCACCACAACTCGGCCGGCATGCGGGACCGGTCGGCACCTCCCGCACCCGTCCTGAGCTTCCCCCTTGAGCACGGACACCCTGCCACCGCCCCGCTGAAGGGGTGAGGACGCGGACCAGCCGTCGACCTCGGATCGGCTCGGGCATCCGCCGTTGTTGGCGGCTCGGGCCAGGTCTGTTCGGGTGACCTAGTGCTGGTCCAGCTCGCCCAGCGGGCGGGAGATAGAGGCGCGCCGAGCGCGAGGTCTTCGTTGATGTCGGTGAGGAAATCCAGCAGGTAGACGGCGTAGCCCTAGGCGGTGGCCTGCTCGCCGGACTCGGGATTGGTGGCGCCGAGCAGGCGGTTCACTCAACGGGCGGGTTTCTTGCTGACCCGTGCATGCGTCCCTCGAGGGCGTCGAACGTGTCGTGCTGGACGGTGTGAGACGCGCGTGGGTCGGACGAGCGGCATCTGTGGGCGAATAATTCATTTCGACCAGAAAACACATCCTCCAAACAGGCCGCATCAGTACCACGCGTCACAGCAAAGTTGGATAACCTTGGTGTTTCTGCCGATGGCCAGGCGGCGAACGAGGATTCGAGCCATGATGGGCGCCACATGCCCGTCACCCTCTCGGGAGTAGTTTCGTTGCTTATGTAACAACGTAAACGAGGGGAAAGGGATTCATGCGCAGGACGGCAAATATCCTTGCTGTGGCGTTGCTCGCGGTCGGAGGGTTAGGGGTCGCCGCAGGTAGTGCATCGGCGATGGAGAGGTCTGAGCGGGGGGAGACCGCCAACGGATGTGTCTCCTACTCATACGAGCCTGGCTGGGCGACCACGACCGTGTACTACAACAACAGGTGCTCTCGTCCTACAACGTTCACTATTTACTACAACAGCTGTACAAACAAGACTATCACCGCCCCAGGTAATACAAAGGGGAATCACAAGGGCGAGTGGAACTGCACGGTCAGGACCGTTGGTCTCCCGAGCTAGCATTTCAACGGTGTCGGTGTGGCCGGTCATTCTTCGGTTGTGGTGGTGATCGGCCGCACCGTCCGCTGGCGCTGTCCATTTCAGTGGTCCCGCAAACCCGGCCCGGTCTCTAGCTTCGGACCGCTCGAACAGTTGGGCGCGGCGGGTGGTTGCCACCACACCTGGCGAGCACGTCGGCGCCTACGGAGGCGCCAGACACCGAGGGAACGCTTGTTCGACTACGATGGTCACGCCTACAGATCTGGGGTCTCGCAATCACGCTGCGGCATCATCCCAGGGCAGACGGATGATCTGGATTTGTTCAGGGTGGGTTGGACCTGCGGGGCTGCAGGAATCGCGCGGCGATCAGTACGCGTCGGAACCTGATCAACATGTTCATTGCGGCAGCCGCGATGCCATCGTGACCGGAGCCGGAAGGTCCGGCCTGGCCGCGTTCCTCTGGGAGCTGCACGCCGAGTTGACCAAGCCCACCCTGGCCCGGCTGCGTCGGGTGGTTGCGCGGATAAGCCGGGCGCATGATGGAACCCGAAACTGGTCGTCGAGCTGGACCAAACGCTGGTCATCTACACCACCATCGGTGTCAGGCGCGCGGTGATCGCACGCCACGCTTGGCCTATCGGTCGGCTGGCCTGGTTGGACTTGCTGGAGCCGCGATCGCTGGGGCACGCTCAGGTGGTGAGGGCGTGGACGGTGGTGTAGGCGAACAGGGTGGCGCCGAGGCCGGCGATCACGCTGACGGTGATGTTCGTGGTGGCGTAGAAGTAGCTTTTCTGCTCGAGGAGTCGCAGGGTTTCGTAGCTGAAGGTGCTGTAGGTGGTGAGTGCTCCGCAGAAGCCGGTGCCGAGTAGGGCGAGCAGTGGGGCGGGCAGCGCCAGGCCGGCGCCGGTGAGGCCGCCGAGGATGAGGCAGCCGGTGATGTTGGCGGTGAGGGTGCCCCAGGGGAAGAGGCTGTCGTGGCGTGCTTGTATGGCGCGGTCGATGAGGTAGCGCAGCGGGGCGCCGATCATCGCGCCGGTGAACACGAGTGCGACGGTCATGATGCGTGGTCCTGTTGGTGGCGCAGGATTTCGACGTCGTCGAGCAGGACGGTGGCCTCGCGCAGGAGTTCGTCGATGTCGGCGAGGAAGGCGCGGATGGGTGGCTCGGTGTCGATGATGATGACGATGATCGGTAGGTCCTCGGCGAGACTGAGGAGCCGGTCGGTGTGGATGAGTGAGGAGCTGCCGTAGCCTTCGCAGCCGCGCAGGACGGTGGCCCCGGCGAGGCCCGCGGCGCGGGCGCGTTCGACGATTTCGTGGTGCAGGGGCTTGTGGTGCCAGGTGTCGTCTTCGCCGACGAGGATCGTCAGCCGCAGGGCGTGACCGCTGACCGCCATGTCAGGCCGCCTTGTTCGGGTCGTGCACGGAGCCGGTCGCCGCTCGGGCGAGCCATACCCCGGCGATGACCGCGAGCATCGCGGCAAGGAGAGTTCCGGCGAGGTAGACGAACGCGAGGGCCACGGTTGCCGGTTGCAGCAGCGCTCGGGTCTCGGCGGTATAGGTGGAGAATGTGGTGAATCCGCCGAGGAACCCGACACCGAGGAACGGCCGGATGAGGCGGTGCACCGACCAGACCTCGGTGATCAGAACCATCAGGACACCGATCACAAAACAACCGATCACGTTGGCCAGGAACGTGGCCCACGGGAACCGGCCTGGTGGGGTGGGCAACAGCTCGAAGAGGCCGTAGCGGGCGAGCCCGCCGAGGCCGCCACCGAGGGCGATGACGAGCAACACCGCGCCGTGGGTCCGGGCGAGTTCACGCCGCTGCGTGGCGAACCGGAGATCGACGTCCGGATCGATGGGTTTGGCGAGGTCAATCTCCCTGCTCATGGGCGCCGCCTCCTACTTGAACGCACAACTGTACGACCCAAGTAGGGACTGTTGGCGGCCAGAGCCGCGGTTGTTCCGTGAGCCGGAGCGGCGAGCCCCACCGCCGCACGTTCCCGAGACTAGCCCGGCCGCGGCCGGGTGTGTCGCGTGGCTGTGCCAAACCTCACCCCGGATCACACACGCGCTCAGCCCACCAGGCCCCGCCCTGCCGCGCACGCACCCGCTCGTGGGGGCAGGGCGTGGGGGTCGTGCAGGGGTTGCAGGCCTAGATTGTCAACGGTCATCGAGAAGTCCGGGAGGGCGGTCAGCTGGGCTCCGGGCTGACGGACATCAACGTTCCGGGCTGATGGACATCAGTTCTCCGGGTGGGTGGTCAGTTCAGGGCGACCACCCCCTTTCCAGCGAGGGCTTCAGCGAGGCGGTGGCTGTCGCCCTTGGTAGTGACCAGGTGGGCGTGGTGCAGTAGCCGGTCCACCGTCGCGGTGGCCAGGGTCTTGGGCATGATCGTGTCGAACCCAACTGGGGCTGGCACTTGTTCGTGATGAGGCATTCCTGCTCTTAGCTGGGCTGATGGTATCCAGCGCGCCTCGCTGATCTTTCAGGTAATCATCCGCTATGTTAGGTGTCACCTTATCCAGTCAGGTGCGAAGAAGGTGTGCGGCGTGGCGGGTGGGTTGCGACTGATCCCGGGTGGTGGTGTGCCCGCCGGGCCGGTGAGCACGGATCCGTGGGAGTTTCAGGCCGAGTGCGTGGAGGCCTTCGTCGCGTCCTGGCGGGCGCGCGGGTTCAGTCCGGTGACGATCGAGAATGACATCGGTCTGTTGGAGCGGGCGCTGGCCGCGCTGGGCCGTCCGGCCTGGGAGGTCACGGCTGAGGACGTCGACCGGGTTGTCGGCGAGCTGGCGGTTGCTGGCCGGAAATCCTCGACCCGGCGGGGATATGTGCAGATCTTCAAGGACTTCCACCGGTTCCTGCAGGTGCGCAAGGCCGCCGAGATCGAGGCCGGGTTCGGGGTTCGGCTGGTGTGCCCGATCGATGAGTTCAACGCCTCCCGCCATGTCGGGGCCGATTCAGCGGAACTGGCGCCGCCACCGACGCCGGAGCGGGTGAACGAGTTTTCGAGTTCCTCAAGTCCCGGATCGCCGGCGCCCGCAAGTACGCGCCCGCCGCTCGGGACTATGCAATGTTCCGCACGCTGTATCACGCCGGGCTGCGCTCGGAGGAAGCGTCGATGTTGGACATGCCGGACCTGCACTTCGACCGGGGGCCGTTTGGCAAGCTGCATGTCCGATTCGGCAAGGGCGCTCACACCTCGGGACCTCGGCCGCGCTGGGTGCCGATGCTCGATGGCCTGGATCTGGTGCTGCACTGGTTCTTGCGCGATGTGCGCGGCAGGTTCCCCGACTCCCCAGTGTTGTTCGCCGACGAGTCCGGCGGTCAGCTGCACCGAGGCACGATCCGCAACCGGTTGCGGCGGCTGATGGAACTCGAAGGCCGCTCGCCGACCGAGTGGTTCAGTCCGCACGGGCTGCGGCGCGCGTGTGCCACCCATAACTATGAACGCGGTGTCGATCTGGTGGCCATCCAGCAGCTTCTCGGTCACTGGACTGTAAGTTCCACTATGCGGTATGTCCGTCCCTCGGCGACGTTCATCGAGGACGCCTACCGACGCGCGGTCACCACGACGTTGTCCGAGCTCGGCGATCCGGGTCAAGTTGGTCTCGCCGGCCCGTCTGACGGAGGTGGCAGGCGGTGAGCGCACCGTTAGAACATCGCCGTTACCCGTGCCAGCAGTGCCCTTGGCGCAGGGACGCCGACCTGGCGGACTTCACCGACGCGGACTTCATCAAGCTGGGCGCGGCGAACGGCCGGCCGGGGGCCGAGGCGTCGTTGGACGGGCCGATGATGTCGTGTCATCTCGATCAACCTGGCACTGCCCACGCGATGCGGTTGTGCGGCGGGTGGCTTGCCACGGTCGGCCACGATCACCTGGCCGTCCGGTTCCACGTTCTGACCGGGAAACTGCCCGCTGACGTGCTGGCCCCGGGCGAGGACTGGCCAGCGTTGTATGCAGACCTGGACGAGATGCTCGCTCACCGACCGACTCACCGACCATGTCGGCGGGCACCGGATGAGCAAACAGAATCCCAGCCGGCGTCCCCACCGGAATGTCGGACATCAGCGGGGGTTCATGACGGCGGGACGAATGTGGAGGAAGGGTGAGGATTCGGTGGCGGCTGCGGATGGCCGCGGCCCAACGTGAGGTGTGGACCGGCACCGAACTGCGCCGGCTGCTGGCCGACAAGGCCGGGTTGGAGCTGTCAGCGGCGTCGGTGTCGGCGCTGTTGACCAAAGAACCGGCCCAGGTGAAGCTCTCGACGTTGATCGCGTTGTGCACGGCGCTGCAATGCACCCCTGACGACCTGTTCGAGGTGGACACCACCCCAGTCGAGAGCCCCGCCGCGCCCCGGCCGGCCGGCGAGCCGAAGGTTGTCAATGAGCATGGCCGGTCGCTGCCGCCGCTGTGACCAGGCGCCCGATCGGACCGGTGATCGGTGATCGGTGATCGGTGATGGGCAAACGTCAGCGTGACTGCGTGGACTGCGGCGCCCCGGTCGGGTTCCTCGGTCGCGAGCACTGCTGCCTGTGCATGCGCCGCATGCGCGAGCAGGCGGCCAAGGCCTCCTGCCCCGACTGCGGCAAGCAGCGGGTGCTGCTCGACTCCACCGGTCGTTGCACGTTGTGCTCACGGCGCTGCACCGAGTGTGACCACCCGGTGCGCAGGGCCGACGCGAGGCTGTGTAAAACCTGTCGCCGCAAGGCCGAGCTGCGCACCCAACGGCAGTTATGCCCCCGCTGCGGCAAGCCCGGCTACCTGCGCGACGCGACCGGCTGGTGCGGCTCGTGCTCCCGCCCTCGCCCAGGCAAGCAACCACCCCGTATCTGCCGCCAGTGCGGGCAGCTGCGCCGACACTCGGGCCTGGGACTGTGCTCGCCGTGCTACCAACGCCAGCCAGCCCGGCTGTTCATCCGAGCCGACAACCTCATCGCTCGCCTCGACGACCCGCCTCGATGGCTGGGCGAGTTCACCGTCCACCTGTCCGCGAGACATAACCCCAGCAGCGCCTGCGAGATGATCACCACACTAGGCCGGCTGCTCACCAGCGAACACCCGAACCACCCGCAGACCATCCTCGAGCGCGCCCGCCGCCCGGGACGCTCCATCGGGCCCCTGGCCCGAGCGCTCGAGGACTTCTTCACCGCCCGAGGTCTGGCGCTGCCCACCGACCAGTCAGAGCGGCTGGCCGCCGGCCGCCGCCAGCGCCGCATCGACGCCGTCCCCTCACCACTGCGACCAGCCGTGGCCGCCTTCGACACCTCCCGCATGCAAGCCCAGCAGCGGGCCCGCCGGGCCGGCACCCGGCCTCGTAGCGATCACACCCTGGAAACAGCGCTGGCGATCCTGCGTGACCTCGCGGTGTTCCTCGTGTCCCAGCGTGGAAAGCAGGACTGGGCGTTGGTCGACGTGCATGACATCGAGGCGTTCCTGACCACCCTGCCGAAGGCACGCAAGCGGCGGCTGACCGTGCTGCGCCAGTTCTTCGCCTCCGCCCGGGCCCAGCGTCGCGTGCTGGTCGATCCGACCCGGGGTCTGACCGCGCGGGAATCGAATGCCTTCCGAGGCCGCACCCTCACCCGCGACCAGCAACGCGAACTGTTCCGGCGCTGGACCACCAACGACCAGGTCCACCCGCACGAAGCCCTGGTCGGGATGCTCGCGCTGCTGCACGGCGCCGCGAGCTGGGAAACAAGGACACTCAAGATCACCGACATCGACCCTCACGCCCAGACGGTCCGCCTCGGGAAGCGACCCCACCCCGTGCCGCTTGACCCGGCCTCCTGGTCCGCGCTGCAGCGTTGCCTGGCCCACCGACAGGCCTGGCCGACCGACAACCCACACGTGCTGGTCACCAAAGGCACCAAGACCGGCCGAGCGGCCGCCTACCTGTCCCACGTCCTGGACGAGTGCGGCTTCCCACCACAAATGGTCCGCTCCACCCGCCTGGTCGACCTGGTCAACACCCTCGATCCGAAACTCGTCGCGGCAGCGTTCGGCATGGACCCCCAAGCACCGTTGATCTACCTCGCCGACCACGTCGACGCTTGCCGGCTGCCGCAACCATGACACCGCGCAGAGCCGGCCCCGGCCGGCGAGCGCTGGCACCCGAACCGCTCGGACCAGACGAGCTGGAGGAACTCGCCGACAGCTCCGCGCGGCCGCCCGAAGGCTCCGCCGCCCCGCAGACAACCTGCTGAACCACTGACGTTTCGGTGCCACCTCGCACATGTTCGCGCGAACATGTGCGCTTTGCTGGGGTGGATGTTGCTGGTCACCGCGATCGAGCGGCGCTCGTAGGCGGCGTCGACGATCCGGTAGAACGCCTCGGCGGCGTCCGCGCCGACGGGCAGCATGTCGACCTATGCAGACTTGGTGACTATGCCGAGTCGGCTTCGTGGTCGGTCTGCTGAGCTGGGGGTTTCCTGGCAGAGGCTCGGCATAGTCGCGTGCGCAGAGAAGCCTCTGGGCTAGGGAGCAGGGCGCTTCCTGGACAGGAGGTGTGCGATGTCGGGGACGCGGAGGAAGCCTGGTCTGCTCGGTCCGCATGTTGAGGGATACCGGGCGTGGTTGATCGGCCAGGGATACACGCCCGGGACGGTCCGGAACATGTTGAAGGACTTCGGCCAGGTTGGCCGATGGCTGGTGATGGAGGGCCTGGACGTCGGGGAGCTGGACGAGCAGCGCATGGCGGCGTTCCTGGATGCACGCTGCGCTCGCGGACAGCGCCGGGTTGGTGGGCCACGCTCAATGAGGCCGGTGCTGAGTTATCTGCGCGAGGCTGGAGTCGTTGCCGAACCGGCTGGGGCGGCGCCGAGCCCGTTGGCCAGCCTGCTTGAGCGGTATCGGTGCTGGATGATCCAGGAGCGCAATCTGGCGCCGGCGACGGTCCTGCGTTACGAGAACACCGCCCGCCGGTTCCTGCGCGAGCAGGCGATGGTCGACGGGGTGTTCACGCCGTCGGTGTTGACCGGCGCCGACGTCAACGCCTTCTTGCTGCGGGAATGTGCTCGGGTGTCAGCTGGATCCGCCAAGGGGCGGGTAGCTGAGCTGCGCTCGGTACTGCGCTTTCTGTATCTGCGGGAAATCACTTCGTTGCGGCTGGGCGCCGCGGTGCCGCCGGTCGGTGGGTGGCGTCTGGCCGGCATCCCCAAAGTCTTCAGCGGTGTGGACACCCAGCTGCTGCTGCATAGCTGCGATCGAGACACCGAGGTCGGTGTCCGGAACTTCGCGATCATCATGCTGGTTGCCCGGCTGGGACTGCGCTCGATCGAGATTGCCCGGCTGGAGCTCGACGACATCGACTGGCGGGCGGGCGAACTGCTCGTGCGGGGCAAAGCACGCCGGCAGGACCGGTTGCCGCTGCCGGTTGACGTGGGTGAGGCCCTGGTGGCCTATCTGTCTCGGGCACACCGTGTTCAGCCGTCGCGCCGGTTGTTCCTGACCTGTCGGGCTCCACGAGCGCCGATCCGAGCGGATCTGGTCGGGGACGTGGTCGAACGAGCCTGCCTGCGCGCCGGTGTCACCCCGGTGGGGCCACACCGGCTGCGACACGCCCTGGCCGGTGGACTACTGCGCCGCGGTGCCAGCCTTGCGGCGATCAGCCGGGTTCTGCGCCATCAGGACCTGGCCACCACGGCCTTGTATGCCAAGGTCGACCTCGGCGCGCTGCGCACCGTCGCACTGCCCTGGCCGGGAGCGACACGATGAGCGCCTTGGAACAGGCCCTGGCGGACTACCTGCGGCTTCGTCGCTCACTCGGACACCAGATGACCGAGGCCGCCTGGCTCCTTCCCGGCTTCGTGACCTACCTCGATGCCCGCGAGATCACCACCGTGACGATCGAGGCGGCGCTGGCCTGGGCGCAACAGGCCAACGCCCCCAGCGGCTCTGGCAGAGCCTCGACCATCGGGCCGCGCCGGTTAACCGCCGCGCGGGGCTTCGCCCGGTATCTGGCTGGGATCGACCCAAGCACCGAGGTGCCACCGCTGGGGCTGATGCCACACCGGCCACGATGGCGCCGCCCGTTCATCTACACACCAGCCGACATCGACACGATCATGAACAACGCCTGGCGGACGTTGTCGCCGCCGCCGAGGGCGGCGACCTACTACACGCTGATCGGGCTCCTAGCCGCCAGCGGCCTGCGGATCGGCGAGGCCATCAAGCTCGACCGCGCCGACATCGACTGGGCACAAGGGGTACTGCTGATCCGCGAGTCCAAGTTCGGCAAGTCGCGGCTGGTTCCGCTGCACCCCAGCACCCGAGAGGCACTCCAGGATTACTCCCAGCTGCGGGATCGTCTCCAGTTGGGCTCGGATCAGCCCAGCTTCTTCACCTCCACCAAGGGAACGCGGCTGCTCTATGCGTGTGTCAGCCTCACCTTCCGGCAACTGGTCAACACCAGCGGCGTCGGCGCCGGCGCGCCCTCGCCGCCACGGTTGCACGACGTGCGCCACACGTTCGCCGTCCGAACCCTCCTGGGCTGGTATCGCGCCCGGGACAACGTGGCGGCCAAGATCCCGTGGCTGTCCACTTACCTCGGTCACCGCGAGCCCAGCCACACCTACACCTACCTTTCGGCCGCCCCCGAACTGCTGGCCATGGCTGCGGCTCGACGAGACACTCCCTGGCGGGAGGCCCAGCGATGACGCTCGTCGCCCCCACCCTGCAGGCCTTCTTCACCGACCGGTTGATCGGCCAACGCCAGGCCAGCCCACGCACCATCGCCGCCTACCGCGACACCATCCGCCTGCTGCTGGCCTACATTCACCGGCACACGGCCAAGCCACCTGCGCAGTTGGATTGGGAGGACCTGAACGCCACCGTCATCTCTGGGTTCCTCCATCACCTCGAGACCATCCGGGGCAACAGCATCCGCACCCGCAACACCCGACTGACCGCGATCCGCTCGCTGTTCTCCTACGCCGCGCTGCGCCACCCCGAGCACGCCCAGCTCATCGCCCACGTCCTGGCCATCCCGCCGAAACGGTTCGACAAACGGGTCATCGATTTCCTCACCGCGCACGAAGTGGACGCGCTGCTCGCCGCGCCGGACCCAGCCCGCTGGGAGGGCCGACGCGACCGGGTCATGATGATGCTCGCCGTCCAGACCGGGCTGCGGGTCTCCGAGCTGACCGGGCTCAACCGCGCCGACATCACCCTCGGCATCGGCGCACACGTGCGCTGCGAAGGCAAGGGCCGCAAACAACGCGCTGTCCCGCTCAGCCAGCCGCTGCAAGCCCTCCTCCACGACTGGATGGCCGAACACGCCGACCGCCCCAACGGCCCGCTGTTTCACACCCGCACTGGCCGGCGCCTCAGCCGTGACGCGATCGCCCTGCGGATCAGCACCCACGCCCGCACCGCCGGCCAACACTGCCCCTCGCTAGCCAGCAAGAAGATCCACCCACACACCCTGCGCCACAGCTGCGCAATGTCATTGCTGCAGGCCGGGGTCGACACCACAGTCATCGCGCTCTGGCTCGGCCACGCCGGAATCCGCTCGACCGACG
This sequence comes from Actinospineispora eucalypti, assembly GCA_014208095.1. Classification (GTDB taxonomy): domain Bacteria; phylum Actinomycetota; class Actinomycetes; order Mycobacteriales; family Pseudonocardiaceae; genus Pseudonocardia; species Pseudonocardia eucalypti. Next base: position 3,212,597 of record JACHMT010000001.1, on the reverse strand, counting down.
CCTACGTCCACGCCGACATCAACATGAAGGAGAAAGCCCTCGCGCTCACCACGCCCGCAACCAGCCCACCCGGTCGCTACCGGCCACCGGACAAAATCCTCAGCTTCCTGGAGTCCCTGTGACTATGCCGAGCCTCTGACAGGAAACCCCCAGCTCAGCAGACCGACCACGAAGCCGACTCGGCATAGTCACCAAGTCGGCATAGGTCGATTTATGCGGATATCCGCATAAGTCGACGAGCTTGGCTACCTGCCGCTGCCCGGCGACGGAGCCTCAGCGCTGTTCCAAGTGATCAACCAGAGGTATCTGAAGTCCAGCACAATTCTCACCACAAATGTTGGTATCGCTGACTGGGCAACCGCATTCGGGGATGCCACTGTCGCCGCGGCGATGCTCGACAGATTATTGCATCGCGCCACCGTCGTCGGAATCGATGGGCCATCCTATCGACTCCGTTCCCACCAAGCCACCTCAGACAAACTCCGTAAGGCCGTGAACGCCCATGTCTCCTAACACCACAGAACAAGCGATCACGAAAACCTGCCCCATCTGCTGGGAACCGTTCACCGCCACCGGGCGCACCAGAACGACCAAGGTCTACTGCTCAACCCCGTGCAAACGCACCGCCGCCGCCCGACGCGAAGTCGAACGCACCACCCACCGACCAGGCCCCCAGACCGCCGGCGCACCAGCACCACCGATGCCCCAACCCCAGACCGTCGCCCAGCGAGACTGCCCCCACTGCGGCGGCCCCATCACCATCGTCGCCCTGCTCACCACACCCGAAGCAGCACGACCCACCATGCCCATCGCGGCACCCGACGGCGTGATCCCACTCCGCCGCCAATAACCACGCCGATATGCTGGCCACCGCCTCAGCTGGGGACTTTCGACGAGCACCCCCGGGGACTCTCACCGAGCGCCATCAGCCTTGAGGAACGCCTTCACCAACAACAGCACGCGTTTGTCCTTCACCCGAACACGCACACGGTCCATCAGGGCCGCGTGGTCGATCGAGTCAAAACACGCCTCGATATCCGCGTCCAGCACCCACTGATAGCCGCGGGAACCGAACATGTGGATCTCAGCGATCGCGTCCTGCGCCCGCCGCTTCGGCCGGAACCCATACGAGACCGGCAGAAAGTCGGCCTCGAAAATCGGTTCCAGCACCAGCTTCAACGCCGCCTGGACCACCCGGTCCGCGATGGTCGGGATCCCCAGTTTCCTGAGTTTCCCCGAACCACCGGGCTTCGGGATCCTGCGCTCCCGCACCGGCAACGGCCGGAACGAGCCCTCCTTCACGGAGACACGCAGGTCATCCAGGAACCCCGGAACACCGAGGTGCTGCTCGACGCCGGCGGCGGTGAGACCGTCGACACCGGGCGTGTTCGCGCCCCGGTTACCCGCGACCCGGGCGAACGCCACGATCAGCGTCGCCCGGTCATGCACGAAGTTGAACACATCGTCGAACCCGCGGCCAGGATCGGCCGCCGCCCAACGGTGAAGCTTGGCCTGCATCTCCGATACCCGCTGCCACGGCCCCTTCGGGACCTCGGCCGGAGCACCACCGTTCGGTGGTGCGTCTGTCGGCATTACAGCCACCATCTCCTATCCATCCGCTGCCGCCCTTCCCCATGCACCGGGCTTTCCCCGGCTCGGAGTACTACGGCGACTCCGCCCCGCTCCAGACCGATCGGTCGACGATGAACCCAACCCAACCATCCACAACGGACTTGCGGAGGAAGGCGAGACCCGAAGCGGTTCCCGTGTTCACTGTGGTTCGCTTGATCGAGGAGGAGCCCGACTCTGCCCCTGCGGTCTCGCCACGCCTACGCCGCAGGCCTTCAGCACGGCCTCCCGAGCCGTCGGCTTCACCACCCAGAAGTTCCCCAACCGCCGCTACAGCGGCAGGGACGCACCGCTCCCGGCCCACATCCACCAGATTCGAGCCGGTAAAGCATTGAGGGGCTTTACAACATCGGTTCCTCGCGTGCTCCTCTCGATCCCGCTCGCCGGACCCGTACCATCTGGCAGTACTGGCACGTCCCGGCTTTGTCAGGGCTGCTCCCAGCCTCCCCGGCACCTCCCGGATCAGCCAGCCCTCAGCTCCTGCCAGGCCGCTGCGACGACCCGACGGTGGCGGTCTCTCACCTCCACTCAAACCACAGCGCCTCACGGCGCACGAAGCCCGTGCTCAACGCCTTCGCCATCACCTTCAGCAACCGCTGGCCGGCAGCTGAGAGCTACTAACCGAACCGCCGGAAACACCGATCACGGGATAGACCCAATCGATTCATCTAGAGCTTGGACCACCAGTGGGCGTGTTTGTGTTCGGGTTGCGTGTAGTGGACGGTTTCGACCTTGTCGAGCGCGACGAGTCCTTGGATGTCGAGATCGTCCAGGTGTGGGAGGAACTCGCGGATTCGTTCCTCGCGGTCCGTGACGATGATCAGCACGGGCAGGTCTTCACCGAGCCGGAACAGATGATTGGTATGGATCCGCGAGCTGGCGCCGAAGCCCTCGATGCCCCGAATGACGGTGGCGCCGGCGAGCCCGGCCTTGTGCGCGCGGTGCACGATCTCGGCATACAGCGGTTTGTGATGCCAGTGGTCGCTTTCGCGGACAAAAATCGACAACCGGAGTGCTGGTCCCGTGTTCCGCATGGGCTGAACCTCCTGGTCGCGAGTCATCGTGGCGCACGCTGACCAGGACCTATCAGCCTCTCGGTGAGGCGGTTCGGGCCGAAAGCCCTGGCGAGATCCATCACCACGTTCAGTACAGCCCCGGACACGCTGCGAGTCAAGACACAGCGGTGGACCTGGTGCCTATCGCACACACGTCGACGAAATCAGCGCGCGCCTTGCCCGTCTTCTGGCTGACCCACCGGTCTCGCAACCAGTCCGGCCACGAGTCCAGCACAGCGGTGCAATACAACGACGCCGAGTCACTACCGGGGTGGGCGCGAAGCTCGCAACGCACGGCAAGCTCGGCAGCGCAGTCCTCGGCCGGCCGATCCAGCAACGGCACAGGCGCCAACCCGCCCACCAACCGCCACGCATCAAGCGATCCGACAAGCAGGTCCCGCAATCCGCGGTCACCACCCGCGCCCCGCACCACCTCCACCGCCAACCGCACCGCTCTCGCGGCTGAGCGGCGGCGAGAACGCCTCAACCACCATCCAGCCACCCCACCCCGAGAAACCGTGCGGGCGGCCGCGGACGCCTCAACGCGTAACCGGTCCACCACGCCAGCACCGGCCAAAGGCAGCGCCGCACGGCTCGCGGAAACCGCCACGACCCGCGCGGTCTGCGCGGCGTCGGTCACCGGCACAGAAGCCAACCACGGGGCCAGGGGCATCAGCGCCGGACGCTGCGCATCGCTGGTCGCGTCATTCACCGCGACCACCAGCGCCGCCACAGTGGACGGCACCCCGCCCGGCCGATCGGTCCAATACCCACCCGGCAGCGTGCTCACCAGCTCAAGCAAACAACCACCGCGAGACGGATGCGAATGCCGCCCCGCGGCAAGAGGCCGCACGTGCACCACATCGCCGTGGCCCATACCACAGTTTCTACGACCGAAACCGCTGGGAACGCAAGCCGCGGCGTCGGTGACCGGCCCACGCTCACCACCCCGCCAGGGGTTCGCGACGCCTCTCTATCTGTCACGGTGTCGAGGACCACAGTCGTAGCGACAGCCACGACGACGTGAGCTCGCACAACGACGCGCGGTTCGAGGACTCGCACGACCTGGACGTCACCCACACCTGATCGACCCGCATGTACACGACGGCCGGTCCCCGAGCACACTCGGGGACCGGCCGTTTCGTGTCAGCGGGCGCCGTCGGTGGCGAGCCGGACCCCAGGGCGACCAACACCACACCGGCCAGACCCTCCAGCCAGCGGTGCACCACCGGGCGGCGGTGGTCCGGGGCGGCCCCCGCTGGGTGGAGTCGACCATGCGAAGGATCGGTCGTGAAGCGTCGTAAATTGTCGGACCCGTCTGCGACGATGCCCTTCCATACGAGCCAAGGAACCGACCATGACTTCCCGTCTCAACCCCTTCATCTACTTCGGCGACACTGCCCGCCAGGCCATGGAGTTCTACCGCGACGTGTTCGGCGGAAATCTTGCGATCAGCACGTTCGCGGAGTTCGGCCCGGCCGACTCACCGGACGCGAACAAGGTCATGCACGCTCAGCTGGAGACGGTGAAGGGCTTCACCCTGATGGCGTCAGACACCCCGCGGGGCACGGAGTTCAGGCCCGGCACCAACATGTCGGTCAGCGTGTCCGGCGACGACTCCGCCGACCTGCACGGTTACTGGGAGAAGCTGTCCGAAGGCGGCACCGTGACCGTGCCAATGGAGAAACAGGCATGGGGCGACGAGTTCGGTGCCTGCGTCGACAGGTTCGGCATCTCGTGGATGATCAACATCGACCAACCGCGGCAGTGAGATCAGTACGCGCCCGTTCAACCATGTGGTTGGAAAGCCGTCGCTGACCGCCGCACCCCGTCGCGTTTGCCGCTACCCCTTCCGTCCCAATAAGCGTCGCGCCCCGGGGTCACGGTTTACGTGCGGGTCGGGGAGTCGGTCGAGCGGTTCGGCCGGCCGGACCGGGATCGACTCTTTGGGTGACCTCACAGCCGTGTCCTGTGCGCGATTCCGAGCACACCCGCCCGGATAGGGCGCGAGATCGCCGCATTCGGCCACACCGACTAAACCCACCACCACGACGAACCCACCCCGTACCAGCGGGCAACCCGGGAGACTAACGCGGCTTGGTCCCGGCCGGAGTCACGGTGACCGGTCCGGTCGGCAACCGCGCACCACCACCGCCGTCGCGGCCCTCCGGGCCGCCGCGGTCCGTAGGCACCCAGATACACACCGGACTCCCCGGCGGCAGGTAACAACCCGGCCCAGGTGCCTGAGCCGCCACCACGCCCGCCGCCCCGGCATGATCAGCGGGGTCCGCGTCGACCGCCAACAGCTGGGCATCCAACGCCACATCCTGCGCGGCACGCAACCCCAACCCCACCAGGTTGGGCACCACGGTCAAAACCTCCCGCCGCGCCATACACCAGCGTAGGATCCGCCCGCCAGCGTTGTCGACGCAACCCACCCAAACAACACCACCAGCAGCGCATGGCGTTGCCCGGCGTTCAAGGTGGGCAGGACCAAGGGGTCGCCGGGCCGCCCCGGCGGTTAGGGCTGGTCCGCTGTTTCTGGCCGGTAGGTGAGGGTGCCTGGCCACTGGTCGTGCCAGCCGGGCTGGGCGTGCAGTTCGGTCACCGCGTCGTGAAGTTCGGCGCAGAGTTGTTCGTTAGCGCCGGTGATCAGCAGGTTGCCTCCGTTGCCGTGGAGTTGGGTTTGTGCCCAGGCCAGTGTGCGGGCCAAGCCCGGGTCGTGGTCGAGCATGCCGGATAGGTCCAGGTGGACATCGATCGCGCCGGCCGCGCGCCAGCCGGCCCGGCGGGCGGCGCGAACCCCCGCAACGGCGCGCTCAGCACCGGAGACTGTGTGCCTAGCGGCCCGGCCGGCCCGGTCGCCGGCTTTGACTCCGACCAGCTCGCCCACGCTGGCGTGATCATCGGCGTGGGCAAGCGACAGGGCATCCCTGCGCAGGGTTGGGTGGTCGGCCTCGCCGCGGCGCTGCAAGAGTCCGGGTTGCGCAACCTCCCCTATGGGGACCGGGGCTCTCGGGTTCTTCCAACAACGGCCCTCCCAGGGGTGGGGCACGCCGGAACAGATCATGGACCCGACGTATGCGGCCGGCCAGTTCTACCGCCACCTGCAAGCGGTGCCCGGGTGGGGACAGATGGCGGTCACCGCCGCCGCGCAAGCCGTGCAACGCTCGGCGACCCCGAACGCCTACGCCCGCCACGAACCCGCCGCCCGCGCCCTGGCCACCGCGCTCGGCGCCGCGACATGCGCCCCCCCGGACCAGACCGCGCCCGACCAGACCGGCCCCGCGCAAGCCCCACCGCCGCAAGCCGCATCCACCCCGCCCGACGGGGGCACGGCCGATCCGGCTGCCGCGGCCGCCATCGCCTACGCGCGCGGCCAGCTCGGCCGTCCCTACGTGTGGGGTGGCAACGGGCCGGGCGGGTTCGACTGCTCCGGGCTGATCCAACAGGCCTATCGGTCGGCCGGCATCGTGCTGCCCGCACCGCGGACAGCCAGTACTGGGCCGCGCCTAGCCACGAACGACCCGCTGATGCCCGGTGATCTCGTGTTCTACGGCAACCCGGCCATCGCGAACGGGATCACGCACGTAGCCCTGGTCATCGGCGACGGGTAGGTCATACACGCGCCGACGCAGGGGGACGTGGTGAAACTGGCTCCGCTACCCACCCGGGGGTACGCGGGCGCTACCCGGCCGGCCACCCAGCCCCTCGCACGGCGCTGACCCGCCCGGCGCTCACCCCTCAGGAGGGCACGGAATGCGCATCAGCATGTGGGCTACTGATTCACCGAAAGTAGACCCGGATGGGCCGCCGCCTAACCTCGGCAGAGGAGGCCAGGAAACGGCTCATCCGGGCGCCCAGACTTTACACGCAGACCGCAACACCGAAAGACACCCTTTTCGACTACTTCACCGTCCAATCAGCATCCTCAAATTCATCCGGCATGGGTGAGTGGCGCGCTATTCCAACCCCTGACGGGAACGCGACCAACACGGGTCTACACTTGCCGAATCCACTACGGCTTACTCGGGGACAGATGAGCCGGACGGGAAGGGGGCTGTCGCCCAACACCCAGAACCGGGCGACAGCTTTCCCGGCATCGCACGTGTGACCAGCACCTACGGGTCCACACCCCGCCCGCTTTGCCTGGCCGAGTGGCGCCCCTCGGCACACCGCCCTCCGTCGACCATCCGAGCCCGGCGAGATCCCCATGCTCGGATGGATGGAATGCACATCGGGAGGTGGGCTACTGATTCACCGGGAGTGGACCCGGATGTTCCGCCGCCCAGCCTCCGGCATCTGTCATCAAAACGTAACCGGTCGCCACAATCACCGTATCGATGACCGGGGTAAGCGGTGCCCTACGACCTGGTCGCCAGGCTCTCTGCATTCACCGCTGCGCCTTCGGGTACACCCACCTGCACATGCCGCCCACCAATCTGTCGTTGGATCATGGTCAGGCACCCGGGGATGAGCGGTGCTCAACGCATGAGGACGTCGAGCAGTTCGAAGTCGAGGCCGAAGTTGGTGTGGTCATCGGAGTCGTCATCGGGGGCAGATTCGAAGTGCGGGCCGATGAACGCGGACTTTCCTTTGCCGTGGGCAGCGACCGCGGCGGCGGGCAAACCGTTGGTGTAGGTGGCCATCACCGTCACCCCGGGAGTACCGGGCGGGATGGCGAAGTAGTTGCCGTCCTGGAAATCGACGGTCCGTTTTGACCCGTCGCGCCAGATGATCTGAATGGCCTGATCCTTGTCGGACTCGGCCTCCGCACCCGCGCTGTCGACGTAGCTGCCCACCCGGCCGGGGAACACGTCGTAACCCTCTTCGCCGGCCACGAAACCCCCGGCACAGATCCCCAGGTACCGGCCACCTTCGGCGACGTACTGGTTGACCAGCGGGATCTCGTGCGCGAAATCCTCTTTGGCGGTCTCTGTCTCAACCTCGCCGCCGGGTTCGACAAACAGCGCCGCCTGGTTCAACAGCTCGGCCGTCAGGTCGTTGGGGCCCACGTATTGGATGCGGAACTGGTACGGCGAGGCCTGCAACATGGCCGCCGCGTCGGCGGCGTCATCCTTGTCCGCCAGCGGAGGGTTGCGGTAGATCAATGCCAACGGGCGCTCGTTGGAGGCCGCGCCGGACCCGGCGGCGGGCGCCAAAGCACCCGAGGGGTGTCCGCCCACCAAGAGCAATACAGCCACCAGCAGCACCGCGGCCACCGCGACCAACACCATGACCCGTCCCACCCGTCGGGTCCGTCTACTCCGATACACCCCAACCGCCCCCCATGATCCGGCTCCTGGTGACCGCGCAACGCCGCGCACCGCCTGCTCCGAGCGGTTTGAACGCCTGCTCACGTCTCGGCCGCGGATCGCCCTAAACGCCATCAAATCTGCGCGTATCAAACTCCAGTCCAATGCGCATGACTGTGCCCAGCCTGTGAACCAGGTAACAGTTTCCTGAGCACACCGGAACAACTGATCGGCGCCACCAACACAGTGGTCTACCACCGGCCAAGCCCCAGCGCTACGTTGTCTGGCCGTCACGCCACCGGATTCGACGTCCACGCTGGTGGATGAAGAGCCATTACAGAACCATCACGACGACGCCTTTCTCGCCTCCGTCAGGGATGAAGAGTAAGCCGGATCGCGACAGAACTCCGGGTTGCGGCGAGAAAGTCGAGCGAGCGCACGGCGATCGACTCTACCCCAGGTCAAGCGGTTTTCTGGCCGGGCGACGCGCGGCGGCCGCCCCCTTCCTTCCCAGCAGTAACTCGCGTGACAGCCGAGGTAACGAACCCAATCTCGCTGAATCAGTTACCAAATAACGACAAAAGAAATCTTCGAGTAGATGCCGGGTGAACCGTCCACCATGTCGGCGCGGCCAATGTCAGACACCTGAGTATCGATGCGACAGCTGATCGCTGAGAGCCCCCGGTAACGGCCCCCGGCAATGGGGTCGACAGCACAGCCGGGGCAGAGGTTAATCAAGGCTTGACCGGCGCGAGCGGAGGGGGAGATCGATGACGACGCTAGTCGGGTCCGGCGGGGATTGCTGGCAGGACGTGCCGCGGGCCGGCGGGGCCACCGCGCTGCCGCGATGGGCGCGCCGCCCGCGCCCGGGCACGGCGGAGCACATGGTCAGGGTCCCCGGTGAGGCGGTGGCAGTACTACGCCAGCTGGGTTTCCCGGTGCGCCACCCGAGCGGGACTCGATCGTGACTGTCATCTCCGCTCCATATGAGTACACCGAGGAAGACTTATACGTCGACCTGCGGTCGACCTACGGGCACTCGCTGTTCCTGAAGTGCGAGGGCTTCAACTTCGCTGGCTCGATCAAGCTGAAGGTGGCCCGCGCGATGGTGCAGGCCGCCGAGCGCGACGGCCTGCTCGCCCCGGACACGGTCCTGGTCGAGTCGTCGTCTGGGAACCTGGGCGTGGCGCTGGCCATGGTGGCGGCAAGCAAGGGCTACCGGTTCGTGTGCGTCACCGACTACCGGTGCAATCTGGCCGCCCGGCGGATGATGGAGGCGCTGGGCAGCCAGGTGCACGTGATCACCGAGCCGACCGCCGAGGGGGGTTTGCTCGGCGCGCGGATCGACCACGTCCGGGCGCTCTGCGCGGCCGACTCGCGGTACTTCTGGCTCAACCAGTACGCCAACCCGAACAGCTGGCTGGCCCACTACCACGCCACCGCACCGGCCATCGCCGAGGCGTTCCCCGAGCTGGACGTGCTGTTCATCGGGGCCGGCACCACCGGGACCCTGATGGGCTGCGCCCGCTACTTCAAGCAGCGACAACAGCACGGGCACCGGCCGGTGCGAATCGTGGCCGTGGACACGGTGGGCTCGGTCACCTTCGGCGGCGAGCCGGGGCGGCGGATGATCCCGGGCCTGGGCACCAGCGTCCGGCCGGCGTTGCTGGACGAGTCCTACGTGGACGAGGTACTGCACGTCGCCGAGGCGGACACGGTGCGCACCTGCCACCGGCTGGCCAGGGCCGGGTTCCTGTTCGGCGGCTCCACCGGCACGGTGGTCAGCGCCGCGACGGACTGGTTGGCCCGCCACGACACGCCCGGCCTGACCGCGGTGGCCATCTCCCCCGACCTGGGCGAGCGCTACCTGGACACCGTCTACCACTGCACCTGGACACGGGACCTGTACGGCGACCAGCCGGAAGCGGTCGGCGCCGGGTCCCTGTCGACCTCTCGCACCGGGAGCTGACCGTGTCCCTCAACACCCTGGGGGGCAACCGGGCGCCCGAATGGCCGCAACCGACCAGGTGCACCGACGCCACGACCCAGCTCGAGCGGACGCTCGGCGAGCTGCTCGCGGACGTCACCAAGGCACCCCAGGTCTCGGTGAACAGCCACTTCTTCCGCGACCTGGACGCCGACTCGATGCGGATGGCGCACTTCTGCGCCCGGGTCCGCAAGCACCCCGACCTGCCGGCGATCTCCATGAAGGACGTCTACCGCAACCCGACCGTGCGGGGACTGACCAGGGCTGTCTCGCCGACGCCGAGCCGGCCGAAACGGCCGCCGGTCGCGCCACTTCCCACGGTCGCGCCGGCGAGCACGGTCAGCTACCTGACCTGCGGTGCGGTGCAGGTGCTGCTGTTCCTCGGCGCGGCGTACCTGGGCGCACTGCTGATGGTCACAGGGTTCCAGTGGATCTCCACCGGCATCGGGTGGGTCCACGTCTACGAGCGCGCGGTGGTGTTCGGCCTGGCCAGCCTGGCCGGCTTCTGCCTGCTGCCGATCCTGGCGAAATGGGTGCTCATCGGTCGCTGGAAGCCCACGCAGATCCGGGTGTGGAGCCTGCGGTACCTGCGGTTCTGGCTGGTCAAGACGCTGATCCGGGTCAACCCGATGGTGCTGTTCGTCGGCACCCCGCTGTACACGATGTACCTGCGGGCGCTGGGCGCGAAGATCGGACCCGGGGTGATCATCCTGTCCAACCACGTGCCAGTGTGCACCGACCTGCTAACCATCGGCACCGACACCATCATCCGCAAGGACTCGTACTTCAGCGGCTACCGCGCCCACGCGGGGGTGATCACCACCGGCCGGGTCACGCTGGGCGACAACGTGCTGGTCAGCGAGTCGACCGTGCTGGACATCAACACCTGGATGTCCACCGGTTCCCAGCTGGGCCACGCCTCCTCGCTGCACCCCGGCCAGACGGTTCCGCCGAACCAGCGCTGGCACGGCTGCCCGGCCCGGCCGGGCCGGGCCAACTACCGCACGCTGCCCCCGATCCACCGCGTCGGGCTGCGCCGGTTCCTGTTCTCGACCTGGCAGGTGCTGCGGCTGGTGCTGTTCGGCCCCCCAGTGCTGGCCGCGATGTTCACCGTCGTGAAGGTCATGCTGGGCGACGGGTTCACCCAGCTGCGCCCCGGCCTGCTCAGCGTCTCGCAGACCACGTTCTACCTCGAGGTCCTGGTCGTCTCGGTAGCGATCTTCTTCGACTCGTTCCTGTTCGCCCTTCTCTACGTCGGCGTCGTGCCGAGAATCCTCAGCCGTTTCCTAGTCCGGGACCGGGTCTATCCGCTGTACGGCATCCACTACTGGCTGCACCGGACGGTCACCCGGATGACCAACACACCACGGTTCACCTACCTATTGGGCGACAGCTCCTACATCGTGAACTTCCTGCGCTGGATCGGCTACGACCTGTCCCACGTGGTGCAGAGCGGCTCGAACTTCGGCCTGGACGTCAAGCAGGACCACCCCAAGCTGACCAAGGTCGGCAGCGGCACGATGATCGCCGACGGCCTTTCGGTGATCAACTCGGACTACTCCACCACCTCCTTCCGGGTCCGCCAGGCCACCATCGGGCCGGACAACTTCCTCGGCAACCACATCGCCTACCCGAGCGGGAGCCGGACCGGCGCCAACTGCCTGCTGGCCACCAAGGTGGCGGTCCCGGTGGACGGGCCGCCGCGCCAGGGCGTCGGGCTGCTCGGCTCGCCGGCCTTCGAGATCCCCCGCTCGGTGGAACGGGACAGCCGGTTCGACCACCTGCTGGTCGGCGACGAGTTCCGCAAGCGGCTGCGGGCCAAGAACCGGCACAACCTGGGCGGCATGGCGGTGTACCTGCTGGTCCGGCTGGTCCACTTCGTGGCGCTGGCCATGCTGGCGGCCCTGACGGCGGTCTTCTACCGCCCGCACGGCGTGCTGGCGGTGGCGGCGGCCGGGGTGGTCGCAGTGGTGTTCAGCACGCTGTACTTCGCGCTGGTCGAACGGGCCGCCACGGGGTTCCGCCGCCTGGCCCCGGTGTTCTGCTCGATCTACGACCGCCAGTTCTGGCGGCACGAGCGGTACTGGAAGCTGGCCAACTTCCACTACGAGCCGCTGTTCAACGGCACGCCGTTCAAGGGCCTGGTCTGGCGGCTGGGCGGCGCCCGGGTCGGCCGGCGGCTGTTCGACGACGGCGCCGGGTACATCTCGGAAAAATCGCTGACCACGATCGGCGATGACTGCACACTGAACGCGGCCAGCAGGATCCAGCCCCACTCGCAGGAGGACGGCACCTTCAAGTCCGACCACGTCACCATCGGCAACGGCTGCACACTGGGCATCAACTCGCTGGTGCACTACGGCACCCAGCTGGGTGACGGCAGCGTCCTGGAGACCGACGGCTTCCTGATGAAGGGCGAGCAGACCACACCCCGCACCCGCTGGATCGGCAACCCGGCCACCGAACTGCGCTGAAAGGAACACCTCAGGTGAGGACCTCACTGGCCAAACGGCTCGCACCCGAGCTGATCACCCTCGGCGCGCTCGCCGCATGCAGCCATGCGTCACCATCCGCATCGCCGGGCAGCCCCGACGGCCAACTGGCCAAGGCAGCCGGCCAGGCCGGCGCCCACACCCACCTGCAAGTGCTGCAGCGCGCCATCCGGGGCCGCTACGGGCCCGCCGGGCCGACGGTGGTGCGGCTGGCCACCACACCACCAACACCGCGCAAATCACCGCCCTAGGCGACCCAGCCGGGCCGATCTGGTGGCCCGCCGGCAACACCGGCACCACGGCCGGCCGCTACCGGATCACCGCACTACCCGGCCACCACGGCGGCGGGCTCAACCAGCCCCACCCGCCCGACCAGTTCCGCCAGGCATGACCGGCCAGCACGGCGACGGCAACGCCAGCCACACCCACCCACACGCCTCGCCAGCCGCCCCCGCCGAACACGCCCACCCGACCGGCCCACCAACCACGACCGGCCCACCCCCTGACCGACCAGCGGCGCGCGCAACCCGCCGCCCGGCACAACCGGCGGCGCGGAGCCGCACGGCGGACGAACCTCCCGACTGACCCACCCCGGCCCGTAGCCGCCCCTTGCACGGGTGCCCGTCTCGACGTGTGCATAGGTCCGCCCCGAGGCTGTCGCGCCGCATGGGTAGCGTTGTCGCCGTGCCAGGAGTGGATCAGTGGACCGCGATCGTGCGACGGAGGCCGCGGGATGTGGTCTGGGCGGAGCTACGTGTGAAGATCCGCGACTACCAGCACCGAGGCGGGGATTACCTGTTCTGGGCGCGCCAGTTCGAACAGCACGCGGACGAACACCGTCCCGCCGGACCGGGGAAACGAGCACCGTGCCTCACCTGCGACCAGGTGTGGCCATGCCCGACCATCGCCAACGACCTGAGCCCCGGCTGACGCGTTCGTCAGCGTTCTGGGCACGCACTCCTGACGCGGCGCCACGCCCCCGCCACCGCGCCGAAACGAGCCGCGCATGGCCACCCGTCCGCGAACGATCAGCAGTGGTTACCGAGTGTCCGCGGCGCGGACACTGCCTTCTGGCTGTCCGCCCTCGCGGTCGAGTACGGCGATACTGGCCTGGGGAGCGCCTCGCGTCGCTCGCCGCGGCCAGCGAGCGTGCCGCCGGTGTGGCGCGGAAATTCCTCACCGATTCCTTTCCCGATCAGACGGGGTGAGCCGGCAGCACGTTCTGGCGAGTCCTTGTGTCTGACACCGACCGGCTCCAGTCCTCACCCGCGCGTGCTCGGACGTCGCTCAAGCGAGTCTGGGAACGTCCAGATGCTGCCGGGCAACGCCGAGAAATGCGACGAATCGGATTCCGGCCGGCGTATACTTTGTTATGGTTTTGCGTGCTCGGGAAATCATGACGCGACGGGTGATCGCGGCGCGCGCGCAGACCCCGATCGCGCGCGCCGTGCAGTTGCTGGTTGGTCACCGGTTCAGCGCTGTGCCGGTGGTGGACGAACACAACCGGCTGATCGGCATCCTCAGCACAGCCGACCTGCTGCGCGAGCTACACAACCGGCGCGCGTTGCTGCACGACACCGTGGGAGCGGTGATGAACACCGAGGTGCTCTACATGTCGCCCGAAGCGAACGTCGGCGTGCTGGCGCACCGGCTACGCACCTATGGCGACCTGCGGGTGATGCCGATCGTGGAGCACGACGTCCTGGTCGGCGTCGTCACCCGAGCCGATCTGCTGCGCCACCGGCCACGCGGCGGCAAGCTCGGCCGGCTCGCGCTGCGCTGCATCTATCCCTTCCACGCCCCGACCCGCCCACCCCTGGCACCCGATCTTGCCAGCCGACCAGCCGGCCACCTGGCCGGTGCTGGCCGGGACCTGGTCGTTGCCTCCACAGACATCACACCGGGCGCGGGCACAACACCGTTGCGCGCGAGGGATGTCATGACCAGCTCAGGCCTGGTGACTGTCACCGAGCAGACCCCCACCGAACAGGCCGCCCGGCTGCTGATCAACAACCGGTTCACCGCGCTACCGGTCGTCGACCGCCGCAACCACCTGGTCGGGATCATCAGCGAAGCCGACCTCGTCCACGATCCGCTGGATGCTCGACGCACCGCCCACTCACCCACCGTCGGGGGCGCGATGACCAGCGACGTCCTCGCGTGCTCACCCGACACCGATTTCGACGAACTATGCCGGCTGCTGTCCGACGGCGGGCTAGCGACACTGCCCATCGTTGAACACGACCAGATCGTGGGCATCGTCAGCCGCGCCGACCTCCTACGCCACCAACAACACGCTCCGGGGTAGTGCCAACCTCCAGCGGCCAAGCCACGCGGGTAGGGGGCACGATCAGGAGAACCACCGGGTCCCCCGACCCTGGGCTCATACGCGGACAGATGGCGCCGGAACTCCAGGCCGAGACGGAACGGCTGATTCGGGCAGAACTCCCGGACAGAAACAGTGGACCAGCCATAACGATCGGCGTGGCGCCGCGCGCCCCCGACCGCACTATCGTAGGCCCGAGGGGACCGCGCGAGTTGAACGGAGTCGAGGTGATGAGGGACTCGATGATGATGGGTATGTGGTTGTGGGGTGGATTGGGGCTGCTCATTCTCCTGGCGATCCTCAGCCTCCTGGTGTTGGCGGCTGTGTGGCTCATGCGCCAACTGGGCACGCATCGGTCACCATCGGCCACGGATCCGGCCACGACACCGGTCTCGGGACACGATCCGGCGCTGGACACGTTGCGCCAACGTTACGCCCTCGGCGAGATCGACGCCGAGGATTACCAACAGCGTCTCAACGTCCTCAACCAGCGATAACCAGCAGTGCCGCTCGCCGTCGTGAGTCCTGGTGCGCACCCCGGCAGACACGGTGACGGCTCCACACGGTGACCGCTGCACACCCGTGCACCCCAGCCCGGCCTGACCGTGCTCAGTTCGCCAGCTCGACGCGCGCAACACCAGCCGGTAGGTCACCGTGCCGACCAGTCATCGCGCCAGCCAGGCAAGGCCCGCAACTCGATCACCGCGCCGTGCGGCTCCGAGCACAGCTGCCGGTCGACACCAGCGATCACCAGGCCACCGCCGTTGCTGCGCAGCGCGCTTTGTGCCCAGGCCAGCGCGCTGGCAGGGCCGCGGGTCCGGCCCGACTTCTTTGTCGACATCACCGAACATGGCGTCGCGGGCGTGGCTGCCCGGCGGCCCGCCAACGTGATGTCAGCTGCCATGACGATGGGACCAGCTGAGTTCTGGTTTTGCCATGGGGATGGGACCAGGGTTTGCCAGTGATGGGACCACCGGTTTTCCGGTAGTGGGACCACGCGGCGTGGCTCCTCGCCTTCGCGGTCATGCGGTCGTTTGTTGCCCGCATGAGCTACCGGGAGGTGTCGGTGATCGAGGTCAAAGAGATCTTGCGGCTGTGGTTGGAAGGCCGCTCGTTGCGCAAGGTGACCGCGCTGGCTGGCGTGGATCGCAAGACCGTTCGCCGCTACGTAGAAGCGGCACAGGCCGCCGGGGTCTGCCAGGAGGGTGGCGCCGGGCAGCTGTCCGATGAGCTGATCGGCGTCGTGGTGGCGGCGGTGCGCCCGGATCGACCACGCGGGGTCGGGGCGGCGCGGGAGTCGTTATCGGCGCATCGAGAACAGATCCGGGCCTGGCTGGATGACGGCGTGACGCTGACCAAGGTGCATGTGCTGCTGGGTCGGCGGGGTGTGGTGGTGCCGTATCGCACGCTGCACCGCTACGCGGTCGAGGAGTTGGGGGTTCGGCCGCCGGCGGCCGACGGTGCCGGTGGTCGATGGGGATCCGGGGGTGGAGCTGCAGGTCGATTTCGGCCGGCTCGGGCTGATCCCGGACCCGGCCCGGGGCGCGCGCCGGGTGACCCACGGGTTGATCTTCACCGCAGTGTATTCGCGGCACATGTTCCTCTACCCGACCCATCGCCAGACACTGCACGAGGTGATCGTCGGGTTCGACGCGGCCTGGACGTTCTTCAACGGGGTGTTCAAGGTCGTCATCCCGGACTCCATGAAGGCGATTGTTGATCAGGCCGACAACCTCGAGCCCCGGTTCAACGACGCGTTCCGCGAGTACGCCCAGGCCCGGGGCTTCGCGATCGACCCTGCCAGGGTCCGGCGGCCTCAGGACAAGCCGAGGGTCGAAAAATGCGTGCAATACGTACGATCCAGCTTCTTCGCCGGCGAGCAGTTCCTGGATCTGGCCGACTGCCGCGCCCGCGCCACGACCTGGTGCGCCGAGGTTGCGGGGCAGCGGATCCACGGCACCACCCGGGCACGGCCCGCCGAGGTGTTCACCGAGCACGAGGCCGCCCTGTTGTTGGCGGCTCCGGACGGGCCGTTCGAGATCCCCGCCTACACCCGGCCCAAGGTGGCCCGGGATCGGCATGCCCAGGTGGACCACGCCCCGTATTCGGTGCCCGGGGAGTTGATCGGGCAACGGCTGGTGGCCCGGGCGGACGCGCGCACCGTCAAGCTGTATCACCGGGGCCAGCTGATCAAGGTGCATCCGCGTCAGCCACCCGGCCGGCGCCACACCGACCCGGCGGACCTGCCCAGCGAGGTGTCCATCTACGCGATGCGGGACCTGGACGCGCTGGCCCGCCGCGCCGCCGCGCACGGCGAGCACGTCGGCGCCTACGCGGTCGCGCTGCTGGATCACCCGCTGCCTTGGACCCGGATGCGACAGGTCTACCGGCTGCTCGGTCTGGTCCGCCGCCACGGCGCCGGCCAGGTCGACCACGCCTGCGCCCGCGCGCTGGAGGTCGAAGCGGTCAACGTCGGGCTCATCGACCGGATGCTCACCCGTGGCCTCGCCGCACCCGCCGACACCTCCCGGGTTGGTGAGCAGCTATGCCTGCCCACCACGCCCGCCCCTGGCCCTGCCGCCGACTCGAAGGTGGTGCCCGCCGCGGCCCGCTTCGTGCGCGCCCCGGACGAGTTCGCCACCGGCAGAACCACCAGCAGATCCACTGGCGGGGTCGGCGAGCACCGGAGGCCTTCATGAGCCCCAACAGGCGTGCGGCGGCCGGGTCGGCGCCGATGCAACGGGTCGAGGTCTCCGCCGAGCTCAAGGCCTTGATGCGCCGGCTCAAACTCGGCCAACTGCTCGACACCCTGCCCGAGCGCCTCGCGCTGGCCCGCACCCAGCACCTTCCCCATCACGAGTTCCTGGAGATGCTGTTCGCCGACGAGGTCACCCGCCGCGACCACCACTCCGCCGACCGGCGTGCCCGCGAAGCGAACCTGGACCCCACCATGGTCCTCGACGCCTGGGACGACTCCACCACCGTCGCGTTCGACCGCGCCCTGTGGGCCGAGCTGTGCTCGCTGCGGTTCCTCGACCAAGCCCTCAACTTGATGATCTTAGGCCCAGTCGGGGTCGGTAAAACGTTCCTGGCCAACGCCCTCGGACACGCCGCCGTGCGCCGCCGCTACTCCGTGCACCTCGAACGCGCCGACAAACTGTTCAAACGACTACGCGCCGCCAGGCTGGACAACAGCCACGAAGAACAGATGCGCAAACTCCACCGCGTCCAACTATTGATCATCGACGATCTGGCGCTGCACCCGCTCGGTGTCGACCAAACCAACGACTTCTACGAACTCATCGTGGAACGCCACCGGGAGTGCTCCACGATCATCACCTCGAACCGGGAAGGCCCGGAAATCCTCTCTATGATGGCCGACCAGCTCCTCGGCCAATCGGCGTTGGACCGGTTGCAATCAGCCGCGTTCGAGCTCGTCGTCGAAGGCGAGTCCTACCGCCAACGCCAACGACCCCAACCCGGCCAACAACGCCACGACGAATGAACGCCACGCGGGTGGTGACCCGCGCCGATCACCGGAGCCGGCGACCGGCACACGTTGACGGCCGACCAGCCCCTGGAGCACGATCACCACACGGCCCGTGACCGCCGAAGTGGTCCCTACCTAGTGGCAGACCGGTGGTCCCATCGTCGCGGCAGGTGACAACGTGATACCCCGCCCCGGCGCCACCGCGACGGGCAACGACAGTCACAGCGCCTGACGGTCGGCGCGACGGCGTGTGACCACAAAGAGCGCCCGATGCCTCTTGTGTCGGTCGTTACCGATCGAAATTCGGTAAAAGTTCCTCTCCGTGCGTTTGATAGCTCGCCTAAGAAAAAGGTTTTTCTCAACCGCCGGAGTGGTGTCACTTTCAATTACTGACTGGTGTGACTCCATCGGTTTCAATAGGGCCGGACCCCTACAGCCGACCTCCTGAAAAGAGTATGTTCCCCGTCACAGAAAACACCGCGTGCGTGACAAGTGTGGGGCGAACTCGCGCACATCCGTGGTCTCGGCAAACCAGCGGTGAGCGTGGCCCTGATCGTGTACGGGCACACTCACGACGCCGCGACCACCTGCACAGATGTCTCAACTGGATTCGGGAGGATGGCATGTCGGTTTCACATCTGGACGGTCCGCGTGACCGCCCCGGTCTCCCGAGCGAACGCCTCGACCGCTGTTCAGTGCCCTTACCCCTGCTCCCGCCGCGTGAGCGTCCCGTCGTCGCCGGCGACATGTCACCGCCCTGTGGCTCGACGTCGGCCACTGGGGAAGGGACGCTGCACGATGAGATCCAGCTCGTCACCGGCTATCTCGCCGCCGTCGCTATGCGACTCGACCAGCGCGGCCTGATCGTGCGCGAAACCCACACGACGGCAGATCCCGGCACCCTCGATGGCCGGATCACACTCGCCCCGACCTGGATCGACCCCGCCCGGTGGGCGCCGGTCCAACTCGACTGGAACGAGCACCACGGCTGGTCAGCCGCACTCCAGCCAGCACCCATCGCCAGTACTTCGGCCAGCCACACCGCGCCCCGCCACGCCACGCCACACCCGACACCACCGGATCAAGCCACGCAGTGGCGCGGTATCTGCCGCACCAGATCGTCCCGGCGCCGGTCACGGTCGCCCACTTCGCCGCCGCGCTCAACGCCCGCGAAAACACCGTGTGGGCCAGCGCTCGACTTCACCATCAACCATGACGCCGACACCGTGACCTGCCCGGCTGGGCACACCGTCACCATCCGCCCCAGCCGTGGCGCGTCCTTCCAACGACACTGTCGCGGCTGCCCGCTGGCCTCACGCCGCACCACCGCCAAACACGGCCGCAAACTCACCATCCACCAGCACGAACGCCTGCTACGCGCGGCCCGGGCAACGGCCCGTGAACCAGCCTGGCGAGACGAGTACCTCCAACACCGCCCCATGGTCGAACGCGGAATCGCCTGGCTCGTGCGAGTCAACCGCAAACTCCGCTACCGCGGCGTCACCAAAAACGATCATTGGCTGCGCCACCGCATCGCCGGGCTCAACCTACGCCGCCTGGTCACCCCTGGGACTCACCCGCGAATCCGGGGCATGGGCAATGGCCTGAACCAGCACCCCACACCCCCGGCCACCGCCACGACCACCAGCCATCCAGCCGAACAGATCCTGCCCCTGAGCACCAGGCCGTTGTGGCACTCATCCCGCCCCCAACACGCCCTTATTCAGCAGGCTCCTAGGGGTGTAGCTCAGCAGGCAGAGCGACCGGTTTCCACGCCGGGAGATGCCGTGTTCAAGTCCGGCCGCCCCTGCTCGCACAGGTACCCGCGCAGGCAGCCCCGGACTGCCTGCTCAGCGAACGTCCGTTCGGTAAGTCGCGAAAGTCGAGGGGTGCGCTCGCAACCAAGGGTCTTCGAGGAGATCGCGGCCGAGCCGATTGGCTGCCTGGCGATGAGGATTTCGCCGGGCCGAACCCCAGCTAGGAAACCCTTCCGACGATCAGGTGTCGAATCTAGTTGCGGCCCGCAGTGCCTGGTCCCGATGGGATGTCACCGCTGGCGACATCCTCCCGCTGGCGTCAGATCATCGAAGTTCGAGGCCGGCTTTCCGCCCGGTGGCGCGCAGCACGAGCAGGTAGATGGCCAGTGAGCAGGCTCCGCAGCCAACGAGCACGGCCAGCTCGCCGATCCGTTCTGGCCGCAGCTGGTGCAGGAGCAGCCAACCGGCGGCCGCCACGGGGGCCATGGCGAGCACCGCGGCTCCCGCGGAACGCAGGTAGGCGGGCTTGGTGAGTGGTTCTGGACGGATCGCGCGCCGCAGGCGCATCAGCACCACGAGGGCGGGAACCGTCTCTCCGAACATCATGGCGATCACCAGGCCGACGATCCGGGAGCCGTCCGCGGGCAGCAGGTACATCGCGAAGGCCAGCGTGGTGCCGACGATCAGGCCGATCGTACTTGCCAGCGCCGGGCCGTGCTTGTCGAGGCGGGCGAACAGGGCTTGGCGGCCGAAGTCGTACAGGCCGCCGGACAGCTGGGTGAACGCGACCACGGTCAGACAGGCCCCGAGCACACCGATGAGGTCGCCGTGGCGGAGCTCACCGTTCGCCAGCAGGTTTGCCGTCGGGCCGGCGAAAGTCATGAGCAGGCACAGCGAGGGCAGGCTCGCGGCCAGCGCGAAGAAGCTGCCCTGCCGAAGGGCGTGCGCGTACGTGCTGGGGTCGCTCTCTCCAGCGGCCGAGGCCAGCCGGGGCAGCGCGGCGATCGACACCGCTCGGGCGCCGAGGAAGGACAGCGCCCAGTACATCTGTAGCGAGAGCTGCACCACGACCACGCCACCGGGCACGGTGGCGGCCACGATCGTGACCACGAAGTTCGTCACCGACGGGCAGACGGCCACCGGCACCGACCACAGGACCCGCCGCAGCGCGGCGAGAGCCTCTGCGTCTCGCCGCCAGCCCCAGGTGGGCCTGGTCAGCAACCCGACCTTGTGTGCCCCGTATAGCTGCAGACCGGCGTGCACCACCACGGCGGCGGTGGTGCCCACACCCAGCATGATCATCATGCCGGTCGGTGCCCGGTCCACCTCCAGGCCGACGCCGTAGACCGAGGCGGCGAGACCCACGGTGATGATCGTGCCGATGTTCTCGATCGCCGGCGCGGCGGCGGCCAGCGCGAAGCGGCCCTGGGACTGCTGTGCCGCCACCCCAAGCGCGACCACGGCGTAGCCCACGATCTGGGGAGCCACGAACAGCAGCAGGATGACAGCGAGCTGCCAGGCTCGGTCCCGCTCGGCATCCGGGACGCCAGCGGTGAACGCCCAGGCCACTGCGGGTGACAGCAGGCACAGCCCGAGCGCGCCGGCGCCGGCCACGGACAGGATACAGCCGCTGATCCGGCCGAGAAGTTCGACCGCCCGGCCGCGGCCCGCCGAGTCGAAGGCGCGCACGATCGCGGGAATGAGCACGCCGGCCAGGACGGGCCCGGCGATCACATGGTGAATCGTGTTCGGCAGTACGTACCCAGCTTGGAAGATGTTCGCGAAGAACGTGGGGCCCATCAGGGCGCCGATCAGCAGCACCCGGAGCATGCCGGTCACCCGGCTGGCCAGTGTCCAGACGACCACGGTCATCGAGTTTCGGGCGGTGGCGTCCCTGCCGCGCTGGGCGTCGCTCGCTGTTGCGCTCGCGGTCGTGCCGGTCTCCTCTGTTACGACCGGTTGCGAGTGCGCCGGGCCAACCGTGCCCGGCGGCGCCGCCGGGGCGTCAACTCGGCCACGGTTGTCCGGGTTCAACGTGGTGGTCCCTTTCATCTCGTGAAGCATCGGCCGGTGTACCCGGCTGAACCAGCGAGGGTGTCCTGGCCTCACTAGCTGCTTCAGGCCCTACGGCTTGTTGGGCTTTCCTTCGTCGCCGAGCAAGGTGCGGCGCAATCCACGAGCGGCTCTTCTGCCCTTTTCCAGCGCTAGCATCGGCCCGCGGAAATCGCGCCACATTCGGCTGGTCCGCGCCTGCGGATTTTGCGGATCCGGCACGATGAAATCGCGGTGCACCAGCTTGGCGGTGATGGTGATGAGCTGGTTCCGTCCGAGGTACGGCGTCACGTAGTGCGGCAGGGTCGTCGGGAAAATCAGCATCTTCCCAGGCTCCGGCTCGACCTCGAGGCTGTAGTCCTTGGCCTCGCTGACTGGACGGGGGACGCCGCTCATGTCCATGAACCGCGTCACCCCGCCGTTGTCAGCACCGGGATCTTCGCCTGCATTGACGTAGTACACGGCCGACCACACAGTGAGCCCGCCAACATCGTGGTTGTGCGGTGCCGTGGAATCGGTGAACTCATGGACATTTGCCCGCGCCCGGATGTCCCACCCCTTGAACATCCTTTCGTCCGGTGATGGCACCGTGGCTCGAACGACCTCGCGCAGCATTGTGCGCAGCATTGTCAGCAGCGAATCGACGGCTGGTTCGTTCCAAAAGGCGAAGTCCGCCTCGGAACGCCATGGCGAGGGGGCGTCGCCCTTCTTGGCCCGCACCAGGGCGGCCAGCCGATCGTTGATCAGGTCGGCTTCCGGCCACACTTTGGTGAAGACCTTGGTGCCGCCGATCTCCGTTATTCCGTGAAGCTCGGGCTCCACCTGCAGAACCTCCGATCCCGCGTCTCGCTCCGACTCAGCTCACGCTCTTAGCTGGAGCCGGCCGAAGGGCATGGGCTGCCTCAGTTGCCGCCCAGCAGGCGCTTCCGGACCGGCGCCGGCCAACGGTCGGGGGGTACGACCTGGGCCAGGCCGTCGCGGGCGGCCCCCTTGGCCTTTTGCCCGGCCAGCATCACGCCGCGGAAGTTCCGCCACATCATCGCTTTCCGAGCGCGCGGGTTCTGCGGATCGGCGACCGCGTAACCCGGGTGCTTGAGGTTGAAGGCGATGGTGATGCGCTGCCGCTCGCTCAGGTACGGCGTCACGTAGTGCGGCAGGGTGGACGGGAACATGACCATTTTCCCGGGCACCGGCTCGACCTGGATGTCGTATTCCTCGCCCACCGGCGACAGCCCGCAGGCGTCTTGCCAGGTCTTGATGGGCGCGGTGCGGTCCGCCGTGGCCGCGTCGCCCTTGAGCGGCCTGGGGACGCCGCTCATGTCCACGAACTTGGTGAGACCGCTGCGGACTTCGCCGTCCTCACCGGTGTCGACGTAGTAGATCGCCGACCACAGGTTGGTGCCACCCACATGGTCGTGTTGAGAGGCGGAGTCCTCCATCTTGTTGACGTTCGCCCACGACTCCACCTCCCAACCCTTGAACAGACCCTCGGGCGCTCCGGGGGCGGTGGCCTTGATGACCTGGGGCAGCATGCCCTGCAGCAGCATGTCCATCAGCGTGCGGACCGGCGCGTCAGGCCACAGCTGGAAGTCCGTCTGGCTGTGCCATCCCCCGCAGTTCGACTTCTTCAGCCCGGGAGTGGTCTCCTTCTTCCGCAGCACCACCTCCCGCAGCTGCTCGTTGAGCTGCTTGGTGTCCGGCCACTGCAGGGTGAAAATCGGGGTGCCGCCCACCGATGTCGGTCGGTCGAGCTCGGGCTTCACCGCAACTTCCGGTGTTGCGTCCACAGTCCCTCCGCTTCGGATTTCATGCGTCCGCGGCCGCCGCCGCTCGATCGGCTTCGAGCAGGTCGCGCCGTCGGTGATCAGATGGCGAGAATACTCAGCTCACCGGGCGCACACGGGGGCGGGGGGAGGCCGTCAGCAGTGCCTCCAGTCGCATGCTATTGGCTTCGGCGACGGGGCTGTCGCAGAAGCTACGGGAGCAAAGTCCCGTATGTACAAGCCAAGGTCCCCGATTCATCCGGGACTGGATCACCCGCTGTGGGTCCACCGCGTGGTGCCCTTGCCTGGACTCATTCGATGTGGGTGCGGGTCGGTTCGGTGACCGCGTGCGTGATCCGCAGCCGCATGCTCGGGTGAATAGAAAGATCCCGTAGCTGTACGAGCTCAAACCATGCGGCATCAACAGTTTCGCGGCCGTCTCCGGCGGGTTGCCCGGCTAGTGGGCGAGCGTGGAAGCAGACCGCGAACACTTGGCGCGACTCACCAGTCTCGGGATAGTAAAGAATATGACCCGGGTCGCTGTAGAGCCCGGATATTCCGGTGACCGCGATCGTGACGGCGCTTTCCTCAGCGACCTCTCGCCGGACCGCGTCCAGAATCGTCTCGCCTGGGTCCAGCCGGCCGCCCGGCAGCTCCCAGTCGCCGGTGTCGGCCCGCCGCACCAGCAGTACCCGGCCGACCCCGTCACGAACCACCGCGAAAGCCGCAGGCGCCAGCGAGTTCGGCGTGGGAGCGGCCTTGTCGTGGTAGTACTCGATCCGCGCCACGACCACAGAATGGCCCGGTAGATGCCGCTCATGCGGGCTTGGCACCTATTGAGCGCGTGTCGTCCTCGTTCATGGGTGCAGCGTCAGACCCGTGGCGCCAACCCGCCGGCCGTGCCACCGGCGCTCGTGCTGGGCAACATGCTCGGGGCAGTCTTCGCGTTCACGTCCTCGGCCGCCTTGCGGGCGACCTCCACGAGCCGCCGGAAAGCGGGCCGGTCGAGCAGACGCGCGACAAGCTCGGCGGCAGCCGCCGCCGGATCATCCGCCCTCAACCGGCCGTCCATGGAGCGCGGATAGCCCGGTATACCCGAACCCAAACACGCCGGCGACACGCCTTTACGTGACGTTAACGCGCCAACTCGCCGGACGGCGTTAGCGTCATCGGATCCGGTTGGCTTCTGCCGTCCGCGACACGGTCCGTGCAGGGCGAGCACCACACGGCAGACAGGGGCGTCATCGTGGCCAGCAGACAACCGATCCACCCCCGGCGGGCGCTCGGATGCCGCTGGCGGGTCTGGATAGCGGTCCTCAGCGACGTGTGAGTAGTCGGGCGAGTGAGGCGGCGTGTTGGGGAAGTTTCTCGATGTCGAACCAGGGCACGAAGGAGATGCCGGACAGCTGGTAGCGGAACCGGATGCCCATGATGACCTTGATGCCCCAGTGCATACCGAACGTGTTCACCGCCCAGATCCGGCCCAGCCGGCGGTTCAGCAGGCCCAGCGGGGCGAGCAGCTCCAGGGCCAGCGAGCCGACCGCGAACGCGGTGAACAGGCCGCGGTACGGGTAGAGCTTGTAGGCGGTCGGCTCGGCCCGCGAGCCGTAGACCTCCTTGCGGATGCCGTCCATGGCCACCTGCCGGCGCAGCCCGTCGCCCTTGGCCCAGCCCCAACCGCTCGGCCCGACCACCTTGGCGATGCCGGCGAGCAGGTAGGTGAGGGTGGAGGCGGCGTTCATCAGCTGCAGCGGCCAGCCGTAGCGCGGGTGTGGCTCCGGCCTGGCCCGGCCGGCCAGCGAGTCCAGGGATACCGCGTCGGCGGACCGCGCGGCGCCCAGCACCAGGGTGTGCAGGACCAGCGTGTTGTCGCTGTGGAAGATCATCGACCAGGAGTTGCGGTAGGACAGCGTCCACAGCAGCAGCGCCGCGTGAGCCTTGCCGACCACCCGGTGCCCGCTACCCAGCGTGAACAGCGCGGTGCTGACCATGGTGGCGTCGTTGAGGCGGTCGGCGATGTTCGGCGGGATCGGCTTGGTCAGCACCCGGCACGGTCCGACCGGCTTGAACAGGGCCGGGTCGGTGCGGTTCACGCGGCGGAACATGTTCCGCCGCTTCTTCAGGTAGTACAGCGTGTACCCGCCGCCATCGCCGACATCACGGCGTTCCTGCTCGCCCTAGCGGTGGTCACGCTGGCGCACCTGGTCATCGGCGAGATGGCGCCCAAGTCCTGGGCGATCACCCACCCCGAACGCTCCGCCATCCTGCTCGCCCTGCCCATGCGCGCCTTCATCACCCTCACCAGACCCCTACTCGCCTGGCTCAACGGCCTGGCCAACTGGTGCCTTCGCCGCGTCGGGGGTGACACCGGTAGACGAGGTGGCCATCGGACACAGCCCGGCCAGCCTCCGCGAGCTGGTCGACCACTCCGCGCAAGCCGGGGCGCTCGACCCCGGCCGGCACGACCGGCTGATCGCGGCGCTTCAGCTGCACACCACCACCCTGCGCGGCCTGGCCCGACCAGTACCCACCGTGCACGGCGTGCACTCGGCAGACACCGTGGAGCGTGTCCGCGAAGTCGCCCGCGACAGCGGGCACCTACGGCTGGTCGTCTGGCCAACGACGGAACCCGCCGGCACGCCGATCGGCATGGTGCACGTGCGCGACACCCTCACCGCCGACCCAACCACCATCGTCAGCGAGCTCACCCGCCCAGTCCTCACCCTCGCCGCGGACACACCCGTATATCCCGCGCTAAGCGCCATGCGCGCACAGGCCAGCCAGTTCGCCCTGGTCACCGACGGCACCGAGTTCCTCGGGCTGGTCACCATGCACGACCTGCTCGACCGTCTCCTCCCACCGTCCGATGCTCGCTGACCGGCTCACTCTTCGTCCCGAACAACCACGCCACTTCGGTTGACGCCCAGCCTCTCGCCGCGGTGTGAGGCGGTCCGGCCGGTTCTCGGTGGGTGAGAGCACGGACCGCGGTGGTTGTCAGGCAACTGTCAGCTCCACCAGCCGAACGAACATCGGCTCGGCATTAGCCTGCCACGGTGAGAGGCCTCGACCGCGGCGGTCAGCGTGCTCGCCGCTCGGCGAGACGTGACCTCCCGTCGCCGACGGGCGCCGGCACCCGATGCGCCGCTACGGCCTTTCCCTCGTTGTCTCCCTCGTTGTCGTTGACACACACGGTCGTGCCCCGGCGAGCCGTGATCGGGGACGGGCGTGTGGGGCTCGGCTGGTGGTTCAGGGAGAACAGAAGATGCACACGAACGTGCTGTTGGTCGAGGACGATGATCGGATTCGTGAGGCCTTGGCGCTTGCGCTCGCCGATGAGGACTTCACCGTTGTGCAGGCTACGTCGGGTGAGGAGGGCCTCTCTCTGCTGGGGGCTGGCTCCGTGCACGTGGTGCTGCTGGATCTGATGCTGCCCGGGGTCGACGGGCTGAGTGTGTGCCGCACGCTGCGCGCGCGGGGTGATCTGCCCATCATCGTGGTCACCGCGCGCTCGGACACCACCGACGTGATCGCTGGCCTGGAGGCCGGGGCGGACGACTACGTGACAAAGCCCCTGGTGGCCAGCGTGCTGGCGGCGCGGATCCGAGCGCTGCTGCGTCGCCATCGCGACTCCGGCGCGGTCGGTTCACCCCACACCGATCGACTCCGCGTGCGCGATCTGGAGATTCTCGCGGTGCGGGGCGTGGTGCGCCGCGCCGGGGTCGAGGTGCACCTGACGCGCACCGAGTTCCGGCTCCTGCTCGAGTTGGCCAATTCCCGGGGAAACATCGTCAGCAGGGAGGATCTGCTGGAGCGTGTATGGGGATATGACTACTACGGCGACACGCGGCTGCTCGACGTGCACATCCGCAGGCTGCGCCGCAAGATCGAAACCAACCCGCACGAGCCGGAGCTGGTGTTGACTGTGCGCGGTGCCGGCTACAAGACATGCCAACCATGACCCGGTCATTCTGGTCCCGGCTGCGCGGCGGAGGCCGCCTGCCGCTGCGCTGGCGGGTCGCGGTCGCATTCGCGGTCACCTCACTGCTGGTCACCAGCGTGCTCGCACTGATCACCTGGAACCTGGCCTCCAACTTCATGCTCGAGCAGCAACAGCAGAGCGCGGTCGGCCAAGCCACCACCGACGCGTGCGCCCTCCGGACGTAATGGAGCACCCGTTCCGATCCAAATGGAGCGGCCGTTCCGGCGGTAATGGAGCAGCTGTTCCGGAGTAGTGGAGCACTCGTTCCGGGTTCTGGAGCACCCATGTGGTGCTGTGTGACGCCGTGGGGTTGGGGCGTCAGCCTCGATCGGACATCACTGTCTGATCTTGAGCGAGGTAGCGATGGCGCGGCCCCGAACCGCCATGCGAGACATTCGAGAAGTGCTCCGGCTCAAGCACGAGGCCGGGCTGAGCGAGCGCCAGATCGCCAGGTCGATGCGGTTGGCGCCCTCGACGGTGCACCGGTATCTGGAGCGGGCCGAACGGGCTGGGGTGGGCTGGCCGCTGCCGGCCGGGCTCGACGATGCCGGGTTGGAGGCGGTGTTGTTCCCGCCGCTGCCGCCGTCGCGGGTGCCGCGCACCCCGCCGGATTACGGGTGGGTGCACCGTGAGCTGCGCCGCAAGAGTGTGACGCTGCAGCTGCTGCACCTGGAGTACAAGCAGGCCTGCCCGGACGGCTTCCAGTATTCGCAGTTCTGCGAGCGGTATCGGCAGTGGGCCGGCAGGGTCGATCTGGTGATGCGTCACCAGCATCGTGCCGGTGACAAGCTGTTCGTCGACTACGCCGGGCACACCATCCCGATCCATCCGCCCGGCGCACCGGCGTGGCAGGCCGAGTTATTCGTCGCCGTGCTCGGCGCCAGCAACTACACCTTCGCCGAGGCGACCGCCTCCCAGCAGCTGCCGTGTTGGATCGGCTCGCACGTGCGCTGTTTCGAAGCGATGGGGTCGGTGCCGGCGCTGCTGGTGCCGGACAACCTGCGCTCCGGGGTGAGGAGATCGCATCGGTATGAGCCGCTGCTCAACCGCACCTATGCCGAGATGGCCGCCCACTACGGCACCGCGATCTTGCCGGCCCGCGCGGGAAAACCCCGCGACAAGGCGAAGGCCGAGGTCGGGGTGCAGATCGCCGAGCGGTGGCTGTTAGCCAGCCTGCGCAACGAACGCTTCACCAGCCTGGCCGAGGCGAACACGGCGATCGCGGCGAAGCTGGCGTGGTTGGACAACCGCCCGTTCGCCAAGCTCGACGGCACCCGGCGGCTGGTGTTTGAGCAGCTGGACCGGCCGGCGATGCGCCCGCTGCCAACCACCCGCTACGAGTTCGCCACCTGGACTCGCCCCAAAGTCAACATCGACTACCACGTCGACGTGGAGCGCCACTACTACAGCACGCCGTATCAGCTGGTCGGGCACCGCGTCGACACGCGGGTCACCGAGCACACCGTGGAGATCTTCTTCCAGGGCCGCCGGGTGGCCAGCCACCGGCGCAGCCACGTCAAGGGCCGCCATTCCACCGAGCCCGGCCACATGCCCGAACGCCACCGGGCGCACCTGGCCTGGAGCCCGCAACGGCTGATCGCCTGGGCACAACGCACCGGACCGGCCACCGCCGAACTGGTCGAAGCGATCATGACCAACCGGCCACATCCAGAGCAGGGCTACCGCTCCTGCCTGGGCATCATGCGCCTGTCGCGGCGCTACCCCCAGCCCCGGGTCGAAGCGGCCTGCCGACGGGCGCTGGCCATCGGCGCCCGCAGCTACCGCAGCGTCGAATCCATCCTCGCCCACAACCTCGAGGCCACCCCGCTGCCCTCAGACGAGCCCGACAACGACCCGCCACGCCAGCACACCGGGCTGCGCGGCCCCACCTACTACCGCTAACCCCCGCCGGAGAACCTGGAGCACACCGTGTTGATCAACCAGACCCTGCAGCAGCTGCACCACCTGCGCCTGACCGGGATGGCCGACGCCCTGGCCGACCAACTCGAGCATCCCGACCGCTACGCCGAGCTGGAGTTCACCGCCCGGCTCGGGCTGCTGGTCGACCGCGAAGCCCAAGACCGCGACAACCGCCGGCTGACCCGCAACCTCAAGACCGCCCGGCTACGCGCGCAGGCCTGTGTCGAGGACATCGACTTCCACCGCCCACGCGGTCTCGACCGCACCCAAATCCTGCACCTCGCGCAGGCCGGCTGGGTCGGAGAGCACCGTGACCTGCTGATTTCCGGCGCGACCGGCTGCGGAAAGACCTACATCGCCTGCGCGCTCGCCCACGCCGCGATCCGCCGAGGCCACAAGGCGCTGTACTGGCGGATGCCCCGACTGCTCGACGAACTACGCCTGGCCCAACGCCGACGGACGCGCCGCACAACTGCTCGCCACCTGGGCACGCATCGACGTCCTCGTCCTCGACGACCTAGCGCTGCGGCCGTTGACCGCGGCCCAAGCCGCCGACCTGCTCGAGGTGATCGAGGACCGCCACCAGCGCCGCGCCACCATCCTGACCAGCCAGTTACCCGTCGACACCTGGCACGACAACCTCGGCGAGCCCACCATCGCCAACGCCATCTGCGACCGGATCCTGCACACCGCCCACCGCATAGAACTCCGCGGCGAATCCATGCGCAAACCCCCACCACCCGAGCCCACCGACCAACCCGGGGACCAGCCATGACCACCCCCGACCCCCCGCCCGCCGAGACACCCCCGCCCGACACACCACCCACCGGGCCGGTCGCCGCCGCCAGATCAGCGCGTTCCTGCACCACCTCGCCCAGCTACCCTCACCCACCCACCCCGCCCACCAGACCGAACGCGCCGACGTGCTAGCCCACAAAGCCGAGCTGTTCGACCGGATCGCCCGCCAGCACACCCACACCGACCCCGACCAAGCCACCCAAGCCCACCAGATCGCTGACCATGCCCGCGCCGCCGCGGCCGCCCACCACGCCACCCTGGCCCAGGGCGACACCACCCCGATGATCAGCTCACCGACCCCCAGTCCTGGCAGACTCACCCATCACACAACAAGAAGGAGGTGACCCGGCAGCCAAGCCGTCGCTGACGCTCCGACCCCACGGGTCAGCACCGCACCAAAACCGCCGGAACAACTGCTCCAAAACCTGCGGACGCGGTGCTCCAATTCACCGGAATCCGCAGTCTCCATGAACGGCCCCAGCTACCGACCAAACAAGCGCCCCCGGAGTGTCACAGAAGACGGGAAGGAGAACACCAAGTAGAACATCACCAGGACCCACCACCTGCGGAATTCCATGAGCGCAGGCCAGGGGAATTACGTGAGCGTTCACAGGCCGTCGGTGCGGAACCGAGCAGGTGGCCCGCCAAGCTCTAGCTCACCAGTACGTGCGCGTGCTCGAGAGGCAGACTCGCGCCGAGTACTGGCCTGCGAGACCACGAGAGTGGCGTACCAGGTGACCAACCCAGACACCGCACGCGCCGCGGGTCTGCTCGCTACCCGCTTCATGCCCGCCACGGCGGGCCGACTAGCCTGACTGCGGCTGCGGCCGCCGCATCCGCCAGGTAACTGCCAGCACTGACGAACCCAGCGCGTGGTGGCCGCAGCCAACGCACCACCGAGGCGTTGGATTGAGGTTCCCCCGGTTCTCCGGAGACTTCCGAACCAGGTTTGATCGGGTCTGTAACAAGATCGGTGTTTTCGGCGGTTGCGGTTAGTACTTCTCGGCGCTCGGCCAGCGGTCACTGAACGTGTTCGAGAACGCGTTCAGAGCGGGTTTCCACCGCATCGTCTACCGCGCTTGGCCCTTCCCGGTCGGGTCCAGCGACCGAGTTACCAGGTAGAGGCACTTGAGCGCGGCTTGTTCCGTGGGAAAGTGACCTCGTGCCCGCACGGCCTTACGATACCGCGCATTCAACGACTCGATGGCATTTGTGGAACACAACACGCGCCTAATTTCGGGATCGTAGTCCAAGAACGGCGTAAATTCCTCCCACGCACTTCGCCACAACCTGATCATCGCGGAATACCGACCACCCCACGTCTCTTCCAAATCATCCAACGCAACCGCCGCCGCCGTTGCTGTCGCAGCCGTGTAGACCGGTTTCAGATCCTTCTTCAACGCGTCCCAATCACGCCTCGACGCGATCCGGAACGAGTTCCTGATCAAGTGGATCACACATGTCTGCACCCGGGCCTGCTCGTTCATCACTCGGACAAGGGCTGCCAGGGCGAATTCAACCGGTGGACGCAACACCAGCCTGTTGGAGCGATGCTAGCTGATCATCGAGCGCCTCTGCAGGTGTCTTCCATTCGAGGATCTTGCGCGGTCTGGAGTTCAGCGTGGCGGCGACGGCCTGGATCTCCTCGGCGTTCCATCTCGACAGGTCCGTGCCTTTCGGGAAGTACTGCCGCAGCAGGCCGTTGGTGTTCTCGTTGGTTCCCCGCTGCCAGGGGCTGTGTGGATCGGCGAAGTAGACACTGATACCGGTATCGATCTTCAGCTGGGCATGCTGGGCGAGTTCCTTGCCGCGGTCCCAGGTCAGCGAGCGGCGCAGCTGCTCGGGCAGCCCGGCCATCTGCTCGGCGAGCGCGGCCCGCATCGCCTCGGCCCCGTAGCCGGCCAGCGCGGGACCGTTCTTCACCCGTGGCTCGACCCCGTAGCCGTGCATGCGGGGCAGGTGGATGAGCATGGTGAACCGAGTGGTGCGCTCGACGAGCGTGCCGATGGCGGACCTGTCCGTGCCGATGATCAGGTCTCCCTCCCAGTGGCCCGGGACAGCACGGTCCGCGGCCTCGGCGGGCCGCTCGCTGATCATCACCTCGGGCGTCACATGGCCCTGGGGGCGCTGGCGGGCACGGGATCGAGGAACGCGAAGCGCGCGCCCGGTGCGCAGGCAGGCAACCAACTCGCGCTTGAGCCCACCACGGCTCTCAACATAGAGCGCCTGGTAGATCGCCTCGGGCGAGATGCGCATCGACTCATCGTCGGGGAAATCCACTTTCAGCCGATTCGAGATCTGCTCCGGGCTCCACGCCTGAACCCACCGGCGGTCCTGGCGGTGCGGCTTGTTCCGGCCTTTCCACTCGGCCGTCGCCGGTCCGGCGACTGGTACCCCGTCGCAACGACGGACCTGCCCGGACAGCCGTTCCCGCACGTACTCGTGGAGCCGCTCGTTGGTGACGAGCTTGGCCACCTTGGGGCGGCGCGCCATCAACTCGGCCTTCCACTGGGCGACGGAGGCCCGGTAGTCGAGCTTCCCACCGCGGGTGGCGGCGTTGCGGCGCAGCTCGCGTGAGACGGTCGATGGGTGCCGCCCCGTTCGGCGGGCGATCTCCCTGATCCCGACCCCCTGCGCCCTGAGCAACGCCATCACCTCGCGCTCCTCGAACGACAGGTAGCGCCCGGTCACCGGGTTGATCAGAAACGTCGGCATACCCCCACGCTCGCGGAACCACCGCGTCCCAGCGGCCGGCGACACGCCGACCACCGCCGCGGCGTCCTCGCTGGACAACCCCTTCGCGACCTCACGCCAGAACAGCCGCTCCACGTCCCGGCGAAGCGAAGGCTTCCCCGGCGACTTCATCGGTGAACGGCCCGTCAACTCCTTCATCCACCCGGCCGGCCTGCCCATCGCCACCTCCAAGATCGAAGTGTTGCGACGACCGGTTGAATTCGCCCAGTACACCGCGATCCGGTTCACCCAGCGCCTGGCCGACGCTGGGATCGCGCCGTCCACCGGCAGCGTCGGAGACAGCTACGACAACGCGCTCGCCGAGAACCTGTGGTCCACGATCAAGATCGAGCTGCTGTACTGGCCTGGTACCAGCTTCGCCACCCGGGCCGAAGCCGAAGCAGCGCTGTTCCGCTACATCGAGACATCTCACCAACCCAACCTGTCAAGCGGCCGGGGTCGCGATGGCGGGCGCGAGGGGGCGGAAGGCGTCGTCAGGGTGGTAGAGCTCGCCGGTGGTCAGGCAGTGGTGGAGCTTGCCGAGCATGCTGTTGAACATCTTGCGCAGCGCGGTGACATGCCGATCTCCGGCAGCGCGGCGGGCGCGGTAGCGCGCTTCCCAGTGTGGGTCGTGGCGGACCGCGGCGAGTGCCCATACGTAGCCGGCGGCGGCCATCCGGTTGTTCTTCGCGCGTCGGGCGTGCACGAACGTTGAGCGGCCCGATGCTCGGGTGACGGGGGCCGCACCGGCGAACGCCTTGAGCGCCCGTGCGTCGGCGAATCGGGTGTGGTCGTCGCCGATCTCGGCGAGCAGGCGAGCGCCGAGCGCGACGCCCAAGCCGGGAACGCTGCTGATGATCGGCCCGTCGGGATGGGCACGGTAAGCGGTGTCGATCAGCGCTTCCAGCTCGGCGAGCGCGTCACAGATCGCGTCGAGTTGGCGAACCAGCCCGCGCAGCGCTACGCCCATGGCCTGCTCGACCGGCGCGGGCTGGCTCATCTGTTCGGTGTGGAAGTAGCTGTGCAGGCGGGTCGCTTCGGCGTCGACGCCGCGCTTGCGGCCGGCCTTGCGCAGCAGCGCCGCCAGACGTCGTTCGGTCAACGCAGCTGCCTCGCGCGGGGTGGAGGCCGCGGCGAGGATCGTGCGGCAGCTCGGCGATTCCAGCCGGTGTTTGCCGCCGCGCTCGAACGCGGCGACCGCGCCGGGGAAGTAGGCCTTGAGCAGGGCGCGGATCCGGTTGGTGATGGTGATCTTGTCCCAGGTCGCGTCCTGCTGGGCTCGACAGAGCACCTGCAGCGCTCGGACTTGCTCGCTGTCATTCGGCAGCGGGCGGTGCGCGTCGCGATCGGTGCGCAGGATGTTGGCCAGCACCATCGCGTCAAACGCGTCGGACTTACCCCGAGACGATCGGTAGCGGTCCCGGTAGCGCGACACGGCGAGCGGGTTGATCGCGAAGACCGTCCGCCCCGCGGCGCGTAGTCCGGCGACCAGTAGCCCAC
This sequence comes from Actinospineispora eucalypti, assembly GCA_014208095.1. Lineage (GTDB taxonomy): Bacteria > Actinomycetota > Actinomycetes > Mycobacteriales > Pseudonocardiaceae > Pseudonocardia > Pseudonocardia eucalypti. The sequence goes on along the minus strand of JACHMT010000001.1, from coordinate 3,177,861 downwards.
GGCTTGTCTCGATCGCTACCTCCAGCCGCCCGTCGTGCGGGTCGTGCTCACAGAGGATCTCCAGCAGCCGGGCCAGGCCTGCGGCGTCGTTGCCGATGCGCTCGGCGTGGATCACCGCGCCCTGCCCGTCCACGACGGCGACGTCGTGATGGTCTTGCGCCCAGTCGATTCCACAGCTCACCGCTGTCATGCGGCTCCTTCGCTCGTCCCAGTCGGCCGCGGGGCACCGGCGCCCTAATGGACAGTGCTCTGGGCACGACATCTCACGAGCCGTCTCGCCCCGCCGATCAGCAAGCGCCCCAGCTCGCATGAAGACTCGGAGTCTGTCGATGACATCGGGCTCGACCCTGCCGATCATGAACAGCGCATCCTCGCCGCCCGACGCCGCCGCCGTCGCAGTGCCCCTCTCAATCACCCGGGTCGAGCCCGACGGGTTCTATAGGCATCCGCTCCGGCGGCGACACCGGCACGAGGGGCGCCGCTCTCGATCACCAGGCTCATCGCCGTCGGCTGGTATAGGCGTCCGCTCAGTTGCCATTACGGCTGGTACAACCCCCGCCGCATCCAGCGAGGGCTCAGCGGGCTCTCACCCGACGAATACGAGCAGACCCACCACACCCTCCACCAGCAACCGGCCCAGCCGGCTGCCCTCCAACCCGAGCCGGCCAATCACAGATAAACAAGTCTCCGGCAAACCGGGGGAACCTCAGCCCCAGGTTGCCCCCTGGATCAGGTCCAGGAACGGCATTCCCCGGCCGACGTGGCGTTTGGCCAGCGAGACCACCAGCCGCAGGTTCGCCTCCAACAGGCAGTTCTTCGCGCGCTCCCCGTCGCGCGCGATCGCGCGCAGACACGCCGCAGCTGCCCGTCCGTCCCGCCCTCACGCTCGATCCGGTCCAGTCGTTCGGCGGCAAACAGCCCGGCCTCGATCCGCCTGCCCAGCTCCACCTCCTGCGCGGCGTCGAGCAACACCACCCGCCTGATCCGCAGCAGGTAGTCACGCACCGAATCGGCCGACACGGCCGGTCCCTCATCGCGCGAGGGGTCACTCACGGTAGACCGGCCCGCGGGATCGCTCATTCCGAGCGCGGACCGCACCAGATATGGCCGCGTGGCCGCTCGCCCACGGGGCCGTGCGTCATTGTCAGCGTCATCGACCGTGCCGCCATGTCGCACTCCCGCCCTCGGCCCGGAAACACCGCCCGCTCGTCCGCGTGGCGCCGGTAACCATGCAGGACCGGGGATTCTTCCGCCGAAACCCCAAGTCGGGGTGTCGCCATGCCTCAGCAAAGCACCAGCACCAATCCCGACGGGACGACGGATACAGCTGTCGCAGACGCACACGGCCAGGTGCGAATGAACGCTCCCACGCGGTCAAACTCGATAATCCCCGGCGGCCCCGGGCAACCTCAAAGCCGATCTTCGGTCAGGTTAGCTGTCGTACTGGGACAATTCGGGTTCGCTCCGACGTTGTTGCGGGAGCAAGCTATCGGATCCGGCGGACCCCGCAGCCGCGGAATCAGGCGGTTCTGGACTGCCGCGCAGGTTCAGGCTTCGCGTGGCAAACCGGAAACACAGATAGCTCGCCACCGCCGTAACGACGAACAGCACACCAATGCCCGGACCAACCGTGTCCATGAGGAGCACGCCCGCGGTGTCGTTGGCGGCTGCTCGGTCGGTCGGCTTGCCGGCCTCGACGGCCCGCGGGTGAGCGTCCAACGCCATGTCTTGCGCGACGCGCATCGCCAGCCCGACCAGGGCACGCTGTGACGGGCCCCGGCCTGTCAGCCGGGTCATCGTCAATACCCCAACCCCTTAAATCAAGATCCACTACGTGGCACGGTCACCATCCCGGACTGAGCGCCAGCTCGGTTCCGATGTTCCGATCCTCGCGGGCCGACTGTGACGAACGGCCGATGGCGGCGCCCTCGACCCGGATTCTAATCAGATGTAAAATTTTGTCTCGTGGTCGGAGTGGACCCACGCCGCCGCGTGTGCTCCGCCGACCGGGACGAGAGGACTTGTGGTGCGGGACGCGGTCATCGTTGAGGCGGTTCGGACGCCGGTCGGTCGGCGTAATGGGGGGCTGAGCGGGGTCCACCCGACAGACCTGTCGGCGCATGTGCTGGGCGCGCTGGTCGAGCGGATCGGGGTGGACCCGGCGGTGATCGATGACGTGGTGTGGGGGTGTGTGAGCCAGGTCGGCGAGCAGACCATGGACATCGCCCGCAACGCCGCGCTGGCCGCTGGCTGGCCGGAGACGGTCACCGGTACCACCGTGGACCGTCAGTGCGGCTCCTCGCAGCAGGCGGTGCATTTCGCCGCCGCCGGGCTGGTCGCCGGACACTACGACGTGGTGGTGGCCGGCGGCGTCGAGTTGATGTCCCGGGTGCCGATGTTCTCCGCGAGGTTGGACAAGGACCCGTACGGCCAGGCCTACGCCGCCCGATACAACGGCGTCGACCCGGACCAGATCGTCGGCGCCGAGATGATCGTGCGGCAGTGGGGCCTCACCCGCACCCAGCTGGATGAGTTCGCGTTGACCTCGCACGAGAAGGCGGCCACCGCGCAGGACGAGGGCCGGTTCACCGGGCAGATCACGCCGGTAACCCTGCCCGACGGCACCGTGATCGCGGCCGATGAGGGCGTACGCCGCGATAGCACCCTGGAAACCCTGGGCGGTCTCAAGACCGTACTGAAATCGGCCGAGGAGGGCGGCACGATCACCGCGGGCAACGCTTCGCAGATTTCCGACGGGTCGGCCGCGATGCTGCTGACCACCAGCGAGAAGGCCACCCAGCTCGGGCTGACTCCGATTGCCCGGGTGCACACCGCGGTGCTCGCCGGCGCCAGCCCGGTGATCATGTTAACCGCACCGATCCCGGCCACCCAGAAAGCGCTGGCCAAGGCCGGCCTGACGATCGACGAGATTGGTTGTTTCGAGGTGAACGAGGCGTTCGCGCCGGTACCGCTGGCCTGGCTGGCCGACGTGGGCGCGGACCCGAAGGCGCTCAACCCCAACGGCGGAGCCATCGCGCTCGGTCACCCGCTGGGCGGCTCCGGTGCCCGGTTGATGACCACCCTGATCCACCACATGCGCGACAACGGCATCCGCTACGGCCTGCAAACCATGTGCGAAGGCGGCGGGCAGGCCAACGCCACCATCCTCGAACTACTCTGACCCGAGCCAGTCAAGCCGGCCACCAGCCCGGCACCCGTCCCATGGGTCACGCGAGATGGCCTGCACGCGCGGTCTTCAGTCAGCCGACGGGCGTGGCTGCTTGCCGTGATCATCGTCGGGTAGTGGGTTGTTGTCGGCATTGTTGTCCGGTCGTGCTCGCCGCCAGCGAGCTGGTTCACCGATCACACTGGTGAGCGCACATGTGGCAAGAGCGGCGCGGATCCCGATAGCTAGCCACTCCCCGGTGATCACGACGTCCGCCGAGCGCCAGCCCCACCACACGATGCCGTCGCCTGGGCGCACGCATCTTGCCCACACGACGGCATACCTCGCGAACGGGTTATGCCGTCCACTGGCGCGCGGCGGATCCCCGAGCCCCGCATCGGCTACAACGACCCGTCCCACACTTCGCAACGGCCACTTCAGTAGCAGATATCACTTAGAGCCAGATCCCGATCGATGCGATGTCGAGGGTCCCCTCGCAGAACGTAGACACAGTCGTCTCTAGGGTGACGCAAGCTACCCGCATGCTGGCTTCGGCGGCTCGCTGACCGAGGGCTTCGGGTAGGAATGTTTGCCAGTGCCCGAGAAGCCGCAGACCACGAGATTCTCTCAGTATACGGTGCACCCATTCCAACGTGTGCGCGGGACCGTCCGTGATTTTGTGGGTGGTGGGTGATGATCTCAGAGGAACAGGATGATGACCCGACCTGTACCGATCACCGTCGGGCAGCGCGTCGGCTGCAGTGACCTTTCGGACGGGGTGGGGTGGCTTTGCCGGCGTGGGCGTCGGCGCGCAGCCTCGGCACCAGGTGCGGGTAGTGCAGCTCGAACGCCGGGCGCTCGGAACGGATCCGGGGCAGCTCGGTGAAGTTGTGCCGGGGCGGCGGGCAGGAGGTCGCCCACTCCAGCGAGTTGCCGTGACCCCACGGGTCGTCCACCGTGACCACCTGGCCGAACCGGTGGCTGCGAAACACGTTCCAGATGAACGGCAGCGTGGAGGCGCCCAGGATGAACGCGCCGGTGGAGGAGAACGTGTTCAGCGCGGTGAACCCGTCGGTGGGTGGAAACCGAAGAAGGTCAGCCAGATATGGATCTTCCCGAGGGCCTTCTTGACGTAGGCGAGGGCGGTGACGAGATCGGCGAACTGGTTGGGCCGCAGACTCGAGATGGCGAAGTTCTCCACGGCGCGCAGCGGCTGCACACTGTAGTACGCGTGCTGGGGCACCTCACGCGCACCGCTCGACGTCGGCACGGTAACGGTCGCGTCGGGTCGAGAGGCGGTGACGTCGGCCAGTTCCGCGCCGAGCTCCTTGGCCAGCTTGCGCACCAGCCGCTTGGCGCGCACGTGTGCTCGCTGCGGCATCGCCACCGAGGGCGCCTCCGTGCCCCGGCGGGCTCGTCGGTGCGCGGGTGGGGACTCGTGGGGTCCGTAGCCGACCAGCACCTCGGCACGCCGGGCCGGTTCGAGGGATTGTTCTTGGCCGTGGCTGACGCACTCCGACGGTCGGGCGGCCGTTAGGTCGTGGAATCGCACGATCGGCGCCGCTACGGCTACCAGCTGACCCCTCCTGCGCTAACAACGCCGCCACTTCGCCGGCGGAGGGGGAAGGCAGCTCGACCAGGGACTTGGCCGTCTCGATCTCGACCAATGGGTCGTTCATTCGTACTGAATTCTTACCTCCGCGGCAGGTACCAGGCAGAGGCCCCCTCGGTGAGCCACCGAACGGTCACGTTGTCTGCCGACCCGGGAACGCCCTCCGCGCGGCGCGCGCCGGGTGGCCGTACTTTTCGGCCGCGGCAGTGCGCCGACGACGGCAGCTTTGCCGAGCAGGCGGATCATGAGGTGCGGCAGCACCTATATCAGTGTCGCCGGTGGGAACCGACGCCGACTCCGTAGCGGTGCCGCTCGTCGGCGGAGAGGCTGTCCGTGATGGCCTGCTGGGCCTTGGGCGGCAGCTCGTGCATCATGCCCATCACCCGGTCGAGCCGGCGGCCCTGCGCGGCCCGCTTACCCCCGTCGGTCGGCATGATCTGCGGCTTCATCGGCGGCACCTCGAACGCCGGTTTGTTACCGGCCTGCTCGGCGGCCTGCTCGTCGGCGTCCTTCTCCTCCGACATCCCGATCGGGCCTTCCTTGCGCCCGTTCAGGAACTGCGCCACCACCGGGTCCTCGCTGGTCAACAGCAGCTCCCGGGGCCCGAACATGGCCAAGTGCTTGTGGTACATGATGCCGATGTTGTCCGGCAGAGTCTGCGCGGTGTTGATGTCGTGGGTCACGATCAGAAACGTCGAGTCCGTCTTCTGGTTCAGATCCACGATCAACTGGTTCAGATACGCCGTGCGCACCGGATCCAGACCCGAGTCCGGCTCGTCGAACAGCACGATCTCCGGATCCAACACCAACGCCCGCGCCAACCCGGCCCGCTTGCGCATCCCACCGGAGATCTCCCCCGGCAGCTTCATCTCGTCGCCGGTCAGGCCCACCATGTCCATCTTCTCCATGACGATGTCACGGATCTCCGGCTCGCCCTTCTTGGTGTGCTCCCGCAACGGGAACGCGATGTTGTCGAACAGGTTCATCGACCCGAACAACGCCCCGTCCTGGAACAACACCCCGAACAACTTCCGGATCTCATACAGCCGATCGGCGTTCGTGCGTACCAGATCCGTGTCGTGAATGACGATCGAACCATGCTCCGGCTTCAACAACCCGATCAGGCACTTCAAGAACACAGACTTACCGGTACCCGAAGGCCCCAGCAACACGTTGATCTCACCGGCCGGCATCGTGAAGGTCAGATCCGACCAGATGTTGGCCCGCCCGAAGGACTTCGACAATCCCTCGACCTTGACCTCGACACCCGTACCCATGCGTTTCCCGCTTTCGCTTCCTGGATTGCTGTTGTCGACGTTTGCTGATTCGGCCGCTAGACCGGCTCAAGTGCGGAGACCAGCCACTTTCGGTCCTGGTGCTCCAATGTCACCCGGACCCGGCTGGCGGTGAGGATCGGATCCGTGCTTGCCTTGGTCGTCGTCTGCTGGTTGACGAACAGCAGCAGCACCACGTGGTCGGGCTTGCTGGACACGACCGACCCATTGACAACCGCGGTTTGGATGGCCACCTGGGTGTCCTTAGCGGACTTGGTCACCACGTCACGCACCTGAGCCAGGTAGTCGTCCTTGAACTTGCCGGTGAGCAACTTCTCGGTGTCCGCGGCCTGCCGGTCGATGGTGCGGTGGTTATACGTCAGCAGTTCGGTGACCGAGTCCTTCGCCGCGGTCAGCGCCTGGGCGCGCGCCTCACCGGCCAGTTGGTACTGCCGAGCCTGGTAGGCGAACAGCCCGGTGACCAGCACGAGCCCGAGCAGTACCAGAACGCCGATCCGCCTCGTCCGCTTGGGCCGCTCGCGCGCCTCCTGGCAGAGCCGGACCGCGAGGTTCCGTACCGCGGCCGGGACTTGCCGCCCAGCGGCGAGCACGGCGGCGAAGCGACTCCCCGAGCTCGAGTGCGAGTTGTCAGCCGGTTCGCTGTCGACCGTCTCAGTCTCGGCCTTCTTGACCTTCTTGGCTTTCTTGGCCTTGGCCCTGCGATGGCCGTCGAACTCGCCACGCGGTGCAGGCTCGACGGCGGTTTCCGCCGCTTCCCTGTCGGTGTCGAGGCTCATGAGATGAACTCCGCCCGGTCGGCCAGCCAATTCCCGTCGTGGTAGAGCATGGTGAGGTTGATGCGGTACTTCCGCGTCTGTGCCTGCGGTTGGTCCGCGCTGCCGACCTTGGCATCGACCGCGACCAGCACGCTCGCCACCTGACCGGTGTAGCCGGTCAGCCCTGCCTCGGTGGCCTCACCCGTCATCTTGATCTTGCCCTCGCGCAGGCCCTTGATGAACGATTCCTTGTCCGACGCGAAGCCCTGCGCGAATTTCGGGGTGATGCTCTCGTTCATGCGCCCCACGTCCGCCTCGGCGGTGGTGAAGTCGAAGGTGGTGAGGTTCACCGCCGCCTGCCGGCCGGCGGCCAGCGCGGCACCGCGGCCCTGTTCGAGCCGGAAGCCGCTGACCGTCTGCACCGCGAAGGTCACGGCGGCGACCAGCAGCGTCAGCACAACCAGCGCGCCGGCGGCCGGGGCCAGCCAGCGGAGCCGCCACCGGCGGGGCGCTCCCTCCGAGGCGTGCGGGGAGGCGGCGTCGAAGCGGTCGACCACTTCGTTTTCGATCAACGGCCGGGCGGGCCGGTCAACAATGACTGCCACGTCTCGTCCTTTCCTGAGCCCGTCGATCCGGATGCACCGAAGGTGGACAGCGGGTCTTCGGGGCTCTGTCGAGCGTTGTCGTTCGATGGCGGGCTCAGCGGACCCGTCTCGCCGGCCGGTGTGCCGGGGATGGGCAGGTGCGGCGCGAGCGTCGCGGCGTGGCTGCCCGGGCCATAGTCGGGCCTGGGATCCTTGCCCAGGCAGCGCAGGACGGTGCCCGAGCGCTGGCCCTTCTTGCCTTCCATACACGGGGCGTTGCGTGCGCCGCGCACCAGCTTCGGATCGTCGTGTGGCACCTTGCAGTAGGTGTCCGGCTCGGCGTCCTTGTCGCTGAGGTCCTCCGGGTTGCGTAGGTTCTCACCGTTGAAACCCTGGGTGCAGCCCTGCGTGACGCTGAGCTGCAGCGCGGCGTGCAGGCCGCGCCCTTGGTCGCTCTTCGTGAAGACCTGCAGCCAGGACTGGACGACCGGGTACACCGCCAAGATCTGCTCCAGGTTGGGCCGGTAGATGCCCAGCAGGGTGCCGACCCGCTCCACGTTCGGCGTCAGGTACGCCACCGGGTCGTCGAGGTCCGTGACCAGGTCACCGGCGTCGGTGGCCGCGTGGCCCACCGAAGTAAAGACCCGGCGGACGTCATCGTTGACGGAGCGCACCGCGCCGGTGGTGCTCTCCAGGTCGTCGAAGTACGCGCGCACGCTGTTCGCGGCGATGTTCTGGGTGTCCAGTAGCGGGCCGATGTCCCGGATGAGCTGTGACGTCTCGGCGTAGTTCTGGTCAGCCGTGTCGAGCAGGTTCTGGCCGCTGTCGATCAGCGTGCGCAGGTCGGGACCGAGGTTGTGGAACGCCTTGTAGCCCTCGTCGAGGAAGGTCTGGAGTCCGTCGTTGGGGATGGAGGCGAGCAGGTCTGTGGTCTTGTCCAGCACCGGAGCGATCTGCTCGGGGACCTCGGTCTTGCTCAGCGGGATATCGGAACCGTTCTCCAGATATGGCCCGCCCGGCTGATCGGTGATCAGGTCGATGTACTGCTCACCGACCGCGGACACGCTGTGGATCTCGGCGCGCGCGTCGGAGCCGATCTTGACGTGGTCGTCGATCGACATGACGGCGCGGACATGGCCTTCGGGCGTGAGCGTCACCTTCTTGATCTGCCCGACACCGACGCCGCGCGCGGTGACGTTGGCGTCGGGGTAGATCCCCGCGCCTTGGCTGAACGTCGCGGTCACCGTCATCCGGCCGAAGCCCAGCGCGGTCGGGACCTTCGCGTAGACGAAGGTGATGATCAGCACCGCTGCGACGGTCAGGATGCTGAAGACGATCAGCTGTCGCTTGATGTATGACGAGATCATCCTGTCAGCCCCCGATCTCGTTGAGCAGCGTGTTGAGTGGGTCGCCGTCCGGCGCGCTGGGCACCGGATTGGGCTTGTTCGGCGCCGTCTGGAGCAGCGGCACCCGCAGCGGGTCGGTCTTGCTCAGGCCGGGCAGCTGACCCCGCTGCGCCTTGGCCACCGCCGCCAATGCGCCGCCGGCCGGCGTACCGGTCAGGAAAGCCTTGTCGAGCGCCTCGTGGGTCAGGTCGAGTGTGAGGATGATGTGGACGAAGTCGCCGCGGAACTCGTACGGGATCGAGTCCAATGGGAAGATGACGAACGGCAGGAGCTTCAGGTCCTTCATCAGGGCGCCGGGCTTGGTGTCCGCGATACCGCGAAGCACTGGCTCTACCTCGTTGAAGACGCCACGCAGGTCGGGCACCGCCTCGTGCAGGACTGGCTCGTAGAGCTCCCCGGCCCGGGTCAGCGAACCCAGGGTGTCGATCAGGGCCGGCTCTTGGTCGTCGATCACCGCAAGACCCCTCGGGATGTCGTTCAACGAGTTCTCGATCTCGTCGATGCGGGGTGCCAGGGTGGTGCTGAGCCGGTCGAGCCCCTTCGTCGCCAGGACGATGTCGCCCTTCTGCGTGTCCAGCCCGGCGGTGAAGTTGTTCAGCTGGGTGAGGAAATTCCGGGCGTCGTTCTCCCGGCCGCCCAGTGCCCGGTTCAGCTCGGTGGTGATGGTCTGGAAGTGCTGCAGGCCACCGCCGTTGAGCAGGAGGGATACCCCGGACAGCACTTCCTCGGTTTCTGGGAAGCGTGACGCTCGGTCCTGCGGGAGCTGTGCGCCCGCCTGGAGAACGCCTTGCGGCGGCTGGTCAGCGGGGGCGGAGAGCGCGATGTGCTTGGAGCCCAGGAGGCTGGTCTGGCCCAGCTTCGCGACGGTGTTGGCCGGCAGCTTGACGTCGTTGCGCAGGCTGAGGGTCAGGACCGGGGTCCAGCCGTCCAGCTTGACGTCGGTGATCGTGCCGACGTTGATGTCGTTGATGAGCACGGGGGTGTTCGGGACCATGTTCACCGCGTTGTCCAGCTTCATGGTGACCTGGTACGAGTCCGACCCGGTGCCGACTGTGCCGGGCAGGGACAGTGAGTTGATCCCCCGGTAGGACGAGCAGCCGGTCAGGGCCAACGCCGTCACCGCCGCCGTCACCACCGCCGAGACCACGCGGATGCCGCGCTTCATCGGTTTCCTCCCTGGGGCAGCGGGATCAGGCCACCAGGCCCGGCACCGTACTTCTGGTCGTTTCCGTTGGCCGTCGAGGAACGGGGCGCATCGGACCTGGTCCCGTTCGGTCCGGTCGGTTCGGTATTGGGCACGTCGTACTGCAGGTCGCCGTACGGTGGCGTGGTACCGCGGGGCGCCTCGACCGGACTCACGCCGACCGGCGGGGCCTCCTGTTTCAGGTATTGGAAGATGGGCCCCAGGTAGTTCACGCACATCTTCTGGCCCTGCTTCTGGTCGGCCGCCGCCACCTGGGTCAGCAGGGCGCAGAGCCCGTCGCCCGGGCCGCCGAAGGTGTCCGGATTGTTGAGCGTGACGTGGCCGTGCAGCCGCTGGTCGCGTGGGTGGAAGATGTTGTTGAAGTCGGTCAGCGTGGTCGGCCCGACGTGCAGCACCTGGGCGAGGTCGTCGCGTCGCTCGGAGAGCACCCGGATGAGGTGGCCCGCCTTCTCGACGGCCTCGGTCAGGTCCTTGCCATGGTGGCCCACCAGCCCGATCGCCAGCGTGCCGGCCCGCTCGGCCGCCGGGAAGATCTCCCGGAATGTGTCGTCGCTCTTGCGCAGGTCCCCGGTCACATCAGCCAGGGTCCGCTGGAAGTCGAGGATCTCGCGGTCCATCTTGCCCAGCACCGCGGAGAACTGGGCCAGGTTGCGGACCGTGCCGAAAAGGTCCTCCCGACCGTCGGACAGGGTCTTCGCCGCCTTGGACAGCTCCACGACCATGTCCCGGAAGTTCTGCCCCTGGGGCACCCCACCGGGCCGACCGTTCTTGTCGATCACCGTCAGCGCGCGGTTCAGCGCGCCGTCGGCGTTCGCGCCGTTCGGCCCGAGCGCGTCCGCGAGCTGGGCCAACTGGGCCTTGAGCTCGTCGAACTCCACCGGCGAGACGGTGCGCTCCACCGGAATAACGCCGCCGTCAGGCAGCGCGGGACCACCGGAGTAGGCCGGGTCGAGCTGAATGAACCGGGTGGCCACCAACGTCGGGGCCAAGATCGCGGCCTTGGCGTTGGCGGGCACCGAGTACTTGCCGTCGTAGTGGAAGTCGACCCGCACCTTGTCGCCCTCCGGTGTGATCTTGTCGATCGCCCCGACCTCCATGCCCAGGATCCGGATCGCGTCGCCGGGATAGACGCTCTTCGCCTCGGCGAAGTAGGCGGTGCCCTTCTTCGTGCCGCCGCCGACCAGGACGTAGATCAGGCCGGCGGCTAGGGCCAGGACCAGGACCACCGCGACCACGCGGAGCAGCCGGGGCAGCCCGCCCGCGAGCTGGGCCATCATTTGCCTCCCAACAACGGCAGCGACGGGGTGGTTCCGTTCGCGTTCGGGTTCGAGTAGTTCGGGTCCGAACCCGCGCCGCTCGGCGGTGCGTTCAGCGGGTTCGGCAGCGGGTCCAGGCCGGGCAGCCCGGGCATGGCCGGGACCCGAGGCGCTTGCGGGTTGGTCACCTGACGCAGGAGGTCGGTGTAGTTGAAGATGTCACCCGGCGCGTTGAGCGCCACGCTCGCCGCGAACTGCGGCCCGTCCGCGATGCCCTCGGACAGACCGCCGATGAAGCCGGACACCCGCTGGATGGCGACGCTGAGGTCGTGATCGTGCTGGTTGAGGATCGCCAGCAGGCGGTTCAGCTCGTCAAGTGTCGGGTAGAGCTGCTCGTCGTTCTCCTTCACCAGCTCGGTCGTCTGGTGGATGACGTGCTGGAAGCCCCGCAGGGACTCCTCGATCAGCCCCTTACGGCGCTGCAGCTCGTCGAGCAGCAGGTTGCCGTCCCGCAGCAGCCGCTGGAAATCACCAGTCCGGGCGGCGAACACCGCGGAAACCGCGTTGGCGTGCGCCAGCAGCTCCCGCAACGCCTGGTCCCGGGTGTTGAGCGTCTGGGACAGAGCCTTCACGTTGGCGAACGTCGCCTTGAAGTTCTCCGGGGTGTCCTGGAATGCGCCGGAGAACGAGTTGAGTGCCGCCTCGAGCTTGGTCTTGTCGAAGTCGTGGATCTGCTGGGTCACGTTCTCGATGCTGGAGGTGATGCTGTACGGCGCCAGGGTGTGCTCCACCGGGATCGTGTCGCCACCGCTCATGACCGGCCCCGGCCCCGGGGTGATCCCGAGGTAGCGCTTGCCCAGCAGCGTGCCGGTCTTGATCGCGGCGGTGGTGCTGGTGCCGAGCCGGGAGCGGCCGGCGGTGAAGCTCACCTGCACCCGGTTGCCGACCAGGTCCATGTCGATGACCTTGCCGACCGCCGTGCCGGCCACCCGAACCTCGTCACCGGTCTTCAACCCGCCAGCCTCGGTGAACAGCGCCTTGTAGGTGGTGCCCCGCACAAACGGCAGCGTCGGGTAGGTGAACGCCACGACCAGCGCCAACCCGATGATCCCCAGCCCGACCAGCGCTGTGGCCAGAACGTTGAACTCGCGGAACCTCGGTATCCGGGTCATCGGTCAGTTCCCCTCCTGCCGCGGGTTTTCGCCAGGTCCCGAATTCGGGTCGCCGGGGTTCTGGTCGTGCTTGTCCACGTGCTCACCGTTGTCGTTCGCGTCGTTGGCCACGGCCTGCCCGTCCGACAGTGGGACGTCTTCCACCTCGTGCCCGTACGCGCTGGTCGGACCCTGGCCCTGCAACGGCGCGACGTCCTGGCTGCTGCACTGCAGGTTGTTGTCGCTGGGACCGATCTGGGGCGTGTAGAACGGCTTGCCGTCCGGACCGGTGAGCCGGAGGACGACGCCGCAGGCGTTGAAGTCGTAGCCCGCACCGTTCGTGGACACCCGACCCAGCCGCAGGTAGGCCCCGGGCAGCAGCCCGAGGATGCGGTTGACCTCCTTCGCGTCCTTGTTGAACAGGTGCCCGGCCTTCGCCAGCTCCTCGAAGGTGTCGTGCCCGGTGCGCACCGCGGCAAGCAGATCGCCCAGGCCGCGGGCGTACTCCCCCGAGGCGGCGAACTTGTCCAACAGCTCCTTGCGATCCTCAGACAGCGTGTTGACCAAGTCGGCGGCTTCCTTCACCGTGTCCGACAGCTGGGCGGAGTGGGAGTCCAGCCCACCGAGCACCGTGTTCAGGTTGGTGATCACGCTGCCGATCACCTGGTCCTGGTCGGCCAGCGAGCCGCTGAACGACGCGGCGTGCGCGAGCACCGAGTTGATCGTGCCGCCCTGACCCTGCAGCACGCTCACGATCTCGCTGGACAGCTGGTTCACCTGCGCCGGCTGCAGCCCCTGAAGCAGCGGGTTGAAGCCGCCCAGCAGCACGTCGATGTCCAACGCCGGCTGGGTCTGGCTGACCGGAATCACCCCACCGTCCGGCAGCATCCGGGTGGACCCCGGGCCCGGCGTCAGGTCCATGTACTGGTCGCCAGTGAGGTTCTTGAACTTGATAGTGGCCTTGGTACCGGCGGTCAGCGGGAGCGACGCGTCGATCGTGAAGTTGACCTTCGCCCGGTTCTGGTCGGTCACCTCGATGTCATCCACCCGGCCGACATCCACGCCGGACGCGGTGACCGTCGACGCCGGCTGGATGCCCGAGGCGCTGGTGAAGACCGCCGAATAGGACTTCTGAGTGTTGAACCGGATCTGGCCGAACTGCACCCACAAGATCGCCAGAATGAACACTCCGACGACGGCGACAATCACCGTCTTGACCAGTGCGGACCCGACGGCCAGCGCGTTTTTCCGGCTAGCCATCAGTTACCACCCTTCACAGCTGGGAGCAGCAGGGCGTCCGGGCCGAAGAACTGCACGACCGCGGGCTCCTTGGACAGGTTCGGGCGGTTGCTCTCCCGGCCGGGCAGCACGCTCGGCGGGCCGTTGGTGACACCTGCCTTCCACAGCTCCTCCGGCCCGACGGTGGGCAGGCCTCGGCAGTTCGGACCCTTCAGCGGACCCGGGCCGTTCACCGGCAGATCCCGCGGGTACTGGTACCGCGGGGAGGGGGGCGCCGGCGGCGCCTCGAACATGATGCCGCCCGGCTGGAACGCCGCTGTCAAACTGTCGAAGGTGTTCGCGGTGCCGTCTAGGAAGCAGGTCAGCGCCGGCGAGTACTCCTTGAGCAGACTCGTCGTCGGCCGCAGCGAATCCAGGGCGTCGATCAAACCGTCGGCGTTCTGGTCGAAGAAGTCATACGAGCGGTCGCCAAAGAACCCGGCTCCATGGATCACGAACGGCCAATCACCGTCGGCGAACGTCTCCATGACGACGCCGGCGTTGCTGAGCACGTCGGCGATGTCCGGCGCGGCGCCGGCGTAGACGTTCGCGAACCCAGCGCTGATCCGGAAGTCGCGCTGCAGCGCGGGCAGGTCCCGGTTGAACTTTGTCAGGTAGTTGTTCGCCTTGGTCAGCGTCTTGCCCAGCCGGTCGCCGTTGCCCTCGAAGGTCTGCGCAAATGCGCCCAGGGTGGCGTTCAGCTTGGCCGGCTCGACCCGGTTCAGCAGCGTCATCAGCTCGTCGAAGGTGCGGTTGACCTCACCCGCGACGTGCCGGACCTGGATCACCGAGCCAGCCTCCAGGCGCTCCGGCGACGGGTGCGCCGGCAGGATCAGCTCCACGGTCTTGTTACCGAAGGCGGTGAGCTGGTTCAGGTCCGCCTCGACGTTGGCCGGCACCTGTTCGGCCAGGTCGGGGTCGACGTAGAGCAGCACGTCGACGCCCTGCTCCTCCTCGGTGAGGTCCACGCTCTTGACCCGCCCGAAGTCGACGCCCTGCACCTTGACCCTGTTGCCGGGGTGCATCTGCAGACCGGCGCGATCCGCCTTGAGGGTCACCGGGATCGAGCTGGCGAAGGTCTTGTTGTAGGCCAGGGCCGACATCGACCCCGCGAACAGGATGATCGCGATGAGGATCAGGGCGTAGACCTTGTACTTGATGTTGTCCCAGGCGGTTGTCTGGTTCATCGCCCGCTCACCCGGAGATCCGCAGCGTGTCAGCGCTGCCGTAGAGAGCGGTGGCGATCAACAGGCAGATGGTCATGACCGCGACGAACGAGGCGCGCACAGCCTTGCCGACCGCCTCGCCGACGCCGACCGGGCCCTCGCTGGCCGTGTAGCCGTAGTAGGTGTGGATCAAGATGACCACGATCGCGATGCCGACCGCCTGGATCATCGCGTAGATGATGTCCGTCGGGTGCATGAACGTGTCGAAGTAGTGGTCGTAGGTGCCAGCGGCCAGGCCGAAGAACTGGACCAACGCCAGCTTCCAGGCGATCCAGCCGCCGACCAGCGCCATCGCGTAGATCGGAATGATGGTGATCATTCCGGCGGCCACCCGGGTGCTGACCAGGTACGGCAGCGACCGCACGCTCATCACCTCGAGAGCGTCGATCTCCTCGGAGATCCGCATCGCGCCCAGCTGCGCGGTAAAACCGGTGCCCACCGTCGCGGCCAGTGCCGTGCCGGCGATGATCGGGGTCAGCAGCCGGGGACAGATGATCGCCCCGGAGAACCCGGCGAACGCCTCCAGGTTCAGGTTCGACAGGCCGTAGTACACCTGCACGCCGCCGTTCAATCCGGCGAAGAACGTGATGAACAGCGTGATGATCGACGAGCCGCCGATGACCGCCAGCGCGCCGTCAGACATGCCGACCTCAGCGATCAGCCGAACCTGCTCACGCTTGTAGCTCTTGACCGCTTTGGGTACCCAGCCGATCGCCTCGCCGTAGAAGCTGGCCTGCCTACCCACGTCGTCGAGTGCCCGCCAGGGCGCACCGAGTGCGCGGCCCACGCCCCGTAACCTGCTCGGAGCGACAACCTTGACCTCCATGTCAGGGCTTGTTCCTTCCTGCTTTAGTGCTTGACGAGGCCCAGCACGTACTGCAGCTGGGTGAACACGGTGTTGACGGGGAACAGCGCGATGAACACGTAGACGACCGTCTCGTTCACCGCCTGACCGACGCCCTTCGCGCCGCCCTTAGCGATCAGACCCCGGTAGGCACCGATCATCGCGCCCAGCCACCCGTAGACCGCCGCCCGGATCGTGGCCGAGATCAGGTTGTCGTTGCCGGTCAGCACCTTCATCGAATCGATGAACACACCCGGGCTCGCCCCCTGCAGGTACACCGAGTAGAAGAACCCGCCACCGATCCCGATCAGGATCAGCAGCGCGTTCAGGAAGATCGCCATCGTGGCCGCCGCCAGCACACGGGGGACCACCAGCCGGTGCACCGGGTCGATGCCCAGCACCTCCATGGCGTCCAGTTCCTCGCGGATCTTCCGGGCACCCAAGTCCGCGCAGATCGAGGTAGCCACCGCGCCGGCGATGATGAACGTCGTGGCCACCGGACCGATCTGACTCACCGTGGCGAACGCCGACCCGGCACCCGAGAACGCATCGATCGCGCCCAACTCGGTCAACACCTGGTTGAACTGGAAGGTCACCAGGGCGACAAACGGGATTCCGAGCAGAATGGTCGGCCCGATCGCGACGCTGGCGACGAACCAGCACTGCTGCACGTACTCACGCCACTGGAACGGCGGCTTGAACGTCGCGACGACCGTGTCGGCGGCTGTCGACAGGAACCCACCGATCGGAGCCGCCGCCTTCTCCAGCGGGGTGGGCACATGCCCCTGCGCTGGGGCCGAGGACGTAAGATTCACTTCGGTCGCCATACACTCCTCCACAGAGCTCATTACGAACTGAATTGCTCAAATGTCACCGATGTAACGGAAGCGGCTGCATCCAACGAGAACGATCACCGCCGGCCCGCATCGCGGGATCGTCGCGCCCGCAAGAGATCCTTGCTAGTCGCTATGAAACGTTCCTGGACTAACTCCGAACCACACCGACCTAGGCTGACATCGCACATAGCAGCAGGCCCGCGAGAGGCCGCCCACGCCGCGATTCCCTCTCGCCAGCCGTGACAGCGGCAGTGATGTCCTCGACAGAGGCGTACTGCCTAGCCGCCGGCAGTGCGTGAAATGCATCGAGCACATCGCAACCAGCCCCGTTGAACTCCGCCCAGGAAATGATTGATCTCCCATCGCTGGACGGGACAGAGCATCCCGGAAAGAGTAGACTCAACCGCGCGGAGGTCAAGGCGCATCATCGCACAGCCTTTCTAGGGGAACTCGGACATACAACGCCGAATGTTCTGTAGAGCAGACCCGACGCACGCCTGAAAGATGCAGCAGAGGCCAGTCAAGAACTCCCTGTGATCCAACGAGGCAGCGTTTGGTTTAGATGCGCACCTTGCGCGGAAGACTCAATAATTACGTACACCATCGAGACCTATTTAATTCTCTATACGTACTACGTATTCGGATCGACGCGCATGTGGAGTCTACGTACAGGAAGCAACGGGCGTACATGCGTAGCGCGGTGCCAACATACGCAGAGATCGCGCTGCCCTGCGCAGCGCTCATGCCGGCGACTGGGCGAGGCACTGCCACAGGCCGAGCGGCGTGCCAAGGCGTTGGTTTCGGAGCATAAGAGCGGTACCACCTGAGCCGGTACGTCAACGATCGCGATGGCAGGTCGCCGGTCACGGCGCCCCAGATCGCCACCATGAGAGGTCCCGCCCACACGCACAGCCGCTGTGTCGTCGTGTGCATGACTCGGCCCTCACGCGACGGCGTTGCCGAGTGTGACCTGCATGCGCCGGTAGATGTCGAAGGGGTGGTAGTCCTCGATCTCCCCGTAGGCGCGGATCCCGTCGAACTCCCACTCGGCGAGGCTGTACCAGTCGAACCAGTTGCCGTAGACGGACAGTTTGAGCAGGTTGCGGGTCTGCCCGGTGGCGCGCAGGTCGCGGCCGAGTTCGTCGACGGCTTCGATGACCTGCCGCAGAGGCCGTCCGTCGGGGCCGCGTTCGATGGTGCGCAGTGTCCCGTCGACCAGGTTGGACTTGATCCCGTCGCGCATGTACCAGCCGGAGCCGGCCATCACCCGCTCGACGGTGTCGAGGACCGGGTCGGTCTCCAGCGGGGTCTGGCTGACCGACGGGGCGAGGAAGGAGTGGTCGTCGGCCGCGGCCGCCCAGGGGTAGCACAGCCGCACCGGCAGCAGCTTGCGCGGGCCCCAGGAGCGGTCGCGCATGCTGTAGCAGTCGACGTCGTAGCGTTCGCCGTCGACGACGAACGACCCGCGCATGCGGCCGAGCTGGTCGTAGTGGCCCACGTCGACCTGGGACCACCAGCCCCGCAGCTGCTCCTCGTCCTTGACTGTCTCGGCCTTGATGTGCGGCTCCAGCACCGTCGCGAAGGTCATGTCCAGCTCGCACCGGCCGGACTTGTAGGTGAACTGGAAGCTGCGGTCCGGTTCGATGGTGCGCACCGTGTAGGAGTTCGGCAGGCTCACGTCGAACATCTCGACGTTATCGGGCATCGAGAGCATGGGGTCGAACCCGTAGTAGAGGCAGTCGTAGATCTGCTCGCCGGAGCGGTCCCAGATGAACGGTCCGGCGGCGGCGAGCTTCATGTTGGGCCGGTAGTACATGTACAGCATCCCGTGCAGGTTCCGCTCGGGGATCATGAAGCTGAACCAGGCGCTCTCGTTCCAGTAGGGGTTATCGGTGCGCTGGTGAAACCGGTCGTGGCCGTAGCTCATCGGTGTGTCTTCCTCTGGGTGTCGGCGGGTTTTTGAGAACGGTGACCTCGCCGGTGTCGGCGTCCACCCGCAGCCAGTCGCCGGTCGTGAGCACTTCGGTGCCGTCGCCGGTGCTGATCACAGCGGGTATGCCGAGCTCGCGCGAGGCGATGGCGCAGTGGCTCATCGGGCCGCCGACATCGATCACCAGCGCGCCGGCGATCGACAGCAGCGGCATCCAGCTCGGATCGGTCACGTGACAGGCCAGGATGTCGCCGGGGGTGAAGTCGTCGGCCTGGTCGACGTCGGTGACGACCTGGACGCGGCCTTCGACCACACCGCCGCTGACCGGTTGACCGCGCAGGGTGGTTCGCTCCCGCGCGCTGGCGGTGGGGGCGCGCTCGCGGGTGCGGACGGTCGGGCTGCCGACCCAGTTGGGCGGTAGCTTCATCGCCGAGTACTTCTCGTGCTGCTCGCGGCGCGCGGCGACGATGTCCCGAGTCGCCGCCGGCAGCGGTCCGCTCAGCTGGTCGAGGGTCAGGAAGAACGCGTCCGACGGGTCGGCGAGTTGCCCGTGGTCGTGCAGTCGAGCGCCCAGTACGTGGGCGGCACAGCGGCCGGCGTCGATGGCCAGCGTGTAGGCGACCTTGCCGGTCTCCTTGGCCCGGATGAACGAGGCAGCGGCGCGGAGCGCGGGAAGCGCCCGGGCCCGGCCGAATCTTCCCAACGAGGCGATCAACTCCGCCTCGGCGTCCAGGCGCTGCTGGACCCGGTCGGACTCCACCGCGCCCGGCGCGCGCTCCTCGCCCAGCGCTCGGTAGGCCGCCAGCCGGGGAGTCAACAGCGCGGGCTGGTGACGCCAGGACGGGTTGTACGGCTCGCCCTCCCCCGGGCCGTGGTAGCCGTGGCGGGCGAGGAACTCCGCTTCGTCGAGGCGGCCGCGGGAGACCTCCCACAGGTCCTTCAGCAAGGCGGTCTCCTCGATACCGCCGAACCCGGTGGCCAGCCGCAGCTCGAGGCCCGGCACTCCCGCCGTCTGCGCCAGCGCCACGATCTGCTCGTAACCGGCCTGGCACAACGCGGTCGCCTGCATGTGCAGACACATCGCCCGCCGAAACCGCTCACTGGCCTCCCGCAGCAACACCCGGGCGGCACCAGCCTCGACGGGAGGGCGTTCGATCACCTGCCGACGCCACCACGACTGGTGGTCCTCGCGCACCGCGCGGATGCGCCGCCCGAGCATCGCGGCGGCGCGGGGCATCTTCACCGCCAGCGCCGGATAGCGCCGCTTCGTCGGCCGATCCGCCACCTCCGGCCGCACCGAGCCGAAGTACTGCTCCTCCATCGCCGAGCCCGACGTGCCCGGCATCGAGTCGGCCATCCGGCGGAAGCTGTCGACGTTGGCCGCGAGACGGCCGTAGACCACCGCGATCATCCGGTCGTCGGCCGAAGCCTCGATCCGAACGTCGCGGGCCCGGAAGATCCCCATGGCGGCGTAACCTCGCCGCAGCTCCAGCTCACAGGGATCACCCCAGAAGCAACTCGCCCCCAACGGGGTGAGGACGGTCCGCACGACCTCCGACGTGTTGGCAATCGTCCAGGCCGTGACCGGCGAACCCTGCTGGTGCAGCGGGTCCGCCCCGCCGTGTACTCCGATGGTCACCCGATCCTCCGGATCCGATCCCGAACAGGCCGCCGCGCCCGTATGGCCGACGGGAACGACCGTAACCGCCGCCGGGGAATTTGTAAACAGTGATCGGATAATTGGTCGGAAAGCTGCGTCTACCGGTAGAGTTCGGGCATGAGCAAGCCGATCCGTGCGGGCGAGGACCTGCTATCCGGGGTCGCCCCACTCGGTGCCGGCCGAGGCAGACCTCGGCTACTGGTGCGCGACGAGGCCTTGGCCGTGGCCATGAAAGTGATCAACGAGGAGGGTCTCGCCTCCCTCACCCTGCGCCGCCTGGCCAAAGAACTCGGCGTCGGCAGCGCCACCGTGCACACCACGTTCGGCGGCAAGGAGCAGCTGCTCCAAGCACTGGCCGACACCGTCTTCGCCGAGCTACCCGACCCCGACACCCTGCAGGCCGACGACCCGTTCCACGCGCTGGTCGACTACATCGTCGCCGTCCACCGCATGCTCGTCGAGCACCCCGCCATCGCGCAGCTCACCGTGATCCGCCGGATGAATAACCGCGCCCTCTTCCGTGCCCACGAAACGATCTTCGAGCTGCTCGGCGAGTTGGACGTCCACGGTCAAGACGCCTACGACGCCTACGACGCACTGACCAACTACGTGTTCGGCTTCTCCCTCAACCGGATTTCACGCCAGGAGTTCGACCGACACGAGACAATCGCCGCACTACCCGCCGAGCAGTTCCCCGCGCTCAAACAAATCGCTCCGCTGTTCGAGCAGCGCGCCCCCGAGGAGCAACTGCGCGCCAACCTGCACCGCCTGCTGGCCGCGTACTTGCCCTAGCACACGAGGGGCGACGGTGGCCGACACGCCGCTCCTGCGGAAGCAGGCGCGGCACGGTTCTGACCTGCAATCGCTCGCGGGTAAAGGGACGACCGGTCACAGACGGGGCCACAGTCACCGACGCGGCCACGGTGGGGGACTGGGCGGCCACCGGCACGGGCCGTCGGGGAGGTGGCCGCGCGGCGGGCGGTGCTGACCGGCTGGGTGGCCGAGCACGCCAAGTTGCTGGCGGCCAAGGGCTACGACGTCGTGGTGGTGGCCCGCCGCGAGCGGCGGCTCAAGCAGCCGCAGGCCGAACTCAAGGACCGTTTCGGAGTCCGGATCCATCCCTTACCCTGCGATCTGGTCGCGGCCGAGGCATCCGCGAGCATCGCCGCCGAACTAGCCGGCCGAAGCCTGGCCGTGGACTTCCTGGTCAACAACGCCGGCTTCGACATGCTCGGGAAATTCCTCGATCACCCCTGGGACGAGCACGAGAAGTTCGTCCGGCTGAAGTCTCTCGGCGTCGCCGAACTCTGCCATCGGTTGCTGCCACACATGCGACAGCAACAGTGGGGACGCATCATCAACGTCACCTCCGTCGGCGGCATGTTCCTCGGCGCACCGACCATGGCCCTCTACACCGCCGCCAAGTCATTCGTGCACAAACTGTCCGAAGCCATCGACGGCGAATACAAGCCGGACGGCGTGCACCGCACCGTCAGCGCACCCGGCGCCACCGAAACCGAGATCTTCGACGTCGTGGGCATCACCGACTACTGGGACAACAACCTGCCGCCGCAGATCTCCATGATGCGACCCGAAACCGTCGCGCGACAGGCGTACGCAGGCTGCATGGAGGGCAAGAAAGTCGTCGTCCACGGAGCGCCCAACAAGATCTGGGCCCCACGCTGCTGCACAGCCCGAAAGCCATCCGCTACCGGCTCGTCGACTCCCTCGGAAAATGCAAGGAGGATCATGAGTGCAGCAATGTCCGGGCGGGTCGCCGTGGTCACCGGAGCGGGCAGGGGCCTCGGTCAGGCCATCGCCCAGCGGCTGCACGACGGGACCACGGTCGTGGTGGTGGATCTCGGCGGGGCCGACATCACCGCGAAGGAACTCGGTCGCACAGCGAGCGCGGTCACCGCCGACGTGTCCGACGAAGTGGGCGTGCGGGAACTCATCTCGTCCGTCGTGCACCGACACGGCCAGCTTGACATCGTGGTCAACAACGCTGGGATCGACGGCGAGATCGGCCCGCTGGCTGACTGCTCGGTGGCGAACTTTGACCGGATCTTCGCGGTAAACACCCGGGGTGTGTTTCTAAGCATGAAGTACGCCATGCCCCATCTCGCCCGCAGCCCGCATGCCGCCGTGGTAAACATCGCCTCAGCAGCCGGGCTGCGGACCATCCCAGGGATGGCCGCCCACTGCGCGGCCAAATCGGCGGTCATCATGCTCACCCAGGCCGCCGCCGCGGAGTACGGCCCAGCCGGGGTCCGGATCAACGCGATCCTGCCCGGCGGCATCGAGACCTCGATGCCGCGACGAGTGTTCGACGCCAACCCGGTGCTGCGTGAAGACCTGACCGCCAGGCACCCGCTGGGGCGTCTGGGCTCCCCGACGGAACTGGCCGCCGGGGTCGGCTTCCTGGTCAGCGACGCCGCTTCGTTCATCAGTGGAGCGATAGTTCCGGTCGACGGGACATTCGTCGCCAACTGACCACCCGGTGAGGGTCTGGCTTCGTCGAAAGACCAGCGGCCGGCGGCCACAGACGGGCCTCCACGCAACAGGACTGGCCTCAACTCTCGAAGGGAGGTCTGGCGAGACCCGACGCGAGGGTCTACGTTGACTGAACACCGATAGGCCAACGGTCGTCGCCGTGGAGAGAACACCCCGGAACGAGGCCCGAGTTCCAACGTCACATGGCGACGGCGGCCTACCTGTGTGCCTGACACGCTCAGCGACACTCACCCTAAGGATCCACCTGTGACCACCACGGAATCCCCGGCGACCTTAGAGTTCGACCACCACGCACAACACACCTCGCACAATCGCGACGAGGTTCTGGCGTTGGTGCGGGAGCACCCGGTCTTCTGGACAGAGAGCTACGGCGGCCACTGGGTGGTGACGTCCCACGAGCTCGCCAAGCGGGTGCTTCGCGACTACTCCGTCTTCTCCTCGCGGAAGACGGAGGACATGAAAGGCGGGAACACCATCCCGACGGTGGTCGGACCGCGTCTGATCCCGGCGGAGGCCGACCCGCCGTATCACCGCATCCTGCGCAAGATCCTCATCCCGAAGTTCCACAAGCGTGCTGTGGACGCGCTGGCTCCAGAATTGGAGACCTTCATCTCCGGAGTCATCGACGAGGCCGTCACCAAGGACCACTTCGACGTGGTCCACGACATTGCCGACCGCATCCCCGCCGGCTCGATGACCATGTATCTCGGGTTCCCGGAGGAGCAACGGGTGCCCTTCATCCGGTCGGTGCAGGCGGCCCTGAACGTTATGCCATACGCCTCTGACCCTGAGTTCGCCCAGTCCGAGGCGATGCAGAAGGGTCTGGCCGAGTTCGGCAACGCCGTGCAAGTAATCAACGACCTAATCGCGGCCCGGCGGTCCGAGCCGCAGGACGACCTGGTCAGCCACCTTGTCAATCCCGACTTCGAGCTCGACGATGAGTCCGTCCGGTGGATGACCTTCACGCTTCTGGTGGGCGGGGCGGAAAATCCGGCGGCGATGATCGGCAACTCGCTGCTCCACCTAGCGCAGGACACTGCCCTGCGCTCCCGGCTGGCCGCAGACCACTCCTTGATCCCACAGGCGTGTGAGGAGCTGCTGCGCCAGACCTCGTCGGCGGTGTCCCTGGCTCGCAACGTGCTCTGCGATGTCGAGGTGGGCGGAGTGACTATGCATGCCGGCGATCGGGTGCTGGTCTGGCTGCCTGGCGCAAACCGCGACCACCGCGCGTTCGAACGGCCGGAAGAGGTCGACATTGACCGATCGTCCTGTCCGCACATCGCGTTCGGCGACGGTCCGCACGTGTGCATCGGAGCGGGTCTGTTCCGGCTCTGGTTTGAGATCATGCTGCGCGAGATCCTGGTCAAGATGCCGAACTACACGGTCGACCTGGATCGAGCGGAACGGTTCGACGACGCCTCCACCATGTGGGGATGGCGCACCATGCCGGCGCGTGTGTCATGAGGCTCCAGAATGCGCACGTGGTGGTGGTGGGCGGGTCCACCGGGGTGGGGGCCGCGCTGGTCCGGGCGCTGGCCGCCGAGGGTGCCCGGTGCACCGTGCTCGCGCTGCCCGGCGAGGAGCTGGACCAGGTGGTCGCCGAGGTGGGAGGCGCCGAGGTGCCGCTGGACCTGGCCGACTTCGACCAGGTGGACGGCGCGATCGGCCGCGCCGAGGCGCTGAACGGCCCGGTCGATGTGCTGATGTGCAACGCCGCGGTCAGCCCGGCCGGCCCGTTCCAGGACTTCGGCGCCCGGCAGCTGTGGCACGCCACGACGGTGAACATGCTGTCCCAGATGGAGCTGATCCGGCAGGTCATCCCGGGTATGCGGGCCCGGGGCCGGGGCACGATCACCACCACCGGGTCGCTGTCCACCGAGGTCTCGATGATCCACCTCGGGGCCTACGTGCCGGGCAAGGCCGGGCTGACCAAGTGCGCGCTGGACCTGCAGAGCGAGCTGCGCGACTACGGGATCCGCGTGTTCACCTTCATCCTCGGCTCGGTGAAGGGCACCACGCTGGCCAACAAGGCCATCGAGGACCCGGTGGTCGACTTCATCGAGCGCCGGGCCGGTGACGCCGGGGTGCTCACCCCGGAGGTGGTGGCGAAGCGGATGGTCGAGGTGGTCGGCAGCGACCGGAAGAGCGCGCTGATCACCGTCCCCAAGGCCGCCTCGCCGCTGGTGGGCTTTCGCAACCTCGCCGTGAAGCTGATCGACCCGGTGATGGGGCGCCCGGCCCGGAAATTCAAGCGGCAGGCTCACCGGTAGCCGCTTCGCCGCCGCCGGGCACACGCCGTGCGCGGTGGCGGCGGGCCCTCACTGACGTACCCCATCTGCTTTCGGGGCCCGCTGGCCCACGTGAAGGCGGTGGCACACACTGCGCGGCGCGCGACCTGTTCGGCTCCCCAAGGTACGCAAGCACGTCCTCCGAGGCGGTGACCAGGCACCCGAGCCCGACGGGGTCGAGCGGCGGACGCGGCCCCGCCACCGTCCAGAAGCGACCGCGAAGAGCGGGGTGAACGCCGGACCGGCCCAGATGCACCAGCGCTTTGCCTTCGTGTCCACATGCCCTCTGTCGTCCGGTTAGAGCTGGGCGGATACCGACTTGACCGATAGGAACTCCTCGATGCCGGCCCGGCCGCCCTCCCGGCCGTAGCCGCTGGCGCCCTTGCCGCCGAACGGGCTGTAGATCATGTGGTTGCCCAGGCCGTTGATCGACACTGAGCCGGACCGCAGCCGCTTGGCCAGCGTGTGGCAGCGGGAGATGTCCCGGCTGAACACGTAGGCGGCGAGCCCGGCGTCCACGCCGTTGGCCACCGCCACCGCCTCGTCGTCGTCGGCCACCCGCGACACCGTGGCCACCGGTCCGAAGATCTCCTCGCCGGCCAGCCGGCTGTCGGTCGCCACGTCGGCCAGCACGGTGGGCGCCACGAACGCGCCGGGCCCGTCCAGCCGCGAGCCCCCGGTCACCACCCGGGCGGTGCCCGCCGAGACCCCCTCGCCGACCATCCCGACGATCCGGTCGGCGGACGCCACGCTGATCACCGGGCCGACCTGAGTGCTCTCCGACAGCGGGTCACCCACCACGAAGCCGCCGGCGACGGCCGCCAGCTTCTCCACCACCTCGTCGTACACCCCGAGCTGGGCCAGCACCCGGTTCGGCGAGGTGCAGATCTGCCCGGCGTTCTGCGCGATGGCGAACTGCGCGACGGCCCCCACGGCGGAGTCAACGTCGGCGTCGTCGCAGATCAGCACCCCGGACTTGCCGCCCAGCTCGAGCACCACCGGGGTCAGGTTCGCCGCGGCGGCGGCCAGGATCTTCCGCGCGGTGCCGGCACTGCCGGTGAAACTGATCTTGTCGACATCCGGGTGGCTCACCAGGGCACCGGTCCCGTCCGGCCCGGAAAGCACGACGTTCACCACCCCCGGCGGGATGCCCGCCTCCAGGCACAGCCGGCCGAACAGGATCGACGAGTACGGGGCCAGCTCCGGCGGCTTGATCACCACGGTGTTCCCGGCGGCCAGCGCGGGCGCGGCCTTCATGCCGATCTCCCACACCGGACCGTTGAACGGCACGATCGCCGCGACCACCCCGTACGGCTCGGGCACGGTGTAGTTGAAGTCCCAGGCGCCGATCACCTCGCCGTTGAGCTTGTCCGCCCAGCCGGCGTAGTAGTCGAACCACTCGGCCGGCCCGACGGCGGCCATCTGCGCGGCGTAGACCACCGGCATGCCCGACTCGTAGGTGGACAGCGCCGACAGGTCGGCCGCCGACTCGTTGATCCTGCGGGCCAACTGCTGCAGCAGGTAGCGCCGGGCCATCGGGGCCAGCCCGGACCACACTCCGAATGCCTCCCGGGCGGCGGCCACGGCGGCGTCGACCTCGTCCGCCCCGGCCAGCTCCAGCGTGCTCGACTCACCGGTCGCCGGATTGACGTGCTCCAGCGAGCCGCCGGTGCCGGTCTTCAGCGCGTCCCCGCCGATCAGGTGGAACGTGTCGGGGAGGTTCACTTGAGCAGGCACCCCGCGTCGACCGGCAGCGAGATGCCGGTGATGAACCGGGCCTCGTCGGAGGCCAGGAACAACAGCGCATTGGAGATGTCCCTCGGCTCCACCCAGCCAGCGTCCATCATGTGCATGGTCTTGGCCGCGACCTCGAACCTGTCCACCGTCGGCTCCGGGTCGCCGGGCAGGAACGACGCCATAGTGAACTCGTTGATCAACATGTCGGTGTTGACGTTCGACGGGGCGACCACGTTCACTCGGATCCCGCGCGGCGACAGCTCGTGGGCCAGGTTCTTCATCAGCCCGACCACACCGTGCTTGGCGCTGATGTACGGCCCCACCCCGGGCGCGCCCTTCAGCCCGCCGATGGACGCGGTGAGGATGATCGACGCCCCGGCCCGCAGGTGCGGCAGCGCGGCCTTCACCGTCCGCCACACGCCCGTGACGTTGACGTCGAACACCGCCTGCCACTGCTCGTCGGTGATCGTGTCGATCAGCCCGTAGTTGATGATCCCGGCGTTCGCGCTCACGATGTCGAGGCGGCCGAACTCGGCGATCCCCCGCTCGACCAGCCCGTTCAGGTCCGCCTGGTTCCGGACGTCACCTTCGACCGCGATGATCCGCCGGTCCAGCGCCTCGACCGCCTTGACCGTCTCGGCCAGGTCGTCCGACGACGCGGGCGGCGCCATGTACTCCGGGATCTCCCGGCACACGTCGATGGCCAGGATGTCCGCGCCCTCCTCGGCCAACCGGATCGCGTGCGAACGTCCCTGGCCCCGCGCGGCTCCGGTGATCAGGGCGACCTTGCCCTCCACCCGACCCACCACGTCAAACCTCCACGTAGATGTCGTCACCGTCGACGGTTACCGGATAGGTCGCCACCGACTCCTCGGCGGGGAAGCCATCGGCCTCTCCGGTCAGCACGCTGAAACGGGAGCCGTGCGCAGGGCACTCCACCTCAGTGCCCTGCAGGTCACCGTCGGACAGCTCGACCTCCTCGTGGCTGCAGATGTCATTGATCGCGTGCACCTCGCCCGACTCGAGCCGGGCCAGGCAGATCGGCACACCTTCGGCGTCGGCCCGCAGTAGACCGCCGGGCTTCAGCTCCTCCAGCCCCGCCACTCTGCATCGGTTCACGCCACATACTCCTCAACGGTCGTGTTGCCGGGCGTCCAGTCGTCGAACACCACGGGGTAGCTCATGAAGGTCACCACGTCCTCGATCGCGCTCTCGTCCTGGGACATGGCCAGGATCTGCGGCTCGCCCGCCGGGTCGGGGACGATGCCGTGGCCAAACAGCTTCTGCATGAACCGCACGTGGCTGCCGCTGTGCCCGTCGTTGCCCAGCACCACCCGCAGCCCCAGACAGGCGTGCGGGCCGGACCCGAACCCGATGCCGTAGCGAGGCAGCTTCTCGGGGCGCTCGCGCCAGGGGTTGAACTGCCCGGCGTCCGGGCCGAACACCTCCGGGTCGCGGTTGGCCCGGGGGATCTCGATGTGCAGCTCATCGTCCTGCTTGATGGCCTCGCCGCCGATCTCCAGGTCTTCGCCGGCCCGACGGACCAGGAAGGAGATGAACGGCGCCTTGAGCCGGATCGTCTCCTCCATGCACCGGGTGAGGAACTCCATGTCGCCGACACGCTCGCGGTCCTCCGGGTGCTCGGCGAACCACCGCGCGGTGTCGTGGACCATGTGCACCACCGACTGCACGCTGGTGCCGATCGCGGTGTTGAACACCAGGATCGCGTCCCGGATCCCGACCTCGTCGTCCTCGTAGACCGGGTCAGCCTTGGACACGATCAGCCGCATCAGCGAGCGCGGGATGCTCTCCTCGTCCCGGGTGCCCGCCTCCACCTCGGCGTACATCCGCCGGTACGCCTCATGCGCCGGCCGGTAGTACTCCTCGACGAAGGTCTGCTTGGCCGCCAGCGCCATCTGGAACACGGCCTCGCGGTTGTCGAAGAACTGGGCCAGCACGCCGCCGAAGATGCCCGGGATGATCTGCCGCAGCTTGGCCTGGCGCTGCGGGGACTCCATGTCGGTCAACCCGATCATGTTCGCCCCGAACCCGACGAACAGCCGGTCGGCCAGCTCGACCAGGTCGGTGCGGTAACGGCCGTCCTCGTCCGGCTCGGCCAGTGACTCGGAGAGCAGCTTCTCCACGGCGGGCAGGATGTAGTTCTCCCGCATGGCGTCCAACGCGTCGGGGCGGACGAGTGAGTTCAGCATCTTGCGCCGGCGGCGGTGCTCCGGGCCGTCGGTGAACGTCCACATGCCGCCGACGAACTCCTCCACGGTGATGTGGCCGTCGTCCAGCTTGTGCGCGGCGGCGAAGTACGCCGCGTTGTTCAGCACGCTCTTCGAGCGCACGGTGCTGATCAGGTCCGGGATGTTGCCGATGCGGTGGACCGGGCAGGTGGCGGGTGGTGTCACGGGAGATCAACCTTCCTCTCGACCGGTCGCGCTAGGCCTCGCGGCGACGCCCCGGGCCGAGTTCTGAACGGCGATAGGCTAATGGGGCTGCATACTCTTGCAACGATCTCAAGATCTAGTCGGTGGCCGCGTCCAGATCGGCCGGCTGGTGACCTCGGCGACCTGCTCGGGTGTGAAGTCGGCCCAGAACGCGCGGAACGCCGGGTAGTCGGCGGGCAGCCGGACGGGCATCCCGCCGGGCAGCCGCTCGACGCCGGTGAGCGGGTCCTGGTGCTGGTCGTAGCACCAGATCGGCATGCCGTGCCGGTGGGCGAACAGCCACTGGCCGTCCACCCGGACGTAGGCGTCGCGGTAGAGGAACGCGGTGGTCACCCAGCGCTCGCCGATCTCCTGCTCCACCCGGCACTGGGCCAGCCCGGTCGCGCGGTCCGGGTCATCGGGGTCGAGGTCGATCCGGTGCACACCGATCACGTGCATGCTGCGGTACCAGTAGGAGCACTTGGCCTTGAACCACGCCACCAGGTCGTCGCGGCCGCGCCCGTCGATCGGCGGTCCGACCTTGACGTCCGGGCTGTACAGCGCCGCCCAGGCCTGCGCGTCCCGGCCGTCCAGCACCAGGGCGTAGCGGGCCACCAGCTGCTGGATCTCGGCCACGGACTCCAGCCGGTCCAGACGTTCCTCGGTGCTGCTCATGCCGGACCCGCCAATCCGTCGATGACCCCGCGCGCGGCCCGCTCGAACACCTCGTCGTCGCTCAGCCCGACCGTGGTGCTGACCCGGTACATGGCCGGGAAGTCGTCCTTCCACGCCTCGGACCGGTCGAACGCCGAACCCGCGGCGGCGTAGAGCGCGCTACCACAGGCCAGCGACTCCAGGCTGTCGAACAGCGGCATGATGATCTCCGGCGGGACGCCCTGCTGCTCCAGCAGCCGCACCGCCCGCTCGTGCTCCTCGGTGCCGATGTGCAGCGGATGGCGGCGCATCAGGGTGGGCACCAGGTCCGGGTAGACGAGCAGCGCGCGGCGGTACCGGACGGTGTTCTCCAGCAGCCACTCCCGCCACGGCCGGTCCGGGTTCCCGGCGCCGCGGATCCCGGCCAACGCCACCGTGGCGGCCAGCGCGAGGATCTCGTCCTTGTTGCGGAAGTGGTAGTAGAGCGACGCGCTCTTCACGTCCAGCTCGAAGGCCAGCCGGCGGATGGTGACCGCCTCGACGCCCTCGTTGCGGATCAGTTCCAGGGCCACCTCGGCGGTCTCCCGCGGCGAGATGACCTGGGACTTGATGCGCTGGAACCGGTCCTCCCGCTTGTACTGCGACATCGGCTCAGCTCCCCGTCATCCCGGCAAGATGGCGGTGGAAGTGGTGCAGCCCCAGCTCGTTGCGGCCCAGCGTCATCGGGTTGACACTGGCCGCGTCCAGGCCGGCCTGGATGCGCCGGGCCATCTCCCAGTCCTCGTCGTGCACCGCGCCGACCACGGTGTCCCAGTTGCGTTCCCAATAGCTCTTCGCCTTGTCGGTCTGAGGCAGCTCCGGGACCAGGAACCGCAGGGTGATCCGGCAGCGGGTGGGGTCGGTCTCGTGCGGCTGGATGCTCCAGACCTCGATGTGGTCGCGGACGTAGACCAGCACGGTGGTCGGCATCAGCGCGTAGGTCAGGATGATCCCGGGCAGGATGTCCGGCTGCTCGCCGGCCGGATTCTCGCGGTCCGGCCGCAGCTTCTCGATGTCCTTGCGCGCCGAGGCCATCCGCAGGTGCTCGCCCAGCGCGTCGACGATGAACACGTTGCCGATGGTGATCTTGCCGACGGTCTTCGGGTGCAGGTAGCGCACGTGGTAGACCTCGAGGAAGCCGTCCATGATGAGCTTCCAGTTGGCCGGCTGCTCGAAGGTCTGCCCGCGCAGGAAGTGGTAGTCGTCCAGCCCGAGCTCGGCGATCTCCCGGTCCACCTCCGCGCCCAGGTAGGCGGCCAGGTCCAGCGGCCCGTCGGGCGTCGGCCGCACCCAGATCAGCCCGTGCCGCTGCGCCACCGGCAGCTCCACCAGCCCGTTGTCCGCCGGGTCCAGCGCGGGGAAGCTGTCCTCCCCGTCCGGCACCACCCGCAGCGCGCCGTCCAGGACGTAGGTCCAGCCGTGGTACGGGCAGGAGAACGCCTTCGAGTTGCCCGCCTCGGCGGCCACCACGGTGGCGCACCGGTGCCGGCAGACGTTGCGGAAGGCCCGCACCGACCCGTCCTCCTGGCGGGTGACCAGCACCGGCACCCCGGCGATCCAGGTGGTGCGGAAGTCTCCGGGCGCGGGCAGCTCCCCGGACGCCGCCGCCAGCGACGGCCGCAGCCGGATTGCGTCGCGCTCGCGGGCGGCCTGCGCGGCGTCCACGTAGTCCGCTTCGTTCAGTGTCATCTCCGCCGGTGCCCGGTCGGTGCTCTTCGCGTCGATGTGGTCGAACAGCCGCTTGGCCATCTCCCGCTGCAGGGTGCGGTTCATCCTCGCCTCCGATCATGGACCAGGCCCAGCGCGAACAGGTCCACGGTGTGCTCAGTGAGCCCGATCTCATGCAGCTCGAACTTCAGTACCCGGCCGATCGGGTTGCGCGGCAGCGCGTCGATCACCTCGTAGAACCGGGGCCGGGCGAAGTGCGGGACGTGCTCCATCAGGTGCGCGGCGTACTCGTCCCGGTCGAAGCCGGGCTTCGCCACGATGCAAGCCTTGATGTGATCGCCCTCGTCGGTCGCGACCGCGTGCGTGGCCACCTCGGCGATCCGCAGGTACCCGAGCAGCGCCCGCTCCAGCTCCATGGCCGAGACGTTCTCCCCCTTGCGCCGCATCGCGTCCTTCTTGCGGTCGACGAAGGTGAGCAGCCCCTCGGCGTCGAAGCGCCCCAGGTCACCGGTGTGGTGCCAGAGGTTGCGCCAGCACTCGATGGTGCGCTCGGCGTCGTTCCAGTAACCGCTGAAGATCGCCCCGGGCACCCGCGGCCGGATGACGATCTCACCGACCTCGCCGACCAGCACCGGGCAGTCCTCGTCGTCCACCACCTGGCACTCGATGTCGTCCATCACCCGGCCGTCGGTGTGCCGGGCGGCGGGGTGGTTGAGCCCGACCGTGGCCACCGGGTTGGCCTCGGTCTGGGCGTACATCTGGCAGATCGAGCGGATGCCGAAGTCCTCGAACAGCCGGCGCTCCTTGTCCGGCGGGAACGGGATGCCGATCCACTTCTTCAGCGAGTGGTCCTTCGTCGGCGGCTGTTCGACCACGTAGTCGGTGATCCCCGGGCCGCCCCAGTAGGTAGCGCCGAGCTGCTTGGCCCGGGCGAAGAAACCGCTCGCGGAGAATCGGTTCTCCAGGCCCATCGGGGTGCCGCTGAACAGGGCCAGCACCAGGTCCATGTGCCCGGACATGTGGAACATCGGGTGCACGCAGATCTGCCGGTCGGTGTCGTCGAGCTCCAGCATCCGGCTCATCACGCCGGCCACCCGGGCCAAGTAGGCGTGGCTGAGCATGCAGCCCTTGGATGGTCCGGTGGTGCCGGACGTGTAGAGGATCAGGTAGGTGTCGAGCGGCCCGGGCCGGTGCGCCTCCGCATGGTCGCCACCGCCCAGCAGGTCCTGGTGGCCGACCGCCCCGCTGTGCTCGACGTCCTCGCCGAGCAGGACGATCAGCTTCAGGTCGGGCAGGGTGTCCAGCACCGGACGCAGCGCGTCGAGCCCGACCCGGTCCACCGCGATCGCCGCGGCCGCCGAGTTGACCAGCTGGTGACGTAGGAACTCGCCCTTCAGGAACACGTTGATCGGCACGGTGATCAGGCCGGCGAACGCGGCGCCGAAGGTCAGCTCGACCAGCTCCGGGCGGTTCTCCGCCATGTACGCCACCCGGTCGCCGGCCGCGAGACCGTGCGCGCACAGCCCGGCGCCCAGCTCCAGCGCGCGGGCCCGCATCGACGCGAAGGTGATCACCCGGTCGTCCGGGGTGATCACGAACGGGTCGTCCGGGAACCGCTCGGCCTGCTCCTCGAGCGCGCCGACGACGGTGCCCGCGGCGGTTCGTCGAGTGGTGGGACCGGCCGCGTCCGGCATTCCTCACTCCGTTCCCGCAGGCGCAGAGCCCGCACAGTGACTGAACAGCGATAGGCTAACGCATCTACTGCCTATAAGCGAGCAATCAGGGTGCGGGGTCCGGACAGGATGGAAAGCGCCTACGGCAGCCAGCTCGGCTGGATCGTCGCCACCAGCATCCACTGGGTTCCGCTCTGGACCACGAACCGGCCACCCTGCCCGAACCCCTCGCCAGCCTGGTCCGCCCCCTCGCCGCCACCCGACACGGCCACGCCGCCCTCGGCGACCAAGGCAGCTCACCCTGGCTGTTCCCAGGAGGCCAACCCGGCCGCCCCATCGGCGCCTTCCGCATGACCGAACGCCTGCGCCAACTCGGCATCAACTCCGCGCGCTCCCAATCCGCCGCGCTGTTCCAACTCACCACCGAACTGCCAGCCGCAGTCCTGGCACGCACGCTCAGCATCCACATCGCCGTCGCGGTCGTCCGTCAGGGTGGCCGTGTCATGGCGGCGCCGGGACCGTCTGGATGCACTTGACGCATGGAGCTGCCTGAAACTCTGCACAAGTGCCAAAGATCTCGCGGCCAAGGATCGCTAGAGGTACTGAGTGTTGTGTGATCGCGCGCTCAGGTGGGGAGCCCGCCTGTGCGGGGTGTCGCGCGACCGTGTAGGTAGGCGAGATCGGCTGATTCCGTGGAGACGTGGTACCGCGGGGGCCACTGTGGTTGCCCGGCTAGCCACCCGACGTGGCCTCTTCTCGGCCGCCATCTCTGTAGCCTGAGACAGGCATTGATCATCATTTGACAGCCATGAGAAACCGGCCGTTAACAGGTGGTTTAGGTTTGCCGCAGGGTAACCATAGTCGTTGGTGTCCCGGACCGGCGCCAGCGGGCGCGTCGGTGGCGGGAGTGTTCGGGTCGCTGGTCGACTACGCCGGCCGGGTGCTGTTGTCGGACTGCGGCGAGGGTCTGTACCGCCTGCCCGGCGGGCCACCATATGACCGCGATCACGATCTCGTGGCGACGTTGCGGCGCCTGGTGCTTGAGGATGCCCAGGTCACCCTCACCGAGGCCGTACCGCTGGGTTACGAGACAACCGATGAGGCCGGACAACCGCAGGCACGACGCTTGTTGACTGGTCGGCGGCCGGCGCGTGCGGCGGCTCGGTTCCTCACGGGTATGGCGGCTGGGCGGGATCTGATGCACCAGCAGCGGTCGAGGGCGCGGGCACGCTCTCCTGACGGCCCTCGGATGAATGTCGCGCGGATTGCCGACGCTTGGCGGGTTCTCGTTACAAGCTGGCGGAATATCGCAAGCCGGCACGAGGCTGCAACATCCACACTGTGCCCGTGACGGCTTCACCTTCTCAGCTGGACCGGGCGCGGGTAGCTATCCAGCGGGAGCTCGATGATCTGGTCGATTCCGGGTTCGAGCTCGGCGCTCAGGTAGCCGCGTACATCGGGGACGAACTCGTGATCCACGCATGGGCTGGCGTGGCTGACCCGGCGACTGGTCGACTGGTCGACGAGAAGACGTTGTTCCCAGTTTTCTCGGTCAGCAAGGGGATTGTCGCCACCGCCGTGCACCGGTTGGTGGATCAGGGCGTGCTGCAGTACACCATGCGGCTGGCGCAGTTGTGGCCGGAGTTCGGCACGCACGGCAAACAGAAGATCACCATCGAGCACGTGCTCGAGCACAGCGCGGGCGTGCCCTACTTCCCGCCCGGTCTGACCGCCGATGACCTGGCCGACGAGGCGCGGATCCTGTCGTTGATAACTGACTGCGAGTTGGCGTGGGAGCCGCGGTGCGGAAAGAATTCCTTGGATCGGTCCAAGCCACACCTCGTGGCGCGCTACCCTTCGATCTGTGCCCTCAGAGTCCCGGTCCGGTCGGCCTCCCACGATCCACACCGTTGCGGCACGCGCCGGGGTCTCGAAGTCGCTGGTATCGCTGGTGCTGCAGAACTCGCCGAATGTCAGCGCGCAGCGTCGCGAGGCGGTCCTGGCCGCCATGGCCGAGCTAGGCTACCGCCCCGATCCCGTTGCCCGCAGCTTGGTGCAGCGCCGGACGCGGACGATCGGCGTCGTCATCGACGACCTGTCCAACCCCTGGTACGTCGATCTGTTGCACGAGCTGCGCCCGGTCCTGCACGAGCACGGGCTGCGTCCCTTGCTGGCCGACGGGCGCACGGAGCCGGATGCGGTGAACGCCCTCTCCGACCTGAGGGTGGACGGGATCGCGCTCGTCGGAACACCCAGCCCTTCCGCGGTGGCGCAGGTCAACGAGCTGGCCGGTCGGCTGCCGGTTGTCGTCGCCGGAAGCCGTGAACCGAGGTTGGCCACGGTCGATCTGGTCGCCAATGACGACGACGCGGGCGCGCGTGCCGTCACGGCGCACCTCGTCGAGCTCGGACACCGGCGCATCGCGCACATCGTTGGCGAGGGCGAGGTCGGGCTGATCCGCCGCGCCGGTTACGAGGCGACCATGCACGGCGCCGGCCTCGCCCCCGAAACGGCCCAGGGCGACTGGACCGAGA
Source organism: Actinospineispora eucalypti (assembly GCA_014208095.1). GTDB lineage: Bacteria > Actinomycetota > Actinomycetes > Mycobacteriales > Pseudonocardiaceae > Pseudonocardia > Pseudonocardia eucalypti. The sequence continues at coordinate 3,142,119 of JACHMT010000001.1, read as the reverse complement.
ACACTGGGATCCGGGTCGCGATGGACCTGCTGCGGGCCGACGACCGGCCGACAGCGATCTTCGCCGCCAACGATCTCGCGGCGGTCGGGGTCCTCACCGCCGCGGACGAGCTCGGGCTGCGGGTACCCGAGGACCTCTCGGTCGCCGGGTACGACGACGACTTCTTCAGCCGGATGCGAAGGATCGCCCTGACCACTGTCGATCCCCACATCACCGATGTCGGCAGGGAGGCCGGCGAGGTGCTGGTCGCCCGGCTGTCCGGGGACACGCGCTCCACCGCGACCCGACTCCTGAGGCCGACGCTGGTCGTCCGGTCCTCGACCGGTCCAGCGCCCGGGCACTAGGACCGGACAGCCGCCCGCCGCAGTACCGCGCGGGCACTGTCGAAGGCGCGGGCGGTGGCCTCGCGCAGCTCGGTCGCCCGGTGCTGCTCGGACAGGATCTCGACTCCCCATGGGCCTCGAAAGCCGGCCCGCCGCAGCGCGGCGATCATGCCCTCGAGGTCGAAGGTGCCCTCGCCGCAGTACCGGCGCCGGTCGCGAGTGTCCTCGAATAGCGTCCCGACGGGCTCGGCGTCGAAGTCGTCGAGCTCGACGCCGAAGATCCGCTCGGGCGGGATCACCTCGAGATCGGCGACCGGCGTGTGGGCGCGTCCGACGTGCCAGGCGTCGACCATCAGCCCCACGGCGGGGTGGCCGGCGGCCTCCACCAGTGCGAGGCCCTGGTGGACGTCGGCGATGTTGGTCCAGGGCAGGAACTCCAGGGCGACCCGGGTCCCGGCGTCCTCGGCTTCCCGGCCGAGGGTGGCCAGCTCGTCCGCCCAGCGGTCGAACTCCCATGGCCCGTTCGCGAAGTCCGGGCCGATCTTGACAGTTCGGGCGCCGAGGTGTGCGGCGGCCTCGAACAGGTCACGGCGAACGGCGTCCGACGCCGCCCGAGCGGGCACGTCGGCCCACCAGTCGACCAGCAGCTCCACCTCGCGGTGCTCGATGCCGTTGTTGGCGAACAGCGCCCGGACGCCGGACAAGCCCAGTTCGGCAACGGCGGGCATCAGGTCGGCGTGGGCCACCCCGAAGCCCGTGAAGCCCGCGGCGGCCGCCGCCTCGACCCGGGCGCGCAGTGACAGCGGGCTCCGCTCGTCCCCGCGCCGCGGTGCGGCGTCGCCCGCGGTGGTCCAGCAGGTCGCGACCAGGGCGTCGTCGGACATCGTGTGTTCCCCTTCTCAGGCCGTCTGCACGGGCACGTGGGCCGGCCGGGGCTCGAACCCGGCCGCGATGTAGATCGCGTCGATCATCTCGGCGGTCTCGACCGCGTCGTCGATGTCGATCGGCAGCGGCGCTCCCTCCCGCAGGTGCGCCCGCACGGCCTTGAGCTGGTAGAGGTAGGACGACCGCTTGCCCAGCTCCTCGGTGCGGGTCCGGGCACCGGTGGTCACGCTGACCCGATCGTCCTTGTGCGGCTGCACGTAGTCGGCGACGGTGAGTTCTCCCGTGGAGCCGACCAACCGCAGCGTCATGCACCAGTCGTCGGCCATGTGGCTCAGCGACCGGCCGGTCGCGCCGTTGGGGAAGGCGAACTCGGCGTCCATCCACTCGTCCACCCCCGGGCGGCCGGCCCGCTCCCCGCCGCGGGCGGCCACCAGCGTCGGTTTTCCGCCCGCGAACGGAGCGAGCATGCGGTGGGCGTGCAGTCCGTAGCAGCCGAGGTCCATCAGGGCGCCGCCGGCGAGGTCGAGCGACCAGCGCGGGTCGGTGTCCGGTGGCGCGGGCATCTTTGTCAGGGCCTCGACGTGCCGGAGCTCCCCGATCTCACCCGAGGCCAGGATCTCGTGCGCCCGCGCCACGACCGGGTGGAAGAGGTAGTGGAAACCCTCCAGCACCGTCCCCCCGGCCGCCCGCGCGGCGTCCCGCACCTCGCGCGCCTCGGCGGCGTTGGCGGCGAACGGCTTCTCGCTCAGCACATGCTTGCCGGCTCGGACGGCGGCGCGGTTCCACGGCCCGTGCAGCGCGTTGGCCAGCGGGTTGTAGACCAGCTCGACCTCCGGCGCGGTGACGACTTCGGGGTAGGAGCCGAGCACCTGCTCGACGCCGCGCAAGGCGGCGAAGGCCTCGGCCCGGTCGCGGTCCCGGGCGGCGATGGCGACGAGCCGGTCTCCCGTCACGCGGGCCGGCGCGACGATGGCGAGGTCGGCGATCCGTGCGGCTCCGAGGATTCCGATGCGGAGGGGTTCCACCTGCACTCCCTGTGTCGTGCGTGGCTCAGTGCTGATGTTCGCCGCGCGAGCGCGGCTCAGCGCTTGAGTTCGTGGGAGAGCTCGGCGAGCTCCTGCCCGCCCGCCATCTCGGCGGTGAGTTCTTCGAGTGTCACCTCGCAGCGCTTCTTGTCCAGCACCCGGCGTCCGAGCTTCAGGATGATGAAGTGCTCGCCCACCAGGTAGGCGTGGTGCGGGTTGTGGGTGATGAACACGACGCCGAGGCCGGCGTCGCGGGCCGCGGCGGTGTACTTGAGCACCACGCCCGATTGCTTCACGCCCAGCGCCGCGGTGGGCTCGTCGAGGATGAGCACGCGCGCGCCGAAGTACACGGCGCGCGCGATCGCGACACACTGGCGCTGGCCGCCGGACAGCGTGCCGATCGGCTGGTTGATGTCCTTGACGATGATGCCCATCTTCCGCAGCTCGGTGTCGGCGATCTCCCGCATGCCCCTGATGTCCAGCGGGGCGAGCGGGTAGTTACCCATCCGGATCTCGGAGCCGAGGAAGAAGTTGCGCCAGACCTCCATCAGCCCGACGACGGCGAGGTCCTGGTAGACGGTGGCGATGCCGTGGTCGAGCGACTGGCGCGGCGAGTCGAAGTGCACCTCCTGCCCGTCCACCTTGAGGACGCCCTCGGTGTGCGGGTGCAGCCCAGAGATGATCTTGATGAGGGTCGACTTGCCGGCGCCGTTGTCGCCCAGGACGCAGGTGACCTCGCCCGCGTTCACGGTCAGGTTGATGCCCTCCAGTGCCCGGATCGCGCCGTAGGCCTTGCCGACGCCCTCCATCTCGACCAGCGTGGTGCCGACCTTCAGTGACCGGTCGGCGTGCTCCACGATCGTGTCGGTCATGACTTCAGCTCCTGCGGTTGAGGGCGTAGTTCTTGACGTAGAGGTTGAGCAGGACCGCGAGCAGCAGCATCGCGCCGAGGAAGAACTTGAACCAGTTCGGGTCCCAGCCGGCGAACACGATGCCCTGGGTGGTCATGCCGAAGATGAAGGCGCCGACCGCGGCGCCGATCGCCGAGCCGTACCCGCCGGTGAGCAGGCAGCCGCCGACGACCGCGGCGATGATGTAGAGGAACTCGTTGCCGACGCCCTGGCCGGACTGCACGGTGTTGAAGGCGAACAGGATGTGCATCCCGTAGAACCAGCACATGAACGCCACGCCCATGAACAGGCCGATCTTCACCTTGTTCACCGGCACACCGACGGCGCGGGCGCTGGCCGCGTTCCCGCCGACCGCGAAGATCCAGTTGCCGAGTCGGGTGCGCAGCAGGATCCAGGTGGCCAGCGCGACGAAGAAGATCCACCAGAGCACTGTGATCCGGATCGTCACGCCGCCGAGGGCGAACTCGGAGGCGAAGACGGCGCGGGCCGAGGCGAACCCGTCCAAGTTGGCGACGTTCTGGGTGGCCACCGTGCCGGTGACCAGCTTTGTGACACCGAGGTTGATGCCCGCCAGCATGAAGAAGGTGCTCAGTGTGATCAGGAAGCTCGGGATCCCGGTCTTCACGACCAGGAAGCCGTTCCAGAACCCGACCGCCAGCATGACGATCAGGCTGACGAACACCCCGACCCACAGGTTCAGGGAGAACTGGAAGGCGAACATCGACGCCGTCAAGGCGCCCGTCACCACCGAGACGCCCGCCGACAGGTCGAACTCGCCGCCGATCATCAGCAGGGCCACCCCGACGGCGATGATGCCGATCGACGAACTCGCGTAGAGCACGGTCGACAATGCCGGCAGTGTCCGGAACGGCTCGGCGAGGGCGAAGAAGAACACGAAAATCGCGATCGCCGCCGCGAACGAGCCGGTCTCCGGCCGCGTGAACAGGGTGGACAGCAACGGCTTCTTGGGATGCTCAACGTCCTTGGTCGGCGGCGGCGGGGACGGCTGGGTCGCCACGGGAGTACTCATCGTCCGCCTCCGCCCGCGCTCACGCGGCCGCCTCGCGGACACGCTGTGCCGATGTTTCGCTCGCTCATTTCGCCCGCTCCAGTGGTTCGGGGGGACCCGGGGAAGCCGGACCGGCCGGCTCCTCCCGGCAGGGACTTAGCGCTTGTTGTTCCGCGCGTAGGGGACGATCTGGTCGATGTTGCTCTTGTCGACGAAGGACGGCCCGGTCAGTATCGGGCCACCGCCGCCGAGGTCGTTGCCGTTGGTCAGGTTCAGCCACAGCGACGCCACCGACATGTAGCCCTGCACGTAGGGCTGCTGGTCGATCGCGAACATGATCTTGCCGTCCTGGATCGCCTTGGCCGCGTCGACGTTCAGGTCGAACGTCGCGACCTTCGCCTTGCTCCCCGTGTCGGCGATCGACTCGAGCGCGGTCAGAGCCCAGGGCGCACCCAGCGTCACGACGTGCGTGATCGACGGGTCCTCCTGCAGCTTCGCGCCGATCGTCGAGCGCACCTGCGCGAGATCGGTGCCCTGGACGTAGACGACCTCGGTGTTCGGGAACGTCTTCTGGACACCCGCGCAGCGCGCCTCGAGCGCGACGTGCCCCTGCTCCTGGATCACGCAGATCGCTTTCCGCGCCCCGTCCTGCGTCAGCCGTTGCCCGGCCGCCTGACCGGCGAGGGACTCGTCGGAGCCGAAGTACATCTTCGCCCCGTACTGCCGGTACTGCTCGATGCCCGCGTTGAACGCGACCGTCGGGATCCCCCGGTCGGCGGCCGCCTTGGCGGCCGGGCCGACCTGCTCGACGTAGGCGAGCGTCACCGCCATGCCGTCCACCCGGCTGTCGATCGCGTTCTGCACGAGCGTCGCCTGCTCGGGCCCAGCCTGCGCGTCCGAGTACTTCAGCTCGATGTTGTGAGCCCTGGCCGCGTCCTGCGCACCGGCCCGGATGCGGTCCCAGAACGTGTCGCCGGGCTGCTCGTGCGTGATCATCGCGATCGTGTAGCGCGTGCCGCCGACGGTCCCGCTGGTGCCGCCACCACCGCCCTGTTGCTGAGCACCGCCCTGGCTACTGCAGCCCGTCACCACCGCCGACAGGGCGGCGACCGACACCAGCGCGCACGTCAACTTCCGAAAGCTCATCGTCGAGCCTTCCTTCCTTCTGGGAATGGCCCACCGGCTGGTGGGAGACAGAAAAATCCCGCTGGCGCATATCAGAGACCCAGTCCGCGCAGGTACTCGACACTGGCGCGGACGTCCGCGACGGGCCCCTCGCCGGTCGGCGTGCCGGTCAAGACGGTGTCCTGTTCCATCGTGTACCAGCCCCGATACCCGCTGGCCTCGAGCACGGTGATGATCGCTGCGATGTCGATGTCACCGGCTCCGAGAGGTCGGTACATGCCGTCCCGCACCGCGTCGGTGTAGCTGATCTCGCCGGCCCGGACGCGGTCGGCGAACGCGACGTCGACGTCTTTGAGGTGGGTGTGCGTGACCCGGTCCGGGACCGCCTTGGCCAGCTCCACCGGGTCGGTCCCACCGATCAGGAGGTGCCCGGTGTCTAGGCACAGCGGCACCGTCGACCCCGAGAGGACGCGCTCGACGTCCGTTCGGGACTCCACCATCGTGCCGACGTGCGGGTGGAGGACGGCGTTCACGCCGCGCCGGCGGGCACGCTCGGCGATCCGGTCGACGTTGCGCAGCAGCGTGTGCCAGGCTGCCTCGTCGAGCTCGGGCCGGGTGTCGTAGCCGTCCAGCCCGGACACCGCGGCGAGGACGAGGGTGCCGGCGCCGGCGGTGACGAACCCGTCGAGCTCGCGGTCGACCGCCGGCAGCGGGTCGCTCGCGCTGTCGTGCAGGAGCATCGGGACGAACCCACCGACGGCGGATAGCCCGTGCGCGCGGAGCGTCTCGGCCTTCGCGTCCGGGTCGCGCGGGAGGAAACCCTCCGGCCCGAACTCCGTCGCGACGAGGCCCACCGCCCGCATCTGCGGGAGTACCTGCTCCGGGCCGAGCTGGTGGCCCCAACCCGGGACCTCGCAGACCCCCCAGGAGATCGGGGCTCCCGCGACTCGATCCATGATCATGAGCTGTGTCCTTCCCGTTCCTTGATCTCGTCGATGCGCACGGGGCGGTGCTCGGCGAGCGAGCGGGTGGCCGCCTCGGCGACCCAGCCGGTTTCGAGCGCGTCCGCCACCGGGCACGGCGAGGGCCGGGTGCCCGCGACGACCTCGGTGAACGCCGCGAGCTCTGCGCGGAACGCGTCGGCGAACCGGTCCATGAAGAAGACATAAGGCGCGCCGACCGGGAACGTGGCCCCGGGCTCGACCGACCGCAGCGGGAGTTTGTCCTCCAGCCCGACCGCGATGCTGTCCTTCGAGCCGTGCAGCTCCAGCCGCACGTCGTGACCGCGCGGGTTGTAGCGGGTGTTGGAGACGACGGCGAGCGTGCCGTCGTCGAGGGTCAGCGTGGTCGCCGCGGTCGCCACGTCGCCGCACTCGGCGAAGACGGCGTCGCCGCGGGCGGATCCGGTCGCGTAGAGCTCGACAACCTCCCTGCCGGTGACCCAGCGGATCGCGTCGAAGTCGTGGACGCTGCAGTCGCGGAAGATGCCGCCGGACCCGGCGACGTAGGCCGGTGGCGGCGGCGCCGGGTCGAGGGTGGTCGAGCGCACCGTGTGCAGCCAGCCCAGTTCCCCGCTCGCGACGGCCGCCCGCGCGGCGGCGAACCCGGCGTCGAACCGGCGCGGGTACCCGATCTGGACGCTCACGCCGGTGGCGTCGACCCGGCGGGCGACCGCGAGTCCCTCGGTCACGCCGCGCGCGACGGGCTTCTCGCAGAACACCGGAAGGCCGGCCTCGGCGGCCGCGACGACGAGCTCGGGGTGGGCGTCGGTCGCCGCCGCGACCACGACGCCGTCAATCCCGGAGGCCACGAGCTCGGCGAAGCAGTCGACGGCTTCGACGCCGAGACGCTCGGCGACGGCGGCGGTCGCCGCCGGCACCGCATCGGTGACGACGAGCGACGACACCTGCGGCAGCGCGACCAGGGTCTCGGCGTGGAAGGCGCCGATCCGGCCGAGGCCGATCAATCCGAGTCTCACGCGTGGATCTCCTTCGTCGAGACGCGTACGGCCGCGTCGGTCCAGTGCGGGTCGGCCACGGCCGCGGGCACGCGGCCGGCCAGTACGTCGACGACGCCCTGCGCGGCGTCGGCGAACGTCAGGGCGGTGCCGCGGCGGCTGAGGCCGACCGTGTGCGGGGTGAGCACCACGTTCGGCTCGTCGAACACCGGGTGGTGGACGGCGGGCTCCGGGTCGAAGGTGTCGAGCCCGAGTCCGCCGAGGCGCCCGGCCCGCAGCGCCCCGTGCGCGGCGTCGAGGTCGAGCAGCCCGCCGCGGCCGCAGTTAATCAAGATAGCGCCGGGCCGCATGCGCGCGATCAGGGCGGCGTCCGCGAGATGCCGGGTGGCCGTCGTGAGCGGGACGTGCAACGTGACGACGTCGCTCGCCGCGACGAGCTCGTCCAGATCGGCGCCGAGCTCGCGGTCGTCGGGCGGGTTGAGCGGGTCATGGGCGAGCACGCGCATCCCGAAGGCCGTAGCGAGCTCGCCGACGCGGCGGCCAATCCGGCCGTAGCCGATGATCCCGATCGTGGCCGCGTCGAGGTCGCCGGGGAGCACTCCGGGATCCGCGCGCTCGGCCCACCGGCCCTCCCGTACCAGCGCGGTGTTCGCGGACAATCGCTTCACCAGGTGCAAGGCCATCGCGATGACCCCCTCGGCGACGGCGCGGGTGCCGCTGCCCGGAGTGATCACTACGGCGATGCCGCGCTCGGTGGCCGCGCCGACGTCGACGTGGTCGACGCCGACCCCGGTCCGCGCCAGCACCCGCAGCCGCGATGCCCGGTCGAAGAACGCCCGGTCCACCTCGACGTCGGCCCGCACGATGGCTCCCGCCGCGCGGGCGATCTCGTCCCCGCTGGGACGGGCGACGAAGTCGATGTCATCGCCGAGCACGCCCGTGACCAGCGCGGGATCGACCGCGCCCAGCCCGATCACGAGGGGGTGCTCGTCGGCCAGCTCAGACACCGACGGCCTCCGCCTGGGGTCGGTTTCCGCCGTATCGAACACCCAGGACGGGCGTGACCGCGTGCCACGCACCGGTCTCGGCCGATGCGACGGCGGCGGAGACCACGCGCGCGGCGGAGAGGGCGTCGTCGATGGAGCACTGCACCTGCTCGCGGCCGAGCACCGCGGCCAGGAACTTCTTCGCCTCGACGACCTTCAGGTCGTCGTAGCCCATGCTGTTGCCCGGACCGGGCTGGAAGTGGCGGTAGTCGCCGAGGTGCGGGTTACCGAGCACGGTGGTGTAGCCGTAGTGCGGGCCGCCGCGCTGGGTGCACACCTCGAGCTCGTTCATCCGCTCGAAGTTCCACCTGGCGGAGCCCTCGGTGCCGTAGACCTCGATCGCGAGCCCGCACTGCGGCCCGACGATGGTCCGCGACACCTCGAGCGTCCCGACGGCGCCGGGGCCACGCGCGTCGTCGGCGAAGCGCACCAGCGCGCCGGCGTAGTCCTCGTTCTCGACCGGGCCCATCTCGCCGCCCTCGATCACGGCGAAGTGCGTGCCTGAGCCCATCGGCAGGATCGGCCGCTCGGCTTGCACGATCGACGAGAGCGAGGTGACCTGGCTGATGGGCCCGACCACGTACTGGACGAGGTCAGCGACGTGGCTGAGCAGGTCGCCCATCGCGCCGCTGCCGGCGAGCTCCCGGTTGAACCGCCAGGACAGCGCTCCGCGGGGCTCGGCGGCGTAGCCGTTGAAGAACACGGAGCGGATGTTGGTGATCCGGCCCAGTGCCCCGTCGGCGACGAGCTCCCGGATCCGCTCCACGGCCGGGGCGTTCCGGTAGTTGTAACCGACGGAGGTGACCACGCCGGCGGTGTGCGCCGCCTCCGCGACCGCCGCGGTGTCCGTCGCGTCCCTGCCGACGGGCTTCTCGATCCAGAACGGCTTGCCCGCCGTCGCGGCGGCGATGCCGATCTCCTTGTGCAGCATGTTCGGTGCGCAGATCGACACGACGTCGACCTCCGGGTCCGCCAGCACTGCGCGGTAGTCGGCGCTGCTGCGGGCGTAACCGAGGACCTCGCGGGCGTACTCGGCCCGGTCGGGTGCGGTGTCGGCCGCGTGCACCAGCCACGGCCGGACCCCCAGCTCGGGGTACACGGCCGGCAGGGACTGGTAGGCGCGGGTGTGCAGTTTGCCCATCCACCCGACGCTGATCAGCCCGACGCCGACGGGGCGGCTTCCTCCGGTGCTCATTCCGTGCTCCTGGTTCGGTCGAGCTGTGCCCGGGCGGCCCCGGCCAGCAGGGTGGTGTCGGAGCCGACGGCCACGAACGTCCAGCCCTCGGCGAGCTTCGCCCGGGCCGCGTCGCCGTCGCCCACCAGCAGGCCGCGGGCCTTGCCGTGCTTGTGCGCGGCCAGCCGGACCTGCTCGAGCGCATCGATGTACTCCGGCGCCGTCACTCGGCCGGGCACACCGAGGTCGTGGGTGAGGTCGCGGGGCCCGACGAACAACACGTCGACCCCGTCGATCGAGGCGATCTCCTCCGCCTCGGCGACGGCCCGCGCGGACTCGATCTGCACGATGCCGAGCACCTGGTCGTTGGCGCGGTCGAGCGCACCCGTGTCCAGGCCGAAGCGGCAGGCCCTGTTGTACGTCGCGACCCCCCGGTCACCGTTCGCCGCGCCGCCTGGGTAGCGGAGGTGCCGGATCGCCGCACGAATCTCCTCTGCGCACTCGAGCCGAGGCAACATGACGCCCGCCGCACCGTTGTCGAGCACCCGGCCGATGCGGATCCGCTCGCCCGACTCCACGCGGACGACCGTCGGAACCCCGTAGGCGGCCGCGATGGGAACGACCGTGCGGATCTGTTCCTCCCCACCGGCGCCGTGCTCGAGGTCGAGGAGCAACCAGTCGAAGCCCGCGGCCGCGCAGACCTCGGCGATGATCGGCGAGGCCGCCCCGACGAAAGTGCCGACCGTCGGCTCGCCTGCGGCGAGCCGAGCCCGCAATCGCCCTTCGTCCAGCGGGCCGATCATCCGAACCACCGCTGCAGCGCGAGACCCTGCTCGTACTCCGCGCGGAGAGCGTCGACGGTCTCGGAGGTCGAGACCTCGGCAGGGGCGACGTCCCACCACGCACCCGCGCCGGGGAGATCGACGTGCGGGCGGACCGGGACCACGATCACGACCGGGCCTTCCTGGTGGCGGGTCTCCGCGAGCGCCTCACGGACCTCGGCGGCGGTCCGCGCGCGGATCGCCCGTGCGCCCAGTCCGGCGCCGACCTCCGCGAGGTCGACCCCGAGGTACTCGCCCTCGAGCCGGGGCTGGGCTGCCGCCTTGTCTCCGGTCAGGTCGAGCCGCCCGGCGCGGTAGCGGAACTCGTTGCCGAACTCGGATCCGCTGCGGCCCATCTGCAGGCGGTGGATGACCTGGTAGCCGTGGTTCTCCGCGACGACGACGGTGAGCGGCAGCTGCTCCTGCGCCGCGGTGACCAGCTCCGTCGGCGCCATCAGGAAGGTGCCGTCACCGATGAACGACAGCACCCGCCGGGAACGGTCCGGCTCGGCGAGCCGCACACCGAGCGCGGCCGGGATCTCGTAGCCCATGCAGGAGAAACCGAACTCGAGGTGCGCGAACCGGCCCTCGGTGGCGTCCCACACCTTCTGCAGGTCCCCGGGCGGACCCCCAGCGGCGGCGATGATCGTGTCGCCGGCCTGGGCCTGCTCCTGCAACAGCCCGATCAGCTGCGGCTGCGTGAGCACCGCACCCGTCTCGGGCACGACATCCGCGTCGGGCGCGAGTGTGGCGCGGTCCCACGACGTGTCGGGGTCGAGTGCGGCGGCCCGAACCGGGGTCCACTCCCCCACCAGGGTTTCCGCCCGCCTGCGCCACACTGGGTCCGGGAAGATCCCGGCCGCGCGGACGACATCGGCGAGCGCGGCGAGCGCACGGCCGGCGTCGGCCGTGATGCCGGTGGCACCGAGCCGGTTGCCGTCGTGCCGGTTGACGTTGATGCTAGCGAACCGGACAGCGGGATTCTGGAACAGCGACTGGGAGCCGGTCGCGAAGTCGGTTAACCGGGAGCCGACCGTGAGGACGAGGTCGGCCTCGCGGGCCAGGGCGTTGGTGGCGGGGGTGCCTTCGAGGCCGATCCCGCCGACCTGCCACCACCTGCGGGTCTGGACCGCGCCCTTGCCGGCGAACGTCTCCGCGACCGGGGCGCCGACGGTCTCGGCGAGCTCCTCGAGCTCGGCGGTCGCCTCCGAGTAGACCACTCCACCGCCGGCGATGATCAGCGGCTTGCGTGCGCTCGCCAGCAGGCGGGCGACCTCGGCGACCTCCTCGTCATCCGGGGCGGGGCGGCGGATCACCCAGTCCCGCTCCACGAACATCTCAAGCGGCCACTCGTACGCCTCGGACTGCACGTCCTGCGGCAGAGACAGGGCCACCGCGCCCGTCTCGACCGGGTCGGTCAGCACGCGCATCGCGGCCGGAAGGGCGGTGAGCAGCGCCTCCGGCCGGGTGACCCGGTCGAAGAACCGGGAGACCGGGCGGAACGCGTCGTTCACGGAGACGTCGGCCTCCACGGGGTGCTGCAGCTGCTGCAGCACCGGGCCCTGGCGGCGAGTCGCGTAGATGTCGCCGGGCAGCAGCAGGACGGGGAGCCGGTTGACGGTCGCCAGGCCGGCGCCGGTGACCATGTTCAGTGCACCCGGCCCGATCGACGCGGTCACGGCCAGGGTGGCGTGACGCTTCGTCGCCTTGGCGAATGCCGTGGCGACGTGCACGAGGTTCTGCTCGTTGCGGCCCTGGACGAACGGCATGTCGTCGAACAACTGGTCGAGCGCTTGGCCGATGCCGGCCACGTTGCCGTGCCCGAATATCCCGAGCGTGGCGGGCACCAGCCTGCGGCGGCGCCCGTCGGCGATGGAGTACTGGCGGGACAAGTAGGCCACCACGGCCTGGGCGACGGTGAGTCGCACGGTGCCGGGGCCGCCCGTCGTCGGGATGCTCATCGATGCTCCTACCAGGGACGGCCGTGCACGACGACGGTCTTGGCCTCGGTCATCTCGGCGACAGCGGCCCGCGGACCCTCCTTGCCGATCCCGCTGCCTTTCAGCCCGCCGTAGGGCATGAGGTCCGCGCGCCACAGCGGCGTCCAGTTGATGTGGATGTTGCCGGCGTCGATCTGGCGGATCGCCTGCACCGCACCGGCGATGTCGGAGGTGAACACGCCCGCCCCGAGGCCGAAGGAGCTGCCGTTCACTTGAGCGATCGCGGCATCCCAGTCGGCGGCCGTGCTGACCGCCACGGCGGGGCCGAAGAGCTCGTCCTGGCTGAACGGGGACGCCGGGTCGACGTCCGCGACGACCGTCGGCGCGACCACCGCACCGTCCCGGTCGCCACCGGTCAGCACCGTGGCGCCGGCGGCGGCCGCGGCGCTGATCGCCGCCTGCACCCGCTCGGCCTCACCCGTGGTGATCAGCGAACCCATCGTGGTTTCCGCGCTGCCCGGGTCCCCGGTGCGGATAGCCCGCACCTTCGGCACGAGCGCGTCGAGGAAGTCTCCGTTCACCCTCGGGTGCGTGATCACCCGCTGGACCGAGATACAGACCTGGCCGGCGTTGACGAATCCTCCCGCCGCCACGGCCGAGGACGCCAGCTCGAGGTCGGCGTCGGGCAGCACGACGACCGGGCAGGAGGCGCCGAGCTCCAGCGACAGCTTCTTGACTCCCGCCACTGCGGCGATGTGCGCGCCGGTGGCGGTCGAGCCGGTGAACGAGACCTTCCGGACGCGTGGGTCGGCGACCAGGGCGTCGCCCAGCCGGCCGCCGGGACCGGTCACCACCGAGAGCACACCATCCGGCAGGCCGGCCTCGACGAAGCACTCGGCGAGCATCAGGGCGGTCAACGGCGTAGCTCGGGCGGGCTTGAGGACCACGGCGTTCCCGGCGGCCAGCGCTGGGCCGAGCTTGTGCAGCACCAGCAGCGCCGGGTAGTTGAACGGTGTGATCGCGACGACGATCCCGCAGGGCTGGCGCACGGTGAAGCCGATCTTCTCCGGCCCGGTGCCCGGGTTCGCGTCGAGCGGCAGGGTCTCGCCGTAGAGCTGAGTGCCCTCGAAGGCCGCCAGCCGGATGATCTCCCCAGACCGGGCCGCCTCGCCAGTCGCCTCAGTGATCGTCTTGCCGGTCTCGCCGCTGATCACCCTGGCGATCTCCGGGGCACGCTCGTCGGCCAACTCCGCGGCGCGCCGCAGGACCCGCATCCGCTCGTGGGCCGGCGTGTCCCGCCACAGCTTCGCGCCGCGCTCCGCGTGATCGAGTGCCGCGACCGCGTCCGCGACGTCCGCGACGGGAACGGTGCCGACAACAGAGCCGTCGAACGGCGACGCGACGTCCTCGGTCCGACCGGCGATCGCTTGCCCCCACCGGCCACCGATGAGCATCTCCTTGGGCGGCATGGTCTTCCCTTCGACGACTACGTTGGCGGAAAGGGCCTCCAGCGCCGGAAACCGACATCTTTGGAGCGTTCCAAATCTGGAACGCTCCAAACCGTCCCACAGCCCGAAGTCACGAGTCAAGAGCCGAATTGGATCGCTCCATGAACCACCTGGTGTTCACGAAGCGAGCAGATGGTCCGCGACGTCGTCGACCAGTGCCTGGTCGACCACGAGATGGATGCCGTAGACGAGACCCATCGCGGTCTCGGCGACATAGAAGGTCTCGACCGATAAGGCGTGGGCGACCAACCGGCCCCCGACTTGATCGACAGAAATCGGGTGGCGCCCCGTTTGCGAGCCACTCGCCCGGCAGCGACCGCGCACAGAAAGAACCGCCGCCTACGCCGATGCATCCAGCCCAAGCGGCGGCGCTTGCTCCCCTAAACGGCCCGGGCTGCGCCTATCCCCTCCATAAGCCGCAACCGCACCAACGAGCAACACCAAGATGCGCTACAACAACCCGAACCGGACACCCACAACCACCCGGACGGTGATCGCGCAACCCGGCACCGGTGCGCACCGCACCCGGCCAGACACGGCGCACACCGCGCAGATTGTGCACGGCCCACTGCCAGCCCGCCCGCCGCGGCGGATACCCTGCCGGCGACCGTGGCCACCGCACCCTGCCGGGCAGCTGCCCAAGCACCGAAGAACCCAGCGCGCACTGACCGCAGCCCCAACCCGTGCACATGTCGCAGCGAAGCCCACGAGGGCAGACCTTCGTCACCCAGCGTAAGCATTCCGCAGGTACCCACAACAACAGAAGTTGATCATCATTCGATCTTTGGAGGTCAACACTCGGGCCGTCCCTGGGACAGGAGACGGCCGACAGGGCCGGGACACACGAGAGGGCAGTAGAGCTACGCTTGCAGACCAAAGCCGACTTTCGACCTCTTCGAGCAGGCCAGAAGGTCCCGCACGCACGGGCTGGCCGGTAAGCCGGATACAGCAGGAGCCGCAGGTCAGCGGCCTGTTTCGCTGTTCTGGGACGTCCCCGGGCCGTCACGCCGATTGCCGCAGGGCATGACTCGGACAACTGCCGCCAGACCTCCAACGCGCCGGCACCGATAAAGCCCGCCCCGTCGGGGGTCGTCGTGTGCTCGGTGACCGGCGCACCCATGCCGGGATGATCGCCGGATTCGCCGCCCTCGGCGGCCCGACGCGTAGGGTGCTCGGCATCGACGGCTCCGCCAGACCGAAGAAGCCCAGGAGCAGGTCGCCAGGACAGCCCGCAACACCGCGACGCTGATCGGCGTCGAGCGGCAGCTCTCGGAGGACGAGATCCTGCTTGACGAGCGCTACCACGCAGGCACCAACGGCAGCCCGGACGAGGCGACCATGGATGCCATGCGGTCGGCCGCACGCACCGAGGGCACGATCACCGACCCGGTGCACGAAGGGAAGTCGATGGCCGGCCTGATCGATCTGGTGCGGTGCGGCGAGATCAGCAAGGACTCCACCGTGCTCTCCGCCCACCTCGGCGGACAGCCCGCGCTCAACGGCAACAGCGGCCCTGTTCAACTTATGTTCAGGTACGAGGGCGTGAGTCGGAGGCCGCTCGGATCGGGGGCGAAGCAGCCTCCGACTCACTAGATCCGAGAGGTTGCCTTCGACGGGTCCAGGGCAGCAACCCCTCGGTGGTGCCGAGGCGTGTGTGGATCAAGGCCACTGAGACCGGGTCAACCGGCGCACTAGCGGCCGGACCGGACGACCTGGCGCAAGGCCGGGCTGCGCAGGTACAGCCCCAGCCAGACGAACACCGCGACGTACACCGGCACCAGCACGGCGCTGAACAACGGCGCTTCAACGCGCACGGTCGCACACACCGCCCCGCCCAGGTACCCGGTGAGCAGCACCGCACCGAACAACGCAGTCCTCGGCACGTTGTAGACCACCAGACAGATCAGCAGCAGCGTGCCCATCACCGGGACGGTGCTGACCGGGAAACCCAGCCGCACCGCCCCGGCCACCACCGCCGGCAGTCCCAGCAGCTTCGTCACGGCGTCGAACAGCAGGAACAGATCAACCAGGATGGTGAGCGCGAAGCCGGTCCGCGCCGCGGCGCGAGTGGGCTGGAGGTCGGCGGCCGGGCTCGGGTCGAGGCTCATCGGTGCGGTCCTTCCGGTCAGGCCACGTCGTCAGGCGGGGCCCGACGCCGGGGTCGGGGCGGGTGCGGGGATGTTGAGCAGGCTCTCCGCGTTGCGGTGCGCGATGCGGGCCCGGTCGGCCTCGCTGATCGGCGCGTCATCCAGGAACTGGGTAGCGACCGCCATCTCTTCGAACGGGTAGTCCGTGGCGAAGAGAATTCGTTCCGCGCCCAGGGCGAGCAGCGCACACAGCAGCGGGGGTACGGAGAACACGCCACTGGTCGTGATGTAGACGTTGTGCCGGAGGTAGTCGGACGGGTTGGCCCGCCCCAGACGGATCTTGCTCTGGTCGTAGTGCCGCCAGCGGGAGTCCATGCGCCAGAGTGCGTAGGGCAGTCCCTCACCGAGGTGGCCGAGGATGAGCCGGGCGTTCGGGAAGTCGTCGAAGACCCCGCCGAAGATCACGCGTAGCGCGTGGGTGGCCGTCTCGATCCCCCAGCTCCACAACGGTCCGAGCAGCTCGCGGTGGCCGGACAGGACGTGCGGGATGTCGTATCCGTTCGCCGGGTGCAGGTACAGGGGCACGTTCAAGCCCTCGGCCCGTTCCCACACCACACGCAGCGAGGCGTCGTCGAGATAGCGCCCCTGGGTGTGGGCGTTGATCAACGCGCCCGGCATGCCGAGCTGGGTCACCACGCGATCCAGCTCCTTGGCGGCGGCGTGGGGATCTTGCAGCGGCAGTGCGGCGAAGCCTGCGAACCGTGTGGGGTGCTCGGCCACCAGACCAGCGAGGAAGTCGTTGACCTCGATCGCCGCGCGGACCGCGACAGCCGGGTCCGGCTCGGCCTGGATGCCCGGCGCGTTGAGCGAAAGGACCGCGAGGTCGATTCCGGCATCGTCCATCCCGGACAGCCGCTGCTCGGTGTGGTCGAGTAGATGTGAGGAGACGTGGCGCCAGAATCCGGGGTCGGCGAGGCTCTCGGTGCTCGCGCCGTGATGCGCCGATGCGGCCGTGACGAAGTGTTCTTCGAGCGCGATGGTTCGCATGGGTGGGTCGCTCCTCGGTGTGAGGTCAACGCCGGAATGGCGGGTTGCACCACGTGCTTGCTCTTCTGGAGCTCCGCCAGCGCCTGTTCCTCGTTCAATTGCGAGCCGTGCGGAACGTCATGGCACCAGTCTGGGACCCCGTCGACCTCGCGTTCCTCGCCGCCAGAGGCAAAAACACCCGCCGATTTCGCCCGCCGTGGCACAGGCCGGATCCATGCGCCCAGCCTCAGCCACCTCGCCGTCGCGGGCGAAATCGACAACCGACTTTGCCCATTGCGCCCAAGAGCGCCGTACGGGTCGGTGGCCAGACTGGGTCCACCGTGCTGCCCCCGAGCCAGGACCAGGCCTCGCACTTGACCGAAGAGGTGGACATCATTCGCAACATTCGATTCGAGCGCGAAGGTGCAATCGGCACGATTGTGCTCGCCGACCCACCCAACTGGTTGAACATCGAGTTCGCGGAGTCCCTCCGGGTCGCCGTGCATCAGGCCAGCGAATCCGACATCCGCGTTCTCCACATCCGCGCCGAAGGGCCAGACTTCTCCGTTGGCGGCGCGGTTCGGGAATGGCCGGGAAAGTCAGCGGACTGGTTCCGAACCTTTGTCGCCGAGGTCAACGCTTCCTACCGGGCACTGGAGCTGCTCCGTATCCCCATCGTCTGCTCGGTACAGGGCGAGGTACTCGGCGGCGGGTTCGAGCTGGCCCTTTCCGCCGATTTCCTCGTCGCCGCCGAATCGGCACGGTTCCAATGCGTCGAGATCACCACGGGCATGGTGCCGCTGGCCGGGGCCGTACAGCGGTTGGCCGACATGATCGGGCCGGCGCGGACGGCGCGCATGGCTATGCTCGGCGAGCGCCTCACCGCCACCGAAGCCGCCGAGCTGAACGTGGTCTCGTGGGTCGTGCCCGACGACGAGCTGGCCAAGACCGGCACCGAGCTGGCTGAACGTCTGGCCCGAGGTCCGACCAAGGGTTACGCCGCGATCCGCGCCCTACTGAAGGCCTGGTCCGCCGGGGGTACGCCCGGTGCCGACCACCTGATGTACGACCTCACCATGGATCTCTACCGCAGCGAGGACACGACCAACGCCATCCCGGCCATCGCCCGCGCCATGGACCGGGGTGAGATGGCCGCCGACATCCCCTTCCGCGGCCGGTAAAGCCGTGACCAGCCCGAACCCGGCCACGAAGATGCTCAGTGAGCGCGACCTCCGGGTGGCTATGCGGGACGGCGTACGCCTTGCCGTCGACGTCTACCGGCCCGACACGAGCCGGCCGCTACCGGTGCTGTATGCGTGCTCACTGCACAACAAGGACATGCAGGGGCCTGATCTCGCCGACGTGCTGCCACCCCAGCCGGCGTACTCCTCGCTGTGGTTCGGGCCGATCGAGGCGGGCGACAGCCGCCGGCTGGTCGCGAACGGCTATGTGCACGTGATCGCCCAGGCCCGGGGCACCGCGAAGTCCGAGGGCGAGTATCTGCGGGAGCAGTGGGACCACTACGACATGATCGAGTGGATCACCCGGCAGCCGTGGTGCGACGGGAACGTGGGCATGATCGGCATCTCCGCGTACGCCGGCGAGCAGTGGCGCGCGGCGGCCCAGGGGCACCCCGCGCTCAAAGCGATCTTCCCTTACGACGCGTGCAGCGCATTCGGCGGCATGTTCGGGTTCCGCGATTTCCACCCCGGTGGCGTGCTGCACACCATGCCCTACATTCTCGACTCGTTCAGCACTGTTCACGAGTCGCGCGACGTGCCCACGACACTTCCACCTGAACAGGAGGAACACTGGCGTGCGGCAATGGCCAATCCCGACTACCGGATGTATGCAAACCTCTACAACATCCTGACCCAAAGGGGCCAGCGGTCCGGCCTGATGTTCCACAACCTGGTCGAGCCATGGGAGCCCGACGGCGTGCTGGAGTCGGCACAGGAGTTGTTCGATCAGATCCGCATTCCCTACTACACCGGGTCGGGCGCGTACGCATACTCCTACAAGCTGCACTGGCTGGGCGCGCAGCATTACTTCGGGAATGTGCGCAACGAACATCGCAAGCTGTTGTTCACCGGGCCGGCGCATGTCGAGCGGCCGTTCCACGAGTACCACGACGAGATCCTCCGCTGGTACGACCACTGGCTCAAAGGCATCGATACCGGCATCCTCGACGAGCCCCCCGTCCGCTACTGGGTGACCGGCGCGAACACCTGGCGCACCGCGAGCGACTGGCCGGCGCCGGAGACGGTCTGGACCAGGTACTACCTGTCGAGCTGGCAGCGGCTCACCACCGAACCGCCCGCGCTCCCCGACGCCACGAACGCAGCGAGCCCGTCACCCGATGCGTTCGTCCAGATGCCGCCCACCCAGACCCGGGAGGTGGCCCGGCTGCGCTACCTCTCCGAACCGCTGCCGAACGACGTGCTGGTCGCCGGTCCGATCTCTTTGACGCTCTACGCCTCGATCGACGACACCGACACCAACTGGATCGTCGTTCTCTCCGATGTCGGTCCGGACGTGTCCGTCCGAACCGCCCGCGAGGGTGAGCGCGACATCCCCGCCGATCTGCCCGAACGAGAGCTGACCCGAGGCTGGCTGAAAGCCTCCTACCGTGCGATCGACCCCGCTCGCGACACCCCGTGGGAACCATTCCATCGGCTCACCCGCGACGCGGTCGAACCGGTCGTGCCCGGCGAGATCGTCGAGTACCGCATCCAGATTCTGGCAACGGCGAATCAGTTCAAGGCCGGCCACCGCATCTGTCTGGACATCACCAGCGCCGATATGCCGACCGGCACCGGTGGCATGAGCCACGTCGAGTACCAGGCCTACCACGTATGCCGCAGCACCACCGTGTGCCACCGTGTCTACCGGGACGGCGAGCACCCCTCCCACCTGCTGCTTCCGATCATCCCGCTGCCCGGCGACCAGCGAGCCGGAAGGGAATAGCAGCGACCGGCCATTCTCGCCGTTCGCGATCGCGCATTTCCGGCAATGTTGACCAGCCAACCTCCGAACTGGTCAGTTTCCTTTGCCAACTCTGCAAATCCGCGCCGGGCAGTCCTCGCACGGCCCACCAGGGGGCGCACCGGCATTCTGTTCACCTGATAACATGTGTTCCTTCTCCACTCGTCCGAATGGTAAGCAGGAATTGATCGCACCCGGGTTAACCCACCTTGCGTTGATCACCATAAATGCGCGTCGATGCGCACAAGGTGAACATATGGAGTGGGCATGGGTACCTGGTCGGTACGCGGATGGGCATCGGTGTTGGTCACGGTGGCGCTCGGTACAGCGGTGAGCATGGCGGGGTCCTCGATCGTGTTCGCCCCGACGGCGGCGGCGTCCGACGACGTCGTGAAGGTGCCGGTGTCGTTCGAGGTCACGAACTCCAACGAGTCGAAGGTCGCGTGCACGTCCGACGGCCGGCGGTACACCGTGCGGGGCTTGATCGTGGCACCCCGGTCGGCGCTCTCCGGTGACCACGGCGCGCTGACCATCTACTCGCACGGGCTCTCGTACACCGGGCAGAGCTACTTCCACTTCACCGACGTCCCCGGCTACGACTACGTCACCGAGCAGGCCAAGGCCGGGCACGCGTCGTTGGCCTTCGACCTGCCCGGTTACGGCGCCAGTGACGTCGTCAAGGACGGGCACGACATCTGCTCCGGCTCCGAGGCGACGATCATCCACCAGATGGTCGGCCAGCTCCGGTCCGGCCGCTACCACGCGGATGGCCACGACGCGGTGTCGTTCAAGAAGATCGCGCTGGCCGGGCACTCGGCCAGCGGCCTCACCGCCCAGGCCGAGGCGTACTCGTTCCACGACATCGACGCACTGATCGTGATGGCGTACGCCGACCAGGGCTTCAGCCCGCGTCTGCTGGCCACCACCGCTCAGACGCTCACCCGCTGCACGCTCGGCGGCGAGCCGAAGAAGGACAGCCCGGGGACGACCGGCTACGCCTACTTCGGCCAGACCGACGAGGACTACCGCAGCGAGCACCTGTACGACACCGACCCCGACGTAGCCGAGGCGGCCACCGCGAACCGGGTGAAGAACCCGTGCGGCCGGATCGGCTCCGTGGCCGCGACCGTGGCCAGCGACGTCGCGCTCCTGGCCGCCGTGCACGTGCCGGTGCTGCTGGTCTACGGGCAGAATGACGCGTTGTTCCAGGACAACGCGGTGGGCACGCGGCGGCAGAAGGCGCACTTCGTGGGCAGCGGCGACGTCACTGACGTCTTTCTCCCGGGCACCGGCCACGCGCAGACCCTCGGACGCAGTGCACCGAAGATGCGCGCCGCGGTCTCCGACTGGCTGGCCGCTCGCGGCTTCTGAACCCTGGCCTGCCCGGGCCATCGACGACGGTGGCCCGGGCGTCAGCACCTCGTGGCCGCGTTTCGCGCGGCTCGGTAACGGCGCGATCAGGTGGTCGGGGAGACAGCCCGCCGCAGCGCGGTGGTGAGCATGTCGGCGGCGCCGGCGTCGTACTGGAAGCACCGCCAGGCAACGTGCCGGTCCGGCCGCACCAGTACGCATCCGCTGGTGCCGACCTCGCGGACGGATGCCCAGTCACCGTAGGGATCCAGGATGCCGTCGAAGGTGCCGACGAGGTGGACGTCCACCGCCACACCGGCGGCGGCCGAAGCCGTCGCCGCGGCCGCCACCCACGGCTCACCACCGCTTCCGGTGAGGAGGGCGAACCGCAGGCCGTCGACCAGATCGACAGTCGAGATCCGCCGGCCGTCCCGTTCGAGACGGGCGTGCGGGACGCGGGCGCCGGGACGGCTGGTGGGCCGGTGGTGCAGCACCGGATCCGGTGCGGGCACTGGTGGGTCGATGCCGTCGTCGCTGACCGCTGCGCTCGCGTAGCGGTAGCCGAGCTCGATCCCGTGCGCGTTGAACTGGTAGTTGCTGAGCTGGATCGCCTCGGCGAGGGCGGCGCGGCGCTCGTCGCCCGCGACCCCGGACTCGAACAGGATCCGCAGCTCCTTCCAACCGTCCTCCTCGGGCTGATCGGGGCGCAGTCCGAGCGCCGCGTCGACCGCGGTGCCCTCCTGGAGGCTGGTGATCGCGCGTTGCACCCCGGCCGCCCCGACGGGCTGCCGCTCCTGGCTGTAGGTGTCGAGCAGGGCCGGGTCGGCGGTGCCGTCGAGCACGAGCGCGAGCTTCCAGCCGAGGTTGTAGGCGTCGGCGATCGACATGTTGAGGCCGAGCCCGTTGGTGGGCGGGTGGCGGTGCACTGCGTCGCCCATGCACAGCACCCGGCCCTGCGCGTAACGGGGCGCGATCTGCGCGTTGACCTGCCAGCCGGCCACGCCCAGGATCTCGACGTCGACGTGCACGCCGACGGCGGCGTCGATGCGGTCGCGCAGCTCCTGCTCACCGATGCCCTCGAGCGGTGTCCGCTCCGGGTCGTACATAAAGGCGAAGACGAACTCGGTGAACGGCTTGTGGCAGATGAAGGTGCCCAGCCGCAGCGGCGGCAGCGGGCCGGGCATGACGTTCCAGGTGAGCACTCCGGGGCGGTGCGCGAAGTAGCGGCTCAGGTCGGCGCGGAACCACACGTTGGCGGCACGCGCGATGTCGGCCGGGCCCTCCACGTCCAGCCCGGCCTGGGCGAGTACCTTGCCGCGCGCCCCGTCGGCGCCGATGACGTAGCGCGAGCGCACGGTGGTCACCTCACCGGTGTCACGGTTGCGGATCGTGCTGGTCACGCCGCCCGCGTCCTGGGCGAGCTCGAGGAACTCGGTGTGGAATCGGACGTCGGCGCCCGCCTCGCGGGCGGCGTCGAGCAGCAGCGGTTCGAGCACCGTCTGCGGGCAGTTGGCCATCGGTTCGGGGCTGGACGCGAGGTACTCGCCGAAGCGGTCCGGGGGCGTGCCCCAGGTCTGCGAGCGGGCGATCTCGCGGCCGGCGAGCGTGGTCACCCACAGGTTGTTGCTCATCATGTGCTGCGGGGTGGCGACGGCGTGGAACCGGTCGGCGACGCCGAGGTGGCGCAGGATCTCGACGGTGCGCTGGTTGACGATGTGCGCGCGCGGCGTGTGCGCGGTGCCGGGGTGCCGCTCGACCAGCAGGTGCTCCACGCCGTAGCGACGCAGGGCCAGCGAGAACGCCAGGCCCGCCGGGCCGGCCCCGACGATGAGGACAGGGGTGGAAATCTCCTGGGACATGTCTCCTCCTGGCGGGTCGGTCAGGAAGCGGCCACGGCGGCGTGCAGCGTCGAGGCGAAGTCCGTGCCCGCGACGTTGCTGATCATGGGTGTCACCGGGCCCGCGGCGCGGTAGCGGCCCACCCCTTCGGCGACGGCGCGCGAGTCGCCGATCGCGCACAGGTCGGCGATGAAGTCCGCGCCGATGGCCTGGCGGCGGCCCGCGTCCGAGTCCGCGGCGTCGTAGGCGGCGATGTCGCCGGCGTACCCGGCGGCGGCGAACATCCGGCGGTAGAACGGCAGCCCGAAGTACCGGACGAGCTCGCCGCGCATGCCGTCCATCGCGCGCTCGGGATCATCGGTCGCGGCACACGGCACCGCGGCGAGTATCGCGAAGCTGTCCGGGTCTTTGCCCGCGGCGACCCGCGCCGCGCGGACCGTCGGCACGACGACCTCGCGCACGTAGGAGGCCGGGCAGGCCCACAGCACGATGCCGTCGGCGATCTCGCCGGCCAGCGCCAGCATGCCCACGGACAGCCCGGCGAGGTAGATGGGCAGGTCCAGGCGCGGCGTGAAGCCCGCGAAGGCGAACGTGGACCGCCAGCGCTCGCCCGTGGTCGCGGGCGCGCCGGCCAGCAGCGCCCGCACCAGGCCGGCGTACTCGCGCATCTCGGTGAGCGGGGACCCGATCTCCTGCCCGTGCCAGTTCGCCATCGTGACCCGATGGCCGACGCCGAGGCCGAGCCGGAAGCGACCGCCGGTGACGTCGTCGACCGTGGCCGCCGTCTGGGCCATCGACGCCGGTGTGCGGTGGTAGATCGGCGCCACAGCGACGCCGAGGTCGGCGCGCGGGGCGACGTCGGCCAGCCCGGCCAAGGTGGTGAACGAGTCACGCGCGGAGATGTGCGAGCAGTTGATCGCCGAGTACCCCAACCGGTCGGCCAGCGCGGCGTGCTTGCGCACTTGCGCCCAGCTCCCGGTGGTCGGCAGCAGGATCGCGGGGGCGATCACGACGCGGCCTCCTTGGCGAAGCCGACGAACAGCGCCAGGCCGTCCGGCGGATCGATGGTCCTGGGATCGGCCACGTCGGCGGGCCGCGCGCCGCGCAGGATCCGCTTGACCGGGATCTCGAGGCGCTTGCCGGTGAGGGTGCGCGGGATGGTCGGCACGTGGATCACCTCGTCGGGTACGTGGGTGGGGGACGCGTCGCGGCGGATCGCGGCGGCGATCGCCGCGCGCAGCTCGTCGTCGAGCGCGCGGCCATCGGCGAGGCTGACGAACAGCGGCATCCAGTAGCCGCCGTCGGCCTGCTCGACGCCGACGACGAGGCTGTCCACGATGTCGGCGAGCGGCTCGATGGCGCGGTAGATGTCGGCGCTGCCCATGCGGATGCCGTTGCGGTTGAGGGTGGCGTCGGAGCGGCCGTGCACGATGACCGAGGTGCGGTCGGTGATCGTGATCCAGTCGCCGTGCCGCCACACGCCGGGATAGGTGGCGAAGTAGGCCTGCCGATACCGCTCGCCGCCGGGGTCGTCCCAGAACCTGCTGGGCATCGACGGCATCGGCTCGGTCACCACGAGCTCCCCGACCCGGTCGCGGACCGGCCGGCCGTCGGCGTCCCAAGCGTCGATGGCGACGCCGAGTGCCGGCGCGGACAGCTCACCGGGCCACACCGGGACGGTCGGGCCGCCGCCGGCGAAGGAAGTCACGACGTCGGTGCCGCCGGTGGTGGAGTTGACCCGCACCTCCGGCCCGACGTGCTCGGCGACCCAGTGATAGGCCTCGGGCGGCAGCACCGAGCCGGACGAGCCGACCGAGCGCAGCGCGCCGAGATCGTGCGCCTTGCCGGGATCGAGCCCCGCGCGCGCCGACGCCAGCAGGTGGCCCGGGCTGGTGCCGAGCAGCGTGACCCGGTACTGGGCCGCGATCCGCCACAACGCGTCCGGGCCGGGATGGGTGGGGCTGCCGTCGTAGGTGACGATGCGGGCACCGGACAGCAGCACGGAGACCAGGTAGTTCCACACCATCCAACTCGGCGAGGTGTGCCAGAAGAACGTGTCGCCGGGCCCGATATCCAGCGCCAGACCCATCGTCTTGAGGTGTTCGAGCACGATTCCGGCGGTGCTGTGGACGATGCCCTTGGGCCGCCCGGTGGTGCCGGAGGACCACACGACCCAGAGCGGGTGCTCGCTGGGCAGCGCGGCCGGGGCGAACCGGTCGGTGGCCACCGGGTGCGGCCATGGCCGGGCGCCGTCGAACGGGCCGGCGCCGACCCGCTCGGCCATGACGGTCGCGCGCACGGTGGGCAGCGCGGCCCGCAGCCGCGCCGCGGCCGCCCGGCGGTCGTGCGTGCGGCCGCCGTACCGGTACCCATCGGCGGTCACGAGCACCACCGGTTCGAGCTGGGCGAGCCGGGTGGCCGCGGCCGACGGGCTGTACTCCTGGCCGCATACCGACCACACGGCCCCGACGCTCGCCGCGCCGAGCAGGGCGATCACGGCCTCCGGGATGTTCGGCAGGAACCCGGCGACCCGGTCCCCCGGCCGCACTCCCAGCCCGGTGAGCTCGCGCGCGAAGGCCGCGACCCGGGCCCGTAGCTCGGCCGCGGTGATGTCCCGGCCGATCGGCCCGTCATCGGCGCCTTCCCGGACGTCGACGAGCGCCACGTCGTCGTCGGACCGCCCGCGCAGCAGGTGCTCCGGGTAGCTCAGCCGCGCGCCGGGGAACCACTGCACGTACGGCATCCCCGAACCGCGCCGCACGGCTGTATACGGCGTCTCCGCCCGCACGTCGAAGAACTCCCACACCGCCGCCCAGAACTCGTCGAGGTGCGCGATCGACCAGCGCCACAGGTCGAGATAGGTCGAACCGGTGTAGCCGCGCCCCCGCAACGCCTCGGCGAACGCGGTGACCCGAGCGTCCGCGACGCCCTCGGCATCCGGCGTCCAGATCGGGATCGGTTCAGCGACCATCGGGCGCGACAATCGGGTTGTGCAGCTCGCCGATACCCTCGACGTAGCTGTCCAGCGTCGTGCCGGGCCGCAGGAACTCCTTCGGCGTACGGGCCATCCCGACCCCGGGCGGGGTGCCGGTGAAGATCAGGTCGCCGGGCAGCAACGGGAGCACGGCCGACAGCCGCGCGACGAGCGCCGGCACCGAGAAGATCATGTCCTTGGTGCGCGCCCGCTGCAGCACCCGCCCGTCCACCGAGCAGCCCAGCTCCAGGTCGTCCGGGTCGGCCAGTTCGTCGGGCGTCACCAGCCACGGCCCGATCGGACCGAATCCGGGGAAGGACTTGCCCATCGAGAACTGCGGCACCGGGCCGGCCAGCTGGACGGCGCGCTCGGAGATGTCCTGCCCGGCGGTCAGTGCCGCGACGTGCGACCAAGCCTTCTCCTCCGGCACGTGCTCAGCCCGACGGCCGATCACGGCGACCAGCTCGACCTCCCAGTCGACGGTCGCGCTGGGCAGCGCGACGGCGGCCGTGGGGCCGGTGAGGCAGGTCGGGAACTTGGTGAACACAGCGGGCTGCTCGGGTACGGCGACGCCGGACTCGGCCGCGTGGTCGCGGTAGTTCAGGCCGATCCCGAAGACCTGGGCCGGGCACAGCAGCGGAGCGCCGAAGTCGCCCGGCGCGACCGGCGAGCCGCCGTCCGGTGCGGCGCCTTCGGCCCAGGAGAGGAACTTGTCCCACTCCCGGTAGATCGCGTCGGGGTCGGACTCGAACCTGCCGCTGCTCGCGGTCTCGACGTCGACGGCAAGGTCCTCGCGCAGGATGGCGAGGCGGCCCCTGACATTGGCGATGCGCATGACGAATCCCCCCGATCAGCCGGCGCTGTGCGCGTCGGTCATCAGCGCGGCCAGGTCCTCTGGCTGGATGAAGGACGGCGGGATCGGCGGGCCCCAGTTGTAGATCCCGCGGGCGCCCTCGACGACCGCCGGATCCCACAGCGCGTCCTCGACGATGCAGTCGAGGTCCGAGTAGTACTCGGAGAAGTTGCCCGCCGGGTCCTTCAGGTACCAGAAGAAGTTGGAGCCGATGTGGTGGCGGCCCAGGCCCCACACGTGCCGTTCGGGATGCCCCTCGAGCATCGCGGTGGCGCCGCGGCCCACCTCGTCGACGTCGTTGACCTCCCACGCGGTGTGGTGCAGGAAGTTCACCGGGGCCTGTTGCACGAGCAGGTTGTGGTGGTCGGTGCTGCACCGCAGAAACGACGCCAGCCCGGGCGCGTGGTCGGTGACCTTGAAACCCAGCCCCTGGGTGAAGAACCGCTGCGAGGCCTCCTGGTCGAGCGAGCCGACGACCACGTGGCCGAGCCGGCGCGGGCGCACCGCGCCCTCCCGTTCGATGCCGGGAGCGCGTCGGTTGGCCCGATCGGGCCGGCCGGGGCCGTTGTAGGGCTCTTGCTTCGCCGCCGTCTGGACGATCCGCGGCGCCACCGCGATCGTCACGTTCAGCGCCGAGTTCGGGTCCTGCACCCGCAGCCGCCCCTCCGCCTGGTCGAACTCGACGTCGAGCGCGGACAGGTTGGCGGCGATGCGGCCGATGTCGTCCGGATCATCGGCGCCGATGGCGATCTTGAGCAGCCGCCGGCGCGGCACGGGCACAAGGGTCAGCTGGTCACCGCCGTCGGCCGTGGCGAAGACGCGCTTCGTTCCTTCGTCGTCGGTGTGCGTCGGTTCCAGCCCGAACGCCTCGTAGTAGCCCGACACTGCTTCGACGTCGGGCACGCCGAGGGTGATCGAGGTCAGTCCGTGCAGGGCCATGGACCCGGGTCCTTTCTCGTGTGCTGCTCAGAACGGGAACCGCCGCTCCGCGGCAGCGGTGTTGATCTGGGTGAGACCGTCGAGAGAGAGCCAGTGCGCACGGGGACACCCCCCTTCCGGCTTCGGCTCTGCGGCGGTACCTGGGGGTTCGACCAGGCCGGCAGGTGCCGACGGCCGCCGCAGCGGTGAGGCAAAAGTAGACCACTCTTATCGATATGTCAATAGAAAATCGTTATTCTAGTGCCATCGGCGCTCCACCCGGATCGAGGCGGCCATGACCGACCCCGCGATGGTTCTCCCGGGCATCGATGTCCGCGATCGTTCCTTGGGGCGGCTCCGCGGACCGGAATCCGGGAGGTCGAGCGGCGTCACGGCGGGGTCGTCGTCAGTGACGACCGCTCACCCACCCGCTGATCGGGAATCCCATCGACAAGGCTGCGGTGAGGTGCCGAGCGGCCGGGTCAGCGCCCGAGGAAGACCGGCCCGCGCTTCTCGATGATCGCCCGCGCCCCTTCCCGCGCGTCACGGGAGTCGGCGCACAGATCGAGCAGCTCCCCGGCCCGCTGCCGCGCCTCAGGTCGGTCCGGATCGGCGACGGCGGCGATCGTCGCCTTCGCCGCCCGGACCGACAACGGCGCGTTCGACGCGATCGCCTCCGCGACCGACAGCGTGGCGGCGTCGAGGTCGTCGGCGGCGGCGAGCCGTGTGACCAGCCCGATCCGATGCGCCTCGACGCCGTCGATGCGCCCAGCGGTGAGCAGCAGGTCCGCGGCCGCCGCCGTGCCGACCGCGCGGACGAGCGTGCGCACCTCGGGTATCGGGTAGCCGATGCCGACCCGGGCCGCGGGGATACCGAAGACGCTGGTGGGCGTGGCGATGCGCAGGTCGGCGCGGAGCGCGACGGCGACCCCCGCGCCGAGGCAGTAGCCGCGGATCATGGCGATGATCGGGCGGTCGAACGCCTCCAGGCCGCGGAAGAGCCTGGCCGCCGCCTCGGGAATCGCCTGCCGGCGGTCGCCGGCGAGCTGGCGGAGGTCGGCGCCGACGCTGAAGTCCGTGCCGTGTCCGGACACGACGACCACGCGCACGGCGGGATCGGCGGAGAACCCGTCCAGCGCCTGCGCGGCATCGTGCATCAGCTGAACCGACAGCGCGTTGCGCCGGGCCGGGTCGGCGAGCACGAGGTGCCCGATCCCCTCGCCCACGGTGGTTGCGATCCCGCTCATCCGACAGCCCGCTCAACAACGCCCGGCGCGACCTGGACCACCCCGTCCGCGACCAGCTGGTCGACGCGCGTTCGGTCGTAGCCCAGCTCGTGGAGCAACCGGGACGTGTCGGCGCCGACGACGGGCGCGCGCCGGCTCGCCCGAGGGGCGCCGTCGGACACGATGGGGGTGTTCACGATCCGCGCGTGACCGAAGCGCTCCGCGTCGCGCGGGAACATCTCCCTGGCCGCGTACTGCGGGTCGTCGAGCATCGTGTCGATGGTGTTCACGGGTCCGCACGGGATGCCGGCGTCGTGCAGGCGGGCCATCCAGTCGTCCCGTGGGCGCTTGTCGAACCGCTCCTGCAGCAGCCCGGCGAGCTCTGCGCGGTGCACGAACCGCTCGTACTCGCTCGCGAAGCGCGGATCGGACGTCAAATCGATGTCCAGCAGCCGGCAGAGCGCCGGCCACGACCGGTCCACCGCCCCGACGACGAGTGTGCGGCCGTCGGAGCACTCGAAGGCCTGGTACGGGGCAGCGAGCCGGTGCGCGGTACCGAGCGGACCGGGGGGCACCGCCGTCCCGAGGTAGTCGGCGACCTCCCAGACCGACCACGACGCGACGGCGTCGGCGAGCGCGACGTCGATGTGCGCGCCGCCACCCCCGGCGCGGGCGCGCAGGAGTGCGGCGAGGATCCCGATGGCGCCCCACATGCCGCTCCCGAGGTCGGACACCGGGTACCCGGCCTTGGCCAGCTCGCCGTCCGCCGAACCCGTCACGCTCATCAGGCCGCCGTAGGCCTGGGCGATCAGGTCGATGCCCTTCGCGTCCCGCATCGGGCCGTGCTGGCCGAACCCGGAGATGGAGCAGTAGACCAGGTCCGGGCAGTCCGACCGGAGGTCCTCGTATCCCAGCCCCTGCCTGGCCAGCGCGCCGACCCGGAAGTTCTCCACCAGCACGTCGCTGGACCGCGCGAGCCGGCGCACGATCGCCTGCCCGTCCGGGTGCTTGATGTCGACCGCGAGGCTGCCCTTGCCGCGATGGACGAGATCGAACGGCATGGACCGTCGCTCGGGACCGACGACCCGGCGCCGCAGGCCGTCGCCGGCCACCGGTTCGACCTTGATCACCTCGGCACCGAGGTCGGCCAGGATCGTCGTGCAGTACGGACCGGCGAGCGCGCCGGTGATCTCCAGGACGCGCACCCCCGCGAGGAACGCCTTCCCCGGTGCGCCACCATCGCGAGTCTTGTTCGACACGATTTCTTCTCCGACCGGTTCGTATTACGGTTCGCTGGACCGCATAGTGAGACGCTAGAAGGGACCTAGGCGGGTGTCAACCCGCCGCCTAGCTGGCATGCTGGACCGGCACGCACACCAGGAGGTCGGAGCATGCGAAGTGTCAAGACCGCGTTCCAGGTACTCGACGCGGTCGCGGACCACCAACCGGTCGGGCTCAGCGAGCTTGCCCGCCGGTTGGAGATGCCCAAGGCCACGGTCCAGCGCAGCCTCGCCGTCCTCGCCGAGATCGGCTGGATCCGGGCGGACGGCCAGGACATCACCCGGTGGGTGCTCAGCGAGCGCGCCCGGATCCTCGCACAGCGCGTGGGCGACTACGCGCGGCTGCGCAACGCGGCGCTGCCCAGCCTCGCCCGGCTGCACGCCGACACCCTGGAGACCATCCACCTCGCGGTGCCCGAGGACGACGAGGTCGTCCTCATCGAGCGGCTCGACAGCACCCATCCGGTCCGCGCCGTCCGGCCGATCGGCAGCCGGCTGCCGCTGCACGCCTCGTCGAACGGCAAGGCCATCCTGGCGTGCCTGCCGGACGAGGAGGTCCGCGCCTACCTCGAGCACGATCTTGCGGCACGTGCCCGCAACACCAAGACCGATCCCGATGCGCTGCTGGTGGAACTCAAGCTCGTCCGCGAGCGGGGCTACGCCGTGGCCGACGAGGAGGCGGCCGACGGGGTCGCCTCGGTAGCCGCGGCCATCCGCCCCGAGGGCCGGCGTGCGGTGGCCGCCATGAGCGTCTCGGGACCGGTCACCAGGATCCGACCGGACATCTACCAATTCTACGGCGAGAAGGTGAAGGCGGCCGCGCAGACAGCGGGCCGGGAGATGGCGTCCTGGTGAGACCGGCGACGACCGTCCTGGCACCGAGGCTGAACCTGGTGCCGGTGTCGATGGACGCGACGTAGGCGATGTCGCCGGTCACGGCGATCGGGAGACGATCGGGTTGCGCAGCACGCCGATCCCCTCGATCTCGACCTCCACGACGTCGCCGTCGGTGAGGAAGCGGGGCGGGTCCATGCTTGCTCCGACACCGGCCGGCGTGCCGGTGGCGATGACGTCACCGGGCAGCAGCGTCACCGTGTCGCTGATGTAGGCGATGACCCGCGCGAGGTCGTGGATCATGTCCCCGGTGTTGCCATCCTGCACGGTCTCCCCGTTCACCCGGGTCCGCAGGGAGAGCCCGGCCGGATCGGGCAGCTCGTCGGTGGTGACCAGCACCGGTCCGATCGGTCCGCTGCGGTCGGCGTTCTTCCCGAGGGTGAACTGCGTCGTCTCCAGCTGCTTGCGCCGGGCGCTGAGGTCGTTGAAGGCCGTGTAGCCGAGGACGTGCCTCAGCGCGTCCGACTCCGCTACGCCGAAGGCGGGAGTGCCGATCACCGCCGCGAGCTCTCCCTCCCAGTCCAGGCCGGGCTCGTTCGGCGGGACCGGGACGGGCGCCCCGTCCACGACCAGGGTGCTCTCCCACCGACCGAAGATCATCGGTACTTTCGGGAGCTCGATACCGCCGGTGCGCATCGCCTCCTCACCATGTGCGAGATAGTTGATACCCACGCAGAACACGCGGGCTCCCACCGGCACGAACCGCGACCAGCTCCGACAGCGGCCGCGCCGACTCCGGCACCGCCCGGCTGTCGAGCGCGGCGTACGGGCCGTCGTAGAAGTCCTCCGTCGTCGCGATCGGCGTGACCACATCGCCGTCGAGCCGGCCGATCCGCCGCACCCCGTCTCCGGCGTATCCGATCAGTCTCATGCACAGGTCCCTTCCTGCTCGCGTCCGTCCGGTTCGGTCACAGACCGACGGTGACGGTCTTGATCCGGGTATAGGCGGCGATCGCGGCTTCGCTCGAGCACTCGGCCCCGAGCCCGCTCTCCTTGAAGCCCCCGTACGTCAAGCCGGGAAGCTGGCCGAGGCCGCGGTTGACCTGGACCCAGCCGCTGTCGATCGCATGCGCCGTCCGCAGCGCCATCCCGATGTCGCGGCACCACACGTAGGCCGCCAGCCCGTAGTGGCTGTCGTTGGCCATCGCCACGACCTCGGCCCGCCTTCGCCACGGGATCACCACCAGGACCGGACCGAAGACCTCCTCGCGAGCCACTCGCCAGGTCGGATCGACGTCGGTGAGGATGATGGGCGACATGAAGTAGCCGGCCGAGCTACCCGCGGGATCCGGCACGGCCCGAGCCGCGGCGTCGCGCCCTCGGCGACCGCGGCGGCCACGTACCGGCGGACCCGCTCGTACTGGGTGCGGTTGATCAGCGATCCCATGTCGGTTGCGGGATCGAGCGGGTCCCCCACCCGCAGTGCCCCAGCCAACTCGACCAGCCGGCTTACGAAGGACTCGAAGACGTCCTCGTGGACGAACAGCCGAGACCCCGCCGTGCACGACTGGCCCTGGCGGCCGAACCGCATACCGGCCAGGACCCCGCGGGCGACCTCCTCGCTGTCCGAGTCGGGGAAACGATGGCCGGGTTCTTCCCGCCGAGCTCCAGGGACACGGGCAGCACCCGCTCCGCGGCCACCCGCATGACCTCCCGGCCGACCGCGATCGATCCGGTGAACGACAGCTTGTCCACGTCGGCGTGGCCCGTCAGTGCCGAGCCGCACCGCGGCCCGTAGCCGGTCAGCACGTTGACCACACCGGGCGGCGCGTGGCGGCGGAAGATATCGGCAATGTGCAGCGTGGCGAGCGGGGCGTCCTCCGCGGCCTTCAGGACGATCGTGTTGCCGGTACAGAGCGCCACGGAGATCTTCAGGGTCGCCAGCACGACCGGGGTGTTCCACGGGATCACCGCGGCGACCACGCCGAGCGGCTCCCGGACCGTGTAGTTGAGGAGATCGGCGCTGATCGGTGTCGTCACGCCGGTGAGCTCGGCCGCGGTGCCCGCGAAGTACCGGGCGAACATCGCCGCTTGCACGACCTCGGGCCGGGACTGGGTGCGCAGCGCGTTCCCGGTCTCGCGCGCGGCCAGGACGGCGATGACATCCGCCTCCGCCTCGATGGTGTCGGCGACCCCGGCGAGCACGCGGAACCGCTCCCGTGGGGTCGAGACGCGCCAGCTCGCGAACGCGCCGCGCGCGGCGGCGACGGCCGTCTCGACGTCGGCCTCGGCCGCACGCGGAACGGAGCAGATCACCACCCCGGTTGCGGGGTCCGCCACGTCGAAGGTCTCCCCCGATGCCGCGTCGACCCACGCGCCACCGATAAGCATCCGATGGTGCTCACTGCCGCCGGCCATGACGAACCGGCCGGCGACACCGGTCGGTCCCGGCCTCAATGTCATCGCCACTCCCTGTGTGAGCGTCGAGTCCCGCCATCGGACCCATAAGCGGACCGACGACTCGGATCACGACGCGACCAGAGACGTGGCATCGCGGCCAGCCGTCCGGCCGTGGGTATCGGTCCGCATTACGGACCGTTGGTCCCCGTCTAGGGTCGCCACGTTACCGGCTCTCACGTCGAACGGGAAGCACCGGCGGTGGTTCAGCGATCGCGTGTGGGTGGGGCGGTCCCGAAATGGCGCATCGAGCCGATCGGCCGCCCGAGGCACTCCTCGACGCTGGCGGCCCGGACGCCCGGTGCGTTGAGGCACGGCGTGTTGCGCGCGCCGCGTGGGTCACGCGGATCCGCGTGCGGAACCTTGCAGTAGAGGTCGCCGGGGAGACTGGCCGGGGGCGTCTCGATACGGAGGTCGCGGGCTCGGTCTATCGGCATGAACCCGGCGTAGCACGGCGGCGGCTCGTTGAAGTTGGTCCCGAGGCTCATGTGGAACGTGCCGGGTTCGGTGCCGGGTTCCGTGGCGGACGACTGCACGGCGGCGACGATCGCCGGGTAGATCACCAGTACTTGCTGGATGCCTAGGAGGTAGGTGGGCAGCATCCGCCCGGCGTCGGCGAAGTCGTCCAGCATCGGCCGCAGCCCGGGCCGGAAGAGCTTGACCAGGTCGACGACCTCGTCGGTCGCCCTCGGCCCCTCGGTGAGCAGGGTCCGCACGTCGGCGTCGCTGGCCCGCAGCTGGCCGATAACGGTGGCGAGGTCCCGGTTCCACGCACGCAGATCGTCCGAGGTGGCGAGCTGCGTGCGCAGGAACGGCCGCAGGCCGGCCAGCAGCTCCCGGGTGGGCCGCAGGTTGACCTGCGATTCGCCGACCAGCGCCCGGGTGGCGTCCAGCAGCGGACCGAAGTCGCGGGAGCCCTGGCCGAAACCGGTGGTCAGCTCCGAAAGCAGCTGCGAGAGCTCTCGCTTGGGCACCGAGTTGAACAGGGCGTCCGAGCTGCTCAGGATCTCGGCCTCCGGTATCTGGCCGACGCTCCGCCCCACCGGGACCACCGCTCCGGGAGCCAGGTCCGGCCCGCCACGGCCGGCCGGGACCAGATCCACGGACCGCTCCCCGACAGCGGACATGCTGACCGCGCGCGCGGTGACCGCGGCCGGGATACGGACGTCGTCCTGGATGGTGAGGCGTACCTGTGCGGTCCGGCCCGGGCCGAACCCGATCTTCTCGATCTTTCCCACCGGGACGCCCCGGTAGGTGACGTCACCGCCGGGGTAGAGGCCGTCGGCACTGCTGAACTGGACGATGACCGGGTACACACCCACTCCGAACATCCCGGGCAGGTCCATGTATCTGATGCCCACGACGCCGACCGCGAGCACGGTGAGGATGCTCAACGCGAGAAGCTGGCCCCTGACCAGTCGGGTGTACATGGTCAGCGGCCCTTCTTCGGCGCGGCGACCGGGAGCGGGGGCGGGATCGGTCCGGGCAGCCGGCCCGCGATCCGGGTGAGGTCGAGGGTGAGGGAGGAGCTGAACGCGTCGCCCTTGATGACCCGGTCCGCCACGCTGATCGGGAACAGCAGGGATCCCGCGATGTCCAGGGAGTTGGGCAGGTCGTTGCCCGAGCGCCGCAGCTGTGCCAGCACGGGGCGCAGGTCGCGCAGGTTCGCGCGCAGGCC
Organism: Actinospineispora eucalypti; assembly: GCA_014208095.1. GTDB lineage: Bacteria > Actinomycetota > Actinomycetes > Mycobacteriales > Pseudonocardiaceae > Pseudonocardia > Pseudonocardia eucalypti. Next base: position 3,106,889 of record JACHMT010000001.1, on the reverse strand, counting down.
GTCACCCGAGCTGTGGATCACCCGGAGGCCGACGACGGAAAACGCGTCCAGCGCCTTGATCGCGTCGGTCAGCGCGGTCCGCTGCTGGTTGAGCACCGCCATTCCGGGCCCGAGTTTCTCGATGCCCCTGCCCAGATCGTCGTTGCGCGCGGCGAGCCGGGTGCCCAGCCGGTCCAGGGCGTCGATCACGGCGACGAGCTGGGTACGCTGCTGGTCCAGGCTGCGCATCGTGGTGGCGAGGTTGCCCAGCAGCTCGCGTACCTGCGGCTCGTTCCCGCCGAGCGCCTTGTTGAGCTCGACCGAGATGGTCTGGACGTGCTGCAGGCCGCCGCCGTTGAGCCACAGCGAGAGCGCCGCCAACAGCTCCTCGGTGTCCGGGTACTTCGACGTTCTGCTCAGCGGGATGACGTCGCCGCCACGCAGCCGCCCGGCCGCCGGCTCGGCGGTCGGGCGACGCAGTTCCACGTACGTCGAGCCGAGCAGGCTCTTCTGCCCGATGCCCGCGGTGACGTTCGCCGGCAGGTCCACCGAAGGGTCGAGGCCGAGGATGATCCGGGCGTGCCAGTCTCCCCGGGTGACCGCACGCACCGTTCCGACCGTGACGTCGTCCACCTTGACCTCGGAGTTCGGCACCAGATTGCCGGCCGTGGCGAACTCGGCGGAAACGACATAGGAACCGCCCCCGGTACCGGCGCCACCAGGCAGCACCACGGAGTTCAAGCCCCGGTACCCACACCCGCCGAGCGCAATCGTGGTGAGCGACAGCGCGGGGATCACGAGCAGCCCGGTCAACGATCTGCTGACGGAGCGCCCGTTCACCGGCCGCCGCCCTGCTGGTTGGCCGCGCCGTTCTGCACCAGCGGGTTGGCCCTCACCAGACCTTCGGAGTTGAACCGGTCGAGCAGCGGGGACAGCAGTGCCCGGCACCTGCCCAGCGGCATCCCGAGCGAATACGCCGACTGGCACGAGCTGTCGGCGAGGTTGGCGAACAAGGTCAGCGAGACGCGTCCGGCGAACCCGCCGCTGACCGGGTCGTACGCGTTGTAGAAGTTGCCCAGCATGCCGGGCAGCAGGTGCAGGGTGTTGGCCAGATTGACCTGGTTGTCGGCGAGCTGTCGCGCGAGACTGGCCAATCCGTCGACACTGGTGCCGAGCTGTTGCTTGTTGTCGTGCACGATCGAGGTGATGTCGACCAACGCCGCATCGCTGGAGGCCAGCACCTGGGCCAGCTGGCGGCGGTTGTCGGCGAGTACCGAGGCGACGCCGGCCAGTTGGGCGGAGAACCCCCGCACCTGGTCGGAGTTGTGGTTGAGCGCGGCGACGACGTCGTTGAGGTTGCGGACGGTGGCGAACAGGTTGCCGCCGTCCCGGGCCAGCGCCCCGGTGGCGCGGGACAGCTGCGTCATCGAGTCGCGCAGCGCGGCCCCGTTGCCGGACAGCGCCCCGGACGCGCCGCGGATCACGTCGTTCAAGGCTCCGCGTGGGTGGGCGGAGTCGGGTCCCAGCGATCCGGCCAGCCGGACCAGCTGCTCCTTGATCTGGTCCCACTCGACCGGCACGGCCGTGCGCTCGAGCGGGATCGTGGCCCCGTCGGCCAGGGTCGGGCCGCCGCGGTAGACCGGAGCGAGCTGGACGTATCGCCCGGCGACGAGGCTCGGGGCGACGATCACGGCCATCGCATCGGCGGGCACCTTCCGGTTCCGGTCGTAGCTGAGCCGGACGGCGACCGGGTCGCCGGCCGGGGTGACCGACTCGACGGTGCCGACCCGAACACCCAGGACGGTCACCTTGGAGCCGGGGTGGAGACCGGAGGCCCGGTCGAAGTAGGCGGTCACGTGGACCGGTCGTGCCAGGAAGCCGGAGCCGACCCAGGCGATCGCGGCCAGCAGCGCCACCGCCAGCCCGGCGGCGAGCCGGCGGACGAGGGGGCTCATCGGGTACCGCCGGACATCAGGGAGGGCAGCAACGGCAGGAAGCTCGTCGGGGGCGAGACGTTCGGGGCGTTGAAGCTCCAGCCCGGGAAGGCCGAGTCGAACTCGCCGACCTGCCGGACGGTGGTGGGCGCCTCGGTCAGGATCTTGTCGATGTTCGCCTTGTTCGTGCGCAGCGTGTCGAGCAGGTGGTTGACCTCGTCGAGCGCCGGTCCGAGCTGTGCCCGGTTGTCCACAACCAGCCCGCGCAGCTGGTCGGCCAGCTCGGTGGTGCTGCGCAGCAGCTCGCCGAGGTCGTCGCGGCGTTGGTTCAGCTCGGTGAACAGTGCCTCGCCGTCGGCGATGAGGGCACGCAGTTGCCCGTCGCGTGCGGCGAGCACCGCGGTGACCCCCGCCGTGTGCTCGAGCAGCTCACTGAGCTGGGTGTCCCGATCGTTGATCACCTGGCTCAACCGGGTCATGCCGTCCAGCGCCGGACGCAGCTGGGGGGCGGAGGAGTCGAGCACCTCGGACAGGGCGCCGAACGAGACGGCCATTTCGCCGGTGTCGACGGCGGTGAGGTCGCGGGTGAGGTGGGACAGGGCCTCGGTGATGTCGTAGGCGGGGGTGGTGCGCTCGGTCGGGATAATCGCGCCGTCGGCCAGCGAGCCGACGCCGGCACTGCTCAGCGCGAGCACGTTGCGCCCGAGCGCGGTCTTTGCCTTGATCGCCGCGCCGGTCCGGTCGCCGAGCCGGACGGACTCATCGGAGACCTGGAAACGGACGTCGACGTCGTCGTCGGCCAGCCCCACGCCGGTGACCCGACCGACCTCGACACCGGACACCACCACCGGGTCTCCCGGGCTGATGCCGCCGGCCTCGGCGAACGCCGCCGTGAACTGCCGCCCGCCGAACAGGTCGGTGACCCGGGGCCAGCTGAGCACGAGGAACGCGAGACCGACCAGGGCGACCGCGCCGAGGACGCCGATCCTGGCCAGGGAGGCCGTGGACTCGCCGGTGTATCTCATCGGGGACCGTCCCGCCCTGGTTGGTTCGGTTGTCCGTTGCAGCGGTGTTCCTCGCTGCGCAGCCACGGGCCGTACACCGGGTGCCCGAACGGGTCGAGCACCTTCGCCCGGACGTCGCAGAAGTAGGCGAAACCGACGTCGCCGTAGGCGAAGGTCGAGCGCATCTTGTACAGCAGCGGCCCATAGCCCCCCAGGAAGCCGTCGACCTGGGGCCGATGCCGGTTGAGGGTGTCGGAGGCCGCGCCGAGATGGCCGATGTCGGCGGCGATGTCCGGGCGGGTGTCGCGCACCAGGTCGCTGGCCTGCACACTGAGCCGGTTGAGGTGGGTGACCGCGGCACCGACCGGGTCCCGCTCGGCCGCGAGCTGGGACACCAGCCGCTGCAGCTGGTCCAAGGTCTGGGAGAGCTGGGCATCCCGGGCGTCGACGGTGCCCATCGCGGTGTTCAGGGTTGCGATCAGGTCCGCGATCACCGTGTTCCGATCGGCGAGGGTGGCGGTGAGGGAGCCGATCGAGGACAGCAGGGTGGCGACCGTCCCGCCCTCGCCCTGCAGAACCTGGATGAGCTCGCCGGAAAGCTGGTTGACCTGTTCCGGGCTCAGCGCCTGGAACAGCGGTCTGAAGCCTCCGACCAGCACGTCCAGGTCCAAGGCGGGCGTGGTGTTCGCCAATGGGATGGTGGCCCCGGCGGGCAGCTGGGGACTGGCCGGACCGGGTCCGTCGCGCAGTTCGAGATACCGGTCGCCGACCAGGTTCTTGTACCGGATCGCCGCGCGGACGTCGGCCGGCATCGGCGTGCCCGGGTCGGTGTGGAACAGGACTCGGACGGTGTTGTCCGGCTGCACGGCCACCCGGTCGACGGCTCCGACCGAGACACCCGCGATCCGCACGTCGCTGCCCTCGGTGAGATACGAGGCGTCGGAGAAGACCGCCGCGTGCGTCTCGGGCTCGCCACCCACGCCTCGGGACTCCGCCAGGGTTTGCGCCAGGAACACGGCGGCCGCCGCGGTGAGCAGGAGAAACACGGCCAGCTTCGCCGGGGTGCCGAACAGGACGCGGGCCATCAGCGGTTTCCCCCGGTCGAGGAGTTGCCGGTCCCCTCGAGGGCCAGCCCGCCCGGGGGGTGCCCGATAGCGAAGCTGTCGTGCCGCACGGGGAGCGGGTCGGCACCGGTGTCGAACCGCTGGAACGGCACGATCCCCGGCACCGAGGGCAGTCCGTAGCAGCTCGGCGGGCCCGCCTCGGCGATGATCGGCAGGTCGCGGGGATAGCGGTAGGCCTCCCGGCCTGCGCCCAGGTTCACCAGCAGGTTCGCGTTGCGTGCCGCGCTGCCCATCACCACGCGCATCAGGCTGGCGTTCCTGGTGAGGCCGCCGAGCACGCAGGGCAGCGCGGTCGAGTAGCGGGCCAGCAGCCGGGCGGTGGGAGCGTAGCGGCTGACCGTGCCGGCCAGCCCGTCCTCGGTGTCGCGCAGCAGATCGGCGCTGTCGGCGCTCACCCGGTCCAACCCGACCAGCAACGCCGCCAGTGAGTCGCGCCGCCGGACCAGGGTGTCCGACACCGCGCCGCCGTCGCGGATGGTGTCCGCCAGCGGTGGGGTCACGTCCGCGTACAGGTCGGTGGTGGCCACGATCGGTGGCAGGTCGGCGGCCAGCGCCGGCAGGCTCGGGTTGAACCCGCGCAGGTAGGTGTTGAGGTCGACCAGCGTCCGACCCAGCTGCTCGCCGCGGCCGTCCAGGATGCCGGCCGCCGCCCCCAGAGCGGCGTTCAGGCTGACCGCCGGCATCGCGTCCAGCGTCTGGACGGCATGGGCGAACGTGTCGTTCAGCTCGACGGTGACCCGGGAGCGGTCGATCACGGCGCCGGCCGCGATCGGTGCGGCGGTATCGATCGGGGCCACCAGCAGCCGGACGTACTTCGCGCCGAACAGCGTCGGCGGCACGATGTGCACGGCGACGTCGGAGGGGATGTGGGCCACCAGTCCGGCGTCGAGCGCAAGGCCGAGCTCCGCGCCGTCTCCGTTGGTCCGCACCGAGGAGACCCGGCCGACGACCACCCCGTTGAGTTTGACCATGGCACCGGGGTCCATCAGCAACCCGGAACGGTCCGCCTGCACCGTCACCGGCACCGACCGCGTGAGCACCTGTGCGTAGGTGGCCACGCAGAGCGCGACCACGGCAAGGAACGCGGCGGCTCCAGCGAGCCCGATCGCGCTGTGGCGGTCGATCATCGGGTCACCCCGCCACGTGGACCGAGGACGGCCCACCGTAGATCGCGAGGTCGAGCAACAGGTCCACGAACATGATCCCGACCAGCGAGGTCCGCACCGCCCGTCCGACCGCGACGCCGACTCCCACCGGTCCGCCCCGCGCGGTGAAACCGAAGTAGCAGTGCACGGTGATCACGAAGATCGCCATCACGATGGCCTTGCCGAACGACCACAGCAGGTCCGACCGGATCAGGAAGACCCGGAAGTAGTGGTCGTAGGTGCCGCCGTCCTGGCCGAAGACGGCCGTCACGATCACCCGGCTGGCCGTGAACGAGCCCAGCAGCGCCATGCAGTAGAGCGGGACCAAAGCGATGATGCCGGCCAGGATCCGGGTGGTCACCAGGTACGGCACCGGCTGGATCGCCATCGCCTCGAGAGCGTCTATCTCCTCCGTCACCCGCATCGCTCCCAGCTGGGCCGTGAATCCGGCGCCCACCGTGGCGGTCAGTGCGATCCCGGCCAGGATCGGCGCGCCCTCACGGGTGTTCGCGTACGAGGACACGAACCCGGCCAACGCCTCCACCCCGATGTTGGCGAGCGAGCTGTACCCCTGCAGCCCCACCTCCACACCGACGGCGGCGGTCATGAACACGACGATCACCACGGTGCCGCCGACGATCGCCAGCCCGCCGGTGCCGAAGCCGACCTCGGCGACCAGCCGGACGATCTCCCGGCGATATCGGCGGATCGCGAGCGGGGCATGGGCGTAGCCGCGTGCGTAGAACTCCAGCTGCTCGCCGAACCGAGCCAGGCCGTCCATCCCGGTGCCACCTCTCCGGTCAGCGGTACTGCAGGAACACGCCGGTGATCAGCGAGTTGGCCAGGAACAGCAGCGCGAAGCTGAACACGACCGACTGGTTCACCGCCTGGCCGACACCCTTCGCCCCGCCGCTCACCGTCAACCCCAGATAGCAGCTGACCAGGCCGGCCGACACGCCGAACACCAGCGCCTTGAACTCGCTGACCAGGAAGTCACTCAGCCCGGTGAGCAGGGTCAGGTTGGCGACGAACAACCCGGCGCTGGCCTTCTGCACGAAGATCGAGAACAGGAAGCTGCCGGTGAGGCCGACGAGCGTCACGACGCCGTTGAGGGCCAGCGCGACGATGGACAGGGCCAGCACCCGGGGCGCCACCAGGCGGTGGATCGGGTCGATGCCCATCACCTCCATCGCGTCGATCTCCTCGCGTATGGCGCGGGCACCCAGGTCGGCGCACAGCGCGGTGCCGCCGGCGCCCGCCACTACGAGCACGCTCACCACCGGTCCGATCTCACGGACCACGGTGAGCCCGGCGCCGGCGCCGGACAGATCGGAGGCACCGATCTCGATCAGCAGCTGGTTGATCTGGAACACCATGATCACGCAGAACGGAATGCTGATCAGGAAGGTGGGGAGCAGCGAAACGGTGACCACGAACCAGGCCTGCTCGATCAGCTCCCTCGCCTGGAACGGCCGGCGGACCATCGCCCGGAAGGCGTCGACCGTCATCACGAAGAAGCCGCCGACCCGGCCCCCGACCGACCGCACCTCGATGGATGTCATCCCTCGGCTGCCGGGTCAGCTGTCCTGGCCGGCTTTCAGGTGAGCGTCGAAGAAGCCGACGATGCGCTTGCGCGCGTGTCTCGCGGACTCCTCGTGGTAGCCGGCGCCCATCAGCTTGCTCATTACGACGAAGATCCTTGGCATGTCGCCGGGCTCGTGGTTGTTCAGGAACGAGTGGCCCGCCTCCGGGTACTCCATGACGTCATGGGCGACCCCGTTCGCGGTCAACGCCGAGTCCAGCTTCGCCGCCGCCCCGCGCAACGAGGTGTCCTTGCCGCCGAAGCTGCCGACGATCGGGCAGGCGCCGTCGAGGAAGCTCTCGGCGTCCTTGGGCACCCCGCCGTAGTTCACGCTGGACGCCTCGAAGCCGTGGCCCGGCGCCAACAGCAGCGAGAACGCCCCGCCCATGCAGTAGCCGATGACGCCGATCCGGTCGGTGCAGTCCTCGCGGGCGGCCAGCCACACCCGGGCCGCTTCCACGTCGTCGAACGCGCGGCCGCGGCGGGCGCGCAGGTCGCGGAACGTCGACCGCATGCATGCCATCCGGCCGCCCCAGTACATGAGGTTGGGGGCGAGCGCGAGGAAGCCCTCAGCGGCCAGCCAGTCGGCCTGCGCCCTGACGTCCGCCGTCATCCCGAGAACGTCGTGTATCACCACCACACCCGGCCACGGTCCCGGGCCGGTCGGCTCCGACAGATAGGCGGGCATGCCGCCGCGGTCAGTCGTGATCGTTACCTCAGCCACAGACGCCTCCGCTCGATTCGATACGTCTTATGTACTCAGTGGATTATAGCTTGGCATACCCCGAACGGAGCAACGCAACGGAGCTATGCGCCTTGACTTCTTATATGTATATGAGAATATAGCCGCACCTCGTTGCAACGGAGATCGCCGAAGCCGTGATGAATCTCGACCGGAACACCACCGCCGTGCTTGCTCTGCACTGGATCAACGACATCGTCAGCGAGGGAGGCGCCTTCGGCGGAAGGTTCGCCGGCGAAGTCGCTCGAACCGGAACCGCCGGCCACGCGAGGCGCGTGCTGACCGCGGCCAGGCAGACCGGCGTCCCCGTGTTCTACACCAGGATCGTCTACCAGCCCGGATACCCCGGGCTCATCGTGAATGCACCGCTGTTCGAAGGCATCCGGCCAGCCGGGGCGTTCCTCGCCGGAGGCGGAGGCGTCGAGATCCTGCCGGAACTGGCCCCCGAGGAGGGCGACACGGTGCTCGACACCGGCCGGGTCTCCGCGTTCACCGGCACCGGCCTGCACGAAGTACTCCGGGGGCAAGGCATCGAGACCGTCGTCCTGACCGGGGTATCCACGCACATCACCGTCCAGTCGAGCGCGCTCGCGGCCGTTGACCTGGGCTACCGCGTCGTCATCGCCTCTGACGCGACGTCGGCCGACAGCGCGGCGACGCACGAACACGCTCTCCGCGCGTTGGCCGTCCTCTGCGATGTCGCCACATCGTCCGAGATCGTCGACGCCCTGCTGGACTCACCCGCCGGTACGGCCCACGAAGTGAGGACTCCATGACCACTCTCGGCCCGATCGTTCTGGTGCACGGATACTGGCACGGCAGCTGGTGCTGGGCGCCGGTGACCGAGGAGCTCGCCGCCCGGGGCCTGGCCGCGGTCGCGGTCGATATGGCGGGTCACGGGCTCGATGCCCGCTCGCCGGCGGCGCGCTGGAGCCGGCCGTTCGACGCTGCCGCGTACGCCACCGAGCCCGCCCCCTCCGCCGCGGTGACCGTGAGTTCGGCGGCCACCCGGCTGGTCGAACAGGTGCGCCGGATCGGCGGAGGCCGGCCCTGCCTGGTGGTGGCCCACAGCATGGGTGGCACGGTAGCCACCGCGATGGCCGAACTCGCCCCGGAACTCGTCGCGGGCCTGGTCTACGTGAGCGCATTCGCGCCGACCGGGGGTCGCAACACGGGGGAATACATCCAGCGGCCGGAGAACGCCGGCTCGATGGTGCACCGCCAACTGGCCGCCGACGCCGCCGCCGGGGTCGGCTCACTGCGCCTGGACACCGGCGACCCGAGCGGGCACCCCGGCCTCATTGAGACCTTCTACGCCGACGTGCCGACCGAGGTGGCCACCGCCGCGATCGCCATGCTCGCCCCGGACGCCCCCATCGGGATCGGCGTCGAGCCGCTCAACCCGACGGCGGAGCGGTACGGCCGGCTCCCGCACACCTACGTCGTGTGCACCCGGGACAACGCCATCACCCCGGCCCTGCAACGTCTGATGGCCGCCGGAATCGACGCACTGTCCGCCGAACCCACCACGGTCGTCGAGCTGGAATGCTCACACGCACCGTTTCTCTCCCAGCCCGCCGCCCTCGTCGACGTGCTGGAGAAGGCCCAGCGGGAAGTGACCGCCCGCGCCTGAGCCGGCCGGTCCGGCCCGAGGCCGCCCGTCCGCTGTGCCACTGCCCCCATTCGGCCAGCCCTCTCGGAAGTGGGGAATCATGCGCATTGTCACGCTGGAGGAGCACGTCAATCGTCCCAGTGCCAAGGACTACATGGGTTGGCAGTCGGAGCCGGTACGAGCCAAGCTGCTCCCGAGCGTGGACCAGCGGATCGCCGATATGGACGCGGCCGGGATTTCCGTGCAGGTCCTCTCGGCGCTGTTGCCAGCACCAAGACCGGACGATGCCGCCGAGGCGCTGGCGCCGGTGCAGGCCCTCGACGAGAGCGCGATCCCCATCGTGCGGGCCGTCAACGAAGAGCTTCACGAGTTGGTCTGCGTCCACCCGGACCGGTTTTTCGCGTTCGCCACGCTGCCCGTTGGGCGGCCCGCGGCGGCCGCCGCCGAGCTCGAACGGGCAGTCGGGGAGCTGGGCTTCGTCGGCACGATGATCGCTGGGACGATCGGGGACCGGTTCCTCGACGATCCCGAGTTCACACCGATCCTCGAGGCTGCCGCGGGCCTGGACGTGCCGATTTACCTGCACCCGGCGCCACCGCCGAAACGCGTCGCCGACATTTACTACCAGGGCGCCTTCCCGCCGAGGGTCGGCCAGATGCTCGGCAATGCCGGCTTCGCCTGGCACTTCGAGACCTCGCTGCACATCGTCCGGATGATCATCGGCGGCGTGTTCGACCGGCTGCCGGGTCTGAAGGTCATCATCGGCCACCTCGGTGAGGGCCTCTCGTTCCATCTGCACCGGCTCGACCGGCTGGTTTACCCCCTTGCGGATCTCCCCAAGCCGATCAGCCGGTACCTGACCGAAAACATCTGGTACACGACCAGCGGCTACTTTTTCAACGACCAGTTCGCGCTCACGCGGGCGATGTTCGGCGAGGATCGCATCATGTTCTCTGTCGACTATCCGTTCGCGGACCCTCGTGAGGGCATTGAGTGGTTCAACCAGCTCGACGTCCCCGCCGGCGTGCGGGAGAAGATGGCATGCAAGACTGCGGACCAGCTATTGCGGCTCCCCACCGGCAACGACCCGCGGCATTAGGGCCGTGTTTCGAAGTCGCGCGCTCGCTCGGCGACTTCGAAACACGGCGTTAGTTCTGCCGACTCGGCTTCGGCCGCGGTCACCGGGTCGTCGCTGGACGGGAGGTAATTCGTCGCCGGGCCGACCAGGTCGATCACTACGAGGCGCGCTTGGCGCGGGACTTGGCGCGGGCCATACGGAACAGGTAGCCGGGGGTCGGCGGCAGCCAGCCGAGCTGTTTGGCCTGGCCGAGGTCGTCACGGGTGGCCCAGTGCTCACGGACCATGCCATCCTCGATCCGGAACCAGTGCGTCTGTGTACTCGCGAACGGCTTTCCCGTCGACGGAAACACCTGGTCCAACTCGCCGCTCTCGGTGTACAGCGCGAACGTGCCGACCTGCCGCCCCGACATCACCAGCTTCACCGCCACGATTTCGCCGTCAGCCACCACATGCTGGATGTCGTACCGAACGACCCCGAACGCGGCCCGCAGCCAGAGCGCGGTTTCCCAGAACCCGGCCGGCCCCAGAGCGCGCCCGGCCGGCGGTCCGACGACGTCCTCCCAGTTCCGTGCTTCGGGGTGGATCAGTTCGTCGAACTGGGCCCGCTCCCCCTCGGCCCAGATCTCAATGTTGCGGACGGCGATCTCGCCCGCCTTGGTGATCGGCATAGCGCCTCCTAAATTCGATACAGTTAAACTGTATCTAAAAGATCGGTCCAGCGGATGGCGGAAGTCAAGAGGCAGTACGACACCTCGGGCCGTCGCGAGCGCGCCCGGGAGCGTCGGCGCGCCGTGGTGGCCGCGGCCCAGGAGCTCTTCGAGGCGGACGGGTTCCAGGCGACGACGGTCAGCGCCGTAGCGAGCCGGGCCGGCGTCTCGGCGGAGAGCGTCTACAAGGGATTCGGCACCAAGGCCGCGCTCGCCAAGGCGGTGTTCGACTACGTGCTCACCGGTGACGACGAGTCGATTCCGATGTCACAGCGCCCCGAGGCCCAGGCGGTCGCGGCCGAGCCCGACGTACGCCGGAAGATCACGCTGTACGTCGACTCGCTGGTCCGCCGGCAGGTCCGGTCCGCGAAGGTGCAGATCCTGATCCGCGACGGCCGGCACAACGACGAGTCCCTGCGCGAGACCTGGCAGACACTCCTGGACGAGCGCCTGACCGGCATGACGACCCTCGGCCGGCACCTCCACGAGACCGAAGGCCTGCGCCCCGGGATCACCCTCGAGGAGGTCGCGGACGTGCTCTGGACCTACGTCGCGGTCGAGCTCTACGAGCTCCTCGTCCTGCTCCGCGGCTGGACCCCCGAGCGGTACGGCGCCCTCGTCGCGGGCGCGATCACCGACGCACTGTGCGGACCAAGCACCTGATCTCAGCTCAGAACGGTCACATGTGCTCCGCCGAGGACCATTTCCCGGTGGCGAAGTCCATGGTTTCTTCGGGGGTGGACTGGTCGGGATGGAGGTAGATGCGGACCCACTCGAGGACGCTGTCGTCCGGGTGGTGCAAGGAGAACGTGGTCACCAGTACCTGCTCGGCGATCGTGAGGCCCAGCGCCTCGGTCACCAGGGCGGGAGAGTGCAGGATGCCGACGCGGCGCCGGAGGCGGTGAATGGTGTAGCCCGCCCGGGTGAGCAGTTGGACCATCGGCTCCTGTTCGAGCTGGTCCGCGGTGTGCCGCTCGCCGACACCGGGGTGCTGAACGTTGTGGGTGACGCTGTGCGACCTCCCGTCCACACTGCGCAACCGCATGCACTGCCACAGCCGCTCACCAGCGGGCACACCGAACGCGGCGCACGCCTCGGCGGGGGCAATACGCGTCTCGGCGAGCAGAACCCGGTAGGCGTACGGCCGGAACGGGCCGAACTCGAACATGCTCGGCCCGGCCTCCGGCGCGGGATCGCCGGCCGACTCGAGTCGATACAGAATCCGGGGGCGCCGGCCGCGTCGCCGCTCGATCCAACCGTCGCTGGCCAGGCGGTCCAGCGCCGCCCGACTAGTGATCACGCTGACCCCGAGCTGCTCGGCGACCTCGCGTTCGCCGGGAAAGTCGTCGCGGCCCTGCCACAGGCCGTCCGCGATCTCACCGCGGAGATGCAGGTACACCTGGTGGTGCAGCGGCACCGCGGGGTCGAAGGTGACCGGCGCGGCGGGAAAGTCGTCGCCCAGGCCGCTGTCGCTCATGGTCCTCCTTATGAACTCGTCAGATTGTATCCACCCTCACCAGGCTGAGAGCCGGACGAGGAGCTACGACCTCCCCTTGACTTCTTATAAACTAATAAGTTTACAATCGCTCTTGTTGCAAGGGAGGACGCCGATGAAACTGGCCAGCTTCACCGCCGGGGGACGCGAACGGTTCGGGATCGTCACGGCCACCGGATTGGTCGACCTGTCGGCGCGACTGCCAGTCCCGGACCTGAAGTCCGCTTTCGGACTCGGCCCAGGGGTGCTCGAGGCCTTCGCCGGCGCACCGTGCGACTGGGCGCTCGAGGACGTCAGCTGGCTGCCGCCGATCCCCAACCCGACCCATGTCATCGGCATCGGGCTGAACACCAAGAGCCACTTCGCGGAGACGGCGGAACTGATGAACCGCGTTCCCGGCGACTACCCGCGATACCCGCGCCTGTTCATGCGCAGCCCGCACAGCCACGTCGGACACGACCAGCCGGTCGTGGTGCCGGACGTGTCGGCGTCGCTCGACTACGAGGGCGAGATCGCGCTGGTCATTGGCCGGCCGTGCCACGGAGTCACAGCGCTCCACGCCGCCGAGTACATCCTGGGCTACGCCTGCTACAACGACGGCAGCCTCCGGGATTTCCAGATGCACTCGAACCAGGTCACCGCCGGCAAGAACTTTCTCTCCTCCGGCGCGTTCGGCCCCTGGATCGTCACCGCCGACGAGGTTCCCGAGCCGTCACGGCTGACGCTGCAGACCCGGGTCAACGGCGAGGTCCGGCAGCGGCTGGACATGGCCGATCTGATCTTCGGTTTCGGTGAGCTCATCGCGTACATCTCGCAGATCTACGGACTGCAGCCCGGCGACACCATCCTCACGGGGTCGCCGGCCGGAATCGGCGCGCTCTCCCAGACCTGGCTGCGGGCCGGTGATCGCGTGGAGATCGAGATCCCGGCCGTCGGGACCCTCAGCAACCCGGTGGTGGCTTCCGGAAGGGACGCGGCATGACTGACGAAACCGAGGTGCTGGTCGTCGGCGCCGGTCCGGTTGGACTCACCCTGGCCATCACCCTCGGGCAGCGCGGCATCCGCACCGTACTGATCGAGCGAAACCCAACCCCCGGAATCCTGCCGAAGATGGACCTGGCGAACGCGCGGTCCATGGAGATCTTCGGACGGCTCCACCTCGCCGACCGGATCCGGGCAGCGGGATGGCCGCTCGACGCCCCCTTCGACGTCTACGCGGGGCCGTCGCTGACCGAGCCGCCCTACGCCGTTCTGTCGTATCCCTCGATTCTCGAGTCCCGGCGGCACGCCGAGGAGGGCGTGCCGGGCGTGCACCCGCGCGAACCGTACGAGCGCATCTCCCAGTACACGCTCGAGCGCCTGCTGGGTGATGCGGCGCGGGCACTGCCCGGCGTGGACGTCCTGTTCGCCCACCAACTCGTCGACTTCCGGCAGGACGCCGACGCCATGCACGCGACGATTCAGACGCCCGACGGGGAGCGCTCAGCCGTGACCGCGAGCTACCTCGTCGGCGCCGACGGCGGGAACAGCTTGGTCCGCAACACGTTGGAGATCAACTATTCCGGCCCCGGCGACGCCGCCCGGCATGTCCTGATCTTCTTCCGGGCGCCGGCGCTGTTCGAGAAGGCCGGCCTAGAGCCATTCCGCCACTACTACCTCGCCGGCGAGCGCCACGGGATACTGATCGCCCAGGACGACCTCACGCACTTCGCGCTGCATCTGGAGGCCGAGCCGGGCACCGACACCGCGCGGCTGGACGCGGCCGAGGAAGTACACGCCGCCCTGGGCATCGGCCTGGACATCGAGGTGCTGCACCTGGGTGCGTGGACCGCGCGCCTGGTCGTCGCGGATCAGTACCGGGCCGGGCGGGTGTTCCTCGCCGGCGACTCGGCGCATCAGTACATCCCCACCGGCGGATTCGGCCTGAACACCGGCATCGGCGACGCCGACAACCTCGCGTGGAAGCTGGCCGCCACACTGCGCGGCTGGGGTGGCCCGGCCCTGCTGGACAGTTACCACGACGAGCGCCATCCGGTTGGACATCGAAACTGTCGTGCCTCGGAGTACGCGGCGGTCGGCGTGCGTCAGTGGCGCAGCCACTACGACCCGAGCGTGACGCAGGACACCGCCGCCGGTCGGGAGAATCGCCGCCTGCTGGCCGCCGCGTTCAACACCTACCAGCGGCGCAGTCACGAACAGCAGGGCACCGAGCTGGGCTACCGCTATTCGCTCTCCGGGGTCATCGCCCACGAGCCGGGCCCGCTCCCGGACCCCGACAGCCCGGTTTACGTGCCCTCCTCCACAGCGGGCAGCCGTCTGCCGCACGCCTGGATCGAACCCGGCGTATCGGTGCACGACCGCGTTGGGTTCGGGCTGACGCTGCTGGCCATCGACGCTCCCCCGGAGCTCACCAACGCGTTCACCGACGCCGACCGACGGGGCATCCCGCTCGACGTGGTGCGAGTGAACGGTCGAGCCGATCTCCGCGAGCTCTACGGCGCCCCGCTGCTGCTGATCCGCCCCGACATGCACATCGCCTGGCGGGGTGACGGCGCGGATGCGGCCGACGCGGTTCTTGCCCTGTGTGCCGGACGAGGAGGGGTGATCGATGACGAGCGCCAGCCAGCAGGCCCGCGTACCTGAACCCGGCGCGGGGTTCCGGCCCAAGGAGTACGCCCACGTCGTGTTCCGCACCGCACAGCCCGAGGCCCTGATCGACTGGTATCGCGTGGTGCTGGGCATGCAGGTGGTGTTGCGCCACCCGGCGATCAGCTTCCTCACCTGGGACGAGTCCCAGGACCGGCTCGCCATCGTCGCGGACGAGGACGCACAGCCGGCGGCCGAGAACAGCGTCGGCTTCCACCACGCGGCGTTCGAAGTCGGTTCGCTCAAGGAGCTGACGGAACAGTACCGTGCGCTGAAGGCGCGGGAGATCGTTCCCGAGCGGGCCATCAACCATGGCGTCGCCACATCGCTGTATTACCGGGACCCCGACGGCAATCAGATCGAGCTCACCGTGGAGGCGTTCGCGACCGTCGCGGAGCTCAACCAGTGGCTGGCAACCGGCCTCTTCGACACCAATCCGCTCGGCGTGTTCATCGACCCCGAGGAGCTGTGCGCGCGCGTCGAGTCCGGCGAGTCGGAGGCGGACATCCTGAAGCCCCACGCGCGCCACGCCGAATTCCTGACCGAGCTCATGGCCGGCAAGAACGTCAAGTAACCGCGTCGGCGACGGATACCAGCGAGGTAGGCTGGGGCGCGAGAGACCAAGGGACCCGGAGGCGTCATGGCTGGTGGCCGGACCAGCGCGGACGCCCGTTCGGCCACCGGCCGCACGCTCGACATCCTGGGAGCCTTCGAGCGGGGCGACGGTGCGCTGACCGTCAAGGAGATCGCGGCGGCCGCCCACCTGCCCGTGTCCACCACGTACCGGGTGGTCAAGGACCTGGTCGCGTGGGGCGGGCTGGAACGGCTGGCCGACGGCCTGTACGTCCCCGGCGAGCGCCTGCGCCAGATCACCGGAGCACCCTCCTGGCACCAGGGGCTTCGGGATGCCTGCGTCCCCGCAGTGTACCGGTTCGTGGTGGACTCGGGTCACGCCGTCGCGCTGTCGCTGTGGAACGGCGACCGTCTGCTCTGCGTCGAGACGATCCTCGGGCGGCACACCACGATCGAGTTGGCCAGCCCCGGGGACGAGCTGCCGGTACTGGCCACCAGCGCGGGCAAGCTGATGATCGCGACGGCCCCGTCGGTCGTGGACCCGTTCGCGAACCCGCTGCCTCCGGGTACGAACGCCAAGACCATCACCCGGCAGGTCGCGTTCGCCCGGACCAACGGCTACTGCACGGCCTACGGCGAGGCCGCCTCCGGCCAGGCCTCTCTGTCGGTCCCCGTCGCGGGACTGCCGAACGGGTACCTGGCGCTCACCGTCCTGACCCCGGTCACCGATCCGGCGCTGCCCCGGCTCGTCGAGCCGCTGCGCACCGCCGCGGCCACCGTCCGGACCGCGCTTGGCACCCGGGTGACGCAAGTGGGGTAGGCCACCGGGTTCCTGCCGATTCTCACTCAGTGGTAACCGTGTTTGCGCAGGTCGGCGCCGTCGCCGGAGTCTTGTTCCGGCGGCGTATCGCAATCGCGGAAAAGGTGTGGGCCAATGGTGGGTCGCGCTCCCGGCACCATGTCGTTCGTCCAGCTCAGGCTGGTCGCGCTCTGCCTGCTGTTGAGCATGTCCGACGGCTACGACGTGCTCGCCATGTCCTTCGCGGCCCCGTCGGTCGCCGAGGAGTGGCACCTGTCCGGAGCGGCGATCGGGGTGCTCCTCAGCGCGGGCCTGTTCGGCATGGCCGGCGGCTCGGTGTTCATCGCCCCGCTCGCCGACCGCGTCGGTCGGCGCCCGGTCCTGGTGTGGTCGGCTGTCCTCGTCACCGTCGGGGTCGTGCTCTCGGCGGCGGCGACGGACGAGACGCAATTGGCCGTGCTGCGGGTGGTGACGGGGCTGGGCGTCGGGTCGATCCTCCCGTGCATCACCGTCCTGGTCGCCGAGTTCACGCCGATCCGGCGGCGCACCGCGGTGCTCGGCGGCCTGGCCGTGGGGTTCCCACTCGGTGGGCTGGTCGGCGGGAGCGTCGCGGCGCTGATCATCGAGAGCCACGGCTGGCGCGGGGTCTTCGTCTTCGGCGCGGTGCTGGCCGGCGCGCTGGCGCTCCTGGCCACCGCGTTCGTCCCCGAGTCGATGGCCTTCCTGTCCCGGCGCGGGACCCCGGCCGCGGCCGCCCAGCTCATGAAGCTGCGCGCCCGGGTCGACGTCGACGGGCTCGAGACCGCACCGGCCGGGGCGGGCACGCCGGGGCGGACGCCGTTGCGCTCGCTGTTCCGCCGCGGTGGTGCCGCGCGCGTCGCCGCCCTGTGCGTCGCCTGCGTCTTCATGTCGGCGGGCTTCTACTTCGTGCTGTCCTGGACGCCGCGCCTGCTGCAGTCGGCCGGGTGGTCGGCCCAGCAGGGCATCGGGGGCGCCATCCTGGTCAACCTCGGCGGGATGGTCGGCTGTGTCCTGATCACGATCGGCGGCCTGCGGCTGACGGCCCGCACGCTCACCATCGCGTTCGCCCTCCTCGGGTCGGTCACCCTCGTCGCCTTCAGCCTCTGGGCCACCTCTCTGGGCGGCACGCTGTTCCTGGCCGTGTTGCTCGGGGTCACCCTCAACGCCGCCATCGTCGGCCTGTACGCGGTGATCCCGGCCGCCTTCCCCCCGGAGGTCCGCGCCACCGCCGCCGGCATCGGGATCGGCGTCGGGCGGATCGGGGCCATCGTCGCCCCGCTGGTCGCCGGCGCGCTGGTGGACCTGGGCCGACCGATGTCGACGATCTTCTTCCTGTTCGCCGTACCCGTGGCGCTCGGCGCGCTGGCGACCTGGCTGATCCGGTCCCCCGCCGGCACGCCCGCGCCGGCGGCGAAGGACCCCGCCACCCGGACGGTCTCCTCCAGCTGACTCCGCCTCACCCCTCGAAAGGACCTGCCCATGTCGTTCGCCTTCGGCATCTTCGACTCGTTCGACCTCGGGATCTCGACGCCTCGCGAAGTGCTCGCGAACCGACTCGACTTCGCCGTCGCCGCCGAGGCCGCCGGCATCGACCACTACCACGTGACCGAGCACCACGGCACCCCGTTGTCGGTCTGCCCGTCCCCGAACCTGTTCCTGGCGGCCCTGAGCCAGCGGACGAGCCGGATGCGCCTGGGTCCGCTGGTCTACGTGCTGCCGGCCTACGACCCGCTGCGGCTGGCCGAGGAGATCGCCGTCCTCGACCAGCTCAGCGGCGGCCGCCTCGACGTCGGGGTCGGGAGCGGGGTCAGCCCGTACGAACTCGCATTCCTCGGCGTCGATGCCAGCCGGGCCAGGGCGATCTACGCCGAGACCCTCGACGCGGTCCGGACCGGGCTGAGCACCGGGCAGCTCACGCACTCCGGCACCCTGCTGCGCGACTACGACGTCACCCTGTCGGTCCGGCCGGTCCAGCAGCCGCACCCGCCGCTGTGGTACGCCTCCAGCAACACGGCGACCGCCGAGTGGGCGGGTGCCCACGGCGTCAACTTCGTCGGCAAGTGGAACGGCGGCAAGGTCGTCAGCGCGGTGCAGGCCTACTGGGCGAAGTACTACGAGGTGCACGGAGACGCCGGCCCGGCGGCCCCCGCGCCCCGCATCGGCGTCCAGAGCACCGTCTATATCGGCGCCACGGACGACGAGGCCTGTGACCGGTTCCGCAAGGCGAACGACGTCTTCATGCGCCAGCTCACCCACCTCTGGCACCTGAACGACGACCCGAGCGTCGACGCGTTGGCCGACTCCGACGCGGCCATCCGCGGCGGCAACGCCCTGGCCGGCAGCGTCGAGACCGTCCGAGACGCGCTGCTCGCCCAGGTGGACGCCGCCCCGATCAACTTCTTCGAGGCCACGCTCTGGTTCGGCGACCTCTCACCCGACGAAGCACACGCCAACCTCCGCGCGTTCACCGAGGAGATCATCCCCGCCGTCCGCGAGCAGACAGGGAGGAACGGCGGAGGCACTTTCACGGGATCTTGAAGGTGATCTCGTCACGCAGCACCGGAAGGTGGCAGGACGGGCATCTGAACATCGGGGCGAGAACCGCGCCGCATTCTTGGTGCCAGATTGTCAGGGCCGCGGGCTGCCCAGCGCCGTACCAACGCTGTGCCCAATGGACGAGAAAGGAAAGAACGGGGAAGAAGGCCATTCCCTTGGTGGTGAGACGGTAGTCGCCCCGGCTACCGTCCTCCGGTGCGCCCAGCACTCCCAGCTCGCCGAATCGCCGTAGGCGCTGGGCGAGCACCGAAGGCGCGGCACCGAGCTCGGCCTGGAAGTCGACGAACCGACGAACCCCGAGGAATGCCGCCGCGAGGACCACCGTGCTCCAGCGGTCCCCGAGGATCTCCAGAGTCTCCGGGTAGTAGGACAGCCGATCGTAGGCAGTGTCCGCTCGCACGGTGCGGCGGTGGAGCCGAGGCGCCGCCGCCACCGAGGCAAACGTCTCCTCGCCCGTGCGGGTCGTGCGCGTCTCTCGAGCTGTCACGGGCGCACGTCCGCAGGACCAGCACCCGAACTGAGGCACCACGCACGCACCGCAGCGGTTGTGCAGCAAATCTGGTGGGTCGGCCGGATGCTCGACCCACTCGCGCTCCCACGCCCAGATGGCGACGAGCATCGACCACAGTTCGACCGCCTGCGGCGTCAGACGGTACTCGTGGCGTGTACGCCCACCCTCCCGGTACGGGGCCGGGACCAGCAGCTCGGCGGTCACCAACTCGCGAATCCGCCCGGCGAGCACGGACTCCGACATCCCGAGCTGGTCACGCCAGTCGGCGAACCGGCGGGTCCGGGTGAGGAACGCACGCTGGAGGATGCGCAGCGCCCACTGGTCACCCAGGATGAGCAGTGCCCGCCCGATCGCGCTCGACGATGCATCGGGCACGGCGGGCACCGACCCAGTGTAGATCGCCCCGGTTGTGGTCACCGCGCGGTGAGCAGCGGATGCGGGGCGGAGTAGTCGTCGCGGTAGGGGGTGACAGGCGGACGGCTGAGGACTCCGGGCGGCGCACCGACGACGTGCGGGATCGAGTTGAGCACGGTGGCGGCCAGCGCGTACTCCTCGGCACTTGCCCGCGATCCGTCGAATCGGTGTTTGCCCATCGACACCGAGACCGAAACACCGGGATGCCCGGTGACCTCGACCTGCCACAGTGGCGGGTCGGGTTGATCCAGGTGTGTGATGTCGACGTACCAGTGAATCGACATCGTGACCGCCGGCCGGCCGGCAACGATGCCATTCCAGCGCCAGTTCGTGTGACTGACCGTGCCCTTGTGCACGACACCGGCGGCCAGTTCCAGGTCGTGCGTCGCGACGTGCAGACGGTGATCGGTTTCGACCCGCTCCAGCGTCATGCCGAGTTCTCGCGCCACCGACGCGACACATTCCTCGTACATGCCGTTGAGACCGCCGACCGGCCGCCACGACGGGTCATTGGGATCGACCGACGACGGGTCGGCACCAAAACCCAACGCCCCGAAGAGATAGTCCGGATCCCTGATCTCGCGGCCGTCGGCGCATTCGGTGATCTCCACATTCTCCAGCGCCGTCGTCAGCCCTGACACCACCACCGCCAGTTGCTCCCCCACGAAGCCCGGATTGAGCCCGGCCAGCATCAGGCTGGCGCCACCCTTCCGGCAGGCGGCCTCCAGCGCCTCACTGCGTTCGTCGGCCCAATAGTCCGGCCAGCTGTAGCCGTTGATGCTGATGACGTTCTTGCCGGATTCCAGCAACGGGATGATCTCGGCGTCGTGGCTTCCGTAGCGCCCGAGCCGAGAGGTGTGAATGACGACGTCGGCGTCGAGAGCGAGGATCTCGTCCACCGATCGTGTGGCGGTTACGCCGGTGAGATCTCGTCGAGCGATCTCGCCCGCGTCCTTGCCGGCTTTGTCGGCGCTGTAGACGTAGATCCCGACCAGGTCGGTGCCGGGGTGGTCGATGACACCGCGCAGACACGCCCTTCCCATGGCACCGCTGGCCCATTGCACGACTCGGTACGTCATCGGTCAACCTGGCCCTTCAGTTGGTCGGCTCGGACCCAGCAGGCGTGGAATCCGCTCGGCACCCGGCGCGGCAGCGAGATCCGCGCGATCGGTCCGGCCTCGATGGCATCGGCGGCGAGAACGACGACCTCCGAGCGGTTCTCGGCCTCATCGGTCACGAAGCTGACGAGGTACCCGTCGGTCTCGTCCCGAGAGCCGTCCCGCGCGGCGAACGGTGCTTCCGAGCCCCAACGCCCTGGACCGAAGCTGAACTGTTCTTTGTTGCAGGTCAGAGAGTCGAACCGCACGATCCCGTCGAACTTGAGGGTCGGTTCGTTGGCGAGGTGCATGTTGTAGGAGTAGCGGTGCGGCCTGCTCATGATCCTGGAGTCGACGCTGGGGAACTCGATGTTGTCGTCGTCGAGGGGTGCCTCTGTGGTTGTGCCGGTCCGCAGGTTGAAGCGGTACCGGTACAGCTGGGCGTCGAGGCGCATGTAGGCGAGCATGTTCGCCAGCGGCGAGGCAAAAGTCGTCTGGTGCTGCGGGTTCTTCACCCGGCAGGCGTCCAGGACGATCTCGTCGCCCTCTTCCCACGAGTTGACGACGTGGTAGATGTAGCAGGGCTCGGCTTCGAACCAGCGCACCGTCGAGGCTTCGCCGTGGCGGGGCAGCACCGCGAACCGTGCGGGCAGTTCCCGGTCGTAGAAGATGCGGTACTTGCCGCTCCGCCGTGCCTCATGGTCCTGGACCAGCGGCAGATCCATGAGAATCGCGTAGCGCTGGGTGATCGCCATGTCGTGGGGCAGGCGCGGACCTGGGATCGGCACGTCGGTCCGGTGGGTCTGGGTTCCGTCCGGGCCGATGATCCCGTAGCGGAAGAAGTCGCGGTCGGGGCCGTAGTCGAACCAGAAGAGCTCGCCGGTCGCCTCGTCGACCTTCGGGTGCGCCATCATGTCCCCGGCGAACGTACCCAGGAAGTCCTGGGCACCCAGGGTCTCCAGCGACAGCGGGTCGAGGCCGTAGGGTGCGCCGCACAGGTACCAGGTGGCAAGGACCTGGCCTCGATGGAAGATGACGTCCGTATTCGCCGAGTCCTTGATGTTGAGGCCGTGCGTGTTGCCGAAGGGGTTGGCTCTCGGGTTCTCCATCAGCCCTGTCCACAGAGCACGATCGGCTCCTGACTCGTGTTCGAAGGCGCGCGTGCGCACGTACCGGTTTCGATAACGAGCCCGACCGTTCTCGAAATGGATGGCATGGACCATCCCGTCGCCGTCGAACAGGTGGAACCGCCCGGGCGCCGCGAACCGGCGGTTCGGCCCGTTGCGCAGGTAGACCCCATTGAGGTCCTTCGGAATGGTCCCGGCGACCGGCAGGTCCTCGGCCGTGATCTCCTCGTGGACCGGAGCGAAGACGCCGAGGGTGTACGGGTTGTGCTCCTGCTCCGGCTGGGCCATCGGTCGGGCGACGGCGATCGGGGCCTCTGGCTGGTGCGTCACGGGCACGCTCCCTGAGATGTGGTCACGGACAGCGGGACGGAAGACACCACCGATCCGCCTTCCAAGCTAACTTCGTTTATAGTAGCAACATAGCGACTGCGGCAACCAGCCGCAACAAACCTCGGTCATCTCAACGCACTGAGGCACGTACTTGCTATGTCAAACAAAGTCAGAAAGGTCGACGATCCGGACCCAGGAGCGGAGAGCCATGGAACATGACAAGAACGTCGACGAGCCGACGACGGGCGGCATCACGCGTGAATTGCGGCTCCCGATCATCGCAGCGCCGATGTTCCTCAGGCGTGGATCTCGTGGTGTCGGCCTGTTCGGCTGGAATCGTCGGCGCCTTTCCGGCGGCCAACTGCCGCACCACCGACGAGCTGGACCGCTGGATGGGGACGACCGCCGACCGGCTCCGGGCGAGGGACTCGGACGGCGGGAAGGTGGCGCCGTGGGCGGTCAACCTTGGCGGGAGTCCGCGAGATGTTCGACGGGCTGGTGGTCGTGGGAGGTGGTGTCTGCACCGGATCGGGTGTTGCGGGCTCGGTCGCCGCCGGCGCCGACCTGGTCTACCTCGGGACGCGTTTCCTCACCGCCCAGGAGAGCCTTGCCCCGCATGCGTATAAGCAGATGGTCGTCGACCATAGCCCGGACGATCTGGTCGTCACCGCCACCGTGACCAGCACCGACGCGTCGTGGCTACGCCCGAGCCTGGTCGCCAACGGGCTCGATCCGGACACCATGACGAAACCGGCGGGCCGCGACTACGACACGGCCGGTGACGGTGCGCGTCGGTGGCAAGACGTGTGGGCCGCCGGGCAGGGGCTCGGCAGCATCCACGCGATCGAGCCCGTCGAAGCGATCGTCGACGACCTCGAACTCGGGTTCCGGGCCACCCTGGCGCGCCGTCAGGCCTACCACAGCGCACCCGCCCGAGGTGGGGTCAAGCTGGACCAGTCACGGGTGTCCTGGACCGGCCCCGGCCGCGATGTTCTCCTCCAGGTGCTCAACGCTGCTCGTGCCTGCGATCACCACCGTGACGGGAGAGCGCGCGAGCAGCCATGCGAGCCGCGCCTGCGTCGCGGTCTGCCCCGGTTCGACGGGTGGGGTGTCAGTCGCACCGTAGCCGCGTGGTCCCCACGCCAGATACGGAATGCCGTTGGCCTCGCAGAACTCCAGCGTCGGAGTGTCGCTCTGGTTGCCGTAACTGAACATGTTCGACACGCTGGCAACCGCGCCACGCCCTTGGGCCCGGCGCACCTGGTCGAGCGTGACGTTCGACAGCCCGACGTGCTCGATCCGGCCCTCCGCACGCATCTCCAGCATCGTGTCGAACGCGCTGTCGAAGCTCACGCCGTCGAACACGTCCTCCGCGCCCATCCACCTCAGATGGGTAAGCGGGACAGTGTCGAGACCGAGCACTCTCCGGTCGTGGTCGTTGCCGCCCCGCAACTGGTCAGGCCGATAGTCTGGCTGAGGCGGATGACCAACGTGGCTCGCACGGGCGCCCGCCTTGGTCGCCAACACGAGCTCCGCCGGATAAGGCCGCAGCGCTTCGGCGATGAAACCGTTGACGGCGTGGTCGCCGTAGTACCACGCCGTGTCGATCACCCGGACCCCGAGCTCGACCGCCCGGCGCAGCACCGCCGAGGCGGCCTCGGGCCCGGCCGACCCACGCAGTTGCATGGCTCCAAAGCCCATCCGCGGCACGGTCCGCCCCGCGATCGAGATCATCCCCGCCGCAGTCGCGTCAATTGCCATGACGTGCTCCCAACCTTGCTCATCGAAGAAACCGGCAGGGTGTGCCGGTACGTTGACATCGATCAGACCTGGACTGCGGACCGCAGAATGTGGGCGGCGCGTTCCGCGATGGCGTAGACGGTGGCAATCGTGTTGGCCGACACGATCGAGGGCATCACCGAGGCGTCGACGACGCGCAGTCCGTCGATTCCGTGCACCCGCAGCTCGGAGTCGACGACGGCGTCCTCGTCCGTGCCGATCCGGCACGTGCCGGCGTAATGGAAGTACGGGACCAGGCTCTTGCGGAGAAAGTCACTGATGTCGGGTCGGGTGATCACGTGCGGCCCGGGCAGCACTTCCTCCCCGCGCCAGAGGCGGAGTGCCTCGGCCGAGCCGATCCGGCGGGCCGCGGCAAGTCCGCGGCGCATCGTGTCCAGGTCACGCCGGTCGGTGAGGTAGGCGGGGTCGGTCAGCGGCGCGGCGTCGGGATCGGAGCTCGCCAGCCGCACCGAGCCTCGGCTGTGTGGGCTCATCGCCGAGAACGCAATCGTGTAGCCGTTGTCCGGGCCGGGAAGCGAGGGTGCCCGCAGGGGCTGGCTGATGAACAGGATCTGCAGGTCCGGCGCGTCGAGCGTGGGATCGCTGCGGATGAGGCCGAGTGCCTCGCCCGGTGGGTTGGCCGGGGTGACCGGGATCGGCCGCGGCGAGCTGTAGGTGACGGTCGACATGGGGTGGTCGTGCAGGTTCGCGCCCACGCCGGGCAGGTCCAGCAGCACGTCGACGCCGACCGAGCGCAGGTGCCGCGCGGGTCCGATTCCGGACAGCAGCATCAGCCGCGGCGAGCCGATCGCTCCGGCCGCGAGCAGCACCTGTCCCCCGCGCGCCTCGACCGGTTCGCCGTCAACCAGGTACTCGACGCCGTGGCAGCGGCCGTTCGAGATCAGCAACCGGCGGGTTGGCGCGTCGGTGACGAGGTGCAGATTCGGCCGGTGAAGTGCTGGACGCAGGTAGGCGTCGGCCGCGCTCTGCCTGGCTCCATCGACGATGTTGTTGTCACACCAACCGAACCCGGTGTCCAGACCACCGCTGATATCGACCGCTCGCGGGTGCCCGACCTGCACCGCCGCTTCGACGCAGGCCGTCACCACCGGGTTGGGCTCGGCGGGGTGGGAAAGCGTCAGGGGGCCCGCTGTGCCCCGCAGGTCCGAGTCACGGTCGAGTACCCGTTCGCTGCGGCGGAAGAACTCCAGCAGATCGGCGAATCCCCAGTTCTCCGCGCCCATTGTGGGCCACGCGTCATAGCTCGAGCGGTGCCCACGCAGGAAGTCCAGCCCGTTGATGCTCGATGACCCGCCCAGCCCACGTCCCCTGGGCAGCGGGATCGCGGTTCCCGTGCCCTCCTGCACCGTGCTGGTACCCGCCCAGTCCACCGCTGTACCCAACAGGGATGGCCACGCATCCGGCATGGCCATTGCTGGCGGAATGTCGCGCCCGCCAGCCTCCAACAGCAGAACCCTCACGTCGGAGTCCTCGGACAGTCTGGCGGCCAGGACACAGCCGGCCGTCCCGGCACCGACCACGATGTAGTCGTAGGAGCTTCTTGCCCTACCCACGAGGTCCACCTGCTGCCCGCTTAACGGTCGAACGTGCCGACCACGCTGGCCCTGGCCACGGTGTGGGAGAACAGGTTGAAACCGAGGAAGGCCGGCGTGGCGTCCTCGGGCAGCTCCAGCGCGGGCACATCGACCGCGTGCACGGTGAAGTAGTAGCGGTGCTCGCCGTGCCCGGGCGGCGGAGCCGCGCCGACGAAGCCCTTCATCCCGGCGTCGTTGGCCAGCGTGAGCGCGCCCGCCGGCAGGTCAACGCTGCCCGGGCCACCGGCCCCGCTGGGCAGCTCGGTGATGCCCACCGGGATGTTCGCCACCGCCCAGTGCCAGAACCCGCTGCCGGTCGGTGCGTCCGGGTCGTAGCAGGTCACCGCGTAGCTCCGGGTGCCGACCGGCGCCCCGGACCAGGACAGTTGCGGAGACACATCCTCGCCGCCCTCGACCCCGAAAGCGCCGCTGGCGTGCCGATCGGGCAGCCGCTTGCCGTCCGAGATATCGGTGCTGAGCAACGAAAACGACGGCAGATCGGGCAGCAGATCGTAGGGTCCCGGTGGCCGCGACGCCGTGGTCATGCAACTCCCCCGAAGACCTCCACGTGTGATCCCTGGGGAACGAAATCCACCGCGACGGGGCTATCGGCCTCACGCCACAATTCGTACGCGATCTCGCTGGTGATTTTGCCGTCCTTCATCTCGAACAGGTGCACGAGACGGCAGTTGACCTTCGTTCCCGGCGGATAGGGCAAGTTCGTCATCTCGGTCCCCACGACGGTCACTTCGCCGATCTGATCGTCGAAGACATGAGTCTCGGTAGCGAAGCGTCTCAGCGAGGTCACGCGGTTATAGCGAATAGTCCGGAAAATGCCGTGATAGGCCTTCAGGATCTCATCACGATCATTCATGACGACACCACGTGACGGGGCTTCCCAAGAAATATCGTCGGCGTAGAGGGCAACCGCCTTGTCCACCGTATCGGGATTCTCGTTGTGAAAATGCGCCTCGACGACATGGAGGTTTCGGTCGACGATCTGCTCTCTGGTCAACTCCGTGTCAGGGCGGCCACCGTAGGTGTGGTCTACCTCGGTCTGCATCAACTCTCCTCTGATGTGTTTGACCGCGCGATTCGAGGGCCTTACCGAGAACTGGATCAAAGTCAGTGTGGAACTCCACGGGCGTCGTGTTCTTGCGCAGACCAAACAAAATCGCGCGCCGATTTCGCCCGTCGCGGCATGGTGCGGTCGCGAACTGTCTTGATAGAAGAGGGTCCTCGTCCAGTGCGCGGCGGTCGGCCGCCGATACCGAACAGTTGACGGAGGACGGATCATGACCCCAGAACGTGTGACACCCGCTGTGCCGTCCTATGCCTCCGGCAGCTCCGAACAGCCGTTACTCGGCGACACCATCGGCGACAACCTGGACCGCACCGCCGCCGTCTTCGGAGACCGGGACGCGATGGTGGAGGTGAGCACCGGCCGGCGGTGGAGCTACCGGGAGTTCGTCGCCGACGTGGACGCGCTGGCGCTGGGGCTGCTGGACACCGGCCTGACCAAGGGCGACCGGGTCGGGATCTGGGCGCCGAACCGCTCGGAGTGGACGCTGGTGCAGTATGCCACCGCGAAGCTCGGCCTGATCCTGGTGAACATCAACCCGGCCTACCGCACACACGAGCTGGAGTACGTGCTCAACCAGGCCGGCGTGCGGCTGCTCGTCGCGGCCACCGCGTTCAAGACGTCCGACTACGCGGGCATGATCACCGAGGTGCGACCGCGCTGCCAGGAGCTTGAGCAGGTCGTCCTGCTGGACTCGCCGGAGTGGGACGCGCTGGCCACCGGGTCGGCCAGCGGCGACCGGGCCCGATTGGCCGAGGCGCGGGCGAGCCTCAGCCCGGACGACCCGATCAACATCCAGTACACCTCGGGCACCACGGGGTTCCCCAAGGGCGCCACGCTGAGCCACCACAACATCCTGAACAACGGCTACTTCGTCGGCGAGACGTGCGGCTACACGGAGCAGGACCGGATCTGCATCCCGGTGCCCTTCTACCACTGCTTCGGCATGGTGATGGGCAACCTGGCGGCCACCTCGCACGGCTCCGCCATGATCATCCCGGCGCCCGGCTTCGACCCCGAGTTGACACTGGCCGCCGTGGCCGAGGAGCTCTGCACGTCGCTCTACGGTGTGCCGACGATGTTCATCGCGGAGCTCGCCGTGTCGGACTTCGAGTCCTACGACCTGTCCTCGCTGCGCACCGGGATCATGGCCGGCTCGCCGTGCCCGGTGGAGGTGATGAAGCAGGTCATCAACCGGATGGGCATGACCGAGGTGGGCATCTGCTACGGCATGACCGAGACCTCGCCGGTGTCCACCCAGACCCGGGCGGACGACTCGCTGGAGCGCCGGGTGGCCACGGTCGGGCGTGTGCTGCCGCACCTGGAATCCAAGATCATCGACCCGGACACCGGCCTGACCGTACCCCGGGGCGTCCCCGGCGAGCTGTGCACCCGGGGCTACTCGGTGATGCTCGGCTACTGGGAGGAGCCGGAGAAGACCGCCGAGGCCATCGACGCCGCCCGCTGGATGCACACCGGCGACCTCGGTGTGATGGACGACGAGGGCTACATCAACATCACCGGGCGGATCAAGGACATGGTCATCCGCGGTGGCGAGAACATCTATCCCCGCGAGATCGAAGAGTTCCTCTACACGCACCCGGACGTGCTGGACGCGCAGGTCATCGGCGTGCCGGACGTCAAGTACGGCGAGGAGCTGTGCGCCTGGATCCGGATGCGCCCGGGCGCCGAGCCACTGACCGCCGAGGCGCTGCGCGCGTTCGCTGACGGCAGGCTGGCCCGCTACAAGATCCCCCGCTACGTGCGGATCGTGGAGGAGTTCCCGATGACCGTCACCGGCAAGGTCCGCAAGGTCGAGATGCGGGCACGTTCCGTGGAACTGCTCGGGCTGACCGCCGCCGAACAGACCAGGCACGCGTAGCGCGACGACCCGTTACCGGCGGCACCTCACCGGTGCATCTCGGTGATGATCGTGTAGAGCTCGACGATGACGCCGTCCCTGGTGTGTGCGATATCCATGCCGCTGGCCATCGGCGGGCTACCGGCAGGGCCGTAGTCGAAGCCGAGGTGGCCGATGTCGTCGAGCTCGGATGCGGGGCCTACCGGTCGGAAGGTCCAGTCCGGGTTCTCGGCACGCAACTCCTCGGCGCGGCGTTCGAAGTCCTTGCGCCCGTGTATGACCCGATCCGGTTCGTGCCATACGACGTCTTCGGCATACGTCTCGGCGATGACCGCGCTCCGCCGAGCCGGGTCGGGTTCGTCGAAGACCTCGAGCAGATTGCGCCGCATGAGTTCGGCGGGGGATCTGGTCATCGAGGGTCCATTCCTCTGGTTTCGGCTGCTCAGTGTGAGGTCAATGAGACCGGGACGACGGGGTGCACCACGTGCTTGGTCTCCTGGAACTCCTCCAGTGCCTGTTTCCCGTTCAACCGGCCGATGCCGCTGTGCTTGAAGCCGCCCTCCTCGAACTGGTCGGCCACGATCGCCCAGGTGTTCAGCCAGACCGTGCCGGCATCGATCCGCCGCGCCACCCGCAGCGGCCGGTCGGCATCCCGGCTCCACACACTCGCCGCCAGGCCATAATCGGTGGCATTGGCGAGACGGATCGCGTCCGCCTCGTCATCGAAGGTCTCGAACGTGGCCACCGGCCCGAACAGCTCGCGCCGCACCAGGTCGTTGTCCGGCGAGTCCACCTCCAACAGAGCCGGTCGGTAGTAGGCGCCGCCGGCGAACTCGGGTTCATCCGGGATACCACCCCGGACGATGGGGGTGGCGTAGCTCAACGCCTTCTCCACCAGCCGGTCCACCCGCTCCGCGTTGGCCACATCGATCAGCGGCCCCATGTCGCTACGCGGGTCGTCACCAGGCCCGATCCGCACCGCCGCGACCGAGTCGGCGAGCCTGGAGCGCAGCTCACCCGCGATGGAGCGCTGCGCGAGGATCCGGCTGCCGGCCATGCAGAACTGGCCGCCGAGCACCGTGATGCCCTTGGTCAGCACCGGCACCGCGACATCGAGGTCGGCGTCATCGAACACGACCATCGGGGTCTTGCCACCGAGCTCCAGGGACATCCGCGTGAGGTTGTGGGCGGCCTGGGCCATGATCACCCGGCCCACCTCGGTGCTGCCGGTGTAGCTGACCACGTTCACCCGGGGATCGGCGACCAGGGCCGGGGCGCCCAGGTTGCCGGTCTCGGTAAACGCGTTGACCACTCCCGGCGGCAGGCTCGGGGCGGACGCGAAGATCTCGTACAGGATGCCGTTGAACAACCCGGTCTGGCCCGGCATCTTCATCGCCACGGTGCAACCCGCCGCCAACGCCGGCGCGAGCGAACGCACCGAGAGCACCAACGGCGAGTTCCACGGCACGATGATCGCGGCCACACCCGCCGGCTGGCGCAGTGTCATGGAGTACAGGTCGGGGCGGATCTCCCCGGCCGCGCCGAGATCGCTCAGGGCCAACGCCGCGTAGAAACGCAGCTTGGGCACCGTCATGTCGACCTCAATGGTCGCCTCGGCGAGCACCTTGCCGTTCTCCACGGCGAGGGCGTTGATCACCTCGTCCCGCCGGGCCGCCAACCGGTCGGCCAACTCGGTCAGCACCTGCGCGCGCAGGTGGCGGTCATGCGCCCAGGTCGTCCGGTCGAAGGCGCGCCGGGCGGCGAAGACGGCGCGATCGGCTTCGGCCGCACCACCATTGGCGAAACGGCCCAATTCAGACCCGGTAGCCGGACTGATCGAAGCCACCAGCGGGCCACTCACCCACTCACCGTCGAGGTAGTTGCGAGCCGTACGAAACGTCATGGCACCAGTCTGGAACTCCATCGACCTGGCGTTCCTCGCCGCGACGGGCAAAAACACCCGCGGATTTCGCCCGATGAGGCATGACACAAGACCACAAAATATCGATAATAAGACGACATATCGACCGACTGGCGGAGGGTGGACCATGACGTCAGGACGTGAGGCACCAGTCCGGAGCGGCGAGCCGGACGAGCCGCTGGCCATCATCGGGGGTGGCGTAGGCGGCCTGACCGCGGCGCTGGCACTGCAGCGGTTCGGCTTCCGGGTGACGGTCTTCGAGCAGGCTCACCAACTGCGCGAAATCGGCGCGGGGGTGACCATCACGCCCAACGCAATGCATGCGCTGGACTTCCTTGGGGTGGGGCCGCGGGTGGTGGACGCGTCCGGCCCGGCGCCACGCTACGCGGTCTGCGACACCGACGGCCGTATCCTTGAGCTGGGTCCGCCGACCGAGGAGATCCTGCCGGCGTTCGGCGCGGCCTACGTCAATGCGCGCCGCGCCGACCTGCACGCCGCGCTGGTGGACGCCATCCTCGCGCGCGACCCGGACTGCGTGCGGCTCAACCACCGGTTCGAACACCTTGAACAGGACGCCGAAGGCGTCGACTTGCGGTTCGGCAACGGCGAGCGCATCCGGGCCGGCGCGGTGATCGGCTGCGACGGCGGCGCGTCCCGGGTGCGATCCGTGGTCTTCGGCCGCGAAGAAGTCGCCTACACCGGGCAAACCGCGTTCCGGGCGCTCGTGCCGGCCTCGGCGGTCCCGGCGGAGATCATCGCCACGCCCTACCGGCTCTATGTCGGCCGGGGCCGGACCCTCATTCACTACGAGGTGCGCCGGGGCGAGCTGATGAACCTGCTCGGCATCGTGCTGGAGCCGAACTGGCAGGCCGAAGGCTGGTCGATCCCCGCGGAGCCCGCGGAGTTCCTGGACCAGTTCGCCGACTTCCCCGCGCCGGTGCGCAAGCTGATCCACGCTGTCCCGCCCGGCTCGCTCTACAAATGGGGCCTGCGCGATCGCGACCCGCTGGACACCTGGACCAGTGGCCGGGTGGCCACGCTCGGCGACGCGGCTCACCCGTTCCTGCCATTCCTCGGGCAGGGCGCCTGTATCGCGATCGAGGACGGGCTCGTGCTCGGCCGTGCCCTGGCCGCCACCCCGGATCTAGAACAGGGATTCGCGCGCTACGAGGCGGCGCGCAAGCAGCGCGCGAACGGGCTGCAGCTGGCGTCCCGCGAACAGGCCCGGCACCACCAGGGTGTGGCCGGCGACCGGCCCGGCCCGGGGAACACCGCGGCTGCCCGGGGGCTGTTCAGCTACAACCCCGCGACCGTGCCGATCTGACCGGGGTCGCGGTCACGACGGTCGCGCCTGCTGGGTGGCCTCGGCCAGCATGAGGGCGACGCCGAGTTCGAGCTGGCGCTCGGTGAGTGGCCGCCCGCGCAGCTGCTCGGCCCGGCGGAGCCGGTAGTTCACCGTATTGCGCGCCACGAAGAGGCGGCCGGCGGCGGTCTGCGCGCTGTGCGAGTCCAGGTAAACGCGGACGGTGCGGCGCAGGTCCCGGGTGGCCGGATCGCCGGCGGCCAGTCCACCGAGTTCGCGGGCGAGGAACCTGCTTACCCGAGCGGCGTCCTCGGTGACCAGCGCGAGTAGTTCCACGGCGGCGAAGTGCACCACCGCCGCGTCGAGGTGGCGGAAAGCCTGTGCCACCCGGTATGCCTCGACGGCATCGGCGTGCCCATGCCGGAACCCGGCGACGTCACGTTCCGGGGTGCCGACACTGATGCGCACGCCTTCCGGCAACGCCCGGCGCCCTGGCTCCGGCGACCGCCGTGCTCGGGGTTCGGCTTCGGGCTCGAACGGGGTAGGCCGGTTTCCCCACGCCCACAACCGCGCCCGCCCCTGCGGGACCAGCAAGGTCTCCTGCGCACCCGCGGCGGCCAGATAGCCCACCGCCGCATCCTGCAGGTAGGTCGCCACCCGGTCGGTCGAGACGTCCTCCGGCCAGAGCACCAGCGCGAGGTGGTAGCGGTTCGCCAACCGGTACCGCAGCGTGGTCACGGCCGCGTTCAGGTCCACCGGCGCCTCATCCAGCACGGCCCGCACGAGCTCCTCGCGGACGGCGGCCGCCGTGGCGTGCCAGCGTTCGGTCTCCGACGAGTACGCCGCGCCGAGGTCCCGCACCAGTGAGTCCACGAACTCGAAACTCAGCCGGGTGGCGTGCGCGATCTCGGCGGCGGCCCGGTCCGCCGGAACCAGCGTGGTGACCAACTCGATGAGCAGCCCGAGGAGCTCCCGGTGGGCGTACCGGACCCCGGACCACACATCGACCAGCGGGATGCCGCGATGCACGAAGTCCCGTGCACTCTGCTCGGCCTCCGGGGTGCGCTTGGGGTCCACCGGAGTGCTTCCCTGAATGCTCGCCAGTATGCCGAGCACGCCACCCTCGACTCCCATTCGCAGGGTCGTGCGGGCTCCCGGGACGTCACTGAACGACGGCAGCAACGCCGCGACCGTCTCGGTGATCGCGGCCGCCGACCGGACCGCCCACCGGACGGCTCCCGCCCCCAGGGGCAGCTCGAACTCCTGCACGGTGGCCGCGGAACAGGTCGGTTCCAGCGCGCCCGGCCCCCCGTCGGTGTCCAGGCGCACCACCCATGCCCCGTGCGTATCCGACAACGCGTACCTTCCGCACCCGCTCGATGTTCCGCTCCGCTATGCCCGATCATTCCACTCGCCCGGGACGAGCAGCTCGCCAACCAGCCCTCTCTGGGAGCACATCTCTCGTTGAACTGACCATCACATATCGTCTTTGTCCGACAGAACAGCCGCCGCACGAGCTATATTCCGATGTAAGACAAGTTCAGTAGCAACAGCAATGCCTCTTGACTGCTCTCGTTAGTGTGTCGTATGTATGATGTGTGACAGTCGGAGGGACTCGATGAGCATCCAGATCGCCGGCGCCCTGGTCCTCCTCGCCGTCTTCGTTGTCGGAACCCTGACCAAGGTCAACCTGGGCGCGCTGGCCCTGGTCGGCAGCTTCGCCCTCGGCCTCTGGCTCGCCCACGAGGACCTGAACACCCTCCTGTCCGGATTCCCGGCCGACCTGTTCTTGGTCCTCTTCGGCGTCACCTACCTGTTCGGGATCGCCACCAGCAACGGCACGATCGACTGGGTCGTCACCGCGGCCACCAGGGCCGTCGGCACACGCCGCGGCGCCATCCCGGTGGTCATCTTCGTGCTCTCGGCCGTTCCGACAGCCATCGGCGCGGCCGGCCCCGCCGCGGTCGCCCTGCTCGCGCCGACCGCCGCCAGGATCGCCGAGCGGAACGGGATCAGCCCGGTCCTCGCCGGTCTGCTGGTCGTGCACGGCACGACCGCAGGCGCCTTCTCACCGGTGAACCCGGCCGCGGTGATCGTCACCGCGACGATGCAACGGAACGGCCTGACCGTCGACCCGGGGCTGCTCTTCCTCGGGAACTTCCTGTACAACGCCGTTCTCGGCCTGATCCTGCTGCTCATCTTCCGCAAGCGACGGGCGTCGGGCGACCACACGGGCTCCGGCACTCCCGCAGCCGCCGCCGACGAGTCGCGGCGCGACCCGGCGCCGACAGCGGGGGATGCCGAGGTGCCCGCCGGAAGCGGACGGGTGGTGGCCGCACCCGCGCAGGTGGCGCGCGAAGGGGAGCGCCGCACGCCGGTCATCGGGGCCACGCTCGTCGCCTTCGGGCTCGTCGCGGCCGGGGCGATCGTCCTCAAGCTCGACGTCGGCGTGCTTGCCACCGTGCTGGCGGTCGCCCTGCATCTCGCCTTTCCCGGTTCGTCCGCCACGGCGATGCGCAAGGTGAGCTGGGACGTCATTCTGCTGATCTGCGGCATCCTGACCCTGGTGGCGACCCTGCGGCGGATCGGCACCGTCGAGATGGTGGGGCACGCGATCGCGAAGCTGGAGTCGCCCCTGCTGGGCGCGCTGCTCATCCTGCTCCTCGCCGCCCTGGTGTCGTCGGTGGCCTCCAGCACCGGCACCCTCGGCGCGGTCATCCCGCTGTCGCTGCCCCTGCTCGCCGGCGGCGCGATCAGCACTCCCGGTTTCGCGGTGGCGCTGTCGGCGTCCGTCACGGTCGTTGACGCGTCGCCGTTCTCCACCAACGGCGCCCTGGTCCTGGCCGGGTTGCCGGAGGCCAGCCGGCCGCGCGCCTTCCGGCTGCTCCTGGTTTGGGGCGCGGCGATGGTGGTCACCGCACCGGTCGTGACCTGGGCCGTCTTCGTGCTGTTAGCGTATGATGTATGATGAAGTCGTCGAACTTCCCGATGAGCCGCCGGCTGCTGGCCGAGATCTGGACCGGGCTCGGCGGGGACGCCCGCGACGTCGACTCGGTGTCCGTCACCGGCAACCCCGCGCTGCCCTCCGCCTTCGCCGTCACCGACCTGGCGACGGCGAGCTTCGGGGCGGCCGGGCTGGCGCTGCGCCGCCTGCTCGCCACGGTCGCGCCCGAGGCCGCCGCGATCTCGGTTGACCGGGTGCTCGCCAGCGGGTGGTTCCACCTGCCGATCGGTCCGTCGATCCCGATCGACGGTGCACGGCCCGGCCCCGTCCCCGGGGCAATGCCGTGGATGACCGAGTTCCAGACGTCGGACGACCGGTGGCTGCGGGTCCAGGCCGTCTTCCCCCGGCTGCGTCGCAAACTGGTCGAGACGCTGGGTGTGGCCGAGGACCCCGCCGCGGTCGGGGCGGCGATCCGCCGACGTCCGGGTGAGGAGCTCGAGCGGGAGCTCGTCGAGGCCGGCGCAGCGGTGGCACTCAGCCGGTCACTGCCGGATTGGCGGGCACATCCCCAGGGAGCGGCGGTTGCCGCCGAACCGCTCGTGGACGTTCAGCCGACCGTGTCCGGAGCCGACACCTGGCGGCCCACACCGGGCCGCCCGCTGGCCGGCATCCGCGTCCTCGACCTGACCCGAGTCATCGCCGGCCCCATGGCGACCCGGTTCCTGGCCGCATGCGGGGCGGAGGTGCTCCGCCTGGACGCCCCTGGCTCGGACGAGAGCGGGATCGCGATGGGCGCGGGATCCGACATCGTGCTGGGCAAGCGCTGGGCCTATCTGGACATCCGCACCCCCGAGGGGCGGACCCGCCTGCTTGAGCTGCTCGCGGGCACCGACGTCCTGGTGCACGGCTACCGGCCTGGCGCCATCGACGCCCTGGTGGCGCCCGAGCTGCGCGCGGCGACCCGTCCGGGTCTTGTCGAGGTGGCGTTCAACGCCTACGGCTGGACGGGCCCGTGGCGGGACCGGCGTGGATTCGACTCCCTGGTGCAGTACAGCACCGGCCTGGCCGACGAGACGACCCGGTGGGCTCTCGAAGATCCGGACCGCCGGGTTCCGATCGTCGCGCTCGGCCGGGAGGTGCCGGCCGACCGCCCCCGTCACCTGCCAGTGGAAGCGGTCGACTTCTCCACCGGGTACCAGGTGGCGGCCGCGGCCATCATGGCCCTCGCCCGCCGGGTCGAGACCGGCGCCGGTTCGGTGTCCCGGCTGTCGCTGGCCCGGACGGCCAGGCTCCTCTCCGATGCCGGGAGGGCACCCGAGTCGCCGGTCCTGCGTCTTCCGGTCACCGGTCCGCTGGAGCAGCGCACCTATGCCGCCCCGCACGGCCCGGTCCGCCGGCTAAGTTTCCCGCTGACGGTGGCGGGGAACGACCTGTTCTGGGAGCGGCCGTACGAGGCGGTGGGCAGCTCCAACCCGGTGTGGTCCTCGGCGTAGCGGCCCGGGCAACGGGTCAGGCAGCGCGCTCTCGCTGGGCGTGCGTGGGGTAGCCGAGTTGGACGCGCTGCACCAGGTCACCGAACCGATCGGCCGCCTCGGCCCGAGCCGATTCCTCGTCCCCGGTCACACACATCAAGGACAGCAGCCGGTCGTCGACCAGGGCCGACAGCTCGTGCCATCGCCCGGCCTTGGTCAGCGCCCTGGCCTCCTCCTGGAGGTCCCCGTACCCGTGCAGCTCCAGCACGGCCCGGTAGGCCGGGGTGGACGCGTAGAAGGCGATGCGGTGGCGTACGGCGGCAATGTCCAGGTCGTCCCGCGCGGCGAACACGGACTGCGAGACTTCGAACGCGTCCATCGTCCGGCCTGTCTCGGCGCGCGCCCGGGCGACCGTGGGCAGGCCGACCGTGCGCAGGTAGTCCGCGGTGCAGAAAGGGTGCGCGAGCCAGCCGTCGGCGACGGCGCCGCACACCTCCAGCATGCGCGGGCCGACGGCGGCGAGGTAGATCGGCGGGGGGCCGAATTGGCTGGCCGGCGGGGTGAACTCCGGGGTCATCAGCGAATGCGTGTAGAACCGCCCCCGGAACGGCTCCCCCGGCGCGCCGTTCCATCCCTGCCAGATCGACCGCAGCGCCCGCACGTACTCGCGCATCCGCTCCGCCGGCTCGGACCAGGGCATGGAGAACCGGTTGGTGATGTGTGGCCGGATCTGCGTGCCGAGTCCGAGCAGCAGCCGGCCGCCGGACAGCCGCTGCAACCCGTGCGCGGCGTAGGCGACGATCATCGGCGAGCGCGCGAAGGCGATCGCGACCCCGGTGCCCAACCGGATCGACGCGGTGCGCTGCGCCGCCGCAGCGAGGCTGACGAAGGGGTCGTCCCGGATCTCCGGGCGCCACGCGGCGGCATAGCCGGCTTCCTCGGCCTTCGCCGCCTCGGCGGAGACGAACTCGAGCGAGTAGTGCAGTTGCGTGTCGAAGAGCATCGGTCGTTTGATCCCATCCGGAGTTGCGTAACATCCTGTTTGTATGACGAGTTCGGGGAGTGAGCTGTGGTCGAAGCCGCGAAGCCCAGCCTTCGCCTGGAGCGCGACGAAGACCTGCTGCGGGACCGCGTGGTGGCCGTCATCCGGAACGCGATCTTCACCGGCGAGCTCCCGCCCGGGAAGCGGCTGATCGAGCGGGAGCTGGTCGAGCAGATCGGGGTGAGCCGGACCTCGGTGCGCGAGGCCCTGCGGCACCTGCAGTCGGAGAGCCTGGTCGAGTCCAGCGACAGCCGCGGCCTGCGCGTCTCGGTGCTGACCGAGGACGCGATCCGGCAGCTCTACGAGGTCCGTGAGCCGTTGGAGTCGGCCGCCGCCCGGCTGTTCGTGATGCACGCGACCGAGGACGAGGTCGCGGCGCTCGCCCAGGTGGGGAAGAAGCTCTTCGAGACCTCCACCGAACCGGCCCGCCTGGACGAGCGGATGGCCGCCGTGCTCGAGTTCGACCGGCTCCTGCTCGCGGGGGCGCGCAACCCGCTGCTGAGCGAGATGCTCGGTTCGATCACGGCGCGGATCCACGTGCTCAGGCGCCTGTCCATCGGCGCCCCGGAGCGGGCCGTCGCGTCCGCCGCCGAGTACGTGGCGCTCGTCGACGCGATCAGGCGACGCTCCAAGCGCTCGGCGGCGGCGGCCGCGGCGGCACACGTTTCGGCCGCCCGCGTCGCCGCCCTCAAGGTCTTGCGAGCCCGTTCGAGCGAGACCTGATCCCGTTGCCGCCGACATGCCCGGTCCAGCCGATCAGTCGTGCCGAGCCGGCGCGTGTTCCAGCGACCTCACGATGGCCTCGTTGTCCCGGCCGAGCTCGGGGGCCGGGGCGGGCGTCGGCGGTACGTACCGGGACAGCACGAACGGGAAGCCCTTGATCCGGCGCCGGTCCTCGCTCACGAACACCCGTCGCCGGGCGAAGTGCGGATCGCCCGCGCGATCCGAGGCGGTCGAGACCGGCACGCACGGGACTTCGGCATCGCGCAGGGCGCGCACCGCGTCGGACGCGCCGCGCCGCCGCGCCCACCCCGCGACGCGGCCGGCGAGCCACAGCTCGCCGGCATGCCCGGAGCCGGCTCCGGGTTCGGGCTCGCGCAGCCACGGCACCCCGACTGCCTCGGCCAGCCGACGTCGCTGGTCCGGCGTGTCACAGCTGACCGCGATCCACCGACCGTCGCGCGTGGCGAAGGTGTCGTGCGGGAAGCGTCCGGGCCGACGGTTTCCCTCCGGCCGGGCGACCTCCCCGGTGCTCCGGAACTCGGCGATGCGATCGGCGATCGTCCAGGCGACGACCTCGCGTTGCGATATGTCGAGGTGCACCCCGCGGATGTCCCGCGCCACCGCGTACACCGCGAGGGCGGCGCCGAGCATCGCCGCGATCTGATCGGGATAGTTGACCTCGGCGGACGACCAGACCGGGCTCCGTTCGTCGTAGCCCGTCACCGAGGCCAGCCCGGACAGCAGGTCGAGAGTCGAGCCGTAGGACCGGAAGCGTGACTCGGGACCCTGCTGTCCCTGGCTGGACAGCGACACGTACACCAGGTCCGGGTTGATCTCGGCCAACTCGGCGCGGCCGATGCCCAGCTTCTCGGGCACGCCCACCCGGAAGTTCTCGATGACCACGTCCGTATGCCGGGCCAGCTCGTGGACCAGGGCACGCCCGGACGGGCTGGTCAGGTCCATGGACAGGCTCAGCTTGCCCGCGTTGTTCGAGTCGAACATCGGTGACGCGTCCGCGCCCTGCCCCGCGACCGAGACCGCACTGCCTGGTGGGGTCCAGCGCCGGAACGGGTCCGGCCGGGAGGGTGACTCGACCTTGATGACGGTGGCGCCGTAGTCGGCGAGCAGCCGGGATGCCGCCGCGCCGGCGGTGATGGTCCCGAAGTCGAGCACGACGACACCGGTCAGCGGGGCCACCCGGCCGTCGGCCGGCTCGGTCGGCGGGTCCAGGAAGAGGTGGGGGCCTACCGGGCGTGCGCCACCGACGCCCGGTGCGCTCCGCAGGGCCGCCGTCACCGGAGGGAGGACGCTCCCGGCCGAGGTCTGGTCCGGCTGGAGAAACCCACGCACCCGCAGCTGCGCCGACCGGGCCAGGTCCGCGATGTCGGCGCAGAACCCGAAGGGCAGCGCGCGCGCCTGTGCGCGGCGGTAGATCTCCTCCTTGGGCCGGACGCCGGCCCAGCGCTCGATGACCGGCCACCACTCGTGCTCGTGGCGGGCGCGGAAGCCTTCGTCCCGCAGACGAGGGTCACGCAGGTCGGGCTCACCGACGAGATCGACCACCGCGTCCCATTGTTCCGGCTGGTAGATCACGCCGATCCAGCCGTCGGCCGCCCGCACCATGCGCCAGCGGCCGGAGCGCGGGTCGCCGCGGCCGGCCACGAGCCCGGTGGTGGCGAATCCGATGTCGGCCTTCCAGTCCATGTAGGCCGCGACGTCGCAGAGCGCGACATCGACCAGTCCGCCCCCGGCGGCGTCGCGGAGCGAGATCATCGCGCCGAGCAGGCCGGCCACGGCCGCCGCGTGCGCGGCCTGTTCACCCCCCAGCGCGAGCGGGCGCCGGTCGTGGTGGCCGATCATCGTGGCGAGCCCGCCGTAGCACTCGGCCAGCAGGCTGTCGCCGGCCTCGTCCGCCAGGGCCGAGTCGATGCCGTAGCTGGTGATCGCGACGACCAGCAGGTCGGGGCGGCGATCGCGGAGCTCGGCGTAGTCGATCCCCGCCGCCGTGGCGGCCGCCGGTCCCAGGTCGCTGATCAGCACGTCCGCGCCCTCGAGGAGGCCGTCGAGCACCTGCGGCCCTGCCTGGTCTGCCTCGAGGACCACCTGGCTCTTGCCCTCGTTCAGCGCCGTGAAGGTCAGCCCGACACCGTCCGCGCCGAGCACCCCGATGCCGCGCAGCGGGTCCCCGCCCGGAGGCTCCACCTTGACCACGTGGTGCCCCAGGACGGCGAAGTACCTGCCGAGCGCGGCCGCGCCAATACCGTGGCCGGTTCCGTTCGCGATCTCCACGACGCGCAGCGGGCCGGACCGGGCGCCGGCGCGGCTCATGGGGCCGAGCCCTGGCCGGGGTTGCGGGTTCCCGAGGCGAAGCCCTCGAGGCCGCGTTGGGTGGCGTCGGCCTCGGCCCGGATCCGGGCGCCGACGTCCTCCCCGTAGTCGAGCGCCCGCGACCACCCCGAGATGTGCTCCGGGACCGTCCACAGCGCCCGCTTCGACCAGCGCAGGCCGGTCGCGTCGTACCCGGCGACCCGCCGGGCCAGCGACAGCGCCTCCGCCGCCACCCGGTCGGCGGGGACGGCGAGGTTCGCCAGCCCCCACTCGACCGCCGTGCGGCCGTCGATGCGGTCCGCGGTCAGCACCAGCCACGCGGCGCGCTTGCGGCTGACCCGCAGCTGGGTGGCCGGTCCGGCCAGGGCCGGGTAGAGCCCGAACCCGATCTCCGGCATGCCCAGCTGGGCGTCCTCGTCGACCACCGCGAGGTCGGCCGCGTTGATGAGGGTGAGGCCGCCGCCGAGGGCGAAGCCGTTGACCGCGGCGATGACGACGGCCGGATGCTTGGCCAGCTCGTCCTGCACCGCGCGCCAGCTCGCGCGCCGGGAGTCGAGGTTGCCGGCGGCGGGGTCGTCCTGCTCCTTCGCCACCTCCTTGAGGTCGACACCGGCACAGAACGCCGGACCGGACCCGGTCAGCACGATCACGTTCACGCCGGCCCCGGGTCGCGTGCACTCGTCCAGGGCGTTCAGCAGGGCGACCCGGGCAGCCCGGTTCATCGCGTTCCGCTGCGCGGGGCGGTTCAGCGTGATGCGGGCGACGCCGTCGCCGAGCCGCTCCAGCAGGACGGGCGCGGCGGCTTCGGCGTTCGCGGCGCTCACTCGGCCACCTCGAACGCCGGGACGACACGGTCGCCCAGCTCGACGAAGGTCACCCGGACCGGCTGGTCACACCGCGGTTCGGCGTCCTCGTCGACGATCTTGCTGATCATGTATGGCCCTTCCTCGAGGCGGATGAACGCGACGCGGTAGGGAAGCTCGTCGGCGTAGGCCGGGAGGTAGTTCTGGTGCATCGTGATCCACGACCAGAGCACGCCGCGGCCGCTGGCCGGCTCCCACGAGTACTCGGCGCCGAGGCACCGGGGGCACACCGGCGCCTCCGGGAACCGCCGGGCCGAGCAGGAGGCGCAGGTCTGCAGCCGCAGCTCGCCCTGTTTGCATCCCTCCCAGAAGGGTGCGTTCGTCGTCGTGACGGCCGGCAACATCGCCTGGATCTGATCGGGGTTGACCATCTCAGTTGTCCTCTCCCACCAGCACGTGCGAGGTCACGATCGGCGAGGCGCACATGTACTGGGCGACCCGGCAGTCCTCGACCTGGCGCGGGCCCGCGTCTCCGCGCAGCTGCACGACGGCCTCGACGTGGTGCGCCCAGCCCTGCATGTAGCTCTCGGCGGTGTGCCCGCCGGCGGTGTTGATCGGGCGACCGCCGTCGAGCCCGATGCCCTTGTCGCGGACCCACTGCCACGCCGTGCCGCGCTCGGCGTGGCCGAAACCCTCGAGGGTGAACAGCACCGTCGGGGTGAAGTTGTCGTAGATCTGCAGGCAGTTCATGTCCGAGGGCTGGAACCCGGACTCCGTGTAGACCCGGTCGGCGACGTCCGCGCAGGCGGCGCCGAAGAGGTCGGTACTGGTGTAGAAGTTGGTCAGGTTGGCGGTGGCCGCGGTCGCGGCGACGCGGACGGGCCTGTGCCGCAGGTCTTTGGCACGCTCCATGGTCGTCAGGATCAGGGCGACGCCGCCGTCGTTGATGATGCAGTAGTCGTAGAGCCGCAGTGGCTCGGCGATCATGCGCGACGCCAGGTAGTCGTCGCGGCTGATCTGCTTGCGCATGACCGCGATCGGGTTCAGCTCGGCGTGCCGGCGGTTGTTGATCGCGATCGGCGCGAGCGCGTCCTCCGGAGCTCCGTAGAGCTGGGCGTAGCGCTGGTACATCATCGCCACGTACGCGCCGGGTGAGGTCATCCCGTACATCTCGTCGTAGCTCACGGTCGGGCCGCCGCCCTCGCCGCCGTACTTCATCTTCACCGAGCGCCCGTTGTTGCCGTAGACCAGCGCGACCGTGTCCACGACGCCCGACCGGATGAGGGCGACGGCCTGGTTCACCGCCACGCCGCTCATCCGCCCGGACCCCTCCAGGTCGAAGACCGCGCGGGCCGAGTGCAGGCCGGTGATGTCGGCCATCCGGTGGTAGCCGACCCGGGCGCAGATGAGGCCCTCGATCTCGTTCTTGTCCAGTCCGGCGTCCTCGACCGCGGCGGCCAGCGCCCGCGCGGCCAGCGCGTGATCGTCTCGTTCGGCGTCCCGCACGGCGTGCAGCGCACCGTGATCGGTCTGCCCCACTCCGACGATCGCCACCTCGCGCAGTCCGTTCGTCATGCCGCCCTCGCTCCCGTCATACGTCATACATACGCGACGTATTCAAAACCGTCAACCAGACAGTGCGCATACAGCGAAGCTCTGTGAACTGCATAAATATTCAATTAAACTGAAGTCTTGTATGACAGAGTTGGGAGACCTAGTATCCCGAACGTAGTTCTGACCGTTCGTTAGATGACCGTCGAGCAGGGGAACCACCGATGAGCACAGAGCTGTGGTCGATCATCGGCCTGATCGTCATGTTCGCCGTCGGGACGGTGTTCAGCGTCAACCTCGGTGCCGTCGCGCTGGTGTCGGCGTTCCTGGTCGGCACGACCATCGCCGCCCTCGGCACCAAAGACCTGCTCGGCTTCTTCCCGGTGGACCTCTTCGTCCTGATCGCCGGCACCACCTACCTACTGGGGGTCGCTCAGGTCAACGGGACCATCCAGTGGCTGGCCGACACGATGGTGCACCTGGTCCGGGGCAAGCACTGGATGCTGCCGTGGCTGCTGTTCCTGGTCAGCACCGCACTGGCCACGCTCGGACCGGGCTCCGTCCCCGTCCTCGCGGGCATCGGGGCCGGGTTCATCCGGCGCTACCGGATCCATCCGGTGCTGATCGGTCTGATGATCGTCCACGGCGCACAGGCCGGCTGCTTCTCCCCGATCGCGCCCTACGGCCTGCTGGTCAACAAGATCCTCGAGCG
This sequence comes from Actinospineispora eucalypti, assembly GCA_014208095.1. GTDB lineage: Bacteria > Actinomycetota > Actinomycetes > Mycobacteriales > Pseudonocardiaceae > Pseudonocardia > Pseudonocardia eucalypti. The sequence goes on along the minus strand of JACHMT010000001.1, from coordinate 3,063,296 downwards.
CAGCGGCTTCGCCCCCGAGCCCTGGGCGCTCTACGGGCTGGTCATCGCCGGCAACGCGATCCTCACCGTGGTCGGGTTCTTCGTGTTCGGCGGGCGCAGGCTCGTCGGCGAACGCCCCGGCCCCGATAAGGACGGCGGCGCGCCCCCGGTCCCCGACGGTGCGCAGGCTGGCGGCGTGGCCGGGGCGGAGAGCTCCGGCGGGGTGGCGACGTCGCCCGTCGCGACGGCCGTGGCGGTCGACGACCGGGATGCTGCGCCGGTCAGCCTGCGCCCCGCCCCGGCGAATCTGCTGACCTTCGGCGCGATCATCGGGTTCCTGCTGGCGATCAGCGTCTGGAAGCTGGACACGGGCTTCACCGCGTTCCTGGTGGCCGTCGTACTGGTGCTGCTGTCCCCCAAGACGGTCCGGGTCGAGTCCATCACCCGGATCTCCTGGTCCACGGTGCTGTTGGTCTGCGGCGTCCTGACCTACGTCACGCTGCTCGACAAGGTAGGGGCCATCGCCTACACCACGCGGGCCATCACCGCTCTCGGCAGCCCGGTGCTCGCCCTCCTGCTGGCGTGCCTGATCGCCGCGGTGGTCTCCGCGATGGCTTCGTCGCTGGGGATCATCGGCATCGTGGTGCCGCTGTCGCTCCCGCTCGCCGTGGCCGCCGGCGTCAACCCGCTGATGGTCGTCGTTGCCGTGGGGCTGTGCGCCACCGTCGTCGACGTGAGCCCGTTCTCCACCTTCGGCGCGTTGGTCCTGGCGAACACCGAAGGCGTCGACAAAGCGGTCTTCCAGCGGAAGCTGCTGATCTACACCGGCTACCTCGCGGTGTTGGCGCCGCTGGTCACCTGGGCACTGCTGATCCTGCCGTCCACCCTCGGCTGACCCTCCCCGAAAGGTTCCCGTTGCCCGCCCAGAGCCACACCACCTACATCCACCCCGGTCCGGAGCGAGTCGTCAGCGGCGCGGGGACATCCACCGCGCTGCACGGCCTGTTGGGCCGCTACGGCTACCGGCGTGCCCTCGTCGTGGCGTCCCGGTCGTTGAACCGGAAGTCCGACGCGGTCGCGAAGATCGTCGACGGTCTCCGGGACACCTTCGGGGGGCTCACCGACGACGTCCACGAGCACGCCCCGGTGGACGACGTACTGCGGGTGGCCGCGCTCGCCCGGGAGATCGGCGCCGACGTGCTCGTCGCGGTGGGCGGCGGCTCGGTGATCGACCTGTGCAAGATGGTCCAGCTCTGCATTTCCGAGGATGTCACCGCGGCCACGGGGCTCGAGCCGCTGCGTGCCTCAGTGCTCGACGGCGAGCTGATCCCGGCGCGACAGCGGGCGCCCGCCATCCGGCAGTTCTGCGTGCCCACCACCCTCTCCACGGCGGAGGTCACGCCGGGCACATCCCCCATCGACACCGCCACTCGCACGAAGACGCTGTACTTCGTGCGGTCGGGTGCGCCTCAGGTACTCGTCTACGACCCGGACATCCTTGCCCACACACCGCGCGCGTTGCTGTTGAGCACCGCGCTGCGCGGGCTGGATCACGCGGTGAACACGCTGTGCGCGGTCCGACCCGAACCGCTCGCCAGCCTGCTCGCCGAGCAGGCCATCCGGCTGTTCGTGGAGAACCTGCCTCGGCTCGAGACCGGGAACGACGCCCGGGCGGCCTGCCAACGCGCGAGCTACTACACCGGGCTCGGGCAGCTGTCCGCGCCGCATGGGTTCAGCCACTACATGGTGCACGTCCTGGCGCCGATCGCCGGGGTGCCGCACAGCGCGCTCGCCTGCGTCCTCATGTTGGCGCAGGCCCGCTGGCTGGAGGGCGCCGCGGACGCTGAGTACCACCGGCTGCTCCGGCTCCTCGGGCGCGAGGGCGACAAGTTCCACGAGGTCGTGCTCGAGCTGCTCGAACTGCTCGGCATGCCAACCAGCCTGACCGACCTCGGCATCACCGACGCCCATCTCGACGAGGCGGTCCCCCTGGGGATGAGGCACAAGATGGTCGTCGAAAACAACCTGCGCCCCATCGACTCCGAGCAAGAGCTGCGGCGGATTCTGTGGCTGGCCCGGTGAACATCAGCGAACGGACCGGGTGGGGTCGGCGACCGGCGCTGCTCGTCGTGGACTTCCAGACCGGGTTCACCGACCCGGCGTCCGGGGTCGGCGCGGAGATGCCCAAGGAGCTGGCCGCGACCGCCGAGCTGATCGAGCTGTGCACCCGGTTCGACGTGCCCGTGATGTTCACCGCGGTCGCCTTCCAACCCTTCGATCAATCGAAGTGGCTGCGCAAGATGCCGGGACTGCACGCACTGCGCGAGGGCGGCCGCTGGTGCCAGTTGGACGCCCGGCTCCCGCTCTGCCCTGATGCCCCGGTATGGATCAAACGGGCCCCCTCGGCGTTCTTCGGCACCCCGCTGCAACCGCACCTGCGCGCCCTGGGCATCGACACACTGATCGTGACCGGCAGCGTGACCAGCGGATGCATCCTCGCGACCGTGATCGACGCGGCGTCACTCGGATATCACGTCATCGTCCCGCTGGAATGCGTCACCGACCGGTCACCCGTCGCGCACCTGGCCAACCTGGTCGACATCGACACGAAGTATGGGGACGTGGTCGAACTCGACGAGGTCACCAGCCACCTGATCGAAGCGGCGGCCAGCGGGAACCGTGTTCGACCTGCCCACGCGTCCCGTTGACCCCGCGCCCGACAGGCACGTCCCGTACCCACGAGACCGATGATCGGAGGCACCGTTGCCCAGGCCGGTTCCCCAGTACCTGATGAACCACTCGACAACCGCCGCCGAGCAGTACCGACAGCTGATCGGCGGCAGCCTCGAACCGGGCGCCGACAGCCAGGACGTGATCGATCCCGCGACGGGACGAGCCTTCGCCACCGCACCGGTGGCCGACGCCGACCAGGTCGACCGCGGGGTCGCCGCCGCCCGGCAGGCGTTCCCCGGCTGGTCCGCCAAGTCGTACGACGAACGGGGCGCGATCCTCACCCGCATCGCCGACCTGGTCGAGGAGAACGCCGAGCTCATCGCCCGCACCGTCACCCGCGAACAGGGCAAGTCCCTCGCCGACTCCCTCGGCGACGTCGGCGCGGCGATCAGCTACACGCGGTACTTCGCCGACTGGCGCCCCGATCCCGAGGTCGTGCGGGACGATGATGAGGCCTTTGTCGAGATTCTGCGCAGGCCCCTCGGCGTGGTGGCGGCGATCATCCCGTGGAACTTCCCGTTCTTCCAGATGATGTACAAGCTCGGGCCCGCCCTGATCACCGGCAACACCGTCGTGGTCAAGCCCGCGCCGACGACACCCCTCAACGCCCTGCTCCTCGGCCAGCTGCTGGCCGACGTCGTGCCCGCCGGCGTCGTCAACGTCGTCGGTGACGCCGGCGCCGTGGGGCCGCTGCTGACCGCCCACCCCGATGTCGCGAAGGTGTCCTTCACCGGATCGACGGCGACCGGTCGGCGGGTCATGGCGTCGGCCGCGGGCACCCTGAAGCGGATCACGCTGGAGCTGGGCGGCAACGACCCCGGCATCGTCCTGGCCGACGCCGACGTGGCGAAGACCGCCGAGGGGGTATTCACCTGGGCCTTCGCCAACTCCGGCCAGGTGTGCATCAACATCAAGCGCATCTTCGTGCACTCCTCCATCTACGAGGAGTTCTGCGCCGAGCTCGCGCGGCTGGCCGACGCCGTGGTCATAGGCCCAGGGCTCGGCGAGGGTGCCCGAATGGGTCCGATCCAGAACGCCCGCCAGTTCGAGCTCGTCCGCGATGCGCTCGAGCTGGCCCACGACACCGGCACCGTTATCGCCGGCGGGACCGTGGTGGAGGGGGACGGCTACTTCGTCCGGCCCACGGTGGTCCGCGACATCAGCGAGGACAGCAGCCTGACGGCGGAGGAGACGTTCGGTCCGATCCGCTCGGTGTTCTCCTACGACGACATCGATGACGTGATCGAACGCGCGAACGCCACGCCCTACGGCCTCGGCGCCTCCGTCTGGGGATCCGCGGCGGCGGCCACGGACATCGCCCGCCGCCTCGAGACCGGTACGACCTGGGTGAACCAGCACTTCGCGCTGTCACCGGATGTCCCGTTCGGGGGCCGCAAGCAGTCCGGGCTGGGCAGCGAGTTCGGCCTGGACGGCATCCACGCCTTCACCGACGTCCACGTGGTGAACGTGAACAAGGTCTGGTGACCCTTGACCGGAGATCGCCACGCCTCGTCGCCAGACGCGGAGTGCATCCGCAGCGCGCCGCAGACCCTGGGCTGGGTCGACCTGGCTGCCAGCTAGGTATCGTCCCCGTGGCGGCTGTTCCTCGTCCCGCGCAGGCCGACTGCGGGTAGCCGTTGCGGAGGTGGGCGGTGATGACTGTGCCGGCGGCGAGGTTGTTCCGGGGCGGCGTGACCGATCAGATCGTGGCGGATCTGCGCGCCCAGATCCTCAGCGGGGAGCTGCCGGACGGTGAGCGGCCGAGCGCGAGTTGGCGGCGCGCTACGGGGTGAGCGCCCCGACGGTCCGCGAGGCCGTCCGTGTGCTGTCCGCGATGGGCCTGCTCAGCACGCGCAACGGCACTCGGACAACGGTGACAGCGCGCGGGGACACGCTGCTGGCGCTGTCCATCGCCTCGGTCGTCCAGTTCGAGAAGATGCCCGCCGGCGACGTGTTCGGGCTGCTGGGCGCGCTCTACGCGTTCGCCGTCGAGCAGGCGGTCGAGCGGGCCTCCGACGAGGACGTCGCCGCGCTGCGGGCCGTGGCCGAACGGGCCGCAGGCCTGGCCGGCGTGGATTCCACGGTCGCCGCGCTGCTGGACGGCAGCTGATCTAGACGACAGCTCGCCCGCGCAGACAGCGGGCACAGCCAGGAAGATTTTGTTCCGTGACTGTTCCGTGGATCGCCACAGAGGACGCCAGTCGGCCCCGGGCGCCCACAGAGAGCACCAGGGCCGGTTTGCAGCGTTTCCCCAGGTAGAAGTGCTGTCCAGGCGCTAGCTGCCGAGGAGCTTGTAGCCGGCGAACTTGTCTCGGAGCGTTTTTTCGGGCATCCCGTTCGAGTCGCTGCACATGGCTTCCACCAGCAGATATACCGACTCCAGTAAACGTAATCGGCGTGCGCGTTCCGCCCAGGTTCCGCGCGGAGCCCCCGAACTCACACAGATGTGCACAGACCTCCGCGAACCTGGCACATCGGCTCGGCGTGGTGGAGTTCGTCCCGTACTCCCGCGACACGGCTGGTATCGCCCCGGTGCTCGCCGAATAGGTACGCGGAGCGGGCCCGGGGTCAGGGACCCCGCGCTAGACTCGGCCCGCTCCGCGTACCGATGATGCGGTACAGGAGTAACCGCTACCGGGATTCCGGCCGGTACGGCCACATCAAGCAGTCAGGCCAGTGCCCAAATCCGGCCAAGGTCGTACACGAGCAAGACGACCGCCACCAGCTGGCAGGTGAGTGCGCCGCGCCGATCATCCGCGTGCGGCCGGACGGGGTAAGCGTCGTTGGCACCAACTCCTCGATGTGCCGGCGCCCCCAGTGGGCGAGAGCGAACAAGCCCCCCGCCAGCAGCGCGACCGTGATCTCGTAAGCCACCGTCACTTCCTCACACCGCGACCGGGTCGCGCGGCCGGGCCTCGACCCCGGGCGCGCGCTCGGCTCGTCCCGGGGAGACCAGCACTACTACGTGGGCTGCGACCAGGGACAGCAGCACCGTCAGGCTGAGCAGCAGGCCGAACTCCTGGATCACGTCCAGCCGGGACAGCGCCAGCGTCGCGTAGCCGACCGCGGCGGCCAGGGCCGCCACGCACACCGTGCGCCACTGCGCGCGGTGTGCGTGGCGCACCGCGTCGGCCAGGAGCACGGTGAACTCACAGGCCGTCGCGGTGGTGAGCGACCCGAGCGCTACGGTCAGCGGGCTCAGTTGGAAGCCCAGCGCGATGACGACGGCCAGGCCCCAGCCGGTGGCCAGGGCGGCCGCCATGACTGCTCGGCCGGCGTCCGCGCGCCGGCGCAGCCCGATCAGCAGCACCAGGCCCGCCGCCGCGATGCCGGCGATGTTGGTCAGGTACCGATCCCCGGAGACCAGCTCGTAGCCGTGGGCGGCGACCACCGGCAGCCCGGTGAGGGTTACGTCGTAGCCGGCAGGCAGCGGGGGCAGGCCGGCCCGTACTGAGTCCAGCAACCGGTGCTGATCACCAAGATCCTGCAGGGCGATGCCATAGCTCAGCACCGCCTGCTTCGCGTCCGGCGTGGTCACCGCGCCCAGCAGGTACCGGGGCAGCAACGTGGTGGCCGCCGCGACCTGCTCGGGGGTCGGCGCGTCGCCGAGGAACCGGAGCAGCGCGGCCGGGCTCAGGATCGGCCGGAACTGGTCGCCGTGGGCGAGCACAATCTGCTCACCGGCCCGGCGCATCCAGTCCAGGGCCTGCGGCGAGAGCACGTCGGGCCCGCGCAGCACCATGCGGACCTCACCGGACGAGCCCAGCACCTCCTCGGCGTGCTGCGCGTCGGCGACCGCGGGCATCCCGGCGGCCAGCCGGTCCGGGCGGGCCTCCAGGCCCAGGTGCGGCAGTGCCACCCAGCCGACCGCGGCGGCCGCGAGTGCCACGAACGCGACGCCGGCCCGGCGGGCCCGTGACCCGAGGGCCGGGGCGCGCCAGGCGGGTTCGGCCTGCTCGGCGGTGTCGCCGCGCAGCAGCCAGCGCCGCAGTACCAGGGCCAGGGCGACCGCCAGCAGGACGCCGAGGGCCAGGGCGAGACCGAGGTCGCGCACGAACGGCAGCGGGGAGAGCGCGAGGGCGGCGAATCCGGCCGTGCTGGCCAGCGCGGCCACCAGTACCCGGCGTTGCTGCCCCGAGCGGACCAGGTAGGCGGGGAAGTCGCTGCCGATGCCGATCAGGATCGGCAGGAACGCCATCGCCCCCAGCGAGAGCGGCCGGCCCAGCCAGCCGAAGACGGCCAGGGTGAGGGCGGTACCGCAGAGGGTGGCGACGATGGGCAGCAGCCGGTCGCGGCGCCGCCCCAGCCAAGGCAGCGCGACATAGCAGAGCGCGATCAGCCCGACCGCGCAGCCCCCGAGCAGGGGGATCTCCCCTCGGACCTGGTCGGCGAGCGACGCCGCCACGGCGGGGGCCCCGGTGACGGTGAGGGCGGTGGTGCGCAGCCCGGCGCCCTGCGCGGTCGCGCGGACCGCCGCCACCAGCCGGTCGGTGGACTCCTGGTCGAGGTTCTCCCTGGGCCGCACCAGGATGGAGATGGCGTGGGACGAGGGCACCACGAACCGCCATTGGGACCGGGGCGAGGGCTGCCCGTCCGGGCCGGTCTCGTACACGAGGTTGCGCACGAACCCCGGGTTGTGCAGCGTCGGCAGGCCGAGCGGCATCCCCTGGACCAGAAGCGGGGCGTAGCGCTCGTCGAAGGTGGCGGTGGCGGTGTCGCCGGCCGCGGTGACCGCCGCCGGGGGTGCCCCGGCGTTCCGGGCCTGCTGCTCCGCGGCCGCGCGGGCGGCGTCCCGGCTGCCCATCACCTGGGCAATCACCTTGTTGCTGGCGATGGCGATCTCGTTGAGCACGGTGGCCGGCCCGTACACCACGGACACGTCCGGGAGCCGGGACAGCTGGCCCTCCAGCCGGAACACCAGCGGGAGCTGCTCGGGGCCGAGCAATTGACCGGGCTCGGCCCCCTCGGCGAGGACCACGATCGGGTCGGCGCCGAAGGCGCGATCGGCCGCCTCGGTGTCTCGCAGCGACACGTCACCGGCCGGCAGGAACGCCCGGGGCTGGGTGTCGACGCGCAGGGCGGCCAGGCCCGCGAAGGTCAAACCCGCCACGCCCAGCACGACGACCGCGACGAGCGCCTGGCGCCCCGACGGGCGGGGCGCCAGGCCCGTCGCCATGCGACGAACCCGACGCCATACCCGTCCGAGGCCAGCCTGGACCCCTGCCCTCATCGAGGCGCACGCTCCACGCGGGGGTAGTCACCCTTGAACGGTCCCGGGTTGGTGCCCGCCCCGGGCTTCGGATACGGGTTCCGGTACGTGGCCAAACCCTGGGTGGTCGGGTTCTGGACGAACGTCTCGTTGCCCAGCGCCAGCAGCCGGAAGTAGTGCACGTTGTCCTCCGCGCGGTAGCCGATCATCGCGGCGAAGTTGGCGAAGAACCCGCCGATCTCCTTGCCGTACGGCCTGATGTACCTCAGCGCCGGGTTCAGCTCGGCGAGCATGTCGCGCGCCGGGTCGACCACCGGGCTCACGTCGTCGTGGAAGCGGGGCACCTCCCGCAGCGTCTTCGGCGCCCGATCCAGGGTGTCGTCCAGCGCCGGGGTCAGCTCCCGCAGCTCGTGGCTGATCGGCGGCAGCTTGCGCAGGCCGTCACCCAGGTCGGGACCGGCCGCCCTCAGGTCGGCCGCCACCGGCCGCAGCGCGCCGGCCAGCTCCGTCAGCGAGCCGGTGGCCACCTTGGCACTGTCCAGCACCGGGGGCAGCTTACGCATCAGCTCCTCGAAGGACTCCTTCTCCCCCGCGGTCGCGGCGGTGATGCGCTCGCTGTTGGACACCAGGTCGGCGATAGCGCCTTCGCTGGTGTCCAGGTTGTCCATCAGCACCCCGGTCTCGTGGGTGACCTGCTTGAGCGCCTCAGACTGCGCGGCGATCGCGTCCAGGGCTGTGAAGCCGTCGCCGCCGAGCTTGCCGAAGCCGTCGAACAGCGCGTCCACCTGCTTTGTTGTCCCGGCGGTGCCGGTTCCCAGCGCCCGCAGGGCGCCACCCAGGTCCTCGCGGGCCTTCGGGTCCAGGTCGTGCAACAGGTCGCGCAGCTGCACGCTCTGGCGCACCGCGTCGTCGGTCAGGTGCGCCCTCGAGGGCAGCACCGCCCCGGAACCGTCGGTGACCTCCAGGTACGTCTCCTCGACCACCGACCGGGCCCCGACGCGGACCTTGGCGCCCTGGTGCAGTGGCGCGGCCGACTCGTCCAGGGCCATGGTGACGTCTATGCCGTTGTCCGTCCGCCGGACGCCCTTGATCTCGCCGACCTGGACGCCCGCGATGCGGACCTGCCCGGCCGGGACGAGGTTGTCGATGTCCTTGACGGTCACCGTCACCTCGTAGGCCCGGCTGGCCTCGAGCAGCGGCACCCGCAGCGGCGTGCCGGTGAACAGGTAGACCAGGATCCCGAGGCAGATGGCGAAGAACACCCCGAGGATGATCGCCGCCTTACGGGCCTGGGCCATGTCGGTCTCCATCAGCGGCCGCCCTTCGGCTTGGTGACGTACGGGATGCCGCTCTCTTCGGGGGTCGGCACGTATCGGGTCGGGCCTCCGTTGCCGGCAGGGATACCGATGGTGTCCGGCAGAGGGGCGATCACGTGGCCGCGGATGATTCCGCTACGGGCGTCCTGCACCCCGAACACCGACGAGGTGTTGTAGGTGAAGGCCCGCAGCTCGTCGAGGTAGTCGACGGCCAGGCCGGTGATTCGGGGGAACTCACGCGTGACCGGGCGCAGATCCTCGGTGGCGTGGTTGAGGTTGCCCGCCATCGGTCGCAGGTCGGCCACCAGGCCCCGCCCATCGCGGACCACCGGCTTCGCCGCCTTCACCGTGTCGCCCAGGGTGTCGACGGTGTCGGTGAACTTGTCCAGGGTGTCGGGGAGCTCCCCGGAGACCGCCTTGAGGTTGTCCAGCGTCGGGTCCAGCTGGTTGGTCAGGTCCTGAGTGGCGTGGAAGGTCCGGGTCAGCTGGCCGTAGAGGCCGGGCAGGTGCCGCAGCGTCGCCTGCAGGTCGCGGTCGTGCTCGGCCAGCACCCCGAGGGTCTGCTCGGTGGAGTCGGCCAGCCGCACGGCCCGCTCCTGGTTCCCGCCGACCGCCTGGGCGATCTGGCCGACCGAGGTGATCAGTTGCTTCAGCTTCTCCCGCCGCGTCTCCAGCGCCGTCGTGACCGGCTTGAGGTCGAGCAGCGTCTTGTCCACGCCGTTCAAGCCGGGCGCCAGGTCGCGGGGCGCCGAGGCCAGCGCGACGTCGGACTGCGAGAGCAGGTCGGTGATCGCCGCCTGGGCCTTGGGATCGAACTTGTCCAGGATCTGGTCGGTCTGGACCGGCTTGCGGGTCTGCTGGAGCGGGATGGTGGCCCCGTCCCCGAGTCGGTTGCCCGGGTGCCCGCCCGGCTCGATGTTGACGTACATCTGGTTCAGCGGGTTGACCGCCCGCAGCACCGCGACGGCATTGCTGTAGATCTCCTGATCACCCTTGATGGTCAGGGTGAGCAGCGCGGTGCCCCGGTCGGTGACCTCCGAGTCGGTGATCTTGCCGACCTCGACACCGGCGATTCGCACCTGCTGCGAGCTCTTGGTGGTGACTGCCGGCACCTCGGCGAACTCGGCCTTGATCGTCATCGTCTTCTGCCAGGGCAGCGCCGAGGCGGACTGGCTGACCATGATGAGCGTCGCGGCGAGCCCGAGGGCCAGGAACAGCACCAGGGTCACCACGTACCCGAGCAGCCCGGGGGTCGATCGGATCCGGCTGAAGGTGGCGGCCATCAGTTGTCACCTCCGAGGTGGCCGAGGAGGGGGATGCTCGGCTTGCTGTCCGAGTCGGACTTGTGCGGGGCGCTCGGCAGCTTGTCGGCCGGCGGGATGGCGGGCTGACCCTTGCCGGGGGCGTACAGCGGGTTGGGGATGGGCGGGTCCGGCACCTGGGCCGGCTTCCCACCCTGCGGACCGGGCGGCTGCTGCAGCCCGAACATCTCGGCACCCTGCTCGACACCCGGCACCAGCTCGGTGCTGCCGCCGAGGGTGTTGCTCGACGGGATGCCCGCGGTGAGCCGGGCGAAGGCGCCGTTGCGGTCGAAGGTGGAGAAGGTGTTGTTCAGGTGCGAGAACAGGTACCCCAGCTCCTTGTACCACTCGTTGTTGTTTGCCCCTCCGTTCGGGTACGGCTTCGTGCCGTGCCACTGCGAGGTCAGCGCGTCGAGCAGCGGGCCGTTGACCCGGTTCAGGGCGTCGCCGCTGAGGTCGTCGAACGAGCCGGTCAGCCGGTCGGTGGTCGGGACCAGGTCGTCGACCGCGGGCCGCAGGTCGGACATCAGTGGCCGCAGGTCGGCCACCATGTCCCGGGTGTCGCCGAGCACCGGGTCCAGCGTCTCGAACGCCGGGCCGAGCGCCTTCGCGCTGTCCCGGAAGGCTGGCGCGGTGTCGGTGAGCTTGGTCAGCGTCGGCTGCAGGTCGATCAGGCCGGCCCGGGTGGTGCGCAGCATGTCCGCGCTGATTCGGGCGGCCTGGGCCAGCTCCGGCCCGCCCCCGGCCAGCGCCCCGGAGGTCCGGTTGAGCGAGGTGAGGATGCGGTCGACCTGACCGTCGGTGCGGCTGAACGCGCGGGCCGCGTTGTCGAAACCCGACACGATGTTGGTGAAGTCCTTGTCCGGCTGGGTGCCCTGCAGGCCCTCGAAGACGTTCCCCGCCGGGCGCAGCGTCCCCGGGGCGTCCTGCAGCAGGGTGCGCAGGGCCTCCCGGCTGCCCGTCCGGAGCGTCTCCTCGAACTTTGCCGTCATCCCCTGGAACCCGTCGCGGGCGGACTGGTTCAGGCTGGAGAGCACCCGGTCCAGTTCGACCGGGATGCTCGTGCGCTCCAGCGGGATCTCCTCGCCGTCGAAGCGGCCCGGCCCGCCACCGGGCACCAGGTCGACGTAGTAGTTACCGCCGAGGATCAAGGTCGGCCGGATGTGTGCCGACGGCGCCCGCCCGAGCTTGTCCAGCACGCCGCTGCCCACCTTCATGGTGACCACGGATGTGCCGGACTGCTCGTCGTACTCCTCGCTCTTTACCGTTCCGACCTGTACGCCGGCCACCTTGACGTCGTTGCGGTACGGGCGGAGCTTGTAGGGCCGGTCGAACCGCGCGGTGATGGTGTCGCCGAAGCTGAGCGTGGTGGCGATCTGCTCCTTGTGGTACACGCCCCAGAGGGCGAGCACGGTGGCGAGGATCATGCCCACGCCCACGTACCGGTTGATCCGCCGGGTCTTCCGGGCCGAGGCGACCTCTTCCGGGGTCAGCTCCTCGACCTCGTCGGCATCCGAGCTGCTCATCACTTACCTCCCGGCGCGCCAGCGCGGTCGAACGAGGCCGCGCCCGGCTTCGGGTACGGGTTGCGGGGGACGGTGAACCGGTCGCGGATGACCGACCCGGTGACGGTCGCGGCGCCGACGTTGGCGTTCGCGTTGGCGTAGTGGATCCCGGGCGCCACGCTCTCGGACACGAAGCTGTGCAGCCGGACGGCCCACCAGCCGGTCTCCCGGGCGTAGCCCTTCAGCACGTCCAGTGGCTCGGCCGCGTTCTCGAAGGTCGTGCGCACCTTCGGGGCGAGTGGACTGACGTCGGCGAAGGTGTCGCTCAGCTCTCTGACGGCGGGCTTCGCGTCGTCCGAGACGTCGGGCACCTTGTCCAGCGGCGTCCGGCTGTCCCGCAGGAATGCGCGGGTGTCCGGGGTCGCGTCGCCCAGGCCCTTGAAACCGGGCCGGCCGGTCTCGAAGGCCGACGCCGTGTCGCTCAGCGGCGTGTTGAGAGCGTCCAGGGCGGTCTTGGCGGTGTCCAGCGTGCTCGGCAGCTTCTGCAACGACGCGCTCAGCGGCTTGGCGTCGTCCACCGAAATGGCCTCCATGGTGGTGCCGAAGTCGCGCACCGTGGCCTCGATGTCCCCCCGCCGGTCGGCGAACCGGCCGGCCAGACGGTCGATGCTGCGCAGCGTCTCGGGCAGCTCGGCATCCGGGTCGGCCAGGGCCGAGGACACCGACCCGATGTCCTTGACCAGCGCCGGCGAGTTGTGCACCAGGCCCTGGAACCCCTGGCCGTGCCCGGTCATCCCGCCGCCGAAGTCGGCCAGGAAGGTCGAGGTCGCTGCCCGGGTCTTCGGGTCGAACACGTTGAGCAGCTCGTTGATGCTGTCGGAGTCGGTGTTCCGCTCGGAGGCGATGACCCGGTCCCCGAGCGGTCCGGCGGTGGGGGTGCCCAGGTTGAGCTCCACGAACTTCTGTGCCAGGGCAGAGAAGTCCCAGACCTGCGCCGACGCGTCCGCGTAGGCCTCGCGGTCACCGTCCAGCGCCATCGTCACGACCGCCTTTCCGTCGACGTAGTCGATCTTCTCGACTTGGCCGATCCGGGAGCTGAACTCCCGTACCTCGTCACCGGGCTTGAGCGAGTCGACGTTGGTGAACGCCGCTCTCACCTCGGTGCGGGGCACGAAGGGCAGGCCCTTGTGCGCCGTCGCGGCCAGGAGCCCGATGCCGACGACCACCAGGATCCCGATGACCCCGATGACGTACGTGCCGGTCTTGCTATTCGGGTTGCGTGCCATGGTCAGTGGCCTCCCAGCATCTGGCCGAGCACGTCGTGCTCCTGCTTTGGGGTGAGGCCGGTGGCGCTGCGGCCACCGATCTTGTCCGGCCCGGTCTCGTTCTCACACGGGTGGCTGTCCTTCCCGTCACAGGTGCCGGGCAGCGGGACCCGCCCGGGTACGGGCATCGGCAGCGCGGGCGCCGGGCTCTCCGGCGCGCCGGGGATGGGGCCGACCACGGTGCGTGCCCCGGGGACGGGGCTGTACTTGACGGCCGCCCGGAAGTAGTGGCTGAGCCCGTCGTAGCCCGTGGTGGACAGCGACCAGAACTTAGCGAACTCCATCAGGTTGGTGAACCGCTTGCACAGCACACCGATCTCGCAGATCCGGCGCGCGGACGACGCGGTGGTGCGCAGGGCACGGGCGGTCGGCCGGAGGTCCTCGACCACCGGCCTGGCCTCGTCGACGAGCTTCCGCGCCCGCTCCAGCACCGGGGTCAGCGAGTCGAGGGCCGGGTCGGCCGACTCGGCGAACTCCCTGAGCTCCCGGTTGATGTCCACCAGCTGGTCGGTGAACGGCCGGGCGTCCCGCAGGCTCGGGGTCGCCGACTCCGCGGTGGCGGCCGTCTGCGCCAGGGTGTTCTGGGCGCTGGCCAGGGTCCCGGGCAGCCGCTGCAGCGAGTCCGCGGTCGCCTGCCGGTTCGCCGCGACGGCCGACAGGGTGCGCTCGGTGGCGCCCACCATCCGGTCCAGGTTCTGGCCCCGGCCGGCGGCCACCTCGGCAGCCACCGGCGTGGTGCTGTCAACGAGGCTGGTAAGTACCTGGTTCTGCTCGCTGAGCAGCCGGGCCAGCTCGTCGGCCTGCTTCATCGCCGGGGCCAGCGCGGTGATCGCGGCGGCCGCCTGCGGGCCGTTCGCGTGCAGCCCCTCACCCAGGGTGGTCAACATCGCCGAGAGCCCGGCGCTGGTCGGGTCGTCCAGCGAGTTGACCACGTCCTCCACCGTGGTCTCGGTGGAGGTGTGCGCGGCGGAGATCGTGTAGGGCGCCGAGAGCGGCGGCGCCGAGGGGGTGCCCCGCTCCAGCTTCACGAATCGCTCACCGAGCAGGTCCTTCGCCGTGATCGTGACCTTGGCGTCGTCGTGCAGCGGCAGCGCCGAGCCGTCGACGATCATCTGCACGAAGGCGTGCCCGCCCCGGATCGTGAAGCCCACGATCGAGCCGATGGTCACGCCGGACGCCTTGACGTCGTTCCCGACGTCCAGCGGGCTGGCGTCGGCGAACTCCGCGGTCAGCAGGAAGCGCTCGTCCTTGGGCGTGGCGGCGGTGATCGCGAAGGACACCGCCGTCACGGTCAGCGCGACGACCATCGCCACGCTCATCCTCACCAGTGTTCTCATGCCGCGCTCACCGCATCCCGTTTCCATTGGCGTCGGTCCACGGCTGCCCGACCAGGGCACCCGGGGCCGGCCTGTCCTTGATGCCGGAGGGCAGGCCACCGACCGGGCTGTCGTCGACCTCGCTCCCACCCAGCGCTGCCGGAGCGCCCGACCAGACGTGGCCCTGCGAGTCGTAACCGCTGAAGGCGTCGCCCCAGTTGGTCAGGAAGCCGGCCAGCTCCGGGGTGTAGGGGCGGAGGAAGCCGACCGGCCCCGTGTAGCCCTTGAGCGTGTCGGTGACCCGCGGCAGGAACGAGTGGGCGGCGTCGAAGAACGCCGGCGTCTCGTCCAGCAGGTCGCTGGTGCCCTTCAGCGTGGGCCGCAGGTCCTTCAGCGTGGGCCGCAGGTCGTCGAACAGCGGGTTCAGCTTGTGCGCGATCCCCGGCAACCGGTCCATGGCCGGCCGCAGGTCGTTGAGCAGCGGCACGGTGGCGTCGCTGGCGGCGGGCACCATGTCCAGCGTCGCCTTGGCCGCGTCCAGTGTCGGCGGCGTCTCCTTGAGGCCCTGGCGCAGCGCCTCCTGGGTGGGGGCGAGCTGGCCGGTGAAGGAGGTGAGCCGGTCGACGGCGGTGCGGAGCTCGGCGCCGCGTCGCGCGGCCGGTCCGGTGACCTGGTGCAGCTCGGTGAGCAGCTCCTTGATCGCCGGCCCGTCACGCCCGACGGCCTCGAGCAGCCCACCCAAGGCGTGGACCGCCGGGCCGGCGCTGGCCAGTGTCTGCTTGAGCTGCTCCTCGCGGCCGGTGGCCGTGCCGTTGAGCTGGCCGAGCAGCGAGTTGAACTTGGCCCGGGTCGGGGCGTCGAACATCGCCAGCACCTGGTCGACCTCGATCTGGGACGAGGCCGCGTCGATCATCGCGCCGTCGGGCAGCGCGGGGTTGCCCTGGGGGCCGGGAGTGAGCTGGATGATCCGCTCACCGAGCACCGACTTCCACTCGATGCGGGTGGTGGTGCCGTCGTGCAGCGGGGCGATCGGCTCGTCCAGCCCGATGGTCACGATGGCCTTGCCGTCGCGGGCCTGGATGTCCTCCACGGACCCGACCTGGCGGCCGTCGACCTGCACCTGGGCGTGCGCGACCAGCTGCGCGGCGGAAGGCAGCACCAGCCGCGCGTGGTAGTCGTAACCGCTGCTCAGCCACACGATCGCGCCGACGACAACCGCGGCCGCGAGGCCGAGGGTGGCGATCAGCTTTCCGGAGATGCCCATACTCATTCCATCCCCAATGGGCCCTCGGCCCCGCCGGAGAGGAACTGCTTGACGAAGGGATCCGTCGTGTTGAAGGCGTCGTCGCGCGTGCCGTTGTGCACGATCTGGCCGTGCCACAGCACCGCGACGTAGTCGCTGACGGTGCGGATGGTGTTGGTGTCGTGGCTGACGACGATATACGTGCCGCCGTGCTCGGCGTGCACCTCACGGATGAGCTTGCACAGCAGCGTGGTGCGCACCGGGTCCAGGCCGGAGTCCGGCTCGTCGAACATGACGACCTCGGGGTTCGTCGCCAGTGCACGGGCGAACCCGGCGCGCTTCTTCATGCCGCCGGACAGCTCGGCCGGGAACCGGTTCATCGCCGCGGTGAGACCGACCTCCTCCAACCGCTGCGTGACGATCTCCCGGATCTGGTCCTCGTCCATGTCGGTGTTCTTGCGCAGCGGGAAGGCGACGTTGTTGTAGACGTTCATCGAGCCGAACAGTGCCCCGTCTTGGAACAGCACGCCGAACCGCTTCCGCAGTTCGTTGCGCTGCGCCTCGGACATCCCCCAGATGTTCTGGTTGAACACCACGACCTCGCCGCGGTCCGGCGCGAGCAGCCCGACGATGTGCTTGAGCAGCACGCTCTTGCCGGTACCGGACGGACCCAGCACCGTGGTGATCGCGTCGTCGACGAAGTCCAGGTGTACCCCGCGCAGTACCCGGGCGCGGCCGAACTTCTTGTGCAGGTCACGGATCTTGACTTTCGAATCGGACTCGAGCATGGCGTGGCCACCCTCGGCTGGCCGGCCCTCATGCACCGACATCGGTTCTCCTTGAGTTGGCGGGCCAGGTCGGTCCGCTCGGCTGGTCGTTGTGCGCCATCTGGTCAGTTCGCAATGGGGACGACTACCCCGGTGCCGTAGAAGGCCTGGAACATGATTCCGGCGCCCAGAATCGTGATCAGGCTGACGTTGACGGCCATCGAGATCGCGGTGTTCTCACCGACACCGGCGGGGCCGCCCTTCGCGGTCATCCCGAAGTAGCAGCCGATGACGATGACCAGGATGGTGGGGAGGATCGCCCAGACCAAGGCCAGCAGCGCGAAGTCCGTCGGTGTCGTGAAGGCCCAGAAGACGCTGAAGTAGCCGCCGGTGGAGACACTGCCGAGGATCGGGACGTTGGTCAGGTAGTTCGCGTAGAAGCACAGCCCGATGCCGATGAGCCAGAGCGCCGGCGCGACCACGATGTAGGCGAGCACGCGGGTGCCAACCAGGTAGGCCTGGGGCGAGATGCCCATCACCTCGAGGGCGTCGATCTCCTCGTTGATCCGCATCGCGCCTAGCTCCGCGGCGAATCCGCAGCCGACCTTCGCGGCCACGATGAACCCGAAGAAGATCGGGGCGCTGCCCTTGAGCGTGCCGGCGGCGGCGAAGAGGCCGACGTAGCTCTGCGCACCGATCTGCTGGAGCAGGTAGTGGCCGATCTGGCCGACGAGCACGCCGTCGACGATCAGCAGCGTCCAGACGACCAGGGCGGAGCCCATGATCAGCCGGGCGGCCTGGCGCAGCACCTCGTCCGGGTAGCGCAGCGACTTCGGTAGCTCGACGATCGTCTGCCCGATGAACCGCAGGATCGCGCGGACCTCGGTGAACAGCGGGTCGACGAAGGTGGGCCGCTCGAGCCGGGGAGCGGGCTCGGGTGGCGGCGGCGCCTTCTCGATTGCGGTGGTCAACGCTCCAGCTCCTTCATCGAAGCACCGTGACGCTGGGGTTGGTGGCCAGCAGGATCATGTTGAACAGAACGTCCATGGCGTAGGCCGCCGTCAGGCAGATGACTACCGACTGGTTCACCGCCCGGCCGACGCCCTCGGCGCCGTACCCGCAGGTCATGCCCTTGCTCGCGGAGATCACCCCGATCAACAGGCCGATCAGGGTCATCTTGATCAGGTTCCCGATGATCTCGGGGACCGTGATGTTCTCCATGAACGTGGTGAGGAACGAGTTCGGCTCGACGTCACCGAGCGTGGACACCACGATCAGCCCCTCGGTGACCGTCATGAGGATCCCGAGGATGTTGTAGGCCAGCGTGATGGCGATCAGCGAGATCACCCGGGGCAGCACGAGCAACCGGATCGGGTCCTGCCCGAGAACCCGCAGCGCGTCCAGCTCCTCGCGGATCTTCCGGGAGCCCAGCTCGGAGGTGGTCGCGGCGCCGATCGCCCCTGCGACCACAGCGCTGGTGAGCAGCGGTGAGATCTCGCGGATGATGAAGGTCAGGTAGACCGTACCGAGCCGGTTGGCGGCGCCGAGGAAGATCAGGATCGCCACAGCGAACGTGGCGGCCAGCAGCCCGTAGCCAATCAGCGCGAAGAACGCGGGCACGCTGATCCGCCTCAGGACGTAGTACATGTCGTCGCGGGTGTCGGCCCAGTAGGTCCGAGGGTCTGTGCAGGCCGCCCGCGCCACCTGGGCGCCCACCACGCCCATGTGGCCGACCTGGAACAGCACGTTCTCCGCCGTGCCGGCCAGCCGTGAGAGCAGGGGCGGCCGGCCGAGCTCGGTGGCGCCGGGGTTCTGATGCCCGCCAGGGCGACCACCGCCTGGAGTGGTGGTCGGTGCGCTCATCGGCAGGCCTCGCCAGCCGAGGCCCGGCGTGGGTCAGGGGCGTGGGGCATGTCGTCTCCTTCGGGGCACCTTTGACCTGAGGTGACTCACCGAAGCAGAGCGGCTACTGAGTGTCAGGAGTAGTGACTACTGTGATGTGTGATTCTTTCCACCAGTCCGCTGATGACGCAGGTCACAAGCTTGCGGTGGCTCAGCTACCGGCAGATGTCCACCCGGCAACACCTGTGGCGGAACAATCAATCGTCAGGCTGTCGGCTGCCGCAGGGGCCATCAGGGTACTCCCTATGGCGCCGCGAGGGGAGGGCCGATGTCCGCGCGCACGTCCGCCGACACTCGTATGGTTAGATTCGCGGATGCGATCAACGGCGTGGTGGCCGGCGTCCTGGCGGGCCTAACCCACCGGCGCGCTCGCGACGTTGCTCGGCATGCTGCCGATCTTGGCGCTCCCGCTGGGCAGCCACCAGTCCGTGGCCGGGTTCCCCGCCAGGCCGGCAGCAACTTCGCGGACCGCGTCGGCGAACTCATGAGGAAACGTGGGGTAAGAAATACCGAGCAATGGTCCGGCTATGGCGGAACGCATGGACCGAGTTCGTACCGTTTCTCGACTACGACACCGAGATCCGAACCGTGTTGTGCTCAACGAACGCAATTGAGTCTGGCGCTCATCGAGGGACCGGCCGATCAGCCCACCGTGCTCGACCACCTCGGGGTCGAGGTCGAGACCACCGACGAGGTCGGCGCGGCCACCGACCGCCTGTCCAAACTGGGCCTGTTCACGCTGGTGGAGAACGACACCACCTGCTGTTATGCCTGCCCGGACAAGGTCTGGGTCCACGGCACCGGCAAGGAGCCGTGGGAGGTCTACACCGTCAAGGCGGACGCCCCGGAAGCGACCAGCATCCACCCGTCGGCGGACTCGTGCTTTGGAGCCTCAACGTCGGGGTGGCCGGCTGCGCATGGCAGGGCGGCGCGCCGGCCGGCACCTCAACTAGGCGTTCGGTTGTCCACCGTGGCGAGCGCATCCGCCAGTTCACGGCGGCTCTTGACCCCGAGCTTTCCGTACACGTGCTGCAGCCGGTTCTCGACGGTACGTACAGAGACGACCAACTCAGTGGCGATATCTTTGTTCGACCAACCCGCCGCGGCGAGTTGCGCTGCCTCCCACTCCGCCGGCGTTAGCCGCGCCCGTGTCTCGACAGCCCGTAGCGCCGGCGTGTTCGCACCGCGGCACCGGGACGACAGCCATGACGCGCGGCGCTCCGCGGACACCTTTGCGCGGCTGTTTCCAGCGCGCGCCCAGTGGACCGAGCTGTCCGCCGCCGCCTCGGCGGCAAGCAGCAGGGCACCCATTTCCTCGAAAGCACCTGACACCGCTTCGAGGCCCTCCGGGTCCGCGTCGGCCAACGCCCGGACGTGCGCGACCCGGGTGGCTGCCAGGTCGCCTTCGACAGCGCTGCCAAGCTCGGTGATCCTGCGAGTCGTCTCTTTGGCGTAGCCGACACGTGCCCAGGCATGCAGGGCAGCTAGGGCACCGACGTGGTCGCCGATTCGTTCGCCCTTGTCGGCGGCCTCACCGAACTTCTCCCGGGCCTGACGGAGGTTGCCGCCGGCGGCCTCCGCCCAGCCCTGACTCAGCAGGAAATCGACGCCCATGAAGTAGGACGGACCCATACCGAGCCGATCCAGGTCGTCGAGCGCCTCCCGTGCCTCGGCCTCCTGACCGGCCAACGCCAACGCCTGGGACAGGTAGATCAGGCAAAAGTCGATGAACTGCGGTCTGCCGAGCTGCCGGTAGATCGAGATCGCCTTCTGCGCGTTGCGGACCGCGTCGCCGATGTGCCCGCGCTCGGCGACCGGCTTGGCCAGCTGCCAACTGAACATCGCCTGCTGCTCAAGGGAGCGGTTCTCCACGCCTTCTTGGTAGCGGGCGGTGGAAAGCTGTTCGGCCTCAAGGAAACGGCCGGCATGGTTGAGTGCCTCCGCCTGGTAGAACGCGTGCATCCACGGGTACCAGTCGGTGGGGACGGTGAGCTCGACCTGCGCCTCGTACCCGCGTCGCGCCGCGTCGAGTGCCTCCTCGATCCGGCCCATGCGGGCCAGGCTGAACGCACCTGGCATGCAGGCCCAAGCCAGTGCCCGTCCCGTGGCCCGGCCGAGAAGCGGCTCGACAGCGGTGACGGCACTGCGGGGGCCTTCCTTGGCCAACAGCAAGGCGACCCGACGCGCCGCGATCTCATCACGCATCTCGGATGGGGGCAGGTTCTCCTCCGACTCCTTGGCGATGCGTAGACCCTCGTCGATCTTGCCGGAGTAGATGACCCGGTTGTCCAGCCTGGTCAGAGCGATGTGGCCCAGTTCCTCGGAGTTCGTTGCCGATCGTGCGAGCTCGCCGAGTTCGACGTCGGCTTCCACGGTGCGACCGCGCAAGCTGGCCAGCTGTGCCGCGAGCAACGCTGCCTCGAAACCCGCGCCCTCCTCCAGAGCCGCTCGGATCAGCTGTTCGGCCAGCCCGAAGTCGTAGCGCCAGCGCGCCTCGACCGCGGCGCGGTACATCAGGTCGGGCTCGGCACCGCCGCCGATCAGGCGCCAGGTGGCGATACGGAGAAGATCTTCTCTCCGTCGTGCACCGGTCGCCTCGATGGATTCGGCGAGTGACCGGGCGATGGCCCGGGCTCGCAGTCCCGGTATCCGTTCGCGGAGTACTTCGCCGTAGAGCGGATGGCCCAGACGGATCAGCAGACGGGAGCGCTCGATGGAGGTCCGCAGCAGCGCTTTACGCTCAAGGCTCTCCGCGACCGCCTCATCGCTCATCCGCACCAGTTCGGCCGGCCCGAGCGGCTCACCGAATGCGACGATCTCCATGAGAGACCGTTCCTCCGGAGTCAGCCCCTCCAGCCTGGCCTCGACGAGCTCTACCAGACGGTCGGTCGGGTGTAGCTCCCCGACCAGCCGCCAAATCCCGCCGTCGTCTCGAAGCACGCCATCCGCGAGGGCGCCGGCCACCAGCTCGCGAAGGAACAGCATGTTGCCGCGAGACCGCGTCATGAGCTCGGTTATTGCCGCCTCGTCGACCTGCCCGCCCAACGCGGCCGTGACGGCCTCGGTCACTTCAGGCTGACCTAGCCCGTCGAGTTCGATGCGCTCGGCGATGCCGCTCTTCCACAGGGCCAGGATGGGATCCGGAGCTGGCTCACCGCTTCGAACGGTCGCCAGGATGATCACCGAGCGCGTCTCGGCCAGTTGGAAGACCAGGGTCGCCGACATCTCGTCCAGCAGATGTGCGTCGTCTACGCCGAGCACCAACGGTCTCTGTCCGGCGCGAGCGACCAGGGCGTCAGCACAGCGGCGCAGCAGGTTTGCGCGGTTGTCGACCGCGCCGGGCTCCGGGTCGCGCACCTGCAGTACTGGGGCGAAGGCCCCGAGAGGGATTCCGCCACTGGCCCGCGTGGCGGTCACGCGGGCGATCGGGAACCCGGCCGCGCGGAACACTTCGAGCGCCTCCTGACCGAGACGGCTCTTGCCGACACCGGTCCTGCCGGCCAGGACGACGCTGTTGCCGTCCTCCACGACTGAGGCCCGGAGTGCCCGTAGCTCCTCCTTGCGGCCGACCAGCCGCCACTCAGAGCGTGAGGCACTGCGTTGCTCGCGGTACCGCCCTGCCATCAGTACGTCCCATCGCTGCCGGCGTGCCGCCCTACTGCCCTCGCCGGGCTGCTGACCACCAACTTCGGGCCGCACGACGCTGTCCACGTTGACTGTCATGCCACGAGGTTCCGGACACTCAGCTCGCGCTGCGCCGAGGGTAACCGGAGCATCGGTACAGCATCGGCGCGGCATTGGTATCGGCGCGCGAGGCGTGCACGTTCAGCAGGACAACGAGGTGCTCGCCGGCCGGCACCTCCTCGTGAACCGAACACTCCAGCCACAGCGCCGCGTCGTGTACGAACACCGATCCACCGGGCCCGCCGGCCCACTGCACCCCTGAGAACCGGTCTTGCTTACCCGCGAGCCGCTGCAGAACATCGATCTGCCCAGAGGACAGCAAACTCATTCCCAGTCGCGGGAGTTCGCGTAACCGGGTCCAGGTCTTGGACCTCGTCGACACGACGATCGACGCGAACGGTGGCGTTTCCGAAACCGCGCCGGGCGAGCCCGCGACCATGCCGAGCGGCGATCCGTCGATGACGGCACCCAGCGCCACCACACCGCTGGGCAGGCACGAGTAGGCCCGACGGAGCGATTCCCGATCGGCCGGAACGGTGGAGAACTCGGTTGGCCTGCGGGCCCACTTCTCCCCCACGTTCTCGTGCTCATCGGCTCCGGCGGACGCGTCGCTCGGCGGTGTGGTGGAGGTCTTGTCCGTCAGGACGATCCCGACCACGTCGTACCCCACTACGGCACCTCCCACCGAGCCACCACGGCCATCGAACAGTCGATCACGCGGCATCTCGGTGGTCAGGAGTAATCGCTACCCTGATCCACCCAGCACCAACCACAGCCCGGCCGACCGCGTAGGTGAACAGGAGCACCGCGACGATCTGGCAGACGCGAGCCGCCGCGTAACAGCGTCACGGCCGCTGTCGATCTCACGCACAAGCACCGACGAGTTCGACGCGAGGCTCGCCGCGACCCGCGAAGGGAGCAGGATGTCGCCTTCGACCCCCTGTGCGGACCGCCTTGCCCGCCGTGCCGACCTGACGAACGGGCTGGTCTCCGGGCTCGTCGCGGGTACGGCATCCGGAGTCCTGCTCGCCAGGCTGGAGATGTTGCCGACACTTGCCCTCCTGGTCGGCAGCCACAGTGCACTCGCCGGCGGCCTGGTGCACCTCCTGGTTGCCGCCGGCCTCGGCGCCATGTTCGCCAGCTACCTCGGTTCCGCGACCCACCTGCACGACCTGGTCACCGCCGGTGTCCTCTACGGGGTGATCTGGTGGCTGATCATCCCGGTTCTCCTCGTGCCTGCGTGGCTCAGTCAGAACGTCAACACTGTCGTCGTGCACTTCGCGGTGATGAGCATGGCCGGCCAGGCGATATTCGGCCCCATCAACGGCGCCGTGGTGTACGGACTTCGCCGCGTTCGCGGTGGCTCTACTCGGGCCTGACATCGGGGTTTCGCGGATGAGGCACGGCGAAAGGGAGTAGTCAATACTCCCGCGTCGCAGGTCACACCTCGCTGAGACTGGATCGACTGATACAGGGCCGTACAGCGAGGACTTCTTCCATGGCAGATACCGTCAGCTCGACGCACACTATTTGGTTCGCCGACCCGGCCGGGACCGATCACTCACTGGTCGGCGGCAAGGGCGCGAACCTCGGTCGCCTGGCCAACGCGGGCTTCCCGGTCCCGCCCGGCTTCGTGGTCGACACCGGCGCCTACCTCGCGCACATCGAGACGATGCGCGACCAGATCTCCCAGGCACTCGCCGAGCTCAGCTACGACGACGCCGAAGCTCTGGAGCGCGCCGTCGAGCGCATCCGCGACTGGATCGTCGACGCCGACATGCCCGCCCACGTCGCCAACGAGATCAGCTCGGCGTACGCCCAGCTGGGCGACGTCTACGTGGCCGTGCGGTCCTCGGGTACCGCCGAGGACCTGGAAGGGGCCTCGTTCGCCGGTCTCCACGACACTTACCTGGACATCAAGGGCGCCGACAACGTCCTCGACGCGGTGAAGCGGGACTGGGCCAGCCTGTGGACCGGCCGCGCGGTGGCCTACCGCAAGAGCGGCGGCTTCACCGAGTTCCCGTCGATCGCGGTCGTCGTGCAGACGATGGTTTCCTCGCAGGTGTCCGGCGTGATGTTCACCGGCAACCCGCTGAACGCCGCAACCGACGAGATCATGCTCAACGCGAGCTGGGGACTGGGCGAAGCGGTCGTCCAGGGCATCACCACCCCCGACGAGTACATCGTGCGGCACAAGGGCTTCGTGCTGCTCGACAAGACCCTGGGCAGCAAGGAAGTGGAGATCGTCCGCAACCCGGATACCGGTCACGGCACCATCCAGCGCGACGTCGACCCGCCGCGCCGCGAGGAGTTCACCCTCACCGACGAGCAGGCCGTCGAGCTGGCCCAGATCGGCGCCGGTGTCCAGGACCTCTACGAGGGCTTCCCGCAGGACATCGAGTGGGGCTACGCCGACGGCGAGTTCTACGTGCTGCAGGCCCGCCCGGTCACCGGTGTGGAGTTCTCCTGGGACGCGGACGTCACGTACTCGGTACAGGGCAACGACGACCCGGAGGCTGTGCCGTACGACAACATCTGGTCGCGGGTCTTCCCCGAGGAGATGTGGACCGGCGCGATCAGCCCGCTGATGTTCTCCTGGCGTTGCTGGGGCCTCAACCAGTGCCACAGCGTCGGTGTGCACGCGTTCGGCTACCCCGAGCAGGACCACACCACGCGGCGGTTGTGGAAGTACCACAAGGGCGCCTCGTACTACAACGTCGAGGCCGACCGGCACCGGATCAAGCAGTCGATCCCGCCGCAGCTGCGCCCCGGGATGCTGCACAAGATCCCGACCATGTGGCACGAGGAGGTGCTCAACGCCCCCTTCGACTGGGGCCGCTACCTCAACATGTTCCACAAGGTCGAGATGGAACGCCCGGACATGGGCTTCAACTGGTGGCGCTACCTGCAGCGCGACTTCATCCACAGCGAGCGCTACCGCGAGGCGACCCGGCCGCGCACCGAGGCCGAGCGGCTGGCGTTCAGCGACGAGGAGCTCAAGCAGCACCTCGCCGACGCCATCCGCGAGGAGATCTCCTCCTACGACCCGCCGTGGAACGGCCTGCTCTGGTACATGGGCGAGGCGCTGGGCTGGCTGGGTTGGATCTGCGCGAACTGGTACACCGGCGAAAAGGGCCTCGGGATCTTCGTCGACCTGGTGACCGGCACCCGGCGGCCGAACATCGTCGGCGAGGAAGCACACGCCGCGTGGGAGATGGCCAACTTCATCGGCCGCTCGCCCGAGCTGCGGTCGCTGCTGGAGATCTACCCAGACGAGCGGTTCTTCACCTTCCTCGACCAGTGCATCGACGGGCCGAAGTTCCGTGAGATGTACGACGCCTACGTGGCCAAGCGGGGTCACCGAGGCCACCCGGACCGGGACATCTACTTCGACCGCCGCGCGGACAACGTGATGGTCGACCTGGCTCCGTGGATCGGCATGCTCGACGAGCCGGACCCCCGGCCGAAGGAACTGGAGACCCGCGCCCGCCTCGAGGCGACCATCAAGGAGGTCCACGACAACCTCGCCGCGCAGGAGGGTGGCGCCTGGAAGGCCCAGCTCTTCGACACACTGATCGACTTCGCGCACTACTCCCTGGAGCACCGCGACGACGAGCGCGAGGTCATGGACTGGTCCACCTACGACATCAAGCTCTGCTTCGAGGAGGTCGGCCGGCGCTGCGTCGAGCGCGGGCGGCTGCGCGAGGTTAAGGAGTGCTACTTCCTGACCATGGAGGAGCTCTACGACGTCCTCGCCGGCCGGGAGAACAAGCGCCTCATCCGCGCCAAGATCGACGCCCGCCGGAAGAACTTCGATGAGATCAACACCGGCGAGCGCGACCCGGCACCGTTCATCGTCTCTGGGCGGCCGGCTCCGATCGACGAGCCGGAGCTCGAAGGTGAGGGGGTCTTCCAGGGCAAGGGCACGAGCGCGGGCCGGATCACCGGGACCGCCCGGGTCGTGCACGAGCTCCGGCAGATCGGACGCGTCAAGAAGGGCGACATCCTGATCGTGCACGCCACCGACCCGGGCTGGATGCCGGTGTTCAGCCGCATCCACGGCATCGTGCTGGAGAGCGGCGGCCTGATCAGCCACGGCGCGATCATCGCCCGCGAGTTCGGCCTCCCCGGCGCGCAGCTGCCAGGAGCCAGGCGGCTGATTCCGGACGGTGCGCTCATCACCCTCAACGGAGACACCGGGGTGATCCAGGTGCACGAGTCCGACGACCCGGACGTGGTGGCGAAGGAGATCGCCGAGCTGGAGGCGCAGGCGGCGGCCGCGCAGGCGGAACGCGACCAGCAGTTCAAGGTCTCCGTCTTCTGACCCCGCCCCAGCGGGTGACGGGCACCGCATCGCACGCGGCGCCCGTCATCCGTGCACAAGGAGACCGTCATGACCGAACGCCTGTGGCTCCCCTCGGTCGGCACGGCCCGACCGTGGATCGGGGCGGACACGCTCGCCCCGTCGACGAACGACTTCACCTTCGCCCTGCTGTCGGACCGCACCGGCCTGGCCCGGCCGGGCGTGTTCGAACGCGCCGTCGAGGTACTGAACCAGCTGTACCCGGACTTCGTCATCCAGATCGGCGACGCGATCGAGGGCTACACGACCGACCGGGAGGTTCTGGCCTCGCAGTGGCAGGAGCTCGACGACATCCTCGATGCGCTCGAACGTCCCCTGTTCCGCGTCGTCGGCAACCACGACGTCAGCAACGAGCTGATGCGGGACGAGTGGGTCCGCCGGCACGGGCTGCTGCACTACCACTTCCGATATGCCGACACGCTGTTCCTGGTCCTGGACACCTCTGATCCACCGCAGGCGTTGGAGGACGTGGCCGGCGACCTGACGCCGGAGCGGCTGGCCGAGCTGCACGCGATGGTCGAGTCCGATCCCGAGGCGGTACGTCGGGAGTTCGAGGCCCTGGCGGACTGGGACTCGACCATGCCCGCCGACATCTCCGACGAACAGATCGACTACTTCGAGCGGGTGCTCGCCGACCATACCGATGCCCGCTGGACGTTCGTCTGCATGCACATCCCGGCCTGGCAGGGCGACGGGCATCCCGCCCTGGAGCGACTCCGGAAGACGCTCGGCGAGCGCCCCTACACCATGTTCGCCGGGCACATCCACAACTACCGGCGACAGGTGCTCCACGGCCGCAACCACATCCGCCTCGGTCCCTGCGGCGGCGCATGGGTGCGGACCGGTGACGAGGGCAACTTCGACCACGTCACCCTCGTCCGCATGACGCCGGCCGGGCCGCGCATCGCGAACCTCGTCCTGGACGGCGTTCTCGGCGTCGCCGGCGGCACGTACCCACCTCCCTCGGCGAAAGGCCACCCATGACCTCCACCCAGCCGCGCCACCAGTTCTCCGCCCGCGACGACCTGTTGCACGACGTCTCTAACTCCGGGCCGCACGCCCGGGAAAGTCTGCTGTGGACCGCGCCGCTACCTTCCGAGCAGCTCCTGGTGTTCGTCTACGCCTGGCGCGAGGCCGGGCGGCGTTGGGGTCGTTTCCTGTTCGTCGGCGGACCGGACATGACGAGACCGGAGTTTCTGTCGTTCGAAGAGGACGCTGCGTTCAGCGGCGATGACCTCGACGACTGCACGGTCGGTGGGCTACATGTGCGCCAACCCGAGCCCCTGCGGGTGGCCGAGCTCGGCTTCACCGGCGAGGAGCTGGACCTGTCGCTGCGGTTCGAGGGCATCCACGAGCCGTTCAGCTGGCACGACAACGCCGACGGATGTCCCGACTGGGTGGCCGACAACCGGTTCGAGCAGTCCTGTCTGGTCTCCGGGCAGGTGTCGCTGCACGGGCGAGCCATCGACGTCAAGGCCAGCGGCGGTCACCGGGACCACTCCTGGGGCGCCCGGAACTGGAACATGCTCCAGCACTGGAAATGGATCAACGCGACCGCCGAGGACGGACGCTCGCTGCACGCCATGATCATGGAGGTCAAGGGCCAGCAGCTGATCAATGGGTACATCAACAGCGACGGGCGGCTCTGCCCCATCGTCCACGCGCGGGCCGAAGCGGAGCTGGACGATCGCCTGGTGCACCGTGCCGTTTCGGGCCGCTTCGAGGACTCGGCGGGGCGAACGATGAACCTGGAGTGCACGTACGCCGCGGGCTGGGGCATGCCGATCCAGCACCTGGTGCTCAACGAGATCGCCATGTCGGCCACGTTGGACGGCGTTCCGGCCGTCGCGCACGTCGAGCTGGGCTGGCCGGCCGACTACGTCGAGCGCCTCTGCCCGTGAGCACGCGGCTGTTACGCACGTATTCGAGCAGCGCCCACGCTCCCGAGTACTTCACCCAACGAGTCGCGGCGTTGGGGCATCTCCTGCAGGTTCGGATCGACCAGGCGCTGAGCGCCGAGGGAATCACCGCACGCCAGTTCGACGCCCTCGAGCACATCGCCGCAGACTCGGGTCTGCACCGCGCCAGCCTGGCCCGCATTCTGCACACCAGTCCGCAGGCCGCTGCCGGGCTGACCCGGCGTCTCCACGACCGTGGCCTGTTGGAGAGGCACTTTCTCGACCCGTGGAGCCCCATCACTTTCGCGATCACGGAAGCCGGCACACGCTGCCTGGCACGGGCGCGGCCAATCGTGACAGCGGTCGAGCGCGAAGTGCTCTCCCACCTACCCGAGCGGCTCGTCGCGGTGCTCAGCGACGGTGTCCTCGGGCTCGTGCACGGGGTGGACTGGCTCTCCGACCCGCAGGGCCTGGTCGACGAGGTGTACGCCGCGATGACCCGCCACCCGTCGCGGATGCCGAAATGAGTGTCCGCCGGCGGCCAGCGCCGTCGTCGTCAGCGCCCTCGGCCCTGCCCGGCAGAACCTGCTCAGCCAGAACCGATTCGACGATCCCGGTATCGTACGTACACCCACCAGGAGTCCGCATGACTGCTTCTACGACCTCGGGCACCGAGTTCAGTATCCCGGAGGACATCGCGCGCGCCGCGGTGTTGCCGGAGTCCTACAAGGACGAACGCAACATCACCTACCCGGCGTTCAAGTGGCTGCGCGAGAACAACCCGCTCGGCGTCGCCGAGCTGCCCGGGTTCGACCCGATCGTGCTGGTCACCCGGTTCGACGACCTGCTCAATATCGAGCGCCAGCCCGAGATCTTCGCCAACCTGCCGGCCAACCCGATCCTCAACGACCAGGCCTCCGACGCGTTCATCCGCTCCCTGACCGGCGGCTCCATCCGCAGCATCGACGTCACCCCGTTCATGGATCCGCCCGAGCACACCACCATCCGTCGCCTGATCAACCCGTGGTTCCGGCCCAGCAACGTGAAGCGGTTCGAAGAGCAGGTGCGCGCGCTGGCCCGCCGCGAGGTGGACCGGCTGTTCTCCCTCGGTGAGGAGGTCGACTTCGCCCGCGACTTCGGGCTGCTCTACCCGCTGCGGGTGATCATGACGCTGTTCGGCCTGCCGCCGGAGGACGAGCCGACCATCATGAAGCTCACCCAGGAGTTCTTCGGCACCAACGACCCCGAAGAACAGCGCGAAGAAATCCAGATGACCCCGGACGCCGCCGGGCGCGCCTGGGCCGCCGCGATCGCCAGCTTCAACGAGTACTTCCACCAGCACACCGTGGACAGGCGAGCCCGGCCGACGGAAGACCTGCTGTCCATCGTGGCCAACAGCCGCATCGACGGCGAACTGATCGGCGAGAGCTACTGCAACGGCCAGTACATCGCCATCTCCACCGCCGGCCACGACACCACCTCGGCCACCCTCAACGGCGCCATGCTCGCCTTCATCGAACACCCCGCCCAGCTCGCGCTGGTGCGGAACGACCCAGAGCTGGTCGAACAGACCGTCGAGGAGTGCATCCGCTACGTCTCCCCGGTCAAGCACTTCATGCGGTGTGCCTCCCGCGACGTCGAGGTGTCCGGGCGGCAGTTCCGCGCCGGCGACCGGTTCATGCTCAACTTCCCCTCGGCCAACCGCGACGAGTCCAAATTCGGGCCCAACTCACACGACTTCGACATCACCGTCCCCCGCGGCAAGCACGCCGGCTTCGGCTTCGGCCCCCATCAGTGCCAAGGCATGATGATCGCCCGCCTCGAGCTGCGCATCCTGTTCGAGGAGCTGCTGCCGAGAGTTCGCACGATCGAGCTGGCCGGCACCCCGAAGTACACCCAGACCAACTTCGTCGGCGGCCTGAAGAGCCTCCCCGTCCGCCTCACCCCCGCCTGACCCAGCGGTCTACGCCGAAGCCCCCAGCGCCGACAAGGAGGATCTTGCGGAGAATCATCCAGCTCCTCAGCCGCGCATTCGCTCGCTCTCCGCGGCCGCACAGCCGGGCGTGCGCGGTGTTGGCCTCCTTGTTGGCCGTGCAGAGCCGCCGCTCGCGGCCGGTGTCCGGAACCGAGACGGCGGCACCTTGCGGAACGGTCACAGAACAGCGCCAGCACGTGGGCCATCGAGTGCCGCGTGGTGTCGTTCGCCGCGCCGGCCAGCAGCGCGAAGAACACCCCGACCTCCTCGACGGTGAGCTTCTGCCCCTCGTACTCGCGGCCGCCACCCAGCTCATCAGCTCGTCCGTGGGCCGGGCCTTGCGCTCCTTAGCCATCTCCAGCGCGAGTGAGCCGAACTTCGCGTAGGCATCCGCGACCACCTGCAAGGGCGAGCCGATGTGCGCACACTCCGGGTCGCTCCAGCTGCCCAGCTGCTCGGCCAGATCCATCACGTACTGGATGCGGCGTGCAACGCGGCGCGGATGCGCACCAACGTCGCCAGTGACAGCGGCCTCTCCCGAGCGGCGTTCAGCCGCATCAGCCAGACCAGCCGAACGACACACATTGGGGAAGATCGACACCGTCCGACAGTTGATCTAGCCGACTCTTATTCAGCGGGTTCGGGCTGGTCTGAAGAGGTCGGCCACGGCCGGCGATCTCGTCGGCCAGGGCATCCGGCCAGCTTTGTTCCGTGGCTGTTCCGTGGATCGCCACAGAAGACGCCGATCGGCCCCGGACGTCCACGGAGGGCACTGGAGCCAATCGGCAGCATTTTCCCTGGTAGAGGGACTGTTCTGCCTCTAGCTGCTGGGCAGCTTGTAGCCGGCGAACTTGTCCCGGAGGGTCTTCTTGGAGAACTCGTCGACGCTGGTCTTGGGCACCTCGTCGATGAACTCGACCGCGTTCGGCAACCACGACTTGACACCCGGGGCCTCTAGAACTCGCCGTGTGCCGCAAGCGGCTCGACGCCGCCCGTGGGACTGCCTGTAGGCCGGATACAGCGGGAACCGCGGGTCAGCGGCCTGTTTCAACGTTCTGGGACGTCCCTGGGCCATCGCGCGGATTCATCATCGGTTTGGCGCTACACGCGCGACACAAGCACTTCGGCGCACCTGCGCCGGCGAGCCGTTTACTTAATGTGACGGGCGCCCCGGCAGCTCAGCGAGCCGATGGGCCGCCGCGCTCCGAAGCAACGGTCTGTGGCCACTGATCACCACACACAGCACCGCTTCGGCCTGACCGACTCGGCGGACCCGCTGGGAGATCTCGCTCCTGCAGTAGGCGGTGTCGCCTGCCTGAAAAGGCACACTCTGGTCAGGGAAACATAACTTGGACGGTAACCTTGCTGAAACGACTGTGTCAGTGAGGAGTTGGGGAGCAAATGTTCTCTCTTTCCGGCCGAACCGCCCTTGTGACCGGGTCAGTGCGCGGCCTTGGCCTGGAGATGGCGCGCAGCCTTGCCCGGGCCGGTGCGAGGGTGGTGCTGAACGGGCGCGATCCGAGCACCCTCGCCGTCGCGACCGCGGAGTTGCGGACTGAAGGTCTCGACGTGGCCGCTGCGGCCTTCGACGTCACCGACCACGCGACGGCCGCACACGCGATCACCAACCTCGACGTGGTCGACATTTTGGTGAACAACGTGGGCCACCGCGACCGCCGCAGCCTCGAGGAGCTCACCCCCACAGACCTGACCCGCATGCTCGACGTCCATCTCGTGTCCGCATACGCGCTGAGCCAGGCCGTCGCGGCGCGGCTGTCAGATCGGTCCGCCCCGGGCCGAATCATCAATGTCTCGTCGGTGATCGGCCAACTCGGACGTGCAGGCGACGCTGCTTACGCCGTGGCCAAGGCCGGGCTCGACGGTATGACCAGAGCACTTGCCGCCGACCTCGGCCCGCGTGGCATCACCGTCAACTCCATCGCGCCGGGCACGTTCGCCACCGACGTGAACGCCTCCCTGGTGGCCGATCCAGGGTGGACCACCTGGCTGGGCAGCCGCACCGCCCTCGGACGGTGGGGCCGGCCCGCAGAGATCGGCGGCGCCGTGGTGTTCCTCGCCAGCGAGGCCGCCTCCTTCATCACCGGGCAGACCCTCGCGGTCGACGGCGGGATGACGGTCACCTTCTAGTGAGAACACGGCGGACGCTCTCAGGCCGCGTGGTAATCCAACACGGTGTGACTGCAGCCGGCCGTACCCACGTTCAGAACGTGGCCTCGAGATGGCGCCGCATCGCGGCGCCGGTGCGGTCAAGTTCGCCGGTAGCCAGCAGGTCGATCAATGCGCCCCGCAGCAGCGCCAGCACCTGCGTGCGTTGCGCCCGGCCCTCATCGGTGTCGCGGACCTCGACGGGCTGCGCTTCGGCGAGCACATCCAACCAGTCGACCACGGTCGCTCGCGCGAATCCCGCCCACGCTCCGTCCGGTTCGACCAGCGAACGACCGTAGCCCTCCAGCCACAGCTCCAGCAGTGACCGGTGCTCGGGCGCGGACAGCCATTCCCACAAGCGACCCGCTAACTGAGCCAACCGGTCTCCCCCTGAGTCCGGACTCCCGGCCCGCAGGTCGGCCAGCAGCTCGAGCTCCCGCGCCCGTGCCCGCGCCAGCAGCGCACGCACCAGCCCGTCCTTGCTACCGAATAGGTACAGCAGCACTCGGGGACTCGACCCGATCTTCTTAGCCAGCGGCCGCAACGACAGCTCTCCCAGCCCATGCGCAAGCACGTAGCGGTAGGAGGCCTCGAGCAACTCCCCTCGCCTCGCGGATGGGCCGGACGACCGGCTTGTGGACGACGTTGACACCGACGCATTCTGGCACGACGGAAGCGACTAGTTCAGTAACTCGTAGCGGAATCTCCGTCGCGGCCGAACGTACGACCACTTGCCGCATCCCCATAGCGTGAGCGGCCCGACGGTGGAGGGATGCGGGTCTGGCTGAGTGGCGCTTCACACGTGATCTGGGGATATTCATGAGCGCTGGCACACATGCCGAGGGCGTTGAAATGAAGTTCAACAATCGTGCGTTCCTCGAGTTGCTCAATTTCCCGGTCGTAGCGCCGACGACGGGCCAGGATCTGTCGACGCTGTTGTTCGGTAGTGATGCGACGCCGGTCGCTGTCTGAGCGGACATCTGTCTCGCCAGATTGTGCTCCGCTGACGGAGATCACGTCATCGTTCATCCCGGTTGGTGTGTGGGATCTTGTAGACGGTACCCAACGCCGTGCACGGTTTGGATGAGCGGCGGGCCATCCTTTTCGATCTTGCGGCGGAGATTGCATATATGGACGTCGAGGACCCGGCGGTGGCCTCCGTGATCATAAGGCCACACGTGCTCGACGATCTCCG
Source organism: Actinospineispora eucalypti (assembly GCA_014208095.1). Taxonomy (GTDB): domain Bacteria; phylum Actinomycetota; class Actinomycetes; order Mycobacteriales; family Pseudonocardiaceae; genus Pseudonocardia; species Pseudonocardia eucalypti. The sequence goes on along the minus strand of JACHMT010000001.1, from coordinate 3,029,419 downwards.
TGCGGCTCACTGTCCGGCCGGCATTGGCCAGGAGGTAGCGCAAGATCCGGCGTTCCCGAGGGGCCAGATCCAGGGCACAGCCATTCCGCCGAACCTCCAGCGATTCATCATCGACCTCGATATCGGCGAACCACAGCACGGTGTCGGGACGCTGCCCCGGGTTTGCCGTTCGGCGCAACAATGCCCGAACCTGAGTGAGGAGATCATCGAGGCAGAAGGGTTTGGCCAAATACCGGTCTCCGCCAACGGTCAGCCCCATGGTCGCGCTGGAGGCCTCGTGAGCGTCGGCAAGAAACAGGATCGGGGCGTCAGCGGCATATCGTCGTCGCAACTCACGGGCAAGCGCGGCACCATTCTTGTCAAGGCAGGACGCATCGATGATCAACAGATCAGGCCGCAACCGTTCCGCGCTGGTCAGCGCCTCTCTTGAATTCCGCGCCAACTCGGTTAGGTAACCCGCGAAATGCAGGCACGCTGGCGCGAACTGCCGGACCCTCATCTCATCCGTCACGATCAGAACCCGTGCCGCTGACGCGTCCTGGGGCACCGCTGAGCCGCTCCGCGTGTCGCTTATAGATCCTTCCCGACTTGCTGGGGCTGGATCGCGTGCACTGGACCTGGCAGTCTGAGGCGCCCGGTTCAGCTCCCGCTGAGCTCGCATTGAATCTATCCGTACATCCACTCAATATTTATCTCACGAAGCTCTTCTCTGTCACTTCACTCGGTCTTCCGCCGGCCGAGAAATGCGGCAGCAGGTGTTGGGCGGGAGTCTGTGTCCCACGGGACCGAGTCCACCGTACGGGGCGCAGAGAATCAGTTGCGATGGCGGGTGTTGGGCTGCGGGTGATAACTTCTCGGCGTGGGTCCGGCCCTATCGGGACCTGTCCGATAGAGGTCGACATCCAAGTCGTTACGCCCTCTGCTTCCGTATCACTTAGCTCACACTTCCACAGGAAGAGGAATTTGATATGTCCGAAGGCTGCCAGCCGGAGTCTGTCACAATCCTGAAGATTTGAGCAATCTGCTTGCATGAGCGGCTACTTCGCTGTGACGATCCCCGGACTGTTCCGACCCGGACTCCCCTGGCAACTCACTGCGAGGATTTCGTTGCGCATCGGATATGCGTTGGTCGGCATGAGCGTCGCGCTCTTGGCCGCTTGCGCCCCCTCTCCTCCACCATTGGGCAAAGCATTCAGCGGCAGTCACCTGTGCACCCGCGCCGAAGCCGCCGCCTCTCTCTCCGACGAGGGCGCGCCCACCGATGTGTTCACCAGGCCTGACGACCTGGCGTTCCAGTGCGCAACTTTTTCCGTGCCGCTGGATCACGGGTTGTTGGGCGGGCAACGCCAGCCGGGGCGGCTGGAGCTACCGGTCGCGGTCGCCGGCAACTCCACGGCGCCGAAAGGCGTGCTGATGTGGCTAGTGGTTGGTTCCGGCGAGCCCGGGGTCAGATTGACTGCCGAAAATCGCCAGGCAATTCGACCCAGCGGTACTGGCCCAGTACCAGCTGGTGATGTTCTCCGGACGCGGTACCGGCCCCGGCGCGCTGCGCTGCCCGGCGTTGCAACAGGCAGTGGGTGACTCGGACCTCGCGGTACCCCCGTCATCCGCAGTCACCGAATGCGCCCGATCGATCGGCGACAACCGACGGTTCTACGCCACCGCCGACACGGTGGGCGACCTGGAGCGGCTGCGCCAGGCGCTCGGCGCGAAGAAACTGACGCTGGACAGCGCTTCCTACTGCACCGTGCTCGCCGCACGCTACGCCATCGCCCACCCCGACCGAGTCAACCGACTGATCCTGGACTCCGCCGTCCCCCACGACGGTCTAGACCCACTGGAGCTAGGCGCCTACCCACGCGCCGCCGCCGTGCTTACCAAGGCCTGCGCGGACAACCACTGCGCAAGCGAACCCGTGCAGGACCTGTCGCGAGTGGTGCACAACCGACATGACGGCCCCGTACTGCTCGCCGCGCTCGCCGCGCTCACCGCCGGCAAACCGGAGCTGGGTCCGCTGCTTCCTGCCCTGCACACCGCTGCGGCCGGGGACTACACCGCGCTCGACACGGTCCTCGCCTCGGTCCACCACGATTCGGCAGCCACCGCCAAGGAACTCGGCCAAGGCCTGCACGCAGGCACCCAATGCCAGGACATGCACGCACTGTGGGGAGACGCCGCAGCCCGACGGCCGGGCGCACCGCCGCCACCGGCGTCACCGTGACCGCGCTACCCGACCGCACCTTCTACCCGTTCGACCGAGACACCGCAGCCAGCAACGGCACCCTACTCACCTGCCAACTGTGGCCGCCCACTCCGGTGGCGGCCTTCGCCCGCCACACCCCACTCCCCGGATACCGGTGCTCTTGCTGGCCGGGGACCAGGACCTGGACACCCGCTCGAGTGGACACAACACGAGGCCGCCCTTGCCCCGACCGGCCACCTGGTGATCGTCCCAGGCTCCGGGCACATCACCCAGGACCCCGCCAACGGCCCCCTCGGCAACAAGCCGCGACTACCTTCCTGACCAGCCAATAAACCCAACCATTCAGCCTCGTGGATCGCCGAAGGGGCCGGCAAGGCGCCCGGTCATCTTGGTATCCAGCGCGGTCGGCAACACGGTGCGCGTCACGCCTGCCACCAGACCGTGCCGGTCCGCTCCATGTCACGTGCCTCACCCAAGACGTGCTGAAGTCGGCGACGTGCGCCTCCCGGGCCGCACTCAACGAAGCCCTGAAGACGAGTTCAGACGAGGAATCCGGCGTGATCGCCTACCTGCCGGCCCACCGCACCCGCCGACTCGCCGACGACGAGCCGGCGGGTGAGAGGGCCACGCTGAACCGGGTGATCGCCGATCTTGGCGTGGCCACGAGGTGACGGCACTGCTAGTGGGTGGGGTCGAGGTTCTTCCTGACCAGATCCGCCAACCTCGGGGCGCTTTCCTCGACGTTGGGCGGGGTCAAGCGATTGTGGGTGAAGGCGAACCCGAGTCGCCGCCGCGGGTCGGCATAGGCTTCCGCGCCGCCGAGGCCTCCGAAACCGAACGCCGTCTCGACCCCGCCAGAAACCGGGTCGGCGTGCAGATAACCCAAAGACTTCAGCGCCGGCGCCCCGATGATCTGATCGATGTCCCGGCGCCGAATCTGGGTGGCAAACGCGACCCGCCGAGGGGGCAGCAGCGTCCGGCCGTTCAGCTGGCCGCCGTTAGCCAATGCGGCGTACAGCGTGGCGCCGGCGCGTGCGCTCATCGTCGCGTTGAACGGCAGCGCCGCGTCCATCGCCCAGCCCCGTCCGGCTGGAATGAACCGTCTCGGCACGATGGAATCGGCGGGAAGCCCACCGACAACCTTCTGGAAGGCATTCCCGCCGGGCAATCGCTTCTGGAGTGCCACGAAACCGGTTGTGTCAACGTCGGCCAAGCGGTCCCGCTGCTCGGCCGGCGGCACGATGAACATTTCGTCCTCGATGCCCAGCGGCTCGGCCAGCTCGGTGCGCACAACCTCGTCCAGGGAGCGGCCCGTGGCCCGGCGGATGGTTTCAGCGATGAGATATCCGAAGGTCAGACTGTGATAGCCGGTTTTGGTGCCCGGCTCCCACGCCAACTCGCAGTCAGCTATCAACGACAGGATCCGCGCCTCGTCGGCCAGGTCATCGGCGGTCAGACCGGGCGGGAAGTAGGGCACGCCCGCGCTGTGCTCGAGCACGTGCTCGATCGTGATCTTCTGTTTGCCGTGCGTTCCGAACTCCGGCCACAACTGCGCCAGCCGCGTGCTGTACTGCAGCACGCCCCGATCCACCAACCGGTGCACGGCGGTGGCGACGATCCCCTTGCTGACCGAGAAAACTGGGAACAACGTCTTCTCGTCGACCAGTCGACCAGTCGCCGGGTCAGCCACGCCAGCCCATGCGTGGATCACGAGTTCGTCCCCGATGTACGCGGCTACCTGAGCGCCGAGCTCGAACCCGGAATCGACCAGATCATCGAGCTCCCGCTGGATAGCTACCCGCGCCCGGTCCAGCTGAGAAGGTGAAGCCGTCACGGGCACAGTGTGGATGTTGCAGCCTCGTGCCGGCTTGCGATATTCCGCCAGCTTGTAACGAGAACCCGCCAAGCGTCGGCAATCCGCGCGACATTCATCCGAGGGCCGCCAGGTGAGCGTGCCCCATGCTGCGACGGATCGAGCCGCCGCTGGGGCGGCCACAGAGCAGTTCAGCCGAGCACGCGACGAGCACCTAGTCACCGAAGTGCCTGCCCGGCTCTCAGTCACCGCTCAGGAGGACGGACGTTTACCCAGGTTCGACCCCGTCGAAGGCCGCACCTCTGTGTCCCGTACTTGGCGATCGCCCAAGCGTGGGAGTAGCGTCAGGCAATATTGAGGATCCTATTTAGGGCTCGGTTCAAACACCGGTATCGCGGTGTGGGGCATCGTGGCCCGTCGGCTCTCGGGATCCGCGGCGTCAGATCAGCGTCGACCGGCGTCGAATCCACAAGAGACTCGATGTTTAGGGAGTTGAGCATCTTGCGATCGTCCCGGGAGGAGCTGCGCTACCGAGTGCTGGGAGAGGTGGAGGTGCATGCCGCTCATGGCCCGCTGGAACTCGGCTCACCCAAGCAGCGCTCGGTGCTCGCGGTGTTGCTGTTGGACGCCAACAAAGTGGTGTCCGATGAGCGGCTGATCAACATGGTTTGGGGAGACCGTCTACCGCGCAGCGCAAGGGGTCGGCTCCAGGTGTACGTTTCCGAGCTGCGTTCTGTGCTAGGCCGCGACGTGATCGGCCGCCACGGCCAAGGCTACCGGATCAGCGTTACACCGGGCATGCTGGATTTTCAGGTGTTTGTTGACACGGTCGGCCGCGCCCGGGACGAGTTGCGGGCTGGGGATGCGCCGGCCGCCGTCCGACTGCTGCGCGACGGGTTGCGGTTGTGGGCTGGGATTCCGCTCAGTGGGGTTAGTGGGACGTTGGCGGCCCGGCTACGCCCAGTTCTGGTAGATCGGCGCCTAGATGCTCTCGAGGAGCTCTATGAAGCGGAACTTGCGGCGGGGCACCATGCCCTGGTCGTGGACGAGTTGCGCGACGTGGTCGCCGCGCAGCCACACCGGGAGCGGCTGGCTGCTCAGCTGATGCGGGCCCTCAACCGCGGGGAAGGTCGCTCCGAAGCGCTCGTGGGGTATGGCAATGCGCGCGCTGGACTGGTGCCGGAACTGGGCACTGAGGCGGGACTGTGCTGGCGCGAGACGCAGTTGCGTGTCCTTACCGACCAGGGCGCTGAGGCGGAGGCGGTGGAGGCGTCCGGTGTGTCGCCGACGCAACAGGTCCAGGTCGTGCCAGCGGACCTGCCGCGCATCATGTCGGGGTTCACGGGACGAGCCGACGAGTTGGCGGCGCTGGATTTGTCCTTGCTCAGTGACAGTGGCATCGTGGTGATCAGTGGTGACGGAGGCACAGGGAAGACTGCCCTCGCGGTGCAATGGGGGCATCGGATGCGTGAGCGCTTCCGCGACGGACAGTTGTATCTGGACCTGCGTGGGTTCGGACCAGATAACCAGTCGATGAGTTCCGCTGAGGCGCTGGGACGCTTGTTGCGTCGGTTAGGCGTGCCGCCCACCGAGGTCCCGGATTCCATCGATGCACGAGCCGCGTTGTACCGGTCGTTGTTGGCGGGCAGGCGTGTCCTCGTGCTCTTGGACAACGCTCGGGACGCCGCGCAGGTGCACCCGCTACTGCCCGCCTCGGGGTCGGTCGTGGTGACGAGCCGCCACCGGCTCGCCGAACTCGTGGCTCGGTGGGACGCGCGGCCACTGCTGCTTAAAGGGCGGGACGGTGTTGAGGCGCGCACAGCGCTCGGTGTGGTTCTGGATCAGAGCGCCTAGCTGTGCTGCCCGACGGCACAAAGATGTCGAGCCGCACGGCGCTGAGCCCGCACGCCTTTGAGGCTGCGCGGGAAGGCGGCCCAGAACGCACTGCCGTCGCCGTTGCCCATGGCAGACCCGAACACCTCTTGCCAGCCGGTCGGCGCGCACACTGATGGCAATTACCGCCTCCGGCAAGACCACACCGCGTTGATCCGCGCCGTGCAATAGGTCGTGTCCAAGAACACGTATACGGAGCGCTGCTCGACCCGCGACCGGTCGCGAACGGCCCGACTTTCTTGATCAAGATCGGCATAGATCCGGGTGACCTCGATTTGGTGTCAACGGATCCGTTGACATTTGGAGATGGCGCTGTCCGCCCCGAGGGCTTTGACCAAATCGCCAACCTAGCGGATGGACACACCATGCAGGAACTCCTCCATCGCCACCGCGAATAGCACCTGGTCCACCAGACCGCGCCGCTCCAACAGCGACGGGAAGAACGACCCCGGTGCGCATCTTCGGGATCTGCCGTTCCAAATCCCCGGCCGTGGTGGTCTGCATCTGTGCCCGGCGCCCGGTGGCCGTTGCGCTGTGCGGCCCGTGTGTCCGTGCGTTAACGCAGCGCGGCGCCGACCATCTCGGTGAGTCCGACCTCAATCAAACGCCTGATAGATCGTTTCGACGGCCAGGCCGACACGATCACCAGCATCGGCGACCTTCAATACCTCACACTTCCGAGCAGGGCAAACTGATCCAGAGCCATCGCGTGGCACACCTCCCTACGAGATCCTCGGCCGGTCCCATAGGGAATGAGGCGACGGCGTCTTTCATGTGCTCAGCCACGCCAGCAACGCCCGGAGACTTACACGATCAGCTGGGCTCGCAACCCGACAAACGCTCCCTCGGCAGAAACTGAGCAATCGATCTCGGGAAGAAGAAACGAAGCAGCACAGAAGTCGGCAGCGCAACTTTTTGTGCCCGTATAGGTTAACCTTAACGTGGCATCTTAAAACCGTCTCCTGCGCTAGCCCTCGGTTCTGCAGCTTTCATTTGCGCCGGGCAACACTTGAGCGCAGGTCGACACGAGACTTCCGTCACAAGCGGTAGCTCAAGACATTAAACGCGCAGTGCGGTGACCGCATCCCCGGAAAGGGTGATTGACGGATGCGAGTGCTACTGATCGGCTATCTCGAGCGCGAGATCAGGACTCTGACCAACGAGCTGGCGCGTTTTCGAGTACAAGTACTGCAAACCGAAAATCGGGATCATGCGTACCTGCTACTAGAGAAAATAGATGCGATTATACTTGGCCCTTCTTCCAGTTTACCGGACAACAGACACGATTTTACCATTTGCCGAGCAATCCGAGCTCGCAGCGACGTCCCGATCGTCGCACTTGCCGTCGACGTAGAGACTGGAGAGCGCATTCTGGGGTTGCGGACCGGTGTCGACGATTACGTGTGTCGACCCTATCGAGCGGGAACATTAGTCGCGCGAATTGAGTCAATTCACCGACTACGCACTCGCCAGCTCGAACCATCTGGAGCATTGCGGATCGACGATGTCGTCGTAAACCTGCACAACAGATCCGTCACTGTAGCGGGCAACGCAATCAAGTTGAGCAGAAAGGAGTTCCAGATCCTTGAGCTGCTCGCGACAGAATGCGGCGGCGTGTGCGCCAAGGAGACACTTTACACTCAAGTTTGGGGCAACTCCAGTCCTATTAACCGCGACACCTTATACGTGCACATCGCCACATTGCGCAGCAAACTCGGGCGACCGGTGATCGAGACCGTGCGCGGCGAGGGCTATCGGTTGATTTTCCCAGCCGACACCACTAGTCCACGGTGAGATCTTTCATTCAGCTCGGAAAGCTTAGGCACTAACTTGTCACGTACGAAGCCGTCCAACTCGACTACCACAAAACCGACCGTACCAACCGCCACCAACTCGTGAGAGTCGCACGCCTGGACGGCCCATTCAGAGTATCGTCCTTTCACGTATTTGCAGCGTGCAGTCACTGACAAGGTGGCGCCGGCCAGGATCGGCGCCACATGCGATATCGCGACCTTCGTACCCAGCGAGCATTCGATATCAGCCATGTAGGCGCGCAGAGCCTCCATCGCAGGCCATTCGCATACGCCAACCAACCAACCCGAGGCCATCACTTCTGGCTTACGAGCGAACTCCTCGACGTCGGGCAGCAATCGGCGTACCATGTGCTGTTCACCGACATGAAAGACCACGGTGTGCTCGACGCCAACAGTCAACCTTGGAAACTCGGTCACCAGGAGGTCCCGTCCTCTGCCATGTGACCTTCGGCACTATGGTTCTCTGGTAATACACACCGCCATGATTCGCCAGGTATCGGCGCCAACAGGTCCCCACAGCGTGTCCAGTATTGGTCAGCCAATTCCATTGGCACATCTATTTTATCAGCGAACTCCATTTTTCACCGCCGTCCTCGTCGCTTCAACGGTCACGAGTAAGTGCTTCACACTCTACGAGCCACTCGCCTGCTCGCGCGACCCAACTTGAAGTGCATCTAAAGCAAAAGGTAAGCTGCTCGCTGGCGCCCAGTTACGTTTAGATTTCGTTACTGGTCAAGGGATGGTCAGGCGTGAGAATCGATCGAACTCATACCCGATAGGGTGACGAGGCGGATCCCACATCGACGCTGCAATGGGGACGTATCCGCCGGATCCACTCCAACCCCCTCAGAGCTGAAGATTCTCATCAGCGCTGACACCGCACGGCAGGTAGGCGCGATCGGACAATACTTATGTTCTCCGATCGCGCCTACCTGGACAGGGCCTACCTGGGTAGGTCAGCGGGTCCCGACTTGTGCCCAACGAACGTTAGCACCAACCGTGTCGTTGTAGTCCTCGGTGGGATTTCCGTTCCCGTCCAACGGGACAACCAAGAGGCCAATCCGACCCAGTTTGGTGTGTGCCGGTGCGTTGTTGGCTACTGTGAACGTATTGCCTGAGGCCACGGTTCCCCCTGTTGCTATCTTTCCTGCTTGGTCCGTCACCTTACAACTGATGAGCGCGCCGCCCTCCGCGTTGGCGCCAACGTTTCGGCAGCGGGGATCCTGCGGAATGCTGACGGCCTTAGGCAACGAGATGTTGAGCAGGACGCCCTGAGTAGCGGCGCCGCTGGTGTTGGTGATGCGGTAAGCAACTTTGCCCGTCCCGCCGGGCGCGATCCATGGATCCGCATTAAGCGAGTCGACTCTTAGCGCCGGTCTCGGATTGTCCGCGTAGGCTGTACCACTGGACAGAGCCAATCCCGCTGTCACGACTACCACCGCCGCCACGTAACCGGCCGCCCAGCCATCTTTTCGCCTGATCACTCTCTTCATAGATATCCCCTCTTTAGCTGTCAGTTGCGCCCGACATACTGCGGAAACAGCTTGTCAGGCATCTACGGACCGACACTATAGGGGGAGCTGGATTTCAACAGAACGCCGACCCACGCGAACTACCCGCGCGAAGTGAAAGCGAAGCGGGGCGGAAGTCGCGTGTAATAGAGTGGCAAGACTCCTCCCCGAAATGTGATGGCCACATCTCTCTTCTGTTGATCATCTGCATAGCGATCCAGCGGCCGCCGAGCCCGGATACGCAGCGCCGGCGGCGGAAGGTCCCCACGGCAGCTTGCAACAAGGACGCTTAAGGCCGTGCACTGCTTTTGGGTTCTGGGATTTGCTGTCTTAAATGTTGAGCCTACTCCGCATCCGGTGGGTGCGGCGCGTCGTTGGCCTTTGTGGTAGTTAGTACACAAGGGAGGCTCCGATGCACGGAAACGTTCTCAGGATTCTTATGACGTTGCTTGCGGGTGTGTTACTGGCAGCAGGCATGGCGATCGCCCATCCATCCGTGGCGTGGGCGCTGCACTGTGACAATATTGGCGAGTCGAGTGACCACATCTGCCTGTTCACCGGCCGGAGCTACGACGGCAACCTTTCCCTTATCGGGGACCTCGGTGACGGCACCTGCGCGGACCATTTGGATGAGGGCTACCAATCCTACCGCAACGGCACCGAGTTCGAAGGCTACCTGTTTGAAGGTGACGATTGCGATGGTAGGTCCTATCCCGCTACCTCCAACACGGAAAGCCCAGACATCGGATTTGTCGCGCACAGCTTCAAACAGACCCGCGTGACTGGTTTGCCCAACATCCTTGGCGGGACCGGCCCGTTGCCCATCCCTCACCAACGATGAAGATGCAAATGTGCACGCAAGAGCCCTGGCCCCCATGGCGCAACTAATTGAGCTGTGACGGGATTCATCGGCCGGTCTACCGCGAGGTACACTGAGCCTTTCAGCGCCACGATCAGGGCGGTTAGGTGACTATCTCGCTGAAATAGCGAACCGTCTAGTCCTATACGCGGGGCGGGTCGGCGAAGAAGTGACCCGCCCCGCCGTGTCCGGAGACTGTAATTTTGAACTATCCGGCATCGGCGAGGTCGAGGTTGTGACGACAAACAGGCCTGCTCGAGTTCGACGAACGGTAGGTCGCCGTTCATCTCGAGTAGCCGGTCGTGTCGAGCCAGCCGTCGTAGCACAGGACGGCGGACTCAAGTCCCCGAGGGTAGGCCACTGGCCACCGGGCTCGACCAGGCGGTTTCGAATGTTGTCCGGCGTCGATCGTACTAATGATGACTTCATCGGTACGAAAGTTTGCTCCGGTGGCCTCGGCTGCCAACGTGTCCAATGGCCTCGGTGCTATCGGCGCGGCGCGGGCACAGCGCGCCCGGAACAGGACCTGGGTGACCAGGCACCGTGCGCAGCACGCTCGCCGCCGGCGCGGCGCTCGGCGTGGTCGTCTCCAGCCCCCGAACGCGGCGGGTACGCGCGTAGCCGGAGGGCGCAAGGTTCCCGCGCTGCGCAAGCAGCGCCTGGCCACCGGCGAGCAGCTTTCCTCGGTCCGCCGCACGTTCGGCACCCCCGATCACCGAGCACGACTCCGCTCATGGGCGGAAGGATTTTCCTACCAGAGCCGCGCGGGAAAAGGGGCCAGTTGTGTTGTGTGGCTGCAAGCCGATCAACGCTGCTGGTCCTCAACGCTGTACCGAGCATCCAGGCCGCCAGCGACTGGCCCGTTTCGCCACCGGTGACCAAATGGCCTCCGCCGCGGGCCTGGCCCCCGTACTGCAGCAATCCGGCAAGGTGTGCTGCCTGCGGCGCGCCAGCACCGGCAGCAAGACGTTGAAGTTCGTCTTCTACCAGTCCGCGTTCTGCGCCATCCAGCTCGACCCGGTCAGCAAGGCCTTCTACGCACGCAAACGAGTCGAGGGCGAACGACACCACCAAGGCCTCTCGCACTCGCCAGACGCCGCATCCAACGTGCTCCACGCCCTCCTGCGCGCCCGCCAGCCCTACCAGCCCGACTACACCCGTGAGGCTGTTCCCGCCGCTTGACAAAAGCATTAGGGAGCGACCTCGGCCCGGCGCACCCAGCTAGTGATCTTTGGTAGCGCCACCTAACCCGATGGGAAGCTGTGTGCGCGATCCTTGGTGGCATTGAGGCTAGCCGGCGAACTCAAAGTAAGGAGGCAGTGGACGCCTGTCAGGTTCGATCAGCAGCCGTGCCACCGTCGACCTTGCCACCTGGCACCTACTGGGCGACGTTTCGAGGGTGAGGATGCATTGCCCGGCTCACGTGGACTTTGAGGCAACCCTAAAATGAGCAGGTTCGTGTTAGTGCGAGACGAAACGAGTACGCCAGACCCACGGGCTGTGCCTGCGGCTACCAAAACTGAGGCGAAGCCGGCGCGGGTGCTGGTCGTAGGTGAGGATTCCAGTGTCGTAGAGCTGCTGTGCACCACGCTGCGATTCGTCGACTATCAAGTGCGAACGGCCTCCTCTGGCGCCGACGCAGTCGCAGTCGCCGACCGATGGAAACCCAATCTTGTGATACGAGACGGGTTCGAGATCACACAATTTCATCATGGGAAGCGCCACAGTGTACCGGCAATTTTCTTGACTCCTGGCAAGGAGCTGCAAAGCGCCGTACTCGGCGTCACCGTCGGGGGCGGCGATTATCTGACCAAGCCGTTCAGCCCGGAAGGACTACTCGCACGAGTTCGCACCATGCTTCGGCGCGCCAACTCCTCGGCGTCAAAACGCTCGAACGACGGCATACTGAGTTTCGCCGACCTCGAGATGAACGAAGATACCCATGAGGTGCGCCGTGCCGGCCAGTTGATCCAGCTTTCCCCGCGGGAGTTCGCGCTGTTACGCTACTTGATTCGCAACCCCGACACAGTGTTGACTAGGACGCAAATTTTGGATCACGTGTGGCCTTATGGCTACGACGGTGACCCAAAGGTCGTGGAAACCTACATGTACAGGATACGACGCAAGGTGAACCGGACAGAGCCACCTCTGATCGAAACATTGCGAGGCAACGGCTACATCCTCCGAGTCCCCGCCACATGAGGCGACCCCTCGCTCATGCGCCAGGCACCTGAGCCATGGCCGAACTGATTGACAAGAAATTCTTCAAGCTTGGTAAAATGAGCAAGCTCGCCCGCTTGACACAAAATGTTCAAAGAGGCAGGGACCACGTCGACGCGACGAGCCTCGACGCCGATCAGAACATCTGAGCCGCACGAGCTTCTTCGAAAATGCAGCATCTGCTGCGGCAGTCGCGAATTTGTCAGCCCTCATGAAAATCCCCAGGTCTGAGGGGTCACACGCAAAATCACCAGTCTGTAATCACCGGTCTCCATCTCGCAGACCCTCTTTGATGCCGGTCGGCTGCTGCCGCAGGCAGTCTGCGCCCAGCGGAAAGTCGATTCTCGGCACGCTTTGGAGAGCGGGGCGGGCGTGATGGTGTCAGCCCGGCTCAGGTGATGTGGAAGCGGCCCAGGCGTTGCGGTGGTAACGAGTGTGCATGGAGTGCGGCCGGTTAGTGGGAACCACCAGGATCCCGTCCGCAACGGCTGGCGCCTGAGCGAATCCGCCTGTGTTGTGTCCTCCAGTCACGAGGAGCCTGCCGATTCTCGCGATCTTAATGACTGTTTCAAGGTTAGCTCAACGTTGGCAGGGTTAGCAAGACACCGAGCATGCCCTGGGTGTGGCCATGAGACGCAGTGCCGCGCAACATCTCGTTGCCGTACGCACCATAATCCCGGGTCGCCGGTCGACCTTATCGAATGCGATCGTAGCCCATCAAACGATGGGTCTACATGCGCGTCGCGGGCCATACTGTTCGACGAATGTGCCAAGCTCGATATGCGGCCCAAACGGACAGAGCGCACGAAGACTGTCGGTGCTGGAGAGACTACCGAGCTACGGCGTGTGAAGCCTCAACGCTGCGACGCCCAAGAAGAGAAGGGAGCCCAGAGGGCGAATCCATCGACGGTTCACCGTGTACGTAGGAATCTATCGTCGCTTCACAGTCGTCCAGCCCGAGAGCAATCTCCAACTGCGCGTAGTCCGCTGCGCGACGGCCATTTATTCGGAACGGGCCGACCCGTGTGAAATCCAAAGTGTAACAAAGTAGATGAATAATTCGGTTGTGTCGCAAAATGGGTGAAGATCGTTCGTCAAGGGAGTCATCTTGGTCCTCACTAGTAACTACCCATCGGACGTTATCCCTAGGCGGTAGCCGACGCCACGGACCGTATGTAAGAGATTCGGACGATTAAGCTTGGCGCGTAGCTTCGCCATGTGTGTGTTCAAGTTGTTGGAAATAGCTGGACTGGTTCTACCCCAAACATCGTGCATAATTTTTTCTCGGCTGACTAGCGCGCCGGATCCGCGGACGAGCAGGGACAGCACTTCGAACTCCCTAGGCGTCATTCGGACGAGCTTGCCTTCAACTGTAACCCGGCGCGCGCGAAAATCGAGCTCGATGTCATCGACGCACACGATTTCGTCAGCGAGTCTGTACGTGCCCGCCCGGCGACTGATCGCCCTCATGCGGGCGAGGAGTTCGCCCGGCCGGAGGGGTTCGGCCATATAGGTGTCTGCCCCAATCCGCAGAGCTTCGACAACAGAATCGTCGTCCGTTGGGGCCGAGTAAACCAGGATTGGCACAAAACTTGCCAATCGCAATTCGGCGAGTACACATAGGCCAGTCTCGTCGGGCAAGTCTAGGTTAAGCAGAACGATATTGGGCTTCTCGAGTTCAGCGAGAGCGATTTGCGACGTACTACACCGAGTCGTTGAGTAGCCGACTGAAGTAAGCGTCGCCATAATAACCTGAGCGGTTGCCTCGTTATGTTCAACCAGGAGGACGTGCATTTCTTCGGGGTTAGGTCGGGTAGCTTGCTGAACCGTATTGCGGGCAACCGCGGTCGTGTGCGCTACCTCTGGTAGGACTACATGAGGTAAGGTTGCGCACGTCGAGGCGCACATCATGTGCTTCCCCTCCTTGAGTGACATCTACCGGCCATCCCGCGTGGACGTACATGCCTTTAGAAATTCGCGCTGGCAATTTGCGCGCGACACGCTGGCCGTCCGGCGACACTTCCGTGTCCGAGATAGCTTGCGTGGCCGCTGCGGTCGTCCACGTTGATGGAACTCTCGGACTCGGTCGGGTTGCTGTGGTGGCTTGACGCGGCACAGCTACCGGGTGGCCGCAATCGCACAGGTGCGCATGTTGCTGTGGCGAGCGCCTCGAACATGCTGTGTTGGCGCGACTCACCCCGCCGCCGTACGAGGCCAGTGTGGCTTTACCAGACAAAGACGCCGGATGGACTGTAACGACTGCACCAGAGGGGCCCGGCGTCGAGCGGCTGCTCCTACCAGGGCAGGAAATAAGGCTATTGGCCAGTGCTACCGCACACTTGGCCAAGTACCGCCGCCATCTCGAACTTAGAACTGAAGCCACGATCAGTACCGTCAGTGGATCACATCGAATTTGATCAACGGCCCTTACCCCCTCAATGCGCACGCGTTTGCGGATACACGTAATTAGGCACCCCCATCTCGCTCGATCGCCTAGCAATGCAACCGCTTGGATGCCCAACCTGCCGACGAGGTTCCGTAGATAGGGCTAATATGGCGAAATGAAATCAGATCGCGCTTCCGAACAGGTTCGTTGTGACTTCGATCTGAATTTCGAAAGTGCGGGGCCCGGTGAGTCCTGCATCTAGATCAGGCCATCGTCGCGACCATTCCGGCCTTCGCTCGCAGACGCTCAGCGGTATCGCCCCTTTCGGCTTCATTGGCTGGATCAAGGCGAGTGTGGGCGCTCACGTAATTCCCCTGGCCTGCGCTCACGGAATTCCGCAGGTGGTGGGTCCTGGTGATGTTCTACTTGGTGTTCTCCTTCCCGTCTCCTGTGACACTCCGGGGGCGCTTGTTTGGTCGGTAGCTGGGGCCGTTCATGAAGACTTGGTGGCTGGTGTTGATCAGTCTGTCGAGGAGTGACTCGGCGACCACGGGGTTGGGGAACAGCGGGTACCAGTCGACGGGTGACCGGTTGCTGGTCAGGATCAGCGACCGGCCGGCTCGTTCGCTGATCAGTTCGTAGAGGTCGTCGGCTTGGCGTGCGGTCAGCTCGCGCATGCCGAAGTCGTCCAGGATCAGCACTGCGGGTTTGGCGAGTTCGCGGAGCCGTCGGCCCCAGGTGCCGTCGGCGTGGCCGCCGGCGAGCTCGGCGAGGATTCTGCTGGTCTTGGCGAAGCGCACGGTGGCGCCGTGTCGGATGGCCAGCCCGCCGAGGGCTTGAGCGACGTGGCTCTTGCCGACCCCGACCGGGCCGTAGAGCACGACTGACTCGCCGGCGTGCAGCCAGCGCAGCGCGGCCAGGTCACGGATCTGGGCGGCCGGGAGTTTCGGGCTGGCGTGGAAGTCGAACTCCTCCAGGGTGGCTTGTTGTTCGAACCGAGCGCGCCGCAGCCGCTGGGCCACGGCTTGGCTCTCGCGGCGGCCGATCTCGTCGTGGCAGAGGACCTGCAGGAAGTCCAGGTGGCCGAGTTCCCCGGCGCGGGCCTGGGCCAGTCGGGCGTCGAGGGTCTGCAGCATTCCGGACAGCTTCAGGGTGCGTAGCGCGTCGCGTAGCGCGGTGTCGACGACGGTCACGAAGCTTCCTCGCTGTCGGTGGGCTCGATGTTCTGGGTGGGCTGGCCGGTGGTGGTGTCGCGCATGTCGAGCGCGAGTTGGTCGGGTTGGTTGGGCTCGCGCTGGCCCTGGTCTTGGGGAGCGTCCGGCTCGTGCTGGCCGGGTGTGGGGTGAGCGCCGCTCGTCGTGGCGGTGGCCGGCGCGGGCGATGCGCTCGTTCTGGGCATGGCCACGACGTTGCTGAACAGCCGCGAAGGACCGTGCAGGTGTGCCGCGGCCCCACCATCGCCGGTCGGCTCGGGCGCGGGCAGGGCTTCGGCGCCGGCGGCCAGGATGCCCTTGATGGTGCGGTAGCTGGGGTCACCGACCTCGATCGCCAGGGCGCATGCCCGCTCGAGCCGCTGGGCGCCGTGCTTGCCGGCAAGGCCGAGCACGCCTTGGGCGGCGCGCAGGCGAAACAGCGCGTTCACCGCCAACAGCTCGGCGATCACCTCGACACACCCCGGCCCGATCTCGGTGGCGCGGGTGCGACACCAGGTCGGGGTGCGCATCTTGAACGCGATCTTCTCCGGCGGGTAGTGGGAGAAGTCGGTCTGCTTGCCGGCGCTCTTGCGCACGTGGGTGGCGATCAGCTGCCCGGCATCGAAGATCTGCACCACCGACCCGGTCTCGCGGGCATCTACCCGGCGGCCCATGTGCTGCCAGGGGGTCGAGTACAGCGTCTTGCCGACCTTGACATGGATGTCCGGGCCGATCTTGCCGGTCGACCAGGTCGCCAGCACGAAGGGCGTGCGCGGCAACGGCCGCAGCTCCCGCGCTTCGACGGCCTGGAACACCGCCATCGGCGCCGCGCCCCCGCAGCGGGCGGCAGTGCCGTTGCCCGGCCACGTCTCGACACCACGCCAGGGCCTGCTGCTGCATCTGCGCCAGCGAGCCGAACTCGCGGCCTCGCCAGAACGAGTCCCGCACATACGGCATCGGCCGTTCCACACGCGGCTTGTCCTTGGGTTTCGCTGCCCGGGCTGGGTCGATCAGGGTGTCGTAGTGCTCGGCCAACTCGGCATAGGAGCGGTTGAGCTTCGGGTCATACAGGTCCGGCTTGTCCACGCCGGTCTTGAGGTTGTCCGGCACCAGCCGGGCCGGCACACCGGCGAAGAAGGCGAAGGCTTCGACATGGGCCTCGGTCCAGGCGCGCTGGTCCATCCGCAGCACCGGTCGCACGAACATCAGCCGCGAGCACACCAGCACCATCACAAACGCCCACACCCGATGCTTCTTGCCGCTGCGAGGGTCGAGCCAGGAGCCCAGATGCCCGTAGTCGATCTGCGCTTCCGCGCCCGGGTCGGCGTCCTCGCCCAGCACGGTGACCCGGTCCCGGCGCACCTCTTCGGGCAGGTTGGCCAGCACCCACCGCTTCAACGACGCCAGACTCGCCTCGAGTCCCTGCTCGTCACGCAACCGCTGGTGGATCGTGGCCTGGGTGACGCCGAGCTTGAGCATGTCGGCGATGTAGTCGCGGTGCCGCTCGATCTCCGGCCAGGTGATCTGCCGCAACCGGGTGTCGGCCAGCGCCGGGAACCACCCGGACACCAACTCGTTCCACTCCGCGGTGCTCTTCGCCGGGCCACCCGGCTCGATGCCCGCCCCGATCGCGGGGGCCAGGTACTTCCTGATCGTCTTGCGATCCACACCCAGACTGGTCGCGATCTCGCTCTGCGAGCGACCCGCATACCAGTGGATGAAGATCTCGGTCACATCCGTCACGTCGAACGTTCTCCTCGCCAAACTCACTCCCCGGCCCACCGATCAGGACCGGAGCAGGTTTCCGGTTGCGAGGACCCACACCGACGCCAACACGCTGGGGAAATACGTGAGCGCCGACCTGGGGAATTACGTGAGCGACAACCCCTCAGACCTGGGGATTTTCATGAGCGCTGACAGCGAGTCCAAGGCACGGTTTGAGACCCGCTTCTCTCGTCTCCGCTCAGCGGTCCGGGTCCGGTCCCGTCCGGACGCCCACAGTCAGCTGCAGCATGCCCGACCAGCTCTTCGCGGCTTGTTAACAAACCGATCGAGCGTTGGTTGGTTGCCGGGCCCACTAAATCGAGCGGGTCCTCCTCACTCTCTCAGGTGCACAACGCAGGTTGCCGTCGATTCGACCGGCGTCGAGCCTCTAGGAGTACGAGCGAGACCCGTGTGGGAGCCCAGGCTCCCCAGGGCGGCAAATCGGTTTTGAAGATTGTTTACCTGGAGCGCGTTGGAAACCGCTTAACGCGGGGACAACGGAGCACTTCAGACACAGGAAAGACCGCGCCGGCCCCGAGCGGTCAGTCGACGAATGCCCCCTGCAGCCTGGATCCCACCGGGGCAGTCCGCACCCGATCGAGGGTGCGTTGGAGGCCCGTGGTCAACACGTTCGTCACGAGAGGGATGCCGGACTGCCTCTGTCACCGTTGAGTGGGCCTTCGGAGAGGCTGCCTCATCGCCCGTTGAGTAAATAGTGTATGCGGCGTTGTTCATTGAGATCACCAGATTCTTGGCTCAGCGCCAACGCCTGGTGCCCGGCTTCGATGGCGAGATCGGACTTTTCCCAATCGACGTACGCCTCGGTCAAGGCTCGTAATACCAGCAGTTCAGCCGATCGATAACCGTCCCTGCGGGCCAGGGTGAGTGCCCGATGTGCACGAGCAACCGCCTCTTCGTGCTTACCGCGACGGCTTTCAATTCGGGTCCTGACGTAGCCGGCGAGGGCGAGGTGCCAGGTGTAGCGGCTTTGGCCGAGCAGACTCTCTACTCGGCGGACGTGTTGCTCGGCGGGGCCATACCGCGTCATGTCAACCTCAGTATCGGCCAGTACGAGAAGCAAGGTCGCCTCGAGTAGTTTCGTGCTGGTCTTCCCGGCGAGCTCTAGCCCATGGGTCGCCTCGAGATGCGCACGCTCGTAGTCTCCGAGTTCCCAGTGCAATCGGGCGAGCCAGGATTGTGACAGGGCGCGCCCCTCGCTCGACTCGATGTTTTGGAACATGTCGCGGGCACGGGACAGGTCATTTTTGGCTTCAGGCAGTCGGCCGAGGGACAGTCGTGCCGATCCGAGATGTACCAGGTCGGCGGCCAATGAGAGAGGTGACTGATAACGAGCGCTCAGGGCCTGGGCCTCGAGGTAGCGGTGTTCGGCAAGGATCGGTTGGCCGAGGAGGTGGTGCTGGCCACCGAGTATGCGTAGCGTGATGCCCTCGCCATCGGTGTATCCGATCTCGCGGAAGAGCGCGAGAGCTCTTTCACTGTAGCCAATCGCTTCGTTCGGACGGCCAGTCCATGCCATTAGCCAGCCGAGAGAATTGAGCGTGACCGCCTCGCATTCACGCCATCCGCACGCATTGGCGACCCTGATCGCTTCGTTCATGTGATGGAGAGCTTGTGGGGTTCGTGAGTCGCGCCATTCTTCCCACAGTCCTGTTCGAAAGCTCAAATAGCCGATGTCGTAGTGAAGGAGAGCCTGGACATCAAGCTCATTATGTTGACACGCGGCGTCGAGTATGGCCGGAGCGATTCTCCGAAGCTCAGTTCGATACCCATGACGGTGCATACAGGTCCGGAGCCGGCCGGTGAGCAGCCACGCGGCCGGATAGGGCCCTCGTGCGGCCGCGTGTGGCGCGGCCGCCGAAAGATTCGGGACCTCATCGAGTAACGCCGCTGTGGAGAACGTGTCCGCCGTCCCCGTGGTGAGGGTCGAGCCAGGCGAGTGTCTGGGAAGCCGCAACACGCTGTTTGGTTCGCGCTCGCCGGCGGCGGTGGCGAGGGCAAGATAGTGCTCTATCAGCCTGTCCCAGGCGACTGTCCGGTCGGGAACGGTACGAGCTTGGTTGCTGGCATAGAGACGGGCCAGGTCGTGGAGGCCGTAGCGATCCGCCGCGTGCTGTTCGATCACGTGCGCGGCGGTCAATGCGATCAAGTGGCGCGCCGCGTCTCGGATCGGGACAGCGGCGAGCGCCGCCGCTGTCGACGTGTCGAAATTGGGTCCCGGTATGAGTCCGAGCAACCAGAACAATCGCCGCGCAGCGGGGGGTAGCGTTCGGCAGGTCGCATCGAACGCCCTGGTGACGGCGCTCGGCTCGGTGTCGTTGAGGGCCAGCGCGGTCAGCCGGTCCGCCTGGGTCAGCTCGGCGACCACATCCGCGATTGACGCCCGGGTGTGAGTGGTGATCTGCGCGGCAACGATGCGGAGTGCCAATGGCAAGCCTCCGCACAGTCGGATCAACTCGGTCGTGGGGTCTGCTTCGGCCGCGATCCGGTCAGGCCCGAGCGCCGCCGCGAGTAGCGCTTGAGCTTCCTCATCGGTCAACATGGCGAGGGGCAGGGCAGCCGCTCCTGCCCGGGCCATCAGGTCGGTGAGCCGGTGCCGGCTGGTTACCAGTAGTGATCCGGTGGGAGGCAGTAGCGGCAGCACCTGGCCGGCGTCGCGGACGTTGTCCAGCAGCACAAGCACTTGGCGATCCGCCAGCACCGAGCGATACAGGGTGGCGAGCTCGTCGACACTTGTTGGAAGCCGAGATGCCATACCCAATGAGCGCAGCAACTGGCTCAACGCCGCCGCGGCGTCGGTTGGCTCCTCTTCCGGCTCATAACCGCGCATATTCAGATAGAGCTGTCCATCCGGGAAGCGGTCCCGCACGCGGTGTGCCCAGTGCACCGCGAGCGCGGTCTTGCCAACGCCAGCAGCACCCGAAATCACGCATACGCCCCCCTCGGGAGAGGCGAGTAGAGCATCCAGCGCCGCAAGCGGCGCTTCCCTCCCCGCGAAACCGTGCAGGTCACGGGGCAGTTCCGCGGGGGCAACCCACCCGGTGCCGGTACCGCTCGCGGGGTTTCGGGCATTTGGAGCGTCCACCTGGTTGTTGAGGACGCGCAGTCGCATCTCCCGCAAGCCCCTGCCTGGCTCGATACCGAGCTCGTCAACGAGTCTGTCGCTGGTCTCGGCATACACACCCAGGGCCTCGGAGCGGCGCCCGGATCGGGCCAGGGCCAACATCAACTGGGTTGTCAGTCGCTCCCGGAACGGATGACTGGCCACTGCCTCACGTAGCTCGTCGACCGCCTCAGCGTGGCGGCCGGTGGCGAGGTTCGCCTCGAAAAACTCCTCCAAGGCGCTGAGTCGCTGATCCTCCAAACGCATGCGTTGCTCGGGTAGGGCATCGCTCACACCACCGAGAGGTGGGCCACTCCACAACGCGAGCGCTGACCGTAGTCGCCGGACTGCTATCTCCCCTCGCCCAGCAGCTAGCTCGGCGCGCGCTTCGGCGACGGCCTCGGAGAACACCTGAACGTCCAGCTCTCCTGGCCCGACGCTCATCAGGTAACCTTCGCCGACGCGGGCGACGGCCTTTTGCCCGAGCGCCGAACGCAGCTCGGTGATAATCACGTGAAGCCGACCACTCACGCTACGCGAAGGCTGCTGGCCCCACACCCACTCACACAGTTGGTCCTCCGGAACTACCTGGTTCGTGTGCAGCAAGAGAACGGCCAATACAGCTAACTGTTTCGGGGCGTTAATCGGCAGTCTTCGCCCTGTTGCCGTGGACGCGGTTACCGGGCCAAGAAGGCGAAAACGTATCCCGCTCAGCTTGTCCTCATCGAAGCTCATGCCGACTCCCCCAGACGAGAAGTCATTGTGAACTGCCGATAAGCCGGAGCAACCGCCGCTCCTCAAGAACATTACCGGATTCTCGGCACAACTCCACCGCTTCCTGACCATGGATCGCGGACAATCGAGAATTCCCCCAACGAAGATAGGCTTCGGTCAGGGCATAGAGCGCGGCGATCTCGACGGAGCGATAGCCGCATCGACGTGCCAAGGACCAGGCGTGACTCGCATGACCAACAGCTTCTGGGTATCTACCGAAATAAGTATCGAGCCGGGCAGCGATAGCGGAAAGGTGGCTACGGTGATACGTGAAGCTGTTCTGGCCGAGTACCTCATCCACGAGCCTCAGATGAGCCTCGGCGGACTGATGCTGGAACATTTCAATTTCGATGTCGGCCAAGCCTAAAAGCACAAATGCCTTGAGCGGCTTTGTCTCGTTTCGGGCAGCCACTTCTAGGGCACGACTGATCTCCCTGTCCGCTGACGGATAGTCTTGAAGTTCCCAGCGCAACCGAGCAAGCCACGCTTGTGTCAAGGTAAGACCGTTCGTCGACCCGCGTTCGGTGAACATGTTCCGGGCACGCGTTAAGTCGTGTTCGGCGGCGTCGGCGCGACCGAGCAGTAGCCGTACAGATCCGAGGTGTGCGAGGTCAGCCGCCTGCGCCAGCCGCAGGCCGTGGCGAGTACTTAGATCGAGCGCTTGGAGATGGCAGTCCTCGGCGACTCGCAAATTTCCGGCGAGGTAGTGTTGAATTCCGAGGCTCTTGAGCGTGCGGTTTTCGCCAACGATAGAGCCGATCTCGGAAAACAGTGCAGCGGCTTTTTGAGTGTACTTTGTTGCCTCGCGGAGTTGGCCGGTCCAGGCGAGTGTGACACCGAGCGCGGCGAGTCCCGAGGCTTCGCATTCATGCCACCCGCAGTTCCCCGCAATTTCCACTGACTTAGTCAGGTGGTAGACGCCTTCGCCCAACTGTCCCGCCATGAAGCGACAATCGCCGATGCTGTAATGCAGCATGGCCCGCACGTCATGCTCATCGCGTCGATCCGCTTCGGTGAGGATCTCGCGTGCGATATCCGACCATTCCGCTCGGCGTCCGTTGCGGTGGAAATAGGTTCGGAGGCCGTCGGCGACCAACCAAGCATCCGGGTAAGGCCCTTGCCTTGCCGCTAGCGTCACGGCAGCCGCAACGTTGGGAATCTCTACATCCAGCGCGGTCAATGTAGAGTGCTTTGAATTTGGCTGCCCCGCTTGGTCCGGTTCCCTGGGTAACGCCCTCGGCAAAGCCAACCCGCCTTCCCGATAACGCTCAGTGAGCGCGGTCGTAATGTCGAGGTAATGCCTCACCAACCGATTCCAAGCCGCAGTCCGCTCAGGATCGTTCCGGACCTGTTCGACGGCATACAGACGCAGCAGCTCGTGAAACCGGAAGCGCCCGGCGACAGCTCGTTCGATCACATGCGCCTCGCTGAGCGCGTCGAGCCCTCTAAGCGCGTCGTCAGGCGAAAGAGCGGCCAGCGCGGCAACCGTGGATGCGGTGAAGTCGGGCCCTGGAACCAAACCGAGCAGCCGAAACAGGCGCTGCCCAGCGGGGTCGAGTGCGCGGTAGGACGCCGAAAACGCCGCCCTCACCACACTGTGCTCGGATCCGTCCGCGGCAAAGACCGCGAACGGATCCCCCTGCGCCAACTCGGCGGCTACCTTCGCGATGCGCGCCTGGGGAACCGCGGCCAGTTGTGCCGCAACAAGCCGCAACGCCAGCGGCAAACCGCCGCAAAGCCCCGTGAGCTCGGTCGCCGAAGCCCGCTCGGCTCCCACACGAGAGTGCCCGATCACGGTCTCCATCAGCTCGAGCGCTTCGCGATCGGTCAACGTGCCGAGCGATACGGCGCCCGCGCCCACCGTGGCCATCACGTCGCTCAGCCGATTACGGCTGGTCACCACCGTCATTCCCGACGATGGCAACAAAGGCATCACCTGACTTGATTCCTGTGCGTTATCCAGGATGACAAGAATCCGGCGGCCGGCCAACATCGACCGGTAGAGCTCGACACGCTCAGCTAGGGGGGCCGACTCTCGGCGCGGATCGACTCCAAGTGATCGCAACAACCGGTTCAACGCGCCCGACGACGCCAGCGGTTGCTCGTCCAGCTCGTAGCCACGCAGATCGAGGTAGAGCTGACCGTCAGGAAAGCGGTCTCGCACCGAGTGCGCCCAATGCACCGCCAACGAGGTCTTTCCCACACCCGCACTGCCGCTGATCACACAAACCGCAGAGTCCGACACGGCCAGCTGGGCGTCCAAAGCGGCCAACGCATCACGCCGGCCGACAAATCTTTGCATATCCCTCGGCAATTCGGCCGGACGGACAAACCCAGTCGATACCGAACGGCGAGTGCCCCTTCCCGCATCCGCCGCCACCTGGGAAACGGTGTCCCCGCCACTGAGTACCCGCGCCTGCACAGCGCGCAGCCGCTGCCCCGGTTCGACCCCTAGCTCATCGACCAGCCTGCGACGGATCTCGCTGTATATTCGCAATGCCTCCTCTCGGCGCTCGCCCTGGTCTAGCGCAAGCATCAGTTGAGTCGCCAGGCGCTCCTCCAACGGGTACGCCGCCGTGGCTCGGCGCAATTCGTCAATGATCTCGCCGTGCCGTCCGGCGGCCAACTCGACCTCGAACAATGCCTCGAGCGCCGCTAGTCGGCGTTCTTCCAGACCGCGCCGCTCATGCTCGATCAGCGCTTCACTCACCCCGACAAGGGGAGGACCGCTCCACAAGGCCAGCGCTGAGCGCAATTGCCGCGCCACAGTTCCCGCCGTTTTCGACTCTTGATCAGATTGCGCTTTGGCGACGAGCTCGGCGAAGACGTCCAGGTCAAGCTCTCCCGGCGCGACATCGATGCGGTAGCCCTGACCCACACGCACGATCACCTCGTCCCCCAAGAGCGCGCGCAATTCCGAGATGTACACCTGCAGGCGCCCCCGGACGCTGCGCGGCAACTTCTCGCCCCATACGAGTGCGTACAGCCGACGCTCAGTCACCACGCGGTTCGCATGCAGCAAGAGGACCGCCAGCACCGCGCGCTGCTTCGGGGCGCCAAGCCGATACGGACCTCCCGGCCCCTGCACCGTGACCGGGCCAAGCACCCGGTAGCGCACGCGGCGCGTCCCACCAGCTTTGTCCTCCATGGCGCCCCCATCCTGGTTCGCACCGCCCCGCGCGACCAGGCGGCGAGTTTCGATACATCTCCATTCGCTTCATCGTCGCTGATGCACGCGAACTAACTTAACAGACCTGTCAGTCTGGCAGGATGGTCGCATGCCGATATTGACCGGGTCGGGTTCGACGTCCGCACGGGAGAAACTGCTGGACACCGCGAGCGCGTTGTTCTATCGGCGCGGTATTGTGGCGACCGGGGTAGACACGGTCGTCGAGGCCTCCGGGGTATCGAAGCCGACTCTGTATGCGCACTTCAGGTCTAAGTCCGAGCTGATTGCCGCCGTCCTGGATCGGCGCCACACGCGCCGGGTAGTCGCCCTGCCCGCCTGGCTCGGCGAAGCGGCCGACGACCCGCTCGAGCGGCTGCTGGCGCTGTTCGACTGGCTGGCCGAGATCTACGCGCGGGACGCGCCGCGCGGCTGCGCGTTCCTCAACGCGGCCGCTGAAACCCCGGATGCCGACCAGCCGGCCTGGGAAGTGATCAGCCGGCACAAACGCTGGATGACCGACTTCCTCACCGAGCTCGCCACCAACGCCGGACTGACCAACCCGGCCCAGCTCGGGTCGCAGCTACTTCTACTCATCGACGGCGCGAGCAGTCGCGTGCTGGTCGAGGCTGGCGCACACCCCCCAGCCGACCGCATCACGGAAATCGTCGCGCACGCGAAGCAGGCCGCCAAGGTGCTTATCACGCACGCTGGCCGTCTCGAGCCCACCGGTCCACTCGATCACGAATCCTAGACTCAGGCAATCATTCCGGGAATCGCTCTAAGAATTCGGTGGTGACGGCCGCGCATCGGGTAGGGACTGCCGCTGAACGCGTCCAAACTGGGCCGGCGCCGGGCAAGTCCGGTGTTGTGTCCGCCGGCCATAGTTTAGTGTGCCGCCGCCGGAGGTCAGGATCTGTTCGGACACCTCAATGGGCTTAGGCACGGCCGCCGCTGGGCGAGCACGCCGTCTCTGTCCGCGTTGGCACATGCACAGGAAATCCCGACGGAGGCATTCGCTGACCGCCGGGCACCAAGCAGTGAAAACAGGCAAGGTGAGAGCTCGGAGACTCTCGTGCGGGAGGGTCACGCTTTCCGCAGATCCCCGTTGGATCGGCTACATCACAACCGGCGTGAGCCTTCACTGTGGCGGGCTTGCATCACTCTATAGAACCGGCGGCTTGTATTGATAATACCAGACACCGGGACGCGGAGTATGACACCTGACGGGCTTCTGAACTTCGTATTTACCTCTGAG
Organism: Actinospineispora eucalypti; assembly: GCA_014208095.1. Lineage (GTDB taxonomy): Bacteria > Actinomycetota > Actinomycetes > Mycobacteriales > Pseudonocardiaceae > Pseudonocardia > Pseudonocardia eucalypti. Next base: position 3,003,444 of record JACHMT010000001.1, on the reverse strand, counting down.
AGCGTCGTCCACGCACGCCCGCTCGGTGGGAAACGGTCCGGCGCAACCCCACCCGGTCGAGCAACCGTTCGCGTCATAGGCGGGAGTGGCCGGCGCTATCGCGTAGGCCGGCTGGGCCATCAGCACCATCACGCCAGCAAAAGCACACCCGACGCCGATTTTCCAGACTCGGGAAATGAGCCCCTCGGCGTGTCCCCAACCCGCACGCCTCTCAGAACAGACGCGGCACGACGCGGACGAATGTTTCCAGTGCAATTTCGTGAATCTCCTCATCATCGCACGCCTGAGATAGCGGCCACTAATTGTTGCGGCATGAGAATAGATCCGGGTCCTTCGCAACTGCTTAGCGATCAGTTCCGTCCTCGGGGCGCCTCAGGATGACCACAACGGCCACGGACGGTGGACGGCCCAGCCGGATCGGCCGGGAGCCCAGCACCCGCCACGGCCACCAGCTAGATAACCACCGAAGCCGATGGCAAACAGTGGGCCGTTACGCACCAGATGCCGTGGCCCGAGCAGGGCGGCCAACGCCGCGCACATAAGCCCGCATCGTATCGGCAGGTGCACAAAATCGGTCCGCCCCATCGCGACACGGGGACAACTACCGCGGCGGTCGCTCGTACCAAGGGGAGCCACGACTCGTAGCCGGTGCTCAGGCTGCCTCTGTCTCCAACAGCACCCTCGCTGACGGCAGGAGCAGGGCGGAGACCAAGATCTCGCCTCGCGCGCCGCTTGAGAGTATCTCGACGGCGCTCCCCGCGCGGGCGAAACCACCCGCAGCCTGCGGCCGCGTTCTGCCAATCTTCCGCGCCCATGGATATCACCAGCACGGCCAGCGCCACCATGGCATCGCGGAATGTCGACCACGGCCACGCCACGTTCATGACCCACCGTCCTCACCGGTATGGCATCCCGTCGGTTGTGGTCCTGCTCCCGAACCGGGCCAGTGCCCACACCGCCCGGTCCCGCTCGTCCGGGGCCAGCGCCCCTCGGCCACCAGCCGCTCCAGCTCGGGCGCGGCCTGCTCCTCGTCCAGCACCCACACCGGCCGCGGGCCCGGCAGCCCCCTCGGCATCCGATATCCGGTGTCCGCCAGCCGCGTCAGGTACTCGCCGAGCTCCGGAAGCACCCGCGACAACAGCTCGGTGTCCCCGTCAAACCATTCCCCCAGGCGGGGCCGACGGCCCACCCCACCGGTCGCCCGCTGTTTCCGCCTCTGGTCGATCCGCTGGTCGAACGCGTCGCTGAGCTCTGGGCCCACCGCGTAAAGCACACCGCGACCGCCTTCGTTCGAGACGGCCACCAGGGTCCCCACGTGGTTGACGTCGAGGTCGAACAACCCACCGCCGGAGACCCCCCGCCCCACCAGCGCGGGAACCCCCACATAGCCCCCTTCCAGATCGATGACCGGACCGACCCAGACGACCAGGGCACCGCCCACGACGCCAGCCACTAGGACGGTCTGGCCGAGGCGTAGCTCGGTGCGTCGCTTCCGGGCGGGCGCAACGCCGAGGCCAGGCACGACCGCGTCCGCGAGGTCGACGGTGCGGCCCCCGTCTCCCCACCGCCGCAGCCCGCCGTGGACCGCGCGAGCGACCCGAGGATCGTCGCCGTACTGCTCGCGGGTCACCGTCGCCCAGCCATCCAACGCAATACCGTTGGCACGCACGTTGCCGGGTTTCACACCGTCGACGACATGCAGCGCGGTGCGGACCCGCCCCTGCTCGAGCACGATCCCGCTGCCACTGCCCGAGGGTGTGACGAGGTGCACCACGTGTCGCCTGACGGTACGCACGATCTCGACAAGCCGCTCGGGTGCGATGGGCTCGCCGGCGGCCGGATGCATGCCGACCAGCTCATGCCGGCCGCTGCGGCGTTCGAAAGTGACCAGCTCGACCTCGCGCACTCGCTCGCCATTTGCCGAGACGACCACCTCATTGCCGGACAGCTGGAAGCGATGCACCCGCAGCGAACCGATCACACCGGTCAAGGCGCTGCTGGTCGTCCACCCGGTGGCGATCGTGCGCAGCGCCCACTCCAGGCGCTCTTCGGCGTTCCAGACTTCCGCTTCCGGTACGAACCTCACGACGAGATCGGACAGCAAGGCGAGCACCCAGATCAGGTTACGACGGCCCTCATTCCGAATCAGGTCGCCGCTGATCTCCAACAGGCCAACCGGCCCCGTGATCTCCAGGACGAGGTCGAATGTAGTCGTCGCGGTGAACCCGAACTCCTCCGCCGCCGCCGCGTACCATCTGACGCGGCCGCGCCACACCTCGGACTCGGCCGAGGTCACCTTGGCCGAGAAGTCCTCCATAGCGTCGCCGGCGGGCAGCCACGCGAAGTCCTGGCGCAGAAGCCGCAGCTGCTCCCGGACCTCGTCCAATTCGAACAGCCCGTCACGCCACTGCTCACGCGACAGACTCCGAGCTCGGCTGATCGACAACTCGATACCCATCAGCTGCTCCGCCGCGGTGGCCAACTCCAAGTGACCGGCCAGCCACTCGACGTCCTCGTTGTCCTCCTGACCGGCCCTCGGCCACTCGATCCGCCGCCATGCGAAGTCTCGCAGCAGCCGCCACCACGCCTCCTCGAGCAGACCGTCCCGGGTGAGCCTGGACATGAACAGCCAGGTCTCCTCAAACATTACGATCTCGGCGCGCTCGCGATACCGCCAGACGTACACGATCGTCCATACCGTCAGGTCGCGCAGCTTCTTCGGCAGCGACTCACCGGCTTTGTCACCGTCGATCAACCGGACCACCGGCCCGTCCAGGTCGAACGGCAGCTCCCGATCTCCGGCCCCGGCTTCGTCGATCAGCCACCCGCGCAGGGCGCTCTCGAACAGCAAGGCGGCGTCGTCGTCCACGTCCATGTCCATGTCGTCGAGAACCACGAACGCACCGCCAGGGTGCCCGAGGCTGGGCGCGCAGCCGGTTCAGCTCGCGGACCCGGTTACGCCGGTCATCCTCGTGTTCGCGTTCGGAGTACGCGCTAGCCCCGATGTGGAACCACTGTTCGTGTCGTTGAACACCCCGTCCCCACCAGGATCGGACCTGGACGCGCGCGTTCGCCCACCAGTCGGCGGAGGCCCGCTGGACCATCTCGACGGTCTCCCGCACAACTGGCCGCGCCAACGGCGAACCGGGTGCCGGCCGGCGCACCCGGTCCGGGGACAGCATCCAGGCCAACAGCCAACCCAACCCAACCCCGCCGGCCACACTCAACGCCAGCGGCGCCCACCACAGTGCGAGGTCTATGTGGCCCATAGCTAAGCCGAGCAGGCCCGCCGACCAGCTACCCAGCCGATCCGAACCGGCCCGCTGGTCACCGCGGTGGCCGAGTGCGGCGAGGGCTCCCCGGACCACGTCGCGGAACTCGTCGGCGCCTTGTCCGTTTTCGGGGAAGGACCACTCCCTGCTCAGCCGCGCCCTGGCCTGTCCCAGCAACTTGCGCACGGCGCCGACGGTGATGTCGCCGGGTGTGTTCAGGGCGGCCACCAGATCGACAAGGGCTCTCGTTGGCCGGAGACCGTGAGCGCTGCGGTCCGGCTCCAGCCGGCCGGCCGATGCACGCCACGCCTTTAGCCGAGCGGTCAGATTCAGGCGGGACAGTACGAGTAGCTGGCCGCTCACTCGGTTGTAGTTGTAGCCGTTCGTCCGGCGACTGAGTTCAATGGCGGTAATGCCGTCCGGATGGGCGGTGAAGGCGCGCAGGAAACCGAGCGGCGTTCTGTCCGAAACAGCGACCAGCTCGGCGAGCCGAGGGTCGGGCAGGTTCCGCAACGCCGCGACGCCAGCTCGAACGTGGTCAACCGTTGCCGTCCGTTTACGGATCACCCGCGCGAAGTTCTGGACCGCCGCTCGGTAGGTATCGCGCGTCCGCCCCGCCGGGTCGGCCAGATCCGCCAACAGCTCCCGGGTGGACACGGGCACGCGGTACCGGACACCCTCGGGGTCAGCGATCCGGGTGAGCAACCGCAGCTCGGTCAGCTCCTCAAGCCAGGTCGCCGCCCGGCTGCCAGGCTTGAGCAAGACGCCGTTCTTAGTCATCGCGACCCGGTGGAGCAGTGCCCACACCGAGTCGTAATCCACACCAGCCGGGGGCATGGGCAGCTTTGCGCTGACGATCTCGTGCAGCCGCGCCACCAGGTCCGTGAACACGTTTCTCGCGGCACTGCCATGCTGTAGCGCCAGCTCGCGGTCGCGCAGCATCCTGGCAAGCCGCCACAGCTTGTCGTACGTGTCCGGGTTCAGGTGGCTGTCCAACCCGTCCAGCGCTTCCCGCAGTCGTTCGAAGAACCCGGTCGTGTGGTAGCGCTTCGGATGTCCCGCAGCGTTGAGCACATCCAAGTTCTCCAGGACCGAAAGGCGAGTGCCGATACGAGACCTTGGCGGGCTGCCCGGCAGCGCCGCCAGCTCGTCGCCGCTGATGGGCGAGCCGCCCGTGGCGGGGACGCCGTCGAGCATGTGGCCAACCGAACCCTCGGGGGCTAGCTGGAAGCTACCCGGCCGCATGCCGGCGATCCTGCCCATCCTCTTGAGCAGGTACGCGAGGTCAGCCTCCCTGGCGGCCAGGTGCTGCTTGCTGACCGGTCCCATCAACCGCGCGGCGAACGCCCAGATCACCGCCAGGTCCTCGTCCCGATAACCGAGGGGATCATCGAGCGTGTGCAACAACGCCGGGACGTGCTCCGCGAGCTGGTAGCGGCCGGCGCTCGACCACAGCAGTCCCAACCGGGCCAACGCCGGCAGCCATTCCCGAATCGCATACGCGTTGAGTCCAGGTATCAGCCGTGCCAGCTCCCAGATTGTGAACCCGTCCGGGTGGTCAGGTTCTGGACAGTCGATCAGGAACTCCAAGAGCGCGCGAACGGAGTTCTCCGGCACCAGGTCCACCAGCCCGTCGGTTAGTCCCACCACCTCGCGCACCGCGGCGGCGACCGGGTGCGCGGGCGGCTTCCTCGGCGCGAACTCCGCGTCCGGCGAGCCTTCGGCCGGCGCGGTAGTGACCAGCCAACGGCCGAACATCGACCGCTGATCGGTGGACAGCTCGGCGTTGTGCAGGAAGTCGTGCACTGTGATCTGGGTGTCGGTCCGGGCCAGCCCGATGAGCCCGGCGAAGGTGACCAGCTGGGCGGTATCGGGTACCAGCCCCAAGCACCGGGCACGTTCGACGCCGGTCGGAGTGCCCGTGGCGACATGTCGCGCGATGGCGAGCAGGTCGGCGACCGTGTCGAACGGCGCGGCGGCGAGGGTGCGGTCGATCCAGTCCAGCTGGTCAGCGAGCTGGTCGCGCAGCCGCTGGTTGGGCAGCGGGGCGAGCAGCACAGCCCGCTGCTCGGCGAGTTCGGTGAGCTGTTCGATCAGCTCCGCCAGTGGGGGTAGCACGTCCGGACCGCCGGCGGCGAGCCGGCGCAGAGCGTCGACCAGGTGGCCGGCATATAGCAGGGTCGGGGTGAAGTCGATGTCGTAGAGGTCTCCGCCGCCGGTGCGGACCAGGTTTGGCGGGGTGAGCGCATCGTCCCCGCCGTAGAGCACCCGGGCGGCCTGGTTGTCCGTCGCGCGCAGGTCGGCCTCCGTAGGTGGAGCACCCTCCACCCACTGCGCCCGCTCCACCACCTGGCCGACGTTCGCCCAGCTCCAATCGTCCGGGTGAGTCACGTCCTCGGTGACGATGGCCAGCTCGGACGGCGCGGCCAGGTGTCCAGGCACCCTCGGCTGGTTGGCCGCCACCACCGCGGCGATCGCTTCGAGCGGCGAGCTGAGCCAGTGCTTGAGCACCACGGTCTCGCCGGTGCCGGCACGGGCACTAGCCACCCGGGGCCGGGTTCCGCCGACCTTGCGGTGACCCCTCGGGGTCAGCCCGTGCACCTGTCCCAACCGGGCCAGCTTCAGCCCGAGCCCTCGGGTGCCCAGTGGCACGGCGTTGACCAGGCGGGCCAGCACTGCCTGGTCAGGTAGGGGCATCTTCGCCACCCGGTGCTCCGGGCGTTTCGGATACAGGATGCGGACCAGCTCGCGCTCGGCGAGCAGGGCCCGCTCGGCCACCCTCAGCGTGACCAGTTCGGCGGCCACCACCGGGTCGACAAACACCGACAGCACCCCGTCGGCGTCCGGCGCCACGTACATCACGAGCCGCACGTCCGGGGCGCCAGCGACCCGGGCCGGGAACTCGCGCAGCTCCGGCATCAGGTAGTACCGGACCCCGTGCTCGGCCCAGCGGCCGCGCGGGTCACTGCGCCGGTACAGCGGGTGGTCCGGGAGCAGCCGCTCGGCCTGGTCCAACCGCTGGGCGATCGCGGCCCGGATCGCGCGCTTCCCGGTCAGGAACGACACCGGTTGGCCGCTGGAAGCCCGCGCGGCGACCGCGCCGCCGGCCGGCGGCACGTTGCGCGGTGGACGGTGTTGCGCGTTGGTGAGCACTGATCCGAGGCTGTGCCGGGACCACCCTGCCCAGGCCATGGCGCCGAACCAGAGGCTCATCACGGACACGGAGACGACCCGCACCAGCGGGCCAAACCAGCCACCGATGGGGAGTGCCCAGAAGATCCAGACGACTGCGATCGCGTTCCGCTCAATGTTGCCGAGCTCAGCGTCCCGCTTCGACAGGTGTGCCCGGACCGTCCAAGCGGCGAGACCGGTCAGCACCACCGGGAGCACCTGCCCGACCGTGCGGCCAAGCTCCGGCAACGCCGGCGCGGCACCGGCCAGGGTGCCGGCGTACGCGAACACTCCCCCACCCAGCACCACCAGCAACATCGGGACGGCCACGATCAGGAAGAGCGCGGCGAAGAGCGGCCCGGCGTGCCGCGACCGCTGGTCCCGACGCACCACGCGCCGCTGGGTGTCGCGGGCCGAGGCGCGGCCGGGCAACCGCGAGGGCAACCGGCCACGCACCCAGGCCAGCAGGCTGGCGATCGAGGCACGCGAACCGAAGACGTCCAGCAGACGGCCCAGGAGCCCGATCCCGTGTAGGAGCTGACTGGGCACCAGCACGGCCACGCTGGCCACACCGGTGCGCCCGGCCATGATCGCCGCCCGGCCGAACGCCACGGTCAGCACGCAGCCAACCACCGCAGCGCCAACCACCGCGGCGCCGACCACCGCGCCCACCCGGACGGCGCTCGCAAACCATCGCTTGCTGTTCGTGGAGTCCCTGCTCGCCTGCTGGTCTGACTCGTCCTGGCCAACCAGCGACGGGGTGGCCTGCTCCGCCGTCTCTTGGGCCGCCGGTTCCGCCGGAGAGCCCCTGGCGGGACGGCCGTCCCGCTCCGGCGAGCGGGCGCGGACCAACAGCCAACCCGCCACGGCGAGCACGCCCAGCCCGATCCACCACGTGACGTGCACGTCACCCATGGCCAGGCCGATCAGGCCTGTCGACAGTGTGCTCGACCGACTCGGACCGTCTCCGCGACCGGAGCGGCGCTCGAGGGCGGCGCGTGCGGTCCGGACTACGCCCTCGAAGTCCCGGGCGCCGATACCGTAGGCGGAGAACGACCACCCGCTGCTCAGCCGGGCTCTGGCCTGGCCAAGCACCCGCCGAGCCGCGCGATCGCCAATGGACGACGGGTCGTCCAACGCAGCCACAAGCTGGACGAGTTGCTGGGAGGGTCGGTAGAGGTGGGCGTTCTTGTCGCCGTGTTGCTTCCGCGCATCCTTCTGCCGGGTGGCCAGCTCCAGATGCCACAGCTCGATCAGCTGGCCGCCTATCACGTAGTCGCCATAACCGTTCGGCTCACCGCGAAGGCTTCCCAGGGTGACACCGACCGTGCTGCTCGTGATGCTCCGCAGGAAACTCAGCGGCGCCTTCGCCGGCACGGCCACCAACTCGTCGAGCCGGGGATCGGGCGGGTGCCGCAGCGCGAAGACCCCCGCTATGAGCTGTTGAGCCGTTGGCACATGGTTGATCACCCGCGCGAACCGCTCAACCGCGTTCCGGTACTCGCCACTGGTTCGGTACGCCGCGCCGGCGAGATCGCGCAACAACTCCACGGTGGACACCGTGGCGCGGTAATGGATTCTCTCGATACCGACGGTCCCGGTGAGCAACCGCAGCTTGACCAGCGTGTCGAGCACCATCGCGACTCCGCTGTCAGGCCTGGCAACGGCACCTTCCTTGGCCGTCGCGACACGGTGCAGCAACGCCCATACCGAGCGGCCGGCCACGGACGGTCGGAGTGCCGGCCGATACTTCATGTTGAAAACTTTCGCCAGGCCGGTGACCAGGGCTACGAACTCGTCCGTCGGTCGCTGCCCACCCACCAGGGCCAGCGTTCCCTCGCGCAGCATCCCGGCGAATCGCCACAGCAGGTCGAAGGTGTCCGGGTTCAGGTGGTCGTGCAGGCCATCCAGGGCGGCCAACAGCCGTTCCAGGAACTCGGTCCTGGTGTAGCGCTCCGGTCGGCCGGGGGCGGTCTCGAGCAGGCCCAGCTTGACCAGGATCGGGACCCGGGAGTTGACCCGGCCCATCGGTGTGTGACCGGGAAGCCCGGCCAGCTCAGCGCGGGTCATGCCAGTGGCACGCGCGCTGGGGATCACGTCAACCATGTGGCCGAGCGAACCCTCGGGAGCCAGCCGGAAGGTCTCGACCAGCGGGCCGTTGGGAATCCGGGCGATCCGCTTGAGGAGATCACTGAGATCCCGCTCCGCGGCGGCCAAGCGTTCCCTGACGACCGTCTCCATCAGCCGAGCACCGAACGCCCACAGCGCCGCGCGGTTCTGCCCCCGGTAACCCTCCGGATCGTCGACGATGGTCAGCAGCTTCCGCACGTGGTTCGGCAGCCAGTAGCGGCCGGCGTTCGACCACAACAGACCCAACCGGGCCAGCGCGGGCAGCCACGCCTGAATCGCCTGCTCACCAAGCGCCGGCAGGAGCCGCGCAAGCTTCTTGGCGGTCAGCCCTTCACTGTGATCAACGAACGCCTCCAGCAACGCCCGGACCGAGTCCTCCGCTACCAAGTCCGGCGTCACCGGCTCGTCATGCAGTCCCAGCACCTGGCGGACCGCGGCCCTGATCTCGGGAATCGGCAGCTTGGCGGGCGCAAACGGCGCATCCGGCGCCAACCACTGCCGCACCAGCTCCAACGCAGCCAGAGGACGATCCGCCGGGTAGGTGCTCGCGTCGGTCAGGTAGCCCAGCAACTCGGGCAGGTGCTTCCAGGCCCGGTAACGGAACTGCGCGCCGCCGGTCGACAGGGGCTCCATCGCACGGACGACCAGCCCCACCCTGCGCAACACCACCAGGCGGTTGTCGACCGAGAGCGGATCGAGGCCCGGGAACAGCCCGGTCAGCTCCGGCAGGAGAACCCCATCCTCCGCCGCGAGCACCTTCCGCAGGATCGGCAGGAGCCGGCCGGGCACCACGACGGCCATGCCTGCCATGCCGGCCACGCTCGCCGCTACCGGGGAGAGCGCGAGGAATGCGCCAACGCTCGCGCCTGCCGCCAGATAGAAGATCAACCGAGCGGCCGGCTGGAGCCGCGCGCGGTTGGACAGCATGCCGACAGGCAGGTTTCGGGCGCGCAGCCACAGAACCAACAGCGACGTTGCCGCCCCGGCCAGCACAATACCGAGCGCGCCGACCACCGCCACCGGTGCGATCCACCGCGCCAGGTCCGCGTGGCCCACAGCCAGGCCGAGCAGGCCCGCCGACCAGGTAGCGCGAACGCTCTGTGGCGCACGCCCGAGGACCTCCGCGAGCTCGGCGGTGGTCGCCGACCCCTGCCGGCCGCCCCGCGAGACGAGCGCGAGCACGGTGCGCGGCGGCTGCCGCCGGGTACTCTCCGGCGGCAGCAGGTAAGCCGCCGTATCGGGCACCCTGCGTAGCCCGTGCCGCCCCGCGAAGGACCAGTCTGTGATCTCGTAATTCTCGGTCAGGAACTCGGCCCCGCCCAGCTGCAGCCTGACCATCGGCGCGGTGGTCGTACCGCCGACGCGGGTGTACCGGAAGATCATCCCGGCCACGCCGGGGTGGATCGACAGGAACCGGGCCCGTGCTACCGCGAGCTCGGGCTCGCTCGCGGTGCCAGTCAGCCGCGCCACCGCATCGCGCAGCCGGTTGACCAGGTCGACCATCTCGGCGTCGTGCTCGAGGCCGGTGTGGTCGTCGCCGAGCAGGTGCCGGTCTCGCTCGTGCCGCAGAAAGTCAATCCACCAGGCCAGGAACGACGGGTCGAGCTCGATCAGCGCGTTCACCAGCGTCGCGACGTGCGCCGGCACCAGGATCACGCCCGCTGGTTTCCAGCCGTACCCGATCAGCTTCCCGTCCAGGGGCGCTTGATCAGTCACCCTGACCAGCGCCACGAGCTCGGCGAGCAGTTCGGCCAGCTCCGGCGGAGCTCGCGCCAGCTGCCAGAACATCTCGCCATCGAGCTCGACCGCCTCGCTGACCAGGGAATTCATCTGGGGTTCCAGCAGTGCCCGCGCTTGCGCGGTGGGCATGTCCGCAACCACTGGACCACCCGACCTGAGACCGAGGGCAGGCAGCACCGCGTGGACCACCTCGTGGACGTTGTCGGCGTTCTCCGAGTAGAGGGTGAACACCCCCTTGTTGCTGAGCCGTGCCCTGGCCTGCCCGATCAGCCGCCGGACCACGTTATCGGTGATCCCGGTGGGATCGCGCAGCGCGGCGGCGAACTCGATGGCCTCCGGCGTGGGCGTGTAGAGCAGGGCGCTGGGGTGACCGGATGGCCGGGTGTCCTTGTCGCGGTTGGCCAGCTCCAGCTGCCAAAGGATGAGCAGCTGCCCACCCACCGTGGCTTTGCCGTAGCCGCCGGGCAGCCGCCGTCGCATCTCCTTGCCCGTGATGCCGTTCACGCTGGCGGCGAGGACAAGCAAGAAGGTCAGCGGCGTCTTCGCCGATGGGTTCACCAGCTCGGTGAGCCTCGGGTCGGCCGGGTTGCGCAACGCCGCGACGCCGTCGGCGAGCTCGGCGAGGCTCGTCGACCGGCGGAAACTCTCGACGAACCGCTCAACCTCCGCCCGGTAGGCGCCGTGGGGGACCCGGGCCGGGTCGGCGAGGTCGCCCAGCAGCTCCCGGGCAGACGCAGTTGCGTGGTAACGGCCGCCCCTTCGGGTGACCAGCCCCAGCTCGGTCAGCGGCTCGAGCCACTCCGCGTCGGCGCCGCCCCCGGCCGCTACGCCACCCTCCACCGAGGCGACGACCCACAACAGCAACCACACCGAGTCGCGAGCCACGCCGGTGGGGCGCGGGGGGAGCTCGGCGTCCAGGATCCCGCGCAGCTGGAGAACGAGGTCGACGAACGCCTCCGTCACGCCTTCGCCGGAGACCAGCGTCAGATCGATGTCGTGCAGCATCCGGACGAGCCGCCACAGCTTGCCGTAGGTGTGCGGGTTGAGGTGGTTGTGCAGACCGTCCAGCGCGTCCAGCAACCGCTGCCCGGCGCTGCTTCTGGTGTAGAGCTTCGGGCTTCTGCTGTCACCGGCCCGGACGGCGTCAACCAGACTCACCCGGGTCAGTACCGGCAGGCGGTGGTGGGTCCTGTCCCGTGGTGCGGCCCCCGGAAGCGCCGCCAGACCATCGCGGGACAGGCCCTCGGCGCCCCCGCCCGGGAGCGCGTAGAGCAGGTGGCCCACCGAGGCGGCGGGAGCCAGCCGGGCAATACCCGCCAGTGGACCGTCAGCAATCTTGCCGATCCGCCGGAGCAGGTAGTCGAGGTCCTGATCGGCCGCCGCCGGGGTGTCCCGGACGGCCGGATTCATAATTGCCGCGGCGAATGCCCACAGCGCCGCGAGGTCCTGGCCTCGGAAGTCGACTGGGTCGTCAGCTATGTCCAGGAGGGCCTGGCCGTACGCCGATACCCGGTAGCGATAGCCGCTTGCCCACACCAGGCCCAGCCGGGTCAGCCGCGCCATCCACTCCGCGACCGCCTGCGGGGTGAGCCCGGCGAGCTCGGCCAACTCAGTGGTGGCCATCTCGTCAACGTGGTCGGCGAGATCCTCCAGCACAGCCCGGACCGAGTTCCGCGGCACCAGCGTCAGCGGTGCCGGCGACTCGTCGGCCTGCCCCAGCGCAGCGCGGACCGCGGCGGCGATCCGCCGCGCCGACTGCTCGCCCGGAGTGAACTCCGCGTCCGGCGCCGCCCACCGCAGCAACACATCGAGCGCCCACCGCGGCCGCTCGTCCGGGTAGCTGCCCGGATCGCTCAGGTAGCCCCAGAGCTCGGGCAGCCGTTCGGAAGCGTGGTAGCGGGTGAGCCAGGGGCCGCTCGGCCTGTTCTCGGCCGGCAGTTGCTCGACCGTGCGGACAACCAGCCCCGCCCGGCGCAGGAACAGCACCCGGGCAACGATCGAGTCGAGGCTCAGTTCGGGGAACCTCTCGGCCAGCTCATGCCGGCCGATCCCGCCGTCCGCCGCCCGCACCGCCTGCATGATCGGCAGCAGCCGGCTGGGCAGCGCCGCGACCATGGCCGAGCCGGCCGCGCCAGCCACCCAGCCCAGACCCGAGACCAGATACGGAGCAGCCAGGGCGCCGAGTACGGCCCCGGCGGTCGCGGCGAGAAGGAGCCGAGCCGCCAGGCGCAGGCGCGAGCCGTGCGGCAGGAAGGGCACACCGAGGTTGACCATCCCGACGATCACCGTGGCTACGATCGCGTGCCCGAGCACCACCGGCCCCAGCAGCGCGGCCAACACAGCGGCCAGCACCGCACCGACGCCGGCGGCGATCCACAGGATCCACAGCGACCGGGTGCCGAGCGCCGGGCGGTTCGGGTAGGCGTCGGCGGTCCGGATACCCAGCTCCGCCCGGCCCGCCGCATTGGCGGGGTCCAGGGTGGGCAGGCCCGGACCGTGCAAGATCCAGGAGGACTCGAGCAGGCCGAGCCGATCGCGGTGGCCGCGCTCGGCGGCGACGACGACGGTGCGGGCCTGTTCGCGGACGGCACCGGTCAGTTCGGGGTGCGCGGTGGCGGCGCGCAGCTCGGCGATCGCCTCGGCCAGCTTGGCGAGCGTGCTGAGGGCATGGATGTAGTGGTAAGCGGTGCGCGGGTAACCCGCCGGAGGATTCAGGTACCGGGCGGTTGCCTGGTCGGCCTCGGTCAGCCGGGTGGTCACTAGGCCGATCAGCCGATCCACGGCTTGGTTCGCGCGCATCCGGGCGGAACCACGGACGAGCAGGTAGGCGAGGTAGGCTGCCAGAGCGTAGAGGCCCACCACCATGGCGACGAGGACGGCCACGCCGATCGCCGACACAACCCCATCGGTACCGGCGGCCACCGGGCCGACCCAGCTCGAGGTATCACCATGCCCGGCCGCGAGACCGAGCAAGCCGGTGGACAGCATGCCCAACCGCTGCTCGCCCCGGTGCGCGGCGGAGTCGGCGCCCAGGCCGTCGGTCGGGGCGAAGACCACCGCTGTGGCGTGGTCCCCGCCGCCCCGGGCCTTGGCCAGGGCGACGATGACCCGGGCGGCGGCCATCGGATCGGCGGCGCTGGTGATCACCTGGTGGAGTTCCTGCGGGGAGAGGTAGTGGGTGACCCCATCGGTGACGGCGAGCAGCCGCTCCCCGTCGGCCAGGTCAAAAGTGACCGCAGTGAGCTCGTCGGCGGCCAGCGGGAAGCCCATCAGGTCCTCGGGGGCGTTCAGTTGGCCGTCGATGTGCACCGGTTGGTTGACCGGCTCGGTGCCGTGCTGAGTGACGCGGTACAGCACGCTGTCGCCGAAGGGCACGACGGTGGCTCGCCATCCGCCATGATCGCGCGGGGTGATCAGCACCGACAGATAGGTGGTGGCCGGGCTGAGCCCCTCGGTGACCGGCGTGGTGGCCATCGTGGCTCGGTTCGCCTCGTGCGCGGCGTACTCGGCGAGCCACTCCGGGTCCTGCCACGCGGCGGTGGGTTCGCCGAGATGGACGGCGGTACCGGTCTCGGCGGCGTTGTGCGCCGCCTCCCGGGGCGCGCTGGTGGCGCCGGCGCCGTCGGCGAGCGTTCCGGCGAACACTCCGCCGGGCCGCCAGCCCAGGACCGCCGCGTCGTGGTTGACGCCCTTGGCCGGGTTGCGGCTGACTTTGTGCGCCTTGTCGCTGACCACTGCGCCCAGCCAGCCGTCACCGATCACGGTGAACTCCACCCGGCCCGGATCCGGCGCGTCCCAGGTGCTGGTCAGCGGGGCGTACACGGTCCCGCCATTGGACAGCCGCACCGGCAGCACCCCAGGCTCCGGCGCGGCGTCGAGCAGCTGGAATCGGCCCAGCTCCGGCTGCGCCAGCCGCAGCTGCAGCAGGCCGCTCACGCCACCGGGCACGTCCCCGAACAGCGCGACCGGCCGCTCCCCGACCACCCGGACCAGCAGCTCGCCGTCGGTGGTCCACTCCACCCGGTCGACCCGGCCCTGCGCCAGCACGTCGAGCAGCCACCGAGTTCGGCCCGCCTGATCCAGCGCCGCCGGCAGGTGGGGCTTGGCCGCCTCGGTGATCGCCTCGAAGTAGGTACCGTCGATCGCCACCACGGCATCGGAGGCGGTGGCGGCGGTCAGCACGGAGCCCAGGTGTGCGGCCGCCGTGTCGAAACCGGCTTGTGGCAGCGGGTTCGGCCGCACGGCCCGGTCCGGGTCAGCCGCGCGCAGCACATCCAGCAGCCGGGTCGCGGCCGCCAGCCGCTCGGTCAGCGGCCCGGCCAGATCCGCCGGCAGCCCGGCCCGCTCCAGCTCCGCCAGGCTCAGCGCGGCCAGGTCCAGTTCGGCGCGGGCCAACGCGTCGGCGGCTTGCACGAGCCGCCCGGCAGCGGCCGCCCGGCCGTGCGGGTGCGCGGCGAGCCGCCGGACCTCCCCCAGCCGTCCCTCGGCCAACAGCAGCTCGGTCGCCGCCCGCACCACCGCGACCAGCAGCGCGGCGTGCAGATCATGGTCGGCGCCGGTCCACCGTTGCCCGATGTGGCGCAGTTCATGCCCGGCGTATGCCCACCACCACCGCGCGTCCAGCAGGCCGGCGCGGGTGAGCTCCATGAGTAGCGCCCAGGTCCGGTCGAACGCCACGATCTCCGTGCCCTCGGCGGTCATCCGGCCATAGCCCAGCAGCCGCTGCGGCAGGTCCCGCAACCGCCGAGGCAACACTGGACCCGCGCCCTCGGCCCGGAGCAACCGGACCCTCGGCCCGTCCAGCCCGAACGGCAACCGCTGGAACCCGGGCAGCCCGGCCCGCTCGATCAGCTCGCGCAGCACATCCTCGAACAGCGCCCGCTGATCGTCGTCCATCCCACCGCTGGACAGATCCCCACCCGTGCCCGGCTCGGCAAGATAGCGGACGCGACGGAACACCACCCGCGCGAAGCGGCCGTACGCCACGAGAGGTTCCGATTGGGTTTCTAGGAGGGCGCTGTCAGTGTCGGGCCAGCCGTCCCGACCCGCGTAGATCACCACCTCACGCGGCCCCCCGGCCTCCCGCAACGTGATGAGGAAGTCGTCGCTCACCCGGAGTTCCTTAGGTGCGCCCGCCGCTTCACCTGTCTTCAGGCCAGCGAAACCATGGATCGCCTCCGGCGTCATCGCGGTTCGCGCGCCGAGCAGGTAGCCGTTCTCGACCCGGTGCCGGGCGTGGGCCTTCGGCCGACCGGTGCCCCGGTGCCTACGCAATTCGCCGCGCAGGGCGCCAGCGTGTCGTTCCCGGACCCTCGTGTCGGTGGGACCACGCACTCGGTGGATGACCTCGTAGTCGACCAGGATGCGCAGCGGCTCCGGGGGCAGCCGGGTGAGTGCGGTATTGGGCAGGTACACCACCCCGCGCACGGTGTACGCGGCGACCTTGTAAGCGGTGCGGGCGCCGACCCGGCCGGCCAGCTCCTCGACGTCGAACGACACGACCCGCACGCCGGCCGGTGCGCCGGTCCGGTCGGCGTCCAGCGGGGTCAGCGCCAGGTTGGGCAACTCCCGCGCAAGCTGAGGTTCCTCGTCGTCCGGGTCCAGCGGGTCCGTTTCGGGGAACAGCTCCAGGGCACCGTTCGAGCCGATCGGCCCGAGCAGCTCGGTGAAGATGTCTTCACGCTCGAGCAGCTCGCGCGGCCTCGGCCAGCCGTCGAGCAGCTCGGCGACGGCCTGGGCGGCGACGTCGGTGGGCTCGCTGTCCAGCCTGTCCAGCAGCTCGTAGCCCCGGTCGGTGAGCGTGATCTGGTACTGGCGGCCAGAGGCCCCGCCTCCTTCGAAATGTACGAGTCCTAGGACGGCGAGTGCGTCGAGCCGTTCGCGCAGGCTCTTGGTGACCCGCTGCACCGCCGTAGCCAACGCGCCGAGACTGACCGGTTTGGTAGCGTCCGCCAGCACCCGCAGCACACTCTCAAGGTCGGCGCGCTCCGTTTTGACCGAGCCGGACTTGGTGGGTCGACTCAACGCCGCCCACAACACAGCCCAGTCGGCGTCGGCGCGGGCCGGCCAATCCGGCCACCGAGCGAGCAGCCGGGCTAGACCGTTGAACCCGGGCTCGCCCAGCCTGGCCATCAGTTGCCTCGGCCGGTTGGCCAGGCGGTATCGCCCGCCCTGGTACCCCGCCCAGCCCTCGTCCACCAGAACCCGCAGTACCGCCTCGACGCTCTCCACGTCGCGGCCCAGCCGGTCGGCCAGGTGGTCGAGCGGTACGCCAGCGGTGAGCAGCTCGAACAGCCGTCCCAGACCGGACGTCGGCTCCTCCGGTCGAGCTACCGAAGACAGCTCGAACGGCCGGGCGGCTAGCAACGCGGCCAGGCGCGACAGCGTGTCGTACGCCCCGAACTCCGGCCTCCGCGCGAGCGCGTTGTGGGCCAGCAGCACGGCGTCGTGCAGGGTGAAGTCCTGCACCATCGCCCGCTCGCGGGGCAGCCGCCGCAATGCCTGGCCGAATGCGGTCAGCTCGTAGCCGTTGTTCTGGTCACCGACGATGACCTCCCAGCCGGCCAGCAGGTGAAGCGAGTCCCGGACGGCCACCGGGTCGACCCGATCCCCCTCCCGGCTGAGCGCCTTCGCCACCCGAGCTGGAGTGCGGAAGACGTGCACCGCGGCGATCAGGGCGCGCAGGCTGTAAGAGGCGACGGGGCGCGACACGTCATAGCCACCTCCGCGCCCGAGCATCAACGGCACCGCCGTGACGAACACCACGGTGAGCCCCACGACCGGCACCGTCCGGCCAAGCCAGCCGGCGATCCGCCGCCAGAACGGTCCGGCCCGCGACTCGGCTCGCATCGACCCGTCGTCGTCCGGCGTGGTCGCCGTCCCGCCGGGCTGGCCTGCCGCAGGTGACGCGGCGGCTCCGCCCGTCCCGCCCGCGTCGTCACCGTCGGTGTCGCGCCTATTCTCGATCACCACGCCGGAGGGCGCTCGGCCGCCCAGCGCGCGCAGTACGGCCACCGCATCGGCGATCAGTTCCAGCTGGGCGGCCAGATCTTCGGCCGCGTCGATCCGGTCCGGGACGTCGAAGGACAGGTCGAACACCGCTTCCTGGCCGGCGGTGTGTGCACCGGTCTCGATGAGCGCGGTGAGCAGTTCGCGCCAGGCCGCCAGGAAATGCTCCCGCCCAGCCCCCGCTGCCCACAGCCAGTCGAGCGAATCCCCATGGGCACGCAACTCCTCGGCGACGCCGTCGCGATCCAAGTAATGGCGGTCGAACCAGTCCGCCGGCGGGGTAGCGCCGGGTCCGAACCGGTCCTGCATGTCGAACAGCAGCCGTAGCTGGTCGATGAGCAGCAGAGTGGTGGCCGACTCGGGCACCCGGGCCAGCACGGCGAGCGCCGCCCGGATTCGGGTCCAGAACTCACCGTCATCAGGGAAGTACGCCTCGGCCCACCGGATCCGCAACCGGTGCAGCCACTCGATCAGGGTCTCCTGGGCCGCCTCCGCGCCCGGTGCCCCGTTGATCCGGTGGTGCACCTCGTATTGCTGGGCGGTGGTCCAGAACGCCCGCAGGTCTTCCAGTACTCCGGCGAAGTCGCGGATCCCCTGGGCGGCGATGAACTCGAACAGGTCCTCGGCCTCCCGCAGCATCCACTGCGACACCCCGATCATGTCCCTCGGCGCGCCGTCCGCCGCAGTCCAGGTGTAGAGGACCAGCCCACTCACCGGTGCGCCGAACTCGCCGTCGGCCAACCCGCTCAGCAACCGGTCCGAGATCAGCCACATCCGCCGGTCGGTGAGCCCCAGCTCGGCCCGCCAGCGCTCGGGTAGCGCGAGCACCTCGTTGTGCTCCAGTGCCCAGGCGAACATCCGCTGAACCGCGAGGTCCTCCTCCGGCTCCAGGAGCCGCTCGGACAACGCACCGGAGGCGCCCGCGTCGCCACTGTCGACCCTCAGGGTGTGCGGCAGCGCGAGCACGCCATCGGCGGTGCGCAGGAAGCGGTGGCCGTCCGGGGTGAGGGTGACCGGGCCGACCGAGCCGGCCGGGTCCCAGGCGGTGCGGTACTGGCGGAAGACATCTCGCACGTCCGGGTGGGTGAGCGTGCGCGCCGGGACCAGTTCGGCCAGGCCGGCCTCGGCACGGAACACCACGGTGTAGCCGAGCAGCCGGTCGTCCGGGCTCCAAGCACCCAGCCACACCACCCTCGGGTGGGTGAGCAGTGCCACCGCCGCCTCGTCCAGCGTGCCCCCAAGGTGCCGGCGCAGCAGGTCGATCCGGACCACCAGGTCGCGCAGCTCAGCGACCCGCACCGGCAGGCCGTTCACCTCGAACTTCTGGTCCGGCGGTGGCGCCCGGGCACCCGGCCGGCCAGTGGCGCCGGCGGTGGCGTCGACGGCCAGGTCACGGTCGCGGAAGGTGCGCAATGCGGACTCGTAACCGGCCAGCGGCGCGGCCAGCCCCGGGTGGGTCGGGCGGTCCCGGACCAGCACCGAGCTGAGGTCGGCGTCGACCAGCGTGCCCTCGGTCAGGCCCAGCGCGCGGTGCACCACGTTGTGCAGGGTGTCGACGGCCGCGTCCAGCTCGGGCGCGGCGAGCTCGCCCAGCGTCGGCACCCGCATGGGCAGCAGCGTCAGTTCGGCGATCGCCACTTCGGCGCGACGGTTGGTGCGCAGCGCCGGTTCCACCCGGACCGTGGCGCTGGCCAGCCGGATCCAGGCGTCCGTCACCGCCTGTTCGGCGGGTGGCAGCGCGTCCAGCAGCCGGTGCAGCTGGAACCGGTAGGCCGCGAGCGTCGGGTCCACCCACAGCGTGATCAGGTCGACCAGTTGGTCGGTCGGCACGGCGTCGAAGGGCAGGGCCAGCCCCAGCTCGGCGAGCATGCTCAGTGCCAGCTCCCGGTGCGCCTCCCGGTGGTCGTCCGCGACCGGTTCGGCGAGTGCGACCGCGAGCCCGCGCAGCAGCGCCAGCCGCTGTTCCGAGCCGGCATCGCCGAGGTCGTTGATGGCGGCGGTTGCGGCACCCCAGTACCGGGCATCGTGGGCGCCGAACCGGGTCCAGGCACCGGCCAGCAGCATGGCCCGCATTCGCGGCCAGACGGCGGCCGGCCACTGCGTCCGCTTGGTCCACGGCGCGCCGTCTCGGGCCAGGTCGGTCAGGTCACGCAGGCCGGCGGGCAGTTCGCGCACCCGGTAGCCGATGGCGTCGGCCAGCCGGTACGCCAGCACGGCCCGATCGGTGGCCCGGTCGCCGCCCGTGTCCCGCGCGTCCCACACCCGCGCGGCCAGCTGTTCGTCGGTGAGCCGGCCCAGCTCCGCCGAGGACCGCCCGACCAGCCCGGACTCCTCGTCCAACCAGATCATCAGCTCCGTCGCCTGCTCGTGCGCCCAGTCCTTGGCCGGCCCGTCGGCCAGCTCGGCGAACCCGTCGACCTCGCCGTCCCGCGCCCCGGCTTCGACCAGGCGGTGCACGTACCCCAACGCCGCCGCCAGCGCCGGATCCCCGGCGAATGCCCGCTCGGCGGCCGGGTAGCCGTCCTCGCCGGCAATCCGGTCGAACACCGCGAGGGCGATGTCGTAGCCGTAGGCCCAGCGCCGCCCGTCCGGGTAGTCGATGTCGGTGGTGGCCCTGCCGTGCCCCTCGGCGATCGCCGCCGCCGGCTCGTCCAGCCCGATGGTCCACGCCGCCTGGGCGGTCAGCGCGGCCCAGTGCCGGCTGGTCGGCATCAGCGCGATCAGCGAAGCCAGCTCGTCCGCCGAGTCGCCCCGTTGCTTCCGCCAGGCCTTCAGCAGCACCGGTGCCGCGTCGACCAGCGTGCGGTAGTCCAGCAGGTCCCGGTAGGCCGCGACGGCGTCGTCCAGCAGTCCCAGCTGGGTCAGCGTGGTGAGCAGCCGCACCCTGGCCTGCTGCTCGACCCGGCGCGCGGCCTCGTTCTGCAGGCCCCAGTGCGCGGTGTCCAGCTCGCGCAGCAGCGCCTCCAGCGCGCCGAACAGGTAGCCGAGCTCGACACGCTCGCCCGGCCGCACCGGCCCCCAGTATTGGCGCAGCTCGCGGCGCAGCGCGCCAGCGTGCCGTTCGCGGTCCGCCTTGTCGGTCGGACCGTTCACCCGGTGGATCACCTCGTAGTCGACCAGCGCGCGCAGCAGCATCGGCGGCAACCGGGTGACCGCGGTCCTGGGCAGGTACACCACGCGGTCCACGGTGTACGCGGCGATCTTGCCGGTGGTGCGGGCACCGACCAGCCCGGCCAGCTCGTCCTCCCAGTAGGCCACCACCCGCACGCCTTCCGGCGCACCGGTCCGCTCGGCGCCCAGCGGCGTCAGATGTTGCAGCTCGGGCAGTCTCCGGTTCAGCCGCCGCTTCTCGTTGCGGCGCAGTCGATCGGTGCTCGGGTGCAGCTCGAAGGCACCGTTCATGCCCGGACCGGCATCGCCCAGCGAGCGCACGGTGGCCGTGGCGGCGGCCAGCAGGCTCAACCGGGTGACCACGTGTCGGACCTCGGTCACGTCGCGCGTCAGCCTGGTGAGCAGGTCGAAGATCAAGTCGAAGTGGCGGTACCCGTCTGGCGCACGGGTGGTTTCGATCAGCGCGGTGACCAGGTCTCGCCAACCGGCAAGGAACCGGTCGTGCTCCGTCGGGTCGCGCGTCACCGGTTCGAGCAGCTCCTCGAGCACGTTCAGGTAGGACCGCAGCTCGGGCTCGGCGCTCGGCCGGCCCAGGTACGAGGCGTCGAACCAGGCCGCCGGCTGTGTTCCCGTCGGGCGCCCAGTTTGGCGCCCGACCCAGCGCGCCGGCTTCGCCGGCGCGTCGCCGAGCAAAGCGGTCACCGCCGCCGGGGTGGCCCCGAACGGCGCGTCGAGCGCGGCCGGGCCGAACCGGTCGAGCAGGTCGAACGCCATCGTGAGCTGCCGGCGGTGCAGCATGTCTGCCAGCGGTTCGGGGATGCGGGCCAGCGTGGCGAGCGCGCCGCCGATCTCTCCGGCGAACCCTTCGCCGGGTGCGGTCCGCCCGTCGAACAGTGCCTGACCCCGGTGGATGAACTCCAGCTCCGGACGCGCCCCCGGCATCCAGACCACCGCGTCCGGGTCGGCCAGCGGCAGGCCCGGCCGGGGTTGTGCATACCACTCGAGCTGAGCCAGCACCACCGGTTCGGGGTGGTAGTAGAGGTAGCCGGGCAGCTCGGGTGCCTTGGCGGTGGGGCCGCCGTGCCGGTCCTTCGCCAGCGACCGGTGCAGCGAGTCGGTGTACACCGAGCGCAGCACGTCCGGCAGGTAGTGCCGCTGCGCCTCGGTCAGCGTCGGGAACCGCTCGGTGATGTGCCGGACCAGCAGCATCGTGCTGAAGCCCTGCGCGAACCGCTCGGTTTCCACCTCCTCGGCGCTGGCCAACCCGCCCAACGGGATGGCCAGCTGGACGGACAGCCCGGCGGCGAAGGCACGGTGGGCCAGCAGATCCACATCCTTGGTCCGCACGTCCGCGACGGAGTACTGCAACAGATGGCCCACCTCGTGTCCCAACAGCCAGCGCACCGCCAGCTCGCGCGCCGTCGGGTAGCCGATGGGGTGGCCGAGCAGCCGGAATGCCTCCATCACCCGGTGGGCGACCACCTCCACCTGCGTCCGGGAGATCCACAGCGACGCGTCGGGACCGATCGCGGCACCCTGCGGCGAGTACCGCGCGAAGCTGCTGGCCCCGCCCGCCCAATAGGTGCGCGCCGGTATGCCGGCCAGCAGGGTGCGCAGCGCCTCACGGGTGCGCCGGTCCAGCGGCAGGGTGTCGGGCAGGTCGGCAAACTCCCGCAGCACCGCCAGGACCTGACTGCCCAGGTCGCGGTCCGCGACGATCCGCTCGGCGCCGTCCTCCTCCGGCAGGATCCACGGCTCCCGCTTGCGGGCGGTCGGAGCCGGGCCACCGACCGGCTCGGCCGGCACGTACCAGACCGTCGAGCCCTCGTCCCCGAGCCGCAGCCCCGGGTGACGCTCGATCGCCTCCCGCAGCAGCGCGTCGGCCTCCTCGGTGCCGTCCAGCGCGGCGACCAGCTCGGCCAGCGGGCGGGCCTGGTCCGGCCTGGGCAGCAGGTGGTGGACCAGCAGCGTGCCCACCTCGAACGCCAGTCGCAGCTCGGCATCGGCCGGGTGGCGCTCGTCCACCTCCGCCTGGAACCGGGCCACCGCGACCGCCGCCGCCAGCGCCACATCGTCGGCCACTGCCGGGCCGCCGCCCAGCACGATCGCCACGATCTCGTCGACGTCCTCGGCGTGGGTGAGGCCGAAGCGGTTGCGGGCGTGCTCGTTGCCGTCCCGGTGGAAGAACTCCTCGTGCTCCAGCAGCCGCCACCACATGCCGGTCTGGCGCACCCGCTCGGCCATCGGCGCGAACACCACGATCAGATCGCGTTCGGCCCAGTAAAACCCGATCATCCGGTCGGGCAGGTCGTCCAGCTCCGCGCCGGCGAGCAGCGATCGGACCTCACCGGTCAGCGGCAGCTCCAGCACCCCCGGTGGTGCCCTGGGCTGGCGCGGGTCTCCGGCGCGCCGGTGCAGCCGCCCGTGCGGTTCCAGCGCCGGCATCAGCGCCCCGAACCGCCGCCGTTCGCCCTTCCGCTCGTTCGCGATCACCCCGCCGGAATGCGGCGCGTCGTCCAGCATGCGCACGGCGGCGGCCGCGTAGCCGATCAGGTCGAGTTGGCCGGCCGGGTCCGGGGTGTCCTCCAGGTGGGCGGACAGCCGATCGAGCACCCGGCCCACCGCGCTCGGCGCGGTGTGGGTCTCGAGCAGCGCGCTGATCAGCTCGCGCCAGCCGGCCAGATACCGCTCCTGCTCCGCCTCGGTCCGCATACCGGGGCGACGCAGCCGGTCGAGCCGCTCCCGGTGGGCATCCAGGTCCGGGTGGTCCAGGAAGTGCTCGTCGAACCACGGCGGCGACCGGGCGCCGTCACCGAGCAGCTCGGCCACCCGGGCCGGGGTGGCGTGGTCGAACCGGTCGAGCAGCGCGAACACGGCCTCGAACTGTGCCACGGGCAGCCAGCTGAACAGGGTCTTCTCACGGACCGAGGCCAGGCCGGCGAGCGCGCCGCGCACCCGCGCCCAGAACTCGGCGTCCGGCTCGGCACGCGGGTCGGCGAGCACCGCGCGGGCCCAGTGCACCAACTCCAGCTCGGGCCGGACGCCGGGTATGCCGGCGATAACGCTCGGGGAAGCCAGCTCGGGCAGGACGGTGAACGCCGGGGTCTCCCGCATCAGCCACTCGAAGACGGCCAGCACCACCGGTTCCGAGTGGAAGTAGAGATAGCCGGGCAGGGAGGCAACATCCGGGGTCGGCGCGCCGTGCCGGTCCCTGGCGAAGTCCCGGTGCGTCATGTCGGTGACCGTGGAGCGCAACACCTCGGGCAGGTGGCGCCGCTGGGTCTCGCTCAGCGTCGGGTAGTTGTCGGTGACGTGCCGGACCAGCAGCGTGATGGCCACGCCGTGCGCCATCCGCTCCTCCTCCACCGCCAGCGGGTGGCCCCGCTCGCCCAGCGGGATGCCCAGCACAACCGACAGCCCGGCCGCGAGGGTGTCGATGGCCAGCTGCACCCGCAGCTTGCTGCCCCGGCCGGTCGCGTAGGCCTGTTGCAGCACGTGGGTCAGCTCGTGCCACAGCAGGAACCGCAGCCCCAGGTCCTCGGCCTGCTCGTCGGTGATCGGGTGGCCGAGCCGGTGGAACACCTCCTTTACCCGGGCCGCATAGGTTTCCAACTGGGTCGGGGAGATCCACAACCGCAGCTCGGGCAGGCCGCCGTCGAGCTCGCCGACCGTCTCCAGCGAGCTGGGGCCGGTCTCCGCCCAGAACATCCGGGTCATCAGCGTGTCGGACAGGGCGTCCAATGTCTCCCAGGTGCGCTGGTCCAGCGGCAGCGCGGTAGCCACCAGACTGGGGAACTCCCGGACCAATGCGTGGATCCGGCCGCCGAGACCGTCGTCGTCGAGGATCGGGTCGGCATCCTCGGCGGTCGGCCGGGGCTCGCTCGGCTCGCCGGCCTGCGGTTCCTCGCCGCCCACCGGCTCGGCCGGCACGTACCACAGCGTGGTGTCGTCCAGCGACGTCCGCAGCCCCGGGTACACCCCGACCGCCCGGGCCACCAGGTCCGCCGTCTCCGCCGAGCCACCCAGCTCGTCGAGCAGCTCGGCCAGCGGGCGGGCCTGGTCCGGCTGCCCGGCCAGGTGGTCGGCCAGTAGCTCGCCCACCCGGTACTCCAGCTTCAGCTCGGCGTCGGCCTCCGGCGAGCCGTCCATCAGACGGTCGAACAGGGCGTCCTCGAAGCGCCCGGCCAGTTCGCCCTCCATCGGTTCGAGGAAGCCGAGGCGGCGCAGCTCACGGGTCAGCGGCAGGTAGTCGTGTCGCTGGCTGACCCAGCGCGCGAAGCTGGCCCAGTCCAGCGGGTTCGCCGGGTCGCTGGTGTACTCCACCGACGCCGCGCCGAACGCCAGCGCAGCCTGGACCTGTTGCGGGTCCAGCGAGCTGGCGAAGATGCGCAGCTCGAAGGTGCTCTCGTTCTGAGTGTTGATCACACGGTCGCGGCCGCGCCTGATGCCCGGCTCCCCCCGCGCGTAGGCCGGGATCATGTCCCGGTCCTGCTGGTGGAACTGGGTGAACATCGACCTCCGCCGGGCC
Organism: Actinospineispora eucalypti; assembly: GCA_014208095.1. GTDB lineage: Bacteria > Actinomycetota > Actinomycetes > Mycobacteriales > Pseudonocardiaceae > Pseudonocardia > Pseudonocardia eucalypti. The sequence continues at coordinate 2,978,484 of JACHMT010000001.1, read as the reverse complement.
AGGGTGGTCATCTCCGCGCTGTTGTCGTAGATCAGCCTCATCCAGCGCTCGATGTGCTCCGACGGGCCGAAGCCGGCCCTGCTGAGGTGGATGTGCAGGCCGAGGTCGTCCCCAACGCTGGCGCCGGTGGCCTCGAGCGCGGGCAGCAGCGCCCACGGGAACTTGGCCATCGCCCACCGGTAGCTCATCGGATGGGTGACCAGTTCGAAGCCCATCCGGATCGACCCGTCGCGCTTGAGATAGCCCAGTCCACCCAGCGCATCCAGCACATCCAGCGCGAGCTCGACTGCCACGGCGTACTGAGGGGTGCTGACCTCCAGCTCGAGGCCCTCGAACAGCGGGCCCTCGCCGTGGAACACCGGCTCCGGCTTGTAGTCGTCGTGTTGAACGAGACCGGTGATCTCGCGCCAATTCGCGGGTACGTCGGCGGCGGGTGCACGCGGTGGCTGGTTCTTGGCCGTTCCGCGCATGGCCAGCCAAGCGAGCCCGCCGAGCACGATCGCCGCCCCGGCGGTGAGCGTCGCCGCGAGCACCCAGTCCTGTTGGAAGAAATGGATGGACGATTTCTCCGGCGTGACCGGTGCATCGGTGCCGGCCGACGCGTATGAGGGCAGGGCGGCCACGACGGCCAGCGCCACCGCGCCAGCACCGGCGGCCGTCAACCGACGCGTCCAGCTCCAGCCGGCGGTGAGCCAATCCCGGAACCGCTGCCACCACGACGGGACATGCGCCGACGTGCTGGACGTGCCGCCACCGGTCGTGGGGCCACCGGGGCCACGCAGCCGCGCCAGCTCCCTGGTGAGCGGGGCGTAGTCGGGCCGGCCGCCGGCCCAGCGCGCGAAGGCGGACCAGTCCAGTGCGTCCTCGCCGGTGTGCTGGCGTGTGTACTCCACCGAGGCGGCCGCGAACGCCAGCGCCGCCATGACCTGCGCCGGATCCAGCGTGCTGGCGAACACCCACAGCTCGAACGTGTCCTTGTGGTGGTTGCTGATCGCCGCGTTGGCGTCGGTCTTCAACGCGCCCGTGGCGTACCGCTCGAGCTGTGCCCTGTCCTCGTCGGTGAACTTGGCGAAGCCCGACGTCCGGCGGGCCAGGGCGGTCACCTGGTCGCTGTTGTCGTAGATCAACCGCATCCAGCACACTCGGTGCGCCACGGAGTCGAATCCGGCCCGGCTGAGGTGGATGTGCAGGCCGGCCGCGTTGGCGGTGGCGCCCTTGCGCTCAAGCTGGGCGAGTAGCGACCACGGGAAGTTGGCGGTCGCGTAGGGGTAGCCCATCGGGTGGGTGACGATCTCGAAGCCGTGCGCGATCGAGGTGTCGTTCTTCAGGTAACCCAGTCCACCCAGCCGCCGCGCCGCAAGCTCGGCGGCGTCCTCCAACCGCAGCGTGCGGAATCGGAGCTCCAGCCCCAGGCCGAGATACAGCGGGCCCTCGCCGTGGAACACCGGGTTCGGCCGGTATCCGCTGGCGTGGATGACCTCGGGCCGTTCCGACCAGAACCGCAGCCACGCGCTCTGCAGCACGTACAGCACCCGCATCAGCCAGGCCGGCGGGCCGTGCCGCCAGATCGCGTAGGTCAGTACGGCGAGCGTGATCCCGGCGACCCAGAAGAAGACGCTGTGGGCGGTAAACAGATCACGAGCCGAGGCGAGCGGGCCGTCTTGGGCGAGTGCGAGTCCGGTCAGGCCGGCGCCGATCGACGCGTGCCGCTGGTTCCCGTCGGGCCGGTCGGTGTCGGCCAGCCGCACTGCGCCGTCCACCAGCTCGAACCGGCTGCGGTACCACCGGATGACGCGGTTCAGCTCGCCGGCTTCGACGTCGAACAGCGCCTGGACCAGGCCCAGCTCGGCCGCGCGGCCCGGGTCCAGGCTCAGCAGGGTGGTAAGCCGGTCGGCCAGCGACTTCGCGGACGGGTCGAGGCCGTGGTAGCGGCCGTGCAGCCGTTCCCGGAGCGCGTCGACTCGCTCGTCCGTCTCGCCGGCGTCGTTCAACATCCGCGCCGCGACCCGCAGCTCGGCGAGCTGCCCGAGAATCCGGCGCATATCGTCCAGCCGCTGCTCATTGGTGAGCCGATCGGTGGTTCCGACCTCGCGTATCGGCCGGGCCACGAGCCGGGCCAACCGGTCGATCCGGCTGGCGGCGTCGAGCGGCCGGGTCGCCGGGTCCCCCGGTGTTTCGAGCGCCTGGACGAGGTTCGACCAGCGGGCCGACCGCCGGCGGGCTATCTCGGCCACCGACGTGAAGACGGCCAGGATCACCTCGGTGGCCGCCTCGTCCCGGCCCGGGGCGAACAGCTCGAAGTGGACCACCTCGAGCTCATCGGCCAGCGACGTCGCCGACCACCACAGCTCCCGCATCCTGGCGAGCAGTTCTACGCGCCGATCGGGACCAAAAGCCTCCGCCCGGTACGCGGCTGTGCGCACGTCGTCCAGGTCCATCCGCCGGACAAGGGCCAACGCCTCGGCGACGACCTCCAGCTGTGGCCCGGACAGGCCACCGGCGGCGTTCCCCAGCAGGGCACGCTCCGCCTCGTGGTCCTGCACCGCCCAGTCGTGCACCAGCATGTCGATCCCGGGTCGGACCGAGCGCGGCGGGAGCGAGTCGACCATTCGCTGTGGCACGTCGAACAGGCCGGCGAATAACCGGTCCGGGTTGGCGACCAGCGAGACCAGTCGGTCGAGCTCGGGTTGCGAGTTGCCGGTCGGCAGCTTCGACGCTGCTTGCACCGGCAGCGCTTCCGTTGTCGGCCCGGCGATGGCCTCGCCCTCCGGCTCCTCTTCCGGTCCCGGGCCGCGCAGGTGGAGCTTCGTGCCGTCGCGCAGCCGGAAACGGTGGCGGTGCTCCGGCGCCTCGACCAGGGCACGCAGCTCTTCCTCGGGCACACCGAGCAGCCAGGCGGCCCGGCGCAGCGTCGTCGCGCGGCCCGGGATCACGTCCCGCAGCGTCTCCAGCCGGGTGAGCAGCGGCTCGTCCGCGGTTCGGTCCGCCCGCCGGTACAGCGCGGCGATCCGTGCCCGCACCTGCTCGATCGGGGCGGCGAGCGGCGAGTCGGCACCCTCCGGGCCGAGCGGCAGTCCCTCGACCACGGACAACCGGTGCGCCTGGACGTAGACCTCGTCCAGCTCGGTGTCGCTCCGGTTCTCCAGGTCGACCACGTCCAGCCAGGTCCGGGCGAGCAGCTGGATGCCGGCCAGGGACTGGCCCGGGCCGTGGGCCGGCGCACGCAGAGCCGCGCCCAGCTGGTGCCACCGATGCGCCCGCAGCTCCACCTGCTCGCGCAGCTCCGCCAGGAACCGGACCGCCTCGCCGGTTTGGCTGCCCGGCCGGTGCGGCGGGGCCGCCTCCTCCGCCTTGGCGATCCGGACGACCAGTCCGACCGCGCCGTCCACCAGCTCAGCGATGCCGGCCAACAGGCCGCCGAGTTCCTCCGCCGGGCGCGACCCGGCCCGCGCCGCGGTGCGCAGCAGGTCCGCGAGGTCGAGCTCACGGATTTCGGTCATCCGGTCGGCGCGTGCCGCCCAGCCGGTGAACAGCTCCTGATCGGGTCCGGCCGTCGGGTGGGGCAGCGTGAACTCGGCCCACGCCCGCTGGGCCGCGTCACGCAACAGGCCAGCGTGCTCGATGCGCAGCCGGTTGAGCAGCCCCATCGCCCGCCGGTGGCCGGCGGCCTCGCCGGCACGCACGCCGTTGACCCGGTGCTTCTCCTCGAACGCCAGGCCGACCGCCCAGAACGCGCGCACCTTCTTGTCCGCCGTGGCCGCCTCGGCCGGGCCGAGCAGGGCGGCGAGCCGGCGCATCCGCACCGTCTGCTCCAGCACCGGCGCGGCCACCCCGATCAGCGCGCCGCCCGGTGCCGCCGGGTCGACCCAGGTGTAGAGGACTAGGCCGTCCACCGACGCGCCGAACCCGCCGTCGGCCAGCCGCTCCAACACCTCAGTGGGCACCACCCAGAGCCGGGGGTCGGCGCTGCCCGTCGTCTCCCGCTGCTCGTCGTCCAGCGGTCTCAGAAGTCCTTCCTCGTGCGCGTGACGCATCATCGCGTCGGCCGGCACCACCTGGCGGCCGTTCAACGCCCCACTCTCGGCCAGCGCCCCGCAACGGCCGGCCGGCGGCATCTTGACCAGCTTCTTCGCCAGCTGGCTCACCACCCTGGTGCGCGTTTCGGCCAGGTCGACCACGATCAGCCGGGCGTCCGGCGGCGGCGCCCTCGGCCCCCGACCCGAACGCAGCCGGACCACAATCCAGACGGCGACTGCGACGATCACCGCGCCGACCAGTACGAGCGTGGGGGCCAACGGATGGTTGACGACCAGGCCGGTGACCCAGTCATGCCCGGCGAGCGCTCCGCTGGCCAGCGGCGCCCAACTCCGCTGCGGTGCCTCGCCACCAGCGTCCACCCCGGTGTGTCGGGGTTTCGTACCCGGTGTCTCGGGGCCTTTAGTCCGGTGTGTCGGGGTTTCGTGCCCGGTCTCAGCGGCCCCGGTCTCGGTGTCGTCGGCGTCCGTTTCGGTGTACGTGTGCGGGGTGATGGTGAACCGCTGGGCGCCCCCGTCGATCTCGACGGCGAAGTGCCGCAGGAACGGAGCTCCCACCTGGGGGAAATTCGCCTCGGGCTGGAAATGCGGCCTGATGGTCGCTGTTTCGGGCAATCCCATGACCGAGACCTGCAGGGGATCGATCGTCCAGCGATCGGCGACGATTCCGTGTACCGAACTCACGAAAACCGACTCGTAGGGGTACCTCGATGAGTAGCCGTAGAACTTGGCCCTGGCCTGGTTGAACGCCATCGAGTCGGCACCGGTGTCGAGCACCACCCAGGTGTTTACCGTTCGGCCTGAAGGGTGTGTCGTGGTGACCCACAGCTGCGGGGCGCCGACGGGAGCAGTGGCGCCCGGCACGAACTCGAGCTCGCCACCGGGCCGGCCGGGCTGCTCGCGCAGCAGGTGCCCGAGCAGCCCGCTCCCGCGTGGTCGGTCGGTGGCGCCGCCCAGCGCCGCTGCCTGCGTCCGCTGGGTTTCCGCTATCTTCTGCTTGCTCCACGCGGCGTCCTTCAAGTTGCGGGCGTCTCGCGTGACCAGGCGGTCGGTGGGGGCTAGGCCGGGGCGGCGGGTGACCACGAGCTGCTGCGCTCGTTCGCTGAAAGTCGTCGGGAACACCCGCAGGAAGTCCAGCAGCCCCCACACTGGGAAGCCCAGGTGGGCATGGAAGGTCGGCCACAACCAGAACGGCTCGCCGACCAGACCGCTGAATGGGCTGCTGTACCCGTCGAGCAGCGTCGCGCGCACCGGGCGGGTCGCCAGGAGCCCGCTGTGGGCTCCGTTCGGGCCGAATGCATAGGGCCGCAGCTCGTCGTGCCGATAACCGAGCTGCCCTGCCATCCACTCCGGTAGCGCCGTGTAGGTGGCGGCGCTGTCGATCTTGCCGAGTACCGGCATGCCGGTCTCGCCCATTCCCAGGTACACCATGGGGTGGCCTTCCGGGCCGCCGTAGTCGACGTAGCTGAAGATCGCCGCGGCGACGCCCGGGTTCGCCGCCAGGAACCGGTTCGCTGCCACGGCAAGCTCCGCCCTGCTGGCGGTGCCTGCTCCGGGCAGCAGCGCCCTGACAGCGGGCAGGGTCTTGGCGAACCCGGCGGCCGTGTCCGCTTCGACCGGGGAACCCTGGGTCGGCGTGCCCTCCCGCACCGGCAACAACGCGCGCACCAACCAACCCAGCCCGACCACCGCACCTACGCTCAGTGCGACCGGCACTACCCACAGCGCGAGGTCCACGTGACCGATCCCCAGGCCGAGCAGGGCGGTGGACCACTGGGCCTGTTTGGCCGATGACGGGCCGTCGCCGGGCGGCTGCGACCAGGCCGCGATCAGGAGCCGGGCGGCCAGCCCCGGGCGGTACACGATGCCGCGCCGGGCGAACGCCGCCACGCCCCACACGTGCGCGGCGCGGTTTTCCGCCGTGGTGAGCCCTCGGTGGTAGTGCCCGCTGCGGGTGGTGAGCCTTCGCAGCACGAAGTGCCCATCCGCATCCCGGAGCACCACGGCCGCGCCGGCGGCGATCACCGGCCGTCCGGCGCCGGCTGGCACGGTGTGCCTGATACGCACCAACGTCCAGGTGCGCGAGCCGAGTGGCTTGTACCGGGTGTTGATCACGGACACCCACAGCGAACCGTCTTCCCGCAGTATCCAGAGCTCGACGGGGTGGCGGGCCATGATCTCGTCAGCCGCCGGCGTACCCACCTTCGCGAAGGCGGCCGAGGAGAGGGACGCGTCCTGCCGTTCGTTGCCGAGGGTTTGCGGGCGCCGGTTGAGATGCCGGGGCGCCTTGGCGATCAGGCGCGCCCACTCGGCGTCGTCCGGCGCGGTCGTACTGGGCAGCTCGACGCCGTCCAGCGGAATCCGGCTGGGGAAAGCGGTGGCCAGCACGTCACCCGCCCACCGGGGGAGCCGAACCGCGGCGACCGGGGTGATGAGCACGGCGCCCGCCACGATCGTCACCGTCGGCGCGACGACCAGCGCGATGCCGGACAGCGTGACGCCGAGCACCGCCGCGAAGCGCGCCGGGGTGGTGCGCAACCGTGACCAGGCCACGAAGAGCGCGGCGGCCGTTACTACCGACACGACGGCGATGAAGAGAACCTGCTGCGCGCCGGCCCATTCGGTGAGCCAGCGGTGCGGTGCGAGCGCCGCGCCAGCCAGCGGTGCCCAGCTGCGTTGAGCTGTGTCGGTGTTGGTGTCGCGGACGATCGGGAGTGGTTCGGTGACCGGCTCGTTGTGGGCGCGCCTGGCGGAACGGCCGATCGCAGCCAACCGACGATCTGCCGCGCGCAACTGCCCAACCAGCGCACCGATCTCCCGATCGGTCAGCAGCGCCCTCGGCGCCAAATCCATCAGCCCCGGGTAGATGTCGCGCTGGAACCGAGCCACATCACCATGCAGCGCCCGCACGCTCGCACCTGGGCTCGGGTGGTGGCTCGACGTCGGCGCAAACCGCGCCAGCGCATCCACCGTTTCGCCGACCAACGTTGCGGCCGCGCGCACCTGCCTGGCCTCCAGCAGGCCGGCCGCCTCGCCGAACTGCCGCGCCAACCCCCCCAACCGGTCAGCCGTGAGCTCCAACACATACGAATCCGGCCACACCTCCGCCGCGACCACACGGTGGTCCCGCTCCACCAACGCCCCAAACGCGGCCTGCATCGCATCGCCGAGCCGCGTGCCCAGCACCGTCTCCCCCACCTGCTCGCGCAATGCGTCCAAATCGGCGGCGAGCCGATCAAGCGAGCCGAACACGTCCGCAAGCCGCTGTTCATCCGCAACCTGCCCCGACGCGGCGGAAGCCTCCGCCGCCCGCGCCACCGCACTCACATCGGCCGCCAACCGGTCGATCACCAACTCGATGGCCTCGGGGGCATCCAGCTCCATGACGCCGGTGGCATCGCGATCCAGGGTCCCTGCCTTCGGCAGGATCGCGGTGGGCTCGGGCTGCGTCGTGTCCACCTCAACCGCCTCGGCCGGGCCGGCCACCGTCTCGTGTGTCTCCTCTGGGGCCGATAGGGCTTCGGCAACGACCGCAGCTCCTTCACCCTCGGGGTGCTCCGCCTCCCGTGCGGACCGCGACATCGCGGTCACCAGCCTGGTCAGCCGGTAGAAGCTGTAGGCCGCCCACACGAGCACCGCCGCCCCTACCAGCGCGAGGGTGACCCCGCTGGCCAACGCCGCGTAGACACCCGCGGCGTAGGCATATGCGGGCGTGGCCGTCAACACCAGCGCGCTCACGGCCAGGCCGAGGGGCACCGCAACCCACTGGGCAAAGCGCACAATCAGCCCTGCCTTGCGTGGCGCTAGCAACCGGTCGGGCACCACCACAGCCAAACCGGCCGCGCCCAGCACGCCGACACCGATCAGCGCGGGCGCGAGGAACGCGCCGAGCACGGCCCCGCCCGCCGCATAGAGGATCACCCGCGCCACCGGCTGCAGGCGGTCGCCGTTCAACAACACGGCAGCGTCGGAACCCGGCGACCGCGCCCAAGCCCGGACCTCCCACCACAGCGTCAGCAGCGACCCGGCCCGGATCGACCCCGTGACCGCGGCCAACCGAGAGGTCACCTGTCCGACCAGCCGGGAAACCGCCTCCTCCGTCGCCGGGGCACCGGTCTTCTCGCCCAGCGGTGCCTGGGTGGCCCGACCCTGGACCAGCGCCCGCAGCCACGCCCAGGTACCCGCCAACCGCCCGGTCCTGGCCAGCACGATCACGACCGCGCCCGCCACGACGGCCAGCGCCAGCAGGCTCGAGGTGTGTCCAATCCACAGCGCTCCGGCCAGCGGGATCAGCGACGTCGGGGTCGCATCGTCAGCCGGCCGCTGATCCGGCGGCCCTCGCCTGCTCGACCAGCCATGCTCGTCCGGTCGGGCCGGTTGTGTCGGCGCCGTCTCGGGCAACCCAGTCCGCGTGGCGAGGAACTCCACCACCTTGTGTGCCGGGACCAGCCCGGCCACTGTCCGACCCGTTTCCTTCCACTCGCGCCGTCGGTCCGCGGGCAAAGTGCTGTTGGGGTAATCCTGTTCGATCACGACACCGGCCCACCGCGGAGCCACCGAGCCAGCGGTGAGAGCCACGCCACCGGAGAAGCCACCCCAGTTGGGAGCATCCACCACGGTTACGCCGGCCCGGAATCCCGGACTGGTAAGCGTGGGATCGACCGCACCGAAGACCACGGTTGACCAGGCGGGCCGACCAGTGGGGTCGGCATGCGCGGCGTAGAACATCGCCACCACCGTCCCCGGGGCGAGCGGGGTGGTCGCGAACTCGATATTCGGCGCGCGCGTGGTGAGCCCGGCTACCCGCGCCCGTGCCAGATCCGTGGGCCGGTCGATGTCAGACCAATCCAGCTCCGCCGGACGCCCGTCGACACGCACCTGCTGTGGCCCGTACTTGTCACCGACCACGTGCGCGGCGGTCAGCACGTCGCCGTCACCCAGGCTCACACCGAGCCCGTGCTTCCAGCCGCGGTGAGCGTCGGGCCCGGTGACCAAAACCATCGCCTGCTGAGCAGTCTTGATCACGGATGCGTCGAAGTCGATCCCGGGCAGTGCAAGCGCCAAGGCCAACGCGCGGTCGCTGTCGAGCCAGTAGTCGCCGGCGCTGGTACGCAGCGCCTGTCGCAACGCCGGGGACAGGTCCGCCGCGATCTCGGTGCCGCTCGCGCCGATCTGGCCGAGATTGATCAACAGTTCACCCAGCCGCCGAACACCGTCGCGGTCGGGCGATGTGGCAATGGCCGCCAGGACTGCCAGATCCAGGTATGCCACGCGCGTCCGCCACCCGGAATTCCGGAACCTGGGGCTCCGCTCCACCACGAAGTCATCCCGCAGGTGGACAAGCACGTCATCGCGTCCACCCAGGCTCTCCGCGTGCCATGCATACCCGGCCGACGCGGCGACCCGGACAAGCCCCGCCTGCCGAACCCGGGCCTCGTCGATCCCGAACAGCGCGGCCACCTGGGCTGGCCCCAACGACACGATGATCGGCGGAATCATACCCCCGCCGATGTCCGGAACCACGAACTCGGCGGCGGCGGCCCACCCCCCGACCTGCTCGTCCGTGACCCGCGGCGCCGCCGAGCCAAGCACCAGCACCCGGTCCCGTACCTTGCTCTCCGCCGACGGACTGACGTAGATCCGGGCCGGGACGCTGTCGAGTGCTCGACGTGACAATTCGGCCGCTAGCAGCGTCACCATCGCCTCGATGTCGCGATCGGTGACACCGGAGGCACGCAGCGCGTTGAGCGTGCTCAGGGCATGCCGGTCGTGATCGGCGGGGTCGGCGTCGATCTCGTGGTCGACGACTAGCGCGCGCTGCTCGGGGCTAAGCCGATCCCACCACAGGTCAACGAAGTAGATCCGGTCACCCACCCCGTGTGCGATCAGGTGCCCGGCCGCCTGCACGCCGGCATCGAAGCCCAGCACCAGGCTCAGAGCCTCGGCCAGGTCGGCACCGGAGATCAACTCGATCCACGGCGGGTCGTGCTCCGCGGACCAGTCGAAATCGCCGGGCTTCACAGGTTGGTCTGACCGCGCCGGTTCCAGCAACGGCAACGTGGCGCGGACAGCACCCTCCCAGCGCTCGTCCACATACTGGTCTTGGTACCAGCGCCACTGGTACCAAGACAGTGCATGATCGTGGCCGGGGGCGGGCTCCGCTCCGACGGTGAAGGACCAGCCATAGCCGGCCTGGGCGGTCCCAGCGGTCCCGACCAGACCCACCATCCCGACCCGACCAATCAAGGTCAGGACAGCACGACCTAGCCGCCACCAAGGTCGGGTCGGTGTCACCGGCCCATCCGAAAGAGATGTCGCGTTCGCGGTTGGTGGTCCGCGTCGATGGATGACCCACATCAATGCCAGCAGCGCCGAAGCACTCACAGCTCCCCAGGCAGCGACCGGGTTGGACATCAGTCGCGTGACGCCGTAAGTGGCCAGCGCCCACTGACCAGCCACTAACATCGGCTTCGCTCCTCGCCAGGCGTTCTTGCCGCGTACCTCAGCGAACAGACCCGATATCGTCGCCCAGCCCATGGTCGGGACCATCACCGCGATCGCCACAGCCGCCGCCCAGAGGTCTTTTTGGACCAGCTGAATGTCTAGCAGCGGCAATGCCACGATCAGCGCCGGGAACCCGATCCGTTGCTTCAGCCACCGGTTCATCCAGCCCAGCACGTTCGCCGGCCCCCGCGCCAGCATTGTCGAAGTCACGACCAGCATCGAGGCGTCCAAGACCGCGAAGAACGCGTTGATCAGGAACGCCAAGCCAAGCGGCTCCGCCGCCAACATCGCGGGCACGTGGATCACTAGGTGTGCCAACCAGCTCACTGGCGTCAGCACCGCAACGGCGGTCTTGGCCCATGGCGGAAGCTTCTTCGCTACTAGGTTCGCCACCGTTGCCGAGCCCCGCACCGCGAACCCGACAAAGCTCGTCACCGACGGCCACAGGGCCGCCACCAGCACCGCCCCGACCCCGGATACCGCTGCGATCACCTGGGTCGGCGGCGGACGCACCCGCAGCCGCAACCAAGCCACGACCGCAGCTCCCACAACCACCGTAGTGGTCACCACCGCCCAACCCGGCAACCCGATCGAGGCAGCGGCCCGCCTACCCGCATCGCCGAACAGCAGGGACAGCACAAACCAGGAACCACTCAGCACGAGACCGGTCAGAAGATGCGGCCGGAGCGTGGACTTATTGATCGGGCCGAGGGACCCGGTCAGGCGAGGCCAGGTGCTGTTGGTCAGGCTCGCGTAGCGCTTCTTGGCGCGGAGGCTGGTGATGAACGCGGACACTGAGAACACGCCGATCAGGACCGCAACACCGGACCAGCCGAACAGGCCACCGGCGACGGAACCGAGCGCGGAACCGACGACCTGGGAAACCTGCTTGATGAAGGTCGCCGAGGCGTAGGCCAGGTCCCGGTCCTCTGCCGGCAGCCGCCTGTCGATGATCTCGTAGAGGGCGGGCGCCATGCCGGTGATCGCGGCCTCGGCGAGGAACCCGCCCAGCATCATCCCGACCAGGACACCTCCGCCGGCCAGCGGCGAAGTGGCCGCGACGGTGAGCCCGGCGGCCACCATCAAGCTGCCCATCAGGAACAGCGAGCCACCGCCGGTGTCCTTGCGGCCGCGCAGGTCAGCGACCACCGCGATGCCGACCAGCAACGCCGCACCGGCGAGGAAGCGGTAGTCCAGGACGGGCGCCCAACCGTGGTACCCGGCCGGCATCCCGAGATGCCAGTAGCCGTCGTACAGCGAAACCGCGATGGCGATGAACCCGAGTGGCCGCGAGATCGCCCGGACGAACCGCGTCTTCTCGCCGGCTTCGACCCGGTCAGTGGCGTGCTTGCTGACACGCAACAGCGCGAACGCCCCCCACAGCAGCGTCCGCAATGTCGGGCGCTTCCGGTCGGGCCGCTCGCCCGGCAAGATCAACAGGGCCACGGTGGCGACGGCCGCGATCACCGCGGACACCGTGGCGGCGGTGGCCAACGACTGGGTGAGCAATGCGCGCTGCAGGTTGAGCATCCAGGCCAACACCAGCAACGAACCGAACATGCTGAGCGCGTGGATGCTGCGCACACCCAGCCGCAGCTGCCGGTCCTCGGGCCGGGCGGCGTTCCGTTTCTTGATCTGCCCCTCGGTCCACTCATCGACCAGCTGGGGCAACACCGTCCAGAGCATCGCGCTGAAGCCCAGCCCGAACGTCGCCATCCACGCCAGGAACCCGGTACCGGACGTGTTTGCCAACAACCAGTACGACCCCACGGCCAACCCCATCGCGGCGATCGCGACCGCCCGCCTCGGCAGGAACGCCCACAGCGGCAACAACACCAGAGCGCCCGCCAACAGCCCCCAGGTCGTTGCCTGATACAACGCCGGACTCAACACCGTCGCGGCGAAGATCCCGGTCACCGAGACACCGGTGCCGAACCCACCACCGAGCCACAACACCCACCGGCGAGCCCAACGCGCCGCACCCGCCGGGGCACTCGGCAAGGCCGCGTCGGCGGCGTGGGCGCGGGCCTCGCGCCAGAGCGGCTTCCGTTGCCGGGGTTGCGGGAGTCCGAAGGAGTTCCCAACCGGGACGAGTCGTTTGCTCACGCGCCCTAGGCCGAGCTTGCGCTTGATCTCGTTCCAGTGCCGCGCGCCGAGGATCCCGGCGCTGAGAGCGAGCACGACTTCAGCCAGTACGATCAGCCAGCGCCACGGCATTTCAGTGGTCGAAAGTTGGCCGGCGCTTCCCGACTCGGTCGCCTTGGTACTGGTCGACGAGGTCAGCTGGCTCGGACCCTGGATGGAGCTTGAACTGTCGCCCTGCCCCGGTCGATTAGGCTCACTCGGCTGCCCGACATCGCCCGTGCCCGGCACGGTGAGCGTCACGGTGCCGTAGCCGCCGACCGGGACGTTCAGCAGCTGGCCCGGGTTCAGGTCGTCCACTCCGCGAAGGGCGAATACGTCCCGGTTAGCGTTGAGGATCACTGCAGGGTTGGCGCGACCGTAGGCGGTGAACAGACCAAACCGCGCGATGACCGCCGTCACCACGTCATACCGGACACCGGTGGCGACCCGGCTCGTCACAGTCCAGTCGTCGCCGGCGCCCTCGGGCATGTAGAGCTCGGTGTTCGGAGCGAACGGCGTATCTGTGGTGGCTGGCCACGCGATGTGCAGGTTGACCGCGCGCAACGCTGCTTCGGTAGTACCCAGACCCTCAGCCCAGCGGCGCGGGGTATCGCCTTCCTGGGTGCGCCCAACCCGCAGCCGCACCGTCGTCGCTTCGGTTTGCGGTTGCATGTCCGAGATCACCGACGCATCCGAGACGGTGCCGGGTTCTGCGTCCGCGTCGGTTGGGATCGCACCGATTCCGAGCACGGCCAGGGCCGCCAGCAGTCCGCTGGCGGCCCAGCGGGGCCAATGCCCGCGCGTCGTGACCGCGCGCAGCCCGGCCAGCACGGTGAACGCGGTAACCAGTCCGGTGGTAGCCGTCACCGCGAAGGATATTGTCGCGCCGCCCAGCAGGAGCGGCCCGGCCAGCAACACCGCGCCCGCCAAGAAGGTTGCCAGCATCCCTGGGGGGCCACGCGCGTCACGGATGTGGCGAAGCGTGAACAGGGCACCCCAGCCGGTCACCATTGCGCCGGCCCCCACCAGCAGCGGCACCAGCGCGCCGGCATCGCCGAGTACCGCGAATCCGCCGCCCACCAACAAGGTCGTGCCGAACGCGGCGGCCAGCGTCCGAGTCAGTCCGAGCCGTGACCGGTGCGCCGGCATCGGCTCAGAGGGACCGCCGACGAAGTGTGCGCAGGCCTCCCGGACGGTGTGTAGAACCTTCACCACGACGGCCAGCATGCCGCCGAGCAGGACGGTGCCCAGGACGACGGTACCCAGGACTGGCAACCCGGCCGCGATGAGAGTCGGGGCGAGCGCGACGGCCAGTCCCGCCGCCGCCAGCATCGCGTTCGGGCTGTCTGGCGCCTGCGGCGTCCGCTTTGCTTCACCGCTGTCCGCATCATCCGCCGGCTGACCGATTGCGGTTATGGGGCCGGTCTGGCGGCTGGCGCGCGCGGTGTTCCGGCGCTGTGCCTCGGCGCCCGACCTTCCATCCGCGACCACTCTGCCGCCGGTGGTCCCGCGCCTGCGCTCGGCGAATTCCTTTCCAGAGATTTCGCCGCTAGCGAGGGCCATGGCCACGACGCGTGGCTCCAGTTGGAGCTTGTCGGCGATTTCTTCACCGGCAAGACCCTTGCGCCATTCCTGGACGACCCTCGGTGTGACCGCCTTAGCCGCGGACCGATCCTGGACTGCGGTCAGTTTGCGGGCCTGTTTGCGGTCGCGGTTAGCCAAACCAACGCGGTCGAAGGCTCTCCTGATGGTCGTGTAGGCGCCTCCGGTGTAGGCGGCGATCATGACGATGCTCCACCCCTGCTCGTCGTGGAGCCGCCACCATGTGTCAACCGGCTCGTCCAGCCCAGCGACCTGTCGGGTACGAGCGCGCTCCGCAGGTACCGGTGATTCGGCTGGTGCCGCCGAGAAGTTTGGTTTCGCTGCTGCGATGAGCTCAATCCGGGACGGAGCCAGCGCCGCCAGGTCTCGCAGCGCCTTCTCGAGGCTGACCTCAGATCCCGCAATCAGGGCTACCAGCGCCGACCTCGCCTTCGGCCAACCACCGAACCGGTGGCGGACCGTGCGGTCATTCGGAATCCCCTTCCGCTGTCGCGCGTGCCAGCCTTCATACGCCTTTTGTGACAGCTCATACGGGTCGATCCGCGATTCGATGGCGGCAACGGCGACCTCGGCAAGCACCTGAGTTTGTGTGTAGTGCTGCGTCAACGGAGGCAGAAGCGCTCTTTCGAGAATCTCCTTCCACGGATCAACGTTATCGATGATGTACCCGATGGAAGGCGCCATCGCGTGTGCCTGCCAATCTTGCGGCGACGGCGAATGACCCAGCTCGATTGCCAGTTCCCACAACCTGTCCGCGATCACTTCCCAGGAGAATTCCCGCTGGTAATCCGGGTCGTGTTCCAACGCCGCGCGCTGCTGATGAGAAGCCGGTCGCCGAGTTTGGTACCGCATCCCGTCCTTGATCTCCCGAACTGGCAGACCACGGCTGTGCATGTTTTCGTAGAACCAGCTCCGTTTGATCCCCGCTATGCGGGCGGCATCGGTGGCAGACAGCGGCGTGCCGCTGCTACCCCAGTACAGGCCGAAGCTGTCCACGAGACGTTCCGGCACGCCCTGCGCCCGCAACTGCCTCAGCACCGAGTCCATCAAGTCCTTGTCAGCAGCCAGCCGTTGAGCCAGCTCCCGAGTCAGCTCCACCCGCTGCCCACCCTCGCCCAACTGGCCGAGGACGACGAACACTGTGGCTCCAGCCAGCGCGACCGGGTGAACACCGGCCGCGCTGAGCAGCAGCCCGGCGACCAGCAACGCGGTCACGCTGAGCTGAGCCACCGGGGGCGGGGCACGGGCGGTCAGGGCGTTCAGGAGAGCCCGCCGCCGTTCCCACAACCGGGCCAGCAGTCCGACCCTGGCGAGCACCAGCACTGTCGCGCCAGCCACGACCGCCACCGCCAGCATGCTCGAGGTGTGGCTGGTCATTAGCCCGCCGGCTATCGGGAATAGCGCGGCCGGAGCGTTGTCCTCGCCCGATCGGTCATCCGGCACGTCGTTCTCGTGTGGCCTGCCGTGCTGCTCGGGCTGGGGATCTTGGCCGGTGCGTGTTTCGGTCGTATGCCCTTTTCGGGTGGCCAGTTGGTCGATGATGTCACCCACATCGTTCGCCGTCCGTGCCGGCGGGGCGCGCGCGGCGAGCAGGCGCAACAGCTCCCGCAGCTTGGCCAGCCAGCGGGCCAGCAGACCCATCCGGTGCGTCACCACCAATGCGACGACGGCGATGGCGGCCAGGCCCAGCCAGGTGTTCACCTCGCCGAGGATCACCCCCGGCGCGGTGTACGCCGCGTTCGACCCGTCGTCACGGTTGCGCCGGTTGTCCGTGTCGGCGGCGGGCTCCGCGGTATCGCGGGTGCTGGCGCCGGAATCCGTGCCCACGTCGGGGTCGTGAGCCGCCGGCAATATCGGGTGACCGGCCGAGCCGCGCACCACTTGCTCGTCGAACCGGGCAAGCAGCTCGGGGCCGATCACCAGGCCGTTGCCGAAGAAGTTGCTGCCGAAATGCAACGCCGCCGGCCGGCCGGTGTTGTCGTAGCCGATGCTGCCCGAGGCTCCTCCGGCGACCACGACATCCACCCGCGCGTGCCCGAACACCACCTCAAGCACGGGACCTTGCACGATTGTGAATCGACCACGCGAGTAGGTGAAGAATGTCAGGATCTCACCCACCTCCAGCGGGGCCGTACGCGGTCGCGCCGGGGAGCCGAGCGCTGGCGAACCGAGCACCGCAGCCACCGTGACCGCGGCGATGTCAATTGTGGGCTCCGGGTCACGCTGTAGCTTCGCCATCCAACGCCACCCTTTGCGGGCCATGTCGGCAAGGTCGTCGTAGCCTTCTAGGGGCAGGGTGCGTGGGTCGGTGGCCGCTTGGTCGGCGACGATGCGCGCTCCCGCATGCGCGTGCTTGGCGACGTGATAGTTCGTGACGATCGTGGTCGAGGCGGTGGTTTCGTCATCGGTCTGGAAAATCGCGCCGGTGGCCGAGACCTTGCCCTGGCCATCGTGGATGGCGACCGTGTTGCCCTCGGCGCGGGCGAACAGTTCCGGATGCGCCACCAACCCAGGGGCGCGGTCTGCCCGGACCGGGTAGAACCCGACCTGCAGGTAAACAGGTTCGACCAGGTCGTTGCCCGTCCGGTGGTTCGGCGTGCCGGGATGGCGTAGCCCGTCGGCGAGCGCCTCGAGCTCCTCGCCGACCAGCTCCTCCAAGACCTGCTCAGCGTAGGCGGTCGAGGTGCCGAAGTCTTCGCGATTCTCGGTGAACGGCTGGTCCAGCCGAACCCTACGCACCCGATACTTGCCGACCTGGTACTCGGTGACCGGTTGCGACCGGGACACAGCCGCCACCAACTCCAACATCCGGTCGCCCAGGCCGAGAGGAGTCGGCTCCTCGGGCAGCCACATCGCCTGCCGGATCAAGTGCTCCAGCGCGTTCGCCGCGCCGCCCGATTGGCTGTCGTCCCGGTAGAGGTGCGGGTCGTTCAACACCACGGTCCCGACCGAGCCACCGACCCGCAGCGCCCACACCGACTGTCCCTCGGAGTCGAGCACCGGCATGAACCCTGACGGGTGCTGAGGCAGGGCCGAGGGATCCGCGGGCAGGTCCACCCCGAAGGCCAGCGCCGACTCCAACCGTGCGGCGGCCCGCTGCCCACCACCGACGCTGAACAACTCAGCCCAGATGTCTGTCCGCAGCCTCCCCGCGGCCACGTGACGGCTGATCTCATCCAGCAGGGACGAAACCACCACGCGGGTGCCGCGCTCGGGCCAGTCAGCGATGACCAGACCGTCGAGCACATCACGGACCGGCTCCAGCTCCAGCGGGATGCCGCCGTGGGCCTCTGGGTTGTAATGCACCACCAACACCGGGCCGGCGGCGGCCACCAGCTCCGGATCCCGGGCCAGGACCCCATACCAATGGACCTTGACCATGTTCTCCAACGGCCGCAGCCACAGATCGCCCTCTCGCTGTTCCAAGCGCGACAACGCCTGGAACAGTGCGTTCCTGCGCTCCGGGGCCACGACCATCGCGGCCGCGAGCAGGCCGGACTCACGCGGCGCGAGCGCGCCATCATCGCCGAAGGCCTGGTCAGTCCTGGTGTCGAGAGCTAGCCGTCCTCCCTCCAGATAGAGGATGCCGGGGTGCTGTGCCACGGCCAAATTGACGATAAGGCTGTCCGCGCCGACCCGGGCGGCGAGCTCTTCGGGCAGAAGCGGCCGTCCCGCCCCAGCCAACGCGTCGGTGATCTTCGGCTGGAGGTGCCGGATCAGGTCCCCGGGCGACGGCGCTCCGAGGTTGCCGAGCTCGCGGAAGAGGGTGTGACGCTGCGTGCTGTGCCATTCCGGGTCGATGGTGGACGCCGTGAGGTTTGCCGCCCGCTCGGCGGCCAGCCCCCCGTCGATGTCGTTTCGGGCGAACGCTCGCAGCGCGATTCCGAACAGCTCGGTTGTTTCCCGCACCGCCGTCCGGGAAGCGCCGAACCGCTCGCCGAAGTCCGCCCAGTACCGGACCAGATCCGAGGCCTCGATCGCCGGCGGCCCGACGCTGTTCAGGTACAAGACCAGAACACTCAACCAAAACGCGTGGTTCTCACCGGCCTCGGTCCCCGCGAGGAACGCGGCGACCTCATCCCGCCGGTCCGTGGTGAGCAGGACGGCCCCACGGTCGGCCAGATGGACCGCGAGCAGTTCGTCGGCGACCCACGCCAGCCCGGCCTCGCTGAGCCGCTCGGCGGCCGCTTCGGTGTCGAGGACCAGTATCAGTGCCGGCACTCCGCCCAGCTCTACCAGCAGTCGGTCGTCGAAAATGATGAACCTGTCCAGCTCGGGCATCCGGTCCAGCAGGTTCCGCCACTGCTGCGGAGCCACCCACCTGGTAGGCACGGCACGAACACCTTCCGGCGCCCCGTCACCCCAGGTACGCCACGCGGGCAGCAACTCGTGCATCCGCTCTTCGCTGGTCTCACCCACCGCCGCAATGTCAGCCAGCACGACCGGCGGCGGCAGTGGCAGCTCCTGGATCCGGTCTTCGGACCACTCCGGGTGCGCGATCCGCGCGCCCTCCCACTCGTTGAGCTGCCGCCGCGCCCCGAGCGGAGCAAACGCCAGCCTCGGCACCTGCCGCCCGTCCGCATACACCGACCGGACACCATCGACGTCGGGGGCGACGAACAACAGCACCCGAAACTCCCGGTTCCCTATCGGAAGCCACTGGTTGATCTCTTCGTGCAGCCCGTGGACCTGGTAGAACCGGCTACGCCGCTCGGCCCACATACCGGTCACGTCGATCCGGCGCAACCACGGGTGATCCCGAGGAAGGAATTGCTTGCTCGCCGCCGTCAACGCCTGCCGCACCGCCCAGTACTCGACGTCGGTCAACCGGATCGGCCGCCCACTGCCCGGCTCCACGGCAACCGCGCCACCCTCACGGCGCGCCAACGTGTCACCTTCGGCGTGCGACCTGGCCTCGAAGAGACGCCGCACCGTCTCGATCACCGTCGAGACAGCAGTCAGGATCGGCTCCGCCGAGATATCGGCACGGCGGGCCTCGAATCCCAGATCCGCGCCGATCGCGGTGAGGGTGTGCAGGGTGCTGTCGGCCAGCTCCGTCACCCTGCTGCCTTCGGCCGCTTCATCCCGGATTCGCCGCACCAGGGTGACCGCACCCGCGACGGCGGCGCCGGCACCGGCAAGCACCCCGCGCAGCTCGCCACCGCGCTCCGGGCGCGCGGCCAGGTACTCAAGGTCTTCCTCGACCTCGGCCAGACGCTCCACCACCGCGAGGTAGTCGAGCGCTATCGCAAACAGCGGCCGATGCGCGGCATACACCTCTCCACCGGAGGCGGCCACCGCCGCGTCGAGCTCGCCCATGTCGGCGAAGGGGAACCACGCGGCGTCCCCGGCGTCATCACCGGCGGTCACGCCCACCGGCGCGGGCAGCACGAAGAGCCCCGCGAACGTGACAACCCAGGCCAGGTCGGTGGCCCGCCAGTCCTTGACATAGACGCTGCCGAGGATGATCGGGATGACGTGGGTGAGATCGATACCGGTTTCCTCGCGTGCCTCGCGGATAAGTGCCGCCAACGCGGTCTCACCGGCATCGATCATCCCGCCTTGGATCGCCCACACACCGCGGTCACGGCGCCGGATGAGCAGCACCCGCCGTTCCCGGCCTACCCCGGCGACCACGATCGCATCGACAGCGGCGTTCTCACCCCAAAGGCCGAGGTTTCGGCCAGTCCGGCCGGTGCGGCCGGTCGGGTTCAGTGGCAACCCGCGCCAGTTCAGCTTGAACGGGATCAGCGCGGCGGCCAGGCGCTTCCGCCACTCGGCGGGCGAGATGTCCGAAGGGCGGTTGCGCAGCTCCGCCCATGCGGCGGCGACCTCGGCGGCCAGCCCGGCCGGACGCAGCTCCTCGGGAGTGATATCCACGGGTCGGTAGCCCCGCCAGCGCACCGACCACGGGCGCAGGGCCTCCGGCACCTCGGTACCAGGGTGATCGACCGGAGCGTATTCCCTGGTCTCCCAGCCCTGGGTGATCGCGCGCAGCCCGACCAGCACGGCGACCGTGGCGACCAACCCGGCCATGGTCACCACGAGGGGCACCACTCCGCCGGCCAGCTCGATGACCCCGAACAACAGGGCCGTGCCGCCGGTCAGGAGCGGCCAGCCGGGCGGGCCGCGTGCCTGCCGGACGAAACGCAGCGTGCGCAAGGCACCCCAGCCGACCACGGCCACCACGGCTCCGAGCAGCAGAAGCATCGTTGCGCCACCACCGAGGACCGCGAACCCGACAACCACCAGCAACGTCGCACCGAACACGCCCGCCAGCGCCCGAACGCCGCCAGCCTGATAGAGCTTCCAGAAGCCGACCAACACGACCCCGAACAAGACCGACGCCCCCAGCAACGGCATCCCCGAAGCGACCAGGACCATGCCGAGCGCGACGGCCATCATGCTGCCAGGCAGCAGAAGCCAGCGGGTCCGCGAGCGCGCGGCCAAAACACCGGCGGCGAACCGCCGCTGGAGCCATCCGAGGATGCCCGGCAAGCCGACGAAACCAGCGGCCTGCGCCACATGGGCCTGGCGCCCAGCCACCAGCACCCACACTTCAACGAAGGTGGGCGCTCGGGTGGCGTGCCGGCCGGTAAGCGGCTCGGTGGCCGCATGCCCGCTCGGCCGGCGGTCGGTCGCTTCGCCGCCGGAACCCCGACCGCCGCGGGTCGACCCAGCTGTGTCGGCACTCCCGCTTGTCGACCTGCCCGTACCCGGGCCGTGGGCTCCTGAGTGCCCAGTTCGGCCGGGGCGCCGGCCCGGATCGCGCGGCCCACTAAAGCCCGGCTCGCTCGGACCAGGACGGTTCGCGGGTCGGGGACGGCGGCGGGACTGGGTGGTCAGTTCGACCACGGCGCGGGTGACGTCCGGGCCGCCCCGGCTGTGCACGGCCGGTGGGCCGCGCAGCGGGCCCTGGTTGGTGAGCAGGGCGACCAACTCGCCACGTGCGTTGACGATCGCCCCGCCGGAGAAGCCGGGAACGGCCCAGCCGAGGAAGCTGAAGTCCTTGATGTCCGGGCGGTCGAACTCGTCCAGTGGCCGCGCCTCGGCCACCGGACCGCCGGTCACCGCCAGGTACTGGGCGGTTTCGCTAACCCCGGCGTAGCCGAACCCGAGCACCGGTTCACCGATCGCCGGACGCTCCGCCGCCAGCGGCAGGTAGGGCAACGGCGCGCTGTCCCGCCGGGCGAGCCGCAGCGCGGCGAAGTCGGCCTTGTCGTCCCCGGCGTAGCTCAGCGGCCCGGACAGCCGGCCGAACCCGACGGCCTGCTCGACCCGCCGCTGCACCCGCTCGGCCTCGGGCAGGTCCAGCACCTCGGTGCCGATGGTGCGCCCGTTCCACAGCTCCGCGACAATGGCCTGCTCGGCGCGAGCGGCCGTCTCCAGCACGTGTGCGGCGGTGAGCACCGTGCCGTGCGCGTCGATCAGCACCCCGCTGCCCAGGGTGTGGCCGTTGGCCAGCCGCAGCTTCACCACGGCGGGTACCACCCGCTCGACCAGGTCACCGGCCATCGCGGTCGGTCCGGCCACGCCCGGGGCGGTCTCGGCGTAGTCGCGGTCCAGCGGCTGGGACTGCACCAGCCACGCCCCGGCTTCGGTGCGCACCACCAGCAGCGCGACGGTCTCGCCGCGCGCGTCCGTGCTCAGGTAGTACTCCAGCCCGCCGATCCGGGCGTGCGGCCGGGCCGGGCGCGACCGCCAGGCCTGCGCGATCTGCTCCGGGCCGGCGGAGATCTCGTCATCGCGGATCTCCCCGAGCGCCCCGCCGTACGGCGCCAGGAAGTCACGGTGCTCCCGGGCGAACGTGAGGCTGCGCAGCTCGACCAGCAGCGACATCACCGAGTCCGGCGCGGCACCGATCAGCAGGTCGTCGCCCCGGGCGTCGGGCAGGGCGATGATCTCCCCGCGCGGCCCGGCGGTGCCCCGAGGGGCGAACCCGGCCCGGGTGAACTGACCGGCCAGCTGGCGCTGTTCGGCCGCTTCGGCCCGCATGGTGGCCGCGTCCTGGACCGGCATGAAGTCCAGCACCGGCGGCGCCGACCCGCGCAGCGCGCCGATCGCGAACAGTAGGGCGGCCAGCACGGCGGCGGCCCGGCGCTTCCCGGTCCTCAGCGACGACGGCCGCGCCGGGTCCAACCCGTTCAGCGCTTTGCGCAACGCCCACCGTTGCCGCAAGCTCACCGGCTCGAACGCGATCACGCTCGAGAACAGGCGCAGCGACACCCAGCTGACCAGCGCCAGCACGCCGACCACCACGCCGGCCAGCACCGGCTGGCTAGTGAGCAGCGTGAGCGTGATGCCCAGCCACGACGACGGCACGTCGGCGACCGGCTCCGGCATCGCCGCCGGGTGGCCGTCGGCGATGAGCAGGCCGAGCGGGAGCGCGGCGAGCGAGTCCGGCCCGTTCGGCCGCCGGCGCTGCCCGCGCCCGTCGACCAGGGTGCCCAGCCGGCCGAGCCAGAACCGGGCCACGGCCAGCCCCGCCCGCGCGGGGGCGGGAGCGGTGCGCGCGGTCGGCAGCAGCTTGCGCAGCGCGGGCAGCTCGTGGAACCACCCGGCGGCGCGCTCCCAGGCCGCCGCCAGGCGGTCAGTCTGCGCCGGGGGTAGCTGGTCGATCAACGCCCGCAGGGCGGCTTCGGCCTTCGCCAGGACGCTCATCAGGTCGGCTGTGCTGGCCGCCGGCTGTTGTCGGCCCAGCTTCTGGATCGCCGCCGCGAGCCGGTCCGGCCCGTAGCCGAAGGTGAGATACATCCGCCACGCTCGGGGGTCACCGACCAGCAGCGCGGCGTCGGCCACCTCGCCGAACATCGCGGCGTCGAGGCGGTCGCCCCGCTCGGCGGCCAGGACCGCGGCGGCGAGGATCCGTCCGATCTCGAGGTCGGTGTCCGTGTCCTGGTCGGTGTGGGGCGAGAGGGCGTACCAGTGGCGGCCGATCTCGATCAGGCGGTCGAAGGCGGCGTCGTACTCCTCGGGCTCTAGGCGGGTGTCGCGGCGCGGGCCGAGCTCGCGGGCGACCGTGTCCAGCCCCTGGGCCACTTCGTTGAGCAGTTCGGCGCCCAGCGCCGGGTTCCCGGCGGCCAGCGCCGCATCGACGTGCTCGAACATGTCGTCGACCAGGTGGAGCAGGGTAGCCGGCGGATGCAGGGCACGGACCCGCCGGGCACCCTCGGCCAGCCGCAGCGGCGCCGTGGTGGACGCGGTGACCAGGCCGGTGTCCGGGTCGACGTGCTCGACCATCCCGACCACCCGGCCGTCCGCGCCCAGCACCGGGGCGCCGATCGCCGAGTAGTCCAGATCGACTCGGACCGTGAGGGTGGCTTTACCGGCGGCGACCGCTGGAAGCGCGGCGTGCAGCCACATGCCGGTGCCCTGGTGGCCGACGATGGTGACCAGGTCCCCCGGACGGGCCGGCCGGTCGGACAGCCGGAAGGTGTTGGCGCCCGCCCCGGGCCGGCGGAACAGCACCAGGCCCGCGCCCGGGTGCCCACGCAGCCATCCGAACAGCCGGTCGGCCCGCTCGACGAGCGCCGCGTGCTCCCCGTGGTCGGCGGGTTCGGTGCGCATCACCAGGCCGGCAGGTTCGGACCCGATGACGGCCGCATCCAGCTCCTGGGGACGACCGAACCCACCCGCCGAGCCGACCCACAGGTCCGGGCCGATCGCCCACACCACGCCGCGCTGGGTCCCGCCCGACCAGATCGGCCACACCGCGCCCATCGGCACTGGGTCCGGTCGCGTCCCGGTGGGCGACTCCGGGGCGCCCGGGTCCGGGATGGACAGCGAACCGACCCGCCCGCGCACCATCTCCAGCTCGTCCCCGACCATGGCGGCAAACCGCGCCCCGCGCGCCAGGTCCGCCCGCAGCCAGTCGCCCAACTCACCGAACAGGTCGGTGGCTCGACGCAGCGCCATCCGGGCAAGGTCCGGCCGGCCCTCGTCGACCCACCGGTCGGCGATATCGACCTCACGGTCCGCGGTACGCAGGCGCCGCCACGCGTCGTCGACCTGCCGCAGCCGGGCGGCGAGGGGCTTGGCGCGCTGGTCGTGGCCGCCCCGCCGGGCCCCGCCGTTGACGTGCTCGTCGATCTCGTGGCGCAGCACGTCGTCGAGCAGCTCGTCGTCGAGCTGGGCCCGCCGCTCAACGGTGATGTAGATCGTGCGGCCGACGGTGTAGGCGCCGAGCTTGGCCACCGTGTCGCGGCCGTCGCGGCCCGGGTCGTCGTGCGCGCGGTAGTACTCGGTCAGCCGCTCGGCCAGCCGGTCGTCCCAGACGATCGCGAGCTCCGGTGGGCCTCGGGCCGACCGGCCCCACTCCTCCAGCTCGAGCGTCCTCTGACG
Organism: Actinospineispora eucalypti; assembly: GCA_014208095.1. Taxonomy (GTDB): domain Bacteria; phylum Actinomycetota; class Actinomycetes; order Mycobacteriales; family Pseudonocardiaceae; genus Pseudonocardia; species Pseudonocardia eucalypti. The sequence goes on along the minus strand of JACHMT010000001.1, from coordinate 2,953,879 downwards.
GTCCAGCCACGGCAGCACCGCCACCAGGCCGTCTTCTTCGATGCCGTCCAACGGCCGCAACGACACCGGCCCGTTGTGGCCACCGCCGGCGGACTTGCGCCGAGGTTGGTATATCCGGACCTGGTCGAGGGGTGCCGGCAGCGGAAGCATGCCGTCCGGGGTGCGCAGGAACTGGCGTCCGTCGGCCGGCAGCCACACCGAGCCGGGCTTGCCCGCCCGCCAGCGGGGGGTCAGCCAGCCGACGTCCCAACCGCTCGCGGCAAGCATAGGCCTGCGCAGGCGGATCGCCCTCGCCCAGACGTAGTCACGCAGCGCCGGCCCGAGGTCCAGCCCGCTCCGACCGCGCACCGGCCCGAGCGGCAGGATGCCGTCTGGGCCCAGGAACAGCACCACGTGGCCCAGCAGCCGGCCCCGCGCCCCATTACTTGCCTCCCAGACACCCAGGACCAGCTGCCGGGGGTGCAGGTAGTCGCCCGGTTCGCCGTTCGCGCTGGCGAGCTCATCGAGCAGCGCAAGGTCGGTGATCTCGCCGATCACCACGTCCCGGCCGCCAGCTCGGGCGTGTTCGTCTTTTGCCGAGAATCTCTGATGCACGGCGACCGCGCCGCTGCCGTGGAGCTCGCGCAGCTCGCCGTTCCAGGTGTCCCTGGCCAAAGCGCTGGCTTTGGCCGGGTTCTCACCGTTGAGCAGCTGCCAGCCGAGGTGGTGCAGCAGTCGCTGGACATCTGCCGGGAGCCGGTGCATCCGGGTGGTGAACAGGTCCCACAGGTCAGAGCCCGCGACCACGCCGAGCCGTTCGGCCAGGATCGAGGGGACGTCCTCACGGAGCTTGTCGAGCGCTCCAGTCACCGAGTCCAGCTGCCGGTGTTCGTTGAGCCGCAATTCGAACCAGGTGGGCAAGAGGCTCATCTGGCCGATCCGGCCCTCCCGAGTCAGCGCCGGGGCAAGCAAGACCAGGGTGCCGGCGAGCTGGACCCACGCGTCGAGCAGCGGCTCTTGGTCCTGCTGGTCGGTCGGCTCGGGCAGCGCGAGGATCAGCAGGTGGGTCAGCACGTCACGCACCTCGGCCAGGGTCGGGTCGGTGACCAGCCGGGCCAGGCCGACCAGGTACGGCGTCACCAGTTGCGGGGCGTCCAGCCGGGCAGCAGGGGTCAGCTCGTCGAGCGGCCAGGAGCCCTGGGTGACGGCCAGCACGACCGCGTAGGCGAGCCGCGCGGGCCGGTCCGCGCCGGCCAGCCAGTCGACCCCGCCGACCAGATCGTCCAGCGCGGCCCAGTCGCCGCCCTCGGCCAGCGGGAGTTCCAGGACCTCGACCAGGGTGCGCGGCAGCGCCTCGGCCCATTCCAGCCGGACGTCCAGCGGTGCGTGGACTAGCTCGCCCAACGCGGTGAGTGCGGCGGACCAGTATGCGGGGTCGACCGGCCCCTTGGTCGGGGCGTGGCCGATGACCGCCCAGGCCAGGAGCCGCGAGCGTACCTCCGGGGACTCACCGGCGGCCGCGACGGTGAAAGCCTCGATGGGGGTCTGCCCGGTCAGGCCGTCGTGACCGATGGCGGCTAGCTCGGTGAGCAGCCAGTGCACTCGGCGGGCCAGGTCGCTCGCCTCGGACACGAGCACACCGAACCAGTCGAAGCCCTCGGTGACACCGGCGGGCAGGCCCAGGTCGCGGGAGTTGCGCTCGGCCAGCACATCATCGAACAGCCTTAGTGTCACCCGATAAACCGGACCGTCGATCGACTCCGCTTCCCGTCCGGCTTGGTCGATCTTGCCCTCGGCGGCCAGCGCGAGGACGCGCAGCATGGGCAACAAGGTCGCCACGTCGTCCGGGTCCATGCCCAGCGACTGGGAGTCCGGCGTGTCCAGGCCGGCGGCGATCCGGCCGCGCAGCAGGCCGATCACCACGTTGGGCACAACGCCGAGCCCGGCCACGCTGTCGGAGCCGGGTTTTGGCATCTCCTTGTTGGATCGGTGAGTGAACCTGTTGGCCCGCTCCAACAACACGACCGCCTGGCCGGTTTCGCCGTGCGCGCCCAGCCACCGAGCCCACGCCGCTGCGACCGCGCCCCAGTGCTCCGGCGTGGGCGCGGTGTCGGTCAGCGCCGCGATGTCGCGCCCGGCGTCGCGCCAGGCCGGGACCAGCGTCTCCGCGGCGCGCAGCAGGGCGCGGAAGACCTCCACCCGCTGGTCCCGGGTGGCGCCCGGAACCCAGGTGATCTCCCGGTACTCGCGCAAAGCCTCGTCCAGGAAACCGGCGCGGGCCAGCAGGGCGACCAGGTCGGCGCGGACGGCCAGGTAACGCCGGTTCGTGGCGAGATCGAGGTCGGCCCCCGCTGCCAGCCGCTCCAGGTCACGCAGCAGCAGGCGCAGCTCCGCGAGCAGCGCCCGCGTCTGCACCGCCATCCGCCCGTCGGCGCTGGCCAGCTCGACAGCCGTGCGCAGCTCGGTGGGCCAGTCTCGGGGCAGTGGAGCGACGGCCTGGACCTGCTGCTCGGTCCAGTCGGGGTGGGCCAGGTGGGTCAGCTCGTGTACGAGCAGGTCGCGCACGACGTCGGGGTGAGTGTCGGCGAGCCGGAGCAGCACCACCCAGACCCGTGCATCCGCATGCATCCGGCCGTCGGAGCCGGAGTGCATGATCAGGTCGTCAATGTCGGTGTCGGCTCGGACGTGCCGGTTGAACCCAGCGTGGGCATCGAGTCCTGGCCTGTCGGCGGCCCGGAACAGCCGGTGCGGCACCCCGACCCGCTTGGCCAGCTTCCACAACTTGGCTGGCGACACCTGCTGGACGAGCGGGCTGGCCGCGATGGCCGGGGCCACAGAGCCGGTCTCGCCCTGGCGCGACAACCGGGACGGGCCACCTTCCGGAAGGTGCTCGCTGACGCCGACCGTTGTCCGCCCGGTCACAGGGTCGACGTCGTAGACGCTGATCGAGCCGCCGGTATCGAACAGGGTGGCGAGCCCGTCGGCGTAGAGGGTTTCGATTCGAGCGACGCTGGTGGAAGGGGTCTCGAAGGCGTCCGCTCGGTCGGCCGCTTCGGCGCGGTAGCGGTCGCGGCGGGACCGGTCCCCGAACCCGATGGTGCCCTCACGGCCGCTGGCGATGAAGTCCGCGGCCGCAGCGAGCGACTCGGTGAGCGCGGCGCTGAGCGGTTGCGGCTGGTCCGCGTCGGCGGCGGCGAGGACCGACTCGATCCAGCCAAGGTCGGTCAGCGTGCGCGCATAGGCGTCGTCGTCAACCGCCGTGGCCAGCAGCGCGTCCCGGTGCCGGAACATCTCGCGCAGCTGGGCGACGACCTCATCCTCGCCCAGCCGGCCATAGATGGCCGGGTCCGAGTGCACCATGACCCGCAGGAAACTCTCCAACGAGTCGTCCGCGACGAACTCCGGCATGAACCCGCTCAATGAGGGCTGCTGGTTCGGCCAGTACCGGTCGGCCAGGTCGAAGTCGATCTCGAACGCCCGGCCGTGCTCGTCGACCATCACGTTGCTCACGCCGGTCATGTCCCAGCCGCCCGACAACGCGTTCAGCACCAGGTTCACCGCGAGCTGGTCGAAGACGTCGTCCCGCCTGCCCGGCTCGAGTTCCCACCAGTCATTGTGTGTGCTTCCGGGGACCCGCTCGCTCAGCACCGCGAGCTGGCCCGGAGCCGCCGTCCGCTCGCCGCCGTACTCGACCACCGTCTCGACCAGCACCAAACGCATCCTCGGGGCCAGCCCACCGAGCAACCGGAACTGAAGGTTGGCCGCCACCTCGACCCACGGGTGCCTCAGGTCGTGGCCCGCCTTGAGCACGAACAACCGTCCGTTGATCTCGACGAGCACGGCCTTCAGCACTCCACGCGGCGCGCTCCCGCCGAGGGCCTCGCGGGGCGTCGGTGTGCCCCCCATCCGCTCCAGCGGCACCCCGGCGGCCGCCGGTGGTGGCCCCCGATTGCCCGAGGCCCGGGCCGCGAACCGGACGCGAACCGGGTAGTGGTCGCCCACTCGGGCCGACCACAGTGGTCCCTGGAACTGTTGCCTGGCTTCGGCGAGGATCGACGATACGTCGACGTTCGAGTTGTGGTGCACCAAGGCGACCCGGCGGACCCCCGCCCTGCTGGCGATGCCGGCCGCCGAACGGCCGGACATGTGCAGGCCGCCAAGCTCGGCCGTCGCCGTGGAGAACGCGTTGAACAGCGCCAGGTCGGCGTGCCGAGCGGCCTCGACCAGGGCCGGGGTCTGGCCGGTGTCACCGGAGTAGACGAGTGTTCCCGCGCCGCGCGGCCCGGTGACGCGCAGCGCGTAGGCCTCCATGCCCAGGTGGTCGACCGCGAAGGGAGTCACCGTCATGTCCCCGACGCGGACCTCGCGGCCGGGATCCAGCCCGACGAAATCGAACAGGTCGCCGACGGCTTCCGCGGGGTGGGGTCGGCCGGTGCGCCGGCCGACGGTGATGGTCATGCCGACCTGTTCGCCGAGGTCGACGTGGGTGTCCTCGCCGATGATGTGGAACTCGAAAGCCTGGTCGATCTCGGTACGATAGCCCCGGCCTCGGCTGCGTGCCCGGATCTCCTCGGCAAGCCCCGGCGGCCCGTACACCGGGATGGGGTTGGCCCTCGCGGCGTCGGCCGCGGCTGTGTCGGCGGCGCCGGTGTTGTCCTTCGGGTGCAGCCAGTTCTGGCCCAGGAACAGCAGCCCGGCGATGTGCTCGTCACTCAGGCTCGGCACGACGATCGCGGTGAGCCGGTCGCGCAGCCCGAATCCACCCAGCCAGGCATCCGCCTCTGACCCGGCCCCGACCAGCACGGACTTGCTGTCAGACGAGTACAGCTCCCCCGCTCGGTCCGTGACAGACACTCGCCTGGCACCGGTCACCGTGACCTGGAACATGGGTGACGTCTCGTTGCCCAGCCGGCGGGCGAGCTCGGCGCTCAGCGCGTTGGGCCCATACAGTCGCAACCTGCCACCCGAGGTCCGAACGAGCCGGGCCAGCTCGACGAGCTCGGCGAAATGGTCGTCATGCAGGTGGGTGATGAACACCGCGTCCGGCTGCCCCAGCGCGAGGCCGTCCAGCCCACGCGTCGCCCCCACTCCGGCATCCAGCAGGACACTGGCTCCCGGAGTGCGCACCAGATAGCTCGACGTCCCCACCACGGTGTTCCGCTTCACCGGCGCGCTCCCGGCAACGCCCAATACATCCACCGTCATCGACGGCGCGTCAGGCGAGGTGATCTCGCCGGCGCGCGGCGCGATGGTGTGGCCGTCGGCTCCGCCGAGCTGGCCACGCAGCTTGTCGATGGCCGTCATAGCCTGGAACCAGCGCGGCAGCTCGGCATTGGTCAGCTCGTCGCGCCGCGACCAGATCCGGTGCAGGTGTTGCTCAGCCAGGCCTAGGTCGTCCAACGCCTCGTCGGGCCCGACGTGGCCCGGCAGACCGACCCGGCGGATCAACGCCTCGGCCCGCCATAGACGCAGCCAGATCACGGGTGGGCCGCGCGGCCCGAGCGCCCAGTGGGCCAACCAGGCGCTCCCGAGCAACACGGCGGTCACGACGATCCCGGGCAGGTTCGGCGAGTCCGGACCGAAGAACGGCACCGCGCCGGTGGCCGCCTTGGCGAACGCGGTCGAGACGCGCACGGCGAAACCCGGTCGCTCAGCTCTCGACGGGGTTAGCGTGAGCAGCACACCGGGGCCCGTCGCGAGCAGCAACCCGACGGGCAGCACAACGACCGAGCCCCCCGGGGCAGGGGCATTTCCCAAGTGCGCATGGCTCGTTGTGTGCCGCGCCTCGACTATACGAACGGGCTGGTTTATGTCCGTGCGAGCTTCGTCCCTGGCTGTGGGTCCGAATGCGCGGATCTGGGTGTCGGTGCTGAACGCCCGCTGCGGTCGCCAGCTCGGGTAGACCCAGCTGTCGAGCCGGGTCAACAGCTGTGAGAGGTGTTTTCCGGCGGCGATCGCTTCGGCGGCGGCCTCGGCACCCCCCACACCGGTCCCGCGAGCGGCGTCGAAGGCTTGGTAGGCGGCCCCCAACCGGTGCGCGGTCGCCCGCAGCTCGGCGTCAAGTTGCTTGCGCAGCTGGCTGACCAGGCGGTCGTTGTCGCGGTCGTGTTCTGGACCGGTGTGCTGGTTGTTGTTGATGTGGTGGTCGCGTTCGTGGCGCAGGAACTCCAGCCACCAGCGGGCAAAGCCCTGGTCGAGTTCGATCAGCCGGTTGACCAGTTCGGCGGCCCATTGAGGTAGCAGGATGAACGGGGTGCCGTCGGCGCGGCGTCCGCCCCAGCCGATCAGGCGCCTGCCCAGCGGCGCCTGGCCGGTGACCAACACCCAGCCGAGCAGCTCCGCCAGCTCGGCCTCCTCCTCGGCGGTGAACATCCCCGGCGGTCCCCGTGCCAAGTACGGGAGCCCCATACCCAGCAGCGGGTCGGCCTCGCCGGCCAGCCCGATCGCCTCGGCGAACGGCAGCAGCTGCTGCACCCGCTCACCCGGCAGATCAATCGCCAACCCACCACCGGTGACACCGGCAACCAGCCGTATGACCGTGATGCCGCCGGGGGTCAGCGCGAGGTTCAGCCGATCGTCGTGATCGGGGATCTCGGCGAGGTAGCCCTGCGTCGTCATCGGGTTGTTGCCCAGCTCGGCCAGGGCACCCAACGGGACCTCAGTGATTGCACGGGCCCGCAGGTAGTCGACGATCAAGGCTGCGACGTCGGCGTCGCGCTGGTCGGCACGGCTCGGGCGCAGCGCGATGTCCGAGCGCACCACGACAAACCGGTAGCGGTTAGTGACGTAATTCAGGTGCAGCTCGACCAGGCCGCTCCCGTCGGTGGCGATGCCAGGGGTATTGAGCTCGACTAGCCCGGTAAGCAGCGGTTCGGCATCGTTCAGGAACCGGACGGCCCGCTCGGGGTCGTCGTCGAGGATCTCGTCGGCCTCCTCGACCAGCCGCCGCGCCTCGGCCAGCTGCGCGGCGGTCTCTCCGGAGCGGCCGAACAGGTCCGCACGCAGGGCTCGCAGGGCGTCGGTCTCGGTGTCGACGACGGCGGCGGGGCCAGTCGGGATATGGGCGACGGGATGCGAGCGGTGCACCTCGAGCGAGAAGTCGGTGTCCAACGGGCGGGTCCGGTGAGCTTCGAAGTCGGGAGCGAGGCCGTCCGCGCGGATGTCCTTAGCGGTGCCGTCGGAGACCATGTGGTAGGTCTCCCTGCGGATCTCCCCGCTGTCAGTGGGCATGAACTGCCGCTTCGGGTGGTATGTCCTTGGGCCGGTGCGCGGGGTGTCCAGCATTCGGCCCAGCTCATCGCGCCAGGTTTCGAAGTATTCGCGGAACTGCCGGTCGAAGCCGTGGCCGACGGGCGTGGCGACTCGCAGCACCCGCTCGCCATCGCCGTAGGCCTCGGACGCCGCCCGGATGCGTCCCTTGGCGTCCTTGACCGCGATCACCGCGAGGCGCGGAGTAAGCACGTAGGTCTGAGTGTCCACCCGGTAGAAGCCCTGCTGCGCGCACAGGCAGGACCCGTCAAGGTGGAGGTTCATCAGCACGACCTCGATCGGGTCGGTCAGCACGCCGATCGTGTAGCGCTGGCCCCCGACGGTGATCCCCTGGTCTGGCGGGGCCTCGTGGCGGGCGATCACCGAGGGCGCCACCCCACCGTTGCGCTCGGTCACCCATTCCAGCCAGGCGGCCCAGAACGCTTCGCCGGCGGCGGCCCGGTCACCGCCGGTTTCCAGCCACACCTGTGCCCACCCACCCAGCAGGGTCTTGAGCTCCGCCCGTGCCACTGGGAAGTAGCCAACCAGCACGTTCCACACCTGGGGGTCGGTGTCTGGGCGCAGCGTGATTGGGCCATCAAAGTCGACGCCGAGCAGCTCTAGCACCACCCGCGCGACCTTGCCGGCGACCTCGCTGACTATCTTGTCCTGCGGCGAGGCACGCCGGGTCTCGGGCAACGCCGCCAGCTCGCTAGGCAGGTTCCGCAACCGTTCCATCAACAGCCGCTCCAGCTCGGCCAGCTTGGCCCGCTCGGCGTGGGTCAGGTTTTTGCCGCCGGGACCGCGACCCGATGCGGCGAGGAGGATCGGGTAGATCTCCACCACCGTCTTGACCAGCTCCACCCACTTCCCGGTGAACTCGTCACGCAGCCGCCGAGGGTTCTTCTCCCGTGCCGGGAAACCGGGAACCTGAGCGAGCACATCGAGCAGCGGCCGTCGCAGCGCTTCGAAATGGGCATCGGACCACACCACCAGCAGCGGCCGCAGCTGCGCCTCCGAACGAATCACCCGCTGGGGCAGCAGCCGCAGCCAGTCGGCGTCACCGGTGAGTGCTCGGAGCAACACCAACGACAGCTGGTCCCGCAGCGCGTTGCCGTGCTGGTAGCCGGCCAACCACGGCGCAAGGTAGCCGCGCACCGAGCCGTAGTCGGCATCCGGTTGGAGCGGGTTGGCCACCGCCTGCACCAGCGCTTTCAGTACCGCAGTGGTCAACGGGTCGTCTCGGCGGGTGGCCAGCTCCGGCAACAGCCCCAGCGCCGAGCGCCAGAACCACGGTGTCCCGTGGTGGCCGGGGGCCGCACTGTCCAGCACCCAGTTCGCCGACCGCATCCACCGATGCTCCGAGGCAATCGCCGTGAGCACCGCCACCGCGAGTGCCCGCACCGGTTCGGGTGTGCGGTTGGGGCCGTCCAAAAGATCGCGCGCGGCATCCAACTCCCGGCGCGCGGTATCTAGAGCCTTCCACGCCTCCTCCCGCCGCCTGGCCTGTCGGAGAGTCCGTACCTGCGTCAACGCCTCTTCGGCGCGCAGCAGGGCGTGCATCGCCGGGTGAACGCGGTCACTGCCGGCCCGATCCGCTTCGACAGCCGCCCTGAGGTTGAGCAGCAGGGCATAGGCGTCGTGCCGGGTGTCGGTGTCGTCCCGCTGGTCAACGGGCTCGGCCGGCGTCGGCGGGACGTCGGTGCGCCGTAGGTAGCGCATCAACCAGGGCGTGACAGCGAGTACCGCCAGCACACCGACCGCGAGTACCACGAGCCCCCACGCCGGCAGGACGTCGGGGATTGACGTGGAGGCTGCCGCCTCCGCGCCAAGTGTCGCGGCGCGCGCCGGCGCGGCGGCCAGCGTGATCATCAACATCGCCACGGCCACAGCCACGGTCAGCACCTGGACCACGTGATCCGCGGCGGAGCGTGACTTCCTGGCCGGGAGGTGGTCGTCCAGGCCACCGCCGTCACTTGGTGGGCCGCGCCGGGTGATGATCAATGCCAGCACGGCGGTCGCGGTGAGGATCACGGCCCTGGCCGGCCACGGCAGGTCGGAGGCCAGCGTCTGGTAGCCGCCCCAACCGCTCAGCGCGAGGAATCCGAGCTGGCGGACCAGGCCGGCGTCCGTCTTTGCCAGCGCGCGGCCGAGTGCCCGGGCCTGGGCCGGGGTGACCAGGAGCCGCAGAGCCATGACCACCCCGGCCCCGATGGCCAGCGCGCCGGCGGTGACCAGTACCGGTCCGCCGGAGGTGAAAGCCAGCAGCTCCAGCGCCAACCCGCCGGCCACCGGGAGGCTGAACCACAGCCCGATACGGAATTCCCGAGTCAGCGGCAGCGACCAGTGGCGGAACACCAGCCGCACGTTCGCCGCGATCGAGGCCGCCACGTTCTGCACGGCTGCTCGCACCGCGTCGCGCAGGCCGCCGAGAGTGTCGTTCACCGCGTCGCGCACCTTGCCGACCGGGGGATAAATCCCTTCGGCGATCTCCAGGGCGGTATTCAGGATCAGCCCGAAGACAGCCATCCCGATGAGCGGGTCGGCGTACAGCGCGAGAACGTTGAGTACAGTAGCCAGCGCGCCGGTGGTCAACGCCGCCAGCCCGCCCAGGCTAACCGCGATCACACCGGCGAGGAACACGCCGACACTGACCTGGGCGTCGGTGCGAGCGTGCTTGGCCTCGTCGTGCAGCTCGTCCAGGTCCAGCCGCTGCGCGGCCAGCATCCGGATCCGCGCGACGGCTTCGTTCAACGCCGCACCGGTCAGGGCCACGACCATCAGCAAGAACGGGGCGCGCATCGGCTCGACGTACAGCAACCGGCGCAGCGCCTCGACGAACACCAGCACCGCCGAGCCGGCGACCGCCCCAACCACCATCCACCGGGTACCGCGCTTGGCCCGTTCCACGGAGCCAATCTTGTTGACCACCCAGCCAATACCAGTCACCTTGACCAGTGCCCACGCAGCGACCACTAGCGGCGCGACCATAGACCAGCCGACACCGGCGAGCCCTCTCCTAACACCGATCCCGCCGAGGAACGCCCGCACATCGAGGGTGGCCAGCCACAGGAGCAGACCGAAGTTGAACGCCGCGATCATCGGGATCGCGCTCAAGGCGTCACCCACGTTGTGCACGATGTCGCCTTCGAGCATTGCGGAGTCCAGCCCGAACCAGCCCACCATCAGGTCCTGCAACACCGCGGTGAGACCAAGGATGACCAGCGTCCCGAACAGCACCGCGGCACCCCAGCGCGACTGCGCGATCTCCGGAGCCAGCTCCCCATGCCCGTGACCATGCCCGTGACCGTGGCCGCTGTGATGTGTCCGCCACCAGGACCGGACACCGCGCAGCACGGTCCTCCCCGTAACCAGACCGACGACGGTGATCCCCCAGTGCGACACCGGGGTCCCCAGCAGTGCCGGCAGCGGCAACGCCGCGCCCAGCAACGCAACCCCGACCACGACCGCGGCGATCATGCCGTCGCGGCTGGACAGCCACTTCCACGCGGCCGCGGCCGCATTCGGCGCGCCCTCCGAACCGTTATCCGGCAGGAGATTGATCAGGTTGTTGCGATCGACACCGTTACCCGTCGGGCCGCGCCGTGTGATGATCATCGCCAGCACCGCGGTCACGGTGAGGATCACGGCCTTGACCGGCCACGGCAGGTCGGAGGCCAGCGCCTGGTAGCCGCCCCAACCGTTCAGCGCGAGGAATCCGAGCTGGCGGACCAGGCCGGCGTCCGTCTCTGCCAGACCGCGGCCGAGCGCCCGGGCCTGGGCCGGGGTGACCAGGAGCCGAAGCCCCATGGTCACACCGGCCGCGACGGCCAGCGCGCCGGCGGTGACCAGTACCGGGCCGCCGGGGGTGAAAGCCAACAGCTCGAGTGCCAGCCCACCGACCACCGAGAGGCTGAACCACAGCCCGATCCACCATTCCCGGGTCAGCGGCAGCGACCAGTGGGTGAACATCAGCCGCACGTTCGCGACAGACGTTCGCAGCGCCGGGCCGACAGGGTCGTCGTGCCTGATGAGGTAGCCGACGACGAACGCGGCCAGCGCGGCCAGCAGAGAGCCGGTGATGATCGTGGCGACCGGGCTGATCAGCCACATCAATCCGGCCGCGACGATGACCATAGCGCCGTCGTCGAACCAGGTGGTGAGCCTTGGCCCGGGCAGCGTGTGCTTCTGGTTGTTGCGCACGTCGGTCTTGTAGACGTGGATGGTGCGCCAGCCGATGGACATGGCCATCGAGGCGATGGTGATCAGCACCGCGCCGATCACCCAGTGACCACCCAGCGCGGCGGCCAAGTAGCCCTTCCCACCCCACTCGGTCGGCGCGGACAGCCGGAACAGCCAGGCCCAGTGCCCCAGGTCGAACACGGCGAAGGCCCAGAACCGGCCCCACCGGCGCCCCCGGCTGTTCAGGGTCGGGTCCAGCCGGTTCAGGTTGCCGGCGGCGAGCCGGGGCAGCTTCAGGGCGAAGACGAACCCGAAGTGCGAGGTGGCGAACACCAGCGACTCAATGAACACCCAGGTGCTCATGTCGCCGACCGGGACGTTCGCGTGCAGGCTGACCACGAAGCTCAAGGTGTGCAGGGTCAACAGGCCCAACTGCACCCTCCGGGCCTTGGTAAGCCGCTGCGGCAGGTCACCGGGTAGATCGGTCAGTGTGCTGACCACGGCGCGCACGAACATGCCCATCGTGCTGGCCAGGGGCAGCACCAGCGCCCACACCGGGCCGGCGAGGATGGCGAACACCGACAGCGCGATGAAGGCCGCGTACACCAGCGCCCGGACCACCCGCTCCGCGGTGAGGTTCGGCGCCCGCGCCTTGATCGGCGACCACAACAGCCGCAGCAACGCCGCGACGCCCACGCCGGCGGCCACCATTGCGGCCACCGTCGGTGCGGCGCCGTCGGTACCCGCCAGTACTCCTGCCGCAGCCCCGATACCAACCCCGGCGGTGATCCCCAGGCCGACTCGCCGCTGCGGCGACAAGTCCACCGACCAATCACCGAACACCGCCCGCAGATTGGCGATGACCTCACCGGCCGCACCCCGGTATCGCCACCCGAACAGCCCGCCGACGAGGGCGAGCGCGGCTCCGCCCAGGCCGAGCAGCCAGCCCCACAACCCAGCAGTGTGCGATGGCTGGCCACGCCCTGGTGGCGCGGGCTCGCTCGGCGACGAAGATCCGCTCGTCGTCTGAGACTGGCTCTCGCTCGACGGCGAGCCCTGGGTTTGCGTGTCACTCGGCTTCGATGTCTCGCTCGACCCCGGCCGCTCACCGGATTGCTCGTCCTGTCCGGGCTGGCCGTCGCCCGGCAAGGTCCTCGGCGCGGTACCGAAACCGCCGGCCGGGATGGTCAGCCGCTGACCCGGGTCCAGCTCGTCCGCGCCCTGGTGGGCGAACATCGTCGGGTTGGCGTCGACGAGGACTGCGGGATCGGAGTGGCCGTAGTCGGTGAACAACCCGAACCGGGCGATCACCACCGTCAGCGAGTCGGACCGCAGCCCGGTCTCGACCGGCACCGTCACGTACCAGACGTTGCCGGTGCCTTCTGGCAGATACAGCGTCGTCTTCGCCGGGAACGGTGTGTCCAGGGTGGCCGGCCAGTCCTCGTCGGAGATGTGCTGCTGGTTGACCGCGCGCAGCGCCGCCGCCGCGTGGTCTGTCGCCTCGCGGGTGCGTAGCACCTCAGGGCCGTACAACCCCTCGAGCCAGCGGCGCGGCGTGTCACCCTGCTGCGTGCGTGCGACCCGCAGCAGGGCGACTCGCGGCTGCTGGTACTGCTGCGCCGCCACCGCCGGGTCGAAGCCCGGGGCGGCGTGCGCGTCCGGAGCCACCAGGCCGATGCCCATCCCGGTCACCATCGTCAGCAGCCCGCCGGCCACCCAGTAAGCCCAACGCCCGCGCGACACACCATCGCGGACGTGCTCAGAATCCGACGACGGGGACTGGACAGGCCCGCCGTCGCCCTTCCGGCTCCCAGTCCACCGCACCCAGCCCGCTACCCGCAGGCCTAGCCCGCCCAGCAGCGTGTTCAGCCGGACCAGCAGGCCCGGCACCAGCAGCACCACCATCACGGCGGCGACCGTGATCAGGGCGGCAGTCTGCCATGGGTGGGTGGTGGCCCAGTGGTGTCCGGTCAGGCCGGCCCCGGCCGCCAACGGCGCCAGGCTCGAGTTCCGGTCCGAACCATTACCGCCGGTGTTGTCGTCGCCGGTGTCACCGGTGTGGTTTTTGTTGGTGCGGTTTTCAGTCAGCTGCTCACCGGCGCGACCACTGGAGGCGGTCGGGCCAGAAGCCGGCCCGTTGTCCTCGTCGGTGTGGCCGTCACTGGGCGCCGCGCAACCGTTGACCGTCGCGGGCTCAGCCAGTTGCTTCTCGAAGTCGATCTGGTTCAGCACCGAACGGAACATCACCCGGGCGAAGGCCTCGGAGTCGGCAGGCCCGGCGACACCCAAGGCACGCAGGTCATCGAGGGTCTGCCGAGTGAGCGCGGCGTGGTTAGCCTCGGTGACCGCGCCGGTGCGATGCCCGTTCTCGTGGGCGATGACCAAGCCGCGCTGGAACCGGTCCAGGTCTGCGGCATGACCGAACCGGGCCGCGGCGTCTTCGGCGTCGGCCAAGACCTCGTCAACGGTCCTGGCCGGCGCCTGGCCCACCCGGGCGCGCAGTGTGTTGCCCTGGGTCAGGTCGGCCCGGTGGGCTGCTTCGTCGTATTCGGTGCCGGTGCGGTGGAAGTTCTTTTCGTGCCGGCGCACGTGTGCCCAGAACGCCGAGTTCCGGATGCCGAGCAGCGACCTCTCCGAGTAGACGGTGTGCCAGCCGTCGGCGTCGACCCAGGTGAACGCGTCCAGGCCGTCGATCGGCTGGCCGAGCACGCCGGAGGCCAGGCGGTCGACCTCGGTGTCCGGGAGGATCTGCTCCCGCTGGTCCAGGTCGTCGCCGAGCAGCGCGCGCTCGGTGGTGTTCGGGTCGCGGCGGGACAGGTCGGGTACCACGTGGCGCAGGAAGTCTCGCTGGCCGGTGGTGTACGGCTGGTGGGAGAACGCACCGGCACCGGTCCATGGCTTCCCGGCGCGGCGGCTCTGTTCGTCGATCAGGACAAGGTCGAACCCGGTGCCTGCGCGCTCTTCGCGTTCGATCCAGTAGCCGTGGTCAATGCCGTTCTTGCGCACGGGCGTATGAGCGCCGTTTTCATAGTCACGCCAAATTTTCGCTCTATCTGCTTTCAGGAGCTGTTGGTATTCAATGAGTGTGGTCCCGGGTGGTGGTTCGATGCTCGGGAAATTGCCTACCTTGAGGGCGCCGTCGACAAACTCCGCGAATAGCTTGAACGTGTCGACGCCGTAGCGCTGCTTTGCCTGGTTCAGTCGGTCAAGGAACGCCGCATCGACGGTTTTCCCAAACTGCGGTTGTTCCCGGAAGAGACGCAGCACGCTCGCCACGGCGAGCCCGGATTCGGCCAATTGTGCCTGCTCGCCGGGGCCGATAGCCATCAGCCAGTCGCCGAACTCGGCGACCGCTCGGGGCAGTCGAGGCAACGGTGTGAACCGCTCGGCCAGTTGCTCGAAGAGAACCTTGCGAACCAGCTCGATCTTCAGTTGGTGAACCACGGACTCGGCTTGCCAGAACCGCTCCCACGCGTACAGGGTTTTTGCGTCGTCACCGGACTCCAGAGCCAAATCGTAATCCGTATCTTTGGTCCTCAGGAGCATGACCGCCCATTCCAGGGCACGCTCGGTTGCGCTGGCCGCCTGCCAAAGGTCCTGGTCGATCCCGCGGGGCGGTCCGCCCTCGCCCCAGCGACGCGCCCTGTCGAGCTGCGTCTGCGTGGCTTGCGGCGCGGTACCGATCCGGTCGGACCGCAGACGCATCCGACGGCGGGCTTCCTGCTCGACACGGTCGGCCATCCCGGGCTGGTACTGCGGGTAAGGGGAGTCTTCCAGAAAACGCAGCACCTCGAGAAGGCTCCGGTCGCTCTTGTCGAGACCAACTTCGGCCCGGTACCGGAACCCCCATGCCCACTGCCTGAGTTCGGTACCCATGCCTACTGTTATTTCTTTTCCATTTTCTACCGTGATGATCTCTCGCCCGAATTCATTGCGCGGGGTGAGGTGCATGAGCTCATGGCCAATGATCTCGCCGAGCTCTTCCCGGGTCAGCAGCTTCAAGACCATCGGGGAGACAATGACCGCATCGCCCACGACTGTCCCCCCCTTCGACGACCCCAGATCTTCGACCTCTATCGTGACCGGCCCGTACGCCTTCAGAGCGGCCAGCGCCTCCCGGCCGGTAACCGTTTCGCGCAGTAGCTGTACGGCCACCGCGATCTTGATTTGGTCCCTGTCAAATATGAATGAACCGAACTCGAGAAGCGGTACCTCCGCGCCGGGCACAAATAGGCCACCAAGCACCAACATCAGTCTGTTGCCCTGGGTCAGGTCGGCCCGGTGGGCTGCTTCGTCGTATTCGGTGCCGGTGCGGTGGAAGTTCTTTTCGTGCCGGCGCACGTGTGCCCAGAACGCCGGGTTCCGGATGCCGAGCAGCGACCTCTCCGAGTAGACGGTGTGCCAGCCGTCGGCGTCGACCCAGGTGAACGCGTCCAGGCCGTCGATCGGCTGGCCGAGCACGCCGGAGGCCAGGCGGTCGACCTCGGTGTCCGGGAGGATCTGCTCCCGCTGGTCCAGGTCGTCGCCGAGCAGCGCGCGCTCGGTGGTGTTCGGGTCGCGGCGGGACAGGTCGGGTACCACGTGGCGCAGGAAGTCTCGCTGGCCGGTGGTGTACGGCTGGTGGGAGAACGCACCCGCACCGGGCGCCGGGGTGGGTGGTCCGCGCGGCTGGGTGGCGAGGCGTCGCCCGGATTCTGGCCGCCCATTCCGGAACTCGGCGGCGCCCGACGAACCCTCCGCCCCAGTGGCGCTCTGTTCCGGCGTGCTCGCCGCCGGCGCCCCACCCAGGGGCGACCCGGCTGCGCCACTGCCCACGGACGGCCCGCCACTGCTATCGGCGACAGTGGCCGCCCTGATCGGGTGGCCGCCGTCGCGCAGGCGAACAAGCCAGGGACGCGGCACGATCGTCGCGACGGCCACCGTGATGGCGCTGGCGACCACATTGGCCCACACCGGGTGCGTGGCGGCCCACTCGGTGAGCCAGTTGTTCCCGAAGAACAGGCCGGCCAGTGGTGCCCAACTCCGGTCGGGCCGGTGACCCGCGCCGAAGGTGAAGTGCTGGCCCTGTTCGCGACCCAGGCTGACCTGGTCGCCGTCGGCGAGTAGGCGCTCCTCGATCGGCTCCTCGTTGACGAACGTGCCGTTAGTGGAACCGATGTCGCGCAGTACCCAGCCACCCTGTTCGGCGTCGTAGCCGATGTCCGCGTGGGTACGGGAGGTTCGGGGGTCGTCAACGAGGATGTCATTGCCGTTGGTCTCGCCGGGCCCGCCGCGCCCGATGCGCCGCCGCGCGCCAGGGGCAAGCTTGACCGGCTTCCCACCGTCGACGGGGTTGAGCACCGCGCTGGGGCCGCCGATGAGTGCCCGCACCAACCTGCTGAACCGGCCCCGCTGGGCAGGCGCGGGTTGTGGACGCAGCAGCACCGAGGCGTTGCCGATCGCGCCGAGCACCGTGTCCCGCAGGTAGAACACCCGGGCTTGGCCACCCAGCATGGCCCGGGTGAGGTCCTGGCCCTGGATGGCTTCAGCGAGCACGCGGGCGATCGGGGCCAGCCGGTCGATGTATTTGGCCTGCTCGGCGCGGGTCTCCAGCTGGTCGAAGAACCACAGGTGGGCCGCCTTCATCGCGCCGGTGATCCCGGCCAGAGCGTCCCAGAACACCTCCGGGTCGCCGGGGCGCAACGCGGCCACCTGCTCGGCCCGCCGGGCCAGGGAATCCCAGTCCGGCTCCGCCACCGGCTCTTCGAGTTGAACCGATTCGTCCGGCTGGGGGGCTTCGTCCAGGTCGGCGCCGGCCCGCAGCGCGGCGTACGTGCGGGCGTCGAGGTAGTCCCAGCCGTCCGGTGCCGGGTAGTAGTACAGATCGGTCGGGCTGCCGGCGTAGTGCCAGCGCATGTGCTCGGTGAGGTGCTCGAGGACGACCAGGCCCTTGCGCTCGCCGCGTGGCTGGTGGATGCGCAGCACCGGCACGGAACGCGCAACGGCCTTCTCGATGGAGCCTCGCTCATCCTCGGTGAAGCTGGCACCGGACCGCCGAGGCTGGGCCGGCAACCGAACCGCCACCGTCGGGTCCTTCGGTGCGTGGGGCACGCCGGCCGGGCCGGTGCTCGGGGCCATGACCAGGGCGGTGGCGTGGTCTTCGCCCCGCACCGGCGCCACCGCGAAGTCGATAATGGCCTGGGCGGCGCTGGCCGGGTCGGTGGCGCCGCGGATCAGATCGAGCAGCTCGTGGCCGTCCGCCGAGAGGTAGCGGGTGACGCCGTCGGTGACCGCGATCAGCCACTCGCCTTCCTCCAGCACGAAGGTCAGCGCCTGCAGGCTGTGTTCCGCCATCATCCTGCCCAGCAGCCCCTTCGGCTGGTTGCGCCTGCCTTCGTGGAACTCGGGCTTGTTGACCGGGATGACCCGGTTCTGGGTGACGCGATAGACGACGCTGTCGCCGGTGGCCAGCACGGTGGCCCGATAGCGGCCGTCCGGCAGCGGAACGATCTGGATCGCGGCGTAGGTGGTTGCCGAGTGGTCGTGTTCCGGGGTGCCGGGGACCGCCATGACCCCCTTGTTGGCCACGCGCACCGCGAGCTCGGCCTGCCGGTCTGGGGCGCCGAACGCCGCCGGGGCGGAGTACAGCAACGTGGTGGCGCCGAGCTCGATGGCGGCGTGCGCGCCGTCGCGCGGGTGTGCCGAGTGGCTGACGCCGTCACCGATCGCGCCGACGAACCGACCGTCCTGTTCGCCGAGCAGCCCGCCGTCCTGGTTGTTGCCGCGCTCGCCGCCGTTGGTGACCACCGCGCCGGTCCAGCCCTCGCCCGTGAGCGTCAGGGCGGCCGCGTCCGCGTCGGCGGCGTCGGAGGTGCTGGTGATCGGTGCGTAGATCACTCCGCCGCCGGGCAGCTGCACCGGCAGGCCGGTCTCGGCGACAGTCGGCCGAACCTGCTCGAGCTGGTAGCGACGCGGCTCGACCTCGACGAGCATCAGCTCGATCCCGCTGGCCACCCGTCCGGGGTTTGTGGGTGCCAGGCCCGCCGGCCGGGCCGCGTCGAACTCGGTGACCCCGAGCGTTGCCGCGTCACCGACCAGCCCAAGTAGCCAGGCGATGCGGCCCCGCTGGTCAAGTGCGGCCGGCAACCACACCCGGGCGTCCTCGGCGATCTGGCCCAGCACCTTGGCGCTGACTACCAACGTGCCCTCGTTGCCAAACCGATGCTCCAGCGTGATGCCCCGGTCCACCTCCACGGTGAACCCGGCGGCGACCGCGCCAGCCGGTACCACGCGCACCGGCTGCCACTTCTGCGGACCGAACCGCAGCAGATCCGGGGCGTTTTCCACGACCTCGCGGATCTCCGCCTCGGTCAGCTCGACCATGTCCACGGCGTCGGCCAGCGGGCGCGGGTCGAAATCGGTGTCCAGTGCGTCCTGGAATACCCGCTGCAGGTGGCTGAACCGGTAGGGGTCGTCCCAGAACTTGTCGCTGGTGTGGGCACCCAGGCGATCCAGCTCCCGCAGCGCGGCGCCAAACCGCTCGGCCAGCTCAAACAACCGCGCATCCATCGGCAGCCCGGCCATCGCCAGCTCGGCGTGCGCCAGTGCGAGGGTTGCCCGCTCCAGCGCCGGCGGCACCAGCTGCCACGAATCCACGGTGTTCGCATCACCCGGTGCGGGTGCGTCGTAGTCACGCTGCGCGCCGGCCAGCAGCGACTCCGCGGCCGTCAGCTCGGTCGCCGCCTGTGCGGCGAGTTCCGCCAGCTCGCCGATATTTGCGCGTCTGTCGCGGTCCTCCGGCTCTAGACCGGTGTAGTGCATGGTTGGCGACTGGCGGGTCCGGACGTAGCCGCGGCCGCCGGCGGCGTGATACTCGAACGGGCCGTCGGCCTCGGCCAGCCGCTGGGCCAGTTCGGTCTCGGTGATGCCCAGCTCGGTAGCCACGTCGGCGGCGAGCGGCATCGTCCGGCCGGTGCGCTCCTGCACCCAGAACACCGCGTCCACCATCTCGCGGTTCCCCGAGCTGTCGACCGCATCGAGGGCCAGCGGGCCGTCCGATGCGGTATTACGCAGCTGGACCACGTCGGCGTGGAGCTGCTCGCTCTCCGCGGTCAGCTCCGTCACCAGCGGGATGCCCGGCAGCTCGGCCAGGTCCTCCAGCAGGCCGGCCAGGCCCTCGCTGGGGTCTTCCTCCAGCTCTGCCAGCAGCCGCTGCCAGCTGGTGGCCGGATCGCCGGGGCGGTCGAGGTAAGGACGGACGGCCGCCTGGTAGTAGCGCAGCGCCGCGTAGGCCTCCACGGCCTGGTCTTCCTGGGTCTCGTCGGCCAGCCCGGCCAGCCGGGGGTCGTCGTAGCTGAGCTGGTCCTCCATGGTGGCCGGGGCCGGCTCGGGTTCCACCGGGGCCGGCGCGCCGCCCGCGACCTCGAGAATCGAGCGCAGTGTGTCGCGTAGCGTGCCGAGCTTTCCGATCAGGGCCGAGTACCGGGCCGCCAGGTGTGCCCACTCCGACCGGACACCCGGTTCGCCGAGCAACCGCGCGGTGTACAGCCGCCGCGCCGCCTGCTCCAGTGCGGGGGCCGCCTTGTCCCGCCGGTCGGTGAGCTGGCCGTTGGCGATCTGGCTGAGCAGCATCTCCCAGGTACCGAGGGTGGTCGCCACCGAGTCCAGCAGACCCTTCAGCAACGCGGTGTACGCCGCCTGCGTGTCCAGTTCCCGCCACACCCGCTCGGCCGTCCAGTCCGGGTGCTGGGCGTGCAGCCAGACGGCCCGCTCGGTGATCGCCGCGGCCGCACCGAAGTGGTCGATCACGTCGCTGTGGAACCGGATGCCGGAGATCACGCGGCCGGTCGCCCGGTGCAGCACGAAGAGCACGTTGATGCCACTGAGGCCGGTGGCGGACAGCAGCCGTTCGAGCTCGGTCTCCAGGGCTTCGTGGGCCATCCCGAAGGTCAGCCCGAGCTCCTGCCACAGCCCCGCGGGGCTGTCATGCCTGAGCGCGGACGCATGATCCAGGATCCGCCCCCGGGCGTCCAGTTCACGCAGTGCCGCGTCGATCTCGCGCAGCGTGGCCGGGTCGAAATCGACCGGCCGCCCATCGGCGCCGAACGCGATCACCGCCAGCTCAGGCAGCTCATCGCGGCCGTGGCTGCCGTCCGGAGTGTTCGTCGGCGGCGGTGCGCGGGCCTGTGCACCGAATCCCACCCAAGACTCGGCATCGTGCTTGCCAGCCGGGGACAGCTCGTCGCGGCCGCGCGGCGAGCTGACCACGGGCAGGCCGAGAGACCCGGAGGTTACGTGGTCGAGGTGGGTGGTAGCGCCCTCGGTCAGCGGGTAGTCGGCGGGTGCCTTCCACCAGGGGCGACGTTGGCGGGCCAGCGCGGCCCAAAACTCCGCGCGGAAACGCTGCGCGGCGAAGTTGTGCGCCTCGTTGCGGCGCCGCTCGGCGGAGGCCAGCAACACGGACTCGTAGCTGGTCAGGCTGATCCGCCAGTGCACCGCCTGCTCGACCAGGTGCTGGATGAAGTAGGCGTTGCGTTCGGCCTGTGCCCTGTCTCGGGTGGTCAGGTCCTGGTAGTACACCCACTCATGCACCAGGAACCCGACCGCGTCGACCAGCGCCGTCTGGTCGAGGTGGCCTTCGAAGATCGAGCTACGGAACACCATCTCCACGCCGGGCACGGTGACCGCCTTGATCTGTAGATCCCCGCGGAGGTAGAACCGCATGTCATCGGGCAGGTAGGTCTCGTCGAACTTCTTGTCGGTGAGGAAACGCAGCACGGGGCGCGCACCCCTGCCCAGCTGGTGGCCGGGCCCGGCAGCCAGCGCCAGCCGCAGCACCTGGGTGAAGTTCTCCCGTGCCCGCGGGCTCAACGACTCCCAGCCCTCGAGTCGGAACCAGTGTGCGGGGTCGTGGCCGTGGAAGCGGAAACCGTCGCGCTGGGCCACCATGCTCCGAATGGTGCGCTCCAACATTTCGCGCTGCGGCCAAGGTTGTTCTTCGGCCAGCAGGTCTTCGGTCGCCGTCTTGGCGGCCCACATCGAGCCGAGTAGCCCGAGGGCGCTATCGGGTTGGGTGGACGGAACCGCCGGCTGGGCGACCGCGCCGCCTAGCTGCAGCAACAGCCAGTTCAGCCGGTCCAGGTCCCGGCCGTCCCCGGCCGCGTCGCGCCACAGCGCTTCAAAGGCCCGCTCGTAGAGGCGGGCCAGCACACCGCGGTGCGCTTCGGGTGCCCCCGCGAAGGTCGCCGCGTTCGGTTGTTGCGCCGTCTCGAGGGGTGCGGGGCGGGCCACCGGTCGGCGAGGAGCGAATGGCCCGACCACGTTGTGCCCGGACCGGCGGGCCGTCTGTGTCGCGCTGTCCAGCTTCTCACCGGCCTCGAAGTAGGCCTGGCGCAGCGGCTGGACGTCGTGGGTGTGCTCGGAGGCGGGCAGCAGGTCGAACACGCCGTCCATCTCGTCGCGCTCGTGCGTGTCGACGTCGTCGAACCAGCCGGCCGGCAAGTATGGGACACGCGCCAGGATCTCTACGGCTCGATGCCGGAACATGATCCGCGTCCCGGCCTTGGCAAGGCGGTAGTGCCGCCAGCCAAAGAACATTAGCTCGTCGATCAACCACTCCAGCCCGGAGCGACGCAGTATCGGCCTGGCCAGCTCGGCATCCAGGACGGTATCCCGCGGACCACGCCGATCGAACGGCAACCTGTCGCTGATCCGCTGTTCGACCTGCTCTTCCACCCGGGCCGCAATCATCAACCCCGGCAGGATCTTCTTGAACTCGTTGATCTCCGCGCGGCTCATCGACCGCCGCAGCGTCAACGGCCCACCCCAACCAAGCCCTACCGCACCGGTGCGCGAGCCCTGCGGCAGGGCCGCCCGCAGCGACGCTTTGGCACCGGCGGTGCGCAGCGCCTGCTCAACGCCGGCGGCCTTGCGCTGGGTGTAAATCGGGGCCAGCCCGTTGACCAGCCACCGGCCCACCTGGTCGCGGGGTAGCGCGACCAGCACGGCCTGGCGGGTGCCGCCCACCCAGTAAAACCCGTTGCGCGCGGAGAACTCGGCGAGCAGCCGGTCCGCCACCTCGTCCGAGTGTTCCCCGAGGGCCAGCAGCGCGCGCAGCTCGCGGACCCCGTCCGCGCTGGTGGCCAGCCGGCGCAGTTGCCCGGTGATCTCCGGGGACAGGCCGAGCACCTCGACCAGCCGGGCGGCCCAGCGGCGCCCGGCGATCTCCTCTGCGGGCACCCCGGCACCGGTCCAGTTCGGCATGCTCGGCTGGAAGAAGCCCTGCACCCCGGTCTTAGCGCCATTCCGCCGGTCCAGCGCCATCAGCTGGCGGATACCCGACAGGGTGCGCAGCGCCACGGCCCGATGCAGCAGCACGTACTCCTCGGCGGCCGATGCCCAGTCGTGCATGGCGAGGTACCGGTTGCGGGAGTAGCTCAGGCGGTGCTCGCGCAGCGCGCGGGTGTTGCCGCCCCGCATCCGGGCCAGCTCACCGCGCAGCCAGGTACGTTCGGCCAGCTCTTGCTCCAGCTGCAGCCGGCGCAGCGGCCGCTCGGCCTCCTCCCACGCGTCCCTGGCGAGCGCGTCGGTGAAGGACATTTTCTCGTTGGTCGGCCGCTCGGCCGCCCTGTCTACCAGGCCGTACCGGGTCCGCGCGAGGTCGCGCATCTCCTCCTGGATCTCCCGGATTCTCGTCTCGTTCGCCAGGGTGCGTTGCCGGTAGTCGGCGGCCGCCTTGGTCAGCTCCAGGTAACGCTGCTCGGCCGCGCTGGCCCGGGCGTTCACCTGATCGATGGCCTGCTGCCAGGCCACCGCGCGCTGCAGCGGGCTGTAGCCGGCCCAAGTCTCGGTGGAGATCCCCGACGGGGCCACCAGCTCGTGGCGCGACGGGTCATCCCGGCGGCCGGGCCCGCCGAGGTGCGGCCTGCCCCTCATCCGGTACTCGGGATCCACCGCCCGCCAGTCCCACACCAGCGGATCGATCTCCATGAACCCGTGCGGCGGGTCGGTCGGAGCGTTGGCCAGGGCAACCGCACGGTCCTGATGATCCCCGTGGCCCTGGCCCGGCAACAACCCGGTGTCCAGAAAGTACTGGGCCTGGTCCAGCGTGGGAGGGTCGAATACCGGCAGCCCGTCGACTTGCGCCACCGCCGGTGCCGCCGGCGCCTGCGGGGCCGTCTCGGGGTTCGTAAGGTCCGGCGTGGTGTTCTGCTTCGCCGGGTTCTCCTCGACGGTCCGCTGGCCGGTCTGCGGCAGCTCCGCGCGCAGCTCCTGTGCCTTGCCTACCTGGATTGGATCGGCCTGCGCCTCCATCGCCGTGGCGGGCGGCTCGGCGGGCGGCTCCACCGGGTGCGGCGCGAGGGTCCCGGCCCCGAAGGCGACGGCCAGCACCGGCTTCTGCAGGATATTCCGGATTCGACCCAGCATGTCGCGCATGGTCGGCAGTGGGTTCGTCCGCTCCGGGGACTCCAGATTAGGCAGCGGCGGCTCGGCGCTCAGGTCGGGCAGCCGGGTCTCGCCGATCTGGTAGCCCGCCTCGTCGAATCGGGCAGGCACCTCGGCTATGCCCAGCGGTCCGTCGTGTGCCTTGCGGCGCGCGGTGACCCGTTCCTGTGCCCCCGCCAACTCGTCCTGTGCGGCGTAGAAGTCCAGCGAGGCCCGCTCGACCGGTGCCCAGCTGTCCAGCTCGGCAAGCCTGGCGTCGATCTCCCGCAGCCGCGCCTGGGTACGCGCGGCCGACTCGTTCAGCTCGGCCACCCGGGCGGCGTGGCGCTCGGCCACCGTCGGGCGGTCAGGCGTCTCCAGCCGCAGCTGACCGTTCGGGCCGAGCCGGATAACTACCGAGTCGTTCCAAGCACGCTGACCAGGTATCTCGTCCCGAGGCAGCTCGGACAGGACCAGGTTGGGGTCACCGGCCATCAGCTCGTCGCGCTCGGCGCTCAGCCGCTGCCCCTCCGTGAACGTATCGGCCTTGACCGAGGCCTTGCTCCGGGCATTGCGGGCGTCGTTCATCTGCTGCTCGAGCTGGTCTACCTTCGCGCGCAGCGGAGGCAGCAGCTCGGAGCCGTCACGGGCGTACACCACCGTGACCGTCAGCCCCTGGACGGTGCCGGCGGACATCGGGCGTGGTGCCGCGCCTTCGCGGGAAGTATCTGCTCTGGGCGGCGGCAGGGTGAAGTACTCAGCCCGTTCACCGAGGCTGGGGGCCTGTGAACCCCGCTCACCCGCCGGCGCGGCCGAGTCGAGCGGTGTCGAGTTGGGGCCGCCGGCCATCTCCGCGGTGGCGGCGTGCGCGTTGGTCGACCCGGTGCCAGTGCCGGCGACGGAGCCGGTCGGTGGCACGTCGGGCGCGGGTTGTCGGGGCTGGCCCGGGGGGGCGCCACCGTGTCCGGAGCGGCCGGTGGACCCACCGCCCGGCGGGACGGTCGTGCTGGACACGACCGTGCCCTCGACGCTCGTCGGCGATGCCGACGAGCCGACGCCATCCTCACCTGTCGTCGAGATCTTTGCCTGGACGGTCTGTGACCCGCTGTCCTCGGCGCCCGCCTGCTTCGGCGTCGCACCGGTCGCGGGGCCGCCGGCCGGCGGGGATCCGGCGGCCGGCGAGCCGACCGGACCGCCGGTGCGCCCAACGGAGCCACGGGTTCCGATGCCGGGGCCGGCCAGCGCGTCGTTCGAGCCGGGCCGGCCGGCCGAGGGCGGGTTGCTACCGGGAAGCTGGTTGGTGCCGGGCGAACCGGCGGAGGGCTGGTTGGCGCCGGCCGGACCGCCCGGTCCGCCGGCGGCCGTCGCATCCGCCGGGCGCTGGCCGGCGGCGGCACCAACTTGCCCAGGGCCACCAACTTGCCCGCCACCGACCGGCCCGGCGCCCGCGACCGGGGTGGCCGCCGGGTTGCCCGCCGCGTCACGCCCGGCCGGGTTGCTCGACGCCGGCTGCTGGGCCGGACCCACGGGCTCCTGGGTCGGCTCGCTCACGGCCTGCCGCGACGCAGGCTCGCTCACCGAGCCCCGGCTGACCGGCTCACCGACCGACTTAGGTTCGACCGCTGGCCTACCGCCTGTCCCGGTCACCGGCTCCTGACCCGGCTCAAGCACCGAGCCCGAGGGCTTCGACCCACCGGTTCCGAGCTCCTCCGACCCGCCGGGCCGGGTCGCCGACGGCTCTGAATTCGCCGGTTCGCCGGGCCGCACCCCGCCCTGGATCTGCTCGTGGAGCGCCCACAGCTCGTCCGGTGTCATCTCGCGGAACGGCTTGCCTTCCGGAGTGGAGGAGTCGGTCGACATGGTGAAGCGCAGCGAGTTGCCGTTCTCGTCCGCGTACAGCCGGCCCAAGCCCGTATCCCGACGAGCCGGGGTTCGGACCACGTACGCGCCCTCGGCGGTGTGGACCGTCGTGTAGCGCGGTTGGCCGTCCGGGTAGGGCATTGCGTCCCGGACTGTGTCCGTGACGGTGCCCTCGGTAACCCCGTGCCGCGTGCTCAGCTCACTGACCTTGGCGCGCGCCCCCACCCTGGGAAGCGCCTCTTCAAGCCGGTCGACGAACGGCCGCTGGACGTTGGTCTGGAGGAGCCGCGGCGCCGGCTGTGGTGTCGGCGCGCGCAGCTGGCCACCCAGGTTGTTCTGCGTCGGGGTGAGCCTGACCCCCTTAGGAGCGATCCGGTCGTCCACCGCCCGGTACATCTTGCCCTGGCCAAGCATCGCCGCCGTGATCGAGATGTCCTCGAGCGCCTGCAGTTGCATCCCGACCGACGGCATGAACGGCAGCTGGGCCAGCGTCACGACGCCGTAGCCGACCGCCTGGCTCAGCATCAGGCCATTGCCGAGCCGGCCCACCATCCCGGCCGATGCAGCCATGCGAGGACCGGTGAATGCGCTGACCCCGGCCTCGGCCAGCGAGTTGACCCCCGCCCCGTACCCCATCATCCCGCCGCTGATCGCGGTCAGATACAGCTGGGTGACGTCCGGGTTGAACGGGTTGATGCTCTGGTTGTGCATCAAGCGGTTGCCCAGCATGATCGCCGAACGGCCAACCCAGTAGGAGATCGAGCCGCTGACTAGCGCGGTGCCGGCGAGCGCCATCCCGCCGGCGACGGGGGTGCCGATCCCAGCGGTGCCCACTTCGGTACCGGCCGCCGCCACGTAGAGCAGTCCAGCGCCGAGCACCCCGGCAATCGCCGCCCCACCGTCCGCGACACCCTGCCAGAAGCCGGTCTCGTGCGAGGACATCTCGGCCAGCCTGATCGAACCGGTGGGGCTCGTCTTGTCCAGGTCGCCGGCGTAAACCAAGTGCCCGTCGTCGTTGTACAGGTCATTGTTCAGCCGGAAGTCCCTCATGGCTTCATCCGGGTTGTCGCCGGAGTAGGTGTCGCCGTTGGAGTCGACGAGCACCAAGTTGCCGTCGGCGTCCCGTTTGCCGAACACGAACCCGTTGCAGTACTGGCAGTCCTCACCCCGGTAATCCAGCGGAATGACCATGACCGGCCCGTTGCCGCTGATGTCGTTCAGCGCATCGATGGCGTCGTCGGTCTTGCTCGGATCGTCCTTGTTGGCCTGGCCCAGCAGGTCCCGTACGGCCTGCTGGTCGGCCGCGTAAGGGGTGAACCGGCCGCGCAGGTACTGGTCGAGCGACTGGGTCGAGGCGATGTCCGCCAACACTCCCTGCTCGTCCAGGTGCTTGATCTCGTCCGCCATCGGTCCGGGGGCCGACCGGTAAGCCGGCAGGTTGATCGCCGCCTGCTGGGCATAGATCGTGTCCGGTAGTCCGGTGGAGGGCAGCTGGATCGACGAGCCGAGCCGGTTGGCGAAGTTGACCGTGGGCGTCTGGCTGACCGAGGCGTAGTTCAGGCCGGCCAGCTGTGCGTAGTCACGCACGGTGGGGGCCAGCTTGTTCTGGTTGCCGTCCTTGGCATTCGCCAGGTCGGCGGCCAGCTTCTCCTTGCGGGTGGCGTCCGCGTCGGCCTGGTGCAGCTGCTGCGCCCACTGGTGGTCCGGCGAGGCGTCGGCCATCGCCAGGTCGATCTGGCGCAGTTGCTGGTTGGCCGCGTCCAGCTTCTCCTGGCCCGCCTCGCTCTGCCCGGTCAGCTGGTCGCGCCGCGCGTTGAACGCCGCGACCTGCTGGTTCAGCACGTTCTGCTGGTCGACGCTCCCGTTCGGGTTGTGGTTGAACGCGTCGACCTCGCTCTGCAGCTGCTGACCCTGGGCCGCCAGGTCGAGCCACTCGCTGTTGGTCTGCAGCATCGCGGTCTGCGCGATCGCCTGCTGCTGCTGGGCGAGCTGGGTGTTGCGCTGCGCGATCTGCACCGGGGTGGGGTTCTTGGCCTGCTCCTCCGGGGTGAGCGGCGGACCCATCGCTGCCAGCTTTCTGGTCAGCTCGGGGTTGTTCTGCAGGTCCGCGTCGGAGTTGTCGATGAACGGCTTGATGTAGGTCGCCTTGTTGATCGAGTCTGTGATCTCCCTGGCGTTCTCCCACCGGGCGAGTACGCCGGGCGCCGTCTTGTTCAGCTCGTCGATCTGCGGCTGGATGGCGGCCAGCTCCGTGTTGGACACGTGCCCATCGGCGCGGGCGCCGTCGATGGCGTTCACTACGGTGTCGATCTGCGGCTTGATTCCGGCGTAGGTCTTGGTGAGGAAGTCGTTGTCGCTCTTGCCCACCACGTACATGCCGGCCATGTAGTCCTTGTCCACCGAGGAAATCGGCGGCAGGGACGCGTCGTAGCGCTGCTGGTCCCCCGGGCTGAGGCTGGCCCTGGCGGCTTCGGTGAGCGCCGGCAGTCGCAGGTTAGGGTCGTTGGGGTCCTTGCCCAACTGCGTGGCCAGCTCGTTGTCGGCGGCGTTGTGCAGCGACGGGCGGTCGTAGGGCTGGCCGTTGTTCAGGCCGGCGTTGTGCAGCGGGCCACCCTGTGCGCCCAGCATCCAGGCGGCGTCCGGGGTGCCGTTCCACTCGTAGAGGTGCTCGCTCTGCCAGGCGGCCGGGTCGGAGCCGATGTGCGGCTTGATCTCCGAGCCATGGCATTGGGCGGCGCCACAGGACTGGCCGATGCCGGAGCCGTCGCTGTTGCGGTACAGCAGCACGGTGCCCATCTGCAGGGTGGACTTCTGGCTGTGGTCGGTGGCGTTCGGGTCGACCGGTCGGCCATCACCGTTGACCCAGTCGCCCTCCCGGTTGACCCCGAAGCAGCCGCCGTCGCCGTTCCCGCTGCCGGCCGGTCCGCCCCCACACACCGCGAACCCGCCGTTGCCGTCGGTGTCGCGGCCGAACTGGGTGAAGTGGCAGCCCTTGTCGGCGCACGCCTGCAGGTCACCTTGCGCGTCCACGTGGGTGATCGGGCCGTCGGCGAAGCTCTCCACCGCGAAGTAGCCGTTCTGCGCCTTGTCACCCGGCTTGCCGTTGGGCAACACGTCCTGCATGTGGCACACGCCGGGGCAGGTCGTGACGTTGGTGTTCTTGGTATCCGCCCACCCGGGGAGATAGGTCGCACAGTCCCCGGCGCAGTTAATCTTCGGTGCCGGGCCGGGCAACGTCTCTGAGCACACCCCGAAGCAGTCCATGCCGCCGCCGACGCCCTTGCCGTCCGCCGTGGTCATGGTGAGCGAGTCGTACTCGCCTGGGTTCGGGTTGCTGTTCTCCATGTGCCGGCCGTCGCGCAGGGTCGCGGTCCAGGTCTGCCCGGTGACCACGTACTTGCCCGGCTTGCCGTCGGCGGTTGGCATGGTGAAGTTGGCCGCCGGATTCGGGCCGATGCCGCTGGCGTAAACGGTCTCGCCCTCGGCGGTCTGCAACATGACCGGGCCACCAGCGAGCTGGAAGCCACCGCCGTCGCCGCCGGTGATGTGCGCCGAGTTGCCGGCGAACCGCAGCTGATCGCTCCGGCCCAGGTTGGGGATCGTCGGGCCGGTGTAGTTGAAGGGCGCGTTGACGGTGCCGTCGAAGCCCACCCGGCTGTCGTTGACCGACAGGTCGATGCGGGTCTCCGGGTTGTCCGGGGCGACATCGATGCGGGCGCCGGTGCGGCCGTTCACCACGTAGCCCTGGCCGCCGACGCTGGCCTGCCGGTGCCCCTGGGCGTCCTGGCTGATGCCGGCGTAGGTCTGGCCGTGCACCTCATCCCGGCGCGGATCGCCGTGCGCGGTGGGCATCGAGGAGACTACCCGCTCGGTGGCCGGTGCGTTCTTGTCGTAGCTGGCCCTTGGGTCGTTCGGGGCGGCGCCGGTGTCGCACTTGTCCGCGCAGATGACCGGGGCGGATGGCTTGTCCTGGCCAGGCAGCTTGACCTGCAGGGTGGCCTGGCCGTGGTCGTCGACGCTCGCGGTGGCGCCGCCCTCCTCCACCGGGAGGTCGTTCAGGTTGACCGGCGGCTGGCCGTTCCCGTTCCCGACCGCACCCGGCGGGCCAGTCGGGGTGAAGGTCGGCGCATCGTTGCTCTGCGTGCAGCCGGAGTAATTGCCGCTGCACTGCACGGTGCCGCCGGTGGGGTTGCCCGGGTCGGCGATCGCGGTAACCCCGCAGCCTCCCGCCTGGCTCAGCGTGCAGGTGCCCGACTTGTGCGCGTTCCAGATGCCCGGGGCGCCGTCCGCGCCGGTGCCCGTGGTGCTCGCCGAGTCGTTCGCGGTGGCCTGGCCGCTGACCTGGCAGTGCGCCGGGTTGGAGCAGGCCGCGGTGATGCTGGCGCTGTTGCCGGACGCGGACGCGGACACCGCGACCCAGCCACCGCCGCCGCCCATGCCACCGCCGCCGGAGTCACTGGCCGTGACGTGCGCGTTGGAACCAGTCTTCTTATCCTTCGCGCTGGCCGAGGCGGTCACGTCCCAGTGGTAGCTACAGCTGGTGCCCTCGGTCCCCGTGCAGGACGCGGACGCCTGGGCCTGGTCACCGGTACCGGACGCGGTCGCCGTGGTGACCGCCTGACCGCCGCCGACACCGCCTTCGGCGTGACCGACCGCGTCACCGTTGGCGCCGGAAGCGTGCGCGTGGCTCTCCGCCCGGTAGCTGTAGTGGCAGCCGGAGCCCTCACTGCCCTGGCAGGCCGCGGCGGCCATCGCATGGTCCGCCTTGGCCTCCACCAGCGCGGAGGTGCCACACCAGCCGCCGCCCTCGCCGCCGGAAGCACCACAGCCCGCGTCCGCGCTGGCCTTGTTGCCGGCGGCAGCCTGGTCCGCCTGGCTGTGCGCCGTGTAGCCGAAGGCGCAACCGGCACCGGAGCACTGGGCACCGACCTGGGTGCCGGTGTCCGTGGCGCCCGCCTGGCTCTGGCCGGAGCACTGGCCATCGTTGCCAGCGGTGCAGTCGGTGTGCGCCGAAGCGGTGTGCTGGCCGACGCCCTGGTAACCAGCGTGCTCGGCGGCGTCCTCGGTGTGCGTGACACAGCCGGCACCGGTACACGCGGCGCTGGTCCCGGCGAAGTCCTGGGAGGTACTGGCCCCGGTACCGGCCTGGCAGGCGACGCCCGGCTGGCAGGCCGCAGTGGCCTTCCCGGTCGCCGAACCAGTCCCGATCGGGTCCGCCGCGCCGGTCGCGTCGGACTGGCTGGACGCCGAGGAGCACCCCGTGTCCGGGCAGCTGACGCTGGCGCTGGTCTCTGCCTGGCTGATCGGCCCCTGCGCGGCCTGGTCCTGGCCCGGCTGCTGTTGGGCGGGGTAGGTGACCGCGGTGGCGCTACCGGTGACCGCGCACCCGCCGGTGCCGGCGGTGCAGCCGGCTTGGCTGTGCGAAGCACCGGGGAGACCGGAGGTCACGCCGGCGGCGTTGGCGGTGCAGCCGGGGCCGGCGCACTGGGCGGCGGCGGAGGATTCGGACCAGGTGGTCGGCAGCGTGTCCGGGGAAACCGGCTTGGTGGCGGCGTCGGTAGCCTGTTGGGCGGTCCGCCGGGCCTGGTCGGCGGCCTTGGCAGCGTCGCTCGCCGCCTGCTTCTGCGCGTCGGTGGCGCCAGGGAGGGCGGCCGCCTGGGCGGCCTGGTCGGCGGCCTGCTGCGCTTGCGCTGCCTGCTGGGTGGCCTGCTGCGCGGTGCTCTTGTTATTTTCGGTGACGATGTCGGCGACGACCTGGCCGGCCCCGGCGATCGAGCTGGAGGTGGCCTGGCAAGCGGCGCCGGTGGTGTCGCAAGTGCTGGTAGTAGTGCCAGTGGCTTGGCTCTGCTCAGCCGGGGGACCGTGGTTACCGGTGCCGCCGCTGTTGTGGTCGACGCCGGTGATTCCGGTGGCCGAGCTCTGCGCGGTGCCCCTGCACCGGCCGTTGCCGTCGCAGTTCAGGGTGGCCCAGGCGGAGGTCCAGCTGGACGCGCCGGGCACGGACGGGCCGCCGGAGCTGGCACTGGCGCCCGGGGCGGTCGCTGGCTGGGTGGGCTGCTGGCCGGGCTGACCGTTGTTGTTCTGTCCGCCCTGGGAGGCGGTGGTGCCGTTGCCCGCGCTCGTGGTGCCGGTGCCGGTTCCGCCACCGATCTGCTCGATGTTGGTGGTGGCGTTGCCGGTCGGCTGATCCCGCACCATCGGCTTGATGCTGTTGGCGTCCGGGCTGGACGAGGCGGCGCCGTTGACTACCGCGGTGCAGGTGCCGCCGGTCGCGCCGGGGCAGCCTCCGGTGGCCTGGTTGCCGCGCGGCTGGTCGGAGACGCCGGGGTTCGTGGCCAGCGCGGTGAGGGTGATCCCGCCGCCGCAGAGCTCGCCGGCCCGGCAGGTCATCTTGCCGCCAGCGACCGAGGCGGCGGACGGGCCGGAGCCGAGGCGCTCGGCGTTCGGGGTGGCGTCATCGCCGGCGTAGGTCAGGGCGGCGCCGGTGCCGGTCCAGGCGTTGGACAGGGTCTGCACCTGGCAGCTGCTCGCACCCGGCTCGCAACCGACGGTGGCTTCGGAGGCGCGCGGCTTGCCGCCGTCGACCGCGCCGTCGAAGGCGGCGGAGGCGGTGTGCGCGGTGCCCTTGCAGGTGGTGGTCTGGCAGTCCACGCTCGCGGCGGCGCGGGAGGTGGAGGTCGGGCCGGCGGTGGGCTGGCCGGGCAGCGGCTTGCCGTCCGCGCCGAGCTTGATGTAGTCGGTGACGGTGGAGGCGTCGGAGGACGCCTGGCCGAGGCAGCCGCCGTCGCGCACGGTGCAGTCGCCGGTGGTGGAGGAACCGCGGCGGTGCGGGGAGACCGCGGTGTCCAGGGCGGAGGTCTCGGCGTACGCCTTGCCGCCGCACTCGGTCTCGGTGGTGTTGGTGCAGCGGATCTGCGAGTCGGCGTGGCTGACGCTGACCGTGCCGGCCGGAGTGGCCGGCTGGCCGTTCAGACCGGCTGCCTGGGCCTCGCGGTAGGAGATCTCGGTGGAGGCGGCCTGGCCGCAGTCGGCGCCGGCGCCGTGGGCCTCGCAGCGGGTGGTGCCGATGCTGTCCTTCGCGCCGGGGACGCCGCCCGACGTGGCGCCGTTGATCGCGCCCTGGCAGTCGGCGGAGGTGCAGTGCAGGGCGGCGTAGGTGTCGCTATTCGCGGTCAGGCCCTTGGCCAGCTCGGCGGCCACATCCACCGGAGCGGCCGGAGCGGCCGAGGCGCCGGTGGTCGCGGCACCGGCGGCGTTGGTGGCGGGCTGGACGGCCAGGTCGGCCGGGGTGAGCGGGGTGCCGCTATTGGTGGCGACCGAGGAGGCGTCCACCGCGCACTGGCCGTCGGTGGCGCTGGCGGTGCACTGATGGAAGGCGCCGGTGGCCTGGGTGGCGGCGGTGTTGTTCAGGCCCGCGGTGGCCTCGGCGTGGGTGGCGGCGTTCGCGGCACCGCCGCAGCCGGCGGCCTGGTCGCAGTTGATGTTGCTGGCGCTCAGCGAACCCTGGTCTTCGTCACCGCCGGAGGAAGCGACGCAGTCACCGCCGTTGATCTCGCAGTTGGCGGCACCGTTGCGGGCCTGCACGTCGGTGTTGGTCTGCTCGGCGGTGGCCGGGGCAACCTCGGCGCCGGCGCTGTTGAGCACCGCGGGCTGGGCCTTGGTGATCGTGGTCTTCTCGGTCTTGCCGTCGGTGTTGGTGGCGGCGTTGCCCTTGCAGCCGGTGGCGACCTCGGCGCAGCGGGCTGCGGCCTCGGCGGCCGGGGCCGGCGCATCGGTGGTGTCAGTACTGGCGTTGTCGCCAGCCAGCACGGCCTGCCAGCCGGAACGGCCGGTGGACTCGTCCGGCTTGGCCGCCACCGTGGTGGTGGTGTCGCAGCCGATGGTGGTGACCTCGCAGTGCGCCTTGCTGGTCGCGGAGCCGCTCTCCTTGCGACGCTCGGCGGCCTGGGCCTGGGTCTCGTCGTCCGGCACGTCCTCACGGGTGCGGGCACCGGTGGAGTCGGTGTCGCAGATGCCGTTGCGGGTGGCGCAGTCCGCGCCGGCCTCGGTGATGGTGGCGTAGCCGGCCAGGGCGCAGTCCTTGGTGCAGGCGCCGGTGGTCTGGGCGTAGCCCTCCTTCTTCCCCTTCGCTAGGTCGGTGTCGTCGGGCAGGGTCGGGGTGCGGCCGTTTTCGGTGCAGCCGTTGCGGGCCTGGCAGAAGGTGTCCACCCCACGCGAGTCGGCGGTGCTCGACAGGTTGCACTCGCCGACGCCACAGGTGGTGTTGGCGGTGGTGGCGCCGGCCTTGGTGTCGGTACCGCAGCCCTTGGTCGGGTCGCAGAACGCGTTCGCGGTGCGGTCCCCAGCACTCACCGTGCTGGAGCAACCGGAGACACCGACCAGGCAGAAGCTCTGGTCCCGCTTCACCTGGCCGGTGGTGGGATCGATCGCGGCGGCCGAGCACTCGGCGAACACGCCGGTGTTGGAGCAGGCGGCACCGGCACCGTCATAGCCGGCGTCCGCGCGGGTCGCCCGACCGTACCCGGCGGCGGACCGGAGTTCGGCGGTCTGGGCGAACACGGTGTCGCGCTGGTCGTTGTAGGCGGCGGCCTGCTTGTCGTAGTCGGCTTGGGTGATCTTGCCCTGGTCGAGCTGGGTCTTGGCGGCGGCCAGCTGGGTCTGGGCGGTGCCGAGGTTCTGCTGGCCGGTGACGACGTCGTTGAGGAGCTGGTTGTTGTAGGGGTCGAGCTGGGCTAGCTGATTCTGGGACTGGTCGGCGGTGGTCTGGCGCGCCTGCTGGGCGGCGACCTGCTTGTCGTAGTCGGCCTGCGCGAGCTTGCCCGCGTCGAGTTGGCCCTTGGCGGCGTCCAGGCTCTTCTGGCCCTGGATCACCGCGAGCCGGTCGCCCAGCGCCTTGGCGGTGGTCTGCTCCGAGTAGTTCGGGTCCCACCAGTTCAGCGGCTGATCAGTGCTGTCCTGGCTGGTGTTCTGGTTGGGATCGTTCAGCAGTTGCGGCGGGCCGCGGTTGGACAGCGACTGCGGCTGGCGGGTCTGCAGGTCGCCGCCGGCGAGGGCGCACTCGACGTCGCCCTCGCAGTTGGTGCCGGCGAACTGGCCGTCGTTGTTCAGCGCCCAGCTGTTGTCCTGCCCGGCCTGCCCGGTGCCCTCGCCGCCGCTTTGTCCGGCGCCGGTGCCCTGGCCGTAACGCCCGCTGGCGGCCAGCGCGTCCAGCACGTCCTGGGCCGCGGCGGTCAGCATCTGCCGCGCCTGCTCACCGGCCTGCTGCCCGGCCACCTGACCGACCAGCCCGGAAACCACACCAGTGACCCCGCCCAGGATCTGGGCGAAGTCATCCAGGCCCGCCGGCCGAGTGCCCTGCCCGTCACCGCTGCCGCCGGTGTTGGCGTCGCCGCCGGCGTTGCCGCTACCCAAGTTGCTGCCGCCGTTGGAGCTGCCGTTGCCGTTGGAGTTGCCGCCGGAGACGCCCAGGGCGTCAAGCAAGTCGGCCACGAAGTCGTTGGTCAGCTCACCGATCTGCTGACCCATGTCGCTCTTTTGGGGCCGCTGTGAACCATGAGTCTGGCGCTGGCCCGCGGAGGCCTGACCCTGGTCGTTGCCCTTACCTCCGGTACCGATCTGGTCGAACAGGTTGGTCAGGAATTCATCCACCGAGTCACCGATCGAACCGAGCAGACCACCCTCGCGGCCGGTGTTGTGGCTGGCCTGGACCGGCCGCTGCACACTCCCATGCGACTCACGCTGGGAGAAGGCGCCTCCGATCTGCTTGTGCAGCTCGTCGAACGCCTCGCTGACTCGGCGGGCCGCTTTGTCACTGGCAACCTGGGACACGACCCTGGTCGCGGCATTGCCGAAGCGGCCCAGCACCTCCTCCAGGTCATAGTCGGTGTTCTGCTTCTGCTGGGGCTGAGGACCGCTGGCCTGGTTCACCGCCGCCTGCTTTCCGGCGCTCGGACGAGACACCCCGAGGTCCCGCAGCAAGTCGGACACAAACTTCTCGGTCCGCTCACCGATCCGCCCGGTCAACTGCTGGCTCCGGTCGCTGCTCACGCCGGCCTGACGCACGCCGCGCTGGGCGGCGTTCTGGGTAGTGCCGCCCCCTTCACCGGTACCACCCGAAAGCAACTGGTTGAACACCCCATCCAACGCCTGCTGGGTCTGCTCGGCCGCATCGTCGCCGGCGACCTGGCCGACCAGGCCGGAGGCGGTGTTCACGAAGTTGCCCAGCGCGTCTTCCACGCTCGGCGCCTGCTGCTGCTCCTGCTGCTGGGACTGACCCTGCTGTTGCTGGCCGGCGGCCTTGGCCTCGGCCATGAACGCGTCGTAGTAAAGGCCCTCCCAGTAGCCCGGGTCGTCGGAGAACGGGCCACCGTCCTGGGATTCGCCGCGGTTGCCACCGTCGATGCGGTCCATCAGGTCCGACGCGAACTCCTCGGTCCGGTCCGAGATGGCCCCGGCCAGATCCTGGCCGGCACCGCTCTGCTGGGCACCGCCGCTCAGCTGGGCACCGCCGCCGTTGCTCTGCCCGCCGGAGAGCAGCTGCTCGAGCAGCGTGCCCAGCGCCTGCTGGGTCTGCTGGCCGGCCTGCTCACCCGCCACCTGGGACACGATCCCGGAGGCGGTGTTCACGAAGTTGCCCAGCGCGTCCTCCAGCGACGACGGCTGCGGCTGGGACTGCTGCTGGGCCTGGCTCGAACCGCCGGCCGAACCGTTCGAGCCCCCGTTCGACCCGCCGTTGGAGTTGCCGCCGATACCGAGCAGCTCGAGCAGGTTGCCGACGAAGGTGTTGGTCAACTGCCCGATCGCCTGGCCCGGGTTCTGCTGCTGGCTCGGCTGCCGCGAACCCTGCTGGCTCTGGCCGTTGCCCGACGGGCGGGAGATGCCCAGCTTGCTGAACAGGTCGGACAAGAAGTCGTTGACCGACTGGCTGAGCGCCTGGCCCAGGCTATTCTGCTGGCTGCTGTTGCTCGGCTGCTGCGGAGCCTGGCCCGAGGCGGTGTTGCTGTTCGAGCCATTGCCGAGCCCGAGCAGCTCGAGCAGGTCGGAGACGAAGCCGTTGGTCAGCTTGCTGATCCCGGCGGCCAGCTGCTGCTGGTCGGAGCCATCGTTCCCGCCGCTGCTGGTGTTCTGGTTGGCTAGCGGGCGCTGCTGCCCGGAGCCGCCCTGTCCGCCCCCCGTGTTGCCGGAGTTGCCGCCGACGTCGAGCAGCTGCAGCAGCCCAGACACGAAGTCGTTGGTCAGTTGGCTGATGGTCTGGCCGAGATCCTGCTGCTGGGTCGGTCGCTGCGAGCTCTGCTGGCCGGTGCCGGTACTGGGCTTGTGCGGGGTCTGGCCCGAGCCGGTGTTGCTGTTGGAGTCGTTGCCGACCCCGAGCGGCTCGAGCAGGTCGGAGACGAAGCTTTCGGTTAGCGTGCTGATGGCCTGGCCGAGGTCTTGCTGGGTTGGCCGCTGCGAACGCTGTGAGCCCTGCTGGCCGGTGCTGGTGCTTGGCTTGAGGGGTGTCTGGCTCGAGCCGTTGCCGTTGGTGGTGAAGTTGTCGGTGCCGCCGGTCCGGGAGCGCGGTGCGCTCGACCAGGAGGCCGGGTCGTTCTCGGAGGGGCTGTCGTGCTGGGGGTGAGGGCGGTGGGTGGCTGGGGGTCCGCGTCCGCCGCCGATGCCGGGGTGGTGGCCGATCAGGCTGGGGTGCTGGTCGGTGCAGCCGTGTGCCAGGCAGGTGATGGGTCCCTCATCGCTGTCGGGCGCTAGGGCGGACCCGCTGTGGGAAACATGCTTGGGGGCGCGCTCGGGCGGGGCGAGCTGCAGATCGCTCGAGCCACCGGCGGCGCCGCTGTGCTTGTTGAGTGTGTTGCTGACCGCGAGCGCTTCGGAGACCTGCCCGGTCAGCTCGGTCAGGGCGGTCCGGGTGTGCGAGCCGGCGTGCTGGCCGGCCACGCCACCGACGATTCCGGAGACCAGGTCGACCATGTCGCCCATCATCTGGTCGACTTGCTCGGCCGCCGGCGCCTTCACCGCGCCACCGCCGGAACTGGTCTGCGGTTGGGGCGTCGCCGCGCGGAACGGGTTCGCGTCGGCGAGGCGCTCATCCACCAGCCGGTCGGCCGCGGCCAGCCGGTTAGTGACCAGCCGGTCGGTCCGGTCGGTCGCGCCGGTGACGCTGTTGTCGGCGTTCGCGGCGGCGTCTGGCACCTGGGCGGTGATCTCCCGCGTCAGTGCGGCCGGGGTCGCGGCCGAGTCGCCAGCCGGGTCGCCGTGGGTGGTGTGCTCAGCCAGACGGTCTAGCAGACCCGACACGAGCGTGGTCACCGCGGAGTCAGTCGGGTCGGCCGTCTCACCGGCGGGCGCCGAGGCGGTGCGGTCGGTGTGCTCGGTCCCGGCGGCGATCGTCCGCTTCGGCTCGGCGGCGGTGCGTTTCTCCGAGACGGTCCGGTCCGTGATGTCCCGGTCGGCGGTGGGCTGCGTCGGCTCGGTGTCGGTCTGCGCGTGGAAACTCGCCTCGCCCTTGCTCGGCTCCGGCTCGGTGACGGGCTTGCCGTGCACCGCCGGACCGCCACCGGCCGCGCCGGCGATCTTGTCGAGCAGGGCGCTGACGAACTCGGCCATCGGGTCGAGGGCGGAGTGAACCGTCTGGTTCACCGACTGGCCAAGGTTACCGTCCGTAGCCACTGCGCGGGCCGTGGCCACACCGTGCTGGCCGCTGCTCGTGGCCACGGCCTGCTGGCCACCGTGGCCACCGGTGCCGTCGTGGCCACCAACGAATGGCCACTCGACCGAGTCCGTGGCCACGGACTCGGTGGCCACCGCCGGCTGGTACCGGGCACGCAATTCGGACAACGACCGCGCCGGGGTGACCGTGGCCATCGACGCCATCCGACCATCCAAACCGACGGATTCCCCACCGCTATTGCTCACCGGCGCCGACTTTTGCTCGCCGCCACTGAATGAAAACGACCAATCGGACTCATCCGCGTCCGCGTCGGAATCCTGCTCGTAAGCAACCAATTGCACGACGCCCCGCCCAGCTGCATTCGGCACGGCCGAATCAGAAACGAACTGGGCGGAAATGAACGTCGCGGCCATCCACAGCATCGCGGCGCCGAGCAACACCTTCCCGAACGACAGCGACGCCACCACCGACAGCAGCCCGCGCAGCACCGACGACCGGAGCGCGCTGCTGCGCCTCCGGACGGGTGCGGTCGGGGTAGCCATCGAAACGTCACTCCTCGGAACGGCCAAGACTCTGACGGGACCTGCGCGTACTGGAGTGATCGGAACCAACCACGGTCGACATCACGTGGAGGAACATCCTTACGGCCACAAGGCCAGGCAAGTCGATCCGTCCTCACCCACACCAGCAGGCCGAAGACGTACCCACCAATCGACGCTAACCACGGTCACTTCACGTGGGAGCGCATCCCCGGCGCCTTGGGCACCAAGTCGATCGATTCGCGCATTCGACAAGGTACAGAGAATTTCAAGAGCTGTCCACACCGCACTCAAATTCAGATAGGACGAAGCGGCGCCCGACCAACTATTCGGTATCTATTTAGTGACCATAATTCATCATGTTATTAATTTCTTGCCAGTCGCGCAGCCGCCCTGGTTCGGCTCCGATTATGAACCCGCTCTCGCTCAAAACTTCAGTTGCGGAATAAAATGCGAGAGCCGTTTAATTCGCACCGGATCTTCAATCACGAGAAAGACAAGAACGGCGTCCTCGGACCTGACCTTTGGGCCACTTTGGGCCTTTACCTCCCAGAGAGCCGTTGAACTACGGCGGCCTTCAGCACTCGTCCATGCCCAGCACAGCGCTCAACGGGAACACATCTGAACGCGGCCACCGGGGCACAGTCACTGCCACCGCGATCGCCCACAAACCACTCAGAGTGACGATCCGGCACGACGTAGTCACTCGCCATGGCCACTCGGTACGGCCACTCGCTATGGCCACCGCACCGCGTGGCCATCACCCGCCAGTCAGCTGATGGCCGCTGTGCCACAAGCCAGCTGATGGCCACGCGACCCGGCATGGCCACCAGAGCCTGGCCGCAGCCAGTCTGACTGGCATCCGAACTCTCCCGAACGCGGCGCCACTCAACGTGATCACCGCTGCCCGCGAGCTCGCCGAACGGACGCCCGCGACCGGTGCCGATGTATTCCACCGTGCTGGCCACGCTCGCGGACGCGGGCCGCACGGTGTTCGTCGAGCTGAGCCCACACCCGATCCTGCTGCCGCGATCGAGGAAGACCTGGACGGCGCCGGCCTCGCGCTCGCCTCGATGCGCCGCGACGGTCCCTCGCCGCCGGTGCTGTGGGAGTGGGTGGCCCGGCTGTGCACCGAGGGCTCCGGTGCCGTGGCGGCAATGGTTCCCCGAGACGGTGAGAGCAGTGCGTGCCGTTGCCCAGCTACCCGTGGCAGCGACAGCGGTACTGGGTGTCCCGACCGAGTCACCGCCCGGCCGGCGGCGGGTACCCGCTGCTCGGTGAGCCGGTCAACCCGGCCGCGCTCCCGGGCACCCGGATCTGGCAGCGGGACCGGCGGGGCGAGTCGTATCTGGCCGAGCACCGGGTGGACAGTGCTGGGGTGTTGCCGGCCACGGCATAGCTGGAGATGGCGCTGGCCGCGTCCGGGCGGGCGTGCATCGAGGACGTCTCGTTCGAGCGGATGGCCGTGCTCGGCCCGGAGGGTGCGTGGACCGCGCAGGTCTTCGAGGACCGGGGCCGGTTCGAGGTGTTCGGCCGGGCCGTCGACGGCGAGCAGTGGGTGCGCTGCGCGCACGGCCGGGCGCGCACCATGCCGGAGGCAACCGGCCCGGGTGACACGTTGGACGCCCTCCGCCGACGATGTTCCACCGAGGTGGCCGGCGGCTAGCACTACCGCCACTACACCGCGCGCGACATCGAGCACGGCCCGCCTTCCAGGGTGTGCAACGGGTCTGGACCGGTACCGAGGAGTCGCTCGGGCAGGTGCGGGCGCCGCTCGATCCGGGCGGCTACCGATGCCAGCCGAGCAGCGGTCGGTGCCGCCCGGGGTGGCGGTGGTGCCGGTGAGCCTGCGGCGGCTGGTGCTGCGGCACCGGCCGGTGGGTCCGGTGTGGGTGCATGCCCGGCTGGCGCCGGGCGAGGGTGCCGGTGACCTGACCGTGTTCGACCAGGACGGTTCCCCGATCATCGATGTCACCGGCTTGGCGGTGCGGCGGTTGGCCGGTTCGCGGCCGTACCGCGACTGGTTGTACGAGCTCGGTTGGCCGGGTCCGCGGTTGTTGTTCGCCGACTCCGCCGGGGTGGCCGCAGAGCTGGCGACCCTGCTGGAGCGGCGCGGCCAGTCCGACGAGCTGGACCAGCCATCGCCTCGGCGGACGAACGGGCCTGGTCCGCACTGCTCGAGCGGGTACTCGGCGGCGGCCGGGGCCACGCCGGCGTGGTGCACCGGTGGAGCCTGGACAGCACCCCAGTGGAGCACACCACCGCCGACACGTTAACCACCGGTCAGCGGCTGTCCGGGCTGAGCACTCTTGAGTTGGCCCGCGCGCTGCCGCGCCGCCGCTGGCCGGAGCAGCCTCGATTGTGGCTGATGCCCTGGGGGCGCATCGCGTCGAGGCCCGCGACGGGTCGGTCGCGGTGTCGCAGGCGGCGCTGCCCGGTCCGGCCAGGACGCTCACGGTGGAGCACCCGGAGCTGCGCTGCACCCGGGTGGACCTGGAC
This sequence comes from Actinospineispora eucalypti, assembly GCA_014208095.1. Taxonomy (GTDB): domain Bacteria; phylum Actinomycetota; class Actinomycetes; order Mycobacteriales; family Pseudonocardiaceae; genus Pseudonocardia; species Pseudonocardia eucalypti. The sequence goes on along the minus strand of JACHMT010000001.1, from coordinate 2,912,509 downwards.
CCCGCAGCGCCCGCCGGCGAGGCGGCCGAGGGGTTGCTGGTGCGGCGGGACGCACGCCACCTGGTGTTGCTCCGCCGAAGCGCCGCCACAGCGGAGGCCGAGACACACCACCCATAGACTTCGCAGCGGGGCTTCGATCAGCGGCTTCGCCGCCAACCCCACGAAACCGATCGGCAACGACCCCATGATGATCAACCAGCCGAACCGGTACTCCTCGGCGGCCCGCGCGGACGAGCTCACCAGCCCCGCCCCCACCCGGCGATGATCCGGGCGAGATCCCGGGCGAAGTACACCAGCACGGCCAGGATCGCCCCCACCTGGATGACCGCCGTGAACGCGGTTACCGCCGGGTCATCCACCCGCAAGCCCAGCAACTTTTCGGCGATCGTCAGATGCCCGGTCGAGGACACCGGCAGGAACTCCGTCAGCCCCTCCACCACGCCCAGCGCCACAGCCTGCAGCAGATTCACCGCGCCACCCTTCGACTCACCGCGCGTGTTGGTCACGCGGCCGGGTCACCCTAGGAGCGCCAGATGTGAATTCTCTGGGACCCGGATGCCCGACTGAGAACTCGGGATCCGAACTCGCGATTGCCTGTTCGTCCATCGCGGCGTTGGCCGGGGCGCGGTGAACCGCTCGCGAGACCTGACACAGCACCTGCCCCCGCCTCTCTCCTCTTGACGCGACCGGCTCAGGCCAGCAACATTCCGGCCCACTGGCTGCCTGGCCGAATGGCTCAGCCACTTTGGGAGGTCCAATGACGAACCCACCCCAGGACCGCGTGCACCGGCGCCGCGCCGTGATCGCCAGCACCGTCGGCACGACAATCGAGTGGTACGACTTCTTCCTGTACGGCACGATCGCCGCGCTGGCCTTCCCAGCGGTGTTCTTCCCACACAGCTCACCCGGGTCCGGGATACTCCAGTCGTTCGCCACGCTGTTCGTCGGGTTTGCCGCCCGCCCGGTGGGAGCGGCGGTGTTCGGGCACTACGGCGACCGGGTGGGCCGCAAGGCGACCCTGGTCAGCACCCTGCTGCTGATGGGTGTGGCCACCACGCTGATCGGGCTGTTGCCCGGCTACGCGACGCTGGGCGTGGTCGCGCCGATCCTGCTCACCCTGCTGCGGGTCGCGCAGGGCATCGGGGTGGGCGGCGAGTGGGGCGGCTCGGTGCTGATCTCCATGGAGTGGGGCGCCCAGCACCGCCGAGGCCTGATGGCCAGCATGCCCCAGCTGGGCGTGCCGATCGGCCTGCTGCTGTCCACCGGCGCGGTACAGGCGAGCAGTGCGCTGTCCGGGCCCGGGTTCCTCAGCTGGGGGTGGCGGCTGCCGTTCCTGTTCAGCGTGGTGCTCATCGCGCTGGGCCTGTGGGTGCGGCTGCGGGTCATGGAGAGCCCGGACTTCGCCGAGGTCAAGCAGCGTCGCGCGGTGGAGCGCACCCCGGTGTGGGAAGCGATTCGGCGACACCCCCGGGAGATCCTCACTTCGGCGTTCGTACGGTTGTCCGAGCAGGCGCCGTTCTACCTGTTCATCACCTTCGTACTGACCTACGGCACCAAACAGCTGGGACTCCCCCGGGGCCAACTGCTCAACGACACCATGGTCGCCGCCGCGCTCGGGCTGGTCAGCGTGCCACTGTTCGGACACCTGTCCGACCGGTTCGGCCGCAAACTGGTGTACGGCATCGGCGTGGTGTGCACCGGGCTGTACGCATTCCCGTACTTCCAACTGCTGGACACCCGCTCCTCCGGGCTGGTGCTGCTGGCCATCGTCATCTCGCTGGTGGTGCACGACGTCCAGTACGGGCCGCAGGCCGCGCTCATCGCGGAGACGTTCGGCACCAACGTGCGCTACAGCGGCGCCGGTCTTGGCTACCAGTTGGCCTCGGTGATCGCCGGCGGCCCGGCGCCACTGATCGCGGCGGCGGTGCTGGCGAAGACCGGTTCGAGCACCGGAATCAGCTGGTACATCGTCGCCTGCGCGGTGGTCTCCCTGATCGCCCTGGTGCTGATGCCCGGCGCGGCCCGGCAGACCCAACCAGCGCAGACGCCGGCCGAACCAGTTCCCGGACCGGCCTAACCGACCAGGGACCACTCGCAAACTGCCGGCCGGATGGGTCGGACCCGGTGACGAGGCGGGAAGGCACACGCGAGGAACCCGCATCCAGGCCTCTTCACATCTCAACCAGCTCGGCGCCCCCAAATCGGAGGTCATCGAGTCGACGAACACCACCGTCAACGCACCCCACACGAGCGGGTCGACGGGCGAGAGTGGCTAGCGCTCATCGGGCGCCCTCAACGCGGTCAACCTCACCCGAAACCCACACGACCAGGTCGCCACCGCGGTGCACGCCCAGCTCCGCCTGGACACGATATCCACACCGGGACCCGCCGTCTCGGGCCGCGCCTTGGCGGCCAACCCGGCCGAGCTATCACCCGAACGCGCAACACCTTGTTTGAAATTCCGTTAAGTATCGAGTTGTCGATGAGCTGCTGCTTAGATCACGCTGGTCAGCCAGGCCTCGATCTGGGCGTTGAAGTCGAACGGGGACACGAAGCCGCGCCCGGGCAGGAACGAGGTCTCGAAGTAACCGTTGCGGCGCTCGATCAGGCCCTTGGTCTCCGGGTCCCGCGCCGGAGCGAGCTTGATCCGCACCCCGAGTGTCCCGGCGAACGCCGTGGCCTCCACCGTCGGACGGCCGCGCCCGCCGATCGCGGACTCACGGTCCCACAACAAGTTGCGCGGGCAGCGGCCCCAGCCACCGATGATCTCCCACATCCCGGCCAGGATGTCCCCGGCCTTGCGGGAGGGGATCATCACCGCGTCGGTCACCCGCGAGTACCCGCAAGTCATCGCCAGCACCGGCAACACCCGCGCCCCGCCACCGGCGACCGGGATCGGCGCTGGTGGGAACCACAGATCGCACTGGGCCACCTCGCCCGGCTGGTACTCGATGCGGTCGGCGGGATCCGGTGGCACGAACAACGGCCGCAGCTCACGGACCCGGTCCTTCAGGATCGTCAACGACCGGGTCCAGCCAATCCGCTCGGCGATCACCGTCGCCGGCATCCGCGGATGCTCGGCCAGCAGAGACCGGATCCGCGGCTCGACCGCATCCATCAGCGACCCGCGCGGCCCCCGCTCCCGCGACGGCGGCGCGTCCGCCCGCAGCGCCGCCCGCACCGTGTTACGAGCCAGCCCCAACCGGCGGGCGATCTCCTTGATCGGCACACCCTCAGCACGATGCAGACGGCGAACCTCGGCCCACTCTTCCAACCTGATCATCCCCCAGCCTCAGGCAAGGGGTCAGTCCCAACCCGTCGCTACGGGGTCATTCTCAGCGCGCCGTCGACAGATGGCTCGACGCCACGGCTGGGAGCTGCGCAGAAGCCGACGGCGCAATCTCCGAACGATGAATTACGGCAAGTACATCCTGGTGCGCGTGGACGAGGCCCCCGGTGGCGTGTGGCGCAGCAGAACGCTCCTGCCCTATCAACGCGGGTTGACCCTCCACGAGATCCACCGCCTGCTCAGCAAACACACCACCTCGGACGACGGCCGGGACGATCGCCGCTAGGCCGCTCGACTCGCAAACGCCAAGTTCCGACCGGATGGGCCGGCGCTGACTCCATCAGCGCCGGTCTGGATTCTCACCGTGGTGACTTGCCGCGCATACCCGACGCCGGGAGCTGCCCCAGCACGATGATCGGCTGGGCAGCCTGGCCGGTCGCGCTCCCTTGGCCGGGCGCCTGAGTCAGGCTTCTTTCACCGCACCGTTGTCGTAGACCGCTCGTCCACCGAGGATCGTCCGCGGCACCTGCGTCTCTTCGAGCGCATCCAGCCCACCGGTGGCCGGGTTGCGGTCCACGATCGTGACGTCGGCGTGGTAGCCGGGTGTCAGGCTGCCGATGTCCTCCCAGCCCAGCAGGGCGACCCCGTTGCGGGTCCAGGTGGCCAGCATCTCGGCACGGCTGATGGTCGGACCGGCGAGCTTGTGCCCGATGGGCGACGCCCGCCAGAGCATGGAGCGCACGATCCCGGGCGGTCGGCTGGGGACCGTGGACGACATCGGTCACGCGGCGGTCTACCTGGCCAGCGCGGAGGCCTCGTTCGTGACCGGCCAGGCGTTGATCGTCGACGGCGGGCAGGTGCTGCCGGAGTCGCTGGACCAGAGTGATCTAGCCCGTGCACCTATCGAGCGCCCGGCACAGTGATCGGCTTGATCCCGTTGTTCGGGCCGAGGGTGGGGGGCGGGAAGTGCGAGCTGATCGGGACGGCGGCACGCAGGATGCCTGAGTTGGCGTCCTGCAAGCTCAACAGAGATCGGGTCTGCACGGTGAACGCGGCGACGTCTGGCAGGTAGGGCAGCAACGCGTCGGTTACCGGGTCCAGAGGCTTGGTCGCGGCCCGCAGTTCGGGCAACGCCTCGTCCAGGTGAGCCGCGAACGGCCGCAGGTCGGCCAGCACCGGCTTGGCGGCGTCCAGGAATGGATCGGCGGTGTCCACGACGGTGTCCAGCCGGTCGGTGGTGCCGCGCAGCTCCCGCATCGCGGTGGGGAACGCGTCCGAGGCGCGTGCCAGGTTGCGCAGTGTGGGGTCGAGCTGGTCGGACAGGTTCCGCACCTTGTTCGTGGAGTGGCGCAACTGGTCCACCAGGCCGGGCAGCTCGGCCAGCGTCTGGTCCACCTGCGGGGCGCGGCCGCCGAAGGTGCGCAGCGTGGTCTGCAGGCTGGCGACCAGTGTGCGCAGCCGCTGGTCGTCCCCGCCGACCGCGTGCGCGATCTGCCCGACCGAGGTGACCAGCCGGCGGATCAGTTCCTTGCGTCGGGCCAGCTGTTCGGCGACTGGCCGCAGGTCATTGGCCACCTGCCGGGTGGCGTCGAGGCCGCCGGGCAGCGCGATGCGTGCACTGGTGAGTGCGGTGTCTGACTCGGCGAGCAGCGAGGTGAGCATCCGCTGCGCGTTGTCGTCCAGGTGCCGCAGCACCTCGTCCACCTGAATCGGTCGCTCCGTCGACTCGATCGGGAAGACGTGATTCGCGCCGACCTCCCGCGCCGGCGGGCCGCCCGGGCTGATCGCCACGTACATCTCGTTGAGCGGGCTCTTCGGACGCAGCAGCAGGCTGGCGTTCTCGTATAGCCGGTGCCCATGCTCCACCGAAAGGGTGAGCCGCACCTTGCCTTGCCGGGTCACCTCGGCGTCGGTGATGTCGCCGACGTTGACTCCGGCGATGCGCACCTCCTGCCCGTTGGCCGGGCTGATGCCCGGGGTGGCGGGGAATTCCGCGCTGATCACCAGCCGGTCGCTCCACGGCGGCACGAACCGCTGATTGCCCAGGATGATCCCGCCGACGACACCGGCGATGACGATGAGCGCGAGCACCACCACGGCGTTGCGGAGCAGCCCCGGTTCGGTGCGGACCCGCTGGACGGTCAGCGCCAGGCGGCCACGCCGAGGGCTCACGGGCATGTCGGGTCAACCTCTTTCCACTTGCCAAACCGACGCCGACGGTCGATGCGCCGCCGGCTCCGACAGCCAACCCGGCGGCGCACCCGTCCATCGATCCGAAAAGCGCCGCCCGCCGTCACGTTCGCGCACTCTCCGGCGGTCCCCCGGCTGCCGGCAGAGATCGAATTCCGATGGCATAACGTCCGAAGGCGAACGGTCCCGGCTATCCCGATGAGAGGGCAGGAGGCGGCATTGGCGGTGCACCCCGGCGTAACCGATGAGCTACTCGCCGCCTACCCGGTGGCCCGCACGGATGACATCGCCCTTGCCACCGATGTGCTGCAACGGGTGCTGCCCCGCCTCCCGCTGCAGCTGCGCGTGGCCACGCCCGGCGACGACTTCGAGCTGCACATGAACGCGGTGGGAATCGGGGAGCTGACCACCGGCTATCTGCGTTTCGGCTCGGACACCCAGATCCTCAGCGGAGCGACCCCGTATTACCACGTCACCCTCCCGCTGACCGGCGGCGCGATCTGGCGGGTGCAGCGGCACGTGGTGCGGTCCACTCCTTCGGTGGCGGCTGTGCTGGGCCCGGGCGCCGCCGGTGAGCTGTTGTGGAGCGGCGGTAGCTGTCAGGTCGCCGTGCTGCTGCCGCAGGCGAGCCTGGACCGCGAGCTGGAACGGCACCTGGACCGGCGCATTACCGAACCGGTCACCTTCGCCCCGGAGATGAACTTGACCGCGCCGACCGCTCGGGGCTGGCTGGACGCGCTGCGGCTGGTGCTCAACGAGGCGGAACGGCGCGAGGGCCGCTCGCCGCACCCGTTGACCACCCGCACGCTGGAGAACCTGCTGGTGGACAACCTGCTGTTGGCTCAGCGGCACAACTACACCGCTGAGCTGGACAAACCCGCCCCCACCGCGTCACCCCGCGCGGTGCGTGAGGCTACCGCGCTGCTCGAGGAACGGCCCGAACATCCCTGGACGGTCGGCGAGCTCGCCCAGGCCGTGCACGTGAGTGTGCGCGCGCTCCAGTCCGCGTTCACCCGGGCCACGGGCATCTCTCCGATGCGCCACCTGCGTCAGGTCCGGCTCAACAGGATCCACGCCGAGCTGCTCGACGCCGACCCGCGGGCCACCACGGTCACCGAGATCGCTGCCCGCTGGGGCTTTACCCACCATGGCCATTTCGCCTCCCTCTATCGGGCGAGGTTCGGTGAGCCACCCGCCCAGACGCTGCGTCGCTGACCTTGCGCCCACCCTGGAGGACCCACTCGGCGGACAGCACCGCCGGCCGCAGCCGGGGTGGGAGGCGGGTCAGCCCAGGACGTCCCGCACCAGCAGCGCGGCGTGCAGCGCGGCCGCCCGTTCGCTGACCGGGTAGCCGAGCTGGGCCTCGATCTGCCGCAGGCGGTAGGCGATGGTGTGCGGGTGCACGCCGAGCTGGCGGGCGGCCTCGCGCTGGTTCAGGTGGACCTCGAGCAGAACGCGCAGGGTGTCGCGCAGGCGGCCCGCGGTCGGGGTGTCGGCGTCCAGCCCGCCGAGGTGCCAACGCTTCATGCGCAGTGCGCGGCCGGGGTGGGCGGTCAGCTCGGCTACGACGACGTGGGATTCCGCATCGACGGACACTCCCACGCGGGAATCATGGAACAACTCGAACGGTGGGGTAAGTACGTCATTCCCCACTTCACCATGCGCAACAGCGTCATCCCCAAAGACCTCGCGGTCCCGGGCCGGGTCGGCTGAAAGGAACACAATGGCGAACAACGAGGGCTCCAACGACGCCGCCGACATCGCGGCAATGCTGCGGCGGTGGATCGAGGCGTTCCGCGTGGTCGACTCCGAGACGATGATGACGTTCTGGCCGAGGGACTACCCGGACATCGTGTACCAGTCGGAGGAGAACGCCCGGGCGCTCGGGACATACGAGGAGATCAAGACCTACTGGTACGAGCAGGTGCCGCCCACCCTCGACGGCATCGCCAAGGTCGAGGACATCGACATCCGCATCCACGTGCACGGGGATCTCGCCACCGCCTACCTCAGCGCGCTGGCCTCGGCGAAGTTCCCGGGCAGCGAGCACCTCTATGTCGCGCCGTTCCGGGCCTCGATCGTGCTGCGCCGGTCCGAGGACGGCTGGAAGTACGTGCACTACACGAGTCGCGCATCCTGGACCTCAGCCGGGTTACCGAGGCGCTCAATGCCGGTGACGCGGACAAACTCACCTACGGCGCCACGGGCAGCTGAGCTCGGGGCCTGGGCCGTCTCGAGGCGGCTCAGGCCACCGGCTCCACGCAGCCCGGCTCGCGCGCATCGCCCGGCCGGTGCCCCCAGATGCTGGTGCTCCGCATGTGCGTGACCACCCACCGGTCCTCGTCGTCCACGGTGTCCGCGCCCCAGCCGTACTCGATCTCGAAACCGCTGGGTGAGCGCAGGTAGAAGCTGAGCATCCGATCGTTGGTGTGCCGGCCGAGCGTCATCGCGATCGGCACACCCCGGTCCGGGCAGAGGTCGTGTGCCACGCCGACGTCGTCCACGCCGCCGACCTGGAGCATCAGGTGGTGCAGGCCGGGCATGCCCATGATGGCCAGGCTGTGGTGGCGCGGGTTGACGTGGAAGAAGACCAACCGGTTTCCGTGCATGTCGATCTCGTCGCTGACCCGGAAGCCGAGTGCGCCACGGTAGAAGTCCAGCGACTCGGCCAGGTCGGGCACGATCAGAACGATGTGTCCCAGTCCCTGGCCGGCGGTGACGAAACCGGACATTGCCCGCCCCGGCCGGAACGAGCCGGGCACCACCAGCTGGCCGTAGCACAGCTCGTGCTCGAACCCGGCCGGGTCGGTGAACCCGATCAGGTCCCTCACCCGGGTGGCCTAGCACTGTTCCTCGCTGGGCCGGCGGACCGGGACGCCGGCTGCCGCAGCTCGAACCCGGCCGGGTCGGTGAACCCGATCAGGTCCCTCACCCGGGTGGCCTAGCACTGTTCCTCGCTGGGCCGGCGGACCGGGACGCCGGCTGCCGCAGACAGTTCCTCGGCTGCCCCGGCTGCCGCAGACAGTTCCTCGGCTGCCGCAGACAGTGCCTTGGCGTTGGCACCTCCCAACCGATCGCGTGTCTATACCGTTCATCATCGGCCCGTGACGGATTGTGATCGAGATAGGGGGACTCACGTAGCGGCCGGGAGTTCGTCGTCCGTTTCGCAGGCAGCAAAAGCCATCGCGCCCGAGGTGTGCCCGAGACACCAAGAGCCACCCAGGTCACACGCCCGTCCTCCGAGGTGAACCGGCGGACGAACAAGCATTCCACGCGCCCGAGGCGCGCCCGAGAAGACCGACAGCGTGCAACACCGACCAACACCAACAGCACAGCCCACCGGACCAGACCTGCCGAAACGGCACAGAGCGCTCTTAATCAGCGGGTTGGGCGAGCTCCCGTACCAGGGACCGCGTCGGCAGGCTCATCATGCCGGTCCGTGATCACCCCGCCGCAGACCGGCGAGACTGGCTTCGCTCGCTGCGGCCATCCGCCTGTAGGCCGGATACAGATCCAAACCCCGGCTGCGGCGCAACCTGTCGACCGGCACGGGCGTGCGGATCTATACGCCAGCACGTATCGGGTAGAGCGGCCAGCCGTGGGTGCTGAAGGTGGTGCCGGCGGTGTAGGCGTGGATGCCTTCGGCAGGATATTTGATGAGTTGGTCAGGCAGGTTGTGGAGGGGAAACCAGCGGACGTCGGCGCATTTGTCAGGTTCGCGGTTGGTGGGTTCGCCGATCCAGTGGTGGGTGTGGAAGAACAGGCCGAGGCGGGGTTCGGGTCCGGAGCCGTTGACGTGGGTGGTGTGGGTGTGGTGCAGGTCGGCGGGGTCGATGAGGACACCGACTTCTTCTTCGGCTTCGCGGGCGGCGGCGTGTAGGACGGATTCGCCGGCGTCGAGTTTGCCGGAGGGTAGGTGCCATCGGCCGTCGAACTCGGGGTTGGGGTCGCGGCGCTGTGTGAGCAGCACGTGGCCGTCGCTGACGAGTAGAACGTGCACGTCGATGAGGTGTCGGTCGGGCATCGGGGTGTCCTCGCCGCATCGGGTGCCGCGCTTGGGGAGTGGGCGCGGTGTGTGGCGGGGAGCTTACGCGCCCGCGCGCTGGGTGGGCGGGCCGGCGAGCGCGACGACCCGATCGGCGATGCGCGCGGCGATTTGGTCCGCTGGGGTGTCGGTGGTGTCGAAGATGTGCAGTGGATAGCCGAGTTCGCGAAGGCGGGTTGTGGTGGCTCGGTAGAGGTGGGTTTCGGCTTGGCTGCCTTGCAGGCCGGAGTGTTCGAAGCGGCTGTGGGCACCACGGCGGGCGATGCGGTCCGTGGTGTGTTCGGGGTCGGCGGTGAGCAGCACCGCCAGGTCGGGGGTGTCGGTGGCGGTGTTGAGGGTGGCGATGAAGGCGGTGGGGACGCCGTCGAGGTGTTGCAGGACGTAGGAGGAGGGCACGTAGCGGTCACAGAGCACAATGCGGCCGGCGGCGAGGGCGGGGCGGATTTCGGTGGCGAGGTGGTGGTAGCGGTCGGCGGCGACCAGGCAGGCCAGGGCGTAGCCGTGGTAGATGTCGGTGTGCTGGCGGGCGAGCACGCCGAGGGTGTGGTGTGAAGGTTCGGTGGTGGCGTGCACCGAGTAGCCGACGTCGGAGAGTTGGCGGTGGAGTTCGGCGACGGTGGTGGTCTTGCCGGCGCCGCCGGGTCCGTCGACGGTGACGAACAAACCCCGGCGGCTCATGCGGGAACGGTGGTGCGGGCGTGTTGGTCGCGGGTGAGAGCGACGAGTTGGTCGCGGATGTAGTCGAGCGGGGCGTCGGCGAGCGGGAGGTTGACGGAGAAGTTGAACTCGTCGCGGCCGCGCATCGATTCGTCCAGGCCGTCGCTGGTGAGGTCGATCGGTTGGTAGTCGAGCAGTTGGACCGGGGTGTAGCGGCCGGTGGCGATCAGGCGCTGCCAGTCCGGGGTGCCGGGGTAGGGGCGGTACTCGAACACCGAGGCGCGGAACCGCCCCGGCAGCGGCTCGGTGGTGTCCCAGAGTTCCCGGACGAGCGCGACGGTGGTATCGATCTCGGTGGCGGTTTCGGTGGGTAGGCCGAGGATGAAGTAGCCCTTGACGTTGATGCCTCGTTCGGCGAGGCGGCGGACGACGGTGCGGGTCATGTCGGGGCGGATACGTTTGTCGATCAGGTCGAGCATGCGTGGGCTGCCGGACTCGATGCCCAGTGCGACCTCGCGCAGGCCGTTGTCGGCGAGGGTGTCCAGGGTGGTGTCGGTGGCACGGTGCAGGACGTTGATCCGGCCGGTGGCGTCCCATTGCGCCCAGTCACCGATGTGTTCGCTGGTGAACGCGGTCATCATCTGCTCGATCACGCGGCGGGCGCCGAGGAACAGGTCATCGACGAACCGAAACGCCGCCACTCCTTCACTTCGTAGGTGGGTCATCTCGGCGAGGATGTTGTCCGGGTGGCGGGTGCGGATGGTGATGTCGGGGTTGGCCGAGACAGCGGCCCCGCAGAACGAGCAGTTGTACGGACAGCCCCGCGCGCCGACCAGGTTCGCCTCCCACCGCCCGCCGGCGAAATGGGGGTCGTCAGCGAGAAACGTGCGGTCGACGAACGGCAGAGCATTCACATCCGGAGCCAGGAACGCGGCCGCGCTCGCGTCGGCGACCCCGATCCGGGGCCGTTGAGTGCGCGCGTCGAGCCACATCACACCGGGTAGCCGTTCCCGGGCGTTGTCATCGGCCAGTAGCTCGGCGACCCGGGTCTCCGCTTCGCCGAGCACCAGCGCGGCGCATCCGCGCATGCGCGGGTCGGTGAGGATCTCCAGCGGCATGGCCTTGGCCTGGTGCCCACCGAGCATGACGTTGATCCCAGGAGCCAGCGCATGGGCGATGTGGGCGCTGATCTCGTAGGTCGGGGCGAGCAGGTTGAAACCCACCCACCGAGGCGCCACCTGGTTGACCAGCGCGACGGTGTCGCGCACGGCCAGGCCGTAGGCCTCGGCGTCCAGGACGCCGACGTTGAAGCCGCGGGCAGTGGCGTAGGTGGCCAGATACGCCATACCCAGCACCGGGAGGGTGAAGTCGTTGACCCTCGGCCGCCGCGCGTAGTCGCGCAGGGGTGCGTTGACGAACACCGCATCCACCGCCCGGGCCGGGTCGAGACCCGCGATCAGGGTGGTGATCAGGTCAGAGCCCTGCTCCGTTGACATGTCGATTCCCCCAAGCCAGGGTCAGCAAAGTCCACGCGCCGAGCCGGTCGCCGGCAAGCCGCGACCACACCCGGGCGAAGTCGTCCTCGGCCTTCGGCCACATCTGCTCGGGCGCTAGCCGAGCGGCCCAGGTCCGCACCGCCAGGTCGGCGTACGGGTACAGCGCGTAGTTGTTGGACAGATCCGCCACCGCGGCGCCGGCGGTCCACGGCCCCACCCGGGGCACCGACCGCAGCTCGACCGCCAACTCGGCCGGCGTCAACCCGGCCCATTTCTCGCCGAACGCCAGGACCGCCTCGGCGGCGGCGCGCAGTGTCGGGCGTTTGAACGCCAACCCGAGCCGGGAGAACTCCCCATCCGGCAGACCCAGCACCACGCTGGGGGTCGGGAACACCCACACCCCGCCGATCGGGGTGTCGATGGGTTCGCCGTGGGCCTGGCTGAACGCCTGATACAGCTTCCGGGCCTGCCCGGCGCGGATCACCTGCCGCAACACCGCTGTCGCCAACGCATCCCACACCTCCGGGTTGCGCCAGCGCGCCACCGGCCCCAACCCCCTCAAGCCGGCCACCACGGAGGCCGGATCGATCAGCTCGCGCGGGTTGTACACGTCCATCGCGGGCAGCTGCCCCACACCGCCGGTGCGCACGGCGTGCGCGGCCACGTCACCGATGCCCTGAGCCGCGGGTGCGGCCGTGAGCACCCACACCGAATCGTCGGAGCGGACCGCCCGCAACCAGCTGCCGCCCTGCCAACTCCAACCGGGGTGCTCGGTCATGACCATGCCAACCCGCACACCATCAACCACGGCAGGGGTCCTCTCCAGCGGGCCGGCCAGATCAGCCGGCGGGGACGCCATCCCAGCACGAACCACCCACGACCGGTGCACGCCGGTCTCGCGGTGCACGGCAAGGTTGCGGCGCGGGGCACCGACGCATGTCGCTTCCGGAGCGTTCGCCCGTAGCCACGGGAAGCACTCGCTACAGGCCCGCGGGCGCGACATGCCCGACTCGTCGTAGGGCTCGCAACCACCGCGCCCGCACACCGCCGACGGCAACACACCCCGATCCGGGCCGGCGAGCACGAAGATCTCCCGATCCCACACCGCGTGATAGCGACGGTCCTCCCGTGAGACAAGCAGCTGGTACGCCTGATCTACCGACGGATGATCAGCCATGATCATCCGTACGCCTCGGCTGGTGTTGCAACGCGCGCACGGGGAAACCCACCACACTGCGCGGCCTTCCCAGGTGAGTCACCTTGCCCGCGGCCCACCCGAAGGTTGTGTTCGCCCGTGCAGCGCCGGTCACGCGCGTATGGTTTGGCGCGGGGCGCCCGCGCTGGGAGATCATTTCCCCGGTGACGTGTCCACCGGTGGTGGGTGTGTATTCGGACCATGAGGACTAGCCAACAAACCGGGTGGATTTGCTCGCAACGACCAGCAAATTGCGGCGAGCGAACAAGGGGGTCGGCAGGTGGCTGCGAGGGAAGCGGGCTCGGACCGGTCATCGAGCGGGTCGGCCCGTCGGCGCGCCGGCCGGCCGGCCAAGCCGCAGGATGGTTCGCGGTCGGTGCTTGCCGCGCTGGGGGTTCGGCTGCGCACGTACCGGAACGAACGGGGCTGGACCCTGCACGAGCTTGGTCGGCGCACCGGGTATTCGGCTCAGCACCTCGGCGCGGTGGAACGCGCGGCCGTGGTGCCCTCGGAGTCCATGATCGCCGCGTGTGACGCGGCGCTGCTGACCAACGGCCAGCTGATTGTCATGCTCGCCGCGGTGATCCGCGAACAAGCGCATATCCGCAGCCACAACCTGCGCACACGGCGCGCGGCGTCGGCTGATCAACCAGCCCCGCATACCGGTCCGGCTAATCCCGGTGGTGAGTCAGGGGTGGATTGGGAGCGGCTGGCCGACGCCGGGCGCCGCTCCTCACGCATCTCCGAAGCCGTGGTCGATGACCTGGAGCAGATCACCGACCGGCAACGTCACCTCTATCACGAGCTGTCCTCGACGGAGATGCTCACGCACGTTCAGGCCCACCTCGCTCTGCTGACCACGCTGCTGCGCAACCACCAAGAGGGCCGACTGCGGCGGCGGCTCGGATCGGCGGCCGGCGAGGCCGCCGGGTTCGCCGCGTGGTTGTGGTTCGACCTCGGCGACCCCGTCAGCAGCGGCCACAGCTATGCCCACGCCACCGACGCCGTCGGCGAAGCCGGCGACCAAGGACTGAGCTGCTACATCAACGGCTACCAAGGTCTCGTCGCCGCGCAGCTCGGACATCCCGATCGCGCGCTCACTCACCTCAGCGAAGCCATCGACACCATCCCCAGGTCGCTCTCACCCACAACCCGCTCCTGGCTCACGATCCTGCGGGCCGACGCGCTCGCCCGAACCGCGCGACCCGCCGCCGCGCGCAAGGCGATCCACCAAGCACGGGAATGGCTCACCCAACCGCGCCCGGACGGCGCCGACCCCTGGATGTACGAGTTCGACGAGGGCAGCCTCGCCGCGCACGCCGGCAACTGCCACCTCACGCTCAACCAGCCCCGCGACGCCATCGCCGACTTCCGCGAGGCGCTGGACCGCCTCCCTTCATCCTGCGACCGGCGCAAAGCCCGGATCCAGATCGGGATGGCGCATGCGCACCTGGCATGCGGCGACGCGCAGGAGGCACTCCGACTGGGCGGCGCCGCCCTCGACACCTTCGCCCGCCGTGGCTCCGCCGCGGGACTCGGCGCGGCGCGGGCATTGCGCGACGCCTTCGCCCAGGCCGGGGTACACGCGGCCGCGCGGGCGCTCGACGATCAGGCGCACGCCATCCACCACGACCGATGACCGGCACACCACAATCGCGCGACAGCGGTGAAATACCCTCCGCGATCGCGCTCGACGCGCTCACCGCGGCCGACGGGCGCCTCTACTGGATTGAACGCCGCGCCAGCGGCGACGTACTCGTGACCTGGCACAACGGCCGCACCGGCAGTGTCCTCCCGCCCGGGATTCACGTGGCCTCGACCGTGCACGAGTACGGCGGCGGCGCATATGTCGTCCATGATCGCGTGGTGTGGTTCGTCCACGCGGACGACCAACGCATCTGGCGGGCAGACGGCGGCGCGCTCACCCCGCTCACTCCCGAAGTCACTGACGGCGAACATCGGCACGGCGACCTTCATCTCAGCCCCGACAACCGGCGGCTGGTCTGCGTCCGGGAACGCCATACCGGCGCCGAGGTCATCAACGAGCTCGTCTCCCTGCCGGCAGACCGTCCCGGGCAGCCGCAAGTAATCGCTTCTGGGGCGGACTTCTACTCGTCCCCCGCCATCGATTCGACCGGCACCAAGCTGGCCTGGATCACCTGGAACGCCCCCAACATGCCCTGGGACGGCACCCGCCTATGGACCGCCGATCTCCGGCCCGACGCCACCATCGGTCCCACGGCCCTGGTCGGCGGATCAGCCGACGAGGCGATCAGCCAACCCCGCTACAGCCCCGACGGCGTCCTGTATTTCTTGTCCGACCGAACCGGCTGGGCCAACCTCTACCGACACCGCGACGGCCACGTCGAGCCCGTCATCGCGTGCGAGGCCGAGCTCGGCCCCGCTATGTGGGAGTTCGGCTACGCCAGCTATCAGCCGCTGCCCGACCAGCGCGTCGCCGTCACCGCGCAGGAAGGCCCCCGAACCTGGCTCGCCCTCACCGACAGCGACGGCGCCCTCGTCCAGCTACCCGTGTCCTACACGAGCTTCAAGCCCTATCTCGCGATTGACGGCCACCACCTCGCCGCCATCGGCGCCACCCCGACCCAAACCCCCGCCGTCGCCGTGATCGACATCCGCACCGGCGCGCACCGCGAACTCACCACCCCCATCCACAGCCCCCACGCCACACCCGACAAGTCCCCCGAACTGATCCAGTTCCCCACCCGCGACAACAGCCACGCCCACGCCGTGCTCCACCCACCGACCACCGCCGCTCGAGGACTGCTGGTGCGCGCACACCCCGGCCCCACCAGCAACACACACCTACGCCTCGACCCCTGGGTGCTGTTCTTCACCAGCCACGGCTACGCCGTTCTCGACGTCGACTACCGCGGCAGCACCGGATACGGACGCACCTACCGCAACGCGCTCCGACACCGATGGGGCCGAATCGACGTCACCGACTGCATCCACGCGGTCACCCACCTCACCAAGTCAGGACGCGTCGACCCGAACCGGGTAGCGATCTGCGGCTCCTCAGCAGGCGCCTACACCGCATTACGGGCACTCGCAACCACCGACATCTTCCGCGCGGGCTGCGTCCGACACGCCGTCATCGACCCCGCCACCTGGGCACACACCGCCCCCAAATTCCAGGCCCACCACGCCACACTGCTCACCCCACCCCAGAGCCCCGACCGGCTCTCCCCCGCGTCCGCTCCCATCCACCTGATCCACGGCGAAAACGACACCGTCACCCCGATCAACGACGTCCGCGAATTCGCCGCCCAACAACCGCACGCCACACTCATCACCTATACCGACGAGGCCCACGGACTACGCCACCCCGCACACATAACCCACGCCCTACACGCCGAGCTTGCCCACCTCAAACGCCACCTCAAACACTGACCAGCGGCGCCCCACCGAAACAGGACTCAGCACCAGTCTTCGAGTTGTCCCAGATTCGAGCGGGTTGTAGCCAGTTCAGACCCATTGCATCTGATCATGTGAACTGCGCCACAAAAATCGCCAAATCCTGACCCCATTACGGCTGATAACAGCGGTCGCTCCAGATTCGCTCCATATAACAGGAAACGATCATGAAATCTGAGCGCGAGCGGTGATCGTTCTCAGGTACGGGAAAGGCCCACTGACCTGGTGTTTCCACCAGTTCAACGGGCCTTCGCCGAACCGTCGGGACGACAGGATTTGAACCTGCGACCCCTTGACCCCCAGTCAAGTGCGCTACCAAGCTGCGCCACGTCCCGGTTGCCCCCGAGGGGCAATCGGTAGCCTACCGCAGGCGCGGGAGGCCGGGACAACCGGTCGTGGCGACCCCTCGTACATGTACCTAGTAGTGCGCGATCAGTGTGCGCGGGCGGCCCGCGTGACACTACCGTCGTTGGTTGCCCGACTTGAGGCGACTTTGGTATCCCTTAGCTCACCCTCGGGGCGTGCGGCCCTGGTCGGGGCGCCGGTGTTGCGCAGCGCGCCGGGGGCGGCCACGTGCCAGGGCAGCGGCGGGCAGGGCAGCCGGCCCTGCACGGAGAAGCCGCCCTTGCTGGTCGGGCGGGCGCGCAGGCGGCCGCCGAGCACGCCGATCCGCTCGGCCAGGCCGGCGAGGCCACCCCCGGGGCGGCCGGTGGTGATCGTCATCTTGGGGCGGGGCGGCGGACCGTTCGTGACGGTGACCCGAAGCTCGGTGGCCCACCGCTCCAGGCGCACCTCCACCTCGGCGCCCTCGGCGTGCTTGGCCGCGTTGGTCAGCGTCTCCTGGATCAGCCGGTAGACCGTCCGTTCCACGCCGAGCGGGATGTCGTCGCCGAGCTTGCCCGCCCCGATCAGTTCGACCTTCATGCCGGACTCCCGCGCCCGGGCGACCAGTTCGGGCAGCGCGGCGATGCCGGAGCTGAGCTCCGAGTCGGTGCCGAGCAGGCCCAGCGCGGCGCGCATCTCGGCGAGCGCCCGCTTGGCCAGCACGCGCAGCCGCTCGGCGGTCTCCCGGGTCTGCTCGTCCTTGCTGGTCGCGGCCAGTGCGGCGGCGCCAACCGCGATCATCGTGGCGTGGTGGCCAACCGCGTCGTGGATCTCCCGGCCGATCCGGTCCCGCTCGGCGGCCCTGGCGACCTCCTCGCGCGCCGCCACCGTGGCCTCCCGCGCGGCCTCCAGGTCACGCAGGCTGGACTGCAGCTGCTCCCGGGTGGTGATGAGCAGCCCGAGCACCGCCGGCGCGAGGCTGTACACCCCACAGGCGACCGCGGTGACCAGGATCCGCTGCCAGGACAGCGACTCGGAGAGCAGCACCGCGATGAAGGAGGTGGCGGCGCACAGGGCGATCCACGGCATGGTCGGCATCCGCCGCCCGGTGGCCCGGCCGATCGCGTACAGGCTCACCATGGCCGCCGGCCAGCCCAGGCCGCCGGCCAAGCCGGGCAGGCAGGCCAACAGGACCAGCCGGGGCCGCACGTAGCGCAGCGGCAGGATCAGGCAGGCCCCCAGCGCCGCGGCCATCGACCAGCGGAACGGCCCCGGCCCGGACAGGCACACCACCGCGGCCGGGATCACCACCGACAGCACCAGCAGCTGCCAGGTCCTACGCCCCGGGACGGTCGGTGTGCGGTTGCTCATCCCACACCTAAGCCCTGAGCCAGCAGCGCTGCCTGTACCCGGTTCTGCGCGCCCAGTTTGGCCAACACGGCGGAAACGTACTTCTTCACGGTCGCCTCGGCCAGCCCCAGGTTCTCACCGATCGCCGCGTTGGAGTGGCCGGAGGCGATCTGGGTGAGCACCTGCCGCTCGCGCAGGGTCAGCTCGTCCAGCTGGGCCGGCGCCGGTCCCGTGCCACCGGCCACGAACCGGGGCAGCAACCGGGCGGTGATCCGGGGATCCAGCACCGCTCCCCCGGCGGCCAGGTCGAGCACGGCACGCACCAGCGCCGCCGGTTCGGCGTCCTTGAGCAGGAAGCCCTGCACGCCGATGCGCAACGCCTCGCTGACGTAGCCGTCCAGGTCGAAGGTGGTCAGCACGGCGGCCGGCGGAGGGTCGGGCTCCTTGCTCAGCGCGCGCAGCGCGGCGAACCCGTCCACTCCGGGCATCTGGACGTCGACCAGCACGACCTGCGGCCGGTGCCGGCGCACGGCCTCCAGCAGCTCGGCCCCGTCCGCCGCCTCGGCGACCACCTCGACGGTACCCTCCGCCTCGAGCACCACGCGCAGGCCGGCGCGCAACAACGGCTCGTCGTCGGCCAGCACAATTCGCACCGGCGAATCGTGCGGGCGGGCAGTCATGCCGACCTCCTGCCATGTCGGGGCCGCGAAAGTGCTGACATCCTACTGTCTACAACCCGGTGCGGGCACAAAGGAAGATCGAGATGACGGTGCTCCCCGAACGGCCGCGAATCCGAACGGTTTCTTAGCGGTTGCGTTGCCGCTTCTCGCGCACCCGCATCGCAATGCGGATCGGGCTGCCGACGAAGTCGAAGTCCTCGCGCAGCCGCCGCTCGATGAACCGGCGATAGGAGGCTTCCAGGAAACCCGTCGTGAACAGCACAAATGTCGGCGGCCGCGCCTGCGCCTGGGTGGCGAACAGCACCTTCGGCTGCTTGCCGCCGCGCACCGGCGGCGGGGTCGCGGCGATCACGTCGGACAGCCAGCCGTTCAGCACGCCGGTCGGAATCCGCCGGTCCCAAGACTCCAGCGCGGTGCGCAGCGCGGGCGCGATCTTGCTGACCGCCCGCCCGGTGAGCGCGGAAACGTTCACCCGCTCGGCCCATTGCACGCGGACCAGGTCGCGCTCCAGTTCGCGCTTCATGGCCAGCCGGCGGTCCTCGTCGACCAGGTCCCATTTGTTGTACGCGAGCACCAGCGCCCGGCCGGACTCCTCGACCATGCTGATCACCCGCTGGTCCTGCTCGGCCATCGGCTCGGAGGCGTCCACCAGCACCACGGCCACCTCGGCGGCCTCGATCGCCGAACGGGTGCGCAGGCTGGCGTAGTACTCCATGCCGCTGGCCGTGCGGACCCGCTTGCGCAGGCCGGCGGTGTCCACGAAGCGCCAGGTCTGCCCGTCCAGCTCGACCAGCGAGTCGACCGGGTCGACGGTGGTGCCGGCCACCGAGTCGACCACCGACCGCTGCTCGCCGGTGAGCCGGTTGAGCAGGCTGGACTTGCCCACGTTCGGCTTGCCGACCAGGGCGACCCGGCGCGGGCCGCCGGCCCGGGCCCCGACCACCTCCCTGGGCGTCTCCGGCAGCGCGCGCAGGATGGCGTCCAGCAGGTCACCGGAGCCCCGCCCGTGCAGGCCGCTCACCGGCATCGGCTCGCCGAGGCCGAGCGACCACAGCGAGGCGGTGTCGGCGACCAGGCGCTCGTCGTCCACCTTGGTCGCGGCGAGCAGCACCGGCCGGTCGGACCGGCGCAGCGTGCGGGCCACGGCCTCCTCGGTGGCGGTCGCGCCGACCTGGGCGTCCACCACCAGCAGGATGGCGTCGGCGGTCTCCATGGCCAGCTCGGCCTGGTTGGCGATGGCCGCCCGCAGCCCGCGCGCGTCCGGTTCCCAGCCGCCGGTGTCCACCAGGGTGAACCGTCGGCCGTTCCACTGCGCGTCGTAGGCGACCCGGTCCCGGGTCACCCCGGGCACGTCCTGCACGACCGCCTCCCGGCGCCCGATCAGGCGGTTGACCAGGGTGGACTTGCCCACGTTCGGGCGCCCGACCACGGCAAGGACCGGGGCGGGCGGGGCGGCCTCGGTGGCCTCGCCGGCCGCGTCGTCCGCCTGTTCGGCGAGCGCGAACTCGGCCTCGTCCGACCAGGTCTCGGTCTCGGTGTCCTCGGTACTCATTTCACAATCCCGCGCAACTCATCGACTTCGGCGACCAGGTCGGCCAGCGCGGACCGGACCTGCTCGGTCGCGGTGGCCAGGCCGGCCCTCCCGCGTTCGGTGCTCACCTGGAAGGGCTCCCCCACCAGGATGTCCACCCGGGGGCGGAACCGGCGGCCGGCGTCCTCCGGGCGGCGGGTGCCCCGGCAGGCCACCGGCACCACGACGGCGCCGGTGCTCCGGGCCAGCCAGGCGGCGCCACCCCGCGCGGAGGCGGAGTCACCATCCCCCCGGGTGCCCTCGGGGAACACCGCGACCAGGCCACCGGCCCGCAGCAGCGCCTGCGCCGCGAGCAGCGGGGCCCGGTCCGGCACGTCCCGCCGGACGGCCAGCTGGCCGATCCGGTGCAGGAACCAGCCCCGGACGCCGGTGAACATCTCGACCTTGATCAGGAAGACCGAGCGCCGTCGGGGGATGCCGAGCAGCAGCGGCCCGTCCAGTAGTGAGCTGTGGTTGGCCACCAGCACCACCGGCCCGCTGGCCGGTACGTTCGCCGCGTTGTACAGGCGCAGCCGGAAGGCCGGCCGGAACAGCCAGGTGGCCAGCCAGCGGGCCAGGTCGTGCAGCACGGGCCAGCTGTCGGCGGGCAGCTGCCGGTCGATGTCAGCCACCTGGCCGACCTCTCCGGCGCAACCACGCGTTATCCACGGAAAACCATTGTGCCGTGCCGGTGTGGCGATCAGTCCGCCAGGCCCCGCTCGGCGACCAGCGCGAGCAGCGCGCCGAGCACCCCGTCCAGGTCCAGCTCGGAGGTGTCCAGGGTGACCGCGTCGGCGGCCGGGCGCAGCGGGGACACCGCGCGACCGGAGTCCAGCTCGTCACGGCGGCGCACCGCGACCAGCGTGCTGGCCAGGTCGGTGGTGCGGCCGGCCCGCCGGTCCTGGTCGTCGCGGCGGCCGGCACGCACCCGGTCGGAGGCGGTCAGGTACACCTTCAGCGGGGCGTCCGGGGCGACCACCGTGCCGATGTCCCGGCCCTCCACCACGATGCCGCCGGCGGCCGCCGCCTCGTGGATGATGTCCCGCTGCAGGCCGACCAACCGGTCCCGGACCTGCTGGTGCGCCGAGACCGCACTCACCGCGCCGGTCACCTCCGGCCCCCGGATCTCCTCGGCGACGTCCTCACCGGCCAGCCGCACCGTCGGCCGCACCGGGTCGGTGCCCACCGCGATCCCGGCGGCCACCGCCGTCGGCACGGCGGCCGGGGACGACGGGTCCAGCTCGGCGCGCAGCACCGCCAGCGTGGCCGCCCGGTACATCGCGCCGGTGTCCAGGTAGGCCGCGCCGAGGCGTTCGGCCAGGCGCCGCGCCGCCGTCGACTTGCCGGTGCCGGACGGCCCGTCCAGCGCGATGACTCCACGTAGTCGCTGCCCACCCACGAGTATCCATTGTGCCCTGTGGAACGGCGTGCGTAACGGCCGGGACGCGAAGCTCGCCGTAATACCAACACGCGGCGTCACATCGGCTATGGTTTCCCCCGCAACGACGACCACTGCGCTTGGCCCGGGAGGTTCACGGTGGCCCGTGGCACCGACCGGCTTGGTCCGGACGCCGTCGACCTGCTGATGGAGCAGTGGCGCCAGCAGCGGCCGGACGTGGACGTTTCCGCGATGGCGGTGTTCGGCCGGTTGCACCGCGATTTCTACCGCTACCTCGACCACATCGTGCCGGTGTTCGAGAAGCACGGCATCAGCATGGCCGCGTTCGACGTGCTCTCCGCGCTGCGCCGCAGCGGGCCGCCGTTCCGCCGCACCGCCGGCGAGCTGGCCAACCAGACCCTGGTCACCACCGGCGGCATCACGCTGCGGGTGAAGCGGCTCGAGGCGGACGGGCTGGTGATCCGGGAGGGTGACCCGCACGACGGCCGGGTGGTGTACGTGCGGCTCACCGACGCCGGCCTGGCGGTGATCGACGCCGTGGTGGAGGACCACTTCAGCAACGAGCAGCGCATGCTGGTCGGCCTCACCATGACCGAACGCAAGCAGCTCGCCCAGCTGCTCAGCCGGCTGGAGCTCTCGCTGGAGCTGGCCAAGATCGCCCACGCCGAGGACTGAGCTCTGTCCGCGCCACGCGCGCGATCCGGCACGATCCGCGACATCTCCGCGCGGCTGGAGCGGCTGCCCGGCTCCGGCTGGCAGCGGAAGGTCCTGGTGCTGCTCGGCATCGCCACTTTTTTCGAGGGCTTCGACCAGCTGCTGGTCGCCTACTCCATGCCGTTGTTCAAGGTGGAGTGGCAGCTCACGCCGGTCGAGCTGACCATGGTGGTGACCACCGGGTCGGCCGGCATGCTGATCGGCGCAATGCTCACCGGCGTGCTCGCCGACCGCTTCGGCCGCATCCGGGTGGTGGTGGCGGCGATGCTGGTCACCGCGCTGGCCAGCCTGCTGCTGATGGTCTCGCCCAACATCGAGGTGTTCGCCGCACTGCGCTTCGTGCAGGGCCTGGGCATCGGCGGCGAGGTGCCGGCGGCGGCCGTGTTCGTCAACGAGCTGGCCAAGGCGCGGGCCCGGGGCCGGTTCGTGCTGCTCTACGAGCTGGCCTTCCCCGCCGGGCTGAGCTCCGCCGCGCTGATCGCCTCGGTGGTGGTGCCGGCGTTCGGCTGGCGGGCGCTGTACCTGATCGGCGCGCTGCCCGCCGTCCTGGCCCTGCTGGTGATCCGCGAGGTACCGGAGTCGCCCCGGTGGCTGGCCTCGCGGGGCGACACCGAGCGCGCGGAACGCGCCATGCGCACCATCGAGGACCGGGTCGGCGCGGCGACGGGTGCACCGCTGCCGGAGCCTTCCCCGGTGATCGACGCGCCCGGCGAGCGGGAGGGAACCGCACGGGTGCGCGACCTGTTCGGCGGCCGGTACCGGCGGCGCACCGCGATACTGGCGGTGCTCTGGTTCGCCGGCTTCCTGGTCAACTACGGGCTGACCACCTGGCTGCCCACCATCTACACGTCGATCTACCACCTGCCGATCCGGACGGCGCTCAACTACACGCTGGTCAGCAGCCTGAGCGGGTTCCTCGGCTGCGTCGCGGTCGCGCTGCTCGTCGACCGGATCGGCCGGCGGGCCAGCATCGCGGCCGGGTTGGCCGGCGCGGGTCTGCCGCTGCTCGCGCTGGCCGCGCTCGGCGCCGGGCAGGGCGCCTCGGTGGTCGTCTGGAGCACGCTGGCAACGTTCTTCATCTACGCCTCGACGATCTGCCTGTACCTGTACACCCCCGAGCTGTACCCGACCCGCGGCCGGGGCACCGGGATCAGCTTCCACGGCGCGATCGGCCGGGTGGGGATGATCGTCGGTCCGGTGCTGGTCGGCTCGCTGATGTCCGCCGGGGCACCGGCGGCGGCGGTGTTCGCGCTGCTCGGCGTGTTGGGTGTGGTCGCGGCGGGCGCCGCGCTGCTCGGCGAGGAGACCTCGGGCCGCACCCTGGAGGAGCTGAACGACTGACCGCTACGGTCGCGAACATGCCGCTGACCCACCCCGCCAACGCCGGCCGGCCGGAGCGCCGGGCCGGCGCCGACCTGGCGATCAACCCGCTGTTCAGCCGGGAACCGATGCGGGTGCCCCGGGACGAGCTGCCCGCGCTCGGCATGGACCCCGAGCTGGCGTACCAGATCACCCACGACGAGCTGATGCTGGACGGCAACGCGCGGCTCAACCTGGCCACCTTCGTGACCACCTGGATGGAGCCACAGGCCGCCCGGTTGATGTCGGACTGCTTCGACAAGAACATGATCGACAAGGACGAGTACCCGCGCACCGCCGAGCTGGAGGAGCGCTGCGTGCGGATGCTCGCCAAGCTGTGGCACGCGCCGGACCCGGAGGGCACCGTCGGCTGCTCCACCACCGGTTCCTCCGAGGCCTGCATGCTGGCCGGGCTGGCGCTGAAACGCCGCTGGCGGAACGCGCGGCGGGCGGCCGGCCGGCCCGAGGACCGGCCCAACCTGGTGATGGGCATCAACGTCCAGATCTGCTGGGAGAAGTTCTGCGAGTTCTGGGAGGTCGAGCCGCGCTACGTGCCGATGGACGGCGACCGGTTCACCCTGTCCGCCGAGGAGGCGGTCAAGCTGGTGGACGAGAACACCATCGGCGTCGTGGCCATCCTCGGCTCCATCTTCGACGGCGCCTACGAACCGGTCGCCCAGGTGTGCGCGGCGCTGGACGATCTGCGCGAGCGGACCGGGCTGGACGTGCCGGTGCACGTGGACGGCGCCTCCGGCGCGATGATCGCGCCGTTCCTGGATCCGGAGCTGCCGTGGGACTTCCGGCTGCCCCGGGTGGCCTCGATCAACACCTCCGGGCACAAGTACGGCCTGGTCTACCCGGGGGTGGGCTGGGTGGTCTGGCGGGAGGCCGCCGCGCTGCCCGAGGAGCTGGTGTTCCGGGTCAACTACCTCGGCGGGGACATGCCCACCTTCGCGCTCAACTTCTCCCGCCCCGGCGCCCAGGTGGTCGCGCAGTACTACAACTTCATCCGGCTGGGCTTCGACGGCTACCGGCTGGCCCAGCAACACTGCCGGGACGTGGCCACCCATCTGGCCGGGGAGATCGCCGCGCTCGGTCCGTTCCGGCTGCTCACCGACGGATCACAGCTGCCGGTGTTCGCCTGCGCGCTGCGCGACGAGGTGACCGGCTACTCGGTGTTCGACGTCTCGGCCGCGCTGCGGGAGAGCGGCTGGCTGGTGCCGGCGTACACCTTCCCGCCCAACCGGACCGATCTCTCCGTACTGCGCTTCGTGGTGCGCAACGGCTTCAGCCGCGACCTGGCCGAGATGCTGCTCAGCGACCTGCGCCGCGCCCTCCCCCGCCTATCCGCCCAATCCACCCCCACCCGAGGCCCCGAGTCCGCCGCCTTCTCCCACGGCACCACCACCCCCACCTGACCCTCCGGCGGGCTGGTGGTCCCCGTCCGGCACCTCCGAAGCGCCGCCGGTTCGCGGCTGTGCTGGGAGCGGCCATGCCGGGTTACGGCGGTGCCGGGTCGGGGCGGTGCCGGGTCGGGGCCGTGCCGGGTTACGGCCATGCCGCCGGGTCGCGGCCATACCGGTTTGAGGCCATGCCGGGTCGCGGCCGTGCCGGTTTGAGGCGGTGCCGGCAGACGGCCGTGCCGGTTTGAGGCGGTGCCGGCAGACGGCCGTGCCGGTTTGAGGCGGTGCCGGCAGACGGCCGTGCCGGTTTGAGGCGGTGCCGGTTCAAGGCAGCTTGGACGGCGCGGCCGGGCGGTCTGCCGCGGCTTGGGTGCCGCCCGTTGCGCGGCCTGCGGATTCGGTTTCGCTACTTACCGTGACTGCCGGGGCGGCTTTCCGAACGGTTCGAGCTGCCGTCACTCACCGAGTGCTGGCTCAGTCCCCTTCGATCATGGAATCCACCGGACTGAGGTTGCGCTCGATGAAGCCGGCCGCGCCAGCCGCCCGCAACTCGACCACGGTCCGTAACCGAGGTGCGGAATCCGGGCTCGCGCCAGGGCTCGGGAGCGGGCGTAACCCAAAAGGGCGGCACCCAAGCCGCGGCAGACCGCCCGACCGCGCCGTCCAAGCTGTCTTGAACCGGCGGCCGACGCACCTGAAGATCAACACCAACCTCCCGGGGCAGTACATCTAGACCGCACGTCGGCGGGCCGGGTCGAGTTGGGCTGGACCGAACGGGAGCAGCAGATCACCGACGCCGCACAGGAAAGCCGGACGCCGCCCATGGTGCGAGCTGTGCGGCACCACGGTTTCCTGTGCGGCGTCGGGGCGGGGGGGCTATTTGGGGAGGTCGGTGCGGAGGGCGGCGGCGCCGCGCAGGTAGCAGTGGCGGATGTCGGAGCGCGCCCGTTCCGTGTCGACGTGCGCCAGAAGGCGCAGCACCCGGGGCATGGCGCCGGGTACGGCGATCTCCGTGGCGCACATCAGCGGGACGTCGGTCAGGCCCATTTTGCGCGCCGCGTACGCGGGGAACTCGGCGGTCAGATCGGGGGTGGCGGTGAACACGATGGAGATCACGTCGTCCGGGGTCAACGCGTTCCGGTAGAGCACCTCGGCCACCAGCTCGGCGGTGGCGTCCAGGATTTCTTCCCGGGCGTTGTTGTCCACCTGAGTTGCGCCGCGCACGGCTCGCACTGCCATGGAGGACACCATACGGTGGGTCGGTGCGCAGCGACGAGTGGTGGATGTGCCGGGCGATTGAGCTGGCGCGCCGCTGCCCGCCGTCGAACACCGCGTTCTCGGTCGGCGCGGTGATCGTCGCCGCCGACGGAACTGAGCTGGCCTCAGGCTACTCGCGGGAGAACGACCCGAGGGCGCACGCCGAGGAGACCGCGCTGGCCAAGGTCGCCGGCGATCCCCGCCTGGGAAACGCCACGGTCTACAGCACGCTGGAGCCCTGCTCGACCCGGGCCAGCCGGTCCCGCACCTGCACCGAGCTGATCCTGGACGCCGGCATCACCCGAGTGGTGATCGCCTGGCGGGAACCGGCGCTGTTCGTGCCAGACTGTGTCGGCGTCGAGCTGCTGAGGCAGCAAGGCGTGGCGGTGCGCGAGCTGTCCGAGCTGGCGGAGGCCGCCAAGGCGCCGAACGCCCACCTCAATCTGGAGGCCGAACGATGAAGCCGGGCGACGAGGTCGAGGACTTCGAACTGCTCGACCAGGCCGGCACCGTGCGCCGGCTCAGCACGTTGCTCGAGGACGGCCCCGTGGTGCTGTTCTTCTACCCGGCGGCGAACACCACCGGGTGCACCAAGGAGGCCTGCCACTTCCGGGACCTGGCGGCCGAGTTCGCGGCGGTCGGCGCGCAGCGGGTGGGCATCAGCCCGGACGGGGTGGCCAAGCAGGGCAGCTTCGCCGGCAAGCACCACTTCGACTACCCGCTGCTCTCCGACGAGGGCGGCGCGGTGGCCAGGACGTTCGGCGTGTGGCGGCGGTTCTCCCCGCTGCACACCAAGCGGGTCACCTTCGTCATCGGCCAGGACCGCCGGGTCGTCGAAGTGATCAAGAGCGAGCTGCACTTCAACCAGCACGCGGACGAAGCGCTCCGGGTGGTCCGGGAGCTACAGACCCACGGCTGAGTACAGCGAGCCCAGCTCCTTGCGGTTCAGCCGGCGCAGGGTGCCGGGGCGCTGGGTGCCCAGCTGCACGTCGCCGATGGCGGTGCGCACCAGGCGGCGCACCGGGTGCTCCACCTCGGCCAGCAGCCGGCGCACCACGTGCTTGCGGCCCTCGTGCAGGGTCAGCTCGACCATCGCCCGGCCGGAGTGCACGTCGATCACCTTGAAGTCGTCCACCCGGACCAGGCCGTCCTCCAGCTGCACCCCGTTGCGCAGCTGCCGCCACAGGCCCTTCGGGATCGGCCCGGGTACCTCGGCCAGGTATGTCTTGCGCACCTCGAACGAGGGGTGCATCAGCCGGTGGCCCAGCTCGCCGTCGTTGGTGAGCAGCAGCAGGCCCTCGGTGTCCGCGTCCAGCCGGCCGACGTGGAACAGCCCGGCCTCCCGCTCGGCCACCAGGTCGCCGACGCACGGGCGGCCCCGGTCGTCGGACATGGTGGAGAGCATCCCCTTGGGCTTGTTCAGCGCCAGGTGCACCACGTCGTTGCGCAGCTCGATGCGGTCGCCGTCCACCCGGACCACCGCCACCAGCGGGTCGATCCGCCGGCCCATCTGGTGCACGACCTGGCCGTCCACGCTCACCCGGCCCTGCGCGATCAGCTCCTCGGCGGCACGCCGCGAGGCCACACCGGCCTGGGAGAGCACCTTCTGCAGGCGAATTCCGGCCGGTTCTTGCTCATCCGCCGGTTCTTGATCAAACATCGTCGATGGCGTCCACTTCGGGCAGCAGGGGGGCGAGCGGCGGCAGTTCGTCCAGCGAGGACAGCCCCAACCGCTCGAGGAAAAGTTCGGTGGTCCGGTACAGGATGCCCTGGGTCTGCGGGTCGATGCCGGTCTCCTCGACCAGCCCCCGGGTGAGCAGCGTGCGGATCACCCCGTCGCAGTTCACCCCGCGCACCGCGGACACCCGCGCCCTGGTCACCGGCTGGCGGTAGGCCACGACGGCCAGGGTCTCCAACGCGGCGCGGGTCAGCTTGGCCCGCTGCCCGTCGCGCAGCATGCGCTCCACGTAGGGCGCGTACCGGTCCCGGGTGTAGAACCGCCAGCCGCCACCGATGTGGCGCAGGTCGATGCCCCGCTCCTCGGCGGCGTACCGACCGGCCAGCCGGGTCAACGCCTCGCGCACCCGTTCGGTGGGCTGGCCCAGCGCCTCGGCGAGCAGGGCGTCCTCGGCCGGCTCGTCCACGACCAGCAGCAACGCCTCCAGCGCCGCCTCCAGGTCGTGGTCGGAGAGGAGCTCGTCCTCGGCATCCGTCGAGAACTCGGCCTCCAGCTCCTCGACGCTGGGCGTCGAGTCGCTCAACGGGATTCCTTCCCGGTCCAGCTCACCATCAGCTCGCCGAAGGCCTCGGGCTGGTCCAGCAGCACGCTGTCCTCCCGGTGCAGCTCGAGCACCGCCAGGAACCGGGCCACCACCTCGATCGGCTCGCCGCAGTCGGCGATGAGCTGCCCGAAGCTGGCCCGGCGGATCTCGAGCAGCCGCTCCCGCAGGATCTCCATGTGCTCCGGCACCGAGATCATCCCGGTGTGCAGGTGCTCCAGCGACACCGTGGGCGGGGGCTTGGGCCGGAACACGGCGGCGGCCAGCTCGGCGAACCGCTGGGCGTCCATGCCCAGCATCACCTCGGGCAGCATCTCGGCGTAGCGGTCCTCCAGCGCCACCGACCGCGGGTAGCGGCGCAGCGCGGACGCCTCCAGCTCCACGAACAGCCCGGCCACCTGCTTGTACGCCCGGTACTGCAGCAGCCGGGCGAACAGCAGGTCGCGCGCCTCCAGCAGGGCCAGGTCCTCGGCGTCCTCCACGTCCGCGCCGGGCAGCAGCCGGGCGGCCTTGAGGTCGAGCAGGGTGGCCGCGATGACCAGGAACTCGGTGATCTCGTCCAGGTCGGCGTCGTTGCCGGACTCGGTGAGCGCCCTGGTGTGGGCGATGAAGTCGTCGGTGACCCGGTGCAGCGCCACCTCGGTAACGTCCAGCTCGTGCTTGTTGATCAGCTGCAGCAACAGGTCGAACGGCCCGGTGAAGTTCTCCAGCGAGACGGTGAACCGGGGCAGGGGCAGGTCGGGCGAGTCTTCGGACGCGATCGTGCGCTCCGGGGCGATGGTCACCGGCCGCCCGCCTCTCGGAGAATGACCTCGCGGGCCAGCTGCCGGTAGGCCCGTGCGCCCGCCGAGTTGGGCGCCCACCGGGTGATCGGCTCGCCGGCGACCGTGGTCTCCGGGAACCGCACGGTCCGGTTGATCGTCGCGTCGAACACGAGGTCGCCGAACGCCTCCATGACCCGGGTGCGCACCTCGCGGGTGTGCACCGTGCGCGGGTCGTACATGGTCGCGACGATGCCGCTGATCTCCAGTTGCGGGTTCAGCCGGTCGCGCACCTTCTCGATTGTATCGATCAGCAGCGCCACCCCGCGCAGGCTGAAGTACTCGCACTCCAATGGGATGAGCACGCTGTGCGCGCAGGCCAGGGCGTTGATGGTGAGTAACCCCAGGGACGGCTGGCAGTCCACCAGCACCATGTCGTACTGCGCGAGCACCGGCCGGATGGCCCGGCCCAGCGCCTGCTCCCGCCCGACCTCGCTGACCAGCTGCACCTCGGCGGCGGAAAGGTCGATGTTGCTGGGCAGCAGGTCCATCCCGGGCACCTTGGTCGGGATGATCACTTCGTCGATCTTGGTACCGGCGTCGATCAGCAGGTTGTGGATGGTGCGTTCCAGGTGGTGCGGCTGCACACCGAGGCCCACGGAGAGCGCGCCCTGAGGGTCGAAGTCCACCAGCAGCACCCGGCGGCCGTACTCCGCCAGGCAGGCTCCGAGGTTGATGGTGGAGGTGGTCTTGCCGACGCCGCCCTTCTGGTTGGCCACCGCGATGACCCGGGCCGGGCCATGACTGGTCAGCGGGGCGGGCTCGGGGGCGCTCTCCCGGAGGTCGGGGTCCGGGTAGTCCTCCTGGTCGTCGAGCGGCGCCGGCCCTGGCTCCATAGGCCGGGGTGTCGACATGCAACCAGACTAAGCGTCACCCATCCGTGCGGCCAAAGCGCCCCGCCGGTGTGTCCGTGAGTTTCTAGCCGCGGGCCCTGGGATGGGCCAGCGTGTACACCTCGCGCAGCGAGTCCACGGTGACCAGCGTATATACCTGCGTGGTCGTCACCGAGGCGTGGCCGAGTAACTCCTGCACCACCCGTACATCCGCGCCCCCCTCGAGCAGGTGCGTGGCGAACGAGTGGCGCAGGGTGTGCGGGGACACCGGCTCGGTGATTTTGGCGCGCTCCGCGGCGGTGCGCAGCACCGTCCAGGCGCTCTGCCGGGACAGCCGGCCGCCCCGCGCGTTCAGGAACAGCGCCGGCGTTCCCCGTCCCCGGATGGCCAGCCCGGGCCGGGCGCGCACCCGGTAGGCGTCCAGCGCGGCCACCGCCGGCCGCCCGACGGGCACCATCCGCTGCTTGCCGCCCTTGCCGGAGAGCAGCGCGGCCCGCCCGGTGAGGTCCACGTCGTCCAGGTCCAGGCCGACCGCCTCGGAGATGCGGGCGCCGGTGGAATACAGCAGCTCCAGCAGCGCCCGGTCGCGCAGGCCCAGCGGGTCGTCCCGGCCGCACGCCTCGAGCAGCCGTTCCACCCGGTCAAGCGGCAAGGCCTTGGGCAGCCGGCGAGGGGGTGCCGGCGGGTGCACCTCGCGGGCCACGTCGGTGGGGGTGACCCCGTCCAGCGTGGCGAACTTGTGCAGCCCGCGCACCGCGACCAGCGTGCGCGCCGCCGACGAGGTGGCCAGCGGCGGGTTCTCCCCGTCGCCCTCGCGCAGGCTGGCCAGGAAGTCCGTCACGACCGCCTCGGTGACCCCGTTCAGCTGGTGGATGTCGTGGCGGGCCAGATACCCGGTGTACCGGGTCAGGTCACGCCGGTAGGAGCGGAGCGTGTTGTCCGCGACACCGCGCTCCACCACCAGGTGGTCCAGGTACCCGCGCACCGCGTCGGGCACGCTCAGCGGCGGCGCAACCATGACCACGCCATGTTACGACCGTTCTTCACCCGGCCGGCGCCGCGACGCGCTCGCTTTAGCTCTGCGCACAAATACGCAACGGTGTTCCAAGATCAGCAGGACATGGCGGTCGCCCTGAGGGTCTCACCGCGACCCTGGTGCCCTCTTGATCACGGGTCTTCGGGTGTACGGAGCCGTAGCTTGGGGAAATAGCTCCGATACCTGGCGCCGACCCGGGTGAGCAAGCGATAGTCCCTCGCGGTCGCGTGAGCGCCGATGTAGAAGTCCGGCAAAGGAGAACGTCGCACGCCACCCTGCCGCCGGTATTTCAGGAACACCTTGCCGGCCATGAAGCCAGCCCGAAACGGCAGCGGTTCCCGGACGAAGTCACCTCGCGGTAGGTCGCGATCCAGATCCTCCACCCGGGAGTAGTACACCGATACCTCGGCGTAGATGATCGGGTTGATGACCAGTGGTCCGACCTCCCGCGCCTCCACGATCCGGTCTCTGGACCACTCGCCCCATCGGTCATCCCCGTGCAGGACATCCAGCAGCACGTTGGTGTCAACCATGGTGGTCAGTTCGGGGCTACTCACCCCGGAGTAGCTCCATCATCTCGTCGGTGCTCAACTTGGTGTCGAGTCGCTTCCACATGTGAGCAGCAAGTCTGCGCCCCGGTCGGGAATCGGCCTGCTGGGAGTCGGATCGGAGTATGACCAGCTGCCCGTCTCTCAGCACGACCTCGACCTCGTCGCCCTCGCCAAGGGCAAGCTCTCGTCGGAGCTGCGCCGGGATGGTGACCTGACCCTTGGCGTTGAGCTTCACCTTGCCTCCAGGAGTGCGCGTATTACGTAATACTACTCTGGTTCGCGAAGGCCGTGGGGCGGTCCTGCCAAGGAGCATCCAGCGGGCGCGCCTCGGCAAGACCCGCTTGTATCGCTTGAACCGCCAGCACGCCGGCGGCGGAGGCGGCGTTCACGATGCCGCCGGCCAGGACCGCGCGCACCGCGTCGGGCAGCGGCAGCCAGTGCAGCTCCAGCTCCGCCTCCTCGTCGTCACCGAGATCGGGCCGTTCCACGCGCGACAGACCCCGGGCCAGGTAGACCCGCACGCTCTCGTCGCTGAACCCCGGCGAGGGCACCAGGTCAACCAGCACGGACCACTCGGAAGCGGCCAGCCCGGCCTCCTCGGCCAACTCGCGCGCGGCGGTGACCGAGGGGTCCTCCCCCGCCACGTCCAGCAGCCCGGCCGGCAGCTCGTACAGCCGCCGGCGCACGGCGTGCCGGTACTGCCAGATCAGCGCGACCCGGCCCTCGTCGTCCAGTGCGGCGATGGCCACCGCGCCGGGGTGCTCCAGGATCTCCCGCACCGCGACCCGGCCGCCGGGCATCTCCACGTCGTCCGCGCGGACCGCCATGACCCGGCCCCGGTAGATCTCCCGTGAGCCGTGCACCGGGTAGTCGTGCCCGGTCACTGGGGCAGCTCGACGTGTTCCGGTTCCCGGGCTGAATTCGCCGGCCTCGACCGTTCCGCGGCCTCCGGCTCGGCACCGGTCAGTTCCACCGGCAGCCGGTCCTCGGCCAGGTAGGCCAGGGCGGCCGAGACGAACGCCCGGAACAGCGGGTGCGGCCGGGTGGGCCGGCTCTTCAGCTCCGGGTGCGCCTGGGTGCCGACGAAGAACGGGTGCCGGCTCGAGTCCAGCTCGATGAACTCCACCAGCCGGCCGTCCGGCGAGGTGCCGGAGACCACCAGGCCGGCCTGGGTGAGCTTGTCCCGGTACTCGTTGGCCACCTCGTAGCGGTGCCGGTGCCGCTCGGACACCCGGGTGGTGCCGTAGGCCTTCGCGGTCACCGTGCCCTCGGCCAGCTGGGCCGGGTAGGCGCCCAGCCGCATGGTCCCGCCCATGTCCCGCTCGCCGGCCACCACGTCCTGCTGGTCGGCCATGGTGGCGATCACCGCGTGCGGGGTGTCGGGGTCGAACTCGGCCGAGCTGGCCCCGTCCAGCTCGGCCAGCGACCGGGCCACCTCGATCACCATGCACTGCAGGCCCAGGCACAGGCCCAGGACCGGGATGCCACGTTGCCGGGCGTACCGGATGGCACCGATCTTGCCCTCGATGCCCCGGATGCCGAACCCGCCGGGGATGAGCACCCCGTGCACGCCGGAGAGCGCCTGCGCCGCCCCGGACGGCGTCTCGCACTCGTCGGAGGTCACCCACTGCACCTCGACCCTGGCCCGGTGGGCGAACCCGCCGGCCCGCAGCGCCTCGGTCACCGACAGGTAGGCGTCCGGCAGGTCCACGTACTTGCCCACCAGCGCGATCCGCACCGTCTCCGTGGGGTAGTGAACCCGGTCCAGCAGGTCGCCCCAGACCGTCCAGTCCACGTCCCGGAACGGCAGCCCCAGCCGGCGCACCACGTAGGCGTCCAGCCCCTCGGAGTGCAGCACCCTGGGGATGTCGTAGATGGACGGCGCGTCCGGCGCGGCGACCACGCCGTCCGCGTCCACGTCGCACATCAGGCTGATCTTGCGCTTCATCGGCTCGGGGATCTCCCGGTCGGCGCGCAGAACCACCGCGTCCGGCTGGATGCCGATGTTGCGCAGCGCGGCCACCGAGTGCTGCGTCGGCTTGGTCTTCAGCTCGCCGGAAGGCGCCAGGTAGGGCACCAGGGAGACGTGCAGGAAGAAGCAGTTGTCCCGGCCGACGTCGTGCCGGACCTGGCGCACCGCCTCCAGGAAGGGCAGCGACTCGATGTCGCCCACCGTGCCGCCCACCTCGGTGATGACCACGTCCGGCACCACCCGGGAGGAGTCCGGGGCGCCCATGGCCAGGATCCGGTCCTTGATCTCGTTGGTGATGTGCGGGATGACCTGGACGGTGTCGCCGAGGTACTCGCCGCGCCGTTCCTTGGCGATCACGGTGGAGTAGATCTGCCCGGTGGTCACGTTGGCGTGGCCGGACAGGTCGCGATCGAGGAACCGCTCGTAGTGACCGATGTCCAGATCGGTCTCCGCGCCGTCCTCGGTGACGAACACCTCTCCGTGTTGGAAAGGATTCATCGTGCCGGGATCGACGTTCAGGTAGGGGTCCAGCTTCTGCATGATCACCCGGAGACCGCGGGCGGTGAGCAGCTGGCCGAGACTTGAGGCGGTCAATCCCTTACCGAGAGATGAAGCGACACCGCCGGTGACGAAAACATGCCTGGTCGCGCGCGTCTGCACGGACACTCACGGTAACACTCCCTCGGCGGCTCGTGGGCCGGAGTGTGGCGCGTGTTTCCCTCGGGACCGGAAAAGGCCTAATGGTGTGAAGATCGTCAGCCCTGGGCTACCCGGCTCGGGGTCACCCGGCCGAGGCCCCCGGGACGGGTGCCTGCGCGGTCGATCCGGCCCCGTAGCGGCCGGCCCGGCCGTCCGCCTGCTCGCGCAGCGCGAGCACCGTGGCCACCCGGCCGACCGGCGACTGCAGGTCGTCCACCGTGGTCAGGGCGCCGGAGACGTTCGGGTCCGCCCGGACGACGCCGACCGCACCGGTCGCCTGCTCCACCCCGCTCCGGCCGGCCAGCACCGCGCCGCCACCGGCCCGGTCCAGCTCGCCGGCCAGCCGGGCCAGCGTGGCGGCCCGCTCGGCGGCGTTGGGTCCGCCGTTCGCGCCGCCGGTGAGCACCACGGCCAGCTGGGCCGGCGCCGGGCGCGGGCCGGGCCGCACGAAGCCGGCCTGGGTGAGTCCGGCCAGCGCGGCCGACACCTGGTCCGGGGTGGCCGGCTGGCGGCCGTTCGGCCCGCGCAGCAGCACGCTGCCGAGGAAACCGCCGGCCAGCCCGCCGGCGTCGGCGGCGGAGGGCAGCTGCGCCCCGCTGGGCAGCAGGCGCATGGTCAGGTCCCGGACCGCGTCCGCCCGCACCGGGTCGGTGACCGCGTCGGTCAGCTCCACCTCTCCGGTCACCGCGCCCCCGGCCGCGCCGATCAGCTGGCGCACCGCGTCCCGGTCGGCCGGGTCGGTGCCGGCGGCGACCACCAGGACCACCTTGCGGCCGTCCAGCTGGCCCTTCACCACGCCCGGGGCCACCGAGGCGGCAAAGCCATTGGCCGCGCGTTGTTCGGTCTCCAGCTGGCCGTTGCGGGCCGCCAGCTGGTCCGCCCGCTCGGTCAGGTGGTCCCGGTCGCCGGAGACCACGGCGAGCAGCCGGCCGCTCACGCTGGTGGAGCCGAGCACCACGCCGACGGCCAGCGCCAGGAAGACCGCGACCAGCGAGATCAGGTGGTAACGCAGGGAGAGCATCCGGTCACCGCCCGATCGAAGCGGTCGCCGACGTGATCGCCGTGTGCGCCGTGGCGGTGGTCCAGTCCAGTGCGCGTTCCAGGTAGCCGAACAGCGCCGGGCCGGCGTCCGAGGCCAGCAGGGTGGCCAGCACCGCGATCGCCACCGCGCCGATCAGCATCAGCACCGCGCCGGCGGAGATCGGGCTGCGGTGCAGCGCGGCGACCGCCTTGCCGTCCACCAGCAGGCTGCCCACCCGCAGCCGGGTGAGGAAGGTGGAGGCGTTGCTGCTCGCCCGCCCCCGGTCCAGGAACTCGGCCAGGGTGGCCTGGTAGCCCACCGTGACGATCAGGTTGGCGCCGTGGTGGTGCGCGAGCAGCAGGGCGAGGTCCTCCGGGTTGCCGGAGGCGGGGAAGGTGACCGCGCCCACGCCCAGGTCCTGCACCCGGTGCAGCCCCGGGGCGTGGCCGTCCGCGAACGCCGGCACCACCACGTCGGCGCCGCTGGTCAGCACCCGGTCGGCCACCTCGGCCGGGTCGGCCACGATCAGGTCCGGGCGGTGGCCGGCGCGCCACAGG
This sequence comes from Actinospineispora eucalypti, assembly GCA_014208095.1. GTDB lineage: Bacteria > Actinomycetota > Actinomycetes > Mycobacteriales > Pseudonocardiaceae > Pseudonocardia > Pseudonocardia eucalypti. The sequence continues at coordinate 2,876,374 of JACHMT010000001.1, read as the reverse complement.
GCCTCCGCGCCGCTGTTCACCCCGACCAGAACCGGGTGGTACTCCTTGATGTAGCGGCGCAGCGCGGCCAGCTCCTCGGCGGTGTCCTGGCTGGGGGCCACCACGAGCACGTGCTGGCCGGCCATGCCCACCCGCACGTCCGGCACGCCCACGCCGTCCAGCAGCAGCGCCCGGTCCTGGTGCATGAACTCGATGGTGTTCGCGGAGAACGCCTCGAGCTGGTTGGACAGGCCCTCCTTGGCGCCGGCCATGGCGGCGGCCACCGACTCGGCGGTCTGCAGCAGCCCGTGCGCCACCGGCTCCTCGCCGATGAACACCGCGCCGTCGTGCAGCCGGATCCGGGAGCCGTCACGCACCCGGCGCATCACGTCGTCGCCCACCCCGTCGATCAGGGTGAGGCCGGCCGCGATCAGCGCCTCCGGGCCGAGGTTGGGGAACCGGCCGGAGATGGACGGCGCCACGTTCACCACCGCAACCGCCCCGGCGGAGACCAGCGCCTCGGCGGTCACCCGGTCCAGGTCGATCCGGTCGACTACCGCGATGTCGCCGGCGCCGATTCGGCGCAGCAGCGCATCAACGTTGCGATCCACCCGGGCAGTGCCGGACAGTCCCGGCAGGGTCCGGCGGGTGCGATTGAGCAAACCGGCCATCTTCATGCACCGATAGTGTCAAGTCTCCCTCGAGACTTGAGGTATTTCCTACCGCGCGTCGCCGGAATTTGCGCACTGGCTGCGCCCGTCCCGCCGAAGTAGCGACAGTCCGCTGTCGTCCGGTCACTTTCCGCGTTTATGGTGCGCTTCAAAGACTGCTGGGACGGCCGTGGTTCGGGCGCGGGCCGTTGCGTTCCGGCTGTTTGGCGCACGACATCCAGTGTGGCGGTTGGTGCGGCTCCGGGTCGTGATCGTCGTCTCTGGCGGTAGAGCGTCGATTTTCGACGCTGAAGCGCCAGGGACGGCGATCATGCCGACCGGCGCGCAGACGCAACGGCCCTCGTCCAAGCCTCGGCGAACCCCAGCCGCGGCCGTCCCGGCGCTCTTTAAAACCGGCACCGCACCCAAACCGACACCGCACCGGCGAGGGTGTCAGTTGCGGCGGCCCTTCACCTTCTTGCGGGCCGACGCCTTCTCGGTGGTCGCGGTGCTCAGCAGTTCCTCGGCGTGCGCCCGGCCGGTGCTGGTGTCGTCCAGGCCGGCCAGCATCCGGGCCAGCTCGACCACCCGGTCGGCCTCACTGAGCGTGCGCACCCGGCTGCGCACCCTGCCGTTCCCGCCGCTGTCCTCGTCAACGGCGGCCCGCTTGTCCACCACCACGTGCCGGTCCGCGTAGGCGGCCACCTGGGCCAGGTGGGTTACCACGATCACCTGGTGGCTGATCGCCAACGTGGCCAGCCGCCGGCCGATCTCCACCGCCGCCCGGCCGCCGACCCCGGCGTCCACCTCGTCGAACACCATGGTGGGCACCGGGTCCGCATCGGCCAGCACCACCTCCAGCGCCAGCATCACACGGGAGAGCTCACCGCCGGAGGCGCCCTTGTGCAGGGGCACCCCGGGCGAGTTGGCGTGCGGCACCAGCCGCAGCTCCACCTCGTCCACGCCGTCGGGGCCGGCGGCCACCCAGGTGCCGGCCAGCCGCAGCCCCTCGCCGTCCGGGCCGCGCCGCGCCGCCTCGGCGTCCAACTCCTTGCGGGCCAGGTCGACCAGCAGCCGCGCGCTGGGCATGGCCAGCCCGGCCAGCTCGGCGGTGACCGCCTCGGCCAGCCGCCCGGCCGCCTCCTCCCGGGCCGCCGAGACCGCCTCGGCGTGCTTGGCCAGCTCGGTGGCCAGCTCGTCCCGGCGGGCCTGCAGCGCCGCGATGGCCTCGTCGCTGATGTCCAGCCCGGCCAGACGCTCCCGCGCCTGCTCCGCCCAGCGCAGCACCCCGTCGGTGTCGGCGGCGTACTTGCGGGTGAGCGCGCGCAGCTCGGCCTGCCGGGCCAGCACGGTCTGCAGCCGCTCCGGGTCGGCGTCCAGCGTGTCCAGGTAGCCGGTCAGCTCCCCGGCCACGTCGCCGAGGAGCACCGACACCTCGGCCAGCCGGGGCTCCAGCCGCTCCAGCGCCGGGTCCCCGGAGCCGCCGAGCAGCCGGCGGGCCTCGCCGAGCAGCCCCAGCGCCCCGGGCATGTCTTCGGACTCGCCGTCCCCACCGGCCACCGCCATCCGGGCGCCCCCGGCGGCCGAGCGCAGGTCGTCCGCCGCCGCCAGCCGGCGCGCCTCCTCGACCAGTGCGGTGTCCTCACCGGGTTGCGGGTTCACCGCCTCGATCTCGGTCAGCCCGTGGCGCAGCAGGTCGGCCTCCTGGGCCAACCGGCGGGCGCCGTCCCGGCGCTCGATGAGCTCCGCCGCCGCCTCCCGCCACCGCTCCCGGACCGACCGGTACTCGCCCAGCGGGCCGGCCACCGCCTCGCCGGCGTAGCGGTCCAGCACCGCGCGCTGCTCGGCCGGGCGGAGCAGGCGCAGCTGGTCGTTCTGCCCGTGTACCGCGAGCACGGCCTCGGACAGCCGGGAGAGCACGCCGACCGGGACCGAACGGCCGCCGAGGTGCGCCCGGGAGCGCCCGTCGGTACTGACCGTGCGCACCGCGATCAGGCTGCCGTCGTCGTCGGCCTCGGCGCCCACCTCCTCGGCGATGCGCAGCGCCGGCTCACCGGCGGCGAACCGGCCCTCGACCATGGCCCGGCCGTTCGCGGAGGACACCCGGGACGCCTCGGCCCGGCCGCCGCCGAGCAGGGTCAACCCGGTCACCACCATGGTCTTGCCGGCACCGGTCTCACCGGTGAGCACGGTCAGACCCGGGTGCGGCTCGAGCGTGGCGTCATCGATGACGCCGAGCCCCTGAATCCGCATCTCGGCCAGCATGGCGCGCAGTTTAGGGCGCCCCCCTGTCATCTTGGATCCGGTGGTGTCGCCGAGCCGCGCCAGCTCCGCACCGGTAGGGCGAACTTCCGCACCAGCCGGTCGGTGAACGGCTGGTCCCGCAGCCGCACCAGGCGCACCGGCAGGTCGCTGCGGGCCAGCTCCACCCGGGCTCCCGGGGGCACCGGGATGGTCCGCCGCCCGTCGCACACCAGCACCGCCGGGTAGCCCCTCGGGTCCACCTCGATGGCCACCGCCGAGCTGGGCGAGATCACCACCGGCCGGGCGAACAGCGCGTGCGCGGCCAGCGGCACCACCAGCAGCGCCTGTACCTCCGGCCACACCACCGGGCCGCCGGCGGAGAACGCGTACGCGGTGGACCCGGTCGGCGTCGCGCACAGCACGCCGTCGCAGCCGAAGCCGGTCAGCGGCCGGCCGTCCACCTCGACGACCACCTCCAGCAGGCGTTCCCGGCTGGTCTTCTCCACGCACGCCTCGTTCAGCGCCCAGGTGCGCCGCGCCGGCCCGCCGTTGATCACCACGACGGCTTCCATGGTCATCCGTTCCTCGACCTGGTAGCCGCCCTGGATGACCGCGTTCACCGCCTCGTCCAGCGACTCGGGATCGGCCTCGGCCAGGAAGCCCACGCGACCCAGGTTCACCCCGAGCACCGGTACGCCGGCCGGCCGGGCCAGCTCGGCCGCGCGCAGCAGCGTGCCGTCGCCGCCGAGCACCAGGGCGACCTCGACCCCCTCGGCCGCGTTCGGGTGGGCCTCGACCGGGACCGGTTCCATGCCGGCGGGCAGGTCCATCGGCAGTTCCAGCACCTCGTCGGCGAAGATGCGCAGCCGGATGCCCGCCTCGGCCAGCCTGCGCACCACCCCGGCGGCGACCTCCTGGTTCGCCTTGCGGCCAGAGTGCACCACCAACAGCGCCTCACGCGTCACTGTGGTCCCTTCTGCACCGCGCGCGACAAGGCCTCGCGCGTGTCGTGGTCGTCGGGGAGAGGCCGCTGGCGCAGCCAGACGAAGTACTCGACGTTGCCGGCCGGGCCGGGGGCCGGGCTGGCCACCGCCCCGTGGGTCAGCCAGCCCAGCGCGGCGGCCGCGTCGGTGACCGTGGACAGTGCATCCAGCCGCAGCTCGGGCTCGCGTACGACACCGCCGGCGCCGAGCCGGTCCTTGCCCACCTCGAACTGCGGCTTGACCATCGGCAACAGGTCGCCGTCCGGTTCGGTGCACGCGGTCAGTGCGGGCAGCACGGTGCGCAGCGAGATGAAGGAGAGGTCGGCCACGGTCAGCCCCACCGGGCCGCCGATCGCCTCCGGGGCGAGCGCGCGCACGTTGGTCCGGTCCAGCACGCGCACCCGTTCGTCGGACTGCAGCCGCCAGATCAGCTGGCCGTAGCCGACGTCGGCCGCGACCACCTCAGCGGCGCCCCGGTGCAGCAGCACGTCGGTGAAGCCCCCGGTGGATGCGCCGGCGTCCAGGCAACGCCGCCCGGCCACGGAAAGCCCGGCCGGCTGGAAGGCGTCGAGGGCACCGATCAGCTTCAGCGCGCCCCGGGACGCCCACTCGGGACCTTCGTCCTTGCGCACCAGCACCGGCGCGTCCAGCTCGACCGCCGTGGCCGCCTTCCGTGCGGCCACCCCCCGGACCAGGACCCGGCCGTCCTCGATCAGCTCAGCCGCCTGCTGACGCGATCGAGCCAGCCCCCGACGCACCAACTCGGCATCCAGCCGCGCCCGGCGCGGCATCAGAGCGGGTTCCTCGGATCGGCGAGGCGAAGCGGCGAGCTGGGCGGCGTGCAGCCGGCTGGATGATCCACCAGGCGCGCCCTATGCCCCGTCGATGGTGCTCAGCGCCTCGGTCAACGCGGTGTGGATCCGCTCGAATGCCGGCACGTGCTCGGCCGTCGGTCGCCGGTCCAGGCCGTCCAGCCGGGCCAGCGCCTCGTCGAGGGCCGCGGTCGCGGACGCGTCCCGCGCCTCAGGGGTGTCGAAGCTCTCAGATGTCATGACCTCACCACGCTATCCGAGCCGGACGGGGAAGTGCCGAGCACACCAGGCTGAATCACCCGGCGGCGAACCACTCCCGGCCCGACGCCCGACGAACCGGCTCAGGCGCCGGTGGGAAGCCCGAGGGCGGCCAACGCCTCGGCCGAGGCCGTATCGGCGGCTCGCACGCTGGCCGTGTCGCCGCCAGCCGCCCAGTGCGCCGCGCAGAGCGTGCGCAGCGCGTCCACCGGGTCGCCGTGTCCGGTGGTGCCGGCGGAGAGCACGAGGCCGGCACCGTCCCGCATGGCCTGCCACGGCACCCGTTGTCCGGCGCGCAGGCTCGCCGCGTCCGAGGCGAGGGCGGAGAGGTCGGCGCCGATGTAGTCGGGCCGCTGTTCGGGCGGCGCGGCCAGCAGGGTGGCCGCATCGGTCACGCCCGTGAGTACGAGCAGGCTGGGCAGCCCGGCGGCCTTGGCGCCCGCGATGTCGGTGCCCAGCCGGTCACCGACCATCAGCGGGCGGCCGGCCCCGGTCCGCCGGACCGCCTCGGCGAACAGCGGCGGCTCCGGCTTCCCCGCGACCAGCGGCTCCACCCCGGTGGCCACCCGCAGGGCGGCGACCATCGCGCCGTTGCCGGGCAGCTCACCGCGTTCCTCGGGCAGGGTGGCGTCCAGGTTGCAGGCGACCCAGAACGCCCCGGCCCGGATGGCCAGGCAGGCCTCGGCCAGGTCGGCCCACGCGGTGTCCCGGGAGTGCCCCTGGACCACCGCTCGCGCGTCCTCGGCCCTGGCCGCCAGGCCGAGACCCGCCGAGGTCACCTGGTCGGCCAGCGCCTTGGTCCCGACCACCAGCACCGGCGTCCCGGGTTCCAACCGCTCCGCCAGCGCCCGGGCGGCCGCCTGCCCGCTCGTGACCACCTCGTTCTCGTCGGCGGCGAACCCGAGCGCGCGCAGGTGCTCGGCGACCTGGCCGGCATTGCGCGAACCGTTGTTGGTCAGGTACCCGATGCCCCGCCCACCCCCGCTCAGCTCACGCAGCGCCTCGGCCGCGCCGGGCAACGCCGCCCCGCCCCGGAACAGCGTCCCGTCCAGGTCGAACAGCACGGCGTCGTGCAACTCCCGCAGGGCCGTCGCGGCCGACCCGGACGCTCCCGTTCCGGCCCCGGTCATCGGCCCATCTCACCGGTCCGCACCGCGTCCGCTTCAGCCACGTCCGCGGGCTCAGCCACGTCCTCAGGCCCGGTCACCTCGGCTGCCTCAGCCGCGTCCGCTGTCTCGGCCACGTCCGCTGGTTCGACCATGTCCGCTGGCTCGGCCACGTCTGCTGCCTCGGCCACGTCGGCTGCCTCGGTCGCGTTCGCTGGCTCGGCCGATTCGCCCAACGCGCCGGCGTCCGCGGGTTCGGCCGACTCGCCGGCCGCGGCTTCCTCGTCCGGCTCGGCCAACTCGTCGGCCGCCGCCGGGTGCTCGACCTCGGCTCGGGCACCGGGCTCGCCGGCCCCCGCCTCGTCCGCCGGCTCGGGATCGTCCGGTTCGCCCAGTGCGGCCAGGCGCTCTGATGCGTCAGTCTCTTCCTCGTCGTCGGCGTCCGCCGCGTGCAGGAACCAGCGCACCGACTCTTCACGGCGCCCGGCGGCCAGCAGGGCATCCGCGTAGGCGTAGAACAACCGGGCACTCCACGGCCGCCGGTTTTTCGGGTCGAGCTCCGGCACCTGCAGGCCCACCACGGCGGCGTCCAGCTCGCCGAGGTCACGGCGGGCACCGGAGGCGACGATCAGCAGCTCGATCGCGTCCGACTCGCCCAGTTCGCGGGCTTCGGGGCTGCGGGCCAGGTCCAGTGCTCGCTCCGGACGGCCGAGGGCACGTTCCGCATCCGCCATCACCGCGATGTGCCCGGGACCTCCGCCCATTCGCCGGGCGGCACGGAGCTCCGCGATCGCCTCCGCCCACTCGCCGGCGTGGTAAGCCGTCAGCCCGGCCGCCTCGCGCACGATGGCCAACCTGGACGCCCGCCCCCGCGCGTAGCGGGCGTGCTCGAGAGCACGCGCCGGGTCTTCCTCCAACAGGCTGCCGGCGGCGACCAGATGGCGGGCCACCAAGTCGGCCACGTCCTTGCGCAGCGCCCGCAGGTCCCGGCGCACATCCGCATCGAGCTGGACGTCCTCCAGGCCATCCGGCAGCTCGGGAGCCCGCGGCCTCGGCTGCTGGTCGGTGTCGTCGGCCGCGACCGAATCCGCCGGTCGTCCGAACCGGCGCTCGTCCCGCGCCGGCCCGCGACCGGTCGGACGCCGATCATCATCGGGGCGCCGGGATGCCCCGCCGCGATCCGGCCGCCCCTCGGGAGAGCGTGGCCGATCGCCCGCGTCCCGGCGGTCCGATGGGCGCCGATCCTCGCGCCGCTCGGTCCCCCGGCGGTCGTCACTTCGGTACGGCCCCGCGCCACCTTCACGTCGGCCGGTGCTTCGGCGCTCGGTGTCCTGGTTTTCGCGCGGCCTCTGACCCGCCGCACCACGCTCGTCCCGCCGCTCCGGGCGCGCGCGGTCGTCACCGCGCCCTGGGGCGCCCCGCTCCTCGCGCCACCCACTCTGCCGGCGGTCGGCCTTCCCGCGATCGTCGCGCCACTGCTGACGCTCGCCGTCCTCCCTACGCCCCGCGCCGCCGCGATCGTCACGCCGCTCGGGGCCGGATCCCTCACGCCGATCCGAACGCCAGCTGCCCGAACGCTGCCCGCCGGTCTCGTCACTCCGGTCCGAACGCCATCCGGTCGAACGCCGCTCCCCACTTGCTCCACGCTGGTCCGAACGCCACCCGCCCTCGGAGCGCCGCTCGGTGCCACGATCGTCCCGGCGCTCGCCGCGCCATCCTCCGCCGCGCTCGGTACCGCGCCGCGCGTCGCGTTCGTCGTTGGGGCCGCCCGTGTCCCGGCGCCCACCTCTGGGTTGCCACGAACCCCGCTCGTCTCGTTGATCCGAAGTGGGCCGGTGCCCGCCGCTCTCCCGGCGCCCCGGCGCGCGGTCGCGTTCGTCTCCACCGCCCGCCGGCCGGCGCCGGTCCGAGGAGCCTTCCGCCGACCGCCGGTCGCCCCACTGGCCACGGCCCGAAGACCGGCCACGGTCGCCCGACGAGCCGCGTCGCTCCGATCCCTCGCCGGAGCCCGACCGTTGGTCGCGCTCACCTTCGCGCCCCGGCTTCGCCGGCCGACCGCCGTCCCGGCGCGGGCCGTCCTTCTTGCCTCGGAAGCGCTCGCCCTGGCCGCCCGACCCGCGCGAGTTCCAGCCGGTCCCGTCCGACCGGCCGTCATGCGAACGGCCCCGGGGGGATTCCTCGCGCTTACCAGGCATGCCCACCAGCCTACGAGAGCCCGTCACCGGGGTACGCCAGACGTCACTGTGACACTCCACGAAAGAAAAAAGAGCCAGGAATCTCAAAATGAGAATCCTGGCTCTTTATTGGGTTTGTATGCCGGCGGTGACCTACTCTCCCACACCCTGGCGAGTGCAGTACCATCGGCGCAGTAGGGCTTAGCTTCCGGGTTCGGAATGGGACCGGGCGTTTCCCCCACGCTATAACCACCGGCAACAATATCAAATTATCAACCCTCAAACCCCGCCCCCACCACACACATGATGTGGTGTGGGGGTGGTTGTTTGTTCAGGGTCACACAGTGGATGCAAACACCTCGTTGCGGTGAAGCCGCTCGGCCTATTAGTACCAGTCAACTCCACACCTCACGGCGCTTCCATTTCTGGCCTATCAACCCAGTGGTCTGCTGGGGGCCTTACCCCACCACAAGGGTGGGAGGGAGACCTCATCTTGGAACGGGTTTCCCGCTTAGATGCCTTCAGCGGTTATCCCTTCCGAACGTAGCCAACCAGCCGTGCCCCTGGCGGGACAACTGGCACACCAGAGGTTCGTCCGTCCCGGTCCTCTCGTACTAGGGACAGCCTTCCTCAAGTCTCCAACGCGCGCGGCGGATAGGGACCGAACTGTCTCACGACGTTCTAAACCCAGCTCGCGTGCCGCTTTAATGGGCGAACAGCCCAACCCTTGGGACCTACTCCGGCCCCAGGATGCGACGAGCCGACATCGAGGTGCCAAACCATGCCGTCGATATGGACTCTTGGGCAAGATCAGCCTGTTATCCCCGGGGTACCTTTTATCCGTTGAGCGACACCCCTTCCACAAGGAGGTGCCGGATCACTAGTCCCGACTTTCGTCCCTGCTCGACTTGTCAGTCTCACAGTCAAGCTCCCTTGTGCACTTACACTCGACACCTGATTGCCAACCAGGCTGAGGGAACCTTTGGGCGCCTCCGTTACATTTTGGGAGGCAACCGCCCCAGTTAAACTACCCACCAGGCACTGTCCCTGAACCGGATCACGGTCCGAGGTTAGACACCCAATTCGAACAGAGTGGTATTTCAACGTCAACTCCACCACAACTGGCGTTGCGGCTTCACAGTTTCCCACCTATCCTACACAATCCGAACCGAGCACCAATACCAAGCTATAGTAAAGGTCCCGGGGTCTTTCCGTCCTGCCGCGCGTAACGAGCATCTTTACTCGTAGTGCAATTTCGCCGAGTCTGTGGTTGAGACAGCGCCCAAGTCGTTACGCCATTCGTGCAGGTCGGAACTTACCCGACAAGGAATTTCGCTACCTTAGGATGGTTATAGTTACCACCGCCGTTTACTGGCGCTTAAATTCTCCGCTTCGCCTTACGACTAACGGGTCCTCTTAACGTTCCAGCACCGGGCAGGCGTCAGTCCGTATACATCGTCTTGCGACTTCGCACGGACCTGTGTTTTTAGTAAACAGTCGCTTGGGCCTGGTCTCTGCGACCGGCCACCCCTAGCCCGCGAAGGGCTTCAAGGCAACCGGTCCTCCTTCTCCCGAAGTTACGGAGGTATTTTGCCGAGTTCCTTAACCACAGTTCGCTCGATCGCCTCGGTATTCTCTACCTGACCACCTGTGTCGGTTTAGGGTACGGGCCGCTCAAGAACTCGCTAGAGGCTTTTCTCGACAGCATGGGATCGCCCTACTTCGCCTCAATCGGCTACGCATCACCTCTCACCCTTCACGACACCCGGATTTACCTAGATGTCGGGCTACAGGCTTACACCAGGACAACCAACGCCTGGCGGGACTACCCTCCTGCGTCACCCCATCGCTTGGCTACTACCACCTCAGGTCCCAGCCTCACACCACCCCCAACCCGAAGGCCGGTAAGCAATGATCAGGTGGTTAGTATCAGTAGGTTCACCACTGGTCGCGCTTGCGCGGGCACGGGAATATCAACCCGTTATCCATCGACTACGCCTGTCGGCCTCGCCTTAGGTCCCGGCTCACCCTGGGCGGAATAACCTGGCCCAGGAACCCTTGGTCAATCGGCGGCGGAGTTTCTCACTCCGCTTTCGCTACTCATGCCTGCATTCTCACTCACACACCCTCCACAACTCGCTCACGCGGCTGCTTCGACGGATGCACGACGCTCCCCTACCCACACACACAACTACACACACCCCCCGAAAGAGGCGCGCGGATTACACGTGCATGTGCCACGGCTTCGGCGGTGCGCTTGAGCCCCGCTACATTGTCGGCGCGGATCCACTTGACCAGTGAGCTATTACGCACTCTTTCAAGGGTGGCTGCTTCTAAGCCAACCTCCTGGTTGTCTGGGCGAACCCACATCCTTTCCCACTTAGCGCACGCTTAGGGGCCTTAGCCGGTGATCTGGGCTGTTTCCCTCTCGACTACGAAGCTTATCCCCCGCAGTCTCACTGCCACGCTTCACTTCACTGGCATTCGGAGTTTGGTTGAGTTCGGTAAGCTTGTCGGCCCCCTAGCCCATCCAGTGCTCTACCTCCAGGAAGAAACACGCAACGCTGCACCTAAATGCATTTCGGGGAGAACCAGCTATCACGGAGTTTGATTGGCCTTTCACCCCTACCCACAGCTCATCCCCCAGGTTTTCAACCCTGGTGGGTTCGGGCCTCCACACCGTCTTACCGGCGCTTCACCCTGGCCATGGGTAGATCACTCCGCTTCGGGTCTGCAACACACGACTCAACCGCCCTATTCGGACTCGCTTTCGCTACGGCTACCCCACACGGGTTAACCTCGCCACATGCCACAACTCGCAGGCTCATTCTTCAAAAGGCACGCCATCACCCCCACACGGAAGGCTCTGACGGCTTGTAGGCACACGGTTTCAGGTACTCTTTCACTCCCCTCCCGGGGTACTTTTCACCTTTCCCTCACGGTACTAGTCCGCTATCGGTCATCAGGTAGTATTTAGGCTTAACGGGTGGTCCCGCCAGATTCACAGCAAATTCCACGAGCTCGCTGCTACTCGGGAACACCAACCAACCCACCAAGGCATGTTTTCGTGTACGGGACTCTCACCCTCTACGGCAACCCTTTCCAGAGGCCTTCCACTAACACACCAAGACAAGTTCGAACCCCAGGCGGGAGGTTCACGTCGACGTCCCACAACACCCATACCGCAACGCCCGCCAGCTTGAACACGATACAGGTTTAGCCTAATCCGCTTTCGCTCGCCACTACTCACGGAATCACAATTGTTTTCTCTTCCTACGGGTACTGAGATGTTTCACTTCCCCGCGTTCCCTCCACACACCCTATACATTCAGGTGCGGGTGACACCCCTTTCAAATCCGGGTGCCGGGTTACCCCATTCGGAAATCCTCGGATCACAGCTAGGTTGACAACTCCCCGAGGCCTATCGCGGTCTCCCACGTCCTTCATCGGCTCCTGATGCCCAGGCATCCACCATGTGCCCATAAACACTTCACCACAACAAGATGCTCGCATCCACTATGCAACACTCAACAAACAACCACACCCCACCACAACACCAGCCACCACCCACACACAACAAGCGAGCGTTAGACCGGCAGTAGCCGGAGCGGCCACCAAGAACACACCCAAACGGATGTCTCCTCAGGACCCAACAGTGCGCCAAACCCCATCAACATCAGCATGAAATGGTTCGCCATATGTTCCACCCAGCCACCCCCAACACCCACCCACCCACAAGCGGGAACACAGGATGCCGTGAAACAGGGATGAACTCATAGTGAAAGGAGAATGAACTCCCCACAACACGTGGGAACTCCTTAGAAAGGAGGTGATCCAGCCGCACCTTCCGGTACGGCTACCTTGTTACGACTTCGTCCTAATCGCCAGTCCCACCTTCGACAACTCCCTCCCTTACGGGTTGGGCCGTCGGCTTCGGGTGTTACCAACTTTCATGACGTGACGGGCGGTGTGTACAAGGCCCGGGAACGTATTCACCGCAGCGTTGCTGATCTGCGATTACTAGCGACTCCGACTTCACGGGGTCGAGTTGCAGACCCCGATCCGAACTGAGACTCACTTTAAGGGATTCGCTCCACCTCACGGTCTCGCAGCCCTCTGTATGAGCCATTGTAGCATGTGTGAAGCCCTGGACATAAGGGGCATGATGACTTGACGTCATCCCCACCTTCCTCCGAGTTGACCCCGGCAGTCTCCCATGAGTCCCCGCCACTACGCGCTGGCAACATGGAACAGGGGTTGCGCTCGTTGCGGGACTTAACCCAACATCTCACGACACGAGCTGACGACAGCCATGCACCACCTGCACACCAACCACAAGGGAAGCCCTATCTCTAGGGATGTCTGGTGCATGTCAAACCCAGGTAAGGTTCTTCGCGTTGCATCGAATTAATCCACATGCTCCGCCGCTTGTGCGGGCCCCCGTCAATTCCTTTGAGTTTTAGCCTTGCGGCCGTACTCCCCAGGCGGGGCGCTTAATGCGTTAGCTGCGGCACAGAGACCGTGGAATGATCCCCACACCTAGCGCCCAACGTTTACGGCGTGGACTACCAGGGTATCTAATCCTGTTCGCTCCCCACGCTTTCGCTCCTCAGCGTCAGTATCGGCCCAGAGACCCGCCTTCGCCACCGGTGTTCCTCCTGATATCTGCGCATTTCACCGCTACACCAGGAATTCCAGTCTCCCCTGCCGAACTCCAGTGATGCCCGTATCGACCGCAAGCTAAAAGTTAAGCTTCTAGTTTTCACGGCCGACGCGACACACCGCCTACGAGCTCTTTACGCCCAATAATTCCGGACAACGCTCGCACCCTACGTGTTACCGCGGCTGCTGGCACGTAGTTGGCCGGTGCTTCTTATCCAGGTACCGTCACTTACGCTTCGTCCCTGGCGAAAGAGGTTTACAACCCGAAGGCCGTCATCCCCCACGCGGCGTCGCTGCGTCAGGCTTCCGCCCATTGCGCAATATTCCCCACTGCTGCCTCCCGTAGGAGTCTGGGCCGTATCTCAGTCCCAGTGTGGCCGGTCGCCCTCTCAGGCCGGCTACCCGTCGTCGCCTTGGTAGGCCATCACCCCACCAACAAGCTGATAGGCCGCGGGCCCATCCCACACCGAAAAAACTTTCCACACAACCCCATGCAGGACCATGTGAATATCCGGTATTAGACCCAGTTTCCCAGGCTTATCCCAGAGTGCAGGGCAGGTCACCCACGTGTTACTCACCCGTTCGCCGCTCGTGTACCCCCGAAAGGGCCTTACCGCTCGACTTGCATGTGTTAAGCACGCCGCCAGCGTTCGTCCTGAGCCAGGATCAAACTCTCCACAGAAAAACCCTGACAAACAAAAACACAAACTGGCACAAACAAACCAAAACACACCACAAAAGATGCGTCAAAAAGTTCAGCACACTGTTGAGTTCTCAAAAGACATCCACACACCAGACCGGTTAGCCGCCAGGCTACCTGTTCCGGGGCAACTCCCCAACCTTACACAGTCCGGGTCTCGGTCGCAACCGATCGTCCTGAGTTTTTCTTCGGGGTTTTGTCTCCTACTGCGGTTCGCGGCTGGAGGACCGGGTCTTTCTGGTCTTCCGTGCGCCCCGCTCGGCGACGAGGAGAAAGTTACAGACCGCGCCAAGCCAAAGTCAAATCGCCTCGCCACTAACTCGCCGAACGGCAAAACCGCAGGTCACGGATGCGACGAACGGTCGGTCGGGCGTGTCTAGCCGATCTCCACCGCGGCGGTGTGACGCTTGCCTCTCCGCACAACCAGCCAGCGTCCGTGCAAAAGGTCGGCGGCGGAGGGGGTCCAGTCTTCATCCGCGACCTTCACGTTGTTCACGTAAGCGCCACCCTCGCCCACGGTCCGCCGGGCGGCGGAGTTGCTCGGCGCCAATCCGGTCTCCACCAGCAACCGCACGATCGTCGGCCCGTCGGCCAGCGACGCGGAGGCCGACGGGATCTCGGCCAGCGCGGCCCGCAACGTGCCGGCGTCCAGGGATCCCAGCTCGGCCCGGCCGAACAAGGCCCGGCTGGCCTGCACCACCCGCTCCGTCTCCGTCGCGCCGTGCACCAGGGTGGTCAGCTCCTCGGCCAGCCGTTGTTGCGCGGCGCGGGCCTGTGGCCGGGTCGCGGTCAGCTGATCCAGCTCATCCAGCTCCGGGCGGCTCAGGAAGGTGAAAAGCCGCAGGTACCGGCCCACGTCGGCGTCCGCGACGTTCACGAAGTACTGGTACCAGGCGTAGGGCGAGGTCATCTCCGGATCCAGCCAGACACTGCCGCCGCCGGTGGACTTGCCGAACTTGCGCCCCTCGGCGTCGGTGACCAGCGGCGTGGTGAGCGCGTGCACCGACTCGGCCTCCACCCGGCGCACCAGGTCGACCCCGCCGACGATGTTGCCCCACTGGTCGGACCCGCCGATCTGCAACCGGCAGCCGTGCTTGCGGAACAGCTGCAGGTAGTCGTGCGACTGCAGCAGCAGGTAGCTGAACTCGGTGTAGGACATGCCGTCGCCGTCCAGGCGGCGTTTCACCGTCTCCCGGCCCAGCATGGTGTTCACCGAGAAGTGCTTGCCCACGTCGCGCAGGAAGTCCAGCACGCCCATCGGGCCGGTCCAGTCCAGGTTGTTCACCACGACCGCGCCGGTCGGGGAATCCTCGAAGTGCACGAACCGCTCCAGCTGGCCCCGGATCCGGTCGGCCCACTCGCCCACCGTGCCGGCCGCGTTCAGCGTGCGCTCACCGGTGTCCCGGGGGTCGCCGATCATCCCGGTGGCCCCGCCGGCCAGCACGATCGGCCGGTGCCCGGCGCGCTGGAAACGGCTGAGCGTGAGCAGCGGGACCAGGTTCCCGGCGTGCAGACTGGGCGCGGTCGGGTCGAACCCGCAGTACAGGGTCACCGGACCCGCGTCCAGGTCGCGGCGCAGCGCCTCCGCGTCCGTGCTCTGCGCGATCAGTCCGCGCCAGGCCAACTCGTCAAGAATGTGCTCAACCACGCCCCCGATCATCCCGCACCGGGCGACCCGTTATCCGGGCAGGCGCGCGGCGAGCTCCGCCGGGAGCACGTCCAACGCCCTCGGCAGGCTCAGCACGCTGGAGAACGACAGCGCACCGGACATCTCGTCCCCGACGAACATCGACCGGCCGTCGCGCACCGTCCGTAGCGCGGCGTACCCCGGCAGCCCGGCGATGCTCGCCCGCTCCGCCTCCCCGCTGGTGATCCACACGACCAGGTCGGCGGTGTCCAGCAGGCTGAGCAGCTCGACGCTGATGTCCGCGTAGAAGCGGCTGCCGGCGCGCTGGTCGAAGTCCGGTATCGGCACGAAACCGAGCGCGGAGAAGAACCGCGCCCTCGGGTCCTGCGAGCTCCAGACCATGTACTGCCCTCGGTCGCCGACGTACACCCGCCCGGTGGCGAGGTGTTTGCCGGCGAACGCGGGATGCCGGGAACGCACCTCGGCGAACCGCGCCTCCAGCCCCGTGACCAGCCGCTCGGCCTCCGCGCCCCGGCCCAGCGCCGCACCCACGATGCGGGTGGTCTCCTGCCACGGCGTGCCGTGGTCGACGTAGCCCGCCGGTTGGACGATGGTCGGCGCGATCCGGGAATAGGTCTGGTAGCGCTCGCGGGTGAGGCCGGCGGATACCGCGACGATCAGGTCCGGCCGCAGCGCGGCGACCTTCTCCACGCTCACCTCGGCCAGCGGCAGCACCTCCGGTGTCGCGCCGCGCAGCAGCGGTCGCGCCCACGGCCAGGTCGCCGAGGGCTGGCCGCCGAAGAACTCCCGGACCGCCACCGGCACCACGCCCAGCGCCAGGATCGCGTCCTGGTCGGTGTAGCCGAGCGACACCACCCGGCGCGGCGGCGCGGGCACCGTGGTCACCCCGAACTTGTGCGCGACCGTGGCGGGAAAACCCGGTGCCGAGGTCGGCGGCGCATCCCCGCGAGGCGCCTGGGCGCAGGCGGTCAGGACGGCCAGCAGCACCACTACGCCCGCAACGACCCGTCTCGCCACACTCATCGAGGCTGAGGTTAGGCTCAGCTATCAATCGGGTCCAGCTGGGGCGCCTGAGACCCTGGCCACCCGGTTCCGGCGGTTGCGTGGCACGGCGGCCCGGTACTGGCTCACCGCCGGCGAACCGTCCAGCCAGAACCGCCACGGCAGGTCCTTGGCGGCGGCCACCCCGACCCTCGGCCCCGACCGGATCGACGACGCCGGCACCGGGTCCCCAGCACACAGCCGCACCGGGGACGCCGGGTCCGTCAGGTCCACGCCGTTCCGCTCGCGGTCGAAGCCGAGCAGGGCGGCCAGCCGGGCCGGCCCCATGGCCAGCTCGGCGTCCCGGCGCGCCTTCGGCCGGCGGGCCCGGGCCAGCCCCGGGTCGCTGACCACCTCACCGGCCCGCAGCAGCACCGCCCCGGCCACCCCTTCGCCCATGCACACCACGTTCGCGCAGAAGTGCATGCCGTAGACGAAGTAGACGTACAGGTGGCCGGCCGGGCCCCACATCACCGCGTTGCGCGGGGTGCGGCCCCGGTAGCTGTGCGAAGCGGGGTCGTCCGCGCCCCGGTAGGCCTCGACCTCGACCAGCCGGACCGCGACCGGTCCGTCCGGGGTGTCCGCCTCGAGCGTGCAGCCGAGCAGCCGGTGGGCCGCCGGCAGCACGTCGACGGCGAGATCCTCCCGCGTGAGGAGGTCGGTCACGCCCCGACCGGCAGCCCGGAGCTGGCCAGCGCCAGGCGCAGGCACACCGCGACCCCGGCGATGGCCCCTTCCACCTGGGCCAGCGGCGGGAACGTCGGGGCCAGCCGGATCACCGCGTCCTGCGGGTCCTTGCCGTACGGGTGGGTGGCCCCGGCCGGGGTGAGCGCGATGCCGGCCGCCTTGGCCAGCCGCACCACCTCGGAGGCCAGGCCGTCCGGCACGATCAGCGTGATGAAGTAGCCGCCGGTCGGCTCCGACCAGGTCACCCCGGGGGTGTCGGCGAAGTTCTCCGCGAGCACCCGCTGCACGGCGGCGAACTTGGGCGCGATCAGCCGGCGGTGCTTCTCCATGTGCGCGGCCAGGCCGGCGGCGTCGCCCAGGAACCGGGCGTGCCGCAGCTGGTTGACCTTGTCCGGGCCGATGGTCCGGGCTTCCAGCCGCTTCAGCCACCAGGCCAGGTTGGCCTCCGAGGCGCCGAGGAACCCGACGCCGCCACCGGCGACGGTGATCTTCGAGGTGGAGCCGAACACCAGCGGGCGGTCCGCGTTCCCGGCCTCGGCGGCCAGCGGCAGGATGTCCGCGATGCGCGCCGGGGTCTCGGTCAGGTGGTGCACCGCGTACGCGTTGTCCCACATGATCCGGAAGTCGGGCGCGGCGGTGGGCATGGTGGCCAGCCGGCGGACCGTCTCGTCCGAGTAGACCGCGCCGGTCGGGTTGGAGTACTTGGGCACGCACCAGATGCCCTTCACCGAGGCGTCCTCGGCGACCAGCCGCTCCACCACGTCCATGTCCGGGCCGTCCGGTGTGATCGGCACCGGGACCAGCTCGACGCCCAACCGCTCACAGACGGTGAAGTGCCGGTCGTAGCCGGGCACCGGAGCGAGGAAGGCCACCCTCGGCTCGTCCAGCCAGCGGCGCGACGCCCCCGGGACCGGGCTGAGCAGCGCGTTCACCACCGTGTCGTGCATCAGCTCGAGGCTGGAGTTGCCGGCGGCGATCAGCTGGTCGACCGGCACGCCCAGCTCGCCGGCGAAGATCTCCCGC
The DNA here is from genome assembly GCA_014208095.1 of Actinospineispora eucalypti. Classification (GTDB taxonomy): domain Bacteria; phylum Actinomycetota; class Actinomycetes; order Mycobacteriales; family Pseudonocardiaceae; genus Pseudonocardia; species Pseudonocardia eucalypti. The sequence continues at coordinate 2,858,407 of JACHMT010000001.1, read as the reverse complement.
AGTTCGGGGAGGCCGCGCAGCCCGCCGTAGTTGCGGGTGTCCGTGCCGTCGGCGGCCTTGAAGTCCGCCCCGGGCAGGCTGAGCAGCTCAACCGAGAGGTCGAGCTGTTCGCTGGAGGGCTTGCCCCGGGTCAGGTTCAGGGTGATGCCCTGGGCGACCAGGGCGTCGTAGTCGGCCTTTGCGCTAGCTAGGTCGGGCGGGGGTGGGAGGGTGGACATAGGGACAGCACTCATCTCTGTTCAGACTTCTCCGATGGGGGGCTGCTGGGCTATCCAGCGGCGCGCGTCCTCGACCGCCGAGCGCATCTCGACCAGCTGCTCGGCGACCCGGCCGGGAGCGGTTCCACCCCGGCCGTCACGGGACGCGATCGATCCGGCCACGGTCAGCACCTCTCGAACCTTAGGACCCAGCGACGGGGAGGCCGAAGCGAGTTCCGCGTCGGTCAGCTCGTCCAGCCCGACACCGCGCTCCTCGGCGATCCGCACGCACGCGCCGGCGGCCTCGTGCGCCACCCGGAACGGTACTCCGGCCCGGACCAACCACTCGGCCACGTCGGTGGCCAGGGTGAAGCCGGCCGGGGCCAGCTCGGCCAGCCGGGGCGCGTGGAAAACCAGCGTGCCGACCATGCCGGCCATCGCGGGCAGCACCAGGGCCAGCTGGTCGGCGGAGTCGAACAGCGGCTCCTTGTCCTCCTGCAGGTCGCGGTTGTAGGCCAGCGGCTGGGCCTTCAGCGTGGCCAGCAGGCCGGTCAGGTTGCCGATCAGCCGGCCGGCCTTGCCCCGGGCCAGCTCGGCCACGTCCGGGTTCTTCTTCTGCGGCATGATCGAGCTACCCGTTGAGTAAGCATCGTGGAGCGTGACGTAACCGAACTCCACGGTGGCCCAGATGATCACTTCCTCGGCCAGCCGGGACAGGTCCACCCCGATCATGGCCAGCACGAACGCCGCCTCGGCCGCGATGTCCCGGGAGGCCGTGCCGTCGATCGAGTTGGCCACCGACCCGGCGAAGCCGAGCTCGGCGGCCACCGCCTCCGGGTCCAGTCCCAGCGAGCTGCCGGCCAGCGCGCCGGAGCCGTACGGGGAGACCGAGGCGCGGCGGTCCGCGTCGCGCAGCCGGTCCACGTCCCGCAGCAGCGCGTGCCCGTGCGCGGCCAGGTGGTGCGCGAGCAGCACCGGTTGCGCGTGCTGCAGGTGGGTGCGGCCGGGCATCGCGGTGTCCAGGTGCCGGGACGCCTGGGCGCGCAGCGCGTCCACCACGTCCAGCACCCCGTCGGCCACCGAGCGCGCGGTGTCCCGCCACCACAGCCGCAGCAGGGTGGCGATCTGGTCGTTGCGGGACCGACCGGCGCGCAGCTTCCCGCCCAGCTCCGGGCCGACCCGCTCGATCAGGCCGCGTTCCAGCGCGGAGTGCACGTCCTCGTCCCCCGGTGCGGCGACGAAGGTGGCCGAGACGACGTCCGCGTCCAGCTTGTCCAGCCCGGCCAGCATGCCGGCCAGCTCGTCGCCGGTGAGCAGGCCGGCCCGGTGCAGCACCCGGGCGTGCGCCCGGGAGCCGGCGATGTCGTAGCGGGCCAGCCGCCAGTCGAAATGGGTGGATTTGGACAGCGCCGCCAGCGCGTCCGAAGGACCACCCTCGAACCGGCCACCCCACAGCGCCGAGCCAATGCTCGTTCCGGCAAGCCTTCTCTCGGCCATCAGTCGTTACCCGATTCCAGGGCGGCCTCGTCGAGTGCCCGGTGATCCTCGCCGCCGGCCTCGCCGCCCTCGCGGGCCGCCGCGATCCGGTCGAACCCGCCCGCCGGCAGCTCGCCGAAGAGCGTGCCGTGCTCCACCAGCACCATCCCCTGTTCCTGGGACTGCCCGGCGTAGGACTCCAGCTTGGCCCGGGAGTCGGCGATGTCCAGGTTGCGCATGGTGAGCTGACCGATCCGGTCGCCCGGCCCGAAGGCCGGGTTCTCGACCCGCTCCATGGAGAGCCTTTCCGGGTGGTACGAGAAGTTCGGTCCCTGGGTGTCGAGGATCGTGTAGTCGTCACCCCGGCGCAGGCGCAGCGTCACGGTGCCGGTGACCAGCGAGGCGATCCACCGCTGGATCGACTCGCGCACCATCAACGCCTGCGGGTCCAGCCAACGCCCCTCGTAGAGCAGCCGGCCGAGTTTGCGCCCCTCGTTGTGGTAGTTGGCGACGGTGTCCTCGTTGTGGATGGCGTTGAGCAGCCGCTCGTAGGCGGCGAACAGCAGCGCCATGCCCGGCGCCTCGTAGATGCCGCGCGACTTGGCCTCGATGATCCGGTTCTCGATCTGGTCGGACATGCCCAGGCCGTGGCGCCCGCCGATCGCGTTGGCCGCGCGGACCAGGGCGACGTTGTCGGCGAACCGCTGGCCGTTGATCTCCACCGGGTAGCCGCCCTCGAACGCGATCGTGACGTCCTCGGTGGCGATATCCACGGACGGGTCCCAGAACCGCACGCCCATGATCGGCTGGACGGTCTCCAGGGACACGTCCAGGTGCTCGAGCGTCTTGGCCTCGTGCGTCGCCCCCCAGATGTTGGCGTCGGTCGAGTACGCCTTCTCGGCCGAGTCCCGGTACGGCAGCCCGTGCGCGGCCAGCCACCGGCTCATCTCGTCCCGCCCGCCCAGCTCCTCGACGAACTCCGCGTCCAGCCACGGCTTGTAGATGCGCAGCTCGGGGTTGGCCAGCAGGCCGTAGCGGTAGAACCGCTCGATGTCGTTGCCCTTGAAGGTCGAGCCGTCGCCCCAGATGTTGACGTCGTCGGCCTGCATGGCCCGGACCAGCAGCGTCCCGGTGACGGCGCGGCCCAGCGGCGTGGTGTTGAAGTACACCCGGCCCCCGGACCGGATGTGGAAGGCGCCGCAGGCCAGCGCGGCCAGGCCCTCCTCGACCAGTTGCGGCTTGATGTCGACGGCCCGCGCGATCTCGGCGCCGTACTGCTTCGCCCGGGCCGGGACGCCCGAGACGTCCGGCTCGTCGTACTGGCCGAGGTCGGCGGTATAGGTGCACGGGATCCCGCCCTTGTCGCGCATCCAGGCCACCGCGACGGAGGTGTCGAGGCCTCCGGAGAAGGCGATGCCGATGCGCTCACCCTTGGGCAGGGAGGTCAGGACCTTGCTCACGAGAGGGATGCTCCTTCATCAGGGTTCGGGTCGGAGCGCGAGTCGCCCAGGGCGGCGATCCGCCGTGCCAGTTCGGAACCGGTGAGCGGCTCGCGGGCCACCACCAGGATCGTGTCGTCGCCGGCGATGGTGCCGACGACGTCGTGCAGCGCCGCCCGGTCCAGCGCGCTGGCCAGGAACTGGGCCGCCCCGGGCGGGGTGCGCAGCACCGCGAGGTTGCCGCTGGCGTCGGTGGACACCAGTAGCTCGCCGAGTACCCGGGCCAGCCGGGGTACTCCGGCCGACCGCATCGGGTGGCCGTCCTCGGGCAGCACGTACACCGGGGCCCCGCCGTCCGGGCCGCGCAGCTTGACCGCGCCCAGCTCGTCCAGGTCCCGCGACAGCGTGGCCTGGGTGACCTCGACGCCCTCGGCGGCGAGCAGCGTGGCCAGCTCGGCCTGGCTGCGCACCGCCCGCTGGGTGATCAGTTCGACGATCCGGGCCTGCCGGGCCACCCGGGTCGGCGCGGTCATGGTCCGCTCTGCCGGAGCAACCACGTGAGCACGGCCTTCTGCGCGTGCAGGCGGTTCTCCGCCTCGTCCCAGATGGCGCTGGCCGGGCCGTCCATCACATCGTCGGTGATCTCGTCGCCCCGGTGGGCCGGCAGGCAGTGCAGCACGATCACCCCCGGGTTGGCGTGCCCGAGCAGGTTGGTGTCCAGCCGGTAGGGCAGGAACGGCGCGCGCCGGTCCAGCCCGTCCGCCTCCTGGCCCATGGACACCCAGGTGTCGGTGACCACCACGTCGGCCCCGGTCACCGCCTCGGCCGGGTTCTCGACCAGCGAGGCCGAGCCACCGGTCTCCTCGGCCCGCTTGACGGCGGCGCGCAGCACGTCCGGGTCGGGGGCGAACCCGGCCGGCCCGGACACCCGCACGTGCATGCCGGCGGTGGCCCCGCCGAGCAGCAGCGAGTGCGCCATGTTGTTCGCCCCGTCGCCGAGGAAGGTCATGGTCAGCCCCTTGAGCCGGCCGAACCGCTCGCGGACGGTCTGCAGGTCGGCCAGCACCTGGCAGGGGTGGAACGAGTCGGTCAGCGCGTTCACCACGGGGACCGTGGCGGCGGCGGCCATCTGCTCCAGGCGATCTTGTGTGGTGGTCCGCCACACCACCGCGTCCACGTACCGGGACAGCACCTTGGCGGTGTCGGAGATGGTCTCGCCCCGGCCCAGCTGGCTCTGCTGGGCGTCGATGATCAGTGGTTGGCCGCCCAGCTGGGAGATGCCCACCTCGAAGGAGACCCTGGTCCTGGTGGAGTTCTTGTCGAAGATCACGGCGATCGGCCTCGGGCCGGCCAGGGTGCGGTGGGCGTAGCGGTCCCGCTTCATCTCGGCGGCCAGGTCCAGCACCTCGAGCTGCTCGGCCGGGCTGAAGTCGTCGTCGCGCAGCAGGTGCCTCGTTGTCCCGCGCCCGCCTAACTGGGCGGGCGCTCGGCGCGCGCGTTCCGCGCTAGACATTCGTCACCCCGGCATCCAGGAACCCCGGCAGCGCGGCCAGGAACTCGGCCGCCTGCTCGTGGCTGAGGATCAGCGGCGGGGCCAGCCGGATCCGGTCCGGCACGGCGTTGTTGATGAGGAATCCGGCATCCCGGGCGGCGCTCGCGACGTTCGCCGAAACCGCTTCGCGCAGTCCGATGCCGATCAGCAGGCCGGCCCCGGACACCTCGCCGACCAGCGGGTGGGCCAGGGCGTCGATGCCGGTGGCCAGTTCCTTGCCCACCCGGTCCACGTGGCCGAGCAGGCCGTCCGACTCGATCGTGCGCAGCACCGCCAGCGCGGCCGCGCAGCACACCGGGTTGCCGCCGAAGGTGGTGCCGTGGTGGCCGGGCTCCAGCAGCTCGGAGGCCGCGCCGATGCCGATGCAGGCGCCGATCGGCATGCCGCCGGCCAGGCCCTTGGCCAGGGTGATCACGTCCGGGGTGACGCCGACCGCCTGGTGCGCGAACCAGCCGCCGGTGCGGCCGATGCCGGTCTGCACCTCGTCCAGCACCAGCAGGGCGCCGTGCTGGGTGGTGATCTCCCGTGCGGCCTGGAGATAACCCTCCGGCGGGACGATCACGCCGGCCTCGCCGAGCATGGGCTCCAGCACCACGGCCGCGGTATCTCCGTCGACGGCCGCGCGCAGCGCGTCCACGTCGCCGTAGGGCACGTGCGTGACCTCGGCCGGCAGCGGCTCGAACGGGGCCCGCTTCGGCTGCTGGCCGGTCAGCGCCAGTGCGCCCATGGTGCGGCCGTGGAAGGCGTTCAGCGCGGCGACCAGCTTGGTCCGGCCGGTCCGGCGGGAGATCTTGAACGCGGCCTCCAGCGCCTCCGCGCCGGAGTTGCAGAACAGCACCCGGGCGCTGCCGACCCCGAGCAGGTCGATCAGCCGCTCGGCCAGCTCCACCGACGGCTCGGTGAGGTAGAGGTTGGAGGTGTGGCCGAGCGTGTTCAGCTGCCGGGTGACCGCCTCCACGATGGCCGGGTGGGCGTGGCCGAGCGCGTTGACCGCGATGCCGGCCAGCAGGTCCAGGTAGCGGCGGCCGTCGGCGTCCCACACCTCGGCGCCGCTGCCGCGCACCAGGGCCAGCGGCGGCGTGCCGTAGTTGTTCATCATCGCGGCCTGCCACCGCTGCGTGAGGTCGCTGCTCATGACGGCACCACCATCGTTCCCACTCCTTCGCTGGTGAAGACCTCCAGCAGCACCGAGTGCGCCAGCCGGCCATCGATCACGTGTGCCTGGGAGACGCCGCCGCGCACCGCGCGCAGGCAGGCCTCCATCTTGGGGGCCATGCCGGACTCCAGGCTGGGCAGCATCGCCGCCAGCTGGGCCTCGGTCAGCTCGCTGATCAGCGAGTCCGGGTCCGGGTAGTTGGCGTAGAGGCCCTCCACGTCGGTGAGCACCACCAGCTTGGCGGCGCCCAGCGCCTCGGCCAACGCGGCGGCCGCGCTGTCCGCGTTGATGTTGTAGACCACGCCCTCGGCGTCCGGGGCGACGCCGGCCACCACCGGGATCCGGCCGGCGGCCACGATGTCGCGCACCGCCGCCGGGTTGACCTGGGTGACGTCCCCGACCAGGCCGATGTCCACCTGTTCCCCGCCGACCAGCGCGGTGCGGCGCTCGGCCGTGAACAGCCCGGCGTCCTCCCCCGACATGCCGACCGCGTAGGGGCCGTGCGCGTTGATCAGGCCGACCAGCTCCCGCCCGACCTGCCCGACCAGCACCATGCGCACCACGTCGATGGTCTCCGGCGTGGTCACCCGCAGCCCGCCCCGGAACTCCCCCGGCAGGTTCAGCCGCTTCAGCATCGCGGTGATCTGCGGCCCGCCGCCGTGCACCACCACCGGGTGGATGCCGGCCAGCCGGAGGAACACCATGTCCTGCGCGAACGCCTGTTTCAGCTGGTCATCGATCATGGCGTTGCCGCCGTACTTGATCACCACGATCTTGCCGTGGAAGTTCTGCAGCCAGGGCAGCGCCTCGGCCAGCACGCCGGCCTTCTCCCCGGCGCGCGCCAGCCGCTCGCTAGATCTCCCGCTCGCGCCTAACTGGGCGCGTGCTCGGCCAGCGCCTTCGGCGCTGGTGCTCGGCTTCACCCCGGTCACGACGAGTACGCGCTGTTCTCTTCGACGTACGCGTAGGACAGGTCGGTGGTGCGCACCTCGGCCGACGCGTCACCCACGTGCAGGTCGATCTCGACCAGGATGTCCCGGCCGGTCAGGTCGGCGGTCTTCCGGTCACCGTAGGCGGCGCCGTCCTGGCAGACGGTGACCCCGTTCATCCGGATGTCCAGCCGCTGCGCGTCGATGATCGCGTCCGCGTTGCCCACCGCCATGGCCACCCGGCCCCAGTTGGCGTCGGAGCCGAACAACGCCGTCTTGACCAGGTTGTCCCGGGCCACCGAGCGGGCCACGGTCACCGCCTCGCCCTCCGTGAGCGCGCCCCGCACCGCGATCACCACCTGCTTGGTGGCGCCCTCCGCGTCGGCCTGCAGCAGCTCGACCAGGTCGCCGCAGATGCTGGTCAACCCCTCGGTCAGCTCGTCGGTGGAGACGCTCACCACGGACGCCCCGTTGGCCAGCACCAGCACGGTGTCGTTGGTGGAGGTGCAGCCGTCGATGTCCAGGCGGTCGAAGGTGCGCGAGGTGGCGGCGCGCAGCGCCTTGTCCAGCTCGCCCGGGTCCACCACGGCGTCGGTGGTGAGCACGGCCAGCATGGTGGCCATGGCCGGGGCGATCATGCCGGCGCCCTTGGCGAACCCGCCGATCCGCCAGCCGCCCTCGCCCCGGTACTCGGCCTGCTTGGGGCGGGTGTCGGTGGTGAGGATGGCGGTGGCCGCGTCGGTGGCGGCCCGGCCCACGTCGGAGAGTGCGGCGTGCGCGGCGTCCACCCCGGCCAGCACCGCGTCCCGGGGCAGCTGCGAACCGATCAGGCCGGTGGAGCACACGGCGACCTCGCCGGCCCCGCAGCCCAGCCGGGCGGCCACTCGCTCGGCGGTGGCGTGCGTGGTCTGGAAGCCCTGCGGCCCGGTGCACGCGTTCGCGCCGCCGGAGTTGAGCACCACCGCGCGCAGCCGCCCGGTGGTGAGCACCTGCCGGGACCAGAGCACCGGCGCGGCCTGGATCCGGTTGCGGGTGAACACGCCGGCCGCGTGGTGGTCCGGCCCGTCGTTCACCACCAGCGCCAGGTCCAGGGCGCCGGAGGCCTTGATGCCGGCGGCCACGCCGGCGGCGCGGAAACCATGGGGTGCGGTGATCGTCACGGGGCGACTCCGGTGAGCGGAAGGCCGGTGGTTTCCGGCAGGCCGACGGCGAGGTTCATGCACTGCACCGCGCCTCCGGCGGTGCCCTTGGTGAGGTTGTCGATCGCCGCGACGACGACCAGCCGGCCGGCGTCGGGGTCCACGGTGAGCTGGAGGGCCAGCGTGTTCGCCCCCAGCGTCATGGCGGTGCTGGGCCAGCTCCCTTCCGGCAACAGGTGGATGAACGGCTCGTTCGCGTACGCCTTCTGGTAGGCCTCGAGGATCTCCTCGGCGCTCGCCTCGGTGCGCGCCGTGCAGTTGGCCAGGATGCCCCGGGGCATCGGGGCGAGCAGCGGGGTGAAGCTCACGGTTATGGGGCGGCCGGCCGCCTGGGACAGGTTCTGCGCGATCTCCGGGGTGTGCCGGTGCGCCCCGCCGACGCCGTAGGCGCTCACCGCGCCCATCACCTCGGAGCCGAGCAGGTGCGGTTTGAGGGCCTTGCCTGCCCCCGAGGTGCCGCTGACCGCTGTAACCACCACGTCCGGCTCGACCAGGCCGGCGGCCAGGGCCGGGGCCAGGGCCAGGCTGGCCACCGTGGGGTAGCAGCCGGGCACCGCGACGCGCTTCGCGGCGGTGAGCTTCGCGCGCTGGCCGGGCAGCTCGGGCAGCCCGTACGGCCAGCTGCCGGCGTGCTCGCCGCCGTACCAGCGCCGCCAGGCCTCCGGGTCGGTCAGCCGGTGGTCCGCGCCGCAGTCGATGACCACCGTGTCCGTGCCGAGTTGGGCGGCCAGCGCGGCCGAGTGCCCGTGCGGCAGCGCCAGGAAGACCACGTCGTGCCCGGCGAAGGCCTCGGCCCCGGTCTCCTCGAGCACCCGGTCGGCCAGTGGCAGCAGGTGCGGCTGCAACCCGCCGAGGGTGTTCCCCGCGTTTCCCCCGGCGGTGAGCGCGCCGATCTCGGCTTCCGGGTGGGCGAGCAGCAGGCGCAGCAGCTCACCCCCGGCATACCCGCTCGCACCGGCAACTCCGATCCGCACCATACGCATGATTATTCATTGAAGCGCAGATCTATGCAAGACCCTCGAATGGATCTACCCTCGCCGAGGCCGGACGTGTACGCAAGGGGCCCGCCGTAGGCTGCACGGCGTGTCGACCACGGACGAGGCAACCGCACTGGTCGGGGCCGCGCGGGAGGGGCTGCGCCGGCTGGCGGACCCGACGGCGGCACCCCAGATGCAGCGGTACATGCGCTCGGAGATGCCGTTCCTGGGCGTGCCGACGCCGCCCCGGCGGACGCTGCTGCGCGAGCTGGTGGCCGACCACCCGGTCGGCTCGCCCGACGCGCTGGACCGGGCGGTGCGCACGCTGTGGGACGAGGCGACCTACCGCGAGGAGCGCTACGTCGCGCTGGCCCTCACCGGGCACCGCCGGTACGCCCGGTGGCTCGTCCCGCCCTGGCTGCCGCTCTACCAGCACTGGATCGTCGCCGGCGCCTGGTGGGACTACGTGGACGAGATCGCCAGCCGGCGCATCGGCCCGCTGCTGCGCGAACACCCGGCGACCGTCGAACCGGTGATCCGGGGCTGGGTGGCGGGCGACGACATCTGGCTGCGCCGCACCGCGATCATCTGCCAGCTCCTCTCCAAGGAGCGGACCGACCTGGCGCTGCTTGCCGACTCGATCGAGGCGGCCATCGACGAGCCGGAGTTCTTCCTGCGCAAGGGCATCGGCTGGGCGTTGCGCCAGCACGCGCGCATAGACCCGGACTGGGTGCGCGCGTTCGTCGCCGCACACCCGCGGCTTTCCCCGCTGTCCCGCCGCGAAGCCCTCAAGCACATCGCCTGACACCCCTCAGTGAGCTGTCCTCCGCCGGCTCAAACCTCGCGCGGTCCGAGGCCTCACCGCGGCACTCGCAAGGTCAACATGACACCAGGGTCGCTCCAGGGTGTGGAGGTCGCTGGGTGGCAGGCAGGGTGATCGTCGTTTGTGGCGGATCAGCGTCGAAAACCGACGCTAAAGCGCCAGAGCCGGCGATCATGCTCGGTGGAACGGGCGGGCGCTAACCGCTTCGACCCACTGGTGAGCCCGCGCACCTCATGTGCCGCGTGGGCGCACCCGGTCGAGCCACACCCCCGCGACCGTGTCGTAGCATCGGCCCAGCGCCGAGTCCGGCTCGCCGCGCAGCCGCGCCTTGGCGATCTTCTCCGACGGGGTGAGCGGCAGGCGGTCGCGGAACTCCCAGTAGCGCGGGACCTTGAACGCCGCGAGCCGCTCGCGCGCATGGGAAAGCAGCTCGGCCGGCGAGACCGGGCCGTCCTCGCACACCAGATACGCCTTGATCTCCTCGCCGCGCACCTCGTCGGCCACCGGCAGGCAGGCGCAGAGCCGTACCCCCGGGTGGGCCTGGATCGCCTCCTCCACCTGGGCCGCCGAGATGTTCTCCCCGCTGCGCCGGATGATGTCCTTGACCCGACCGGCGAACCGGACCATCCCGTCGGGCCGCCGGATGGCCAGGTCTCCGGTGACGTACCAGCCGTTCCCGACGGTGGCCGATGAGCCGTCCAGATAGCCGTCACTCATCGCCACCCCGCGCACCAGCAGCCGCCCCACAACCCCGCGCGGCACCGGGAGATCCTCGTCGTCCACCACCCGGATCTCCCGGTTCGGCAGCGGCCGGCCGAGCAGCCCGCCGGCCAGCGCGAGATCGTGGTCGGCCGGCTCGACCAGGATGTCCACCCCGGTCTCGGTGCTGCCGTACAGCTCGTGCCACGGCGCGCCGAACCGCCGCTCCAGCTCCGCGTGCCGCCCCTCGGGGATCGCCGAGCAGCCGATGTAGCGGACCCGGTTCTCGCGTTCCCCCGGCGCGACCGGCGTGCGCAGCAGCATCGCCGGCATCACGCCGAGGCAGTAGAAGAAGGTCACCCGGTGCTCCCGCACCGACGCCCAGAAGGTCGCCGAGGAAAACCGCTCCAGCACCACCAGCTCGGCCCCGGTGAGCAGCGCGGCGACCAGGTTCCACTGCGGATCCATGTAGTAGAAGGGCTGCGCGGTGAGCAACACGTCGTCGCCGCGCAGCCTCGGCCCGTGGTCACGCATGGCCGAGCCGATGGTCAGCCAGTAGCGGTGCGAGAGCAGGCAGCCCTTGGACCGGCCGGTGCTGCCCGAGGTGAACTGGATGTTCGCCAGCGTCTCCGGCACCGGTCCGGCGGCGGCCTCCACCCCGCGCGACCCCGGCACCGGCAACCCGGCCAACGCCGCGGCCAGATCGGACCCGTCGGCCGGCAGCAGCAGCGCGCGAGAACCGGCCGGCAGCACCCCTGCCAGCAGCGGGCCGAAATCCTCGGCGGCGAGCACCAGCGCGGGTGCCGCCTCGGCCAGGAGAGCGGCCAGCTCCGGCCCGGTGAGCCGCACGTTCAGCGGCACCATCGCGGCGCCCGCGCGCAGCACGCCCAGCCAGCAGACCGGGAACTCCAGGTCGTTGTGGAACATCACGGCCACCCGGTCGCCGGGCCCGATGCCCCGGTCTCGCAGCGCATCGGCCACCGCGCCGGCCAACGCGTCCAGCTCGGCGAAGCTGGCCCGCTGATCCAGCCGCGCACAGCGCAGCACGACCTTGTCGGGCCACCGGCGCGCGGCCTCGGCCAGCGCCGAGGACACCGTCGGTTCGGTCACCGAGCCAGCCCGAACAGCTCCGCCGCGTTTCCGCCCAGCAACCGGTGCAGGGCCTCCTCGCGCACCCCGGCGGCCCGCCACTCGCGCAGCGCCCGGCCGTGGTCGAAGATCGGCCAGTCGGTGCCGAACAGCACCCGGTCGGCGAGCAGGTTGTTCAGGTAACCGGCGAGCACGTCCCAACCGGTGCCGGGGCGCATCACGTACTTCGGGGAGAGCCCGCCCAGCTCCAGGTACACGGTCGGGTGCCGGCGCGCCACCGCACAGTACTCGGTCACCCACGGCCAGCCCCCGTGGCAGGCGATCAGCCGCAGGTCGGGGAAGTCGCAGGCCACCTGGTCCAGGAACTCGGCCCGCTCGTGCGCGATCGGGTACACCCGCGAGTAGCTCACCCCGGTGTGCAGCGCCACGATCAGCCCCAACTCCTCGGCGCGCGCGTAGCCCGAGTAGAGCCGCCGGTCGTGGATGTCCATGCCGGCGAACGCCGGCTGGATGTTCACCCCGATCAGCCCGGCGTCGGCACACGCCCGCACCTCGCGCGCGGCCGAACCCGCGGTGGGCGGCGGCATGGTCAGCGTGCCGAACCCCGAGAACAGGTCCGGGTGCTCGCCGACCAGCGCGGCGGTCGCCTCGGTGAGCGCGGCGGCGTCCTCGGCTCCCTCGTACTCGGCGTGCACCACCGCCCGGTGCACCCCCTGCTCGCGCAGCGCGGCCAGCAGCGCGGGGGTGGTGCCCGCCGCCACCTTCTCCGACATGTTCAGCAGCTGGTCGTAGCGCTGCCGGCGCAGCGCGGGCGGCGGGCCGTCCAGCGGTTTGCGCCGGTCGACCGGCAGCCGCACCCTGGCGTCCACGACGAACTCAGTCACTGATGTCCACCTCTCTGGTCTCCGGCATCGAACGGGTGCCCACCAGCACCAGCAGCGCAACCGCACTGAGGTAGAAGCCGGGGGCGAAAGGACTGTGGAAGGCCGCGACCAGCGCGCTGGCCAGCAGCGGCGCCGTGCCGCCGAGCAGCGCGTAGCCGAGGTTGTAGCCGATCGCCGCGCCGGTCAGCCGGGTCCGGGTGGGGAACACCTCGAGCAGTGCCACGTAGCTGCCACCCCCGAACACCGCCAGGGCCAACGCCAGCAGCACCTGGCCGGCCACCGCCGAGGCGAAAGAGCCCTGCCCGGCGAGCAGGTAAGCCGGCACCCCGGTCAGCACCAGCAGCACCGCGCCGGCGCGGACGGCGGGCCGGCGGCCCCAGCGGTCGGCCAGCGCCCCGCAGCCGGGCAGCGCAACCGCGAAGACCAGCAGCGCCACACCGTTGGCGGCCAGCGCCGAAGCGCGGGACAGACCGGCGGTGACCTGCAGGTACGTCGGGAAGTAGCCGGCCAGGTAGTAGAAGCCGAGACCGGTCATCGCGGCCAGGGCAAAAGCGGTACCCACCGCCGGGCGGTGCCGGGCCAAGACCTCCCGCACCGGTGCCGCGCTGAGCCCCTCGGTGCGGCGGGCCCGCTGGTAGGCCGGGCTCTCCTCGGTGCGCATCCGCACGTACAGGCCGATCAGGCTGAGCGGCAGGGCAAGCAGGAAGCAGATCCGCCAGCCCCATTCGGTGAACGCCGCCTCGCCGAGGGCCGCGTTCAGCGCCAGCACCACGAGCAGCCCGACCACCGAGGACACCGCCGAGGTCGCCACCACCACGGTGATCCACAGCGACCGCTGGCGCTCCGGCGCGTGCTCCAGGGCGAAGGAGGTGGCGCTGGTCACCTCGCCACCGGCGGAAAGCCCCTGTAGCAGGCGCAGTCCGACCAGCAGGGCCGGCGCGAGCAGCCCGGCGTCCGCGTAGCCGGGCAGCACCCCGATCAGTGCGGTGGCCACGCCGATCAGCGTGAGCACGGTGACCAGCACGCCCCGCCGGCCGTAGCGGTCGCCCAGCACTCCGAACACCACCCCGCCCAGCGGCCGGATCACGAAGGCCACCCCGTACACGGCGAACGCCGAGATCAGCGCGGCACCCGAGTCCCCGGCCGGAAAGAACCGGGCGGCGATGATCGGCACGCTCAGCGCGTAGATGGCGAAGTCGTAGAACTCGATGAAGGTGCCCACCCCGGCGCCGACCAGCGGCCGCCGGGACACGGCCGTCCGTTCGCCGGCGGTCATGCCGCGAACGCCAGTGCTTCGCGGGGGTTGGCCACCGTCAGCTCGCCGATCGCGGCGTCGTCCAGGCCCTTGCGGCGCATCAGCGGCAGCACGTTGCGGATCAGGTGCGCGTAGCCCTCGCCGCCGTAGCGCCGCAGGTGGGTCTTGCTGCAGATGTCCTGCGCGACCAACAGCCGGCGGCCGAAGCCGCGCCCGCGCAGGGCGACCAGGTGGTCCACCCGGGTGGCGTCGTTGGGCATGTCGATGTCGGCGAACGGGTAGTAGCTGGACTCCTGGCCGAACAGGTCGAACTCCAGGTAGCAGCCGGTCTCCGCGAGCTCGACCATCGCCGGAAGATCGAACAGCGTCCGGTCGATGTGGCTCATGATCACCCGGTCCTGGTCGCCACCGACCGCACGGATGATCCGCATGGCGTCCAGCGGCGCGTCCGCGTGCCGTCCCGGGTGGACCAGCAGCGCGGCGCCGGTGTCCCGCTGGGCGTCGCAGGCCGCCTCCAGCACCCGCCGTTCGACCGGGTGCACCGGCCAGCTCAACCCGATCTCACCGATCACCCCGGACCTGATCCGCCGCTCCCCCACGCCCTCGGTGACGTCCCGGCTCATCTCGGCGGCCAGGTCGGCCCGCGACCGGTCGTCCAGCCCGGCCGGGTGGAACTCGCGCTGGTAGTAGCCGGCGCCCATGACGATGTGCACGCCGGTGCGCTCGGCCACCGCGAGCAGTCCCTCCGGGTCGCGGCCGATGCCGATGCTGGTCGCGTCCACCATGGCGGAGCCGCCGTGCGCGGCGTACTCGCCGAGCTCGGCGACGGCGTCCTCGACGTCGTTCACCGTCAGGTCGAACACCGAGTGGTGCCGGCGCACCTCGTAGTAGTTGTCCAGCCGGATCGCCTCGGCCGAGTCCAGCATGCTGCCCTGCCGCACGGAGGCCAGCTTGGACAGCACGTGCTCGTGCGTCTGGGTGTGGCCGATCCGTTCCGGCGGCACGTCGGCGCGCACCGTGCGAACCACCCGCATGCCCGTCTCCCTTCGGGATGACCTCGACTAATCACTTGATTAGTGACGGTACTAATCAAGTGATTAGTGAGTCAAGTAGGCTGAACGGGTGACCAGCTACGCGGAGATCCAGCGCGCCGCCGTGCGGACCTTCTCCGCCGCCGGCTACGCGGCCACCGGCATCCGGGACATCGCGGCCGCCGCCGGGGTCACCTCGGGCGCGCTGTACCTGCACGCGGCGAACAAGCTGGCCATCCTCGAGTCGGTGATGCACTTCGCGCTGGACGAGCTGATGCGGGTGGCGGCACTGGCCACCGAGGGCCACGCCCCGGCGTCCCAGCTGGAACGGCTGGTGCGGGCGCTGGTCTCGGTCCAGGCCACCAACCCGCGCACGGTCTCCGTGGTGGACGGCGAGCTGCGCTTCCTGCCGCCGGAACGCCGCGCGGAGATCGTCGCCAAGCGGGACCGCTACGAGCGGTACTGGACCGACGCGCTCGCCGCCGGGGTGGCCGACGGCGACTTCAACCTGGACGAGGTGACGCTCACCAGGCTGGCCCTGCTGGAGATGTGCAACGGCGTGGCGCACTGGTACCAGCCGGCCGGCCCGCTCGGCCTGGACCGCATCGAGGACGTGTTCGTCCAGCTCGCCCTCAACCTGGTCGGCTACGCGGGGCCGCCGGTCGGCCCCGACCCCGCGCTCCGGTCCCGCCTGCTCACCTGCGAGCCGGCCGAGCAGATTTGACCTTGACGCCGGCGGCAAGGTTTAGCGTCGCCGGCATGAGCGAATCATTGCTGGACAAGGCCGTTGTGATCACCGGCGGCGGCACCGGGATCGGCCGGGTCGCGGCCCACAAGTTCGCCGACGAGGGCGCCAGGGTGCTGGTGGTCGGCCGCTCCGCCGGGTCGCTGAAGGAAACCGCCGAGGGCCGGGCCAACATCTCCGTGGCCACCGCCGACGTGGCCGCCCCGAGCGGCCCCGACGACATCGTGAGCGCCGCCGAGTCGGCGCTCGGCGGGATAGACGTGCTGGTCAACAACGCGGCCATCACCCGCCCCCAAGCGCTCGGCGAGATCGACCGGGACGTCGCGGTGACCCAGCTGCACACCAACCTGCTCGGCCCGCTGCTGCTCACCCAGCGCGCGCTGCCGCACCTGGTCGCCGCGCGCGGCACGGTGGTGAACGTGACCTCGGTGTCCGGAGCCCGGGGGTGGCCGGCGAACTCGGTCTACGGCGGCACCAAGGTCGCGCTGGACTTCATGACCCGCACCTGGGCGGTGGAACTGGGCTCGCGCGGAGTGCGCGTGGTCTCGGTGGCGCCCGGTGTCACGCAGACCCCGATGCTCGAGCACGCGGGGTTCACCCAGGAGCAGATGGAGACCAGCCGGGAGTTCTTCCTGTCCCGCATCCCGCTCGGCCGCATCGCCGACCCGGAGGAGATCGCCCGGTGGATCGTGCGGGTCGCCGACCCGGGGGCGAGCTACCTGACCGGGGCGGTGCTGCGGGTCGACGGCGGCATCAACGTCGCCTGAGCCCGAATGAGCCGTTTGCCGGCTTGGCCGGCCCACCGGAAGGCCCAATACTTCCCGGGTGACGATCCCGGCCCACCGTCGGGGTGGCCGGCGACGGGTGCCGGCCACGTTGATCGTCGCGATTCTGGTGGGCATCGCCCTCGGCTGGGCCGGCGCCATGCTCACCGCGTCCGCCGACTCGCCGGAGCCACCGGCCCGAGCCCCGGCGGCCGCGCCGGCGGCGCCCGCACCCGCGCCGGCGGGGTCCGCACCCGCTCCGGCCGCGCCGGAACCGGCCGCCCCGACCGCCGCTCAGGGGACGCCGCCGGGGGTGCGGCCGCTCGGCCTGGCCGAGCCGGCGCCGGCCCCGAACGGCCTGGTGGTGACCGCACTGGTCACCAAGATGAAGGGCGGCGTCGTGCTCACCCTGGTCGCCCAGAACAACGGCGACAAACCGGTACGGACCAGCACCGACGAGCTCGGCCCTGGCAAGGTGACCTTCCGGGGCGCCGCCGCGCCGATGGACATGCCGCACCAGGCCAAGCTGCTGGCCCCCGGCGAGTCGCTGGTCTACCCCTGCCGGGTCCGGCTGCCGGACATGGATACCGGCGAGATGTCCTTCACCTTCGCCGGGATCACCATCATCGGGAAAGTTGCTGGAGACTAGAAGCATGCTGATCGGGGAGCTGGCCAGGGCCGCGGGGACCACGCCGAGGGCGATCCGCTACTACGAGCAGCAGGGCCTGCTGGACGCCTGCCGGGCGTCCAACGGCTACCGCGCCTACGGCCCGGACGCGGTCCGCCAGGTGCGCAACATCCGCTGGCTGCTGGCCATGGGCTTCACCAGCGACGAGGTGCGCGACTTCGTCCCCTGCCTGAAGAACGACCTGGAGTCGGAGGGCCTGTGCGCCGAGGGCGCCGCCGCCGTGGTGAAAAAGATCGCCGCCCTCGACGAGGAGATCGCCGCCCGCACCGCCGTCCGCGACCGCCTGGCCGCCGCCCTCCGCGACACCACGGCCCGGGTCGGCTAGTCGCGCACCGGCGTCAGAGTTTGCGGAGGCGGATGCCGGTCACGGCGTGGTCGCGGCCTTTGGTGAGGACCAGGGTGGCGCGGCCCCGGGTGGGGGCGATGTTGTGGTGGAGGTTGGGGCCGTTGATCTCGTCCCAGAGGTGTTCGGCCCGGCGGATGGCGGCGGGGGTGTCCAGGTCGGCGTAGCGGCGGAAGTAGGACGCGGGGTCGCGGAACGCGGTCTCCCGCAGCCGCAGGAACCGGTCGATGTACCACTGCCGCACATCGTCCGGGGCCGCGTCCACGTACACCGAGAAGTCGATGAAGTCGCTGACCGCGAGGCCGCTGGCCCGCCCGTCCCGGCTCGGCGGCGCGGGCTGCAGCACGTTCAGCCCCTCCAGCAGCAGGATGTCCGGCCGGCGCACCACCACCGACTGCTCCGGCATGATGTCGTACACCAGGTGCGAGTAGACCGGCGCGCGCACCGCGTCCTTGCCGCCCTTGACCTCGGTGACGAACCGCAGCAGCGCGCGGCGGTCGTAGGACTCGGGGAAGCCCTTGCGGGTCATCAACCCGCGCGCCTCCAGCTCCGCGTTCGGGTAGAGGAAGCCGTCCGTGGTGATCAGCTCCACCCGGGGGTGGTGCGGCCAGCGGGCCAGCAGGGTGCGCAGCAGCCGGGCGGTGGTGGACTTGCCCACCGAGACCGAGCCGGCGATACCGATCACGAACGGGGTGCGCGCCGGCTGGTCGCCCAGGAAGGTCCGGTAGGCGCGGTAGAGCCGGCCCGCCTCCTGGACGTGCAGGTTGAGCAGCCGGGACAGCGGCAGGTACACCTCGCGCACCTCGGCCAGGTCCACCTCGTCGCCGAGGCTGCGGATCTGCTCCAGCTCGTCCGCGGTCAGCGGCAGCGCGATGGACTCGCCCAGCTTGGCCCAGGACGGCCGGTCGAAGTCCACGAACGGCGATCGCGACCCGCCGACCGTTGCCCGGGGCCGCCCGGTCTTCGGCTCGGCTAACCGGCCGTCGGCCGGGCCCGGGGGCGCCAGCCGGCTCATTGCTGCTTCGTCGACATGACGGCGTACTCCACCACGTTGACCTCCGGTCCGACGCCGAGCACGTGCACCACGGCGTCGGCCACCGCCTCGGCGGGCAGCCCGTCCGCCCGCAGCCGCTCACGGAACGCCGTCGAGTCCGGGTCGTCGGGCCACTCGGCGGCGATGTCGGTGTCCACCATTCCCGGTGCCACGGTGGTGACCCGGATGCCGTTCGGGCTCAGCTCCTGGCGCAGCCCTTCGCTGAGCGCGTGCACGGCGAACTTGGTCGCCGCGTAGACCCCGCTGGTGGGGCGGGGAACCCGGCGGCCGGACAGCGATGAGATGTTCACCACGCTGGCCCCCGGACGGTCACCCAGATGTGGGATGCACGCCCTGGTGACGTTCAAAAGGCCCAACACGTTCACCTCGAACATGGACCGCCAGGCGGCGGGATCCAGGTCCGCGACCCGTCCGGCGGTGAACAACCCGGCCGAGTTGACCAGGGCATCCAGGCCGCCGAGCCATTCGACCGCGACGTCCGCCGCGTCACGCACGGCGGCCTCGTCGGTGATATCGCAGGTCACGGCGGTGGCGTTCGGGGCGAGCCGGCTGGTCAGCTCGGCGAGGCGGTCGGTCCGCCGGGCGAGCAGGGCCACCCGGCCGCCGGCTTTCACCACCGCATCGGCCACCGAGGCACCGATACCGGAGGACCCCCCGGTCACCAGCACCCGCCTCTCGGCCAGTGTGCTCGCCATCTGCGAAACCTACCGCCGCGCGGCCCCTTCGGCTGGCCCCGAGCCAGTGGTCATCGCCACTATCACCAGCGCGGCCAGCCAGAGCGCCCCGCCGAGGAGACCCAGCTCACCCAGTCGGTGGGTGAACCCGGCCGGCCCGGACGCCCCGGCCAGCCGGGCGCCGAAGATCGCCACGCCGAGGGCCGTGCCGGTCTGCCGCGCGGTGTTGTTCACCCCGCTGGCCAGGCCGGCCCGCTCCGCCGGCACCGCGCGCACCGCCGCGCTCACCACCGGCGCGGTGAACAGCCCGGCGCCCACGCCCATGCCGAGCAGCGCGGGCAGTACCGCCGGGTACCCGCCGGCCGGCCCGACCCTGGCCAGCACCGCCAGCGCCGCCACCCCGGCGGCCGCGATCGCCGCCCCGGCGACCAGCACCGGCCGGGGGCCGAACCGGCCGGCACACCGACCGGCCAGCGGGGCCAGCAACGCCAACGGCAGGAACAGCGGCAGCAGGGACAGCCCGGCGACCGGCGCGGACCACCCCAGCACCCCCTGCAGGTAAAGGGTCAGCGCGTAGAGCACCCCGTTGAACGTCAGGTTCATCAGCAGTGCGGCCAGGTTGGGGCCGGTGAAGGCCGGCCGGGCGAGCAGCCCCAGCGGCAGCATCGGCGCCGCCGCGAGCCGCTGCCGGACCAGGAACCCGGCGCCGGCGCACAGGGCCACGACCGCCGCGACCACGGTCGCCGGGCCGAAGCCCCGGTGCCCCGCCTCGATCACCGCGTAGACCAACCCGGCCAGGGTGGCCGCGGCCAGCGCCATGCCGGCCAGGTCCGGCGACCGGCCGGGCCTGCGCACACCCCGGGCGGCGACCAGCGGCACGGCAACCAGCGCACCGGCCACCACCGGCAGGTTGATCAGGAACACCAGCCGCCACCCACCGGCGCCGACCAGCAGGCCACCCAGCAACGGCCCGGCCGGCAGGGCCAGCGAGGACACCCCGGCCCATATGCCCAGCGCCCTGGCCTGTGCGCCCCGGTCCGGGTAGGCGTCGGCGATCAGCGCCAGGCTGCCCGGCAACAGCAGCGCCGCGCCGATCCCCTGCACCACCCGGGCGGCGACCAGCACCGCCGCGTCCGGCGCCGCCGCCGCTCCGGCCGAGGCCAGCCCGAACAGGGCCAGCCCGAGCAGCACCACCCGCCGGTGGCCGATCCGGTCCCCCACCGAGCCGGCGCCGAGCAGCAGGCTGGCGATGGCCACCGCGTAACCGTCCACCACCCACTGCAACCGCTCCCGGCCGCCGGCGAGGCCGTCCGCGATCGCCGGCAGAGCCACGTTCACCACGGTCACGTCGAGCAACACCAGGAACATCCCGACGCACATCACCACCAGCAGCGGCCCCGGGCGGCCCGCTCTCTCCCGCACAACAACCATGACCGCAGGATCGCCCCGGAACACTTCGCCGGCGGCCGAAGCGTGGGGCCATCACGAGTTGTACACTTGAAATGTACAGTTAGGGAGGATCATGCGGATCGGCGTTGCCCAGGCCAGGGAGCAGCTCAAGGAGCTGCTCGATCGCGTACGCGCCGGCGAGACCGTAGAGATCACCCGGCGTGGCGAGGTCGTTGCGGTGCTCAGCCATCCGGGCACCGGGCGGGTCGCCGGACAGCCCTTTGGGTCGGTGTTGCACTCCTGGCGAACGGCCTGGCATGTCGACCAGTGGCCGGACGAGGATCCGTTCGACGATGTCCGAAGCCGGGAACCGGGCCGTGAGGCGCCGTGGTGAGTTCCTACCTGCTGGACACCAACGTCCTGTCGGAGGCCGCGCGACCCGCGCCTGATTCGCGGGTGCTGGCCCGTCTGGCCGAGGTCGAGGGCAACGCGGCGATCTCCGCGGTGACCTGGCACGAGCTCCGTTTCGGAGTTCGTCGCCTACCGCCGTGTCGGCGCCGCGATGCGCTCGAAGTCTTCGTCTCCGAAGTGTCGGCGCGCTTCCCGGTGATTCCGTACGACGAGCGGGCGGCAAGCTGGCATGCGGTCGAGCGCGCCCGTCTGGAACAAGCCGGGTTCTCGAGAGCGTTCGCGGACGGACAGATCGCCGCCACGGCGGCAACCAACGCGCTGGTCCTCGTGACCCGCAATACGGCGGACTTCGCCGGTTTCAGCGGGCTCATGACGGAGAACTGGTGGACCAACCAGCCCTGAGCGGACACTTCGCCGGCGGCCGAAGCGTGGTGCGCGCACACTGGGCTGGTGACCAGTGCCATTGAGCTGACGAGGGGCGATCCGGAGCTCGCCGGGCTGGCCGCCCTGTTCGCCGACCCGTCCAGGGCGCGCATCCTGCTCGCGTTGCTGGACGGCCGGTCGCTGCCGGCATCCGTGCTGGCCGGCGAGGCGGGCGTGTCCGCGCCGACGGCCAGCGCGCACCTGGCCAAGCTGCGCGAGGGCGGCCTGATCACGGTGGAGCAGTCCGGGCGGCACCGCTACCACCGGCTGGCCAACGAGCGGGTGGCCACCGCCATCGAGGCGCTGTCCGCGCTGGCGCCCGCCCAGCCGATCCGGTCCCTGCGCCAGCACACCAAGGCGGCCGCGCTGCGCGACGCGCGCAGCTGCTACGACCACCTGGCCGGCCGGCTCGGCGTCGCGGTCACCGCCTGGCTGGTGGAACGGGAGGCGCTGCAGCCGATCGACGGGGTGTGCGACACCCGCCGGCGGCCGGGCGAACCGTTCTCCTCGGTGCTGCCGGAACACCCCTACCGGCTCGGCCCGGACGCGGAGCGCCACCTCGCCACCCTGGGCGTCGACCTGCCGGACGTGGTTGACGCACCCAGCCGCCGCCCGCTGCTGAAGTTCTGCCTGGACTGGACCGAGCAGCGCCACCACCTGGGCGGTCGGCTGGGCGCCGCGCTGCTCACCGGGCTGCTGGACCGCGACTGGCTGCGCCCCACCCGCCGCCGCCGGGCACTGGAGCTCACCGAGCTCGGCGAACGCCAACTCCGCCAAGCCGGCCTGGAAGTTTAGGGAATCTCCTCGGCCGGGACCTCGACGTTGAACTCCTTGTACCGGGTGGCGTCCGTGGTGACCAGCGGCCACCCCCGGCGCTGAGCGCAGGCCACCGCATGCGCCGCCTCCAGGTCACCGGGTTCCAGCTGGCCGACCGCGCGGGCGCGGTCGGCGTCCAGGTCGTCGATCACCGTGTTGGGCAGCCGTAACAGGACCTCGAGCACCGGGTGGTACTTGGCCTCCAACTGGGACCAGGCCGCCGCGACGGCGGCGGACGGCAGGACTAACACCATATGTTCCTCGACCACAGTCCACACCAGGGCCGCCGCGTACACGGAGCGCTGGGAGGCGAAGGCCATCACCGCGGAGGCATCGAGGACGCGCCCGCCGATCACGCGACCTGCATACCTGCCGGGGGAAGACCCAAATCGCGCCGGACAGCGTCAAGAGCTTCTTGTGGCGGTCTTCCCCCGAGGACGCGCTCCAGCTCAATAAGTGCTTGATTCCGCTCGAGTTGACCGCGAAGTGCATCGGCAACGAAGGCGGATAAGCTCGCGGCGGCGCCGCTACGCACCGCTATGCGAGCGTTGGCCACCAGGTCTGGTGGCAACGTGACCGTGATCCGCTCGGATCCCATGTCGGGAGACTACCGAAGTTACCGACAACCAGTTAATCGGGTACTCACGTGAGTGACGCAGAATCACCTCAGCCAACCCCGACACGCCGGTCCGCCCTCCCCGACCAGCGCCTGGGCGCCTGATAGGCCCAGTGCATCGCCAGCTCCAACGGACCCCGGTCGAACCGCCCCAACCAGCGGGAAGCCAGCACGGTGAAGGCCAGCCAGATGATCAACCACGCCGCGAGCGTCCACCACGGTCGGTAGTCGGCCCATCGCTGGGCCCGGCGCCCTCGGACCGAGGGCCGTCCACCTTCGGGCCGTCCGGCTTCGAGCCGCCGAGCAGCTCGCGGGCGGTCACCCAGACCGGCCAGCCGACCAGCCAGATCACTCCGACGATGCTCATCCGGCCCATCCAGTGCCACAGCGCGCCGGGTTGTCCACCACACCGACCAGCAGCAGCGTGACCGCCAGGGTGATCGTCCAGGCCAGCGCGAACTTGCCCCATTCCCGCCACTCGTAGCGCACCTGGGCCAGGCCGGACTTCGGCGGCTTCACCGGCGGCGGGCCACCGGCGAACCGGTGGGCGAACCGCTGGTCCGCCCAGCGCACCATGCTGTGCCCGATGCCGGCGACCCCGCCGGACCGCAGGTCCAGCACGGTGGCCACCCGGACCCTGGTCGGCGACGGGGTGTGCGAGGTGCTGGTGCTCACCACGTTCGACCTGGACGAATACGTCTACGCGGCGATGCGGGCCGGCGCGGGCGGATTCCTGCTCAAGTCGGTGGAAGCGCCCCGGTTGATCGAGGCGGTACGCCAGGTGGTGGCCGGCGAAGGGGTGCTCGAGCCGAAGGTCACGCGGCGGCTGATGGCCGCGTTCGCGGCGTCCGCCCCGGTGGCACCCGCGCCGCCGGCCGGCCTGGACGACCTCACCGAACGGGAGTCGGAGGTGCTGTCCTGCCTCGGCGCCGGGCTGTCCAACGCGCAGATCGCCCGGCGGCTGTTCATCGGGGAGACGACGGTGAAGACGCACGTCTCGCGGGCGCTGACCAAGCTGGGGCTGCGGTCCCGCGTGCAGGCGGCGATCCTCGCCCAGGAGCAGGGACTGGTGCCGCCCGACCGGTGACCGGGCGGCCCGGAGCGCAGCCGTAGAATGGCGGCCTCCGAGGAGGTTCGCACTCTCGTGCCCAAGCAACGCCCCGCCGAACCGGGCTGCGATACCGGGCCGGGCTCATCGCCCGGCGTCCCGCCTGCCCACGCCCTGGGCGCCGCCGTCCGGCGAGGTCCCAGGTGAGCATCCTCTGGTCGGTACTCGGCGTGCTGTCCGTACTGGCCCTGACCCTGGCGGCGGCGCTGTTCGTGGCGGCCGAGTTCTCCCTCACCACGCTGGAACGCAGCCAGATCGACGCGCACGTCAACGCGGTCGGCGACCGGCGCGCGCACCAGGTGCGCCGGGCCCACCGCACGCTGTCCTTCCAGCTCTCCGGAGCGCAGCTGGGCATCACGCTGACCACCCTGGCCACCGGCTACATCGCCGAGCCCGCGTTGGGCCGGCTGATGGAGGGTCCGCTGGCCGCGCTCGGACTGCCCGAGGGGCTGGTGCCGGTGGTGGCGGTGACCCTCGCGCTCGCCGTGGCCACCGCCCTGTCCGTGGTGCTGGGTGAGCTGGTGCCGAAGAACCTGGCCATCGCCCGGCCGCTGCCGACCGCGCGCGCGGTCGCCGGGGCGCAGGCGATGTTCAGCCAGGTGTTCCGCTGGCTGATCAACTGGCTGAACAGCTCGGCCAACTGGATCGTCCGCTCGCTGGGCGTGGAGCCGGCCGAGGAACTGCGGTCGGCCCGCTCGCCCGACGAGCTGCGCTCACTGGTTTCCAGCAGCGCCGAGCACGGCACCCTGGACGCGGGCACCGCAACCCTGCTGGCCAGGGCCATCCGGTTCACCGACCGGGTGGCCGAGGACCTGATGACGCCCCGCGTGCAGGTCCAGGCGCTGCCCGCCGACGCCACCCTGCCGGACCTGATCGCCACCTCGCTGCGCACCGGCTTCTCCCGGTTCCCGGTCTACCACCGGGACCTGGACGAGATCCGGGGCGTGGTGCACGTGAAGCAGGCGTTCGCGGTGCCGGTGCCCGAGCGGCCGGACACCACGATGGCCCAGCTGGCCCGGCCGGTGCTGACCGTTCCCGACTCGCTGGACGGGGACGCGCTGCTCACCCGGCTGCGCGGGTCGGACTCGCAGCTGGCCGTGGTGGTGGACGAGTACGGCGGCACGGCCGGCATCGTGACTATGGAGGACATGGTCGAGGAGATCGTCGGCGACGTGCGCGACGAACACGACCCGGCCAGCCCGGCCCCGATCCGCCCGCTGGGCCAGGACAGCTGGCTGGTCTCCGGCCTGTTGCGCACCGACGAGCTGGCCGAGGCCACCGGCTTCGCCCCGCCGGAGGGCGACTACGAGACGCTGGCCGGGCTGGTGCTGGAGCGGCTCGGCCGCATCCCCGACGTCGGCGATGACGTCGAGGTGGACGGCTGGCGGCTCACCGTGATGCGGCGGGAGCGCAACCGGATCGCCGAGCTGCGCCTCTCCCACGCCGGCCCGCGCGCCGCCGACCGACCCGAGGTGGCCTGATGAGCGAGGTCGCCGGGCTGCTCGTCTCGGTGTTGCTGCTGGCCGGGAACGCATTTTTCGTGGGCGCCGAGTTCGCCATCATCACCGCGCGCAAGGACCGGCTCACCACGCTGGCCGAGCACGGCAGCCTCGCCGCCCAGGCCACGCTGCGCGCCGGGGAACACCTGCCGCTGCTCATCGCCGGCGCCCAGCTCGGCATCACGCTGTGCTCGCTCGGGCTGGGGCGGCTGGCCGAGCCGGCGGTGGCCGCCCTGCTGGAGCGGCCGTTCCGGTTGATCGGTGCGCCCCAGGAGATCTTGCACCCGGTTGCGTTCACCCTGGGGCTGGGCCTGGTCGCGGTGCTGCACACGGTGATCGGCGAAATGGTGCCGAAGAACCTGGCGATCGCCGGGCCGGAGCGGGTCGCGCTCATCCTGGTGCCCACCCACCACGCGTTCTGCCGCGCGGTGCGTCCGGTGCTCGCCCTGTTCACCCTCACCGCCACCGCCGTGCTGCGGCTGGTCCACGTGACCCCGAGGGACGAGTTCGACAGCGCCTACACCCGCGACGAGCTGGCCGAGATGATCGCCGACTCGCGGCGCGAGGGCCTGCTGGACGAGCAGGAGAGCAGCCGGCTGGCCCAGACCCTCGGCTCCGCCGGGCGCACCGTCGCGGACGTGGTGGTGCCGCTGGGGCGCGTCTTCACCCTGCCGGTCTCCCCCACGGTGGGGCAGATCGCGGCGGCCGTCGCCGAGCACGGCGTCTCCCGGTTCCCGCTGTGCGGCGAGTCCGGCCGGCTGGTCGGATACCTGCACGTCAAGGACGTGCTGGCGCAGGCCGACGACCCCGACGCGACGGTGCCGGCCAGCCAGGTGCGCGGCCTGCCGGAGATCCCCTGCGACGCCCGCCTGGACGAGGCCCTCACCGCGCTGCGCCGCTCCGCCTCCCACCTGGCCAAGGTGGTCGCCGACCGCGGCGGCGAAACGGTCGGCGTGGTCTCCATGGACGACCTCCTCCGCTACTACGTCGGCGCCGTCCACGCCGAACCCTGACCGCTCACCCGCATCGCGGCTCATGTGCGGGCGCCGAAGCGTGTGTGCCGGGCCTTAGAATCTGATACCCGTGCGGGTTTTGGCGGAGCGGGATTGGCGGGTGCGGTCGTCGGCGCACCTCGCCCGGGTCCGCCGCTGGACCGAGCCGCACCGCACGCGCCGCCGGGCCGGCCGGACCCACCCGGTGCTGGACTTCATGTTCACCTACTACTCGTTCCGGCCCGGCCGGTTGGAGCGCTGGCACCCTGGTACCGGCGTCGCGCTGGCCGGAGACGCGGCGGAGTTCCTCGAGGTGCCCGGCTACCGCCGGTGCGCGGAAGGGGTCCGCTTCGACCCCGCCGGGCTGCCCGAGTCCCGGTCGGCCAGCGCCGGGTTCATCCGGGACCTGCTCCTCGCCACCCGGGACCGGCCGCCTCGGCTGACCTGCTTCGGCCTGCACGAATGGGCCATGGTGTACCGGGAGCCCCGGCCCAGGCACGAACAGCTGCCCCTGCGGCTGGGCACCACCGAAACGGACCGGGTGGTGGAGTCCATGCCGCTGCGCTGCACCCACCACGACGCGTTCCGGTTCTTCACCGAGCCGGCGCGACCGCTGAACGCGCTGTGGCCGAACCGGGAGGACCAGCTGCGCAACGAGCAGCCCGGTTGCCTGCACGCCACCATGGACCTCTACAAATGGGCCTACAAGATGGCGCCGGCGACGCCGTCCGAGCTGGTCGCGGACTGTTTCGAGCTGGCCGTCGAGGTGCGCGAGCTGGACATGCGGGCCAGCCCCTACGACCTGGCCGAGTTCGGCTACTCACCGGTGCGGATCGAGACGCCGGCCGGCCGCGCCGAGTACACCAGGGAGCAGGCCGGGTTCGCCCGCCGCGCCGAGCCGCTCCGCCAGCGGCTGATCGAGGTGGCCGAGCAGGTGGCGACGGTCAGAACGTGACCAGCGGGTCGCCGAAGGTGTCCGCGATGAAGTTGACGAAGAAGAACCCGAAGAACAGGAAGTTGAGCACCAGGATCACCTTGTGCCACCAACGCGGCCGCGCCGCCTTCGGCAGCCGGCTGTTCAGGTACAGCAGCAGGAACGGGTAGATCAGGGCGCCCAGGTTGGACATGTTGGCCGACCACTGCACCAGCGCCACCGGCACCGCGAGGTGCAGGATCACCGCGATGACCACCAGCAGGACCAGCATGAACGGGTAGTAGAACCGGCGCGGGTCGTCCTCGATGAGCGCACGGATCCGGGGGCTGGTGGCGTGGGTGGCGTCGGTGACCACCCGGACCATGGCCTCGAAGATGCCCAGCTGGGTGCTGAACAGGATCAGCACGCCCATCACCAGCATCAGGTAGAACATCCCGGTGCCGTACTCGGGGCGCAGCGCGCCGGCCACGAAGGTGGGCACGTTCGCGGTGGTCGGCTTCTGCCCGGACAGCGCCACGGCGTGCGACATCAGGATGGTCGGCAGCAGCATGCCGAGCATCGCGCCAATGAAGAACACGCCCCACATGTCGACCATGAGCAGCCGGTACCAGCGGCGCCACCGGCCGGCGTTGGCCTCGTCGTCCGGGAAGGTCACCCCGGATGCCAGCAGCTCCCGCCGCTCGCCGCGCATGCCGGACAGGAACCCGGCGCGGTAGCCCATGCCGTAGCCCTTGTCCCGGTAGTGGCCCATCACGTACCAGTTCAGCCCGGAGGCGAGCGCGGTGAACCCGGCCAGCGCGCCGAGCTGGGTGGCGCTGATGCCGGCCGGCGGTGCGGCCGGGGTGATGAAGCCCCGGATGCCCTCCCACCACACGCTCCACGGCACCACGATCAGATCCACCACCAGCAGCACGCCGAGGATGGCGCCCACCATCACCCAGTTGGAGAGCTCCAGCGCACGGCTGATCTTGCGCGCGGCGGCCGTGATGAGGAAGACCACGACCAGCAGGCCGATCGCGTACCAGCGGGTCGCCTGGGCCTCCGCCGCCGTGGCCACCCGGCCGTTGACCAGCGCGAACAGCCCCTGCCCGGCGGACGCCGCCCAACCTCCGGCGATGAACGCGAAGATCACCACGAACACCGAGAGCGGGATCCACAGCAGCCGTCCGGGCGGCACCCGGCCCCAGCCGACCACCGGCACCTCTCCGGTGGCCATCACGTAGCGGGCGCACTCCACGTTGTAGAACGTCTGCAGCAGCGCGGAGACCACGATCACCCAGCCGACGCCGACGAAGCCGTACTGGCCGACCGCCTGCGGGCCGAGCAGCCACTCCCCGCTGCCGATGGAGATGCCGAGCGCGATCAGGCTGGGCCCGATGGCGAACATGAACAGTTCCTTCGGCCCGATCCGGCTGACCGAGAAGACCTCTTCCGGGGTGGGCAGGTCGGTGACCCGCAGCTCGGGCCGGCTGACGCCGAGCGGAACGGTTTGCGCTGGGGCTGCCTCGGTCATCA
The DNA here is from genome assembly GCA_014208095.1 of Actinospineispora eucalypti. GTDB lineage: Bacteria > Actinomycetota > Actinomycetes > Mycobacteriales > Pseudonocardiaceae > Pseudonocardia > Pseudonocardia eucalypti. The sequence continues at coordinate 2,829,730 of JACHMT010000001.1, read as the reverse complement.
CGACCTCCGGAACTGGTGCCGGCGATGCGGAATTCAGTATCCAGAATGAGCCCGATCGAGTGTGAACACAATCACACTCGGGTTACATTGTGCTGGTCAGACCACCAACGCGGCGGGGTCCAGTTCAACCGAGAAGGGCAGGACCGCCGTCCAGGTCTCCCCCGGCTTGACGATGCCGTACTGGGCCTCGTCCACCAGCGCGTGCACGGTGATCGTGCCGTCCCGGGCAACTCGCCAGTACGTCGGAATGCCCGCCTCGGCGTACTTCGCCGCTTTGTCCGTCCGGTCACGCAAGTCCGTGGTAGGTGACGCGACCTCGACCACAAGGGCCACGTTTTCGGTGTCCTGCCAGGTCGCGTCGAGGTCCGCGTTCGGCTTGAGCACCACTGCGTCCGGAACGTAGATCCCACCTGGCACCCGAATTCCGAGGTCTTGAAGCACCTCCCAACCCTCGGGCGCGGCCGACAGCAACCGCAGAACCAGCCTTTGCCCGGTCCTCTGGTGGCGTCCGTTCCGAGGCGGGCTCAGGTGCATTCCTCCGTGCAGGATCTCGTAACGGTGTCCGTTCTCGGGCAACGCATCGAGGTCAGCCTCGGTCCAGAACTCGGGGAACCGGTGAATCGGCTCTGTCACGGCTTCTCCTCGCGAGCAACGAAAACCGAGATCAACCCACCTGGAACCGAAGCACAGCGGTGCCGCCGACGTTTTCGGTGCTCACCAGGCGCATCGGGCGGGCGGGCGACTGGGGGAACCTCCCCGGGCCGACCAGCCGGGGCGCCGCCGGGTCACCCACGAAGAACCCGGCCACGGCCAGGCGCAGCTCGTCCACCACGTCGGCGGTGAGGAACAGCGTGTGCACTGTGCCGCCGCCCTCCACCAGCAGCCGTCGAACACCCCGCGAAGCCAGGTCGGCGAGCAACGCGTGCACGTCCAGCGGATCACCGGCACCGATCACCTCGGCGCGCCCGGCCAACCGTTCGGCGGCGGCTTCCACCGCACGGGTCGGCAGGTAGACCAGCCGCTCGGCCGGGCCGGCGGTGAAGAACGCGGCCTCCGGGTCCAGCGCGCCGGAACCGGAGATCACCACCTTGGCCGGCGACTCGGGCAGCCCGCGCGCCACCCGGGCCCGGCGCCGCTCCGCCGAGCGCACCAGCAGCCGAGGGTTGTCCGCGCGCAGCGTGCCAGCGCCGACCAGGATCGCGTCCACGCCGGCCCGCAACTCGTCCACCGCGTCGAAGTCCTCGGAAGAGGAGAGCAGCAGCCGCTCGGGGCTCGCGTCGTCGAGGTAACCGTCCACCGACATCGCCGCCGACAGCAGCACATATGGGCGCGCCATGATCCACAGGCTACCCAGGTAGATAACCGGCGAGCAGCCCACGGGCCCGGTTGAGCGCCTCGATCCGGCCGTCCAGCGCGGCAACCTCGGTGTGCAGGGTGCGCAGCAGCTCCGGGCAGGGTTCCAGCCGCATCGGGTCGCCGTAGGCGCAGGGCAGCAGCGACCTGATCACCTCGGTGGACAGCCCGGCGTCCAGCAGCGCACGGATCCGCCCCACGGCCGGCACCGCGTCCTCGCCGTAGCCCCGGTAGCTGTTGCCGGCCCGCTCCGGGGTGAGCAGGCCGCGTTCCTCGTAGTAGCGCAGCAGCCGGGGGCTCACCCCGGTCCGGCGGGACAGCTCTCCGATCAGCATGCGACCTCGCTCACCCAAGGTTGACCTTCACATCAATGTCAGCTCCTAACCTCGCCGCGTGACCAAACATTTCACCCGCACCGTGCGGGGCACCGGACCCGGCCTGCTGCTCGCCCACGGCGGCGGTGGCGGCGTGGCCGCCAACTTCGGTGCGCTCATCGACGACCTGGCCGGCACGCACACCGTGGTCGGCGTGGACTACCCCGGCTCCGGCGACACACCGCGCTCCGCCACCCCGCTCACCCTGGACCGGCTGGCCGACGAACTGGTGGCCGCCGCGGACGCGGCCGGCCTCGCCCGCTTCGCCGTGCTGGGCTACTCGCTGGGTACGGCGGTGGCGGTGCGCACGGCCACCCGGCATCCGGACCGGGTGACCGGGCTGGTGCTGACCGCCGGTTTTGCCCATCCGAACAACCGGATGCGCCTGGCCGTGGATGTGTGGCGCGCACTGCTGGAGGCCGACCGCACGCTGCTGGCCCGCTTCCTCACCCTGGTGGCCACCGGCGAGCGGCACCTCGAAGCACGGACCCCCGACGAGCTGTCGGACGCGGTCACGGCGCTGGCCGAGTTCATCCCGGCCGGCAGCCCGGAGCAGGTGGACCTGGTCGACTCGGTGGACACCCGCGCCGAGCTGCCCGGCATCCGGGTGCCCACGCAGGTCATCGCGGCCACGCTGGACCTGCTGGCCCCGCCGGCGCTGTCCCGGGAGCTGGCCGGCGCCATCCCGGGCGCGCGCCTGGTGGAGATCGACGCCGGCCATCTGGTCGGGGAGGAAGCGCCGGTCGAGTGGCTGGCCGCGATCCGGTCCTTCCTGCCCTCGGTGGCGGCCTGAGATGGCCGAGATCGAGGTGGTGCTGCCCAACGAGTCACCGGCGATGCCGCCGAAGACCCTGGTCGAGCTGGCCGGTCTGGCCGAGCGGCTCGGCTACCGGACCGCCTGGCTGCCCGACCACCTGCTGCCGCCCGGCGAGTACGGCGACACCTACGGCGGGGTGTACGAGCCGCTGGTCACGCTGTCCTACCTGGCGGCGGCGACCAACGACCTGCGACTGGGCACCTCGGTGCTGGTACTGCCCATGCGCAACCCGTTCGTGGTGGCCAAGCAGGTGGCCACGCTGGCCCGGCTGTCCGGCGACCGGGTCAACCTGGGCGTGGGCATCGGCTGGGACCGGGTGGAGTTCGACAATGTCGGCGCGGACTTCGCCACCCGGGGCGCGCGCACCGACGAGGCCATCGCCCTGCTCCGGCGCCTGTTCGCCGGGGACGGAAGCTTCGCCGGGCGGTTCCACGGGTTCGAGGCCGGGGTGTTTCAGCCGGTGCCGCACCGGCCGGTGCCGATCACCGTGGGCGGGGTCACCGACCGGGCGCTGGTCCGGGTGGCCGCGCTGGCCGACGAGTGGCAGGGCGTGGGCCTGTCCGCCTCGGCGTTCCGCGACCGGCTGGCCCACCTGCGCGGGCTGACCGACCGACCGATCCGGGTGGGCAGCCGGATCACCTGGACCGGCGACCAAGCCGGCCCCGAGACGGCGGTGCGCCAGGCGCACGGGCTGGCCGAGGCGGGCGCGGACTCGGTGGCCGTGTGGTTCGGCGACCACGGCGGCGCGGCGGAACGGATGACCCGGTTCGCCGACGCCTGGCGGCGCTCCGGCTGACCGACGCCTCGGGGGCGCGGGGCCTAGCCGGTGCCGGCCAGTGCGGCGGTGAGCCGGGCGTCGTAGCCGTCGGCCAGCCGCAGCAGGGCGGATCGCCCGTCCCCGGCGAACGAGGAGCCGTGCATCACGGCCAGCGTGCCGGGTTGCAGCTCGGCCAACTTGCGCAGTGTGGCCCCGGTGGTCGGGGTGAGGCAGGTGGCGCGGAAGATGTCCTCGGCCTGCTCGGCGTGGTCGACCAGGTCATCCTCGGTGACCGCCGGGCCGTCCCCGACGTGTGTGAACAGGTCGCCGCAGAACAGCACGCCGGTGGTCTCCTCGTAGAGCACCCGCGCCTCCCAACCGTGCGGGACGTGCGGGGTGTCCAGGTGGCGCACCCGCTTGCCGCCGAGGTCGAGCACCTCGCCGTCGGCCAGCGGACGCGGCGGCCGGTCCGCCATTTCGTTCAGCGAGACCATGCAGCCCAGCTCGCCGTGCGCCACCTGGGCCTCCGGCGCGGCGGCCAGGAACTCGTTCATCGAGCCGCACTCGTCCGACTCGATGTGCCCGAAGGTGATCCAGCGCAGCCGGGACACCGGCATGATCCGCTCGATCTGTTCGGTGACCAGCGGAAACATCGAGCGGTGCCCGGTGTGGAACAGCAACGGCTGCTCCGCGTCGACCAGGAACTGGTTGAAGGTGAACCCGGTCGGCCCGATACCCGGAACGTGCGTCGAAATCCGGTAGATCCCATCCGCAATCTCGTCGGTCCGCGTCATACCCGAAAACCTTAGCCCCGTCCCCCGACAAATCCACGAAATCGACCGGAGTCTGATTCGATCATGAAATCCACCAGACTCCTGTCGATCTCGATGCCGCCATACCGCTCCGGCGCCCGCGGGACGAGCAGCCGGTGAACCTCCTGAACGGTCCGCAAGATGCCGGTGCCCATGCCGTGCGCGTCGACCCGCAGGGTTTCCCAGCCGTGGATGGCCAGCAGCGAATCCCGATCACGGTCCCGCAGGTGCTGGAGCCGGTCGTAGTGCTTGGCCCCGTCGTACTCGATGTCCAGCCGCGCATCCGGATAGGCGAGATCGGCCCTGGCCAGCGGGAATCCGTGCTCATCGCGGATCACGTGCTGGGCTTTCGGCGCCGGCAACCGGCCCAGGACGAGCGCGACCCGCAACCTAGTCTCCATCGGTGACTCCGCCGCCGGATCGGCAAGCGCGACCGCCTCACCCAACTGCCGGACGCCACGAGCACGCGGCGCGGCCTTCCGGCGATCCAGCAGGACGGCCGGCGAAAACCCGCCGACCCGCGCCAGTGCATCGACCGCGACCACGGCCTCGACCAACGGCGGTCGGCGGGCCAGGTCCCACGCGGTACGTTCGGCGGCAGTAACCCGGCAACCGGCAGCGCTGGTCACGTCCGCAGGTTCGATCTTGCCCCGGCTGACCAGCAACCCTGGGTGCGGGCGGACGTCCCTGGGGACGAGGACTTCCGCTGGCGCGTCGCGGGGCGCACAACTCGCGCCCAGTAGTTCGGCGGCCGAGTACCCGGCGAGCGCCCCACCCCGGTCCGCGACCAGCACGAAGGCCGCCCGGGAACGCAGCGCAAGGTCGGGCAAGCGATCCGCACGGACGTAAACATCCGGGTAGAGCCGCCGATAGCGCGGCCCGAACAGCTGGTTCCGGGTCAGCAGCCCGCTCCGGACAGCGTCACTGCCCCGGAAGGGTTCGTCGAACACCCGAACAGCATGATCCAGGCCCTACCGAGCCCGTGGGCTTTCGGAGAATCTCATCGAGACCGACGACAGTCTGGTTCGATCATGAAATCCGGCAGACTCACGTCGATGTCGACGAGTCCGCCCGATCAGGAGATTTGTTTGGCCTTGCGGCGGCGGCTCAGCTCGTCGGTCGGCGAGTCGGGGGCGATCATGCCGTCGGCCCGTTCGGCGGGAAACTCCCGGATGGTGCCGGTGATCTCCCGCATGGCGCCGCCGATGGCGATGCCGAACACCCCCTGGCCGCCCTGCAGCAGGTCGACCACCTCCTCGGGGGAGGCGCACTCGTAAACCGTGGTGCCGTCGGAGAGCAGGGTGATCCCGGCCAGGTCGCGGATGCCGCGCGCCCGCAGGTGGTCCACCGCGAGCCGGATGTTCTGCAGGGACACCCCGGCGTCCAGCAGCCGCTTGACCACCTTCAGCACCAGCACGTCCTTAAACGAGTACAGCCGCTGGCTGCCCGAGCCGCTGGCGCTCCGGATCGTCGGCACGACCAGTCCGGTGCGCGCCCAGTAGTCCAACTGCCGGTAGGTGATCCCGACAACCTGACAGGCGGTTGGGCCCCGGTATCCGGACAGCTGATCGGGCAGGCCGTCGTCCAGAACCGAGTCGGGAAAGAGCTCGCCCTGTGCAGCTGACGCAGCGTCGGGACCGGGCTGCTCCTCATCCATACCTGAGACCGTAAGCCGAGGTCACCAGGTGGTCAACGCGACGCGCGGCAACCTTCGAGTTCGGCTTCAGGGTTGCGCACCCCGAAAGTCCTCCGGCGAGACCGAGTCGAGGAACTCGCGGAACTTCTCCACCTCGTCCTCCTGCTCGTCCGGAATGATCAATCCCGCCTCGGAGAGGACGTTCTCCTCGGCGTGGATCGGCACCCCCACCCGCAGCGCCAGCGCCACCGAGTCGCTCGGCCGGGCGGACACCCTGGTGCCCCCGTCGAACACGAGCTCGGCGAAGAAGGTGCCCTCCTGCAGATCGGTGATCCGAACCTGCTCCAGCCGGCGGCCCAGCGACTTGATCACGTCCTTCAACAGGTCGTGGGTCAGCGGGCGGGCCGGTTTCACCCCCTGCTGCTCCAGCGCGATCGCGGTGGCCTCCACCGAACCGATCCAGATCGGCAGGTAACGGTCTCCATTGGTCTCCCGCAGCAAGAGAATCGGTTGGTTCGCGGGTAGCTCAACTCGCACACCCACCACGCGCATCTCGCTCACGCGTCTCGCCTCCCTCCCCGACGGGGACTCGCACCACCTGATCGCCCCTGCGTGCAATTCTGTTGTCGGGTTTGGATCCGGTGGACCCTGGTACTTAGACGCTACACGGGCGCGCGGCCATTCGCGCGCTTCGTGACGAAGCGATCCGCGTATCCGGACCGATTCACCGGGGCAGCCCCTCCCGCAGGCCCACCCGGATCAGCAGGGCATGCAGCCGCACGGACAGCCCGGCCATCTCCCGCAGCAGATCCTCGGCGCGCGCGGCGGCGTCCGGGTCACGCTGACGGGCAACCGGCCCGACCACCTGCTGCAGCAGACCGGTCTCCCGGTCGGCGGCCGCCCGGAACGCGCGCAGGTGCCTCGGCTCGATCCCGAACTCGGTCAGCGCGCTGGCCGTGCGGGCCAACTCCACCGCGTCGGTGTCGTAGAACCCGGCGGGGCCGGGCCGCACGATGCCGTACTGCTCCAACGCGGCCAGCGTGGCGACGTCGATACCCGCCTCGCTGAGCAAGTCTTCCCTGGTCAGTCGCACTTTACTGGGAGCCACCGATGCGTCCGGAGCACCGCTCGGCACGGCCACCAGCGGGCGCGCCTCGCCGGACGCCTCCTGGTCGCGCTCGTCGAGCTGCTGCTTGATGACCTTCAGGGGCAGGTAGTGGTCGCGCTGCGCGGCCAGCACGAACCGCAGTCGCTCCAGGTCCTCGCCGGAGAACTGCCGGTATCCGGAGGCGCTGCGAGCTGGTGAGACCAGGCCTTCGGACTCTAAGAATCGGATCTTGGAAATGGTCACGTCCGGGAACTCGCCGCGCAGACGGTCGAGCACCGCGCCGATGCTCCACCGGCCCTCCTCGGCGCCACGCCCCCGGGACCACTGCGGCGCGGTCACCCGTGCCCCTGAGCGGCCCCCTGACCGGCGTCCCTCGGGCCGGTCAGGAAGACCAGCCGAAACTTGCCGATCTGCACCTCGTCGCCATTGGCGAGCACGGCGGTGTCCACCGGCTCGCGGTTCACGTACGTGCCGTTCAGGCTCCCGACATCCACAACCACGAAATCTCCGCTATCCCGACGGAACTCGGCGTGCCGCCGTGACACGGTGACGTCATCCAGGAAAATGTCACTGTCCGGATGCCGCCCCGCGCTGGTGGTCGCCTGGTCGAGCAGGAAGCGAGAACCCGCGTTGGGACCACGTTTGACCACAAGCAGTGCCGACCCCGGAGGCAGGGCGTCGATGCCGGAGACGGGTTGATCCGCCGCCGGGGCTTCGTGCTCGCTGAGGAAGTCGGCCCGGAAAACCGAGGTCGTCTCGGGGGAACGCTCTGGTGGCACACCGGGCCCGTTGCTGCTGGTCACCTCGGGGTCTCCTCCTGCGCGGTGTCGGGTGGGCCGCGATCGGCGGTGCTGGGTATAACCCAAACTACCGCGCGGCCGAATGGTCAGGACTGGTTGGTCAGGGAGCGGTACGCGGACGCGTCGAGCAATCCTTCCAGGCTGCCGGGGGCCGGCTCATCGGGGCGAATCTCAAGCATCCAGCCGTCGCCGTATGGTTCCGCGTTCACAAGTTCGGGCTGGTCGGCGAGCGTATCGTTGGCCCCCACGACCTCGCCGGTGACCGGCGAGAACAGTTCGGAAACCGACTTCGTGGACTCGACCTCACCGATCGCCACGCCCACGACGACTCGCTGACCGATCTCAGGGAGCTGCACGAACACCACATCACCGAGCTGACGCTGGGCGTAGTCGGTCACTCCGACCCGCACCGTGCCGTCTGACGTGGCACGGACCCATTCGTGAGCGTCGGTGTATCGCAGGTCCTCTGGGATCACCCGGATAGCCTATCGGTTCCCCCGCTCGGGGACGCCACCGGAGGGCGCATCGCGCGGGCAAACTGGATGATGTATACGACACCCGACCACAGATATAGCGCGGTGCCCCAGGCGGTGAACGCGTAGCCGAAGGCCCTGGCCACCGTCGCCAGCTCGGAGGTTCCCTGCGCGAACAGCAGCAGCGGGAACGCGTAGAGCAGGTTGAAAGTGGCGGCTTTGCCCAGGTAGGTGACCGGGAACGGGCCATAGCCCCGCCGCCTCATCAGTCCCACGCACACCGTCAGCACCAGATCCCGGCCGACCAGTGCGGCGACCACCCACCACGGCACGATGTCCCGGATGAGGAACGCGGCCAGCGTCGCCAGGATGTAGAGACGGTCGACGGCGGGGTCGAGCAGTTCACCCAGTCGGCTGTACTGGTTGAGCCAGCGGGCCAGCTTGCCGTCCAGCCAGTCGGTGAGACCGCTCACCACCAGCACCAGCACCGCCAGGCCGTCCCAGTGCGGGCCGAGCAGCAGCCACAGGAACACCGGCACGCCGGCCAGCCGGAGCAGGCTGAGCACGTTGGGCACGGTGAGCACCCGCCCGGTGACATCGGGGCCTCCGGACACCGGCGGTGCCGACGCCTCGGCCCTCTCCGCATCCACACCGGAAGGGTCCCACAGCCGATGCGGACCCGGCCGGGGTTGGGGCAGACTCACGGTATGGATGCGCACACGCTCAGGGAGGCCCAGGCTCCACTCAAGGCCCGGTACCGGGAGGAACCGGAATCGGCGGTGGTCACGCTGACCGCCGACGGCGAGCTGGACGGCACCGGCGTCGCCTGTCGGGTGCGCACCGCGACCGCGCTGGCCGAGGCGGGGCTGCACCCGGCGACCGGCGGCGACGGCACCCAGCTGTGCTCCGGGGACATGCTGCTGGAAGCCCTGGTCGCGTGCGCCGGGGTGACCATGCGCGCGGTGGCCACCTCGATCGGCATCGACGTGGCCGGCAAGGTGCACGCCGAGGGCGACCTGGACTTCCGGGGGACGCTGGGCGTGGCGAAGGACGCGCCGGTCGGCTTCCGGGAGATCCGGCTCGCCTTCGACCTGGACACCCAGGCCACCGACGACGAGCTGGCCACGCTGATCAAGCTGACCGAGCGGTACTGCGTGGTGCTGCAGACCATCCGGTCCGCGCCCCAGACCGAGGTGCGGGTCCAGCGGTGAACCGGCCGCTGGCCGCCCTGGCGGAGCTGGTCGGCGCCGAGCACGTGCTCACCGGTGAGCGGATCGCCCCCGAGTACGGCCACGACGAGGCGCTCACCGTCGCCGCCCGCCCGCCGGCCGCCGTGGTGCGCCCCGCCGACGCGGCCGAGGTGGCGCAGATCCTGCGCCTGGCCACCGAGCACCGGATGCCGGTGACCGCGCGGGGCAGCGGCAGCGGGCTTTCCGGGGCAGCCGTGCCGCACCCGGACGGGCTGCTCGTCTCCTTCGAGCGGATGAACCGGATCCTGGAGATCGACACGGAGAACCACGTCGCCGTGGTCCAGCCCGGCGTGACGCTGAGCCAGCTGGACGAGGCGACGGCCGCCCACGGGCTGGTGTACCCGGTCTCCCCCGGCGAGCTGAGCGCCAGCCTGGGCGGGAACGTGGCCACCAACGCGGGCGGCATGCGCGCGGTGCGCTACGGGGTGACCCGCACCCAGGTGCTCGGCCTCGAGGCGGCCCTGCCCACCGGGGAGGTGATCCGCACCGGCGGCAAGCTGACCAAGAGCAGCTCCGGTTACGACCTCACCCAGCTGATCATCGGCTCCGAGGGCACCCTGGCCCTGGTCACCGAGGCAACCGTGCGGCTCTACCCCAGGCCCCCGCACCAGTCCACCGTGCTGGCCCCGTTCCGCACGGTGGACGAGGTCGCGCGGGTGGTGCCGAAGGTGGTGGCCAGCGGGCTGGCGCCGGTCATCCTGGAGTACATCGACGCCTTCACCATGGCCGCGATCACCCACACGCAACAGCTGGAGCTGGGTATCCCCGCCGAGGTCCGGGACTCCGCGCAGGCCTACCTGCTGGTGCTGCTGGACAGCCGGCACGCGGACCGGCTGGACGAGGACACCGAGCAGCTGGGTGAGCTGCTCACCGGCCTCGGGGCGGTGGACCTCTACGTGCTGCCCGGGGCGGCGGCGCGCAAGCTGGTGGAAGCCCGGGAGAAGGCCTTCTGGACGGCCAAGGCGGCCGGGGCCAACGACATCATCGACGTGGTGATCCCGCGCGCGACCATCCCGGAGTACATACGGATCACCGCCGAGATCGCCAAGCGGCACGGCTCGCACGTGCTCGGCTGCGGGCACGCCGGCGACGGGAACGTGCACCTCGCGGTGTTCCAGGCCGACGGCGAGGTGCGCTCCGCGCTGCTGCGGGAGCTGTTCGAGGCCAGCATGAAGCTGGGCGGCCTGATCTCCGGCGAACACGGCATCGGCCGGGCCAAGGCCCGCTACTTCCTGGAGCTCACCGACCCGGCGACGGTCGCCCTGATGCGCAGGATCAAGGCCGCCTTCGACCCCGAAGGCATTCTCAACCCCGATGTGCTGCTGCGCAGCCCGTGAGTGGCGAGTAACGCCATAGCGCTACTCGCCACTCACGAGCTCCGACGAAGGAGGAGCAAGAAATGAACGGCGCCCAGGCGTTGATCAACACCTTGGTGGACGGCGGCGTGGACGTGTGCTTCGCCAACCCGGGCACCTCGGAGATGCACTTCGTCGCGGCGCTGGACACCGTGCCCGCGATGCGCGGGGTGCTCGCGCTGTTCGAGGGCGTGGCCACCGGGGCGGCCGACGGCTATGCGCGGATGGCCGGCAAACCGGCCGCCGTGCTGCTCCACCTCGGTCCCGGCCTGGGCAACGGGCTGGCCAACCTGCACAACGCCCGCCGGGCGGGAACTCCGGTCGTGAACGTGGTCGGCGACCACGCGCTCTACCACAAGCAGTACGACGCGCCGCTGGAGTCGGACATCGACGCGCTGGCCGGGGCGGTCTCCGGCTGGGTGCGGCGCACCCAGCGGGTGGAGGACGTGGCCGCCGACACCCGCGCGGCGATCGCCGCCGCGAGCGGCCCACCCGGCCAGGTGGCCACGCTGATCCTGCCCGCCGACGTGTCCTGGACTTCGGGTGCACCGAATGTTGCAAATTCCCACGCAGAGCAAGGGGTGGCGCGCGCGGACGTCAGCGAGGCCGTGGCGGCGGCCGCCAAGGCACTGCGCTCGGGCGATCCCGGCGTGTTGCTGATCGGCGGCGAGGCTACCCGCGAGCCGGGTCTGTCCGCCGCCGCGCGGATCGCCGAGGCGACCGGGGCCAAGCTGCTCTGCGAGACGTTCCCGACCCGGTTGGAGCGGGGCGCCGGGGTGCCGGTGGTCGGCCGGCTGGGCTACCTGGCCGAGATGGCCACCTACCAGCTGGGCGGGGCGAAGCACCTGGTCCTGGCCGGCGCCAAGTCCCCGGTCACCTTCTTCGCCTACCCGGGCAAGCCCAGCGACCTGGTGCCGGACGGCTGCCAGGTGCACACCCTCGCCGGCCAAAGCGGCCCGGCCACCGACGCACTGATCGCGCTGGCCGACGAGGTCGCCCCCGGCACCACCGCCCCGCTCGCCCCGCTGAACCGCCCGGCCGCGCCGACCGGCGCACTCACCGCCGAGACCGCCGCCGCCGCGATCGGCGCGCTGCTGCCGGAACACGCGATCGTGGTGGACGAGTCGGTCACCAGCAGTTTCTTCCTACCCGCCGCCACCGAGGGCGCGCCGAGGCACGACTGGCTCACCCTGACCGGCGGCGCGATCGGCTACGGGCTGCCGGCGGCCACCGGCGCGGCGGTGGCCGCGCCCGACCGCCCGGTGTGGTGCCTGCAGGCGGACGGTTCGGCGATGTACACCATCTCCGCGCTCTGGACGCACGCCCGGGAGAGCCTGGACATCACCACGGTGATCTACAACAACAGCGCGTACGCGATCCTGCGCATGGAGCTGGAGCGGGTCGGCGCGGAAACCCCCGGCGCGAGCAACGGCCCCGGGCCGAAGGCCAGCAAGCTGCTCGACATCGGCAGCCCGAACCTGGACTTCGTGGCCATCGCCACCGGCATGGGCGTATCGGCCACGAGGGCGACCACCGCCGAGGAGCTGACCGCCGCTCTGGCCCGGGCGCGGTCCGAACCCGGCCCTCACTTGATCGATGCGGTGCTCACCCCGATGGGCTGAGTCGTTCGGTTCGGCGGCGGTTTAAAGATCAGCTTGGACGGGCGCGGCTCAGGATCTGGCTCGGTTCGGGTCCGGCCCGTTGCGTTTTCGGCGCTCGATCTCACTCCCTGTAGTCGCCAAGCGGGGCCGCAGCGGGCGCCCGTTCATCGAGCGCAAGCTGAGTCCGGTTTCGATCAAGAAAACACCGGACTCAGCCAGCACTCGGCGCGGCAGGCCCTCGCCGACCCCCACCAACCGACCACGGTGAGTAACGAAGCCGCACCGCCCCAACCGCCGGCCGGCAGCCGGAGGCGAGCCGCCCCCCACCGTCCCCGTCCAAGCCGTCCCTAGAACCCGCCCCGCACCAAACGCGCAGGTCTAAGCGTTCGACCAGGGGAAGACTGGATTCCCCGTCAGAGGTGGGCGCCCGGGCGGCTGGTGCACCGGTGCGGGAGTGAGCACCGGCGGGATCGGGTGCCGGACCGCCTTGCCCACGCGTGCGGTGACCTTCTGCCCGTGGTGGCGCAGGGTCAGCGGCTCGCCGTCCTGCAGCTTGTAACTCGCCTCGGAGGGACTGATGTCGACCCGCAGCTGCCGGCCCCGGAAGGTCATGCCGAACTTCAGCCGGGTCCAGCCGGCCGGCAGGCGCGGCGCGAAGGTGAGCGCCCCGTCGTGGTCGCGCATCCCGCCGAACCCGGCGACCAGGCCCAGCCAGACGCCGGCCAGGTTGGCCATGTGCAGGCCACTGCCGGTGTTGTGGTGCAGGTCGTCCAGGTCGGTCAGCGCCACCTCGCGCAGGTAGTCCTGGGCCAGCCGCATGTGCCCGATCTCCGCCGCGATCACCGCCTGGGTGCACGCGGACAGTGAGGAGTCCCGCACGGTGAGCGCCTCGTAGTAGGCGAAGTTGCGCGCCTTCTGCTCCGGGGTGAAGTAGTCGCCGCGCAGGTGCAGGGCCAGCACCAGGTCGGCCTGCTTGATCACCTGGCTGCGGTAGATGTCCCCGTACGGATAGTTCAGCAGCAGCGGGTACTTCTCCTTCGGCGTGTTGTCGAAGTCCCAGCGCTCGTGGTCGGTGAACCCGGTGGCCTGCGGGTGCACCCCCAGCCGCTCGTCGAACGGCACGTACATCGACTCGGCGGCCCGGCTCCACTGGTCCAGCTCGGCGCCGGTCACGGAGAACTCGCCGGCCTTGTCCGGGTACGCCTTGGCCACCCGGGCGGCACCGCGCAGGTTCCGCTGCGCCATCAGGTTGGTGTAGACGTTGTTGTCGGCCAGCGCGCTGTACTCGTCCGGGCCGGTGACCCCGTCGATCCGGAACCGGCCGGCCGCGTCGAAGTGCCCGAGCGAGATCCACATCCGTGCGGTCTCCACCAGGATCTCCAGGCCGTAGTCCCGCTCGAAGTCCAGGTCCTCGGTGGCGTTCACATACCGGAGCACGGCGTCCGAGACATCCGCGTTGATGTGGTACGCGGCGGTGCCGGCCGGCCAGTAGCCCGAGCACTCCTGCCCCCGGATGGTCCGCCAGGGGAAGGTGGCACCGGTGTGGCCGAGCTGCGTGGCCCGTTCCCGGGCCAGGTCCAGCGTGCTGTGCCGCCAGCGCAGCGAGTCCTTCGCCGCCTGCGGCGCGGTGTAGGTGAGCACCGGCAGAAGGAAGGTCTCGGTGTCCCAGAAGGTGTGGCCGTCGTAGCCCGAGCCGGTCAGCCCCTTCGCCGGGATGGCCCGCTGCTCGGCTCGCGCCCCCGCCTGCAGCACGTGGAACAGGGAGAACCGGATGGCCTGCTGCATCCGCTCGTCGCCGTCCAGCCGGACGTCGGCCCGCGCCCAGAACTCGTCCAGGTACCTGCGCTGCTCGGCCAGCAGCCCGTCCCAGCCGCTGTGCTTGGCCGCCGTCACCGCCGCCATCACCTGGCTGCGCACCGCCGGCCGGGACCGCTGGCTGGACCAGCCGTACCCGATCAGCTTGACCAGCCGGAACCGCTGCCCCGGCTCCAGCGTGGTGCTCAGCGTGACGCTGCCGGCGTCCGGGTGCGCATCGGTGGTGACCAGTACGTCGTCGTCACCGTCCCAGATGTGCTCCATCATCGAAGCCATGCGCAGCGCGCTGTGCCGGGTGCGGTGCACCAGCAGCACCCCGGTGTGGTTGGGGTACGTCTCCTCCGGCTCCAGCGGCGCCTCCATCAGCGCGGCCAGCCGGGGGTCGTTGCCGGGCGGGGGCAGCTGCTCGTTGGCCACCAGCTCGGACTGCAGCACGATCCGCGCCGGCGCGTCCACCGGGGTCACCTCGTACTGGATGGCCACGATCGAGCGCTGCACGAACGACACCATCCGGGTGCTGCACACCCGCACGCGTTGCCCCGCGGGGCTGGTCCACTCCAGGTCGCGGCGCAGCACGCCGTCCCGGAAGTCCAGGGTGCGCTCGTGCCGGTGCAGCTCGCCGTAGCGCACGTCGAACGGCTCGTCGTCCACCAGCAGCCGGATCAGCTTGCCGTTGGTCACGTTGATCACGCTCTGCCCGGACTCCGGATAGCCGTAACCGGCCTCCGCGTAGGGCAACGGGCGCAGCTCGTACAGCGAGTTCAGGTAGGTCCCGGGCAACGAGTGCGGCTCACCCTCGTCGAGGTTGCCGCGTAACCCGATGTGCCCGTTCGACAGGGCGAACAGAGACTCGGTCTGGGCCAAGAGGTCGATGTCCAACGTTGGTTCGACCAACCGCCATGAATCCACGCGGAGACCATCGCATGGACATCGCCGGCCACACATTCGGGCCATCGAACACACTGTGAATCGCTGTGCGAGCCACTCGGTGCGCCAACCGGTCGAGATTCACCCGGTCAATCGTCCAATCACCGCATCTGGCCCGCATCCGAACTCGATCAGCGCCGTTGAGCCTCTCATGTGTGCTAGAACACCCTCCGGACGCACGACTGACTAATGGCACTTGCTAGCACCGGGAACCAGGAGAAAACTGCCCCATGCGGTGGCTCTGGTGAACCACACGAGGCCCAACGGGCACGGAGAAGCGCTCGCCCGCTGGGCGACGCAAAACCGCCGTCCGGCCCGCGTGGGAGCCTGAGTGGGCCGATGATCACATACAGTTGATCCAACAGCAGCGCAATGTGATGAACACGGGTGGGTGAAGGTTGTTCGTGGCCAAGACGCTCAGCGAGATCGCGCCAGGCGATCACGCATGCGTTGTCATGGACAGCGACGAGCAGCACTGGGAGGTCGCGGCCGGCTATGTGGCCGGAGGCCTCGCACACGGTGAGAAGATCTTCTACTACGACGGCGGTCGCAGCACCGAGCCGTTGATGCGCCGGCTGCGCGAGGACAACGTCGACGTGGCCAGGCACATCCGCACCCGCCAGCTGACCGTGGTCCCGCCGGAGGTGACCAACCGGCTCTGGACGCTGCGGGTGGACGAGCTGAGCGCCATGGTCTCGCAGAAGGTGGGCGAGGCGCTGCGCGAGGGCTACTCCGGTGTCCGCATCGCCGAGGAGCCCACCGGCACCAAGCACCTGCCGAACGGCCACACGGTGGCGGAGTACGACCGCGCGCTGCAGTACAGCCTGCGCGGGCGTCCGATCACCCTGCTGTGTCAGTACGAGCGCGCCGACTGGTCGGCCCGCGCGCTGGACGAGCTGTGCGCCAACCACCACATCAAGCTGATCACCCCGGCGATCTACGACGACGGGTTGCTGCGGGTCACCCGGCAGGGCACGTTCCGGACCCGGGTGGCCGGCGAGGTGGACTTCAGCAACCGGCACCTGATCCGGGGTGTGATCGAGCGGGAGCTGGACGCCGCACTGCGCGCCGCCGAGACGAGCAGGGAGATCTCCGTACACCTGGAGTCCCTGCGGTTCGCCGACGTGACCGCGGTGGTGCAGTTCGTGCAGGCCGCCGAGGCATTCCCGGAGAGCCACAAGCTGGTGCTCTACGACGCGCACCCGCAGCTGCGCCGGGTGATGGACAAGTGCGGCGCCGCGTTCACCACGCAGTTGAGCCTGCGCGACCGGCGTGACCACGACGACCGGGACGAGATCGACGACGACGATGCCGACCAGGAGGACTGGGCAGAGCCGCTCGAGGGGACGTTGTGAGGTTCGAGAACACTCGCGCCGCGCAGCCCAGCAGCTTCGCGCACCGGGCCGCCTACTACTCGTCCGCCGAGGAGTTGGTCTCGATCGCCGCGCCCATCGCGGAGGCCGGCCTGCGCGGCGGCACCCCGGTCGCGCTGATCGCGTCCTCGGACACCGAACGGCGGCTGCGCGAGGCGCTGGTCGAGCCGGTCGGCCTGATCCACCTGCCGCCGCCGAAGCCGTGGATGCGCCGCTCCGGCCAGACCCTGGCCACCCGCCGGGCGCACGAGCTGCGCGACCTGGTCGACTGGGCCGGCCCGGTCACCGTGATCGCCGAGCACCGCGCGGACAACCCGGACGAGGACCCCAGCTCCTGGGTGGAGACGGACGTGGCGCTGAACCTGGCGCTCTCCTCCGCGCCGATCACCATGACCTGCCTTTATCCGGCTTCCCTTGCCGAGGGCCCGAAGCACCGGGCGGTGTTGTGGAGCCACCCGTGGCTGATCGACCCGGACGGCGCCATCCGGCGGAACACCGAGGTGCGGCAGCCGGCCGAGGTGCTCGCCGCCCACCCGGTGCCGGCGGCCTCCCGCCTGGGCACCCCGGACCACGAAATGACTTTCACCCCGTGGCAGCTGATCGAGCTGCGCACCTCGGTCGGCCGGGCGACCGACAAGCTGGGCATGGAGAAGGCCAAGGCCGACGACTTCATCATCGCGGTGAACGAGGTGGCGAGCAACGCGGTGGAGCACGGCCGGGGCCTCGGCACGCTGCAGATCTGGCAGCGACACGACCGTCTGGTGTGTGAAGTTCACGACACCGGCGCGCTCGCCGAACCGCTGCCCGGCCTGCGCCTGCCGCACCCGAGCGCGAGCCGAGGGCGGGGCGTCTGGATGGCCCGGCAGCTCTGTGACCTGCTACATGTCTGGTCGGACGGCAAGGGGACGCACGTCCAGTTGCAGGCGGTACTCAGCGGAAGCGGCTGATCCACGGCCGCGCCGGGGCGAACGAGACCCCGGCGGCGCCCGCATGTCACGAATGGGCGAAGATGATTCCCGGAACGGACCTAGGCAGCGCCGCGAACAGGGGGAAGACTACGGGGGCCGACCGCGCGCCCGCAGTGCCCGTACGCGTCGGCCGAAAAGCATGCGCCGGGGGATTTCCGCACTTCTGTGCGGCCCGCCGAACAAAAACGTGGGGAAAAAGAAATGCCTGATGGAAAGTCGGGCTGTGCCGCGCCGGCACGCCCGTCGAAGCTGCGTCTTCTCGGTTCTTTCGAGCTGAGGATCCCCCACGGCGCTGATACCACGGCATCCCCTCTGGAGCCGGACGAGCGCCGGCTGCTCGCCCTGCTCGCCATGAGCACCTCGCCGCGCCCGGCCGGCGAGCTGGCCGCGCTGCTCTGGCCCGGCCGGGACCGGGACACCGCCCTCGGCACGCTGGCCGGGGTCTGCGACTCCCTGGGTGACCTGGTCACCGAGGTGACCGTCGGTCCCGTCACCGGGCTGCGGCTGGCCGAAGGGCTGGACGTGGACGTACAGCGGGCGTTCGCACTGCTGCGCGCCTGGGAGCAGCAGCGGTGCGCGGCCACCTTCCCCGCCGCCGACGAGCTGATCGGCCTGCTCAGCCAGGACCTGCTGCCGGGCTGGACCGACGAGTGGGTGCAGCCGGAGCGGGAGCGGTTCCGCCAGGTCCGGATGCACGCGCTGGAGTCGCTGTGCCGCCGCCTGACCGACGTCGGAAGGCACGAGCCGGCCATCCGGGCCGGGCAGCTGGTGGTCACCACGGACCCGCTGCGGGAGAGCGCCCGGCGCGCGCTGATCGAGGCGCACCTGGCCGCCGGCAGCGTTTCCGAGGCGATGCACCAGTACGAGGCGTTCCTGGAGAACTGCGCCAAGCTGGGCATCGTGCCGGCCGAGTTCAACACCTTCTTCCCGCCCTCGCCGGCCTGGCCGGTGCTGCACGTCCGGCGGCCCATCCACCCGGGCGGCGGCCCGATCGGCCGGGGCATGCGGATGGACCCGGCGCCGCGGCGCGCGCAGGTCGGCATGGGCGCCGGAGTCCGCGGCTGAACCGCGTGCGATAACTGACCGGGCAACACCTTCCGGCCCTTCTCAGCGTAGAGTTCGACCAATCATGGTCAGGAAGGGGCGGGTGGCCCGACGCCGGACGGTCATCGACCTGCCGGCGCGCTTGTTGCTGGTCGCGGTCATCCTCGCGGCGAACGTCGCGGGCACCATCGGCACCATCGGGTACTCGCTGTGGGTGCTGCCCAAGTCACCCGGCGAGCTGTCCGACCCCCAGCGCGTGTTGATGCTGAACCTCACGGTGACCCTCGCCTACCTGGCGGTGAGCATCGTGATCGGCCTGATCACGCTGAAGTTGATGTTCCGCGCGCGGGTCGACGACCCCCGGCACGAACGCCAGCTGGTGCTCCACGGCCCGCTGCGCGTCTCGCTGATGCTGATGATCAGCTGGTTGGTCGGGGCGGTGGTGTTCGGCGTGCTGAACGGCATGTTCTCGCTCCGCCTGGGCCTCGGGGTCGCGGAGACCGTGCTGGTCGGCGGCATCACCACCTGCACACTCTGCTACCTGCTGGCCGAGCGCATCCTGCGCCGCGCGGCGTCACGGGTGCTGGAGGGCAACCCGCCCCGCCCCCGGTTCCGGGCCAGCGTGCTGGCCCGGCCGGTGTTGTTCTGGGCGCTGGGCACCGGGGTGCCGGTGAGCGGGCTGGCGCTGACCGGCCTGCAGGTGCTGATCTACCGGGACGTGCCGGCCGAGCAGCTGGCCGTGGTGGTGCTGGCCGGCTGCGTGGCCGTGCTCCTGATGGGCTTCCTGACCACGGTGGGCTCGGCGCGCGCGGTGGCCGACCCGGTGCGCACCGTGCGGCTGGGCATGCAGAAGATCGAGCGTGGCGAGCTGGACGTCTCGGTGCCGGTGTACGACGCCACCGAGCTCGGCCAGCTGCAGGCCGGGTTCAACACCATGGCCGGCGGGCTGCGCGAGCGGGAGCGGATCCGCGAGCTGTTCGGCCGCCAGGTGGGCCAGGACGTCGCGCACGCCACCACGAGCAGCGAGGAGGTGCGGCTGGGCGGCGAGGTGCGCACGGTCGCCGTGCTGTTCGTGGACCTGGTCGGCTCCACCACGCTGGCCCACGAACAGTCCCCCACCGAGGTGGTCGCGCTGCTCAACCAGTTCTTCGGGGTCGTCGTCGACGTGGTGGAGAAGTGCGGCGGCTGGATCAACAAGTTCGAGGGCGACGCGGCGCTGGCCATCTTCGGCGCGCCCAACGACCTGGACAACCCGGCCGGGCGCGCCCTGAACGCCGCCCGCGAGCTGGCCAAACAGCTCAGCATCGAGGTGCCGCAGCTGTTCGCCGGGGTCGGCGTCTCCGCCGGCGAGGCGGTGGCCGGTTACGTCGGCGGGGTGAACCGCTACGAGTACACCGTGATCGGCGACCCGGTGAACGAGGCCGCGCGCCTCACCGAGCTGGCCAAGAACGTGCCCGGCCGGGTGCTGGCCGCGCGCGGCGCGGTGGTCATGGCCAACGCCACCGAGGCCCGCCGCTGGGAGCTGGGCGACGCGGTCACCCTGCGCGGCCGTTCCTCCCCGACCCGCCTGGCCACCCCGGTGCAGCGGCGCCGCCGACCGCCCCGGGCGACGGCCGAGCCGACCGAGAGCAGCGTCAGCGGAACGGGCATCGACGCCGTCACCCGACTCGACCCCGAAGGCGCCACCGCGTCCTGACCGGGGATCGGGCACCATCGAAAGCGACATGAACCTCACCGAGAAGCTTCCCGACACCGCCGACGCGGACGCGCTCTACGACGCCTTCACCCTCTGGACCACCGAGCAGGGCATCACGCTCTACCCGGCGCAGGAGGAGGCGCTGATCGAGATCGTGTCCGGCTCCAACGTCATCCTGGCCACGCCCACCGGATCCGGGAAGAGCCTGGTGGCCACCGGGGCGCACTTCGCCGCGCTGGCCCAGGGGATCCGCAGCTTCTACACCGCGCCGATCAAGGCGCTGGTCTCGGAGAAGTTCTTCGCGCTGTGCGAGGTCTTCGGCGCCGAGCAGGTCGGCATGATGACCGGCGACTCCAGCATCAACCCCGGCGCACCGATCATCTGCTGCACCGCCGAGGTGCTGGCCAACATCGCGCTGCGGCACGGCGGCGAGGCCGACGCGGAGGTCGCCGTCGGCCAGGTGGTGATGGACGAGTTCCACTTCTACGCCGATCCGGAACGGGGCTGGGCCTGGCAGGTCCCGCTGATCGAGCTGCCGCACACCCAGTTCCTGCTCATGTCGGCCACGCTGGGCGACGTCACCCGGTTCAAGGAGGACCTGACCCGGCGCACCGGCCAGCCGACCACCGTGGTCAGCTCCGGCGAGCGGCCGGTGCCGCTGATGTTCTCCTACGCCTCCACGCCGCTGCACGAGACGGTGGAGGAGCTGCTGTACACCAAGCAGGCGCCGGTCTACGTCGTGCACTTCACCCAGGTCGCGGCGATCGAGCACGCCCAGGCGCTGATGAGCATCAACGTGTGCAGCCGGGAGGAGAAGGACCAGATCGCCGAGCTGATCGGCGGTTTCCGGTTCGCCGCCGGGTTCGGCCGCACGCTGTCCCGGCTGGTCCGGCACGGCATCGGCGTGCACCACGCCGGCATGCTGCCCAAGTACCGCCGGCTGGTGGAGCGGCTCACCCAGTCCGGCCTGCTCAAGGTGGTGTGCGGCACGGACACCCTGGGCGTCGGCATCAACGTGCCGATCCGCACCGTGGTATTCACCGGGCTGGTGAAGTACGACGGCACCCGCAGCCGGATGCTCAACGCCCGCGAGTTCCACCAGATCGCCGGGCGGGCCGGCCGGGCCGGATACGACACCGTGGGCACCGTGGTGGTGCAGGCCCCGGAACACGTGGTGCAGAACCAGAAGGCGCTGGCCAAGGCCGGCCAGGACCCGAAGAAGCGGCGCAAGGTGGTGCGCAAGCAGCCACGCGAGGGCGAGATCTCCTGGAGCGAGGCCGCCTACGAGCGGTTGGTCGCGGCGCAGCCCGAGCCGCTGCGGTCCAGCTTCCGGGTCAGCCACGCGATGCTGCTGAACGTGATCAACCGGCCCGGGGACACCCTGGCCCACATGCGCCACCTGCTGGAGGACAACCACGAGGACCGGCCGGCCCAGCGCAAGCACATCCTGCGCGCAATCGCCATCTACCGCGCGCTGCTGGCCGGCGGCGTGGTGGAGCAGCTGCCCGAGCCGGACACCGACGGCCGGCGGGCCAAGGTCACCGTGGACCTGCAGATGGACTTCGCGCTGAACCAACCGCTGTCCCCGTTCGCGCTGGCCGCCGTCGAGCTGCTGGACCGGGAGTCGCCGGACTACCCGCTGGACGTGCTGTCCGTCCTCGAGGCCACCCTGGACGACCCGAAGCAGGTGCTGCTCGCTCAGCGCTCGGCGGCCCGGCGGGCCGCGATAGCCGAGATGAAGGCGGACGGGCTGGACTACGACGAGCGCACCGCCGCCCTGGAGGAGATCAGCTGGCCCCAGCCGCTGGCCGAGGAGCTGGACGCGGCCTACCAGACCTACCGGCGCGGCCACCCGTGGGTGGCGGACTTCGAGCTCTCCCCCAAGTCCGTGTCCCGCGACCTCTACGAGCGGTCCATGACCTTCGTCGAGTACATCGGGCACTACCAGCTGGCCCGCTCGGAGGGCCTGGTCCTGCGCTACCTGACGAACTCCTACAAGGCACTGCGCCAGACAGTGCCCGAGGAGGCCCGCACCGAGGGCCTCGCCGACCTGATCGAGCTGCTCGGCGAGCTGGTCCGCGAGGTCGACTCCAGCCTGCTCGACGAGTGGGAGAAGCTGGCCAACCCGGACGCCTCGAAGGAGGCCGCCCCGGGCGCGGCACAGCCCCGACCGGTCACCGTCGACCCCCGGGCACTGCGGGTGCTGGTGCGCAACGCGATGTTCCGCCGCGTGCAGTTGGCCGCCCGGAAGCAGTGGTACGAGCTGGGCGAACTGGACCCGTCCCGCACCTGGGACGCCGACCAGTGGCAGCTCGCCCTGGAGCCCTACTTCGAGCAGTTCGACGAGATCCGCACCGACGCGCACGCAAGAGGCCCGGACCTCTTCCGCATCACCGAAGCGGACGGCCGCTGGGAAATCCACCAGGTCCTGGACGACCCCGACGGCTACCACGAATGGTTCATCTCCGCCGACCTAGACCTGGAAACCTCCCACACCACCGGCACCCCCGCCCTAAAAGTCACCGGCGTCCAACGCTTCTAGCCGCTGCCCACCCACTCGGCGAGTCGGGGATCTAGGTACGGCGAGTCGGGGATCTGAGTACGGCGAGTCGGGGATTCGTGCCCAGTGCGTCAGGAACTCGAGTTGGTTGCTGCCTGCCTCAATGTCCGAGCGTGCGACTACCTAGAGTCGAAGTCCGGCCGGTTCGCCTGGCTGCCTTCATCGAGATGGACACCATGGTCGGCTGCTCTCACTTGCCACGACCACAACGTCCATCTCGACGTGGCGGGCGGTTCGGCGAGCGAGCAGGCGCAGGAATCGACGTCAGCACCCAGCTCCGCCGGCCGACCGGGTCAAACCCGCACCGCGGTCGAACACCCCGCGCGGTACCCACCAACACCGTACCCAAATCCCCGACTCACCGTACCCAAATCCCCGACTCGCCAGGTGGGGGTCTATCCCGTGATCGGTGTTTCCGGCGGTTCGGTTAGTAGCTCTCAGCTGCCGGCCAGCGGTCGCTGAAGGTGATGGCGAAGGCGTTGAGCACGGGCTTCCAGCGCATCGTCCATCGGGCGCGGCCTGTCCCGGTGGGGTCCAGGCTGCGGGTCACAAGGTACAGGCATTTCATTGCTGCCTGTTCGGTGGGAAAATGTCCACGGGCTCGGACTGCTCTGCGGTAGCGTGCGTTCAGCGATTCAATCGCGTTCGTTGAGCAAATGACCCGCCGTATTTCGACGTCGTAGTCGAGGAACGGCACGAACTCGTTCCAGGCGTTTCGCCAGAGTCGGATCACCGCCGCGTATTTCTTTCCCCATTTTGTGTCGAGTTCGTCGAGAGCGCCCAGCGCGGCGTCGGGGTTGGGCGCGGTGTAGATTGCTTTCACGTCGCGCTTGAGCGCATCCCAGTCCTGTCGGGAGACCAGGCGGAACGTGTTGCGAATGAGATGGACGATGCATGTTTGGACGATTGTTTGCGGCCAGACGTTGGCCACCACATCGGGTAGTCCTTTCAGGCCGTCGCACACCAGGAAGAACACGTCTCGCAGGCCACGGTTCTTCAGGTCGACCAGGACGCTCATCCAGAACTTGGCGCCTTCGCCGCCCGCGCCCATCCACAGTCCCAGCACGTCCTTGTGTCCGTCCAGGGTGACCCCGATGGCGGCGTAGACGGGCCGGTTGGCTACCTGACCGTCGCGCACCTTGACCTGGATGGCATCGATGAACAACGCGGCGTAAATGTCCTCGAGGGGGCGGCTTGCTCAGTCGTTCATCTCCGCCACAACTTTGTCAGTGATCCGCGAGATCGTTTCCTTCGACACGGAAACCCCGTAGATCTCGGAGAAATGCGCGGAAACCTCCCCGCTGGTCAACCCTTTCGCGCACAACGACAACACAATTTCGTCGACGTCACCGATTCGCCGCTGCCGCTTTTTCACAATCTGCGGCTCGAACGTCGCGTCCCGATCACGCGGAACATCGATCCGCACCTCGCCGGCCGCATCCGAGATCACGGTCTTCGACCGAGTGCCGTTCCGCACGTTTGTTGATTCCCGATCCGGCTCGGCGCGATTTTTCTCATGCCCGAGATGCTCGGTCATCTCTTCACCA
The DNA here is from genome assembly GCA_014208095.1 of Actinospineispora eucalypti. Lineage (GTDB taxonomy): Bacteria > Actinomycetota > Actinomycetes > Mycobacteriales > Pseudonocardiaceae > Pseudonocardia > Pseudonocardia eucalypti. The sequence continues at coordinate 2,805,464 of JACHMT010000001.1, read as the reverse complement.
AGCGCGGTTTCCAACACACTCTTGGTGAACACCTTCAACAAACCGTCCGGGCCGGTCAGCGCCAGCCCTCGGGCCTTGGCCTCGGCCACCATGGCCGCCGCGGCGGCCTGCTCCGGTGACAGCTCCCGCGCCGGCTTCGACTCACGCTTCGCTGATCCCACAAGATCAGATGTCATCACTGCCTGTGCCCATCTCGCCGGACCTCAGCCCGGCGCGTCGGGCCGGAAACACCGATCTTGGAACAGTCCCCCAGGTGGGAGACCCGGCACACCCGAGTGGGGTGTGCCGAGGTCTCGTGTCCGGGTCAGGCGCCGACGGGTTCGGCGTCGGGGTCCATGGGTTGGCGTTCGGGGAGGGCGCGGAGGGCCGCCAGGGGCGGTTCGCGCCAGGGGTCGGGCAGGGCGCCCTTCCTTGCGTTCTCGATGGCCCGCCAGACGGCGTGGGGGGTGCAGGGGAGGTCGATGTGGCGGATGCCGAGGTGGCTGACCGCGTCGACGATGGCGTTGTGCACGGCGGGGGTGGAGCCGACGGTGGCGCTCTCCCCGATGCCCTTGGCGCCCAGTGGGTTGTGCGGCGTGGGCGTCTCGGTGTTGGACACGTCGAACCAGGGCAGGTCGGCCGCCGACGGGATGGTGTAGTCGGTCAGCGTGGCCGTGGTCGGGTTGCCGTCCGCGTCGTAGACGAAGTGCTCCCAGAGCGTCTGGGCCATGCCCTGGGCCAGCCCGCCGTGCTGCTGACCGGCCACGATCAGCGGGTTGAGGATGCGCCCGCAGTCGTCCACCGCGTAGTGCTTGAGCGGGGTGACCTTGCCGGTGTCGGTGTCCACCTCCACCACGGACAGGTGGGTGCCGAACGGGAAGGTGGAACCGCCCTGCTGCTCCCAGTCCAGCTCGGTGCCCAGCCGCTGGCCGCGCTCGGTGGCGGCCTCGGACAGCTTCGACCAGCTGAGCGTCCGGTCCGGCACGCCGGCCACGCCCAGCTCGCCGCTGTCCGAGACCTCGATGTCGTCGACGTCGGCCTCGAGCAGCTCAGCCGCCAGCTCGCGGGCGGACTGCAGCACCACCTCGGCGGCCCGGTTCACCGCATTGCCGCCGATCTGCAGCGAACGGGAGCCCATGGTCCCGCCGCCGCGCGGCACCTCGGCGGTGTCCGCCTGGACAAACTTGATCTTCTCCAGCGGAATGCCCAGCCGGTCCGACACGATCATGCCGAACGAGGTGGCGTGCCCCTGGCCGTGCGCCGAGGTGCCCACCTTGATGGTCGCCCCGCCGTCGGCGTGCACGTCCACGGCGGCCCACTCGGTGAAGTTGCCGGCGCCGGTGACCTCCACGTAGGAGGCCAGCCCGATGCCCAGCTGCTTGGGGTCACCGCTGCTCCGGCGGCGCTCCTGCTCGGCCCGCAGGTCTTCGTAGCCGGCCAGCTCGAGCGCCTTGCGCAGCGGCAGCTCGTAGTCACCGTTGTCGTACGGCGCGCCGACCACGGTGGTGTGCGGGAACTCGTCGGGCTGGATGTAGTTGCGCCGGCGCAGCTCGGCCGGGTCGATCTTCAGTTCGACGGCGGCCATGTCCATGATCCGCTCGAGCAGCTCGGCCGCCTCCGGACGGCCGGCGCCGCGGAACGCACCGACCGAGGCGGTGTTGGTGAGCACCGCGGCGACGTTGTAGCTGATCTTCGGGATGCGGTAGACGCCGGCCGACATCATGCGGGTGAACACGATGCCCAGGAAGCCGTTGAACCCGCCGTAGGCACCGCAGTCCACCAGCACGTTCAGCCGCAGGCCGACGATCGTGCCGTCCTGGCGCAGGCCCATCTCCACCCACTCCTGCTGGGCCCGGCCGTGCATCATGGAGACCGCGTTCTCCGAGCGGGTCTCGATCCACTTCACCGGGCGGCCCAGCTTCAGCGCGGCGGCCAGCACGACCAGGTGCTCGGCCTGCGCGCCGATCTTGGCGCCGAACCCGCCGCCGACGTGCGGCGAGATCACCCGCAGCCGGGACATGTCCATGCCGATGCCACCGGCCAGCAGCGCCTGGGCCATGTGGGCCGCCTGCGCGGACACGTAGACCGTGGCGTCGTAGTCCGTGCCGTCGATGCCGCCCGGGATGGCGATCATCGCGTTGGGCTCCATCGGCATCGGGGCCAGCCGCTGGTTGCGCATGGTCACCCGGACCACGACGTCGGCGCCCTCGAGCGGGTCGCCCTCCTCGTCCGGCTCCCGCTCGCCGGCGGCGATGTTGGAGCCCAGCTCCTCGAACTGGAGCGGGCCGTCCGGGTCGAGGGCCGCTTCCAGGTCGACCACCACGTCGAGCGGGTCGTAGTCCACCACGACCAGCTCGGCGGCGTCGTTGGCCTGGGCCTTGGTGTCCGCGATGACGACCGCGACCACATCCCCGACGAACCGGACCTTGCCCACCGCGAGCGGCGGCCGGGCGGTCTTCGGGTTCAACGGGATGGCCCCGACCTGCGGGGCAAGGTTGAGGTCCTCGGCCAGATACACCGCGCGCACGCCGGGCGCGGTCTTTGCCTCAGAAGTGTCGACGCCCTCGATAAGGGCGTGGGCCAATGGCGACCGGACGAAGGTCGCGTGCAAGGTGTCGGGGATGTCCAGGTTGTCCACATAGGTGCCCTGGCCACGCATCAACTCGTCGTCTTCGACCCGCCGCACCTCGGTGCCAAGAATGGATCCGCGCATAGCCGGACTGTAGCCGCGATCACCCCGGGCCGGCACGCCGAGGTCCCGCGTGCCGGCCGGCGGCCTCTCAGATGGGCTCGATGTTGGAGATCAGCCACTTGCCGTCGGCGAGGGTCATGGTGACCCGCATGCCGGCCGCGCCGGTGGCCGGCTGGGGCGCGCTGGCCGCGCGCACCGTCTGGTTCACGAACAGCAGCACCTTGGCCTCCCGCGGCCCGGACTCGATAACCGCCGCGTGCGTCACCTCGGCATTGGTGGACAGCTTCGTCTGCTTGCTCGCCGGCAGCAGGAACTGGGTGGCGAGCTGGTCGAAGTCGGCGGCGAACTTGCCGGTGAGCAGCGCCTTGGTCCGGGCGATGTCCGCGTCGATGGTGTCCGAGTTGTAGCTGAGTGCCTGCGCGGACGAGGTGCGCGCCGCATCCAGGGCGGCGGTCCGGTCCTGCTCGGCGTTCGAGCTGCTCACCGCCTGGACGGTGAAGAAGCCGACCGCGATCGCCAGGCCCAGGACGACCACCCCGAGCACCAGCGGCACCAGCGTCCGGGATCGGCCGCCGGCCGCGTTCGGCTCGGCCGGCTTGGTCTTCTCCTCCGACTCGAGCACGACGGTCTTGTCGTCCGCGTCGGCCTCGGTCTTGGCGTCGGTCTTGGTGTCACTGATGCTCATACGAAGTTCACCTCCGACGCCAGCCAGCGGCTGCCGTCATGCTGGAGTTGGACGGAGATCCGGTACGAGACCTGCTGCGGCTGGGGCAGCTTGCTGCTCGAGATCGTCGCCGCGACGGAGACCAGCACCGACGCGGACTTGTCGTCGATCTTCTCCACGGCCGCACCGTTGACGGTGCCCTTGGAGCTGGCGTTCAGCTGCTGCAGCGCACCCTGCAGCTGCCCGCTGAGGCTGCCGATCTTGTTCTTGAAGTCGCCCGTGGTCTCGCCGTTCAGGCTGGCGATCACCGCCTGGGCGTTGTCCGCGCCCAGCGAGGTGAGGTCGGTGGCGACCTTCTGCGCCACGCCGGACGCCTCCACCCGCTGGGCGTCCAGATCGGCCGCCGACCGGTTGTGCACGAACAGCAGCACACCGGCCACCAGCAGCCCGACCGCCACCACGCTCAACGCGCCGACCAGGATCTTCCACTGCTTGGACGGCCCGCCCGAGCGGGGCGAGGGAAGTACGACGGTCTCTTCCTCGCCGGCCAGCTTGGCCGACGCGGCGGCGGCCTTCACGCCGTTCTCCTCCGCCTTCGGGGAGGAGATCACCACCGTCCGTTCGTCCTTGTCGTCCTCGGACTTCTCGGTCTTCGCATCCTCGGAAGCCTTGGCCTCCTCAGGCTTGGCGTCCTCGGAAGCCTTGGACTCCGCGGGCTCCGCGTCCTCGGAAGCCTTGGACTCCGCAGGCTTCGCGTCGTCGGCCTCAGACTGCTCAGGCTTGGCGCCCTTGGCCTCAGGCTCCTCAGCCTTGGCCTCCGCGACCGGCGCGTCCGCGTCCTTCTCCGGCGCCGCGTCGGTGGCCTCGGCGCCGGCGGGCTTGGCGCCCTCGGCCTTCGTGTCCGCGGGCTTCTCGGCCGGCGCGTCCTCGACCTTGGCGTCCTCGACCTTGGCGTCAGCCGGCTTCTCCGCCACCTCGGCGGCGGGTTCAGCCTTCGCGGGCTCCGCCGGCTTGGCCTCACCCTTCGCGGGCTCGGCGTCCCCGGCGGCCTTCGCCTCGGAGACTGCGGCGTCAGCCTTGGCGGCCCCGTCCTTCGCCTCCGATGCCTTCACCTCGGAAGCCTCGGTCTCCTCGACCGCGGCGTCGGCCTTGGCCACCTCGGCGTCGGCCTTCGGTTCCTCGGCTTTCGCCTCGGCCCCGGGCTTCGTATCCGCCTTCTCCTGGGGCGTTGTGGTAGACGCGGCCTCGGCCTTGGGCTCCTCGGGCCCCGCGTCGCCTGGTCCCACCTTGACCTGAGCCATCAGCTGTCGACCTCGCTCACTGCGCTATGACGGCGGCGCCGAGCGATACCGGGACAGAGCGGCCGCCGAGTGCACTGGCACCGGGCGGAGTTGGTGGCCCCGCCCAGTGTGGGGAGCGCCCCGGTGCAGGAGATGGTAAGTGGCCGCCACCACTCGCCGTCCGGCGGGGGCACCAATGCCTTCACCCAATGCGGGGAAATCGCTCTCCTTGCTTGCGCAAGCCGTGTAGTTGCGCTCTCACGTATCGCCGTGGCCCAGCGGGCGTGCTATCGCACAGGTTGCGGGCAGGACGGCTGGGCAGAAAGGTATGCGGAAGTTCTCAGGAAACGGGTCCACCAGCGCCGGGAGGCCGTCCAGATGATCGCGACCAAGTCGAGCACCGTGGCCGACGTGCCGGCGCGCAGCGCCCGCCGCACGCCCGACCGGGTGGCGCTGCGCTTCGCCGGCCGGACGTGGACCTACCGGGAGCTGGACGACGCGGTCAGCCGGGCGGCGGCCGTCCTGCTCGGGCTCGGCCTGGACAAGGGCGACCGGGTCGCCGCCTACGGGAAGAACTCGGACGCCTACGTGATCGGTTTCCTGGCCTGCGCCAGGGCCGGCCTGGTGCACGTGCCGATCAACTACAACCTGACCGGAGACGAGCTGGCCTACCTGGTGGAGCAGTCCGGGGCCAGCGCGATCCTGGTCGATCCGGCGCTGGCCGGGCCGGTGGAGGCGCTGCCCGAGCCGCCGAAGCAGGTGCTCGCGCTGCGCGACACGGAGGACTCGCTGCTGGCCCGCGCCAGTGCCGGCGAGGTGCCGCACATCGACGTCCCGGTGGCGGACACCGACCTGGTCCAGCTGCTCTACACCTCCGGCACCACCAGCCGGCCCAAGGGCGCGATGATGACCCACCGGGCGCTGGTGCACGAGTACGTGTCCTGCATCGTGGCCATGGGCTGCCACGAGCACGACCAGCCGCTGCACCCGATGCCGCTGTACCACTCGGCCGGCATGCACGTGTTGATGCTCCCCTACCTGGCCGTCGGCGCGACCAATCACGTGATGGAGGCCCCGGACGTCCCGGAGATCCTGCGCCGGATCGAGGCGGACAAGATCGGCGCGCTGTTCCTGGCCCCCACGGTGTGGGTGCCGCTCTCCCAGCACCCCGACTTCGCCACCCGGGACCTGAGCTCGCTGCGCAAGGCCTTCTACGGGGCGTCGATCATGCCGGGGCCGGTGCTGGAGCGGCTCCAGCAGGCGCTGCCCGGGCTGGGCTTCTACAACCTGTTCGGGCAGTCCGAGATCGGCCCGCTGGCCACCGCGCTGCAGCCGGAGGAGCACCCCGACCGGCCCGGCTCCTGCGGCCGCGCGGTGCTGTTCGTGGAGCTGCGGGTGGTGGACGGCGAGGGCAACGACGTCGCGCCGGGCGAGCTGGGCGAGGTGGTCTACCGCTCGCCGCAGCTGTGCGAGGGCTACTGGGAGAAGCCGGAGGAGACGGCCGAGGCGTTCGCCAGCGGCTGGTTCCACTCCGGTGACCTGGTTCGCGCGGACGAGGAGGGCTACATCACCGTGGTGGACCGGATCAAGGACGTGATCAACACGGGCGGTGTGCTAGTGGCCTCCCGCGAGGTCGAGGACGCCCTCTACACCCACCCGGCGGTCGCCGAGGCGGCGGTGATCGGCGTGCCGCACGAGCGGTGGATCGAGGCGATCACCGCGTTCGTGGTGACCAAGTCACCGGTGGACCCCGAGGAGCTGATCGCGCACGCCAAGGGCCGGCTGGCCGGCTTCAAGGTGCCCAAGGCGGTGCACCTGGTCGGGGAGCTGCCCCGCAACGCGTCCGGCAAGCTGCTCAAACGGGTCCTGCGCGACCAGCTGCCCTAGCGACAAGGCCGCCCGGTTAACGGGTCGCACCGGTCGTCTTCGGTCCGCCGGTGCGGCGGGAATCGGGTCCGAAGGATCGGCCCGGACGGCGGCGCGGTGGCCGCCCTGCCGCGGTTCGCGCTCCCGACCGCCGGCCTCGTTACGGAACGTGACCGGTATCGGTCGGGTTCGGTTTGTCCCATTCACCGAAGTCGACACCATTCTGGTTTTTTCCAAGATCAAACCAGAATGGTGTCGCACTCGACGACGACCCGCCGCGGAATCGACCGCGCGGCCTCCGCGCCTGGCAACCCTGCGTTACGAAGGCCGCCACACACCAACCGTTCGTCCTGAGCACGGGAGCGGGCGCACGGGAGCGGGCGCGGGTGGCGAGCGAAAGGCGCCGGGCGAGACCGAGCCGCGCCAGCCCGACCGGTCCGCGCCGTCGAGGCCGTCTTTCGAACCCGACCCCCGCCGAACCGGCGGACCGAAGACGACCGGTGCGGCCCCTGACTGAAGGACGTTGGCCCTAGCCCGGCTGATCAGGCCGGTACCGGCGCCCCGGTCAGCCGGTACCGGATGGGCAGCCGCTTCAGCCCGCTGACGAACGTGCTGGGCACCCCCTCGGGGGTGCCGGCCAGCTCGATGTGCTCCAGCCGGGGCAGCAGCTCGGCGAAGATGGCCTGGGTCTCCATGCGGGCGAGTGCCGCGCCGAGGCAGAAGTGCACGCCGGCGCCGAACGCCACGTGCCGGTTCGGCCGCCGGGTCACGTCGAACACGTCCGGGTTGTCGAACTCCTCCTCGTCCCGGTTGCCCGACGGGTACATGAGCAGCAGGCTCTGCCCGGCCTTGATGGTCTGCCCGCCGATCTCGTAGTCCTCCCGCGCGGTGCGCATGAACTCCTTCACCGGCGTGACCCAGCGGATCATCTCCTCCACCGCGCCGGGCATCAGGCTCGGGTCGGCCCGCAGCTTCTCCAGCTGGTCGGGGTGCTCGAGCAGGGCGTGCAGCCCACCGGCGATGGTCGAGCTGGTGGTGTCGTGCCCGGCGGTCGCGATGATCACGAAGTAGGAGGCGCAGTCGATGTCGGACAGGTACTCGCCGTCGATCCGGGCGTTGGCGATCGCCGAGGCCAGGTCCTCGGTCGGGGTCTCCCGGCGGTCGTTGATCAGCCGCTGGAAGTAGGCGAAGAAGTCCATCACCACGGCCATCTGCTCCTCCGGGGTCTCCCCCCGGCGGCGCTCCGGGTCGTCCCCGCCGAAGATCTCCTGGGTGAGCTGCAGCATCCGGGGGAAGTCGCTCTCCGGCAGCCCGAGCAGGGACAGGATCACCTGCAGCGGGTAGTGCACGGCGACCTCGCTGACGAAGTCGCACTCGCTGCCCCTGGCCGCCATCTGGTCCACGTACCGCCGCGCCAGGACGTCCACGTTCTCCTGCATGGTGCGCAGCGTCTTGGGCTTGAACCAGTCGGCCGCGACCGGGCGCAGCGCCTTGTGGTCCGGGTCGTCGATGTGGATCAGGGTGCGCAGCAGCTGGCCCTGCTCGGCCTGCCGCTGGTCCTCCACGGCGGGGACCAGCACCGGGCGCGGGTGGTTGCGGAACTGCTGGTGGTTCTTCTCGATCTCCAGGATGTGCGCCCGCTTGGTGATCACCCAGAACGGGTTGTACTCGGGCAGGCCGTCGACCCAGTGAACCGGCGACTCCCGGCGCAGCAGGGCGCACGCCTCGTGCAGGCGGCGTTCCTCCGCGTACGCGGTCGGGTCGATCACGGTCAACCCGGCCTGCTCAACTGTCATGGTCATCGATGACTCCAATCGGGGGCCTGGGTCGTCGCGAACAGACCGTACCTGATGGTATGTTCATTCTGAAAGGGCCGCACCCGGTAGGGCCGGGAGCGTCGCGTTCAGCTCCTCGAGCATGGCGCGCAGCGTCACGACATCGACCGGGTTCTCCCGCTGCTGAACGCCCACCAGCAGGGAGATGGCCATCCGGGCGCGCAGCCCGGCCCGCTCCTCGGACAGCCCGAACAGCCGCATCGACTCGGCGATGTGCCGTTCCCGCGCGGCGTCCACACGGGTCACCACCGCGTGTACCTCGGGGTTGCTGCGGCCCCAGGCGCGCAGCGCCGCCTCGGCGCCGTGCGGCAGGCCCTCGGCGATGCGCAGCAGCAGCTCATAGCGGGCCACCGGGTCCGGCTCGGCCGAGGACACCTCGATCAGCCGCTGGCTGCGTTCGTCCGCCCAGAACCGCAGCAGGGCGCTCACCAGCTCCGGCATGCCGGTGAAGTGGTGGTAGAAGGAACCCTTGGTGACACCGAGGCGGGCGCACAGCTCGGCCACCGTCAGGCCCTCGCTGCCGGCCTCGGCGAGCACCTCAAGGGCCGCCTCGAGATAGGCCGACCGACTTACCCGCGCCATCCGGCTCCGCCCTTTCGCCTGAGGCGTGTCCCGGGCCGAGCCTAACGGTTGTCCCGCCCCCGCCCGGCGAACGGCACGGTCTCCACGTGTCCACCGGTCGTCGCAACGGCGGTTGCCCAGCGCAGTCGCCCCGCCGCCCCGCCGCGGCATAAGAGCTAACAACTTCACACGTCAGGTCCGGGCCTTGTGACCTGCGCCGACGGTACCTACGGTCGAATCACCCACGAGTAGGGAGGTCGGGGAGATGATGGCACTGCGCGGCACGGACAGCTGCACCACCAACTGCGGCTGCAGCACACCGTAGGACGTAGCCGACCGGGAGCAGCGGCGCTCCCGGTCACCTCGCGCGGGCCGGATGGCCGCGGCAGTATGTGCCGCATGGCCGCCACCCCCTCCGTACACATCACCGGGCGCGGCATGACCGCCGCCGACCAGCTCGCCCGGCACGCCCGCAAGATCCCGAACCAGCCGGCGATCAGCTTCGGCGAGGACGGCCGCACCTACCGTGAGCTGGACGAACGGGTCAGCCGGCTGGCCAACGCGCTGCGCGCCCGGGGGGTCGGGGCCGGCGACCGGGTGGCCATCCTGGGACTGAACTCGATCGAGTACATCGAGGCGATGCTCGCCTCGGTGCGCCTCGGGGCGATCTGCGTGCCGATCAACTTCCGGCTGGTGGCCAGGGAGATCGCCTACGCCCTCGCCGACAGCGGCTCGGTGGCCGTGGTGGTGGACCCGATGTTCGCCGAGGCGCTGGCCTCGGCGCGCGCGGAGGCCCCCTCGGTGCACACCGTGCTGGTCATCGGGGAGGACTACGAACGAGCGCTGGCCGGGGCCGACCCGGAGTTCGGCGAGCTGGTGGTGGACGAGCACGCGCCGGCGTTCATCATGTACACCTCGGGCACCACGGGCCGCCCGAAGGGCGCGGTGCTCACCCACTACAACCTGATGCTGCACGCGTTCAGCTGCAGCGTGCACGTCGGCGCACCGGCCGACGACCGGGTGTCCCTGAACGGCGCGCCGATGTTCCACATCGCCGGGGTGTCCGGGTACCTGATGTGCCTGCTGCCCGGCGGGAAGTTCGTGATCACGCCGTCCGGCGGGTTCGACCCGGCGGCCATGGTGGACCTGCTGGAACGGGAGCGGGTGTCCACCTGCTTCTTCGTGCCCTCGCAGTGGCAGGCGATCTGCGCCGTGCCGGGCATCGCCGAGCGAGACCTCTCCGCGCTGCGCCGCGCCTCCTGGGGCGCCGCTCCCGCCTCCACCACGCTGCTGCGCACCATGATGGAAACGTTCCCCCTGGCCAACGTGCAGACCGCGTTCGGGCAGACCGAGTGCAGCCCGGTCACCTGCTACCTGATCGGCGAGGACGCCATCCGCAAGATCGGGTCGGTGGGAACGCCCATCCTCAACGTCGAGGTCCGGGTGGTGGACGACGAGATGAACGACGTGCCGAGGGGCACGGTCGGCGAGATCGTCTACCGGGGCCCCATGGTGATGAAGGAGTACTGGAACAACCCGGAGGCGACCGCCGAGGCCTTCGCCGGCGGCTGGTTCCACTCCGGCGACCTGGTCCGGGAGGACGAGGACGGCTTCTTCTACGTGGTGGACCGGAAGAAGGACATGATCATCTCGGGCGGGGAGAACATCTACTGCGCCGAGGTGGAGAACGTGCTCGCCGGTCACCCCAAGGTGGCCGACGTCTCCCTGATCGGCGTGGCCGACCCCAAGTGGGGCGAGACGCCGCTGGCCGTGATCGTGCCGGCCGACCAGGCCGACCCGCCGGATGCCGAGGAGATCGAGGCGTTCGCCCGGCAACACCTGGCGGCGTACAAGTGCCCCCGGCGGATCGCCCTGCTGGACGCGCTTCCCCGCAACCCCAGCGGGAAGGTGTTGAAGGTCGAGCTGAGGTCGGCGTTCGGCGCGGAGAACGTGGTTTCGGCCCCTCAGGTGTAACCCACACGCGGTGACCGACGTCAAACTGAAGCGTTCCAGCAATAGAGAACGAGTCGTCTTCAAGTAAAGTACGAATATGACCTCACAGGCCGAGCTGGCCCAACCGACCGACGACTGCCGCGAGTCGGTGGAGGCGGACGCCTGCGCCTCGGCGGAGGGCGACCATCGCCGGGCCCCGCGCCGCCGGGGGGAGGCGCTGACCGCCGCGATCTTCGAGGCCACGCTGGCCGAACTGGACGAGTTCGGCTACGCGGAGCTCACCATGGAGAGGGTGGCGAACCGGGCGCACGCCAGCAAGGGTTCGCTGTACCGGCGCTGGACGAACCGGGCCGAGCTGGTGGTGGACGCGCTGGAACACATCCGGCCGTTCGAGCTGGAGGCACCGGACACCGGCGACATCCGGGAGGACCTGCTCGGGCTGCTGCGCGCAATCACCGCGCGGTTCGAGGGCGCGCCGGGCGAGGGCGCCCGGGGAATGATCGTGGAGACGGTGCGGGACCCGGACCTGATGCACGTCGTCCGCCGCCGCTTCGTGGACCCGGTGATCAACATGGTGCTGGACCTCATGCGCCGCGGCGCGGTACGCGGCGAGGTGCGGCCCAGTGCGCTCACCCACCGGGTGGCCAACGTGGGCCCGGCGCTGCTCCGGCACCACTTCCTGGTGCACGGCGGCCCGATCGCCGACGAGTTCGTGGTGGAGATCGTGGACGAGGTCCTCATGCCCCTCATCTCGATCTGACCCAGACGACCGGAGGCCCGGGTCCCGTTGGCTGGGACCCGGGCCTCCGGGGTTTCGTTGGGAACTACCGGGGTGCCTGGCCGCCCGGGGCCACCTGCGCCTGCGGAAGCAGGATCGGCTGACCCTCGCGCAGACCGGAAACCACCTCGGTGTTGTCGTCACCGACCATGCCCGGCTGGAACGGCTGCGGCTGGGGCTGACCGTCCGGACCCGGCACGTTCACCAGCGTGCGGCCACCCTGACGGATCACCGCGCCGTTGGGCACCACCAGCACGTTCTCCTTCGAACTGGTCCGCACCCCCGCCTCCGCCGTCTGACCGGCCTTCAACCGAGGGTCGGACTCATTCAGCAGGATCGTCGCGTAGTAGTTCGTCACACCCGAGATCGCCACACCACCCGGAGCGATCGACAACACCGTGCCCTCACGAGTCAGATCCGGCACCGCGTCGAACGACACGTCCACCTTCTGACCCGGCGACACCTTCGCCGCGTCCGACTCCTCGAACGGCACCACCACCTGGAAGGTGTTGATGTCGTTCAACACCACGAACGCGCCACCACCTGGACGCGTGGCCGACAGGCCACCACCGGCGTTACCCGCCGAGTCCGACGTCGCCGCCGCACCCACACCCGGAATCGCCGCGCCACTACCCGGAGCCAACGCCGACGTCGGCGCCCCATTGCCCACATACTCGCCGACCACACCGGTCAACGCCGACACCGTCCCGGCCACCGGCGAGTACAACGTGGTGTTCTCCACATTCCGCTGCGCGTTCGCCACCTGCGCCCGCGCCGCCTCGACCGCGCCTTCCTGCGCGTCGATATTCGCCTCGCGGTCGGTGTCCTGCAACTCCTCGTTGTTCCGCGCGGTGATCAGGTTCAGCTTCTCCCGCTCCACCGTCACCTTGCCCGCAGCCCGCGCCGAATCCCGCGACGCCACCGCCGCGTCATACGACTGCTTCGACGCCATGTAGGTCTGCTTCGTCTTGATGTAGGTGTCCCGCTGCGACTGGCAGGGGTCGACCTGGTCCGCCAAGCCGCCCTGACCGGTCAACCCACTGACCAGGCCACCACTGCCGGGTTGACCGCTGGACGGGTCGTTCGCCGCGTCCGTCGCCGACTGGTCATCCGGCGCTGCCGGCGCCACGCCGCCCAACCCACGACACTCCTTGTAAGCCGCGTACGCCGCTTCCAGGGCCGCCTTGTCCATCTCCAGCTTCTTGCGGGCGTGGAACACCGCCGTGTCGTTCTGGTCGTTGACCGCGTCGACCTGCCGCTTGACCGCGTCGTAGATGTCCTTGGACTGGTTCTCCACCCGGCCGGCACCCTCAGCCTGGTTACCGTTCACGATCTTGTCCAGGTTGGCCTGCGCCTGGTCCAACAACCCCTGCAACCGGTTCAGCTCCTGCTTCGCCGGGAAGTCATCGATCTTGGCCACCAACTGGCCGGGCTGCACCTTGTCACCCACCTTGACCGCGACCTCAACCAGCTTGCCGCCCGTGGTGAAGCCCAGGTTCTGCGAGGTAACCGCCGCCAACGCACCCGAGGCGGACACCTTCGTGGCCACACTGCCGCGCTCCACCTGCGCGGTCGGCGGCGCCGGTGTCGAGCCACCACACGCGGTAACCACCGCCATGGTCAGCCCGACGAACAGCGCGCCCACCGATACTCGTCGCAGTGCCGAGTTCTTCTGGAACGCAGTCACTCCACCCTCCCCAGTTGTCCAGATGATCTGTCCAACGCGGGGAATAGCCATAAGGTACGGTGAGTTTACTAAGGTAATGATTGCTGAAGACGACCGTTCGGCACCGTCCTTGGGGGAGGTCAGCGTGGAGGACTCGCCAACCGGAGCAAGCCAAGCGACCTCAGGTCAGGCGACCGAGAGCAAGGCCGAGGACAACGGGGTAGCGCCCGCCGCCGGCCCGGAGCCGGCCGACACCGGGAAGAAGCAGATGAAGCGGTCCACCCGGATCGCGCTGAGCATCATCGGGGCGCTGGCCCTGCTGGCCGCCCTCGGCTTCGGTGGCGCCTACTTCCTGTACTCGCGCAACTTCGTCACCACGGACAACGCCCAGATCGACGGCGACAAGATCCAGATCAACGCGCCGACCACGGGAACGCTGGTCAACTGGCGGGTCACCCAGGGCACCGAGGTCAAGAAGGACCAGGTGCTCGGCCGGATCGAGGCGTTGGGCAGCTTCGCCCAGCCGCAGCGGGTGATCAAGTCGCCCGGTGACGGCACGGTCGCGGTGAACAACGGCATCGAGGGCTCGTACGTCAACGGCGGCTCACAGCTGGCCACCGCCTACGACTTCAGCAAGATCTTCGCCACCGCCCGGGTGGACGAGACCGACGTCGGCGACGTGCAGGTCGGCGCGCTGGTGGACATCGATGTCGACGCGTTCTCGGGCGCCAAGGTCACCGGCGTGGTGCAGGAGATCCAGGGAGCGGCGGCCGACCAGTTCTCGCTGTTCCCCGAGTCCAACAGCACCGGCAACTTCCAGAAGGTCACCCAGGTGATCCCGGTCAAGATCCTGCTGCTGGACACCGGCGGCGCCGCCGTTGCCCCCGGCATGAACATCACCGTGCACATCCACAAGAAGTGAGCTCTACCGCTGTGCCCCACCCGGCACCCGCAACGGCATCGCGGGCCAGGTGGGGCCGGCGGCCGTCACACGGCTCCCTCTCGTGCACACCCGCCACAGGCCGCGCGACCGCCGCGTTCCGCCACCGAGCGAATGGTGCCGGGCAGCACCGACTGCGCCTCGTGCTTGGCCACGAAGGCGGCCGCACCGGCCACCTCGGCCCTGGCCCTGGTCGCCGGGTCGTCGTGCATGCTCAGCATCACCACGCGCAGCGCCGGCCGGCGTTCGCACAGCCCGGCGGTGACCGCGATGCCGTCCGCCCCGGGCATCTCGATGTCCATCAGCACGACGTCCGGCCTCAGCTGGTCGATCAGCTCGCCGAGGCCGAGGCTCTGCGTGGCCGAGCCGACCACGTCGAAGTCCGCCTCCAGGCCGAGCCACATCCGCAGGCCCCGCAGGACCTGGGGCTGGTCGTCGACCAGCAGCAAGCGAATCTTCTCGCGAGTCCCCACGGTGTCACACTGAACCAGGCGATGGCCCGCCGCGCGCCAGGCAACGGACTGATCGTCCGGCGGCCTTCGGCCGACCCCGCCTCCGCCATGAGACGGAGATGACGGTGTCCGTCCGAGTGCTCATCGCCGACGACCACGCGGTGGTCCGGCAAGGCCTGCGCATGTTCCTTCGGCTGGATCCCGAGCTGGAGGTGGTCGGCGAGGCGGTGAACGGTGCCGAGGCGATCTCCCTGGCCCACCAGCTGACCCCGGACGTGGTGCTGATGGACCTGCTGATGCCCGGCACCGACGGCATCACCGCCACCCAGCGCATCCGCCGCGAGCTGCCGGACACCGAGGTACTGGCCCTGACCAGCGTGCTCGAGGACGCCTCCGTGGTCGGCGCGGTACAGGCCGGCGCGGTGGGCTACCTGCTCAAGGACACCCAGGCCGAGCAGCTCTGCATCGCGATCAAGGCGGCCGCGCGCGGACAGGTGCAGCTGGCCCCCGAGGCCGCCGCCCGGCTGGTCCGCGAGGTCCGCGCACCGGAGAGCCCGGAGGCACTCACCGGCCGGGAGACCGAGGTGCTCCGCGCGCTGGCCACCGGGTTGACCAACCGGCAGATCGGCCGGGCGCTGAGCATCGGCGAGCGCACGGTGAAGACCCACGTCAGCCACGTCCTGGTGAAGCTGGGCCTGCAGAGCCGCACCCAGGCCGCGCTGTACGCGGTGCGCGTCGGCCTGGTGGCCGAGGACGAGCTGAGCAAGCGGCCATGAGCACGCTGGAGCAGCGCACGGGGCAGACCGGCGACTGCGGTCCCGAGCGGCTGGAGGCGGAGCTGCTGCGCCGGGACGCCATCCTGGAGGCGGTCCGGCACGCGGCGCAGCGGTTCCTCGAGTCGCACTCCTCGTGGCGGGTGCACATCCACGACGTGCTGGCCCGGCTGGGCAGCGCGGCGGCGGTGAGCCGGGTGTACATCTTCGAGAACTTCCGGGGCGCGGACGGCGCGCTGTGGACCGCCCAGTCGCACGAGTGGACCGCCCCCGGGGTCGCCGGGCAGCGGATGGACGGCGCGGTCCCGCTGTCCGCCGAGCAGACCGAGTTCCGCGAGCTGTCGCTGCGCCTGGCTGCCGGCGAGGCGGTGGCCGGAAACGTCGGCGACCTGCCCGAGGGCGAGCGGGCGTTCTCCCTGGCCCGGGGCGTGCGCTCGCTGGTATTGGTGCCGATCTTCGTGGACCAGCGCTGGTGGGGGCTGGTCGGGTTCGACGAGTGCACCCGGGACCGCACCTGGTCGACCACCGAGATCGAGGCGCTGCGCGCGGCGGCGAGCACGCTCAGCGCCGCCGTCCGCCGCCAGCGCGCCGAGGACGAGTCCCGCGAGCAGCAGGCCCGGTACCGGCAGATCTTCGAGGCCACCGGCGACGGCCTGGTGATCACCGACCTGGACGGCAACCTGGTCCGGGCCAACCCGGCGTTCTACCGGATGCACGGCTACCGGCCCGACGAGCTGCGCAACAAGCCGGCGAGCACCTGGACCCACCCCAGCCACCGCGAGGCCAGGGACCGGTACACCGCCGACGTGATGGCCGGCGAGCAGCCGCGGATGGAGTCCGTGGCGGTGCGCAAGGACGGCACCACGTTCCCCATCCAGATCCACGGCTCGGCGTTCAACTTCCAGGGCCGGCCGCACATCCTGGGCGTGGTCCGGGACGACACCGAGCGGGCGCAGGCCTTCGAGCTGCTGGAGAAGCGGGTCTCCTCGCTGTCCACCATCGCCGCCGGGCTCACCCTGAACCAGGCGCTGCCGGACATCCTGGACGTCATCCTCCAGCAGGTGGTTGCGGCCACCCCGGCGATCGCGTCCTCCGCTTACCTGATCGACCCGGAGGACGACGCGCTGCGCGTGTACGCGGAGCTGGGCCTTCCCGCCGGCTACGTGGAGACCCTGGAGAAGTGCTGGCGGGAGGACGGCGGCCTGAACCACCGCACCAAGTACTTCGCCGACGAGCCGATGATCGTGCGCAACGCGCCGCTGCACGTGTACGCCACCCCCGGCCTGGAGCCGATGCGCGAGCTGGTGGCGGGGGCGGCCTGGGACACCGTGGCGATCGTCCCGGTGCAGTCCCAGGGGCACCGGATGGGCACAGTGAACGCCTACTACCCGGCCGGCGCCGAGCCCTCCCCCGACGACCTCACCTTCCTGCGCGCGGCGGCCGACCAGGCCGCCGTGGCGGCCCGCAACGCCCGGCTGCTGGTGGAGGCGCAGGGCCGGGCCGGCATGGAGGAGCGCCAGCGGCTGGCCCGCGAGCTGCACGACTCGGTCTCCCAGGCGCTGTACGGCATCGCGCTGGGCGCCCGCACCGCGCGCACCCTGTCCGAGCAGCGCCCGGACCAGCTGACCGAACCGCTGGACTACGTGCTCTCCCTGGCCGAGGTGGCCATGGCGGAGATGCGTTCGCTGATCTTCGAGCTGCGCCCCGAGTCCCTGGCCACCGAGGGGCTGATCGCGGCGCTGGACAAGCGGGCCGACGTGCTCCGCGCGCGCCACCAGCTGGTGGTCCAGGCCGACCTCGGCGGCGAGCCGGACATCCCGCTGCGGCTCAAGGAGACGCTCTACCGGATCGCCCAGGAGGCGCTGCACAACGCGGTGAAGCACGCCCAGGCCGGCCAGGTGGCGCTGCGGCTCGCCCTGACGGACGGCAAGGTCGAGCTGGAGATCGTGGACGACGGCGTCGGGTTCGAGGCGAGCAGCCCGCGCCCCGGCCACATCGGCATGCAGTCCATGGCCGAACGCGCGGCCACCCACGGCGGCACGGTCGACGTGCAGAGCCGCGTCGGCCAAGGCACCACCGTCCGCGCCGTCCTCCCGACGCATCGCTGAACCGACGGTTCGGCGCGGTGCCGGTTCGGCTACGGCGTGGACGCCCGACTGAGACGCGAACAGGTACGGACGGGGCACATGGGCCTGGTGCGGCAGATCTGACTCCTCAAGGTCGCCCGGGCCGGCGTTCGCCGCCCTGACCCCGGCTTGATCGCCAGCCGTGGCGCTCCAGCCTCGAATATCGCGGCCCAACCGCCACAAACAACGATCCCACCGGCACCCGAGGCCAAGCCCAGACAACCGGCCCAGACAGGCGTGGACACGACCAACGCGGCCAGCGGGGCCAGCGGGGCCATTCTCATACGACCCGCGAGCGCCACACCAGCGCCATGCCCATCTGCCGCGACTTGGGTGCCGCTCGTTGCGTTTGGTCGCCGGGAGGCGCTTCATGGTCACGTAGCGGTGAGAGACCCTTTGACGTCCGGAAACGTCTCTAGTTGCGACATGACCATGAAACCGGCCATGGCCGGGGGTTGGGGCAAGATCGAATCCCGTGGTGTTCCCCTCGCGCGGCCGGAGGGACGAATGTTGCAACGCCGACGGGACCACGGCCTCCGCGTGCCCGCGACGATCAACACCGCAAATCGTCGCCCTGCTCTGCCCGCAAACGTCGAGCACCGCTCAAGATGCGCTCTCAGATAGCGCGAGGTTGAACGGACCAGGGCACACCAGGCGCGCCAGTTTGAGAAGGTGGCGCTGAATGTCCTTGGTACTGCGCTCACCGCCGCCCTTGCCCTGGTCCGGGACGTCGCCAGCGCTCGGGCAACCAGTCCCGCCGACGGCATTCCGCAAACGCCAAACTGGGCGCGCGGCTCGGCGAGCGCGTTCGGCGCTAGTTCTCCTTGGGGTCGGTCAGGCGGCCCAGGAGGGGGGTCTTGGTCGGTTCGGGCTCGCGCTGAGGCTGGCGCTCGGCCTGGGGCTTGGGCTGGGCGTTGGCCGGCTGCGCGTTGGGCTGCGGGTTCGGCTTGGGGGCCGCCGCCGCGTTCGGCCGGGGCTGGTTCGCGCCGGACGGCGGGCTCTGCTGGGCGCGGGCCTCCGCGCTCGGCTTGGGCTGGCCGTCGCCGGCCTGCGGCCGGGCGGGGGCACTCGACTCCTTGCGGTCGTCGTCGCCCTCGTTGTCGTCCCCGTCGCCGCCGTCGTCCGAGTCCTCGCCACCGAGGTGCACCTGCACCTCGTCCTTCAGCTGCAGCGTGTTGTACCAGAACTCGGCGTCGGCGTCGTCCAGGTGGATGCAGCCGGCCGAGGCGCGCTCCAGGCTGCCGCCGTGGAAGGCGATGCCGCCGGGCGCGAAGAACACCGAGAACGGCATCGGCGCCGGCTGGCCGTTGGGCAGCCGGGACTCGTTGCTCTTGTGGGTCTTGTCCTTCCACAGCACCTTGAAGGTGCCGGGTGGGGTCTCCTTGCCGGGGCCGCCACCGGTGATCGTCACCGGGCCGCGGATCACCTTGCCGTCCTTGCCGATCAGCCAGGCCTTCTGGTGCCCGAGATCGACACAGGCGCGCGCGGCCGTGGTGCACGGGGTGCCCTCGACCTTCGCCGGTCCGGCCGGTGGCGCCGGTTGCGCGAACGCCGGGATGGCCAGCCCGATCCCGGTGGTCGCCGCGATACCCACGACGACGGCAACCCGCGACGACAGCGCCCCTAGCTTGCGGCGTGGCTGGTTATTGCCCATCCCGTCCCCTCATAAGGAAATCCAGTCGGACCAACGACGCACCCGAACGAAAGTAACGGGCGGCAGCCGAGGTGACCTTAGATGTGCCTCGCGTCATGCCTCCAACGGGTGTACCGATCGCGCGCAGCGCTACGCCTCGCAACCAAACGAACGGCGGGCGACCCGGTAGTTCCACGCCGAACGAGTGACGAGCGGCCAAACGGAGATCGACAAATCGCGACCGCCGCGACCGGAGGTCATCAGTCTGCGGTCACCGTGTGTAGTTCTGTCCATCTGAGCGTCACCCCTTGTTTCCCTCGACCGCGTGGATTCTGCATCATCGATACACCACAGCGTTATCCACAGTTGTGGATAACCTCGGTCAGAGCGCCGTCGATAGAGTGACGCATCGTGAGCTTTACGCCGATCTATGACGAGCTGCGCGCGTTGCGGATCACCCAGAGCGCGGGGAACACATCGGGTTCGCACCGGGTTCCCGCCCGGGTCGGCGGGGCTCATTCCGAGCAGGACAAGATCGGCCAGTTGGCCGGACGCCGGGGCCTCGGCGGCCGGCACCGCCGGCCCTCGGAGTGAGGCGTGTCCCACCGGCTGTCCGGCGGGGTTGTGACAGTCTGGCCGGGTGAGCGCCGCCGGTAACCACAGCAAGCGGACCACGATCACGCCGGTCGTGGCGCTGCTGCTGCTCGCCGGGGTCTGGGGTCGCCAGCTCCCGCCGCTGCTGGTGGCGGTGGTCGCGGCCCTGCTGGTCGGTGCCGTGCTGGTGGCGGTGCACCACGCGGAGGTGGTGGCGCACCGGGTGGGCGAGCCGTACGGGTCGCTGATCCTGGCCATCGCGGTGACCGTGATCGAGGTGGGGCTCATCCTGAGCCTCATGCTGTCCGGCGGGCCGGACGCGGCCACCCTGGCCCGGGACACCGTGTTCGCCGCCGTGATGATCACCTGCAACGGCATCGTGGGGCTGTGCCTCGTGGTAGGTGCGTTGCGGCACCACGTCGTGGCGTTCAACGCGGAGGGCAGCAGCGGCGCGCTGGCCACCGTCGCCGCGCTGGCCACCCTGTGCCTGGTGCTACCCAGCGTCACTACCAGTACGCCCGGTGGGACCTTCTCGGCCGCGCAGCTGGGCTTCGCCGCCGTGGTCTCGCTCGCCCTCTATTCCGTGTACGTGTTCGTGCAGACCGTGCGGCACCGTGACTACTTCCTGCCGGTGGAGCCGGCCGACGGCCAGGAGCGCCCGGAAGAGCACCTGCCCCCGCCGTCCAACCGCACCACCGTGCTCAGCCTGGTGCTGCTGATCATGTCGCTGGTGGCCGTGGTCGGGCTGGCCAAGACAGTGTCCCCGGCGATCGAGGCCGGGGTGAGCGCGATCGGTGCGCCGCTGACCGTGGTCGGTGTGGCCATCGCGCTGGTGGTGCTGCTGCCCGAGACGCTGGCCGCCGTGCGCGCCGCCCGCCGGGACCGGCTGCAGACCAGCTACAACCTGGCGCTCGGCTCCGCGCTGGCCAGCATCGGCCTCACCATCCCCGTACTGGCGGCGGCGATGATCTGGCTGCCCGGGCCGCTGGTACTCGGCCTCAGCGGCACCGAGATGATCCTGCTCGCGCTGAGCATGCTGGTCAGCACGCTCACCGTGGTAGCCGGCCGGGCCACCGTGCTGCAGGGCGCGGTGCACCTGCTGATCTTCGCCAGCTTCCTGTTCACCGCCGTCGCGCCCTGACCGGACCCGGACACGAGTGCCGGTTGGACACCGGTGCCGGTTTCACGGCGGTGCCGGTTCAAGACAGCTCGGACGGCGCGGTTGGGCGGTCCCCCGCCACTCGGGTGCCGCCCGTTGCGCTTCGCCTGGGCACCCGGCGCCCTCTTTCGCCACGCGCCGTAATTGCCGGAACAACGTTTAGCGGGTCCGAGCTGGCGTCATTCATCGAGCGCTGGTGCAGTCCTTTTCGATCATGAAAAACACCGGACTCAGCCAGCGCTCGATGAAGCCGCACGCAACGGGCGGCACCCGAGCGGCGGGAGACCACCCAGCCGCGCCGTCCAAGCCGATCCCTGGACTGGCACCCCACCCAGCTGAAGATCGACATCAACCTCACGCACCTCCTGAGCCGAGAAAAGGTGTATGAGGTTGATGTGGATCTTCCTCACAGTGCGGCGTGCGGCGCGGGTAGAGCAGGTGAGTCGTTCAGCTCCGGGGCAGGCCGGGGGGATTGACCCGGGACACCTGGACGGCCTCGCTGGACAGGTTCCAGCGGTTGAGCACCTCGGCCAGCTTGCCGTTGCGGATCAGCGCGTTCAGCGCATCGGCGAGCGGGCCGGCCGGCCAGGCCGCTGCCCTTCCTGGTCATCGCCGCGATGTCCGCGTCGACCTGGCCGCCTCCGCTGATCTGGCCGACCTTCCTGGTCTCCCCCGCCGTTGCCACGTGGTACGCCACCGACGGGTTCGGCCCCACGTAGAGGTCGATCCGGCCGGACCGCAGCGCCAGGTAGTAGTCGCCCGCGCTCTGGTAGTACTGGAAGCGCACCGGCGGCAGCCCGGCCGCCCGGTTCCGCGCGTCCCAGCGCACCAGGATCTGCTCCTGGTTGGTGCCGGCGGTTACCGCGACGGCCTTGCCGGCGATTTCCGCCGCCTTCTCCACCCGCTCGATCGGGCTGTTCCGCGCCGCCTCGAAGGCCACCAGGTCGACCCGGTAGGTGGCGAAGTCGTACTTGTCCTTGCGCTCCTCGGTGACCGTGATGTTGGAGAACCCGGCGTCGTACTGCCCGGACTCCACGGAGAGGAACAGGTTCGCCCAGGACGTCGGCCGCAGGTCCAGCTTCAGCCCGAGGGTGTCGGCGACCAGCTGGGCGACGTCCACCTCCACGCCGATCATCGTCACGTCGTCGTCGGCGTGGAAGGTCAGCGGCGGGGTGCCCTTGCCGTCGTCGCCGACGATCAGCGTGCCGCGCTCCCGCACCGCCGCCGGGACCTTGGCGGCGATGGCGTCCACCCGCTCCGCGCGGACCCGGTTCTGCTCCGGGCCGGTGTTCACGGTCGGTGCGTCGGAGGTAGACGATGCCTGGTCCGGGTCGGGCCCGGAGCAGCCGGTGGCCAGGATCGCGGCCATCACGACGATGAGGGCATACAGCCTGGTCACGGGGTTCCTCCGGGGTTCATGCGAGGACCTTGCCGAGGAACGCGCGGGTGCGCGCCTCGCGGGGGCGGTCGAGCACCTCGGCCGGCGGCCCCTGCTCGACGATCCGGCCGGCGTCCAGGACGACCACGGTGTCCGCCACCTCGCGGGCGAACCCGATCTCGTGGGTGACCACGACCATGGTGGTGCCGCCGCGCGCCAGGTCGCGCATCACGTCCAGCACCTCGCCGACCAGCTCCGGGTCCAGCGCCGAGGTGGGCTCGTCGAAGAGCAGCAGCTTGGGCCGCACGGCCAGCGCCCGGGCGATCGCCACCCGCTGCTGCTGCCCGCCCGACAGCCGGCGCGGGTACTCGTCCGCCTTGTCCGACAGGCCCACCCGGTCCAGCAGCTCGCGGGCGTGCTTCTCCGCCTCCGAGCGGGACCGGCCCTGCGCCGCGATCGGCGCCTCGACCACGTTCTCCAGCACGGTCAGGTGGCCGAACAGGTTGAAGTTCTGGAACACGAAGCCGATCTCGGTGCGCCGGCGCAGGATGTGCCGCTCGGCCAGCTCGTGCAGCCTCCGCCCTCGCCTGCGGTAGCCGATCAGCTCTCCGTCCACCCGGACGAAACCGCGGTCAACCTTCTCCAGGTGGTTGATCACCCGCAGCAGAGTGGACTTGCCGGATCCGGACGGCCCGAGCACCACGGTCACCTCGCCCGCACGCACCCGCAGGTCCACGCCGCGCAGCACCTCCAGTGTGCCGAAGCTCTTGTGCACCCCGCGCAGCTCCACCATCGGCGCGCTCACCGGCGGCTCCCCCGGCCGAAGTGCCGCTCCACGTAGTACTGCGCCACGGACATCACCGTGGTCAGCGCCAGGTACCAGATCGCCGCCACCAGCAGCAGCGGGATCACCCGGCCGTTGCGCGTGTAGATCACCTGTACCTGGTAGAACAGCTCGCTCAGGGCCATGATGTAGACCACCGAGGTGCCCTTGACCAGGCCGATCAGCTCGTTGCCGGCCGTGGGCAGGATGGTCCGCATGGCCTGCGGCAGCAGGATCCGGCGGAACTGGCGCGGCCTCGGGATGCCCAGGGCGGCCGCCGCCTCCAGCTGGCCGGCGTCCACCGAGAGGAACCCGGAGCGCACCACCTCGGCCGCGTAGGCGGCCTGGTGCAGCGCCAGCCCGAGCACCGCCGCGGTCACCGGGCTGACCAGGTCCATCGTGCCCACGGAGAACAGCGCGGGGCCGAACGGCACGCCGAAACCGATCACCCGGTAGAGCAGCGCCAGGTTGTACCAGAACAGCAGCTGCAGGATCAGCGGCACCGAGCGGAAGATCCAGATGTACGCCCAGCTGACCGCGCGCGGCAGCGGGCTGGCCGACATGCGCATCAGCGCCAGCACCGTGCCGAGCGTGAAACCGACCACGATGCCCATCACGGTCAGCCACAGGGTCAGCCCGACCGCGTTCAGGATGGACGGCGCGAACAGGAACCGGCCGACCGTCGGCCAGTCCCACGCCGGGTTGGTGACCAGCGCGTTCACCGCCATCGCGGCGAGCACGGCCACCACCGCCGTAGCCACCCAGCGCCCCGGGTGCCGGGCGGGCACCACGGTCAGCCCGGCCGCCGGGTCCTCGTCCTCGAGCCGCGCGGGGATGCGCGGCGACGTGTCGACGGTCATGGCAGGTCCTTCTGGAACGGGTGCGGCCCGATCCGCTCGGCGGGCAGCCGCCGGTCGTACAGCGGCGTGTAGCCGGTGGCCAGGTAGAGGCCGGTGGCCTCGGGCTGGCGGGGACCGGTGGTCAGGTAGATCCGCCGGTAGCCGCGCGCGGCGATCTCCCGTTCCAGCTCGGTGAGCACCCGCCGGGCCAGGCCGCGCCGGCGGTGCGCGGAGTGCGTCCAGATCCGTTTGAGCTCGGCGGTCCGCCCGTCGTAGCGGCGGAACGCCCCGCCGGCCACCGGCTGGTCGCCGGCCAGGATCAGCAGCAGGCCGCCGTCCGGTGGGCCGAACTCGGTCGGCCGGGCCCGCATCTCGGCTTCGATGTCGCCGAGCGAGTGGTCCGGGCCGTAGCGGGAGGCGTACTCGTGGGACAGCTCGACCAGCATGGGTGCCACCAGCGGGTCGGCGTACGCGACCTGGCGGACTTCCAGCGCGGGCAACGTCACGGAGGGGTCCTTCTCTCGGCAAATCGGCGGGGTAGCCACGCTGCCCGTCCCTTCTTTCGAGGTAATACCGTTCAATGTTGACTTGTCAAGTCAGGATTAACTCGTGGCACGGCGGGCCGGGGGCGCGTATTTTCGAAAGCGTGCACCGGTCACTCGCGCTGATCTCGCGCCGCCACGTGGACCTGTGCCGCACCGCGTCCGCGGTCTGATCCGCCCTTCCGACTCGCGCTCTGTCCAGCCCCCTCGGAAGGACGCACCGCCATGCCCCTGCACCTCGCGCTGGAGATCGACGGCGACGGCTCGCACCCGGCCGCCTGGCGCCGGGCCGCGCACCCGCCGGCCGCGCTGCTGACCCCGCAACGCCTGCGCTCGGTGGGCGCGATCGCGGAGAACGCCGGGTTCACCCTGGTCACCCTGGATGACGAGATACTCGCCCCGGGACGCCACCCCGACGCGGTCGGCCGCATCGGCGCCGTGGAACGCGCCGCCTACCTGGCCGCCTCGACCAGCGTGCTCGGCGTCGCCCCGGTGATCTCGACCAGCTACGCCGAGCCGTTCCACACCTCCTCCCAGCTGGCCTCGCTGGACCATGTCTCGGCCGGCCGGGCCGGCTGGGTGGTCGCCGACTCCCCCGCACCCGAAGCGGCGCGCGCCTGGGGTCGCCCGCTGGTCTCCGGCTCACCGGCGAGGCGGGCCGAGGCGCGCGACTCGGTCCGGGTGGCCCGGGACCTGTGGGACTCCTGGGAGGACGACGCGGTCGTCCGGGACGTCGCCACCAGCCGTTACCTGGACCGCGACCGCCTGCACTACATCGACTTCACCGGTGACACGTTCGCGGTGAAGGGGCCGGCCATCGTGCCCCGGCCGCCGCAAGGGCAACCGGTGGTGTTCGCCCCGGCCGGGCTGCTGCCCGCCGACCAGGTGGACGTGACGCTGGTGAACGGCGCCGACCCGGCCGCCGACACCCCACTGAGCTTCGCCGAGCTGGAGGTCGCGCTGGACCTCCCCGGCGCGCCGGCGGCCGAACGGGTCGCCGAGCTGGAGCGCCACACGCCGTGGCCGGACCGGGGCCGGCCGCGCTATACCGGCCCCCCGGACGGCCTGGTCCGGCGGCTCACCGAGCTGGCCGGCACGGTGCACGGGGTCCGGCTGCACCCGCTGGTGCTGGACGAGGACCTCGGCGAGCTGTCCCGCCGGGTCACCCCCGCACTCCTCCGTGCCGGGGTGACCGCGCGCCCGGTGGCCGGGACGTCCCTGCGCGCCACCCTCGGCCTGCCCCGGCCGGCCAACCGCTTCGCGACACTCCCCGGAGGTGCTCGATGAGCCGCGCCGACGTGCCCTACCCGGACGCCCAGCTGCATTTCGGGGTGTTCTTCCAGGGCGTCAACCACTGGACCATCTGGTCCGACCCGGCCAGCGGATCACAGATCGACCCGGCCTCGTTCCGCCGGGTCGCGCAGACCGCCGAGCGGGGCCTGTTCGACGCGTTCTTCCTCGGCGAGGGGCTGCGGCTGCGCGAGGTGGACGGCCTGATCCACGACCTGGACGTGGCCGGCCGCCCGGACGCGATCACCCAGCTGGCCGCGCTGGCCGCGGTCACCTCGAAGATCGGCCTGGTCAGCACCTCGAACACCACGTTCAACGAGCCGGCCGACCTGGCCCGGCGCCTGTCCGGGCTGGACCTGCTGTCCGAGGGCCGGGCCGGCTGGAACGTCGTCACCACGGACAACGCGTGGACCGGCGCGAACTTCCGCCGGGGCGGATACCTGGACCACACCGACCGGTACCGCCGCGCCGAGCAGTTCCTCACCGTGGCCCGGGCCATCTGGGACGGCTGGGCCGACGACGCGATCGCCCGGTCGGCGGACGCGCCCGCCTGGTCCGAGCCCGAGTCGGTGGTGCGGGTGCGGGAACACACCGCGCAGTTCGACGTGGACCTCGCGCCCACCCTGCCGCGCAGTGCCCAGGGGCATCCGGTGATCTTCCAGGCCGGCGACTCGGCCGAGGGCCGCGACTTCGCCGCGCGCAACGCCGAGGTGATCTTCTCCGCCCACGGCACCGAGTTCGACGACGCGCTGGCCTTCGCCGACGACATCCGCAACCGGTTGCGCGCCGCCGGCCGGCCCGCCGACGACCTGCGCATCCTGCCCGGCACCGAGATCATCATCGGCGCGACCGAGGAGGAGGCCAGGGAGAAGGCCCGCTGGGTGCGGTTCGCCCAGGTCACCCCGGCCACCGCGCTGAACCTGGCCGGGCTGGTGTGGAACCGGGACCTCTCCGACCGGGACGCGGACGGCCCGTTGCCCGCCGAGGACCCGGTGGTCGCGGAGAACAGCGGGGCGTTCGGCGCCCGCCGCATCGCCGACCCGCACGCCGTGGTGGCCGAGTGGCGGGCCAAGGCCGAGGCCAACAACTGGTCACTGCGCGAGACCGTGATCGCCCTGGGGCCGCAGCGCGGCCACGTGGGCACCCCGGCCGGGCTGGCGGAGAAGTTCATCCGGTTCGCCCAGCACGGCGCCGTCGACGGGTTCAACATCACCCCCTACCTGATCCCGGACGGCCTGGACGACATCGTCGACCTGCTCGTCCCAGAGCTTCAGGAACGCGGCGCCTACCGCACCCACTACACCGGCAACACCCTCCGCGAACACCTCAACCTGCGCACCCCCCTAACCCACCGAGACACCCACCCCCAGCGCGCCGCCGGCTAACGCGCCTCCCACCCACCCGATTCAGTGCCTTCAGCATGCTGATTCAGTGCCTTCAGCATGCTGATTCGGTCACTTCGGCAGGCCCGAAGTCACTGAATCACCCTGCCAAAGTGACCGAATCACCGTGCTGAACGCACTGAATCAGCCTGCCAGAGTGACTGAATCAGGTTGGGTGGCCGGGGCGGCGTTTGGGGTTGGAGGGGGGCGGGACCATCGGGCCGATGTTGCCGTCGGGGGCCTCGTCCAGGTCGACGATCACCGGGGCGTGGTCGCTGGGGGCGGTGCCTTTGCGGGCCTGGCGGTCGATCCAGGCCGCCGCCACCCGCCCGGCCACCGGTTCGGCGGCCAGGATCAGGTCGATGCGCATGCCCAGGTCCTGGTGGAACCGGCCGGCCCGGTAGTCCCAGTAGCTGAACACCCGCTCGTCGGGCCACCGGTCGCGCACCACGTCGTGCAGGCCGAGCTTGGTCAGCTCGGCCAGCGCGGCCCGCTCCGGCGGGGTCACGTGAGTCGAGTCGACGAACACCGCCGGGTCCCACACGTCGGCGTCGGTGGGCGCGATGTTCATGTCGCCGCAGATCACCGCGCGCTCGGCGTCGCCGGCGGCCGCCTCGCGCAACGCGCCCAGCCAGGTCAGCTTGTACTGGTAGTGCGGGTCGTCCGGGGTGCGCCCGTTGGGCACGTACACCGAGGTCACCCGCAGGCCGTCGCAGGTGGCGCTGACCGCGCGCGCCTCCGGGTCCGGGAAGCCCGGCTCACCGGGCAGGCCGAGCACCACGTCGTCCAGGCCGGCCCGGGAGACCAGCGCCACCCCGTTCCACCGACCCTCGCCGTGGTGCGCGAACTCGTAGCCCCGGCCGGCCAGCTCGTCGGCGAGCAGCTCGGTGAAGGAGTCGTTGTCCAGCTTGGTCTCCTGCAGGCACACCACGTCCGGTTTGCGCTGGTCCAACCAGGGCAGCAGGCGGGGCATGCGGGAACGCACCGAGTTGACGTTCCACGTGGCGATGCGCACGTTCAGTCCTTTCCGAGCCGCACGGTCGCGGTGAGCGATGCCGGCGCACCGACCGCGCCGACCTCCAGCCGGCGCACCCCGTCCCGGTCCGGCTCGCCGCACCAGGCGCGCACCGGGGCACCGGCGAACGCCGGGCGGCGCAGCCGGTAGTGGAACTCGGCGACCGGCTCGCCCGGGTGGTGCCGGCGCGGCAGCTCGAGGGCGAGCAGCGCCAGCAGCGGCCCATGCACCACCAGCCCCGGGTAGCCCTCCACACCGGTGGTGTAGGGCTGGTCGTAGTGGATCCGGTGCGCGTTGTAGGTGAGCGCGCTGAACCGGAACAGCAGCGTGGCGTCCGGCTCCAGCAACAGCTCGTGCGCGGCTTCCGGCGCCTCCTCGGTCGGAGTAGTCGTCGGAGTAGTCGTCGGAGTAGTCGTCGCCGCCGGCTTGGCCGGCTCGGGGGACGGCTCGGACCGGTAGACGATGTCCTGCTCCTCGGTGGCCAGCACCCGCCCGCCGCACCCGAACTCGGTGCGCACGGTGACGAACGCCATCTCGCCGCTGCGCCCCTGCTTCACCTCCACCGAGGTCACGGCCGAGCGGCGGTCGATCGGCTCGCCCACCGGCAGCGGCTCCGGCCCGGCGAACCAGCGACCACCGGCGAACATCCGCCGGCGGTGCGGGATCGGCGGCAGGAACTCGCCCTCGGTGGGATGCCCGTCGGCGCCCAGCTCGGCCTGCGCCGGGTGCGGCAGCAGCCCGAACCCGGTCCACAGCGGGGGCAGGTCACCCCGGCCGTCCACCAGCGGGCTGGGCTGGTCGAGCAGGGCGCAGAACGCCTCCACCGCCCAACCGGTGACCACGCCCGTGCGCTGCACCGGCGCCGGTGCCCACCCTTCCAGATGCCCGGCCAGACCCGTGGATTCCCGCACGATCGCCGACGCTAGCCCATCCCGCAAGGTGACGGAAAACCGCTCGCCGCCCCGGCGGCCCTTGGGTACCTTGGTGTACATGGACCTCTGAGACCGCGCGCCGTGAACGGCGCCCGCCGAGCCAGTTTCCCGTTCTCATTCGAGCGCCGTCGCGCGCCGTCGAGTCGGCGCTCCCGAAACTCAGAGGAGGTCCACCCATGCGATCCGCCCAGCCCAGAAAACCCGCAACCCAGGCCCCGGACGCCCTGCGCGCCGCCGTCCGCGACGCGCTCACCCGTGACCGGCAGACCGACGAGGTGCCGGCCGTGCCCCTTCCCCGCCCGCCGGCGCAGTCCGGCCGCGGCGGAAACGGTGCACCGGTCGCCCGCCACAACGGCCAGCCGGCTCACGGACGGGGCGGCCGAAGCCACCAGCCGAACATCGCGCGCCCACTGCGGCGGCGCGGCGGCTGAATATAGCGGGGGTGGTCGGCGGCGCCGTGCACTTCACGCAGCGCCCCGACCACCCGCCGCGCTACTTTCGAGGCGTCAGCTGCCGGCCAGCGCGTCGGTGTTCAGTGATCCGAGCACCTGCTTGGCGCTGTTGCGCATGCCGGCCGCGTTCGGGTGCACCGGTGCGGCCGGAGCGGTCGGGATCAACCCCTCCACCCATTTCACCGTGGGCAGCTGACAGACGTCGTGGCCGATGCTGGAGCGGTAGGTGTCCACGTACTCCACGTCCGCCCGCTGGGCCTCCCGCTTGAGCATCCCGTTCAACGACTTGGTGGTCTGCCGCAGGTAGGCCACGTCGCCCGGGGAGAACGGGACCAGGGGGAAACAGCCCGGCCCGTCGTCGGGCAGGATCGTCGGGTAGCCGACCACCCGCACGGTGGCGTCCGGCGAGCGCCCGGCGATCTCCTTGAGCACCGAGGCCACCTTGGGGCCGGTCGCGGCGATCCGCCTGGCCAGCTCGTCCTTGCCGTTCTTGCGGTAGTGGTCGCGGCAGGCGGCGCCCAGCGGCTGGGTGGAGGACACGGTCGCGCAGGTCTGGATGATCTCGCCGAAGCCGATGTCGTTGCCGCCGATTCCCAGGGTGACCAGCGAGGTGTCCGGGCCGAGCGCGTCCAGCTGGGGCGGGTTGCTGCCACCGGTGACGGCCTGGGGCTCGGTCATCTCCTTGGTCGTCGCGCCGCCGCAGCTCACGTCCTTGAACGTGTCGGTGCGCACCGCCGCCCGCACCAGCGACGGGTAGTTGTGGTCGGAGCGCAGGCAGCCGATCGGTTGGCCGGTCTGCAACGGGATCAGCGGGCCGCTCACGTACGAGTCGCCCAGCGCGACGTACTCGCTGGTGCGCGGCGTCGCCAGGCTCACCGCCGGTACCGCGACGGCCACCCCGGCCCCCGCCACACCGGCCACCGCCAGCCTGATCATCCGGCCTCTGCGCACCTGTCCGCCCCCCAAGAGCCACCGCCGAGCCGAGCGAGATCCAGCGCGGAACGCGCCGCCGAGAGGGCGCCCGGTCAGGCGCCCGCGGGAGACCCTAGTGGCCGATCACTCACACGCGTCTCGAGGGCACTCTTCCGGTGTGTTCACCCCGCGCGCAGCGCGGACAGCACCCGTTCCGCGACGTGCCGCATGCCGGCGGCGTTCGGGTGCCAGGGCGCGGCGGGGGTGGTGGCCACCGCACCCTCCACCCAGCGCACGCCGGGCGGCTGGCAGGCGTCGTGGCCGGCGCTACCGGAAGCGGTGTCCACGAAGCCCACGCCGGCCTCCCGGGCCTGCTCGGCGAGCATCGCGTTCAACCGGCCGAAGGTGCGGCTCAGGTAGCCGGCGTCCCCGGGGCTTAGCGGCAGGCAGCCCAGGCCGGCGTCGGAGACGATGGCCGGGTACCCGATGACCAGCACCTTCGCCTTCGGCGCCCGGTCACGGACGGCGCGCAGCGCGGCGGCCACCCGGGGCGCGGCCGAGTCCACCCGGGCGCCGAGCTCGTCGCCGCCGCCCCGGTGGTAGTAGTCCCGGCAGGCCGCTCCGAGGGGCCGGGTCACCGAACGCGTGGTGCAGCTGCCGACGATGTCCGCGAAGCCGATGTCGTTCGCCCCGATGCCCAGGGTGATCAGGTCGGTCCGGGCGGTCAACGCCTCGAGCTGGGGCGGGTTGACCCCGTCGCCGCGCACCCGCTGCGGCTGGGTCAGGTTGCCGGTCGTGGCCCCGCCGCAGCTGACGTCCCGGAACACCGCCGGCCGCAGCGCGGCGACCACCAGTGACGGGTAGTTCCGGTCGGACCGCTCGCAGCCCAGCGGCCGGTCCAGCTGCACCGGGATGAACGACCCGGAGGTGTAGGAGTCACCCAGCGCTACGTACTCGCCCACTCCGTCCGCCGCCTGGCTGACCGAAGAGGGCGAAACCGCCAGTGCGACCACTGTGAGACAGACCGTCAGCAACCGTTGCCCCATGCCCCCTCCCCCACAGCACTGAACTGTAGGTCCGAACCGGGTGAACCGGAAGATCGCCGACCATGCGCGGGCCGTTATCAACCAGGGACGGCAACGAGGTCGGAGGCGGCGTGATCGGACGACGGTGGGCGGCAATCGGTATTGCACTGGTTGCCTCGGCGACATTGTTCACCGTCGGGCGGACCGCCTCCGCCGACGAACCCGCCGCGTTCCCCGTGCCCTACGGCGCCGAGGCGCGCTCCACCAAGGACCGCCCGGCGGACGCCTCCCCACCCGGGTCGAACGACTTCGACTGCAAGCCCTCCGAGCGGCACCCCAACCCGGTGGTGCTGGTGCACGGGCTGGGCGCGAACCAGTGGGAGAACTGGCAGACCATCGCGCCCCTGCTGGCCAACGAGGGCTACTGCGTGTTCTCCCTGACGTACGGGCGCAACCCGCTGGCCCCGCCCGGGCTGGACCAGATCGGCGGCCTCAAGCGCATGGAGGAGAGCGCGCGCGAGCTCGGCCACTTCATCGACAAGGTGCGCGACGCCACCGAGGCGGACAAGGTCGACATCGTCGGCCACTCCGAGGGCAGCCTGATGCCCAACTACTACGTGAAGTTCCTCGGCGGAGCCCGCTACGTCGACCACTACGTGGGCATGACCCCGCTCTGGGACGGCACCAAGCTGCTCGGCCTGCACCTGCTCTACCAGGCCGGCAAGCCGTTCGGGCTGAGCGCGGCGGCGTCGGCGACGCTGGCCCCGCTGTGCGCCTCCTGCACCCAGTTCCTGCACGGTTCGGACTTCATCAAGAAGATGAGCTCCGGCGGCGGGCCGGCGGTGGACGGCGTCAAGTACACGATGATCATGACCAGGTACGACGAGCTGGTCATCCCCTACACCAGCGGGATCATGCACAACGGGGACGCGAAGAACACGGTGCTGCAGGAGGGCTGCCCGAACGACGTGGCCGAGCACGTCGCCGTGGCCTTCGACCCGATCACCGCGCAGCACATCCTGAACGCGCTGGACCCGAAGCACTCCCGGCCGGTGGACTGCCACGCGACCAGCGCACAGCGCACCGAAAGCGAGCCCGACCCCCGCTAGCCCCAATGCGCTCAGTTAAGGCGCCACGCCCGTTGTCGATGTCGGCGGGCGGTTCGGTGGGGCTTGGGTTCGAAAGATGGCCTGGACGGCGGTGTGGCGGCGACCTTTGCGTGCCCGGCCGGCGGTGTGGGGGTGCGGAGCGTGGCCGGGTGTGTGGCTATCGGTCGGCGCATTCTGGGATGGGGCCTGATGATGACGGGAGATCAACATCATCGACAGAGACGTTACCCGCGAGTAGAACGTCTGTAAGGATGATGTCGATCTTCATCGACTCCTGGAACGCCGAATAGCCGGACGAACCGGCGCGTCTGGGTTGGCGACAGTCCCAAACCACTAACTGGACGGCAATGCCGTTAGCCCGTGTTTCGATGTGCTGACCTGACGATTTGTCCGACAACCTAGCCACCGCCGCAGCGTGAAGATCGACTTGGACGGCACGGTTGGATCGGTCTTCCGCACCTCGGGTGCCGCCCGTCCCTTGTCACGATCATCGATTCCATGGTCATCAGGGCACCAGGGTCGCCTAACGACCCCGCAACGACCCTCCTGCCCTGATGACCATGAACTGCCCGTCGACTCCGCGCCACCTGTCACTCTGCTTGCGTGAGGGCCACACCCTGGGGGTTCGATCTCCGCCGCAACCCCCACGATGTACCACTCATGAACGGAAGCGACCAGCGAGGTAAACGCAACGGCCGGCACCCGAGCCGCGGCAGACCCGCCAACTCCGGCCGTCCAAGCCGCTCTTCACACCGGCACCGAACCGATCGTGACCGGCGCCGACCGGATACCACCCCACCCCGGCGCGCCGGGCACTGATCGCTGTTTGCGGCGGTTCGGCCGCAAAAATCGCGGCTCCACCACCTGAAACAGTGATCATCCCTGGATGCGCCCGCTGCCGCGTAGCGATCACGAACTGAGCGCGCGACTTCGACCCGGGCTCAGCTGACGGGCACGGGTTGACCTAGCCGGGCCAGCACCTGGTCGGCCGCGTTGCGCATGCCCAGGGCGTTCGGGTGCATGGGCGCGGCGCGGGAGGTCGGCACGAAGTGCTCCACCCAGCGCACGCCGGTGTCCTGGCAGATGTCGTGCCCCACGCTGGAGCTGTAGATGTCCAGGAACTCCACGCGCGCCTTGGCCGCCTCGTCGGCGATCATCTTGTTCAGTGCCACGGTGGTGTCCCGCAGGTAGGCGGTGTCGCCGTTGCTGAACGGCAGCGCCGGGTAACAGCCCCGCCCGGAGTCCGGCAGGATCACCGGGTAGCCGACCACCAACACCCGCGCCCTGGGTACCCGCTTGCGTACCTCGGTCAGCACGCCGGCCAGCTTGGGCGCGGTGTCGGCGATCCGTTTGGCCAGCTGGTCGGTGCCGCCCCGGGTGTAGAAGTCCTTGCAGGCGGCGCCCTCCGGTTTGCTCGGCGACTTGGTCGCGCAGGTCTGCACGATCTCGCCGAAGTCGATGTCGTTCCCGCCGACGCCCACGGTGACCACGGATGTGCCGCCGCGCAGCGCGTCCAGCTGCGGCTGGTTCACCCCGTCCCGCACCGCCTGGGCACGCCACATGTGCGAGGTCTTCGCGCCGGCGCAGCTCACGTCGGTGAACTTGGAGAAGCGCAGTGTGGACTGCACCAGCGACGGGTAGTTGTGGTCCGAGCGGCGACACCCGGGCGGCTTGCGGTTCTGCTCGGGGATCAGCGGCCCGGCGGTGTACGAGTCACCCAGGGCCACGTAGGTGCCCGCGCGCAGGGACGGCGAGGCGGCGCTCACCCCCGGCGTCGCCGAGATCGCGATGGCGCTCACCGCCAGTGAGCACCACACGTGCCAGGCCCGCATCGCCCACCCCTTCGACACCCCCGGAAGTGGCGCGAAGCGTATGCGCCGCGCGCGCCAGGTCACCGGATCGGCGCGCCACCATCACCTGCTCAGGGGAGCTAACTCGCCCGGGTGAGTAGCGGCCACAACCCGTCCGGCCCCTCGGCCAGCGCCCGCCGGCCGATCACCGTGTGCCAGTGGGCGTCGCTGCCGTCCTCCTCCCGCCAGGCCCACAGTCGGGTGGTGGAGAGGCGGAGGTCGTGCTCCAGGGTGAAGCCGATCGCGCCGTGCACCTGGTGGGCGATGCGCGCGATGGACGCGGCCGCCTCGCTGGTCCGCGCCTTGGCCACGGCGACCGCGAAGCCCGCGTCGTCACCGGCGAAGTCGGTCGCCGCCGCGATCCGGGCGGCCGACCGGGCCGCCGCCTCCCCCGAGGCCACCTCGGCGGCGGCCAGTGCCAGCTGCTGCTGCACGGCCTGGAACTTGCCGATCGGCCGGCCGAACTGGATCCGCTCCCCCGCGTACTGAACCGACCGCTCCAGCGCCCGCCGCGCCGCGCCGGCCAGCAGCAGCGCCCGGAACAGCGCGGACCGCCGGGCCAGCTGCTCGCGGGCGCCGGCCGGGGCCGGCGCCCAGTTCGCCACGGTCGCGTCCAGGCGCACGCCGTCCCGGGCCTCGCCGGCCAGGTTGACGCCCTCGGTGATCTCAGCCGCACCGGCGTCGACGGAAAGCACCACGTCGCCTTCGGGGCCCTCCGCCAGCACCACCAGCCGGGTGGCGTGCCGCGCCCAGCCGACCCGGCTCAGCTGCCCCCGGACGGCCAGCCCGCCGTCCGCCGGGGCCACGCTCAGCCCGTCGCCGGCCGCGACGGCCAGCACCCCGGTGGGCACCTCCAGCCCGGCGGCGGCCAGCAGCCACCCGCCCAGCTCGGTCTCGGCCAGCGGCACCGGCGCCGCGCTCTCCCCGGCGACCAGCAACAGCGCGGCCTCGTCGGCCAGTGCGCCGCCGCTGCCGCCGGCCTGGTCGGACAGGGTGAGCTGGACCAGGCCCAGCTCGGTCAGGGTGGACCACAACGCCTCGGGCAGCCCCTCGGACGCCTCGGCCGGGTGATCGGCGAACACCGCCCGCGCGGTCGCGGTCAGCTCGTCGGTCTCGCTCTGGGTTGTCGTCATCGCAGGCCAAGCCCCCTCGCCACCACGCCCCGCAGGATCTCGTTGGTACCGCCGCGCAGCGTGAAGCCGGGGGCGTGCAGCACCGCGTCCGCCAGCAGCCGGGCGAACCCGCCCTCGGCGCCCGGGTCCGGCGGCACGTCCACCAGCAGCCGGGCCGCCTCGATCACCTCGTTCTCGTACCGCGTGCCCAGGTCCTTGACCAGCGCCGCCGGCACGTCCGCCGGCATCCCGGAGGACAGCAGCGAGGCGATCCCGATGGACAGCCGGCGCAGCGTCCACACCCGGGCCACCAGTGCGCCCACCTCGCGCGCCCCGGCGTCGCCCAGCCGGTCACCGGCCGAGGAGAGCTCGCCGACCAGCGCGACCAGCAGCGGGAACGTGGACAGAAACCGCTCCGGGCCGCTGCGCTCGAAGCCCAGCTCGGAGGTCACCTGGTGCCAGCCCTCGCCGATGTTGCCCAGCACCAGCTCGTCCGGCACGAACACGCCGTCCAGCACCACCTCGTTGAAGTGGTGCGCGCCGGTGAGCAGCCGGATCGGGTTAATCTGCACTCCCGGCGAGTCCAGCTCCACGATGAACTGGGAAAGACCCGCGTGCCGGTTCCCGTCCTCCACCGGTGCGCTGCGGGCCAGCGCGAAGAAGGCGTGCGCGTGGTGCGCGCCGGAGGTCCACACCTTGGTGCCGGACAGCTGCCATCCGCCGTCCACCCGGGTGGCCTTCGTCCGCACCGAGGCCAGGTCGGAGCCGGAGTCCGGCTCGCTCATGCCGATGCCGAAGTAGCACTCGCCGGCCGCGATGCGTGGCAGGTAGCGCTGCTTCTGGAACTCGGTGCCGAAGCGCAGCAGGGACGGCCCGATCTGCCGGTCGGCGATCCAGTGCGCGGCGACCGGCGCCCCGGCGGCGAGCAGCTCTTCGGTGACCACGTAGCGGTCCAGGGTGCCCCGGGCGTGGCCGCCGTACTCCTTCGGCAGGGTCATTCCCAGCCAGCCGCGGGCGCCCAGCTCGCGGCTGAACCGCTCGTCCCAGCCGGAAAGCCACACGTCACAGCGCGGCACGATCCGCCCGTCCGCGCGTTCCTTGGCCAGGAACTCCCTGACCTCGGCCCGCAGCTCCTCGGTCTCGGGCGGCAACCCGACGGCGGGTGGCGCGAGGTCCAGATCAGACATGACCCGATCCTCGCACGAGCGTCGGCCCGGCGCCGATGTCAGAAATTTCTCATCCACTTCTCAGACGGCAGCCGGAACAGCACCGTTTCCCGGCGCGTTCGCCGAAGTGAGACCTTCAGCCCTGGGAGCGAATGTGACCGTGCAGACCGCCCGACAACTCGACCCGGTCCCGGCCGCCGTTGCCGCCGGGCGTCACCTGGCCGCCGTCGGCACCGGCCTGACCGCGCTCGCGTTGGTGCTGATCGGGTCGCTGCACGTGCTGCCGCCCTCCAACCGGGTCAACCCGCTGACCCGGACGATCTCCGAGTACGCGCTGGGCGGCAACGGCTGGCTGTTCAACCTGGGCGTGCTCACCCTGGCCGCCGGCTCGGCGGTGGTGCTGGTCGGGTTGGTTCGCGCCGGCGCGGCCCGGGCGGCCGGCGCGGGTTCGGTGCTGGTCGGGCTGTGGGCGGCGGCCCTGGTGGTAGTGGTGATCTTCGAGAAGACCAACTGGGCGGTGGGCCCGAGCATCGGCGGCACCATCCACCGGATGGCCAGCCTGGTCGCCTTCCTCAGCCTGCCGATCGGTGCCCTGGTGCTGGCCGCCCGGGCGTTGGGTCCCGCTGGTGACCCGCGCTGGCGCGGCCCGGCCACCGCCACCCGCTGGACCGCCCTGGCGGCGCTGACCTGTCTGTCCCCGCTGTTCTACGCGATCGGACAGACGTTCTTCACCGATGTGCCGTGGTACCGGGTTTTCCCGCTGGGCGCCATGGAACGTCTGCTGGGCCTGGCCGAGGTGACCGTGATGCTCGCCCTAGGCTGGTGGGCCATCCGAGCCGCCCGACCCGCCTCCGCTCCTGATTCAGTCACTTCAGCAGCCTGATTCAGTGGGTTTGGCAGCCTGATTCAGTGGCTTTAGCAGCCTGACCGGCGTGCCAAAGCCACTGAACCACCCTGCCAAAGTCACTGAATCACCGTGCTGAAGGCACTGAATCACCGTGCTGAAGGCACTGAATCAGGGGGATGCGGTCCAGGCGGCGACGGTGGCGGCGGCGCCTTGCTCGTGTAGGGAACGTAGGGCGCGTTGGTACTCCGTCACGAAACCGGGGTTGTCCACCAGGTCGCCGAACAGGTCTCGGTTGGCCACGAAGTCCAGGCCGTCCACGCCTTGTTCGGCCGCCGCCGCCATGAGCTGGTCGCGGAGCTGGTCCTGCACGTCGATGGGCTGGCCGGCCTCGTCGACGCCCTCCGCGTAGCGGGCCCAGGATGCCACGGTGAGCACCGAGCGGCG
Source organism: Actinospineispora eucalypti (assembly GCA_014208095.1). GTDB lineage: Bacteria > Actinomycetota > Actinomycetes > Mycobacteriales > Pseudonocardiaceae > Pseudonocardia > Pseudonocardia eucalypti. The sequence goes on along the minus strand of JACHMT010000001.1, from coordinate 2,767,395 downwards.
GAACTCCCCGCCGTTCGCCAGCTGCGCCCGCAGCACCGGCACCAGGAACTTGGGGATGCGGTCCGAGCTGCCGAAACACAGCCGGGCCAGGGTGTCCGCGACGGCCGGGTTGGCGAACCGCTCGATCAGCGTGCGGCAGTACTCGGCCAGGTCCACCCCGGGCACCGGCGCCAAGGTGGGCACGCCCTCGTGCTCCCAGTAGCCGTCCAGCAGCGCCACGAACGCCGGGTCGGCCGCCGCCTCGTGCGCGTACCGGTAGCCGGCCAGGTAACCCAAATAGCACATCACCTGGTGGCCGGCGTTGAGCAGGCGCAGCTTCATCAGCTCGTACGGCGTCACGTCGCCCACCAGTTGGACGCCCACGTTCTCGAACGGCGGGCGGCCGGCGGTGAAGTGGTCCTCCAGCACCCACTGGGTGAACGGCTCGCACACCACCGGCCAGCGGTCCCGGATGCCGAACCGGTCGGCCAGGGTCTGCCGGTCGGTGTCGGCGGTGACCGGGGTGATCCGGTCGACCATGCAGTTCGGGAAGGACACCTCGGCGGCCACCCAGTCGCCCAGCTCGGCGTCCCGGGCGCTGGCGAACGCGGTCAGCATGCGCCGGGCCACGTCCCCGTTGCCCTGGATGTTGTCGCAGCTGAGCACCGTGAACGGGGTCTGCCCGGCCGCCCGCCGGCGGGCCAGTGCCTCGGTGATCATGCCGAACACGGTGTTCGGCCGCGCGCCCGGGACCAGGTCCTCCTGGATGGCCGGGTCCCGGGCGTCGAACTCGCCGGTGACCGGGTGCAGGTGGTAGCCGCCCTCGGTCACGGTCAGCGAGACGATCCGGGTGCGCTCGTCCACCATCCGCGCGACCACCGCCTCCGGGTCGTCCGGGGCGAACAGGTAGTCCATGATCGAGCCGATCACCCGGGGCTCCAGCCGGCCGTCCGGGTGCTTGAGCACCAGCGTGTACAGGTAGTCCTGGGCGCGCAGCGCCTCGGCCATGGCCCGGTCCCCGGGCAGGGCGCCGACCCCGCAGATGCCCCAGTCCAGGGCCTCGCCCCGGGACATCAGCTGGTCCAGGTACATCGCCTGGTGGGCCCGGTGGAACCCGCCGACGCCGAAGTGCACGATCCCGGTCCGCTCCGGCGAGCGGGGATAGTCGGGCACCGGCAGGGTGTCCCGGAGCTCGGCCAGCCGCTCTGCGTCGAGTGGGTGCGTCATCCCCTCAGCTTGCCGGCTGGTCGCCCCCCGGCGCGAGAGGGCCGTCCGCGGCGTGGCGGCCGGTGTCCGCGAGCGGCGGCAACGGGTTGCGGGCCTCCGCCTCGGCCTGGGCGACCACCTTGGCGATCTCCGGGTCGGTGGCGGTGTCGAACCAGCCGGCCACCGCCTCGTCGTCGTCCTCCGGCCTGCTGGCGGGCACGCCGTCGTCCTGGCTCGGCTCGAACCGGAAAACCCCGTCCTCACCGGGGGCACCCAGCATCCGGGTGAACCCCTCGAGGGCCTTCCCGAAGTCGCTGGGCACGATCCACACCTTGTTCGCGTCGCCCTGCGCCATCTGCGGCAGCGTCTGCAGATACTGGTAGGCCAGCAGCTCCGGGGTCGGCCGGCCGGACTTGATCGCGGCGAACACCTTCTCGATGGCCTTGGCCTGGCCCTGCGCCTGCAGGTAGCGGGCCGCCCGATCACCCTGGGCGCGCAGGATGCGGGACTGCCGCTCCGCCTCCGCGCTCAGGATGGCGGCCTGCTTGGCGCCCTCGGCGGACAGGATCTGCGACTGCTTCTGGCCCTCGGCGGTGCGGATCGCCGACTCCCGCTGGCCCTCGGCGGTGAGGATCATCGCCCGCTTCTCCCGGTCGGCCTTCATCTGCCGTTCCATGGAGTCCTGGATGGACGCCGGCGGGTCGATGGCCTTGATCTCCACCCGGTTGATCCGGATGCCCCAGCGACCGGTCGCGTCGTCCAGCTCGCCGCGCAGCGCGGTGTTGATCTGCTCGCGGGAGGTCAGGGTCTGCTCCAGGCTGAGCCCGCCGACCACGTTGCGCAGCGTCGTGGTGGTGACGTTCTGCACGCCGTCGATGAAGTTGGCCACCCCGTACAGCGCGTCCCTCGGCTCGATCACCTTGTAGTAGACGACGGTGTCCACGTGCACGGTCAGGTTGTCCTGGGTGATCACCGACTGCGGCGGGAAGGTGACCACCTGCTCGCGCATGTCCACCCGCTGGCGCACCTTGTCGACGAACGGCACCAGGAACGCCAGGCCCGCCTCCTTGGTGCCCTTGTAGCGGCCCAGCCGCTCCACGATGGCCACCGACGCCTGCGGAACGATCATCACCGACTTCACCACGGTGATGATCACGAACAGGACGATCAGCCCCACTACCAACAGCACGATCGTTTCGCCCCCACTCACGGCCCCTCCTTTGACGTCTACATTTCGTGCGACACCACGGCGGTCACCCCGGACAACTGCAGCACGGTCACCCGCTCACCGGGCTCGAACACCCGCTCGTGCTCCAGCGCGCGGGCCGACCACAGCTCTCCGTCGATCTTGATCTGGCCACCGTCCCGGTCCACCCGGGCCACCACCAGCGCGGTGGCGCCGACCGGGCTGTGGCCGGTGTTTAGCGCCGGCGGGTGCAGCCGGCGGCGCAGCGCCGGGCGCACCCCGGCCAGCAGCAGCACCGAGACCACCGCGAAGATCGCCGCGTTGGCCACCGTAGGGGTACCGAGGAAACCGGCGGCGGCCGCCGAGGCCAGCGCCCCGCCGCCCAGCATGACCAGCACGAAGGTCCCGGTGAACACCTCGATGCCGAGCAGCGCGATGCCCACCACCAGCCAGATCAGCGCCTCGGACATATCGCGATACTGCCAGAGCTAGGCGGGTGCCGTGACGAAATCGATGAGCCGCTCCACAGCCGTTATCAATGGGGTTTCCAGATCACGAAAATCACGGACCGCACCCAGCACCCGGCGGGCGCCGTCCGCCGGCTCGCCCCAGCCCAGCGCGGCGCAGACCCCCGTCTTCCAGTCGGTGCCCCTCGGTACCTCGGGCCAGGCCGGGATCTTCACCAGCGCCGGCCGCACGGCCTGCCATACGTCCACGTACGGATGGCCGGTGACCAGCACGTGCGGCCCGGCCACGCCGGCGGCGGTGCGGGTCTCCTTGCTCCCGGCGACCAGGTGGTCCACCAGCACCCCCAGCCGGCGATCGGCCGAAGGGGCGAACTCGGCGACCGCGCCGGCCAGGTCGTCGATGCCGTGCAGCGGCTCGACCACCACGCCCTCCACCCGCAGGTCGTGCCCCCACACCCGCTCGACCAGCTCCGCGTCGTGCAGCCCCTCCACCCAGATCCGGCCGCCCCGGGCGGTCCGGGCGCGCAGCCCCTCCACCCGAACCGAGCCGGAGGCCGAGCGTTGCGGCTTGTCCGGTTCGGCCGCCGGCCGGATCACGGTGACCGGCTGGCCGTCGATCAGGAAGCCGCCCGGGCGCAGCGGGAACACCCGCCGCCGACCCTTGGCATCCTCCAACAGCGCGCCGTCCTTGCCCAGGCTCACCAGCGCGCCGCAGAAGCCGCTCACCGGGTCCTCCACCACCAACCCGGTCTCACCCACCACGGTCGGGATCTCCTTGCGCCGCCGGGCCCCGGAAGTCAGCGGATCGCGGTACTGCTGTGCACGAATGCTTTCCACAACAGCGGAAGGTAACCGCTACGTCACCCACTCGGCGGCAGTGCCACGCCGGGGACTGCCCTACTAACCTGGCGGCCGTGCCCTGCTCTTCCGCGACGATGACCGTGTGGATCTCCGCCTGGCTGGCCGGCGTGGCCGCGCCCGACGACGTGCTCGACGCGCTCGAGCCCTGGGCGGAGGCGCACGACGTGCTCGCCGCGGACGACCCGACCGCGCACGCCATCGACCTGCCCGGACCCGGTGAACGCCCCACCTCGGTGCCGTTCCTGCTGGCCGCGCTGCGCCGGGCCCGCGCGGCGGTGTCCGGCACCCCGGTACGGCTGGTGCTCGCCGCGCCCGGGGACATCCGGGGCCTGCCCGGCCCCGGCGCGTTCAGCCAGGCGGCCATGGACAGCGGCGAAGGGGTGCTGTTCGCCGAGATCGGCTACGGGCTGGTGCCGAGCCGGCTGGGCAGCAGCCTGATGCGCTGGACGGTGCACTCGGTGCTGGAGCCGGCCCCGCTGGAGGAACCGACGCGGCTGGGTGAGGCGGAGTTGGCGCTGCGCGAGCAGGTCCGGCACTCGACGTCCACGCTCACCGCGCTCGGCGTGGCGCGGCACCGCCCCGGGGTGCGCCAGGAGATCTCCGAGGCGCTGCGCGCCCGGCCCCGGTCGCTCTGGCCGGCCGGCATGCCGAAGCAGAGCCTGCGGGTGCTGCAGCAGGCCGACGAGGTGGAGGCGATCCTGACCGCCGCGCTGGTGGACGACCCCGGCGGCGCGCTGTCCGCGTCCGAGGCGCGCGCCCGCACCGACGCGCTGCGCCCGCTGGCCACGGCGGTCCGGGTGGCCCGCCGTTCCGCCGTCGCCGATGCGGTCCGGGTGCTCGCGGCCACCCCCAACCAGCTGGAGCAGTAGCCGGGGTCAGCGTCCGGTGGCGCCGTCGATGAGCTCCCGCAGGATGTCCGCGTGCCCGGCGTGCCGCCCGGTCTCCTCGATCAGATGGGTGAGGGTCCAGCGCAGCGAAGGCGCCGGGCCGGGCCGCCCGCCCGGGCACGGTCCGGCGGCGGCGAGGTCGGGATGGGCGGCGAGCACCTCGTTCGCCCGCGCGCTGGTCTCCCGGTAGGCGCGGAGAACGTCGTCGACGCTCTCCGCCGGTTCCGCGTGGAAGGTGGCCGCCCAGTCGGGGACCCGTTGGCCGAGCAACCAGTGGCGTTCCACGTTGGTGAGATGCTTCACCAGGCCGAGCAGGTTCGTCCCGGACGGCACCCCGGGCGCGCGGATCTGGGGCTCCGGGACGCCCTCGGCCTTGGCGATCACCGAGGCGCGCAGGTAGTCGAGGAACCCCAGCAGCACGTCCATCTCCCCCGGGCCGGTCTTCGGGGGGCGGGTGTCACGGCGGGGCTTGGCGGAAAGTTCGGGCACGACGACCACTTCACCTCAACCCGCCGCCGATTGCCCGGAAACTTGCCGATCCGGCAAAACCCGGACCATGGCCCGGGTCACGGGGCCATTGACATAAGTTGACTGTTCTGATGGATTTGGTCATATGAAGCTCACCCAGCGGCGGTACATCGACTACGCGCTGGTCAGCTCCCAGGGCTGTCGGTTCTGAACCCCTTCCCGCCCGTACCCGTACCTCGAGCCAGGGAGTTCAGCCATGTCGGCACACCCGTCCACCGACCCGATCAAGTTCGCCTACTGGGTGCCCAACGTGTCCGGTGGCCTGGTCACCAGCACGATCGAGCAGCGCACCGACTGGGGCTACGACTACAACCGTGAGCTGGCCGTGCTGGCCGAGAACAACGGCTTCGACTACGCGCTCTCCCAGGTGCGGTACATGGCCAGCTACGGCGCCGAGTACCAGCACGAGTCGACCAGCTTCTCGCTGGCCCTGCTGCTGGCCACCCAGCGGCTGAAGGTGATCGCCGCGGTCCACCCCGGCCTGTGGCACCCCGGCGTGCTGGCCAAGCTCGGCGCCACCTCGGACCACCTGTCCAACGGCCGGTTCGCGGTGAACGTGGTGAGCGGCTGGTTCAAGGGCGAGTTCACCGCGCTGGGCGAGCCCTGGCTGGAGCACGACGAGCGGTACCGCCGGTCCGAGGAGTTCATCCGGGCGCTGCGCGGCATCTGGACCGAGGACAACTTCGAGCTCCCCGGTGACTTCTACCGGATCCGGGACTTCTCGCTCAAGCCCAAGCCGGTCGAGGTGCCCGGCCGCCCGCATCCGGAGATCTTCCAGGGCGGCAACTCGACCGCCGCACGGGCGATGGCCGGCCGGGTCTCCGACTGGTACTTCAGCAACGGCAAGGACTACGAGGGCGCCGCCGAGCAGCTGCACGACGTGAACCGGTCCGCCGCCGAGCACGGCCGTTCGGTGAACTTCGGGCTGAACGGCTTCATCATCGCCCGCGACACCGAGAAGGAAGCCCGGGAGACCCTGCGGGAGATCATCGCCAAGGCGCACAAGCCGTCCGTGGAGGGCTTCCGGGACGCGGTCACCCAGGCCGGCCGGTCCACCTCCGACCAGAAGGGCATGTGGGCGGACTCGTCGTTCGAGGACCTGGTGCAGTACAACGACGGCTTCCGCACCCAGCTGATCGGCACTCCCGAGCAGATCGCCGAGCGCATCGTGAAGTACAAGGCCCTGGGCGTGGACCTGATTCTGGCCGGCTTCCTGCACTACCACGAGGAGGTCGAGTACTTCGGCCGCCACGTCCTCCCCATCGTCCGCGACCTGGAAACCCGCCTCACCACCCGGCAGCCGGTCACGGTCTAGCGGCGCGGCCGGGCGGGCAGGCAGCAGTCGGGGGCGCAGGGGGCGCCGTTCGCCGTACAGCCGGCGGACGGGACCTGGCCGAGGGAACGGGCGGGAGCGTGCTCGGTGTGCTCGCGGACCAGTTCGACCACCATCCGGGCGAAGCGGTCGTCCTCGCCCGCGGCGGCGGCGCGGGCAAACGCCATGCCGTGCTCGGCGGCCCGCTCCCGCGCCTCGTTGTCCAGGTCCCAGACCACCTCGACGTGGTCGCTCACGAATCCGACCGGGCAGACCAGCACCCCCGGGAGCGCCTTTCCGTGCAGCTCGTCCAGGTGGTCCAGTACGTCCGGCTCCAGCCAGGGCACGCTGGGCGGCCCGGAGCGGGACTGCCACACGACGTCGTAGTCCGGCGCACCCACTTGGGCGGCGACCAGCCGGGCCGCCTCCGCCACCTGGCGGGAGTAGCGGTGCCCGCCCTCGGCCGGGGGGCCGGCGGCCGCGTCGGCGGCGCTCGGGATGGAGTGCGCGGTGAACACCAGCCGGTACCCGTCGGGCAGTGACCCGGCGGCCGCCCTGGTGGCATCGGCGACGCTGCCGACGAACTCGGGGTGGTCGAAGAACTGCCGCAGCTTGACCAGCTCGGGCGCGCCCTCGCCCACCGAGGCGCGCGCCCGGGCGATGTCCTCGTGGTACTGCCGGCAGGCCGAGTAACCGCCGTACGCGCTGGTCGCCAGCACCAGGGCGCGGCGCACCCCGTCGGCGGCCATCCGGGCCACGGTGTCCTCCACCAGTGGGTGCCAGTTGCGGTTGCCGAAGTACACCGGCAGGTCCAGCCCGGCGGCGGCCAGCTCGCGCTCCACCCGGGCGATCAGCTCGCGGTTGCGGGCGTTGATCGGCGAGACGCCGCCGAAGTGGTCGTAGTGCTTGGCCACCTCGAGCAGGCGCTCCCGGGGTACGCCGCGCCCGGCGGTCACCCGCTCCAGGAACGGCAGCACGTCGTCCGGCCCCTCCGGGCCGCCGAACGACAGTACGAGAAGCGCCTGGTAGTCAGACCCCGATCGCGTGGAAGCCACCATCCGCCCACACCATCGATCCGGTGGTCACCGGCAGCCAGTCGGAGAACAGCGCGCAGCAGGTGCGGGCCACCGGCTCCGGGTCGGCGACGTCCCAGCCCAGCGGGGCGCGGCCGTCCCAGGCGTCCTCGAAGGCGGCGAACCCGGGGATGGACTTGGCCGCCATGGTCTTCACCGGGCCGGCCGCGACCAGGTTCACCCGGATGCCCTGGGGGCCGAGGTCACGGGCCAGGTAGCGGCAGGTGGACTCCAGCGCCGACTTGGCCACGCCCATCCAGTCGTAGGCCGGCCAGGCCTGCCGGTTGTCGAAGTCCATGCCCACGATCGACCCGCCACTTCCCATCAACGGCAGGCAGGCGGTGGCCAGCGACTTGAACGAGTAGGCGCTGACCTGCAGGGTCTGCGCCACGTCCTCCCACGGCGCGGCCAGGAACGCCCCGTCGCCCAGGCAGCTGGCCGGGGCGAAACCGATGGAGTGCAGCACCCCGTCCAGGCCGTCGGCGTGCTCGCGCACCCGCTCGGCCAGGCTGTCCAGCTGCGCCTGGTCGGAGACGTCCAGCTCCAGCACCGGCGCGGGCTCCGGCAGCCGCTGCGCGATGCGCTCCACCAGGCGCATCCGGCCGAACCCGGTGAGCACCACCTGTGCGCCCTGCTGCTGCGCCACCTTGGCCACGTGGAAGCCCAGCGAGGCGTCGGTGATCACTCCGGTGATCAGCAGCCGCTTGCCCTCAAGAAGGCCGGTCATGTGTTCCTCTCTGTTAGTGGCCCATGCCCAGGCCGCCGTCCACCGGGATCACCGCTCCGGTGACGTAGCCGGCCGGCTCGGAAGCCAGCCAGGTGGTGACGGCGGCGATCTCCTCTGGCTTGGCGATCCGGCCCAGCGGGATCTGGCCCATGATCTCCTGCTGGCGCTTCTCCCCCAGCTCGGCGGTCATGTCGGTCTCCACGAACCCGGGCGCGACCACGTTGGCGGTGATCGACCGGCTGCCCAGCTCCCGGGCGATCGACCGGGCCAGCCCGACCAGGCCGGCCTTGGAGGCGGCGTAGTTGACCTGCCCCGCGCCGCCGGACAGCCCGACCACCGAGGAGATGAAGATCATGCGCCCGGACCGGGCCCGCAACATCGGCCGTGCGGCCCGCTTGGCCACCCGGTAGGCGCCGGCCAGGTTGGCGTCCAGCACCCGGTTGAACTGGTCGTCGCTCATCCGCATGAGCAACGTGTCGTCGGTGATGCCGGCGTTCGACACCAGCACCTCGACCGGCCCGTGCGCCTGCTCCACCTCGGTGAACGCGGCGTCCACGGCCGCCGAGTCGGTCACGTCGCACTGCACCCCGAACAACCCGTCCGGGGCGCCCGAACCTCGGTGCGTGACCGCCACCTTGTCGCCCTGCTCGGCGAACGCTCGCGCGATCGCCAACCCGATACCCCTATTGCCGCCGGTGACCAACACGCTGCGTCCCACGAGCCCAAGGCTATCCAACGCGGCCGGGAGAACTCAGGGCAGGCGGCGGCCGAGGACGAAGGCGCTGGCCATTCCGAGCATGGCCAGGAGGGTGCCGACCACCAACCAGGGGTGGCTCACGTCCACCCGGCGCACCTCGTAGCCGATCTGTTCGCCCAGCGTGGCGTACACCTGCCGGAGCTCCTCCTGGCTGGCGGCGGTGAAGAACTGGCCGCCGGAGATCTGCGCGATCTCGTGCAGCGACGCGTCGTCCACCGGCACCGGGGTGCTGCGCCCGCTCAGGTCGATCCGGCCGAACAGCGTGCCGAAGGAGATCGTGGAGATCGGGATCTTGTCCTTGGCCGCCTCCCGGGCGGCGGTGAACGAGCCGCGCGTTTCGTTCTCCCCCTCCGGCCCGGGCAGGGTCTGCTTGCCGTCGCTCATCAGCACGATGCGCGCCGGCGGGGGCCCCTCGCCGGTGCCGGCCAGCACCTGGGACAGGCTCTTCACCGACTGCAGCGCGGCAAAGATCGCCTCACCGGTCGCGGTGGACTCGGAGGTCTGCAGGTTCTCGATGGCCTGCTTCACCGGCTCCCGCTCGACCGTCGGCGACACCAGCACGGCGGCGGTGCCGGCGAACGAGATCAGGCCCAGGTTGATGCCCGGGGTGAGCCGGTCGGCGAACTCCTTGGCCGCCGCCTTGGCGGCGAGCAGCCGGCTGGGCGCGACGTCGGTGGCCTTCATGGACAGCGAGACGTCGATCACCATCATCACCGTGGCTCGGTTGCGCGGCACCTTGGCCTCGGCGTTCGGCCCGGACAGCGCGACGGTCAGCAGGACCAGCGCGACCAGCAGCAACGCCGTCGGCACGTGCCGGGTCCAGCGCCGCTTGCCCTTGGCCACCTGCTCCAGCACGGCCAGGTTGCTGAACTTCAGCACGTCCCGGCGGCGCCGCCGCTCCATCCACAGGTAGCCGGCGACCAGGGCCGCCACCACCACCAACAGCAGCAGCCACCACGGCTGGTTGAAGCTCATCACACCACCGCCGGCCGGCCGCCGCTGATCGGCTGGCGCCCGGAGGCGTCCGACCACTGCCGCTTGCGGGCCACCGCGAACCGCACCACGTCGGCGATCCAGTCCCGGTCGGTGCGCAGCGTGAGGTGCCCCGCGCCGGACCGGCGCAGCGCCGTCGCCACCTTCTCCCGGTGCGCGGCGGCCGCCGCCGCGAACTCCCGGCAGAGCAGCGGCGTGGTGTCCACCTCACGCTGCTTCCCGGTCTCCGGGTCGGCCAGCACCACCGTGCCGACCTCGGGCAGCTCCACGTCCCTGGGGTCCAGCACCTCGACGGCGAGCAGGTCGTGGCGGGCGGAGAGCGCGCGCAGCGGCCGCTCCCAGTCGGTGTCGCCGAGGAAATCCGAGATCACCACGGCCAGCCCCCGCCGGCGCGGCGGCCGGCGCAGCTGTTCGACCGCCTTGGCCAGGTCACCCCGGGTGCCCTCGGGCGCCTTCGGCGTCTGGGCCACCCGCCTGATCAGGCCCCTGGCGTGCATCAGCCCGCCCCGGGCCGGAATGCGGACGGTGCGCTCGCCGGTGGAGACCAGCGCGCCGATCCGGTTGCCACCGCCCCGGGTCAGGTGCACCATCGCGGCGGTCGCGGCCACCGCGAGGTCCCGCTTCTCACAGCTGGCGGTGCCGAAGTCCAGGCTGGCGGAGAGGTCCACGACCAGCCAGGTCTCCAGCTCCCGGTCCGCCTCGGTCTCCCGGATGTGCGGCTCGGTGGTGCGCGCGGTGACCGCCCAGTCCATCCGCCGCACGTCGTCGCCCGGCTGGTACGGCCGCGCCTCACCCAGCTCGCTGCCGGGTCCGGGAACCAGGCCGATGTGGTTGCCCTGGAGCAACCCGTCCAGCCGGCGCCGCACGTTCAGCTCGAGCACCCGCAGCGCGGCCTCGAGCTTGCCGTCCCGCAGGTTGGGCGGCGCGATGCCCGGCCGCTCGTCCTCGGCGGGGTCCGGGTGGGCGGGATGAACCCGCTCGGGCGGCGGGGTCGGACCGGTCACTGCGCCGTCGCGTACTGCGGCCGGGAGCTGACCTGGGGCAGCGGCACGGTCTGCAGCACCCTGGACAGGATGTGGTCCACCGGCACCGAGTCGGCGACCGCGTCGTAGGACAGCACCAGCCGGTGCCGCAGCACGTCCGGCGCCACGTCCATCACGTCCTGCGGCAGCACGTAGTCCCGGCCCCGGATCAGGGCCAGCGCACGGGCGGCGGCCACGATGCCCAGGCTGGCCCGGGGCGAGGCGCCGTAGGAGACCCAGCCGGCGACGTCGTCGAGGCCGTGCTCGCCGGGCGCCCGGGTGGCCACCACCAGCCGCACCACGTAGTCGACCAGCGCGTGGTGCACGAACACCCGGGAGGCCACGTCCTGCAGCCGGACCAGCTCGTTCGGGTTCAGGATCTGCTCGGCCACCGGGGGCTCGACGCCCATCCGGTAGATGATCTCCCGTTCCTCCTCGAGGTTCGGGTACTCGATGATGATCTTGAAGAGGAAGCGGTCACGCTGCGCCTCGGGCAGCGGATAGACGCCCTCGTTCTCGATCGGGTTCTGCGTGGCCAGCACCAGGAACGGGTTGGGCATCGGGAAGGTCTTGCCGCCGATGGACAGGTGCCGCTCGGCCATCACCTCGAGCATGGCGGACTGCACCTTGGCCGGCGCGCGGTTGATCTCGTCGGCCAGCACGAAGTTGGCCACCACGGGACCGAGCTCGACGTCGAACTGCTCCTTGCCCTGGCGGTAGATCCGGGTGCCCAGGATGTCGGCCGGCACCAGGTCGGGGGTGAACTGCAGGCGGGCGAAGCTGCCGCCGACCACCTTCGCCACGGTCTCCACGGCGAGCGTCTTGGCCACGCCGGGCACGCCCTCGAGCAGCAGGTGGCCCCTGGAGAGCAGGCCGACGAGCATCCGCTCGACCAGCCGGTCCTGCCCGACGATGACCCGCTTCACCTCGAACACCGTGCGTTCGAGCAGCTCGCCCTCCCGGGCCGGGCTGGGCGGACCGCTCTGCTCCGGCTTGGTCACGCGCGTCTCCCTCTCCTGCCGTAACTCGGAGAATCCCCCCGGGTCTACGGCACACCCAACCGCGTCGGCCGTATAACCGAGGTGAAGACACCCGTCAGATCAGCCGGCGGGCGTAGGGCAGCAGCCCGTCCCGGCGGAGCGGGGTGATCCGGACCTTGCCGCCGGAGTACGGCGCCTCCACCATCTGGTCGTCGCCGAGGTAGAGCGCCACGTGGTGCACGCCCCCGTCGTCGGCCCAGAACAGCATGTCCCCGGGCCTGATCTGGGAGATCGGGACCTTCTGGCCCTTGTTCGCCTGGTAGCCGCTGAAGTGCGGCAGCCCGATGCCGGCCGCGCCGAACGCGTAGATCATCAGGCCGGAGCAGTCGAAGCCGGTCTTCCGGAAGTCGCCGAACGAGTCAGCGACGCCGCCGTCCTTGATGCCCTTGGTCGGCCCGCCCGAGTTGCCGCCGCCCCAGGCGTAGCTGACGCCGACCTGGGACACCGCCCGGTCGATCACCGCCTGGATGCCCCCGGTCGCGCCACCCCGGGACACCCGCCCGGCGGCGGCCGCCTGGGCCGCCCGGGCCGCGGCGGCGATCTGTTCCTGGTACTGCAGGTACCGCTGGCGCTGGGCCCGCAGGCCGGCGTCGCGGGAGGTGAGCGTGTCCAGCTGGCGCTCGATCAGGTCGCGCTGGGTGTTGACCTGGTTCAGCTCGGCCATGCCGGCGGCCACGGCCGTCCGGGCGGTGGCCACCGCGCCGTCGGCCGTGCGCTTCGCCCCGGCCGCGGCCGCCTGCTTGGCCCGCGCCTCCTCGTGCGCCGCGCGGGCCAGCGAGTCGGCGTTGACCTTGGCCACCCTGGCCCGCTGCAGTGCGTCCAGCGCGTCCCGCTGCTGGTCGGCCACCGCCTGGGTCAGCTCGGCCCGCTCCACCAGCTCCTCGGGGTTGGCCGCCTCGAGCAGCAGCCCGAGCGCGCCGGCCTGTGCGCCCTGCTGGTAGGCGACCGCGATGAACTCGTCCAGCTGCCGGTGGGCGTCCTCGATGGCGTTCGCCGCCGCCGCCGACTCGGTCCGGGTGGCGTCCGCCCGCGCCGCGGCGGCGGCCGCGTCCTGCTCGGCGGCCTGCAGGTCGACCAGCGCCTTGTTCGCGCTCTCCTGACGGGCCTGCAGCTTCAGGCCCAGCTGGTCGGCCTTGGCCTGCACCTCGGCCAGCTGGCTGGTCAGCTTGCCGACCTGTCCGGCCGCGGTGGTCACGTCCTGCCGGCTCTGCTCCAGCTGCTGGTCGGACGGGTTCGGCGGGGGCGTCGGCGGCGGGGCGGGGTCGGCGAGCGCCACCCCGCTACCGCCGACCATGGATGCGGCCAATGCCGTGGCGACCAGCACGACGACGGCAGCCCGCCGCGCGTACGCCCGCCAGCGATGCACGACCGACCTCCACCCGTCCGTGATCGATAGATCGTCCGGACCTTCTCACTTTGGGGGCGGATATCGCGGGACCCACACCGATGGTGGTCACAAACTGTGGCGATCACCGCACGCTCGACTTTCAAGCAGTACGCGCGTACTGTTTGGGATAGGGGTCCACCGGATACCCGTTCAGTGGGTATGCGAAAGACTGCCGGTGACGCCCGTACCACCACCCCGGTCCCGGTCACCCGAGCACGGGGACCAGGCTCGTAGGAGAGGACGCGACGTGAGTGCGACAAACCCGACTGACAGCTACGGCGCACGCGGCACCCTGAAGGTCGGCGACGCCGAACACGAGATCTTCCGGCTGTCCGCGGTCAAGGGTGCCGAACGACTGCCGTACAGCCTCAAGGTGCTGCTGGAGAACCTTCTGCGCACCGAGGACGGCGCGAACGTCACCGCCGAGCACATCCGCGCGCTGGCCGAGTGGGACCCGGCGGCCGACCCGAGCACGGAGATCCAGTTCACCCCGGCCCGAGTGATCATGCAGGACTTCACCGGCGTGCCGTGCGTGGTCGACCTGGCCACCATGCGCGAGGCCGTGACCGAGCTGGGCGGGGACCCGTCCAAGGTCAACCCGCTGGCCCCGGCCGAGCTGGTCATCGACCACTCGGTGATCATCGACATCTTCGGCACCCCGGACGCCTTCGAGCGCAACGTGGAGTTCGAGTACGGCCGCAACAAGGAGCGCTACCAGTTCCTGCGCTGGGGCCAGGGGGCGTTCGACGAGTTCAAGGTGGTGCCGCCGGGCACCGGCATCGTGCACCAGGTCAACATCGAGCACCTGGCCCGCACCGTGATGACCCGGGGCGGCCAGGCCTACCCGGACACCCTGGTCGGCACGGACAGCCACACCACCATGGTCAACGGCCTGGGCGTGCTGGGCTGGGGCGTCGGCGGCATCGAGGCCGAGGCCGCCATGCTCGGCCAGCCGGTGTCCATGCTGATCCCGAGGGTGGTCGGCTTCAAGCTGACCGGCGAGATCCCGCCCGGCGCCACCGCCACCGACGTGGTGCTGACCATCACCGAGATGCTGCGCCGGCACGGCGTGGTCGGCAAGTTCGTGGAGTTCTACGGCGAGGGCGTGGCGGCGGTGCCGCTGGCCAACCGGGCCACCATCGGCAACATGAGCCCCGAGTTCGGCTCCACCTGCGCGATCTTCCCGATCGACGACGAGACGGTCCGCTACCTGAAGCTCACCGGCCGGTCCGCCGAGCAGATCGCCCTGGTCGAGGCGTACGCCAAGGAGCAGGGCCTCTGGCACGACCCGGCCGCCGAGGCACACTACTCGGAGACCCTCGAGCTGGACCTGTCGACGGTGGTGCCGTCCATCGCCGGCCCGAAGCGCCCGCAGGACCGCATCGCGCTGTCCGACGCCAAGTCCTCCTTCCGCAAGTCGCTGCACGACTACACCGACGACGCCGAGGCCCCCGCCACCCCGCACAACCACGTGGACGAGGCCGGGCGGGAGTCCTTCCCGGCCAGCGACTCGCCGGCGGTCGGCTTCGCCGACGACGACGCCGAGCCGACGGTGAGCCACTCCGCGGCCAACGGCGGCCAGGGCCGCCCGTCCAAGCCCACCCAGGTGCGCTCGGAGTCGCGCGGCGACTTCGTGCTGGACCACGGCGCGGTGGTGATCGCCTCCATCACCTCGTGCACCAACACGTCCAACCCGTCGGTGATGCTCGGCGCGGCGTTGCTGGCCAAGAACGCGGTGGACCGAGGGCTGTCGGTGAAGCCGTGGGTGAAGACCTCCATGGCGCCCGGCTCGCAGGTGGTCACCGACTACTACGAGAAGGCCAACCTGTGGCCGTACCTGGAGAAGCTGGGCTACCACCTGGTCGGCTACGGGTGCACCACCTGCATCGGCAACTCCGGCCCGCTGCCCGAGGAGATCTCGGCGGCGGTGAACGAGGCCGACCTTTCGGTGGTTTCCGTGCTGTCCGGCAACCGCAACTTCGAGGGCCGGATCAACCCGGACGTGAAGATGAACTACCTGGCCTCGCCGCCACTGGTGATCGCCTACGCGCTGGCCGGGACCATGGACTTCGACTTCGAGAACCAGCCCCTGGGCACCGGCACGGACGGCCGGCCGGTGTACCTGCGCGACATCTGGCCGAACCCGGCCGAGGTGCAGCAGGTGATCGACTCGTCGATCAACCAGGAGATGTTCACCAAGGACTACGCCGACGTGTTCGCCGGCGACGATCGGTGGCGGTCGCTGCCCACTCCGGAGGGCAAGACCTTCGAGTGGGACGCCAAGTCCACCTACGTCCGCAAGCCCCCGTACTTCGACGGCATGGCGGCGTCGCCGGAACCGGTGGCGGACATCTCCGGTGCCCGGGTGCTGGCGCTGCTCGGCGACTCGGTGACCACCGACCACATCTCGCCGGCCGGCGCGATCAAGGAGGGCACCCCCGCCGCCCAGTACCTCACCTCGCACGACGTGGAGAAGAAGGACTTCAACTCCTACGGATCCCGCCGGGGCAACCACGAGGTGATGATCCGGGGCACGTTCGCCAACATCCGGCTGCGCAACCAGCTGCTGGACAACGTGAGCGGCGGCTACACCCGGGACTTCACCCAGGACGACGCCCCCCAGGCGTTCATCTACGACGCCGCGCAGAACTACGCTGCTGAGGGCATCCCGCTGGTCGTGCTGGGCGGCAAGGAGTACGGCTCCGGCTCGTCCCGGGACTGGGCGGCCAAGGGCACCGCGCTGCTGGGTGTGCGAGCGGTGATCGTGGAGTCGTTCGAGCGGATCCACCGGTCCAACCTGATCGGCATGGGCGTGCTGCCGCTGCAGTTCCCGTCCGGCGAGTCGGCCTCCTCGCTGGGCCTGGACGGCACCGAGACCTTCGACATCAGCGGGGTCACCGGCCTGAACGACGGTTCCACGCCGTCCACCGTGCACGTCACCGCGACGAAGCCGGGCGGGGAAAAGATCGAGTTCGACGCGGTCGTCCGCATCGATACCCCCGGCGAGGCCGACTACTACCGCAACGGCGGCATCCTGCAGTACGTCCTGCGCCGCATGCTCGCCGACAACTAGCGGGCGAGGGGCTCCGCAGACCTGCACATGCTAATGTATGAGCATGTCTGCGGAGCTCACTCGGCGCCTTCAGGTGTTGTTGGACGAGCCCCGCTATGCGCGCCTGGAACGCACTGCGCGCGAACGGGGCACTTCGGTGGCCACGATCGTGCGTGAGGCGATCGATGCGGCGTTTCCCGACGATGGACCGGACCGCGCCGAGGCTGCACGCCGGTTCCTCGCGGCGGACCCGATCGCGTTCGGCGACTGGGCCGACGTCAAGGGCGAACTCGACGACTACTACGGACCCTCCGCCCCGTGACCCGTTTCCTCTTCGACACCGCGGTGTTCGTCTACGCGCGTGGCGCCGAACATCCGTACCGCGAGCCGTGCCGGCAGATCATCGAACTCACCGGCCGGGGAATTTTACGCGGCGAAGCCAGCGTGGAGCTGGTCGGCGAGTTTGCGCACATTCTGCGTCGGCGCGGGTTGGCCCCCAAGTCGGTGGCCGAACTGTCCCGCCAGGTTGCCGCGATGTGTCGGCTGCACGCGCTCGAGCCGGAGGACCTCAGCACGGCCCTCACCATGCTGGTCGGCCACCCTCGGCTTGGCGTGCGAGACGCGCTGCACGTGGCCACCGCGCTACGCCGGGGTATCGGGCTGATCGTGTCCTCGGACCGCGACCTTGACGGAATCCCCGGCGTCGAACGGGTCGACCCGGTGGATGCGGTGGCTCGGCTCGCCCCCTAGGGAGTTCTGCTACAGCGCTGTGGCGAGGGTGAGGGCGAAGCGGTTGGTCGAGTCGGTCCACCATTCGGTCAGCTCGAAGCCGGCCGCCCTCAGCTCGGTGCGCACGCCGTCGCGGCGGAACTTGGCCGACACCTCGGTGAGCAGCTCCTCGCCCTCGGCGAAGGGAACATCCAGGCCCAGCTCGGCGACGTGCACGATCATCCGGCGGGTCGCGCGCAGCCGCATCTCGATCCACTCCCGCTCGGCGTTCCACAGGGCGACGTGCCGGAACGCGCCCAGGTCGAAGTCGGCGTCCAGCTCGCGGTTGAGCACCCGCAGCACGTTCAGGTTGAACTCGGCGGTCACCCCGGACGGGTCGTCGTACGCGGTGACCATGGTCGCCGGGTCGATCACCAGGCCGGCGCCCAGCAGCAGCTGCTCGCCCGGCCGCAGCGCGGCCCGGGCCGAGTGCAGGAAGTCGGCCCGCTCGGCGGGCACCAGGTTGCCGATGGTGCCGCCGAGGAAGGCGAGCAGGCGCTTGCCGCGCGCCGGGATGCGGCCCAGGTGCTGGGTGAAGTCCCCGACGATGCCGTGCACGGACAGCGCCGGGTACTCCTCGGCCAGCGACCTCGCCGCGTCCCGCAGTGCGCTCTCCGACACGTCCAGCGGCAGGTAACCGCGCAGCGTGCCGGCTTCGGTCAGCGCGTCCAGCAGCCACCGGGTCTTCTCCGAGGAGCCGGAACCCAGCTCGACCAACGTCTCCGCCCCGGAGGCGGCGGCGATCTCGCCGGCCCGCTCGCGCAGGATCTCCCGCTCCGCGTTGAACGGGTAGTACTCGGCCAGCTCGGTGATCCGTTCGTACAGCTCGCTGCCGCGCGCGTCGTAGAACCACTTCGGCGGCAGCACCTTCGGGATGGCGGTCAGCCCCGCCCTGGCGTCCGCGCGCAGCGCGGCCTGGCCGTCGGCCTCGGTCAGATAGACGTCGAGCACGGCGGTCGTCATCGGGCTCCTTCGGGGTGGGTGGGGCGGGTGCGATGGGTCAGGCGTTCCACGGGCTGGGTGGTGGCGGAACCGGGGCGGGCCACCACCAGGTGACCGTCCGGGACCGGTACCCAGCCGGGCAGTTCGTCATGCGGTTCGGAGGCGACGAGCACGCCGTCCGGTTCCTCACGCACCGCCAGCGAATGCCGCCAGGCGGTGGCGTAGACCGTCCGGCCGTCGGTGAGCAGCAGGTTCAGCTTCGAGCCCCCGGCCGCGCCGGCGACCTCGCGGACCACGCCGGCGAGCACGTCGGCGGGGTCGGCGCCGGTGCGCAGCCGGGCCCGCACCAGTGCCCAGAGCAGGCATGCGTCGGTCGGCGCGTCCAACGTGAGCAGGTCGGTGACCGGCAGCGCGCCGGCCAGGCCGGCCACCGAACCCGGCCAGCCGGTGACCACCCCGTTGTGGCTGAACAGCCAGCGGCCGTCGGTGAACGGGGCGCACGCGGTGCTCACCACCGGCATCCCCGCGGTCGCCGACCGGACGGCCGCGAGCACCGCGCCGGACTCGGTCACCGGCGCGAGGTCGGCGAACGAGGCGTCGGTCCAGAACGGCCGCTCGGTGCGGTACCGGACCGGCTGGCGGGCCCGCACGGCGCCCGCGCCCGGATACCAGCCGACGCCGAAGCCGTCCGCGTTGATGGTGCCCCCGCCGCGCATGTCCCGGGGCGCGTAGGACTGCCGGAGCAGGCCGTACTCCGGGGTCAGCAGCAGCTCGGACAGCGGGCGCGGTGGACCCAGGTAAGCCAGATGACGGCACATGACCCCGGTTACGCCACCCGTCCGGCTTCGGCGGGAGTGGCGTCCCTGGCGCACCGGAAACCGGAGAAGATCTGCCGGCGGATCGGGTGATCCCAGTTGCGGAAGGTGCCCCGTACGGCCGCCGCGTCGGCCCCGAACGAGCCGCCGCGCAGCACCCGGTAGTCCCCGCCGAAGAACACCTCGGAGTACTCCGGGTACGGGAACATCTGGAAGCCCGGGTACGGGTGCCAGCCCGAGGAGGTCCACTCCCACACGTCCCCGATGAGCTGGTGCACGCCCAGCGGCGACGCCCCCTTCGGGTAGGCGCCGACCGGGGCCGGGCCGAGGTGGCGCTGGCCCAGGTTGGCGTGTTCGGGGGTCGGGTCCTCGTCGCCCCACGGGTAGCGCCGAGAGCGGCCGGTGGCCGGGTCCCAGCGGGCGGCCTTCTCCCACTCCGCCTCGGTGGGCAGGCGCCGGCCGGCCCAGGCAGCGAACGCGGCGGCCTCGTGGAAGCAGACGTGCACCACCGGCTCGTCCTCGCGCACCGGTTCCACCACGCCGAACCGCCGCCGCCACCAACGCCCGTCCGCCCGGTGCCAGAACAGCGGGGCCGCCAGGTCGCCCTCCACCCGGTGGCGCCAGCCCTCCTCGCTCCACCAGCGCGGATCGGTGTAGCCGCCGGCGTCGACGAACTCGGCGTACCGGCCGTTGGTCACCGGCGCGGTGTCGATCACGAAGGCGGGCAGGTCGACCCGGTGGGCGGGCCGTTCGTTGTCCAGCGCCCACGGCTCGGTGGAGGTGCCCATGGTGAACGGGCCGGCCGGGACCAGCACCTCGGACGCCGTGGGCGGGGCCACCGGCGGCGGGGGCGGCTCGGCGTTCAGCACCGGGGCACCCGCGCGCAGCTGGTGGGTGGCCAACATGGTCTCGTCGTGCTGCTGCTCGTGCTGCACGATCATGCCGAAGACGAACGCGTGCTCCTCCAGCCGCCGCCCGCTCAGCCGGCTGTCGTGCAGCGCGTCCAGCGCCTTCTCCCGCACCTGCGCCACGTAGTCCCTGGTCTCCTCCGGGGTGAGCAGCGGCAGCTCCACCCGGCTGGCCCGGGAGTGCTGGAAGGCGTCGTACAGCCCGTCGATCTCCGGTCGCAGCGGCGCCCGGCCCCCCACGTCCCGCACCAGCCAGAGTTCCTCCTGGCTGCCGATGTGCGCCAGATCCCAGACCAGCGGGGACATCAGCGGCGAGTGCTGGCGCACCAGGTCGGCCTCGTCGACCGACTCGGTGAGCACGGCGCTGCGCGCCCGCCCCCTGGCCAGCTCGGCGGTCACGTGGTCACGCAGCGTGTCGGCGGTCATCTCGATCAGCGGAGTGTCGGTCACGGGGTTCCTCCCGAGTCGATGTTCGGGATGTCGGCGGTGTCGGCCAGGTCATCTCCGGGGCAACGGCCGCGCAGCGCCCGCAGCACGGCCCTGGACACCAGCGCGCGGACCGGTCCCGGGCCGATCAGCGCGGGCAGCGCGTCACCGGCCAGGGTGAAAACCTCGGCCGCGGCCTTGGCCAGCGCCGGGTCGGCCAGCCCGACGCGCGCGGCGTCCAGCCAGCGGCCGGCCACCGGCAGGCAGGCCAGCAGCGCGGCCTCGGTGGTCTTCCGCTCGGCGAGCAGTGCGGCCAGCACGGCAACCGGAACCACCCACTCGTCGCCCACCTGCGCGTCCACGTACCGCACCTCCACGTGGCCGTGCGGGCGGACCGGCGGGAACAGCGTGGACAGGTGCAGGTCCAGGTCCTCGGTGGTCGGCGGGACGGGTATCGCGCCGGCCAGCCAGTCGGCGAAGCTGACCCCGGGCGGGGTCACCCAGTCCCCCGGCCCGCGCCGGCAGATCACCCCCGCGTCCATCGCCCGCCGGGCGTAGCCGGCCACCGGGTCGGCCTGGCCGGGCTCCGGTGGCGCGGTGCGCGGCGGGTCGAGCGCCAACCAGACGGCCATCCGGGAGGACTTCCACCCGGTGCGCCGGCCGTGCAGGGTCGGCGAGTTGGCCAGGGCTGCGATGAGCACCGGACCCAGCGCGTGCAGGGCGGTCCAGCGCAGCTCCAGGTCGTCGCGCTCGCCCAGGTCGAAGCAGGGTTGCACGGCGGCGGTGGAGCACATCATGCTGCGTCCCTCGCTGCCCAGCCGGTCGAAGGCCGTCTCCATCGCCGTGTACCTGGGCGTGCCGAGCACCCGGTGCGCGGGCAGCACCGGGTCGGCCGCTGACCGGCCGGGGTAAAGATCGTGGGAGGCGAGTCGGGCGTGCAACTCTGCCGCGTCCGAACGGACCTCGTGGACCAAGTTGTCGAGCCGCTCGTAGGGGCGACTGGCGAGCTCTACCTGGCCACCGGGCTCCACCGTGACCGTGGAACCGAAAGTCAAGGGAAGTGCTGGTGAATCGGGGGCTAGCGAGGTTGGGGCATGGGGACCGAGTGCGTCCGCGAGGGTTGTCGCGTCGAGCGGATGGGGTGGGCGCGCTCGGCGCGTGAGTAACCACTCCAGCTCGACACCGAGCAACCGGGGTGGGCCGTGCTTGAAACACACCGAGGCCACGTAGGCCTCGGCCTCCTCCCGGCTGCGCAGCACCCGCACAGCCCGTTCCGCCAGGCTCGACTCGTTCTTGCGCGCCTTGGCGGCCGCACGCGGTGACATCTCCCGACCTCCCGGATATCACTCGTCCAGCTCCGGATCGACGCTACACAAGGACCCCGACAAAAGCAGGGCGCCGGCTGAGGCCGTAATAATTGGACGCCGGGTGCGCCGAACCACCTGACAATCCGTACATACGGCCTGTTAACGACTACGCTGGGTGGATGCCCCGCGTAAGCGCTGGCCACCTGGCCGCACGTCGCGAGCAGATCCTGGACGGTGCTCGCGCCTGCTTCAGCCGGTACGGCTACGAAGGTGCCACGGTCCGGCGGCTCGAAGAGGCCACCGGGCTGTCCCGGGGCGCCATCTTCCACCACTTCGGCGACAAGGACTCGCTGTTCCTCGAGCTGGCCCGGCAGGACTCCCGGCGGATGGCCCAGGTGGTCGCCGACCAGGGCCTGGTGCAGGTGATGCGGGACGTGCTCGCCGACGCCGCCCTCGGGGGCACCGGGATCAGCTGGCTGGGCACCCGGCTGGAGATCTCCCGGCGGCTGCGCACCGACCCGGCGTTCCGCGCCGACTGGGAGAAGCACTCCCGCGAGCTGACCGAGGCGGTGCAGGGCCGGCTGGAACGGCAGCGGCAGGCCGGCGTGGTCCGGCCGGACGTGCCGATCCCGGTGCTCACCCGCTACCTGGAGCTGGCCTTCGAGGGACTCATCTCACACCTGGCGATGGGCCTGCCCGCCGACGACCTGCGCTCCGCGCTGGACGTGGTGGAGAGCAGCGTCCGTCGAGGCTAGCGCGGAACGCGCTTGCTGAGCGTGCGCCCAGTTCGGCGCACGCGGGGGCACTAGCCGGGTTTGGTCACCCGGAGCAGGTAGTCGTCCGCGTCCTCGTCCCACTTCATGGTGATCAGGTCGCGCGCCCGGGCCGCCTTCGCGAAGGACAGGAAGCTGTTGAATCCGTAACGCTTCTCGCTGAACTCCGGCGCCCGCTTGCGCAGCTGGTTCTTCAACCCGCTGAGCTGAGGTGACGCGTCCGGCCCCTGGAGCTCGCCGACCACCTCGACCAGCAGCTCGAACGCGTCGTGGTCCGCCGACTCGTCCTCCGGGAAGGACACCTCGGGGTCGCCCTGCGCGGAGCCGGGGCGCAGCTGGACGACCCGCTGGCTCTCCAGGTTGCGCAGCAGCTCGCCGAACGCCCGGAAGCCGTGGTCGGCCTCGTCGAAGGTGGGGTCCTTGCGCAACACCGCCCGCTTGAGCCGGGAGGCGAGCACCGGGCCGTCGGTGAGCCGTTGCAGGCCGGTGAGCGTGCGCACCACCAGCTGGCCGACGTCCCCGTCCTCGGCCGGGCCGGCCGGTTCCTCCGCCGGGCCGGCCGGTTCCTCGGCCGGCAGGTCCGGCTTGATGTCCGCCTTCGGGTCGGTCTTCGGCTCCGGGTCGGCCTTCGCGTCCGGCGCGCGCCTGCGCCCGCGCCGGGGCCGGCTCACCGCGGGCTCGCCGATCAGCCGGTCGTAGAACAGGAACTCGTCGCAGGCCGGCGGCAACAGCGCCGACGTGGACGACTGAACCCCGATGCCAATCACCCGTTTGTCCAGTTCACGGAGCTTCTGCACCAGCGGGGTGAAGTCGGAGTCGCCGGTGCCGATGGCGAACGTGGTGACGAAGCCGCGCTCGTAGGCCAGCTCGATGGCGTCCACCGCCATTTTGATGTCCGCCGCGTTCTTGCGCGAGCCGCCGATCCGCTGGGGGATCTCGATCAGCTCCACGTTCGCCTTGGCCAGCAGCCGCCGGTCCGCCTCGAAGTAGGACCAGTCGGCGTAGGCCCGCCGGGCCACCACCCGGCCACGCTCGGCGAGCGCGTCGGCCACCGGGCCGAAGTCGAACGGGGACACCCCCAATCCGTCCCGCGCCCCGATGGCCAGGTTCTCGTAGTCCAGGAACAGCGCGATCCGCTCGTCATCGTTCGCCACCGTCGCAGCGTACGGGCCTCGGCCGGGCGCCGAAGGGCCCCGTCCGGTGATCGACGTCCCCGGCGGTCGCGCAGCGCTCAGCGCGGTCGAGCCGCCAGAGACAACGATCATCCGTGCCCGCCCGGCAACCGCATCGGGCAAGGCCTCCGGTTAGGTGGGTCGGCGCCGCTTTAGAGATCGGCTTGGACGGCCGCGGCCAGGACGGTCTCCCGCCGCTTGGGTGCGGCCGTCGAGTTGCGGCCGGCCACCTGGGCGCGGCCCTCACGTTACGGCCGGCCGCTTGAGTGCGATCCCTCGCGTTGCGGCCGGCCACCTAGGCGCAGCCCTCACGTTACGGCCGGCCACCTGGGCGCGGCCCTCGCGTTGCGGCCGGCCACCTAGGCGCGGCCGCTCGCGTCGCGGTTACGGACCGTGGTCGGTCTGCGGTTGGTCGGAGCGGTCGTCTTCCTCGAGTGCCAGCTCAGTCCGGTGGATTCCATGATCAAATCGGACTGAACCAGCACTCGGCGAGCGCGGCGGCGCGAACCCGCGACGAAGCCGCACTGGCCATCACGCTCCGTAGCGAGAGGGTCGCCGGCGCCCGCGCCCGGCGCAAGGGGCCGCACCCAAGCGGCGGGAGCCCGCCAGCCGCGGCCGTCCAAGCCGATCTTTAGACCGTCACCCACCCGCCTGAACGAAGACCGATTCCCACCGAGCCCTCAGGCCGCCGAGGCGCAGAGCTCCGGGCACCCCGCGACGGAAGCCCGGGCCTCCGCCGAGCCGGCGAACTGCCGCTCGTACAGCTCGGCGTACCGCCCGCCGGCGGCCAGCAGCTGCTCGTGGGTGCCCCGCTCCACGATCCGGCCGTGCTCCACCACCGCGATCAGGTCGGCGCCCCGGATGGTGGACAGCCGGTGCGCGATGACCAGTGCGGTGCGGCCGTGCAAGGCCTCGGCCAGGGCCTCCTGCACCGCCGCCTCGGAGTCGGAGTCCAGGTGCGCGGTGGCCTCGTCCAGCACCACCACCGCGGGCCGGGCCAGCAGCAGCCGGGCGATGGTCAGCCGCTGCCGCTCCCCGCCGGAAAGCCGGTAGCCGCGCTCGCCGACCACGGTGTCCAACCCGTCCGGCAGCGAGTCCAGCAGCTCACCCAGCCGGGCCCGGCGCATCGCCTCGACCAGCTCGGCGTCGGTGGCTTCGGGCCGCGCGTAGCGCAGGTTGGCCCGGATGGTGTCGTGGAAGAGGTGCCCGTCCTGGGTCACCACGCCGACCGCGTCCCGGATGGCCGGCATGGACAGATCCCGCACGTCCACCCCGGACAGCTCCACCGAGCCGCCGTCCACGTCGTACAGCCGCGGCACCAGGCCGGCCAGGGTGGACTTGCCGGCGCCCGAGGAACCGACCAGCGCGACCAGCGAGCCGGCCGGCACGTCCAGGTCGACGCCGTGCAGCACCTCCTCGCCGCCCCGGGAGTCCAGCGTGGCCACCTCCTCCAGCGAGGCCAGCGAGACCCGCGACGCGGCCGGGTAGCCGAACCGCACGTCCCGCAGCCGCACCGAGACCGGCCCCTCCGGCAGCTCCCTGGCGTCCGGCTTCTCGGTGATCATCGGCTTCAGGTCCAGCACCTCGAAGACCCGCTCGAAGGAGACCAGCGCGCTCATCACGTCCACCTTGGCGTTGGACAGCTGGGTGAGCGGGCCGTACAGCCGCGACAGCAGCAGCGCCAGGCTGACCACGGTGCCCGGGGCCACCCGCCCGGTGACCGCCAGGTACCCGCCCAACCCGTAGACCAGCGCCTGGGCCAGCCCGGAGGCCGAGGTGAGCAGGGTCAGGAACAACCGGGACACCATCGCGGTGCGCACCCCGATGTCCCGCACCCGCGACGCCTTGGCGGTGAAGTCGCCCAGCTCGCGGTCCGGCCGGCCGAACAGCTTCACCAGGGTCGCGCCGGGGGCGGAGAACCGCTCGGCCATCTGTGAGGTCATCGCCGCGTTCAGGTCGGCCGACTCGCGGCGCAGCCCGGCGATCAGGCCGCCCATCCGCCGCGCCGGCAGCACGAACACCGGCAGCAGCACCAGCGCGAACAGCGTCACCTGCCAGGCCAGCCCGATCATCACGGCCAGCGTGAGCACCAGCTGCAGCACGTTGGAAACCAGGCTGGCCAGGGTGTCGGTGATCGCCGACTGGGCGCCGATCACGTCGTTGTTCAGCCGGCTGACCAGTGCGCCGGTCCGGGTGCGGGTGAAGAACGCCACCGGCATCCGCTGCACGTGCCCGAACACCGCGCGGCGCAGGTCCAGGATCAGCCCCTCGCCGATCCGCGCCGACTGCCAGCGGGTGACCAGGCCGATCAGCGCGTCCAGAAGCGCCAGCCCGGCGATCACCAGGGCCAGCTGGATCACCGTGCCCGCCGCGTCCGACAACGACCCGGCTGTGCCGATGCTCGTTCCGCTGCCGCTGCTCTCGGCCACGATCACGTCCACCACCCGGCCGGCCAAGATGGGCGTGCCCACCCCGATCACCGCCGACACCATGGTGAACAACAGGAACACGACCAAGAGCCGCCGGTAGCCGGCGGCGAACCGGGCAACCCGGCGGACCGTGCCCTTGGTCACGCCCCGGTTGCCCAGCTCCCCCTTGCGGGCGACGGACTGCACCATCGCCCAACCGTTCACGCCCTCCATGGCGCCCTCGCTTCCTCGTCATCAGCCTCTTCGCTGATAACAAGTCTTCAACCTCAACTATTCTCGAGGTCAAGGGCGAGGTTTCAGGAGTCGTTCTCCCCGCGCGCCTTCCGGCGCTGTTCCTCCGCCCGCTCCCGGCATTTGCGCAGGAACTCGGCGTCGGATTCCGCATCGGGCGCGGCGAACCGGCCCGGGCGGTCGTACTCGGGGAACGCCGGCGCCGAGCGTTCGAGGCTCGTTCCCCTGGTCGAGCCGACCCGCCGAGGTCGGCCCACCGCCAGCCAGAGCACCGAACCGGCGAACGGCACGAACAGCACCAGCAACAGCCACAACAGCTTCGGCAGGTGCTGGCACTCGGATTCGTCGCGGGTAATCAGATCGGCCAGCGCGAAGATCCACAGCGCCAACCCGATGAGGCCGAGCAGACCACCGACCAACGGCACGTTTTCCCCCTAAGCCCACGCCACGCTTCGGCTGGCGGGCGCAGCTTACCGGTCCGTCTCGGTGATATACCGGCCTGGGCGGTGCCCCCCGACACCGCCTTAGCTCACCGCGAGGTGAGGCTACTTCTTCTTCGTGCGGGTAGCACCGCCTCGACCACGCAGCTGCACCCCGGTCTCGCTGAGCACCCGGTGCACAAATCCGTACGAGCGCCCGGTCTGCTCAGCCAGTGCCCGGATGCTCGCCCCCTTTTCGTACTTCTTCTTGAGATCGCTGGCTAACTTGTCCCGCTGGGTGCCAGTGATCCGCGCACCCTTCTTCAGGTCGGCCACGCGAGCGGCCCTCCTTCGCCGAATGGGGATCGTCCCTCCGGATCCCCGGTGGTCGACATGATGATCCACCAGACCCGATCAACGCCAGGAGATCCACATAAAGATCGGTGAACGGTTGCGCCAAATGGCTTTCGCGTCTGGGTGATCATCGTGCGCATTCGGGTGATCAGGTTGTGATCACGCCAGCGTGACGAGCTCCAGGTACTCCCCGGACCAGTGGTCCTCGGTGCCGTCCGGAAGCAGGATGACCCGCTCCGGGTTGAGTGCCTCCGCCGCGCCGGGATCGTGCGTGACCAGCACAACCGCGCCCTCGTAGCGGCGCAGCGCGTCCAGCACCTGCTCCCGGCTGACCGGGTCCAGGTTGTTCGTCGGCTCGTCCAGGAGCAACACGTTGGCCGCCGAAGAGACCAACCCGGCCAGGGCCAACCGGGTCTTCTCACCACCCGAGAGGGTGCCGGCCAGCTGGTCAAGCTGATCACCGGAGAACAGGAACGCGCCGAGCAGGGTGCGCAGCCGTTGCTCCGGCGCGTCCGGTGCGGCGTGCCGCACGCACTCCCAGACCGTGGCCTCCAGGTCCAGGGTGTCGTGCTCCTGGGCGTAGTAGCCCAGCCGCAGGCCGTGCCCGGCGACCACCTGGCCGGCGTCCGACTGCTCCTCCCCGGCCAGCAGCCGCAGCAAGGTGGTCTTGCCGGCGCCGTTCAGCCCGAGCACCACCACCCGGCTGCCCCGGTCGATGGCCAGGTCGACCCCGGCGAAGATCTCCAGCGAGCCGTACGACTTGGCCAGTCCCTCGGCGGTCAGCGGGGTGCGCCCGCAGGGCGCCGGCTCCGGGAAGCGGATCTTGGCGACCTTGTCGTTCTGCCTGGTCGGCTCCAGGTTGGCGATCATCGTGTCGGCCCGACGAGCCATGTTCTTCGCGGCCACCGCCTTGGTCGCCTTGGCGCCCAACTTGGCCGCCTGCAGGTGCAGCGCGGCGGCCTTCTTCTCCGCGTTGGCCCGCTCCCGGCGGCGGCGCTTCTCGTCCGTGGCCCGCGCCTCCTGGTAGCGCCGCCAGGACATGTTGTACGTGTCGATCTCGCCCCGGGTGGCGTCCAGGAACCAGACCTTGTTCACCACGGCCGCCAGCAGGTCGGTGTCGTGGCTGATCACCACCAGGCCGCCCTCGTGGCGCTGCAGGAAGCCGCGCAGCCAGACGATCGAGTCGGCGTCCAGGTGGTTGGTCGGCTCGTCCAGCAACAGCGTGGTGGCGGACCGGCCGTTCGCGCCCGCGTCGCTGGCCGCGTACAGGATGCGGGCCAGCTCCACCCGCCGGCGCTGCCCGCCGGACAGCGTGGCCAGGATCTGCTCCAGCACCCGGTCGGGCAGGCCGAGGTGGGCGCAGATGCGCGCGGCCTCGCTCTCCGCCGCGTAGCCGCCGAGCGCGGCGAACCGCTCCTCGATGCGCCCGTAGTCGCGTACCGCCTGGTCCCGCTCCGGGCCGTCCACCAGCTCGGCCATCGCGGTCTGCGCCTTCTCCATCTGGCGCAGCAGCTGGTCCAGCCCGCGCGCCGAGAGCACCCGGTCCTTCGCGGTCACCGAGAGGTCGCCCTCACGCGGGTCCTGCGGCAGGTAGCCGACGGCGCTGGAGGCGGTGGCCGAGCCGCCGTACGGCTGGCCCTCGCCGGCGAGCACCCGCATCGTGGTGGTCTTGCCGGCACCGTTGCGGCCGACCAGGCCGATCCGGTCGCCGGGGGCAACGCGCAGCGTGGCGCCGTCCAACAGGATCCGTGCACCAGCACGCAACTCGAGTTCGGTTGCGGTAATCATTCGGACGAGACACTCCCTCAGAGGTGGCGGACAGGTCTGATCGGCCCGCCCGCCGTAGCGGGTGGGCTACCCGGCCAGCTAGCTCGTCCGGACCACGCCTCCATTGTATGTGATGGGCCAACGGGAATTAGGCTCGGCAACCATGACCGCGCTCACCCAGGATCTTTCCGATCTCTCCGGCCGCGCCGCCCTGGTTACCGGGGCCAGCCGGGGCATCGGCTACGCCATCGCCGCCGAGCTCCTCGCCAGGGGCGCCTCGGTGACCATCACCGCCCGCAAGCCGGACGAGCTCGCCGAGTCCGTGCGCGCCCTGGCCGCCGATCAGGCCGACGGCGACGCGCGGGTGCTCGGCATCCCGGGCAACGCGGGCGACGAGGGCTCCCGTGAGGAGACCGTGGCGGAGGTCATGCGGAAGTTCGGCCGGCTGGACATCCTGGTCAACAACGCCGGGGTCAACCCGGTGTACGGCGCGCTGATGGAGGCCGACCTCGGCGCGGTCCGCAAGGTGTTCGACATCAACGTGGTCGCCGGGCTGGGTTTCCTGCAGCTGGCGCACAAGGCGTGGATGGGCGAACACGGCGGCTCGGTGGTGAACCTGTCCTCCACCGCCGCGCTCCGGTCCACCGGCGTGATCGGCGCCTACGCGGCCGCCAAGGCGGCCCTGGTCCGGCTGACCGAGGAGCTGGCCTGGCAGCTCGGCCCGGGTATCCGGGTGAACGCGGTGGCCCCGGCGGTGGTGAAGACCAAGTTCGCCACGGCGCTCTACGAGGGCCGCGAGGAGCAGGTGGCCAACGCCTACCCGATGAAGCGGCTGGGCTCCCCGGAGGACGTGGCCCGGCTGGTCGGCTTCCTGGTGTCGGACGCGGCGTCCTGGATCACCGGCGAGACCGTTCGGGTGGACGGCGGCATCCTGGCCACCGGCTCCCTGGGCTGAGCCGCTCTGGACGACGTGTTGGTGGTCGGCGGCGGGCCGGCCGGGCGGGCGGTGGCCGCCGCGTGCGGCGAGCGCGGGTTGCGCACCCGGCTGCTGGACCCGTCGCCGGGCCGGCCCTGGCCGGCCACCTACGGCTGCTGGCGCGACGAACTGCCGGCGTGGTTGCCACCGGACGTGCTGGCCGCCACCGCGCCGGCCACCGCGTTCGCCCGGAGGGAGCACCGGCTGGACCGCGACTACGCGGTGTTCGACGCCGCCGCGCTGCGCCGCGAGCTGGACGGACGGCTGGCCACGCACGGCGTACCGGTGGAACGCGGCCGGGCGCGGCCCTCCGACCTTCCGCCGGCCGGCGTGGTGATCGACGCCGGCGGCCACGGCCAGCCGCTTGCCATCTCGCGGGGCACGCGCGCGTGCACCGAGCAGACCGCCTTCGGCCTGGTGCTGCCGGCCGAGTTGGCCGAACCGCTGCGCCCCTCGGGCACGGCGGTGTTCATGGACTGGCGGCCCCCCGGGCCGCCCGTGAGTGAGGAGGATCGCTATAGCGTCACTCCGCACTCACGAGCCGTAGGCACGTTCCTTTACGCCGTGCCGCTGGACGGCGACCGGGTGCTGCTCGAGGAGACCTCCCTGGCCGCCCGGCCGGGCCTGGGCCCGGACGTGCTGGAGGCGAGGCTGCGCGCGCGGCTGGCCGGGCGCGGCATCCGGCCGCCGGACGGCGCGCCGCGTGAGCTGGTCCGGTTCCCGCTGGACCGGCCGAGACACCGGGCGCCCGGGGTGCTCGGGTTCGGCGCCGCCGCGCCGCTGACCCACCCGGCCACCGGTTACCAGCTGGCGGACGCGCTGCGCCTGGCTCCGGCCGTCGCGCAGGCGCTGACCGCGGGTCTCACCGAATCCCCGGCCAAGGCGTTGACCAGCGCGAACGCCCTGTTGTGGAGTCCGTCGGCCCGGCTCGCGCGGCAGCTGCGCCGGTACGGGCTCGAACTGATGCTGCGGCTGCCGCCGGCCGACCTGCCCGCGTTCTTCGAGGCGTTCTTCGGCCTGCCGGCGCGCGACCGGTGGACGTTCCTGGGTGGCCGGGACCGCCCGGCCGGCTGCGCGCTGGCCATGGCGCGGGTGTTCGGCAAGGTCGACCGGGCGACCAAGCTTCGCCTGATTGGGTCATCATTGCTGGTCAGCCCACCTCCCGGTGTCCACGAATGGAGCAGCGTGGGGTAGCGTCCGGCCCCGAGCGAAAACATGAGAGGGAGGCTCCCCATGGGCTCCTATGCGAAGGTCCTTGTCGGCTCCGACGGCTCGGCGACCTCACTGCTCGCGGTGGACCGGGCCGGCGCGCTGGCCGGCGACGCCAACGCCGAGCTGATCATCGTGTGCGCCTACGAGCCGGCCAGCAAGACCGAGGTACAGGCCGCCGCCGAGGTGCTCAAGGACGAGGCCTACCAGGTGGTCGGCTCCGCCCCGGCCGAAAGCGTGCTGCGGGACGCCGCCGACCGCGCCCGTTCGGCCGGCGCCAGCAAGGTCGAGACCCTGGCCATCCAGGGCCCGCCGGTGGACGTGCTGGACCAGGCGGTCGCGGACACCGGGGCGAACCTGCTGGTCGTGGGCAACGTCGGCCTGAACACCCTGACCGGGCGCATCCTCGGTTCGGTGCCGCAGAGCGTGGCCCGCCGCTCCGGCGTGGACGTGCTCATCGTTCATACTTCGTGACCGAAGGCGGCACCGAGCGCGATCGGGTCTGGCTGGACAGCCTGGCCCAGCTGTTCGGATTCGGCCGCCGAGGCACGGACGTCGAGCCGGACGCGGAGGACACCTCCGCGTTGTACCGGCGGGTCGAGGAGCTGATCCTCGGTGGTCCCCGCCGGTACACCCGGCACGAGCTGGTCAAGGACACCGGCTACTCGCTGGAGCAGGCCGCGCGGCTGTGGCGCGCCATGGGTTTCCCCGAGGTCGGCGACGACGAGGCGGTGTTCACCGAGGGCGACCGGCAGGCCATCGTGAACCTGGCCGAACTGCACGCGGCCGGCCCCATCTCGCCGGACGTCGAGGAGGCGGCCAGCCGGGCCACCGGCCAGGCCATGGCCGGGCTGGCCGACTGGCAGGTGGAGATGGTCTACCAGCTGGTCGACCAGCGGGGCCGTGGGCTGTCCGGCGAGGACCTGCTGGACGTGGGCAACCGGGTGTTGCCGCTGCTCGAGATGATGCAGACCTACGTGTGGCGCAGGCACCTCGCGGCCGCCGCCGGGCGGCTGCCCACCGCGCTGCTCGACGAGTCGCACACCCAGACGCTGACCGTCGGCTTCGTCGACCTGGTCGGGTTCAGCCGGGCCACCCGGCGGTTGAACCCCGCCCAGCTCACCGAGCTGATCGAGGGCTTCCAGCGGATCGCCAGCGACGTGGTGGCCGCCTACCACGGCCGGGTGGTGAAGACCGTCGGTGACGAGGTGCTGTTCGTGGCCGACCAGCCGGCGGTCGGCGCGGAGATCGCGCTGCGCCTGCTGGACCGGCTGACCGAGGCGGACGGGTTGCCGGACGTGCGGATCGGGTTGGCCGAAGGTCAGGTGGTGGCCCGGTTCGGGGATGTCTACGGCGAGGTGGTGAACATTGCCGCCCGGCTGACCGCGCGCGCCCAGCCGGGCACGATCCTGGTGGACCACAACCTGGGCTCCTCCCTGGGCGGGGACGAGCGGTTCGAGCTCGTTCACCACCAGTGGCTCAGCGTGCGCGGCTACCGCAGCCTGGAGGCGTGGGGCCTCCGCCGGCCCCTGTCCCGGTGAAGCCGGGCATGGTCGGGCGCCCAGTTTGGCGCCCGACGGAGACACGGGCCGGCCGCCCCCGGGTGATCCCTTCTCCCCTCAGGCGACGGTGGGCTGGTCGGTGTCCCGGACCTTGGCCGGGCGGCCCCGGCCCCGCTTGAACGGGATGGTCCGGCCCCGCTCGAAGATCTCGCCACCCCAGACGCCCCACGGCTCACGCCGCTCCAGCGCCCCGGCCAGGCACTGCTGGCGGATCGGGCACTGCTGGCAGAGCGCCTGGGCGCGGTCCAGCTGCGCCGGGCGCTCGGCGAACCACAGGTCGGCATCCTCACCCCGGCAGGGCAGTTGCACATCCGCGCTCGGCGCCGCGGCAAGCATCGCACCGAGATCGGGCACGAATGTGCAGTCCGAGATCGCGGGCGTCGCGGGCCTCGGGTCCGGTGGACTCTGCACGACGTACACGGTTTATTACCCCCTCGCTTCGGCGAACGGACGCATCCGTTCAGGTACCGAGCCTGCCTTGCGAGGCGTGGGAAATCGTCCCTCCGACGGACCGATCCATCTCCTTCTAAAGGTGGACACCGAACACGCCTAAAAGAGTGGGCCGATGGTGTCCGGATCAGTGATCGTCCGTTGTCCTGCGGAAACGCCGGAAGACGGAAGCTACGGAGGTAGTACCGCCGAAGTAGGTTGGAGATTAACAGCACACCCGACGACGTCCAACGTCTTATATTCCTGCTGATCTAGAGGTAATCAAATCCACACATTGAAGATTCAATAAAAACCGCCGCATACCTCCCGAGGTATGCGGCGGTTCAAGATCGCGCCGAGTAGTACTCCGGTACTGGGGTCAGACGGTGAACCCGAGGGCCCGGAGCTGTTCGCGGCCGTCCTCGGTGATCTTGTCCGGCCCCCACGGCGGCATCCACACCCAGTTGATCTTCACGTCGTCCACCAGGCCGCCGCCCGGGGAGTTCACCAGCGCCGCCCGGGTCTGGTCTTCGATCACGTCGGTCAGCGGGCAGGCCGCCGAGGTCAGCGTCATGTCCACCACGGCCGTGCGCCCGCCGTCCACGCGGATGTCGTACACCAGGCCCAGGTCGACCACGTTGATGCCGAGCTCGGGGTCGACCACGTCGCGCATGGCCTCTTCCAGGTCGTCCTTGCTGGGCTCGTCCGCCCGCTGGGCGGGGGGCTCGGGCATCCCGGCGGCGCCCCGCACCACTTCTGCGTCAGTCATCGGTTCGCTCCGTTCGCTTCCGCTCCGCCATCGGTTACCCGCGCCACGGCGTCCTTGAACGCCATCCAGCCCAGCAGCGCGCACTTGACCCGGGCCGGGTACTTCGCCACGCCGGCAAAGGCGACACCGTCTCCCAGCACGTCCTCGTCCGGTTCGACGGTCCCTCGACTCTGCACCATCTCCTGGAACGCGTCCAGGATGCGCATCGATTCCTCGACGCTCCGGCCGACCACCAGGTCGGTGAGCACCGAGGTGGCCGCCTGGCTGATCGAGCAGCCCAGCGTCTCGTGGGATACCTCGGCGATGGTGTCTTCCTTGACGACCACCCGAAGCGTCACCTCGTCGCCGCAGGTGGGGTTGATCTGGAAGGACTCCCCGTCGAACGGCTCCCGCAGCCCGGCGCCGTGCGGGTTGCGGTAGTGGTCCAGGATGATCTCCTGGTACATCTGGCTGAGTTGCACGTCAGGCCGTCCCGAAGAACTTCTGCGCCGCGCGCACGCCCTCCACCAGGGCGTCTACCTCGGCCGGCGTGTTGTACACGTGGAACGACGCGCGCACCGTCGCCGCCGTGCGGAACCGCCGGTGCAGCGGCCAGGCGCAGTGGTGACCCACCCGCACCGCCACGCCCCGGTCGTCCAGCACCTGGCCCACGTCGTGGGCGTGGATGCCGTCCACCACGAACGACACCGCGCCGCCCCGGTCCACCAGGTCGGTGGGGCCGACGATGCGCACGCCCTCCACGCCGGCCAAACCGGTCAGCGCGGCCTCGGTCAGCTCGCGCTCGTGCGCCGCCACCTCGGCCATGCCCAGCTCGTTCAGGTAGTCCACGGCGGCGGCCAGGCCGACCGCCTGCGAGGTCATCGGCACGCCGGCCTCGAACCGCTGCGGCGGCGGGGCGTAGGTCGAGCCCTCCATCCGCACCAGCTCGATCATCGAGCCGCCGGTGAGGAACGGCGGCATCGCGGCGAGCAGCTCCTCCCGCCCGTACAGCACGCCGACCCCGGACGGGCCGAGCATCTTGTGCCCGGAGAACGCGGCGAAGTCCACGTCCAGCTCGCGCAGGTTGACCGGCGCGTGCGGCACCGACTGGCAGGCGTCCAGCACGGTCAGCGCGCCCACCCGGCGGGCCCGGCGGACCAGCTCGTCCACCGGGTTCACCGTGCCCAGCACGTTGGACTGGTGCACGAACGCGACCAGCTTGGTGCGCTCGGTGATCGGGTCGGCGTCGGCGGACAGGTCCAGCCGGCCGTCCTCGGTGACCTGGAACCAGCGCAGCGTGGCCCCGGTGCGCCGGCACAGCTCCTGCCAGGGCACCAGGTTGGCGTGGTGCTCCATCTCGGTGATGACGATCTCGTCACCGGGCTGCAGCGCGAACCGGGCGGCGGCCGGCTCGGAACCGATCACGCCGGCGTTGCTCATCGCGTACGCCACCAGGTTGATGCCCTCGGTGGCGTTCTTGGTGAACACCACCTCGCCCGGCTCCACGCCGACGAACCCGGCGATCCGCGCGCGGGCCGACTCGTAGGCGTCGGTGGCCTCCTCGGCCAGCTGGTGCGCCCCCCGGTGCACGGCCGCGTTGTGCTGCTCCAGGAATGCCCGCTCCGCGTCCAGCACCTGGCGCGGCCGTTGCGAGGTCGCCCCGGAGTCCAGGTAGACCAGCGGGCGGTCCTCCCGGACCGTGCGGGACAGCAGGGGAAAGTCCTTCCGCAGCTTGACGACGTCGAGTGTCATCTGCGCCTCCCTTCCGGCGGACCGGGCTACTGTGCCGCCGCCGGCTGGGTGAAGCGCACGTAGCCGTGCTCCTCCAGCTCGTCGGCCAGCTCGGCCCCGCCGGAGGCGACGATCCGCCCACCGGCGAACACGTGCACCACGTCCGGCGTGATGTGCCGCAGGATCCGGGTGTAGTGGGTGATCAGCAGCACGCCGACGTCACCGGAGGCCCGGAAGCGGTTGATGCCCTCGGAAACCACCCGCAGCGCGTCCACGTCCAGGCCGGAGTCGGTCTCGTCCAGCACCGCGATCTTCGGCTTGAGCAGCGACAGCTGCAGCACCTCGTGCCGCTTCTTCTCGCCGCCGGAGAAGCCCTCGTTCACGCTGCGCTCGGCGAACGCCGGGTCGATCTCCAGGTCGGCCATCGCCTGCTTGACCTCTTTGACCCAGTGCCGCAGCTTCGGCGCCTCGCCGCGCACCGAGGTGGCCGCGCTGCGCAGGAAGTTGGACATGGAAACGCCGGGCACCTCCACCGGGTACTGCATGGCCAGGAACAGGCCCAGGCGGGCGCGCTCGTCGACGCTCAGCGACAGCACGTCGGTGCCGTCCAGCAGCACCTCGCCGGAGGTGATCTCGTACTTGGGATGGCCGGCGATGGCGTAGGCCAGGGTGGACTTGCCGGACCCGTTGGGACCCATGATGGCGTGCGTCTCGCCGGACCGGACCGTCAGGTCGACGCCGCGCAGGATCTGCTTGGCCTCGTCGCTGTTGGACCCGCCCCGCACTTCGACGTGCAGGTCCTTGATCTCCAGGGTGGACATTTGTGGTGGTAGCTCCAGTTTGTGGTGGGAAGGTCTTGGTCTAGCTGGCGCTGGCCGTGTCGATGGCCGCGAGCTCTTCTTCAACGGCGGCCTCCAGGCGTTCCCGGACCGCCGGCACGGAGATCTTGTTGATGATCTCGTTGAAGAACCCGCGCACCACCAGCCGGCGCGCGACCGCCTCCGGGATGCCCCGGGAGCGCAGGTAGAACAGCTGCTCGTCGTCGAACCGGCCGGTGGCGCTGGCGTGGCCGGCGCCGGCGATCTCGCCGGTCTCGATCTCCAGGTTGGGCACCGAGTCGGCCCGGGCGCCCTGCGAGAGCAGCAGGTTGCGGTTCAGCTCGAAGGTCTCCGTGCCCTCGGCCTCGGCCCGGATCAGCACGTCGCCGATCCACACCGTGTGCGCGTCGTCGCCCTGCAGCGCGGACTTGTAGACCACGTTGGACCGGCAGTGCGGCACCGCGTGGTCCACCAGCAGCCGGTGCTCCAGGTGCTGGCCGGCGTCGGCGAAGCTCAGCCCGGTCAGCTCGGCGTCCCCGCCCGGGCCGGCGAAACGCACCGTCGGGCTGATCCGGACCAGGTCGCCGCCCAGGCTCACCGTGGTGGCCCGCAGCGTGGCGTCCCGGCCGACCAGCAGGTGCTGCGCGCCCACGTGCACGCCGTCCGCCGCCCAGTCGTCGATCACCACCAGGGTGAGGTGCGCACCGTCGGCCAGCACCACCTCGACGTTGTCGGCCACGGTGCCGGCACCGGTGTAGTCCAGTACGACCACGGCCTCGGCGTGCTGGTTGGCCCGCAGCTGCAGGTGGGCCAGCGCGGTCCTGCCCTCGCCCGGCCCGGCCACGGTCACCGTCACCGGCTCGGCCAGTTGGCCGTCCAGCGTGACCAGCGTGGCCGAGGGGGCGCCGGACCAGGCCAGCGCGGCCACCCGGTCGGCCGGGGCACCGCCCTCACCGAACCGGGGATCGGCGGCCGGGTCGGCGGCGGGCGCGGTCTCCACGGTGACGCCGTCGACCGGGGTGACCTGGATCGCCGCCTCGCCGTCGACCGACGCGGATCCGTTGTGCAGGCCGCGCAGCCGGCGCATGGGGGTGAAGCGCCAGTTCTCCTCGCGGCCGCTCGGCACCTCGAAGGCCTCGACGTCGTACGCGGTGAACCGCTCCCCGGCCGAGCCCATCGGCACCACGCCGGAGCCTTCCTTCGCCCCGGCCAGCTCGGGAGCCAGCCCAGCAACTTCCTGGGACGTCATCCGACGGAACCCTCCATCTGCAGCTCGATCAGCCGGTTGAGCTCCAGCGCGTACTCCATGGGCAGTTCCCGAGCGATCGGCTCGACGAACCCACGCACCACCATGGCCATCGCCTCGTCCTCGGTGAGACCCCGGCTCATCAGGTAGAAGAGCTGGTCCTCGCTCACCTTGGACACCGTGGCCTCGTGACCCATGGTCACGTCGTCGGTGCGGATGTCGTTGTACGGGTAGGTGTCACTGCGGCTGATGGTGTCGACCAGCAGGGCGTCGCACTTGACCGTCGAGCGCGAGTGGTGCGCCCTCGGGTTGACCCGCACCAGACCCCGGTACGAGGTACGGCCGCCGCCCCTGGCCACGGACTTGGAAATGATCGTGGAGCTGGTGTGCGGCGCCAGGTGGGTCATCTTGGCGCCGGCGTCCTGGTGCTGGCCCTCGCCGGCGAACGCGATGGACAGGACCTCGCCCTTGGCGTGCTCGCCCATCAGCATCACGGCCGGGTACTTCATGGTCACCTTGGAGCCGATGTTGCCGTCCACCCATTCCATGGTGGCGCCGGCCTCGGCCTTGGCCCGCTTGGTGACCAGGTTGTACACGTTGTTGGACCAGTTCTGGATCGTGGTGTAGCGGCAGCGGCCGCCCTTCTTCACCACGATCTCCACCACGGCGGAGTGCAGCGAGTCGGACGAGTAGATCGGCGCCGTGCAGCCCTCCACGTAGTGCACGTAGGCGTCCTCGTCCACGATGATCAGGGTCCGCTCGAACTGGCCCATGTTCTCCGTGTTGATCCGGAAGTAGGCCTGCAGCGGGATGTCCACGTGCACGCCCGGCGGAACGTAGATGAACGAACCACCGGACCAGACCGCGCCGTTCAGGGCGGAGAACTTGTTGTCCCCGTGTGGGATCACCGAGCCGTAGTACTCCCGGAACAGCTCCGGCTGCTCGCGCAGCGCGGTGTCGGTGTCCAGGAAGATGACGCCCTTCTCCTCCAGGTCCTCGCGGATCTGGTGGTAGACGACCTCGGACTCGTACTGCGCGGCCACGCCGGCGACCAGCCGAGCCTTCTCCGCCTCCGGGATGCCCAGCTTGTCGTAGGTGTTCTTGATGTCCTCGGGCAGGTCCTCCCAGGACCCGGCCTGCTTCTCGGTGGAGCGCACGAAGTACTTGATGTTGTCGAAGTCGATGCCGGACAGGTCGGCACCCCAGTGCGGCATCGGCTTGCGGTCGAACAGGCCGAGTGCCTTGAGCCGGCTCTGCAGCATCCATTCCGGCTCGCTCTTCTTCGCCGAGATGTCCGCGACCACCTCGGCGGAGAGGCCCCGCCGGGCGCTCGCGCCGGCCTCGTCGGAGTCCGCCCAGCCGAAGGCGTAGCGACCCAGGGAGTCGATCGTCTCTTCCTGCGTCATCGGCTCGACGGCCCGCTCAGGAGCGGTAGTCATACGCGCTGCCTCCCTTTCGGGATGGTTGTGGTGGATTTTCGGGAACCGGTCTCAGCGACGCCGAGCGGTACGTGGGTGGTGCACGCGGCGTCGCCGCGGGCAATGGTGGCCAGGCGCTGCACGTGGGTGCCGAGCAGCTCGGCGAACGCGACCGTCTCCGCCTCGCACAGCTGCGGGAACTCGGCGGCCACGTGGGCCACCGGGCAGTGGTGCTGGCAGAGCTGCTCGCCGTTGCCGGTGCGCTTGGCCCCCGCCGCGTAGCCCTGCGCGGTGAGCGCGGCGGCCAGCGCGGCGGCCCGGTCCGCGACCGAGCCACCGGCGGTGATCGACTCGCGGTGCCGTTCCACCAGGTCGGCGGCCCGCCGCTCGGCGAACGTGCGCACCGCCGCCGGGCCGACCGTCTCGGCCAGGTAGCGCAGGGCGGCCACGGCCAGGTCGTCGTAGCCGTGCCCGAACCGGACCCGGCCGGCCTCGGTGAGCAGGAACAGCTTGGCCGGCCGGCCGCGCCCCCTGCGGCCCCGCCGGGGCGCGTCCCTGGTGGTCGCCTCGCCGTGCGCGATCAGCGCGTCCAGGTGCCGGCGCACCGCCGGCGCGGACAGCTTCAGCTCGGCCGCGACCTCGGCGGCGGTCACCGGGCCGTGCTCGAGCAGCAACCGGGCCACCTCGATCCGGGTGCCGCCCTCGCCGGCCGAGGCGCGGGGGCCGACCCCGGGCACGGCGGACTCCGGCGACGGCTCGTGAACCGTTGCCTGGGAAGTCCCGGCGGTTTTCACAACACCAGTGTTGCGTATTTCCGGGACGAGGTCCAAACCCGGCCCGCCTTGGGTGACCGGGCTCACCCGACACTCACCCGACCGAGCCACCCGGAGGTGGCGGACGGCCCAGTCCGGCTGACCCGATCTCCGGGCCGTTCGGGCACTGCCATAACCTTTCTGAGCATGGCGGCGCCCGAACTGAGCACCACCCCGCCGGTGGCGCCTACCCCCCTGCCGGTGACTACCGAGGAGCACCTGCGCCGGGCCCACATGGTGCGCCGGTTCGGTATGACCGGCGCACTGCTGATGGCCATCGGCTCACTCGGCGCGGGCGCCCTGCCCGTGCCCAACCCGGCCTTCGGCCTGCGCCTGCTCGGGCTGCCCTCGCGCAATGCCACGGTGTCCATCGCCATCACCTACGCCGGCATGGCCATGGTGGTGCTCGGCTGGCTGTGGCTGGGCCGGATGCTCAAGCGGGACCAGAACGGCGGCGCCCCGCTGCCCCGGGGGTTCATCACCCGCACCATGACGCTGTGGGCGCTGCCGCTGTTCGCCGCGCCCCCGCTGTTCAGCAAGGACGTCTACAGCTACCTGGCGCAGAGCGCCATCGCGGCCCGGGGCCTCGACCCCTACCTGCTCGGGCCGGCCGACGCGCTGGGCGTGGACGACCCGCTCACCCGCAGCATCCCCACCATCTGGCGACCCACGCCGGCCCCCTACGGGCCGCTGTTCCTCTGGCTGGGCAAGGGCATCACGTACCTCACCGGGAACGACGTGGTGCTGGGCATCTTCGCCCACCGGATCCTCGCCCTCATCGGGCTGGCCGGCATCTGGTGGGCGCTGCCCCGGCTGGCCAAGCGGCTGCGGCTGGATCCCCGGTCCGCGCTGTGGCTGGGCGTTGCCAACCCGCTGGTGCTGTTCCACCTGTTCAGCGGGGTGCACAACGAGGCGCTGATGCTCGGCCTGATGCTCACCGGCCTGGAACTGGGCCTCTCCCGGTCCTGGGTGGTCGGTACGGTGCTGATCACGCTGGCCGCCGGGGTGAAGCTGCCCGCGCTGCTCGCGCTGGGCTTCCTGGGCATGGGTCTGGCCCGGGAACGCGGCGGCCGGTTCTTCGACGTGGCCAAGATGGGCTCCGGGATGGCGGTGGTCGCCGGGGCGGTGATGGCCGGGGTGTCCTACGGCACCGGTCTGGGCCTGGGCTGGATAAACACGCTGGACGTGCCGACGCTGATCCGCAGCTGGGTGTCCATCAGCACCGACCTCGGCGTGCTCGGCGGGCAGCTGGGCATCCTGACCGGGATGGGCAACCACACCGACCAGATCCTCACCCTGACCAGGAGCGCGGGCGGCCTGCTCGCCGGGATCATCTGCCTGTGGCTGCTGTTCGGCACCCTGCGCGGCCGGATCGACCCGGTCACCGGGGTCGGCTGCGGCCTGGGCGCGGTGGTGCTGCTCAGCCCGACCGTGCACCCGTGGTACCTGCTGTGGGCGGCCATCCCGCTGGCCGCATCCACCGCCCGGATCCGGTACCGGCGGCTGGCGGTGGCCGGCTCCGCGATCGTCGCGCTGCTGGTGCCGCCCACCGGTGCGGACTTCGCGTTCCGGGCCTACCAGCTGCCCATGGCCATCATCGCCGGCGTGGTGATCCTGTTCATCCCGCTCTACCTGGTCCGCCACCGCATCCCGCGTTAGTCCCCGTCGGCGGCTGCCTGGCGGCCCGCAAACCGCCACCAGGTCATGATGATCATGAACTGACACTACCCGTCACTGTGGTTGCACAACGGGAACACTCGAGGGCTTCGATGGCCTGACGCCGCATAGGAAACTGTGACGCCGGCATGTGGTGCGGGCTGTGCGGCGTCAGAGTGGACAGTGCACCACGTCCCATCCGTCATAGCGCTGCACGGCTCCGTTCCGAGATTCGCACCGTCGGTCACGTGCCGTCACGCTGGCAAGGTGGCGGTGGGGCTGGTTTGCGGGCGCCTCCATCCACATCGACACCAGTCTGGTCCAGCCGTGATCGAACCAGGCTGACGTCGGTGTCGATGGAGCGACCGGGACCGGGCGTCCATTCAAACGTCACACAACGTGACATTTGCGGCGAGGAACCCGCCGGAACGCCACGGACGGCACCGGAGCCGTGGAAGACCAGCCGGGCCGCGCCGTCCAAGCCATCGGGAAATTCCAGTCACCCGTCAAACCGGCAGTAACAACGATTCGCGAAATCAGTGCATCCAGGGTGAGTAGCCGACGCCGACGATGACGTTGTCCTCGGTGATCACCCTGGCGATGGTCTGGCCCCACGGTTCGGTGCGTACCGGGTGCAGCAGCGGGTAGCCGTGCTCCTCCAGCTCCCGGCCCGCCGCTTCGACCGCCGCCTCGCCGGCCACCTCGAACTCCACGCAGGCCTGCGGGCGCGGGCGGTCGGCGGGCCACTCGGTGGTGCCGAAGCAGGCCTGGGCCGCCTGTTCCAACGGCCAGACCCCGAAGTGCTTGCTGCCCGCGATCTCCTCGCTGAAGTAGTACTCGTCACCTTCGTGGCGCCGCAGCGGCAGCCCCAGGACGTCCACGAACAGCCGGCGGCTCGCCACGGGGTCCGGCGCGACGACCGCCATGCTGGCTACAAAGAGAATCTCCATGCGGGAATCCTGCCGTGATCCCGCCGGGGGCGTGCTAGATCTTCTTCGACAGCACGTAGAATCGGCTGTCGTGAGTTCCTCCGCCCGCCCGCCGGACGCCGCGCTCAGCGCGCACGGCCTGGTCAAGCGCTACAGCGGCGGCGTCACCGCGGTGGACGGGCTGGACCTGGTGCTTCCCTCCGCCACCGTGCTGACCCTGCTCGGCCCCAACGGGGCCGGCAAGACCACCACCGTGGAGATCTGCGAGGGCTTCCTACGCCCGGACGCGGGCCAGGTCCGGGTGCTCGGCCTCGACCCGGTGAGCCAGCCGGACGCCCTGCGCGCCCGGATCGGTGTGATGCCGCAGGGCGGCGGCGCCTACCCGGGCGTGCGCGCCGCCGAGATGCTGCGGGTGATCGCGGCCTGCGCGGCGCACCCGCTCCCGGTGGACTGGCTGCTGGACGTGCTCGGCCTCACCTCCTGCGCGCGCACCCCGTTCAAGCGGCTCTCCGGCGGGCAGCAGCAGCGGCTTGCGCTGGCCTGCGCCGTGGTCGGTCGCCCCGAGCTGGTGTTCCTGGACGAGCCCACCGCCGGCCTGGACCCGCAGAGCCGGCGCCTGGTCTGGGAGATGATCTCCGCGCTCCGC
This sequence comes from Actinospineispora eucalypti, assembly GCA_014208095.1. GTDB lineage: Bacteria > Actinomycetota > Actinomycetes > Mycobacteriales > Pseudonocardiaceae > Pseudonocardia > Pseudonocardia eucalypti. The sequence continues at coordinate 2,724,427 of JACHMT010000001.1, read as the reverse complement.
CGCGACGGGGTGTCCGTGCTGCTCACCACCCACCTGATGGACGAGGCCGAGGCCCTGTCCGACCAGGTGGTCATCATCGACAACGGCAAGGTGGTCGCGCAGGGCAGCCCGGCCGCGCTCACCGCGCGCAGCGGCGAGCAGCAGCTGCGCTTCCGCGCCCGGCCGGGAATGGACCTCGACGCACTGGCCCGGGCGCTGCCGCCGGGCTACCAGGCCGAGGAGCCGATGGCCGGCAGCTACCTGGTGCGCGGGCAGATGGACCCGAAGGTGCTGTCCGTGGTCACCTCCTGGTGCGCGGACCAGGGGGTGCTCGCGGACGAGGTGCGGGTGGCCCGGCGCAGCCTGGAGGACGTGTTCCTCGACCTGACCGGCCGGGAGCTGCGATCGTGACGACCACGGAACGGTTTCCGGCCGGGACCTTTCTCGCCGCGCCGGGGCGGGGACGGCTGGGCGGCATGCTGGCCGCGCAGTCCGGGGTGGAGATGCGGCTGGCCCTGCGCAACGGCGAGCAGGTGCTGCTCACCCTGCTCATCCCGCTCGCGCTGCTGGTCGGGCTGACGCTGCTCGAGGTGGTCCCGCTGCCCGCGCCCCGGGTGGCCATGGTCGCCCCCGGGGTGCTCGCGCTGGCCGTGCTCTCCACCGCGTTCACCGGTCAGGCCATCGGGCTCGGGTACGACCGGCGCTACGGGGTGATCCGGCGGCTGGCGGCCACCGCGCTGCCCCGCTGGCTGCTGGTGGCCGGCCGGCTGGTGGCCATGCTCGGCGTGGTCGCGGTGCAGCTGGTGGTGCTCGGCGGGGTGGCGCTCGCGCTGGGCTGGCGCCCGGCGCTGGCCGGGCTCGGCTGGGGGCTGCTGTTGGTCCTGCTCGGCTGCGCCGCGTTCGGCGGGCTGGGCATCCTGTTGGGCGGCACGCTGCGCGCGGAGATCGTGCTGGCGGTGGCCAACATCGTGTGGTTCATGCTGCTGCTCGGTGGTGGCATCGTGCTCCCGGTGGCCCAGCTGCCCGGTGCGCTGGGCACGGTGGCCGCCGTGCTGCCCTCCGGCGCGCTCGCCGAGGGGCTGCGCACCGCCCTGGTGACCGGCCAGTTCCCCGGCGCGCAACCGGTCCTGGTGCTGCTCGGCTGGGCGGCGCTGGCCACGGCGGTGGCGGCCCGAACGGTCCGGCTCCGCTGAGCCCTCCCAGTGATCACTTTCACCACAGGGTGATCATGCGGTAGCACACCGTGACCCCAACTGGTTGAGATGCGACCGACAGTTGTTAGCATCGCCGTCGCTCGATCTGATGATCACGACGGAGGGGAATCATGAGGTCACGACGCTCCCTGCTCGGCACGGCCGCCTGCGCGATCGCGCTGGCCCTCACCGGCACCCTCGGCACCGCCCAGGCGGCCGAGATCACGCCGTCCGCGCCGGCCGGCGACCTGGTGGACCTGGTTGAGTTCAAGACCACCGGGGACGCCGGCTACTTCTACACCACGAACTCCGGCGAGGCCGCCACCGCGACCTCCAAGCACAAGTTCACCAAGAACAACGGCAACGGCGTGATCGGCAAGCTGCATTCCGGCGGGGGCCCCGGCCGGAACGCGGTGCACCGGCTGCGGCTGCGCAACGGCGGCCCGTCCTACATGCTCTCCATCTCCCCCTCGGAGTGGCGCGACGGCAAGTTCCAGGACGAGGGCGTGATCGGCTACACCGACGGCGCGCAGAAGGGCGGCCAGGCCCGCCTGATGCGGTTCAGCAACCACGGCAAGTGGCGCGCCTTCCCCGACGACGCGGCCAGCGTGAAGACCATGAAGGGCGCCGGCTGGACGGTGGACGGCCCGCTCGGCTGGTACCAGGCCTGACCGCCTGAGCTTCCGCCGCACTCGGGGTGGGTCCGTCGGCGGCTTCGGACGCCGGGATTCATGGTCAAGTCGCGACCAGAGACCTTTACCCACCGGTAAAACGTCTCCCATTGCTACTTGACCATGGCCGGCCTGTGGCGCGGCGGACAGTCCGGCCGGGGGATCCCGGCCGGAACCGGCCTCATAGCATGGGCGAATGAGCTTGTTGAGTCGGTTGCCGGGCACCCCGCCGAAGCTGATGCGCGCCGTGGCCGTCGCGGCGGTGGTCGCGCAGGCCGGCATCGCGGTCACCGGGTCGGTGGTCCGGGTGACCGGCTCCGGGCTCGGCTGCCCCGACTGGCCGACCTGCCACCCGAACAGCCTGGTCCCCGACCCGCACGCGGACATCGCGCTGCTGCACCAGTGGGTCGAGTTCGGCAACCGGATGCTGGTCGGCGTGGTCAGCGCGGTCGCCGCCGCCTGCCTGCTGGCCGCGCTGAACACCCGGCCCCGGCGCCGGCGGTTGACCTGGTTGGCCGCCGCCATGCCGGCCGGTGTGGTCGCGCAGGCCGTGCTCGGCGGGATCACCGTGCTCGCCGATCTGGCCTGGCAGACGGTCTCGCTGCACTTCCTGCTCTCCTCCGTGCTGATCTGGCTGGCCGTGCTACTGGTGGACGCCACCGGCCAGGAGGACGGACCACCGACGCCCGCCGTGCCGCGCGCCGCGCGGACCCTGCTGCTGCTCTGCTCGGTGCTGCTCGGTGCGGTGCTGGCCGTGGGCACCCTGGTCACCGCCGCCGGCCCGCACGCCGGCGACGCGGCCACCCCCCGGCTGGGCCTCCCGGTGCCGGTGCTGGCCCAACTGCACGCCGACCTGCTGGTCGGTTACCTGGGCCTGCTGGTCGGCCTGGGCTTCCTGCTGGCCGCCGTGGACGCACCCGCCCGGCTGCGCCGGCGCTACCGGTGGCTGATCGCCGCCGTGCTCGCCCAGGGCCTGTTGGGGGCCACCCAGTACGCGTTGGGAGTACCCGAGGCACTGGTGTCGTTGCACGTGCTGGGTGCCTGCCTGGTGACGGTGGCCGGCGCGGCGCTGTGGTCGGCCGGCACGTCGCGGCCACCGGTGTCGCCGCCGGTCACCGACCGGGCGGAGCCCACCGCGCGGGACGCCCTGTCCCCCGCGACCAACCGAGCGCGGAACGCGCTCGCCGAGCGGGCGCCCGGTTAGGCGCACGCGGGATTTCAACTTGACGAACTGGAGCGGCATGCGCGCGATTCAGGTGGAGCAGACCGGCGGGCCCGAGGTCATGCGGCTGGCCGAGGTGGACGACCCGAAGCCGGGCAGCGGCGAGCTGCTGGTCGCCGTGGCGGCGGCCGGGGTGAACTACATCGACACCTACCAGCGGTCCGGCCTCTATCCCCGCGAGCTGCCCTTCGGGCTCGGCCTCGAGGGCGTCGGCACGGTCCGCGAGCTCGGGCCGGACACCGCCGGGTTCGCGGTGGGCGACCGGGTGGCCTGGTCGGAGGCCCAGGGCAGCTACGCCGAGCTGGTCAACGTGCCGGCCGGGCGGGCGGTGCGGGTGCCCGACGGGGTGAGCGACGAGCAGGCGGCGGGCGTGCTGCTGCAGGGCATGACCGCGCACTACCTGGTGGACGCCACCTACCCGGTGTGTTCCGGGGACACCATCCTGGTGCACGCGGTGGCCGGCGGCACCGGCCTGCTCCTCACCCAGCTGGCCACCGCGCGCGGCGCCCGGGTGATCGGCACCGCATCCACCGAGGAGAAGGCGGCGCTGGGCCGTTCCGCCGGCGCGGCCGAGGTGATCAACTACACCCAGGTCGCCGACCTGGCCGCCGAGGTGCGGGCGCTGACCGGCGGGGAGGGTGTGGCCGCCGTCTACGACGGCGTGGGCAAGGACACCTTCGACGCCAGCCTGGCCAGCCTGCGCCGGCGGGGGACGCTCGCGCTGTTCGGCGCGTCCAGCGGCCCGGTTCCCCCGGTCGACCCGCAGCGGCTGAACGCGGCTGGCTCGGTGTACCTGACCCGGCCCTCCCTGTTCCACTACATCACCGGGCGGGACGAGCTCGAGTACCACGCGGGCAAGGTTCTGGCGGCCGTGGCCGACGGAACCCTGAACGTCCGGATCGGGCACCGCTACCCCCTGGCCGACGCGGCCAGGGCGCACGAGGACCTGCAGTCCCGCCGCACCACCGGAAAGCTGCTGCTCCTGCCCTGAGCGAAAATTTTCCGAGAATCGTCGGCTTCGGTGTCGAGAACGGGTCGCCGGCTCCGTCCCAGGGGCACAAGCAACCGACGACGAAGGAGTACCGCCATGAAGTACCTGCTGCTGAAGCACTACCGCGGCGCCCCGGCCCCCGCTTCCGGCCAGCCGATGATGGACCGGTGGACGCCGGAGGAGGTCGACGCGCACATCCAGTACATGAACGACTTCGCCGCCCGCCTGGAGCAGACGGGGGAGTTCGTGGACAGCCAGGCGCTGACCCCGGAGGGCGCGTTCGTGCGGTCCGACGGCGACGGCCGCCCGCCGGTGACCGACGGCCCGTTCGCCGAGACCAAGGACCTCATCGCCGGCTGGATGATCATCGACGTGGACTCCTGGGATCGCGCGGTCGAGCTGGCCGGGGAGCTGTCCGCCGCCCCCGGAGTCGGCGGCGAGCCGATCCAGGAGTGGCTCGAGGTGCGGCCGTTCCTCACCGGGTCGCACTCGGTCACCGAGTGAACGACTCGCTGCTGCGGGAGCTCGTGCCCGCGGTGATCGGTGTCCTCGTCCGGCGCGGAGCGGACTTCGCGTCGGCCGAGGACGCCGTGCAGGAGGCCCTCATCCGGGCGCTGGAGACCTGGCCGGACGACCCGCCGAGGGAGCCGAAGGCCTGGCTGGTCGCGGTGGCGTGGCGCAAGTTCCTCGACGCCACCCGCTCCGAGGCGTCGCGGCGGGGGCGGGAGCTCGCCGTGGAGGTCGAGCCGCCCGCCGGCCCGGCGCCCGCCACCGACGACACGCTGCGGCTCTACTTCCTGTGCGCACACCCCACCCTGCCGCCGGCCTCGGCGGTCGCCCTGACGCTGCGCGCGGTCGGCGGGCTGACCACGCGGCAGATCGCGGCGGCCTACCTGGTCCCCGAGCCGACCATGGCGCAGCGGATCAGCCGCGCCAAGCGGCGGGTCACCGGGCTGGCGCTCGATCAGCCCGGTGATCTGGGCACGGTGTTGCGGGTGCTCTACCTGGTCTTCAACGAGGGGTACGGCGGCGACGTCGACCTGACGGCCGAGGCGATCCGGCTGGCCCGCCAGCTGGTCGCGCTCGCCGACGAGCCGGAGGTCGCCGGCCTGCTCGCCCTCATGCTGCTGCACCACGCCCGCCGCGCCTCCCGTACCGGCCCGGGAGGCCGCCTGGTGCCGCTGGGCGAGCAGGACCGGTCGCTCTGGGACACCGGGCTGATCGCCGAGGGGGTGGCGATCCTGCAGGCCGCGCTGGCCCGCGACCGGCTGGGCGAGTACCAGGCGCAGGCCGCGATCGCCGCCCTGCACGCGGACGCCCGCAGCACCGCCGAGACGGACTGGGTGCAGATCGTGGAGTGGTACGACGAGCTGCTCCGGCTCACCGGCAGCCCGGTGGTGCGGCTCAACCGCGCGGTGGCGGTCGGCGAGGCCGACGGGCCGGGGGCCGGCCTGGCGGCGCTGGCCGAGGTGAGCCCCGACCTGCCCCGGTACGCGGCGGTGACGGCGTACCTGCGCGAACGGGCCGGCGATCTCCCCCGGGCGGCCGAGCTGTACGCCGAGGCCTCCCGCGCCGCCGCCAGCGTGCCCGAGCGCGACCACCTCACCCGGGAGGCCGCACGGGTGCGGCAGCTGCTGACGCGGTGACTACTAGAGCGGGAACTCCTGGCCGTACTCCGACTCGGGGCGCGGGCCGAAGATGCGCCGCTCCGACTCGTCGATGGCCAGGTCGTTGATGCTCGCCTCGCGGCGGCGCATGAACCCGTGCTCGTCGAACTCCCACAGCTCGTTGCCGTAACTGCGGTACCACTGCCCGGCCGCGTCGTGGCACTCGTACTGGAAGCGGACCGCGATGCGGTTCTCCCGGAAGCCCCAGAGGTTCTTGCGCAGGGCGTAGTCCAGCTCGCGCTCCCATTTCTGGGTGAGGAACTTGACGATCTCCTCCCGGCCGGTGACGAACCGGTCCCGGTTCCGCCACACCGAGTCGACGGTGTAGGCGCCGGCGACCCGCTCCGGGTCGCGGGTGTTCCACGCGTCCTCGGCCGCCTGAACCTTGCGCAGCGCGGTCTCCGGGTCGAACGGCGGGAGCGGCGGGCGGTCGGTCACGGTGTCTCCTTCGACTGGGGAACGCTCGTTCTCCGAGCTATAGTCGGAAGACTAGGGAACGAGCGTTCTCAGTGTCAACGGAGGGACGCAGGGGTGACCGAGCAGGCGGTACGCGAGCGGCTGCTGGACACGGCGGAGTCGCTGTTCTACGCCCGGGGCATCCAGGCGATCGGGATGGACCGGGTGCGCGCCGGCTCGGGGTTGTCCCTCAAGCGGATCTACCAGCTGTACCCGGGCAAGGAGGAGCTGGTGCTGGCCTTCCTGAACCGTCGGGACGAGCGCTGGCGGGGCCGGCTCGCCGCCCACGTCGGCCGCACCGAGGCCCCGCACAGCCGGGTGCTGGCGGTGTTCGACTGGCTGCACGGATGGTTCGACGAGCCCGACTTCCGGGGTTGCGCCTGGATCAACGCCTTCGGCGAGCTGGGCGCGGTCTCCCCCGCCGTGGCCGAGGTGGTGCGCGCGCACAAACGGGCGTTCCGCGACTACCTGGCCGAGCTCCTGGCCGCCGAGGGCCACCCGGCCGGCCTGACAGCCGCCATCTACCTGCTCGCCGAGGGAGCCATGGTCACCGCCGCCATCCACGGCGACCCGGAGGCCGCCCACGACGCCCGCACCGCCGCCGCGGCGCTACTGAGCTGAGTTCGGCGCTGAGCATGTCCCGCTGGTCACTTCTGTTTCATGAGGTGTACGTGGTTGGGGTTGCGGCAAGAAGGTTGAGGCGGCGCCGGTGGGGTGATCGCTGTTTCTGGCGGTTCAGCGTCGAAAATCGAGGCTAAACCGCCACGGACAGCGATCACCCCTACACGACGACATGGTCATCAGGACATCAGGGCCGCTATGCCCCTGCTGATCATGTATCGGGGCTAGAACGGCCAGGTGAGGACCGGAAGGCCGAACGCGGCGTCCAGTGCGACGGTGATGAACAGCACGCACAGGTAGGTGTTGGACAGGTGGAACAGCCGCATCGGGCGGGCCGGTTGGCCGGCCCGGACGGCGGCGTGCAGCCGGTGCGCCATCACCACGAACCAGGCGCCGCAGATCACCGCGACCGCGCCGTAGACCCAGGAGGTCACCGGCAACAGCAGCAGCGACCACAGCGCCATGGTCCAGGAGTAGGCCACGATCCGCCGCGACACAGCCACCGGCTCGGCCACCACGGGCAGCATGGGCACACCCGCGGCGGCGTAGTCGTCCCGGTACCGCATGGCCAGCGCCCAGAAGTGCGGCGGCGTCCAGAAGAAGATCACGCCGAACATGACCAGGGCCGGCCAGTCCACCCGCCCGGTCACCGCCGCCCAGCCGATCACCACCGGCATGCAGCCGGCCGCGCCGCCCCAGACGATGTTCTGCGCGGTGCGCCGCTTCAGCAGCAGCGTGTAGACCAGCACGTAGAACGCGATCGCGGCCACCGCCAGCGCGGCGGCCAGCCAGTTCGTGGTCAGCCCCAGCCACACCGCGCTGATCACGCCCAGCACCAGGCCGAAGACCAGCGCGTGCGAGCGCGGCACCTGGTCGGTGGCCAGCGGCCGCCCCTGGGTGCGCTTCATCTTCGCGTCGATGTCCGCGTCCACCACGCAGTTCAGCGCGTGCGCGCTGGCCGCCGCCACGGCGCCGCCCAGCAGCGTCGCCACCAGCAGCCAGACCGAGGGGATGGAGCCGCCGCCGGCCCGCCGCTCGGCCAGGAACATGGCCGGCACGGTGACCACCAGCAGCTGCTCGATGATCCGTGTCTTGGTCAGCGCCAGGTATGCGCGCAGCACCGCGAAGCCGCGCTTCGTGGCGGGTGGGAGCGGGGCGCTGGGCGCCGACGGACTCAGCACGGGGCGCACGTCCGCCCTGTTCGGCACACCTCGAGCACCTCACATGACCGTCAGTTCGGGTAACGGCCTCGGGAAGGCCGGCCGCTGGCCCGAGCAGATCGGCCAGCCGGCGGCCCGATGCTATCTCTCGGGTGTTTGCGCAACGATTGCCGGGTAGTTCTAGCCCCGGCCGCACTACCGGGACGACGCTTCTCAGTGGAAACCGCATAGATTGAACATGGCCGCACGTAACAGACGTGGTGGCTTCATAAGTGGCAGGATCTGTATCGATACAAGCCGCACGGCGGAACATCGGCTACAAGGCCCAGAGCTAGGTCAGGAGCACTCCTCTCGTGTCAGACATCACTCTCGCCGACCTCACCCGGAGTCGCCTGCCGGCGGACTGGACCGAGCTGGACACCCGAGCGGTGGACACGATCCGGGTGCTGGCCGCCGACGCCGTCCAGCACAAGGGCAACGGGCATCCCGGCACCGCAATGAGCCTCGCCCCGACCGCCTACGCCCTTTTCCAGCGGGTGATGCGGCACGACCCGAGCGACCCGGACTGGATCGGCCGGGACCGGTTCGTGCTGTCCTGCGGCCACTCCAGCCTGACGCTGTACCTCCAGCTCTACCTGTCCGGCTACGGCATGACGCTGGACGACCTGAAGGCCCTGCGCACCTGGGACTCGCAGACCCCCGGCCACCCGGAGCACGGCCACACCCCGGGCGTGGAGATGACCACCGGGCCGCTGGGCCAGGGGCTGGCCTCGGCGGTCGGCATGGCCATGGCCGCCCGGCGGGAGCGCGGCCTGCTCGACCCGGACGCCCCGCTCGGCGAGAGCCCGTTCGACCACCAGATCTACGTGCTGGCCTCGGACGGTGACATCGAGGAGGGCGTCACCTCGGAGGCCTCCTCGCTGGCCGGCCGCCAGCAGCTGGGCAACCTGACGGTGATCTACGACGACAACCACATCTCCATCGAGGACGACACCACGGTCGCGCTGTCCGAGGACGTGGCGGCCCGCTACGAGGCCTACGGCTGGCACGTGCAGAAGGTGCACGGCGGTGAGGACGTGACCGCGATCGAGGCGGCCATCGAGGCGGCCAACGCGGTCACCGACCGGCCCAGCTTCATCGCGCTGCGCACGGTGATCGGCTACCCGGCGCCGAACAAGATGAACACCGGCAAGGCGCACGGCGCCGCGCTGGGCGCCGACGAGGTGGCCGGCGTGAAGCGGGCACTGGACTTCGACCCCGAGCAGAGCTTCGTGGTCGAGGACAAGGTGCTCGAGCACGCCCGCGCGGTACTGGGCCGGGGCCAGCAGGCGCACGCCGACTGGCAGCTGCGGTTCGACACCTGGGCGCAGGCCAACCCGGAGCGCGCCGCGCTGCTGGACCGGCTGCGCCGCCGCGAGCTGCCCGCCGGCTGGGAGGCCGGGCTGCCCAGCTGGGACCCGGCGGACGAGAAGAACGTCAAGGGCGTGGCCACCCGGAAGGCGTTCGGCGCCGCGCTGAACGGTGTCGCCGACGCGCTGCCCGAGCTGTGGGGCGGCTCGGCCGACCTGGCGGAGAGCAACAACACCACCATCGAGGGCGCCCCGTCGTTCGGCCCGGACACGGTGGAGACCCGGGAGTGGGGCAAATCCAGCCCGTACGGCCGCACGCTGCACTTCGGGGTGCGCGAGCACGCCATGGGCGCGGTGCTGAACGGCATCACGCTGCACGGCGGCACCCGGGTCTACGGCGGCACCTTCCTGGTGTTCAGCGACTACATGCGCCCGTCGGTGCGGCTGGCCGCGCTGATGAAGCTGCCGGTGATCTACGTGTGGACGCACGACTCGATCGGCCTGGGCGAGGACGGCCCCACCCACCAGCCGATCGAACACCTGCCCGCGCTGCGGGTGATCCCCGGCATGCACGTGGTGCGCCCGGCGGACGCCAACGAGACCGCCTACGCGCTGCGCGCGGTGCTGGCCGACACCGACGGACCGGCCGGCCTGGCGCTGTCCCGGCAGAACCTGCCGGTCCTGGAGGGCACCAGCGCGGACGGCGTGGCCAAGGGCGCCTACGTGCTGTCCGACTTCCAGGATCCGTCCCCCGGGGCGAGCAAGGTGATCATCCTGGCCACCGGGTCGGAGGTGCAGCTCGCGGTGGGCGCCCGGGAGCGGCTGGCCGCCGAGGGGGTCTCCGCCCGGGTGGTCTCGGTGCCCTGCCTGGAGTGGTTCGACCGGCAGGACGAGGCCTACCGGCGCACCGTGCTGCCGCCCGAGGTAACCGCGCGGGTGGCCGTCGAGGCCGCGCACCCGATCACCTGGTACCGGCTGGTCGGGGACCGGGGCGAGATCGTCGGCATCGACCACTACGGGGCCAGCGCCGACTACCAGACCCTTTACGAGAAGTTCGGCATCACGGTCGACAGCGTCGTCGCCGCCGCCCGGTCGTCCCTGGCGAAGGGCAAGTAACCACCCACTTGGCCTCGGTCAATCAATTCAGAGGAGGGCAGAACCCATGACCAAGCACGCGAAGCTGGCCGCGCTGAGCGAGGCCGGCGTATCCATCTGGCTGGACGACCTTTCCCGCGAACGCCTGGACTCCAACAACCTGCTCGAGCTGGTCCGGGACTGGCAGGTGGTCGGGGTGACCACCAACCCGACGATCTTCGCCAAGGCGCTGTCCGACGGCGCCGCCTACGACGCGCAGGTGCACGAGCTGGCCGCGCGGGGCGCCTCGGTGGCCGACGCGGTGCGCGAGATCACCGTGGCCGACGTGCAGCGCGCCTGCGACGTGCTCTCCGGCACCTGGGAGACCAGCGGCGGGACCGACGGCCGGGTCTCCCTGGAGGTGGACCCCGGCCTGGCCCACGACACCGACGCCACCGCCGCGCAGGCGCTGGACCTGTGGAAGGCGGTGGACCGGCCGAACCTGATGGTGAAGATCCCGGCCACCCTGGAGGGGCTGCCGGCGATCACCCGGGCGATCGGCGAGGGGGTCAGCGTGAACGTCACGCTGATCTTCTCCATCGAGCGGTACCGGCAGGTGATGGACGCCTATCTGGAGGGCATGGAGCGGGCCAGGGCCAACGGCCACCCGCTGACCTCGATCCGCTCGGTGGCCTCGTTCTTCGTGTCCCGGGTGGACACCGAGGTGGACCCCCGGCTGGAGAAGATCGGCACCCCGGAGGCGCTGGAGCTGCGCGGCAAGGCCGCCGTGGCCAACGCCCGGCTGGCCCACGCGGCGTTCCGCGAGGTGTTCGGCTCGGCCCGGTGGGCCGCGCTGGCGGCGGAGGGCGGGCAGCCGCAGCGCCCGTTGTGGGCCTCCACCGGCGTGAAGAACAAGGCCTACCCGGACACCCTCTACGTGACCGAACTGGTGGTCGCGGACACGGTGAACACCATGCCGCAGGCGACCCTGGAGGCGTTCGCGGACCACGGTGAGGTCCAGGGCGACCGGGTGACCGGCGCCGACGAGGACGCCCAGCGGGTGTTCGACGCGCTGTCCGGCGTCGGGGTAGACATCCCGGACGTGTTCGCGGTACTCGAGCGCGAGGGCGTGGAGAAGTTCGCCGCCAGCTGGGACGAGCTGATGGACACCGTCGGCGAGCAGCTGGCGGCCGCGAAGTGAGTGACCTCGACCTGCGCATCGCCGACTCCGGGCTGGCCGCCGGGGCGGCCAAGCTGACCGAAGACCTGGTGGCCGACAAGGTCGCCTCCCGGATCGCCGCCAAGGACGCCACGCTGTGGGGGCCGGACGCCGAGTCGGAGGCGGGCAAGCGGCTCGACTGGGTGGACCTGGCCACCACGTCCCGCCCGCTGGTCGCCGAGGTGACCGCGCTGCGCGAGCGGCTCAACGCCGCCGGCGTGCACCGGGTGGTGCTGGCCGGCATGGGCGGCTCCTCGCTGGCCCCCGAGGTGATCTGCCGCACCGAGGTGCGCCCGCTCACCGTGCTGGACACCACCGACCCGGGCCAGGTGGAGGACGCCCTGGCCGGCGACCTGGCGGCCACCGTGCTGGTGGTGTCCTCGAAGTCCGGCTCGACGGTGGAGACGGACAGCCACTACCGGATCTTCACCCGGGCGTTCCGGGAGGCCGGGCTGGACCCGGCGGGGCACATCGTGGTGGTCACCGACCCCGGCTCGCCGCTGCAGGCGCGGGCCGAGGAGGCCGGCCTCACCGTGATCAACGCCGACCCCGGGGTCGGCGGGCGCTACTCCGCGCTGACCGCGTTCGGGCTGGTCCCGGCCGGCCTGGCCGGCGCGGACATCGGCGGGCTGCTGGACGACGCCTCGGCGGCCGCCGAGGTGCTGGGCCGGGACGCGGCGGAGAACCCGGGCCTGGTGCTCGGGGCAGCGCTGGCCGCCCGGCACGCCGCCGGCGCCGAGAAAGTGGTGTTCGCGGACACCGGCTCGGGGATCGTCGGCTTCGGCGACTGGGCCGAGCAGCTGATCGCCGAGTCCACCGGCAAGCAGGGCGTCGGCCTGCTCCCGGTGGTGGTGGAGTCGGCCACCGCGCCCGGGTTCGCCGACGCCGGGCCGGACGCCACGCCGGTCGCCCTGGGCACGGACACGTCAGGCGCACTGCTGAGCAGCTCCGGTCCGCTGGGCGGGATGTTCCTGCTCTGGGAGTACGCAACGGTCGTGGCCGGCCGGCTGATCGGCATCAACCCGTTCGACCAGCCGGACGTGGAGGCGGCCAAGGCCGCCGCCCGCGCGCTGCTGGACGCGCCGCCGGACGCGGGCGGGGACGCACCCGCGTTCACCGAGGGCGCGATCGAGGTCTACGCCGGCGACTGGCTGCCGGCCGGCAAGCCGGAGACGGTGGCCGGTGCGATCGGTGCGCTCCTCGCCGCCGCCCCCGACCGGGGCTACCTGGCCGTGCAGGCCTACCTGGACCGCATCGCGGACGCCTCGGTGGCCGTGCTGCGCGGCGAGCTGGCCCGGGCTTCCGGGCTGCAGACCACGTTCGGGTGGGGTCCACGGTTCCTGCACTCGACCGGCCAGTACCACAAGGGCGGGCACCAGAACGGCGTGTACCTTCAGCTCACCGGATCGGTCCGGTCCGACCTGACCGTCCCCGACCGGCCGTATGCGCTGGCCGGCCTGCAGCGGGCGCAGGCCCTCGGGGACGCGAACGTGCTGGCGGAACACGGCCGGCCGGTGTTGCGGTTGAACCTCACGGACCGGGAAGCGGGGCTGGTCCAGCTGGCCACCGCGATCGCGGCCGTCTAGCGCGGACCGCGCCGGCCGAGCGTGCGCCCAGTTCGGCGCACGCGGGAGACACAGAGCTGACTGAGTACTCGGGAGGCAGCACCCCATGACCGATCCTGTGGGACCGGACACCCCGCCGGAAGGTTGGACCAACCCGCTGCGCGATCCCCGGGACAAGCGGTTGCCCCGGATCGCCGGGCCGTGCGGCCTGGTGATCTTCGGGGTGACCGGCGACCTGGCGCGCAAGAAGCTGATGCCCGCGGTGTACGACCTGGCCAACCGGGGCCTGCTGCCACCGGGGTTCGCGCTGGTCGGGTTCGCCCGCCGGGACTGGGCGGACGAGGACTTCGGCAAGGTCGTCCACGACGCCGTGCGGGAGCACGCCCGGACCCCGTTCCGGCAGGCGGTGTGGGACCGGCTGGCCGAGGGCATCCGGTTCGTGCAGGGCACCTTCGACGACGACGAGGCGTTCGACCGGCTCTGTGACACCGTGCACGCGCTGGACCGGGAGCGCGGAACCAACGGCAACCACGCCTTCTACCTGTCCATCCCGCCCGGCGCGTTCCCGGTGGTGTGCAAGCAGCTGGCCCGGTCCGGCCTGGCCAACCAGGACACCCCGGGCCAGTGGCGCCGGGTGGTGATCGAGAAGCCGTTCGGGCACGACCTGCAGTCGGCCCGCGAGCTAAACGCCATCGTGAACGACGTGTTCCCCGAGGAGTCGGTGTTCCGCATCGACCACTACCTCGGCAAGGAGACGGTGCAGAACATCCTGGCCCTGCGCTTCGCCAACCAGCTGTTCGAGCCGATCTGGAACGCCAACTACGTGGACCACGTGCAGATCACCATGGCCGAGGACATCGGCCTGGGTGGCCGGGCCGGCTATTACGACGGCATCGGCGCGGCCCGGGACGTGATCCAGAACCACCTGCTGCAACTGCTCGCGTTCACCGCGATGGAGGAGCCGGTCTCCTTCTCCCCCGAGGAGCTGCGCGGGGAGAAGATCAAGGTGCTGCGGGCCACCAAGCTGGTCCAGCCGCTGGACCAGACCACCGCGCGCGGCCAGTACGCGGCGGGCTGGCAGGGCGGCGAGCAGGTGGTCGGGCTGAAGGACGAGGAGGGCTACAACCCGAACTCGACCACCGAGACCTACGCCGCGATCACCCTCGAGGTGGACTCCCGCCGCTGGGCCGGGGTGCCCTTCTACCTGCGCACCGGCAAGCGCCTCGGCCGGCGCGTGACCGAGATCGCGGTGGTGTTCAAGCGCGCCCCGCACCTGCCCTTCGACGAGACCATGACCGAGGAGCTGGGGCAGAACGCGCTGGTCATCCGGGTGCAGCCGGACGAGGGGGTGACGATGCGGTTCGGCTCCAAGGTGCCCGGCAGCACCATGGAGGTGCGGGACGTCAACATGGACTTCGGCTACGGCCTGTCCTTCACCGAGGACTCTCCGGAGGCCTACGAGCGGCTCATCCTGGACGTCCTGCTCGGCGAGCCGAGCCTGTTCCCGGTGAACGCCGAGGTCGAGCGATCCTGGCAGATCCTGGACCCGGTCCTGGAGCGCTGGGCGGCCGAGGGCACGCCGGAGCCCTACCCCGCCGGCACCTGGGGTCCGCACAGCGCCGACGCCCTGATGACCCGCACCGGCCGCGTCTGGCGCCGGCCGTAGCCGATCGATCGGCCGAGAGAGGCGAACGATGATCGTTGACATGCCGGCAACCTCGACGCAGCAGGTCAGCCGGAAACTGGTGGAGCTGCGCGAGCAGGGCGGCGTGCTGGCGCTGGGCCGGGTGCTCACCTTCGTGGTGATCACCGACGACAGCACCAACACCGAGGAGGCCATCGAGGCGGCCAACGAGGCCAGCCGGATGCACCCCTGCCGGGTCATCGTGCTGGTCCGGGGGGCGAAGAAGGCCGCGCCCCGGCTGGACGCGCAGATCCGGGTGGGCGGCGACGCCGGCGCCAGCGAGGTGATCGTGCTGCGCGGCTACGGCCCGCTGGCCTCGGCCGAGGCCTGCGCCGGCATGACCATCCCGATGCTGCTGCCGGACGCCCCGGTGGTGGCGTGGTGGCCGGGGGTGGCTCCCGCGGTGCCGGCCGAGGACCCGGTCGGCCGGCTGGCCAACCGCCGGATCACCGATGCGGCGGCCGAGAAGAACCCGGTCAAGGCGCTGGAGCAGCGCACCGCCGCGTACGTGCCGGGTGACACCGACCTGGCCTGGACCCGGCTCACCCTGTGGCGGGCCATGCTCACCGCCGCACTGGATCAGCCGCCGTTCGAGGAGATCACCGGTGCCGTGGTGGACGGCGAACCGGACTCCGCGTCCACCGACCTGCTCGCCGGCTGGCTGGCCGGCCGGCTGTCCGTACCGGTGAAGCGGACCAAGGTCGGCGCGGTCGGCGGCATGCACTCGGTGCGGCTCGACCGCCCCTCCGGGCCGATCTCGCTGGTCCGCCCGGACGCCAAGGTCGGCACCCTCACCCAGCCCGGCCAGCCGGACCGCCTGGTCACCCTGGCCCGCCGGCCGGTGCGCGAGTGCCTGGCCGAGGAGCTGCGCCGGCTGGACGCCGACGAGAGCTACGAGCGGGCGCTGGCCGGCCTGGCCAAGATCACCCGGGGCCGCGCCCCGGCGGGTGCGCGCAAGTGAGCTCCACCCAGGTGGTGGTGCACGCCAACCCGGAGCTGGTGGCGGCCGCCGCGGCGGCCCGGTTGACGGTCCGGCTGGTGGACGTCCAGCACGCCCGGGGCGTGGCCTCGGTGGTGCTCACCGGCGGCCGCACCGGCATCGCGGTGCTGGAACAGCTGCGCCGCTCACCGGCCCGGGATGCCGTGGACTGGTCCAAGGTGGACATCTACTGGGGCGACGAGCGGTTCCTGCCGCCCGGCCACCCGGACCGCAACGACACCCAGGCCCGGGCGGCGCTGCTGGACCACGTGCCGGTCGACCCGGCGCGGGTGCACCCCATGCCGGCCGCCGACGACCGCTGGCGCGACGACGCGGAGGGCGCCGCCGAGGCCTACGCCCGCGAGCTGGCCGCACAGGCCAGCCCGGAGGACCACGGCCCGGTGCCCCGGCTGGACGTGTGCCTGCTCGGCGTCGGCGAGGAGGGGCACACCGGCTCCATCTTCCCCAGCTCGCCGGCCGCCTACGAGACCGAGCGCACCGTGGTCGCGGTGCAGGGCAGCCCCAAGCCGCCGCCCACCCGGATCACCCTGACCCTGCCGGCCATCCGCCGCTCGGCCGAGGTGTGGCTGCTCACCACCGGCGCGAGCAAGGCCGCCGTGGTGGCCATGGCCCTGCGCGGCGCCGGGGAGATCCAGCTGCCGGCGGCCGGCGCGCGCGGGCTGCGCCGCACGCTCTGGGTGCTGGACCGGGAGGCCGCGAGCAAGCTCCCCCGCGACCTGGCCCCGCCCCTGATCTGACCAGCGCGGAGCGCTTGCCGAGCGCACCCCCAGTTCGGCGTGCGCGGGCGACGCTAGTACCGGTCGTGGTGGCGGATCCAGTCCATGCCCTTGCCGTCCAGGTCCGGGGTGCCGCCCCAGCCCTCGCGGCGGCCCAGCGGGGTCAGGTCCAGGTAGTTGTAGGTGTTCAGCAGCGTGTCCACGCCCCGGCCGTAGGTTGTGTAGGTGTGGAAGACCTGCTCGCCGTCGCGCAGGAACACGCTCAGGCCGTTCAGCTCGTCCATCTCCGCGATGAACCCGAGCCCGGCCTCGGCCAGCTCCTCCTTGTTGCGGTAGTTCCACTCGATCGGCGCCACCGACTCGTCCAGCGTGACGTGGAAGTCGTAGTTGAAGTCGCTGCCGAAGGACGAGTACCAGGGGAAGGTCCAGCCGATCCGCTCGCGGAACGCCTCCAGCTCGGCCAGCGGCGCGCGGGACACCGCGGCGAACGTGGTGTCCCGGGCGTTCAGGTGAGCCAGCTGCCCGACGTTGTCGGCGTGGTAGGAGCAGCCGGAGCAGGGCGCCTCCCAGCCCGGCCCGAACATCAGGTGCTGCACGATCAGCTGGCCGCGCCCCTCGAACAGGTCGAGCAGGCCGACCCGACCGGCCGGACCCTCGAACTCGTACGGCTTGTCCACCAGGACCATGGGCAGCTGCCGCCGCCGCTCGCTGAGCGCATCCCGGGCGCGGGTGTGCGCCTTCTCCTCGGCCAGCAACGCCACCCTGGCGTCCCGCCACTCTTCCCGGGAAACGATCTTCGGTAGGTTCACGCCGGTTCCTCTCGTCGCCGTGGGCACTCCCACACCGGATAGGACCGGCGCCGAGGGTGTGGAATCATCGGCCCACGGCGTGGCAAGGCACCCCGGTGGTAGGCGTGGCACCCCTGCCGCGGCTAACGTGACGCCATGAACACAGAGCCTCCGGTGCGGGTCGAGCAGACCGGTGCGGTGCGTACGGTCATCCTGTCCCGCCCGGATGTCCGCAACGCGGTGGACCGCCCCACCGCCGACGCGCTGGTCCGCGCGTTCCGTGCGTTCGAGGCCGACCCGAGTGCCTCGGTGGCGGTGCTGTGGGGCGAGGGCGGCACGTTCTGCGCGGGCGCCGACCTGAAGGCCATGAGCACGGACCGGGGCAACCGGATCGACCCGGCGGCGGACGCGGACGGCCCGATGGGGCCGACCCGGATGGTGCTGTCCAAGCCGGTGATCGCGGCGGTGAGCGGCTACGCGGTGGCCGGCGGGCTGGAGCTGGCCCTCTGGTGCGACCTGCGGGTGGTCGAGGAGGACGCGGTGTTCGGCGTGTTCTGCCGGCGCTGGGGCGTGCCGCTGATCGACGGCGGGACGGTCCGGCTGCCCCGGCTGATCGGCACCAGCCGGGCCATGGACCTGGTCCTCACCGGCCGGCCGGTGGAGGCCGAGGAGGCGCTGAGCATCGGGCTGGCCAACCGGGTGGTGCCCACCGGAACGGCGCGGGAGGCGGCCGAGAAGCTCGGCGCCGAGCTGGCCGAGCACCCGCAGACCTGCCTACGCCAGGACCGGCTTTCCCTGCTCGGCCAGCACGGCCAGACCGAGCGCGAGGCACTGGTGCACGAGTTCGCCCACGGCATGGTGTCTCTCGGCGCCGACGCCACGGCGGGCGCGGCCGCGTTCGCCGCCGGCGCCGGCCGGCACGGCGCGCCCCGGGCCTGAGCTAATCGTCGCTACTCGTCGGGCAGGCGGCCGGCCAGGTAGTCCTCGTAGGCGCCCAGGTCGAGCAGGCCGTGCCCGCTGTAGTTGAACAGGATGACCTTCTCCTCGCCGGTCTCCTTGGCCGCCAGCGCCTCGTCCACCGCCGCCCGCACCGCGTGCGCCGCCTCCGGTGCCGGCAGCTTGCC
The DNA here is from genome assembly GCA_014208095.1 of Actinospineispora eucalypti. GTDB lineage: Bacteria > Actinomycetota > Actinomycetes > Mycobacteriales > Pseudonocardiaceae > Pseudonocardia > Pseudonocardia eucalypti. The sequence goes on along the minus strand of JACHMT010000001.1, from coordinate 2,705,948 downwards.
CTCGGCGCGCGTGAACTGCATGGCCGCCTCGAACACCTTGTTCTGCGGGTAGGCCACGGCCTCCATCCGGCCGTCCCGGACCAGTGCGGAGATGATCGCCGAGTCGCCGTGGTAGCGCAGCCCGCCGGCGTGGATCGGCGGCGGCACGAAATCGTGGCCCAGCGTGTACATCGGCAGCAGCGGGGTCAGCCCGGCGACATCGCCGAAGTCGTAGTCGAACCGGCCCTGGGTGAGCGTCGGGCAGGACGTGGGTTCGACGGCGAGCAGCCGCACGCCCTCCTCCGGCACGAACGGGAAGGTGATCCCGCCCAGGTTGGAGCCGCCGCCGCAGGGCGCGATCACCACGTCCGGCAGCCGCTCACCGGCCATCTCCAGTTGCTCGCGGGCCTCCAGGCCGATCACCGTCTGGTGCAGCAGCACGTGGTTGAGCACCGAGCCCAGCGCGTAGTGCGTGTCCGCCCGGCCCACCGCGTCGCGCACCGCGTCGGAGATCGCCGCGCCCAGCGAGCCGGGGTGGCCGGGGTCGTCGACCGGCGACGGCACCACCGCGCCGCCCCAGGTCTGCATGGCCACCTTCCGGTACGGCTTCTGCTCGAACGAGGCCCGCACCATGTACACCTGCAGGTCCAGGTCGAACTGCGCGCAGGCGAAGGACAGCGCGGTGCCCCACTGGCCGGCACCGGTCTCCGTGGTCAGCCGGGCGATGCCCTCGGCCTGGTTGTAGTACGCCTGGGCGACCGCCGTGTTCGGCTTGTGGCTGCCGGCCGGGGACACCGACTCGTCCTTGAAGTAGATCCGCGCCGGGGTATCCAGCTCCCGCTCCAGCCGGACCGCCCGGACCAGCGGGGTGGGCCGCCACAGGCGCAGGATGTCCAGCACCTCGCCGGGGATGTCGATCCACAGCTCCGTGCTGACCTCCTGGCCGATCAGCGCCATGGGGAACAGCGGCGCCAGGTCGTCGGGGCCGACCGGCTCCCGGGTGGCCGGGTGCAGCGGCGGTTGCAGGGGCGCCGACAGGTGTGGAGCCACGTTGAACCACGCGGACGGGATCTGCTCGGGCGACATTGTCCAGCGAGTCACCCCGCCGACGTTAGAACAGCCGATGCCCGGCCGGAAGCTCTCCTTCTCCGCGCGTTGAGTGGCGGTGCCGGTTCTCAAACCGGCTTGGACGGCGCGGCTGGGCTGGTCTGCCGCGGCTTGGGTGCGGCCTCTTGCGCTGGGTTCGGACTCGGGAGCGCCGCCCGCTACGCTCCGTCACGACCGGCCCGCCTTCCGGCGTGGTCCGCGCCGCCGGCCCTCGCCGAGTGCTGGCTGAGTCCGGTATTCCCCATGATCAACAGGGACTCAGCGACCACTCGATGAAGACGACCGCCCCAGCGGCCCGTAATCCGGCCACGTTCCGTAACCAAAACACCAACTCACCCGAGCGAAACGCTACGGGCGGCACCCAAGCCGCGGAAGACCAGCCCAGCCGCGCCGTCCAAGCCTTCCTTAGAACCGGCACCGCCCCAAACCGCGACGGGTCAGTCCAGGATGCGGACGGTTACCTGCTCGTTGTCCAGCGTGTAGCCCTCGTACCGGAATCGCGCGCCGGACTCCGCCACGTACTCCCGCCAGGCCCGGTGCTCGTGCTCTTTCCAGCCCGGGTAGTTGAAGTACTCGTCGAACACGATCACGCTCCCCGGCCGCAACCGGGGACCGACCAACTCCAACACGGTGCGGGTGGACGAGTACAGGTCGGCGTCCACGTGCAGGAACGCCACCGGGCCGGGGTGCTCGGCGAGGAACCCGGGCAGCGTGTCGTCGAAGAGACCGACCACCAGCTCGGCACCGGGCACATCGGGCGGTGCCGGCACGCCGAACGCGCCGGTCGGGAAGCCGGGCCGCCAGTCCTCCGGCAGCCCGGCGAACGAGTCGAACCCGTACACCTCCCGGCCGGCCTCCGCGCAACCGGCCGCGATGATCTTCAGTGTGGTGCCGGTGGCCACCCCGAACTCCAGCGCCATCCCCGGCCCGTCCACCAGTGTCAGGGCGTGTTCCAGGGTGGCGACCGGGCTCGGGAAGGCCCGGGCGGCCGCCATCTCCACCCGGGCGAACTCCGCGCTCTCGGCCGCGGCCGCGCGCTCGCCGGCGGCGAAAAGGTCACGCCGATCCCGGATCTCCACGCCCCGGGCGAACTCGATCACCCGGTCCGCCTCCGCCCGGAAGTCCGCGCGGAGCGCGTCCAGTTCCCGGCGGAGCTCCTCGGCCTGCCGGGCCTGCTGGCGCGCGACGACCTCCTCCACCACACGGACCAGCTTGGCCCGCAGGCTCACGCGCAAACCCAAGCTCAGACCTCTTCGCGGTGCTTGCGCAGCCGGTTGAGGGCCTCCTCCAGGATGGCCGCCCCGTCCGCGTCGCTGCGCCGTTCCTTGACGTACGCCAGGTGCGTCTTGTACGGCTCGTTCCGTGGCGGAGCGGGCGGCGCCTCGTGGGACTGCCCAGCGGGCAGCCCGCAGCGAGGGCAGTCCCAGAACTCCGGTTGCTCCGCTTCACACGCGAATGCGGGTGTTGTCTGGTGTCCATTCGCGCACCAGTACGAGACCCGCACCCGGGGCGCCGTCTCGCCCCGCTCTGACTCACCCATCGGACCCGCGCCGACCCGAGTTCCCCGGATCGCGTTTCCACCGGCCATGCGAACCTCTGCCTGTTGTTCCCGAGCTCGGCCCCACGCGCGGGGAATTCAGCTGCCGAGCTTCACCAATAGACCTGTGCCGACGATCGCGACCACCCAGATCGCGCCGACGAACAGCGTGATTCGGTCCAGATTCTTCTCCGCCCGCGCAGACCCGGAGAGGCTGGACTGCATGCCACCGCCGAACAGAGAGGACAACCCGCCGCCCCGGCCCCGGTGCAGCAGAATCAGCAGCACCAGCAGCACACTGGAAATGATCAAAACGATCTGCAGGGCGAGTATCATGCCATCCTCATCCGACTACAACGCGGTGTTCCCCGCGCCGAAGGTTCCCAGGGCAGGAGAACTCCGGCGCGAGCTATCAGAGTACCGGGTGGTGGATCAGGGCAGCGGGCCGCCCGCGGCGATCGCGCAGAGCTTGGCGAACTCGTCCGCGTCCAGGCTGGCCCCACCGACCAGCGCGCCGTCGATGTCCGGCTCGGCCACCAGCTCGCCGATGCTGCCGGACTTCACCGAGCCGCCGTAGAGCACCCGCACGGCCTCGGCGGTGACGTCGTCGTAGCGCTTGGCCACCTGGGCCCGCAGCGCGCCACACACCTCCTGGGCGTCCGTGGGGGTGGCCACCCGGCCGGTCCCGATCGCCCAGATCGGCTCGTAGGCGATCACGATGCCGGCCGCCTGCTCGGCGGTGATCCGGGCCAGCGCCGCGTCCAGCTGCGCGGAGCAGTGCGCCACGTGGCCGCCCTCCTCGCGCACCGGCAGGCCCTCGCCGACGCACAGGATCGGGGTGATCCCATTGCGCAGCGCGGCCTTCACCTTGGCGTTGACCAGGGCGTCGTCCTCGCCGTGGATCTCCCGCCGCTCGGAGTGGCCGACCACCACGTAGGTGCACCCCAGCTTGGCCAGCATCGGGCCGGAGACGTCGCCGGTGAAAGCGCCGGAGTCCTTCGGCGCGATGTCCTGGGCGCCGTGCACCAGCGGCAGCTCGTCACCGTCGATCATGGTCTGGATGCTGCGGATGTGCGTGAACGGCGGCAGCACCGCGACGTCGATCTTCTTGTAGTACTTCTCCGGCAGCGCGAAGGCGAACTTCTGCACCAGGGCGATGGCCTCGAGGTGGTTGAGGTTCATCTTCCAGTTGCCGGCGATCAGCGGCTTCCTTGCCATCTAGGCCTCCAATACGGAAAGGCCGGGCAGCGCCTTGCCCTCCAGGTACTCCAGCGATGCACCGCCGCCGGTTGATATGTGGGAGAAACCGTCCTCGTACAGCTCCAGCGCGCGCACAGCGGCCGCCGAGTCACCCCCGCCGACCACGCTGAACGCGCCGGCGGCGGTCACGTCCAGGATGGCCTGGGCCACGTCCCGGGTACCGGCGGCGAACGGGGCCAGCTCGAACACGCCCATCGGGCCGTTCCAGAACACCGTCCTGGCCCCGGACAGCGCCTTGGCGAAGCCGGCCACGCTGTCCGGGCCGATGTCCAGGCCCATCCAGCCGTCCGGGATGGCGTCCACCGGGACCGTGCGGGTGTTCGCGTCGGCGGCGAACGCGTCGGCGACCACCACGTCGGTGGGCAGCACGATCTTGCCCGACTCGAGCAGGCGCCGGCAGTTGTCGACCTGATCGGCCTCCAGCAGCGACTTGCCCACGCCGTGGCCGCGCGCGGCCAGGAAGGTGAAGCACATCCCCCCGCCGACCAGCAGCGAGTCCACCCGGGGCAGCAGCGCCTCGATCACCGCGAGCTTGTCCGACACCTTGGAGCCGCCCAGCACCACCGCGTACGGCCGGGCCGGGTCCTCGGTGAGCCGGCGGAGCACCTCGACCTCGGCGCTGACCAGGCCGCCGGTGTAGGCGGGCAGCAGCTTGGCGATGTCGTACACCGAGGCCTGCTTGCGGTGCACCACGCCGAAGCCGTCGGAGACGAAGGCGCCGCCGGCGCCGGTCAGCGCGGCCAGGTCGGCGGCCAGCGCGCCCCGCTCGAGGTCGTCCTTGGCGGTCTCGCGCGGGTCGAACCGGATGTTCTCCAGCAGCGCGACCTCGCCGTCCGCCAGCTCCGGGGCGCCCTCGGCCAGGGTGAACAGCCGGACCGGGCGGTCCAGCAGCTCGCCCAGGCGGGTGGCCACCGGGGCCAGGGACAGGCTCGCGTCCGGGCCGTTCTTCGGCCGGCCCAGGTGCGCGGTCACGATCACCCGCGCCCCGGCGCCGACCAGCGCCCAGATGGTCGGCACGGACGCCTTGATCCGGCCGGCGTCGGTGATCCGGGTGCCGTCCAGCGGGACGTTCAGGTCGGACCGCACCAACACGGTCCGGCCCCGAACGCCCTCGCCGATCAGGTCTTCGAGCGTCTTCACAGCTTGGACGCCACCAGCGAGGTGATGTCCACCAGGCGGTTCGAGTAGCCCCACTCGTTGTCGTACCAGCCGAACACCTTCACCTGGTTTCCGATCACCTTGGTCAGCGGCGCATCGAAGATGCAGGACGCCGGGTCGGTGACGATGTCGGAGGAGACGATCGGGTCCTCGTTGTAGGACAGGACGCCCTTGAGCGGGCCCTCGGCGGCCGCCCGGTAGGCGGCGTTGATCTCCTCCGCGCTGGCCTCCCGGCGCACCTCGACCACGAGGTCGGTGATCGAGCCGGTGGGGATCGGCACGCGCAGCGAGTAGCCGTCGAGCTTGCCCTTCAGGTGCGGCAGGACCAGCCCGATCGCCTTGGCGGCGCCGGTGGTGGTCGGCACGATGTTGAGCGCGGCGGCGCGGGCGCGGCGCTTGTCCTTGTGCGGACCGTCCTGCAGGTTCTGGTCCTGCGTGTAGGCGTGGATCGTGGTCATCAGACCCTTCTCGATCCCCAGCAGGTCGTCGAGCACCTTGGCCAGCGGCGCCGCGCAGTTCGTGGTGCAGGACGCGTTGGAGACGATGTCCTGCGAGCCGTCGTAGGCCGAGTCGTTCACGCCCTTGACGATGGTGATGTCCTCACCGGAGGCCGGCGCGGAGATGATCACCTTCTTGGCCCCGGCGTCCAGGTGCTTCGACGCCGCCTCGCGCTTGGTGAACAGGCCGGTGGACTCCACGACGATGTCCACGCCGAGGTCCTTCCAGGGCAGCTCGGCGGGGTCCCGCACGGCCAGGCCCTTGAAGCCCTTGCCGTCGACCACGATCTCGCTGTCGGTGGAGGTCACCGTGTAGGGCAGCTTGCCCAGGATGGAGTCGTACTTGAGCAGGTGGGCCAGGGTGCCGTTGTCGGTGATGTCGTTCACCGCGACGATCTCGATGTCGGCATTGCCCTGGGCTACTTGTGCGTTGACGGCTCGCCAGAAGTTCCGCCCGATGCGGCCGAAGCCGTTCACGCCTACCCGAACCACGCGTGCCTCCCGTGTCTGTCAGGTTCTGGATCGTTCTAGATGCGTCTCAGCTTATCGCGCGCAACAGTACCTGCCCGTGTGGGCGGCCAGACCCCGCGAGGGACCTGGACCACGTTAACGACGGTAAAGGTCAGGCGTCGGCGAGCATGTCGGCGGTGACCGCCGACTCGGTGTCCGGCAAGCCCATCTCCGCCGCCCGCTTGTCGGCCATGTGCAGCAGCCGCCGGATCCGGCCGGCCACCGCGTCCTTGGTCATCGGCGGGTCGGAGAGCTGGCCCAGCTCCTCCAGGGAGGCCTGGGTGTGCTCCAGGCGCAGCTTGCCGGCGGCCATCAGGTGGTCCGGCACGTCCGCGCCGAGCAGGTCCAGCGCGCGGCGCACCCGCGCGGACGCGGCCACGGCGGCCCGCGCGGACCGGCGCAGGTTGGCGTCGTCGAAGTTGGCCAGCCGGTTCGCGGTGGCCCGCACCTCGCGGCGCATCCGGCGCTCCTCCCAGGCCAGCACCGAGGAGTGCGCGCCCAGCCGGGTGAGCAGCGCGCCGATGGCGTCGCCGTCGCGCACCACCACCCGGTCCGCGCCGCGCACCTCGCGGGCCTTCGCGGTCACGCCCAGCCGGCGGGCCGCGCCGACCAGTGCCAGCGCCGCTTCCGGGCCCGGGCAGGTGACCTCCAGGGCGGAGCTGCGGCCGGGCTCGGTCAGCGAGCCGTGGGCCAGGAAGGCACCGCGCCAGGCCGCCTCGGCGTCGCACAGGCCGCCGGAGACCACCTGCGGCGGCAGCCCGCGCACCGGACGGCCGCGCAGGTCCAGCAGGCCGGTCTGGCGGGCCAGGCCGGCGCCGTCGCGCACCACCCGGATCACGTACCGGGCGCCCCGGCGCAGCCCGCCGGAGCTGATCACCTGCACCTCGGAGGTGTGCCCGTAGAGGTCGTGCACCTCGCGGCGCAGCCGCCGGGCCACCGAGCCGGTGTCCACCTCGGCCTCGATCACCACCTTGCCGCCCACGATGTGCAGGCCGCCGGCGAACCGCAGCAGCGAGGACAGCTCGGACCGCCGACAACACGGCTTGGTCACCGACAGCCGGCTGAGCTCATCTTTCACCGAAGCCGTCATCGCCACTGTGTCTCCTGCATCTCCTCCGAGGCCTTCACTGCGTTCTCCTCGTCCGCCGCCGCGGTGATCACCCTGTTGTCTCCTTTCGGCCGGCTGTCCCCCACGGCCCGAACTCGGCCAGGACCGAGCGGACCGCTTCCGCCAGCGCCGCGGGATTGTGCCTCGGTGAGCCGTCCGGTTCACCGATCGGGGCCAGCACAGCCCGCGCGCCCAGCGCCGAAGCGGAGCGTTGCAGGCGCTCCGGCACCGGGACCGCGCCGGAGTCCGCGAGCACCGCGTCGATGCGCAGCTCCGGTGCGTGCTGGCAGAGTACGTCCAAGTGCTGTTCCGGGGAGAACCCGGCGGTCTCCCCCGGCTGCGGCGCCAGGTTGAGCACGACCACCCGGCGGGCCGGCGTTTCCAGCAGCGCCCGCCGGAGCTCGGGCACCATGAGGTGCGGCAACACGCTGGTGAACCAGGATCCGGGGCCGAGCAGCACCAGTTCGGCGCCGAGCACCGCGTCGACGGCCTGGTGGCAGGCCTTGGGCTCGGCCGGCTGCAGCCAGACCCGGCGCACCCGGCCGGGCGTGCTGGCCACGGCGACCTGCCCCCGGATCCGGCTGACCGCGTCCGGGTCGGACCCCAGACCGACCACCTCGGCCTCGATGACCAGCGGTTCCTCGCTCATCGGGAGTACCCGGCCGCGCACCTCGAGCAGCCGGCAGGCCTCGTCCAGCGCGGCCACCGGGTCACCGGTCAGGTCGATCAGGCCGGCCAGTAAAAGGTTGCCCACCGCGTGCCCGGCCAGCGCGCCGGTGCCGGCGAAGCGATGCTGGAAAAGTTCGCTCCATCGAGTGCCGGTCGGATTGCCGTTGGCCAGCGCGGTGAGCGCCATCCGGAGGTCCCCCGGCGGCAGCACCCCCAGCTCCCCGCGCAGCCGCCCCGAGGAGCCGCCGTCGTCGGCCACGGTGACCACGGCGGTCACTGCCTCGGTGATCAACCGCAGCGCACTCAGGGTGGCGTACAGGCCGTGGCCGCCGCCGAGGGCGACCGCCCTCGGCGCATCAGCCCGGCCGAGGGCGACGGCTCGAGTATTGGAAGGGTTCACTCGCGTCCCAGGTCCCGGTGGCTGACACTGACCGTTATTCCGTCCTCGCCGTGCAGCCGGCGGGCCAGCTCCTCGGCGACGGCCACGCTGCGGTGCTTACCGCCGGTGCAGCCGATGGACACCGTGAGGTACCGCTTGCCCTCCCGCCGGTAACCGCCGTTCACCAGCCGCAGCAGCTCCAGGTAGCGGCCCAGGAACTCCTCCGCGCCCTCCTGGGAGAGCACGTAGTCGCGCACCGCCGGGTCCTTGCCGGTGAACTCCCGCAGCTCGGGTATCCAGTGCGGGTTGGGCAGGAAGCGCAGGTCCACCACCAGGTCGGAGTCCATCGGCAGGCCGTACTTGTAGCCGAACGACAGCACGGTGACCCTGGTGTGGCTGGACAGCTCGTTGCCGAAGTCGCGCTCGATGGCCGCCCGCAGCTGGTGCACCGACAGCGCGCTGGTGTCCAGCACCAGGTCGGCCGCGTTGCGCAGGGGTCCGAGCAGCTCCCGCTCGGCCGCGATGCCGTCGGCCAGCCGGCCGCTGCCCTGCAGCGGGTGGCCTCGGCGGACGTGTTCGAACCGGCGGATCAGCGCCTGGTCGCTGGCCTCCAGGAACAGCAGCCGGGGCTTGTAGCCCTGGGCGTCCAGGTCCTTGATCACCGAGGCCAGGTCGTTGGTGAACGCGCGGCTGCGCACGTCCATCACCACCGCGACCCGGGTGATCTCGCCGCGCGCCTTGGCGCCCAGCTCCACCATGGTGGTGATCAGCTCGGGCGGCAGGTTGTCCACCACGAACCAGCCCAGGTCCTCCAGCACCTTGGCCGCGGTGCTGCGGCCGGCCCCGGATAACCCGCTGACCAGCGCCACCTCGATACCCGTCGGATTGGTCATGACTCCCCCTTGATGTCTGTTTCGCTGTGCAGCGCGGCGAGCACGGCGGCGGCGGTGCGCGGACCCATGCCGGGCACCGAGGCGATCTCCGTCAGGTCGGCCTGGCGGAGCTTGCGCAGCGAGCCGAAGTGCCGCAGCAGCGCGGTGCGCCGGGTCTCCCCCAGGCCCGGAACCGCGTCGAGCTCGGACGCGGTCATCCGCTTGGACCGCTTCTGCCGGTGGTAGGTGATGGCGAACCGGTGCGCCTCGTCCCGCACCCGCTGCATCAGGTAGAGCCCCTCGCTGGTGCGCGGCAGGATCACCGGGTCCGGGTCGCCGGGCATCCAGACCTCCTCCAGCCGCTTGGCCAGCCCGCACACCGCGACGTCGGTGACGCCCAGCTCGGCCAGCACGTCGGAGGCCGCCTCGACCTGCGGCGCGCCGCCGTCGACCACGAACAGGTTGGGCGGGTAGGCGAACTTGCGGGGACGTCCGGTGTCCGGGTCGATGCCCGGGTTGGCGCCGTCGGTCGGTCGGTCCCGCTCGGCCAGGTAGCGCTTGAACCGCCGCCGGGTGACCTCGGCGATGGACGCCACATCCCCGCCCTGGGCACCGTCGCGCACCTCGAAGCGGCGATACTCGGACTTGCGGGCCAGCCCGTCCTCGAACACCACCAGCGAGGCGACCACGTCGCTGCCCTGCACGTGGCTGACGTCCACGCACTCGATGCGCAGCGGCGCCGAGTCCAGGCCGAGCGCCTCCTGGATCTCGGTCAGCGCGGCGGACCGCGCGGTCAGGTCGCCGGCCCGGCGCAGCTTGTGCTGGGTGAACGCCTCGGCGGCGTTGCGCGCCACCGTCTCGGCCAGCGCCCGCTTGTCCCCCCGCTGGGCCACCCGCACCCGCACCCGCGAACCGCGCAGCCCGGACAGCCACTCGGTCAGCGAGTCCACGTCGTCCGGCAGCTCCGGCACCAGGATCTCCTTGGGCACCGGCTGGATGGCGTCGTCGGCCGAGCCGGCCAGCGCGGCCTGCTCGCCGTAGAACTGGGTGAGGAAGCGCTCCACCAAGTTGGCCGCGCCCGCTGTGTCTTCCACCTTCTCGATCACCCAGCCGCGCTCGCCGCGCACCCGGCCACCGCGCACGTGGAACACCTGGACGGCCGCTTCCAGCTCGTCCTGCGCGAACGCCACCACGTCCGCGTCCGTGCCGTCGCCGAGCACCACCGCCTGGCGTTCCAGCGCCTTGCGCAGCGCGCCGATGTTGTCGCGCAGCCGGGCCGCCTTCTCGAACTCCAGCGCCTCGGACTCGGCCGCCATGCGGCGCTCCATGTCCCGGATCATCCGGTCGGTGCGCCCGGACAGGAACTCGGTGAAGTCCTCCACGATCGCCCGGTGCTGCTCGGCGTCCACCCGGCCGACGCACGGCGCGGCACACTTGTCGATGTACCCGAGCAGGCAGGGCCGGCCGATCTGGCCGTGCCGGCGGAACACCCCGTTGGAACAGGTGCGCGCGGGGAACACGCGGGTGAGCAGGTCCAGGGTCTCCCGGATCGCCCAGGCGTGCGAGTACGGCCCGAAGTAGCGCACGCCCTTGCGCCGGGGCCCCCGGTACACGTGCAGCCGGGGGAACTCCTCGTGCAGCGTGACGGCCAGCACCGGGTAGGTCTTGTCGTCCCGGTACCGCACGTTGAACCGGGGGTCGAACTCCTTGATCCAGTTGTACTCGAGCTGGAGCGCCTCCACCTCGGTGCTGACCACCGTCCACTGGACGTCGGACGCCGTGGTCACCATCTGCCTGGTGCGCGGGTGCAGGTTCGAGAGGTCGGCGAAGTACGAGTTGAGCCGGCTGCGCAGGCTCTTAGCCTTGCCGACGTAAATGACCCGACCGTGCTGGTCGGAGAAGCGGTAAACCCCCGGGGCCTCCGGAATCGTGCCGGCGGCCGGGCGGTAAGTGGATGGATCTGGCATGGCACCTACCAGCCTAGAGGGGTGGCCAAGCACCCTCCGCCAGCCGGGCACCGGCGGTCGCATATGGCTCTGCGTGGAGATATGCAACAGTCGGTGCGGCGGGGTCGGGCGTTCACCGAGGATGCGATCTCGCCGAGTTCATCAACGGAGACGTTCAATCAACGCGGAACGTCGCTCAGGATGAGCTCGGCAAGCCCGAGGGACTCGGCGGCCAGAGCCTATTTCCAAGTGCGTCGGTTACGTGTCGCGGAGGAGTCGGTGCCGGCTCGGAAACCACTTGGACGGCGCGGCGTGCAGCTCTGCCTCGTCTGGGGTGCCGCCCGGCGCGCTCCCGTTCGCGACGATTCGTTCAACGACCCGGAACCCATGGGCGCTGGAGGCCCGTTCATGATCAGCATGTCCCGGGGCGACACACCTAGGTGGGCAGGGCGACCAGGCGCTCGATCACCACGTCCAACGCGTCCGCGACCACGTGTGGCGGGTCGAAGACGTCCGACATGCCGCCCTCCCGCCGGGTGGCGAATCCGGCCAGGAGGCCCGCGCGGACGGCGCCGTGCACATCCCAGGAGTGCACCGCAACCAGTGCGGTGCGGGCCGGGTCGCTGTTCACCTGCCGGCAGGCCCACTGGTAGACCTTGGCCGGCGGCTTGAACGAGCCGATCTCCTCGCAGGAGATCACCCCGCGCAGGTAGCTGCGCAGCTGGGCGCGGTCCAGCGCCTCGCGGACCACCTTCGCCGGGCCGTGGGTGAACGCGTAGGCCGGGATCTTCGCCCTGGCCAGCGCGATCAGCGCGGGCTCGACGTCCGGGCAGGGCGGCAGCTCGGCGAACCCGGCCAGCACGTGCTGCACGGCCTCCTCGCTGAGCCGCCGGCCGCTGGTGCCGATCAGTGCGGAGCGGGCGACGTCCAGGAAGTCCGGCGACTCGCCCGCCAGGCTGAGGGCCATCCCGTCGCGCAGCGTCCGGGTGAAGAACAGCTCCAGCTCGTGCTCGGGGCGCCCCACGTCGACCATCCGGGAGCGCAGCGCGTCAACCTCGAGCAGGGTCTCGAAGACGTCGAACAACACCACTTTGGGACGTCGCGCTCGGGTCCGTTCTGGCGCAGTCATAGCCGCACCGCCTCACCCCATCGCCGATCGTGAAAGGCCGGGAGAGATCGTAACGCAGTGCGACGAGATGATCACGCGGGGATGTTATGACGCACCACAACAACAACACAAGCACCTTCATCCCCATCGAATCGATCTCCACCGAACGCGTCAATTTGGCCTGGACAAGCTAATTAGCTAATTGCCATACTGCCTGCCATGAGCACCCCACCAAGCACCCCGACCAGCGCCGAACGACGACTCGCCGAGCTCGGCCTCGAGCTGCCCCCGCCCCCGGCCGCCGTGGCCGCGTTCGAGCCGTACCGGCGCGACGGCGACGCCGTGTACGTGTCCGGCCAGGTGGCCGCGCGGGACGGCCGGATGGTGGCCACCGGACGCCTGGGCGCCGGGCTGGACGTGGCCACCGGCCAGGCCGCCGCCCGGGTCTGCGCGCTGAACGTGCTGGCCCAGCTGCGCGCCGCCGCCGGAGACCTGGACGGGGTCGCCGCGCTGGTCCGGATCACCGTCTACGTGGCCGGCGACCCCGACTTCACCGAGCAGCCCAAGGTCGCCGACGGAGCCTCCCAGCTGTTCATCGACGTGCTCGGCGACGCCGGCCGGCACGCCAGGGCGGCCATCGGGGTGGCCGGACTGCCGCTCGGCTCACCGGTCGAGGTGGACGCCATCGCCCGGCTGCGCCCGGCCGCGTGAACGCCGCGACCACCACCCCGGCGGACATCACCGCGCGGGACATCGCCGCCACCTACCCGCTGATCCGGCCGCACCTGCGGCGCACCCCGGTGCTGGACCTGCCACTGGCCGAGCTGACCGGGACCGACACCGACGCAACCGTGACGCTGAAGCTGGAGTACCTGCAGTGCGCCGGCGCGTTCAAGGCCCGGGGCGCGTTCGCCAACCTGTTGCTGCGCCGGGTGCCCGAACCGGGGGTGGTCGCGGCGTCCGGCGGGAACCACGGGGTCGCGGTGGCCTACGCGGCGCACCGGCTGGGCGTGCCGGCCGCCGTGTTCGTGCCGTCCATCTCCTCCCCGGCCAAGATCCAGCGGATCGGCGAGCTGGGCGCCCGGCTGGTGGTCGGCGGCGAGCGCTACGCCGACGCGCTGGCCGCCGCCGTGGACTGGCAGGAACGCACCGGGGCGCTGCCGGTGCACGCGTTCGACCAGCGCGAGACCATCCTGGGCCAGGGCACCCTCGGCCTCGAGCTGGCCGGGCAGCGGCCCGGGCTGGACACCGTGCTGGTGCCGGTCGGCGGCGGCGGGTTGATCGCCGGCGTGGCCGCCCACTACGCCGGCCGGGTGCGGGTGGTCGGCGTGGAGCCCGCCGAGTCGCCGACGCTGCACCGGGCGCTGGCGGCCGGCCGCCCGGTGGACTCGCCGACCGGCGGCATCGCGGCCGACGCGCTGGCCCCGCGCCGGGTGGGCGAGCTGGTGTACCCGCTCGCCGAGGCCTACGTGTCCTCGGTGGTGCTGGTGGACGACCAGGCCATCCGGGACGCCCGGCGGGCACTCTGGGAAGCCGCACGGGTGCTGGTGGAACCGGCGGCGGCGGTGGGTGTGGCGGCCCTGCGCTCCGGCGGCTACCGGCCGGCGCCCGGCGAACGGGTGGCCGTGGTACTCAGCGGCGCCAACACCGGCGAGCTTCCCGAGTAAGGCCTGGGTCGAGTTTAAAGATCGGCTTGGACGGAGCCGGCTCGGCCTTCTCGCGGCTAGGGTGCGGCCCGTCGCGCTTGGGTGCGGTCGACGCCTCTTCCACCCCCGTCGCCCGGAGTGGGTATTCACCCTGAGTGACCAGCGTGTTGCACGCGGGACGAAAGTGCCAGCGAGCGGACGACGCCGAGGGACCAGGTGCGCCGAGCGCAGGCTGAGTCCGCTTCGATCAAGCTGCGGACCGGACTCAGCTTGCGCTGGATGACGGGCGCCGAACACACCCCGTAAGCAACGCGAACGGGCGGCACCCAGCGGCCAGAAGGCCGAGCCGGCCCCGTCCGAGCTGATCTTTAAACCGCCACCCGACCACTCGGACGAACCGCGCCTCAGCCGCTACCGCACCCGTGGGCGGCGTGCAGCTCGCGCAGAGCGGTGATCGCGGAGACCGCGTGCTGGCCGTCCACCAGCTGGATCGCCGACAGCGGCAGGTACTCGTCGTCGGGCAGCTCCAGGCGCGCCCACCGGGCGCCCTCGGGGAAGTCCACGGCGAGCACCGCCGACCACGGCACCCGCCGGGTGATCAGCAGGTTCCGCACCTCGACGCCGTCCGCGTCGGCCCGCACCCTGGCCAGGGTCAGGCTGAGCACGCCCAGCGCCATGAACACCCCGAGCAGCACCATGGCCACCTGGTCGGCGAACCGGAAGTACACCCCGGTGGACTCGTTGCGCAGCACCACGGCGACCGCGACCATGGCGCCGAGCAGCAGGACGGCCGCGATCCAGGCCACCCAGACCACCCGGCGGGGGCGGATCACCAGCGGCGCGGCGGTCGGCACGGTCATTCCGCCGTCCGCCCGGCGCGCAGGTTGCGCAGCGCCAGCGCGGTGCGCAGCGCGGCGGTGCAGGCGTCGGCGCCCTTGTCCTCGGCCGAACCCGGCCGGCCGCTGCGCGCCACCGCCTGCTCCTCTGTGTTGCAGGTGAGCACGCCGTTGCCGACCGGGGTGGACTCGTCCAGCGCGATCCGGGTCAGCCCGGCGGTCACCGAGTCGCACACGTAGTCGAAGTGCGGCGTGCCGCCCCGGATGACCACGCCCAGCGCCACCACCGCGTCGTGCCCCCGGGCCAGCTCCTGGCAGATCACCGGCAGCTCCAGCGAGCCCGGCACGCGCACCACGGTCGGCTGGTCGATGCCGGCCTCCTTGGCCACCGCCAGTGCCCGCTCCAGCATCGCCTCACAGATGTCCGGGTGCCACTGCGCGGCCACGATGCCCAGTCGCAGTTCACCCGCCGCCAGTGGAGCTTCCTCCACCGGCCGCCCTTCCCCACTCACGCAGCTCACCGCCCGTAGCGTCTCCCGCGCGCGCCTAACTGGGCGCGCGCTCAGTTAGCGCGTTCCGCGCGTTGTCCGTTACCCGGGAGATTAGCGCGTGGCCCGGAACGGCTCAGCCGGCCGGGGCGTGCCCGGGTGAACCCTCCGCGCCGCTGTCCAGGCCGGGCAGGTCGTGGCCCATCCGGTCCCGCTTGGTCCGCAGGTAGTGCAGGTTCTCCCGGGTGGGGCGGATGGGCAGGGAGACCCGCTCGACCACCCGCAGGCCGTAGCCCTCCAGGCCGGCCCGCTTGTCCGGGTTGTTGGTCAGCAGGCGCATCGAACGCACGCCCAGGTCCACCAGGATCTGCGCGCCGGTGCCGTAGTCGCGGGCGTCGGCCGGCAGGCCCAACGACAGGTTGGCGTCCACCGTGTCCACGCCGGACTCCTGCAGCTGGTAGGCCTGCAGCTTGTGCATCAGCCCGATGCCCCGGCCCTCGTGGCCGCGCACGTAGAGCACCACGCCCCGGCCCTCGGCGGCCACCGCGGCCAGCGCGGCGTCCAGCTGGGGGCCGCAGTCGCAGCGCAGTGAGCCGAACACGTCCCCGGTCAGGCATTCCGAGTGCACCCGGACCAGCACGTTCTCCCCGTCACCGATCTCGCCGTAGACCAGCGCGATGTGCTCGATGCCGTCCAGCACGTTGTCGTACCCGTAGGCCACGTAGCCGCCGTGCGGGGTGGGGATGCGCGCCTCGGCGACCCGCTCCACCTGCTTCTCGAACCGCCGCCGGTAGGCGATCAGCTCGGCGATGGTGACCAGTTCCAGGTCGTGGTCCTCGGCGAACACCCGCAGCTCGTCGGCGCGGGCCATGTCGCCCTCGTTCTTCTGCGAGACGATCTCGCACAGCGCCCCGGCCGGGTGCAGCCCGGCCAGCCGGGCCAGGTCCACCGCCGCCTCGGTGTGCCCGGGCCGGCGCAGCACCCCGCCCGACTTGGCCCGCAGCGGCAGCACGTGGCCGGGCCGGACGAAGTCGCTCGCGTCCGCGTCCGAGGTGGCCAGCAGCCGGATGGTGTGCGCCCGGTCGGTGGCCGAGATGCCGGTGGAGATGCCCTGCTTGGCGTCCACGGTGACGGTGAACGCGGTTCGGTACGCGTCGCCGTTGGAGTGGTACATCGGCGGCAGGTCCAGCCGGTCGCAGTCCTCCTCGGTGAGCGCCACGCAGATGTAGCCCGACGTGTAGCGCACCATGAAGGAGACCAGCTCCGGGGTCGCCCGCTCGGCCGCGAAGATGAGGTCGCCCTCGTTCTCCCGGTCCTCGTCGTCGACGACCACGACGGCCTTGCCGGCGGCCAGATCGGCTATCGCCCGATCGACCGCGGCGAACCGCTCGTCCGCCGGCATGGTGAATGGGCCGGTGTTCATGACCTGCCACCGCCTTCCTGGGCGTGCGCCGCTGGCAGATAACCCGAGACCAGCCGCTCGACATACTTGGCGAGCACGTCCACCTCGATGTTGACCCGGTCGCCCGGCCCGCGCGCGGCGAGGTTGGTGTCGGCCAGGGTGGTCGGGATGAGCGCAACGGTGAAGCTGTCGGCCTCGACCGAGGCCACCGTGAGCGACACCCCGTCCACCGCGATCGAGCCCTTCTCCACCACGTAACGGGCGAGCCCCTCCGACAGAGTGAACCGGATCTCGGCCGTGCGCTCCCCGGAAGTGTGCGAGATCACCGACTCGGTTCCGTCGACGTGCCCCTGCATGATGTGCCCGCCGAAGCGCTGGCCGTTGGACATGGCCCGCTCCAGGTTCACCCGGCTGCCCGTGCTGACCTCGGCCAGGCTCGACCGGCGCAGCGTCTCCGGCATCATCTCCACGGCGAAGCTGGTGCCGGTGACGTCCACGGCGGTGAGGCAGACGCCGTTGACCGCGATGGAGTCGCCGTGCCTGGTGTCCGCGACGACCACCGGACCGCTGATCACCAGGCGCACCACGTCCGCGTCGGCCACCACCTCGCGGACCTCGCCGACCTCTTCCACGATGCCGGTGAACATCAGCGCCCCCCTCCGGAGCTCACTCGATGACGGGACCGGCCCGCCTGGTCGCGCAGCCGGGAGACCGCCCCGGCCGGGTCGTCGGCGCCGAACACCGCCGAGCCCGCCACGAAACAGTCCACGCCGGCCTCCGCCGCCGCTTCGATGGTGTCCGGGTTGATCCCGCCGTCGATCTCGACCAGCAGGGTCAGGTGGCCGGTGTCCACCAGCCGGCGGGCGGTGCGCACCTTGTCCAGCACGTGCGCGATGAAGCCCTGCCCGCCGAACCCGGGCTCGACGCTCATCACCAGCAGGGTGTCGTAGTGCTTCAGCACGTCCACGTACGGCTCGAGCGGCGTGTTCGGCTTGACGGACAGGCCCGCCTTGGCCCCGGCGGCGCGCAGGTTCTTCGCCAGGGCCACCGGGTCCTTGGCCGCCTCCACGTGCACCGTCACGTTGTAGGCGCCGGCCTCCGCGTAGCCGATCGCCCACCGGTCCGGGTCCTCGATCATCAGGTGGCAGTCCAGCGGGATCGCGGTGGCCTTGCGCAGCGCCTGCACCACCGGCAGCCCGATGGTCAGGTTCGGCACGAAGTGGGCGTCCATCACGTCCACGTGCAGCCAGTCGGCGTCGGCCACCCCGGCGGCCTCGTCCGCTAGCCGCGCGAAGTCGGCGGACAGGATGCTCGGCGCGATCATCGGCTGCGGGGTCGGCTCGGCGGACACGTCCGCAGATTACGCCCGGTTGTCCGCGAGCTCCTCCCGGCGGTTGCCGCTTCACCCCCGCTGTGACCCGTATTACTCCCGATCGGGTCAGCCTCCGTCGGGCGGCGGTCCGCCGGCGCCCGTGCAGCCGCCCCGCCACGTCGCGCGGGTACGCCGTCAGGTTTCGGGTGCGTCGAGCGGCGGTGCCGGTTCGAATGATGGCCGGGACGGCACGGCTGAGCGGGCTGCCGCGGCTCAGGCGCCGCCCGTTGCGTGGGTTCGGGTTGGCTGGACCCGTCGGCTACGTTCAGTGACGGGTTGGCGGTGGTCCGGGGCACCGAGCGCTGGGTGAGTCCGGTTCGATCATGCCCAAAGAGCGGACTGAGCCAGCACTCGACGAACGGAACCCCCCGAATCAGCACCGGGCGGGGCCGCGAAACGTTACGTTCCGTGAAAGCCAGGCCGCGCTCAACCGCAACGGGCGGCACCAAAGCCGCAGTCGATCGCGTACCCGCGCCGTCCAAGCCATCTTTCGAACCGGCACCGCGCGGGAGTGCGGAGGACCACCCCGACCGCGCCGCCCAGACCATCCTCGGAACCGGCACCGCGCGGAGGCGGCAACCTCAGGCGGTGCGGCGCAGCAGGGTGAGGAACATCGCGTCGGTGCCGTGGCGGTGTGGCCACAGCTGCACCTCGGGGCCTTCGCCGAGGCCGGGGATGTCGGGCAGCGCGGCCCGCGCGTCCAGTTTCTCCACCCCGGGGTGCTTGCGCAGCACCCCGGCCAGCACGCCCCGGGTCTCCGCGAGGTGCGGCGAACAGGTGGCGTAGCAGACCACCCCGCCCACCCTTACGTGCCGGAGCGCGGCGGTGACCAGCTCACGCTGCAGGGCGGTCAGCCCGGCCACATCGGAGGGCGAGCGTCGCCAGCGCGCCTCCGGGCGGCGGCGCAGCGCACCCAACCCGGTGCACGGCACGTCCACCAGCACGCGGTCGTACTCGCCGTCCGGCAGCGGGGCCTCCCGGCCGTCCGCGACGTGCACGGTGACCGGCAGTCCCTCGGTGTTCTCGGTGACCAGCTTGGCCCGGTGCCCGGCCCGCTCCACCGCGTCCAGCCCGGGGTTCTCCGCGCCCTCGACCAGCTCGACCAGGCCGGCCAGGATCGCCGCCTTGCCGCCGGGGCCGGCGCACAGGTCCAGCCAGCGGCCCCGGTCCGGGCCGTCCAGCGGCGCGTCGGCCAGGGCCAGCGCGACCAGCTGGCTGCCCTCGTCCACCACCAGAGCCAGTCCCTCGGTGACCGGATCCAGTACGCCCGGGTCACCCGCGCCGGCCTCCAGGCGGACCCCGTACGGGGAGTACGGCGCCGGCTCGCCGCCGGTCATCAGGGCCAGCTCCTCGGCGGTGAGCACGCCGGGCCGGGCCAGCAGGTGCACCGCCGGCCGGGCGTCGTCGGCGGCCAGCAACGCGTCCAGCTCGTCGGTCGAACCCAGCGCGTCCGCGAACGCGCGGGCGATCCAGGTCGGGTGGGCGTGCCGGAACGCCAGGTGCCCGATCGGGTCGGCCTCGGCGTCGGGGGCCAGCTCGGCCACCCACTCCGCCTCGGTCCGCTCCGACACCCGGCGCAGGATGGCGTTGATGAAGCCGGCCGACCGGGAGCCGGCCGAGCCGCGCACCAGGTCCACCGTGGAGTCCACGGCGGCGTGCGCCGGGATCCGGGTCCGCAGCAGCTGGTAGCTGCCCAGCCGCAGCGCGTCCAGCAGCGGTGCCTCGATCTTGTCCAGCGTCCGGGTGGCGCAGGCGGCGATCACCGCGTCCAGCAGGCCCTGGGCCCGGCAGGTGCCGTAACCCAGCTCGGTGGCCAGCGCGGCGTCCCGGCCGGTCACCCGGGACCGGCGCAGGATGGACGGCAGCGCCAGGTTGGCGTAGGCCTGCCGTTCCCGCACGGCGGCGAGCAGCTCCAGCACCGCGGCGCGGGCCGGGTCACGCTCCGGCGGCCGGCTCGGCCCGCCGCGCCGCGCCGGCGGGCCGGACCGGGGTGCCCGCGCGTCCGTGCCCCGCTGACCACCGGTGCCTCGGGCGTCCGCGCCCGGGCGCCCACCACCGCGCCGAGGTTCGTGCCGGCCGGCCCGCCTCGGCGAGCTCACGCACGCACCTCGCCGGGCGTCAGCTCCGCCGGCTCGGCCGACTCGAACCGCTCGCCGGCCGCCGGCCGCGCGCCGCGCGCCCAGTCCTCGGCCGGCATCTCCCGCTTCCCGGGGGCGCGCACCGGGCCCAGCCACACGGCGCCCGCGCCGGTGCCGGCCAGCACCCCGTGCTTGCTCACCCGCAGCTCGCCGGGCGCCAGCCCGTCCGCCTCGGCCGGGCGCACCGGACCCAGACCGAGCCGCTCGGACCGGAACATCGTCCACGCGCCGGGCGCCGGGGTGACCGAGCGAACCAGCCGGTCCACCGCCGCCGAGGGCGCCCGCCAGTCGACCTCGGCGTCGGCCGTGGTCACCTTCGGCGCGTAGGAGACGCCGTCCGCCGGCTGCGCCACCGCGCGCAGCGTGCCGTCCTCGATGCCGTCCAGGGCGGTCACCAGCAGCTCGGCGCCGGAGCGGGCCAGCCGGCCGAGCAGTTCCCCGGAGGTGTCCCTCGGGCCGATGGACTCGGTCACCACCCCGTACACCGGGCCGGTGTCCATGCCCTTCTCCAGCTCGAACACGCTGGCGCCGGTGACGTCGTCGCCGTGCCGGATCGACGCCTGCACGGGCGCCGCGCCACGCCACGCGGGCAGCAGCGAGAAGTGCAGGTTGACCCAGCCCTTCGCGGGCACGGCGAGCAGCGGCGGCGGCAACAGCGCACCGAACGCGACCACCGGGCAGCAGTCCGGCCGGTACGCCGACAGCGACTCGACGAACTCCGGCGCGGACGGCTTGGGCGGCCGGAGCACCGGGATGCCCCGGGAGATGGCCAGCTCGGCGACCGGGGAGGGGCGGGGCCGGCGGCCCCGACCGGTCGGCGCGTCCGGCCGGGTGAGCACGGCGACCACCTGGTGGCGCGGCGAGTCGAGCAGCGCGGTCAGCGAGGGCAGCGCGACATCGGGCGTGCCGGCGAACACGAGCCTCATCGGGCCCGCCCGAACAGCGGGTGCGGGCTGGCCTTGACCACCGGCTGGTTGGCCTGGTCGAACCAGGGGGCGTTGCGGATCTCCCGCATCGCCTGCTTGCGGGTCTCCGGGTCCAGCCGGTCCAGGAACAGCACCCCGTCCAGGTGGTCGGTCTCGTGCTGGATGCACCGGGCGAGCAGCTCGGAGCCCTCCACCTGTACCGGCTCGCCGTGCATGTTCCAGCCGTTGGCCACCACGTGCAGGTGCCGCTTGCAGTCCCAGCGCATGCCCGGGATGGACAGGCAGCCCTCCGGGCCGACCTGGTCCTCGTCGCCGACCACGTCGAAGGTCGGGTTCACCAGGTGCCCCTCGAAGCCGTCACAGTGGTAGACGAAGACCCTCAGCCCGACACCCAGCTGCGGCGCGGCCAGGCCGGCGCCCGCCTCGGCGGTCAGGGTGTCGGTCAGGTCGGCGACCAGCTTGCGCAGCTCGGCGTCGAAATCAACCACCTCGGCGGCCCGGGTGCGGAGCACCGGATCTCCGAACAGCCGGATCGGCTGGATCGCCATCGTATGCACTGCCCCTTCGCCCTACCGAGTCACTTACCGCCAGCTTAGCGATCCGGCACCGGCCGCCGGCAGCCGCGCCCGTGCAATATCTTAGGCGGTAACCCGCAGCGGCAATTCGGTAAATCCGCGAAGCAAATTGTTCACGGTGCGCACGGGCGGACCGTCGAACTCGATGGAATCGACATTGCGGACCAACGCGGCGAGCAAAGCACACATTTTCATCCTCGCCACACCCATGCCGACACAACTGTGCGGCCCCCGGCTGAACGCGAGGTGGTCACCCACCTCCGGGCGGTCCGCGTCGAATACGTCGGCGTCCGGTCCCCACTTGCGCTCGTCCCGGTTCGCCGATGCGAACAGCACGATCACCTGGGCCTCGGCCGGCAGCACCGCGTCGCCGATCCGCACCTCGCGGGTGGTGCGCCGGCCGAACAGCTGGGCCGGGGCCTCCAGGCGCAGGGCCTCGTTGCACGCCGCCGGCACCCTGGCGGGGTCGGCGCGCAGCCGGCGCCACTCGTCGGGGCGGGCGGCCAGCAGCCACAGCAGGTTGCCGATGGCGTGGATCGTGGTGACCACGCTGGAGATCACGTAGGCGACCAGGTCCAGCACGGCCACCTCGGCCGGCAGGTCTCCCCGGTGCGCGCCGGCCATCAGCTCGGCGCCCCACCCGCCCCGCGGCCCGCCCGGGGCGGCCAGCGCATGCACGTAGTCGATCATGTCGCCGGCGTGCCCGAGCGCCTCGGTGGTCCGCGCGTTGGGCGGGCCGAACATGTCGAACGTGGCCCGGCCCCACAGCAGCAGCCGGTCCCGGTCGCCGTCGGGCAGCCCGATCAGCTCGCTCATCACCGAGCACACGTAGTCCTCGGCCAGCTCCCGCACCGCGTCGAACCGCCCGCGCCGGACCGCCGCCGCGACCAGATCCTCGGCCCGCCGGGCGGCCCAAGGCTCGACCGACGCGATCTCCCGGGGCCCCAGCTGGGCGGTCATCGGCCGGCGCATCGCAGCGTGCTCCGGCGGGTCGCGCAGCAGCACCGCCCGGGCGAACGCCTCGTTGGCCGCCCGGTTCAGCGCTACGCCGCCGACCGAGGAAAACGTCTCGTGGTCGACCAGCGCCGCGCGGGCGGCGGCATATTGCGTCAATGCCCAGGCGTGATTTTGTTCCAGATATACCGCCGGCCCGATTTCCCGCAACTTTGCATAAGTTGGATAGGGGTCGGCCAGCGTTTCATCGCTGAACAGGTCGAAATCAAGAAGATCTTGCCCCACCACACACCCCTCCACCCCGGAAATGAACTAGACCATACCCGGGAACGGAACAATTGATAAGGCTCAACCAACGTGTTGCGGGTCCAGCTGCACCCGGACCGGGGAGGCGGCCTTGCGCATGGTCCGGGCGGCCTGCGCGGCGACCAGCGCGGCGGACAGCGCCCGGCCGTCGGCGCGGGGCACTCGGACCAGCGCCCGTTCCCTCGGCCCTTCCCGGTCCGCGCCCGGCGGCTCGTCCAGCTCCACCGGCCCGAGCACCTCGGCCGACCCGGGCAGCTCGGCCAGGTCCAGCAGCTCGGCCACCGCCTCCGGGGCGCCGTCCACGGCGGCCATCCGCACGGCGGGCGGGAACCCCACCTCGGCCCGGCCGGCCAGCTCGGCGGCGGCGTGCCCGGCCGGGTCCCAGCGCACCAGCGCCTGCACCACGGGGAGTGCGGGGTCGGCGGCCACCACCACCCGCCCGCCCTCCCGCCACGACCGGACCAGCCCGGCGGCGGCCATCCAGCGGCGCAGCGTCTCCTCGGTCACCCGCAGGTCCGGCCGGGCCAGCAGCGCCCAGCCGTCCAGCAACAGCGCCGCGCCGTACCCGGCCCCGCCGCCATACCCCTCCACCCATGGCTCGGCCCCGGGCGTGCTCACCACCAGCGACGCGCCGGCCGGCACCGTGTCCAGCACCTCGGCGCCGCCGCCGGAGCCGTGCACCGGGACCCCGGTGAACGCCCGGCCCAGCTCCTCGGCGGTGCGCCGGGCCCCGACCACGGTGGCGCGCAGCCGGCGCGAGCCGCAGGCCTGGCACCGGTAGGCCGGGTCGATCCGGCCGCACCAGCGGCACCCGGGGGAAGCGGCCTGGTCCGGAGACTGCCGGGTGGGCAGGCCGAGCGGGCCGGCGCAGTGCCGGCAGCGGGCCGGCTCCCGGCACTGCCCGCAGGCCAGCCCGGGGATGTAGCCGGCCCTGGGCACCTGGATGAGCACCGGTTCGTCTCGGCCCAGCGCCTCGCGGGCCGCCTCGAAGGCCACCGCCGGCAGCCGGGCCGCGTGCGCCGAAGGGTCGCGGGCCAGCTCCCGCTCGCTCTCCCCGACCGCTCCGACCCGGGGCGCGTGCTCCCGCAGCGCCGCCCGCTCCGCGATCACCTCGGTCGCCCAGCCGGTCTCCACCAGCAGCTGCGCCTCGGCGGTGCGGGCGTGGCCGGCCACCACCACGGCCGCGCCGCTGGCGTACGCGCGGTACACCAGCACGTCCCGGGTGTGCGGATACGGCGCGCGTGGTTCGGCGTGCAGGTCGTCGCCGTCGTCCCAGACGACGAGCAGTCCGGGGTCGGCGACCGGGGCGAACGCCGCCGACCGGTTTCCCACCACCACTCTGGCGTGGCCCCGGCGCACCGCCAGCCAGCTCCGGTAGCGCTTGGCCGGCCCGAGATCGGCGGTCAGCGCGACCACCCGGTCCTCGTCGCCCAGGTGCCGCTCGCAGGCCGCCACCATGCGGGCCACGTCCCGCTGGTCGGGTACCACCAGCAGCGCGCCCCGGCCGGCGGCCACGGCGGCGGCGGCCAGCTCGGCCAGCCGGTCCGGCCAGGCCTCTCCCGGCAGCGGCTGCCACACGGCACGGGCGCCCCGGGCGGAGCCGACGGCGGCGAGCAGGGCGGCCCCGTCCCGGTAGCGACCCCAGCCGGCCGGGTCCGGCGCGGGAATCTCGGCGAGCGGCTCCGGCTCGGGCATCGGCTCGGCGGCCACCTTGGCGTGCCGGGGCGGAACGGCCAGGCGCAGCACGTCGGCGAAGGTGCCCGCGTACCGGTCGGCCACGGTCCGGCACAGCGCGACCAGTTCCTCGGAGATCACCGGTTCGGCGGAGATCACCCGTTCCAGCCAGCCCAGCCGGCCCTGGTGCTCGGAGCTGGCCTGGCGGGACAGCAGCACGCCGTCCACCAGCCGGCCGGAGAACCGCACGCGCACCCGGACCCCGGGCCGGGCGTCCTCGTCCAGCCGGTCCGGCACCAGGTAGTCGAAGGGCCGGTCCAGGTGAGCCAGCGGAACGTCCACCGCAACCCGCGCAACGGCGTCCTCAGCCGCCCGCCGCGGCTCCCCCCGCCGCCCGACCCCCGCCTTAGTCACCGCCCCGTCCTACCAGACCCCCCATATCGCTGGTCTCCCCAGTACATGTCGCGGCTCGGACGTGTCCATGTCGCGGATTCCGCCACGAACGCCAGCCGACGATATCCACGACATGGCCCCGGAAATCCCGCGACATGAGCTGGTGAAACCAGCGATATGAGCTGGTGAAACCAGCGATATGGGTTAGGCGCCGGCTACGGACTTGAGGGCTTGGGCGCGGTCGACGCGCTCCCAGGGGAGGTCCAGGTCGGTGCGGCCGAAGTGGCCGTAGGCGGCCGTCGGGGCGTAGATCGGGCGTAGGAGGTCCATGTCCCGGATCAGCGCGGCCGGGCGCAGGTCGAACACCTCGGTGATGGCGTCCTGGATCTTGGTGGGATCGGTCTGCTCGGTGCCGAAGGTCTCCACGAACAGGCCGACCGGGGCGGCCTTGCCGATCGCGTAGGCCACCTGCACCTCGACCCGGCTGGCCAGCCCGGCGGCGACCACGTTCTTGGCCACCCAGCGCATCGCGTACGCGGCCGAGCGGTCCACCTTGGACGGATCCTTGCCCGAGAACGCGCCGCCGCCGTGCCGGGCCATGCCGCCGTAGGTGTCCACGATGATCTTGCGGCCGGTCAGGCCGGCGTCACCCATCGGGCCGCCGATGACGAACCGGCCGGTCGGGTTGACCAGCAGCCGGGCGTCCGAGATGACCAGGTCCAGGGTGGCCAGCTCCGGCTCCACCACGTGCCGGCGGATGTCGCCGACCATCTGGCGGTCCAGGTCGATCTCCTCGGCGTGCTGGCTGGACACCACCACGGTGTCCACCCGCACCGCCTGGTCACCGGCGTACTCGATGGTGACCTGGGTCTTCCCGTCCGGGCGCAGGTAGTCCAGGGTGCCGTTCTTGCGCACCTCGGTGAGCCGCCGGGCCAGCCGGTGCGCCAGCGCGATGGGCAGCGGCATCAGCTCGGGCGTGTCGGTGCACGCGTAGCCGAACATCAGGCCCTGGTCACCGGCGCCCTGCCGGGCGATCTGGTCCTCGGCCGACTCCACGCGCGCCTCGTAGGCGGTGTCCACGCCCTGCGCGATGTCCGGGGACTGCGCCCCGATCGCCACGTTCACGCCGCACGAGTGGCCGTCGAAGCCCTTGGCCGAGGAGTCGTAGCCGATGTCCAGGATGCGGTCCCGGACCAGCTGCGGGATGTCGACGTAACCGGTAGTGGTCACCTCGCCCGCGACATGCACCTGACCGGTTGTGACCAGCGTCTCAACCGCCACCCGGCTTCCCGGGTCCTGCGCGAGCATCGCGTCCAGCACCGAGTCGCTGATCGCGTCGCACATCTTGTCCGGGTGACCCTCGGTCACCGACTCGCTGGTGAACAACCGCCGGCTTCCGCTCGTCACTCTGTAACCCCTGTCTACCTTCGGTCGATAACAGTGCAGAGCCTAATCGATGCGCGCCGGGCGAGTAGCGCGAGCACCGCCCCTATCACAAGTTACCGCGCCGATACCAGCCCCAAATGAACACGGATCGACACTTGTGCGTTACCCAATGCGAGCGGCGTCGTTGAGTCGAGTGAATCGCGGACCCCGCACCGTTCCCAGAGAGGCAAACCGCATGTCCAAGCTTCGAGTGACAGGACGCATGGCCGCACTCACGGCGGTGGGCGCGGCGGCCGTCACCGCCACGCTGGTGGTCATCGCCAGCCCGGCGGCGGCCGCACCGAGTGGCAGTGAGCTGACCTCGTGCACCGACCAGGTGCGGGTTCGCTCCCAGCCGAGCGCCACCGCCCCGGTGGTCGGCAGCTGCAAGTCGGGCGAGAAGGTGACCGTGACCGAGGTCAAGGACGGCTTCGCCCGGCTGTCCAACAAGCAGGGCTGGGCCTCCGCCCAGTACGTCAAGCTGGAAGGCACCAAGTTCGCGGACGAGGCCCGCTCTTCCCGGGTCAGCGGCAGCAACAAGCCCAGCTCCAGCAAGGACTCCTCGTCGGACGACGAGGACGACAGCGATCGCAGCAACAGCAGCAACGACGATGACAGCGGCGGCGGTCTGCTCGGCGGCCTGTAAGCCGGCCGAGCACCGCTGACGGCCGAACGCGCCGCTCCCCGCCGACCCAACCTGGAACGGGTCCGCCCACCGGCGGGGAGCGGCGCGTTCGGCACGTCTGGGGCAGTGCCCGAGTCGGTATTGATTGGGTCGGTTATACCGGGCTCCGGCGGGCGACCGCGTCCCACACCCGGGACGCGAGCAGCGCCTTCGAGCCGGACGGCAGCTCGACCTCGGTGCCGTCGGCGGAGAGCAGCCAGCCGGCGTTGTCCGGCTGTTCGAAGGTGCGCCCCTCGCCCACCGCGTTGACCACCAACAGGTCGCAGCCCTTGCGGGCCAGCTTGGCCCGGCCGTGGTGCAGCACGTCCCCGGTCTCGTCGCCGGTCTCCGCCGCGAAGCCCACGATCAGCTGGCCGTCGCGCCGCTTCCCGACCAGCTCGACCAGGATGTCCGGGTTGGTCTCCAGCGTGATGGTCGGCGGTCCGGCGGCGGTTTTCTTGATCTTGTGGTCGGCCTGCTGGGCCGGCCGGAAGTCGGCGACGGCGGCGGCCATCACCACCACCTCGGCCTCCGCGGCCTCGGCCAGCATGGCCTCGCGCAGCGAGGCGGCGGTGGACGCGTGCACCATGCGCACCCCGGCCGGCGCGGCCAGCTCGGCGGTGTGGGCGGCGACCAGGGTCACCTCGGCGCCGCGCTGCGCGGCCACCCGGGCCAGCGCGAACCCCTGCAGCCCGGACGACCGGTTGCCGAGGAAGCGCACCGGGTCCAGCGGCTCCCGGGTGCCACCGGCCGACACCACGATGCGCCGCCCGGACAGGTCGTGGGGCAGCGCGTCGGGCCGCTCCAGCAGCAACCGGGCCAGCTCGGCGATCTCGGCCGGCTCCGGCAACCGGCCGGGCCCGCTGTCCACCCCGGTGAGCCGCCCGGAGGCCGGCTCCATCACGGTCAGCCCCCGGGAACGCAGCAGCGCCACGTTGTCCTGGGTGGCCGGGTGCAGCCACATCTCGGTGTGCATGGCCGGCACGAACAACACCGGACAGCGCGCGGTCAGCAGGGTCGCGGTGAGCAGGTCGTCGGCCCGTCCCCGCGCGGCGCGGGACAGCAGGTCGGCGGTGGCCGGCGCGACCACCACCAGTTCGGCCTGCTGCCCGAGTCGCACGTGCGCGACCTCCGGGATGTCCTCGAACACCCCGGTGCGCACCGGTTGGCTGGAAAGGGCCTCGAATGTGGCCGCGCCGACGAAGTTGAGCGCGGACTCGGTGGGAATGACCCGGACGCTGTGCCCGGCCTCGGTCAGCCGCCGCAGCACCTCACAGGCCTTGTAGGCGGCGATCCCGCCGGCGACGCCCAGGACAATGCGCGCAGTGGCACCGGAGCGCCTTCGCGGAGCCGGAGGCGGAGCGCTTGTCACGGTCGCCGGTCGGTCAACTCACTCGCCCTCGGTGTGCTCGAGCAGCCCGTCGTGGATCTCCCGCATCGCGATGGAAAGCGGCTTCTCCCGGGGACCCGGCTCGACCAGCGGGCCGACGTACTCCAGCAGGCCCTCGCCCAGCTGCGAGTAGTAGTCGTTGATCTGACGGGCGCGCTTGGCCGCGTAGATGACCAGCGCGTACTTGGAACTCGCCTTGTCGAGCAGTTCGTCGATCGGCGGGTTGGTGATGCCTTCGGGCGTGGTGAGCGACGAGGCGTCGGTCAGCGGCATGCTCACTTAGCGGACTCCTGCAGGATTTCAGTGACTGAGGCGCGCTTCCCCGTCGGGGGCGCCGCTCAACAAGGGTATCAATCGCCGCACGACCTCGTTCAGGTCGTCGTTCACCACCGTGACGTCGAACTCGTCGGCCGCCGCCAGCTCCTCGCGGGCGGTGGTCAGGCGGCGCTCGATGACCTCGGGCGAATCGGTGCCCCGGCCGGACAGCCTGCGAACCAGGTCGTCCCAGCTCGGCGGAGCGAGGAACACCAGCAGCGCGTCGGGGCGGCAGGCCCGGATGTTGCGCGCACCGGTGAGGTCGACCTCGACCAGCACCGAGTCACCGGCGGCCAGGTGTTCCTCCACCGGACCGGCCGGCGTGCCGGAGCGGTGCAGGCCGCCGTGGATCTCGGCCCACTCCAGCAGCGCCCCCTCCTCGACCATGCGGTCGAAGTCGGAGGCCGACACGAAGCGGTAGTCCCGGCCGTCCACCTCGCCGGGGCGAGGCGACCGGGTGGTGGCCGAAACGCTGAAGTAGAGCCGCGACACCTCGCCGCGCAGCGCGTTGACCACCGTGGACTTCCCGACGCCGGAGGGGCCGGCCAGTACGACCAGCCGACCCCTCGCGGCCCCGTGGGTCACTCCGAGTCGAAGTCGGCGAGCAGCGCCTTGCGCTGACGCTCGCCAAGGCCACGCAGCCGACGGCTGGGCGCGATCTCCAGGCGCTCCATGATCTGCTGGGCGCGGACCTTGCCGACGCCGGGCAGAGCCTCGAGCAGAGCGGAAACCTTCATCTTGCCGAGGACCTCGTCCTTGTCGGACTTTTCGAGGACCTCCTTCAGGTTCGTTCCGCCGCGCTTGAGGCGGTCCTTGAGCTCCGCCCGAACCTTGCGAGCGGCCGCGGCCTTCTCCAATGCGGCGGCCCGCTGTTCTTCGGTGAGCTGGGGAAGGGCCACGATCTCCTCCGTGATGTACAAGCTGTTGTTGGTGCACTGACGATGCTTTGAACGTACTCACAGACCCGGGGACCCCCGCAACGGGGGGTACCCCTGAGAGCCAGGTCAGGGGCTTGCGGGCCCGCCGGAGGCTTCCTGAGAGCCGTTCGGCGCACGGAATTGCGGCCTCGGCGAGCGATCTAGGTTATTCGCTAAACCTCGATATAACTCGTCAATTCCGGGCGTCGGTTAGTTCGTGTCGCCATTTGCGTGCTTCGGCCCGCAGCTTCTCCGGGTCCGGCCCGGCACCCAGCAACGCCCGCGAGACCGCCGGCAGAACCAGCCCGCGCAGCCCGGCGAACCGGGCCGCCACGTCCGCCGGGGTGGCGCCCTGCGCGCCCAGGCCCGGGGCCAGCACCGCCCCGTTCAGTTCGCCCAGATCCAGGCCGTGGTCGTGCGTCGCGCCGACCACCACGCCCACCCCGCCCAGCGGCTCGGCCCCGGCGTTGCGCCGGGCCGCTGAATCGATCATGTGCTGCGCCACGGAGCGGCCGTCCCGGTCCGCCAGCTGGACCTCCCCGCCATCCGGGTTCGACGTCCTGGCCAGCACAAACACCCCCCGCCCGGCCGCCTCGGCGGCATCCAGCGCCGGCCGCAGCGAGCCGAAACCGAGGTACGGCGAAACGGTGATCGCATCGGCGGCCAGGGGCGATCCCTCGGCCAGGTAGGCGTCCGCGTAGCCGCCCATGGTGGAGCCGATGTCGCCCCGTTTGACGTCCAGCAGGGTGAGCAGGCCGGCCTCGCGCGCGTCCGCCAACGCCCGCTCCAGCGCGGCGATCCCGCCCGACCCGTGCCGCTCGAAAAACGCCGACTGCGGCTTCACGATCGGCACCTCCCCGGCAAGGGCCGCCACCGCTCCCCGCGCAAACCGCTCAAGGCCGGCGGCGTCGTCGCCCAACCCCCACGCGCGCAACAACTCGGGGTGCGGGTCAATCCCGGCACACAGCGGCCCGTACCGCGCCACCGCCGTCGCTAGGTGGTCGCCGAAGGTGGTCACGGTTGCTCGCACCCGCCTTTCGTCGCCGGCACCCGGACAACTGCCCGTGTGCGAACGCCAAGGCGGGGGTTCACGCGGGCTCCGGGCGGGACTTGGTGAGGGCGGCGTGCAGGTCCTGGAGGGAGCGGACGGTGAGCGTGCCCTGTTGCTGGGCCTCTACGCCCTGTACAGCGGCGGCGGCGGCCTGGACGGTGGTCAGGCATGGGACGCCCCGGGAGACCGCCGCGGTGCGGATCTCGTAGCCGTCGACGCGGGGGCCGGGGTTGCCGTACGGGGTGTTGATGATCATGTCCACCCGGCCGGCCAGGATCGCCTCCACGATGTTGTCCGGCCCCTCGAAGTGCTTGCGCACCACGGACACCGTGATGCCGTTGCGGCGCAGCACGTCCGCCGTGCCGGCGGTGGCCAGCACCTCGAAACCCAGGTCGGCCAGCCGCTTCACCGGGAAGATCATCGCCCGCTTGTCCCGGTTGGCCACCGAGACGAACACCCGGCCGCCGGTGGGCAGCGAGCCGTAGGCGGCGGACTGCGACTTGGCGAAGGCGGTGCCGAACGCGGTGTCGATGCCCATCACCTCGCCGGTGGACTTCATCTCCGGCCCGAGCAGCGAGTCCACGCCGTGCCCCTCGGGGGTGCGGAACCGGTGGAACGGCAGCACCGCTTCCTTCACCGCGACCGGCCCCTCGGTGGGCAGCTTCCCGCCGTCCCCGTCGGCCGGCAGCAGGCCCTCGGCGCGCAGCTCGGCGATGCTCGCGCCGAGCATGATCCGGGCCGCCGCCTTGGCCAGCGGCACGGCGGTCGCCTTGGACACGAACGGCACGGTGCGGGACGCGCGGGGGTTGGCCTCCAGCACGTACAGGGTCTCCCCGTGCAGCGCGTACTGCACGTTCAGCAGCCCGCGCACGCCGATGCCGTGGGCGATGGCCGCCGTGGACCGGCGGACCGCCTCCAGGTCGGTGCGGCCCAGGGTGATCGGCGGCAGCGCGCAGGCGGAGTCGCCGGAGTGCACGCCGGCCTCCTCGATGTGCTCCATCACGCCGCCGAGGTAGACCTCCTCGCCGTCGCACAGCGCGTCCACGTCGATCTCGATGGCGTCGTCCAGGAACCGGTCCACCAGCACCGGGTGCTCCGGGCTGACCTCGGTGGCCCGCTCGATGTAGCCGGCCAGCGTGGCCTCGTCGTAGACGATCTCCATGCCGCGCCCGCCGAGCACGTAGGACGGCCGCACCAGCACCGGGTAGCCGATCTCCTCGGCGATCCGCCGCGCCTGCTCGAAGCTGGTCGCGGTGCCGTAGCGGGGCGCGGGCAGCCCGGCCCGCTCCAGCACCGCGCCGAACGCGCCCCGGTCCTCGGCCAGGTGGATGGCCTCCGGGCTGGTGCCCACCACCGGCACACCGGCGTCGGCCAGCCGCTGGGCCAGGCCCAGCGGGGTCTGCCCGCCCAGCTGCACGATCACCCCGGCCACCCCGGGGCCGCCCGCGCCGGAGGCCTGCTCGGCGTGTACCACCTCGAGCACGTCCTCGAAGGTGAGCGGCTCGAAGTAGAGCCGGTCGGCGGTGTCGTAGTCGGTGGACACCGTCTCCGGGTTGCAGTTGACCATCACGGTCTCGTACCCGGCCGCCCGCAGGGCCATCACCGCGTGCACGCAGGAGTAGTCGAACTCGATGCCCTGGCCGATCCGGTTCGGCCCGGAACCCAGGATGAGCACCTTGGGACGCTCGGTCTGCGGGGCGATCTCCGACTCCGCCGCCGGGTCGGTCTCGTAGGCGCTGTAGTGGTACGGCGTGCGCGCGGCGAACTCGGCCGCGCAGGTGTCCACGGTCTTGTAGACCGGCCGCACGCCCAGCCGGTGGCGCAGCCGCCGCACGCCGTCCTCCCCGGCCAGCTCGTCCCGCAGCGCGGCGATCTGGCGGTCGGAGAGGCCGGCCCGCTTGGCCCGGCGCAGCAGCCCGGCATCCAGTACCGGCGCGTCCAGGACCTCCGTCCGCAGCTCCACCAGGGCAGCGATCTGGTCCACGAACCACGGGTCGATGCCGCTGCGCCCGGCCACCTGGGCGACCGTCGCCCCCAGCCGCAGCGCCCGGTCCACCGCGTAGATCCGCCCGTCGGTGGGCCGGGCCACCGCGTCCAGCGCGGCGTCCAGTGTCTCCCCGACCGGGTCCGGCTTCGTCCAGAAGCCCGCCGCCGAGGTCTCCATGGAGCGCAGCGCCTTGCCCAGGGCCTCACCGAAGCTGCGCCCGAGCGACATGGCCTCGCCGACGCTCTTCATCGTGGTGGTCAGCGTGGTGTCCGCGCCGGGGAACTTCTCGAAGGCGAACCGGGGCACCTTGACCACGACGTAGTCCAGCGCCGGCTCGAAGGACGCCGGGGTCTCGCCGGTGATGTCGTTGCGGATCTCGTCCAGCGTGTAGCCGACGGCCAGCTTGGTGGCGATCTTGGCGATGGGGAACCCGGTGGCTTTCGAGGCCAACGCCGAGGACCGCGACACCCGGGGGTTCATCTCGATGACCACCAGCCGGCCGGTCTCCGGGTGCACCGCGAACTGGATGTTGCAGCCGCCCGTGTCCACGCCGACCGCGCGCAGCACCGCGATGCCCACGTCCCGCATGTGCTGGTACTCGCGGTCGGTCAGCGTCATGGCCGGCGCGACGGTGATCGAGTCACCGGTGTGCACGCCCATCGGGTCGATGTTCTCGATCGAGCAGATGACCACCACGTTGTCGTTGCGGTCGCGCATCAGCTCGAGCTCGTACTCCTTCCAGCCCAGCACCGACTCCTCGACCAGGATCTCGGTCACCGGGGAGGCGTCCAGCCCGATGGTGGCCAGGCGCTCGAGGTCGTCCGGGGTGTAAGCCAGGCCGGAGCCCAGGCCGCCCATGGTGAACGACGGCCGCAGCACCACCGGCAGGCCCAGCTCCCCGACCGCCGCACGCACCTCGTCCATCGAGTGGCAGACCTGGCTCCGCGGCACGTCCCCGCCCACGCCGAGCACAATGTCCTTGAACTTGAGCCGGTCCTCGCCGCGCTGGATGGCGTCGATGTCCGCGCCGATGAGCTCCACGC
Source organism: Actinospineispora eucalypti (assembly GCA_014208095.1). Lineage (GTDB taxonomy): Bacteria > Actinomycetota > Actinomycetes > Mycobacteriales > Pseudonocardiaceae > Pseudonocardia > Pseudonocardia eucalypti. The sequence continues at coordinate 2,672,316 of JACHMT010000001.1, read as the reverse complement.
CGTAGCGCTCCAGCACGCCCTGCTCGTGCAGCGCCACGGCGGTGTTCAGCGCGGTCTGCCCGCCCAGGGTGGCCAGGATCGCGTCCGGCCGCTCCGCCTCGATCACCTTGGTGACGAACTCCGGGGTGATCGGCTCCACGTAGGTGGCGTCGGCGAACTCCGGGTCGGTCATGATCGTCGCCGGGTTGGAGTTCACCAGGGAGACCCGGATGCCCTCCTCGGCCAGCACCCGGCAGGCCTGGGTGCCCGAGTAGTCGAACTCGCAGGCCTGGCCGATCACGATCGGCCCCGACCCGATCACCATGACGTGGCGTAAGTCGGTCCTCTTCGGCATCAGCGGGCCCCCTGCATCAACTCGACGAACCGGTCGAACAGCCCGGCGGCGTCGTGCGGTCCGGCCGCCGCCTCCGGGTGGTACTGCACGGAGAAGGCCGGCACGTCCAGCGCCCGCACGCCCTCCACGGTGCCGTCGTTCGGGCAGCCGTGGCTGAACTCGGCCGGGCCGAACGGGGTGTCGAACCGCTCGCCCAGCTCCCCCTCCAGCGCGAACCCGTGGTTCTGCGCGGTGATGGCCACGGTGCCGTTCGAGTTGTCGATCACCGGGATGTTGATGCCCCGGTGCCCGTAGCGCATCTTGTAGGTGCCCCGGCCCAGCGCGCGGCCCAGGATCTGGTTGCCGAAGCAGATGCCGAACAGGGGGATGCCCCGCTCCAGCACCCGCTCGGTGAGCGCCACGGCGGCATCGGCGGTGGCCGGGTCGCCCGGCCCGTTGGACAGGAACACCCCGTCCGCGCCCAGCTCCAGGATCTCCTCCAGCGAGGCGGTGTACGGCAGCACGTGGGTCTCGATGCCGCGCGCGGCCATCATCCGGGGGGTGTTCGACTTGATGCCCAGGTCCGGCGCGGCCACGGTGAACCGTTTCCCGCCGTCGGCGGGCACCACGTAGCGGGTCCGGGTGGACACCTCGCCGGTCAGGTCGGCGCCCGCCATGGACGGGCTCCGCCGCACCCGGGCGATGAGCTCCTCGGTGTCCGCCAGCGCGTCGCCGGAGAACACCCCGGACCGCATGGCCCCGCGTTCTCGCAGATGGCGGACCACGGCGCGGGTGTCGATGCCGGCCACGCCGACGATCCCCTGCCGCTCCAGCTCGTCCTCCAGGGTGGTGGACGAGCGCCAGTTGGACGGTATCCGCGCGGGGTCCCGCACCGCGTAGCCGGCCACCCAGATCCGGTCCGACTCGTTGTCCTCGGTGTTCCAGCCGGTGTTGCCGATCTGCGGCGCGGTCTGCACCACGATCTGGCGCCGGTAGGACGGGTCGGTGAGCGTTTCCTGGTAGCCGGTCATGCCGGTGCTGAACACCGCCTCGCCCAGGGTCTCCCCGCGCGCGCCGTAGGCGGTGCCGGTGAACACCCGGCCGTCCTCGAGGACCAGCTTCGCCGTCATTTCTGAACCTCCCCGTCAAGTGCCGTGACGCGGCCGCGCAGCAGGGTGGCGACCACCCGCGCGGGCAGCCGCATGCCCTCGTACGGCGTGTTGCCGGCCAGGCTGGCCAGGCGTGAGCCGCGGACCGTCCACTGCGCGTCCGGGTCCACCAGGGCCAGGTTGGCCGGCTCGCCGACCTCGATCGGCCGGCCGTGGTCGGGCAGCCCGGCGATCTCGGCCGGCCGCTCGGACAGCACCCGGGCGACCCCGCGCCAGTCCAGCAGCCCCGGCTCCACCATGGTGTGCGCGAGCACGGACAGCGCGGTCTGCAGGCCGAGCATGCCGGGCTTGGCCGCCGCCCACTCGCAGTCCTTGGCCTGGGCCGGGTGCGGCGCGTGGTCGGTGGCCACGCAGTCGATCACCCGGTCGGCCAGTGCCTGGCGCATGGCGGCCGTGTCGGCCCCGGTGCGTAGCGGCGGGTTGACCTTGTTCACCGGGTCGTAGCTGGTCAGCAGGGCGTCGGTGAGCAACAGGTGGTGCGGCGTGACCTCGGCGGAGACCCGCACCCCGGCGGCTTTGGCGGTGCGCAGCACCTCCACGGTACGCGCCGAGGACACGTGGCAGACGTGCAGCGCGGCGCCGGCGTCGCGGGCCAGCGCGCAGTCCCGGGACACGATGGTCTCCTCGGCCACCGCCGGCCAGCCGGCCAGGCCCAGCCGGGCGGCCACCACGCCCTCGTGCGCCTGGGCGTCCCCGGTCAGCCTCGGGTCCTCGGCGTGCTGGGCGATCACCACGTCCAGCGCGGTGGCGTACTCCAGCGCGCGCCGCATGAGCAGCGGGTCGTGCACGCACCTGCCATCGTCGGAGAACATCCGCACGCCGGCCGCCGACGCGGCCATGGTGCCCAGCTCGGCCAGCTTCTCCCCGCCGAGGCCCACGGTCACCGCCCCGACCGGGTGCACGTCGACCAGGCCGACCTCGGCGCCCCGCCGGTACACGTGCTCCACGATGACCGCGTTGTCCGCCACCGGGTCGGTGTTCGGCATGGCGAACACGGCGGTGAACCCGCCCAGCGCGGCCGCCATGGACCCGGTCTCGATGGTCTCCGCGTCCTCCCCGCCGGGTTCGCGCAGGTGGGTGTGCAGGTCCACGAAGCCGGGCAGCAGGACGAACCCGCCCGCCTCGATGACCTCGGTGCCTTCTCCGGCTTCGATCCCGGTGGCGATCTCGGCGATCACCTCGTTGCGCACCAGCACGTCCACCGGGTCACCCTCGCCGTACGGCTTGGCGCCCTTGATCAAGACATCCATCTCAGCGAACCTCCGGGGCGCCGGCCAACAGGTGGTACAGAACGGCCATCCGCAGATGCACGCCGTTGCGCACCTGTTCCAGCACCGCCGCGCGCGGCGAGTCGGCGACCGCCGGCGCGATCTCCATGCCGCGCACCATCGGTCCCGGGTGCAGCACCACGGCGTGCTCGGGCAGCATGGCCAGCCGCCGCTCGTTGAGCCCATAACCGATGGCGTACTCCCGCGCGCTGGGGAAGAACCCGCCGCGCATCCGCTCGGCCTGCACCCGCAGCATCATCACCGCGTCCAGGCCGGGCAGCTCGGCGTCCAGGTCGTGGCTCACCCGGCACGGCCAGTCGCCGACGCCGACCGGCAGCAGGGTGGGCGGGGCGACCAGCCGCACCTCGGCGCCCAGGGTGGCCAGCAGCATCACGTTGGACCGGGCCACCCGGCTGTGAGTGATGTCACCGACGATGCCGATTCGCCTGCCGGCCACCGAGCCCAGCCGGTCGCGCAGCGTGGCCGCGTCCAGCAGCGCCTGGGTGGGGTGCTCGTGGGTGCCGTCCCCGGCGTTCACCACCGCTGGTCCTGACCCGCCCGACCCGCCCTCCCGGCCCAGCCAGGCGGCCAGCCGGTGCGCGGCGCCGGAGGCCGGGTGCCGGATGATCACGCAGTCGGCGCCGGCGGCGGCCAGCGTGGCGGCGGTGTCCTTGAGCGACTCGCCCTTGGACACCGAGGAGCCCTTGGCGCTCACGTTGATGGTGTCCGCGCTCATCCACTTGCCGGCGATCTCGAAGGAGACCCGGGTGCGGGTGGAGTCCTCGTAGAACAGGGTGATCACGGTGCGGCCGCGCAGCGTGGGCAGCTTGTGCACCTCGCGGCCCAGCAGCGCCTGCTTGAGCCGGTCGGCGGTGTCCAGCAGCGAGGTGGCGGTGGCGGCATCCAGGTCGCTGACGGAGAGCAGGTGTCTCATTCGGCACCCCCCGTTTCGGGCCGGTGCAGCAGCACCGCGTCCCGCCCGTCCACCTCGGTGAGCAGCACGGAGACCTGCTCGCCGCGCGCGGTCGGCACGTTCTTGCCGACGTAGTCGGCGCGGATCGGCAGCTCCCGGTGACCCCGGTCGACCAGCACGGCCAGCTGCACCGCGCGGGGCCGGCCGAAGTCACGCAGCGCGTCCAGCGCCGCCCGCACCGTGCGGCCGGAGAACAGCACGTCGTCCACCAGGACGACCAGCTTGTCCTCGATACCGCTGTCCGGGATGGCGGTGGGCTCCAGCGAGCGGGCCGGGCCACGCCTCAGGTCGTCCCGGTAGAGCGTGGCGTCCAGCGTGCCGACGCCCGGGCTCGCCCCGGCGAACTCGGCGATGGCCGCACCGAGCCGGCGGGCCAGCGGCGCGCCCCTGGTCGGCAGGCCGAGCAGCACCACCTGGTCGGCGCCGGCCGGTTCGAAGGCGGTCTTCTCGATGATCTGGTGGGCAATGCGCGCGACCGTGCGGGCGACATCCGAGGCGGAGAGCAGTTCGGTGCCCGCTCCGTACGCCTGGTCGCCACGCGCGCGCCGGGATGACGCCACGCGAGGAACTCCTTTCCCGCCTCACTGGACGGCCTTTAAAGGACATCGGAACGCTACCAAAGGCACCCCGCACACCCAGCCGAAGGGTGCATCGGCAATCAACCGACCGGGTGGTGTCGGACGCTGGGTAGCCCAGCCAGGGGAGACCAACTTGACCTCGTGACGGAAACGAGCGCATGATTACTCTGCGTATTGATCACAACGCCCCCCGCCCACCGCGCTGACGGCGTGCCAGGGGCACCCTGAAACGGAGATTCGCCACATGGGCGACTACGCCAAGGCGCTGGGTTCCAAGCTCCGCGCCATTCGGCAACAGCAGGGCTTGTCGCTGCACGGCGTCGAGCAGAAGTCTGGCGGCCGATGGAAGGCCGTGGTTGTCGGATCCTACGAACGGGGCGACCGCGCCGTCACCGTGCAGAAGCTGGCCGAACTGGCCGACTTCTACGGGGTGCCGGTGGCCGAGCTGCTGCCCGAAGGGCGCGTTCCGTCCGGCGCCGAGCCCGCCACCAAGATCGTTATCAACCTGGAACGACTGCAACAGCTGCCGGCCGACAAGGTCGGCCCGCTGGCCCGCTACGCGGCCGCCATCCAGAGCCAGCGCGGCGACTACAACGGCAAGGTGTTGTCCATCCGCACCGAGGACCTGCGCTCGCTGGCGATCATCTACGACATGACTCCGGGTGAGCTCACGGAGCAACTCGTCGACTGGGGAGTACTCCCCCCCGAGGCCCGCCCGGCACGAGAGGACTAGCGCGGCCGACGGCACGCGCACGGCCACGCCCACATTGCCGATCTTGCCGGGCTGGCCTTGCGCGTGTCTCGCGGCTGCGGACGGCGCCAAAGCCGCCCGGCACCTTCGCCGAGTCAACCGAGTTGTCGATCACCATGCGCCCGGGGAGCCGCGGTTAGCCGGCCAAATCGACTGAACCGTACTGCTGAACCGACTGAATCAGCGTGCTGAAGCGACCGAATCGGTGGTCAGGCCAGGCCGGGGCGGATGTGGTCGGCCAGGTCGGAGATGCGGCCCAGGACGCCGTTCACGAAGCGCGGTGAGTCGTCGGTGGACAGCGTGCGGGCCAGTTCCACCGCCTCGGTGATGGCCACCGGGTCGTCGATCTCGTCCACCCAGAGCAGCTCGTAGATCCCGATGCGCAGCAGCGTCCGGTCGACCGACGGCATCCGGGCGACCGACCAGCCCTCGGCGTGCTCGGCGAGCAGCTCGTCGATCCGCTCCTGGCGCTCCACCACCCCGGTGACCAGCATCGCCGCGTAGTCGGAGACCGGCGGGGCGTCGTCGGTCTCCTGGCGCTCCTTGAGCACCACCAGCGGGTCCGCCCCGCGCGCCTCGGACTCGAACAGGATGTCCAGCGCGCGCTTCCGAGCCTTCGTCCGCGCTCTCACCGGTGCATCCTCCTGCTAGTGCCCGCGTCAGAGCGCGAGCAGCTCCCGATCGGTCCGGGTGAGCAGCTCGGCGCCGTGTGCGCGGATGACGAGTGTGTCCTCGATACGGACGCCGCCCCGGCCGGCGAGGTAGACGCCGGGCTCGACGGTGACCGTCATGCCGGCGTCCAGGGTACCTTCGCTGCCCGGGCCCAGAGCCGGTGCCTCGTGGATCTGCAGCCCGACGCCGTGCCCCAGGCCGTGCGAGAACTCCTCACCCCGGCCGGCGTCGGCAATGACCGCGCGGGCCGCCGCATCCACCCCGGCCAGCTCGGCGCCCACCCCCAACGCCTCCCGGCCGGCCCGCTGCGCCGCCGCCACCAGCTCGTACACCTCCCGCTGCCAGTCCGCCGGGTCGCCCAGCACCACCGTGCGGGTCATGTCCGAGTGGTAGCCGTCGCGCAGCGCGCCGAAGTCCAGCTTCACCAGGTCGCCGGCGGCCAGCTCGGCGTCGGTCGGCCGGTGGTGCGGGATGGCCGAGTTCGGCCCGGCGGCCACGATGGTCTCGAAGGACGGCCCCTCGGCGCCGTGCCGCCACATCCGCCGCTCCAGGTCGGCGGCCACCTCGCGCTCGGTGCGGCCGGGCCGCAGCCCACCGGCCCCGACCAGCTCGGCCAGCGCGCTGTCGGCGATCGCGCAGGCCGCGCGCAGCGCCTCGATCTCCGCGTCGTCCTTCACCGCGCGCAGCCGCTGCACCAGGCCGGGGGCGCGCCGCAGGGCCAGCCGGGGGGACTCCCGGCCCGCCAGGTCGACCAGGCCGGCGTGCGCGTCCACGGTGAGGTGCCCGGACTCGAAGCCCAGCCGCCGGATCCCGACCACGCCGGCCTCCTTCACCACCGCCGAGGCGCAGGCCCGGTCGATCAACCGGTGCAGGTCGGGCACCTCGGCGGCGGACTGCGTGCGGTAGCGGCCGTCGGTCACGAACCGGCTGTCCCGCTCCCCCTCGGCGTGCACCAGCAGCGCCGCGTTCGAGCCGGTGAAGCCGCTCAGGTAGCGCACGTTCACCAGGTCGGTGACCAGCAGGGCGTCCAGCTCGGCGGCGCGCAGCAGTGCCCGCAGCGACTCCCGGCGGGCGGCAGGTGTCATACCCCCCACCTTAGAGCGCATCTCCGGACCAAGACGTTGATCTTGTTCGGATGCGGGGTTTCATGGTCACGTAGCGGCCAGAGACCTTACCCGCGAGTAGAACGTCTCCCATTGCTACTTGATCACCAACTGTCCGGAGTTCGAAGATGCTCGCTCAGGTCTCAGACCAGCGTCGCGGCGTGGTCCGGCACCTGGGTGAACATGTCCCGGGGCGGGCGCTGGTAGCCGCTGCCGGGCGGGCGCTCGGGCAGAACCAGCTCCGGCGGCTCCACGTGCCGGTAGGGCACGCTGGACAGCAGGTGGGCGATCATGTTGATCCGCGCGCGCCGCTTGTCCTCCGCCTCGACCACCGCCCAGGGCGCCTCGGCGATGTCGGTGCGGGCGAACATCTCGTCCTTGGCCCGCGAGTAGTCCTCCCAGCGGGTGACCGACTCCAGGTCCATCGGGGACAGCTTCCAGCGGCGCATCGGGTCGTTCAGCCGGTCGGCGAACCGGCGCTCCTGCTCCGCGTCGCTGACCGAGAACCAGTACTTGCGCAGCAGCACGCCGTCCTCCACCAGCAGCCGCTCGAACACCGGCGCCTGCCGCAGGAACCGCTCGTACTCGCTGGGCGTGCAGAAGCCCATCACGCGCTCGACGCCGGCGCGGTTGTACCAGCTGCGGTCGAGCAGCACGATCTCCCCGGCCGCCGGCAGGTGCTCCACGTAGCGCTGGAAGTACCACTGGGTGCGCTGGCGCTCGGTGGGCGCCGGCAGCGCGACGATCTTGCACACCCGGGGGTTGAGGAACTCGGAGACCCGCTTGATCGCGCCGCCCTTGCCGGCCGCGTCCCGGCCCTCGAAGACCACCACCAGCCGGCTGCCGCTGGCCCGCACCCACTCCTGCAGCTCGACCAGCTGGCCCTGCAGCCGCAGCAGCTCGCGCTCGTAGACCTTCTTCGGCAGCTTCTCGTTGCCCGTGTCCGCCATGACCGCACACCTTAGAGCTGCTGCGCACCTCGGAGCGCACGGCCGGGGAGATCGCCGAGGCGTTCCCGGTGAGCCGCCCGGCGATCAGCCGGCATCTCCGGGTGCTGCGCGAGTCCGGGTTGGCCACCGTGCGCGCGGACGGCCAGCGCCGGCTGTACGCGCTGGACCCCGGGCCGCTCGAGGAACTGGACGCCTGGCTCGAGCCGTACCGGCTGTTCTGGGCCCGGCGGCCGGCCGCCCCGGACGTCGAGGTGCGGCGCGACGACCGGATCCACACCGACCAGTTGCGCGCGTCCCACGACTCAGTGCCCTAGGCGTTCGCGGAGACCCTCATCAGCAGCACCTGGTCGAGCAGCGCGATCAGCACGCCCTTCACCGACTCCCGGTCCCGGGCGTCACAGTCCACCACCCGGACCGTCTCGTCCACGCCGAGCGCCTCACGGACCTCGGCCAGGTCGAACGTGTCCGCGCCCTCGAAGTTGTTCACCGCGACGACGAACGCCTCGCCCCGGCTCTCGAAGTAGTCCAGCACCGGGTAACAGTCCTCGATGCGACGGGTGTCCGCCAGGATCACCACGCCCAGCGCACCCTCGGCGAGGTCGTCCCACAGGAAGGAGAACCGCTCCTGCCCCGGGGTACCGAACAGGAAGAGGATCATCGTCTGGTCCAGCGTGATCCGGCCGAAGTCCAGCGCCACCGTGGTGGTGGACTTGTCCGGCAACAGCGTCGCGTCGTCCACCTTCGTGGACAGGTCGGTCATCGCCGCCTCGGTGACCAGCGGTTCGATCTCCGAGATCGCGCCGATGAACGTGGTCTTCCCTACCCCGAAGCCGCCGCTGATGACCATCTTGATCGACGCGGGGCTGACCGACGGCGCGGGTTCCTGCTCAGAGCGCCCGTACAAGGTCCCTGATCCTTTCGATGACGTCGACCGACAGCTCATGCGGTTCGAGCAGCCTGACGTGGTTGCCGTAATACAGGTCGGAGGCGAGTACCTTAGCCACCCCGACCGGTACCGCAAGCTGCGCGGCGACCTCGGCCAGCGAAACGGGCCGCTGGGCGAGCTCGATGATCCGGCGCTCCTCGAAACGCAGGGACGCCGACCTCGCCGTCGGCATCGCCTGCAACAGCGTCTCCAGCTTGAGCCCGGTGTAGGTGGGTTGGGTGCGTCCGCCGGTGACCACGAACGGGCGCACCCGCGCGACGTCGCCGTTGCCTCCCGACCGGGCCGGCTCGGCCCGGAACCCCACCTCCGCGGGCGCCCGCCGCTCGGCCCGCTCCGGTCGCTCCTCTTCGGGCTCCGGCTCGGGCTCCACCGGCGGCACCGCCCGCACCGGTTCGACACGCTCGTGCTGGGCCGGCGGGTCCGGCTCCAGCCACGGCGGGCGGGGTAACCAGGCCTCGAGCCCACCGGGCTGGCCGCTCGGTGGTTCTTCGGGCACGCGCGGGGCGTCCATTACCGGGCCAGCGCTTCCCGAAGCTCCGAGATCAGCGCCGGGTTCAGCAGATCTCCCGCGCGCTCCACCAGCACCGCGATCTCGTAACCGATCAGTCCGATGTCGCAGTTCGGCTCGGCGAGCACGGCGAAACAGCTGCCGTCCGAGATCGTCGAGACCAGCAGGAACCCCTTCCGCATCTCGATCATGATCAGGCGCAGGCCCTCGAAGTCGTAGTACCGGGCCGCGCTGCGGGACAGGCTGGCCAGTCCGGAGACCAACGCGGCCAGCCGGTCGGCCGAGTCCCGCTCCATGCCCTCGGAGGCCGCGATGAGCAACCCGTCGGAGGACACCGCCACCGCGTCCCGGACACCGTCGGTCTCCCGGACGAAGTTGCTGATCAACCAGTTGAAACTCTGCGGATCGGCACGCAACTCAGCGGTCACTCGATCCTCCTTGCCCGGAGTTGTGCGGGCTCAGCTGACTCTCCCGCTCGTTTCGGAGATCCCGGGGAGGCGCCGCGTGCGCCCCCCGCTGGTGCCCAGAACGATACGACGAAAGCATCGAACCGATCTCACTCGGTGACCGTTCCCTGGTCGGCATCTCCTCCGCCGGGCGGGTGACCACCCGGGGCAGCGGACGTGCCGTGCGGGGCTGCCGCTTGACCAGACCGTTGCGTGTGCGGGCACGTTCGGCCCGCACGTCGACCCGTTCCCGGGGCGGAACGGACGGCCCGTGCACCGGTCCGAGCGTCTGTGCGCCCGGGGGCGGACCGGTCGGCGCGGGCACCGTGGGCACCGGCGCAAGCCCGGCGGCGGCCGGTTCCGCCCCGGTGGAGGTGCCGTCCGGCTCGCCGGTCGAAGGCGTTCCTTCGTGCCGGCCGCCCGACGACGGGGTCTCCTCCACCGGCGGGCTCTCGTTCGAGGCGTGCGCCCCCAGCGCGGGTTCGTCGTCCGGCCGAGACGGTTCCCCATCGGTCGGCGGCGCGCCGAACGCCGGGAACACCTGCGTCTCCTCGATCGACCCGACCGGTTCCGAAGAGTGCCGCGACTGGTCCGGGGCCTGCGCCCCGGCCGGGTCCGCGTGCATGGGATCGGCCTCCCTGGCCTCGTCGCCGGGCGGCTCGGCCGTCCCCGGCAGGGTCGAGTCGGCGTTTGAGTCCGTGATTCGGTCCGCACCGGCGAACTCGGGCTGGGCCGGTTCGTCCCGGTCGGGCTCGGCGTGCCGGCCGTTCTCCGTGCTGGCCGCGGCGGGCCGCTCCGCCAGCTCCGGGGCCGACCGGGCCATGGGCACCCCGCCCCCCACCCGGGCCGGCGGCGGCGGTGGCCGCCGGGGGAACCGCGCCCCCTGCGGCACGCGCGCCCCGGTCAGGCCGAACGGGTCGTCGGCGATCGGCTGGCCGACCGGGTCCTCGATCGGCTCGGCGCCGAACATCTCCGGCTCGGTGAACGTGGCGACCGGTCCCCGCTCGGCGCCGGGCGACGGCGGCTCGTCCCCGGGACGGACGGTGGGCTCGACGACCAGTTCGGCCGGCAGCACCAGCCGCGCGGTCACGCCGGTGATCGCGCCGGGGGCCAGGCTGACCTCCGCGCCGAGCCGCCGGGCCAGGCGGCCGACCACGTAGTGGCCGAGGAACTTGGTCGGCGCGGAGAGGTAGTTCTCCTCGTCGTGCAGCCGGGAGTTGGCGGTGGCCAGCGCGTCCGGGCGCATGCCGGCACCGTGGTCGACCACCGCGATGGTGTACTGGTTGCCGATCTTGCGCCCGAAGATCTCCACGTCCACGTCCGGCGGGGAGAAGGACAGCCCGTTCTCCACCAGCTCTGCCAGCATGTGGGCGACGTCGGTGACGGCGGCGCCCGCGATGTGCACCTCGTCGATCCGCTTGAGCGTGACCCGCCGGTAGTCCTCCACCTCGGACAGCGCGGCGCGGATCACGTCCACGATGGGCTGCGGGCTGGACCACGGCTTCGGGCCGGCCTCGCCGACCAGCACCAGCAGGCTCTCCGCGTTGCGGCGCATCCGGGTGGCCAGGTGGTCCAGCTCGAACATGTTGGCCAGCGTGCCCGGGTTCAGCTCCTCCCGCTCGAACTCGCTGATCAGCGACAGCTGGCGGCGCACCAGGTTCTGGTTGCGGCGGCCCAGGTTCGCCAGGGCGACCGTGGTCTTGCGCCGCACCATCGCCTGCTCGGTCGCCAGGGACAGTGCCGTGCTCTCCATCCGGAGCAGCGCGCGGGCCACCCGCTTGATCTCCGCGCCGGCGTGCGCCGGCACAACGACCGGGGTCGGCGGGGGCAGGGTGACCGACTCGTCGGTGGTGTTCTCCAGCCGTTCCACCGCCTCGGGCAGCCGGCGGGCCGCCACGTCGTCGGCGTCGGTGGCCAGCACGCCCAGCGGGCCGATGATCGACCGGGCGGCCCCGATCACCAGAGCCATCACCACGCCGATGCCCACCAGCGCCACGAACAGCAGGGCGACCAACTGGCGCAGCGCGCCGTCCCGCAGGCGCTCGGCGAGGGTGGTCACGTCGGCGCCGGTCTGCTGCTGAACGGTCCGCAGGCCGTCCACGACCGAGCTCATCTGCTCCCACCAGGCCTGCGCGTTCACGTCCCGGGAGAGCCGGCCGTTGGTGGCGGCCGCCGCGACCGCCTCCATGCCCGTCGCCTCGCCGGCCGACGGCGACTGCAGCACTGCCTCCAGCGCGCGGCTCTCCTCCGGGCCGGCCTGGTGCTGGAACAGCTCCAGCGCCTGGTCCTTCCGCGCGCGCAGCTGCGCGAAGCTCGTGTACTGGGAGTACGGGAAGTCCTGCCCGATGAACACGCCCAGCAGCAGCCCGCGCTCGGCGGCCGCCGCCTCCTTGCCGTCGGCCAGCGAGTACAGCGCCTGCAGGCCCTGCCGCAGCCCCGGGTCGGAGGACTGGTCGATGCCGAGGTAGAGGTAGTTCAGCTCACCGATGGCCTCGGAGTAGAACCCGAACGTCGGGTTCGCCTGCGCCCGGTCGGCGTCCACCTCGGTGCGCACGGCGGCCAAGGGGTTCAGCTTGGCCAGCGCGGCGCGCACCTCGGTCACCTGCCCGGGCGGGTTGTCCGGGTCGGAGAGGGTGGCGTTCAGCCCGGACAGCGCCGCGTCGGTGCGCGGCCGCTGCGCGTTGAGCGCGTCCCGGTACCCACCGCCGTTGAGCACGCCGTTGGTCAGGCCCCGCTCCCGCTGCAGCTGGTGGACGATGTCCTGCAGGGTCAACGAAAGACCGACCGCCTTGGTGGTGGCGACCGCCTCCCGGTACCCGCTCAGCTGGCCGGCCACCATGGCCCCCATGGCCAGCGTGACCAGCAGCAGCGACGCGACCAGAATCCGGCTCAGCTTCGCCTTGATCGAACGCGGCCGAAAGATCACCCGGGCCAGGCGGAGCGGGAACGAGGGACGGTTGGGCGGTTCGGACCGGGCGGGCGGCGCCTCCGCGTCCTCGGGGGTCACGCCCGGATCGACCGGATGGTCCGCGTACCGTCGATTCACCACTCCTCCGTCCACCCCTGGCCGCCGCGGTCTCGTTTCGACCCCCCGAGTAGAGACCCAGCCCCACGCAGAATTCGTCGGCAGCGTAGCTAGTGCGGAGGCCATTAAGTAACCCTCTCCTGGCCAATCATCAATATTAACGATCGTGTGGGTGCCGATCTCCCCACGAACCGCCCAACGGACGCGCCGCGGCGGGGCTTAGGGTGGCGGCATGAGCGATCAGGTTTACTTCCGGCAGCTGCTGTCCGGGCGGGACTTCGCGGTCGGCGACCCGATCGCCACGCAGATGGTCAACTTCTGCTACCTGATCGGCGACGCGGCCACCCGCGAGGTGGTGGTGGTCGACCCCGCCTACGCGCCGAACGAGCTGCTGGACGTGATCGCCGCCGACGACCTGCGGCTGACCGGGGTGCTGGTCACCCACCATCACCCGGACCACGTCGGCGGGGACCTGATGGGCCACCAGTTGTCCGGGCTGGCCGACCTGCTGGCCAAGGCACCGGTACCGGTGCACGTGAACCGGGACGAGGCGGAGTGGGTGCGCCGGTCCACCGGGGTGTCCGCCACCGACCTGACCCCGCACGAGCACGACGACGAGATCCGGGTGGGCGACGTGCCGATCCGGCTGCTGCACACCCCCGGCCACACACCGGGCAGCCAGTGCTTCCTCGTGGACGACAAGCTGGTCGCCGGGGACACCCTGTTCCTGCAGGGCTGCGGGCGCACCGACTTCCCCGGCGGCGACCCGGACGCGATGTACGCCAGCCTGCAACAGCTGTCCGGCCTGGCCGGCGACCCGGTGGTGCACCCGGGCCACATGTACTCCGCCGACCCCAAGGCGCCGCTGTCCGAGGTACGCCGCACCAACATGGTGTTCCGGGCCAGCTCCCTGGAGCAGTTCCGGTCGATGTTCGGCTGACGCTAGGCCGTGTTTAAGAAGTCCCGGTCGATGGGCTTCGTGATCCAGGTGGTTTCCGGCAAGGCGGAGGCATGGCCTCGTACCGGGGTACGTGGCCGTGCCGACAACGCGGCCGGGGACCGCCTGGGCGCGAAGACCGCGATCGAGGGCTTTTTAAACACGGCCTAGGCCCGGAGGGTGCCGTAGTCGGCTATCCAGTGCAGGGCCAGCTGGTAGCCGCGCACACCCAGGCCGACGATCACGCCGGTGGCCACCGCGCTGATGTGGCTGTGGTGGCGGAACTCCTCGCGGGTGTGCACGTTGCTGATGTGCACCTCGATCAACGGGGCGGTGAGCATCGCGCAGGCGTCCCGGACCGCGATCGAGTAGTGCGTCCACGCGCCGGCGTTGAGTACCACCGGGGTGCCGGCGTCGGCGGCCTCGTGCAGCCACTCGAGCATCTCGCCCTCGTGCTCGGTCTGCCGCACGGCGACCTTCATGCCGAGCTCGTTGCCGGTGCGCAGGCACAGTTCGACCAGGTCGGAGTACTTGGTGGTGCCGTACACGTCGGGCTGCCTGGTGCCCAGCCGGCCCAGGTTCGGCCCGTTCAGCACCAGCACCTGCATGTCGGCACTCATTCCGGGTCCCGGCAGGTCGCGGCGTACGCGGTGGCCAGCAGGTCCTCTTCCGGGCCTTCCAGCCGACCGGGTTTGGCCAGTCCGTCCAGCACCACGAACCGCAGCTTGCCCGCCTTCGCCTTCTTGTCCAGCGCCATGCCGGCCATCAGCTCGGGCAGCGCGTCCGGCCGGTATCCCACCGGCAGGCCGAGCGCGTGGAGCACCGCGCGGTGACGGTCGGCGGTCGGGTCGTCCAGGCGGCCGGCGGCCCGGGCCAGCTCGGCGGCGAACACCAGCCCGACGCTCACCGCGTCCCCGTGGCGCCAGCGGTAGTCCTCCCGGCGCTCGATGGCGTGGCCGAGGGTGTGCCCGTAGTTGAGGATCTCCCGCAGGTTGGACTCCCGCAGGTCCGCCGACACCACGTCGGCCTTGACCTGGATGGACCGGCGGACCAGCTCCGGCAGCACCTCGCCGGCCGGGTCGAGCGCGGCGGCCGGGTCGGCCTCGACCAGGTCCACGATCACCGGGTCGGCGATGAACCCGGCCTTCACCACCTCGGCCATCCCGGGGCGGAGCTCATCGGCGGGCAGGGTGCGCAGCGTGTCCAGGTCGACCAGCACGGCGGCCGGCTCGTGGAACGCGCCGACCAGGTTCTTGCCGGCGGCGGTGTTGATCCCGGTCTTGCCCCCGACGGCGGCGTCCACCATGGCCAGCAGCGTGGTCGGGATGTGCACCACCCGCACCCCGCGCATCCAGGTGGCCGCGACGAACCCGGCCAGGTCGGTCACCGCGCCACCACCGAGGCCGATCACCGCGTCGGCCCGGGTCAGCCCGACCCGGCCGCACACCTCCCAGCAGAACCCGGTGACGGCGAGCGTCTTGCCGTCCTCCGCGTCCGGCACCTCGGCGCGGTGCGCGTCGACGCCTTCCGCCGCCAGCTCGGCCCGCAACGCCTCGGCCCGCCCGGCCAGGGTCGGCTGGTGCACGATGACCGCCTTGGTCGCACCGTCCAGCGCGGCCAGCACGTCGGTCCCAGGGATGCCCCGGCCGACGGTCACGTCGTACGGGCGCTCCGCGTTGACCTTGATCCGTACGGCCGGGGAGGTCATGCGCCGCTCACCGGTCGGGCCTCGAGCGCGGCGAGCACGTCGGCGACCACGTCCTCCACCGGGCGTTCACTGGTGGGCACGGTCGCCTGGCTGACCGCCTCGTACACCGGCCGCCGCTCGGTGAGCAGCTGGCGCAGGTGCGCCCTCGGGTTGGGCAGCAGCCACGGGTGCAGCGGTACCAGGCCCTCCCGCTTGAGCAGGTTCTCCAGATCGACGTCCAGGAACACCACCCGGTGGCCGGCCAGCAGCTCGGCGGCGCCCGGCGCGGTCGGCGTGCCCCCGCCCAGCGCGAGCACGCCGTCGAAGCTGGTCAGCACCTCGCCCAGCAGCTCGGCCTCGAGCTCCTGGAAGCGCTCGCGACCCAGCTCGACGACCAGCTCACCGGCCTCCAGCCCGTGCGCGGCCCGCATGTCGTCGTCGAAGTCCTTGAAGCCCAACGCCAGCCGCTCCGCGATGCGCCGGCCGACCGTACTCTTGCCCGAGCCCGGTGGCCCCACCAAGATCGCCGCGGGCCTGATCCCGTCTCCCACCTGCTCAGCCTAGACGAGCACGTCGACCCGTCATTCGGGCACGCTCCCGTTGCCCCCGCCACCGGACCCGTTCCCCCCGCCACCCGGCCGGTTGCTCTCGCCACCCGGCCCGTTGCCCCCGCCGTCCGCACCCGCCGGGGCGCTGGCCGACCCGGTGTCCCCGCTGTCTGAACCAGTGCCCGCACCGGCCGAACCGGTGCCCGCGCCGTCCGCGCCCGCCGGGGCGCCGGCCGGCTCGGCGAGAACGGCCCGCAGCAGCGTCCGGGCGGTCCAGCGCATGATCTCCCTCGACTCATCGACGTCCAGCCCACAGACATCCCGGGCGGAGACCATGGCCTCCGCGCCGAACACCAGCGTGATGGCCAGGCTGAGCTTGCGGTAGCGGTCGGCCGGCAAGGTCTCGCGCAGCGGGGCGAGCGCACCCTCGACCAGGCCCACCCGGGTGATCCCGCGCACCGGAACCCGCTCCTCCGGAGGCCGCTCGGCCTCCTCGAACCACCGTTCCTGGATCGCGCTGAGCACTCCCCGCCACAGCGCCTCGTGCCGCAACTGCATGCTGGTCACCCGGTCCACCATCTGGTCCAGCCGCTGCTCCGGATCCGCCGGCAGCTCGCCGAGCAGCTCGTCCACCGCGGGTTGCAGCTGCCGGGTGGCCACCTCGAGCAGCAACGGCCGCATGCTGGAGAAGTAGCGGTACGCGGTCGCGGTGGACACCAGCGCCTCCTCAGCGACCTCGGCGAGCGTGGGCGACTGGCCCTGTCCGACCAGCCGCACCGCCGCGTCGATCAGCGCGAGGCGGGTCCGCTGTTTCTGAAGGTCCCGGATCACCATGCAACTATTCTATTGACATGAGAATCCTTTCTCATGACGATTGGGTCATCGCACGACCGTACTAGAGCCTGTTGGCGGGCTCCCGTCGAATCTGGGCGCGCTGGCGCCGTTCCGCGCCGACAGCGAAGTCCGCCAACCGGCTCGGAGGGGAAGCCATGGACCGCACCGAGATGGACGAGATCATGGGGCGGCACTATGCCGCCGAAGCCGCGCACGATTTGGAGGCATTGATGGGCACGCTCGCCGAGGGGGCCGTGCACGACGTGATCGGCGACCCTGACGGGGCGCTGTCGGACCCGGCGGACATCCGCTGCCGCTACGCCCAGCTGTTCGCCGACTTCGACAACGAGCGGGTTACCCCGATCCGCCGTCTGTACGGCGACGACTTCATGGTGGACGAGGCCATGGTCACCGCGCGGGCCGTCGGCCAGCCGTTCGGCCTGCCCGGCGGCAACCGCGAGGTCACCTACCGGCTACTGCACGTGTGCGAGTTCCGGGACGGCGGCATCAGCAGCGAACACGTCTGGCTGGACGTGGCCGCCATCGTGGCGCAGCTGGCGCCGTCGCCCGAGGCCGCCGAGGCCGCCGTCTGAGCTCAGTGGCCGAGCTGTTCGGCGGCGGCTGCCTGGTACGCCCCCAGGTTGCGGGCCGTCTCCGCCACCGAGTCGCCGCCGAACTTCTCCAGCGCCGCCTGCGCCAGCACCAGCGCGACCATCGCCTCGGCGACCACACCGGCCGCGGGAACCGCGCACACGTCCGACCGCTGGTGGATGGCCTGCGCCGGCTCGCCGGTGGCCACGTCCACGGTGGACAGCGCGCGGGGCACGGTGGAGATCGGTTTCATCGCCACGCGCACCCGCACCGGCTCGCCGTTGGTCATGCCGCCCTCGATGCCGCCGGCCCGGTTGGTCAGCCGGTCCACCGGTGCGCCGGGCACCATCTCGTCGTGGGCCGCGCTGCCCCGGCGGCGGGCGGTGCGGAACCCGTCACCGATCTCCACGCCCTTCATCGCCTGGATACCCATCAGCGCACCGGCCAGCCTGGCGTCCAGCCGCCGGTCGGACTGCACGTAGTTGCCGACACCGACCGGCATGCCGTACGCGATCACCTCGACCACGCCGCCGAGCGTGTCGCCGTCCGCCTGGGCCGCGTCCACCTCGGCCACCATCGCCTCGGTGGCCGACTCGGCGTAGGCCCGCACCGGGCTGGAATCCACCCGCTCCAGGTCAGCGGGGCCGGGCAGCTCGTCGTCAGGCGCATCCACGGAGCCGAGCGCGACCACGTGCGACACGATGTCCACGCCGAGCGCCTGCTTCAGAAATGCCTTGGCCACCGTGCCGAGCACCACCCGGGAGGCGGTCTCCCGCGCGCTGGCCCGCTCCAGCACCGGGCGGGCGTCGTCGAACCCGAACTTGGTCATGCCGGCAAGGTCGGCATGACCGGGCCGGGGCCGGGTCAGCGGCGCGTTGCGCGCCCGGTTGGCGATCAGTTCCGGGTCCACCGGGTCGGCCGCCATCACGGTCTCCCACTTCGGCCACTCGGTGTTGCCGATGCGCACCGCGACCGGCCCGCCCTGCGTCACCCCGTGCCGGATGCCACCGATGATCTCGAGCTCGTCCGCTTCGAACTTCATCCGGGCGCCCCGGCCGTAGCCCAGCCGGCGCCGTGCCAGCTCGGCGGCCAGTTCCTTGGATGTGATCTCGACACCGGCCACCATGCCCTCGAGCACCGCAACCAGCGCCGGCCCGTGCGACTCACCAGCGGTCAACCAACGCAACACGGTCCCGATTGTCTCACGCACCGGTCCTCACCTCCGCGTCGGCGGCAGCCGCGGCCTCACGCACCGGCACCCACCCCCGCACCGGCGGCCACCGCGAGGACCAGCCACGCGGCGAACAGCATCGCCGGCCCGTGCGGCACCGCCGCCCCGGGACTCAACCGGCCGCTCAACAACCCGCCGGCCAGCACCGACGCGGTGAGCACGGCGGCGAGCACGGTCGCCACCGCCAGCGCCGCCAGGGATGCGGCGCCCAGCCCGGCACCGAGCGCGGCGGCCAGCTTCACGTCACCAGCACCCAGCGCGCCCGGCGCCACCAGCCGCACTGCCAGGTACCCGCCGAACAGCAACAGGGCTCCGAGCAGCGCCCGCGACACCGCGACACCGCCCAGCGGCACCGTGGCGAGCACGGCGGCCGGCACGGCGGGCAGGGTCAGCGCGTCCGGTAGGCGGCCATGCACCAGGTCCACCGCCCCGGCGGCCACCCCCAGCCAGGCGAGCCCGAGCAGCAACGGCAGCCACCGCCAGGACAGCCCTCCACCGCCCCACCAACCACCGGCGCCGGCCCACAGCGCGCCGACCGCCAGCTCGCACCAGGGCGGCCGGAGCCGCGCGCCGCGCCGCAGCCGGCCGAGCACCGCCCTGGCGGCCGCACCGGCCAACATCCCGAGACCGCCGAAGAACACCACATGTGCCATGCCCCCAAGGTTGCTGGCCGGGCGGTGCGGGGGCCATCGACCTCGGCGAAGCTGTGGATGGACGGGGGCGATGTGTACAACTCGGCCGTTCCGCGCCGCGACGGCACGGAGTTGTCGGACCGCTGTGCTAGTGCCCGATAGACGGGTTTCGAGGTGTTGACCTGCCAGGTTCCCGGGTTGTGGTGGCCTCGGACCAGGCTCGCGTTGATTCGTGGTTCCGGGTTCGCCGAAATGTGTCGGCGGTCGAACGTATAATCGAACACATGAGCGACGGGCTTGGTGAGCGGCTGGCGGGGATGCCCGTCGGTCCGGAGCTGGCCGCTGTGTTGGCGTCGGTGGATGTGACGGCGGTGCCGAACGGTTCGGTCATCGATGTGTTGCAGGCGTCGGCGCGGCAGCGGGCGTACGCCGATGGGGTGTATCTCGGGGCGGTGGCCTCGACGCTGGAGCGTGATCCCGCCGCAGGGCCTGGCTCGGTGGCCCGGCTGGTTGAGCCGCACCGCTACGCGCCGGATGAGGTGCGGGCCACGTTGGTGATGACGCGGCGGCAGGGGTGGAGTGAGTCCGAGTTCGCCTATGCCCTGTGTCGAGGTTTGCCCTCCGTGCATGCGGAGATGCTGGCCGGGCGGATCGACCGGGACCGGGCGTGGGTGTTCGTCCACCACCTGGCCGGCCTACCGGCCGGGTTGATCGCCAACGTGCTGAACGCGGTATTGGCGGCGGCGCCCGGGTTGACCACCGGGCAGCTACGCGCCCGCATCCTGAAGCTGATCCTGACCGCCGATCCAGACCACGCCCAGGATGCCTACCAGCGGGCATTGGGTGAGCGGGCGGTGGTGGGCTATCTGAACCCGGACGGCACCGCGGTGATCAGCGCGTCGGGTCTACCCCCGGACGAGGCCGCCGCCGCGGCCGAACGCATTGCCGCGCTGGCCCGGGCGGCGAAACGCGCCGGACACCCCGGCCGGGTCGACCAGTTGCGCGCGGACATCTACCTACGCCTGCTCGATGGCCGCTTCCACCACCTGACCCACACAGAGATGATCACCGCTCTGCTCGCCGAGGCTACCCAGACCCAAACCCCACCGGCCAACCCCCCAACCGCCGAAGCGACGCCGGTGCGAGCCACACCCCTAAAAGCCACGACGGACAACGCTGTGGCGGCCGAACATCCGGCGGGCACCGAGCCGGACAGCGCCGAGCCGGACGGGGACCGTTTGGATCGTGCCGAGCCGGCCTGGACGGCACCAGATGACGCCCCGCTGGCCGGGGATGGCCCGCGCGACGATCAGCCGGCTTCCGTGTCTCGAAGGACGGCCGGCGAACGCGAGCCCCTCGGACGGGTGGCCGGGATCGAGGTCCGCGCCCGGCTCGACAGCCTCGCCGGGGTCAACGACCTGCCCGGCGAACTGCCCGGCTGGGGGCCGATCCTCGCCGACACCGCGCGACGGGCGGTCGCCCGCCAACACCAGGGGCAATGGCGATGGGCGGTCACCGACCACGAGGGCTACCTACTCGCCGAAGGCCTCACCCGCCGAAGACCCACCACCGGCCCACCCGGACACCACGCCGAGGGCGGGATCGTTGAGCTGGCCATCCCGGCCACCGTGCTGGCCCGCCTGGCCGAAGACCCACCCCAGGCCTGGGCCGGGGTGATCACCGACATCTCCACCCAGTACCAACATGCCCGCACCGCGCCCCGCCCCGACCGGGACAGCCGGCCGGGGCGACGGTTGCCCGGACACGCGCTACGCCGGTACGTGCAGATCCGCGACCGCACCTGCACCGCACCCGGCTGCCGGCGCCCCGCCACCCAATCCGAACAAGACCACACCCACGACCACCAACACGGCGGCCCCACCACCCACACCAACCTCGGACCCGGCTGCAAACACGACCACCGGCTCAAACACGAAGGAGGCTGGACCGTCACCCAACCCCCAACCAGGGAGGTTCATCTGGATCAGCCCACTCGGCCGCCGCTACCACACCAGAGGAGAACCCATCACCGACCCAGAACCCGGGTCTATCCCGTGATCGGTGTTTCCGGCGGTTCGGTTAGTAGCTCTCAGCTGCCGGCCAGCGGTTGCTGAAGGTGATGGCGAAGGCGTTGAGCACGGGCTTCCAGCGCATCGTCCATCGGGCGCGGCCTGTCCCGGTGGGGTCCAGGCTGCGGGTCACAAGGTACAGGCATTTCATTGCTGCCTGTTCGGTGGGAAAATGTCCACGGGCTCGGACTGCTCTGCGGTAGCGTGCGTTCAGCGATTCAATCGCGTTCGTTGAGCAAATGACCCGCCGTATTTCGACGTCGTAGTCGAGGAACGGCACGAACTCGTTCCAGGCGTTTCGCCAGAGTCGGATCACCGCCGCGTATTTCTTTCCCCATTTTGTGTCGAGTTCGTCGAGAGCGCCCAGCGCGGCGTCGGGGTTGGGCGCGGTGTAGATTGCTTTCACGTCGCGCTTGAGCGCATCCCAGTCCTGTCGGGAGACCAGGCGGAACGTGTTGCGAATGAGATGGACGATGCATGTTTGGACGATTGTTTGCGGCCAGACGTTGGCCACCACATCGGGTAGTCCTTTCAGGCCGTCGCACACCAGGAAGAACACGTCTCGCAGGCCACGGTTCTTCAGGTCGACCAGGACGCTCATCCAGAACTTGGCGCCTTCGCCGCCCGCGCCCATCCACAGTCCCAGCACGTCCTTGTGTCCGTCCAGGGTGACCCCGATGGCGGCGTAGACGGGCCGGTTGGCTACCTGACCGTCGCGCACCTTGACCTGGATGGCATCGATGAACAACGCGGCGTAAATCTCCTCGAGGGGGCGGCTTGCCCAGTCGTTCATCTCCGCCACAACTTTGTCAGTGATCCGCGAGATCGTTTCCTTCGACACGGAAACCCCGTAGATCTCGGAGAAATGCGCGGAAACCTCCCCGCTGGTCAACCCTTTCGCGCACAACGACAACACAATTTCGTCGACGTCACCGATTCGCCGCTGCCGCTTTTTCACAATCTGCGGCTCGAACGTCGCGTCCCGATCACGCGGAACATCGATCCGCACCTCGCCGGCCGCATCCGAGATCACGGTCTTCGACCGAGTGCCGTTCCGCACGTTTGTTGATTCCCGATCCGGCTCGGCGCGATTTTTCTCATGCCCGAGATGCTCGGTCATCTCTTCACCAAGCGCGGTTTCCAACACACTCTTGGTGAACACCTTCAACAAACCGTCCGGGCCGGTCAGCGCCAGCCCTCGGGCCTTGGCCTCGGCCACCATGGCCGCCGCGGCGGCCTGCTCCGGTGACAGCTCCCGCGCCGGCTTCGACTCACGCTTCGCTGATCCCACAAGATCAGATGTCATCACTGCCTGTGCCCATCTCGCCGGACCTCAGCCCGGCGCGTCGGGCCGGAAACACCGATCTTGGAACAGTCCCTAGAACCCGAACCACCGTTCTGAGCACCGGTTTTCGAGGGTTGACCCGCTGGCCTCCCGAGTCGTGGTTGTGCCAGCGCGCCGTTGACCAAATTTCTTTGAAGCGGCTCGCGTCGCGCTGAGAGGAAACGACCGCCGTTCCCTGTTCGTCAGGGAGTTTCGAGATCCGCTTTCCGGGCAGCTCCTACAGGGGCGAGCGCTGGCGGCCAGCCGGTTCAAAGTTGTCCGGACGCAACCACTGTTCGAAGCGGTCCCGCAGCGCCGGCCACTCGGCGTCGAGGATGGAGTACCACGCGGTGTCCCTGTTCCGACCCTTCACCACCGTGGCCTGGCGGAACGTCCCCTCGTAGCGGAACCCGAGGCGCTCGGCGGCGGCGCGGGAGGGGTCGTTCAGTGCGTCGCACTTCCACTCCCACCGCCGGTAACCCAGCTCGTCGAACACGTACCGGCCCACCAGGTACTGGGCCTCGGTGGCCTCCCGGGTGCGTTGCAGCGCCGGTGAGTAGTGCACGTGGCCGACCTCGATGACCCCGAACTCGGGCTGCATCCGCATCAGGCTGAGCACCCCAAGCGGCCGCTCCGCCGCGTCGACGATCGCGTAGAACCGGGGGTCGGCCGGCTCGGCCGCCGCGGCCAGCCATTTCCGGTAGTCGTCCAGGTCCGGGAACGGGCCGTAGGGTAGGTAGGTCCAGCTCTCCCCACGCGTGTCCCGGCGGTCGGCGGCGAACAACCCCTCGGCGTGCCGGTCCGGGTCCAGCCGCTCCAAGCGGCAGTACCGGCCCACCAGCTCGGAAGCGGTGGGCATGGGTCGCGGGGTCCATTCCGGCAGGGGCCGCCCTATCGGCTGGCCAAGCTCGTTGATCGGCACCCGGGCATCGTCACCCGCCGGCGGGCTGTCCCAGAAGGGCCACCTCGGGCGTGAATCGGTAGGCCACCTCGGCGAGCGCCGCCCCGTCCGCACCGATCCCGACCAGTAACCAGCCCGGCCCGGCCAGCCGGTGGCAGGCCCATCGCAGGCCCGGCCGCTCCCCCGAGGCCGGGGTGTCGCCGGCCGGCCCGGTGACCGCGCCGACCCCCAGCACGGTCACCACATGCCGTGCGCCGGATGTGCCACCCGGCCCGGTCAGCGCGGGGTCCGCGCCGTCCAGCACGGTGGTGTGCCGGAGCAGCGGCGCCCCGGCGTGGTCGGCGGTGAGCGCGCCCCGGTAGGCGCCGCCGGCCTGCCCGTACCGGCCCAGTCGTACCTCCTCCCGGACCAGCGCGGCCGCGCCTTCGGCCACGGCCAGGCGGAACTCGGTGTGCAGCCTCGCCCGGTCGCAGACCACCGTCGGCTCCGGCCACCAGCGCAGCCGCGCGCCCTCGGCCAGCTCGGCCGTGACGGTCCAGCGGGCCGGCCCGGCGTCGTCCGAGCGGGACGGCTGGGCCACCGTGGCGCCGGCCGAACCCACGGTCAGCTCGGTTCCTTCGGCCAGCCGCAACCGCAGTTCCAGCTCGTCCCCGCCGAGCGGCCCCCCGGCCGCCTGCACCAGGTGCACCCGTGCCGGGCCGGTGCGGCGCACCACCACCGGCGGCCGGGTGCGCCAGCGGATGCGCTGGCCCGGTTCGACGTCCAGCTCGGCGAGGGCCTTCACGTGGGGAGGGCCTTCACGTAACGAGAGCCCGGCGTTGGCGGATCCAGCCGACCACGTCCGGCGCCTCGGGGTTCTGCCGGAGCGAGGTGAACACGGTCGGCCGGCCCTCCCGCACCCGCTCCGCGTCCGAGCGCATGACCTCGAGGTCGGCCCCGACCAGCGGCGCCAGATCCACCTTGTTGATCACCAGCAGGTCGGAGCGAATGACGCCGGGGCCGCCCTTGCGCGGCACCTTGTCCCCGCCGGCCACGTCCACCACGAAGATCTGCGCGTCGATGAGGCCGTAGCTGAAGGTCGCGGTCAGGTTGTCCCCGCCGCTCTCCACCAGCACCAGATCGGGGTCGTGCGCGGCGACCAGCTCCTCGACGGCGGCCAGGTTGGCGGTGATGTCGTCGCGGATGGCGGTGTGCGGGCAGCAGCCGGTGCGCACCGCGCGGATCCGGTCGTCCGGCAGGACCGCGTGGCGGCGGAGGAACTCGGCGTCCTCCTCGGTGTAGATGTCGTTGGTCACCACGGCCACCGACAGCTCGTCGCGCAGCTGCTTGCACAGCGCCGCGACCAGCGCGGTCTTCCCGCCGCCGACCGGGCCGCCGATCCCGATGCGCAGCTCCCGGCGGGTTCCGGCGGGCAGCGGTGCGTGCTCGTGCTTCGTATGGTCAAGATGCAAAGAGGGTCACCTCCGAGGCGTGGTGCAGTTCGGCCGCGATGTCCGGCAGGGGCGTGGTGTCGGCCGGCAGCAGGTCCGGGTCGTCGGCGGCGACCGAGGCGCGCGCGGCCTCGACCCCCTGGGCAGTGGTCCGGTCGGCCAGCGGCACCAGCCCGGCCTGCACGGCGGCCACCCGCAGCGGATCCAGCCCGAGCAGCCGGACAGCGGCGGTGGCCGCGCCGCCCACCAGGTGGTGCACCGCCAGCGCGGCCGCCTGCTCCGGACCCGCCCCGGCGGCCGCCGATGCGGCACCGAGCACCAGCGGATGGTGGGGCCGGCCCAGCTCGGCCAGCGCGCGCAGGCCCTCGCCCGCCGGCCAGGCCTGGCGGGCGGTGCGCAGCAGCGCCGCCCCCTGCGCCCGGGAGGCCTCGCGCAGCCCGTGCACCGGCGTGCGCACGTCCACCGCGCGGTCCCAGGGCAGCCAGTCGCGCCCGGAGACCAGAGCACCGACCGCCGCGAATGCCGAGGCACACAGGCCGGCGGTGCGGATCCGCGCGTCCAGGAACAGCGCCAGGTCGGACGGATCCCGGATCAACCCCCGGTCGACCTGCGCCTCCACCCCGCCCGAGTGGACGTGCCCGCCGGACGGCAGCCGCGAGTCCGCCAGCAGCAACAACCCCCCGAGCTTCATCGCGAGGAATCTACCCGGGTGAGCCCGGCCGACCGGGGCGCAGGCCGACGGCGGCCAGCAGGGCCATCGACAGCGTGAGCCCGGCGGTCGCCGCGACGGCCAGGTTGTAACTGGCCGACAACGCCTCCGGCGACCCGCCGTGCGCCGGCAGCGCCACGTTCATCACCGCGCTGGCCATGACCGACCCCATGACCGACCCCCGGCTGGCCGGGCAGCCCTACCTGAACGGCCCGCGCGAGCCACCTGGACTCGCTGTTGCCGGTCTCGAAAACCTCGCGCGCAGGTCACGAACCGGCCTCGATACCCGCCCCGGGTTAACGGCATTAGGCCAACCGGCGCTATGCCCACTGCCCTCCCTCGACGGGACCGCGCGAAGCAGAGCGGAAAGATGCCATGCCGTTCTCGTTCAAGGCCGCGCCCGGGGTGCGCATCCGCGCCTCCGGCACGGGCCTGCGCACCAGCATCGACGCGCCGTCTACGGGCGCCCGGTGCCCGAACGCCTCCCGCCAGGCGCTCGCCGAGGCCGAGCAGCACCTGCGGGCCGGCCGGCTCCAGCCGGCCCTCGACCAGCTGCACAACCTGCACCGACGGGATTTTCCGCCGGCCCGGGCGCCGGAGGCGCCACCGCCCCCGGAGGTGAACGCCGCCTCGGTCGTCGTCCGGCACCGGAAGCGGGTGCTGGCCGGGCTCGGGCCGTTCCAGCGCTCCCTTCGCCGGCAGGCCCTCGCCGACGCCCGCACGACGGCCGAGCACGAGATCAGGCAGCTCGAGCGCGAACGGCACCACCTGCACCGGCACCTGCAGCAGCGACTGGACCGGGGCTGGCAGCGACTGCTGCACAACGAACCGTCGGCGGTGCTGAGCGCGCTCACCGAGGCGTTCGACGACCACGAGGCGCCGGCGGCGGCGGTCGGAGTGATCGGGGCGGAGGTGTCCCTGGTCACCACGGTCCCGGGCGTCGGAGCCCTGCGCGGATGCCACCGGGCGACCGCGATCGCGTCGCATGTGCTGCTCACCGTGCGCGAGACGTTCGCGGTCGCCCCCGGACTGCGCTCGGCCCGGGTCGTCGCGCTCCAGCACGCGGGCGGTCCGCCGCGCGTCGCCCCGACACTGGCGGCCCGGCTGGAACGGGCGCGGCTGAGCGGCGTGCCGTGGCATCGGGCGAACGCCCTGGAAATCCTCCGGGAAGCGGCCAGCGAACTGCTCACCGGCACCGCGACGCTCGCGCCGCTGGACCTGGTCGGCGAGCCCCACCTCGCCGCCTTCCTGGCCACCGTGCGGGCCGACTGATGTGTTCGCGCGGGAGTGGCGACGACGAGGTCGCACGCCTGGCCGAGTTGGCCCGGGTCCGGGCCTACCGCGAGCAGGCCGAGATCGACGGCATGGCGGTGTCGGCGGCGCACTGGCTGGAGGAGGAGGCGCGGCTGGCCGCCGTCCCGCCACGCCACCCGGCTTGGAGCACCCTGACCTGCGGCGTCGACTTCTCCTGGCTGCCCGGCCGGCGCGGCTGAACGCCAAAAGGACAAGGGCCGCCGTCGGCACCCCCTTACCCCGTACGGCGGCCCTTGCCTCGCACGCCCGTCCCCCACGGGCTCCGGCCTTACAATTCCTTAACGAAGCACGTGTGACGGAAGTTACGTCTGTTGTTCAACGTAAAACAAAATTAGAAAAGGTGGTACCGCTGGGCCATCGGTAGCTCGGTGGCCGGCGCCTCCTCCACCACCTCGCCGTCCACCCGCACGGTGAAGGTCTCCGGGTCCACCTCGATGCGGGGCAGCGCGTCGTTGTTCGGCAGGTCCGCCTTGCGCACCGCGCGGGTGTCCCGGGTGGGCACCAGGCGCCGGCGCACCGCCAGCCGGTCCGCCAGGTCACCGGACAGCGCCCCCGGCGCGACGAAGTGCACCGACGTGTCCGAAGCGCCCTCGGGGGACGCGCCGAACATCGGCCGAGGCAGCACCGGCTGCGGGGTCGGGATGGACGCGTTGGCGTCGCCCATCGCGGCCCAGGCGATGAAACCGCCCTTCAGCACCACCGACGGCCGCACGCCGAAGAACGCCGGCTGCCAGAGCACCAGGTCGGCCAGCTTGCCGGGTTCCACGGAGCCGATCTCGTGATCCAGGCCGTGCGCCACCGCCGGGCAGATCGTGTACTTGGCCACATACCGGCGGGCGCGCAGGTTGTCCGCCGCGCCGTCCCCCGGCAGCGACCCCCACCGCTTCTTCCCCACGTGCGCGGTCTGCCAGGTACGGATGACCACCTCGCCCACCCGGCCCATCGCCTGGCTGTCCGAGCCGATCATGGAGATCGCGCCGAGGTCGTGCAGCAGGTCCTCGGCGGCGATGGTGGACGGGCGGATCCGGCTCTCCGCGAACGCCAGGTCCTCCGGCACCGACGGCTTCAGGTGGTGGCAGACCATCAGCATGTCAAGGTGCTCGTCCAGCGTGTTGACCGTGTGCGGGCGGGTCGGGTTGGTCGAGCTGGGCAGCACGTTCGGCTCGCCGGCCACGGTGATGATGTCCGGCGCGTGCCCGCCGCCGGCCCCCTCGGTGTGGTAGGCGTGGATGCCCCGGCCGGCGATCGCGGCCAGGGTGTCGGCCACGTAGCCGGCCTCGTTGAGGGTGTCGGTGTGGATGGCCACCTGCACCCCGGTCTCCTCGGCCACCCGCAGGCAGGCGTCGATCGCGGCCGGCGTGGAACCCCAGTCCTCGTGCAGCTTGAACCCGGACGCCCCGGCCGCGACCTGCTCGCGCAGCGCCGGCAACCCCACGGTGTTGCCCTTGCCGAGCAGCGCCACGTTCACCGGCAGCCCGTCCATCGCGCGCAACATCCGGGCCAGGTACCACTCGCCCGGCGTCACCGTGGTCGCCTTGGTGCCCTCGGCCGGCCCGGTGCCCCCGCCGATCAGCGTGGTAACCCCGGAGCCCACCGCCTCCGGGACCTGGGTGGGGCTGATCAGGTGCACGTGGCAGTCCACCGCGCCGGCGGTCAGGATCAGCCCGTTGCCGGCGATGATCTCGGTGCCCGGGCCGATCACCAGCTCGGGCGAGACCCCGTCCATGGTGTCCGGGTTGCCGGCCTTGCCCAGCGCGACGATGCGGCCGTCCCGCACCCCGACGTCGGCCTTCACCACGCCCCAGTGGTCCAGCACCAGCGCACCGGTGATCACCAGGTCCGGCGCTCCCTCGGCGCGGGAGGCCCGCGCCTGGCCCATCGACTCGCGGATCACCTTGCCGCCGCCGAAGACCACCTCGTCCCCGCCGCGCGGACCCCGGCAGCGGTCCTCGGTGACCTCGATGAACAGGTCGGTGTCGGCCAACCGCACCCGGTCACCGGTGGTCGGGCCGTACAGCTCCGCGTAGCGCTCGCGCTCGATGTGCCAGCTCACGAGTCCAGCCCGGGGGATGGTGAGGCGCCGGAGGCGCCGGGGTGGGTCAAACGCAGCCCGGGAACGGTGGCGGTGCCGCCCAGCGGGGTCAGCGCGACCACCCGCTCCAGGCCCGGCTCGAACCGCACGGCGGTGCCCGCCGGCACGGCCAGGCGATGTCCGTGCGCCACTTCCCGGTCGAACTCCAGCGCCGGGTTCGCGGCGGCGAAGTGGTAGTGCGAACCGACCTGGACGGGCCGGTCGCCGGTGTTCACCACGGTCAGCTCGACGATCTCGCCCTCCACCGGCACGGCGGCGCCGGCGAGCACGTACTCCCCCGGGATCACTGGACGGGCCGATGCACGGTGACCAGCTTGGTGCCGTCCGGGAAGGTGGCCTCCACCTGGACGGAAGTGATCATCTCGGGCACGCCGTCCATCACGTCGTCCCGGGTGAGCACGCGCTGCCCGGCGGCCATCAGGTCGGCCACCGAGCGCCCGTCCCTGGCGCCTTCCAGCACGAACGAGCTGATCACCGCGACCGCTTCGGGATAGTTCAGCTTCAACCCCCGGTCGCGGCGCTCCTGGGCCAGCCGCGCGGCCAGGTGAACCAGCAGCCGCTCCTGCTCATGCGGGGACAGCAACACCGCGATCTCCCTTCGTCCGGTGCGGGAGATCGTGTCACCCGGGTGTGTCGCCGGTGTTACCGGTATCAGCCGATGTTGACCATCCAGGGCGTACCGAACCGGTCGGTGCACATGCCGAACTCGTCGCCCCACATCTGCTTCTCCAGGGGAACCGCTATCGAGCCGCCGTCGGCCAGCCGCTCCCAGTAGCCGCGCAGCCGGTCGCCGTCGTCGCCGCTGAGGCTGACCGTGATCGTGTTGCCTGGCTGGAACGGCATGCCCGGCGGGTTGTCCGCGCCCATGATCGTGTAGCCGGCGTCGGTCTCCAGCATGCCGTGCATGATCTTGTCGTTGTCGTCGCCGTGCCCGCCGCCGACCTCGCCGAAGGTGTGCAGCGCGAGCTCGCCGCCGAAGACGTCGCGGTAGAACTCCATCGCCTGCCGGGCGGTGCCGTCGAAGCTCAGGTACGGGTTGAGTCGAGATGCCACGGGATGCTCCTCGGATGGGGCTGGCCAGCGTAGCGACGGTCACATTTCGGCCGCCAGCCAACACTCGGGCGAACCAGTGGGACAGCCGGTAACCGAAAAGTCACGGTCGGGAAACCCGGGGATACCCGCGCCGACTGACGCTGATCGGCATGGCAGATTTGACCACGGCGACCAGGGAGACCCTCGAGGACTACACGCTGCGCTTCGCGCCGCGCAGCTACCGGAAATGGTCCACCGGGGTGGTTGCGATCTCCGCGCTCGGAGGCATCGCGTACCTGGCCGACTTCGCGATCGGCGCGAACATCGGCATCGCGTACGGCACGTTCAACGCGCTCTGGGGCATCGCGGTGTTCGCGGTCGTCATCGCGCTCACCGGCTTCCCGCTGGCCTACTACTCCGCGCGGTACAACCTGGACCTGGACCTGATCACCCGGGGCAGCGGCTTCGGCTACTACGGCTCGGTGGTCACCAACGTCATCTACGCCACCTTCACGTTCATCTTCTTCGCCCTGGAAGGCTCGATCATGGCCCAGGGCTTGAACCTGGGCCTGGGCATCCCGCTCTGGCTGGGCTACGCGCTGTCTACCGTGGTGATCTTCCCGCTGGTGGTCTACGGCATGTCGCTGCTGTCCAAGCTGCAGGTCTGGACCACCCCGCTGTGGCTGGTGCTGATGGTGCTGCCGTTCGGCTACCTGCTGGTCAGCCACCCCGACTCGGTCGGCGCGTTCTTCGCCTACCAGGGCGAGCAGGGCCAGGGCGCACCCAGCCTGGGCGCGGTCATGCTGTGCGCCGGGGTCTGCCTTTCGCTGATCGCCCAGATCGCCGAGCAGATCGACTACCTGCGATTCATGCCGCCCAAGACGCCGGAGAACGCCCGCCGCTGGTGGACCGCGATGGTGCTGGCCGGCCCCGGCTGGGTGATCTTCGGCGCGATCAAGCAGGTGATCGGGCTGTTCCTCGCGGTGTACCTGATCGCCGGCGCGACGGGCGGCGGCGCCTCGATCGCCAACCAGCCGGTGCACCAGTTCCTGGAGATCTACCAGGACATCATGCCGGGCTGGCTGGCCATGGCGCTGGCGGTGATCCTGGTGGTGATCAGCCAGATCAAGATCAACGTCACCAACGCCTACTCCGGCTCGCTGGCCTGGACGAACTCGTTCACCCGGGTCACCAAGCGCTACCCGGGCCGGCTGGTGTTCCTCGGCGTGAACCTGCTCATCGCGCTGGTGCTGATGGAAGCCAACATGTTCGACTTCCTGAACACCATCCTCGGCTTCTACGCCAACTGCGGCATGGCCTGGGTCGTGGTGGTCGCCTCGGACATCGTGTTCAACAAGTACCTGCTGGGCCTTTCCCCGAAGAAACCGGAGTTCCGCCGGGGCATGCTCTACGCGGTGAACCCGGTCGGCTTCGGTTCCATGCTGCTGGCCGCCGGGGTGTCGATCGTGGCCTTCTTCGGCGGGCTCGGCGAGGGCCTGCGGCCGTTCTCCCCGCTGGTCGCCATCGTGCTGGCCACCGTGTTGCCGCCGGTGCTGGCCATCGCCACCAAGGGCCGGTACTACCTGCGCCGCACCGACGACGGCATCACGCTGCCCATGTACGACGAGTACGGCAACCCGTCCGGCGAGACGCTGGCCTGCCACGTGTGTGACCAGGAGTTCGAACGCCCCGACGTGGTCGCCTGCCTGACGCACACGGCGCACGTGTGCTCGCTGTGCCTGAGCACGGACAAGACCGGGGAGCACGTGCTGCCTGGGTAAATCGTGCGGTTCGGTGCAGTGCCGGTTTTAGGGATGGCTTGGACGGCGCGGCTAGGCAGTCTGCCGCGGCTTGAGCCGCGCCCGTTGCGTTTGCGCCGGGCGCCGCAGGACCGCGCTCATGGTCACCATGACACTACGGCCCTCCCAGGGGTCCGAGGGCGACCACCATGTCATGCTGACCATGTAAACGATGATCATCAGGGCACCAGGGTCGCCTCACGGGCCCGAAACGGCCACCCTGCCCTGATGATCATGCAAAGGCAGCGGTGCCGCTTCGATTCGGCGAATGCAACAGGGCCGCGCCAAACCGCAACGGGCCGTACCCAAGCCGCGGCAGAACGCCCAGGCCGCGCCGTCCAAGCCGTCCGTGAACCGGCACCGTGCACATCCGGCGGCTAGCGGACACCAGCCAAAGCCGAAGCCATGACCTCACGCGGCGCGGGCCGGCCGGTGAACTGCTCCACCTGCCCGAACGCCTGATGCAGCAGCATGTCCAAACCCGTAGCCAACCGGCCACCGACCGACTCGACGGCCTTGGCCATCGGCGTGGGCCACGGGTGGTAGACGACGTCCAGCACGAAGGGCGCCCGGGCCGCCGCCGGCGCGCAGGGATCCGCTGCCCCGCCCGGCACCGTGCTCACCACCAGGTCCACCCCGCCCACGCCCGGCAGAGCGGGGTCCCAGGCAACCACCTCAACCTCCAGCCCGAACCGCTTCGCCACCGCGACCAGTCCGGCGGCCCGCGCCGGTTTACGCACCATGACCTGCACGTTCCGCAGCTCCAACTCGGCCAGCCCGGCCACTACCGCCGACGCGGTCGCACCCGCGCCCAGCACCAGGGCCGCCCCCGACCGGGGCCCGGCCCAGCCGGCCGAGATCAGTGCGCCGGTGACCCCGTCGATGTCCGTGCAGTCGGCCTGCCACCGGCCGTCCGGCAGACGGACCAGGGTGTTCGCCGCGTCCACCGCGACCGCCCGCTCGGTGCGCTCGTCGGCCCGGGCCAGCGCGGCGCGCTTGCCGGGCATGGTCACCGACAGGCCCACCCACTCCGGCCCCAAGCCGTCCACCAGACCGGGCAGCGCGGCCTCGTCGCACTCGATCGCGTCATAGCGCCACCCGGAAAGACCCAGCGCGCGGTAGGCGGCGCGGTGCAGCACCGGGGAAAGACTGTGCGCCACCGGCGAGCCGAGCACCGCGGCGCGGCGCGCTTGCGTGCTCAGAACGCCCCCGCCGCGACGGCCGCCGAGACGTTCTTCTGGTGCTCCGGCAGGGTGACCGCGAAGCACGAGTTGCCTTCCTTCTGGCAGCGCACGAAGTACACCCACGGGCCGGGCTCGGGCTGCAGCGCGGCCTGCAACGCGCGCTGCCCGGGGGCGCCGATCGGGGTCGGCGGCAGGCCGTAGTTGAGGTAGGTGTTGTACGGCCCCTGGCGGCTCCGCTCCTCCGCACTGGTGCGCACTTCCTGCAGGTCCAGCGGGTAGTTCACGGTGGAGTCCATGCCCAGCCGGATGCGCTGCTGCAGCCGGTTGTAGATCACCCGGGAGATCTTGCCGAAGTCGGCGGTGATCCCCTCCTTCTCCACCAGGGAGGAGATCACCAGCAGCTGGTAGGCGCTGTAGCGGCTCTGGTCGGCCGCCGCGACCAGGCCGAGCGCCTCGAACTGGGTGGCCGACCGGGTCACCAGGGTGCGCAGCACCTCGGTCGCCGGGCTGCCCGGCCGCACGTCGTAACGGCCGGGGGCGAAGAACCCCTCCAGCCGGCGCCGGGGGTCGGCCTTGCTCACCTCGCCGAGCGCCCAGCCGGGCACTCCCAGCTGCGCCGGCGAGGTGCTGGCCATGGTGGCCCGCAGCTGCTCGGGGCTGATGCAGGTGCTCGAGCCGTTCAGTTCGGCGCAGGTGGCCTTGGAGATCAGGCTCAGCACGCCGGGCACGACCACCCCGTTCGGCCCCCGGGTGTCGTCCAGCTGCACGCCGCCCTTGATCTCCAGCTGGCCGACCCGGGAGTCCGGGTCCAGGATCAGCTTCACCGCCTCGCCGCCGGACATGCGCAGCCGCATCCGGTAGTAACCCGGCTGCACCGACCGGGCCCGCGCGTCGTTCTCGGCCGCCGCCTCGGTGAACGCCCGGGAGCTGCGCACGACGTCCTGGCGGGCCAGCTCCGCGCCGATGGCGCTGATCAGGTCGCCGTCCTTGACCTGAATGACGACGTCGCCGTTGCCCTCGCCCTCGTAGTCGGCGACCTTGATGTTGGTCGCCCAGTACAGGTAGCCGCCACCGACCGCGATGCCGAGGAACAGCAGGAGCACCAGCACCACCGGCGCGCGCCGCCGCTTCCGCCGCCGGGGCGGCTGGGGGTTCTCGCGTGATCGCTGCACTGGCCGCCGACTCCCGGGTGCTCGGTCCGCGCGGACGCGTTGGTCGTCCTGCCTGGCCCGTTCGTGCCAGGAACGCGTGCCCCCGCGCCCGCCGACGATACCCAGCGGTTCGGTGTCCCCGTCCACCCTCGGCGGCCGGCCGCTCACTCGCCTGCCTCGCCGCCGGCGGCGCGGTTCGCATCCAACCAACCCTGCAGGATCGCCGCGGCGGCCGCCTGGTCCACCACGCCGCGCTGCTTGCGGGTGTTCAGCCCCCGCGCGCTCATCGCCCGGCTGACCACCACGGTGGAAAGTCGCTCGTCGGCCAGGTGTACCGGCACGGCCAGCCGCTCGCCCAGCGCCGCCGCGTAGCCACGGGCCGCCTCGGCGGCCGGGCCCTCCCGGTTCGCCAGCGTGCGGGGCAGCCCGACCACGACCTCAACCACCTCGTACTCCTCGACGAGCTCGCCCAGGCGGCGGATGTCCGATCCGTCCCGCTCGTCCCTTCGGAGCGTAACCAGCGGCGTGGCGAGCACCCCGCCCGGGTCGCTGACCGCGACGCCGACCCGGACCGAGCCGACGTCGACGCCCAGCTTCCGCCCGGGCCGGGCCACACTCTCCATCTACCGGGGCTCAGCCGGTCGCGGCCGACCGCACGGCGGACCGCAGCGCGGCCACCGCCGCCGGCACGCCCGCCGGGTTGCTGCCGCCGCCCTGCGCCAGGTCGGGCTTGCCGCCGCCCCGGCCGCCGATCGCCCCGGCGAACGAGGGCACCAGCTTGCCGGCCGCGAAGCCCTGGCTCCGGGCCGCCTCGGTGGTGGCCACCACGAAGGACAGCTTGTCGCCGCTGGCGCTGAACAGCGCCACCACACCGGCCCGGGCGCCGAGCCGGCCGCGCACGTCGCTGGCCAGCGCGCGCAGGTCGTTGCCCGGCACGCCGTCCGGCGCGGCGGCGGCCACCAGGGCGACACCCTCCACGTCCTCGGCGCCGTCGGCCAGCGCGCCGGCCGAGGCCAGCACCGCGTCCGCGCGCACCTTCTCCAGCTCGCGCTCCGCGTCGCGCAGCCGCTCGACCACACCACCGATCCGCTCCGGCAGCTCCTCCGGGCGGGCCTTGAACTGCTCGGACAGCTGGCTGACCAGCACGTGCTCCTTGGCCAGGAAGCGGAACGCGTCCAGCCCGACCAGCGCCTCCACCCGGCGGATGCCGGAGCCGATGGACGACTCGGACAGCAGCTTCACCAGGCCCAGCTGGCCGGACCGGTGCACGTGGGTGCCACCGCACAGCTCGCGCGAGTAGTCACCGATCTCCACCACCCGGACCGAGTCGCCGTACCGCTCGCCGAACAGCGCGATGGCGCCCATCCGCCGGGCCTCGTCCAGCGTGGTGGTGAACGCCCGTACCTCGTGGTCGTCCAGCAGCACCGCGTTGACCTCGTCCTCCACGTCGTGCAGCACCGAGTCGGGCACCGCGCCGGCCGGCGAGGTGAAGTCGAACCGCAGCCGCCCCGGCGCGTTCAGCGAACCGGCCTGCGCGGCCGAGTCGCCCAGCGCCCGGCGCATCCCGGCGTGCACCAGGTGGGTGGCCGAGTGCGCCCGGGAGATGGCCTGCCGGCGGGAGATCTCGACCTCGGCGTGCACCTCGGCGTCCAGCCGGGCCTCGCCCTCGGCGACCACGCCCCGGTGCACGTTCAGCCCGGCCACCGGGGACTGCACGTCCCGCACCTGCACGGCGAACCCGTCGCCTCGCAGCACGCCGGTGTCGGCCTGCTGGCCGCCGCCCTCGGCGTAGAACGGGGTGCGGTCCAGCAGCACCTCCACCTCGGTGCCGGTGCCGGCGGCCGGTACCGCGACACCGTCGGCGAGCAGCCCCACGATGCGCGAGGAGCTGGTCAGGTCGGTGTAGCCGAGGAAGTCGGTGGTGCCGTGCGCGTCCAGCACCGCCCGGTAGGCCGACACGTCGCCGTGCCCGGTCTTGCGGGCGGCGGCGTCCGCCTTGGCCCGCTGCCGCTGCTCCTCCATCAGCCGGCGGAACCCGGGCTCGTCGACGCTCAACCCGGCCTCGCCGGCCATTTCCAGGGTGAGGTCGATCGGGAAGCCGTAGGTGTCGTGCAGCTGGAACGCCTGGTCCCCGGGCAGCTGGTTGCCGCCGGCCTTCTTGACCGCCGTGACGGCGGTGTCGAAGATCCGCGAGCCCGACGTGAGCGTCTGGAGGAAGGCGTCCTCCTCGGCCCGGACCACCGCGGAGATCCGCTCGAAGTCGGTGACCAGCTCCGGGTAGGACGGGGCCATCGCGTCCCGCACCACCTCGGCGAACGAACCCAGCACCGGCTCGTGCACCCCCAGCAGCCGGGCCGAGCGCACGATCCGGCGCAGCAGCCGCCGCAGCACGTAGCCGCGCGCCTCGTTGGACGGGGTCACCCCGTCACCGATGATCATCACACCGGACCGCGCATGGTCCGCGATCACCCGGAACCGCACGTCGTCCACCGGGTCCGCGCCGTAGCGCCGGCCCGACATCTCCTCGGCGCGCGCGATCACCGGCCGGACCAGGTCGGTCTCGTAGACGTTGGCCACGTCCTGCAGCAGGTAGGCGACCCGCTCCACGCCCATGCCGGTGTCGATGTTCTTGTTGGGCAGCTCGCCGATCGGCGGGTGGCCGTACTTGGGGCTCTCGTCCCCACGCACGTCCTGCATGAAGACCAGGTTCCAGATCTCCAGGTACCGGTCCTCGTCGGCGACCGGGCCACCGTCGCGGCCGTGCTCCGGCCCGCGGTCGTAGTAGATCTCCGAGCAGGGGCCGCCGGGACCGGGCACGCCCATGTCCCAGTAGTTGTCCTTGCCGTCCCGGCGCTGGATGCGCTCCTCGGGCAGCCCGGCGATCTTGCGCCAGAGCTCCAGCGCCTCGTCGTCGTCGTTGTAGACGGTGGTCCAGATGCGCTCCGGGTCGAACCCGAACCCGCCGGAGTCCTGGCTGCCGGTGACCAGGTTCCAGGCGTGCTCGATGGCGCCCGCCTTGAAGTAGTCGCCGAAGGAGAAGTTGCCGGCCATCTGGAAGAACGTGTTGTGCCGGGTGGTCTTGCCGACCTCTTCGATGTCCCCGGTGCGCACGCACTTCTGGATGGACGTCGCGCGCGGGTACGGCGGCGGCACCTCACCCAGCAGGTACGGCTTGAACTGGACCATCCCCGCGTTCACGAACAGCAGGGTCGGATCGTCCAGGATCAGCGACGCGCTGGGCACGGAGGTGTGTCCGCCCCGCACGAAATGGTCGGTGAAACGTCGAATGATCTCGTGGGTTTCCACGGTGCTTCCTCAGAGAAGTCTTGCGGGTGGCTGACGGACGAACGGGACGGCGGAAGGGCGGGCTCTTTCTCCCGCACGCGCCGAACTGGGCGCGTGCTCGGTGCTACGAAAAGCCCGGGCCCCCCGCCCCACGCGCTCGCGCGTCGGAACGGGCATCGATGCCGAGGGCGGCGTTGGTGGCGGCGTCGAAACCGGGCAGCGGCTGGCCGGACCGGCGCTCCACCATGTCGGTCAGCTCGTGCTCGCGCTCGGCCATGCCGGCGCGCACCTCGGCGCCGAACGCGCCGATCGACGAGGCCAGCGCGCGCAGCCCGTCACCGACCTGCTCGCCGACCCCCGCCGGGGTGAACTTCTCGGCGGCCTCGGCGGCCTTGCGGGTGGCCACCACGCCGGCCGCAATGCCCAGGCCCAACCAGAACAGCCTCTTGATCATTTCTTGCCCTTGGCCTCCTTGCGCTCCCGGCGAGCCTTGATCGCCTTGGAGACGC
The DNA here is from genome assembly GCA_014208095.1 of Actinospineispora eucalypti. Lineage (GTDB taxonomy): Bacteria > Actinomycetota > Actinomycetes > Mycobacteriales > Pseudonocardiaceae > Pseudonocardia > Pseudonocardia eucalypti. The sequence continues at coordinate 2,634,355 of JACHMT010000001.1, read as the reverse complement.
CGTAGGAAAAGGCCGCCGTCTTCACCAGCGGTCCGCCCATGGTGGCGGTGAACAGCGAGGTCAACGCGGACACATTGCCACTCACCGCGCGGGCGTTGACGGTGATGCCGTCGACCCGGCGCAGCTGGGTGTTGACGTGCGAGATCGTGGTGTTCGCGCCGTCCAGGATGGGCGCGCTGCCCTCGTGGGTCTTGCGGATCGCGATCGTCGCCTCGTCGAGCGTGCGGCCCAGCTTGATCAGCGGAATCGCCAGCAGCAGCACCAGCAGCACGAAGGCGCCGGCGGCGATGAGTGCGGCGATCTGCCCGGCCGTCATGGCGCGCCTCCCAGGTCTGCGAATTGATCGTGTCCAGGCTACCGCGCGGGGTCCGGGCGGCATTTATCGGCTTGACCTCAACCTGCGTTGAGTTCCTAGCCTATCCAGCATGGACGTCACGCCGGCACTGGATATGTTCAACGAGGCCTACGAGAACGGCAGTCCGCCCTGGGTGATCGGCGAGCCCCAGCCGGTGGTGGTGGAGCTGGAAGAGGCCGGCCAGTTCAACGGGACCATCCTGGACGCCGGCTGCGGCACCGGCGAGCACACCATCTACCTGGCCCGGCTGGGCTACGACGTGATCGGCGTCGACGGGGCGCCGGCCGCCGTGCGGCAGGCCAGGGCGGCGGCGGTGGCCCGCGGAGTGGACGCCCGGTTCGAGGAGGGCGACGCGCTCGAGCTGCCCGCCGACGGGCGCTACGACACGGTGCTGGACACCGGCCTGTTCCACATCTTCGACGACACCGACCGCGCCCGGTACGTGCGCTCGCTGCACGGCGCTCTCCGTCCCGGTGGTGTGTTGCACCTGATCGCGCTGTCCGACACCGAGCCCGGCTTCGGCCCCCGGATCGGCGAGCACGTCATCCGCGATGCGTTCACCACCGGCTGGACGCTCGAGGAACTGCGCCTGTCCCACTTCCGCGGCACCGTCCCGGACAACGAGGACCGCGGCGTCGAACTCAAACCCGGCACCGTAGTCAACGTAGCCGCCTGGCTAACCCGCCTCCGCCGCCCCTAACCCACCCCCTCCGCGAGTCGGGGATCGAGGTACGGCGAGTCGGGGATTCGGGTACGGCGAGTCGGGGATCGGGGTACGGCATGGGTGCATGCCGGGGCCTCTCACCCATCGCGCCGACGTTCCCGAGAGGTGGATTCGGACCGAATCGCCGAACCAGGTCTGCTGTCCAGGCGATCGTCGGCGCGCCACCGCCACCTCCGGCGCACCACTCCGCCCGAGGTCGGCGTACCCGAATCCCCGACTCGGCGTACCCCGATCCCCGACTCGCCGTACCCAGATCCCCGACTCGCCGGGGGTGGGGTTAGCGGGAGGGGAGGAGGGGGTCGGTGGGGCGGTCGCCGGAGAGGCCGACCATGGCGAGGGTTACCAGGAGTGCGTTCTGCGGACCCAAGTGGGCGTCTTTGGGGTCGAACCACTCCTTGTCGGTGAACGAGTGGGTGTTGCCCTCGCCTCCGCCGCCGCCGAGGCGAACCGCCGGGATGCCCAGGTTGATCGGGACGTTGGCATCGGTGCTGGACGGGTCGCCCAGTTTGCCGGTGAGGCCGAGCAGGCCCGGCGCGGCGTAACCGGCCTGCACCAGGGGCACGTTGCGGTCCTGGTTGCCGGCCGGGCGGTCACCGATCAGCTTGTTGGCCACGGTGACTCCCTTGCCGGGTGCGGCGCCCCAGCGCGCGTTCTCCTCGTCGGCGCCCGCCGCCGCGAGCGGGAGCAGCTGGTCCTCCAGCTTCTTCAGCTCGGCGGGGTCGTTGGAGCGCATGTCCACCGCCATCTTCGCCGTACCGGCGATGGCGTTCACCGAGGTGCCGCCGTCCACGGTGCCCACGGTGAACGTGGTCTTGGGCGAGGCCGGCGGCCGCAGCTCGGAGATCTTGGTGATCGCCCGGCCCATGGCGTGGATGGCGCTGGGCCGGCCGAAGTCGCCGAAGCTGTGCCCGCCCGGGCCGGTGAACGCGATCTCGTAGCGGCGGCTGCCGGTGGCCTGGTAGGTCACCTCGTCCGGGGCACCCGGCTCGATCGTGATGAAGCCGTCCACGCCGGCGTTCTCCGCGAAGAACGCCTTCACCCCGCGCAGGTTGCCCAACCCCTCCTCGCCGACCGTGCCGCCGAAGATGATGTCGCCCTTGGTCTGGATGTTGGCGTCCCGCATGGCGCGGGCCATGGCCAGCACGGCGGTCAGCCCGCGCGCGTCGTCGGAGATGCCGGGGCCGTAGTAGCGGCCGTCCCGCTGGCTCACCGTGACGTCGGTGCCCTCGGGGAACACCGTGTCCAGGTGCGCGAAGACCGCCATGGTCGGCCCGCCGCCGGTGCCCCGGCGGAGCCCGTAGACGTTGCCCTCCTTGTCCCGGTGCACGTTCTCCAGGCCGGCCTCGGTCAGCCGGCGCAGGTAGTCGGCCGCGCGCTGGTCCTCCTTGAACGGGGGCGCGGGGATCTGGTTGATCGCAATCTGGTCGGCGACGGTGCGCGGCTCGTCCCGCTGGATTGCGGCCAGCGCGGCGGCGACCGACGGCGCCTCCTTGATCGTGGTCAGGGCCGAGGTCACCGGCGCGGAAACCTGGTACGGCGCCTCGCCTCCGGCACCCGGCGAGGCACCCGGCGAGGCGCCCGACCCGGAGCCCGAACCGGCATTCGGCGCGGCTCCGGGCGGGGCTCCGGCGGCGGGTCCCCCGCCGCCACACCCGGCCGTGAGCAGCGCACCGCTGGCCAACAGGACCACGAGACCCAACCGCACCGTCGACGTCGACATGGTCAACTACCCTGCCATCCGCCGCGCGGGAACTCCATGACTTCTGTATGCAAAACCTGTCCGGCCCGCGCCTCGACGTGCAGCGTCCGGCGTTCGTCCAGCGCACAGCTGGCCCGCACCCCGGGCGCACCGGTCTGGCGGCCGCACTCCAGCCAGGCCACCAGGTCGGCGGCGTACTCCGGCACCAGAACCCGGACCGAAGCCTCACCCGGCCGCCAGGACGAACCGGCCCGAGGGGGCGGCACGGCCAGCCGCCCGGACGGCCGCGAAGGCGCGAACCCGCCGAGCGGCGCCAGCCACGGCCGCACCGAGGCGACCAGCTCGGTCACCGAGCCGCACGCCACCGAGGCACCGGTCGGCCGGCTGACCACCCAGCCCTTCCCCCACGGCCGCACCGTCGGCCCGGTCCCCACCAGCAACGACGTCACCGCCGACCCCAGAGAGGCCCGTGCCGGCAGGCCGGCCACGAACGGGCGCGCCCAGTCGAGCACCGCCCGTTCCCCGCAGGCGCCGCACATCAGGGCATCACGTCGCCGGAGTTGGGACCGAGGGTCTGCCCCACATACAGGTTCCCGCCGGGGTCGCTGGCCAGCAGCACCGCCGTCGGCGCCACCTCCGAGGGACGGCCGAACCGGCCCAGCGGCAGCTCGGCCCGTTTGGCGCGCTTCCAGTCCTCGGTGATGCCGGCGACCATCGCGGTCTCGATCGGCCCCGGGGCGATCGCGTTGACCAGCACCCCGCGCGCCGACACCTCCAGCGCCAGAGACTTGGTCAGCCCGATCACCCCGGCCTTGGCCGCCGCGTAGTGCGCCAGCCCGACGCCGCCCTTGATGCCCAGCTGGGAGGCGATGTTGATGATGCGGCCCCAGCCCCGGTCCAGCATGCCGGGCAGCACCGCCCGGCAGCACAGGAAGACCCCGGTGAGGTCCACCGCCAGGGTCCGGTCCCAGGTCGCGGTGTCCATGTCGACCAGCGGTGACTCGGTGAGGATGCCGGCCGAGTTGACCAGGATGTCCAGCGGTCCGACCCGATCCGCGGCCGCCCGCACCGCCGAGGCCACCGACCCTTCGTCGTCCACCTCGACCGGCACCGCGTCGTCGGTGGCCGACGCCACTGAGCGGTCGGCAACCACCACCGCCGCCCCTTCGTCCCGGTACGCCGAAGCGATCGCCCGGCCGATGCCGCCGGTACCGCCGACCACCAGCGCGGTCCGCCCGCCCAACAACCCCATCAGGCCGGCATGCGGACGGTCAGCCCGCCGTCCGCGACGAGGGCCTGCCCGGTCACGTAGGCGGCGTCGGAACTGGTCAGGAACCGGATCACGGACGCCAGCTCGGCCGGCTCGGCGGCCCGGCCGAGCGGGATGTCCGCGCCCGCGCGGGCCAGGCCGTCCGGGCCGAGCGAGTTGACCGGGTCCAGCGACTGCGGGGTGACCACGTAACCGGGGATCACCGCGTTGCAGCGGATCCCCCGGGGCGCCAGCTCGACCGCGACGCTGCGCACCAGGCCGAGCACGCCGGCCTTGGCCGCGCCGTAGTGCACGTGCTCGCCCCAGCCGTACACCCCGCCGGCGATCGAGGACACCGCCACCATCGCGCCCGGGCCGGCCATCCGGGTGGACGCCGACCGGAACACCCGCAGCACCCCGGTCAGGTCCACCTGCAAGAGGTCGTCCCAGGCGTCGTCGTCCAGTTCCGCGAGCGAGGCCCGGCGCAGCACCCCGGCGTTGGCCACCGCGATGTCCAGCCGGCCCCATTCGTCCAGCGCGCGCTGGGCGAACGCCTCGACCTGGGCGCTGTCCCGCACATCCACCTCGGCGACCACTGCCTCGCCGCCGACACCGACGACCTGGGCCAGCGTCCCGCCCGGGTCGTGCGGGTCGCCGGGAAAGGTGCCGATCACGGTGCGGATGCCCCGCTCCGCGTAGGCCACCGCCAGGGCTCGCCCGATCCCGCTGGCCGCGCCGGAGACGATGGCGACTTCGCCGGCCATCAGCCCTCCAGCGCCTTGGCCGTGCGGGCGGCGAACATCAGCACCCCGGACACGAGGGTGCCCAGCGCACCGACCACCAGCGCGGCGTGGCTCCAGTTCTGCCCGGCGGCCAGCATCGAGGTGACGATGATGCCGGCGAAGATCGCGCCCGGTTGGGAGAGCGCGGTGAGGAACGCCGAGCCGGTGGTGCGGCACTGCGTCTCGTAGCACTCGCCCATGTAGAACAGCAGCGCGGCGTACGGGCCGATCAGGAAGAACATGCCGAACGAGTAGAGCAGCACCACGGCCAGCGTGCCCTGCGCGACCGTGAGCATCAGCGCGAACAGCACGCCCGAGATCACCCAGCCGACCGCGATCACGTTCCGCCGGCCGAACCGGTCCCCCGCCCAGCCGTGGAAGAAGTAGCCCAGCGCGCCGATCGCGTTGATCACGATCAGCATGAGCAGCGAGTTGTCGAAGCTGACGCCCTTGCCCTCGGTGAGCACCGTGGTGCCGAGCACGCTGAACACCTGGATGCCGAACCAGTTGACCAGCCAGGCGAACCCGAGCACCACGGTGTTGCGCAGCGCGGCGCCCTTGAAGATGGCGGCGAACCCGGCCGACGGCTCCTCGGTCACCCCGTAGCTCCGGGCCAGCTCCTCCGCCTCGGCCGTCTTGCCTTCCTTACGCAGCGAACGCAGCCGCACCTCCAGCTCGAACTGCGGGCTCTCCTTCAGCGAACGGCAGGCGATGGCGATGATCACCGCGGGGAAGAAGGCCAGCAGGAAGCAGCCGCGCCAGCCGACCAGCGGCAGGAACACCGCGACGAACGCCGCCGCGATCAGCACCCCGACCGGCCAGCCGCTCTGCACCAGGCTGTACACGAAGCCCCGGCGCTTCTTGATCTTCTCGTCCTCGGTGACCGCGTAGACCTCGTTGAGGTAGGTCGAGTTCACCGCCTGCTCGGACAGCCCCAGGCCGCTCAGCGACCGCACACCGACCAGGAAGGCGATCCCAGGGGTGGCCGCGCTGACCGCCGAGGAGACGGCGGTGCCGGTGACCGTGAGGATCATGCCCTTGCGCCGGCCGATCCGGTCCACCACCGGGCCGATGGCCAGCACGACCACGGCGGTGCCCACGGAGACCAGGGTGGAGACCAGGGAAGCGGTGGCCTGGTCCCAGCCGAAGGTCTTGGCCATCTCCGGCAGCAGCGTGCCGAAAAGGATGTAGTCGTACACGGCGAACGTCCAGGCCAGGAAGGCGAGGACGGAGGCCTTCCGGGTATCGCGGATGCTGAACCTGGGCAACGAGCTGGTGGCGGATTCCAACGACATGGCGGCGCCCTCCGGCGGTTAGGGACGAGGGAAACGAGCGAGGAAGTCGTCGGCGATCTCGTTGAACGTCGACCAGCGCACGCCCTCGTGCGCGTTGATGTGCTCGATCAGCCGCTCGATCATGAGCAGGTTCTGCGGCCGGCCGGAGACGTCCGGGTGCAGGGTGAAGGTGAAGGCCGCGTAGTCCAGTTCCCGGTAGACCCAGTCGAACTGGTCCCGCCACATCTCCTCCAGCGCCCGGGGGCTGACGAAGCCGTGGCTGTTGGCGCTGGCCTTGATGAACATCATCGGCGGCAGGTCGTCCAGATACCAGTTGGCCGGGATCTCCACCAGGCCGGTCTCCTCGCCCCGGACCAGCGGCTTCATCCAGTCCTCGGCCCGGCCGGAGTAGTCGATCTTCGTCCAGCTGTCCCCCACCCGCACGTAGTACGGGGTGAAGTCGTTGTGCATCAGCGAGTGGTCGTACTTGATGCCCCGCTCCAGCAGCAGCTCGTTGGTGATCGGGGAGAACTCCCACCAGGGCGCCACGTAGCCGGTCGGCCGGGTGCCGCTGACCTTCTCGATCAGCTCGATGCTCCGGTCCAGCACCGCGCTCTCCTGCTCGCGGGTCATCGCGATGGGGTTCTCGTGCGAGTAGCCGTGCACGCCGACCTCGTGCCCGGCCTCCACCACCGCCCGGGTCTGGTCCGGGAACGTCTCCACCGAGTGGCCCGGGATGAACCAGGTGGTACGCAGGTCGGCCCGTTCGAACAGCTTCAGTAGCCGGGGCACCCCGACCTCGCCGGCGAACATCCCCCGGGAGATGTCGCACGGCGAGTCCTCCCCGCCGTAGGAACCCAGCCAGCCGGCGACCGCGTCGACGTCTACGCCGAACGCGACCCTGATCTCCTTGGCCATGTCAGTCCGTCCTTTCCTCTGAGGTTTCCCCGACCCGGCGGGCCAGTTCCTCGGCGACCTTCTCGGGCTTGCGGTACGCGGCGAGCAGCGCGGTGAGCAGGATGTGCGCCTGGGAGGCGGGCAGCGTCCCGGTGGGCCGGGCGCCGGCGGCGATCAGGTCCGCCCCGCCGCCCCGGCCGTAGACGCCGACCACCGGCCCGGCGTGTACCCGGGTGCTCAGCGCGACGACCACGCCGGCCCCGGTCAGCCGGGCCACCGAGGCGGCGATCTCCGGCGTCGCGTTGCCCATGCCGGTGCCGACCAGCACGATCCCTTCCGCTCCCGCCTCGGCCGCCGCATCCAGGGCGGCCGGGTTCGCCCCCGGGTAGTGCGCCACCATGTCCACCTTGGTCGCCGCCACGTCCAGCGCGGCCGCTGGCAGCGCCGGGTTCCGGACCGGGCGGGCCACCAGGGCCACCCGCCCCTCCCGGACCCAGCCCAGCGCGCCGCTCTCCGGCGCGCCGAACGCGTCCAGCGCGACGGTGTGCGTCTTGCGGGTGCCGGCGGCGGCGAACACCTGCCCGGCGAAAACGATCAGTGCGCCCTGGTCCCGCGCGCCGGGGTGCGCCGCCACCGCCACCGCGTCGGCCAGGTTGCGCGGGCCGTCCGCGTCGGGCGCGTCGGCCGGCCGCTGCGCGCCGGTGAACACCACCGGGCGGGGATCGGCGTGGGTGAGGTCGGCCAGGTAGGAGGTCTCCTCCATGGTGTCGGTGCCGTGGGTGACCACCACGCCGTGCACCTCGGGGTCGGCCAGCGCCAGGTGCACCTGGCGCACCACGCCGGCCATGTCCGCCGGGGTGAGCAGGTAGCTGCCGCGCAGCCCGACGTCGCGCCCCTCCGCCTCCACGCCGGCCGGCAACGGCGCGCGCTCGAGCAGCGCCCCCACCGGGTCACTGGCCACCGCCACGCCGTGCTCGTCGCGGCGGGACGCGATGGTCCCGCCGGTTGACAACACAACTAGCTTCCGCACACGCACCCTCTGGTTCTGCTCGAACGCTTACCCGAACGATTGCGGCAATCGATTGGGTATCGTGCCTCGGACACCCGTTCCTGTCAACGAAACGGTTGTTACGCTGCGATACCAGTGGTCAGAGTGAGCAAAGGGAGCAGAGCCCCGGTGGAAATCGACAACCCCGCGCCGCCGATTGCCGGGCAGTCACCGGTCACCCTGCGCACACTGGCGGACCGGCTGGGGCTGCACGTCTCGACCGTCTCGCGGGTGCTGCACGCCCCGCCGGACGAACAGCTGCGGGCCGCGTCCAAGGCCACCGTGCAGCGGATCCGCGCGCTCGCCGACGAGCTGGGCTACCGGCCGAACCCGCACGCCACCAGCCTGCGCACCCGGCGGAGCAACCTGGTCGGGGTACTGGTCCCCCGGCTCTCCGACATCGTGCTGGCCACCATCTACGAGGGCATCGAGGAGTCCGCCGCCGAGCACGGGCTGTCCACCTTCGTGACCAACACCCGGGACGTCCCGGACGTGCAGCGGGCGCGCACCGAGATGGTGCTAGACCGCCGGGTGGACGGGATGATCTTCGGCGACGCCTACGTGGACGGCGCCTTCCTGGACCGGGTGGCGGCGCGGAACGTGCCGTTCGTGCTGGTCAGCCGGCGGGCAGGGGCGCACGTGTCGGTCACCTGCGACGACTACGCGGGCGGCCGGCTGGCCGCCGAGCACCTGCTCTCGCTGGGCCACCGTTCGGTGGCGGTGATCGCCGGCGAGCCGTACGCCAGCACCGGCATCGACCGCACCGCCGGCTTCGTGGACACCTTCGCCGAGGCCGGCATCGAGGTGCCGACCGGGCGCATCCGGCACTCCAGGTTCGACGCCCGGGGCGGCCGGGTGGCGGCGGACGACCTGCTCAGCACCGAGCTGGGCGGGGACCGGCCGATCACCGCCCTGTTCGCGGTGAACGACTTCGCCGCCATCGGCGTGCTCGGGGCCGCCCGGGACCGGGGCCTGGCGGTCGGCTCCGACCTGTCCGTGGTCGGCTTCAACGACACCCCGCTGGCCGCCGAGCTGCCCATCCCGCTGACCACGGTGCGCTCCCCCATGCGCCAGATGGGCCGGCGCGGCCTCGAGCTGCTGGTCCGGCGGATGCAGGGCGAGCCGGTGGAGTCCGAACGGCTGGCGCCGGCGCTGATGGTGCGCGCGACCACCGGCGGCGCCCCGGGCCGGAAACCAGGCAACGGCGGCCCCAAGGCGCCCGCGCGCTAGCGCGCTAGCCGGGCCGACCGCCGATGCCGCGCACGGTGCGGCCTGTACGACTTCACCTCGGCGGCGGCTCGGCGGCGGTGCCCGGAAACCACGGCGGTGCCGGGAAGACGGCCGCACCGGGCAGACCACAGCACTTGGGCAGACCATGGCGCCGGCGAGACGGCGGCGCCGGTTTAAGGATCGGCCTGGACGGCGCGGTTGGGCGGTCTGCCGCCGCTTGGGTGTGGCCCGTTGCGTTCCCCATGACCACGCACGGTGACGACTGCTGGGGAGGGGGTGATCGCCGTTGGTGGCGGTTTAGCGTCGAATATCGAGGCTAAACCACCAGAGACGACGATCACCCTCCACTACCCGCCAACGTGCGACCACCGAGGCCCGCCGCTCGACCCACAGCCAACAACGCTCCGTGACCAAACCCCGAAACCCGAACCCCAAACGCAACGGGCCGCACCCACGCGGCGGCAGACCGCCCAAACCGCGCCGTCCAGGCCGATCTTTAAACCGGACCCACGCCTGAACGAACGATCGACATCAGCGGTCGCCCCGGATCACCCGGCGGAGCTTGGGTACGCGGTCGGCCAGCGCTCGTTCGGCGCCGTGGTTGGTCGGTTCGTAGTAGTCGCGGCCGACCAGCTCGTCCGGCGGGTACTGCTGCTCCAGCACGCCCTCCGGGACGTTGTGGGGGTAGCGGTAGCCCAGCGCGTTGCCCAGTTTGGCGGCGCCGGCGTAGTGCCCGTCCCGCAGGTGCGGCGGGACCGCCTGCACGCCACCGGCCCGCACGTCCGCCATCGCCGCATCGATCGCGCTGATCACCGCGTTCGACTTGGGCGCGGTGGCCAGGTGCACGGTGGCCTGGGCCAGCGCCAGCCGGGCCTCCGGCAGGCCGACCAGCTGCGCGACCTGCGCGGCGGCCACCGCCACCGGCAGCGCGGTCGGGTCGGCCATGCCGACGTCCTCGCTGGCGTGCACCATCAGCCGGCGCGCGATGAACCGGGGGTCCTCGCCGGCCACGATCATCCGGGCCAGGTAGTGCAGCGCGGCGTCCACGTCGGAGCCCCGGATGGACTTGATGAACGCGCTGATCACGTCGTAGTGCTGGTCACCGGCCCGGTCGTAGCGGACCGAGGCCTCCTCCACCACGGTCCGCACGATCTCGGCGTCGATCTCCGCGTTGCCGAGCGCCAGCGCCGCGTCGGCGGCCGCCTCCAGCACGGTGAGCACCCGGCGGGCGTCGCCGGCGGCCAGCCGGAGCAGCTGTTCGCGCGCCTCGGGGGCCATGGTGAAGCGGCCGTCCAGGCCGCGCGGGTCGGCCAGCGCGCGGTCCACCAGCACGCCGATGTCGTCGTCGGTGAGCGACTGCAGCTGCAGCACCAGCGAACGGGACAGCAGCGGGCTGACCACCGAGAACGACGGGTTCTCCGTGGTCGCGCCGACCAGCAGCACCAGCCGGTCCTCCACGGCGCCGAGCAGCGCGTCCTGCTGCGTCTTGGAGAACCGGTGCACCTCGTCGATGAAAAGAACGGTGGTCTGCCCGGTGCGGTCCAGCCGCCGCCGCGCGTCGTCGATCACCGCGCGCAGCTCCTTCACCCCGGAGGAGAGCGCGGAAAGCGCCACGAACCGCCGCTCGCCGTGCTGGGACATCAACCGGGCGATGGTGGTCTTGCCGGTGCCCGGCGGGCCGTAGAGCAGCACCGAAGCCGGCGCGGCGCCCTCGACCAGCCGCCGCAGCGGTGCCCCCGGGGCCAGCAGGTGCGCCTGCCCGACCACCTCGTCCAGCGTGCGCGGCCGCATCCGCACCGCCAACGGCGCCGTGGCCGCCAACCCACCCACCGCCGCCGGCGCCTCCGGCTCCTCCAGCTCAAACAGCCCGTCACTCACCCGCCAGACGCTACGCGCCCGGCCGCCCCGCCCCGCTCGCGGTTAAGGTCCTTGGCGTGCGCGAGATACTGGAAGTGCTGGCCCGGGATGGGCAGGCGACCGCCGAGCGGATCGCCACCATGACCGGCATCCCGGAGGAGACGGTGCGGGAGCGCATCGCCGCCTGGGAGGACGCCGGAGTCATCCGCCGGTACAAGGCAGTGGTCGACTGGGACAAGTACAACAGCTCCAACCCGGATGACCTGCCGGAGACGATCACCGCGTTCATCGACGTCTCCATCGCGCCGGCCCGGGGCGTCGGCTTCGACGACGTGGCGGAGCGGATCTCCCGGTTCCCCGAGGTGCGCTCGGTGTACCTGGTCTCCGGCGGGCACGACCTGCGCTGCACCATCACCGGCACCAGCCTGCGCGAGGTGAGCGAGTTCGTCTCGCAGAAGCTGTCCACCATCGACCGGGTGCACTCCACGGCCACGCACTTCGTGCTCAAGGTCTACAAGCGGGACGGCGACGCGTTCCACGAGCCGGAGCCCGACCACCGGCTGCCGGTCATGCCGTGAAACCGCTCAACAGCGTCATCTCCGCCTGCCCTCCTTCCGGGATCCGGCGGTTCTTCGACATCGCCGCACAGCGGGCCGACGTCATCTCGCTGGGCGTCGGCGAGCCGGACTTCGTGACGCCGTGGCGGGTCCGGGAGGCCGGCATCTACGCGCTGGAGCACGGCGCGACCACGTACACCTCCAACGCCGGGCTGCCCCGGCTGCGCGAGCTGATCTGCACCGAGCTGGACACCCGGTACGGCGCGCGCTTCGACCACGAGACCGAGTGCGTGATCACCGCCGGGGTGTCCGAGGGGCTGGACCTGACGCTGCGGGTGCTGCTCGAACCGGGCGAGGAGGTGATCGTCCCCGAGCCCTGCTACGTGGCCTACCAGCCGTGCGTGTCGTTCGCCGGGGGCACGCCGGTGCCGGTGGCCACCCACGCCGAGGACGGCTTCCGGCTGCGCGTCGAGGACCTGGAAGCCGCCGTCACCGAGCGCACCAAGGCCATCCTGATCGGCTCGCCGGCCAACCCGACCGGCGCGGTGCAGACCAGGGAAGACCTTACTGCCCTGGTCGCCCTGGCCGAGCGGCGCGACCTCTACCTGATCTCCGACGAGATCTACGACCGGCTGACCTACACCGGCACGCACACCTGCCTGTCCTCGCTGCCCGGGGCGCGGGAGCGGACCGTGCTGCTCGGCGGCTTCTCCAAGGCGCACGCAATGACCGGCTGGCGGGTGGGCTACCTGTGCGCGCCCCGGCCGATCGCCGAGCTGTGCCTGCGCATGCACCAGTACACGATGCTGTGCGCGCCGCACGTGTCCCAGCTGGCGGCGGTGGAGGCGTTCGCGGCCGACGACGACGTGGCCGAGATGGTGGCCGACTACGACCGCCGGCGCCGCGTGTTCGTCAAGGGCCTGCGGGAGATCGGCCTGGACTGTCCCGAGCCCGGCGGCGCGTTCTACGCGTTCCCGAGCATCCGGTCCAGCGGCCTGGACTCCGAGACCTTCGCCGAGCGCCTGCTGCACTCTCACGGCGTCGCGGTGGTTCCAGGTAATGTATTCGGTGCACCTGGTGAGGGGCACGTGCGCTGCTCCTACGCGACCGCGCTACCACTGCTCGAGGAGGCTCTGGAGCGGATGGCCCGGTTTTTACGCGACTGTTAACTACATACCGATTCGTCCGAACAGGTAGTGACTCACCGCGCGAGACCATAGAGTGGGTCAGAAGATTCACGAGTCAACGGCCGAGAGACCGGACTGCAGGGGGCAATCAGTGGCGTATCCCGACGCCGCTTGGAACCGACCGGAGCCAGCCGAGAAGGGCTACTGGCAACGGATCGGCGCGGCGCTACCCATGCGCACCGCGCTGCTCGCCGTGGCCTCGGTGTGGATCCTGGGCTGTGTCTGGTCCTTCCAGGAACAGAGCGACTTCGCCGCATCCAAGGGATTCATCTTCCCGCACCTGTTGCCCCTGGTGATCGACGGTTTCGCGGTGTCCATGGCCGGCGTGGCCTGGGCCGCCTCACTGGACGCCAGGCCGGCGATCCCGGCCCGGCTGGCCACCCTGGTCGCGGTGGCCACGTCGTCGGCGAGCAACGGCATCTGGGCCTACCTGCGGGCCAACCACGACATGGTCACCGTGGCCATCGGTGTCGCCGTGCCGGTCGCGGCCAACCTGGCGTTCGAGGTTCTGCTGGCCGAGCTCCGCCGCCAGGTGCAGCGCCGCCGGGGCCTGCCGCCGCCGGTCGCGGTGCCCTACCCCCGGATGATCCGGCTGGTGCTCTCCCCGTTCCGCACCTTCTTCGAGTGGCGCCGGCTGGTGCTGGAGCTCACCGCGATGGACCTCCAGGTGAGCCGGGCCGAGTACGAGGAGCGCCGGCCCATCCCGGTCACCGCCGCCGCCTCCGTCGAACCGGTGGAGCGGGACGCGCCGAAGCAGGTGGAGACCACCGCCCCGGACATCCCGGCGATCGCCGGCCCGGCCAGGGCGCCGGACACCGAACGTCCCCAGCCGGCGCGGCCCGCCGCCCCGGCACCGATGCCGCCGAGGACGCCCGCCAGCCGGCCGGCCCAGTCCCAGCCAGCCCAGTCCCGGCCGGTCCAGACCCAGCCGGCCCAGACCCGGCCGGTCCCGACCCAGCCGGCCCGGCCCGCGCCCGCCGCGGCCGCTTCGACCACCCCGGCCTCGGTGGACGGCCACTCCCTGGAGCGCACACCGACCCCGGCCATGCGCCCCACCACCCCGGCCAGCGTGGTCGCCCGCCCCGGGCCGGCCGTCGCCACCAACGGCAACGGAGCCCCGAGCCGTCCCGGCATCCCCGTGCGGACCACCATGAACGGCAACGGCAACGGGCCCCACGAGCCGACGGACCCCGAAGAGGCCCACTCCGACCAGCGGGTGGAACAGCTGGCTCGCATCCTGGCCGAGAAGCCCGAGCTGGAGGACGACCTGACCGGCGAGAAGGTGGTCCAGCTGCTGGGCATCGACGTCGCGCCGCGCACCGGCCGCCGCCTGCTCGGCCAGGCCCGTGAGCTGGCCGAGCAGCGCGCCAGGGCCCGGGCCAAGGCCGACGGGCTGGACCCCGAGCTGAGCGTTATAGGCGGGCGTTAGAGCGTGGCCTGCCGGCGGGCGGCGCGCCGCTGCCACCAGTCCCGCCACGCGATGGAGATGGCGTAGGGCACCAGGTCACTGCTCCGGCGCCACAGCCAGGGCAGACCCTTCAGTAGCAGCCACAGCAGGTGGTGCGCCACGGTGATCTCCCGCCCGCCGGCGGGCGCCATGCTCACCGGGTTGGGCACCGCGAAACCGGCGTCCTCGAGCAGCTGGGCAAACCCTTTCGCCAGCATCCGGTGACCCACCTCGGACGGGTGCAGCCGGTCGACCGCCCAGGCCGCCCGCTGGTATCCGCCGGGCAGGGTGTGCAGGTCGAGGCAGCCGATGCCATGCTTGGCGATCACGCCGTCGATCACCGTGTTCAGCTCGCCGATGCGCTCGCACAGCGCGCGGCGCAGCGGGCCGGGCAGCCAGAACACCTGGCTGTGGTCGTGGAAGCGCACGGTGAGCACGGTGGCGCCGACCGCCCGCAGCGCGGACGCGATGGCGTCGTAGTCGGCGGCCAGCACGTCCGCGTCGAAGTCCGAGCGGAGCGTGTCGTTCATGCCGACGACCAGAACCGCCACATCCGGCCGCATGCGCAGCGCGGAGGCGAGCTGCCGCCGGCGCACGCAGGCCACCCGGGCACCGGGGAAGGCGGGGTTGGCGTAGCGCACCGTCCCCCGCTCGCCCAGGGCATCCAGCAACAACGGGCCGAAGCCACGCCACCCGCCGCCGGACTGGGGGTCACCGATGCCCACCGGCGTGGAGTCACCGAGCACGACCAGGGTCCCGACGGCGCGCGCCGGCTCGCCGGAGGACCCGCCCGGCAGCGGTGTGATGATCTCAGCGGTCACGTTTGCACACGATCACAAGCCCGAACTCACCTGGGGTGAGAACGGGGTGACGCGTCGTGAACCGCTTGCCGAACGATCGGTGCGCCGTCTACCTGCTACGGAACGCCGGGAACAGCGGCAGCTCCCGCTCCTGTTCGCCCAGCCTCGGGCCCAGGGCGGCGACCATCTGGTCGGCCAGCTCGACGGTGGCCGCTCGGTCACCGGCGGCGGCGTCCAGGCCGAGCCGGCGCCAGTAGTGCGCCAGTGCCAGCAGCGCCCGGGGCGAACGGTCCCGGTCCGGCCCGGTCCGCCCGTCCTCGGCGAGCGCCCTCGGCAACAGCTCCCGGGTGCAGAACCACACCCAGAGCAGCTGCGCGTCCAGCATGCGGGTGGCGGCCAGCACCGGGTCGTCCAGCTCCGGCCACACCGCGACCACCTCGGCGCACCAGGCGGCGAGCATCGCGCCGGCCAGCCCGCTGGGCAGCGCGAAGCTGCTCTCACAGGCCGGGAAGGGCACCCGGGTGTACGCCGCGTCCAGCATGACGTCCCGGAAGCAGCCCCACTCGAAGTCCACGAACCGGACGCCCTTGGGGGTCACCAGGTTGTTGTCCGGGCAGCTGTCGGAGGGGCTGAACGCCCGGTAACGGGTGCCGCCGAGCAGCCGGGAGGTGGCCCGGGCGTCCTCGGCGGCGGCGTCGCTCACCCGCACGCCCAGGTGGGCCTCGACCAGCGCCGGAACCTCGGCCAGCGCGCTGCGCGCGTCGTCGGCCATCGGGTCCCGCCAGGACCGCTCGCCGAGGCGGCGCAGCAGCGCCCCGAAGTCCCGCTCCCGCCCGGCGGTGGCCGCGTGCAGCCGGCCCAGCGCCTGTGCCCAGTTGATCAGGCCCTGCTCCGCGCCCACCGGGTCGCTGCCGAACAGCTTGTCCGCCAGGGTGGACGCCCGGCCCAGATCCTCCAGCACCAGCAGCCGGCGCTCCGGGTCGTGCGCGATCAGCTCCGCGCTCGGCCGGCTGGCGCCGGACATGGCGGTGAACAGCTGGCAGCTCGCCGCCTCACGGCGGAACCGGTCCACCCGGCCGAGCGCCGCCCCGTCCGGGTAGTGCTTGATCACCAGGCTGCGCGGCAGGCCGAACGGGTTGGCCGCCACCCGCGCGCGCACCACCACGGAGCGGCCGCCGCCGACCAGGGTCTCGGGGTCGGCCAGGGTGACCGTGGCTCCCTGCCGGCGGGTGAGCAGTCGCTCGGCGATGCCGAGCACCTCACCCGCGACGGCCGGGACAGCGGGGTAAGCGGCCGACCTCGGCGCGGGGGGCGGCCTCGGCACCGGGGCGGCGCCGGTTTTCGGACGCGTCATCGCCGCCGACCCTACCCGCCGGAACCCCGCTTCCGCACTGCTCGATCGCTTCGGGCGGACGGCGAGAACCACAGCACCAGCGCCGCCGCGACCACCACGCCGGCCAGGTTCACCAGCAGCTGCACCGCCGAGGCCAGCGCCCGGTCCCAGCGGCCCTCCAGCGCCGCGACCGCGACGAACGCGGCGGCCGGCACGGTGGTCACCGAGATGAACACGCCGACCAGCGCTCCGGACTTGGCCGAGGTCAGCGACAGCATCCCGGCCGCCCCGGCGAGCAGGGCGATGATCAGCGAGAACGGGCCGACCTTGTAGATGAAGTCCACCTGGGCCAGGTTGTCCAGGGTGGTCCGCTGGAGCAGGCCGGTGGCGTGGAACAGCGCACCCACCACCCCCGTGATCACCATGGCCACCGGGAAGGACACGGCGAGCGCCAGCCCGGCGCGCCGGCACAGGTCACCCCGGCGCAGCACCAGCCCGACGGCCAGCGCGGCCAGCGGCCCGAACTCCGGACCGAGCACCATCGCGCCGACCACGGTGACCGGCGAGTCGGTGATCGCACCGATCGCGGCGAGCAGGCAGGCGATGGTGAGGAAGGCCAGGAAGGAGATCGACAGCCGCGACTCCTCACCGGACCTGGCCACCAGGTCGTCCCAGATCACCGCGTCGGCCGGGTCGCCGGGCACCGCCGCCTCGGCCCGGTCGGCCGCGTCGGAGAGCACCGTGTCCAGGGTCTCCAGGGTGATCACGCCGAGCTGGTCCAGCCGCAGCTCGACCAGCTCGGCCAGCACCCCGTCGGCGCACTCCCGGGTGAGCACCGCCTCGACGACGTCCCCTGGCGGCGCGACGGCCGCCCCGGGGAGCACGGTCAGGTGCGCGGAGCCGGGTTCGGCGGCCAGCAATCCGCGCACCCGGTCCGTGAGCTCGGGCGGGCTCAGCACCCGCAGGTGCAGCACCTGGGTCTACTCGGCCGGCTTGGCCGGGGCCGGCGGGGCGGGTTTGGCGTCCACCCCGGCCTCCTTGCGCTGGTCGGCGGTGATCGGCGAGGGGGCGCCGGTGAGCGGGTCGTAGCCGCCGCCGGACTTGGGGAACGCGATCACGTCCCGCAGCGAGTCGGCGTGCGCGAGCAGCATGCAGATGCGGTCCCAGCCGAACGCGATGCCGCCGTGCGGTGGCGGCCCGTAGGCGAACGCGTCCAGCAGGAAGCCGAACTTCTGCCGCTGCTCGGCCTCGTCCATGCCGAGCACCCGGAAAACCCGCTCCTGCACGTCGGAGCGGTGGATACGGATGGACCCGCCACCGATCTCGTTGCCGTTGCAGACGATGTCGTAGGCGTGGGCCAGTGCCTCGCCCGGGGACTCCTCGAACCGGTCCACCCAGTCCTCGTTGGGCGAGGTGAACGGGTGGTGCACGGCCGTCCAGCCGATCTCGTTGCCCTTGTCGTCGTACACTCGCTCGAACACCGGGGCGTCCACCACCCAGACGAAGGACCAGGCGTTCTCGTCCACCAGGCCGCACCGGCGGGCGATCTCGTCGCGGGCCGCGCCGAGCAACGCGCGGGCGTCGCCGGCCAGGCCGGCGGCGAAGAAGATGCAGTCCCCCGGGCCGGCGCCGACCGCCTTGGCCAGCCCGTCCCGCTCGGTCTCGGACAGGTTCTTCACCACCGGGCCGCGCTCGTCCACCGAGCCGTCCTCGCCGATCAGCACGTAGGCCAGCCCGCGCGCGCCGCGCTGCTTGGCCCACTCCTGCCAGGCGTCCAGCTGCCGGCGGGCCTGGGACGCCCCGCCGGGCATCACCACGGCGCCCACGTACGGGTTCTGGAACACCCGGAACGAGGTCTCGGCGAAGTACTCGGTGAGGTCGGTCAGCTCCACCGCGTAGCGCAGGTCGGGCTTGTCCGAGCCGTAGCGGGCCATCGCGTCGGCGTAGGTCATGCGCGGGATCGGGCGGGGGACCTGGTGGTCGGCCAGCTCGGCCCAGAGCGCGGCGACCACGGCCTCGCCCAGCTCGATGACGTCGTCCTCGGTGACGAAGCTGGCCTCGATGTCCAGCTGGGTGAACTCGGGCTGCCGGTCGGCGCGGAAGTCCTCGTCCCGGTAGCAGCGGGCGATCTGGTAGTACCGCTCCAGGCCGGCCACCATGAGCAGCTGCTTGAACAGCTGCGGGCTCTGCGGTAGTGCGTACCAGGAGCCGGGCCGCAGGCGGGCCGGCACCAGGAAGTCCCGCGCGCCCTCCGGGGTGGACTGGGTCAGCGTCGGCGTCTCGACCTCGATGAAGTCGCGCTCGTCCAGCACCCGGCGGGCGATCCGGTTGGCGTTGCCGCGCAGCCTCAGCGCGGCCGCCGGGCCGGCGCGGCGCAGGTCCAGGTAGCGGTGCTTGAGCCGGACCTCCTCGCCCACGTCGCTGTGCTCGTCCAGCGGGAACGGCAGCGGAGCGGACTCGGAGAGCACGGTCAGCTCGGTGACGGTGACCTCGATGGCGCCGGTCGGCAGCTCCGGGTTCTCGTTGCCCTCCGGCCGGATCGCCACCTCGCCGGTGATCTTGACGCAGAACTCGGCGCGCAGCCGGTGCGCGCGCTCGGCCATCTCGCCCTCGCGGAACACCGCCTGCGCGACGCCCGAGGCGTCCCGGAGATCGATGAAGATCACCCCGCCGTGATCGCGGCGGCGGGCGACCCAGCCGGCCAGGATTACGGTGTCACCAGCGTGTTCGGCGCGCAGCGCGCCGGCGGAGTGGGAACGAATCACGGGTGCTGAGGTTAGCCGCCCACCCCCGGCCCCCCACCACCAGGTTTCTCACCGCCAGGTTTCTCGCCGCGCAGGTGGCCGATCACCGGGGCGAACGCGTCCTGGTACGGCTGGTGCACGGTGACGTGCGAGAACCCGTAGCGCTCCCGGTGGCCCCGCAGCTGCGCGGCGATCTCCGGCACGGTGCCGACCAGCACGTAGGGCGTCTCCAGCAGCTCGTCCCGGGTCATGGTGCCCTCCAGCCGGTCCAGCAGCCCGGCGGCGGCCGCCACGCGGTCCTCGGTGACCACCACCGCCTGGACCAGCAGGTGCCACTCCACGTCCCGGCCGCCCAGCCGCTGCCGGGTGAACTCCACCCGCTCCGCCGCCTCGGCGGCGGTGGCCAGCCGGAACGTGCCGGGCGGGCGGCCCTTGCGCTGGAGCACCCCGGCCACCCCGACGATGTCCGCGTGCTCGGCGGCCAGCGCCAGCATCCGGTCCCCCGTGCCGCCGAGGAACAACGGCGGGCCGGCGCCGTCGAAGCCCACCCGCTGCACCGGCTTGGGCGCGGTGACGCCCTCGGGCAGCTGCTCGAAGTCGGTGGTGAAGTAGCGGCGCAGCTCCTCGATCAGCCCGCCCAGCCGCTGCGTGCGCTCGCGCAGCGGCCGCCATTCGATGCCGGCCTCGTCGAACTCCCACTTCATGTGGCCGGCCCCGAGGCCGAGGTCCAGCCGTCCCCCGGTGAGCAGGTCGGTGGTGGCGATCTCCCGGGCCAGCAGGGCCGGGTTCCAGAACTCCCCGTTCAGCACCGCGGTGCCCACCCGGAGCCGCTCGGTGGCCGCCGCCACCGCGACCAGCGTGGGAAACGGGGCGGGTATGCCCAGGTGGTCGGCGGCGAACAGGGCGTCGTAGCCCAGCTCCTCGACGCGGCGGCAGCGCGCCAGGAACGCCGGCCCGGATTCGAAGCCGAACACGTTGGTGGAGAAGCGGAACTCGCGCATGCCCCCACCCTGCCCTGCCCCGGGCCGACCCGGGCGATCAGTCCGCTATCGGCGAACCGTCCCGCGCCCCGGCGGACCCGTCTCCCGCACCGGCGGACCCGTCTCCCGCACCACCGAAACCGTCTCCCGCACCAGCGGACCCGTCTCCCGCACCGGCGGAACCGTCTCCCGCACCAGCGGACCCGTCTCCCGCACCGGCGGAACCGTCTCCCGCACCACCGGAACCGTCCCGCGCACCGGCCGAGCCGGCCCGCGCCAGCCGGAACAGCGCGGCGTAGACCGCCGCCGCCACGCCGAACCCGACCAGGCACACCACGTCGCCCAGCCCCGGGAAATGGGCCGCCACCACCCCGGTGAACGCGGTCTGGTTGGAGAACAACGGCACGGACACGGCGATGCCCACCAACATCGCCACCGGACCGGCCCAGTTGCGGTGCCCGGTGTCGTAGAACAGGTGGGCGACCGGTTGGCCCCGGCGCAGCCAGATGTCGGCGAAGGTGACGCCCAGCCACGGCGCGATCCAGTAGGCGATGACCAGCAGGAAGCTCTCGTACTTGTGGCTGGCGCCGGTCAGCCCGGCCCAGGCGAGCAGGAACCCGACCGCGCCGAACCCGATGGCCACCAGCGCCCGGCGGAAGGCCAGGGAGGTGCGGATTCCCAGGGTGAGGAAGGAGATCGCGCCGGAGTAGATGTTCAGCACGTTGGCCGAGACCGCACCCAACATGATCGCCGACAGGGTCAGCGCGGCCAGCCAACCCGGCAGCAGTGCGGTGAACGCCCCGACCGGGTTCTCCGAGGACAGCGCGCCGGCGGTGACCGAAGCGGCGCCGACGATCTCCAGCACGGTGCAGGAGGCGAAGATGCCCAGGCCGGCCGACCAGCCGGTGCGCCGGGGGTCGGTGTCCGCCGGCAGGTAGCGGGTGTAGTCGGCGGCGTACGGGTTCCACCCCGCCGTGTAGCCGAAGGTCGCCGCGACGACCAGCAGGAACCCGCCGGGCACCGGATCGGCCGGGGCGCCCGGTTGCGCCTTGCCCAGCACCACCACGGTGACCGCGAGGAACACCACCGCCAGGAAGATCACCGCGTACCGCTCGAACGCCTGCACCAGGTTGTGCCCGAAGAACGCCACCAGCACCTGGACCAGCACCACGATGACCAGCGCGGCCAGCGCCGGCAGCCCGGTCAGCGCGCTCAGCGCGAACGCACCGCTCACGCTGTTCACCGCGAACCAGCCGATGCCGGCGGCGACCGCGTTCAGCCCGGCCGGCAGCACGTTGCCCCAGTAGCCGAAGCCCACCCGGGACAGCACCATCTGCGGCACCCCGTGTCGCGGCCCGCGCGCGGACAGCAGCCCGTGGGACAGCGCGCCGAGCGCGTTGCCCAGCACCAGCGCGGCCACCGCCTCCCAGAACGGCAGCCGGAACACGCCGACCGCCAGGACGCCCAGGAAGATCGTGGCGAACTCCAGGTTCGGCGACGTCCACGTCCACGCCAGGTGCAGCGGCCGCCCGTGCCGGTCCCCGGCCGGGATGAACTCCACCCCGCCCGGCTCCACCGCGACCACCCGGTCGCCGTAGCTGCCCGGCCGCACCGGCTCACCCGACACCGCGCCCCGGGCATCGACCGTGACCCGCGCCCCCGGCGGCCCGCCCACCTCCGCCGCCTCAGCCAACGGAGATCGCCGCCAGCTTGTCGGCGAGGTAGTCGCTCCAGACCACGGGCGGGTACTGGTTGTGCCCGACCGGCGGCGGCAGCGTCTCGACCACCGCGTCGTGGTCGGCCTCACCGAAATAGATGAGCGAGACCAGCTCCTCCTCCGGCGCATCGCTGCACGGCGCCAGCACCCGGTGCCGGGTGGACCGCCACCGGTCGCCGGTCCACCTGGCCATCAGGTCGCCCAGGTTGATGGTGAACGCCTCCGGGTCGAACGGCGCATCCACCCACCGCCCGTCGGTGGTGAACACCTGCAGGCCGCCCAGACCCGGCTCACGGTCCAGGATCGTCACCGTGCCGAAGTCGGTGTGCGGCCCGATGCGGAACTGGCCCGGTTCGGGTGCCCCGGTGCGGCGCAGCGCCGGGTACCAGTTCAGGTTGAACCCGAAGGTGGGGTGGGTGAAGTAGCGGGCGAAGAAGTCGGCGGGCAGCCCCAGCGCCATGGCACACACCGACATCAGTTCCGCTTGCAGCTCCCCCATCCGGGCCAGGTACTCGGTGAGCGCCGGCCGCAGCTCCGGCACCTCGACCGGCCACACGTTCGGCTGGAACCAGCGCTGGTCGGTACCCGGGTCACCGGTCGGCTCCTCGGCGGCGAAGGAGAACGACTCCTTCAGGTCGGCCGGTGTCTCGGTGCCTTCGGCGTACCCGTTGGCCTCTACGCCGGGCGGCAACCACCCCCGCCCACCGACTCCGACGGCGTATCGGGACTTCACCTCCTCCGGCAGGGCGAAGAACTCGCGCGCCGCCGCCCGCACCCGGTCCCGCAGCGCGCGGTCCACCCGGTGGCCGGTGATGAGCAGGAAGCCGGCTTCGCGCAGCGCCTGGTCGACCTGGTCGGCCACCGCGCGCCGGTCCGCCTCGGTGCCGGCGAACCAGGGGCTCAGGTCGATCCTGGGTACGTAGTCGGCCGCGGTCACGACTGCCCCGACCCGATGCCGCCCCGACCGATGCTGATCCGAACCATGGCTGCCCGCTTCCCGGATGGCGCGGGCCGGTGCCCGCGGGTCCAGCCCAGACTAGGTTCCGCCTTTCGCTCAGACCAGCCTCGATCACCTCCTTCTGGAAATCGGTTACCTGGTGGTCACATGAGTGATAGCTGCTCGCCGGCCACCTCCGTTTCAGCACCCGCTCTCGGCCCGGGCAGGCTGCCCCGGGGCCACCCGGCGCGTTCGTCACCGGCCAACCCCCTGGAGGTGGCCTGGCGAGCCAACCCGTGCCGGCGCAGCAGCGGCCCCACCCGCTGCCCGAGCGCCTCCCGGTAGCGGCGGTCCACGTAGGCGCCCCTGGCGTACAACCGCTGGTAGCGGTCCACCAGCCCGGGATGCTCCCGGGCGAGCCAGGCCATGAACCACTCCCGAGTGCCCGGTCGCAGGTGCAGGGCCAGCACCGTCGCCCCGCTGGCCCCAGCGGCCGCGATCTGGGCCAGCAGCGCGTCGAGCGCCTCCGTCGAGTCCGTGAGCCACGGCAGCACCGGCGCGACCATCACCCCGCAGGACAACCCCGCGTCCGCCAGCCGCCGCACCAGGTCCAGCCGGGCGGCCGGGGTGGGCGTTCCCGGCTCCAGGCTGGCCTGCAGCTGACGGTCGAGCAGCGCGATGGACACCCCGGCCCCGACCGACACGTCGCGCGCGGCATGGGTGAGCAGCGGCAGGTCCCGGGCCAGCAGGGTTCCCTTGGTGAGGATGGAGAACGGCGTGCCCCACCGGGCCAGCGCGGTGATGATCCCCGGCATCAGCCGGTACCGCCCCTCCACGCGCTGGTACGGATCGGTGTTGGTGCCCATCGCCACGTGCTCCCGCCCCCACCGGGGCGCGCGCAGCTCCCGCTCCAGCACCCGCGCCGCGTTGACCTTCACCACCACCTGGCGGTTGAAGTCGTCCCCGGGGTCGAGTTCCAGGTAGGTGTGCGTGTTGCGGGCGAAACAGTTGTGGCTGACGACACCGTTCGCGATGAAGTCCCCGGTGCCGGTGGTCACGTCGTACATCGGCAGCTCGACACCGAGCGGCTCGATAGCGACGACTTCCAACCTGGCATCGTTCTTGATCGCCTCGCCGATCAGTGATCGCTTCCGCGTGATCGCCGGATCCGCGGTGTGGAAGAACCGGATCCGCTCCACCTGACCGCCGAGCAGCCGAACCGCACGTGTCCCGTTGGGCTGGGCGGGCTCCGTACAGCAGCGGAATCCCAGAAGCCCGAAGGCCTCACAGACCCGGCGCAGGATCTCCGCGTCCCCGTTGTGGATACGGATGCTGCCGGCACTGCTGCCCTCCGCATCGAAGACACCCGCGAGGTAGCCCCGAGACCAGTCGAGATCCGGCGTCATCGGCCACTCGATGAGTGCCTCGACCTGTGCGACTCCACCGCGTGACTGGTTCCGAATGGCGGTCATGGGCCGGCCGGTCTCGGCCCTCGACCCGAAAGCGAACTCGTCTGTACGTACCCCGTGGTTCGCCAGATACAGCGCGCTACGACGCAGCGCCTCGAGGTCGGCCAGGGCGAGCCGAAAACGGTGCAGCCGGGAGTTCTCCCTCCCCGGCCGCGCATCCGGGTAGTGACCGACGTGCCCGTCACCCCGGATCATCCCGCAGAGGTAGCCGCGTTCGTAGGACTCGTTGTGCACCGGGCTGTCCGCGAAGCGACCGGTTCCGAGCATCGAGTTCCCAGTGGTGAGATGGGGCCGCCGGCCGTGGCCGCAGGTCTGCCCGACCACGTGTTTCCAGCCACGCTCGGTGAGGAACTGGTGGTCACCGCTGCAAATCAGCTCGGTGCCGTCGGCGAGCGCAACCCGGTACGCCGATTTGACCGTCGACCAGTGCGCGAGCACGGTGGTGCGCACATAGCGCCGGTAGGCGCCCCGACGCTCGGTGCCGTAGATCGCGTCGCCCATCCGAAGCTCCGCGATCGGCCGGGTCCGGCCGTCCGCGAGCAGCACCGGAGTGTCGCCAACTAGGCAGTACGTGCAGGCATGACTGCATCCCCGGTACGGATTGATCGTCCAGCCGAACGGCATGGCGGACCGGCCGGGCACCTTGTTGAGCACCGACCTGGCTTCCACCTCGTGGAACACCATGCCGGCGAACTCGGGCACGCGTACCGTGCGCAGCACACCGTGCATGCCCGGCAGGACCGCGTCACCGCCGACGCCGTCCTCCCCCACTTGCTGTCCCGCCCATCGCATGGGTATATTCGAACATATGTTCCCCTTCGACGCAAGAGCACCACCGGACTTGACCTTGAGTCCGGTTGAGGTTGAAGCATGTCGTCATGCCTACGTGGATCTGCGACGGCTGCGGCCTGGAGCACCCGGACTCGCCCGAACCGCCGCCCGACGGCGGCTGCGTCCTCGACCGGGGTGAGGTCGGCATCGAGGAGCGCGGCGACATCGGGCGACACGGTCAACGCTGGATCACTCACGAGGAGCTGGCCGCCCAGCCGCACCGGACGGTGCACCGGGACCACGGCCTGGGCCTGCACAGCTTCCGCCGCGAGCCGAGGTTCGCCATCGGCCAGTGGTCGTTCCTCGCCCGGACTCCGCACGGCAACCTGCTCTGGGACCCGCCGGCCTACCTCGACGACGAGGTGGTCGATCTGGTCGGCGAGCTCGGCGGGGCGGCCGTGGTGGCCACCAGCCACCCGCACATGTTCGCGGCGCAGGTGAGCTGGAGCCATGCGTTCGGCCGCGTCCCGGTGCTGGTCAACGCCGACGACCTGGAATGGCTGCCGCGTACCGACCCGGTGCTCGAGCCGTGGCGGGACCTCGCCGAGCCGCTACCCGGCATCCGGCTCATCCAGCTCGGTGGACACATGCGGGGCAGCTCGGTGGCACTGACCGGCGACGGCAGCCTGCTCACCGGCGACACGATCAGCGGCGTGCCCACCGGCTATCCCGGGTGGGTGTCGTTCACGCGGAACTACCCGAAGCTGGTGCCGATGTCGCCGGCCGTGGTGCGCCGGATCGTCGACCGGCTCGACGCGTACGAGTACGACCGGCTGTACACGCTGGGCGGCGACGCCGTCGAGCGGGACGCCAAGCGGGTGGTTCACCGTTCCGCCGAGAGCCACATCCGCTGGGCCAGCGGCGAGTTCGACCACCTCACCTGAGCCGAGGCCGCGACGGGCCGGGCTAGCCTCGCTCCGCGGCGGCGAGCTTGGCCGCGGCGGCGAGTTTGGCCTGGGCCAGGGCGAGTGCGCCGACGACCACGCCGACCAGTGCCAACCCGAGCCGAAGCATCGGACCCGCCCCGATGTCGAGGCCGGCAAGCGCGAACAGGGCCACCGCCGTGGCGCCGTTCCCCATCGACACGGCGCGCAACGTGGCCGGCTCGACCCGGCCGGCCAGCACGAGCAGCACCACGCCGGCGAGAACCAGCACACCGGCCACGACCACCATCAAGGAGGCACCCACCCACCCCGGCAGCGCCCAGCCGCCGGACCTCGGCGGGCGGGCGGCGAGCCACAGGCACAACGCCGCCAGCACGAACTCGAAGCAGCCGTCGAATCGCAGCACCGCCCGGGCCACCGGCCGGGCCGGCCGAACAGTCGGAGCCGTCATGTCGCCTCCTCGCTCATCGCGGGTCGCATTGAACGTAGCAGTCGCTACACCAGAATTGAAGCAGTTGCTACAGTGCCGCCGTGGACCGCCGGGCCGCGCTCGCCGAGGGAGCGCTCGACTACGTGCTCAGCCATGGGCTGATCGGGCTCTCCCTGCGCCCGCTGGCCGCCGCCCTGGGCACCAGCGACCGCATGCTGATCTACCACTTCGGCGGCAAGGACGAGCTGATCACCGAGCTGGTCTCGCTGGCCAACGCCCGGCTGGCCGAGGGCATGCCGCCCGCCGAACCCGAACCGGAGACCGTCGCCGACCTGGTCCGATACGCCTGGCGGGCGGTCAACGAGTCGGGCATCGCCGGGGTGGGCCGGCTCTACCTGGAGCTGTGCGCGCTGTCCATGGGAGAACCGGAGCGGTGGCGCCCGGCGCACCGCCGGCTGCGCGAGCCCTGGCTGGTGATGCTGCGCGGCGGGCTCGGCGAGCTGGGAGCACGACCGGACCGCGTCGCCACGCTGGCCGACCTGGTGCTGGACACCATCGACGGCCTGCTGCTGGACCGCATGGTCAGCGGGGACGCCGCCCGAACGGACGCGGCGGCGGAAGCGTTCGTGGACCTCCTGCAAGGATGCCGGCATGGGACGCCACGGTCGCGACCGCGTGCTCAGCCAGAAGCCGCCGGTCGGCCAGAGCCAGAGCCATGACCTCGGGCACGGCCACGGGCACGGCCATGGCCACGGGCACGGCCCGGCGGAGCCCGCGAGCCAGCGGGTCCGGACGCTGCTGTTCGCGCTGTTGGTGCCGTGCATGGTGGCCACGGTGGCCGGTGTGCTGCTGCTCTACCCGTTCGGCGGCGTGCCCAAGGCGCCGAATGCGGCGACCCAGCAGATCGCCGCCGACGTCCGGGCGGTCACCGCGGCGGACTGCGCCCAGGCGGGTTCCGGCCAGGCCGGCCCCGGCGCGAAGGACTGCCTGGCGCTGAGCCTGCTCATGACCGACGGCCCGGTGGCGGGGCGCGGCATCGTCAGCGTGGTGCCCACGGACCCGACCAGCCCCCGGTACACCGTCGGCGACAAGGTGGTGCTCAGCTACGCGGGCGGTGATCCGGGCGACTCCGGCTCGTACATCGTGTCGGACTTCCAGCGCGGTACCTCGCTGTGGGTGCTGGCCCTGTTGTTCGCCGCCTCGGTGCTGCTGCTGGGCCGCTGGCGCGGGCTGGCCGCGCTGGTCGCGCTGGGCGTCAGCTTCCTGGTGCTGATCGGCTTCGTGCTCCCGGCCATCCTGGACGGGCGGAACCCGCTGGCGGTGGCCGTGGTCGGGTCCTGCCTGATCATGTTCGCGGTGCTCTACCTGAGCCACGGGCTCTCCGCGCGCACCTCGACGGCGGTGTTCGGCACGCTGGTCAGCCTGGGCCTGATCGGCGCGCTGGGCACCATCTTCACCGAGGCCGCCCAGCTCACCGGCCTCGGCGCGGAGGACACCCAGGACCTGATCGCCTCGCTGGGCAATGCCGCCCACCTGGACCCGCAGGGCCTGCTGCTGGCCGGGTTCGTGATCGGCGCGCTGGGTGTGCTCGACGACGTCACGGTGACCCAGACCAGTGCGGTCTGGGAGCTGCGCCGGGCGAACCCCGCGCTCTCCGCGGCCGGACTGTTCGCCTCGGCCATGCGGATCGGCCGGGACCACCTGTCCTCGGCGGTGAACACCCTGGTGCTGGCCTACGCCGGCGCCTCGCTGCCGCTGTTGTTGCTGTTCACCGTCTCCGGGCGGGGCGTGGGCCAGACCCTGAGCACCCAGGTGGTGGCCACCGAGGTGGTCCGCACCCTGGTCGGCAGCATCGGGCTGGTCGCCTCGGTGCCGATCACCACCGGGGTCGCGGCGCTGGTGGCCAGCCGCGAGAAAACGGACTAGTCGCACCCTCGTAAGCTGGTCAGGAACGGTTTCACAATTCTTGGAGATCACCTTCATGGCGCAGAACGCCGAACCGCCCTCCGGCACCCGCGACTTCCTGGCCGCCGAACTGCGGCGCCGCGAACGGGCCTTCGCATCGGTGCGCGCGGCGTTCGAGCGGTACGGGTTCGAACCGCTGCAGACGCCCGCCTTCGAACGGCTGGACGTGCTCACCGGTAAGTACGGCGACGAGGGCGACAAGCTGATCTTCAAGATCCTCCGCCGGGGCGAGCACGAGGCCACCGGGGAAGCCGACCTGGCGCTGCGCTACGACCTGACCGTGCCGCTGGCCCGGGTGGTCGCCACCCACGGGAACCGGCTGCCCATGCCGTACCGGCGCTACGCGCTCGGCCCGGTCTGGCGCGCCGACCGGCCGGGCAAGGGCCGGTTCCGCGAGTTCACCCAGTGCGACATCGACATCGTGGGCGCGTCCTCCCCGGTGGCCGACGCGGAGACCCTGCTCGCGGTGAACGACGGCATCGCCGCGCTGGGCATCCCGGAGTTCCGCTTCGAGATCAACTCCCGGCAGGCGCTGCACGGGCTGCTGGACGCCTACCGGGTGCCCGAGGAGCTGGGCGGCCGCGTGCTGATCACGCTGGACAAGCTGGACAAGCTGGCCCCGGACGCGGTCGCCGCGGAACTCGAGACCCGCGGCCTGGCCGGGGACATCGCCGCCGGGCTGGTCGCCGACCTGGCCGCCGAAGACCCGGAACGGGTGCGCAAGCAGCTGGACGGCACCGAGCGCGGCCGCGCTGGCCTGGCCGAGGTGGACCGGCTGCTCGCGCTGACCGCCTCGCTGCCCGCCGGCCGCGTGGCGTTCATCCCGCGCATGGTGCGCGGCCTGGACTACTACACCGGGCCGATCTTCGAGGTCACCGCGCCCGGGTTCACCGGGTCGATCGCCTCCGGCGGGCGCTATGACGGCCTGGTGGCCGCCCTGGGCGGGCCGGACCTGCCGGCCTGCGGCGGTTCCATCGGCATCGAACGGATCCTCTCCCAGCAGACGGACACCGAGGCGGACGCGCCGGCCCTGGACGTAGCAATCACCGTGCTCGCCGAGGAGGCGGAGCCGGCACTGCTCGCGCTGGCCGGCGAGCTGCGCGCGGAAGGCCGCCGGGTGGGCACCTACCTGGGGTCCTCCGGGAAGATCGCCAAGCAGCTGAAGTGGGCGAACGACCAGCGGGCCCGGTTCGTGGTGCTGCTCGGCCCCCGGGAGTACGAGCGGGGCGTGGCGACCCTGCGGGACATGGCCAGCGGCGAGCAGACCGAGGCCCCGCTGGCCGAGGCGGCGGCGCGGCTGCGCGCGCTGCTGGGCGCATCCTGACGGCCCCTCGCGGCGTCGGCGCGCCGCCTCGTTAGGCTCCCGGGCGTGTCGACCAACCAACAGCGCCGTGAGGCCGCCAAGCGGAAGCTAGAACGCCAGCAGGACCGCCGGAAGGTGCGCGCCGAACAGCGCCGGAAGTACTCGATGATCGGCGCCATCGTCCTGGTGGTCCTGGTGGTCGCGGCGGTCATGACGTTCAGCTTGATGAGCAGCGGTGGCTCGGACGAGGCCCAGCCGGCGGTCGACCCGGCACAGAGCAGTGCGCCCCCGGGGCCGAGCAGCGCGGCGCCGACCACGGACCTGAAGATCCCGACGCAGATCGCCGCGCCGCTGCGCCGGCCGAACCAGTTCCCGGCGGCGGTCAACTGCGCCTACCCGCCGGACGGCTCGCCGCCGGCCCGCCCGGCGCAGGCGCCGCCGGCCACCAACATCAGCGCGCGCGGAACCGTGGCGGTGAACATGCCGACCAGCGCCGGCCCGATCGAGCTGACCCTGGACCGGGGCCTCGCCCCGTGCACGGTGAACAGCTTCGTCAGCCTGGCCCGGCAGGGCTACTTCGACGCCACCAGCTGCCACCGGCTGACCACCGATCCCGGCCTGCAGGTGCTGCAGTGCGGCGACCCGGCCGGCACCGGCGGCGGCGGACCCGGCTACTCGTTCGCCGACGAGACCTACCCGCAGCTCAGCTACGGGCGGGGCTACCTGGCGATGGCGAACGCCGGGCCGAACACCAACGGCAGCCAGTTCTTCATGATCTACGGTGACGCCTCGGCACTGAGCCCGGACTACACCGTGTTCGGCTACATCACGCCGGCCGGCCTGGGCACCGTGGACAAGATCGCGCGCGCCGGCCACGACGGCTCGATGGACCCGAGTCCCGGCGGCGGAAAGCCCAACATGAAGGTCACCATCGACAAGGTCAGCGTCGGCTGACGTTGGCGGGATCGGTCGGACGGCGGCTCGGCACGGCGGCGGCGTGGCTCTCCGACGCGCTGGTCGGCTCCGACCCCGGGCTGCTCCGATTACGTAACGGCGCGGTGGCGGCGCTCTCCGTGTCACTGGCTGTGGGGCTGATGGTCGCGCTGGCCGGGCTCGAGGACCAGCCGATCACCGCCGAGCTGCTCGGCATCGTGCTGGCCATGATGTCGTCCACGCTGGTCCGCGACGTGGAGCGGCGGGACCGGATGATCACCAGCGCGCTGCTGCCGGTGGCCGCCGCCGCGACCTCCACCACCGCGGCCCTGCTCTCCCCGCACGCCTGGGCGGCCACGGCGGGGTTCGTGGTCGTGATGTTCCTGGCCGCCTACATCCGGCGGTTCGAGGCCCGGGGCACCGCCGTCGGCATGATCGGTTTCATCGCGTACTTCTACACGCTGTTCCTGCACGCCGGCCCCGCGCAGCTGCCCCGGCTGATCATCGCGGCCACCGCCGGCATCGCGTGCAGCCTTCTGGTTCGGGAGTTCGTCCTGCCCGAGCGGGACAGCACAGTGCTGGCCCGGCTGGTGCCCGCGTTCCGCGCCCGGGTCGGCGCCGTGCTGGACGCGACCCGGGCGGCCGTCGAGGACGGCGAGCTGACCGACCGCGCGGACATGCGGCTGCGGGTCCGGTTGCGCCGGCTGAACGAGACCGCCCAGCTGATCGAGGAACGCATCGAGCGCACCGGCGAGCAGCGGCTGTGGCCCGGCCTCAGCAACGAGGCACTGGCCCTGCGAGTGTTCGACCTGGAGCTGGCAACCGAGGAGGTGGCGCTCACCGCCGCGCGCTGGTTGAAGCGGCCCGGCCCGGCGGACGAGCAGCGCCGGTTGGTCCGGCTGCTCGGCGTGCTGCGCCGTTCGGTGCGGGAGGGGGCCGGGATCAGCGCGGACGCCCTGTCCGCCGCCGACCGGCTGGCCGAGGCCGCCGAGGGCCGCCCGGCCGGCGCGCTGGTGAAGGCCATCCAGATGATGGCGCGGACCATCCCCCGGGTTCGCCCGGACGCCGAGGAGGAGGAACCCGCCCTCGACAGCCCCCACGACGAGGGGGAACCGGACGAGACCCCGGCACAGGAGCCCGAGGAGGCGAACGCCGGGCCGCCGGCCGGCCCGCGCTGGCCGCAACCGAGTCCGACCACCCGACAGGCCATCCAGACCGCAGTGGCCGGCGGGGTGGCCATCGTGGTGGGCAACTGGATCTCCCCGGACCGCTGGTACTGGGCGGCGCTGACCGCGTTCGTGGTGTTCCTGGGCACCTCCTCGCGGGGCGAGACCCTCAGCCGGGGCGGCCAGCGGCTGCTCGGCACGCTGGGCGGGGTGCTGGCCGGTGTGCTGGTTGCCGCGCCGCTCAGCGGGCACCACGCGCTGAGCCTCGCCCTCGTGGTGGTCTGCGTGTTCCTCGCCTTCTACCTGCAGCGGGTGAACCAGGCGTTCCTGGCCCTGTTCATCACCGTGCTGCTGGCCCTGATGTACGGCCTGATCGGGCAGTTCTCCGTCGAGGTGCTGGCCCTGCGGCTGGAGGAGACGGCGATCGGCGCGGTCAGCGGGGTGCTCGCCTCCTACCTGGTGCTGCCGATCAGCACCCGGGGCACCGTCCGGGACAAGCTGGCCGAGTTCGCCGACCAGCTCGGCGCGCTGATCGACCAGGCGGTGGACGTGCTGGCCGGCGAGCGTCCCGGGGACGGCCTGATCACCGCGGCGCGCGACCTGGATGCTGCCACCAGTGCGCTCCGGCTGGCCGCGCGGCCGGTGAGCCACGGTATGGCGGGGGTCAGCGGGCGGCGGATGATGCGCGGCTGGGTGCGCGCCGCGCGGGCCTGTGACCAGTACGGCCGCGAGCTGGCCCAGGTCTGCTACCCACTCGGCTGGATCGCCCCCGTGCCGGCCGCGCTGCGCCCCGGTGAACCGGGTCAGGCGGACTCGGTGGAGGTGCTGCGTGCGGGTTGCGCGCTGGTCGGGGCGCACCTGGAGCTGCTGCCCGCCGCGCTCACCAAGTCAACGGGCCGGCCGACCGGGTCGGCCGTGCCGCTGTTCGACGAGGTGCTCACCCGGGCGCTCACCGACCCCACCAACCGCGCGCTGCGGCACGCCCTGCACTACCTGATCCGGATCGACCAGACGCTGCTCGCCGCCCTGGGCAACCGGGCCAGCGAACGCCTCGACCAGGCCAGGAACTGATGCACTCGACAGACCGCTGAGACTCTTCACCAGATAACACTTTCCACGCTATGGCTCTGCGTGGAAATACGCGACGTCCGGCGTCGTGGGCTCGGTCTCGAAACTCGCTCACTCGGCGAAGGTGCCGGGCGCCGGCGTGAGGGCGTCATGGTCACGTAGCGGGACCATGAAAACCCGGGCTGAGCACGTCCCTCTCGTCACTTCTCTTTCACGAGTGGGGGTTGAAGCAAGATCGAACACGCATGGCGTTCCCCTCGTGCAACCAGAGTGACGAATGTTGCCGCGCCGGCCGGGCGATTCATGGTCAGCATGACCTGGTGGCCGGTTGGGGCGGGTGGAGCGGGTACTGGTGTCATGGTGACCATGTAATCCATGATCATCGGGTACTCAGGGGTGGCCGGCGCTCTTCGGCAACCGCCCCAAAATCGAGGCGCATCCACCACTGACGGTGATCATGACAGACGGTGCCCCCCGCATCGAGCACACACCGGATGTCGCGTATCTCCACGCAGAGCCATAGCGTGTTCGGAGGCAACCGGGAGAGAGCGGGGTGGGAACCGACCGGCTACTTGGCCGAGGTGATGCGGTAGACGTCGTAGACGCCTTCCACGTTGCGCACCACACGCAGCAGGTAACCCAGGTGCTTCGGGTCGCCCATCTCGAAGGTGAACCGGGAGACCGCCACCCGGTCCCGCGAGGTCGTCACCGACGCGGACAGGATGTTCACCTTCTCGTCGGCGAGCACGTTGGTGATGTCGGAGAGCAGCCGGTGCCGGTCCAGCGCCTCCACCTGGATGCTGACCAGGAACATCGCGTTCGACGACGAGGACCACTCGACGTCCACCAGCCGCTCGCTCTGCGCGCGCAGGGAGGCCGAGTTGGTGCAGTCCGCGCGGTGCACACTGACCGCGCCGCCCCGGGTCACGAAGCCCAGGATCTCGTCGCCGGGCACCGGGGTGCAGCAGCGGGCCAGCTTCACCCACAGGTCGGTCATGCCGCCGTCCGAGCCGACCACCGCGATGCCGGAGTCGCCGGAGGCGCGGCGGCGCTGCACGGTGGACGGGGTGGACCGCTCGGCCAGCTCCTCCTCGGCGTCCTCCACCCCGCCGAGCAGCGCCATCAGCCGCGACACCACGTGCTTGGCCGAGATGTGGCTCTCGCCGATCGCCGCGTACAGCCCGGACAGGTCCGGGTAGTGCAGCTCGCGGGCCAGCGCGGCCATCGAGTCGGCGGAGACCAGCCGCTGCAGGGGCATCCCGGTGCGCCGGGCCTCGCGGGTGATCGCCTCCTTGCCGGCCTCGATCGCCTCCTCGCGGCGCTCCTTGGCGAACCACTGGCGGATCTTCGCCTTGGCCCTCGGCGAGGCGACGAAGGACAGCCAGTCCCGGCTGGGACCCGCGCCGCCGGCCTTGGACGTGAAGATCTCCACGACCTCGCCGTTCTCCAGCTTGCGCTCCAGCGCGACCAGCCGGCCGTTCACCCGCGCGCCGATGCAGCGGTGCCCGACCTCGGTGTGCACGGCGTAGGCGAAGTCGACCGGGGTGGACCCGGAGGGCAGCGTCACCACGTCGCCCTTCGGGGTGAAGACGAAGATCTCCCGGGTGGCCAGGTCGTAGCGCAGCGACTCGAGGAACTCACCGGGGTCGGCGGCCTCCCGCTGCCAGTCCAGCAGCTGGCGCATCCAGGCCATCTCGTCGACCTCGACGGCCTGCCCGCTGTGGGTGCCGGTGGTCTCCTTGTAGCGCCAGTGCGCGGCGATGCCGTACTCGGCGGTGCGGTGCATGTCGTGCGTGCGGATCTGCACCTCGAGCGGCTTGCCGTCCGGCCCGATCACCGTGGTGTGCAGCGACTGGTACACGCCGAACCGGGGCTGGGCCACGTAGTCCTTGAACCGGCCCGGCATGGGCTGCCACAGCGCGTGCACCATGCCCATCGCGGCGTAGCAGTCGCGCACCTCGTCGACCAGGATGCGCACCCCGACCAGGTCGTGGATGTCGTCGAAGTCCTTGCCCTTGACGATCATCTTCCGGTAGATCGAGTAGTACTGCTTGGGCCGGCCCTCCACGGTCGCCTGGATCCGGGCGCCGGTCAGCTGGGCGTTCACCTCGTCGATGACCTGGCGCAGGTAGATGTCCCGGGACGGCGCGCGGTCGGCGACCAGCCGGACGATCTCGTCGTACTTCTTCGGGTGCAGCAGCGCGAACGCCAGGTCCTCCAGCTCCCACTTCACGCCGGCCATGCCCAGCCGGTGCGCCAGCGGGGCGAACACCTCCAGCGTCTCGCGGGCTTTGCGGGCCTGCTTCTCCGGCGGCAGGAAACGCATGGTGCGCATGTTGTGCAGCCGGTCGGAAAGCTTGATCACCAGCACCCGGGGGTCCCGGGCCATCGCCACAACCATCTTGCGGATGGTCTCCGCCTCGGCGGCCGCGCCCAGCTTCACCTTGTCCAGCTTGGTGACCCCGTCGACCAGGTGGGCCACCTCGTCGCCGAAGTCGTTGGCCAGCTCGGTCAGCGAGTAGCCGGTGTCCTCCACGGTGTCGTGCAGCAGCGCGGCGACCAGCGTGGTGGTGTCCATGCCGAGCTCGGCCAGGATGGTGGCCACGGCCAGCGGGTGGGTGATGTAGGGGTCCCCGGACTTGCGCTTCTGGCCCTCGTGCCGCTCCTCGGCCACGTCGTAGGCCTGCTGGAGCAGGGCCAGGTCGGCGTTCGGGTGCAGCCGCCGGTGTACCCCGGCCAACGGCTCGAGCACCGGCTTGACCGGGCCGACCCGGGGCGAGGAGATGCGGCGGGCGATCCGGGCGCGCACCCGGCGGGTGGCGGACGGGCGCGCGGGCGCGGCTGGCGCGGGGCTTTCCGCCGCCGCCTCCGATCTGCGCTCCGCTGTGCTCACTCGCCCTCCATCCAACGAGGATACCGGCCGGATGGGCGAGACCCGCGCCGCGCCTAACCGCGCATCAAAACGTGCGGGTCAACGCCGGGCAGCCGGTCCCGCCCGGCCAGCGCGGTGAGCTCCAGCAGCACGCCGGCGCCCACCACCTCGCCGCCGGCGTCGGCGACCAGCTCACAGCTGGCCCGCAGGGTGCCGCCGGTGGCCAGCACGTCGTCCACCAGGTAGGCGCGGGCGCCCGGGTCGATGGCGCCGGCCGGCAACTCCAGGGTGGCCGAGCCGTACTCCAGCTGGTAGTCCCGGCTGGCCGCCACGACCGGCAGCTTGCCGGCCTTGCGCACCGGGACGACCCCGGTGCCGGCGGCCAGCGCCACCGCCGCACCGAGCAGGAAGCCCCGGGCCTCCACCCCGACCACCAGGCCGGCCCCGGCCGCGCGCACCGGCTCGGCCAGCGCCTCGATCACCGCGCGGAACGCCACGGCGTCCGCGAGCAACGGGGTGATGTCCCGGAACAGCACGCCCGGGTTCGGGTAGTCCGGAACGTCCCTGATCAGCCCGAAGGCCCGGTCCAGCGCCGTGCCGGAACTCACCGACGTCGCTTGCCGCTGGGCCGGCCGATCGACTGGGTGCGTTCGGAGCGGGAGCTGGAGTCACGCCTGGTGGTCGACACGTGCCGGGTGGGTACCCCGGTCGCGGCGGTCACCGCCCGCTCCTTGCGCAGCTCGGTGTTCAGCGCGTCGTCGTCGTTCACGTCCAGCTCGTCCTCGTCGGACACCGCGGCGGCCTGCTTGTTCCGCCGGGCGTACACCCGGGCGGCCTGCTGCCGGTAGCGGCGGTCCCGCATCTTGAGGTCCACCAGCACCGGCGTGGCCAGGTAGATGGACGACAACGCGCCGGCGATCATGCCGACCAGCTGCACCAACGCCAGGTCGGCCAGCGTGCCGACGCCCAGCACACCCACGCCGATGAACAACAGCCCGGCCACCGGGAGCAGCGCGAACAACGAGGTGTTGATCGAACGCATGAGCGTCTGGTTCAGCGCCAGGTTGGCGGTCTCCGCGTAGGTCCGCCTGGTGAGGCCCAGGATTCCCCGGCTGTTCTCCTTCACCTTGTCGAACACCACCACGGTGTCGTAAAGGGAGAAACCGAGGATGGTGAGCAGGCCGATCACCGTGGACGGGCTGACCTCGAAGCCGACCATGGAGTACACGCCGGCGGTGACCACCAGGTCGTGCACCAGCGCGACCACCGCCGCGATGGCCATGGATCGCTCGAAGTAGAACGCCAGGAACAGCGAAACCAGCACCAGGAACACGGCCAGCGCGATCATCGCCTGGGTGGTGATCTCGCCACCCCAGCTGGACGACACCGCGCTGACGCTGATCACGTTCTGGCTGGGCCGGCCGTCGGCCGCCTTGGGCTGGTAGGCCTGGAACAGCGTCCGGGCCGCGGCCTGCTGCTTGGCCGCGTCCAGCGTCTCGGTGCGGATCACCACGGTCTGCGCGGCACCGGAGCCGGCGGTCTGCACCGAGGTGACCCGGTCGACCACGCCGCCCAGCACGTCCTTGACCGCCTGCTCGTCGGCGGGGGCGGAGATCCCGGCGGTGGGGAACTGGATCTGGCTGCCGCCCTCGAACTCGATGCTCAGGTTGAAGCCCTTGATCAGCATCGAGCCGACGCAGATCAGCACCAATATGCCGAAGCTCAGGTACCAGCGCTTGCGCTTGCCGACGATGTCGAACGCGCCGGTGCCGGTGTACATCCGGGAAAAGACGCTCTTGGGCCGCGGCGGTGCCGGCACGCCGCTCGACGGGTAGGCCACGTCAGACTCCCTTCGCCGCGGCCGCCGCCGCCCGCCGCCGTGCCGCACCGATCCGGGCCACCGCGCCGAGGCCGGACCAGGTCGGACTGGAGAACAGCTTCGAGTTCGCGGCCAGCGCGACCAGCGGATGGGTCACCAGGAACACCACCACCAGGTCCAGCACCGTGGACATACCCAGGGTAAACGCGAAACCCCGCACCTGACCCACCGCCAACAGATACAACACCGCCGAAGCCAGGAAACTCACCGCGTCGGCCGACAAAATCGTGCGCCGCGCACGGATCCACGCCCGAGGCACCGCCGCCCGGAAACTGCGGCCCTCCCGCACCTCGTCCTTCAGCCGCTCGAAATAGATGACGAACGAGTCGGCGGTGATACCGATCGAGATGATGAAACCCGCCACCCCGGCCAAATCCAGGGTGAACCCGATACTCCGCCCCAGCAGCACCAACACCGCATAGACGATCACCCCGGACAACCCCAGGGACAGGATCGTCAACACACCCAACGCCCGGTAGTAGAACAGGCAGTAGACGAACACCAGCGCCAGACCGATCGCACCGGCGATCAGACCGGCCTGCAGCGAGGCCAGCCCGAGCGTGGCCGACACCGTCTGCGCGTCGGAAGTGGCGAACGAGAGTGGCAGCGAGCCGTACTTCAGCACCCCGGCCAGCTGCGTCGACTCCGCCTGGCCGAACCGGCCGCTGATCTGCGTGTTGCCGCCCAGGATGGGCTCGTTGATCGTCGGCGCCGAGACCACCTGGGTGTCCAGCACGAACGCGGCCCGCTTGCCCACGTTCTTGGTGGTGAAGTCCCCCCACACCTGCGCCCCGGCCGCCTTGAAGGTCAGGTTGACCACGTAGCCGGCACCGCGCTGGTCGTAGTTGGCCGACGCGTTGGCGATCTCGGTGCCCTCGATGATCGACTCGCCCAGCAGGTACTTCTCGGTGCCCTGCTGGTCACAGGTGACCAGTGGCTTCTTCGGGTCGTCGTAGCCCTTCAGCACGTCGTTGGGGCCGCACACCAGTTCCTGCGCCGCGCGCCCCTGTACCTGCGGGTTGGTGCTCTGCCGCTTCGTCTTCTCGACGGCGATCGCCTTGGCCAGCTCCGGGTCCGCCACACCCTGCTGGGCCGCGTCCGCCGGCGGGGCCGGGGGCGGTGGGGTCGGGTTCGGCTGCTTGGGCGCGTGCGGGTGCGGCGTCGGCTTCGGCGGGGCCGCCTGCCCCTGGGCCGACCCGGCGGCCGCGGGCTCTCCGGGCAGTGGCTCCCCGGGCAGGGCGATCGCGTCGCCGTGCGGCCCGGCCGAACCGGGACCCCTCGGCGCCGGCGCCCCGGACCGCCCGCTGGCCGGCGCGCCACCGGACGGCGGCGCCTCCTGCGGCGGCTCCACCTGGAGGGCCTCGATCACCGGGCGCAACCGCAGCTGGGCGGTCTGCGCCAGGTCCTTGGCCTTCTGTCCCTGGTCACCCGGGACCGTGATGGTCAGGTTGCTGCCGTCCTGCACCACCTCGGCGCCGGCCACACCCAGCCCGTTCACCCGGGCGTCGATGATCTGCCTGGCCAGGTTGAGCTGTTCCTTGGTCGGCGGCTGGCCGGTCTCGGTGCGCGCGGTCAGGGTGACCCGCGTGCCGCCTTCCAGGTCGATGCCCAGCTTGGGCTTGGGGTTGCGGTCACCGGTGAAGAAAACCAGCGAGTACAACCCGGCAACGACGACGACGAACAGCGCCAGGTGCCGCCATGGCCGAATGGACCCGGGCGTAGGTGCCACTGCGATCTCTCTCCTACTGTGCTGAACCCGGGCTCAGGAAGTGCGCTTGGCCGCGTCGGCGTCGGTGCCGGTGGTCTGGCTGTCGGTGGGCTGGCCGTCGGTGGCCGGCTTGGCCGGGGCTTCCGGCGTCGGGTCGGCCGGGGTGTCCTCGGCCTCGGCCGGCTCCGGCGCGGCGTTGTCCTCCACGACCTTCTCCCGCACGGCGGCGCGCATCCACGTGGTGACCACGCCGTCGGCGATCTCCAGGTCGATGGTCTGCTCGTAGCTGTCGTCGACCACCGTGCCGCGCAGGCCACTGGTCGTGTAGACCGTGTCGCCGTTGCTCAGCGAGTTCTGGAGCTTCTGCAGCTCCTGCATCTGCCGCTTCTGGCGGCGGCTGGTCATCATCATGACGCCGATCATCAGCGCGGCCAGCACCAACAGCGGCAACATCGAACTGTTCATCGTCTCCGGCTCTTCCTCGAGGTTCGCTGAGTCTGCCAGCCCCCTCGATCACCCGAACAACGTGGGTGGGGGCTCGCTCTGCTCCCCCACCGCGTCGGGCGGTGGTTCCATGTTCAGGTGTCGCCACGCCCCGGCGGTGGCCACCCGGCCGCGCGGGGTGCGGGCCAGCATTCCGGCGCGCACCAAATAAGGCTCACAGACCTCCTCCACGGTAGCGGGTTCTTCCCCGACCGCCACGGCCAGCGTCGATACCCCCACCGGACCGCCGCCGAAAGAGCGCACCAATGCCGTCAGCACGGCCCGGTCCAGCCGGTCCAGGCCGAGCTCGTCCACGTCGTAGACCGCCAGCGCGGCGCGGGCCACCGCACGGGTCACCGCGCCGTCCGCGCGCACCTCGGCGTAGTCCCGTACCCGGCGGAGCAGCCGGTTGGCGATGCGCGGGGTGCCCCGGGACCGGCCGGCGATCTCCTCCGCCCCGTCCGGGCGCAGGTCCACGTTCAGGATCTCGCCGGCCCGGCGCAGCACCAGCTCCAGCTCTTCCGGCTCGTAGAACTCCATGTGCGCGGTGAAGCCGAACCGGTCGCGCAGCGGCCCGGTGAGCACACCGGCCCTGGTGGTGGCGCCGACCAGCGTGAACGGGGCGATGTCCAGCGGGATGCTGGTCGCGCCCGGCCCCTTGCCGACCACCACGTCCACCCGGAAGTCCTCCATGGCCAGGTAGAGCATCTCCTCGGCCGGCCGGGCCACCCGGTGGATCTCGTCGATGAACAGCACGTCGCCGGGCATCAGGTTGGACAGCATGGCGGCCAGGTCGCCGGCCCGTTCCAGGGCCGGCCCCGAGGTCACCCGGATCGCCGCGCCCAGCTCGGTTGCGATAATCATGGCCAGGCTGGTCTTGCCCAGGCCCGGCGGGCCGGAGAGCAGCACGTGGTCCGGTGGGTCTCCCCGGCGCAGTGCGCCCTGCAGCACCAGCTGCAGCTGCTCCCGCACCCGGGGCTGGCCGATGAACTCGCTCAGCCGGCGCGGGCGCAGGCTGGCCTCGCTGTCCAGGTCCTCCGGCTCGGCGTGCGCGGACACCGCGGGATCGGTCACCGCGCCTTACCCAGCCGGTTGAGCGCGGAACGCAGCGCCGCGGCGGTGTCCACCGGGCCGCCGTTGCCGCCCGACTCGGCGAGCACCGCATCCACCGCCTGTTCCGCCTGCTTGGCGGCGAACCCCAGGCCGACCAGCGCCTCCACCACGTGGTCCCGGCCGGTGTGCGGGGCGGCACCTTGAGCGCCTACGGCCGCCGGCACCCTGGCCACGGTGGCCACCTTGTCCCGCAGCTCCAGCACCAGCCGCTCGGCCATCTTCGGCCCGACCCCGGGCACCCGCTTGATCGCGGCGGTGTCCCGGTCGGCCAGCGCCCGGCACAGCGCCTCCGGCTCCAGCACCGCCAGTATTGCCAGGGCCAACCGGGGGCCGACCCCGTTCACCGTCTGCAGCAGGCCGAACAGCTCGCTGGCCTCCGCGTCGGCGAAGCCGTACAGGGTGAGCGAGTCCTCGCGCACCACCAGCGCGGTGGCCAGCCGGGCCTCCTCGCCCCGGCGCAGCGTGGCCAGCGTGCCGGGGGTGGCGTGCACGGCCAGCCCGATGCCGCCCACCTCGACCACCGCGTGGTCCAGACCGATGACCAGTACGGGCCCGCGCACGCTCGATATCACCGTGATCATCTCCTCGCCTTCGCGGCCTCGGCCAGCCGGGCGCGGTGCGCCTTGGCCAGTTCCTTGGCCCGCGCGTTGGCCTCCGCCATGCGCGCCATCATCGGCCCCCGCCAGCAGTGGCAGATGGCCAGCCCGAGCGCGTCGGCCGCGTCCGCCGGGCGGGGCTTCTCGGACAGCTTGAGCAGCTTGGCCACCATCGTGGCCACCTGTTCCTTGCCGGCCCGCCCGGACCCGGTGACGGCGGCCTTCACCTCGCTCGGGGTATGGAACACCACGTCCAACCCGGCGCGCGCGGCGGCCAGTGCCACCACGCCGCTGGCCTGCGCGGTGCCCATCACGGTCTGCACGTTGGTCTGGCTGAACACCCGCTCCACCGCGACCACGTCCGGCCGGTGGGTGGCGATGGCCTCCTGCACGGCGTCCGCCACGGTGAGCAGCCGGCGGGACAGGTCCTGGTCGGCCGGGGTGCGCACCACGCCGTACCAGACGCAGCGCACCTCGCGGCCGCCGCCGCCGTCGACCACGCCGATGCCGCACCGGGTCAACCCCGGGTCGACGCCGAGCACCCGCACGTTGACGCCCCCTTCCGCGAACGAGTGTTCGAGGTCGAAGGCTACCCGGCGCCTCCGCGACCCGTCCGAGCGACACGCACGGCCGGCCCGCGCCACTCCCCTCGGCGACGAGCTCGGGCAAACGCACGTGGTACTGCTTCGGGTATGACGGTCGAGCCGGTCACCCCGTTGACGCCCCGGCCGGTGATGCGGTCGACGTTCGTACAGGAATGGCGGGAGCTGACCTTCCTGCACTGGCCGGTGGACCCGGCGGCGGTGGCCGGGTTGCTGCCCGCCGGCACCCGCCCGGACACGCTGGACGGGGCCAGCTACGTGGGTCTGGTGCCGTTCCGGATGCGCGGCGCGGGGTTGCTGGCCGGGCCGGGGGTGCCGTACCTGGGCACCTTCCTCGAGACCAACGTGCGGCTCTACTCGGTGGACGGCGACGGTCGGCGCGGTGTGGTGTTCCGGTCGCTGGACGCCAGCCGGCTGCTGCCGGTGCTGATCGGCCGGGCGAGCGTCCGGCTGCCGTACCTGTGGTCGAGGATGCGGCTGCGCCGGGACGGGGACGTGGTCCACTACACCTGCCGCCGCCGCTGGCGCCGGCGCGCGGCCAGCCG
Source organism: Actinospineispora eucalypti (assembly GCA_014208095.1). Classification (GTDB taxonomy): domain Bacteria; phylum Actinomycetota; class Actinomycetes; order Mycobacteriales; family Pseudonocardiaceae; genus Pseudonocardia; species Pseudonocardia eucalypti. The sequence continues at coordinate 2,591,691 of JACHMT010000001.1, read as the reverse complement.
CGTGGCCGTGCGGGTGGGCCGGCCGCTGGAGGCGCCGGGCGAGCTCGAGCACTTCCTGACCGCCCGGTGGGGCCTGCACGTGACCGGCTACGGTCGCACCTGGTACCTGCCGAACGAGCACCCGGTGTGGCCGCTGCACCACGCCGAACTGCTGGAACTGGACGACGGCCTGGTCACCGCCGCCGGCCTGCCGGAGCCGGCCGGCCCGCCGGTCAGCATCCTCTACTCACCGGGTGTACCGGTCCGGTTCGGCGCGCCTTCGCTGGTGCGCTGAGGGTGCGCCGAGTCAGCCCACCGGCACCAGCACGTCGGCCAGGGGGCGGGTGGCGGCGACGGTGCGGGCGTTGCGCTCGTCGGACCCGAGGGTCCGCTCCCAGGCCTGTTCGGGCGTGCGGCCGTAGAACTCGTGCCGGGCGGCCAGCCGCTCCCGCCGCAGCTCCTCCGGGACGTCGACGTACCAGGTCTCGTCCAGCAGCTCCCGCACCGGCCGCCACGCGCCGTCCAGCAGCAGGTAGTTGCCTTCGGTGATGACCAGCCGCACGTCCCGCGCCACCGGCACGGCGGACTGGATCGCGTCCTCGATCTCCCGGCGGAACTCCGGCGCCCACACCAGCGGCTCGGCCGCGCGCAACCGGCGCAGCAGGGCCACGTAGCCGGCCGCGTCGAAGGTCTCCGGGGCGCCCTTCACCTCGACCAGGCCCAGCTCGGTGAGCGCCCGGTGGGCGATGTGGAAGCCGTCCATGCCGACCAGCGCGGTGGCTATACCCCGCTCGGTGGCCGCCGCCAGCAGGGCCGAGGCCAGCGTGGACTTCCCGGCACCCGGCTGGCCGACGATGCCGAGCAGCGCCCGCCTGCCCTCGGCCAGCGCGCAGGCCCGGTCGACCAGGTCGGCGTCGATCGCCCGGGTCACCGCCGCCACGCTCCAGTCACCACCGCCACGCTCCGGTCACCGCCGCCACGCCCCGGAGGCCAGCCGGCCGACCGAGCCGCCGCGCCGCCCCGGCGACCCACCGCGGGAACCCCCGGCCGGGCGACCCTTCGACCGGGCGGCGAACCTCGCGGCCAGCGCGGTGAGTTCGGGCGTGTCCAGCCAGTCCCGGGAGCCCAGGTGGGCACAGCGCGCCGCGGCCACCTCGGCGGCCAGCCCGGCACAACCGGCGAGCGAACCGCCGCGCGCGACCAGGGCCGCAGCCAGCGCACCGTGGAAGACGTCGCCGGCGCCCAGGGTGTCCACCGCGCGCACCGAAGGCACCGGCACGGTGCCCCGCTGGCCGTCCATGGTGCGCCAGGTGATCGGCCGGGGTCCGTCCGTGACCAGCACGGATGCCACTCCTCGTCGGTGCAGCTCGGTCGCCACGCCCTCGGGGTCGTCCCCGGCGCGGCGCAGCCCCGGCGGTTGGAAGTCGGCCGAGCAGGCGGCCAGCGCCACCCGGGGCAGCAGCTCGGCCACCTCGTCCTTCCAGCTGCCCGCGTCCAGCAGCACCGGCACCCTGGCCCGCGCGGCCAGCGCCGCGACCTCGGCGGCCAGCGCCGGGTGGTGGCCGTCCAGCAGCACCAGGCCGACCCCATCCAGCAGGCCGTCCAGCGCGCGCCCGCCGGCCGAGACGCCGCCCGCGCCGAGCGCGCCGGGCGAGACCACCGTGCGTTCGCCGGTGGCCGGGTCGACCAGGGCGCTGGCCACCGGCAGCGGCCAGTCCGGCGGCGCCAGGTCGACCACCCGGACCGAATGAGCGGCCAGGTCGGCGCGCACCGGGCCGGCGGCCGGACCGGTGCCGATGGCGGTCAGCAGCCGCACCCCGGGGAGCAGCCGCGCGGACGTGACCGCCGCGTTGGCCGCCGGGCCGCCGGCCACCAGCTCGCCGCCCAGGGTCCGTTCCTTGCGGCCCCACCGGGGCGGCCCGCTGACGTGGTGCACCACGTCCAGCGTGGTCAGGCCCACGCACAGCAGCCCGGTCGGCCGGCTCACCCGGCGGACCGGTTGTTGTTCAGCTCGGCCGTCTGGTCCACCAGGCTGCCGTCCTCGGCCAGCCGCAGTGCACCGGTCATCAGCGACACCACCTCGTTCATCGCGTGGTCGGCGGGCTGCACCACGGCCACCCGCCGGCCCAGCCGGTGCACGTGGATGCGGTCCGCGATCTCGAACACCTGGGGCATGTTGTGGCTGATCAGCACCACCGGCAGCCCGTTGTCCCGGATGCGCCGGATCAGGTCCAGCACCATCCCCGACTCGCGCACGCCCAGCGCGGCGGTCGGCTCGTCCATGATCACCAGTTTGCGGGCGAACATGGCCGCCCTGGCCACCGCGACCGCCTGCCGCTGCCCGCCGGACAGCGTCTCCACCAGCTGGCCGATGTTCTGCACGGTGGCCACGCCCAGCGCGTCCAGCTGGCGCTGCGCCTCGGCCCGCATGCCCTTGTGGTCCAGGGTGCGGAACACCGTGCCGAGCAGGCCCGGCCTGCGCCGCTCCCGGCCCAGGAACAGGTTGCCCGCGATGTCCATCGCCGGCGCCACCGCCAGGGTCTGGTAGACGGTCTCGATGCCCGCGTTGCGCGCGTCCAGCGGCGAGTGGAAGCGCACCGGCTGGCCGTCCAGCCAGATGCTGCCCTCGTCCGGGATGAGCGCCCCGCACAGCGCCTTGATCAGGCTGGACTTGCCGGCACCGTTGTCGCCGATCACCGCGAGCACCTCGCCGGCCCGCAGGTCGAAGTCGGCGCCGTTGATCGCGGTGACGCTGCCGTACCGCTTGACCAGGCCTTCCGCCTTGAGCACCACTTCCCCGGTCATCGCGACCTCCGCCGGGCCAGCCGGTCCAACGCCACCGCCACGATCACCAGGATGCCGGTGGCCACGTCCTGGTACAGGCTGTCGATGCCCACCAGGGTCAGCCCGTTGCGCAACACGCCGACCAGCAGCGCCCCGATCAGCGTGCCGAACACCCCGCCCCGGCCGCCGAACAGCGACGTCCCGCCGATCACCACGGCGGTGATGCTGTCCAGGTTGCCCAGCTGGTAGGCGTTCGGGTCGGCGTTGGGGATGCGGCCGACGGCCTGCCACGCGGCGATCCCGTAGATCACCCCGGCCAGCAGGTACACGCTGAACAGCGTGCGGTTCACGTGGATGCCGGTGAGCCGGGCCGCCTCCGGGTCGTTGCCCAGCGCGTACACGTGCCGGCCCCAGGCGGTGCGGGTCAGCAGGTACCAGACGGCCACGAACATGAGCAGCGCCAACACCATGCCGACGGTGAACTCGACCTGCCCGAACAGGTAGAACCGGGTACCCAGCGCGGACAGCAGCCCGTCGGTGACCGGGTAGCTCTGCCCGGCCGCGTAGATCCGCCCTGATGCGGTGACCACGGTGAGCATGCCCAGCGTGACGATGAACGGCGGCAGCCCGAGCCCGGTGACCAGCCCGCCGGAGACCGCGCCGAAGAACGCGCACAGCAGCACCCCGCACACCAGGGCCAGCAACCCGGCCCCGTCCGCCGCGAACTTGGCCATCAGCAACGTGCCGAACACCATGATCGCCGCGTTGCCCAGGTCGATCCCGGCGGTCAGGATGACCAGGGTCTGGCCCAGGGCCAGCGTGCCCACCACCAGTGACTGGGCCAGCACCAGGCTCAGGTTGTCCACGGCCAGGAACCGGTCGTTGGCGACGGCGAACACCACGCCGGCCAGCAGCAGGGCGCAGCCCGGGCCCAGCGCCGGGTAGCGCAGGGCCAGCTCGGCCAGGCCGGGCCTGGATTCGCTGGCCCGCTTGGCCATCGTTGTGGTCGGTGCGACCACCTCAGCTACCCCAGCAGTTCTGCAGGCCCCAGGCGGTGTCCTTGGCCGGCAGCCCGCCGAGCGGCTTGTCGGTGATCAGCTCCGAGGCGGTGTCGTGGAAGCCGGACGGCCGGGTGCCGGTCTTGGCGAACTCCACCACGGCGTTCACCCCGAGCTCGGCCATCTTTTTCGGGAACTGCATCACGGTGGCCGCGTACTTGCCGTCCCGCACGTCCTGAACGCCCTGGCAGCCGCCGTCGATGGAGCCGACGACCACCTTTCCGGTCAGGCCCTTCGCGGCCAGCGCGGCGTGTGCGCCCCGGCCGTTCGGCTCGTTCAGCGTGTAGACCGCGTTCACGTCGGTGGACCGCTGCAGCAGGTTCTCCATGGCCTGCTGCGCCTTGTTCTGGTCACCCTGGGTCGGCGCCTTGCCGAGGATCTCCGGCGAGGAGTCGGTCAGCCCGATGCCCCTGAGGAAGCCGGAGTGGCGCTGCTCGTCCACCGCGCTGCCCGGGGTGCCGTCCAACATGATCACCTTCGGCGCGGAGCCGTTCAGCGCGGCCTTCACGTAGGCGCCCTGCTTTTCGCCGGCCTGGGTGTTGTCGGTGGCCCAGGTGGCGTCCACCGCGTCCTTCGGGTCGGTCTCGGTGTCCAGCGCGATCACCGTGATGCCCCGGTCCTTGGCCTGCTTGAGCGCGCCCAGGATGCCGGTGGAGTTGCTCGGCGTGATCAGGATGCCCTTCACGCCCTGCTGGGTGAGGTTCTCGATGGCCGCGACCTGGCCCTCGTTGTCCCCGTCGAACTTGCCGGCCAACGCGATCAGCTCGACGCCCTGCTTGGCCGCGGCCGCCTTGGCCGCATCGCGCAGGGTGACGAAGTACGGGTTGGTGTCGGTCTTGGTGATCAGGCCGACCTTCACCGCGCCGCCCCCTCCCGCTCCACCGGCCTCGGGCGTGCGCTGCGCGGTACACGCGGCCGTCCCCACCGTGCACACCACCGCGGCGGCCACCGCAACCACCTTGAACAGAATTCCGGAACGCGACATGTCCCCTCCTCGGACCGCTTCGTCCAACTCGGCGCAAGATTAAGAGCAAGTCACGGCGCGCGATACTCCATAGGCGCTCGTGTTGCCGGAATTCCTGAGCGTGAACGGGGCGTGACTAGTCGCCGACCTGGGCCAGGACCTCGTCGCTGACGTCGAAGTTGGCGTACACGTTCTGCACCTCGTCACTGTCTTCCAGCGCCTCGATCAGCTTGAACACCTTCCTCGCCGACTCGGCGTCCAGCGGCACCGAGACCGAGGGCAGGAAGGTGGCGTCGGCCGAGTCGTAGTCGATGCCGGCATCGACCAGCGCGGTGCGCACGGCGACCATGTCGGTCGCCTCGGACACCACCTCGAAGCTCTCGCCCAGGTCGTTGACCTCTTCGGCGCCGGCGTCCAGCACGGCCATCAGGATCGAGTCCTCGTTGCTCGAGCCGGCCGTCTTCGGCACGATCACCACGCCCTTGCGGGTGAACAGGTACGCCACCGAGCCCGGGTCGGCCATGGTGCCGCCGTTGCGGGTCATCGCGGTGCGCACCTCGGAGGCGGCCCGGTTGCGGTTGTCGGTGAGGCACTCGACCAGCACCGCGACCCCGTTCGGGCCGTAGCCCTCGTAGGTGATGTTCTGGTAGTCCGCGCCGCCGCCGTCCGCGCCGGAGCCGCGCTTCATCGCCCGGTCGATGTTGTCGTTCGGCACCGAGCTCTTCTTGGCCTTCTGGATGGCGTCGTAGAGCGTCGGGTTGCCGGCCGGGTCGCCGCCGCCGTTACGCGCGGCAACCTCGATGTTCTTGATCAGCTTGGCGAACATCTTGCCGCGCTTGGCGTCGAGGGCGGCCTTCTTGTGCTTGGTCGTCGCCCATTTACTGTGGCCGCTCATCGTGTCCTCTCGCCGTGGTGCGTCCGGGCGCTAGCCAGCCACGCGGTATGGCGGCTCCGCTCCCCGGACCAGGTCGCAGAACAGGCGGTGCACCCGCCCGTCGCCGGTCAGCTCGGGATGGAACGCGGTAGCCAGCACCATCCCCTGCCGAACCGCAACGATCCTACCCTCGGCCGCTCCGGCGCCCGGTTGGCGCGGCACGGTGGCCAACACCCGCACGCCGCCGCCGGCGCTCTCCACCCAAGGCGCGCGGATGAACACGGCGTGCACCGGGTCGTCCAGGCCGGTGAACGGCAGGTCGGTCTCGAACGAGTCCACCTGCCGGCCGAACGCGTTGCGCCGCACCACGATGTCCAGCGCGCCCAGCTGCTGCTGGTCCGGGCGACCGTCCAGCACGTCCTTGGCCAGCAGGATCATCCCGGCGCACGAACCGTAGGCGGGCATGCCGCCGGCCAGCCGCGCGCGCAACGGCTCGAGCAGCTCGAACGTCTCCAGCAGCCGGCTCATCGTGGTCGACTCGCCACCCGGCAGCACCAGCGCGTCCACCGCGTCCAGCTCGCTCTTGCGGCGCACCGCCACGGCCCGCACCCCACAGCCGGTGAGCACCGCGAGGTGCTCACGCACGTCGCCCTGCAGGGCCAGCACACCCACCGTCGTCATGCTTCCCAGGTTACGTGGACCGGGTGCAATGCATGCATTTTGCATGACTCTACAGCTATTATGCTTGCATGGAGTCGCTCATCCAGATCCGCAACGTGCCTGAACAGACCCGACGCAGGCTGAAGGCGCGAGCGGCCGATGCGGGCCAGTCACTCAACAGCTACCTGCTGGAGCTGCTCAGCCGGGAGGTCGCCAGGGCCACTGTCGCCGAGGTGCTGAAACGTGCCAACGAGCGAGCCGAGCGGGCTCAGGCCTCCGCCGTCGACGCGGTACGCGTCGGCCGCGAAGAACGGGACGGGTCCGCACGTTGATGGTGGTGGACTGCTCCGCGCTGATTGACGCGCTCAGCGGCCTCGACGGTACCGACGAACTCCGGGAACTTCTGATGGCGGCCGAACTGCACGCCCCAACCCTGCTGGACGTCGAGGTGGTCTCCACGCTGCGGAGGTTCACCCTGGCCGGCCAGCTCAGCGTCGGCCGGGCACAAGACCTGCTCACCGACTACGAAGACCTTCCGCTGCGGCGGTGGGCCTTCGACGACGGGTTCCGGCGGCGGGCCTTCTCGCTGCGGCACGCCATATCGGCCTACGACGCCGCGTACGTGGCGCTCGCCGAGGCCCTCGACTGTCCGCTGGTGACCCGGGACACACGGCTGGCTCATTCCGACGGCCACAACGCGGACATCATCCTGCGCTGACTTTCGGTCCGGGGAAATCCCCGCCGCCGGTGTCGATGGCGGCGCTCCCCGTTCGTATAGGCGGTGTAGGAACCACCGAAGGAGGAGACGATGACGCGGTACCTGGTGAGCATCTACCAGCCGGACGGCCCGCCCCCGCCGCCCGAGGTCCTGGAGCCGATCATGGCGGACGTGGAGGCGGTGAACACCGAGCTGCGGAACTCGGGCAAGTGGTTGTTCGCGGCCGGCCTGTGCGAGCCGAGCACGGCGACCACGCTGCACGCCAAGGACGGCGAGGTGCTGCTCACCGACGGCCCGTTCACCGAGGGCAAGGAGCATCTCGGCGGGTTCAGCGTGATCGAGGCCGCCGACCTGGATGAGGCGCTGCGCTGGGGGCGCCGGATCGCCGGGGCGCTGCGCTCCCTCTCTGTCGAGGTGCGGCCGATGATCGACGAGTCGGAACGCGCCTGCGGCCCCGGCCCGGGTGCCTGAATCCGTCCCGGAGGTGCCCGAGCCGGCCCGGGAATTGCCTGAGTCGACCCCGGAGGTGCCTGAGTCGGCCCGGGAAGTGCCCGAGCCGGCCCGGGAAGTGTCTGCGTCCGCCCGGGAACGGATCGCGCGGATGTTCCGTGAGGAGCACGGGCGTGCGGTGTCCGTGCTGGTGGGCTCGTTCGGGGACATCGACCTCGCCGAGGAATCCGTCCAGGAGGCGTTCGCCGAAGCGGTGCGGCGGTGGCCGGTGGAAGGGCCACCGCCGCGCCCGGCCGGCTGGATCATCACCACCGCCCGCAACCGGGCCATCGACCGGCTGCGCCGGGAGTCGTCCCGCGAGGACCGGCAGGCGCAGGCCGCGCGGCTGCACGCCGCGCCAGGTGAGGGAGAAGAGGAGCACGCGGTGCCCGACGACCGGCTGCGGCTCATCTTCACCTGCTGCCACCCCGCGCTGGCTCCGGCCAGTCAGGTGGCGCTGACCCTGCGCCTGCTCGGCGGGCTGAGCACGGCGGAGATCGCGCGCGCCTTCCTGGTCGCCGAGCCGGCCATGGCACAGCGGCTGGTCCGGGCCAAGGGCAAGATCAAGCGCGCGCGGATCCCCTACCGGGTGCCCACCGACTCCGACCTGCCGGACCGCCTGCGCACCGTGCTGGCCGTGATCTACCTGATCTTCAACGAGGGGTACACAGCCAGCTCGGGTGAGGAACTTGTGCGGGCGGAGCTGTGTGCGGAGGCGATCCGGCTGGGCCGCCTGCTGGCCGCACTGATGCCGGACGAGCCGGAGGCCGTCGGACTGCTGGCGTTGATGCTGCTCATCGAGGCCCGCCGGCCCGCCCGCACCGGTCCGGGCGGCGAGCTGGTCCGGCTGGCCGACCAGGACCGCGGCCGGTGGGACCCGAGGCTGGTGGACGAGGGGCGGGAGCTGGTGCGGCGCTGCCTGCGCCGGGGCCGGCCGGGGCCGTACCAGATCCAGGCGGCGATCAACGCGGTGCACACGGACGCGCCGGAGGCCGGGCCGACCGACTGGGCGCAGATCCTGGCGCTCTACGACCAGCTCCTGACCGTCGCACCCAGCCCGGTGGCGGCGCTGAACCGGGCGGTGGCGGTGGCCGAGGTGCACGGCCCGGCCGCCGCGCTGCCGCTGGTGGACGCGCTGGACCTGGAGGGCTACCACCTGCGTCACGCCATCCGGGCCGACCTGCTGCGCCGGCTGGGCCGCCATGAAGAGGCGGCCGAAGCCTACGACGAAGCCATCGCCCGCACCGGCAACGCCGCCGAGCGGGCCTTCCTGCGGCGCGCCCGCGACGACGGGTGAGCGCTTTTATCACAATCAGCCACTGTCGTGCCCTTGTACACATCACCCATCAGGTGTGGGATCGGACACACAACGAGGAGGGGTAGCCGAAAGGTAGACGGAGGTGGTTTCTCATGGCAGTCAGAGCTGACGCCGGCCAGGGATCCGGGGCGATCGTGGCGGACAGTCCGACCGCGATCCGGAACGTGGTCCTGGTCGGCCCGTCCGGGTCCGGGAAGACCACCCTGGTCGAAGCCCTCCTCACCTCCGCCGGCGTGATCCCCCGGGCCGGCACGATCGGCGACGGGAGCACGGTCTGCGACCACGACCCGGCCGCCGTCCGCCAGCAGCGCTCGGTCGCCCTCTCCGTCGCCCCGCTGAAACACGGGAACGTGAAGATCAACCTCATCGATACCCCCGGCTACGGCGACTTCGTCGGCGAGGTGCGGGCCGGACTGCGCGCGGCCGACGCGGCGCTGTTCGTGGTCTGCGCCTCGGAAGGGGTGGACGCGGCCACCGTCGGCCTGTGGGCGGAGTGCGCGGCCGTCGGCATGCCGCGCGCCGTGGTGGTGGCCCGCTGCGACCACCAGCGCGCGGACCTGGAGGGCGAGATCGGCGGCTGTCAGGACGCCTTCGGCGCCGGGGTGCTGCCGCTCTACTTACCCGTGCGCGACGGCGGCGCGCTGACCGGGCTGTACGGCCTGCTGTCCCGCACCGTTGGGGGCCAGACAGCCGACCCGCCGGAGGGCGCCGACCAGGCGCGCAACGACCTCATCGAGGGGATCATCGCGGAGAGCGAGGACGAGTCGCTCATGGAGCGCTACCTCGAGGGTGAGGAGATCGACACCGGAACACTGGTCACCGACCTGGAGAAGGCCGTCGCCCGGGGCAGCTTCCATCCCGTGGTACCGGTGTGTGCCTCCTCCGGAACCGGCCTGCCCGAGCTGCTCGAACTGGTCGTCGGCGGCTTCCCGTCCCCGGTCGAGCACCTGCTGCCCACGGTCAGCGGGGTGGACGGCGCGGCCCATGAGCCACTCACCGCCGACCCGGACGGCCCGCTGGCCGCCGAGGTGGTGCGCACCTCCGCCGACGCCTACGTCGGCCGGGTATCCCTGGTCCGGGTGTTCTCCGGAACGCTGCGCCCGGAACGCAGTGTGCACATCTCCGGCCACGGCTGGGGCGAGAACGGGAGCCGGGCCGAGGCCGACGAGGAACACGTGCACGACGGCGACGAACGCCTGGCGCACATCTACTCCCCGCTCGGCGCCAACCTGCGCGAGGTGTCCAGCTGTGTCGCCGGGGACATCTGCGCGCTGACCAAGCTGGGCACCGCCGAGACCGGGGACACCGTCTCGGCCACCGACCATCCGCTGCTGCTCGCCCCGTGGCGGCTACCCGAACCGCTGTTGCCCGTCGCCGTGGTCGCGCACAGCCGGGGTGACGAGGACGCGCTGGTCAAGACGTTGGCGCGGTTGGTCGCCTCGGACCCGACGCTGCGCCTGGAACGCAACCAGGAGACCCACCAGATGGTGCTCTGGTGCATGGGCGAGGCCCACGCCGACGTGATCCTCTCCCGGCTGCGAGCCGGCGGCGCCGAGGTGGACACCGAGCCGGTGCGGGTGGCCATGCGGGAGACGCTGGCCAAGGCGGGCAAGGCCACCGGGCGGCACGTGAAGCAGTCCGGCGGGCACGGCCAGTTCGCCGTGGTGCACGTGGAGGTGGAGCCGCTGCCCCGCGGCTCCGGCTTCGAGTTCGTGTCCAAGGTCGTCGGCGGCTCGGTGCCGACCAACTACATCCCCAGCGTGGAGAAGGGCGTGCGCGCCCAGATGGAGCGCGGCCTCACCGAGGGCTGCCCTGTGGTGGACGTCCGGTTCACCCTGGTGGACGGCAAGGCGCACAGCGTGGACTCCTCCGACGCGGCGTTCCAGACGGCCGGCGCGCTGGCCCTGCGCGAGGCGGCGGCGTCCTGCGGCACGCTGCTGCTGGAACCGGTGGACGAGGTGAGCGTGCGCATCCCGGACGAGCACCTGGGCACGGTGCTCGGCGACCTCTCGTCCCGGCGCGGCCGGGTGCTGGGCACTGACGTGGACGAGAGCATCCCGGGCGCCACCGGGCGAACCCTGGTACGCGCCGAGGTGCCGGCGGCGGAACTGCTGCGCTACGCGGTGGACCTGCGCGCGATGACCTCCGGCACGGCCACCTTCACCCGCCGGTTCGCCCGCTACGACCCGGCGCCGCAGCACGTCCGGAGCTGAGGCTCTGGGCCCGTGAGTGATTTGTGTGGCTATAGCCACACAAATCACTCACGGGTTGCGGGTGCGCAGCACGCGCAACATGAATACGTAGCACGGCGCGACAATCACCAACCCGGTGAGCAGGATGGCCAGCACCGGGCCGGCGATCACCGGTGGCGCCGCCGACTCGGCCAGCGCGACCTGGCCGGGCAGCACCCAGGGGTGCATGGCCAGCGCCCAGCCGCCGAGCAGGCCGGCCGGCGCGGCGGCCGCCGCCACGCGCGCCAGCGAGTGATGCCGCCGCCAGAGCAGCAGCAGGCCGACGATGCCTCCGGTGGCGGACACCGCGACCGCCGGCAGCCCGACCCCACGCAGCTCACCGGCCATGCCCGCCGGGAGCAGCGGAAGCGCGGCGAGCGCCAGCCCGCCGGCCACCACACCGGTGACCAGCGCCCGCCGCCGGAACCGGGCCACCAACCCGGCCGATCCGATCCGCTCCGCGTCCCGGCTGAGGTAGACGGCCGCCAGGTAGCCGCAGCAGGCCACCGCGAGCAGCCCGGCGACCAGCGGCAGCGGCCGTAGGTAGGGCACGAGCAGGCCGGCCGAGCCGTCGACCCGCAGCTCGCCACCGGTCAGCGCACCGGCGGCCGCGCCCAACGCGAACGGGGTGACCAGCGAGGACGCCGCGAACACCCGGCCCCACAGCGCGGTGCCGCGCACCGGCGCGCCGCCGTACGGCGCCCCGTACTGGCGGAACACGAAAGCCGCCCCGCGCAGCACGATGCCCAGCAACGCCAGCGACACCGGCCCCACCAGCACCCGGGACAGCACCCCGAAGGCACCGGGGAACGCGGTGAACAGGGTGATCACCACGAAGATCAGCCACACGTGGTTGGCCTCCCAGACCGGGGCCATCGCCCGGGCCACCAGGTCGCGCTGCGCCCGGTTCCGGCTCAGGTCCCACAGGCCGGCGCCGAAGTCCGCACCGCCGAGCACCGCGTACGCGGTGAGCCCGAGCAGGACCAGCGCGCCGAGCCCGTCGATGGCGGTCATGCCGGCACCTCCTCGGCGCGCGCCGGCGCGGGGTCGGCCGGGGTCGGCCCCCGGGCGATCCGGCGCAGGATGGCCACCAGCCCGACGGACAGCGCCAGGTAGACCGCGATGGTCGCGTAGAGATAGGTGGCCAGGCCGGTCTGCGTGGTCAGCGCCTCGGGGGTGCGCATCACCCGGTAGACGATCCACGGCTGGCGGCCCACCTCGGTCACGATCCAGCCGGCCAGCAGGGCGACGAACGGGGCCGGCCCGGCCAGCGCCATGGCCAGCAGGAAGCCCCGCCGCGTCCCCGGGTGCGCCGCGCCCCGGCGGTAGTGCCGCCAGTACAGCCACGCCGCCCACGCGGCGAGCGCCAGCAGCGCGGTGCCGATGCCGACCATGACCTGGAAGGACAGGTGGGTGATCGCGGCCGGCGGGCGGTCCGGTGGCGGGATGGCGTCCATGCCGACCACGCGGGCGTTCGGGTCGAAGTACAGCAGCACCGACAGCAGCCGGGGGATCTCGAACGGCCCGGCGTGGAAGGGCGCGCCGTCCTGGGTCCGGGTGACGCCCTCCATCGCGGCGAACTTGGCCGGCTGGTACTCGGCGACCGCCCGGGTCGCCCAGTCCCCCACCAGCACCTGCAACGGCGCGGTGACCAGGCCCAGGGTCGCGCCGGCGGCCAGTCCCCGGCGGTGGTAGCCGTCCCGTTTGGCCGGGTCGCGCAGCATCGCCACGGCGTACACGGCGGCCACCGCGAGGCCGGTGCAGAGCAGCGCGGCCAGCCCCATGTGCGCCAGCTGCGGAGCCGCGGTCGAGGCCAGGAACGGCCCGAGCGGCTCGGTGGCGACCAGCCGGCCGTCCGGCCCGGTGATCAGGCCGACCGGACCGTTCATCCAGGCGTTCGCGGTGGTCACGAACAGGGCGGACGCCATCCCGCCCAGCGCCACCGGCACCGCGCAGAGCAGGTGCACGGTCGGGGACAGGCGCTCCCAGCCGTAGAGGTAGAGCGCCAGGAAGATCGCCTCGATGAAGAACGCGAAGGACTCCAGCGTGAAGGACAGCCCGATCGCCGCGCCGAACCGCTCCATGAACGTCGGCCAGAGCAGCCCGAACTCGATCGAGAGCACCGTGCCGGATACCGCGCCGACCGCGAACAGCACCGCCACGGCCTTCGACCAGCGCCGGGCCAGCGCGGTCCAGCGCGCGTCGCCGGTGCGCAGCCCGCGCCACTCGGCGGCCAGCATCAGCCAGGGCATGCCCACGCCGAGCACCGCGAACACGATGTGGAAGCTGAGGGACAGGGCCATCTGTTCCCGGGCGGCGGTCAGGTCGTCGATCACGCTTCCGACCTTACTTCTACGCTTTGTAGAACTTCTACTTCTTGTAGAATGACGCCGATCACCCCGGGCGGTAAGGAGAGGGAACAGTGGCGCTGGGCGAGCTGGAACGCGCGGTCATGGAGGTGCTCTGGGCCGCGCCGGCGGCGCGCACCGCGCGCGACGTGCAGGACGCGCTGGCCGAGCGCGACCTGGCCACGACCACCGTGCTCACCGTGCTCGGCCGGCTGGAACGCAAGGGCCTGGTGGCCCGCGAACGGGACGGCCGGGCGCACCGCTACCACGCCGCCGGCACCCGGGAGGACCACATCGCGGCGCTGATGCGCGACGCACTGGACGGCGCGCCCGACCGGGGCGCGGTGCTGGCCAGGTTCCTCGGCGCCATGCCGCCGGACGAGCAGGCCGCGCTGCGCGACCTGCTGCGGTGACCGCTCTCGCCGCCACCCTGCTCGTACTCGGCGTGCTGCTCGCCGAGCCGGTGAGCCGGGCACTGGCCGCCGCCCGCTGGCCGGCGCGGGACCCGATCGGGGCGCTGCTGCTCTGGCAGGCGGTCGGCCTGGCCGGCGGCCTGGCGCTGCTCGGCGCGGGCCTGACGTTCGGGCTCGCCCCGCTCGGCGGGTCACTGCCCGCCGCCGCGTTCCGCATGCTGGACGACCCCCGCTGGCCGGCCGACCTGGGCCTGGCGCACTGGTTCGCCCTAATCCTGACCGCCGCGCTGGCCGCGCGCCTGCTCGGCGTGCTCACCCTGGCCTTCTGGCGCACCACCCGCGCCCGCCGCCGCCACCGCGACCTGCTGGACGTGCTGACCACGCCGTGGCCGTCCATGGCCGGCGCCCGCGTGCTCGCCCATCCCCTGCCGGTGGCCTACTGCCTGCCCGGCCCCCGGTCCCGGCTGGTGGTCAGCGAGGGCGCACTGGCCGCCCTGACCCCGGCCGAACTGGACGCCGTGCTCACCCACGAGCGCGCGCACCTGCGGGAACGGCACGACCTGGTGGTGCTGCCGTTCGTCGCGTGGGGCGCCACGGCACCCTGGGTGCCGGGCATGGCCCGCGCACAGGCGGCGGTGGCCGCGCTGGTGGAGATGCGCGCGGACGACGTCGCCCGGGCCACCCTGGGCCGGGCACCGCTGGCCGGCGCGCTGTGCCGGCTCGGCGGCAGCGCCGACCGGAGTGCCACGCTCACCTCGTTCTCCGCCGCGACCGCCGCCCGCCTGCGCCGGCTGGCCGCGCATCCGACGCCGCCCTCGATGGCGGCCCGGGCCCTGCCCCGGCTGGCCGCACTGGCCCTGATCGCGGTACCGACGGCGATGTTGCTGGCGGGGTGAACCAAATGCCACGTCGCGTCACGGCCGGTGATCATGCCCGGTCAGGAAGCGGCAGCCGGACCGAGGGTGGACATTTCGCAAATAGTTGAGCTGATGCTCAACAAGGTGTGGACCACCGGCCTGTGACGTCGTAGCCTGGGCAAAGAAGTTGCATCCGCACGAACCACCTGAACCGAGGGGGCGCAGGTGGCTCGGGCGCCTGCTCGGCGACCCTCGCTCCCCCGACGGTGCAGTTGGACCGGAGACCCCGTGCTCACCATCGATGCTGTCGCACGCCCGGAAAAGTCGGATTTCCGCCGTCAAATTCAGGCGCTGCTGTACGAGTCCTTTCGACAGGCGCAGGGCGACCAGGCCCTCCAGGTGCATTTCATCGAGTGTTATGCCCGGCAACTCCGGGAACGTGGCGTATCGATCGATCCGGCCATCCGCGCCGAACTCACCGAACGCATCCGGACGCGCCGCCTCCCGCGCGGACACATACCGATCCCCAACGTCGAACAGGTCAGGTCCCAGTTCGAGTTCTGGTGGCTGAACACCTGGGACATATTGCTTTCCGTGTACACCGGAGACGCCACGCGGCTGCCGGCGGCCGATCAGCTCACCGCCCGCATGGTCTCGGTGGGCGGAACACCCGAGATGTCCAGCTACACCCCCGACGAGATGCGCCGGCTGAACGACGGCTTCGCGCCCTACCGAGACGGGGCGGACCCGGCGAGGAGCACCCGGGAAATCATTCACGAGCGCTTCCTACCGAGCCTGGTCAGGGTGGAGTCCTATTTCCAGGGGAACGGCCCGCGCTACGCCGCACGACCCCGCACGGACGGCGGTGACATACACGAGTCCAGGATGCTGGGACATTGCCGGCGCGCCCATTTCCAGGCCGGTCGCGGGACGGCGGAAATCATCGACCACATCTATCTCGAGGTGTCCCACCGATTGTCCTGGCTGGCGGCGCACCGACCTTCGGACGACTCCTACGTCGCCTATACGGAACTGGTCCGGGCATACAACCGCAACCATCCCGGAACCCCCCGCGCCGACCTGCATTCGGACACCCCTCAGGACACGCCTCAGGACACGCTTTAGGGCACGCCCAGGGCGCGCAGGCCGGCGGTGACGCCGGCGGCGATGACGATCACCACCACCAGCGGGGCCTTGCACCAGGCGGCGATGGCGGCCAGCAGCACGCCGGCCGGGCGGGCCCAGCCGGCGAACACCTCACCCTCGAACACCGTGATGCTCGCGGTCAGCGCGGCGATCAGCACCAACGCGGAGAGGTCGAACAGCCGGGAGAACCGGTCGAGCACCCGCAACCGCTCGCGCAGCACCAACCCGGAGAGCCTGATCAGGTAGGTCCCGCCGGCCAGCGCGCCGACCACCCAGCCGGTCACGCCCCGGCCCTCGCCGGGCGCCCGGCCACGGCCAGCCCGAACAGCGCGATCAGCACCGGCAGCCCGGGCGGCAACCACGGCGTGGCCAGCAGCGCGAGCACCGAACCGAGCAGCGCCACCCGGCGGGCGTCGCCGGCGGCGCGCAGCGCGGGCAGGATCATGGCCAGCAGGGCGGCCGGGAAGGCCGCGTCCACGCCCAGCCGGTCCGGATCCGGGACCGCGCCGCCGGCCACCGCGCCGAGCAGCGTGCCCACGTTCCACAGGACGAACAGGGTGCCGCCGACCAGCCAGTACGCCCGCCGGGCCCGCTTCGGGTCGGTGCGCGAGGTCGCCGTGGCCACGGCCTGGTCCACCATCAGGTGGGTGCCGAGCAGCCGCCGGGGCCAGGACCTCCCGACCGCGTCGCCGACGGCCAGCCCGTAGGGCAGGTGGCGGGCGTTCACCAGCAGCCCGCCGAGCACCGCCGCGATCGGCGCGCCGCCCGCCGCCATCACGCCGACCGCGAGAAACTGCGCGCTCCCGGCGAACACCAGCAACGACATCGCCATGATCAGCAGAAGCGAGACGCCCTTGGCCTCCGCCACCGCCCCGAACGAGGCGCCCACCACCGCCATCGCCACCCCGATGGCCGCCGCCTCGCGGACATCCTCAGCCACCTCTGTTCGCCACACCGAACGCATGACTTCTATACTGAACACCCACGCGCCCGTTCGTCAAGCCGAACAGAAGGTCCAGTGAATCGAACAGATCCCGTGCAGCAGATCTCCCGGGCGCTCCGCCGGGAGCGCGAACGGGCCGGACTCTCGCTGTCCGAATTGGCCAAGCAGGCCGGCATCGCCAAGTCCACGCTGTCTCAGCTGGAGGCCGGCAACGGCAATCCCAGCGTGGAGACGCTGTGGTCACTGGCGGTCGCGCTGGGCGTGCCGTTCAGCCGGGTGGTCGACCCGCAGCCCCGGCCGGTGCGGGTCATCCGCTCCGGTTCCGGCCCGACGTTCGGCTCCGACCATGCCAGCTTCACCAGCACCATGCTGTCCGTGTGCCCACCCGGTGCGCGGCGCGACCTGCACCTCATCACGGTGGAGCCCGGCCCCGCACGCATCGCCGAACCGCACATCCCGGGCACCGTCGAACACTTGATTGTGACCAACGGTCGCATGCTCGCCGGGCCGGTGCGCGAGCAGGTGGAGCTGGCCGCCGGGGACTACGCGTGCTTCCCCGGCGACCTCGAGCACAGCTACACCGCGCTGCTTCCGGGCAGCTCGGGCGTACTGGTCATGGAGTACGGCTGACGTCAGGCCGGCGGGCCCCAGCTCTGCGCGCATTTACGCAACGGCGGCTAATTCACATTCACTTATCGTGCCTGTCGGGGCAGGTGGCGAGGCTTCGATCAACGCGGCTGGGCGGTCTGCCGCCGCTCGGGTGCGGCCCTGCACTGGATCCGGGCGCCGGCGACCTTTCGCTACGCACCGTGACGACAGAGACGGTTTCCGAACGAGTCCGCGCCGCCCTTACTCGCCGAGTGCACGCTGAGTCCGGTTTGATCATGCTGCGGACCGGACTCAGCGTGCACTCGATGAAGCCGGCCGCCCGCAGCCCGACCACGGTCCGTAACCAGGGCATGAAACCTGGGGCGGCGCAACGCGAGGCGCCGCACCGAGCCGCGGGAGGCCACCCAGCCGCGCCGTCCAAGCAATCTTGAAACCGATACCCCGCCCGGCCGAAGGTCGCTCGCCTGCGTGTACGGCGATTTCCTCGTTCGGCAGCCGCTCAGGCCGGCGGGGGCTGAGCCGGAGTGCCGCAGGCGATGTTGCTCAGCGCGCGGCCGCCGATGAGCTTGTTCTCACAGGTCACCAGGTTCCGGGTCGGGTTGTTGGCGATGTTGATCCCCAGGCCGGCGCCGGCCAGGCTGGCCGCGTTGTTCTGGAAGCGGTTGCCGGCGCCCCAGCCGGGCACCACCTCGTGCACCTGGTACCCGTCCCACCGCGAGTTGGTCCCGGAGTTGTCGGCGATCGTCCAGTTGTTGCCCTTGACGTCCACCCAGGAGTCGGCGAACCCGCCCATCAGCGAACCGCCGTCGAACGAGTTGCCGCGCAGCGTCCCACCCGTGGTGCCCTCCTTGATGTCCACCGACTCGGCCGTGGTGGAGCTGACCGTGTTGCGCTCGATCAGGTTGCGGTCGCTGCGGTCCGGGCCACCACCGCCGAACTCGGCCCAGTTCTTCTGCGCGCTGCCCACGTAGATGCCCTCGCCGAGATCGGCCGTCTCCAGCCCGGTGCGGCGGACCTCGTTGCCGCGCACCACGTTGTCGGTGCTGGCCGAGCGCAGGTGCAGGCCCTCCTGGCCGGTCTGCTCGATGAGCAGGCCCTCGATCACGTTGGCCCGGCCCCGGTCCACCATCAGGCCCTTCTGGCCACCCCGGATGGTGAAGCCCCGCAGCTGCCAGTTCGACGCGCCGTCCAGGTGCAGCGGGTAGCCGCCGGCCAGGCCGAGCACCGCGTTGCGGCTGCCGCACAGGGTGATCGGCTGGCCCGGGTTGCCCTGCGCCTTGGCGGTGAAGTTGCCCCGGTACTGGCCGTCGGCGAGCTGGATCACGTCACCCGGCTTGGCGGCGGCCAGGGCCTGGGTCAGCTCCGGTGAGCTGTGCACCTGCCGGGTCGCCCCCGGGCACCCGGCGGCCGGCACCCGTGCGGGCGCGGCGACCGGGGCGTTCGGTACCGCCGGCGCGTTTTGCGCGGCCGGTGCGTTCGGGACGGCCGGCTGGTTCGCGGCGGCCGGTGGCGCCGGCTGGTTCGCGGCCGGTGGTGCCGGTTCGGCCCTCGGCGCGGGCGCCGGCTCACGCTCCCCGGGACGCCCGACCGTCGGCACCCCGGGAATGCCGCGCGCCGGAACCTGCGCGGCCGATCCGACATCCCCGCTGCTCGGCGCGGCCGACGGCATCGCCGGCCCGGCGTTCGGCACCGATCCGGACGGCCCGGTGCTGTCGGCCGAGGGCGCCCCGGGCGACGGAGAATTGGTCGGGGTGGCGGGCATGGCGTTCGGCCGGGGCTGCGTCAGCTGACCGGTGTGCGCCCTCGGCACGACCTGGGGCGCAACCGGCTGCCCCTGCGGCACCGACTGGCCGGGCGAGCTCTGCTGCCGAGGCTGGCTCGGCGGCGACTGACCGGGTTGACCCGGCTGCACCTGGCCCGGCTGCACCTGCTGGCCGTACGGGCTTTGCGGCACCGCCTGCCCCGGCACGACCTGCTGACGCGGCTGAGCTTGCGACACCTGGCCCGCCTGAGTCTGCGGCACCACCTGCTGACCCGGCTGAGCCTGCTGACCCGGCTGAGCCTGCTGACCTGGCTGAGCCTGCGGCACCTGACCAGGCACCGTCTGCTGGCCCGGCGCCGTCTGCTGACCCGGCAGCGTCGGCTGGCCCGCCTGAGTCTGCGGGACCGTCTGGCCCGGCGGCGTCTGCTGGCCTGCTTGGGTTTGCGGAACCGTCTGGCCGGGGACTGTCTGCTGACGGGGCTGGGCCTGCGGCACCTGGCCCGGCACGGTCCGCTGACCTGGCTGGGTCTGCGGGACCGCCTGCTGACCTGGCACGACCTGCTGGCCCGGCAACGTTTGCTGACGCGTCTGAGCCTGCGGCACCTGACCCGGCACGGCCTGCTGACCCGGCACGGCCTGCTGACCCGCCGGAGCCTGCGGCGCCGTCTGTTGACCCGGCACCACCTGCTGACGCGTCTGAGCCTGCGGCACCGTCCGGCCCGGAACCGTCTGCTGGCCCGGCTGGGCCTGCGGCATCGTCTGACCCGGCAGCGACTGCTGACCCGCCTGAGTCCGCGGCACCGTCTGACCCGGCAGCGTCTGCTGGCCCGGCTGGGTCTGGGGTGCCAGCTGACCGGGCTGAGTCGGCTGGCCGTAGGGATTGGTCTGGCCGTAGGGGTTGGTCTGGTCCGACTCGTTGACCCGGCCCGGTTGACCGGGCTGGCCCGGCTCGCCGCCATTGCGCCCCGGCTGGCCGGGCTGGCCCGGCTGCACGACCACCTGGCTGGTCTGCCCGGGCACGGTCGGCGAGGCCGACGGCAACGACTCGGGCAGCGCCGACCGGGTCGACGGCACCGAAGGCAGGGACGGAGCGGCCGGCAACGGCGGCAGCGCCGACGGCGTGGACTGCGGCACCGATCCGGGTAAGCCGTCCGCGGTGGGCGCGGACGACGTCGAAGCTGCCTGCGCCGACCCGAGAGGCGTCGGCGGCAGCAGTGACGGCGGGCTGGCCAGTGGCTTCTCCGCACCCTGGCTGGCCAGCGTGATATCCACGGTGCTCGGGCCGGCGAGCTGGGTGCCGACCACACTCGTCACCAGCAGCCCCAGCGCCCCCAGCGCCGGGTACATCCGCCAACCTGGCGATCGCGCGTTTTGTCCTCGCATTCGATGTCTCCCCCGACCGGACCCGGGCAGGCGCGGCACAGGCCGCACACGACCGGACCCCTAGCGTTCCCGACCGTCACGGACGGCGGTCGCTCCATGGAGCAACGACCATCCAGGCGTCACGAACACCATCGGCCACTTCAGCCACAAAGATCATCGAGAGACCTACTCTCGGTAATCTCATCAGCCGAAATCACCTCGATGCGCGACGGTGACCCTTACTAACGATCACGCAGAGTACGGCGGGCGGAACGCGGGACAGCCGACGACACGCGGGCACGGACGAGCGGTCCGCCCCATCGTGTGGGGGAGACGAACAGCGACGAACCGACTACCAGCCGCGCTGGGCGTACCGCTGTTCGTCGGGGAGCTCGGTGAGGTTGATGCCGACCATCGCTTCGCCGAGGCCCCGGGACACCTTGGCGATTACGTCCGGGTCGTCGTGGAAGGTGGTGGCCTTGACGATCGCCTCGGCCCGCCGGGCCGGATCGCCGGACTTGAAGATCCCGGAACCCACGAAGACGCCCTCGGCGCCCAGCTGCATCATCATCGCCGCGTCGGCCGGGGTGGCGATGCCGCCGGCGGTGAACAGCACGACCGGCAGCTTGCCGGCCGCCGCGACCTCGGCGACCAGCTCCACCGGCGCGCGCAGCTCCTTGGCCGCCGCGTACAGCTCGGTGTTGTCCAGGCCGCCCAGCCGGCGGATCTCGGCGCGGATGGACCGCATGTGCCGGGTCGCCTCGACCACGTTGCCGGTGCCCGCCTCACCCTTGGACCGGATCATCGCCGCACCCTCGGAGATCCGCCGCAGCGCCTCGCCCAGGTTGGTCGCGCCGCACACGAACGGCACGGTGAACGCCCACTTGTCGATGTGGTTGGCCTCGTCGGCCGGGGTGAGCACCTCGGACTCGTCGACGTAGTCCACGCCCAGCGACTGCAGGACCTGCGCCTCGACGAAGTGGCCGATCCGCGCCTTGGCCATCACCGGGATGGAGACCGCCTCGACGATGCCCTGAATCATGTCCGGGTCGCTCATCCGGGCAACCCCGCCCTGCGCCCGGATGTCCGCCGGCACCCGCTCCAGCGCCATCACGGCCACCGCACCGGCGTCCTCGGCGATCTTGGCCTGCTCCGGGGTGACCACGTCCATGATCACGCCGCCCTTGAGCATCTCCGCCATGCCGCGCTTCACGCGGGCGGTGCCGAACTGGGGGGTCTCAGGGCTGTTTTCGGCGGACACGTTATGGTCCTCTCTAATCGGGCTAGACACACCGGGTTCGGCTGCACCTAAAGTGTAAGTCCCGATACCCCGCCCCTAGCAAACGATTCGCGTCACTCCGTCCCAGGCGGCCGGGTCCAGCGAGCCCAACAGGTCCCCGAGCTCCCTCGGATAGACCACCGCACCGGTGCCCCGCAGTTCCTCGGCGGTCCACCAGCGGTGACCGAGCACGGTGCCCCGCTCCAGGTCGGTGAACCCCGAGGTGTCCACCCGGTCCAGGTCGGCGGCGAGCAGGAAGAACTCCTCGTCGGCGGCCAGGTTCCCGCCGTCGAAGCTGAACACGGCGTGCCGCCGCCACACCGGCCCGACCAGACGGTCCAGCGGCACCCGCAGCCCGGTCTCCTCGGCCAGCTCCCGGCCGGCCGCCGCCCGGCCGTCCTCGCCCGGCAGCGCGCCGCCGCCCGGGGTGAACCAGAACGGCTCCCCCGGCCGCGCCGGGTCCACCCCCTCGAAGAGCAGCACCCGCCGCGCCGAGTCCAGCAGCACCACCCGGCCGGCCCGCCGCGACCGGGGCGGCGGCTCGGCCGGGCCGTCCGCCGGGGCGTCCACCTCGGCGATCTCGAAGTAGCCGGGCACCGGCGCCGTGCCGGCCAGCCGCAACCAGCGCACCAGCCGCCGCGACCGCAGCGCCAGGGTGTCCCGGACCGCGTCGTTGTGCACCCGCCGGGCCAGCATCACCCGCTGCTCGGCGTCGGTCAGCTCGGCCCGCAGCGGCTCGGGCAGCGACCGCGCGGGCAGGTCGCCGAGCAGCTTGCCGAGGTCGTTCTCGGCCGCCTCGCGCTCGGTCGCCGGGACCGTCTCGGTGCGCGCCGCCGTGGCCAGCAGCGTCTGGTCGTCCAACAGCACCGCCGCCGCCCTGGCCACCACCGCCCGCCGCTCCAGCGCGGCGAACAGGGCCGCCCGGGCCGCGTCGGTGCGCACGTGCAGCCGGTCCAACCGGTTCGCCCGCAGCAGGCAGCTGCCCACCAGCAACAACACCAGCACGGTGAACGCGCCGCAGAGCAGCACGCCCAGCGGGTCCATCACAGCGCCTCGCCGACCCGGAACGATCCCTCGGGGTGCCGGGCCACCAGCCGGCGCGGGTCGGCGGCGATCGCCGCGTGATAGACCCGCAGCACCGATTCGGCCACCACCGGCCAGTCGTAGCCGGCGGCCCGCGCCCGGCCGGCGGCGGCCAGCTCGGCCCGGCGCCGGTCGTCGCCCAGCAACGCCCGCAGTTGTTCACCCAGCGCGGCCGGGTCACCGGTGGGTACCAGCAACCCGGCCCGGCCGTCGTCGGTCACCCGGCGGAACGCGTCCAGGTCGCTGGCCAGCACCGGAGCGCCGGCGGCCATAGCCTCGGTGACCACCATGCCGAAGCTCTCCCCGCCGGTGTTCGGCGCGCAGTACACGTCCATGGACCGCAGCGCCGCCGCTTTGGTCCCGTCGTCCACCGGGCCGAGCAGGTCGATCCGGGCGGCCAGCTCGGGGCCGGCGCGGCGCAGCAGCCCGGCCTCGTCACCCCGGCCGACCACCAGCAGCCGGGGCTCCGGATAGGTGCGCAGAGCCTCCAGCAGCACATCCATGCCCTTGCGCGGCTCGTCGTAGCGGCCGAGAAAACCCACCGTGCGGGCGCCCGGCACCGGGTACCCCGGCAGCGGCCGGGCGCGCTCGAAGAACGCCACGTCCACCCCGTTGGGGATCTCCACCGCGTCCCCGCCGAGGTGCTCCACCTGCACCCGGCGGGCCAGCGGGGACACCGCGATCCGGGCGGTGATCTTCTCCAGCAGAGGCCGGAGCACCCCCTGGAAAGTGGCCAGCGCCCGCGACCGCACGGTCGCGGTGTGGAAGGTGGCCACGATCGGCCCGTCCGCCACCCCCAACGCGATCATGGACAGGCTGGGCGCGATCGGTTCGTGCAGGTGCAGCACGTCGAAGTCGTGGTCGGCCAGCCAGCGGCGCACCCTGGCGTAGGCCACCGGGCCGAAGGTCAGCCGGGCCACCGAGCCGTTGTAGCGGACGCCCATCGCCCGGCCGGCCGGGGTGACGAACTCCGGCAGCTCGCCACCCGCCTCCGCCGGCGCCAGCACTCCCACCTCGTGGCCGAGCGCGCGCAACGCCCGGGCCAGGTCCAGCACGTGGTTCTGCACACCACCCGGCACGTCGAACGAGTACGGGCACACGATCCCCACCCGCAAGGCGTTCACCCGGCCACCGCCGGGGCGGCCCGACGGTCCCGGTCGGCGGACCAGATGGGTTGCAGCATGTGCCAGTCCGCCGGGTGCGCGGCCAGGTCGGCGGCGAACACCTCGGCCAGCGCCTGGGTGGCGACCCGCACGACCGGACCGGTCGGGCCGTCCGGCACCTCGATCGGCGGGTGGAAGCGCAGGCCCCAGCCGTCCTCGGTGAACCAGCCGGCGAACGGCAGCAGCGCCGCACCGGTCCGCTTGGCCAGCTGCGCCGGACCGCCGGGGAACCGGGCCGGCTCGCCGCAGAAGTCGACCTCCACGCCGCCGTTGCCCATCTCCCGGTCCGCGACCAGGCAGACCACCTGGTTCTCCCGCAGCCGGGCGGCCAGGGTGGCCACCATCCGTGCACCGCCGTCGGCCGGCAGCACCTCGAAGCCCAGCGACTCCCGGTAGGCCACGAACCGGTCGAACAGCGAGGCCGGCCGCAGCCGCTCGGCCACGGTGACCAGCTTCGCCGGCCGGCCCAGCCGGCGCAGCGCCTGCACCAGCCACACCCCGGCCACGTCCCAGTTGCCGCTGTGGGTCAGCGCGGCCACCACGCCCTGCCCCCGGTCCAGCGCGCGGTGCAGGTGCTCCACGCCGGCCGCGGCCGGGTCCACCCGGTCGTGCAGCGCCACCGGGTCCAGCGCGGGCAGCCGGAACGCCTCGCACCAGTATCGGGCGTAGGAGCGCAGGCCCTCGGCGGTGAGCCGGTCCAGCTCGGCCTCGGTCGGCTCGGCACCCGCGTGCCGCAGCACCCGGGCCAGGTTCGCGCGCAGCTGGCGGGGACCGTCGCCACCTCGGCTCACGGCCAGGTCCGCGCCGGCCCGGAACAACCGGTGCGCCAGGCCGGCCGGCATGGCCCGCACCGCGCGCCAGCCCAGCGCGTAGCCGGCGTCGGCCAGCTGTTCGTTCATGGCGGCCAATCCGCGCCCGATCGCCGGTCCGGTCTCATTCACCGGCGGCCAGCCCCTCGTCCGGCGGTGCCGACTGTGCCGCCTCGGCCTCTGCCGACCGCTCAGCGCCGGCCGCCGAGCGGTGCACCGCGACCAGCCGCTGCCCGAGGGTGATCACGGAACCCACCGCGAGCAGCCACAGCGCGACACCCAGCGCCCCGGGCACCCCCAGCCCTTCCAGCGCGGTCCCCAGCAGGGCCAGGATCAGCCGCTCGGCCCGCTCGACCAGCCCGCCCTGGGCGGACAGCCCGCTGGCCTCCGCGCGCGCCTTCAGGTAGGACACGACCTGCCCGGCGACCAGCGAGATCATCGCCGCCACCGCCGTGTGCGGCTGGTCGCCGATCTGCAGGCACCACCACACCAGCCCGGCGAACAGTGCGCCGTCGGCGATCCGGTCGCAGGTGGAGTCCAGCACGGCGCCGAACGGGGTGGGGTTCCCCGCCGCCCGGGCCATCGCCCCGTCCACCAGGTCGAACAGCACGAAAGCGGTCATCACGCAGGCGCCCGCGAACAGCTGCCCCTTGGGCATGAACCACGCCGCGGCGGCCACTGTGCCGACGGTGCCGACCACGGTGACCAGGTCCGGCGGGATCCCCCACCGGACCAGTGCGCGGCCCAGCGGATCGGTCACCCGGCCGACCGAGGCGCGGGCGACGATGTTGTCCAGCATTTACCCCTACCGGCGTGCGACCTCTGTGACTGGTGGACTGGTTGGTGAACCCAGCCTATGCCGAGCCCGCCGCTGGATCATCGCGGACCACCCCGACGGCCAACCCACATACCAGCTCCCCCCTGATTCAGTCACTTCAGCACACTGATTCAGTCACCTGGGCACACTGATTCAGTGACTTCAGCACGGTGGTTCAGTTACTTCAGCATGGTGGTTCAGTCACTTCGGCCACTGCTGGGGTTCCGGGAAGTCGCGCACGTCGAGTGACGGCTCAGTCGCCTTTCGATCATGGATCTCCGAGCCGGAAGATGACCATCGCCACGCCGCCAAATCCAGGCCTGCTGAAGTGACTGAACCACCGTGCCGAAGTGACTGAATCACCGTGCTCAGGTGACTGAATCAGTGTGCTCAGGTGACTGAATCAGTGTGCTGAAGTCACTGAATCAGGCTGGAGGGGGATCGGGGGTCAGGCTGGCCAGGCGGTGGCTAGGAGGTCGCGGGTTTCGGCGAGGAGTTGGGGGATGACCTTGGTCTGGCCGATCACCGCGATGAAGTTGGCGTCCCCGCCCCACCGGGGCACCACGTGCTGGTGCAAGTGGTCGGCCAGCGACCCGCCGGCCACCGTGCCCAGGTTCAGCCCCACGTTGAACGCGTGCGGCGCGGCCACCTGTTTCATCGCCCGCACCGCCCGCTGGGTGAAGTCCATCAGCTCGTCGGACTCCTCGCGGGTCAGCTCCTCCAGCTCGGCCACGTGCCGGTAGGGCACCACCATGAGGTGGCCCGGGTTGTACGGGTGCAGGTTCAGCACCGCGTACACCGCGTCGCCCCGGGCGACCACGAGACCGTCGGAGTCGGCGAGCTCCGGGATGCGGCAGAACGGGCAGCCCTCCTCGGCGCTGCTCGCCGCCGCCTCCTTGATGTAGGCCAGCCGGTGCGGGGTCCACAGCCGGCGGAACCCATCGGCCACCGCGGCGCCGTCCTGGCCGATCAGCTCGGCCGGACCGGTGCCGGGGGCGTCGCGGGCGGGTTCCGCCGACTCGGTCACGATCCGCCTACGGTGAAGGTTGCCTCGGAAGGCGACGCGTTCTCCCGGCGGCCGATCCAGGACACGACGGCCTCCACGGCGGCCGGCCACGGCACCCCGTTGAGCTGCGAGCCGTCCCGGAACCGGAAGCTCACCGCGTCCGCCTCAGCGTCCCGGCCGCCGACCAGCAGCATGAACGGCACCTTCTGCAGGGTGTGCGTGCGGATCTTCTTCTGCATCCGGTCGTCCCCGGCGTCCACCTCGACGCGCACGCCGTGCGAGCGCAGCTGCTTGGCGATCCGCTCGACGTAGTCGACCTGGTCGGCGCTCACCGGGATGCCCACCACCTGCACCGGCGCCAGCCACACCGGGAACGCCCCGGCGTAGTGCTCGGTGAGGATCCCGAAGAACCGCTCCATGGAGCCGAACAGCGCGCGGTGGATCATCACCGGCCGCTTGCGGGAGCCGTCCGGCGCGGTGTACTCCAGCTCGAACCGGTCCGGCAGCATCAGGTCCACCTGGATGGTGGACAGCTGCCAGGTGCGGCCGATGGCGTCCTTGGCCTGCACGCTGATCTTCGGCGCGTAGAAGGCCGCGCCGCCCGGGTCCAGCACCAGCTCCAGGCCGGTGGCCTCGGCGGCCTTGCGCAGTTCCTCGGTGGCCCGCTCCCACTCGGCGTCGGCGCCGATCGACTTGTCCGGGTTGCGGGTGGACAGCTCCAGGTAGAACTCGTCCAGGCCGTAGTCGCGCAGCAGGTCCAGCACGAACTGGAGCAGCGAGCGGATCTCGTCCTGCATCTGCTCTTCGGTGCAGTAGATGTGCGCGTCGTCCTGGGTGAAGCCGCGCGCCCGGGTCAGCCCGTGGACCACGCCGGACTTCTCGTACCGGTAGACCGTGCCGAACTCGAACAGCCGCAGCGGCAGCTCCCGGTAGGACCGCCCCCGGGACCGGAAGATCAGGTTGTGCATCGGGCAGTTCATCGGCTTCAGGTAGTAGTCCTGCCCGGCCTTGCGCAGGGTGCCGTCCGCCGCGCGCTCCTCGTCCAGGTGCATGCCCGGGTACATGCCCTCCTGGTACCACCCCAGGTGCCCGGAGACCTCGAACAGCTGCGCCTTGGTGATGTGCGGGGTGTTCACGAACTCGTAGCCGGCTTCCTCGTGCCGCTTGCGGGAGTAGTCCTCCAGCTCGCGGCGGATGATTCCGCCCTTCGGGTGGAACACCGGCAGCCCGGAGCCGATCTCGTCCGGGAAGGAGAACAGGTCCAGCTCGGACCCCAGCCGCCGGTGGTCGCGGCGCTCCGCCTCGGCCAGCCGGTCCAGGTGCGCCTGCAGCGCCTCCTGACTCTCCCACGCGGTGCCGTAGATGCGCTGCAGCTGCGGGTTCTTCTCGCTACCCCGCCAGTACGCGGCGGCGCTGCGCATCAGCTTGAACGCGGGGATGAACTTGGTGGTCGGCAGGTGCGGACCCCGGCAGAGGTCGGACCAGACCACCTCGCCGGTGTGCGCGTGCACGTTGTCGTAGCTGGTCAGCTCGCCGGAGGCGTCCACCTCCATGACCTCGTCGTCCGCCTCGGTACCGGCGCCCTTGAGCTCGATCAGCTCGAGCTTGTACGGCTCGTCGGCCAGCTCCTTGCGCGCCTCGTCCAGCGAGTCGAACCGCCGCCGGGAGAACCGCTGGCCGGCCTTGATGATCTTCTTCATGGCCGACTCGAGCTTGCTCAGGTCGTCCGGGGTGAACGGCTCCGCGACGTCGAAGTCGTAGTAGAAGCCGTCGGTGATCGGCGGGCCGATACCCAGCTTGGCCTGGGGGTTCAGCTGCTGCACGGCCTGCGCCAGCACGTGCGCGGCCGAGTGCCGGATGACCGCGCGGCCGTCCTCGGTGTCGGCGCCGACCGGTTCCACCTCGACGTCGGCCTCCGGCGCCCAGGCCAGGTCCCGCAGCGCACCGTCCGGGTCGCGGACGACCACCACGGCGGACGGCCCGGCAGTGGGCAGGCCCGCCTCCCGTACCGCGGCCGCGGCGGTCGTGCCGGCCGGCACCCGGACGGGGGCAGACACGGGACGAGCTACGGGACCGGACACGACGGGCTCCTAGGTGAGACAAGAACGGAAAATGATGCTCGGCCGAACATCTTTCCCGATGCTATCTACCCGGCGGCGCCGGCCTCCGCCCGGTTTCGGCCGCTCTTCCCGGCCGCCCGGGCGCTGGTACCGGCCAGGTAGCCCCGGTGCACGTGGCTGAGGAACCGGTGCACGGCGTCCGCCAGGTACGCGGTGCGCGCGGTGGCCACGAAGTCGAACCCGTGCTGCGCGTGCGGCAGCTCCGCGTAGCCGACCGGTGACGGCGAGTCGGCGCGCAGCGCGGCCACCAGCTTGCGCGACTGGCGGACCGGCACCACCGCGTCCGTGGTGCCGTGCACCACCAGGAACGGCGGGGTGTCCGCGTCCACCCGGGTGATCGGGGAGGCCCGCAGCCAGGTGCGCTCGTCGTCGGCGAACCGGGTGCCGATCACCGTGTTCTCCAGCAGGTCGGTCAGGCCCTCCCTGGCGTCGACGGTGAAGTCGTGCACGCCGTAGAGCGGCACCGACGCGGCCACCCGGGTGTCCCGGTCGGTGAAGCCCGGCTGGTAGTCCGGGTCGTTGGCGCTCAGCGCGGCCAGCGCGGCCAGGTGGCCGCCCGCCGATCCGCCGGTGATCGCGATGAAGTCCGGGTCACCGCCGTACTGGGCGATGTTCTCCCTGGTCCAGGCGATGGCGCGCTTGACGTCCACGATCATCGCCGGCCACCGGGCCTCCGGCGCGAGCCGGTAGTTCACCGTGACGCAGACCCAGCCCCGCTCGGCCAGGTAACCCATCAGCGGCTCCGCCTGGCCCCGCTTGTCCATCCGCTCCCAGGCACCGCCGTGCACCTGCACCAGCACCGGGGCCTTCCCGTCCACCGGGAGCCCGGGCCGGTGCCAGACGTCCAGCGTGCCGAAGCCGCCCAGCTCGGCGTGGAACGCCACGTCGGCGTGCCGCAGGTAGCGGCTCCGGGCCAGCGGGCCGGGCAGCACGCCGCGCGGGCGGCGGGCCGGCACCCCGTCGGTGGGCACGCCGAGCTCGCCGAGCGCGTCGTGCAGCGCCCGCGCCGAACGGCCGGCGTCACCGGCCAGGCCGGCCAACCCGGCCAGCGCGGCCCCGTTCAGCGCCACCCCGGCCACCCGCGAAAGACCCCGGGAACGCAGCGCGCCGACCGTCGCGGCCGCGTGCACACCCAGCAGCACCCCCGGGAACTCGGAGGCGAACGCACTGCTCAGGGCGTTGACCAGGGACCAGGGCCAGCGGGTGAGCCACGGCCGGTAGGCACCCACGACAGCCAGCGCTCCGACGGCCCCTACCATCAAGGGGACCGAGCGGGGTTTACCCGACCGAGAAGTGGATACCGACACGGTTAACCCCGATCTGACCTGTCACGATGATCGTGGCAAGGCTAACGCGATGGAGGCTCCCCGGCATCTCACGGTCAGGCTTGGAAACGTACGGAAGTGACGGGTTTGCGCCGCCGAACGAGTGAGATTTTGGGTCGACCGCATCAACAGCACGATGCGCGCCGTTGATTTGGCGGAATTCATGCCACGGCCGGAACCCAGCGGCTGGTCGCTGACCCTGTCGACGAACAACGGGTGGGAGGCCCTCGGTTGACTGGACCGCGCACCGGGCCACCCGGCCCGGAACGGCCCGACCGGCGGCATGCCCCGGACAATCCGGACACGCCGTCCGATGGGGAGCGCACGCCGAAGTCCGGCCGCCGGATCTCCCCGCTGTCCTCGTCCCAGCCGATGGACACCGTGAACACCCATCCCCGGCTGCCCGCGGTGGACCCGCCGACCCACCGGACCGGGCACAACCCGCCCGCCCGCCCGGTCGGCGGCACTCCGCCGCCGCCCGGCTTCGGCCGCCGGCCCGCCCCGCCGAACGGCCGCCCCGATGCGCCGCCCCCGAGCGGGCCGCTGCCCATCCAGAAGACCGGCGCCGCCCGCTCGATCCGCCCGCCCGAGGCCACCGGCGCCCGGCGCCCGATCGGAGCCCCGCCGCCCGGCGGCGCCGGACAGCCCGGGCAGGTCGGCGCTCCACCGCCCGGCGGCGCGCGTCCGGCCGGCCCTCCGCCCAACGGGACCAGGCAACCGGGCCGGATGCCCGAGGCCACCGCGGCCGGCCAGCCCGTCCGGTCACCCGAAGCGACCAGCGGCACCCGTCAGCCCGGCCGCGGCCCCGAGGTGACCAACGCCACACATCAGCCCGCCCACGCGCCCGAAGGCACCTCCGGCGTCCGACCGCCGGGGCGCGCACCCGAGGGGACCACCGGCGTCCGTCAACCGGCCCACGCGCCCGAAGGCACCTCCGGCGTCCGCCCGCCCACCAGGGCGCCCGAGAGAACCACCGGCGTCCGTCCGGAGCCGCCGCGCGGCCCGGGGCAGCCCGCCCGCACCCCGGAGGCGAGCGGCACGGTCCGGGTCCCGGCACAGGCCGCCGGTGAGCGGCCGGTCCCGGAGAACCCGCTGGACACGCCGGCCAACGCCACCGCCGCGCGGCTCATCGCCGAGGGCCGCGCCCGGATGGCCGGCCGCGACGAGGAGACCGACAGCGCCGCCAAGCGCCGCCGGGACCGCCGTGACCGGCCCCGGTTCGACCCGGCCAGCCTGGCCAGCCTGCCGGAGGTCTTCCAGGAGCGTTTCGAGGGTTATCGCCACCGCCGCCGCGCCAAGCTGGCCGGCTACTCACCGACCCAGCTGCGCTGGCACCGGATCCGGCTGTTCGGCGGCGGGGCGCTCGGGATCTTCGTGGTGCTGCCGATCCTGATGTTCTTCTTCGGCTACCTGTTCTTCTCCATCCCGACCCCGGACGACGCGGTCAACAAGCAGATCGCCACGATCAGCTACTCGGACGGCACCGACATGGCCCGGATCGTCCCCGCCGAGGGGAACCGGATCAAGGTCACCATCGACCAGATACCGCCGCACGTGCGCTACGCGGTGCTCTCCGCCGAGGACCGCAGCTTCTTCTCCAACCCGGGGTTCGACCCGATCGGCCTGGCCAGGGCGGCCTGGAAGCAGCTCACCGGTGGCGCGGGCGGCGGTTCCACGATCACCCAGCAGTTCGTGAAGAAGACGCTGGTCGGCGACGAGCACTCGCTCTGGCGCAAGTACAAAGAAATGATCATCGCGGTGAAGATCTCCCAGCAGAGCAGCAAGGAGGAGATCCTCGCCAGCTACCTGAACGCGATCTACTACGGCCGGGGCGCCTACGGCATCCAGTCGGCCAGCCAGGCCTACTTCGGCAAGAACGTCTGGGAGCTCAACGTGGCCCAGGCGGCCGTGCTGGCCAGCGTCATCCAGTCACCGTCCCGCTGGGATCCGGCGATCAACCCGCAGCGCGCCCAGGAGCGGTGGAACTTCGTGCTCAACGGCATGGTCGCCCAGGGGTGGCTGACCGCCGAGCAGCGGG
Source organism: Actinospineispora eucalypti (assembly GCA_014208095.1). GTDB lineage: Bacteria > Actinomycetota > Actinomycetes > Mycobacteriales > Pseudonocardiaceae > Pseudonocardia > Pseudonocardia eucalypti. The sequence continues at coordinate 2,559,536 of JACHMT010000001.1, read as the reverse complement.
CCCAGGCCCGTTTCCCCATGACCCAGGCTCAGCGCAAGGTCTCCGGCGGCATCCCGGGCGACTCCCGGGGGGTGATCCTGAGCGCCATCAAGGACGAGCTGGAGCGGCGGGGCATCAGCGAGCAGCAGTTCAGCCAGGACGGCCTGCACATCACCACCACGATCGACCCGGAGGCCCAGCAGCACGCCGTGGACGCGGTCAAGGAGGGGCTGTCCGGGCAGCCGGAAAACCTGCGCACCGCGTTGGTGTCCATCGACCCGAAGACCGGCGGGGTCCTGGCCTACTACGGCGGCGACAACGGCGTGGGGCTGGACTACGCACGGGTCTCCAAGCAGCCCGGCTCCACATTCAAGCCGTTCGTGCTGCTGGCCGCGCTGCAACAGCCGGAACCGATCGGCCTCGGCACCCAGTTCAAGGGCGAGGCACTACCCTGGCTGCGCAACTCGGACGGCGCCTCCTGCACGCTGTGTGACCTCAAGCAGGCGATGACCATCTCCAACAACGTGATCTTCCACGAGTTGGCCGGCAGGGTGGGGCCGCAGCGGGTCGCCGACGCCGCCCGCGCCGCCGGCATCACCAGCCCGCTGAACAACGCCGACGCCGGCATCGCGCTGGGCAACAAGGAGGTCACCACGGTCGAGCTGGCCTCGGCGTACGCCACGCTGGCCGCCCAGGGCGTGTACCGGCCGCCGCACCTGGTGAGCAAGGTGACCACGTCGGACGACCGGGTCATCTACGAGGCCGTGCACCAGGACCAGCAGCGGTTCGACGGCAAGGTGGCGCGCAACGTGGTGGAAGCCATGCTGGGCGTGCCCACCTACGACAAGCTCGGTCTGGGCGGCGGCCGTGCGGTCGCGGCCAAGACGGGCACCGTGCAGTCCCGCGTCGAGGGCCAGAACAACGACGCCTGGATCGGCGGGTTCACCCCCGGCGTAGCCACCGTGGTGTGGATCGGCACCGACCAGAACACCCCGATCAAGACCGCCAAGGGCAATCCGATCACCGGGGCGACGATGCCCGGAAGCATCTGGAAGTCGTTCATGACGGACGCGGTGAAGTCCACCTCGGCGGAGTCGTTCGGCCAGTTCAAGGCGATCGGCACGCCGCCGGCGGTGACCGGCCCGTACGACGGCTACGCGGCGCAGAGCCCGCAGGCCGCCCCGCCGACCCTGTCCACCCTGCCCTCCTCCGCGCCGGTGCCGTTCGAGGAGGGCACCTCGCCCGACGCCGCCCCGCCGGAGCGCGAGGAGGCGCCCCGGGACTGCGAGGGCGACGACTGCGACAACGAACGCCGCTCCCGCGACCGGGCCCAGCCGGAAGAGGAAGGCACCGGCGAGTCCCGCTGACGCGGTAACGAGATCACCCCGCTGATCCGGGGTTTTTGCGCCGGTTGGCGTTGAAACGGGCCTTCTTCTGACGATTCCCGCAGGTGTTCATGTCACACCATCGGCGGGTGCGGCTCTGGCTGGTGTCGAAGAAGGCGGCCCGGCAGGTCGGTGATGCACAGAGGGCCAGCTTTCCGTCCCGTTCGCCCGCGATGATGCTGATCGCGTCGGCGGCGATCACGCTGAGGGCGTCTTCCACGCGGGAAGCCGAGCCGAGCCGCCATTGCCGCTCCCCTTCGGGCGTCAGGATCGCCGCCGCCCGACCCTGGGCGCTGCGGTCATTGATGACCTGGACAGCAGCGGCGGGCAGGGCGTCCTGGATCGCGGCCGCCGTCGCGGCGGCGTGAATCGACTCCCTCAGCTCCCGGGCGAGTTCGAGCTGGGCAGTGGTGCAGGAGTCCACGGCCAGGCCGTACTCCGCCAGCCAGTCGATGAGCCGTTGCGGCGTGGGAATGCGCTCCACCGGGTTGCCACGCCGCTCCGACAGCGTCCCGGTGAAGCTGGTCGCCAGCACGCTACCGAGGCGGAAGTCGGGGAACCCAGTACGCATGGAACCACCTTAGCCGGTTGCCCGGCGAGCCGGCGTCATGTTAGAACCGTCTTAGCCGGTTCAACTATGGCCAGGAGGTCCCATGTCCCGTCCGACCAGCGACGTGCAAGCATTTGAAGCCCACGCGACCGACGCCGACCTCGCTGATCTGCGCGCGCGGCTGGCCGCGGCGCGGCTACCGGAGGCCGAGACGGTCCACCGCGCCGCGCCCGGCCCTCGCCGGTGGGAACAGGGCGTTCCGCTCGCCGACCTCGTCGACGTCGTGGACTACTGGCGCACCGGGTACGACTGGCGGTCGTTCGAGGAGCGCCTCAACCGCATCGGCCAGTTCCGCACGACCATCGACGATCTGGGAATCCACTTCCTGCACCGCCGGTCCGCGTGCGCGGATGCCACTCCGCTGATCCTGACCCACGGCTGGCCGGGCAGCATTGCCGAGTTCGTCGACGTGGTGGACGAGCTGGCGGATCCGGAAGATGCCGACGCGCCGGCGTTCCACGTCGTGGTCCCGTCGCTGCCGGGCTTCGGTTACAGCGACAAGCCGGCCACCACCGGGTGGGGAATCGAAAAGATCGCGGCCGCGTGGGTGGAGCTGATGGGCCGGCTCGGCTACGGCAGGTTCGCCGCCCACGGCGGCGACTGGGGAGGTGTGATCACCACGGTCCTCGGCGGCCGGTTCCCGGAGCATGTTCTGGGCATCCACACATTGACCCCGCAGGCACCGCCCGGGTTGTCCACGGACGGGCTGACGGCGGCCGAACGCCGGTGGACCGAGGAAACCCGCCAGTTCTGGGGCGGCCGGCGCGCGGCGTACGCGAAGCAGCAGGCGGCCCGGCCGCAGACCATCGGCTACTCGCTCGTCGACTCACCGGTCGGGCTTCTCGCCTGGATCCTCGACAAGTTCGCCGAGTGGTCGGACACCGAGGACAGCCCGTTCGAGACGATCTCCCGAGACCGCGTCCTCGACGACGTCACCCTGTACTGGCTGACCCGGACCGGCGCATCGGCGGCGCGCATCTACTACGAGAGCCACAACTCGCTCGACCCCGAACTCCGGGTCGACGTCCCGTCGGCGATCAGCGTGTATCCCCGCGACATCGAGAAGTGTCCGCACCCCTGGGCCCAGGAGCGGTTCCGGCAGATCGTCCGCTGGAGGACGCCCGAGACCGGGGGACATTTCCCGTCGCTGGAGGTTCCCGGGTACTTCGTCAAGGACCTGCGGGAAGGCATCGGGGCAGTGCTGGCCGCCAGCCGGTGAACGCGGCCGGCTGCCGGGACTCGGGCGCGGCTTGCTCCTAGACGCCGGTGGGGTGCCAGACGGTCTTGGCCTCCTGGAAGGCGCGCAGGCGGCGGATGTCCGGCTCGGCGCGCCAGTCGTCCGGGCCGGCCGGGAGCACGCGCTTCACCGTGCCGGCGGCGGCGCGCTCCAGGTCGGTGCGCTGGGCGGGGTCGGCGCCGGTCAGGTCCAGGGCGTCCACGTCGCCGTGGGAGGCCAGCCACGGGGCCAGCTCGGCCGGGTCGCCGGTGAGGATGTTGGCCACGCCGGCGGGCAGGTCCGAAGTGGCGAACACCTCGGCCAGGGCGATCGCGGGCAGCGGGCGGTCCCGGGAGGCGACCAGGACGGCGGTGTTGCCGCCGGCCAGCACCGGCGCGAGCACGCTGGTCAGGCCGAGCAGGCTGTCCCCGGCGGGGGCCAGCACGCCCACCACCCCGGTCGGTTCCGGCACGGTGAAGCTGAAGTAGGGACCGGCCACCGGGTTGGCCGCGCCGAGCACGGTGGCGATCTTGTCGGTCCAGCCGGCGAACCAGACCCAGCGGTCGATGGCGGCGTCCACCAGCGAAGACGCGGCCCGCGCGGAGAGTCCCTCGGCGGCGGACACCTCGGCGGCCAGCTGGTCGCGGCGGCCCTCCGCCATCTCGGCGACCCGGTACAGCACCTGGCCGCGGTTGTAGGCCGTGGCGCCGGACCAGCCGGGGAACGCCTTGCGCGCCGCGACCACCGCGTCCCGCAGATCCTTGCGGGACGCCTTCGCCGCGTTGGCCAGGAACTTCCCCTTCTTGTCGGCCACCCGGTAGGTCCGCCCGGACTCGGAGCGGGGAAACGCCCCGCCGGAGTAGAGCTTGTAGGTCTTGGCCACGGTCACCCGCTTTTGATCAGGCACTGAGGTAGGCCTCCAAACCGGTCCGGCCGCCTTCCCGGCCGAAGCCCGACTCGCGGTAGCCGCCGAACGGAGCCGCCGGGTCGAACCGGTTGAACGTATTTGCCCACACCACCCCGGCGCGCATGCGCTGGGCCAGCCACAGGGTTCGCGAACCCTGAGTCGTCCAGATCCCGGCGGACAGCCCGTACGGGGTGTTGTTGGCCTTGGCCACGGCCTCCTCCGGGGTGCGGAAGGTGAGCACGGAAAGCACCGGCCCGAAGATCTCCTCCCGGGCGATGCGCATCGCCTGGGTCACCCCGTCGAACACCGTCGGCGGGAAGAAGAAGCCCCGGTCGGGCAGCGGGCACGAGCTGCTCCACCGGTGCGCGCCCTCCGCCTCGCCGGCCTCGGTGAGCTCGCGGATCCGGCTCAGCTGGGCGGCCGAGTTGATCGCCCCGACGTCGGTGTTCTTGTCCAGTGGGTCGCCTACGCGCAGGGTTTCCACCCGGGCCCGCAGCCGGTCGAGCACCTCCGTGGCCACCGACTCCTGCACCAGCAGCCGCGAGCCGGCGCAGCACACGTGACCCTGGTTGAAGAAGATCCCGTTGACGATGCCCTCAATTGCCTCATCCAGCGGCGCGTCCTCGAAGACCAGGTTGGCCGCCTTGCCGCCCAGCTCCAGGGTCAGCCGCCGGCCGGTGCCGGCCAGCGAGGCCTGGATCCGCTTGCCGACCTCGGTGGAGCCGGTGAACGCCACCTTGTCCACGCCGGGGTGGTTCACCAGCGCCTCCCCGACGTCGCCGGCGCCGGGCAGGATGTTCACCACGCCGGGCGGGAGCTCGGCCTGCTGGATGATCTCGGCGAGCACCAGCGCGGTGAGCGGGGTGGTCTCCGCCGGCTTGAGCACCACGGTGTTCCCGCAGGCCAGCGCGGGCGCGATCTTCCAGGCGGCCATCAGCAGCGGGAAGTTCCACGGGATGACCTGGCCGGCCACACCGAGTGGCCTGGGCGCCGGGCCGAGGCCCGCGTAGCCCAGCTTGTCCGCCCAGCCGGCGTGGTAGAACAGGTGCGCCGAGGCGGTCGGGACGTCCACGTCCCGGGACTCGCGGATCGGCTTGCCGTTGTCCAGCGTCTCCAGTACGGCCAGCTCGCGGGACCGCTCGGCCACCATGCGGGCGATCCGGAACAGGTACTTCGCCCGCTCGGCCCCGGGCATCGGCCCCCACACGCCCTCGTAGGCCCGGCGGGCCGCGGCCACCGCCGCGTCCACGTCGGCGGCGGAGGCCGTACTCACCTCGGCGAGGGTCTCCTCGGTGGCCGGGTTGACCGACTTCAACGGCTCGCCGGCGCCGTCGGTGAACTCCCCGTCCACGAACATCCGGTAGCTCGGCTTCAGGTTGGCGATCTCCCGGCTCTCCGGCGCCGGGGCGTAATCCCAGGTCATCAATCCACCGTCACATACGAGGGGCCGCTGTAGTGGCCTTCGGTTTGGGTGCGGCGCTGCATGAGCAGGTCGTTGAGCAGCCCGGACGCGCCGAACCGGAACAGCTCCGGGGCCAACCAGCGCTCGCCCGCCACCTCGCGCACCGCGACCAGGTAACGGATCGCGTCCTTGGTGGTGCGGATGCCGCCGGCCGCCTTCACCCCGCGCGCCTCGCCGGTCCGCTCGTGCCAGTCCCGGACCGCGCGCAGCATCACGTGGGTGACCGGCAACGTGGCCGCCGGGCTCACCTTGCCGGTGGACGTCTTGATGAAGTCCCCGCCCCCCAGCAGGGCCAGCCAGGACGCCCGCCGCACGTTGTCGTAGGTGGCCAGCTCGCCGGTCTCCAGGATCACCTTCAGGTGCGCCGCTCCGCAGGCCTCCTTCACCGCCACGATCTCCTCGAACACCAGGCCGTAGCGGCCGGAGAGGAACGCGCCCCGGTCGATCACCATGTCGATCTCGGTCGCCCCGGCGGCCACGGCGGCGCGCACGTCGGCCAGCTTCACCTCCAGCGGCGCCCGCCCCGAGGGGAACGCGGTGGCCACGCTGGCCACTCCCACCCCGGTACCGGACAGTTCCTTCACGGCCGTTGCCACTAGGTCGGGGTAGACGCAGACGGCGGCCACCGGGGGCACCTCGGGGTGCTCGGGGTCGGGCCGGCGGGCCTTGGCGGCCAGGGTCCGCACCTTGCCCTCGGTGTCCGCGCCCTCAAGCGTGGTCAGGTCGACCATGCCGATCGCGGTGTCGATCGCGTGTAGCTTGCTGTCCTTCTTGATGCTGCGGGTGGCCAGCGTGGCCGCCCGCTGCTCCAGCCCGACGGCGTCCACCCCGGGCAGCCCGTGCAGGAACCGGCGCAGCGTCGTCTCGTCCCTGGTCAGCTCCTCGGCCAGGCTCATACCCCCGCCTCCTTCGCCATGAACGCCCGCAGCGCCTCGGCGTCCCAGCTCAGCGCGCCGGACCGCAGGTCGGCCAGCAGCTCGCGTACCCAGTCCAGCTCGGCGGCCAACATGCGCAACTGGTACTCCCCCTCCACCAGGAACAGCCTCGGCGGCAGCCCGGGGCCGGCGAGCTGGGCGCCCTTCCCGTGCACCGCCCCGGCCAGCTCCCGCTCCCGCTCGGCCAACCGGTCGATGACGTCGGCCTGGGACAGCAGCGGCAGGAAGGCCAGCGCGGCGGGGAACGCCGGAAACTCCCGCGCCGGCGTGGCCAGCCGGTCACGCAGCCAGGCCAGCACCGCTTCCTCGCCCGCCTCGGTGATCTCGTAGACCGTCCGCTCGGGGCGGGCGCCCTCCCGCTCGGTGTCCCGCACAGTGATCAACTCCGCCCGGCGGAGCCGGTCGATGGCCTGGTAGACGCTGTTGCGCTGGGCCACGTTGACCACTTCGTCCTTGTGCCGCTCCTTGATCAGCTGCTGGATCCGGTACGCGTGGGCCGGTGCCTCCAGCAACAACGCGAGGACCACCATCCCCAACGGCGACATGCACCCAGCCTAGAGCACTGGCCGCGAATAGCCATCACATGTATAGTCATGAAATGACTAATCACGCGTTGATCATTGGCGGCGGGATCGCCGGGACGGTGACGGCGATCGCGCTGCGCGACGCGGGCATGGACGCCACGGTGTTCGAGGCCTACGACCGCACCGCCGACGGCGTCGGCGCGTACCTGTCCCTGGCGGTCAACGGCATCGCCGCGCTGCGCGCCCTGGACCTGCACAAACTGGTCCGGGAACACGGGTTCGCCACGCCCCGGATCGCCTTCGTCAACGGCACCGGCCGGCGCCTCGGGGAGATCCCCCAGGGCGGCGAGCTGGCCGACGGCACGGTCTGCCAGACGCTGCGCCGGGGCGACCTCTACCGGTCACTGCGCGAAGAGGCGCTGCGCCGGGGCGTGCGGGTGGAGTACGGCAAGCGGCTGGCCGGCGCGGAACGAACGGCGCACGGCGTGCGGGCCGAGTTCGCCGACGGCTCGGCGGCCGAGGGGGACCTGCTGATCGGCGCCGACGGGCTGCACTCGCGCACCCGGACGGTCATCGACCCGCGAGCACCGGAGCCGCGCTACCTGGGGCTGCTCAACACCGGCGGCTACGCGCACGGCCTGCCCGAGCTGGCCCCGCCGGGGAGCTGCACGATGATGTTCGGCAAGCGCTGCTTCTTCGCCCATTTCCAGCACCCGAACGGGCAGGTCTGGTGGTTCGCCAACCCGCCGGCCGCCGAGGAGCCCGGCCGGGCCGAGCTGGCCGCGATCACCCCGGAGCGGTGGAAGGCCCGGCTGATCGCGCTGTTCGCCGAGGACGCCGGGCCGGCGGTGGACATCATCAAGGCCACCCCCGAGGTGATCCCGCCGTGGCCGACCCACGACCTGCCGTCGGTGCCCACCTGGCACACCGACCGCATGGTCATCATCGGCGACGCGGCGCACGCCGCCTCGCCCTCGTCCGGCCAGGGCGCCTCGATGGCCTGCGAGGACGCGGTCACGCTGGGCAAGTGCCTGCACGACCTGCCCGACGTCCCGGCGGCGTTCGCCGAGTTCGAACGGCTGCGGCGGGACCGGGTGGAGCGGGTGGTCGCGCAGGGCAAGCGCAACGGCGACCAGAAGGCGGTCGGCCCGGTCGGCCGGGTGCTGCGCGACCTGGCGCTGCCGCTGGTGCTGCACCGGATGGACCGGGCGACCAACCGGCCGGACGCGTGGATCCACCAGCACCGCATCGACTGGGCGACCCCGGTCACCGCTCCGGCGGCTCCCGGGACACCAGTGCCTGGGACATGAGGGCGACGAACAGGTCGGTGCAGTGGTCGACCAGCGGCTCCGGGTCCAGCTCCAGGTGCCCGTGCAGCCACGCGGTGAGCGCCTGGGCCAGCCCGCCCACCGCGAACTGGGTGGCCAGGTCCAGCCGGCCGTCCCCGACCACGCCGAAGAACGCCTTGGTGTGGCCGGCCAGCAGCCCGCAGAACAGCTGCCCGGACTCCAGCCGGCGGCGGGCCAGCGGGGCGCTCAGGAAGGCGGTGGAGAACAGCAGCCGGCCGCGCCGGGGGTCGTCCACGATGACCCGGACGATGTTGGCCAGGCCGGCCCGGGTGCGGGCCCGGGCGTCGCGCGGGCCGGCGGCGACCGCGGCCGCGGTGGTGGTGGCGATCTCCCCGACCACGTGGTCGTACACCGCCAGCGCCAGCTCGGTCCGGTCGCCGAAGCTCTCGTAGAAGTACCGGGCGGCCAGGCCGGACCGGGCACACACGCTGCGCACGGTCAGCGCCGCCTCGCCCTGCTCCGAGCTGAGCAGGTCCAGGCCGGCCTCGATCAGCCTCTCCCGCCGGCGGGCTCGCCGCTCGTCGCCGTCCACCCCGCCGTACGCCCTGGTCTGGCCGCTCACCCCGCCATCTTGACATCTGCGCCGCCAAGAGCTTCCATATCAGCTAACAGGTGTGAGCAGATTGGAGCGGGGCCATGACCACGTCCACCACGCCGGAGCTGGATCTGCGGGAGATCGCCATCGGCGCCGGGCTCATGGCCGGCGCGGCCAACGTGATCATGCAGCTGGGCCGGCCCGGGGTGGGCTACGGCGTGGTGGAGAGCAAGGTCGAGTCGGGCAACGTGTTCAAACACCCGATCAAGCGCGCCCGCACCACCCTCACCTACCTGGCGGTGGCCACGCTGGGCAGCGACGATGAGCGCAAGGCCTACCGGCGGGCGGTGAACCGCTCGCACGCGCAGGTCCGGTCGGACCAGAACAGCCCGGTCGCCTACAACGCGTTCGACCCGGACCTGCAGCTGTGGGTGGCCGCCTGCCTGTACCGGGGGTTCGAGGACAACTGCCGGCTGATGCGGATCCGGCTCACCCCCGGGCAGTGGGCGGAGATCTACCGCCGGTCCGCCGTGTTCGGCACCACCCTGCAGGTGCCCGCCGACCGCTGGCCGGCCGACCTCGACGCGTTCGAGCGCTACTGGAAGGAAAGCCTGGACCGGATCGACATCGACGACACCGTGCGCGGCTATCTCACCCAACTGGTGGACCTGCGCAACATGCCGGTGGTGGTGCAGCTGGCCTTCCGCCGGTTCCACCGGTTCGTCACCACCGGCTACCTGCCGCCCCGGTTCCGCGAGCAGATGCACCTGGACTGGGACGACCGCCGGCAGCGGGTGTTCGAGTCGATGATGGCGGCGCTGGGCGTGCTGGTCCGGCTGTCGCCGCCGGTGCTGCGCGCCTTCCCGTTCAACGCCCTGCTGGTGGACCTGCGCTGGCGGATCCGCACCGGCCGCGCGCTGGTCTGAGCTGTCGGGGCCGGCCGCTAGCCGCGGTTTCGCGGATTTTCCTTGATCGACATCATCACCAGTGCCGTTACTGGCGGGTAGAACGTACGTGGTGATGATGTCGATCAAAATCGCTAGCCTCAGGCCGCGATGGGTGACTTCAAGGATGAGCAGATCGCTGCGCTGGCCAGGTCCGGATGGGCGGGGTGCGCGTCGATTGTTGAACTGGTGGCCCGGGTGGGTCTGCCCGCGCCAACCAGGGAGTACCTGCGCGACGCGTTCTCCGAGGCTCACTGGGCGGACGCGGAGCGCGCGGTGGCCGCGCTGCGCGCGCACTTCGCCGGCGCGCGGTTCGCCGAGGAGGTGCGCTGGGGCGTGCTGCTGGTCCCGGACCCGGCCCGGTTGGACACCCGGGGCCCGCTGCCCGGGGCGGCCCGGCGCGACCAGCTCGGCGAGCCGAACGAGGACGTGTTGGCCGAAGCGCTGCCCGCCGGTACCGCCGGGGTGCCAAGTGGGGCGCCGTGGACCATGGTGGCCACGGTGACCGGCGCCTACGGCCCGGCGCTGGGCAGCCACCGGCGGGTGGTGAAGGCGCCGGCGGAGGAGTTCACCGTGCTCGGCACCGACACCCGGCGCTGGATGCTCCGCCAGCTGTGGGGCGCGCGGGTGCTGCAGTGCGGCGCCACCCCGCCGGACTGCGAGCGGAACGAACGCTGGACGTTCACCCTGTTCCCCGGCGAACCGCCGGTCGGCGGGCAGGCGCAGAACGGCACCGTGCTGAAGGGCCGGGTGCGGTTCCGGCTGGGCAAACCCGACCGAGGCATCGGCTCGGCCCGGGTCGCGCCCGCGCTGCCGGTTCCCCCCGACGGGTGACACCGGGAACCCGCCCGCTCGGCCGCCCGACTCCGTAACCGGCAGGGGTTCCAGTCGGCGGGAGTGAGCACGTGGCCAGGTGGTTGTGCGGGTCGCTGGCCCTCGCGCTGCTGCTCGGCACCCTGGTCGGCCCGGTCGGCGAGTACTCCGAGCGGCTGTTCTGGGTGCACATGGTGCGCCACCTGGCCCTGATCATGCTGGTGCCGGTGCTCCTGGTCTGGGCGCGCCCGCCGCTGCCGCACCGGTCGCCGGGCGGGCCGGTCGTGGCCCTGGCCGGCTACACCGCCACGGTGGTACTCACCCACCTCACCGGGTTCCAGCAGGCGTCACTGGCCAGCGGCTGGGTGCGCGCCGGCGAGCTGGCGTTGTACCTGGTGGTGGGCTGGTGGTACTTCCGGCCGCTGGTGGACCTGCGCCCCGGGTTGCCCCACCTGCTGCGGTTCCTGCTGCTCGCCGCCGGCATGGGCGCGGACACGCTCACCGGGCTGGTGCTGATGCTCAGCCGCACCCCGCTCGCCCCGGGTTACGGCGGCGCCGACGTGCTGGCCGACCAGCAGGCCGCCGGCGCGATCATGTGGTTCGGCGGCGACCTGCTGATGATGCTGCTCATGATCGTCGTCGGCGTCCGGTGGAGCCGGGCCGCGCCGGACGACCAGGGCCTCGGCCGCTGGCTCGAGTCCGCCCGGCGGGACGCCCTGCTCGGCCCCGGCGGCGCGGCCGAGCACGGCGTCGACCAGGACGTCGACCAGGACGTCGACCAGGACGAGGCCGCGCTGGCCGCCTACAACGCCCGGCTGGCCGCGCTGGCCGGCCAGGCCCCCGCACCGCTCCCCGGAAAGTTCCCCGAAAGGCGAAGGTGACCCCGCTGAGCACCATCACCCCAATCCCGACGCGCCGGTTCGAGATCGCCGTCGGCGGCATGACCTGCGCCGCCTGCGCGGCCCGGGTGGAACGCCGGCTGAACAAGCTCGACGGCGTGCGCGCCGAGGTCAACTACGCCACCGAACGGGCCGAGGTGAGCTGTCCGGCGGACACCGACCCGCGCGAGCTGATCGAGGCGGTGCACCGGGCCGGCTACCGCGCCCGCCGGGTGGACGACCTGGACGACGACGCCCCCGGCACCGACGAGGGCGAGCAGCACCGCCGGGTCACCGACCTGCGGCGCCGGCTGGCCGTGGCGGCGGTGCTGGCGGTGCCGCTGTGCGACCTCTCGCTGGCCCTGTCCCTGTTCCCCGAACTGCGCTTCCCCGGCTGGCAGTGGGTGTGCCTGCTGCTGGCCGCGCCGGTGATGGGGTGGAGCGCGCTGCCGTTCCACCGGGCGGCGCTGGCCGGGGCGCGGCACGGCCGGACGTCCATGGACACGCTGGTGTCCGGCGGCGTGCTGGCCTCCTCGACCTGGTCGCTGTGGGTGATCGCGGACAGCCTGTTCCGGGCGGCGCCGGTGGCGCCCGGGCTGGGCCAGGGGCTTTCGCTCGGCGCGGGCGGCAGTCACGCGCTCTACCTGGACGTGGCGGCCGGCGTCACCACGTTCGTGCTGGCCGGGCGGTACTTCGAGGCCCGGGCCAAGCGGTCGGCCGGCGCCGCCATGCGGGCGCTGCTGGCGCTGGGCGCCAAGGATGCGCTGGTGCGCCGCGACGGCGAGGCGCACCGCGTGCCGGTGGCCGAACTGCTGGTCGACGACGTCTTCCAGGTCCGGCCGGGCGAGCGGATCGCGGCGGACGCGGTCGTCGAGGAGGGCCGCTCGGCGGTGGACGTGAGCACCCTCACCGGCGAGCCGATGCCGCGCGAGGTCGGCCCCGGGGACGAGGTGGCCGGCGGCTCGGTGAACATCGGCGGGCGGCTGCGGCTGCGCGCGGTCCGAGTGGGCGCGGACGCTCAGCTGGCCCGGATGGTCCGCCTGGTGCGGGACGCGCAACGCGGCAAGGCCGGCGCGCAGCGGCTGGCCGACCGGATCTCCTCGGTGTTCGTGCCGGTGGTGCTGCTGCTGGCCGCCGGTACCGCGCTGGGCTGGCTGGTTGCCGGGCAGCCGGTGGAGCAGGCGCTGACCGTCGGGGTGGCGGTGCTGGTGGTGGCCTGCCCGTGCGCGCTGGGCCTGGCCACCCCGACCGCGCTGCTGGTGGGCACCGGCCGGGGCGCGCAGCTCGGGGTGTTCATCAAGGGGCCGGCCGCGCTGGAGGCCACCCGGGCGGTGGACACCGTGCTGCTGGACAAGACCGGCACCCTCACCGAGGGCCGGATGAGCCTGGTCGCCGCCCGGCCGGCCGAAGGCGTGACCCGGGCGGAGCTGCTCGCGGCGGCCGGCGCGGTGGAGGCCGCCTCGGAGCACCCGGTCGCCGCCCCGATCGTCGCGGCGGCACGATCCGAGCCGCACGGGCGCACCTCGGCGGCGCATTCCGAGCTGGGCGGGCCCGCCGAGCCGCGCGGGCTGACCGAGGTGGCCGACTTCGTCGCGCTGCCGGGCCTCGGCGCCTCGGGGGTGGTGGCCGGCCGGCCGGTACTGGTCGGGCGGGCGCGGCTGATGCGCGAGCGGGGCATCCCGGTACCGGCCGAGCTGGAGGCGGAGCGGCTGGACCGGGAGCGGGGTGGGGCCACCGTGGTGTTCGTAGCCCGAGCCGGCGGGGTGCTCGGGCTGCTCGCGGTGGCCGACACCCTGCGCCCCGGCGCCCCGGACGCGGTGGCCGCGCTGCGGGCGCTCGGCCTGCACCCGGTGCTGGTCACCGGGGACAACGCGGGGACCGCGCACGCGGTGGCCGAGGCGGTCGGCATCGACGAGGTGGTCGCCGAGTGCCTGCCGGAGGACAAGGTGGCGGTGTTGCGGCGGCTGCGGGCCGAGGGGCACTCGGTGGCCATGGTGGGTGATGGCGTGAACGACGCCGCCGCGCTGGCCAGCGCCGACCTCGGCCTGGCCATCGGCCGGGGCACCGATGTGGCGATCGAGGCGGCGGACATCGTGCTGGCCCGGGAGGACCTGCTGGTGGTGGCCGAGGCGGTGCAGCTGGCCCGGCGCACCCACCGCACCATCAGGGTGAACCTGGCCTGGGCGTTCGGCTACAACGTGGCCGCGCTGCCGCTGGCGATGGCCGGCCTGGTCAGCCCGCTGGTCGCGGCGGCCGCGATGGCCCTGTCCTCGGTGTTCGTGGTGTCGCACAGCCTGCGGTTGCGCGGCTTCCGCCCGCGCGTGTCGTGAACCGGGGGCTGGTGATCGGTCTGGTCGGCGCGGCGGCGCTGACCGGCGGGCTGCTCGGCGGGTTCGCGCCGAGCCCGGCCGAGGGCTACGGGCTGCCGCCGTCCGGGACGGTGGTGGACGCCGGGCTGCCGGCCATGCGGGTGCTCGCGCTGGGCGCCTGCGCGTTCGCGGTGGGGTGGCTGCTGGCGGCGGTGCGCGCGCCGGCCGGGCGCGACGGGTTGCTCTCCCCCGCCGGGTACGCCGGGCTGACCGAGGTGCGCCGCTGGTCGCTGGTCCAGGCCGGCGCGTCGCTGGCGGTGGCCGGGCTGACCGTGGCGGAGAACAGCGGCTCCGTCACCCTGTCCACGCTGTTCGTCGGCGTGCGCTACATCGAACCGGCCACCGGGTGGCTGCTCTGCGCGCTGGTCGCCGCCGGGGTGGCCGGCGCGGCCGGCTGGGTGCTGACCTGGCGCGCGGCGGTCGGGTTGCTGCTGGTCGCGCTGGGCGGGCCGCTCTGCGCGGCGCTCACCGCCACCACCAACGCGCAGCGCTCGCACGACATCGCCGGCGACGCCCTGGCTGCGCAGACGCTCGCGCTGGTCTTCCTCCTGGGCGCCGCGCTGGCCGGGCACCGGGCCCGCTGGTGCCTGCCGGTGGCGACGGCGGGGGCGGTGGTGGCGGCCGCCTACGCGGTACCGGCCGGGAAACTGCTCGACACCGGGTACGGCCAACTCACCCTGGCCGGCCTGGTCCTGCTCGCTCTGACCGCCGTGACCGCCCTCCCCCGACCGCGGCACAAGTTGACGCAGAGCCTGGCTCTGCCGGCATTTTCACTCGCGCTGCTGTGCGTGCACACCGCGCTGACCAGGGTGGCCGCACCGGCGGACCAGGGCTACCAGGCCAGCAAGCACGTCTACCTGGTCGGTTATGACCTGCCCGACCGCATGACCTGGGCCGATCTGGCGCTGCGCTGGCGGCCGGACCTGGTGTTCGGCTCGCTGGCCGTGGTGGCGGCGGTGCTCTACGTGGCCGGGGTGCGCCGGCTGCGCCGGCGCCGCGAGCCCTGGCCGAGGCGCTACACGCTGGCCTGGCTCTCCGGCTGTGCGGTGCTGCTGGTCGCCACCTCCTCCGGGGTCGGCCGCTACGCGCCCGGGGTGTTCAGCGTGCACATGGGGCAACACATGCTGCTGGCCGGGCTGGCCCCGGCGCTGCTGGTGCTCGGGCACGGCGGCACGCTCGCGCGGCGGGCGAGCAGACCAACGACGGCGGACCGGCTGCGCGCGCTGCTGGACGCCCGGACGGTCCGGCTGGCCGGGCATCCGCTGGTGGCCTGGCTGGCGGTGGCCGGCACGCTGTTCGGCGTCTACCCGACCGGCCTGTTCGAGGCCTGGCAGCAGGAGCACTGGGCCCACCTGGTGATGAACGCCGCCTTCTTCCTCACCGGGCTGGCCCTGATGCGCGTGGTGCTGGGCCGGGACGCCTCGCTGCCGCCGATCGGGCGGCTGGTGATGGTGTTCGCGGTGATGGCGCTGCACGCCGGGTTCGCCGCCTGGCTGCTCGGTCTGGGTCATCCGGTCGGCGAGGTGTTCTACCGGTCGCTGGCCGTGCCGTTCGTGCCCGACCCGCTGGCCGACCAGCGCCTCGGCGCACTGCTGTCCTGGGTGCTCGGCGAGGTGCCGGTCATCCTCGCGGTGCTCGCTCTGGTGCGGCGGTGGGCGGTGGACGACGAGCGCGCGCCGTGTGAGCAGCCTCACGTATTCACTCTTTCGGGAACCCCGAGGGCGGCCGAGCTGACTGGACGCTTGTGATCCCATCACTTTGGTTGAGTTTCGCGCTCACCGCCCTGTTCGCGGTGACCGGCGGCTACGCGCTGCTACGCTGGGCGTCGCTGCGCGCCGGCGTGGCCACCCACCACGGCGACCAGGTCGCCGAGTTGGGCCACCTGGTCATGAGCGCGGCGATGATCGCCATGGTCTGGGCGTACGGCGGGCCGACCGGCGACGTGGCCCAGATCGTGCTGTTCGGCCTGCTCGGCCTGTACTTCCTCGCCCGGCGCCTGGGTGACCGGCGCGCAACGCACCCCGGCTGTCCGGCTTCCGAACAGCATCTGCTCATGTCGGTGGCGATGGTCTGGATGGTGGCCGGCATGCCGCTGCTGATGGGTGGCGGCACCGGTTCGGCCGGGGGCGGCGGGCACCACCACGGCGGCGCCGCCGAGACCGCCGAGGCGGTGCCGGCGCCGAGCGCGCCGACCCCCGGGTGGGCGTTCTGGCTGACCGTTCTGTTCATCGTCGCCCTCGCCGCGTCCGGCCTGTTCTGGACGCGCCGCGCGCTGACCGCTTCCCGGGACGGCGAGCCCGGAGACGACGAGCGCCGGAGCCTCGTGCTGGTCGGGGCTCCGGGCGGCACCTCGGTGGCGACCCGCCCCCGAACCCTCCGCCTGCTCGGCCCGCGCGCCGATGCGGTCTGCCACCTGGGGATGAGCCTCGGCATGGCCGTCATGTTCCTGACCATGCTCTGACCCGCTCTGACCCCGCTCGACCCGCGAGGAGCCACCGTGTCCGACACCACCCTCCCCCCGCCCACGCTGGAGCAGAAGCCGGAGACGACCCGGGCCACCGGCCTGCGCCGCTGGTGGCGGCTCGAGCTGCAGCCGCTGCTGCGCCGGGTGCACTTCCGCGCCGGGCTGCTGGTCGCGCCGTTCCTGTTCGTGGCCGCGTTCACCGGCCTGCTGTACACGCTCACCCCGCAGCTCGAGCCGCTGGTGCACCGCGAGCAGCTGCGGGTCACCGTGCCGCCGGGCGGCGCCCCGCTGCCGCTGTCCCAGCAGGTCGCGTCGGCGCTGCCACAGATCCCGGGCGGACGGATCAGTGAGATCCGGCCGGCCGCCGCGCCGGACGGCAGCACCCGGGTCACCTTCGCCGCGCCCGACCTGCCCGACACCTGGACGCGCACGGTGTTCGTCGACCCGTACACCGCGCGCCCGCTGGGCACCCTGGTGACCTACGGGGAGTGGCTGCCGGTGCGCGCCTGGTTCGACGAGCTGCACCGCACGCTGATGCTCGGCGAGGTCGGCCGGGTCTACTCCGAGCTGGCCGCCAGCTGGCTGTGGGTGCTGACGCTCAGCGGGCTGGGCATCTGGCTGCTCCGCCGCCGGCGGGACCGCAAGCTGCGCCGGGTGATCGCCCCGGACTTCGGCGCCAGCGGCCGGGTGCGGCTGCGCTCCTGGCACGGCTCGGTCGGCGTGTGGGTGGCGCTGGTGCTGCTCTTCCTCTCCGCCACCGGGTTGACCTGGTCGAAGTTCGCCGGGACCAACGTGGACACGCTGCGCACCGAGCTGAGCTGGACCACCCCGTCGGTGCACACCACGCTGGCCACCCCGGCCGCCCCGACCCCGCCGGACGTACCGGCCACCGCCGAGCGGGTGCTCGGGGTGGCCCGGGCACACGGGCTGACCGACCCGGTGGAGATCACCCCACCGAGCAAGCCGGGCAAGGCCTGGGTGGTACAGCAGAACCAGCGCTCCTGGCCGTCCAAGCAGGACTCGCTGGCCATCGACCCGGCCACCGGCACCGTGGTGGACCAGCTGCGGTTCGCCGACTGGCCGCTGGCCGCCAAGCTGGCCCGCTGGGGCATCGACGCGCACATGGGGATCCTGTTCGGACTGGCCAACCAGATCGCGCTCGCCCTGGTCGCGGTCGGCCAGCTCAGCATGATCGTCTGGGGCTTCCGGATGTGGTGGCGGCGCCGGCCGGCCAACACCGACCCGCCGGCCAGCATGAGCGCGCTGGTCACGGTAGGCGCGGCGGCCGTGCTCATCGGGTTCTTCCTGCCGGTTTTCGGCGCGTCGCTGCTGCTGTTCCTGCTCGTCGACGCGCTGCGCGGCAGGCGGGAGTGGGCAACGGCACCCTCGTAACCTGTCGGACCCGCCGCGTAAGGTCTAGCGCGTGATCGACGACGCCTCGCTCACCGAGCTGGCGCTGCGCGCCCGCCACGGCGACCGGCAGGCCGCCACGCTGTTCGTCCGGCACACCCAGCAACAGGTGTGGCGGATGCTGGTGGCGCTGTCCGACCGCACGGTGGCCGAGGACCTCACCCAGGAGACCTACGCGCGGGCGTTCCGCGCGCTGCCCGGGTTCCGCGCCGAGTCGTCGGTGCGCGCCTGGCTGCTCTCCATCGGCCGCCGGGTCGCCGCCGACCATCTGCGCGCCGCGCGGTCCCGCCCGCGCATCGACCCGGACGTCACGGTCGAGGAGGCCAGCGCAACCCAGGCCCCGGGAAGGGACGTGGCCGAGGCCGTGGCGCTGCGGGCGGTGCTCGCCCAGCTGGACCCGGACCGGCGGCTGGCCTTCCTGCTCACCCAGACCCTGGGCCTGAGCTACCACGAGGCGGCCGAGGTCTGTGGCTGCCCGATCGGCACCATCCGGTCCCGGGTGGCCCGGGCACGGGGCGATCTGATCGGCTACCTGGCCGAGCGGGAACCAACCGAACAGCGCAACCGACTTGATGGACATGGGCTGTCCTAGCTGCCGCGAGTTGCTCTCCGCCGACCTCGACGGCGAGGTCGATCCCTCGGCCGACCTGTCGGCGGCGCGCGCCCACCTGGCCGAATGCCCGGACTGCGCGCGCTGGTACGCCTCCGCCGCCGAGATCAACCGCCTGCTGCGCACCGAGCTGGCCGACCCGGCCCCGGGCCTGGACGACGACCGCATGGCCCAACTGCTGGCCGAGCTGCCCAAACCGCCGTCCGCGCGGCGCCGGGTGCTGCACGCGGCCGCCCGGTGGGCACTGGCCGGCGTGGGCATCACCCAGACCGTGCTCGCCGCCCTCGCCTTCCTGCTGCCCGCCGAGCACGCCCACCACGGCACCGGGCCGGCCCTGCTCGGCGCGGACATGGCGCACCTGGCCAACGAGTCCTCGGCGTGGAACCTGGCGCTCGGCGTGAGCTTCGTGGTCGGCGCGGTGTGGATCCGGCACCTGGCCGGGTTGCTGCCGGCGCTGGGATGCTTCGCGCTGCTGCTGGCCGTGGTCAGCGCGCTGGACCTGGCCAGCGGGAACGTGCACGCCGGACGGGTGGTCGCCCACCTGCTGGTGCTCGCCGGCCTGGGCCTGATCGCGCTGATCGTGACCACCTCGGCCCCCGACCGCCGGCCAGCACCGACCAGGCACGGCGTGAACCCGCCGGAGCCGACACTCGGGATCGCGTCGGAGGGACCGACGTTTACCCTCGGCAAACGGCGCCCCGACCCGGCCGCCCGACACCAGGCCGCTTAGTTGGGGGCGGCGGGGTCAACTCGGCTGCTCGGGTTTCCGTAGCCGCCATGGGTGCAGACGCTTCGTCCAGGCTCCGCTGGGTCCGCGTCGGAGGGTGGTGGGCCGGGTCGGAGGTAGCAGCCGGGTAGGCGGTTTGGGCACGGCGAGTAGTTCGACGCGAACCCAGCGTTCCCGAATGGGAGTCACCCGTACCTCGCCGAGGTGCATATCGCGGGCGATCTGGGGTGCCGCCGCTTGGAGATGCTCGGGCCGTTGGCCGGTTCGTAGCTGAACGATCATGACGGTGGGATGGCCCAAGGTCACTTGGCCGATTGCCGGGATGGCCCGGGTCCAGCCACTCACGGTGGGGATCCACTGGCATACCTCGGAAACCTCGCAGGCCTCGCGCCACAGCTGTCGAATCTCGCGGATTCGCCAGTGATCGACGTCCTCGGAGCCATCAGGCCCGGGCCAGCCGCGGGGCAGGTTGTCGAGCGCCATCACGCACCTCCGGGTTGGGCCGCTGTGACCCTGACAGGGTGTGTCGAGGCATCCAGCGGTTTCGGTGATCGGTGGGTAGCCCAGGCCCGGGCGGTTCGTCGCGCGAGGTGGGTCCGTGCACGCTGCTGGTCGTGGTGCGACCGGTTGAGCAAAAGCGACAGGCTGACTTCGTAGGGTAGGAAGAGGTAGGGAGAAGGCGAGCTTCCGCAACGGTGCCGATCGTGGGCCGGTGCAGCCTCGGGCACAGCGCGGCCCACGATCGGGTGGCTGTTCGGAGAGTCGTACTCGCAGTTCAGATGATGCGTAGGCGGGTCGCGAACGCTTCTCGACGGGAATGCGGTAGCGTTCCGGTTAGCGCTCATGACAACCCCTACGTAACGGGTGCCTACCATGACCGAACCTGACATACCTACGCGTGGGATTGTCCCCTACCCACGTAGGGTAGGGGAAGAGGTAGGGATCAGGGCCGCAGAGCGGATCCCGGCCGAGCTGCGGCGGTTGCGCGCGCTGAAGGGGGTCAGCCAGAAGGCTGTGGCTGAGGTGCTCGACGTGCGACGGCCCACCGTGGCGCAGTGGGAGAGTGGCCGGTTTCTGCCATCGGTTGCCAAGCTTCAGCAACTTGACGAGTACCTTGGCGCCGGTGGCGCGCTGGTCGCGCTTCGCGGTCCGGCCCGGGCCGGACCCGTGGCGGGCTCACCTGCGCATCCGCCCGCTCAAGGACCGACCCTTGCTGGGGTGTTCGACGGCGTCGCGGACCGGCTCGTCGAGGGCGTCGTTCACGACCCGGATGATCCGAGCTGTCTGGGATGGGCGCACGAACTCGGTCCGGGCGGGCGGCCGACCCCGTGGAGCACAGCGCTGGGCGTGCGCGCGTTGCTGCTTCTCGATCGCGCTGACGTTGATCTGTCCGCGATGGCGCGAACGCTGGGCCGACGGCAGCGCCATGGTGGTTGGTCGAATCGGACGATTGATCTGCCGAGGCCCGAAGTCACCGCCGTCGTCCTTGCCACCTTGCACCGGATCGGGGATGGAGGCGCTGACCTGGACGAAGCCTGGACCCGATTGACCGACTTGATCACGCCGGAGGATCAGAACCGTCCCTTTGTACTGAGCACGGTCCTGGAAAACGTCGCCCAGATCCGGCCAGGTTCACCGCTGGTCGAAGAGTTGGTGCATCGTCTGTTGGCGGCCAGGATCGACTTTCGGGGGACGCGGGCATGGGCATCGATCGGGGACCAGGAGCCCGACCTGGTCGAACCGTCCGCCGCGCATACGGCTCGCGCGATTGTTGCCCTGCGCAGCGTGTCAGCCTCGCTCGACAGACCGGAAGTTGCCGACGCGATCGCCGAGGCAATGGAGTGGCTGGCCACGAACCGCAACGACGACGGGGTGACAGAGATCCTCCGCGCCGACCCCGAGCATCGAGCGTGGGATGTGCCGGTGGACCACTTCACATCCGCGCATGTCGTGCGCGCCCTTACCGACGCGCCTGTAGATCATCAACGCCTGGCAGCAGCTCTAGCGACCCTCTGGTCGTCTTACGTCCCGACCGAACGACTGTGGGTATGGAAGCACGACGGGCGCCTGGCCGTGTGGATAAACCACGACGCCATTGTCGCTCTCCGATCCGCGGCGTTCGCCGGGTTCCCCTCTCCCCACCACCCCGAGAATCCCGAGAGCGGAGAAAGCGGTGTCCGCACCCACGGTGGTCCTACCCAACCACCTGCCACAGCACCTGCTCAGTAACTGGTCGCGCAACGCCCCGCGTAAGACAGCGGAACTGTCCAACGGGCTGGAGGAATTGCTCGCCGATCGGCAGGCATTGAGTGCCTGGCTGAGCTGGATTGCCAACGACTCCACGCAACGTGCGCAAGTAGCGCGAGCGTCGTACTGGCATGTCAACGGATTCGCGAAATTGGTGCTATACAACACCGCGCACGTTCGAATCCGTCTTCATATATGGCCGGCCGGCGACGAGCGCCTAGGCGAGTCCGACCCACATAGCCACCGCTGGTCCTTCGCATCGACCGTCCTCACCGGAGACGGGCTGGCGATCAGCGAGCAGCGAGAGGCAGCGATCGGTGTAGCGCATACGCGTTACATCTATGACGGCCGGCAACTCGTCACCGACGGGTGCGCGCAACTGTGCGATGCCGGCAGCTATGTCCTGACGGAGGGCGATCGTTACATCACTCAGACCAGGACGGTTCATACCGTCAAACCGCTGGGACGAGATCTCGTCGCCACGCTTCTCGTCCAAGGGCCACACACAAGCTCCGCAACGCTCGTCTACCGCCCGCTCGGGACGCCATTGCCGAACGAGACCACCAATCCGATGGAGGGCCAGGAAGTCCGTCGCCTGATCACGGAGGTAAACAGCCGTCTCGCCGCGGAGGAACTATCGCGATGAGCACGCCGACCAAAGACGTTGACCTTGCGCTACGCCGGCTCAGCGATCTTGGTGAACGCCGAATCGTGAAAGATGTCCTCGAACCGCGCTACCGCTCGGTGTCCGGCTTCGGTGACGACTGCGCGCCGTTCGGGTCCGAGCACGTCATCACCACGGACTCGTGCTCGCGCGCTCTGGTCGCGAGTCTCGGGATGGACGATCTCGTCCACACCGGCTGGCTACTGGCAACAATGAACCTCTCCGACCTCGCCGCGGCGGGGGCGGAGCCGGACGCCCTGGTCGTGAACTACACGCTGCCCAGGGAAACCCCGGTCAGCAACCTGGTTCGAATTATGGATGGTGTCGACGCTTGCGCCGCCACACATGGCACGCGGGTGGTCGGCGGCGATCTCGGGGAAGGCAGTGAGCTTCGGTTGTGCGCGACCGCTGTCGGGCATTGTCCGCCTCGGCTTACCCCGGCTGGCTCCGTTGCCACTCGTCTGAGCCGACGCGGGGCGGGCCACAGCGATCGCCTTCTCCTCATCGGTTCCCCCGGCTATCTCTGGGCCGCCGCCTTGCTCTACCACGGCTACGCGGAGATCGGTGAAGATCGGGAGACGGTCTACGCCAAAGCCCGCGAGCCCGTTGCCCAGCTGAAAGCCGGGCGCATGCTCGCCGAACACGGGCTGGCACGAGCCGCCACCGATGTCTCGGACGGCCTTTTCGCCAGCGTTCGCAACCTATGCCATACCAACGCTCTCGGCGCGATTGTGTCTCGGGGAATCCAGCTCGACGAGGTGCTCATGGAGGTCTGCCGTCAAGCCGAAGTTGAACCATTCGGACTCGGACAGATCTGGGGCGATTGGTCTTTGGTAGTGGCCGTCGCCGAGGAAGATGCCGCCGCCGCTCTCGAACTACTGGACGACGCGAAACTGCCCGCACGTGATATCGGATTCCTGACCCAGGCGACCACCCAATTGTGGTTGACAGATGATGACGGACAATTTGAGTCATGGAACGGTGTGGATCAGGAGCGCTTTTCCGACACATCATGGCGGGGCGACGGGATCGAGGCGCGACTTCGACAGCTGCGGGCACGAACACGGAACTGAGCTAGCCGCCGGCGGCTTCGCTGGTCGCCGGCTCGATCATGCTCCAGAGTGTGAGTCGTGATCGTCCGGACGACGGCCGAGGGGGCAACCATGGAGACCGAACCACCGAACCGGCGACGGGTGCTGCTCGGCGCCGGCGTGGGCATGGCCGCGCTGGCGCTGGCCCCGGCCTGCGCGACCGCCACACCGACCGCACCGGCCGCGCCACCCAGGGACACCTTCCGGGTGCCCGCCCAACCGCGCCCGGCTCCGCCGGAACGCCCGTTCACCGGCTACACCTATGAGTGGCTGACGGCCGACCCGGCCGCCGTCGGCGCCTCGGTGGCGCCCCAGCCGCCGCTGCCCAACCTGGTGGACCCGCAACAGATGCCACCGGTGGACGAACCGGTGGACGAGCCGATGGTCCCGGTGTTCGACCGGGCCATCCAGCTGACCGGGGCCTACTGGCACGCCGGCTGGCCCGAGGCGGTGCCCGGCACCTACCTGCGCGCCGAGGTGGCCCGCCGGCTGGTCGGCGTGGCGGCCGAACTGCCCGAGCCGTTCGGGCTGGCGGTGCTGGACGGCTGGCGGTCGCTGGCCCTCCAACGGCAGATCTTCCACGCCGCCTACCAGGATCCGGCGCTGCCGCCGGGTTTCGTCAGCGAACCGAGCAGCGACCCGCGCACCCCGCCCCCGCACCCGGCCGGCGGAGCGGTGGACGTGACCCTGACCTACCAGCACCGGCCGCTGGCCCTGGGCACGCTGTTCGACGCGTTCGTGCCGGCGGCGGCCGCCGCCGCGTTCGAGGGCATCGAAGGCCCGGTGCGCGAGCTGCGCCGGCTGCTCACCCACCGGATGCTGGCCGCCGGGTTCGTCGCCTACCCGGCCGAGTGGTGGCACTTCGAGTACGGCACCCGGCGGTGGGCGGCCCTCACCGGCCAACGCCCTCGCTACGCGGAGGCACACGCCATCACGACGTAACCGGGGCAGGCTCCGGCAGGAGGTTCCCGCGCCCGGCGGGCACTCAGCCGGGCGGAGCGGTAACCGCCGCCCGGCCGGCCTCCAGCCGGGCCACCGGAACCCGGTACGGCGAGCAGGACACGTAGTCCAACCCGACCTGGTGGAAGAAGTGGATGGACTCCGGGTCGCCGCCGTGCTCGCCGCAGATGCCCAGCTTCAGGTCCGGCTTGGTGGCCCGGCCCTCCTCGGCGGCGATCCGTACCAGCCGGCCGACGCCGTCCGCGTCGATGGTCTCGAACGGCGACACGGTGAACACGCCCTTGTCCAGGTACGCGGCGAACAGCGTCGCCTCCACGTCGTCCCGGGAGAACGCCCAGGTGGTCTGCGTGAGGTCGTTGGTGCCGAAGGAGAAGAAGTCGGCCGCGTCGGCGATCCGGTGCGCGGTGAGCGCGGCCCGGGGCAGCTCGATCATGGTGCCGATCTTGATGCGCAGGTCGCCCAGCCCGGCCTCGGCGGCGATCTCCTCGATCAGCGCGTCCGCCTCGTCCCGGACCAGGTGCAGCTCCATCACCGAACCGATCAGCGGCACCATGATCTCCACGTTCGGCGACCGCCCCTGCCGGCGCAGCTCGCAGGTGGCTTCCACGATGGCCCGCACCTGCAGCAGGAACAGGCCGGGCGTGACCAGGCCCAGCCGCACCCCGCGCAGCCCCAGCATCGGGTTCGACTCGTGCAGCCTCTCCACCGCCGTGAGCAGCCGCTCGTCCTCCGGGTTCGCCTCGCCCTTGGCCCGCGCGGTGGCCACCCGGACGGCCAGCTCGGTGCGGTCGGGCAGGAACTCGTGCAGCGGCGGGTCCAGCAGCCGGATGGTGACCGGCAGCCCGTCCATCGCGTCGAGCAGCGCGGTGAAGTCCTCGCGCTGCGGCGGCAGCAGGGCGTCCAGCGCGGCGTTCCGGTCCTCCGGGGTGTCGGCCAGGATGACCCGTTCGATCATGGTCCGCCGCTCGCCGAGGAACATGTGCTCGGTCCGGCACAGCCCGATGCCCTGCGCGCCGAGGGTCCGGGCGCGGGTGGCGTCCTCGGCGGTGTCCGCGTTGGCCCGCACACCCAGCCGGCGCCGCTGGTCGGCGTGCCGGAGCAGCCGGTCCACCGCCTGCACCAGTTGGACCGTCTCCTGGTCCACGCCGTCGCACGCCGCGTCCAGGCCCTCCTCGATGTAGGTCTCCACCGGCGACGGGACCACCGGCACCTGGCCCAGGAAGACCTGCCCGGTGGAGCCGTCGATGCTGATCCAGTCGCCCTCGCCGACGGTCTGCCCGGCGACCCGGATCGCCTTGCCCCGCTCGTCGATGTCCAGCTCCTCGGCACCGCACACACAGGTCTTGCCCATGCCCCGGGCCACCACGGCGGCGTGGCTGGTCTTGCCGCCCCGCGCGGTGAGGATGCCGTTCGCGGCGATCATGCCGGCCAGGTCGTCCGGGTTGGTCTCCTTGCGCACCAGCACCACCTGCTCGCCGCGCCCGGCCCAGGCCACGGCGGCCGGCGAGTCGAACACCACCCGCCCGACCGCCGCACCGGGGGACGCGGCCATCCCGGCGGTCACCGGGTCGCCGTTGCCGGACGGGTCGAACCGGGGGAACATCAGCTGCGCCAGCTGCGACCCGGACACCCGGGAGAGCGCCTCGTCCAGCGTGATCATCTGCTCGTCCACCAGCTGCGCGGCGATCCGGAATGCCGCGGCGGCGGTCCGCTTGCCCACCCGGGTCTGCAGCATCCACAGCTTGCCGCGCTCGATGGTGAACTCGATGTCGCACAGGTCGCGGTAGTGGGTCTCCAGCCGCCGCATGACCTTCATCAGCTGTTTGTGCGAGGACTTGTCCAGCTCGGCCAGGTCGTCCAGCGAGAGGGTGTTGCGGATGCCGGCGACCACGTCCTCGCCCTGCGCGTTGGCCAGGTAGTCGCCGTAGGCGCCGGCCCGGCCGGTGGCCGGGTCACGGGTGAACGCCACGCCGGTGCCGCTGGACTCGCCCAGGTTGCCGAACACCATGGTGCACACGTTCACCGCGGTGCCCAGGTTCTGCGGGATCCGCTCGCGCCGCCGGTAGAGCCGGGCGCGCTCGGTGTTCCACGACTTGAACACCGCCCGGATCGCCAGGTCCAGCTGCTCCCTCGGGTGCTGCGGGAAGTCCGCGCCGGAGTGCGTGCGCACCGCGTCCTTGAACGCCTGCACCAGCCCCTTCAGGTCGTCCGTGTCCAGGTCGACGTCACTGGTCACGCCCTTGGCCGACTTGAGCTTGTCCATCTCGTCGGAGAAGACCTCGCCGGGGATGTCCAGCACCGTCTTGCCGAACATCTGCAGCAGCCGCCGGTAGGAGTCCCAGGCGAACCGCTCGTCCCCGCTGGCCTCGGCGAGGCCCTTCACGCTGGCGTCGTTCAGGCCCACGTTCAGGACGGTCTCCATCATGCCGGGCATGGAGAACTTCGCCCCGGAACGCACGCTGACCAGCAGCGGGTCGTGCCGGTCGCCGAGCTGGCGGCCGAGCCGGTCCTCCAACTGGCGCAGCGCGGTGGTCGCCTGGACCCGCAGCTCACCGGGCTCGACGCCGAGCCGCAGGTACTCCCGGCAGGCCTCGGTGGTGATGGTGAAACCCGGCGGTACCGGCAGCCCGAGCTTGGTCATCTCCGCCAGGTTGGCCCCCTTGCCGCCCAGCAGGTCCTTCTGGTCCTTGTCGCCCTGGCTGAAGTCGTAGACGTACTGGGTCACGGCCCCGCTCCTGTCCCCGTCCGGCGGTGGCGCCGGCCCGCTCACCAGAAGTTAAGCGACCGGCCACCCGCCGGACACTACCTCGGTCGAGCCTGATCGGTGTCTCCATCGGTTCAGTGAAGCGGACGCACGTCCAGTTCGTGGTTATGCTGGCGGACGTGCGGGTTCCCCTGGCCGATCCGGCGCCCCGCCCCGAACGGGCGGACGCCGCGCGCAACCGCGCGCGCGTGCTGGCCGCCGCCGAGCGGCTGTTCGCCGAGCACGGGGCGACCCGGGTGAGCATGGAGGACGTCGCGCGGTCCGCCGGCGTGGGCAAGGGCACGCTGTACCGGCGCTATCCGGACCGGGCCGCGCTGGCCGTCGCCCTGATCGACCGGCACGAGCGCGAGCTGCAACAACGCCTGCTCTCGGGGCCGCCGCCGCTCGGCCCCGGGGCGTCGCCGGCGGAGCGGCTGGACGCGTTCTACGCCGCCATGCTGGACCTGGTGGACCGGCACTTGCACCTGGCCCTGGCCGCCGAGACCGGGGCCGCCCGGTTCCGCACCGGCGCCTACGCGTTCTGGCGGGCGCACCTGCTGGTGCTGCTGCGCGCAGCGCGGGTGCCGGACCCGCACGGCGCGCTCGCCGAGTCGCTGCTCGCCCCGCTGGCCGGCGAGTTCTACGCCCACCTGCGCGAGGGCGGCCTGACCAAACCGCAGGTACTGGCCGCCCTGCACGAACTGTCCCACCGCGTCATGCACCAACCCCAGTGAGGAGCCCGACCATGGCCGACCTGCACTTCTACTTCGACCCGACCTGCCCGTTCGCCTGGCTGACCAGCAAGTGGGTGCGGATCGTGCAGGCGCAACGGAACTACACCGTCGACTGGCGGTTCATCTCGTTGCGCCTGCTCAACTCGCACATCGACTACGACACGCACTTCCCGCCGGAGTACGAGGCCGGCCACACCGCCGGGCTGCGCCTGCTCCGGGTGGCCGCGCGCACCCGCGCCGAACAGGGCCGCGACGCCGTGGCCACGCTGTACGCGGTGCTCGGCGAGCACGTCTTCGAGCGCGAGCTCGTGGCCGACGACGCCGCCGCGGTCGGCCGGCGCGGCACGCCCGAGTTCGTCCTGCCGGTGCTCGCCGAGGCCGGGCTGCCGGCGTCCCTGGCCGGTGCGCTGGACGAACCGTCCTGGGACGCGGAGATCCAGGCCGAGACCGACGAAGCCCTCGCCCTCACCGGCAAGGACGTCGGAACCCCGATCCTGCACTTCGAACCGCCCGAGGGCATGGCCCTGTTCGGCCCGGTGATCAGCCGGATGCCCGACGAGCGGTCGGCCGCCGAACTGTGGGACCACGTCGTCGCCCTGGCCCGCTTCCCCGGCTTCGCCGAGCTCAAGCGCAGCCTGCGCGAAATGCCCCAGCTACCGGCGTTCGGGGTGGCACCCGACGAGGTCGGCGTCCAGCAGGACTGGCACGCCGGCAGCCGCCGCCTGAAGAAGTAAGAGCGTCAGTCGAGGACGGCGGTGGCCTCCACCTCCACCAGGTGCTCGGGCATGTACAGCGCCGTGACGCCGATCAGCGTGGCCGGCGGCACCGGGGCGATCCCCAGCTTCGCGGCCGCCCGCGCGACGCCCTCACCGAACGCCGCCCCCTTGTCGGGCGTCCAGTCGACGACGTAGGCGGTGAGCTTCACGACGTCCGCGAAGGTGGCGCCCACACCGGCCAGCGCGATAGCCACGTTGAGGTAGCACTGCTCGATCTGCGCGACCAGGTCGCCCTCGCCGACCGTCTTCCCCTCGGCGTCCCAGGAGACCTGGCCGGCGAGGTGCACCAGCCTCGACCCGGTCGCCACGGACACCTGCCGATACGCGTCGATCTTCGGCAACCCGTCGGGGTTCACCAGGGTGACTGCCATACCGCCTCCTTGTTGGTAGAGGCCCATCCTGCGCGGCACCCCCGACAGTTCTGGTCAGCGCGCGACCCGGGGCGGGTTGGGCAGGCCCAGGGCGGCGTTGAGGCGATAGGCGCCGCCGGCGCCGTGGAACACCGCCATGGCCAGCGCGCCGATGCCGGCTCCGGCCAGCCCCGCCCAGAAATGGCCCGGCAGCTCCGCCCAGTAGCCGAGAAGCACCGCGATCACCAGGCCGAGCACTCCGGCCACGGCATTGCGCAGCGGCGAGTTGCCCCACACGTTCGGGAACGGCTCCCCGACCACTCCTTTGACGAAATGCGGAACGGCGTTCACGCCCATCGCCCCGGCCAGCACCGACAACAGGAACGGCTGCCACATGGCGATCAACCAATCGATTTCAGTCAACAGGTGTAGACCGAAAGCTAGCACCGCCGAACAACCCAGTCAACGACCGTAGACTGAGAAGATGACCTCCCGCCCGAGCCGCCGCGTCGAGCAACGCCGCGACACCCAGGCCCGCATCCTGGACTCGGCCCGGCGTCTGTTCGCCGAGGTCGGCTACGACCGGGCCACGATCCGGGCCATCGCGGCCGGGGCGGAGACCGACCCCGGCCTGGTGATGCGCTACTTCGGCTCCAAGGACAACCTGTTCGCCCAGGTCTCCGACTACGGCGGCGAGGAGCCGGTCACCGGCCCACCCGAGCGGGCCGCCGAGCTCCTACTGGCCGCGTTGGAGCGGAAGCTCGCCGAGGAGCCGGTCGACGCGCTGGCCGCGGTCCGGTCCATGTTCACCCACCCGGAGGCCGCCGGCGAGGTCCGCGCCGCGATGATCTCCCAGCAGCGCCAGGCCGGCCAGCACCTGGCCGCCGAAGACGCCGAGGACGCCGACCTGCGCGCCGGCCTCATCGGCGCCCTGACCATCGGCACGGTGATCGGCCGGTACCTGCTCCAGCTCGACGGCCTGCGCGACGCCCCGCCGGAACGCATCACCGCGCTGCTGCGGAACGCCTTCCACGATCTCGCCCATGGGGCGCCGCGACCCGAGCCTCACGGGGCACAGTAGACGCTCGGCAGCTGGCCGGTGACCCGGCGGAACGCCTCGGCGAAGGCCCCGGGCTTGCGGTAGCCCACCGCGCGCGCCGTCGCCCGGACGGGGACACCGTCCGCGAGATGGGTGAGCGCGGCTCGGATGCGGGCGTGCGTGCGCCACTGCGCGAACGTCATCCCGGTCTCGGCCTGGAACAGCCGCGTCACCGTGCGCACGCTGGTGGCGACGTGGTCGGCCCACGCGGCGAGGTCGCGGCCGTCGGCCGGATCGGCGAGCAGGGCTTCGGTGATGTCCCGCAGGCGCGGGTCGGCCGGGATCGGGAGCTGGAACGTCGTACTGGGAACGGGTTCCAGCAGCTCCACCAGGAGCGCCTCGGCCCGGGCGCGGGCCCGGTTCGGGTTCCGGTCGAGGTGCACGATCAGCTCCCGTACCAGCGGAGTCACCAGCACACCGGTCGGCTCGGTCCACGGGGCCTGGCCACCCCGGGCGCTCAAGATCACCCCGTAGCCGAGGCCGCCGCGCACCACCGCCACGGCGTGCGGGACCCCGGCGGGCATCCACAGTGCGTGGGTCGGGGGCACCAGCCAGTCCCGGTCCGCGGTGCGGTGGGTGACGGTGGCCGTCTCGGACCAGCTCAGCAGGTGGAAGTCGTGCACGTGCAGGCCGAAGGCGAAACCGCGGTCGAACTCGGTCCGCGCGGTCGCCAGCACCGTACCCAGCACGCCATCCTCCGATCATGGCCAGATCACGGCATACGTTGGCCACCAACCGCCACCTGGCCACCCTACCGTCGGGGACATGCACCCACCGACCACCGCCGCGGACATCGACGCGATCATCGGAACCCCACCCCGGATGGTCCTGCTGAAGGCGACCGACACCCTCGACGAGGGCTGCCGGACCGTCCTCGCCGCCGCTCCGGTGGCCGCGCTGGGCATCCGCGACCCGACCGGCACGCCCCACACGGTCCTGGTCGGCGGGACGGCCGGGTTCGCGCGCGCCGAGTCGCCGACCCGCCTGTCGCTGCCGATGCCCGATGGGGCGCCGACCCCCGCCCCCGGCACCGGGGCGTCGATGGTGTTCCTGATCCCCGGCCTCGGGGAGACCTTCCGGCTGAACGGCACCGCCGCCGAAGTCCGTGACGGTCGCCTCGCCATCGACATGGCCGAGGCCTACCTGCACTGCGCGCGCTGCGTACTGCGCTCGAAGCTGTGGACGGCCGTCCCGGACCCCACCGCGACCGTCCCGACCAACCCGGACGCCACTCCGACCACTCCGACTGCCGTTCCGGCCATCCCGACTGCCGTTCCGGCGATCCCGGACGCCGCTCCGGGCATCCCGACGGTCCCGGCCGCACCGGCGGACCCGGCCGACGGGCCGCTCTCGGCTCCGGGCGTCGCAGCGTTCCTCGCCGCCTCGCCGTTCGCCCTCATCTCCTCGCGCGACCACAACGAGCAAGCCGACACCAGCCCGCGCGGGGACGGCCCCGGCCTCCTCCAGGTGCTCGACGGAGCCACCGTCGCGCTCCCCGACCGCCGGGGCAACAAGCGAGCCGACACCCTGCACAACCTCATGACCTGCGCGGACGTCTCGCTGGCCGCCCTCGTTCCCGGCCGGGGCGAGGTCGTCCACCTCAGCGGCACCGCACAGGTCAGCACCGACCCGGCTCTGCTGGCGACGATGGCGCTGCGCGACAGGCCACCGCACGCGGCGATCGTCATGACCGTCGAGCACGCCCGACTGGCGCGCAGCGCCGCCGCCGAAGCCCTGTGGCGCGGCCCGCGCGACCCCGAACAGCTACCGGACCTGAACGCCGTCGCGGCCGCACACCTGGCAGCCAACACCCAGGGCGATCGCGCCACCCGCCTGCTCTCGCGGGCCATGGCCGCCGCGCCCAAGGCACTCACCCGCCGCGCCATGGACGCGGCCTACCGCTCCGCGCTGCGCGACGAGGGGTACTGACCCGTCGAGAATCGCCGTGCTGAATTCTTCGGTCGAGGGGTGACTCCCTCCCGACAATTGCTTCTGACAACAACATCGACTAAGCCCTCGTTTTCTGGGAGCCAATCCGTGATACGCCCGTGAATGACCCCGACAGGATGCTATGAATCGCCCACCTGGCCGGTTCAAGGCGGCATGCCGGTCCACTGACCGGACCGCCCTCTTCCGCGAGCTCGGTTGATTCGACAAAGATGCGTTTACCAAGTTCGCAACCAGCGGAAACGCGCGGCCGTAGGCAAAAGGGAACGCAGGTGCCTCCACCCATTTTTCGGATCATTGATCTCAGAGAGGCATTCGAGATGGTTGAACATTCGAAGGATGAGCACGCATGAGCCAAAATCCGAGCGGCGACGCCGCTCGCCGCCACGCAAAAATGCATGAAGACGCCCGACGCTATCAATCGCGCCGTTCGCCGTCGGGCGGGTGTGCCCTGGTACTAATGGTCGTCATGCTCGCCGTGGTCTCGGGGGTAATACTGCTTTAAGAGCCCGCCCCATCCAGGTCAACCGCCGCCGGGCAACGCCTGGCCGACGAGGACCCGAGGCCCGGTCACATCCCTGCCCGCGTCGGCGATTACGGACGGTTCGCGCCGTGGTGCCGGGGGCTCTCGGCGAGTTGCTTGAAGTTCAGTAACTGCCGTCGAGCCATGATCAGATCTCCGACGGAGACCCCGAGGGCCACCCAGCGGTTGGTCTGCATGACGATCTTGAGCAACAGACGTGTCGCGTCGTGGCCCTGAGGCACGAGTACGTAGGACATGAAGGCGCCCACTATGCGGCCCGTGAGCTGATTCCCTGGGTCGATGGAGACGATCTGGCCCCACTTGCGCCCGGCAGCGGTGGTGAACCGGTCTCCGACCCGAGGCTCGGGCAGACCCACCAGTTCGCGGGGTGAGCGGCGGCCAAGGTTGTCGATCCAGTCGTACGAGTAGGGCGCGAGCCTCACCTGCGTGACCCAGGGCCACACGGCCTCGGCCGGCGCCTCGACATCGACGCCCCGCCACGCCCGCAACGCGGGCGAGGTGACGAAGTCGTCGCACGGATAGGAGCGCGCGATCTCACTCTCGCTCACGCCCCACCGGTCACCGATCATGCATCCATCGTCCACCATGGAATGCGTCGGAGCAACGGCAGATCAGGTTATCTGACCTGGAGAAATGGTGGCGGGCGATACTGCCCACAATACGAACCGCTCCGTCCTGGTCGTAGCACCTGAGATCATCCGTCGACCGGGTGGGCACCCGCTGTGTTGCGGCCGGTGGTTCCCGATGAGCGCTCACCGCGGCGGCACCGATCGAGGGCTGTGGCTGCGAGGCGCCTGCACGTTCTTGGTCGCGCTTGGCACTGTTATGCCTCCGGGCGCACCATGACCGTGTCCCCGATCACCATCCCGGTCACATCCATCCCCACTTGGCGCGGGCGGCAACGGCCAGCCTGCCCGGCACCGTGTCGACCCTGAGGGGGTCCCGACTGCATGGGGCTTAGTACCGGATTCCGGGAGAGCCGAAGCGGGCGCTGACGTGGCGAGGCAGGTCGCCGCGTACGCGGTAATCCGCCCAACACCCCTCGCACCGCTCGACCGGCCGAGGCTCTTCGGCCGCCCGACCCGCCACTGGCCGTCCGCACACAGTCCGTCCACGGTATTGGTCGACCACGAGCTGAGCGTGGATCACGATGCTGCCCTGCACCGTGACGAATCGAAGGACGCCCGAGCTGTTAGCCATCGGTCACCGCCGAACCATCATCGTCGTCAGGCGGCGCCGGGACGACTCGGGGTGGCTCGCAGTAGATCTCGTTGAAGATCTCTTCGGTGGTCCATTCCGCCCACGGACCTAGTTCGGCGCTCACGACTCGCCCGTCCGGCGTCGCGCCTCGTCGGCCCGCTGACGCCACGCACCAGGGAACCGTCGCACCACCCGGAGGACCGCGCACGGGAAGGACTCGCCGCACCGGGAACAGCAACCGTCGGCCCCTGGGGTGTGTTCGGAGCGCGCGACGACGCCGGCCGCGATGATCAAAGCGTCTCGGATCTCAAGCAAGCTGATTGGTGTCCGTTGGCTGGCCGTTCGCGACGGCGCCGACTCCTGCGATTTCCCCACGTCAGAGACGTTCTCACCGTGAGATTCCCTGAACCCATCCCATAGTGATGTTCTCACCGTGAGATGTACCCTTCCTGGGTGACTGAGACCGTTCCGTCGCTGGCACTGCCCGATTGGGCCTGGAAGCAACCGAAAGTCCGCCGCGCGCTTGTGGATCGTGACGTGGCCGGCCTGTTCCGCGCGGCTCAGCAATACGCCGGGGCGAGCCAATCGCGCATCGCCACCGCTACGGGCATCTTGCAGGGCCGAGTGTCGGAGATCATCCGGGGTAGCCGCTCGGTGACCACCTTGGAGTTGTTCGAGCGCATCGCCGATGGCCTAGGCATGCCCGACGACGCCCGTATGCGGTTCGGCTTGGCACCGAGGCACCCGGCCGGCCTCGATCACCTCGGGGCATCGGGCAGGGCGGAGATCCTGGCCGTGTATCCCTCGCAGTCCACCGCGCGGAAGGACATCGCCGGACTCGCCGCCACCGCCCGGGAGATGGAGGTGCTGGCGGTACGCGGTTTGGGCATCCTCGGTTTGAACGACTCGATGCTGCGGGCGCACATTCAGGAAGCCAAACCGGCCGTGCGCGTGCTGCTGCTGGACCCGGACTGCCCGGCCGCCGAGCGCCGGGCGGCGGAGATCGGCGAATCCCTCGGTACCTTCGCGGCCGGCATCCGGTTGTCGGTGGAGCGGTTGCGTGAGCTGAACGACGAGATCGGGACCGTGCAATGCCATCTGTACGACCTGCTGCCCACCTGGCGAGTCATCGGCCTGGACTCGACCTTGTTCGTGTCCGCGTTCGGCGACTCACACGAGGGCCACACATCGCCGATGTACCGGCTGGCCGGTAGCCCGCACGGCGCGCTGCATCGAGGCTTTCAGCGGTTCACCGACGAACTACGCCGCACCGCCCGCCAGGTCGTTTAGGGTCGCCACGTGGCGATGATCGAGGCCGAGTTGAAAGCCGTCGTGCGCGACCCGGACCGGGTGCATCGGCTACTCGGTGAACGGGCCGAAGGTGCCCGGTCCACCTACTCAGATCGATACTTCGACTTGCCGGACGGGCGACTCACCGAGCAAAACCGAGAGCTGCGGGTGCGCACGGTGACCGATGACACCGGCGGCGAGCGGGTGGTGCTGACCTACAAGGAACCCCCGGTAGACGACACCAGCGGCTCCAAGCCCGAACACGAGACCACGGCGGCGGACGCCGGGGTGTTGGTGACCGTGCTGACCGCGTTGGACGCCGTGGAAGTGATCGCGTTCCGCAAGCACTGCGTGAACCACAGGTTCGAGGCGCACGGCCGAGAGATGCTGGCCACCGTCGTACAGGTTCCCGAACTGGCCGGGCAGACATTCATCGAACTAGAGACGCTGGCGGAGGCTGACGACGTGCCGGCCGCTCTGGACGCCGTGCGCACCGTGCTCACCGAGCTGGGAATCAAGCCGGAAGACCTCACCACCGACACCTACACGGACGCGGTGGCGGCTTACCGAGCGAATGAGCACGGGCCACCCTCGGCCACCTGAGTAACGCGCGCCACAGCAGCGCGGCCGGTTTCCGAAACACCCGGACACATGTCCCCGAATAGAATACGTTTCACCTACCTGGGACAAGCCGATCGTGCTTTTGTCGGCTCATGGACCACCGCGCGTCAGGGCATCGCACAGACCCGCTGAGCAGCACAGATCCGGCAACCGAGGCACGGTTCACCGCGATCGAGAGGCGCTAAAACAGATCGACCAATTGCTCACTGGCTGACCCCGGAGCCCTCTACCGACTCGGCGGACAACGCATCTCCCACCGGAGATCACCCGGACAACCCTGGATAGAGCCTCTGCGTCATCGCGCACCTGAGCCGGGAGAGACAGGGCGCCCGGCTGGTGGCCCCGATGGGGTGGTCGGGCATCTGGGCAGTGCGACTGTTCGTCACCGGCCTACTGCGCGGCCTGGCCCGCAGCGGACTATCCGCCTTGGGCTGCCGCTGCTGGTGCGAAGTGTGGAACCCCGACGAGACCGGCGAACTGGTCGACTCGGCGCTCCTCGACCCGGACACAGGCGCCATCGAGTGGGAATCCGACCTACTCGACTAGGGCGACGACTCATGAGCCGACGCGCAGACTCCGCGCGGGACCCTTGGGCAACGCCGGACGCCTCCCCTCAGTACATCCTGTGGATCGCGTCAGTCGGCCAGATCGAGCACTGCATCACCTTCGCCCAGTACGCCGCCACGCACAAAGCTCGCCACGGGACTTACCAGGCGTTGTGTGGCGCCCGGTTCACCTCGGCAGCACCCAGGAGCACACCACTCTGGCCCCATTGTCGTGACTGCACGCACCGACTTCGCCGATGGACCGAGACCTGGCACGCCGCGCAGCGGACCGCCGGTCGCGGGCGCCTGCAACTCCCCTGGACACGCCGAGGTGCGACCGATGCCTAGGTGTCTCACCGGCTCAGCCAAGCCGCGCCGCCCGCGGGGCACAACTCATTCTCCCGCTCAGTAGACCGTCTCCCTGGCACACTTCACTGGTGGATGTTGCTCTCGCCTCCGTGATCGCCTCTGGCACGATCGGCCTCAGTGGAGTTTTCGCGTCGATATGGGCCGCTACACGGCCAGGTAAGGTCACACGTGAAGCTCGGCTCCAGCAGCGGCTAGCAGACGCCTACTTGGAGGTCCTGCGGATCGTCGAGCGCGAAGCTCAGTGGTTAGAGGCCGAGATATATAACCTTAGCCTCACCTACGAAGATGTTCATTATGTTGAAGCTAAGCTTATCCAGTTGCCGATACCTGAACCTACGGACCGCGTGACTGCTGCGGCTCTACTCGATGCGTTCAGCTCGACTACTATTCGTGATCGTTATCGAGAATGGCGTGAGACTGTTGATGCCGCGTCAAGAGAGATCCACTTTATTTCACGGGAGCGCCGCAACAATTTGCAGGCTCACGCGGACCCCAAATCACTCGAACTAAATGAACTCTCAAACCAACTGGCACCGCGAGAATATCAGTTGCGCCAGTCGCTTGTGAACGCCATCGCGCTAGAGCTTAAGTCGCCAGGACGGCACGAGTGAAGAACATTTTCGTAGACCATTCCAATGCGCGAAGACGAGCGCGTCGCGCGCTCCTAGACAGTCGGCGGGCACCGTTTCAACCGAATAGGAGCTCTCCATCAGGCCCCTAATATCAGGATATTCGATTCCTCTCCTCTTATACTTGCTCAGGATCCACATCCACCTCAATGACCACAACATCACCTTCGCCAGGTTCTAGGCTATCAATCTCCAGTTCCGATGCATCAGCAGATTCCCGGTAGGCACTGAGCTCGTCACATAGAGCAGAGAACCGTGACAGATTTATCAATTTTATGAGAGCAGACAGCCTTTCGTCCTCGGTTGGGAGAGTCATCGAGTTGGCCACTCCCGCCGTGATAGCATCGCGCTTTTCAATGTCTAGCCGGTCATGGTCCGTAAGGTGTCGACGAATCGCCGCAGCGACCTTGCGACTATCGAGGCCAAGAGCCTTCCAGTGCGCCCGCGTCTTTCGAACGTCGTTGCGCTTGAGGCGCACATAGCGCTCGTCGAGAGCATACAGAGCGTACAGCCGTGCGATATCATAAACATAGGTCATTCCTACGGTAGAGTCTTGATCCTTGACCTTGGTCTTACGCACAGGGCTTCGAAGCGCAAGCGGCCCTAGGCCTCCAATAACCAGAGCCTTCAGAAGCTCATTTCCGTGATCGACCGTCGCCGGATCAACTAGCTCGATACCGACCGCGCCCGCAAGCATGGCACAGGCGACTCCAGCGTCGAGAGCCGCAACAGCAAGCCACCAACCTACTGCCTTCATCTTTCGATCGCCGAAGGGATGACGCTGGCTCCTGAAGATTAGTTCCATACTCGTAACGCCCGCTGCGGCGACAGCGCCGATCGCATACTGAGTGATGCTCATCGTGGCGTCTACCGGGCAAGCCGATAGACGATGGAGCCTTCAGCATCTACCTCCTCGACGGTGCCATTAACAATCATGTCCGATATAACCGATACAATCTCGCTGTATGGGCGATTTAGCTCTACTACAAGCTCATTCATTGCCATTGAGTCACGGCCTCGTAGGGCATTTTCGACAAGATCTACACCTGGCTCGTACTCGCTCACGAGGTCACGCAGTAGAGCGAGCTCGAACAGCGGCGCCGCACGTAGAATAGTGACTACCTCGCGCGCCGTTGTGCCGATAACGAGTTTTTTGCCACGATTTTCGGCATTTGATCTGGAGAGCCTGGTCTGCTTGGACACCAACTTTCCGTCGCTGATATCCAATACGCGAATCCCTTGCTTTAAGCGGTATCCTGAATACTGACTAAGGTCAAGTGTGTAGCACTCGCTACGTTCGCCAGCTCGGTGATTGTCCGACACACTAGGGTCAATTAGATGCACAAGACGCACATCGAGCAAACGAGTAAGGATTCCGTACTCATCAGGATTCTTCTCCTTGTCACGAAAATCAATCCTGAAGTAAGTGAAACCGCGTTCATCAAGGCAGAAATCACGTACACGCGTAAGAGCCTGCGCAGCTTGCGCGGAATAGCCCGCGTTAGACGCGAGGGCATCGTCAAGTTCACCAGTCTTCGCGCGAGCCGCTTCGCCGGCAGCCTGGTTTATAGCTGAGATCCCGACTGCCCGCGCAGCATGGCGACCTCGATCTGTTTGGATGGCCGAGGCCGCAAGCGTCAGAAAGTCCCGCGGAACACCTCCACTTGCAAACACCAGACGGTCGAGCCCTTCCCTCGTGATAACGCTCGCCGTCGTCGAGATATGCACGGTCGTACAGTATTCGGTGAGCATTTTTTGAAGAAAGCTCGCCGCAGCGGCGGGGTCTTGCAGGCTGAGGTCCAGATCAATTATGTCCACGTCCTGGCCCGTCTGCAATCCAATAGGCGGACTAGGTCGATACCATTTAGTGAGATGACGCATAGAGGCCACCTTTAACCACACGTCGGCGTCACGCGTAATAGAGTGAAGAAAGTCGAGCACCTCCGGCTGATGAATCGTTGGAACATGGTAAAAGTCGTCTAAGAATAGATAGACTCGTCCGCCCAGTATCGTAGTTATTAGTCGAATATTTTCCTGCATTTCGGGAACCAATCGACCAACTTCCCCGGCTTTTAAGGCAGCCTTTTCAAGCAGGACCCGAATGCGCGATCGGGTTTCTTGTAGTCGTTCATGGAATTGCACGTTGCTAAGGCCTCTGCCGCTCAGGTCCGTGGCGATCGAATCGAACAAGATGCGTGTAACGTACAGAAATGTCCGTTCAGGGCCTTCGTTGCGAAGGGGCTTCATGTTTAACCATGCAGTGGTAAAGTGTTGTTCTCGAATCAAACGTCGCGCCTCTAGCAGCAGCGCAGTTTTTCCCGCGCCGCGTCGGCCGAATACCAGCTGATGGCGAGTACTCGTGGCTGCTGCGAGATTTGCTCTGTTGTTCGGAATATATGCGAGACTGGGATGCGCCTCTGACGTGCTCGAGCGCGATGTTAGTAACTGAACTAGGGCATCGACTCGTGGATCATCAAGGCTTCTGAGGGGCCCGGTCGGCAAGACCGGCGCAGTCGCTACCGCACGAAAACTGACAACCGCTTGGAAAAATTGAGTAGACAATTTCTGCTCAAACTGAGCAGCCAACTGCATAGCGGCCTGCATGTCACCTTCAGGGACAGCAACGGCAAAGATCCGCTCATCTTCGGTCTCAGCCACAGACACCTTTACCGGCTCGATGCCGGCCTCACGCATCATGGATACGACTTTGTCACTGTCAGAATGAGGCGAATTCATGGCTCATGTACAGCTTTCTCGTCGTCCCGTCATGGGCTAATGAACTGTACTGCATTTAACTCGCATGTGGTGTTCGACTTGAGACCCTGACTGACATGCCTGACCAACACGGTCTAGCGCCAGCAAGATCTTTTCAAACTCGATTCAAAGCCACGCACCAAGCACAAAGGGGTGGGACCT
The DNA here is from genome assembly GCA_014208095.1 of Actinospineispora eucalypti. Lineage (GTDB taxonomy): Bacteria > Actinomycetota > Actinomycetes > Mycobacteriales > Pseudonocardiaceae > Pseudonocardia > Pseudonocardia eucalypti. The sequence continues at coordinate 2,519,694 of JACHMT010000001.1, read as the reverse complement.
AGAAGAGCTCAAGATCAGCTGCGTCCCACGTAAGGCGGAAGCGCAGACAACCGCGCGGTAAAACTACTCCCACGCCAACAAGTCGCTGATGGATGGGCAGACCATCCCAACGCCATAGCTCGTGGGCACATTCCGGGTACAAACCCTAGGGAGCGGTACCCCGCACCCAGGATGACCAGCAAGTTTGGTGGTGGGCGATACTGGGATCGAACCAGTGACCTCTCCGGTGTGAACGGAGCGCTCTCCCGCTGAGCTAATCGCCCAGGGCCGGCGGCTGTACTTCCGAGGCGCCGGGCCTGCGATGTCGTAGACCTTACCGGATCAGCCGAAGGGGCTTTGCAACCAGGTCCACCGTATGCCGAACCAGCCGGCCACCCAGCCGACGGTTCCCAGCAACCACAGCGTGACCAGCACGATCGCGCCGGTGCCGGCCAGCACGAGCAGCTTGACCGACCAGTGCTGCCGGGCCAGCCAGTCCGTCCACGCGTCGTAGCGGGCGCGGGCGTGGCCGAGCAGCCGGTGCGCCCAGGCGAACTCGGTGGCCAGGATGGCCAGGCCGGCGAAGACCACCAGCCAGCCGGGGCCGGGGTAAGGGATCATCAGGATGCCCGCAAGCAACACCAGGCCGCCGACCACCGCGATGCCGACCCGGTAGAACATCCGCAGGCGTGGACGGTCGCTGAACCTTGCCGCCACACGGGACGGCTGGTGTTCCCTGGTGTTCAGCTGGTCACCTGCCCGGATGCGATCCATGCCGGCGACGGGCCCTCCGGCGCCTTCTTGCCGACCTCCACGGTTATCGCGTAGCTGGGAAACGCGTCGAGGCCCTCCGGCGTTCCCGGCGCTCCGGCCGAACCGAGCGAGAGCGGGATGTTGTTCGCCGGCATGGTGATGTTGAAGGTGGCCAGCGCGACCGGCTTGCCGGCGCCCGTGCCCCAGAGCACGTAGCTCTCCTCCGGGCCGTTCATCGGCAGCCCGACCTGAACCAGCCGGCGTTCCCCACCGTCCAGCAGCACCGCCGCCACCGGCGCCCCGTTGCGCGCGTTCAGCACCGCGTAGCGACTGCCGGGCGTCTTGACCTGCGCCAACGTCTGCTGCATCGCTTCGGCCTGCGCCTGGACCTGCTGCTGCTGCCCGCCGCCGTCCAGGGAGCGGGCGGCGATCCCGCCCAGCCCGATCACCACGAACGCGGCCGCCGCCAGGAGCACCACCAGGCCCTTGCGGCGGGACGCCTCCTGCCGGCGTTGCTGCGCCGCCTGCCGCTGGCTGAACTCGCCGGGCACCGCCGGCGGGCGCGGCGGCTCCCAGGCGTACAGCCCGATGCCGGCCTGCTGGGACGGCTCGCCGGATCCCCAGGCGACCTTCGGCCACGGCGTGGCCCGCTGGTCCCGGGGCGTCTGTGGGGTGGCCGCCACCTCGGCGAGCACCCGCTCGCGCAGTTCCGGCCCGGGGTCGAGCTGCTCGTCGGCCGCCGCGACCAGGCGCATCAGGTCCTCGGTCTGCCGCACCGCGGCCCGGCACACGTGACAGTGGGGCAGGTGCTCGACGAAGGCCTCCTCGTCCACCGGCTCCAGCGCGTGCATCACCCAGCCGACCGCCTGGCCGACCATGGGGCAGCTGGTCCCGGCGGTCACGGTTCCGCCGTTTCGCCGCGCTCGAGCTCGTCCCACTGCAGCGGTACCAGCAGCCGGCGCAGCTGTCGCATGCCGCCGAACAGTGACTCCTGCACTTCGGCCAGCGAGGCCCGGGTGAGCGCGGCAATCTCGGGAAGGGTGTAGCCGCCGAGGTAGGCCAGCGCCAGCGCGCGGCGCTGCTCGCCGGGCAGCTGGGCCAGCGCGTCGTGCACCTGGCCGGCGCGGACCACTCCGAACGCCAGCCGTTCCGGGTCCGGCGCGGCGGGCACCGGCCACTCCTCCCGCTCGTAGCGGGTGGACAGCTCGCGCCGCTGCCCGGTGCTCAGCTCGCGCACGGCGTCCACCGCGCGGTGCTGCACCCGGGTGAGCAACCAGCTGCTGAACTTCCCCCGCCGGGCGTCGAACCGCTGCGGGTCCTGCCACAGCCGGACGAAGACCTCGCGCACAACTTCCCTGGCCCGCTCCTCGTCCGCGCAGATCCGGCGGGCCAGCCCGAAGGCCGCACTGGCATAGCGGTCGTAGAGCAGACCGAGGGCCTCGGCCTCACCGTCCGCGACCCGTTCGACCAGGCCCTCGTCGGGCGGGCCGGCCAGCAGCTCGGCGTCGTCTCCCGCGCGCCGGCCAGGCCGGCCGGATGCGGAGACATTGGCGACGTCGGCCACCGGCTCGTCCTCACTCAAGTAACTGTTGGGCACCGTCTATGTCCAACAAGGGTAGCCCTCCACGCGCGCAGACGAGGGCTAGATATAGCGCGGCGCACGCCGCGCCCAACCCTCGCCCGGCCCTCGCCCGGTCCTTGTCGGGGGCCGCCGCAGGCGCCGGAAGATGGCTCCGGGGGTCATTCGGCCGGCCGCCGAAGCGATCTCCAACACGAACTCCACGGTCCCGCCGCGGCGTTGTCCCAGGAGCCGTGGAGAGCGGCTGCTCCAACCGGGTGAAGTCTGCCCCTTGGACGGCGAGTCGCCCCCCTGAGCACCGTGACATCTCGGCGACCCGGTCGTTGCCACTCATTGAAGGACGGGCGATAACCCCACGGAGAGGCAGCACGATGCGCAACGAGCACGTCACCATCCGCTCTCTCGCCGTGTTCGATCTGCTGGCCCAACAGGCCGACGCTATGCCGGTGCGGGTCGAGCTGCGATATGACAGCCGCGATCCCTTTGCGGTTCACGCGGTTTTCCAGACAGGTCGGACCGATGCGGCGGACGTTGAGTGGGTGTTCGCCCGCGATCTGTTCGCGGACGGCCTACTGACCGAGGCGGGAACCGGCGACGTCCGGGTCCGCCCGGCCGCGGGCGACCCAGACACTGTCGAGATCGAGCTCAGCTCGCCGTCCGGCCACGCGCTGTTTTCCACCAGCGCGCCGGAACTGGCCGACTTCCTTGACCGGACCTTCGAGGCGGTCCCCCCGGGCAGCGAGTACGCCTGGCTCGACCTCGACCTGGCCCTGGAAGACCTGCTTTCCAGCGAAGCGAGCTGATCAACGGCGAAGTCGGGGGGCCGGTTTGGCCCCCCGACGGGGCTTCGGATAGGCTTTAGCCACAACATCCCGCCCAGGAAGTTACGGGCGGGGAACATGCGGACGTAGCGCAGTTGGTAGCGCATCACCTTGCCAAGGTGAGGGTCGCGGGTTCGAGTCCCGTCGTCCGCTCGGAGGGTGCTCTCAGGTTCTCACCACGAGTTCGGCCCCTTACGAAATCTGGCGGAGTGGCCGAGTGGCTTAGGCAAGGGCCTGCAAAGCCCTGTACGCGGGTTCGATTCCCGCCTCCGCCTCGGACGATTAGCTCAGTGGGAGAGCGCTTCCTTGACACGGAAGAGGTCACTGGTTCAATCCCAGTATCGTCCACCAACAAACGGCCTGGTCAGAGTCCCGCACTAGCGGACCGACCAGGCCGTTCGCTTTCCGGCGCCCCCGCTGCCTGACTAAGTGCCTGACTACGCATCCTTGCTCCGAAAGATCTTGTCCATCGCCGTCGCGCCCTCTTCGACGACCGGTCGGAGCTGCTTCCGGTAGACCAGCTCGGTCACGTGCGAGCCCTTGTGGCCGACCAGTAGCGAGATCTTTTCCACCGGAACTCCGCTGTCCGAGAGCAGAGACACGAAGCTGTGGCGTAGCTCACGGGGTGTCCACTCCCCCGCTTCCAGGCCGGCCTCGGCGGTCACCCGCCGGAACTCCCGGCGGACATTCGACGGATTCAGCTCGGTCCCCACCAGCGACGCGAACACCAGGTCGTTCTCCACCCAATTCTTCCCGGCCCGCCGTCGCTGCTCTGCCTGGTGCTTCCAGTGGGTGCGCAAGACCTCCACGCAGCGAACCGGCAGCGCGAGCGACCGCCGGGACTTCTGGGTCTTGGTGTCGCCGTCCTCTCGGACCGACCGCCACACCATGATGTGCGGCTTGACCGGCGGGTCCGCCTCCAGGTCGCCGTCCAGGTCCACGTGTGACCAGGTGAGCGGACGCAGCTCCTCTGTCCGGGCACCGGTGAGGAGCGAGACGATGAAGTACGCCCGGAGTGGCGACCCTTCGGCCGCCTGGAGGAAGGCCTGAGCCTGGCCGAGGGTGAGTGCCTTCGACGGCCGGCCGCCCAGTCCGGTCGGGGTTTCGCACAGCAGCACCACGTTCCGCCGCACCTTCTCCCGTGCCTGCGCCCTGGCGATCGCCCGCCGAAGGATGGACTTGATCCGTTGCAGCGTGCTGGTGCTGACCACTTTCGCCCGGTCCGCCAACCAGCCGTCGACCTCTTGGGCGGTCAGCTCCCGGAGCTTCCGAGCGCCGAGCTGGGCGACGATGTGCGTCTCGGCCAAGGTCCGCCGGTTCTTGACCGTGTTCTTGGACCGGCCGTGCTGCCCGTGCGTCAGGAAGTCCTCCACGGCGTCGGCAACGGTGTACTTGGCCGCTTCCGTGACCCCGTCGTCAAGGTCACGCAGCAGCTCCTTCAGCTCCGCTTTGGCCGCCGTCTTGGTCCGGGCGCTCCGCTGCTTCACGATGCGTTTGCCGGATGGCCGGTAGCCGACTGTGACGCTCGCGATCCACCGCTGCCGACCTTCGTGCCAGTGCAGACTGCCGTCGCCCCGACTACGCCGGGCGGTCACGATGCCCTCCGCGATTCCGAGACCAACAGGTCCACGTACTCCTGGATCGCCGCCGCCGGGATCAGGCGCGCCCGTCCCTCGGTCACGGACCTAAGTCGCCCAGAGCGAATCAGCTCGTAGATCACCGACCGACTCAGCGAGAGCAGCCGCATTGCCTCCGGCACCCGGTACAGACGCCGCCCCTCCCCTGCAGTTGCCCGCCAGCCGCTCATCGCTGTACCTCCCGCCTGGTCTTCTCGCCGGGTAGGTGGCGTGCGCGTTCGCCGATAGCGTGCGCGAGTTCGTACTCAGCGTGGTTGCGGTGGCCGATGCTCACGACGTTCCAGTCGTTGACCACGATCACCTGGTCCGGGTCCAGGTCAGCGCCCAGCTCGGTGAGGGTGTGCCCGATTTGGAACCGGTGCTGCTCGGCGCGGATCGCGCGGAAGGTGGTGGAGTAGCGCTGGGATTTGGTGAGGAAGTGGCCTCGGAAGCCGAGCATGTGCGCCCACTTGCGCAGGTTCAGCCCGGCGTACTCGGGTAGGCCGCCGAGTTCCCACACCGTTTCGATGATCTTGCGGTGGTGCGGGGTCAGCTCCAGGTGCGCCAGGTCGTACTCCGACCGGATCGGCCGGTCCGCCGCCTCCATCTTCCCGGTGCCCTTGGTGGCGTACTTGGCGATGTACCCCGCCAGGCGTGCTTCGCTGATCTCCCCGTCCGCGTCCTGGATCTGCTCGGCCGCCGTGGTGGTGATGTCGCGGATGTCGAGCTGGACGCCCCACCCGATCTCCAGGTCGGTCCCGTCCGGCCGGCAGACACCCAGCGTGGTGCCGGCCGCTTCCAGGAGCGCCTCCCGCAACACCTCGGAAGTCAGGCCAGCGGGTGGCTGGTCGGTGGGACCGTCCGGCCCATCCAGCCGGATCGCCGCGTGGAAGTGGACCAGGCCCCGCCGCTGGTACTCGGCCACCTTGGCGTAGGACAGCCGCGCTACGTGGCCGAACAGCCGGCCGGGCACCCCGAGCCGGACCGCGAGCGCGCGACGCAGGGCGATGACGAACCGGTGCCAGAGCTTCCCGGCATGTGCCTGCCACAGCACCGCCCCCACGTAGTCATAGCCCTCCGGGTCGATCGCCGCCCCGACACGCGGGTCATCCGCGTGGTGACGTTCCCGGCATCCGCAGGGGATGACGCGGCCGGTGCGGGTGACCCGGCGGGAGTGCACCGGCCCGAACGACGGCGCGGTCAGCGTGAGGAACACCCTCGGGTGCCCGGTCACCGTGGTGGGGACCTGCTTGTGGCCGCCGGACAACCCCGCGCGCAGCAGGTGAAAAGCGTCCGCCGCGTACCGGTGCGAACACGCCGGGCAGACGGTCTCCCGGCGGTTGCCGCACGGGGTGTAGATCTGCCCGGCGCGTTCCTGCAACAGCGTCCCGTCCGGGGCGATGAGCGCGCCGTAGCCGGCGAGCTTGACGGGCTTGGCGCATCCCCCGGTGGCGTACACCTTCGAGCGCCAGCGCTGGAAGTCCAGCGCGGTGATCCGGTCCCGGATCGGCTGGTCAACATCAACAGTCATAGGTATCAAGTCCTTAGCTTCACTAACGGAAAGTGGACAAAAAAGAGGGAGGCCGGCCGCCCGGTGTGACGGCTGGCCCCCCCTTGAAGGTGGTGCCTACCTCGGGTTATCGGCGCCAGCCGACGTCCCGGGCTTCCTGCTCGCGCCGTTCCTGTGCTCGCTGGTCGTCAGCGGCGGTACGGCGAGAGCTGTTCTTCTGCTCGAACATCTCCTCGCGGGTGACGACGGGCAGGTCTTTGAACGGGTCTTTTCTGGTAAACATGGGCCTGCTCCTGAGGGAGTGGCCCGGTCGACGGAACGTTCTTGGTCGGATGAGCCGTCGGCCGGGCGCAACCTGGTTTGGTCCGGACGGACCCGGCAACCCCTCAACACGTGGTCTGCTGGGGTTGAGGGGCACCGCGACCGCCGGACCGCTACCGGGTCATTTGGGCCACCACCAACACCAGACCTCGGCCTCGGTGAGCCACTCCCGGCACAGTGACCGGATCGTCCAGACCTCGGCGAGGACAGCGGCGATGATGGCGACGGTCAGATACCCGGTGTCCTCGGTGAACAGCCACACCGCCCCGACCCCGAGCGCGAGCCACAGGGTGGTCTTGAACCAGGTCTTGAGCACCCATCCCGTGGTGGACAACATCACGCCACCTCCCCCGTGTTGCGGACCACCGCGAGCCCAGCCGGCGGCAGGGGTGCACACCGCTTGACCAGTTCGGTGATGTCCTCGTCGGTGGTGTGCCCCAGCCGCAGCCGACGCGGCAACCGAGAACCCTTGTCCACCCGGAACCCGATCCCCGCGTGCTCCTCATCCAGCGGGATCTCATCCGCCAGCGCGCCCCGGTCCCGCGCCCCATCACCCAGGGCCATGTCCACGTGGCTGGCGGCGGTCACGCCGAGGCAGATGCGGGTCGTGAACAGCTCCCGGATCTCCACAACGTCCTTGGACGGTTCCTGGACGTAGCCGGCCACGTTGAACAGCGTGTTCCGACCCTGAGTCATGATCTCCGAGAGCAGCGCGATCGCCTCACCCCGATCACCGCGGCTGGCGAACGCGGTCAGCATCGCCAACTCATCCACCATGATCAGGTCCTGCGGCGAATCCGGACCGAGCACCGCCCGGCGCATCTTGTCCCCGCGTAGCCGCTGCTGGGCCGCCTTCATGTCCTCCCGCGCCTCCCGCAACAGCTCCAGCGCGTCCTCGATGGTGACCGCGCGCCGGTAGAACAGCTCCTTCCCGATCTCGGTTTCGGTGCCGCCCTTCGGGTCGATCACCCGCACCCGCACCAAGCCGTCGCGGATCATCGGACCCATCTGCCGCAACGGCCCCCAGATCGTGGAACTCTTCCCCGTCCCGGTCGCCCCCGCCACGAACAGATGCGAGGTACCGGTGACCGAGACCAGGACCGGCTGGCCGAACTCGTCATCCCCGATGTCCAGCGCAGACAGGTCCACCTCCTCCACCGAGGTCGGAATCTCCGGAGCCGGCAGCGGCACCGCGAACGGGTTTTCCCGCTCGACAACCACCGTCAACCGGCCGGGCTTGGCCTTGGCCACCGCGACCCGGTGCGCGCACAACGCCTCGGCCAGCGCCTCCGACCGGTCCGTCCACGCCCGCAGGTCCTGGCCACGGACCATGCGGACCCGCAGCACATCAATCGACGGTGTGACCGCCCGCACCCGCTCCAGGCGAGGCACCAGCACCTCACCGGTCAGCCGGTTGTCCCGGGTCAGGTCGCACTCGAACAACAGCGCACCCCACAAACCGCCCCGGTAGTCCCACCACCGCCGCTTGAACGCCCGCAGCGTCGGCAACACCCACCGGTCGAACGTGGGCGGATGAACCCGCCACCACACCACCAGCACGCCCACCGCACCGGCGAGGGTGTAGGCGACCGGCAGCCAGCCGTAGCGCGCCCACCCGGCCACCAGCACGACCGGCACCGACCACACCAGCGGGTGGCGCCACAGCCACGCCAGGGTCTTCATGTCCCGGCCGGTCGGGCGCGTGGCCCGGCCCCCCGGCTTGTATCCGTTACCCTTACTCATCACTACCCACCTCAATCAGAATTCGTCGCAATTTCGGGTTTGGTTCAGGCAGGTAGAGCGGGTGCCCGCCGTCGTATCCGCCAAGATCACCGGCGGGCACCCACCCCACCCTCATTCACCTTCTCGGGAAACGGGGTCGGGCCGAATCAATCAGCACCGTCAACATCGCCATATCCAGCGCGAGCTTGTGATGCGTGTTCTTGAACCCACCCGCCCGGTACGGGATGCCGTGTACCGCCTTGCGGAGTTGCTTCATGGCGACATCGAGTTCTTCCAGCGCGCCGTCCACCCTGCGAGACATACCGCTCCCCCTTTATTTCCATTCGCGGGAGACCAGTTCGGCCTCCCACTTCTTCGACGCGGTCACCATGATCTGCAGCGAACGGCCTGCCTTCTTCGCCGCCTTCATCAACTCCTCGGCGTCCGGAATCCGGTAACTCGCCACCGTCGCCTTATGGTCGGCGGCCTCGTTGATGAGCTTCTCGATATCGCCCATCGCCACATCCAGCAGCACCAGCGACTTCCAAAACTCCTGATACTTCCGCAAAGCGCGCTGGTTCACCGGCCGCAAATTCATCTTCGCCGCCGCCACCGTCGACAACGCGGTAGCCATCACGCCACCGCCCCGGCCCTGGCAGCCTTCGCCGCCGCCGCGCGCTGCCGCTGGACCACATCGGCCTCGGCTTCCAGCACCCTGCTCGACGCCAACCACTCGGCGTCGAGGACGGCCCGCCACACCACGTGCGGCTGACCCGTCAGCAGCGCCCACTCACCGAGCCGGCCCCACTGCACCCGCAGCCGCTCGTACCAGTCCATCCGCCAGCGCGCCGCCTCGATCAGCTCCTCCCAGCTCGGAGTCTCCTCAGGCCGCGGCCGGTTTCGCGCCTCCGTGTACAGCGCGTCCACCGCCGTCCCAACCTGCTCCGGGGTGCACTCCGGCCGGACCCGTCCCGTCGTGTCGGCCATGGGTCACACGCCCTTCCGGATCGCGACCTGCGACAGCCGGATGCCCTCAGCCACCCCGGCCCGCCACGCCTGCTCGGTCGGGATCTCCCGCTCCTCCGGCCGAGTCCACTGCCGGCGCTCCCGCTCCAGCCGACGCACCAGCCGCCCCACACCCCGCTGCTTCGGCGCCCTGACCTCCGTGCCGTTATTCATGTCGTTTCCGCTCCCGCTCGTGTTGGTTTCCGTTCGCCGTGCCGTACTCGTTGCACTCATCTACAGACCTCCTATTCGTCGCCGGTACCGCCGCACTCCGGGCATTCCCCGCTGTCACGGCAGATGTCACAGAACTCGTCCTCTTCGCAGGCCAGGCAATCGCCCGTCCCCGCGCACGTTCCGCATTCCAACGCTCCACACCTCCTCTCCAGCTCGTTTCCGCACACGTTGCTGTCACTCCCGGCGCGCATGAATGGCGCCGGTTTTTGGCATGGGGGTATCCACTGTGGAATTGTCAAAGAACTATCGATCAACCACTCCGGAGCGCGACCGGCCGAATGCTCAGCCGCGCCCGGTACCGCCGCTTACTTCTCCGAGGCCGCCGAAACCGCCACCGGCTCCGTACCGGTCAACTTCATACCCAGCGCCTTAAACGCCAGACCCGACGACACCCGACCCGTCTCCTCATCGCGCATCTCCCACGCATTCACCCGCGCGTCGATCAACTCGACCCACTCACCCTCGCCGAAACCCTCACCGGGATCCGACGCCAGGGTTACCCGGATCTCCTCACCCTTCGGAGTCCGCTGCCCCGCCACCGGCCGCTGCTTCACAAACAGCGACACCACAAACTGAGTCGCCCCGTTCCGATCCGTCACCGGACCCGAACCATCACGCTTCTGCTTCACCTCCGGCGCCTCCACCACGGTCAACCGGAACCCGTTCAGCGCCACTGGGATGTCTCGCATCGGTCCGTTCCTCCCTTCGTAGTTGTTCAGCTTGTCTAGCCAGGTACCAAGTTACCTAACCTGCCTAGCCATGTCAACACACTTGCCTAGGTTGCTTGGCCTGGCTAGGGAGGAGCCCTACGATGAAGGCATGGAGAACCTGGACCCCGACGACCCACGACCGCCGTATCAGCAGGTCGCGAACTCACTCCGCGCGGCGATCCTCACGCGGACCTTCCAGCCCGGCGAGAAGCTGCCATCCGGCCCGGAGCTGGCGAAGCGGTACGGCGTTGCCCGCATGACCGTGCAGCAGGCGATCCGGCTACTGCGTGAGGAGGGGCTGATCGTGTCCCGCCAGGGCAGCGGGGTGTTCGTCCGGGAACGCACAGAGCGCCCGGTCGGCCTTCGGCCTCACCTGGAGCGCGCATTCGAGCAGGCCGACGTGACCGTGGACTTCGCCGGCTTCTCCGGGGAGACCTTGCACGGCGCGATCGCGGAACCGCTGGACAAGATCCGCGCCGGTCGAGTACGCCCCAACTCGATCCGGATTCGCCTACTCGTACCGGACCCTGCACAGCCGTGGTCGTTGCCATGCCGAGTCGAAGACCTGGCCGACAGCCCCGAGTTCCGGCAACGTGCGCTCAAGATCATGGAGCGGCACACCCACGCGATCGTGGAAGCAACACAGGAACTCGGCGAGCTGGGCCTGGTCGACACCGCCGAAGCCGAGCTTCGGTTCTGCCCAACCGTGCCATTGTTCAAGCTCTACTTGATCAACGGCAGCGAAGCGTTCTTCGGCTACTACCCAGTCCAGGAGCACACGGTCAAACTCGCCGGCGAGCCCACAGCGATCTGGGACCTGATGGGCAAGGACACCATCCTCTTCCACCACAGCGCCGAGGCAGACCCGGAGACGATGGCGTCCCAGTACGTCCAGCAGTCGCGCATGTGGTTCGACAGCCTCTGGTCCACCGTCGCCCGCGAGCGCACCCCGTGACCCTTCGCACGCTGCTCTCCGAGACGCCGCACGTGCTGCTGGATTTCGACGGCCCAGTCTGCGCCGTATTCAGCAGCATCACGAGCGCGCAGGCGACCGAGGCACTCGCCAGTTCCCTCCGAGGACTCGGCCTGGCGGTTCCGTCGGAACTGGGCCAGTCCGCCGACCCATTCGAGTTGCTGTACTTCGTTGCCGAGCGCGCTCCTCAACACAGCGCCGCAGCGGAACGAACCCTCGCCGAACTCGAGCTCAAGGGCGTCAGCGGTGCCCCAGCCACTCCCCACCTGTCCCCCATGCTGGACACCCTGGTCCGCTCTGGCCACACCGTGACCATCGTCAGCAACAACTCCGCACGCGCCGCGCGAGCCTTCCTGGACATCCAAGGCCTGACGCACCTCCTTCGAGGCATCATCGCCCGCACAGACCCGGATCCCGCACTGCTCAAGCCCGACGTGCACCTGTTGCAGGTCGCAGCAGAGGAACTCGGGGCCACCCCGGCTGCATGCGTCCTACTCGGGGACTCCGTGACAGACATGCAGGCCGCACAGCGGTTCGGCGCGCGCTCCATCGCGTTCGCCAACAAGCCACAGAAGCTCGAATCTCTACGGGACGCGCGGCCTGACGCCCTGGTGTCCTCCCTTGCCGAGGTCACTGACGCGCTCCAAGCTGCGTGACCTCCCCGCGCGTTCAGAGTTTCTCTTCTTCTTCAAGGCGGCGCCGTCGGCGCCGCTGCCGGCCCACCCCCAGAGGCAGCCCTCTACGTGCGCCCGGCGCGTGCGGCCTGCCGGCCGGTCACCGGGCGCACCGGGCTGCCACCTCGCGGCCGGCGACCACAACGCAGCCACGAAGGCAGAGGAGAGGCGCACCTCTACGACCACCTGAGTACTGGAAGCGTCATTACTCCAAGGGGGTACGGCGTAGCGCTCAGACCTGTCTACGGATCCTCGAATCAGTAGAGTCCCGCCGTGGACGGCGTAGAAGTGAGCATGACCCTGAATATGACGGGACCGGCACCCAAAGATCCGGTCACCGTCTACCACCTCGCGCAAGGCTTCTACCTTGCCGGCCGAAGATGCCTACTATCCATTGCGGTTGGGCCTAGAGTCAACCAAAGCCTCGTAGGACCGGCTGTCGTCAATCTTTGCCTATCTGCCGAACTGTTTATGAAGTCGCTCCTCCTCGGTGAAGGCGGAGCGCCACCCAAGACGCATAAGCTGGACGCCCTGTACTCGCTGCTCACAGAGGAGGACCGACAGGCCGTCAACCAGTACTACACCGAGTCCCTGAGCACTCCCGTTCTCAGCGAGTTACTACCAGTGGTCAGCGAGTACTTCGTAAAAGTCCGTTATGGACATGAGTTCGGAGTGTATGTTCTGAACGAGTACCCAATCACAGTATTTGCTAACGCACTCTACCGGCATAGCGCCATTCGCCGTGATCAGAGCAATGGGGTCGAAGGCATCCAGATCTGACCACTCCCCCCGCATCCAACCGAAATGCCAAGAGATGCCCTCGCCGGGCGGGCAGGTCTCCGGGATGGTCAGGAAAGGGCGCGGGCTGACGGTGAGAGGTGGTTGCGTCCGGTGCCATCCCGCCGACCTCCCAGAGGGCTACCAGGCCGTGCGACGGGGGCAAGCCTGGCATAATCGGCCGCCGGCACGAGAAGATGTTGCCCCCGCCGCACGGCCTGGTCGGGCGATGCCAGGTCGACGGGATGGCACCTCGGGAGCGCGCAGGCGTTGCCTGACCAACTGCCTGACTACCGCCGCTTCCGACAGGAGACCAGTCCGGACGGCAGTGGACGAAGCACCATCTCCGACCAGGACTTTCCCCCAGTTCGCCGGGAGCCCGGGATTGCTTGACACGGAAGAGGTCACTGGTTCAATCCCAGTATCGTCCACCAACGTTCTAGCAGTTCAGGGCCGGTCTCTCGACGCAGAGGCCGGCCTTTCGCTTTCTCCCGGCGGTCCGCTGGGAGAAATCTGGGAGACGATCTCGAAATTGCCCCCAGGTTCGACGGTTCGCTGTCGCCGAGCGCAAGCTCAGTCCGGTTTCGATCATGAAACCAGCGGACTCAGCGTGCTCTCGACGCATCCGGCCCACGCACCAACCTGGCAGGGTCAGGCGCGCCCGAGCGGTAGCCCTGTCGTCCTCAATCATGATCAAAAACCGACTACGCCACCTCTCAATGTGACGGCACCGCGTAACTGCTCAACAGGCCTAGGCCCCTTCGCGTTTCAGGATGAAGTCGCTAGCGCGGGACTTGACCTGGTCGCGGGTGCGGCCGGGGTGGTCGGCGGCGAGGAAGTGGCTGCCGATGGCCATGCAGAAGGCGAGCAGGCTGCGGGCCTCGACCTCGTCGGGGTCGGTGCAGACGGTGCCGATCGCGTCGCGTGCGAGCTGCATGCGGCGGTTGTCCACGCGGCGCAGGCGTTCGGCGACGGCGGGGTCACGGCGGGCCCAGTCCCGGATCGCCAGGTCGATGGGGAGCAGGCGGCCGCCGGAGAAGGTGAGATGCCCGGCCAGCCGGACCTTGGCGAGCATGTCGCCGCACTCCCGATCGACCCGGTCGAGCACGTCGTCCACGCTCTCCCGTTCCCAAACGTCCAACATCGCCGTCAGCAGCGCGCCGCGGTCGGCGAAATAGCCGTAGAACCCGCCCTTGGTCACGCCGAGCGACTTGGCCAGGGCCTCGACGCGCACCGCGTCCACCCCACCTTGCGCCAGCGCCTGCAGCCCCGCCTCCACCCACTTCTCGCGCGGCGTGCGCAACGCCCCCATCGCGCCTTCCCCAATTCGTTGTACGGATACGTATAAGCCGGTCTACCCTCGAATTATACGTTGCCGTATAGAGGGAGCACTCAGATGATCAAATGGGCTGGCTGGCTCATCATCTTCATCGGAGCCGGGCACACGGTCAGTGCCCTGGCGCTGACCACGCCGCAACATGCCGAGGCCTGGTTCAGCGCGGCGATCTGGCACGAGGATCTCGCCGCGATGAGCCCGGCCAACGGCGCCTACTGGCTGACCTTCGGCAGCTTCGGCCCGCCGCAGGTCGTGATCGGCGTGCTGGTGCTGTGGCTGGACCGGCGGGGCATCGTGCCGCCGACGTTCATCGCCTGGACGCTGGCCGCCAACGCGGTGATCTGCGGCGTGATCTTCGGACCGGCGCCGTGGCCGGTCGACCTGGTCTCCGCCGGCCTGCTGCTGGCCGGAGCCCGCCGCGCGGCCCGGCGCCCGGAAACGGTTGACAGCTAGAACACGTTCCAATAATGCTGTGGCGGGTCGAGGGAGACCCATGTCACAGGGAGGGAACGTGACCCAGGCGCCGCTGCCGGCCGACCTGAAGCTGCGGGTGTCCAGCCGGGACGCCGCCACGGTTCCGGCGAACCTGGCCGCCTGGCTGGCCACGCTGTTACCCGAAGGCGCCGAACCGAGCGTGGTGCTGCACAGCGGCATCGACGCCAACGGGATGTCCTCGGAGACGATCGTGCTCGACGTCACCCGCACTCAGGACGGCGAGCGGCGGGTCGGGCGCTACGTCGCGCGCGTGGCGCCCGCCGCCGACGACGTGCCCGTGTTCCCGACGTACCAGCTGCGCGAGCAGTACGACGTGATGAAGCACGTCGGCGAGCACACCGACGTGCCGGTGCCGGCGGTGCGTTGGCTGGAGCCGACCGGTGAGGTGCTCGGCATGCCGTTCTTCCTGATGGACCGGGTCGAGGGCGACGTGCCGCCGGACATGATGCCGTACACCTTCGGCGACAACTGGCTGTTCGACGCCTCCCCGGAGGACCAGCGCAACCTCCAGGACGCCTCGGTCGGGCTCCTCGCCGGGCTGCACGCAATCCCGGACGCCGAGGCGGCGTTCGACTACCTCGACCCCGCGCGCCAGGGGCACGCCGGCGCCGCCCCACTGGAGCGGAACCTGGCCCGGACCCGCGCCTGGTACGAGTTCGCGGTCGCCGACATCGGACGGTCGCCGACCACGGAGCGAGCCCTGACCTGGCTCGAGGCCAACCTGCCCGACGCACCGGAGTCGGTGCTCTGCTGGGGTGACTCGCGGATCGGCAACGTCCTCTACCGGGACTTCCGGCCGGTGGGCGTGCTGGACTGGGAGATGGCCACGATCGGCCCGCGCGAGCTGGACGTCTCGTGGATGGTCTTCGCCCACCGGGTGTTCGACACGATCACCAACCGGCTCGGGCTGCCCGGGATGCCGGAGTTCATGCGCGAGGCGGACGTCCGCGAGACCTACCGGCGGCTGACCGGCGTCGCCCTCGGCGACCTGCACTGGTACCACGTCTACAACGCCGTGCAGTGGTGCGTGGTGTTCATGCGCACCGGGGCGCGGTCCATCCACTTCGGCGAGATCCAGAAGCCGGCGGACGTGGAGACGCTGATGCACCACAAGCCGCTGCTCGACCAGCTGCTCGCGGAGGTCGGCGCCTGATGGCGGACGGGCTGAGCGGGCTGGACGAGTACCCCGTCCACCAGGCGCCCCAGCCGGCACTCTGGGTGGCCAGCAGCGACCGCAACTTCTACGACCGCTGCTACCTCAACGCCCACGACCGGACGGGCGAGATCTTCGTCGTCACCGGCCTGGGCTACTACCCCAACCTGGGGACCAAGGACGCCTTCGTGCTGGTCCGGCGGGGTGACACACAGACCGCGGTTCACCTGGGCGACGCCATCGACGACGACCGGCTCGACCAACGGGTGGGTGGCTACCGGATCGAGGTCACCGAGCCGCTGAAGACGCTGCGGCTGGTCCTGGAGGAGACCGAGGGGATCGCGCTCGACCTGCGCTGGCGCGGCTGTTTCGACGTGGTGCGCGAGCAGCCGCACGTGATGCGGTCGGGGTCGCGGGTGACCCTCGACGCGCAGCGGTTCGCGCAGGTCGGCACCTGGGAGGGTTCGATCACCGTGGACGGCGAGCTGATCGCCGTCTCCCCGGACCGGTGGGTCGGCACGCGGGACCGCTCCTGGGGGATCCGGCCGGTCGGCGAGCCCGCGCCCGCCGGTGCGCCGGCCCGGCCGCCGTTCGAGGGCATGTGGTGGCTCTACCTGCCGCTGCGGTTCGACGACTTTGCGATCGTGCTGATCATCCAGGAGGACCCGGACGGGTTCCGGACCCTCAACGACTGCACCCGGATCTGGCGGGACGGCCGCCGCGAGCAGCTCGGCTGGCCCCGGGTGAAGGTCCACTACGCCCCGGGGACGCGCATCCCGACCGGCGCGTCGGTCGCCTGCACAGCGCCGGACGGGAAGCCGGTGCGGCTGGAGGTCGAGTCGCTGCTGCCGGTGCCGCTGCACGTCGGCGGCGGCTACGGGGGCGACCCGGACTGGAGCCACGGCGTGTGGCGGGGTCCGGGCTTCGCCGAGCGGGTCAGCTACAACATGACCGCCCCGGAGGTCGCCGGCCGGGTCATGTTCGGGGTGATCGACCACGTCGGGCGGGCGGTCTGCGACGGCGCCGAGGGTTGGGGACTGTTCGAGCACGCCGCCCTGGGCCGGCACGACCCCAGCGGCTTCCCCGACTGGACCACCGTCGCTTCCTGATTCCCCGTAATCGGCTGGTTATCGAAATGGGGCCCTTGGGCCCCTGCCCACGAGTTCACGCAAGCCTCACACTTCAACAGCTGTATCGGCCGGGGGGCTGTGAACGAACACGGAGGCACCATCATGACCAGCCAAACCACGCCGATGTTTCCCAAGCTCCTGCCCGACAAGGCACGGAAGTACGTCTCCGCACTGGCCATGATGCTCCTCGGCGTGGTGACCGCGTTCGTCATCGTCGGGATCGCTAACACGGAGGGCTCACCGCTCTCCCTCGGCCGGTCGCCGGCGGGCCAGGAGCAGACGTCCGGCCCCTCGCCAACGGAGCAGACGTTCCTGGCCATGGCCCGGAACTACGGCCTACCGGTCACCAGCGACTCGCAGTCGCTGGCCCGGGGCCACGAGGTGTGCCGGGTGATGATCTCGTCCGGTGATCGGAAGGGACGGATACTCGCCGCCGGGGTGCTGCGCCCCGACCTGCCGTCCGGGAGCGAAGACCGGTTTGTGCAGGTGGTGCTGTATTCAGGGCTCTGCACCCAGCGGTAGGAACGTCCGGGCCGGGGGGCGCGATGAGTTTTGCGGTCGGGGCCGGTCAAAGCTTGCGACAGACCTCGGAAACCCCGGAAGGACCTCGCCATGCCCGCTCGTGACACCACCCCCGCCGGCGCGCCCTGCTGGATCGACGTGATGACCTCCGACACCGCGCGCAGCCGGGACTTCTACTGCGCTTTGTTCGGCTGGACCGCCGACGAGCCGAACGAGGAGTTCGGCGGGTACTTCAACTTCCGCAAGGACGGCGTGCTGGTGGCCGGCGGCATGGCCAACCCCCAGCCGGCCGACCTGCCGGACACCTGGTCGGTCTACCTGGCCTCGCCGGACGCGACCAAGGCCGCCGAGACCGCCGTCGCCAACGGCGGTCAGGTCATCCTCCCGCCGGACCAGGTCGGTGACCTGGGCACCATGGCCGTGCTCACCGACCCGAGCGGGGCGGGCGTGGGCATCTGGCAGCCCGGTGAGCACAAGGGCTTCGGCGTGGTGGCCGAGGACGGCGCGCCCTGCTGGTTCGACCTGCAGGCCCACGAGTACGCGAAGTCCCTGGACTTCTACCGCGCGGTGTTCGGCGTGCAGACCGAGACGGTGGCGGACACGCCGGAGTTCCGGTACACCGCGCTGGCCGTCGACGGCGAGCAGGTGGCCGGCGTGATGGACGCGTCGGGGGCCGGCGGGGAGGCGTGCCCCCGCTGGTCGATCTTCTTCGGCGTGCCGGACACCGACGCGGCGCTGCGCCGGGTCGTCGAGCTGGGCGGCGCGGTGGTGGACGAGGCCGAGGACACCCCGTACGGGCGCCTCGCCTCGGCCACCGATCCGACCGGTGCGCTGTTCCGGCTGGTCGCGGCGAACGAGGCCATGCCGGCGAAGTGAGCCACCCCGGCACCCGGTGACCTCAGGCCGTCGCCGCCAGGTCACCGGGTGCCGTCAGGTGCCTGCGCACCAGCTTGCGCCAGCGCCGGTGCCGGTAGCGGTAGATGGCCACGCCGAACAGCGCGACGAGCGGGGTCAGCCGGCCGGCCTCGATGTCCACGGTGTCGCTGTACCGGCAGCGGCCCGGCGCGGCCGGGGTGACCCGCAGCGTGTGGTCCCAGGTCTGGACCAGGTGGTCGTGCTCGTGGGTGCGGATGGTCATGGTGGCCGGGTCGACCTCCCGCACCTCGATGGTGTGCCTGGTCAGCGGGAGGACGTGGAACAGCAACAGCCACCCGCTGCCCCGCTCCCCCGCGACCATCGGCGACGACCGCCCGGCCAGCGCCGGGAACCCCAGCAGGCCCCGGCACACGTAGAGGAAGGTGCTCGGGTAGCGCAGGGCGTCCCAGACCCGGTCCGCGTCGGTGGGAAGTTCGGTCTCCACACGGATTGTCCTCATGGGAAAATACTGAGGGATTGCTCATTTTTCCGGTACTCACTTCTTCCAGGAGCGCCACGGTGACCACGCCCAAGCGCCTACGGCCCCGCAACCAGCCCAAACAGCCCCGCGCCCGGCAGACCCGGGAGGACATCCTGCGTGCGGCTGCTCAGGTTTTCGCCCAGCACGGGTACGCCGCCGGCACCACCAACCGGATCACCGAGGCCGCGTACCTGTCCATCGGGGCGCTCTACCAGTACTTCCCGAACAAGGACGCGATCCTGCTCGAGCTGATGAACGCGCACGTGGACGCCGGCGTGGACGCGGTGCGGAAACACCTGGCCGGAGGCCTGCCGGACCGCCTGGAGGACACGCTCGCGCTGTTCGTGCGCGCCGCCGTGGACAACCACCGCGACCAGCCCCGACTGCACCAGGTGCTGTTCGAGGAGGCGCCCCGGCCGGCCCGGTTCCTGGCCAGGCTGCACGTCCTCGAGGCGGAGCTGGTGGCCGGCGCCGGCGCCTTCCTCGCCGGCCACCCCGAGGTGCGGGTGACCGACACCCACGTCGCCGCGCGCATGGTGGTCGGCACCATCGAGTCGCTGGTGCACCGGTTCTTCGCGGTCGCCGAGCCGCCGACCGAGGTGGACCGGTTCGAGCGCGAGCTGGTCGCCATGCTCGGCCGCTACCTGCGCGGCTGATTCCGGCAGGCCGGTGAACACGGGGTGGGCGCTAAGCCGCTCAGCTGGTGGTGTGGACCTGTCGTCTTCGGCCCCGCGCCGGCCGGCGGATCCACGCGGGTCGGGTTGGAAGGACGGCCTGGCCGGCGGCTCGGGTTGGCGGTCTGGCGCGAGGGCGGCCTCAGTCACTCAGCGTTGCCAAACACCAAGCCCCCCGCGGGCGAACCGTCGCAAGGCCGCATCGAGTGCGACACCATTCTGGTTCGATCTTGAAAAATCCTAGACCGTTGTCGACTTCGATG
The DNA here is from genome assembly GCA_014208095.1 of Actinospineispora eucalypti. Classification (GTDB taxonomy): domain Bacteria; phylum Actinomycetota; class Actinomycetes; order Mycobacteriales; family Pseudonocardiaceae; genus Pseudonocardia; species Pseudonocardia eucalypti. The sequence goes on along the minus strand of JACHMT010000001.1, from coordinate 2,500,051 downwards.
AACGAGACGAACCGAACCCAACCAACTCCAGTCACGCTCCGTAGCGAGACCGGCGGCCGGGAGCCGCAACCGCGGCGGGCAGCCACCCGGCCGCCGTCCAGACCGTCCTTCCAAACCGACCCACGCGGATCCGCCGGCCGGCGCGGCGCCGAAGATGCCAGGCCGGCGCGGGGCCGAAGATGCCAGGCCCAGACCGCGACGTGGCCGTGCCGACAAGGCGGACGGGGGCCACCGGGGCGCGAAGACCGCGATCGAGGACCTATTAGGCACGGCCAGCCCTGGCGATCGAGGGGTATCTCGGTTTAGTGTCCCCTTTTACTCTGCGGAAATCGGTATCCAAAAAGCCTGAGGGGGCCGGGATGAGCAGCGGCACGGGAGTCGGCACGGAGTCCACCCGACACGACCGGCTGCCGGTCCGCACGCTGGTCGCGGCCAGCATCGGCAACGCCATCGAGTGGTACGACTGGACGATCTACGCGACCTTCACCATCTACTTCGCCAACCAGTTCTACCCGTCGGACAGCCCGGGCATCGCGGTGATCAAGACGTCCGCCACCTATGCGCTGGCGTTCTTCTTCCGGCCGCTCGGCGGCTGGCTGCTCGGCCGGTTCGCCGACATCCGGGGCCGCAAACCGGCGATGCTGCTGACCATCCTGTTGATGGCCGGCGGCTCGGCCGCCATCGGCCTGCTGCCCACCTACGAGATGGTCGGCTGGCTGGCCCCGGTGCTGCTCACCCTGGCCCGGATCGCGCAGGGCATCTCGCTGGGCGGCGAGGTGTCCAACGCGTCGGCCTACCTGGCGGAGATCGCCCCGCCGACCCGGCGCGGCCGGTTCTCCTCGTTCTTCTACATCTCCACCGGCGCCTCCCTGCTCATCGCGTCGCTGCTCGGCGCGCTGCTGGCCAACACGCTCAGCAAGGCGCAGCTGGAGAGCTTCGGCTGGCGCATCCCGTTCCTGATCGGCGGCGTGCTGGCGCTGATCGGGCTGTGGCTGCGCACCACGCTGACCGAGACCGAGCAGTTCGAGCAGAACAAGGAGAAGGCGGCCGCCGTGCGCTGGCCGCTGATGGTGACGCTGCGCGAACACCCGAAGGCGGTGGCCCAGCTGGTGGGCTTCACCATGCTGTCCACGCTCTGCTACTACACCTTCTTCGCCGCGCTCACCCCGTTCGCGGTGAACACCCGCAAGGCCGACGCGGGCGACGTGTTCATCGCGCTGTCCATCGGGACGGTGCTGTTCATCGCGCTGCAGTACCCCTTCGGCGTGCTCTCCGACCGGGTGGGCCGCAAGCCCCCGATGCTGGTCTGGTGCGCGGGCATCGCGCTGCTCATCGTGCCGCTCTCCTACCTGGTCCGGCCCGGGGTGCTGAACCTGACCGTGGTGTTCTGCGTCGGCCTCGGGTTGTACTCGCTGCTCAGCTCGATCGCCCCGGCGATCATGAGCGAGCTGTTCCCGACGGAGCTGCGCGGGATCGGCATCGGGGCCTGGTACAACATCACCGTCGCCACGTTCGGCGGCACCGCCCCCCTGGTCATCGCCTCGCTGGCCGAGGCCGGCTACGGCATGGCCTTCTTCTACTACGTGGCGGTCGGCGCGGTGATCGCCTTCCTGGTGGTGCTCACGCTGCCGGAGACAGCGGGTTCAGAGCTGCACTGATCAGTTCGGCTTGACAAGCCCTTGCTCTGCCGGCTTTCATGCTACCCAAACGTTTGGCGCAATCGATTGAGCACTCACGGGCGCTGAACCCGAACGTTTGGGTAAGGAGCGAGATGGCCACGGTGCAGCCACCGGAGGGCGCGGGCTACTTCGCCGCGCACACCGTGGCCGGGCTGGCCGGCGAGCTGCGCGCCGGGCGCACCTCCCCGACCGAGCTGGTGGCCCGGGCCCTGGCCGAAGCCGCCCGCCTCGACCCGGCGCTCAACGCCTTCGTCACCCTCGCCGCGGAGGGCGCCATGGCGGCCGCGCGGCGGGCCGCCGAGGAGCTGGCGGCGGGCCTGGACCGGGGCCCGCTGCACGGCATCCCGGTGGCGGTGAAGGACGTGGTGGACGTCGCCGGGATGCCCACCACGCTGGGCTCGCGGGCCTTCCCCGCCCGGGTCCCGGACCGGGACGCGGGCTGCGTGCGCCGGCTGCGCGCGGCCGGCGCGGTGATCATCGGCAAGGCCGCGACCCACGAGCTGGCCTTCGGCCCCACCGGCGACCGGGCGGCCAACGGCCCGACCCGCAACCCCTACCGGCCCGGCCACATGTCCGGCGGCTCCAGCTCCGGGTCGGCGGTGGCGGTGGCGGCCGGGATCGTTCCGTTGAGCATCGGCACGGACACCGGCGGTTCGATCCGCATTCCGGCCGCGCTCTGCGGCGTGGTCGGCCTGCGCCCCACGCACGGCACGGTGCCCGTCGACGGGGTTTTCCCGGTGGCCGAGTCCCTGGACACCGTCGGCCCGCTGGCCCGAACCGCGCAGGACTGCCGGCTGCTCTGGCACGTTCTCGCCGGCACGGCGCCGCGGGCCGGCAGCGCGGCGCAGGCCGGCAGCGCGGCGCAGGCCGGCACGGCGGCGCAGGTGGGCGCGACGGCCCGAGCGGGCGCGACGGCGCAGAGCCGCCCCGACGCCGTGCGGGTCGGCTGGCTGGCCCCGGAGAGCCTCCACCCGGCCGATCCCGCCGTCGTGGAGCGGGCACGGGACCGGCTGGCCGAGGGCGGCCTCCCGGTCCACGACGTGACCGTGCCCTCGGCGGCCGAGCTGGCCGGCACGTACGCCACGCTGCAGGGCGCGGAGGCGTACGCGGTGCACGCGGAGCGGCTGCGCGCCGCCGCCGACCACTACGGCACCGAGGTGCGGGCCCGGCTCGAGGCGGCCGGCCGGGTGCGGGGGTGGGAGTACGTGCGCGCCCGCGCCACCCGGGGCCGGGCGCTGCGCGAGCTGTTCACCGGCTACGACCTGCTCGCGCTGCCCACCGTGCCCATCCCCGCCCCGGAACTGGACGCCCGGGAGCTGCGGCTCGACGGGCGCACGGTCGACGTCCGCGCCGCCCTCCTGGCCCTGACCAGCCCGTGGAGCGTGCTGGGCCTGCCCGCCCTCTCCGTGCCGGCCGGCCTGGTCGGCGGCCGGCCGGTGGGGCTGCAGCTGGTCGCCCCGCCCGGCGCGGAGGACCTCCTGCTCACCGTCGCACAGCGGTTGCCCGACACCCGTCACTGAAGGGAAACAACGATGTCCCCTGCCACCAGCCCGGTCACCGCCGCCGCCATCCAGTTCGACCCCAGGGTGGGCGTGGCCAACAAGGACGCGAACCTGAAGCGGACCCTCGAGCTGGTCAACGAGGCCGCCGACCGGGGCGCCACCCTGGTCGTGCTGCCCGAGCTGGCCAACACCGGCTACGCCTTCGAGACCCGGGAGGAGGCGTACGCGCACGCCGAGCGGGTGCCCGAAGGGCCGACCACCGACGCCTGGGTGGCGCTCGCCCGCGAGCGGGGCATCCACCTGGTCGGCGGGCTGACCGAGTGCGACGGCGTCCGGCTGTTCGACACCGCCGTGCTCATCGGGCCGGACGGGTTCATCGGCAAGTACCGCAAGACCCACCTGTGGAACCGGGAGAAGCTGTACTTCACGCCCGGGGACCTCGGCTTCCCGGTGTTCGACACCCGGATCGGGCGGATCGGCCTGCTCATCTGCTGGGACATCTGGTTCCCCGAGACCGCCCGGCTGCTGGCCGTGCAGGGGGCGGACGTCATCTGCAGCGCGAACAACTGGGTGTGGACCCCGCCGCCGCTGTTCGACGACGCCGGCCGGTGCATGGCCGCCTACCTGACGATGACCGCCTCCCACGTGAGCAACGTCGCGTTCGTGGCCGCCGACCGGGTCGGCGAGGAGCGGGGCGGCAAGTTCCTCGGCTGCTCACTGATCACCGGCACCAACGGCTGGCCGGTCGGCGGGATCGCCCCCGCCGAGGGCGAGACCATCGTCTACGGCGACCTGGACCTGGTCGCGGCGCGCTCGGCCCTGGTGTGGAACGAGCTGAACGACCTGGCCCGGGACCGCCGCACCGACCTCTACGATCCGCTGCTCGGCTACCGGGGCGGCTCGGCGCTGCCCCGCTGATGGACACCCGGACCGAGGGCCGGGAACGACTCTGGTTGACCGGCCTCGCCCTGATCGGCGCGGTCACCCTGGCGGCCACCGGGCTGTCGGCACTGGCCGGCCGGCTGCCGCACCTGATACCGGCCTACCCGGACTGGCAGGCGGGCGCGTACCGGGATCTCCCGTACTTCCTGTGGTGGTGGATCGGCGACACCACCGAGGCCCAGTTCTACAAGTCCGGGCTCGGCGGGGTTTGCATGCTGGCCGGTGGCTGGCTGGCCCACGCCGCCTGGAAACGCGGCCGCCGCTGGGCGGGCTTCCCGATCAGCTACGGCTCCGGGCTGTGGCCCTGGCTGGTCGGTTCGGCGCTGCTGGGGCTGCTGCTCTCCGACGCCGCCTGGGGCTGGACCGTGCCGGCCACCGGCGCCTGGCAGCCCACGTTCGTGCCGTTCGTCTCGGTCCCGCCGGCCGTGGTGCTGGTGTACGGCGCGGGTTGGGCGGTGGCCGCCACCGGCGCGGTGCTCGGGGCGGTGCTCACCACCCCGGTGGCGCTGCTCGTGGTCAACTTCTTCTGCCTGCCGCTGGGCGTGCCCTCGGTGGTGGGCAACGTGACCGGGATGTGGGTGGGCGCGCTGATCGCCTTCCTGGTGTGCCGGCACCTGCCCTGGATGCCGCGTCCCCTGCCCGCGCCGGAAGCCGCGACGCCGGCGGTGAAACAGGGGCCGGGCTGGGTGGTCCGGCGAACGCTGGCCGACTTCACCGAGCCGCAGTTCTACGGCAACGAGCTGGCGTCGATCGGGTTGATCAGCGGCACCGTGCTGACCTACCTGCTCAACCCGTCCACCCCGGTCTACGGGTCCGGCGCGCTGCCCTCGGTGCTGGTGGCGCAGGTGATCGCCGGCACGGTCGGCGTGCTGGTGTACCGGCGCCGCTGGGCGGAGGCGGGCTGGTACCCGACCTTCGTGCCGGTGGTGTCCGTGGCCCCGGCCGTCGCGCTGGCCTACGGCTCCAACCCGGTGGCGCTCGTTGCCGGCGCGGTGCTCGGCGCGCTCGCCGGGCCGCCGCTGGCCGCGTGGATCTCCCGGCGCCTGCCGGCCGACTTCCACCCGTTCATCGGGAACGTGGTCTCCATGGCCGCGTGCTCCCTGGTCATCGTCCCGCTGGTCGGCCTCCTGTGAAAGGACCCTCGATGCAACTGATCCACTTCGGCCCGCTGAGCGCGCAGATCCGGGACGGTGACGGGCCGCCGCTGGTCCTGCTGCCCGGCGTCATGGCCGACGCGGCGACCTGGCGGCCGGTGGTCGACCACCTCACCCGGCCCAACCCGGTGATCGTGGTCGACCGGCGCGGCCGGGCGGCCAGTGCCCCGCTCGGCCCGGACTACTCGGTGCGCACCGAGATCGACGACCTCCACTGGGTGCTGGACGGCCTGGGCGAGCCGGTGGACCTGTTCGGCTGGAGCTACGGCGCCCTGATCGCGGTCTCGGCTTCCGTGGAGCGGGCGGCGCCTCGCTCGCTCACCCTGTACGAACCGGTCAGCCGCCCGTTCGCCCCCGAGGCCCTGGACCCGCTGCGGGCGGCCATCCGGTCCGGCGACCTGGACCGGGCGGTGGAGATCGTGAACATCACCGTGTCCGGGTTCACACCGGAGTACGTGGCCGCGCTGCGCGCCGACCCGGTGTGGCCGGTGCTGCGGCGCCTGGCCGGGCCGCTGGCCGAGGAGCTGGCCGCGATCGACAACTTCGCTCCCGCGTTCGACCGGTACCGCGAGATCTCCTGCCCGGTCACCCTGCTGCTCGGCGAGCTGAACGAGCACCGGCCGCCCTACGGCACGGCGTTCGCCCCGTTCGCCCGCGCGCTGCCGGATGCGCGCGTGGACCGGCTGGCCGGGCAGGGTCACCTGGCCCACGCCCAGGCGCCACAGCTGCTGGCCAAGCACATCGAGGATGCGCTCGCCGCCGACTGAGCTGATACTGTCGGTCATAGCGTCCGGACAGATTGTCCAGCCAGTTCTTGGAGCAGCCATGACCGCCACCGCGCCGGCCAGTTCACATGTGGTGTTCACCGACGAGCACGAGGCCCTGCGCGCCGCCATCCGCGCCTTCGTGGAGCGCGAGATAGTGCCGCACGTCGCCGAGTGGGAGGAGCGCACCTTCCCGGACTCGATCGTCCGGCGGATGGGTGAGCTGGGCTTTCTCGGGCTGTCGGTGCCGGAGCAGTACGGCGGCCAGGGTGGCGACTACTTCACCAACCTGGTGCTGGCCGAGGAGATCGCCCGGGGCGGCAGCGGCGGGTTCCTGATGGGCCTGTCCGTGCACACCGACATGGTGATGCCGCCCATCCTGGAGTTCGGCACCGAGGAGCAGAAGCAGCGCTGGGTGCGCCCCGGAGTGGCCGGCGAGAAGATCTACTCACTGGGCATCACCGAGCCGGACGCCGGCTCGGACGTGGCCTCGATCAAGACCAGGGCGGTGCGCCACGACGGCGGCTGGCTGATCAACGGGTCCAAGACCTTCATCACCAATGGCCACCGCAACGACATGATCGTGCTGGTCACCAAGACCGACCCGGACTCCGGCCACCACGGGTTCACCCTGTTCCTGGTGCCGATGTCCACGCCCGGGGTGACCCGGCAGCAGAAGCTGCGCAAGATGGGCATGCACGCCTCGGACACCGCGCTGCTGTCCTTCGACGACGTGTGGCTGGACGACTCGGCGGTGCTCGGCACGGTGGGCAAGGGCTTCGAGCACATCATGTGGGAGCTGCAGGCCGAGCGGCTGATCGGCGCGGCCGGCTGCCTGGCCTACGGGCAGTACGCGTTCGACAAGACGCTGCGGTACGCCCGCGAGCGGCACACCTTCGGCCGGCCGCTGGGCCAGCACCAGGCGATCCGGCACAAGTTCGCCGCGATGGCCACCCGGCTGGCCGGCGCCCGCGCGCTGATCTACCAGACCGCCCGGTCCTACGCGGCCGGCGAATACCCGGTGCGGGAGATCTCCATGGCCAAGCTGCTGGCCACGCAGACCGCGTGGGAGGTGGCCGACGAGTGCGTGCAGATCCACGGCGGCGCGGGCTACATGGACGAGTACGACGTGTCCCGGGTGCTCCGGGACATCCGCCTCTACCGCATCGGCGCCGGGGCGGATGAGATCATGCTCGATGTGATCGGCAAATCGTACGGGTTCTGACGCCGTGCCCTCCGTTACCCGCAAGTCCCAGGGGGGTCGCGCCGAGCGGCGCGACCAGATCCGCGCGCGGCTGCTCACCGCCGTGGAGTCGCTGCTGGCCGAGGGCGAGAGCTTCACCGAGCTGTCGGTGGAGCGCCTGGTCTCGCTGGCCGGGGTGTCCCGGTCCACGTTCTACGTGTACTTCGAGGACAAGGGCGAGCTCATCCAGGGCTGGCTGGCGGACATCATCTCCGAGCTGGACCTGGCCGCGCAGACCTGGTGGTCGCTGGGCTCCGAGCGAGGGGCGGTGACCTGGGAGGAGCTGCGCGCCGCGCTGGACCAGGTGGTGGAGGTCTACCGGCCGCACACCACACTGATGGCCGCCGCCTTCGACGCCGCCGCCTACGACCCCGGCGTGCGCGAGCAGGTGGAAACCATGATGGAGCGCAACATCGCCGGCCTGCGCAAACACATCAAGGCCGGCCAGTCCGGCGGCTGGGTGGACCAGAAGTTGCTACCCGCGCAAACCGCCGCCTGGCTGCAGTGGATGGCCGAGCGCGGCCTGCACCGACTAATCCGCGACGCCACCACCGAGGACCTGAAAGACCTGGTAGACGCCTACACCACCATCATCTGGAACACCCTCTACGCCTCCGCCGCCCGCTAAGTTCCACCCATCAGGTCGCCCGCACGCACGGTTTGGGAGCCATGCGAGCGGCCCTCAGCCGGCTCGGCACGGTGATCGAAACCCGCGCGAGTAGATGCTGGCGGACCTCTCCGCCTGATGACGATCGAGTTCATCATCACTGCCGTTACCCGCAGGTAAAAGGGCAATGATGATGATGTCGATCATCTGTGGGCTATCCGGACAGGCGCTGGGTGGCGCGTTTGACCAGGGCGAACTTTTGGACTTTGCCGGTGGGGGTGGTGGGGAGTTCCTCGGCGGTCAGGAAGAGCACGTGCTTGGGCACTTTGAAGCGGGCCAGCTTCGACTTGCACAGCTCGAGCAGCTCCGCCACGGTCACGTTCGACCCGGGTTCCGGGACCACCCAGGCGCAGCCGACTTCGCCCCAGCGGTCGTCCGGCACGCCGATCGCGAACGCCTGGCTGACGCCGGGGTGCGCGCAGAGCAGCTCCTCCACCTCCTTGGGCATGACCAGCTCGCCGCCGCTCTTGTACAGCTCCTTGCTGCGGCCGGTGATCTGCAGATATCCGTCGGAGCGCACCCGGCCGAGGTCGCCCGAGCGCAGCCATTCGCCGCGCAGCGCGGCGGCCGATTCCTCGGGCTTCTCCCAGAAGCCGAGCATGGTGTTCGGGCCGCGCGAGCACAGCTCCCCCTCGGTGCCCGGCGGCAGGTCCGCCCCGGTCACCGGGTCGATGGTCTTGTACTCGCACAGCGCGCCGCCGGCTTCGGGCAACCCGGCCGCGCCGGCCATCTTCACCGCGCCCACCGTGCCCGAGTGCAGGTCCAGGGTGTCCTCCGGGCGGCTGAGCGTCATCGCGCCGCCCGCCTCGGTCATGCCGTAGCCGGTGGTGATCTCGTCGATGCCGAGGTCGGAGCGCACCCGCTCCCACAGCCAGCGCGGCGCCGGCGCGGCGCCGGACAGGATGCCGAACACCGAGGACAGGTCGTGCTCCGTGCGCGCCGGGTGTTCCAGCAGCGCCACCGTCATGGTGGGCACGCAGAGGATGTCGGTGGCCCGGTGCCGGGCGATGCCGGCGAAGTAGCGGGCCGGGTCGAACGCGGTCTGCGGCACGATCGCCCCGCCGACGAACAGCGCGGCCAGCAACCCCTCCACGTAGCCGAACATGTGGTAGCAGGGCAGCGAGAACAGGATCCGCCGGCCGTCCTCGAACGCCCTGGTCAGCGCCGAGGCGTAGCCGGTGCGGAGTACCGCGTCGTGGGTCACCATGACGCCCTTGGGCGAGCCGGTGGTGCCCGAGGTGTACAGGATGTCGCCCACGTCGTCGGGCCGGTGTGCCGCCGCCGAGGCCGCCCCGGGGTTGGCCGCGCCCAGGCGAGTCAGCGAGGCGATGTCCGGCACGCCGTCCCGCGTCCGGCCGTCGGTGGACAGCAGCGCGACCTTGCGCAGCTCGGGCAACGCCTCGGTCGGTCCCGCTGACCACCCGGGTGCGATCTCGTCCAGCATGGCCAGGTAGTCCAGGCCGGCGAACCCCGTCATAGTGATCAACATCGCGCACCGAGACTGGGCCAGCACGTAGGCCAGCTCGTCCCGCCGGTACAGGTAGTTGAACGGGATGGCCACCGCGCCGGCTGCCGCTATGGCGAACTTCACCGGCACGAACTCCAGGTAGTTGGCCATCACCACGCCCACCCGGTCACCCGGGCGCACCCCGGCGGCGGCCAGCCCGTCGGCCAGTTTGCCCGCCCACTCGGCCGCTTCCGCGTAGCTCAGCGCACGGTCGTCGGTGAGCACCAGCGGCCGGTCGCCGTACCGCCGCCCCGCCTCGCGCAGCGCCTGGTCCAGCGTGCGCGGCCGCCAGGTCGGGTGATCGGCCAGCAGCGTCTCCCGGCGCTGTTCGGTGCTCGAGCGGGTCATCGTGCCTCGTCTCGCCAGCGGTTGTGGGAGGGGTCGACCAGCTGCTCCAGCCGTTCGGCGGGCAGCCAGACCAGCGACTCCAGCTGCAGCGCGTCCAGGAAGGCGACGCGCCCGCTGTTCAGGTCCTCCAGGCGGAGCCTCGGGCCGTTGGCGGTGTGGTCGACGCTCACCGACACCGCGGCGAACTCGCTGGCCACGGTGCCGATCGGATCTTCTCGGGAGGCCATTTCAGATGAGGAAGGACAGCGTGTAGAGGGCGCGGTCCCGGTCTACCAGGCTCACCTTCTTGACCGCCATCCGCAGCTCTCCGTCGACCTGCCGCAGCCGGTACTCGGCGCGGCCGGCCCACAGCTGGGTGCCCCGCTCGCGCGACTCCACGGCCAGGAAGTTGGCGCCGACGCATTGGTCACCGGAATCCTCCCCGAGCAGCTCGATGTTGCTGATCATCCGGCGCACGCTGGACGGCGGTGTCTGGGAGTGCCGCTTGCCGCTCTTGAGCTGGGCCACCCGCAGCGCGATGCGGGAGCGGTTGTCGTAGGCGATGGACACCTGGGTGTCCGGGTCCTCCGCCGAGCTGCCCCCGGCGGGGATCCAGTACAGCCCGTCGTCGGTCCACAGCGACTCCCAGCCGTCGTAGTCGTGCTCGTCGGCCAGGCGGGCCTCGCGGTACAGGAACTGCGCGACGTCGGTCAGCCCGGTCACCGGTTCATCAGCCCCAGGTAGTGCTGCCAGATCGCGCGCAGCGGGACCTCGTCGGTGGCGTAGCCGATGGTGTGGCCGCGCGCGTCGACGCGCTCCCGGTGCATGCCCCGGCTGATGGTCAGCCACTCCGGATGACGGGCCTGCACGCCGCGCTGGTTGCGCTCGTACATCTCCGAGTCGTCGGCGAGCAGGAAGCCGGCCGGGCCGACCGAGCCGAGCGTCTGGCGCAGCATGCGCTCGTTCAGCTGCGGCGCGCCGGCGAACTGCAACGCGGTGACGTGCTGGACCGTCTGGTCCACGGCCAGCGGCTGGATGACGAACAGCTGGATCTCCGCGATGAACAGGTTCGGCCAGATCATCACGTGCGGGGAGCCGTCGATCAGCGACGTCTCGGCCGACTCGCCGTACGCCTTCCGCAGGTCGCTGACGTACTCGGGCATCCGGTCGGCGGTGGTGCCGAACCAGCCCATCGGCACGCCCAGGCGGCGGAACTCCGGGCGCAGGTCGTTCTCCGTGTGCCCGTTGCCCAGGTCCCGGCTGACCGCCGCCGACTTGTCGCTGTACAGGTCGCCGATGCCGCTCTTGGCCACCTCGAAGATCGACGCGTGCACGAACTGCGGGTGGTAGCCGTCCGTCTCGTTCTCCACCAGCATCTTCCAGTTGGCCTTCACCTTGTGCTTGAGCCAACCGGCGGTGAGCCGGACCTCGCCCTCCGGGGACAGCGCTACCAGCCGGTCGATGGCCTCCGCCGCGTCGCCCAGGTGCTCGCGCAGGGTGGGGCCGTCCGGGGCGAAGCTGCCGAACACGAAACCGCGGTACGACTCGGTGCGGGTGACCCGGCCCAGCCCCAGCTCCTTCTTCTTCTCCTTGCCCCCGTAGCCCTGCATGAACGGGTAGCCGAGCAGGTCGCCGTTGTTGCTGAAGGTCCACCCGTGGTACTGGCAGCGCAGCGCGTTGGAGTTGCCGCGCTCGGCGTCGCACACCAGGTTCGCCCGGTGGCTGCACCGGTTGAGCAGCAGGTGCACCTGGCCGGTCCGGTCCCTGGTCATGATCACCGACTGCGGGCCGATGCTCTTGACCACGTAGTCGCCTCGCTGGGCGATCTCGCTCTCGTGGCCGACGTAGACCCAGCCGGTGTACCAGATCCGCTCCAGCTCCTCGGCGAAGATCTCCGGGTCGGTGTACAGCGACCCGTGTACCCGGTCCGGCCTGATCAGCTCCGCGTACCGGGACGGGTTGGCGGTGACGGTCATGCCCTCGACCTCCACTTACGGCAAAATCGGACACCGTGTCTGGACACTATGTTAGACGACATGTCGCGGACCCCGCCACTCCATATCGCGGATTCACACACGCCATATCGCGGTTTCCGCCAGGCCGTGTCGCGGACGTGCGCAGCCAATGACCGGGGGCAGCCGGGCTCGACCCTGGCGGAATGCGCGACATGGGGTGCTGGAATCCGCGACATGGATTAGGCGCCTAGGCCCATGCCGCCGGAGACGCCGAAGGCTTCGCCGGTTACGTAGGCGGATTCGGGGCTCGCCAGGAAGGCGGCGGCGGCGGCCAGCTCCTCGGGGGTAGCCAGGCGGGCGAGCTGGGTGCCGGCGATCATGGCGGCGATCTGGCGGTCGCCGACCTCGCCCTGGGCGCGGACCTTGTCCAGCAGCGGGGTATCGGTGGGGCCGGCGACCAGGGCGTTCGCCGTGATGGCGAAGCGGCCGTTCTCCCGGGCGATGGACTTCATGAACCCGATGCCGGCGGCCTTGGTCGCGGCGTAGACCGCGTTGCCCTTGGAGCCGATCCGGCCGGCCTCCGAGGACACCGTGATGATCCGGCCGTACTTCGCCCGCTGCATCGCGGGCAGCACCGCCTGGGTACAGGCGAACACGCCTTCCAGGTTCACCGCGAGCATCCGCCGCCACTGCTCGGGCGTGACGTCGGTGAACCAGGCGAACGAGTCGTACCCGGCGTTGTTCACCAGGATCTGGAAGCTCCGGTCGCCGCCGAGGGCGGCTTGCACGGCGGCCGGGTCGGCCACGTCGCAGCGCACCGCCTCGCCGCCGATCTCCCCCGCCACCTCGCGCGCCGGTTCCAGGTCCAGGTCCAGCACCGTCACGTGCGCGCCCTCGGCACCCAGCCGGCGGGCGATGGCCGCCCCGATGCCCCGCCCGCCGCCGGTGACCACGGCCCGCTGGCCGTTCAGCCGGTCCACCTCAGCGCCCGGTGAAGCGGGGGCGGCGGTGCTCGATCACGGCGGCGAGGCCCTCCCGCGCGTCGGCGGTGCCGGACAGCTCGGAGACCGTGCGCGCCTCGTCCGGCAAGCCGGACTCCACCGACCGGCCGACGCCATCCCAGAGCAGGCGCTTGCTGGCCGCCAGCGCGCGCGGGGCGCCGGAGGCGAGCTTGGCGACCAGCCTGTCCGCCGTGTCGGCCAGCGCGTCGTCCGGGACCACGGTGTTCACCAGTCCCAGGTCGCGCGCTTCGGCGGCGCTCAGCGTGGGGTTGGTGAGCACCAGCTCCATGGCCTTGCGCATGCCGACCAGCCGGGGCAGCGTCACCGACACGCCGGCGTCCGGGGCCATGCCCACCCTGGTCGCGCCGGGCAGGAACTTGGCCGATTCGGCGGCCACCACCAGGTCGGCCGCGCAGACCAGCCCGAAGCCGCCGCCACCGGCGGCGAACCCGTGCACCGCGGCGACCACCGGGGCGTGCAGCCGGATCAGCGCGGTCACCGAGATCTGCAGCCACGAGGTGGCCTCGCGCAGGTAGTCCGGCAACGCCTCGCCCTTGGCCGCGAAGTCCTTGATGTCCCCGCCGGCGCAGAAGTTGGGACCGGCGCCGCGCAGCAACAGCGCGCGCAACCTCGGCTCGCCGTGGCAGCGCATCAGCGCGTCGTACAGCGCGCGCAGGAACGGCACGCTCATCCCGTTCGACGCCTCGGGCCGGTTCAGCGTGAGCCGGCCGACACCGTCGTCCTCCAGGTCCAGCAGCACCATGCCGCTGTCGATCAGTTTCTCGGTCATGACCGCCCTCATCTGTGCACACTGTCTGGACATAGTGTCCAGGTAGGTGACGCGCGGCGCAACCGGCGATGTGAGACTCTGCGCGGGTGAGCGGCCCCGAAGCCCGGCGCCTGACGGTGGTGATCGTGGACGATCACGACCTGTTCGCGCAGGGGCTGGCGCTGCTGTTGGAGAGCAAGGCCGGTGACCGGTTCAAGGTCGGCGGCCTGACCACCCGGGTAGAAGAGGCCGCCGACCTGGTCGAGGCCAGCGCGGCCGACCTGGCCCTGATCGACCTGGCAATGCCGCCGCTGGGCGGCGCCGCCGCGATCCGCCAGGTCAAGCGGCGCCGGCCGTGCACCAAGGTGATCGCCCTCTCCGGGTCGGAGGACCTCACGCTGGCCGAACGCGCACTGCGCGCCGGTGCCGACGGCTACCTGCCCAAATCGGCCGACCCGGACGTCCTGCTCGCGCCGCTGCTCACCGTGGCCGCCGGACTGCGCGTGATGCCGGGCGCACTGCTGGACGCGCTTCTCGCGTCGGCCCGCAAGCCCCCGGACGAACTGCTGGAGCGCCTGGACGACCAGGACCGGGCACTGTGGATCCTGATCGCCCGGGGCATGGAGACCGCCGACATCGCCACCCAGCTGTTGGTCTCCGAGCGCACCGCCAAGCGCCTGGTCGCCGCGCTGCTGCACAAGCTCGGCGTGCCCAACCGGATCGAGGCCGCCGGCCTGGCCGGCCACTACGGCCTGCTCGACGACGCCCAGGCGCACTGAGTAATTCGGAGTTCCACGCCGGCTCGGCGTCGGTGTGGGCTCAGAGATCGGCTTGGACGGGGCCGCACGTGCGGCGACCGCAAGCCCGAAGTGACTGAACCAGCCTGCTGAAACCACTGAACCAGCCTGCTGAAACCACTGAATCACGCTGCTGAAACCACTGAATCGGGATGGTAGGGTTTCAGAAATTGGGAAGGGTGTCTCATATTGTGGGAAGTGATGAGGTAAATCCGGCCTGGCGGCGGAATTTGTTCGTCTGTTTCGGCGGGTCGGTTACGACGATCGTGGCGATGACCCTGCTCATCCCTTACCTGCCGATCTACATCCGTGAGCTGGGGGTCACCGATCCCCGGGCGGTGGCGCAGTGGTCCGGCGTCACGTTTGGCGCGACGTTCCTCATGGCGGCGCTCACCGCGCCGCTGTGGGGCGCCCTGGGCGACCGCTACGGCCGCAAGTCCATGCTGATCAGGGCCAGCGCCGGGATGACCGTGGCGATGTCCCTGACCGGCCTGGTGCAGAACGTGTGGCAGCTGCTCGCGCTGCGCCTGCTGGTCGGGCTGCTCGGCGGGTACACCTCGGGCTCGACCGTGCTGGTGGCCACGCAGACGCCGAAGAACCGGTCGGCGTGGGCGCTGGGCGTGCTTTCCTCCGGCATCATGGCGGGCAGCGTGATCGGGCCGCTGCTCGGCGGGATCGCCCCGGACCTGATCGGAATCCGGGCGACCTTCTTCCTCTCCGGCGCGACGATCTTCTGCGCGTTCCTGGCCACCACGTTCCTGATCAAGGAGCGGCGGCCGGCTCGCGCCCCGGCGGCCGAGCCGGGCCAACCGAAGCGGCGCACGGCGTGGTCGGGCGTGACCCACCCGTGGCGGCTGGCCGCCCTGCTGACCACCGCGATGCTGCTCATGTTCGCCACCATGTCGGTGGAGCCGATCATCACGGTGTACGTCACGCAGCTCGCCCCGGGCACCACGGCCGTGGCCACCATCGCCGGCGTGGTGATGGCGGCCGGCGCGCTGGGCACCATCGTGTCCGCGCCCCGGCTGGGCAAGCTGGCCGACCGGATCGGCCACCCGCCGGTGATCTGCGGCTGCCTGCTGGTCGCGGCCGCGCTGCTCACCCTCCAGGCCGCCGCGCAGAACAACCTCCAGCTCGGGCTGCTGCGCTTCCTGATGGGGCTGAGCCTGGGCGGGCTGCTGCCCGCGATCACCGCGTCCATCCGGCACAACGTGGGCGCCGACGGCGCCGGGCAGATCCTCGGCTACTCGATCAGCGCGCAGTACGTGGGCCAGGTGGCCGGGCCGACCACCGGTGGGTTCGTCGGCGGCCACTTCGGCATGCCGGCGGTGTTCCTGTCCACCAGCTTCCTGCTGGTGGTCGGGGCGGCGCTCACCTGGTGGACCCGCGGGCGGGTCCCCAGCGCGGAACGCGCTGGCTGAGCGCGCGCCCAGTTAGGCGCGCGCGGGTCCCCAGGTAAGCCCCTACCAAACTCAGGCGCTGGCCAGCTCGCGGTGCTTGGCCAGGTCCTCGTCTCCGAACTTGTCCTCCAGCTCCATCGGCGAGTAGTCCTCGTCGATTTCCAACACGGGGCGGCCGCGGGCGCCCTGGATGGACTCCAGCCGGCGGGTGAGCTTGTCGGTGGCGTACTGCAGCATCTCGGCCTGGTCGATTCCGAACGGCATCTCCCGGCCCTCGAACCGGTTGTAGATCTCGTTGGTCAGGTCCAGTGCCGGCTGCATCAGCTTGCCCATCTGCTGCTCGACCACGGTCCAGTTGGCGTCATCGGCGGCCACGTGCCGGCGGCAGGTGAAGGTGCCCCAGGCCATGTGGCGGCGCTCGTCGTCACCGATGTGCTTGATCAGCTTCTGCATGCCGGGGAGGATGTTGCGGCTGTTGCACACCTTCGCCCAGGCGAAGTAGCCGGTCAGCGCCAGGCAGCCCTCCACGATGTGGTTGTAGGTCACCGAGGCGCGTACCTGCGCGGCCGGCGACGGGTCGTCCATCAGCGCGTACATCGCCTTCGGCTGCTCGACCTGGAAGATGATCGCGTAGGCCGGCCCGTAGTCGGCGTACTCGTGCAGGTCGCCGTCCAGCCCCATCGCGTCGAACCACATCCGGAAGCCCATCATGTGCTTGGCCTCCTCGAACGCGAACTGGGCCAGGTAGGCCTCGTCCGCCAGCCGCCCCTCGGCCGCCATGGCCTGCATGAACGGCTGGATGTCCTGGGTCACCGACTCCTCGCCGGCCATGAACCGCGCGGCCAGCGACGCGGTGATCAGCTGTTCGTCGTCGGTCATCGCCGCGAAGTCCTCGGCGTCCTGGCTGAAGTCGATGTCCTCGGGGTTCCAGAACTTCTTGTTCCCCTTGCGGAACAGCTTCATCGGGAAGGATTCCATGCGCAGCCCGCCGGTACACAGGCTGCCGTAGCCGGTGCGCTTGTTGTGCTCGATGATCCTGTCGATCGCCATTGGGGTGTACTCCTCGCTGAATACGGCTCGTATGAACGGCGCTGTTCGGGCATGAATCTCCAGCTGTGCCGATCATCACAAATGGGCGGTCACCATGCCTAGGACCGCGCGCGCCAGGGTTGGCCCGCACGGGCCAATGAAGGGAGGGCCCATGTGGCCACCGTCGGGACTGGCGGAGCTGCTCGACCCCCGGGAGCAACGGGCCGTGGTAGTGGTCCGGATCGCGGTCGTGCTGTCCTGGGGAACCCTGCTGCTCACCCAGGAACAGCTGGCCGCCGGCAACCGCGGCCTGGCCTGGACGCTGTTCGGGACCTGCGCCTGCTACAGCGTGGTGCTGGCGTTGCTGCTGGTGCGCTGGCACTGGTCGCCTCCGACCTGGTCGATCTCGCTCATGGACTCGGTGCTCACTCTGTTCGGCTGCGCGCTGTTCGGCGGGCCGGACACGCTGCTGGTCGCGGTGCTGCCGCTGATCGTCATCGCCGCCGGGCTGGGCGGCCGCCAGGGTTACCCGGTCGCGGTCGGCCTCGGCCTCGGCTACACGGGTGCGGTGCTGGTCTCCCCCGGCGCGATGTCGCTGTCCGAGCGGCTGCTGCACGGCGGCTGGTGGATCGGCTACCTGGTGGCCACCGCCGTGCTGGTGCAGGTGTTCACCCAGCTCCTGCAGCGCCAGTACGACGCCGCGGTGAGCTCCCGAGCCGAGGCCATCGCCGAGCACGAGGCGCTGCTGGAGGAGCGGGACCTGCGGGAACGGCTGCACGAGTCGCAGCAGGCCCGGCAGGACGGGCTGCGGGTGATCCTGCACGAGTTCCGCACCCCGGTGGCCTCGCTGACCGCGCTGAGCCGCGACCTGGAGTCGGGGGCGCTGGCCGAGCCGGCCGGGGCCACCGCGCTCACCCTGGTGCGGGCGCACGCCGAGCACCTGCGGGACATGCTGGAGAACCTGGCCGACCTGGCCCTGGCCGACGGTTCGCCGGTGGGCCGGCCCCGGGAGCGTGACGTGCCGTTGGCCGAGCTGGCCGAGGCGGTGCTGGACGCCGCCGCGATCCCCGCCGAGCGGCGGGCCAGCACCGTGGAACCCCCCGGCGCCGCGGTGTGGAGCGACCCGCAGCTGCTGCGCCGGGTGCTCACCAACCTGGCCGAGAACGCCGCGCGGCACAGCACCAGCGGCCCGGTCGAGCTGCACCTGGCCGGGCAGCCGGACCGGCTGGTCGCCGAGGTGCGCGACCGGGGACCCGGGCTGCCCCCGGAACAGCTGGGCCAGGTGTCCCGCAAGTACGTCAGCCACGGCGACCGGCGGGGCACCGCCGGGCTGGGGCTGTGGATCGTGGCGCAGCTGGTGGGCAGCGTGCAGGGACAGCTCACCCTGTCGGCCCGCGACGGCGGCGGGCTGGTCGCCCGCCTGGAGATCCCGTTACATACTCGCGGCTGACCAGCACGTTCGGTTCACCACTGCGCGGCGCGGTGGTGCCGCGGGGTTCAAAGAGCTCGGACGGCGGAGCTGGGTGGCCGCAGCTCGAGTACGGCCTGTTGCGTTGGTCGAGACTCCGGGTCGGCCCGGTGCCGATTCCATGGTCAACTCATCGTGCGAGACGTTCTACGAGTGGGAAACGTCTGTGAGGATGAATTGATCACTAGCTGCGCTGGACCCGTCGGTCGGGTCAGGGGCGGCACCAGGTGACTTCGGCGGAGTGGCTGTGTGGTGTTTCCGGGGTGGAGGTGATCGTCGTTGCTGGCGGTTGGGCCGCGAAAATCGCGGCTGCACCGCCACAGCCAGCGATCATGCCCGGTGACACGCGCTCAGGCGGCCTCGGACCTACCGCCCGGTGAAGCGGGGCGAGCGGCGCTCGGCGAACGCGGCCAGGCCCTCCCGGCCGTCCGAGGTCGCGCCGCAGTCCACGATCGCCGCGCGCTCGGCCTCCAGCTGCTCCCGGTAGGTGTTCCCGCCCGACTCCCGCAGCAGCCGCTTCATCCGGCCGAAGGCGTAGGTCGGCCCCTCGACCAGCTCGCGGGCCACCGCCAGCGCGTGGGTGGCCAGCTCATCGGCCGGCACCACGCGGGTGACCAGTCCCCAGTCCAGCGCCTCGGCGGCGTCCAGCACCCGGCCGCCGAGCAGCAGCTCCTGCGCCCGGCGCAGCCCCACCAGCCGCGGCAGGTGCCACGAGCTGCCGCCGTCACCGGACAGCGCCAGCCGGGCGAATCCGGTGGCGATGCGCAGGTCGTCGCCGGCGATGGCCAGGTCGGCACACCAGAACAGCCCCAACCCGCCGCCGGCCACCGCGCCCCGCGCGGCGGTGACCACCGGGACCGGCAGCTCGGCCAGCCGGGCCAGCGCGCCGTGGAAGCGGGTGATCATGTCGTCCAGCTCGGCGGACAGCCGGTCCAGCTGGCCGGCCAGGTGGTCCACGTCCCCGCCGACGGTGAACGCCGGGCCTTCGGCCTCGATCAGGACCGCGCGCACGTCGCCGCCGTCGGTGGCCGCCACCAGCTGGTCCATCCGCTCGGCGATCCCGCCGGCCATCGCCATGTCGATCGCGTTGCGCCGGTCCGGGCGGGTGAGCCGCAGCCGCGCCAGCCCGTCGGCGATCTCCAGCACGGTCCGGTCGCTCACGGGGTTTCCTCCAGGGCGGCCACCCAGAGGGCGGTGTCGGTGAACTGGCGCAGCTCGCCGAGCCGGTCGCCGCGCGCGGTCCAGAGGTGCGCGAACGGCGCCTCGAAGGCCTTCCCGGTGGCCCGCCCCCGACCCCGGTAGGTGCCGAGAACCAGCAGCTCGGCGTCCCCGCAGGGTACCCACCGCTCCGGCTCGGCGCGGACCGCCCACCGCGCTCCGATCGCCCACCACCCGCGCTCGATGCACTCCTGCGGGCCGACGTGGGTGCCGCCGATCGGGGCGGGCAGCCCGGGGCTGAAATGACCCTGGAAATCGGGGCTGAGCAGGGTCGTCAGCGTGTCCCGGTCCCCGGCGGCCAGCGCGGGGTAGACCCGCTCCGCCAGGCCGCGCACAGCGTTGCTGGACATCATGTCCATGCACTCTGTCCGAGCACGGTGGCGGCGTCAAGCCGAACCCGGCCGAGATCACTCGGCGCGCCGGGGTGGCCACCCGGCCGTTCCGCTACCCGCGCACACTAGATTTACCCGCATGGACTACGAGGCCGCGTACGCCAAGTTCTTCACCACCGCGCCGGAAGGCACCAAGACCCCGGCCGCGGTAAGTGAGGGCGGACCGGCCCGCCAGCTGCGGGACGCGCTGGAACCGCTGGCCATGCACTCGGTGTGGTCCCGCGAGGTGAACGACGCGCTGGCCAAGTACGAGATCGACATGTTCGGCGGCTACATCTACGGCCGGGGGGTCGCGCTCGGCGACGTGACGGCCCCCGTAGTCACCGCCGCGCTCGCCGTGTTCTCCCCCGACTTCGTGGAGGCCCGCTGGACCGACGCGCGGTCCAAGCTGGAGCGCGACCAGTTCATCAAGCTGCGCGACGAGGGCACCGCGATCAGCCTGCGCAAGGTGCTGGGCGACATCACCACCGAGGCCGAGGTCGACCGGGTCGCCGAGTTGCTCGAGCGGGCCGCGGACGCGGCGGACGGCGGCGGGCGGCCGGTCTTCGCCGCGCTGCGCGACATGCCCCGGCTGACCGACCCTTACGCGCGGCTGTGGCGCGCGGCCGAGCTGGTCCGCGAGCACCGGGGCGGCGGCCACCACGCCACCTGGGTGGCCCTCGGCCTGACCGCCCCCGAGATCAACATCCTGACCGAGCTGTGGCTGGACTACCCGCTGGGCCGGTACAGCAACCTGCACGCCTGGGCGCAGCCGGACAACGAGGCCGCGATCAAGCAGCTCACCGTGGCCGGGCACATCGCCAGCTGGGAGCTCACCGACTCGGGCCGCGAGTTCCGCACCATGATCGAGCAGCGCACCGACGCCGCCCAGGGCACCCTGCTGGCGGCCCTGGGCGACCAGTTCGAGCCGGTGCTGGAGCAGGTCTCCTCCTGGTCCAGCCGGTGCGTCGCCGCCGGCCTCTACCCGTTCGACCCCCGCAAGCGCGCCGCCGGCTAGGCGAACCAGTCGCGCAGGTGTTTGGCCACGGCTTCCGGCTGGTCCTCGGACAGGTAGGTGTACGAGTCCGGCACCCGGACCAGCTCGGCGTTGGGCAGCCGGGCCGTGTAGCGCTGCGCGTGGGCGACCGGGAACACGTGGTCCTCCTCCGCCCAGAGCAGCAGCACCGGCCGGTCGAACCGCCGCACCAGCTCCTCCGCCGCCGCCCGGCTGTACCGGGCGGAGACCGCGCCGATCGCCTTCCGCCCGTCGTGCCTGATCTCCGCGCGGTCCAGCACCGGCCGCAGGTAGCTCCACATCGCGGGCGCCTCGATCGGGTACTTGGCCAGCCAGCCGTAGGTGTTGCGCCAGCGCCAGGTGCGGGGCAGGCGCAGCACCTGGTAGAGCGCGCGGTAGCTGGCCGGGTGCGCGGCGGTGGCCTTCAACAGGCCGAAACCGCCGGGCGTCGGCGGCCAGGTGCACTCCGGCGTCTCGCAGGTGGCCAGCACCAGCCGGGCCAGCCGTTCCGGGTGCCACGCGGCGACCAGCTGGCTGTAGGCGCCGCCGGAGTCGTTGCCGAACAGCGTGACCTCGTCCAGGTCGAGCGCCTCGAGCAGCTCGGCGATCATTCCGGCGATGCCCGGCGGGGAAAGGTCCGCGTCCCGGTTCACCGGGACGACGTGTGAACCCAGTGGCAGGTCCGGCGTGATGCACCGGTGCTCGGCGCGCAGCAGCGGCACCAGCTTGCGCCAGATGTTGGCGTTCACCAGGTAGCCGTGCGCGAACACCAGCACCGGCAGGCCGTCGCCACCGGTGTCGTGGAACCGCAGCGGTCCGCTGGACAGAGTGACCGAGCGGGGCCGCCCGAGACGATCGTCCCGCCACGTCGACGCGTTCCTCATCGGGCTGCCCTCTCCTGCTGGATGCTGAGCCTGGTCAGGGTGGCGAACAGGGCGGTGATCGCGACCAGCAGCACCGCCTCCACCGGGCCGACGAAGGCCGGCTGGGCGTCCCGGATGTCGGCCAGGTGCGAGACGGCGTGGAAGCCGTTCCACAGCCCGGCGACGGCCAGCGCGGGGGTGCGCCAGGACGGCAGCCGGTCCGCGATCACCAGGCCCAGCCCGAAGGTGGCCGAGCAGGCGGCGAAGTCGTGCACCAGGTGCTCGTTGGTCGGGCCGAAGTTGGCCAGGACCAGGCTGAACGACACCGGGTGCGCGGCGGCCCACGCGGCGAGCACCAGGTACAGCCCGCCGAGGCCGCGCAGCGCGAACCGCCAACCGAGTGGGCTCATGCGACCGCTCCCCTTTCCATCGAAGGCGCCGTGTCCGTCGAAGGCGCCGTGCGGAGCGCCTCGGCCACCTCGGCGGCGGCCCGTTCACCGGCGGTCACCACGCCGTCCAGCCCACCTCGACCACCCGGCGCACCCCAATTCGTGTAATCGTTGCAAGAAGTAGCCGGGACGCTACCGCGGCGGAAGCACTCGTGCAATGACTGCAAGAACTCCCCGCCATGCCCGTACAGGCAAGGCGGTGGGCCGGTTTGGGCATTGGTGCCGGCCGCGCGGCCGGGTCAGAATGGGTGACCATGACGGCCGAGCCGACCACGGGATGCCCCATCGCCGCGGACTTCGACCCGCTGGCCCCCGCGTTCGTCGCGGACCCGCACCCCGAGCTGTCCCGGCTGCGCGAGCGGTCCCCGGTCTGGTACTCGCCCAAGCTGGACCGCTGGGTGGTGACCGGCTACCGGGAGATCGAGCACATCCTCGCCGACCCGGCCACCTTCTCCGCCGTGGAGGCGCAGCGACCGCTGCACCCGCCCTGCCCGGAGGCGGCGGAGATCCTCGCCGGTCTGCCCCTGGTCCCCACCATGTCCAACTGCGACCCGCCCGCGCACCGCCGCTACCGAACCGCGATGACCAGCGCGATGTCCCCCCGCCGGGTCGCCGGCATGCGACCGGTGATCACCCGGCGGGCCACCGAGCTGATCGACCGGTTCGCCGCCGACGGGCGCGCCGACCTGGTGCCGGCCTTGTTCTTCCCGCTGCCCGCGCTGACCGTGTTCGCGCTGATCGGGCTGCCCCTCGCGGACGCCGACCGGATCAAGGCGTGGTGCGCGGACAAGCTCGAGGTGAACTGGGGGCGCCCCACCCGGGACAAGCAGATCCGCTCGGCGCTCGGCATGCGCGAGTTCTTCGACTACGTCGCCGCGTTCGTCGCCGGCCGCCGCCGGGAACCCGGTGACGACCTGGTCGACCAGCTGATCGCCGACGAGCGGTCGCTCACCGACCCGGAGATCACCAGCCTGGTCTTCGCTCTCAGCTTCGCCGGGCACGAGACCACCACCAACCTGCTGGGCAACCTGACGCTGCACCTGCTGCGCCGGCCCGGCCTGTGGCTGGAGATCACCGAGGACCGCTCGCTGATCGCCGGCGCGGTGGAGGAGGCGCTCCGGTTCGAGAGCTCGGTGCCCATGTGGCGGCGGGTCACGACCACGGAGACCGAGGTCGGCGGGGTGCGGCTGGCGGCGGGCAGCCGGCTGGTGCTGGCCTTCGCCGCCGCCGACCGGGAGCCCGGGGTGTTCCCCGAGCCCGACCGCTTCGACATCCGGCGGGCGAACGCCCGCCGCCAGCTCTCCTTCGGCCGGGGCATCCACCTCTGCCTGGGCGCCGGGCTGGCCCGGCTGGAGTGCGAGATCGTGGTCAACCTGATGGCGGACCGGTTGCCCGGGCTGCGCCTGGCCCCCGGCGCGTCGCCCCGGTTCACCCCCAACCTGTCGTTCCGGGGGCCGCTGGAGCTGCCCGCCCGGTGGGCGGGCTCGTGAGTGGCGAGTGACGCTATGGCGTTACTCGCCACTCACGGGGCTGGGCTGAGCCCAGCCACCGCCCCGATAACGATGATCGCCGGCGGCCGCACGCCCGCCGCCACGGCTTCTTCGCCCACCTTGGCCAGCGTGCTGCGCAGCGTGCGCTGGTCGCGCAGCGTGCCGTCCTGGATCACCGCGACCGGAGTGTCCGCCGGCCGGCCGTGCTCCACCAGCACCTCGGCGAAGGCGGCCAGCTTCTGCACGCCCATGAGCAGCACCAGCGTGCCGCGCAGCCGGGCCAGCGCCGGCCAGTCGATCAGGGAGGCCGGGTCGTCCGGGGCGGCGTGGCCGGAGACCACCACGATCTCGTGCGCCACGCCCCGGTGGCTGACCGGCACGCCGGCCGCGGCCGGCGCGGCGAACGCACTGGTCACCCCGGGCACCACGGTGACCGGCACGCCGGCCTCCACGCAGGCGAGCAGCTCCTCGAAGCCCCGGCCGAACACGAACGGGTCACCGCCCTTGAGCCGGACCGCGAACTTGCCCGCCTTCGCCGCCTCGACCAGCGCGGTGTTGATCGCCTCCTGCTGCATCGCCCGGCCGTACGGGATCTTGGACGCGTCGATCACCTCGACGTGGGACGGCAGCTCCTCGAGCAGGCGCTGCGGGGCCAGCCGGTCGGCCACCACCACGTCCGCCCGGGACAACAGCCGCCGGCCGCGCACGGTGATCAGCCCCGGGTCGCCGGGGCCACCACCGACCAGGGCCACCCCGGGCGCGGCGGGCTCGGCCGAGTCGCTGATCACGCCGGCCTGCAGCGCCTCGACCAACGCGGTGCGCACCGCCGCCGAGCGGCGCGGCTCGCCACCGGCCAGCACGCCGAGGGTGAGCCCCTCGTGCTCCCCCACCGCCGGCGTGACCGCGCTGCCCAGCTCGCCGGCGTCCGCGCGCACGCAGAAGATCCGGCGCCGGGTCGCCTCGGCCACCACGGCGGCGTTCGCCTCGGGGTCGGAGGTGCAGGCCAGGGCGTACCAGGCGTCGGCGAGGTCGCCCTCGGCGTAGCGGCGGCGCACCCACTCCACCCGGCCGCCCGGCTCGATCAGGCCCTCCACCACGGCGGTCGCCGACGGGGAGATCACCTTGACCCGGGCCCCCGAGGCGAGCAGGCGGGGCACCCGGCGCTGGGCGACCGAGCCGCCGCCGACCACCACGACCAGCCGATCCCGCAGTTCCAGGCCGACCAGGTAGTGCGGGTCAGCCATGCTCGGTCCGGCTCCGCTTACGGGCCAGCCGGCGCAGCTGCAGGATCCGCAGGTAGCCGGGGATGGCGACCAGCAGCACGCCCAGCGCGGCGGCGAACAGCAGCGCCACGCCGATCGGCATGCTGCCCTCGGCGCCGAAGAACCGGATCCGGGCCGGCTCGATGTTCTGCACGATGAACACCAGCAGCAGCACCAGCACCACGGCGGACAGGATGATGCCGGTCCACAGCCCGCTGATCCGGGTGTGCTTGATCTCCAGGTCCGGCTCGCGCTCCGACTCGGGAACCACCGTCGCCGGGCCCTCGGGCTCCCGGACGGCGGGCAGCGCACCCAACCCGTTCGTGCCGTTGCCGTGCGTGCCGTGCGGCAGCCCGGCGTGCGGCGTCACCGGACCGCCGTTCCCCTCCTCGACGGGTCCTCGATCTTCGGGATTTTGCTCGTCCGCCATCTCGCGGTCCCTTCAGATGCTGGCCAACGCGGTCCGAGCGGAGTATCCCCCGAGGCGGCGCCGGTGTGTCGGATCGGGGCCACCTGCCACCCCTATGCATGATCCGCATAACTTTGTCGGCATGAAGATGCGCTTGACCGGCCTACTGCTGAGCTGTGTGCTCCTGGTGCTGGCCGGCTGCGGAGGGCCGGTGCGCGGCGCCGGTGAGTCCAGGGTGAACGGCGGCTTCGAGCAGTACACCCTGGGCAACGGGCTGCGCGTGGTGCTGCGCGAGGACCACCGGCTGCCGGTCGTCTCGACCAGCCTCTTCTACCACGTCGGACCGGCCGACGAGGTCGCCGGCCGTACCGGGTTCGCGCACCTGTTCGAGCACCTGATGTTCGAGGGCTCCGGGCACATCCCGAACGGCGAGGCCGACCGCCTGCTGAACACGGCCGGCGCGACGGACGTGAACGGCAGCACCAGCTTCGACCGCACCGACTACACCACCACCGTGCCGTCCAACGCACTCGAGCTGGCCCTGTGGCAGGAGAGCGACCGGATGGGCTTCCTGCTCGACGCCCTCGGCCCGGCCGAGCTGGCCAACCAGCAGAGCGTGGTGCGCAACGAGCGCCGGCAGACCCACGAGGCGGCGGCGCTGGGCAACACCGAGGACGCCGTGTACCGCGAGATCTATCCGCCGGGCCACCCGTACCACGCCAACATCATCGGTTCGCACGAGGACATCCAGGCCGCCCATCTGGACGAGGCGCGGGACTTCTTCCGCCGCTACTACGTGCCCAACAACGCCAGCTTGGCCATCGTCGGCGACATCGACCCGGCGGCAACCAAGGCGATGATCGAGAAGTACTTCGGCGGCATCCCTCGGGGCGCGGAAGTGCCCCGCCCCAAGGTCGACGCCCCCGCACTGACCGGCGAGAAGCGGGTCACCATGACGGAGAACGTGACGCTGCCCGTGGTGACCATGGCCTGGCTCACCCCGGCGGTCTACACCCCGGGTGACGCGGAGAGCGACCTGGCCGCGCACGTGCTGGCCGGCGGCCGGGCCAGCCGCCTGCACGACGCGCTGGTGCGCCGCGACGAGATCGCCCAGCAGGTCACGGCCACCCAGTACTCCCTGGCCCTGGGCTCGCTGTTCAGGATCCAGGCCACCGTCCGGCCCGGGCACAGCCCCCAGGAGCTGGAGGCGGCCATCCAGCGGGAGCTGGACGCCCTCAAGGCAAACGGCCCGACGCCGTCCGAGCTGGCGGCGGCCAAGGCGACCATCCGGACCGACCTGCTCTCCAACCTGGAGAAACCCTCCAAGTGGGCCGCGTCGCTCAACACCTACAACCTGTACACCGGCGACCCCGGGTACCTGGACCGCGACCTGCGCCGGTACGCCGACGTCGCGCCCGAGGCGGTCAAGCGGTTCGCCGCCGACCACCTGCGATCCGACCGCCGGGTGGTCATCCACACGCTCCCCGGCCAGGCCGTGCTGCCGCCGGAACCTCCCACCCCGCCGGCGCCCCCGGCCGCCCCGCCGAGGCCGCCGTCGGCCGAGCCGTGGCGCAACACGCCGCCCCCGCTCGGCCCGCTGCCCACCACCCCGCTGCCCCGCGCGCAGCGGTTCGAGCTGGCCAACGGGCTGCCCGTCTACCTGGTCGAGTCGCACGCGCTGCCGCTGGTGGTGGCCTCGGTCACCTCGCGCTGGGGCAGCGCCGCCGACCCGGCCGCGCAACCGGGGCTGGCCGGCTTCACCGCCGACCTGATGGACCAGGGCACGCCCGGCCGCGACGCGCCCGGCATCGCCCGGGAGATCGACTCGCTGGGCGCCGAGCTGAGCGTGAACGCCGGTGTGGACGGCAGCACGGTCCAGGTGTCCGCGCTGAGCGAGCAGCTCGGCCCGGCCGTCGGGATGCTCTCCGATCTGGTGCGGTCGTCCACCTTCCCGCCGGCCGAGGTGGAGCGGACCCGGCGGGCCCGGCTGGTCGACCTGGCCAAGTTCGACCGGACGGCGATCGCCGACCGGGTGGTCAGCCGCGAGGTGTACGGGGAGAACCACCCGTACGGCCACCCGGCGGCCGGGCGCGAACAAGCGGTGGCCACGATCAGCCGGGACGACGTGGTGCGATTCCACCAGCAGGCGTTCACCCCCGGCAACTGCGTGCTGGTGCTGTCCGGGGACCTCACCCTGGAGGCGGCCAAACGGCTGGCCGAGGACGCCTTCGGCGGCTGGTCCGGCCCGGCGACGCGGACCCCGAGACCGGGCCCGGCCACCCCGACCCCGGACCGAGTGCTGGTGGTGGACAGCCCGGGCTCGAGCCAGACCACGCTGCGGGTGGCCCAGCCCATGGTGGCGGCCAGCCACCCCGACTACGACAAGCTGCGGGTGCTGAACGAGGTGCTCGGCGGCGGCACCACCGGCCGGCTGTTCGCCAACCTGCGGGGCCGCCACGGCTACACCTACGGCGCCTACTCGACCCTGTCCCGCACCCGGGGCGACGGCACTTTGGCTCTGCGCACAAATACGCACACCCCGGTGACCGGCGCCTCGGTGCGGGAGATGCTGGCCGAGGTGTCCGGGCTGCGGGACGCCCCGGTGACCGCCGACGAGCTGAACCGGGCCAAGCAGTCGATCATCCAGCAGCTGCCGACCGAGTTCATCACCAACAGCGACGGCGCCGCGACCGCGCGCTACCTGTTCCTGCACGAGCTGTCGCCGGACTACTACGAGCAGCTGGCCGCCCGGGTGGCGGCGGTGGACGCCGACCAGGTGCTCCAGGTCGCCCGGGCGCACCTGCGGCCGGACCTGATGAAGGTGGTCGCGCTGGGCGACGCGGCGGCGATAGTCCCGCAGCTGCGGGACCTGAACCTGGGGCCGGTCACCTACCGGGGCACGGACGGCACGCCGAGGCCCTGACGGTCGGCGGCGAACCGCGTGCACGCGGCCACGAACCGGGCCACCGACTCCGGCTGGCCGGCCGGGTGGGTGTGCAGGTAGGAGGCGTGCACGCCGCTGGCCACGAACCCCTCGGCGGTCGGTTCCGGCGCCGACCAGCGCCAGGCTGGTGGCATTCCGGCCGCCGGTTCCATGGCGGTGCGGTGGAACTCGTGCCCGGTGGCCCGCCGGCCGGTGGCGAACAGGGCCGAGTCGGTCACCGCCACCGCGTCCCGGTAGCCCAGCCGCAGCCGGGGGGTCATCCGGCCGACCGCCGGCAGCACCCCGCACATCGGGTGCCCGTCCAGCTCCCGGCCCAGGTAGAGCAGGCCGCCGCACTCCGCGTGCACCGGGGCGCCGGCGCGCGCGAGCGCGGCCACCTCGGAGCGCAGTGCCGCGTTCGCGGCGAGCGCCGCGCCGTGCTCCTCGGGGAACCCGCCGGGCAGCACCAACCCGGCCGTCCCGGCCGGCAGCGCCTCGTCCCGCAGCGGGTCGAACACCGCCACCGTGGCGCCCGCCGCGGCGAGCAGTTCGGTGTGCTCGGCGTAGCCGAAGCTGAACGCCGATCCACCGGCCACCGCGATCACCGGCGAAAGTGACTGAACCACGCTGCCGAAGTGACTGAATCGGGCTGCTGGAGTGACTGAATCGGGTTGGAGCTCGTCGGTGGGGGTCCAGGGTTCGCCGGGGTCGACGGGGGTGGCGGCGGCCTGGATGGCGGGGAGGTCGAGGTGGGTTGCGGCCAGGGTGGCCATGGCGTCCACCGCCGCCAATGCCGCCGCGCCGCGCTCGGCGGCGGTGACCAGGCCCAGGTGCCGGGACGGCACGGCCAGCGCGTCGCGGCGGGGCAGCGCGCCGAACACCGGCAGGCCCACCTCCTCGCAGGCGTCCCGCAGCACCTGCTCGTGCCGGGGGCTGCCCACCTGGTTCAACACCACGCCGGCCAGCCGGGTGCCGGGCCGGAAGGTGGCGAACCCGTGCAGCAGGGCGGCCAGGCTGCGGCTCTGCCCTCGGGTGTCCACCACCAGCAGCACCGGTGCGCCGAGCAGCCCGGCCACGTGCGCGGTGGAGCCGTCGGCCGGCTGGCCGGTCCCGTCGGGAACGCCCAGGCGGCCGTCGAACAGGCCCATCACGCCCTCGATCACGGCCAGCTCGGCGCCCGCCGCGCCGTGCCCGAACAGCCCCCGCACCCGGTGCGCGCCCACCAGCACCGGATCCAGGTTGCGCCCGGGGCGGCCGGTGGCCAGCGCGTGGTAGCCGGGGTCGATGTAGTCCGGGCCGACCTTGAACGGGGCCACCGAGGTGCCTCTCCGGCACAGCGCGGCCATCAGCCCGGTGGCCACCGTGGTCTTCCCGCTGCCCGAGGCCGGCGCCGCGATCACGATCGCGCTGGTCCGAACCGTCATAACGGTTCACCCGTTCGACGGCACGTGCTTAACAACCTGTTAATCGGTGACCTCACTTACCCTCTTTCGGAGGACGCAGCCGGGATCATCTCATGCAACAGTGATCACAGACGGCGCTCCCCCCGTCGCCCTTTCGATCTTCGAGGAGTCGCAGTGCGGGTACGTGCCCTGGCTGTCACCTTGGCGGCCACCGCAACGTGTCTGATCGCCAGCTCCCTGACCCACGCCCCGGCCGCCCGGGCCAAGGAGTGCACACGCCCGCGCGGGCCGCTGGTCGCCTACGGGCACAGCTACCTGAACTCGCCGCAGATCGGCGGCGCGACCACCAGCTACGCCGGCCTGGTGGCCTCGGCGCTGCAGGTGCGGCCGGTGATCCGCGCGGTGAACGGCGGCACCACGGTCAACGTGGACAAGCTGGTGCACTCCGGCCCGACCCGCTGGGTGCCCGGCAGCGCCGAGATGGTGGTGATCGACTCCGCGATCAACGACATCCAGGACAAGCTGCCGGCCGAGCGGTGGACCGGGGCGCTGCGGCACACCCTGTCCGCGTTCGCCACCCCGCCGGTGCCGGAGATCCTGCTGCTCAAGCCGCTGCGGGTGAGCGCGCGCAACCACCCCGGCCGGGATCCCAAGGTGATCGCCGCCTACGCGGCCAAGCAGGCGGCCGTGGCGGCCGAGTTCTCCGCCGTGCGGATCGTGGACGCGTCCAGCGGGTGGGACCCCGAGGAGCACCTGTCCAAGGACGGCATCCACCCGAACGACGAGGGCGAGAAACACATCGCGCGGGCGCTCAACCGGGCGGTGCGGGACGGCGGCTGCCGGTCGTAACGCGCAGGCGTGCCTGGTGGATCTATGCCGAGCGAGCGGCGATTCAGATTGGGTCTCGCAAGGCGGACGACGAGTCGATAGCGGAGCTATCGGCGAGGAGGACAACGCCGCGAGACGCGATCTGGGCGCCGCGCAGCCGGCTGGATGATCCACCAGGTACGCCTACCACTCGATGCCGCGCTGGCCCTTCTGGCCGGCGTCCATCGGGTGCTTCACCTTGTCGGTGCGCAGCACCAGGTCGGCGGCGTCGACCAGTGCGGCCGGGGCGTCCCGGCCGGTGATCACCACGTGCTGGCGGCCCTCCCGGGCGGCCAGCACCTCCACCACCTCGGCCACGTCCACCCAACCCCACTTCAGCGGGTAGGTGAACTCGTCCAGCACGTAGAACCCGTGGGCCTGTGACTCCAGCCGGCGGCGGATCTCCCGCCAGCCCTCCAGCGCGGCGGCGGCGTGGTCCTCCTCGGTGCCCGGCTTGCGCGACCAGGACCAGCCCTCGCCCATCTTGTGCCACTCCACCGGCCCGCCCTCGCCGGTCTGCTCGTGCAGCCGGCCGAGCGCGCGGAACGCGGCCTCCTCGCCGACCTTCCACTTCGCCGACTTGACGAACTGGAACACGCCCACCGACCAGCCCTGGTTCCACGCCCGCAGGGCCATGCCGAACGCGGCGGTGGACTTCCCCTTCATCTCGCCGGTGTGCACCATCAGCAGCGGCCGGTTGCGCCGCTGCCGGGTGGTCAGCCCGTCCTCCGGTACCTCGGTCACCTGTCCCTGAGGCATGTCCTCACGCCGCCTTTCGTGCGGCGTGCACCACGCCGGCCACTCGGTCCGCATCCAGCTGGGCCATCGGCACCAGTGCGCCGCCGGCCGCCGCCGCGACCCGGCCGGCCAGCGCCAGCCGCACCGGCCCCGACTCGCAGTCCACCACCACCGTGGCCACCCCGTCGGCCGCCAACAGCCCGGCGGCCCGCAGCGCGTCCCACAGCGGATCGCCCCCCGGCCGGGCGGCCACCGTGGCCCGCCCGTCGGTGAGCAGCACCAGCAGCGGGCGCCGGCGCGGGTCACGCAGCCGCTCGGCGGCCAGCACCCGGCGCGCCCGCAGCAACCCGGCGGCCAGCGGGGTGCGCCCGCCGGTGCGCATCCGGGTCAGCCGGGGCAGCGCGGCGGTCACCGAGGACGTCGGGGGCAGCAGCAGCTCGGCCTCGGCGGCCCGGAAGGTGATCAGGCCGACCTTGTCCCGCCGCTGGTAGGCGTCGCGCAGCAGGGAGAGCACCGCGCCGCTCACCGCCGCCATCCGCTTGCGGGCGGCCATCGAGCCGGAGGCGTCCACCAGGAACAGCACCAGGTTGCCCTCGCGGCCCTCGCGCACCGCCAGCCGCACGTCCTCCCGGTGTACCAGCAGTCCCGCGCCGGACCGCCCCCGGGCGGCCTGGTGCGGCGCGGCGGCCGACAGCGTGGCCGGCAGGTGCAGGTCGGCCAGCTTGGCCGGGCCGTTGCCGGCGTCGCCGGCCCGCACCACCCGGCCGTACTCGGTGCGCGCCCTGGACC
The DNA here is from genome assembly GCA_014208095.1 of Actinospineispora eucalypti. Taxonomy (GTDB): domain Bacteria; phylum Actinomycetota; class Actinomycetes; order Mycobacteriales; family Pseudonocardiaceae; genus Pseudonocardia; species Pseudonocardia eucalypti. The sequence goes on along the minus strand of JACHMT010000001.1, from coordinate 2,468,050 downwards.
GCCGCCCGGGCGCGCCCTCACCGATGCCGGGCACGCTGAGCAGCCGGGCGCGGAACGGGCTCGTGGGGGCCGGCACCGGCCGGCTGGCGCCGTCCCCGGAGGGCTGGGCCTGTCCGTTGGAGCCGTTCGTGGAAGGCTCGGGCAAGGCTTCCGGCCGGGGAGCACCGCCCCCGCCGTCCGGACCACTGTCGTCGGGCCCCTGGCCGTCGGGACCGCCGTTCGGGCCGCCGCCGTCCGGACCCCGGTCGTCCGGGCCGTCGGGACCGCCGGGACCGCCGGGCGGCGGCTCGTCGGTCGGGTTCGCCGCTTCGGCGGCCCGGTCCAGGGCCTCGTCCAGCGCCCGCTGGTCCAGATCGGGCTCGTCGAACGGGTCGCGGCGGCGCCGGTGCGGAAGGGCCAGCCGGACCGCCACCCGGATGTCCTCCTCGCCGACCAGGTCGGCGCCGCGCCAGGCCGCGTGGGCAGTGGCGGTCCGCGCGGTCACCAGGTCGGCCCGCATGCCGTCCACCTCAAACTCGGCGCACACCGCCGCGATCCGGCGCAGCTCGGCGTCCGGCAGCACCACCCGGGGCAGCCGTTCCCGAGCGGCGGCGATGCGCTCGGCCAGCGCGTCCTCCTCCGCCGCCCAGCCGGCCGCGAACCCGGCCGGGTCGGCCTCGAAGGCCAGCCGGCGGCGGATGACCTCGGTGCGCACGTCGACGTCCCGCGACGCGGCCACCGCCACGGTCAGCCCGAACCGGTCGAGCAGCTGCGGGCGCAGCTCGCCCTCCTCCGGGTTCATGGTCCCGACCAGCAGGAACGCCGCCGCGTGGGACAGCGAGACGCCGTCCCGCTCCACGTGCGAGCGGCCCATCGCCGCCGCGTCCAGCAGCAGGTCCACCAGGTGGTCGTGCAGCAGGTTGACCTCGTCCACGTAGAGCACGCCCCGGTGCGCGGCGGCCAGCAGGCCGGGCTGGTACGCCCGGACCCCCTCGGTGAGCGCGCGCTCCAGGTCCAGCGACCCGATCAGCCGGTCCTCGGTGGCGCCCACCGGCAGCTCGACCAACCGGGCCGGCCGGCGCACGGTTTCCGCCCCCGCCGGGTGCGGGCCGTCCGGGCAGTCCGGGTCGGGGGCCGCCGGGTCACAGCCGAAGCGGCAGTCCTCGACCGCGACCAGCCCGGGCAGCAGGTCGGCCAGCGCGCGGACCACGGTGGACTTGGCGGTGCCCTTCTCCCCCCGCACCAGCACCCCGCCGATCGCCGGGTGCACGGCGGTCAGCAACAGGGCCAGCCTCAGGTCGTCGTGGCCGACAACGGCCGAGAACGGGAACTGTGCGCGCCCAGTCTTCACGGCACCAGCTCGCGCTTGCGGCGGCGCATGGGCAGGTGCTCGATGCCGTCCCAGTCGTACGGCTCGCCGACCGGCACGAAGCCATAGCCGGTGTAGAAGTCGGCCAGGTAGCGCTGCGCGTCCACCAGGCAGTCGGCGTCGCCCACCTCGGCGAGCACGGCGTCCATCAGGCGCCGGGACAGCCCGCGCCCCCGGTGCTCCGCCGCCACGCAGACCCGGCCCACCCGGTAGTTGCCGTCCGGGTCCTTGAGCAGTCGCAGGCAGCCGAGCACCGGTTCCGGGTTGCCCGAACCGCCCAGCCAGTAGTGCCGGGTCCTCGGCTCCAGGTCCCGCCCGTCCAGCTCGTGGTAGGGGCTCTTCTGCTCGACCACGAAAACGTCCACCCGCAGGCGCAGCAGCGCATAGAGGGTCTGCGGGTCCAGGTCGGCGGCCCAGGAGCGGTGCACGGTGGCGGGAAACAGTTCGCTGCTCACCGGCTCTGCCTACCATGCGAGCGCCGGGGACGGCGAGATCAGGCAGCGGTGACGATCAACCTCACGTCCGCCCGCGCGCGGCTGGGTGAAGGCTGGGTGACCCAGCCGCGGCGCGATGCGCGGCGACTGACCACCCCCCACGGCGGTCAGGCATGTGCCAGGTATGTCGCCGGTGCCACGGCCGGCGTTACGAAACGGGCGAGGGGAACACCGGTTAATGTCGGTGGTGTGCGGCATTTCGATCTGGTCATCATCGGCTCCGGTTCGGGCAACTCGCTGCCCGACGAGCGCTTCTCCCACCTGGACGTCGCCGTCGTGGAGCACGGCGTGTTCGGCGGCACCTGCCTGAACGTCGGGTGCATCCCCACGAAGATGTACGTGTACGCCGCCGACGTGGCCCGCGAGGTCACCGAGGCGGCCCGCTACGGCATCGACGCCACCCAGGACAAGATCCGCTGGGCGGACATCCGGGACCGGGTGTTCGGCCGGATCGACCCGATCTCCGAGGGCGGCCGCCGGTACCGGGCGGAGGGTGAGCCGAACATCACCCTGATCGCCGGGCACGCCGAGTTCACCGGCCCCAAGCAGCTGTCCGTCGCGCCGACCGACGGCGGGCCGGCCCAACAGATCTCCGCCGACCGGGTGGTGCTGGCGGCCGGTGCCCGCCCGAGCATCCCCGCGGTGATCCTGGACTCCGGCATCCCGTTCCACACCTCGGACACGATCATGCGGCTGGACGAGCCGCCGGAGCGGCTGGTCGTGCTGGGCGGCGGGTTCATCGGCGCGGAGTTCGCGCACGTGTTCTCCGCGCTGGGCAGCCAGGTGAGCATCGTGACCCGGGGCGACCGGCTGCTGCGGCACCTGGACGGCACCGTGGCCACCCGGTTCACCGAGGTGGCCAGGCAGCACTGGACGGTGCACACCAACGCGCCCCCGATCGGCTGCGCGGACTCCGGCCCCGGGGTGCACCTGGAGCTGGAGGACGGCACGGTCGTGGAGGGCGACACGCTGCTCGTGGCCACCGGGCGCACCCCGAACAGCGACCGGCTAGGGCTGGACCGTGCGGGCATCGCCACCCACGAAGACGGCCGGGTGGTGGTGGACGAATACCAGGAGACCAACCTCCCCGGCATTTACGCGCTGGGCGACATCTGCTCCCCCTACCAGCTCAAACACGTGGCCAACCACGAGGCCAAGGTGGTCGCGCACAACCTGGCGAACCCGGGGAACCGACGTAAGGCGGACCACCGCTACGTGCCCTCGGCGGTGTTCACCCGGCCGCAGATCGCCGAGGTCGGCCTCACCGAGGAGGAGTGCCGGGAGCGCGGGCTGCGCCACGTCACCTCGGTGCAGGAGTACGGCTCGGTGGCCTACGGCTGGGCGATGGAGGACACCACCGGGTTCTGCAAGCTGATCGCCGACCCGGCGACCGGCGAGCTGCTCGGCGCGCACGTGATGGGTCCCCAGGCGTCCACGGTGATCCAGCCGCTGATCCAGGCGATGTCCTTCGGCCTGCCGGCGCACCGGATGGCCCGCGAGCAGTACTGGATCCACCCCGCGCTGCCCGAGGTGGTGGAGAACGCGCTGCTGGCCCTGCCGCTGGACGTCACCTGAGACGTACTGTCCAGCGGTGACCGCCTGGGCCCGCTTCGACGATCTCCGGACGAACACCGCGCTGCGCTTCGGCCGGCCGGACCGGGTGATCACCGCCGAGCGTCCGGGCCAGGTGGCCGGGGCGCTGGGCGAGGTGGACCGGGCGACCCGGGCGGGCGGCTGGGCGTTCGGCTACCTGGCCTACGAGGCGGCCAGCGGGCTGGACCCCCAGCTGGCCACCCACCCGCCGGCCGAGGACGGGCCGCCGCTGCTCTGGTTCGGCGTGACCGGGCCGCCCGAGCAGGTGCCACCGGTGCGGCCCTCGGACGGCGGCGGTGCCGGGGAGCCGCCGCACTGGCACCCCACCTGGCGGGTGGACGACTACCACGCGCGCGTCGGGCGGGTGCGCGAGCACATCGCCGCCGGTGAGACCTACCAGTGCAACCTGACCGTGCGGCTGGCCGGCAAGCTCGACACCGGGGACACGCGGCTGGACCGGGTGTACGCCGACCTCGCGCTGGCCCAGCGCGGCGGCTACTGCGCCTACCTGGACCTCGGCCGGTTCGTGGTGGCCAGCGCCAGCCCCGAGCTGTTCCTGCACTGGCGCGGGGACCGGATCACCACCCGGCCGATGAAGGGCACGTCGGTGCGCGGCCGCGAGCCCGGCGAGGACCTCCGGCTCGCCGAGGCCCTGCGCGCCAGTGCCAAGGAACGCGCGGAGAACGTGATGATCGTGGACCTGATGCGCAACGACCTGGCCCGGCTGGCCCGGACCGGCGGCGTACGGGTGGAGTCGCTGTTCGACCTGGAACGCTACGAGACGGTCTGGCAGCTGACCTCCCGGATCAGCGCCCACCTTCGCCCGGGTCTGGGCCTCACCGAGGTGTTCCGCGCGCTGTTCCCCTGCGGCTCGGTGACCGGTGCGCCCAAGCCGCGCACCATGCGGCTGATCACCGAGCTGGAGGACGGCCCGCGCGGGGTCTACTGCGGCGCCGTCGGCTGGCTGGCCCCGCCGGACGCGCCGGAGCGCGCGCGGTTCAGCGTGGCCATCCGCACCGCGGTGCTGGACCGCGAGTCGGGCACCGCCGAGTACGGCACCGGCGGCGGCATCACCTGGTCCTCCGACCCGGCGGCGGAACACGCCGAGCTGCTGGCCAAGTCGGCGGTGCTGCACCACCGGCCCCGGGAGTTCACCCTGCGCGAGACGCTGGGCTTCCGAACCGGCGAGGGCATCCGGCACCTGGACGCGCACCTGGCCCGGCTGGCCCGCTCGGCCGACTACTTCGGGTTCACCTGCGACCTGGCCGCCGCCCGGACCGCCCTGTCCGAGGCCGCCGCCGAGCAGGCGGGCGACGCGATGCTGAGGCTGGGGCTGAACCGGGACAGCACGGTGGAGGTGGAGGCCCGGCCGCTGCCGCCCTCGCCGCCCGGGCCGGTGCGGCTGGCCCTGGAGCGGGAGCCGATCGACACCCGGCAGCCGTGGCCGTACCACAAGACCTCACTGCGCGAGCCGTACGCGGAACGGCTGCGCCGGCACCCGGACGCCGATGACGTCATCCTGGTGAACGAGCGCGGCGAGCTGACCGAGGCGACGATCGCCAACCTGGCTCTCCGCCTGGCCGGCCGCTGGTACACCCCGCCGTTGTCGGCCGGCTGCCTGCCCGGGATCGAGCGGGGGCGGCTGGTGGCCGACGGCACGCTCACCGAACGCGTGCTGGGCATTCCGGACCTGGCGGCGGCCGAGGCGTTGGCGCTGGTCAGCTCGGTGCGCGGGTGGCGCACGGCGGTGCTTGGCGGTTAGGTCACTGGATGCCGACGGCCTGGCGCAGCGCGCTGTCCGTGTTGGTGATCTTCTTGCCGTTGACCAGCACGGTCGGCGTGGAGTTGAAGCCCTTCTTGGAGGCTTCCTCGGTGACCTTGCGGGTCCACCGCTCGTAGACCTTGGTGTTCACGCACTCGGCGAACGCCGGCGAGGCGCCGGCCTGCTGGCCGTAGGCGAGAAGCTGCTGGTCCGGCAGGCCCTTGCCGCCCTCGGACGGCTGGTTGTCGTAGAGCAGCTTGGCGAACTGCGGGAAGACGTTGTCCTTCGCCGCACAGCCGGACGCCGCCGAGGCCCGCGAGGAGTACCGGGTGCCGCCGGACATGTCGTCCAGGTAGGCCACCGGGTGGTAGATCACCCGGGCCGTGCCCTTGGCCACCAGCTCGTCGATGGTCGGGCCGGCGTTCTTCTCGAAGTTGCGGCAGGCCGGACACTGGAAGTCCAGGTAGACGTCGATCGTGGTGCTGGCCTGCGGCTGGCCGACCACCAGGCCGTCCGCGATCACGCCGGCCGGCGGCGCGTTCAGCGCCTGGTTCTGCTGCTGGGTGCGGTAGATGCCGAACGCGACGATGCCGGCGAACAGCAGCACCACCACCGCTCCGATGATCAGCGCGAGCGAGGGTCCCCGCCGCTGGGTCACCACCGGAGCCGGGCGCCGCCGGGCCGTCTTCTTGGCCATCATTGGTTCTGGCTCACTTCCTCTCGCCTGCCGGCAAGCACCTTGTCGATCGCGAAAAAACCACTCGGCCAGCGGGCCAGCAGCAGCGCGAGCACGAACAGCCCGCCGTCCCTGGCCAGCTCAAGTCCATAGGTCGGGTCCTCACCGGCGGCCAGCTCGCCGCCGGACCCGAAACAGCCGCAGTCGATGCGCAGCCCGCGCGCCCACGCCGACGCGATGCCGATCACGAAACCCAGCATCAGCAGGGCGGAAACCAGCGCGCTGACCCGCACGAACGCCCCGACCACCAGCAGCACACCGAGCAGCAGCTCGGCGGCGGGCAGCGCGGAGCCGACCACCTGCGCACCCAGTTCCGGCAGCAGCTGGTAGGCGCGCACCGCGCGCACCGAGGCGTCCAGGTCGGTGATCTTGGCGTAGCCGGCGGCTATCCACACCCCGCCCAGGATCAGCCGCCCGATCAGCACCAACCAACCGGACAGGTCGGAAAGCCGCGCGGCGGCGGGCACCCCGGTGTCAGAAACACTCATCGGCGCTCATCGTGGCAAACCCGCTCCTGGCCCCCTCACCCGGGCTTCCCACGTTACGCGAAACTGCATGGGTGAACCTGCACGTCTGCTTCGTCTGCTCCGGAAACATCTGTCGCTCACCGATCGCCGAGAAGGTGTACGCCACCGAGCTGGCCCGCGCCGGCCTGGCCGACCGGGTCCGGGTCACCAGCGCCGGCACCGGTGCGTGGCACGCCGGCGAGCCGGCCGACGAGCGCGCCGCCGAGGTGCTGCGCCGGCACGGCTACCCTACCGAGCACACCGCTCGCAAGGTCAACTTCAACCACCTGGAGGCGGACCTGCTGGTGGCGGCCGACGCCGGGCACGTGCACGAGCTGACCAGGACGCTCGGCCGCGCGGACGCGGCCGAGCGGGTGCGCCTGTTGCGCTCGTTCGACCCGGCGGCGCCGGCCGGCGCCGAGGTGCCGGACCCCTACTACGGCGGTGACCGGGGCTTCGACCAGGTACTCGGCCTGATCGAGGCGGCCATGCCCGGCCTGCTGGACTGGACCAGGGAACGGCTCACCTGAGGTGAGGCCGGAGGAGTTGCCGGACGGCACGACGGTGGTCCGCAAACGGGGCGAGAGCGGGCAGGCGGCCGCCGAGGCGGCCGGGCTGAACTGGCTGGCCGATGCCGGCGCCGTTCCGGTACCCAGGGTGCTCGGCGCGGAGGACCGGGAGCTGGTGGTGGAGTACCTGCCACCGGCTGGGCCGGACGCGGCGGCGGCCCGCCGGTTCGGCGCCGGGCTGGCCCGGCTGCACGCGGCCGGCGCGCCCGCGTTCGGCGCCCCGCCACCCGGCGGAGCCTCCGAGGCCTGGATCGGCCGCGCCCCGATGCGCAACTCGCCCTCGCCCGACTGGCCGGACTGGTACGCCGAGCACCGGGTGCTCCGCTACGCCCGCCGGGCCCGGGACGCCGGCGACCTGACCGCCGACGAGTGCGCCGAGGTGGAGGCCGCCTGCACGGTGCTCGCCGACGTGGCCGGGCCGCCGGTCGAGCCGGCCCGGCTGCACGGCGACCTGTGGTCCGGCAACGTGCTGTGGAGCCGGGGACCGGCCGGGCGGGGTGGCCCGGGTGACGGCCGCGGCCGGGTGGAGGCGTGGCTCATCGACCCGGCCGCCCACGGCGGCCACCCGGAGACCGACCTGGCCATGCTCGCGCTGTTCGGCTGCCCGCACCTGGACGCGGTGCTCGCCGGATACCAGGCGGTCAACCCGCTGGCGCCGGGTTGGCCGGACCGGGTCGGGTTGCACCAGCTGTTCCCGCTGCTGGTGCACGTGGCGCTGTTCGGCCAGGGCTACGCGGCCGGCGCGCTGTCGGCCGCCCGCTCCGTGCGCCGGCTGGCCGACGGCATACCGTAGAGGGGTGCGGTTCCTGCTCAAGCCGGGTTGGGTGGCGTTCATCCTCGGCGTCATCGGCTTCGCCGTGGCCTGCTACACGCTGCTGGCCCCGTGGCAGTTCCGGCGCAACGCCGAGCGGGAGGCGCAGAACGCGGCGATCACCGCCTCCTACGCGCACGCGCCCGCGCCCCTGGCTTCCCTGGTTCCCGGCAACGGGCCGTCCCGCGACGTGGAGTGGCGGCAGGCCGTGGTCCGAGGCGAGTACGTACCGGGCGCCGAGGCCGTGGTGCGGCTGCGCAGTGTTCTGGGCCGGCCGGCGTTCGAGGTGCTCACCGCGTTCCGCACCGATGACGGCCGGACCGTCGCGGTGGACCGCGGCTTCCTGCGCCCCGACGACGGCAGCCAGACCGCCTCGGTGCCGCCGGCCCCCGCCGGTCCGGTCTCCCTGACCGGCCGCATCCGGATGGACGAGACCGACCCGCAGCACCGCCCGCCACTGGACAACGCCGGCCAGCACCAGGTCTACGCCGTCGACAGCCGGGAGTTGGCCCGGGTCACCAAGCTGCCGGTGCAGGGCGGCTACCTGCAGCTGGTGGAGAACCAACCGGGCGGCCTGGGCGCGCTGCCCCTGCCGGACATGGACGACGGGCCGTTCCTCTCCTACGCCTGGCAGTGGCTCACGTTCGGCGCCATGGCCCTGTTCGGCCTGGTCTACTTCATCCGCCTGGAACTCCTGCAACGCCGGGAACCGTCCGAGGACACCGCCGAACCCGAAGCCCCCGAGGATCCCCTCCTGGCCCGCTACGGCAAGTCCCGCTTCTGACCCGCCACTCGGCTCTCCCTCCCGAGGTCTCCCGACAACGCTTTGGCTCTGCGTGGAAATACGCAACGCCCGGCTTCGCCGGGTCAGTGTTGGCCTGGCCCAGGCTTGATCGCCAGACGTGGCGGTTGAGCGTCGATATTCGAGGCTAAACCGCCACGAACAGCGATCACCCCGGCACGCTGGCCTCGACCGGGATCACGCCCCATCCGTACGTCGCGATCACGACCAAGTCGCCGATGGCGGCGGAGTCTTCGTCCGGCAGCGGGACGAAGTAGTGCGGCGCCGGCCCGCCATTCCATCAGTCGCTCGCGACCCGGTAACCGGCGTCGGCGAGCCACTCGCGTGCCCGGCCCCGTTGTCGCTCGTCGCGGAACGCGTACCAACGGTCCAGCTCGTCAGGCCAGCGAGCTAGGACATCCCTGAATCGGCGGAATGCGCCCCGTCCCTGGATGGCGATGCCCAACCGATCCGCCCGGTCGTGGTCGCCGATCGTGTCGATGAACGACTCCATGTCCCGGTAACCGTCACGGGAACCCCCACCGTCCACCCACCGAAACCGCTCCTCGTCCTCGAAGTCCGGGGCGTCCAGGTCGTCCGCGCCCTCTTCGGCGTACTCGATGACGCTGCGCGGCCACACCTCGCCGGTCCGCAGGTCGATCCCGCCGCCGGTGGTCATCGGGTCACCTTCGAGGAGCTCGGACAGCTGGTCCAGGTCCACCGCCAGCGACCGCAACATCGGGGTCGGCGCGGTTCCGGACAGCGCGTCGAGCTGGTCGGCCAGCTCGACGTCACCGGCCCATCCGCGTTCGCGCAGCGCGGCGACGCAGTCGGCAAGCACGGGTCGCAAGCCGTCGACCCGCTGATCGAATACAGCCGCCAGGCCGTCGCCGAGGAGCTGCAAGACCCCGCTCGGCCGAGCCGGGTCCTCGGCCAGAGTCACCACCGCCGCCCCGTCACGGCGATGGGTGGCCGCGCGAAGCTGTGTCAGCCAATCCCGTCGGTCCATCGCGTCACCGTGCCGGGCTGCGCGACCAGTGCGCCGCCAGAGCGGCGGCCCTCGGCAGCAGGGTCCGCGCCGACATGCCCGCCTGCCACGTCTTGCAGTCATGCACGGCGAGATCGAGTGCGGCCAGTTGCCCACTCAGCTCGTTGATCGCCGCCTCCACGTCGGCGGCGGTCAGCGACCGGCCGTCCACCGACCATCGCTCGCCCAGCAGCGAGTGCGCCCGGGTCGCCAGCTCCCTGCCGTTGAGCGGGCCAGCGGCCGACAGGACGGCCGTGGTGAGAACGGTGAGGATGCCAAGGAACTCGTCGGGCTCGAACCACGACCGCAGCCTGCGGACGATCTCCAGATCGTCGGACGCGGCGCGGGTGGGCCGCAGCACGCCCCTGGCGAGCCTCAGCAGCCCGACTCGGCGAAGGATCGCGTGCAGCACGGCCAGCGGGTACAGATCCTCCTCCACCGACGCCGGACTCCCCAACGGGTGCCACCCCGGGTATCGCTCCTGCACCTGCCGCACGATCGAGCGCGGCAACCGACCGCCGGGGGTCAGCTTCACGCCGTCCGCGAGCAGATCCAGCAGCAGCCGAACACTGCCCGGCACCTCGCCGACCGTCTGCCGCAGCAAAAGGTCGGTGGCCGGGCGGTCGAAAGCTGGGAGCTCCCCCGCCCACTCCCGCATCGCGGCGTGCCGTTCATGCCCGGGATCGGCCAGCACCGACCGCAGCTCGGCATAACCGTCCGCTCCGCCGCAGTCCTCCGGGGGGCAACCACCCGCTCCGTCGACACAGCCCGGGCCGGCGCCACCAGCACCGACGACCTCGACGTCGTGCTCCCAAGAGTCCCCGAGGTCATAGCGGTAGACGAACCGCGACGGCAGGTCCGGCAGCCTCGCCTCGGACTCGTCCTCGTGCAGCTCGTCACCCCAGTCGGGGTCCGGGGGTCCGTACGTCCGGTCGCCGGCGACGAACTGGTGCAGGTGGCTGTTCGTCCAACCCACCGCTACCTGCAACAGCTCATGCAACTCCGGCAACGAGCTGGTCGCCGGTACGTCGATCACGCGCACGACCGCCGGCGATACGTCACGCAGGGTGACCCGCAACCGACCGGTCCGCACCTGCCCGAGGGTATCGACACCCTGGGCACGACCAGATGACCGGCCCGGTCGCCGGTCCCACTGACCGCCTCCGTTCCAGCCGACCACCGTCCCGGACGAGCCCGGACCACGGCTACGCGCCAGGGGCCGCGACAACTAGCTCTGCGTGGAGATACGCAACATTCAGGGCACTCGAGAACCCGGCACTCGAGAACCCGGCACTCGACAGCCGGCCGCCGCGACCGCCAGGACGGTTCCGGCGGTGACGATGCGGGAGAGGCGGGCGACCCGGCGGAGGTCGGCAGGCTCAGGGGGGCGGCCGTCGCCGAGTGTCGGGCGCAGTTCGGTGCCGTGCGGGTAGCGGGTGGGGCCGCCGAGGCGCAGGCCGAGTGCGCCGGCGGAGGCCGCCTCGACCGGTCCGGCGTTCGGGCTGGGGTGGCGGCCGGCGTCGCGGCGCCAGGTTCGAGCGGCGGCCGAGGGGGACCCTCCGACCAGGGGCGCGGCGGCCACGGTGAGCGCGGCGGTGAGCCGGGCGGGGGCCAGGTTGACCAGGTCGTCGGCCCGCGCGGACGCCCAGCCGAACCGCGCGTACCGGGGCGAGCGGTAGCCGACCATCGCGTCCAGGGTGTTCATCGCCCGGTAGCCGATCAGCCCGGGCAGCCCGGCCACGGCGCCCCAGAACAGCGGGCCGACCACGGCGTCCGAGGTGTTCTCCGCGATCGACTCGCAGCCGGCCCTGGCCATCCCGGCGGCATCCAGCGCCGCCGGGTCCCGGCCGCACAGGTGGGGGATGCGGGCCCGCGCGGCGGCCAGGTCGCCCGCCTCCAGCTCGTCGGCCAGCGCGGTGGCCTCGCGGGCCAGGGAGGTACCGCCGAGCACGGTCCAGGTGGCCGCCGCCACCGCCAGCGTCTGGGCCACCGGCCGGCCTCTGACCAGCAGGTGCAGCGCCGTGGCCGAGGCAGCCGCCGACCCGGCGGCCAGCGCCAGGTATCCGGCGCCGGCCGGCTTGGAGTCGCGGTAGCACCGCCGTTCCAGCCAGCTGGCGAACCGGCCGAAACCGGCCACCGGGTGGTACCGGGACGGGTCGCCGAGGACTGCGTCCGCAGCCGCACCCAGCACCAGCCCGGCGGCTCTGGGGAGCGGAATCCTCAGCCGGCCAGCTCGCGCGGGATGGCGGCCTGCTCGTCGTTGTAGATGCCCGCCGCGTCCTCCGCGATGACGCGCAGCGTGCAGGGCCATGGCACTCCGGCGGTGCTCGAGTTGCGGCAGGCCACGCAGCGGCCGTGCCCGTCGTCCACATGAGAGTCAAGCAGGCGCCGCCACACCTCCGGCATGGCGGCCAACGCGCCGGCGTGCGGGTTCACCCCGTCTTCGCTCACGTCGTACCGATCCATCGTGCCTCCCCTCCCCGCGCACGGCACCGTGCCAGGCCACCCCTCCGGAAGCGTCGCACTTTCTGCTGCACGTGCATCTGCACGCTACATCAAAACGTGACAAACGATCTACTCGAGGCGCAGCGGGTCAGCGGCCGATCGCGCGGCACACCGTCCGGGCACACGCCGGGGCGTCGTGCAGCACGTCGTGCTCCCACAGCCGCACCACGGTCCACCCCTCGGCCCGCAGCCGCTCGGTCACCTCGCGGTCCCGCGCCATGGTCCGTTCGATCTTGGCCACCCACCAGTCGGTGCGGGTCGGGAAGAGGTCGGCCAGGGTTTCCCGCCCCCGGCGCCGCACCTCGGCCGGGTTGCCGTGCCAGAGGTCGCCGTCCACGAACACCGCCAGCCGCCGCGACCTGATGACCAGGTCCGGCCGGCCGAACACGTCCGGCGCGTGCAACCGGTAGCGGACCCCGGCGGCGTGCAGCGCGCGGCGCAGCGCCAGCTCGGCCTTGGAGTCCTTGTGCCGCACCCGGGACATCATCCGGCTGGTCACCGCCGGGTCGCGCGGGCCGAGCCGCCGCCGGGTCTGCGTCACCCCGGGAGGTTAGCGCGGAACGCGCTCGCCGAGCGCGCGCCCAGTTCGGCGCGCACCGGAGACTCTGAACCGGGCCGATCTGTCCAGCAACAGCGCCACCGCACCGACCACGGCGGTAGCCACCAGCATCCCGGCCAGCGCGTCCGTCGGGTAGTGCACCCGCAGCGCCACCACGGCCAGTGACACCGCCGCCACCACACCCACCGCCAGCGCCACCAGGGCCGCGCGCAACCAGCCGGCCGCCGGCAGACCGACCGCGACGAACGCCAGCACCAGCACCCAGGCGATGGACGTGATGCAGGTGGCCCGCCCGCTGGGCAGCGAAAGGCCGCCGTCGTAGGTGCGCCCGACCAAGGGCTTCAGCACGAACTCGGTGAGCGCGACGGCCAGCAGCGGTCCGGCGACGGCCAGCCACAGGGCGGCCCGCCGGCCGGTCCGGCGCGCGGCCACCACCAGCGCCACCATGCCGAGCAGCAACGCGGGCGGGCTGCCCAGGTCGGCGACCAACCAGGTCAGGTGCCGCTGCCAGCCGTGCACCACCAGCGGTTCGATCACCGCCGAGTCGAACCGGCCGGCCGTGTCCGCGCCGGCATACCGCCAGCTCAGCGCCAGTACCGCAGCGCCACTCAACGTGACGACCACTCCGATCGGCACCCGCCATCCGGCCGGCAACAGCTCTCCGCTCACCCGACCAGACTGCCCGAACCGGCACCCGCCGTGCAGGCGGAAAGCCGCCGGAAACCCCGGAGGTGAGGCCGGCCACAGTCCGTCGCGCCGGCCCCATCCAACTTGCCGTTGCGCCGCGCAACGGTTCTTATCAAGGGCAAGAGCGAACGCCGGTCAACGAAGACCGGGTGTCCGCCGAGGAGAGGAGTCCCGATGCGACTCGAGCCCGACGACCCGGACGGCGACTGGACCACCCCTGGGGCCTGGGAGGTATCCCCCGGCCTTTTCCGCATTCCGTTACCGCTGCCCTCGGACGGGTTGAAGGCGGTCAACGTCTACGCGATGCGCGACGGCGACGGCCTGGTCATGATCGACTCCGGCTGGGCCATCGAGGAGGCCCGGGTGGTGCTGGACAAGGCACTCGCCGCGATCGGCAACCACCTCGGCGAGGTGCACCGGTTCCTCATCACGCACGTGCACCGGGACCACTACACGCTGGCCGTGCGGCTGCGCCGGGAGTTCGGCAACCACATCAGCCTGGGCATCCGGGAACGGGAGTCGCTGCGGCTGACCGCCGACCCGAAACGGCCGCCGTGGGCGTCGATGCTGGTGCAGGTGCGCCGGGGCGGGGCGGGGCGGTTGGCCGAGATGCTGGCCGCCGCGCCGGTCGACTCGGACGACACGCACCGCGCGCAGGACTGGGCCGAGCCGGACAAGTGGCTGGCCCCGCCCACCGATGTGGAGCTGCGCGACCGCACCCTGCACGCCATCCCCACGCCCGGGCACACCCAGGGCCACGTGGTGTTCGTGGACGAGCAGCGGGACACCCTGTTCGCCGGCGACCACGTGCTGCCGCACATCACGCCGTCCATCGGCTTCGAGGCCAAGCTGACCCACTCGCCGCTCGGCGACTACCTGGACTCGTTGCGCCTGGTGCGCGGCCTGCCGGACCGCCGGTACCTGCCGGCGCACGGGCCGGTGGCGCCCAGCGTGCACAACCGGGTGGACGAGCTGCTCGCGCACCACGCGGAGCGGCTGGACACCATGGCCGCCACGGTTGCCGCCGGCGCGGCGACCGCCTACGAGGTGGCCAAGAGCCTGACCTGGACCCGCCGGGGCCGACAGCTCGAGGAGCTGGAGCTGCCGCACCAGTGCATGGCGGTGGCCGAGACCTCCGCCCACCTGGACCTGCTCGCCGAGCAGGGCCGGCTGCACCGGACCGACCCCGACGGGATCAGCCGCTACACCGCTTAGTTGGTCTTGATGTTCGTCCAGGCGGTGTTGCGGCCGGTCAGGTTGCGCCAGTCCTCGGCCGGCTTGCCGGCCTTGAGCGGAACGACCAGCACGCCGATCCGGCCGAGGTCGGCGTGCGCCGGGGCGTCCGGCGCCACGGTGAACGGGGTGGCCGCCCTGCGGGTCTGGCCCGGGGCCAGCTTGCCGAGCTCGTCGCTGAAGTTGCAGCTGATCAGGTCGCCGCCCTGGGGGTTGGCCCCGGTGCGCTGGCAGTGCCGGTCCGCCGGCAGCTTGACGTGCTTGGGCAGCGACACGTTCATCAGCACGCCCTCGGTGGGCGTGGCCCCCAGGTTGGTGATCTCGTAGTTCAGCGTGCCGCCCATGCCGGGCGCCACCGGCTGCGGCGTGGCGAGCGTGGAACGCAGCGTCGGCAGGCCGGCGGCGTCGGCGACCCCGGTGGATACACCGAGCGCCAGCGCGGCGGCGGCCACGGTGACCACGCCTCGCCAGCGGTTCCCTCGTCGGGTGAGCACGGATCGATTCCCCTCTTTCGCGGTCACGAAACTGGGCGACCGGCGGTTTCGGGGACACACCGGCGCCAGCGCAGACGGTAGTAGATCCCTCCACGGCGTGCAGTGCGTAGCCGTGGCGCTACGGCGTGCGACCGGTGATACCCAGGATCCGGTCCAACAGCGGGGCGTCCGCCGGCACCGCGACCGGTGGCCCCCACAGCTCGGGCAGTGGCGCTCCCGGTACGAACTCGGCCACGTGGGCCAGGCAGTCGCGCAGCGTCCGCTCGTCCGGCTCGAACGGCTGGCCGGTGGCGACGGCCAGATCCCAGCCGTGCACCACCACCTCGGTGAGCGCGATCTTGCCCCAGCGCTCCCTGGGCAGCTCCAGGCCGCCGCCGATGACGGCGGTGCCCCGCCACGCGGCCTCGTCGGACCACGCCTCGCCGAGCGCCTTGACCCGTTCCGGCAGTCCGTCCCCCGGGTCCGCGCCGGCCGGCTGCTCCGGCTGGTTGACGGCCATCGCGGTGAACCCCCGCGCGACCTGGTCCACGTGCGCGATCAGGTCCATCACCGTGTACTCGGCGCACGGGGTCGGCCGGCTGAGCGCCTCCGCCGGCACGCCGTGCAACAGTTCGATCATCCGGCCGCAGGCCGGTCCCAGGTTAATCATGCGGGTAGGACCGCCCGAGTGGGCGTGAACTCATCGCCAGCCCGGCAGCCGACACTGTTGCGCCCGCCCACCAGGGGCTAATACCGATTCACCGATGCGACTCGACGGTCCACCGGCCCAGCCGAGCTCGTCGCGGTTCACCGACCGAGTCTCACCAAACTCGTACAGTCCCAACTGTCACGCCAAGCGAACTCGGATTAGCCGCAGTTGCAAATCTCCACGCAGAGCCAAAGCCGGGCGTTGCATATCTCCACGCAGAGCCAAAGCGTCCTACACCGAGTCGGCGAAGCCTTTGATGTCCCGGATGGTGGCGGCGTAGACCTCGGGGATCTCCGTCGCCAGGATCACGTCGGCGCCGTGGCTGGTGCCGACCACCACCCGACCCACCGCGCTGACCCCGGCCGCGAACAGCTTGCGCGCGTACAGCAGGCCCTCGTCGCGCAGCGGGTCCAGCTCGTTCACCGAGATCACGTGCGGCGGCAGGCCGGCCAGGTCGGCCGGGTCGGCGACCAGTGGCCAGCAGGTCGGGTCGTCGGCGTGCGCGCCTTCCGGGTCGTAGACCCGGGCGAGCAGGCCCATCAGCTCGGCGGCGAGGAAGTACCCGTCGTTCTCGTGCAGCGAGGTGAGCTCGGCCGGTCGCTCGGCCCACCGGCCGGAGATGAACGGGCACAGCGCGTAGACCCCGGCGATCCGGTCCGCCCAGCCCTGCCGGTGGGCCAGCAGGGTCGTCGCCAGGGTCAGGTTCCCTCCGCCCGACTCTCCCGAGACCAGCACCTTGCCGATGCCCAGCTCGTCGGCGTTGTCCAGGGTCCATGCCACCGCGGTGGCGCAGTCGTTCAGGCCGGCGGGGAACGGGTGGGCGCCCAGCTTGCCGCCGCCGTTGCGGAACTCCACCCCGACCACCACCAGGCCGGCCGCCGCCAGTGACTCGCGCCAGCGCACGTAGCAGCCGTCGGCGGCGGTCAACATGACCATGCCGCCGCCGTGCAGGTGCACGATGCCGGGCAGCGGACCGGTCGCGCCGGTCGGGCGGTGCACGTAGAGGGTGATCTCGTTGCCGTCCGGGCCGGGAATCACCCTGGTCTCGGTGGTCACCCCGGGTACCGGCGGCATCCCGGCGAAGACCTCCGCGAAGACCTGGGTGAAGGCGGCCTCGGCGGCGTCGGCGATGGCGAGCAGGTCGGCCAGCGGCGCGTCCAGGCCCACCGGGGGCGGCGGCGGGGGCACATCCAGCCCGAACCGGCTGAGCGCGGCGACCACCCGGGGGTCCGCCCTCGGGTCGTCGCGCAGGGTCATCGCCGGATTACCCAGCCGGCCGGGCAGTTGCACGCGCAAGGTCTCCGTCATGCGGGTGATCCTCCCCCACCCCGGCCGGGCCCGCGAGGCGTCCGCGTAGGCTCTGGCGCATCGATCGACCGCTCCCCGAAACCGACCGGACCCCGCAAGCGGGGCCTGGCGGGTCCCGCTCGGCCCGGCGCAGGCTGATCGGCCTCTCCCTGGCCGTGGTCATCGCGCTCGGCCTCACCTTCGGGCTCACCCGGCTGGCGCACGACCCGGGCGTGGACGAGCACCGCGCCAGCTGCGCCGAGCGGGTGGCCCAGCTCGCCCCGCGCGCCCGGCTGGCCCAGCGGCTGATGGTCGGGGTCGACCCGACCAAGCCGGACGCGGCCCGGGCCGTGGTCGCGGACCACGGCGTCGGCGGCGTGTTCATCGGCGGCACCGCGACCAACCTCCTGCGCAACGATGCCCTGGCCCCGATGAGGGCGGCCAGCCCGCTGCCGGTGTTCGTCGCGGTGGACGAGGAGGGCGGCCGGGTACAGCGCATCGACGAGCTGGACGGCCCGATGCCCAGCGCCCGGGTGATGGCCCAGACGATGACCCCGGACCAGGTGCATGCGCTGGCCAAACGCCGCGCCGAGCAGCTGCGCGCCCGGGGCGTCACGCTGGCCATGTCGCCGGTGCTGGACATGACCAGCCAGCCCCGGGGCGTGATCGGCGACCGCTCGTTCGGCACCGACCCGGCCAAGGTCACCGAGTACGCCGGCGCCTTCGCCGCCGGACTGCGCGACGCCGGCATGCTGCCGGTGTTCAAGCACTTCCCCGGGCACGGACGGGCCAGCGGCGACTCGCACACCGGCGCGGTGACCACGCCCCCGCTGGACGCGCTGCGCACCAGCGACCTGGAGCCGTACCGCCGGCTGCTGCCCGCCGGCCCGTCCGCCGTGCTGCTCGGCCACCTCAACGTGCCCGGGCTGACCGGCAACGACCCGGCCACGCTCAGCCCGGCCGCCTACCGGCTGCTGCGCCAGGAGCTCGGCTTCAACGGCCTGGTGTTCACCGACGACCTCGGCGCGATGAAGGCGGTGACCGACCGGTACAAGCTGCCGGACGCGGTGCTGGCCGCACTGCGCGCCGGGGCGGACGTGGCGCTGTGGACCTCCGGCGACCCGGTCGGCCCGGTGCTGGACCGGCTGCAGGCGGCCGCCGACGCCGGCCAGCTGCCCGACTCCGACCAGGCCACCGCCCGGGTGCTCGCCGCCAAGGGCGTCTGCTCCCCCGCCGAACCCGACCCCTCCTAGCCATATCGCGGGTTTCACCACCGCATGTCGCGGATATCGCCATGCCGAAACCCGCGACACGGACTGGTAGAACCCGCGATATGGCGGGTTAGGTGGGCCCGGGTGCGCGCGGTCCGGCGGGGCGTGGCACGGTCACCGGGTGACCTCGGTGATACCGGTGAGCGCCAGCGACGTGGACGCGGCGGCCACCCGGCTGCGCGGCGTGATCGCGCCCAGCCCCCTGCAACACAATGCCCGCCTCTCCACCCGCACCGACGCGGCCGTCTGGCTCAAGCGGGAGGACCTGCTCCCGGTGCGCTCCTACAAACTGCGCGGCGCGTACAACCTGATCTCCCAGCTGGACGAGGCGGCCAGGGCCGCCGGCGTGGTGTGCGCGTCCGCCGGCAACCACGCCCAGGGGGTCGCCTACGCGTGCGCCCGGCTGGGCGTGCGGGCCCGGGTCTACCTGCCCCGCACCACGCCCCGGCAGAAGCGTGACCGGGTGGCCTCGCTGGGCGGCGACGTGGTCGAGGTGCGCGTCTCCGGCGACGCGTACGACGACGCGGCGGCCGCCGCCCTGCGTGACACCGGGGAGACCGGTGCGGTGCTGGTGCCGCCCTTCGACGACCCGCGCACGGTGGCCGGCCAGGGCACCGTGGTGCGCGAGGTGGTCGCACAGCTCGGCCGCGCACCGGACGTGCTGGTCGTGCCGGTCGGCGGCGGCGGCCTGCTGGCCGGCACGCTGATCTGGCTGCGCGAGCGGCACCCGGACGTGCGGGTGATCGGCGTGGAGCCGGCCGGCGCGGCCTGCATGGCGGCGGCGCTGGCCGAGGGCCACCCGGTGGACCTGCCGGAGCTGGACCCGTTCGTGGACGGCGCCTCGGTGCGCCGGGCCGGCGAGGTGACCTACCCGATCACCCGGGAGGCCGTGCTGACCGGCACCACCAGCCTGCGCACGGTGGCCGAGGGAATGGTCTGCGTGGAGATGCTGGAGCTCTACCAGCAGGACGGCGTGATCGCCGAGCCGGCCGGGGCGCTCGCCTCGGCCGCGCTGGCTGCTGGCACCCTCGACGTGCGCCCCGGAGAGACGGTGGTCTGCCTGCTCTCCGGCGGGAACAACGACGTGAGCCGGTACGCCGAGGTGGTCGAGCGGGCGCTGGTGCACGAGGGGCTCAAGCACTACTTCCTGGTGGACTTCCCGCAGGAGCCGGGCGCGTTGCGGCGGTTCCTGGACGACGTGCTCGGCCCGGACGACGACATCACCCTGTTCGAGTACGTGAAGCGCAACAACCGGGAGACCGGGCCGGCGCTGGTCGGCATCGAGCTGGGCCGCCCGGGGGACCTGGACGCGCTGCTGGAGCGGATGCGCGTGGCCCCGCCGCACATCGAGCGGGTGCCGCCGGACAGCCCCCTCTTCCGCTTCCTGTTGTAAATCACCGCTGCTTTCTCAGGGGGGCGCCTCTAGCCTGAGTGGTGGCTTGTATGGTCGAGACCGGCCGGCGCCGCACACGCTCGAGGAGACAACTAAGTCGATGGCTACCCCCAGCTCAGCCCCCACCGGGGGTGCTGGCCGCCCGGCCCCGCGGCTGCCCGGGCCGCCGCCGGTGCCCGGCGGCTTCCGCCCGCCGCCCGGCTATCGGCCGCCCATGCCGCCGCAGTCCCGGCCGGCGCTCACCGGCGCGCAGCAGATGCGGCTCGGCCTGGTCTCGGCGATCCTGGTGGTGATCGGCGTCGCGCTGGGCTTCGTCGCGACCATCGCGCTGCCGCACGTCTACGCCGCTCAGACCACGATCCGGTACAACCTGAGTGACCGCTCGAGCGACGCGGAGCGCACCCTCACCACCCAGACCGTGATCATCACCGGCCGCGAGGTGCTGCAGCCGGTGGCCGACTCCACCGGGGTTCCGGTCGACTACCTGACCAAGAACGCCACCGCGGTGGTGGTGCCGAACAGCGAGATCATCCAGATCCAGGTCAACCACCCGGACCGGGCGTCCGGGATGCAGCTGGCGAACGCCGTGGCGAAGCGCTACCTGGACGTGGCGAACGCCTCCGGCCAGGCCGCCGCGCTGCAGGCCCAGCTGGACAATGCGCAGCGGCAACTGGCCAACCCGGCCACGCCGCCGGCCACCGTGGGCGACCTGCAGGCCCAGGTCTCCGACCTGCAGGGACAGCTGGCCAAGCTGGCCACCGGCTCGAACATCGCCACCGTGGTGGCCCCGGCCTACTCGGTGACCGCCGCCGTCTTCCCGAACACCGGCATCACCCTGGGCATCGGCGCACTGGTCGGCGTGGCGCTGGCCGGCCTGGTCGGCGCCCGCATGGTCCGCGGCTGGACCCGCCGCTGAGCGCGTGTCCTACGCCGGGCCGGGCGCCCGGGTGAAGTCGGCCGGGATGATCAGGTCGTCCTTGACCAGCTCGTGGATGGACGACCGGCCCAGCCCGAGCAGCGCCTCGTCGATGCCGCTGCGCAGGATCTGCAGCACGTTGGTCACGCCGGCCTGCCCGTTGGCCGCCATTCCCCACAGGTAGGCCCGCCCGATCAGCACCGCCTTGGCGCCCAGCGCGAGCGCCTTGACCACGTCACTGCCCCGCCGGATGCCGCCGTCCAGCAGCACCTCCACCTGGTCGCCGACCGCGTCCGCCACCGAGGGCAGCACCCGGATGCTGGCCGGGGTGCCGTCCAGGTTGTTCCCGCCGTGGTTGGAGACCGAGATCGCGGTGGCGCCGACGTCCACCGCCCGCCGGGCGTCGTCCGGGTGCATGATCCCCTTGATCATGAACGGACCGCCCCACTCGTCCCGCAGCCAGCGGATGTCGTCCCAGGTGGGCAGCGGGGTGCCCATCCACTCGCCGTAGGCCCCGAAGAAGGTCGGGCCGGGCAGCCCGGGGCCGTCGGAGAGGTTGGGCGTGGTCAGGTCGGGCAGCTGCCCGGCCCGCAGGAACTCGGCCAGCCACAGCGGGCGCAGCGCCACCTGCGGGGCGAACTTGGCCATCGCCCGGATGTCCAGCTTCTCCGGGATGGGCGGGCTGCCCCAGTCCCGGCGGTGGGCGAACGTCCAGTCCAGGGTGATGATCAGGCCCTTCGCCCCGGCGCGGCGGGCCCGGTCGGCGCGCTGCAGCAGCCGGTCCTTGGAACCCACCCAGTACATCTGGAAGAAGGTCTTCGGGTTGGCCGCCGCCACGTCCTCCACCGACCGGCTGGCGAACGAGGACAGGCCGATCGCCGTGCCGGCCTCGGCCGCCGCCCTGGCCACCGCGACCTCGCCCTCCGGGTGCACCGCCTGCACCCCGGTCGGCGAGATGATCACCGGCAAGGAGATCTCCTGGCCCAGCACGGTGGTCGCCTGGTCGCGCTGCTGGGGCAGGTCGGCGATGTGCGGCCGGAACCCCAGCTCGCTGAACGCGTTGACGTTGTCCTCGAGGGTGACCCCGCGCTCCGCGCCGCCGATCAGCGCGCCGTAGACCGACTTGGGCAACCGACGCTTGGCGCGGCGCTGGGCCTCGGCGACGCTCTCGAACCACTCCCGTGTGCTGGCCATTTCGGGAGCCTAACGCGGCTCCCAGGTGCCGGCCCGCTTAACGCCTGGTCGGGCTACTCGAAGCGAGCGGGATCACCCGCGCCCACGCGGATGACCTCCGGCTCGCCGGAGGAGAAGTCCACCACCGTGGTCGGCTCGGTGCCGCAGTCGGCGGAGTCCACCACCGCGTCGATCTGGTGGTCCAGCCGCTCCTTGATCTCCCACCCCTGGGTGAGCGGCTCCTCCTCGTCGGGCAGCAGCAACGTGCTGGAGAGCAGCGGCTCGCCCAGCTCGGCCAGCAGCGCCTGGGCCACCGTGTGCTCGGGGATGCGCACGCCGACGGTCTTCTTCTTGGGGTTCATCAGCCGGCGCGGCACGTCCTTGGTGGCCGGCAGGATGAACGTGTAGCTGCCCGGGGTGGCGGCCTTGATGGACCGGAACACCGCGTTGCCGATGTGCACGAACCTGCCCAGCTGGCCGAAGTCCGCGCAGACCAGGGTGAAGTGGTGGCGGTCGTCCAGGTGCCGGATCTCCCGGATCCGGCCCAGCCCGTCCAGGTTGCCGAGCTGGCAGCCGAGGGCGAAGCACGAGTCGGTCGGGTAGGCGATCAGCCCGCCGTCGCGCACGA
The DNA here is from genome assembly GCA_014208095.1 of Actinospineispora eucalypti. Lineage (GTDB taxonomy): Bacteria > Actinomycetota > Actinomycetes > Mycobacteriales > Pseudonocardiaceae > Pseudonocardia > Pseudonocardia eucalypti. The sequence goes on along the minus strand of JACHMT010000001.1, from coordinate 2,445,589 downwards.
GCTGCACTACCTGGCCAACCAGCCGCTTCTGGGGATTGTCCGGGTGGACGTCGAAGTACTTGGCCATGTGGCGAGCGTAACGCCCGATGATCGGCGGGCGCGCCGGGCCCGTCACCCGCGAGCGCGTCGATTCCCATCGGTATTAGGGTCCAGTGGCATGGCCACCGATGCGCACACCCGGCGGGTAGTCGCGCAGGTCGCCAAGGAGCTCACCGCGCAGCTGCCCGAACGCACCACGGAGCTGGCCAACCTGTTCCTGGAGGAGATCCCGGCCTTCCAGGGCGAGGAGGCGGTCCGCGAGCTGATGGCGGCCAGCACGGCGGCGAACCTGTCCACCATGTTCGACCTGCTGCAACACGGACTGCCGACCGAGCAGCTGGTGGTGCCGGCGGCCGCGGCGGCCTACGCCCGCCGGTTCGCCCAGCGGGACCTGCCGCTCGAGAGCCTGCTGCGCGCCTACCGGCTCGGCTCGGTGCGGTTCAACCAGTGGTGCCTGCGCGGGCTCAGCCAGCGCGAGCTGGACGCCGATGTGGTGCTGGCCTGCACGCAGGAGATCGTGCAGGTGGCCGGCCGGTACATCGACCAGATCTCCGAGCACCTGGTGGAGATCTACGAGACCGAGCGCAAGCTGTGGACGCAGCGCACCGACGCGGCCCGGGCGATCGCGCTGCGCACCGTGCTGGACGACGAGGCGCTGGATCTCGGTACCGCCGAGGCGATGGTCGGCTACCGGATGCGCGGCTGGCACGTCGGCGCGGTGGCCTGGATGGACAAGGACGTGCCGGACACCGCGCGCCGCCTGGAGTCCGCCGCCCAGCTGCTGTCCACCGTGCACGGGCGGCGGCCGCTGGCCGTGTTGTCCGACGACCACACGCTCTGGGCCTGGGTGACCAGCGTTGAACCGATCCGGCTGGACCATCTCGGCCTGGCCGCCGCGCTCGAGGCGTCCGGCGGGCCGCTCGGTTACGCGCCGAGGATGGCGATCGGCGAGCCGGCTCAGGGCCTGGACGGCTTCCGCACCACGCACCGGGAGGCGATGGCCGCGCGCTCGGTGGCGGAGGCGGCGGAGAGCTCACCCGACCAGGTGGCCCGGGTGGTCAGCTTCGCCGAGGTCAGCATCGCCGCGCTGCTGTCGGAGAACCTCGACTCCCTGCGCACCTGGGTGCGCCGCACGCTGGGCGCCCTGGCCCGCGACGACGAGGCCACCGAGCGGCTGCGCGAGACCGTGCGGATCTTCCTGGAGACCGGTGGCAGCTTCACCGACGCGGCCGCCCGACTGCACCTGCACAAGAACACCGTGCACTACCGGGTGCGCAAGGCCGAGGAGATCCGGGGCCGCCCCCTCTCCGAGGGCCGACTGGACGTGGAGGTCGCGCTGGTGGCCTGCCGCCAGCTCGGCAGCCGGGTCCTCTCCCAGGCAGGCTAGCGTCTCCCGCGCGCGCCGAACTGGGCGCGCGCTCGGCACGCGTTCCGCGTTAGCTCATCGGCCGGTCGACCAGCCGGGACAGCACGATGACGCTCTCCGTGCGCTCCACCTTCGGCTCGGCGCGCACCCGTTCCATGGCCTCCTCCAGGTGCGGGATGTCGGTGGCCACCATGTGCAGCAGCGCGTCCGCCGCGCCGGAGACGGTGCACGCGCTGATCACCTCGGGCACCCGTCCCAGGCTCCGCCGCAGCTCCTGCGGGCTGACCGTGCCCGTGCAGTACACCTGCACGTAGGCCTCGGTGCGCCAGCCGAGCGCGGCCGGGTCCAGCAGCACGGTGAAGCCGCGGATCGCCCCGCTGTCCCGCAGCCGGTCCACCCGGCGTTTCGCGGCCGGCGCGGACAGCCCCACCCGGCTGCCGATCTGGGCGTACGTGGCGCGCCCGTCGTGCAGCAGGCAGTCCACGATGCGCCGGTCGATCACGTCGAGCACAACAAACCTCCACGGTCACGTCAAGGACGCAATAAAGTTATCGCAAAGGCGCAAGAGTTGCGTATTGATTGCGTAAAGATGGCTCCTTACCGTTGATTTGTGACCGTAACGCTGGAAGCCCCCAACACCGCCGGGGAGCGCCTCGCGCGCCCGCACCAGTACCTGATGTGCCCACCCGAGCACTTCACCGTCGAGTACGCGATCAACCCGTGGATGGACACCGACCAGCCCTGCGACGTGTCGCTCGCACTGCGCCAGTGGCAGCGGCTGCGGGACATCTACCAGGAGCTCGGCCACACCGTCCGGATCATCGAGCCACTGCCCCAGCTGCCCGACATGGTCTTCGCGGCCAACGGCGGCCTGGTCATCGGCGGCCGGGCGCTGGCCGCCCGCTTCGCCTACCCGCAGCGCGCCGACGAAGGGCCGGCCTACCTGGCCTGGCTGCGCGCCGCCGGCTTCCCGGCCAAACAGGCCGTCCAGGTCAACGAGGGCGAGGGCGACTTCCTGGTGGTCGGCGGGCGGGTGCTGGCCGGAACCGGTTTCCGCACCGACCCGAAGGCGCACGCCGAGGTGGCCGAGTACTTCGGCCTGCCGGTGGTCTCCCTGGAGCTGGTGAACCCGCGCTTCTACCACCTGGACACCGCGCTGGCCGTGCTGGACGACCGCACGGTCGCCTACTACCCGGAAGCGTTCAGCGCGGCCAGCCGGTCGGTGCTGCGCGAGCTGTACCCGGACGCGGTGCTGGCGGGCGCCAAGGACGCGATGGTCTTCGGGCTCAACGCGGTCTCCGACGGACGGAACGTCGTGCTCGCCGAGAAGGCGGTCAACCTGGCCGAACAGCTGCGGGAACGCGGCTTCCACCCCATCGGCGTCGACCTGTCGGAGCTGCTCAAGGCCGGCGGGAGCGCCAAGTGCTGCACCTTGGAGGTCCGGTCATGACCCTGCTCGCGGACAACATCACCACCGAGGCGACCGAGCACCTGCGGCTGGTCGACACGCACGCCGCACACAACTACAGCCCGCTGCCGGTGGTGCTGGCCTCGGCGAAGGGGCCCTGGGCCACCGACGTGGACGGCCGCCGCTACCTGGACTGCCTCTCCGGCTACTCGGCGGTCAGCTTCGGGCACGGCAACGAGGAGATCCTGGCCGCCGCGCGCGCCCAGCTGGAGCGGGTCACGCTGACCAGCCGGGCGTTCGGCCACGACCAGCTCGGGCCGTTCTGCGCCGAGCTGGCCGAACTGGTCGGCAAGCAGATGGTGCTGCCGATGAACACCGGCGCCGAGGCGGTGGAGACCGGCATCAAGGTCGCCCGCAAGTGGGGCTACGAGGTCAAGGGCGTCCCCGACAACCAGGCCAGCATCGTGGTCGCCGCGCACAACTTCCACGGCCGGACCACGACCGTGATCAGTTTCTCGGACGACGAGGAGGCGCGCGCCGGGTTCGGCCCGTACACCCCGGGCTTCCGTGCGGTGCCGTTCGGGGACGCCGAGGCGCTGGCGGCGGCGATCGACGAAACCACGGTGGCCGTGCTGCTCGAGCCGATTCAGGGCGAGGCCGGGGTGATCCTTCCCCCGCCGGGTTACCTGGCCCGGGTGCGCGAGCTGTGCGACGCCAACAACGTGCTGTTCATCGCCGACGAGGTGCAGTCCGGGCTGGCCCGCACCGGGACCACGCTGGCCTGCGAGCACTACGGCGTGGTGCCGGACATGTACCTGCTGGGCAAGGCGCTCGGCGGCGGGGTGATGCCGGTGTCCGCCGTGGTGGCCGACCCGGAGGTGTTCCAGGCCCTGCGCCCCGGGCAGCACGGCTCCACGTTCGGCGGCAACCCGCTGGCCTGCGCGGTCGGCCGGGCGGTGGTCGGCCTGCTGGCGACCGGTGAGTACCAGCGGCGCGCGCGGGAGCTGGGCGCCCACCTGGAGCAGGGGCTGCGCTCACTGGCCGGCCGGGGGGTCACCGACGTGCGCTGCATCGGCCTGTGGGCCGGGGTGGACATCGACCCGGCGCTGGGAAGCGGCCGGGAGGTGTGCGAGCGGTTGCTCGCACACGGCGTGCTGGCCAAGGACACCCACGGCCAGACGCTGAGGCTGGGCCCGCCGCTGGTGATCCAGCGCGACGAGGTGGAGCTGGCCGTCGCGGCGCTCGGCTCGGCGCTCGGGGAGCTGGCCGGCGGGAAATAGCCGCGGGCCCGGCATCCCGGCTCGGCGCCGCCGGTGAGGGCGACGCCGAGCCGGTGCCGCGTCAGCTACGGGTTCTTGAAAGTGGGCTGACTGTTACTGCTGTTACCGCTGCCGGACGGGCTCATACAACCCGCGGTGCCGTAGTCCGGCACATTGGGCCCGCCGGGCGGCGGGGTGTAACAACCCTGTGCCTGCACGGTGTCGGTGGTCGGCGTCAACCCGGCAACGCCGGCGAAGACCACACCCAACATCGAGAAGGCGACAATTGCCGCTCGCATGCTCAAGACCTCCCTCCGCGTGACCGTTATGTCTCGGTGGTTGCTCGCCGAGGTCTGTGCGCATTTCGCGCGACGGGCAAGCCGCGAGATCAGCAATTATTAGCAAGGTCAAATATATAGATTGACCTCACACCAGTCTAGGCCCGCGAAGCCCGCTTCGGCGCTCAGTCGCCCTGGGCGGCGGCCGGGCTCGGACGCTCCGACTCCCGGCTCTCGGCCGCCTTGCCGGGGGCCGGCCAGCCGCCGGTGGACTCCACGTGGAACGGGATCGGGCCGTTCTCCAGCCAGGGCTGCACGGCGATCATGTCGTGCACGTCCACCCAGCCCCGCTCGATCTCGCCGAGCGCCGCGTCGACGATCCGGTAGTGCTGGATCATCCGGTGCATCGGCTGGGACTCGAGGATGACCACCACGACGTCACCCGGCGCGAAGTTGCACCGATCCTGGACCGCCTGGATGAAGAACTCGTTGTGCAGGTGGCCGTCGCCGAACTGCCAGCCGACGACCGAGCTCATCACGAACTCGCCCTCCCGGATGGTGTAGTTCTCCGGGTCGTCCAGGTGGGTCAGCATCAGCGAGGAAAGCGCCCGGCCGTGGGTGTTCATGTGCCGCCAGGCCAGCACCTTCTGCATGAACAGCTCGCCGACCTCGCGGCTGTACATCTCGGTGAGCTGCTGCACCTGGTTCTTGGACGACTTGACGATCTTCTCGTCCAGCCGCTCCTCCATGCTGAACCCGTCGCCGGTCTTGCGGAACGCCCACATGCCGGTCGCCCAGTTGCCCGCGTAGTAGCGCGCCGAGGGCAGGAAGGAGATCAGGTCGGGCCGCACGTTGCCCAGGATGATCACGCCGAACAGCACCACCAGGATGCCCGGCACCAGCCACGGCGAGCCGGCCGAGGCCAGGCCGAACTCCGGCGCCGGGTGCAGCACGAACAGCCACACCAGCGAGAAGCAGTAGAAGATGTTCCACTCCAGCGGCACCGCGAGCGGGAAGTTGACGGTGATGTAGATGTGGAAGATCACCATGACCGCCGCCGCGACCAGGGTCAGCTCCCGGTTGGTGGACAGCAGCAGGATGGCCGGGATGCAGAACTCGATCACCGTGCCGGTGTGCGCCAGGACGGCGGTGGCCGCCGACGGGCGGATGTCGTTCGGGTAGTCGCGGCACATCTTGTGCCGGAACCACTTGGAGACCATCAGTGGCGCGTTGGTGGTCATGCCCTGCACCACGTAGGAGAAGTGCTTGCCGAGCTTGGACGCCGCCGCGCCCCACCACACCGCGAACATCACCAGCTTGAGGCCGACGATCATGTCCACGTACGGCAGTGCGGCGAACATGATGCACATCAGCCAGTACTGCTCGCTGCGCGCGGCCAGGAAGATCAGCCGGTCACGCAGGCCGGCGACCGCCGTGAGGACGATCAGCACGGTCAGCAGCCTCGGGTCGAGCAGGCCCAGGCTGCCCTCCGGCTGCCCGGCGTGCGGGACTCCGTCCGAGACGAGCAGGACCAGCGCGCTGACCAGCATGGCGCCGTAGACCAGCACGTCGAACCAGGTGCGCCGGGAACCGCCGGCGACCGGGTTCTTGTCCGCCCACGGCGGCAGCTTGATCGTGCCCGGCCGCAGCCAGTAGGTCACACCGCCCACCCACGGCTTGAACCGGAAGGCCAGCGGCCCGCACGAGGCGCCCAGCCCGAGCACCTCGTAGAGAATCGTCCAGACCAGGATCTTCTGGTACGCGATCGGCTGGGTCCACCAACTCGCCACGTCGAACATCGAGCCGATGCCGGCGGTCAACGAGGCAAAGAAGAGGCCGCCCGCGATGTAGAACAGTATCTTCACCGCGTACATCAAGTGGATGATCTTCGGCGTGCCGGCGCCGGCGTCGATCCAGTGCAGGGCCAGGATGCGCATCCGCTCCAGGTGCGGGCGGTCCTTCCAGGTGGCCAGGTCGACGTCGGGCAGATCAGCGTTGATGAAACCCACGGCGGCGCTCCGATCAAGTACGACAATTCCGCTTGCCAGACGCTAGACCGCACGGGTGAAATGCCCATGTCGCTGGAACACGAACTCTCCGCGACGCTTCGTGCCCCCAGCACAAGGTTGCGGGGTACTCTCCCGGGAATGTCGCCGGCCCACGAGGGCGTTCGACGGTGCATGGAATTCGGCATCGCCACCTTCGTGACCGACGAGAGCATCCGCCCCGACCGGCTGGGGCCGGCCGTGGAGGAACGCGGCTTCGACTCGCTGTTCGTCACCGAGCATTCCCACATCCCCGCGAGCCGGGAGACCCCGTTTCCCGGCGGCGGCGACCTTCCCCGCCGGTACTACCGCACCCTGGACCCGTTCGTCGCGCTCACCGCGGCGGCGGCGCACACCTCCCGCATCCTGGTCGGCACCGGCATCGCCCTGATCCCCCAGCGCGACGTGCTGCACCTGGCCAAGGAGGTGGCCAGCCTGGACCTGGTGTCGAACGGGCGGGCGGTGCTCGGCGTGGGCAGCGGATGGAACCGCGAGGAGATGCGCAACCACGGCGCCGACCCGAAGACCAGGGGCGCGCTGACCAATGAGCGGCTGGCCGCGCTGAAGCAGCTGTGGACCGAGGAACGGGCCGAGTTCCACGGCGAGTTCGTCGACTTCGACCCGGTGTTCTCCTGGCCGAAGCCGGTGCAACGGCCGCACCCGCCGATCTACGTCGGCGGGGAGACCGCCCCCGCCCTGGAGCGGCTGCTGCACCACGGTGATGCGTGGTTCCCGAGGGTCGGTACGCCGCTGGCGCGGATCCGCGAGGTGCGCGAATGGCTGGCCGAGCGGGGCCGGCCCGACGTGCCGGTGACGCTGTTCGGCACCGAGCGGGACGTCGCGGCGCTGAACGGGTACGCCGAAGCCGGGCTCGACCGGGTCACCTTCCTGCTGAGCACCAAGCCGGAGGCCGAGGCGCTCACCGAGCTGGACAGCTTCGCCGAGCTGGCCCAGAAGATCAGGTAAGCGGGTCCGGACCCGATCAGGCGATCACCCTCTGTGATGATTCGTACTGCCTCGTCTGGGTGAAACGAATTCCGCCAACCGGCCGCCAGAACCCGCCATTCACCGTTTCCGCAGGAACACTGGCCGCTGAGGGGCTACCCCGAGCACCGTGGGACACGACCTTTGAGCACAATGCGTGGCGTTGGTCCGCTGTACCCCACGGAAGGTCGACACCCACGATGCTGATGGTGGAGCTCTTGGTCCGGATGCCGGATCTGCGACGGCGCATCCAGGCCGATCATGTCGCGGACGCCAACGGCAACTGCCGCGACTGCGAGGTCAGCCGCTGGCCCTGCGAGCTCTACCAGATGAGCGTGGACGCCGACCGGAAAGACGCCCTGCACCCCTCGTGGGCCGGACCGCACGGGGACGGCATGCCGCCCGTGCCGCGCCAGGGCGGCTACCCGCATCAGAACCAGTCCCGCAACGCGGGCCGGTATCGCGGTGCGGACCAGCACCGGGGCCCGGGGCGCCCGCCTGCCGGCCGCGCCCCGTGGCCCTCCTATCCCGCCCCGCCGGGCCGCCCGGCGCCGCCCCCACGCTCGCCCCAACAGCACCGGTCGAACCAGCGGGGTCCGTCTTCGTGGTCGGCCCAGCCGCCCCTGGGGTCGTACTCCGGACCGCCGCCCCGGTCGGCCGCCCCGTCGTGGTCGCCCGGTCCGACGCCGGACGCGGGTCGCTACCTGACCACGGCGTCCTCCCTGGATGCGGCTCCCTCGCTGGGCGCCGGCCCGTCCTGGCCAGCGGGACCGTCCTGGGAGGCGGGACCGTCCCTCCCCACCGGCCCGTCCCTGCCCGCCGGTCCGTCCTGGGAAGCCCGCCCGTCCCTCCCCACCGGCCCGTCCCTGCCCGCCGGTCCGTCCTGGGAAGCCCGCCCGTCCCTCCCCACCGGAACGTCCCTGCCCGCCGGTCCGTCCTGGGAAGCCCGCCCGTCCCTCCCCACCGGAACGTCCGGGCCGTCCTGGCCGGCGAAGCCGACGCTCCCCCCGGCACCGTCCTGGTCGCCGGAGCGGACCCCGGCCGGCTCGTCGGCCGTCGCCGAGTTGCCGGCGCGGGCGGCGGGTTCCTCCTGGCCGCTGGAGCAGTCGGCTCGCGCACTCATCTCCCGCTCGGTCGAGTCCCCTTCGAAGCGACTCGACCGACCACGCCATGAGACCTACTCGGGCAACATGCCGGCCCGCGCGATGCTGGGCGGCACCTCCCCGGGCGACGCGATGCCGTACGGGATCATGCCGGCCATCCCCCGGCCGACCGAGCCGCCCCTGATGGCCGCCGGCCAGGGCACCGTGCCACCGGCGATGTCCCTGGACCCGACCCCTGATCTGCCCAAGCCCCGGCGCGCCTCGCACCTGCGGCTGGTCCCCGACCCGACGCCCTCACCCGACGAGGGCGCCGAGAAGCAGGCCCGGCACGCCCTCGGCTCCCCCCGGCCGGCCCCGCCGAAGCAGGAGCTGATCGACGTCCTGGAGGACGTGCTGCGCTGGTCACGCTGAGGCCAGCCCGGACAGCCGCGAAGCCACCGATGCGAGGTTGTTTCCGGGCCGCCGAAGCCACCCTGACAGCCTGATGATCACCGATTACATGGTCACCATGACATCAGGGCCGCTCCCGGCGCCCCGATGCGACCACCACGTCATGGTGACCATGGATGGAGGCCCGATCGGCGCACCGAAACCTCGCCGAGAGCCGCCGACGCGTGTCCCCCTAATCCCCGGTGCGGACCAGCGAGAACTCATAGGCACCCTCGACGAAGTAGGTGCGTGAGTAGGCGAGCAGGCGGTGTGCGGTGTCGTAGTGCAGCTGGTCCAGCAGGATGAACAGCCGGTGCTTGCCGGCATCCGGACCCCAGGCGATGTGCGCGGAGTCCACCGCGTGCACCCGGGCCACGCCGAGCGTGGCCCGCACCCCCATCCGCCGTTCGAAGTAGTCGAACACCGAGCCGTTCGGCTCGTCCAGGGTGTAGTCGGAGGGCAGCAGGCCGCGCGGGATCAGGTCGTAGGAGTAGGCCACCACCTCGCCGTCGGCGGTGATGCGCCGGCGCAGCTCCAGCGCCTCGGTGTCCGCCGGCACGCCCATCCGCTCGGCCTCGTCCGGCAGCACCGGGCGCAGGGTGCGCCGGGCGTACTCGTGGCCCGGCACCTTCCCGCTGGCCCGGATCGACTCGCTGATCGAACCCATCCGCTCGAGCCCGTCGCGCACCGCCGGCCGGCGGCGCACGAAGGTGCCGACGCCGTGCTGGGTGCGCACCAGGCCGAGCACGTCAAGCTCCTTGATCGCGCTGCGCACGGTGGCCCGGGAGACCCCGAACCGGCGGCACAGGTCGGCCTCACTGGGCAGCCGGCCGCCCGGCGGGTGGACGCCGTCGCGCATCTCCGCCTTGAGGACGGCGGCGATGTCGTCCGCGAGCGGGCGCCGGGCCGGAGTCGCCATGGGAACATCTTGACTCGCGCGCACTTGTCCGACAACCTCACCCGGTAGATGGAAATACCGAGGGGTTAAGACGAACACCATGCGCACGATCGACTGGGTGCCGGGACCGAACACCGGGCACATCCGGCTGATCGACCAGACCCGGCTGCCCGGGTCCCTGGTCGAGCTGGACGTGCACACCGTGGACCAGCTGGTGGACGCGATCGGCCGGCTGGCCGTGCGCGGCGCCCCTGCGCTGGGCGTGGCCGGTGCGCTCGGCGTGGCGTTGGCCGTGGACACGCTGCCGGCGCAGGAGGCGATGGGGCAGGTCGCGCGGCTGCGCGCGGCCCGGCCGACCGCCGTGAACCTGGCGCTGGGCGTGGACACCGCGCTCGCCGCGTTCCGCTCCGGCGGACCCGACGCGGCGCTGGCCGCCGCGCTGCGGATGCGCGACCAGGACATCGCGGCCTGCCGGGCGATGGCCCGGCGTGGCGTCGACCTGCTGGCCCGGCTGTGTCCGGGCCGCATCGAGCTCACCGTGATGACCATCTGCAACACCGGGGCGCTGGCCGCCGTCGAGCACGGCACCGCGCTCGGCGTGGTCGAACAACTGCACGCCGAGGGCCGGCTGGCGCGCGCACTGGCCTGCGAGACCCGGCCGCTGTTGCAGGGCGCCCGACTGACCGCCTGGGAGCTGGAGCGGATGGGCGCGCGGTACGACGTGCTCGTGGACTCGGCGGCGGCGAGCGTGCTGGCCGCCGGCGGGGTGGATGCGGTGCTGGTCGGCGCGGACCGGATCGCCGCCAACGGGGACACCGCGAACAAGATCGGCACCTTCGCACTCTCCCTGGCCGCCGCGCACGCCGGCGTGCCGTTCCTGGTGGTCGCCCCGGAGACCACGGTGGACGGCGGCACTCCGTCCGGTGAACAGATCAAGATCGAAGACCGCGGCTCGGCCGAGGTGTGCGAGTTCCACGGCGTGCGCACCACGCCGGAGGGCGCCACCGCGCTCAACCCGGCGTTCGACGTCACCCCGGCCCGCCTGATCACCGCGATCGTCACCGACCGGCGCGTGGTCCGGCCCCCCGAGCAACCTGGCACCCCGGCCCTCAACGAGGAGGAAGCATGAAGATCCGTACATCGCTCGGCGCGGCAGCGGCCGCACTGGCGCTGGTGGCACTGGCCGGCTGCGCCCAGCAGCCCAGCGGCGGCGGCCAGGCCGGCGGGCCGGCCCCCGGGCAGCCCTGCGACCGCACGGTGCAGAACGACTTCAAGCCCCCGGCCGAAAAGCCGGCCGGCTTCAAGAACGGGTTCACCGTCGCACTGGTCCGCCAGTCCGGCGTCGGGGACTACTTCGAGCAGTGGGGCCGGGGCGCCACGGCGCAGATCGAGGCGGCCGGCGGCAAGGTCACCTCGTACGACGCGCGCGGCGACAACGCCAAGCAGGTCGCCCAGTTCAACGACGCGATCGCCGCCAAGCCCGACGTGATCATCGTCGACCACGGCCTCGCCGACTCGGTGAACCCCAAGATCGACGAGGCGATCGGCAAGGGCATCCCGGTCGTGGTCTACGACGTGAACATCGCCAACTGCAAGGCCACGTACATCTCCCAGGACGACGCCTCGATCGCCACGAAGATCCTGGACTACCTGAAGCAGGACAACCCGGGCGGCGGCAAGATCGCCTACGTGAACGTCTCTGGGATCGCCCCGCTGGACTCCCGGGACGCCGTCTACCAGCAGTTCCTCAAGGACAACACGTCGTTCACCCAGGTGGCCAAGTTCGGCAAGTACAGCGAGTCGGTGGCCTCGGACACCGCCACCGAGGGCGCGTCCGCGCTGAAGGCGGCGCCGGGCACCACGGTGTCCATCGCCGCCTACGACGAGCTGGCCAAGGGCACCCTGATCGCGCTGCGGCAGAACAACATGTCAGACAAGGTGAAGGTGTACGGGGTGGACATCTCCACCGCCGACATCCAGCTGATGACCGAGCCGGGCAGCCCGTGGCGGGCCACCGCCGCCACCGACCCGGCCAACGTCGGCGCGATCGTGGCCCGGATGGCGGTCGCCGCCGGGGCCGGCGTGAGCACCCCGCAGAAGCTGACCATCCCGGCCGCACTGATCACCCAGGACATGCTCCGCCAGCGCGGGGTGGCCGGCATGGACCAGCTGCGCGCGGCGCTGCCCGAGCTGAACACGCCGGACATCGTCGGCGCCGCCTGGATCCCGCAGATCAAGCCGGGTTCGTAACGCCGTGGCGTCGTCCGACGCCGTCCTACGGATTGACGGCATCACCAAGAGCTTCGGCGCCAACCGGGTGCTGCGGGGCGTCAGCTTCGAGGTGGCCAGGGGCGGCATCTACGGCCTGATGGGCGCGAACGGCGCCGGCAAGTCCACGCTGATCAAGATCCTGTCCGGGGCGTATCCCCCGGATGGCGGGGAGATCAGGGTCGGCGGCCGGGTGGTCACCTTCCCGGACCCGACCGCCGCGCACCGGCTGGGCGTCGGCACCGTGCACCAGAACCCGAACGACGGCGTGGTGCTGGACATGACAGTGGCGGAGAACCTGGCGCTGGACCGGCTCACCGACGCGCGCGGGCCCATCGGGTTCAGCCACCGGCGCACCGAGCGGTATGCCCTCGAGGTGGCGGACACGCTGGGCGTGCGGCTGAGCCGGCCGGCGCTGCGCGCGCCGGTGCGCCGGCTCGGGGTCTCCGAGCGGCAGCTGCTGGTGCTGGCCCGTGCGCTGTCCCGCCGGCCGGAGATCCTGATCCTGGACGAGCCCACGTCGGCGCTCTCCGCCGAGGAGACCACCCGGCTGTTCGAGCTGGTCACCTCACTGGTGGCGGAGGGTATGACGGTGCTGTTCGTGAGCCACAAGCTGGCCGAGTTCGACCGGCTCTGCCAGCACGTCGGGGTGCTCCGGGACGGCGCCATGCGCGGCGAGTTCTACCGGGCGGGCGGTGCGGCGTTCGAGTGGCCGAAGGTGCTCACCGCGCTGTTCGACCGCACCCCGGCGGAGATGCGGCATGCCGGGCTGGCCGGTGGCGAGACCGTGCTGGGGCTGCGCGGCGCCCAGGTGCTCGCCGACTCGCCGCCGTTCGACCTGGACCTGCGCAAGGGCCAGGTGACGGTGCTGCTCGGGCTGCTGGGCAGTGGCAAGACCGAGCTGCTGGAGTGGGTGTTCGGCGCCCGGCCGATTCCGGCCGGCGAACGCCGGCTGGCCGGTGCGGCGTTCAACCCGGGGCACCCCGCCGACGCGGTGGGCCAGGGGGTCTACCTGCTCCCCGAGTCCCGGCACGAGCAGGCGATCATCCCGGGCTGGTCGGTGTCCGAGCAGATGACGCTGCCCTTCCTGAAGCGTTTCAGCAGCGGCGCGCTGATGCGCGCGCCGGCCGAGCGGAAGGCCGCCGCCGAGATGATGTCGGACATCGGCATCGTCGCCCGCGACCCGTCCAGCCCGATCCAGACGCTGTCCGGCGGCAACCAGCAGAAGGTGATGATCGGGCGCTGGCTGCTCGGCTCGCCCTCGGTGCTGCTGCTGGACGAGCCGTTCCGGGGCGTGGACATCAACGCCCGGCACGACATCGGCGCCACGGTGCGCAAGCTGACCGACTCGGCCGCCGTGCTGGTGGCCACCTCCGACCTGGACGAGGCGCTCGAGGTCGGCGACCGGTTCGTGGTGCTCAACCACGGGCGGCTGACCGCCGACCTGGAGCTGGCCGACGCCACCCGGGAGCGGCTGATCGACGCGATGAGTGGAAGGGGGGCGGCCGGATGACCGAGGTGTCCGTCACTGAACGCAACGGTTTCTCCGTCACCGAGTTCTTCGTGCGCTACGGCGTGGTGCTGGTCGGGGTGCTCATCGCGGTGGTGTTCTCGGTGGCCATCGACGGGTTCGCCACCCCGGCGAACGCGGTGTCCATCCTGCAGACCCAGGCCGTGGCGGCGATCGCCGCACTGGGCATGACCCTCACCGCCGTGGTCGGTGACCTGGACCTTTCGGTCGGCGCGGTGGCCGGGCTCTCGGTCACCGTGGCGGCGGTGGTGATGGTCCGGTTCGCGCTCACCGGGGGCACCGCGATCGGCGCCTGCCTGCTGGCCGGGCTGCTGGTGGGCTGCGCCAACGCGGCGCTGATCGTGCTGCTGAACGTGCCGCCGCTGCTGGCCGCGCTGGGCACCATGTTCACCATCCAGGGACTCAAGCGCTGGCTGGTGGACGGCCAGACCCTGACCACCGGGATGACCCTGCCCAGCGGCGAGCGGGTGACCGGCCGGTTCACCGACGACTTCACCGCCATCGACGGCAGCCAGGTGTTCGGCATCCCGCTGTCGGTGTACCTGTTCGCGCTGATCGCGGTGCTGGTCTGGGTGTTCCTGGAGCGCACGCGGTACGGCCGGGTGTTCTACGCGGTCGGCGGCAACACCGAGGCGGCCCGGCTGGCCGGTGCCCGGGTGCGGCGCTACCAGTTCGGCGCGTACGCCATCTCCGGGGTGCTGGCCGCGATCGCCGGCATCATCCTGGCCTCCCGGCTGCGCCAGGGCGACGTCACGGCGGGCGACTCGGCGCTGCTGGACGCGGTGGCGATGACGCTGGTCGGCTACGCGGTGCTGGGCGCGAAGAAGCCGAACGCGCTGGGCACGGTGGTCGGCGCGATCTTCATCGGGTTGATCCTGCAGGGCCTCACCCAGCTGGGCCTGCCCTACTTCACCCAGGACCTGATCAAGGGCCTGGTACTGATCTTCGCCCTGCTCATGTCGTTTTCTCTCCGTCGGCGGCGCCGGGCGGCGGCGACATGACCTCCCTGACCGCTTCCGAGGTCCCTTCGTACCTGGCCGCCCGCCCCGCGCTGTGCGGCCTGGTGGACCCGGCGACGCTTACCGTGTCCGAGGTCGGCGACGGCAACCTGAACCTGGTCTTCATCTGCGCCGACGGGGCCGGCCGACGGGTGGTGCTCAAGCAGGCGCTGCCCTACGTCCGCCTGGTCGGGCCGGACTGGCCGATGACCGAGGAACGGGCCACCCGGGAGGCCAACGCGTTGCGCGTGCACGGCCAGTTGTCCGACAACATCTGCCGGCTCATCGACTTCGACGCCGACCGGTACGTGCTCGTGCTGGAGGACTTGTCCGACCACGAGGTGCTGCGCACCCGGCTCAACGCCGGCGGCCCGCACGCCGGGGTGACCGAGCCGCTGGCCGAGTACGTCGCCGACGTGGCCTTCGGCACCTCGTTCCTGGCCCTGGGCGAGGAGGAGTTCCGCCGCCGCGCGGCCGCCGCGGCGAACCCGGAGCTCTGCGCCATCACCGAGGACCTCATCCTCACCGAGCCGTTCCTCGGCGCCGCGCGCAACTCGGTGCGCCCCAGCGCCGAGCCGCTGGTCGCCGAGCTGCAGGCGGACCCGGCCTGGGTCGACGCGGCGATGGCCATGAAGCACCGGTTCGTCACCGTGCAGGAGGCCCTGCTGCACGGTGACCTGCACTCCGGCTCGGTGTTCGTCCGGGGCACCGAGGGCTCCCCCGACTTCTCGGTGAAGGCCTTCGACCCGGAGTTCGCCTGGTACGGCCCGGTCGGCTTCGACCTGGGCCTGCTGTGGGCGAACATGCTGTTCGCGGCCGCCCGGGCCGAGGTGCTGGGCGATCACGCGAGGGCGCGCGACCTGGTGGCCACCTGCGAAATCACCTGGGACCGGTTCCGTACCCGGCTGCGGGGGCACTGGCCGGACCGACGCTGCCCGGCCAAGTACCCGGACGCCTACCTGACCCGGTGGCTGGCCGAGATCCGCGCCGACGCGCTGGGCTTCGCCGGCTGCGAGGCGGCCCGCCGGACCATCGGCCTGGCCAAGGTGAGCGACCTGGAAACCCTGGACGACCCCGGTTACGCCCGCGCCGCCACCGCGATGCTGCGGTCCAGCCGATTGCTCCTGCTGAGGCGCGCGACGCTCGGCTTCGACCAGCTGGTAGACGCCTTTTTCGGTCTTCTCGGCTCGGCCCGATGTGCCGGTTAGGCGCGGTGCCGGGTTAAAGATCGGCTTGGACGGCGCGGGTGGGTGGTCTGCCGCGGCTTGGGTGCGGCCTGTTGCGTTCGGCGTGCCGTGACGCACGGTGACGACTGGGAGGAAGGGGGGATCGTCGTTAGTGGCGGTTCAGCGTCGAATATCGAGGCTAGACCGCCAGAGACGGCGATCACCCCACGATTCTCACCAGGGCGGAACCACTGCGGCCCCGCCACGGCCCTCACCTGGCCACGCTCCGTAACCGCATTCCGAGCCCACCGCAACGGGCCGCACCCAAGCCACGGCAGACCCGCCAGCCGCGCCGTCCAAGCCAATCTTTAAACCGGCGCCGCACACACCTCGACGAGAACTACGGTCAGGCGTTGGCGCCCAGTTTCGTGGTCAGGCGGGCGAGCTTTTCCCGGAGCTCACCCAGTTCGGCGGCCAGGGCGGTGGGATCGGTGCCGGTTTCGGCCTCGGAGGCCCGGTCCACCGACTTGGCCAGGAACAGCGGGTTGATGATCAGCCAGGACACGAAGACCAGCACCGGGAACCAGAAGGCCAGCACGCCGTCCCAGGCCAACGGGCCGCTCTTGAAGAACATGTTGAACGTGCCGGGGGTGAACGACAGCGCGGCCCAGATGTTGTAGTAGCCCAGCCAGCGCGGGAAGTACCGCGCGCCGGAGTCCCGCAGGATGACGATGCCGAACAGCAGGCTCTGGATCACCACCGTGGAGCTGATGCCGATGAACGGGATCCAGGCCATGTCGTTGAGCAGGAGGAACGAGTCGTCCGCCCGTTCGGCCCGGAAGGTCGCGGCGACCCAGAAGAACTCCAGGTAGATGAACTCCAGCACGAAGATCGCGCCGCAGCCGAACTGGGCCAGCGCGAGCACCGCGTTGCGCCCCTCGATCCGCCGCATCTGGATGGCGATCACCGCCGCGTACAGCATCAGCAGGCTGGCGCCGTACATGCCGAGGATCATGCCGAACCGGATGCGGTTGGCGTCCTCCCGGAACAGCTCGCCGATCCGCGCCGCGTCCGCGCCGGGCGGGGGCGGCGGCACGAACCCGGCCAGCACGAACCCACCGGCGATCAGCACGATCGCCGCCACACCACTCCAGGAGCACAGCTTCATCATGCGTGTGTTCATGATCCACTCCCCGTTGAGCTACCTCAACCAAGAGTAGAAGTGCGCACTCACTTTGCCTAGGGCGTCGGGCGATCAGCCGGCGTGTGCGCCGGCCATCAGCTCGGCCAGGTCGTCCGGGTGAACGAACGACGGCGGTGGCGGGGGACCCCAGCTGAACAGGCCCTTCGCCCCCTCGAACGATTCCGGCGTCCAGAGCTGGTCGTCCACGATGCAGTCCATGTCGGAGTAGTACTCGGAGAAGTTGCCGGCCGGGTCCATCAGGTACCAGAAGAAGTTGGAGCCCGCGTGGTGCCGGCCCAGCCCCCAGACGTGCCGTTCCGGGTGGCCGGCGAGCATGTCCGAGGCGCCCCGGCCGATCTCGTCCACGTCGTCCACCTGCCAGGACGTGTGGTGCAGGAAGGGCACCGGGGCGTTCAGCGCGAGCACGTTGTGGTGGTCGATGGAGCAGCGCATGAACGCGCCGGCACCGGCGATCCGGTCGGACAGCCGGAACCCGATGCCCTCCAGGAAGAACCGCTCGGTGGTCGCCGGGTCGGTGGTGCCGACCACCACGTGCCCGAGCTTGCGCGGCCGCACCGGGCCGGACCGGGACAGCACCGGCGCCCGGCCGCCGACCCGTTCCAGCCGGCCGGGGCCGTTGTAGGCGGTGGCCGGCTGCTCCGGCTGCCGGATGCGTGGCTCGACCACCACGCTCACCCGCACGCCGGTGACCGGTTCGACGCCGGCCACCCGGTCGGCGCCGCGCTCCACCGGCACGCCCAGGCCGGTCAGTCCGGCGGCCGCCCGGTCCAGGTCGTCCGGGTCGTCCGCGCCGACCACGATCTCCACCGCGCGGCGCAGCGGCGAGTGCACCAGCCGCAACTGCTCGCCCCCGTCCACCGTGGCGAACGCGTCCGGGCCGCTGGGGGTGAGCCCGAAGTCGGTGTAGTACCGCGCGGTCTCGGCCACGTTCGGCACGCCGATGACCACGGAAGACAAACGGTGCAGCGTCATGCCGAGCTCCCTATCCGACGAACTTCTGCCGCAGCTCCCCGATACCGGAGATGTAGGTGACCAGCTCCTCGCCCGCCTTCAGGAAGCGCGGTGGCTTGCGGCCCATGCCCACGCCGGCCGGGGTGCCGGTGAAGATCAGGTCGCCCGGGGAGAGCGGGGTGACCGCGCTCAGCCCGGCCACCAGTGCGGCCACGTCGAAGATCAGGTCGCTGGTGCGGCCCTTCTGGACCGGCTCGCCGTCGATGGCACAGCCCAGCTCCAGGTCGTCCCGGTTGGCCAGCTCGTCCACGGTGACCACCCACGGCCCGACCGGCGCGAACCCCCGGTGCGACTTACCCAGGCTGAACTGGGGCGCGGGGCCGGCCATCTGGCCGATCCGCTCGGACAGGTCCTGGCCCACCGTGAGCCCGGCGACGTGCTGCCACGCATCCGCCTTGGACACCCGGTCGGCGGTCGGGCCGATCACCACGACCAGCTCGACCTCCCAGTCGGTGTTCCCGCCTTCGGGCAGCGTGACCGTGGTGTACGGGCCGGTGAGCGCGCCCCGGAACTTGGTGAACACCGGCGGGAAGCCCTCCGGCACCGCCAGGTTGGCCTCCGCCGCGTGGTCCCGGTAGTTCAGCCCGATGCCGAAGATCTGGCCGGGCGCCGGCACCGGCGGGCCGAGCTCGGCCGGCTCGAACGGCGTCGCGGGGCCGTGCGGGCCTTCGGACGCCCACGCCCGGAACTCCGCCCAGTGCCGGTAGGCGTCCAGCGGATCGGGGCCGAAGCGGTCGTCCGAGGCATCCGCCACGTCGATCGCGCCCGCGTCGGTGAACAGGGTCAGCCGACCGGACAGGTTGCCGATGCGCACGCTGCAGGCTCCTTCGTTGGGGACTCTGAGCCAAGAGCCTTCGCGGCAAGTGTCGCTATGTCAATAGATTTTCGACATTGTTCACCGGTATTGAAGATTGCTAGCCTCCAGGCATGCCCCGAAGTGAGGCACCCACCCGGGTCGAGCAGCTGTACGCCGTGCTGCGCGCGGACATCCTGGCCGGCCGGTTGCGCCCGTCCGCCCGGTTGCAGTTCACCGCGCTGTCCGAGCGGTACGGGGCCAGCATGGGCGTGGCCCGGGAGGCGCTGGCCCGGCTCGCCGCCGAGGGCCTGGTGGAGGCGGTGCCCCGGCACGGCTTCCGGGTGGTGCCGATCTCCGAGACCGACCTGCGCCACCTCACCGAAGCCAGGGTGGCCATCGAGTCGCTGGTGCTGCGCGAGTCGGTGGCGCACGGCGGGATCGAGTGGGAATCCCGGGTGCTCGCCGCACACCACCGGATGGCCCGCACCCCGCATACCGAGCCGGACGACCCCGAGCGGATCAGCGAGCAGTGGGCCGCCGCGCACCGCGACTACCACGCGGCGCTGCTCTCCGGCTGCCCGAACCCGCGGCTGGTCGGGGTGGCCGAGTCGCTGCGCGCCGCCGCCGAGCTGTACCGGCGCTGGTCATGGCCACTGGGCGGCCAGGACCGGGACGTCGCCGGCGAGCACCGGAAAATCCTGGAGGCGGTGCTGGCCCACGACCCCGACGCCGCGGTCGCCGCCCTCACCGCCCACATCGAGCAAACCACCCGGGTACTGCTGGAGCACGAGGATCCCGACTGACCGTTCCGGTGCCGGCCGCCGGCCTCGGGCGGTGGTTTTAAAGATCGGCTTGGACGGCCGCGGCTCGGGTGCGGTGCCGGTTTGGCTTGGACACCGCAGCTCGGGTGCGGTGCCGGTTCGGCCTGCACGACCGCGGCTCGGGTGCGGTGCCGGTTTAAGAGATCGGCTTGGACGGCCGCGGGTGGGCTGGTCTGCCGCGGCTTCGGCTCGGCCGTTGCGCCGGGAAGCGGCGCGGGCCTTGGCGTCGGGTTCGCCTGTCGGTTACGGAACGTAGTCCTAGCCGGCCGGGCTCGGCGAGCGTTCGTTCACGAGATCCACCTCAGCGGGGTTTGATCTTCGAATTGACCCCGCTCAGGTGGATCTCGACGAACTGAACCGGCCCAAAGTCCCCCCGGAGACTCTCCCAGCCGTCACACCGCGTAGCCAAGCTCCGCCCCGCACCCAACCCAACGGCCGAGCCGAAGCTGCGGCAGACCACCTCAACCGCGGCCGTCCAAGCCAATCTCTAAACCGGCACCGCACCCGAACCGCAGCGTCCAAGCCGATCTCCAAACCGGCACCGCACCCGAACCGCAGCCGTCCAAGCCGATCTTCAAAACCACCGCCCGAAGCCGGCGACCGGCACCGAAAACTACCGCTCTCCGAGCAGGTTCACCTCGTCCAGCGGCACCCCGGGCTCGCCGTCCTCGACGAACACGACCCGCAGGCCGCGCCCGGTCCCGTTGCGGCGCTGGGCCACCCGGGGGCCGTCCGGGTGCGGGCGGTACTGGTCGCCCCACTGCTGGAGGGCACCGAGGATGAGCTTCACCGCCTGGCCGGAATCGGTCAGGTGGTAGGCGTCCCTGCCCCGCGAGCCGGGTTCGCGGTAGGACCGCTTCTCCAGCACACCCGCATCGACCAGTACGCCCAGCCGCTGGGTCAGGACGTCCGGCGCGATCCCCAGCGCCTCGCGGAACTCGCTGAACCGGGTGGCGCCCCGGAACGCCTCGCGCAGGATCAACAGCGTCCAGCGCTCGCCGAGCACCTCCAGGGTGCGCTGCACCGAACAGCGCACCTCGGCGGCGGGTAACGCGCGGGACGCGCCGGTCGAGCGCGCGCCCAGTTCGGCGCGCGCGGGAGAATCCAGCCCCATCTAGGCAGGGTAGGGCAGGCCCGGGTAGAGCGAGTCCAGCTCACCGGACAGGGCGGCACGGACGTTGCGGCTGGTGTCGTCGGCGACCACCTCGAGCGCCCGCTTCTCGATGCCGTCCAGCGCCAGGCCGGCCACCAGGGCGGGGTCGATCTTCCCCGAGGGGTCCACGTGCGCGGCCATGTCGGTGTCCATGTAGCCCACGTGCAGGGCGATCACGTCGATGCGGGAGGGGGCCAGCTCGGTCCGGACCACGTTGGTCATCGCCAGCGCCGCCGCCTTCGCCGCGCTGTAGCCGCCGACGTGCGGCAGGTGCACCCAGGAGAGCACGGACAGCACGTTGAGCACCGCTCCCCCGCCGTTCCCGGCGATCACCGGGGCGAAGGCCCGGGTCACGCCGAGCGTGCCGAAGTAGTGCGTGCGCATCTCCAGCTCGATCTTCGCCAGGTCCCCGTCGATCAGGCCGACGCCGGTGCTGATGCCGGCGTTGTTGATCAGCAGGGTGGTGTCGGCGGCCAGCTCGGCCGCCTTGGTGACCGACTCCGGGTCGGTGAGGTCCAGGCGCACCGGCACCACGCCCGGGAGGTCGACCGAGTCGGTGTTGCGCACCGCCGCGTACACCTTCGCCGCGCCGCGGTCGAGCAGCTGCTGGGCCAGGTGCCGGCCGAGGCCGCGGTTGGCGCCGGTCACCAGGGCGACCGAGTTCTGAATCTCCACGGGATCCTCCACGTAGCTGAGTAGGTTTCACCAACTTAGCCATGCTGAGTTCAATGAAGCAACTCAGGAGCGGAGGATCACAGCTCGCCGAACAGGTAGTGCTGGACCACCGGCGCCAGCGTCGCGGCGAGCGCGTCACCATCCATCGCCGCGACCGCGTCCAGCTCGAGCACGTGACGACAGAGCGCGACGCCGAGCAGCTGGCCGGCCAGTAGGCCGGCGCGGCGGCGGGCCGGCGGCCCGGGGCCGACCAACCGGGCCACGAACCCCTCGAGCTGGCCGTCCAGCACGTTGCGCAGCGCCTCGGCGGCCGCCTTGTTGGTGCCCGCCGAGCGGAGCAACACCACGACTGCCCCGTGCTCCCAGCCGGCCACGACGTGCCGGGCCAGCCGTGCGCCCACCTCGGCGCGCGGCCAGTCCGTCGGGTCCGGCAGGCGCAGGTCCAGGTCCACCGCCGCGGCGAACAGCCCGTCCTTGTTGCCGTAGTAGCGCATCACCATGGACGGGTCGATGCCCGCCTCGGCGGCCACCGCGCGGATCGTCGCGCCCTGGTAGCCGCGCTCGGCCAGCAGCCGCCGAGCCGCGGTCAGGATCGCCGTCCGGCTCGCCTCGGAGCGATGGGTGAAAGGCATTCAACAAGCGTAGGCCAACGGTTGTTGGCCTACGCTCGTACGGTCAGGGACCGGTGTAGGGGCCCGGCTTCGAAACGGTCAGGGACCGGTGTAAAGCACAGCGTCGACCTCGATGTCGAAACCACTCAGGGCGATGGGCAGCGTGGTGCGCACCGGCCGGTTCTCCTCCCCGAAGAACTCGGCGAACAGGGCGTTCATCGCCGGGAAGTCACCGAAGTCGCGCAGGTAGACGCCGACCCGCACGGCGTCGGCCAGCGAGGCGCCGGCCGCTTCGGCGGTCTTGCGCAGGTTGGTGAAGGCCTGCCGGCCCTGCTCCTCGAACGAGCCGCGGACCGGGGTGCCGTCCGGCCGGGTAGGCACGGCTCCGGCCAGGTAGACGTGGTCACCGGCGACCACGGCCTGGGAGTACGGCCCACCGGGCGGGGCGGCTTCCGGGGTGGAGACGACGCGCTTGGCCATGGGTGTTGAGTTACCTCCGGTTCAGAAATAGGTGCGCACCGCGCCGACCACCTGGTCGGCGTCGTCGAGCAGCGGCACGAGCGACCACTTGTCGAAGACGGTGCACGGGTGGGAAAGGCCGAAGACGACGGTGTCGCCGACGGCTAGCTCGCCCCCGTGTCGGACGAAGGCGTGCTGGTCGTTGAGCTTCTCCACGGTGGATCCGGGCAGCGGGCCGTTGCCGGTACGCAGCGGGACCGGCAGGTCGACGTCGTAGGGCGCGTCCCGCTTGCCGAAGCCGCAGATGGCCAGGCCCGGCTCCGGGGTGGAGAGCGCGTAGGCCCACAGCTCCAGCGCCGGCCGCAGCGCGCCGAGCGGGTGGTGCGCCGCCGAGGCGAACGGCGAGCTGCGCTCGTACATGCCGTGGTCGTGGGTGAGGTAGCCGCCGGAGCGGACCACCTTGCGCACCGGCCGCGAGGTGGCCGGCAGGGATCGCCAGGCGCCGACCACCAGGTCCGGGTAGGCCGACCCGCCCGCCGTGAGCACCACCTCGTCCCGTTCCACCAGCGGATCGAGGTCGGCGAGCACCTCGGCCAGGTCGGACGCGAACCGGTCCACCCCGGCGACCGAGCGCTCCGACCGGTCGTTCGGGTAGACGCCCTCGAAGCACTCCACACCGGCCAGCTCGAGGCCTGGTGACTCGGCCACCTTCCGGGCCACGGCGAGTGCCTCCGCCCGCGAGCGCACGCCGGCCCGCCCGCCCGGGATGCCCAGCTCGACCAGCACCGGCAGCGACCGGGGCGCGCCGGCCAACGCGGCGGCCATCCGGTCCACCCCGGCCGGCCCGTCGGCGAGGACGTACACCTCGAACCCGGGGTCGTCCAGGCCGGCCAGCCAGCGCAGCCCCACCGGGTCGACCACCTCGTTGGCCAGCACCACCCTCGGCACGCCCCAGGCGTGCATGGCCCGCGCCTGGGCCACGGTGGCGGCGGTGATGCCCCAGGCCCCCGCCGCCAGCTGGTCGGCGATCAGCTGCGGGCTCATGGTGGTCTTGCCGTGCGGCGCGTGGTCCACGCCCTGCTCGGCACACCAGCGGGCGAACAGCTCCGCGTTGTGCGCCAGCGCCGAGCGGCGCAGGGTGACGGTGGGCAGCAGCAGGTCGGACACGTGCCAGCCGGCCTCGCCGATGTCGCCCACGGTGCCGGTGGTGCGGGGCAAATTGCGGAAGTGCGGGCCGAGCGGCTCGGCCGCGCTTTCCGCGACGGCGCCGGCGAGCGGCGCGGTATGAACTGTCATCAACTGTCCTTACCAGGACCCGTGAGTGATTTGTGTGGCTGTAGCCACACAAATCACTCACGGGTCCCTATGACGGGGGAACTGCTCGGTCAATCCTTCCGGATCGACCAGCGGAGTGGTGAGTAGCGCACGAACGGCCCGTTCCCGCTCGCGCAGCGCGGCGCGCTGGGACGCGGTGAGCGGAACCCACGGCGGTGGCGGCGCCGGCAGCCGGGGCGGCAGGGGCACCCCGGCCAGATAGGTGGCCTCGTTGACCAGCCGCCGGCGCCCGGTCCGCCGCTGCCCGTGTGCATCCGCCCAGGCGAACTCGCCCTCCTCCAGCCGGAACACCGCGAGGTCGGCGGGCGCGCCGACCCGGAGCGTGCCGGCGGGCAGGCCGAGCACCTCGGCCGGGCGCACGGTCGCCGCCGCCACCACGTCGGGCAGCGGCAGGCCAACGGCCAGCATCTTGTTCATGGTGGTCGGCAGGTCGAATGCCGGCCCGTGCAGGCTGCGCGCGTGCAGGTCGGTGGACACCGTGCGCGGCACCAGGCCCCCGGCCAGCTGGGTCTCCAGCACGTCGAACGCGAAGCCGCCCGAACCGTGCCCGATGTCGAAAACCACGCCGGACTGGTACGCCTCCTTCATCGCCGGGTCCAGTACCCCGCCACTGGTGACGCCGCTGGTGGCCCCGCTGGCGCAGTGGGTGACCACGTCGCCCGGGCGCAGCAGCGGCAGCAGCTCGCGCACCGACGGCGGCGGGTAGCCCACGTGCACCATCACCGGCATGTCGCACGCCGATGCCACCGCGATCCCCCGGCGCAGCGGTTCGAGTCCGTTGCCGCCGATGGTGAACCGGTCCATCCGCACCTTGACGCCGCGCACCAGGTCTCGGTGCGCGTGGATGGCGGCAATGGCCAGGTCGACGTCACAGTTGTCGATGTCCACGCTCTCCCCGGTGCGACCGGTCAGCCCGACCGAGGAGACGTTGAGCAGCGCGGCCACCCGCACCCGGTAGCCGCGCGCGGTGGCGGCCAGGGCGTCCAGCGCGTACGCCCCCGCCGAGCCCGCGTCGACCCAGGTGGTCACGCCGGAGTACCAGGCGACCGGGTCCGGGTCGACGCCCCAGTAGGTGGCCGATCCGAAGACGTGCGTGTGCAGGTCCACCAGTCCCGGGGTGAGCAGCAGCCCCGTCACGTCGACGGTTTCCCGGGCATCCTCCGGTAACAGGGACGGAGCCACCGCGGCGATCCGGCCGGCCCGGACCGCCACGTCGTAGCGCCCGGCCCGGCCGGTGCCGGGGTCGATCAGCTCCCCGCCGGTGAACAGCGTGTCGTATGCGGTCATCTTGCCCGGCGGACCGCCGTCTCGCGGCAGAACAGCGTGGTGACGAAGGTGATCAGGCCGACCGCCACCCAGTACAGGGACACCGGCCAGGTGGCCCCGCCGGCCTCGGCGACCAGCCAGGTAGCCAAGAACGGCGCCAGCCCGCCCGCGATCATCGCGGAGAACTGGTAGCCGATGGAGATGCCCGAGTAGCGGACCTTGGTGCCGAACAGCTCGGTGAAGAACGCCGGCTGGGTGGCGAACAGCGCGCCGTTGGCCACCGCGTAACCCAGCACCCAGGCCAGCAGGATGAGCGGCACGCTCTTGGTCTGCACCAGCATGAAGAACGGGAACGCCAGCGCCACGTGCATCGCCGCGCCGAACAGGTACACGGGCTTGCGGCCGATCCGGTCGGACAGCGCCCCGTACAGCGGGGTGATGAAGAACTGCACGGTCGCGGCCAGCATGTTGGCCAGCAGGCCGAGGCTGGCCGCCAGGCCCAGGTTCTTCGTCGCGTAGGACAGGGCGAACACCGAGACCAGGTAGCCACACACGTTCTCCGCCACCCGCATGCCGATCACCAGCAGGATCGACCGCCACTCAGTGCGCACCGCCTCCACCACCGGCTGCTTCGCCACCTGCTCGGTGGCCTTCACCCGCTCGAACTCCGGCGACTCGGGGATGCGCAGCCGGATGAAGATCCCGACGAAGATGAGCACGACCGACACCAGGAACGGCACCCGCCAGCCCCAGGACAGGAACGCCTCGTCGCCCAGCCACTGGGACATGCCGAACATCAGCCCGGTCGCCCCGATCAGCGCCGCCGAGGAAGCCATCTGCGGCCAGGCGCCGTAGAACCCGCGCCGCTCGGCGGGGGCGTGTTCGGTCAGCATCAGCACCGCGCCACCCCACTCGCCGCCGGCCGCGACCCCCTGCAACAGCCGCAGCGCCACCAGCAGCACCGGCGCCCACACCCCGATCGCCGCGTGACTGGGCAGGCAGCCGATCAGGAAGGTCGCCACACCCATCAGGAACAGCGTGGCCACCAGGGCGGACTTGCGCCCCAACCGGTCACCCAGGTGCCCGAAGATGACCCCGCCGATCGGCCGCGCACCGAACCCGACCGCGAACGTGGCGAACGCGGCCAGGGTGCCGGTCAGCGGATCACCCGAGGGGAAGAACAGCTTGCCGAACACCAGCGCGGCCGCCTGGCCGTACAGGAAGAAGTCGTACCACTCGACGAACGCACCGACGAAGCTCGACATGCCGACCCTTCGCAGGGTCGAACGGTCGGTGTCGGTGCCCATGGGTGGCGTGTCCATTGGGGTCTGGGTCATGGCGAACCTCCGGCGGCCCGATGATGTCGGTGAGTGTGCAAGCGGATTTGACAAAAAGTCAACGCCTTGAACAGAATTTCTATATGAGCTCGTTACCCCGCACCCCGCACGAGCTGCTGGCCACGCTGGAACCGATCATGAAGGCGATCGCCGGCGCGGTCGGCCCGCACTGCGAGGTGGTGCTGCACGACCTGTCCCAGCGGGACATGGAGCGCACCATCGTGGCCATCGAGAACGGTCACGTCACCGGCCGCAAGGTCGGCGGGCCGTCGACCAACCTCGGCCTCGAGCTGCTGCGCCGGGAGGACGAGGACCACGAGGAGTACGGCTACAAGGGCCGCACCGGGGATGGCCGGGAGCTGCGCTCCTCGTCCACCTACTTCCGCGACGCGGACGGGCGGGTGATCGCCGCGCTGTGCATCAACGTGGACCTGACCCCGTTGCAGGTGGCCCGGTCCGCGCTGGACGCCGCGCTGCGCCCGACCGCTGAAGACAACCCGGTCCAGGAGGAGATCTTCGCCTCGGACATCAGCGAGGTGCTGGACAACCTCATCGACGGCGCCATCGCCCACACCGGCAAGACCCCCGCCGTGATGGACCGCGACGACCGGCTGGCCGTGCTGCGCTTCCTGGACGAGCGCGGCGCCTTCTTCGTGAAGCGCGCGGTGGACCGGGTGGCCCGGCGGCTGAACATCTCCCGGGTCACCGCCTACAACTACCTGGAGCAGATCCGCTCGGAGTGATCAGCTCGCCGGCAGCGAAGGGGGCAGGCCGAACGACGGGAGGACGGTGTCGTCGAACCGGGTCATGGCGCTGATCCGGCCGCCGTCGAGGGCGAGCACGTAGAGGCCGGTGCCCAGGCGGAGGCCGCTGGGCGTGCGCAGGTAGGCGCCGAACGCCGGCTGGCCGTTGGCCCGGGTCGCCACCAGGTCGAACCGCCGGCCGGCGCGGAAGATGGCGGCGCAGAACCGGGCCACCACGTCCCGCCCCCGGTACTCGAACGGAATCGGCGGCATGGACATGAACACATCGTCGGTCAGCAGGGTGACCAGCGCACCCACGTCGGCGGCCTCCCATGCGCGCACGAACCTGGCCACCACCGTGCCCTCGGCGGCATCGGCCGGCGCGGCGGCCGGTGGCGGCACCGGCCGGAGGGTGGCGCGGGCCCGTTTGAGCGCGCTCTTCACCGACTCCTGGGTCGCGTCCAGCATGCCGGCCACCTCGTCGGTGCGGAACCCGAGCACGTCCCGCAGCACCAGCACGGCGACCTGGCGCGGCGGCAGCAGCTGCAGCGCGGTGACGAAGGCCAGCGAGATGGCCTCGGTCTGTTCGTAGCGGGCCTCCGGGCGGGCGGCGACGTCCTCCTCGAGCAGCGCGTCCGGGAACGGCTCGAGCCAGACGACCTCGCCGAGCCCGGTCGGTTCGGGCGGCTCCACGTTGGGGATGTCCCACTCCCTGGCGTGGCGCCGGCCGGCCGAGCGGCGCGCGTTGAGGCACCGGTTGGTGGCGATCCGGTAGAGCCAGGTGCGCAGCGAGGCCCGGCCCTGGAACCCGCCGAAGCCCCGCCAGGCGGCGAGCATCGTGTCCTGCAGGGCGTCCTCGGCGTCCTGGAACGAGCCGAGCATCCGGTAGCAGTGCACCTGCAGCTCCCGGCGGTACGGCTCGGTCAGCTCCCGGAAGGCCTGGCCGTCCCCGGCCCGCGCGCGGTCCAGCAGGTCGCCAGCGACCACGTTCTTCACCTCCGGCGCCCCGTTTCCACCAGTCGCGGTGTCTTCATCGGTGGTAGTGCTTCAACACTTTAGGAGAGACCGATGGGAAAGATCGTCATCAGCATGAACGTCACGCTGGACGGGGTCGTCCAGGACCCGACCGGCGACGACGGCTTCGAGCGCGGCGGCTGGTTCCCCCAGGTCGGCGAGGAGGACC
Organism: Actinospineispora eucalypti; assembly: GCA_014208095.1. Classification (GTDB taxonomy): domain Bacteria; phylum Actinomycetota; class Actinomycetes; order Mycobacteriales; family Pseudonocardiaceae; genus Pseudonocardia; species Pseudonocardia eucalypti. The sequence goes on along the minus strand of JACHMT010000001.1, from coordinate 2,417,223 downwards.
GCAAGCAGTGGGCCGAGCTCGAACTGGAAGAGGCCCTGCGCGCCGAGGCCCTGCTGCTGGGCCGGGGCTCCGACGAATGGTTCGCCGCCCGCTGGCTGCCCCGGACCGGTGAGTGGGCCGACCGGCTGAACAGCATGCCCAAGTACGTCGTGTCCTCGAGCCCGCGGGAGCCGCGCTGGGGCAACGCGACCGTGCTGCGCGGGGAGGTGGTCGCCGAGGCCGCCCGGCTGCGGCGTGAGCTGGCCGGCGAGATCGTGGTCTACGCCAGCGCCCGGCTGACCCAGACCCTGCTGGAACACGACCTGGTCGACGAACTGCGCCTGATCGTGTTCCCGGTCGTGCTCGGCGCCGGCGAGCGCCTGTTCGGCGGGACCAGCGCGGCCAGGCCCCTCCGCCTGGCCGGCACCCGCACCCTCGGCGACGACCTGGTCGTCCTCACCTACCGGCGCCGATGATCAGCGGTGCTGCCAGAAGAAGGCCAGCACGGCCGCGCAGGCGAAGCATCCCGCGACGACGAACCAGCCGGGCTGGTACCGCCCGGCCAGCTCGGCCAGCGCGCCGATCGCCGGCGGCCCGACGGCATAACCGCTGAAGAACCCGGCGGAAACCACCGCTGTGTCGTGCCCCACCGCCTCGGGCCGGGACCGGGCGATCACAGTGATCATGGAGACGGCGTTGGCCGCCACCGCGCACCCGCCGACCCCGATCACGCCCACCCACAGCCAGGCGGCGCCCCACCAGGCCGACGCGGCGAGCACGCCCGCGGCGAGCACGGACACCGCCGCCAACGGCGCCAGCAGGCTGGCCGGCGAGCTCCGGCGCGAGGCGACGCCGGCCCAGCCGAGCCGGCCGGCCACGCCCGCCGCCCCCAGCGCCGCGACCAGCGAGCTGGCGACGGTGGTGGACAGGGCGAGCTGCGTGCTGGCGTAGAGCGCGACGTAGGTGCTGACCGCCGCGATCCCCGCGCCGACGAACACCGAGAACGCCGCCAGCCACACCGCGTCCCGGCTCGCCCGCGCGGCGCGCCGACTGGTCGAGCGGACGACCGCCGGGTCCCTGGGCACCACCCACAGGGCCGTCGCGGCCAACGCCGCCGCGAGCGCACCGCCCACGCCGACGGCGACCCGCCAGCCCGAGGAAGCGGCGACCATCGCCAGCGGAAGGCCCGCGATCACCCCGCCCAACTGCACCCCGGACTGCTTGAGCCCGGTGGCTCCCGCCCGCCGGGTGAGCGGGACCCAGGTGGCGATCAACTGGTTGGTCGCCGGGTTGGCCAGCGACTGCCCGAGCGCCGAGACGGCGATCGCCGCTACCAGCCAGCCGTACGAGCCCGCGCCGGCGAACAGCGTGAGCACCACGATCGAGATGCCGAACACCGCGACCAGGCAGTAGCGGGGGCCGACCGCGCTCGCCGCCGACCCGATGACCAGCGAGAGCACGGCGGCACCGCCGTACCCCACCGTGACGAGCGCCCCGAGCAGTGGCGCGCTGAGGTCGAACTCGCGCACCAGATAGGGCGCGAGGGCGCCGATCAGGAACAGCGGCAGCAGGGCCACCGCCATCGCCATCATCAGCAGCAACGAAAGTCCGCGCGGTGCCGAGCGCTCGCCCTGGGTCACGCCCGCCATGATTCCCTCGCGCCCAGGCGCGAGAACAGCCATTTGGCCCGCTCAGCGAATGCGTCGATGCGTAGCCGGACTTGGCTCGAGGGCTTGGGCCGGGTGGTGGTCGCCTCGCGGCGCGTGGCTTACCAGGGCTTCAGCCGAACGATCTTCCCTGGCAGCGATTCTTATGTGAGACCCGGGGACACACCGCCCCGACCCAAGCAGCCTGTCCAACGCGCACCGGCGCGCACGAATTCCCAGGCACCCTACGTATCCAGATCGTCATCCATTCGAGTGGCTACAGATACCCGGGTGGGGGACGCAAGGAATACGGTGGCCGACCTGTCTGCCTGCGGGGAGGGGCCACCATGACTGGTCAATGGGCAGGAGATCCCGTACCGCCGCCGAGCAGTCCGGGCGGCAGGGCGGGCGGCAGCGGACGGCCCAGGCTGTTCCTGGTCGCCGGGCTGGTCTTCGTCATCGCGGTGTCCGCCGGAGTCATCTTTGCCCTCGGCGGACGCGGCACGGCCGAGGCGCAGGAGGTGCAGTTGGAGCGCACCTCGTCCGCCGGCGGCAACCCGTTCATGGCGCCGGTCGGCGACGACCAGACCGGCGCCACCCCGCCGGCCAACGCCTCGGGTGAGTTCTCCGGCGACACCCCCGGGATCTACGGCGAGGACGACAAGCCGGCCTGCACCGTGCAGAACCTGCTGACCAACCTCCAGGCGGACGCGACCAAGGCCAACGCGTGGGCGCAGGCCCTGAACATCGTGCCGTCGGACATCCCGGTCTACGCGCAGTCCCTGGTCCCGGTGGTCCTGCGCGCGGACACGGCGGTGACCGAGCACGGGTACCAGGCGCCGACCTTCCTCGCCTACCCGGCGGTGCTGCAGGCCGGCACGGCGGTGTTCGTGAACGGCTACGGCGAGCCGACCGTCAAGTGCTACAACGGCAACCCGCTGACCAGGGGCGCCAACTTCAGCGAGGCCGACTTCGTGGGCGATCGGTGGAACTCCTTCCAGCCCACCTATGTCACCTACGTCCGGCCGAGCCGGGTAGTGATCGTCAACTACAACCACTACCACATCCACCGGAAGGTGGTCATCGTCAAGAAGTCCTGGTGCTCGGAGCATCGCGGGTCGAAGGGCTGCGACCGCCCGAACCGGGACGACTGGTGCGACAAGCACCCGAACTGGAAGGGTTGTGAAGGTAAGGGCGGCGGCAAGCAGGAGTCGCCCCGCGAGAAGTTCTGCCGGGACAACCCCAAGCAGTGCGACCCGGACGGCGTCCCGGTTGCCTGCAAGGGTGTCGCCGGTCCGGGGAACAACCCGCTCTGCAACAAGCCCGACGAGAAACCCGGTAAGCCGGTCAACCCCGACCCCGTCCTGGAGAACAAGGCGGCCGAGGCGAAGAAGACGGCCGAGGATGCCGCCACGGCGGCCAAGGACGCCGCCGACAAGGCCCGGCAGTTCGAGATCAACGCGAAGAACATGGATGCCGACGCCCTGGCCCTGGAGAAGATCCGCGACGACAAGGCCAAACTGCTCGCGGCCAACCCCAACGACCCGGCCGCGCAGCAGGCGTTCAAGGATGCCGCCGCGGCGGCCAAGGCTGCCCGGGACCAGGCCGGCACGGCCAGGCAGCAGGCCGACTTCCAGACCAAGGCGGCCCAGGCCGTCGAGAAGAACAAGCAGGCCGCCGACGAGGCGGCGCGCAAGGCGCAGGAGGACGCCGACAAGGCCGCCGGGCGCAAGCCCCAGGACGGCGGTCAGGACCAGCAGGGCGCCCAACCCCTCCAGCAGCAGAACCAGCTCGTGGACCCGGCCGGCCAACAAAACCAGCAGAACCAACAGAACCAACAGGGTCAACTGGGCCAGCAAAACCAGCAAGGTCAGCCAGGTCAGTTCGGCCAGCAGGGGCAACCCGGCCAACAAGGGCAACCCGGGCAGCAAGGTCAACCCGGGCAGCAAGGTCAGCTCGGCCAACAGGGGCAGCAGCCGGTGCCCTTCGGACAGCAAGGCCAACAGGGACAGCTCGGGCAGCAAGGCCAGCCAGGACAACTCGGTCAGCAGGGCAAACCGGGACAGCTCGGGCAGCAGGGCCAGCCAGGCCCGTTCGGCCAACCGGGCCAGCAAGGCCAACCCGGCCAGCAAGGCCAGCAAGGCCAGCCAGGACAACCCGGTCAGCAAGGTAAGCAGGGCCAGATCGGCCAGCAAGGCGGCCCGGCCCAACCCGGCGGGTCGGCCAACCCGTGCGACAACCAACCGAACCTCCCGCAGTGCAAGAAGCCCGCCGGCGGCAACAACCAGGACGAGAAGCCGAACGGCAACCAAGGCGGCGACGACCAGAACGGTGGCGACGCCGGCAACGGCAACGACGAGGGCGGGAACAACGAGGGCGGGAACAACGAGAACTAGGCCGGTCACCGCACCACCGGCGTGATCATCAGGGCACTGTGGCCGCTTTGGAGGGCCGAGACAGCCGCCACGCCCTGATGACCATGGAGTTCGGCTCGGGGCGCGACCGGCCTCGAGCTGTGCGTCTCAGGAGCGCCGTCCGCGTCCGCCCTCGAGATGCGCGACCAGCGAGACCACCTCGGCCGCGCCGTCCTCGGCCCGGATCCGGCGGGCGAGTTCAGCGGCGCGGTCGCGGTAGGCCGGCCGGTCGAGACAGGACCGCAGCGCGGCGGACAGGTTCTCGGCGGTCAGCTCGCGCAGCGGCAGCGGGGGCGGCGCCACGCCGAGGCCGTGCAACCTGGCCGCCCAGAAGGGCTGGTCGAGCAGCACGGGCACCGGGACCGCCGGTACCCCCGCCCGCAGCCCCGCCCCGGTGGTGCCCGCCCCGGCGTGGTGGACCACCGCGGCCGTCCGGGGGAACAACCACTCGTGGGGCAGGTCACCGACGAGCAGGATGTCGTCACCGGCGGTCCCGAGCCCGGCCCAGCCGGACTGGACGACGGCCCGCACGCCGGCCCGTTTGACGGCGGCCGCGACGATCTCCGGGAGCCGCTCGTTGTCCGCGGTCATGCTGCCGAACCCGACGTACACCGGGGGCGGACCGGCCCGCAGGAAGTCGGTCAGTGCGTCGGAAGGTCTCCACTCCGGTGGTACGGCCGGCCACCAGTACCCGGTCACGTGCGCCATGGCCGGCCAGTCGGCGGGTCGGGACACCACCGCCGGGCTGAAGCCGTGGCAGATCGGCCAGTCGTCCGATGTGTCCGACGCTCCCCCGGCGGCCGGGAGATCGAGCCGGGCGCGCAGGCGCCGCCGGACGCCGGAGTAGAGGGCGTCGGTCCGGGCCAGCAGCTCCCGGCCGGCCGCGAGGTTGTCGGCCGGCGAGGGTTCCCCGGTCACCGGCCAGCCGGGAGGTGAAAACTCGCGGGTGGGGACACCCGGCACGAGATACACCCCGAGGCTCGGGATTCCGAAGCCCTCGGCCACGAGCCGGCTCAGCGGGGCCGGGCCGAAGGCGGTGAGCAGGACGTCGGTGCCGGCGGCCACCGCGGACACCACCCCCTCGCCCAGGTCGTCGAGGAACGCGGCGAACACCGACCGCGCGTCCTCCGGGGAGGGCGCGGCCGTGCGTGCGCGCACCATCTCGAGCGGATCGCCGGGAAGTGCCCGGTACTCCAGCCCGCACTCGCGCACCAGACCGGCGAACCGGTCGTGTGCGGCCAGGGCCACCTGGTGGCCGGCCTGCCGCAGCCGCCGGCCCAGGCCGGTGAACGGGGCGACGTCGCCCCGCGAACCCGCGGTCACGATCAGAACGCGCATCGACGACTGCCACTGTCCGGTGATTGCCAGGGGTTTGTGCTCATTGCCGGCAATGATTGTGCACAGACTGAACAAGGAGGCATGGGTGCACGTACACCAAGTTCGGCGACTCGCGAGGCCTCAGCGCGCGGCCACGGCCTCCAGCTCCAGCTTCCACGCCGGGTCCAGGAGCTGGCTGCAGACCACGGTCAGGGAAGGGCAGTGATCGCCCAGGTACCTGGCCCGTATGGCGGTGTTCGCCGCGCGATACTCCGGGGCGGCAAGGTAGGTGCGCACCGAGACGAGGTCGCCGTAGCCCATCTCGGCGGCGCGGAGGACCGTCCCTAGGTGTTGCCAGATCTGTTCGGCCTGCCCCTCGAACGACTCCGGCATCGTCACCCGATCCGAGCGATACCCATTGAGGCCGCTGATGAACAGCATCCGCACGTCGCCGCGCACCTCGACCGCGTGGCTGTAGTTCGAGTACGGCGGAAAAACGGCGTCCGGATTGTGTCTGATGATCGTCACCAGACCAGCTTGGTGGGCGCGACTGGATTCGAACCAGCGACCGCTCGGGTGTAAACCGAGTGCTCTCCCGCTGAGCTACACGCCCGGCCTTCACCTCACACGGAGGCGAGCGCCTTCTTCCAGGCTTCCTGGTCCCGGGCCTCGCCCGGTGCGTTCACCTCGGCGAAGCGCACCACGCCCGACTTGTCGACCAGGAAGGTGCCGCGCACCGCCATGCCGCGCGACTCCTCGAACACACCGTAGGCCTTCGCCACCTCACCGTGCGGCCAGAAGTCGGCCAGCAGCGGGAAGTCGTAGTTCTGCGCATCGGACCAGGCCTTGAGCGCGAACGGGTGGTCCACCGAGACGGCGAGCACCTGAACGTCCTCGTTCTGGAACGTGCCGATGTCGTCGCGCACCGCACACAGCTCACCGGTGCAGATGCCGGAGAACGCGAACGGGTAGAACACCACGAGCACGTTCTGCCTCCCCCGGAAAGAGGACAGCGTCACTTCCTCGTTGTTCTGATTCCGCAGGGTGAAATCGGGTGCTTCCGACCCGACCTGGGGTGCCACAACTGCCTCCCACGCGCAGCGTTCAACTCGGCCGCACCGGTCAGCACGGCCGCTACGAGACTACAGCTGATCAGCGCCGGGACTTGGCCGCCCTGGGCGCCACCAGGCGGGCGCCCGCCCACTCGTCGCTGACACTGACGTTCGACGTCTGGGAAAGTCCGGCGGTGGGAGCGGCCTCGGCGATCTCGCTCGGCTCCACGTGCCCGGGCCGGCCGGTCTTGGGCGTCAACACCCAGACCACGCCGCTCTCGGTCAGCGGGGTGCCGGCTCCGATCAGCGCATCCGCCAGGTCACCGTCCCCGTCGCGCCACCAGAGCAGCACAACGTCAACCACCTCATCGGAGTCCTCGTCGACCAGGTCGTCCCCACATCGCTCCTCGACGGCGTTGCGGACCTCCTCGTCGACGTCGGAGTCCCAGCCCAGCTCCTGCACCACCATGCCCGGCTCGATGCCGAGCTTCCCAGCGATGTCCGCCTTGCCGGCGTCTCCCGCGGCGGCGACCACGTTGCGTCCTCCCATTTTCTCTGTGTGCTCTTGCTCGCGACCCCCGCGTGCGAGATTGACCACTATTGCGGTTGCGGAATCGGAACACGTCGGCGCCCTCCACCGCAACCGGACGCACCGAGTTGTTTCGTCCTATTGTCCAGGGGCCATCCTGCATACTGCCCCCGGCTGCGGGCAGGATGGTACTCATCGCGACCCACGAAGATCGCAGCACGTGCACCGAAGACTCCAGGGAGACCCCCGTGACCGGCCAGAACCCCCAGGGCAGCGGCAGAGTACACGTCATCCGTGACGGCTTGGCGGCCTATCTGCCCGACGTTGACCCGGACGAAACCGAGGAATGGCTCGAATCGTTCGACGGCATGCTCGACTCGGCCGGCCAGCAGCGTGCTCGTTATCTGATGCTCCGGCTGCTCCAGCGGGCCCGCGAACGGCATGTCGGTATCCCGGCCCTGACCAGCACGGACTACGTGAACACCATCCCCACCGAGCGGGAGCCGTGGTTCCCCGGTGACGAGGAGACCGAGCGCGCCTACCGCCGGTGGATCCGGTGGAACGCGGCCATCATGGTGCACCGCGCGCAGCGGCCCGGGGTCGGCGTCGGCGGGCACATCTCCACCTACGCCTCCTCCGCCTCGCTGTACGAGGTCGGCTTCAACCACTTCTTCCGGGGCAAGAGCCACCCCGGCGGCGGCGACCAGGTGTACATCCAGGGCCACGCCTCGCCGGGCATCTACGCGCGTGCGTTCCTGGAGGGGCGGCTGTCCGCCGACCAGCTGGACGGGTTCCGCCAGGAGCTTTCGCACGGCGGCGCCGGCCACGGCCTGCCCTCCTACCCGCACCCCCGGCTGATGCCCGGGTTCTGGGAGTTCCCCACGGTGTCCATGGGCCTCGGCCCGCTGAACGCGATCATGCAGGCCCGGTTCAACCGTTACCTGCACGACCGGGGCATCAAGGACACCTCCGACCAGCACGTGTGGGCGTTCCTGGGCGACGGCGAGATGGACGAGCCGGAGTCGCGCGGGCTCATCCACGTTGCCGCCACCGAAGGCCTGGACAACCTCACCTTCGTGATCAACTGCAACCTGCAGCGCCTGGACGGCCCGGTGCGCGGCAACGGCAAGATCATCCAGGAGCTGGAGGCCTACTTCCGGGGCGCCGGCTGGAACGTGATCAAGGTGATCTGGGGCCGGGAGTGGGACGCACTGCTGCACGCCGACCGGGACGGCGCGCTGGTCAACCTGATGAACACCACGCCGGACGGCGACTACCAGACCTACAAGGCCAACGACGGCGGCTACGTACGGGACCACTTCTTCGGCCGCGACCCGCGCACCAAGGCGCTGGTGGCCGACATGTCCGACCAGGCGATCTGGAACCTGAAGCGGGGCGGCCACGACTACCGCAAGGTGCACGCGGCCTACGCGGCCGCCGTCGGCCACCACGGCCAGCCCACGGTGATCCTGGCCAAGACGATCAAGGGCTACGGGCTGGGCTCGCACTTCGAGGGCCGCAACGCCACGCACCAGATGAAGAAGCTGACCCTGGACGACCTGAAGAGCTTCCGGGACACCCAGCGCATCCCGATCACCGACGAGGAGCTGGAGCGCGACCCCTACCTGCCGCCGTACTACCACCCCGGCGAGGACGCGCCGGAGATCCAGTACCTGCAAGAGCGGCGCAGCCAGCTCGGCGGCCCGGTGCCCAGCCGGCCCGACCGCGCCCAGCCGCTGGTGCTGCCCGGCGACAAGGTCTACGAGGTGGTCCGGCGCGGCTCGGGCAAGCAGGAGGTGGCCACCACCATGGCCTTCGTCCGGCTGCTCCGGGACCTGATCAAGGACAAGGAGATCGGCGGGCGGTTCGTGCCGATCATCCCGGACGAGGCGCGCACGTTCGGCATGGACTCGATGTTTCCCACGCAGAAGATCTACAACCCGCACGGCCAGCGGTACACCTCGGTGGACGCCGAGCTGATGCTGGCCTACCGGGAGAGCGAGCAGGGCCAGCTGCTGCACGAGGGCATCAACGAGGCCGGCTCGGTCGGGTCGTTCGTCGCGGCCGGCACCTCCTACGCCACCCACGGCGAGCCGATGATCCCGCTGTACATCTTCTACTCGATGTTCGGTTTCCAGCGCACCGGCGACGGCATCTGGGCGGCCGCCGACCAGATGACCCGCGGCTTCCTGCTCGGCGCCACCGCCGGGCGGACCACCCTGACCGGTGAGGGCCTGCAGCACAACGACGGGCACTCGCTGCTGCTGGCCGCGACCAACCCGGCGGTGCTCGCCTACGACCCGGCGTTCTCCTTCGAGATCGGGCACATCGTGCGCGACGCGCTGGACCGCATGTTCGGCGACGACGAGGCGCGGGCCGGGCGCGACCCGAACGTCTTCTACTACCTGACGCTGTACAACGAGCCGTATCCCCAGCCGGCCGAGCCGGAGAACCTGGACGTGGACGGCCTGCTGCGCGGCATCTACCGGTACCGCCCGGCGCCGAACCGGCACGAGCGCCGGGTCCGCCTGCTCGCCTCGGGGGTCGGGCTGCCCTGGGCGCTGCGCGCGCAGGAGCTGCTCTCCGAGGACTGGGCGGTGGCCGCCGACGTGTATTCGGTGACCTCGTGGGGTGAGCTGCACCGCGACGGCATCGAGTGCGACCAGCACAACCTGCGCCACCCCGACGAGGAGCCGAGGGTGCCGTACCTGCACGAGGCGCTGGCCGACCCGGACGGCCACGCCGGCCCGGTGATCGCGGTCTCGGACTGGATGCGGGCGGTGCCGGACCTGATCCGGCCCTGGGTCCCCGGCGAGTACCACACGCTGGGCACCGACGGGTTCGGGCTTTCCGACACCCGCCCCGCGGTACGCCGGCACTTCACCGTGGACGCCGAGTCGATCACCGTGCAGGCGTTGGCGACGCTGGTGGAGCGGGGCGAGCTGGATCGCGCCGCGCTGCTTTCCGCCGCCGGCAAGTACCGGATCGACGACCCGAGGGCCGCCGGTCCCCAGACCTCCGACCCGGGCTCCGCGTAAGCGCCGGTTTCGAGCGGCCGGCACGTCACGTAACCGGTGGGGCCGGTGAGGTTCCTGTGAACTCGTCGCGTGATCAACAGGACATGGTGGCCGCTTAAAGGCACCCGTAAGTGCCCTCATGTCCTGTTGATCACGTAAACCCTGTTGATCACGAAACGCCCCGCGAAGCGTCCCGATGGAAACGTCACGGGCCGCACCCAGGCCAGGCTCGGCCCGGAGCCGCGCCGTCCGAGCGATCCCCGAACCGGCACCGCCGGGAACCGACACCCCGCCCCAGACACCCGCCCGAAGTGACTGAATCAGCGTGCCGAACGCACTGAATCAGGGCCGGGGGGCGTCGGGAATGATCTGGTAAATCGATTTCCGATCACCCCTCCTAGCGATCGCTCTCCCCCATTCGGGCCAGGCGCGGTACTCTGCCGCCGTTGCTCTTCTCGGCGGAGGAGTTCGGCCGGGAATGGCATCCCGGCCTGCTCAGAACGCTGCGGGCCGGCGCGCTACCGGGGCTGGAGCCCGGAATTTAGGCACGAGGAGAGCAAGAATGGCAGAGGGCACCGTCAAATGGTTCAACAGCGAGAAGGGCTACGGCTTCCTCGCTCCCGACGGTGGTGGCGCGGACGTATTCGTGCACTACTCCTCGATCCAGAGCAGCGGTTACCGCACCCTGGACGAGGGCCAGCGCGTTTCGTTCGACATTGAGCAGGGCCAGAAAGGCCCACAGGCAACAGGAGTAACGCCACTGGGCTGATCCGCACCATTTCCGAGTTTCCCGGGGACGCGACGTGTCCCTAGGTTGAATGTTGCCGGGCACGGATGACGTGCCATGCTGCGCGACGTGACAACCGCGCACACCGGACCTGCGGTGTCCGGCCGTACCTTGCGGCGCCTGGAGCAGGCGTCGGGCGGCCTGGCCAGCAGCAGTGTGGCCATGATGGCCGAGCGGTTCCCGTGGTTCCGGCGGCTGTCCGCCGATCAGCGGGCCGGCGTGCTGCTGGTGACCCAGGCCGGCGTGTCCAACTTCGTCGCCTGGCTGAGCAAGCCTACCGAGACCATCCCGCTCACCGCCGAGGCGTTCCGCAACGCCCCGAGGGATCTCGCCCGCCGGGTCAGCCTGCGGCAGACCGTGGAGATGGTCCGGGTGGCCATCGAGGTCTTCGAACAGCGCCTGCCCCTGCTCGCCGCCGACGACGAGGAGCGGCGGCTGCTCACCGAGGGCATCCTCAAGTTCGGCCGCGAGATCGCGTTCGCCGCCGCGCTGGTGTACGCCAGCGCCGCCGAGTCCCGGGGCGCATGGGACGCCCGGCTCGAGGCCCTGGTGGTGGACGGCGTGGTGCGCGGCGAGGTGGACGACGCACTGATCTCCCGGTCCTCCGCGCTCGGCTGGGACGCCGAGCTGGCGGTGACCGTGCTGGTCGGCACCCCGCCGCCGGAGAACCACTCCGAGCCGCTCGCCGGCATCCGGCGGGCGGCGACCCGCCTCGGCCGCTCGGTGCTGCTGGGCGTGCAGGGCCCCCGCCTGGTCGCGCTGCTCTCCGGCCCGAGGGAGCCCGCCATGGAGCGCCTGGCCAAGGCGTTCGGCCCGGGTCCGGTGGTGATCGGGCCGACCGCGGCGAACCTGGCCGCCGCGCACACCAGCGCCCGGGACGCCCTGCAGGGCCTGCGCGCGGTGATCGGCCGGCCGGCCGCGCCGCGCCCGGTGTACGCCGACGACCTGCTGCCGGAGCGGACCCTGGCCGGGGACCCGGCGGCGCGCGCCGAGCTGGTCGAGCGGGTGGTGGAGCCGCTGGTCGCGGCCGGCGGGGAGCTGCACCGCACGCTGACCAACTACCTGGACGGCGGCGGAGCGCTGGAACCCTGCGCCCGGGCGCTGTTCGTGCACGCCAACACCGTGCGCTACCGACTACGCAGGGTGAGAGAAGTCACCGGGTTCGACCCCACCGTCCCACGGGACGCGCTGGTGCTCCGGATAGCCCTCGTACTGGGCCGTTTGAACCCGGAGTAGTTGGCCTGACAACGGCGCGTGACCAGCCAAGATACCGGCACGACCCTACAAATTAACCTGGGCATAAGACAGACGGGCGCCGTCTGCTTTGTAGGAAACCTCCAAACCACACCCGGTGAGTTTCGTGCCAGTCGTTATCCCCCTCCAGCCGGGCTACGGTGTTGGCTGGCCCGAGTGATTGTCGTGCTCGCCCCCGGACAGGGCTCCCAGACACCCGGCATGCTCGATCCATGGCTCAACGGCCCGGCCGCCGAGCGGGTCGACGCGCGCGCCAGCGTGGCCCGCTGGTCCGAGGCGACCGGCCTGGACATCGCCCGCCTCGGCACCACGGCGACGGCCGACGAGATCAAGGACACCGCGGTCACCCAGCCACTCATCGTGGCCGCCGCGCTGCTCGCCTACCAGCACCTCACCGCCGACGCGGAGCTTCCCGAGGGCACGCTCACCGCCGGCCACTCGGTGGGTGAGCTGGCCGCCGCCGCCATCGCGGGCTCGCTCACCCCGGACGCCGCCGTGGAGCTGGCCGCCGTGCGCGGCCGGGAGATGGCCGCCGCCTGCCTGTTGGAGCCGACCGGAATGAGCGCGGTGCTCGGCGGCGTCGAGGAGCAGGTGCTGGCCCGGCTGGCCGAGCTGGGCCTGGACCCGGCGAACCGCAACGGTGCCGGCCAGATCGTCGCCGCCGGCCCGCTGGACGCGTTGGAGCGGCTGGCCGAGGAACCGCCGGAACGGGCCAAGGTCCGCGTGCTTGCCGTGGCCGGCGCCTTCCACACCCGGTTCATGGCCCCCGCCGAGGAGGCGCTGCGCGGCTACGCCGACAAGCTGGACTTCGCCGACCCGGTCCGCCCGCTGCTGTCCAACGCCGACGGAGCCGAGGTGACCAGCGGCGCCGACCTGCGCAACCGGCTGGTAGCGCAGGTGACCCTGCCGGTGCGCTGGGACCTGTGCTCGGCCCGGATGCGCGACCTCGGCGTCACCGCAGTGATCGAGCTGGCCCCGGCCGGCACCCTCACCGGCATCGCCAAGCGGGAGCTCAAGGGCACCCCGACCTACCCGTTGAAGAGCCCGGACGCCGTACCGGCGGCCGCCGACGTGATCACTGGAGGTGCCGCGTGAGCCGCGCGATCCGCCTCGCCCAGGCCGTGCCGGGCGCCCGCGTCCTCGGCTGGGGCAGCTCCCAGCCGGACAAGATCGTCACCAACGACGACCTGGCCCAGCGGGTGGACACCAGCGACGAGTGGATCCGCGACCGGGTCGGCATCCAGAGCCGGCGCATCGCCGAGCCGGAGACGCTGCTGGTGGAGATCGCCGCCGACGCCGGTTCCAAGGCGATCGCCGACGCCGGGCTCTCCCCCACCGACGTGGACACGGTCATCGTGGCCAGCTGCACCATGCCCAACCCGATCCCCAACGCGGCCGCCCAGGTGGCCACCCGGATCGGGGTACAGGCACCGGGAGCGTTCGACCTGAACGCGGCCTGCGCCGGCTTCAGCTACGGCGTCGGCGCCGCCGCCGACCTGATCAGGGCCGGCTCGGCCAAGCACGTGCTGGTGATCGGCGCGGAGAAGCTGTCCGACTGGCTGGACTGGGACGACCGGTCCACCTGCATCATCTTCGCCGACGGAGCCGGCGCGGCCGTGCTGGGCCCGGCCGGCACCCCGGACGAGGTCGGCGTCGGCCCCCTCACCTGGGGCAGCGACGGCGAGGCGCACGAGGCGATCCGGATCGAGCCGGAGAGCAACTCGATCCGCCAGGAGGGCCAGCAGGTGTTCCGCTGGGCCACCACCAAGATCGCACCGGTGGCGCTGCGGGCCATCGAGCTGGCCGGGCTGACCCCGGCCGACATCGACGTGTTCGTCCCGCACCAGGCCAACCTGCGCATCATCGAGGCGGTGGCCAAGCGCCTGCACAAGGCCGGCGCGCGGGAGGACATGCGGATCGCCAAGGACATCGTGCACTCCGGCAACACGTCCTCGGCGTCCATCCCGCTGGCCATCGACCACATGCGGGCGGCCGGCGAAATCTCCCGGGGCGACGTGCTGCTGCTCGTCGGCTTCGGGGCCGGGCTCAGCTATGCCGCCCAGGTAGTCGTCACCCCCTGACCCGTAATCCGTCAGTTCTTGAGTACAACCAATCGAAAGGGAACCCACGTGAGCAACGAAGACATCCTCCCCGGCCTGGCCGAGATCGTCGAAGAGATCGCCGGTATCGACGCGGCCGAGGTCACCCCGGAGAAGTCCTTCGTCGACGACCTGGACATCGACTCGCTGTCCATGGTGGAGATCGCGGTGCAGGCCGAGGACAAGTTCGGCGTGAAGATCCCGGACGACCAGCTGGCCGAGCTGAAGACCGTCAGCGATGCGGTGAACTACATCGCCGCCAACAAATGACTCAGGTCGTCGTCACTGGGCTCGGGGCCACCACCCCGCTCGGCGGGGACGTCGACTCCACCTGGTCGGGCCTTCTGGCCGGCAAGTCCGGGGTGTCTCGGATCGAGCACGAGTGGGTGGACCGGTTCGAGCTGCCGGTGAAGATCGCCGCGCAGCTGGCCGTCGAGCCCACCGAGGTGCTGAAGCGGGTCGAGGCGCGGCGGCTGGACCGTTGCGAGCAGGTCGCCATCATCGCGGCGCGTGAGGCGTGGCAGCACGCCGGCGCGCCCGAGGTGGATCCGATCCGGCTGGCGGTCATCGTCGGCACTGGAATCGGCGGGGCGGTCACCCTGCTCTCCCAGGACGACATCCTGGAGACCCAGGGGGTGCGCAAGGTCGCGCCGCTGACCATTCCGATGCTCATGCCGAACGGCCCGGCCGCGCACGTCGGCCTGGAGTTCAAGGCCCAGGGCGGCGTGCACGCCCCGGTGTCCGCCTGCGCCTCCGGCGCCGAGGCGTTGGCCTGGGGCTGGCGCATGCTGAAGGCCAACGAGGTGGACGTGGTCATCGCGGGCGGCGCCGAGGCGTGCATCTGCGGTATCCCGCTGGCCGGGTTCTCCCAGATGCGGGCCATGTGCACCAGCCACAACGACAACCCCGAGGGCGCGTCACGGCCGTTCGACGCCGGCCGCGACGGGTTCGTGCTGGGCGAGGGCGCCGGCATCATGGTGCTGGAGCGGGAGGAGTACGCGGCCGCCCGGGGCGCCACCGTGCACGGCCGGCTGGCCGGCATCGGCACCTCGTCCGACGCGTACCACATCACCGCCCCGGAGCCGGAGGGCATCGGTCAGGCGCGGGCCATGAAGGCCGCGCTGCGCTCCGCCGGGCTGGACCCGGCGGACATCGGCCACGTGAACTGCCACGCCACCTCGACCCCGGTCGGGGACGTCGGTGAGGCCGCTTCGGTGCGCCGGGCGATCGGCGACCACCCGGTGCTCACCGCGCCCAAGTCCACCCTGGGTCACCTGCTCGGTGCGGCCGGCGCGGTGGAGGGCATCGCCACCGTGCTGTCCATCCGGGACGGCGTGATCCCGCCCACCGCCAACCTGGAGAACCTCGACCCGGGCGTGCAGCTGGACGTCGTGTCCGGGGAGGCCAGGAAGATCGAGCTCACCGCCGCGCTGAACGACTCGTTCGGCTTCGGCGGGCACAACGTCGCGCTGGCCTTCACCGCCGCGTGATCTGACCTCCGGGCGGGCGCCACAGCTATCTGTGGTGCTCGCCCCGGGGGGCCGCGTTCAGCACGAGCCTCGCAGGACGCCGCTGGTCTTGACCATGTCGACCAGTGGTGGGCTGCCGACCAACGGGATGGACGAGCGCCAGCAGATGCGCGGCACCTTCAGGTCGTCCGGCCCGTCCTCGGCGTCCTGCGTGCTCACGTAGGAGACCAGCGCGACCAGCCGGCCGGGTCCGGCCTCGTCGATCCGGCTGATCCGGATCGTGCCGTCGGTGGTGCTCGCGTAGCCCTGCAACCAGGTGGCCTCGGGCCGCTGGTTGGCCACCGCCGGCGTCACCGTCGCCACCCAGCTCCGGTAGTCCTTGTCGTTGATCGCGCTGAAGTAGCGGTTGAGCGCGTCCTGAACGGCCGGCCCGGCCGGGTGCACCCACGCGTCCGCGCTGACTTCCACCTCGGTCGGGCCCGCGCCCTGCGCCGGCCGCTCCCGCGCCACCCCGAGCGGTACCGAGCGCATCTGCGCGAGCCGTAGCCCGGCCACCGCCAGCAGTCCGAGCAGCACTACCACCAACACCACGGCGAAGGTCACCACCCAACGCCGCTCTCCCGCTCTGGCCACGGAGGGAAGCTTTACACACCCGCCCGCCGCCGCCCGTACCGGTCCCTACCAGCGGTCCACCGTCGTCCCCACCCAGTCGGGTGACCACGCCCAAGATCGACATCAAAGATCACTGCTTCAGCGATATTCCAGGCATGATCGCCAGCCGTGGCGGTAGAGCCGCGACGCATTGAGGTTGATCGCTGTCCGCGGCGGTTCGCCGCGCAACCAACTGTGACGCCGCACCGCCCGCGGGGCGTGCGACGTGCCGGTTCCTGTGCGACGCCGCGGCGGCAGACCGGCTCAGCCGACCTGGTGGAGGACGGTGACGGGGGCGCCGTCGCCGGCGCGGCGGAAGGGTTCCAGGTCCTCGTCCCAGGCGGTGCCGAGCAGCTCGTGCATCCGGCCGCGCACCTGTCCGCGCGCGGACATCACCGACCGCAGCTGGTCCTCACCGACCACGATGTCACCGTTCGCGCTGGTCCGGCCGCGCCACAGGCCCAGGTTCGGCACGTGGGTGAAGCGCTGGCCGTCGACGCCCTCGCTGGGCTCTTCGGTCACCTCGAAGCGCAGCACCGGCCAGGCCCGCAGGGCACCGGCAATCGCGCCGGAGCCGCCGGCCGGCCCCCGCCACGAGCACTCGGCGCGCAGGGTCCCCGGCGCCGCCGGCTGGGGTGTCCAGCGCAGCGACACCTGGGTTCCGAGCACGCCGGATATCGCCCACTCGACATGCGGACATACCGCAGCTGGCGACGAGTGGACGTAGATCACTCCACGTGTACTCACTGCAGACCTCCGCTGTCGAATGAGGCAACGTCTTCCCCAACGTCCTCATGATCAACAGTCTTGGCCAACAGTCGCGGTGGCAGTCTGCCCGACCGCATGGCGGGGCGCCAGCCGCAACACGCGGGTCGGGCGTGTTGTTCTTCACGCGCGGCTCCGGAGGCGGCCGCGCCGGCCCGATCACCCCAGAATGCGGAGCCGCCAGGCGGCCAGTACATCATCCGCCACGCCCCGCGCGCGCAGCCAACCCGCCGCGCCGCCCGGCGTGTCGTCCAGCATGTCCAGCACCCCGGTGATCGCCTCCGCCGGCACGCCGAGCAGGCGCTGGTAGCGCGTCGCGTCGGCCACGACGTTGTTCGGCCGGGCCAGGATGGCCGGCAGCTCGGGCTCGGTGAGCAGGTAGTCGGCGGTGATCGCCTCGCGGCTCACCCCGACGGCGCGCAGCAGCACCGCGACCACCACCCCGGTGCGGTCCTTGCCGGCCGCGCAGTGCACCAGTGCCGCGCCCTCGGCCGCCGCGACCAGCTCGGTGATGGTGGCCAGCTTGGTCTCGCTGCGCTCCAGGAAGTGGAGATAGGCGGTGGCCAGGTCCGGCACCTGATCCCAGTCGATGACCGGTTCACCGCCCGCCTCCGGGGTCACGGCCCGGTCCAGCAGCGGCAGCGCGTGCACCAGGGTGCCCGGCGCGGTCAGCGGGTGCGCCAGGCCGCCCAGCTCGTCGCCGCCCCGCAGGTCCAGCACCAGCGCGGGCGGCCAGCCGGCCAGCTCGGGGAGCCGGTCCCCGGCCAGCGGCGCGGCGCTGCGCAGCAGCACACCCGGACGGGTGGTTCCGCCGGTATCTGTGGTCAGGCCCCCGACGTCGCGCAGGTTGGGCAGCACATCGGGCGGAATGGTGTGCAACGCTTCGGCCGTCATGACTCCAGTGAGCCATGCATCGGTGACAAGGGAAAGTCGAGCCGGTAATCAGGAGACGAATACCACCGCGTGGCGGCGCTGTGACCGGTTCCCTAAATGATTTTCGGAGCAAAGATGCCCGAGACGTACGTGTTGATCCCCGGCGCCTGGCACGGCGACTGGGCGTGGCGGCCGGTGGCGAACCGCCTGCGCACGGCCGGCCACCGGGCCGTCACGCTCACCCTGCCGGGCCTGCGGGACGGCGAGGACCCGCGCGGCCGGCGGCTGGCCGGCGCGGTGGCGCACGTGGTGGACGAGGTGCGCGGCCGGGACCTGACGGACGTGACCCTGGTGGCGCACTGCTGGGGCGGCATCCCGATGGCCGGCGCCGCGCACCGGCTGCTCGGCCGGCTGCGCCGCCTGGTCTTCTGGAGCGCGGTGGTACCGGCCGAGGGCGGGTCGTTCCTGGACGAAGCCACCCCGGCCGGCCGGTCGACCTGCGAGCAGCTGGCCGAGGCCTCCGGGACCGACTCGGTGGCCATGCCGTTCGAGCTGTGGCGCCGGGACTACATCCAGGACGCGTCGGAGGACGTGCAGCGGTTGGTGCACTCGCTGCTCGTGCCACAACCCATGGGCTACCTCTCCGACGGGCTAGACTTACCGCCGGTAACCTCGCTCGGCCTGCCCACCAGCTACCTGCACGCGGCCGACGACCGGATGTTCCCGCGCGGCGAGCTGCCCCGGTTCGCCGCCCGGCTGGGCGTGCCGCCCGTCGAGGTTCCGGGCAGTCACGAAGCCAGCCTCACCCGGCCGGCGGAGGTGGCCGCCGCGATCCTGAAGACCGCGGGGAAGCCCGCGTAGCCGCCGAGCAAGGGAGCCGGAGATGCCCGTGGTGAACCTGGAGTTCGCGATCGCCGAGGAACACCGCGAGCTCGCGGCGGTCGCCCGGGCATTCCTGGCCGAGCACAAGGCCCTGGCCGCCGCGCGGTCTCTGCTGGACGCGCCGGAGGAACAGCCACCCGGCTTCTGGCCCGCGCTGCGCGGGCTGGGCTGGCCCGGCCTGCACCTGCCCGAGGAGTACGGCGGCGAGGGCTTCGGGCTGCCCGAGCTGGCCGTGGTGCTGGCCGAGCTGGGCCGGGTGGTGGCGCCGGGGCCGTTCCTGCCCACCGCGCTGGCCGGCGCGGTGCTGGCCGAGGCCGCGCCGGACGAGCTGCGCGCGGCGCTGCTGCCCGGCCTGGCCGGTGGCGAGCGCACCGCGGCGGTCGGGCTGGCCGACCCGGACCCGGAGCGCGGGTGGCTGGTGCTCGGCGCCGGCCTGGCCGACTTGCTGCTGCTGCCGGAAGGCCCGGACCTGCTGGTGGTGCCCCGGGAGGCAGCAAAGGTCACGCCGGTGGCCGGGCTGGACCCGACCCGCCGGGTGGCCGAGGTGGTCCTGGCCGGCGAACCGTCCGGCCGGGTAGCAGGCGGGCGGGCGGTGGCCCTGCGGCTGGCCCGGACGCTGTTCGCCGCCGAGGCGGCCGGCATCGGGCACGCCTGCGTCGCGGCGTCGGTGGAGTACGCCGGTCAGCGCGAGCAGTTCGGCCGCACCATCGGGCACTTCCAGGCGGTCAAACACCACTGCGCGGACATGCTGGTGGACGCCGAGTTGGCCGTGGCGGCGGCCTGGGACGCCGCGCGCGCCGGCACCGGCGAGGAGGCCGAGCTGGCCGCCGCCGTGGCCGCGGCGCGCGCGTTGCCCGGAGCGGTGCGCGCGGCCGAGATGAACATCCAGCTGCACGGCGGCATCGGGTTCACCTGGGAGCACGACGCGCACCTCTACCTGCGCCGGGCCCAGGCGCTGCACACCGTGCTGGAGACCGCCGCGCCGGCCGAGGACGACGTGCTCCGGCTGGTCGCCGCCGGGGTGCGCCGCCGCGCCTCGCTGGACCTGCCGGCCGAGGCGGAGCGGTACCGCACGGAAGCCAGGGAGGTGGCCACCCGGGTGCGGGAGCTGCCCCGGGACCAGCGGCGGGCCGAGCTGGTGTCCACCGGCTACCTGGTGCCGCACTGGCCGCCGCCGTGGGGGCGGGACGCCGGCGCGGTGGAACAGCTGGTGATCGAGGAGGAGTTCGCCGGGGTGAAGGTGCCCGGGCTGGGCATCACCGGCTGGGTGGCCCTGACCATCCTCCAGCACGGCACCGCCGAGCAGGCGGAGCGCTGGATCGCCGACGCCCTGACCGGCCGCACCATCTGGTGCCAGCTGTTCTCCGAGCCGGGCGCCGGCTCGGACGCGGCCGCGATCTCCACCCGTGGGGTGCGGGACGAGGGAGGCTGGCGGGTCAGCGGGCAGAAGGTGTGGACGTCGGGCGCACAGTTCAGCCAGTGGGGCTTCGCCACCGTGCGCACCGACTCGTCCGGCCCGAAGCACTCCGGCATCACCATGATGGCCATCGACCTGTCCGCCCCCGGCGTGCAGGTGCGGCCACTGCGCGAGCTGACCGGCGCCTCGCTGTTCAACGAGGTGTTCTTCGACGACGTGTTCGTGCCGGACGCCGACGTGGTCGGCGAGGTCGGGCAGGGCTGGACGGTCGCCCGGGCCACCCTGGGGAACGAGCGGGTGTCCCTGGGCGGCGGCACCGGCCTGGTCGGGTTCACCGCCATCGACCTGGTGGAGCCGGTACTCGCCCACCCCCGCCGGGCCCGCTTCGAACCCGAGCTGGCCGAGCTGCTCGCCGAGGACCAGGCGCGCCGGCTGCTGGGCGTGCGGCAGGCGGCGCGGGCGGTCACCGGGGCCGGCCCCGGCCCGGAGGGGAACCTGGCCAAGCTGCTCTCCGCCGAGCACGACCAGCGGATCACCGACCTCGCCCGTCGGCTGGCCGGCACCGAGGCGCTGCTCGGCCGGGCGCACCGGGAGCTCTACGCATACCTCTTCGCCCGCTGCCTGACCATCGCCGGCGGCACCGCGGAGATTGTCCGCAACCAGGTGGCGGAACGCCTCCTCGGCCTACCCAGGGACCCCCTACAGAAATAACTCAGTGCGCTCGCTTCGGCCGCACCAGAATTTTGCCGATATCGGTACGCCGTGCATCGGCGGCGGGTAGCGTACATCCACGCAGGCAGATCCGAACACCGCCCAAGTGAGGTCGAGAAGGCCATGCCATCGTTCAGGAACGGCATGATACCGATCTGCGCAGCCATCGCCGCCATGGCTATGGTCTTACCGAGCCCCCATTTAGTTGCCCAAGCAAGTGATCTCTCGTTGAGGCAAATCGCATCGAGCAACGCACCTGAGCGGGTTGCGGGTTATACGCCGCACGCGCTGACGCAAATGCGCGACCGGAACATCAGCAAATCTGATGTCGAGCTGACGGTCGCTCTCCACTATCGAACGGCATTTCTCAACAGACAGGGAACCTGGCAATACACTGATCGAGGGAACCCGAATGGCATTATCGCTTGCCTGAATGACGACGGCTATGTCGTTACAGTATTCATGCGAAATAGCTGAGAGGTATCGCATGCAAGGACCCGAGTATCCGCAGGTGAGGAGCCACGACAAGCAGAACAACGTGGCCTACATCGCCTTCAAAGAGATACCACCAGGTGGAGCGGTGGATACCAGACCCATATTTGACGACGCGGGCGGCGCACTTCTTGTGATTGATCTCTCGGCCACGGGAGAACTGCTCGGCATCGAACTTCTCGACGCGGCGCGCCAACTACCCGAGATCTATCGAGACCTTAATCACTAAGTCGCTGACGGCGCCGAATCGAACGGAGCAGAGATGAAGACCGGTCTATTGCTGTTGGCTGCGGCCGCATTTTCCGCGCCGACTGCGGATGGCGCGGCTACGCGGATCGCGCCCGGCGCACCCAAGGATTTTCCGTGCGGCCGGTTCGTCGAGGCCGGCATCCCCACCCAAATCGGCTGGAGCAACTGCGGGTACCGACCTATCACGCTGCACATCGACTACTTGGTAGCACCAGACAGAAACACCTGCCTCGAGCCACAACAGACACAAATTTACGGCTCCTACATCGGCGGAGATTTCGACTACGGTGGGGTCAACAACATCAAGGACGTCACCCTCGTGAAAGAAGGCTGCTAAGACCAGCCGGCTGTCAGTTTGTCCGCGCCCCATCCGCCGACGGTGCGCCGATCGGCGGGCGATCCGACCTAAGCGATCGTAAATACCGGGCCTACCACGTTGCCGAGCGCTCCGCGAACCCCGACGGTGGAACGGCGACGACGTATGTCTGGGGAGGGCTCAATGACGCGCACGGTAGACGCCGGATCGACCGGCGAGCGAAAAGTTGTCAAGAACGTGTTCAAAGGCTCGATCGGTAATCTGATCGAGTGGTACGACTGGTACGCCTACGCGGCGTTCACGCCATACTTCGCGGCCACCTTCTTCCCGAAGAGCGATCCAGTAACGCAGTTCATGCAGAGCGCCGCTATCTTCGCGGTCGGCTTCCTGATGCGACCACTGGGTGGCTGGTTGCTCGGTCACTTCGCGGACCGCTACGGGCGACGCTCGGCGCTAACCCTCTCGGTCACGCTCATGGCCGCCGGCTCGCTGCTGATTGCGCTCTCCCCCGGATACGCGACCATCGGGGTGTGGGCACCCCTGCTGCTCCTCACCGCCCGGCTGGTACAGGGCCTGTCGGTTGGTGGCGAGTACGCGACCTCGGCGACTTACCTGTCCGAAGTGGCAACACCGGGCAGGCGCGGGTTCTACTCCAGCTTCCAGTACGTGACCCTGGTCGCGGGCCAATTGCTCGCGCTAGGACTACAGATCGTCCTTCAGCAGCTCATCACCGATGATCAGCTGAAGAGTTGGGGCTGGCGCATCGCGTTCGCGATCGGCGCCCTCGGCGCGGTCGTCGCCATGTACCTGCGGCGCAGCATGGAGGAGTCGGAAAGCTTCCTGGCCGAGAAGCAGCAGGCCGGCGGGCGCAAGCCCGGCGGGGGTCTGCGTGTGCTGCTTCAGCACCCGAGAGCCTGCCTGACCGTGGTCGGTCTGACCCTAGGCGGCACGATTTCTTTCTACACCTTCACCACCTACCTGCAGAAATACATGATCGCCGTGCCGAAGATCGAGACGAAGACCGTCACCCTGATCAACTTCGCCGCTTTGCTGATCTTCGTCGTCCTGCAGCCACTGGCCGGCAAGCTGTCCGACAGGATCGGCCGTCGTCCGCTGCTGACCTTCTTCGGTGTGGGCGCCACGCTGTGCACGGTGCCGCTGATGACCTTGCTCGGCAGCGCGCACAACCCGGTGGTGGCGTTTCTGATCATGATGGCCGGACTGGTCATCGTGACCGGGTACACCTCGATCAACGCGATCGTGAAGGCCGAGCTGTTCCCCACCCACATCCGGGCGCTGGGGGTCGGCCTGCCCTACGCCCTCACGGTGGCAATCTTCGGTGGCACGGCGGAACTGCTGGCGCTGTGGTTGCTGAAAATCGGCCATGGGGAGATCTACTTCTACTACGTTGCCGGATGTGCTCTGATCTCGTTGATCGTTTACCGGTTCATGCGGGAGACTTCCCAGGACTCGCCGCTGGACGATGGCCCGCCGCGGCGGGAGCAGGACTCGGAGGCCGTTCGCACTTAGGGATGAGGTACCACGTGCGGGTACTGCTCGTCGAAGATGACGATGGCGTTGCCGGCGCGCTGGTCGACGCGCTCGGCGCCCAGGGACACCGGCCCATCCGGTGCCACCTGGGCGCCGACGCGTTGGTCGCGCATCGGGACGCCGATCTCGTACTGCTCGACCTCGGCCTGCCCGACATGGACGGGCTCGAGGTGCTGCGAAAGCTGCGCAAGGTCAGCTCCGTGCCGGTGCTGGTCCTCACGGCCCGGGGGGACGAACGGTCCGTGGTGCGCGGCCTGCGCTCCGGCGCGGACGACTACCTGATAAAACCGGTCCGGCTGCGCGAGCTGCTGGCCCGGGTGGAGGCGGTCACCCGCCGGGCCGCCGCGCAGACCAGCGAGCCGAAGCGGGTGGTCGAGGTGGGCGACATCGCGGTGGACCTGGAGGCCCGGCTGGTCCGGGTGGCCGACCAGCCCGTCCCCCTGACCACCAAGGAGTTCGACGTGCTCGCCGTGCTGGCCCGGGGGGCCGGCGTCGCGGTGAGCCGGCAACAGATCATGGACGAGGTGTGGGGCGACGCCTACCTCGCGGTTTCCCGATCCCTGGACGTGCACATGACAACCCTGCGGGCCAAGCTGGACCGCCCGGAGATGCTGCGCACCATCCGGGGCTTCGGCTACCGCCTCGGCTGAGCGGGCGGCGGGCCAGCCATGCGCCGCCGGTTGATCCTGGCGCTGCTCACCTTCGCCGCTGTCGCGGTGGCCGCGTTCGCCTGGCCGCTGCTGGCCAGCGCCGCCGCCGAACGAACCCAGCGGCTGGTCATCGACCGCACGGCCGCGCTAAACCGGTTCGCCGCGCTCGCCGCGCAGGCCACCGCCGGCGGTGACGCGTCCGCGCTGGAGAAGGAGGCGACGGCGTACGCGGAGCTGTACGGCGAGGGGGTGCTGGTCACCGACCAGCGCCGCCTGCCCCTGGTCGCGGCCGGCGGGCTCACCCTGGACGACCCGAAGGTGAAGCGCCTGATCGACGGGGCGCTGCGCAACGAGAGTGGCCGCTACATCCCCCGGCTGACCCCGTGGTCCGACGACGAGGAGCTGCTGGCCCGGCCGATCGGCACGGACACCCGCATCGCCGGGGTGGTCGCGCTGCGCGTCTCGGTGGCCAGGGCGGCGTCGGACGTGGCGGCCGCGTGGGCGCTGATCGTGCTCGGCGCGCTGATGGCGGGCACCGGGTTCGTACTGCTCGCGCTGCTGCTGGCCCGCTGGGTGCTGCGCCCGCTGGCCAAGCTGGAGGTGGGGGTGCGCGCCATGGCCGCCGGCGAACGGGGCACGCACGTGCAGCGCGGTGGCGGGCCGCCCGAGCTGCGCGAGCTGACCGAGTCGTTCAACCAGATGTCCGACGCGGTGGCCGCTGCCGCCGAGCGGGAGCGCCAGCTGGTCGCCGACGCCTCCCACCAGCTGCGCAACCCGATGGCCGCGCTGCGGCTGCGGGTGGACTCGCTGGCCCCAAACGTGGCGGACAGCGCCCAGGCCGGCTACCAGTCGCTGGCCGGCGAGGTGGAGCGGCTGGAGACCCTGTTGGACGGCCTGCTCGCGCTGGCCTCGGCCGACCGGCTCGGCGCGGCGGACTGGGCCAGCGCGGCGGACGCGCTGGCCGAGGACGACCCGGACGAGGCCCAACCGGCCTGGTGCTGGCCGGAGACGGTGGCGCTGTCCCAGCTGACCGCGTGGGAACCCGCCGCCGAGCGGGCCGGGGTGCGGCTCACCCACGCGTTGCCCGAGGACCTGGAGCCGGTGGGCTGCCCGGAGTCCGAGCTGGCCCAGGTGCTGGACGTGCTGCTGGACAACGCCATCCGGTACGCCGGCGAGGGAGCCACGGTGACCGTGACCGCCACCCGCGACCACCGCACGATCCGGCTCAACGTGGCCGACGACGGCCCCGGCATGTCCGAGGCAGACATGCGCAAGGCCACCCAGCGGTTCTGGCGGGCCGCCCGCAACGACGACGGCCGGGGCACCGGCCTGGGGCTGGCGATCGCCGAGCGCCTGGTCACCATGCGCACCGGCACGCTGCGGTTCACCTCGAACCACCCGCGCGGACTGATGGTCCGGGTGACCCTGCCCGTGGTCGACCCGGAGCGGTTGCCGTGCTGACCCGCCGCGCGCTGCTGACCGCGATGGGCACCGGGGCCCTCGGCTGGGCCGCCGGCTGCGGGACCGGCGGCGCCCGCGAGCTGACCGTCGCCGCCGGCGAGCCCGGCGGTTTCTACCTGGAGTTCGCCCAGCTGCTGGCCCGGGAGATCCCGGCCAGGGAGTCCAGCCTGCGGGTGCGCGCGCTGGCCACCGAGGGCAGCCGGGACAACCTGCGGCTGCTCAGCGAGGGGCGGGCCGACCTGGCGCTGACCCTGGTGGACAGTGCGCAGGTGGCGAACGGCCACCCGGACCGCCGGTCCGCCGTGCGCGCCGTCGGCCGGGTCTACGAGAACTACCTGCAGCTGGTGGTGCTCGAGCAGAGCCCGATCCACACGGTGGCCGACCTGGCCGGGCGGACCGTCTCGGCCGGCGCGGCCGGCTCCGGCGCCGAGCTGACCGCGCGGCGGGTGATGCAGGTCGCCGGACTGCACACCGAGCCGGGCGGACAGCCGGTCACGGTGCGGAACCACCCGTTCGTCGCCGCCATCGCCGCCCTGGAAGCCGGCCAGATCGACGCGCTGTTCTGGTCGGGTGGCGTGCCGACGCCGGCACTGGCCGCGCTGGCCAAGCGGCGGCGCATCCGGCTGCTGCCGATGAACGAGCTGCTGCCGGCGCTGCGCCGTGCGTACAACACGGCCTACGAGCTGGTCTCGGTGCCGGCGGACAGCTACGACGCCGGCGGCGAGGTGGTCACCGTGGGGGTGGCCAACCTGGTGGTGTGCCGGCCCGAACTGGACGCGGAGATCGTCGACGTGGTCACCCGCACGCTGGTCACCCACGCCGCCCGCCTGGTACCCGAGCAGGCCCTCGGCACCCAGTTCCTGGACCCGCGCAGCCTGATCGTCACCAGCGGCATCCCCCTGCACCCCGGCGCCATGGCCGCCTACCGCTCCCTGCACGGCTGAAGTTCCAATTCGTGCGATGCCGGTTCTCAAGATTTGCTTGGATGGCCGCAGCTCGGGTTTCACGCCGATACGGAGCGGCCGTTGCGTTGGTCGTGGGCCACGGAGTCACGGGCCGTGCCCGGACTCGGCCTCCGCCCCGCGGTCCGCGCAACCAGAGTGACCAATGGTCCGGCCCTCCTGGCCATTCCATGATCAGCATGACATGGTGGACGCGTCGGCCCGTCCGGAGCAGCCCTGGTGTCATGCTGACCATGTATTCGATGATCATCAGGCAGCCCCACGGCGCCGGCGCCGGAAACGAACGCACGAGGCGGCACCCAAGTTGCGGCAGAGCCCCCACGCCGCTCTTCGAACGCCCGGACGAACGCGAGGGCCGCTCGAGGCCGGCCGAGAACCCCGGCCTCGGCCGTCCGAGCAATCCTTGGAACCGGCGCCGCACCCAACCGGAGCGTCGGCGCGACCCCGCCGACCCGTGTGGAACGATCAGCCGGTGTCCGAAGCCCCGGTCGAGCAAACCCCGTCAGCGCGCAAGTCCGGCCGGTTCTGGCCCTCGGTGGGCGGCTGGCTGGGTCGGCTGTTGCTCGCGCTGGTGCTGGCCACGCTGATCTCCGCGTTCCTGGCCCGGATGTACATGATCCCGTCCGGCTCGATGGAGGCCACGCTGCACGGCTGCACCGGCTGCCTGAACGACCGGGTGCTGGTGGACAAGCTGACC
This sequence comes from Actinospineispora eucalypti, assembly GCA_014208095.1. Lineage (GTDB taxonomy): Bacteria > Actinomycetota > Actinomycetes > Mycobacteriales > Pseudonocardiaceae > Pseudonocardia > Pseudonocardia eucalypti. The sequence continues at coordinate 2,389,983 of JACHMT010000001.1, read as the reverse complement.
TACCGGTTCCGCGATCCCCACCCGGGTGAGGTGCTGGTGTTCCAGATGCCGGACAGCTGGGAGGAGTCCCGGCTGGAGCCCGCCCCGCCGGACAACCTGCTCGCCCGGGGCAGCCACGACCTGGCCGCGCTGTTCGGCCTGGTCCCGCCGTACCGCTCCGAGCTGGTGAAACGGGTGATCGCGACGGGCGGCCAGACGGTGTCCTGCTGCGACGCGCGGAACCGGTTGCTGGTCGACGGCCGGCCGCTGGACGAGCCGTACCTGCACTTCCCGTCGGACGGCCCCGACGGCGCGCCCGAGCAGCAGGCCCCGTTCGGGCCGGTCAAGGTGCCGGCGGGCGCGCTGTGGATGATGGGCGACAACCGGAACAACTCGCTGGACTCGCGGGCGCCGGGGCACGGCCCGGTGCCCCTGGAGAGCGTGATCGGCAAGGCTCGACTGATCACCATCCCGCTGAACCGGCTGAGCTGGATCGACGACCACAACCCCCAGCGGTAGCTCAGCCGAGGTCGAGCAGGACCTGCCGGCGCCGGTCCAGGGGCAGCTCGGGGGCGACCGGAGACCAGAACCCCGGGTCCGGCGAGGTCCGTGCCTCCACCCGCTTCCCTGCCAGGTCGTCGAACTCCAGCCGCCAGGCGTGCAGGCAGGTTCGCGGCGCCGCCGGGCCGTCGTCGTCCGGAAATAACGGGTCACCGGCGATCGGGTGGCCGATCCAGGCCAGGTGCACCCGGATCTGGTGCCGCCGTCCGGTGTGCGGGCGCAGCACCAGCAGGCTGTGCCGTTCGCCCTGCCAGGCCAGGGTGAACGCGGTGGACGACGGGAACGCGCGGGGCCGCACCGAGGCCGCCGGCACGGTCCACCGGGCGGCGGCCGGATCGAAGACGATCTCCTCCCGGGGCGCGGCGATGCGGACCCGGTTCTTCCGGCCGACGCCCAGCGGCAGCTCGATCTCACCGGCCGCCGGCAGCCCGGTGGACCGGGTGATCGCCAGGTACGTCTTCTCCACCGTGCGCATGGTGAACTGCCTGGTCAACGGGCCGTGCGCGGCCGTGCTCTTGGCCAGCAGCACCACCCCGGAGGTGACCTTGTCGATCCGGTGCACCGGGATGAGCTGCTCCCCCGCCGCCGCGGCGATGCGCACCAGGTCGGTGTCGTGGCGTTCGCCCGCCACGGACACCCCGGCGGGCTTGTCCAGTACGAGGTAGTCGTCGGTCTCGGCGAGCACCCGGTCCCGCCGTACCGCGCCCCAGTCGGAGATCACATCCGGTCGGGTGTCTCGATGCCGAGCAGGCGCAGGCCCTCGGCCAGCGTCGCCCCGGTCAGCCGGCACAGCTCCACCCGGTTCGCCCGCAGCTGCTCGGTCTCGGCGGTCAGCACCGGGCACGCCTCGTAGAACTCGGTGAACGCCTTGGCCAGCGAGAACAGGTAGCCGCACAGCCGGTGCGGCTCCAGGGTGTCGGCCACCTCGGTCAACGTGCCGGCGAACTGGTCGTTGAGCAGGATCAGTCCGCGCTCGGCCGGGTGCAGCGGCGCGTCCACGTCCAGCTCGGTTCGCGCGTCCTCCGGCAGCTTGCGCAGGATGGACCGGATCCGGGTGTGCGCGTACTGCAGGTAGACGCCGGTGTTGCCGTTGAAGGAGACCATCCGGTCCGGGTCGAAGCTGTAGTCCTTGGTGCGCGAGGTGGCCAGGTCGGCGTACTTGACCGCGCCGATGCCGGCCTGCCGGGCCACCACGTCCAGCTCCTGGGGCTCGAGCGTGTGCGGCTTGGTCTCGATCTCCGCGCGGGCCCGCGCGACCGCCTCGTCCAGCAGCTCGACCAGCCGCACCGTGCCGCCGGCCCGGGTCTTGAACGGCTTGCCGTCCGGGCCGAGCACGTTGCCGAACGCGATGTGCACGGCTTCCACGTCGTCGGTCAGCCAGCCCAGCCGGCGGGCGGTGTCGAACACCATCCGGAAGTGCAGCGCCTGCGGGGCACCCACCACGTAGATCAGCCGGTTCATCTTGAGGTCGCGGATCCGGTAGCGGATGGCGGCCAGGTCGGTGGTGGCGTAGCCGTAGCCGCCGTCGCTCTTGCGCACGATCAGCGGCACCGGGTTGCCGTCCGCGCCGGTGACGCCGTCGAAGAACACGCACAGCGCGCCGTCGGAGATCTGCCCGACGCCCGACGCCTCCACCTCGGCGGCGACCTCGTCCAGGTACCGGTTGTAGGTGGACTCGCCGGCGGAGTGCTGCGCGTTCAGCGAGACGCCCAGGTAGTCGTAGATGACCTGGAAGGCCTTCTCCGACTCGCGGACCAGCTCCCGCCACACCGCCAGCGTGGCCTCGTCGCCGGACTGCAGGGTGACCACCCGGCGGCGCGCCCGGTCGGCGAACTCCGGGTCGGCGTCGAACTTCGCCCTGGCCTGCCGGTAGAGCCCGTCGAGCGCGGAAACCGTGCCGGCGTCGCCCTCGGCCAGGTCCTGTGCGCGCCACTTGGCGTCCGGGTGCTCGTCGATGAACTGGATCAGCATGCCGAACTGGGTGCCCCAGTCGCCCAGGTGGTTCTGCCGGAGCACCTCGGCGCCCAGGTACTCGAGCAGCCGGGCCAGCGCGTCCCCGATGATCGTGGTGCGCAGGTGCCCGACGTGCATCTCCTTGGCGATGTTCGGCGAGGAGTACTCCACCACCGTGCGCCGGCCCAGCTGCGGGGTGCCCACGCCCAGCCGGTCGTCGGCCAGCCGCGCCGCCACCTGCCGCCACACCGCCCGGTCGGTGACGCTCAGGTTCAGGAAGCCGGGGCCGGAAACCTCCACGGCCAGGCCGGCGGCCGGGTCCTCGCGCAGCGCGCCGGCGATCGCATCGGCCAGGTCACGGGGCTTGCGGCCGGCCTTCTTGGCCAGCGACATCGCGGCGTTGGCCTGGTAGTCGGCGTGCTCGGATCGGCGGATCAACGGGTCCGCCTCGGCAAGCTCGGCCGGCAGCGCGGCGCGCATGGCCGCCGACACCGCCCCCCGGGTCAGCTCCGCCAAAGAGCACACGTCGTCAGCCACGCACTTGCCTCCAGAATTGGTCGAGCGGTTCCCACACGCGTCGACACCGTATTGGCGGTCTACATGAACGCCCCATTCATGCTAGCCGCGCCGCCGATCGCCCGGCACGCAGCTCCGGGCTCAGCTGGCGTACGCACCTACACTCCCCCTGTGGAGATCCTCAGCAGCCGGGTCCTGCTGCGGCCGGTCGACCCGGAACGCAGCCGCGCCTTCTACCGCGACCAGCTCGGCCTGGCGATCTACCGGGAGTTCGGCACCGGCCCGGAACGCGGCACGGTGTTCTTCCTGGGGAACGGCCTGCTCGAGGTGTCCGGCCGGGCGGCGGGGCCCGCCGGCGAGACGGTCGAGCTGTGGATGCAGGTGCGGGATCTGGCGGAAACCCACCGCACGCTGCGCGAACGGGACGTGAAGATCCTGCGCGAGCCGAAACGCGAGCCGTGGGGCCTGGACGAGATGTGGATCGCCGACCCGGACGGCATCCGGATCGCGGTGGTCGAGGTACCGCCGGACCACCCGCTGCGCAGCCGGACGGGCACCGACTGACCCGAGAACCAACTCGCGCGACCGGCAGTTGAAATCGATTTCCGGGGTGATGCTTACACCCTTTCTGAGCCATACTGAGTCATGACTCAGCGGGTGGGGCCGGTCAAAGTCGCGTTCGCCAGCTTCGTCGGCACCACCGTCGAGTGGTACGACTACTTCATCTTCGGCACCGCCGCGGTGCTGGTGCTGAACAAGCAGTTCTTCCCGACGCTCAGCCCGACCGCCGGCATGCTGGCCTCGTTCGCCACGTTCTCCGTGGCGTTCATCGCCCGGCCCCTGGGCAGCGTGGTGTTCGGCCACTTCGGGGACCGGGTCAGCCGCAAGCGGATGCTGGTGTTCTCGCTGCTCGGCATGGGTGTGGCCACCGTGCTCGTGGGGCTGTTGCCCACCTACGCCCAGGTGGGCATCGCCGCCCCGGTGGCGCTGGTCGCGCTGCGGTTCGTGCAGGGGTTCGCGGTCGGCGGGGAGTGGGGCGGCGCGGCCCTGATGGCCCTGGAGCACGCGCCGGACCGCAAGCGGGCGTTCTTCGCCAGCTGGGCGCAGGCCGGTGTGCCGGCCGGGCTGGTGCTGGCCACCGGCGGGTTCTATCTGGCGCAGCGGTTGCCCGAGGAGCAGTTCCAGGCCTGGGGATGGCGGGTGCCGTTCCTCGCCTCGGCGGCCCTGATCGCGGTGGGCCTGTACATCCGGGTGCGGATCACCGAGTCACCCGAGTTCGAGCGGATGCGCGCGCGGCGGCCGGCGGAACCGACGGTCCCGCTGCTGGAGGTGCTGCGCCGCCGGCCGGGCGCGGTACTGATCGGCGCGCTGTCCATCGCCGGCGGCAACACGGTGTTCTACCTGGCCACGGTGTACCTGCTGGCCTACGGGCCGAAGGATCTCGGCATCGCGCGCGGCCCGATCCTGCTCTGCATCATGGTGGCGGCCGCGGTGGACGTGGTGAGCATGCCGCTGATCGCCGTGCTGGCCGACCGCATCGGCCGCAAGCGCCTGCTGCAGTGGGGCGCGGTGGCCGGGATCGTGGTCGGGGTGCCCATCTTCGCCGCGTTCCGCACCGGCACGACACCGGGCATCCTGCTGGCCGCCGTGCTCGCCCTGCCCGTGGCGCACGCGCTGTCCAGCGCGGTGATCACCAGTTTCATCCCCGGGCTGTTCGAGACCGAGATTCGCTACACCGGGGCCGGGCTGGCCTACCAGCTCAGCGGGATCATCGCGTCCGCGCCCGCGCCGTTCGTGGCCACCTACCTGTACGCCGCGACCGGGAGCGGCCTCGCCGTCGGCGGGTACCTCTCGGCGGTGTCCCTGGTCGCGCTGCTGGCCATCTCGTTCGCCCCGGACACCGCGCGGGACCGCGCGGTCACTTCGGAGGAGGACCGACCACTCCCCGCCCGATGAGCGCGGATACCCCTTGATCGTCGATGCCGAGCGCGGCGAGCACCTCCTCGGTGTGCTCGCCGAGCACCGGTGCCCGGGCCACCGGCGCGCGCGGCCCGGCGCCGAGCGCCAGCGGGATCCCCGGCGCCATGTGCCGGCCGACCCCGGGCTGGTCGATCACCTGGATCATCGGGTTGCTGGCGATCAGGTCGTCGGCCACCAGCTCGGCGAACGTGTTGTAGGTGGACCACAGCAGCGAGGTGCCGGCCAGCGCGGCCTGCACCTGCGGGAGGTCGTGCTTGGCGAACCAGCGGGACAGCAGTCCGGCCAGCACCTCGCGGTACTCGAACCGGTCGTCCTCGGTGCTGAAGTCGGCACCCAGGCTCTGCTCCAGCGCGCCGACCACTTCGCGCTGACCGGTGGCCTCCAGCAGGTCGGACCAGTGCCGCTTGGTGAGCGCGCAGACCATCACCCGGCCACCGTCCCGGGTGGCGAAGTCCCGGGCGAACCCGCCGTACAGGTAGTTGCCCAGCCGCTTGCGCACCACCCGGTTCACCTGTGCCTCGGCCAGGAAGCCCAGGTTCCCGGCCATGGCCAGCGCGACGTCGTAGAGCGCGACGCTCATCCGCTGGCCCTCGCCGGTGAGCCGGCGCCGCCGGTCGGCCGAGAGGATGCCCAGGGTGGCGTACAGCCCGCAGGCGATGTCCCAGGCGGGCAGCACGTGGTTCACCGGGTCGGCGTGCCCCTCCGGCCCGGTGACCATCGGGAAGCCCACGGCGGCGTTCACCGTGTAGTCCACCGCCGGGGTACCGTCGTGGTGCCCCTCGATCTGCACGTGGATCAGGTCCGGGCGGTGCTTGCGCAGCTCGGCGTACTCCAGCCAGCGTCGGCCGACCGCGTTGGTGAGCACGATCCCGCCCTCCGGCCCGGAGTCGGTGACCAGCCGGGTGACCAGTTCCTGGCCCTCCGCCGAGCGCAGGTCCACCGAGATCGACTTCTTGCCCTTGTTCAGGCCGGCCCAGTAGAGGCTGGTGCCGGAGGGGGCGAGCGGCCAGCGCCCGTGGTCCGGCGCGCCGCCCAGCGGGTCCACCCGGATCACCTCGGCGCCCAGCTGGGCCAGCGTCATACCGCCGAGCGGCGCGGCCACGAACGAGGACACCTCGAGCACTCGCATACCGGCCAGCGGCAACGCTACGTCGTCGGGAGTCATGCCCCGATCATGGCGCGACGCACGCACTCAGCGGCTACGCGACACGGCCCCAGCCCGCGGCGGCCCTGCCAAACCGACCGAATCGGCCTGCTGAACCGACTGAACCAGCGTGCTGAACGCACCGAACCGGCGTACCAAAGTGACTGAATCAGTGTGCTGGATGCACTGAATCAGCTGAGGACGGAGCTGCGGAGGTTGGTCCAGAGGAAGGTGGTGGCGTCGAGTGGGCCGGGGGGTTGGCGGAGCACGCGTTTGACCGCGTCGGCGGGGCGGGCGCCGGGATAGTCGTGGCCCATGCCGTTCACCACGGCGAGCAGGATGCTCCGGTCGGAGGCGCAGGACCAGGTGTTCAGCTGCACCGGCGCCTTCTCCGTGCGGGTGGGCGTCGGCAGGCAGCCGTCGGCGGCCAGGAACGGCGCGAGGGTCTGGGAGAGCGCCGGATAGTTGTACTTGGAGACGCTCTTCGGCCCGACCCCGCCGTTGATGGGCACACTTCGGTCCGCGCTGCCGTGTATGGCCACCACGGTCATCGCGGGCGCCGGGTCGCACCTGGCCACCAGTGCGCCCGCCACGGCGCCGATGCCGGCCACGTCGTCCGGATGCGCGCAGGCCCACGCGTAGGCCATCATCGCGCCGTTGGACATGCCGACGGCGTACACGCGGCGCGGGTCCACCCCGTCCGTGGCCACCAGCTGCTCGGTGAGCCGGTGCAGGAACTCCACGTCGTCGACGTTGCGGGCGTGCGGCGAGCCGCAGCAGGAGCCGGCGTTCCAGAACCGCCCGTAGCCGTTCGGGTAGACCACCTCGAACCCGTCCCGGTCGGCCAGCGCATCCCAGCCGAACGAGGCCTTGGTGTGCTCGGCCGTGCCGTAGGCGCCGTGCATGACCACGACCAGCGGCGCATTGCGCGGCAGGTTGGCCGGCCGGTGCACCAGGGCGGTGCGGGGGCCGGAGGCGGTGGAGAGGGTGACGGTGCGGTTCACCTGGATGGTGGGTGCCTTGGCCGGCGGAGCGGGCTCTTCGGCGGCGCAGCTCACCGATGCGGCAGCGAGCAGGGCCACCGCCGCAAACCAGCGGACCGCCGCCATTCGCATGAGTGGATTGATACCAGGCCAGCGGCCCGATCGGCGCGGTTTTTGTGCTAGCGCGTTGCTAATTGTGACCGGAGGCCGCGCGGCGGCCCCCGGTTCGGCGCGAAGACTCATCGCGGCATCCGCCGCCAGACCGCCCGGGGCAGCGTGCGCAGCGCGGCGAACAGCGGCCGCAGCACCCACGGGACCCAGACCTCGCCCCGCCCGGCCCGGAGCGCGCGGACAGTCGCCCCGGCCACCTGGTCGGGGGTGCTGGAGAAGGGCGCCGCGCTCATCCCCTCGGTCATCCGGCCCACCACGAACCCGGGCCGCACCAGCAGCAGCCGCACCCCGGAGCCGTGCAGCGCATCGGCCAGGCCGTTGGCGAAGCCGTCCAGCCCGGCCTTGGCCGAGCCGTAGACATAGTTGGCCCGCCGCACGCGCACCCCGGCCACCGAGGAGAACACCACGATCCTTCCGCTGCCCTGCCCACGGAGCAGCCCGGCCAGCTCGGTGAGCACGCCCACATGGGCGGTGTAGTCGGTATGTACAACGGCCAAAGCATGCTCGGCGTCACGCTCCGCGCGCGCCTGATCCCCGAGCACCCCGAAGGCCAGCACGACCACGTCCAGCCGGCCGAGGAGACCGACCGCCTTCTCCAGCGCCGAACGGTGGCCGGCAAGGTCGTCCGCGTCGAACTCCAGCCGGTGCACGGCGTGCGCCCCGGCCGCGCGCAGCGCCGCCTCCTGCTCGTCCAGCCGGTCCGCCCCGCGGGCGGCCAGCACCACCGTGGACGCCCCGCCGGCGACCAGCCGCCGGGCCACGGCGAGGCCGATCTCACTGCGGCCGCCGAGCAGCAGCACGTTGCCCCAGTCGTCCGGGGACGGCGCGCGCTCGGTCATCCCTTGAGCTTGGCAGGTTGCGATCACCCGGACACGTTCGGGGGTAGAGATATAACAATCACCGGCCGGGTGTCGCGCGCTCCCCTGTTCCGCGCGCGGCACCCGGCCGGCTCAGGACGTCTCTTCCGAGACGTCCAGTTCGAGGGGGAACGGCGGCCGGCCCTGTCCGTCGATCCGGTAGCGGCCCCATACGTCCTGGTCGGCCAGCGCGCCCCGGCCCTCGCCGACCGGGGTGCGCAGCAGCACCTCGGTGCGTTTGCCGGCCACCAGCTCGTCCAGCTGCTCGTTCGCGGAAAGCCGCCCGTACCAGTGGTAGTGGCCGTCGATCGGCTGGAACACCCCGCGCAGCATCACCGAGACCGGCACGCTCACGTCCTCGATCAGCACGACGGCGGCACCGGTGTAACCCTCCTCGTGCTCTGCGTCCTCGCTCGCACCGGGCTGCCGCCGATCGTCCACATCCTCGCTCACAGGCCACCCCCCAGCGGTGCGCCGAACCGCTTCGCCACCCGGGCGCCGAGAGCGGCCACCCGCTGGTAGGACGGCCCGAGCAGCCGGGGCACCGCGTCGAACACGTAGGCGTCGGGGCCGATCAGGATCCGGGAGCGGTTGCGCTCGACGCCGCGCAGGATGGTCTTGGCCGCGTCCTCCGGGGTGGTCCGGGCGATCCGGGCGAAGTCGGTGGCGCGCTGGTCGGCGGTGCTGTCGTCGGCCGAGCGGGCGTCGCGCGCGATGTTGGTGCGGATGCCGCCGGGGTGCACGCAGCTGACCCCCACCGGCCGCTTCTCGATGAGCATCTCCTGGCGCAGTGCCTCGGTGAACCCGCGCACCGCGAACTTGGTGGCGTTGTAGGCGCTCTGCGTCGGCACCCCGACCAGGCCGAACACGCTGGAGATGTTCACCAGGTGCCCGTCGCCGGAGGCGATCAGGTGCGGCAGGAACGCCTTGGTGCCGTGCACCACGCCCCAGAAGTTGATCCCGACGATCCAGTCGAAGTCCTCGTAGGACAGGTCCTCGACGGTGGCCATCACGGCCACCCCGGCGTTGTTCACCACCAGGTTGACCCGGCCGAACTCGGTGGCCACCGCCTCGGCGTGCGCGGTGACCGCGGCCCGGTCGGCCACGTCCAGCCGGTAGGAGCGCGCCTCGGCGCCGAGCTTCTCGCAGTGCGCGGCGGTGTCCGCGACCGCGATCTCGTCGATGTCCGACACCGCCAGCTTGGCGCCCCGGGCGGCCAGTTCGATGGCCAGCGCGCGCCCGATTCCCGAGCCCGCGCCGGTGATCACCGCGACCCGGTCGGCGAAGTTCTTCACAGCTACCTTCCCTCCATGGGCAGTGCCGTCAGCGACCGAGGCGCCGACGGCGCGCCCGGTTCATCCACCGAGGGTTCCCGGCGCACGGTCAGTTCGAAGTCCCTCGGTTTGACCCTGCGCGTCGCGAGCCAATAACGCCAGGTGAATCCGGGCCATATGGTGCGGTTCACGCCTTTGGCGTCCAGGTACCAGTTGGTACAGCCGCCGGTGCTCCACACGCCCTTGGCCAGCCGGCGCTGGATGCGGGCGTTGAACGCGGCCTGGGCCGTGCGCCGCACCTCAAGGGTCTCCGCGCCGTGCTCGGCGGCCATCGCCATCGCGTCCAGCGCGTACCGGATCTGCGACTCGATCATGAAGACCACCGAGTTGTGGCCGAGCCCGGTGTTCGGCCCGAGCAGGAAGAACAGGTTGGGGAAACCGGCGACGGTGATGCCGAGGTGGGTCTGGATGCCCTCCTCGCGCCACCGCCGCGCCAGGTCCGCCCCGTCACGGCCCTTGATGTCCAGGTACTCGAAGGCGTCGGTGACGTGGAAGCCGGTGCCGTAGATGATCGCGTCCACCGGGTGCGCCACGCCGTCGGTGTCCACGATCTCGCGCTCGCGCACCTCGGCGATGCCGGCGGTGACCACCTCGGCGTTCGGCCGGGCCAGGGCCGGGTAGTAGGTGTTCGAGCCGAGCAGCCGCTTGCAGCCGATCCGGTAGCGCGGGGTCAGCTTCTCCCGCAGCACCGGGTCGGCCACCTGGTTGCGCAGGTGCCGGGTTCCCAGCCGCTCGAGGACCTCGAGCAGCCGGGGGTGCCCGTTGAAGCCGAGCACGGCCGACTCGTTCAGCCAGTACAGCGCCGCCCGGTACAGCCGGCGCAGCGGGGGGAACAGCCGGAACGCCAGGCGCACCGGCAGCGGCACGGCGTGGTCCGGCCGGGGCAGCACCCACGGCGCGCTGCGCTGGAACAGGGTCAGCCCGGCCACCCGGCCGGCGATCTCCGGCACGAACTGGATGGCGCTGGCCCCGGTGCCGATCACCGCCACCCGCTTGCCGGCCAGCGGATACTCGTGGTTCCAGCGGGCGGAGTGGAAGGTCTCGCCCTCGAACCGCTCGATGCCGGGCAGCGCGGGGATGTTCGGGATGTGCAGCGCGCCCACCCCGGCGACCAGGTAGCGCGCCCGGTACTCCACACCGGTGTGCACCCGCACCAGCCAGCGCGCCGCCCCGGCGTCCCAGCGCGCGCCGGTGACCTCGAGGCCGAAGTGGATGTGCCGGCGCAGGTTGTGCTTGTTGGCCGTGCGGCGCAGGTAGTCCCAGATCTCCGGCTGGGTGGAGAACAGCCGGGTCCAGCCGGGGTTCGGCTCGAACGAGAACGAGTACATGTGGGACTGGATGTCGCAGGCGCAGCCCGGGTAGGTGTTGTCCCGCCAGGTACCGCCGACCTCGTCGGCCTTCTCCACGATGATGAAGTCCCGCTGGCCCTCCCGGGTCAGCCCGATTCCCATGCCGAGCCCGGAGAACCCGGCACCGACGATGAGCACCTCGGTGTCGATCGTCGTTCTCTTCTCGGAACCCATGGCCGCCCGTCAGACTGAGCTACAGTGCGACAATTCTGCTCTAAAGTTGCAATGACTGCAACCGGTGCGCACATTCGTGCACAACACGGGTGTGACTCACCGCCGGTCCAGTGATGATCGATAACACTGTCCCGGGAATCGGCTACACATGACCTCATCCCGGGCAATGAGTCGATAGGGTGGACACGGGTCGGGCCCAACGTGATGGACTGGAGGGAAGCGGGTGGACACGCCGTCTGTGCTGCCACTCCCCGACTCGATCCAGGGCCTGCCGCCGCCACCCCCGGCGTCGCTCGACCCCTTCCTGGACGCCACGTCGCGCTGCTTCGCCCGCTACGGGGTGCGCCGCACATCCGTGCAGGACGTGGCGCAGGAGCTCGGGGTGAACCGCACCACCGTCTACCGGCAGGTGGGCAACATCGAGCAGCAGATCATGCTGCTGGCCGCGCGGGACTCGCATCGCCTGCTGTCCACGCTGCCCGGGCGGATCGCCTTCCCGATCGGCCCCCAGTCGGTGGTCGAGCTGATCGCCACCCTGGTCCGCGAGTCCCGGAACCACCCTGTGATGGCCAAGATGCTGGCCGACGAGCGGGACCTGATCGGCTCGTTCGTGGCCCGCGACGTGACCGACCTGATGGAGCGGGCCACCGCGAGCTTCGTCCCACTGGTCAGCCTGGCCATCAGCACCGGCCACCTGGCCCGGCGGGACCCGGTCGCGCTGGCCCAGTGGCTGGTGCGGATCACCGCCTCGCTCATCCTCATCGAGCCGCCCGGCAACCTGGAGGAGTTCCTCGGCGAGCTGCTCATCCCGGCCCTCACCCCGCCCGAACCGCCCCAGCAGTCCCGCCGCCGCCGACTCCGCTAGCAGCCCCTGAAACACCCCATATCTGGGACGGCGCCCAGCCTGAGGACAGCTTGGATGGCGCGGCGAGGCAGTCCGCCGCGGCTTTGGTGCGGCCCGGTGCGTTTCTGCCGCTGCTGGCTCACCTCGGGCGGGTTCCGTTTCGATCGACAGCGTCGCTGATTCCATAGGACACATCAGCAACATGTATTTCACGAGGGGAACACCATGCGTATTCGATCACGCACCAAGCCCCACCATGTACCACTCATGAAACGAAAGTGACGCGTGGGGCGAGCCCACCGACTGCAACGCAACGGGCCGCACCAGAGCCGCGGGAGACCGCCACGCCGCGCCGTCCAAGCCGTCTTTGAAACCGGACCGGCCCCGAAAGGTTCGCCGAGGTTGTCACATCAGCAACATGCGGGCGTTGCGGGCGACCAGATGACTTCGGAAGCGGTGCGCTAGGTTCCTCTGCCTATGGCAGCAGAGTTCGCGGGTCCGTTCGCCCAACGGCCGCCGGCCGAGCTGTTGGAGATCCAGTACCCGCCGCTGGACCGGTTCGGGCTCGCCGAGCTGCGCCGGATCATCACCACCTGTTGGGTGCTGAACACCCACCTGGCCGGCGCCTGGCTGCGTTGGTTGGTCCGGCGGGTGCTGCGCCGGCGCGGCGCCCCGCTCCCGGTGGCGGCCTCCGAGGCCGCGGTGACCGCGTTCGGCAAGCTCGGCCCGATGTTCGTGAAACTGGGCCAGCTGATGGCCTCGTCACCGGGGCTGTTCCCGCAGGTGCTGAGCACCGCCGCACAGCGCTGCCTGGACAACATGCCACCGTTCCCCAGCGAGCGGGCGCGGCGGCTGGTCGCCGCCGAGCTCGGCCGGCCGGTGGAGACGCTCTTCGCCTCGTTCGACGACGTGCCGCTGTCCGCCGCGTCCATCGCCCAGGTGCACGCCTGCCAGCTGCCGGACGGGCGGGCGGCGGTGGTCAAGCTGCAGCGCCCCGGCATCGGCCCACGCATGATCACCGACCTGCGCATCATGCGCCGCCTGTCCCGTCGCCTGGACAAGCACGTCGCGCTGGTCCGGCTGATGAGCCTGGAAGGCATCGTCGAACAGCTCTACCTGGCCACCTGCCAGGAGCTCAACTTCGCCCTGGAGGCCACCAACCAGGAACGGTTCGGCGAGGCGGTGGCCGCCTTCGGGGACAACAAGGGCGTGGTGGTCCCGGAGATCTACTGGGACTACTGCGCGCCCAAGCTGATCTGCATGCAGCGGCTGTACGGCACGCCGATGGACAACCCGCAGATGCTGCTGGCCAAAGGCATCGAGGGCGAGCTGCCCATGCGCCGGGGGGTGAAGGCCTGGCTGGAGGCGGCCATCGTGCACGGGCCGTTCCACGGCGACGCGCACGCCGGCAACCTGTGGATCCTGGACGACGGCCGGATGGCCTTCCTCGACTTCGGCATCATGGGCGAGCTGGACGCGCACTGGCGGGACCTGCTGCGGGACGTGCTCTACACGGTGATGTTCGACCGGGACTTCGAGCGGGTGGCCCGAGGCTTGCGCCGGTGCGGGGTACTCGCCCCGGAGGAGGTCACCGGGGCCACCGACGGGCAGCTCGGCTTCGCGCTGAGCGCGGTGTTCGGGCCATTCCTGGACGCGCCGATCTCCCGGCTGAACCCCCGCAAGATCATCGAGTTGATGCTCAACACGGCGGAGCGCTACTCCGGCGAGAACCCGCCCGAGCTGACCCTCTTCGCCAAGCAGCTTCTCTACTTCGAGCGCTACTCCAACCTCCTGGCGCCGGACTGGGTCCTCCCGATGGACCCCTTCCTGATGCGCAACATCTTCCCCACCGAAGCCTCCGCCCGAGCCGCCCAACTCGGCACCCCCATGCCCGACTAACCCATATCGCTCCCCTCCTCACCCCATATCGCTGGTTCCACCACCCTGTATCGCTGGCTCCACCGCCCCATGTCGCTGGCTCCACCGCCCCATGTCGCTGGTTCCACCGCCCCATGTCGCTGGTTCCACCACGCTATGTCGCGGATTTCGCCAGCTCGGACTGATCGGCCCGAGCCAGCCGAATCAGCGACATGACCTGGTGAAACCAGCGATATGGGTGAGGGGTGGGCGCTCACCGCCTGAGCGTCAGGACGCCGGCGGCTAGCAGGGCCAGGGAGGTGAGTTGGGGCCAGGCGGCGCTGTCCAGGCCCAGGCGGGAGATGGCGAACAGGCCCAGGGCGGCGGCGACGGTGCCGGCCACGGCGGCCGCCGGGTGACCGGTGCCCGCCGGCCGGGGGCGCTCGAAACGGCGCAACGCCACCACGAGCAGCGCACAGACCAGGGTGCAGGCCAGCAGCCAGAGCGGCAGGGCCGAGGCGGCCGGCACGGTCACGCCGGTGAGCAGCAGGAACCCCTGCACCAGGTAGCAGGCGGTGAGGTGCCAGCAGAAGATGGTCATGATCATCGAGTTGCCGGCGGCCACCACCAGCCAGGCCCGGGGCCGGGCGGCCAGCGCGGTGCCGGCCGGGCGGAGCAGCAGCGCCACGCCGACCAGGAACACCCCCTGGCCGAGCAGGGCCAGAGTGGGCGGCGCGGAGTTGGACGCCTCGTTGCCGGGCAGGCCGACCATCAGCACCGGGTAGCGGTCGGTGCCGAACACCAGCAGCGCCGCGCCGGCCAGCCCGCCCACCGCGAACGCGGAGGCCAGCCGCCGGCCACCCCGGAGCAGCGTGCCGTCCGCGTAGGCGTAGCCGAGCTGGTGCACGGCCAGCCACACGAACAGCATGTTGGCGTACCCGACCAACGGCACCGAGGTCGCGGCCAGATCCACCACCCCGGCGGCCGCCGCCAGCGCGCCGAACACCGGCCACAGCCCGTGCCGCCGGTGCAGCCGCATCATGGCCGGCGCGGCCAGCACCACCAGCAGGTAGACGCCGATGAACCACAGCGGCACGGTGATGATCCGCCGGCCGACGGCGAACACCCCGCCGGTCAGCCCGGCCGCCTGCATGGCCAGGGCCAGCCCGGTCCAGATGACCAGCATGGCCAGCACCGGAGGCAGCAGCCGGGCCACCCGGGACCGGACGAAGTCCCCGCCGGCGGAGCCGGCGGCACGGCGCGGGCGCCCAGTTCGGCGCCCGACGGAGACACGGCACGGCACGTCGTGGCGCAGCGCGCGGGCGTGCGCGAAACCGCCGACGAAGAAGAACAGCGCCATCACCTGCCACACCCAGGTGGACAGCATGGCCGGCATCGCCGTGCCCAGTGTGCCGGCGCCGTTCACGGTGAGCAGGGCGACCACCCAATGCCCGACCGCGACCATGCCGATGGAGAACAGCCGCAGCAGGTCGGCGTAGCGGTCCCGGTCGGCCGGGGTCGCCGCGTCCAGCGCCCGGGCGCCGCGCGGGAGGGTTGCGTTGTCCGTCATGCCGATCAGGCTCCCGCCCGGCGGCCGCCCGAACATCCGGGGAACTACGTAACCCGTTGACGTTTGCTGAGAGAACCGCATCTAATGGCTCTCAGCTTCGAGGGGGAGGCGTTAGCTCATGGGTACACCCACGGCCGAGGTTGAAGCCCCGCCGGTACGCGCGGTCCAGGCCTGGACGGTCACCACGATGTCCGTGCTGTTCATCGTGGTCAACTGGGCCGACAAGTCGATCCTGGGCATCGCCGCGCAGCCGCTGATGGAGGACCTGAAGCTGTCCAACAGCGAGCTGGGGTTCATCGGCAGCGCGTTCTACTTCCTGTTCAGCATCGTCGGCGTGATCACCGGGTTCGTCGCCGACCGGGTCAGCGCCCGCTGGGTGCTGCTGGTCATGGTGCTGGCCTGGTCGGTCACCCAGCTGCCGGTGCTGGTGTTCGCCACCGGCACCGCGCTGCTGATCAGCCGCATCGCGCTGGGCGCGGCCGAGGGTCCGAGCACCGCGATGGCCAGCGTCGCCGCGTTCACCTGGTTCCCGCAGGAGCGGCGCGCGCTTCCGGCCGCCCTGATCAGCTCGGGTGCGTCCATCGCCAAGATCGCCATTGCTCCGGTGCTCGCGCTGATCGTGGTCGGCTGGGGCTGGCGGGCGGCGTTCGTGGTGCTGGCGGTGCTCGGCCTGGTGTGGGCGGCGGTGTGGGTGCTGGTGGGCCGTGAAGGGCCGTATGCCCGGTCCGCCACGTCGGCGGCCGCCGCGAACGACGACGTGCCGTTCCTGCGCATCGTCAGCCGGCCCACCTTCATCGGCGCGGTGCTGGGCACCTTCGCGATGTACGCGCTGGTCTCCGTGGTACTCACCTGGCTGCCGTCCTACCTGGAGAAGGGGCTCGGGTTCCCCCGCCTGGCCGCCGGCAGCATGCTGGGGCTGCCCAGCGTCGTGGCGATGGCGGCGATGGTGGGGATCTCCTGGTTCACCGACCGACGGTTGTCCGCCGGGGGCAGCTCCCGGACCCTGCGCGGGCTGGTCGCCGCCGGGTCGCTGGTGGTGGGCGGGCTGCTGCTCGCCGCGCTGCCGGCGGCAAAGGACGTCACGCTGGCCATCGCGCTGGTCTGCGTCGGCTACGGCATCGCGGCGACCTCGCTGCCGCTGCTCGCGGCCTGCGTGTCCCGGATCGCCCCGGCCGGGCGGCAGGGCTCGGTGCTGGGTCTCTACTTCGCCCTGCAGGCCACCTCGGGGCTGATCGCCCCCGCCCTCACCGGGATCCTGGTGGACGCGGCCGACACCCCGGCCCAGGGCTACGCGCTGGCCTTCCAGGTGTTCGGTGTGGTGGCCGCGATCGGTGGCGTGTCGGTGGCGCTACTGGTCCACCCGGACCGGGACGTGGCCGGCGCGCGGGGACGCTAGTCCTCGCCGGGGCGGGCGTGGTCGGCCTTGCCCGGGTTGGGGTCACGGGACAGGTCGATCAGCGGGTGCAGCGGCGCGCCCTCCGGTGCCTCGTGCTCACCACCGGCACTCTCGGTCGGCTGGTCGGCGACGTCGGCGAACTCGGTGTCCTCGGCATCGTCGCGGCTGTGCGCCCCCATGGCTCTCCCCCATGATCGCTGTTGGTGACAAAACTTCGACAGAGTGTAACTAGGCGGCTCAGTCGAGCGGCCGGCGGCCGCTGACGAACTGGGCGAACCCGCCGGCCCGCTGCCGGATGTCCACCAGCCCGGCCGAGCGCAGCACGCCGGTCAGCTCCTCGCGGTCGAAAAGGCGCAACCCGTTGGCCCAGGCCAGCCCGCTCGCCGCGGTGCGCAACGGCTCGGCGTCCGGGCGCAGTGACGTCATCAATGCCAGACGCCCGCCGGGGGCGAGCACCCGCAGCATCTCCGAAAGCACCGTGAACGGCTCGGGCACCAGGTAGAGCGCCGCGTAGCAGCACACCGCGTCGAAGCTGGCCGTCGGGAACGGCAGCCGCCGGGCGTCCGCCCGCAGGTAACCGGCCCGGGGCACGGCGTTGTCCCGCACCGCGCGGGCCAGCATCGGCTCGGAGGCGTCCAGGCCGACCGCCAGCCCGTCACCGCTCAGCGCCGAGGCGAACAGTCGGGTGAAGTTGCCGGGGCCGCAGGCCACGTCCAGCACCCGCATCGGCCCGCCCAGGTCGAGCAGCCGCACCGCCTCCCGGCCCTCCTCCTCGACCGTGGCGCCCTGGCTGAGCAGCACGGTCAGCGCCGGCCGCCACCAACGCTGGTAGATCGAGGCGACCAGGCCGCTGTGCATCGCCCGCTGCGCCCGGGTACGCCGGTACTCCTCGGTGTCGCCGAGCAGGTCCAGGTAGCCGGCCGAGTCGTCCGGCTCCCGGTCCAGCCGCGAGGGGTCCAGCAGCTCACGCACGCGCGCGGTGCTCACCGGCGGCTCACCCACTCACCCACCGCTCACCCGCCGCCGAGCAGCGGCAACGCCGGCGGGGCGGCGGGAGCCGGAGCCGGGGACGGCTTGGTGGTGCGCTCCTCCTGAGGGCTGGGCTTCACCGGACGGGCCCGCTCCAGCAGGTCCGCCCCGCGCGGCGGGCCGGCCGTGTCGTCCCCGCGCGGCCTCGGCGCGTACTGCGCGCCGCGCTGCTGCAGCCGGGGCTGGTCGACCGTGCAGTACCGGTAGATCCGGGGCGGCGGGCTGCCGCCGATGGTGGGCAGGCGGCGCGGGGTGCCGTAGTCGCACACCGGGCGCGGGTAGAGGTCGGCCAGCGCGGTGATCTGGTTGCCCTGCACCGCGCTGGGGGCCGCCTTGCCCACCCGGATCAGCCCGGGCAGCACCTGGCGCATCGCCGGCAGCCGGTCGGCGGCGATCTGGCTGAACGTGGCCAGGTCCCCGAGCAGCTCCCCGACGTCCGGCCCGTCCTTGCGCACCACGTCGTCCACCAGGTCCAACGCGCCCGGCGCCTCGTCCAGCAGGTCGCGCAGGGCCGGGTCGCCGTCGCGCAGCGCGCCGGTGGCGCCCCGGGCGTGCTGGCTGAACCCTCGGAACTCCGGCCGCAGGTCGTTGAACGTGCCGAGCACGGTCTGGCTGTTGCGCAGCAGGCCCACGGTCTGGGGCAGCACGCCCTCCAGGCCGGCGAGCAGGTAGTCGGTGCCGTCCAGGGTGCGCTGGGTGGCCTGGCTGGTGTCCCGCAGGCCTTTGGCCAGCTCACCGACCAGGGTGCGCACGTTGTCCGGGTCCACCTGCATAGCCAGCTGGGTCACGTTGCCCACCACCTGCGGGAACGGCACCGGAAGCCGGGTCTGCCGCTGGTCGATCACCGCGCCGTCGGCCAGGAACGGTCCCTGGTCGGTCCTCGGCCGGAAGTCCAGGTACTGCTCGCCGGCCGGCGAGAGGTTGGCCACCACCACCTCGGTGTCGGTGGGGATGCGCACCCCCTCGTTGACCCGGATGACCGCCCGCGCGCCGCCGGGCGGCAGGTCGATCGCGGTGACCCGGCCGATCGGGATGCCCCGGTAGGTGACCTCGGAGTAGTCCAGCAGCCCGCCGGTCTTGGCCAGGTTCACCGTCATGGTCATCGGACTGCTGAACGGGTCGATCCGGATGACCCCGAACAGCAGGTAGGCCAGGCCGACCGCGGAAAGGGCCAGTACCGAGAGCACGGTCATCACCGCCCGCCCCTTCACCGGGTACCCCCGAACGTCCGCAGCTGCCGCTCGAAGATGTTGGCCAGGTCCCGGCCGCCGTCGGCCAGGTCGTTCGGGCCGGGCGGGCCGGAGATCGGCGGCAGCAGGATGAGGTTGCCCAGCGCGATGACCCCGTGCGCGGCGGCGCCCTCGCCCTTGGTGATCGCCTCGACCGAACGGCCCAGGTACACCAGGCTGTCCAGTGACGGCCCCAGGTAGGGCCGGGTGTCGGTGAACCCGTCCAGCACCGGCCCGGCGGCCCGCAGCAGGCCGCGCGCCTCGTGATCGGACTCGCGCAGGATGTGGTCGGCGGTCCGGCTGGCCCGGCCGGCGCTGTTCAGCGCCCCGACCAGGTGGTCCGTCTCGTCGGCGAAGACCTCGACGGCCGGCGGCAGGTCCCGGAAGCCCTCGTCGATGGTCTTCGAGCCCTCGCGCAGGGTGTGGCTGGCCCGGTTCGCCGCGTCCAGCACCCGGTCGAAGTCCTTGGTGTGCGCGGTGAGCGTGCCCACCGTGGTGCGGGTGGTGTTGATCAGCCGGTTCAGCTCGGGCGCGCGCCCGGCCAGCGCCGCGTTCACCTCGTGCGTGATCACCGGCAGCTGGGCCAGGCCGCCGCCGTTGACCACCCCGGACAGGGTGGCCAGCAGGTCCTCCACCGAAGCCGCCGAGTCGGTGCGGGCCAGGTCGATCACGTCGCCGTCCTTGAGCGCCGGAGCGCCGGGCGCGGCCCGCCCCGCCGGCGGGTGCAGCGCCACGAACACCTCGCCCAGCGGGGTGGCCTGGCGCAGCTCGGCGGTGGTGCCCTGGGGCAGGCGGATGTCGGCCCGCAGCTGCATGGTCACGCGCGCGTCGAACTTGTCCGGCCGGATCTCCCGAACCCGGCCGATGTCGTCGCCGCCGAGCTTCACGTGCGCGCCGTCCGGCAGGTTCAGCGCGTCCGCGAACACCGCCGTCACCTCGTAGCTCTCCCCTTCCACGCCGAGCCCGGGCAGCGGCAGGTCGGTGGCGGACAGCGAGCAGCCGGACAGCGCCGCGCCCAGCAGCAGGACCAGCGCCATCCGCGACAACCGGGCCCTCACCGGCTCCTCCCGCCGAGGAACAGCCCGGCCAGGTCCGGCATCCCGGCACCGGCCAGGCCGCCGGGCGTGGGGCAGAACAGCGGCAGCGGGAACCGCGCGCACAGCCCCTTCGCCAGCTCGGTGTCCAGGATCGGCTGGAAGATCGAGATGTGCACGCGTGCCCCGCCCGCCTTGGTGTCGATGGCGTTGCCCAGGTTCTGCAGCAGCAGCGGCAGCACGTCCAGGGACTCCTGCAGCTCGCGCTTGCGGTTGGCCAGGGTGCCCACGGTGACCTGGAGGTTGTCCACGGAGGTGTTGAACTTCGACCGGTGCTCCTTGAGCAGGTGCTCGGTCCGGTCCAGCACGTCGGTGAGGTCGTCCAGCACCCGCACCAGGTTGGGACCCTGTTGGTCGAACAGTGCGGCGGCCTGGTTCAGGTTGCCGGTCACCGAACGGATCACCTGGTCGTTGCGGGCCGCGACGGCGGTCAGGTGCTCGCCGTTGCGCATCAGGTTGACCAGCTGGTCGCGGTTGTCCGAGAGCACGCCGACCGAGTCGGCGACCCCCTTCAGCGCGTGGTTGAACTTGTCCCCGTTGCCCCGCACCAGGTCGGCCGAGGTGGCCAGCGCCCCGTTCAGCGCGCGCGTGGTGTCCTTGTCCTTGGTCAGCTCGGCGGCCAGCTTGTCGGCGGCCGCGAAGACCCGGTCGATCTCCACCGGGGTGCGGGTGCGTTCGATCGGGATCAGCGCGCCGTCCCGCATGGTCGGTCCGCCCCGGTAGACCGGGGTCAGCTCCACCCGGCGGTCGGTCACCACCGACGGGGACAGGGTCACCACCATGGCGTCGGCCGGGATCTTGATCTCCGGGTCCACCGCCATCTCGACCAGCACGTACCGGCCGGCCGGGTGGACCGCGGTCACGCTGCCCACCTTGATGCCCAGCACCGCGACGTCGTTGCCCGGATAGAGCCCGACCGAGTCGGAAAGCTGCGCGCTGATCTTCGTCGGCCCGGCGCCCACGCCGCAGCTGACCGTGCCGAGCACGGTGAGCAGCGCGACCAGGGCCAGGGCCGTCCTGCGCAGGGTCCTCATTTGCAACCTTTGTTGAAGCCGACGGCACAGAGGAAGTCGTCGGGGAAGATCGAGTACGGCAGGTGCACGTCCCAGAACGGCCCGTTGCCGAACGCGTTCGCGGTGTACCGGGAGGCCGGCGCGAGCAGCTCCAGCGCGTGGTCGATCTGGCTGTCGCTCTTCTTGAGCAGGTCGGACAGCTCCACGATGTTGTCCAGCAGCGGGCCGAACTTGGGCTCGTCCTCCTTGAGCAGGCCGCGCAGCTCGTCGGTCAGCGAGGCCAGGTCGGAGAGCAGCCCCCGGATCAGGTCGCGGCGCGACACCAGCGCCTTGAGCAGCGTGTCGGTCTGGCCGAGCAGCGCGAACAGCCGGTCGCTGCGCTGGTCGGCCAGGGTGACCAGGGTGTCGGTGGATCGGATGATCTTCCCGATCTGCTCCCGGCGGCTGTTCACCACGTCGGTCAGCCGGCCCAGCCCGTCCAGCGCGGCGGCCACCTTCGGCCCGTCGCCGCGCAGGTTCTTGTTCACCTCGTCCATGGCCTGGTGCAGCAGCTTCTCGTCCAGCTGCTCGGTCAGCGGGGTGGCCTGTTCCAGCACGTTGGACAGGTCGTAGGGCACCGTGGTGTGGGCCAGCGGGATCCGGTTGTTCTTCGGGCTGCCGGTGGCCGACGGGCGCAGCTCCAGGTACCGGCCGCCGAGCAGCGTGCCCAGCTTGATGCTGGCCAGCACGTCCGCGCCGAGCTCGACGTCCGACTCGATGCGGAAGGAGACCAGCACGTGGTCCCCCTCCAGCTCGGCCCCGGTGACCTCACCGACGCCCATGCCGGCCACCCGCACCTCGTTGCCCGGGCGGATGCCGCCGGCGTTGGCGAACTCGGCGCTGTACCGGTCCTTGCCCAGGCCGAGCAGGCCGAAGCCCAGCGCGGCCAGCACGATCGCAGCAATCACCGCGCAGGCCACCAGGCCCAGCCAGAACGGGTTGTACTCGCCCAGCGGGCGGAGCAGTGGTCGTTGCATCAGCGACACACCTCGGTATGGGTCGCCACGGAGTCCGGGATCTTGAGCAGGTCCGGCGGCAGCCCGGGGATCTGGATGGCCAGGTCACACGCGTACAGGCTGATGAACGAGCCGTAGTGCTGCGTCCGGCCGAGCGCGGCCAGGAACGGCGGCAGCCCGTCCAGCGTGGCGACCAGGTGCTCGTCGTTGTCCAGGAACACGTCGGAGGCCTCGGTGGCCTTGCCCAGGTCGGCGCGCAGGTCGGGGCGGATGTCCGAGATCAGGTCCTCGGCGGTGCCGGTCACCGAACGCACCTTCTCCAGCGCGCCGTAGATCTCCCCGGTGTGCTCGTTCAGCCCGCCGACCAGCCGCTCGGACTGGTCCAGCAGCCGGTCGAACTCGGGGGTCTTGCTGGACAGCTGGTCCAGCACCGGGACCAGGTTGTCGATCACGCTGGTGATCACCTTGTCCCGGTCCGCGATGGTGTTGCTGAGCTGCGCGGTCTGTTCCAGCAGCGGCCCGATGTCCTTCCCGCTGCCCTGCAGCACCTGCACCAGGGTGGCGTTGAGCCGGTTGAACTCGGCCGGGTTGAACGTGGTGAACAGCGGCTGGAACCCGTTCAGCAGCTCGGCAACGTCGAACGAGGACTCGGTGCGCTCCATCGGGATGAACGCGCCGTCGACCAGCGGCGGGGCGCTGCCCTCGCCCGGCACCAGGGACAGGAACCGCTGCCCGATCAGGTTCTGGTACCGGATGACCACCCGGGTGTTCTCGTACATCGGCTGGGCCGACTGCACCTCGAAGGTCACCCGGGCCCGGGGGCCGACCAGCTTCATCGACTCCACCCGGCCCACCCGCACGCCGCCGCTGCGCACCGTGTCGCCCTCGTGCAGGCCGGAGACGTCGGTGAACTCGGCGGTGTAGGCGCGGGTGTCCCCGCCGACAGTGTTCAGCAGGGTGGACCAGAGGATCCACAGCAGGGTCAGCGCGACCACGCTGAACACGAGCAGCTTGACTACCTCACGACGAACGCTCATGCCCCGCTCACCTCCCGCAGTTCCGGCCGGACATCGCCGGCCCGCCGAGCACGCCGGGATAGCGCGGGCAGTCGGCGGCGGTGTACGGGTCCCACGGGGTGAGGCTGAACTTGATCACCAGCTTGCCGCCGTTGGGGTCGAACCCGACGGCCAGCGGGCGGGCGCCCTCGCCCAGCCGGCGCAGCGCCTCCGGGATCTCGTCCGGGGCGATCGCCAGGGTGCGCAGGATGCCGCTCAGGTTGTCGGTGACCCGGATGATGTGCCCGGAGTTGTGGTCCAGGAACTCGTCCACCGACTTCGCGGTGCGCTCCCCGCCGGTGAGCACGTCGGCCAGCCGGTCCCGCTTGTCCACCGCCGTGCGCGCGGTGACCACCGCGTTGTCCACGGTGTCCAGCAGGTCCGGCGCCGAGTCGGCCAGGGTGTCCAGGTCGGTGCCGAGCAGGCGCAGGTCCGTGACGAACTCCGGGGTGTGCGCGTTCAGCGTGCTCAGGTAGGGCGCGGCGCGGTCGACGATGGACCCGAACCGCTGGCCCCGGCCCTGCAGCGACTGGGAGATGTTGGTCAGCGCCACGTTCAGCTCGGCCGGGTGGATCGCCTTGAGGACCTTGTTCAGCTGGGTGATCACCGTTTGCAGCTGCACCGTCTCCAGCGAGCGGTCGCCGGGGATGCGCGCTCCCACGGCCAGCCGGGGCCCGCCGGTGTCCGAGGGGTCGAGCAGCTCGATGGCCGGCGCACCGAACACGTTGCTGGGCACCACCCGGGCGGTCACCCCGGCCGGGATGCCGTCGGCGTACTGGGAGCGCAGCTCCAGGTCCACCTCGTGCTGGGCCACCTCGACCAGGCCGTCCCCGGTGGGCAGTGCGCGCACCCCGGAGACGTTGCCGATCCGCGCGCCGCGCAGCTTCACGTCCGCGCCGGGCGCGATCCCGTCGCCGATGTCGTCCACCACGGCGACGGCCTCGAACACCGGCCGGAAGGCGCCCCGGTACTGCGCGAACAGCAGCCCGATCACCACGACCACCACGGCCAGCGCGATCAGGCCGCGCACCACCAGAGCGCCGGTGGACGGCCCTCTGCCCGATGTGTCTACCGCGTAAGGCACCGCGTCACCCCGAGATCCGGATGCCGGGGTCGAAGCCCCAGAGCGCCATGGTGATCATCATGTCGCTCAGCACGATGGCGATCAGGCTGTTCCGGATGGCCCGCCCGGACGCCTCGCCGACGCCCTGCGGACCGCCCGACGCGTAGTACCCGTAGTAGCAGTGGATCAGCGTGGCCAGCACCACGAAGACCACCGCCTTGAGCACCGAGTAGAGGATGTCCACCGGGACCAGGAACGAGTGGAAGTAGTGCAGGTAGGTGCCGACCGACTGGCCGTAGCCGATGTTCAGCACCAGCTGGGTGGCGATGTAGTTGCCGCCCATGCCGATCAGGTACAGCGGCAGGATGGCCAGGAACGCGGCGATCACCCGGGTGGTGACCAGGTACGGCAGCGGCCGGATGGCCATCGACTCCAGCGCGTCGATCTCCTCGGAGATGCGCATCGAGCCCAGCTGCGCGGTGTACCGGCAGCCGGCCTGGGAGGCGAACGCGATGCCGGCGACCAGCGGCGCGATCTCCCGGGTGTTGCCGTACGCGGAGACGAAGCCGGTGAGCGGCGCGAGGCCGAGGATGTCCAGCGAGTTGAACCCCTCGATGCCCACCGAGGCGCCGGTGAACAGCGAGAGCAGCACCATCACGCCGATGATGCCGCCACCGACCACGATCGCCCCGCTGCCCCAGCAGATGTCGCCGAGCAGGCGGATCACCTCACCCGGGTAGCTGCGCAGGGTGAGCGGCACGGCGGCGAAGGTCTGGCCGAGGAAGGTCGCCTGGTGGCCGGCCTGGGCCACCGCGTCCACCGGCTTGCGGGCCAGGTCCTCCACGGCCCGCCCGGTTCGCGAGCTCAGTTGTGCCACGGCTCAGCCCAGCCGGGGCGGCGAGATCACCGCGTAGATCTGGGTGATGATCACGTTAACCGCGAACAGCAGGACCACCGACAGCACGACGGAGGCGTTCACCGCGTCCGCGACGCCCTTCGGGCCGCCCTTCGCGTCCAGCCCCTTGTAGCAGGCCACCACGCCGACCATGGCGCCGAAGATGCCCGACTTGACCTCGGCCAGGATCAGGTCCGACGGCAGCGCGAAGGCGGCGAACGAGGAGATGTAGCTGCCCGGCGTGCCGTTCTGCGCGAGCATGTTGAACAGGAAGCCGGTGAGCACGCCGGCGAACGCGACCACGCCGCACAGCAGCAGCGCGATGACCGTGGTGGCCACCACCCGGGGGGCCACCAGCCGCTGGATCGGGGATATGCCCAGCGTCTCCAGGGCGTCGATCTCCTCGCGGATGGTCCGGGCGCCGAGGTCGCTGCAGATCGCCGAACCCACCGTGCCGGCCAGCAGCAGCGCGACCACGGTCGGCGCGCCCTGCCGGATGACCCCGAGGCCGTTCGCCGCGCCGATGAACGAGGTGGCGCCGACCTGGCTGGCCAGGCTGCCGATCTGCACCGAGATGATCACGCCGAAGGGCACCGCGACCAGCAGCGTCGGGGCCACCGACACGCGCACGATGAACCAGGCCTGAGTGATCGTCTCCTTGAACTGGAACTGCCCGCGCAGGGTGTCGCGGACCAGGAAGACGACCACGTCGACGGCCATCACGAAGATCTTTCCGGCCGTGACGACCCCGTCGTAGATCCGGCCGAGGACGGTTCCGACAAGTCCCCCGAGTCGGTTCTGTCCGTATCGCTGGAGGAGGTCCAACTCCCGTCCCCTCAGTCCTGTCCGCGCCGCCCCGGCGCGACCCGATGGCAGCTATAACGAGCGACGTGCGTCACGGTTACGACGCTACGACAAATCGGTGGATTTGTTGCAGCGTCGCACGGAGCCTGATGATCACCCCTGGTCAGCCCCTTGCGAGGCCGGCGAAGTAGAGCGAAAGTAGGGAGATGCGGACACGGGGCCAGGACGGATCGATGCGCTGGCGGACGCTGACGGAGAGCGAGCTGGCCGACCTGGATCGAGAGGTCGCGGAGCTGGCCTGGCGGTGGGCGCGCCGCCTCGGCGGGCTGCGCGTGGAACAGGCCCCGTTCGGCCCGGCCGACCCCCAGCTGCCCGAGTCGGACCGGGCGGCGGCCCACCTGGCCCGGCTGTACCTGCTGGCCAAGATCCGGGCCAGCGCGGACAGCCGGGCGGACGCGGACGCCTTCTACGCCGGCCAAGCCGGCGCCGGCTACCCCGAAATCGCGGCCGCCCTAGGCATCAGCTAACCCCCACCCCAACCTGATTCAGTCACTTCAGCAGGCCGATTCAGTCACTTCAGCAGGCCGATTCAGTCACTTCAGCAGGCCGATTCAGTCACTTCAGCAGGCCGATTCAGTCACTTCAGCAGGCCGATTCAGTCAACAGTGTTGACTGAATCACTGTGCAGGAGTGACTGAATCACCGAGCTGAAGTGACTGAATCAGTGTGCAGGAGTGACTGAATCGGGTTGGGCTTCTCGGGCGAAGGCGCGGTGGGCGACCGAGATGTAGCGTGCCTTCATCGGGAGGCGGTCCCAGAGCGGGGCGAGCGCGCGGACCGCGGCGGCCACCCGCTGGTACGACCGCTCGTCGCGGTCGGTCCACGGCAGGTCCAGGATCTCCCGCGCCCTTTCCGGCAGCCCGCCCACGGACAGCAGCCGCGCCACGTGGTTGAGCGGCCGGCGGACCACCGCCCACACCGGCCCGGGCACCTTCGGCGGCCTCGGGATGCCCTTGGTGGCGTACCCGATGCCGTACTTCGCGGTCTTGTGCGCGACCAGCTCCTCGCGCAGCATCCGGTCCCAGTACCGGTCGAACTCGTCCAGCGTCTCCGGCATGGGGCGGTCGCTCACCCCGTACAGCCGGTACCAGATTTTCGACTCCTCGTAGAGCCGCTCCTGCTCGGCCCGGTCCAGTGGGCGGACGAACCGCTGGATGCCCTCGCGCAGCTGGTCGAAGAAGGTGGCGTGCGCCCAGAAGTAGACCTCGGGAGTGAGCGCGTGGTAGCGCCGGCCGTCGGGCAGCTCGCCCTTGATCTCGGTGTGGAAGTCGCGCACGGTCCGGCCGGACTCACCGGCCCTGGGACCGCCGTAGACCGTGTTCAGGATGGGCGGCACGCTGCGACGCAGGCGGCCGAGGGTGTCGGCGAAGAACACCGAGTGGTCCAGTACCGCCTGGCCCAGTTCGGGCAGCATGTTCTGCAGCAGGGCCGCGCGCGGCCCGAGCAGCACCAACCGGTAGTCACCGAAGTAGCGCCAGGTGAGCGAATCCGGCCCCAGCCGTCGCGTCTCCACGCCCGTCATCTACCGACTCCCTTCCCGTGGGCTCACCCGAACGGTACACTGCCCTGGGACATAAGCATAGATATGTCCCAGCGTTCCAGTGAGACCCGCACCGACGCGATGGGCGAAGCGCATGCAGCCAACTCAGGCCGGCAACACCCCGACCGAAGGACTGAAGGAGGTTCGCGGCCCGCGCTCCGGTGGTCCACTGCTGGCGCTGCGGCTGATGCGCGACCCGTACGGCATGGGCGACAAGCTGCACGGCGAGTTCGGCCCGCTGGTCTCCATCAACGTGTTCGGCATCCAGATCGTCAACGCGCGCGGGCCGGAGGCGGCCGAGCAGATCCTGGTGAACCGGGACCGGGCGTTCGCCAGCGGGCCCGGTTGGAGCTACTTCATCGGCCCGTTCTTCAACCGGGGCATCATGCTGCTGGACTTCGACGAGCACCTGCTGCACCGCCGGATCATGCAGTCCGCGTTCACCCCGGACCGGCTGCGCGCCTACTCGAAGCTGATCCAGCCGAACGTGCGCGAACAGCTCGACCGCTGGTCCCCCGGCCCTGGGTTCCGCCTGCGTACCGCCCTCAAGCAGCTCACCCTGGACCTCGCGCTGGAGGTGTTCGTCGGGCTGAAGCTGCCCCGCGCCGAGGCGGACCGGATCAACAAGGCGTTCATCGACGCGGTGCTCGCCGGCACGGCGCTGGTCCGGATGCCCGTGCCCGGGCTGCGCTGGCACCGGGGCATCCGGGCGCGGAAGGTGCTGGAGGAGTTCTTCTACTCCCATATCGAGGCGAAGCGCCGCGACGGCGGGGACGACCTCTTCGCCGCGCTGTGCGCCGCCACCACCGCCGAGGGCGAGCGGTTCAGCGACGAGGACGTGGTAAACCACATGATCTTCCTGCTGATGGCGGCGCACGACACCACCACCATCACCATGACGACCATGTCCTACTACCTGGCCAAACACCCCGAGTGGCAGCGGCGGGCGCGCGAGCAGTCACTGGGGCTCGGCCCGGACCTCGGCTACGAGCAGTTGGGCGAACTGGTCGCGGTGGACCGGATCATGAAGGAGTCGCTGCGGCTGTGCCCGCCGGTGCCCGGGCTGCCCCGGCGCGCGATCAAGGACACCGAGGTGCTCGGTTACCGCATCCCGGAGGGTTCCTACATCTCGCCGACCCTGCTCACCAACCACTTCCTGCCCGAGTACTGGTCCAACCCGACCGTGTTCGACCCCGACCGGTTCTCCCCCGAACGCGCCGAGGACAAGGTGCACAAGTACGCCTGGCACCCGTTCGGCGGCGGCGTGCACAAGTGCATCGGACTGCACTTCGCCGGCATGCAGGTGAAGACCATCTACCACGAGCTGCTGCAACGCTTCGAGTGGAGCGTGCCGGACGACTACACCTGGCCGATCGACTACAGCAGCCTGCCGTTCCCCCGCGACGGCCTGCCCGTGGACCTGCGCCGCCGCTGAGCCCGCATGATCATCAGGACGTCACGGTCACCTATCGGCCCGGAAAGCGGCCCCCAGGTCCTGATGACCATGACTAGAGCGCCGGCGCGGTGGGGGTCGGGTTCGAAAGATGGCTTGGACCGCGGATCGGTGGCCGCCCTGCCGCGGTTCTCGCTCCCGGCCGCCGGCCTCACCGCGGAGCGTGACCGGTAGTGGCCGAGTTCGGTTCATCTCGTTCTCGAAGTCGACACCAGTCTGGTTTTTTCAAGATCGAACCAGAATGGTGTCGCACTCGATGGAGATCCGCCGCGGAATCGCCCGCGCGGGCTCGACGGTTTGGCGACGCTGCGTGACGAAGGCCGCTATGCACCAGCCGCTCGCCACGGGCCCAGGCGCGGGCGGCGAGCGATAAGGCACCGAGCGAGGTTCGAGCCGCGCCAGACCGACAGATAACGAGCCGGGGACGCTCGGCGATCTTCCGGTATGCGAATCGACCGGTTGTCGCCAACGCTGCCTCTGGTCATGCTCTGGGCCTGCGCGGTCGGCTGGGCGGTGTCGCTGGCCCTGTGGCAGCCGCTGGCCGAGCGGGTGTCCGGGCACCTGGACATCGGCAACTACTGGGCGCGTGACCTGCGGATGGCGCTGATCGTGCTGGCCGCCGCCACGCTGGTGTGCGCCGGCCGGGGGCGCCGGGGAGCCGGCCGGGGCGCGATCGCCGGCGCGCTGGCGTGGGTGGCGCTCGACGTGCTGCTCGACCGGGCGAACCTGGCCGGCGTTACCGCCGCGGCGGGTCTGGCGGCGGTGGCCGGCCTGGTGCTGACCGGCCTGTGCCTGCTGGCCCGCCGGGGTGAACCGAAGCCCGGCGCCGCCGGGCTGTACGTCGCGGCGGTGTTCGCGTTGACGGCGGCGGAGGGCATCGGCTGGATCCCGGGTGCGCCGGAGGACGCCTCGGCGCTGTGGCGGCCGGCCGGCGGGCTGCTCCTGCTGCTCGGCTGCGCCGTCACGGTCGGCTGTGTGGCGGTGGCGGAGCCAGGACGGGCCAAACCGGTGGCGATCGCCGTGGGCGCGCTGCTGGCGTTGTCCATCCTCGTTTACGCCCTCGCTCCCCTGATCGGTGGTGCGGCCTGGCTGCTGAGCCTCCTGCTGGTCGCGTTGCACCTGGTGCTGCTGACCATGCTGGTCGGGTCGGCCTGGTCGGTGCGTCGGGACGGCGGCTGGGCCGCCGCCGCCGGCGCGGTGCTGGCGGGTTGGCTGGCGCCGCTGGTGTTGTTGATGCTCACCTGGGGCGAATGGTCGAACTACCTCGCGCGCTACAACGAATGGGTCATCGGCGACCAGCTGACCAGGCTGGCCGGCAACCAGCCGGTGTACGACCCGCAGGCCTACACGCCCAGCGCCTACCTGTCGTGCGTGCTCGCGTCAATTCTCGGCGCGTTCGTCGTCGTCGGAGCGGCGTGGCGGAAGCGGTCCGGCCGGGTCAGTCCACCAGGCGGGTGAGGTGGCGTTCGGCGTAGCGGCGCACGGCGGCGGTGTCGGCCAGGTCGAACTGGCCGCCCGGGAACAGCACCATGGAGATGGCAACCCGCTGCAGGATCTCGGAGACCGCCAGCAGGTCGTCCTGCTCCATGGTGGAACCGCAACGTTTCAGCGCCGCCGCGATGCGCGCGGTGAACTCGTCGCGCAACAGCGCGCCGCCCGGCGCGGTGCCGGGGGCGAACAGCGCCTCGGGCTCGCTGTCCAGCAGCCGGGCGACCAGCGGCATCCGGTGGGCGAGCTGGGCAGTCGCGGCGAACGACTCGACCACCGCTTCCTTCGGGCCGCACCCCTCGATCGCCGCGTCCA
This sequence comes from Actinospineispora eucalypti, assembly GCA_014208095.1. Taxonomy (GTDB): domain Bacteria; phylum Actinomycetota; class Actinomycetes; order Mycobacteriales; family Pseudonocardiaceae; genus Pseudonocardia; species Pseudonocardia eucalypti. The sequence continues at coordinate 2,359,282 of JACHMT010000001.1, read as the reverse complement.
GCGCACGCAGGAACTCCCGCCCCTGGTGCCGCACCACCTCGCTGAACAGCGCCTCCTTGTTCGGGAAGCGGCGGTAGAGGGTGCTGCGGCCGACGCCGGCCCGTTTCGCCACCGAGTCCACGTTGGCCCGGCGCAGCCCGTAGGTCTCGAACTCCACCCTGGCGGCTTCGAGTATCTGCTGCTCATGTTCGGTCAGCGCGGTCGACATCGAGCCCCAGATTACCAACTAGAGTTGAACACCCCTGGTCAGCGCGCCGTCGACCACGATGTTGGTGCCGGTCATGAACGGCACGGCCGGGCTGGCCGCGAACACCACCGCCCGGGCGATCTCCTCCGGGGTGGCCATCCGGCCGGTCGGGTTCAGGCCCAGCGCCTGCGCGTAAAGCTCCGGGTTGTTGCGCTCGATGTTGTCCCAGACGCCGCCCTCGAAGAAGACGTTGCCCGGGGAGACCGTGTTCGCCCGGATGCCCTTGGCGGCCTGCTGGAAGGCCACGCCCTGGGTGTAGTGCACCAGTGCGGCCTTGAAGGTGCCGTACGGGCCGGCGGTGAAGTCGATCTCCCGGCCGGACACGCTGGACACCGTCACGATGGACGGCACCTCGCTGCGCTCCAGGTGGGGCATGGCCGCGTCGACCATGCGCACGGTGTGCATCAGGTCGACCTCGTAGGACATGCGCCAGTTCTCCGGCGTGATCGGGATGGCCAGCGCGCTCACGTTGGCCACCGCGATGTCCAGGCCGCCCAGCTCCTCGGCCGACCGCTCCACCCAGCGCGTGAGCGCCTCGGCGTCCGCCACGTCCAGCGCCTGGCCGAACGCCCTCACTCCCCGTCCGCGCAGCGCCTCGACCGTGGCGTTCACGTCGCCGGCGTCCCGGGCGCAGATGGAGACGTGCGCGCCCTCGTCGGCGAAGGTCTCCGCGATGCGCCGGCCGATGCCCTTGCTGCCGCCGGTGACCAGTGCCCGGCGGCCCTTCAGCCCGAGGTCCACTACATCGTTCCTTTCGCCTGTTCGCGCAGGTAGGAGTGCATGCCGTCGAACGCCCGGACGGGCGGCAGCAACGCCTTGGCCACCTTGGTGACCGCGCTGTAGTTGGTGTCGCACACGTTGGCCAGCGGGCAGCGGGCGACCTGGGTGAGCAGCTGGTACGCGTCCAGCCGGTCGATGCCGAGCAGCTCGGCCAGCCAGCCGACCATCTCCACCTGGCTGGCCCGCCAGGCGTCCTCCAGCGGCCGCGCCGAGCCGACCACCATGATCTCGTCGTCCGACTCGATGCGCGGCCAGGCCGGCCCCCGGCCCTTGATCAGTTCCACCAGCAGCGTGGTGTTCATGGCACCTTCCACGGCGGTGCCGCAGGCCTCGCCCTCACCCTGCCGGTAGTGCCCGTCACCGATGGAGAACAGTGCGCCCGGCACGTTCACGCCGAGGTAGCAGGTCACCCCGGCGCGCATCTCCGGGGTGTCCATGTTGCCGCCGAACGTGTCCGGGACCAGCGAGGAGCGCACCTCCCTGGCCGGCGGGGCGACGCCCACCGTGCCGTGCATCGGGTCGATCGGCAGCTCGATCACCAGGCCGTTGCTCGCCTCGAAGGCCACCGTGCCCTTCGCGCGGTCCAGGTGGTAGATCCAGGTTCGCTCGGGCAGCGGCTCCTGCAGGGTGGCGGTGCGGTCGGTGCCGGTCAGCCCGCCGAAGAACGGGATGGTGGTGGACGCCGCCCAGTCCCTGGCCGGCTCGATGGACACGAAGTGCAGCGCCAGGGTGTCCCCCGGCTCCGCGCCCTCCACGTGGAACGGCCCGGTCTGCGGGTTCACGTCGGGCATCTGCAGCGACCGGGTGGGCAGGTCGCCGGTGGACCGGATGCGACCGGCGAACGCGTCCTCGGTCCACACCTTGAGCAGCGACCCCGGCGTCACCCTGGCCACCGGCGGCACCCCGCCGAAGGTCCACGCGTACTGCTCCGGGGCCGGCCGGAACTCCACCACATCCATCCCAGACGCTCCTCCCGGCGAAACAGTTGCAAGTGGAAGCATCTCGGCTCAACGCCCACCACGCAACCGCACCGTGCCGGCGCCTATTCCGCCGGAGGTGTCGGGTGTTCCACCGGAAGACCGAGCACCGAGGCGGACGCGAGCAGTCGCCGGTCGTAGCTGACGAACGCGGTCAACCGGCCACCGAACACGGCATGCGCGGTCGCCAGGTGGATCGCCTCGAGCGACCGTAGTTCCGGCTCCGGGAAGGCCGCCGCCGACGCTCGAACCAGCTCGTCGACCTCGTAGCGGGCCACCCGGGCCAGCAGAGCCGGCACCTGCGCGACCAGTTCCGGCTCGGTGCGCCGCAACGCCCTCGGCAGCTCGACCTCCACCAACGCGGAGGAGATCACGCTAGTAGCGCTCGTCGTCGCGCAGCCGGCGCATCAGTTCGCCGGCCTCGTTGTCGGTGCGCACCGGCCCGGTCGGCCTAGGGATCGGCCCGCCGACGCTCGCCGGGCGCAACTTTCCCGAAGCGATCAGCTCGGCGCTGGCACACGGACCGCGGCACGTGTGCCAGCGCCGAACGGTGGGTGCGGGCTGCCTAGGACTGCAGGAGGGGGAGGAGTTGCTGGAGTTCGTCGGCGATGGAGGTGGGGACGATGTAGCCGTCCTGGTTGCGGATCTGCTCGATGTTGCCGGCGATGTCTTCGGCGGCCGGTTTGGTGCCCTTGCCGGCGAACCAGCCGGGGGTGAGGCCGACGAACATCCGCGCGTAGCGGCCGCCGCCGGCGGAGAACACCTCGTGGGTCAGCTCGCAGGCCTCGCTGGCCAGGTAGACCACCATCGGGGTGACCAGGTCCGGCTCCACCATCTCGGCCAGCGGTCCGAGCAGGTCCTCGGTCATCCGGGTGCGGGCGATCGGGCAGATCACGTTGCTCTTGATGTTGCTCTTGGCGCCCTCGAGGGCGAGCACGTTGTTCAGCCCGACCAGGCCCATCTTGGCCGCGCCGTAGTTGGTCTGGCCGAAGTTGCCCAGCACGCCGGCGTTCGAGGCGGTGAACACGAAGCGGCCGTAGCCGTTCTCCTTCATCACCCGGAAGGCCGGCTGGCTGACGTAGAAGGCGCCCTTGAGGTGCACGTCCAGCACCGCGTTGAGTTCCTCGTCGGACAGCTTGGCGAAGGTCTTGTCCCGCAGGATGCCGGCGTTGTTGATCACGACATCGACCTTGCCGAACGCGTCCAGCGCGGTCTGCACGATGGCCGCGCCGCCCTCCGGGGTGGCCACCGAGTCGTGGGAGGCGACCGCGTTGCCGCCGGCCGCCTTGATCTCGTCGACCACCTTCTGCGCGGCCGAGGCGTCGGCCCCGGTGCCGTCGGCGGCCCCACCCAGGTCGTTGACCACGACGGATGCGCCGCGCGAGGCCAGGTCCAGTGCGTACGTCTTGCCCAGACCGCCCCCGGCCCCGGTCACGATGGCCACGCGGTCGATGAAGTTGATATCAGTCACGGGCCGCAGCTTATCGCTCGTTCGGTTGGGCCGCGCTCCGGATCGCACGATAGAGCAGGGCCGCCTCGCCGAGCCGGTGCTTGAGCTCCCGCTCCAGGCCGGCGATCGGGTAGAGGTTCTGCGGCGCGCGGGAGTCCTTGTACTCGGCGGACGCGTACCGGCACAGCACCTGGGCCGACCGGTCGGCCAGCGCCACCGCTTCGGCCGGCGGCAGCTCGATCGGGCACTCCACCCGGACCACCCCGGCCCACGGCGCGCCGGTCCGCTCCGGCAGCTTCAGGTACCAGGTGTACCGCTGCCAGCTGGTGACCAGGCCGAACACCGGCGTGCGCTGCCCGGCCCGCAGCGTGCCGACCAGCCGGTGCAGCTCGGCCGGCAGGTAAGGGCGGTTGTGCGACTTGATGAACCCGAGCACCCGGGGCAGGTGGGCGCGGCCACGCAGCGGGCCGTCCACCACCAGCAGGTCGTCGTCTTCCAACCCGCCCGACACGCCCTCCCGGGCGGCCGAGGCGACGGCCGCCTCCACGTCGGTGAGCTCGCGTTGCACCGCCGCGTTCAGGTCGGCCATCGGCTCGCCGCGCGGGGTGGCGCGCACCATCCGGTAGTGCCCGGCGGCGGTGCGCGCGTCGGTGGCGTGCCGGCTGGTGGTGAACAACCCCCGGCGCACCTCGGCGCTGGCCAGGTGCGCGCCGTCCGGGCCGCAGCGGACCACGCCGGCGGCGTAGGACGCGCACAGCGCCATGCTGGCGGTCTCCGTGTCCGGCTCGGTGACCCAGGCCAGCGCGTCCACCCGGCGCACCCCGTCCACGAACCGCACCACCGGCCATTCGGGCGCGGCGTCACCCGGGTCCACCGGTTGCCAGTCGGCCGCCGGCCGTTCCACGTCCAGTGCCACCTGGTCGGCCGCGCGCGCGTCGGGTGTGGAGTCCCCGTCCGTGCTGGCGCCGTAGGACGGGTCCCAGCTCTCCACCCGCCAGCGCATGCCGGTCGCGGCGGTGGTCACGCCATCTCCCTGGTGATCGTGGCGGTGCGCTGGTCCCGGCTCACCGCGAACCGCACCGGCACCCGCTCGGCCAGCGCCGGGACGTGGGTGATCACGCCGACCATCCGGTCGCCCAGCGAGGCCAGGTTCTCCAGGGTGGCCGCGACCACCTCCAGGTTCGCCTCGTCCAGGGTGCCGAAGCCCTCGTCCAGGAAGATCGAGTCCAGCCGGACGGCACCCGCCGCGGCCAGCGTGGACAGCTGCTCGGAAAGTGCCAGCGCGAGCGCCAGGCTGGCCTGGAAGGTCTCGCCGCCGGACAGCGTCTTCACCGGGCGGCGGGCGTCCGCGTCGGCGTGGTCCACCACGACGAACTCGCCGTCCGAGTGGGCCAGCTCGAACTGCCCGCCGGACAGTTCTTCCAGGTTCCGCGAGGCGTCGGCCACCAGCGTGTCCAGCGCGGACGCGACCAGCCAGCGGGGGAACGCGTCCGAGCGGAGCAGCCCGGCCAGCATCTTGGCCACCTGGTGGGCCTGCTCGGCCTCGGCCCGGTCGGCGGTCAGCCTGGCCGCCGCCGCGCGCCGTTCCACCAGCCGCGCGGTCGCCGCGCGCGCCCGCTCCAGCGCCGCCGAAACCCCCGCCGGCGCCCAGGTCGCCACCGGGCGCTGCTCGCCCTGGGGCGGCTCGATGCCCTGCTCGGCCAGCGCGTCGAGCAGCTCCCGCTGCAGCTCCTCCCACCGCCGCCGGGTGTCGGCCAGCTCGACGGCGGCGGCCATCAGCCGCTTGGCCCGGTCCCGGGCGCCCCGCTCGGCCCAGCCGGTCAGCGCCCGCCAGGCGCCGACCAGGTGGTCGCCGGGGCCGTCCGGGTCGTCACCCTCGTGCTCCTCGTCCGGGTCCTCGTCGGGGTCGTCGGAGTCGTCGTCCAGGCCGCCGGACGGCCGGTCCAGCACCGGGGCACCCAGCCCGACCAGCGGGTCCCGCGCGCCGCGCAGCCGGCGCCAGCCCAGGTCCAGCTGCCCGGAGACCTCCACGTCCGCCGTGCGCGCCTCGCGGGCCGCCTCCCGGGCCGCGCGCAGCCGCTCGTCGGCCGCCCGGACCTCGGCGTCCAGCTCGTCCAGCTCGCCCAGCCGGGCGGTCACCTCGGCCTCGTCCGGGCCGTCCTCGAGTGCCTCGGCGAGTTCCTCCCGCCGGCGGTCCGCCCTGGTCAGCTCGTTGTGCGCGTCCTGCTCGGCGCGCACCGCGCCGGTGCGCGCCCGGTCGGCCCGCTCGGCACCCTCTTCGGCCTCGCGCAGCGCGCGCTCCGCCTCCGCGTGCGCCCGCTCGGCGCCCTCGGCTTCCTTCCTGGTGGCGCTCTCCCGGTCGGCCCACTGGCCGGCGGCCTCGGAGGCCCACCGGGCCAGCTCCCGCCACGCGGCCGCCGGGTCGTCGGCCTCGCTGTCCAGGCCGGGCGCGCCCAGCTCCACCAGCGGGTCGCGGGCCGCGCGCAGCTCGCCGAACGAAGCGGCCAACCCCCGGATCACCTCGGTCCCGGCGGCCTCGGCGGCTTCCCGCTCGCGGCGCGCGTTGCGCAGCCGCTCGTCGGCCGCCCTGGCCGTCCCGGCCAGCCGGTTGGACTCGGCCAGCAGCGCGTCCACCTCGTTGGGGTTGGCCGGCGCATCGGCCAACGCGGCGCGCAGTCCCTCCACCCGGTCCAGCAGGGTGTCCAGCTCGGCGCCGGTGCGGTGCTCCGCCTCGGCCGCCTTGCGCTGCCCGGCGGCGACCCGGTCGCGGTGCGCGCCGGCGCGCTGCACCTCCCGGTCGGCGGCGGCGAGGTCACCGCCCTCGGCCGGCGGGGGCAGCCGGTGCACCTGCTGGGTGCACACCGGGCACGGCTGTCCCGGCCGCAGCCGGGGGCGCACCGCCGCCACCAGGTCCACCCGGGCGGCGGCGTCCCGCTGCGCCCGGGCGTGCGCCAGTGCGTGCTCGGCGGCGGCGAGCACGCGGTCCGCCTCGGCGGTGCGCGCGGCGGCCTGGTCGTAGCGGGCGGTCAGCGAGTCCCTGGCCCGCTGCGCCTCGGCCAGCGCCGCGTGGTCGCGGCGGGCCTGCTCCAGCTGGGCGCGGTCGGGGGCCTGCGCCAGCTCGTCGCGGGCCGCGAGGTCGGCCCGCTCGGCCTCGGCCAGCTCCCGGCGCGCGGCGGCCAGCGCGTCCACCGAGGCGCGGCGGCGGGCGCCCAACTCGGCCACCGAGTCGGGCACCCGGACGGCCGCCAGGCGTTCCCGTTCCCCGGCCAGCCGGTCCGCCCGGGTACGCAGCTCGCGCAGGGCGGCGGTCGCGTCGTTCAGGCGGTTCCGCAGGCCGGCCAGCTCCTTCGCCGCCGCCTCCGCGTCCGCGCCGGCCGTCTCGGTGGCCCGCCGCGCGGCCTCCCAGCGTTCGCGCAGCTCGGGGGCGCGTTCGGTGAGCTCGGCCCGCTCGGCGTGGTCCCTCTGGCGCTGCCGCAGCGGCTCCCGGTCGGGCACGCCGGCCTGGCGGGCGCGGGCCTCGTTGTCGGCGCGCTCGGCGGCGGCGAGCGCGCGGCGCGCCTCGGCCAGCTCGGAGCCGGTGCGCCGGGCCCGCTCGGCCAGTTCGTCCAGTCCCTCCGGGGCCGCGACGGCGGCCAGCTGGGTGCGCTCGTCGGCCAGCCGCCGGGTGTCCCGTTCCATCTCGGCCACCCGCTCCCCGGTGGCGAGCAGCTCGGGCTGGGTGCGGTCCACCCACTCGACCAGCGCGGCCAGCTCGGCCTCGCGCTCGGCCGCCTGGGCCTCGGCGGCCTGGTCCGCGTCGGCGTAACCGGCGAGCTGCTCACCGAGCACGTCCGCCCGCTGCGCCGCCAGCTTGGCCTCGTTGGCGGCCTCCCTGGCCATCGCCTCGTACCGGCTCAGGCCCAGGATCCGGGTGAGCGTGCGCTGCCGGTCGGCCGGCTTGGCGTGCAGGAACTGCGCGAAGTCGCCCTGCGGCAGCACCACGCAGATGCAGAACTGCTCGAACGGCAGGCCGAGCAGCTCCTCCACCGCCTTGGAAACCGCGCCGTCGTGCGCCAGCACCTCGGTCTCGGACTCGTCCAGCTCGGACTCGCCGACCAACCGCTCCAGCCGGGCGTTGCGCACCGTCACCGAGCCGGTGGCCGACCGGCGCAGCTCCCTGGCCACCACGTACCGCACCGAGCCCACGTCGAACAGCAGCCGCACGGTGCCCCGGTTGGCCGTCGGGGACAGCGCCAGCGCGACCGTGCGCCGGTCGTCCCAGCGCGGCACCGACCCGTACAGCGCGAACGTCATCGCGTCGATCACCGTGGACTTGCCGGCGCCGGTGGGCCCGACCAGCGCGAAGTAGTCGACGCCGGTGAAGTCCACCGTGGTGGGCTCGCGGAACGCGGCGAATCCGTCGAGTTCCAGTCGTACCGGGCGCATCAGCTACTGAGCCGGTCGTGGAGGTGGGCGAACAGGGTGGCGACCCGGTCGTCGGCCACACCGTGCTCGGCGCAGTACTGGGCGAACAGCTCGCCCGGCGTGCGCTCGATGCCCGGCCCGCTCGCCGGGCGGGAGCCCTCCACCGGCGCCGCGAACTCCGGGTCGATGCGCACCTCCAACGCGTTCGGCAGCACGTCCAGCACCTCGTCCCGCAGCCCGGCCCGGCTGGGCTCGCGCACCCACACCCGGAGAAAGTCGTCGCCGACCGTACCGGCGAGCTCGGACAGTTCGGCCACGCTGCCGCGCACCGTGCGCAGCCGGCGGCCGGCGTTGATCGGCACGTCCCGCACCTTCGCCGGCACCCCCGGCGCGGCCTCCACCAGGCAGACCACGTTGGTGTTGTCCTGCTCGCCGAAATCCACGGCCAGCGGGGCGCCGCAGTAGTGCACCGGGCACGGAGCGGGCAGGCTCTGCCGCCGGTGCAGGTGCCCGAGCGCCACGTAGTGCGCCTCGGCCGGGAACACCGTGGCCGGCACGTGGTACTCGAAGATCGACTGGGCGGCCCGCTCGCCCCCGCCGAACGCCCCGCCGGTCACCGTCAGGTGCGCCATCACCACGTTCACCGCGTCGTCGGTGAACTCGGCGGTGAGCGTGGCCAGCACGTCCCGGACCAGCTGGTCGTAGCTGGCCGCGTTCTCCGCCGGCGTGTGCGCGACCAGCTCGGCGGCGCGCACCGCGTAGCGCTGCGAGACGAACGGCAGCACCGCCACGTTCACCGGCTCGCCGGTGGACCGGGCCTCGAACCGCACCACCCCGCCCCGGTCCGCCGGCCGGACCGCGCCGACCAGGGTGATCCCGGCGTGCTCGGCCAGCGGCCGGTAGGCGTCCAGGCTGGCCGCGTGGTCGTGGTTGCCGGCGATCGCGATGACCTGGGCGCCGGTGTCGGCCAGCGCGAGCAGCGCGCCGACCACCAGCTGCTGGGCCGCCGCACCGGGCGCCGCGTTGTCGTAGAGGTCGCCGGCGACCAGCACCGCGTCCACCTGTTCGGCGCGCGCGATGCCGACGATTTCGCGCAGCACCTCGCGCTGCTCGTCCAGGCGGGAGCGGCCCTTGAGCGTCTTGCCGACATGCCAGTCGGAGGTGTGCAGGAAGCGCATGACAGGGCAAACATTAGAGCGTGCGGCGAGCGAGGGGTTCGGGCAGGGAGCGGTGTCCAGGTGCCATGTCGATGCGGGACACCCGCACCCGGGCAATCGCAAGGCGGACGACGAGTTCATAGCGGAGCTATGGGCGAGGAGGACAACGCCGCGAGGTATCCGCCTGGGCGCCGCGAGCCGGACCCCTCGCTCGCCGGACGCTCTGGGCCGGGCTGGCTTACTGTCCTTCACCAGGGCACTGCACTGGAGGCGACATGCCAGCACCTCGGCACCGGTCCGTCCTGCTCGCCCGGCTGCGCCGGGGCGGGCACACCCAGGCCGCGATCCTCGAGGAGCTGCGCCGCTGCCTGCTGGACGGCGGCGTGCCGCCCGGCACGCTGATCCCGTGCGACGAGGTGGCGAACGTGTTCGGGGTCAGCCGGATACCGGTGCGGGAGGCGCTCAAGACGCTGATCGGCGAGGGCTTGGTGGAGCACCGGACCAACTTCGGCTACACGGTCGCCCGGCTGACCGTCCGCGAGCTGCGCGAGCTGTACCTGGTGCGGGAGGTGTTGGAGACGGCGGCGCTGGGTGCGGCGGTCGCCGAGGCCGGCCCGGCCGACGACGCCGAGGCGCGCGCCACCCACCAGTCCCTCGGCACCGCCGTGACCTGGAGCGACGCGCGCTCGTACCAACGCGAGAGCCGTCGTTTCCACTGGGCGCTGGTGAAGCCGTGCGGCATGCGACGGCTGCTCGGCATGCTGGAGTCGGCGTGGAACATCACCGAGCCGGTGCAGCCCATGGCGCACCTGCCGGCCACCGAGCGGTCCGAGCTGCACTCCGACCACGAGGCACTGCTCGCCGCGTTCCTGGCCCGGGACGCGGCCGAGTTGGTGCGAATAGCCCGGGAGCACCACGCCCGCCTGCGCACCGCGCTGGACACGCTACCCCTGGGGACCGGTTTGTTCGCCGAACCGGAACCGGGCGGCTGACCGCCACCTTTTGTCCGGTGCGGGTTTTAACGACCGGCTTGGACGGCCGCGGCTTGGCTGGTCTCCCGCGCCCTGGGGTGACGGCCGTTGCGTTTCATGATCAGCAGGCACTCAGGGTGGTGTGCGGCCGCCAAAACCGCCTTGGTTGCCTGATGATCATCGGTTACATGGTCAACATGACACCATGGCCGCACCGGGCAACCCGAGGCGACCACCATGTCATGCTGATCACGGATTGACCGCCGACTGGGATTCGATCTTCGCGCGACCCCATCATGTCCCCCTCACGAAACCGAAGTGACGAACGAGAAAGCGACGGGCCGCACCCGAGCCGCGGCAGACCAGCCCAACCGCGGCCGTCCAAGCCGATCCTTAATCCGGCACCGATCCCCACCACCGGGGACCGGCACCGACCCGCTTCCGCCCGACCGCTACGCCCCGACGCCGGCCCTCTCCGCCAGCCCACCCAGCGCCTTCGGCAGTGGCTCCCGGTGCAGCACGCCGAGGCGCTGCGTGGCCCGGGTCAGCGCGACGTACAGCTCGGCCGCGCCGCGCGGGCCGTCGGCGAGGATCCGTTCCGGCTCCACCACCAGCACCGCGTCGAACTCCAGGCCCTTCGTCTCCGAGGCCGGCACCGCGCCCGGCACCCCGGGCGGCCCGATCACCACGCTGGTGCCGTCCCTCCCGGCCTCCTCCCGGGTGAACTCCTCGACCGCGGCCGCCAACTCCTCCCCGCTGACCCGCCGGGCCCACGGCCGCACACCACAGGCCCGGACCGAGTCCGGCGGCCGGATCCCGGGCGCGAACTCGGCCAGCAGCGCGGCGGCCACGTCCATGATCTCCGCCGGCGTGCGGTAGTTGACCGTCAGCGACCGGTAGACCCAGCGGCCGGGCACGTACGGCTCCAGCATGGTGTCCCACGAGGCCGCCCCGGCCGGCGAACGGCGTTGCGCCAGGTCGCCGACCACGGTGAAGGACCGGCCGGGGCAGCGCCGCATCAGCACCCGCCAGTCCATCTCGGACAGTTCCTGGGCCTCGTCGACCACGATGTGCCGGTAGGTCCAGTCCCGGTCCGCGGCGGCGCGTTCGGCCAGCTCCCGGGTGTCCAGCTCGACGAACCGGTCGGCCAGGTCCTCGGCGTACATCAGGTCGGTGGCGAACAGGTGGTCCTCGTCGTCCATCGAGTCCCGGCGGTCGACCAGGCTGTCCAGCACGCCGGCGGCGTACTCGGCCTCGGTCTCCCGCTCCCGCGCGCCGGCCTCCTCGGCGGCCTGTTCGGCCACCCGGTCCCGCCCGAGCAGGTCGACCAGCTCGTCCAGCAGCGGCACGTCCGACACCGTCCAGGCCCGCCCGTCCGCGCGCCGCAGCACCGGGTCGGCGCCCGGCGACTCGTACAGCGACGCCAGCACCTCCTCCGGCGCCAGGATCGGCCACAGCCGGTCCAGCGCGGCGACGAACTCGTCGTTGCCCGCGAGCTCCTTGGCCAGGTCGGCGCGCAACCGCTCCCACGGCTCGCGCTCCGCCCTGGTCAGCCAGCCCCGGCCGATCCGGGTCATGGCGCGCTCGGTGAGCACGTAGGCGACGACGTCGGCGAACACCCCGCGCGCCTCGTTGTGCGGCAGGCCGCTCGCCCGCGCCTCCTCCCTGGCCCATTCGGCGGTCTCGGCGTCGATGCGCACCTCGGCGCCGCCCAGCGCGACGGGCACCGGTTGCTCCGGCAACGTCTGCCGGTCGGCGATCGCCGCCCTCAGCACGTCCAGGATCTTCAGCGAACCCTTGAGCCGCGCGGCCTCCGGACCGTCCTCGGCGGTGACGCGCATGCCGGGTACCAGGTCACCGGTGGTCATGAAGACCACGTCGGACTCGCCCAGCGACGGCAGCACCCGGCCGATGTGGTCGAGGAACGACGGGTTCGGGCCGACCACGAGCACGCCGTGTCGTTCCATCCGTTCCCGCTGGGTGTAGAGCAGGTACGCGACCCGGTGCAGCGCGACCACGGTCTTTCCGGTGCCCGGGCCACCCTCGATCACCAGCACGCCCGGGTGGTCCAGGCGGATGATCTCGTCCTGCTCGGCCTGGATGGTCGCCACGATGTCGCGCATGCCGTCGCCGCGCGGCGCGTTCACCGCCGCGAGGAGCGCCGCGTCGCCCCGCTCGGCACCGTCCGGCCGGCCGAGCACCTCGTCGGTGAAGCCCTCCACCCGGCGGCCCCGGGTGTGGAACTGCCGGCGCCGGCGCATGTTCTCCGGGGTCGCTCCGGTCGCGGTGTAGAAGGCGCGCGCCGCCGGTGCCCGCCAATCCAGCAAGAGCGGCGCGAACTCGTTCCGTTCGTCGAAAATACCGATCCGGCCGATATAGGAATGCTCGCCGGAAATGGTGTCCAGCCGACCGAAACAAAGCCCGTTGTCGGCCGCGTACAGCCGTTTCACCACCTTGGCCAGCGCCCGCACCTCGACGTCCCGCTCCATGGGCGAACCGCCGGTGCCCCCCAGTGCCTCGCCGTACTTGCCCTTCACCCGGGCCCGTTCCGCGTCCAGCCGCGCGTAGAGCCCGGCCACATAGTTCCGTTCGGACAGCAATTCTTCCGCATAGCTTTTGGCCACGGCGGGAGATTGTGCGGCACCACCGGGGTCTTGCCGCAAGCCCCCCGGTGCGCTATAAGTTGAAAGTGGCGGGAGGAAATGACGTCCCTTTATGCCGCTTCCGCATCGAACCCCCGGCTTCCGTCTTGGACGGCATCGACGGCCGGGCCGGATGATGCGGGCGTGATCGAACCAGCCTTCACCCGTCGCCGTTTCCTGGCCGCCGCCGCGCTCCTGCCGTTGGCCGGATGCGCCGACGAGCCCACCGCACCGGACCCGAAGGTCGCGCCGCAGCCCGCCCGGAGCGAGCACCGGCTCGCCGAGCTGGAACGGCGCTACGGCGCGCGCCTGGGGATGTACGCGCTGGCCACCGGTACCGGAGCGACCATCGAGTACCGGGCGGACGAACGGTTCGCGTTCTGCTCGGCGTTCAAGGGCCTGGCCGCGGCGGCGGTGCTGCGGCGCAACCCGCCGTCGCACCTGGACACCCTGGTCCGCTACACCCGGGCCGACCTGTTGCGCAACGCCGCCATCACCCCACGCCACGTGGACACCGGCATGACCGTCCGCCAGCTGTGCGACGCGGCCGTCCGGTACAGCGACGGCACCGCCGGCAACCTGCTGTTGCGTGACCTCGGCGGGCCGGCCGAGCTCACCGCGTACGCGCGGAGTCTCGGCGACCAGGTGACCCGGATGGACCGCTTCGAGCCGTTCATCACCGAGGCGACCCCGGGCGACCCGCGCGACACCAGCTCGCCCCGCGCCTTCGGCGGCGACTACCAGCGGATCCTGCTCGGCGACGCGCTGGCGCCGGAGCAGCGCGACCTCCTGCGCGACCTGATGGAGCGCAACGCCACCGCCGCCGGCACCCGCCGCATCCGGGCGGGGCTGCCAAGGGGCTGGCGGGTGGCCGACAAGACCGGCACCGGCGACTACGGCACGGTCAACGACTTCGCCGTGGTGTGGCCGCCACACACTGAGCCCTTGATCATCTCGATCATGACCAGCAAGCCGGCCCGGGACGCCGGTTACAGCGAGGCGCTCGTCGCCGAGGCCGCCGCCCACGCGGTCGCTACGCTGGCGGGGTGACCACGGCGGAGGCGGTGCGGGAGTACGCGCTGACCCTGCCGCGCACCACGCTCGGGTACGTCGGGGACGGTGCCCGGTTCCGCATCGGCCGCATCGTCTACCTGGCGTTCTCCCCGGACGAGCAGATCATGGGTTTCGCCTACCCCAAGCTGGAGCGGGCCGCGCTGGTCGAGGCCGAGCCGGACAAGTTCCGGCTCCCCCGCCCCTCCTCCATGCGCTACAACTGGGTCGACTGCCGGCTGGCGGCGATCGACGACGAGGAGATGCGCGAGTTGGTCACCGAGGCGTGGCGGATGTGCGTGCCGAAACGCGTCGCGGCCGAGCACCTGGGATCGTGAGGGCATGCTGACCGAGACCGACCTGGCGCACCTGCGCCGCTGCGTTCGCCTGGCCACCGACGCGCTGGAGGCCGGGGACGAGCCGTTCGGCTCGGTGCTCGTGGACGGCGAAGGCACGGTGCTCGCTGAGGACCACAACCACGTGGCCGGCGGCGACCACACCCAGCATCCCGAGTTCTACCTGGCCCGATGGGCCGCCGAGCACCTCACCCCCCAGCAGCGCGCGCGGGCCAGCGTGTACACCTCCGGCGAACACTGCCCGATGTGCTCGGCGGCGCACGGCTGGGTGGGGCTGGGCCGGATCGTCTACGCGGCCTCGTCCGCCCAGCTGGGCGTGTGGCTGGCCGAGATGGACGTGCCACCGCCCCCGGTTCGGCCGCTGGCCATCCGCGAGGTGGTGCCGAACGCCGAGGTCGACGGGCCGGCCGACGTGCTGACCGATGAGGTCCGGGAGCTGCACCGCAGGTTTCACCGGCAACGCCGGTCGTGAGCGCGGCAGAATATACATTTCGCGTGATATGGGTGTAACACATCGCACATAGCGTCATTTCGCATGACCGAGCTCGCCGCGGACCGCGACACCGCCGTCGCGCCGCCATCCGAAGCGTCCACCGGCCCCGCCCTGATCAAACCGGGCTACGACCCCCGACTGACCAACCAGGACCTGGCGCCGCTGCGCGAGCAGAGCTGGGGTTGGTACAACATCTTCGCCTTCTGGATGTCCGACGTGCACAGCGTCGGCGGCTACGTCACCGCCGGCAGCCTGTTCATGCTCGGGCTGACCAGCTGGCAGGTGCTGCTCGCGCTGCTGATCGGCATCGTGATCGTGAACGTGTTCTGCAACCTGGTCGCCCGGCCCAGCCAGAGCACCGGGGTGCCGTACCCGGTGATCTGCCGGGCCTCCTTCGGCGTGCTCGGCGCGAACATCCCGGCGATCATCCGGGGGCTGATCGCGGTGGCCTGGTACGGCATCCAGACCTACCTGGCCTCGGCGGCGCTGAACATCGTGCTGCTGAAGCTCGCCCCCTCGCTGACCCCGTTGGCCGACGTGAACCAGTACGGCTTCGCCGGCCTTTCGGCGCTCGGCTGGGCGTCGTTCACCGTGCTCTGGTTCCTGCAGGCGGCGGTGTTCTGGACCGGCATGGAGACGATCCGGAAGTTCATCGACTTCTGCGGGCCGGCGGTGTACGTCGTCATGTTCGTGCTGGCCGGGTACCTGATCTACCGGGCCGGTTGGAGCGCGATCGACCTCAACCTGGGCGAGGTGCGCTACACCGGCTGGGCCTCGGTGCCGGTCATGCTGGGCGCGATCGCCCTGGTGGTGTCCTACTTCTCCGGGCCGATGCTCAACTTCGGCGACTTCTCCCGCTACGGCCGGTCGTTCGACGCGGTGAAGCGGGGCAACTTCCTCGGCCTCCCGGTCAACTTCCTGATGTTCTCCATCCTGGTCGTGGTGACCACCTCGCTGACCCTGCCGATCTTCGGCGAGCTGATCACCGACCCGGTGGAGACGGTGGCCCGAATCGACTCCACGTTCGCCATCGTGCTCGGGGCGCTGACCTTCGCCATCGCCACCGTCGGCATCAACATCGTGGCCAACTTCATCTCGCCCGCGTTCGACTTCTCCAACGCCAATCCACGAAAGATCAGCTGGCGGGCCGGCGGCATGATCGCGGCGGTCGGCTCGGTGCTGATCACGCCGTGGAACC
This sequence comes from Actinospineispora eucalypti, assembly GCA_014208095.1. Lineage (GTDB taxonomy): Bacteria > Actinomycetota > Actinomycetes > Mycobacteriales > Pseudonocardiaceae > Pseudonocardia > Pseudonocardia eucalypti. Next base: position 2,343,557 of record JACHMT010000001.1, on the reverse strand, counting down.
TGTACAACTCCCCCGAGGTGATCCACTACACGCTGGAGGTGCTGGGCGCCTTCATCGGCCCGTTGTTCGGGGTGCTCATCGCGGACTACTACCTGGTGCGCAAGCAGCGGGTGGTGGTGGACGACCTGTTCACCCTGGAGCCGACCGGCCGCTACCACTACCGCGGCGGCTACCACCCGCCGGCCATCATCGCCACCGTCGTCGCGGCCGCCGCCGCGCTGGTCCCGGTGCTGTGGTCGACCGGGCCGGGCATGAAGACGGCCGCGCAGTACACGTGGTTCATCGGCATGGGCATCGCGCTGGCGCTCTACGCGGTGATCGGCCGCCGGGCCGCCTCGGTTGTGGAGTGACCGTGCTGATCACCGTCATCAACGCCAACACCAGCGAGGAGATGACCCGCGCCATCGAGCGCGGTGCCCGATCCGTGGCCGGTCCGGGTACCCGGATCCACGCGGTCACCCCGAAGATGGGGCCGGCCGCCGTGGAGAGCCACTACGACGAGGCCCTCGCCGTGCCCGGCCTGCTCGCCGCCATCGCGGACGGCGAGCGGGCGGGCAGCGCCGGATACGTGATCGCCTGCTTCGGCGACCCCGGCCTGGACGCGGCCCGCGAGCTGGCCACCGGCCCCGTGCTGGGCATCGCCGAGGCGGCCATGCATTCGGCCAGCTTCCTGGGACGCGGGTTCAGCGTGGTCACCACGCTGTCCCGCACCCGCGGCCGAGCCTGGGACCTGGCCGAGCGCTACGGCATGCGCCGGTTCTGCCGGGGCGTGCACGCCTGCGACATCGCCCCGCTGGAGCTCGACCGGGACCCGGACGCGGTGAAGAAGACCCTCGCCGCCTGCGCCGCCGCACTGGATGCCGACGGTTCGGACGCCATCGTGCTCGGGTGTGCCGGGATGAGTGACTGGTCCGACCAGCTCGGTGCCGAGCTGGGCGTGCCGGTGGTGGACGGCGTGCGCGCCGCAACCCTGGGCGTGGAGTCCCTGGTCCGCATGGGCCTACGCATCGGCACGCGGGACGAGTACGCCCCGCCCCCGCCCAAGCCCTACAGCGGGTTGCTCCGCGACTTCGGCGGCCGCGAGGGGTGACGGCCGGCCGCGGCGCCGTTCAGTAGCCACCCCCGGGTTCCGGCCGGCGAAGCAGACCGCGGCGATCGCAACCGCGCAGCCGGTCAGCTGCAGCCCGGACGGCTGCTCGCCCAGCAGCAGGACCCCGAACCCGACCGCGGCGATCGGTTCCAGCAGCATCAGCGTCGCGCCGGTGGCGGCGGACATCCGGGCCAGCGCGCCGGCGATCAGCAGCCACCCGGCGACCTGGCTGATCACGCCCAGCGCCAGCAGCCACCCGAGCGCGGGCCAGCCTGGACCTGGGCGTGGTGGAGAGCTGGGCGGACTGGCCGAGCGTGCTGCCACCCCGGACCACACACGTCACGTTGTTCTCAGACGTCGCGGACCTGGCTCTGCCGGCCGGGCACCGGTTCGCCCATCGGGGCGCGGTCGACCTCGCCGAGGTGGATGACGTGCCCTGGATCGGCTGGACGTCCGGCTCGGACTGTCACGAATGGCTTGTTCAGGTGCTGCGCACACAGAAGATCAAGTCGCGAGTGAGCTGCACCGTCGGTAGCTATGCGACACAGCTCGCCCTGGTCGCCGGCAATGCCGGCGCCGCGCTCGTCCCCCGCCTTGCCTGCGGACCACTGCCGGACGGCGTCCGGATTCTCACCACTCGCCCGGCGCTGAACCGCACGATCCTCGCGGTGTGCCGAGCGGGGGAGGAATCTCACGGCGCGGTCCGCGTGGCACTCGAAGCGCTACGCGACGCCTCGGCCCGCTTCACGACGCGGTGACATGGTTCGGCGCCGCTGCGCACCGCCGGCCCGTCTGGATGTCTGCGACATCCGGACGGATCGAAACCCTCCTCGTCTTAGATTCCTCTTTGGACCGGACCACAGCCAGGAAACCCGCTCCGGAACCCGGCGGTTCCGATCCTAGGCCGAGTTGCAAGCCGGGTACAGCACACGAAGCACACCTCCCATTCAATCATTTTGGTTTCGCCCCGCATCCCATGCTAACATGAACGCATGTTCGAGTCCAGCGTTCAGGAAGCGGTCGCCGCGGTGGCCGCCCTGCGCGCATACCTCGACACCGCCGACGGCCCCACCCAAATCGAAGGACTCAAAGCCGTCGAACGACTGGGACGGGACCTCGCCCACCTACGGCTGTCACTGATCGCCCACCTAGACCGGTCCGGGGAATTCGACCAACGCTGCGTCACCACCCGCGCCGCGATCGCCGACCTGTTGGGCTACCACCCCGGTAAAGCCCGACGAATGGTCGCGGTGGCCCGCTCGGTGTTCCCCACGACCTTGGACGGACAACCCGTCGAACCCATCATGGCGGCCACCGCCACCGCCCTCGGCGCACTCACCATCGACCACGCGCACGCCGACGTCATCGAAGACCTGCTCAACTCCCCCACCGGACGACGCCTCGACCCGGCAATGTGGAGCGGCGCCGAGGCCCAACTCGCCGAGTGGGCGACCACGTGTCGACCCGACGAACTACGCCGCCTCGGCACTCAGCTACTCACCACTCTGGACCAAGACGGCCCGACACCCGAAGACGAGAAACCACAGCTCAACGAACTACACCTGTACCGCCGCCGCGACGGCCACGGCGGCCGGATCACAGGCCAACTCGACACCCCGACCTTCACCGCCCTGTCCCTGGCGCTGGAAGGACACCGCACCAGCGGCGACGACGAAGACAAAACCCTGCCCGAACGCGACGCCGACGCCCTCGGCGCCCTGTGCGTCCAAGCGCTCAACGACGGAGACCTCCCCACCCAGGGCGGGGAACGACCCCATTTCACCGTGATCATTCAAGAGAAAGACCTACGCGAACGCACCCGCGGGGCCACCCTCGGACTCGGCTGGGCCACCGCCGCGCAAATCCGCCAACTCGCCTGCGACTGCTCCGTCCTCCCAGTCGTGCTGGACGGGGACAGCAAAGTCGTCGACGTCGGACGCATCCGCCGCACCGTGGACCACTACCAACGCCGCGCCATCGCCGCCCGCGACCAAGGCTGCGCCTTCCGCGGCTGCGCGAAGAAACCCCGACACTGCGAAATCCACCACCTCATCCCCTGGACGCACGGCGGCCGCACCGACCTGGGCAACCTGGTCATGCTCTGTTGGGCGCATCACCGGATGATTCATCACGCTGGGTGGGAGATCCGTATACATAACGGGTGGCCGGAGTTCGTCCCCCCGAAATGGATAGACGCCAGCCAGACACCCCGCCGAAAACCCCGAATAGCGATCACCGCATAGACAACCCCGGCGAAATAACCGGATCAGGGTTACAGTCGGCTGCCGTGCGCCTCATAGATCTCCCGCATCAGGTTGGGGTCCGGCGGACCCGACGCGGGCAATGCGGCGCCGACTGCCTTCATGAATTCCAGTCCGATCCGCGCGGGCGACCAGATGCCCAGCACGCGCGCGGGCTCGTCGAACGGGTTGCTGAAGAAGTGTCGGACTCCCCTCGGCGCGACCAACATCGCCCCGGTCGCGGCTTCGCCGGGTTCGTCCGTCCCGGTGCCGGCGAGCAGTCTCCCGGTCACCACGTAGATCGCCTCGTCGAACGTGTCGTGCACGTGCGGGATGGGACCTCGGAACCGGGGCGGCACGGTCATCTCGGCCGACGCGAAATCCACCTGCCCATCCGCGCCGGCCAGCACCGATACCGGAGAGCCGGCATAGGAGAACGAGACACCGCTACCCGGGACGACCAGACTCACCGGTCCCACCGTAGGCCGCCCGGCAAGCCGTTTGGGATCAGCTTCTCGGCACGCCGTGCTCCAGGTACTCGGCGCCGCCGGCGCGGACCCGCAACGCGTTGCGAATTCTGGGTGCGAGCCGGTGGTTGAGTAGCGCGTCTAGCTCGTCCGGGCTCGCCCATTGCCAGCTCCGGTGCTCGGCCGGGTCCAAGCGGATGTCCCGGTCCTCGCCGAGCGAGCCGCAGTCGAACACGAACATCAGGTCGAACCGGCCCTCCGCGCGCGGCGCCCAGTCCACCACGAGCAGCCGGCGCACCGGGCGGTGCAGGCCGAGCTCCTCGTGCAGCTCCCGCTCGCAGGCCGCCGCCGGCGACTCGCCGGGCTCGACCATTCCGCCAGGAATGTCCCAGCCCGGCTTGTACACCGGCTCCAGCAGGAGCACCCGGCCGTGCTCGTCCACGAACAGGGCGCCAGCGGCGGCCGTGGCGTCCAGCATGCGAAGTCCCCGCTCCCGGTGGGCTGAAGTCCGCGACACAGTGGGCCGAAACCCGCGACACGGGGTGCGAAAACCCGCGACACGGGGTGCTCGATTCCGCGATACGGGGTGGTGAGGGTGCCGGCTCGCGGGTTAGAAGGGGGGTGGGTCGTCCACGGGTGGGAGGCGGCGGAGGGGGTCGCGCACCGCGCCGTTGCCGGTGGAGGCCTCGCCGTGGGTCGATGCGGCGGTCGCGGGGGTGCGTGGGGGGTCGCCGGCGCTTTCCGAGAGCCGGGTGGCCCAGGCCGGGAAGGGGAACTCGACGGCGAGGGGGACCGGGATCTCGGGCTGGGAGACGAACATGGTGCCGGGGCGGGCCAGGGTGGCGCGGCCGCGCTGTGCCGGGGGCAGGAAGCCGTACTCGGGGCGGCCGGCCTCCGCCGGGTCCAGCCGGCCGACCACCTTGATCGAGGAGTTGGCCACGATGCGCCGTTCCACCTCGCTCGCGGTCTGCTGCGCACCGATCAGGATGATGCCCAGCGAGCGGCCGCGCTCCGCGATGTCCAGCAGTACCTCCTTGATCGGGCTGGAACCGTCGCGGGGGGCGTACTTGTTCAGCTCGTCGATCATGGTGAAGAGCAGGCCGCCGGGGCCGGCGGCTTCCTTGCGCGCGGTTTCAGCAGCCAGCACCACGCCGACCACGAAGCGCTGGGCGCGCTCCGGCAGGTTGTGCAGGTCGACCACGGTGACCTGCTGGTTCTCCGTGGAGATGCGCCGCCCGGGGCTGTCCGGCAGGTCGCCCCGGACGATGGTGCCCAGCGGTTTCAACGAGGATCGCAGCCGGCGCAGGAAGGCGTTGATGGTGCCGGTACCGGTCACCGGTCCGGCCCACGGCGCGCGCACCGAGTGGTCCTCGTCCAGCAGCTTGTCCGAGATGAACTCGACCAGCTGGGCGTAGCTGCGCAGCAGCCGGCCCTCGATGCTGACCGCCCCGTCGGTGCCGGCGGCGATCGCGTCCCGGCGCAGCCGGGTGGCCACCTGGTGGATCACCGAGGTGTACTGGTTGCGCTCGTCCTCGGCGTCGGCGAAGGCGAACCGCAGCAGTTCCTCGGCGCAGAACTCGCGCAGCGTCCACCAGAACGCGCCGATCCCGCTGGTCCGGCCGGACACGTGCGGGCGGCCGGTGGTGTCCTCGGGGATCGGCGGGGCGAAGAAGCCGGCGCTGGGGAACGGTTCGGCGGCCAGACCCAGCCGGGCGTAGCCCTGCTGGATCTCCGGGTCGGCCAGCCGCTTGTTCGGGTGGTCCAGGAAGAGCAGGTCCTCGCCCTTCACGCTGAAGATCAGCGCCTTGGCGTTGACCGCGCGGTTGCCCAGCACCCCGCTGCGGAAGATCGAGTACAACAGGAACAGCGCGAAGCTGGTCTTGGTCGCCACACCGGAGATGCCGCTGATCGACACGTGCCCGCCCCGGGTGCCGTCCAGGAACTCCAGGTTCACGAAGACCGGTTCGCCGTCCCGGCCCATGCCGACCGGCACCTTGCGGTCCATCCGGTCGAAGTACAGCGCGCGGGCGCGTTCCTCGCCGGTGGCCCGGTGGACCGGCTCGCCGGGGCGGGGCGGCACGTAGCACTCCGGGTCCACCCGGGTGGTGGTCACCTCGGCGATCTCCTGCACCTGCGCGGGAAGCACGCCGCTGTTGATCAGGAACACGTCCGAGCCGAAGCTGGCGCCCTCGTGCCGCGCGCGCACCTGGGTGACCACCCCGGAGGACATCACCGGACCGACGCCGGCGACCTGCCGCACGGTGACCACCACGTCATCCAGCTGCAGGTACTCGTCGGGCGCGAGCGCCACGTGGAACAGCAGCGGCGTGGCGTCCTCGGTACCGGCCACCAACCCCACCCGCGGTTTCGCCTGATCCGGCACCGCGCCACCTCCCCCGAAATCGGCACCATTGCTACCACGGCGGGTGCCGGCGCCCGGTCCCGACCCGTGAGTGGCGAGTCCCGCTATAGCGACACTCGCCACTCACGACTCAGTAGAGGTCGGGACGGCGGTCGGTGAACACGTGGTTGCGCGGGTTGAGGTCCTTCCTGTCGGCGCGGGCCGGGTCCAGGTCGGCGAGCAGCAGCTCCGGGCAGGGGTCGGCCACCGGGCCGGCCAGCGGGAACCCATCGGGGCCGACGATCGCGCTGCCACCGACCCAGGACACGCCGCGCTCGGTGCCGCACCGGTCGGCGGCCACCACGAACACCCGGTTGGCGGCCGCGCCGGCCTGGACCCGCACCACCTCCAGCGGGCGCTCCCCCGGTGGGCGGCCCTCGTCGGGCCAGTTGGTGGGCAGGGCGATGATCTGCGCGCCGGCCTGCGCGGCCAGCCGGTGCCACTCGGGGAACTCGGCGTCGTAGCAGATCATCACGGCCACCCGGCCGACCGACGTGGCCACCACCGGTGGCCGCGCCACGCCGGGGCGGAACACGTCCTTCTCCGCGTCCCACAGGTGCACCTTGCGGTATACCGCGCGCGGCTCACCGGCATCGACCAGCACCGCGCTGTTGTAAACGTGGCCGTCCTCGCCCAGTTCGCAGAAGCCGCCGACCAGCACCAACCCGTACTCGGCGGACAGCGCGCACCAGTCGGTGACGGTGCGGCCGTCGGCCGGCTCGGCCCGCTCGCGGGCCTCCTCCGGGCCGGTGAACACGTATCCGGAGCAGGCCAGCTCGGGCAGCACCACCAGGCGCGCGCCGCGCCGGGCCGCCTCGGTCACCGCTTCGGCCGCCCTCGCCCGGTTGCCGGCCACGTCGGTGACGTCGATGCGCAGCTGGCAGCTCGCGGCCTTGACGATCATCGAGCCAGGGCCTCCTCGCTGCGCCGGATCGCCGGCCGCTCGGCGGACAGGTCGAGCGACCGGGTCAGCCGGTAGTAGAGCACGCCGGCCACCACCAGGCCGACCAGGAACGCCAGGTCGACCTGGTGCATCGCCGCCGCGGCCGGGCCGGTGAAGAAGCTGAGCACCGCGAACGGCACCTCCACCACGATGCCCACCGCGAACGCCAGGATGCCCCGCCAGGCCCACCGGCCGTAGATGCCGTCCGGCCGGAACAGGTCGGTGATGGCGTAGTGGCCGCGCCGGACGAAGTAGAAGTCCACCAGGTTCACCGCGGTCCACGGGGTGAGCAGGTACAGCATGATCAGCAGGCCGTCGCTGAGCGCGGTGGTGGCGTCGCGTACCAGCCAGATGCCCAGGACCGCGCCGATCACCGACACCACCAGCACGGTGATCACCCGCGCGCCGGCGGTGTGCCGGATGGGCCGCAACGAGTCCAGCCCGGTCAGCACGGTGAGCATCGCGCTGTAGGCGTTGATGCCCATGGTGGCCACCAGGGCGAGCACGGCCAGCACGGTGAGCAGGCCGCCCAGCCCGGGGAAGACGGCGTTGCCGGCGTCGTTCAGGCCGGCCAGCGGGTCGGTGGCACCGAGCTGGGTGGCCAGCCAGGCGCCGATCGGCATCAACCAGAACGGCGAGCCGGTGGCGCCCCAGAACACCGCGCCGACGATTCGCGGCATCGGGGTGTCGCCGGGCAGGTAGCGGGAGTAGTCCGAGACGTACGGCGCGTAGGTGATGTTGTAGCTGGCCGAGGCGGTGAACTGCACCAGGAAGCCGACCAGGGTGAACCCGCCGGTGGCGGCGGCCGGTGCGGCGCCGTCCGGCACGGCGGTACCGGCCAGGATGCCGACGGTCAAGATCACCCAGAACGGCACCGAGACGACGAACAGCGCCTGGAACGCCCGGTGCAGCCAGTCGTGGCCGTAGCAGGCCAGCAACGCGGCGACCACGGTGATCGCGATGCCCACGGCGACCGGGTCCCAGCCGAACACGCCGGACAGCCCGGTGCTGATCAGCCGGGTGTCCACCACGTTGAAGCCGACGAACGTGAACAGCGTCGCCACCAGCGGCAACAGCACTCCCCGGTAACCCATCTGGGCTCGTGACTGGACCATCTGCGGCAACCCGAGCACCGGCCCCTGGGACGCGTGGAAGGCCATGAACAGGGTGCCGAACGCGACGCCGAGCACGCAGGCCAGGGCGGTCCACCAGAAGGACAGCCCCAGGCTCGGGCCGATCAGGCCGATCGCCACGGTGAACGGTTGGAAGTTGCCGAGGAACCAGAACGGCCCCTGCTGCCAGACCTTGCCGTGCCGTTCAGCCTCGGGCACGTAGTCGATCGAGCGGGTCTCGATGCGCGTCGTCATTGGCGCTCCCTGGTGACCTGGCACGTTGGCGTTCGAGTCTCGGGTCGGCGGCGCCCCCGGACAACTGTGGGAAACACGAAAAATGAGCCTTGCTTTGTGGCTGGGCAGAGAAGACTTGGCGCGGTGGAACCGCTGTGCGTGGCCGATCTGGTGCGTTCCCCCGCACTGCAGCTGCGGGTGCTCGCCGGGCACGGCGGCCTGCACCGGGAGGTGTCCTGGGCCCACGTGAGCGAGCTGGCCGACCCGACCCCGTGGCTGCTCGGCGCCGAGCTGCTGATGACCACGGGCATGGCCGTTCCCCGGGCCGCGCCGGAGCAACGCCGATACCTGGAGCTGCTGGACGATGCGGGGGTCTCGGCGCTCGCGGTGTCCGCCCAGCTGCACGCGCCGGCGCTGCACCGCGAGCTGTTCGCGGCCGCCGACGAGCGGGGGATGCCGCTGCTGGAGGTGCCGCTGTCGGTGCCGTTCGTGGCGATCGCCCAAGAGGTCGCCACGAAGCAGGACACCGAGGGCCACCGGCTGGGGGCCCAGCTGCAGGTGTTCGGCGCGCTGCGCTGGCTCACCGAGGAGCGGCTCAGCGCGGCGGAGATCTTCGGCCGGTTGGAGCGGCTGTCCGGGTACACCCTCTACCTGTGCACGCCGCAGGGGCGGCCGCTGATTCCGGGGGTGCCCGCCGCGCCGCCCACCGAGGCCGGCGCGCTGCTGCCGCCGTCCCCCGAGAAGCAGGCGCCGCCGACCGTGCCCGGGGGCTTCGTGCTGCCGGTGCCGGCCCCCGGCGGGACGGCCGGCTACCTGATCGCCCGGGCCCGGGACGGCGCGCGGCCGGCCGGTCTGGCCGTGGTGCAGCACATTGCCACGGTGGCCTCACTGCAGCTCACCATGCTGCGCCACCAGCGGGAGACGCTGCGCCGGGAGGGCGCCGAGACGCTGGCCGAGCTGCTCGCCGACGTACTCGACCCGGGCACCGCGCGGCGCCGGCTGCGGCGCGCCGGGTTCCCCCGGTCCCAACGGCTGGTCCTGGCCATCGTGGTCGGCCAGGGCGTGACACCGGACGAGTCGGCGCTGGTCCGGGAGATCGAGCTGTCCGACCTGCCGCACCTGCTGCTGCGCCAACAGAGCGAGCTGTTCGTGCTGCTGCCGGCCGGGGACGCCACCCTGACCCTGCTGGACGGCTTGACCGCGGCCGAGAACGCGGCCGAGATCACCGCCGGCTCGAGCAGCCCGTTCGAGGCCGGCGAACCGCTGGAAATCGCCCGCCGGGAGGCCCGCTGGTCGCTCTCCCGGGCGGCGGACACCGGCCGCACCCACGTGAACTACCAGGCCAGCGACCCGAGCGGTCGGTGGTTGCCCCGGGACGTATCCGGACTCCGCGCCCTCACCGACCGGGTGCTCGGCCCGGCCACGCGGTACGACGCCGAACACCGCACCGAGCTGGTCCGCACGGTCCGCACCTGGCTGGAGCGAGACCGGCGGGGCGAGGACGCCGCCCGCGAACTGCACATCCACCCGAACACGTTGAGCTACCGGTTGCGCCGGTTCACCGAGGTCACCGGATTCCGGCTGGAGTCGACGGGTGACCTGGCCGAGGTGTGGCTGGCGCTGAGCGCGGCCCGCCACCTCGGTGATCACTGAGCGAAAACCCGGCGGGAAGGGCGCGCGTGCTGTGCTACGGTCACCGCCGTCGTCCGAGGCAACGAGATCATTTTCCGGAGGTGGGGTATGGCCGCCGTGTCGGTGGCTGCCGCCGTGCGCGCAGCCCAGGCCGCCCACCCAATCCGGATCCTCGGCTGATCACCCCAATCGCGAGCTGATCGGGCGGGATCCTCCCACTCTTTGTTGCGTATCCCCACGCAGAGCTGCTCTGCGTGGGGATACGCAACGCTTCCGATCGAGAGGTTTGCGTTGTCTTCAGCGTTCTTTGAACTGCACGCCGGCCTGCGCCGACAGGGGCCGGGCTCCGATGCGACCACCAGGTTGCTGCTGTCCATGGCCAACCCGCTGAACCCTCGGCCGAGGGTGCTCGACCTGGGCTGCGGCCCGGGCCGGGCGTCCCTGCTGCTCGCCGAGGCGGGCGCCGACGTCACCTCCCTGGACGCCCACCAGCCGTTCCTGGACGAGCTGGACCGGGCCGCCCGGGAAGCCGGGCTGTCCGAGCGGATTCGCACGGTGAACCACACGATGGCCGAGCCGCCGTTCGCCGACGGCGAGTTCGACCTGGTCTGGGCGGAGAGCTCGATCTACGTGATCGGGTTCGACACCGGCCTGCGGGCGTGGCGGCGCCTGCTCGCCCGGGGCGGCCGGCTGGCCGTCACCGAGTGCGAGTGGACCACCGGCGACCCGGCGCCGGCCGCCCGCGAGTACTGGTCACAGATTTACCCGCTGCGCACCTCGGCGGAGAACCAGGCGGCCGCCGAGGCCGCCGGCTACGCGGTCGAGGCCAGCTACCGGCTGCCCGACCGGGACTGGTTCGACGACTACTACACCCCGCTGTCCCACCGCATCCGAGCGGCGGACCTGCGCGACCCGGCCATGGCCGAGGCCGTTGCGGCGACCCGCGAGGAGATCGACATGCGGCACCGGTACGGCGCCGACTACGGCTACACCGGCTACCTACTGCGGCCGCTCGAAACGGAGGCACCCATGCCGAAGGACTGGACGACCCGCCCGGAGACCCCGGACGACCTGGAGACCATCCGCCGGGTGAACCTGGCCGCGTTCCCGACCGCCGAGGAGGCCGACCTGGTCGACGCGCTGCGCGCCGACGCGGCCTGGCTGCCCGGCCTCTCCCGGGTGGCCGAGGCACCCGGGACCGGCGTGGTGGCGCACGCGCTGCTCACCCGCTGCACCGTGGGTGACGAACAGGCGCTGGTGCTCGGCCCGTGCGCGGTGCTGCCCGAGTACCAGCGGGCGGGCGCGGGCGGCGCGGTGATCCGTGCGCTCATCGACGAGGCGCGGACCAGGGGCGAACGGCTGGTCGTGGTGCTCGGCCACCCCGAGTACTACCCCAGGTTCGGCTTCACCAGGGCGTCCACCCACAACATCCGGACCTCCTTCGAGGTCCCCGACGACGCCCTGATGGCCCTGCCCCTGACCGGCGCCCCCACCCCGACCGGCACCATCCGCTACCCGGCGCCGTTCGGCGTCTAAGGGTCGGTCACGCACACGCTTCGTACCCGGCACACGAGCAATTGAGCGTGTGCCGGGTACGAACGGTGTGTGCCGGCAACCTGCCCAACCCGTCAGGACCACCGGGCGGCCGACGGGCCGGGGAGGGCGTGCAGGAAGGTGGGGGTGGGGAGGGCCTTGGCTTCGGTGGCGGCCAGGACCGCTTCGGTGACCGCCGGCACGGCCGCGGTCTCCACCAGGGCCAGGGCGGAACCGCCGAAGCCGCCGCCCACCATCCGGGCACCGAGGGCGCCGGCCTCCTTGGCCGCGTCCACCACGTTGTCCAGCTCCAGGCTGGACACCTCGTAGTCCTCCCGCAGGGAGGTGTGTGAGGCGTCCAGCAGCGGTCCCAGCTCGGCCAGCCGGCCCTCGACCAGTAGCCGGGCGGCCGCGCCGGCGCGGGCGGTCTCGGAGATGGCGTGCCGCACGCGGCGCAGCAGCTCCGGGTCGTCCTCGCCGAGCGCGGCCAACCGGCCGACCGCGTCCTGCACCGAGGAGATCCGGCGCAGCGTGGGCACGCGCAGCAACCGGGCGGCCCGTTCCACCACCACCCGGCGGGCCCGGTACTGGCCGTCCACCAGCCGGTGCGGGGCGTTCGTGTTGATCACTAGCAGCACCAGGCCGTTCGCATCCAGCGGCAGCGGAAGCGGGTCGACCGCGCCGCTGTCGCAGTCCAGCCGCAGGCAGTGGCCGGTGCGGGCATGCAGCGCGACGGTCTGGTCCATGCCGCCGGTGGCGGCCAGCGCGATCTCGTTCTCCGCGCGTATGCAGGCCTTGACCAGCGCGGAGCGGCCCGCTGTATCCAGCGAAGAACCGGAGCCGAACAGCTCGGCCAGCGCCACCGCGAGCGCGCACTCCAACGCCGCCGAGCTGGAAAGTCCGGCGCCGAGCGGCACGTCGGAGTGCACCGCCACATCCACCCCGCCGAAGCCGGCCGGCAGCAGCCCCTCGGAGATGAGCGCCCACACCACCCCGGCCAGGTAGGCCGGCCAGCCGCGCGGGTGGCCCGGCCGCACCGCGCGCACCGCGCCCTGCCACACCTCGGGGCACTGCCCGGAGACCAGGCGCAACAGCCCGTCGGTGCGCGGCCGCACGGCCAGCCAGGTGCGCTGGGGCAGCGCCAGGGGCAGGCAGATGCCGCCCACGTAGTCGACGTGCTCACCGATCAGGTTGGCCCGGCCGGGGGCCGACCACACGCCGGCCGGCGCCCCGTCGAACGACGAGGCGAACAGCGCCTCGGCCCGCGCCGCCGACTCCGGCGAGGACGGCGGATGCCAGTGGATCTCCGCCAAAGCCGGCCCTCCCTCCAGGAAGGTCACGACGCTACCGTGCGGAGTCGCTCCGCGATGGCCTCCGGGGTGGTGTCATTGATCCAGGCCCCGAACGCGGACTCCGAGCCGGCCAGGTACTTCATCCGCCCCGGCGCGCGCATCAGCGAGAACAGCTGCAGGTGCAGCCGGCCGAACCGGCGGTCCGGTCCGACCGGTGCCTGGTGCCACGCCGCGATGTACGGAACCCGCGCCACCCCGGGAAAAAACCGGTCCACCCGGCGCAGCAGCTCCAGGTAGCCGGCGGCCAGCTCGGCCCGCTCGCCGTCGGAGAGCGCGGCCAGGTCGGGCACGTCCCGGTGCGGCGCCAGGAACAGCTCCAGCGGCCACTTCGCCGCGCGCGGCACGTAGGCGCTCCACCCCTCGCCCCGCCAGACCACCCGCTCCCCCTCGGCCAGCTCCTCGGCGAGCACGTCGGCCAACAGCGAGCGGCCGGTGGACTCGAAGTGTTCCCGAGACCGCCGGACCACGGCCTGGGTGCGGGACGGCAGGAACGGGTAGGCGAAGATCTGGCCGTGCGGGTGCGGCAGCGTCGCGCCGATCTCCTCGCCCCGGTTCTCGAAGCAGGCCACCTGCCGGGTGTTCGGCAGCGCCGACAGCTCGGCGGTGCGGTCCGCCCAGGCCTCGATCACCGTCCGCGCCCGCCGCTCGGACAGGTCGGCGAAGCTGGCCCGGGGGTCGCTGGTGAAGCACACAACCTCGCAGCGGCCGTTGCCGCCGGCGAAGCTGGGGAACCGGTTCTCGAACACCACCACGTCGTAGTCCGGCGCGGGGATCTCGGTCGGCGGCTCGCCCGGCCGGCTGGGCGCCAACGGGTTCTCGCTGGCCGACGGGCGGTAGGTGCGGTTCATCCGGTGCGCGGCGATCGCCACGTACTCCCCGGTGAGCACGTCCAGCCGGGGCTCGCTGGTGACGTGCTGAGGCTCGAGAGCCCGGGTGTCCGGCACCACCCGGGAGGCGGTGCCGGACAGGTAGGGCTCCCGGTCATCAAAATAGATCAGCTCCCGGCCGTCCGAGAGTCGGGTCGACGTTTTGCGCACCTGAGCCACCGTCGGGTCCACTCGGGCGGTCACGAACCCTCCGCGATGACCAGCTCGCCGACCAGCTCGGACAGCTGGTCGCGGGCCGCCTTGTCCAGGCCGTCGTCGGTGATCAGCACGTCCACCTCGGTGAGCTGGGCGATGGTCTGCAGGCCGACCACGCCCCACTTGGTGTGGTCGGCGGCCACGATGATCCGGCGGGAGGACTCGATCAGCGCCCGGTTGGTCTGCGTTTCCAACAGGTTCGGACAGGTGAGGCCGGCGCGCACGTCGATGCCGTGTACGCCCAGGACCAGCAGGTCCAGGTGGATGCCCCGCAGCGCGGCCACCGCGAGCGGGCCGCCGAGCGCGTCCGAGGGGGTGCGCATGCCCCCGGTGAGCAGCACGTTCTGCTCCACCCGCCGGTTGCGGTAGAGCTCGTCGGCCACCGGCAGCGAGTTGGTGACCACGGTCAGGTCCGGCACGTCCAGCAGCTCGGTGGCGACCAGCCGGGTGGTGCTGCCGCCCGAGATGCCCACCGAGCTGCCCGGCCGGACCAGTGCGGCGGCCGTCCGGGCGATCGCGCTCTTCGCGGCCACCTGCTGGGTGGCCTTGGTCGCGAACTCCGGCTCATGGGAGCTGGCCATGCGGGGCAGCGCCGCGCCGCCGTGCACCCGGTCCACCAGGCCCCGGCCGGCCAGCTCGCTGATGTCGCGGCGGATCGTCATGTCCGAGACGCCCAGCTCGGCGACGAGGTCGGCGACCTTGACCGCGCCGGTCCTCCCCACCTCGTCCAGGATCAGCTGCTGCCGCTGCCTGGCCAGCATCAGAGGACCCACCCGGCTGCGCTCATGCCGGCCATCATGTCCGGGCACTTTTGGAAAGTCAACGCGTCCGAACAAGATACGACTAGGAAAACTGTGCGGAAATGTTGACTCATTCACCGTCTTCCGTGATGCTTTCACCCCAACGGGCCATGAGGGGACGCGGCAAAGGAGTCGTGATGCGTCAGAACCGAACATTGCTGAACGTAGGTGCACTAGGCGCCGCGGTGCTGATGCTGGTGGGGTGTTCCAGCGGGCAGCAGACCTCCTCCGGCGCGTCCAGCTCGGGCCCGGTCACCGGCGACATCACCATCGCCTACCTGCAGAAGCAGGGCGACCAGCAGTACTTCATCGACCAGGCGGCCGGCGCGCGCACGGCCGCACAGGAGCTCTCCAAGCCGGGCGCCTCGGTCAACGTGAAGGTGGTGAACCTGGGCCAGGACGCGAACAAGGCGGTCACCGAGACCGACTCGGCGGTGGCCCAGAAGGTGAACGGCATCGCCATCGTGGTGCCGGACCAGAAGATCGGCCCCCAGGTAGTGAACACAGCGAACGCGGCCGGCATCCCCCTCGTCGCCTCCGACGACTCGATCAAGGACGGGACCGGGGCGGAGATCCCGTTCGTCGGGTTCGACGGCTACGACATGGGCTCCAAGGTGGGCACCGAGGCGGCGAAGCGGGTCACCGGCAAGGGCTGGAGCCCGGCCGAGACCGGCGTGCTCTACGCCTACAAGCAGGACCTGTCGGTGTGCGCCGACCGGGTTCGCGGGGAGAAGGAGCGCTACACGGCGGGCGGCGGCCAGGGCAAGGCCATCGAGGTCGGCACCGACAACAGCGTGAACGGCGCCCAGAGCACCGCCTCCGGCGTGATCACCGGCAACCCGGACATCAAGCACTGGGTGGTCATGGGCTGCAACGACGAGAACGTGTCCGGTGTGCTGCAGGCGCTGGCCAACGCCAAGGTGGCGGCGGACAACATCGTCGGCGTGGGGCTGGGCGGCTACATCGCCTGCAAGTCCTGGCAGCCCGGCTCGGCGCCGGACGGCTACCTGGCCGCGCTGTACATCGACGGCCACGACGTGGGCGGGGACGCGGTGCGCGCGCTGGTCAACTCGCTGCGGGGCGGCACCCCGCTGCCGCCCAAGACCATCGCCAGGACGCAGATCGTGGACGCGGGCACGGTCGGCGGAACCTCGCTGAAGTGCACCTGAGCCGATGACCGAGGACGTCCAGGTCGCCCTCCGGATGACCGCGGTCAGTAAGCGCTTCGGCCCGGTCCGGGCGCTGCGCGAGGTGAGCGTGGAGTTCGCCTCGGGTGAGGTGACCGCGCTGATGGGTGAGAACGGCGCCGGCAAGTCCACCCTGCTCAAGGTCCTGATCGGTGCGCTGGCGCCGGACGAGGGCGACATCGAGCTGGACGGCGAGCCGGTGCGGTTCACCGACCCGACGTCGTCCCGCGCGGCCGGCGTGCGGGTGGTCGCCCAGGAGCCGGAGATCATCCCGCACGTGAGCGTCGCGGAGAACATCTTCGTCGGCGCACTGCCTTCCCGGCGCAGGCTGTTCCGCCGGGGCGAACTGGTCGAGCGGGCCGGCGAGCTGATCCGCCGGCACGGGTTCGCCCAGGTGCTGCACCCGGAGACGCTCGGCTCGCGGCTCACCCCGGCGCAGCGCCAGCTGGTGGAGATCCTGCGCGCGCTCACCGACGAGCCGAGGGTGCTCGCGTTCGACGAGCCCACCTCCTCGCTGTCGGACAACGAGGTCGACCTGCTGTTCGACCTGATCCGGCGGCTGCGGGCGGACGGCGTCGCGGTGATCTACGTCAGCCACCGGATGAAGGAGGTGTTCGCGCTGGCCGACCGGGTCGCGGTGCTGCGCGACGGCGCCTCGGTGGGCACTCGGCCCGTCACTGAACTGACCGAGGGCGAGCTGATCCGGATGATGGTCGGGCGGGACCTGTCCAGCCTGTACCACGACGAGCTGCCCCGCCCGACCCCCGGCGACGTGGTGCTGGACGTGCGCGGGCTGAGTTCGGCGGACGTCGAGGACGTGACCTTCCAGGTGCGCGCCGGGGAGATCGTGGCGCTGGCCGGATTGGTCGGCGCGGGCCGTTCCGAGCTGGTCAAGGCCCTGGTCGGGGCGGAGCCGGTGACCGGCGGCACGGTCGAGTTCCTCGGCGAAACGCGGCGGTTCAACTCACCGGGGGACGCGGTCCGGGCCGGCATCGGGCTGGCCCCGGAGGAACGCAAGGCGGAGGCGCTGTTCCTGCAGCGCAGCGTGCGGGACAACATCGCGGCGGCGATCTACGACCAGTTGCGCCGGTTCCGGGTGGTCAACCGGCGCCTGGAGAAGGAGACCGTGGCGAAGTATCTGGACCGGCTGCGGGTGCGCACGCCGAACATGGAGTTCGCCGTGGCCGGGCTGTCCGGCGGGAACCAGCAGAAGGTGGTGCTGGCCCGCTGGCTGGCGCGCAACCCGGCGCTGCTGATCCTGGACGAGCCGACCCGGGGCGTGGACGTCGGCGCCAAGTCGGAGATCTACGCGATCATCCACGAGCTGGCCGCGAGCGGCATCGCCATCCTGATGGTCTCCTCCGAGCTGCCCGAGGTGCTCGGGCTGGCCGACCGGGTGATCGTCATGCAGAACGGCCGGATCACCGGCGAACTGGCCCGCAAGGAGGCGACGGAGGAGGGCATCCTCGCGCTCGCCATGGCCGACGACCTCTCCGACCTGGTGGTCGGCATGGCTGACGGGGGTAAGCAGTGACCAGCACGCAGACCGAGCCGTCCACGGGCTCCCCGGAGGCGCCGGACCGCCGGTCGTCGGTGGCCAGGGCGCTGGGCGTGCTCACCCGCGCGGACCGGGTGCAGAACCTGATCCTGCTCGCGGTGATCATCCTCATCGCCGCCTTCGTCACCTCCCGCCAGCCGGCGTTCCTGACCTGGAACAACCTCAGCGTGGCGGTCACCGGGACGATCATCCTGCTCGGCCTCACCGGCTTGGTGCAGCTGCTGGTGATCATCGTCGGCGGGCTGGACATCTCGGTCGGCTCCACGGTGGGGCTGACCTCGGTGGTCGGCGCGCTGATCTGGACCCACACCGGGCAGAACGGCGCACTGGCCGTCCTGGGCGCACTGGCCGTCGGCCTGCTCTGCGGCCTGATCAACGGCGTGCTGATCATCTACGGCCGGGTGAACCCGTTCATCGCCACGCTGGCCACTCTGGCCGCGTTCAAGGGCATCGGCCAGGTGCTCTCCAACGGCGGCGCGATCGGCAGCGGGTTCTCCTCCAACGCGATCTTCATCTTCATCCAGCGGGGCAGCGTGCTCGGCCTGCCCACCCAGCTGTTCGTGCTGGTGCTTGTCGCCCTGGCGCTGGCTTTCCTGCTGCTGTTCACCGACATCGGGCGCAACCTCTACGCCATCGGCGGCAACCCCACGGCGGCCCGGCTGGCCGGCGTGAACATCAACCGCTACGTGCTCGCGGTGTACCTGGTGGTGGGCTTCGTGGCAGCCATCGCCGGGGTGATCCTGATGGCCCGGCAGGGCTTCGGCCAGCAGACCGGCTCGGTGGACGGCCTGGAGCTGAAGGCGGTCACCGTGGCCGCGCTGGGCGGGGCGTCGCTGCGCGGCGGGCGGGGCGGCGTGCTCGGCGCGGTGCTGGCCATCGTGCTGCTCGGCTTCCTGGAGAACGGGATGAACGTGCTGAACATCAACACGTTCTGGCAGAACGTCGCCCAGGGCACCCTGCTGGTGGCCGCGGTGATCGCCCAGCAGCGCCGCCGCAAGGAACGCCCCATCGGCATCCCGGACTAGGGGGCGGCCCGGCCTGCTAGCGTGGCGGTCACTGTGGACGCCACGCTGATGGGGGTCGACCGCCGTAGGGCGGTTCGCTGGGCGGTTGTCGCGCTGCTCGCGCTGGTGACGCTCGCCTTCGCCGCGCCGTGCGCGACGCCGTCCCCGGACGTGACGGTTCCGGTCGCCCGGCCGTCCGACTCCAGCTGTCCCCACGGCCCCGGCCCCGGCCTGAGCTGCCTCTCCGAGCTGGCCACGGTCGGCGTCCGGCAACGGGCCGACGCCACCGGGT
Source organism: Actinospineispora eucalypti (assembly GCA_014208095.1). Taxonomy (GTDB): domain Bacteria; phylum Actinomycetota; class Actinomycetes; order Mycobacteriales; family Pseudonocardiaceae; genus Pseudonocardia; species Pseudonocardia eucalypti. The sequence goes on along the minus strand of JACHMT010000001.1, from coordinate 2,324,630 downwards.
CGCCGACCGACGGGCCGTTGGGCGCGGTGAGCGCCGTCGGCGCCGCCCCGCTACTCGGGGCGCCCACCGGCGCGGCGGTGTACGTCCGCGCCCACCCGCCGCCGGAACCGGCCGGGCGTGACCTGTTGACCTCGCTGAGTATCTCCCGGACCTGAGCGGGACCCGACCCGCCGGGTGGCCCGTGCCGGCCCCCGGCGGTTCCGTCGTGTCCCGACCCGTCCGATCCCCAGCTGGGAGAAACCGATACTCATGAGCAGAAATCTCGTCCTGACCATCGGGCTCGCCGTCGCCGCCGTTCTCGCGGTGGTCGGCGCGGTCACCCTGTCCGGCTCGAGCTCACCCGAGCCGGCGCCGCCCGGAGCCGCCGACCCGTCGGCCCTGGTCCGGCCGGACAGCCACCGGCTGTCCACCGCGCCGGACGGCCGGGTCACCTTCGTGGAGTTCCTGGACTTCGAGTGCGAGGCCTGCCGGGCGGCGTTCCCGGCGGTCGAGGAGCTCCGCGAGGCCTACCGGGGCCGGGTGACCTTCGTGCTCCGCTACTTCCCCATCCCGAGCCACACCAACGCGGAGAACGCGGCGCTCGCGGTGGAGGCCGCCGCGCGCCAGGGACAGCTCGAGGCGATGTACCGCCGGATGTACCAGACCCAGACCACCTGGGGCGAGCAGCGCGAGTCCAAGGCCGGGCTGTTCCGCGACTTCGCCCGCGACCTCGGCCTCGACCTGGCCGCCTACGACCGGGCCGTCGCCGACCCGGCCACCCTGGCCCGGATCAGGTCCGACCGCGACGACGGCATGGCCCTCGGCGTGACCGGCACCCCGAGTTTCTTCGTGAACGGCACCCAGCTGCGGCCCAACGACATCAACGACCTGCGGGCCGCCATCGACGGCGCCCTCGCCGACGGAGGCTGACCGTGTACACCCGACCCGACACCGAGGCCGAGACCGAGACGCACTCGCCGAGCATGCGGCCAGTTAGCCGCATGCGGGACGGCAGCGCCGGCGAGGCGCCCCCGAACCCGGCCCGGCCCGGCGTCCGGAAACTCGCCTGGCTGTACGTGGTCGGCGGCGGCATCGGCTTCGTGGCGGCCTTCGCGCTGCTGCTGGAGAAGATCGCCAAGCTGCGCGACCCCGGGTACGTGCCGTCCTGCAGCCTGAACCCGATCGTCTCCTGCGGCTCGGTGATGGACAGCCCGCAGGCCGCCGCCTTCGGCTTCCCCAACCCGATCATCGGCGTGGCCGCGTTCGCGGTGGTGGTGACCCTCGGCGTGGTCCTCCTGGCCGGGTTCGAGGCACCCCGGTGGATGTGGCTGGGCCTGCAGCTGGGCGCCACCTTCGGCGTGCTGTTCGTGCACTGGCTGATCTACGCCAGCCTGTACCGGATCGGCGCGCTGTGCCCCTACTGCATGGTCGTGTGGGCGGTCACCATCCCGATCTTCTGGTACACCACCCAGCACAACCTCACCCGGAGCCGGAGCAAGGTCGGGGCCGCCCTCGCCGAGTTCCACTCGGTGATCCTGCTGGTCTGGTTCCTGGCGATCCTCGGCCTCATCCTGAACCGGTTCTGGCTGTACTGGATGTCCCTGCTCTAGTCTCGCCGGACACCGGCCGGCGCCGTGACACCGTGATACGGGAGGCATTTTGGTAGCCGAGGAAGACGACACGCACCGGGCGCCGAACCGGCGGCTGCTGCTGGCCGGTTGCGGGCTCGGCGTGGCCGGGGTCGTGGCCGCAGTGGGCGGCTGCGCCGAGTCGCCGCGTGCGGATCGGCCGACCGGCGGCGATACCGGTGGGGGTGGCGGCCCGGGGTCCGCCGGCACCGTGCTGGGCGCGGCGGCGGACGTCCCCGTCGGCGGGGGACGGATCTTCGACTCGCTCGAGGTGGTGGTGACCCAGCCGGAGCCGGGCCGCTTCCTGGGGTTCTCCAGCGTCTGCACCCACACCGGCTGCAACGTCACCGAGGTGGTCGCGGGCTCGATCAACTGCCCGTGCCACGGCAGTCGGTACCGCCTGGATGGCTCGGTGGAGCGGGGGCCGGCCCCGAGGGCGCTGCCAAGTCGGCCGGTGCGAGTTGCTGACGGAAAGATAGTTCTCACGTAAACTTCACACCCCGAATCGGGTCCAGCCGGGGGACGACACGACTGAGCGGGTGGGCGCTGGTGAGTGACTTCGAACGGCAGGGCGGAACGCCGTGGGGTGGCGTGTCCGAGAGCGAGTTCCTCACCCCGCCGGAGCAGAAACACGGCAAACACGCCCGCCTGGCGCCCGGAACGGTGCGCCGGGCCACGATCGTTCTGCTGGTGGTCACCGGCCTGGCGATCGCGGTCGCGGTGGGCGCCCTGCTGGTCGGCCCGAGCGTTTCGCCGAACCCGGACGCGGCCCAGGCCGGGCCGGGACCCGGACCGGCCGTGATCGGCGCTCCCCTGGTCCAGCGTGGATCAACGGTCGCGGCCAGCGTGTCCAAGCCCGCCGTCGGCGCGACGGTGCCGATCGGCCCGACGCCGGGTTACATGGAGATCGCACCCAACGGGAAGTTCGCCTACATCGCCAACCGCGCCGCCGGGGCGATCACCGTGTTCGACACCACCCGCAACACGGTGACCGGCACCATCCCGGTACCCCAGGGCGGGCCACAGTTCGTCGCCTTCTCCCCGGACGGCAGCAAGGCGTACGTGAGCATCTTCAACAACGACCGCACGACGAACATCGTCGGGGTGCTCGAGGTCGCCTCCGGCAAGTTCATCGCCACCGTGCCCACCGGGGTGCGGCCGTTCGCACTGGACGTCACTCCCGACGGCCGGTGGGTGTACGTGCCCAACCACGACTCCGGGTCGATCACGGTGATCGACACCAGCACCAACACCGTCGCGACCACCATCTCGGTGGCCCCCAACCCACACTGGCTGGACATCTCCAAGGACGGCACCCGGCTGTACGCGGCCAACCACGAGTCCAACCTGGTGTCGGTCATCGACACCGCCAGCAACAAGGTGCTGGCCACGGTCCCGGTCGGTCTCAGCCCGCACAGCATCGTCGCGCACCCGAGCCGGCCGCTCGTGCTCAACGTCAACTACGACAGCAGCTCCGTGACGGCGACGGATCCCACCACCAACCAGGTGATCAAGACCATCCCCACCGGCAGCCACCCGCAGGACATCAGCCTGGCCCCGGACGGCAAACACGCCTACCTGGCCACCGTGGACGACAACGCCATCCAGGTACTCAACATCGACTCCCTGGAGATCACCGCCTCGGTTCCCACCGGGAAGAGCCCGACCAGCATCGCAGTCGCCCCCGACGGACGCCAGGCCTACGTGACCAACCTGAACGACGGGACCGTCACCATCGTCAACATCGCCGGCACCGCCTGACACCCTGCTCTGCACGCTCTGCTCTGCACGCTCCGCCGGCACTCTAGCTCTGCGTGGAGATACGCAACGTTCAGTGCACTCGACGGGCCGCCGGCAGGCCGAAGGTGCGGGCGAACAGCGGGTCCGGCAGCGCGGCACGCGGCACCGGGAGGGACCGGGCCAGCGGGCCGACCCGGTAACGTCCGCGCCATCCGCCGCGCCTCGATGGCGCGCACGATGGCGGCGGCGAAGGCGTCCGGGTCCCGGCCGGCGCGCGGGCACCCACCACAGAGTGTTACACAGGGGGCGGACTAGGAGGGCCGGGACGGCGGGCAGGTTCCATCGAGAGTGACACCAGTCTGGATTTCTCAAAGATCGGACCAGGCTGGTGTCGTGTTCGATGAATCAGCCAAACCGAACCCGGCGAACGTGTGTCACGTTCCGTCATGAAGCCGGCGGCCGGGATCCAACACCGCGGCAGGGCAGCCACTCCCAGCCGTCCGAGCCGTCCTTCGACACCAACCCGTCCCGCACCGGCGAGTCGCAGCCAAAACCCGCGACATAGCCTGGCCGAACCCGCGACATGGAGTGTGAGAACCCGCAATACGGCGATCGGTGGCGGTCGAACTAGTCAGGCACGCTGGGTAGTTCGATGACGAAGCGGGTGCCGCCGCCCGGCCGGTCCTCCGACCACACCTGGCCGTGGTGGCGGCGCACGTGTTGGGCCACCAGGGCGAGGCCCAAGCCGGTTCCGGTGCCGTTGCCCCGGTCGCCCGAGCGGTTTCCCCTGGTGAACCGCTCGAAGACCTGCTCGCGCAGCTCGGGGGGAATGCCCGGGCCGGCGTCGTCCACTTCCAGCCGGGCCAGGTCGCCGCGCCGCAGCACGGTCACCCGGACGGCGCCGCCGGCGTGCTGCGCGGCGTTGTCCAGCAGGTTCGCCACCGCCCGGTCCAGCCGGCGCCGGTCGGCGAACACGACCGGGTTGCCCCCTGGCACGGAGAGCGGGGTTTCCTCGGGACGTCCGGCCAGCGCGTGCCGGACCAGCTCCGCCAGGTCGCACGGCTCCAGCTCGCGGTCGTCGGTGGTGGACTGCTCCCGGGAGATCTCCAGCAGGTCGATGACCATCTGGTGGAACCGCTGGATGTCGGCGCTGAGCAGCCGCAGCGCCTGCGCGGCCACCGGGGACAGCTCGGCCTTGCGCCGGTCCAGCACGGCGATCGCGTTGAGCATGGTGGTCAGCGGGGAGCGCAGTTCGTGGCTCACGTCCCCGGCGAACCGGGCGTCGCTGGCCACCCGCCGTTCCAGCGCCTCGGTGGTCTGGTTGAACGTGGTGGCCAGCGGGGCGAGGTCGGCGTCGCCGTCCTCGGGCAGGCGGGCGCGCAGGTCACCACCGGCCACCCGGCCGGCGGCGACGTTCAGCTCCCGCAGCGGGCGCAGCGCCTGGCGGGCGGCCCAGCGGCCGAGCCCCAGCCCGACCAGCACGCTGGCCCCCGTGCCGGCGATCAGCACGGTGCGCAGGAAGCCCAGGGCCTGCTCCAGCTCGCCCAGTGAGGACAGCTCCACGTAGAGCGCGTCCTGCTCCGGGATGGGCAGCGCGAAGGTGAGCACCGGCAGCCCACCGATCACGCTGCGCCGGGGCGGGGTGTCCACGCCGGCATCGGCGAGCACCCGGTCGGAGAGTGCGGCGATGTCGATGGGCCGGCCGCGCTGCACCCACCGCCCGCCGGTGCGCAGGAACAGCGTGGCGTCCCGGTCCAGGTCCAGCCGGCTCAGCGCCTCGACCGGGTTGTCCGCGGCGGTGCGCCGCAGGTAGCTGCGCACCAGCTGGACGTTGGTGGTCGCCTGCCCCGTCGCGCTGCGCCGCTCCTGGTCCAGCATGAAGTTGGAGGCCAGGTTCCAGGTGATCAGCGCGAGGAGCCCGGTGACCAGCAGCGAGGTCAGCGCGAACGCCACCGCCACCCGCCAGCGCAACGGCAGCCGGCTGTGTTTCCGCCGGGCGCCGAACCGGGCGCCCGGCCCAGCGCGCCGGCGGGAACGCCCGGGCAGGAAGGCGGTCATGACCGCTGCGCCTGGTACCCCACCCCGCGCACCGTAGTCACCAGCTTGGGGGCGTCCGGGTTCGCCTCGATCTTCCGGCGCAGCCGCCGGATGTGCACGTCCAGCAGCCGGGTGTCGCCGAAGTAGTCGTAGCCCCAGATCCGGTGCAGCAGCTCCTCCCGGGTGACGATCCGGCCGGCCGCGTTCACCAGTTCCAGCAGCAGCCGGAACTCGGTGCGGGTCAGGTGCACGTCGCTGCCCGCCCGCCGGACCAGCCCGCGCTCCGGGAAGATCTCCACGTCACCGACCGACAGCCGCGCCTCCGACTCCGCCGCCTCGCGCGGGCGGTACGAGCGGTGCCGGCGCAGCAGCGCCCGGATCCGGGCCGCCAGCTCGCTGGCCACCAGCGGCTTGGTCACGTAGTCGTCCGCGCCAGCCTCCAGGCCGTCGATCACGTCGGCGGTGTCCGAGCGGGCGGTGATCACGATGATCGGCAGGTCCCCGCCGGCGCGCAGCCGGCGGCACACGGTCAGCCCGTCGATGCCCGGCAGCATCAGGTCCAGCAGCACGACCTGCACATTGTCGGACTCCAGCCGGGCCAGGCCGGCCTCGCCGGACGCGGCGGGGATGATCGTGAAGCCCTCGTCGGCCAGCGCGAGGGCCAGTGCCTCCCTGATCCGGGAGTCGTCCTCGATGAGCAGGATTCTGGTTTCCATGGGCCGCCGGTCAGTCAACCACAGCCAGCGCCGGCCCCGGCCGGATCACCCCGACCGGACGCCGGCCGCCCCGGATGGGCCGCTCCCGCTGGTTGCGGATCTCCGGGCCGTCCAGGCCGAGGCGCTGCAGGGTGGCCGCGAGCACCACCGGGCGGGCCCGGGCCGCCCCGTCATTGATCTTCGCCAGCCGCCCGAACGCCCGGGACAGCCCGGCCAGGCTGATCGCCAGCAACGGCGCGCCGCAGCCGTCCACCGCGACCGAGGCCACCCGCTCGCCGGCGTACTCCTCCACCGTCTCGCGGATGGCCAGCTGCACCGGGTGATCCGGGTCCAGGTAGCCGACCGTCGGCCACCCGTTGGCCACGCAGGTCATCAGCATGGCGGCGTGCTTGCCGGAACAGGTCATGGTGACCCTGGCCCGGCGGTTGCCCTCGCGCACCCAGTCGTTGCGGGCCTTGCCGTCGTACGGGTACGCGCGCGGGTTGCGCAGTGCCTTCTCCGGCAGCCCCACGCTGGCCAGCATCCGCCGCACGCCGGCCACGTGGATCGGTTCGCCGGCGTGCGACCCGGCGGCCAGCGCGAGCAGCTCGCCGTCCAGCCGCAGGCCGGCGCGGAGCATGCCGAGCGCCTGCATCGGTTTGTTCACCGACCGGGGGAACATCGGCCGGGCAACCTCGCCGACCGACCATTCGACCGTGCCGTCGGGCGCGGTCACCACCACCGAGCCGGTGTGGTGGCTCTCCGGGTAACCGTTCCGGATCACCTCGGCCACCACCACGGATTTGTCCACGGAAACAGCCTTACCACCATCGCGACGACGGACCGGAGCTGTTTGTCAGCGCCTTCCCAGCCACTTCGCGAGGCCCGCCAGCTTCTCCAGCTCCAGCCAGGGCGCGAACGAGGCCCCGGACAGCTGGTAGCGGAACCGGATGCCCATGATCACCCGGATGCCCCAGTGCATGCCGAAGGTGGCGACCGCCCACAGCCGGCCGGCCTTGGGGTGCACCAGGCCGAGCGGCGCACCCATCTCCAGCGCCAGCGAGCCGACGGCGAACGCGGTGAACAGGTGCTGGTGCCGGTAGAGCTGGTAGGCGGCGGTGGACCCGCGCGCGGAGCCGAACACGTCCTTGCGCACCCGGTCGATGGCCACCTGGCGGCGCATGCCGGCGCCGTCCACCCAGGACCAGCCGCTCGGGCCGGCCACCTTGGCCACGCCGGCCAGCAGGTAGGTGGCGGCGGAGGCGGCCCGCATGGCGCGCAGCGGCCACTCGTAGCGCGGGTGGGCGGGCCCGGCGGGCGTGCGGCGGGCAAGCGCGTCGAGCGAGACGGCGTCCGCCGCCCGGCTGGCCCCGAGCAGCAAGGTGTGCAGGACCAGCGTGTTCTCGCTGTGGTAGACCATCGACCAGGAGTTGCGGTAGGACAGCGTCCAGGTCAGCAGGGCCGAGTGCAGCGGGCCGACCAGCCGGTGCCCGGTGCCCAGGGTGAACAGCGCGGAGCTGGCCACGGTGGCGTCCAGCAGCGCGTCGGCGACCGGGGCGGGCAGCGGCTTGCGCAGCGCGCACACCGGCCCGACCGGGGCGAACAGCGACGGGTCGGTCCGGCCCAGCCTGCGGAACTTCTTGCGCTGTTTCAGCAGGTAGACCAGTGTGTAGCCGCCGACAACCGCACGCACCAGGCCGAGCCGCCGGGCCGGCGCCGACTGCTCCCGCTTCACGCCACCGGCTCCTTCGCCTGGGTCCTCGACACCTCGGCCTCGGCGAGCAGGCGGATCTCGCCGCTCACCTCGCGCTGCAGCAGGCAGGCATCCAGGTCGAACTTGCCGCGCACCACCCGCACCCGCACCACGTCGGTGTGCTTGGGATGCCGGGCCACCTGTTCCGCCGCCAGCCGCGCGTAGTCCTCGGGGCGCCCCTGCCGCACCGCCACCCGGAAGATCTGCCGGCGGATCTGGTTGGCCCCGCCGGAGCCGAGCACGCTCAGCGGCACCGTGTAGCGGGAACCGTCACCGCGCTCCGCCTCCACGTACGTCACGTAGCCGTACTTGCCGCGCCGCGCACTGAACATCGGGTAGTAGGACAGCGGGAAACCGTCCCGGCGCCGGTCCTCGGGGCGCAGCCACTGGCGCAGTGGATACAGCGCCGCACCGACCACCGCCGCCGTCGCCACCCGTGACCAAACCCGCTCACCGGCGGACCATCCGTGCCCGGTCATTCGCGCGCCTCCCTCAAGGTTCACTAACCGGCTCTAACCACGGGAGGGCGGGCAATGGTACTGCCGGGCGAAAGAACGTCACCGAAACGTCAGGTTCGTCAGCCCACCGGGAGCAACCGGTCCAGCAGGTCCTGCATGGTGACCAGGCCCAGCGGCTCGGCGCCGTCCCGGACCATGGCGAACTGGCTGTGCCGGGCGCGCAGCGTGGCCAGCGCGGCGTAGACCGGAGTACCGGCGGCCAGGGTGAGCAGCGGGCGCATCACGTCACCCGCGGTGGTCGCCGGGTCGGCGGTGAGCGTATCCCGCACGTGCACCATGCCCACCGGATCCCCGGACCTGTCCGCCGGCCACACCACCAGGCGCAGGTGACCGGTGTCCCGGGCGACGTCCCGGACCACGGCGACCGGGTCGGTGGCGCGAACCCCGCTCACCGAGGCGAGCGGGCGGGTCACGCTGGCCAGCGTGGCCTGCTCCAGGTCCATCGCGGCGACCATGCGGTCCCGGCGCTCGGTGTCCAGCGCGCCGGCCGCCGCCGAGTGGTCCACCAGCTCCCGCAGCGTGGCCGGGTTGTGTCCGGCGGCCATCTCCTCGACCGGGGCGACGCCCACCAGGCGCAGGCACCGGTTGGCCAGGTCGTTCATCAAGGTCAGGAGCGGTCGCGTGGCGCGCATGAACGCCCCCATGGGCAGCGCCAGCCAGATCGCGGCGCGCTCCGGGTGGGCGATCGCCCACGACTTGGGCGCCATCTCGCCGACCACCAGGTGCAGCAGGGTCACCACGGCCAGCGCCAGCACGAAGGCGGCCACGTCGGCGGTGGCCTCCGGCAGGCCCCAGGAGGCGAGCAGCGGGGTCAGCAGGTCGTGCACCGCCGGCTTGGCCACCGCTCCGAGGCCCAGCGTGCATAGGGTGATGCCCAGCTGCGAACCGGCAAGCACCAGGGACAGCTCGCGCGAGGCGCGCAGCGCGGCCCGGGCCGCGGCGCTGTTCGCCGCCGCGTCCTCCAACCGGTGCCGGCGCGCGGTGACCAGCGCGAACTCCACCGCGACGAAGAACGCGCTGAGCACGATCAGCGTGGCGGCCACGGCCAGGGCGAGCGCGCCGCTCATCGGGGCGCCACCGCCCAGTGCAGCTCCACGGTGCCCGGCACCCGCCGCTGCACCGTGCACACCCGGGCCACCAGGCCGCGAGGCCGCTCACCGGCCAGCACGATGGTGACCGCGTCCCCCGGCGCGGGCAGCCGGCCCAGCTCGGCCGTCACCAGGCCGCCGATGGTCTGGTAGTCGCCGGGCGGCAGGTCGCGGTCGATCAGCCGGGAGACCTCGTCCACGTGCATCGACCCGTCCACCGACCAGCCGGTATGGCCGGTCACCCGGCGTTCCCACGCGTCCGGCGGGTCGTGCTCGTCGGTGATCTCCCCGACCAGCTCCTCCGCGATGTCCTCCACGGTGATCACCCCGGCCAGCCCGCCGTACTCGTCCACCACGCAGGCGAACTCGTCGTCGGCCTCGCGCAGCCGCCGCAGCACCTCGGGCAGCGGCAGCGACCCGGGCACCAGTACCGGGGTGCGCGCCACCTCGCGCAGTGGCCGGTCCAGCCCGTCCGCCGGCAGGGCCAGCACGTCCCGCAGGCACACCACGCCGACCACGTCGTCCACCCCGGCACCGACCACCGGGTAGCGCGAGTGCCCGGACCCCATCCGCGCGATCAGCGCGCGCACCGGCTCGTCGGCGCCGGCGGTGGCGACCCGGGGGCGCGGGATCATCGCGGCGCGGGCGGTGTGCTCGGTGAAGTCCAGCACCCGGTCCAGCACGGTGGACAGCCCGGCGGGCAGCTCGCCGACCTCGCGGGACCGGTCGATGATCGCCTCGAGGTCGCGCGCGGTGGCCACCTGCTCGACGTCGTGCACCGGGTTGATCCGGACCGCGCGCAGCAGCAGGTTGGACGCCGCGTCGAAGACCCGGACCAGCCAGCCGAACAGCCGCAGGTACCAGTCGGTGGAGCCGGCCAGCCGGATGGCCACCGGCTCCGGGCGGGCGATGGCCAGGTTCTTCGGGAACAGCTCGCCGAACACCATCTGCACCACGGTGGCGAACAGCAGCGCCAGCACCGGACCCACCGCCACCCCGACGCCCCCCGGCACGCCGACCCCGCCGAGCAGCGCACCGATGCCCACCCCGATCAACGGCTCGGCCACGTAGCCGACCACCAGGCCGGTGACCGTGATGCCCAGCTGCGCACCGGAGAGCATGAAGCTGGTCCGCCGGGTCACCCCCAGCGCGCGCCGGGCACCGGTGTCGCCCTCGCCCGCCCTGGCCCGCAGCCGGGACCGGTCCACGGCCGTGTACGCGAACTCCTGCGCGACGAAGTAGCCGGTCAACACCGTGATGGCGAACACCGCCAGCACACCGAGCAAAACGTCGACGGCCGTGCTCACGGCAACCACACCGGTCTAGCGGGGTCGTCCATCGAGGTTCGGCTGTCTCCCGGGGTTGGTTGGCGTCCTATCCAGATATACCAGCACCGGCTTCTCGGCCGCCGGTGCCTCGGCCTCGGCGAGCACGGTCTCCCGCCCCCGCACCTCGCCGCTGAGCATGCAGTTGTCCAGGTCGAACTCGCCGAGGACAAGCTCCACCCGCACCAGGTCGCGGTACTCGGGGTGCACGGCGAGCCGGGCCGCCAGCTCCCGCGCGAACGACTCGCCCCCGGACCCCTTGGCCGGCCGGGACAGCTGGTGCCGGACCTGGTTGAAGCCGCGGGTGCTGGCGCAGCGGGTACAGCACGGCCGCGCACAGCAGGGCGCCGAGAAGCGCGGCCCGCGCGCGCTCCCCCGGCGCCCAATCCTCCCGATCGGTGAGCATCCGGGGAGGTTAAGGGGAGATCACGGGACGCCGGGCCGTCAGAAGCTGACGATTGGCTGACGAAAGGTCAGTCGCTACGGCCGACCGTGACCGGGATCGCCGGCGCCGGCTCACTCCGGGCCACCGCCCGGCGCAGCAGCAGGACCAGCACGATGACCACCAGGCTCAGCGCCACCGAGATCACCGGCAGTGCCCCGACCCCGGCCACGCTGATCACCAGCCCGCCGACGATGCCGGACAGCCCGGCGCCGAAGTAGATCGCCGAGGCGTTCAGCGACAGCAGCAGGCCGCCCTCCGGTCCCAACTCCAGCAGCAACGCCTGCACCGGCGGGTTGAACGCCCAGCCGAAGCCCGCCCATGCGAACAGCGCCAGCGACGCCCCGACCACCGAGGTGGCACCGAACGGGAGCAGCGCCGCGCCGGCGGCCACCCCGATACACGCGCCGATCAGCGTGCGCATCGGCCCGAACCGGTCGTTGGCCCGGCCACCGAGGATGTTCCCGACCACCCCGCCGAGGCCGTAGGCCAGCAGCACCAGCCCGATCGTCGCGCCGTGCATGTCACCGGTGGCGGTGAGGAACGGCGCCGCGTAGGTGTACACGGTGAGCGCGGCGAGCACGCCGAACACGGTCACGCCCAGCACCAGCAACACCCGCCGGTCGGCGGCCGCCGCGAACCGCTCGCGCAGCGGCACCGGGGCGGAGGGTTCCATCTTGGGCAGCAGCAGCGCCACGCCGGCCGCCACCGCCAGGCAGACCGCCGAGACCAGCGCGAACACCCCGCGATAGCCGAGGCTCGTGCCGAGCAGGCTGCCGATCGGCACGCCGATCACCAGCGCGACGGTCAACCCGCCGAACACCACCGCCACCGCCCGGCCCCGGGCCGCCGGCGGCAGCATGCCGGTGGCGAACAGGGTGGCCGCCGGGGTGTACGCGGCCGCGCCGAGCGCGGCCACCACCCGGCCGACGATGAGCAGCGGGTAGTTGGGCGCGACGGCGGCGATCGCGTTGCCGACGCCGGCGGTGAGCAGCGCGGCGACCAGCAGCGTGCGCCGCTCCCAGCGGCCGGTCAGCGTGGCCAGCAGCGGCGCGCCGATCGCGTAGCTGAGGGCGAACGCGGTGGCAAGCTGACCGGCGGCGGACAGCGTCACTCGCAGGTCGGCGCTCACTGCGGGCAGCACCCCGGAAACCACGTAGGCGCTGGTGCCCACCGCGAAGGTGCCGGCGGCGAGCAGGTAGGTACGTGCGGACAACGGGCAGCCTCTCGGACGATCACGACGAGTTCGGTTCGACGTCGGTGTCGGGCCGACTTCCGATCTTGGTAATCTGGTCGGAAAGTTGGGCAACTACCAAACTAGTCGATGGTTTGAGCAGCTTCCAACCATTTGCCGAGAGGCGGCGACATGCGTGGGCTGTGGCACCCGGCCACCGAGGACATCCAGCTGGCCCAGGTGATGCACGCACTGTCCGACCCGGTGCGCCTGGAGCTGGTCGGCCGGATGAGCCGGTGCGGCCCGATCAACTGCGGGGTCGTGGCCACCGGCATCGAGCTGCACAAGTCCACCCTGTCGCACCACTACCAGGTGCTGCGCGAGGCGGGCCTGACCCTGACCACGCTGGTCGGCCGGGAGCGGATCGTGCGGCTGCGCCGGGACGACCTGGAGGCCCGCTTCCCCGGATTGCTCCAATCGGTGCTCGCCGCCCTCGACCGCGACCGCCCGCTCGAAGCGACCACCTGACCCGCCGCCTTCACCGAGCGGCAGCCCAGTCCCCCGATCCATGATCTAAAAGAGCACTCGACTGCCACTCGGCGCCGCCAGTACCGCACTGAGTGCCCGATGACCACCGAGGCCATGGTCAACATGACCTGAGGGCCGTTTCGGGCGCCCGGGAACGGCCACCATGTCATGCTGATCATGTATCGGGCCTGGTAGAGCCGCATCGGTCGCCAAACGCAACGGCCCCGGCCGACCCTCGGTGGCCGCTCCTGGCGGCGGGCCGGGCCCGACCAGCTTGTGACCCACTACCCGGACATGCGGCGACCCCGGACCGCGCCCGTGAACGAACGCAGCCCGGGGCCGACCGACCGATGCGAGCGGCTAGTGCCCCCGCCCGCCACCGGACTTACCACCGCCGGACTTGCCACCACCGCCGGACTTGCCACCACCGTCCGACTTGCCACCGCCGTGCGACTTGCCACCGCCGTCCGACTTGCCACCGCCGTGCGACTTGCCACCGCCCGAGCGGCCGCCGCCGTCCGAGCCGCCGGACCGGCCACCCGAGTCACCCCGGCCGGACCGGCTCGACTCGCTCCGCCCGGAACCTTCGCTCCGGCTCGACTCGCTCCGGCCAGACCGCTCACTCCGACTGGACCGCTCGCTCCGACCGAACTCGCTCCGGCTTGAGCGCTCGCTCCGGTTGAAAGAGCTCCGGCCCGACTCGCTACGGCTCGACTCCGCCCGCTCGGCCGAACTCCGGCTCGAACCAACGCGACCCGAGTCACCGCGGCTCGCCCGGCTCCGCTCGGACAAGCTCGGGCTCGACTCGCGCGTCTTCGGCTGGCTCCCGAGCAGGGACCGGGCCGAATCGCCGCCGTTGAGTGCACCGAGGCCCGAATCGCCGCGGCCGGAGTCCACGCCGTTCGAACCGGCGCCGGTAGACGACTCCGTCGACTTCGACCCGAGGCCGGGCAGGTCGCCGAGCCCGTTCAGCGGGCCGTTCAACGCGTCCCGCACCGGCTCCGACGGCTGCGCGTCGGCGACCCGAGGCTCCCCGGAGGACCCGAGGGACGAACCCGGCGTGGGCGAGAGGTCCGGAAGGAGCGAAGGAGCCGGCTGGGTCACCGAACCCGGCGCGCTCGACGAGTCCAGAGCGGCCGACGGATTCGGGAGCAGGCCCGGCAGAAGCTCCGAACCTCGATCCTCGGAGCGCACGTTCTGCTCGGGAGTAGCCGCATCCGAGGGAGCGATCGGCAGGGTCAGGCTGCTCAGCGCCGACCCCTTGGACGACGGAGCCGCACCCGCGCCACCGGACCCCCCGGTAAGCCCGCCAGTCAAGCCCGACCCCCCAGTAAGCCCGCCGGTCACGCCGGACTCCCCGGTAAGCCCGCCGGTCAGGCCCGACCCCCCGGTAAGCCCGCCGGTCAGGCCGGACCCCCCGCTAAGCCCGCCGAGCGTGCCGGACAGCCCGCCGACCAACCCGCCGACCGGCGCGGTCACCGCGTCCGCCAGCTTCCGGGTGGTCTCCGTACCGGCCGAGCCCACGACGTCCGACGCACTGGTGACCGGCACGGACGCGAGGGCCTTGCGCGGCGCCTGAACGGCGCTCGTCGCGGCGTCGGTGGCGGCCTCGGTCGCGGCGGACGGGAGCCCGCCGAGCAGCCCACCGGTCAACCCGCCGACCGTGGACTGGACCGTGCCGGCCAGCCCGCCGGTCACCTGGGAGACCGTGGAGCCGAGCGTCCCGACCACCGGGCCGAGCACCGGCAACGCCTCGCCGACCTGCTCGACGGTCTGCCCCAGCGTCCCGCCGACCCCGCCGACCAGCCCGGTCACCGCGCCGACCGCACCCTGCGCGGTCGCACCGACCACGCCGACCGTGGCGTCCAGGGTGTTCCCGAGCACCGCGGTAGTACCGGTCACCACGTCGCCGAGCGCGGACACCGTGCCGCCCAGGGGGCCGCCCACGGTGTCCCCCAGTCCACTCACCACGCCGCCGAGCGCACCACCCGCGCCGCCGACCACGCCGTTCGCCAGCCCGCCGACCGCGCCACCGGATCCGCCGTCGGAGGTGCCCCCTCCGGGCGGCGTGCCCCCTCCGGGCGGGGTCCCACCACCGGGCGGAGTGCCACCACCCGGCGGGTTTCCGCCACCGGGCGGGACCCCACTGCCGGGCGGAGTGCCGCCACCGGGCGGGACACCGGTTCCGGGCGGGGTGACAACACCACCGGGCGGGATGCCGACGCCCGGCGCCCCGGGCAGCGCGCCCGCCCCGGCCGCCGGCGCACCGGGTACCTGGTTGAGCGCGGTGAAGGCCACCGGGTTGACCCCGGGCAGGGCGAACAGCGAACCGTCGACGCCGAACAGCCCGGGCAGGTCGGTCGGGGGCCGGCCGAAGATGCCGGACTGGGGGAAGCCGCCATCGGGGGCGCTGGAGCTGTCCGGGCCGTGCTGTTCGGAGCCGAACAGGGCCGCGCCGGCGGCCAGGGAGCCCACCGCCAGGAACGCCCCCGCATTGCGAGCCAGGTTCTGGTGGGGGAAGGGGCTCGACCCACCGGCGGCACGGACGGCGGCGACCAGCGCGGACTCCCGGTCCAGGAAGCGCGGCGGTCCGGGCCGGCGGAACGCCCGCAGCGGTATCGAGACGCGCCGCGCGGCGGCGGCCGCCTGGACGGTGCCGGTCGGTTCGGACATCCGCCGACCGAGCAGCTCACCGAGAACGATTGGCACCGTTTCCGGATCCGCGCTATGTCGCGGGGCATGCGAAGACACGATCGTGATCCCTCGTTCGAGTGACAGGGAACAGTAGTTATACGTCGCGTGGCTTCGTCGACCAAGAGACACTCACCCGCTCATCGCTACCACCCAACTAGACCAGCGACCATTTACCGACAGTAATTGACCGCTCGACGTAATCGGCCGCCGAGCGTCGTTGAGCGCGCACTCAGCTCCCACCGGGGCCGAACGCCGCCATCCGAGTGAGCCATTGCTCCGAACGGGCGCGCCGCCTTATGCCGAACCGCCCCGGCCTCACTCAGCCACCACGGACGGCCCGCGCACCCGGGCCGACCCGGAGGCCGGCCCGGATTTCCGCCATGTGGTCGTTGCGCCCCATGTCCATCCGCGCGACGGATGGAGAGCCCAGGTGCGGGTGGGACCGCCGGATCACCAGCGGCAGATGTCCGATCCGTCGGCCGAGGAGACGGCCCGGTAGGCCAGCAGGTTCCGCTGCCACCACGGCATCGGAGCGGCCAGCTCCGGGTCGGCGAGCGCGTTCGGCACCGAGTGCGGCACCCCGCCCCGGATGAACTCGAGGCGGACCGTTTCCACTCCGGCCTCCCGCCAGATCGTCACGATCCGGCGCAGTTCCTGCCAGGGCACGGTGATCGGCGGCTTCTCCCGCGCCCACCTCGGCTGGGTCACCGTGACGTTGGTGAGGTCGGCGGACAGCTCGATGTCGGTGATGGTCACCGGGTCCCGCTCGTACGGCAGCACCTGCAGGGCGGAGATCCCCGGCAGCAGGTGGTTGGCCACGCCCGGCTCGGTGTGCAGGTTGCTGAACATGGAGAAGTTGCTCACCGTTTTCAGCCCCAGGTACGGCGACGCCCCGGTGACGAACACGAGCAGCGGCACCACCAGCAGCACCCCCGGGCGGGGCGACCACCCGGTCCACCGCTCACGGTCCGCGAAACACGCCCGCAGCAGCTGGGCCATCATCGGAATCACCGCGACGTACCAGCACAGCACGATCACCGTGTGCCAGCGCACCCCGAAGAAGCCGACCGCGCCGACCGCCGACACGGCGGTCGCCACCACCAGGTGCATGCCGAACCCGGCCAGCGCGATGGCCCGCACGTTGTCCGACCGGGGCGCCAGCTCGGCGAACACCCGGGTCGGCACGAACAGCACGTACAGCGCGAACACCATGGTGGCGAAGTCCCAGAACGACGCCGGGGCCAGCACCAGGTGGAAGCCCACCCCGAGCAACAGCCCCCAGCGCCGCGTGCGGGGCAGCGCGAGCAGCACCAGGATCGTCGTCTCGACCGCCAACGTGCCGTACGCGGAGGCCAGCACCACCGACGGGGCCACCGTGATCGGCAGCCCGTTGTACTTGATCAGCTGACCGAGCAGGTGGCCGGCGCAGGACACCGCCGGATCCAGGAACGCGGTGTTCAGCTTGTGGAAGACGGTGAACGCGTAGACCACCAGCAGCGTGATCGCCACCGGTGCGCGGGACGCCGCCAGCCACCGCACGAGGAAGCTGCCGCTGGTGCCCGGCCGGTCGCGGGTGGCCCACACGTACAGCGCCGCCGAGGCGAAGCCGAGCGCGATGAACAGGCTGACCACCTTGTGGTTGGCCGCCGTCGGCCAGGCCACCGCACCGGTCACCCCCGCCCCGGCGATGAGCAGGCCGAACGCCCACGGGGAGGCCGGGTAGGCCAGCGCGGGCAGGCCGTAGGCCAGCACCGTCAGCACACCCAGCGGATCGTTGTCCGTGTAGTGCGCCGCCAGCGCCATCACCCAGAGCGTGATGAACCAGCGCAGCTGTTCCCGCGCGCCGATCTCGTCCGGCCCCTCGACCGTCTCGACCGCGCGCGCCACCGGTTTCGGCCGGTAATCCGGCGTCGGTACCGCTGAGGTGCTCGTCATCCCACCACCCCGACTCTTGTTCGAACCGCTTAACTCTGCTCGAACTGGGACCGGTGCGGTAGCTGATAAAACGTCAGGTAACCGTGACTATCGGGCCGTCGGCAGACCGAAACGGATCAGGTGCCCGACGCCCTCGAACACGCTGACCTTGGCAATCCCGGTTTCGGTCACCGTCAGTACCCCGAGGCCGTAGCCCTGGTGGCCGCCGTCCGGGGCGCGGAGGTAGCCCGCGAACGCGGGTTGCCCGTTGGCCACGGTCGGCACGGTCAGCCAGTCCCCCGCCGCCAGCGTGACGTGGCGGACCAGCAGCGCGACACAGTCCCGCTTGCCGTCGAACCAGGTGCCGCCCGGGACGACCTCCAGCACCGCGTCCGCGCGCAGCAGCCGCTCGAACTCGGCGGCGTCGGCGTTCTCGAACGCCCGCATGTAGCCGTCCAGCAGCGCCCGGGCCTTCGGGTGGTCGGGTTCCAGCACGTCGTCCATGTCCGGCGCCACCGCCGCCAGCCGGCTCCGCGCGCGCTGCAGCAGGCTCTTCACCGCGACCACGCTCAGCTCCAGCGCCCGGGCCACGTCGGCGGCCGGCCAGGCCAGCACGTCCCGCATGATCAGCACCGCCCGCTGGCGGGGCGGCAGCAGCTGCAGGCTGGCCACCAGCGCGAGCCGGACCCCGGCCCGCGCGGCGGCGATGTCCGCCGGGTCGCCGACCTCGGGTGCCAGGTCCGGCAGGGGTTCCAGCCAGGCGGCCGAGGTGCCGGCCTCCGGGTCGTCCAGGCTCGCGCTCTCCGTGCCCAGGCCGCTGGGCAGCGCCCGGCGCTCCTTCTGCCGCAGCGCGTTGAGGCAGGCGTTGGTGGCGATCCGGTACAGCCAGGTGCGCAGGGACGAGCGCCCCTCGAAGCCCTCATGGGCGCGCCAGGCCCGCAGGTAGGTCTCCTGCACCAGGTCCTCGGCGTCCTGGGCCGAGCCGGTCATCCGGTAGCAGTGCGCCAGCAGCTCCCGCCGGTAGCTCTCGGCCTGCCTGGTGAACTCGTCCGACACGTGCTCCAGGATGCTCATCGCGGCGTGTAGACCAGCGTCACCACGCCGGAGTCGGCCCGATCGACCTCGGTCAGCTCCAGGTCGCGCCGCTCTCCGCCGGGCCGGAACAGTGGCGCACCCCCGCCGACCAGCACCGGGTTGACCGTCACCGCCAGCTGGTCCACCAGGCCGTGTTCCAGCAGGGTCCGGGCGAGCCGCCCGTAGCCGTAGACGACCAGGTCGCCCTCCCCCTGTTGTTTCAGCTCGGCCACGGCGGCCACCGGGTCGCCGGCGACCACCACCGAGTTGGTCCACTCCGGGTCGGCGAGGGTGGAGGAGAACACGTACTTGCGGATCGAGTTGACCTTGTCCGGGTAGGCGCCGGTGGCCAGCGGCCAGGAGCCGGCGAAGTACTCGTAGGTCACCCGGCCCATCAGCATCGCGTCGGTGCGTTCGAGCTGGGCCAGGGACCGTTCGGCCGACCGGTCGTCGAAGTACTGCCCGACCCAGGACCGCGGCTCGCCGTGCACGCCGTCCAGGGAGACCAGGCAACCGACCAAGAGCTTGCGCATTGTGAGTACCTCCGGGTTGTTGGGTCCGTCGGCAATACAGACCCTCGGCCGCCCCCGGAGGAATCGGTTCCTCTCCGATCAGATGTCGATCTGCTCCAGCTGGTTCTTGGTCTCTGCGTGGTTCTCCCGGTCGTCCACGTTCCAGGCGAAGTGGTGCACGGTGCCCTCGCCGTAGGTCCAGGTGCCCGGGTCGTCGGTCCGGTTCACCACCAGCTCCACCGCTCCGCCCCGGCCGATGCCCGGCGTGCACAACGCCGCCGGCCGAGACGGCACCGGTAGGCTGCCGACCGTGAAGATCGGAATTGTGATCGGTTCAATCCGCGAAGGTCGCAAGGGCGAACTGGTGGCGAAGTGGGTCGAACAGGCCTTCGCCACCCGCGAGGGCGTCTCGGTCGAGATCCTCGACCTGAAGGAGTTCCAGGTCCCGCTGCTGACCTCGGAGACGGTCCCGGCCGCCGCGAACCGGAACTACGACTCGCCCGAGGTCACCCGGTGGAGCCAGGCCGTTGACGCGTGCGACGGCTTCGTGTTCGTCACGCCGGAGTACAACCACGGCGTGCCCGGACCGTTCAAGAACGCTCTGGACAGCATCGGTCCCGAGTGGGTCGGCAAGTCGGTCGCATTCGTCGCCTACGGCGCCGACGGCGGCGTGCGGGCGGTCGAGCAGTGGCGGCAGATCGTCGCCAACTTCCAGATGTGGGACGTGCGCGCCCAGGTCTCGCTGTCGCTGTTCGCCGACTTCGACCAGCAGGGCCTCGCCCCGCAGGCTCGCCGCGACGGCGAGCTGGCCACCCTGGTCGACCAGCTGGTGGACATCACCACTCGCTTGGCCTGAGGCGCACGAACACACCGCCCGGCGCCTCGCGCTCGAAAGCCACCGGCGCGGGCTGATCGAACAGCTCCTCCAGAGCGGGATCCGAGTCGATCAGCTCGCGCAGCGGCATGAGCACTGAGTACCACCTCACCGGTGGTCTCAGAACGTCACCAGGCCTCAGCCCGAAGGCCGACGAAGATCAGCAGCGCGAGCCCGAGCACGCCGCTCGTGGCGACAGGCCCAGACCGATGACCGAACGAAGAGTTCGAAGGGGCTGTCTACCCTTTTCGAGCTGCAATGGCGATTCCCACGATGACCGCCGCGAGAAACCACAGAATGCCCACGATCTCCTTTTCCCCGCCGCCTTTGGGACCTCCGACTCGCCGTTTGAACCAGTACTCAACTACAAGCCACCAGGTAGCAAAGAGTCCCCCGAGTATGAACAGGATGCGTTCGCCAGAAGGGACGACTTTGGCTGCGGCAACCAGCAGAAACACTTGTCCTCGCTCTCGGCGGTCGGTAGATCTTGGCACCAGGGGAGGCGACGCTACCGGCATCAACGACAGGAAGAAAGATCTTGAGAAAGATGAGGAATTTGAGGCTGAACGGGCGCTGATTGATCACATTTGCAAGGGCGCGCGACGCGCGACGCGTCCGGCGAGCAACTGATCGAGGCTGCCGATGAAAGGCCAATGGATCAACAACGGAAAGGCGAAATTCTCCGCGCAAACCTTGAATCTGCCCGGTGCAGCCGGCCGCCGGCAGGCAGCGGCGTACCGAGCCAGCATCTCGTTGCCCGAAACCTTGCCCTGCTCGACCTGCGACACTCGCCCCGTTGTGTAGACCTCGTACCGCTGCTCGGCCAGCGGGATCGCCTCGCAGTACCAGCCCTTCCACTATCCCCGCCGGTCCCCCGCCACCAGCAGCATGCTCGACCGCCATTGATCGAAGGCGAACAAGATCCGCGCCGCACCCGGCCGCAGCTCCTTCAGATCCTGGATCTACGAACCGGTGAAGGTGTCGACGAGCGGCCACCCCAGCCCGGGGCCGCCCTCCGCCAGCGCCTCGATCGCCGGCACAACCCGTGCGTGCGTTGCTTCGCCGAGCTGACCGATCCACTCCGCCAGCACTTGCATCAAGCGGCCCTGGACATCGTTCGCGCTGGTCATGAGGCCAAGGTGTCCCCGTTCGAGAAGATGTCCCCTCCGGCCGTGGCCGAGAAGCCGGTACCGGTGCCGTCCCCCGAGGAGATTACGAAGCTACTGGGCGCCTGCCAGGGCGCCGGGTTCTTCGAACGTAGAGACACAGCGATCATCCGGATGCTCCTGGACACCGGCGTCCGCGCCAGCGAGGCCGCCGGGATCAACCTGGACAGCGTTGACTTCAACACCTGCTTAGCTTGCTCCTCGGCCAATCCAACTTGCTTCTCCGCAAGCCCTACTTACGTCCTAGCCGAACGCGCTTGTGATCGGGTATACCAGGCAGCGACAACCGCAACCAGCGTTGCCCCCCATGGCGCTACCCCTCGAACAATGGCGCGTTCGACTTGAACCACGCCACAGCCGCCGCGAACCACGCGGCTAGATCAACTTGCCCCATGGCGCGATTCCCCTATAGCGATGAGCCGTACGGACTCTTCGCTATAGCCTTGACGGATTGAGAGGTCGGAGCAAGCACGCCTAAGTTGCGGTTTGGGTTCAGCTCAGCTCGTTAAGTACGGCGACGATCAGGGTCCTCGCGTCGCGGCCGTACACCGCAGCCGCCTTGAGGGCCTCGAACATTCGGGCGTACAAGTCGACCTCTTGAGGCTGGGCAACTTCGATACTCGCGGTCGGGGTCTCCAGCACCACAAGGTCATCATCAAAGATCCAGAAACCCGTAGAGCCGACCGCCAGGCGCTCGGTCATCAGCGGGATGATCCCGATGGACACATTCGGAAGGGACATCAGCTCCAGCAGCCGGCCCAGTTGGCCGGCTTGCGTCTCCGCTGTGCCGAACCATGTCCGCAGCGCTTGCTCCTCTATGAGGGCGACGAACCTATGACCCCCTCGGTAAAGCACTTGTTGCCGCTCGGTGCGAACGGCAACCGCTTCCTCTACGTCGTTGGGCACAGCCAGGAACTTGATCCAGAAGGAGAGCATGGCCGCCGAGTATTCGGCCGTTTGGAACAGCCCGGGTATGACGTTGTGCTCGTAGATGCGGAACACCTTGGTCTGCTCGTAGCGCTTCAAAGTGTGCGCTCCGAGGACCCTCTTCATACCGGCTCGGCTCTGACGCCGGAACTCCAGATAGGCCGACTCAACGGCTCGCAGGGTGGCAATCAGATCCTCTACCTGATCGTCCGCCGAGCAGGCGCGGCACCAGCCGCGAATGTCGTCGTCAGTGGGTGACTGTACGCCGTTCTCGATCTTGCTCACCCGTGTGAAGTGCTGTCCGGTCTGTTCGGCCAGCGTCCGGGCCGTTAGGCCGGCGTCCTTCCGCAGGTCTCGCAAACGGACGCCAAGCGCCTGTTGCGCTTGCTTAGCTGAACTAGACGGGTTGGTAGTCACGGTGAGGCACCGAGAACTTCCAGACTGCCTCGAATGCCGATCGGCAAAGCTGGATGTCGTGTGGGTCCGACGACGCTACTTTGTCGACCGCCAGGCCGTTGCCCGCGTAGATGAGGAACACCACGAGCTGGTCATCGAAGAGATAGAAGTCGTTACCAGGCATAGCGATCGATGAGACGCCGCGGCGAGGAACCCAACGGATATCCTCGCCCGCGTCGACCATCGGATGAGCAATCGCGTACGACCAACGCTGGTATTCGCTTAGTGGCTCCGACACGATCCGCGCACGGCGGATGCGCTTACCCGCCTTGACGTGCTTCTTCAGTGTTGAGCACCAGCCTTGGAGCCACTCCAGGTCGTCAGGCTCTCCCGCTGCCCATTTAGCCATGTGGGGTAGCTCAACTGCCGTGCCATAAGCGTCCCGAGTCTCCAAGTGGATGGACTCCCGCTTGAAGTTGCGGAGCAGCTCCTCAAACTCGTCATCTGCTATCGATGCCACTTTCTCCCTGCCTGAAAAATTGAAGCATGCGGTCGGGGATCTCTACGCAGGTCTCACCCTGGGGTATATCCATCTGCGCCAACGCTTCTGGATCATTGACCACCCATCCTTGCACCACCCAGGAGTCCCTTTCCGTGCGGTAGACCGTAGGCGAGCCGGTCGGGTTCGACTCCGGATCTTTGCCGATGAACGTTAGCCGCATGGTTATCCACCCGTCCCGGAAGTTGCGATGAGTTGCGGTCTCATGAGTCATCTTCACGCCCGAGCGCCGCCCGGTCAAGCGTGCCAATGGCACCGCGTTCGCCTCCCGATGGCCAGGTTGCGCCGACCGGCGCCCGGACTTCCGCAGGTCGCGGACCAAACCGCAGAGCACCGACCCATCGATATCGCAACTATTCGCAACTTCCTTCCGTTGGAAGATGGCCGGACCTTAACGTCAGCAAACGTGAACAAAACCGTCGTGGAGCTGGTCGGCGGGCCGGGTCGACCCACGTACTCCGAGTATCTAGAGAACGCCGAGGCCGAAGAGCACGTAGTCCAGGTGCTTCTTGAGCAGGGCGACGCTCCTTGGCTCCTCAGCAAGCACAAGCAGCGCGATGACGGTCCCCAGTGCGCCGAAACCTGGTGTCGTCGGGATTGGCCTTGCGTCTGGTGGGAGCGCGCCACCGAGGCGAAGCGTCGCGCCGAGGCGGAAGAGCCCGCCGAGTCGTGAACGAGGCGGTCCGATACGTCACGGTGGAGAGCAACAACCTGACGCACGCCGTGCTCACGGTTGACCTGGACCGGGGCCTCACTGTGTGCGGCCTACCGTCCGGTG
This sequence comes from Actinospineispora eucalypti, assembly GCA_014208095.1. GTDB lineage: Bacteria > Actinomycetota > Actinomycetes > Mycobacteriales > Pseudonocardiaceae > Pseudonocardia > Pseudonocardia eucalypti. The sequence continues at coordinate 2,300,829 of JACHMT010000001.1, read as the reverse complement.
ACGTGTGGAGCACTGCACCGACCACCGACCACCGGTGACCAGGAGGGGCTTTCCTGCGTTTGGAGCGAGGGGCGGTAGCTCAGTTGGCCAGAGCAGGGAGGGGCCTTGGCCTCCAGGGCCGGTTAGGCATACCGGCCCTGACCTGGCATTATGATCTTTGGTGGGGCGGGTGGGGCTCGAACCCACGACCTGACGGATTATGAGTCCGCTGCTCTGACCAGCTGAGCTACCGCCCCGGCACGTGCGAGGCTAACGTAACCGGCCGCCGCCCCGGTCCGCGCACCGGCTTCGATGATCAGGTCGGCTCGGTGAGCAGGTGGGGGAGTTTTTCCTCGAGGTACGGGCGCAGGGTGGTCAGCGTGTCCCGGACGGTGTCGACCAGGGTTCGGGTGTGTTCCTCGGTCATCGGCATGGACAGGCTGACCGGGCCGGTCCTGGGTAGGTAGATCCCTCGGTTGAGCAGCTCGAGGTGTAGCAGCTCGGGGAGTTTGCCGGCGTTCAGGCGCAGCGCGCGGACGTCCAGCGCGTCGCGGATCGGTCCGTCGCCCCAGTGCAGGTATGTCAGCGAACCGACGCCGCTGGTCCGCAGCCGCACCCCGACCTCGGCGCCGGCCTCCGACAGCCGGCGGTTCAGCCCCTCCCCCAGGTCGTTCAGGCTGATCACCTCGGCCGGGCCGTACGTGCGCAGTGCGGCCACGCCTACGCGGAGGCTCAGGTTGTTCCCGCCGAACGTGCTCCCGTGGTACACGGGCTCGGGCCGGGTCGGGTCGAACTGGGCCATCACGTCGGCCCGGCCGCCGAACGCGCCGATGGGCAGACCGCCGCCGATGACGTTGCCCAGCGCGGTGAGGTCGGGCGTGATGCCGAACCGCGTCTGCAGCGGCCCCACCCGGAACGTCGCGCACTCGTCGAAGATCAGCAGCGCGCCGTGCTCCTCGGTGAGCGCGCGGAGTCCGTGCAGGTAGTCCGGGTCGCCGAGCACGCCGCCGGCCACGCCCAGCATCGGCTCGACGATCAGCGCGGCGGTCCGCGAACCGTGCGCCCGGAAGAGCTGGGCCGCCGCGTTCAGGTCGTTGTACGGCAGGACGAACACGTCCTCGGCCACGTTCCTCGGCACGCCGCGGGGCACCCGCCGGTGCGGAAACCCGTCCGGCACGCCGGGCTGCGGGCTCGCCGGCGCCCGCATGCCGGCGAACATGTTGACCTCCAGGTCACCCTGCATGCCGTGGTAGCCGCCGTCGATCTTGACGATCGTGTCACGGCCGGTGACCGTGCGCGCGGCCCGCAGCGCCAGCATGGCGGCCTCGGTGCCCGAGTTGCAGTACCGCACCCGCTCGACCGAAGGCACCCGCGCGCAGACCAGCTCGGCGTGCCGCGGCTGGACCTCGCCCGGGGCGCCGAGCGCGGTGCCCAGGCTGAACTGCGCGCTCGCGGCGGCCACCAGGTCCGGGTGCGCGTGGCCGTGCACGACCGCGCTCATGTTGTTGCAGAAGTCCAGGTACCGGTTGCCGTCGACATCGGTGACCTCGCACCCCGCGCCGTGCGCCAGGAAGGTCGGGTACGGGCCGAAGTGGTTGGCCGTGCGGGTGTCCCCGCCGGGCAGCCACCGCTTCGCCTCTCCGTGCAGACGCAGCGAGTTCGGTGTGCGGTTCAGGTAGCGGTCCCGCACCTGGTGGACGACGTCAACGGCTGCGCCGGTCATGCTTCCCCCGAGTTTTTCGTTATATGTGCTTAATCGCGGCGCGCGAATATGCGCGTCACCGAACGAAAATGTACGCAGCCATAACCTTACCTTTGCGAATTTCAGTGCCGCAGGGCGGTCGGGCAATGTGAAAGTGACGGCGGACCGGCGCCCGCCGCGCCGATGGAACCAGTTTCACCAGGTCACTGCGCTAAGCGGACGACCACCCGCGACAAGCGGAAATTGCGGGCACACGGACTCGACCATTTCGGTCGCCGTATTCGCGACAGGCAATAGGTCGGCCGGTCAGGCCGCCGGAAACTTGTTCCATCGCCTAAATTGCGGACTCCTGAATGAACCTCCTGAATGAGCCGTCCGGGTGGTTGTCGGGGACGAGCGGCGACCCCGGGGCGAAAGCGGCTGGAAACTGTCGGGGGTCCCTGCTGGACTCTCCGGCATGACCGAACCGATCGCCGGCGTCGCCGCCGGTGTGCCGTACACGGCGTTGCCCCCGCCCGGAGGCGCGGCCGATGCGCCCCTGATCGTGGCTTGGCACCTGATGGACCCGCCGTGCACCGATGCCGCGATGGCCGCCGCGCTGCCCATGCGCGAGGTGCCGGCCTGGCGGGTGTACCTCGGCCTGCCGATGACCGGCCGCCGCGCGCTGCCCGGCGGTTTCGACGAGCTGATGCGGCTCGGCTACCAGGACGCGGTGCTCAACCTGTTCGCCCCGGTCAGCGCACAGGCCAGCGCGGAGGCGCCGGCCGCCGTCGCCGAGGTGCGGGCGCGGCTGGGCATCCCGGACGGGCCGGTGGGGGTGCTGGGCGGCTCGCTGGGCTCCATGGTGGCGCTGGAGGTCGCGGCGACCGGTTCACTGCCGGTCGCGGCCGGCGCCATCGTGAGCTCGGCCGTCCGGTTGACCAGCATCATCGAGGCCAACGAGGTCCGGTTCGGCACCACCTACGAGTGGTCGGAGCGGTCCAGGGCCGCCGCGACCCGGCTGGACTACGTGGCCCGGGCCGGGGAGATCGCCGCCCGGCGCGACGCGCGCGGCGGCCCGCCCCCGTTCCTGGTGCTCACCGGCCAGGAGGACGCCGAGCCGCTCCAGCGAGCCGCCGAGGAACTGGCCAGCGAGCTGGCCGCTGGTTACCCGGACGACACCGCCGTGCGCCTGGTCAACCTGCCCGGGGTGGCGCACAACCTGGCCGAGCCGCCCGGCGAGGCACCCGCCCCGCAGACCGATTCGGCCAGGCTGGTGGATGCCGAGCTCACCGCGTGGTTCCGCACCCACCTGAAGAGCTAGCTCAGCTCAGCCGGTGGCGGCGGTGAGTACGGCTTCCTCCAGGGCGCGGCGCTGCGCCCGGGACAGCGTTGCCTTGCCGTCCGGGCCGACCAGGCAGAACGAGTCGACCACCGAAGCACCGAGGGTCTCCACCTTGGCCCAGCGGACGTCGGCCGCACAGCTCTCCACGGCGGCCGCGACCCGGAACAGCAGGCCGATCCGGTCGGTCCCGCGCAGCTCCAGCACCACCGCACCGGTCGCCTCGTCGTCGAACCAGAGCACCCTCGGGGGCACCCGGTCCTCCGGCCCGGCGGGCTGCGCGTAGTCCCGCTCCTTGCGGGCCAGCGCCTCCGGCAGGTGCAGCGTGCCGTCCAGCGCCTTGGCCAGGCTCTCCCGCAGCACGGCCGGGTCCGGCATGCGGCCGAACCGGGGTGACACGGTGAAGGTGTCCACCGCCACGCCGCCGTGCGAGCCGAGCTCGGCCACGTGCACCTCCAGCGAGTGCAGGGCCAGGATGCCGGCGGCCAGGGAGAGCGTGCCGGGGCGGTCCGGCATGGTCACCAGGACGGTGCACAGGCCGTCCTCGCCCGGCGCCTCGCCGGCCTCGGGCAGATCGGGCGACAACACCACCACGCCTGCCCGCCCGGAGTCGGCGGCCCGTTCCGCCATCTCCTGGGCGGCAGGGTCCAGCGGACGGGGCCGGGGCGGCTCCTCGCCGTTCATCACCGCCCGGCACCGGCCCACCAGGTCGGCCATCAGCCGCCGTTTGAACGGGCTCCAGACCCCGGGACCGGTGGCCAGCGAGTCCGCCTCGGCCAGCGCGTGCAGCAGCTCCAGCAGCCGGGGATCCTTGCCCAACGTGTCCACCACGCGGGAGATCGTGGCCGGGTCGTCCGGGTCACGGCGGGTGGCGGTGTCCGGCAGCAGCAGGTGGTGGCGGACCATCGCGGCCAGCGTGTCCACGTCCGCGTCGGGCAGGCCCAAGCGGGTGCCCACCTGGCGGGCGAGACCCTCGCCGACCACCGAGTGGTCCTCCTCCCGGCCCTTGCCGATGTCGTGCAGCAGCGCACCGAGCAGCAACAGGTCCGGCCGGGCCACCTGGGTGGTCAGCCGGGCCGCCTGCGCGGAGGTCTCCACCAGGTGCCGGTCCACCGTCCAGACGTGCGCACGGTCCCGGGGCGGCAGGTCCCGCACCGCGCCCCACTCCGGGAAGAACCGGCCCCAGAGCCCGCCCCGGTCCAGCGCCTCCACCACGTTCACCAGCGAGCGCCCGGCACCGAGCAGCGAAAGCAGCTCCACCACGGCCGCGCGCGGCCACGGGGTGCGCAGCTCGGGGGCGGTGTCGGCCAGCCGGGTGAGGGTCCCGGCGGCGATCGGCATCCCGGTACGCGCGGCGGTCGCGGCCACCCGCAACACCAGCGCCGGGTCCTTGGCCGCGCTGGCGTCGCGGGCCAGGGTGACCTCGCCGGCGTGTTCGACCACGCCCTCGTCCAGCGGGCGGCGCACCGGCGCGCGGCGCAGCGCGGCCAGGCCGCGCCGGGGCATGGCGCCCTTGGCCGCGCGCAGGCTGGTGTCCACCGCGTAGGCCACCGTGCGGGCCGCGCCGGACAGCGCGCGCATCAGGTCGAACCGGTCGCCCATGTCCAGCTGGCCGGCGATCTCGTCGGCGTCCTCCGCGCGCAGCACGTCCCGCGCCCGCCCGGAGGACCGGTGCAGCTCGGTGCGCACGTCCAGCAGCAGCAGGCGGGCGGCGGCGACATCGGCACCCGGCCGGTCCACCAGCTGCGCCGCCGCCAACGCATCCAGCAGGTAGACGTCCCGCAGCCCGCCCCGGCCGTTCTTCAGGTCCGGCTCCACCCGGTGCGCCACGTCGCCGTTGCGCACCCAGCGGTCGTTGGTGAACTCCACCAGCTCGTTGAACCGGTTGCGGATTCCGGCCCGCCAGGCCTGCCGCACCGCGCCGTTCACCTTGTCGAACAGCGCCTGCTCGCCGGCCAGGTGGCGGGCCTCCAGCAGGCCCAGCGCGGCGCGCAGGTCGGTGGCCGCCACCTGCATCACCTGCCCCGGCGTGCGCACCGAGTGGTCCAGCCCGATGCCGGCGTCCCACAGCGGGTACCACAGGGCCTCGGCCAGCCGGTCCGCGTCGGTGCCCGCCCCGGCCCGTTTGCCGAAGTCGTGCACCATGACCAGGTCCAGGTCCGAGTGCGGCACCAGCTCGCGGCGGCCGAGCGCGCCCACCGCGACCAGTGCCGCCCCCTCGGCCAGCCCGATCGCGGCCGCGCGGGAGGCCAGCCAGAAGTCGTGCAGGTCGACCAGCGCCCCGCGCAGCGCCTCCGGCGCCAGCCGCCGCTGGCCCGGCCCCGGGGAGAGCAGCGCCTCCCGGGCCCGGACCAGGTCGTCGGCGATCCCCCCGTTGGTTCCCACGATCCGTCCTACAGCGCGTCCTGGCCGCGTTCGCCGGTGCGCACCCTTACCACGGTATCCAGCGGGGTCACCCAAACCTTCCCGTCGCCGATCTTCCCCGTGCGTGCGGCGCGCACGACGGCGTCCACCACCTTCTCCGCCTGGGCGTCGTCCACCGCCACCTCGACCCGGATCTTGGGCACGAAGTCCACGGTGTACTCGGCGCCCCGGTAGACCTCGGTGTGGCCCTTCTGCCGGCCGTAGCCGGAGACCTCGCTGACCGTCATGCCGAGCACGCCGAGCTGCTCCAGCGCCCCCTTCACGTCCTCCAGTACGAACGGCTTCACGATCGCCGTGACCAGCTTCATCGGTCGGTGCCCTCCTGTGTAGCCCTGAATTCAACACCGATTCCAGCGTTGCCCCGGCCGGTGGTGGCGCCGAGCGTGGACAGGTCGTAACCGCTCTCCGCGTGCTCCGCCTCGTCGATGCCGGTGTGTTCGACCTCCCGGTCCACCCGGAACCCGATGGTCACCTTCACCAGCCAGGCGAGCAGCAGGCTCACCCCGAAGGCGTAGCACACGGTGACCGCGGTGGCCACCGCCTGCTTGCCCAGCTGGGCCAGCCCACCCCCGTAGAACAGGCCGTCCTTGCCGGCCGGGTTCACCGCCGCAGTGGCGAACAACCCGATCAGCAGCGTGCCGAGCAGCCCGCCGACGCCGTGCAGCGCGACCACGTCCAGCGAGTCGTCGTAGCCGAGCCGGTACTTCAGCTTGATCGCCAGCGCGCACACCACGCCGGCCACCGCGCCGATCACCAGTGCGCCCCAGGTGTCCACGAAACCGCAGGCCGGGGTGATGGCCACCAGCCCGGCGATCGCGCCGGACGCGGCGCCCAGCGAGGTCGGCCGGCCGTCGGTGACCTGCTCGTAGACCAGCCAGCTGACCACGGCGGCGGCGGAGGCGGCCATCGAGGTGGTGAAGGCGTTGGCGGCCACCGCGTTCGCGGCCAGCGCGGAGCCGGCGTTGAAACCGAACCAGCCGAACCACAGCAGGCCGGCGCCGAGCAGCACGTTCGGCATGTTGTGCGGGCGCATCGGGTCCTTCGGCCAGCCCCGCCGCCGGCCCAGCACCAGGGCCAGCGCCAGCGCCGAGGCGCCGGAGTTCATCTCCACCACGGTGCCGCCGGCGAAGTCGAGCAGGCCGAGGTCGTTGGCCATCCACCCGCCCTTGCTGTCCGGGCCGGCGAACCCGTCGAAGGCGAACACCCAGTGAGCCAGCGGGAAGTAGACGACGGTCACCCACAGGGCGACGAAGACGATCCAGCTCCAGAACTTGGCCCGGTCCGCGATCGCGCCGGCGAGCAGCGCGGCGGTGATGATCGCGAACATCAGCTGGAACATCGCGAACACCTGCAGCGGGATCTTGTCCGACTCCGGGCCGACCAGCGTCGACACGTCACGCAGCCCGACGTGTTCCAAGCCGCCGAGCAGGCCGCCGCCCACGTCGTTGCCGAACGCCAGCGAGTAGCCGTAGATCATCCACAACACTCCGACCACCGCCAGGCAGACGAAGCTCATCATCATCATGTTGAGCACGCTCTTGGTCCGCACCAGGCCGCCGTAGAACAGGGCCAGGCCCGGGGTCATCAACATCACCAGCGCGGCGCTGACCAGCACCCAGGTGGTACTGCCCGCATTGATCACATTCGCCTCCGAGGGTCCGCGAGTGGATTGATCACACTCGGCCGGCCGCCCGGGCGCGACCGGGTGGTCGCGGATTCACCCAATGGGGCCACCGCGACCACCCCGCCGCGTCCCGGGCGGTTGCCTCGTCAACGTTCCTGGTCAGACCGCGTCCGAACCGCGCTCCCCGGTGCGCACCCGGACCAGCGTGTCCACCGGCGTGACCCACACCTTGCCGTCACCGATCTTGCCGGTGCGCGCGGCCTCGGTCACCGCGTCCACCACCTTCTCCGCGAGCGCGTCGTCCGCGACCACCTCGACCCGGACCTTGGGCACGAAGTCCACCGAGTACTCCGCGCCCCGGTAGACCTCGGTGTGCCCCTTCTGCCGGCCGTAGCCCTGCACCTCGCTGACCGTCATGCCCAGCACGCCGATCTGCTCCAGGGCGCCCTTCACGTCCTCCAGTACGAACGGCTTCACGATCGCCGTGACCAGCTTCATCTCCGCTCAGCCTTCCTTAGTGGCGCTTGCGGTTACCTTGTTGACGCCGCCGACCGCGTGCTGACCGAGGCCACCACTGGCCCGCCCGCCGAGGGTGGAGTAGTCGTACCCGGTCTCCGCGTGCTCGGCCTCGTCGATGCCGGTCGTCTCGGCCTCGGCGTCCACCCGGAAGCCGATGGTCACCTTGATCAGGAACCCGAGCACCAGGCTGATCACGAACGAGTAGACCATCACCGTGCCGGCCGCGATGGCCTGCTTGCCCAGCTGGCCGAAGCCGCCGCCGTAGAACACGCCGTCGACGCTCAGCGAGTTCACGCTGGTGGTGCCGAAGAACCCGATCAGCAGGGTGCCGACCAGACCGCCGACCAGGTGGACACCCACCACGTCCAGCGAGTCGTCGAAGCCGAACTTGTACTTCAGGCCCACCGCGAGGGCACACAAGATGCCGGCGATGAAGCCGATGGCGATCCCGCCGAGCGGGCCGACGTAACCGGCCGCCGGGGTGATCGCCACCAGGCCGGCCACCGCACCGGACGCGGCACCCAGGGTGGTGGGCTTGCCGTCCCGGATCTGCTCGACGATCAACCAGCCCAGCACCGCCGCCGAGGTGGCGATCATGGTGTTGGTGAACGCCACGGCGGCCAGGTCGCCCGCCGCCAGCGCGGAACCGGCGTTGAAGCCGAACCAGCCGAACCACAGCAGCGCGGCCCCGAGCAGCACGAACGGCAGGTTGTGCGGCCGCATGGGCTCACGGGGCCAGCCCCGCCGCTTGCCGAGCACGATGGCCAGCGCCAGGCCGGCCGCACCGGCGTTGATGTGCACCGCGGTGCCACCGGCGAAGTCCAGCGCGCCGAGGCCGTGGGTGGCGTTGGCGATCCAGCCGCCCAGCGCGTCGGCGCTGATGAACCCGTCGAACGAGAACACCCAGTGCGCGACCGGGAAGTACACGATCGTCGCCCACAGCGCGACGAACAGCGTCCAGCCCCAGAACTTGGCCCGGTCCGCGATCGCTCCCGAGATGAGCGCCGGCGTGATCACCGCGAACATCAGCTGGAACATGCAGAACGCCAGCAGCGGGATGGCGTCCGGGCCGGGCCACGGCACCGGCGGGGTCGCCGTGGTCGCGGCGAACCCGGCCAGCTTGCCGACCGTGTTGCCCAGGCCCGCGAAGTCCAGGCCACCGAGCAGGCCGCCGCCGACGTCGTTGCCGAACGCCAGGCTGAAGCCGTACAGCGTCCAGAGCACGCCGACCACCGCGAGCGCGATGAAGTTCATCATCAACATGTTGAGGACGCTCTTGCTGCGGACCATGCCGCCGTAGAAGAACGCCAGCCCCGGGGTCATGAGCATGACGAGCGCAGCGCTCACCAGCACCCAGGTGGTACTCCCTGCGTTGATCACCGTTATCGGCCCTCCTGTCAGCCAGGTTGGCCAAGAGAATCGACAAGGGATGTTTCGCTGAGAGTCGCTAAATGTTGCGCGGGCGTGAACGACCCTTCTCAGTCAGTTACGGGCAGGTTAAAGGCCCCTCACACGGTGTACTGGTTGCACATCTCCACGCAGAGCTACAGCTGCCCATCCGCCGCCGCACATCAAGCCGGGACGCGGCGGTCTCGCGGGGCCCGCTATTCGACAATCCGCGCCGGGTGGTGATCGACATCAACCTCGTGGCCGTTTTCGGCGCTTGGGAGGTGCGTGAGGATCTTCGTTCAGGTGGGCGGGTGCCGGTCTAGAGATCGGCTTGGACGGCGCGGCTGGGCGGTCTCCCGTGGCTCGGGTGCGGCCTGTTGCGTCTGGTCGGGGCGCGGACGGTGCTTTCGTTGCGCACCGTGATGGCCGGCATGGCTCCCGAACGGTTCCGCGTCGCCTCCGTTCGTCGAGCGCTGGATCAGTCCGGTTTGATCATGAAGGTGACCGGGCTGAGCCAGCACTCGGTGAATGCGTGCCCTTCGACCTCTCGGAGGCTGAACACGGTCCGTAACAAGCACGGAGGTCAGGGTGCAACGCAGCAGACGGCCGTCAAGCCGCGGGAGACCGGGCCGCAACGCAACGGGCCGTCGTCAAGCCGCGGGAGACCGCCCGCCAGGCCGTCCAAGCGATCTCTAGACCGCCGCCCGCCCACCTGAACGAAGATCGACATCAACCTCACGCACCTCCCAAGCGCCGAAAACGGCCACGAGGTTGATGTGGATCACGCGGCGCTGTCTCCCCAGGCCAGCGACCCTGGCGCACCCGTACCCGCCGACCCTTGCCCCACCCGAAGCCGGCACACCCATTCGCGGCCGAAGGTGTCCGGGCCGGGTCAGTTGAGCAGGGCGTCGACGAAGGCGGCCGGTTCGAAGGGCGCCAGGTCGTCCGGTCCCTCGCCCAGCCCGACCAGCTTCACCGGCACGCCCAGCTCCCGCTGCACGCGGAACACGATGCCGCCCTTGGCGGTGCCGTCCAGCTTGGTCAGCACGATCCCGGTGACGTCCACGACCTCGGCGAACACCTTGGCCTGCACCACGCCGTTCTGCCCGGTGGTGGCGTCCAGCACGAGCAGCACCTCGTCCACCTCGCCGTGCCGGGACACCACCCGCTTGACCTTGCCCAGCTCGTCCATCAGCCCGGTCTTGGTGTGCAGCCGGCCCGCGGTGTCCAGCAGCACCGCGTCCGCGCCCACCTCGCCGGCGTGCTTGACCGCCTCGAACGCCACGCTGGCCGGGTCGGCGCCCTCCGGCCCGCGCACCACCTCGGCGCCGGCCCGCTCGCCCCAGGTGACCAGCTGCTCGGCCGCCGCCGCACGGAAGGTGTCGGCCGCGCCGAGCACCACGGTCCGCCCGCCGGCCACCAGGACCCGGGCCAGCTTGCCGGTGGTGGTCGTCTTGCCGGTGCCGTTCACGCCGGCGACCAGCACCACCGCCGGCTTGCCCTCGTGCGGCAGCGCCCGCACCGAGCGGTCCAGGCCCGGGCTGAGCGCCTCGACCAGCACCTGGCGGAGCACTCCCCTGGCCTGCTCCGGGGTGCGCACGCCCTTGGCCGCCATCTCGGTGCGCAGCCTGCCGATCAGCTCGCTCGCGGTCTCCTGGCCGAGGTCGGCCAGGAGCAGGGTGTCCTCGACCTCCTCCCAGGAGGCTTCATCCAGCTCGCCGCCGCCGAGCAGGCCGATCAGGCCCTGGCCGAACGCGGACCGGGAGCCGGCCAGCCGGCCGCGCAGCCGTTCCAGCCGGCCCTCGGCCGGGAGGATCTCCTCCTTCGGCGCGGCCGGCGCCGGTTCGGTCGCGACCGGGTCGGGGGTGACCGGTTCGGGGGTGACCGGTTCGGGGGTGACCGGTTCCGGGGAAACGGCGACGGGCTCGGGTCCGCTCGGCGCCGGCTCCGGTTCGGCGGTGTCCGGGCGTTCCTGGACCGCCGTTCCCGAGGAGAAACTGATCTGGCCGGTGCCCTGGTAGCCGGCCGGGCGGCTCGGCTGCCGGTCCTCGTCGCCCAGGCTCACCCGCCGCCGCCTGGCCAAGACCAGGCCGATCACCAGGGCGAGCAGCAGCACGGCGACGACCGCGCCGACCACGATCCACGTCACGTCAATCACGCGCGCCATCCTGGCATCCGGGCGCGGTCACTGCCTGCGCGGGAGGAGTGCGGCGGGCAGGAACGCGAGCGCGGTGAGCGCGAGCGACCAGGCGAAGGTGTGGCCGAACGCGGCCGCCGGGCTGGCCGAGGCGGCCAACTCGGCCTGCAGCAGCACGGTCAGCGCGGCGGTGCCGAGCGAGCCGCCGATCCGGTTCACCACGGTCACCGCGCTGGCCGCCCGGGAGGCCTGCTCCCGGGTCACCGAGGTGTACACGGCGGCCACGTTCGGCCCGATCACCGCGCCCAGCCCGATGCCGCGCAGCACCAGTGCACCGGAGAGCAGCCAGGCCGGCACCGAGGCGGCCGGCCCGCTGCCGAGCAGCGCAAACGGCCCGCTGCCCAGCAGCGCAAACGGCCCGCCGCCGAGCAGCGCGAAGGGCACCGTGCCGAGCATGGCGAGGCCCAGCCCGAGCTGTACCACCCGGCGAGGGCCGGACCGGTCCGACCAGCGGCCGGCCACCAGTGCGCCGAACGCCGCCCCGACCGCCTGCGGGGCCAGCAGCAGGCCGGCGGCGAGTACCCCGGCGCCGGTGGCCCGCTGGTAGTACAGCGGGACCAGCAGCATCGAGCTGTACAGCGAGGCGCCGAGCAGGAACGCGGTCCCGGTGGCCGAGCTGAACCCGCGCCGGGCGAACAGCCGGGGGTCGATCAGCGGCACGCCTTTCCCGCGCAGCCCGTGCACCAGGTATCCCACGACCAGCGCCACGCCGGCGGCCACCGGCAACCAGACGGCCATCGGGGACCCGCCGTCGGCCGCCGAGCTGAGCCCGTAGACCAGGGCCGCCATGCCGGGCGAGAGCAACGCCAGCCCGAGCAGGTCCAGCCGCTGCGCGCGGTCCCCGGTGCCCTCCCCGGCGGGCACCAGGCGCGCGGCCAACGGCAGCACCACCAGGCACACCGGCAGGTTCACGAAGAAGATCCACCGCCAACCCAGCTCGTGCACCAGCACGCCGCCCAGGATCGGCCCGACGGCCGGCGCGAAGGCCACCGGAATGCTCAGCATGCTCATCAGCCGGCCGATCCGCGACGGCCCGGCCACCCGGGCCAGGATGGCCTGGCCGACCGGGTTCATCAGGCCGCCGCCGATCGCCTGCACCAACCGGAAGCCGATCAGCGACGGCAGCGACCAGGCCAGCCCGCACAGCATCGAGCCCAGGGTGAACGCGGCCACCGCGAAGATCCACACTCGCTTCGCGCCGAACCGGTCACCGGCCCAGCCGGCCACCGGCATGACCATGCCCAGTGCGAGCAGGTACCCGGTGGACACCCACTGCACGTCGGAGAGCGGCGCGCGGAAGGAACCCGCCAGCGCCTCCGTGGCCACCCCGACGCTGGTCGCGTCCAGGTTGGCCAGGATCGGGGCGGCCAGCAGCACGGCACCGATGCGGGTGAGCTTGGTTGTTTCGGTCACGGTCACCATCTTAGGCTTGACCTAAGTTTATGTCGCATCAATTTTTAGGTTCAGTGCTAACGTGGCCGCCGTGGAGACCGTGCAGGGCCTGCGCGCGGCGAAGAAGCGCGAGACGCACGACGCGATCGCGTCCGCCGCCACCCGCCTGTTCATGCAGCGGGGCTTCGAGGACGTGACGATCGCCGAGATCGCCGCCGCCGCACGGGTGGCCAAGATGACGGTCACCAACTACTTCCCGCGCAAGGAGGATCTGGCCCTCGACCGGCACGAGGAGCTGGTCAGTGCGGTCGCCGCCCCGGTGGAGCGGCGCGCCCCCGGCGAGTCGGTGCTGGCCGCCGCCCGCGCCGGGTACGCCGCGCGGCTGGCCACCAGGGATCCCACCCTCGGCTTCTCCAGTGTCGAGTGGGCGGGAATGCTGTTCGGCAGCCGCGCCCTGCGCGCGCGCCTGCGGGAGATCCACGAGCAGGCGGAAGACGCGCTGGCCCGGGTACTCGCCGAGCAGACCGGCGACGCGGGTCTCACCCCCCGGCTGGTCGCGGCGCAGCTGGTCGCCACCGAGCGGCTGCTGCTCACCGAGGCGCTGCGGCGCAGCCTGGCCGGGGAGGGCGCGGACCAGGTGTACGCGGCCCTTGCGGAGGCGTCCCGGGAGGCGTTCGAGCGCCTGGAGCGCGGGCTCGGCGACTACGGCCTCGACACCGCCCAAAGTGACTGAACCACCCTGCTGAAGTGACTGAATCGGCGGGTGGGGGTCAGGCGGAGGTGGGGACGCCTCGGAGGCGTTGGGAGACGACGGTGGTGATGCCGTCGCCGCGCATGCTGACGCCGTAGAGGGCGTCGGCGACCTCCATCGTCGGCTTCTGGTGGGTGATGATGATCAGTTGGGAGGTGTTGCGGAGCTCTTCGAACAGGGCGATCAGGCGGCGCAGGTTGGCGTCGTCCAGGGCCGCCTCGATCTCGTCCAGCACGTAGAACGGCGAGGGGCGGGCGCGAAAGATGGCCACCAGCATGGCCACCGCCGTCAGCGACTTCTCCCCGCCGGACAGCAGCGACAGGCGCTTGATCTTCTTGCCCGGCGGGCGCGCCTCCACCTCGACGCCGGTGGTGAGCAGGTCGTCCGGGTCGGTCAGCACCAGCCGGCCCTCGCCGCCGGGGAACAGCGTGCGGAACACGATCTCGAACTCGCGCGCCACGTCGTGGTACGCGGTGGCGAACACCTCGAGGATCTTGTCGTCCACCTCACGGACCACGGTGAGCAGGTCACGGCGGGTGGCCTTCAGGTCCTCCAGCTGGGTGGACAGGAACCGGTACCGCTCCTCCAGCGCGGCGAACTCCTCCAGCGCCAGCGGGTTCACCTTGCCCAGCTGGGCCAGGTCGCGCTGCGCTCGCTGGGCCCGCCGCTCCTGGGTGGCCCGGTCATACGGCAGCGGGGGCGGGGCGGTGACGTCCTCGCCGCGCTCCTTCGCCGCCTCGTACTCGGCCAGCTCGCCGGGGCCGGGCGGCACGCCGACCTCCGGCCCGTACTCGGCGACCAGCTCGGCCAGCCCCATCCCGAAGTCACTGGCGATCCGGGTCTCCAGCTGCTCCACCTTCAACCGGGACTGCGCGCGCAGCACCTCGTCCCGGTGCACCGCGTCGGTCAGCCGCTCCAGCTCGCCGGAGAGCCGGCCCACCCGGGTGCGGGACTCGGTGACCGCCGCCTCCCCCGAGTCCCGCGCCTCCCGGGCCGACTCGCGCTCCGCCTCAGCGGTGGCCAGCGACAGCTCGAGCCGCTCCAACGCCGTCTCGCCGGCCGCCCGGACCGCCTCGGCTATCGCCGCGCCGCGTTCCCGGGCCGCCCGCGCGGCGGCCGCCCTGGCCCGAGCCTCGCGTTCCGAGCGGGCCCGCCGGCGCAGCGACTCGGCGCGCCCGGCGATCGCCCTGGCCCGCTCCTCCGCCGTGCGCAGGCCCAGCCGGGCCTCCATCTCCTCGGCGCGCGCCTCGGCCAGCCGCTCGGCAGCCACCTCGCGTTCCTCGGTGTCCGGCTCCTCTTCCACCGGCTCGCCCTGCGCGGCCTCCAGGCGCTGCTCGGCCTCGTCCAGCGCGCCGAGCGCCTCGATCCGGCTGGCCTCCACCTCGTCGCGCTGCCGCTGCAGCCGGTCCGCCTCGGCGATGGCCGAACGCACCGCCTGGTCGGCCCGGCCGATCCGCTGGGACAGCGCGGCCCGGCGGGCGTCGGACTCGCTCTGCGCCTTCTGCGCGGCTTCCACGTCGGCCAGCCGCGAGGCCTCCTCGGCCCGCGCGCCGTCCAGCGCGGCGTGCAGCCGCTCCAGCTTCGCGTCCACCGCCTCGGCCGACTCCGCGGAGTCTTCCATGGCCGCCCGCACCTCGATGGCGCTCTGGTCGCGGGCCGAGCCGCCCAGCGCCCAGCCGACCCCGACCACGTCGCCGTCGGCGGTCACCGCGCGGGCCGAGGGCAGCTCGGCCGCCAGCGCGGCTATCACCCGCTCGGCGGCGGGCAGGTCGTCCACCACCACGACCCCGGCCAACGCGGCGGCGAGCGAGTCGCGCAGCTCCGCCGGCGCGGTGACCAGTTCCTCCGCCCAGCGGGCGCCGGCGGGCAGCGCGGGCCTCACGGCGGCGCCGGGCCGGCCGGCGGCCGCCGGCGCGGCGCCGGCCGCCCCGCCGGGCCCTGGCGCCCCGCTGACGATGCCGGCCCGGCCGGCGCCGTCCGACTTGAGCAGGCGCAACGCGTCCAGCGCCTGGGGTGGCGCGGACACCGCGACGCCTTCGGCAAGACCGCCGAGCGCGGCGGCCAGCGCGGCCTCCGCGCCGGGTGACACGGTGATCAGCTCGGCCAGCTTGCCCAGCACCCCGGGCAGCCGATCGCCGGCGGAGAGCAGCGCGGCCACGCCGTCCTTGCGGTTCAACGCCACCGACAGCGCCTCGACCCTGGCCTTCCAGTGCGCGCGCTCCCGCTCCAGCTCGCGCTCTTGCGCGACCAGCTCCTCCACCCGGCGGCGGGCCTCCCGGTGGGCGTCCACCGCCGCCCGGCCGCGCTGGTCGAGGCCGTTCGGACCCTCCGGCCCCTCGTCCAGCGCGCCGAGGTCGGCCTGCAGCACCGACAGCTCGGCCTCGGCCGCCTCGGTCCGCGCCCGGGCCTCGGCCAGGGCGCCGGACAACCGCTCGATCTCCTCGGCGGTGGCCGCCGACTTGCTGCGCAGCGCCTCCGCCCGGCCCTCCAGGGTGGCCAGCCCGGCCCGCCGGTCGGCCACCGCACGGACCGCCGCCAGGTGCTCGCGCTCGGCGGCGGCCAGCTCCCGTTCCCGGGCGGTCACCGTCTCCAGCGCCGCGTTCAACGCCCGCCGGGCGTCCGCGACGGCCGAGACCAGCGCGTCCTCCTGCTCGGCGACGGCCTCGGCCTCCGCCTCCAGCTCGTCCGGGTCCTGCCCGACGGAACCCGCGCTCACCGGCTCGGACAGGTGCCGGCCCCGCTCGGCGGCCAGCCGCACCGTGCCGCGCAGCCGCTCGGCCAGCGAGGACAGCCGGTACCAGGTCTCCTGGGCCGTGGTCAGCGCGGGCGTCGCGGCGGCCAGGGCGGCCTCGTGCACCGCCAGCTCCTCGCGCGCACCGACCAGCGCCTGCTCGATCTCCCCCCGCCGCTCCCGGGCCAGGGCCTCGTCGGCCTCCTCCCTGGCCAGCTCGGCCCGCAGGGTGACCAGGTCGTCGGCGGCCAGCCGCAGCCGGGCGTCGCGCAGGTCGGCCTGCACCGTCTGCGCCCGCCGGGCGATCTCCGCCTGCTTGCCCAGCGGCTTCAGCTGCCGGCGCAGCTCGCCGGTGAGGTCGGTCAGCCGGGTCAGGTTGGTCTGCATCGCGTCCAGCTTCCGCAGCGCCTTCTCCTTGCGCTTGCGGTGCTTGAGCACGCCGGCGGCCTCTTCGATGAAGGCCCGCCGCTCCTCCGGCTTGGACTCCAGGATCGCGGCCAGCTGGCCCTGGCCGACCACCACGTGCATCTCCCGGCCGATGCCGGAGTCGGAGAGCAGCTCCTGGATGTCCAACAGCCGGCAGGTGTTGCCGTTGATCTCGTACTCGCCCGCGCCGTCCCGGAACATCCGCCGGGTGATCGACACCTCGGAGTAGTCGATGGGCAGTGCGCCGTCGGAGTTGTCGATGGTCAGCGTCACCTCGGCGCGGCCCAGGGGCGCGCGCCCCGAGGTGCCGGCGAAGATGACGTCCTCCATCTTGCCGCCGCGCAGCGCCTTGGCGCCCTGCTCGCCGAACACCCACATGATCGCGTCGACCACGTTGGACTTGCCCGAGCCGTTCGGGCCGACCACGCAGGTGATGCCCGGCTCGAGGCGCAGCTCGGTGGCCGAGGCGAAGGACTTGAAGCCCTTCAGCGTCAGTCGCTTGAGGTGCACATCGGCCTTCCGTCGGACAGCAGGGTCAAGGTCAACGCTCTGGGGTCAACGCTCGACGAACGAGCGCGGCAACCCGGTGGGTTCGCTCCATCGCTCGATCACCCGGTCCACCCGGCCGGGCGTGTCTCCCCCTCGCAGCAGTTCTAGGAGTGTCTCACAAGCCTCTCGTGCACCCTCCGCAATCACTTCCACCCGTCCGTCACGCAGGTTCGAGGCGCTGCCGACCAGGCCGAGCTCGAGCGCGCGGGATCGCGTCCACCAGCGGAAACCCACCCCTTGAACGCGTCCGTGTACCCATGCTGTCAGTCGAATGGCGGTATCCGGGTTCACGCCCCGCAGTCTGCTACGTTCACCCGTTGTGATGTCCATCGGGCGGCGGCGTCTGGTCCCCGTCCTGGTCGGTCTCGGTTGCGGCGCGCTGGTCGCCGTCGCCGCGGTTCTGGTCGCGCCCCGCGCGGAGCAGCATGCACCGCCGCCGCCCCAGGCGCCGAGCAGCGAGCCGGTCGGCGACCCCGGCCCGATCGCGGTGGGGCCGCTGCCCTACGACGACGCATCGCAGCCACCGGCGGCCACCGGCCCCCTGCTGCTGCCCATTCCCCCACCCGGGCCACCGCTGCCTCCCGTGCCTCCCGGCCCGCCGGTCGCGGCGCCGCCGCCGGCACCGAAGCCGCCGGTGATCGCCGGCCCGGCCGCGCAGATCGTGTCGATCACCAACGCGCGCCGGGTGGCCGCCGGCTGCAAGCCACTGACCGTGGACCCCCGGCTGAACCGGTCGGCCCAGCGCCACAGCCAGGCCATGGCCAGCAAGTCCTTCTTCAGCCACGACGACCCGAGCGGGCACGACTTCGCCGACCGGGAGGTGGCCGCCGGCTTCCCGGCCGACCGCACCGGCGGAGAGAACATCGCGCGCGGCTACCGCACGGCGGCCGAAACCATGAGCAAGTGGATGAACAGCCCCTCCCACCGCCGCAACATCCTCGACTGCGAGTTCAAAACCATCGGCGTCGGCTACGTACCCAACGGCCACTACTGGACCCAGAACTTCGGCTTCTGAGATCAGGGCTCGAAGCGGTAGCCCATTCCCGGTTCCGTGATGAGGTGGCGGGGGTGGGCGGGGTCGGGTTCGAGTTTGCGGCGGAGTTGGGCCAGGTAGACGCGCAGGTAGTTGGTTTCCTTGCCGTAGGCGGGGCCCCAGACCTCCTGGAGGAGCTGGCGTTGGCCGACCAGCTTGCCGGGGTTGCGCACCAGCTGCTCGAGGATGCCCCACTCGGTGGGCGTCAGGTGGATCTCCGCCTCGTCGCGGACCACCCGCTTGGCCGCCAGGTCCACGGTGAAGGTGGCCGCCTTCACCACCGGCTCGCCGTCGACCTGGCCGACCGAGGCCCGGCGCACGGCGGCGCGCAGCCGGGCCAACAGCTCGGCCATGCCGAACGGCTTGGTCACGTAGTCGTCCGCGCCGGCGTCCAGCGCGTCGACCTTGTCGGTCGAGTCGGTGCGCGCGGACAGCACGATGATCGGCACCTGGGTCCAGCCGCGCAGCCCGGCGATCACCTCGGTGCCCGGCATGTCGGGCAGGCCCAGGTCCAGCACCACCACCTCGGGCAGCCCGTCGGCGGCGGCCTTCAGCGCCCCGGTGCCGTCCACGGCGGTGAGCACCTGGTAGCCGCGCGCGGTCAGGTTGATCCGCAGCGCGCGCAGGATCTGCGCGTCGTCGTCCACCACCAGCACCTTGGTCATGCCCGCGGTCATGTCCCAGCCTCCGGAAGCGAGATCACCACAGTGAGCCCGCCGCCCGGGGTGTCCTCGGCGACCAGCGTGCCACCCATCGCCGTGGTGAAGCCCTTCGCCACGCTCAGCCCGAGCCCCACCCCGGTGGTGGCGTCCCGGTCACCCAGCCGCTGGAACGGCTGGAACAGCCCGTCGGCCGCGCTGCGCGGGACACCCGGCCCCGAGTCGACCACTCGCAGCTCCACCCGGTCGGCGTGCGCGCTGGCCCGCACCGCCACCGGAGCGCCCGCGCCGTGCCGCAACGCGTTGTCGACCACGTTGGCGACCACCCGTTCCAGCAGTCCCGCGTCGGCGAGCACGTCGGGCAGCGACTCGTCGATCTCCACCTTCACCCGGTATGCCCCTTCCACCCCGGCCAGGGCCAGCGTGACCGCCTCGTCGTAGCCGACCGCGCGGGGCCGGGGCACCACCGCGCCGGCGGCCAGCCGGGACGAGTCAAGCAGGTTGTCCACCAGCGCGGTGAGCCGGTCCACCGACTCCTCGACGGTGGCCAGCAGCTCCGCCCGGTCCGCTTCGGACAGCCGCAGCTCGGCGTCGCGCAGGCTGCCCGCCGCCGCCTTGATCGAGGTGAGCGGGGTGCGCAGGTCGTGCCCGACGGCCGAGAGCAGGGCCGAACGCAGCCGGCCGCCCTCCGCCTGGCGCCGGGCCTCGGCCGCCTCGGCCGCCATCCGCTGGGCGCGCAGCGCCAGCAGGGCCTGGCCGCCGACCGTCTCCAGCACCCGCCGGTCGGCCGCCGCCAGCGGCCGGCCCCGCCCGATCAGGTGCACGTCCACGTCCACCGCCACGTCCACTTCGGCATCCTCCGGGCGCAGGCAGTCCGGCGGGCTGGTGCAGGCCACGGTGCGCCAGCCGTTGGGGACGTCCGGGGCGTGCTCCAGCACCGCCACCGAGGGCAGGCCGAACGCCTCGCCCACCTTTTCCAGAAGCCGGGGCAGCGGGTCGGCCCGGGTCAGCACCGTCCGGGCGAAGGAGGCCAGCAGGGCCGCCTCGGTGCGCGCCACGGCGGCCTGCTCGGACCGCCGGGCCGCCCGGTCCACCACCAGCGCCACCGCGATGGCCACCACCACCATCACCACCAAGGTGATCACGTTCTGCTGTTCGGCGATGGTGAAGGTGTACAGCGGCGGGGTGAGGAAGTAGTTGAGCAGCAGCCCGCCGGCCACCGCCGCGAGCAGCGCCGGCCCCAGCCCGCCGACCAGCGCGACCAGCACGGTGGCCAGGAAGAACAGCACCACGTCGGTGGACAGACCGAACACGTTTTTGCCGAGCACGCCGGTGACCGTGGCCAGCCCGGGCAGCAGCGGCGCGCACAGCCAGCCGGCGGTCCGCCGGGTCGGGGAGAGCGCGCTGCGCACCCGGCGCACCAGCGTGCCGCCGCCGGCCTCCTGGTGGGTCACCATGTGCACGTCGATCGGCCCGGAGTCCTGCACCACAGTGGCGCCGATGCCCTCGTTGAACAGCCGGGCGACCCGGGACCGCCGGGAGGTGCCGAGCACCAGCTGCGTGGCGTTCACCCCGCGCGCGAAGTCCAGCAGCGCGGCCGGCACGTCCTCCCCGCCGACCACGGTGTGGAAGGAGGCGCCCACACCGTCGGCCAGCTTGCGGAGCCTGGTCAACGCCTGCGGCGGCGCGCCGGCCAGCCCGTCACCGCGCAGCACGTGCACGCACAGCAGGTCGGCCCGGCGCCCCTCGCTGGTACCGCTCGCGCCGGCCTGGGCCGGGCGTCCGGTGGCGGCACCTCCCGACCGCTTGGCGATGCGCGCCGCCCGGCGCAGCACCGTCTCGCTCTCCGGGCCGCCGGTGACCGCGACCACGATCCGCTCCCGGGCCTCCCAGACGTCGGTGATCTGCTGTTCGGCCCGGTAGCGCTGCAGGGCGACGTCCACCTCGTCGGCCACCCACAACAGCGCCAGCTCGCGCAGCGCGACCAGGTTGACCGGCTTGAAGTAGTTGGACAGCGCCGCGTCGATCTTCTCCGGCGGGTAGATGTTGCCGTGCGCCATCCGGCGGCGCAGCGCCTCCGGGGTGATGTCCACCAGCTCGACCTGCTCGGCGCCCCGCACCCACTGGTCCGGCACGGTCTCCCGCTGCCGGACCCCGGTGATCTTCTCCACCACGTCGTTGAGCGACTCCAGGTGCTGCACGTTCACCGTGGAGAGCACGTCGATGCCGGCCGCCAACAGGTCGTCGATGTCCTGCCAGCGCTTCTCGTGCCTCGAACCGGGGACGTTGGTGTGCGCCAGCTCGTCCACCAGCACCACGGCCGGCTTGCGGGCCAGCACGGCGTCGGTGTCCAGCTCGCCGAACTCGTTGTCCCGATAGGTGATCTGCCTGCGAGGCACCACCTCGAGGGTGCCCACCAGGGCCTGGGTCTTCGGCCGGCCGTGCGTCTCGACCAGGCCGACCACCACGTCGGTACCCCGGTCGGCACGCCGCCGGCCCTCCCCGAGCATCGCGTACGTCTTACCCACACCGGGCGCGGAACCCAGGTAGATGCGCAGCTTGCCCCGGCGGGCCGGCGGATCGTACGTCACCTCCCCATTGTCACCCGGGTGTCGATGTAACCAGGCCATCACCGGCCATGCGCCGCCCGCGCAATCGCCAGGTTCAGCTCGGTCACGTTCACGCCCGGGGCACCGAGGACGCCCAGGGCGCGGCCGTCGGTGTGCTCGGCGACCAGCCGCGCCACGTCGGCGGCCGGCACCCCGGTCACCCGGGCCACCCGCGCCGCCTGCAGCTCGGCGTAGGCCGCGCTGATGTGCGGGTCGACACTCGAGGCCGAGGCGGTCACCGCGTCCGGCGGCACCGCCGCCGGGTTCACCCCTTCCCGGGCCGCGATCGCGGCCCGCCGGTCGTTCACCGCCTTGAGCAGCTTCTCCGAGTCACCGGCCTGGTTGGACGCCGCCGAGGTGGACGGGTCACCCGGGCCGAGGATGTCCTTGGCGGTGGCCGAGGGCCGGGTGTGGAAGTACGGGTCGGCGGCCGGGTCCTTGGCCACCGGGTCCACGCCGATCAGCGACGACCCCGTCGCGGTCCCGTCCGGAGCCGTGATCACCGAACCCTCCGCGTGCGCGGACAGCCCGGGCAGGTGGGCCACGGCCCACACCGCCAGCGGGTAGGCGATGCCCACCAGCACGGTCATCACCAGGATCATGCGCAGCCCGGCGAGGGTCTGCCTGGTCAGTGCGTTCACCGCGAACTCAACCAATCCCCGGCAGCAGCCGGACCAGCAGGTCGATCAGGAAGATGCCGGCGAACGGCGCGACGATCCCGCCGAGCCCGTACACCAGCAGGTTGCGCCGCAACAGCGCGGCCGCGCTGGACGGGCGGAACCGCACCCCGCGCAGCGCCAGCGGGATCAGCGCGACGATGATCAGCGCATTGAAGATCACCGCGGACAGGATCGCCGACTCCGGGCTGGCCAGGTGCATGATGTTCAGCTTGTCCAGCTGCGGATAGGCCACGGCGAACATGGCCGGCACGATGGCGAAGTACTTGGCTACGTCGTTGGCCACGGAGAACGTGGTCAGGCCGCCCCGGGTGATCAGCATCTGCTTGCCGATCTCCACGATCTCGATCAGCTTGGTGGGGTCGGAGTCCAGGTCGACCATGTTGCCGGCCTCCTTGGCCGCCGAGGTGCCGGTGTTCATCGCCACCCCGACGTCCGCCTGCGCCAGCGCGGGGGCGTCGTTCGTGCCGTCACCGGTCATCGCCACCAGCCGGCCGCCCTCCTGCTCGCGGCGCATCAACTCCATCTTCGCCTCCGGGGTGGCCTCCGCGACGAAGTCGTCCACGCCGGCCTCGGCGGCGATCGCCTTCGCGGTCTTCGGGTTGTCCCCGGTGACCATCACCGTGCGGATGCCCATGGCCCGCAGCTCGGCGAACCGCTGCGCCATCAGGGGCTTCACCACATCGGACAGCCGGATCACGCCGAGGATGCGCGCTTCGCCCGCCCGTGAGTGAGAAGTGTGGCTATAGCCATACTTCTCACTCACGGGTGGCGGCGAAGCCGCCACAACCAGCGGCGTGCCGCCCTCCTCGCTGATGTCGTCCACCAGCACGTTCACCAGTTCCGAAACGTGCCCACCGGACGAGCGCACCCAGTCGGTGACCGCGCTGGCCGCGCCCTTGCGGACCTGATGCCCCCCGAGGTCGATGCCGGACATCCGGGTCTGCGCGGTGAACGGCACGAACTCCGCCACCGCCTCGGCGGCGGTCGCCTCGGCCGCCAGCCCGTGCTCCCGGTGGCACAGCTCCACGATGCTGCGCCCCTCCGGCGTCTGGTCGGCCAGGCTGGAAAGGCGGGCGGCCTCGGCCAGCTCGGCCACCGTCACCCCTTCCACCGGCACCAGCGCGGTGGCCTGGCGGTTGCCGTAGGTGATGGTGCCGGTCTTGTCCAGGAGCAGGGTGTCCACGTCACCGGCCGCCTCCACCGCACGACCAGACTTGGCCAGCACGTTGCGCTGCACCAGCCGGTCCATGCCGGCGATGCCGATGGCGGACAGCAGCGCGCCGATGGTGGTCGGGATCAGGCACACCAGCAACGCGGTCAGCACGATCAGCGACTGCGGCGCCCCCGAGTAGCCGGCCATCGGCTGCAGGGCCACCACGGTCAGCAGGAAGATGATGGTGAGCGTGGCCAGCAGGATGGTCAGCGCGATCTCGTTCGGCGTCTTCTGCCGCTGCGCGCCTTCCACCAGCGCGATCATCCGGTCCACGAAGGACTCGCCGGGCTTGGTGGTGATCTCCACGACGATCCGGTCGGACAGCACGGTGGTGCCGCCGGTGACCGCCGAGCGGTCGCCACCCGACTCGCGGATCACCGGCGCGGACTCGCCGGTGATCGCCGACTCGTCCACCGTGGCGATGCCCTCCACGATGTCCCCGTCACCGGGGATCACCGCGAACTCGGTGTGCGCCTCCACGACCACCCGGTCACCGATCTTCAGCTCGGTGCCCGGTACCTGCTCGGTGGACCCGTCCGGACGCAGCCGCAGCGCGACCGTGTCCTTCTTGGTCTTGCGCAGGGTGTCGGCCTGCGCCTTGCCCCGGCCCTCGGCGACCGCCTCGGCCAGGTTGGCGAAGATCACGGTCAGCCACAGCCAGATGGCGATGGTGATCGCGAAGACGCCCGGCTCCACGATCGCCTGCACCGTGACCAGCACCGAGCCCACCCACACCACGAACATCACCGGGTTGCGCAGCTGCGCCCTCGGGTCCAGCTTCCGCATCGCGTCCGGGAATGAGGTCAGCAGCTGGCGCGGGCTGAACGCCCCGGCACCGACCGACCGGCCCGTCCGTTCCGCGTGCAGGTGCTGGGCCTCGTCCGGACTGCGGACCGGACGATTCGGCATCACAACGCGAGTCATGCAAGTGCCTCCGCGATAGGCCCGAGCCCGAGGGCCGGGAAGAAAGTGAGAGCGGCGACGATCACTACGGTCCCGGTGACCAGCACGCCGAACAGCACGCCGTCGGTCGGCAGGGTCCCCGCACCGGGCTCGACCCGTCTCTGCGCGGCCAGCGACCCGGCGAGGGCCAGCACGGCCAGGATCGGGATGAACCGGCCGAACAGCATGGCCAGGCCGAGGGTCGACTGGAAGAACGGGCTGGTCACGGTGATGCCGGCGAACGCGCTGCCGTTGTTGTTGCCGGCCGACGCGTAGGCGTAGAGGACCTCGGAGAACCCGTGCGCACCGGAGTTGGCCAGCGCGGCGTTCAGCTCGCCGGGCTGGGCCAGCGCCGCGCCCGAGCCGAGCAGCACCATGGTGGGCATGGCCAGGATGGCGATCGCGGCGGCCGTCACCTGCTGGCGGCCCAGCTTCTTGCCCAGGTACTCCGGGGTGCGGCCGACCATCAGGCCGGCCAGGAACACCGCGATCACCGCGAGCACCAGCAGGCCGTACAACCCGGTGCCCACACCACCCGGAGCAACCTCGCCGAACAGCATGTTCAGCAGCGCGACCCCGCCGCCGAGGCCGGTGTAGCTGTCGTGCATGCCGTTGACCGCGCCGGTGGACGTCCCGGTCGTGGACACCGCGAACAGCACCGACGACGGGATGTCGAACCGGACCTCCTTGCCCTCCATCGCGGCACCGGCGGCCAGCGTGGCCGGGCCGTTCGGGTGGGTCTCCGCCCACCAGGCGACGGCGAGCATGGCGCCCCACAGCGCGCCCATCACGCCGAGCAGCACATGACCCTGCCGGGTGTCGCGCACCATCACGCCGAACGCCCTGGTCAGGCTGACCGGGATGACCAGGATCAGGAAGATCTCGAGCAGGTTGGACCAGCCGTTGGGGTTCTCGAACGGGTGGGAGGAGTTGGTGTTGAAGATCCCGCCGCCGTTGGTACCGAGTTCCTTGATCGCCTCCTGGGAGGCGGCCGGGGCCAGTGCGATGGTGTGCCGCTGGCCGTCGATGCCGGTCACGTCCACGCCGGTGCGCAGGCTCATCACCACGCCGGTGGCCACCAGCACGATGGCCGAGACGAAGGCCACCGGCAGCAGAATCCGGATGACGCCCCGGGTGAGGTCCACCCAGAAGTTGCCGATCCGGTCCGTGGAGGCCCGGATGAACCCGCGGATCAGCGCCACCGCGACCGCTATACCCACCGCGCCGGAGACGAAGTTCTGCACGGTCAGGCCGGCCATCTGCACGGTGTGGCCCATCACCGACTCCGGCACGTAGGACTGCCAGTTGGTGTTGGTCACGAAGGAGATCGCGGTGTTGAACGCGATCCCCGGGTCCACCGCGCCCCGGCCGAGGTCCAGCGGCAGGAACGGCTGGAACCGCTGCAGCAGGTACAGCAGCAGCACCGAGACGAAGGAGAACCCGAGCACGCCGGCCGCGTACACGGTCCAACGCTGCTCACTGTCCGGGTCCACCCGGACGATCCGGTAGATGGCGCGCTCGAACCGCAGGTGGCGGGCGCCGGTGTACACGCCGGCGATGTAGTTGCCGAACGGCACGTACACGGCGGCCAGGAGCAGCAGCAGTACGCCGACCTGCAAGAGGCCGGCCAGTGTGGTGGACATCTAGAACCTCTCCGGCCGGACCAGCGCGACGAACAGGTACATGAGCAGCAGCAGGGCGACCACTCCGCCCACGACGTTGGCGATCACAGCTGCTCCAGTCCACGCAGCAGCAACGCCAGCACCGCGAAGCCGCCGACGATCAGCAAGAGATAGGCCAGGTCGGCCATCCGGTATGCCCTCACTTTCTCGATCTGGGGTCACCGGAAAGCGTGCGAGATGTTGCCCCGTTTGCGTCGGCAAGTTGCGCGCCCTTGACGCCGGGCGGCGCCGCGTTGACGGGTTCTTGACGCCCCGGTGAGACCGCTCACCAGGGCGGGTGAACTCACCGACCCGATGCGGTGACCAGCGTCAACCGTGCCCGGGCCGGCTCGGCGCTCTCGGTCTTCCCGGCATGCAGGCGCACGGCCAGCCCGGCCGCACTGGCCGCGAGCGCCAGCCCCACCAGCAGCGCCAGGGCGGCCCGCTCGGGCCCGTCGAGGTGCAGCTCGCCGAACTGGTGCAGCACAAAACCGGAGTACAGCCCCCAGCACTGCGCCGCCGCGGCGAGGGCGCCGAGCAGCGTGGTGCTCACGCCGACCGCCAGCACCACCACGCCGAGCAGCACGAGGGCGATGGGCGGCCAGTCACCGGCACCGAGGGGAAATGCCACCAGGGTGGCGCCGATTCCGACGAAGAAGCCGAGCGCGCTGCCGGTCGAACCAGGCAGTCGGGGCGGCACCGTTTCGGAAGAACGTGCACGTGGCATGGGCCACCTCCCGCCTTCGACCCTCCCACCACCCCATCCGACGAGATCCAACCCTTAACGCGTCCCTAACGCCCACCCCCACCCATATCGCGGATTCCACCAGGTCATGTCGCGGATCTGTCCAGTCCATGTCGCAGGTTCAGACCGGCGCAGACCGACGTGCCGGGACGCACCAGACCGCGACACGGCCTGACGAGACCAGCGATATGGCCTGGCGGGACCAGCGATACCGCCTGACGGGACCAGCGATATCGCCTGGTGGGATCCGCGATATGGGGCGGGAGGGTCCGCGATGTGGGGGTTAGCGGGGGCGGGGTTGGCAGCGGGGGCAGTAGTAGGAGGAGCGGTTCATGAAGGGCTCGCGGCGGATCGGGGTGGCGCAGCGGCGACACGGGCGGTCTTCTCGGCCGTAGACGTTCAGCGAGCGCTCGAAGTAGCCGGAGTTGCCGTTCACGTTCACGTACAGCGCGTCGAAGCTGGTGCCACCCTGGGCCAGCGCCTCGTTCATCACCTCGGTGGCGGCGGACAGCACGTTCCGGGCCGCGACCCGGGTCAGCTTGCCGGTGGGCCGCACGCCGTGCAGGCGGGCGCGCCAGAGCGCCTCGTCGGCGTAGATGTTGCCGATGCCGGACACCAGCGACTGGTCCAGAAGCGCGCGTTTCAGCTCGGTGCGGCGGGCCCGCAGCGCGGTGACCACCGCCTCGGCGTCGAAGCCGGCGTCCATCGGGTCGCGGGCGATGTGGGCGATCGGCTTGGGCAGCAAGGCGCCGTCGGCCTCGACCAGCTCCTCCACGCTCAGCCCGCCGAACGTGCGCTGGTCCACGAAGCGCAGCTGGGGGCCGCCGTCGGCGAAGTCCAGCAGCATCCGCAGGTGCTTGTGCGGCGGCACGGCCCGGCCGGCGACCAGCATCTGCCCGCTCATGCCGAGGTGCGCGAGCACCGCCTCGGACGGGCCGTCCGGCTGGTCGCCGTCCAGCTCCAGCCACAGGTACTTGCCGCGCCGGCGGGCGGCGGTGAGGGTGTGCCCGGTGATCCGGCCGATCACGTCGGCGGCGCCGAGAACGTGGCGGCGGACCGCCCTCGGGTGCAGCACCTGGACGCCGGTCACCCGGCGGCCGATGACGTGGTCGGCGAGGCCCTGGCGCACCACCTCGACCTCGGGCAGCTCCGGCACCCGGGCCTCAGGTACCCGGTTGGTCGGGAGTCTCGCCGGCCTCGCTGTCCGCCGCGCCGTCTTCGGAGAGCGTGCGCCAGGCCAGCTGCGCGGCCTTCTGTTCGGCTTCCTTCTTGGTGCGGCCCACCCCGGTGCCCAACTCCCGCCCGGCCACCACGGCGATGGCGGTGAACGTCTTGAGGTGGTCGGGGCCGTCCTCGGTGATCCGGTACTCCGGCACGCCCATCTCGGCCGCGGCGGTGAGCTCCTGCAGGCTGGTCTTCCAGTCCAGGCCGGCGCCCAGGCGGGGCGCGGCCTTGAGCAGGCCGTCGAACAGGCGCTCCACCAGGCGGCGGGCCACCTCCAGCCCGTGCTCGAGGTAGACCGCGCCGATCAGCGCTTCGGTGGCGTCGGCCAGGATGCTCGCCTTGTCCCGCCCGCCGGTGAGCTCCTCGCCCCGGCCCAGGTACAGGTATCCGCCCAGCCCGCCGCCCCGGTCGTCGGTGGCCGGCGGTCCCAGCTCGCGCGCCACCGACGCCAGGGCGTGCATGTTCACCACGCTGGCCCGCAGCTTGGCCAGCTGGCCCTCCGGCAGGTCCGGGTGCGTGCGGTACAGGTGTTCGGTGACCACCACGCCGAGCACGGAGTCCCCGAGGAACTCCAGGCGCTCGTTGGTGGGCAGCCCGCCGTTCTCGTAGGCGAAGGAGCGGTGGGTCAGGGCAAGGGTCAACAGCTCGGCGTCAAGATCGACGTCGAGCCGTGCCAACAACGCGGAATGGTCGGTTTCCGGCCCTCGCGTCGCCCGATCTCTCACGAGGGCTGGCGCAGCTTCGGTCAGGCCGGGCTGACGACCGGCCGACCGTCGTACTGCCCACAGTTCGGGCAAGCCACGTGCGGAGGCTTCGGCTGGCGGCAAGCGCGGTTGGAACACGGCGCCAGGGTCGGCGCGGAGGCCTTCCACTGTGCACGGCGGGTGCGCGTGTTCGAGCGCGACATTCGGCGCTTGGGAACGGCCACGACGATCTCTCCAACTTTCTCGGTGCGGTTACCGACGCTCAGCGTTTTCCGCCGGGTCGGCGTCCGCCACAGCGGACGCGAGCCGACCCCGCATTCCCTGCAGGGAGGCCCATCTGGAGTCAATTGTCTCATGGCTGTGGTTCGGCTCCAGATCCGCCCACCGTTCACCACATTCCGGGCACAGCCCCCGGCAGTCCGGCCGGCACAACGGGGCCAGCGGGAGCCCCAGCAACACCGCGTCGCGCACCATCTGCTCGGTGTCGATCATGTCGTCCACCACGTGCCCGACCTCGTCGGTCTCGGTGGTCGCCTCGGTGGCGCTGTCCGGGTACGCGAACAGCTCGCCGAGCCGGGCGGTGACCTCGTCGGCGATCGGCTCCAGGCAGCGGGCGCACTCCCCGACCAGCACGGCGTGCGCCGTGCCGGACACGAACACGCCCTCGCTGGCCGATTCCAGCTTCACCTCCAGCTCGATCGGCTCCCCCTCCGGGATGCCGATGACCTCGAGGAAGAAGCCGGCCGGCGCCGGAACCGTGCGCCGGTAGTCGCGCATGCCGCCGGGCCGCCGGCCCAGCTCGCGCGTGCTGATCACCCAGGGGCTGGCCGCCTCGGGGTGGTTCGGGCGTTGCTCACTCTTCGACATAACGCTTTCCAGCGTACCGGCCTCAGTAACCGGAGAAGCGGTCGGCAATGAGCGCGCCGAGCTCCAGGAAGGCGTGCTTGCTCTCCTCACGCATGGCCGCCAGGTCCACCCGCCCGCCGGTGGCCAGGTGCGGGTCGTAGGGAATCTCCACCACCGCCCGGGTCCGGCCCAGGAAATGCGCCCGCACTCTTTCCCGGTCGATCTCCGGACTCACCCGGTCACAGCACAACACCACCACGGCATCGGCGACCATCTCGGCGTAGCCGTGCGCGACCAGCCAGTCCAGCGTCTTCGACGCCCGCGACGAACCGTCCACCGTCGGCGCCCCGACCACCACCAGCGAGTCCGCCAACGCCAGCGTGCCCTCCATCGCGGAGTGCACCAGACCGGTACCCGAATCGGTGATGATGATGTTGTAGAAGCGGGCCAGAACCGCGCAGATCTGCTCGTACTCCTGCCGGCTGAACGCCTCGCTCATCGCCGGATCCTGCTCCGACGCCAACACCTGCAGGCGACCCGCCAACGACGTGTAGTGCGACACCGCCGTCAACGAGTCGATGTCGTCGATGTTGTCGAGCATCTGCCGGACCGTCACACCGATCTCACCGGTCAACCGGTCCGCCAGGGTCCCCGCATCCGGGTTGGCATCCACCGCGACCACCCGGTCACCCCGGTGCTCGGCCAGCGTCAGCCCCAGTACCGAGGAAACCGTGGTCTTGCCCACGCCGCCCTTCAGCGAGGACACCGCGATCTGGTGCGCCCCCGGCAGATGCCGGCGAATCCGGCGCAACAACACGTTCCGCGCCGCCTCCGCCTCGCTCACGCCCGGGTTGATCCGGCCGCCGGACGCGGCGTAGACCGCGCCCCGCCAGCCGGCGATGGGCCGCTCGGCGCGGGGCCGCACGATGGCGTCGTCGGTCAGGTCGGCGGCCGTGCCGGTGGCCGGCCTCGGTGGCTGGTGCCGCGGCTGGTACTGACCCGGGTCCGGTTCCACCGGCGCCGGGGGCCGGCTCGAGTCCGCCGCCAGGGCGGGCGGGGGCGTCCCGTCGAACATCGGCTGGTTCGCCGGGTAGTCCGGCT
Organism: Actinospineispora eucalypti; assembly: GCA_014208095.1. GTDB lineage: Bacteria > Actinomycetota > Actinomycetes > Mycobacteriales > Pseudonocardiaceae > Pseudonocardia > Pseudonocardia eucalypti. The sequence continues at coordinate 2,270,408 of JACHMT010000001.1, read as the reverse complement.
GCCCGGTGTAGTCAGCCGACATCTCGAACCGATGCTGGTGCTTGGGCCACCAGTTGCGCGGGTCGAACGCCGCCGGCGCCATGCTGCCGTCCGGGTAGCGCGGCCGGGCCGCCGCCCAGCCGTCCGGCCCGGTGAGAGGCGGCCCGAGATCGAACGCCGGCGTTTCCTCCGCTGGATGCTCGGTCCGCGTGGACTCGGGCTCCCGTGTGGTCATGTTCCCCTCCGAGCACATCACTGCCACCAAGGACAGCCCAGACAGCCCAGACAGCCCAGCGATCACTCACGCGCGCTCCTCTGCCGCCCTCATCTCGAGCCCGCTACCGTGCGTAACCACTATAGGCACGTTGCCGGTTCGGACAAACCCGCGGGAGTAATCGCTTAGCTCAGCAGATCCGTTCCAATGCGGTCCTTCGCCCCGACCGCGGACCAGCGGCCCCGCTGCCCCCGCCCACGCTGAACTGTAGTCAACGTGCGGGTGAGCGTCTCCTCGAAACTGGCCAGCGCGGAGTCGATGTACTCGTCACACTCGGCGCGCAGCCGCTGGGCCTCCCGGTCGCCGGCGTCGATGATCCGCCCGGACTCGATGTGCGCGGCCTGCACCACCTCGGTCTGCGCGACCAGTCGCGCCTGCTCGGCCTCGCCGTCCGCCACCGCCTGCCGGTAGGCCACCTCCCCCGACTCGGCCAGGCGCTCGGCCTCGGCGCGAGCCCGGTCCGCCAGGTCCTGGGCCTGGGCCCGGGAGTCCGCCACGGTCCGCTCGGCGTCGTGCCGGGCCCGGGAGACCAGCTGCTCGGCCTCCTCGCGGGCGTCGGCGAGGATCCGGTCGGCCTCCGCCTGCGCGTCTCCGGTCAGCTTGGCGGCGTCCTCCTCGGCCCGCTGGGTCAGCTCGTCGGCGCGCTGCTCGGCGCGGGAGAGCATGTCGTCGCGGTGGTCCAGCACGTCCTGCGCGTCATCCAGCTCGCCGGGGATCGCGTCGCGCAGCTCGTCCAGCAGGTCCAGAACCTCGCCCCTCGGCACCACGCAGTTCGCCGTCATGGGCAGGCCGCGAGCCTCTTCCACCACGGTGACCAGCGCGTCAAGTGCTTCGAAGACCCGGTACACGGCCCCCAGTGTGCCCGCCGAAATGCCCAGAACGTGGCATTGCGGAAGAGGCCGCGTGTCTGCAGGCTACCGGCCGATGCGGGTCACCGCGGTCAATGCGCCCACGCTCACCGTCAGCACGAACAGGCCGAGCACGGCGACCAGCATCGCGGTGCGCGCCGGGCCGGGTCGGCGTTCGGCGCGGGCCTCCACCCCGGGTCTCCGCGCCACCGGAGCAGGGGCCGCCGCCGGAGCAGGCGCGGCAGCGGCGGGAGCGGGCGGGGCAGCCGCGGCAGCGAGCGGGGCAGCGGCGGCCGGGGCAGCGGCGGCCGGGGGCGCGGCAGCGGCCGGAGCAGCGGGCGCGGCGGCCGCCGGAGCAGCCGGCGCGGCGGCGGCCGGGGGCGCAGGCGCGGCAGCGGCGGGAGCGGGGGCGGCCGGAGGAGCGGGGGCGGGGGCCGCCGCGGGGGGCGGTGGCGGCGGAGGTGGTGGGGCCTCGGCGGGAGCGGCGGGCGGCGCCGGGGCGGGTTGGGCCGGCGGCTCGGGGTCCACGGTCGGCTCGGTCCTCGGCTGTTCCGGCTGCGCGGTCGACTGGACGGTCGGGGGCGGCGCGGGCAGGGCGACCGGCGGAAGCGCCGTGGAGGCAACCACGGTCGGCGCCGGGGCTGTCGGCAGGGGCGCGGGTGCGAGTGCTGTCGGCGGCGGCGTAGGCACGGCGGGCGTCGGCAGGGGTTCCGGGGCGGTCGGCAGAGGTGCCGGCGCCGCGACCGTCGGTGCCGGCGCGGCGGAGGGCTCGGGCGTCGGTGCCGGGCCGGGCGCACGCCGGCCACCCTGGATGACGACACGAACCCTCGCCCCGGCCGCGATCTGCTCGCCGGTGAGCGCCACCTGGGCGAACACGGTGGCGTGCAGCAGCGTGGTCAGCAGGGGGGCGGCGGCCTCGCAGGCCACCGCCCGCGCCCGGCCCGGCGCCAGCTCGGCGATCACCCGGGTGCAGTCCGGACCGAGCTCCAGCTGGACCTGGATGTTGCGGAGCACCTGCCCGCCGGTGTTCGTCACCACGGCGGTCTGCCGCACCGGCATCCCGGGCAGCGTGACCGAGGGGAAGACCGAGGTGGTCACCGAAACCGCTCCGGGCTCCTCGGCCGGGTTCTGGGCCACCGCCCGCCCCGCGAACGCCCCTGGTGCAAATACAAGACCCAACACAGCTAGTAGCAGCGCGAGCGACACGTGCCGCGACATCAAGCACCTTCCGCGCAAATACCGGGATCTCAGGAAATGGTCATCCTTGTTGACACGAGAACGCTTTTCTACCCTAACCAAACCGGCCCGAGAAGCCGCCGATGCGGGCATTCACCTCTTCCAGCTAATCTGCCGGGGAAGACATTCCACCCTCGTTCTTCGCGCTGCTAGTTTTCCCCGGTCCTTCGTGCGGGTCCGCACTTCAGCTGAATGAAAAGAAAAGATGGCATTCGGAGCCCTCCTCGCCGCGCTCATCCTGGCCGCTCTGGCGGCTGTGCTCGTCATGGTCCTCGACGGGCCACGGAGCAGTACTCTGACAAAGGACTCAGATTCCAGCTCGCTCAGCTTTATTGGCGGGATACTCAGTGCACTCTTTACCGTCGTTCTGGCGTTCTACGTGGTTTTCTCCTGGCAAACCCGCGACAATGTGGAAACTGATTCGTCGCTGGAAGCCGACGCACTGATCGACTCTTTCTGGCAGGCCGACCAAGCCCCCGAGCCGGTGCGCACCGAGCTCACCGGGTTGATCCGGGCATACGCCAACCAGGTGGCGGGATCCGAGTGGCCGCTCATGGAGAACGGCATGCACAGCCCCGAGGTCTCCGCGACGCTCGCCGCGATCAGGGCCAGGTTCACCGCGCTGCCGGTCACTCAGGACGCGGTCGGCGACGCCCGCCGCCAGGGCCTGGCCGACGTCCAGGTGATCGACAACAGCCGCCGCGCACGGCTGGACGACGCCACCGGCGAGTACGGCTTCAACTTGGTGCTGCTCACCGCCACGATCATCGGCGCCGCCCTGACCATCGCATTCCCGCTGATCCTCGGCCTGCGCCGGAAGGCGGTCAACATCACGATGATGGTCCTGCTCGGCGCGACCATCGGCGCGACGCTGTACCTCAGTCAGCAGATGATCCACCCGATGCGCGGGCCGTTCGCGGTGACCCCGGACGCGCTCCGGTCGGCGCTGGTGGAGATGCGGCGCTGAGCGGGACGCTAGTGTCCTGAGGACACTAGGACGACATCTCGCCCAGGCGCTCGGTGAGCCGGGCGAACACCGGTGCCGGCAGCAGGTGCGCGACGTCACCGCCGTACTTGGCCACCTCCTTGACCAGCGAGCTGGCCACGAAGCTGTACTCCGGGTTGGTGGACATGAACAGCGTGTCCACCCCGGACAGGCGCCGGTTCATCTGCGCCATCTGCAGCTCGTAGTCGAAGTCGGTGACCGCGCGCAGGCCCTTCACGATGGCCAGCACGTCGTGGTCCCGGCAGAAGTCGACCAGCAGGCCGTGGAAGGAGGACACCTTCACGTTGGGGTACTGCGAGGTGACGTCGGTGAGCATCTCGATCCGCTCGTCCACGCTGAACAGGCCGTGCTTGTTGGGATTGACCAGCACCGCGACGAACAGCTCGTCGAACAGGCCGGCGGCGCGGCCGATGATGTCCATATGACCATTGGTGACCGGGTCGAAGGAGCCGGGACACACCGCGCGTCTCACGAACCGGGACGTTAACAAACTCCGAAGTGCAGCGTGGTGTCTCCGTAGCGACGATCACGCAGCGGGCGCAGTGGCGGCGGCCACTCGAACGCCGCCGGCGCGGACGATCGTTCCAGCACAACGGTGGCGTCCTCGGCCAACCAGCCGTGCTCGGCGGCGTCGCGCAGCCAGCCGGCGACCTCCGCGTCGACCACCCGATAGGGGGGATCGGCGAGCACCAGGTCGTAGCGCCGGGTCGCGGGGGTGGCGAGCAGCGGGCCGACCGGGACCGGCCGGACATCGGCCCGGTCGGCCATGCCCAGCTCGGCCACGTTGCGCCGCAGCACCGCCGCCGCCCGCCGGTCCGACTCCACGAACAACGCGTGCGCCGCGCCCCGGGACAGGGCTTCCAGGCCGAGCGCCCCGGAACCCGCGCACAGGTCCAGCACCGAGGCGCCGTCCAGCCCCGGGTCGGCCTGCAGCGAGCTGAACAGCGCCTCCCGCACCCGGTCCGCGGTCGGCCGGGTGCCGCTGGCCGGCACGGCGATCCGCCGGCCGCCGACCGCGCCGGCGATAATCCGCGTCACGCCGATGCCGCGAACGGGTTGAGCAGCTGGACACCCGTGCGCGCGACGTCGCAGGTGTTGCGGGTGACCAGGGTGAACCGCCGCACCAGCGCGGTCGCCGCGAGCAGCCCGTCGACCGCCGGCAGCGGGTCGGGCACGTTCAGCTGTCCCCAGGTCTCGGCGATCTCGGCCGTCACCGGGAGGACCCGGTCCCGGTAGGCGTCGCCGAGCCGCCAGAGCCAGCGCTCCAGCGCCTTGGCCCCCACCTCGTTGTGCCGGGCCAACCGGGTGATGCCCTGCCGGATCTCGCCGACCACCAGCACGCTGAGGAACAGCTCCTCCTCGTCCACGGAGTCGAACCATTTCGTGACACCGGGGTCCGGACTCCGCTTGCGGATCTCGGACACCACGTTGGTGTCCAGCAGGTAGCTCACCCCGGATCGCCGAAGGTGACCGCGCGCGCGGGCGCGGCGGAGCGGTCGATCTCCAGCTCGTCGAGTTCGGGGGCGCTCCGGAGAAACTCCTTGAAGTCCGTGCCGGAGCGCTTGAGCCGCTCGTACTCCTCGACGTCGATCACCACGACCACCTCCTGGCCATGCCGGGTCACGTACTGCGGGCCATCCTCTCCGACGGCCCTGACAAGTTCGCTGAACCGCTGCTTGGCCTCCTGCAGTTGCCAACGGTTGGCCACGACGACCTCCCCGAGACGAATCTGTCTAGACAGACTAGATGGTTTGCTGCGGCTAGTCCAGCTCGACCAGTAGGTCGCCACCCTCCACCTGCTGCACGGCACCGATGGCCAGCCGGGCCACCCGCCCGCCGGTGGCCGCCGTGATGCCGGCCTCCATCTTCATCGCCTCGATGGTCGCCACGGTCTGCCCGGCGGACACCGTGTCGCCCTCCGCGACGGCCAGCGTGACCACCCCGGCGAACGGCGCCGCGACGTGCTTCGGGTTGCCCCGGTCGGCCTTCTCCGCCGCCTTCACGTCGGTGGCCACCGACTCGTCCCGCACCTGGATCGGCCGCAGCTGGCCGTTCAACGTGGCCAGTACGGTGCGGAAACCCCGCTCGTCCGGCTCCGAGATGGCCTCCAGGCCGATCAGCAGGGTGACCCCGGGCTCGAGTTCCACCTCGTGCTCGGTGTCGGTCTCCAGCCCGTAGAGGAAGTCCCGGGTGGACAGCACCGAGGTGTCCCCGTAGGACTCCCGGTGCGCCTCGAACTCCTTGGTCGGGCCGGCGAACAGCAGCCGGTTCAGCGTGCGCCTGGGCTCCTCGCGCAGCCCCTTGCGGTCGTCGTCGCCGAGTGCGGTCTCCCCCTTCGCGGGAGAGCGGCCCTCGAGAGCGCGGGACCGGAACGGCTCCGGCCATCCGCCGGGCGGGTCGCCCAGCTCGCCGCGCAGGAAGCCGACCACCGAGTCCGGCACGTCGAACCGGCCCGGGTCGGACTCGAACTCCTTCGGGTCCACGTCCGCGCCGACCAGGTGCAGCGCCAGGTCCCCCACCACCTTGGACGACGGCGTGACCTTGACCAGCCGCCCCAGCATCCGGTCGGCGGCCGCGTAACAGTCCTCGATCTTCTCGAACCGCTCGCCGAGGCCCAGCGCGATGGCCTGCTGGCGCAGGTTGGACAGCTGCCCGCCGGGGATCTCGTGGGTGTAGACGCGGCCGGTGGGCGAGGTCAGCGCCGACTCGAACGGCGCGTACACCTTGCGCACGGCCTCCCAGTACGGCTCCAGGTCGTTCACCTCGACTAGGCCCAGGCCGGTGGTCCGCTCGGTGTGGTCGGTGCCGGCCACCAGCGCGGACAGCGAGGGCTGCGAGGTGGTGCCGGACATCGAGGCCACCGCCGCGTCCACCGCGTCCACCCCGGCGTCGATCGCGGCCAGCAGCGTGGCCAGCTGCCCCCCGGCGGTGTCGTGGGTGTGCAGGTGCACCGGCAGGTCGAAGCGGTCGCGCAACGCGGTCACCAGGGTGCGCGCGGCCGGCGGGCGCAGCAGGCCGGCCATGTCCTTGATGGCCAGCACATGCGCACCGGCCTCGACCGACTGCTCGGCCAGCCGCAGGTAGTAGTCCAGCGTGTAGAGCTTCTCCGCCGGGTCGGACAGGTCGGCGGTGTAGCACAGCGCGACCTCGGCGATCGCGGTCCCGGTCTCCCGGACGGCGTCGATGGCCGGGCGCATCTGGGACACGTCGTTCAGCGCGTCGAAGATTCGGAAGATGTCGACGCCGGTCTTCGCCGCCTCGGCGACGAAGGCATCGGTCACCTCCACCGGGTAGGGCGTGTAGCCGACCGTGTTGCGCCCGCGCAGCAGCATCTGCAGGCACAGGTTGGGCGCCGCCTCCCGCAGCGCGGCCAGCCGCGCCCACGGGTCCTCGGCCAGGAAGCGCAGCGCCACGTCGTAGGTGGCGCCGCCCCAGCACTCCAGCGAGAGCAGCCCGGGCAGCATCCGGGCCACGTGCGGGGCCACCGCCAGCAGGTCCTTGGTGCGCACCCGGGTGGCCAGCAGGGACTGGTGCGCGTCCCGGAAGGTGGTGTCGGTGACCCCGACGGTGGTCTGCTCGCGCAGCCGGCGGGCGAACCCCTCGGGTCCCAGCTCGCGCAGCAGCTGCACGGAACCGTCCGGGGCCGGCGGCAGCAGGTCCACCTGGGGCAGCTTGGTGACCGGGTCGACCACCTTCGGGCGCGGCCCGTGCGGCTTGTTGACCGTGGTCGCGGCCAGGTACGAGAGCACCCGGGTACCCCGGTCGGCCGGCTGCCAGGCGGTCAGCAGGTGCGGGCGCTGCTCGATGAACGAGGTGGTCACCCGGCCGGCCTGGAAGTCCTCGTCGGCCAGCACGGCCTGCAGGAACGGGATGTTCGTGGACACGCCGCGCACGCGGAACTCGGCGACGGCGCGACGGGCGCGGCGGACGGCGGTGGCGAAGTCCCGCCCCCGGCAGGTCAGCTTGGCCAGCATCGAGTCGAAGTGCGCGCTCACCTCGGCGCCGGTGTGCACCGTGCCGCCGTCCAGCCGGACGCCGGAGCCGCCCGGCGAGCGGTAGGTGCTGATCACCCCGGTGTCCGGGCGGAAGCCGTTGGCCGGATCCTCGGTGGTGATCCGGCACTGCAGCGCGGCCCCGCGCAGCGTGATGGTGTCCTGGGACAGCTCCAGGTCGGCCAGCGTCTCACCGGCGGCGATGCGCAGCTGCGAGGCCACCAGGTCCACGTCGGTGACCTCCTCGGTCACCGTGTGCTCCACCTGAATGCGCGGGTTCATCTCGATGAACACGTGGTCGCCGCGCTCGTCCAGCAGGAACTCCACCGTGCCGGCGTTGCGGTAGCCGATGGCGCGGGCGAAGGCGACCGCGTCGGCGCAGATCCGGTCCCGGGTGTCCGGGTCCAGGTTCGGCGCCGGGGCGATCTCCACCACCTTCTGGTGCCGGCGCTGCAGGGAGCAGTCCCGCTCGAACAGGTGGATGGTGTCACCCTCACCGTCGGCCAGTACCTGCACCTCGATGTGCCGGGGGTTCACCACGGCCTGCTCCAGGAACATCCGGCCGTCGCCGAACGCCGCGTCCGCCTCGCGCATCGCCGCCTCCAGCGACTCGCGCAGCTCGCCGGCGCCGGCCACCCGGCGCATGCCCCGGCCACCCCCGCCGGCCACCGCCTTCACGAACACCGGGAACCCGATGTCGTCGGCGGCGGCGAGCAGCGTGGCCACGTCGTCGGAGGCCTCCGAGGAGCGCAGCACCGGCAGCCCGGCCGCCCGCGCGGCATCCTTCGCGCTGGCCTTGTTCCCGGTCAGGTGCAGCACCTCGGCGGTAGGCCCGACGAAGGTGATGCCGGCCTCCGCGCAGGCCTCGGCCAGGTCCGGGTTCTCGGACAGGAAGCCGTAGCCGGGGTAGACGGCGTCCGCGCCGGCCCGCCGGGCGGCCTTGACGATCTCGTCCACCGACAGGTAGGCGCGTACCGGGTGGCCCGGCTCGCCGATCTGGTAGGACTCGTCGGCCTTGAGCCGGTGCAGGGAGTTCCGGTCCTCGTGCGGGAACACCGCCACGGTGCCGATGCCTAGCTCGTACGCGGCGCGAAACGCGCGAATCGCAATCTCGCCGCGGTTGGCGACGAGCACCTTGCGAAACATCTTGCCTCCAGGTTGGCCGATCGGGCTACCTTGTGAAGTACCGGTTGGACAAGCAGAAACCTCATCACACCGCCGCCCCGGCCCGCACGGAAGCCCACCGCAGCCATGCATCGAAGGCGCTACCACCGCTACCACCGGCACTACCCGCGCCGGCACGTCCTACTCCGCCTGGTAATCCTTGCGTTGCTGGTAGGCCTGGTGATCCGGCCCGAAGTGGTGCTGCCCGGCCTGGCGTGGGCGTTCGGCGTGGGCCTGGTGGCCACTGTGATCGGAGTAACCCTGGTGCGCCGGGCGATCCGCCGGATCTTCCGGCGGCGCGTGCGGGGCCCGGCGGCCCCTCTGCCCCGGCCGGCGGAGCCGGAATGGGCGGCCACCGCCCGCCGGTTCGAGCAGCTGCGCGCCGAGTACGGGGCCTACGAGTGCGACGCGCTGGAGGTGCTGCGGCTGCCCGCGCTGGCCGACGTCACCGTGCCGGCCACCGGCCGGTTCGTGGACGCGTTCGCGGCCGCGCAGGCGCTGCACACCGAGACCGAGCCGCCGGCCGAGTACGCGGCCCGCTACCGGCACGCGGTGGAGCACGCCTGGCGTTGCTGGCGGGCCGCCCGGGAGGCCGCCGAGCGGATCCGACTGGCCGGGTTGCCGGCCGAGGAACGCGCCACCGTGCAGCGCCTGATCAAGCTGCTCACCATGGCCCGGGACAGCGGAAACGACGCCGAGCGCCTGGCCGCCTACGCCAAGGCCCGCACCGAACTGGCCCGGCTGGACCGCACCGGTCGGCTCCAGGTCCCCCGCCCGGCGCTGGCCAGCCTGGACGCGGCCGCCCGGGCCAGCCTGCCCGCCCCGGCCCCCGCTGGCGATGACTTCCCGGAGGTCGCGCGGTCTTACCAGGTATGACATCACCGCAAAAGATCGTCACCCCGGACAAGTGGCTAGCCGCCCGCGTCGAGCTGCTGAAGAAGGAGAAGGAGCTGACGCGGCTGCGCGACGCCATCGCCGCCGAACGCCGCGAGCTGCCCTGGGTCAAGATCGAGAAAGAGTACGTCTTCGACGCGCCGGACGGCCCGGTCTCGCTGGCCGACCTGTTCGAAGGGCGCAGCCAGCTGGTCGTCAAGCACTACATGATGGCGCCGGGCCAGACCACCCCGTGCGTCGGTTGCGCGTTCGAGGCGGACCACGTCAGCGGGGCGCTCACCCACCTGAACAACCACGACGTCTCCTACGCGGCGGTGGCCAGGGCGCCGATCGGGGAGATCGAGCCGTTCCGCCGGCGGATGGGCTGGGAGTTCCGGTTCGTGTCGTCGTTCCGGAGTGACTTCAACTACGACTTCAACGTGTCCTTCCCGGCCGACCGGGTGCCGGACGGGACGATCTACTACAACTACCGGGAGTGCCAGGTCCCGCTGGAGGACCTCTCCGGCCGCAGCGTGTTCCACCGGACACCGGACGGGGAGATCTTCCACACCTACTCGTCGTACGGCCGCGGCGGCGAGGAGTTGCTGACCACATACGCGTTCCTGGACATCACGCCGTTCGGCCGCCGCGAGAACGGCCCGAACCACTCGCTCACCGACTGGGTGCGGCCGCACGACCGGTACGACGAGGGCGGGACCGTGGAGTTCACCGGGCGGTACCACGCCCCTTCGGCTTAAGGGGCCGGTGAGGGTTCTTCAAGAGCGCTTGGACGGCCGCGGTTGGGTTGGTCTGCCGCGGCTGGCGCTCGGCCCGTTGCGTCTGGTGCCGGATGCGGCCCGTTTCAAGATCGACATCAACCTCAGGGCCCTTTTCGAGACGCAAGAGGGCCGTCAGGTTGATGTCGATCTTGAGTCTTAGTCGAAACCCGCCGCCTGGAGCCCCACTTCATGGTCAACAGGGCATAGTGGTCGCCCCAAGGCACCCAAAGTGGCCACCATGCCATGGTGATCATGGCGGAGGGCCTCCGCAACCGCCGGACCAGGCCAACCAGCACAACGCAACGGGCCAAGCCCCAGTCGCGGCCGACCAACCCAACCGCGGCCGTCCAAGCGCCCTTAAAGAACCGGCACCGCATCCAGCCGGACGCCGTCAGCCCGAGGAGGCCAGCTTCCCGAGCCGATACGCACCCGCACCCAACCCATCCAACACCGCTTCGCACGTTCCAGCGGCATCCAACCGGCTGGAGTCGAGCACGTGCGGCTCCAACTCGCTCAGCTCCGCGAACTGACCGTGCAACAACCGCACCGGCTCCGGGTCGGTGAGATCATCGACGCCGGTCCGGGCGGTGGCGCGATGCAAGGTGGTGCCTTCGTCCGGGCGCAGCACCACGTAATGCAGCTCGATCCCGATAGCCTCCGCCCGGAATACCGGCAGGAACCACGGACCCACTATGCCGTCGCAGACCACGTCGTAACCACCGGCCGCGTAACCACAGGCGGCCCGGGCCAGCACGCCGATCACCACCTGGTTCTGCCGGTGCGCCTCGGGCAGGTAGGGCTCCACGGCGCCCCGCCGGATGTAGTGCCAGAAGTCGTCGGTGTGCAGGTGGACGCCCAGGTCGAACGTGTCCACCAGCAATCTCGCGACGGTGCTCTTGCCGGCGCCCGGCGGCCCGGTGAGGATGACCACTCGGCCGGTCATGCCTTCTCCAGGTACTCGGCCCGGTCCTCGTCGACGATCTCCGCGACCATCCCGGCCAGGCCGGGATGCTGTTCCAGGAAGGGGTCGGCGGCGACCAGCCGCCATGCGGTGTCCCGCGCGTCGGCGATGGTGCGCTCGTCGCGCAGCAGGGACAGCAGGCGCAGCCCGGAGTTGCGGCCGGACTGGGAAGCGCCCAGCACGTCCCCCTCCCGGCGCAGCTCCAGGTCCATCCGGGCCAGCTCGAAGCCGTCGGTGGTGGACGCGGCCGCGTCCAGCCGGACCCGGGCCGGGCTGGCCGCCGGGGCCTCGGTGACCAGCAGGCACACCCCGGGCGCGGAGCCCCGGCCCACCCGGCCCCGCAGCTGGTGCAGCTGGGACAGCCCGAACCGGTCCGCGTCCATGATCACCATGGCGGTGGCGTTCGGCACGTCGACCCCGACCTCCACCACCGTGGTGGCGACCAGCACGTCCAGCTGGCCGAGCGCGAACGAGCGCATCACCGCGTCCTTCTCGTCGCTGGGCAGCCGGCCGTGCAGCACCCCGATGCGCAGGCCGGCCAGCGGGCCGTCGACCAGCATCGGGGCGACTTCCTCGACGCCCATGGCCGGGCGCTTCTTCGGTTCGTCCTCGGCCAGCACGTCGTCCAGGGCCTGGAGCTCGGCCTCGTTCATCGTCTCGAAGTCCAGCTCGTCCAGGTCGTCGGTGCCGCCGATCCGGGGGCACACCACGAAGGCCTGGTGGCCGCCGGACACCTCCTCCCGCACCCGCTCCCACACCCGGGGCAGCCAGGCCGGCTTCTCCCCGGCCGGCACCACCGTGGTGGAGATCGGCGAACGGCCCAGGGGCAGCTCGCGCAGCGCGGAGATCTCCAGGTCGCCGTACACCGTCATGGCCACCGTGCGCGGGATCGGGGTGGCCGTCATGACCAGCAGGTGCGGGGTCGTCCCGCTGTCCCGGGTGCGCAGCGCGTCGCGCTGCTCCACCCCGAACCGGTGCTGCTCGTCCACCACCAGCAGCCCCAGGTCGTGGAACTGCACCTTGTCCTGGATCAGTGCATGGGTGCCGACCACGATGCCCGCCTCGCCGGTCATGACGTCCAGCAGTGCCTGCTTGCGCACCTTGGCCGGCAGCGAACCGGTGAGCAGGGTGACCTTGGTGGCCTGGTCGGCCGCGCCCAGCTCGCCGGCGTCGCCCAGGGGGCCGAGCAGGGCGCGCAGCGTGCGGGCGTGCTGCGCGGCGAGGACCTCGGTGGGGGCGAGCATGGCGGCCTGCCGGCCGGCGTCCACCACGCGCAGCATGGCGCGCAGCGCCACGATGGTCTTGCCGGCGCCGACGTCGCCCTGTACCAGGCGGTTCATCGGGTGCTCGACGGACAGGTCGAGGCTGATCGCCTCGCCCACCTCGCGCTGGCCCTGGGTCAGCTCGAAGGGCAGCCGGGCGTCGAAGGTGTCATAGATGCCCCCGGCGGCCGGCGGGCAGGCCGGCGCCGGGCGCAGCAGCGCGGACTGCCGGCGCTGCGCCAGGGCCAGCTGAACGGCCAGCGCCTCGTCCCAGACCAGCCGCTCACGGGCGGTCCGCCAGTCCCGGTCGGTCTTGGGCAGGTGGATGTCGTGCAGCGCGCCGCCAAGGGCGGGCAGGCCGCGCTCGGCCAGCACCTCCAGCGGCATCGGGTCGGTCGGCTCGTCCAGCACGTTCAGCACCTGGCGCACGCAGCGGGCGACCTGCCAGGAGGCCAGCTTGGTGGTCGCCGGGTAGATGGGGAAGATCGCTCCGGCGAACTCGTCCAGCTCGTCCAGCTCGTCGCCGTCCCCCTTGAAGATCATCATGTCCGGCTGGTTGAGCTGCAGCTTGCCCCGGAAGGCGGTGACCTTGCCGGAGAAGAGCCCGGTGCGCCCGGCCACCAGGTCGCCCTGGAAGCGGCGGTTGAAGAAGGTGCAGCTCAGCCGGTGCGAGCCGGAGCCGATCACCACGTCCATGATGGTGCCCCGGCGCTGGCGCATCGGCCGGCTGTTCACCGAACGGATCTCCGCGAGCACCGTGACGTGCTCGCCCAGGGTCAGCTTGGACAGGTCGGTCAGCTTGCCCCGCTCGCCGTACCGGCGCGGGTAGTGGCGCAGCAGCTCGCCCACCGTGTTCAGGTCCAGGTGCTCGGCCAGTGCTTTCGCCGAGCGCTTCCCGACCAGCGGCTCCAGTTGACTGTCCAGGTCGGTCATTCCACTCCCAACTGCACGGGCCGCCCGGCGGGCCCGCCCGGGTAGCAGGTCACTTCCACCTCCGGGTGGGTCTGTCGCAGGTGCCCGGCGAGGTACTCGCCCAGCTCGGCCGTGCCGCCCTCGTCCGGTTGCCCGAGCAGCACGGTGACCAGCTCGCCGCCGGTGGTGAGCATCCGGTCCACCAGCTGGGCCGCGCCCTTCCGCAGATCCTGCTCGATGAGCACCACCTCGCCGTCCACCAGGCCCAGCACATCCCCGGCGAAACACCGGCCGGCCCAGGTCAGGGCCTCGCTCTCGGCGATCCGGATCACCCCGGTGCGGGTCGCGGCGGCGGCCTCGGCCATCGCCACCACGTCGGCGCCGGAGCGGCGCTCGGGGTCGTGCACGGCCAGCGCGGCCAGCCCCTGCAGGACCGACGAGGTGGGTACCACCACGACGTCGGTGTCCGTGCGGCCGGTGGCCCGGAACTGGTCGGCCGCCTCCTCGGCAACCTGGTTGAGGTCCATGTCGTTGGGCAGCACCACCACGTGCCGCGCCTGGCAGCCGGCCACCGCGGCGACGATCTCGGCCACGTCCGGCTGCCGGTCGGGCGGCGCGACCAGTGCGGTCACCCCGTCCGTCCGGACCAGGTCGGCCAGCTCCCGCCCGGTGACCAGCGCGACCACCGCGCGGTCCCGCACGAACCGCCCGTCGTCGGCCCCCCGCTCGGCCAGCTGGTCGGCGAACCGGACCACGGTGATCCGCCTCGGCTGGCCGGCCTCCAGGCCGACCTCGATCGCCGCGCCCACGTCGGTGCAGTGCACGTGCACGTTCCACATCGCGGTTCCGCCCACCTGGCCGTCCCCGACCACCACCACCGAGTCGCCCAGCTCGGCCAGCCGCTCGCGCATCAGCTCCACCCGGTCCGGCGAGCTGCCCTCCAGCAGGTACATCACCTCGTAGTCGAACTCGGCCGACCCGGACTCCCGGTCGGCGATCAGCGCGTCCCGCTCCCGGGACCGGAAGCTGGGCCGGTACGTGCCGGTCCCGGTCACCACGTCCACCGGGCGACCGCTCAGCACCGCCAGCAACGCCTCCAGAATGAGCACCAGGCCCTTGCCGCCCGCGTCGACCACGCCCGCCCGGGCCAGCGTGGGCAGTTGGCGGGGGGTCTCGGCCAGCGCGGTCCCGGCGGCGGTGACCGCCGCGTCCAGCACCCGGACCAGTTCCCTCGGCCCGTCCTCCCGGGCCCGCGCGGTCTCGGCCTCCCGGGTCGCCGCGCGGGCGGCGGCGCTCAGCACGGACAGGATGGTGCCCTCCACGGGGTGGCTGACCGCGGCCCGGGCCAGCTCGTCGGCCCGGCTCAGCGCGGCGGCCAGGGTCCGGCCGTGCTCACCCAGGTACTCGCCGGCGTGCAGCGCCTCGGACAGCCCCCTCGGCAGTTGGGAGACGATCACCCCGGAGTTGCCCCTGGCCCCGCGCAGCGCGCCGCTGGCCAGTGCGGCGGCCGCCTCGGCCGACCCGGCCGTGGCCGGCAGGCGGCCCAGCGCGTCGGCCGCCGCGCGCATGGTGAGCGCCAGGTTGCTGCCGGTGTCCGCGTCCGGCACCGGGAACACGTTCAACCGGTCCAGCTCTTCCCGGCGCGCCTCGAGCACCCGCACCGCGGCGTCCGCCCAGCGCCGGATCGCCGCCGCGTCCAGAACCCGCAACACCGACCCCCGCTCCTCCCCGCTGGTTGCGCCTGCCGAGCGTAGGACATCCCCCGGGTTGGCCGGTCGCCGAACCGGTCGCTACCCTGTTATGGAACAGCTCCGGCGCGCCCGCCGGTCGCGCGCGTGCGATGCGCGCATCCCGATCGAACACAAGGAGTTATCGACGTGGCTGCCGTCTGCGACGTCTGCGGTAAGGGTCCGGGCTTCGGTATGTCCGTGTCGCACTCGCACCGCCGTACCCACCGCCGGTGGAACCCGAACATCCAGACCGTCCGGGCCGAGGTCGGCGGTACCCGCCGGCGGCTCAACGTCTGCACCTCGTGCCTCAAGGCCGGCAAGGTGGCCCGCGCCTGAGCCGGCCCCACTCGCGAAAAACCCGCCGCACGGCTTGGCCGGCGGCGGGTTTTTGCGTGCTCCGGGGAGCCTTAAGTCTCAGATGACCGTGACCTGCTCGGCCTGCGGTCCCTTCTGACCCTGCGTGATGTCGAACTCAACACGCTGGTTCTCCTCCAGCGAGCGGTACCCGTTGCCGTTGATGGCCGAGTAGTGGACGAACACGTCCTTGTCGCCTCCATCAGGAGTGATGAAGCCGAAGCCCTTCTCGCTGTTGAACCACTTGACCGTGCCCTGCGCCATGTTTCTGTTCCTCTACTAGCCGAGATATGCGCGTGTGCGCGTCACCGATGCTCCCAGAACCGGGCCCAGGACACAATGCGGGGCCTCGATCGTGGGGTGGACAGCCTAAGGAAGCTTCCAGTCGATCGGGTCCGCGCCACGCTCGGTGAGCAGGGCATTCACCCGGCTGAACGGTCGAGAGCCGAAGAAACCGCGGTCCGCCGACATCGGGCTGGGGTGCGCCGACTCGATGCACGGCACGCCCGAGCCGAGCAGCGGGCGCAGCGTGCGCGCGTCCCGTCCCCAGAGGATCGCCACCAGGGGCACCGGCCGGGCAGCCAGCGCACGAATGGCCTGGTCGGTGACGTCCTCCCAGCCCTTGCCCCGGTGTGAGGCGGGCTGGCCGGGCTGCACGGTGAGCACCCTGTTCAACATCAGCACGCCCCGCTCGGTCCACGGCGTGAGGTCGCCGCAGGACGGAACCGGGTGCCCCAGGTCCTCGCCGTACTCCCGGAAGATGTTCGCCAGGCTGCGTGGCACCGGCCGGGTCTCCGGCGAGACCGAGAACGACAGCCCGACCGGGTGCCCCGGGGTCGGGTAGGGGTCCTGCCCCACGATCAGCACCCGGACCTCGTCGAACGGCTGCTGGAACGCCCGCAGGATGTGCTCCCCCGCCGGGAGGTAGCGGCGGCCGGCCGCGATCTCGGCGCGCAGGAACTGGCCCATGGAGGCGATGTTCTCGGCGACCGGTTCGAGCGCCTTCGCCCAACCCGCCTCGACCACCTCCGCCAGCGGTTTCGCCGTCATGACCGATCCAATCTGCGCAGTTCCGCGCGAAATCGCTTGCCGCGTTGTACGTAGGACTCGACGGCGAAATCGAAGTAGTTCTCCGGCACCTGGTAGCCCTCGCGCACCCTCGCCGGCACGCCCAGGGCCATCCGCCGGGCGGGCACGTGCGCGTTGGGCGAGACCACCGCACCGGCGGCGACCACCGCGCCCTCGTCCACCCGGGCGCCGTTGAGCACCACCGAGCCGGACGAGATCAGGCAGCCGTCGCCGACCACCGCCGACTCGATGTGCACGTTGTGGCCGATCGTCACCCGGTCGCCGATCACCGTGTCTTGCACCACAGTGCAGTGGATGATCGTGCCGTCCTGAATGCTGGTGCGCTCGCCGACCACGATGCCGCCGTCGTCGCCGCGCAACACGGCGGTCGGCCACACCGTGGTGAACGCCCCCAGCGTGACGTTCCCGATCACCACCGCGTCCGGATGCACGTAAGCATCCGGATGAATATCGGGCTCACTGGCTCCGAGGGCGTAGATCGGCACGGCTTCGGAGCCTATCCCCACCGCTGATTCAGTCACTTCAGCAGGGTGATTCAGTCACTTCAGGCGTAGCAGGTCAGCGGCTTGCCGCCGTTGTAGGCGATCATGTCGTTGAGCGCGGCCACGAGGTCGATCGGGCCGCCCGGCGGGGTGTCGCCCAGCTCGGCGTAGGCCCGGTGCAGGTTGCCCACGATCCGCTCGACGTCCAGCAGGTCGGCGTAGCCGCCGAGGTCGACCTGTTTGGCGGCGTCCAGCGGTGACAGCCCGGCGGCCTTGCCGGCTCGCGCGGTGTCCAGCACGAACCGCAGGTAGCCGAGCACCTCGTCGATCAGCGCGGGGCCGCTCACCGGGCCGTGGCCGGGCACGATGGTCTGCGCACCGAGCGGCTTGACCACGTTCTCCAGCACGTCGATCGCCCCGGCCACCGAGCCCATCAGCAGGAACGGCGTGCCGCCCTGGAAGAGCAGGTCGCCGCAGAACAGCACGGACCGCTCGGGCAGCCAGACGATGGAGTCGTTGGTGGTGTGCGCCGGGCCGCCGACGTGGCGCACCTCGCAGCGCAGCTCGTCGGACCACACGGTGACGCCCTCGGTGTAGGTCAGGAACGGCGGCGCCAGGGAGAGGCCGCCCCAGTCCACGGGCGTCCAGAAGGGCAGCTGCCCGGGTGTGCCGGCAGCCAGCAGCTCCTCCCGGGTGCGCTCGTGCGCGACGATGGTGGCCTCGCCGAACAGGCAGTTGCCGAAGGTGTGGTCACCGTGGTGGTGGGTGTTGATTAGCGTGCGCACCGGCCGGTCGGTGACCCGCGCGATGGCCTCCCGGTACGCCCGCGTGCGCCGCTCGGTGGAGCAGGCGTCGACGCTGATCACCCCGCGCTCGCCGACCAGGAAACCCGTGTTGTTGATCCACCAGCTGCCGTCCGGCTGGATGTAGGCGTAAACGCCGTCGCTGACCTCGACGACCTCCGGCGGCCCCAGGTGGGCCGGCGGCTCCACTCGCGATGAGCTCATGGCGTCACCCTATGCGCCTGATCGACAGCCCGCCTGGACGCTGAGGCGGGCACCCGCGAGGATGTGCGCCATGAGATCGACTCGGCGGGCCGGGGTGCTGGCCGCGCTGGCCCTGCTGGGCGTTCTGGCCGGGTGCTCGGGCGGCCCCGCCGAACCCGACCAGGCGGCGCCGGACCAGGCCGGGCCGTCAGTCGGGTACCGCGACGAGACCAACGGTTTCGGCATCGACCCGCCCCAGGGCTGGCGGATCGGCGCCGGCCCGGAGCAGGCGGCGGTCACCTTCCTGCTGCCGGCCCCGGACACCTCGGCCGGCCCGCCGGTGACGGTGACCATGAACGTGGTCACCGCCGCCACCGAGGACGACCTGGCGACCACCGTCACCCAGACCCGCCAGCAGCTGCCCGCCCTGGCGCCGGGCTACCACCCGGTGGTCGACGAGGCGGTGACCCTGCCCAGCGGGTTACCGGGCCACCTGTTCGGCTCCACCTTCACCCAGCAGATCACGATGCGGAACCTGCAGCTGGTGGTCGTGGTCCCGGGCAAGATCTACGTGGTCACGGCCACCACGCCGGACGCCAGCTTCCCCCGGCACGAACCGGTGATCCGCAAGTCCATGATGTCCCTGGTCCTGCTCTAGGCGGCGTAGGTCTCCAGGTAGGCGGTGACCAGGCGGCGGGCCTCGTCGAGGGTGGCGTCGTCGCCGGTGGTCGGGGTGCGCCGGAACGCCACGTCGAACAGGCGGTTTCCGGCCTCGAAGGCCAGTTGCATGACCAGCAGTGGCGTGTCCTCGCGCAGGAGCCCGCGCTCGGTCGCCAGCCGCCACACGTGCTCGGCGGTCGCATCGTCGAACGCCTGGACCAGCTCCCGCAGCGGGTCGCTGCGCCCGGAGAACCACAGCTCCACACAGCTCGGGTGCTCGCGGAAGTAGCCGAGCATCGAGTCGATCACCGCGTCGACCGCCGCGCGCAGCGAGACCGGTCGCGCCTCATCCTCCAGTGCGGTGGAGACCCGCTGGTCGAGGGCGCGGATGTGGCGCCGGATGAGCTCGGCGTCCACCTGGTTGCGGTCGGAGAAGTAGTGGTAGACCGAGGCCGTGGGGATGCCGGCGCGTTCACCGATGGCCTTGAGGGTCGCCGCCGGGTAACCCTCCCCGCCGAGGATCCGCTCGGCGGCGTCCAGGATCGCCTCGACGCGTTCCACCCCTCGGCGCTGTAGCACGGCGTTGGGCCGCGCGGGGGCTTGCCGGGCCCGCGCCCCGGAAAACTCGACCACGATTCGAGATCGTATCAACCGAGGTCTTGACGACGTCAATGCCAAGAGTCAAACTCGAATCGAGTTCGATTACATGTCGGGATGACGAGGAGAGACCCATGGCGAGGACGAAGGTGGTCTTCATCGGCGCGGCCGGTGAGATGTGCCGGGTGGCGATCGAACAGTTCGCCCTGGCCCCCGGCGGCCGGGAGCTGGTGCTCACCGACATTCGCCCGGAGTCACTCGAACCCCTGGCCCGGAAGCTGCCGGCGGGGCGGGCGAGTGTCCATCGCCTGGATCTCTTCGACGACCAAGCCCTGCGGAAGCTGGTGGGCGACGCGGCGCTGGTGGTCCTCGGCGCCGGCCCGTACATCCGGACCTCGGCACCGGTGATCGAGGCCTGCCTGGAGGCGAAGGTGCCCTACCTCGACTTCGACGACGACGTCGAGAGCACCGAACACGCCCTGAGCCTGGACCAGAAGGCCCGGGCGGCGGGCGTACCGGTCTACGTCGGCTGCGGGGCCTCACCGGGCATGTCCAACGTCCTGGCCGTCGACGCCGCGAGCGATCTCGACACCGTCGACGTCATCGACCTCTGCTGGCTGGTGGGCGACGAGCGCCCCGCCGTGGGCCGGGCCGTCCTCGAGCACCTGCTGCACATCTCCGCCGGCGACTGCCTGACCTGGGAGCAGGGTCGCCAGGTGGTGCACGAGACGTTCGTGGAGACCGGCACCTTCCCCATCCTCGCCGGCGCAGCGGACGTGCTGCTGTACGAGACCGCCCACCCCGAACCCGTCACCCTGCCCCGCCGCTACCCCGGCGCGCGGCGCATCCGCTGCGTCGGCGGGCTCGACCCGGCCCCGCTGAACGGGCTGGCCCGCGGCATGGGCCTGGCCGTCCAGGAGGGGCGGATGACGGCCCGGGAGGCGGTGGACTTCATCGAGGACGTCGTCAAGGGCGGCCCGGGCTCGGCCAAGGGCTGGCGCAACACCCTGCGGGGCATGGCGGGCCAGGTCCGCCGGGGCGAGTGCGGCCCGACCGAGATGGCCAGGTTCCTGGCGATGTCCGCGCTGCGCCGCACCTACCCGTACCGCGGCGGCCTGCTGGCCCAGGTCTACGGCACCAGGAACGGCAAGCCGGCGGTCTCCGCCCGGCGCACCCGGATGCGCCCCCACGGCGCGCTCAACAACATGGGCGGCGTCACCGGCACGGCCTGTGCCGCGTTCGCGCTGCTCGCGCTGGCCGACCCGGAGCGGAAGGGCGCGTTCGCACCCGAGGACTGGGCCGACCCGGCGGCCTTCTACCAGGCGCTCGAGCAGGTCGGCGTGGCCCGCCACGAGATCGTCGAGACGGTGGCCTGAGGAGATGGCCCGGCTGCCGGTGGCCGGCAAAGCAACGGACAACATCTTCTACTTGATCGGCTGCAATGGGCCCGGCCTGGCCCAGGCTCCCCACCTCGGCTCACTCGCCGACCGGCTCCACCGGGCGGCCCGGTGAGCGGCCACCGCGCCGCCGACGTGGCCGTCATAGGGGCCGGGCTCGCCGGCCTCACGGCCGCCCGCGAGCTGACCCGGTCGGGGCACTCGGTGGTCGTGCTCGAGGCCAACGAGCGGGTCGGCGGCCGGACGGTCAACGTCGAGGTCGCCCCGGGGGTGGTGGCCGACGGAGGCGGCCAGTGGGTGGGCCCCGGGCAGGACCACATCCTCGCCCTCATCGACGAGCTCGGGCTGGCGACCTTCGACACGCACATCCACGGCCGGCACGTCTACCTGCGCGACGGCCGGAGGAAGTTGTTCACCGGGCCGATCCCGCCGATGTCCCGGGCCGCCTTCGCGGACTTCGCGCAGGCGCAGCTGCGGCTGGAGCGGATGGCCCGGTCGGTGCCGGTCGACCGGCCCTGGGCGGCGAAACGGGCGCGCCGGTGGGACGGCACCACCTTCGGCCGCTGGATCGACGTGAACACGCTGACCCGGGAGGCGCGGCGGCTGCTGACGCTCTGCTTCACGATCGTCAACGGCGAGGACCCGCACAGCACCTCCCTGCTGCTGATGCTGTCCCGGATCGCCTCGGCGGGCGGCATCGGGCACCTGATCGAGGTCACCGGCGGAGCCCAGGAGACACGGGTCGCCGGCGGCACCCAGCTGATCGCGCTGACCATCGCCGAGCGGCTGGGCGACCGGGTGGTGCTCGGCTCGCCGGTCACCGAGGTCGTGCGGGACGGCGACGGCGCCCTGGTGAGGTCGCACCGCGCCGAGGTGCGGGCGCGGCACGTCATCGTGGCGATGGCGCCGGCGGACGCGGACCGCATCCGCTTCACCCCGGAGCTCCCGGTCCGCCGCGCCGCCCTGCAGCGCAAGTGGCACAACGGCACGGAGAGCAAGCTCTTCGCCGTCTACGACCGGCCGTTCTGGCGGGATCAGGGCCTGAGCGGGATGGCCCTGACCGACCTGCCGGTGGCCGGGTTCGTGATCGACAACTCCCCGCCCGACGGCAGCCTGGGCATCCTGTTGACCTTCGTCGGCACCGCCGGCGCGGGGTACGGGCTGACCTGGAGCGACGAGATCCTCGACGATCCCGAGGCCCGGCGGGCCGCTTTCGTCGCCGACCTCACCACGATCTTCGGACCGAGGGCCGCGCACCCGGTGGACCTCCTGGAGAAGGACTGGGCGCACGAACCGTGGATCAGCGGCTGCGTCGCCGCCCGGGCTCCCGGGTTGACCACCCAGTACACGACGGCCCTGACCGACCCCGTGGGGCGGGTGCACTGGGCCAGCGCGGAGACCGCCACCCGGAACGAGGGGTACATGGACGGCGCGGTCTCCGAGGGAAAACGGGTCGCCCAGCGGATCGCCCGCGAACTCTGAGCCACCTACGTGCACCGCTGATCCGGGCAATCCGGGCGGCGCCGCACGGGGTGCGGGCTAAACGACGTCACACCTTCTTGTGCGGCGTCGGCCGGTGGTCGCGTTGCCCGGGTGGAGATTGGCACGGCGGTGGGTCGGACGGGCGGCGGGCCGCGGGGATCGAGGGCCTCGGGGTGGTGGAGAGCAGTCGGCGTTCGGCGTGCAGGACGCGTTGGGCCAGCGCGGTCTCCAGCGCGGCACGCAGGTCGGCCAGCCCCTCGGCCGCCCACCGGGCCAGGCAGGCCCGCTCCGCGCCGGCCCGCCGTGACCGGGCCACCTGACCGGCCAGTCCGACCAGCACACCGACCAGCACCGACACCAGCACCAGGCCCAACTCGGCCGGCAGACCCACCGCCCGGGGCGCGGCCAGCGCCGGCTCCACCGCCAGCCGGCCCAGCCCGATCGCGCCGGACACGCTGGCCGCCACGGTCAGCCGGGCCTCCAGGCGGAACCGGGCGGCGCGCCCCGGCGGGCACGACCGGGGCGGGCTGGGCGGTGGCCCGGGACCGAACCGGTGGTTCAGCCGGGCGCCGAACCGGTCGGTCAGCTCCAGGACGGCCGTACGGAACACGGCGGGGAACTCCGCGCGGGCCGGGCCGTGGGCCGATTCCAGGTAGGCCCGGGAGTCGTCGCGCAGCGTGCGCAGCGCCTCGGCCAGCTCACCGGCGGCGCGCAGCCGCGCCTCGGCCAGCTCCGCCCGGGCGCCGGCCGGCGAGGCGCGGCGCGGGCGGATCAGGGGCGCGACCAGGGCAGCGTCGGGTCCGGGCGGAGGCGGCTGGGGCATTCCGGCATGCTCCCCGGCCGCCGTCCCGTCCCGGCGGAGATCGGGCGGACTCGTTCGCGAACGCTAATCGATCAGGCGGTACGCGGGCAGGGTGAGGAACTCGACGAAGTCCGCACTGTCCTTGGCCAGCGCGACCTCCTCGAACACCTCCCGGGCCTGGTCGAACCGGCCGCCGGCGTAGGCGTCGTCACCGACCGCCGAGCGGATCGCGGCCAGCTCCTCGTCGATCACCTTCCGGACCAGTTCCTCGGTGACCACCGCGCCCGAGGTCAGCTTCACCCCGCCGTGCACCCACTGCCAGATCTGCGAGCGGGCGATCTCGGCGGTGGCCGCGTCCTCCATCAGGTTGTTGATCCCGGCGGCGCCGTTGCCGCGCAGCCAGGACTCGATGTACAGGATGCCGACGCTCACGTCGTTGCGCAGCCCGTCCTCGGTCGGCTCGGCCGGCGTGGACGCCACGTCCAGCAACTGGTCGGCGGTCACCGTGACCTCGTCGCGCAACCGGTCCAGCTGGTTCGGCCGGTCGCCGAGCACGCCGTCGAACACCTCGCGGCAGATCGGCACCAGGTCCGGGTGCGCCACCCAGGAGCCGTCGTAGCCGGCGGAGGCCTCGCGCTGTTTGTCCTCCCGCACCTTGGCCACGGCCTTCTCGTTCACCTCGGGGTCGCGGCGGCTGGGGATGAACGCGGCCATGCCGCCGACGGCGAACGCCCCGCGCCGGTGGCAGGTGGCCACCAGCAGCTCGGTGTACGCCCGCATGAACGGCGCGGTCATGGTCACCGCGTTGCGGTCCGGCAGCACGAACTCCGGCCCGGCGTCCCGGAAGTTCTTGATCAGCGAGAACAGGTAGTCCCAACGGCCGGCGTTCAGCCCGGAGGCGTGCTCGCGCAGCTCGTAGAGGATCTCCTCCATCTCGAAGGCGGCGGTGATCGTCTCGATCAGCACGGTGGCCCGGATGGAGCCGTGGGGCACGCCGCGCTCCCGCTGCGCGAAGGTGAACACGTCGTTCCACAGCCGCGCCTCGCGGTGGCTCTCCAGCTTCGGCAGGTAGAACCAGGGCACCGAGGGGTTGTGGAAGAAGTAGAGCCCGAAGTCCACCAGTGCACCGGCGACCGGCCGGCCGTCCACGGTGACGTGCCGCTCGTCCAGGTGCCAACCGCGCGGGCGGACCACGATGGCGGGCTGCTCGGTCGCGGTGACCTTGTACTCCTTGCCCTCCGGGCTGGTGTACGCCATCTCCCCGGTGTTCGCGTCGAGCAGGTTGACCTGCCCGGCGACCACGTTGTGCCAGGTGGGCGTGGTGGCGTCCTCGAAGTCGGCCAGCCACACCTTGGCCCCGGAGTTCAGCGCGTTGATGGTCATCTTGCGCTCGGTCGGCCCGGTCATCTCCACCCGCCGGTCGCGCAGCGCGGGCGGCGCCTCGGCCACCCGCCACTCGGCGGCGCGGATCTCGGCGGTGTCCGGGGGGAAGTCCAGCCGGCCGGTGCGGGCGATCTCCGCCCGGCGCTCCGCGCGGGCGGCGAGCAGCTCACGGCGGGTCGGTTCGAACGTGCGGTGCAGTGCCGCCACGAAGTCGAGCGCCTCGGCCGTGAGCACCTCGTCCTGCCGGTCCACGGGGTAACCGTTGATCTCTGCTGACGTCGTCTGGGCGCTCATAGGACGAGCGTACTTCTACAAAATGGATTTGTCATTTCGCAAGGCGGAAGAATATATCACCCGATCGTGGAGCGTGTCACTCACTTGTCTCACCCTGGGTGGGGCGCCGATCGACGCGGGAACGTAACATTCAAGCTAAAGGGTGTCGCAAGAATTGAGTACGACCCTTTACATGTGACCATCCGCCAGCCAACAATCAGGCATCGGCGCGGAGCCCACGGGCATCGCACCCGCCAACCGGTCGGCAACCGCCGCCCGCGCCCTAACCGAACCGTCGGAGGCTCCCATTACCGGATCGACCCCAGGGGCCAACCCGACGCAGCCGGCCGAGGACGGGCAGCCCCGCATTCCCCGGCCGCGCGCTCCGATCACCGAGTCGATCCGGCGGCTGATGCCGCGCCCGGAGGAACCGGAAGCCATCGACCTGGATGAGGTCTTCGCCACGCTCGCCGAGGTCGCCGTGCGCACCAGCGAGCACGGTTCCTGGCAGGAGCACGCCTGCTTCCTGCTCGGCTCCGCCTCCAGCCAGTGGCAGGTGATCCCGTTCGGCCATCCCGTGGTCTGCGACCTGGTCGCCCGGCTGCGCCAGCTCCCCGGCTTCGACGACGACCGCCTGCTCGACCTGATCGGCTCCCGGGAAACCGGCATCACCGTCCTCTGGCGCGACCCGAGCCTAACCCGCTCCCACTGACCCACCCACCCCCTGATTCAGTGACTCCAGCACGCTGTTTCAGTCACTTCAGCACGCTGATTCAGTGACTTCAGCACGTTGTTTCAGTCACTTCAGCAGGCTGATTCAGTCACTTCAGCAGGCGTGGCGGTCAAATCGCCGGGATGGCGCCGGAACTGGGCTTGAGCGTCGCCCATCGCCACGCACCGAGAGTGACCAGTGCGCTCAGCGCCGGGCCCGCCTCGCGTGATCCGGCGGTGCGACGTGAACCGACCCGGCATGGCCGACCCGCCCCACCTGGCCGAAGTGACTGAAACCGCCTGCCGAAGTGACTGAAACAACGTGCTGAAGTCACTGAATCAGCGTGCTGAAGTGACTGAATCAGGGGGAGGGGGGAGGTGGTGGGTCGGCGCCGGAGTATTTGGGCTGGCCTAATTCTTTAGCTCTCAACTTGACGTTATTCCTCTCAGCAGGAAGACTTTTCCGCCAGGTGGAAGGGAGCTGGCCATGTCCGTCGACGGTGCCGCGCAGCGCGACTTCGAAGTGGCGCTCGGCCCGGACAACGTGATCAGCGACCCGCCCCGGCTGCGCAGCTACGAGTGCGACGGGCTGACCGGCTACCGGGTGGTCCCCGCGCTGGTGCTGCTGCCGCGCACCGCCGAGGAGGTGGCCGCCGCCGTCCGGGTCTGCGCCGCACACGACGTCCCGTTCGTGGCCCGAGGCGCGGGCACCGGGCTGTCCGGCGGCGCGCTGCCGGTGGCGGACGGCGTGGTGATCAGCCTGCAACGATTGCGCCGCGTGCTCGAGGTGGACCCGGTGGACCAGCGCGCGGTGCTCGAGCCCGGCGTTACCAACCTGGACATCACCAAGGCCGCCGCGCCGCACGGGCTCTACTACGCACCCGACCCCTCCAGCCAGCAGGTGTGCACCATCGGCGGCAACGTGGCGGAGAACTCCGGCGGCGCGCACTGCCTGAAGTACGGATTCACCACCAACCACGTGCTCGCCCTCGAGGTGGTGCTGGCCAGCGGCGAGGTGGTGACCCTCGGCGGGGACAGCGCCGAGCAGCTCGGCCCGGACCTGCGCGGGGTGTTCCTCGGCTCGGAGGGCACCGTGGGCATCGCCACCAAGATCACTGTGCGGCTGCTGCGCACCCCGGAGACGGTGCGCACGCTGCTCGCCGACTTCCCCTCGGTGGCCGCGGCGGGCGAGGTGGTCAGCGACGTCATCGCCGCCGGGATCGTGCCGGCCGCCGTGGAGATGATGGACACCCTGGCCATCGAGGCCGCCGAGGAAGCCGTGCACGCCGGTTACACCCGGGGCGTGCCGGCGGCCCTGGTGGTCGAGCTGGACGGGCCGGTGGAGGAGTGCGCCGCGCAGTTCGACCGGGTGCGCGAGATCTGCGAGAGGCACGGCTGCACCCGGCTGCACATCGCCGGTGACGCCGAGGAGCGGGCGGCGATCTGGCGCGGGCGCAAGTCGGCGTTTGCCGCGGTGGGCCGGATCAGCCCGGACTACTTCGTGCAGGACGGGGTGGTGCCGCGCACCCGGCTGGCCGAGGTGCTCGGGCGGATCGCCGACATGGGCGCCGACGAGGGCCTGCGGGTGGCCAACGTGTTCCACGCCGGGGACGGCAACCTGCACCCGCTGGTGCTCTACGACGCCGCGGCCGGGGAGACCGAGCGCGCCGAGGCGCTGTCCGGCCGGATCGCCGAACTGTGCGTCGAGCTGGGAGGGTCCCTCTCCGGGGAGCACGGCATCGGCACCGACAAGGCCTGCTCGATGCCGAAGATGTTCGGCGAGGTGGACCTGGCGGTGATGGCCAGGGTGCGCTCGGCGTTCGACCCGGCCGGGCTGTGCAACCCGGGCAAGCTGCTGCCCACGCCCCGGCTGTGCGGCGAGCGGCCGGGACCGTACCGGCCGCACCCGCTGGAGCAGGCCGGGGTGATCGAGCGGCTATGAGCGTCGTGACCAGGTTGAACCCCACCACGATGGCCGAGGCGGCCGCCGCGCTGGCCGAGACCACCGGCCGGGTGCGCATCACCGGCGCGGGCACCGCGCCCGACTGGGCCGGCGCACCGGCACCGGCCGAGCACCTGCTGGACACCACCGGGCTGACCGGGGTGATCGCCCACCACCCGGCGGACATGACCGTCGAGGTGCGGGCCGGCACGCCGCTGCGCGAGCTGAACACGCTGCTGGCCGCGCACGGGCAGCGGGTCGCGCTGGATGCCGCCCGGGTGGCCCACGGCGCGACCGTGGGCGGTCTGATCGCCACCGCCGACGCCGGCCCGCTGGCGCTGGCCAACGGTTCGATGCGGGACCTGGTGATCGGCGCGGTGCTGGTGCTCCCGGACGGCACCCCGGCCCGCACCGGCAGCCACGTGATCAAGAACGTGGCCGGGTACGACCTGGCCAAGCTGGTGCACGGCTGCCACGGCACCCTGGCCCTGATCGCCGAGGTGACGCTGCGGCTGCACCCGCTGCCCGAGGCGGAAGCCACCGTGCGACTGGCCGGCCCGCTGGACGACGCCGCCGAGGCGACCGGGCGGCTGCTACGCGAGCCGTTGGAGCCGGTGGCGGTCGAGTGGTCGGACGACGCGCTGCTGGTGCGGCTGGAGGGCGGCGCCGCCGCACTGCCGGCCCGGGTGGCCCGGGTGGTCGAGGCGCTCGGCGCCGGGGCCGAGGCGCTGGACGAGGATGCGGCGGCGGCCGCCTGGGACGGGCACGCCGCCCAGGTCCACCCCCACCCCCTTGCTCTGCGTGGAGATACGCAACAAACAGTGCACCCGAGCGGCGCGGTGTTGCGGGTGGGCACCCGGCCGTCCCGGTTGGCGCCACTGCTCGGCGAGCTGGCCGGCACCCGGGTCACCGCCGGCCTGGCCACCGGGGTGGGCACGCTCACCCTGCCTGCCGAACCCGACGTGGTGGCCGAGGCGCACCGCCGGGTACACGCCGTGGGGGGCACATCGATGCTGCGGTCCCGGCCGGCCGGGACGGAACTGCCCGCCTGGGGTCCACCGCCGTCCGCGCTCGGCCTGCTGCGCGCGGTGCACGCCGAGCTGGACCCCACCGGCCGGCTGGGCGCCGGCCGCTTCACTCCCTGGTTGGAGGAAACAGCGTGAGCTCGTTCGACGCCCACCACCCGCCGGCCCGGGAACTGCTGGACGACTGCGTGCACTGCGGTTTCTGCCTGCCCACCTGCCCCACCTACCAGCTGTGGGGCGAGGAGATGGACTCCCCGCGCGGCCGGATCTACCTGATGAGCCTGGCCGAGCAGGGCGAGATCGGCCTGACAGGCGCGCTGCACGAGCACGTGGACGCCTGCCTCGGATGCATGGCCTGCGTGACCGCCTGCCCGTCCGGGGTGCAGTACGACCGGCTGCTCGAGTCGGTCCGGCCGCAGCTGGAGCGCAACGTGCCCAGGCGCCGGGCCGACCGGTGGTTCCGGGACGCGATCTTCGCGCTGTTCCCCCACCGCCGCCGGCTGCTGGCCGCCGCCGTGCCCGGGGTGGCCTACCAGAAGCTGCGCGCGATACCGGCCGTGGCGCGGCTGGCCGCCAAGCTGCCCGGCCGGTTCGCCGCGATGGAGGCGCTGCTGCCGCCGGTGCGGCTGCGCGATGCGTTCGCCCGGCTGCCCGAGCGGATCCCCGCCCAGGGCACCCGCCGGCGCACCGTGGCGCTCCTGGCCGGGTGCGTGCAGGACGTGTTCTTCCACCCGGTGAACGAGGCCACCGCCCGGGTGCTGGCCGCCGAGGGCTGCGACGTGCTCGTGCCGAGGGACCAGCGCTGCTGCGGCGCGCTGGAACTGCACGCCGGCCGGGAGGAGTCCGCGCTGGCCCGCGCCCGCCGGACCATCGCCACCTTCGAGCGCCGCGGCGCCGACACGGTGGTCGCCAACGTGGCCGGCTGCGGTTCCTCCCTGAAGGAGTACGGCGCGCTGCTCGCCGACGACCCGGAGTGGGCCGAGCGGGCGGCCGCCTTCAGCGCCAAGGTGCGCGACGTGACCGAGCTGCTGGCCGAGCTGGAGCCGGTGGCGCCCCGGCACCCGGTGAAGGCGCGCGTGGTCTACCACGACGCCTGCCACCTCGGGCACGCCCAGGGCGTGCGCGCCCAGCCGCGCGCGGTGCTGCGGGCAGTGCCCGGAGTGGAACTGGTCGAACTGGCCGAGGCCGAGCTGTGCTGCGGCTCGGCCGGCATCTACAACCTGGTGGCGCCGGAGGCGGCGGCCGAGCTGGGCGCCCGCAAGGCGGCCAACGTGCGCGCTGCCCGGCCCGACCTAGTGGTCACCGCGAACCCGGGGTGCCTGCTGCAGATCCGCCGCCACCTGGATGCGGACGTGAAGCTGCTGCATCCCGTCCAACTGCTGGACGCCTCAATCCGGGGCGTCCCGGTGCACTGATCACGCACATTTCCGAGGGGAGAGAGCAACGATGCTCTTGGCTTACCAACAGGAGGTCAACGCGGTGGGCGGGTCACTCGCCCTCTCCGCGCTGGCCTCGATGATCCCGCTGGCCGTCGTACTGGTGCTGCTCGGCGTGGTCAAGCTGCGCGCGCACTGGGCGGCGCTGGCCGGGTTGGTCGCCGCACTCGCGGTGGCGGTCATCGGGTACGGCATGCCGGCCACCCCGGCGCTGTCCTCGGCCGCGCACGGGGCGGTGTTCGGGTTCTTCCCGATCCTGTGGATCGTGATCAATGCGCTGTGGGTGTTCAACATAACCGTGGCCACCGGCCACTTCGACGTGCTGCGCGGCAGCTTCGGCGCGCTGTCCGCCGACCGGCGCACCCAGGCCATCCTGGTGGCGTTCTGCTTCGGCGCGCTGCTCGAGGCGCTGGCCGGGTTCGGGGCACCGGTGGCGATCACCTCGGTGATGCTGGTGGCTCTGGGTTTCCGGCCGATCAAGGCGGCCGTGGTGGCGCTGGTGGCGAACACCGCGCCGGTGGCGTTCGGCGCGATGGCCGTGCCGGTGATCACCCTGTCCAAGGTGACCGGGCTGCCGCTGGAGTCGGTGGCCTCGGTGGTCGGCCGGCAGACGCCGTTCCTCGCCCTGTTCGTGCCCCTGGTGCTGGTGTTCCTGGTGGACGGCAAGCGCGGGGTGCGTGAGGCGTGGGCGCCCGCCGTGATGTGCGGCGTGGTGTTCGCGGTCGCCCAGTTCGTCACCTCCAACTACCTGTCCGTGCCGCTCACCGACATCGTGGCCGCGCTGCTGGCCGCGCTGGCCGTGGTGGCGCTGGCCCAGCTGCGGCCGGCCTCCACCTGGGCGATCCGCAGCCGGGTGGTGGCGGTCGGCGGGCCCGGCACCGCCACCGCCCCGCCGTCCCGGTCCGAGGTGTGGCGGGCCTACCTGCCGTACGTGGTGATCGTGGCGGTGTTCTCGCTGGCCCAGCTGCCCGGGATCAAGCCGGTGCTGGACAAGGCGCTGATCAAGTTCCGTTGGCCGGGGCTGGACGTGCGCACGCCGTCCGGCGCCGAACACAGCACGATGACGTTCTCACTCACCTACCTGACCACCGCCGGCACGCTGATGCTCATCGCCGGTCTGCTGGTGCTACTTCTGCTGAAGGTGCGCGCCGGCCAGGCGCTGCGCATCTACGGCAAGACGCTGTACGAGCTGCGCTGGGCGATCCTCACCGTGATGACCGTGCTGGCCCTGGCCTACGTGATGAACGCGTCCGGGCAGACCACCTCGATCGGCACCTTCGTGGCGGCCGCCGGCGGCGCGCTGGCCGTGCTCTCCCCGGTGCTCGGCTGGTTCGGCGTCGCGGTCACCGGCTCCGACACCTCGGCCAACGCGCTGTTCGGGTCACTGCAGGTCACGGCGGCCCAACAGGCCGGCCTCTCGCCGGAGCTGCTCGCGGCGGCCAACTCCTCCGGCGGCGTCCTCGGGAAGATGCTCTCCCCGCAGAACCTGACCATCGCCTGCGCCTCGGTCCGCCTGGACGGTCAGGAAGGCGTGCTCCTGCGCAAGGTGATCGGCTGGAGCCTGGCCATGCTGGCCGTCCTGGCCCTCATCATCGGCCTCCAGGCGACTCCGGTACTGGGCTGGATGTTGCCTTAGGGAAGCAGGTGCCGGTTTAAAGATCGGCTTGGACGGCCGCGGCTGGGTGGTCTGCCGCGGCTTGGTCCCGGCCGTTGCGGCCCCGCCCGGGGCCGGCATCGGCCCAATTTCATGATCAGCATGACGTGGCGGCCATGCCGGGCGCCCACATTTGACCGCCATGTCATGGTGATCATCGATTCGGCCGTTGCGGGCCCGCCCGGGGACGGTGACGGCCGGATTTCATGATCAGCAGGGCATGGCGGCCGCTTTCAGGTGCTCGAAGCGGCCGTGGCGCCCTGTTGATCATGCGGGAAGCCAGACGGGAGCCGCATCGATCGCCAAACGCAACAGCCCTCACCAGGCCACGGCAGAAAACCCAGCCGCGGCCGTCCAAGATGATCTTTAAACCCCAGCCCAACAGCCCAACTCAGCCAACGCCCAGCGCCGTCTCCCGCCGCACGGAGGTGTAAGCCACCACCCGACCCCGACGCAGTACCAACCGGGAGCCAACAGGACCGGCGACCACGTCGGACAGATCCTCCGCCTGGACCACAAGCAGATCAGCCAGCCGACCCGCCACCGGACCAGCCGCCGGCAGGCCCAGCACCGCCCGCCCGGCGTCCGTCACCGCCGTCAACGCCTCCCCCGCATCCAGGTGCGCCGCCGTGATCAGCAAGGACGTGGTCTCGAACGGGTCGGGGCGGCCGACCGGGTTGAACGGATCGCGCAGGTTGTCCCCGCCGGCCGCCACGGTGATGCCCGCCGCGAGTAGCTCGCGCACGGCCGTCAGCCCCCTCGGCTTCGGCCGATCGGAAGAACGTCCCTGCAGGTAGAGGTTGGTGATGGGCAGGGTGACGACGGACATCCCCACCGCGCTCACCTCGGCCAGCACCGCGTCCAGTGCCGGCCGAGCCAGGCAGCCCAGGCTCACGCAGTGGCTGGCCGCGACCCGCCGGCGCAGCCCCCGGCTGCGCCACTGCCGGGCCAGCTCCAGGATGGTGAGCGCCTCCGGGTTGGTCTGCTCGTCGGTGTGCAGGTCCATCTCGAGGTCGCGCCGCTGCGCGATGTCCACCAGCCGGTTCACCTCGGCGGCCGGGTCCGGCGCCCGGTGCGCGCTGCCGCCCAGCAGGTCCACGCCTAGATCCAGCGCCCGCTCGATCAGCTCCACCGGCATCTGGTGGTCGGCCAGCAGGCACACCTGTAGGTCCAGCACGTCGCGCAGTTCCTCGCGCAGCCCCACCAGCGCGCGCACCCCGCACAGCGGATCGGCCGCGGCGACCACCACGTTCACGTGGCTGCGCACAGCGGTGAACCCGGCGGCCAGGTAGCGGCCGAGCGCGCGCCTGGCCCGGTCCGCCACGTCCGCCTCGGTCATGTCCACGGCGTACCGGCTCCACGACTCGATCGCGGTGAACAGGTCCCCGTACGGCGCGCCCATCGCCGACCAGGTCAGCGCCTTCTCCAGGTGCGCGTGCGGCTCCACCGCCGAGGGCAGCACCACCCAGCCGGGCAGCTCCAGCTCGCCCTTCCCGGCGGGGTCGCCAGTCGCCGGGACCACCGAACCGACCCGGCCGTCCGGGCCGATTGACACATCCACCGACGCCCCGTCGACCGTGCGCACGCCGCGCAGCGCCGAGACGGCCTGCCCGACGCGCGGTTCGGCGGCCATCAGTTGAGCGTAATCGACGGGTCGAGGAACCGGGCGGTGGCCAGGTCGGCCGCCGTCAGGCCGGGCCGCACGGACGCGCCCGACCGGGTCAGGATCGGGGCGAAGGTGTCGATGGTGGCCTGCATCCGGGCCGGGTCGATGCCGCCCAGCGGGCCGCTGCGGTCGTCGGCCACGATGCCCAGCTCGCGCATCGCGTTGGCGGCGAACCCGGCGACCCCGGCCGAGTAGCTCCAGCCGTCGTCGTATTTCGCCACGGTTTCCACGATCAGCCGGTTGGCCCGCGCCGGATCACGCAGGTAGTCGCGTTGCGCGCGCTGGATGATGGGCACCAGCTTGGTCAGGCAGCCGGACAGCCGGTCCAGCTCCCCGGTGCGCACGGACAGCGCCTCCGGGTAGATCGAGTAGCCGGCGTCGGCGTGCAGCTGGTACCTGATCGGCTTGTTCCAGCTGGGGATCTCGTGCTGGTAGATGTACGGCTCCATGGTGGCGTAGCCGTCCTGGGCGATCGTCGGGTCGGCGACGAATCGCGTCGGCGCGCCGGTGTAGCCGGTGTCCACCTGGTCCGGCTTGATCAGGCCCTCGGCGACGAGCAGCGCGGACGAGTTGTTCGCCTTGGAGGTCAGCACCTTGGCCCCGGAGGCGCCGATGTCCGCGAAGGTCCGCCAGTCCGGGTGGGTGGCCGGGTCCCACATGAGCATCTGCGGGCTCTTGTTCAGCGGGGCCACCACGGCGGTGACCGGCTGGTTGGCCGAGGTGCCGATGGCCAGGTCGGTGTGCACCGCGCCGAGGGTGAGCGAGCGGTCCAGGTACATCTGCGCCGGCACCGCGGTGAACCCGATCGCCGCGCCGCCGGCCCTGATCTCGATCCTGACCCCGGTGTCCCGGCCGTCGATGACCAGCGGGCCGGACACCCGCTTGCGCTCGGCGTCGATGGTGTGGCCCGGCCCCACCAGCTGGTAGAGCACGCCGTGCTCGGCCTCCGGCTCCCAGGACTCCTGCACCGCCACGGTCTCCGGGCAGTCCCCGGCCAGCCGCTCGGCGCCGGTCGCGGCCGGCAGTGCGGGCGCGGCCGGCCCGGGCGTCGGCGGATTGGCGGAACACCCGGCCAGCGCCGCCGCGCACAGCGCCGCGACCAGCGCGATCCGCCCGGTCACGGCTTGCGCCCCACTCCGCCGTACGAGTCCACCGGTCGGGGCCGGTCCAGGCTCAGCCCGGGGCGCCACAGGGTGCACGGCACGATACCCGGGTCCACCAGCTCGAGCCCTTCGAAGTAGGCGGCGAACTGCTCGGGGGTGCGCAGGGTGTAGTTGTCGATGCCGGTCTCCCGCCGCCGCTCCTGCGCCCGGACCATCTCGTCCCCGAGCTGGACGCTGTCGTTGACCATGAAGTAGCTGCCGCCGGCCACCTCGTCGCGCAGCCGGGCGACCAGCGCCATCGCCTCGTCCAGCCCGATCGCGCCGAGCAGGCCGAACAGCACCACGCAGATCGGGCGGTCGAAGTCCAGCGTCTGCCGCGCCTCGTTGAGCACGTAGTCGATCTTGCGCGCGTCCGACTCCACGTAGACGCACACGCCCTCGTCGGTCGAGCTGGTCATCAGCGCCCTGGCGTGCGCCAGCACCGCCTTGTCGTTGTCCAGGTAGACCACCCGGGAGTCCTTGTGCACCCGCTGCGCGACCAGGTGCAGGTCGAACAGGTCCGGCGGGGCCGGCAGGCCGCAGCCGAGGTCCAGGAACTGCCGCACCCCGCCCTCGGAGGCCACCAGCCGCACCGCCCGGGCCAGGAACAGCCGGCATTGCCTCGCCAGGTAGAAGATGTCCGGGTAGGACGCGGCCATGATCTCGCCGGCGCGCCGGTCCAAGGGGTAGTTGTCCTTGCCGCCCTGCAGGTAGTTCCACATCCGGGCCGGCGACGGCCTGGCGAAGTAGTCACTGGGCAGGGCCGGTGGCCCGTCGGCGTTCGACCCGTCCGTCACCGGTGTC
The DNA here is from genome assembly GCA_014208095.1 of Actinospineispora eucalypti. GTDB lineage: Bacteria > Actinomycetota > Actinomycetes > Mycobacteriales > Pseudonocardiaceae > Pseudonocardia > Pseudonocardia eucalypti. The sequence goes on along the minus strand of JACHMT010000001.1, from coordinate 2,235,507 downwards.
ACGCTAGCCGGTTTTGGAGTCAGTGAGTACTAAGTGAAGTGTGTCCAGCCGGCGGGTCCGGCGTACGGTTCGCCGTCCACCGTCACGGCCGCCCCGGGGGTGGCCCGGCCGATCACCCGCCAGCCGTCCGGCAGCGCCGCGTCCGCCGGGAAGGTGGCGGCCAGCGCGTGGTCCTCGCCGCCGGTCAGCAGCCAGCTCACCGCGTCGGCGCCGAGTTCGGCGGCCGCCTCGGCCAGCTCGGGCGGTACCGGCAGCGCCGAGGAACGCACGTCCAGGCCGACGCCGGAGGCCTCGGCGATGTGGCCGAGGTCGGCCAGCAGGCCGTCGGATATGTCGATCATCGCGGTGGCCCCGGCCTCGGCGGCGGCCGGCCCGGCGCGGTACGGCGGCTCGGGCACCCGCTGGGCGGCGACCGGTCCCGGTGGGGTCTCCCGGCCGGCGGCCAGCAGCGCCAGCCCGGCGGCCGCCCAGCCGGTCCGCCCGGCCAGCGCCAGCACCTCCCCGGCGGAGGCGCCGGCCCGGGTGACCGGGGCCCGCCCGCGGAGGTCCCCGAGCACGGTCACGGAAACCACCAGCGCCGGCGCGGACACCACATCCCCGCCGACCACGCCGGCCCCCACCCGGGACGCCTCCGCCCACAGGCCGGCCGCGACCTGTTCGGCCACGTCGGCCGGCAGGTCCGGCGGGCAGCCGAGGCCGACCAGCAGTGCGGTGGGCACGGCGCCCATCGCGGCCACGTCGGCCAGGTTCACGGCGGCGGCCTTGCGGCCGACCTGCTCCGGGGTCGACCAGTCCAGCCGGAAGTGCACGCCGGCCACCAGCACGTCGGTGCTCGCCGCGACCCGGCCGTCCGGCGCCGCCACCACCGCCGCGTCGTCGCCCGGCCCCAGCAGCGTGCTCACCGGCTGCACCCGGCCCTCGGTGAACCGCCCGATCAGCCCGAACTCGCCGACCTCCGAGACAGTTCTTTTGGCTACCAAAACTCTCCGTTCCGCCAATCGGGTATCCGATATTGGACCGCGGTAGGTTTCACCTCGCCGTCGTTCTTACCCGACCGGCGGCTCCACCCGCGGGTTAGGGCGTGTCTGATGGATCTATGCCGAGCGAGCGGTGATCCAGATGGATGCGTCGCAAGGCGGAGGAGGAGCTCATAGCGGAGCTATGTGCGACGACGACAACGCCGCGAGGCGCCATCTGGGCGCCGCGCAGCCGGCTGGATGATCCATCAGACACGCCCTAGGGGGCTCAGTGGTACAGGCATACATCCTGATCCAGACCGAGGTCGGCAAGGCGTCCACCGTGGCGGCCGAGATCGCCGGACTGGCCGGCGTGCTGTCCGCCGAGGACGTCACCGGCCCCTACGACGTGATCGTGCGCGCCGAGGCGGACACGATGGACAACCTGGGCAACCTGGTGGTGGCGCAGGTGCAGAACGTCCCGGGCATCACCCGCACGCTCACCTGCCCGGTAGTGCACCTGTCCTGACGGTGAAAACGCGCCGCCACCCGGCCACCGTACTGCTGTTCGTGCTGCCGGTGCTGTTGCTGCTGGGCGCCGTCGTGCTGGCCGTCGGGGCCGGTCGGGACGCCCGCCCGGAGCCCTCCACCGGCCCGCTCGCGCTGCCCCCGGTGGAGGCGCCGGACGCGGGCGCCCCGGCCTGCACGGCGCTGCTGGCCGCGCTGCCCGCCGCGCTGCCGGTCAGCCAGGGGGTGGCGGACCGGTTGCCGCTGGCCGCCCCGGCCCCGGCCGGCGCCCAGGCCTGGGCGCCCGGCGGCGACCGCCGGCAGCCGGTGGTCCTGCGCTGCGGGCTGCCCCGGCCGGCCGAGCTGACCCCGACCTCGCAGCTGATCGTGATCAACGGTGTGAGCTGGCTGAACCTCTCCGAACCGGACCGGGACACCTTCATCGCCGTGGACCGCGCGGTCTACCTGGCGCTCACCGTGCCCCGGGCGCTCGGCACCGGCCCGGTTCAGACCGTCTCGGACACCGTGCGCACGGCACTCCCACCTCGCTAGGACGGGTTTCGAAGCGTTGACCTGGCCGCCGGCGCCGCACCATCGGTCGCTCCAGTGTGCCCGTGCAACATCAACTCATCCTGAGAGACCCTTCGCCGGTCAGCAGGGTCTCTCAGGATGAACTCGGTGCAGGCGGCGGCAAGGCCACCCCAGCGGCTGTCCAAGCCGCCCTCCAGCCGGCACCGCGCAACCTCACAGCCGCCCATGGTGCGGGCCGTGCGGCGCCGCGGGAAGCAACGCGGCCCCACCCGGGCCACGGCGGACCAGCGCTATCGCAGCCCGGTGCCCCGGGCCAGTGCGGTCTCGATCAGCGTGGTGAGCAGCGTCGGGTAGTCGATCCCGGTGACCGCCCAGGCCTTCGGGTACAGCGAGATGGAGGTGAAGCCGGGCATGGTGTTCACCTCGTTCAGCACCACGTCCCCCTCGTCGGTGACGAAGAAGTCCACCCGGGACAGGCCCTGGCAGTCCAGCGCGCGGAACGCGGCGATGCCCAGCTCGCGGACCCGCTCGGTGGTCACGTCGTCCAGCTTGGCCGGGATGTCCAGCTCGGTGACGTCGTCCAGGTACTTGGCCGCGAAGTCGTAGAAGTCCGGCACCGCGCCACCGGTGCCCGCGCCGACGATGCGGATCTCGCCCGGGAGGCTGGCCCGCACCGAGCCGTCCGGGAACTCCAGCACCGCGACCTCCACCTCCCGGCCCGGAACCGCCGCCTCCACCAGCACCTTCGGGTCGTGCTGGCGGGCCAGCCGGACGGCCGCCGGCAGGTCGGCCCAGTCGGCGACCCGGGTGATGCCCACCGAGGAACCGGCCCGCGCCGGCTTGACGAACACCGGCAGGCCCAGCCGCTCCCGCTGTTCGTCGGTCAGCGTGTCCGTGCCGGGCCGCAGCACCACCAGGTCCCCGACCGGCAGGCCCTCGGCGGCCAGCAGCTTTTTGGCGAACTCCTTGTCCATCGCCACCGCACTGGCCAACACGCCCGCCCCCACGTAAGGGGTGCCCGCGAGCTCGAGCAGGCCCTGGATGGTGCCGTCCTCGCCGTAGGCGCCGTGCAGCACCGGGAAGACCACGTCGACCCCGCTGAGCACCTCGCCGGCCCGGCCCGGGTCCAGCAGCACCAGGCCGCCCCGGGTGGGGTCGGCGGGCAGCGCGAGGCCGGCGCCGGCCGGGTCCACCTCGGGCAGCGCGCGGTCGTGGATGGCCAGCACCGCCGGGTCGTCCGTGCCGAGCACCCAGCGGCCCTCGGTGGTGATGCCCACCGGAACCACTTCGAACCGCTCCCGGTCCAGGTGGGTGAGCACGCTGCCGGCGGAAACGCAGGAGATGGCGTGCTCGCTGCTGCGGCCGCCGAAGACCACCGCCACTCGGATCTTGCCGGACTCGGTTCCAGGGTGCTCCATGGCCGGCGAGCGTAGCTGGCGGCCCGGCGGAGCGCCGGTCAGGCTCTCAAGCTCTCACGCCGGCAGCGGGCGGTCGTCCACCACGCGCTTCATCACCAGGGTGGAGTTCATCCGGGCCATCCCGGGCAGGCCGGCCAGCACCTCGTCCTGCAGCCGCTGGTAGGCCGCCAGGTCGGCGGTCACGACCCGCAGCAGGTAGTCCGGGTCGCCGAACAGCCGCTGGGCCAGCAACACGTTGGGGATCCGGGCGACTGCCTCCTCGAAGGCCAGCAGGGTGTCCCGGTCCTCCTGGCGCATGGTGACGAACACCAGCGCCTCGAACGTCAGGCCGAGCGCGGCCGGGTCCACCACGGCGCGGTAACCGAGGATCGCCCCGGTGCGCTCCAGCTCACGCAGGCGCCGGTGACACGGGGACACGCTCAGCTTCACCCGGGCGGCCAGCTCGGTGAGCGTCAACCGGCCCTGTTCCTGCAGTGTGGCAAGGATCTTCCGGTCGATCGCGTCCATGGAGAAGATTTTTCCATCACAGCGCCGATTGGCAACAGAACTTGGAAGCACATCCCGGCGATTCGGACATAGCGTTCCAGGTATGCCAGCCAGTGCCTTCTTCGGTTTCTGGGCGGTAGCCGCCCTGCTCATCGTCGTGCCCGGCCCGGACTGGGCGTTCGCCATCGGCGCCGGCCTGCGCGGGCACGTCGTCCCGGCCGCCGCCGGGATCGTGCTCGGCTACCTGGCCATGACCGCCGCGGTCGCCGCCGGCATCGGCGCGCTGGTCGTCACCACCCCGGCCGCGCTGACCGTGCTGAGCGTGCTCGGCGGCGGGTACCTGGTGTGGCTCGGCGTCGGCGGCCTGCTCCGCCCCGCGTCACTGCCCGGCGCGGCGGAACCCACCGTGCGCGGCCCCCTGTCGGTCATCGCCCGGGGCGTCGGCGTGAGCGGCCTGAACCCAAAGGGCCTGCTCATCTTCCTGGCCACCCTGCCCCAGTTCACCGACCCGGCGTCGAGCTGGCCGATACCCGGCCAGCTGGCCGCGCTGGGCCTGCTGTTCTCGCTGACCTGTGCGGTGGTCTACCTGCTGGTCGGCGCGTCGGCCCGGCGCATCCGGCGGGCCCGGCCCGGCGCGGTGGCGCTGATCTCCCGGATCTCCGCCACCTGCATGCTGCTGCTCGGCGTCGGCCTGCTTGCCGCGCTCTAGCGCCGAAGGCGCTCGGCCGAGCGCGCGCCCAGTGTGGCGCGTGCGGGAACACCCTGCCCTGACCAGGCCTCGCCGACCAGGTCCGCGACCACCGGCACCGCCCGGCGCAGCTCCGCCGTCCCGGGCCCGGCGTACCCCACCGATACGCCGAACACCCTGGCCGCTCCCACGTGGTAGTCGCCGAGCGGAGGCACCAGCACGCCGGCCGCGTCCGCCCCGGCGACCACCGCGCGCTCCGCCGCCGCCGAGGGCAGCCCCACCCGCAGGTGCGCACCGGCCGCGTCGCCGAGCACCGGGGCCCCGGAACCGGCCATCGCCTCGATCACCATCTCCCGGCGCACCGCCAGGGTGGCCCGCAGCCGGCGCAGGTGCCGCGCCAGGTCGCCGTACTCGGCCAACCCGGCGAACACCAGCTGGCCGGCCGGCGAGGGCCGGCTGCCACTGCGCTCCCGGGCGGCCAGTACGCCGGCGTGCAGCGCGGGCGGGGCGACCAGCCAGCCGACGCCCAGCGTCGGGGTGAGCAGCTTGCTGGCCGTGCCCAGGTGGGCGACCACGTCCGGGCCGAGCGCCACCAGCAACGGCAGCGGGGCCACGTCGTAACGCAGCTCGCCGTCGTAGTCGTCCTCGATCACCAGGAAGCCCTCCGCGCGGGCCCGCTCCACCAGCGCCACCCTCCGGTCCGCCGGCAGCCGGCTGCCCAGGGGGAACTGGTGCGCCGGGGTGCAGTAGACGGCGGCCAGCCCGGCCGGCAGGCGGTCCACCCGCAGGCCGTCGTCGTCCATCTCGGCCGGGACCACCCGCAGGCCCCGGTCCAGCAGTGCGTTCGCCGCGCGCTGGTAGCCGGGCTCCTCCATGGCGACGACCGCGCCCGGCGGCAGCCGGGCGGCCACCTCGTGCAGGCCCGCGGTCACCCCGGCGGTGGCCAGCACCTGGTCCGGGTGGGCGTTGAGGCCCCGGTGACGGAGCAGGTGCTCGACCACGGCGCGGCGGAACTCGGGCCGTCCCGGGTAGTCCGGCAAGGTGTCCGGGCGCCGGTCCGCCGCCGCCCGCCAGGCGCGTCGCCAGGCCGCCCGGTCCAGCACCTCGAGGCAGGGGCGGCCGCTGTTCAGGTCCACCCGCGCGGCGGGCGGGGCGGCCGGGCGCGGGGCGGGGGCGGGTTGCCCGGCGCTGGTGTTCGGCGCGGCCGCCAGGTACGTGCCGGAACCCCGCCGGCCGACCAGCCAGCCCTCGGCCAGCAACTGGTCGTACGCGGCGGCCACCACGCTGCGGCTCACCCGCAGCCGGGCGGCCAGCGCGCGGGTGGAGCTCAGCCGCTCCCCCACCCGCAGCACCCCGCCCGCCGCGGCGGCCCGCAGTGCGTCGGCCACCTGGACGGCGAGCGGCGCCTCGGCCTCGCGGTCCAGCACGATCGGCAGTTCGTCCACCGCCACAGCGCCCTCCCTCAAGTGGACTGTCTTGTTTGCTCTGAAATGGCCCTGTCAGAATGCCACTCTCCGACCGACCATGGCGACATGGAGCTATCCACCACCCCACGCACCCAACTGGGCCGACACTCCGAACGCACCCGCGCCGACCGCGCCGAGTTGTACCGGGTGCTCGACGAGGCACTCATCTGCCACCTCGGCGTGGCCGGCGACGACCCGGCCGGCGCCCCGATGGTGCTCCCCACCTGCTTCGGTTACCTGGAGGACACGCTCTACCTGCACGGGTCCACCGGCGCGCGCAGCCTGCGCGGCGGTTCCGGCGCGGAGGTGTGCATCACGGTCAGCCTGGTGGACGGGCTGGTGTACAGCCGCTCGGTGTTCTCCCACTCGGCCAACTTCCGCTCCGCCGTGATCTACGGCGCCGCCCGGCCGGTCACCGACCCCGAGGAGAAGCTGCTCGCCCTCGAGGCCATCGTGGAACACACCACCCCCGGCTCCTGGAACCACGCCCGCCGGCCGAACCGCAAGGAGCTGGCCGCCACCGCCGTGCTGGCGGTCCGGCTCACCGAGGCGAGCGTGAAGGCGCGCGGCGGACCGCCCGTGGACCAGGACACCGACGTGGCCACGGCGGGCGTGTGGGCCGGAGTGTTGCCGGTGAACACCAGCTACGGGCCGCCGCGGCCGTGCCCGCTGCTGCCGGCCGACGTCCCGGTGCCGGCGCACGTACGGGACCGGTAGGTGGGCGTTTCTTCCGCGGCTCGAACTGCCGGGCGGCGGTTTAAAGCCGCTTGGACGGCGAGGCGTGGGCGGGCTGCCACAGGTTGGGCCGCCGGGCCGGCGGTTTGAAACGGCTTGGACGGCGAGGCGTGGGTTGGGCCGCCGGGCCGGCGGTTTAAAGCCGCCTCGACGGCGGAGCTTGGCGACCTGCCGCAGGTTGGGCTGCCGGGCGGCGGTTTAAAGCCGCCTGGACGGCGGAGCTTAGCGGCCTGCCGCAAGTTGAGCCGCCGGGCGGCGGTTTGAAACGGCTTGGACGGGTAGTGGTGGCGGGGATCCAGGCTTGATCGCCGATCGTGGCGGTTCAGCGTCGAAAATCGAGGCTAAACCGCCAGCAGCGGCGATCACCCGACACCACCGGCGCGGTCTGTGGCTTTCGGCCGTTTGACCAGCGAGCCGGGCACTACCCCGCGAGCCTTTCATGGTCATCAGGGCACTGTGGCCGCTCCGGATCGATTCAGGGTGGCCCTCATGTCCTGATGACCATGGAACGGGGCATCGAGTGTTACATCCTTCAGGTTTTCCTAGATCAAAAAGGAACCGGGTAGCACTCACCGGGCGAGCCCGTGCCGCCTCCGGAACCGGCGGCCCGGCAGACTCGAGCCGCGGCAGGTCACCCAGCTCCGCCGTCCAAGCGGTTTTAAAACCGCCCGCCCGGCGGCCCAACCCGCGCGACCGGCCACCAAGTCCCGCCGTCCAAGCGATCTCTAGACCGCGCGAACCGCCTCATTCCGGCTTGGGAGTCCTCGTCACCAGCGCCTTGGCCATTGCGGAGGCGGAGAGGCCCTCGTGGCAGACCTGGCGCACCCCGTCGGTGATCGGCACGTCCACCTGGTGGCGGCGGGCCAGTTCGCAGATGGACAGGCAGGACTTGACCCCCTCGGCCACCTGGCCGTGGTTGGCCGCCTCCGCCTCGGCCAGGCTCTCCCCCCGGCCGAGGTGCTCGCCGAAGGTTCGGTTGCGGGACAGCCGGGAGGAACAGGTGGCCACCAGGTCACCCATGCCGGCCAGCCCGGCGAAGGTCAGCGGGTCCGCGCCCAGGCGCACGCCCAGCCGGCCCAGCTCGGCCAGACCTCGGGTCATCAGCGAGGCCCTGGTGTTGTCGCCGAGGCCCATGCCGGCGGCGATCCCGCAGGCCAGCGCGATCACGTTCTTGCCGGCGCCACCCAGTTCAGCGCCGACCACGTCGGTGTTGGTGTAGACCCGGAAGTAGCCGGAGGTGCAGGCCAGCTGAACGTCGACGGCCCGCTGGTGGTCGGGGCAGGCCACCACGGTCGCGGTCGGCTGCTCTTCGGCGATCTCCCGGGCCAGGTTCGGGCCGGAGAGCACGGCGATCCGGTCATCGGCCACGCCGGCCACCTCGGCGATCACCTGGCTCATCCGGTTCAGCGTGCCCAGCTCCACACCCTTGGCCAGGCTGACCAGCGTCACGTCCTCGGGCAGCGCGGGCCGCCAGCCCGTCAGGTTGGCCCGCAGGGTCTGCGAGGGCACCGCGAACACCACCACGTCCGCGCCGGCCATCGCCTCGGCCGGGTCGGCCACCGCGACCAGGTTCTCCGGCAGCCGGATGCCGGGCAGGTAGTCCGGGTTCCGGTGGTCGGCATTGATCACCTTCACCACCTCGGGGCGGCGCGCCCAGAGCGAGACCTCCCGCCCGGCGTCGGCCAGGACCTTGGCGAACGAGGTTCCCCAGGAGCCGGCGCCGAGCACCGCCGCGCGCCGGATCCTCGGCACCGTCCCCGTGGCCGCTTCCGGCGTCACGAGGCCGCTTCCCCGCCCGCCGAGCCACTCGCTGACCTACCCGTCGAGCCACCCGCCGAGCCGTCCGTCGAGCCGTCCGGAGAGCCACCCGCCGAGGCTTCAGAGCCACCCGCCGAGCCGTCCGTCAAGCCACTCGCCGAGCCGTCCGGTGAGCCGTCCACCGGGCCTTCCGGCGCGGCCGGGCGCCCGGCGCGGCCCTTCCGGTAGAAGCCGGCCGGCGCCGGCTCGCCGCGCACCTCGGCGAGCAGGTCCCGGACCACGCCCATCATGTGGTCGGTGACCTCCCGCAGCAGCGCGGCGTCCACCGGGCGGCCCCGGTAGGCGGACAGGTCGATCGGGTCGCCGCAGCGCACCACGATCTCCTTGCGGGGCAGCGGGCGGAACTTCTTCTGGTACATGTCGAACACGTCCAGCGTGCCCCAGTGCACCAGCGGGATCACCGGTACGTCGCCGGACAGCGCCAACCTGGCCACCCCGGTCCGCGACTGCATGGGCCACTGGTCCGGGTCGCGCGTGATGGTGCCCTCCGGGTAGATGATCACCATCTTGCCGTCCTCCAGCGCCTCGATGCCCGCACTGAGGCTGCGCTGCGCGTCCGCCGAGTCCCGGTACACCGGGATCTGACCGGAACCCGGCATGATCCACTTCATTACCGGCAGCCGCCAGATGCTGTCCTTCGCCAGGAACCGGGGTACCCGCTTGCCCCGGTGCACGAACACCGCCGTGTACACCGGGTCCAGGTACGAGATGTGGTTGGCCACGATCAGCGCCGGCCCGGACCGGGGGATCCGGTCCAGCCCCTCCACCCGCCACCTCCCGCACAGCCAGGTGAGCGGGTAGAAGAAAACCGCCGTTAACCCAACCCAGAAGCCGCCCTTCTCCCGCGCCACCCTGGACCTCCCCGATCGACCACTGCGCCCGTGCGGCGCGCCTGCGCCGCATCCAGATGTAACCATGGACGGGTGTCCCCATACACGCCGGCCGCGCGCGGCGACCACGGCCGCACCGTCGACCTGCTGGTCCCGGTAAAGTCGCTGGCCAGGGCCAAGACCCGGCTGCGAGGCGCGGCGGACAACGGCGTCGGCGACCCCGGGGCGCATGCCCGGCTGGCCATGGCCATGGTCCGGGACACCCTCGCGGTGGCCCGCTCGGCACCTGGTGTTCGCCGGGTGTTCGTCGTCACGTCCGACCCCGAGGTGACCGGTGCACTGGCGGCGGACGTGCCCACGCTGCCCGACCACCCGCAGCGCGGGCTGAACGAGGCGCTGCGGCACGCCGCCGAGCTGCTGCGTGCCGAACCCGGCCCGCGCGCCCCGCTCGGCGCGCTGCAGGCCGACCTGCCCGCGCTGCGGGCCGAGGAGCTGGCCGAGGCGGTGGCCACCTCGCTGTCCGCGTTCCGGGCCGGGCTGGCCGAGCGGGCGTTCTGCCCGGACGCCGGGGGCACCGGCACGACGCTGCTGCTCTGCACGGCGGACACCGAGCTGGACCCGGAGTTCGGGCCGGACTCCGCGGCCGCCCACCAGCGCGGCGGGGCGCTGCGGCTGACCGGGCGCTGGCCGGGCCTGCGCCGGGACGTGGACACCCCGGAGGACCTGCGCGCGGCGGCCGCCCTGGGGCTGGGCGAGAACACGCGGGCGACACTGGGACACGTGACACCCATTCGGGCGAGGCCGGACGGATTGTGACCTGCTGTTCACCTAGTACCGACCGGTACAGGGAACACGGTTAGCCCTTCAGTGGGTCAGAATGGCCGGGTGGCTTCCGAACCGGCATCCGATGGACAGAACGGCCGACGGCGAGCCCGCGCCGCCGCCCCTCGCCGGACGGCCGCGAAAACCCGCTCGGCGCGGGCCGCGAGGGGCGCGGTAGCCACCGCCGAGGATCCGGGCACCGAGGCCGCCGGACGCATCGGCCCGGCGCCGGTGAGCGCCAGCTCGGCCCGCCGGCCGCCGCCCCGGCCGGCGGTGCTGCTCCCCCAGGCGCCGGCCGCGCCGCCCGCTCCGACCCCGGCCGAGGTGCGCACCGACCTGCCGGACGACCGCTACCTGAACCGCGAGCTGTCCTGGCTGGACTTCAACGCCCGGGTGCTCGCGCTGGCCGAGGACACCAGCCAGCCGCTGCTGGAGCGGGCCAAGTTCCTGGCCATCTTCGCGTCCAACCTGGACGAGTTCTTCATGGTCCGGGTGGCCGGGCTGAAGCGCCGGGACGAGACCGGCCTCACCGTCCGGTCGGCCGACGGCCTCACCCCGCGCGAGCAGCTGGCCCGCATCTCGGAGCGCAGCCAGGCGCTGGCCGAGCGGCACGCCATCGCGTTCCGCGACTCGGTCCAGCCCGAACTGGCCACCCACGGGATCCGCGTGCTGCACTGGGAGGAGCTCACCGAGGGGCAGCGCGACAAGCTCTCGCTGTACTTCTCCGAGCAGGTGTTCCCGGTGCTCACCCCGCTCGCGGTGGACCCCGCGCACCCGTTCCCGTACATCTCCAGCCTGTCGCTGAACCTGGCCGTCACGGTGCGCGACCCGCAGGGCCACACCGAGCGGTTCGCCCGGGTCAAGGTGCCCAACAACGTGCCCCGGCTGGTCCCCGTGGAGTCCCGCCAGGGCGACCTGATCTTCATCCCGATCGAGGACCTGATCGCCGCGCACCTGGGCGAGCTGTTCACCGGCATGGAGGTGGTCGAGCACCACGCCTTCCGGGTCACCCGCAACGCGGACCTGGACGTCGAGGAGGACCGGGACGAGGACCTGCTGCAGGCCCTGGAACGGGAGCTGGCGCGGCGGCGGTTCGGCCCCCCGGTGCGGCTGGAGATCACCGACTCGATGAGCGAGCACGTGCTGGAGCTGCTGCTGCGGGAGCTGGACGTGGATCCGCACGACGTGATGGTGGTGCCCGGCCTGCTGGACCTGACCATGCTGTGGCGGGTCTACGGCGAGGACCGGCCGGCACTGAAGGACCCGCCGTTCGTGCCGGCCACCCACCCCGCCTTCGCCGAGGGCGAGACGCCGCGCAGCGTGTTCGCCACCCTGCGCGAGGGCGACGTGCTGGTGCACCACCCGTACGACTCGTTCTCCACAAGCGTGCAGCGGTTCATCGAGCAGGCCGCCGCCGACCCGCAGGTACTGGCCATCAAGCAGACGCTCTACCGCACCTCCGGTGACTCGCCGATCGTGGACGCGCTGGTCAGCGCGGCCGAGGCGGGCAAGCAGGTGGTGGCGCTGGTCGAGCTGAAGGCCCGGTTCGACGAGAAGGCCAACATCCGCTGGGCCCGCGAGCTGGAAAAGGCCGGCGTGCACGTGGTGTACGGGCTGATCGGGCTCAAGACGCACTGCAAGACCTCGCTGGTGGTGCGCCAGGAAGGCTCCCGGATCCGCCGCTACTGCCACGTGGGCACCGGCAACTACAACCCCAAGACCGCCCGGCTCTACGAGGACATGGGCGTGCTCACCGCCGACCCGAAGGTGGGCGCGGACGTCGCCGACCTGTTCAACTCGCTGACCGGTTACGCCCGGCAGAACAAGTACCGGACGCTGCTGGTCGCACCGGCCGGCGTGCGGAGGGGGCTGATCGACCGGATCGAGGCGGAGATCGCCCACCACGCGGCGGGCCGCCCTTCCGGCATCCGGTTCAAGATGAACTCGATGGTCGACGAGCAGGTCATCGACGCGCTGTACCGGGCGTCCCAGGCGGGGGTGAAGGTGCAGGTCGTGGTGCGCGGCATCTGCGCGCTCATCCCCGGCCGCCAGGGACTGAGCGAGAACATCGAGGTCCGCTCCATCCTGGGCCAGTTCCTCGAGCACTCCCGGGTCTTCCACTACGTGGGAGCCGGCGAGTACTGGATCGGCAGCGCGGACATCATGCACCGCAACCTGGACCGCCGGGTGGAGGTGCTGCTGCGGGTCAGCGAGCGGCTCACCGGCCAGCTGGACGACATGTTCAACTCCGCGCTGGACCCGTCCACCCGGTGCTGGGTGCTCGGCCCGGACGGGGGGTGGACGCCGTCGCCGGCCGGAACCGACGACGGCACCCCGGTGCGTGACCACCAGACCGAGTCGGTGCGCCGGCACGCCCTGGCTGCCGAATGAATCCGATGCCCGAGGTGCTCGCCGCCGGCGCGGTGCTCTGGCGTCCCTCTCCCGAGGGTCCGAGCGAGGTCGCGGTGGTGCACCGGCCGCGCTACGACGACTGGTCCCTGCCCAAGGGCAAGCTGCACCCGGGCGAGTCCTTCGCCGCCGCCGCCGCGCGCGAGGTGCTGGAGGAGACCGGCCACACCGTTCGGCTGGGCGCCCGGCTGGGCGACACCAACTACCGCGTCGAGCAGGGCGAGAAGGTGGTGCGCTACTGGGCCGCCCTGGCCGCCGGCGGCGCCTTCGAACCGAACGACGAGGTGGACCAGCTGCGCTGGCTCGCCCCGGACGCGGCCCGTTCGTTGCTCAGCTACGCCCACGACGTCGGGGTCCTGGACCGGTTCCAGGCCATCGACCCGCCGTCCGAGCCGTTGCTGCTGGTCCGCCACGCCAAGGCCGGCGACCGGGCGAGCTGGGAGGGTGACGACCGGGTGCGCCCGCTCACCGACAAGGGCCGCGAGCAGGCCGCCGCGTTGTCCCAGTTCCTGGCGCTGTTCGGCCCCACCCGGGCCTACTCCGCGCCGCCGGTCCGCTGCGTGGAGACGCTGCGCCCGCTCACCGAACCGCTGGGCCTGGCGATCGGCGACGAACCGTCGATGAGCGAGCACGGGTACGCGGCCGACCCGGAGGCCGGGTTCGCCCGGCTGCTCGAGCTGGCCGCCGCGCCGGGGGTGGCGGTGGTGTGCAGCCAGGGCGCGGTCATCCCCGACCTGATCACCCGGCTGACCGGCCAACCCGACCCGCCCGCCCGCAAGGGCAGCACCTGGGTCCTGACCACCCGCCCCGGCCTCCCGGTCACCGCCGACTACTACCCCGACCCCTACGCCTGACCCCCAACGCCCACCAGGTACCGCGAGTCGGGGATTTAGGTACGGCGAGTCGGGGATTTGGGTACAGCGAGTCGGGGATTTGGGTACAGCGAGTCGGAGATTTAGGTACGCCAAAGCGCGAGGCCGCGCGCACGCCGAGCACGACCCCGGCGCCACGTCGCCGGAACACCACGCCGCACTCCAATGCGGCGCCGCGGTGCCGCAGGCTACTTCTTGGCCTTCTTCTTCCCGGCGTCCTTACCCTTGGCGTCCTTCGCCTTGGCCCCCTTGGCCGCCTTGCCGTCCTTGGCCGGCTTGGCGTCCTTGGCCGCCGGCTTGGCGGGCTTGGTGGCCTTGCCGGACTTGGGCGCCTTCGCCGCCTTGCCGTCGGTCGCCGCCGGGGCATCCTCGACCGGGGTCCTCGGCGCCGGCGCGGCGGCGGCCGGCGCGGCGGCGGGCCGGGTGCGCGGCCGGGACGGCGCGGGCTCGCCGAGTTCGCGCGCCCCGCTCACCACGTCCCGGAACATCGCGCCGGCCCGGAACCCGGGGATCGCCGCGGCCGGCAGCTGGATCACCTCGCCGGTGCGCGGGTTGCGCCCGGCCCGGGCCGCCCGCTCGCGCCGTTCGAAGACGCCGAAGCCGGTCACCGTCACCGTCTCGCCGGCCTGCACCGCACGCACGATGACGTCCACCAGCCCATCCAGGGCCTCCGCGGCCGACTTACGGTCCCCGTCCAAACGTTCGGCGAGCGCCGTCACGAGCTCAGCCTTGTTCACCGTGTGATCCCTTCCCAGGTCCCCGGTCGCTGTCTGCCGAGGAGATCCGGGCTACGGTAGAACCCAGGCCAGGTAAAACGCCAGCGGCTCGCCGGCCCGGGTCACCCGGATGAGCCCGCCTCAACCGGCTCGGTGCGCGGGAACCAGGCCGGCCTGGCCGCCTCGAACCGGTCGATCGCCGCCACGTTGCGCAGCGTGAGCCCGATGTCGTCCAGACCCTCCAGCAACCGCCAGCGGGTGTAGTCGTCCACCGAGAAAGGCACGGTCAGGTCCCGTGCGGTGATCGTCTTCTCGGCCAGGTCGACGGTCACCTCGGTGCCCGGGGAGTTCTCCAGGAGCTTCCAGAGCAGCTCGACGTCGTCCTGGCTGCACTGCGCGGTGAGCAGGCCGCCCTTGCCGGAGTTGCCCCGGAAGATGTCCGCGAAACGAGAGGAGATCACCACCCGAAAGCCGTAGTCCATCAGCGCCCAAACGGCGTGCTCCCGGGACGAACCGGTGCCGAAGTCCGGGCCGGCCACCAACACGGTCCCCCGGGAGAACGGCTCGGTGTTGAGGATGAAGCTCTCGTCCTGGCGCCACGCCGAGAACAGCCCGTCCTCGAAGCCGGTGCGGGTCACCCGCTTCAGGTAGACCGCCGGGATGATCTGGTCGGTGTCCACGTTGGACCGGCGGAGCGGGACGCCGATGCCGGTGTGCGTGCTGAACGGTTCCATCAGTCCAGGTCCTCCGGGCTGCTCAGGGTGCCCCGCACGGCGGTCGCGGCGGCGACCAGCGGCGACACCAGGTGCGTGCGACCGCCCTTGCCCTGGCGGCCTTCGAAGTTGCGGTTGGAGGTGGAGGCGCTGCGCTCCCCCGGCGCCAGCTGGTCCGGGTTCATGCCGAGGCACATGGAGCATCCGGCGGACCGCCACTCCGCGCCGGCTTCGGTGAAGACCTCGTTGAGGCCCTCCTTCTCGGCCTGGAAGCGCACCCGCATCGAGCCGGGTACCACCAGCATGCGCACGCCGTCGGCGACGTGCCGGCCTCGGATGATCTCGGCGGCGGCCCGCAGGTCCTCGATCCGGCCGTTGGTGCAGGAGCCGACGAACACGGTGTCCACGGAGATTTCGCGCAGCGGGGTGCCCGCCTCCAGCCCCATGTAGGTCAGCGCCTTCTCGGCGGCGATCCGCTCGTTCTCGTCGGCGATGCGCTCCGGGTCCGGCACGCTCGCGCCCAGCGGCAGGCCCTGGCCCGGGTTGGTGCCCCAGGTGACGAACGGGGTGAGCGCGTCGGCGTCGATGTCCACCTCGGTGTCGAACACCGCGTCCTCGTCGGTGCGCAGTTCCTCCCAGGCGGCCACCGCGGTGTCCCAGTCGGCCCCCTTCGGCGCGTGGTCGCGGCCCTTGAGGTAGTCGAAGGTGGTCCGGTCCGGCGCGATCATGCCGGCCCGCGCGCCCGCCTCGATGGACATGTTGCACACCGTCATCCGGGCCTCCATCGAGAGGTTCTCGATGACGTTGCCCCGGTACTCCAGCACGTAGCCCTGGCCGCCGCCGGTACCGATCTGCGCGATGATGGCCAGCACGACGTCCTTGCTGGTCACGCCGGGCCGCAGCCGGCCGTCGGCGCTGTTCACGTTGATCGCCATGGTCTTGAACCGCTTGAGCGGCAGCGTCTGGGTGGCCATGACGTGCTCCACCTCGGAGGTGCCGATCCCGAACGCCATCGCGCCGAACGCGCCGTGGGTGGAGGTGTGGCTGTCGCCACAGACCACGGTCATGCCGGGCTGGGTCAGTCCCAGCTGCGGGCCGACCACGTGCACGATGCCCTGCTCGGCGTGGTTCATCGGGTAGAGCGGCACGCCGAACTCGGCGCAGTTGCGGCGCAGCGTCTCCACCTGGGTGCGGGACACCGGGTCGGCGATCGGCAGCTCGACGTCCTTGGTGGGCACGTTGTGATCCTCGGTGGCCACGGTGAGGTCCGGGCGGCGGACCTTGCGGCCGGCCATCCGAAGCCCGTCGAACGCCTGCGGGCTGGTCACCTCGTGCACGAGGTGGAGGTCGATGTAGAGCAGGTCCGGCTCGGCGCCCTCTCCCTGGCGCACCAAGTGCCCGTCCCAGACCTTCTCCGCGAGCGTCCGTCCCATCTGCTTCCTCCTGGACTTCCCAGAATTTGAGAAGTTAGTATCGGTTCGTGAGACAGCATAGCGGTATCGGCGTGTTGGACAAGGCGGTCGGGGTGTTGTGGGCCGCCGCCACCGAACCGTGCGGTCTCGCCGAGCTGTGCCAACGCACCGGGCTGCCCCGGGCCACCGCGCACCGCCTGGCCGTCGGCCTGGAGGTGCACGGCCTGCTGCACCGGGACGCGGACGGCCGTTGGCGCCCCGGCCCGGCGCTCACCGAGCTGGCCGCCCGTTCCGGCGACCCGCTACTGGAAGCCGCGTCGGCCGTGCTGCCCCGGCTGCGCGACCTCACCGGGGAGAGCGTGCAGCTCTATCGCCGGGACGGAATGCAGCGTATCTGCGTCGCCGCCTCCGAGCCGGCAAGCGGCCTGCGCGACACGGTGCCGGTGGGCACCCGGCTGTCCATGGGCGCCGGCTCCGGCGCCAAGGTCCTGGCCGCCTGGGCCGACCCCGCCACCCAGCGCGCCGTCCTCACCGACGCCACCTTCACCGAGCGCACCCTCCTGGAAGTGCGCCGCCGAGGCTGGGCACAAAGCGTCGCCGAACGCGAGTCCGGCGTCGCCAGCGTCTCCGCCCCCGTCCGCAACCTGGAAGGTGAAGTCGTCGCCGCCGTCTCCGTCTCCGGCCCCGTAGACCGAATCGGCCGCCGCCCCGGCGCCCGCTGGGCCGCCAACCTCCTATCCGCCGCCGAAGCCCTCCAACAACGCCTCTAACCCACCCACCCCCACCTGATTCAGTCACTTCAGCACGGTGATTCAGTCGGTTTGGCAGGGTGGTTCAGTCACTTCAGCAGGATGGGGACCTCAAGGATCACCCCAGCCAACCCACCTCGGGCGACCCGCCGGTAAAGCCGACTTCGACATCGAGCATCACCCGCACCCGCCAAACCGACCGAATCACCCCGCTGAAGTGACTGAACCACCCTGCCAGAACGACTGAACCACCCTGCTGAACCGACTGAATCACCGTGCTGAAGTGACTGAATCAGGTGGGGGTGGTTGAACGCGCCCGGCGGAGGGGGTGCCGGGGGGCGCAGCCCCTCCGGCCCGGGGCGCGGGGGTTGGACCCCCGCAGTGAAATGCGAAAGAGCCCTGCTCGCGTACTCCGCGAGCAGGGCTCTTTCGGCTCTGTAGCCCCGACGGGATTTGAACCCGCGCTACCGCCTTGAGAGGGCGGCGTCCTAGGCCGCTAGACGACGGGGCCGAGGGATATCGAATTGCTCCGTATCCGCTGGGGTACCAGGACTCGAACCTAGACTAACTGAACCAGAATCAGTCGTGCTGCCGATTACACCATACC
This sequence comes from Actinospineispora eucalypti, assembly GCA_014208095.1. GTDB lineage: Bacteria > Actinomycetota > Actinomycetes > Mycobacteriales > Pseudonocardiaceae > Pseudonocardia > Pseudonocardia eucalypti. Next base: position 2,217,772 of record JACHMT010000001.1, on the reverse strand, counting down.
CCACTACCTTGGAGCCCCGTTCCCGGTGCTCCGTGCTGAAGCAATGGTAGCCGACGCCACCCGGAGACCCCAAACCGCCACCCCGGATCGACTTGATCAGACCACTGAGCTGGGCTTATGCCCAGCCACCCCGGCGCGCCGAGCGCCCCGAGCCCGGGACCACCCCATGAGCCGAAATGCACCGAATTGACCCCCGAACAATTGCCCGGCCGGCTGCCGGGCCGAGCGTGACGAGCGTCTCAGCATTACCCGTCTAACCAACCGGCCATTTCGTATGGCATAATTCAACTAACGTTGAAAGGAGGCGATCGCAATGCCGGAGACCGGATGTGTGGTGGTCGGTGGCGGGCCGGCCGGGATGGTGCTCGGCCTGCTGCTGGCCAGGGCGGGCGTGCCCGTCACGGTGCTGGAGAAGCACGGCGACTTCCTGCGCGACTTCCGGGGCGACACCGTGCACGCGTCCACCCTGACACTGCTGGACGAGCTGGGCCTCGGCGAGACGTTCGACAAGCTGCCGCACCGGATGGTGGACCGGGTCACCGCCGAGCTGGATGCCGGCAAGGTCGCGATCCGGCTGGACCACTTGCCCGGCCCGCACAAACACATCGCGTTCGTGCCGCAGTGGGACTTCCTGGAGATGCTCGCGTCAGCCGCCGAGACCGAGCCCACCTTCACGCTGATCCGGGACGCCGAGGTGATCGGGTTGGTCACCGAACGCGGGCGGGTCGTCGGGGTGCGCTACCGGGACCGGCGTCCGGACGGCGGCGGCCAGGAGCACGAGCTGCGGGCCGAGCTCACCGTGGCCTGCGACGGGCGTGGCTCGACGGTGCGCTCGGCCGCGCGGCTGCACCCCCGGGAGTTCGGGGTGCCGATGGACGTGTGGTGGTTCCGGCTGCCCCGCAAGGAGGGTGACCCGGTCGGCGCGCTGGGCCGGTTCTCGACGGGGCACGTGGCGATCATGCTGGACCGGGGTGACTACTGGCAGTGCGCGTACCTGATCCGCAAGGGTTCGGACGCCCGGCTGCGCGCCGCCGGCATCCAGGCGCTGCGCGACGAGTTCGCCCAGCTGGAGCCGTGGACCGCCGACCGACTGGACACGATCGAGACCTGGGACGACGTGAAGCTGCTCAACGTCAGCCTGAACCGGGTCAAGAACTGGGCCCGGGACGGGCTGCTGCTCATCGGGGACGCGGCGCACGCCATGTCCCCGGTCGGTGGGGTGGGCATCAACCTGGCCGTGGCCGACGCGGTGGCCGCCGCCCGGCTGCTGGCCGAGCCGCTGCGCGCCGGCCGGGTCCGGCTGGACGACCTGCGCAAGGTGCAGCGCCGCCGCTGGCTGCCGACGGTGTTGATCCAGACCGGCCAGCGGCTGGCCCACCGTTTCGTGCTGGGCCGCGCGCTGAGCGTCGCGCTGGCCGACCAGCCCAGGCCGAGCCGACTGCCACTGCCGTTCCGGCTGCTCGAGCGGTTCCCGGTGCTGGGCACCGTGCCCGGTTACCTGGTGGCGATCGGCCCGCTCCCGGAGCACGCGCCCGACTGGGCGCGCCGCTGACGGGCCCCGGAGGCGTAGGCGAGCGCGTCCACCAGGGCCAGCCAGGACGCCTCCACCACGTTGCCGTGCACGCCGACGGTGGTCCACGAGCCGGCCCGGTCGGTGGACTCCACCAGCACCCGGGTGACCGCGTCGGTGCCGTGCCCGGCGCCGTGCTTGGGCGAGAGCAGGCGCACCTTGTAGTCGGACAGTTCGACGTCCTCCAGCCAGGGGCAGGAAGAGGTCAGCGCCGCTCGCAGCGCCGCGTCCAGCGCGTTGATCGGGCCGTTGCCCTCCCGGGTGGCGATCACCCGCTCACCGGCGGCCCAGATCTTCACCGTGGCCTCGGCGATCACCTCGCCGTCCACGCCGCGGTCGATGATCACCCGGTAGGACTCCAGGGTGAACGGGGTCGCGGCCGGCTCGCCGAGCGCGGAACGCATCAGCAGCTCCAGCGAGGCGTCCGCCGCCTCGAAGGACCATCCCTGCGCCTCCCGGTCCTTCACCGTGGTCACCACCGAGGTGACCACGTCCGGGTGGCCGGCCAGGTCGAGGCCGAACTCGGCTCCCTTGAGTTCGACGCTCGACCTGCCGGCCATCTCGGTGACCAGCACCCGCTGTCCGTTGCCGACAACCGACGGGTCGACGTGGTTGTACAGCTCCGGATCCACTTTGATCGCACTCGCGTGCAGGCCCGCCTTGTGAGCGAACGCTGACGTCCCGACGTAGGCCTGGTGGGTGTCGGGAGCGATGTTGGCCAGCTCGGCCAACGCGTGCGAGGTGCGGGTGAGTTCGGCGAATGCCCCTTCCGGTAGGACGGGCATGCTGAGCTTGGCCACCAGGTTCCCGGTGACCGCGAACAGGTCGGCGTTGCCGGCCCGCTCGCCATAGCCGTTGGCGGTGCACTGCACGTGCGTAGCGCCGGCCTGCACCGCGGAGACGCTGTTGGCCACGGCGCACCCGGTGTCGTCCTGGCAGTGGATACCCAGCCGGAACCCGGTCCGCTCGGCCACCTCGGCCACCACCTCGGCGATGCGCAGCGGCAACATGCCGCCGTTGGTGTCACACAGCACCGCGACGTCCGCGCCCGCCCCGACCGCCGCGTCCAGCACGCCGACGGCGGTGTCCGGGTCGAACGTGTAGCCGTCGAAGAAGTGCTCCGCGTCCAGGAACACCCGGCGCCCCTGGGAGCGCAGGAACGCCACCGTGTCCGCCACCATGGCCCGGTTCTCCGCGACATCGGTGCGCAGCGCCCGCTCGATGTGCCGGCGGTCCGACTTGGCCACCAGGGTGACCACCGGCGCCTGGGAGTCCACCAGCGCGCGCACCTGCGGGTCGTCCTCCGCCCGCACCCCGGCGCGCCGGGTGGACCCGAACGCCACCAGCACGGCGTGCTTGAGCACCAGCTCACCGGCGGCCGCGCGGGCGAAGAACTCGGTGTCCTTGGGCAGCGCACCGGGCCAGCCACCCTCGATGAACCCGACCCCGAGCGCGTCCAGGTGGCGCGCGACGGCCAGCTTGTCCGGCACCGAGTAGCTGATGCCCTCGCGCTGGGCGCCGTCCCGCAGCGTGGTGTCGTAGAGGTGGAAGCCATCGCCCAACGGGGTTCCGGCGGGCTCTGTGCGCATTCGGACCGCTCCTGTCTGGACAAACACTGGGCTGGACAAACGCTGTGTCTTGACAAACAAAAAGACCCCCCGCGGGATGCGAGAGGTCTGCGCGTCGGGTGGTGGTGCTGGTTACCCGACGCGCCTCACGATAATGATCACGTGCTGAAGTGCCACGGAGCGGATGCTAGCACTAGTCCTGCGGGCGCCCGGCACCGGGGCCAAGATAGATCCACCAACTCGACGAGGAGAACCGCGTTGCACCAACTCACCGTGCTCTACAACCACCCGGCCGACCCGGCGGCGTTCGACAAGCACTACCGCGAGGTGCACGCCCCGCTGGCCGCGAAGGCACCCGGCCTGGCCGGCTACACGGTCACGTGGTGCCGGCCGGGTCCGGACGGGAGCAAGCCGGCCTACCACCTGATCGCCGTGCTGAGCTGGGAGACCGAGGAGGCGTTGAAGGCGTCACTGGCCAGCCCGGAGTTCCAGGCGGCCGGCGCGGACCTGCCCAACTTCGCCGCCGCCGGTGCGCAACTGATCTTCGGCGAGTCCGAGACGGTGGTCTGACCCGGGACTGGCCCACCCCGGCGGACGGCTGGCCCGGCTGGCTGTTCACCGTGCCGTACGCCGGGTGGGCCTACCCGGGAGCGCCGGCGCCCGGTCCGATCGAGCACGGCGCGAACTGCCAGCGCTACGCCTACGCCGTGCTCGAGCTGTTCGGCATCCGCCTGCCCGCCCTGCGCTCCAGCGACCTGTGGGCGGACACGGTGTACACCGACCGGGTGATCGGTCCGCCGCGGCCGCTGGACCTCTGGCTGTTCAACCGGTCGGCCGAGGCCTACGGGGCGCACGTGGGTGTCTGGCTGGCCGAGGGCCAGATCCTGCACCTGTGTCGCGCGGTCGGGCGCCCGGTGGTGTGGGCGCCCGACGACTTCGCGCGCGAGCCCTGGTACCGCGCCCTGGTGGGCGCAAAGCGACCGAACCACCCTGCTGAAGTGACTGAATCACCGTGCTGAAGTGACTGAATCGCCGGGGGTGTGGGTTAGGAGGAGACGTCGAAGGTGGCGGGGCGGCCTACCAGGGCGGCCAGGCGGTCGCCGATGGACTGGGTGTGGCCGGCGGCGCCGTGGTCGCGGGTGGCCAGGTCGAAGGCCACCGAGGCCTCGACCTTGCGGGCCGCTTCGGAACTGCCCAGGTGGTCCAGGAGCAGAGCCACCGAGAGGACAGCGGCCGTCGGGTCGGCGATGCCCTGGCCGGCGATGTCCGGCGCGCTGCCGTGCACCGGCTCGAACATGCTCGGGTTGCGCCGGCTGACGTCCAGGTTGCCGCTAGCGGCCAGCCCGATGCCACCGGTGACGGCGGCGGCCAGGTCGGTGAGGATGTCGCCGAACAGGTTGTCGGTGACGATCACGTCGAACCGGCCCGGGTCGGTGACCAGGTGGATGGTGGTGGCGTCCACGTGCTGGTAGGCCACGCCGACGTCCGGGTACTCGAGGGAGACCTCTTCCACGATGCGCGACCACAGGCCGCCGGCGTACGCCATCACGTTGGTCTTGTGCACCAGGGTGAGGTGCTTGCGCGGGCGCTTGGCGGCGCGGGCGAACGCGTCGCGCACCACCCGCTCCACGCCGTAGGCGGTGTTCACGCTGACCTCGGTGGCGATCTCCTGCGGCGTGTCCTTGCGCAGGTGGCCGCCGGTGCCGGCGTACGGCCCCTCGGTGCCCTCGCGGACCACGACCATGTCGATCTCCGGCGCATTGGCCAGCGGGCTGCGCACCCCCGGGTAGAGGCGGGCGGGGCGCAGGTTCACGTGGTGGTCCAGCTCGAAGCGCAGCCGCAGCAGCAGGCCGCGCTCCAGGATGCCGCTGGGTACCGAGGGGTCGCCCACCGCGCCGAGCAGGATCGCGTCGTGCTCGGCCAGCTCGGTGAGCACCGACTCGGGCAGCAGCTCACCGGTCGAGTGCCAACGCGCCGCGCCGAGGTCGTAGGTCGTCGTCTCCGTGCCGGGAACCACCTCCCCGAGCACCTTGAGCGCCTCGGCGATGACTTCCGGCCCGATCCCGTCTCCGGGAACCACCGCCAATCGCATTTTGCCCCTCCCATGTGCCTGCGCGGGCAGTCCAGCCAGCGGGGAACCGATGTCCCAGCGGCACGCTACCCGCAACCGCCATTCCGGTTCGCCGCTGGCCACCCATTGGAGTTCACCCTAAGTGGTGAAGATCGGCCCACTTCTTGGGTGAACAAGCGCCGACCCCGCCCGGACCAGGTGGTTTACCGGTCCGGACGGGGTCGGAAGGTACCGCTGAATCAGGCGACGGAGGTAAGCGTCCCCGACGCGATGATGTTGTCGATATAGCTCTTCGCGGCCCGGTTGAAGGCCCCGCCACAGGTGATCAGCCGGACCTGGGCGTCCGGCGTGTCACCGTAGACGAGCTGCGTCGGGAAGTTCCCCTTGGGGAACTGCTCGAGCTTGGTGATGGTGAAGACGGCGGTCTTGCCGTCCGCCCGCTTCACCGACACCTGGTCACCGGGCTTGAGCTCGTGCAGCCGGGAGAAAATTCCCGGCGTCCCGCCGCCGTTGATGTGACCCAGGATCACCGAAGGACCCTTGGCACCCGGCGTCGAGCTGAACTTGTACCAGCTGGCCTGCTTGGGCTCGCTGACCGGCGGCACGGCGGCCGTCCGGTCCGGGTTGAGCCCGAGCGCGACCAGGCTGGAGCTGGCACCGATCTTGTCGATGCGCACCTCCGTCGGAGCGGACGGGTCCAGCGGCGGAATCGCCGTGACCGGACCGCCGGTGATGGTCGGCGAGGAAAGCATGGGGCCGTCGTTGGGCCCCGGCTCCGCCTCGCTACAACCGGCCACCGCAAGGACCAGGGCCGCCCCGACCGCGACTACCGCCGCGCGACTCCAGTGCTTCACCGCTCACTCCTTCGCGTGCGACCGCCGTTGGTGATGCCAGCGCCGGTCAGGGTCAGCGCGCCAAGGCCGATCGGAGCGCCGACTGGTCCGCCGCCGGTCTCGATGCCGCCCTTGGGGTACACGCTCACGTACTCGCCGCCGTCCGGCGAGTCATCGTCGTCCTTGTCGCCCTCGCCCCGGACGAAGAAGTCCTCGGAAAGGGTGTCGTCACCACACCTGATCTTGATGGTGTGCTCACCGTAGTCGGCATCGTCCTCCACCGAGGTGGTGCCGCTCCACCGGTTCTCGCCGTCGCGGTCCAGCTCGATGTTGTCCAGGATTCCGTTGCCGTCCAACCGGCCGACGCCGTGCTCACAGCGCACGTGCACGTCGACCTCGTCGCCCCGGTTGCCGTAACCCGGGTCGAAGTCCAGCCACTGCGGGCCGTCGTTGTCGTCGTCGTCCTTGACCAGGAACCAGCGGCTCTGCGAGTTCCCGTCGCAGTACACGGTGACCCGGTGCCAGCCCTCGTCGGCGTTGTTGTCGACGTGGGTGGTGCCGCGCAGCCGGCCGCCCTCGCGGCGCAGGGTGATGTCCTCCAGCGCGTTGGACTCCAGGCGGGCGCGGTCGTCGCGGCAGCGCACCGAGGCGTCCACGTCGTCACCCTGGTAGCCGGAGCGGTCACTCAGCCAGAAGTCGTCCGGCCCGTGGCCGGGCCACTCCCCGTGGCCGTCCCGGTCCACCCGGAAGGTGTCCGTGGCCTCCACGGTCTTGCCGTTGTTGCGGCAGACCCGGCGGACGGTGTGCTCACCCTCGCGGGCGTTGTCGTCCACCCAGCCCCGGTTGCCCCGGAAGCTCACGTCGTCGCCGCGCAGCGACTCCTCGTAGCCGTCGTAACAGCCACCGTTGGCCCAGATGTAGTCACCGGGGCGGACCGTCCTCGGCGAGACCGAGAGGGTCGCCCTCGGGTCGCCGTTGCCCCAGCCGCCGTCCCGGGCGATCCGGAAGTTGTCGGTGGCGGTGACCCGCTTGTTGCCCCGGTCGGAGACGCAGACCAGGGTGACGGTGCGGTTGCCCTCACCGGCCCGGTCGTTGACCCGGCCGCTGTTGCCGTAGAAGTTCACATCGTCGCCGCGCAGCGACTCGATGCGCCCGTTCTCACAGCGCGGGTTGGCGGACAGGGTGTCGCCGGGGCGCACCACGTTCGGGTAGACCGACAGCGAGGCGCGGACGTCCTGCTCCGGTCCGCCGTTGCGGAACACCACGGTGAAGCTGTCGCTCGCGGTGGCGGTCTTCGACCCGTTCTCACAGATCAGCGTGACCGTGCGGCCACCGATCGGGGCGTTCTGGTCGACCCGCCCGGTGGTGCCGGAGAAGTTCACGTCCGACGAGGTGAGCGACCGGACCCGGCCGTTCTCACAGCGTGCGTCGGCGGTCACCGTCTCGCCCTGCCGGACCTGCTTCGGCGAGACCGACAGGTTGGCCTTCGGCTCCGGGATGGCGATCTCGGCCGCCGCGCTGCTGCTCGTGGTCGTCGTGGTGGTCGGCGCCGTGGTCGTCGTCGGCCGCTCGATCGGCTTGGGCGAGGGCTGCGGCTGCGGGGTCTCCCTCGGAGTGGTCGGGCGCGGGGTCTCCCGGGTGGTGGTCGGCTCCTGCGCCGGCCGTTCCTGCCGCGTGGTCCTGGGGGGAGTCGGGGTCTCCGTGTCCTGCTCCTGCTGACGCAGCGTGTTGGCGCGGGTGGTGGGCTGCTCCTGCGCCCGCTCCTGTTGCTGCTGCCGCGTCGTGGTGGTGGGCGGACTCGGGTCGTTCTCGTCGCTCTGGGCAAGCGCGACCGGTGCACTCCAGACCAAGGTCAGCAGTGCCAGCGTCGTGCTAGCCAGCATCGTGCGGACTCGCATGCTTCTCTTTCCCCTCACTGGGACCCGCTGGCGGGGTCGCCAGGGGCTCTCGCTCGGAGAAACCGCTGAGAAGGCCAGGAACGTTTCGGCTCGTTACCAAAACGTGATCTGATCCTTACTCCAACTGGATGATCCTCCGATGCTTCCGCATCAGAATTCTCACGAGACACTCATTAAGTGCAAACACATAACGCCCATTAGGGGGACCACCGGCCGTGGCGGTCCCCCGTTCACCCACCCGTTCAGACGCGCCTAGTCGAAGCTGACTTGGCTGATCGTGCGGGCGCCGATCGCGGCGCCGACCGGGGCGAGGACCGTGTTGTCCACGGGGCGGTCCACCCGCAGCAACATGATCGCGTCGGCGCCGTCGGTGGTCTGGCTGATCTGCGCGGCCTCGATGTTCACCGCCGCCTCGCCGAGCAGCGTGCCGACCCGGCCCATCACGCCCGGCCGGTCGTTGTACTCCAGCAGCACCACGTCGCCCTCGGCGCGCAGGTCGAAGTGCCGGCCGTTCACCTCGACCAGCTTCTCCACCGCCGCGCGGCCGGTGAGCGTGCCGGAGACGGTGATCCCCTCGCCGTCCGGCATGGCCGCGCGCAGCCGCACCACGCTGCGATAGTTGTCGCTCTCCGGCGCGGTGGTGACCTCCACGGTGACCCCGCGCTCCTCGGCCAGCGAGGCCACGTTCACGAAGGTCACCTGGTCCTCGACCACGTCGTTGAACAGCCCGCGCAGCGCCGCCAGCGGCAGCACCGAGACGTCCTCGCCGGACAGCTCGCCGTACACCTCGACGGTGATCGAGGTGGGCACCCGGCCGGCCAGGGCGTAGAGCAGCGTGCCCAGCTTCCGCGCCAGCGGCAGGTAGGGCCGCACCTCCTCGCCGACCACGCCGCCGGTCTGCACGTTCACCGCGTCCGGCACGAACTCGCCGGCCAGCGCCAGCAGCACCGAGCGGGCCACGTCGGTGCCCGCGCGGTCCTGCGCCTCCAGGGTGGACGCGCCCAGGTGCGGGGTGACGACCACGTTGGGCAGCTCGAACAGCGGGCTGGCGGTGGTCGGCTCCTTCAGGTAGACGTCCACGCCGGCCGCGCCGACCTGGCCGGAGCGGGCCGCCTCGGCCAGCGCGTCCTCGTCCACCAGGCCGCCCCGCGCGGCGTTCACGATGACCACGCCCCGCTTGGTCCGGGCCAGCTGGTCCTTGCCGATCAGGCCCAGGGTCTCCGGGGTCTTGGGCAGGTGGATGGAGATCACGTCGGCCTGCTCGAGCAGCTCGTCCAGGGAGAGCAGTTCGATGCCCAGCTGGGCGGCGCGGGCCGGGGCCACGTAGGGGTCGTAGGCGACCAGCTTGGTGCCGAAGGCGGCCAGCCGCTGGGCCACCAGCTGGCCGATCTTGCCCAGGCCGACCACGCCGACGGTCTTGCCGTTCAGCTCGACGCCGGTGTAGGCGCTGCGCTTCCACTCGCCGCCGCGCAGGCTGGCGTCGGCGGCCGGCACGTTGCGCAGCGCGGACAGCAGCAGCGCGATCGCGTGCTCGGCGGCCGAGACGATGTTCGAGGTGGGCGCGTTGACCACCATCACGCCGCGCGCGGTGGCCGGCGCGACGTCCACGTTGTCCAGCCCGACCCCGGCCCGTGCCACCACCTTGAGCCGGTGCGCGGCGTTGAACACCTCGGCGTCCACCTTCGTCGCCGACCGGACCAGCAGCGCGTCCGCCTCCGCTACGGCGGCCAGCAGGGCCGGGCGGTCGGTCCCGTCCACCTGCCGGATCTCACAAGACTGGCTGAGCATCTCCACCACGGAGGGGGCCAGCTTCTCGGCGAGCAGGACGACGGGGCGACGGGTGGCGGCGGTGCTCACGGTGCTCCAATTATCGAGGTGCCAGGATCGCGCTCATCGTAGTAGCGGCCCCCACCGGCACCACTGTCACCGTGACCAGCGCGATAACGAAGCCGACCTGCCTCTCAACCCGGTCACCGAGTTCCGCGGACCGTTGTCGCCGAGCGCACGCTCAGCCCAGGTGAGCATGACCTGAGAGGTAGGCCGGATCAGGGGCGCCGAGTGGCAGCCCAGTCGCCCCGAATCATGATCAAAAGGCGACTGTGCTACCCCTCGGCGAGACCGCCCCGCCCCGTGCCGGCCGGCGAGCCCCGAACCCAGCGCGAGGGGCCGCACTAAAGCAGCGGAAGACCGGGCAAGCCAGGCCGTCCAAGCGCTCTTTGAACCGGCGCCGCGCCGCGACGGCGGCCGAACCTATCCGCCGGGGAAGCCCACCCCGGCCGGCTCGCGCCGTCCGGGTGCCTCGCCCGCTTCGCGCTCGACCGGCGTACCGACGTCTCGCCGGACGGCGGCATCCCCCGCGTCCCGAGGCGGGGCGGCCGGTTCGGGGGCCGGACGCTCGGTTCGGCGGAAGCCCAGGGCGAGCAGCGCACAGAGCGCGGTGATCACCGCACTGACGAAGAAGACCTTGCCGTAGGCGGTGGCGGTCACGTCGGCCTGGGTGCGCAGCAGCAGCGGGTAGAGGCCCAGCGGCCCCTCGGCCAGGCTATGCGCCAGCTCGGGGCGCCCGGCGGTGTCGCCGGTCTCCAGCAGTGCCCCCCGGTCGGCCATGGACTGGGCCTGCTGGCTGGTGGCGAGCGAGGTCATCACGGCGAGGCCGAGCGCGGCGGAGACCCGCTGCGCCACGTTGCTCAGCGCGCTGCCCTCGTTGATCTCCGAGCGGCGCAGCGCGTCCAGCCCGGCGGTCATGATCGCCATCATGCACAGGCCGTTGCCGATGGCCCGGATACACGTCCAGAGCACCACGTCGGACAGCGGCACGTCCGGGTTCATCCCGGTGAGCAGGTACGTGCCCCAGGCGGCGATGAGCAGGCCGATCACCGCCGGCCAGCGGGCGCCGAACCGGTCGTACAGCTCGCCGGCCACCGGCATCAGGCAACCCATCACGATCGCCTCGGGCATCATCATCAGGCCGGTGCGCAGCGGCGTGATGCCCATCGACTCCTGCACGTACAGCGGCACGTAGAACAGCACGCTGTACAGGCCGACCGAGAGTGCCCCGGTGAGCAGCACCGAGTTGGTGAACGCCCATCGGCGGAAGATGCGCACGTCGATCAGCGGGTGCGTGACCTCCAGCTCGATCACCACGAACAGCGCGAGGGTCAGTGCGCCGAACACCAGCAACATCATGATCGGGTAGGAGTCCCAGCCCCAGTCCTCCCCCTTGGAGAAGGCCAGCAGCAGGGCGAACAGCCCCGAGGCCACGGTGGCGAAACCCCACAGGTCGAACCGGGCGGCCTGGCCACCGGGGAACTTGGGCAGGGCCAGCACCGCCAGCACCATGCCCACCAGCCCGATCGGCACGTTGATGAAGAAGATCAGCCGCCAGTCGGTGTGCTCCACCAGGTAGCCGCCCAGGGTGGGGCCCAACGCCGGGGCGAACACCACGCCCAGCCCGTACATCCCCATCGCGCTGCCGATCTGCCCCTGGGGCACCATCCGGTACACCATGGCCAGCGTGACCACCGGCAGCACACCGCCGGGCACGGCCTGCACGATGCGGAAGGCGACCAGGCTCTCCAGGTCCCAGGCCAGCCCGCACAGCGCCGACCCCACCGCGAACCCCAGCATCGACAGGATGTAGGTCCGGGTCAGCCCGATCTTGTCGCCCAGCCAGCCGCTGACCGGCACGATCACGCCGAGGGCCAGCGAGTAGGCGGTGGTGACCCACTGGATCTCGTCGGTGTTGGCACCGAAGTCCTTCTGGATGGACGGCACCGCCACGTTCACGATGGTCATGTCCAGGAGCGACATGAACATGCCGACGATCAGCACCGCCAGCGGCACCACCCAGCCGCCGTTCGCCGTCCTCCCACCCGAGACACTCATGATCCGTACTGTCCCACCCGAACAGCTTTACCGGAGCACACCTGTGTCCCCGGTAACAGGTCGCCGGTCCACGCGTTTCGGCGCTGGCACACGTGCTACAGAGCGTGTGCCAGCGCCGAACGGTTTGTGCCGGTGATTAGTTGGCGGGCGGGGCGACCCAGGACATGAGGCCGCGGAGCTTGGCGCCGACCTGTTCGATGGGGTGCTCGGCGCCCTCCTTCTGGAGGCGGGTGAAGTTGGGGCGGCCGGCCTCGTCCTCGGCCACCCACTCGCGGGCGAAGCGGCCGTCCTGGATCTCGGCCAGGATCTTGCGCATCTCGTCCTTGACCGCCGGCGTGATCACCCGCGGGCCCCGGGTGAGGTCGCCGTACTCGGCGGTGTCCGAGCAGGAGAAGCGCTGCCCGGCGATGCCGCCCTCGTACATCAGGTCCACGATCAGCTTGAGCTCGTGCAGGCACTCGAAGTAGGCGATCTCCGGGGCGTAGCCGGCCTCGGTGAGCACCTCGAAACCGGTCTGCACCAGGGCACTCGCCCCGCCGCAGAGCACCGACTGCTCGCCGAACAGGTCGGTCTCGGTCTCCTCCTTGAAGGTGGTCTCGATGACCCCGGCCCGCGAGCCGCCGATGCCCTTGGCGTAGGACAGCGCGAGCGCCTTGGCCCCGCCGGTCGAGTCCTGCTCGACCGCGATCAGGCAGGGCACGCCCTTGCCGTCCACGAACTGCCGGCGCACCAGGTGGCCCGGCCCCTTGGGCGCGACCATGGCCACGTCCACGTCGGCCGGGGGCTTGATCAGGTCGTAGCGGATGTTGAAGCCGTGCCCGAAGAAGATCGCGTCGCCGCTCTTCAGGTTGGGCGCGATGTCATCGGCGTAGATGAACCGCTGCTTGGTGTCCGGCGCCAGGATCATGATCACGTCCGCCTCGGCCGACGCCTCGGCCGGGGTTAGCACGCGCAGGCCCTCGTCGGCGGCCTTCTGCCGGGACTTCGAGCCCTCGGGCAGGCCGATCCGGACGTCCACGCCGGAGTCGCGGAGGCTCAGCGCGTGGGCGTGGCCCTGGCTGCCGTAGCCGATCACGGCCACCTTGCGGCCCTGGATGATCGACAGGTCGGCGTCGTCGTCGTAGTAAATGTTGGCAGGCATTGCCGTTGGGTGTTCCTCTCGAATTGTTCTAACGGACCGCGGCGGCGGTGATGGACCGGGGGCCCCGGCCGACCGCCACCATGCCGGACTTCACCATCTCCCGGATGCCGTAAGGCTCCAGCATGCGCAGCAACGCGGACAGCTTGTCCGTGGTGCCGGTGGCCTCGACGGTCAACGCCTCCGGGGCCACGTCGACCACCTTGGCCCGGAACAGCTGCACGGTCTCCAGCACCTGGCTGCGCACCGTGGCGTCGGCCCGGACCTTGACCAGCAGGAGCTCCCGCTGCACCGACACGGCCGGCTCCAGCTCCACGATCTTGATCACGTTGATCAGCTTGTTGAGCTGCTTGGTGACCTGCTCGAGGGGCAGCTCGTCCACCGCGACCACGATGGTCATGCGGGAGACGTCGGGCAGCTCGGTCGGGCCGACGGCCAGCGACTCGATGTTGAACCCGCGCCGGCTGAACAGCCCGGCCACCCGGGCCAGCACGCCGGGCTTGTCCTCCACCAGGACGGAAAGGGTGTGCCGGTTCATGCCTGCGACCCCTTCGCGTCGATGGAGGCGTCGTCGTCGTCGAACAGCGGGCGGATGCCGCGCGCGGTCTTGACCTCGTCGTTGCTGGTCCCGGCGGCGACCATGGGCCACACCTGGGCGTCCGCGCCGACCACGAAGTCGATCACCACCGGCCGGTCGTTGATCTCCATCGCCTGGTTGATCACCTCGTCCACCTTGTCCCTGCTGTCGCAGCGCAGGCCCACGCAGCCCATCGCCTCGGCGAGCAGCTTGAAGTCGGGGATGCGGTGCTTGTGCGTGCCCAGGTCGGTGTTCGAGTAGCGCTCGCCGTAGAACAGGTTCTGCCACTGCCGGACCATGCCCAGGTTGCCGTTGTTGATCACGGCGACCTTGATCGGGATGCTCTCGATGGCGCAGGTGGCCAGCTCCTGGTTGGTCATCTGGAAGCAGCCGTCACCGTCGATGCACCACACCGTGGTGTCCGGCAGGCCCAGCTTGGCCCCCATCGCGGCGGGCACCGCGAAGCCCATGGTGCCCAGCCCGCCGGAGTTGATCCAGGACCTCGGCTTCTCGTAGCGGACGAACTGCGCGGCCCACATCTGGTGCTGGCCGACGCCGGCCGCGTACACCGCGTCCGGCCCGGCGATCCGGCCGATCCGCTCGATCACGTACTCCGGGGAGAGCGTGCCGTCGGCCGGCCAGTCGTAGCCCAGCGGGAAGGTCTCCCGCCAGCCGTTCAGCTGCTCCCACCACGCCGACAGGTCCGGCTTGCCGCCGGACTCCTGCTGCTCCCGGCGCACCGCGTCGATCAGCTCGGTGATGACCTCCTTGCAGTCACCCACGATCGGCACGTCGGCCCGCCGGTTCTTGGAGATCTCCGCCGGGTCGATGTCCGCGTGCACCACGGCGGCCTCCGGCGCGAAGCTGGACAGCTGCCCGGTGACCCGGTCGTCGAACCGCGCGCCCAGGGCGACCAGCAGGTCCGAGCGCTGCATCGCGGCCACGGCGGACACCGTGCCGTGCATACCCGGCATGCCGACGTGCTGCGGGTGGCTGTCCGGGAACGCGCCCCGGGCCATCAGGGTGGTGACCACCGGCGCACCGGTCAGCTCGGCCAGCTCGGCCAGCTCCTTGTCGGCGGCGGCCTTGATCACGCCGCCGCCCACGTAGAGCACCGGGCGCCGGGAGGTGGCGATCAGCCGCGCCGCCTCGCGGATCTGCTTGCCGTGCGGGCGGGTGGTCGGCCGGTACCCGGGCAGCTTCAGCTCCGGCGGCCAGGAGAACGTGGTCTGCTCCTGCAGCACGTCCTTGGGGATGTCCACCAGCACCGGGCCGGGGCGGCCGGTGGAAGCCAGGTGGTACGCCTCGGCGATCGCGCGCGGGATCTCCACCGGGTCGGTGACCAGCATGTTGTGCTTGGTGATCGGCAGGGTGATGCCGGTGATGTCCGCCTCCTGGAAGGCGTCCGTGCCGATCAGCGCCCGGCTCTGCTGACCGGTGATGGCCACCACCGGGATGGAGTCCATGTAGGCGTCCGCGATGGGCGTGACCAGGTTGGTCGCGCCGGGGCCGCTGGTCGCCATGCACACGCCGACCTTGCCGGTGGCCTGCGCGTACCCGGTGGCCGCGTGCCCGGCGCCCTGCTCGTGGCGGACCAGGACGTGGCGCACGGCGGTGGAGTCCAGCAGCGGGTCGTAGGCGGGGAGGATGGTGCCGCCCGGAATGCCGAACACCGCCTCGCAACCGACCGCTTCGAGGGAGAGTACGAGCGACTGCGCGCCGGTAACCGTCACCGGCGGGGTGATCTGCTGGGTCGCTCGGACCGGTGGCGGGGTGGGTTTCGGCGGGCCGGGAACCGGTGCCGGCCGGGGCGTCGCGGTGGTCATTTTGGACTCAAGCCTCGCGTGTCGTGTGTTCGGTTTGTGCTCCGGGCATTAAAAAACCCTCGCCGCCGTGCGTGTGGCGGAGCGAGGGTCGCGCGTCGACTTCGAAAGCACTCAGGCGTCGACGCGCCCTGCAAGTACTACGAGGTCGATGATGATGCGCACGCGGTTGACCGTAACCGGCGCCCCTGCGTCGGTCAACCAGGTGAGACCCGTGTCCCGGATCCTGGGAGGCCACTCAGCACCCCCGGCACCGCCCCGCTGCCCGCCGGCCGCCCGGAGCCACCTGCGACGATGGTCGAATGGCTGGCCCCGTCGTCTTCCGGATCTCCGCCCTAGGCCACGTCGCGGCTATCACCCTGGTGGTGTGTGTCACCCCGGTCGCCGCGACCGTGCCGTACGGCGCGCTGCTCTACCTGCTGCCGCTGGGCTGGATGGCGGGGATCGTCCGGCTGCGCACCACGGTGGACGGCGAGTCGGTGACGGCGCGCAACATTGTCCGCGCCAGGCGCGTAGCCTGGACTGACATCACCGCGCTGCGTCTGCGGACACGATCCAGGGTGAGCGCGGTGCTGATCGACGGGTCGGAGCTACCACTGCCGGCCGTGCGCGTCAGGGATCTGCCGCTGCTGGCCGAGGTGAGCGACGGCCGGCTGCCCGACCTGGCTTCTCCCAAGGAGTGACCACCACATGCCCGCACTGCGATCCCGAGTCACCACCCACGGGCGCAACGCCGCCGGCGCGCGCGCCCTCTGGCGCGCCACCGGTATGGGCGAGAGCGACTTCGGCAAGCCCATCGTGGCGATCGCCAACTCCTACACCCAGTTCGTGCCGGGTCACGTACACCTCAAGGACCTCGGGGACATCGTCGCGGACGCGGTGCGCGAGGCCGGCGGGGTGCCGCGCGAGTTCCACACCATCGCGGTGGACGACGGCATCGCGATGGGCCACGGCGGCATGCTCTACTCGTTGCCGTCCCGCGAGGTGATCGCCGACGCGGTGGAGTACATGGTCAACGGGCACGCGGCGGACGCCCTGGTGTGCATCTCCAACTGCGACAAGATCACCCCGGGCATGCTGAACGCGGCCATGCGGCTGAACATCCCCACGGTGTTCGTCTCCGGCGGCCCGATGGAGGCCGGCAAGGCGGTCGTGGTGGACGGTGTCGCCCACGCGCCGACCGACCTGATCACCGCGATCTCCGCCTCCGCCTCGTCGTCGGTCGACGACGTCGGGCTCACCGAGGTGGAGCGGTCCGCCTGCCCGACCTGCGGCTCCTGTTCCGGCATGTTCACCGCGAACTCGATGAACTGCCTGACCGAGGCGCTCGGCCTGGCGCTGCCCGGCAACGGGTCCACGCTGGCCACGCACGCGGCCCGGCGGGACCTGTTCACCCGGGCCGGGACCACGGTGGTCGAGCTGGCCCGGCGCTGGTACGCGGAGGACGACGAGTCGGCGCTGCCCCGCTCCATCGCCAACCGCAAGGCCTTCGAGAACGCCATGGCGCTGGACGTGGCCATGGGCGGGTCCACCAACACGGTGCTGCACATCCTGGCCGCCGCCCGGGAGGGCGAGATCGACTTCGGCCTGGCCGACATCGACGCGGTCTCCCGGCGGGTGCCCTGCCTGGCCAAGGTCTCGCCGAACTCCGACTACCACATGGAGGACGTGCACCGGGCCGGCGGCATCCCGGCCATCCTGGGCGAGCTGCGCCGGGCCGGGCTGCTCAACACCGGCGTGCACACCGTGCACTCGCCGTCCATGGAGGCCTGGCTGGACGAGTGGGACATCCGCTCCGGCGCGACGTCCGAGGCGGCGGCGGAGCTGTTCCACGCCGCGCCCGGCGGGGTGCGCACCACCGAGGCGTTCTCCACCGAGAACCGCTGGTCCTCGCTGGACACCGACGCCTCCGGGGGCTGCATCCGGGACTTCGACCACGCCTACACCGCCGACGGCGGGCTGGCCGTGCTGTACGGCAACCTGGCCGAGGACGGCGCGGTGATCAAGACCGCCGGAATCCCGGACGACCTGCGCAGCTTCGAGGGCCCGGCCCGCGTGGTGGAGAGCCAGGAGCAGGCCGTCTCGGTCATCCTGGGCAAGCAGATCCAGCCCGGCGACGTGCTGGTGGTGCGCTACGAGGGCCCGGCCGGCGGGCCCGGCATGCAGGAGATGCTGCACCCGACCGCGTTCCTGAAGGGCGCCGGACTGGGCAAGGCCTGCGCACTGATCACCGACGGGCGGTTCTCCGGCGGTTCCTCGGGCATCTCGGTCGGGCACATCTCCCCGGAGGCGGCGGCCGGCGGGACGATCGGGCTGGTCCAGGACGGTGACCGGATCACCCTGGACGTGCACGCTCGCACCCTCCAACTGCACGTGGCGGACGAGGTGCTGGCCGAACGCCGGGCCAAGATGGAAGCCTCCGAGCGCCCGTGGCAGCCGGTCGACCGCCAGCGCCCGGTCTCCAAGGCCCTGCGCGCCTACGCCGCCCTGGCCACCTCGGCGCACACCGGGGCGGTCCGCGAGGTCAGGTAGCCGGCCCGCGCAACAGGATGTGGACGGCGACCGCCGCCGCGACGCCGATCACCAGGCAGACGAGGCCGGCGCCCAGGGGGCGGCGGATGCCGGGGATGGCGCGGTCCAGGGCGGTCCGGCCGGCGCCGGCGAAGACCAGTGCGGCGGACATGGCGGCCAGGGCCAGTTCGAACTCGTAGCCCTTGCCCTCGGCCAGGAAGAAGCCGCCGGACCACTTCAGCCAGATCACGTTGATCATCACGCCGAGCAGGCCGGCGGCGGCCAGCGGGGTGAACAGGCCGACCACCAGCAGGGCGCCGCCGCCCAGCTCGGTGCCGGCGGTGATCCAGGCGAGGCGGCCGGCCTCGCGGAACCCGGCCTCCTCCAGATACCGGGTGAACCCGGCAATGCCCGGGCCGCCGAAGGAACCGAACATCTTCTGCGCGCCGTGCGCCATGAAGATCACGCCCAGCACCAGCCGGAGCACCAGGAGGCCGAGGTCCGCCCCCGTGTTCCAGCGCAGACCGGACCGCCCCCGGCCGCCCCGCATGTCGATCGCCGTGGTCGGCGCCTCCGCGTCGACCCCGTACTGGTAACCCGAGTCCAAGTATCCGCCGCGCGTCATCGACGCAGCGTAACCACTACTCGGTGGTTCACCCGGTAGGCGGGCCGGATTTCCTGGACTCACCCGAGGTTCACGTACGCCTGCCTAGGCTTGCCGCGTGTCCCGACCGCCGTCCCGCGTATCGGCGCGCCGTCGCTGGTCCTTCCTGGTCGCGGCGGTCGCGCTGGCTCTCGCCGCGCTCTTCGTCGCGGGCTGCGCCACGTTCCCGGACAACGGTCCGAGGGAGTGGCGGGAGAAGCCGGACGACGGCGGCCCGCTCGCCGCACCGCCCCGCATCCCCGACCAGGAGCCCGAGTCGGAGCGCCCGCCGCCCCCGGGGCAGCAGGGCGGCACCCCGATGCCGGACGGCTGCACCGACCCGGACCCCCAGGTGGTCGCCACCTGCCTGAGCCCGCTCTCCTCGGTGATCGTGCAGCCGGACGCGGAGTCCGCGCTGGTCGCCGAGCGCCCCACCGGGCGCATCCTGCGGGTGCACAAGGACAAGGACCCGCAACTGGTCGCCACCATTCCGGTGGACCCTTCCGGGGGCGGGCTGATCGGTCTGGTGCTCTCCCCCAGCTATGCGGAGGACCAGCTGCTCTACGCCCTGGTGGCCAGTCCGAGTGATCGGCGGGTGGTCCGGCTGGTGCCGGGCGACCCGCCGACCCCCATCCTCACCGGCCTCCCCCGGAGCGGCGACGACTCCGGCGCGATCGCCACGGGCAAGGAGGGCGAGCTGCTGGTGGCCACCGGGGGCGACGGCTCCCTGGGCGGCAAGCTGCTGCGCATCGACACCTTCGGCCACCCGTTCAAGGGCAACCCCGCACCGGGATCACCGGTGTACAGCAGCGGGCTGCACAGCCCCGGCGGGATGTGCGTGGCGCCGGACACCGGCGCCATCTGGGTCACCGACCGCACCCCCGGCCGGGACGCGCTGCACATGATCAGGCCCGGTCCGCTGCCCGAACCGGCATGGACCTGGCCGGACCGCCCCGGTGTCGCCGGCTGCGTGGCCCCGCCCGGCGCGCTGGTGATCGCCGAGCGGAGCGCGTCCGCGCTGTTCCTGCTGCACTCGAACGCGCCGGGCACGTTCACCGGCACCCCGCAGACCGTGCTGGCCGGGGTCTACGGCCGGATCGGCCCGCTCGCGCTCGCGCCGGACGGGCTGATCTGGCTGGGCACCACCAACAAGGGTGCCGGCGGGCCGGTGGTCAGCAGCGACGACCGCGCCGTGCGCATCCACCCGCCCGCCGGCAGCGGCGGTTCCGGACCGGAGTAGTTACTACGAGCAGCGTTCCAGGACCAGCTCGCGGACCCGCTTGGCGTCCGCCTGGCCCCGGGTGGCCTTCATGACCGCGCCCACGATGGCCCCGGCGGCGGCGACCTTGCCGGCGCGGATCTTCTCCGCCACATCGGGCTGGGCGGCGACCGCGTCGTCGATGGCGGAGATCAGCGCGGAGTCGTCGGACACCACCTTGAGCCCGCGCGCGGCCACCACCTGGTCCGGGTCGCCCTCGCCGGCCAGCACGCCGTCCACCGCCTGGCGGGCCAGCTTGTTGGTCAGCTCGCCGGAGGCGACCAGCTCGATCACCCGGGCCAGCTGGGCCGGGGTGATGGGCAGCTCGTCCAGCGGGATGCCCCGGTTGTTGGCCTGCTGGGTCAGGTAGGACACCCACCACGACCGGGCCTCGCCGGACGGCGCACCGGCCTCCACGGTAGCGGCGATGAGCTCCAGCGCCCCGGCGTTGATCAGGTCACGGAGCTCCTCGTCGGAAAGCGCCCACTCCGCCTGCACCCGCTTGCGCCGCTGCCACGGCATCTCGGGCAACCCGGCGCGCAGCTCCTCCACCCACTCCCGGGAGGGCTCGATGGGCACCAGGTCGGGCTCGGGGAAGTACCGGTAGTCCTCGGCGGTCTCCTTGCGCCGGCCGGCCGAGGTGGTGCCGCTGGACTCGTCGAAGTGCCGGGTCTCCTGGATCACCTTCTCCCCGGCGTCCAGCACGCCGGCCTGCCGGGTCATCTCGTAGCGGATCGCCCGCTCCACCGAACGCAGCGAGTTCACGTTCTTGGTCTCGGTGCGGGTGCCGAACTCGGTCGCTCCCTTGGGCATCAGCGAGACGTTCGCGTCGCAGCGCAGCGAACCCTGGTCCATCCGCACGTCGGAGACGCCCAGCGCGCGCAGCAGGTCGCGCAGCGCGGTCACGTAGGCCCGGGCCACCTGGGGCGCCTTCACCCCGGTGCCCTCGACCGGCTTGGTGACGATCTCGATCAGCGGCACGCCGGCCCGGTTGTAGTCCAGCAGCGAGTAGTCAGCGCCGTGGATCCGCCCGGTCGCACCGCCCACGTGCAGCGACTTGCCGGTGTCCTCCTCCATGTGCGCGCGCTCGATCTCCACCCGGATCGTCTCGCCGTCGTCCAGCTGCACGTCCAGCCAGCCGTTCACGGCGATCGGCTCGTCGTACTGGCTGGTCTGGAAGTTCTTCGGCATGTCCGGGTAGAAGTAGTTCTTCCGGGCGAACCGGCACCACGGGACGATCTCGCAGTTCAGCGCCAGGCCGATCAGGATGGCCGACCGGACGCCGTCGCCGTTGACCACCGGCAGCGAGCCGGGCAGCCCGAGGCAGGTCGGGCACACCTGGGTGTTCGGCTCCGCGCCGAACGTGGTCGGGCAGCCGCAGAACATCTTCGTCGCGGTGGACAGCTCCACGTGCACCTCGAGCCCGAGCACCGGGTCGAAGCGTTCGACGACCTCGTCGTAGTCGATGAGGGTGGGCGTGCTCATACCGAGGCCTCCAGCCCGTTCATGCGGCGGATCAGCGGACCGCCCTCGGCGGCGTCCCGGGCGGCCTCGAAGGCGGCGGCCACCCGGTACATCACCGCCTCGCCCAGTGCCGGCGCCATCACCTGCAGGCCCACCGGCAGGCCGTCGGACTCGCCCAGCCCGGACGGCACCGACATCGCCGTGTTGCCGGCCATGTTGGCCGGGATGGTGCACAGGTCGTTCAGGTACATGGCCAGCGGGTCGTCCACCTTCTCGCCGATGCGGAAAGCGGTGGTCGGCGCGGTCGGCGAGACCAGCACGTCGGCGCTCCGGAAGGCGTCGGTGAAGTCGCGGGTGATCAACGTGCGCACCTTCTGCGCCTGCCCGTAGTAGGCGTCGTAGTAACCCGAGCTCAGCGCGTACGTGCCGAGCATGATGCGGCGCTTCACCTCGTCGCCGAAGCCGGCGTCGCGGGTGGCCGCCATGACCTCCTCGGCCGACGCGCCCGCGTTCGGCAGCGTGCGCAGGCCGTAGCGCATCGCGTCGAACCGGGCCAGGTTGGAGGACACCTCGCTGGGCATCACCAGGTAGTAGGCCGGGAGCGCGTACTCGAAGTGCGGACAGCTCACCTCGACCAGCTCGGCCCCCAGCTCCTTGAGCCGGTTCAGTGCGGACTGGTAGCTGTGCAGCACGTCGGGGCTGTAACCCTCGCCGCTCAGCTCCCGGACCACGCCGACCCGCACCCCGGAGAGATCGCCGTCCGCGCCCTGGCGGGCGGCCGCCACCACCGACGGCACCGGCGCGTCGATCGAGGTGGAGTCCATCGGGTCGTGCCCGCCGATCACCTCGTGCAGCAGCGCCGCGTCCAGCACGGTGCGCGCGCACGGGCCGCCCTGGTCCAGCGAGGACGCGGCGGCCACCAGGCCGTACCGGGACACCCCGCCGTAGGTGGGTTTCACGCCGACCGTGCCGGTCACCGCCGCCGGCTGGCGGATGGAGCCGCCGGTGTCGGTGCCGATGGCCAGCGGCGCCTCGAAGGCGGCCAGCGAGGCCGAGGAACCGCCGCCGGAGCCACCCGGGATGCGCTCGGTGTCCCACGGGTTGCGGGTCGGCCCGAACGCGGAGTGCTCGGTCGAGCTGCCCATGGCGAACTCGTCCATGTTGGTCTTGCCCAGGATCGGGATGCCGGCCGCGCGCAGCCGCGCGGTCACCGTGGCGTCGTACGGCGGGCGCCAGCCGTCCAGGATGCGCGAACCGCAGGTGGTGGGCATGTCCTTGGTGGTGAACACGTCCTTGAGCGCCAGCGGCACCCCGGCCAGCGCCGACGCCGGCGCTTCCCCACCGGCCAGCGCGGCGTCCACCGCGGCGGCGGCGGCCAGCGCGGACTCGGTGCCCACGTGCAGGAAGGCGTGCACCACCTGGTCGACCTCGGCGATCCGGTCCAGGTGGGCCTGGGTGACCTCCACGGCGGAGACCTCCCGCGCGTGGATCTTCGCGGCCAGCTCGGCGGCGGTGAGCCGGGTGAGCTCGGCGCTCATGCTTCCTCCCCCAGGATCCTCGGCACCTGGAAGCGGCCCTCTTCCTGCGCGGGCGCACCGGAGAGCGCCTGCTGCTGGGTCAGCCCGGGGCGGACCTGGTCGGCCCGGAACACGTTGGTCACCGGGACCGCGTGTGAGGTGGGCTCTATGTCGTCGGCGGCTACCGTGCCGACCCGGGCCACCGCGCCGAGGATGACGTCGAGCTGACCGGCGAACCGGTCCAGCTCCTCCTCGGTGACGGCGAGCCGAGCCAGTCGAGCGAGGTGCGCGACCTCGGCCCGGGAGATGGACTCGGGCATCTCTCTCCTGCTCAGGAATGGCGTGCGAACTATGCAAGTCTAGTTCGGCACCCTACGTAACCGGTTACCACTCACTCGTGCCGCCGGAATCTCCTTCCGCGCAACACGTTCGGAACCGCCGCCTGACACAATCTGGAGGGTTTGGCGGTGTGGAGGAGGCGGTTCGGGCGTGTCGTACCTGATCCGGGTCGAGGTCCCGGACCGGCCAGGCATGCTCGGCGCGATCGCCACCGCTCTCGGCCGGGCCGGCGTGGACATCGTCGGACTGGACGTGGTGGAGCGCTCCGGCGACATCGCGGTGGACGACCTGACCGTGGAGATGCCCACCGAGCGCCCGCCGGACGTGCTGATCACCGCCGTGGAGTCGATCCCGGACGTGCACGTGGAGTCGGTCCGCCCGCATCCCGGCCGGCTGGACTCGCACCGTGAGCTGGAGCTGATCGAGGAGATCAGCTCACACCCGGACAAGGGCCTGCAGCTGTTCGTGGACGGCATCCCGCGCATCTTCCGCGCCGGGTGGGCGCTGGTGATAGTCCAGGAGGGACAGCGGGCCTGGCGGCTGGCCGAGAGCCAGGCCTCCCCGCAGACCCGGGCCGGCAGCCTGCCGTGGCTGCCCCTGTCCCGGCCGATCGTGCTCGACCCGTCCGTGCACTGGGCGCCGGAACCCTGGTACGAACTGGACACCGAGCTGGCCGCCGCACCGTTCGCCGGCCCGGACAAGGTGCTCGTGGTCGGCCGCCCCGGAGGCCCGGTCTTCCGCGCCACCGAGCTGGCCCGCCTGTCCCACCTCGGCGGCATCGTCACCACGCTGCTCGGTACCACCTGAGGCTCACCCGCCCCTCGAGCCTCTCTCCGGGCTACCTCCGAGCACGCTATGGCTCTGCGTGGAGATATGCGACATTGCGGCGCTCCCCGCGGCTGCCCTCGTGCGGGGCCAGCATCACGGAGCGCGACCGTCCGTCGGCGCCGGCAACGCCGACCGCTGGCCCAGTCCGGTCCCGACCTTGATCAAACCGGACTGCGCCGGCGCTCGGTGCTCCACACCCGGCGACCTGCCACCAGAAGACCGATCCTGACTACGCAACGTGGCGACACGCGGCCCGGCCGCTTCACCCGCGCGCCGGGTGGCGGTTCAGTCGCTGTTGATCATGGACGGCGACCACGCCAGGCGACATCGAGGCACGGAATTCCAGAAACACAAGCCATCCAGAGCCTGAGCGCCTCAAGGTCGCGTATTTCCACGCAGAGCCATAGCGTGCTCGGAGGTACCTCAGAGAGAGACGTGCGCAGGGGCGGGAAGAGTCAGACCTTGATGGCCAGAGCGGCCTTGACCAGGTCTTCGTTGCCGGTGGCCAGCCACTTGTCCGGGCGCACCAGGACGTCTTCGAAGCCGATGCGGGTGTCGATGCCCAGGCGCAGTGCGTACTCGAGCACCGGCCAGGCGCCTTCCTCCTCGCCGTGCAGCAGCACCGGGACGTCCAGGCTGCCCAGCGCGCGCAGGATGCGGATGGCCTCCGCGACGGCGGTGTCCGGGCCGCTCACCGTGGGCTCGGCGACGATCCGCACGGTGCCGTGCGGGATGCCCTGTTTGCGCAGGGTGACCGCGTCCGCGGTGGTCCACACGCCCAGCTCCAGGCCGATGCCGAGCGAGTGCGCCGCCGCGCACACCTCTCGCCAGCCGAGGTCGTGCACGTTCACCCCGACCACGTCCGGCTTGCCGGAGCCGAGCTTGCCCCACTGCATGACCGCGTCCACCCGCAGCCTCGGATCCGGCATCACCCAGCGCGCGGCCGGCACGCCGACCTCCATGTGCGGCACCTCGGCGTGGATCGCGGATACCGCGTCACCGACGTACAGCGGCTCCAGGGTCTCCAGGCCCCGGGGATCACGCGGGTGGACGTGCACCGACGTGATGCCGTACCGGGACACCGCACGGGCGTCCCTGGCCAAGTAGTACGGCGTGACCGGCAGCGCTGGGTGCGCGTCCGCCGGACGTGCGCCGTTCAGACATCCCTGAAGCACCCCATGACCTCCCCGACGTGCATACATTAACCAAGAAACTGCCCAAATGGGTGCCTCGAGGGAAGCGGCACCCGAGCGGGTTCATTCCCCGCTTGCCGACTCCCCCGAGCTGGCTAACTCACGCGCGGCGTCGGGTCCGCGCTCGAGCAATACGGTGAACCCGGAGTCGTCCAACACCGGGACGCCCAACTCCACCGCCTTGTCGTGCTTGCTGCCGGGATTATCGCCCACGACCACGAACGAGGTCTTCTTGGATACCGAACCGGCCGCGCGGCCGCCCCGGCTGGTGATCGCTTCCTTGGCCTCGTCCCTGGAGTAGGTCTCCAGCGACCCGGTGACCACGATGGACAGCCCTTCCAGGGTGCGCGGCACCGACTCGTCGCGTTCCTCGGCCAGCCGCACTCCGGCGGCCCGCCACTTGGCCACCACCTCGCGGTGCCAGTCCACGGTGAACCAGTCCCGCACGGCCGCCGCGATGGTCGGGCCGACCCCGTCCACGGACGCCATCGCCGCGCTGTCCTCCTCGCCGGCCGCCGCCTCGATCGCGTCCAGCGAGCCGAACTCCCGGGCCAGCGCCTGCGCGGCGGTGGGGCCGACGTGCCGGATGGACAGGCCGACCAGCACCCGCCACAGCGGCCGGGTCTTCACCGCCTCCAGGTTGGCCAGCAGCTTGCGCCCGTTCGCGGAAAGCTCGCCGGCCTTGGTGCGGAACAGCTCCACCCGCAGCAGGTCTTCCTCGGTCAGGCTGAAGACGTCGCCCTCGTCCTGGACCACACCGGAGGACAGCAGTGCGGCGGCCGCCTCGTAGCCCAGCACCTCGATGTCGAAGGCGCCCCGGCCGGCCACGTGGAACAGCCGCTCCCGCAGCTGCGCCGGGCAGGACCGGGCGTTCGGGCAACGCAGGTCGACGTCGCCCTCCTTCTGGTACGCCAGCTCGGTGCCGCACTCCGGGCAGTGCGTGGGCATGACGAACTCGCGCTCCTCGCCGGTGCGCACGTCCACGAGCGGCCCGAGCACCTCGGGGATCACGTCGCCGGCCTTGCGGATGGTCACCCGGTCGCCGATCAGCACGCCCTTGCGGCGCACCTCGTCGGCGTTGTGCAGGGTGGCCATGGCCACCGTCGAACCCGAGACGACCACCGGTTCCATCACCGCGAACGGGGTGACCCGGCCGGTGCGGCCCACGTTCACCTGGATGTCCAGGAGCGTGGTCGTGGCCTCCTCCGGCGGGTACTTGAACGCGATCGCCCAGCGCGGCGCCCGGGAGGTGGAGCCGAGGCGGCGCTGCAGGGCCACCTCGTCGATCTTGATGACGATCCCGTCGATCTCGTGCTCGATGTCGTGCCGGTGCTCGCCCCAGTGCTGGACGTGCTTGACGATCTCGTCCATGCCCCGGCGGATCACCGTGTGCTCGGAGACCGGCAGGCCCCAGGTGCGCAGCGCGTCGTAGGCCTGGGACTGCCGCACGGGGTTGAACCCGGCCCGCTTGCCCAGCCCGTGGCAGATCAGCCGCAGGTTGCGGCTGGCGGTGACCTTCGGGTCCTTCTGCCGCAGCGATCCGGCGGCGGTGTTGCGCGGGTTGGCGTAGACCGGCTTGCCCGCCTCGACCATGAGCGCGTTGAGCGCGGCGAAGTCCTCCAGCCGGAAGTACACCTCGCCGCGTACCTCGACCAGCTTCGGCACCGGGAACTCCTCGGTGCCGGTGAGCCGCTCGGGCACCTCGGCGAGGGTGCGCATGTTGAGCGTGACGTCCTCACCGGTGCGCCCGTCGCCACGGGTCAGCGCCCGGGTGAGCTTGCCGTCCTCGTAGAGCAGGTTCACCGCGAGACCGTCGATCTTGAGCTCACACAGGTAGTGGAGCTCGTGGCCGACCTCCTTCTCCACCCGCTCGATCCAGCCGCGCAGCTCGTCGGCGGAGAACACGTTGTCCAGGCTGAGCATGCGCTCGAGGTGGTCGTGCGCGGTGAAATCGGTGGAGAACCGCGCGACCACCCGCTGGGTCGGCGAGTCCGGGGTGACCAGCTCCGGGTGCTGCTCCTCCAGCGCGACCAGCTCGCGCCACAGCTCGTCGAACTGGCCGTCGGAGACCACCGGCGAGTCCAGCACGTAGTACCGGAACTGGTGGTCGGCGACCTCCGTGGCCAGGCGGGCGTGCCGGTCCCGGGGCTCGTCGGCTGCACTCACCGCGCCAGATTAGCCGGCACCCCCGAGAAATTCGTGGACGGCGCGTGGTGGGGTGTGCCGGCGGGCACGATGTCCTTGCCCAGCGGGACCAGGGAGATCGGGATCAGCTTCAGGTTCGCCCAGGCCAGCGGGATGCCGATGATGGTCAGCGCCAGGCCGACGGCGGTGATCAGGTGACCCAGCGCGAGCCACCAGCCGGCGACCAGGAACCAGATCACGTTCCCGATCGTGGAGAACGCGCCGGCGTGCGGCCGGTCCACCATCGTCCGGCCGAACGGCCACAGCGCGTAGTTGGCGATCCGGAAGGACGCCAGCCCGAACGGGATCGTCACGATGAGCAGGCAGCAGATGACTCCGGCGATCACGTAGCCGAGAGCCATCCAGATACCACACAGGACCAACCAGATGACGTTCAGCAAAGTGCGCATGTCATCCATGGTGCCAGCGCCCGGGCGGCCGGCGCCCGGTTAATTTCTCAGCCGATCAGCTCGTCCACGGCGGACAGCAGCGTGACCACGGAGCGCTCGCGGGCGGCGTGGCCCATCAGGCCGATCCGCCAGGCGCGGCCGGCGAACTCGCCGAGGCCGCCACCCACCTCGATGCCGTAGCGGTCCAGCAGGGCGTGCCGCAGCGGCGCCTCGTCCAGGCCGGTGGGCAGGGCGGTGGCGGTGAGCTGGGACAGCCGGTGGCCCTCCTCGGCGATCAGCCCGAACCCGCGCTTGGTCAGCCCGTCCTGCAGGCGCGCTCCGACCGAGGCGTGCCGGGCCCAGACCACCTCACGCCCCTCCTCCAGCAGCACCTGCAGCCCGGCGTGCAGCGCGTAGGCCATGGTGGCGGAGGCGGTGTGGTGGTAGCGGTGCGACGGGGCCAGGTAGTACTCGTGCAGCAGCCCCAGGTCCAGGTAGAACGAGCGCACCGGGGTGGACCGGTTGCGCATCCGCTCGACGGCGCGCGGGGACAGCGTCACCGGGGCCAGCCCGGGCGGGGCGCCGAGGCACTTCTGGCTGGCCGAGTAGCAGGCGTCGATCTTCCAGTCGTCCACCCGCAGCTCGCTGCCGCCGAGCGCGGTCACGGCGTCCACCAGCAGCAACGTGTCGGTGTCGGCCAGCGCGGAAAGCGGAGCGACGTCGTTGCGCACACCGGTGGAGGTCTCCGCCGCGACCACGGCGAGCAGCCGGGCGTCCGGGTGCGCGCGCTGGGTGCCGAGCAACACCTCCGGGTCCAGCGAACGCCCCCACGGCGCCTCCACCCGGACGACTTCGGCGCCGCCCCGGACGGCCACCTCGCAGAGCCGCTCGCCGAAGTAGCCGTTCACCCCGACGATGATCTTGTCGCCCACCTCCAGCAGGCTGGCCAGGCAGGCCTCCATGCCGGCCGAACCGGTGCCGCTGACCGGCAGGGTCAGCTCGTTGCGGGTGCCGAACACCGCGCGGAGCTGGTCGGCGATGTCCGCCATCAGGGCCAGGTACTCGGGGTCCAGGTGCCCGAGCACCGGACGGCCGAGTGCCTCGGTGGCGTCCGGGTACGGGTTGGAGGGGCCAGGCCCGAGCAGCAGTCGATCCGCGTGCGCCGTCACGGTTTCGCAGCCTACGACACCGCCGGAACGACCCACCGCAAGCTCTGATATAGCCCTGCGGGGCCACGTCGCTGCCGGATGACCGGCGTGAGCCGCACCGCGAAACCCACCACGTCCGAGCTGTTCAGCGGCTATCTCAAGCCGGACCGGGCGCACCCCGACGCGTTCGACGAGATGTTCGCCCCGGACGGCCGGGTGCGCGCGCCCATTCAGTGCCTTCAGCACGCTGATTCAGTCGGTTCTGGCGCGAGCGGGTCGGACCCGCCGGCCCAAACTGACTGAATCACCCTGCCAAAGTCACTGAATCACCGTGCTGGACCGACTGAATCACCGTGCTGAAGGCACTGAATCAGGTTGGGGTGGGGGACGCCCAGGACTCGGGTGGGTCTACGAAGGCGTTGCCGAGGTCGCGGGCCAGGGTCATGGCGCGGCGGGCCCAGTCGGGGGTGGCGCCGGCCAGGCCGCAGGTGGGGGTGGGCACCACCAGCTCGGCCAGGCGGGAGCGGGTGAAACCGATCTGGTCGGCCAGGTCGTACGCGGGGCGGGCCAGGTCGCGCAGGGCCGGCTCACGCCGGCCGGCGGGGAGCGAAGAGGGCACCAGGCCGAGGAGCAGGGGCGTGCCGGCGTCCCAGGCCTCGCCGACCGCGTCCAGTGCGGCGGTGTGCGAGCCGAGGAGCCCGGCGTCCAGCGCGAGCGCCCCGGCGCCGGCGGCGCGGAGCAGCCCGATCGGCGCCTTGGGCGCGCAGCAGTGCACGATCACCGGCTCGGGCAGCGCCTCGATCACCGTGCGCAGCAGCGCCTCGGCGTCCGGTTCGGGTACGGCGGACACGGTGCCGAACCCGGACGGCGTGGGCAGCGAGCCCGCCAGCACCGCGGGCAGGCTCGGCTCGTCCAGCTGGACCACCACCCGGGCCCCGGTGCGCGTGGCGACCTCGGCGACGTGCCCGGCCAGGCCCTCGGCCAGGCTGGCGGCGAACTCGCGGCGGGCGCCCCGGTCGGTGAGCACCCGGTGACCGGTGCGCAGCTCCACCCCGGCGGTGAGCGTCCACGGGCCGGCGGCCTGCACCTTCACCCAGGCCGGGCGGGTGGCGTCCAACGCCTCGTCCAGGGCGTCCAGGTCGGTGCGCAGCAGGTCCACCCCGCGCCGGTGCTCCCGGCCGGGCCGGGCGGTGATCCGGTAGCCGGACGGCACCACCTCGGTGGCCAGGTCGACCAGCAGCGCCGCCGTGCGCCCGATCAGGTCGGCGCCGACTCCCCGGGCCGGCAGCTCGGGCAGGTGGGGCAGCCGGGGCAGCTCGCCGGCCACGGTGCGGGCCGCCTCGAGCGGGTCGGTGCCGGGCAGCGAACCGATGCCGGTCGCGCAGCCCGGCGGCCAGTACTGGGTAGTCACAGGGGGCTGTCTACCAGTAGGTGGCTGGCGGTCCGGTCAGCCGGGCCGCCCGAGAGCGATCTCGGTGTGCCTGAGCACGGTGGACACCCCGCCCCGCCAGTAGTAGCCGACCGGGCGGCCGGCGGTATCCGCGGACAACCCGATCGTGCCGGTGCCCAGCCCGTCGTCGGATTTCTCCCGGGAGTCCTCGGCATGGGGGGAGGTGGTCGAGTCGGCCGCCTTCACCAGCCACTCGCCCGGGCGGTTCGGGTTGGCCACCGGGGTCTCCAGCACGACCAGCACGTGGCCGGTGTTGCGGGACTTCACCTCGGCCGGCCTGAGCCAGGCGATCACGTCACCGGGCCGCAGCTCGGGCACCGTGCCGACCGGCTCCCAGGGTCCCCCGGCGGTGCCGGCGGCCACCGCGCGGAAGTGGCGTACGAAGTCGGCGGCCAGCGGCCGGGTCGACCTGGTGACCGGCAGAGCGTCCAGGTTGGCCGGGCGGGAGTGCGCCAGGGCGTAGTCCACGAAGCCGGAGCAGTCGAAGTAGTACCCACCTTCCCGGGCGGCCACCGCGGTCCGGTGCTGGTAGCCGGTGTCGCGCATTTCCACCAGCTCACGGCGCACCTCGGCCAGCAACGCCGTGCGGCCGGCATCGGGCGACGCGGCGACGACCGCGCTGATCCCGGGCGGCCGCTCCCGGGCCGCGGTTATCCCGACCACCAGCACGGCGAGCACCGCGACCACCGCCCACAACCCCACTGCCCTACGGGACATCGGCTCCCCCTCGACCGTTCGACGAGTTCAGCCTGATCGGCGCCGCCGGGGAAATCGACCGTGCAGGCCCCAGTCCTGGACGTAGGGCAGTCCCTAACCGGAGCTCACCGGGGCGTCGGTGGCCCGGATGGTGGCCGAGCCGAGCACGATGTCCCCGCTGTCGTCCGGGCGGTACAGCGCGACCGCCTGGCCGGGGGCCACCCCGCGCAGCGGCGCGCGCAGCGACACCCGCAGCTCGTCGCCGTCCAGCTGGGCGACCGCATCGGCCAGCCCGCTGTGCGCGCGCACCTGGGCCACGCACTCCACCGGCCCGTCCGGGGCACGACCGGACGCCCACACCGGGCGCTCGCCGACGATCTCCCGCACGTCCAACAGATCCGCCGGGCCGACCCGCACCGTGCCACTCACCGGCTCGATGGCCAGCACGTAGCGGGGCCGGCCGTCCGGCGCCGGCCGGTGCACGCCGAGGCCCTTGCGCTGCCCGACGGTGAACCCGTGCACCCCGGCGTGCTCGCCGAGCACCTCGCCGCTGGCCGCGTCCACCAGCTGGCCGGGCCGCTCGCCCAGCCGCTCGGCCAGGAACCCGGCGGTGTCGCCGGTGGGGATGAAGCAGATGTCGTGGCTGTCCGGCTTGCTCGCCACGGAAAGACCCCGCTGGGCGGCCTCCGCCCGGATCGCCGGCTTCGGCGTGTCGCCGACCGGGAACATCGCGTGCGCCAACTGCTCGGCCGTCAGCACGGACAGCACGTAGGACTGGTCCTTCTCCGGGTCCACCGCGCGCCGGAGCACACCGTGCTCGAGGCGGGCGTAGTGGCCGGTGCACACCGCGTCGAAGCCCAGCGCCAGCGCCTTGTCCAGCAGCGCGGAGAACTTGATCTTCTCGTTGCACCGCAGGCAGGGGTTCGGGGTGCGGCCGGCCGCGTAGTCCTCGACGAACTGGTCCACCACGTCCTCGGCGAACCGGCCGGCGAAGTCCCACACGTAGAACGGGATGCCCAGCACGTCGGCCGCGCGGCGGGCGTCTCCGGCGTCCTCCTTCGAACAACAACCCCGCGACCCGGAGCGCAGCGCGTCCGGGGTCTCGGCCAGCGCCAGGTGCACGCCCGTGACGTCGTGCCCGGCGGCAACCGCGCGCGCGGCCGCCACCGCCGAGTCCACCCCGCCGCTCATCGCGGCCAACACGCGCATCAGCGGCCGCCGGCCGGTACGGCCCGCCGCGCGCCGGCATGGCCAGCCCGCCGCGCCCGCTCCACCACCGGGCCGATGGCCGCCAGCACCGCGTCCACGTCGCCCGGCACCGACGTGTGGCCGAGGGAGAACCGCAGCGAACCGCGGGCCATGGCCTCGTCGGCGCCCATGGCCAGCAGCACATGGCTGGGCCGGGCGACCCCGGCGGTACAGGCCGAACCGGTGGAGCACTCGATCCCGTTGGCGTCCATCAACATGATCAGGCTGTCCCCCTCGCAACCGGGGAAGGACAGGTGCGCGTTGCCGGGCAGCCGGCTCGGCCCGCCGGCCAGCGGGTACGTCCCCGGGTCACCGTTGTAGATCGCATCCGGCACCTGCTCCCGCACCCCGGCGACCAGCCGGTCGCGCATGCCGGCCAGCGCCGCGGCGCGCGCCGGCGCTTCGGCGACCGCGTGCTCGACCGCCACGGCCAGCGCGACCACCGCCGGCCCGTTCAACGTGCCGGACCGCACGTCCCGCTCCTGGCCGCCGCCGTGCAACAGCGGCGTGCACGCCGCGTCCCGGCGCAGCAGCAGCGCACCCTGCCCGTAGGGGCCGCCGAGCTTGTGCCCGGTGAGGGTGAGCGCGTCGGCGCCGCTGGCGGCGAAGTCCACCGGCAGGATGCCCACCGCCTGCACCGCGTCGGTGTGCAGCGGCACGCCGAACTCGTGCGCGACGGCGGCCAGCTCGGCGATGTCGTTGACCGTGCCGACCTCGTTGTTCGCCCACATCACGCTGACCACGGCGGCCCGTTCGGGGTCCGTGGAGAGTGCCGCGCGCAACGTCTCCGGGCGCACCCGGCCGTGCCCGTCCACCGGCAGCGGCACCAGCTCGGCGCCCTCGTGCGCGGCCAGCCACTCGGCGGTGTCCAGCACCGCGTGGTGCTCGACGGCCGAGACCAGCACCCGGACGCGGCGCGGGTCGGCGTCCCGGCGCGCCCAGTAGAAGCCCTTCACCGCGAGGTTGTCCCCCTCGGTGCCGCCACTGGTGAAGATCACCTCCGACGGGCGCGCGCCGACCGCCTCGGCGATCGTCTCCCGGGACTCCTCCACCGCGCGGCGGGCGTGGCGTCCGGAGGCGTGCAGCGAGGAGGCGTTGCCGGTGCGCGACAGCGCCTCACACATCGCGGTCACCGCGCGATCCAGCATGGGCGTGGTGGCGGCGTGGTCCAGGTACGTCATAGCGGCTTCCAGGTTAGTCGCCGAAGTCGACTACGGCCGCACCGCCGTGATCCGGCTCAGGCGGCCACCCGCAACCGGCGCCGGTGCCGCCGGGGAACCACCGGCGCCGGCGGGGCGGGTGCCCCGGTGGCCTCGGCCAGCACCAGCTCCGCACGGCGGGCCAGCTCGCGGCGGTCGGTCTCCGGCCCGGTCTCCAGCACCGGCAGCACCTCGACCTCGAGCACCAGCTCGGGCAGCCGCGCGACCCTCACCAGCGAGGCGCACAGCGTGTCGTCCCCGATGAACGAGCCCACGCTGGTCGGCGTGCCGTCCGGCAGCCGCATGCGCAGCGCCACCGGGCGGACCGGCACCCCGGCGTCCAGCGCCGCCTGGAACCCGGCCCGGCGGAACACGCCGAACGCGGCGCCGCACCAGGTGGTGCCCTCCGGGAACAGCCCGACCACCCCGCCGTCGGCCAGCGCGGCCGAGGCCCCCGCGACCACGGTGGGCAGCGAGCGCAGCTCCGAGCGGTCCACGAACAGGGTGCCGAACCGGGCGATCAGGCCGCCGATGACCGGCCACTCCCGGATCTCCGTCTTGGCGATGATGCGCAGCGGCTGCACCGTGGAAAGGCCCAGCACGTCGATCCAGGAGAGGTGGTTGGCCACCACCAGCACGCCGCCGTCCAGGCCCGCGTCGAACCGGGCGGCACCGGAGTGCACCAGCCGCACGCCCATCGCCCCGGTCATCGCGGTGAACACCCGGCGCTGGGCCCAGGCCCGCTGGCCCGTGCTGAGCACCGGCAGCAGGAGCGCCAGCCCGGCGGAGCAGACGAACCAGAACACCGTCCCGGTGACCCGCGCGGCAACCCGCGCCCGGGAAACCCTGGGCAGGCTCCCCTCGGCCGGCAGGCAGTCCGGGGTACAGGGCGAGAACGGCGCCCAGGAGTGCCCCTCGCGCCGCAGGGCCGACGGCGGCCGGGGATGGTCCGTCGCCCCGCCGGGGATGGTCAGCAGCGTGTTGGTCACGACTCGCCGCCGAGGAAGAACTTCAGGTAGCGGGGGTCGATCCGCTCCAGCGGGAGCAGGATCAGCAGGTCCGCGACGCCGAACTCGGGGTCGTGCGCCGGCGGGCCGCACACCCAGGCGCCCAGCCGCAGGTAGCCACGCAGCAGCGGCGGGACGACGGCCCGCTCCGGGCGCGGCGCGGACTCGAAGTCCCAGGGGTGCAGCGGGTTCACCCGCAGGTCCTCGGGCGAGTAGTTCTTGGCCCGCACGGTCTCCCACACGCCCCGGGCGAACGCGCCGCCGTCGGCCAGCGGGATGCTGGCGCAGCCGGTGAGGTGGTTGTGCCCGGTGAGCAGCAGATAACGGGCGATCCCGGCCCAGACCAGGCCGATCACGGCGCCGTTGCGGTGGTCCGGGTGCACGCAGGACCGGCCGGCCTCCACCAGGGAGGGCCGCAGGTGGTCGAACGCGGACATGCCGAACTCGGTCTCCGAGTAGTAGCCGCCGGCCTCGACCGCCCGCTCCGGCGGCAGCATCCGGTAGGTGCCGACGATCTCGCCGGTGTCGTCCGCGCGGACCACCAGGTGGTCGCAGTACTCGTCGAACCGGTCGGTGTCGAGCCCGTTCTCCGGGTCGCTGAGGGTGGCGCCGAGCTCGCCGGCGAAAATCTGGTAGCGCAGCCGCTGGGCGGCCCGGACCTCCTCGTCGTTGCGGGTCAACAGCAGCGAGTAGCGGGTCTGCGGGGCAGCCGAGCCGGCCTGGCCGGCCGGCGGGGTGGAAACCAGCAGCTGCGACTGAGTCATACCCGCAGGTGTACGCGCCCGATGGAACGAGATTTCACACCCGCACTGACCGACCGATGGCAAACCGGTGAACGCTCTCAGCCGCACACACGAAAGGGGCCGACGCACCCGGCGCCGGCCCCCTTTCGTGACTTACTGCCTAGTATCTCCCGCGCGCGCCGAACTGGGCGCGCGCTCGGCAAGCGCGTACCGCGCTAGCTCTTGCGCTTGGTGACCGCCTCGGTGAGCTGCGGGGCCACCTTGAACAGGTCGCCCACCACGCCGTAGTCGGCGATCTCGAAGATCGGCGCCTCGGCGTCCTTGTTCACCGCGATGATGGTCTTCGAGGTCTGCATGCCGGCCCGGTGCTGGATGGCCCCGGAGATGCCCAGCGCGATGTACAGCTGCGGAGACACCGTCTTGCCGGTCTGCCCGACCTGGAACTGGTTCGGGTAGTAGCCCGAGTCGACCGCCGCGCGGGACGCGCCGACGGCGGCGCCCAGCGAGTCGGCCAGCGCCTCGACCACGGCGAAGTTGTCCGCCGAGCCGACACCGCGACCACCGGAGACCACCACGGAGGCCTCGGTGAGCTCCGGGCGGTCGCCGCCCACGATCGGCTCCCGGCTCACCACGGTGGCCTGCCGGCCGCCCAGCTCGGGGACGTCGACGGACTGCTCGGTGCCGGCCCCTTCGGCCTGCTCCGCGTCCACCGCGCCGGGCCGGACGACGATCACCGGGTGCTCGGTGTTGGACTTGGCCTTGACCACGAACGCGCCACCGAAGATGGAGTGCGTAGCGGTGCCGTCCGAGCCAACCTCGACCACGTCGGCCAGCAGCGCGGAGTTGGTGCGCACGGCCAGCCGGCCGGCGATCTCCTTGCCGTCCGCGCTGCCGCTGACCAGCACCGCGGCCGGCGAGGCCGACCCGATCAGCGCCTCCAGCACCGCCACCTGGGCGACCCCGACGTGCTTGTCCACCGCGTCGGACTCGGCCACGTAGATCTTGGCCGCGCCGTACGCCTTGAGGGCGTCGGCCAGCTTGCTCGCCGTGCCGGGCGCACCGGCGACGACGGCCGAGGGCTCGCCGATCGCACGCGCGACGGTGAGCAGCTCGTAGGTGGTCTTCTTGATCTCGCCGTCCGCATGGTCGACGAGGACCAGAACCTCACTCATGTCCTCAATCTCCTCTCGTCGACCGAATCAGATGATCTTCTGCGCGACCAGGTAGGCAGCGATCTTGTCGCCGCCGTCGCCCTCGTCCTCGACCTTCTCGCCGGCGGCCTTCGGGGGCTTCGGCGAGGCCTCGGCCACCGAGCTGAGCGCGTTGGCCAGGCCGACCTCGCTCGCGTCGATGCCCGCGTCGGCCAGGGTGATCGTCTGCACCGGCTTCTTCTTCGCGGCCATGATGCCCTTGAAGGACGGGTAGCGCGGCTCGTTGATCTTCTCGCCGACGCTGACCAGCGCGGGCAGTTCGGCGGTGAGCTTGGTGATGCCCTCGTCGGTGCCCCGGGTGACGTTCACCGTGGTGCCCTCGACGGTCAGCTCCTGGGCGTGGGTGAGCGCGGGCACGCCGAGCACGTCGGCCACCATCGCGGGCACCGCGCCGATGCTGCCGTCGCTGGCCACGTTGCCGGCGAGCACCAGGTCGTAGCCGTCCACGGTGCCGATCACCTTGGCCAGCGCCTTGGCGGTCTGCACCGCGTCGGAACCGTGCATGCCCTCGTCGGACAGGTGGATCGCCTTGTCCGCGCCCATGGACAGCGCCTTGCGGATCGCCTCGGTGGCACGGTCGGGGCCGACGCACACGACGGTGACCTCGCCGCCCTGCGCCTCTTTCAGCTGCAACGCGGCCTCGACGGAGCGCTCGTTGATCTCGTCGATCACGGCGTCCGTGGATTCCCGGTCGAGCGTGTGGTCAGAATCGGCCAGCGTGCGCTCGGAGTTGTAATCCGGCACCTGCTTGACCAGCACGACTATGTTCATCGGTCCCCTTCGACCTCCTGTCTGCCATTTGATATTTCAAGCGGTGCGCCGACCTTACGCGGGAACACGCGAGTCAGGCACCCCGCCTCTCCGTGGCAAGAGCCACTTTTGAAAACGCCACGTCAGCGGAACTTGCATTCATAGTTGCGGACCTGGCCACGCACTGACATACCTCGACCGGTGATCCTTCTCACCGGAGGCCGTGAGCCTCCTCACCGATGCTGAGACGTTTAGAGTCGGACGATGCAACCAGAGGCCTCGACGCTGCCGCTGACCGGTGAGCGCACCGTGCCCGACATCCCGGAGGAGAACTACTGGTTCCGCCGGCACGAGGCCGCCTACCTGCGGCTGGTCGACCTGGTGCGGCCCGGCGCGGTGGTGCTGGAGGCCGGCTGCGGCGAGGGTTACGGCGCCGCGCTGCTGGCCTCTCACGGCGGCTTCGTGGTCGGCCTGGACTACGACGAGGTGACCACCGCGCACGTCGCCGTGCGCTATCCGTCGGTGCGTGTGCTGCGCGGCAACCTGGCCAGCCTGCCGCTGGCCGACGCCTCGGTCGACGTGGTGGCGAACCTGCAGGTCATCGAGCACCTCTGGGACCAGGAGGGTTTCCTGCTGGAGTGCTACCGGGTGCTGCGCCCCGGGGGCCTGCTGCTGGTCACCACGCCCAACCGGATCACCTTCTCCCCTGGCCGGGACACCCCGCTGAACCCGTTCCACACCCGCGAGCTGTCCGGCGCCGAGCTGGCGTCGCTGCTGGTCGACGCCGGTTTCGCGGTGCGCGAGCTGCTCGGGCTGCACCACGGGCCGGCGTTGCGTGCCTTGGATGCCGCGCACGGCGGCTCGCTGATCGACGCCCAGGTGGCGGTGGCAGTGGCCGGGGACGACTGGCCGGACCGCCTGCGCGCGGACGTGGCCGGCGTGGCGGCGGCCGACTTCGACCTGCACGGCGAGCGCCTGGACGACAGCCTGGACCTGGTCGCGGTGGCGGAGCGGCCTTCGTGAGGGCGCCCGTCGGCACCTTCTGCCTGGTGCTGCACAGCCACCTGCCGTGGCTGGCCCGGCACGGCGCCTGGCCGGTCGGCGAGGAGTGGCTCTACCAGGCGTGGGCCGGTTCCTACCTGCCGGTGCTGGACGTGGTGCGCCGGCTGGCCGCCGAGGGACGCACCGAGCTGCTCACCCTGGGCGTGACTCCGGTGCTGGCCGCCCAGCTGGACGACCCGTACTGCCTGCGCGGCATGCACGACTGGCTGGGCGGGTGGCAGCTGCGCGCGCACGAGGCGGCGCTGCTGCCCGAACCCGCGCTGTCGTCGTTGGGCGCGGACGAGCACCGGCGGTCGGCGGCCGCGCTGGCCGAGTTCGAGTCCCGCTGGCGGCACGGTGCCTCCCCGGTGCTCCGGCCGCTGCTGGACGCCGGCGCGTTCGAGCTGCTCGGCGGGCCGGCCACGCACCCGTTCCAGCCGCTGCTGGAGCCGGAGGTGCGGGACTTCGCGCTGCGCGCCGGGCTGACCGACACCGCGCGGCGGCTCGGCCACCGGCCGGCCGGGATCTGGGCGCCGGAGTGCGGCTACGCGCCCGGCATGGAGCACGGCTACGCGGCCGCCGGCGTGGACCGGTTCCTGGTGGACGGCCCGGCACTGCGCGGGGAGACCGCGTTCGCCCGCACGGTCGGCGACAGCGACGTGGTGTGCTTCGGGCGGGACCTGGACGTGACCTACCGGGTGTGGTCGCCGAAGGCCGGCTACCCCGGTCACCGGGACTACCGCGACTTCCACACCTACGACCACCGGACCGGCCTGAAGCCGGCCAGGGTCACCGGGCGCGCCGTGCCACCGGACCAGAAGCAGCCCTACGACCCCGACCGGGCCGCGCTCACGGTGCGCAAGCACGCCGACGACTTCGTGCGCGTGGTGCGCGAACGGCTGGACTCGCTCGCCGCCCGGCACGGCCGGCCCGCGCTGGTGGTGGCCGCGTACGACACCGAGCTGTTCGGGCACTGGTGGTACGAGGGGCCGGCCTGGCTGGAGCGGGTGCTGCGGTCACTGCCGGATGCCGGTGTTCGGGTGTCCACACT
This sequence comes from Actinospineispora eucalypti, assembly GCA_014208095.1. Taxonomy (GTDB): domain Bacteria; phylum Actinomycetota; class Actinomycetes; order Mycobacteriales; family Pseudonocardiaceae; genus Pseudonocardia; species Pseudonocardia eucalypti. The sequence continues at coordinate 2,178,539 of JACHMT010000001.1, read as the reverse complement.
GGGCGGCGCGCTGGACGCCGGGCTGCTCGGCGGGCCGGTGGAGCTGCCGGCGTCATCGTGGGGTTCCGGCAAGGACTGGCGGGTGTGGGACGGCGCGCTGGTCGAGGACCTAGTGGAGCTGGGCAGGAAAGTGCAGCGCTGCCTGTTGCTGGCCGCCGAGGCGCCCCGGGGGGTGGGTCGTCACGAGGTTCTCGACGGCATGGCCCGCCAGGCGCTGCTCGCGTTGTCCAGCGACTGGGCGTTCATGGTCAGCAAGGCGTCGGCCGCCGACTACGCGCGCGCCCGCGCGGACCATCACGCACAGCATGTGATGGAGATCTCACAGTTGATCGAGGACGGGCGCTGGGCGGCGGCAGCCCAGGTGGTGGCGGCCCTGAACGGGCGGGACACCCTGTTCGGCCAACTGGACTCCCGGCATCTGGCCCACTCCTCCGACCACATCGGCGGTTTCGTGCATACCGGCCGGTAAGTTGCTGCCATGCGTGTGCTGATCGTGTCATGGGAGTACCCACCGGTCGTGGTCGGCGGCCTCGGCCGGCACGTGCACGCACTGGCCCGGCGGCTGGCCGCGACCGGTCACGACGTGCGGGTGCTCTCCCGCCAGCCGAACGGCACCGACGCCACCACCCACCCCACGTTGGACGAGACCGTGGACGGGGTCCGGGTGCTGCGGGTGGCCGAGGACCCGGCACACCTGGAGTTCGACCGGGACATGGTGGCCTGGACGCTGGGCATGAACCACGGCCTGCTGCGCGCCGCCCCGGTCTGGCTGGACGGCTGGCGGCCGGACGTGGTGCACGCGCACGACTGGCTGGTCGCGCACGCGGCGATCGGCGTCGCGGACCTGCTGCGGGTGCCGCTGGTGGCCACCGTGCACGCCACCGAGGCCGGCCGCCACTCCGGCTGGCTGACCAGCGTGATCAGCCAGCAGGTGCACTCGGTGGAGTGGTGGCTGGCCCAGCGCGCGGACGCACTGATCACCTGTTCCGAGGCGATGCGGCGTGAGGTCTCCGAACTGTTCGACCTGGACCCGGCGGACATCCACGTGCTGCACAACGGCATCGAGCCGCGCCGCTGGCGGGTGGAGCGCGCCGAGGTGGACGCGGTGCGCACCCGCTACGCCCCGGACGGTTCGGCGCTGCTGCTGTACTTCGGCCGGCTGGAGTACGAGAAGGGCGTGCAGGACCTGATCGCCGCCCTGCCCCGGATCCGCCGCACCCACCCGGGCACCCGGCTGCTGGTCGCCGGGGACGGCACGCACGCCGACTTCCTGGCTTCCCGGGCCCGCACCCATCGCGTGCGCCGCGCGGTGCACCTGCTCGGGCACCTGCCGGACCGTGCGCTGGCCGCCACCCTGGCCGCCGTGAACGCGGTGGTGCTGCCCTCGCGCTACGAGCCGTTCGGGATGGTCGCGCTGGAGACGGCGGCCGCCGAGACGCCGCTGGTCGCGTCCACCGCCGGCGGGCTGGGCGAGGTGGTGCGCGACCGGATCACCGGCCTGTCCTTCGCCCCCGGTGACGTGGCCGGCATCGCCGAAGCGGTCCGTACCGTCCTGGACGACCCGGCGGCGGCCGCCGCCCGCGCCCGCACGGCCCACGCCCGCCTGCGCACCGACTTCGACTGGTCCCGCATAACCGAGGCGACGGTAGCGGTCTACACCGCCACCCGCCCCCGCCCCCGCGACCCCATCGGCAAACCCAAGATCCCCACCGGCAACGCCTTCGGCCCCGACCCCCGCTAACCCACCCCCACCCCCAGCCTTCGCACACACGGCGAGTCGGGCTTTCAGGTACGGCGAGTCGGGGATCTGGGTACGGCGAGTCGGGCTTTCGTGCTCGGGTGTGTCGGGGATCCAGGTACGACGAGTCGGGCTTTCGTGCCCGGTGTGTCGGGGATCTAGGTACGGCGAGTCGGGCTTTCAGGTACGGCGAGTCGACGTTCTCGGCACACCGAGTCGGCGTTCTCCGGCGAGTGGGAGCCCGGTCGGCGTCAGGTCGGGTCGGGCAGGGACTCCTGGACCGCGCGGGCGGTCTTGCGGGCGATGTCGGCCAGCGCCGCACGGTGCTCGGCCGACGCTTCGTAGTCGTCGCGCCGGTTGCGTACCACCCGCGCCGGCGAGCCCACCGCGATGGAGAAGTCCGGGATCTCCCCGCGCGCCACGGCGTGCGACCCGAGCACGCAGCCCCGACCGACCCGGGTGCCGCGCAGCACGGAGACCTTGACGCCGATCCAGCAGTCCGGGCCGATGCGCACGGGAGTCTTGGCGATGCCCTGGTCCTTGATCGGCAGGTTGATGTCCGAGATGACGTGGTCGAAGTCGCAGATGTAGACCCAGTCGGCGACCAGCGTGGCCGCGCCCAGCTCGATGTCCAGGTAGCAGTTGATCGTGTTGTCCTTGCCCATCACGACCTTGTCACCGATGCGCAGGGAGCCTTCGTGGCAACGCAGTGAGTTGCCGTCGCCGATGTGCACCCACCGGCCGATCTCCAGCCGGCCGTAGCCGGGGCGCGCGTGCAGCTCCACGTTCTTGCCCAGGAAGACCATGCCGTGCAGCAGCACGTGCGGGTTGACCAGCCGGAACCTCAGCAGACGCGCGTAGCGCACCAGGTACCAGGGCGTCCAGGCGCGGTTGCGGATCACCCAGCGCAGCGACGCCAGGGTGAGAAACTTGGCCTGGCGGGGGTCCCGTCGCATGCGCCACCAGGCCGACCAACGGGTCCGCACCGGCGCGCCCCACATGCTCGTCACGGCCGTTCAGCCTAGTCGCCGGGCTCCCGGAGTCAGACGCTGGTGGTCGCGGCGGCCTCGAACTCGGCGATCAGCCGGGCGGCCTCGTCCGGGTAGCCGGCCACCAGCGCGTCGATCTCCGCCTCGCGACCCTCCCCGATCAACGAGTTGACCTCGTAGGCGTAGTGATCGTGCAGCTCACGCAGCCGCAGCTGGAGCTCGGTGGGCATGGCTTCCTCCCAGGTTCACGCGGTCCGACGGTGGCCGAACACCCGCCCGGTGGCGCGGGTTGCGCACCGGGTCTCGCCAGGTATGTCGAACGCCGTAATCGAATCGTTTCGATGCTGGTTACAAGCTTATCGGAGAGGCCCGTCACAGCGCGAGTCCCCGGCTCGTGTGAAAGGCTCGCCGAATGCCGAACCCGTTGGTCATCGACACCGATCCGGGCATCGACGACGCGGTGGCACTGCTGCTCGGGCTGGCCTGCCCCGAGGTACGGGTGGCGGCGGCGACCACGGTGTTCGGCAACGTGGGCCTGGCCACCACCACCGCCAACGCCGGACGGCTGCTCGCCATGGCCGGCCGTACCGACGTCCCGGTGGCCGCCGGCGCCGCCCGGCCGCTGGTGTTCCCGCAGGCCCAACGGGCCGGTGAGGTACATCACGAGGACGGCCTCGGCGGTCGCGCCGACACACTGCCGACGCCGCCGCCGGTGCACCCGGATGGCGCGGTCGAGGTGCTCGCCGGCGTGTTGAGAGCCGCCGACCGGCCGGTCACCCTGGCCCCGATCGGCCCGCTGACCAATATCGCCCTGCTGCTCGCCAGCCACCCCGAGCTGACGCCGAAGATCGGCCGGATCGTGGCCATGGGGGGCGCGATCAGCGGCGGGAACACCACGCCGACCGCCGAGTTCAACGTGCACTGCGACCCGGAGGCGGCGCACCGGGTGCTGGCCGAGGAGTCCGTGCCGATCACCCTGGTCCCACTGGACCTCACGCTGCGCTGCGCCATGCCCGGCGAGTGGGTGGACCGGCTGGCCGCCGGCGGTCCCCGGTGCGCCACCCTGGCCGCGATCACCGAGTACTACCGCGCGCGGTTCCGCGCCCGGCGCGGCGTGGACGCGGTGCCGCTGCACGACGCGGTCGCCGTGCTGGAGGCGGCCTGTCCCGGGACACTGCGCACCGAGCCGATGCACCTGGCCGTCGACTGCGCCCCCGCCGCCGACCGCGGCACCTTGCGCGTCACGAACGCCGGCGGCCGGCCGGTGGAGGTTGCGGTGGACGCCGACATCTCCGCCCTTCACGCGGAGATCCTGCGCCGCCTACTCACCATCGACACCTGAAACCGGTGCGCGCGTACCCGAATCCCCGACTCACCGTACCCAGATCCCCGACTCGCCGTACCCAGATCCCCGACTCACCGAGCACGAATCCCCGACTCGCGCGGGGGTGGGGTGGGTTAGTCGTCGGTTAGGCCTTGTTCTACGGCGTAGCGGGTGAGTTCTACGCGGTTGTGGAGTTGGAGTTTGCGGAGGGTGCTCTGGACGTGGCTTTCCACGGTGCGGTGGGAGAGCACCAGCCGGTCGGCGATCTGCTTCGCGGTCATGCCCTTGGCGACCAGGCGCAGGACCTCGGTCTCCCGGTCGGTCAGGCGCAGGCCGGAGTCCTTGCGGTTCGACTCGCCGAGCACCAGGCCGGCCAGGCCGGGGGTGAACACGGCGTCCCCGGCGGCGGTCCGCCGCACCGCTTCCACGAGCTCCTCCGCGCTGGCCGATTTCACCAGGTAGCCGCTGGCACCGGCGGCCACGGCGGCCAGCACGTCCTGGTGCTCCCCACTCGCGGAGAGCACCAGTATCCGGGTGTCCGGCAGCTGTGCCCGGATCGAACCGATCGCGGTGACGCCCGAGGACGCGCCCAGGTTGAGGTCCATCAGCACCACGGCCGGCCGGGTGGCCAGCGCGATGCGCACCGAGGACGGGCCGTCGGGCGCCGTGGCCACCACCTGGAAACCACGCTCGCCGAGGTCCCGCGCGACGCCCTCGCGCCACATCGGGTGGTCGTCGACGACCATCACCGTCACGGTCACCGCGACCCACCCCCCACGGGCAGTTCGAAGATCCACTCACAGCCCAGGCCGGGACCGGTGACGCAGCGGGCCGAGCCGCCGACCCCCTCGATCCGGCCGACGATCCCCCCGGTGACGCCGAGACGCCCCTCGGCGGCCGCCGCCGCCAGCCGGCCCGCCGGAATTCCCGGCCCGTCGTCGCGCACGCTCACCTCCACCCGGTCGTCCAGCCGTTCCACCAGGACCCAGGCCGGCGCCTCCGCCCCGACGTGGGTCCGCACGTTGGCCAGCGCGGTCCGCACCGCGTCGGTCACCTCGCGGGCCGCCGCTTCAGGCAGCGGTACCGCGGTCGCCGGGGTGGACACGGTCACCCGGCTGGTGGCCAGCGCGGCCAACTCGTTCGCCAGGTCCACCGAACCGTCCGGCCGGACCGACGGCGGGTCGGTGGTCATCAGCGTGCGCAGCGCGACCTCCTGCTCCCCGGCCAGCTCGCCCAGCTCGGCGGCGGCGCCACCCAGCGACCGGCCGCGCCGGCTGACCTGGGAGAGCACCTGCAGCACGCCGTCGTGGATGGACCGGGCCAGCCGTTCCCGCTCGGCCACCGCCGCGCGCAGCGCCACCGCGTCCCGCAGCTGCGCGGCCGAGCGGCGCAGCACGGTCGCCGCGTAGCCCACCGCCAGCGCGGACGCCACGATCAGCAACAGGTCGGTCAGCTCCGGGGCGCCCAGGTGCCCACGCACCGCCGCCACCGACGCCTGCACGACCAGCCCGCCGAGCACGCCGAACAACGGCCCGTGAACCAGGGCCAGCGCGATCGCCGGCCCGGCCACCCACACCGTGGGCAGCACCGGCACCCCGGACGCGATCCGGGCCGGGGTCTCCACCGCCAGCGTGGAAGCCACCGCCGCCACGGAGACGACCAGGTCGGCAACGGCCAACCAACCCCGTCCCGGCCACACCGGCCGCAGGTAGCCGACACCGGTGACCGCGGTCCAGCAGGCCAGCCCACCCAGAACCAGGAGTGCACCGAGAGGCCACCGGTACTCGGGAAAGCCCCGCAGGACCAGGACGCCCGCGTAGCCGAGCGCGATCACCCGGTAGCCGACCAACCCGCGCCACAAAGGGTCGAGCATCTGCTCGGGCGCCCGGTCCGACACGCTATTCGGTCAGGCCCTGCGAGATGGCGTAACGCACCAGCTCGACCCGGTTGTGCAGGTGCAGCTTGCGCAGCGTGCTCTGGATGTGGTTCTCCACGGTGCGCGGCGAGAGGGTGAGCTTGGCGGCGATCTGGCGGGCGGTGAGCCCGGTGGCGACCAGGCGGAGCACCTCGGTCTCCCGGGTGGTCAGCCGGGGCACCGAGGCCGCCTCCGGCTCCGGTTCGGCGGCCAGGCGCTGGTACTCGCCGAGCACCAGGTCGGCCAGGCCCGCCGTGAACACCGCGTCCCCGACGGCAGTGCGGCGCACCGCGTCCACCAGCTCGTCCGCGGACGCGGTCTTGACCAGGTAGCCGGCCGCGCCGGCCTTCACCGCGTCCAGCACGTCCCGGTGCCCGGCGCGCTCGGAGAGCACCAGCACCCGGGTGTCCGGCATGGTGTTGGCGATGGTACGCACGGCCTCGACGGCGGAAAGCTCATCCAGGTCCAGGTCGATGACCACCACGCGGGGCTGGGTGGCGGCGGCGATCCGGGCGGTGAACGCCGAGTCCGCCACGGTGGCCACCACCACGAAACCCTGCGCGGAAAGGTCCCGCGCGACCCCTTCCCGCCAGATCGGATGATCATCCACGACGACGACGGTGATCGAGCTCGGGTCGTCGTAGGTCGCGCTCACTACTGTGGTTCCCCTTCCGCTTTCCGTCACCCGCACGGAGGCAGTCAAATCGGGCGAGCCGAGCCTAATGGTTCCATCCAGACGACGCCCGTATCCGCGGAAAGGGTGCACTACACCCAATCGGCGCACGGAACTCCGGAGCGTTACCGAACGGCCTTCGTCCCGGTCAGCAGGGCGTTGTAGAAGAACCGCTTCGGCACCACTCGCTGTAGCACCGTGGTGTCCAGTTCACCGAGTCGTTCCCAGGTCCGCCAGGCGAACATGGCCCAGCGCATGCCCAGTTTGCCCGGCGGCACGGCCGCCTCGAACGTGCGTACCGGCCACCCGAAAAGGGCGGCGGCGAGTTCCTCTGTGACGACTTTCACGTCCCGCGCGCCGGCGCCCAGGGCCATCGCTTCCAGCCGGTCCGGGTCGAAGGTGTGGATGTCCACGACCGCCTCCAGCGCGGCGGCGCGGGAGGACTCATCCAGCTCCGCCTGCGGCCGGCGCCAGTCGCGCAACGGGCCGAGCTTGGTGACCCGGGTGGCCGCCCACCAGGTGGCCTGGCTGATCTTGCGGGCGTAGAGGTCGCCGATCTTGGTGGGCTCACCGGCGAACACGAACCGCCCGCCCGGCTTGAGCACCCGCAGCACCTCGCGCAGCGATGCGGCCACGTCGGGGATGTGGTGCAGCACGGCGTGCCCCACGACCAGGTCGAACGTGTCGTCCTCGTAGGGGATGCGCTCCGCGTCGGCCACCCGGCCGTCCACGTCCAGGCCGAGCCCGGCGGCGTTGCGCAACGCCACCCGCACCATGCCCGGGGACAGGTCGGTCACCGAGCCGCGCTTGGCCACCCCGCCCTGGATCAGGTTGAGCAGGAAGAACCCGGTGCCGCTGCCCAGTTCCAGGGCGCGGTCGTAGGGCCAGCCGTCCGAGCCGGCGACCAGCTTGAACCGCCCGGTGGCGTAGTCGATGCAGCGCTCGTCGTAGGAGATCGACCACTTCTCGTCGTACGAGCCGGCCTCCCAGTCGTGGTAGAGCACGTTGGCCAGCTTGGGGTCCCGCCGGGCCGCCTCGACCTGCTCGGCGGTGGCGTGCGGGTTCGGCTCCGGGTCGGGCCCGGCATCGGGCGGCGGCACGGCGGCCGCGCTCATTTCCCGACTCGCAAGCTCGTCTCGGCGCTCATCGGCCCACGAACTTCGCCTTGCCGGGGCCGTTGGCGATGAACGACTCCATGCCGGCGGCCCGGTCCTCGGTGGCGAACAGCGCGGCGAACAGCTCGCTCTCCAGGTGCAGGCCGTTGCGCAGGTCACCGTCCAGCCCACCGTCGATGGCCTTCTTGGCGGCGGCCAGGGCCATCGCCGGGCCTTCCGCGAACCCCGACGCCCACCGGTGCGCCTCGGCGTACACGTCGTCCGGGGCGACCACCTGGTCGACCATGCCCAGCGCCAGCGCCTCCTCGGCGGCCACGAACCGGCCGGAGTAGATGACCTCCTTGGCCCGGGACGGCCCGATCAGCCGGGACAGCCGCTGCGTGCCGCCCGCGCCGGGGATGATCCCGAGCAGGATCTCCGGCTGGCCGACCTTCACGTTGTCCCCGCACACCCGGCGGTCGCAGCACAGCGCCAGCTCGTAGCCGCCGCCGAGCGCGTAACCGGTGATCGCCGCCACGGTGGGCTTGGGGATCTCCGCGACCGCGCTCAACGAGGAGGAGAGGCCGCGGGCGCGCGCCGTCATGTCCGCGTGGGACATCGCCGCCATCTCCTTGATGTCGGCGCCGGCGGCGAACACCTTCTCCCCGCCGTAGACGACCACGGCCCGCACGTCGGCCCGGCCGGCCGCCTCCTGGGCGGCGGCCCGGATCTCCTCCTGGAGCTGCTTGTTCAGCGCGTTCATCGGGGGCCGGTTCAGCCGGATCGTGCCGACCGCGCCGTCCACCTCGAGGGCCACGAATTCACCCACGCCTCTGTGCCTCCTCGCCCACTCGCCGAGCGGTGATCGCCTGCGTGAGGGCACCCTACCCCCGGCGCGCGCTGTACCGCCCGTCCTCGAGCCGCACCTTGAGCGGCAGGCCGAACGTGCGGGACAGGTTCTGGTCGGTCATCACCTCGGGCAGCAGGCCCTGCGCGACCACCCCGCCGCCCCGCATCAGCAGCGCGTGGGTGTAGCCGGGCGGGATCTCCTCCACGTGGTGGGTGACCAGCACGCTGGCCGGTGCGTCGGCGTCCAGCGCCAGCCCGGACAGCCGCTCGACCAGGTCCTCCCGGCCGCCGAGGTCCAGCCCGGCGGCCGGCTCGTCGAGCAGCAGCAGCTCCGGGTCGGCCATCAGCGCGCGGGCGATCAGCGCCCGCTTGCGTTCCCCCTCGGAGAGCGTCGCGAACCGGCGGCCGGCCAGCGCGTTCATTCCCATCACGTTCAGCAGGTGGTCCGCGCGGGTCAGATCGAAGGTGTCATATTGCTCACGCCACCGGCCGAGCAGCGCGTAGCCGGCGCTCACCACCACGTCCCGGACGATCTCGTCGCCGGGCACCCGGGATGCCAACGCGGCCGAGCAGAACCCGATCCTGGGCCGCAGCTCGAACACGTCCACCCGGCCCAACCGTTCACCGAGCAGATCCACGATGCCCTCGCTGGGATGCAGCTCGGCGGCGGCCATCCGCAGCAGCGTGGTCTTCCCGGCGCCGTTCGGGCCGAGCACCACCCAGCGCTCGTCCAGCTCCACCGACCAGTCCACCGCGCTGACCAGGTTGGTCGTGCCCCGACGTACCGAGACGCCGTCCATCCGAATCACCAGATCGGTCAGCTCGGTGTGGTCCCGCCGATCCGTTCGCTCGCTGGCCTCCGTCACAGCCCCTATCCTTACCGATGATGCCGCAGCCTCCAGGCTTGGGACACGCCATAGCCGCGCCGCCAACCGGCACAGTCTTTCCGTTGGGTGCGCACCTCACCGACAGCGGGGCTCGGTTCTCGGTCGCCTCGGGCAGCGCGGAGGCCGTCGAGCTGTGTCTCATCGACGAGTTCGGCGCCGAGGAACGGCGGATCGAGCTGGCCGAGCGGACCTTCGGGGTCTGGCACGGCTCGGTGGACGGGGTGCGCGCCGGCCAGCGCTACGGCTACCGGGTCCACGGACGGTACGACCCGGCGGCGGGGTTGCACGCCAACCCGGCCAAGCTGCTGGTCGACCCGTACACCCGGCGGATCACCGGCCGGCTGACCTCGCTGCCCGCCGCCCTGGACTACGCCGAGGACCCGCTGCACGGCTCGCCCAGCACCGTCGACTCGCTGGGCGCGGTGCCGCTGTCCGTGGTCACCTCGCCGGTGTCCCCGGCCACCGAGCCGAGGCCGGACGTGCCGTGGGCGGACACGGTGATCTACGAGCTGCACGTGCGCGGGTTCACCCGCTGCCACCCCGAGGTGCCGGAACGGCTGCGCGGCAGCTACCTGGGCCTGGCCCACCCGGCGGTGCTGGAGTACCTGCGAGGGCTCGGCGTGACCGCTGTCGAGCTGCTCCCGGTGCACGCGTTCTGCGACGAGCCGCAGCTGCTCACCCGGGGCATGCACAACTACTGGGGCTACGCCACGCTGGGCTTCCTGGCGCCGCACGCCGCCTACGCCGCCGAGCCGGGTGAGGAGGTGGCGGAGTTCCGGGCCATGGTGGAGGCGCTGCACGGCGCCGGCATCGAGGTCATCCTGGACGTGGTCTACAACCACACCTGCGAGGGCGGCGTCGGCGGGCCGACGCTGTGCTACCGGGGCCTGGACTCGCCGGCCTACTACGCGCGGCACGGGAACGGCGAGCTGGCCAACATCACCGGCACCGGCAACACCCTGGACCCGGCCTCGCTGACCGTCGCCCGGCTGGTCGCCGACTCGCTGCGCCACTGGTCCGAGCTGGGCGTGGACGGTTTCCGGTTCGACCTGGCCAGCGTGCTCGGCCGGCCCGGGGCGGGCCCGTTCGACCCGCGCGCCGGGCTGCTCAACCTGATCGCCGCCGACCCGCTGCTGGCCACCCGGAAGCTGATCGCCGAGCCGTGGGACGCCACCGGCGACGGCTACCGGGTGGGCGGGTTCGGCGCGCAGTGGTCGGAGTGGAACGACCGGTTCCGCGACACCGCGCGGGACTTCTGGCGCGGCGCGACCGGGGTGAACGAGCTGGCCTCCCGGCTGACCGGCTCCTCGGACCTGTACGCGGCCTCCGAACGCCGCCCGTGGGCGTCGGTGAACTTCGTCACCGCCCACGACGGGTTCACCCTGCGGGACCTGGTTTCCTACCGGCGCAAGCACAACGAGGCCAACGGCGAGCAGAACCGGGACGGCAGCGACCACAACCGCTCGCAGAACTTCGGGGTGGAGGGCGAGACCCCGGACGCCGGGGTCCGGGCCGGCCGGCTGGCCACCGCCCGCGCGCTGCTCACCACGTTGCTGCTGGCCACCGGCACCCCGATGATCACGGCCGGGGACGAGCGGTGGCGAACCCAGGGCGGCAACAACAACGCCTACTGCCAGGACAACCCGATCTCCTGGCTGGACTGGACACCGGACGCCGACGCCGACGCGATGACCGCGTTCACCCGGCGCCTGCTCGAGCTGCGCCGCCACCCGCTGGCCCCGGACCGCAACCGGTTCCTGAGCCAGGAGGACGTGGTGTGGTGGCACCCGTCCGGCCGCACCATGGCCGACCCCGACTGGCACGACCCGGCCGCCCGCACCCTCGGCATGCTGGCCGGCGGCCACTGGCTGCTCCTCCTACACGCCGGGAGCGAACCCACCGACTGCGTCCTGCCGGATGTCGCGTTGGCGCCGGTCCTGGACTCCACCGACCCGACCGGCACCCCTCCGGACCCCACCCCCCTGTCCGGCGGCGCCGTCCTCCCGCTTCCGGCCCGGTCTGCCCTGCTCTTGCTCGCCGCCGGCGCCCGGGCACCGGTTTAAAGATCGGCTGGGACGGCGCGGCATGGTGGTCTGCCGTGGCTTGGGCGGGGCCCGTTGGGCCAGGCACGGCTCGTGATCAGCATGACATGGTGGTCACTTCCGTTCGCCTGAAACGACCACAGTGTCATGCTGATCATGGAACCGGCCGCGCGGCGGCCCGCGAGATGTACACGAGGCAGGTTTGACCAAGATCGAACAGGCGTGTCGTAATGTCGCGCACAGCCCAGAAGCCCCAAACGCAACAGGCGCCACTCAAGCCACGGCAGACCACCAGGCCGCGCCGTCCAAGCCGATCTTTAAACCGGCACCCCGACGCCTACCCGCACCACCTCATCCCCAAGTCGGGTACAAAGGCGCGACCTCCGCATAACGCGCTTCCCACCCGGGCGGGCAAGCACCCTCCAGGTAAGCACCCAGCCGGTCCAGGAACGCATGCGTACCGGGAATGAAGCCCTTGGCGTTGCGCACCGTCAACCCCCTGTGGGTGAAGGTGAGGACGGTGCCGCCGGGTTCCTCGGCCAGTTCGTAGCGCACCACTCCGTCGTTCACGATCCGCTGGTGCCACTCGTGCTCGAACACCTTGGGCGGGTCCCACACCAGGATCCGGCCGGTCATCCGCTTCTGCTCCACCGGGGCGGGCGGGTCGGTGGCGACCATCTCGATCCGGCCACCCTGGCGCGGTTCCAGGCTGGTCTCGCCGAACCAGGCCGCCCGCCGGTCCGGGTCGGTGATCGCCGCCCATACCGCCTCGATCGGGTAGGGCAGATGCCGGACGAAGGTCATCGTCGCGTGCTCGCCGTCGATGTCCAGGGTGCCCAGGGGCTCGGTCATTCGGGGTCCTTCCGGTGGGTGTCGGCCAGGTGGCGTTCCAGCGCGTCGAGGTGGGCCGCCCAGTAGCGGCGGTACCGGCCGAGCCAGCGGTCGATCTCCACCAACCCGTCCGCGCGCAGCGCGTAGATGCGCCGCTGCGCGTCCGGCCGGACCTCCACCAGGCCGACCTCGCGGAGCACCCGCAGGTGTCGCGACACGGCCGGCTGGGTCAGGTTGGGCAGCGTGGCGACCAGCTCACCGGCGGTCCGTTCGCCGGCCGCGAGGGCGTCCAACAACGCCCGCCGACTGGGTTCGGCCACCGCCTCGAACACGTCCATGGCCCGAGTATTACGTAGAGCTTATATACGCGCAAGCTGATACAGATCGCGCCGCACGCCCGGAACCCGCCGGCCGGCTGGCAGAGTGGCGGCGTGACCGCCCCGCGCCCGCCCGCCAACCGGGTCGACCCGCGCGCGCTGCGCTGCTGGACCGTGCGGGCCGCGCTCGGCGTGCTCACCGTGGCCGTCGCCGAGCTGGTCGCGCTGGTGCTGGCCGAGCTGGACCGGCCGATGGGTACGGCCCTGCTGGTGATCACCCTGGTCGCCGGCGCCGGCTACGTGGTGGTCGTGCCCCGGTGGCGCTACCGGGTGCACCGCTGGGAGGTGGACGAACGGGCCGTCTACACCCAGGCCGGCTGGCTGTGGCTGGCCTGGCGGGTGGCCCCGATCTCCCGCATCCAGACCATCGACACCGAGCGCTCCCCGCTGCAACGGCTGTTCCGCCTGGCCACGGTCACCGTGACCACCGCCTCCTCGGCCGGCGCGGTGCGCATCGAGGGCCTGGACGCGGATGTCGCCGCCGCGCTGGCCCGCCGGCTCACCGAGGTCACCCAGCACGAACCCGGCGACGCGACCTGACGATGCGAACCGACGCGACCGATGCGAACTGACGCGGGCTGGCGCCGGCTGGACGCCCGGGTGCTCGCCGTCTTCCCGCTGCGCCAGGCCGGCGCGCTGATCCCCTGGCTGGCCATCACCCTGATCGGGGGCCGGCACGCGGACGGCTGGCAGCCGCTCGCCGCGATGGCCGGGCCGGCGGTGCTGGTCGCGCTCGGGGCGGTCCGCTGGGCCACCGTGCGCTACCGGGTGAGCACGGAACGGGTGGAGCTGCGCGGCGGTCTGCTGCGCCGCCACGAACGCTCACTGCGCCGCGACCGGGTGCGCACGGTGGACGTCCGGGCCAGCCCGCCGCACCGGCTGTTCCGGCTGTGCGTGGTGGAGATCGGCACCGGCTCGAACTCGGGCGAGGAGGGCCGGCTGACCCTGGACGCGGTGACCCGGGAGGAGGCCGACCGGCTGCGCCGCGAGCTGCTGCTGTGCGACGACCCCCGGCCCGACGCCGACGCGGGGCCCGGCGGAACGGAGCTGGCCGAGCTGCGCCTGTCCTGGCTGCGCTACGCGCCGCTCACCCCGGCCGGCCTGGTCGCGCTGGGCACCCTGCTCGGCGGCGGCTTCAAGATCGCCAGCGACGCCGGCATCGACCTGATCGGCTCGACCGCCGAGGCCGCCGAGGAGCTGAGCGCCACGCCGGCCTGGCTGGCCGTGCCGGCCCTCGCGGCGGCGGTGCTGGTGGTTTCCGGCCTGGGCTCGGTGGCGATCTACCTGGAGGGCTGGTGGCGGTTCCGGCTCAGCCGTGAGCAGGACGGCAGCCTGCGATTGCGCCGGGGCCTGCTCACCACCCGCTCGCTGTCCCTGGAGCAGCGCAGGGTGCGCGGGGTGGTGATCGTGGAACCGCTGCCGCTGCGCCTGGCCGGGGCGGCCAGGTGCACGGCGATCACCACCGGCCTGGACGCCAGGAGCACCGGCGGCGGTGCCCTGTTGCCGGCCGCACCGCGCGCCGAGGCGCACCGGGTGGCCGCCGCCGCGCTGCTGCTGGACGACCCGGCCGACGGCGCATCCGCCCCGCTGCGCCGCCATCCCCCGGCCGCGCTGCGCCGGGCCGTGGTGCGCGCGGTGCTGCCCGCGCTGGCGCTGGCCGGGGTGGCCTGGGTCGCATCGGCGTGGACCGCATCGGCGTGGGGCGCGTCGGCCTGGGTGCCACCGCTCTGGCCGGGGGCGCTGCTGCTGCTCCCGGCGGCCGCGCTGCTCGGCCTGGACCGGTACCGCAACCTCGGGCACGTACTACGCCCGGAGTACCTGGTCATCGGCTACGGCTCGGTGGTGCGCCGGCGGGTCGCCCTGCAGCGGCGGGGCATCATCGGCTGGCGCATCCGGCAGAGCCCCACGCAGCGCTGGTCGGGCCTGGTCACGCTGGACCCGATCACCGCCGGCGGCGGGGCCGCGCACGTCGTCCGGGACATCCCGCTGGCCGACGCCCTCGCGCTGGCGACCGCGATCAACCCGGACGTGGTACGCCTGGGGAGGTAGCCGCGATGCCGCCGCTGGGCCGACGCGCCGGGGCCTCCCGCCCGGGCACAGTTTCCGCATGACCACCACCGTGGCGCGGCAACAAACCCGCCGGCTCAGCCGAAACGCCCGCCGGGCGGTGCTGATCGCCCACCTGAGCTCGGCCGGCGCCTGGCTGGGCGTGGACCTGGTGATGGCCGTGTTCATCGTCCGCGCCGGCCTCACCGACGACCCGGCCGTGCGCGCGCAGAGCTTCCTCGCGCTGGAGGTGTTCGCGGTGTGGCCCCTGCTGGTCACCGGGCTGGTGTGCCTGGCGACCGGGGTCGTACTCGGCCTGGGCACCAAGTGGGGCCTGGTCCGCTACTGGTGGGTGGCGGCCAAGCTGGCGCTGAACGTGCTGCTCACCGGCCTGGTCCTGGTGGCCCTGCGCGGGCAGGTGGACGGCGCCGCCGGGCAGTCCCGGCTGTGGCTGGCCGGGCAGCCCGCCGACCTGTCCATCGGCGACTACATCTACCCGCCGATCGTGTCCCCGCTGGCACTGCTGGTCGCGTTCACCCTGTCCGTGGTCAAGCCCTGGGGCCGGATCCGCGGTTAGCGCCGGCGGTTGCCGAACAGCCCTCGGGTGATCTCCCGGCCGGCCGCGCTGGCCGCCGAGCGGAGGAAGGACTTCACCGCCGGGTTGGACATGATCTCCGAGAGCATGCCCGGATCCTCCTTCTCGGCCGCCGCTCGCCGGGCCGGCGCCCGCTCCGGCTCCGGGGCCGGCGCCTCGCCGTCCGGGGCCTGCGACTCGGCGATCCGGGCGGTCAGCTTCTCGTAGGCGGACTCCCGGTCGACCGTCTGGCCGTACTTCGGGTGCAGCGGCGAGACCTGGCAGAACTCGGTGATCGCCTCCGAGCCGATCGCGGCCATCAGCGAACGCGGCGCGCGCAGCCGGCACCAGGCCACCGGCGTCGGTGCACCCCGCTCGGACAGCACGGTGACGATCGCCTCGCCGATGCCCAGCGAGGTGAGCGCCTCGTCCAGCTTGTAGTGCGGCGTGGTCGGGTAGGTCTTCACCGTCCGGGCCAGCGCCTGCTGGTCCTCCGGGGTGAACGCGCGCAGCGCGTGCTGGATCCGCGCACCCAGCTGGGAGAGCACGTTGTTCGGGATGTCCGTGGGCAGCTGGGTGCAGAAGAACACGCCGACGCCCTTGGACCGGATCAGCTTCACCGTCTGCTCGATGCGTTCCAGGAACGCCTTCGACGCGTCGGCGAACAGCAGGTGCGCCTCGTCGAAGATGAACACCACCTTCGGCTTGTCCAGGTCGCCGGCCTCCGGCAGCACCTCGAACAGCTCGGCCAGCAGCCACATCAGGAAGGTGGAGAACAGCTTCGGGTTGGTCTGCTGCTCGGACAGCTCCAGCAGGGTGATGACGCCCTTCCCCTCGTGCTGGCGCATCAGGTCGCGCGGGTCCAGCTCGGGCTCGCCGAAGAACTGCGCCCCGCCCTGGGCCTCCAGGTTCACCAGCGCGCGCAGGATGACCCCGGCGGTGGCCGAGGAGACGCCGCCGATGCCCTTCAGGTCGGCCTTGCCCTCGTCGCTGGTCAGGTGCTGGATGACCGCGCGCAGGTCCTTGGTGTCCAGCAGCGGCAGGTTGTTCTGGTCGGCCCAGTGGAAGATCAGGCCGAGGGTGGACTCCTGGGTGTCGTTCAGCCCGAGCACCTTGGACAGCAGGATCGGGCCGAACTGGGTCAGCGTGGCTCGCACCGGCAGCGCGATGCCGTCGTCACCCAGGGAGAAGAACTCCACCGGGTACGGCGTGGGCGCCCAGTCGTCGCCGGTCTCGGCGGCGCGCGCCTTGGTGCGGTCCGACTCGGTGCCGGGCCGGCACAGCCCGGAGAGGTCACCCTTGATGTCCGCCATGACCACCGGGACACCGGCGCCGGAGAGCTGCTCGGCCAGGTTCTGCAGGGTCTTGGTCTTGCCGGTACCGGTGGCACCGGCGACCAGCCCGTGCCGGTTCAGCATGGCCAGCGGCACCCGGACCAGCGCGCCCGGGTCGGCCTTGCCGTCCAGGTAGACCGAGCCCAGCTCGAGCACCGCTCCGCTGCTGACGTAACCGGCCGCGATCTCCCGCGCCGCGCCTGCCTTGTCCCCCATATTCGGATCGACCTTTCGACTAGTCGCGATGACCCCGCCTGTTGCAGGCGCAGCCTAGCGTTGGGACGAGCGTTCCCGCCGTCGACAACCCAGAGCGTGGTCTGTGGATCATGCATCCATCTGGATCGCCGCTCGCTCGGCATAGATCCACAGACCACGCTCTAGAGTGGCGGGGTGAATGACCGCTTGGTGTGGATCGACTGCGAGATGACCGGCCTGGACGTCGAGTCCGACGCCCTGATCGAGATCGCCGCGCTGGTGACCGACAGTGAACTGCGCGTGCTCGGTGAGGGCGTCGACGTAGTGATCCATGCCGAACCGGCGAAACTGTCCGGCATGCAGGACGTGGTGCGGGAGATGCACGAGCGCTCCGGGCTGACCGAGGCGGTGGCCGCCTCCGCGGTGACGATCGGCGAGGCGGAACAGACCGTGCTGGACTACGTGCGCAAGTTCGTGCCCGAGCCCGGCGCCGCTCCGCTGGCCGGCAACTCCATCGCCACCGACCGGATGTTCCTGGCCCGGGACATGCCGGAGCTGGACGCCCACCTGCACTACCGGATGGTCGACGTCAGCTCGATCAAGGAGCTGTGCCGGCGCTGGTACCCGCGGATCTACTACGCCAAGCCGGAGAAGGGCCTGGCCCACCGCGCGCTCTCGGACATCGAGGAGTCACTGCGCGAGCTGCGCTACTACCGGGGCACCGCCTTCGTGCCGCAGCCCGGCCCGAGCACCGACCAGGCCCGCTCGGTGGCCGCCGACGTGCTGGCCGAGCCGGTCCGCCCCACCGCCGGCTGAGCCAAGTCGAACCGGGTGGAGGCGCCAGATCGGCGCACGCTAGGCTGTGTGGGCACCGCGAGGTGCCGCACGTAGAATCAGCGGCAAGCGATGTGCATGGTGGGTGTAGCTCAGCTGGTAGAGCGTCGGGTTGTGGTCCCGAAGGTCGCGGGTTCGAGCCCCGTCACTCACCCCAGAAGCCCGCGTTTCCGGAGTCATCCGGGCGCGGGCATTTTTCTGCCCAGGGTTACTTGACTCTCGCATCATCCCGGGCTAACGGGTTACCCTGCTCCAGACACCACCGACACGGACACGACCCCCGCTTGGTCGTGCCCTTATCCCCCTGTGCTACGGTTTCACCGCACCAAGCAGCACGGTGGTTGCACGCGCCGCTAGCTCAACTGGCAGAGCAGCTGACTCTTAATCAGCGGGTTCGGGGTTCGAGTCCCTGGCGGCGCACACTCATTACCAGCGCAAACGGCCCGAGACTGTGTCTCGGGCCGCTATCGTTTTCCCGGGTTGCTAGGGAGTCGCTAGGCAGCTGGCGGTCGGTGTTTGCGGCGGGGCACGATTCGGGCGGCCGCTTCGGCGGCCAGTTGCAGTGACGCCGCCAGGTGTCGCAGATCGTGCAACCGGCAGCGCCGCACCCCCGCCAACTCGGCCGCCGCCGGAATCGGTGCGTCACCGTGGCCGGATGCCACGCCTTCCCTTCGGGAGAGGCGAATACCGGCGCACTGCCGGCCGGTCCCGGGCCGCCCCGCCGCGATTGCTGCCGCACCCGTAACGCCCACGGCATGACGCACGAGCCAGCGGACCCAGCCGCCCCAAGCGAACGCCCGGCAGACGCCACAAGCCTCCGGGACGGTGCCCACGAAACCGACGCGCCGCCCCTCGACAGCCGGTTGGTCGTTGGCGACGCGGCGGGACAGCATTCGCGTCCCATCGCTGTTGACGACCACAACGTGGTGGTGGGCCTTACCTGCGTCGATGCCTGCCCACAGACGCGGAGCGTCGCGAGCTCGAGCTCCACGGGGTCGGATACAGGCTGGCCATCGCCCGCGCCATCGCCAACGGCCGGGGGGTGGCGTCCGCCATCGCGCCGGCCATCGGGGCCAGCGCCTCGGCCATCTCGGGATCCAAGCTCAGTGCCGTGACTCTTGTCTTTCAGAGTCGGAGTCAGGCGATGGGCGGGACGACGATGACCTTGCCGTGCACCGCGCCCGCCGCGGCCCGTGCGTGCAGCGCCGCCAGCTCGGCCAGGCCCACCCGCTCGGCGACGTCGACGCGCAGCTCGCCTCGGTCGATCAGGGCCACTAGCCGCGACAGCTGTTCGGCGTCGCTGCGGACGAACAGGTCGATGCCGCGCACGCCGCGTTCCTCGTCACTGGGGGCGGGCATCCACACCGTCGTGTTCACCACGACACCGCCCGGCCGGACCAGCGTGACGAGCGCGGCCAGTTGCTCCGGGGCGACCGGTGCGAGGTTTAGCACGAGGTCGACCGGCTCGGTCACCGCCTCGGTCACACCGGTGGTGGTGTGGTCGATGACCTCGTCGGCGCCGGCGGAAGTGGTCGCGTCGCCGCTGCGCGGGCTGGCCGTGGCGATCACGTGGGCACCGGCGCCCTTGGCCAGCTGCACGGCGTAGCCGCCGACCGCCCCTCCGGCGCCGTTGATCAGCACGCGTTGCCCCGCCGTCAGCTTGCCATGGTCGAACAGCGCCTGCCACGCGGTAAGTCCCACCACCGGCAACGCGGCGGCGTCGGCCAGCGGGACGCTCTTGGGCGCCGGCGTCAGGACCTCGGCCGGCGCGAGAACGTACTGCGCGGCGGCTCCATTGCCGTCCATCGGCAAGAAGCCGATGACCTGCTCATCGACCTCGATGCCGTCGACGCCTTCGCCCAGCGCGTCGACTGTGCCGGCGACGTCGAGGCCAGGAGTATGGGGCAGCTCCACCGGGATGGGGCCGCGCATGAAGCCGCCGCGGATGTTGCCGTCGACGGAGTTGAACGACGTCGCGGCAACCCGGATCCGGACCTGCCCGGCACCAGGGACGGGCAGGTCCACGGTCTCGTAGCGCAGGACATCCGGGTCGCCGTACTCGTGGAAACGCACTGCCTTCATCAAAGTGCTCACCTTCGCTCACTTGCTTTGAATTTGAAGCATCCACCGAAGACGGTACCCGTTGCTTCGAATTCGAAGTAAGTGATGTCGGTCACCGCCGGTCCGCGCCCCTCGCCGCGGCGATTTCGGCGGCCACGAGCGCCCGGCGAACTTGACTTCCCGAACCGGCGGGTCGGCGTCGGTAAACTGACACCGGCACAGAGGACGGCCAGACTCGCCGGGCTCCACACGGACGGCTCATCCCGGCATTGCCTACACCGTGCACCTGTCCACACTCTTCGAATTCGAAGCAGTAGGCTTCGACCATGCCTGACTCGCGGCCGTCGCTGGACCCCGTGCAGCTCGGCGCCTACTTCGACCTGATCGAGGTGACCGGCCTGCTCCGGCACGCGGTCGAGCAGCAGCTGCGTGACGCCGGCGATCTCAGCTACGTCCAGTTCCAGCTGCTCGCCCGGCTCGGTGACTCGCCGACGGGCAGTCATCGAATGACCGACCTGGCCGACGGCGTCGTCTACAGCCGCAGCGGTCTGACCTACCAGGCGGGCCTGCTCGAGAAGGCGGGGCTGGTCGCGCGCGGTCCCTCTCCGGACGATGAGCGGAGCATCACGGTCGCCATCACCGATGCCGGACGTGCGCTGCTTGCGAAGGTGCTGCCGGGTCACATCGAGGTCGTTAGCGGCCTGCTGTTCGAACCGCTCTCACGCGACGACGTCGAAACCCTCGCCGGCCTGCTGGCGCCGGTGCGCGACCACATGCGCTCGACGCCGCCTCGCTCGGCTACACCTCGCCGTCGCAAAGGTGGAGCATAAGGACTCGCCCGCTCGACGCTGCTCATGTCGAAGCGCTTCACTCATCGGGATCTTCGACGGCAGGATGGGCCCCACGAGAGGAGTGCAGGTGGCGCCTCGCGGTGTCGAGTTGGGTGGTCAGCTCGGCGACCTGGTCTTCGAGCTCGGCGATGCGGCGGGCGGCGTCGAGGTTGAGGCCTTCGTCTAGCAGGCCGCGGATGCGGGCGGCTTGCTCGAGTTGGCGGCGGGAGTAGCGGCGGTGTCCGCCGGCGGAGCGGGCCGGGCGCAGGAGGTGTGCGGCATCCAGGCTGCGTAGGAACGCCGGCTGTACGTCGAGCAGCTCGGCGGCCTGGCCCATGGTGACCGCCGGGTAGTCGCGGTCATCGAGACGGCCCAGGTCCACCGCGTTTACCTCCCCTCCTCCGTGTGGGCGGAGATCGCCGATCGATCATTCAAGTTATCTCTATCGACCATTGTAGATCTGATCGGTCTGGTGGCGTGAGAGGTGTTCAGGGAGCGGGGCCGTGGTAGCGGACCGGGCCGGCAAGGGCATCGAGGTCGCGTGGCCAGCCGGCATGCGGTCGATCGCGTAGGTGTTGACGTGACAGCGGGGTGGGGGCGGGCGGGGAGGTGACCTGGTCAGGCTCCTGGGTGCGCTGTCGAGGTGTCCCGGTCGTTGTCGCGGCGCGGCGTCGTGTGGCGCGGGCGTGTCGGTTCTGGTGGGCCTGTCGGAGGAGCTCGCGGCGGGCGGCCTGCAGCTCGGCCAGGGTGGGCTCGCGGTCCTGACC
This sequence comes from Actinospineispora eucalypti, assembly GCA_014208095.1. Classification (GTDB taxonomy): domain Bacteria; phylum Actinomycetota; class Actinomycetes; order Mycobacteriales; family Pseudonocardiaceae; genus Pseudonocardia; species Pseudonocardia eucalypti. Next base: position 2,157,179 of record JACHMT010000001.1, on the reverse strand, counting down.
GGTGGCGCGGTCGCCGGTTGAGTCGTGCGTGGCTGGGTCGTGGATGGTGGGGCGGGTGTCGGGGTGCAGGCGGCGTACCGCGGCCCGGTAGGCGGTGTTGATCTGTTGCGGGGTGGCCTCGGGGGCGACCGGCAGCATCGCGCGGGGGTCCCACCACCCCACCCGCCTGGGCCGGTGGGGTGGTGTGCCGCCTGGGTGGTCGTGATGGCTGGTCATGACTGGTTACCGCTGATCGCGCTGTAGGTGGATGAATGGCAATGGGGGGTGGGTGCAACGGTGGCTGGCCCCGCCGGCGAGGGGGATGCCGACGGGGCCACTTTCGCGATGGCGCGAGGTGTCAACCATGTGATCGTTTGGGCGGTGTGCCGCCGGGTCGCGCCTGGTGGTGACGGCCCGGGCCGCTCCCGCCGGTGTGCGTCAACGGACGCTGGACACCCTCACCGCTCACGGTCGGCGGACCTGTGGTGCCGTGTTCGGATCGATCGCGCGGGACGAGCGATCCACCACACCGTCCTTCGTTCGGTCCTTGACCGCCACCCCCTTTCCTCGAACTCACCGAAGCTCTGCACATTTCGGTCCTGCCCACCACAGCGGGTGCGGGCGGGGAACGTTGCCTCGGCACGCGCTTGGCGGCCAACCACACGGACACCCCCCGCCGCGGCCGGACCCGGCAGCAGCCGTTCGCGGGCTGGTCGCGCACGGCGGCGAGCCGGGTCCACGTCGTGGGTGGCCGGCGCACCGCGACCGGTAGGTCCCCGGCCGGCCAGTTGCGGGCCATGATCTCGGTGAACCGCCGGTCCACCCACTCCTGGTCAGCCAACTCCCCGGGCACCGGGGAGCCGAGCGTTGCCGCGCTGGACATCGTGCTCACCTCGCCAGCAGACGAAACCTGACAGCGTTGCGGGGCGTGGCCCCGGCCGCGCGATCCGGGTGCGGTTAGGCGCTGAGCTGCTTGGCCCCGGAACCGGCCGCGATCTCGATCTTGCGTGGCTTGGCCTGCTCGGCGATCGGTACCCGCAAGGTCAACACCCCGGCGTCATACGAGGCCTCGATCCGGTCCGCGTCGAGGGTGTCGCCCAGGAACAACTGGCGGCTGAACACCCCACGCGGTCGTTCGGCGACCTGGTACTCGCCCTTCTCCGCCGGGAGCGCGCGCTCGGCCTTCACCGTCAGTACGTTGCGCTCCACATCAAGATCGATCTTTTCCGGGTCCACACCGGGAAGGTCGAAATGCACCACGAACCGGTCACCGTCGCGGTAGGCGTCCATCGGCATCACAGCCGGACGTCCCGGCGTGCCGTTCGCCCCGAAAACCTGCTGGGTCAACCGGTCCAACTCACGAAAAGGATCAGTACGCATCAGCATCGCGGCCACGCTCCTCCTTCATCTCAGCCCTGTTGGCGATGCCCCACGTCCGCTCCTTGCGCGGACATACCCAAGTATCTCCGTCACACACGATCACGCAACAGATCTCCAGCAATGACTGGAGATATTCACCAGGAAGGACTATCTGAATAGTGCTGCAGGTGCTGTCGAACGGCTGGGCCGAGCGTTGAGGCCAGGCCCGGAGTTACTCAGGCGTGGTGCTCAAGTCGAGGTGGTGGCGCAGCGGAACGCGGCGCCGAACCCGGCCAGATCATCGGGCCGGACCAGTGGTTCAACCTCAGCGCGACGTTGGCCGACGCACTCATCGCACCCGAGCCGCCGCGAGCACGACCTCGGTAACGCGCCGGCCGGTCTTCAGCGGCTTGGGCCGGCCCCAATGAAAGGGGCCGGCCCAGCGATTCACTGGGCCGGCCCACTAGAGGGAATTTCAAACCTGTCTTGATCCTGATGCACACCGAAACGTCGTGGTGACCACCTCCGTCGAGACCGTCTTCACCTCTGGCAATCCTTGGCGGACTCGGCATTGCGCCTACCTCGCTAGGCGTCTTTGCGTCACCCGCGCTCACTTACGGCGCATTTTTTACATCTTTGTTCGCGGGTTGTCAACCGCGGCTCCTCATCCTCGCCGGAAGCTTGTCCGGGGCGTAGCCGTTGTCCGGGCCTTGATCCCGTTCGTGGCGCGAGTCGCCTGGTCAGCGGCACAACTCGAGTAGATCCGCCGGTCGAACGCGGACGCGGAACTTCGTGTCCGCACGGGACGTGGTGTAGGTATGCGACCCTGAATAAGGAAAGGGGGCCGGCCCAGCGAAATGCGCCGGGCCGGCCCACTCAGAGGGAGAAACTATCCAGGATTCTGGGCGCCGCTCAGAGAATCGCGGCTGCCGCCATCCAGACCGTTCCTCAACCTCCCTCAATCCCTTGTGCACCGTGCCATCGCGCCACCCTGTGCGACGCCTCTGTAACCAACATCCGTCACTGACGACGCATTTTTTAACACCCGCGCACAACCCCGTCAAGGTCCAACCTTGCTGGTATCCAAGGGCGCAAGACGAGCGTTCGGCCGGCGGCGGCGAACGGTCGCGCGGCACCCCTCACCCACACCAGTCGTGACACCACCACCGCTCGTCGGATCTGAGCGTTCGATTTCCGGGCCGGCGGCGAACGTCTTGCCCTCCCCGGGTGCGGGCCCGGCGGCCCGGCTCAGTGATACAGCCTCAGATTTCAGGACTGGGCGATATCCGTACCGAGACTTCGGTGCCGCCGTGGAAGGGCAATTGGACGGAGATGAATCCGTTGGCGGGGTCGCGGAGGAAGGCGAGGTAGGGGCCGTAGTGGTCGGGCATCAGCCCGACGTTGTCGGTGATGACCAGCGCACCCGGTCGCAGGGCCGGGGTCACCACACGGTGAACATCGAGCGCGACATCGGGGAAACCGTCGTTGAGCAGCAGGTCCACGGGTCCGTCGAGGTCGCGCAAGGTCTCTCGGGCGTCGCCCAGGCGAATGTCGACATACTGCTCGAGTCCCGCTTCGCGGAGGTTCACCCGCGCTTGCTCGGCCTTGCGGGCCACTCGCTCGGTACCGATCACCACGCCCCCACCGTTGTCACGAACCGCGGCGGCCAACCAGATCGTCGAGAGCCCGAACGAGGTCCCGAACTCCACGACCGTGCGCGCCCGCGTGGCGCGGGCCTGGAGATAGCAGAACGCGGCCTGGTCCTTCTCGAGGGTCATGAACTGGTCGTCCAGTGCCCGGGTTTGCTCAGCGGTGAACGCCGCGCCGACCGGAACCGTCTCGAGCCCGTCGCCAGCACCCTCGAACAGATCGGGAGGAGGCTGGTTCTCAGCCTCGGCGTAGAGACGTTCGAGCACAGCGGCGCAACGAGGGTCAAGCATCGCCAGGACCTCGGGGGTGGGGTTCATACGGCGATCCTCGGCCGGCCGCGGGTGTCAGGCCACCGGTAAACTGACCGGCGATGCGGCAAACCCGCCAACCTTCCCCAACGACCCGTCGCGGTGGTTGGGTTCCGCACGGCTACCACCTCGACACCCACTCTCACACCGAGGGGCAATTGGTGTACGCCGCCGCCGGCGCCCTGGCTACCACGACCGAGCGCGGGACCTGGGTCGCACCGGCCAACCGGGTGACCTGGACGCCGCCGGGGTTCGAGCACGCCCACCGCTTCTACGGTGACACCGACGCCCGTGTCCTCGCCATCCCGCTCGGATTGTGCGGCGAGCTTGTGGCGCACCCGAGCGTGTTCGCGGTGGGGTCCTTGCTGCGGGAGGTTCTCCTGGCCCTGACCGGACGACCGGAGCGCCGACCCGGCGCCGACGAACGACTGCTCGCGGTGGTGATCGACGAGCTCGCCGAGCCGCCCGATCAGTCGCTGCACCTGCCCCAACCACGCGACGACCGGTTGCGCGCGATCACCGATCTCCTGCATGCCGATCCCGCCCGGGCCGTGACCCTGGCCGAGCTGGGACGAATCGCCGGAGCGAGTGAGCGGACCCTCAGCCGCCTGTTTCACACCGAGCTCGGGATGAGCTTCCACCGCTGGCGCACCATCTTGCGCATCCACCACGCCTTGGTCCATCTCACCAACGGCCGGTCCGTCACCGACACCGCGATGGAGTGCGGGTGGTCCAACCCGTCGAGCTTCATCGAGGCGTTCACCGCCATCGTCGGCCAGACCCCGGGCCGCTACCAAGCAGACCTGCTGGCCGGCGGCCCGCTGAATTAGCGCGCTACTCCGCGTGCCGCCGCAACCACCGCGGTCGTGCGGGTAGCCACGCACTGCCGGATGCGGTCAGCGTGCCCGAGTGGTGCCGCGCTTGGCGCACGACTTGATTTGTGGTCAGGTTGAGGGTGCCCGCCTCGTCGTCCACGCCCCGGCGGCCCCAGCTGGAGCAGCGCCAGAACATTGCCCCGCGGCTCGTTGCCGGGCGGGTGGCGACCGTCATTAGCCGAGTACCTCGGGTGCTCGGGTCTGCCGCTGGGGTGTGGCCTGGATCTGGTCGAGGTCGACTCCCCTGGTTTCGGGCAGGGCGATCGCCGCGAGCAGGCTGACCACGGCGACCAGTGCCATCGCCGCGGCCAGCAGGTACGGCGATCCGGCACCCAGGCTGACCAGGCCCAGGGCGATCACCGGGGCCGGTCCGCCGAGCGCGGCGCCGGGGATCTCCCGGCCGAGCGCGAAGCCGCTGAACCGGTACGCGGCGGGGAACAGTTCAGCGAAGTAGGCGGCCTGCGAGCCGAACATCGCGAGGCAGCTGCCGAAGGCCACCCCGAATGCGACGACTACCAGCACGGTGTTCGTGGTGTCGAGCAACAGGAAGAACGGGAACGGCACGATCGCGCACAGCACGGTCACCAGGATGTAGGCGGGCTTGCGGCCGGAGCGGTCCGACAGCACGCCGACGATTGGGATCGCGACCGCGCCGACCGCGCAGCCGAACAGCAGGGCCACCAGCGCGATGCTCTTCGGCACCCCCTTGTCGGCGAGGTAGCCGAGCGAGAAGGTCTGGATGACGTAGATGTTGAACGCGAGCACACCGTTGGCGAGCATCACGAGCAAGAGCCGTTTCGGCATGGCCTTGGCCATCTCCAACGCCGGGACCGTGGCTCGCGTCCTCGCCTCCTTCAGGTCGGTGAACACCGGCGATTCCGGCACGCGCAGCCGGATTACCAGGCCCAGCCCGACGACCACGAAGCTGAGCAGGAACGGGATGCGCCAGCCCCAGCTCATCAGCTGCTCGTTGGGCAGTGTGGCCACCGCGGCGCTCACCGCGGCGGCGAGGCCGATGCCGAGGAACACGCCAGACGCGGGCAGCGAGGCGTAGTAGCCGCGGCGTTTCGCGGGCGCGAACTCGGCGACCATGGTGACCGCTCCGACGTACTCCGCGCCGACCCCGAGCCCTTGCAGGAGCCGGCAGATGACCAGCAGGACCGGCGCGGCGATCCCGACGGCGGCGTAGGTGGGCAGCAGTCCGATCGCGACGGTGGCGACTCCCATGAGCACCAGGGTGGCGACGAGGGAGAAGCGGCGGCCGTACTTGTCGCCGAGGTGTCCGAAGAGGATCGCACCGAGCGGGCGGGCGAAGTAGCCGACGCCGAACGTGGCGAATGCGGCTACCCGGCTCGCGGTGTCGGAGAACCCGGGGAAGAACAGCATCGGGAAGACCAGCGCCGCCGCCTGCCCGTACACGGCGATGTCGTACCACTCGATGAGGCTGCCGATCACCGTTCCGGGGATGAGCCTGCTGCGCGACTCTCCCCAGATCTGCTCGCGGGACGCGGTGGCGTTCATGGTGGCTCCTCCTTGAGCGTGACCAATCAGCGGCTGGTGCGGTGCGGGGTGGGAACGACGTTGCGCAGCGGCCGTCCCGCGGCGAGACGGTTGATGTTGTCGGCGATGACCGCGTAGCGCCGGGCGGGCAGTTGCTCGGTCCATGCGCCCGAGTGCGGGGTGCACCAGACGTTCGGCAGCTCCCAGAAGGGGTATGCCGCGGGCGGTGCGTTGTCGGTGGCCGAGGCCGGGTAGTGGTACCAGACGTCGAGGATCGCTCCGCCGATCACGCCGTCTCGCAGCGCCGCGAACAGCGCCGTCTCCTCGATGATCTGGGCGCGGGCGATGTTCACGAGCACCGCGTGGTCGGGCATCGCGCGCAGCGCGGGAGCATCGATCAGCCCGCTGGTCTCGGTGGTCAGTGGGCAGGCGAGGACGAGGTAGTCGGAGCCGGCGAGCAGCTGGCCGAGCCGTGTGGTGGGCAGCACGGTCGCGGCGGAGTCGGACTCGGCGTGGTCGTCGACCGCGGTGACCGCGACCCCGAACGCGGCCGCCCTGGCCGCGATCGCCCGCCCGATCCGGCCGTAGCCGACGAGTCCGAGCGCGCGGCCGCCGAACTCGCCGTGCGGCACCCGGTCGCGGTACAGGGCGGGCCAGCGCACCGGGTCGAACGCGGCCCGCATGGCGCAGGCGCGGATCTCCCACTCCAGCAACCGGGCCAGCACGTACTCCGCGATCGGGACCTCGTGCTCGAACACGTTGGCGACCATGGTCGCCGCGGCCAGCGATGGGAGGTCGATGCCGTCGAGCCCGGCGCCGGGCACGTGCAGCAGTCGGAACGGCGGCGAGCCGGCCTCCCGCGTCCAGCGCAGTGTCACCACCACGTCGTCGGACTCGATCACCGCGTCGTGTTCGGCCGACCCGGCGGCGTCCCTGGGCAGTGCGACGATCTTGTGTGGGCGGTCCAGCAGTGGGCGAAGCCGCTGCTCGTGGTTCGCCGCTTCACCGACCAGGACGATCTTCACGATGCGCCGCCCGGCCGCGCACCCGAGGTGGCCTCGGTCATGATCGTGCGGACCGCTTCCTCGGTCACCGGCGCCGGGTTGCCCGCGAGCCGGGGATCCGCGTGGTCCTCGGCGGTGAGCGCGATGCGCACTGCTCGTTCGATGTCGTCGCGCGACAACCCGAGGTCGGCGAGCCGCACCGGCAGCCCGGCACTGACCGCGAGGTCCCACAGATGCCCTGGCAGCTCGTCGGTGCCGATCGCGGCGGCGATGCGGCCGAGCGGCCGCGGTGCGCGGCGCACCAGGTAGTCGGTGACGTAGGGCAGCACGACGGTGTGGGCGAGCCCGTGCTCGACACCGAAGCTGCCGCCGAGTGTGTGCGCGACGGCGTGCTGGATCGCGAATCCGCCGGTGAGCGCCGCACCCGCGAGGTGGGCGCCGTAGAGCAGCTCGGTGCGTGCGTCAAGGGCGTCGGGGTCAGCGAGCAACGCGGGCAGCGCGGCGGCAACGACCTGGGCGCCCTCGATGGCGGCGGGCGCGAGCAACGGACTGAGTGACGGCAGGTAGATCGCGTCGATGCAGTGCGCGAGCGCGTTCATGGCGCTCGCGGCGCCGATGGTCACGGGCAGTGATTGGGACAGCCGAGGGTCGTAGACCACGGTCGCGGGCAGCATCGCGGTGCTCTCATGCATCCGCTTGACCCCGTCAATCGTCATGCCGCAGAACCCGGTCATCTCCGAACCGGAGTAGGTGGTGGGCACGGCAATGATCGGCAGCCGTGTCTCGTAGGCGATCCCCTTGCACAGTCCGGTCGCGGCGCCGCCACCGACCGCGACGAGACAGTCGGCGCCCGCGCTCGCGGCCTTCTCCCTGCCCCGGCGGGCCAGCTCGACCGGCACCTGGCTGACCGCTTCGGGCAGCATCCCGGCGCAGCGGTCGCCGATCAGCTCGGCGAGTCGGTCGCCGAGCGGGGCGCGGCCGGGGGTGGTGACGACGAGTGCCCGGCGCGCGCCGAGCCGGGTCACCTCCGCACGGAGATCGGTCGATCTGCCCGCGCCGAACACGATCCGGGCCGGGGTCGCGTTGTGCACCCCGCCCGGGGTGGTGAAGGACCGTGCGCTCACCAGTCGACCACCGTTCCGTCGGCGAGCACCGCGGCGCTGGAGTGCGCCACCTCGGGCTGGTACGGGTGCTTGGCCGCCTCCCGCTCGTCGACCTCGACCCCCAGGCCCGGCTCGGTGGGTATCGCCCACTGGTTACCTGTCCGACGCATCGGGGTGCGCACGACGTCGTCGTACCAGCTCACGGCCCCGCTCATCTCCTCCTGGATCAGGAAGTTCGGTGTGCTGACGTCGAAGTGCAGCGCGGCCGCGCCGGCGATCGGGCCGTTCGGGTTGTGCGGGGCGATGCCGATGAGCTCGGCGTCGGCGACCGCGGCGATCCGCTTGCCTTCCAGCAGCCCGCCGGTGTGGTTGAGGTCCGGTTGGGCGACGTGCAGCGCCTTGGCCGCGAACACCGGGAGGAACTCGCTGAGACCGACCAGCCGCTCCCCGGCAGCGATCGGGCAGCGGGCGCGCGCGGCGACCTGCCGCAACGCCTCGGTGTCGCCAGGCTGCACCGGCTCCTCGCAGAACAGCGGGTCGTAGGGCGCAAGCACATCGATGTACTGGAGCGCGGCGGCGACCGAGGCGGTGCGGCCGTGGAAGTCGACCATGACATCGACGTCCGGGCCGACGGTGTCGCGCAGCGTGGCCATCATGGTGTCGACGTGTCTGCGCTCGGCGGCGACGGTGAGGTGGTGCCCGTAGGGGACGATGACGACCTTCAGCGCGTCGTATCCCTGCTCCACCACGGCGGCGGCCTTCTCACGCAGCACACCGACGTCGACGGTGTCATAGACCGAGCGCATGTCACCGAGGCCGAGGTGGGTGTAGACCCGGACCGCATCGCGGACCCGGCCGCCGAGCAGCCGCCACACCGGCTGGCCGACCGACTTGCCGAAGATGTCCCACAGCGCGTGCTCGATGCCGCTGATCGCGGTGACCCCGATGATGCCGAGCCGGTAGTAGCTGTGCTTAGTCATGATCCGCACCAGCTGCTCGATGTCGCGTGGGTCGCGACCGAGCACCAGCGGGGTCAGGTCCTCGATGGCGCCGGTGACCGCGCGGGTCTTCCAGTTGAGGCTCGCCTCGCCCCAGCCGTACAGGCCGTCCTGGTCGGTGCGGACCTTCACCAGGACCCAGTTGCGCATCTCCGCGTTGACCACTGTGGTCTCCACCGAGGTGATCCGGATCGGCGCGCCGGTGGCCAGCGGCAACGTGCCTGACGGCATCTGCGTCCGCTCCCGTTCGTCTCGTCGGTGAGTACTGCGTTGGACCGAAGGTAGGTTCGGTTTCCGATAAGGTCCAACTCACAGTTCGCATTGACTGATTCGGTCTGCTTCTCAATGAGCCGGGCGTCGGGTGCATAGTGGCCGCATGGACCGATCGGCGCTGGAGTGCTTCGTGGCGCTCGCCGAAGAACTGCACTTCCACCGCGCCGCGCAGCGCTGCCACATCAGCCAGTCCGCCATGAGCCAGCAGATCCGCAGGCTGGAGCGGCTGATCGCGGTGCAGCTCGCGCACCGCACCAAGCGCACGGTCTCCCTCACCAGAGCCGGCGAGGCGTTCCTCGTCGAGGCGCGCAAGACGCTGCGGCAGATGGACGTCGCCGCCGAACGCGCGCTACGCACCTCCCGCGGCGAGATCGGCCAGTTGACCGTCGGAGTCACCGCGCCCGCGCTCTACATCGCCTTCCCGGAAGTCGCCGCGGGCTTCCGCGCCCGGCTACCCAGCGCGGGACTGGTCGTGCGCGAACTCACGACCGCGCAGCAGGAGCGAGCACTGTTGATCGGCGACATCGATGTCGGGGTGCTGCACCCGCCGGTCACCGACCACGGACTCGCCACCGAAGAGATCGCGCAAGTGCCCTACCAACTCGCGCTACCCACCGGCCACCGGCTGGCCGAGCAGGACACGGTCTCGCTGGCCGATCTGGAGGGCGAACAGGTAGTGATCTTCCCCAGGCAGATCGCGCCACAGATCTACGACACCGTGCTGCTGATGTGCCGGGAAGCCGGCTTCAGCCTCAAGATCGCGATGGAGGCATACCCAGCCCAGTCGATCATCGCTCTGGTCGCCTCAGGAGTCGGACTAGCATTCATCGCGTCCGCGACCCAGCGGCTGGCAAGGGCCGGCGTGCTCTACCGCCCGATCACCGGCCCGTGCCCGGCGATGCGCATCGCCGTCGCCCACCACCGCGATGGCATCGCCCCAGCCGCACGCGCCTTCCTCGACGCGGCTCGTGAAGCAGGCACCAAGATGCGCTGACCCGCCGCGAAAGTGACGTCACAGCGCCCTGCTCATAGCGACGGCCGCCGGCCGGTGACGGGCACCTCCCACCGGTAAAGCGGCCGCTACGCCCAGGCGCGGTAGGTGGCATGGGCATCGCCGTCCGCGACACCGAGGTCATCGACGGTGTCGACATCGAGCGAGATGCCCTGCTCGACCAGCCGAAAGAAGGCCCGCAATGTCTCCGGTGAACGTGCGCATCACCGATGCCTGCCCACCACGCGGCGCCCACGACCGGGCAACCCCATCGCACACGCTCGGCGCACACCGCGCAGGCTCACTCGAGATAGTCCCGCAGCGCCTCCGAGCGGGACGGGTGGCGCAGCTTGGTCATGATCTTGGCTTCGATCTGGCGGATGCGTTCCCGGGTGACCCCGTAGACCTGGCCGATCTCGTCCAGTGTGCGCGCCCGTCCGTCGGTCAGTCCGAAGCGCAGCCGCAGAACACCGGCCTCCCGCTCGGGCAGCGTGGCCAACACCGAACACACCTGGTCACGCAGAAAGGTCGACGATGCGGCGTCCACGGTCGCCACGGCGTCGGAGTCCGCGATGAAGTCGCCGAGCCGGCTGGCGCCCTCGGCGCCGATGTCCTGGTCCAGCGACAACGGTTCGCGGGCATAACGCTGGATCTCCAGCACCTTCTCCGGGGTGATGTCCAGCTCCCGGGCAAGTTCCTCAACGGTGGGCTCGCGGCCGAGATCCCGCAGCAGCTCGCGCTGGTAGCGGCCGAGTTTGTTGATGGCCTCGACCATGTGCACCGGGATGCGGATGGTGCGGGCCTGTTCAGCGATGGCCCGGCTCATGCTCTGGCGGATCCACCAGGTGGCGTAGGTGGAGAACTTGTAGCCCCTGGTGTAGTCGAACTTCTCCACCGCGCGCATGAGACCCAGGTTGCCCTCCTGGATCAGATCCAGGAACGGCATTCCCCGGCCGGTCAAGCGCTTGGCCAGCGAGACCACCAGCCGCAGGTTCGCCTCCAGCAGCCGGTTCTTGGCGCGCTGCCCGTCGAGCGCGACCGCGCGCAGATCACACCGCAGCTGCCCACTCGCCCCGCCCTCACGCTCGAGCCGCTCGCTCGCGTACAGCCCGGCCTCGATCCGCTTGCCGAGGTCCACCTCCTCCTCCGCGGTGAGCAACACCACCCGCCTGATCCGCAGCAGGTAGTCCCGCACCGAATCGACCGACACCGGGGCGGCCGGACCCTCATCACGCGAAGCATCGCTCGCGACGGGCCGACCCGAGGGATCCTTCATCCCGAACGCGGACCGCGCCGGCTATCGCGGCCCGGACGCGCGGCCACGCGGCGACACGTCACCAACCGTGCCGCCATGTCGTACTCCCGCCCTCGGCCCGAAAGCACCGCCCGCACATCCACGTCGCGCATGACACCGGCAACCATGAAGGACCGGACACCCTTTCGCCGAAACCGTCCCCAATACGGTGTGTCGTCTCCGCGTGTGGTCGTGGACAACGTGTTGGCGTTCGGCGCCCCCCAGCGATGAGCCGCCGCGGGACGACGGCGCGACCACGCGTTGACCTTCAGAACAGTCCGCCGCCGGCGCGTACAGCTTGCCCGGTGACCCAGCGGCCTTGCTCGGAGACCAGGAAGGCGACGACATCGGCGATGTCCGCCGGTTCGCCGAGCCGGCCCAGCGGAGTCTGCGCGACCGCCTCTTCCAGCGCGGACTCCGAGAGTCCGGCCACCAGCGCATCGGTCCGGACCGCGCCGGGCAACACGCTGTTCACCGTGATGCCCCGAGGGCCGAGCTCGAGCGCCAAAATTCGCACGAGCTGCTCCACGGCGGCCTTGCTGGCCGCATACACCCCGGCGCCGGGCCGCGTCGTGACCGTGACCCCGCTGGAGATCACCACCACCCGCCCACCGGGCCGGAGCCGGTTGGCGGCCTCTCGCAGTGCTACGAAGCCGGCCCGCGCATTGGTGGCGAACATGGCATCGAAGTCCTCGTCGGCGGCCTCCGCGATCGGGCCGAACCGCGCGGTTCCGACGTTGCTCACCAACACATCCAGCCGGCCGAACCGGCTCTCGGCAAGGTCGAACAGGCCGCGCAACTGAGCAGGGTCCGCCACGTCGGCCCTGGCCGCCACACCCACACCGCCAGCCTGCTGGATTGCCGCGACGACCTCGTCGGCCGCAACCCGGTCGGCCAGGTAGTTCACCACCACGCGCGCGCCGTCCGCACCCAGCCGCTCGGCGATGGCCCGCCCGATTCCCCGGGAGGCGCCGGTGACCAGCGCGACCTTCTCCGTCATAGTTTCTCCAATACATGAGCACATCGTCAGTTGAGATACTCGACTATATAGTCGAGATGATGGACTGTCGATGAGGTACTCTTCCCTGGTGGAAAGCGCCGTCGACGAGCTCACCCGTGCACTGATGGAGGTGCACCGGGAGATGAGGGCCATCCTCGGCACGGTCGCCCGCGGAGCTGGGCTGACCGCACAGCAGATCGAGATGCTGTGCGTGTTGGAGAACCGGCACCCCTCGTTCGGTGAGCTGGCCGAGCTGCTCGGCTGCGACAAGACCAACATCACCGGGATGGCCGACCGGCTGGCCCGCCGAGGGCTGGTCGCGCGGCAACACGACCCACGAGACCGGCGAGTCACCCGGTTACAACTCACCGACCACGGGCGATCGTTCGGTACCACGCTCAAGCGGTCGGTCGCGGCAGCCGTCGCGGAGCGCTATGGCGATCTCCGCGCGCCCGAGCGCGCCGCGTTGGCCGCGCTCACCCAGGCCCGGCAAGGGTAGGTACCGCGCGCGCACGTCTCACAGGCCTACGCCTCTCGCCTTGGGATCGACCGAGATAGCGACTGGCAGATCCTGAAGCTGCACGAGGAGGTCGGGGAGCTGACGCAGGCGCACCTGATGCGTCAAGGGCAGGCGCGATCGAAGGGACTCAGCGCGGCAGACATAGACGCGACCTTCCGCGCCGAGGTTGCCGATGTACTGAGCCACGTCCTGCCGCTGGCCCACCATCACGACATCGACATCGTGAAAGAGGTCGCACGTAAGTGGCTGGTCTGGCACGACGCGCCACTCGACCCGGAGAGCACGGACTGAGCAGATAGCTCATCCGGGCAGCGTCTCCCCACCCACCGGGGCGAGCACCTCACCCGAGTAGTACGAGGACAACCGGTCGGAGGCGAAGAACACGTAGGACGGGGCGATCTCGTCCGGGTCGGCCGGCCGGCCCATCGGGGTGTTGCCCCCGAACGATCCCACGTGGTCCGGGTCCAGGGTGGCCGGGATCAGCGGCGTCCACACCGGGCCGGGCGCCACGCAGTTCACCCGGATGCCCCGATCCACCAGGGCCTGGGCCAGCGAATGGGTCAGCGAGTGCACGGCTCCTTTGGTCGCCGAGTAGTCGATCAGCGCTTTGTTGCCCCGCAGGCCGTTCACCGACCCGGTGTTGATCACCGTGTCGCCGGCGGACATGTGCCGGAGGGCGGCCTTCGTCACCCGGAAGAAGCTGTGCACGTTGGTGTCGAAGGTGCGCAGCCACTGCTCGTCCGAGATCTCCTCCGGGTCCTGGACCTCCCGCTGGGTGGCCTGGTTGTTGACCAGGATGTTCAACCCGCCGAGCGTCTTTACCGTGTCCGCGACTACCCGCTCGCACTCCGCCAGCCCGGTCAGGTCCGCGCTGGTGCGCAGGCAACGTCGGCCGGTCTCGCGGATGCGCCGCTCGGTGTGCTCGGCGTCGTCGTGTTCCTCCAGGTACGCGATTGCCACGTCCGCGCCCTCCTTCGCGAACGCGATGGCCACCGCCCGACCTATCCCGGAGTCACCCCCGGTGACCAGCGCGACCTTGCCCTCCAGCAGGCCTCGGCCGACGTAGTCGGCCATCTCGTCCCTTGGTTGCGGCGTCATTTCCCCGGTACGACCGGGCGGGGACTGCCGCTGGCTGGGCGGCGTCGGATCGTGTGTCATGCCACGTCGGTACCCGAAAGCACGGCCGTCACACCCACCGCGGCACGCGGCCCTGGTCCGGGTTCACCTGTCCGGCCCGGTTTGCGGCAAGCCGTGGTGGGAAGAGGTACCGAGGCAGAGAACCGATTGGCTCCGACGAAAGGGGCGAGGACCGTTATGCCTCGCGCGATCTGGACCGGATCGATCAGCTTCGGCCTTGTGACGATCCCGGTCGGGCTCTACAGCGCGACCGACGACCACGCCATCCACTTCCACCAGCTCGAACGCGGCACCGGAGACCGCATCCGCAACCGCCGGGTCAACGAACGCACCCAACGCGAAGTGGACTACGCCGACATCGTCAAGGGCCGCGACCTCGGCGACGGCGAGTACGTGGTCGTCGAACCGGAGGAACTGGACGCGATCGCGCCGGGCCGGTCCAGGTCGCTCGACATCGACGGGTTCGTGGACCTGGACGAGATCGACCCGGTCTACTTCCAGCGCACCTACTGGCTCGCGCCGGGCGGCGAGGCCAGCCGCAAGCCCTACCAACTGCTCGTCGCCGCGCTGGAAAAACTGAACCGGGTCGGCATCGCCACCTTCATCATGCGCGGCCGGGAGCACCTGGCCGCGATCCGCGCCGACCGGGGCCACCTCGCACTGGACACACTGCACTTCGCCGACGAGATCCGCCAACCACCCGGCGAGTCCGGCGAACGGGCCGGCACCCGCGGCAAGGAGCTGGACATGGCGCTGTCCCTGATCGAGTCGATGAGCGGACCGTGGCGACCCGGCGACCACCACGACACCTACCGCGAGCGCGTGGAACGGCTCATCGAGGACAAACGCGCCGGCCGGGAAGTGGTCGCCGAGGCCGAGCCGGCCGAAGCCACCCCGATGTCCGACCTGCTGGACGCCCTGGAGCGCAGCGTCTCCGCCCGGCGCGGAACACCGGACCTGGACTCGGCCAGCAAGGCCCAGCTCACCGACATGGCACGCGAGCTGGGTGTGAAGGGCCGGTCCAAGATGACCCGGATCGAGCTGCGGCGGGCCGTCGAGCAAGCCACCGAGGGCCAGGGCCGCAAAGCCTCCTGACCCGGCCCGAACCACCACCGGTTCACAACCGGGCGGCGGCCACCTTCAGATCCGCGACCAGCGCATCGAACTCGGCCGCGCGCCGGTCGTCCGGGGCGCGCAACACAGCGGACGGGTGCACGGTGGGCAACAGCGGCGGCCCGGCCCGCCGGTCCAGCACCTCACCCCGGTGCGCGGTCACCCGGAAAGAGGAACCCAGCAACGCCTTCGCGGCCGTGGCGCCGAGGGTCACCAACAAGGTCGGTCGCAGGATGCGCAACTCGGCGTCGAACCACGGCCGGCAGGCACGGATCTCGCCCACGGTGGGCCGCTGGTGGATGCGTCGCTTCCCACGCTGCTCGAACTTGAAGTGCTTTACCACATTGGTCAGGTAAGCCCGCTCGCGAGGGATCTTCGCCTCGGCCAACGCCTTGTCGAGCAGCCGCCCGGCCGGACCCACGAACGGTTCCCCGGCAAGGTCTTCCCGATCCCCGGGCTGCTCACCCACCAGCACCAGGGAAGGGTGCGCCGGCCCTTCCCCGAACACCGTCTGGGTGGCCGGCCGGTACAGCTCGCAACGGGTGCAACCGGCCGACGCCGCGCGCAACCCGTCCAGATCCGAGATGGTGGCCGGATCGGGGTCGGTCTTCGACTCAGCTTTGGTCGCCATCCCTTGCCGCTACCCCTTGGTCCGGCGGCGAACCATGTGATCGGTAGTGGCACAGCGTGGCGAGCAACCCGCCGATCCGGCTCGACGCGGGGCGAACCATGATCGGGCTGTCACCCCGCGCTTCGTGCCGGAAACCACCAGCTGTCGGTCACGGTCTCTGGTCGGGGTTCGGGCCGGACGGCTGGTCGACTTGCTGGTTGCGCGCCTGGGTGAAGGCACGGGCTCCGGTGAGCAGGGCTGCTTGTTCGTCGTTGCTCAGGTGCCGGGTGACCGTGTGCAGCGCGGCGGTGCGGGCCTCGGCGAGTTCCGCGAGGACAGTGCGGCCCCGGGCGGAGAGTTCCAGCTGGGTGGCGCGCCGGTTCTTGGGCGCCACGCGGCGAGTGATCAGTTGTGCGTCGGCGAGCCGGTCGGACAGGCGGCTGGCGGTGGAGGCGAGCATGTCGAGTTCGTTGCCGAGTTCGGTGACCAGGAGCGGTCCTCGGCGTTCCAGGGCCTGCAGTGCCCGGATCGACGCGATGCCCACGGTTCTGTCCATCTCCTGCAGGACGGCCTCGTTCACCTCGAGCAGCGCGCGCGTGGCGGCTTCGAGCTGGCGCGCGTAGTCGTCCGGGTCCGGCGTCGACGGCTCGTGGCTGTTCTCAGGTGTGGCCGCAGTCAAAGTGGGCACCCATCAACGCTAACGGGCTTCACCGTTTCGCAGAACATGCGTGATGCACGAAATGCGGTTCGCGGAATATGTGGATCGGGTGATACCCGGGTCGCGCGAGTATGGCCGAGGCGAGAGCTTGGAGGAGCGATGGCGGCACAGACGGTGGGCGATTTCGTGTTGTCCCGGTTGCGGGAGTGGGGTGTGCGGACCGTGTTCGGCTACGCCGGGGACGGCATCAACGGCCTGCTCGCCGCGTGGGGGCGGGCGGAGAACCAACCGGAGTTCGTGCAGGCGCGACATGAGGAGATGGCCGCGTTCGAGGCCGTTGGATATGCGAAGTTCACCGGGCGGGTGGGCGTGTGCGCCGCGACTTCCGGTCCAGGGGCGATTCACCTGTTGAACGGGTTGTACGACGCGAAGCTCGATCACGTGCCGGTGGTGGCGATCGTGGGCCAGACCGCCCGGTCGGCGATGGGCGGCTCGTATCAGCAGGAGGTGGACCTGCTGAGTCTGTTCAAGGACGTCGCCTCGGACTACGTGCAGATGGTCACGGTGCCCGAACAACTGCCGAACGTGCTGGACCGGGCGATGCGCACCGCCGAAGGCCGGCGCACGGTGACCGCGATGATCATTCCCTCGGAGGTGCAGGACCTCGAGTACGCGGCGCCGAAGCACGAGTTCAAGCAGGTGCCCTCCAGCCTGGGCCTCACCTGGCCCCAGCTCGCCCCCGACGCGGACGGCGTGCGCGCCGCCGCCGAGGTGCTCAACGCCGGGCGGAAGGTGGCGATGCTGGTCGGGCAGGGCGCACGCGGCGCGGCGGCGGAGGTGGAGCAGGTCGCGGACCTACTCGGCGCCGGCGTGGCAAAGGCGCTCCTGGGCAAGGACGTGCTGTCCGACGAGCTGCCGTTCGTCACCGGCGCCATCGGCTTGTTGGGCACCCGGCCCAGCTACGAGATGATGAAGGGCTGCGACACGCTGCTCACCGTCGGCTCCAGCTTTCCCTACACCCAGTTCATGCCGAAGCTGGACCAGGCCAGGGGCGTACAGATCGACATCGACCCGGCGCTGATCGGGATGCGGTACCCGAACGAGGTGAACCTGGTCGGGGATGCCGCCGCGACGCTGCGGGCGCTGATCCCGCTGTTGGAACGCAAGACCGAGCGCCGCTGGCGCGAGGGCATCGAGTCGGATGTGTCCCGCTGGTGGGAGACGATGGCGAAGCAGGCCGAGCTGGACGCGGACCCGGTGAACCCGATGCGGCTGTTCTCCGAGTGCTCCGACCGGCTGCCCGAGAACGCGATCGTCACGGCCGACTCCGGCTCGGCGGCCAACTGGTACGCCCGCCACCTGCGGATGCGCAACGGTATGCGCGGGTCGCTGTCGGGCACGTTGGCCACCATGGGGCCCGGCGTGCCGTATGGCATCGGCGCGAAGTTCGGCCACCCGGACCGGCCGGTGATCGTGTTCGCCGGCGACGGCGCGATGCAGATGAACGGCCTGAGCGAGCTGATCACCATCAAGCGGTACTGGCCACAGTGGACCGATCCTCGGCTGGTGGTCGCGGTGCTGCACAACAACGACCTCAACCAGGTGACCTGGGAGATGCGCGCGATGTCGGGCGCACCCAAGTTCACCGAGTCGCAGTCGCTGCCGGACGTGGACTACGCGGGGTTCGCGGCCAGCCTCGGTTTGCGCGCGCTCACCGTGGACAAGCCCGACCAGATCGGGCCGGCGTGGGAGCAGGCGCTGGCCGCGGACCGGCCGACGGTGCTGGACGTGCACTGCGACCCGAACGTGCCGCCGATCCCGCCGCACGCCAGCCGTGACCAGATGACCGCCACGGCCCGCTCGCTGCTGGCCGGCGACGAGGACCGCTGGCAGGTGATGGCCTCCGGGATCAAGACCAAGCTGCAGGAGTTCCTCCCCCACCGAGGCGGCTGACCGCGCAGCCGCGGTCAGTGGAGACCGCTGAAGACGAGGTACCCGTCGACGCGGGTCAGTCCGTCGGCTTCGGGGTCCGGTGGCAGGTCGTGGCCGAGGTCGCGGCTACGGACCTCGCCGATCCACTGGTCGTGCTGGTACTCGTGGTTGATCACCGCGGTGAGCAGGTGCTTGGCGACGATCGCCAGCTGGTGCGGGGCGCCCACCCGGCCGCCGGCGATGTCGCCGATGCGGGCATGCACGCGCTGGGCGACGACGTCGCGGAACTCGGTGAGGCGCGTGGCGGTGGGTAGCGCGCCGCGGAACTTCTCCGGCTGGGCGGAGTCCATCAGCCCGTCCAGCTCGGGGTCCGGGCTGGGTTCGGCGGCGGTCAGGTTGCGGATCATGAAATGGGCGACGTGGGCCTGGTGACCGAGATGCCAACCGATCGCGCTGGACTCCTGGTGCGGGCGCCAGGTCAGTTCGTCGGGGCTCAGGTCGCGCCACAGCTGGTCGGTGTAGGCCCGTGCGCGGTCGTACTCGCGTAACAGCTGCCGGACTTCGTTCATGTGATCACCTGGGTGGGTCGAGTGGTGTGGGGCGTGCGTGCTTCGGCGGCGAGGATCGCCGCGGCGGCGGCGTCGCCGGAGGCGAGTGCACCTTCGATGTGCCCGCCGAAGCCGGCGGCGGTCTCGGTGCAGGCCCAGTGCAGACGGCCGCCGAGCTCCGGTTCGTGGAAGACGGGATGTCCGAACAGGTGGTAGTCGACCAGCGCCTCGACCCCGGGTGGCGAGGTCCATGCCTCCCGCCGCCAGTCCTGGGCGATCAGCCGTACCGGGCGGGCGGCGTGTTCGCCGAACATGGAGTTCAGTTGACCGATCACGGCCGCCTCGAGGTCGATGTCGGCGGATAGGGGTGGGGCGAAGCCGAACAGCGCGGCCGGGCTGTCACCGGGTCCGCACATGTCGTGGATCTCCTGGAGTGGCCCCAGCCGGCTCAGGCCCGCCCCGGCGAGCCCGGCATCTCGCCAGAACGGCCGCTCGTAGACGGCGACGACCTTGGTGATCGCGCCCATCCACACCGGGGTGGCCCGGGCGAGGCCGACCAGCGGGTCCGGGAGCTGGCCGGCGAAGTCGATGCGTGCCACCGCGAGCGCCGGTGGCACCGCGATGACGACATGACGTGCCCGCAGGAGCGCGTCGTCGGTGTCCACAGCGAGGCTGTGCGGGTCTGCCGACCGCACGGAGCGGACCGGGCAGCCCAGCCGCACGGTGTCCGGGGGCAGGGTGTGGGCCATCGCGGTGGCGATGCGGGCCGCGCCGCGCCCGAACCGCTGTGCCGGGCCGTCGACGAGGTTGCCGCCGAGCCGCCGCACGCCGCCGCCGTCCTGGAATATCGTGTCACCGGCGAGATGCTGCCGGAACGGCGCCGCCCCGCTCTCGCGCGCCAGCCGTGTCACCCGTTGCTCGCCGGCCCAGAACCAGGTGGCACCGAGGTCGAGCACACCGGCAGTGGTCGGCACGCTGAGCAGCCGCCCGCCGACCCGGTCACGTGCTTCGAGGCAGACCACGTCGCATCCGGCGGCGCGCAGGCTCGTGGCGGCGCGCAGGCCGGCCGCGCCGGCTCCCACGACGATGACCTCGTGGTCAACAGTGCTCATCGCGACCTCTCAACGGGTGGTCAGCACCATGCGGAAGCGGGCTCGTCCGGCCTGCTGCTCGGCCAGCGCTTCGGCCGCGGCATCGAGCGGGACGGTCTGCACCCGGGCGCGGACACCTGTCGTGACGGCGAACCGCATGGCCTGCTCGGTGTCGCTGGGGCTGCCGGTGAGGTGCCCGTTGATCGATCGGGCGTGCATGACCAGCTTGTCCAGGCGCAACTCCAACGGCTTGCCGTCCAGCCCGATCACGGTGAGCTGTCCATGTGGGGCAAGGCCGTCGAGGAGCTCACCGAGCAGGTCGGTCCCGGTCGCGGTGGAGATCACCAGTTCCGCGCCCCCCAGGGCGTTCAACGCGGCACCGGGAGCCTCGGCGCGGGCGGCGATGTAGTGGTCGGCACCCAGTTCCCAGGCCAACGCGGCCTTGTCCGGCCCGCGCCCGATCGCGATCGTCTCGTAGCCCATTGCCGACGCGAACTGCACGGCCAGGTGGCCGAGCCCGCCGATGCCGACGACCGCGACCCGGCCACCGGGTCGGACACCGGCGTTGCGTACGGCGTTGAAGGTGGTCACTCCGGCGCAGCCGAACGGCGCCGCCTCGGCCATCGACAACTGGTCCGGGATCCGGGCCAGCGCGATCGCCGGGACGGTGACGGTGGTCGACCAGCCGCCCGGGTAGGACAGTCCGGGAACCCTCCGCCGCGGGCAGTGCACGACGTCACCGGTGCGGCAGGCCGTGCAGTACCCGCAGCTGCCGCCGAACCAGCCGACGGCCACCCGCTCACCGATGTCAAACCCGGTGACGTCCGAGCCCCGTTCCGCGATGACCCCGGCGACCTCGTGGCCCGGGGTGATCGGAAACCCCGAGTCCGGGCGCGGGTTCCGGACGCTGCCGATGTCGGCGCCGCAGATGCCGGCCGCCGCCACGTCGATCCGGACCTCGTGCGGGCCGGGAGCCACCGCCACCGTGGGGAGGACCCGAACGGGCTCCCCCACCTCGGTCACCTGCGCCGCCCGGTGCGCGTCGCGCGTCCGCTCCCGCACAGCAATCACCCCTGCATACGATCCGGCGCGGCCGCGCGCCCTTGATGTCCGCCGCGCGAACCTATGCGAATTTCCGGGGCGCCAGTAGGGGTCCACGGCGAATGCCGACATAGCGAACGGTTATGTCTCGACGAGGGTGTCTACGAGATCGCTGAGCGCGGTGGCCAGCGGTGAGTGTGGGTGCCAGGCGGCCTCGTAGAAGATCTCCACCTGCTGCCCCCCGTCGAGCAGTGCCCGGTGCCGGGCGTCGGGTGAGGTCAGCTTGGATCGGGGCAGCATGGCCGCGCCCAGACCGAGGTTGGCCCACTGCTCGAGCACCTGGTAGCTCGCGGCCTCGCCGGCGTAGGCACGCAGCCGCAGCGCGTGGGAGTCGAACAGCTGCGCGGTGAACCGGGCCAGACCGCACGAGTCGGGCACCAGGATGAACTCGTTGTCGACGGTCTGGTCCAGCTCGACGGGCGTCCGGTCCCCGGAACCGACGACGACGATCGGTTCCGAGTCGATGATCCGATGCTCCAGCCCGCGCAACGGCCCGACCGAAGGAACGAGGATCACGTCCAACTCGCCAGCGAGAAGACCGGACTGGAGGTCGGCCATGTCCGCCTCACGCAGGACCAGCTCACGGGGTGTGGACAGGTCGCGTACCGCGCTGAACGCCCTCGCCACCAGCTGGGCGTTGATCAGCGGGGAGACGCCCATCCGGATCCGCCGCTCGCCGGACTCCCGCAGCCGGTGGGCCTCGTTGGCCACGGCGTCCAGCCCGTCGATCGCCCGCTCGATGAGCGGCAGGATCTTTCCGCCGAACACCGTCGGGGTCACCCCTCGCGGCGACCTGTCGAACAATCGCTCACCGAGCCGCTCCTCCAGCTTGGCGATCCCGTTGGACAGCGCCGGTTGCGACACCCCCTGCTCGCGGGCGGCCGCGCTGAACGAGCCCGTGCGCGCCACCGCCCGCGCGTAGCGCAGCGTCTCCGCGCTCAACCGCTCAGCCATACAGAGACGTTATCGCGGCATTCGGGATGAGCGCCTACCGGCAGGGCGAACCGCCCGATAACGTCAGGTCCGCTCAGGAACTGCATGCCTTGCTCGGAATGGCAGGTCGCGGCATTGACGGTGGACAAGGATCGGGTCGACAACCCAACTCTCGCCGCCGAGGCCGAGCCACCCGAGCAGAAACGCATCATCCGCGCTCTGGTCCTGGCCCAGATCCTCAGCGGCGCCGGGCTCGCGGCGGGGATCACCGTCGGTGCCCTGCTCGCGCGGGACATGCTCGACACGACCAGCCTGGCCGGGCTGCCCACCGCGTTGTTCACCATCGGTTCGGCCGCCGCGGCCGCCGGTGTCGGGCGGCTCTCCCAGCGGCTCGGTCGTCGCGCCGGACTCACCACCGGCTACACCGCCGGCGCGCTGGGCAGTGCCGGCGTCGTGCTCGCCGCGGTCCTGGACAACATTCCGCTGCTGTTCGCCGCGCTGCTCGTCTACGGCGCCGGAACCGCGACCAACCTGCAGGCCCGCTACGCCGGCGCCGACCTGGCCTCCCCGGCCCGCCGCGGCCGCGCCGTCAGCACCGTGCTCGTGGCAACCACCCTCGGCGGGGTACTCGGCCCGAACCTGGTCTCCCCGATGGGACACCTCGCCGCCACCTGGGGCATCCCGCCACTGGCCGGGCCGTTCCTGCTCTCCGGCGCCGCCTACCTGCTGGCCGCGCTCGTGCTCGCCGCCCTGCTACACCCCGACCCGCTGCGACTCGCCCGCGAACGAGCCGCCAGCGCACCCCGCATCGCCCCCTCCGCACCCCGCGCCACCGGCGAGCCGGGTACACCGGCCCACCCTCAGGGCGGCGGAATCGTTCTCGGCGCCTCGATCATGGTCCTCACCCAACTGGTGATGATCGCCATCATGACCATGACCCCGGTACACATGACCGCCCACGGCCACGGCGTCGGCGCCGCCGGCGCGGTCATCGCCGTGCACGTCGCGGCCATGTACCTGCCCTCACCGCTCAGCGGATGGCTGGTCGACCGCTACGGCCGCCTCTTCGTCGCCGCGCTGTCCGCGATCACCCTGCTCGCCGCCGGTACCCTGGCCGCCGCAGCACCCGACAACTCGGTCGCCCTGCTCGCGGTCGCGCTCGCCCTGCTCGGCATCGGCTGGAACTTCGGACTGCTCAGCGGCACCGCCATCATCACCGACACGGTCCCCCTCGAACGCCGAGCCACCACCCAGGGAGCCGTCGACGTCGGGATCGCCGTCGCCGGAGCGGGCGGCGGCATCGCCTCCGGCGCCGTCGTCGCCACCACCAGCTACCCCACCCTCACCATCGCCGGCGGACTCATCGCCCTCG
Organism: Actinospineispora eucalypti; assembly: GCA_014208095.1. Taxonomy (GTDB): domain Bacteria; phylum Actinomycetota; class Actinomycetes; order Mycobacteriales; family Pseudonocardiaceae; genus Pseudonocardia; species Pseudonocardia eucalypti. Next base: position 2,133,830 of record JACHMT010000001.1, on the reverse strand, counting down.
CCATCCTCCCGCTCATCACCACCACTCGCACCCGCCGCCGAGCCAGCTCCGCCGGTCAGCACTGAACACGGTCGATGACATAGGCGCGGAGCACCCCGATCCGGCAGTTCTCCACCCGACCCGGGGTACCGCGGTCGCCCGGGCGAAGTCGCGCGTACTCCGCCGCGGAGTGCCGGTTACTCCGCCGATGTCCTAGCTCGCTCGCTTTCCGACGCGCATGCTGACCCGACATATCGGCGACGGGGCACTAGGAGCGAGAATGGTCGAGAAGGCTCCACTGGAACGAATTCTGGTCTTTGGCGCCGGTGGACATATCGGCGGTCCGGGCGTTGATCAACCGGTTACCGATCTTGAGATCCTTCGCCCAGGACGGCACCAAACCCATTCCCTGGCGCGGGTACCCGGTTCAGGAGAATGCGATCGGTAGCACGATCGCCGCGGTGACGAGTGAAATTCCGCTCACCAGGTCTGCGCGCACGGGAATCAGACGCCCGACGAACCGTCCGACGCACAGTCCGGCCAGCGACATGATCGCGGTCATGACTCCGAACACGGCGGCGGGGATGAATGGAGAGATCCCAAATATTCCGAGCCCGGCGCCGGCGACCAGATTGTCCATGCTCAGGGAGAGCGGCATACCGAAAAGTGTCACCCAGGGCTGATCGATTTCCTCGGGTTCGGGCTTTCTGAATGCCCCGAACAGAAGGTATAGCCCATATGCGCCGAGCAACGCGGGACCCACGTAGTCGGCGACCGGCTCGATAACCTCGCCGAGGTAGTGGCCGAGCACGCCCCCTACCAGCGGCGCTAGGCCATCCCAGATGCCGAACACGAGAGCGACCTGAACGGCTCGCCGGAAGCCGAATGGAATCGTGCCGATCGCGATCGAGGACCTGAAGTTGTCCAGACTGAGGAAGAATCCGAGGGCGAGTATCTCAACCAATCTGACCACCCAACACAAACTAGTGGATTTGCGCGACTAGCTCGGGAATTGTGTGGTCGCATAGTTTACGTTGGGATTGTTTCCGCCATCAAGGGTCGCCGCTAGTTGGAGATCAGATACCGTTCGTTCGCCGATCGTGGCCGCTCGCAGGTGCCGCCCACCGGGCACGCGGCTGTGATGTGGTCCAGCGCCGAGCCGCTCATGGCTGGCATGCTAGGGGCGCATCTGGCGCCGGCTTCGTCGCCGAAGGCGTACCACTGGTCATCCTGGCGCCGTCCAGGCGGCCGCTTCCGTGGCCAGTTGCAGTGACGCCGCCAGGTGCCGCGGATCGTGCATCCGGCAGCGCCGCACCCCCGCCAACTCGGTCAGCCGCCGGAATCGGATCGCTGGTGTGCCGGACACCTCTCCCATGGGACGCACAACTGCGGCGGTGTACTGCATACAATAGACGCCAGATGAGGTCGCAGTGCACCAGAGAGCCAACGCACATCCAGGGAGGACCCGAACCATGACGGACACGTTCGCGGAAGCAGGAGGCGGCGACACGCCTGCCCTGACGGACGGGATTCACCTGGTCGTCGACGCGCTGAAGCTGAACAGGGTCGAGACGATCTACGGTGTCGTTGGCATCCCGATCACGGACCTGGCGCGCCTGGCACAGGCGTCCGGGATCCGCTACATCGGGTTCCGGCACGAGAGCGACGCGGCGCATGCGGCCGCGGCGGCCGGGTTCCTGACGCAGAGGGCGGGGATCTGCCTGACGGTCTCCGCGCCGGGGTTTCTCAACGGCCTGGTCGGCCTGGCGAACGCCACCACCAACTGTTTCCCGATGGTCCAGATCTCCGGCTCCAGTGAGCGGCACATCGTGGACCTGCAGCGCGGTGACTACGAGGAGATGGACCAGCTGGCGGTCGCCAAGCAGCTCTGCAAGGCGGCGTACCGGGTGTCGAGGGCGGAGGACATCGGACGGGGCATCGCGCGGGCGATCCGTACGGCAGTGAGCGGCCGGCCAGGTGGGGTGTACCTGGACATCCCGGCGGCGGTGCTGGGCGAGATCATGGACAAGGGCAAAGGCGAGAAGTCCCTCTGGGAGGTCGTGGACCCGGCGCCGAAGCAGATACCCGACGCGGCGGCCGTCGACCGGGCCATCGCGCTGCTGGCGGACGCCCAGCGCCCGCTGATCGTGCTCGGGAAGGGCGCGGCGTACGCGCGGGCCGACGACGCGATCCGGCGGTTCGTGGAGTCGAGCGGCATCCCGTACGTGCCCATGTCGATGGCCAAGGGGCTGCTGCCGGACGATCATCCGCAGTCGGCGTCCACCGCGCGGTCGCTGGCGTTGAAGCAGGCGGACGTCGTGCTGCTGGTCGGCGCGCGGCTGAACTGGCTACTGGGGCACGGGGACGCGCCGCAGTGGAGTCCGGACGCGAAGTTCATCCAGGTCGACATCGCGGCGAACGAGATGGACTCCAACCAGCCGATCGCCGCCCCGCTGGTCGGCGACATCGGCTCGGTGATGGACGCGCTGGTGGAGCGGACGAAACCCGGGCAGATCGCGGCACCTTCCGGGTGGCGGGAGTCGCTGGGCGAGAGGTCCGCGGCGAACGTGGCAAAGATGGCCAAGCGGCTGGAGGCGGCGAAGACCGCGCAGCCGATGACGTTCCTGGGCGCGCTCCAGGCCATCCGCGACGTGATCGCCGAGCACCCGGACGTGTACCTGGTGAACGAGGGTGCCAACGCCCTTGATCTCACGCGCAACACCATCCCGATGTCCGTGCCGCGGCACCGGCTGGACTCCGGCACCTGGGGGGTGATGGGCATCGGCATGGGCTACGCCATCGCGGCCGCGGTGGAGACCGGGCAGCCGGTGATCGCCATCGAAGGCGACTCGGCGTTCGGTTTCTCCGGCATGGAGGCCGAGGTCATCACCCGCTACGACCTGCCGGTGATCACGATGGTGCTCAACAACAGCGGCGTGTACCGCGGTGATGACGCCTCGCCGTCGGGCGACCCGGCGCCGACGTACCTGAGTGCGCGGCACGACATCCTCATGCAGGCCTTCGGCGGCACGGGCTACCAGGCCACGACTCCCGATCAGGTCGGCGAGATGCTGCGGAAGGCGCTCGCGGAGGGCAAGCCCGCGCTGATCGACTGCATCATCGACCCGGCTGACGGCACCGAGTCCGGCAACATCAAGCATCTCAACCCGAAGGGCCTCAACGCGAAGCAGTGAGCCCTATCTGGTCGGCGGCGCCACACCGCCATCGGCACCCGGCGCCGCCGACCTCCGCCCCTTGTCGCCGGGCCGCGGCACAGGCCGCGAAGGCCTCCGCCCGAGACCCCAGCGGGCGGCGGCGGTAGCGCGGTGGTCGGCATGGCCGAGGGACACGACTGCCGGGGAGACCGTGGTGTCGGATACGGCCGTGACGGGCTGTCTGCGGTGCTCTGCGGCCCCGGTGTCGATGTGGGCTTTCCTGTCCGGCTCGGGGTCAGTGAAGGAGACGAGCACTCCCGCTGGTGCCAGGGTGATCCCCGGTACCCGGGGGGAGCTGTTCGACCTCCGGCGGGCCGAACGGGCCTACTGTCGATGCACGCCGGGGTTCGTTCTCGTCGGTGGCCTGGTCTCGAAAAGCTGTCAACGGGGCCACTCGCGCGCTGCCTGAGTGGAACGGAAGCGGCCAGCATCTCCAATGTGGAGATGCTGGCCACAGCGTGCGGTGAGCGAGTTACCAGGCGCCGTTTGTGCGCTGTATTGGTGGCCTCGGTGTTGAGGGACATCATCGTCGCCTCAACGCAGGCCTGACAGCGCTTAGCCTGTCGCGGCTTTACGTGGACGTGGGTACCCGCAAATCCGTACGAAACGTCGGCGAGGGGGCTGATCTTCTCTGCTGGTCAGACCTAAGGTCGTCGAAGTTCCTTTTCTGTGTACTCCACTAAGACCGGCCCACGCAAGGGCTTACGGTAGAATATAGAATTGTGAGCAAATCTTCCAGAATTTTGTCGATCACATAACTGGGCAACTCGGAATTGGTCGTCCGAAATCCTTTCAGCCCGTCTGAAGCTCGGTCCCCCGAACGAGCGGGGCCGCTTCGATGTCCTCCGGCGTATCAGCTTTCGGGCCAGTTAGTTCTCGGTGTCCGGGTCGAGGTCACGAAGAATTGCGTCGTTCGCGCCTTCGGTCAGCAGAGCGCTCTCGCCATCCTGCCGGTCGGACGGTGTGAGGCACCCGGGGCACACGGCCGTCTCATCCTCGTAGGTCTCCCAGCGGGCGTACTCGGCCGAGTCGGGGTCCACAACTCGGCCGCATCGACCGCATTGTTCGGTGTGAGATATCACCGCTGTTGCCGCCCGTTCTGACCGGCGCCCGGTCGGTATCCGCGTTGTCGTCTATCGGCGCACGTTCTCAGGAATGTGGTCCAGGGCGTGCAAGACATGCACGCGAGCTTGTGCGCCGCCGGCCCGGTGAGCTCCGAGTGCCGCGTCAACGTGTGTCTGTGCTGGCCGGCAGCTATTCCCCAACACGGGTGGACCCGCCGTCTCGCTCCCAACGCCACAGGGCTGCTTCCTGCTCACCGTCGGGCGCCCGCGCGGATGACGGTGAGGGCGAGGCGCAGGCCAGTAGGTCGGGGATCCGGTCGGTGTTGCCTCGATGTGCTGCCGTCATCAAGATGCGGTGCGCCGTTTCGGGAGCGGTCTGATCGGGCACCACCAGCAGCGTGGTCAGATGACGAGCGCTGAGCACGTCCACCGTGTCTGGGTGCTGGGATCGGTATCCGGCCAGGCGCACGACCACACCACCGACGTGGATCTTGCGCACGGTCGGAGCCCAGGTGGTCAGGTTGTAGCTGACCCGCTCGATACGGCCCATCCGAACCATGAGCACCGCGAGCAGCGCCGGCAACTCGGCCGCCAGATCACGCGAGCGGGGCCACCACGCCCCATCAACGAAACCGGTTGTCGGTCCCTGCGGTTTGAGCCTGAACCGCGGCCGCTCGCCGACAGGTTCGACGAGCGTGGCCCGCGAAGTGGTGATCTGTGTGCTGGTGGCCGACGTCATGCCGGTGTTCCCGTCCCCGGACGGAAAATCCGCCCGGCCTGGGCTTTCCCCGGGGACGGAGCAGGCTTGACCACCCACACACGAGATGCTCCCGGTCACGCCAACACTACACCGACGACCCGGGCTCGAGATTCTTTCGACGCACCGCCGCCGGGCGGTTGCATCCGCCGTCCGCGGGAGATGGATGAGCGGTGCGCGGTGATCTCGTGGTGGGGCTACTGGGCGTGTGCGGGAGCGTCCCCTCCAACTTCGATGTCGGGTACCGGGCGGCGGGTCGGCCCCTGGGGCGGTGTCGGCACGTGAGTCGCCTTCGGGGTGGCGGGGCGACGGTGCCCGATCTTGGTGACGTAGGGCGAGGTCATGGCCCGCAGGAGTGCGCTGTAGGCGACCCCGAAGCCGATCTCGTCGCCGACGGCGACGCGGTGATCGCCGTGGTCGACCACCAGGTGGTCGCTGCTCATTCCGAGCAGGGTGATGCCCGGCGGTGGGCGCAAGCCGGCCGGGTCCACGTCTTGGCGACCGACCGCCAGGATTGCTTGGTGTACCGTGCCGCCGCTGGTGCGGACCGGCGCCTCACCGAAGGCGGCCTGAGCACGATCTCCCCAGGGCTGGGCCGGTTTGATGGCGACCTCGATGACCTCGGCGGTCAGTGTGAAGGCGTCGGTGTGCAGGCCGGGGATCGGTGTTCGGTCCAGCGGGTCGACGCCGAGAAGGATGGCTTCACCGAGTCGGAGCTCGTCGATCCGGCCGACGTCGTGGGTGTGGAGAGCCCAGCTCAGGTTGGCCGAGTTGCCGCCGGAGACGACGTCGAGACAGATCCCGTGAAGTGCCTCGATGTTCTCCACGAGCCCGGTGAGGGCGCCCATGTTCTCGTCGTCGGGCACGACACCGTTCTGGCATGCGAGGTTGGCGCCAAGCCCGACGAGCCGCAGGCAGGAGTGGCCGAGGACGGTGCGCACGGCTTGCGGGGTGTCGTCGAGCGCGATGCCTTCGCGTAGGTCACCCAGCTCGATCATGAGCACGACGCCGTGCGTGCGTTTCTGGCGCGACGCGGCACGATCGAGCGCCGCCAGCACGGCGGCCTCGGTGTTCAGACTGACATCGGCAACGGCGACGACCCGTCCCGCCTGGCTGAGCATGGGTGAACGGATCAACGTGCGTAACGGTGACCGGTCGTGGCTGGCCAGCCGAGCCAGGTTCGGCACACGGGAATCACCGAGGCCGCACGCGCCGCCGCGCAGCATCGCCGCCGCGACTTCGGGCGAGCCCAACACCGCCTTGGTGATCCCGGTGACCCGGATACCCGTGGCGGCCAGTCGATCAACCAGGACCCGTGTGTTGTGCTCGACCTTGTCGAGATCGGTTGCGAGACGTAGCGCGGTCACACCGGGGTGGTTGTGTCGGCCACCGCCGCGAGCGCGGGGAAGGCCGCCAGCACCATGTCGACCAGGTCCGACAAGGGTCGTGTCAGGGGGTCGGTGACCGGAAGGCCGAGTTGCGAGCGGTGCTCGGCGATCGAGTCAGCCAGCTCGTCCTCGGTCATCTGCTCGTGGTTGATCGTGACCCCGATGACCCGGGTGTCGGCGAACGCCTCGATCAGCGCGATCTCGCTGGCCGCGGTCGGCATCGGCATCATCGGGAAGTCACCGAGCATCTGGCGCTTCGGCGCGTGCTGGACGATTACACCGGCCGGGCGGCTGCCCCGCACGATGTGCGCGGAGGTCAGGTATGCGGGGTGGCTGAGCGCGCCCTGGCCCTCGACCACAATTACATCAGGGTCCTCACCCTCGAACGCGGCGACGACCTGGTGCTCGACCTCGCCCGAGCAGAACTGGGGCACCAGCGCATCCAACGCGACGCCGTATTTCCCTCCCTGGATCAAGGTGGTCTGACCGGTGCCGACCATGACCGCTCTGATGCCGCGCGCGTTCAGCGCCTCGACCAGCAAGGTGGCGGTGGTGCGCTTCCCGATTGCCCCGTCCGTACCCAGGACCGCGATCCTGGGACACGTCACGTCGAAGATGCGGCCGCGGAATAGATGCAGCTCGCGTTTGGCCTTCGGCCGGCGCACATCGGTGATGGTGACCCTGGCGATCACGGCCTCGGCGACGAACTCGGCGTCGTCGTTGAGGAACTCGTGCAGGCCGTTGATGATGTGCATTCCGCGCGCGATGCCCTCCAGCAGCACCACCCGCTGGGCGTCCGACAGCAAGCCGTCGGCCGGCGCCAACCCGCAGATCAGATAGTCGGGTACCCGCCCGGCGTGCGCGATGGACTCGGCGAGCGACGCCAGCACCGGGATGCCGTTCACCGTGCCGTCGAGGAACTGCCCGGCATCGACCCCAGCCCGCAGGCTGTCGATGACGCTGAGGATCTCGTACTTCTGCGAGTGTCGGACCAGGCCGTTGGCGGTCTTACCGTCCTGCTCACCGAACTGGCCCTCGCAATAGACGACCGCAGTGCATCCAGCAGGCAGCTCGAACGGAGCCGCCGGAACGATCCACTCGCTCTGTTCGGGCACGTCGAGAAAAGGGGTACCACTGACCAGCGAAGACATAGGATCCTCTGAGAGGTCTCAGAGAAGGCGACACGATCGTGGCGGGGCGGTGAGCCCAACGTTCAACGAGTGGTCTGCCCTGAGGGCCGGCAAAGTTACCGACCAACCCAGCCTACCCGGTGAGCCCCGGATCTCTTGTCTCCACCGAGGAACAGCCCGCACGGAGCACTGAGTCGGGCCACGAGCGAGAGCCGCCGCCGGGCGAACCCGAGGTCGCGGCCTCACCTGAGCCGGAGACCGCACGAGTCCGTTCGCCGGTCACCGCGCTAGCAGGCCGCGCCGACGACCGGGTAACCGTTCTTGCCCCCGATCGGGCCGCTGCTCGGGCACACGGTGACGATTCCGGGCATCTGTGAGGTGTTACCGGTCTGGCCGCCGCCCTGGCCTTGGCCCTGGCCCAGCCCCTGGGCGATGGCGGTGCCCGAGCCGAACCCCACCAGGCCGAGCACGGTGGCGCCGAGCACCAAGGCCCGTAAGACTGCCGCTGCCATGTGTACCGCTCCTCACTGACACGAAGGCCGATCGGTCAAGTTTCTGTGACTGATGTGACTAACGAGACAGAAGGTATCTCTGTAACTCTCATGCACCCGACCGGTGTGGCCGGCGGCGGCGGGGGCTCACACCCGGGGGAATTGAGCCGCGGCTCGGTGACCTCGGGCTGAGCAGCGCCTAGGGTCGCGTTGTGGGCGCTTCCGATGTCGTCGCGCAGCTGGGCAGCCTGGTCGCCGAGCCCGTTGGGCTGCTCCCGGCCCGCCAGCAGATGGCGCTGTCGCTGGGTTGGCACATCGTGCTGGCCTGCTTCGGGGTGGCGTTCCCGGCGATGATCCTGGTGATGCACCTGCGGGGACTCGTTCGGCGGGACCCGGTGGCGCTGGGACTGGCCCAGCGGTGGGCGAAGGCGTCCGCGGTGCTGTTCGCCATCGGCGCCGTCTCCGGCACGGTGCTCAGCTTCGAGATGGGCCTGCTGTGGCCCGGCCTGATGGGGACGTTCGGCGACGTGCTCGGCCTGCCGTTCGCGTTCGAGGGGCTGTCGTTCTTCATCGAGGCGATCTTCCTCGGCATCTACCTCTACGGTTGGGGTCGGATGCCGCCGAAGCGCCACGTGCTGATGGCCGTGCCCATGGCGCTCGCGGGCATCGTCGGCACGTTCTGCGTGATCGCCGTGAACGCCTGGATGAACGCGCCGACCGGGTTCCGGATCGTGGACGGCGCGGTGGTGGACGTCGATCCCTGGCGAGCGATGTTCAACGACCTGGTGCCGCTGCAGTTCGGGCACATGTGGATCGCGGCGTACATGGTCGTCGGGTTCGCCGTGTCGGGGGTGTACGCGGTGGGCATGCTTCGCGGCCGGCGGGACCCGCACCACCGGCTCGGGTTCATCGTGCCGTTCCGGTTCGCCACGGTCGCGGCGCTGGTCCAGCCCGTGGTCGGGCACCTGCTCGGCGGCAACCTGGGCGAGCGGCAGCCGGCGAAGCTCGCCGCGTTCGAGCTGGCGGAGACGACCGAGAGCCCGTCGCCGCTGCGCATCGGCGGCATCTGGGTCGACGGCGAGGTCCACGGGGCCATCGACATCCCCTACCTGGGCTCGCTGATCGCCCGGAACTCCTTCACCGCGCCGGTCCGAGGCCTCGACACGATCCCGCCGGAGAACCACCCGCCGATCAACACCACGCATTGGGCGTTCCAGACCATGGTCGGCGTCGGGCTGTTGCTGATGCTGGCCGTCCTGGTGTTCTGGGCCGGCCGATGGCGTGGCCACGACCCGCTCCGCTGGCCGTGGTTCCTGCGCTTCTGCGCGCTGGCCGGGCCGCTGGCGGTCGTCGCGCTCGAAGCGGGCTGGGTGGCGACCGAGGTGGGCCGCCAACCGTGGATCGTCTACGACGTCATGCGCACGGCGCAGGCCGCCGCCGACCGCGAAGGCCTGTGGTGGCTGCTCGGCGTCACCGTGCTGGTCTACGCCGCGATGACCGTCGCGGCGGTCGTGGTGCTCCGCTCGATGGCGCGACGCTGGCGCGCGGGTGAGGTCGACCTGCCGAGCCCGTACGGCCCGGAGGCGCGGCTCGCGGGCGGGACCACCGGGGATCGGGGGTGAGCGTCGAGACGGCCGTCGCCGCGGCCCTGTTCGTCGGCGTGGTGGCCTACGCCGTCCTCGGCGGCGCCGACTTCGGCTCCGGGTTCTTCGACCTGACCGCCGGCGGCGCCCGCCGCGGCGCGCCGCTGCGCACCCTGATCGACCACAGCATCGGGCCGGTGTGGGAGGCCAACCACGTCTGGCTGATCTTCGTGCTGGTCACCTGGTGGACCGCGTTTCCCCGGTCGTTCGCGGCCGCGATGACGACCCTGTTCCTGCCGCTGCTGCTCGCCCTGCTCGGGATCGTGCTGCGCGGCGCCAGCTTCGCGTTCCGCAAGTACGCCGAGACCCTCGGCCAGGCCCGCCTGTTCGGCGCGGTGTTCGCCACCTCCTCGGTGCTCACCCCCTTCTTCCTCGGCACAGTGGCCGGCGGCATCGCCTCGGGACGAGTGCCGGCAGCGGGGCAGGGCGATCCGTGGTCCTCCTGGCTCAACCCGACCTCGGTGTTCGGCGGCATCATCGCCGTGGGGACCTGCGCGTTCCTGGCCGGCACCTTCCTCACCGCCGACGCCGCGAGACACGGCCACGAACAGCTCGCCGAGCAGCTGCGGCTACGCGCGCTCGCCGTCGGTGCGGTCACCGGTGTGGTCGTGTTCGCCGCGCTGATCCCGATCTCCCGAGACGCCCTCACCTTGACCGACGGCCTCACCGGCCCAGCGGCACCGCTGGTGATCGTGTCGGCGCTGGCCGGTGCCGCCACCCTCGCGCTGCTGCTGCGCCGCCACTACCGCGTGGCGCGGTTCACCGCCGTCGCCGCGGTCGCCGCCGTCGTCTCGGGCTGGGGCCTCGGCCAGTACCCCTGGATCCTGGTCGACCAACTCACCATCGCCGACGCCGCCGGCGCCCCGGCCACCCTGCGGGCACTGCTCGTCGCCGTGGGTCTGGCGGCGGTACTGGTGCTCCCCGCGCTGGCCTACCTGCTACGACTCACCCAGAGCGAGCGGTGGACCCGCCACTGACCCCGAACGGGAGCGCCCGCCGGCCGATCTAATGCTGCTCGGCCGCCGCGTCCGCACCGCCACCGTCCGGGTAGGCCGGGATCACGCCTCCGGTGGTGACCAGCCGTACTTGCGGACCAGTTCCTCGTCGAGCAGCTGCATCTTCCCGCCGCCGAGGGACCAGTCCTCCCGCTCGGACTCCCGCAGCAGGATCAGCACATCATCCGGTCGCACGCCGACCTCGGACAGGTTGGCCACGATCGCCTGGTAGAGCGCGAGCTTCATGTCCCGGGTCCGCCCGCGGGTGAGCGTGATCTCCACCAGCACCGGATCGCGCCGATCCCCGTCGAGGAAGTGGCGGTCTACGTGGAACGCGGCGGCCGGTTGCGCGTCGACGATCAGGAACCGATCGTCCGGGGGAACGCCGATGGCGCTGACCAGCGCGCGACGCACGCCTTCGGCAACGGCTGCGTGCATCGGTTCGGGACGGTCCGTACTCAACGTGATCCGGACGAACGGCATGGGAACCCCTTCGGTGTCTGCTTCGCCGATTGTCGTGGAGCCCTCAGTGTCAGGTAGCGGTCCGGCGGAGCGATAGTCAAAACCCGCTCAGCCGACCTGCCCTATGGACACGGGCCGAAGTGCCGCACGGTTGGCGAACCGGCGCGGTGAGCGGACCAGCCGGGGTTGCCGGTGTGTGCGAATGCGACCCAGGCGCCGTGCACCTGGGCGGCGAGGTACGGCGGTGGCGCCTGCGGGCCGAGCAGGCCGGTGGGGCCGTGCAGCCACGGCTCGTCGGCGAGGTCGAACACGAACGGCAACTCGATGGTGTGGGTGGCGCCGAGCCTGCCGCGCATCGCGGTGGACCGGTAGCCGAACCGGTACGCGTGGGTATGGCCGCCGGACAGCCGGGCGTGGGCCTCGAGCAGCCGTTTGGTGCCGGCCTCGAACAGCGCCTGGCCGAGCAGCGCTGAGCGGAGCTCGCCCGCGCTTGCCCCCGGGTACCGGGCGGTGAGGGCCTCGACCGCGGCGTGAGGGTCCAGGTGGATGTGGGCGGCTGTGGTGAGCACGTCCGCATATGTCGAGTTGTCGAGGTCGTCGTAGGGCCCCAGATAAAGCCGTCCTTCCTCAGTGTTTGTCCCGATCAGCAGGTCGACCTCGGCGGCCGGGCCGTTCGTGAGGCTGTCCGCGGGTTGCCGGGGCAGGACCAGACTGAACGGGCTCAGGCCGGCGAGCGGGTCAGCGACGGTCTCGGTCCGTAGGTCCAGTCCGGTGAGCTTCGGCAGAATCTCCAGCAGGCGATCGTCCGGAATGGCCGCGAACGCGTCGGCCGTGGGGGCGACGCCCAGTGCCGCCGAGGCGGCACTGGTGACCCGTTGCGCCTGCTCCGGGGTGAAAGCGCCGGTGCCGCTGCCGCTCTGGATGATTGCCCGGCGAAACAGACCCGTGGCCTCCGGGGTGGCGAGCAGAGCCCCGATCAGGGTAGCGCCGGCGGACTGCCCGAAGACGGTGACGTTGTCGCGGTCGCCGCCGAATGCGGCGATGTTGTCACGGACCCAGCCGAGCGCGGCGAGCACATCGCGCAGGCCCCGGTTGGCCGGGGCGCCCTCCAGGTCGAGGAAGCCGGGGATGCCGATCCGGTAGTTCAGGGTCACCAGGACGACACCGTCGCGGGCGAACGCGCGCCCGTCATAGAGCGCGGCGCCGCCGGTGCCACTGACGGACCCGCCGCCGTGCACGTAGACCATGACCGGGAGCGCCGGGTCGCCGGCGGACGGTGTGTGGATGTTGACGGTCAGGTACTCCTCGCCGGGCACCCAACCGGGTCCGAAGTAGGGGGCCATGTCGAGCCCGGCGAACTCGCGGACCGGTTGCGGCGCGGTCGGCGAGGGTTGGGTGGCGTCACGGACGCCGGACCAGCCCGGGTGGGGCGCCGGCGCCGCGAATCGTGCCCGGCCCACCGGGGCGGCGGCGTAAGGGATGGCGCGGTAGTGCTCGCCGTACTCGTGGCGAACGCCGCGGACGGCGCCGGCCCGGGTCTGGGCGACAGGATCTGGTTGCATGGAATTCTCCTCCCTGGTCAGGAAATGCGGCCGAACCCGGCCCATTGCTTGATGGCGAACCGGGAGCCGTTGCGCTCCACCTCGGCGGCGCCGTGGCCACCCAGGTGCGCGGGGAAGACCAGGGCGCCCGTGTCGGCGGCCTGACCGAGCAGTTTGCGTCTGGTCTCGCGGGACTCGGTGGGGTCCTCGCAGAAGCAGCTGTTCACCTCCGGCTCGACCAGCTGCAGCGCCGTGTGCACCAGGTCTCCGACGAACAACGCACGGTCACCGCGCGACACGAGGGTCAGCACGGACGAGCCGGGGGTGTGCCCGGGGGCGAGGTCCAGCCGCAGGTGCCGGTCGATCCGGTGGGAGCCGTCCCAGAGCTGGGCCATCCCGGCCCGGTACACCGGCGCGACGCTGTCGTTGAAGACCACCTCCCGGCCGCCGAGCGCGGGTTCGTTCCCGTTGGCCGGGTTCCAGAAGTCGAAGTCGCGCCGGGGCATCAGGTAGGTCGCGTTGGGGAAGGTCGGCACCCAGGTGTCGCCGTCGAGCGAGGTGTTCCAGCCGACGTGATCGACGTGCAGGTGTGTGTTGATCACCAGGTCGACGTCGCCCGGCCGCACGCCCGCCGCCGCGAGGTTGTCCAGGAACCCGGTGTCCAGGTGACTCCACACCGGGGAGGCCGGCCGGGGCTTGTGGTTGCCGACACCGGTGTCCACGAGGATGGTGCGCCCCTCGCTGCGCAGCAGCCAGGTCTGGATCGCCGAGACGCACATGTTCGCGCCGGGGTCCCAGAAGTCGGGGGCGAGCCAGCCACGGTGTTCCTCCCAGGCCTCCGAGGTGCTGTCGGGAAAGAACTCATCGGGGCTCATGCTGACCGAGCCGTAGTACTCCTTGACCCGTGTGATGGTGACGTCGCCAAGGGTGATCTGATCCATGGCCTCGAGGCTGACAACCGGGTGCGCGGACAACCACACCCGCCGGGTCCTACCCCTGAGAGGGAGTGGCAGCCTCGGCGCGCACGCCGAACACTGGGGGGATGGACAGCCCAGGCCCGCTCGGCGACTTCTTACGGGCCCGGCGCGCGCGGCTGCGCCCGGAGGACGTCGGGCTACCCGAGCTGGGGCCGCGCCGGAGGGTGCAGGGCCTGCGGCGCGAGGAGTTGGCCCAGCTGGCCGGGGTGAGCGTGTCCTACTACACGCGGCTGGAACAGGGGCTCTCCCGCGGCGCCTCGACGGAGGTGCTCGCGGCGATCGCCCGAGCCCTCAGGCTCGATGCTCACGAGCGCGACCACCTCGAGCGGCTGGCCGGTGCCGCCCGGCGGGCACCGCGCGTGCGCCGCCCGCGACCGGAGACGGTCAGCCCCGAGACTCGTGACCTCATGCGCGCCCTCGACGGCGTCCCGGCGATGGTCCTCGGCCGCCGCACCGACGTGCTGGCCTGGAACAAGCTGGGTCACCAGCTACTCGCCGGCCACCTCGACCCGGCCAGCCCGGACGAACCGGCCAACCGACCGAACACCAGCCGGATGACCTTCCTCGACCCGCACTGCCGAGAGCTGTACCGCGACTGGCCGCGCAAGGCCCGGGCGGTCGTGGGCAACCTGCGAATCGCGGTCGGCCGCCACCCCGACGACCCGCTGCTCGCCAGGCTGATCGGCGAGCTGACGATGAAGAGCCCGGAGTTCGTGGCGTTGTGGGCCGACCATCGCGTCACCCCGTGCGACGCCGCCGCCTACGACATGCACCACCCAGTGGTGGGCCGGGTAACCGTGACGCAGCAGACGCTCGCGCTCGCCCGCTCACCCGGCCAGAGCCTGATCGTCGTGACGACGGCCGCCGGCTCCCCCTCGGAGGAGGCGCTCGCCCTGCTCCACCACACCGCCGGCTCCATCCACCAGCCAGCGAGAACCTGACGGCCACGGCATCGAGAACACGCGGCGACCGGGTTCAGCGGAGCGTCTCGTTGGACGTCGCGAAGTGGCCGACCGTGCCGGCCAGTGCCCGCAGGTAGTGGCCGAGTACGACCTGGTTGACGTTCTCGATCCGGTCACAGGCCTGGTGGTAACAGCGGTCATAGACCTGGCCCGCCTGCCCACCCCAGGCGTTGGCCTGAGCGGTGGTCTTCCTCTTGCTGTCGCCGTTCTCGGCACCGCCGACCGGAATCCCGGCCTCGATGAACCCGGACTCGTCGTCACCGACGAACTCGATCATTTCCGGCTTCACCCCGGTCCGCGCCAACTGGTCGGCCAGCACCCGCCCCACGCTCGCCGAACCGGTCGGACCAGCCGTGGAGGTGTCATCGCCCAGGCCGCCCTGCGCGAAGTAGCCGGCGTTCGGCGACGCCACCATGTCCACGTTCAGGTACAACATCAGCTGGGCCCGTTCGGCGTCGGACAGGCCGGTCACGTAACCGGTGGAACCTTGCGCGCCGGTCTCCTCATGACCGAAGAACGCGAACCGCACCGCGTTGCGCACCGAGGGTGAGGCCCCGAGACGGGCGGCGATCTCCAACAGGCTGGCCACCCCGGAACCGTTGTCCACGATGCCCGGCCCCTCCGGCACCGAGTCCAGATGTGCCCCGATCATCACCACGCGCCCCGGATCACCGGTGCGGGTCTGGGCGACCACGTTGCGGAACGTCCCGGCCCGGCCGTCCTCGGCGTCCTCCTCCGAGATCTCGTAGGCCGGCGTGCTGACCTCGAACCCGGCCCGGCGCAACGCGCCGACCACGTAGTCCACGCTCGCCTCGTAGCCGGGCGTGCCCGAAGCCCGGTTCCCGCCGTGGTCGTCGGCGATCTTCTGCAACGCCCGTAGGTGGACCATCGCCGCGTCGTCGCTCACCTCGCCGGACAGCGTCGGCGCCGGCGGCCCGTCCGCCGGTTGGGCGCCCGACGGCACCTGGCCGCTCGGCGGGTTCGGCGCCTCCGTGGCCGGCGAGCCGCAGCCCGCCAGCACCACGGCCGCGGACGCCGCGAGCACCACCCACAGACGAATCCAGCCTGGCCCGGACGCGCGGCAGGACATGGCGACCTCCTCATCGAGCCTCCACCCCGGCCCCGGCCGGTGTGAGGTTAGGACGCTGAACCCAGACGAGCGTCTTTCCCCAGGTCAAGGCTAGGGAGGGAGAGGTTAACAACCGCCTCGGCCGGCGTTAGCGGACCGCAAAACATCTCCCCGATCCGCGTCAGTCGGTCCGGCTCGTGGCGTCTTCGCCGGCCGCGAGCCGGTTGCGTCGGGCCCGCACGGTGGCGCGGCCGGCCAGGCCGACCGCGAACAGGGCAAGTCCGGCGAGGACGGACTGCCAGGGCAGGGTGGCGGCGAGCGTGGCGCAGCCGGTGAGACCCAGCAGGTTGAGCCAGCGGGGCCAGCGCCGGTCAGGGGCCGGTTGGGTGAGGGCGGCCGCGTTGGCGATGGCGTAGTAGACGAGCACGCCGAAGGAGGAGAACCCGATCACGCCTCGTAGGTCGGTGGTGAGTACCAGCGCGCAGACGGCGGTGGCCAGGGCGAGCTCGGCGTGATGCGGCACGCGGTAGCGGGGGTGCACGGCGGCCAGCCAGGCCGGGAGGTCGTGGTGGCGGGCCATGGCCAGGGTGGTGCGGCCGATCCCGGCGATCAACGCGAGCAACGCGCCCAAGCTGGCCAACGCCGCCCCGACCCGCACCGCGGGGGCGAGCGGGTGCGCGCCGGCGGCGTCCAGAGCGGCGGTCAGGGGCGCGGTGGCGGCGGCAAGCCGGTCCGGCCCGGCCGCGCCGAGCGCAGTCACGGCGACGAGCAGGTAGAGCGCCACGGTGAGGCCGAGCGCGACCAGGATGGCGCGGGGGATGGTGCGGCGGGGGTCGCGGACTTCTTCGCCCAGGGTGGCGACGCGGGCGTAGCCGGCAAAGGCGAAGAACAGCAGCCCCGCGGACTGCAGCACGCCGTACACACCCGCGCCGCCGCCCGTCAGGTAGCGGTGGGGGTCGATCAGGTCGGTGCCCAGCCTGGTGGCGACGGTGGCGATGACGACCGCGAGGGCGATCAGCGCGGCGGTGACCAGGACGCGGGTGAGCAGCGCGGTCTTGGCGACGCCGCGATAGTTCAACGCGGTCAACCCGATCACCGCGGCGACCGCGACGAGCCGTTGCCCCCAACCGGTCGCCTCGTCGTGGGCGGGCAGGGCGTAGGAGGCGAAGGTCAGGGCCATCGCGGCGCAGGATGCGGTTTTCCCGATCACGAATCCCCAGCCGGCGGTGAACCCCCACCAGTGGCCGAGCCGTTCCCGGCCGTAGATGTAGGTGCCCCCCGAGGTCGGGTAGGCCGCGGCCAGCTGGGCGGACGCGACCGCGTTGCAGTAGGCGATCACGGCGGCCACCACCAACCCGACCAGCAGCCCCGTTCCGGCGGCGCGGGCGGCCGGGCCGAACACGGCGAACACCCCGGCGCCGATCATCGACCCGAGCCCGATCACCACCGCGTCCCCGAGCCCGAGCCGCCGGGCCAGTCCGAGGTCCCCGCTCGACCGTTCAGCCACGCCGCATCCTCTCTCCCCGCCCTCGCCGCCGGGGAACCCGGCGGTCACCCACGCGTGTCATTTGGGTGGCTGTCCGGTTCCGGGGTGTCGAGACGGGCGTCGGTCACCAGGCCGGCCACGCCGATCCCGATACAGATCGCGGAGATGACCAGCGGCGCGGCATCGGTGCGGCCGGTGAGCGCATCGCCGAGAACAACCACGGCGACCGTGCCCGGAAGCAACCCCAGCGCCGTAGCGACCAGGAACGGCACAAACCGGATCGATGAGATGCCGGCGCAGTAGTTGACCAGCGGGAACGGCAGCGGGCTGATCAGGCGCAGGGACCCTACGGCGAGCCACCCCCGGCGGGCCAGGCGACGGTCGAGCGCCGTCACCGCCGGGTGGGTCAGCCGCGGGGCGATCGCGTCCCGCCCGATCGCCCGGACCAGCAGGAACGCCACCGCGGCGCTGACGGTGGACGCGCAGATCGCCGCGGCGGTGCCGGTGACCGGGCCGAACAGCAGCCCCGCGCTGAGGGTGAACGGAAGCCTGGGCAGCGCGATCGTGGCCAGCGCGTGCGCGCCGACGAACACCACCGGGACCCACGCACCGGCCGCGCGCGCCCAGTCCCGGATCTGCCCGGCATCCAGCCGGGGAACCAACAGCGCCAGCACCAGGAACGCCACCAGGAGCAGCACGGCACCGAGCAGCCGGAGATCACGCGGCCACCGGGCCCGGCGGAGAACGGCACCGGTGAAGGCTGCGATCCGCATGGGAGCGGGCCGTCAGCGGGTCGTGGGCGCGGGTTGGAACAGCTCGACCAGGTTGCCGGCCGGGTCCTGCAGCAGGACCTGTTGTCCGCCGGGGCCGCTGATGATGTCGTTGCGGAAGCTCACCCCGGCTGCCCGCAGCCGCGCGACCTCGGCGGCGAGGTCCTCGACGACCAGCTGCAGCCGGTTCCAGCCGCCCGGGATGGGGGTGGCGCCGTCGGGCATGGGGCGCGCGGCCGAACTCTTCGGCCCGGCCAGCAGCAGTTGCAGCGGGCCGCGTACGACGGCGGCGAATGCGGGTGCGGCGTCGAAGTCCACGGTGAACCCGAGGTGGGTGGTGTAGAAGTCGACGGCCGCCCGCACGTCGTCGATGAGGTAGCGCACGCGGGCAAGCTCGTTGGGCGCGGTCGTGGTCATGACACACCTCTCGTGGTGGTGGTTTGCGGCGGTATGAATCCGATGCGGGTGTCCAGCTCGATCGCCAGCCGCCGGAACGCCGGATAGGACGCCCCATCGTCACCGCCGGCGGCGGACGGGTCGGGCAGGCTCCAATGCGTCGTGACGGCCGATCCGTGGTCGCGCGGGACCTCGCGGATCTTGTCGCACAACGTGATCACCAAGTCGAAACGCCGGTCCGCCACCGCATCCAGTGGCCGGGGCCGGCGGGGTTCGAGGTCGATGCCGTAGTCCTCGCGCAGCACCCGCACCGTGTTCGGGTGCAGCCGGGGCGCGGGATGACTGCCCGCGCTGGCCACGTCGATCACGACCCCGTCGCCACCGGCACGGTGGCGCAGCAACGCCTCGGCGATCGGCGAACGCGCACTGTTTCCGGTGCACAGGAACAACACCGAGCTGTTCGCCGACCACCGGCGCTTCATGGGTGCGAGGGCGGGGTGCAGAGCGGTGGCGGCGTCGCCGAACGCGGTCGCACAGCGGGCCAGGTCGAGGTGGTAGTAGCTGTCGCGGCCGTCGAAGCTGCTGCGCCGCGCGGTGACCAGGCCGGCTGAGCGCAACAACCGCAGGTGATACGACACCAGGTTCTGCGGCTCATCGACCGCGGCGACCAACTCCCGCACCCGGCGATCGCTGGAGGCCAGTTCGGTCATCAACGCCCAACGCAGCGGGTGCGCGGCCATGCGCATCAGCAGCGGAACCGGCGTCCGATCGATCCTGCCCACACACCGCACAATACATCAAACCAGTTTGATGTAAATGCCCCCTTTTGGGGCCGAAATCAGTCGAGCATGTCGGCGAACATGCCGGGTTCGTAGGAACCTCCCCGCTGATGCACGATCACGGCGAGCCGGTTGGCCGCGTTGATCAGGCCGACCAGGCAGACCAACGCGGCGACCTGGTCGTCGTCGTAGTGCTTGCGAACCTGAGCCCAGGTCTCGTCGGACACGCCGGGGTGGGCGTCGGCGAGCCGGGTGCCCTCCTCGGCGAGCGCCAGGGCGGCGCGCTCGGCCTCGGTGAATACGGTGGCCTCGCGCCAGGCGGCGACCAGGTGGAGCCGGGCCGGGGTTTCCCCGGCGGCCGCGGCGTCCTTGGTGTGCATGTCGATGCACCAGCCGCACCCGTTGATCTGGCTGGCGCGCAGCGACACCAGCTCCTGTGTGGGCTTGGGCAGCGACGACTGCATGACGACCAGGCCGGCGTTGGCGAACCGCTTGCTGAACTTGGCGGCGACCTCGTTGTCGAACAGGTTGAATCGGGCGTCCATGGCTTCGTCCTCGCTGGTCGGGTTTCACTGAACGAACACCAGATGCCGGCAGACCGAGGTCTGTGACAACGTGGCCGCGTGACGCGCGGCACAGTCGGGGGCTGTCACGCGGCGGCGGTGCGCGGCGTCTGATGCGTACCACCGCCGAGAGCGATAGGGGAGCCCGCCCATGGCTGATGACCGTCCGGATCCCGCCACCGAGGCGTTCCTCGCCCACCGCAACCTGCTGTTCACCGTCGCCTACGAGATGCTCGGCTCGGCCGCCGACGCCGAGGACGTCCTGCAGGAGACCTGGCTGCGGTGGGCCGGTGTCGATCTCGCCGCGGTGCGCGACCAGCGTGCGTACCTGGTCCGGATCACCACCCGGCAGGCCCTCACCCGGCTGCGCACGCTCGGCCGCCGCCGGGAGTCTTACGTCGGCCCCTGGCTGCCCGCGCCGCTGCTCACCGCGCCCGACGTGGCCGAGGACGTCGAGCTCGCCGACAGCGTCTCGATGGCGATGCTGCTGGTGCTGGAGACGCTCACGCCGATCGAACGCGCCGTGTTCGTGCTGCGCGACGTGTTCGACCTGGCCTACGACGAGATCGCCGAAGCGGTGGACAAGAGCCCGGTGGCGGTCCGCCAGATCGCGCACCGGGCGCGGTCGCACGTCACCGCGCGCCGACCGCGTGGGGTCGTTTCCTCGGCCGACACCCGGGCGGCGCTGGATGCGTTCCAGCGGGCCGTCGAAACGGGCGACCTGCAGGGCCTGCTCGACATCCTCGCGCCGGACGTCGTGCTCCTGGGAGACGGCGGCGGCCTCGCCCAAGCCGCGCGCTCGCCCATCGTCGGGGCCCACCGGGTGGCTCGCGTGCTGGCCAACGGGCTGAACCGGATCCCCGCCGAGATGTCGCTGCGCCCGGCGCAGGTCAACGGCTACCCGGCGCTGGTTCTCCGACACAACGGCGAGGTCGACACCGTCGTCACGGTGCGCATCGACGACGGCCTCATCACCGGCCTCTACGCCGTGCGCAATCCGGAGAAGCTGTCCCACATGAAGCGGGAGACCGCGCTGCGCCGCTGAGCCGTGGTCATCGGGGGGCGGCGCCGATGCGGCATGATGATCAGCTCAGGACCTGGCCCCGGAGTCCGGCACCCCGGCGTAGTCGGGCAGCTCGACGCCGTTGATCGCGCGCTCGATCAGCTCGAGGTCCCATTCGGGCTCCGTGCTCGGCCCGGTGTCCGGCCCGGGGGCCTCACGGCTGCGCACGTGCAACCGGCCGATCTCCTGGTTGGCCCCGACGAACGGGCGCATCCGCCGCTCGTAGCCGGCGAACCCGGCCTCCGGGTCCCACCCGGCGGCGGCCAGCTCGCCGGCCAGCAGGTAGGCGCCGACCAGGGCCAGCCCGGTGCCCCCTCCGGACATCGGCGACGAGCAGAATGCCGCGTCACCGAGCAGCGCCACCCGCCCGCTCGACCAGCGCTCCATCCCCACCTGGGCGACCTGGTCGAGGTAGAAGTCCGGGGTGTCGTCCAGGTGCGCGAGGATCCGCGGGGTCAACCAGCCCAAACCAGCCATCCGCTCGCGCAGCAGGCGTTTCTGGGCGGCGACGTCGCGGTGATCGATGTCGAAGTCGGCCGAGGGGAACCCGAACATAGCCATCGCCCGGGTGGCGTCCTGGATGGGCCGCAGCCCGGCGGAGCGCCCGGACTCCTGGTCCTGGTAGTCGATCAGCCAGCGGTCCAGCCCGAACTCGTTGGGCACGCTGTAGAAGGCCAGCACCAGCCCGAGGTGGCGGATGAACCGCTCGCGCGGCCCGAACACCATCCCGCGCAGCGCCGAGTGCAGCCCGTCGGCGCCGACCACCAGGTCGAAACGCCGCCGGCCGCCGCCCGCGAAGGCCACGTCCACCCCGTCCGGGTCCTGGGCGAGCTCGGCGATCCGGTCGCCGAAGACGTACTCGACACCGTCGCGGGTGTCCCCGTAGAGCACCCGGGACAAGTCCCCGCGCAGGATCTCGATCTCCGCGATGAACCCGTCACCACCGTGGTCATCGGCGCGGAAGGTCTCCAGCACGTTCCCGTCCACGTCCACGGTGTAGGCGCCGGCGGTCTCGGTGCGAGCCGCCCGGACCGCCGCGTCCAGCCCCATCCGCCGGATGACCTCCTTGGCCACCCCTCGCGCGTCCACCGCCTGCCCACCGGGACGCAGCCCCGGGGACCGTTCCACCACGGTCACCTCGGCCCCCCGCCGGCGCAGCCAGTGGGCCAGCGCCGGCCCCGCGATGCTCGCCCCCGCCACCAACACCCTGATACCGCTCACAACGCCCCCTGCCCGTCCGATCCGTGTCGATGATGCGAAGCGCCCCATTCTCAGCCCGACCCATCCAGGCAGTCAGACCCGGGCGCGGCCAGAAACTCATCGCTGATGTCGCCGCCGCCGCGTGATCACCGCTACGCGCTGGAGGCGGCGAGATAACCCGCCAGGCCGAGGAAGCAGGCGCCGGTGAGCTGCTCGATCCGGCGGCGGACCTTGCCGGGCACGGTGCCGGAGCCCGAGCGGGAGCAGACACGGAGCCGGGCACCGATGGTCGCGTAGCCGAGGGCGACGACGGTCTCGATCATCAGGTAGGCCGCGCCGAGGAGTGCCAGTTGCAGCGCGAGCGGTTCCTGCCCGGGGGCGGTGAACTGGGGCAGCAGCGCCGCGAACAGCAGCATCGCCTTCGGGTTGGTGATCGCGACGAGGAACTCCTGGCCGGCCAGCCGCCGGCTGTCCACCGCCGGGGGTTCCGCCGCGGTCATCGACTCGCGGGCGGAGCGCCGCAGCGTGACCAGCCCGATCCACACCAGGTACACGACGCCGGCCCACTTGATCACCGTGAACGCCACGACCGAGGCCGTCAGCACTGCGCCGAGCCCGATCACCACGAGCCCGATGAACACCACAAAGGCGACGAGCCGGCCGAGCACGGCGATCATCGCCGGCGCCATCCCGTAGCGCACCGCGTTGCGCAGCCCCAGCAACTGGTTCGCCCCCGGGATCATCGACACGAGCACGGCCGCCGGGACAAACCCCATCCAGTTGATCACAGCACACCCTTCCGGTCCTTACCTGGTAGGGACCACTCTCGCCGGTCGCTGCTGAGAGTCAGGTGTCAAACAGCTCAGGAGTGAAGATTTCCTCGGCGGTCATCGGGCGACGCCGTAGGCCCACCAGTCCTGTCCGAGCAGGCGGTGTTGTCTTCCACCAGTCGGCTGGCCCAGGGCAGCATGACGGTCATCTGGTTGAAGATCCGCCCGGTCCGGTAGCGCCGTGCGGTGAGATCCTTGGCCGCACAGAATCCCTGGTAGAGGGCTCGCGCCAGGTCGGGGTGCTCGCCGAGCAGCTCACGCGAGACGGCCACGGTGTGCATGATCGGGAAAATCCCGGTGCGCCGGTAGTAGTCGCGTTCGACCGCCGCCGGGTCGTCGAACAGCGGCCGGACCTTCGGTGATCCGTTGAGCACGCACTGTGGCACGTCGGCGGAGATCAGCGCGTCGATCTCGCCGTCCTCCAACATCGGGCCCCAGGCCTTGCCGGGCGGGGCCTGGGCGATTTCGACGTCGGCCGGGTGGGGGTGGGAGACGAAGTCCAGCGGTCGCATGGACCAGTCGAAGCCACCGACGACCCACCGACACCGCTCGGGTTGCACGCCGTGGTCGTCGGACAGGATGCCTTTGATCCAGAAGCTGGCGTCGTGGCCGTAGAGCGCGAACTCCCCCACCGTCTTTCCCGCCAGGTCGGCCGGGGCCGTGATCCCGCTGTCGACGTTGACGTAGATCGCCGAGTGCCGGAACTGGCGATTGGGGAAGACCGGCAACGCGATGAATGGCGGGTCCGGTTCCTCGAGTGTGCGCAGGTAGTAGGTCATGCCGCCCGGGTGTGTTCGTAGTCCATGCAGCCGATCGTGAGTTCCAGGTTCCGCACCATCATTCGGTGGGGATCAGGGTCAGCGCGAGGGGCTGAATGGCCGCGCCGGCCGCGGTGGTCCAGTTGCCGGCGAACTGGGTCAGCAGCTGGTTGGTGCCCAGAACGTCAGCGCCGGCCCGCTCCATGCGGCGGATGGCGTACCGGTCGCCGTCCACGGTCAGCGAGCCCCCGGCGTCGGCAATGACCTGCACGTTGTAGCCCTGCTCGAGCGCGGTCAGTACGGGATACACCGTACAGACGTCGTTGGTAACGCCGGCGATCACCAGGTTGCGGCGCCCGGTGGCCTTGACCGCGTCCGCGAATCCCGGGTCGTCCAAGGCGTTGACCACGCCGGTGCGCTGCACTCGCTTGGCGAATGCATCCGGTGCGGCCTCCTGAATTCCGGCCACCAGAGGACCCTGGGGGTGGTCCTCCATGGAGGAGGTCAGCACCAGAGGAATGTTCAAGCCAACGGCGGCCTCGGCGATCAGCGTCGCGTGCTTGATGAGCAGCTCCCGATCCATGGAGCGCACCCAGCTGATGGTGCCCACCTGGTGGTCGATGAGCAGAATCGCGGCATCATCGGCGGTGAAATGGTGAATCGCCACGGAAGTTCCTTCCAAGGTCATGGATGGGTGGTGCTCCGTACCTCGAGCAGGACCACGGGGATGGTGCGATCGGTCTTGTCCTCGTAGGACTGGAAACCTGGATAGCGGGTCTTCTGGGTCTGCCAGATCGGTTCCCGCTCCGCCTCGTCGAGGACGCGGGCACGGACCGGCACCGTGCTGGTGCCGACCTCGATCGTTGCATCGGGGTTGGCCATGAGATTGAGGAACCAGTCGGGGTCCACATCGGCACCCGCCTTGGACGCGAACACCGCGTAGGCGTCCCCCACCCGCTGGTACATCATCGGGTTGATCCGCTCCGCGCCACTACGCCGCCCAACGTGATGCAGCAGCAGCAGTGGAGCGCCTTCGAACGGACCGCCCACGTGCCCCCCATTCGCACGGAACTCGTCGATGATCTTTTGGTTCCGATCGCGCGTGGCGTTCATGGACTTCTCCTCACCCGACCCCGCGAGCTCGCCGGTCACAGCCGGATTATTTCGTCCGCTTTTGTAGTGGGTCAAGGATGTTATGCCGGGCCAAGGCGCCTTCCAGCTAGCAAGGCGGCCCACTATAAACTGGAAGCCCTACTCCGGATACGCTAGCTTGAGCTCGCGACCAACAACGCTATCCGTGCCCAGGAGATCCGCATGTCCACGGACACCCCCGAGCCCCTCCCACCCGATGACCCCACCCGAGAACTGACCGTGGTCTCCCCCGATGACCCGGGACTGCGGCACATCGGTCTGGTCGGCGACACCTACACCGTGCTGGTCAACGGGAAGAACTCCGCCGGCCGGTACTGCCTCATCGACATGCTCATCCCACCGGGCGGAGGTCCCGGCCCGCACCGGCACGACTTCGAAGAGATGTTCAGCCTGCTCGAAGGGGAGGTCGAGTTCACCTTCCGAGGTCAGCGGCAGACCGTGCGCGCCGGTCAGACGGTCAACATCCCGGCGAACGCCCCACACTTCTTCCGCAACGCGAGCGGCTCGACCGTGCGGATGTTGTGCATGTGCACCCCGGCGGGCCAGGAGGAGTTTTTCGCCACCGTCGGTGTCTCCGTCCCCGGCCGGACCTCCCCCGCGCCGGTGTTCGAAGGCGCGGACCTGGAGAAACAGCTGCGGAACTTCGCCAAGTACGCGCCCCGGTACCGCACCGAGATCCTGCCGCCGGCCTGAGGTCACGCCACGGGGCGCCGGGCCTACGGCTTGAGGGCCAGCGCGCCGTAGGCATCCATCGGTGCCGGCTCCAGTCCGGCCTCGGCCAGGTCGGGGCGCCATTGGGTGAGAGGCACCATGCCCGGTTCCAGCATCCGCATGCCGTCGAAACAGCTGGCCAGCTGCTCCGGGGAGCGCAGGTGGTAGCGCAGCGCGCCGGTCTGGGCGAGCAGTTCCTCACCCCGGCGAGCCGCTTCGCTGGTGTTGGTGACCCCCCACAGCACCGCGTAGCTACCCGGGGCCGCCGCCTCCATCACCCGGGACACGATCGCGCGCTGGTCCGCGAAATCGGCCACGTAGCCGAGCACGCCCATGAACATGGCCAGGATCGGCCGGTCGAAGTCCAGCACCTCGCGGGCCCCGGAAATGATCAGGTCCGGCTCGAAGTACTCCGCGTCCACGTAGGCGGTCATCCCCCGCGGCGTGGTGTTGACCAGCAATGCTCGCTGGTGTGCCTGCACCAACGGGTCCCCGTCCACGTAGGCGATCCGCGCGTCCGGCGCGAACCGCTGCGCCACGTCGTGCGTGTTCGATGTCGCCGGCAACCCGTTGCCGAGGTCCAGGAACTGCCTGATCCCGGCTTCGACCGTCGCGTAGCGCACCACGCGCTCCAGGAACCGCCGCGACTCCAGCGCGATCCGGCGGATGTCCGGGTAGATCTCGGCCACCGCCTCACCGGCGGCCCGATCGACCGGGTAGTGGTCCTTGCCGCCCAGCCAATAGCTCCAGATCCGGCCCCGGTGCGGCACGTCAAACCGGATCTTCTCGGCCGGCACATGCTTCGGACCAAAGGATAAGTCGGCCACCTGACCTCGCCTTCGAGAGGACCACAACGGTAGCCGATCACCGGTCGTGTCGAGCCACCCGCCACCTAACCGAGACCGGCGTGGGATGTCATCGCCGCTCACCTCCGGTGCGAGGATCCTCTCGACAAAGCGGGCGCCCGCCCCGGAGAATCACGCCATTCGGTGACGGTCTCGCCACGCGAGCCAGGGGAGAAATAGATTCCGGGTATCTTCGCCGGCGGTCGTTCGTGGGCACACCGCTGCTTCGGGCCGGGTGCTGTCGAGCGTTGAACCCTTGGGGGGAGTCAGTTGGCACCGGTGACCGAGCGGGGCGAGTCGCCGTTGGGGCCTGGTTCGCGGGCTCTGCGGTTGGTTGTGGGCGCGCAGCTGCGCCGGTTGCGTGAGGCCGGCGGGATCTCCCGCCAACGGGCCGGGTACGTGATCCGCGGGTCGGAGGCGAAGATCAGTCGCCTGGAGCTGGGCCGGGTCGGCTACAAACAACGGGACGTCGCCGACCTGCTCACCCTCTACGGCGTCCACGACCCGCGCGAACGCGAGGAGTTCCTGAACCTCGCGCAGCAGGCATCACTGCCCGGCTGGTGGCAGAAGTACGGCGACGTCCTACCCAGCTGGTTCGAGATGTACGTCGGCCTGGAGCAGGCCGCCGACGTCATCCGCGGCTACCAGGTGCAGTTCGTACCCGGCCTGCTGCAGACCGCCGACTACGCCCGAGCGGTCATCCTCCTCGGCCACCCCAGCACCCGCGCTCGGGACATCGACCACCGGGTCAGCCTCCGCCTGGCCCGCCAGGAACTACTCACCAGGCCGCACGCCCCACGGGTTTGGATGATCATGGATGAGGCCCTGCTACGCCGGCCGATCGGCGGCGGCGACGTCATGCGCGCCCAGCTCCAACACCTGATCAACCTCACCGAACTGCCCAACGTGACCCTGCAGATCCTGCCCTTCCAGGTTGGCGGTCACGCCGCTGCCGGTGGCCCGTTCAACATCCTGCGATTCCGCGACCCGGACGTGAACGACATCGTCTACCTCGAACAACTCACCAGCGCCATCTACCTCGACAAACCCGCCGACCTGGACAGCTACCTCATGGTCGTCGACCGGCTCTCCACCGCTTCCATGTCCCCCGTCGAAACCCGCAAGTTCCTGCCCACACTCCTCAAAAACACCTGACCCGGCCGGGAATACCGCCGTCCCTCGAGGTCGGCCGGTTGGGTCAGGAGCCGCTCAGCCGGGCGGGGAGCGGTGTGGGCCACCGATCGCCACCGGGCGGACCGGCGAGTTCGACCCGCCGCGGATCCGCAGCGGCAGGATGAACACCGCCGACAGGTAGACCTCGTCGGCGGCCAGCTCGCCGAGGTGCATGTTGTGCACCTGGTAGATGCCGGCCTGGGTGAGGTTCTGGTGGTGGATGACGAACGGCAGGTCGGCGGGCGCGTCGGCCGGCGGACCCTCGGTCCCCCGCAGGTAACCGGTCCGCACGGCATCGATGAACGGCACGTCCATGCCGATGCAGACGACGTCCCGCGCGGCGATGTACTCGGCGGCCTCCCGCGACAGACCGGGTCCGGCGCCGTAGTACTCGGTGCGCGCCGGCTCCGGGTTGTCGGCCGCCCACTTCTCGCCCCAGCCGGTGTGGATGAGCAGCGCGTCGCCGGCCAGCAGACCGCGCACGCGCTGCGCGGCCAGCATCGCCTCGAGGTCCTCGGCGGTGACCTGCTCGCCCGCCGACAGACTCCGGCCCCGCAGCCTCTTGGCATCCAGCAGCACGGCGCTGGTCACGATCGGCGGGATCTCGTCGGTGCCCAGACGCAACAGCGGTGACTGGTCGGACGGTTTGACCTCCCGCTGGGTGAGGCCGCCGAAGTACCTGACCTCGCCGTCCTCGAGGTAGCCGAAGTGGCCCAACGCGTCGATCTTCGTGCCTTGGCTGCCGAACTGGCCCGAGACGGTCTCCCCGTTGCCGGCATGTCCGGCGATGAAGTGGGTCGGCCGGTAGGACAGCGAGATCGCGTCGGCGAACGGCGACAGCGGCATGCGATCGGAGTACTCGTGGCTCAGCTCGTAGCAGGGGCGAAGCTTGTCGCCCCGCGCCATCTCGGCAGCCGCCCGCGCGATGGTCTCGAACCCCTGGTCGCCGCCGTTCCCGATCCGCATGATCACGACGATAGACAACGCCGCCGCCGTGTCGCGTGCCGGACGAAGCTCGCGATCTCCAGTGAGGTCGCCGAGGCCGCCCAGACGACCCGCAGTTCGCTGGCGGACAGGCCGGCGACCTGGACGACGCTGATTCCGCGCAACACCAGTTCGGGCAGCAAAGACTCGGGGACGAAGCCGATCGCGCCGCCCAGCCGGATGCCGGCGACGTACTGCGCCGCGTCCGTTACCGACGGACCGGGCTTCCAGGCGTGCGGGGCCAGGTCGCTGCCGGTCCAGTAGGCGGTTTGGGCGGGAGTGTCCCCGGACCAGGTCGGGATCGTCTCGCCGTCGAGCTCGGCCCGTTCGATCACCCGGCGGGACGCGAGCGGATGGGCCTCCGGTAGCAGCGCCACGCGGGGGTCGGCGCGAAACAGGTCACTGTCGAGGCCGCCGAAGTCCATGGGTGAACGCACCAGGGTCACGTCGGTCATCCCGGTGCGGACTTCCTCCACCTGCACCCGCCCGTCCACCACCGCTGCCCGGGCGGGAGCACGATCGCGATGCGTGGCGTTGTAGGAGCCGACGAGAGTCTCGAGCGTGTCGATGTCGCAGGCGCGCGCCGTGACCCGGGGCCGCCGGGTGTCCCGTCGCCGCCCGGTGGCCCGGGAAACGGCCGCCCGCGCGGCATCGTCGACCGCGCGGGCGTCGTCCCGCAACGCCCTACCGGCATCGGTCAACGTCGCTCCGTGACGATCACGGACGAACAGTTGGGTCCCGAGCATGGTCTCCACCGCCCGGATCGCCCGGGACAGCGCCGGTTGGGTCATGCCCAACCGCACGGCGGCGCCGGTGAACGTGCCCTCCTCGGCCACGGCGAGGACGTAGCGGAAGTGCCTCAGCTCGATCTCCGGCTCCACGCCCCCCAGCCTGCCAGACCAGCAGCGATGCCGGCCGGGCATGGAGCCATCCCGCGCGGGCCTTGGACACCGCGACTCCTCTCCCGGTGTGCTGGCACCACCGACAGGGAAAGCGGAGGGTTGGGCGATGACTCGGAAAGCAGTCGTCACGGGCGGCACGGGGGGCATCGGCTTCCACGTGGCCATGCAGCTGCGGCGGCAGCACGGATTCAGCGTCACCATCGTCGGCCGGGATCCCGGCCACGGCGACGATGCCGTCCGGGCCATCGGCGGGGACACCCGGTTCCTACGGGCGGACCTCTCCTCGCTGAACGAGGTGCGCACGCTGGGCGCGCGCCTCGCCGGGGAAGGACCGCTCCAACTGCTGGTGAACAACGTCGGCGGCATGTGGTCGACGCGCCGGGAGACCGCCGACGGGATCGAGGCCGCCTTCGCCCTGAACCATCTCAGCCCCGCGGTGCTGACCGACGCGCTGCTCGACGCCCTCGGGGCCGCGGCGCCCAGCCGGATCGTCGAGGTCAGCTCGTCGTCGATCACCGCCGCCGTGGTCGACGGGTTGCCGACCTACGAGGAAGTCGAGCAGGACGGGGAGTACTACGGCATGGCGGCCACCGGCCGGGCCAAGCTCGCACACCTTGCGCACGCCCTGGATCTGGCCGACTCACTGAACGGCAGCGGCGTCGGCGTGCTCGTCGTCGATCCCCTCGGCCCGGCGGCGGCAGCGACGCCGAACGCCGCGGCGATGACCCCGGAGATTCTGCCACCGGCATTCCGGGGCCTCTGGGATCAGATCCGACAGGGGCTGCGCCCCGCCGCCGAGGGCGCCCGACCGATCGTCGCCGCCGCAACCGATCCGGCGCTCGACGGCGCGACCGGTGTGGTGCTCGGTCCGGACGCCGCGCCGTCCACGGACCTCCTCCAGTTCCTGACCCCCGAGATCTCCGCGTCCACTCACACACTGACCCGCCGGGTGCTCAGCGGCGTGGGGCACTAGCCACGAAGTCGAGCGGTTCGAGGCGCCGCGCGGTCGCGGAGGACCAGCGCGAATGCGGCCCGTCGGCCTACTTCTCGCCGATGAGTTCGGTGGCCGGCAGGGCGGAGAGCACGGCCAGTGCCCGCAGGAACGCCGCGCGGTCGGCCGGGGCGAGATGGGCGAGCACGCGCTCCTCGCCGCGCTGGATGTCGTCCTGGACCTCACGGCGCTTCCGGCGGCCGTTTTCGGTGATGCCGACGAAACGGGCGCGCCGGTCCGCCGGGTCTCGTGTTCGTTCGAGCAGACCGTTGTCCTCGAGTTCGTCCAGCACGCCGATGATGCGGCTCTTGTCCGCGCCGATGGACTCCGCGAGCGCGACCTGGGTCCGGACCGGGTGGCCGTCCAGGGCGTTGAGCACGACGTAGCCCCACATGCTCAGTCCGTGGGCCCGCAGCACCGGCTGCTCGGCGGCGATCAGCGCCCGTTGCAGCGGAGCGACCATCGCCGCGAGATCCCGTCGCTGACTGGCCATGATCAGCATAATAACGACCTTGACCAGTTGATAAGCGTCAGCTTATCGTAAGCAGGTGCATATCAATGAGCTGCTGGATCATCACCGCACCGCGATCCGCACCAGCATCTCCGTCGTCGCCGAGATCCACGCCGACGACCTGGATCGGCCCACGCCCTGTGCCGAGTGGACCCTGGCCGACCTGCTGGCCCACATGACCGCTCAGCACCACGGCTTCGCCGCCGCCGCCCGAGGCCGTGGAGGTGACCGCACGCCGTGGCGGGTCCGACCCGCCGGCCCGAGTCCGGCGGCCGAATATGCCGATGCGGCCGAGGACGTCCTGGCCGCGTTCGCCGAGCCGGGGGTGCCGCACCGGGAGTTTCACCTGCCGGAGTTCCACCCCGTGTCGCATTTTCCCGCCGCCCGGGCGATCGGCTTCCATCTGATCGACTACGTGGTGCACGGCTGGGACGTGGCGCGGGCACTCGACCTCCGGTACCACCTGCCCCCGGAACTGGCCGGACCGGCGCTGCGGATCGCGTTGGCCGTGCCCAACGGTGACAACCGGCTGGCGCCCGGCGCGGCGTTCCGGCCCGCGCTGGACACGAGCGACGATGCGGACCCACTGCACCGGATCCTCACCGCGTTGGGGCGCGCGCCGGATTGGCCACGGTAGATCCGCATGACCCGTCGGATGCCCCGTCAATCGGCCACCACATGGTGCAGGGCATCCGTCATCACCGATGCCGCCGGTGAGGGATCGACGGCCGTGACAGCGAGGATGGCGCGGCCGCTTGCCGCTTCGTCGCGGACGGGCAGCCACCGCACCCCGGCCGGCAGCATGTCCGCCGCCAGCCGGGGGACAACCGCGACGGCGAGACCGGCGGAGACCAGTCCCAACCGCGTCGGCCAGCTGCGCACCCGGTAGCCGATCCTGGGCCGGGCGAGGGTGGGCCAGGCGCCGAACTGCGGCTCGCCCGGCTCACCCGCCCCGACCACCCAGATCTCCTCCACCAGGTCGGCGACCACGAGCGCTTCGCGGTCGGCAAGGCGGTGCCCTCTCCCCACCGCCACCCCGCCGCCCTGGCCCAGCTCGAGCCGCTGGCTTCGCAGACCCCGCAGGTCGTGGTCGGGCAACCCGTCCCCGGTCGCGACCACGACCACCTCGACCCGGCCCGCGCGCAGCTGACGCAGCTGGGCGGGGCTCGACCCCTCGAGCAGGACCACGCGCAGGTCCGGGTGCTGATCGGCCAGCCGGGCCATCGCCCTCGGCACCAGGGACGCCGCGGCCGTCGGGAACGCGCCCACGACCAGCCGGCCGGCGAGGCGGTCGCGCAGGCCGGCCAGCTCCAGGGCGAGGCCGTCTATCTCCGCCACCAGCCGTTCGCCCCGGCGCGCCACCACCGCCCCCGCCGCGGTCGGCCGAGCCCCCCGCGGCCCACGCACGAACAGCGCCGTCCCCGCCGCGGCCTCCGCCGCCGCGACCAGCCTCGACACCCCGGACTGCGTGTAGCCCAGCTCCGCCGCCGCCGCACTGAACGACCCCAGCCGCGCGACCGCCCGCACCGCCCGCACCTCCGCCATCGTGAACTCGGACATGCCGCCAGTATGACTATCACTCATCGCTGGGATGCTGGATCACCGTTTGAATCATGCCCTGAGCCCCTGCCACCGTCGAGGACATGGACGAAACAACCATGACCTCCGCACCCGCCCGGCCGGCGACGTGGTTCATCACCGGCGCCTCCCGCGGGTTCGGACGCCTGTGGTCCGAGGCGGCGCTGGAACGAGGAGACCGCGTCGCCGCCACCGCCCGCGACATCTCCACGCTCGCCCCGCTGGTCGACCGCTTCGGCGAATCGGTGCTGCCCGTCGCGCTCGACGTGACCGATCGCGCCGGGGCCGTCGCCGCCGTGCGCGACACCGCGCGGCGGTTCGGCTCGCTGGACGTCGTGGTCAACAACGCCGGCTACGGCCACTTCGGCGCCGTCGAGGAGCTGACCGAGGCCGAGCTGCGGGACCAGCTCGAGACCAACTTCTTCGGCGCGGTCTGGGTCACCCAGGCGGCACTACCGATCATGCGCGCCCAAGGGTCCGGGCACATCCTGCAGGTCACCAGCGAGGGCGGCGTGCGCGCCTTCCCCGGGATCGGGGCGTACCACGCGTCCAAATGGGCGCTGGAAGGGCTGTCGGACTCCCTCGCCCAGGAGACGGCGGCGTTCGGCATCCACATCACCTGCGTCGAGCCCGGCCCCTACCGCACCGGTTGGCTCGACGTCGGCGCCCGCCAGAGCGCGGCCCTGCCCGCCTATGCCCGGCTCCGGGACACCCCCATGACCTTCGACACCGGTGACCCCGAGGCTACGAAAGCCGCCATCCTGCGGGTCGTGGACGCCGACCCGCCCCCGCGCCGGGTCTTCTTCGGCAAGTGTCTCGACAACGTCCGCCGCGACTACACGGACCGCCTCGCCGAATGGGACCGATGGCAGCCCCTCGCCCTCGCCGCCTTCGGCGACACCTAGGAAGTCCAGCCCGGACGCGGCCCGCGTTCAACGATCACGTGGACGGCGGAACGGGCTCTAGTGGGGGCGGCCGAGGCGCAGCGCGGAGACCAGGAAGAAGACGCCGCCGAGCAGGGCGTAGCCGGCAAGGTTGCCCAGCGAGGCGCCCGGGGCGGCGGCCTGCGGGAAGAACGAGATCCCGGCCAGCGTGGAGATGCCGCCGCTGGCGATCATGGCCCACTGGCCTCCGAGCTTGCGACGCCGCAGGGCGACGACGAGCTGGACGAGGCCCGCCACGACGGCCCAGGCCCCCCATACCCGCAGCACCGCCGGGATGCCGGAGGTGACCGCGAAGACCAGTCCGGCGGCGGCGACCGCACTGATCGCGATGTTGACGTAGAGGCCCTGGACGGACCGGCTGCCCCGGGAGGAACGGGCGTCGACGACGGCGGCACCCATGTCGAACAGCGGGTAGATCACCAGCAGGGCCGCGCTCACCGGCCCGATCCCGGACGCGGTCGAGAAGAGCCCGGCGGCCCAGGTCAGAGCGAACCCGAAACGGACGAGATAGAGCCGGCGAAGCGCCGGCGCGGCGATGGCCGGGGCGGTCGTCGTGGTCATGGCGATTCCTCTCCGTGGAGCAGGCAGTTAGTAGAAAGACCGTTCTCTCTTGCAACCGTGCCGAGTCTGACACACGGGGGCCGACGACTGCAAGACCGATCGTTCTTTCTGCTACGGTTGCCCCATGGCGGCACTTGGGCGTTCCGAGGCCCGGGAACGGCTGTTGTCCACGGCCAGCGGGCTGTTCTATCGCGAGGGGATCCGGGCGGTCGGGGTCGAGCGGATCCTCGCCGAGGCCCCGGCCACGCGCGCGACGTTCTACCGGCACTTCCCCTCGAAGGAGGACCTCGTCCTCGCCTACCTGCGCGGCGTCGACGCCCACATCCGCGCCGAGGTGCAAGCGGCCGTCGATGCCGCGCCGGCGCCGGCCGACGCGTTGCGCGCGATCGGCACCACCGTCGCCGACGACCTGGCCAGACCGGAGTTCCGAGGGTGCGCCTTCCTCAAGGCCGCCGCCGAGTACCCCGACCCCAGCGACCCGGTGCGCCAGGTGATCCTCGATCACCGAAGCTGGTACGTGACCACGCTCGCCGAACTGTTCACCCAGGTCTTCGAGGACTCACCGCGGCGCCCCAACCCGGAGCACGCCGCGCGGCACTTCGTCATGATGCGCGACGGCGCCATGACCGGCGCCCACCTCGACGGGGTCCACAGCGTCGGCGCCGCGTTCCACCGAGGCGTCGAGGGCCTGCTCACCGTCCTCCACTGAGCCCCCTCGCTTTTCTGCACGCTGGAATCTTGTGGAGCTGGGCGGCGGGTGCGAGCAGTGTGCGGGCATGACCGGTGCCGCGCGAAGGAGCCAGGAATGACCGAGTCCGCGAGGTTGCCCGCTCCAGTGGCCCAGGCGCTGGACCGGGAGTGGCGGCTGCTGATCGGCGGAGGGCTTCGCGGCAGCCGGTCCGGCCGCACGTTCGAGCGGGTGAGCCCGGTGACCGAGACCGTGATCGCCCGGGTGCCCGACGCCGGCGTGGCCGATGTGCAGGATGCCGTCGAGGCCGCCCACCAGGCCCGCGAGGTGTGGCGGGACACCCCGGCGCCCGAACGGGCCGCCGCCGTCCGCGCGCTCGCCGACCTGGTGGAGCGGCACGCCGAGGAACTGGCGCTGCTGGACGCCATCGACGCCGGCTCCCCCATCTCGAACTCCCGGGCCGACGTCGCCGTGGCGGTGTCGCAGCTGCGCATGTTCGCCGGGCTGGCCCTGGAGCTGAAGGGCGACACCATCCCGGCGAGCAATGCCCTGCACCTCACGGTGCGGGAACCGGTCGGCGTGACGGCGCGGATCGTTCCGTACAACCACCCGCTGATGTTCGCCTGCAAGATCGCGGCCCCGCTGGTGGCCGGCAACCCGACGGTGCTCAAGCCGCCGGAGACCGCGCCGCTGTCCGCGCTGCGCCTGGCCGAGCTGGCCCGGGGGGTGTTCCCGCCCGGGGTGTTGTCGGTGGTCGTCGGCGACGGGCCCGAGGTCCCGGACGCGCTGGTGCGCCATCCCCGCGTGCGGCGGATCGGGTTCATCGGATCCGAGCCGACCGGGCGGGCGATCCAGCGCGCGGCCGCGGAGTCCGGGGTCAAGGACGTCACGCTGGAGCTGGGTGGGAAGAACGCCATGGTGGTCTTCTCCGACGCGGACCTGCCGGCCGCCGCCGAGGGCGCGGTGTTCGGCATGAACTTCACCTGGTCCGGCCAGTCCTGCGGGTCCAACTCGCGGCTGCTGGTACAGCGGGAGATCCACGACGAGCTGGTCGCCCGGGTCGTCGAGCTGGTCGAGGCCCGCCGGATCGGCGATCCCCTGGCCGAGTGGTCGGAACAGGGAACCATGATCAACCGGGCGCAGTACGACAAGTCCCTGCGCTACATCGACATCGCCACCGGCGAAGGCGCGAAGGTCGCCACCGGTGGCGGGCCTCCGAGCGGCCCGGGGTTCGAGCGCGGCCTGTACGTGCGGCCCACCGTGCTCACCGGCGTCACACCCTCGGCCCGGATCGCCCGGGAAGAGGTGTTCGGCCCGGTGCTCTCGGTGATCCCGTTCGACTCCGAGCGCGAGGCGGTCGAGATCGCCAACAGCGTCGACTACGGGTTGACCGCCAGCGTGTGGACCCGCGACCTGGACCGTGCCCACCGGGTGGTGCGCGCCTTCGAGGCCGGCCACACCTGGATCAACGGCTCCTCCCGGCATTTCCCGAACGTCCCGTTCGGCGGGGTCAAGGGCTCCGGGGTCGGCCGCGAGGAGAGCCTCGAAGAGCTGCTCAGCTACACCGAGCTCAAGGCGATCAACGTGATGTTCCGCCTATGATCGCCGGCACGATGAACCCGGTTCACCGCCGCGATGGCGGTCTGTGCCGCCCTCGTGCTGGCCGGTGCGGTTACCGCCCTCGCGGTGCCCGGTCGAGGTCGTCACGGCGCAAAGTCCGCGCCATATGCGGCGTGACGATTTCCTACGCGGCGTCGAGCGGTAACTCCATACTTGACAACAAGACCGAACCCAATTCATCCCTATTCAAACAAACGGGGTTGCATACGGTCACACATAACGCCGCGCGACGCGAACATGCTGATCAACGATGCCCGGGAAGCTGTCGCCCGGCGTCCGGGTTTCCGGCTCCGGGCGACAGCTCCTCCCCCGACCGGCCCACTTGTCCCTGGGCGAGCCGTCCGGCAAACGTAGAGTACCGCCGCCCAGAATTCCATCGTTGAACGGAAATATAACACCGACGGGGAAGTGCAAAGATTAAGGGCACTGATCACTAATAATTTGTCCGCGTGTTTTGCTGCGACTTAGTTGCGTATACATGTAGCGTATTCGAGCCCGGATGAGCTGCCCCCTGGTATCTCCCCCGACGTCAGGCGGCGGCTCATCCGGGTCCTGTACGCGTCGCTCGAGCGATCTCGTCGAGATACACCCCGTTCGTGCCCGCCAACTCGAACCGCATGTTCCGTCGCCGGTCGATGCCGACCCGAGCGTCCCCGACCGCGCGGACCAGCCGGCGGAGCCGGGGATGCGGGCTGGCCATCACCTGGTCCAGATACGGTTCCCGGCGGAGCAGATCAAGGACCGCGGACGCGAGGTTGATCCCGGCGCGCCGATGGTGCCGCGCGTAGGCGGCGCGGGTCGCGGGGTGGTCGATGATCCGGGCGCTGTCCGGTCCGGAGGCCGGGGTGTACTCGAGGCGCAGCGGGCCGCGCCGGGTGGTGAGCACCACCCTCGGCCAGGGTTCGCCGCCCGGGGGCGCGTCGATCAGTGCCGGCATCCATCCGTGCCGCCGCACCACCTCGAACTGCTGGACCGTCTGGTCGATGAATCGGGCCGGTCCGGGCAGCCACAACCCCGCATGGCCGTTCAGCCGGCCGCCGTCGAGCGACGGGTGGAGCGCTCCGAAGACCGACGATGTCGCCCGCGCGGTGTCATCGACGCGCAGCCGCACGAACGCCGGTTCGGCTCGTACGTCGAATGCCTCGAACGCGGCCTTGAGGATCAGGGCACTGTCCAGGCAGGTGTTGGCCGGCCGGTCGGCGTTGATCCGCAGCCACCACACCGGGATGCCGGCATGCAGCAGCCGGTCGGGGGCCAGGGTCCGGAAAACGGCGTCGACCTCGTCGGCCGGCGCGCCGAGCGGCCGGGGCCGGCCGCTCACAGTGGCAGGTCAGTCGCCGGCATGGGCGATGGCTACCCCGCTACCGCGCCTCCCACACCCGCGTTGTGGCCTACCGGGCCAGGACCAGCGTTGCCGGTGAAGGCGTCGGCACGAACCGGATGTCGCTGAAGCCGGCTTCGGCCAACCAGGCCTGGAAGTCGGCTCTGCGCCAGGTGGCGCCGCTGGTGGTGTTGAGCAGCATCTCGGAGTGGAAGATCAGCGGGAACGGCGGGCCGGAACGGTCGTCGTCGACGACGAAATCGTTGACCACCAGCGTGCCGCCCGGCTTGAGGGCGCGGAGGAACTTGCGGAACACCGCCACGTTGGCGTCCCGGCCCTCCTGATGGGCGATGTGCGAGTAGACCCCGACGTCGTACTCGTCCGTGCCGAACTCGACGGTGTGAAAGTCGCCGTCGATGGTCCGGAACCGGTCACCGACCCCGTGCTGGGCCACGAAGCCGGTGGCGACGCGGTTGACGGTCGGCCAGTCGAGCTGGGTCGCCCGGGCTTGCTGGTTCATGCCGAGCCACACCGCCGAGTAGATCCCCGAGCCGCCGCCCACGTCCAGGATCGAGACCGGGCCCGCGTCGGCCAGTCCGAGCTCCTCGGCCGCGGTGAGGGCGGAGGGAACCGAAAGGGGCGCGATGGCCGGGACCAGACTCTCCCAGAAAGGACTGTCGGGAACGTCGTTGGTCTCCGTGGTGACCGGGACCCCGGTCGCCACGACCTCGGCCAGGACGGCGTGCCGGGTCATGTCGCTGCCCTGGAGTTTGGCGAAGGCGCCGAAGTAGGTGGGCTTGCCCTCGACCAGGAACTCGGCCGACTCGGGCGTGTTGCGGTAGGCCCCGTCGACCACCTCGATCAGCCCCAGTCCCACCAGGCCGTCCAGCACGCACTGGGCGCCCCTTTCCGCGATGCCGGCGCGCTCCGCGACCGCCTTTGCGGTGATGGCGCCGGCCTCGATGTGGGTGAAGATCGCATGGGTGACGCCCGCCCCCAGGATCGATGCTGCCCATGCCCCGGTCGCCAGCTGAAGGATCCGCTCCGGCGAGGGCTGCCTGTCGCTCATGGCCACATCCAAGCAACTCCGCCTTTCAGCGCGCTACCCGACGCCTTTCAACGAGTACGACCGGGCGGCGTCGTCACATCGGCGCGCCCGAGGCGGTCATTGCTATTGAGTAGTCGCGACTGAGGGGGTGGGCATGAACCAGGATGACGCGCTGGCCGAGCGGTTCGAGGCCCACCGCGGCCACCTGCGCACGGTGGCCCACCGCATGCTCGGCTCGGTGGCCGTTGGGGTCCAGCCCGAGCCGGCCGCTGTCGGTCTCGAACCCGACGTAGTACGGCTCGTCCTTCACCGGCTCCATCCCGGTGAAGGCGCGATAGAGCGTCTTCGCCCGCGCGAGATCCCTGACCGGGTGGATGACCGTTTCGATGCCCTCAACCACGTGCTGACTCCTTCCACGGTGCGTCGACGAGATCACGCCGACACTCCGATGACCGTCCGCACGGGCGAAATGTGACCGGTCGGCCGTCACGACGGCAGTGCCTGGCACAGCAGCACGCGCGTGCCCCGCGCGTCGTAGTGGATCAGCACCGAGTCGGTGATGGCCCGCATGAGCTGGATACCCCGCCCGCGAAAGGAGGCCGCACGGGACGGCGGTTTCCACGTTCCGTGGTCGACGATTTCGACGTACAACACGTTCAGCTCGGTCCAGAGCAGCAGTTCCACGACGTCCTGCTCACCGGGGCCGTAGGCGTGCTCGATGGAGTTGGTGGCCGCCTCGTCCACGGCCAGCACCAGATCGGCGGTGGCGGCGGTGTCCAGGCCGAGTCGTTGGAGCCAGCCACGCACGGCACGACGAATCACGGGCAGCTGTCTCGCGTCCGCGGGCCACGAGCGGTGAACGAATTCCACCGCCTCAGAATTTACGGAAGTCACGATATTGCCTTCTTCACGTCGGCACCCGAGCCGCGTCCCGAGCCGCCCGACGGCGCCTAGCGGGGAGCGTCAGGCGAACCGAAGCCCGGTGATCGCCGTATACCCGCCGCCAGGCACGACCAAACGCCCGCCGATCCGAACAAGGCCGATTTCCTCCGGCGGCTGGAAGTTCGCCAAGATCCGCGCGCCGTTCCTCTGGTCGGACCGACGGTTCAGCTGGGCCGGCGGCCGGGGACGAAGACCGCGCTGGCCTGCGCGACCGTGCGCTCGCCGACCATCAGCTCACAGTGGGCGAGGACCACCCGCGAGCCCTGGTGCTGGAGCCTCGACCTGGTGGTGATGACGTCTCCGGGGCGTGCCGTGCCGGACAGGTTCACCGTCATCGAGCTGGTGGTCAGCGGGGTGGGCGGGTCGGTGCTGGAGGCGACGGCGTAGCCGATGGCCAGGTCGGCCAGCGTGGCGAGCACACCGCCGTGCACCGTGCCGGTCCCGTTGAGGTGGCGGGAGTCAATGCGCAGGGCCAGGCGCAGGTCGAGACCCCGGCCCCGGGAGTAGAGCGGGCCGATCAGATCCACGAACGGGCTGGACCGGGAGTGCCGCGCGAACCCCTCCGGCGGCTGGCTCGCGGCGTCAGGAGCGCTCATCACGGCGCCACACCGACCGGCGCGGCCGGCCATTCGCGCGGCATGGGCACCCGCAGCGCCGAGGGTTCGACGGCAGTGTGTTCGAGGGCCGCGTGCAGCCGCCCTTCGCGCAGGGCGACGGCGCCGCCGCGCAACATCGACTCGATCAGCTCGGCGGCGAAGTCCTCGGCGGTACGGCTCAGCAGCCGGGCCGCGTCGCGCAGCCAGGCCCGGGCGTGCAGGTAGGGCTCCACCGAGTCGGCCGGGATGCCGCCCCGGATCATCAGGGCGTAGGCGAAGATCCGCCGCGAGCTGTACCACACGGCCCCGTCGGGATCGTCCACCAGACGCTGGGCCCGGCGCAGCGCGGCGGCCAGTGCCGCGCCGGTGTCGGCGGGTATCGGCCCGTGCGAGGGCAGCAGGACCCTCGGCGCGAGATCGACCAGCCGTTGCAGCGAGTCCAGCGCGACCGTGGCCACCTCGGGGCCGTCCAGGGCGAGGTTCACCATGCCCACGTCGTAGTCCGACAGGGCGTCCCCCACCGCGAGCAGCCGCTCCTCCGGCTGCCACAGCGCCAGGTGGCCGGGCGTGTGCCCCGGGGTGCGGATGACCTCCCAGTCCGAGTCACCGAGCCGGACCACCTGTCCGTCCTCGAGCGCCTCGTCGACGGTGTAGGGCGCGACGGGCTGGTCGAAGTACTCCGCCTGGCAGCAGCCGGGATCCCGCCGGGCCAGCGCGGATGCGTCCGGGGCGCTCGCGGCGATCCCGGCCCCGCCGGCCTGCAGCAGCCCGTTCCCGCCCACGTGGTCGGAGTGCCAATGGGTGTTCACCACCAGGCCCAGCCGTCCGGTGTGCGCGCGCACCCACTCGGCGGTCTCGGCCGCGTGACCGACGAACCCGCTGTCCACGAGTGCCGGCTGCCGCCCGGGCACGAGCAACAGGTTGGCGTCCGGGAACGGCCGGAGCTGCCAGATGAGCCAGCTTGGCAACCGCTCTGCGTCCGACCCCACGGTCCCTCCAATCGGCCGACCGGCCATCGACCCCCCGTGGGAACGTATCTCGGCCGGTTCGATCCCGCCGAGGTTGCCGGCCAGCGCCCACTCCGGCTGGTGGGATCCGGCCATCATGCGGACGACGATCGACCCGAGGCGCGCGCCGCGCCGGCGGCCGGTGCTCACCGACCTGACCGCCGGTTCCCATTCGTCCAAGCCCCGGGGACCGTCGGGTCGATACCGTCGG
Organism: Actinospineispora eucalypti; assembly: GCA_014208095.1. GTDB lineage: Bacteria > Actinomycetota > Actinomycetes > Mycobacteriales > Pseudonocardiaceae > Pseudonocardia > Pseudonocardia eucalypti. The sequence continues at coordinate 2,092,527 of JACHMT010000001.1, read as the reverse complement.
ACGATGACCACGGACTTGGCACGGCGACCTCCCGTACGGCTCGCGCCCGGTGAAGGGCGCCAGTACGGGATGGGGCGCATCAACGCGGTGTTCAAGGCGGACGGGGCGGAGACGGCCAACCGCTACTCGATCTCGGAGTGGTGGCTGGAGCCGCACACCACCGGCCCGGGCACGCACACCCATCCCGAGGACGACGTCTTCTACGTCCTCGACGGCACGATGACCTTTCTCGTCGGCGACCACTGGTTCGATGCCCCGAAGGGGTCGTTCGTCCTCGCGCCCGGCGGCACCCCCCACGACTTCCAGAACCGCACCGGCGCACCGACCGGGGCGCTGAACATCTCCGTTCCCGGGGGCTTCGAGCCGCACATGCCCGGCATCGTGGACTGGTTCCTCGAGCATCCCCCCGGAGACCCCGGGGCGCCGGTGGACGCTCCTGTCTCCCGCGTCCGCCGAACTGGGCGCACGCTCGGCAAGCGCGTTCCGCGCTAGCGCTCGGAGCTGACCAGGCCGGCGTCGCGGGCCAGGCGCGCGAGCTCGGCCCGCGAACGCAGGCCGACCTTCTGTTGCAGCCGCGCGCGGTAGGTCTCCACGGTGCGGACGGACAGCTGCATCATGTCGGCCATCTCGGGATTCGTGTACCCCAGTGCCAGCAGCCGGAGGATCTCCGCCTCGCGCTCGGAGAGCGACTCCACGCGAGAGGTCTGCGTCACCGCCGCCGACTTCTTCTCCAGCAACGCCGCGCCCAGCGCCGGATGCACGTACCGGATGCCCCGCGCCACGTCGTGCACGGCCTGGAACAGCTCGACGTCGGCGGCCGCCTTGAGCACGTAGCCCAGCGCCCCGGCGGCGAACGCCTCGCGCAGGTAGGCGACGTCGTCGTGCATGGTCAGGATGAGGATCTTCGTGGCCGGGCTGGCCTCCCTGATCAGGCCGATGGCCGACAGCCCGCTCTGGTCCGGCAGCCCGACGTCCAGCACCACCACGTCGGGCTTGGCCCGCGCCGCGGCCGCGACCGCCTCGGCGGCCGTCCCGACGTCGCTGATGACCTTGATCGCCGGGTCCTCGGAGAGCATCCGGCGCAGGCCACCCCGGACGATCTTGTGGTCGTCACAGATCAGTACCCGCAGCTGGTCAGCCATCGAGATGCACCTCGAACACGACGGAAGTGCCCTGCCCGGGCACGGAGCTCACCAACAACGTGCCCCCCACCAGCGCGGCCCGTTCCCGCATGCCCATCAGCCCGACGCTCGCCTGTGACTCCGGCGAGAAGCCGATCCCGTCGTCCTCGACCATGACCCGCAACCTCCCCTGCGCGCGCCCGAGGATCACCCCGCACGTCGACGCGCGCGAATGCCGCACCACGTTGGTCACGGCCTCCTGTACCAGCCGGTACGCCGTCGTCTCCAGGTCGGCGGGCAGCCGGTCGCCGTCGTCCAGGTTGACCGTCTCCAGCTCGACGTTCACGTCGCCGGTCATCGTGCTGGTGGTGAGCCGGCGCAGCGCGGCCACCAGGCCGAGGTCGTCCAGCACGGCCGGCCGCAGGTCGAACGCCAGGCGCTGGACCGAGTCCAGCGCCCCGCCGATGCCGCCGCGCAGCACGGCCACCCGCCGGCGCACCTCCTCGACCTCGTTCCCGAAGCACTCATGGCCCGCCACCGCACTCTCCACCGAACGGACGTCCAACAGGACCGAGGTGAGCGCCTGGCCGATCTCGTCGTGCAGGTCCCTGGCAACCCGCGAACGCTCGGCCTCCTGGGCCGAGATCACCCGCGCGCGTGAGTCCCGGTGCAGCCGCTGCCGCTCGAGCGCGGCGCCGGCCAGGCGGGCCACGAACTCGGCCAGCCGGCACTCCTCGTCGCCGAAGAGCTTGTCCACCCGCGAGTGGGTGGCCAGGAAGTATCCGGCCAGCTCGTCGTCGGTGAATACCGGGGCGCACAGGGCGGAACGGGCCCCGATGGGGCTGCGCTCGTCGAAGAAGTCGTCCGCGCAGTCGGCCGACTCGGTGATCACCAGCGGCCGGCCCTCCCGGATCGCGCGGCGGACGCCGGCGGGCATGGCCGCCGTGTCCGGTCGCCAGTCCGGCACGAACCCGGCCACCCGGCAGCGTTCCGCGCGCAGCAGCGACCGGCCAACCTGGCGGACCGCGGCCACGGTGGCCGCCGCCGAGTCGCAGGAAGCCAGCAGCGCGCCCGCCTCGAGCAGCGCGCTGAACCGGTCGGCCAGGCCGAAGCTGAGCTGGCCCTCCCGGTCGGCCGAGAAGCTCGCCTCGAAGTGGCCGGCCACGTCCGAGACGTCCTCGGCGGCGAACCCGAGGCGCTCGCGTTGCCGGTTCACCTCGGCCAGCTCGGCCCACGCCTCGCGGCGGCGCGCGAGCACTCCCGCCCGCTTCAGCCGGCGCAGCGCGCGCCGTCGCCGGCCGGCGAGGGCGTGCACCACGCCCAGCTCGCGCTGGGCGTGCGGCAGGTCGTTGGGGTAGATGCGGCCGTAGCGCACCGCGCGGCGGGCCGAGGCACGCGCCCGGCGCAGCAGGCGGCGGCGATCCTGGGGCAGCAGCGGCCGCTCGGCGGCCTCCCGGTGCAGCGTGGCCAGCCAGGCGAACACCGGCACCAGGTGGGTGCTGGTCGGCTGCGCCCGGCCGACCAGTCGGGCCGCCCGCTCCAGGCTGTCGATGGCCTCCTCCAGCCGCCCGCCGTGGCGCAGCCGCAGCGCATCCGCGTGCAGCGCCGCCACCGCCACCTCGATGTCGTCGCCGTGGCGGGCCACCGCCGCCTCGGTCTGGGCCGCCGGCACCTGGCCGCCGGTCGTCCTGGCCAGCACGTCCAACGCGGTGACCTGCGCGTTGGCGTCACCGACCTCGAGCCCGATCTCGTACACCCGGCGCGCCTGCTCCCACGCCTCGCGCAGGCGGCCGAGCCGGTACAGGCAGACCGCCCGGTTGCGCGCCGCGAAGCCCACCTCCCACCGGTCGCCGAACTGGCTCAGGATCCGGATCGCCTCGCCGGCCGACTCGACCGCCTCGCGGTACCGGCCGGCGCCGTGCAGCACGCAGGTGCGCATGCTGGCCGCGTGGCCCTCGCCCCGCGAGTCCCCCCGGTCGCGGTAGATCCGGCTGGCCCGGTCCACGTAGCGCAGCCCGCGCCGCCACAGGAACGGGAAGGTGAGCGCCAGCGAACCGCCCCAGACCGAGTAGGCGTGCGCCAGTTCGGCGCTGCCCGGGCAGCGCTCCGCCACGTTGACCTGGCGAACCATCATGCACAGGCCCTCGACCCGCCGGGCGTGGAACCACCTCGGGTACTGCAGGCGGGTGTAGAGATGCGACTTGAGCCGGTCCACCGCCGGGTCGGCGCTGGCCACCGTGCGATGCCGGGCCACGCCGCGCGCCAGGCGCCGCACCAGCTCCCAGAGCAGCCGGAACAGCAGCTTCCGCTGCCCGCCGGTCGGCACCCACTCCCCCAGCACGGACAGGCCGGACTCGATGTGCTCGGCGGCGGCGTCCAGGTTGTCCCAGCGGAACAGCAGCTCGCCGAGCTGGCCCTCCATCCAGGCGACCTGCATGTTGTCCGTGGCCAGCCCGCGCGCCCCTTCGAAGCGCTCGGCGGCCTCGTCGTACCGGCCGCGCAGCATCAGGATCTCCCCGAGCGCCTCCAGCAGCTCGTAGCGCACGCCGGTGTCGGCGGTGGCCATGCCGCGCTCGGCGATGCGGTACTGGCGCTCGGCCAGCTCCACGTCGTGCCGCTCGCGCGCCTGCGCGGCCGACCGGATGGCGTAGGGGAACGCCCGCTCGGGTTCGCCGGCCGCGTCGAAGTGGTAGGCGATGTCGAACGCGCGGTCCGGGGCCTGGGTCTCCAGCGTGTAGCCGGCGCGGCGGTGCAGCTCGGCCAGCTCGGCGGCATCCAGCTCGCCGAGCAGGCTGCCGCGCAGCCGGTCGTGCGCGAAGGTCAGGCGGCCGGTGTTTCCGGTCCAGACCAGGTGCCGCTCGACGGCCTGGCCGATCGCCTCGCCGGCCTCCGCCGGGTCCTGGCCGGCCAGCGCGGCGGCCATTTCCAGGTCGAACTCCCGGCCCAGTACCGCACCGGCATCCAGCAGGCGCCGGGTCGGCGCGGCCAGCAGGGCGAACCGGCTGGCCAGGAACGCGGCGGACTCCCGGGAGGCCTGCCAGCCGCCGGACACCGGGGTGAACCGCCACCCGTCGCCGCTCGGCGCCAACGCCCCGACCTCGACCAGCCCGCGCAGCACGGCCGAGATCATCAACGGGTTGCCCCGGGACAGCTCCGCCACCACCCTGGTCGCGGTCGCGGGGATCTTGCCGCCCATGGACTCGACGACCTGGCCCACCTGGGAAGGCTCGAGCGGCGGCAGGGGCAGCACCTCGGCGCCCTCCAGCGAGCTCAGCCGCCGGTGCGGGCCGACCTCCTCGGAACGCATCGCGGCCACCACCAGCAGGTGCCTCGCGTCGGAGCCGCCGGCCACCGACTCCGCCCACGCGGTAAGCAGGCCCAGGGTCAGCTCGTCCGCCCACTGGCAGTCGTCCAGCACCACCACGGCGGCGCGCTCGCCGCCGCCGAGCGCCTCGAGCAGGCACATCAGGGCCGACGCCAGCCGGCTCTGCACCTGCGACTCGGGGATGCGCGGCGTGGGCTGGTCGTCGCCGCCGAACACCTGGCGCAGCTCGGGCAGCGCGTCGCTGAGCGGGCCGACCGCTCCCCCCAGTCCCCGGGCCAGCTCGGGCCCGAACCCGGGGTCCGCGCCCGCCTGTTCGACCAGGTCGCCGACCACGCCGGCCAGCATGTGCAGCGGGTGCCGCGCGGAACGCTCGATCCCCCGGCCCCGGAAGATCCTCGCGTCCAGTGCCGACGCGCGCTCGCAGAACTCGTCCAGCACCCGGGTCTTGCCGCCGCCCGAGTGCGCCTCGACGATGACCAGCCCGGCCGAGCCGCGCGCCGCGTCGGCCAGCCGGCGCAGCAGGAACTCCAGCTCGCCCTCCCGCCCGGTGAGTGACGGTTCGGTGAGCGTCTGCCGCCAGTCGTGCGCACCCACCGCGACACCGGGCTCGGCGATCCCGCTGCGCAACGCGGATCCCACGGCCTCGACGTCGGCCAGCGCGGCCCGGGCGGAGTGGTAGCGGTCGTCCGGGTCCTTGTGCAGCAGCCGGTGCAGGATCTCCTCGAGCGCCTGCGGGATCGGCACCCCCAGGGTGCGCAGGCGCGACGGTGCCGCCGAAAGGTGCTGACGCAGCACCTCCCGGGTGTCCTCGCTGTCGAACGGCGGCCGTCCGGCCAGGCATTCGTAGAGCACGATGCCGACCGAGTAGAGGTCCGAACGGCAGTCCACCGCGCGCTCCAGCACCCCGGCCAGCTCGGGTGACATGTACCGGGGCGAGCGAGTCGGACGGGTCGGATTCAGGAACGACTCCGACACCAGCCCGAAGTCGACCAGCGTCGCGCTGTACACCGGCGGCCGCTCGTTGACCATCACGTTGGCCGGGCGGACGTCGCGGTGGATCAGTCCCCGTTCGTGCAGCTCGGCCAGCGACCGCAACAGGTCGGCCGCCACGGTGAGCGCCTCGGGCACCGACAGCCGGCCGGCCGCCATCCGGCTGCGCAGCGTCACGCCGGCCACGTACGGCGCCACCACATACAGCTTCTCGGCCTCCCGGAAGATGTCGATGACCGTGGCGATGCTGGCCGCACGCAGGCCCTGGAGCAGGGAGCTTTCCCGCTCCAGCCGGTCGCGGCTCTCCGTGGACAGGGTGGCCAGATCGATGGCCTTGATGACCACCCGCACGCCGGTCTGCCGGTCCAGGGCAAGCAGCGTCCGGTACGCCTGCCCTTCCTTCAACACCCGCAGGACCTTGTAGGCGGTCAGCGCCCTCGGGCCGGTCGGCGCGCTCTGCATGCACCCTCCAGCCTCGAATCGCCGTCGATCCGCGCCGCATGCTATCGCCCGGGCGACCGGCCGTGGTCCGGGTCACCTGCGCATTCGTCTCGCCGGCGGGACAGTAGTTACTACGGACGTTTGGTTCGGCGCCGCAGCGCCGAGCCGTTCGGATGTCTCCGACATCCGACGGATCGAAAACCTCCCTCCCCTTTTTGATTCTCTTTGGACGGGACCACAGCGGGAAACCCGCTCTGAAAGCCGGTGCCCCGGGTCCTGCCTTGCGTTACAGGCCGGGTACGGCACACGACGCACACCTCCATCTTCAATCATTTTGCTCCCAGGCGCAATCTACGATAACATGAACGCATGTTCGAGTCACGCGTTGAAGAAGCGGCCGCCGCGGTGGCCGCCCTCCGCGCGTACCTCGCCACCGCCGATGGCGCCACCAAGATCGAAGGACTCAAAGCCGTCGAACGGCTAATACGGGACCTGTCGCACCTGAGGCTGTCAGAGATCGCCGATCTGGACCGCTCGGGGGAGTTCGACCAGCGCTGTGTCACCACCCGCGCCGCGATCGCCGACCTACTCGGCTACCACCCACAACGCGCCCGACGCATGGTCGCGGTCGCCCGCGCCGTGTTCCCCACCACCCTGGATGGGCAACCGGTTGAACCGGCCATGCCCGCCACCGCCGCCGCGTTGGGTGCGCTGACCATCGACCAGCCGCACGCCGACGTGATCGAGAACCTGTTGAACTCCCCCACCGGACGGCGATTGGACCCCGGGGTGTGGGGCGGAGCGGAGAAACAGCTCGCCGAGTGGGCAACCACGTGTCGGCCCGACGAGCTACGCCGCCTCGGCACCCAACTACTGAACACCCTCGACCAGGACGGCCCCGAACCCGAGGACGAGAAACCACAACTCAACGAGCTGTACCTGTACCGCTGCCGCGACGGCCACGGCGGCCGGATCACAGGCCAACTCGACACCCCGACCTTCACCGCCCTGTCCTTGGCGTTGGAAGGCCACCGCACCAGCGGCAACGACGACGAGGACAAGTCCCTGCCCGAACGCGACGCCGATGCCCTCGGCGCCCTATGTGTCCAGGCACTCAACCAGGCAGACCTACCTGTTCAAGGTGGGGAACGACCCCACCTGACCGTGATCGTGCAGGAAAAAGACCTGCGGGAACGGGTCCGCGGAGCAACCCTCGGACTCGGCTGGGCCACCACCGCGCACATCCGCCAACTCGCGTGTGACTGCAAAGTCCTACCCGTCGTCCTCGACGGCGACAGCACGGTCGTGGATGTGGGGCGGATCCGCCGCACCGTGGACCACTACCAACGCCGCGCCATCGCCGCCCGCGACCAAGGCTGCGCCTGGCGGGGCTGCAACAGAAAACCCCGCCACTGCGAGGTGCACCACATCATTCCCTGGGCCCACGGCGGCCGCACCGACCTGAACAACCTGGTCATGCTCTGCTGGGCGCACCACCGGATGATCCACCACGCCGGATGGGAAATCCGCATCCACAACGGATGGCCCGAGTTCACACCCCCGAAATGGATAGACGCCAGCCAGACACCACGCCGAAAACCCCGAACACCGCTCACCGCATAAAACAAGATTGCGAGCTGGTCCTGGCTTGAAGCTGACCCGTGAGCAAGCCTGGTCGCTGCGCCGGGTAGGCGATCGTTGCGATGATGATCGCCGCCAGGCAGTTCCACGATCACGTCTATCAGGACGCTCCATGAGCTCGTTCATCTTCAGTGTCACGTTCGACTGCTCTGACCCCGAGCGAATGGCCGCGTTCTGGTCACAGGTGACCGGCTACCGGCGGCTCCCGCTCAACAGCGACGACCTCGATGATGACGCCGTCGCCCTGGAGGCGCCCGATCATCGGGGCGTGCGCCGGATGCCCTTTTTCAAGGTGCCCCAGCCGAAGACCGTGACGAACTCCGCATTGGTTGAGCGCGGCGCTGACCGAACGGCTGCGGAGCACCCGGTTGCACTGGTACGTCGCGGCGGGGTGGGCACTGGATCTGTTCGTCGGCGACGGACACGCCTGGCCGTTCCCCGAGGAAGCGGACAACCAGCATCAGACCTGGCTGCATGAACCGGCGACCGGGCAATACCGACTCGACGTGTTCCGCGAGCCGCACCGGGGCGACTGGTGGGTGTGCCGGCGCGACGCCTCGATCACCCTGCCCTACGACGATCTGATCCTCCGTACCAGCGACGGCATCCCCTATGTGATCCCGGAGGTCGCGCTGCTGTTCAAGGCGAAATCACCGCGGGCCAAGGACGTGGCGGACTTCCCGCAGGCACTCCCCGCGATGGACCGGTCGCGCCGGGCCCGGCTGTCCGAGTAGCTGTCGCGCGTGCACCCCGGCCACCCTTGGCTGGAAGTGGTCTGATGACCGGCCTTCAGGCGGCGGCCACACCCCGCAGGTGCGCGGTCAGGTCGTCCACCGAGGTGGCGGCCAGGCCGTGGCGGGCGGCAAAGTGGGCCAGCTCCGCGCCGCGCGCCAGCTCGCCCGGGTACCGGGTGCTGACCACCGCGCTGTACGCCGCCGAGGGCCGCAGGCCGGCCGCGGCCGCCAGGTCGCTCGCCGCCTCGGCCGCCCCCGGACGGGCCAGCACGCCCCCTTCGGCCACCCGGCAGGGCACCACGTGCCCCGGGCGCACCAGGTCGGCGGCCGTCGTCGCCGCACCCCCGAGCAGGCGGATGGTGAGCGCCCGGTCGCCGGCGGAGATGCCGGTGGACACGCCGGCCGCCGCGTCCACGGTGACCGTGAAGCGCCCCCGGGCCGGGTCGTCGGAGAACGGGTACATCGGAGGTAACCGGAGCCGGTCGCAGTCCGCCCCCGGCAGGGCCACGCAGACGAACCCCGAGGTGTGGCGCACCAGGAACGCCACCGACTCCGTGGTGACCGACTCGGCCGCCACCACCAGGTCACCGGGCTGCCCGAGCGGGCCCGCCACCACGACCGGCCGGCCGGCGCGCAGCTCCCGGAACACCGCGGCCAGGGTGCTCATCGCGGCGCCCCCTCCACGATGTTGGCCAGCTTGCGGAACCGGCTCTCGTGGAACACCAGCGGCGACCGCTCCAGGTCGATGCGGAACGCGTGCACCTCCAGCAGGGCGATCGCGTGGTCGCCGGCGACCAGCTCGGAGTAGAGCGAGCACTCCAGCCAGGCGGTCGCCTCGCTCACCACGATCGCGCCGCCGGGGGTGGCCACCCAGTCGATCCCGGCGAACCGGTCGCCCTCCTTCATCGCCAGCGTCCGGCACTCCCGGTGCTGGTGCTGGGCGAGCACGCTGACCCCCAGCCGGTGCAGCCTGCGCAGCTTCGGCCAGGTGGTGGAGCTGTTCTGCACGCACACCGAGACCAGCGGCGGATCGATCGACACGGCGGTGAACGCGCTCGCCGCCATGCCGACCGGGACCTCGCCGGACAGCGCGCAGACCGCGGTCACCCCGCTCGGGAAGTACCCGTACAGCCGCCGCAGGTCGGTGGGGTCGGCGGTCACGGGATCAAGTTCGACCATCTTCTCGCTCCGATCAGGGCCGGGAGTCGTTGCGCGGCACGGCGACCCGGTGGACGTACAGCTCGGCCTCGCGGGCCGCCTTGCGCTCGTGGTCGGCGAAGCTGGGCGCGGTGCACAGCAGCAGGCTGCGCCCGTCCGAGCCGCCCAGCGTGCAGGCGTAGAGGCCCAGCCCGCCCGGCGCCCGGACCTCGTCGACGATCGCCCCGCCGGGCGCCACCCGGCAGGCCCGGCCGTGCAGCGCGTCGGCCACCCAGATGTGCCCCTCGGCGTCCAGCACGCAGCCGTCCGGGGCGAAGTCGGTGTCCACGATGGTCTCGATCGACTCGTACGAAGGCGCGCGCCCCAGCTGCCCCCACACCCGCCGGTCGGTCAGCGTGCCGTCGTCGGCGATGGTGAACGCGGTGAACCGGCTGCCGAAGGTCTCGGCCACGATCAGCGTGTCGTTCTCCGGCGTGACCACCATGCCGTTGGCGAAACACAGGCCTCCGGCCGCGACCGACACCGTGCCGTCCGGGTCGACCCGCAGCACCTCGCCCGGCTCGGGCTGGCCCCCGGCGAACAGGTCGAAGCCGAAGGTGGCCACGTAGGCCCGGCCGTGCGCGTCCACCACCATGTCGTTGATCGGATGCGCCGAGGCCACCGAGAGGTCGGCGTGGCGGACCACCTGGCCGTCCGGCCGGCGGCGCAGCACCTGCCGGTCCAGCATCGAGACGACCAGCATCGAGCCGTCCGGCAGCCAGCCCAGGCCGGACGGCTGGCCGGGCGCCGCCGCCCAGTCCTCCGGTTTGCCGTCCTCGGTGACCCGCCGCACCTGGTGGGCGTACAGGTCGGACACGTACCAGGCCCCTTCGTGCCAGCGCGGGCCTTCGAAGAAGTGGCCTTCGCCGAGCAGTTTCTCCATCGCCCTTACCTCCGCACGCTGACCGTTTTGAGCTCGCTGTACTGGTCCAGCCCGGCCGCGCCGTTGGCGCGCCCGTAGCCGCTCTGTTTCATGCCGCCGAACGGGATCTCCGGGGAGACCACGCCGTGCCGGTTGACCCAGACAGAGCCGGCGTCCAGCGACGCCGCCACCTCGGCCCCGCGCTCCGGGTCGGTGGTCCACACCGACGCGCCAAGGCCGTAGTCCGTGTCGTTCGCGGCCGCCACCGCCTCGTCCACCTCGTCGTAGGGCAGCACCGGCAGCGCCGGGCCGAACTGCTCCTGGGCCACCAGCGCGGTATCGGCCGCCAACCCGGTCACCAGCGTCGGACGGTGGAAGTAGCCGGGACCGCTCACCTCGGGGCCACCGGCCAGCACCGTGCCGCCGGCCGCCACCGCGTCCTCCACCAGCCCGCGCACCCGGTCCGACTGTGCCCGGTTGGACACCGGCCCCATGGTCACCGACGGGTCGAACGGGTCGCCGACCACCGCCTGGCCGGCCAGCGCGGCCAGCGCCTCGGTGAACTCGCCGAACACCGGCCGGGGCAGGTACAGCCGCTTGATCGCCGCGCACACCTGGCCGGACCGGTAGAACGCGCCCGCGTAGACCTTGGCCGCCGTCTTGGCCACGGCACCGCCGGAGACGTCCGGAAGCACGATGGCCGCGTCGTTCCCGCCCAGCTCCAGGGACAGCCGCTTCAACCGGGGGGCCGCCGCGGCCATGATCGCCCGGCCGGCGTCGATGCTGCCGGTGAAGGAGATCATCCCGACGGCCGGGTGGGCGACCAGCGCCGCCCCCAGCTCGTCGCCGCCGGGGAGCACGCCCAGCACGCCGGACGGGACGCTCTGCGCGAGCAGCTCGCCCAGCAGCGCGGTGGTGAGCGGGGCCAGCGGGGACGGCTTGACGATCACCGTGTTGCCGGTGGCGAACGCGGTGGAGATCTTCTCCGCGCTGATCAGCAGCGGCGCGTTCCACGGGATGATCGCGCCGACCACGCCGATCGGGGCTCGGCGGACCTGCACCCGCTGGCGCTCGTCGTCGTGCACCGAGTCGACGGGCAGCGGGCCGGCCGCCCGGTGGCGGGCGAACGCCGCCGCGCCGGCGGCCTCCATGGCGGCGTCCCGCACCGGGATCCCGGTCTCCGTGGACAGCGTCCGGGCCAGCGCTTCGCGGTTCTCGTCGAGAACCGTGGCGACGGTCTCCAGGGTCCACCGGCGTGCGCCGGGTTCCTTGGCCCAGGCCGGGGCGGCCCGGACCGCCGCGTCGACCGCCCGTTCCAGCAGCTCCGGGGTCGCGGCCGGGCACTCGGCGCACGCCTCGCCGGTGGCCGGGTTGACCACGGTGATGGTGTGCGGCGTTTCCACCAGCTTGCCGTCGACCAGCGGGCCGGACGGGGACAGTGCGGTCATCGATCGTCCTCCAGGGGCGGGTTTCGAATAGCCGGGAAAACCGCTTGCCAGTGCAGCCGGGCCCGGGCGTGTTCCCCGAGGCAGGCGCAGAAGTCGGCGGCCAGCTCGGTGGCCTCGGCGCGGGCATCGGCCGGGGTGTCCGGGAGGTCCCGGTAGCCGCGCAGCTCGACCAGCAGCGCGGAGCCCAGCGCCCGGGCGTCCCGCCAGAGCGCGTCCAGGCCGTGCAGATCCAGCAGGTCCAGCTCCTCGGCCCGCCGGAACAGCGCGAGCAGCACCGGGCCGTGCGGCTCCAGGCCGAACCGCCGGATGATCCGGTCGGCGTGGCGCAGCAGGTCGGCCAGCTCGGCGCTCAGCCGCACATGCCGCTCGTTCAGCTCGGCACCGGTGGTCTCCAGCAGCTTGACCGCCGCGCGGAACTCGCCGGCCAGCTCGCCCGGCACCGAGGGCGCGACCCGCTCGGCGAGAAAAACCCGCACCCTCTCGAGGGTGGCCAGCCCGTCCACGGACCCGGTCACGACGCGACCAGCGCTTCCGGTAGCAGGGAGCCCAGCTCGGCATCGATGTGGTGCACCGCCCGGCCCATCAGCGTCGGCGTCGGGTCGGTGGACCGGGAAACCCCGGTGAGGAAGATCGCCGCCAGCTTGACCAGCGCGAAGATCCGCCAGTAGCGCAGCCGGGCCGGCTCCACCGGCCGGCCGGCCTCGGCCTGGTAGGCGGCCAGGTACTCGTCCACCCCGAGCAGGCCGCCGACCAGGTCGAACCCGGTGGTCCACAGCATCGTCCAGGCCAGGTCCTCGACCGGGTCGCCGACGTGCGCCAGCTCCCAGTCCAGCACGGTCAGGGTGTCGTCGGCGCCCAGCACCAGGTTGTTGGTCTTGAAGTCGCCGTGCACGACACAGCGGTGCCCGGGCTCGGGCGGGGTGGCGCGCAGCCAGTCCAGCGCGGTGGCCAGCAGCGGGCCGGGGTCGCCGGTGGCCCGTTCGATCGCCTCGGCCCACCGGTCCAGCGGGGGCGAGTCGTCCAGCCCCGGCACGGGCACCAGGCGGTGCAGCCCGGCCTGCAGGCGAACCAGGCGCCGGCCCAGCCGTCGGCGGTCCACATCCGGCCGGGCCGCTGTATCTCCCGCGCATGCCGAACCGGGCAACCGCTCGGCCGGCGCGTTCCGCACTGCATCTCCCGCGGGCGCCGAACCGGGCACCCGCTCGGCAGGCGCGTTTCGCGCTGTATCCCCCGCGCGCGCCGAACTGGGCGCGCGCCCGGCAGGCGCGTTCCGCGCCAGGTGTTTGCGCAGGTCGGTGCCGGACAGCCGCTCCACCACGATGAACGGGCGGGCCAGCGGCGAGTCCTCGGTGACGCACCACCGGGGGCGGGGCACCGGGAACCCGGCCCGGTCCAGCGCGGTGAGCAGCTCGAACTCGGTGCCCGGGTCGCCGTCGAGCATGCCCTGCTCGACCGTGCGGCGCAGCACCAGCCGGTCCCGGACCAGGCCGGCCGGGTCCAGCACGTCGAAGGCCCAGGTCTCGTTGCCGGTGCCGCCGGCCATCCGGCGCGGCTCGCTCACCGAGACGTCCGCGCCGACGCGTTCCCCGACGAACTCCGCCAGCGCGCCGTGCAGCTCCGCCACGGTGTCCACCCGGGCGCTCAGCACGCTCATGAGACGAACCCGTACCGGGGATAGGCCCCGAACACCTGGGTCTCGAAGGTGCCGAACCCGATCTCCCCGGTGCTGGCCTCCATCCGGCACAGCACGTGGGTGGGGCCGATGACCGAGGTGACCGCCGGATCGGTGATGTCGAAGGACACCGAGTCCACCCAGTTCTGGCCCCGGTAGGCGCCGTGCCGCCACGGGTCGGGGCCGCCGTAGCCGGTGCCGGCGCGCAGGTAGGCGCGGTGCAACGGGGTGAGCCGCACCGTGGTCCGGGTGCCGTCGAGGTCCCGGAACGACACGCTCGAGCCGTCCAGCAGCTCCCGGGTGGCCGGGTCGAACTTCAGCTCGTGCTCGGGCTCCCCCAACTCGACGGCATCGGTGCCGGAACCCAGCTCCGCGGCCTGCCGGACGACCTCGACCTCGCGCCGGCCGTCCGCGTGCTCGGACAGGCTGAAGTGCACCGTCCGGTGCTCGAACTGCATGGGCGACCAGATCCACAGCGGGGTGCGCTCCCGGCCCAGCTTCTTCGCCTGGGCGATGCCGGCCGGCTCCCGTTCCAGGCCGATCGAGCGGACGCCCCAGGACCGGTCCCGCGCGCCCCACCAGGTGTCCGGGGTGACCTCGTGCCGCTCCCCGTCGACGACCAGGTGGCCGGTGTACCGGCCGGTCTGGATCATCCGGGTGCCCTGCTCCATCACCCGGGCCAGCACCCGGCTGAACAGCGGCGGCTCGGCCAGCGGCTCGGCGGCGGCACACCACTCGAGGTCCAGCCCCACCGCGTGGCCCGATGCCGCGCCGGTGAACCGGAGCCGGCGCAGGCCCTCCAGCACCTCCAGGCCGAACGGCCCGATGCCGGCGGTGTCCAACCGGTCGGCGCCCAGCTCGCGGGAGGCCCGGGTGGTGAACTGCGCGCGGTCGGTGGCCACCGAGGCGAACGCGTCGATGACCCCCAGGTTCGGGTAGGCGCCGACGCCGAGCAGGAAGAAGATCTTCTTCTCCCGGCAGTGCCCGGTGAAGAAGTGCCGGTCGTAGAACCGGCGGTCGCTGGTGCCGGCGAACCGGATCGGTTCCGGGGTCTGGTGGATCAGGAAGTCGTCCGCCGCGCTGATCATCTTTCCGCCCTCATCGGTCGCTGGTCAGGATCATGCAGTTGGCCGGGATTCCGCCGCCGCTGGTCACCACGGCCACCCGCGCCCCGGCGACCTGCCTCTCCCCGGCCTGGCCGCGCAGCTGGACCACCGCCTCGTGCAGCTGGCCGAAGCCGTTGCCGCGGCCGGCGGAGAGCTGGCCGCCGTGCGGGTTCACCGGCAGCTCGCCGGACCGGCCGATCCGATCACCGCGCGCGACGAAGTCGGCGGCCTCGCCCAGGCCGCAGAAGCCCAGGGCCTCCAGCCAGCACAGGACGTTGAAGGTGAACCCGTCGTACAGGTTGGCCAGGTCGACATCGGCCGGCGAGACGCTCGCCCGGCTCCACAGCTGCCGGGCCGGGCCGAACACGTTGGGCTGGTGGGTCAGCGTGCCCTGGTCCCAGGACTGCCGCTCGGACAGCTGGGTCCCCACGGCGTCCACCCGTACCGCCGGATTCGGCAGGTCCGGCGCGACGGCCGCGTCGGACACCACCACCGCGATGGCGCCGTCGCACGGCACGTCGCAGTCGAAGATCCGCAGGGGGCTGGAGATGGGCCGGCCCGCCCGGTAGCCGGCCAGGTCCAGCGGCGACCGGTACACCGCCTCCGGGTTGCGCGCCGCGTGGCGCCGGGACGAGATGGCCACCCAGCCCAGTGCCTCCACCGGCGCGTTGTAGTGCGCGAAGTAGCGGGACGCGGTCAACGCCACCCAGCTGGCCGGCCCCATCGCGCCGAACGGGGCCTGCCAGGCCTGCTCGCCGGCCACCCGACGGTCGCCGGGGTCGGTGTAGATGCCCGGGCGTTCGTGGGTGCGGACGGTGGTCCAGCACAGCACGTGCCGGCACAGCCCGGCCGCGACGGCCAGCATCGCGGCGATCACCACGCCCGTCTGGCCGGGCACCTCGTGTGCCCCGCGCTGCCAGTTGGAGGCGATGCCCAGCCGCCGCGCGACGGCGGCCACCCCGGTGGCCTCGTCGCCGACCGGGGCGCCCGGGTAGGCGCACACCCCGTCGATGTCCGCCGGGGTGAGGCCGGCGTCGGCGATCGCGGCGCGGCAGGCGGTCAGGGTGAGCCGGTCGTGGGGCTCGTCCAGCCGCCGGCCGAACCGGGACCGGCCGATGCCCGAGATGACGGTCCGGTGCTCAAACCGGCGGGTCGCCGGCGGCTGGCGGACCACCGTCCTCGGTTCGGGCACCAGGTTCCACACGGCCCGCCCCGGCGGCTCCCCGGTCGGCACGAACACCGGCAGCCACACGTCCGCCACCGGGCGGAACTGGACACGCACGGCCGTCCCGATCTCTACGTCCTCCGGCGGAATGCCGACGATGTTGGTGGTCAGGCGGACCCGGGGGTCCTCGACCAGCGCGACCACGGCGATGCAGTACGGCGTGACCAGCTCGGGCAGCCAGCGCTGGTGGTTCACCGTCCGGGCGACCACGGTGGCCCGGCCGGAGACCGGCGCGAGCCCGATCTCGGTGCTCTCACAGCTCGGGCAGACCGCCGTGGCCGGATGCAGCAGCCGTCCGCAGACGGCGCACTGCCCCACCCGCAGCACGCCGTCGGCGCCGGACGTCCAGAAGGCGCCGAGCACTGGCAGCAGCCGGCCACTCAGGCCGTCCGGCGAGGTGTCGGACGGCTGCCCCCGGACCGAGGTCATCACCGGGGCCCATCCGCGGTCACCCAGAGCTCGCGCAGGCCCCTGGTCAGGAACACCGGCTGCCAGCGCAGCTCGCGGCCGGCCAGCCGGATCCCGGGCAGCGCGTCGACCAGGATGGGCAGCGCGACCGCCGCCTCCAGCCGGGCCAGTGCGGCGCCGAGGCAGAAGTGCCCGCCGCCGCCGAACGCCATGTGCGCCTTGGTGTCCCGGTCCAGGCGCAGCACGTCCGGCCGGTCGAACACCGAGGGGTCGTGGTTGGCCGAGGCCAGCACCAGGAACACCCGCTGGCCCTTGCGCATCCGCTGCCCGCCGTACTCGGCGTCCTCGGCGAGCACCCGGACCACCGCCTTGCCCGGCCCGTCGTAGCGCAGGAACTCCTCCACCGCACCCTTGATCGGCACCGTGCCGGCGCGCAGCGCGGCCAGCTGGTCCGGGTGGCGGATCAGCCCCAGCATGGAGTTGGCGATCAGGTTGGCCGTGGTCTCGTGCCCGCCGAACAGCAGCAGGGTGCAGGTGGCGATCGCCTCGGCCTCGGAGAGGCTGTCGTCGGCCTCCCGGGCCGCGATCAGGTCGCTGATCAGGTTCTCGGCCGGGTGCGCGGCGTAGTGCCGCATCAGGTCGCGGAAGAACTCGATCATCTCGGCGATCGCCGCCGCCGAGCGGTGGTAGCGGCCGGGGTCGTCCAGCCCGCCGGAGACCAGTGCGCCGATGTCGTCCGACCAGGCGCGGAACCGGTCCTGGTCCCGCTCCGGCACGCCCAGCATCCGGGCGATCACCATGGCCGGCAGCGGGTAGGCGAACTTCTCGATCAGGTCGAACTCGCTGGCCGGGTCGATCTCCCGCAGCAGGTCGTGGGAGATCGACCGGACCTCCTCCTCCATCCGGGTCACCGCCCGGAGGGTGAACGCCTTGACCACCAGCGTGCGCATGCGGCGGTGCCCCGGCTCGTCCTGGAACACCATCCAGTTCCGCAGCAGGTCGAACGCCTGGTAGATCAGCGGGTCGGTGTCCGGGCCGGACAGCTTGGCCCGGATGAACGGCACGATCCGGTCCGAGGAGAACCGCTGGTCGCGCAGCGCGGCGGTGACCATCTCGTGGCTGGTCAGCAGCCAGGTCTTGTACCGCGCGTCCCACAGCACGGGGTGCTCGGCGCGGATCGGCGCGAAGTAGCCGTACGGGTCGCGCAGCGCCTCGGGGCCGAGAATGTTGACGTCGATCAGGTCGGAACCGGTCGCCGGCGCCGTCATGTGACTCCCCTCAGTTGGCCTTCGGCCTCTCGTCGATGACCCGGCGCGACTTCAGCTCGGCGCGTTCGAACGTGTCCGGCTCGACCAGCGTGACCGGGATGCGGATGAGACAGCGGCGCGTGACCTCTTCCTCCGCGCGCCGGCGCAGCTGTTCCCGCTGGTCCCCCGAGCCGGTGAAGCCCGGCGCCACCTCGGCGGCGACGGCGATCTCGTCCAGCTGCCCCTTCCGGAACACCCGGATACGGAACTCGAGGCCGATGCCGGGCACCTCGCGCAGGGCGTGCTCGACGCCGGAGGGGAACACGTTCGCCCCCCGGATGACCAGCATGTCGTCCGCCCGGCCCATCAGGCCCCGGGGCATCCGGGGATAGGTCCGGCCGCACGGGCAGGGCTCGTGGGTCAGGTAGCTACGGTCGTTGGAGGCGAACCGGATCATCGGCTGCGACTCCCGCCACAGGTGGGTGTAGACGATGTTGCCGACCTCTCCCTCGGGAACCGGGCTCGCCGGGTCGTCGGGGTGCACGATCTCGGTCCACACCTCGTCGTAGTAGACGTGCGTACCGTTCATCTCGCGGCATTCCGCGTTGGTCACGAACGGGAACATCTCCGAGGTGGTGCCCGCGTCGCAGACGGTGTCCAGGCCCCAGGTCTCCAACAGCAGCTTCCGGGTGCTCGGGATCGACCCGCCGGGCTCGCCGCCGGAGAGGAATATCTTCAGCGGCGAGTTCACGGTGTCGTAGCCCATCTCCCGGGCCACCTCGGCCATGTGCAGCATGTAGGTCGGGGTGCCCTCGATGACCGTGCAGCCCAACCGGTCGATCATCTCGATGCGCCGGCGGGTGTCCGCCGCACCCATCGGGAAGATCGCGGCGCCGGTTTCCTCGGCGGCCATCAGCATCGCCCAGCCGCCGAAGAACATGCCGAACGGGAACGCGAAGTGCACGACATCGGTCGGCCGCACCCCGGAGGCCCAATGGGTCAGCGCAAAGATCTCCTTGGCGTGCTCCCAGTCCTTCCGGGAGACCCCGTACACCGTGGGGGTCCCGGACGTCCCGCTGGAGCCGTGAATCCGGTAGATCTCCTCCCGGGGGATGCCCAGGTAGGAGCCGTACGGCGGGTGCTCCGCCTGGTCCGCGACCAGCATCTTCTTGGTGATGACCGGGCAGCGCTTGGTGAAGTCGTCGAAGCTTTTCACCTGGTCCGGGTGGAAGCCGTTGGCGTCCCAGTGCCGGCGGTAGAAGGGCAGCGTGTACGCGCGCGCCAGCTGCTTGCGCAGCTGGACGAGCGTCATCCGCTCGCGTTCCTCCGGGTCGCGCAGTTCGCGTTCCGGATTCCAGTAAGGCGATGACAGATCGCGCACCGGTGCCGCCCTCCTACCAGCTCTAGGCCTTCGCCTTGACCGACTCGGCGTACTTGTTCACCTCGGGGAGAACCTGTTCCCGAATGAGCCGCAGGCTGTCCTTGACGGTTTCCAACGGCATTCCGCCGTAGGAGCACAACAGCATCTGCCGGAAATCGCCGATGAGGTCGATACGCCGCTTCATCTTCTCGATCATCTGTTCCGGCGTGCCATGCCATTGCAGATCGAGGAAGCCGTCGAACGCGGCGCCTCGGCCGAGATCGTTCAGCGGATCGGAGACGGCGCCGGCGTAGTGCTCGTAGCCCTTGGTGTTGCCGAAGTGCTTTCCGTCGAACGCATAGTGATCGACCATCGAGTGATAGAACGGGAAGAGGTGCTCCCGCAGGGTCTTGTCCTGCAATTCGGGGTCTTCGTGGCAGTAGGTGAAGTCGAGCAGCACCGGCGGCGGCGGCTCGGTCTCGTGGACCTCGCGGTAGCGGTCCCGCCACGCGTTGAACTGCTCGGTCTGCTTCTCGATGGGATACTGGTAGTTGAAGCACATCAGGGTGCCGCCGAACTCGGCTGCCGCCAGGGTGGACGGCGGTGACATGGCGATGTTGAACAACCGGTCCCGGAAACCCCGCTCGGGGGTGGGGAAGATGTCGCGGCGGACCTGCTTGAAGTACTTGCCGTCGTGCTCGATGTAGCCGTTGTCCAGCCCGTCGAGGATCATGGTCGCCGCCTCGTTGAAGCGGTCCCGCGACTCCTCCATGCTGACGCCGAAGCCCTCGTACTCGTCCTTGGCCAGGCCCCGGCCGAAGCCGAGCTGAAGGCGGCCGTCGGAGAGCGCGTCCAGCATGCTGATCCGCTCGGCCAGCCGGATCGGCTCGTTGTCGCCCTTCCACCAGGGCAGGATGATCGCGCCGGTGCCCAGCTGGATGCGGCTGGTCTTGGCGGCCAGGTAGGTCAGCGCCTGGAGCGGGTCGGGCGAGACGCAGTACGGGCGGTCGAAGTGGTGCTCGGGCACCCACACCGAGTCGAAACCGACCTCCTCGGCGAACACGCCGAGCTCCATTTCCTCTTTCCACAGCTGGCTGTCGGTCTTTCCAGACCTCGCGTTCGCCAGCAGCAAGAGCATTCCGAAGTGCATGTTCTTGTCACCTTCCTCGGTGAGCCGTTATCAGACGCCGGCCGGACTGACCATGGCGAACCCGTCAAAATCACGATCCGCGACTTTCTCCAGATCGTCGAAATACGCGGCAGCGCCGCCGAAGTAGAACAACACGCTCGGTTTCTTGCCCGGAATGTTCGCGCCGAGGAACCAGGAGCTGACGGCCAGTCCGGCCTTGATCGGAGGCGCCATGTCGAGCAGCGCCTGGCACTTCTCGCCCCAGCCGTGCACCGCGTCGCCGGTCGGTTCGATCCGGTCCACGCCGTGCTCGCCCAGGTAGCCGAGCAGCCGCCCGACGAACGCCACCGACTGGTCCAGCACCGCCGGGATGTTGGCGAACGGCGACTGCGGCCCGGACAGCATGAAGAAGTTCGGGAACGAGTCCACGCACAGCCCGAGGTAGGTGTGCACGCCGTCCGCCCACTTGTCCCGCATGCTGACCCCGCCGCGTCCCCGCAGGTCCATCTCGGTGAGCGCGCCGGTGAGGGCGTCGAAGCCGAGCGCGAAGATGATGATGTCCGCCTCGTGCTCCTCGCCGCTCTCCAGGCGGATCCCGGTGGGGGTGATCTCCGCGATGGGGTCGGCCTTCACGTCGACCAGGTCCACGTTGTCCCGGTTGAACGTCTCGTAGTAGAAGTGCCCGAGCGGCGGCCGCTTGCCGGCGTACGGGTACTTCGGGGTGAGCTTCTCGGCGGTCTCCGGGTCGCGGACGATCGTGCGGATCTTCTCCCGCAGGAAGTCCGAGGCGAACCGGTTGCTGCGCTCGTCGATGAGCAGGTCGTCGAACGCGGTGAACAGGTAGTAGAAGCCCCCGGCCTCCCAGGCCGCGTCCAGGATCCGTCGCACCTCCTCCGGGCTCCGGTTCTCGTCGTACATCCGGTTGGCCGGGTCCATCGGGAACGCGAAGGGCTGCTTGCGCAGCTTCTCGATGATCTCGGGGTAGTCCCGCTTGATCTCGTCCCGCTGGGCCTTCTCCAGCGCGTGGTTGCGGCTGGGCAGCACGTAGTTCGGGGTGCGCTGGAACACCCGCAGGTGCTCGGCCTCCCGGGCGACCTCGGGGATGACCTGCACGGCGGTCGCGCCGGTGCCGACCACCGCCACCCGCTTGCCGGCGAAGTCCACCGGTTCCTTGGGCCAGCGGGAGGTCAGGTACGACTCGCCCTCGAAGCTCTCCAGGCCGGGGAACGGCGGCTCGTAGGCCACGTGCAGCAGGCCGGTCGCGCTGATCAGGTAGCGGCAGGTGACAGTCTCGCCCCGGTCGGTGCCGACCTCCCACAGACCGGTGCCCTCCTGGTACACCGCCGAGGTCACCACGGTCTCGAACCGGATGTCGCGGCGCATGTCGAAGCGGTCGGCCACGTGCTGGAGGTAGCGCTCCATGTCGGGCTGCTTGGGGAACCGCTCGGGCCAGTCCCACTCCTGCTTGAGCTTCTCGTCGAAGAACATGCAGTAGACCCAGGCCTCGCTGTCGGTGCGCGCGCCCGGGTAGCGGTTCCAGTACCAGGTGCCGCCGACGTCCGACCCCCGCTCGTAGGCCCGCACCGACAGGCCGAGCTGGTGCAGCTCCCAGAGCATGCGCAGGCCGCCGAAGCCCATGCCGATCACTACCGCGTCGAAGTCGGGCCTGGTCCCGTTGCCGTGTGCGGTCACCGGTCGGACTCCCCTCTCATCGCTTCCTTGACGTAGCCGCCCAGCCGCTGGTACACGCCGGCGGCGTGATCGATCACGCCGGACATCCACATGAAGCCGTGGATCATCGAAGGGTTGGGCAGGTGCAGCACCGGCACCCCGGCCTCGCAGAGCCGGGCCGCGTAGGCCTGGCCCTCGTCGCGCAGCGGGCAGTAGCCGGCGGTGATCACCGCGGCGGCGGGCAACCCGGACAGGTCCTTGGCCCGCAGCGGCGCCACGTACGGGTTGTCGGCGTCCCAGCCGGTGGCGAGGTACTGCTCCTCGAACCACTCCATGGACCGCTTGGTGAGCAGGTAGCCCTCGCCGTTCTCGGTGCGCGATGGGTGGCCGCACCGGACGTCGGTGATCGGGTAGATGGGCACCTGCACGGACAGCGCGGGGCCGCCCCGGTCGCGGGCCATCAGCGACACCACCGCCGCCAGGTTCCCGCCGGCGCTGTCCCCGGCCACGCCGAGCCGGCCGTTGCCGCCCACCTCGGTGGGGTGTTCGGCGGCCCATGCGGTGGCGGCGTAGCAGTCCTCGGCGGCGGCCGGCGCCTTGTGCTCGGGCGCCAGCCGGTAGTCCACCGAGACCACCGCGCAGTCGGTGGCCAGGGCCAGCTGGCGGCACGGCTTGTCGGCGACCTCGAGGCCGCCGAGCACCCAGCCGCCGCCGTGGAAGTACATCAGCACCGGGCGGGGTTCGGCGGAGGGCCGGTACACCCGGGCCGGGATCCGGTTGCCGTCCGGGCCGGGGATGTCGAGGTCGCGGACCTCGGCCACCGGCCGGCTCGGCCCCTCCAGGTCGAGAAACGCCGCCATGAAGCCGCGGGCCTGGTCGACGCCCATGTCGGCGAAGTCCGGTACTCCCTGCTCGCGCAGCTGGTCCAGCAGGCCTTTCGCCTGGGGATCGAGGGTCATCGGTGCGTCCTCCGGCTCAGAAGATCATCGAGCCGTGCGGCTCCTGGCCGCACAGCGCGCTGCCCAGCAGCTCGGTGGTGGCATCCACCCGGGCGATGCCGTGCAGGGTGCCCACGGCGGCGTCCCGGAACAGCCGCTCCAGCGGGTTGCCCTGGGCGATGCTGGAGGCGCCGGTGACGTACATCAGCCGGTCCACCGCCTCCTTGGCCGTGCGGATGGCGAAGGTGCTGTCGTGGCCGCAGCGGATGCGCACCATCGGGTCGGTCGGGTACACCCCGGACTGGGCGACCTTCCAGGTGTCCTCGGCCGCCCGCCGGGCGTGCAGCTCGGCGGTGTCGATCATGTTGGCCGCCTCGGCCACCTGAAGCTGGGTGGGCACGGCCTCGGCCTGCTTGGTGTACGGGCCGTATTGGATGCTCCGCTTGGGCAGCTTCTTCAGCACCACTTCCAGCGCGTGCTTGGCGATGCCCAGCACCGAGCCGACGAAGCACTCCCGCGCGATCATGCTGATCTGCCCCCGGTAGAGCGCCTCCTCGGGGTGCTCGTTGCGGGTGTAGCCGCCCATCGCGCCCTGAGGGCCGAGCATCGCGATGGTCCGGTGCTCGGGCACGAAGACGTCCTTGAAGTGCACCGTCTGGCTGGCCGTGCCGCGCATGCCCATCACGTGCCAGGTGTCCTCGATGGTGGTCTCGGACATCGGGAAGAACATCCAGTAGACGTTCTCCAGCTGGCCGTCGTCGCCCATCACGGCCATCGGGATCTCCGCCCAGTTGGCCCACAGACAGCCGGTGGCGAACGGCTTGGACCCGCTGATCAGGTAGCCGCCGTCCACCTTCTTGGCCGGTTCCTCGCTGGGGGTGAACAGCCCGACGAACCGCGCGTCCGGGTCGTCCCCGAAGATCTCGTCCATGCCCTTGTCGGGCAGCTGGCAGGCCATCCAGCTGGTGGTGGTCATCATGGCGACCGTCCAACCGGTGGACGAACACCCCCGGGACAGGTGGGTGGTCATCTCGAAGTGCGAGACCGGGTCGATCTCGTGGCCCCCGTAGCGCCGGGGCACCCACGCCCGGAAGATCTCGGACTCGATCAGCGCATTGACCACTTCGTCCGGCAGGCGCCGCTCGCTGTCCGCCCGTTCGGCATTTTCTCGCAGCAGGGGAACGAGTTTCTCCGCCCGCGCCACGAGCTCCCGGGATTGCTCCGTTGCATCCAGCATCAATTTCTCCTGAGTCATCACCACGGCCATCACGCCGGCGGGTTCAGGCTTGCGAGCGAACAGCTACAGCTTTGCCACGGGTGCCGGGCGCAGGAACCGGGTCAACTACGAAACTCCACCACCGGGGCGGTGGTGGAAAATACGGACGCGGGCACCAAAACTTCGGCCGCATTTGCCGGCCGGACATTTGCGCGACACGCGATCGCGGGCCCGCCCCTGAGCCGCCGGTCACGGCGGGCCTCGGGTAGACTCCCGGCCACTGCACGGTACGTGCCGGACAGGACCGACCCGATATAAACAAACGTACGCTAGTGGGGCACTGACCAGGGCAGGGGGCACACATTGGCCGGTACCCGGAGAGCTCGCGCTCGAGCCGCTTCCGGCCCGGTGTCGCCCGCGCAGATCGAGCGCGAAGCCATCAGGCTGTTCAGCGAGAAAACTTATCCCCTGGTCGGCATGCGGGACATCAGCGATGCGGTGGAGCTGCTGCCCGGAAGCCTGTACGTGCACATCACCAGCAAGGAAGACCTGCTCCTGAAGATCGTGGAGCGGGGCATCGGGATCTACCTGAGCGCGTTGACCCCGATAGTCGAATCGGAGAAACCGGCGCAGGACAGAATCCGCGACGTAATATCCTCTTATCTGCGCCTACTCGACGCAAACCTGGACATCACCAAGATTGCCATGTTCCAGTGGCGGTATCTCAACGGGGAGAATCTGGCGAGCATCCTCGAGCTGCGCGATCAGATCGACGGACTATTCGTGCGCGTCGTCACGGACGGCATCGCCGCCGGAGAGTTCAACTCGGTGCGGCATCCCCACGTCGTGGCGATCAGCCTGGTCGGGTTGCTGAGTTCGACCGCGCAGTGGTACTCGGTGCAGGGAGCGTTGAGCGCCGACGATATCGCCGAACAGCTGTCGGACATCGTCCTGGGCGGTCTCACCGGCTGACCGCCGTTCACCTCGCGGTGTGCAGCAGCATGGCGTTGGCCGAACGGCCGTCACCGCTGCACGCGACGCCTACCCGCGCGCTGGGAATCTGCCGGACCTCGGCCCCGCCGCGCAGCTGCAGTACCGTTTCGTAGAGGTTGTCGAACGCGCCGCCGTGACCGCCGGACAGCTGCCCGCCGTGCGGGTTCACCGGCAGCACCCCGTCCGGGCCGATCCGCCGGGCCCCCGCCACGAACTCGGGCGCCTCGCCCGGCTCGCAGAAGCCCAACGCCTCCAGCCAGCACAGCGTGTCGAGCGTGAAGGTGTCGTCCACGGTCAGGAAGTCCACGTCGTGGCGCGTGATGGTGGCCCGGCTCCAGAGGTGCTCGGCCGGTTCCGCGAGCACCCGCCGGTGGCGGTCCAGGCCGGCCTCCCGGTCCGGTCCCGGGGCGTGCCGAGTACCCACCGCGTCCACCCAGACCGGGCGGTGCCGCCCGTCCTCGGCCCGGTCCGCCGCCGAGATCACCAAGGCCACCGCGCCGTCGGAGGCCACCCCGCAGTCGAGCACCCCCAACGGCGAGGAGACCGAAGCCGCCGACAGGTAGCCCTCCATGTCGATCGGCTCGCGGCACAGTGCATCCGGATTGCGCCCGGCGTGCCGCCGCGCCGCGATCGCCACCCAGCCGAGGGCCTTCCGGTCGGCGCCGTACCGGGCCAGGTACTCGGATGCGGCCAGCGCGGCCCGGCCGGCCGGCGAGAGCGAGCCGCCGTCGGTGCCCCGGACGGAGAGCCGGTCCGGTGTCGCCGCCGAGGTCACCGTGAAGCACAGCACGTGCCGGCAGAGCCCGGTGGCCACCGCAAGCATCGCGTCGACCACCGCGCCGGCCGGTCCGGCGCCCTCCCGCCCCGTGCAGTGCCAGGTGGGCCGCAGTCCCAGCGACTGCTCGAGCTCGCGGAAGCCACCGGTGGAGATCCCGGGCAGGCCGGTGGCGCCGGGAACTCCGCAGACCCCGTCGATGTCGGCGGGTTCGAGGCCCGCGTCGATGATCGCCGTCTGGGTCGCCTCCAGCGCCCGCGCGGAAGGGCCGGGCGGCCGCCGCCGGCCGGTGACCGACCTGCCGATCCCGGTCAACGCGACGCTGTGCTCGAACCGGGAGTGCTCGAACCGGGGAGTCATCAGGGGAGCCCCCTTTTTAGGGGTAGGACGCCGAAAAGAGTCGCTTTCTCAAGCGCGGCCCAGTTTTCATCCCGGGCCCGGCGGCACCAACCGCGCTAACTACGGGAGTGCCCCGCGGCGTTGTCAGGATAAAACACGGACAACGCCCGCCGGTACCTTGTGCTACGTTCCCAGCACGCCCGCCCGCCGACGACAAAGCCCCAGGTCAAAGGCGTTTTTTCCCGACTGCCGACAGATATAAGAATACCGCATTGTTGACCGTGGAGGGCATACCTGTCAGGCTCATAAAACAAATGGTTGTTTGCAAGCTTGGAGCTGATGATGCGCGCACCTGCGCCCCTCGCGGGGCGGACAGTTCTGGTCACCGGCGCCGGCCGGGGTATCGGTGAGGCAACCGCGAAGCTGGCGGCCGAGGCGGGCGCCTTCGTGATCGTCACCGACCTGGACGGGCACCGGGCCACCGCCGAGGCGATCAGCAACGCCGGCGGAAAGGCCGAGGAGCACACCCTCGACGTGACCAGCGCCGCCGCCTGGGCGGAGGTGGTCGACCGGGTGGTGCGGACCCACGGCCGGATCCACGGGCTGGCCAACGTGGCCGGGATCGCCTCGGACACCGACAACCTGGCCGACCAGACCGAGCAGGGCTGGGACCGGCTGATCACGGTCGACCTGAAGGGGCCGTGGCTGGGCATGCGTGCGCTGCTGGCCAACTTCCTCGAAGCCGGCGGCGGGAAGATCGTCAACGTGGCGTCGGTCGCCGGCCAGATCGGAATGCCCGACGTGATGGCCTACTCGGCCGCCAAGGGCGGCGTGATCGCCATGTCCCGCCAGGTCGCCATGCAGTACGCCAAGCGGAACATCCAGGTCAACGTGATCGCACCGGGCGTGATCGAGACGCCCATCCTCGGCGACATCACCGAAGAACTGCGGGCCCTGGTGGCCGCGAACACCCCGGTCGGCCGGCTCGGCGTGCCCGCCGACATCGCCACCATGATCGTGCACCTGCTCGGGCCGACCAGTGACTTCATCACCGGCCAGGTCATCTCGGTGGACGGCGGCATGACCGCTCAGTGACCCGCAAGTGCCTATGCAATGAGTGATCCGACGATGGAGGTATTCGGCAATGGAAACTAGGCTCGGCGTACGGGTCCAGATCCTCGCGGCCTGGTGCGGCCCGGTATGCATCCTGTTGTACCTGGTGTTCTGGGGCATTCTCGGCCACAACATCCCGCCGCCCTCGCCGGCCAACACCACCGAAAGCCTCATGGCCAACTACTTCGGGCCGCATTACGACCAGATCCTGCTCGGAATGGTCGGCGCCGCGGCGGTGGGCATCCTCTACCTGCCGTGGTCGTGTCAGCTGTCCCACCTCATGCGGCGGGACGAGCACAACATGCCGGTCCTGTCCAACATCGAGCTGCTCGGCGGGGCCATCACCGCATGGTTGCTGTCCGAGTGCGCCGCGATCTGGGCGCACGCCGCACACCTCAGCGCCACCAACCCGGTGCTGGCCGAGATGACCTGGCGAGAGGCCTGGTTCATCTTCGACCTGACCTACATGATCACCACGGTGCAGATGGTCGGCGCCGGCATCTACGCCCTGACCGACCGGAGCGGGAACCCGGTCTTCCCGAGGTGGACCGGTTGGTGGGCCATCGCGGGTGGCCTGTCGTACGTTCCGCTGACCGTCATCGCCCACGTCACCGAGGGTCCGTTCGCGTGGAACGGGATCTGGAACTTCTGGGCCGTCTGGACCGCCTGGGTGACCTGGTTCGCGATCGACAACTTCTACATCATGCGCTACCTGCGCGGAAAGCTCCGCACGCTGAGCACTTCGGCTCCGGTCACCCCCGACCGCGAGCCGTCGCTGACCTGACCTGACTCTTTCGGTCGGTGGCTCCGGTGGCCCGGGACGGATCAACCGTTCCGGGCCACCATCGCGATGGTGCCGGCTCCGACCCGGGCGGCGGTGTAAAGATCAGCTTGGACGGCGCGGCCCGGATGTCTCCCGTGGCCTAGGTGCGGCCCGTTGCGCTGGTCGACAGCGCCACACCCACTCTGCGTAACCGCTGTTTCGGGGCGGCTAGCGAGGGGTTTCATGGTCAATTTACCGTGGGAGACGTTCTACTGGCGAGTAACGTCTCTGGTGGTTAGTTGACCATGGCCGGTTCAGGCACTCGATGCGGCCGTCAGGTCCTGATGATCACGCTGACGGTGATCATGAAACCAGGGACACCACGATGCGGGCGAGGGTGGCGAGGGCGATGAGGACGGCGAAGGCGATGAGCACGGATGTGCCCAGGCGGAGCTCGCGGGCTCGCTTCGCCCGGCCCTCCGCGCTGAGGGTCGACGGGACCAGGCCGTTCAAGTTGCGGCGGCCCCAGATGCCGATCAGGAACAGGATCGTGGCGAACAGCAGGGTGAACAGTACGTCGGTCACTGGGGCAGCCCCGCCGACTCCGCCGGGCCGGCCGGGTTCGGGCGGTACTCGTCGGCGTAGCTCGCGTCGGCGCCGGCCAGCTGGCGGTCCTGCCATTCCTGCCAGGCCTGCTCGACCCGCCGCTGGCGCAGCCATTCGCCGAGCCGCCCGCGCGCCTCGTCGAAACCGACCGGCGCCGGCGGGCTGACCTCGAGCACCTGCCCGAGGTTCCAGCCCTCGGAGGTCTGGACCGGGCCGAAGACCGCTCCGGGCGCGGCGGCGAACGCCGGCCCCCGGTAGGCCTCGTCCAGCTGGTCGGCGCGCAGCGTTCCGAGGTCGCCGCCGGCGTCGCGGGTGCGCCGGTCCAGCGAGCTCTGCCGGGCCAGCGCGGCGAAGTCGGCGCCCCGGCCGAGGTCGGTGTGCAGCGCGGCGGCCTGTTCCTGGGTGGCGACCACGATGTTGCGCAGGTGCCGCCGCTCCGGCCACACCAGCTCGGCCTGGTGGTCCCGGTAGTAGGCATGCAGCTCGGCATCGGTCAACGGG
Source organism: Actinospineispora eucalypti (assembly GCA_014208095.1). Classification (GTDB taxonomy): domain Bacteria; phylum Actinomycetota; class Actinomycetes; order Mycobacteriales; family Pseudonocardiaceae; genus Pseudonocardia; species Pseudonocardia eucalypti. The sequence goes on along the minus strand of JACHMT010000001.1, from coordinate 2,063,706 downwards.
GCGGCCACCGGGGCGGTGACCTGGCCCAACAGCTCGCGGGTGCCCTCCCGGCGATTCAGCTCGGCCACCACCTCGGCCTCGGATGCCCCCACGTCGCGCAGCAACGCGAGGAACCCGGCCTGCCCCGGCGGGTTGACGCCGCGCGCGACGAAGTCGGCCAGCAGCTGCCCGGAACGCTCCGGGGAAATCGTCAGGCGGCGCTCCGCGATGGCCTTGTCGATCACGATGCGCAGCGCGACCGCCCGCGCGGCGGCCCGGTTGAACTGGTCGGTCAGGCCGGGGTCGGCCGGCGCGCGCAACCCGTAGAGGGCGCCGAGCACCCGGATCCGCTGCCGCAGTTCGGTCTTGCTGACGGTGACCCCGGCGACGCGCAGCGCGGCGTCGGCGGGCAGGCCGGTGGCGGCCCGCACGGCCAGCACCGAGCCGGACATCACCGCGACCGGCAACAGCAGGGTCGCGACCAGGCCGGCGACCAGCTTCCACGGGTAGCGCAGGGTCATACCGCAACCTTCCGATCCGGTTCGGCCGCCACGCCGGGGAGCGCCAGCGCACCCGGCGGGAACAGCCGGACGATGGCGATGGCGGCCAGCAGCGAGAGGCCCACGCTGGCCGCCAGCAGCAGGCCGAAGTGCCGCAGGATCGCCAGCTCCGACAGGGTCAACGAGAGGTAGCCCAGCGCGGCCGCCAGGGCGGCCACCGCCACCGTGCGCCGGGTGTTCCGGGAGTTGCGGGGGTTGCGACCAGAGCCCCGGTAGCCGAGCAGCACGCTGAACTCGCAGGCGGTGGCCGTGGTCAGCGAGCCGAGGGCCACGCTCAGCGGGCTGAGCGGAATGCCGAGCAGCCACGCCCCGGCCAGCCCCCAGCCGGTGGCCAGCACGGCGGCCGAGACGGCGCGCACCGCGTCCGATCGCCGGGCCAGGCCGAGGAACAGCACCAGCCCGGCCGCCGCGATGCCGACCAGGTTGGCCAGGTAGCGGTGCTCGGAGACCAGCTCGTAGCCGCGCGCGGCGGCCGAGGGCAGGCCCACCACCTCACTGGTCATGCCGGGCGGTGGCGGCGGCAGCGCGGCGCGCAGGCCGCCGAGCAGGTCCCGCTGTTCGCGCAGGTCCTGCAGGGAGATGCCCAGGCTCAACACCGCGCTCCGCCCGTCGTCGCTGAGCACCGCCGACACCAGGTAGTGCGGCAACAGGCCGACGCCGGCCTGGAACTGTTCGGGGGTGGGGTTCGGGCCGAGGAACGCCAGCAGGTCGGGCAGGCTCACCGCGGGGCGCAGCGCGCCGCCGTACTGGCGGACGATGCCCTCCTCGGCCCGGCGCATCCAGTCCAGCGCCGCCACGTCGCGCACGTTCTCGCCGCGCAGCAGCACCTGCACCGCGCCCGACGAGCCGATCACGTCCTCGGCGTGCCGCGCGTCGGCCACCGAGGGCAGGCCGGCGGCCAGTTCGTCGGGCTGGGCCCGGACCTCCAGGCGGGGCAGCATCACCCAGCCCAGCGCCGCCACCGCGGCGAGCGCCGCCGCCACTGCCACCCGGGTGCGCCGGGGCAGCCCCCGGCGCACCACGGGGACCGGGGCGGGCTCGGCCGGGGAAGCCCGCTTCGGCCGGATCAGGAACGCGATCGCCACCGCGAGCAGCACGCCCAGGCCCAGGGCCAGGCCGAGGTCGCGCACGAACGGCAGCGGGGACAGCGCGAGCGAGGCGAACCCGGCCGCGCTCGCCCCGGCCGCCACCAGCACCCTGCGCACCGGCGCGCCGTGCACCAGGTAGGCGGGGAAGTCGCTGCCGATGCCGATCAGGATCGGCAGGAACGCCACCGCCCCCAGCGACAGCTCGATGCCCAACCAGCCGAACACGGCCAGGGTCACCGCCATCGACCCGAGGGTCGCGGCCAGCGGCAGCAGCCGGTCCCGCCGCCGCCCGGTCCAGCCGATGCCCAGGTAACAGGCGATGATCAGGGCCAGCGCGACGGCGCCGAGCAGCGGGATCTCCCGCTGCACCCGCTGCCCGAGGTCGGCGAACACGGTGGGCGTGCCGGTCACCGTGGTCCGGGTGGTGGTCAGGCCGGCCCGGGCGACCAGGTCGCGGGTCGCGGCGACCAGCCGCCGGGTGCCCGCCTCGTCCAGCCCCTCGCGCGGCCGCACCAGGATCGCCACCGCGTTCGGGGCCGGCACCAGGTAGCGCCAGGAGGCCCGGGTTGCGCCGTCCGGCCCGAACACCACCGAGTCGACGAAGCCCTGGTTGCGCACGCTCGGCACCCCGGCCGGCATCGCCTGCACCACCAGCGGGCCGTAGCGCAGGTCGAACTCGGCCAGCGCCGGGTCACCGGTCGCCCGGATGGCGTCCCGGCGGCCGGAGATGGCGGCCACCAGGTTGCGGGTGGAGGCGACTATCTGGTTGAGCGCGGTCCCCGGCCCGTACACCACGGCGACGTCCGGCAGCTCCGCCAGCCTTCCTTCCAGGCTCAGCAGCCGGCCCAGCTCGGCCCCGGTCATCAGCTCGCGCGGCCGCGCCGACTCGGCCAGCACCACCACCGGGTCCCCGCCGAACGCCCGCGCGGTCTCCTCCAACGCGGTCAGGGCGGGGTCCCCGGCCGGCAGGAACGCCGTCGGCGCGGTGTCCGTGCGCAGCCGGGCCAGCCCGATCACCGTGCCGGTGCACACCAGCACGGCGAGCAGCAGCACGGCCAGGCGGCGCGGCGGTAACGCGCTGGTCATTTCGGCAGGCGCTCCACCCTCGGGTACTTGCCGTCCCACGGCCCAGGCCGGGGCTGCGAGCCCGGCTTGGGATACGGGTTGGAGTAGGTCAGCGGCCCCTTGTAGGCGACCGGCGTGTTACCCAGCGCCCGGTCGTTGAGCATGGCGAACACCCGGACGTGGTTGAGGCCGTTGCCGTTGGTGTACTGCCAGCTGGCGTTGAGGTTGCCGAAGAACCCGCCGATCTCCGGCCCGTACGGCTTGAGGTACTTGAGCAGCGGGTTCAGGTCGCGGAGGAACTCGCGGGCCTCCGGGATGGTATCCGCGCTCTTCTCCTGGAACCGGGGAATCCGGTCGAAGGTGCCGTCCGCGCGGTCCATGACCTTGGACAGCGGCGGCATGGCCTTCCGCAGATCGTCGCTGATCTCCGGCAGGTCGTCCAGCGCGTCGGAGAGGAACGGCGCCGCGTCCTTCAGGTCGGACACCACCGGCCGCAGCGCCCGGGAAAGGTCCTTGACGTCGGACGACGCCGTCCGGGCGACGTCCAGCGTGTCGGGCAGCTCGTTCATCGTGGCCTCCACCGCGCCGCGTTGGCTCGCGGTGGCCCTGGTGAGCCGGTTCGCGCTGGTGACCAGGTCGGCGATGCGCCCCTCCCCGGTGTCCAGCGTCTGCATCAGGGTGGACAGGTCGCGGCCGAGCGCGGTGAAGTCCTCGGACTGGGCGGCGATCGCGTCCAGCGCGGTGGCGCCGTCGCGGCCCAGCCCGCCCATGCCGGCCAGCATCCCGGAGACCTCCTCGTGGGTCTCCTTCGTACCGGCGCCCAGCGAGCGCAGCATGCTCGACATGTCGGCCCGGGTCTTCGGGTCGAAGCTGGCGATCACGTCGTGCAGCTGGGTGCTGGGCTGGAAGTCCTTCGACGGGATCATCGCACCGGACGGCAGCTCGGCGCCGGTGCCGTCCACCACGTCGAAGTAGGCCTCCCCGACCAGCGACCGCTCGCCCAGCCGGATGCGCACGCCCTGGTGCAGCGGGGCGAACCTGTCCTCGACCATGAAGGTCGCCTTCAGCTCGTTGCCCTCGCGCTCGATCGAGCGGACGTCCCCGATCTTCACGCCGGCGATGGAGACCCGGCTGGCCTGCACCAGGTTGTCGCCGTCGGCCATCTTGACCGCCAGCGTGTACTGGTTCGGGGTGACGAACGGGACGTAACCGCCGATGCCCAGGTACAGGTAGGAGAAGATCGCGAGGCCGAAGGCGAAGAACGCCACCAGGGCGAGCGCCCGGCCGACGAACCCGGAGAAGATCTGCCTCATCGGTTGCCCCCAGGGTTCGCGCCCGGCTGGCCGGCCGGGTTCACGTTCTTGTCCGGCTTGAACCCGGGCTGCGGGAACACCCCGCCGCCCGGGGGCGCCACCACGTAACCCCGGATGATCGGCCCCTGGGCGTCACCGGCGCCGAACACCGACTTGGTGTTGTAGACGAACGCGTTGATCTCGGTCAGGTACGAGGTGATCAGCTCGGTGTGCCGCTTGAGGTGGTCGGTGACCGGCAGGAAGTCGTCCAGCGCCTCGTCCACGTCCTTGGACAGCGGCCGCAGGTCTCGCAGCAGCTCCTTGGCGTGGCGGGCCACCGGCCGCGCCTCGTCCACCAGGTCGTCCAGCGGCCCCATGGTGTCCTCCAGCCGGTCGATCGCCGAGGGCAGGTCGTCGGCGGCCTCGTCCAGGTTGTCCAGCGTCGGGTTGAGCTCGTCGGTCAGGTCCCGCGTGTTGGTCATCGCCTCCCGCAGGCCGCTGGAAAGGCCGGGCAGCTGGGCGAGGCTGTCCCGCAGGGCCGCGTCGTTGGCCGCCAGGGTGTGCAGCGTCTGCTGCGCGCCGTCGGCCAGCCGGGCCGTCCGCTCGGTGTTCTGGCCGAGGGCCCCGGCGATCTGGGAGATCGCGCTGACCAGCTGGCTGATCTTCTCCCGCCGGGCCTGCAGCGCCTCCACCACCGGGCGGACGGCCACCGTGGTGTTGGTGGCCGCGTCGAGGCCGGGGCCGAGGTCGGCCGGCGCGCGGACCAGCGCGACGTCCGACTGGACCAGCAGGTCGGTGAGGGCGGCCTGGGCCTGGGCGTCCAGGTTCTGGAACACCTCGTCGGCCTGGATCGGCCGCATGGTCTGGCTGGCCGGGAGCACCTCGCCCTCGCCCAGCGGGTGGCCCGGAGGGCCGCCGGGGTTGATCTCCACCGACATCTCGTTCAGCGGGTTCTTGGGCCGCAGCACGGCCCGCGCGTTGGAGTAGATCGGCTGGATCTTGGTCAGCTCCAGCTCCAGGACGGCGGTGCCGTGGTCGGTGGCCCGAGCGCCGGTGATGGCGCCGACGTTCACTCCGGCGATGGTGACCGGGCTGCCGGCCGCCGGGTTCACCCCGGGCACCGCCTGGAACTCGATGTTCACGTGCTTGCGCGGCGCCCAGGGCACGCCCGTGGATAGGTTGAGCATGATGGCCACGGCCGTCGCCACCGCGACCACCACCATGAACACGATCGCCGTGAGGTCGCGGCCCATGCCGGGGATGGTCATGGCCCGCCGCAGGGCCAGCACCGGATGGAATCGGCTCACTTGTCACCACCTCCCAGGGGCAGCATCAGCGGGTTGCCGCCGGGCAGGGGACCCGGGCCGGGCACCGGACCCGGCGCGGGCAGCGGCTTCATGCCCTCGTTGACCGGCTTCTGGGTACCGATCCGGGACAGGCCCCGGTCGCTCTCCTTGGAGTCCTGCGGCCCGTACGGCTTCTGGCCGAGCATGTGCTCGAAGAAGTACTCCTCGAGCGGCCGGGGGAACTGGCTTCCGCCGGTGAACATGCTGCCGCCCTCGCCGGCCGCCAGCCGGCCGAGGCCACCGTTCTGGTCCTTGTCCTTGAAGGCGCCGTCCAGCACCGTGACCAGGTAGGCCAGCTCCTTGTACATCGGGTGGTCGTTGCCGCCGTTGGCGTAGACGCCGTGCCCGGTCCACGGGTTCAGCACCGCGTGCTTCACCGGCCCGTTGATCCGGTCCAGCACCGGGCCGTGGATGTCCCGGAACATCTCCTCGCCGTTCTTCGCCACCCCGACCAGCCGGCGCAGCGCCGGTTCGGCGTCGCCGAGTGCGTCCTTCAGGTCCTCGGCCAGCGGGCGCGCGTCGCTGACCAGCGGCCCGAGCTCCCGCATCAGGGGGTCCAGCTCCCGCGCGGAGTCCCGGAACCGGGGCGCGGTCTCGGTCAACCGGTCCAGCGAGCCCTGCAGGTCCTCCAGCCCGGCCCGGGTGGTCCGCATCGTCTCGGGCAGCGTGCCCAGCGTGTCGGCCACCGCGCCGCGCTGGGCGTTGAACGCGGCCGAGGTGCGGTCGAAGGACTCGATGATGTCGGCGAACTGGCCCTGCTTGCGGTTGAACACCGCCGCGAAGCCCTCGAAGCCGCTCACCAGCCGGGTCAGGTCCTGGTTCGGGTCGGTCCCCCGGAAGGCCCGCAGCACCTCGCCGGTCGGCTTGAACGCCGGCGGCGTCTCGTGCAGGAACCGGCGGATCGCGTCCCGCCCGCCCTGGCGCAGCGTCTCGTCGAAGTTGCGGGCGAAGCCCCGCATCCCCCGCTGGGCGTCGGTGTTGATCGCCGAGAGCACGTGGTCCAGCTCCACCGGCACGGTGGTCCGTTCCATCGGGATGTGCCCGTCGAACACCCCGCCCCGGCCGCCGGGGGTCAGCTCGATGTAGTAGACGCCGCCGACGATCAGGGTGGGCCGGATCGCCGCCGACGGCTGGCCGCCCAGTGTCTCGCTGACCCCCTTGTCCAGCCGCATGGTGACCTCGGCGCTGCCGTCCTCGACCTGCCTGATGCCGGTCACCTCGCCCACCCGCACCGAGGCCAGCTTGATCACGCTCTGGTACTCGTCCAGCTTGAACTGGCGGCTGAACGTGGCGGTCACCGTGTCGCCGGGGCTGAGCGCGGAGACCAGCCGCTCCTTCCCGTACGCGACCAGGAACAGCCCCAGCAGGACCGTCAGCACGACCGCGCCGAGCACCTTGGTGCTCCGCTTGGCGTGCAGCAAACGCTTGATCATTTCTTGCGGCCTCCAACACCGATACCCGCCGGCGCCTCGCCGAGGCGCAGCCGCTGGTTCTCCGCCTCACCGGGTGCCGGGTAGGCGTCGACGAACCGCTTTCCGCCGGATTTCAGGGCACTGCCGGTGAGCGTGGTCGGCCCGAAGTTGGCCGTCACCGTCGCGTACCGCTTGCCCGGCTCGGGTCCGCGGGAGACGAAGCTGTGCATCCGGGTGAACAGGGAGCCCGCCTCCGGCCCGTAGGGCGCCAGCACGTGCACCGGGTCCCGCAGGTAGTCGAACGTGTCGACCGCCCGGTTCACCAGCGGCCGCGCGTCGTCCAGGGTGTGCCGCAGCTTCCCGACCGGGGAGCGCGCGTCGTCGGTGAAGCCGGGCACCTGGTGGGACACCGGCACCGAGTCACGCAGGAAGCCGCGGAAGTCGGGAGTGGCGTCGCCCAGCCCCTTGGCGCCGCCCCGCAGGTCGACCATCGCCAACCGGGTCTCGGCCAGCGTCGGGCCCATCTCGTCCATCGCCGGCCGGATCGCGCGCAGCGTGTCCGGGGTCTTCGCCAGCACCGCCTTCAGCGGCGCGCTCTGTCCCACCGTGAAGCCGCGGAAGGTCTCGTCGGTCTGGCGCAGCAGCTCGGAGATCTGCGCCTCCCGGCCCTTGAACCGGCCGGCCAGCGTGGTGTTGGTGTTGATCAGCCGGGGCAGGTTGAACCGGGGCGAGGCCAGCGACTCGGACACCGTGCCGAGGTCGTCCAGCATCCCCGGGCCGGAGCGCAGGAACGCGTTCAGGTCGCCGCCGTGGCCCAGCGACCCACCGCCGAACTCGCGCAGGAAGCCGGCCATCTCGGCCCTGGTCTTCGGCTCGAAGATGTTCAGCACCCGCCAGACGTCGGCGGAGTCCTCGTTGCGGGCGGCCGGCAGGACGTCGCCGTCGCCGATCGGGCCGGCGGTCGGGGTGCCCGGCTCCAGCTCGACGAACTTGGCGGCCAGCGCGGAGACGTCCCAGACCCGGGCCACCGCGTCGGAGAACACCGCCGGGTCGCCGTCCAGCTCCATGGTGACCAGCGCGTGGTCGCCGCGCAGCTCGACCCCGGAGACCCGGCCGATGCGCGCGCTGTTGCGCCGCACGTCGTCGTTGACCGCCAGCGAGTGGATGTTGTTGAACTCGGCCCGGACCGTCTTGCGCGGCACGAACGGCATGCCGTTGACCGCGCTGAAGGTCAGCGCGGTGATCCCGGCCAGGATCACCATCACGATGGCGCCGGCCGTGAACGACCGGCCCATCTTCCGGCGTTCCGGCTTCATGCGTGGGACCGTCATGTCAGGAACCTCCCCCGAGCATCTGCCGCACCAGCGAGCTCTCCTGTTTCCGGTCCAGGCCGGTGGCCCCGTTCTTGCCGCTGCCGGTCGGTTTCGAGGTGCGCGGGTCCCCGGGGCCTTCCGGCTGCAGCTGCTTGCCGAGCTGGTTGAACGGCGGCTCGGCCATCGAGGGCAGCGCCGGCACCGGCGTGTTCCTCGGCGCGCCCGGGATCGACCCGAAGCCGACGGTGCTCAGCGCGGCCGGGTTCAGGTCCAGGATCGCCTTGAAGTAGTGGCCGACCGCGTCGTAGTCCACGGTGGACAGGCTCCAGCCCTTGGCCAGCTCGAGGATGCCGGTCAGGTGGGGCAGCGCGGTGCGGTCCAGCTGCTTGAAGCCGGCGGTGATGTCCCGCACGTCGCCGCCGGCGCGGTGCAGGTCCCCGACCACCGGCCGGGCCTCGCGGAGCAGCTCGTCGACCTTGGGCAGCAGCTTGGCCAGCGCCTCGGCCGAAGGCTCGGCCGCGTCGGCGAACTCGTGGATCTCGTCGCTGATCTCCACCAGGTTGTCCGTGGTCGGCCGGATGTCCTCCAGGTTCTCGGCGGCCGGCCCGGCGACCCCGGCCAGCTCGTGCAGCGTGCGCCGGGTGCTGCCGAGCGCGCCGGGCAGCTCGACCAGCGTGTCGCGCAGCTGGAGCTGCTGCTCGCCGACCGCGCCCAGCAGGTTGGTTGCCGAGTCGACCAGCTTGTCCATGTCCTGGCCGTGGTTGGAGGCCACCGCCGACGCCACCGGCTGGGCCATCTCGATCAGGCGGTTCAGCTGCGCGTTCTGTTCGTTCAGCACCTTCACCAGGCGGTCGGTGCGGTGCATGGTCGGGGCCAGCGCCTTGATCGTGTCGGAGGTGCGCTGGCCGTTCTCCCGCAGGCCCTCGCCGGTGGTGGTGACCAGGCCGGCCAGCGCCACGCTGGTCGGGTCGTCCAGCGAGTTCAGCACGTCCTGCAGGTCGGTGACCCGGTTGGTCTGGGTCTCGGCCAGCGTGCCGCCCTCGGGCAGCACCGGGGCGTTCGGGCTGCCCCGGTCCAGCGCCACGAACCGCTCTCCCAGGAGGTCCTGGATGACGATGTCGGCGCGGGCGTCGGTGTGGATCGGCAGAACCTCGCGGTTCAGCTTCATCACGACCTTGGCCATGCCGTTCTCCGGCACGACGTCGTCGATCGTGCCGACCTGCACGCCGGCCACCCGGACCCGGCTGCCCGGCACCATCGGGTAGGCGTCGGCGAACATGGCGGACACCTTGACCGTGCCCACGTCGCTGCCGACCCGGTCGTAGGTCAGGCCGCCCGCCACCAGCACCGCCGCCACGCCGAGCGCGATCAGTACCAGGCGGATTGGGCTCTTGCTGCTCATCGCGGTTCACTCCCGGTCGCGTCGGGGTCGTCCCACGGCTGGCCGACCAACTCGCCGGGCCGGGGGCCGGGGTTCGGGACCTGTCCGGGGACGCGGAACGGGTACTCGTGCATGCCGTCGATGCCTTCGGCGATGATCCCGGACCAGTACTTGCCCTGGGAGTCGTACGAGCCGAACGCCGACGTCCAGTTGCTGAAGAAGCCGGCGATCTCCGGGGCGTACGGCCGCATGAAGGCCGCCGCCGGCCGGTAGTCCCGCAGGATCTCCCGAATCACCGACAGGTCGTCGCTGGCCGCGTCGAGCAGGCCGGGGGCGTGCCCGAGCAGGTCGTGCGCCGCCCACAGCGTCGGCACCAGCCGGTCCATGGCCGGCCGCAGGTCGTGGGTCAGCGGCGCGAGATCCCGCGACACCCCGACCAGCCGGTCGATGCCGGGTTCGAGGTCCTCCAGCAGCGGCACGGTGGCCTCGGTCGCCGGGTGGACCTTCACCAGCGTGTCCCGCGCGGTGCGCAGCGTGCCGGGCAGCTCCTTGAGGCCGTCCGCGAACTTCTCCTGCCGCGCGGCGGTGGCGTCGGTGAACCCGGCCAGGTTGTTGATCGTGCCGCCGACCTGGTCCTGGCGCTGCACGGCGGTCTGCACCAGGCCGTGCAGCTGGCCGACCAGTTGCTTGATCGCCGGGCCGTCCTTGCCGACCGCCGCGAGCACCTCACCGAGCGCCTGCACGGTCGGTCCGGCGCTGTTCAACGTCGCCTTCATGTCCTGGTCGCGGCCGTCCACGGTGGCGTTGATCTGCTGGATCAGCGAGGTCACCTTCGCCCGGGTGGGCGCGTCCAGCGCGGACACCACCTGGTCCACCTCGATCTGCCGGGCCGGGGCGGTGACCAGCGCGTCCTCCGGGATCACCGGGTTGCTCTCCGGCCCCGGGTAGATGGTCAGCACCCGCTCGCCCAGAGTGGACGCCCACTCGACCATCGTCGTGGTGCCCTCGTGCAGCGGCACATCGTCGCCCGAGATCGTGACGGTGACCAGCGCCTTGCCGTCCCGGACCTCGAGCGAGTCGATGCCGCCGACGTCGAAGCCCCGGATCAGCACCGGTGACCCGTCCGCCAGCTGGGCCGCCGACGGCATCAGGAACTTCACCCGGTAGCTGCCGCTGGTCGATATGAAATAGGCGCCGGCACCGACCACGACAACGGCGGCGAGTAACGCCGCGAATATCTTCACTGCTTTAGACATTCCCGAGCCTTCTAGTTGGAGATGGGGAGCCGGGGGTTGCCACCGAAGAAGAGCTGCATGAACGCCGCACCCACCACGCTGACAATAATCATGTTCAGAATCATCGACTTCGCCGTGGCATTTCCGACACCCACCGGCCCACCGCGCGCGTTGTAACCGTAGTAACAACCCACCAGGATGATCACCATGCCGAGACACATCGAATTGACCAGTGACATGACGACGTTGTACTGCGACATGAATGTCCAGTACACCTGGAGATAACCGCCCTGGGAAACGCCGCGGAACGCGAACACGTTCAACCAGTAGCTGGTCGTCGCCATGAGGCCGATGGCCAGCACGTAGCAGAACGGGGTGAAGATGGTGATCGCCACGACCCGGGTGCCGAGCAGGTAGGACACCGAGTCGATGCCCATCACCTCGAGCGCGTCGATCTCCTCGTTGATCCGCATCGAGCCGAACTCGGCCACCAGGCCGCAGCTGACCTTCGCCGACAGCATCCAGCCCCAGAAGATCGGGCCGACCTTGTAGTGGGCGAACGCGGTGAAGATCCCGGTGTAGCCACTCGCACCGAGCTGTTTGAGCAGGTAGTAGCCCTCCAGCGAAGCCTCGGCGGCCAGCATCACCAGCAGGAAGATCATGATCGGCGAGGTGCTCAGCACCAGGATGCCGACCTGGCGGACGACCTCCGAGCTGTACTTCCAGGTGCCGGGAATGCTGCGCAGCACCCGGACCGCGAACCGGGCGACCCCGCCGACCTCCTGGACGATCGATGTCCTCGTCTCCGGGTAACCCCCCGCCCCGCCCCGTTCCGGCCGGACTTCCTGCTCCGCGGCAGTCATTTCGGGTCCGCCTTTCTCACCGCGTGACGGCCATGTTGGGGTTCAGGCCCAGCATGATCGAGTTGAACGTGAAGGTAATGATCCAGACCCAGGCGAAACAAAGCACGACCGCCTGGTTCACGGCGCGGCCGACACCCTCCGCGCCGCCTTTCACGCTCAAGCCCTTCGCGGCACACACAATGCCGATCATCAGGCCGAGCAGAATTGACTTGAGCACCGTTCCGACCAGGTCGGTCATGTTCATGATGGTGAAGAAGCCCGCTATGTACGAGGCAATGGACGTGCTGCCGATAATGGTGGTCGCGACGCCGGCCATAACGACGACGGCGGCCACACCGACCAGATTGAAGCCGAATACCATCATCGTCATTGCCACCACCCGGGGCAGCACCAGGGTGCGCTCCGGGTCGACCCCCAGCACCTCGAGGGCGTCCAGCTCCTCCCGCACCTTCCGCGCGCCCAGGTCGGCGGTGAGCGAGGTGCCCATGACCCCGGCGATCGCCATGGCGACCGTGTAGGGCGCGATCTCCCGGGGGCCGGCCATCACGAAGAAGGTGCCCACCCGGTTCCCCGCGCCGACCACGCGCAGCAGGTCGTAGCCGAAGGTCCCGATGGCAAAGCTGAACCCCCCGGTGGAGAGCAGCACCGGGATCCAGGCGAAGCGCAGCATCGCGTACATCTCTTCGAACGACGCACCCCAGAACCCGCGCGGGTTGCGCACCACGCCGACGACGAGGCGGCTGAACAGCTGGGCGATCTGCCCGACGTCGACGACCACCCGGCGTATCCCGCCGGGCACGAACTCGATCCAGTCGGCGCCTCGCCGGCGCTGGTCGGGCTGCCCCGGCGACCGGACCGGGGCGGACGGATCCACGCTCATGCCCGGCACACCCCCCGCACGGCACATCGCCGGGAACAAACATTTGTAAAGTTCCGCATCGAACTCACGTCGCCCCCTTGGGATCACGATGGTGGGAGCACGCGCGCCGGTGCCCCCGCTGACCGCGAAGCGGTGGTCAGCCGTTACAACAGCGAACGGGTCAGGCCCTGGCCGAGCGGTTCGTCGGTCGGGTGCCCGTTCACGGTCCGGGAACTGTTGCCGTTGCTGCCCCGGTTGCCGTACCGGGTGGGGTCGCAGCCGGCGTACTGGTAGTCGTAGCGGACGTCCTCGGTCCGGTCGACCTCGTCCCGGCACGCCTGCTCGCCGAACCCGTCCTCGTCCGCGTGGGCAAGCCCGGCGAGCCCGGTGAGTCCGCCGACCAGCGTGAGCACCGAAGCAAGCCCGATGACCGCCGCCGCAACGTTGCGAGCCGTGTATCTCATGAGCACCCCTAGCGCCGCGCCGCTGCCGGACGGGGCACGCGGCGGTGTATACCGTAACGAACGAGTGTTTGTAAAAAAGGTTACGCGTGTTGCCAACCCCGCCTGTACTGGCGTTTTATCCGCCCAGATAGGCCCGGTGCAGGATCTCCGGTGACTCGGTGAGGGCGGCCGCACCGCCCTGGTAGGTCACCCGGCCGCTGGATACCACCAGCGCCGTGTCCGCCACGCCGAGCGCCAGGTGGGTGAACTGCTCGACCAGCAGGACGCCCACGCCGGTCGCGCTGATCCGCTGGATCATCGGCAGCAGCCGCAGGAACACCACCGGGGCCAGGCCCAGCGACAGCTCGTCGATCAGCAGGTACCGGGGCTGGCCGGCGAACGCCCTGGCCAGCACGACCATCTGCTGCTCGCCGCCGGAGAGCAGCCCGCAGGCGGTGTCGCGGCGCCGCTCCAGCTCGGGGAACAGCTCCAGCGCCGCGCGCGCCCGGCCCGGTTCGCGGGCGGTCAGGGCCAGGTTCTCCGCCACGGTGAGCGAGCCGAACACCGCCCGGCCCTGTTCGATGTGCGCCAGCCCCAGCCGGGCCCGGCGGACCCGGGACAGCCCGGTCAGCGGCCGTCCGTCCAGCTCCACCCGGCCGCCGCTGGGCGCGAGGACCCCGGACACCGCCTCCAGCAGGCTGGTCTTGCCGGCGCCGTTCGGGCCGACCAGTGCGGTGATGGTGCCGGGCCGCACGTTCAGGCTGACGTCCCGGATGACCGGCCCGCTGCCCCGGCTGACCGTCACCCCGCGCAGCTCCAGCCCGTTCACAGCATCTCCGCATCGCCCATGTAGGCCTGCAGCACCGCCGGGTTGGCCAGCACCTCGTCGCGCGGCCCCTGGTCGAGCACCTCGCCGTGGTCCAGCACCGTCAACGTCGGGCAGACCCGCCGGACCAGGTCCAGGTCGTGCTCGATGAGCAGCACCGCGACCCCGTACCGGCCGGGTAGCTCCAGCAGTCGCCGGCCCAGCTCGAGATGCTCCTGGTGGGAAAGCCCGGCCGCCGGTTCGTCCAGCAGCAGCACCCGGGGCCGGGACAGCAGGCCGGCTGCGACCTCCACCAGCCGCCGGGTGCCGACGTCCACGCCGGCCAGCCGGGTCGCGGCCGGCGGGCAGCCGAGGAAATCCAGTACCTCGGCCATCTCGGCGGCACCGGTCCGCCGGCCGGCGACGAATTGCAGGTAGGCCCGGATGGTCAGGCCGGGCGGGACCCGGTCCTGCTGGAAGGTGCGGCGCAGGCCCAGCCGGGCGCGCCGGTGGGGCGGCAGGCCGCGCAGCGGCCGCCCGGCCAGCACCACCGACCCGCCGTGCCGGGGCAGGAACCCGCTCAGCGCGTCGACCAGGGTGGACTTGCCGGCGCCGTTCGGCCCGATCAGGCCCATGATGCAGCGCTCGCCCAGGGTCAGGCTCACCCCGTTCAGCGCGGTGACGTTGCCGAACGCCACCGAAAGGTCCCGGACCTCCAGCACCGGCACCGCGCCGCCCGGATCGGCGGGCGGCGGCGGGTCCGGTTCATCCCCGTGGGGCCGGAGCGCGGGTGGGCGGGCCCGGCGGCGCCACCAGAGGGCGCGGATGGTCTCGCCGAGGTTGTTGCCGCTGGTCAGTGCCTGCACACCGAGCACGCCGAAGACGACGAACGCCCAGTCCTGCGGTACCCCCCAACGCTTGAGCAGCTCCGGGACCAGCACCCACAGGACACCGCCCAGGACCGCCATGTCGATCAGGTGCGCCCCGGACATGACGGCCAGCACGTACAGCGCCAGCGACTGGATCGGGGCGAAGCTGCTCGGGAAGGCCAGCCCGACCTGCCCGGCCACCAGCCCGCCGCTGATCCCGCCGAGGACGGCGCTGACCGCGAACGCGGAGAGCTTGGCGCCGCCCACGCTGGCCCCCACCGCGGCGGTTGCCCGCTCGGAGAACGCCACCGCCCGCCACCCGCTGCCCGGGCGGCCGCGCCGCGGCAGGTGCACCAGCAGGCAGACCGCGGCCAGCACCAGCACGCTGAAGAAGAAGTAGGAGCGGTCGTCGCCGAACGGGTCGGGGCGCGGCACGGCCTCGCCCCGGGCGGCGCCGGGGAACTGGACCTGCACCAGCGTCACGTCGGCGGCGGCCGCGAGGCCCAGGGTCACCACCGCGAGGTTCACCCCGCGCAGCCGCAGCGCCGGGAGCCCGACCAGCACGCCCAGCGCCCCGGCGGCCAGCCCGCCGAGCACCAGCCAGCCCAGGAACCCGCCGGGCGCGTCCAACTGGTTGAGCCCGGAGACCACCCAGGCGCCGGCCGCGGCGAAGGTGAGCTGGCAGAGCGAGATCATGCCCGCACTGCCGGTCACCACGCCGAGCCCGAGCACCGCGATGGTCGCGGCCACCGCCGTGGTGCCCAGGTACACCAGGTAGTCGCTCAGCCCCAGGCTCAGCAGGTACCCGGCGGCGACGCCGGCAATCGCGACGCCGGCCGCCGCGACGCCCGCCGGCACCGTGAGCCGGACGTCAGCGCGCGTCATCCCACACCTCCTTGCGCCGCGTCCACAGCAGGAAGCCCACGATGAACAACAGCGGCAGGAAGTTGCGCACGAAGGACACCGCCGCCACCTGCGCCACCGCGCCCTGCAACATGCCGAGCAGCAGGCCACCCAGCACCGCCAGGTCCAGCCGCTGGAACCCGCCGAGCAGCGCCGCCGCGGCCGCCGGCACGATCAGCATGGCCAGCGAGGTCGCGTCGTTGGACTGCGACGGCGCGACGATCAGGATCACCCCCGCACTGATCACCCCGCTGGCCGTCCACACCGCCACGCTCAGCGACCGGGCCGGGATGCCGAGCAGCTCGGCGGTGGTCGGGCGCTCGGAAAGGGCGCGCAGCCGGATGCCCACCGCCGTGCGGGCCAGCACCAGCCGGCAGGCCACCGCGACCAGCACGGCCAGCAGCACGGTGACCACGGTGAGCTGGCTGACCACCACGTCGCCCACGGTGAACGCCGGGCCGGGGATGACCGGGCTGAACGGCTGCGGCTTGTTGCCGAACAGGATGAACGACAACGAGATGAGCAGCAGCAACGGGCCGACGGTGACCGCCGAGCGGGTGCTGGTGTCCGCCTCGGGCAGCCACCGGGCGATGATCGCGCCGATCAGCGCGCTCAGCGCCCCGCCGATCAGCACCCCGACCAGCATCGCCGGCCAGATGCCCACGCCGTGCCGGCCGACCAGCCACACGCCGACGTACCCGCCGAACATGCCGACCGCCGCCTGGGCGAAGTTCACCACCCGGACCAGCCGGGACATCAAGGTCAGGCAGACCGCCAGCACCGCGTAGAGCCCGCCGGCGGCCAGGCCGGCTACCGCGCCCTGCAGCACCGGTTCACTTCCCCGGGATCCGCAGCCAGTCGTCCGCGGCGAGCTGCCACCGGTTGGTTCCGGTCAGCAGCTTCACCGGCCATCCCGCCGTGTTCTCGTTGTGCGCCCGGCCCGGCCCGAACACGTAGGGCGTGCCGACCATCGGGTTGCTGATCGGCCGCATCTCGTGCAGCGCCGTGGTCACGCTCTCCCGGGTGATGTCGCCCCTGATGCCGCGCGCCACCTCCAGGAAGTAGGTCGCGGCCAGGTAGCCGCCCTGGCTGAACGAGGTGAGCGGGATGTTGTTCCGGGTCATCAGGTCGCGCCAGTCCCTGGTCTGCGGGCTGTTCGCGTCGGTGAACGGGTAGAACTCGGCCGGCACGTACACCCCGGCGCCGGCGTTGGTGATCGCCTCGGCGTAGTTGGTGCTGTAGACGCTGGTCAGCAGCAACCAGGTGACGTCGTTCCAGCCCTGGGCCTCGGCGGCCTTCAGCTGGCCGATGGAGTCCGGCTCCACCGGGTTGACGGTGACCGCCTTGCAGCCGGCCTGCCGGGCCTTGACGATGTACGGGGTGTAGTCGGAGGCGCCGTAGGGCAGGGTGGCGTCCAGGTAGTGCAGCTTCTGCCCGGTGATGTCCGACCAGCGCTGGATGGCGGCCTGGTAGGCGGGCAGCGTGTTGCCGGCGACCTCGATCAGCGCGCAGATGTTGTTCAGGTGCAGCACCTGGCTGCCGTAGAGCAGGGTCAGCGTCATGTCGTGGAACGGGCCGACGTTGGCCGGCCCGATGTTCGGGCTGTCGAAGCAGGTGGCGTCCACCCCGATCCCGGCGATCGACAGGATCTTCTGCTGCTCGTAGTACCGGGCGTTGATCTGGCAGTCGATCAGGCTGGCCCCGCCGACCAGGGCCACCGCCCCGCCGCTGACCACCTGGCGCGCGGCCGAGGCGGCGGTCGCCGGGTCGCCCTTGTCGTCCACGATCTGGTAGTCGATGCGGTGCCCGTTCACGCCGCCCTGGGCGTTGGCCCGGTCGAACACCGCCTTCGCGGCCTGGGAGGCCTCGGGGAAGGTCGCTCCGCCGCTCAGAGCGCTGACCGAGCCCACCACGATGGGCGCGTCCGGTCCGGTGGCGCCCCCGCCGCAGGCGGTGAGGCCGAGCAGTGCGAGGGCGGTGAGCAGGTGTCTCTTCATGGGTCCCCTTCGCCGGGCTCGTGGCGTTCCGGCAGATTAGGGACGCCGGGTGGGACCGCCTTGTCATCCGCTGCGCGGCTGTTGACTGTGCACGCGGTCATGCCGTGCGCGCACCGGCAAGCGGTGTGCCGAGACAGTCAAGGCGGGGCCCGGCCGCGTGCCTAACGTGCCGCCATGACGCCTGACCCTCGGCTCGACCAGGATGAATGGCGGACCTACGACGAGTTCGCCGCCGGGATCGACACCTACCGGTTGCCGGCCGAGGACCTCACCGGCCGGCGGCTGCGGCTCACGCTGGACGGTGGCGGCCGCCTGGACCTGCGCTTCCACGACGCCGAGACCGTGGAGTGGGAGCGCGATGCCGGACCCGGCTCCCGGGACCCCTACGACGCGGTCGCGGTCCGCCCGGACGTGCACTTCGTGAACGTTCCGCTCCCGGCCCGGCGGCGGGAGGCACTGACCCTGGTGTGGTCGGGCCAGACCGGACGGGCGGTCGCGGTGCACTCGGCCATCGCCGCCCACCCGGAGCCGGACGTGCCCCAGGTCGGCCAGCGCTTCTGTGCCGGCACGGTGGACGGCGTGGCGGTGTCCGGCCCCGAGCCCGGCCCCTCCCGGGACCTGATCGGCCGGCGCAACGTGTACCGCTACAGCCCCAGCCACCTCTACGAGCACGTCTACCTGTCGGGGCAGCGCTACGCCTGGCAGTGCCTGCAGGGGGTGCAACGCGGGCACGGGGACGTGGACCTGTCCACCGTGTGGAGGTTCGACGGCGGGCTCTACCTGTTCTGCTTCCGCGAGTTCAAGATCCCGGTGGCCAGCGTGTGGCTGCACGACCTGGGCTACCAGCTGATGACCACCGGCATCTTCCTCGGCCTGGACGGGACCGGCGAGGTGGCGCACAGCCGGGCCGGCGGCTACATCTACCCCCTCGGCTCGGTCACCTACCCCGACATCCAGCCGGTGTAGGACGTGTTTCAAAGTTCGCCTGGACAGCACGGCTGGGCCGGCCTACCGCGCCTTGGATGACCCCGTGGTGAAAGCTGGACCGGAAAGCGTTCCGCGACATCGACACCAATCTGGTCAGTAGCATGATCGAACCAGACTGACGTCGATGTCGGCGGCGCACCGGGCCCGCGCGGCGACCCGATCGTCACGCACCGTGGCATCGGTGGGGAGGGCAACCCGGCTGGAACGTCACCGGCGCACTCGAAGCCCCGCCAGACCGGCCAAGCCGCGCCGTCCAAGCCGTCCGTCAAGCCAGCCGCCACCCAACCCAGCGGCAACCACCCAAATTGGCGGGACAGTTAGGAGCAGAATCGGCGGCATGAAGTACGTGCTGCTGATCTGCGACGACGAGACCGACCCGCCGAGCAACGAGGAGATGGCCGCCGACCCGGTGCACCAGGCCTGGGAGGCGGACCTGGCGCGGCGCGGCGCCGAGCTGATGGGCGAGCGGTTGCGGCCGGTGGTGGACGCGACCACCGTCCGGTTCCGCGACGGCGAGACCCTGGTCTCGGACGGGCCGTTCGCCGAGACCAAGGACTTCGTGGGTGGCGTGGTGATGGTGGAGTGCGCGAACCTGGACGAGGCGATCGAGATCGCCGCCGGCCATCCGTACACGCGCCGGGGTGGGGTCGAGATCCGCCCGGTCTGGGAATGACCGCACCGGACGACGTTCGCACCGCCGTTGACGCCGCCTACCGCGACGAGTGGGGCCAGGTGGTCGCGACCCTGATCGGGCTCACCGGTGACTGGGACCTGGCCGAGGACTGCGCGCAGGACGCGTTCGCCGCCGCGATGGCGACCTGGCCGCGTGACGGCGTCCCGAAGCGCCCCGGCGCCTGGCTCACCACGACGGCCCGCAACCGGGCGACCGACCGGCTGCGCCGCGACACCGCCGGCGCGGCCAAGCTCCGCCAGCTGGCCGTGCTGGACCGCACCCCGGACGAGCCGCCGGTGGAGGAGATCCCGGACGACCGGCTGCGGCTGATCTTCACCTGCTGCCACCCCGCGCTGCCGTTCCCGGCCCGGGTCGCGCTCACCCTGCGCACGCTGGCCGGCCTCACCACCGCCGAGATCGCCCGCGCGTTCCTGACCGGCGAGCCCGTGATGGCGCAACGCCTGGTCCGGGCCAAGCGCAAGATCCGGGAGGCCGGCATCCCCTACCGCGTCCCGCCGGCCGAGCTCCTGCCCCAGCGGCTCGCTTCCGTGCTCGCGGTGCTGTACCTGATCTTCAACGAGGGCTACGACGATGCGGACGAGGGGGACCTGCGGCGGGCACTGGCGGCCGAGGCCATCCGCCTGAACCGGGTCCTGGTCCGGCTGATGCCGCCCGAACCCGAGCCGCGCGGACTGCTCGCGTTGATGCTGCTGCACGAGGCCCGCCGGACGACCCGCACGCGGAACGGTGTGCTGGTCACGCTGGAGCACCAGGACCGGTCACGCTGGGACCGGACGCTGATCGGCGAGGGCGTGCGGACGCTCGACCAGGCGCTCACGGCCCGGCGTAGCGGCCCCTACCAGGTGCAGGCCGCGATCGCGGCCTGCCACGCGACCGCGCCCGACGCGGCGAGCACGGACTGGCCCCAGATCGCCACCCTGTACGCCGAGCTGGCCCGGCTGGCGCCGTCGCCGGTCGTGGACCTCAACCGCGCGGTCGCGGTGGCGATGGCCGACGGCATCCCGGCCGGCCTGGCCCTGGTGGACGAGCTCGCGTCGTCCGGCCGGCTGGACCGGTACCACCTGCTGCCGGCCACCCGGGCCGACCTGCTCCGCCGGGCCGGCCGGGCCGCCGAGGCCAGGGCGGCCTACGAGCAGGCCCTGGGGCTGGCGCCCACCGAGGCCGAGCGGCGTTACCTCTCCGAACGCCTCCGCGAGGTCTGAGGAAAGTTTTTCCGCCCGATGTCGATTCCGGGCGACCTCCTTCGTCGGTGGGGCACATTCCACCAAATCGGGAGGGAAGCCCCATGAGTACCCAACAAGCAGCGGTGAGCCCCCGAAGGGCCACCCGAGCTCTGGCCGTGCTTTTCCTGGGAGCCTTCGTCATGGGCAGCTCCGAGCTGCTCATCGTCGGCGTGCTCGACCTCGTCGCCGGCGACCTGGGGGTCTCCGTCCCCACCGCCGGCACGCTGGTGACCGGCTTCGCACTGGGCCTGGGCATCGGCGGCCCGATCCTGACCGCACTGACGATCAGGCTGGACCGCCGCACGATCCTGTGCGGCACGCTCCTGCTGGCCATCGGCTGCAACCTGGTCGTGGCGCTGAGCACCAGCTACGACCTCACCCTGGCGGCCCGGACCCTCACCGGCGCCTTCGCCGGACTGTTCGACGCCGCCGCGTTCACGGTGGGCATCGCCGTGGTCCCGCCCGACCGGGCCGGCCGCGCCCTCGCGGTGGTCATCTCCGGCTTCGCCGTCTCCGCCGCGGCCGGCGTGCCGCTGGGCACCCTGCTCGGCCAGGTGGTTGGCTGGCGCGCCTCCTTCATCGCCATCGTCGTGCTCGTCGCGGTCATGCTGGTCGCCACGGTGGCGCTGGTCCCGTCGGTGCCCGGCGGCGGCGACAGCGGAGTCGGCGGGCAGGTGAGGTACGCCTTCGCCCCCCGGGTGCTCGCGGTGCTGGCCCTGTGCGCCCTGCTGTTCGGGTCGACGTTCGCGGCGCTGACCTACATCGTGCCGTTCCTGCAGCAGGTCACCGGCATCTCCGGCGCGCTGGTCAGCGTGTTCCTGCTGGCCTACGGCGTGGCCACGGCGGTGGGCTCGTTCGGCGGCGGCCGGTTCGCCGACCGCAACGCCGCTCGCACCCTGGTCGTGGCGGCCACCGGCACCGTGGGGTCGCTGGCCGCGCTCTACCTGTTCGGGGCCAACCCGGTCCTGGTGGGGCTGCTGCTGCTCGGGCTGGGCGTGTGCACCATGGGCGCCGGGCCGTCGCTGCAGTACCGCGTGGTCGCCCTGGCCGGCCCCGGCGCCCCGCTGGCCCAGTCGCTGCCGGCGTCGGCGATCAACCTGGGCATCGCGTTCGGCTCCTTCGCCGGCGGCGTCGCCGTCGGCGCCTTCACCGCCTCGGCCGCGATCCTCGCCGGCCTGGTCATCGCCCTCACCGCCATCCCGGTCGCCTGGGCCACCGGCCGCCTCCAGCCACCCACGGCCGACAACCCGGTCACCGACCCCGAACCGGCCGCAAC
This sequence comes from Actinospineispora eucalypti, assembly GCA_014208095.1. GTDB lineage: Bacteria > Actinomycetota > Actinomycetes > Mycobacteriales > Pseudonocardiaceae > Pseudonocardia > Pseudonocardia eucalypti. The sequence goes on along the minus strand of JACHMT010000001.1, from coordinate 2,042,116 downwards.
GGCCGGCCGATAGAACGGAGCAGCAGCCATGAGCGACAACAGCGCGACCTACGAGATCTCCGTACCCAACTCCCCCGAGCGGGTCTTCGACGCCGTCACGGACGTCCGGGGATGGTGGAACGAGGGAATCGACGGCGGGACCGCCGAGGTGGGTGACGAGTTCACCTTCACCGACCACGGTTCGCTGTGGTGCCGGTTCCGCCTCACCGAGGTCACCGGGGCGAGGGTCGTGTGGGAGGTCCTGGACAGCCACCTGAGCTTCGTGGAGGACCACGACGAGTGGACCGGAACGCGGGTGATCTTCGAGATCACCCGCACCCCGGACGGGGCCGGCCTCCGGTTCACCCACCACGGCCTGCGGCCGGCCGTCGAGTGCTACGACGCCTGCACGCGCGGCTGGGACTTCTACATCAACCAGAGCCTGAAGGGCCTCATCACCGCCGGCACCGGCCAACCCATCCCGAAGCCGGGCTAGAGCAGAACGCCGAGGACCCGGGCCCGGTACTCGCTCGGCGGCACCTGGTAGGTGGCCTTGAACACCCGGCTGAAGTGCGCCGCGTCCAGGAAACCCCAGCGCGCGGCCAGCGCGGCGATCGGCCGCGCGCACTGCGCCGGGTCGCGCAGGTCGCGGCGGCACCGCTCGAGCCGGCGGGCCCGGATCCAGGCGGCGATGGTCGTGCCCTCCGACCGGAACAGCGTGTGCAGGTGGCGGGCGGAGATGAAGTGCGCGGCGGCCACCGTGGTCGGGTTCAGCCCGGGGTCGCCGAGGTTGGCGTCGATGTAGTGCCGGACCCGGTCGAGCAGCTCGTGGTTGCGCCCCCGCGCCTGGTGCCCGCCGGCTCCGAGCTCGTCGACGAACATCGTGGTCAGCAGGTCCAGCGCGTTGTGGGCCAGGCGGAGGCCGCTGCCCCCGGAGAGCTGGTCCAGGTTGCGGGCCAGCTGCACGAGGAACGGGCTGATCACCCGCCCGAGCCCGGCATCGCCGGCCATCCGCACCGCGGTCAGCTGACCCATCTCCTCGGGCGGGAGCGCGATGAAGTGGTGCGGGAACATCACCACCATCGCCTGGAAGTCGTCGTCGAAGGCCAGCGTGTAGGGCCGGTTGGTGTCGTAGACGGCCAGGTCACCGGTGGAGAGCACGGCCTCGCGGCCGTCCTGGACGAGCAACCCGGTGCCGGACAGCTGCAGGCTCAGCTTGAGCATGTGCGGCCCGCCCCGGGCGATCAACGCGGGGGTGCGCTGGACGCTGTGGCCGGCGGCGGTGATCTCGGACAGCGACACCCCGTCCAGTACCTGGGTGCGGATGCCGGCCCGGAAGCCGTCGGGCCGGTCGGTGCTGACCTCGAGCGGGACGAAGGATGCCGAGACCAGGGCATGCCAGTCGGCGAAGGTCTCGGCTACCGAGGCGATGACTCCGTCGGCCACGACGCACCTCCTTAGACCGCGACATTGCGGGCGCCGGGCATCGTATATGATCTGGTATGTTATAGCCCACTTCCGGGTGATAGCGCTTAGGTCGTCGCCAAGGCGATCGTGGGCAGGTCCACCGCGTGCGCCCCGCCGTCCGCGACGGTCACCGAACCGGTGATGTACGACGAGTCGTCCGAGGCCAGGAAGCGGATGATGGCGGCGATCTCCTCCGGCCGGGCCGGGCGGCCCAGCGGCACGTTCTCGGTCACCCGCCGGTAGGCCGCCTCCCGGTCGGCCAGCCCGGCCGCCGCGCTCAGCGCGTCCATCTGTTCGTCGGCCATCGGGGTGCACACCCAGCCGGGACACACCGCGTTCACCCGTACCCCGTGGCGGCCGTAGTCCCGGGCCAGGCTCCGGGTCAGCCCGATCAGCGCGTGCTTCCCGACCGTGTAGCCGGCCACCGACGGCCCGGCGAACAACCCGGCCAGCGAGGAGACCACGACCACGCTCCCCCGGCTCTTCACCAGCTCCGGCAGCGCCGCCCGAACGGTGGCGAAAGCGCTGGTCAGGTTGGAGCGCAGGCTCTGCTCCCAGTCCGCGTCGTCGGTGTCGCCGACGGCCGAGAGGCCGTGGCCGCCGGCATTGGCCACCACCACGTCCAGCCCGCCGTACCGGGCGACCACGGTTCGCACCGCGTCCTCGATCGCCGCGCGGTCCGCCGCGTCGGCGACCAGCGGCAACGCGCCGGTACGCGCGGCTACCTCGTCCAGCGGGGCCGGCCGGCGGCCGAGCACCGCCACCCGCGCGCCCTCCGCCCGGAACCGGGCGGCGGCCGCCGCCCCGATGCCGGTGCCGCCGCCGGTGATGAGGACCTTCCTGCCGTCGAACATGGGGACTCCTTCGGTGGGTCAGGCCGGGAACGCCGACCGGCTCAGGTAGCCGAAGTCGGACACCAGGCTGGTGCCGTTCACCGGCGCGGAGCACGGGGAGGCCAGGTAGAGCACGTGGTTGGCGACCTGGGCGGCGGTCTGCACCGGGAACGCCGAACCCGCGAGCCCGCCCAGGTCGGCGCGGGCCATCGGGGTGTCCACGACCGAAGGGCACACGCAGTTGACCCGGATCGCCCATTCGGCGAGGTCCACGGAGAGCGCCCTGGTCAGCTGGAGCACGGCACCCTTGGAGGCGTTGTACGGCAGCATGCCGGGCGCGGCCACGAAGCTGGAGTCCGAGGCGAGCAGCACCACGGCGGCCACCGCCGACCCGGCCAGGTAGGGGCGGGCGTGCTTGGCCAGCAGGAAGGGACCGCGCACGTTGACCGCCAGCACCGCGTCCCACTGCGACCCGGTGATCTCGTCGATCGAGCGGCCGAACGGGCCGGAGATGCCCGCGCACGCCACCACCACGTCCAGCCCGTCGTAGCGGGCGGCCACCGACTGCACGGCGGCGGCCACCTCCGGCTCGGCGGCGACGTCGGCGGCGACGAAGGCGACCTCGGCGTCCAGCGCCCGGGTCAGCTCCTCCTTCACCGCGTGCCCGCCCGGCACGTCGATGTCCAGCAGCCCGAGCCGGGCGCCCTCCCGGGCAAATGCCCAGGCACAGGCCCGGCCGATGCCGGAGGCGGCACCGGAGATCACGACCACCCGGCCGCGCAGCTGTAGATCCATCTCAGTAGCCGCAGTGCGGCGCCGGGCTCATGCGTCGTTTCCCTCTCCGGCGCCGCCGTCGGCCGGGTCCAGCCCGGCGGGGTGCACCGTGTTGCTCAGCAGCCGGCCGAACGCGCCGAAGGTGAAGTGGGTGGGCCGCCGGCCGGTCTGGTCCAGGCCGAACAGGACGCCGTGGGAACGCAGCGCCCGCTGGTCACGGTGGTCGGCCACGGTCAGCGAGGCGCACGGGATGACCTTCTCCCGCCAGCAGAACACGTAGATCCCGGGGCGCAGCTGGTAGGTGGTCTGCTCGTCGGTGTCGGCCAGGCCGCGCTCCGGCCCGGCCAGGCACTGCCAGGTGTACCACCGGGGGCTCAGGTAGACGTGCTCGTAGGTGTGCTCCGCGCTGTAGGTCCACATCACCCGGCGGCCGACCAGCGCGGTGCTCGGCGCGGGGGCCGGGCCGAGCACCGCCACCCCCTCGATCCGCCCGGGGGCGAAGAGCTGGCGAACCCGGGTCCGCCCCGGCTCCGGGGCACCGATCGTGGTGAGCACCGCCAGGGTGTGCCCGGTGCCGAAGTCCAGCAGCAGGCCGACCGTCTCCTCGGGCCGGTCGGTGTGCTGGAACTGGGCGTAGACCAGCCCGTCCGCCACGTCGAACGCCTCGTAGCGGTCCCGCCCGGCCGACTCGGGGACGGGGTCGCCGGTGCCGGGCGAATAGGTCCAGGCCACCGTGTCGGCATCGAAGCGGTGGACGATCCGGGTGCCCCGGTCGTCGACGACCACCACCTCCCGGTCGGCCAGCGCGCTCGACGGCGCCGCCTTGTAGGCGTCGAACCCGGGCGCCAGCCCGTCCAGCGGCAGCCAGTTCGAGGTGTCCGACAGGTCGGTCATGTGGCCCCCTCCCTCGGGGTGGGTTCGCGTTCCCGGTCGGTGCGCAGCGCGCGGTAGACGTCGGCCGGTGCCGGCGCAGCCACGCTCTCCGCTAAACCGGATCCGCCCATGGCCCGGGAGTATTTCGCCGCCGGCCGTACCCGCCTTGTCGTTGCGCGCGGACCCGATGTCATCGAGCGCTACGCCGATCGAGCACGCCCTGTCGCTCGGGTGGGTGCCCTACGTTCGAAAGACGGCCTGGACGGCATTCCCACGCTCAGCTCTACCTCAGCGGGCTTCGATCTTGAGCCAGGCCCCGCTGAGGTAGATCTCGGCGAACTGACGGCCGCCCTGGCGTCCGGCCGCGAACACGGTCCATCAGCACATGAGGGGACCTAGATCTCGTTCATGAGCTCGAACAGGAAGTCGCGGGTTTCGGCCACGGACAGGGCCACGGCGGAGAGCCGGTCGATCATCATGGTGTAGATGTCCACGTCGGCGGGGCGGTCCAGGAACAGCGCGCTGGTCAGCTGTTCCAGGTAGACCAGGTCGGGCACGTGCGGGTCGGGGAAACGCAGGAGGATGAACGGGCCGTCGGCCGCGGCCTGCCCGCCGGCGTTGAACGGCACCGTCTGCAGGGTCACGCTCGGCAGCTCACTGAGCTTGAGCAGGTGCGTCAACTGGTTGCGCATGACCCGGGGGCCGCCGAACGACCGGCGCAGCGCCGCCTCGTCCACGACCATCCACACCCTGGGCGCCTTCGGCCCCACAAGGATGTCCTGGCGGGCCAGCCGCAGGTCCACCCGCCGGCCGATCTCGTCGTCGGAGGCGTCGGGGTGCCCGAGACCGATCACCGCCCGGGCGTAGTCGGCGATCTGCAAGAGCCCCGGCACGCAGTGGACCTGGTAGCTGCGGATCGTGCTGGCGGCCTGCTCGAGCCCGATGTAGGTGCCGAACCAGGCCGGCAGCACGTCGTTGTACCGGTTCCACCGGTCCGGCTCCGACGCCTGCTTGGCCAGCGTCAGCAACGCCTCGCGCACCCGGCCGCTGTGCACGCCGTACAGGCTCAGCAGGTCGGCGACGTCGCGGTGGTGGTGATGGCCGATCCGGCCCAGCTCGATCCGGCTGATCCTCGCTTCCGAGACCCGTATCGAGTCACCGGCACACCGGCGGGAAATTCCCTGGGCCTCACGCAGGCGACGCAGCAGTGCACCCAGCACCAACCGGACCACGGTGGAATCACCGGGCCGCGTCATGTCACCCAAGAAGGCCCCCACGGCGGCTCGCTGGCAGACGAGCCGGCGGTCCCCATCGCCGGCCGCACACCAAGACCGACCAGAACGTTCCCGCACCTTAACGGCCCCGACGCGGCAAGTCACCCGGTCGGCCACCCGACACGCCATTTCCCGCGGCGGGCCGAGCCGCTCAGTGGGCGAAGAGCATCAGCGCGCCGAAGGCCGTCGCCGAAACCGCGGCGACCGCGATGTGCCAGTCCCGCAGTTCCCCGGCCCGGCGTTTGGCGGCGGCGAGCTTGACGCCCACGATCGCGGTGCGCAGCAGCACGCCGCCCACCACGGCGAGCAGGACCGGCACCAGCGTCTCGGGCAGCGGGCTCACGGTGGCGGCGATGATTCCGGCGACCGGTCCGGCGACCGAGATGACCAGCCACGGCGCCACCCGTTCCCTCGACTCGCGCAGGAGCGCGGCCAGCGCGAGTCCCTCGCTCGCCGAGTGGACGGCGAGCGCGGCGATCACGGCGGCCGAAGGGGTCAGTGCCAGCGTCGTTCCCTCGATGACCCGGTGCACCGTCAACGCCGCCGCGGCGCCCACGCCGCCGAAAGCGGCGGGGGTGGCGGTCGCCTTGATCAGCCGGTGGCGGCCGGCGGCGGGTCGGTGGTCGTCCCGGGGGTCGTCACCGTGGCCATGTCCGCAGCTCCCCCGGGTGAAGTAGGTGATCACCAGGAAGCCGAACGCCATCGCCAGGGCGGGAATCCACAGCGCCAGGCCGGACTCCTCGGCGTCGTGCCACACGTCCGGAACGATGTCGGTCAGCGCGGTCACCATCATCATCGCCGACGCCAGGGAGAGCCACAGGCCCATCCGGTCGGCGTAGCGGTTGGCCAGCCAGGCGCCCATCACGGTGGCCCCGCAGATGAGCGCGACGGCGGCCAGCGCACCGTCGCCGGGCGGGTTGCGCTCGTACCAGTCGCTGTCCGAGTAGAGCAGCGCCGCGATCAGCAGGTACCAGGCCGCGAGCACGGTCCGGTGGTTCTCGGTCAACGCCCGGGCGATGCCGTGGAACGGCGCCGGCACCGGAAGCCAGCCTCGGTTCACCGTGTGCACGGTCGTGCCCCAGAACAGCGGGACCATCAGCGCGCAGGCAATGAGGCAGTACGTGCAGAAGGCGTCGAGCAGGTACAGGTTCCGGAAGATCAGCCAGTGGGTGAACACCACGCCGACCGTGATCGTGGCCTGCAGGCCCAGCCACAGCCGCCGAGGCAGCGCCACTCCCGCCGTGAGGATCATCCCGACCGCGGTGACCAGCGCAAAGCCGGCAATCCCGATCAGCGGGTTCAGCGAGGACATCGGGTCGGTGACCGGCGGAGGGCCGCCGAACAGGCCGATCTTCTCGGCGCCCCGCACCAGCGCGGTCAGCAGCCCGAGGCCGCCCCCGAGCGCGAGCAGCCACCCCAGCCAAGGACTGGCCCCGCCCTCGGAAACGCCCTCGGCGGCGCGCGGAGGAGTTCGCCGAGGTATCGGCAGATCCGGACGAAACGCCCCGACCCGCCGGGCGCGGCCGCGCGGCTCGGGGCGCACGCGAACTCCGCCGTGGTCGTCCAGGTTCATCGTTGGGTCCATCCGCCGGGAGGGGCAGGGGAGCGCCGGCAAGCAGGTCCGGGACGCTAGCAGAGCCGGACCCCGCGCCACCGGCATGGGGTGAGGCACCGCTACGATTACCAAAGCATGCACAGTTGCGCATGCGTGAATGCTTCACCGCCGGAGGTGCACGTTGGCTGAGCAACACGGGCACGGGCATGGACACGGGCACGGGGTGTCCGCCGACTCGGACCGACGCTGGCTGGTCATCGCACTGGTCCTGATCACGGCGTTCATGTGCGCCGAGGTCGTCGTGGGCCTGCTGGCGAACTCGCTGGCCCTGCTCTCGGACGCCGCGCACATGCTCACCGATGCCGCGTCGATCGTGCTCGCCCTGGTGGCGCTCCGGCTGGCCGCCCGGCCCGCGCGCGGCCGGTTCACCTACGGCTATCGGCGCGCGGAGATCCTCTCCGCGCAGGCCAACGGCCTCACGCTGCTGCTCCTCGCGGCGTGGTTGACCTACGAGGCGGTCCGGCGCCTGTTCGACCCGCCCGAGGTCGAGGGCCTGCTGGTGCTGGTCACCGCGTTGGTCGGAATCGCGGTGAACCTGGCGGCCACCTGGGCGATCAGCAAGGCCAACCGGTCCAGCCTGAACGTCGAGGGGGCGTTCCAGCACGTCCTCAACGATCTCTTCGCGTTCATCGCCACGGCCGTGGCCGGCGCGGCGGTGATGCTGACCGGCATCACCCAGCTCGACGCGGTGGCGTCGCTGGTCGTGGTGGTACTGATGGTCCGCGCCGGGGTCGGCCTGGTGCGGGAGTCGGGCCGGATCTTCCTGGAGGCGGCGCCGGCCGGGGTCGACCCGGGAGACATCGGCGAGCGGATGGTCGGCCTGGCCCGGGTCGAGGAGGTGCACGACCTGCACGTCTGGGAGATCACCTCGGGGCAGCCCGCGCTGTCGGCGCACGTGCTGGTCGACCGGTCCGCCGACTGCCACGCGGTGCGCCGCGAGCTCGAGGCGATGCTGGCCCGGGACTACGAGATCACCCACACCACCCTGCAGGTCGACCACGTGGGCGCCGGCGAGCACCCGGCAACCGATCCCGCGCTCCAGCTCCCGGTCGCCAACCTCGCGCACTGCCAGGACAGCCACGGCCAGATCCACCGCAAGCCCCAGCCGGCCGAGTGAGCTAGTCGTCGGCCGGCAGCTCCGGGGTCGGGAGGGCCACCTCGGAGGCGGCCAGAACGGCGGCGAGGGCCGGGTTGCCGTCGTCGGTGCGCCAGGCCAGGTACTGGTAGGTCGGGTCGCGCCCCTCCGCCAGCGGGATCATCACGATCCCGGTCTGCACGACGTTGGCCACCGCCGTGTCGTACGTCAACGCGATCCCGACGCCCGCGGCGACCAGGGCCAGCGACGTCCAGGTGTCCGGGGCGGTCTGCGCGATCATGGGCGCGAAGCCGGCGGTGGCCGCGAGCTCCATGAGCACATCCCGGGCGCGGGAACCGGGGTCGTGCGGCAGCGTGACGAACGGTTCGTCCCGGCAGTCGGCCATGGCCACCCGCCGCTGCCCGGCCAGCCGGTGGCCGGTGGGCACCACCAGCACGAAGTGTTCCTCCGCGACCGCCCGATAGGCGATGCCCTCGGGCCGCGTGCGCCAGCGGGCGATCGAGAGGTCCAGGTTCCCGTCGATCACCCCCCGCAGGGCGGCGTGGCTGTAGGTGTTGCTCCGCAGCACCATCTCGATGCCCGGATGGCGTTCGCGGACCAGCTGGCCGAGGGCGGCGATCAGCAGGTGCGAGGACGCCCCGGCAAAGCCGATGCGGACCCGGCCGGTCTCCCCCCGCCCCGCCGAGCGGACGGCCCGCTCCGCGGTCTCGATGCTCTCCAGCACGGCCCGAGCGGGCACCACCAGGGCGTCGCCGGCGGCGGTCAGCCGCACGCTCCGCGTGGTGCGGTCGAACAGCCGCGCGCCCAGCTCGCGCTCCAGGCTCTTGATCATCCGGCTCAGCGGCGGCTGCGCCATGTGGAGCCGCTCGGCGGCCCGGCCGAAGTGCAGCTCCTCGGCGACCGCCAGGAAGGCCCGCACCTGGTACAGCTCCACCCCACCACTATTACCCAGGGGTCAGGGGACTCGCCGTCCCGGCCGGCACGGCCGCGTCGTCGGCGGTGGCCGTCCGGGTGAGCAGCGCCCGCGAGCAGAACAGGGAGACCGCGGTGGTCACCACGCCGAACACGACCGGCCACACGATGGAGCCGGACGAGTCGAACAGCCACTGCAGGATCATCGGGGTGGTGCCGCACAGCGCCCCGGACAGTCCGTAGGTGACCGAGATGCCGGTGTAGCGGACCGGAGCGGGGAACGCCTGGGCCAGCATCCCCGCCATGACCGCGTAGAACATCACGTCGGGAACGGTGGCGAGGACCGCGCCGAGCATCGCCAACACCCAGTTGCCGGTGGAGATCAGCACGAACATCAGGGCCAGGGCCGGGATCTCCAGGGCCAGCAGGATGGTGACCAGCCGGCGCACCGGTACCCGGGTGGCGAGCACCGCACCGAAGGGCTGCACGAAGAACTGGACCACGCTGGCGATCAGGATGATCGACAGGAACTCTTCCTTGGCGAAGCCGAGCGAGGACGTCGCCCAGGACAGCGCGAACGTGTCGCGGGCGTAGACCACCACGAACACGCAAAGCATGCCGAAAACCCCGAGCAGCAGCTCCGTCCGCCCGTGCCGGAGCAGGTCGACCACGGGCACCCGGGCGGTCCGGTTCTCCCGCCGCATGCGCAGCATCTCCGGCGTCTCCCGGAGGCTCAGGCGCAACACCAGCCCCACCACGACGAGCACGGCGGAGAACAGGAACGGCAGCCGCCAGGCCCACTCCAGGAGCGCCTCCTCCGGCAGGGCGCCGGTCACCGCGAGGAATCCCAGCGTGGCCAGGATCCGCCCGGCCGGCGAGCCCTGCTGGGCGAAGGCACCGAACAGGAAGCCCCGCTCCCTGGTGGTGTGCTCGGTGGCGATCAGCACCGCGCCGCCCCACTCACCGCCGACCGCCAGCCCCTGCAGCAGCCGCAGCACGATCAGCAGGACCGGCGCCATCGCACCGATCGCCGAGTAGGTCGGCAGCATCCCGATGCAGCAGGTCGCCACGCCCATCAGCAACAGTGTGGCGATCAGCGCGCGTTTGCGGCCGAAGCGGTCCCCGAGGTGGCCGAAGACGATCCCGCCCAACGGCCGGGTGAGGAACCCGACCGCGAAGGTGGCGAACGACAGCAGCGTCGCCACGCCCGGATCGGCATTGCTGAAGAACAACGGCCCGAACACCAGCGCCGATGCCGTGGCGTAGATGTAGAAGTCGTACCACTCGATCGTCGTGCCGACAAAGGCGGCAAGGCCCGCCTTCCTCGCCATGGTCTCGTCCGGGGCGAACCGCGATGTCGACATGAATCAACCCCTCGTTGGATCACGCCTGTGATGACGTTCACCGTAGAGAGCGCGAAAATGTTTCGTCCAAGACCAGAATCGGCACTCATTACCGCCGGAACGGGTATCAATCGGGCGCGCCCGCGGGACGCGCCTTAGTTCCGGTCGGAGCGGTCCCGGTCGTGGCCCCATGAGCGGTCCCGGTCGTCGCGGTCCCGGTCGTACGAGCGGCTCCCGTCGGTCGCGATGACGCCGCCCACGAAGTTGGTCATCGAGGTCCCGGCGTCATTCAGGTTCGACAACAGGTTGTTCACCGAACCGCTCGCGTTGCCCGGGGCGGAAATAATCCAGAACAGCACGAAAATGACCACGGCCCATCCAACGAGCCTTTTGACGTTCATCAGAGACCGCCGATCCATCCTTTACCCGGGGTGAGCACGACTCACGCTTGAGTCACTCTCGTCTCACCGGTCACATTTATACCAAGGTCGGCAACGATCGCGCTGGTCATCAGCCCGATAGCGTGACGGCTCGGCCGCTACCCTGTGCTCGTGAGCATCCGGTGATCGAGCTGCGCGCACCGGGCATCGAGGCGGCCGTCGTCCCGCTCGGCGCCCGGCTGGCCCGCCTGCGCACCCCCGACCGGGCCGGGACGTCGGCCGACGTGGTGCTGGGCCTGGACTCGGACGACTACCGGGGCGACCGGGCGCGCCTCGGCGCCACCATCGGCCGCTACGCCAACCGCATCGCCGGCGGCACCTTCGAGATCGACGGCAACCGCTACTCCGTCCCCACCAACCAGGACGGCGCCGCGCTGCACGGCGGGCCGCACGGCTTCGACCAGCAGATCTTCGACGCCGACCCGGTGCGCACGCTCCCCGGCGGGGGCCGCTCCGTCACCTTCCGCCGCACCAGCCCGGACGGCGAGAACGGCTTCCCCGGAAACCTCGAGGTGGCCGTCACGTACACGGTGCGCACCGGCGCGGTGGACATCGAGCACACCGCGCGCACCGACCGGCCCACCGTCGTCAACCTCACCAACCACAGCTACTTCAACCTCACTGGCCGGGGCGGGTCCACCGACGGGCACCTCGTGCACATCCCCGCCGCCCACTACCTGCCCGTCGACCACCGGCTGATCCCCACCGGGGAGATCGCCCCGGTCGACGGCACCCCGTTCGACCTGCGCGAAGGTGGACACCTCGGCACCCGGACCCGGCGGGACCACCCACAGCTGCTCCGCGCGCGCGGCTTCGACCACACCATGGTCCTGGACGGCCCGCCGTCCGGGATGCGCCTCGCCGCCCGGGTCGACGAACCGGGCAGCGGCCGGACCCTGACCGTGCTCACCGACCAGCCGGGCTTCCAGCTGTACACCGGCAACGCCCTCGACGGGAGCATCGTGACCCGGGGCGGCCGGACCGTGCGCCAGGGCGACGCCTTCTGCATCGAGCCGCAGCACTTCCCCGACTCGCCGAACCGGCCCGGATTTCCCAGCACGGTGCTGCGCCCGGGCGAGCTGTACCGGTCCCGCATCACGTTCCGGTTGGGAGTGCTGGGCTGACCGGGGCGGGTCAGCCGGCGGCGCAGCGGAAGCCCATGTGGCCGGTGCCGCTGTCCGGGGTGTTGTAGGTGCGGGCGGCGACCCGGTAGCGGTTGCAGTAGCTGTGGTGGCACAGGTACGAGCCGCCCCGGATGACCCGGCTGTCCCCGTCGTCCGGGCCGCGCGGGTTGACCCGGGTCCGTGGGGTGTCGGCCCGGTGCCAGCCGGTGGACCAGCGGTCCGAGGTCCACTCCCACACGTTGCCGGCCACGTTGTACAGGCCGTACCCGTTGGCGCCGAAGGCGTTGACCGGGCAGGTGCCGAGGTGGCCGGTGTGGCGCGCGGGAAAATCGCCCCGCCAGATGTTGCAGCGGTGCCGGCCACGCGGGGTGAGCTCGTCGCCCCACGGGTAGCGGGCGCCGTCCAGGCCGCCCCGCGCTGCCTTCTCCCACTCGGCCTCGGTGGGCAGCCGCTTGCCGGCCCAGCCGGCGTAGGCCTCGGCGTCGTTCCAGGACACGTGCACCACCGGGTGGTTCGGGCGCTCGGCGACCGAGGAACCGGGGCCCTCGGGGGACCGCCAGAACGCGCCGTCGACCGGGCGCCACCACGTCGCCCCGGGCACCGTGCCGGGCCGGACGTGGGCCCGGCCCGCCGGGATGAGCAACCCGTCGAAGACGTAGGACCAGCCGTGGCGCTCGGCGTCGGTGCGGTGGCCGGTGTGCTTGACGAACCCGGCGAACTGGCGGTTCGTCACCGCGCAGGCGTCGATGTGGAAGGGGTCCAGCCGCACAACCCGTACCGGGCCCTCGCCGTCGGCCGGTGAGGCCTCCGAATCCTCGGCACCCATGCGGAACTCCCCGCCGGGGATGAGCACCATCCCGCGGAGCACCTCCCGCTCCGCCCGGGTCACTGCGCGGCGAGGATGCGGCGTTCCCTGGCAGTCTCGGCGGACGGGTCCGGGTCCGGGGCGAGTCCGTCGAGCTCGATGCGCACGGTGTGCACGGTTCCGGTGAACGCGTTGTCGATGGGCGGGTAGTCGTCGGTGACCGGGGTGCCCAGGTCGACGCCGACGTCCAGGGTCTCGTCGAAGGAGAAGTAGTAGGGAATCGTGCGTTCCACGCGGCCGTCGGCCCGTTTGACGCCGTCCACGGTGACCACCACCGTGCCGCCCATCCCGTACCCGCCGCCGTCGTAGTGGAACTCGACGCGCACGTCGTGGCGGCCCGGGGGCGGCGCCTCGGCGGTGCGCACCGTGTAGTGCTCCAGGTCGAAGTAGTTGTAGTCGTAGTGGATCCGCCCGTCCACGCAGTACAGCGACCAGCCGCCGAACCGGCCGCCCTGGGCGATGATCACGCCGCCGGCCCCGGCCGGGATCTCCACGTCGGCGGCGATGGTGTGCGACCGGTTCTTCACGTTGGGCGTGGTCTCCTCGGTGAACCGGCGCATCCCGGCCGAGTAGGTGACCTCGCGGCGATCGCCCAGCAGGTCGATGCGCCCGGCCAGCGTCGGGTTCTCCCGCTCGGTGACCCGGGGGTCGAGCGGGAACACCTGGTGCTTCGCCGCCTCGATCAGGAACAGCTCTTGCAGCTCACGCAGCCGGTCGGGATGGCGGTCCGCGAGGTCGTGGGCCTGGGTCCAGTCGCGGTCGAGGTGGTACAGCTCCCAGCGGTCGGCGCGCAGGCTCCGCCCGGCCTCGGGCACCATCTGCCAGGGGATGCCGTGGCGGGTCACGGCCATCCAGCCCTCGTGGTAGATGCCCCGGTTGCCGCACATCTCGAAGTACTGGGTCCGGCGCCGGTCGGCGGCCCGGGGGCCGTCGAAGGTGTAGCGCATGCTGACGCCCTCGACCGGCTTCTGGGCCACGCCGGCCACGCTGGTGGGCTCGGGGATGCCGGCGCAGTCGAGCACCGTGGGCAGCACGTCGATGACGTGGTGGAACTGGTGGCGCAGCCCGCCGCGTTCGGCGATGCCGGCCGGCCAGTGCACGATCAGCCCGTCCCGGATGCCGCCCAGGTGCGAGGCGACCTGCTTGGTCCACTGGTACGGGGTGTTCAGCGCCAGCGCCCAGCCGACCGGGGCGATCGGGTAGGTGCGGGGGCCGCCGATGGCGTCCAGGTCGGCGATCATCGCCTCCGGGTCGTCCACCACTCCGTGGCCGAGCCGGTGCTCGACCGTGGTGCCCTCGATGCCGCCCTCCCCCGAGGCGCCGTTGTCCCCGAGCAGGTAGAGGAAGACCGTGTTGTCCAGCTCGCCCAGCTCGGCCAGGGCGTCCACGAACCGGCCGACCTGGGCGTCGGCGTGTTCGGTGAACCCGGCGAAGGTCTCCATGAACCGGCAGGCCAGCGCGCGCTGGTTGTCCGAGAGCTGGGACCAGTGCGGCACCCCGTCGGCCCACCGGGCGAGCTCGGCTTCCTCGGGCACCACGCCGAGGTGTTTCTGCCGCTCGAGGGTGAGCTCGCGCTGGGCGTCCCAGCCGTGGTCGAACCGGCCCCGGTAGCGGCGCTGCCACTCGGGGGCCACGTGCAGCGGGGCGTGCGAGGCGCCGAATGCCAGGTAGGTGAAGAACGGCCGGCCGGGGGTGAGTGCGCGCTGCGTGCGCACCCAGTCGATGGCCTGGTCGGCGAGATCCTCGGACAGGTGGTAGCCGTCCTCCGGCCTCCGGGTGGGCTCCACCGGCGTGGTGCCCCGGTAGAGCAGCGGGTACCAGTGGTTCATCTCCGCGCCCATGAACCCGTAGAAGGTGTCGAACCCCTCCCCGGTGGGCCAGCGGTCGAACGGCCCGACCGGGCTGATCTCCCTCGGCGGGGTCTGGTGCCACTTGCCGAACGCGGCGGTGCTGTAGCCGTTGCCCTGCAGGATCTGGGCCAGCGTGGCGGCGCTGCGGGGCCGGAACCCGTTGTAGCCGGGCGCGGCGGTCGCCATCTCGGTCGTGCCACCCATGCCGACCGAGTGGTGGTTGCGCCCGGTCATCAACGCCTGCCGGGTGGGCGAGCACAGGGCGGTCACGTGGAACCGGGTGTAGCGCAGCCCGTCGTCGGCCAACCGGTCGGCGGTGGGCATCTCGCACGGCCCGCCGAACGAGCTGGAGGTGCCGAAACCCAGGTCGTCCAGCACCACGATCACCACGTTGGGCGCGCCCGGCGGCGGCTGGGTCGGGGCCACCGCCGTGAACGGGGCAGTCTGCTCGTGGATGCCGAGCGCGGTGGTCACCACGGTCACCGGGTCGGGCTCGGGCAGCACGTGGCGGTCGCCCCGGAAGCCGGTCACGCGGTCTCCCCCCGGGTCAACGGGACGGGTCTGGGGGCGGGAACGCTGGCGCCGGTGTCCTCCAGCGAGCGGTCCCGGGTCTCCTCCGCCCAGGCCACGCAGGCCAGGAAGCCGACGAAGGTGATGCCGGCGCCGATGTACATCGTCGCCGAGGTGCCCAGGCTCACCAGCGAGATCGGGACCAGGAACGTGCCGATCGCGGCGCCGAACCGGGTCAGCGCGACCGCCATGCCGACCGCGGCGGCGCGGACGTGGGTGGGGAACAGCTCGTTGGGATAACCCCACTCCAGGATTCCCGGGCCGCCCGAGAACAGCGCGTACAGGCAGAACAGGATGACCACGATCACCCCGGGGGCGTGGCTCCACGCGCCCAGTACCAGCAGCGGCAACACCATCAGCGCGAACGACCAGATGATCGTCTTGCGCCGGCCGACCGTCTCCAGCAGGCGCATCGCCGGCAGGCAGCCCAGGGCGAACACCAGGTTGATGACCGCGGTGCCCAGGTTGCTGAGGTTCCCGTGCCCGAGGCCGAGGGACCCCAGCAGCTGGGGCCCGAAGGTCAGCAACGCGAACAGCGGGATGATCGCGCAGCTGAAGAAGATCACCACGAACGTGATCCGGCGCAGGTAGATCCCCCGGAACAGCGCGGCGATGCTGCCCCGCGAGGCGGTGGGTTCGGGGGCCAGCGCGGCCAGCTCGGCCTCGGCGACCGGGGTGCCCAGCGTGCTCTCCACCACCTGGGCCGCCTCCTGGGCCCGGCCGGAGGCGACCAGCCAGCGCGGCGACTCGGGCGTGCCGATCCGCAGCAGGAACACCGCCACCGCCAGGATCGTGGAGCTGCCCAGCATCCACCGCCAGCCGGCGTCCCCGAGGATCTCGATGACCAGGTAGCCGACCAGGTAGGCCAACGCGGTGCCGACGTACCAGATGATGATCACCGAGGTGAACATCCGGGCGCGGTGCCGGCGGGGCAGCCACTCGGTGAGCAGCGCGGTGGCGATCGGGTAGTCCGCCGCGATCGCCACCCCGATCACGAACCGCAGGACGATCAGCTGCCAGGTCTCGGTGACGAACATGGACAGCGCCGAGGCGATGATCAACGCCAGCAGGTCCAGGGTGTACATGGTCTTGCGGCCGACCCGGTCGGTGATCGGGCCGAACACCAGGCCGCCGAAGAACATCCCCACCAGTGCGGCCACCCCGACCACCGCCGCCGTGGTCGTGTCCAGCCGCATCTCGGCGCTGATCCCGGTCAGCGCTATGCCGACGATGCCCAGGAGATAGCCGTCCAGCAGCGGCCCCCCGCTGCACGCCATGGCGAGCTTGCGATGGAACCGGCCGACCGGAGCATCGTCGATGGCGGTAAAACTCATGGCGAGACTCCGGGTGGCTGGCGGTCGATGTGTCGCAAACCACACTCGCAAGCCGGTTCGGCCCGCGACAACGTTTGGCGCGCCCGGACCGAGACCAATATCCGATCGATCCCATTCAACCCGTCTATACCCCTCCCCCGCGATTCAGTGACCTCAGCACGCCGATTCAGTCACTTCAGCACGCTGATTCAGTGACTACAGCACGTCGGTTCAGTCACTTCAGCAGGGCGGTTCAGCAGGTCGACCCAAGGGCGCTGGGACGGGGTGGCCGGCCGTGACGCGCCGCGTGACCAGCGCGCTCAGGGTCGGTCCCGCCCCGAGCGATCGGCAGTGGGTCGCGAACCCAACTCAAGATCGCTAAGCTCCCGGAACGGCAAGTATTTCTCCTCTGGCCCGCCCTGGCCGTCGCCGCCCGACGCCCCGCCTCAACCCCACGCGACAGGCCGCGCCCAAACCCGGCACCCAACCCAGCCGAGCCCGTCGCGGCAATCCTCGCGCCGCCCCTGCTGAAGTCACTGAACCGCCCTACTGAAGTGACTGAATCACCGTGCTGAAGTCACTGAACCGACGTGCTGAAGTGACTGAATCAGCGTGCTGAAGTGACTGAACCGACGTGCTGAAGTCACTGAATCAGCGTGCTGAAGTCACTGAATCGGGAGGATGGGGGCGGGGCGGGCCAGGGAGACGAATCGGTCGGCTGCTGGGGAGAGGGGTCCGGGGCGCCAGACCAGGCGCGCGCGGAACCGGACCGCCGGTTCGGTGCGCAGCACTGTCGCGCCCTTGGTGGCCGCGTCGGCGGCCATCGACCGGGGCAGCAGCGCGGCCCCGCCACCGGCCAGGACCAGCGGCACGATCATCGCCCGGTGCGCGGTCTCCACCGCGATGACCGGCTCCACCCCGGCCTCGCGCAGGGCGTCGTCCAGGATGTCGCGGGTGGCGGTGCCCTTCGGCGGGGCGACGAACCGCAGCGCGCCCAGGTCCGCCAGCCGGGCCGGCTCCTCCGGGGGGTCGGGGTGCGCCGGCGGGAGCACCAGGTGCAGGTCCTGCTCGGCGAGCAGGATCCCGGCCAGGTCGGGCACCGGTATGCGGGCGTCCAGCAGCCCCAGTTCGGAGGCGCCGCTGCGCACCAGGTGGCTGACCCGGGCGCCCTGCTCCGGGTCGGTCACCCGCACCTCCACGTTCCGGTGCCTACCCAGGAACTCCCCCAGCAGGCCGGCCAGCGGGTCCACCGCGAGCGTCGTCTGGGCGACGATGTCCAGACGCCCGCCGGACAGCCCCAGCACCTCGCGCACCGACGAGGCCGCCGTCGCCAGGTCGCGCGCCACCTGCCGCGCCGGCGCCACCAGCGCATCCCCGGCCGCGGTCAGCACGGCGCCGTGCGGGAGCCGGTGGAACAACGCCCCGCCCAGCTCCGACTCCAGCGCGGCGATCGCGTGCGACAGCGACGGCTGCGCCACGTGAAGCACCCGCGCGGCGTTGGTGAACCCGCCGTGCTCCACCACGGCCAGGAAGTACTCCAACTGCCGCCGCTCCACCGGAGCGCCCTAGAGCGCCCGCCCCACGCTCGGGGCGCGCAGCGCGTGCCGCAGGGCCGGCTTGTCGATCTTGCCGACGTAGTTCTTGGGCAGCTCGTCCACCAGGTGCACCGCCACCGGCAGCTTGATCTTGGTGAGCGCGCCCCGGCAGTACTCGGTCAGCTCATCGGCGGTGATCAGGGCACTCGGGAAGAGGACCACGTAGGCCACCGGGACCTCGCCGTACACCTCGTCGGCCGCGCCGATCACGGCGGATTCCATCACCGACGGGTGGCTGCCGAGCACCGACTCGATCTCCTTGGGGTAGATGTTCTCCCCACCTCGGATGATCATGTCGTGGATCCGGTCCACCAGGGTGAGGTAGCCGTCCTCGTCCAGGTAGCCGACGTCCCCGGTGTGCAGCCAGCCGTCCACCAGCGTCTGCTCGGTCGCCGCCGGCAGGTTCAGGTAGCCGCGCATGACGTTGGCGCCCCGCACGACCACCTCGCCGACCTGCCCGACCCCGCGCGGGGTGCGGTCCGGCGCCATCACCGCCACCCGCTGGCCGGGCAGCGCCGGCCCCACCGTGCCGGGCTTGCGCACGCCGTACAGCGGGTTGAAGGTGGACGCGCAGGTGGCCTCGGTCAGGCCGTAGCCCTCCACCACCGGGAAGCCGAACCGCGCCTCCATGCGCTCCAGCAGTTCCTTGGCGACCGGCGCGGCACCGCACACCGCGAAACGCACCGAGGAGGCGTCCGGGCGGACGTCCTCCGGCAGCCCGGCCAGCCGCGCGTAGATGGCCGGCACGCCGGAGAAGTAGGTCGGCCGGTAGCGCTCGATGGCGTCGAGGAAGGTCGCCGGGGCGAACCTGGTCAGGATGGTCACCTGGGCGCCGACCAGCATCGGCGCCAACCCGCTCACGCAGATGGCGTTGACGTGGAACAACGGCAGCACCAGCAGCCCGTGGTCGTCCGGCCCGAGGTCCAGCGCCTCGGCGATGGTGCCGACCATGGCGACCAGGTTGGCGTGGTCCAGCATGACGCCCTTGGGCCGCCCGGTGGAACCGCTGGTGTAGATGAGCAGCGCCAGGTCCTCCGGCGACACCTCCGGCGGGGGAAGCGTGCCCCGAGGCTCGGTGGGCAGGTCGTCGGCCAGCACCAGCGGCACGTCGTAGTCGGCGTCGGGCTGCTCGGTGAGCAGCAGCACCGCACCGGAGTCGCGGATCTGGTAGCCGGCCTCGCGCGGGGTGAACACCGGGTTCACCGGGCTGGCCGTGGCGCCCAGGCGCCACGCGGCGAACAGGCCGATGAGCAACTCCACCCGGTTCGGCAGCACGATGGCCAGCACGTCGCCACGCCGCACGCCGAGCGTGGCGAAGTGCTCGGCGGCCGCGTCCACCCGGCTGGCCAACTCCCCGTAGGTCAGCTCGACGGCCTCGTCGCGCAGGCAGACCCGGTCGGCGAACTCCGGCCGGTTCCACACCAGGTAGCCCATCATTCGCCAGACGTTACTGGTTCCGGCCCCCCGCGCGCAGGAGACGTGCTGATCGAGGTTCAGAGCAACAGGGCGAGCGGGATGACCAACACCAGCCCGACCACGGAGATGATGGTCTCCATCAGCGACCAGGTCTTGATGGTCTGGCCGATGCTGAGCCCGAAGTACTCCTTGACCATCCAGAATCCGGCGTCGTTGACGTGCGAGAAGAACAGCGAGCCGGCGCCGATGGCCAGGACCAGCAGCGAGGTGTGCGCCGGGTCGAGGTTCGCCGCCAGCGGGGCCAGCAGGCCGGAGGCCGTCACCGTGGCCACCGTGGCCGAGCCGGTGGCCAGCCGGATGCCCACCGCCACCAGCCAGGCCAGCACCAGCACGGTGGCGCCGGTGCCGTCCACCCAGCTGGCCAGCAGGTTGCCGATCTTCGAGTCGACCAGGATCTGCTTGAAACCGCCGCCGGCGGCCACGATGAGCAGGATCCCGGCGATCGGCGGCAGCGACCGCTCGATGGAGCCCGCCACCTCCCTCAGGTCGGCGCCGAGGCCCACCCCGAACGTGTACATGGCCACCACGACCGCGATGAGCAGGGCGATCAGTGGAGTACCCAGGAAGTCGAGCACGCTCCGCACGCCGTTGCCCTTGGCCAGGAAGATGTCGGCCAGCGCCTTGCCCATCATCAGCACGACCGGCAGCAGCACCGTGGTCAGCGTGACCGCGAAGGTGGGCCGGCGGGTCGCGGTCCGGGTGCCGCCACCACCGGCCGGCGGCTCGTCGTCCGGCGCGGGGGCGCTGAACAGTTCGGGAGGCGGCGCCGGCACCCAGCGGTCGGCGTAGCGGGCGAACAACGGCCCGGCGATCACCACGGTCGGGATGGCGACCAGCACGCCGAACAGCAGCGTGATGCCGAGGTTGGCGTTCAGCGCGGTGATCGCCACCAGCGGGCCGGGGTGCGGGGGCACCAGGCCGTGCATGACCGACAGCCCGGCCAGCGCCGGCACCCCGACGCGGATCAGCGAGAGCCCGGACCGGCGGGCCACCAGGAAGATCACCGGGATGAGCAGCACCAGGCCGATCTCGAAGAACATCGGCAGCCCGATGAGCGCGCCGACGGCGGCCATCGCCCACGGCAGCGTGCGCGGGCCGGCGTGCCCGACGATGGTGTCCACGATCTGGTCGGCGCCGCCGGAGTCGGCGAGCAGCTTGCCGAACATCGCGCCCAGCGCGATCAGCGTGCCGACCCCGGCGGCCGTGGAACCGAACCCGCTGCTGAAGCTCTCCACGGCGGTGGCGATGGGCAGTCCGGCGATCAGCGCGACGGCCAGCGAACCGAGGGTGAGCGCGAGGAACGGGTGGATCTTGAGCCGGGTGATCAGCACGACGATGATCGCTATGCCCACCAGCGCGGCGACGATCACGCGGGCCCCCGGGGCGGGCGCGGCGGCCGCCTGGGCCAGGACCGAAGTGAGCACGGTGATCACGCCCCCATCCGGACCGGGTGGCCGTCCAGCGCGGCGAGGCATTGCCCCACCAGCTCCTCGACCGGCAGGCCCAGGTCGAGGGTCACGCCGGCCTCGTCGGCCCGCAACGGCTCGAGCGCGGCGTACTGCGACCGGACCAGCGACGACGGCATGAAGTGGTCAAGGCGCCCGGCGACCCGGCGGGCGATCACCTCGGGCGGACCGGCCAGGTGCAGGAAGGTCACCGAGGGCGCGGCGGCGCGCAGCCGGTCCCGGTAGCGGCGCTTGAGGGCCGAGCAGCTCAGCACCGCGCCGGTGACCGCGCGCCCGGCCAACCAGTCGCCGAGGAGGCGCAGCCACGGGCGCCGGTCGGCGTCGGCGAGCGGCACGCCGGCGGACATCTTGGCGATGTTGGCCGCCGGGTGGAAGTCGTCGGCGTCGGCGAAGGGCAGCCGCAGGCGGGCGGCGAGCTCCGCGCCGACCGTCGACTTGCCGGAGCCGGAGACGCCCATGACGACGAGCAGCGGTGGGCTGGCTTCAAAAGAACGGACGGGCATCGTTGCGGTCCTCTCGTGGACCCCGACCGGGGTGCCCTCGAGGATGCGGCAATAAATATGACTTATTCAAGTCTGTATCGATATAGATCGTACTTAACTCTCAGGAGATGCCAATATTGACCCGTGACCACCCCCGTCAGCGCGCTGCACGGCGACGTACTGGACGCCCTCGGGCAACAGCTCGTCGACGGCGCCCTGCCGGAGGGGCGGGTGCTGCGCACCGAGGAGCTGGCCCGCGAGTTCGGGGTGTCGCGCACGGTGACGCGCGAGGCGGTGCGCGTCCTGGAGTCGATGGGGATGCTCAGCAGCCGCCGCCGCGTCGGGCTCACCGTCGAGCCGCGCGCCCGGTGGAACGTCTACGACCCCCGGGTCATCCGCTGGCGCCTGCGGGGCAGGGACCGCGCCGCCCAGCTGCGTTCGCTGTCCGAGCTGCGCAGCGGCATCGAACCGGTGGCCGCCGCGCTCGCCGCCACCCGGGCCACTCCCGAGCAGTGCGGCGACCTCACCGGCGCCGTGATGGACATGGCCGTGCACGGCCGCTCCGGCGACCTGGAGGCCTACCTGGAAGCCGACATCCGCTTCCACCGGGCGCTGTTGGAAGCCTCCGGCAACGAGATGCTGGCCGCGCTGGCCGACGTCCTGGCCGAGGTGCTGGTCGGGCGCACCCACCACCACCTCATGCCGGCCAACCCCGAGCCGCTGGCCATCCGGCTGCACGGCGACGTCGCGCAGGCGGTGCGGGCGGGGGACGCCGAGGCCGCCCGGGCCGCCATGGCGGACATCATCTCCGAAGCAACCACCGCGATGCTCGCCGGCGTCCCCGAACCGCCGGCGCCCTGATCACGGGGGCGGGGCGGACCGATCGGGATCTTCGTCGAGCTGGATCTCCAGCTCGTCGAGCGCGGTCACGTAGACCAGCACGCGCAGCGTCTCCCGGGCGGCGAGGATGAAGGTGAACTCGCCACTGGTCAACGGCATGCACTGGGCCTTCAGCTGGTGGGGGCCGGGCGTGGCCGGCACGCGGGCCGTGGCGCCGAGCTCCAGGTCGGCGACCTGGCGGTCGTCGAGACGTATGTGGATCTTGCGGCCGACGCCCGAGGCGAGGGTCTTCGGGCGGTGCAGGATCAACTCGCTCATCGAAACCGTTCCTCGGATCGGCGGCGAACATTCCTCACCAGCGTAAAGAGCAAACGCCGCCGCGGGTACGGGCCGGCGGCGGGGCCAGCTTCTGCCCCGCTTACCACCACGCCATCGAGTTGATCGGGCGGAGGTGGACGGGGGTCATCCTCCGCCAGCTCCTGTTGGGAACCGGCCGGTTCGCCGAGATCCGCGACGCGATCCCGGCGATGACCGACCGGATGCTGGCCAGCCGCCTGCGCGAGCTGGAGGCCTCGGCCGGGTCGCGCGCCTCGGCCCGGCCTGGCGGAACGGGAAGGTCGGCCCCGGTCCGGCAGGTGCGCGGGTGACGGTTTAGAGATCGGCTTGGACGGCCGCGGCTGGGCGGTCCGCCGCGGCTCCGGCTCGGCCGTTGCGTGGGGTGCGGGCGGGGCTCGGGTACGCAGTGTGACGACCGAGAAGGGATCCGGTGGGCTTCGGGCCGGTTCAGGTCGTCGACATCCACCTGAGCGGGGTCAACCCGGAGATCAAACCCCGCTGAGGTGGATGCCGTGAACGAACGCCCGCCAAACCCGACCGAGCAATGGCTACGTTCCGTAACCGTCAGTCCGAACCGACGCAACGGCCGCGCCGGAGCCGCGGCAGACCACCCAGCCGCGGCCGTCCAAGCCGATCTTCAGAACCGTCGTGCTCCTCCGGCTCGGCGATCGACTCCGCCTGCCGCGCGGTGAGGTCAGGCACGGGCTTCACCCTGCCAGATGGTCTACCTTGGCCGGCGTGTACTTCCAGCACGCCGACGAGGTCTGGCGCGACTTCCCCCAGTTGGTGCCGGTGGCCCTGCTGGCCGAGCGCATCACCGGCGACCCGCGCCCCGAAGAGATCATCGAACGGTTCGAGCAGCGCGCCTCGGCGCGACTGGCCACGACTCCGGCGGGGCAACTGCCGGAGATCCAGGCCTGGCGCCGGGTGTTCACGCGGATGGGGCTCAAGCCCACGCAGTACCGGTGCGCGTCGGAGTCGCTGCTGCGGCGCTTCGCCAAGGAAGGGTCGCTGCCCCGGATCCACCCGCTGGTGGACCTGTGCAACGCGGTGTCGCTGGCCTACGCGGTCCCGGTGGCCGCCTTCGACCTGGCGGCGGTCACCGATCACCTGGAGGTCCGGTACGCCGTCGGCGACGAGACCTACGTGACGTTCGGCGAAACCGCCGAGCGCCCCGGGGCGGGCGAGGTGATCTTCGCGGACGGCGCCGGGTACGCCCACGCGCGCCGCTGGTCGAACCGGCAGAGCGGCCGGTCCGCCATCCGGGCCGGCACCGGCCGGGCGCTCATCGTCGCCGAAGGCCTGCACCCCTCGGCGGCCGACGACCTCGCCGACCTCACCTCCGAACTGGCGGACAGCCTCACCAAGATCTGGTCGATCGACCCGCCCACCACCGTGCTCAGCCGAACCGCGCCCCGGTTCGACTTCTGACCTGGTAGGAGCGCTGCCTCAGCGGCTTCGTGGAATGTCCTCGAGCCGGTGGTAGACCGGCAGGCCGCGTTCGCGGGCCAGCGCCACGTCCTGGTCCGCACCGGTCGACTCGCCCGGCAGGCGCAGTACGGCCTGGCAGTGGCGGCGGAGCAGCCGGTTCGCGGTGGGATACATGATCTGTTCGGCGATGGGGTCCGCCACCCCGGTGCCGCCGGCGCCGCGCAGCACCGGGAGCGCGACCCATTCGCCGATCATCGGCAGGTGCCCGGCCTCGAAGATCGGCCAGGCCGCTTCCTCCAGCCGGGACAGGTTCCGGGCGAGCAGCTCGGGACGGTCGCCGGTACCGGATCGATACGGCCCGGCAATCAGGATCATCATTGGTTCATCCACACTCGGCACGATAACGTAGAGAAACACGCATAAACAAGGAGAAACGTGCATGCTCGCGGCCCAGCGTCGAGACGTGATCCTGACCCGCCTGCGGACGGAAGGACGGGTGGTCGCCAAGGATCTGGCCGCTGAGCTCGACGTATCGGAGGACACCCTCCGCCGGGACCTGCGCGACCTGGCCGCCTCGGGCCACTGCCAGCGCGTGTACGGCGGCGCACTGCCGGTTTCCCCCGCCGTCAACGACTACGCGGCCCGGCGGGAGATCTCGGTCCCTGGAAAGCAGCGCGTGGCGCGGGCGGCGGCCGAGCTCATCCGGCCCGGCGGCACGGCCATCCTGGACGGCGGCACCACCGCGCTCGCCGTGGTGCACGCGCTGCCGGCGGACCTGCGGGCAACCGTGGTCACGCACAGCCCGACCGTGGCCGCCGCCCTGGTGGGACACCGCGACGTCGAGGTGTTCATGATCGGTGGACGGCTGTTCAAACACTCGGTGGTGGCCTGCGGGGCCGCCGCCGTGGAAGCGGCCGAAACCGTGCACGCCGACCTGTTCCTGCTCGGCGTCACTGGCGTGCACCCGGACGCCGGGCTCACCACCGGGGACGCCGAGGAAGCCGCCATGAAACGGGCGCTGGCGCGGCGGGCCGCCGACACCTACGTGCTGGCCAGCTCGGAGAAGATCGGCACCGCGTCCCGGTTCACGGTCCTCCCCTGGTCCGAGGTCGCCGGCGTGATCACCGACGCGCGGGACGATGACCCCACCGTGCAGAGGCTGCGCGACCTGGGCATCTCGATGGTCACCGCCTGAGCGGCTACTGAATCCGGCGTTGCGTGCCGGCCCAGAGCCGGTCCCGGAGCACGTACTTCTGGACCTTCCCGGTGGACGTCTTCGGCAGCTCGCCGAAGGTGACCGTCCTCGGCGCCTTGAACCGCGCCAGCCGGCCGCGCACGTGCTCGATGATCTCCGCCGCGTCCACCTCGGCGCCTTCCTGGAGGGTGACGAAGGCCGCCGGGGTCTCGCCCCACTTCTCGTCGGGCGCGGCGACCACGGCCACCTCCAGCACGGCGGGGTGATCCATGATCGCCTGTTCCACCTCCACGCTGGCGATGTTCTCCCCGCCGGAGATGATCACGTCCTTGCTCCGGTCCCGCAGCTCCACGTAGCCGTCCGGGTGCACCACGCCCAGGTCACCGGTGCGGAACCAGCCGTCGGGCGCCGCCTGGGCGGTCGCCTCGGCGTCGATGCCGCCGTTCTCGTCCAGGTAACCGAGCATCACGTTGTTGCCGCGCAGCGCGATCTCGCCGACCGAAGCCCCGTCGGCCGGCACGTCGGCGCCGCGTTCGTCGATCACCCTGGCCCGGCAGGAGATCATGTTGCCCACGCCCTGCCGGGCCTTGAGCCTGGCCTGCGCACCGGCGTCCAGGCCGTCCCACTCCGGGCGCCAGTCGCAGATCATCGCCGGGCCGAAGGTCTCGGTGAGCCCGTAGAGGTGGGTCACGTCGAAACCCAGCTCCCCCATCCGGCGCAGGATGGCCGGCGACGGCGGAGCACCGCCGGTGGCCACCCGCACCGGTGGCGACACCGGGCGGGCCTCGGATGCGTAGGCCAGCATGGACAGCACCGTGGGCGCGCCGTTGAGGTGCGTGACGCCCTCCTCGCGGATCAGCCGCCAGACCTCGCCCGGCTCCACCCTGGGCAGGCAGACATGGGTGGCCGCGGCGGCGGTGACCGCCCAGGGGAAGCACCAGCCGTTGCAGTGGAACATCGGCAGCGTCCACAGGTGCACCGAACTGGGCGTCAGCCCGGTGTGCCCGACCATGGCCAGCGCCTGCAGATAGGCGCCCCGGTGGTGGTACATCACGCCCTTGGGCCGGCCGGTGGTGCCGGACGTGTAGTTGATCGACAACAGCGCGCGCTCGTCCTCCGGCGTGACCCGCAGCGGTGAGGCGCCGGCCAGCAGTCGCTCGTACTCGTCGCCGGCCCGGACCCGGCGCGGCGGCCGCGCCATGCCGTCCACCACCGCGTCGACCAGCTCGTCGAACACCGGGTCGTGCACCAGCACCGCGGCCCGCGAGTGCTCGAGGATGTAGCGAACCTCGCCGGCCGACAACCGGGTGTTCACCGCGACCAGCGGCACCCCCGCCCACGGCACCCCGAAGTTGGCCTCCAGCAGCACGTGGGTGTTCGGCGCCAGCACCGCCACCGGCCGCCCGCCGGCCAGCGGCGCCAGTACACCGGCCAGCCGGCCGCAGCGGTCGTGCAGCTCCGCGTAGCTGAAGCGCCGCCCGCCGTCCACCACCGCGGTGCGGTCACCGTGCGCGGCCGCCGCCCGGTCCAGGTAGGAAACCGGGGCCAACGGCTCGAACGACAAAGCGTGCATCTCAGTTCCTCCCGAGAACAGCATTACCCCACCCCTCGGCGGGGCTACACTCGAGGTCAGCCCAGCAAGACACCTCGATGACCGAGGAGGGCACCCGCCGTGGCCATCCTGCTCACCGCGATCGCGATCATCGCCCTGGCCGGTGTGGTACTCGCCGGCGCCTCGTTGCGGCAGGTACAGCAGTACCAGCGCGGGGTGGTGCTGAGATTCGGCCGGCTGATGCCCCAGGTCCGCGATCCGGGGCTGCGGATGATCGTTCCCTTCGCGGACAAGATGATCAAGGTGTCCCGCCGGACCGTGGTGCTGGACATCCCGGCGCAGAGCGCGATCACCCGGGACAACGTCAGCATCGGGGTGGACGCGGTCGTCTACTTCCGGGTGGACGACGCGGTCAAGGCCGTGATCAACGTGGAGAACTACCTGCAGGCCACCTCGCAGGTGGCCCGCACCTCGCTGCGCTCGGTGATCGGCCGGGCGGACCTGGACACCCTGCTGTCGGACCGGGAACAGATCAACGGCGAGCTCAAGGGCGTGCTGGACACCCCCACCGACGACTGGGGCATCCGCATCGACCGGGTGGAGGTGAAGGACATCTCCCTGCCGGAGGGGATGCGCCGCTCCATGTCCCGGCAGGCCGAGGCCGAGCGAGAGCGGCGGGCCAGGGTGATCGCCGCCGACGCCGAGCTGCGCGCATCCACCAAGCTGGCCGCCGCCGCGCAGGCGATGTCCGCCACCCCCGGCGCCCTGCAGCTGCGGCTGCTGCAGACGGTCGCCGACGTGGCCACCGAGAAGAACAGCACCCTGGTCATGCCCTTCCCGGTGGAGATGCTGCGCTTCTTCGAGCACGCCACCGGCACCGCCCCGGCAGTGGTTACCACAGACCTCCGGGAAGATCCCGAATCAGCGCGGTGAGCTGCCGATACGTCTTCGCCTGGTAGGCCGAGGCCACCCGCTGGTCGAACTCGTCGGCGGTCAGGCAGCCATCGCTGAATGCCCGACGCAGTCGGTCGACCGTGCTCTGCCGGTCGGCGTCGGAGGCCCTCGGGTCAACCCCGTCCATCTGGCACCTGACCAAGGTTCGGCTGGTCGTCTCAGTCTACGGCGGGCCGCCGGGCGGTCAGGTCGTTCCGCTCGGCGTAGGCGATCAGCTCGCGGGGGGCGCACTCGATGTGCTCGGTCAGCAGCGCGATGCCGGCGTCGGCGTCCCGGGAGACCGCCAGGTCGCGCAGCCGGGCGTGCTCGGCCGGGATGTCCCGGGAGCGGTCGTCGGCCAGCGCCCAGTACCACCGCCGGTACAGCTCCGCGCTGTCCCGCAGCGCGGTGGCGATCTCCTCCAGCCGGGGGCTGCCGCACCCGGCCAGCAACGCCTGGTGGAAGGCCCGGTGCACGACCGACCAGCCCTCGTTGAACTTGCCGTCGGGGAGCATGGCGGGCGTGCGCTCCAGCGTGTGGTGGGTCGCCACTATGGCGGTTTCCCACGCCACGTCACCGTTCCGTACGGCCTGGCCGAACGCGAGCGACTCGATCTGCACCCGCACCTGGGTGAGGTCGGCCAGGTCCTCGACGGACAGCTCACGCACGCGGAACCCGCGCTGCGGCGACGCGACCAGCAGGCCCTGCTCGGCGAGGCGGGTCAGCGCCTCCCGGACCACCGAGATGCTGACCCCGAACCGCTCGGTCAGCTCGGCCAGCTTCACCCGGTCGCCGGGCTGGTACCCGCCGTTGAGGTCCAGGAGCTCGGCCCGCAGCTGGTCGAAGACCTCCTCGGTGCGGGTGCTCCCGCTCCGTTCCGTGGCTGTTCGCTGGGCCGGCATCCGCGTAGGCTAGCCATAATTCCGCGCTTCTGTCGATATTTACCCGGATGTGTCCCTCGAAGGCGCGCGCTCGACGCCACCGTGGAATAATCGACGCGACATCGTCGCCAGATCTGTCCGGCGGCTGACTTCGGATGCGGTGCCAATCTGCCCGCATCGGCATGCGATCCGCGCCTCAAAGCGGCGAGCCCATCGGAAGCCCCGCCATTACCAGGTCGTTCCCAGTTCTGGACGCATCGTCCGCGGTCAAATCGCCAACCAGGCAAACCACGCACGAGAATGGAGTGAAAAGCCCATGAGCACCGACCGGATCACCAACGGCGCCGAGCGAGCGCTCATCGAGGACATGCTCGACCGCAATCGCGAAGCCCTGATCGAGACCGCGCGCGGCCTCTCCGAAGCCGACGCCCGCCGGCGACTCGTTGCGTCACTGACCACACCAATCTCGTTGATCAAGCATGCCGCCGCCGCGGAACGGATCTGGTTCCAACGGTTCTGGGCGGGACTCGACGAATCCGAGTGCGACGGCTACTCGGCCCGGGACGAGGGCACCTTCGCCGTCGCGGACGACGAGTCCTTGGCCGACGTGATCGTCGAGTTCGAGCGCGCCAGCCAGCGGTCGCGGGCGATCGCCGCCCGCTTCGATCTCGACGACACCAAGGACATCCCCCGGGAGGGAACGATCAGCATGCGCTTCACCTTGCTGGCCATGATCGAAGAGTTCGCCCGGCACGCGGGGCACGGCGACATCCTGCGCGAACAGCTCATCTCGACACCGTGATACCCCTCACCAGCGCGGACTCTCACTCATCGGCTGATGCATTCTGTACTTCATGCACTACCAGACCGTCGCCCCCGACAACGCAGAGATGGTCGCGAGCGTCGTCGACGGCTACTACTTCGAGTGCCCCGACGTCGCCACCCTCGATGCGCACCTCGTGGACCTCCGCCACCGGTTCCTCGGGCCCGACTCGAACACCACCGACGAGCGCAAGGCCAAGGCCCGCGCGGACATCGACCGGCTCCTCGAGCGGCGCCTGTACCTCCAAATGGCCGACGCCGCCTGACGACGCTCGCGGGTCAGCGGACCAGCAGGTCGCCCTCCCGGTTGTCCCGCATGGTGTTGTCGCCGGCTGGTTGTTGGTCGGTGTTCTTGAGCATCATCCCGACCTGGCTGCCGAAGATGGTGTTGCCGGTGATCTCGAACGGTCCGCCGCCGTCCACGTACACGCCGTAGCGCGCGTTGTCGCCGATGATGTTGGCCCGCACCTGGGTCTGGGTGGCGTCGCTGACCAGCCGGATGCCGTCCTGCTCGTTGGCCCGCACCTCGTTGCGCTCGACCAGGTTGGTGGCCGACGTGGCGCCGACGCCGATCCCGGACTCGCCGTTCTGGTACACCCGGTTGCCCCGCACGGTGTTCTCGGCCGACTCGTTGATGTTGATCCCCTGCGCCGTGTTGCGGAACGACTCGTTGTCCTCCACCGTGTTCCGGTTCGAGCCCTGGTAGAGCACGATCCCGTGGTGGTGGTTGCGGTACAGGACGTTGCCCCGGATGACGCTGTCGGTGCAGTCCTCGGCGAGGATGATCCCGTGCTTGCCGTTGTCGTGCACCACGTTGCGCTCGATCAACAGCTTGCGTGAGCCGGTGTGCGGGTCGATGCCGTACAGGGTGTTGTCGTGGAACTCGCTGTCCTGCACGGTCAGGCCGGTCACCCCGTAGCTGTAGAAGCCGAAGTGCAGGTTCGACACCACGCTGTGCCGGACGTGCCCGCCGCTGCCCTCGGTGCGCCAGGACAGCCCGTACGACTCGTTCTCCCCGTAACCGAGAAAGCGCAGCTCCGAGCCGTCCACCTCCATCCGGCCGCCGTCGCGGGCCAGCAGGAAGGCGCGCCCGTCGGCCTCCTCGGTGTCGGCCCGCTGCGCGGCGGGGTCCCAGCCGGTGACGCAGGTGCCGTTCAGCCGCAGGGCACCGCCCAGTGCCTTCACCGCCACGAACGCCCCGGGGCCGCTGCGCAGCTTCAGCCAGCGCACCTCCGGCGCGGCCAGGTACACCGACGCGCCCGGCATGATGTCCAGCCCGGCACCGAGCAGCCACTCGCCCGGGGCCACCTGGCGCAGCGCCGCCGGGTTGCCGACCGCCCGGCTCAGCGCGGTCAGCGTGACGTTCCGCCCGTCGGTGAGCCGGATCCGGCCGCCCGCGAATGTCGCCCGCGCCCGCGTCGACTCCGGCAGCTCGGCCGGCTCCGGCTGCCGGATGCACGGCCGGACGGGGTCGATCTTGCCCGGCGCGGCCACCTCCCGGGGACTGAACGGCGGCCGGTCCGGCGTGCAGGCGTTGAGCGGCACGAGCAGCAGCAGGGCGACCGCCGCCGCGCGCAGTATCCGGCCGGTCATCCGGCACCCGCCGGGACGGGCACCGACGGCCGCGGCGGCACCGGCGGCCGCGGCGGCATCGGGGGCGTCCGCCCGCGGCCGGTCCCGCCGGCGCGCACCCGCCGCTGGCGCGCGACGTGCACCAGTTCCAGCAGCAGCGCGAGGGCGATCAGCGGCACGCCGATCGCGCCGAGCACGTTCAGCGGCGGCAGGCTGAGGTCGTTGAAGCCCACCGGCAGCACCTCACCCCGCAGCGCCTCCAGGGCGTGCACCTTCGAGTCGCGCAGGTGCACCGGGCTGCCCGGCGCGGCGTCCACCCCGACGGCCAGCGCCGCCACGCCCAGCCGCTCGGCGGTCACCGGTGCGGCGCCGCGCGACCGGAGGCCGGTGTGCACCCTGGTCACGGCGGTGTCGGTGACGCTGACCGCGGCCGCCGCGACGATCCCGGTGTCGCCGCCGGTGATCCGACCGCCGAGGATCTGGGTGTCCGGGCTGAAGGTGCGCACGGCGTCGTTGCCGACGTTGTCCGCGACCAGGTCGCGCAGCACCACCCGGGTGCTTCCCGGGCTCGCCACCAGCCCGTCCCGGCCGCCGGAGAGGGACAGCCCGGCGGCGGTGAACCCGGCGGCGCCGCGCTCCAACTTGATCGCGGTGCGGGCGCCGGTGACCGACACCTTGGTCAGCGAGACGTCCCGCCCGCCCACGGACATGCCCACGCCGGCCGTCCGGTCGATCCAGGTGTCCCGCACCTGCAGGCCGGTGGTCGACTTCTCGATCAGCATGCCGCGCCGGCCGCCGGCGATCCGGGCCCGGTCGACCACCAGGCCGTTGCTGCCGACGTGGGTGAAGATACCGACCGGCTGGTCGGTGGCGGTGAAGTCGGTGACCACGGGCTGGGTGACGTTGGCCAGGCGCAACCCGCCGGCTCCGTCGCCCTCGGTGGCGATGCCGCTGATCCGCGCGCGGACCAGGCCGACCACCGCCAACCCGTAGGCCTTGTTGCCGGCGGTGCTGATCTCGCTGATCGCCCGGTCCGCCTCCGCGCCCCGGACCAGCACGCCGTTGCCGCCGTTGCGCTCCGCGCGCACCCCCCGCAGCGTGGTAGCGAGGTCACCGAGCAGCACCAGCCCGTCACCGGCCGACTCGGCCAGGGCCAGCCCGTCCAGGCGCACCGACCGGGATCCGGAGAGCCGCAGCCCGACCGTGTTGCGGGCCAGTGTGGTGCGCACCAGCGAACCGGAGGCGCCCTGGTTGAGCTGCACGCCGGTGCGCGGCTCCACGTCGGCGGGCAGGGTTCCGAGGTCGCTGAACGTGGCGTCGGTGGCGTCCAGCCGGCCGCCGTTGGTGACCACGATGAACGGGCGCCCGGCGGCCGGCGGCATGGGGTTCTCCGTGCCGGGCACGGCAGAGGTCACGGTGACCGAGCGGGCGGACAGCCGGCCGCCGCCGGTGTAGATCGACGCCGCCTCCGGCAGGGTCGCCCCGCCGTCCAGGCGCAGCGTGCGCACCCCGGCGAGGTCCAGTGCGGTGCCCGGGCCGAGCACCACCGCCGAGGACAGCCGGGCGGAGTCGCCGGCCAGCGCCACCCAGCCGGAAGGGGCCAGCCGGTTGAGGGCGCCGAGGGTCATCACTCCCCCGCCCCGGGGCACCCGCGCGGCCAGCCGGCCGCCGCTCACCACGTCGACGGTCAGCTCGCGGACCAGCAGCATCCGCCGGGGCCGGCCGTGGCTGTCCCAGGCCTCGGCGGCCCGCCGCTGCGCCGCCGCCAGCTCGGCGGCCGCCTTGGCCGCCTGAGCCGCCGCCTTCGCGGCCGCCTTCGCCGCCTTCGCCTCGGCCTCCGCCCGCTCGCGGGCCAGCCGGGCCGCCTCCTCCCGCGCCGCCTCGGCCGCCTCGGCGGCCGGATCGGGTGCGGGCCGCTGGGTGGCCCTCGGCGGCTCGGGGTCCGGCCGGGGGTCGCGGGTGGGCTCGGGTTCCGAGGTCGGCTCCGGGTTGCCGGTGGGCTCGGGCTCCGAGGGCGGGTCCGGCTCCGGGGCCGGGTCCTGGGCCGGGAACACCTGAGCCGGCCCGGCCCGCCCGGCCGCCAGTACCACCCGGTCGGCCGCCAGCGCCGGCCCGTTCCGGCCGGCCGCCGGCAGCGGCCCGGCCGGGTCGGCGGCCAGCGCCGGTCCGGCGAGCAGGCCCGCGGTCACGGCCAGGCCGGTGACCGCCACGAGGACAATGACCAGCCGGCTCACGCCGCTCCCTCCCGCTCGTGCCACATCGGGGCCGGTCCGCGCCGCTGCCGGGGGATCGGCGGGATCGCCGGCAGCTCGACGGTCGCCTCCGCGTCCGAAACGGTCGCCTCGGCGTCCGCAAAGGCGGCCGGCCCGGGGTCCGGCTCCGTGGTGGTCCGCACGACCTCGCCGTCGCGCACCGCCACCTGCCGGGTCAGCCAGCGCTGCCGGCGCACGGTGAGCAGCGCCTGGAGCTTGATCAACGCCATGATCCAGGACACCACCACGTAACCGGGGATGAAGAAGAACGAGGACGGCCGCCGGCGCAGGTGCGGCAGCATCTTGGCCGACCGGCTGATCTGCCACCAGGCGGCGAGCACCGCGCAGAACACCCAGTTCTGCACCACCAGCGAATAGATCATGAACGCCGGCCCGAACAGCAGGGTGAAGCTGCTGATGCCCTTGTCGACCATGGTGTAGGCCAGGAACGGGTGCCGCCACACCCACCGCCGGGACAGCGCGCGCAGATCGGAGCGCCAGGTGTTGCGGGCCCAGCGCAGCCGCTGCTTCCCGAACACCCGCCAGGTGTCCGGGAACGTCGACCAGACCTGCGCGGTGCGTTGCAGGTAGGTGAGGTGGCCGCGCTCCAGGATCAGCGTGGTGAGCCGCTTGTCGTCGCCGGAGAGGCAGGGCACGCCCCAGAACGTCTCGTTCATGAACTCGTGCTCGACCTCCAGGAGCAGCCGCCGCCGGTAGACCGCGGTGCGGCCGGAGAGGCAGGACATCGCCTTCCCCAGCAGGCTCTGGCTGGCGTTCTCGTCGAAGTAGCGGTGGTCCAGGAACATGTCGGTGATACGGGCCAGGAAGCCCTTCGAGCCGTACACGTTCTGCCGGGTGCCCACCCCGCCGATGCGCGGGTCGGCGAACGGCTTGAAGACCTCCGCTGCCACGTCCGGCGCCCACACGGTGTCCGAGTCGACCAGCGCGACCAGCTCGGTGCGCGCGGCGTTCCACCCCCGGCGCAGCGCGTCCCGCTTGCCCGGGACGTCGGTGACCAGGACCCGCACCGGGTAGCGGGCGGCCACCTCGCGGCAGGCCGCGTCCGACTCGTCGATCACCAGGATGACCTCGGCGACGTCGTTGGCCAGCCAGGACTCGACCGCGGCGGCGAACACCACCGGGTCCTCCTGGTAGACCGGCACGACGATGCTCATCGGCAGCCGGTACGGCTCGGTGAACGGGCGGTAGAGCACGGCGGGGATGCGCCGCACCAGCCAGCACCCCCACCTGACCAGGCCGAGCACGCCCAGCGGCGTACCCAGTACGTAGTAGTAGAGCGGCAGGGACATGACCTCAGACCGTGGCCGGCGTGCTGGCCCGGGCGAACGGGATGGACACCGCGACGTCGGCCTCCTGGTCGACCACCTCGACCATGCGGTCGTTGGTCTCCACCACCGCGCGCAGCAGCGGCATCTCCACCCCGATCTCCTCGGCGTAGCCGAGGAAGCCGCGGGTGTCCTTGGGCAGGCAGACGCCGCCGTAGGGCGCCCCGCCCCGGATGCCGTAGCGGGGGTTCCAGGAGCCCTCGGCGGCGTCGGCGACGGTGGCGGCGATGTCGTCCAGGTCCAGGTTGGCCCGGCGCGCGACCAGCCACAGCTCGTTCCAGAAGCTGATCTTCGTCGCGTTGAACAGGTTGTTCGCGCACTTCACCAGCTCGGCCTCGGCCGGGTCGGAGAACGTGCGCAGCTTGCCGCCGTACGGGGTGAGCAGGTGCCGCAGCTGCGCCACGGCGCGCAGGTCGCGGCTGCCGATGACGGTCATCCACGGGTTGCGGAAGTCCTCCCCGGCGGTCGCCGCGCGCAGGAACTCGGGGTTCGCGGCCAGGCCGAAGCCCTCGCCCTCGGTCCGCCCGGACGAGTGCTCGAGCACCGACCGGACCAGGCCGTCGGTGGTGCCGGGCGGCACGGTCGAGCGGACCACCACGGTGTGCCGCCGGTCGGTCGCGGCCAGCGCGCGGCCCACGGCCGCGGTGCCCTCGGTCAGCGCGCGCAGGTCGTACGCGAGGCCGTCGTTCGGGGTGGGCAGGGTGAGGAAGATGACCGCGTCCGCCGGCTCGTCGGTGAGGTCCAGCTTGGTGCTCGCGTCCAGGCCCCGGGCCTGCAGCTGGCGTACCCGGGACGGTGAGATGTCCACGAAACTGACCCGGTGGCCAAAGGCCCGAAAACCTTCACCGGTGGCGGTTCCGACCACACCGGAACCGACGATGAAGATTCTTGACGAATGCATGAAGGATTCCACGTTTCCACTCCTGGGGAGCTGGGAGGGGTTGGTATCCCGACTTTCGTGAGAATCTGCCGAACCGTTACATATCAACTTGCCCTAGCACATTCCGAAAAACTTATTTGCGCCCGAACGGAGTATTTCGGGAAACGCCATTTGCTCACCGGGAATGCTCCACCCGCAGGCCGTAGATCACGACCTCGCCCACCGCGTCCGGGGCGTCCCCCCGGTCCGGGTTGGACTGCAGGTACGCGCCGGTCTTGAAGTACCAACCCGACCCGCTCTTCGGCACCTCGGCCTTGCGCACGCCGTTGTAGAAGATCTCCACCCGGCCGCCGGCGGCGACCATCCGCAGCTCGTAGACCGTGCCCAGGCGATAGGCCGGGTCGAGCACCGCCTCGCTGTCCCCGTCGTCGTAGCGGACGATCAGCCGGTTGCCCTCCACCCGCACGAGCAGCACGTCGTCGTCGGCGTCGTGGATCTGCGCCGCGACGATCTCGGGTTTCGCCGGGGGCAGCCGGGTGACCGCCTGCCGGACCGTCATGGTGTGGGTCCCGTCACCGTTCGACCAGGACGCCTTCTCCTCGCCGGCCATCTCGCGCAGCTCTGAGCGGGGGTACTTGCTGCCCTTGGTGGTCACCCCGCCGGCGTTCGCGCGGAACACCACGCCGGTGCCGGCGCCGTCCAGGCGGAAGTACTCGCTCCGGTAGCGGGCCAGCGCCGGCTGCTCCACGGTGTCCGGGTCCTTGGGCTTGCCGGTGGGCAGCGTGAGGTACCAGTTCTTCAGGTCTAGAACGTCACTCGGATAGCGGTTCGACCGGTCCGCTCCCGGGTCCGGCGCGGCTATTTCCGGAGGCGTGGCCGGGGCCAGGTCCGGCGGCGGCGCATTCGGAGCAGGCGAGCCGCAGGCAATTGTCGTAACCAACAACACCATTAGCAGCAGAATGGTTTTCGGCGTCATTTTTCGGACGCTAGCAAATTCCTCCGGTGCGGGTGGCGGGAGGTGAGCGGCGCCCCGGAGAGCCATACCTGGCGCAGGTGGACGACCGCCCAGGCGCACGCGGCCACGCACAGCGCCAGGTAGGCCCAGGAGTGGAAGAACCCGCCGCCGAAGAAGCCGATCGAGGCGACCGAGTAGAGCACCGCCATCACGGTGAACCCGATCCACTCCAGCACCGACTGGCCCCGGCCGTCCGGGCGCCGGCCGAGCAGCGCGCTGCCCGACGGGCCGCCCCACAGCAGCGTGGCCATGAAGGACAGCAGATAGAGCGGGTCGTCCAGGGCGCCCTTGAGCAGGGTCCAGCTGATCACCCCGCAGGCCAGCGCGCCCAGCATCCGCGCCGCGTGCGCCGGTGCGGTGAGACCCGGCGACAGCTCGTCGCGGCCGAACCGCACGGTCTGCACGAAGAACGTGGTCTCGGCCAGGAAGGTGACCACGATGGCGAACCAGAACAGCTGCATGAACCAGTGGTCGTAGCGGCCCCACCAGTCGCCGAGGTGCAGCAGGTAGGACCCGTCGTGCGGCCACCACAGCGCGGTCATCCACAGCGCCATCGGGTAGACGCGGTCGCGGGCGCCCATCCGGGCCGCCTCCACGAAGAACACGAACATGGCCACGATCGACAACCCGCCGACCAGCACCACCGGGACGGCGTTCGCGGAGATGGCGTCCAGCGTCGCCCGGGGGTCGTAGCTGGTCACCGGGCCGCCTCGATTCGAGCCGCCGGTTGCGGGGCGTCCTCGGGCGGGCGGGCCACCAGCACGGTGAGCACCCAGACGCCGAGGGCCGCCATGCCGATGGTCAGCGCGGCCGCCAGGTACGTGCCGGGCCACGAGGCCCCGGAGCCGAGCGCGATCCACATGGGCAGGTCCAGGCCGGCGTTGACCATCCCGTCGGCCATCGGCACCAGCGGGACCACCGCGAGCAGGGGCCAGCCGTTGCCCAGCCGAGGGCGGGTGGCGTGGATCAGCGCGCCGGCGGCCATCGGCATGATGGCCTGCACCGCCGCGCACCACAGCGGGAAGCCCCACAGGTTCAGCGGCTGGTTGTCGTAGTAGACGTGGAACCCGGTGAGCACTCCCGGCGTCTCCACCGCGATGTTGGACAGCGCGTACAGCCCCCACAGCCGCCAGATCCGCCCGGCCGAGGGGCGCGAGGCGAACAGGCGGTAGGCCAGGTAGCCCTGGCCGCCGACGTACCAGGGATAGGCGAACACCAGCGCCCAGGGGATCGGCCGGCCCAGCGCGGTGAACGCCGTCTGCTGGCCGATCACCGGGAAGTACAGGTGGCTCAGCACGTCCACCACCGGCTCGGCCATCACCGCCGCCAGCCCGCCCAGGAAGCACAGCAGCAACAGGGCGTCCCGGCGCCGCACCAGGTGCGCCACCGCGACCGCCAGCACGGCCAGCATGGGGACGCCGGTGACGAAGGTGAACATCAGCTGCGCGCCGGCCGGCATGACCGTCGTCTCCAACGGCGGGAGGGGCTGGTTCAGCGGCGGCATCCCGGTCTCCTTCACACGGCTACACGGCGGTCTGGCGCAGGGCGAAGAGGTTGGCCGACAGCCCGGTCTCCACGATCTCGAAGGCCCGCCGGATCAGCGCCTCCACCGGGTCACCGGTGGCCATTGCGGTGCCCAGCGCGGCCCGCAGCGCCGAACTGATCGAGGAAGCCAGCAACTGGCACTCCAGGCTGGTCGCCGGGTCCACCCCCAGCCGGGGGCCGAAGAACCGCGACAGCACGGTCTCCCACTCCAGCACGATCTCCAGGTACCGCCGGCGCGGCTGGGCCTCGGAGAACCACAGCCGGATGCACCTGGCCTGCAGGTCCGGCTCCAGGTCGTCGAGGAACCCGCGCAGGCCGACCGAGACCGCGTCCCGGGCCACCTCCCACGGGTCCCAGCCGGCGTCGGCCGCATCCAGCGTGGCGGCGAGCGTCTCGAGCTTCTCGGCGGCGGTCGGGAAGAGCAGGTCCTCCTTGCTGCCGAAATACCGGTGGAAGGTGCTGCGCGAACAGGTGGAGGCCTGACAGATCTCCTCCACGCTGACCGCGTCGAAGCCCCGCCGCTCGAACAGGTCGACCGCGTTGCGCACGATCGCGTCCCGCAGCAGCGCCTTCTTCCGCTCTCGCAGCTCCACCCATGCCCCCAAGCTGTGACACGATGTCACGATTGACACAATGTATCAGACCCGCCGACTCACCGAGGAATTCGCCTGGACCTCGCGGGCCGGATCGGGCACCAACGTGTTCGAGGAGACCGGATAAATCTTTCGATATCACATGCTACGGTCCACAAATTCCCCGATTTGTGCAAAGGACCGCTGTGGACGTCTTCAAACGAGTGCCCAGAAGTCCGCGCCCCCGCTGGATCGCGATCGGCGCCGTACTCGTGATAGCAATAGCCGCCGGCGTCTACTTCTGGCCGAAGGGCGCGACCCCCGGCGCACAGCGGCCCTATGCCGCGCCGAGCGATTGCATCAGTTCCGTGAGTGACCAGGTGGGGCTGGGGCGCGCGTTGGAGAAGGGCTATCCGGGCGACCGGATCTGCGCCTTCGGCGACTTCGGCGGCGCGCGCCTGGTGATCGCCAAGGGGGGCACCCCGGAGTGGCCGATGCTGATCTTCGGCGATGGGAAGAGCGAGGTCAAGGGGATCACGATCACCGCCGACAACGTGGTTCTCTCCGGCTTCAACGTGGTCGGCGGGATCGCCCCCGGCATCCTGATGCGCGGCAACAACATCACCGTCGAGCACAACACCGTCACCCATCCCACCGGCGAGGACCACGACGGCCTGCGATTCTTCGGCGCGAACCTGAAAATCCTGCACAACACGATCAGCTATATCGACCCGGAACGCACGGACGCCCATGCCGACTGCATGCAGAGCTTCGCCACCGGCCCCGACGCCCCGGCAAGCCAGAATGTCCTCATCGACGGGAATGCCTGCCTGGAAATCGACAACCAGTGCCTGATCGTCGAAGGCCCGCACTCGTCCGCCGGTGACGGCAGCGGCATTGGCGTGACAAAGGACATCACCTTTAGCAACAACTTCTGCGACGCCAACGCCTCACAGGCGGTACAGATCGACGACGTCCAGAATGTCCGCATCACCGACAACGACATCAACGCCGGCGTCCGGAAGGCGTTCAGCTTCCAGAACAACTCGACCGGCGCAGTGATCGAGGGCAACGACATCTCCCCCTGCGTGAAGTACGAGATCGGCATGGACGCGAGCTCGCGCCGCGACTACCGGGGCCCCGACATCGGCGGCCGGCCCTAGCCGGCCCGCCGGCCCGGAGCGACGCCCGGGCCGGAGCGACGCCCGAGCCGGCGCCGGGCGCCCATCCCCGACGTCGGGGAGTCCGCACGCGGGACCCGAGGCAAGCCGGGCCGGCCGGGCGGCGCCGATGCCCCCGGAGGCTTTCGTGCGCCGGCCCGGCAGCCCGTTCTAAACGTCATTCGATAAGTATTTCAACCTACGCCGTACCGGCATTCACGTTAATCACTTCGATATAGCACCGGCGGTCCGCCAGAATCCTGTCC
Organism: Actinospineispora eucalypti; assembly: GCA_014208095.1. Lineage (GTDB taxonomy): Bacteria > Actinomycetota > Actinomycetes > Mycobacteriales > Pseudonocardiaceae > Pseudonocardia > Pseudonocardia eucalypti. Next base: position 2,002,171 of record JACHMT010000001.1, on the reverse strand, counting down.
GAGGATTCCGGTGTCGAACCGAGTCGAACCCCTCGGCCGACCCCGGCGAAGGCAACCCGAGGCGTTGGGGGATGCGACACCTGGAGGTCGCCGTCAATTCGTCCTAAGTTCCTTCGCATTGCGAAGGAACTTAATCACTTCTGACGCATCTTCAACGCCGCCCGGCGCAACCATCGACATGCCGTGAGTCGATATTTCACCCGGCAGGCGGCGCGCCGAAACATCTTGCCACCCACGTGAGTGAATCACAGTCGACCGGTCGTTGCGGATACCAACCTTCTCCTTGATCGGGTCGCCGCCGCCGCTCAATCGTTTTACCGCAGGTCAGAGCCCTGGAACTACCTTTCCGATCAACGAAGTGTCGCTGTCAACCCATTCGGCCATTTTTTTGAGTCAACTTTTCGTAATCGAAATCCCCCTGTGGGTAGTGCCCTATCAGGTTCTTCTCATGTTCGTCATCGCCTATCGTGACATCCACTTGTTGCGGGCCGTCCCCCGTCCGTTTTCTTAGAGTTCACCTGCTGTTCATCTTCCAAGCCGTATTCGGCCACTTTTTTCTCGTTGGACGATCCGGAACCGAGTTGCACTCGGGCGATTTCGGCTGATTAGGAAAAGAGGGGTCGGAGTGTCAGAGGCGGGTACAGGCGGGCGGTGGGCGTTGAAGCGAGCGGCTTTCGTATCGATACCGCTCGTCGTGCTAGTGAGCGCGGGCGCCCTCGTTGCCGTGCACGGCGCTTACGACGCACCCATGACGTTGACGTCATCGGTGCGCGAAGGCCAGGTGTCCAACATGGTTACCGCGAAGGGGGCGGTGTCGGCGGCTAAGTCGGCGAACCTCACCTTCAACCGTGGCGGCAACGTCAAGAGCATCGACGTGAAGGTCGGAGACAAGGTCAAGAAGGGCCAGAAGGTCGCCGAGCTGGGTAACGGCGGTGCCAAGCGTGCGGTGCTCCAGGCCCAGCAGACGCTGGCCCAGCAGCAGGCCGCGCTGGACATCATTCTCAACGACGTGAACCCGGACGGCCTGCGGAAGATCTACGAGTACAACAAGAAGTCGGTCGACCAGGCCCGCAAGAACATCGACCTCAAGGAAGAGGCCGACCGCGACATCATCGAGCGCCAGGAGCGCGGCCTGCGCCAGGACCGCGACGCGGTGCAGAAGGCGAAGGATGCGCGCGACGCGATCCCCGGCTGCCACAAGGGCAGCCCGCTCGCCGACACCATTCCGGGGTGCTCAGCTGCCCTTAAGGCCGTCGCCGATGCGGAGAACAAGTACTACGCCGACAAGACGACCTACATCAACGCGATCAACAGCCTGAAGGTGAACCGCGGCGTGCTGCGGTCGACCTACCGGGCCGCGCGGACCTCGGCGGTTACCGCGTACAACACCTGGAACATCGCCAAGACCAACCGGCCGAACCAGATCCTCGCCGCGCGCGCCCAGGTGGCCAACGCGCAGGTGGCCGTGGCGAACGCCCTCGGCTCACTGGGTGACGGTTTCGTCTACGCCCCGGCCGACGGCGTGGTCTCCGCCGTCAACGGCGCGGTCGGCGAGTTCAGCCCGCCGTCCAGCGGCGACAGCTCGGTGACCCCGAACAGCCCGGGCAGCCAGGGCCGGATCCCCAACGTGGGTGACCTGGCCAGCGCGGACCAGAAGGCGCTCACCGGCGGCCAGTCCCCGAACGCGGGCCTGCAGGCCGTGCTCCCCGCCGGCAGCACCCTGATCCAGATCAGCGGCATCGACACCTTCACCGTGGTGGCCGCGTTCCCGGAGAAGGACGCGGTCCGGATCACCTCCGGCGCGCAGGCCAAGGTCACCTACGAGGCCCTGGCCGGCAAGGAGACCGACGGCACCGTCGCCTCCATCGCCCCGGTCGGTTCCCCGGGCGTCAACGCGGCACCGGTGTACTACGCCACGATCCTGCTCAAGGACGCCCCGAAGGAGCTCAAGGCCGGCCTGACCGCCAACGTCTCCGTGGTGACCAACACCGTGGAGAACAAGGCCATGGTCGTGCCCACCTCCTCGGTCACCGAGGACGACGGCAAGACCTTCGTGCACGTGCCCGGCGCCGACGGCAAGCCGGTCATGAAGGAGTTCACCCGGGGCAAGGCCGGTGACGACAACACCCAGGTGCTCTCCGGCCTGAACAAGGACGAGAAGGTCTTCGTCCCCGACAGCGGCACCCTGCCGCTGCCGGCCAGCGACGACGTCCCGGACGTGCCGGCCGAGCAGCCCCTGACCGTGGACAGCAAGGACCCGGAGCAGAAGGCCGCCGAGCGGGCCAAGCTCGCGGTGCCCGCCGCCGTGCCCGCCGCCGCGCCACCCGCCGCACTGCCGATGCCGGAGGGCAACACCTTCCCGGGCGACCCCGGTGAGCTCCCCGCCGAGCCGGGCGACATGGGGTCCGCGGTACCGGGTGACCCGAACGCCGGAACGGCAGGGACCAACCCGTTCGCGCCGATGAACAACGGTGCGAGCAACGGGTCGATCACCGGACCCTCGAACTGACCCCCGGCCTCAGGTAAAGGAACCAAAATGCGCATCACCTCAAGGCTCCTCGCCGCGGCGGCCGCCGCGGTGCCGGTGGCCGTACTGATCCCGGCGGTGGCCATGGCCGCCCCGGCGCAGAACCCCGCTCCCCCGCCCCCGCCGACCACGCCGGCCTACATCTGCGACATCCTCGTGTCGGTCCTGCCCGGCGTCGTCGCCACCACCAACTGCGAAGCCTTCGGCGGCATGCAGACGACCGGCTACATCCCCGAAGACAAGTCCTACACCCTCGTCAACCGCACCGGCGACATCCAGAAGTTCAGGTGCAGCGGCGGCACCGTTGACGCCCCGACCGGGGTCGCACCCAAGAAGTGCACCCCGCTCGGCCCCAGCGTCCCCGCGTCGCTGGCCCCCCCGCCGGTCCCCTACGGCGGACCCGGCGGCGTTGCCCGCTAGAACCCGCTAGAACCGCCCGACAACCGAGCGCCCCGGTCCCGCCGCCAAAGGCAGGGCCGGGGCGCTCTGTTTTGTCGTGAGACGCCTACAACATGCCGTGTGGGTTGGCCGGTCGGTCGGGGATCGGCTGCACCACGTCCCAGTGCTCGGCCACCAGGCCGTCGCGCAGGCGCAGGATGTCCACCACCGCCACGTCCGGCGGCTCCGGCCGGCTGATCCGGCTGTGCACCACCACGTGGTCCTCGTCGGCCACGATCCGCCGGACCTCGCTGTGCGCGGCCATCAGGCGCCGCCCGGCCGGCGTGCGGAAATACTCGCCGAACGCCAGCTTGCCGCTGGTGGTGGCCGGGTCGTGCGGCACCAGCGGGTTGTGCGAGACGAACCGGTCGTGCAGCAGTTCCAGCGCCGCGTCCACGTCCCGTGCTTCGAAGAGGCGGCGCAGCAGCTCTTCGACGACCTTCCGGTGCTGTTCAGGAGTGCTCATACCGGTACGACGAAGGACGGAGGTGCTCGCGTCACGCGGTCAATACGCTCGCGGGCGATGGACGACACCTTCGAGGCGCACCGGGCCGAGCTGTTCGGTGCGGCCTACCGGATGCTCGGCATCCGGGCCGACGCGGAGGACGTGCTGCAGGAGGCCTGGTTGCGCTGGGGGCGGGTGGACCGGGCGACCGTGAGCAATCCGCGCGCCTACCTGTTCCGCCTGGTCACCAACGAGGCGATCGACCAGCTGCGGCGGGTGCGGGCGCGGCGCGAGGAGTACCTGGGGCCGTGGTTGCCCGAGCCGCTGGTGGAGGCGGCGGCGCCGGGTGAGGCGGTCTCGGTGGGCCTGCTGGTGGTGCTGGAGACCCTGTCGGCCGACGAACGCGCGGTGTTCGTGCTGCACGAGGCGTTCGCCTTCGCCCACGCCGAGATCGCCGAGATGCTGGGCCGCACCGAGCGCGCCGTCCGCCAGCTGGCCTACCGGGCGCGCCGGCGCGTGCAGGCCCGCCGCCCGCACCGGCGCCCCAGCCGCGCCGAGCACCGCGAGCTGACCGCGCGGTTCGTGGCGGCCGCCGTGGACGGCGACGTGACCGCGCTGGTGCGCCTGCTGGCGCCCGGGGTGGAGTTCCGCGCCGACTCGGACGGCCGGCGGGAAACCCCACGCGAGCCGATGTTCGGCGCGGCCGAGGTCGCCGCCTGGTTCCGCACCGCCGCCCCGTTCTGGCCGGACCCGCTGACCGTGCGCGTCGTCCCGGTGAACGGCGCCCCCGGCGCGCTGGTCCTCGGCGGGGACGCCCCGTTCCTGGTGTTCGCCCTCGAGTACGACGAGGACGACCGGGTCGCGGCGGTGTACGCGGTGCTCAACCCGGAGAAGCTCCCGGTTCAGAACCCCGACTCGGCCATCAGCCCCCGCACCAGCCAGCCCAGCGCCCGGCCGAGCAGCGCGGAGTCGACGTGCTCCGGGTCGGCCAGCTTGTGCAGCGAGAAGCCGTCGACCAGCGACTCGATCACCAGGGCCACGTCGGCCGGGGACGCCGCGACCGAAAGTCCGTAGGCCCGCTGGTACTCCTCGATGACCTTGGCGACGGCGGCGTGCAGCTGGCGCAGCGAGTCCGCGAACCGGGGCCGCAGCTCGGGCTCGCGCAACGCGTGCGACCAGAACTCGATGAACAGCCGGAACAGGTCCGGATCCCGTTGCAGGAACTCGATCCAGAACTCGCCGGCCTCGGCCGGCACGTCCCCCAGGTCGGCCGCGCCCCGGGCCCGGGCCGTGTACCCCTCCAGCAGGCGCGCGAAGTCGCGGTCCCACAGCGCGAGGAACACGCCCTCCTTGCCGCCGAACTGCGAGTACAGCGCGCCGATCGTGCGGCCGGCCCGCTTGGCGATCTCGTAGATCGAGGAGTTCTGGTAGCCGTGCTCGACGAACACCTCGCGGGCACTCCCCAGCAGCAGCTCCCGGGTCTGCTCGGCGGCCTCGGCCCGGGTCAACCGGCGCGGCGCCTCACCCGGAACTGACATAGCCCGAACTATACAAACAGCCTTGACATAGTTTCAGCTATCTGAATAGTTTGAGCTATGTCAAAGCCGAGGAGGGTCAGATGAGCAGCACGGACAGCGCGGCGCCACCGAGCGCCGAGGCCTGGGTGAGTGTGTTCGCCGACGGGTGGCGGGCGCCGGCCAGCGCGGAGGAGTTCGTCGACCACTTCCGGCCCTGGCTGCAACCGGACTACCGGTTCAGCCAGCCGCTGATCGGCGCCGGCGTGGGCATCGACGAGTTCGCCGAACGGTTCGCGCGACCACTGTTCGCGCTGGTCCCCGACCTCCGCCTGACCGTGCGGGACTGGGCGGCGCGCGGCGGGACGCTGTTCGTCGAGGTCCTGGTCGAGGGCACCATCGGCGGCCGGCGGGTGGTCATGCCCGGCTGCGACCGGATCACCCTGCGGGAGGGCCGGGCCGCCACCCGGGTCACCTACGCGCCAACCCGGCGCCGCTGCTGCGCGCCCTCGCACGCACGCCCCGGCTGTGGCCCCGCGCCGCCGCCGCGCTGCTCACCGACCTCGTCCGGAGCAGGCGATGATCCCCCGCGATGCGCGCGCCTTCATCGCCCGCGCCGAACTGGCCACCAACAGCAACGACCCCGAGTGGCCGCTCACCGAGGCCTACGCGCCGGAGGTCCGCCTGGAGCTGATCGGCGACGGGGTGCACCAGGTCTGCCACGGCATCGCCGAGGCCGGGCCCGCGGTGCGCGCGCTCTACGACTGGATCGCCGCCTCCCGCGGCCGGGTCGCCAAGACCCTCATCGGCACCTCGCCCGACACGATCGTCAACGAGGTGGAGGGCCGCCTGTTCAACGGCCGGCACGTGACCAGGGGCACCGAGATCTGGCGGTTCGACGAGCACGGCCGGGTCGTGCACAACGTGATCTACAGCGCGGTGGACGCCAAGCCGCCGACCAACCCGGCGGCCGCCCTGCGCATGCTCATCGGACATCCCCGCATGGCGCTGACCTATCTCGCCGCGCAGCTGCGGGAACGCCGCCGCGCGGGTCCACGGGGCACACCTCAGGCGCCGGGCTCGGGCAACTGGACCGTCCAGTTGCCCTGCGCACCGGCACGCAGGAGGGCGCGAACCGATTCTCGGGGCACTCGGAAACGCCCGTCCTGCTGAATGGCGGCGAGCTGGCCCTCGTGTATCAGACGATATACCGTCATCTTGGACAACCGCAGCGCCTGGGCTACCTCGCGCACCGTCATAAGCTTTTCGGGATCGGCATCCGAGGCATCAGACACATTCTTGTCCCGACCTTCGGACGAAACCACGACAATCCCCCGGAAAGCTCTTTCGATTACGACGTCGAAACGTTATCCGCGAGGCCTAAGATAAACAAGAGAAAACACACTAAGCCAACGTTGGCTAACGGTTAAGCCAACGATAAGGCCGCTTCCGCCGCCCGGATTCGCCCTCGCCACCGCCCAGCACGAGCTCCACCCGGGCACCGCCGAGCGGCGAACGGGCCAGCCGCATCCGGCCGCCCGACTCCTCCGCCGTCCGGCGGGCGATGTCCAGCCCGAGGCCGGTGGACGCGCCGTGCGAGCGGCCGCGCTGGATCACGCCCGGATCGGGGAAACCCGGCCCGCCGTCGTCCACGGTGAGCGTCACCTCACCGCCGGCGACCCGGACGGCCAGGCGCATGGGGACGCCGTCGGGGGTGTGCGCGAAGATGTTGCCGAGCAGGGCGTCCAGCATCGCCGCCAGCGTCTTCGGGTCGGCGCCCACGAACGCCGGCCCGGGCGGCAGATCACTGCCGATGGTCCGCCCGGTGTCCTCGGCGAGCACCGACCAGAAGGCGACCCGCTCGCGCACCACCACGGTCAGGTCGCCGCCCGCGCCCCGGCTCTGGCTGGCCGTCCGCCGCGCGGCCCGGATCAGCTCGTCCAGCGCGCGGACGAGCGCCTCGTAGCCGTGCACCAGGCGGGGCGCGTGAGCCGGCGGCAGCGCGTCGATGTCCAGCCGGAGCGAGGTGAGCGGCGTGCGCATCCGGTGCGCGAGGTCGGCGGCGTGCCGGCGCTGCTCGTCGACCAGGTGGTCCACCCGGATGGCCAGCCGGTTGAGCTGCGCGCCCACCCGGCGGATCTCGCCGGGCCCGTCCGGGGTGACCCGGGCGTCCAGCTCGCCGGCCGCCATCCGGTCGGCCACCGCCGCCAGGTCCCGCACGGAACCGATCAGCCCCTTGGCCAGCCGTTCGGCCAGCAGCACCCCGATCAGCAGCAACCCGGCCGAGAGCGTGAACAGCAGCACCAGCAGCTTGGTGCTCTCGCCGCGCAGCGCCTCGTCGGTGGCCAGCACCCGGACCACGCTCGGGCAGCCCGCGACCCCGGGGACCGGCACCAGGGCCTCGGCCCCGCTCGCCGTCACGCCCCGGACCGGCTCGCAGCGCGCCGCCTTCCCGACGGCGGGAGTGCGCTCCGCCGGGACCCCGAGCACCCGGCCGTCCGGAAGGAACACCGAGGTGGCGAACCCGTCGACCGGCGCCGCCGGCAGCGACCGGGTGGCCAGTGAACCGCCCAGCGCGGCGATCGCCTCGGCCCGCTCGGTCGCCATGGCCATCGCCCGGTGCTCGGCGTCCCGCTGGACCAGTACCACCAGCGGTACCAGGAACACGATCAACACCAGGCCCATGGCCGCAAGCACCACACCCGCCAGGTGCCGGCGCATGCGCTAGCCCGGGCTTTCCAGGCGCAGCCCGACGCCCCGGACGGTGTGCAGGTAGCGGGCGTCCCTGGCGGTCTCGCCGAGCTTGCGGCGCAGCCAGGAGACGTGCACGTCGACCGTCTTGTCCGTGCCGCTGTACGGCACCCGCCACACCTCGGTGAGCAGCTCCCGCTTGGCGACCACCTCACCCGGCCGCCCGGCCAGGTAGTAGAGCAGGTCGAACTCCTTCGGGGCCAGGGACAGCGGGCGGCCGTCCAGCTCGGCGGTGCGGCGCGCGCCGTCCAGCGCCAGCCGCCCCACCACCAGCCTGGTGTCGGAACGGACGCGCATCTCCTGGCTGCGCCGCAGCACCGCCCGCACCCTGGCCACCAGCTGGGCGCCGCCGAACGGCTTGACCAGGTAGTCGTCCGCGCCCGCCTCGAGCACCGCGACGATGTTGCTCTCGTCGTCGAACCCGGTCGCCACGATGACCGGCACCCGGCTGACCGCGCGGACCATCCGCAGGACTTCCTCACCGGAGAAGTCGGGCAGGCCCAGGTCCAGCACGATCAGGTCGGGCCGGCCGGCGATCGCCGTCTCCAGGCCCGCCACCCCGGTGGCGGCCGATGAGGTGGCGAAGTCGCTCTCCTGGAGCGAGCGCAGAAATCCGCGCCGGACGTCGGCATCGTCCTCGATCACAAGGACATGGGGCACCGGCGTAGCCTAGCGCCGTTGGATGTCTGTCAGCTGATACCCCTGCCCGATTCCCCGGCGGGCGCTCACGGCAGACCGGCACCCGGGAAGCCGGGCATCCGGCCGGACCAGCCGGTCCAGTCGCACGTCATGTCCCGGGCGAACTCGGAGCCCGCCTCGCCGGGCAACCGCTTCTCCTCGGTCGAGGACGACCGGCCGCTGTCGCCGGAGGAGTCGTCGTCCTTCTCCTTCGACCCGGCCTTGGCCGGAGCGGGGCGCGCGGGCGGGGCCGCGGCCGACGGGCGGGGAACTTCCACCGGCGCGGGCGGCGGCGGGGCGGTCACCACATTCGCCGGGGCCTGGATGACCAGCGGGGCCGCCCCCCGGTCGTCGCTCAGCAGCAGCGCGAGCAACACGATGGCCAGCCCGAAAAGACCGAACACCCCGGCCAGCAACACGTACCTGACCAGGCTCCTCGGTGCGGTGGAACCGACCGCGTGACGCGTCCGGTCCCGTTGCCACGCAGCCTGCCCGGCTATGGGCACGACGCCCAGCCGGTCCGTGCGCGCCGTCGCCCTCACCTGGTCGACCACCTGGTCGACGGGGACGGCGAGAGACGGTCGGCGCCTGCTCCGCGACGATTGCTCGGCCGCGGGCCCAACACTCCAGGTTGGCGGCATGATTCGCACTATATGGCAGGCCAACCGACGTCTCCCCGCCGCCTCGCGATATAACATTACGTTCTACTTGCGGACGACCCAGCAGTCGTCATGCTTCCGGTAGTCACGCCGGTGGACCGAGTACTCGCCGTCGTCGTCGTCCGAGTCCTTCTCACCGGTCACCGAGTAGTAGCCGTCCTCGCACGCCACCACCCGGTTGAAATCCGGCCCGTGGTCGTGCGGGAAGTCGAACCAGTTGTCCGACGCCCAACTCGGCGCGGTGAAAACCAGTGTTCCGGCCACACCCAGTGCACCGGCCAACCCAATCATCGTGATACGCCGCATTTAGTTCCGTCCCTTTCCTGGCAAGCTGTGAACCAATTGCGGCACGCTATCCCGATCAACGGTTAACGCATCGCTAAGCCCGCCATAGGACTTCTCTAACCCGGGCGGCAAGGCCGTTCAGTTACGGATCTGGGCCTGTCGTCAATGCCGGCGCGCCTCGGCTGGGGTGCCCGCCCCGGCCGGGGTGATCGCCGTCCGTGGCGGTCTAGCGTCGACTCAACGGCTTGGGGTCAGCGGAGGTGGCGCAGGGCGAGTTCGGCGGCGTTGGCGCCGCACATTCCGTGCGCGCCGGGGCCGGGGGGCGTGGCCGCCGAGCAGATGTACATGCCGGGCACACCGACCTCGTAGGGCGACAACGACACCCGGGGCCCGAACACCAGCTTCCGGATGTCGTTGGCCCCGGTGAGGATGTCCCCGCCCACGTAGTTCGGGTTGTACACGGCCATCTCGGTGACCGACCGGACCGCCATGCCGACCACCCGCTCCCGGAACCCGGGGGCGAACCGCTCGAACTGCGCGATGATCGCCTCGGTGGCGTCGCCGGTGTACCCGTTCGGCACGTGCGCGTAGCTCCACACCGGGTGCACGTCGCCGACCGACCGGCCGGGGTCGGCCAGGTACTGCTGCCCGACCAGCACGAACGGCCGCTCGGGCATGCGCCCGGCACAGACGTCCCGCTCCGTCGCGGCGATCTCCTCGAACGGGCCGCCGAGGTGCACCGTGCCGGCCCGGCGAGCCTCCGGGTTGGTCCACGGCACCCCGCCGGACACCGCGAAGTCGACCTTGAACGCGCCCGGCCCGTGCCGGTAGCGGCGGTAGGCACGGGCGGCCCGCGCGGGCAGCCGGGAACCCAGGATGTCCGCCACCGCGCCGGGGGCCAGGTCGAACATGGTCACGTCGGCCGGCGGCAGCTCGGCGGGACCGGTCACCCGGACCCCGGTCTCGATCTTGCCACCCAGGTCGACCAGCAGCGCGGCCAGCGCCGAGGTGATCGTCCCGGAGCCGCCGGCCGCGACCGGCCAGCCGTAGCGGTGGCCGGCGGTGACGATGCCCACCCCGATCGCCGAGGTCATCGGGAGGTGCAGCGGCCGGAACGCGTGCGCGGCCACCCCGCCCCACAGCGCGCGCGCCCGCTCCGTACGGAACAGACGGGCGAACACCGAGGCCGGCAGCACTGTCGGCGCGCCGAACCGGGCCATGGCCAGCGGGTGCCGGGGTATCCCGACCAGCGGCCGCATGATGTCCTCGGCCAGCTGGTCGAACCTCGCCGACGGCCACTTGAACAACGCCCGCCAGCGCGCGCCGTCCGCGCCCAGCCCGGCCGCCGTCTCGTCCACCGAGCGGTGCAGCACGCCGGCCTGCCCGCCGTCCAGCGGGTGCACGCAGTCGATCTCCGGCAGCCGCCAGGACAACCCATAACGCGAAAGGTCCAGCGAGGCCAGGAAGCTCGACCCGACGGCCATCGGGTGGATGGCCGAGCAGTTGTCGTGCAGCAGGCCGGGCACGATCGCCTCGCCGGACCGCGCCCCGCCGCCGACCTCGTCGGCCGCCTCCAGCACGGTGACCTGCACGCCGGCCCGGGCCAGGGCCACGGCGGCGGCGAGCCCGTTCGGCCCGCCGCCCACCACTACGGCTGTACTCATGACTCGACCCTGGCGAGCAGGTCTCGTGTGGTCATGCAGCCGGCTCTCGGTCGGGGCCCTTGCGCGACCAGGTGACGTGCAGCGGGATCGGCCCGTTGGGCAGCCAGGGCTGCTCGTTCACCGCGTCGGCCACCTTCCAGCTGCCCCGCTCGATCACCCCAAGCGCCGCGTCGATCACCTTGTACTCCTGGTAGTTGCGGTGCGCGGACTGCGACTCCACCCACGCGATGACCAGCTCGCCGGGCTCGAACCGGGCCTGCCGCTGCACGGCGTTGACCAGGTCCTCGTCGTGCAGGTGCCCGTCGCCGAAATTGAACCCGATCAGCGTGTTGCACAGGAACTCGGCCTCCCGCACGGTCCGCCGGTCCAGGTCGGGCAGGTGCTTGATCAGCAGCGAGAACAGGCCCCGGCCCTGGCTGTGCATGGTGCGCCAGGCCAGTGTCTGCTGCATGGTGACCTCGGCGACGTCCGGCTCGTAGCCCAGCGCCTTGAGCTGGTCGATCTGGTTCGGCGCGGCCCGCACCACGGAGTTCAGCTTCTCCTCGGCGCCCGGCGCGAACGCCCACACCGCCGACGCCCAGTTGCCCGCGTACTGGCGCATCGAGGGCAGGAAGGACACCAGGTCCGGGCGCAGGTTGCCCAGCACCGGGAAGAACAGCAGCCCGGCCACGAGCACCGCGAGCAGCCAGCCGGAGGACATGTCGGTGATCCCGTAGCCGGCCTCGTTGGGGAACCCGGCGAACAGGAAGATCGCGGCGTAGGCGAACAGGATGTTCCACTCCAGCGGCACCGCCAGCGGGAACGTGGACACGATGAACAGGTGGAAGACCACCATGATCGCCACCGCCGCCAGCGACAGCCACCGGTTGTGGGAGAACAGCAGCACCAGCGGCACCAGGATCTCCACCGTGGTCCCGCCGACGTGCGCCATGAAGTCGCCCACCCGGGACGGCCGGATGTCCCGAGGGTAGTCGCGGTAGTGCGCGCGCTTGAGCCACTTGAACGGGATGGCCGGGCTGTTGCTCACCATCGGCGGCACCACGTTGGCGAAGTGCTTGCCGAACTTGGAGAAGCCCGCGCCCAGCCAGACGACCACGATCAGCAGCTTCAGCGCGATGATCATGTCCGTGAAGGGCAGCACGGCGAAGAAGAACATCGCCGGCAGGTACTGCTCACCCCGGGCGGCCAGGAAGATCGTCTTGTCCCGCAGTCCCATCAGGATCAGCAGCACCATCGGCACCACCACCAGTGAAGGACTCACCAGCCCGGAGGTGTTGTCCGGCAGCGCGGCCAGCAATGCCTCCGTGGCGACCCCGGGCATCACCAGCACCAACGCCAGGCTGGCCAGCAGCACCACGTAGAGCGCCACATCGAACCAGGTGCGCCGGTCGCCCGCCGTGAACGGCACCCGCCGCCACGGCCGCAGCCGGATGGTGCCGGGCCGCACCCAGAACCGCACCCCGCCGGTCATCGGCTTGAACTTGCCGACCAGCGGCCCCCAGGACCCGGCCAGGTTCATGCACTCCAGCAAGACCGTCCACAGCACCGCCTTCTGGTAGACGATCGGCTCGTCCCACCAGGTCGAGACCTCCCAGAACCGCAGGCCCGAGGTCGCGGTGGCCAGGACGACGCCGCCCAGGATGTAGAAGAACAGCAGCTTCAGGATGTAGATCACGTGGATGACCTTCGGCGTGCCGAAGCCGTTCTCCACCCAGTTCAGCGCCAGCGTCCTCAGCCGCTCCATGAGTGGCTGCTGGAGGAAGGTCGGCGGGTCGACCGGTGGGAAGTCGGGTTTGGTGAAGCCCATTGGTCAGCTCCTTTGCGTTGGTTCGGTGGGTTGGGCGAAGAAGCGCTCGATCGCCGGGACCAGCCGGGGCGGGTCGCAGACCAGCTCGAGATGGCCACCCGGGTAGATGTGCCGCTCGGCGCGCGGGATCAGCGTGCGCAGCAGCCACGAGTTGGCCAGCGGGATGATCGGGTCGTCGTCGCCGGCCAGCACCAGGGTGGGTTGGGTGATCAGCGGCAGCAGCGGCAGGCTGGTCCAGCCGGCCCCGGCCAGCAGCTGGTAGGCGTAGCCGGACGGGCGGCCCTTGTGCAGCAGCCGCTCGACCATGTCCGGGTCGGCCCGGGCGCTGCCGCCGTACAGCGAGCCGGACACCTCGCGCAGGTAGCCGGTGTCCAGGTAGCGGCGTGGGGTGAGCATGTGCCGCAGCACCCCGGGCCGGGCCGGCACCATCAGCGAACCGGTGCCGGTGGCCACCAGGACCAGGCGCCGGACCCGGCGGCGCTGGGTCAGCGCGAACTGCTGCGCCAGGCCGCCGCCCCAGGAGATGCCCAGCACGTCCACCTGGTCGTGGCCGAGCTCGTCGAGCAGCCGGGCCAGCCGGTAGGACAGCGTGGTGAACCGGTAGGGCACCCGCGAGGGCACCGCACCCCCCACCCCCGGCGGGTCGAACCGGATCACCGGGATCGCCGGGTCCAGCGCGTCCACGAAGGGTTGCAGTGCCTCCAGCCGGGCTCCGATGCCGTTCATCAGCAGCAGTGGCGTGCGGTCCTGGTCGCCCGGGCGGACCACCGCGTTCAACCGGTTGAGCTGGGCGGTCACCGGGCCACCACGTACCGGCCCGGGGCCGGGTCCGACGCCGGGTGGTCCGGCCCGCCCGGTTCGGCCGGGGCCGGCCGCTCCGGCCCGGACCGCTCCCCCAGCCAGCTCACGAAACTCGGCCACCACGACCCCTTTGTCGTCGGCGCGCCCGCCTGCCACTGCTCGGCCGGGTCGCTCCCGGCGAGGGCCGCGCGGTAGTTCGCCTTGGGATTGTCCGGCGGATTGACGATCGAGGCGATATGTCCGCTGCTGGACAACACGAACGTGACGTCCCCGCCGAACAGCTGGGCGCCCCGGTAGCAGTTCTGCCAGGGCGAGATGTGGTCCGCGATCCCGGCCAGCATGTACCCGTCGGCCTTGACCGCCGAGAGGTCCACCGGGGCGCCGAGCATGCGCACCGCGCCCGGCTTGGTCAGCCCGTTCTCCAGGCCGACGTCCACGAAGTCGTGGTGCAGGCCGGTGGCCATCCGCACGGTGTCCGCGTTCCAGTACAGGATGTCGAAGGCCGGGGGCTTGCGGCCCTGCAAATAGTTGTTCACCCAGTAGCTCCACACCAGGTCGTCCGGGCGCAGCCAGGCGAACACCTCGGCCAGCGCGCGGCCGTCCAGGTACCCGCGCACCGAGGAGGCGAGTTTCGCCAGGGTGGCGGTGCGGCGGTCCATGAACGCCCCGCTGGTGCCGGCCCGGCTCTGGTCCAGCACACAGACCGCGAGGCTGAACGCGGCCACGTTGTCGCTCTGTCCCTTCGCCGCCAGGGCGGACAGCACCATGGAGAGCAGCATCCCGCCGGAGCAGAAGCCCAGCGGCAGCACGGCGTCCGCGCCGGTGATCGTCCTGGCCGCGTCCAGCGCGCGCACGATGGCTTCCCCGTAGGTGTCCATGTCCCAGGCGCGGTGCCTGGCCGCCGGGTTGCGCCAGGAGATCATGAAGACCTGCTGGCCGCTCTCCACCAGATACTCGATCAGGCTGCGGCCCGGCGCCAGGTCGGCGATGTAGTACTTGTTGATCACCGGCGGCACCACGACCAGCGGGCGGGACCGGACGGTAGCGGTGCGCGGGGTGTACTGGATCAGCTCGAACACCTCGGTGCGCAGCACCACCGCGCCCGGGGTGACCGCGAGATCCCGGCCCACCCGGAACGCGTTGGGATCCACCATGCTGGGCACCCGGGGCGCCTCGGCCAGGTCGGAGAGCAGGTTCCGCGCCCCGGCCAGCGCGCTGGCCCCCCTGCTCTCCACCGCCGCGCGCCAGCCCAGCGGGTTGAGCAGCGGGTTGTTGCTCGGCGCCAACGCGGCGATCAGGTTGTCCAGCGCGAAGACCAGGCGCTCCCGGTCCCGCCAGTCCAGGTCCGCCCCGGCCACCAGGTCCTTGCCGGTGGCGGAGGCGGCCAGGTAGGCCTGCAGCGCGCGGTGCAGCACCGGGTTGTCCCGCCAGGCCTGGTCGGCGAACCGCCGGTCCTTCGGGTGCGCGGCCAGCTCGGAGCTGCCCTGCACGATCTTCCCCAGTTCCTCGAGGAGCTCGACCAGCCGGCGGGCCGTGCCGCCGGGGTGGCGGGCCAGCTCGCGGGCCAGCCGCAGCAGCGCGTTCGCCGGCAGCATCCGGGCCAGCGGGGACAGCGCGCCGTCCACCAGCAGCATGTCCAGCGCGGCGGCGTGCTCGTCGGCGCGGTCGTAGACGTCGCTGCTCATCGCGCGACCGCCTTGGTCTGGTCGGCGTAGTCGATGAACCAGTCCAGCGCACCGGGGTTGGCCAGCGTGGCCCGGTTCACCGCGCGCTCGGGCGCCACTCCCTGGAGCAGCCGCTTGATCGGCACCTCCAGCTTCTTACCAGTGATCGTCATCGGAATCTCGGGAACGGCGACAATTTCGTCCGGCACGTGCCGGGGCGACACCCGGCTCTTGATCTCCGTGCGGATCCGGCCGAGCAGCTCGTCGGTCAGCTCGGCGCCGGGGGCCAGGGTCACGAACAGCGGCATGAAGTAGCCGCCGTCCGGCTGCTCGGCCCCGATGACCAGGCTGGACGCCACGCCGGGCACCCGGTCCACCACCGCGTAGATGTCCGCCGAGCCCATCCGCACGCCGCCCCGGTTGATCGTGGAGTCCGAGCGGCCGTGCACCACGTAGCCGCCGTAGCGGGTGACCGTCATCCAGTCGCCGTGCCGCCACACGCCCGGGTAGGTGTCGAAGTAGGCGTCCCGGTAGCGCTCGCCGTCCGGGTCGTTCCAGAAGCGCACCGGCATGGACGGCATCGGCTCGGTGATCACCATCTCGCCCACCTCGTCGACCAGCGGCTTTCCTTCCGGCGACCACGCCTCCACCCGCACCCCGAGGTAGGGCGCCTGCATCTCGCCGGCGTACACCGGCAACAACGGGTTGGTGCCGATGAACGCGGCGCACACGTCGGTGCCTCCGCAGTCCGAGCCGAGCAGCAGGTCCCGCTTCACCGCGTCGTAGACCCAGTGCCAGGTGGACCGGGGCAGCGGCGATCCGGTGCTGCAGATGGCCCGCAGCGCGGACAGGTCGTGCCGGTCCACCGGCCGCACCGCCGCCGCCTGGCAACCGGTGAGGTAGGCCGCACCGGTGCCGAACCTGGTCACCTCGTGCTCGGCGCAGATGCGGAAGAGCTGGTCGACGTCGGGCTTGGTCGGGTTGCCGTCGTAGGTGACGATCGTCGCCCCCACCCCCAGCGCGGTGACCAGCACGTTCCACACCATCCACGCGGTACTGGCGTAGACGAACACCCGGTCGCCCGGGCCGCTGTCGAAGTGCAGCGCGTGCGACTTGAGGTGTTCCAGCAGGATGCCGCCGTGCGAGTGCACGATGCCCTTCGGCACGCCGGTGGTGCCCGAGCTGTACAGGATCCACAGCGGGTGGTCGAACGGCACCTGCGTGTAGACGGGTTCGACGTCCCCGGCGGTCAGCACGTCGAAGGACAGCGGCACCCGTGAGTGGCGAGTGTTGCTATAGCCATACAAATCACTCACGGGCGCCGCCTCGCGGCGCAGGTTCTCGACGACGATGACGTGCTCGACCGAGGGAAGCGCGGCGACCAGCTCGGTGAGCACGTCCAGGCGCTCCACGTCCCGGCCGCCGAACCGGTAGCCGTCCACCCCGATCAGCACGGTCGGCTCGATCTGCCGGAACCGGTCCAGCACGCCGTCGGTGCCGAAGTCCGGCGCGCAGCAGGACCACACCGCACCCACGGCGGCGGTGGCCAGCAGCGCGATCGCCGCCTGCGGCAGGTTCGGCAGGTAGGCGGCCACCCGGTCTCCCGGTTTGACCCCCATCTCGCGGAGGGCCGCGGCCAGGCTGGCCACCTTCCGGGTGAGCTCCTCGCCGGTGATCGTCACGGGGTCCACCCCCTCGCTGACCCCGATGATCGAACCCGGGTCGCGCAGGATGTTCTCCGCCAGGTTCAGCCGGGCGCCGGGGAACCACTCCGCGCCGGGCATCGCGCGGCTGGCCAGCACGGCGTGGGGTTGCGCGGAGGCGATCACGTCGAAGTACGACCAGACCGAGCCCCAGAAACCTTCGAGGTCGGTGACCGACCATTGCCACAGCTCGTCATAGTTCTGGCAGTCGTTCTGGCGGTCACGGTTGACCCAGTCCCGGAAGTCGCCCATCCGCGTGGGCCGCTCCCCGGGCATCCACAGCAGTTCCCGGTCCATGTCCAGCTCCTTTGCCTCGCTGTCAACCTAGGAACGACCGGTGCTGGCGCACATCGGGTTGCGGTACCAAGATGTCCACGTTTGTTATGCGCTGTGCCCAAACTGGGGGATCCGGTGGAGCCGATCGACGAGGAAGCGATCGACGCGCGCCTGTTCGAGCTGGGTGCGGCGATCTCCGACGGCTTCGGCGGCGTCGGCCGGGGGATCACCGAGCTGCTGCTGGCGGAGATCCCCGAGCTGCGCGGCGACGAGATCGTCGAGGGGCTGCTGAACGCCAGCGTCGAGGAGAACGTCGGCGCCATGCTGAGCCTGCTCGGGCTGCGCGTGCCGGTGGAGAGCATCGCCGTGCCGGGGGCCGCCGCCGAGTACGCCCGCCGGCTGGCGCAGCGCGGGGTGAGCGTGATCCCGCTGGTCCGGGCCTACCGCCTCGGGCACGCCAGCTTCCTGGACTGGTCCATGGACCAGATCGCCGCCCAGGAGAAGGACCAGGCGATGTCCCAGGCCATCACCCGGCGGGTGATGCGGCTGAGCTTCGACTACATCGACCGGGTCTCCGAGCAGGTGGTCACCGCCTACCAGTCCGAACGCGACCGGTGGCTGCTCACCCAGACCGCGGTGCGGGCGTCACGGGTGCGCAAGCTGCTGGCCGGCGACGAGGTCGACGTGTCGGCGCTGGGCTACCGGCTGGCCCAGTTCCACGTGGCGGTGATCGGCTGGGTGCCGGAGCCGACCAAGGCCGGCGAGGGCCTGGTCCGGCTGGACCGGGTGGGGCAGACCCTGGCCACCGAGCTGGGCTGCACCGGGCGCCCGCTGTTCGTGCCGTTCGACGAGGCCGTCGCCTGGTTCTGGCTGCCGTTCGGCAACCGGCCGGAAGTGCGCTGGTCGCGGCTGGACATCGCCGGCATCGACCCGACCGCGCACGTCGCCGTCGGCGAGTTGGAGCAGGGCACCGACGGCTTCCGCACCAGCCACCAGCAGGCCGCGGTCGCCCGGCGGGTGGCGCTGACCGCCCGGCCGCCGCACCGCGTGACCCTCTCCGAGCGCATCGGCCCGATCGCGCTGATGTGCGGCGAGCTGGACGCCACCCGGGCCTGGGTGCGCAAGGTGCTCGGCCAGCTGGGCACCGACGAGAGGAACAACGCGGTGCTCCGCGAGACGCTGCGGGTGTTCCTGGAGCACGGCGGCAGCTACTCCACCGCCGCCGAGACGCTGAGCCTGCACCGCAACACCGTGCAGTACCGGCTGAACAAGGCGGCTGAGCTGCTGCCCGGCCCGATCACCGAACGGCGGGCCGACCTGGAGCTGGCGCTGCGGGCCTGCGACCAGCTCGGGTCGGCGGTGTTGGCGCACGGGTAGTCTGCGGCGGTGACGCGCACCCTGTTGGCCATCGGCATCGGGGTCGGCGACCCGGACTACGTCACCATCCAGGCGGTCGAGGCGCTGAACGCGGTGGACGTGTTCTTCGTGTTCGACAAGTCCGAGACCACCGGCGACCTCGGGCCGGCCCGGCGGGCGATCTGCGACCGGCACATCCGGGGCGGCGACTACCGGGTGGTCGAGGTGCCCGACCCGCCCCGCGACCGGGCCGCCCGCGACTACCGGGGCGCGGTGCGGGACTGGCGGGACGAGCGCACCCGGGTGATGGAGCGGGCGATCGCCGAGGAGCTGGCCGACGGCGAGTGCGGCGGCTTCCTGGTCTGGGGCGACCCGGCCCTCTACGACGGCACCATCCGGATCATCGAGTCTCTGGTCGAACGGAGCACGCTGGACCTCGACTACCAGGTCATCCCCGGGATCAGCAGCGTCTCCGCGCTGGCCGCGCGGCACCGGGTCACGCTGAACCGGGTGGCCGGCCCGGTGCTGATCACACCCGGCCGGCGGCTGGCTCGGGGGATGCCGGAGGAGGTGCACGACGTGGTCGTGATGCTGGACTCGGACCTGGCCTGCGCCGCGCTGCGCGACCAGGACATCACCATCTACTGGGGCGCCTACCTGGGCACCGAGGACGAGGTGCTGATCGCCGGCCCGCTGGACAAGGTGATCGACGAGATCGCCGACACCCGGCGCGCGCTGCGGGAGCGCCACGGCTGGGTGATGGACAGCTACCTGCTGCGGCGGGCCGTCACGGAGTGACGCTCAGGGGGTGAACCTCACGGAGGCGAACCTCACGGCGCGAACCTCACGGGGTGAACCGGCGGAAGCCGCCCTCGGCGTCCGGCTCGGCTACCGTCGCGAGCGGTGTCCGAGCGACGGGTAAGGAGCGGGATGTCCGAACGCGGAGTGCATGCCTTCACCGACGACGCGCTCGCCGACCATGACGCGGTGGCGCTGGCCGGGCTGATCCGGAGCGGTGAGATCAGCGCGGCGGAGGCGGCGAAGGCCGCGCTCGCCCGGGCAAGGCAGGTCGACCCGGTGCTGCGCGGCGTGGCCTTCTGGGGTGAGCCGCCGTCCGGCCCCGGAGCCGAAGGCCCGCTGGCCGGCGTGCCCACCTTCGTCAAGGACAACACCGACGTGCGGGACATGCCGACCAACCACGGCTCGGCCGCGTTCACCGCGAAACCGGCGCCCGCCACCGGCCCGTTTGCCGCGCAGCTGCTCGGCACCGGCCTGGTCAACCTGGGCAAGAGCCGCATGCCGGAGTTCGGGTTCAACGCGACCACCGAGTTCATGGCCGAGGAACCGACCCGCAACCCGTGGCACACCGCGTACTCCAGCGGGGCCTCCTCCGGCGGCGCGGCCGCGCTGGTTGCCGCCGGCGTGGTGCCGATCGCGCACGCGAACGACGGCGGCGGGTCGATCCGGATCCCGGCGGCCTGCTGCGGCCTGGTCGGCCTGAAGCCGACCCGGGGCCGGCACCTGGAGAGCGCGCAGGCCCGGCAGCTTCCCATCAAGATCATCTCGGAAGGGGTGGTCAGCCGCTCGGTGCGCGACACCGCGACGTTCTGGGCCGCCGCCGAGCGCTACCACCGCAACCCCGCGCTGCCGCCGCTGGGCCTGGTGGAGGGTCCGGCGAGCCGGCGGCTGCGCATCGGGCTGCTGCTGGACTCGGTCGGTGGTGTGCGGAGCGACGCCACGACCCGCGCCGTGGTGGAACGGACCGCGAAGGCGCTGGTCGGCATGGGCCACGAGGTCGAGCCGACGCGACTGCCGGTCGGCGACGAGTTCATGCGCGACTTCACGCTGTACTGGGGACTGCTCGCGTTCCTGGCCGGGACGTTCGGCCGGCGGACGTTCGACCCGTCGTTCGACACCAGCCGGCTGGACGGGCTCACCGTCGGGCTGCGCGCGCTCTACCGGCGCCGGTTCCCGCACACCCCGGCCACGCTCTACCGGCTGGCCAGGGTGAAGGCGGCGTACCGGCGCATGTTCCTGCGCCACGACGTGGTGCTCTCCCCCGTCCTCGCGCACACCACCCCGGAGCTCGGCCACATCAGCCCGACCGTGCCGTTCGACGAACTGCTGCACCGGCTCACCCGGTACGTGGCGTTCACGCCGCTGAACAACGTCGCCGGTAGCCCGGCCATCTCGCTCCCGACCGGATCGACCGACGAGGGTCTACCGGTCGGAGTGCAGCTGTCCGCCGCCCACGGCGACGAGCGGACCCTGCTGGAGCTGGCGTTCGCCCTCGAGGCCGAGACCCCCTGGCGGCGCATCCAGGACCAGTGAGCCGCGGTCGCCTGAACCGCCCAAAGTGTCGGTGGTCGAACATATAATCGAATACGTGGACGGCGGGCTGGGTGAGCGGCTGGCGGGGACCCCCGCCGGCCCAGCGCTGGGCGCGCTGTTGGCCTCGATCGATGTGACGGCGGTGCCGAACGGTTCGGTGATCGATTATCTGCAGGCGTCCGCGCGGCAGCGGGCGCATACCGACGGGGTGTATCTCGGGGCGGTCGCCTCGACGCTGGAGCGTGACGCTTCCGCCGGGCCGGATTCGGTGGCGTGTCTGGCCGAGCCGGATCGTTATGCGGCGGATGAGGTGCGGGCGGCGTTGGTGATGACGCGGCGCCAGGGGTGGAACGAGTCCGAGTTCGCCTACCTGCTGTGTCGGGGTTTGCCGGTGGTGCATGCGGAGATGCTGGTCGGTCGGGTCGATCGGGATCGGGCGTTGGTGTTCGTCCAGCACCTGGCTGGCCTGCCGGCCGAGTTGGTCGCCAAGGTGCTGGACGCGGTGTTGGTGGCGGCGCCGGGGTTGACCACGGGGCAGCTGCGTGCCCGGATCCTGAAACTGATCATCACCGCGGATCCGGACCACGCCCAGGATGCTTACGAGCGGGCGCTGGCCGAGCGGGCGGTGGTGGGTTATCTGAACCCGGACGGCACGGCGGTGATCAGCGCGTCGGGTTTGCCGCCGGATGAGGCGGCCGCGGCGACCGAGCGGATCGCCGGGTTGGCCCGGGCGGCGAAACGGGCTGGGCATCCGGGTCGGGTGGATCAGTTGCGCGCGGATATCTACCTGCGCTTGCTGGATGGCCGTTTCCATCACCTGACCCGGGCGGAAATGATCGCCGCCCTACTCGCCGAAGCCACACAAACCCAAACCCCACCGGCCGAAGTCTCCACGGACGCCGCTGTGGCGACCGAAGGCCCGAGGTTCCCTGGGGCGGATAGCGTCAGGTCGGACAGCACTGAGCCGGGCAATGCCAAGCCGAGCACCACCGAGCCGAGCACCACCAAGGCCAACAACGCCGAGCCAGACCGGGGCCACACGGACAGCGCCGATCCCACCAGTGCCGAGCCGACCAGTGCCAAGCCGGTCAGTGCCGAGCCGGCCAGTGCCGAGCCGATCTGTGCCGGATCAGACCACGCCGAACCAGACCAGGGCAGCCCGCGCGACCACCAGCCGGCTCCCATCCCTGGACCGGCGGGCAGCGAGCGCGAACCAGTCGGGTCGGTGACCGGTATCGAGGTCCGTGCCCGGCTCGACAGCCTCGCCGGGGTCAACGAGTTGCCCGGCGAACTACCCGGCTGGGGTCCGATCCCCGCCCAGGCCGCGCGACGGGCAGCGGCCCGCCAACACCGCGGCCAGTGGCGGTGGGCGGTCACCGACCACGAGGGCTACCTGCTCGCCGAAGGCCTCACCCGCCGAAGACCCACCACCGGGCCACCCGGACACCACGCCGAGGGCGGGATCGTCGAGCTGGCCATCCCGGCCACCGTCCTGGCCCGGCTCACGAAAGACCCACCACCAGCCTGGGCCGGGGTGATCGGCGACATCGCCACCCAATACCAACACACCCGCACCACGCCGAGCACCGACCCGAATGCCCAACCGGGGCGACGGTTGCCCGGGTGTGGGCTGCGCCGGTATGTGCAGATCCGCGATCGCACCTGCACCGCACCCGGCTGCCGACGCCCCGCCACCCAATCCGAACAAGACCACACCCACGACCACCAACACGGCGGCCCCACCACCCACACCAACCTCGGACCCGGCTGCAAACACGACCACCGACTCAAACACGAAGGAGGCTGGACCGTCACCCAACCCCAACCAGGGAGGTTCATCTGGATCAGCCCACTCGGCCGCCGCTACCACACCAGAGGAGAACCCATCACCGACCCAGAACCCGAAGCACCACCGTTCTAGGGACAGGCTCGAGGAGTCGAGCATCTCGGTCGCTAGGCACGCCAGGCCAGGTCAGGGATCCAGCCGGCGGACACGCTCAGGATGTACAGGTCCGCGACCATGACCAGCACCAGGGAGATCCAGGCGAACTGCATGTGCCGGGCGTTGAGCGCGGACAGGCGTGTCCAGAGCCAGTACCGGGCGGGGTGGCGGGAGAAGTGTTTGAGCCGGCCGCCGCACAGGTGGCGGCAGGCGTGACAGGACAGCGAGTACAGCCACAGCGTGATCACCATGGCCGTGAGCAGCAGCGAGCCGACGCCGATCCGGAACCCGCCGGACGGAGGAAAGTAGGCGAGCACGGCGTCGTAGGTGTTGACCAGCAGCAGCACCGAGGCCAGGTAGAAGAAGTACCGGTGCGAATTCTGCAGGATCAGCGGGAACGCGCTCTCACCCCGGTAGCGGGCCGCGGGCTCGCGCACCGCGCACGCCGCCGGTGAGCGCAGGAACGCGCGGTAGCCGGCCTTGCGATAGTAGTAGCAGGTCAGCCGAAAGCCCCCGATCACCGGAAAGACCAGCATCGGCAGCGGTATCGCAAGCGGCAGCGCGGGCAGCGGCGTGCCGAAGTGCGCGGAACCGGGCAGGCAGGACCGGCTGAGGCAGGGCGAGAACAGGGGCGTGAGGTAGCCGCCCTCGGGGAACCAGTAGAGGTCCCGCATGAACAGCCGCACGGTCGTATAGACGATGAACACGCCCAGGACGCAGGCGACCAGCAGCGGGGAGAGCCACCAGCGGTCCGTGCGCAGCGTCCGTGCGCCGATCCGCGCCCGCCCGGCAGGGTTGCGCGTGGTGGATGGCATGGCAACGGTTGGTACGCCGCCACCGTCGTTACGTCAAATGCATGGCTCTGTGATCACCAATGTCCCACGACTATCAACGCAGGTCACATTCGGTGCGCCTGTTGGCGGGCTCGCCAGCCGCAGGGGTCCTCAGCGTGCCAGCGGCGGGTGCGCGAGCGGGTGGTGTCGTAGAAGAGCAGGTCACACTCCGGGCGGGCACAGTGGCGCAGGCGCGCGGGTTCCAGCGCGTCCAGCTCGTCGACCAGCCGGCGGGCCAGCGCGGCCGCCGGCGACGGGTCGACCCACACCAGCCGCCGCCTGGGCACCCCCTGGTCGACGGTCAGCTCCGGGCGCGCGGTGCTGGCGGCGGCCAGCGCGTTGATCGGGCCGCAGTCCGGCGCCGCGCCCGCCGCCAGCGCCTCGGCCGCGTCGAACGCGGCCCGGTGCAGCCGGCGCAGGTCGTCCAGGTCGGCGGTGGTGATCGGTCCGTCCAGAACGTCCGCCAACTGCGCGGACGCCACCTCGGCATCCGGCAGCGCCGGCTCGGCGCGCGCCGCACGCGCCCCGGCCGGCCGCCGGGGGCGGCCCAGGTTGGCCAGCAGCAGCAGCGCGGTCGGCGGCACCGGGTCAGCGGGCGCGGCTGGCAACGATCCGCCGGCGCGGCTCGCTGACCAGGTCGTTCGCCGCGCGCGCGTTCGGGTGGTCGGCGTAGCGCCGCAGCGTCTCGTCGGCATGCTCCCGGCTGGCCCACTGGCTGACCACCACCAGGTGTCCCGGGTCGTCGTCGTCCACCAGCAGCTCGTGGCTCAGATAGCCCTCGAAACCTAGCATGTCCCGCCAAATTGCCTCGGTCACCGCGCGGCCGTCGGCCGCCCGGTCCGCCGGGAACCTGTGCTCCCAGATGGAGTAGATCGACATGGCTCCTCCTTGTCACGGTCTAAACTGATAATAGACCGTGACAAGGGGCGAGCGGAAGACGTCAGCGACGAGCCCGGCGCGGCGGCGCCGTAAACCACGCCGTCCGGCCGCACGGCCAGCGCACCGGCCCGATGTGCCCGCATCCAGTCCACCAGGACGTTCTCCACGTCGACCAGCGCACCGGACCCCGGGGTCTCGCCGGCTGGGCGAAGCTCGTGCACGCGTACGCCCGCGCTCCGCCACGCCTCGAAGCCCGCGCCGGTCCCCGTGGCAGTGCCGACGCCGGTGCCGGTGTGCAGCACTGCCCAGGCCAGGTTGCCCAGGGCATCGTCCAGCCGGACCCGCCGACCGAGAGAGTCGAGCACCCAGGGCTGCGGGATGTGCCGGCCGACCGCCCGGCGGGCACCCCGGAGCCCGGGCGCCTCGGCCAGGAAGCCTCGCCGGTACCGGGTGACCGGGAACCAGCGTCCCTCGCGCACGAACGACCCGAGCCCGGGCACCAGGCACAGCCCGCGCAACAGCGGGTCGCGCAGGGCGGTCACCACCCGGCGGCGCTCGGTGATCACCCGGCCGACCGCGACCGCCGCCCTGGTCAGCGCGCGCACGTGCGGCATGCGTTCGGTCTCGTAGGAGTCCAGCAGCCCGTCCACGTCGGCGCCGGAGAGCGCGGCCGCCAGCTTCCAGCACAGGTTCTCCGCGTCGCGCACGCCGGAGGCCATGCCCTGGCCGACCCAGGGCGGCATGACGTGCGCCGCGTCGCCGGCCAGGAACACCCGGCCGAGCCGCCACCGGTCGGCGAACCGCACGTGGTGGCGGTAGATCACCGCCCGCAGCACGTCCACCCGCGACGGGCCGATGCCCTGGTTGGCCAGCAGGCCGAGCACGCCGTCGGGGGTGACCAGTGCGGCCTCGTCGTCGCCCGGCAGTACCGGGAACTCCCAGCGGTGGTGGCCGAGCGGAGTGGGGCAGTCCACGGCGGGCCGGGCCGGGTCGCAGTGGAACCGCATCCGGTTGACCTCCGGCCACTCCCGCCGGACCTTGGTGTCGATCACCACCCAGCGCTCCTCGTAGGTGCGGCCGGCGAACCCGATGCCCAGCCGGGTGCGGGTGGGACTGGACCCGCCGTCGGCGGCGATCACGTAGTCCGCCCGGACCTTCCGGGACGCGCCGATGGTCAGCTCCACCCCGTCGGCGTCCTGGCGCAGGTCGGTGCACTCGTGCCCGAGCAGCACCTCGACGTGCGGGTATCGCCCCACTCCGGCCCGCAGGGTTCGCTCCAGCGCCGGCTGGTAGAGGAACATCTGCGGCGGGTGCCCGTTGCCGAACGTCTTCGGGGTGAAGGAGAGGAACGTCCGGCCCTCGGCATCCACGAAGTCGATGGGCTTCTCGGCGATCATGTCGGCGGCGAGCGGGTCGGCCAGCCCGACCCGCTGCCAGATCCGCACCACCTCCTCGTCGGTGGAGATCGCGCGGGCGCGGGAGTAGACGTCGGCGTCCCGCTCCACCACCAGCACCCGGACGCCCAGCCGCCCGAGCAGGTTCGCCGCGGTGGCCCCGACCGGGCCGTAGCCGATGACCGCCACCTGGTAGTCGTTCATCGCCGGGTCCCCCGGGCCACCGAGGAGAGCGCCGGAACGGTCTCCTCGGGCGCCCGCAGCGACCGCGCGGCGGCCTGGATGCGTCCGAGCAGCACCATCACGTTCTCCCCCACCGGGGTGTGGCCCCAGTCCGAGATGCTGCGGTAGTCGGTCGGCTCCCAGGTGGCCTCCAGCTCCGGGGTGATGGTGATCGGGTTCCAGCCCACCTCCAGCTCGAACCCGGACGGCGTCACGCAGTAGTAGGACAGCTCGCGGTCGTTGGTGTGCTGCCCGACCGACCAGGCCATGGCGAAGCCGAGCTCGGTCACCCGGTGGAAGCTGGCCAGCAGGTCGTCCAGGTCGGCCACCTGGATGTTGATGTGCTGCACCCGCGTGCGCACCGGGTCCACCGGCAGGCCGGCCACGTTGGCCAGCGCGATGCTGTGGTGCCGCTCCCCCGCCCGCAGGAACCGCACCCGCAGCAGCGCCGGCCCGATCCGCTCGGTGATCCGGTCGGTCAGCCGCAGGTCCAGCAGGTTGTTCCAGTACGTGTGCAGCTGTTCGGGGTTCCGGGTGACGAGCGCGAGGTGCCCCAGGCCGGCCCGGCCGGTGACGAACTCCCTGGTCCGCATCCGCGACGGCGTGTCGCCGGTCAGCGCGCGGGTGAAGACCTCGGTGGCGATGCCCTTCGGTCCGGGGAACCGCCACAGCCGTTCCACCCCGCGCAGCGCGGCCTCCTCCTCGGTGCCCTCGGCCACGGGCAGCCCGGCCGCCCCGACCCGGCCCAGGATCACCTCGAACGTCTCGTGGTCGTCCACCTCCCAACCGGTGGCCACCACGTCCTCCGCCCCGCCCCGATTGATCAGGAACCGGCATTCCCTCTGGTCCATGCGCAAGCGCAGGGTGTCCCGGGTCAGCTCGTCGACGTGCAGGCCGATGGCGTCCGCGCCGAACCGGTGCCAGTCGGTCAACTGGTTCGACTCGACCACCACGTAGCCCAGCCGCGCGGCGCCGAAGATGTCCGGGCGCGCGCTCACACCGCACCGTCCAGCCAGCCGAGCACCAACCGGTTGAACCGGTCGGCCTGCTCGAACTGCGCCCAATGGCCGGTGCGGGCGAACAGGTGCAGGTCGCATTGGGGCATGGCGCGGGCCAGGTAGGGACCACCGGAGGGCCGGTTCACCCGGTCGTTCACCCCCCAGACGACCAGCGTGGGCACCGCGCAGCGGGCCAGCCGCGCCCGGTCCCGGGTGAAGTCCATCCGCAGCGCGGTGCGGGGCGAGGAAGGGCGGCGCAGCGGCGGGTTGGCCACCACCTCCGGGTCGATGCTGGCCAGGAAGCGCTGCTCCACCGTGTCCTCGGACAGCTGCGACGGGTCGTGGACCAGGTAGTCGCGCAGGAAGGTGCGCAGCTTGGCCCGGGTCGGCCCCTCGCCCCGGTAGTAGTTCAGCAGCGCGTTCAGCCCCTTGGTGGGCAGCGACCGGGTGGTGCCGACTCCGCCGGGTCCCATCAGCACCTGCCGGGCCACCCGGTCCGGCCGGTCCAGGGCCAGGCGCAGCGCGGCCGCGGCGCCGTAGGAGTTGCCCATCAGGTGCGCCCGCTGGGTTTCCAGCTCGTCCAGCAGGCCCCGGACGAACACCGCGAGGTCGCCGAACGGGTCGGACTGGTCCAGCCGCTTCGACGAGCGCCCGTAGCCGGGCAGGTCCGGGACGACCACCCGGTAGCCCGCGCCGGCGAACGCGTCCACGTTCCGCGCGTAGTTGGACATGCCGCTCGCGCCCGGCCCGCCGCCGTGCAGCAGCACCATCGGCTCGGCCCTGGTCACCCCGCCGGCCGGCACCACCTCGGTCAGGAAGATCTCGCGCGCGCCGACCCGGACCGTGCGCTCGGACCGCGTCACCTCGCCCAGCTTCCGCATGCCCGTCTCCCGTAACTGGAATGTTCACTACAATTGGAACGAGTGCTACGGTAAGACCGTCCGAACGGCACGGTCAAGGGAGGAGACGTGGCTAACACCCGACGTCCGGCGAGCCAGCGTTCGACGAGCCAGCGTTCGACGAGAAAGCGGCGCGCCGACGGGGAGGAGTCGCGGCGACGGATCCTGGATGCCGCCGCCGAGATCGCCGGCGAGCGCGGTTACGACGGCACGAGCATCGGCGAGGTGAGCGCCCGCTCCGGGCTGCCGGCCAGCTCGATCTACTGGCACTTCGCCAACAAGGACGAGCTGATCGCCGCGGTCATCGAGCGCAGCTTCGAGCGCTGGCTGGCCGCGGTCGAGCTGCCCGGGCCCGAGGTGGGCGACGCGGGCGAGCGGGTGCGCACGATGGCCGTCGGGCTGGCCAAGGCGCTGCTGGACACGCCGGACTTCCTGCGCCTCGGCCTGATGCTGGCCCTGGAACGCCGGCCGGCCGAGCCGACCGCGCGCACCAAGTTCCTGCAGGTCCGCCAGATCACCAGGGAACGGATCGCCGAGGCGATCCGGGAGCTCACCCCCGAGCTGCCGGAGTCCTCGGTGCGCGCGCTGACCACCTACGCCATGGCCGGGGCCGACGGGCTGTTCATCGCGCACGAGCTGGACGGGGACGACACCGACCTCGTCGCCCTGTTCGAGCTGCACGCCCGGAGCCTGTCCGACGCCACCGCCCGCGAGCTCGACACCCATCGGAGCAACCCATGACCGGACGCATCGACGTACATCAGCACCTCATCCCCGCGCCCTACCGCGAGGCGCTGCGCGAGGCCGGCATCACCGCCGCCGGCGGTCGCCCGATGCCGGACTGGAACCCGGAGGAAGCGCTCGGGCTGATGGACGAGGTGGGCATCGCCGCCGCCGTGGTGTCCGTGTCGACCCCCGGCACCACGTTCGCCGACGATCCCGCCGGGCTGGCCCGGCGGGTCAACGAGTTCGGCGCCGAGCTGGTGGAACGGCACCCGGACCGGTTCGGCCACTTCGCCACGCTGCCCATGCCGGACGTGGCCGCCGCCCGCGCCGAGGCGGTGCACGCGCTGGACGTGCTGCACGCGGACGGGGTGGTGCTGCTGGCCAACAGCCGGGGCGTCTACCTCGGGGCCGAGGGGCAGGACCCGCTGTTCGCCGCGCTGGACGAACGCCGCGCGGTGGTGTTCGTGCACCCCGCCGAACTGCCCGGCCCCGAGGTGCCGGGCATCCTCCCGTTCGCCGCCGACTTCCTGCTGGATACCAGCCGCGCCGCCTACCTGCTGGTCCGCAACGGCGTGGTGCGACGCTTCCCCAACATCCGGTTCGTGCTCTCCCACGCCGGCGGGTTCGTGCCGTACGCGGCGCACCGGATGGCCCTCGGCATGTCCTCCGACACCGGCGCCGACCCGCGCGACATCCTCACCGACCTGCGCGGCTTCTACTTCGACACCGCGCTCTCGGCCACCGCCGCCGCGCTGCCCAGCCTGCTCGCCTTCGCCCGGCCGGAACGGATCGTGTTCGGCAGCGACTGGCCGTTCGCGCCGCCGGCGGCGGTCCACTACTTCGCCGCCGGCCTGGACGAGCACCTCGCGCACACGCCGTTCGGGAACGCGATCGGCGCGGCGATCAACCGGCGGAACGCGGCGGCGCTGTTCCCCCGCCTAATCGACCGCGTGAGCGCAGACCTCTAGCTCCATGCCGTCCGGGTCGCGGAAGAACAGTGACCACTCGCCGCCCAGCCGCTGGATCTCACCGATCTCCGCGCCGGCGGCCACCAGCCGCTCGCGCAGCGCCTCCAGCGTGGCGTGGGAGTCCACGGCCAGGCCGAAGTGGTCGATCGGGCCGCGGCCACCCATCTTGCGGCGCTCCCCGATGATCGTGTCCTCGGCGACCTCGAACACGTTCAGCGCGGCCCCGCCGCCGAGATCGATGATGGCCATTCGCGGGTGGTCGTCGGTCGCGGCCATCTCGAAGGTGACCTTGCCGTCGAACGCCTCGCCGTAGAAGCGGATCAGGCGGTCCAGGTCGGGGGTACAGGTGGCCACGTGGTTGAAGCCGTGTGTGACAGGCATGGCTCGATCCTGGCAGCCGGGCAGGACCGGCGACAGCGGGAAAACCCTAGGCCGGGAGGCCGATGAAGCGGGCCATCCGCTCGGTGGTGTGCGCGAAGAACTCCTCGCTCGGGTCCACGCTGCCGATCAGCTGGCCGAACAGCTCGAAGCTGATCATCCCGAACAGCTGCGTCCAGGCGATCAGCGCCCGCGCCAGCACGGCGTCGGGCAGGCCGGGGGCGGCCATCTCGGCAACCTCGCGCAACTGGGCCCGCAGCACCGGCGAGGCGGGCGGCGGGTCGTCCCCCGCGTCGAGGACGCCGGCGGTCCAGGCGTCGCGGACGATGGCGACCAGCGCGAGCGGGATCCGCGCGGCCGGAGGGACGGTGGTGCGCGGCGCCTGGTAACCGGGCACCGGCGAGCCGTAGATCAGCGCGTACTCGTGCGGGTGGGCCAGCGCCCAGCCCCGGATGGCCGCACACACCGCGCGCCACCGGTCGGCCGGCGGGCCGCCCCGGTCCGCCGCTTCGGCGGCGTCCGCCACCGCCTCGTAGGCCTCCACGATGAGCGCGGTGAGCAGGTCATCCCGGCTGGGGAAGTACCGGTAGAGCGCGGACGAGACCATCCCCAGCTCGCGGGCCACCGCGCGCAGCGAAAGCCCGTTGGCGCCCACGTCGGCCAGCTGCCGGCGAGCCGCGTCGGCGATCTCCCTGGTCAGCTCCGCCCTGGCCCGTTCCCGCACCGTTCGTCCCGCGTTCATGACGGCCAGCATGCCTTACTTGAGAGCACTTCTCAAATTCGAGAGCACTGCTCTTGACGAACGTGCGACCCAATGGTTCACTGCTCTTAAGCGAGAGCGCCGCTCTCGAAAATGAGGAGGAACGATGAACAACACCGAGTCCCGCTACGTCCAGCCCGGCCGGGCCACCGCGGTGTTCAACCGGGTGATCGGCGGACTCACCCGCGCCGGGGTGAGCGTCTGGGGTTCGCGGATCCTGCGGGTGCGCGGGCGCAAGACCGGCGAATGGCGCACCACCCCGGTGAACCTGCTGACCCACGACGGCGTGCGTTACCTGGTGGCACCCCGGGGACAGACCCACTGGGTGCGCAACCTGCGCGTCCAGGGCACCGGCGAGCTGGTCGTGGGCAAGCGGGTGGAGCCGTTCCGCGCCACCGAGATCGCCGACGCGGACAAGGCGGCCGTGCTGCGCGCCTACCTGCGGCGGTGGAAGTTCGAGGTGGGCGTGTTCTTCGACGGCGTCGGGCCGGACGCCTCGGACGAGGAGCTGCTGCGCGTCGCCCCCGGCCACCCGGTCTTCCGGGTGGGGCCTACGGAGTAGCGAACGGGGTGAGCGTGGCGTTGGCCCGCACGCCGCGGAAGTGCCGGCGCCAGATCTCGTAGTAGAGAACCTCTTCCTCGCTGCGCAGTTCCCACGCGTCGGCCGGCGTCTCGCCGACCCAGCCGGCGCCGACCGCGGCGGCCCGTTCCCCGGCCAGCGCGGCGAGCACCGTGCCGGCCCCGGAGCCGTCGCCGAACTGCTCCTTCTTCCGCCAGAGGATCTCCTCCGGCAGCCAGCCGGCGAACGCCTCGCGCAGCACCGCCTTCTCCGGCCGGCCGCCGGTGAGCTGCTTCCACTCCGGCGGCAGCGCCAGCGCGACCCGGATCAGGTCGGTGTCCAGGAAGGGCTCGCGCGCCTCCAGGCCGTAGTACATCGTGGTCCGGTCGCAGCGTTGCAGGTTCAGGTTGTGCAGGCCCTCCAGGTTGCGCACCAGCTCGGCGTGCAGCACGTCCGGCTCGGCGAAGTCCGGGCCGTGCAGGTAGCTGTAGCCGGCGAACAGCTCGTCCGCGCCCTCCCCGGTGAGCACCACCTTCACCTTGCGCGCCGCCGCCCGGGCCAGCAGCAGGTTCGGCACCGAGCTGCGCACCAGCGCCGGGTCGAAGTGCTCGATGACCCCGACCGCCTCCTCCAGCGCCTCCGCCAGATCCTCGGCCGTGACCAGCACCTCGTGGTGCTCGCTGCCGATGAAATCGGCCACCAGCCGGGCGGCCCGCAGGTCGCCGCTGGTCGCGGTGCCGACGGCGAAGCTGGGCAGCACCTCGCCGCGCGCGGCCGCCTCGCGGGCGGCGATGGCGGCCACGATGGCCGAGTCCAGGCCACCGGAGAGGAACACCCCCACCCCGACGTCGCTCATCATCCGCCGGCGCACCGCGGCCACCACCGCGTCGCGCAGCTCCTTGAGCACCGCTTCGTCCCAGTTCTCCTCGCTGGCCCGGTGGGCCGGGCGCACCTCAACCGGGACCGGGTTGGCGTAGCGGACCACGCCGGTGGCCGGCGCCCACAGGCAGCCGGGCGGGAAGAACTCCGCCGCCGGCCGGTCCTCGGCGTCGAAGGCCCGCAGCTCGCTGGCGAACAGGGTCACCCCGTCGCGGCTGAGCCAGTAGAGCGGCTTGACCCCCATCGGGTCGCGCGCGACCAGCCCGGAGCCGTCCTCCCCGGCCATGGCGAAGGCGAACATCCCGTTCAGCTCCTGCACGGCGGCCGGACCGGTGCGCATGACCACGTGCAGCGCGGCCTCGGTGTCGGACTTGGTCCGGACCAGGCCGTCCGGCAGGTCGGCGTTCAGGCTGCGGTAGTTGTAGATCTCCCCGTTGCCCACGATCCAGGTGGTGCCGTCCGGGTCGGCCAGTGGCTGCCGGCCGCCGCTGACGTCCATGATGGACAGCCGCTGGTGGCCCAGCCAGGCCCGGTCGAGGGCGCAAACCCCCGTGTCATCCGGCCCCCGGTGCTGGATCCTGGCCAGCATCCGCTCGCACTGCTCGGTGTCGATGGCTCTGTCACTGGCGCTGTCGGACTCGGCAAAAGCGGCGACAATCCCGCACACATGTGCACCTTTCCTCACCGGCCATCCTCTCATCCGCCGGCCCGCGAGGTCGGGTGAGTGGCGTTACGTCAGGTGCGGCCGCTGAGGGCGAGGATCAACTGCAACGTGGTGGCGCGGTGCAGCAGCGTGTCGCCGTAGAGCTCGCGCAGCTGGGTCATCCGGTAACGCACGGTCTGCGGGTGCACCGTCAGGTCGCGCGCCACGTCCTCCCGCCGCCCCTGGTGCAGAAGCCAGGACAGCAGGGTCTCGGCGAGCCGGCCCGCGGTGGCCGCCGGCAGGTCGTTCAGCGGGGCGAGCACGCGCGCGCGCAGGTCGGCCACCGCCTCCGGGTCGGCGTTAAGCACCAGGTCGGTGAGGTGCCGCTCGGTGTCCACACCACCCGGAGCGGGTCCGTGCATCAGCAGCACCCGCGCGGCCCGGGTGTACGACTGCCGGGCGTGTACCCAGGGCCGGCAGGGACCGACGATGGCCGGCTCGTTGCCCAGTGCCGCCCACACCGTCGACCGGTCGTCCCCGGTATTCGGGACCAACAGGATGCGCACGTGGTCGGGCAGCTGCCGATCCTCGGCGACGTCGGCGGCGAGGGACAGCGTGCGGCCGCCCAACACCCCGGACAACAGCCGGGCACGGTCGGCTCCGACCAGCACGACGGTCAACGTGCGTGGCGGCTCCCATCCCGCGCGCTCGGCGTAGGCGATCAGCTGGTCGACCGGAGCCCCGGCCAGCAGCGCGCGCCCCAACCGCTCGCGCTGCTGCTCGCGGGCCCGGCCGCTCTCGGTCAGCTCGTCACCGTGACCGGCGACGCTGGCCGCCGAGAGCTGGTCGATGTAGGCGAACAACCGCTCGGCGAACCGCACCATCTCTTGCGGAGAGACGTGCTGCTCCACAGCGGTGGTCCCCCACTCCCGCCAGGCCACCCGGGCACCGATCCGGTAGGCCGCCAGCAGCGAGTCGATGCTGCGCCCGGAACGCGCCTCGCCTCGACCCAACGCGTAAGCCCCGTCCAGCGCGATGGCGAGCTCACCGCTCGGCTGCTTGCCGCCGGTGGCGGGCTGCGCCATTCGCAGGAACCCGTCCAGAGCCAGTCGGACGGCGTTGGCAATGTTGGCGGCCATGTTGCCCTGCTGGAGCGGGACGGCGTACTCGGCCACCTCGTGCACCACGGCACCCACCACACTCTGCGCCACAGCGGGCAGCCTGGCGCGCAGCGCCGCGAAGACGATCGGCTGAAACGTCAGCTCCGGTTCGTCATGCGTTCCATCCGTCGACATCAACTGTCCTTTGCGAACAAATTCATCATTAACATCCACACTCGGTGGCCAAGATTTATCTTCACCGCAGCGTCAGACTAGTACTCATGACCGTCATCGACCCGCGCCACGCCAATCCCGGCACGCCCCCGCGGAGTGCGCCGGCGCAGAGGCCGGACGCCGACCCCCACCCCAAGTCCCGGCTCGACCTGATCCTGCTCACGATCTTCATCGTGCTGCCGTTCATCGCGCTGCTCGCCGCGGTCCCGTTGGCCTGGGCCGCCGGGCTGCTCGGCTGGAGCGATGTGCTGATCGGGTCGGTGATGTACGTGGTCACCGTGCTCGGGGTCACCGTCGGGTTCCACCGGTTGTTCACCCACGGTTCCTTCAAGGCCAAGCGCCCGCTGAAGATCGCGCTGGCCGTCGCCGGCAGCCTCTCGCTGGAGATGACCGTGGTGGACTGGGTGGCCACCCACCGCCGCCACCACAAGTTCTCCGACGTCGAGGGCGACCCACACTCTCCATGGCGTTTCGGCACCGGCTGGAAGGCGCTGCTCAAAGGCCTGTTCTTCGCCCACGTCGGCTGGTTGTTCACCACCGAACGCACCAACCGCGCCAAGTACGCCCCCGACCTGCTCGCCGACGCCGACATCGCGCGCATCCACCGCGTCTTCCCCTGGCTGGTGCTCGGTTCGATGATTGGTCCGGCCGTGCTCGGCGGCCTGATCACCTGGTCCTGGATGGGTGCACTCACCGCGTTCTTCTGGGCCAGCCTGGTGCGGGTGGCGCTGGTGCATCACGTGACCTGGTGCATCAACTCCATCTGCCACGTGTGGGGCGACGAGCCGTTCGCCACCCGCGACCGGTCGCGCAACGTGTGGTGGCTGGCCATCCCCTCAGCCGGCGAATCCTGGCACAACCTGCACCACGCCGACCCGACCTGCGCCCGGCACGGCGTGCTACCCGGCCAGATCGACATCTCCGCGCGAGTGATCCGCTGGTTCGAGCAACTGGGTTGGGCCTACGACGTGCGCTGGCCCAACGCGCAGCGACTCGCCGCCAAACAGCGGTAGTCCCGAACCGCTTCGGTGACGGCGTCCAGGTCGGTGCGGTCGTTGTAGTAGTGCAGGGACAGGCGCAAGACACGGCCCCGGGGAGCGGTGACGATCCGCCGGCGGGCCAGCCACTCGGCCAGCGCATCCGGGTCCTCGTCGACCAGCGCCACCTGCGGCCCCCGGCCGGCGTCGTCGGTCGGGCTGGCGACCAGCTCGCCGGCCTCGACCAGCCGCTCGGTCAGCTCCCCGGTCAGCTCGGACACGTGCCGGGCGACCTCGGCCCGGTCCAGGGGTTCCAGCAGGTCGAAGCCGGCGTTGGCGGCGTAGGCCGACGGGACCGGCGGGGTGCCCACCTCGAACCGGCGGGCATCGGAAGGGAAGTCCAGCGTTCGGGGGTCGAAGGCGAACGGGTCGCGGCGGCCGAACCAGCCGGTCAGCTCCGGGTCACGCTGATGCGAAAGGCCGCCCCGGACGTAGAGGAACGCGATGCCGGGCAGCCCGAGCAGGTACTTCAGCGACCCACTGACCAGGTAGTCGCAGCCCAGCTCGCGCACGTCCACCGGCAGCACGCCCACCGCCTGGTAGGCGTCCACGAACACCCGGGCGCCGCGCTCGTGGGCCAGCCGGGCGATCTCCCGCACCGGCGGGCGCGCCCCGTTGCCGTAGCAGGCCAGCGGCACGGAGACCAGGTTCACCCGCTCGTCGATCCGCTCGGCGTAACCGTCCGCGTCCACGGTGGTGCCGTTGTCCCCGGCCACCCGCACCTCGGCGCCCCTCGCGCGCTGGGCCAGCCACACCTGGGCGATGGACGGGAACTCCAGGTCGGTGGTCACCACGCCGGCCCGCCGCGACCAGTCCAGGCTCGAGGCCACCTGGAAGGCCGCCTCGGAGGCGCAGGAGAGCACGGCGACCTCGCCCGGACCGGCGCCGATGAACCGGGCGAAGCGCTCCCGGGCGCGGTCCACCTGGGCCGTCCATTCCGCCCACGGCGCGCCCTTGTCCCGCAGGGAGAAGCCGATCTCCTGCAGCGCGTAGGCCAGCCGGGAGGACAGCGCCCCCTGGCTGCAGCTGGCCAGGTGCACCGTGTCCGCCAGCGCGGGGAACTGAGCGCGGAACCGCGCCGGATCATCGCGCATGCCGCCGACGCTAGGCGGCGATTTCACTGTGGTCAAATCTCTTTAGTGTGACTACCCTCAGGCGATGCACCCCGCCGGGGACCGCCCGAGCACCACCCAGGAGACCGGCCTGCGGCGCGCGCTGACCGGGCGCCAGCTGTCCATGATCGGCCTGGGCGGGGCGATCGGCACCGGGTTGTTCCTCGGGTCCGGGTTGGCCATCTCGCACGCCGGGCCGGCCACTGTCCTGGCCTACGCGGCCTGCGCGCTGGTCGCCTTCGTGCTGGCCTGGGCGCTGGCCGAGATGGTCACCGTGCACCCGGAGGCCGGCTCCTTCGGCGCCGTCGCGCAGCGCTACCTGGGGCCGCTGGCCGGTTTCGTGCAGCGCTGGACCTACTGGACGATCCAGGTCATCGCCATCGGCGGCGAGGTCGTCGCCTGCGGGATCTACCTGCAGTTCTGGTGGCCGCAGCTGCCGCTGTGGCTGCCCGTGGTGGTCTGCTCGGCGGTGGTGCTCGGGGCGAACGCGGCGGCCGTGCGGTTCTTCGGCACGGTGGAGTACTGGCTGGCCATGGTCAAGGTGGTGGCCATCGCGGTGTTCATCCTGCTGGGCGTCGTACTGATCACCGTCGGGCTGCCCCGGTCGCCGGCCACCGGGTTCGGCAACCTCACCGAGCACGGCGGGTGGCTGCCCCACGGGGTCTCCGGGCTGTTCCTGGCCATGGTGTTCGTGCTGTTCAGCTACGTGGGCACCGAGGTCGTCGCGGTCACCGCCGCCGAGTCCGAGAACCCCGCGCGGGACATCCCGCGCGCCGCGCGCCGGATGGTGGTGCGGCTGGTGCTGTTCTACGTGCTGGCCATGGCCGTGGTGCTGACCGTGGTGCCGTGGACCACCACCGCGGCCCGGGGCGGGACCATCGAGGCCAGCCCGTTCGTGCGGGTGTTCGCGGACGCCGGGGTGCCGGCCGCGGCCACCATCACCAACTTCGTGGTGATCACAGCCGCGCTGTCCAGCGCCAACACCAACCTCTACCTGACCACCCGGATGCTGCACTCTCTGGCCCGCGACCGCTACGCCCCGGCCTGGACCGGCCGGGTCTCCCGCGCCGGCGTGCCGCGCAACGCGCTGCTGCTCAGCGCCCTCGGCCTGGCCCTGGCGGCCACCCTGTCGGCCACGGCGGCGGACAGCGCCTACATCGCGCTGTTCGGCGTCTCGGTGTTCGGCGCGCTGGTCGTGTGGATCCTGATCCTGGTCACCCACTGGGCCTTCCGGCGAGCCGGCGCCGATCGGGACGCGCCCGCCCGGCTGTGGGGCGCGCCGTACACCAGCGGGTTGGCCGCGCTGTTCCTGTGCGCGGTGCTGGTCTCCACCGCGTTCATCGAGGGCCTGGAGGCGGCCTGGCTGGCCGGCGTGCCGTTCTTCGCGCTGCTGGTGGTGGTGTTCCTGGTGATGCGCAGGCTCAGGCCGGACTGTTCTCCGCCGGACTCCCGGCCGGAGTGAACACCCCGAGCAACTCGAGGAACCCGTCGCCCAGGTTGGCCACCTGGTGCGGCAGCCCGGCCGGCAGGTAGAAGCAGCAGCCGGGCCCGATCGCGGACACCTCGCCGTCGATCTCCACCTCGCCCCGCCCGGCCAGCACGAAGATCATCTCGCTGTACGGGTGGAAGTGCCGGGGCGTGCGGATCGGCGGGACGTACCCGACGAACTGGGTCACGCCGGAACACCCGGTCTCCGGGCCGAACAGCATGCGGAACTCGCGCTCGCTGACCGCGTCCTCGGCGACCTGGCCGGCCAGGTCGATGGTCGGCCGCCGGGGGCCACACGCCACTCCCGCCCGCTCCGAAGCGGCCACCGAGACGATCACCAGCTCCTCGGCGGCGCTCACCGCGCATGGCTCCTCACCCAGGCGCAGCGCGGCGACCTGGGCATTCAGCGGGTGATCGGTGCCGCCGGCGGTGAGGGTGCCCCGGCCGGACAGCACGTACAGCGTCTCCAGGCGATCTACGCCCGGCCCGGCCAGCTCGGCCTCGCCGGTGAGCCGGTAGACCGACTGGCGCAGCCCGGTGGCCGGGTCCTCGTGCACGGCGTGCACCGTGAGGCCGCCCCTCGACGGGCCCGGCGCGGACCGCCAGTGCCGCACCCGGCTCATTCCACGACCACCGAGAGCTTCACCTCGGCGGTGTAGAGCAGCCGCACCGGACAGCTGCGCTCGGCCTGTTCGGCCAGCTCACGGACCACCTCCGCGGCGACCCCGGGCACCCGGGCGACGCAGCTCAGCTCGATGGTCGGGATGCGGAACCCTTCCTCGGTGCCCACCAGGTGCACGGTGGCCCGCGCGTCGATGCGCTCGGCCGGGGTGGACCGCTCCTCGCACAGGTTGGCCAGCGACATGGCGAAACAGCCGGCCAGGGCGGCGCCGAGGAGCTCCTCCGGGTTGGTGGACGGGCCTTCCGAAACCCGGCTGCGCAGGCTGAACGGCAGCGACACCTCGCCGAGGTCCAGGATGCCCTCACCGGCGGACGCGGTCCCCCGCCACGCGGCGCTCGCGGTCTTCCGGATGCGCGTCACCGGACCCCCTCCGCTTGTGAAGTTTGTTTAGTGTAGTTGAAATCAGTAGCTGGGCGGGGTGATGGAGAGCAGGAAGCGGACCGGCTTGGCGGTCTCGTTCAGGTAGCGGTGCGGGGACCGGGAGTCGAAGGTCGCGCTGTCCCCCGCGCGCAGCTCGTGCCG
This sequence comes from Actinospineispora eucalypti, assembly GCA_014208095.1. Lineage (GTDB taxonomy): Bacteria > Actinomycetota > Actinomycetes > Mycobacteriales > Pseudonocardiaceae > Pseudonocardia > Pseudonocardia eucalypti. The sequence goes on along the minus strand of JACHMT010000001.1, from coordinate 1,963,017 downwards.
GGCGCCGTCCACCTCGGCCACCAACCGGCCGGTGAGCACCACCACGCACTCCTCGGACGGGTGGCTCCACGGCTCCTCGGAGGACGCCGCCCCCGGTTCCAACTGCCCCTCCAGCACCTCGATCTTGCCCGTGCCGGCGGAAAGCCGCTGGTAGGTGATGCCCCCGTGCGGCGAGCGCACGAACATCCGCGCGTCCTTGCGCACCACCGCCACCCGCTCGCCGTCCGCCTCGGCAAACAGGCCGAACAGCGGGGTTTCCAGGGCCATCGCGATGCGCCGCAGCGTCTCCAGGCTGGGGTCGCTGATCCCCCGTTCGACCTGGCTGATCAGGCCCACCGAGACGCCGGCCGCCCGGGCGAGCTCGGTGACCGTCATCGCGCGCGCGGTCCGGAGATCGCGGATACGTGGCCCAATCACGCGCCCGACAGTAACCCCGGCGCCTAGCCCAACCGGACAGGCAGGCCCTGGCGCATCCGGGGCAGACCCCGCCAGGTGATCCCCGGGGCGTGCCCGGGGGCAAGCCGCCAGGTCGACCGGCGCAGCAGCCGGTGCATCACGGCCTTCATCTGGGTGAACGCGAAGTGGGTGCCGATGCACGCGTGCACCCCGCCGCCGAAGGGGATCCACAGGTACTCGTGCGCGGTGTGTTCCATGCGGTGCGGGGCGAACCGGTCCGGGTCGAACCGCTCGGGTTCGGCCCAGTACTCGGGCAGGCGGTGGTTCAGGTACGGGGAGACCACGACCACCGACCCGCGCGGGATGTGGAAGCCCAGCAGGTCGACGTCGTCGACCGCGGTGTGCGGCAGCGCGTACACCGGCGGGACCAGGCGCAACGACTCCCGCGCCACCAGGTCCAGCGAGGTCAGCCGGGCCAGCTCGTCCTGGCCGGGCTCGTCCACGCCGAGGGCCAACGACTCGCGCCGGCACCGCTCCTGCCAGTCCGGGTTCTCCGCCAGGTGCCGGATCATGGTCAGCAAGTTCATCGCCACCGGGTCGTAGGACGCCATCAGCAGGAAGATCATGTGGTTCACGATGTCCTCGTCGCTGAACATGGCGCCGTCCTCGGTGCGCGCCCGGCAGAGCACGGCGAACAGGTCCGAACCGCCCCGCGCGCGCACCACCGGGATCCGCTCGCGGAACAGCTCCTCCAGGCGGCGCCGGCCGGCCAGCCCGCGCGCCCACCGCCCGCCGGGCACCGGGAAGCGCAGGATCGCGCCGGTGGCCCCGGTGCAGGCGAGGAACGCCCGCTCGATCGCGGTGGCCTCGGCGCCGAGCCCGCCGCCCATGAACACCCGCACCCCGGCGCGCAGCGTGGTCGCCCGCACGAACTCCTGCGCCCGCGGCGTCGTCCCCGGCGCCCACGCCGGCAGGTCCTGCTCGAGCACCGCGTACATCTGCTCGAGGTAGCCGTCCACCCGGTCCCGGGTGAACGCCTGGGCCAGCAGCTGCCGGTGCTGGGCGTGCTCGTCGAAGTCCAGCAGCATCAGGCCCCGGTCGAAGAACGGCCCGATCCAGGTGGTCCAGGCGGGGCCGTTGGCGAAGTCCCGGTGGTTGCGGCCGAGCACCGCCTCGGCCTCCTTGGGCCCCACCGCCAGCACCGAGTACTTCCCGATCAGCGTGAACCGGGAAACTGGCCCGTACTTCTGGTACCGCCGCGTGTAGAACTCGGGCGGGTCGACCAACAACCGCGCGGTGTGTCCCACGATCGGCGGGCCCGCCGTCCCAGGCACCGACTCCAGCGCCATCGCCCCTCTACCTCAGCCAGTCTCCACTCCGAGGCCGCGACTTCCCCCGCGCGGCCGGCGCCCCTGCCGTCCCCCGTTGCCTGTGCAACATCCTATCTCTGACGTACCCACGCGGCGTCAGCTGACGGTCGCGGCGACGGCGTTCTCGTTCCTAACGTCCACCCCATGAGAGTCAACAAGGTGCTCGCCCTGGTGTTGGGCCTGGCGGCGGCGACCACGGTGATCACCGTGACCACCGGGTGTGCCGGCGCGCGGGTGGCCGGGCCGGCCGGCGGGAAGCCGACGGTCGTGCTGCTCAGCGGGGCGTTCGAGGACGGTTCCTCCTGGGGCAAGGTGACCCGGCAGCTGCAGGCCGACGGCTACCCGGTGCTAGTGCCGGCGGTGCCGCTGCGCGGGGTGGCCACGGACATCGCCGCCGTCGCCGGCCAGGTGCAGGCGGTGCCCGGGCCGAAGGTGCTGGTCGGGCACTCCTACGGCGGCCTGCTGGTGAGTGGGCTGGCCGGCCAGCTGCCGGACGTGACTGCGCTGGTCTACGTGGCCGCCTTCATCCCGGAGGCGGGCGAGACGGCCGGGCAGCTCAACTCGAGCTTCCCCGGCTCGCTGATCGGCCCGGCCACCACGCACACCGTGGCCGGCCCGGACGGGCCGGAGGTCCTGGTCAACCCGGCCAGCTACCGGGAGATCTTCAACGCCGGCGCCGATCCCGCCGACGCGGCCGCCGAAGCCGCCGCGCAGCGCCCGATCCGAGCCGCCGCGTTCGACGAGAAGGTCACCGCCGCCGCGCCGGCCGCCACGCCCAAGTACGCCGTGGTGGCCACCGAGGACAAGGCGATCTCCCCGGACGCGGAGCGGTTCCAGGCCCAGCGGGCCAAGGCGGTGGTCACCGAGGTGCGTGCCCCGCACGCCGTCCCGGCGGCCGACCCGGACGCGGTCACCAAGGTGATCCGCCACGCGTCGGAACCGAGGCCCTAGATCAGGACCACCGAGCGGAGGACCTCGCCGCGTTCCATGCGGTGGAAGGCCTGCTCGACCTCGCCCAACCCGATGGTCTCGGACACGAACTTCTCCAACGGCAACCGCCCCTGCAAATGCAAATCCACCAACATCGGGAAATCCCGCGACGGTAGACAGTCCCCATACCACGACGACTTCGTCGCCCCACCCCGACCGAACACATCGATCAACGGCAACTCAACCGTCATCTCCGGCGTCGGCACCCCGACAAGCACAGCGGTCCCCGCCAGGTCCCGGGCATAAAACGCCTGCTTGAACGTCTCCGGCCGGCCCACCGCATCCACCACCACATTCGCCCCGTTGCCGTCGGTCAACTCCTGGATCGCCTCCACCGCATCCACCTCCTGGGAGTTGACCGTGTGCGTCGCCCCAAACTCTTTCGCCCACTCGAGTTTGCGGGGGTCCACATCCACCGCGATGATCGTCGTCGCCCCCGCCAACCGCGCCCCGGCGATCGCCGCGTTCCCCACACCCCCACAGCCGATCACCGCGATCGAATCACCCCGACCCACCCCACCGGTGTACATCGCCGCACCCAACCCGGCCATCACCCCACAACCCAACAACCCCGCCACCTCCGGCGCCGCCGCCGGGTTCACCTTCGTACACTGCCCCGCCGCGACCAACGTCTTCTCCGCGAACGCGCCAATCCCCAACGCCGGCGACAACGCCCGCCCATCGGACAGGGTCATCGGTTGTTCCGCGTTGAACGTGGAGAAGCAGTACCACGGCTGCCCCCGCCGACACGCCCGACACGTGCCACACACCGCCCGCCAGTTCAACACCACAAAATCCCCCGGTTCCAGGCCAACCACCCCCGAACCGACCGACTCCACCACCCCCGCCGCCTCATGCCCCAAAAGAAACGGGAACCCGTCATTGATCCCGCCCTCCCGATAATGCAAATCCGTGTGACACACCCCGCAGGCCCGCACCGCAACCACCGCCTCACCCGGACCCGGATCCGGCACCGTGATCGTCTCCACCGACACCGGCTCGCCCTTCCCGTGCGCGACGACCCCGCGGACCTCCTGCGCCATCTGTGCTCACTCCCCTGTGCCATGGTCGGGATCAGTCCGTCAACCTCACCGGTGCGGGGCGCCGGTCACAACCGTTCACCGGCCAGCGGCGGCAAACCGGGTGCGAACGGTAGCTCTCGGCTAATGAACGGCGCACCCGGATCCACCCCCTGCCTCCACTTGTCGGCGGATTCGTCCGAGCGTAAAGTAGTGTAAATTCGTTAAACAGATTCCACATTTGTTTCAATAGAATTGCCAATTCATGCAGAAATAGAGCCGCACCGCCTGGACCAGCAGAAACGTCTCGCCGGGAGCAAGGAGGGAAGCGTGCCGGATCACCTTGAAGCGGCACCGGCCCTACCCCGGGGCGTAAGCTACGAGCGGCTGTTGCGATCGCGTTCGGAATCGCACAACTGGCTCACCTACTACGGCGCCTACGACGGCCAGCGGTACAGCCTGTTGGACCAGATCAACACCGGCAACGTGTCCCGGCTGGTCCCGGCCTGGGTCTTCCGGTTCGGCTCGGCCGGGCTGCACGCGGGGGCCTCCACCTATGCCTTCGAGGCGGCGCCGATCGTGGTGGACGGCGTCATGTACGTGTCCGGCTGGGACGGCTGGATCTGGGCCCTCGACGCCCGGACCGGCCGGCAGCTGTGGGAGTACAGGCACCCCATCCCGCTGGACGTCGCATTGTGCTGCGGGAACGTGAACCGGGGCGTGGCGGTGGCCGAGGGCAAGGTCTTCGCGGTCACCCTGAACGCCCACGTGATCGCGCTGGACGCGGCCACCGGCCACAAGGTCTGGGAGATCACCAACGGCGACTCGCGGGCCGAGGAGAGCGCCACGGTCGCCCCGCTGGTGGTGAAGGACATGGTGATCGTGGGCAGCTCCGGCGGCGAGTTCGGGGTGCGCGGCCACCTGGACGCCCTCGACCTGGAAACCGGGGAGCGCATCTGGCGCACCTACCTGGTGCCCAAGCCCGGCGAGCCCGGTTCGGAGACCTGGCCGGAGGACAGCCCGGCCTGGGCCCGCGGCGGCGGCAACACCTGGGTCACCGGCACCTTCGACCCGGAGACCAACCTGCTCTACTGGGGCACCGGCAACCCGTCGCCCGACTTCGACGGCGACGTCCGGCCCGGCGACAACCTGTACACCGACTGCGTGGTCGCGCTGGACGTGGACACCGGCGAGATCCGCTGGCACTACCAGTGCACCCCGCACGACCTGTGGGACTACGACTCGAACATGGAGTGCATCCTGTTCGAGCAGGACGGGCGCAAGCTGCTCGCCCACTTCGACAAGAACGGGTACTTCTTCGTCCTGGACCGGACGGACGGCGCGCTGGTCCGGGTGACCCCGTTCGCCGACCGGATCACCTGGGGCGAGATCAGCCCGGCCGGCCAGGTGACCCCGCTGGTGTACCCGGAGAAGGAGGGCGAGGAGGTGCACTTCTGGCCCGGGCCGGCCGGCGCCAAGGAGTGGTGCCACGCGGCGTACAACCCCCGGACGAACATGTTCTACGTGCCGGTGCAGGACGTCGGCTCGAAGGTGGCCAAGGGCCGCAAGGACTTCGACGGAATCCCCTACTGGGGCGCCAGCGTGACCGTGGACGCGGACGACATGGCCGGTGCGGTGAAGGCGTTCGACGCGGCCACCAGCGAGGAGCGGTGGCGCTGGTCGTGGCACCTGCCGATCTCCGCGTCGGTCCTCACCACGGCCGGTGACCTGGTGTTCTGCGGCACGCCGTCCGGCGAGTTCCTGGCCTTCGACGCGCGCGACGGCGAGGTGCTGTGGCAGTTCCAGGCCGGCGGCGGGCACCACAGCAGCCCCACCACGTACAGCGTGGACGGGCGGCAGTACATCGCCGTTCCGGTCGGCTGGGGCAGCTGGGTGGAGGGTCCGGCGCCGGGCATGACCGGCGACCCGCACGGCGACGCGCTCTACGTGTTCGCGCTACCGCCCGTGAGTGATTTGTGTGGCTATAGCCACACAAATCACTCACGGGCGGTCCGGAGGACCCCATGTGGCTGAGGGTTCTCGGTTCGGCGGCGGGCGGCGGTTTCCCCCAGTGGAACTGCGGCTGCCCGGGCTGCCGGGCGGTGCGGGACGGCTCGCGGCCCTGCCAGCCGCGCACCCAGTCCTCGATCGCGGTGAGCGTCGACTACCAGCGCTGGTTCCTGTTCAACGCCTCGCCGGACCTGCGCGCACAGATCGAGTCGTTCCCGGCGCTGCGCACGGCACACGGCCGGGCCACGCCGATGGCGGCGGTACTGCTCACCGATGCCGAGCTGGACCACACGATGGGCCTGCTGTTGCTGCGCGAAGGCCGGGAGCTGGAGCTGCACGCCACCGTGCCGGCCTACCAGACCCTGCGGGACGGCAACGGGCTGCTGCGCACACTGGAGGCGTACTGCCCGGTCAAGTGGCGGACCGTCCAGCCGGGAGTGCCGGTCGAACTGGCCGAGGGGCTGACCTACCAGGCCTTCGACGTGCCCACCAGCAAGCGGGCCCGGTTCGTGGTCGGCGCCGCCCCCGAAGGTCGGGTGGTCGGCTACCGGCTGACCGACGAGCACAGCGGCGGAACGGCGGTCTACCTGCCGGGCGTGCAGGACCTCACCCCCTCGGTGCTGGCCCAGCTGAACGACTGCGACTGTCTGCTGGTGGACGGCACCTGCTGGCGGGACGACGAGCTGATCGAGCTGGGCCTGGCCGGCAAGACGTCGCGGGAGATGGGCCACATGCCGATCGACGGCCCGGACGGCAGCCTGGCCCGCCTGGCCGGGCTGCCCATCGCGCGCAAGATCTACCTGCACATGAACAACACGAACCCGATCCTGCTGGACGACGCACCCGAGCGCCGCCTGGTCGAGGAACGGGGAATGGAGGTCGCTATGGACGGGCTCGAGGTGCGGGTCTGATGACGATCACCGAAGCACCCACCTTCGTCGACGAGCTGCGCGCCCACTCGCGCCGCTACCACGACCAGCACCCGTTCCACGTGCGGATGAACGCGGGGCGGCTGAGCCGGCGGCAGATCCAGGGCTGGGTGGCCAACCGCTACTACTACCAGGAGAACATCCCGCGCAAGGACGCCGCGATCCTGGCCAACTGCCCCGACCCGGCGGTGCGCCGGCGGTGGATCCGGCGGATCCTGGACCACGACGGCGAGGCCGAAGGCCAGGGCGGCATCGAGGCCTGGTTCCGGCTCGGCGAGGCGGTCGGGCTGACCCGCGAAGAGGTGCGCGACGAGCGGCACGTGGCGCCCGGGGTGCGGTTCGCGGTGGACGCCTACGTCACCTTCGCCCGTACCAAGCCGTGGGTGGACGCGGTGGCCTCGTCGCTCACCGAACTGTTCGCCCCCGACCTGATGGCCGAGCGGATCGCCGCCTTCGAGAGCCACTACCCGTGGATCGACCAGGCCGGCCTGGCCTACTTCCGGGCGCGGCTGTTCCAGGCTCCCCGGGACGCCGAGCACGCGCTGGAGGTGGTCACCGAGCACTGCCGTTCCCGCGAGTCACAGGATGCCGCGCTGGCCGCGCTGTCCTTCAAGTGCGACGTGCTGTGGAGCATGCTGGACGCCATCGACCGGGCCTATGCGGACTGACCGGCCGACGCTCTCCCCGGCCAGCCGGCCGAAGCTGGCCCGGCGGGCGCGGCTGACCTTCGACCCGTCGCGCGAGCGCCACGTGCTGCTGGGGCCGGAGTCGGTGGTGGTGCTGAACCGGACCGGCGCGGACATCCTCGAGCTGTGCGACGGGCAGCGCACCGTGGCCGACATCGTCGCCGTGCTGAGCGAGCGGTTCGACCGGGTACTGGACGACGAGGTGAGCGGCTTCCTCGCCCGCCTGGTGGACAAGCGGTACCTGGAGGCCTTGGAGGTCACCGATGGATAGACCCTTCGGGCTGCTGGCCGAGCTGACCTACCGGTGCCCGCTGGCCTGCGCCTACTGCTCCAACCCGGTCAACCTGGCCGAGCACACCGACGAGCTGGGCACCGACGAGTGGCTGCGAGTGTTCGCCGAGGCGCACCGGCTGGGCGCGCTGCAGCTGCACCTGTCCGGCGGCGAGCCGCTGCTGCGCCGGGACCTGGTCGAGCTGGTGCGCGGCGCCCAGGACCTGGGCTACTACACGAACCTGATCACCAGCGCGATCGGCCTCAGCCGGGACCGCGCACTCCGCTTGCGGGACGCCGGGCTGGCCCACGTGCAGATCAGCATCCAGGCCGACGAGGCGGCGGTGTCCGACCGGATCGCCGGCATCCCCTCCTTCCAGCGCAAGGTGGAGGCGGCCCGTCTGGTGAAGGAGCTGGACTGGCCGCTCACCGTGAACGTGGTGCTGCACCGGCAGAACATCGACCGGATCGGCCCCATCCTGGAGCGGGCCGAGGAGCTGGGCGCGGACCGGATCGAGCTGGCCAACACCCAGTACTACGGCTGGGCCTGGCGCAACCGGGCCTCGCTGCTGCCCAGCCGGGCGCAGCTGGAGCACGCGGAGGCCGTGGTGCGCGCCGCCCGTGACCGGCTGGCCGGCCACACCGACCTGATCTACATCCTGCCCGACTACTACGGCGAGTACCCCAAGCCGTGCATGGGCGGCTGGGGGAAGCGCCAGCTGGCCATCACCCCGGGCGGCGACGCGCTGCCCTGCCTGGCCGCGCACGAGCTGCCACTGGACAAGGCCAACGTGCGGGAGCACCCGCTGGACTGGATCTGGTCGGAGTCCCCGGTGTTCCAGCGGTTCCGGGGCACCGACTGGATGGGCGACCCGTGCCGGAGCTGTTCGCGCCGGGAGGTCGACTTCGGCGGCTGCCGCTGCCAGGCGTTCCAGCTCACCGGCGACGCCACCCGGACCGACCCGGTGTGCCACCTCTCCCCGGACCACGACCTGGTTCAGGCGGCGGTGCGCGCGGCGAACGAACCGGGCCGCCCCCTGGCCGAAGCACTCACCCCCCGGGTCAATCGTCCAGGGGAACCCCACCGAACACCGTGAAGCTGGCCACCCAGTAGACCACGTAGAAAACCAACAACGTATATCCGTGCCACCGCCGGAGGCGCCCAGTGTAGAGAAAGTACGCGGACATTCCGGTCAGCACGATGAGCGCCGGCAGATGCCACCGCAGCACGTCGGGTCCGACCATGATGCTGCCGCCGGCGAGTAGAATTATGCCCAATTTTCCGGTAACCGAGAAAACCACGCTGCCAATGACGTTGCCGACCCCGAGCAATGGCACACCCTTGCGCACGGGTTCCACCGTCAGAAATATATCCTCGATGCTCAGTACAAGCGTGACGACCGTGACGCCGAACAGCGTGCCGTCAATTTCGTAGGCGCCCAGAATTCCCTCGGTGCCGAAGCTCATCGTGGCGGCGCCGATCACCAGGCCGGCCAGCGCGACCACGGCGAGGCCGAGCTGGGTCCACCCGGGCAGCCGGCCCTGCTTGGTCACCGACATGTCCATGGGCAGCGGGCGCTCCGCCTCGCGCACCGTCACCCGGCCGCCGGCCTCCCTCTCGGTGATCTCCTCGTAGATGCCGGCGTTGCGGAACATCGGCACGTCACGGCGCGTCTCGCGGACGATGACGTACCCGATGAACACCGCAAACAGCGCCACCAGCAGCACACCGTCGACGAACGTGAGCGGCGCGGTGAGCACGAAGACGATCATCAAGAGGGGCGCGGCGGCGAAGATCACCAGATAGTCCCTGGGCACCTTCACCGCCGTCGGGGTGAGGATCGCGGCCAGCGCGAGCACGATGCCGCTCATCGCGATCGAGGTGCCGAACACCGTGCCCAGCGCGACGTTGCTGAGCCCCTCCAGGTTCAGCGCGACCCCGAGCACCAGGTCGTCGAACTCGATACCGGTGAATATGATGGCCAACAGGAACAACGAGAGACTGAGCCCGCGGGCGGCGCCCACGAGATAGACGATCAGCTTCTCCGCGCTATAGATCAGTAACGTGGCGCCGGAGATGAATACGAAGATCGCGGTAATACCGGAAGCCTCCATGCGACCCGCACCCCCTCGTGCCGAATTCCGTTCCATGGTGACACGAAAGCCGGGTGTCAGACAATTCCTGGCGCAAGAAAATTCAAATCCGGACTCAGATGCACAACGCTCGGCGCAAAGCGGGCGCGTTCCGCCGGGAGACCGGCACCGTCTCGGTCTTCCGGCCGTCCATGACCAGGAACAGCTCGCCCTTGAACCCTCGCTCGATCTCCCGGATGCGGCCGAGGTTGACCACGTACCGGCGGTGCACCCGCAGGAACCCGGCGTCGGCCAGCTCGCTGGCCAGCTTGTCCAGCCCCGGCGCGGTGGCGCGCAGCCGGCCCTGGTCGGTGGACAGCCACACGTCGTTGCCGGACGCCTCGGCGAAGCTCACCTCGGGCAGCCGCAGCAGCACCAGGCGCTCCTCGCGCAGCGCGATGAGCCGGCGCGGCTGGCTCGGCACGTGCGCCGAGTCCCCTCCGGCCGGCAGCGACGCCCCGTCGGAGGCGTTCAGCGAGATCAGGTGGCCGGCCAGGTCGCCGCCGAGGAACACCGGGTGGATGCTGATCGGGGTCGGCTCCTCGGCCAGATGCGTGAAGATCTGGGTGGAACCGACCCAGTCGGGGTTGCCCGAGGCGTACTCGCTGGCCTGTTGGGCGACCCGGATCAGGTCGGGCAGGCCGGGGTCCCACCGGGTGGGCGGGTCCACCGCCGGCACGTTCGCCGGCACGCCGAACAACAGGCTTCCCCGCTCGTCGGCGATCACCACCTTGCCCGCCGTGTCCACCGCGGCCATGCCGCCGCTGGTCCGCGCCTTCGCGTCGGCGAACGCGCCGGCCAGCTGCGCGCCGCTGCTGCGCGCCCGCCGGCGCAGCGTGCTGCGCGTCTTGGTGGCCGCCGTGGACAGCCAGCCGGCGGTGGCCTCGGGCAACGGGGTGCGCCAGCAGGAGATGTTCAGCACCGCGATCGGGATGTCGGTCACCACGTCACGCACCGCGACGCCGGCGCACACCCAGTTGTGGAAGCCCTGGCACCAGTGCTCCGCGCCCCTGATCAGGACCGGTCCGTGCGCCTCCAGCGCGGTGCCCATGCCGTTGGTGCCGGCGGCGGCCTCCGACCAGCAGGACCAGGGCGCCAGGTTGGCGTCCGACGCCCGGTTCAGCGTCGTCTGGTCGCCCCACGCGGCCAGGATCCGCCCGGCCGCGTCGGTCACCGTGACGATGCCGTTCAGCGAGTCGACCTCGCGCGCCACCGACATGGCCAGCCCGCCCAGCTCGGCGAACACCACGTCGTGCTCCAGCGAGTGGTCACCGCGCGCCACCGCCGTCGGGGCCTCGGTGAGGTGCGGGTCCACCCGGTACTGCTCGCGGCAGCGGTGCCAGGAGATGGCCACCTCGGGCCGCACGCCACCCACGTGGTCCTCGCCCTGCACGAACCGTTCCCAGGCGGCCAGCACGGTCCCCCGGTTCGAGCTCGCGGCCGTCGGCTCGAGTCGGTGTACGTCCTTCATCTGGAGAACCGCCTTTGGTCCACCCGCGCCCGCTTGCCGGCCCTCCTCACCCTAGGGGCAGTAGGCCCCCGGTGCGCCGACCCAAACACCCAATCGGACTAACGGCCGCTAGTCAAACTCTCAAATTGAGACACTCGGCGCTTCCGGTTGGTTGCCGTGGGCATTCAAAGACGGCTTGGAGGGCGGAGCTTGGCCGCTCTACCGCAGCTTCCGCGCCGCCCGTCCGGACTCGGCCGCCGACAGTTACACACCGTAACTTCAGCCGGACCGCTGGACGGCTCAGGCCGGGACCCGGCTCATCGACATCGACACCAGTCTTGTTCGCGCGTGACCAGAGCAGACTCACGTCGATCTCGATGCCTTCGGTCGACTGGGCCACCCATTCGGCCGTCACGCACCGTGAAAATGGCCAGCGAGGCACCCATCGAACGCGACTGGCGCGACCAAGGCCGCGACAGGCCGGCCGAGCGGCGCCGTCCAAGCCTTCTTTGAGCCTCAGCCGGTCAGGCGGAGGGGGAGGGAGGACCAGCCGCGGAGGGTGTTGTTCAGGTGGCGGCGGCCCGGGCCCAGGGGCTCGATGGTGCGCACCCTTGCGGCCAGGGCGGTGAGCAGGGACTCCGCTTCCAGGCGGGCGACGTGTTGGCCGACGCACTGGTGGATGCCGAATCCGAAGCCGACGTGCCCGGACGGGTCGCGGGACAGGTCGAACCGGTCCGGCTCGGCCCAGCGCCGGGGGTCCCGGTTGGCCGAGCCGAGGAACATCAGGATCTTCTCCCCGCTCGGGATCACCGTGTCGCCCAGCCGGATGTCCGAGGTGGCGGTGCGGAAGAAGGTCTGCACCGGGGAAGCCCAGCGCACCGCCTCGTCGAAGGCGACCCGGGCCAGCTGGGGCCGCTCGCGCAGCCGCGCCCACTGGTCGGGGTGGCTGGCCAGCGCGTGCAGCACGGCGGCCAGCCCGTGCACGGTGGTGTCCACCCCGGCCGACAGCAGCGACCGGACCACCAGTGGCGCCTGCTCGTGGGTCAGCTCACCCCGGTCGGCGGCCGCCCAGATCCGGGCGCCGAAGCCGGTGTCGGCGAGCGCCTCCCGCCGGCACTGCTCGTTCACCCACGCCGCGTGCCCGGCCGCCGCGTCCCGCCCGGCCAGCACCAGCTCGTTCGGCGGGCCGAACGCGTTGAACAGGAAGTCGCCGTAGGGCAGCAGGTGCTCCCGGCCCTGCATCGGGATGCCCACCGCGTCCGGGAACACCCGCAGCGGGAAGGCCTCGGCCAGTGCGGGCACCGCGTCCAGCTCCGGTCCGGCGGCCAGCAACTCGTCCACCAGCGCCTCGGCGGCCGCGCGCCAGTCCTCCCGGAGGCCGCGCAGCGCGCGCGGGGTGAGCAGCCCGGACAGCACCCGGCGCGGCGCGTCGTGCCGGGGCGGGTCGGCCTCCAGCAGCAGGCTGGGCGGGCGCCACGGCGGCTCGGTGCGGAAGTTGGCCAGGCCGACGCCCGCGCCCGACTCGAAGCCCTGCCAGTCGCGCAGCGCGGCGAGCACCTCGGCGTGCCGGCCCATGCCGTACACCCGGTGCCGGCTCAGGTAGACCACCGGGCCGGCGTCGCGCAGCTTGGCCTGGAAGGGCAGCGGGTCGGCGAGCACCTCGGTGTCGAACGGGTCGACGTCCAGTTCCAGCACGGAGACTCCCTACAGGTCGAGGACGAGGCGGTCGGAGCGGCAGCGGGAGACGCAGAGGAACATGCGGTCCCCGGCGCGGCGTTCCTCGTCGCCCAGGATCGAGTCCCGGTGGTCGGGTTCCCCGGCCAGCACGTCGGTCTCGCAGGTGCCGCAGGTGCCCTGTTCGCAGGAGGACAGCACCTCCGCCCCGGCCGTGCGCACGGCGTCCAGCACGGTGGTGTCGCGGTCCACGGTGACCGTGGTGCCGGTGCGCGCGAGCTCCACCCGGAACGGGCGGTCCCGCACCGGCGCCGGCAGCTCGGCGGCCACGAACCGCTCGGTGCGCAGCGTGTACGGCGGCCACGGCTGACACGCCGCACCCACCGCCGCCAGCAGCGCGGGCGGCCCGCAGCAGTACACCCGCACCCCCGGGCGGACCTCGCCCAGCCAGGCCGGCAGGTCGAGCAGGCCGTGCTCGTCCTCCGGCCACGGGTGAACCCGCTCGCCGTAGCCGGCCAGCTCGGCCAGGAACGCCATCGAGCCGCGACGGCGCCCGCCGTAGACCAGGTGCCAGTCCGCGCCGAGCAGGTCGGCCTGGTGCACCATCGGCAGCAGCGGGGTGATGCCGATCCCGCCGGCGATGAACAGGTAGCGCTCCGAGGGCACCAGCGGGAAGTTGTTGCGCGGCCCGCCCACGCCGACCCGGTCGCCCACCCGCAGCCGGTCGTGCACGTAGGCCGAGCCGCCCCGGCCGTCCGGCTCGCGCAGCACCGCCACCCGGTAAGCGCCGGTGTCCCAGCGGCTCCCGCACAGGGAGTACTGCCTGGTCATCCCGTTGGGCAGGACCAGGTCGAGGTGCGCGCCCGGGGTCCAGTCGGGCAACCGCCGGCCCTGGGGGTGGGCCAGCGAGAGCGCCACCACCCCGTCCGACACCGGCTCCTTGGCGGTCACCTCGAGGCTCAGCACCAGGCCAGGATGACCGGCGGCTGGCGCCGGCACGAGCCCAATCTCATTCAGTGATTGCTCCGCAAGGCGCGGGTGATGCCACGCGCGGTGGTGAGCAGGACCGGGATCACCGCCCGGCCGTTGCCGTCGTTCGGCACGATGGCGGACAGCGTGGCCACGGCCGGCTGCCGGCCGTCGCTCACCGGCACGGCCACGCCCAGCGCGTCGGAGTGGATGTGCCCGGGGCAGTACGCGTAGCCCTGGCGGCGGATGGCGGCCAGGGTCGCGCGCAGCCGGTCCGGGTCGGTGATGGTGTTCGGCGTGTACCGGGTCAGCGGGCCGGCCAGCACCTGCTCCCGCACCTCGTGCGGCGCGTGCGCGAGCAGCACCTGGCCGGAGGAGGAGGCGTGCAGCGGCAGCCGGCCGGCGATCCGGGTGTAGTTGATCACTGCGCCGGGCGCGGACAGCCGCTCCACGAACAGCACCTCGGTGCCGTCCCGCACGCCGACCTGCACGTGCTGGCCGACAACCGCGTGCAGGTCCTCCAGGAACGGCATCACCGCCTCGCGCAGCGACACCGCCGGGGACGCCCGCGACGCCAGCTCCCACAGGCGCAGGCCGATCCGCACCCTACGGTCGCCGTCCCTGGTCAGCAGCCCGTGCTCGACCAGCTCGGCGACCATCCGGGACGCGGTGGCCGGGTGCAGGTCGGCCCGCGCGGCGATGTCGGACACCCGCAGCGAGGTGTCCCCGGACCCGAACGCGGCCAGGATGCGCACCGCCCTGGTCAGCACCGACTCCCCGCCGCGAGCCATGGCTATTGTCTCCCGCGCGCGCCGAACTGGGCGCGCGCTCGGCCAGCGCGTTCCGCGCCGAACCCGATGGGCAGGCCGGCGTAGTTCTCCGCCAGCCCGGTCGCCCCGGCGGTGCTGCCGGCCACCCAGCGCAGCTGGGACAGCTGCAGCTGGGCGTCGAACTCGTCGCCGCCGGTGTGCAGCATGGTGGTCATCCACCAGGAGAAATGGGTGCACCGCCAGACCCGGCGCAGCGCGGTGTCCGAGTAGTCGTCCGCCGGCCCGGGGTTGCGGTCCTTGACCAGTGCGGTCAGCGCGGGCGCCAGAAGCGCCACGTCGGCCACCGCCAGGTTCAGCCCCTTCGCCCCGGTCGGCGGCACGATGTGCGCGGAGTCGCCGGCCAGGAACAGCCGCCCGTGGCGCATCGGCGCGGTCACCAGGCTGCGCATGGGCAGCACGCTCCGGTCGGTGATCGGGCCGGGGTTCAGCGTCCAGCCGTCCCCGTGGCCGAGCCGGGTGGCCAGGGCGTCCCAGATCCGCCGGTCGGGCCAGTCGGAAAGGTCGGTGCCGTTGGGCACCTGCAGGTACAGCCGGCTGACCGTGGCCGAGCGCATGGAGTGCAGCGCAAACCCGTCCGGGTGCCAGGCGTAGATCAGCTCGTCGGTGGAGGGCGGGACGTCGGCCAGGATGCCCAGCCAGGAGTGCGGGTAGGTGCGCGACCAGGTCCGCTTCGCGCTGTCCGGGATCGCCGCCCGGCTCGGGCCGAACGACCCGTCGCAACCGGCCACCGCGTCGGCGTCCAGCCGCTGGGGCCGGCCGTCGCGGTCGGTGAACGTGACGTACGGCCGGTCCGACTCGCACGCGTTCAGCCGGACGTCGGCGACCTCGTAGTGGATCTCCTGGCCGTCCGCGTCCCGGGCCCGCCCGAGGTCCTTCTGCACCTCGGTCTGCCCGTAGATCCACACGTTGCGGCCGACCAGGTCCACGAAGTCCAGGTGGTGCCGCTCGCCGGGCCAGTTCAGGTAGATGCCCCGGTGCGGGTCGCCCTCGGCCTTGAGCCGGTCGCCCAGCCCGGCGGACTCCAGCAGGCGCACCGTGGAGTCCTCCAGGATGCCGGCGCGGATGCGCGACTCCACGTAGCCGCGGGACCGGGCCTCCAGCACCACCGAAACCACTCCCGCCCCGGCCAGCAGGTGGGACAGCAGCAGGCCGGCCGGCCCGGCACCGATGATCGCCACTTGGGTACGCATGGCCGGTAGTGAACGCCTCGGGGGGCCTCACGCGCCACCACGATCTTTCACTCAGTGGAAGCTGCGGCGGATGCCCTGGGCGGCCACCTGCAACCCGGCCACCAGCCGGGGCCGCACGCCCTTCAGGCTGGGCACCACCATGCCCAGCGCGGCCACCACGCTCCCGTTCGCCGTGCGCACCGGCACCGCCAGCGATGCGGCACCCAGGCTCATCTCCTCCGACGTCTCCGCGTAACCCTCGCGGTGCACCCGGCGCAGCTGCGCGCGCAGCCGGCCGGGCTGGGTGATCGTGTACGGGGTGACCCGGGTGAGGTCGGCGAACACCGCCGCCCGCACCTCCTCGGGGGCGTAGGCCAGCAGCACCTTGCCCACCCCGGTGGCGTGCATCGGCAGCCGCGAGCCGACCTGGCTGACCACGGGCACCGAGGCGTGCCCGGCCAGCCGCTCGACGTAGAGCACCCGGGTGCCGTCCCGCACGGCCAGGTGCACGGTGGCCAGGGTGGCGGCGTAGAGGTCGTGCATGAACGGCGAGGCCACCTCGCGCAGCCCGGACTGCACCGGCGCGAGCAGCCCCAGGTCCCACAGCCGCCGCCCGACCACGTACTCGCCGGACGGCCGCCTGGTCAGTGCGCCCCACTCGGCCAGCTCGCCGACCAGCCGGTACGCGGTGGTCAGCGGCAGTGCGGAGCGCTGGGCCAGCTCGGTGAGGGTGAGCGCGCGGTGGGCGGCGTCGAACGCGCCGAGCAGGGCCAGCATCCGGCCGGCGACGGTCGCGCCCGGCGTCCCGGTGTTTCCCGCCATGGGTCACAGTCTTCCACTGAGCGAAAGCTTCCGTTAGGGGACGGGTTCACCGGCGGCCTACCGTGCAGCCATGACAGCGTCACCCACCACGAAGCAGGCGGAGATCAGTGCCGAGATAGCCGAACTGGCCGATGACCGCTCCGGCGCCCAGCCCAGGCTGGACTACCCGCCCTACCGGAGCAGCCGGCTGCGCCACCCCGGCCAGCCACCCGTGCCGGTGGACCCGGAGCTGGTGGAGCTGCACTCCCCGGTGTTCGGCGTCCAGGACGTGGACCCGCTGGAGGCCGACCTGACGATCGCGCACCGGGGCGAGCCGCTGGGCGAACGGATCGTGCTGAGCGGCCGGCTGCTGGACACCGACGGGCGGCCTCTGGCCGGGCAACTGGTGGAGATCTGGCAGGCCAACGCCTCCGGCCGGTACGCCCACCAGCGCGACCAGCACCCCGCCCCGCTGGACCCCAACTTCACCGGCAACGGGCGCTGCCTGACCGGCCCGGACGGCAGCTACCGGTTCGTCACGATCAAGCCCGGACCGTACCCATGGCGCAACCACCACAATGCCTGGCGGCCGGCGCACATCCACTTCTCCCTGTTCGGGCGGGTGTTCGCCGAGCGGCTGGTGACCCAGATGTACTTTCCCGGGGACCCGCTGTTCGGGTTGGACCCGATCTACCAGTCGATCACCGACCCGGCCGCGAGGGAGCTGCTGGTGGCGCGCTACGACCACGACCTGACCGAGCCGGAGTGGGCCACCGGGTACCGATGGGACATCGTGCTCGGCCCCGGCGCCGGCACCCCGACGGAGGCCCGGCCATGAGCCCCGGCGAAGGCACCGAGCGGGCGCCCAGTTCGGCGCCCGCGGGGAATACGAGCACTCCCGGGCAGACCGTCGGCCCGTTCTTCGCGTTCGGGCTGCCCTATCCCGGCGGCCCGGAGCTGGTGCCGCCCGGCCACCCGGAAGCGGTCCGGTTGCACGGCGTGGTGCTCGACGGCGCCGGCGATCCGGTGCCGGACGCACTGCTCGAGCTGTGGCAGCCCGACCCGGCCGGCCGGATCCCCCGCGAACCGGGTTCGCTGCACCGCGACGGCTACACCTTCACCGGCTGGGGCCGCGCCGGCACCGACAACGCCGGCCGGTACTCCTTCACCACCTTGCCCCCGGCACCCACCGAACCGGCCCGCGCGGCGTTCTTCGCGCTGGCCGTGTTCGCCCGAGGCCTGCTGGACCGGCTGTTCACCCGGGTCTACCTGCCGGACGACGAGGTCGCGCTGGCCGCCGACCCGCTGCTCGGCGGCCTGCCCGAGGAACGCCGGCGCACGCTGGTCGCCGCGCGGGACCCGCACGGCCTGCGCTTCGACGTGGTGCTGCAGGGCGAGGGGGAGACGGTGTTCCTGGCCCACCGCCATGGCTGACCCGTTCTGGCCGGGCGACGAGCGCGCCGGTTCGCTGTTCTCCGGGCCGGCGCTGCTGGACGCCATGTGCCGGGTAGAGGCGGCCTGGCTGGCCGCGCTGGTGGACATGCGGGTGGCCGGCCCGGAGGCGCGCGACGACCTCGCCGGATTGGCCGGCCCTTCCGATGTGGCTCGAGTGGCCACCGGCGCCGAGGCCGGCGGGAACCCGGTGATCCCGTTGCTCGGGTTGCTCCGGGAACGCCTGCGGGCCCGCAACCCGGCCGCCGCCGACTGGCTGCACAAGGGGTTGACCAGCCAGGACGTGCTGGACAGCGCCCTGATGCGGTGCGCGGCCGACCTGCTGGAGCGGCTGCGGGGCGAGCTGTCCGACCAGATCTCCGGGTTGGTCGAGCTGACCGAGCGGCACCGGGGCACCCCCATGGCCGGGCGCACGCTCACCCAGCACGCGGTGCCGATCACCTTCGGGCTGAAAGCGGCGCAGTGGCTGACCGGCGTGCTGGACGCGGCCGAGGACCTCGCGGCGCTCACCCTGCCCGCGCAGTTCGGGGGCGCGGCCGGCACCCTGGCCGGCGCCGCCGAGCTGGCCCGGCTGGCCGGCCTGCCGGACCCGCCGGCCCGGGGGAACGAGCTGGCCACGCGGGCGGCCGCGATGCTCGGCCTGCGGGCCGGCCCGCCGTGGCACACCGCGCGCGCCCCGGTCACCCGGCTCGGCGACGCCCTGGTGCGCGCCACCGACGCCTGGGGACGCATCGCCGCCGACGTCCTCACCCTGTCCCGCCCGGAGGTCGGCGAGCTGGCCGAGGGCACCGGCGGCGGCTCGTCGACCATGCCGCACAAGGCCAACCCGGTGCTGTCCGTGCTGGTCCGGCGGGCCGCGCTGGCCGCCCCACCGGAGGCCGCGCGGCTGCACCTGGCCGCCGCCGACGCCCGCGACGAGCGGCCGGACGGGGCCTGGCACCTGGAGTGGTCCGCGCTGGCCACCCTCGGCCGGCACACCGCGACCGCCGCCGGCCAGACCACCGAGCTGCTGCGCGGGCTGCGGGTGTTCCCGGACCGGATGGCCGCCACGGCGCGTTCCTCCGCCGACGCGCTGTTCGCCGAGCGCCGGTCCCTGGCCCCGGCGGCGACCGGCGACTACCTCGGCGCCGCCGACCTGATCATCGACGCGGTGCTGGACCGCGCTCATCGTCTTAAGGTGCAGCCATGATCTCGGTGTCCGTGACCCGCCTCGGCTCGCCGGACCGGCCGCCCCTGCTGCTCGGGCCGTCCCTCGGCACCTCCTCGGTGGTGCTGTGGGGCGCGGTCGGCGAGGCGCTGGCCGACGAGTTCCAGGTGCTGGCCTGGGACCTGCCGGGACACGGCGCCAGCCCGCCGGCCACCGCCGGGTACACCATGGCCGAGCTGGCCGACGCGGTGCTCGCTTCGGTCGCGGACGCCGGGCCGTTCTACTACGCCGGCGACTCCATCGGTGGCGCGGTGGGCCTGCAACTGCTGCTGGACCACCCCGACCGGGTGCGCGCGGCCACGCTGATGTGCACCGGCGCGCGCATCGGCACCGCCGAGGCCTGGACCGAACGCGCCGCGCTGGTGCGCGAGAAGGGCGTGGCAGCGCTGCTCGACTCCACCCCCGGGCGCTGGTTCGCCCCCGGCTTCCCGGATCGGCATCCCGGCCCGGCGAACGCGCTGCTCGACTCGCTTCGCGCGGTGGACGGGGCCAGCTACGCCTTCGCCTGCGAGGCTCTGGCCGGGTTCGACGTCCGGCACCGGTTGGCCGAGATCACCACCCCGGTGCTGGCGCTGGCCGGCGGGCACGACGTGCCCACCCCAGTGGCCGGCCTGCGGGAGATCGCGGACGGGGTCCGCGACGGCCGCCTGGTGGTCCTGGACGAGGTCGCACACCTGGCCCCGGCCGAGACCCCGGCCCGGGTGGCCTGCCTGGTCGCCGCGCACAGCCGTCCGCCGGACCGCCACGCGGCCGGGATGCGGGTGCGCCGTGAGGTGCTCGGCGACGCCCACGTGGACCGCGCCAACGCCGGTATCGACGGGTTGACCAGGGACTTCCAGGACTTCATCACCCGTTACGCCTGGGGCGAGATCTGGACCCGCCCCGGCTTGGACCGCCGTAGCCGCTCCATGATCACGATCACCGCGATGGTGGCCAGGGGGCACCACGAGGAGCTGGCGATGCACCTGCGGGCCGCGCGCACGAACGGCGTGACGGTGGAGGAGATCAAGGAAGTGTTGCTGCAGGCGGCGGTGTACTGCGGCGTCCCGGACGCGAACACGGCTTTTCGGATCGCCCAGCAGGTGTTCGGCTCGGATTGACCGGTTCTGTTCCCGGTGCGACGCCGGTTTCAAAGATTGCTTGGACGGCCGCCGCCGGGTTGGTCTGCCGCGGCTTGGGTGCGGGCCGTTGCGTCGGGGTGCGGGGCGACGCTCCATCTTCCCATCCGCCTCACGTACTCAGCGCGCAAGATCGACATCAACCTCATGGCCCCTGGTGGCGTCCGAAAGGTGCGTGAGGTTGATGTCGATCTTCGCGGCGGACGGCGGGCCGCCGATCGACGTGCGAGCCGGCTCCCGAGCCGACCCACGCCGGCGCCTTGGCTACGGAGCGCGACCCAGCGCCAGGATCGGCTACGGAACGTGGCCGGAGGCTGGCCGGGTGACCGAGATCTACCACAGCGGGCTTCGATCATGAGCGGAGCCCGCTCAGGTAGATGTCGGCGGAAGAGCCCGACCGCGCCCACCGAACCGCCGACCACACGCAACGGCCCGCACCCGGGGCGCGGCAGACCAGCCCGGCCGCGGCCGTCCAAGCGATCTTGAAACCGGTGCCGCACCCGACTAGCGGTAATGGTCACGGTAGCGCTCGCGCACCACGTTCTTCTGGATCTTCCCCGTGGACGTCCGGGGAAACTCCTCGGTGAAGATGATCGACTTGGGCACCTTGTAGCCGTCCAGGCGCCCCTTCAGCGCGGCGATCAGCTCGGCCTCGCCGAGCTCCTCCCCCGGCCGAGCCACCACCACCGCCGTGATCGCCTCGCTCCAGCGATCATGTGGCAGGCCGACCACAACCACCTCGGCGATCCTCGGCTCGACCGCGTAGACCGCCTTCTCCACCTCGATCGACGCCACGTTCTCCCCGCCGGTCTTGATCACGTCCTTGTAGCGGTCGGCGAACCAGAGCACGCCGTCCGGGCCGAAGTGGCCGACGTCGCCGGAGTGGAACCAGCCGTGCGCGAACGCCTCCGACGTGGCCGAAGGATTATGCAGGTAGCCGCTCATGGTGGACGGCCCCCGGTAGACGATCTCGCCCTGCTCCCCCGCCGGCAGCAGCTCACCGTCCGGGCTCATGATCGCCACCTGCACCCCGGTGATCGGGGTGCCCACCGCGCCGATGTGGCTCAGCTGGTGCTCCGGGCGGAACAGCGTGGTCACCGGGCTCATCTCGGTCTGGCCGAACAGCAGGGCGAAGTCGCAGCCGAAGCCGTCCAGGCAGGCGCGGATCAGCGCGTCCGGCATCGGCGCCATGGCGTAGACGCACCGGCGCAGGCTGGACATGTCCCGGCCGGCGAACGACGGGTCGTCCAGCATCGCCCGGTACATCATGGGCAGGCCGAACACCTGGGTGATCCGTTCCCGCTCGATCAGGTCGAGCAAGCCGGCCGGGTCGAACCCGCGCAGCACGTGGATGGTCGCGCCGACCATCACCGCGGGGGTGCAGAACGCGTTCAGCTGAGCGGTGTGGAACATCGGCATCATCGCGGCGAACCGGTCGTCGGCCCGCCAGCCGGAGTCCAACGCGCCGGACATGGACTCCAGGTAGATGGCCAGGTGCGAGCCGACCACGCCCTTGGGGAAGGACGTGGTGCCCGAGGTGTACAGGTAGCTCAAGGCGTCCCGGTCCTCGACCAGGAACTCCGGTTCGGCCTGGTTGTCGCTGTACAGCTCGGCCAGCTCCAGCCATCGCCGGTCCGCCGGTTCGGGCGTGTAGCCGCCGCCGGTGCCGGGCGCCACGACCACGTCCGCGACGTCGGAGACCTTGGCGACCGCCTCGGACATCGCGCCGACCAGCTGCGCCTCCACCACCAGGCCGCGCGCGCCGGAGTGGCCCAGCACGTAGGCCACCTCGTCCGGCCGCCAGCCGAGGTTGATCGGGACGCAGGCCACGCCGAGCTTGGCGCAGGCGTAGTACACGGCGAGGAACTCGGCGCTGTTCCCGGACGCCAGCCCGAGCACGTCGCCCCGGGTGTAGCCGCTGCCGGCGAGCCCGTGCGCGAGCCGGTTGACCAGCGCGTTGAACTCGGCGTAGGTCCACGCCCGCGTTCCGTCCACGACGGCCGGTCTGTCCGGCCGGGCGGCCGCGGCGCGGGTGAGCGAGTCGCCCACGTTCACCCGCTGGATGAGGTTCTCGGTCAGCTCCATGCGCAGCCCCGTCCGCTCCGTTGCGTTCTCAGGAACATGCGACACTCCGGCCGACGCCCGGTCAAGCCGTCCGCTCGGCCGACATCCTTTCGGTTACAACGACGCGGTCAGCGGGTGAGCATGTCCAGCTGCCGGCGGGCCTCCCGCCGGACGGGTTCGGGCAGCGCCGGGGCGCGCTTGCCGGCGTCGGTGGCCAGGTGCCCGCACAGTGCGAGCAGCACCAGGCGGCCGGAGTGGCTGTTCAGGTCGGCGGCGAACTCCTTGCGGATGCGGGCGGCCAGGGTCGGCACGGCCAGCGAGTGCAGCAGCAGGGTGGCCGCGTCCAGGCCGCGCGGGGCCATCCCCCAGTCCGCCCAGTCCAGCAGCCAGCAACGCGGGCCGGTCAGGTTGGCCCAGGTCAGGTCGGCGTGCGCGGGAACCCATTCGAAGCTGACCGGCCGGGGCGGGGCGGCGCCGAGCGCCCGTGCGGCGCGCTCGATGAGCGTGTTCAGGTACGCCTCGCCGACGATTCCTCCGGGCAGGTTGCCCAGCCGGGTGGTGCTCTGCCGGGACAGCGCGCCCAGCGACCCGCGCAGCCGCGCCCACCAGGCGGCGGAGAGGTCGGGCTCGGCGGGCAGCGTGCCGGCCAGCCAGATCGGCGAGTCGGGCACCAGTTCGGTCTCGTCCGCCCGCCACCACACCCGCGTGCCGGCCTCCCGCCAGGACACCGCCTGGTACCACTCGGGTTTGGCCACGCCGACCAGCGACTCGGCGGCCTCCACACCGCCCCAGCCCCGGGCGGCCACCTGCTCGGGCGAGCGGGCCTCGATGCGCACCCAGGTGCCCCGGTCGGTGGGTGCGGACAGCGTCCAGCGCTTGCGCAGCATCGCGGACTGGTCCAGCCGCAGCCGCAGCCGGTCCTCCACGTGCGCGATGATCTGCCGATAGGGCGCGATGCGCAGGTCGTGCGGGATCGTGGCAATCAGCCGCGAGGCACCGCTCACGATCGACCGGCTGGTCCGGTTGTTCATCGGCTACTCGAATCGCAGGGCCTGGATGGGGCGCAACCGGGCGGCTCGGTGGGCGGGGTAGCCGCCGGCGAGCAGTCCGATGAGGACGGCGACTCCGAACGCGATCAACACCGGTCCGGCCGAAAGGATCGGGACCGGCAGCTCCTCGTCGATGTCGGGCAGGGTGGCCGCCCCGAGCATGGTCAGCCCGATGCCGCAGAGGACACCCACGATGCCGCCCAGGGTGGTGAGCACCACGGCTTCGGACAGGAACTGCCGCATGATCGCGGTGGTCTTCGCACCGACCGCCTTGCGGATGCCGATCTCCCGGGTCCGTTCGGTGACCGACACCAGCATGATGTTGGCCACGCCCACCCCGCCGACGAACAGGGAGATCGCCGCCACCGCGACGATGAACATGGCCAGGAACTTGATCGAGTTCTGGCTCTTCTCGATCCAGTCGGTGAACGTCTTCACGTTGAAGTCCCGGCTGGCCGGGTCGGTGATGTTGTGCCGGGCCATCAGGATGTCGGTGGCCTGCTCGGCGGCATCGTCCACGGTCTTCACCGTGCTGGACTTGAGGATGATCAGATCGACCTTGCCGCCGTTGTCGCCGACCAGGTGCGTGCGGGCGGCGCCCAGCGTGGTGATGGCCACGTTGTCGTCCTGGCCGTTGGACTCCAGCACACCCTGCACCTTGAAGTTGGCGGTGGACAGCCGCACGGTCTGGCCGACCACGTGCTCCGGTGGGGTGCCCGGCCCGTACAGCAGGTTCACCGCCTCCGGCCCGAGGATCACCCCGCGGTCGCCGTCGGTGACCTCCTCGGGTGTGAACCAGCGCCCGGCGGTGACGTGCCGGTCCAGCAGGTCCAGGTAGTTGTGCACCGCCCCGACCAGGCTGGCCTTGTTCTTGTTCTGCCCCGCCGCGACCACCACCGTGGCCACCACGGCCGGGGAGCTCTCCACGATGTCCGGGGCCCGCTGGGGATCCATCAACGCCTTGACGTCCCGGTCGGTCAGATCGCGCGGCTCCCGGCCGGAGGGCACGGCGCCCTTCGCCGCCGTCACCGTGATCTGGTTGGCCAGGCGGGAGAACTCCTTGTCGAAGTTCGCCTTCATCCCGTCGCCCAGCGCGACCAGCACGATCACCGCCGCCACGCCGGCGATGATGCCGGTGGTGGTCAGCAGCGACCGGAGCCGGTTGTTGGACAGGCTGTGGAATGCCGCGGCCAGGGCTTCCTGCATCTGCCCGGCAACCTTGCCCGAGCTGCCCCGCACCTCACCCCGGCGGGTGGACCGCACCCACAGGACCATCCGGCGCCACACCGTGGCGTCGTCGTCCGGGTAGACCGCGTCCACCGGGATCGGCTTCCCGGCCAGGGTGGCCGCCGCCGCGCGGCGCTCCCGGGCGGCGGCGACCCGGCGTTCCGCCGCCTCCGCCCGCCGCCGCGTCAGCTTCTCCCGCTGCTCGGCGAACCGGGGCTTCGGCTGCTCCCACGGCAACGGCTCCGCCGGAACGGCGGCCGGTGGCACGGCCGGCGACGCGTCGGCCCGCTTCGTCTCCGGCGGTGCGGCCGACTTCGGGGCGTCGGACTTCGGGGCGTCCGAGTTCGGGGCGTCGGACTTCGGAGCGGTGGACTTCGGGGCCGCGGTTTTCGGAGCGGTGGGCGGCGCGGATCCGTTCTGCTCGACGCCCGGGTCCGGCGCGGCGGCACCCTTCCGCTCGGCCCTGCGTCTCGGCGGTGCCGTGGTGTCGGGTGGGACGCCCGCGTTCCGCTGAACGCCCGGGTCCGGCGGCGCGGTCACCTCCGGTGACGCGGCGCCGTTCCGCTGAACGTCCGCGTCGGACGGAGCGGCGGTGTCCGGCGGTGCGGATGCTTCCGGCGGAGCGGTGGCGGGCGGGCGGGCCGGCACCGGCTCGGTGATGTCGCCGGGGCCGGGGTGCTCGGGCCGCCATGCCGGCCGGGCGTGCCGGGACCACGAAGGCGGCGGCTGCACCGGCACGTAGGGGTGGGCCGATCCGCCGTTGCCCCCGCCGGAGCCGTCCGGTGCCGGTTGCGTCCACCGGGGGCGCAGCGGCCCCGGCTCGCCCGGTGACGGGTCCGGGGCGAGCGGTGTCTGGCGCCCACCTCGGCCGAACAGCGAGCGGGTGGACCGGCGCAACCAGCCTTCCCGCTCCTGCTCCCGTTCCGGAACGTTCCAGGCCACGGGCTGGGTGACCCAGTCCGGCGCGGGGCGGTGCGGCGCGGGGGGCGGCCCGGCGGCCGGCGGCCGGGCTACCCGAGGCGGCTGGGCTACTCGAGATGGCTGGGCTACTCGAGATGGCTGGGCTACTCGAGGTGGGCTGGTCACGCCGGGCGGTTCGGCCGTCCGGGACGGCTCGGCGATCCGCACCGGTTCCGCCACCCGGGCGGGTTCGACGGCCCGGGCGGGTTCCGCGACCCGGGCGGGTGTGGTGACCCCGGCGGGTGTGGTGACCCGGGCGGGCTCGGGAGCGGGTGGCGGTTCGGCCCGCTCGACCGACGCGGCGACCTCGATGGCCGGGACGGACGCGGGTTCCTCCTGCCCGGGTCGGCGGGCGTCCATCGACCGGTCCCGGCGCTGCCGGTGCGCAATCTTGCGGTGCGCCGGGCAGCAGTACCGCCGGGGCTTGCCGGACGACACCTGCTCAACGATTTCGTCGCACCCGGCCAGCGCGCATATGACCTGGTCACTCACGGCCCGACACCTCCGCCGCGAGGTACACAGCTCTCTCCCCACACTGTGCGGACCGTGCCTGACCGGCGCAAACCCACGCTCCCCCGGGATCCATCCGTGGCACACTCACACCGATAGACGGCTCCGCTGTGCCACCCCACCGGCTGTGACGGAACTGCCCGGGCCAATCAAGAACAACTTAATCAAAAAGGAACTATAGGTTGGCGGCCGCGAGGCGCCAAGCCTTCGCAACGGAACGGCAACCAAACATACGGAACGGCAACAATGAGCGTGCGGCCCTAGACGTCCGGCCGGGCCGGCGGAGGACCGGCCAGCCGGATTGCCGGCGGCGCCCAACCCGCCGGCGCCCAACCCGGCGGCGCCCAACCCCGGGGCCCCGAACCCGGGGACGCCACGGTTACGTCGGCGGCGTCGACGAAGACGCGCCGGTGGTTGAACGAGATCTGCCACAGCTCGCGGTCCCCGGCCACCCGCCGGTTGCCGTCCGGGTTCTGGTCGGCGGCGAACCGCGCGTGGTAGTCCGAGCTCCGGACGCGCCGCACGCCGAGATAGACCTGACCGGCGGGAATGGTGTAGCCCAGCGGCGTGATCGCGCCGGCCGGAACGCCCTCCGGGTATGCCCCGGCCTCCGGGGCGGCGGCGCCGTAAACCGGGATGGTGGCGCGGCCCGGCCGGGGGGTGAGCAGCGGACCGGACGGGTCGCCCATCACCGACACCTGGCTGCGCGGGTCGCGCAGCCAGGTCAGCCGACCGCCGAACCAGATGCCGGTCCACTCACCGTGGCGGCGCGCCACCGCGAAGGACTGCCCGGCGACCGCCCGGGCCGACCAGTCGGACAGCTTGTCGGTCCCCGGCGCACCGTCCGGGTGCAGCAGGGTGTCCCCGACCAGCGGGGCGTCGTCGGCCGGGGCGGCGCGCAGCGGAACCGCGTTGCTGCCCTGGTCCGGCTGGTCGGCGCAGTTGTTGCCGGCGCACGCGCTCAGCGGCGGGGAGTTGGCCGGGAAGGACGGCGCGATGGTCAGCACGCTCGGCGTCCCCCGGGTGGCCGGCGTGGCCGGCAGCGGCGCGCCGAGCAGCTGGAAGTAGCGCGCCCAGTCCCAGTAGGGGCCGGGGTCGTAGTGCATGCCGGCGGTGCGCTTGCCGGTCAGCCCGGGCAGCTCGTCGTGGCCGAGGATGTGCTCGCGGTCCAGCGGGATGTGGTAGCGGGCGGCGAGGTAGCGCACCAGGCGGGCGGACGCCCGGTACATCGCGTCGGTGTACCAGCGGTCGCCCTCGGCCAGCAGCCCCTCGTGCTCGACGCCGATCGAGTGCGTGTTGAACCAGTAGTTGCCCGCGTGGAAGGCGACGTCCTTGGTCGGGATGAACTGGGTGACCTGGCCGTCGGACGAGCGGACCAGGTAGTGCGCCGCCGCCCCCTTGCGCGGGTTGCGGAACAGCTCGATCGCCCGGTCGTAGTTGACCTCGGTGTTGTGGACGACGATGTAGCGGATGTCATTGCCGTCGGCCGGGCGGTCGGCGACGTCGTAGTTGCCGTAGGTGTCCGGGTCGGCCGGGTCGGTCTGCGCGTAGGCCGCCGGGACGAACCGGCAGTCCAGCTCGGGCGGGCATTCGGGGAGCGGGGACCCGGCGCGCGGCACGTACAACGCCAGCGCGAGTGCCGCGACCAGTGCGCCGAGGGCGCACAGGCGACGTCCCACCGACCGCAAACCAACCCCTAGATCGACCGACCAGCGCGAGTCTAGGGGCGAGCCGGTCCGACACCTTATTCCCCACCGAGAAGTCAAGTTTGCCCCCTCCCCACGTGCGCGGACCGGTCTGGATAGGCCACTATGTGTAGGTGCGCGTTTCAGCAAGAGCCGACTATGCGGTCCGGGCGGCGGTGGAACTGGCCATCGACCCGGGGCAGCACCGCAACGCGGAGTCCATCGCCCAGGCGCAGGACATCCCGCAGAAGTTCCTCCAGACCATCCTGTGCGACCTGCGCCGGGCCGGCATCGTGGCCAGCCGGCGCGGCATCGACGGCGGGTACCGGCTGGGCCAGCCGGCGAAGGAGATCAGCGTGGCGGACGTGGTCCGCGCGGTGGACGGCCCGCTGGCCACCGTGCGCGGCGAGCGGCCCCAGGACCTGAACTACGCCGAGGCCGCCGAGGCGCTGCGGCCGCTGTGGGTGGCCATGCGGGCCAGCGTGCGCGGGGTGCTGGAGAACGTCACCCTGGCCGACCTGGCCTCCCGGAAACTGCCGGCCAAGGTGCGCCGGATCGCCGACAGCACCGACGCCTGGCAGAACCGCTAACCGATTTCCCGGTGCGGGTCGGCCGCGCGCAGCGGCGGCAACACGTCCTCGACGAACGTCCGGTAGTTGCGCTCCCGCACGTCCGCCGGCATGCCGCCGAAGCCGAGCAGGTGCACCACGCCGCCCAGGTCGAGTTCGCGCGCCCTGGTCAGGGTCTGCTCCACCACCTCGTCCGGGGTGCCGCCGAACTGCAGGCCGGCCAGGAAGCCGTTGAACGCGTCCAGGCCGTGCTTGGTGATGTTGCGGTGCAGGCCGGCGTAGTACTCGTAGCCGGGTATGTCGGCCAGCGACGGGTTCAGGAACTCGTAGTGCTCCACGGTGGACCGGGCGTAGTCGAAGGCGTACCGGGCGCGCAGCTCGGCGGCCCGCGCCGGGTCGCGGTCCACCGTGGTGAAGCTGACCAGGATCGGCGGCGGGGGCTCGTGCCCGTTGAGGTCCGCGAACAGCTCCCGGTACGCGGAGGTCTCGGCGATCGTGGTCGCCCACGGCTTCTGGGCCAGCAGCAACAGCCCGTAGCCCAGGCCGGCCATGATCTTCGCGGACTCCGGGGACACCGCCGTCGCGTAGGTCCGGCCCCGGAACGTGGCGACCGGCGGCGGGTGCAGCTCCACCCTGGGCTGCCGGTACAGCGTGCCCTGGTGTTCCAGCACGCCGGTCTCCAGGCCGGCCGAGATCGTGGTGGCGTACTCCACGAACCGCTGCCGGGACTCGGCCATGTCCAGCCGGAAGCCGTCGAACTCGACCCGCCCGAGGCCCCGACCCAGCCCGAGCAGCACCCGCCCGCCGGAGACCGAGTCCAGCCAGGCCACCTCCTCGGCCACCCGCACCGGGTCGTGCCACGGCAGCACCATGACCATGGTGCCCAGCCGGACCGACCGGGTGCGCCCGGCCAGGTAGGTCAGCAGCTGCAGCGGGTTGGGCATCATGTGGTAGCGGGTGAAGTGGTGCTCGGCCGTCCACAACGAGCCGAAGCCGTCCGCCTCGGCCCGTTCGGCCAGCGCGAGCTGGGCGCGCACCACCGCGTGGTCGTCCTCGCCCTCGTCCAGTCCCTGGAAGAACAGTCCCAGTCCGACGTGCATGACCCATCTTTTTAGTGCTGATTCGAAAAGCCGTCAACGGTGCCGGACCGGGCCGCGCGCAAACCGCTGGCCAGCTGGACGACCAACCCGCCGAGCAGCACCAGCAACGGCGCCCGCCAGCCGCCGGTCGACTGGTGCAGCAGGCCCACTAACAGGGGGCCGGCCGCGGCGAGCAGGTAGCCGGCCCCCTGGACCAGCCCGGACAGCGCGGCGGTCACCTCCGCGTCGTGGGAGCGCAGCCCGATCAGCGTGACGGCCAGCGGGAACGCCCCGTTGCCCACGCCGAGCAGCAGCCCCCACAACCAGCCCGCCCCGGCCGGCGCGCCGAGCAGCCCCAGGTAGCCGGCCGCGTAGCTCAGCGCGGTCGCCAGCACCAGGCCGCGCTGGGCGCCGTCCGATCGCGCCGCCAGCCAGGGCACCAGCAGCGAGGCCGGCACCGCCGCCGCGCCGAACACGGCCAGCGGGATGCCCGCCCGGGCCGGGTCCACACCCGCGTCGGCCAGCACGGTGGGCAGCCAGTCCAGCACCACGTAGGCGTTGCAGGACTGGCAGCCGAAGAACACCGTGAGCGCCAGCGCCGTGCCGGACCGGTGCACCGCCATCCGCCGCGCCGGGCCGGGCTCCACCGCCCCGGCCCCCGTGGCCAGGGCCAGCCAGGGCGGAACGGCGACCAGCGCCAGGCCCGCCCAGATGCCCAGCCCGACCCGC
The DNA here is from genome assembly GCA_014208095.1 of Actinospineispora eucalypti. Classification (GTDB taxonomy): domain Bacteria; phylum Actinomycetota; class Actinomycetes; order Mycobacteriales; family Pseudonocardiaceae; genus Pseudonocardia; species Pseudonocardia eucalypti. The sequence goes on along the minus strand of JACHMT010000001.1, from coordinate 1,932,672 downwards.
CAGTCCCCGTCCAGCGCCCGCTGCGTCGGCACGGTCAGCGCCGCCCCGCCGGTCATACCGAGCGCGAGCGCGGTGGTGTAGAGCGCGGTCAGCGCACCGATCCGGTCCGGGAAGTACTTCTTCACCAGCGGCGGCAGCAACACGTTCCCCACCGCCGCACCGGCCAGGGCGAGCACGCTGGCCAGCAGGAACACCGGCCAGGCACCGGTCACCGCGCGCATCGCCAGCCCGCCGGCCGTGAACAGCATGGCCAACGCGACCAGCGTTTCCGTGCCCAGCCGGCGGGCCAACCGGGGTGCCCCCACACCCAGCAGGGCGAACGTCAGCACCGGCAGTGCGGTGAGCAGGCCGGCGGCCGCCCCGGAGAACGACCACGCCGCCGTCACCTCACCGAGCAGCGCGCCGAGGCTGGTCACCGCGGTGCGCAGGTTCACCGCGACCAGAGCGATGCCGACGACCACCAACACCCGACGGCCCGGCGCGGGCTCGGCACCCTCGGGACGCACCGGCGCGGAACCGGCCGCTTCGGCACGGTCCGACGCGGAGTCAGACGCGGCGGCGGCGGGCGTCGGGGAGCCGGGCGCCGCGGAGGGCGGCGGCCCGGGCCGGGCCGGCTTCGGATCGGACGTCTGGACGAGCGTCGGACCGGTGAACCGGCCGATGCTCCGGGTCACCCGGCGCGGCCGGATCGGCGCGATCGCCATCGATTCGGGCATCACACTTCCTGCTCGAGCGGACGCCGGCGGCGCTCTGGACGAGTTCGACGGTGACGGTGTCGGTTTGCCATGCGTCTGGGTCTGGCTCCGGGCGCTAAGGCGTGCACGCCCGCTCGGCGAGGAACCGGTGCTGGTTTTAGAGATCGACTTGACCGGGGCCGCGCCGGCTGGCCTGCCGCTACTTGGGTGCGGCCTTCCTGCTCTTCTCGCGCAACCAGGGTGACGAATGGTGTAGCGATGACAACCGATTCAAGATCACCATGGCATGGTGGTCACTTTCGGGCCGCCAGGTGGCCGCGATGTCATGGTGACCATGTAATCCATGATCATCAAGTAGCCCCCGGGGATGATCGTTGTTTCTGGCGGCCTAGCCTCGAAATTCGACGCTGAACCGCCACAGCTGGCGATCAAGCCCGGTCTACGGCCGCACGGCCGGGGGCTTTCACCGCGACGTCCGGAAGGTGGATGCGGCGGGCACGGTGGCGAGGGGGCAGCATTCCCCCGCCACCGGCCCGCCGCGGTTCCCCGGCCTTGCCGTGCCGAGGAGAGCGCGGCACGGCACGGCCGTCGAGGCTCCGGTTCCGGCGGGGGCTCGGTCCGCCGGGACCGGGATGGGGCGTCAGTGCTTGCTGGCGGAGTCCAGCGCGTCGTACGCCGGCGGCAGCACGGTGCTCTGCAGCACCTCGGGGTGCTCCACCGGCACCGCCGGGACGCCGTTGAGCACGTAGACGTCGGTCGGCCCGCCGGAGTCCGAGTCGGACTCGCTGGCGGCGGCCACTCCGGCCGCCGCGCCGAGCAGCGCACCCACGCCGACGCTCAGCAGCAGCGTGCGGCGAATCGAGTTGTGCATTTCTGTTCCTTTCATCGGGGTTGTCAGCAGATCGAGTCCGCCGGTTTGGGGTTGGTCAGGCCGAACAGCGGCCGCAGCCGCAACCCGGCGAACGTGCCGACCAGGGCCGCCACCCCCCAGACCCAGCCGTGCAGGCTGAACGAGGCGATGCCGGAGAAGTAGGCGCCGATGTTGCAGCCGCCGGCCAGCCGGGCGCCGTAGCCCATGGCGATCCCGCCGAGCACCGAGCCCAGGGCCAGCCGCCACGGCACCCGCCGGTGCAGCACGAACGCGCCGCCGGCGGCGGAGGCGATCAGTGCGCCGACCATGATCCCGAAGTCGAGCACCGAGATCCGGTCGGCGAAGACCGAGCCGGCCAGCGCCTTCGCGTTCGCCGGCACCTGCCAGAACGCCCAGTGCGAGGTGTCCCAGCCGACCAGGCCGAGCAGCTTGGCGCCCCACAGCCCGAACGCCGAGGTGACGCCCCATGGCGCCCCGGAAACGAACAGCACCGCCGCGTTCAGCCCGCCGAGCAGCAGCGCGCCCACCCACAGCGGCCACGACCCGCGCAGCAGCCGCACCCAGCCGCGCGCGACCGGCGGGTCGGCCATCGGCGGCGGGTTGCGCCGCTTGGCCACCCGGTACGACGCGGCCACGATCAGCGTCATCACCGCCAGGGAGACCAGCAGCGCCCCCGGGTAGCCGAGCAGCCCGGCCAGCGACACGGCCGGCCCGCTCGGCACGGTGACGAACCAGAACGTGTAGTGCGCGGCGGCGATCACCGAGCCGGCGATGAAACCGAACAGGGTCAGCACGATGGCGCTCTGCCCGCTGCCGACCGCGAACAGCGTTCCGGACGCGCACGACCCGCCCACCTGCATGCCCATGCCGAACAGGAAGGCGCCGACCAGCAGCGTGATGCCCACCGGGTTGACGAAACCCTTCGGCGCACCGTTCAGCCCGACGCCCGTGGCCAGCACGACGGCGAACAGCACGCAGGCCACCGCGAGCATCAGCATGTGCGCGCGCAGCGCCACACCCTGACCGACCGACACCAGCTGCCGCCACGCCGAGGTGAACCCGAACCGGGAGTGGAACAGGGTGAACCCCAGCGCCAGGCCGAGCACCGACGTGATCACCATGATCCCGTTCGAGTTCGCCGCCACGGCCAGCGCGAGCGCCGCGGCCAGCACCAGGCCGACGGCCACCACCGGCCAGTTGGTCGGCGGCGACTCCCGCTCCGCCGGGTGGTGCGCGGCCCGCTCCACCAGCGGCAGCCGGCGCAGGAACCCGCCCTCACTGAGTACGGACATCTCAATCCTCCTTGTCACCGGTCGCCGAGTGGTGGGTTGATCGCCACCACGGTGCCGCTCGGGTACCAACCCGCCGGGTTGACGCCGTGGGCCATCGGGATGCCCATCGGCACGTCCACCGGCGCCGCGCCGTAGAACGCGGGCCTTCCGGGTGGCACCGGGTTCCCAGACCGCCACGCCCAGGCCAGGTAGCCGCCGGCCGACGGGGTCTCCCCGGGGAACACCGCGGCCACCGTGGTCGCGTACTGCCGGGGCTCGGTCTCCTGCGGGTTGAAGGAGAGCGGCAGCACCTCCGACGGCGCCTTGTTCAGCACGTGGCTGGCCAGCAGCCAGGGTGCGAGCACAACCCCGCCGGACGGCGCGCCGGCCGCCCGCTCGGTGGCCTCGGCGACCGCGCCGGCCGCCCGCGCCCACCCGGACACCACCAGCAGGGTGTCCCCGGTCTGGGGCATGGCGGTCACCGGCAGCCGCCGGGCCGCCGCCTCGGCCCGCACCAGGGCCTGGGCGGCCACGGCGCGGGGCGAGTCGTCGGCGACCAGGTGCACGCCGGTGATCCCGCGCTGGGCCAGGAAGTTCACGGTGTCCCGCAGCGCGACAGTGTCGGCGGCGGACAGCGCGGCCGACGGGCAGCCCTCGCCCGCCTCGGCGGTGTCGAACGCCCGCAGCGCCACCCGGTCCGGCGCGGCCGACGCGGCGCTGCCGGACGCACTCGGCGCCGGCTCGCCTGGCGTCGAACCACCCGGCGCCAGATCGCCCGGCGCCAGATCGCCCGGCGCGGCCGAGGCGGCGCTGTCGGGAAGCGTCGGCTCGGTGGCTCCACGCGGGTCGTCGGACGGGTGCCCGGCGACCAGTGCGCCCAGGGCGGCGCTGGCACATTCCGGGCCGTCTGGGCCGGTCAGCGCGCGTTGCACCGCCGGGTCGCCGGGCTCGGTGCCCACGTCGACGGGCACGTCGGCGGACACCCCGTCGCCGGTGATGGTGAGCCGGTTCGCACCGACCGGGATGTCCACCACCGCCCAGCCGCCCGGCGCACCGGGCCGCTCCGCGACCGTGACCTGGGGCGCGTCCTCGCCCACGCTCACGAGCAGCCCGCCGGGCGAGCCGCTGGGCAGTGGCGCCCCGTGGTGCTGGCGGATCGGCGCGCCGCTGGGGTCGGTGGCCCCGATGTGCACCAGGTTCGGCCCCGGACGCATGGGCAGCACCTGCACGGCCAGGTGCCGCAGCGGCAGGTCGACCGGGCGCAGCAGGGCCTGGCCCGGCTCCGGCGCCGCGGCCGGCCGGGGCAGCGTGGCCAGCGCGGCGGCGGCCGCGAACGCGACCAGCAGCCCGCCGGCGGCCATCCGGCTCAGCTCGCCGGCGCGGTGCCGGGAGGCGAGCGGATAGGCCCACATCAGGGTGGCCAGCACCGGCGCGGCGGCCTGCGCCAGGGCGGCCAGCCCGTACGCCGTGTGCAGCGCGTCGTAGTCGGTGCGCGGGCCGGTGATCAGCAGCTGCGCGGTCCCCGTCACCGAGGCGACCAGTCCCGCGCCGAGCGCCACCCGTCCCAGCCGGGCCGACGGGGGCAGCGTGATGCTGAACAGCGCGGCGCCGAGCAGCGCCGCCCCGGCCGGCGCGTAAACCACGTCCAGCACCAGCGGCAGCCCCTCCCGGGCACTGCCCTGCTCGGCCGCGAGCAGCCCGGCGAGCAGCACCGACGGTGCCACCACCTGGCGCGCCGAGGCCAGCAGCAGGGGCACCGCGAGCGCGAGCGCAAGCTGCACCGCCGCGACGTACGCGGCCGCCTGCCCCGTGAACACGGCCACCACACAGGCCCCGGCAACCACCAGACCGCCGGCCCAGGCCGACCGCCGCACCCCGGCGGGCAGGGTGCCGTCTCCGGGTACGCCGTTCCCAGGCGCCCCGCCGTCTCCAGGCACGCCGCCGTCCGCGGGCAGGGCGCCGCCGCGAAGCAGGGTGCCGTCCCCGAGCAGAGCCCGGACCAGACCGGCGCCGGCGGTCAGCGCACTGGCCGCGAGCAGCAGCACCCGCACGGCAGTGGCCGCGGGGGCCGGGCTCGGGTCGACCAGCGCGGTGATCGGGTGCCAGTCCGGGTCACCGCCGCCGAACCGGACCAGCGCGAAGACCGCCGCCGTGGCGACGACGGACACGATCACCGCGGCGGCGGCGCGGGAAGATAGGGCCGGAGCCCAGCGGCGCCCTGGGAGCAGGGGGCGCCGCTGGGTCCGGACGGTTTCCGAACTACTTCTTGATGTCTTCATCAGCCGTCACGAACAACATGGAGTGCGGCTTCGCGTTGCCGAACGCGCCATGCGGCCAGTCGGCACGGTTGAAGTTGACGCAGGTCTCGCCGGTCTTCTCGTCCTTGAAGTTCTTGTCGACCGAGAGCTTGCCGTCCTTGGCGATGTTCACGATGCACACCTTGTGATCACCGTCGAGGCCGTTGCGGGCCACGAAGTAGTTCGCCGTGGCGAGCCGCTTCGGGTCGTCGTCCTCGTGGTAGTAGCCGTCGTGACCGAGCTTCAGGTTGTCCAGCGCCCCCCAGTGCGGGCCGCCGGCCTTCTTGTCCGGGCCGATGGCCACGGTGCCCTTCAGCTTCGGGCAGTCGGACTCCTGACCGCCGTGCGCGATCTCCTTCTCGTTGTCGATGTTGCACTTGAAGTCCTTGCCCGCTCCGACCAGCTTGGAGATGTCCAGGCTGAACACGCCGCCGACGGTGCCCGGGTCGTCCGGCCCGAGCGTGCCGGGCTTGCGGCCCTGCACCGAGTGGAACAGCGTCTTGTCGTCCGGGCTGGTCTGGATCCAGGCCGCGTTGTCCCCGGCGCCCTTGGCGTTCGGCCCGGTGATCTCCCGGTCCGCCGTGGTGTTGTCGAACACCTGGACCCACTTCGGGTTCGGGTCCGTGATGTCGGCGGTGTAGAAGATCGCCGCGCCCTGCATGGTCTCCGCGAACGCGCCCTTGTGCCCCGGCCGGTTGGTCACCGTGACCTCCATGGCCGCCCGGTTCTCGTTGTAGAGCGGCTTGTTCGGGTCGGAGCGGGGACCGGTCGGCAGGTAGGACACCGAGCGGATCTTCGGGTGGTTCTTGTCGCTGATGTCCCAGGTCCGCACCGTGGTCCGGCGCAGGTACGGCGACGGTGTCTTGATCGGGTCGAGGATCACCGTGCGCGGCTCGGCGAAGTCGCTGGTGACCACGGTGTTCAGGTCCTCGCGGACCTGGATGCCGTGCGGGTTGGCGCAGGAGGGTTCGGACAGCGCCGGGGTGTTGAGGCACTGCTTGCGGTCCTCGGGCTTGCCGGTCGCGGCCGGCGCCTCCACCAGGTTCTTCCCGTCCGGCCCGAGCCGGACCAGCTCACCGGGCGTGCCGGCGAAGCCGTTGCCGGTGCGCACCTCGCCGTGCGTGTAGCGGCACGGCCCGGGCGCCACCGGGCCACCCATGTACGTGCCGTACGCGCTGCCGTCCTTGAGCACCCAGTACGCGTCCGGCACCGACCCGCACAGCGTGTTGCTCGGCAGGCTGACCCCGGAAAGGCTCAGGCTGGGCAGCTTCGACACGTCGAACACGTAGGTCGCCGCGCTGAACAGGCCGCCGGCGAAGATCTTCTCGCCCTTGTGCCACACGTACTGCATGTGGTGCGGCTCGTTCTCCACCAGCGGGCCGACCGTGCCGGTGTTGATCACCTTGCCATACGTCGGGGAACCTTCGGTGGCGTCGATGACCGCCAGGAAGTCCGGCCCGGGCAGGGCGTTCTTCACCTTGCCGACCGTGTCGTTGAGCAGCGAACCGGGCAGCTTCTTGATGTCCGGGACGACCGTGTCGGCGATGTTCTCGTCGCCCGCCCAGACGATCAGGTACTCCGGGCGCTTCCCGTTCTTGCGGGCGTGGTCGCGGGACTCCTCGGCCTTTTTTCCGTCGACGTGGTTCTCCACCCAGTAGTCCTTGCCGTCCTTGCCCTTGAGCAGAGACTTCAGGGGCTGGATGTCGGCGTCGGCGGAGCCGGTCAGGGTGGGCACCGTGGTCAGGCCGGCGGCCACGGCGAGCACCGCGACCCCGGCCAGGATCTTGTGCCGGGTCTTCAACCCGGCCAGGAAACCGCCCATCAGCGGTCCTCGGTGGACTCTGGCTCCGGGGAAAGCCGCTTCGGCGCGCCTTCAACGGACTCCAGCAGGCCGAAGACCGGCACACCGGCCGGCGTTACGTCGTTGGCCGAGCTGGGTCCCTGGGCGGCGCCCGCCGACTCGTCCTCGTCGGCGAAGGCCGGCCCGGCCACCGCTAGGACGCCACCGGTCAGCACCAGGCCGACCACGGCCGCGCGTCTGAGTTTCTGCACAGTCTCTTGCACCTCGTTAACCGAATTCGAATGGGGAGCGACCACGGCCCGCCATAAAATGAGCAGCATTCAGCGCGATGTGGGGGATCGGCTGAAAAAGGCCGTGAGAAATACCGAGCAGTCGGTTCGGGACTACGGCTGGAGGTGGACAGCCTCCGTGCCGCGTGGCTCCACGAGCTGCTCAGAAAGGCGAGATCGGCGAGCCGATCCGGTTCCGGCATGACCGCGCATTCGACGTCCTCTGCCCCGACGCCGTCGAATGGCCGACCGGAAGTGGATCAGCTCGCTAGCGCGATACAGAGTGCGCTGGCTTGCCGCCGGAGATCCACGTGGATCCGGTGAGCAAATAGTTTCCAATCTCGCACGCCGAGATATTTGCATCGGGATAACGGAACGGTCAAACCCCGCCCCCGGTACCGCCTCCCGGCCGTCTCGACCAAGGTCACCAATCAGGTGAACTGAATCGTTCCAGCACCGTGACCCAGGCCACCACACTCCGCCTAAACTTGACTGAATTAGTGGATTTAGGGGATTTGTGGCCCGGTTCCCCGCCCCGGCCCGGTCCACCGCATCGTGTGAACCAACCGGTGTTCAGCCACCCCCGGTACCGGACGCCCCCCAGGCATCACCCATTGGCGACCCCACCCCGGAACAACCCGCCACCCGCCCGGCCCCCAACAACGCTCCGCAATCACCAATACGACATCCGAGCGCCATCATCACGCTCCGCAATCACCCCACCACCCAAGCGAGCCCCATCTCGACACCCCTACCCCCGCGAGTCGGCGTTCCTGGCACCGCGAGTCGGCGTGCTAGGAACGCCAACTCAGGGTGCTGGGCGTGCCGGCCGGCGTGGTGGTCACCGTGCCGCTTCTCATAGCCGTGCTGCTCGGTCAACGACGTATCGTCGCTGGCCTGACCACCGGCGGAGTCAAGTAGAGAGGTTTGCTGAGTGTCGGAGAACCCCTGGTGGCGGGATGCCGTCATCTACCAGGTCTACCTGCGCAGTTTCGCGGACGGCAACGGTGACGGGATGGGCGACATCGCCGGCATCCGGTCCCGGCTGGGCTACCTGCGCGACCTCGGGGTGGACGCCATCTGGATCAACCCGTGGTACCGGTCACCGCAGGCGGACGCCGGCTACGACGTGGCCGACTACCGGGAGATCGACCCGCTGTTCGGCACCCTGGAGGGCGCCGAGCGGCTGATCGAGGAGGCGCACGGCCACGGGATCAAGGTGATCCCCGACCTGGTGCCCAACCACACATCCGACCAGCACGCCTGGTTCCGGGAGGCGCTGGCCGGCGGCCCGGGCGGCGTGGCGCGCGAACGCTACGTGTTCCGTCCCGGTCGCGGCCCGGACGGGGACGAGCCGCCGAACAACTGGGAGTCCGTGTTCGGCGGGCGGGCGTGGACCCGCACGACCAACCCGGACGGCACCCCCGGCGAGTGGTACCTGCACCTGTTCGCCCCCGAGCAACCCGACCTGAACTGGGCGCACCCGGAGGTGCGCGCGGAGTTCGAGTCGATCCTGCGGTTCTGGTTCGACCGGGGCGTGGACGGCTTCCGGATCGACGTGGCGCACGGGCTGATCAAGGACGAGGAACTGCCCGACCTGGTCGCGCCGCGCGGCTCCGGCTACCGCTACCCGGCGGGCACCCACCCGCACTGGGACCGGGACGAGGTGCTCGAGGTCTACGCCGGCTGGCGCAAGGTGGCCGACTCCTACCCCGGCGAGCGCAAGTTCGTGGCCGAGGCGTGGACCGACTCGGCCGACCGGCTGGCCCGGTACGTGCGGGCCGGGGCGCTGCACACCGCGTTCAACTTCGAGTTCCTGCAGTCCCCGTGGCGGGCCGCCGAGCTGCGTTCGGTGATCGACGCGACCCTGGGCAACCTGGGCGCGGTCGGTGCGCCGGCCACCTGGGTGCTGTCCAACCACGACGTGACCCGCCACCCCAGCCGCTACGGCCGGCCGCCCACGACCTGGCGGCCGAACGAGGGCTACCAGCGGACCGGCACACCCGACCTGGTGCTGGGCACCCGGCGCGCCCGCGCCGCGGCGCTGCTCATGCTGGCGCTGCCCGGCGGCGCGTACGTCTACCAGGGCGAGGAGCTGGGCCTGCCCGAGGTGGAGGACCTGCCGGACTCGGTACTGCAGGACCCCACCTTCGTGCGCTCCGGCGGGGCCGACCGGGGCCGGGACGGCGCCCGGGTGCCGATCCCGTGGTCCGGGGACGCGCCGCCCTATGGGTTCAGCCCCGACGGCGCGTCACCGTGGTTGCCACAGCCGCCGACCTGGGCATCGCTGTCGGTGGCGGCGGAGACCGGTGACCCGGACTCCATGCTGGAGCTCTATCGGTCCGCGCTGCGCCTGCGCCGGTCCCATCCCGCGCTCGGCGACGGCACGCTGACCTGGTCGGACGCCGGCCCGGACGTGCTCTCCTTCACCCGCGACCCCGGCTTCGCCTGCGTGTTGAACCTCTCCGACTCACCGGTCGAGCTCCCGCCCCACCAGGAGACCCTGCTGACCAGCGCCCCGCTCTCCGGTGGCCGGCTCCCGCCCGACACGGCGGCCTGGTTGCGCGTCTGAGTCACCGAGTGCGCTCGGACGGCGCGGTCGGGTGCTCTGCCGCGACTCGGGTGCGGCCTCTTACGCTGGTCGGGGGCTCGGTCACGGACCGTGGTCCGGCCGGGCGGGGCATGATCACGGTCTCTGGCGGTTCAGCGTCGATTTTCGAGGCTGAACCGCCACGAACGGCGATCACCCATAAACCGGCCCCGGTGGTCACCCGGGTTGTCCATAATTCGAGCACAGACGGTAACCAAGCCGAGGAAGTCCGCCCAGCCGTCGCCGGGATCACCGGAGCACTCGGCGAAGGGGGGCGAACGGGATCCCTCATTCGCCGGACGTTTTAACCCGGCAGATACGTCTCCTCGGCGGGGTGGGGGAGGTAGGTCGACCTGGGGCCGTGGGTGGTCAGGGCGGTGAGGGCCTCGGCCAGGCGGGTGAGGTCGTCCTCGTCGGTGTGGCAGGCGAGGCTGGCGCGCACGATGCCGTAGCTGGCCAGGCGGTCGCCGGCGGCGATCTCGGCCTCGATGCGGGCCTGCTCGGCGTCGGGCACCCCGATCCACCGGCGCACCAGCCGGTGGTTGCAGATGGTGCCGGCCCGCACCTCGATGCCGTGCTCGTGCTCCAGCGCCGCCGCGACCAGCGCGTGGTGCAGGCCGTCGACCACGAACGGGAAGGTGCCGATCCGGTCGTCCGAGCGGTAGCGGTCGGCCGGCACGGTCAGCCGCACCCCGGGTACGCCGGAGAGAAGCTCGGCCGCCCGGGCCACCAGGGACCGTTCGTGGGCCTCGATGGTCTCCCAGCCGGCGTCGGCGATGGCCGCGCAGGAGGCGCCCAGGGCGACGATGCCGGTGGCGTTCCAGGTGCCGGTCTGGTGCCGCTCCCCCGGCGGCGCCCACACCACGGCGCCCATATCGGAGATCATGTCGATGGAGCCGCCGCCCGGGTCCGGCGGCTGGCGGTCCAGCACCCGGCGGGGCAGGGACAGCACGCCCAGCCCGAACGGCGCGTACACCTTGTGCGCCGAGAAGGCCAGCGCGTCCACCCCGGCGGCGGCCATGTCGATCCGCCGGTGCGGGGCCAGCTGCGCGGCATCCACGAACAGCAGCGCCCCGGCCGCGTGGGCCCGGTCGGCCAGTGCGGCCAGGTCGGGGCAGTAGCCGGTGAGGTTGGACGCACCGGTGACGGCGAGCAGCTTCACCCGACCCGGATGGGCGGCGAACAGCTCGTCCAGGTGGGCCAGGTCCAGCGCGCCGGCGTCGTCCGCGCGCACGTCCAGCACCCGGGCCGGGGTGTTGTAGCGCCAGGGCAGGTTGTTCGAGGTGTGCTCGATCTCCGAGGTGAGCACCACGTCGTCCGGTCCGAGCGGGAGCAGCCGGGCGAGCAGGTTGATCGCGGCGCTGGTGTTGGCGGTGAACAGCAGGCCGTTGTCCGCCGGGTGGCCGATGAACCCGCGGATCCGGTCCACCGCGAGCTCCACCGCCTCCACCGTCGCCCGGGCCCTCGGTCCCGCGCCCCGGTGCAGCGCTCCGTAGTCGGCGAGGAACTCGGTCACCGCTCGGGCGGTGCGCTCGAACGGGGGCGTGGTGGCGGCGTTGTTCAGCTGTACCACCCGCACCTCCCGGCCGTCGGCCAGCCGGGTGCGCGAGTCGGCGCCGAGCACCTTGGGCAGGCCGGGCGTCGGCGCGCCCGGGGAAATCGCTTGTTCGTCCAGCAGATCGGTCACGTCGCTATCCTTGCTAATTCGAGTGATTTAGTGAAGTTAGCGCCATGAGGCCTGCCCCACCCCCGGATAGACCGAGCGCACACGACACACTGTCGGAGTGACCGGCCGCCACGCTTCCCCACCCCGGGGTAACTCTTTCAGGCGACCGCCAAGCGCGCCTACCCGCCGCACGCGAGGGTCGCGGCTACGTTCCGTGATCGTGCGTCAATGGGACGGGTGGCTGTCGCGGGTGAGCGCCCTGGCTGTGACCGCTATCACCGTCGCGTCCTCCGGCCTGACCGACGCGGAACCCAGTGAGCCGGCCACGCCGAGCCACTACGTCGTCAGCGTGGGCACCGACCAGCAACCCGAGGAACAGGGCTACCAGAGCGGCTGTGCCGACGGGCGGATCGGCCGCTCGGGGCTGCACCTGCTGTTCTTCGGCACCCAGCAACAGGACGGCCAGCTGCGGCCGCCCGGCACCACCAACGCCTCGCCGGCCGTGCGGATCAGCGAGGATTGGGTGGCGAAGTCGGCGGGCGGCTGGATCCGCGGCTACGCGGAGTGCGGCTCGTCCAGGGCGGTGCTCGCGCTCGGGGTGAACAACAAGACCGACGGCGGGGCCGACCCGGCGAACGCCGGGGCGTCCTGGGCGCGGCTGGTCGAGCGGGTGGGCGCGAACGCCCCGGCCGACCGGGTCACCGTGACCGGCGCGCTGGACGGCGAGCCGGGCTGGTCGAAGCCGGACTGGGCGCGCGGCTGGGTGGACGCCTACGTGGCCGGCACCGGCCGCATGCTCTACGCGGCCAACTCGGCCGACGGCTGCGCCGCCGACGGCGGCAAGGAGACCTGCGGGAACGGCTGGACGATGGCCGACGTGCACTACGTGTCCACCGGCGCCAAGTCCACCGTGGTCGCCGTGCCGCAGATCTACCGGACCGATGGGATCCAGGCCCGGCAGTGGGCGGCGATCAGCCGTTGGGGAGCGAAGAACGGGGCCGGCCCGCTGCGACTGGTCGGCGTGCTCACCCAGGAGACCGCCTGCCAGCAGCGCGGCCCCTGCCCGCGCACCGGCAACTCCCCCAACCAGGCGCTGAAACAACTCGCCGACGCGCTCAACGCCGACTCCAGCACCCGGCTGACTACCGCCCTGATCTCCACCGACGTAGCCTGGCCCCCCAACATGCCCGCCCCCTGACCCCCACCCATATCGCGGATTCGCGCACCCCGTGTCGCGGATTCGCGTACCACCGCCGCGCGCCCGAGCCCGGCAGGCGTTCAGCCGAAACCCGCGACATGGGCTGGTGAAACCCGCGATATGGCGGGTTTCAGGAGGTGAGGACGGCGGCGGCGACCACCGCGCAGAGGATGCCGAGCAGCGCGGCGGCCAGGAGGCCCCAGCCGGCGGCGGGGAACACCGCGGCGGCCATCGCGGCCGGCGTGGTCACCGCCGCACCGATGATCATCGGCCGGTGCGTGAGCATCCACTGGGAGGTGTCGACCGGGCCAGCCCGGGTCTGCCGGTGCAGCCGCACGGCCAGCAGGAACCCCAGGCAGGCCAACCCGCACAACCCGTCGCCGATGGCCATCGGGGGCTCCACGATCAGCGCCAGCACGGTGCACAGCACGGCCAGCGCCGGCATGATCCCGCCCTGCGGCTGCAGCACCGAGGCGACCACCGCCGCCGCGCCGATGGCCAGCACCACCGTGATCAGCAGGCCCAGCCGGGGCGTGGCCAACGGGGTCGGCAGGTCCAGGGCCGGCAGGGCGAGCGCGGTGGGCACCGCCAGCATCATCCCGCCGGCCAGCAGACAGGTGCCGGGCCGCCCGACCCTGGATTCGGGTTCGCCGCTCACAGCCGTGATCCGCTCATAGCCGGGATCCGCTCAGCGCCCGGGTGGTGATCGGCCGGAGCACCTCTTCCAGCTCGGTGCCCTCGGCCCACTCGGCCACCGGGATGCCCGCCTCGACCAGTCGGTTGTGCACGCCGGCCCGGCCTATCCGCCACATCCGGACGGCGATCGGGTCGTACTCCTGGCGCGGCCGGGGCCGGGGCCGGGCGCGCAGCACATCCACCACGGCCAGCCCGAAACCCCGTCGCCGCAGGTCGATCAGGGAGTGCACCACCCGCTCGTCCAGCAGCGGGGTGAACACCACCAGCGCGGCGCCCCGGGGCAGGATGGACGGAGGGAAGGCGTCCGCGTCGGCCGGCGCGGACCCGGCGCCGGGTTCCACGTCCAGCAGCGCCTCCACGATCCGGTAGAAGTGCCGGTGTCCCATGCCCGGCTGCAGCCAGCGCATCATGCCGCCGAGCGCGATCACCCCGGCCCGGTCGCCCCGGCGCAGCGCGGCGGACACCACGGCCAGCGCTCCCTGCACGGACAGTTCCAGGGTGGTCCGACCGGGTTGCCGGATCTCCCCGGAGGCGTCCACCAGCACCACCAGCTTGGCCGCCTGCTCGGTCAGCCGCTCGGTCACGTGCAGCGTGCCCCGCCGGGCGCTGACCGGCCAGTTCACCGAACGCAGCGAGTCACCGGCCTGGTACTCGCGCAGCCCGGCGAACTCCACGCCGCCGCCCTTGCGCCGCCCGATGTGCACGCCCAGCAGGTCCGGCGGGTCCTTCGGGAACGGCGCGACGCCGATCCGGTCGGCGTGCGGGAACACCGCCACCTCGGTCACCTGGCAGAGTGCGCTGCCGTTGAGCAGCCCGCCGGCCCCGCGCGCGGTGATCCGCGCCCGCACCCAGCCCCGGCCCCAGTGCCCGGCCTCCAGCCGCCACTCGCCGTGCACCCGGTTGGGCGTCGGCCGGGTCAGCCCGACCAGCGATGCCTCCAGCTGGTAGCTGGTCTGCATCTCCACCCGCTGCAGCTCCACCCCGGGCGGCGCGGTGAGCTCCACGTGCAGGGTCACCGACTCGCCCTCGAACGCCCGCTGCACCGACTGCTCCACCGTCAGCTCCAGCATCCGGTTCGGCCGCACCCCCCACCAGGCGCCGGCCAGCGCGCCGAACAGCGGGGCGGTGAAAACCACCAGGTCGAACCGGCCGGCGATGACCACCGCGAGGGCCAGCACACCGGCCACCGCGACCACGCCGACCAACCAGCCGGCCGGCACCCAGTCCAGCCGACGGTCCTTCACCGGGGCGCTCCCACCTCGCGGGGGGAGCTGGCCCGGGGCGCTGGGACCACGGCCAGCACCCGGCGCATGATCTCCTCGGCGTCGATCCGGCGCACCCACATCTCCGGGCGCAGGCTGAGCCGGTGCGCCAGCGCGGCTACCGCCAGGCCCTTCACGTCCTCGGGGATCACGTAGTCCCGGCCGGAGAGCAGCGCCCGCGCCCGGGCCAGCTGCAGCAGCGCCAGCGAGGCGCGCGGGCTGGCTCCCACCACGACGTCCTTGTCCTGCCGGGTGGCGGCCACGATCCGCACCACGTAGTCCAGGACGTCCGGCTCGGCGGAGACCGACTCCACCGACTCACGCATTTCCAGCAGGGTCCCGGCGTCCAGCACCCGGCGCACCTCGGCCCGGTCGGAGCCCCGGCTCATCCGCCGGCCGAGCATCTCCACCTCGTCGGACGCCTGCAGGTAACCGATCCGCACCCGCATGCCGAACCGGTCCAGCTGCGCCTCGGGCAGCGGGTAGGTGCCCTCGTACTCGATCGGGTTGTCGGTGGCCAGCACGATGAACGGCTGGGGCAGCGGGTGCGAGTGGCCGTCCACGCTGACCTGTTCCTCGGCCATCGACTCGAGCAGGGCGGCCTGGGTCTTCGGCGGCGTGCGGTTGATCTCGTCGGCGAGCAGCAGGTTGGCGAACACCGGCCCGGGGCGGAACCGGAACTCGCCCTCGGCCTGGTCCATCACGGTGGTGCCGGTGAGGTCGGCCGGGAGCAGGTCCGGGGTGAACTGCACGCGGCGGAAGTCCAGGCCCAGCGCGGTGGCGAAGGAGCGCGCGATCAGCGTCTTGCCCAGCCCCGGCAGGTCCTCGATCAGCACGTGGGTGCGGGCCAGCACCGCGGTCAGGATCAGCTCCAGCGCGCCCCGTTTGCCCACCACCACGCGCTCGATCTCGTCCAGCACGGCCGAGGCGCGTCTAGCGGTGTCGAAGTCAGGCTTCACAGCTCGTCCAACCTTTCCAGGATGCGGACCATCGCGGCCCGGCCGGGCCCGGGCGCCGACCGGTCCTCCGAGCGGCGGGCCTTCCGGTCAACCAGGGCGAACAGCTCCGGGCCCAGCCATTCTCGGGCCGACTGCCGCGCGTCGCCCGTTTGGTAGCGCCGCTCGCCCATGGCGAACTCCACCAGGTCGGCCAGAACCGGCCGCACGCTGTGGTCCCAGTCCCGCGCCGACCCGCCGGCCCAGGCCGCCGCCACCAGGTAGCGGCGGTACGAATGGGATGCCTCGATGGTGTTCGGGTCCACCGGCGGCGGGCGGTTGCGCAGGCGCTGCAGCTTCAGCCAGGTGTTCACCGCGACCACCACGGTGATGAAGATCAACGCGAGCACGCCCATCACCACCAGGCCCGCCTGCGTGCCGACCAGCGGGATCGCCAGCAGGGTCATCGGCTGCCCTCCTCGACGCCGAGCGCGGCCAGGATCTCGGTGAGCGCGCGGTCGGCGGCCTCCCGGTCCGCCTCGTGCATCGGGTGGGTGCTGAACCGTGCCTCCCGGAACAGCCGCAACAGCGTGCCGGCGGGCTCCTCCGGCAGCAGGCCCCGGCCGCGCTGGAGCACCTCCTCGGGGGTGTCCGCGAGCCTCGGCGCATGGTCGGCGCCCCGGGCCGCGAGCGCCCGCTCCATCGCGGCGAAGCAGGCCACGATGGCCTGCCGGGGATCGGTGATCGTGCGGTCCCGCACGGCGGCGTGCGCGGCGGCCACCGCCTGCGCCACCTGCTCCGGGTCCAGCTCCTCGTCCTCCTCGACCACCTCCACCCGGTCCCGGCCGAGCACCGCGAACATCACGGCGGCCAGCACGGCGAGCAGCACGGCCGAGGTGACGTAGGTGGTCATGCTGGTGGAGTGGTCCTGCGCCTGTTGCAGGTTCCCCAGGCCCAGGTCGGAAGCGGCCGGCGGGCGCATCGGGGCATCCGGCGCGCTCGGCGGGGGCTCCTCGCGGACCGGCTCGCGGAACGAGCCGAGCAGCTGCAACAGCAGCGCGACGGCCATCCCGACCCCGGCCGCGATGATCACCCGTTTGCGGTCCTCGAGGCCGAGCGGAGGGCGCTTGCGCTTCTTCACGGTGACGGTCTCGGTGTTGCGCCGCACCCAGCGGCCCCACAGCAGCAGGACCATGCCCGCGGTCAGCACGGCGGTGCCGAACACCTGGATGACGCCCATGACGAAGTTCCCGGAAGGGCCGGGGACGTGCGGCGGGGTCAGTCCGGCGGCCCGCGCCCTGGCCGCGACCACCACCAGCACAAGCAGCACCGCCACCGCGCCGACCCGGACCGACGCGGTGGTGCTCCGGCTGTCCTCGTCCTGTCGCTGCGCCATGGTTACACCTTGGCGCTACAGCCTAACCCCCTGGTCATCACCGCACGCGACCAGAGATCCAACCCGGCGGCCGCCTCGGCCTCCCGGATCGCCCGCACACCCGGCCCCCAGCGCGACTCGGGCAGCTCGGTGAAGCCCAGGCGGCGGTAGTACGGCCCGTTCCACGGCACCTCGACGTAGGTGGTCAGGGACATCCCGGCGAACCCGCCGGCCGCCACCGCGTGCCGGTCCGCATGCTCGATCAGCTCCCGGCCCAGCCCCCGGCGGGCGGCATCCGGGTGTACCGAGACCTGGGCGATGTGCAGCTCGCCGTCCACCGGCTCGGCCACCAGGTAGCCCACCGGTCGGTCTTCCGAGGTGACCACCCAGGCGGTGCCGGCCCGGCGGAACCGGTCCAGCTCGGCCACCGACATCGGCTCCCCGTCCGCCACCAGGTGCATGCCCAGCTCGCGGAACGGCGCCCCGGCCGCGCGCTCGATCTCCCGCAGCGCATCGAGCTCGTCCTCGCGCACCTGTCTTATACGCACCCGCGCGGCTCCCCTCAGTGCCCCCGGAAGGCCTCGGCCAGCCACCAGGAACCCCCATCGTCGGCGATCTTCGCGTCGATCACCAGCGGTTTGTCCCTCGGACCGGCCAGCCAGTCCCCGACCTCCTCCAGGTCGGCGAGGGTGCGCACGGTCAGCCCGGCGCAGCCGAAGCCGCGCCCGACCGAGGCAATGTCGGTGTCCGGGAACTTCACCGTGCCCAGGTCGTCCTCGACGAAGTGGTGGACCTCGGCGCCGTAGGCCGCGTCGTTGTACACCACCACGACCATGGGCAGCCGCAGCCGCACCGCCGTGTCCAGCTCGGCGACGCCCATGTGGAAACCGCCGTCGCCGAGGGCGGCTACGGTCAGCCGGTCCGGCCTCGCCACGGCGGCGCCGATCGCGGTGGCCAGCCCCAGCCCGACCGACTGGAAGGCCTGGGTGAAGCAGAAGCCGAACTCGTCCGGCACGCCGAGGTAGGCACTCGGGTAGCCCATGAAGTTGCCCGAGTCGACCGCCACCAGCCGGTCGGCGGGCAGCAGCTCGTCCAGCCGGGCGGTGAGGGTGCGCGGGTCGATGGCGGTTTCGGTGGACAGGTCGGTGTGCGCTACCTGGTTCCACCGGCCCTCGGCGGCGATTCGCCCGGCGATCTCCGGGGTCCGGTACCCGGTGGCGCGGTGCTCACCGGCGACGCCTTCCTCGCCGGCGCCAGCACGGCCGGCAGCGTCGCCCTGGTGACCGCGCAGCGCCGCGAGTGCGTCGGCGGCGGTCTGCCCGGCGTCACCGAGCACGCCCAGGTGGACCGGCCGGTGCGCGCCCAACGCGGCCTGCTCCACGTCCACCTGCACCACGGTGGCCGCCGGGTTGATCAACCGGCCGTGCCGCATGGTCCACATGTTCAGCGCGCAGCCCCAGCCGACCACCAGGTCCGCGTCCGAGATGAGCTCGGCGGCCAGCGGGGTGGCGAACCCGCCGGAAATGCCCAGCGACCACGGCTCGTCGTGGAACAACCCGTGCGCCACGGCCGAGGTGGCCAGCAGCGCCCCGGTGGATTCGGCCAGGGCGCGCAGGGGGGCGGCCGCCTCCCGGGCGCCTCGGCCGGCCACGAACACCGGCCGGCGGGCTCTAGCGAGCATCCCGGCCAGCGCGGTCACCGCGTCCGGGTCCGGGCGGATCGGGCTCGCCGGCGCCACCACCACCGGCGCCACCCCCGGCGGGTCCGCTCCCAGCCGGTCCGCCCCCGGCAGGTCCGCTCCCGGCAGGTCCGTTTCCGGCGCGTCCGTTTCCGGCGCGTCCAGCTCCTGGACGTCCAGCGGCAGGTTGAGCACGACGGTCCGGCGCTGCTGCAGCGCGGTCCGGTAGGCGCGCACGGTGTCCGCGACGGCGGTGTCGGCGGAGTGCACCCGCTCCGGCACCGCACCCACCGCGCGCACCAGGGCGTCCTGGTCGATCCGGAAGTTGGAGAGCACGGCGGACCCGGCGGTGTCGGCGGCCAGCACCAGCATCGGGGTGCGGCTCTTCGCCGCCTCGCCGATCCCGGTGACCGCGTTGCTCAGCCCGCAGCCCTGGTGCGTGGTGGCCACCGCAACCCGGCCGCTCATCCGGGCGCAGGCGTCGGCCATGGTGGCCGCGCCGGCCTCGTGCCGGGTGGCCACGAACCGCACACCGTGCGCCCGCAGGGCGTTGGTCACCCGCAGGTTCCCGCTGCCCACCACCCCGAACACCGGGCCGGCGCCGAGCCGCGCGAGCGTCCGCCCGACCAGCTCGGCGACCCTCACCGTTCGACCAGCGCGAGCACCCGGGCCGGGCTGCCCGAGCCGCCCACGATGGGCAGCGGCGAGACCAGCAGCAGCGCGCCGGTGGCCGGCAGCCGGTCAAGGTTGCGCAGCTGGGTGAGGCCGCACTTGCCGGCGCCCAGGATCAGCTCGTGGCAGGGGAACATCGGGTCCAGCTCCATGGCCCGGCCGGCGTCGGTGCCCACGGTCTCCACCCCGAGGCCGGCGATCGGGGTCTCCTCGGCCAGCCAGCGGGCGCACTCGGCGGCCACCCCCGGGGTGTGCGAGCCGGTGTCGTCCACGTTCAGGAACTCGTCCGCGTCGTCCGACCGGGTGTCCCAGCCGGTGCGGTAGAGCAGCCAGCCGCCGTCCGGCAGCGGACCGTGCTCCTCCTGCCATTTGCGCACGTCATCGATCTGGAGCAGGAAGTCCGGGTCCTCGGCCACTCGGGCCGACGCGTCCAGCACCACCGCGGGCGCCACCAGTGTCCGGAGCGACACCCCGGCGACGTCCGGCCCGTCCTTGCCGGAGAGCCAGTGGTTCGGCGCGTCCAGATGGGTGCCGGTGTGCTCGCCGGTGTGGATGTTGTTCCAGTACCAGCGCGGGCCGCGCTCGTCGTAACGGCTGATCTCCTCCAGCTGGAAGTTGATCGTGTTGGCGAACGGCTCGGGCAGCCGCAGCACCGGGGTGGACGAGGTCAGCGGTGCGGTCAGGTCGACGATCTCCAGCCGCTGTTCGCGCAGTGCCGCGAACACCTCGGTCAGCAGGGACATCCGTCAGGCCTCCTGGTCAAGTGCGGGGCGGGGTTGCCGGATTCCCCTGGCCTCCAGCCGGGGGATCACCTCGTCGGCGAACTGCCTCAGCTCACCGATGTAGTCCACGAAGGACAGGGTCATGCCGGCCAGGCCGGCCTTGGCGTAGCGCTCGATCTCGTCGGCGACGTCGTCCGGCGTGCCGATCAGCGGGCAGGTGCCGTGCCCGGCGGCGAACCGGGACCGGAAGCCGGCCAGCATCTCCTTGGTGAACGACTGGGCGTGCAGCCCCTGCAGCCGCATGAGGTTGTCCACCGCCTCCCAGTCGGCGTTCTCCTCGGCGTAGTAGTGCAGGTACTCCCGCGCTTCGGCCCGGGTGGGCCGGCAGACCACGTGCGCCGGGGACATCACGCCGACCGCCCGTTGGTAGCGGGTCCGGGCGGCCTCCGTGAGCTGGGCGACCACCTTGGCGCCCTCGTCGGCGTCGCCGATGATGGTGAACACGAAGTTGGCGTTGCGCGCGGCGAAGTCCCGGCCCTGCGGGCTGGACCCGGCGTTCAGCACCGGCAGCACGCCCTGCACCGGCTTGGGCATGGACTCCACGCCGCGCAGGGTGAAGAACCGCCCCTCCCGGTCGCCCCGGCCTTCGGTGGTCCACAGCGCGCGCAGGTGGTCGAACCACTCCTGCGCGCGGGCGTACCGGTCGTCGTGCGCCTCGGGCAGCTCCACGCCCATCGCCCGGTACTCGGGCTCGTTCCACCCGGCGACGACGTTCACGCCCGCGCGGCCACCGCCGACGTGGTCGACCGTTGCCAGCTGCTTGGCACTCACCACGGGATGGTTGAACGCGGTGTGCACGGTGGCGAACACGACCACCCGCCGCGTGCTGGCCAGCAGGCCGCTGGCCCAGGGGATGGGCTCGAGCACACCCTCGTGGAAGTTCGTCTCGCCGCCGTACCCGATCCACCGGGCGATCGGCAGGATGAAGTCGATACCCACCTGGTCGGCAAGCTGAGCCAACCTCAGGTTGTCCGCCCAGCTGGCACTCCAGCGCTCCGGGATCGCGGTGACGGCCAGCCCGCCGGAACAGTTCGGCGAGAACAGGCCGAGCTTGAAGTCTTGCCCGTCGACCAGGGTGTTGCTCATTCGGATCACCCGCTCGTCCGCGTACCCAGCCACGAATGAGTATCACGTAAGCGTGACGACGGGCAACGGATGACGATACGCCGTACTGTGCGCGATGTGTCGATCGCCGAGCGGGTACGGGACTTCTGCCAGCGCCACCGGCTACGGGTGCCGATCCTCATGGCGCCGATGGCCGGCGCCTGCCCGCCCGAGCTGGCCGTCGCGGTCGCCGAGGCGGGCGGGATGGGCGCCTCCGGGGTGCTGCTCGACCAGCCGGAGCGCATCGCCGAGTGGATGGCCCGGTTCCGCGCCGGCTCCACCGGCGCGGTGCAGCTGAACAACTGGATCCCGGACCCGCCCGACCCGGACGCCGACCGGAAGGAGGCGCTGGCCCGCGGGTTCCTGGGGCGCTACAGCTCGCCCGGCCCGGCCGGCGGCGCCGCTCCGGTGTTCGACGACCAGTGCGCCGCGATGCTGGCCGCCCGGCCGACCGCGATCACCTCGATCATGGGCCTGTACGAGCCGGCGTTCGTGCGGGAGATGAAGGCGCTCGGCATCGCCTGGTTCGCCTGCGCCACCACGCTGGACGACGCGCTGGCCGCCCAGGAGGCCGGTGCGGACGCCGTGGTGGCCCAGGGCATGGAGGCCGGCGGGCACCGGGGTTCGTTCGACCCCGCCGACGCCGAGGCCACCGACGTCGGCCTGTTCGCCCTGCTCCCCCGGCTGGCCGACGGGCTGGACGTGCCGGTGATCGCGGCCGGCGGCATCGCGGACGGTCGCGGGGTGGCCGCCGCGCTGGCGCTGGGCGCGAGCGCGGTCCAGGTCGGCACCGCGCTGCTGCGCTGCCCCGAGACCGGTATCAGCAAGGCCTGGGCCGCATCCCTGGACGGGCTCGCACCCGAACACACGGTGCCCACCCGGGCCTACTCCGGCCGGCTCGGCCGCGCCGCGCCGACCCCCTACGTGCGCGCCTGGACGGCCCCCGGCGCGCCGCCGCCCGCGCCCTACCCGGTGCAGCGCCGGCTGGTGGCGCAGTGGCGCGGCGGGCTGGCCCCGGAGCAGGTGACCGAGCTGGACCGGGCCAACCACTGGGCCGGGCAGAGCGCCGCGATGGCCACCGAAGAACCCGCCGGCGAGGTGGTCGCCCGCATGTGGTGGGACGCCAGCACCCTGCTCGGCCTCTGAAGCGACTCGCGGACTAGGTCAAGCTCCGAGACTCAGCCACGTCGTACTCGGCGACCGCCGCGGCAAGAATCGAGGCCGCCTGTTCGCCGCTGGGACCGTCGCCGCGAAAGGTTTCGACGGACTGCCGCGAGTCCCACCGCTCGACGATGTTGATCCGACCCGGGTCCACCAGGTCCGCGCCGATGGCGAAGTCGAGGCAACCCGGCTCGCGGCGCGCCTGCTCGACGACTTCGACACAGCTGGCGAGGTAGGCCTCCCGCCGAACCTGGCTGGACACCGTTGATCATGAAATGACCACCGGCTGTGCAACACCGCAGGTTTCATGGTCAAGTCGCGATGAGCGACCTTCTACCAGCCGGTAAGGGCTCCCACCGCTACTTGACCATGGAGCGCCGGGCCGCGGCGGAGCGGAGCATCGCCAACTCGTGTGTGCCAGCTGGCCGGCCTACTCGAAGCGGAGGGCTTCGATGGGGCGAAGGCGGGCCGCGCGGTGGGCCGGGTAACCCCCGGCCACCACCCCGATCGCCAGGCTCACCCCGAACGCCACCAGCACCGGCAGCATGGTCACGATCGGCACCGGGAACGCGGGGAACAGCTTGGGCAACGCGAAACTGCCGATCATCGAGAGGCCGACGCCGATCGCCACGCCGGCCAGCCCGCCCAGGCCGGTGAGGACCACCGCCTCGATCAGGAACTGCTTCAGGATGGCCCGCCTCGGCGCGCCGATCGCCTTGCGGATGCCGATCTCCCGGGTCCGTTCGGTGACCGACACCAGCATGATGTTGGCGACCCCGATGCCGCCCACGACCAGGGAGATCGCGGCGACGGCGGTGGTGAAGACGGTCAGGAAGGTCATGTACTCGTTGCGACGGTCCAGCATGTTCTGGTACCCGCGTACGTTGAAGTCACGGTCCTTCTCGGTGCGGATGCGGTGCTGGGAATCCAGCACCCGGTTCACCTGCTCGGTGGCGGCCGGGACGGTGGCGGCGCCGGTGGCCTTGACGATGATCTGCTCGACCACGTTTCCGCTGCCGGTCAGGTAGGCCCGGGCCGCCTCCATCGGGACGATGGCCACCTTGTCCTGCTGCTTGTCCCGGGCCAGCACGCCGATCACCTTGAACGGCGTGCGGCCGATCCGGACCTCCTGGCCGACCACCTCGGCGAGGTTGGCGCTCCTGCCCCACAGCTCGCTCACCGTGTCCTGGCCGATCACGGCGACCTTGGCGCCGGAGCGCTGCTCGGCCCGGCTGATCCAGGAGCCGAAGGCCATGGAGCGGTCCGAGACGTCCAGGTACTCATCGGGGGCGCCGACGGTCTTCGCCCTGGTCGTGGCCTGACCGGCGGAAAGCACCGCCGTGCCGCCGGTGGTCGGGGTCACCGAGGCGATGTCCGGGGTGTGCGCCTTGTCCTTCAGGGCTTCGACGTCCTGGTCGGTCAGGTCGCGCGCGGAGCCCATGCCGTCGGCCTTGCTCACCGTCAGCTGGTTGGCCAGCCGGCTGAACTGCTCGTCGAAGCCGGCTTGCATGCCGTTGCCCAGCGCAACGAGCACAATCACCGCGCCCACACCGATGACGATGCCCATCGTGGTCAGCAGCGAGCGCAAACGATTGCTGCGCAAGCTACGTAGCGCCACAACCACGGTCTCCGCAAATTTCACACCCGAAAGGGTGACAGCTCACTACGGCCCGTGTGTGGGTTTTCGGCTATGGATTTCCTATGAAGCGGCTCGATCGCGACGTCCGTCGGGCGGCCGGTAGCCGTCAGCGTTTGCCGACGTCGAAGCCGGCGCGGCGCAGTGCGTCGGCCATCGCGCCGCTGGGTGCGGGGCGTTCGCGGCGGCCCTGACCGCCCTGACCGCCGCCGCGCCGGCCGTCCCGGCCACCCTCGCGGCCGCCTTCTCGGCCGGCCTCGCGACCACCGTCCCGACGGCCGTCCCGGCTACCGCCCTGGCCGTCGCGGCCGCCACCGTCCCGGCCACCGCCGCCGCCCTGGCCGTCGCGGCCAGCACCGGCTCGGCCGCCGTTGCGGCCCTGGCCGTCGCGGCCGCCGCCCCGACCGCCCTCGCGGCGACCACCCCGGCCACCGTCGCGGCCACCGTCCCGGCCGCCTTCTCGACCCTGGCCGCCGTCGCGCTGGGGACGACCGCGTCCTTCGCGGCCCGGCTCATCCTCGAGCCGCATGGTCAGGGAGATCCGTTTGCGGGGGATGTCCACCTCGCGGACCTTCACCCGAACGATGTCACCCGGTTTGACGACCTCGCGCGGATCGGACACGTAGCGGTTGGCCAGCGCGGAGACGTGCACCAGGCCGTCCTGGTGCACGCCGACGTCCACGAACGCCCCGAACGCGGCGACGTTGGTGACCACGCCCTCCAGCACCATGCCCACCTTCAGGTCGGCGATCTTCTCCACGCCCTCGGCGAAGCTGGCGGTCTTGAAGGCCGGGCGCGGGTCGCGGCCCGGCTTCTCCAGCTCGGCCAGGATGTCGGTGACCGTGGGGAGCCCGAAGGTCTCGTCGACGAAGTCGGCCGGCGCCAGGGTGGCCAACGCCTGGCCGTTGCCGATCAGGCCGGACAGCTCGGTGCCGGCCGAGGCCAGGATGCGCCGCACCACGGGGTATGCCTCGGGGTGCACCCCCGATGCGTCCAGCGGGTTGGACCCGCTGGGGATGCGCAGGAAGCCCGCACACTGCTCGAACGCCTTCGGCCCCAGCCTCGGCACCTTGGCCAGGGCGGTCCGCTCGCGGAACGGGCCGTTCTCGTCCCGGTGCGCGACGATGTTCGTGGCCAGCGTCTCGGTGATGCCGGAGACCCGGCGCAGCAGCGGCGCGGACGCGGTGTTCACGTCCACCCCGACCGCGTTCACGCAGTCCTCCACCACCGCGTCCAGCGAGCGCGATAGCTTCACCTCGGACACGTCGTGCTGGTACTGACCCACGCCGATCGACTTCGGGTCGATCTTGACCAGCTCGGCCAGCGGGTCCTGCAGCCGGCGGGCGATGGACACCGCGCCGCGCAGCGACACGTCCAGCTCGGGCAGCTCGGCCGATGCGTAGGCCGACGCGGAGTACACCGAGGCGCCGGCCTCGGACACCATCACCTTGGTCAGCTTGTGCCCGACCATCTTGCTGACCAGCTCGCCGGCCAGCTTGTCGGTCTCCCGGGACGCGGTGCCGTTGCCGATGGCCACCAGCTCCACGTTGTGCTGCTTGATCAGCCCGGCCAGCGTGATCAGCGAGTCGTCCCACTGCCGGCGCGGCTCGTGCGGGTAGATGGTGGCGGTGTCCACCACCTTGCCGGTGGCGTCCACGACGGCCACCTTCACCCCGGTGCGCAGGCCCGGGTCCAGGCCCAGGGTGGCCCGGGTGCCGGCCGGCGCGGCGAGCAGCAGGTCACGCAGGTTGGCCGCGAACACGCCGACCGCGCCGTCCTCGGCGGCCTGCCACAGCCGGGTGCGCACGTCGATGCCCAGGTGCACCTGCACCCGGGTGCGCCAGGCCCAGCGCACGGTGTCCTGCAGCCACTTGTCGGCCGGGCGGCCCTGGTCGGTGACGTCGAACCGGGCGGCGATGCTCCGCTCGAAGCTGGACGGCCCGTCCTCGACGGGCTCCTCCGGCTCGAGGACCAGCTCCAGCGCCTCTTCCTTCTCGCCGCGGAACAGCGCCAGGATGCGGTGCGAGGGCAGCTTGCCGAACGGCTCGGAGAAGTCGAAGTAGTCGGCGTACTTGGCGCCGGCCTCCTCCTTGCCCTCACGCACCTTGGCGATCATGCGCCCGCGCGTCCACATGCGTTCCCGCAGCTCACCGATCAGGTCGGCGTCCTCGGCGAACTTCTCCACCAGGATGGCCCGCGCGCCCTCCAGCGCGGCGGGGGCGTCGGCCACGTTCTCGTTCAGGTAGCCGCCGGCCAGCTCGGCCGGGTCCTGGGTCGGGTCGGCGAGCAGCGACTCGGCCAGCGGCTCGAGGCCGTTCTCCCGGGCGATCTGGGCCTTGGTGCGGCGCTTGGGCTTGTAGGGCAGGTAGATGTCCTCGAGGCGGGCCTTGGAGTCCGCCTCCAGCACGCGCGCCTTCAGCTCGTCGGTCAGCTTGCCCTGCGACTCGATGGACTCGAGCACGGCGGCCCGGCGTTCCTCCAGCTCACGCAGATACCGCAGGCGCTCCTCCAGGGTGCGCAGCTGGGTGTCGTCCAGCCCCCCGGTGACCTCCTTGCGGTAGCGGGCGACGAACGGCACCGTCGACCCGTCGTCCAGCAGGCCCACCGCCGAGTCCACCTGGTTGGGCCGCACGGCCAGCTCTTCGGCGATCCGGAGATTGATCTTGCGCGCAACTGCCTCGCTCACACCCACAATGGTGGCGTCTCCGCTGCCCGAACAAAAGCAGGGGCCGGCGGGCTCGTCGCCACACTTCTCTGGTAGAGCAGGCGGCTTGCCCCCCGAGGAGGTATGACTGCAAAATGCAGTCATGAGTTCCGTCATCACCGTCCGCGGCGTGCCGGACGACGTCAAGGCCGCCTTGGTCGAGCAGGCCAGGGAGCGCGGCCAGTCACTCCAGGCCCTGGTGCTGCACACGTTGCAACAGCAGGCCGCGTTCAGCCGCAACCGGCAGATAATCGCCGAAATCGAAGAAGAACTCGGCAAAGGCGGCGGTGCTGGCCCGGACGCGCCACGCTCCTGGGAGGTCCTTGAGCAGGAACGCGCCCGGCGCACGTGATCGTCGTCGATGCCTCAGTCCTGGTAAACCTGCTCGTGTACGCCGACGGAGACGGACAAAAAGCACGCGAGGCGCTGCTCCGAGACGCCGACTGGACCGCCCCGGAGCATTGGAAAGTCGAGGTCTTCTCGGTCATCCGGAGCCTGGCTATCGGGCAAAAGATCGACGAGGCAATCGCCATCCAGGCTGTTGTCCAGCTCCCTCACCTCGCCGTCGAATCCGCGCAGCTCGATGGGCTACTCGCCCGGATGTGGCGGCTCCGCGACAACATCAGCGGCCACGACAGCGCCTACGTGGCCCTCGCCCAGGTCCGAAAGTCCACGCTTTTCACGGCCGACGCCCGACTTGCCCGAGCCGCCGCCGCGCACTGCGGCGTCGAGCTGGTCTGACCGATCGGGCAGGGTGGAGGCATGACGCGGAACCCAGTCAGCACCGAGCCACCGGCCCTGCTGTTCGACCTGGACGGCACGTTGATCGACAGCGTCTACCAACACGTACTGGCCTGGCGGGAGGCGCTCAGCGAGTTCGACCTGGACCTGGCCATCTGGCGGATCCACCGGCGGATCGGGATGAGCGGCGGGCTGTTCGTCAGCGCGCTGGCCCGGGAGACCGGGCGGCCGCTGGACGAGGAGAAGGTTCGCGCGCTGACCGAGGCGCACGCGGCCGCCTACGCCCGGCTGCGCGAGTCGGTGCGGCCGCTGCCCGGCGCGAGCAGGCTGCTCGACACCCTCACCGAACAGGGCGTGACCTGGGGCATCGCCACCAGCGGGCTGGCCGCGTCGGCGCGCTTCGCGCTGGAGCTGCTCGGCCAGTCCCAGGACACCCCGATGGTCACCCGCGACCAGGTCCGCTACGCCAAGCCCGACCCGGACCTCTTCCTGGCCGCCGCCAACCAGGTGGGCGTGGACATCCGGCACGCCATCGTGGTCGGGGACAGCGTGTGGGACCTGCTGGCCGCCCGCCGGGCCGGCGCGCTCGGCGTCGGACTGCTCTCCGGCGGCTACGGCCGGGAGGAGCTGGAGCGGGCCGGCGCCTACCGGGTCTACCAGGATCCGGCCGACCTGCTCGCGCACCTGGACGAAATTGGTGTCCGGCAGTGACCGACTCGGGTCGCGCGACGCCCGGTCCGGAGATACCTTCCGAAGAGGGGCCGGCACACTAAACCAAATGGCGTTAGGATAATAACGCCGTGGCCCCGAGCAGGGAGGCAAGAGCGTGACGTTCATCCCCGGACCCGAGGCGGAGGAGCTGCGCGGCGTGCTGCGCGGGTTCCTGGAGAAACGCTCCGCCGAGGCGGAAGTGCGCCGGCTGATGGAGACCGAGGACGGCTACGACCCGGCGGTGTGGCGGCAGATGGCCGAGGAGCTGGGCCTGCCGGGGCTGATCGTCCCGGAGGAGCACGGCGGCTCCGGCGCCACGCTGGTCGAGCTGGGCGTGGTGTTCGAGGAAATGGGGCGCTCGCTGTGCTGCAGCCCCCTGTTCGGCACCGTGGCGCTGGCGGCGAACGCGCTGCTCGCGGCGGGTGACGAGGAGGCGAACCGGCAGCACCTGCCCGGCATCGCCGACGGCACCACCCGCGCCACCCTGGCCTGGGGCGGGCCGGACCCGTTGGCCAGCACGATCACCGCCAGCCCGGCGAACGGCGGCTGGCGGCTGGCCGGCACGGCCGAGGTGGTGGTGGACGGCGCAACCGCCGACCTGGTGCTGGTGCTGGCCGGCACGCCGGACGGACTGGGCCTGTTCGCGGTCACCGCCGGCGGCGCCGAGGCCACCCCGCTGACCCCGCTGGACCTCACCCGCAAGCTGGCCGAGCTGCGTTTCACCGCCACCCCGGCGCGCGCCGTCGGCATCCCGGGCACGCTGGACGAGGAGCTGCGCACCGCCGTGGACCGCGCGGTCGTGCTGCTGGCCTGCGAGCAGCTGGGCGGGGCGCAGAAGGTGCTCGAGATGACGGTGGAGTACGCCAACACCCGGGTCCAGTTCGGCCGCAAGATCGGCTCGTTCCAGGCCATCAAGCACCGCTGCGCGGACATGCTGGTGGACGTGGAGTCGGCCCGCTCGGTGGCCTACAGCGGCGCCTGGACGGCGGCGTTCGAGCCCGAGAACCTGCCGGTCTCCGCCTGCCTGGCCGGCTCGCTGTGCTCCGAGGTGTACACCAGGGTCACCCTGGACAACATCCAGAACCACGGCGGCATCGGGTTCACCTGGGAACACCCCGCGCACCTCTACTTCAAGCGGGCCAAGAGCTCGCAGCTGTTCCTCGGCTCGCCCACCAAGCACCGCGCCCGGCTGGCCGGCCTGCTGGACATCCCGGAGGTAGTGGCGTGAGCGACCGAGCGACGGTGGAGCGGCTGGTCAAGGACTTCCTCTCCGAACATCCGGTGGAGAGCACGCCGGACCGCGAGCTGCGGGCGGCGCGGTTCGATGCCGGGCTGGCCTTCGTGCACCACGAGAAGGGGCACGGCGGACTGGGCCTGGACTCGTCGCTCAACGGCGTGGTCGAGCAGATGTTCCTGGACGCGGGCGCGAAGAACTGGTCCGGGTTCAACGTGATCGGGCTGGGCATGGCCGCCCCGACGGTCTACGTGCACGGCACCGAGGAGCAGCGCCGCAAGTACCTCAAGGCGCTGTTCACCGGCGAGGAGATCTGGTGTCAGCTGTTCTCCGAGCCGGGGGCCGGCTCGGACCTGGCCTCGCTGGCCACGCGCGCGGTCCCGGACGGCGACCACTACATCGTGAACGGGCAGAAGGTGTGGACCTCGCTCGGGCACGTCGCCCGGCGCGGGCTGCTGGTCGCGCGCACCGACCCCGACCTGCCCAAACACCGCGGCCTGACCTACTTCATCGTGGACATGAAGGCCCCGGGCGTGGAGGTCCGGCCGCTGCGCCAGATCACCGGGCAGGCCGAGTTCAACGAGGTCTACTTCAACGACGCGGCGGTCCCGGAGGCGGACCGGCTGGGCGCGGTCGGCGAGGGCTGGCGGGTGTCCATGACCACGCTGATGAACGAGCGGGTGTCCATCGGGCGCCGGCGCTCGCGGCGCGGCGAGGGCCCGATCTCCGAGGCGATCAAGGCGTTCCGCGCGGCCGCTGCCGCCGGCACCACGGACGCGGCCACCCGGGACAAGCTGATGTCCCTGTGGACCAGGGCCGAGGCGGCCCGGCTGACCAACGTGCGGGCCGCCGCGCAGGCCGGCGTGGGCACCCCGGGGCCGGAGGGTTCCATCGCCAAGCTGCAGTTCGCCGAGCTGAACAAGGCGATCCTGGAGCTGTGCGTGGACCTCCAGGGCACCGACGGCATGCTGATCAACGACTACACCATGGCCCAGCCGGACCACTCCACCGTCTCCAGCCCGGAAGCGGACATCCGCAAGACCTACCTGCGCTCGCTGGCCAACTCCATCGAGGGCGGCACCTCCGAGGTCATGCGGAACATCCTGGGTGAGCGGGTGCTCGGCCTTCCCGGCGAGCCCCGCACCGACCGCGACCTGCCGTGGAAGGACGTGCCCAGGTCATGACCCTGATAGACCCCCTGCAGTACCGGCGGGTCCTCGGCAGCTACCCCACCGGGGTCACGGTGGTCACCGCCATCGACGCGGACGGCGCGCCGGCCGGCATGGCGGTGGGCTCCTTCACATCGGTGTCGCTGGACCCGCCGCTGGTCGCGTTCCTGCCGGACCGCTCCTCCACCAGCTTCCCCAAGATCCGCACGGCGTCCAGCTTCTGCGTGAACGTGCTGGCCGCCGACCAGGAGGAGCTCTGCCGCTCGTTCGCCAAGCGGGGCGGGGACAAGTTCGCCGGGGTCAAATGGTTCGAGACGGAGTCCGGGGCGCCCCGGCTGGACGGCGTGGCGGCCTGGATCGACTGCGACTTCGAGTCGATCACCGACGCCGGCGACCACTACTTCGTGCTCGGCCGGGTGCGGGACCTGGACGCCGACGCCGGCAAGCAGCCGCTGGTGTTCTTCCAGGGCGGCTACGGGCGGTTCCTGGCCAACGGCGACTAGGCCGAAGGCGCTTGCTGAGCGCGCGCCCAGTTGGGCGCGTCCGGGACACGCTAGGTGAGCACCACCCGGCCGTTGGGGCCGGCCAGGGTGACCACCAGGGCGGCGCGGTTGCCGGCGTCCACGGGCAGGTCGGCGTCCAGCGCGCGCAGCGCGCCACGCACCCCGTCCGGTATCGGGTGCGTTGCTTCGAAGGCCTCCAGACCGATCTCGGGCAGGCCTCGACTGGGCGGCGTCGGGGTGGCCCCCCAGTCGATCAGGAACGGCACCAGCGCCGGCCCGTCCCGCACATCGGCCCAGGTCAGCCGCCAGTTCAGGGTCTCGCCGGACGGGGTCGCCCGGGACATCGGGGCGATCTCGCCGGGGTCGTAGCCCCGCTCCTTGGCGGCGTCGACCGCGGCGTCGAGATCGTTGGTGCGCACCGCCCAGGCCATCACACAGGGCTCGCCGAGCCCGTCGATGCCGAACGGGCGCGGCCGGGTCGGCGTCTCCTGCGCCGGGTCCGGCCCGATGATCTCCAGGAAGGCGTCCGCGCCGAGCCCGACCAGGTAGTTCGCCGTGCCGATGCCCACGTGCTGCCCACCCTTGGCCGGCACCACCCCGGTCAGCTCGGTGAACTCCTCCACCCCGGCGGCCAGGTCCGGCACCGCGTACACAATGTGATCCAACACGGCCGCCACCATCCCACTTCGGGAGCGGAAGTTCAGGCTGGCGCACACGGTTTGGCGCTGGCACACGGGCTACAGAGCGTGTGCAAGCGCCAAACGGTGTGTGCGAGCCGCCGAGCGGGCGGCCTACGTGAGGCGGGACTTCTGGACCTTTCCCATGGCGTTGCGGGGGAGGGTGTCCACCAGGCGGACCTCGCGGGGGCGTTTGTGGGCGGAGAGTTGGGTGGCTACGTGGGCGATCAGCGCCTCGGCGGCCACCCGGTCGGCGACGACGAAGGCCACGATCCGCTGGCCGAGGTCGTCGTCGGGCAGCCCGACCACGGCCGCCTCGGCCACCGCCGGGTGGTCCAGCAGCGCCGCCTCCACCTCGCCCGCTCCCACCCGGTAGCCACCGGTCTTGATCAGGTCGGAGGACCGGCGACCCACGATGCGGTGATAGCCGGCGGCGTCCCGGACCGCCGCGTCACCGGTGCGGAACCACCCGTCCGCGGTCCGGCAGGCCTGGGTGGCCTCCGGCCGGCCCAGGTAGCCGTCGAACAACGTGTCGCCCTGGATCTGCAGGTCACCGATGGTCTCGCCGTCGTCGGGCACGGGTAGGCCGGCGTCGTCCACCACCCGCGTGCGGACCCCGGCGATGGGCTCCCCGACCCAGCCGGCGCGCCGCTCGCCGTCCGCCCGGACCGCCACGGTGATCATCGTCTCGGTCATGCCGTACCGCTCCACCGGTGGCTGGCCGGCCAGCGCGGCGACGTCCCGGAACACCGACGGCGGCAGCGCGGCGCTGCCGGACACCAGCAGCCGGGCCGAGCCCAACGCCCGCGCGCTGTCCGGGTCGGCGGCGATCCGCGACCACACGGTGGGCACCCCGAAGAACAGCGTGCCCCCGTGTTCCCGGGCCGCCGCCGCATAGGCCTCCGGGCGGGGCCGGCCGGTGTGCACCAGCGGGCTGCCCGCCCGCAGCGCGCCGAGCACACCCAGGATCAGCCCGTGCACGTGGAACAGCGGCAACCCGTGCACCAGCACGTCGTCCGGGGTCCACGCCCAGGCATCGGCCAGGCCGTCCAGCCCGGCGGCCATCGCCCGGTAGGACATCACCGCGCCCTTCGGGCTGCCGGTGGTGCCCGAGGTGTACATGATCATCGCGGTGTCGCCGGGCGGCCGGGCGGCCCAGGTCGAGCCGGACCGGGCGGCGAGGTCGACCGGCACGATCTCCGGCCCGTCGGTGAGTGGCTCGGCCGGCGGCGGGCCCAGCCACAGCTGGGCGCTGGAGTCGCGCAACAGGTGTGCCCGCTCGGCCGGCCCGGAGTCCGGCGGCACCGGCACCGAGGGCACGCCGGCCAGCAGGCAGCCGGCGATCGCCACCACGGTCTCCAGCGTCGGCCGCGCGTGCACCGCGACCGCGCCCGCCCCGGCCACCCGGTCCGCGACGGCCGAGGCGGCGGCGAACAGCTCGTCCCGCCGCAGGCCCTGCCCCGCCACGGTCACCGCGGCCCGCCGGTCGCCCAGGTCGGCCGGGCCCAACAACCCCAAGTCACCCACCCGCCCACCCTACGTCCGGGCATTGACCGCCGCCGGTCACTTAATCTAAATTCAAAACGGTGACGAGCACACGGGTTGACGTGGACGCACTGGTGATCGGCGCCGGCGCCGGCGGGCTGTGCGCGGCCGCGCGGCTGGCCCACCAGGGTTACCGCACCATGGTGGTCGAGCGGCTGGACCAGGTCGGCGGCCGGGCTTCCACGCACGACATCGACGGCTTCAAGGTGAACAACGGGGCCATCGTGCTGGAGCTCGGCGGCATCATGGAGCAGACGTTCGCCGAGGTCGGCGCGCCCTATGACGTCCGCATGCCGAAGCCGCCGCTGATGTACCGCATCGGCGGCAAGACCCTGGACATCACCGGCGGCGGCTGGGGCTTCCTGCTGTCCCGGCTGACCCGGCACGGCGCCAAGCTGCTGTCCGGCCTCGGCGCGGCCCGGGAGGACAGCGGCCTGCCCGAGGAGCAGCTGACCACCGCCGAGTGGGTGGCCAGGTACACCAAGAACGAGAACGTGCAGGCGGTGTTCCGCAACATGTGCGCCTCGGTGTTCGCGGTCGGCTCGGAGGAGCTGCCGGCGCGGGTGTTCCTCACCTACTTCACCCGCCGCAGCGCGTTCAAGAAGTTCGGTTTCCACCCCGAGGGCACGGTCGGCGCGATGGCCGCGCTGGCCGACGCGGTGACGCTGCACGGCGGCGAGGTGCTGCTCTCGGCCGAGGTCACCGAGCTTCGGACGGCGGACGGCCTGGTCACCGGGGCCACCGTGCGGCGGGCCGACGGCAGCGAGATCGAGGTCGGCTGCCGGTTCGCGGTCAGCGGCATCGGCCCGGTGGCCACCGCCGCGATCTGCCCCGGCCTGGGCGAGGAGTACCGGGCGGACGTCACCGCCCGGTCCAAGCCGTGCGCGATGATCACGGTCAACTTCGCCAGCCGGCGCCCGCTGCTGGAGGCGCCCGGACTGACCAGCTTCGGCGCCACCCGGCGCCTCTGCTACGTCGCCAACTTCACCGCCACCTGCCCGGAGATGGCCCCGCCCGGCTGGCACCTGTACGCCGGTGCCGGGGTGCCGAAACCGTCGGTCGGCGACTTCGACGCCGAGGCGGAGACCGAGCTGATCATGGCCGACCTGCGGGACGAGGTGCCGGGCTTCGAGGAGGCCCGCATCCTGTCCACCGCGGTGATGCGCGACGACTGGCCGCCCCAGCGCGCGGTGGCCGGCTTCGACCTGCCGCACGAGACCCCGCTGCCCAACCTGTGGCACGTCGGCGACGCGGTCAAGCAGTACGGCAACGGCGGCACCACCGCCTGCGCGGAGACCGCCCAACTGGTGGTCGAGGCGGTCGGACAGCGCTACCCGGCACCGGCACGGGCCTGAGCGCGCCCTCACGCAACCAGATTGGTTGAACACGATCGGCCGGCTCTGCCGGAAGTAGAACCCGACCAGCAGCGCGGCCCACCCGCCGCAACCTACCTCGGGGCGGGTCCCTTGCCGCCGCGGTATCGGCCCGGTTGACGGCGGGCAAAGCGGAGGTGTCGGAGCCGGCCGAGCGCACCACCTAAGATGTGATGTGTGCCAAAGCCCCGTACCGTCCGCGCGAACGGGCGGTCCCAGACCGAGACCCAGACCAAGTCCTCCCGGACCCGCGAGCGGATCCTGGACGCGGCGGCCAAGGTACTGAGCCGCAACGGTTACGCCGGCACGCGGCTGGCCGACATCGCCGAGCTCGCCGAGGTACAGGCGCCCGCGCTCTACTACTACTTCTCCTCGCGGGACGAGCTGATCGAAGAGGTCATCACCATCGGCCTGACCCGGGCGCTGGACCACGTCACCGAGGAGGTCACGGCGCTGCCGCCCGGCGCCACCGGGCTGGACCGGATCTGCGTCGCGGTCGGCGCGCACCTGGAGATGGTGCTGCGGCTGTCCGACTACTGCGCCGCCGCCATCCGCAACGGCCCCCAACTGCCCAGCGAGCTGCGGGAACGCCAGCTGATCCGGCAGCGCGAGTACGGCGACATATGGCGCAAGCTGATCGACGAAGCGGCGGACGCCGGGGAGATCCACCCGGACCTGGACACCCGGGCCGCCCGGATGCTGGTGCTCGGCGGCCTCAACTGGGCCACCGAGTGGTGGAGCCCCAACAAGGGCGCATCCCTCCGCAAGGTCATCGAAACCGCCCAGATAATCGCCCGCAACGGCCTGGCCAACCCGTCGAACTGAGCCTTCGTGTGGGGTGGCTGGGTTGGTCCGCCGTCCCAGCAGTCTCTAGGACCCGACCACGGCTCAAGCCGAGCGTCGCCGCCGACGGAACCGAGCCAGCCCTGGCCCGGGCTCCTCGGTGGCGGCATCCGCGTCCACGGCGGTTGTCTGCTCCAGGATGGTGCGCGCGACCAGACGGGGGTCGTCGTGCATGGGCACGTGGCCGACTTCGGGCAGGACGCTGAACCGGGCACCGCGGACCACCCGCTGCATCGGGCGGCCGTAACGCCGGTACGGGATGATCCGGTCGCGTTCCGCCCAGGCGATGTGCACCGGGCAGAGGGCCACGTCGAAGTCGGTCATCGGCTCGACCCGCACCGAACCGCCCATCAGCGCGCGCAGCAGGGTGCAGGCGCGCATGTCGTCCACCATGTTCTGCTCGTCCGCCTCGGACAGCCGACCGGGGTGCGCGAGCACCCGGCTCAGCCCGACCCGGCGCAGCAGCCGGTTGCCCGACAGCGGACTCAACCGGGGGTTGTCCACGGCGGTGAAGCCCACCCGGAACGTCCAGAGCAGCTTCACCAGGTCCCGGCGGGCCTGCCAGCTTCCGGCGGGCGAGATGGCCAGCACGGACCGCGCCCGGCCGCGCCGGGCCAGCTCGAAGGCCAGCCAGCCGCCCAGTGAGTTGCCGACCAGGTGCGCGGTCTCGATCCCGGCCTCGTCCAGCTGCGCGCACAGCTGGTCGGCCACGGTGTCGATGTTGGGCTCGCCATTGCTGACCGGTTCGGGACCGCCGCGATGGCCGGGCAGGGTGGGGGCGAACACGTCGTGCCGGCCGGTGAGCAGCGGCAGCACCGGGCGCCAGGCCCGCCAGGACATGCTCGCGCCGTGCAGCATCACCAGCGGCGTCCCCCGGCCCGCCCGGTAGTACGGCGTCAGCTCGAGCGGCATCGGGGATGGTTGCCCGGCCAAGGAAAGTGTGGTCACGGCGTCGTTGCCCTCCCCTCGTTTCATCGACGTTAAGTGAACGAGGAGTAGCCGGGCAAGAACCTGTGACGCACGATGTGATAACTAGCCGATCGGCGGCTAGTTCGAACACGGAGCGTGTCAATTACGAGGTCAGGGAACGGTTGCGAAGATCCCTAAACCATCCATATCGGTGATAGATGTTACGTCTCGGAGACCGTGGTTACCCAACGCCCGGGCGACGGGCGCGGTGATTCGGTCACCCGAGCCCGC
Organism: Actinospineispora eucalypti; assembly: GCA_014208095.1. Classification (GTDB taxonomy): domain Bacteria; phylum Actinomycetota; class Actinomycetes; order Mycobacteriales; family Pseudonocardiaceae; genus Pseudonocardia; species Pseudonocardia eucalypti. The sequence continues at coordinate 1,896,013 of JACHMT010000001.1, read as the reverse complement.
AGCCCACCTCCATCACCCGGTCCGCCGGCCCCGGCGCCACCACGCGCAGCGCCCAGACGATCCGGCCAGGCGGGCCGGCGGGCACCGGCTCAGCCGCCGGTTTCGGCCAGGTAGGCCCGCTTGAGCTCGCCCTTGACTAGCTTGCCGGTCGGGGTGCGGGGCAGGTCGTTCACGAAACGGACCGCGCGCGGCGCCTTGAACCGGGCGATCCGGGACCGGACGAACTCGATGATCTCCCGTTCCAGCTCGGGACCGGGCTGGGCGCCGGGGGCGGGTTGCACGAAGGCCAGCACCGACTCGCCCATCTCCGGGTCCGGGACACCGATCACCGCGACGTCGATGATCGCCGGGTGCAGCGCCAGCGCGTTCTCGATCTCCTGCGGGTAGATGTTGACCCCGCCGGAGATGATGGTGAACGCCTTGCGGTCGGTGAGGAACAGGAAGCCGTCCTCGTCGAGGCGGCCGATGTCGCCCAGGGTCGTCCAGGTCGGGTGCTCGGGGTGCTGCGAGGACCGGGTCTTCTCCGGGTCGTTGTGGTACGTGAACGGCACGATCTCCCGCTCGAAGTACACCGTGCCGATCTCCCCGACGGGCAGCTCGTTGCCGTCGTCGTCGCAGATGTGCAGCACGCCGAGGGCGGCCTTGCCGACCGAACCCGGCTTGGCCAGCCACTGCTCGGTGTTGATGATCGTGAGGCCGTTGCCCTCGGTGCCGCCGTAGTACTCGACCAGGATCGGGCCGAACCAGTCGAGCATCTTCCGCTTGACCTCGACAGGGCAGGGCGCGGCGGCGTGGATGGCCAGCTTCAGCGAGGACACGTCGTGGCGGGTGCGCACGTCTTCGTCCAGCTTGAGCATCCGCACGAACATGGTCGGCACGAACTGCGCGGCGGTCACCCGGTATTTCTCGATCGTGGCGAGCAGCTGCTCCGGGTCGAACTTCTTGGTCATCACCACCGTGCCGCCCAGCCGCTGCACCGCGCCGCACCAGCCCAGCGGGGCCGCGTGGTAGATCGGCGCCGGGGACCCGTACACCACGTCCTCGGTCAGGCCGAAGCCGTTGGCCAGCACCAGGCTGAGCATGTCCGGCTCGTCGACCTGGCGGTCCGGCAGCGGCGGGCGCACGCCCTTGGGCCGGCCGGTGGTGCCCGAGGAGTACATCATCGCCGCACCGCACGGCTCCTCGCCCAGCGGCTCGGCGGAGGCGCCGCACAGCGCCTGGGCGTAGTCGTCGTAGCCGGCCACCTCGCCGCCGTAGGCCAGCCGCAGCCGCAGCCCCGGAACCAGCCCGGCCACCTCCTCGGCCAGCTCCCGCTTGCTCTCCGAGACGACCAGCGCGCTGGCCCCGGAGTCGTTCACGATGTAGGCCACCTCCTCCGCCGTGAGGTGGTGGTTCACCGGGGTGAAGTACAGCCCGGAACGCATCGCCGCCCAGAGGACCTCGAAGAACCGCAGGTCGTTCGGGCTGAGCACGGCCACACCGTCGCCCTTGCGCAGCCCCGCCCCGGCGAACACCCGGGCCAGCCGGATGGAGCGGTCGTCCAGCTCGCCGTAGCTGAGCTGGTCACCGGTGTCCACCAGCAGCGCGGCAAGCTTGTCCGGGTTCTTGGCGGCGTGGGTTCCTGGGAACATGGGGAAACTCTAATCGGAATTAAAGCCTTCGGCGCTCCAACGCCGGTAGACCTCGGCCGCGGCCCGGGAGAAGCCGTCCGGCAGGCCCAGCGAGGCCATCGTCTCCGCCGCCTCGTCCATCTCGCCGGCCCACCGCCAGGCCCTGGTGCTCGCGCGGGCGGAGATCTGCGCCAGCTGGGCCGTCAGGTCCACGCCGTGGTGGGCCAGCTCGCCGTACAGGGCCTCGGTCACCCCGGCCTTCTCGGCCGCCTCGGCGAGCAGCAGCCACACGGCCGGCAGGGCCTTGCTCTGCAGCGCGAAACAGGCCTTCAGCACGCTGGCCGCGCCCAGGTCGGCGCCGAGCACCCGCGCCTCGAACGGGGAACCGGCGAACAGCGCCCCCACCGTCTTGGCCGCCACTCCGGACAGCCAGAGCACCGTGGTGCCCGGTTCCCAGGCCGGCGGGCCGATCACCGCGCCGTCCACCACCCGGTCCGGCCCGAGCAGCGTGGCGATCCGGTGCACGGTGTCCGGGGCGACCGCGTTGGCCTCCAGGTAGAACGGCCGCTTGGCCTGGCCCTCCAGTGCGGCGGCCACCTGCTCGGCCACCTCGAGGGCGGCGTGCGGCGGGCAGATCGACACGATCAGGTCACACCGGCGGGCCAGCGCGGCGACGTCCGGCACGGCGACCAGGTCGGCCAGCTCGGCGCGCTTGGAGGTGGACTGCGAACGGCCCTCGGCGGCCCAGATCACCGCGCCGGCGCGCGGTTTCACCGCCGACCCGACGGCCGCTCCCATCGCGCCGGGATGCAAGACGCCGACCACCGGTCGATCATCGAACCCTGTCATGACCTCATCATCCTCCACCCAGGGCGCATCTGAGAACTCGCGGACGCGCTCCGCGGCCTCGGGTGCCGGATGGGACAGTTGAGACGGCGGGCCGACGGCGCCGGGCGGCCGCCCGCGCCGAGCGCGCGCTGAGTCCGGTTCCGATCAAGGAATGAGCGGACTGAGCCAGCACTCGACGAACATCGGCGATCACACTGCGCCGTCCAAGCTGGGGACCGGCCGCCCCAGGTCTCCGCATCCGCCTGGGAACTCGCGGTCGGCGGGGGTGAATACTGCCCGTTCTTGCGAGCGGCGGCACGGGCCGTCCATAGTTCGTCCGGCCGTCGTGACCAGGCCTTGTGGCGGAGGGACTCCTGTGGTGCTGGTGGTGCTGGTGAGCGGGGCACCGGCGAGCGGGAAGTCCACCCTGGGCGCGGCGCTGGCCCGGCGGTTGGGCGCGGCGCTGCTGGACCAGGACGTGATCACCGGGCCGCTCACCGAGGTCGTCGCCGGGCTGGTGGGCACCGACGACCTGGACGACCCGGCGCTGCGCGACCGCACCCGGGCCGCCCGCTACGAGTCGGTGCTGGCCACGGCGGTGGCCAACCTGGGGGTCGGGCGGCCGGTGGTCGCGGTGGGCCCGTTCACCCGTGAACGGTCCGACCCCGCCGCCTGGGCCGCCACCCGCGACCGGCTGCGCGCCGCCGGGGGGCGCCCGGCGCTGGTGTGGCTGCGGGTGGAGCCGGACGAGCTGCTGCGCCGCATGCGGGCCCGGGGAGCCGGCCGGGACCGGGGCAAGCTGGCCGACCCGGCCCGCCTGGCCGTGGCGGCCGAACCACCCCGGGTGGAGCACATCGAGCTGGACGGGACTAGGCCGACCGAGTGGCTGGCGGACCGGCTCGCCGCCCGTTTGGCGGCCGGCGGTGCCCGTGTCGGGAACGGTCCATGGCCCACCCCTTGACAACGGGCCTGACGTGCGGAGAGACTCCCCGCACCCGTCCGTGACATCGTTTACCTTCCTCGATGGTGACAACGATGTCAGGGCTGTGACCACTGGGAGCGTTGATGCTCATCGCCACGCCGAACCTCTGCCTGGACCGCACCGAGCGGCTGGCCGAGCTGGTCCCCGGCGCGGTGGCCCGGGCGCGCGAGGTCACCGTGACGGCCGGCGGCAAGGGGGTCAACGTGGCGCGGGTGGCCCGCGCCTACCGGCGGCCGGCCATCCTGGTCGGGCTCACCGCCGAGCACGACCGGGAGCGGCTGCTCGCGCTGCTCGCCGAGGAGGGCGCCGACGTGGTCGGCGTCCCGGCGCCCGGCCACGCCCGGATGGCCGTCATCATGCTGGAGGACTCCGGCCGGACCACGGTGCTGAACGAGCCGGGCAGCACGCTGGACGGCCCGAGCTGGGCCCGCTACCGGGACGCGGTGTCCCGGCGGCTGGCCGACGCGGGCGGGCTGCTGGTGTGTTCGGGCAGCCTGCCGCCCGGTGCGCCGGTGGGCGGGTACGCGGAGCTGGTCGAGCTGGCCCGGGTGGCCGGCGTGGCGACGGTGGTGGACAGCGCGCCCGGGCCGCTGCGGGCCAGCCTGGCCGGCCGCCCCGACCTGGTCACCCCCAACCTGGAGGAGGCCGAGGCCGCGCTGGGCGACGGCAACGGCGAGGTGCTGGTAGGCGTCGAGGACGAGGTGGCAGCCAGGGCCGCCGAGGCCGCCCGGCGGCTGTGCGAGCTGGGCGCCGGGCGGGCGGCGGTCACGGCCGGCGTGGCCGGCGTGGCGTTCCACGCCGAGGGCGTCACCGACTGGGTGCCGGCGCCGAAGGTCGACGTGGTCAGCGCGGTGGGCGCCGGCGACTCGTTCGTGGCCGGGCTGGCCCTGGCGCTGGCCGATTCCGGCACCGTCGAGCGCTCGGCCTGGCTGGCCGCCGTGCTGCGCGGGGTGGCCACGGCCAGCGCCTCCTGCGAGGTCCTGCTGGCCGGCGGGGTGGACCCGGAGCGGGTGGCCGAGCTGCTCACCGGTTTGACGTCCGGGGCCGTGACGTGAGCCCGAGGGTACGGCTGCGGGACGTGGCGGCGGCCGCCGCCACCAGCCCGAAGACCGTGTCGCGGGTGATCAACGGCGACCCCCGGGTGTCCGAGGCGACCAGGGACCGGGTGCGGCGCGCGGTGCTGGATCTGGGCTACCAGCCGGACCCGCTGGCCCGTTCGCTGCGCCGGGGCACCGACGACACCATCGGCGTGGTGGTGGACTCGGTGGCCGACCCGTTCTTCGCCAGCGTGGCCGGGCAGATCGAGCGGATCGCCCTGCCCAAGGGGATCACCGTGATGATCGCCAGCACCAACCGCGACCAGGAGCACGAGCGGGAGGTGCTGGAGCGGATGGCCCAGCGCCGGGTGGCCGGCCTGATCGTCGCGCCGATCTCTGGCGACCACGCCCACCTGGCCGGGCTGAGCTGCCCGGTGGTCTTCGTGGACCGCCGGGCCACCGGCATGGAGGCCGACTCGGTGGTGGTCGACGACCACGGCGGGGCGCACGCCGCCGTGCGGCACCTGGTCGACCACGGGCACCGGCGGATCGCGTTCGTCGGGCACGAGCCGGAGCTGGACACGCTGCGCCGCCGGCTGGCCGGCTACCGGGCCGCGCTGCACGAGGCCGGCATCACCGAGGAGTTCCTGGTGGCCAGCAGCCCGGACCGGGACGAGATCGTGCACGCCACGGCCGACCTGCTGGCGTCGCGGCGGCCGCCGACCGCGATCTTCTCCCCGTCCACCCGCAGCTCCATGCGGGTGTTGCCGGTGCTGCACCGGCTGGGCCGGCTGGACGTCGGCTTCGTGGCCTTCGGCGACCTGCCGCTGGCCGACTCGCTGACCCCCGGGGTGACCGTCATCGACCATGCGCCGGAGGTGGTCGGCCGGCTGGCCGCCGCGCGCCTGATGGACCGCATCGCCGGCCGCCCGCTGCCCACCGAGGTGATCACCGCGCCGCTGCGGCTGATCCCCCGCGGCTCCGGCGAGGTGCCCGCGTGACCGGCGTGCTGGTGGGGGTGGACCTCGGCACCACGGAGACGAAGGCGCTGGTCATCACGCCCGACGGCGCCCAGGTCGGCTTCGCCGGCCGGCCGACCAGCTGGACCACCCGGGTGGAGACCACGGCGGACGCGCTGCTCGGCGACCTGCTCGGCGCGGTGGCGGACGCGCTGGACGCCGCGCGCGACCGGCTGGGTGCCCGGGTGCGCGCGCTCGGCCTGGGCATCGCGGGGTTCGCGGAGAGCGGCGTGCTGCTGGGCCCTTCCGGCGCCCCGGTGAGCCCGGTGATCGCCTGGTTCGACCAGCGCGGCCGGGCCGAGCTGGCCGCCCTGGACCCGGAGCTGCGCGCCGAGTTCCCCCGCCGCACCGGCCTGCCCGTGCTGCCCCAGTGGACGATCGGCAAGCTGCTCTGGCTGCGCGGCACCGGCGTGCGCATGAAGCCGGGCAGCCGGTGGCTGAACGTGCCGGAGTACCTGGCGCACGCGCTGGGCGCCGACCAGGTCACCGAGCCGTCGCTGGCCTCCCGGACCGGGCTGCTGGACCAGGCCGGCGGCCGGCCGTGGCCGGCCGCCCTGCGCCTGCTCGACGCCCCTTCAGACCTGCTGCCGCCCCTGCTGCCCGCCGGCCACTCCGCCGGCCGGGTCGGCGCGGAAGGTGTGCCGGAGGGGCTGCGCGGCGCGGTGGTGACCGTGGTCGGGCACGACCACCCGGTGGCCGCGTTCGGCGTCGGCGCGGTGGGCCCGCACGACCTGCTCAACTCCTGCGGCACCGCCGAGGTGGTGCTGCGCGCGGTGCCCGGCGAGCTGACCGACGACCAGCGCGAGGCGCTGGTGTCCCGGGGCATCGAGGCCGGCCGGCACGTCATCGCCGGGCGATCGGTGCTGATCGGCGGGCTGCGCGGCGGCCTGGTGATGCGCCGGGTACTGGCGCTGCTCGGCGCCGACGACCCGGCCGGGCGCGCCCGGCTGGACGACGCGTGGCGTCCGGTCACCCCTTCCGGGGTCACGCTCACCGGCGCCCGGCCGGGCGACGAGGCGGTCCACGTGCGGCTCGACGGATACGCCCCCGGCGGAGCCGGGGGCACGGGTCGGGCGCCCGGTTCGACACCCGGCGGAGACACCGGCCCGGACGCGCTGTGGGCGGCCGCGCTGGCCCACACCGGCGAGGTCACCGGCGAGCTGCTGGACGGCATGGCGTCGGTGGTCGGCGCGCCGAGGGCGGCCGTCGCGGTGGGCGGCTGGACCCGGATGCGCAGCGTCCGGGAGACCAAACGGCGGCTGCTGCCCGGCGTGCGTTTCACCGAGCTGGCCGAACCGGGCGCGTTCGGCGCCGCGCTGTGCGCCGGTTGGGCGGCCGCCGGCTCCCCCGGCGAGCTGCTCGACTTCGCCGAACCACTCCGCACCAACGCTCTGACCCTGACCCCCGAGCAGCGCGGGAACGCGCTGGCCGAGCGCGCGCCCAGTTCGGCGCGCGCGGGAGAACAAGGAGGCAACCGTTGACCACTGAATCCGCCACCACCGGCCTGGACCGCATCGCCGGGCCGGACGGAGTGTTCGCCATCGTGGCCATGGACCAGCGCAACACGTTGCGCCGGATGTTCGCCGCCGTCGAACGCGAGGCCACCGAGGAAGCCCTGGGAGCGGTGAAGGCGGACGTCATCCGCGCGCTCTCCCCCGCCGCCAGCGCGGTGCTGCTGGACCCGGACATCGGGGTGCCGGCCGTGCGCGGGGCCGGCGCACTGGCCGGCGGGACCGGCCTGCTGATCGCCGCCGAGCCGTCCTCGCGGGGCAACCACAACGGCGAGCCGAGGGCGTTCCGGCTGCCCGAGCGGGACGCCGCCTGGGTGCGCGACCTGGGCGGGCACGCGGTGAAGTTCCTGGTGCAGCTGCGCCCGGACCGGCCGAAGGTGGCCGGCGAGCCGGACCTGGTGGCCGAGGTGCTCGAGGTCGTCGAGAGGGTGGTCGAGGACTGCCGCAAGGTCGGGCTGCCATCGGTGGTGGAGAACGTGGTCTACCAGCTGCCCGGCGAGGACGAGCTCACCCCGGCCGCCAAGGAGGACGCGATCGTGGAGTCCGCCCGGCTGCTGGACGGGATCGGCCCGGACCTGCTGAAGCTGGAGTACCCGGGGTCACCCGCCGGCTGCCGGCGGATCGCCGAGGCGGTGCGGCGGCCATGGGCGGTGCTGTCGGCCGGCGTGCCGTTCGAGGAGTTCTCCCGGGTGCTCCGGGTGAGCTGCGACGAGGGCGGCGCGGCCGGGTTCATCGCCGGCCGGGCGCTGTGGAAGGAGGCGGTCGGGCTGGACGGACCGGCCAGGGCCGAGTTCCTGGACGGCACCGCGCGGCGGCGGCTGGACGACTGCCTGGCGGCGGTTTCCGGCCGGGCCACGCCGTGGACCAAGGCACGTTAGGCCGCGATCTCAAAACGGAGAGGGGGCGGCAATGAAGCTGCTCGAGGCGCGCGGCCTGGTCCGCGAGTACGGGCACGTGCGGGCGCTGGCCGGGGCGGACTTCGACGTGGACGCCGGCGAGGTGGTCGCGCTGATCGGGGACAACGGGGCGGGCAAGAGCACCGTGGTGAAGCTGCTCTCCGGCAGCGAGTCCCCGGACGGCGGGGAGATCTTCTTCGAGGGGAACCGGGTGCGCTTCGGCTCGCCCACCGACGCCCGCGAGCTGGGTATCGAGACGGTGTTCCAGGACCTGGCGTTGGCGCCGCACCTGGATCCGGTGCGGAACATGTACCTGGGCCGGGAGATCATGCGGCCCGGGCTGCTCGGCCGGCTGGGCTTCATGGACAACGCGGCCATGCGGGACGGCAGCCGCAAGGCGTTCGACGACCTCGGCGCGACGGTGCTCGACCTGGCCGGGCCGATCGGCTCGATGTCCGGCGGGCAGCGGCAGGGCGTCGCGGTGGCCCGCGCCGCCGCGTGGGCCAGCAAGGTGATCTTCCTGGACGAGCCGACCGCCGCGCTGGGCGTGGTGCAGACCCGCAACGTGCTGGACCTGATCCGCCGGGTGCGGGACAACGGCATCGGCGTGGTTTTCATCAGCCACTCCATGCCGCACGTGCTGGAGGTCTCCGACCGGGTGCACGTGATGCGCCGGGGCAGCAGGGTGGCCAGCTACCGGGCCGCCGACACCACCATGGAGGAGCTGGTCGGCGCGATGACCGGGGCCCTGGACGGCAGCAACGGAGCCGAGAAGTGAAGGCCCGGTGGGCTCGCCTGGCCCGGCTGCAGGCGCTGCAGATCGTGCTGATCCTGTTGTTCATCGTGATCGTGTTCAGCGTGCTGGCCCCGCAGGCGTTCCTGTCCGGGTTCAACATGCGCGGCATCGTGGTGAACACCTCCATCCTGGCCGTGCTGGGCGTCGGCATGACGTTCGTGATCGTCACCGGCGGCATCGACCTGTCGGTGGGCAGCGTGCTGGTGCTCTCCGGCGTGCTCGCGGCCAAGTCCATGGCGGCGGCCGGCGGGCAGGGCTGGGGGGTTGCACTGCTGGGCGCGGTGGTGGCCTGCCTGACCGGGCTGGCCTGCGGGCTGGTGAACGGGGTGCTGGTGGCCAGGGCCAAGGTGCCACCGCTGATCGTCACCCTGGGCACCCTGGGCGCCGCGCTGGGCATCGCGCAGATCATCACCGGCGGCCTGGACCTGCGGGACGCCCCCGAGGTGCTGGTGGACACGATCGGCTTCGGCAACCTGGTCGGCCAGGTGCCCAACCTGTCGGTGATCGCGCTGCTCGTGGTGGCCCTAGGCATCGTGCTGCTGCACCACACCCGGTTCGGCCTGTACACGTTCGCCATCGGGTCCAACCCGGAGGCGGGCCGCCGGGTCGGGGTGAAGGTGGACCGGCACCTGATCAAGGTGTACGCGCTGGCCGGGCTGCTCGCCGGCTTCGCCGGCATCCTCAACCTGTCGTTCTTCCAGTCCACCACGATCGCCGGGCAGAGCAACACCAACCTGAACGTGATCGCCGGCGTGGTGATCGGCGGCACCAGCCTGTTCGGCGGGGTGGGTTCGGTGTTCGGCACGGTGGTCGGGCTGTTCATCCCGTCCACGCTGCAGAACGGGTTCGTCATCCTCGGCGTACAGCCGTTCTGGCAACAGGTGGTGGTCGGCGCGGTGCTGATCGCCGCCGTCTACGTGGACCAGGCGCGGCGGGCCGCCGCGCAGCGAGGCACCTCGACCCGCACCTCTCTTTTGACCCAGTTGGGACTCAGGAAGGAAAGTTCATGATCCGGCACAAGACAGTGTTGTCAGCCGTTGCCGTGCTCGCGCTCGGTTTCACCGCCGCCTGCGGGTCCGGCGGCTCCGGCGGGGGTAGCGGCGGGGCCGGGGCGCACCGGCTGGCCTTTGTGCAGGGGGTGGCCGGCGACGCGTTCTACATCACCATGGACTGCGCCGCGCAGTCCGCCGCCAAGGCCGCCGGCGCGACGCTGACCACCCAGGGCGGGCAGAAGTTCGACCCGACCATGCAGACCCCGGTGCTGCAGTCGGTGGTCTCGTCGCGGCCCGAGGCCATCCTGATCGCCCCGACCGACGTCTCCGCCATGCAGAAACCGATCGAACAGGCCACCCAGCAGGGCATCAAGGTGGTCCTGGTGGACACCACGCTGCGCGACCCGTCCGTCGCCGCGTCGGCCATCGCCTCGGACAACGAGGGCGGCGGGAAGGCGGCGTTCGACGCGATCAAGCAGCTGGCCCCGAACGGCGGCAAGGTGCTGGTGGTCAGCGTGCAGCCCGGGGTGAGCACCACCGACGCCCGGGCCAAGGGCTTCCAGGACGCGGTCAAGGCCGACCCCCGCTACACCGACCTGGGCGTGCAGTACTCGATGAACGAGCCGCAGAAGGCCGCGCAGATCGTCACCGCCGCGCTGCAGAAGGACCCGGACATCGTCGGCGTGTTCGCCACCAACCTGTTCTCCGCCGAGGGCTCGGCCACCGGAGTGCGCCAGGCCGGCAAGCAGGACCAGGTCAAGATCGTCGGCTTCGACGCCGGCCCGGACCAGGTCAAGGCCCTGCGCGACGGCACGGTCCAGGCCCTGGTGGCCCAGCAACCCGGCAAAATCGGCGAGGAAGGCATCAAGCAGGCCCTGGCCGCCCTGAACAACCAGCCGGTCACCGCCAAGATCCAGACCGGCTTCACGATCGTGACAAGGGACAACGTGGACAAGCCCGAAGGCCAGTCCGCCCTCTACAAGTCCAGCTGCTGACCCCACCCCGCGAGTCGGCACTCTCAGCACCATGAGTTGGCACGTCTAGCACCACCCAGCGTGCTGAGAACGCCGACTCGCGGGGTGATCGTCGCTCCTGGTGGTTGAGCGTCGGAGATGAGGCTGTTGCCCAATGGTGCGGCTAGCCGTCGCTGGTACCCGCCGGGTGCACGGCGCCCGTGGTGGAGGTGATCGCTATCAGTGGCGGTCATGGCCACCCGCATGCGCAAGACGATCAGCTCATCGGCGAAACACGTTCCGGCGGCTCGCCGTCCCGGAGGGCTCGCTCGACGGCCTCCTGGGCTAGAGCGGAAAGCGGGAGTCCCGCTTCGAGTGCCTCGCGGTAGAGCTCGTCCGGCAGGTAGACCTCGACCTCAGGCATAGCGGCCAGTATGACCGACCGTGTTATAGCTTCAGTACAGCGAGGTGTTGTTGGGTGAGCAGGCGCAACGCGGTGGCGAAGGTGGCCGGGGGTAGGGCGCTGGTTTCGCGGAGGCGGGAGACCTCGACGGTACGTTGCGCGATCAGGGTTTCGATCATCGGGCGCATCGCGGCGGCGAAACGGAAGGTCTTGCCGGCCACGGTGAGCGCCACCTGGTTCGGGCCGGTCTCCAGCGTCGGCGGCAACAGGGCGGTGAGCTCCACGATCGCGTCGTCGGGCGGTTCGGCGCCGTCCACCGGCCAGGGCAGGTTGATCTCCGGGCGGCGTGGGAAGCGGCGGTCGCGGGTGGCCAGGTAGTCGTCCGGCGAGTGGTCCGCGATCACCTTGGCCAGGGTGCGGGCCAGCTCCTCGGCGTGGGTCGCGCGCGCTTCGGGGGTGCCGAACCGGGGCAGGTCCTTCCGGAAGGGTTCCTCGTCGTAGAGCCGTTCGACCAGCCAGTTCGCCCAGTCGATGCCGGTGCGGCGGGTGAACCCGAAGGTCAGGTGCATGCTCATCTCGCCGGTCCCCCGGACCGCGTGCCACCAGCCGCGCGGCACGTGGATCACGTCGCCCGGCCGCAGCTCGCCGCGCCACACCACGGTTTCCGGCGGCTCGTGGCCGTGGTCGTTGTCCACCTTCATCGGGTAGGGCCGCCCCGGGCCGTGCACCGTCCACCCCTTGCTGCCGGCCAGTTGCACAATCACCGTGTCGTGGTCGTCCCAGTGGGTAGCAAAACCCTGATGACTACCCCAGACCAGGTACAGGTTGACCTGCACCAGCTCACGGACCAGCCGCATCAGGTCGTCGGCGGCGGCCGCGATCGGCGGGTGGATCCGGTCGATCGAGTCCAGCACCAAGCTGGCCCCGTCGCGCAGCTCGGCGTACAGCGCGTCGGGCAGGAGCGCCTCGTCCCGGGTGTACCGGGCCACCGGCACCTGTGTGCCGTCCCGGAACAGCCGCAATCGGGGGGCGCTCAGCTGATGGGTGCTCAGGATGTGGTTCAACGCCGACCACGGCAGCAGGTCGGCCACCGCCTCGGCGCCCAGGCTGGCCCGGACGAAATCCTGGCCGAGCCGGTCGGTCACGAAGTCGGCCCCGACCTCGGTGACGAATCTCTCGGTGAACAGAGACGGCATGCGCTCGCTTCCTACGGTCCGCGAGCCCGCCTCGCCGGGGCCATCACGTGTCCCCGGCGAGACGGCCTCATCAGTTCACTTCACTGCTGCTCAGACGAAGTCCGAGCTACGGTCACCGCCGTCGTTGTCCCCGTTTGTCTCCCGGCGGGCAACGACCCGGTCCTCCTCGATACCGAGGAGCAGCGCGTCCTGGTCAGCCATGGTTCCACCTCCTTCCCAAGCCCCGACATCACCGAAACGGTCGATCACGAGAAGCCCGGAAACCAGGCCGTTATTAACCTGACCAGGTGGCCGGTGACCCCGTCAAGGGGACATTTGCCGCCCCCCGAGGATCTTCAGGATTAGTTAGGCTACCCTTATTCAGGTGAGTACGACCAAGTTGCCGCACTGCGCCGCGCTGGCCCGCCAGCTCGGCGAGCTGCCGATCGGCACCGCGTCCCGGATCGGCTCGGTGCTGCTCATTGAGCACGCCGGGACCTGGCCGGTTGACGTGCGCGAACGCGTTCTCACCGAGTGTTTCGGCCCCGGCGCGCCGGAGCGCATGGACCGCCTGCACGTGGGCCTCGGGCTGCGTGCGCTGATCATCCGCAAGCCCGGCCGGAACCGCGCGCCGGACCGTCCGACGGTCTACGTGGGCGGGTGCCGGCCAGGTCAGCGCTGGCTGGAGCGCTTCCAGATCGACTCGTACCGCGATCTTGCCGACCTGGACCCGGTGCGGATCGCCACCGGCACCGGCGGCTTCGGCGAGCCGGTCACCGGGCCGCTGCTGCTGGTCTGCACGCACGGCCGCAAGGACGCCTGCTGCGCGATGCTCGGCCGGCCGGTCGCCGACACGCTGGGCGCCCTGTACCCGGAGCAGACCTGGCAGTGCACGCACTTCGGCGGCGACCGGTGGGCCGGCAACCTGCTCGTCGCGCCGCACGGGTTCATGTACGGGCAGCTCACCCCGGCGACCGCGCTGCCGGTGGCCGAGCTGGCCGGGGCCGGGCGGATCAGCCTGGCCAACCTGCGCGGCCGGGTGGGCACCGACCCGTTCGCCCAGGTCGCCGAGATCGCCGTGCGCGAACGCACCGGCCTCACCGGGCTGGACGAGGTGCTCGCCCTCGGCCCCCGGGAGATCGGCGAGGACCGGGCCGAGGTGGAGGTCAACACCGTCCTCGGCGGCGCGTACCGGGTGCTCGTGCGCCGGTTCCCGCTGGGCGTGCAGGGGCACTCGGTCTGCTCCGGAGAGGCCCGGCCGCACCGGTTCGAGGTGCTCGACGTGCAGACCGCGCTGCCCGTCTGATCAAGGGGGGTCCAGCGCTGGTCCCGATCTTCGTCGACACGTATCGTCTAGCAGGCAATGAAGGCTTCCAGCACAGGGCAGCGGATCTCCCGCTCCGGCCCCACGGTCGGTGACTACCACCGGGGTTCCCGGCTGCGCACGACCCGCGCCGGAACCTGGTTCCCGGCGATCGACCCGGCGGGCGCGCCGGCCGGGTTACTGCTGGTCCACCCGGCGGTGGACCTCAAGGTGCTGCGCCCCACCATCGAGCGGCTGGCCGAGCTGAACCTGGTCGGGGTGCACCGGCCCCAGCCCGAGCTGGTGCAACAGGCCGGGCGCAACTGGCTGGTCACCGCCGAGCCCGCGCAGCCGACCCTGGACGACGTGCTCGACGAGGGCGAGCACCGGACGCCGGCCAACGCGGCCGCGCTGCTCTCCGACGTGGCCAGCGCGCTGGTCAACGTGCACCAGGCCGGGCTGGCGCACGGCCGGCTGGACGCCCGGTCGGTGCTGATCGGCCGGGGCGGCGCCGCACTGATCACCGACTGGGGCACCGACGAGGACGCCACGCCGAACGGCGACATCCGCGCCTGGACCCGGCTCACCGAGCTGCTCGCCGAGTTCTGGTGCGCCGACGTGGTCGCGGCGGCGCCGCTGGCCAGGGCGGCCAACGCGGCTCTCACGCAGGGCCTGCACGCCGCCATGGACCACCTCCGCGAGCTGCACGGCGAGGAGCGCCGCGACCTGCTCGCCCGGCTGGCCGAGGACCCGCCCGAACCCCGCCGCAAGCCCCGCCCCAAGGCCACCCCGGCCGCGCTCGCGCCCGGCGGACCGGCGGCACCGGCCGCGCCCTCGGACGTTCCCGCGCCCCCGGAACCGGCCGCGGCCGGGCGGCCGGTCCCCCCCACGCCGCCCGGCACCCCAGGCCCGACGGCACCGCCCGGCGCACCGGAACTCGCCGGTCCCGGCGGCTCGCCGGATCCGGCCGTGACTCCCGCCGCGCCCGCTTCGGCGCACACGCCCGCGCCACCGGCAACTCCGGCGGCATGGGCGGCCCCGCCGGCCGCGCCAACGCCGGCCGCGTGGGCCACGCCGCCGGCCGAGGGGACGCCGACACCCGGGTCGACACCAATCCCGGCCGAGGGGACATCGGCGCCCGGCTCGACACCCATCCCGCCCGGCTCGACACCCATTCCGGCCGACGGAACGTCGGCGACCGGGTCGGCACCAACCCCGGCCGAACCGACGGCGGCCGGGCCACCGACCGGGACCACCGCGCCGCAACCCGTGTCGGAATGGGCCCGCCCGGACCCGGAAGCAGCCGAGGCCAGCTCCGAGGCCGACCCGGGCGCACCGCCGGAGGCCGAGCCGGACCCGACCTCGACGCCCACCACCGAACCCGCCCGAAACACCGGCCGGGACGAGGGCGTCAAGGTCACGCCGGACATGCCGACGCTGGTGCCGCCCGGTCTGCTGGACCAGCCGCCGCCCAGGGAGACCCCGGCCCGGCGGACCGGGCCCGAGCCCGAGACCGCCGGCGAGACGGACACCGAGCCCGAGCCGCCCACCGAGGCGATCCCGGTGCTGCCCATCACGCCGCCCCGCCCGATGGCCAGCCCCCCGACCCGGCGGCCGTTGCCGCCACCCCCGCTCCCCCCCGGGCGCAACCCGAAGCGGGCGGCGTCCACCCGCAACCCCGAGTCGACGGTCCCCACCGGCAGCCCGTGGAACACCTGGGACACGTGGGACAAGGACAAACAACGCGCCACCGCCCCGCCCGAGCGCGCGACCACACCTCCGGAATCCGCGACCAAGCCGCGCGAGCCGTGGCTCGGGTCCCGCCGGTACGTGAAGACGCTGCGGGTACTGGTCGCCGTCGCCGTGGTGGCCACCCTGGCCGACCTGTACATGCTGCTCGGCCGGTCCGACGACGGGCCGTCCGAGCTGCAGATCACCTCGGTGGCGCTGCGCACCCGGTGGGCCGGGCCGAGCTGCACCCTGATCGGAGTGATCACCACCAACGGCAAGTCGGGCACCATCGCGTACGGCTGGACCGGGGACATCGGCGCCGGCACGGTGAACACGCAGAAGATTGCCGAGGGGCGCACCCAACTGGAGGTGGAGCGGCCCTGGGACCCGGCCAGCTCCCCGATCCCGGACCCGGTGATCACTCTGCAGGTCCTCCAGCCGGAGCAGCGGCACTCCTCGGCCAAACCCGCCGCCATTTGTCACCGCTGACGCGGGTGACCCGTGAGTGATTTGTGTGGCTGTAGCCACACAAATCACTCACGGGTCAGCGGGTCCGGACGGCATCCCCGGCGGTGCGCCCCAACCGCAGCGCACCGACCATCGCGGCCACGGTGACCAGCGAGAGCAGCAGGAACGCCACCCGGTAGGCGTCGCCGGGGACCAGTTCGCCGATCCGCAGGGCGACGGTGGCGGCGGCGACGCCCAGCCCGGTGGCCACCTGGGTGGCCGTCGCGGAGAGCGTGTTGGCCTGCCGCATGTGCGCGGGCGGGATGTCCGCGAAGGCGATGGTGGTGTACCCGGTCAGGCCCACCGAGCGGGCGACCCCGCTGGCCAGCACCACCGCCGCGATCACCGCGAGCGGAGTGGCCCCGGTGAGGAAGCCGCAACCGGCCACGGTGGCGGTCATCGCCGCCGTCGACCCGATCAGCAGCGCCCGCAGCCCGAAGCGGTTCAGCAGGTACGTGGTCGCCGGCTTGATCGCGATGTTGCCCACGAACACGAACAGCACGACCGCGCCCGAGCGCACCGGGCTCCACCCGAACGCGTCCTGGAACATCAGCGTGAGCAGGAACGGCACCGCGCCGACCACGATCCAGTACAGCGAGCCGCCGACCACCGACGCCCGCAGCGTGGCCACCCGCAGCGCGCGCAGGTCCAGCAGCGGGTGTTCGGTGCGCAGCAGGTGCCGGGCCGCCAGCCCGAGCAGGGCCAGCGAGCCCGCGCCGGTCGCCGCCACCGCCGGCCAGCCCCCGACCGACTCGGAGACCAGGTGCGCCGCATAGGTGAGCCCGCCCAGCCCGAGGCAGGTGAGGGCCACGCCGGCCCAGTCCAGCGGCGGAACCGCCGCGCCCGCCCGGTCGTCGCGGACCAGGCGCCAGGCCACCGCGAAGGCCAGTGCGCCCAGCGGAATGTTGATCAGGAACAACCAGTGCCAGCTCCAGTACGTGGTGATCACGCCGCCGAGCACCGGGGCGACCACCGGCGCGAGCAGTCCCGGCCAGACGATGTACGAGATCACCCGGGGAATGTCCGGTTTGGCCGTGCGGGCCAGCACCACCAGCCGCCCCACCGGCACCATGAGCGCCCCGCCCAGGCCCTGCAGCACCCGCAGCGCGACCAGTTCGGTGAGGTTGGTACTGGCCGCGCAGCCCACCGAGGCCAGGGTGAACAGCGCGATCGCGGTGAGGAAGACCCGCCGGGGGCCGAACCTGGCGGTCAGCCAGCCGCTCAGCGGGATGAACACGGCGAGGGTCAACAGGTAGGCGGTGATCACCAGCCCGACCGCCGTGGGCGCGACGCCGAGCGAGGCGCCGAGCGCCGGTGCGGCGGTGGTCACGATGGTGCCGTCCAGCATCTCCATGAAGAAGCACCCCGCGACGAGCAGCGCGGTGTTGCGTTGCCGGGCATCCAGCCCGGCGCGGGTATCGATTTCCACGTCACCCAGCCTGAACGACGGAATTGATGCGCACCAGTTCCGCTTTGTTCAGTGAGCATTGCGTACGGTGCAATAGTGCAGCTGCCGGACCTGAACCTCTTGCCCGCGCTCGACGCGCTGCTCCGCACCGAGAGCGTGTCCGAGGCCGCCGAGGCGATGCACGTGTCACCCTCGGCGATGAGCCGCACGTTGCGCCGGCTCCGCCGGGTGATGGGCGACCCGCTGCTGGTGCCCAGCGGCCGGGGGCTCGCCCTCACCCCGCGCGCACTGAGCCTGCGCGCAAGCGTCGAGGCCGCCACGGCCGGCGCGCTCGCCGCCCTGCAACCACCACAGCCGACCGACATCGCCAGCATCTCCCGGCGGTTCGTCATCCGCGCCAACGACGCGATGGCCGTCGTGCTGGGCGGCGCGCTCACCGCCCGGGCGGCCACGCAGGCGCCCGGCATCCGGTTGCGCATCGTCCCCGAGGGCGAGGAGCTGCCCACCGAGCTGCGCGACCGGGTGGACCTGGACGTCGGCGTGCAGCCCGAGCTGCCGCACGACGTGCGCAGCCAGCCGCTGTCCGAGCACCGCTACGCGGCGGTGGCCAGGGCGGACGCCCCGTTCGCCGGGGAACCCCTGACCGTCGAGCGGTTCGCCGCGCTGCCGCACCTCACCGTGTCCCGGCGTGGCCGGGAACGCAGCGTGGTCGACGAGCTGCTGGCCGAGCTGGGCCACCGGCGCACCGTGCTGGCCACCGTGCCAACGGCGAGCGCGGCGTGTTTCCTGGCCGGCGAGCTGGACGCGCTCGCCCTGGTCCCCGAGCCGTTCGCCCGGCGGGCAGCCCGGTCGATGCCCCTGGCCGTACTGGAGATCCCGCTGGACCTGCCCCCGAACCGCATCGAAATGGCCTGGCACCTGCGCTCAGACACCGACCCGGCCCACCGCTGGCTCCGAGCAACCCTGCTCGAACTCGCCCGCGCCCCCACCCCCCAAACCTGATTCAGTGCCTTCAGCACGGTGATTCAGTCAACACCGTTGACTGAATCAGGCTGCTGAAACCACTGAATCAGGCTGCTGAAGGCACTGAATCGGGAGGGGGTGGGGTTAGGGCAGGAGGGCACGGACTACGGCGTCGGCTAGGAGGCGGCCCTGGGGGGTCAAGACCGCTCGGCCGGCGGTGAGGGCGTCGGGGGCGAGCAGGCCGTCGGTGGCGGCGCGGGCGGCCGCCGCGCGAGCCGGGGCGTCCAGCATTTCCACCGGCAGGCCCTCGGCCAGGCGAAGGCGGAGCATCACCCGCTCCTGGTAGCGCTCGGGCTCGGTCAGCTCCTCGCGGCCGGCGGCGGGTGACGCGCCGGCGTCCAGCAGGGCCGCGTAGCGGGCCGGGTGCTTGACGTTCCACCAGCGCACGCCACCGACGTGGCTGTGCGCCCCGGGGCCGGCACCCCACCAGTCGCCGTCCCGCCAGTAACCCAGGTTGTGCCGGCAGCGGGTGTCCGGGGAGCGCGCCCAGTTGGACACCTCGTACCAGTCCAGGCCGGCGGCGCGGAGCGTGCCGTCGAGCAGCTCGTAGCGGTCGGCGGAGACGTCGTCGTCCGGGGCGGCCAGCTCGCCCCGGCGGATCTTCCGGGCCAGCGCGGTGCCGTCCTCCACGATCAGGGCGTACGCCGAGACGTGGTCCACCCCGGCGGCCAGCACCTCGTCCAGCGAGCGCCGCAGGTCGTCGTCGGTCTCACCGGGCGTTCCGTAGATCAGGTCCAGGCTGACCTGGTCGATCCCCGAGTCGCGCGCCTCACGGGCGGCGGCCAGCGGCCGGCCGGGGGTGTGCCGGCGGTCCAGCACGGCGAGCACGCCCGGTGCGGCCGACTGCATGCCCAGGGACACCCGGGTGTACCCGGCCGAGGCAATGCCGGCGAAGAACTCCGGCGAGGTGGACTCGGGGTTGGCCTCGGTGGTCACCTCGGCCCCCTCGGCCAGGCCGAACGTCCCCCGCACCGCCGCCAGCACGTCGGCCAACCCGGCGGCGCCGAGCAGCGACGGGGTGCCGCCGCCGACGAACACCGTGTCCGCGCGCGGCGGCCGGCCCAGCACCGAAGCCGCCAGCTCCAGCTCCGCGCGCAACGCGGCCAGCCACCCGTCCGGCGAGGCACCGGACCCGGCCAGCTCGGACGGCGTGTAGGTGTTGAAGTCGCAGTACCCGCAGCGCACCGCGCAGAACGGGACGTGCACGTACACGCCGAACGGCCGCTCGCCGAGCCCGCGCAGCGCGGACGCCGGCAGCTCGGCCGGTAGCGGCGGGGCGGGCGAGAGTTCCAGGGTCATCGCCGTCAATTGTGCCCGTGTGCCGTCAGCCGCCGCGCCGCCCGGCGCAGCATCGCCCGCACGATCACCGGATGGACCGGCCGGACCAGCGCGAAGTACGCCCGGCCCCGCGCGTTGTGCAGGGTCACCACGGTGCTCAGCACCACCCGGTCGGCCTCCCGCAGCACCGAGGCGCGGAAGTCCAGGTGCCGCTCGTCGGTGCCCAGCAGCACCTCACGCTCGCTCCGGGCCAGGGTGTCGAAGGAGGACGACCCGCCGCGCGCGATGCCCACCAGCCCGACCAGCGACTCGCGCAGCCCGAGCAGCGCGGCCACCCATTGGGGCGGGTCCCGGAACACCGCGTCCGCCCACGCCTGGGGGTCGGCCGGCTGGCCGGGCCGGCACTCCACGGCGTGCGCGTCCGACCAGTCCACCCTGGCCAGCGCCGAGGCCAGCAGCGGCGTATCCGGCACCGCGGTCTCGGCCGCGCGCGGGTGTTCGCTGTGCACCATCCCCGAACCCTCCATTCGGTACCGTACGGTAGCCCACCATACGGTACCGAATGGAAGCCGTCACGCCCGTTCCGATTAATTTGACAATTTCTATCAACTTAGACAGAAAAGGGACCGCGGTGAATTGATCTCGGTTTCCAAATGCCTGTGACAACCCTCCCAACATCACGGTCGTCGCTGGCAAACCGCCTCGTGCGATGGCACCATGACATGGTGTCCTGCGCGCTGAACATGCGACTCGTGGCCCGTCGCCACGTCGATTTCCAGCGCGTCTCCAGCGCGATGTGCCGTAGCGCCGCCTGACCCGCGCCGAATCCCACCACGAGTGATCCCGGCCGGGTAGCCGGCCGCCGCACGTCTGCGCCTCTCGCCAGACCAGGTCGCCGCGCATACCCGCCGCAACCTGGAGGACTGATCGCATGGCCCCGACGCAGACGGCCACCGCCACCCCTCGCCGTCCCGCCGCCCCGAAACGCAAGCGGGGCGAGGGCCAGTGGGCACTCGGCTACCGCGAGCCGCTGAACCCGAACGAGCGCAGCAAGCGCGACGACGACCCGCTCAACGTGCGGGCGCGCATCGAGAACATCTACGCGCACCGGGGTTTCGACTCGATCGACCCGGGTGACCTGCGCGGACGGTTCCGCTGGATGGGTCTCTACACCCAGCGCAAGCCGGGCATCGACGGCGGCCGCACCGGCTCGCTGGAGCCGGAGGAGCTGGACGACCGCTACTTCATGATGCGGGTGCGCATCGACTCCGGGGCGCTGACCACCGAGCAGCTGCGGGTGGTCGGCGAGGTGTCCCGGGACTACGCGCGCGACACCGCCGACATCACCGACCGGCAGAACGTGCAGTACCACTGGATCGAGGTCGAGGACGTACCCACGATCTGGCAGAAGCTGGAGGCGGTGGGCCTGACCACGCTGGAGGCCTGCGGCGACTGCCCCCGGGTGGTGCTCGGCTCGCCGGTGGCCGGCATCGCCGCCGACGAGATCGTCGACGGCACTTCGGCCATCCAGGAGATCACCGACCGCTACCTGGGCAGCAAAGAGTTCTCCAACCTGCCCCGCAAGTTCAAGTCGGCGATCTCCGGTTCGCCGATCCAGGACGTGGTGCACGAGATCAACGACATCGCGTTCATCGGCTCGGTGCACCCGGAGCACGGCCCCGGCTTCGACCTGTGGGTGGGCGGCGGGCTTTCCACCAACCCGAAGCTGGGCGTCCGGCTGGACGCCTGGGTGCCGCTGGACGAGGTGGCCGAGGTGTGGGCCGGGGTCACCGGGCTGTTCCGCGACTACGGCTACCGCCGGCTGCGGCACCGCGCGCGGATCAAGTTCCTGATCGCCGACTGGGGCGCGGAGCGCTTCCGCCAGGTGCTGGAGGACGAGTACCTCAAGCGCAAGCTGGTCGACGGCCCGGCGCCGCCCATCCCGGACGGCCCGCGCGACCACATCGGCGTGCACAAGCAGCGGGACGGGCTGAACTACGTCGGCTTCGCGCCCACCGTCGGCCGGGTCTCCGGCACCACGCTGATCAAGGTGGCGGACGCGGTGGAGCGGGCCGGCTCCCGCCGGGTGCGCACCACCGTGCAGCAGAACCTGCTGGTGCTGGACGTGCCGGACGACAAGCTGGGCTCGCTGCAGACCGAGCTGGCCGAACTGGGCCTGCACTCCACGCCGTCTCCGTGGCGGCGCAACACCATGGCCTGCACCGGCATCGAGTTCTGCAAGCTGGCCATCGTGGAGACCAAGCAGCGGGCGATCGACCTGGTCTCCGAGCTGGAACAACGGCTGGCAGACCTGTCCGTGGAGGCCGACCTGGACCAGCCGATCACCATCCACCTGAACGGCTGCCCCAACGCCTGCGCCCGCACCCAGACCGCCGACATCGGGCTGAAGGGCCAGATCGTCACCACCGCCGACGGCGACCAGGTGCCCGGTTTCCAGGTGCACCTGGGTGGCGGGCTGGGCCTGGACGCCGGGTTCGGCCGCAAGCTGCGCGGGTTGAAGGTCACCTCGTCCGAGCTGGGCGACTACGTGGACCGCGTGGTGCGCAACTACGTCAAGCAGCGGGACGCCGGCGAGCGGTTCGCCCAGTGGGTGGCCCGCGCCGACGAGGCTGATCTCGCATGAGCGAGAGAGCCGTGCCGTTCTACTGCCCGTACTGCGGCGACGAGGACCTGCGCCCGGTGGAAGAACCACACGGTGCGTGGCGTTGCGCCAGCTGCCTGCGGACCTTCGCGGTGAAGCTGATCGGAGTCGGAGTCCTGAAGGGGGCGACAACACAATGAGTGTGTCCGTCAAGGAGGACCTGCGCTCGCTGGCCGAGCGGGGCGCGGCCGAGCTCGGCCCGGACGCAGGAGCCGAGGAGCTCCTGGACTGGACGGCGGCCACCTTCGGCGACCGGTTCATCGTCGCGTCCAACATGCAGGACGCGGTGTTGGTCGAGCTGGCCGCACGGGCCAGGCCCGGGGTGGACGTGCTGTTCCTGGAGACCGGCTACCACTTCGCCGAGACCATCGGCACCCGGGACGCGGTGGAGACGGTCTACGACGTGCGGATCGTCAACGCCACCGCCGACCGGACGGTGGCCGAGCAGGACGCCGCCGAGGGCAAGGACCTGTTCGCCCGCGAGCCGGACCGCTGCTGCTTCCTGCGCAAGGTGGTCCCGCTGCAGCGCACCCTGGCCCGCTACGACGCCTGGGTGACCGGCGTGCGCCGCGTGGAGGCGCCGACCCGGGCGAACACCCCGCTGATCACCTACGACGAGAAGTTCGAGCTGGTCAAGATCAACCCGCTGGCCGCGTGGAGCGACGAGGACATGGACCGCTACATCGCCGACCACGGGATCCTGGTGAACCCGCTGGTCGACGCCGGATACCCGTCCATCGGCTGCGCGCCCTGCACCCGCAAGCCCCTGCCCGGTGAGGACAAGCGGGCCGGCCGGTGGGCCGGCCGGGCCAAGACCGAGTGCGGGTTGCACCAGTGAGTACCACGGCTCCGGCAGGAGCGCCCGGTACCCAACTGGCCGCCAAGAAGGTGGAACAATGACAGCGCCCGCGCTGACGGAGGTCCGGGCGTTCGATGCGCTGGACGCCCTGGAGTCCGAGGCCATTCACATCTTCCGCGAGGTGGCCGGCGAGTTCGACCGGCCGGTGATCCTGTTCTCCGGGGGCAAGGACTCCACCCTGCTGGTGCACCTGGCGGTGAAGGCGTTCGCGCCGGCGCCGGTGCCGTTCTCCCTGCTGCACGTGGACACCGGGCACAACTACCAAGAGGTCATCGACTTCCGGGACCAGCTGGTGGAGCGGCTGGGCCTGCGCCTGGTGGTCGCGCACGTGCAGGACTGGATCGACGACGGGCGGCTGTCCGAGCGCCCGGACGGCACCCGCAACCCGCTGCAGACCGTCCCGCTGCTGGACTCGATCAACGAGCAGCGGTTCGACGCGGTGTTCGGCGGCGGGCGGCGCGACGAGGAACGAGCGCGGGCGAAGGAGCGCATCATCAGCCTGCGCGACGCGTTCGGCCGGTGGGACCCGCGCAAGCAGCGGCCCGAGCTGTGGAACCTCTACAACGGCCGGCACGCGGCCGGCGAGCACGTGCGGGTGTTCCCCATCTCCAACTGGACCGAGCTGGACGTCTGGCGCTACATCCAGCGGGAGAACATCGAGCTGCCGTCCATCTACTACAGCCACCAGCGCGAGGTGTTCCGCCGCGACGGCATGTGGCTGGCCGAGGGGCCGTGGGGCGGCCCACGGGACGGCGAACGGCTGGAGATGAAAACAGTGCGTTACAGGACCGTCGGGGACGGCTCCTGCACTGGCGCGATCGAGTCCACGGCAACCACCCTGGACGACGTGATCGCCGAGGTCACCGCGTCCCGGCTGACCGAGCGCGGCGCGACCAGGGCCGACGACCGGCTGTCCGAAGCCGCCATGGAAGACCGCAAGCGAGAGGGTTACTTCTAAATGGCCAAGGACCTGCTGCGGTTCGCCACCGCCGGCAGCGTGGACGACGGCAAGTCCACGCTGGTCGGCCGGCTGCTGTACGACACCAAGTCGGTGCTGGCCGACCAGATCGAGGCGGTGCAGCGCGCCTCGGTGGACCGGGGCCTGGACACCCCGGACCTGTCGCTGCTGGTGGACGGGCTGCGCGCGGAACGCGAGCAGGGCATCACCATCGACGTGGCCTACCGCTACTTCGGCACGCCCCGCCGCGAGTTCGTGCTGGCGGACACCCCGGGGCACGTGCAGTACACCCGCAACACGGTGACCGGGGCGTCCACCGCCGAGCTGGCGGTGCTGCTGGTGGACGCCCGGCACGGGGTGGTCGAGCAGACCCGCCGGCACGCGGCGGTGCTCGCCCTGCTGCGGGTGCCGCGCCTGGTGCTGGCGGTCAACAAGATCGACCTGGTCGACTACGACGAGGCGGTGTACACCGCGATCGCCAAGGACTTCACCGGGCTGACCACCGCGCTGGGCTACCCGTCCAGCCGGGTGATCACCATCCCGGTATCCGCGCTGGTCGGCGACAACGTGGTGGAGAACTCGGCGAACACCCCCTGGTACACCGGCCCCACGCTGCTCGAGCACCTGGAGAACGTCCCGGTGACCAGCCCGGACGCCGACGCGCCGCTGCGCATCCCGGTGCAGTACGTGATCCGCCCCCGCACCGCTTCACATCCGGACTATCGGGGTTACGCCGGCCAGGTGGCCGCCGGCACGGTGCGCCCGGGTCAGGAGGTGCTGGTGCTGCCGGAGGGCCTGCGCAGCACGGTGGAGGCGGTGGACACCGCCGACGGCGAGCTGCCCGAGGCCGGCACCGGGCGCAGCGTCACCGTCCGGCTGGCCGACGACCTGGACGTGGCCCGCGGCTCGATGATCGTGGACGCCGCCGCACCCCCGACGGTGACCGAGGAGCTGGAGACCACGGTCTGCTGGCTGGCCGAGAAGCCGCTGCGCCCCGGCGCGCGGCTGCTGCTCAAGCACGGCACCCGGGTCACCCAGGCGATCGTCGGCGCGCTGCACGACCGGCTGGACACCGACACCCTGACCTACTCCGAGCCGGACAAGCTGGAGATCAACGACATCGGCCGGGTGAGCATCCGCACCGCCGACCCGCTGCCGGCCGACGACTACGCGGACAGCCGGGCCACCGGTTCCTTCCTGCTGATCGACCCGCCGACCGGCAACACGCTGGCCGCCGGGCTGGTGGGCAGCCCGTTGAAGGTCACAGCGGTTTGATGCCGCCCGCACTGTCCCCGTTGGGCGCCAAACTGGGCGCCCAACCCAGCGGGCCGGCTGCGCCGGCCCTGATCGCGGTGGCCCACGGCAGCCGGGACCCCCGCTCGGCGGCCACCATCGCCGCGCTGCTGGACGAGGTGCGCCGGCAGCGGCCGGACCTGGACGCGCGGCTGTCCTTCCTGGACCTGAACACTCCCCGGCTGCCCGACGTGCTGAACGCGGTGGCCGCCGACGGGCACCGGCACGCGGTGGTGGTGCCGCTGCTGCTCGGCAACGCGTTCCACGCCCGGGTGGACATTCCCGGCGCGGTGGCGCGCGCCGCGCATCGGCTGCCCCGGTTACACCTGTCCGTCGCCGACGTCCTGGGCGGCGACCCCCGGCTGGCCGACACCGCACTGCGCCGGCTGGCCGAGGTGGCCGGGCCGCTGGACGACCCGTCGCTGGGAGTGCTGCTGGCGGCCACCGGCTCCTCCCACCCGGCGGCGAACGCCGCGGTCCGCCGGCTGGCCGGTTCGCTCGGCCGGCGGCGCGGCTGGCGTTGGGAACGCGCCGCGTTCGCCACCATGGCCGCGCCGAAGGTGCCCGAGGCGATCCGCCTGCTGCGCGCCGCCGGCGCCGAGCGCATCGCCGTGGCCAGCTGGTTCCTGGCCCCCGGCCTCCTCCCCGCCCGGGTCGCGAAGGACGCCCTCGCCACCGACCCCGACGCGCTGGTCGCATCCCCCCTGGGCGCCGACCCGGCCGTGGCCGAAGTCGTCCTGGACCGCTACCAGGCCGCGGCGGCGACGCCCTTTGCCGCCGCGTCCTGAACCAACCAAGTGTGGCGGACGTTCAGCAAGACCTGCCGAAGGCGGAGCTTGCCGCCACCTCAGACGGCCGAGTGACGATACCCGCACAGGTCCGGCGTGCGGCCGGCATCGAACCGGGCCAGACACTCGTGGTCTACGTCGAGCGGGGCCGCGTAGTCCTCGAGGAGCGCGCCCATCTGCTGACCCGCCTGCAGGACGAGGCGATCGCGGCAGCGCAGGCCGCTGGGCACACCGACAGCGCGGTGGCCGAGCTGCTCGCCGACCGGCGCGCCGAAGCCGACCGGGAGCAAGCCGACACATGACCCCCGTGCTCGACGCGAGCGCGGTGCTCGCCCTGTTCTACCGAGAACCCGGCCACGAGCTGGTGAGCGAGGCCCTCGCCGGCTCGGTGATGTCCAGCGTCAGCCTGTCCGAGGTGATCCAGAAGCTGGCGCAACGCGGCCAGCCGGACGCCGTTGCCGCGACCGACGGAATCCGCTCGCTGGGCATCCGGATCGAGCCGTTCACCAGCCAGGATGCCGCTCGCGCCGGGTTACTCTGGCAGCAGACCCGTCACATCGGGCTCTCCCTCGGCGGCCGCGCGTGCCTCGCGGTGACCGAGCGGACGCCGGACGGCGAGGCCGTCACCGCCGACCAGGCCTGGGACAAGCTCGACCTGGGCATCGCGATTCGCCTCATCCGCTAGGTACAAGGCCGTTCAGTTAGGGCGCGGACCGCTTGGGCCGGCGCGGCTCGGGTCCCGCCCGGCGGCTTTTCGGTCGGCGCCCGTGCGGTGCTCACGACCAGCGGTTGGCGTAGCGGCCTTCGTCACGCGGCCTTGCCAACCGCCGAGGCTCCGCGGACGATTCCACGTCGGTTCCTCGTCGAGTGCGACACCAGCCTGGTTCGATCTTGAAAAAACCCATACTGGTGTCGACTTCGACGAATGGGACGAACCGAACTCGACCAACACCGGTCACACTCCGTATCGAGGCTGGCGGCCGGGAGCCTGAACCGCGGCAGGGCGGCCACCGCGCCGCCGTCCAGGCCATCTTTCGAACCCGACCCTCGCCGAACCGGAGGGGCGAAGGCGCCCTGTACGGCCTCTTAACTGGGCGGCCTTGCCGCTAGGTAGTGCCGGGGTCGCGTTGGTAGGTGGCGGGTGGGGTGCCTACCACCTGGGTGAACACCCGGGTCAGGTGGGCTTGGTCGCTGAAACCCAGGTGGGCGGCCAGGTCGGGCCAGCGGATCGGGTGGCCGGAGTGGGCGGCCGCGACGGCGTCCAGGATGCGGAACCGCTGGATGATCCACTTGGGGCCGATGCCCACGTACTCGGTGAACAGGCGCTGCAGGCCGCGGGCGCTCAGCCCCGCGTGACCGGCCAGCTGTTCCACCCGGGTGATCTCGCCGCGCCGCCGGGCCTCCTCGACCAGCGCGGTGACCTCGCGGGCGGTGGCGTCCGGCTTCGGGTCGACGCCGAGCAGACAGTCCTCCAGCGCGGCGACCATCTCGGAGGTGTCGGCGGTGCCCAGGATGCGCGCGGCCACCGGCTCGTCGTCGATGCCCAGCACCGAGTGGGCCGGCTGCACGGTGCCGGAGATGGCGCCCACGGTCCGGCCGAGCAACGGGCGGAACCCGCCGGGGTGGAACGCCGCGCCGAGTACGTGGCCGGCGCCGGTCAGCGTGCGGAAGAACGGCCCCCGGTTCACCCCGTGCACCAGCAGCCGGCCCTCCTCGGCGGCCACGTGCACCCTGGGCTGCGGCACCACCTGCTGCCGGTGCGGTTCCGGCGCCCGCCACCGGACCAGCCAGTAGTAGTCGACGAACTCCGCCAGGTCCGGGCCGGGCGCGACGCGTTCCACCCGGAACACCCGCTCGCCGGCGGCGGGACGCACGACCGCCTCCGGATATCCCTTCGGCGCCGACACGTTGGGTGAGGATAGTCGTCGCGTTTCTTCAAGACCGTTGCCGGCCGCGCTGCCTAGCCTCGGAACCATGAGCTACCAGCACAAGGCCAACGGTCGGTTCAACGTCGCTTCCTGGTCGGAGACCCTGGTCACCGACATCGACGGCACCGGCACCACGGTCGGCGAGACCTACTACCCCGGCCGCGGCCTGACCCGCGCCGAGGTCTCCTACGCGTACACCGGCGACATCGAGGGCACCGGCGAGGTCGTCTACCTGATCGCCTACCGCGCCGAGGCGGCACCGGTGCTCGGGTTCGAGCGCTTCACCGGCTCGATCGCCGGCCACGAGGGCACGTGCGTGTTCCGGCACGTGGGCAGCCAGGACAAGGGCTCGGTGACGGCGCGGATCGAGGTCGTCCCGGAAATGGGCACCGGCGGCCTGGAAACCCTCCGCGGCACCGCCGACCTCAACATCGCCGGCCACAGCGAAACCGGCTACGACCTCACCCTGGCTTTCGACATCTGACCCGCCCGGGCGCCTACCGGGACTCGGTGGGCCAGACGGATTGCCAGGAGCGGTCCTGGCGGGTGTAGTTGAGGACCGGGTCGGGGAGGTCGCCGGTGACCACCTGGGCGACCGTCGTCAGCTCCAGGATCTCCCGGAGGCTGGCCCGGACCGCCACCCACACGTCCTGCAGGTGCCGCGCGGCGCCGCCGTAGGTGTGGTTCTCCGGGCGCTGGCCCCGGACCAGCGCCAGCGGGCCGTCGGTGACCCGGATGACGTCGGCCAGCGAGATCGCGTACGCCGGGCGGGCCAGCCGGTGGCCGCCGTCCCGGCCCCGGCGGCTCTCGATCAGGCCGGCGCGGCGCAGCTCGACCAGGATGCCGTCCAGGAAGGTGCGCGGGATGTCCTGCGCCGCCGCGATCTCGTCCGCCTTCACCGCGCACTGCTCAGGCGCCGCCGCCAGCAGGCACAGCGCCCGGAGCGCATAGTCCGCCCTGGCCGAGATCTGCACCTCTCCATCTTGGCCCATCCACCGAGGCCGGTCTCACACCGGTGACCTGGCCATTTTGTTGACTATGCGGCTCAGGAATGTAAGCATCGATGGGTGAGCATCCGCTATCAGGTGAATCGCGCGGACCGGCCTTCGCTGGTCCGCCGGTTGCACGTCGACCTGATGCGGGTGTTCGCCGCCGCCTGCCGCTGACCGGATTTGCGCGTACCCCGCAACGAGTCAACCCGTGAGGCAGGCATCAAATGGCGCACGTCGACTGGCCGCTGACCGTCGCCGGTCTGTTGGTCGGCCTGCTCGTCGGCCTCACCGGGATGGGCGGCGGCGCGCTGCTGACGCCGGTGCTGGTCCTGCTGTTCCGGGTCGAGCCGCTGGCCGCGATCTCCTCCGACCTGTTCACCTCGCTGGTGATGAAGCCGGTCGGCGGCGCGGTGCACCTGCGCCAGCGGACCGTGCACTGGCGGCTGGTCGGCTGGCTGGCCGTCGGCTCGGTGCCGGCGGCGTTCCTCGGCGCGGTGGCGATCGGCACGCTGGCGCACCGGGCGGGCCTGCAGGACAACCTGAAGCTGTTCATCGGCTGGGCGCTGTGCGCCTCGGTGACGCTGATGTTCCTGCGCCTGGCCCTGGACCGCCGGAACCGCCAGCGCGACGCCGCCAACGGCACCGCCGAAAACGAAGAACCGGTGCGGATCCGGGTGCCCCGGACCCTGGCGATCGGGGTGGTCGGCGGCTTCGTGGTCGGCATGACCTCGGTCGGCGCCGGCTCCCTGATCATCGCGCTGCTGCTGCTCGCCTACCCCGCGCTGCGCCCCGCTCGGCTGGTCGGCACGGACATCGTGCAGGCCATCCCGCTGGTCGCCTCGGCCACCCTGGGCCACCTGCTGTTCGGTGACGTGCAGTTCGCGCTGACCACGTTCCTGCTGCTCGGCGCGTTGCCCGGGGTCTACCTGGGCGCCCGCTGGTCGGCCCGGGGTCCTTCGGCGGTGATCCGGCCGGTCATCGCGGCGGTGCTGCTGGCGTCCGCGCTGGCCCTGCTCAAGGTGGGCACGCCGGTGATCCTGCTCGGCTCGGCGGCCGCACTGGTGCTAATGGCCGTCCTGCAGCGTCCCCGCAAGGTCGACCCCGCACCGCTCTCGCCCGAACTCGAACCCGTTCGCTGAACAAGCAGTTCCACGAGGAGATCCCGACCGATGTGCATCAGCTCGCCCATCCGGCCCTTTTTGTTGACTATCTAGCTCAGGAAAATCAGCAACACCACCGTTCCGCCCCCGAGTCAAGATCAAATCGATCGGATCCCGCCACATGACGCGCCGCCTCCGGATTCTCGCCTCGCTCCTCGCCGTGCTGGCCACCCTCGCCGCGTGCTCGCGGGCCGACCGCCCCGCCGACTCGGCCGCGCCGGCCAGCGAAGGACCGGCCGCCGAGCTGCGCCTCGGCTTCTTCCCCAACATCACCCACGCACCCGCCCTGATCGGGCTGGACAAGGGCTACTTCGCCAAGGAACTGGGCAACACCAAGCTGGTCACCCAGCAGTTCAACGCCGGTCCGGAAGCGGTCAACGCGCTGCTCGGCGGTTCGCTGGACGCCAGCTTCATCGGGTCCAGCCCGGCCATCAACGCGTTCGCCAAGTCGAAGGGCGCGGCGGTGCGGCTGATCGCCGGCTCCACCTCGGGCGGCGCGCAGTTGGTGGTCAAGCCGGACATCACCGGCCCGGAGCAGCTGAAGGGCAAGACCATCGCCACCCCGCAGGCCGGCAACACCCAAGACGTGGCACTGAAGAAGTGGCTCAAGGAGCACAACCTGCCGCGGGGCGCGGACGGCGTGACCGTGCAGAACCTGGACAACCCGCGCACCCTCGACCTGTTCAAGTCCGGCCAGGTGGCGGGCGGCTGGCTGCCCGAGCCGTGGAGCTCGCGGCTGGTGGACGCCGGGGCCAAGGTGCTGGTGGACGAGCGGACGCTGTGGCCGGGCGGGCAGTTCCCGACCACCGTGCTGATCGTGCGGACCGAGTTCCTCCAGAAGCACCCGGACACGGTGGCCGCGCTGCTGCGCGGCACCCGGCAGGCGATCG
Organism: Actinospineispora eucalypti; assembly: GCA_014208095.1. Lineage (GTDB taxonomy): Bacteria > Actinomycetota > Actinomycetes > Mycobacteriales > Pseudonocardiaceae > Pseudonocardia > Pseudonocardia eucalypti. The sequence continues at coordinate 1,865,031 of JACHMT010000001.1, read as the reverse complement.
AGTTCGCCACCGCCAACCCGGCCGAGGCCAAGACGGTGACCAACGACTCGATCAAGAAGCTGACCAACGCATCGGTGGCCCCCGCGGTGCTCGACCGGGCGTTCTCCGAGCTGACCTTCGGCCTGGACCCACTCGCCGCGACCTTCCCCCAGCTGTCCAAGGACAGCGTGACCGCGGGCGCGACCCCCACCGAGACCGACCTGGCCGGGTTCGTGGACGTCACCCAGCTGAACAAGGTCCTGCAGGGCAACGGCAAGCCGACGGTGAGCGCCGCCGGCCTCGACAAGTCACAGAGGTGATCCGGCGATGACCGTGACTGTGATCAATCAGCAGCTTCGGACGGCCGCCCCGGCGGTCCGGCTGGCCGGCGTCGGCAAGACCTTCGGCACCGGCCCGAGCGCGGTCACCGCGCTGCGCGACATCGAGCTGACGGTGCGCCCGGGCGAGTTCGTCTGCCTGCTCGGCGCGTCCGGGTGCGGCAAGTCGACACTGCTCAACCTGGTTGCCGGGCTGGACCGGCCGAGCCTCGGCGAGGTGCGGCTGGCCACCGGGCGGCCGTCGTTCATGTTCCAGGAGCCGGCATTGCTGCCCTGGCTGGACGCCGCGCGCAACGTCGAGCTGCCACTGCGCCTGAACGGGGTCGGCAAGACCGCCCGCCGCCGCCGGGCCGCCGAGCTGCTCGAGCTGGTGCGCCTGGAGGGTCAGGGCAGCAAGCGGCCGCACGAGCTGTCCGGCGGCATGCGGCAGCGGGTCGCCCTGGCCCGCGCGCTGGCGCACGCCACCCACCCGGAGAATCCGGACGACTCGGGCCTGCTGCTGATGGACGAGCCGTTCGCCGCGCTGGACGCGATCACCCGGGACGTGCTGCAGGGCGAGCTGCTGCGGGTGTGGCGGGCCACCGGTACCACGGTCCTGTTCGTCACCCACGACGTGCGCGAGGCCCTCCGGCTGGCCCAGCGGGTGGTGCTGCTGTCCTCGCGGCCGGGCACCGTGGTCGGCGAGTGGGCCGTCGGGGACGAGGACCTGCACGACGAGATCACCGGACGGCTGCGCGAGGTGATCAGCCGCCATGCCGCCTGAGCTCACCGAACTGGAGCGCGGGAGGCCCACCGCCGACGACGCGGCCGCCGTCGCCGGGCTGGACGCGCTGGACACCCCGACCGTCCAGCGGGCGCCGTGGACGCGCCGGGCGCTGGCCGCCGGGCTGCCCCCGCTGGTCGCGGTGCTGCTGTTCCTGGCCGTCTGGCAGGCGCTGTGGGCGGCCGCCTTCTGGCCCGAGTTCAAGCTGCCTTCCCCAGCCTCGGTGTGGCAGGCGGTGGCGGCGGAGGTGGCCACCGGCCGGGTCTGGTCCGTCCTCTGGACCTCGGTCAGCCGGGCCTTCCTCGGCTTCTTCATCGCCCTGCTGATCGCCACCCCGCTGGGCCTGCTGGTGGCCAAGGTGCGCGTGGTGCGTTCCGCGATCGGCCCGCTGTTGCAGGGGCTCCAGAGCCTGCCCTCGGTGGCCTGGGTACCGGCCGCCGTGCTCTGGTTCGGGCTGACCGACGCCACGATCTACTTCGTGGTGCTGCTCGGCTCCATCCCGTCCATCGCCAACGGCCTGGTCGCCGGCATCGACCAGATCCCGCCGATCCTGCCCAGGGTCGGCCAGGTGCTCGGCGCGCGCGGCCTGACCAGCGCGCGGCACATCCTGCTGCCCGCCGCGCTGCCCGGTTACCTGGCCGGCTGCAAACAGGGCTGGGCCTTCTCCTGGCGCTCGCTGATGGCGGCGGAGATCATCGCCGCCGGGCCGCTGCTCGGCCTGGGCCTGGGCGCTTACCTGAAGGAAGGCAGCGACTTCAACAACATGCCCACGGTGATCGCCGCGATCTTCCTGATCCTGCTGGTGGGCATCGGTATCGAGCTGTTGCTGTTCCGTCCGGTGGAGAAGCGGGTGCTGCGCGCCCGCGGCCTCGCCACCGGCGTGTGAGGACGGAGGTCCACGATGAACGAGGACTGGGCGGCGACGATCGTCGGGTTGGTCCTGCTCGGCCTGGTGCTGGCCGGTGCGCTCCCGGGCTGGTTGGTGCCGTGACCAGCGAGGAGACCAGCACCCGCGAGGCCGAGGCGCCCGAGCGGCCTTCGGCGGGCTGGACGGTCGCCGGGCTGCTCGTGGTGGTCGCGCTGGCCGCGCTGACCCGGTTCCTGGAGCAGTACGTGCCGGCGGCCACCAAGGGCTCCGGGTTCGGCAACATCGCCAAGTCCATCGAGTACCCGGTGTACGCCATCCTGCTCGGCCTGCTGGGCAACGCGGTGCTCACCGCGACCGGGCTGCGCGACCGGATGGCCGCCGCGTTCCGCACCGAGTTCTTCATCAAGACCGGCCTGGTGCTGCTCGGCGCCTCGATCAACCTGGCGGTGATCGTCAGCGCGGCCGGACCGGCGATCGTGCAGGCGGTGCTGCTGATCACCATCGTGTTCGGGTTCACCTGGTGGCTGGGTGGCCGGCTCGGCCTGGACCACAAGCTGCGCGCGCTGCTTTCCTCGGCGGTGTCCATCTGCGGGGTGAGCGCGGCCATCGCGGCGGCGGGCGCGGTGCAGGCGAAGAAGGAGCAGCTGGCCTACACGGCCAGCCTGGTGATCATCTTTGCCCTGCCGTCCATCTTCATCCTGCCCGCGCTGGCGCACTGGTTCGGCCTCTCCCAGCCGGTGGCCGGGGCATGGATCGGCGGCAACATCGACACCACGGCGGCGGTCACCGCCGCCGGCACGCTGGCCGGTGAGCAGGCGTTGCAGATCGCCAGCATCGTGAAGGTCACGCAGAACGCGCTGATGGGCGTGGTGGCGGTGGCGCTGACCGCCTACTTCGCGTTCCGGGTGGAGCGCTCGGCCGACTCACCCCGGCCGAGGGCGATCGATCTCTGGCACCGTTTCCCCAAGTTCGTGCTCGGCTTCGTGGCCGCGTCGGTGATCGCCACCGCCTACCTGGGCGCGGTGGGTTCGGCCGCCGGCAAGCCGGCCATCGACACGGTGAACGACCTGCGCACGCTGTTCCTGATCCTCGCGTTCGTGTCCATCGGGCTGGAGTTCCGGGTGTCCTCGCTGCGCGAGGCCGGCTGGCGGCCGATCGGCGTGTTCGGCACGGCCGTGGTGGTGAACCTGGCGATCGGCCTCGGCCTGTCCGCCCTGCTCTTCGCCAACTTCTCCGCCGGCTGACTTTCAGAGGGAGATGACCACCAGCCGGTCGGCCAGCTTGTGCAGATCTCCCGGGTCGGTGGTCACCACGACACCACCCAGTCGCAGCGCCAGGGCCACGACGATCGCGTCCACGGCATCCCGGGTTCCGCTCTCGCCGAGCAACACGCCGGCCGTCTTGGCGAACTGCTCGTCGACCGGGTCGAGCACGCATCCGCGCAGCACCTGACCGACCCGGGCCTGGCGCGCGCCGTTGCGCCACACCTGGGTCAGCACCGGTGTCGGTACGACTATCCGGCGCTCCTGGGCCAGCGCCTGCGTGTGCAGCGCGCGAAAACTCCGCTCGCCGCGATCCGCGGCAACCAGCGCACCCGCGTCGTACACCAGAGGGGTAGGCATCCGCCCAGGTCAGCCCGCCAGGCGACGTGCGGCGCGCTGCGCGAGCACGTCGGCACGGGCGAGTTCCGCCGCCGCCTCGGCCAGCTCGTCGTCCGTGAGCGGTCCTTCGTCGCGAGTCCACTCGGCCATTGCCGCCTGACCGTCTTCGATGCGCGCGCGTTCCTCGGCGGCCTGGGCGATCCAGGTGGAGAACGGAATGCCGGCCTCCCGCGCCCGCTGCGCCAGACGCTCAGCCAGCTGCTCCGGGAGAGTGATCGTCACCTTTTTCGCGGCCATTCCACCACCATACTCCGATATGGCATGTGCCCGTACTCCGATATGGCTTCACCGGTTCTCATGCGGCGTCGGGGCTGCCGGAGGGAGAGGGCGGGCGGCGGGGATTACCAGGGTGGCGACCGCCAGGACGCCGAGAACCACGAACAGGGCGCGCAGGATGCCGGTGTGCTCGGCCAGGAAGCCGATCAGCGGCGGACCGGCCAGGAAAGCGGTGTAGGCGATCGAGCTGACCACGCTCACCCGGACCGCCGAGCGGGCCGGGTCGTCGGCGGCCGCACTCATGCCGACCGGGAACCCGAGCGAGGCGCCGAGCCCCCAGAGCAACGCGCCGACCAGCACCAACCACACCGACGACGCCAGCGTGACCAGCAGCAACCCGGCGAGCGCCAGCACGGCGGTGGTCCGCAGCACGGCCACCCGCCCGAACCGGTCCAGCGCCGCGCCGCCGGACAGCCGTCCGGCGGTCATCGCGGCGACGAACGCGCCGAAGCCGAGCGCGCCGAGCACCTCGCCGGTGCCGTGACCATCCACCAGCGCGACGGCCAGCCAGTCGTTGGCGGTGCCCTCGGTGAACGCGAAGCACAGGGTGAGCACGCCGATCAGCAGCGTGCGCGGCTCGCGCCAGGCCCGCAGCCCGTCGGAGCGGACCCGCACCGCGCCCGGTTCCGGCTCGACCACCGGCAGGAAGTACCGGACCGCGAACGCCATGCTCACCGGGGCCAGCACCGCGGCCGCCGACACCTGCACGGCCAGCGGCAGGCCGGCGGCCGCCGCGCCCGCGCCGATGCCGCCACCGGCCACCGTGCCCAGGCTGAACGCGGCGTGCAGCCGAGGCATCAGCGAGCGCCCCCTGCGGTGCTCCACCTCCGCGCCCTCGACGTTCATCGCCACGTCCCAGTTGCCCATGCCCATGCCGGTGAGCGCCAGGCCGGCCGCACCCGGCCAGACGTTGCCGGTGGCCAGCGCCAACGCCAGGCCGGCCAGCCCGACGCCGACCACCAGCGAGCCCAGCAGCACCACCCGGGCCGCGCCGAGCCGGTGCACCAGCGGGCCGGACGTGGGCAGCGCCAGGCACGCCCCGCCGGAGAGGCAGAGCAGCAACAGGCCGAGCTGCGCCGAGGAGAGCCCCAGCGTGTCCCGGGCCGCGGGCGCCCGGGAAAGCCAGGAGGCAAAGCACAGCCCGTTGACGCCGAACGCCGCGCCGACGGCCGTGCGCGCCCGGGCCAGCTCGGCGCGCCGCGCGCCGGTCAGCAAGTCGGTCACCGATCCCCCACATCGATCGAATCGATTCGATGAGGCCACGGTACCTCGTCGGCCACCGCCGCCGATACCGGTTTTCCCGCCGGCCGGGTCACACACGAATGCCGAACGGGTTTATCCGTGTTCGCCTAATAGCATGATCTCGCGCGCCGCCGTCACCAATTGCCGCATTCCACATCGCGCATATCCCAGACATTCCCGCGGCCGGCCCGGACGTACCCCCGAGTGGTCACCGCGACTACCCCGGAACCCCTTTCCGGCCGATCGACCTCGATCTTCGTCACCCGGCCCGACAGGCGCCGCGACGTGCCGAAGCGCCGCGTGCACCGGCCGTGACCGGCACGACGGAGCGCTCCCGGCCGAACCGGGCCGGCCGGGGGTTCAATCCGCGCCCTACGCGGGATCAACACAGTGTTGAATCAACTAATCTGGCGGTGGATTCCGGTCCCGGATGGCGGATAGGCTCTCGGCGTCGCTAGCGGGGGCGGATTCCCCCACACCCGTGAGTGGAATGCACCCCCGCCACCGAAGGGACCTCGTTGCGGCTCTTGGTCATCGAAGACGGCGCCGACATGGCGGAAGCCCTCGGCGCGGCCCTCGGCGCCGCGGGGCACACCTGGAAGGTCGTCAGCCGGGGTTCCGATGCGCTGACCCAGCACCGCGAGTACCAGATGCTGCTGCTCGACCTGGGGCTGCCGGACATGGACGGGTTCCAGGTCCTGACCAAGCTGCGCGCGGTGAGCGCGGCGCCGATCATCGTGCTCACCGGGCGGCGCGAGGAGCGGGACGTGGTACGCGCGCTGCGGCTGGGCGCGGACGACTACCTGATCAAGCCGTTCCGGCTGTCCGAACTGCTCGCCCGGATCGACGCGGTGGCCCGCCGGCGCAGCCTGCCCCCGACCCAGCCGCTGGCGCCGATCGAGGCCGACGGGCTGACCATCGACCTGGCCGCCCGGACCGTGCGGCGCGGCAGCTCCGACGTCCCACTCACCCGCACCGAGTTCGACGTGCTCGCGGTGCTCTGCGAGCGGCCCGGTGAGGCGGTGAGCCGCGAGCTGATCCTGGACCGGGTGTGGGGCGACACCGGCGCGAGCACCTCCCGGTCGCTGAGCGTGCACCTCACCCAGCTGCGGGCCAAGCTGGACTCACCCGGGCTGATCAAGACGCTGCGCGGGCACGGATACCGGTTCAACTGAGAGCGCGCGCCACCTCGTCGGCCTGGCCCGGTCCCACGGTGACCGCGCGCGGCGGTTCGGTGCCGAACAGCTCGGCGCACGCCCTGACCACCTCGGCGTCGGTCACCTCGGCCAGCCGCTCGGACAGCCCGGTGACCGAGTCCACCGCCGCACCCCAGGCGAGCGCCTGGCCCAGCGCGTCGGCGAGCGCGGCCGGGGCGTCGGTGAGCGAAAGCGCCTGGGCGGCGCAGTAGCGGCGCACCGAGGCGATCTCCGCGCTCCCCGGCGGGTCGGTGACCAGGCCGGCGATCCGGCCGGCGATGTCCTTCGCCGCCGGGCCGAGCATCCCGGGCCGCACCACCGCCCGCACGTAGCACCGGCCGGCGCCGAGAAACCCGTCGCGGCCGCAGTAGGCCTGGTAGTCCCGCCCGCCGCCGGCCGACAGGCGGGCCTGGTACGAGCCGCCGAGCACCCCGGTCGCCAGGTACCGGGCCGGGTCGGCGTAGCGGATCTCCGGGTGCACCCGGTAGAGGGTCAGGTGGTCCTCCGCCGGAGCTGCCCGGGGCACCGCGAGCACCGGGGGCGCCACGTCCGGTCCGGGCATCGGCGCCCGCCCGGCGCCGAGGTCGAACCCTCGGGCGCCGAGCACGTCCTCCACCGCCGCCGCGACCTCGGCCGGGTCGGCCGCCGAGACCAGCACGGCCACCGCCCCCGGCGCCACCAGCTGGGCCAACCCTTCGATCACGCCGGCCGGCTCCGGGGACAGCCGGCAGCGCCGCCACGCCACGTCGGCCAGCGCGAACGCGGACAGCTCCGCCACGGGCGGGTGGTCCCGCGGCGGCGGGCGGTCCGGCGGCGGGTGGTCCGACAGCGGCGGGTGGTCCGGCGGCGGGGGGTGGTCCGACGGCGGGAAGTGGTCCGGCGGCGGCGCCGGGGCGGCAAGCAGGTCGGCGAACGCGGCCAGCCAGTGCCGCAGCCGACCGGCCGGGGCGTCCCCGATCAGGTCCAGCCACTGCCCGTCGGTGGCCAGTTCGAGCGTGCCGCCGAACGCCTCCACCTTGCTCTTCGCACCGCTCACGGAAGGCAGCCGGGCGGCGAGTAGGTGCGCCCCGCCGGGGGCGGCGATGCCGGCCGCGCCGAGCGGCCAGCGCACCCGCAGCTGGGTCAGCGTGGCCCTCGGGTCCGGCAGCGCGACCAGTCGGCCGTCCCCGTTCGGCTGGTCCAACAACTCGGCCCGGAGCGGCCGTCGGCCGGGTTTCGGCCCCCGGGCCGGCGACCGGCCGGAAACCGGGTCGCCGGCGTTCGGCCGGCCGGGATGTCGGTCGCCGGCATTCGGTCGGCCGGGATGTCGGTCGCCGGCGTTCGACCGCTCGGAAAGCGGCCGGCGCTCGGTCGGCTGCCGGGACAGCCGCCGCGCCAGGGCCGGCCACCGGGCGGAAGTTGGGTGCCGGCCGGTGTCCGGGACCGGCCGGCTTCGCCTCGCATCCGGCGGCCCCACCGGGCCGGACGCGACGCGGGTCGGTGCGCCGGGCGGGAGCCACTCGGCGAAGCCGAGCTGCCCGGCGGGATCGGCCGGCCCGAAGTGACTGAACCGGCCTGCTGAAGGCACTGAATCAGGTTGGGGGGTGCGTTCGGTGGGCAGGGTGGGGGGAGCGGGGCGGGTGCGGCGGTCGGCGGGGGTCATTTCGACGATCGCCCAGGGGGTTTCGGCCAGGTCGGCGGCGGCGGCGCGCAGCGCTTGCGGCTCGGTGGACCGCCAGAGGGCGGGGAGCTGGTCGAGCAGCTCGGGCCGGCCGAACAGCACCTCCCAGCGCCCCAGCGCCCGGCACCGGGCAGCCGGCTCGGCGTGCCTGCGGTGGTGGGCGGCGACCAGGCCGGCAACGCTCCGGTCCAGGTCGGCGGCCAGCTCCTCGTCGGTGGACAGCCGGCGCAGCGCCTGGTCCACGTCGGCCGGGAAGCTCGCCGGGCGGTCCCGCCCGGCGAGCAGTGCGGTGATCACCAGTGTGTCCGGCGCGAGCGCGTCCAGCGGGTCGAAGAACCCGCACGCGGTGTCCACCCCCGGCCGGTCCAGCCGCCGGGGCAGCATGCTGGCCAGCACCTGGTAGGCGAGGTAGCGGGGCAGCTCGCGCAGCGGGTCGGGCAGCACCGCGCCCAGCGCCACGGCGGTGCGCCGCACCCCCGGTTCCCCGCAGGACAGCCAGCGCCGCTCGCCGGGCGGCGGCTCCCGGGTGTCCGGCACGGTGACCGGCCGGTCCGGGATGTCGCCGAACAGCTCGTCGGCCAGCGCGAGGGCGCCCGCCGCGGTCACCCCGCCGCTGATGGTGAGGACCGCGTTGGACGGCGTGTACCAGCGGTGGAAGAAGGCGTAGCAGTCCTCCGGGGTCACCCGGGCCAGCCGGGCGACGTCCCCGTAGCCGTCGTGCGCGTTGGCGTGCGTGCGGAACAGCACCGCCGGCAGCAGCGGCCACGGGAACCCGCCGTACGGGCGGTCCACGGTCATCGCCCGGATCTCCACCGCGACCCCGGCCAGCTGCTCGGCGATGCTGTCCGGCGTGAACGCCGGCGCGCGCATCCGGTCCGCCTCCCGGAACAGCGCCTCGCGCAACACCGGGGCGGGCACGATCTGGAAGAACTCCGTGTAGTCCTGGTGGGTGTGCCCGCCGGCCTGTCCACCCACCGCGTACACCTCGGGGAAGAACGCACCGATCGGCAGGTGCCGGCTGCCCCGGAACATCAGGTGCTCGAAAAGGTGCGCGAACCCCTCCCAGCCGGGCGGCTCGGTGCGGAAACCGACGCCGTAGTGCACGCCGACCGCCACCCGGGCGCATTCCGGGCGCTCGTCCACCAGCACCCGCAGCCCGTTGCCCAGCCGCGCGCGGATCACGCGGCCGCCTCGCAGGCGTGCATCACCGCGCGCAGCATGCCGGCGTAGCGCGCGCACTCCGCGTCCGACCAGCGCACGTAGCAGAGGAAGTCGTGCAGGTGCAGGGCGATGCGCAGTGCGGCCATCCGGTTCACCTCGACGCCGAACTCCCGCCCGTAGCCGTCCCGCAGCGCCGCGACCAGCTCGGACCACGGCAGCGCCGCCGGCCGGCAGCTGGCCAGCTCGGTCAGCTCGCCGACCACCCAGCCGACGTCGGTGTACCAGGGCGCATGGCCGACGTCCTCGCCGCACAGCAGCACCGCGCGGGTCAGCCCGGCGTCGGCGGCCAGCGAACCGAGCCCCGGCGCGCCGTGCACCGGGCAACGGCCCGGGTCGGCGGCGACCGACCGTTGCCAGGCCCCCAACGCGGCCCAGCGCTCGCCGCCGAGCGCCTGGCGCAGCCGTGCCGAGCCGCGCCGGCCGGTGGCGGTCGGCGCCCGACCGTCCAGCCAGTCGCCCAGCCGGCTCAGTCCGCGGGTCGGGGCCACCGCCGGCGCAGCCGGCGCAACAGGCCGGGCGCCCAGTTCGGCGCCCGATGGAGACACCGCCGGCTCGGCGCCATCGGCGGGCAATGCGTGCAGCATGCGCAGACACTCGCCGAGCCCCCGCATCAGCTCCGCCGGCCGCGCCCGCTCCGGGACCTGGTCGGACAGCAGGACGGCAGCCACCGAGACCGGCCCGGGCGCCCGGTACAGGCGGGCCACCGGGTCCGGCTCGGCCACCGCGGTCCCGACCGGGCCACCCACCCGCGCGCCCCCCTCGTGCAACGCGCGGGTCAGTTCCTCGGTCGGGACCGCGAACGGCGCCGGGGCCAGGGGACCCGTCGTGCGCCGCCATACGTAGCGCGGTACGCGCTCGCCGAGCGCGCGCCCAGTTAGGCGCGCGCGGGAGTCACTGCGCGGTCCGCGCTCGCCGAGCGTGCCCCCAGTTCGGGGCACGCGGGAGTCACTGTGCTCGGTCCAGATCTGGGTGCGGAGCAGGCCGGTGCCGTACACCACCACGTCGTTCGCGTCGTTCACAGTCCACGCCCCAGGCTCGCCACCACCGAGTCGGACGGCCGGCGCAACCGCTCGGCCAGCACCAACAGGTCGGGCAACAGCGCGGGCACGCCGTCCGTGGGTTCACCGTCGGTGAGGCTGACCCCCCACCGGGTGGGCGCGACCGCCACGTTCTCCCGGGAACCGAGCAGCTCGACCGCCCGGCGGAACGCGTGGCAGCGCACCCCGCCGGGCGGGAGCGCGGGCGCCAGCACCACCGGCGCCTCGGTGCACTGGGCGGCCAGCAGGGACGGCGTCCCGGCCAGCCCGGCGGCGAACCGGGACAGGTAGTCCAGGGTCGCCGGGAACACCAGGATCGCCTGCGCCCAACGCTGCCACTCCACGTGCACCGCCCGCCCGTCGTCCGACCACCGGTCCGGCGCCACCGGCGCGGCCAACCGGGCGGACAGCGCGGCCGGGCTGACGAACCCGGCGGCGGTCGGCGTGAGCACCACCCTCAGCTCCAGGTCCGGGTAGGACTCGCGCAGCCAGGTCACCCAGAACGGGGCGTCGGCGGCGGAGATCGAACCGGTGACCACCAGCAGCAGTCGCTGCAGGTCACAGCTGGGCGGCCCCGGCACGCCATCCGGCCCGGCACTCATTGCGCGACCGCCTCCAGGATGGCCCGCAGCTCGTCCAGCGCGGTGTCCAGGCCGGCGGTCAGGCAGACCCCGGTGAGGTTCAGCACCACCTCGTCCACCCCGGCCGCCGCGAACCCGGCCAGGCCGGCGGCCAGCGCCCCCTGGTCACCGGAGAGGAACGCCCCGCCGGCCAGCAGCTCCTTCGCCGAGCGACGCGGGTCGCCCGGGTCCACCTGGATACCGGACCGGCGCAGCATGTCCTGGTAGTGCGGCATGCGCAGGTGTCCCGCGTTGCCCGCGAGCACCAGGTCCACCGGGTCGCGCCCGGGCCGGTCCAGCGCCACCGGGACGACCGCCGCCACCCTCGGCGGGGTCCGGTCGCCGGCCCCTTCGGCAAGAGAAGGCCCCACCACCCCGGCCAGGTAGTCGGCCGGGGTGAGCCAGGTGATCGCCACTTCGGCCAGCTCGCCGGCCAGCCGGGCCATCGCGGGCCGCAGCACCCCCAGGCCCACCTCCACCTCGGCGTGCGGCAGCGGCGGCAGGTCGGCGTGGCAGCTGTAGTACTCGCCGTCCCGCTCGGTCGCGCCGGTCCGCAGCAGGTCGGTGACGACTCCCAGGTACTCCCGCACCGCGCCGAGCTGGCTTCGGTACGGCGCACCGAGCACCCGCTGCTGGAAGATCGTCGCGCCCGGGCCGAAGCCGGCCACCACGCCGTGCCCGGTGATCCCGGCCAGTGAGCGCGCCTGGATGGCCGCCTCGAACGGGTGCCGCAACGGCATCAGCGTCACCCCGAACCCGACCGGCATCCGGAACCCGGCCCCGGCCAGCTGGGCGAATGTCTGGTACGACTCGGCCAGCAGCGACTGCCCGTGCCACAGCCGGTGCGCCGGGCCGTACTGCACCAGCCCGGCCACCCGCGGCGCCTGCTCCGGGCGGGTCGGCATGAACGGCAGGTAGACCGAGTAGGTGGTCATTTCGGCGCGCCGTTCACTCCGGCCAGCTCCCGCTCGCCGAGCTGCAGCCGGACCAGTTCGGCGTACAGGTCGCACCCGGCGAGCAGCTCGGCGTGGCTGCCCTCACCGCGCACTCGGCCGCCGTCGAGCACGATCACGTGGTCGGCCTCGCGGACCGTGGACAGCCGGTGGGCCACCACCAGCACGGCCCGCTCCCGGGCGATGTCCGCGATGACCGCGCGCAGCCGGTGCTCGTTGGCCGCGTCCAGCGCCGAGGTCGGCTCGTCCAGCAGCAACAGCGGCGCCTCACTCAGCAGCGCCCTGGCCAGCGCCAACCGCTGGCACTGGCCACCGGACAGACCCCGGCCGACCAGCAGCTCGGTGTCCAGGCCCTCCGGCATGTCCCGCACGTCCGCGGCCATGCCGACCTTGGCCAGCGCGGCGAACAGCTCCGCGTCGGTGCGCGGCTCGGCCAGACCCAGCCGCAGGTTGGTGCGCACGGTGTCGGGCAGCAGCGTGGAGTCCTGGTCCACGTAGGCGATCCGGCTCCGCAGGTCGTCCAGGTCGGTGCCCCGGACGTCGTGCCCGAACACCCGCACCGCGCCGGACTCGGCGGTGAGCAGCCGCTCGGCCAGGCGCAACACGGTTGTCTTGCCCGAACCGGAAGGCCCGACCAGCGCGGTCAGCCCGACCGCCGGCACCTGGAACGAGACGTCCCGCAGCGCCGGGCTGGCCGACCCGTAGCCGGCGGTGACCCGGTCCAGCCGGACCACCGGTTCGGTGGCGGCCGGCGCGGGACGGTCCGTCCCGGCGAGGGTCTCGGCCGCCTCGGTGGGCCGACGCAGCAGGTCCTCGAACCGGCCCTTCGCGGTCATCCCGGCCTGCACGGTGGACAGCCCGGACGCGGCCATCACCAGCGGCGCGGTGAGCTGGAACAGGTACAGCAGGAAGCCGACGAAGTGCGGCAGGCTGAGCGCGTCGGAGGCCAGCCGGGCACCCCCGGAGATCAACACGGTGAGCAGCGCGACCTGCTGGCCCAGGTTGATCACCGGCACCATCAGCGACTCGTACCGGGCCCCGGAGACGGCCACCCGGCGCAACTCCTCGACGTCCGAGGCCAGCCGCGCGGACTGCCACGCCTCGGAGCGGGTGGACTTGATCACCGTCAGCGCTTCGAGCGTGCCCACGAACCGGTGCATCAACGCGCCGAGGCGCTCCTGCATCGCCCGGTACCGCAGCCGGAGCATGGCGATCACACCGATCACCAGGATCACCGCCACGGAGAACCCGGAGATCGTGACCAGCAGCAGGACCCAGTCCAGCAGGCCCATCATCACCAGCGTGCCGGTCAGGGTCAGCACCGCCATCGGCAGCTGCAGCGGCACGATGTCGGTGGCCGCCCTGATCTGCATGGCGTCCGCGCCCAGCCGGCCGGCGATGTTGCCGCTGCCCTCGGCCCGCACGTCCCCCGGCCGCATGCGCAGCGCGTGCTCCACCACCCGGGTGCGCAGCCGCGCGACCAGCCCCTCGCCCAGCCGGCACAGCAGGTTGGTGGACAGCGCCCCGGCGACCGCGGCCCCCAGCCCGACCGCGACCATCACCACGCCGACCCCGGTCAGCGACTCGTTCCGCTGCACCGCCTCGATCATCGCGGTGACCACCAGCGGCAGCGCCAGCGTGGCCGCCACGGACACCAGCATCAGCACGCCGATCAGCACGCAGGTGCCCCACCGGCCGTTGACCAGGTCCCGGCCCAGCCGCAGCCGGACCTCCCCGGGGGTTCCCGGAACCGATGACTCGCTCATGCCAGCCCGCTTTCCTTGGCGGCGCGCAGCGCGGCCCGCGCCTTGAGGCCCCGCCGCCGCTGAGCATGCCGCCGACGTAGATCCGGCCGGCCACCCTCAGCAGCGCGGCGACGGCCAGGGCGAGCAGCACGACCGCCACCGCCACCTGCCACCAGGGCACCGGGCCGGCGGCCATCCGCATCGGCATCATCGACCACGAGAACCCGGGCACCATGGACAGCAGGTCACCGGCCTCCGGCGCCATGCCGCTGTACGGGAACAGGCACCCGAGCAGCCCCACCGTCATCAGTGCGCTCACCGGGCCGGCGGCGTTGTTGATGTCCTCCGGCCGAGAGACCAGCGCGCCGGCCACCGCCCACAGCGTGGCGAACAGGAAGTACCCCGGGATGAACCAGAGCAGCACCAGCAGGCCGACCTCGGCCGCGTCGGCGGGCACCGCGATCAGGTCCAGGCAGAGCGCCGCGACGAACCCGGACACCACCAGCACCAGGATCTGCACCAACACCACCACGCCGAGGCCGAGCACCTTCCCGGCGAGCAGTTGGGAGGCGCGCACCTTGGCCAGCAGCACCTCGACCACTCGGCTGTTCTTCTCCTCCTGCACGCCCTGCGCGATGGTCTGGCCGAAGGCGAACATCAGCATGAACATCGACAAGATGCCGATCAGCGCGATCACCATCCGCTGCACCGCCCGGTTGGCGTCCGGGTCCAGCGCGCGCAGCCGGGGCTCGCCCCTGGCCAGCACCTCGGCGATCGCCGCCGGCTCCAGGCCCCGCGCGGCCAGCGCGGCGCGGGTGCTCGCCGTGCCGGCGGCCACCCGGAGTGCCTCACCCAGCGCCGGGGGCAGCCGGTCCAGGTAGACCGCCGAGCCGTCCGCGAGCACCGCCAGGTCCGCCTCCTCGGCCCGCACCGCCGCCTCCGCGACGCCGTCGGACGGCCAAGGCAGCAGGATGAGCCGTCCGCCGTCGGCGGCGGGCCGCTCGGCCAGGGCGGCACCCAGGTCGGCGTTGCCCGGCGCGTGCACCACGGCCACCCGGAAGTCCGACCCACCGCCGGTGAACACGCTCTGCGCGCCGATGGACACGGCCACCACGAGCACCATGATGATCAGCGAGCCCCAGAACTCGCTGCGCCGCAGCTGGGTCAGGACCTCCCGCTGAGCCACCAGGCCCAGAAGTTTCACGCCACCCCGGCCGGCCGAGCCGGCGGCGGGCGCCGGCCCGGGGTTGGCGGTGGCGCGCTCGGCGCGGGTCGGTTCGGTCGTCTTGGCTTCGGTCCGGGTGTTCATGCGCTCACCACATTCCGGAAGATGTCGAACAGCGTCGGCTCCACCACGGACAGGTGGCGGATGGTGCCCAGCGCCTGGGCGGCCGAGACGATCTCGTCCAGCCGGTGGTCCGGGCCGATCTCGGCGAGCATTGCGGCGGCGTCCCGCTGGATGATCCGGCCGACCGGCAGCCGGGCCGGCCACTCCGGGGTGACCGGGTCGCTCAGGGTGATAGCCAGCCGGCGCTGCCCGTGCGCCCGGCGCAGCTCCTCCACCCCGCCCACGGCGACCAGCGCGCCGCCGGACATGATCCCGACCCGCTGGCACAGCCGCTCCACCAGATCCAGCTGGTGGCTGGAGAACAGCACCGGCACGCCGGTGGCGCGGATGTCGTCGAGGACATCGGCGAGGGTGTCGGTGGCCACCGGGTCCAGCCCGGAGAACGGCTCGTCCAGGATGAGCACCTCGGGCTCGTGGATCACCGAGGCGATCAGCTGCACCTTCTGCTGGTTGCCCAGCGAGAGCTTGTCCAGCGTGTCGGCCGGCCGCATCTTGACGTTCAGCCGCTCCAGCCACTCGTTCGCCCTGGCCCGGGCCACGGCGGCCTTCATGCCGCTCAGCCGGGCCAGGTAGACCAGCTGGTCGGCGGGCTTCATCCGGCCGTACAGCCCGCGTTCCTCGGGCATGTAGCCGATCCGCTCGCGCTCGGCCACCCCGATCGACCGGCCGGCCCAGCTGACCGCACCCGAGTCGGCGGTGGCCATGCCCAGTGCGATGCGCATCGCGGTGGTCTTGCCGGCGCCGTTCGCCCCGCAGAAACCGAACATCTCACCGGGCCGCACCTCGAAGGTGAGCCCGCGCAGCACCGACTTCTCCCCGTAGCTCTTGCGCAGCTCGTCAAACCGCAACAACGGAACCATCCCCCTCGATTGAGTTGCGCTGACCCGGGACGTGCGCGGCGCGCAGTTCCAACAGGCTGCGCAGCGGCGTCTCCGGCCCGGTCCAGCTCACGGCCAGCCCGGCCCGCTCGGCCAACGCGGCCAGCTGCGCGGGCGTGCGCAGCGGCGCCGGCACGGTGGATGCCAGCGAAAGGTCCAGCGTGGCCGACGTGAGGTCCCCGACCGGGACCTCCAGCTTGATGTCGGCGAGCAGGACCCGGCCGCCCGGTCCGGTCGCCACCGCGGCCTCGGCGCAGCGGCCCAGGATGAGCACCGCGTCCTCGTCGCGCCAGTCCCCCAGGATTCCGGACAGCAGGTACACGTCGCTGCCCCCGGGCAGCGGGTCGAAGAAGCTGCCGGCCACCGCGCGCGCCCGGTCGGTCAGCCCGGCCGCCTGGAGCTTGCCCTCGGCCAGCCGGGCGTTGCCCGGCAGGTCCAGCACCGTGCCCCGCAGGTGCGGGTGCGCCCGCAGCAGCGCGATCAGCAGCGTGCCGTTGTTGCCGCCGACGTCGGTGACCGAGCCGACCGAGGACCAGTCGTAGGAATCGATGATCACCTCGGCGTCCCAGCCGATGTCCCTGGCCCCCTCGACGCGCAGTGCGTCGGCGAAGGCTGGGTCGTTGTTGACGTCTTCCCAGTACTCCCGGCCGAACGCGGCGCGGTACGCCGGGACGCCGGACCGGATGGTCTCCAGCAGGCCGACCAGGCCCAGCTCGGCCCGGCCGAACAGGCCGGTGCTGCTCAGGTACCGGCCGACGGAGTAGGGGTGCGCCCGGCGCAGCGGGGCGCCCAGCTCGGCCACCCGGTAGCGGTCGTGGTCCAGGTCCTCGCCCTGGCTGCGTTCCAGCAGGCGCAGCTCGGCGAGCACGCGCAGCAGCTTGCCCAGCATGACCGGGTCGGTCCGGGTGCGCTCGGCCAGCACCGGGGCGGTGTCGGCGCCGTCGTCGATGTGGTCAACAAGTTCTAGCGTGGCGGCAACCCGAATCGCGTTCGGCGCAAGCAGATCCGCCATCCGCATCAGGGTGTTGACCGCCTCCGGGTGGGACATCCTTGGCCTCCTTCGGGGCTGTGTCGCCGTCGGGCGCCGAACTGGGCGCCCGCCCCAGCCCGCCGGCTTCGCCGACGGTGATTTGGGCAGGTGGGACCGGGCCGGCACGGCTGATCGCGACAGGGGACGTAATCAGGCGTGCCGGCCGGCCTACTTACCGAGAGATCAGCCCTTGCCCGGGCCGTAGGTGGTCACGTAGCTGACCATGAAGCTGGCCACCGCACCGCAGAACGGCGAGGTCGCCGGCGGCGCCACGGAGGCCGCCGTCTCGAACTCCTCCGGCTCCGCGTAGGCGCGGTAACCGGTGATCATCTCCTGAACCAGGAGGTCCTGTTCCATTTCCGTCTCCCTCCCTCGGTCCGGGTCAGCGCCTGGTGCCCGGGCCGTAGGTGGTGGCGTAGCTGAACAGGAAGCTCGCGGCCGCACCGCAGAACGGCGAGGTCGCGGGCGCCGCCACGGAGGCGGCCATCTCGAACTCCTCCGGCTCCGCGTAGGCGCGGTAACCGGTGATCATCTCCTGAACCAGCAGATCCTGTTCCATCTCAGCAGCCCAGGTGGTAGGAGATACCGGCGGCGGCCCCGCCGGCGGCGCCCGCGCACCAGCCCGAGCTGGCCACGGAGGCCGCGCACACCGGGCTGGTCGCCGGGGCGTCCACCGCCGCGGCCACGTTCAGCTCGTCGACGCTGGTGTAGGCCTGGTAGCCGGCCACCAGGTCGACGAGATTCAGCTGGTTGTCCATTTCTGTGTTCCCCTCTGATAATTACTTTTCGTTCGCCGATTGCTGATCCGCGAACAGGACGTGCACGCACGCGGTGCACGCCCTGCAACCGCATCAGCCGTGCTCGGTCGAGCGGGCGATCTGGTGCACCGGTGAGTCGGTGTTGCGGTACGGCCTGGCCGGGTCGATGTGCGCGGCCAGGAATGCCTCGGTGACCGCAACGCCGCGGTCGGCGCCGGTCCGCGCCGCCCGGAACAGCGCCTCGATCAGCACCGAGGCCCGGTGCTGGCCGAAGCTGAGGCCCCGGCGGTTCGGGTCGGGGTCGGCGGGTTCGAAGGCCAGCGCGATGCCGGGCGCAAGTCGCTCGGCGAACAGCGAGGTCTCCTCGCCCAGGCCCGGTTGCCCGGCCAGGCGGTCCACCAGGCCGGGCAACACCCCCCAATGGGCCGACGGCAGGTACATGACCAGCGAGTCCCGCCTCGGGTACAGCTCCGGCGCGGAGAGGATCTTGACGCGGTACTCGGCGCCGCCCTCCTCCAGCCCGGCCACCGCCGCCTGCCACACGTCCAGCGCGGCCGACGGGTCGACCAGGTGCACGTAGACCCGCAGCATCGGCTCGGCCCACCCGGCACCCCGGCTGCCGTCCAGCACGTAGAACCCGGGGGAAAGCGCGGGCCGGATCGCCGCGTGGCTGAACCGGACCGGGCTGCCCGGCGCGGTGCCGCCGGGGCGCACCCGCGGGCCCGGCTCGTCCGCCTCCAACACCTGGGCCGGCACCCAGATCCGCACCCCGGCGTGCTCCACCAGGACGCAGCCCTCCGGGCCGGCCAGCGCGGGTATCACCGGCTCGCACACCCGGCCGCGCACCGGGGTGGTGCGGTGCGCGCAGCGCCCACCGAGCTGCTCCTCGAACTCCCGGTCGCGCAGCTGCAGGGGGTGCCCCGGCGGCCGGGGTCCCTGGCCGGCGTGCAGCACGTCGTACACCGCCGCCGCCATCTTGGCCTGGAGCTCACGGGGGCTGTCCGCCGTCAACTCACGGTGACCAACCCGGCCGCTGAGGAGGTCTTCACTCAGCTCGACACACTCCGCCGCAGCGGCCACCGAATTAGTTTCGGCGACGCTATTCAGGCCACCCATCAGCTGGCCAGGCCGATCGCGGAAGCGAACCGTTCAGGGTTCAACAAAACGTTCCGACCGATCCCAGCGGCGGCTCGTTCAATTCCCGACAACAGTCCCCGGTAGGCACTACCGGCAAGTAACCGATCGAGCATGTGCCAGCCGGCAAAGGCGGTGGCCCGAACCATGAAGTCACTATTTACCGACTCGCTGACCGAACGGTAACCGGACCAGAAACTCTCAATTCTGGGGCGCAGCCGCTCGAGCTTGGCGACACCGAGACGCAGCACCGCGTGGTGGTCGAGGCCGACGCCGTCGGGGCTCGCCCCGCCGCGCGGAGTGACGATGTCCAGCACCGAGCGGTAGAGCCACTCGCCGGCGAAGCTGCCCACGTCGCGCGCCGGGTCGGCCAGCCGGAACTCCTCCCAGTCGGTGAGCACCAGGCGACCGCCGGAGAACAACAGCTGGTCCACCCGCAGGTCGCAGTGCGCCGGCACCCGGGTCGCCAGCACCTCCCGCTGGCGCAGCCCGGCCAGCGCACGCACCAAGGGCAGGTCGTTCTGCTGCAGCCGCCAGGCCTCCAGCTCGCCGTGGCTGACGTTCTCGTAAACGGCCAGTGGCAGGCCGTTGACCAGGTCGAGTGACGGCAGATCGGGCAGCGAACCGTCCAGCTGGATGCCATCGGGAACCACCATCGCGTGCACCGAGGCAACCGCCTCACCGGTCTGCCGGGCCATCGCGTCGTCGAACGTCTCGTCCACCATCCGGCCGGCACCACCGGTCGCGCCGGTGATCATCCGGTAGGCGACGAGCCCGTGCTCGAGGTCCCGGCCGAGGTACTCCGGGACGTCGAACGGGCGGCCCGGCTGCGCCCGGAACACCTCCTCGAACAGGTGCAGCCGGCGCATCCGGGCCACCACGTCCGCCGTGCGGCCGCTGAGCCGTTTGACGAAAATCTGGTCCCCGGTGCTGGTCGGGCCGGCCCAGACGTCGTTGCGGCCGTAAGGCGCGGTCAGCCCCGATCGGTCGAAAACGCCGAATCCAAGTCCGGTGAGGAATCGCTCCACCACCGGATTTGCGTCCAGACTGAGTGGCGTTATACCGCCGGCCGATTCACCGGTTGACACTTTCTGAGAATTCGACCCACCGAGCAATTCCGGTAAAGTCAAACGCTCAACCAAAAGGTCGACCGCCATGGATGCCCCCTCAAGCCGAAGCCTGTCTTTTGCTTAACGGGAAGTTAGCAGGGGGCGGTGATTGGGACCACAGACTCAAGTCTTTCTTAGGGCGAACTTAGCGAAGCGCTACGCAGCGTGAGTCGGGTAAACTAGCCATTACAGCGGGTGACACTCACACCTCGGCGCTGGCCAGCGCGGCGATCCGCCGCAGTTCGGCCAGGTGCCCCTCCAGGGCGGCACGGCCGGCCGGAGTGAGGGACAGCCAGGTGCGGATGCGAGAGCCGGACGGAGCCTTGGTCATCGACACGTAGCCCGCCTCCTGCAGGATCTTGACGTGCTTGCTCAGCACCGGGTCGCTGACCTCCAGCGCGTCCCGTACCGCCGCGAACGCGAGCGAGTCGACGGAGGCCAGCATGGCGCAGATCTGCAGCCGGTTGGCCGCGTGGATGACCTCGTCGAAGACCGGCTCGGGAGTGCGCCCGCTCACCGGTCGGACCGCAGGTTGCCCCGCGCGGCCACGTCGATCCGCGGCTCCATGACCAGGGTGAGAGCCAGCGCGAGCAGTCCGGCCGGGATCATCGCCCAGGTCAGCCCCAGCCCGAAGCGCAGCCACAGGCCGAGCCCGGCGAGCGCGAACAGCCCGAGGGCGTAGAGGTTCGCCGGCGCCGAACGGTAGCGGTCCATGGACACGCCGGTGGAGCGACTGGCCGCCCACATCAGCACGGACGGGATCACCGCGCAGCCGACGATCCCGCCGATCAGCGCGACGGGTTCGCTGCCGCTGCCGATGGCGATGAAGGTGAAGGCCATGGACAGACCCAGGGCCACCCGGTACCACCAGGGCGTTTCGATTCGGTCGGCCAGGCGGTCGCGGGCGATGTGCACGTCCCGCAGGGCGGCCTTGGCGGCGGTCGGGTCAGGTGTGGAGGATTGAGTTTCCATGTTGGCAACTGTAGCGCTCCACTTAACGACATGGCAAGTCAAGGCAACGACTACGGTCTTGGCCGTGGCAGCACACCCGCGACCGACCCTGGCCTCGGTGGCCGCGCGCGCCAACGTCTCCCCGTCCACCGCCTCGCTGGCCTTCGCCGGCAGCCCGAAGGTCGCCGCCGAGACCCGCGAGCGGGTGTTCACCGCCGCGCGTGAGCTCGGCTACGCCGGGCCCGACCCGCTGGCCGCCTCGCTGCGCCGGGGCCGCAGCGGAGTGGTCGGCGCGTTCATCGGCGAGCGGCTGCTCTACGCCTTCCGCGACCCGGTGGCCGTGCAGCTGCTGGACGGCATCGCCGAGGGCCTGGGTCCGCACGGCGTCGGGCTGCTGCTGTTGCCCGGCGACACCGGCCGGCCCGGGCTGGAGCAGCTCGGGCGTATCCCGCTGGACGCGGCGATCTTCGCCACCTGCGGCCAGGAGGGCGACCCGGCGTTGGAGCTGCTGCATCAGCGCGGGGTGCCGCTGGTGGCACTGGACGGCCCGGTGGTGGACGGGGTCACGCTGATCGACATCGAGGAGCTGTCCGGCATCACCGAGCTGGCCCGCGAGCTGCACCGGCTGGGCCACCGCCGGGTGGCCACGGTGACCATGCCGCTGCGCCTGGACGGCACCCGGGGCTGGATCGACGACGGCTGGCGCACGCGCAACCACTACCGGGATGTGCGGCACCGGCTGGACGGCGTGTTCGAGGTGTTCGGCCGGGTGCCGGCGATCGAGACCGCGAGCAACTCGGTCGACGAGGGCGCCATCGCCGGCCGGATCGTGCTGGACGTGCCGGCCGACTCGCGGCCCACGCTGGTCATGGCGCAGAGCGACATCCTGGCCGCCGGGGTGCTCCGCGCGGCCCGCGAGCTGGGCCTGCGGGTGCCCGAGGACGTGAGCATCGCCGGCTTCGACGGCGCCGACCTGCCGTGGCTCGCGCCCGAGCTGCTGTCCACCGTGGTCCAGCCGTCGGACGAGAAGGGGCGGCTCGGCGCGGCCGCCGTGATGGAGCTGCTGGCCGGCGGCCAACCGGCCGACCGCACCCTGCCGGTGCGGGTGCGGATCGGCACGACCACCGGGCCGCCGCCGTGAACACGCGCTAACGTCCCGGCATGACCGAACTCGTGCATCTGGAGATCGACCCCGGCGTTGCCACCGTCACCCTGGACTCGCCGGCCAACCGCAACGCGCTGTCCGCCCAGCTGCGCGGCGAGCTGCTCGGCCACCTGCGCACGGCGATCGACTCCGCCGAGACCAGGGTCGTCGTGCTGACGCACACCGGCACGGTGTTCTGCGCCGGCATGGACCTGAAGGAGTCGCGGGGCGCCGGGGTGAGCAACCAGGGCGTGAACGAGGTCCCCGAGCTGCTGCGGACCATCTGGACCTCACCCAAGCCGGTGATCTCCCGGCTGGCCGGCCCGGCCCGCGCCGGCGGCCTCGGCCTGGTGGCGTGCAGCGACTTCGCCCTGGCCGCCGAGGGGGTGTCGTTCGCGCTCACCGAGGTGCGCATCGGCGTGATCCCGGCGGTGATCACGGTTCCGCTGGTGCCCAAGGTGGACCCGTCGGCGCTGCACGAGTTGGCGCTGACCGGGGAGACCTTCTCCGCCCGGCGCGCGGCGGAGATCGGGCTGATCACCAAGGCAGTGCCGGCCGAGACGCTGGACGCCGAGGTGGCGAGGTACGCCGGCATGCTGCGCCTGGGTGCCCCGTCCGCGCTGGCCGGCACCAAGGAGCTGCTGCGCCGCGCCGTGACCGCCACCATCGCGGACGACCTGGCCGCCATGAGCGCCTTCTCCGCCGAGCGTTTCGCCTCGCCGGAGGCGCAGGAAGGCATCCAGGCCTTCCTGGAGAAGCGCAAACCTTCCTGGGCGAGCTGACGCTCGCCCTCGTGAGTGGCGATGACCGCTATGGCGTCACTCGGCACTCACGAGCCGACCGCCAGGTCGGCGGCCAGGCGCTCGATGCGGTCGCGCCAGAGCTTGAGGGCGGCGTCGCGTTCGGCGGTGCGGTCGGCCGGGCCGGTCTGGGTGAGGACCAGCCGGGCGCCGTGTCCGGTGCCCTGGCCCAGTTCGATGCGCACCCCGCCGGCCGGCGCACCGTCGAACAGCCAGTCGTAGGCCAGCGCCTCGCCGGCCCGCGACTCGGCCACCGGCCCGGCGGCGAACTCGGCCACCAGGCAACCGTCCGGCACCGGCCCACCCACCACCGGGACGGACGGGCCGACCAGCGCCGCCCAGGCCGCCTCGGCCGGCCGGACCAACTGCCGCTCGAACCGCACCCGCCAACCCTCGCCGGTGTTGTCCACGGTCCCCGCGTCCAGCCCGAGGACGCCGATGAACCGCTCGTGACCCGCGTCCATCGCGGCCCGGTCCGGATCCGCGACCGGGCGCCCGGCCAGCACGTCCAGCATGCCGTCGATGCAGGCGTGCCAGCCGGTGGCGAAGCTGGCCGAACCGTAGTGGTCGGCCACGGTGTGGGTGAGCACCAGCAGGCTGCCCCCGTCCGAGGGCCGCACCTCCCAGCGCAGGTGGTCCTCCTCCCAGGTGTAGGCGATGACCCTGGGCGGGTCCAGCTCGGTGATCTTGCCGCTCAGGGTCTGGCCTTCGCCCTTCTCCGCGAAGCGCACCGCGCCGCCCACGACCAGCTCGGGTTCCACGTCGAACGGGAACCACTGGTTCAGGTGCGACGGCTCGGTGAGCGCCCGCCACACCTTCTCCGGCGGGTGGCCGAGCCGGCGCTCGATCCGGATGGCGGTGCGGTCGCCGTCCGCGTACAGCGAGGTGTCGGTCATGCTGGGTCCTCTCCATCGGGGTCGTCGGGCATGCGGTCCAGGTAGCTCTCCAACGCGTCGAGCTGCGACTCCCAGTACCGGCGGTAGGGCGCCAGCCAGGCGTCCAGCTCGGCCAGCGGTGCCGGGCGCAGCTCGTACCAGCGGCGCTGCGCATCCGGGCGGACCCGTACCAGGCCGGCCTCGCGCAGCACCTTCAGGTGCTTCGAGGTACCCGGCTGGCTCAGCCCGAGCTCTTCGGTCAGCTCGCCGACCAGCCGGGGCCGCTCGAGCAGCAGGTCCAGCATCCGTCGCCGGGTCGGCTCGGCAAGCACCTCGAAAGCGCTGGTCACTCCGCTAATATACTGTGGCCGGAATATAACTGCAACAGAATATTAAGGCCCGAACAGCGAGACGGTCCGCCGCCGTGGGCGGTCAGAGCTCTCGGTAGATGCTTCCCCGGCCGCCGACGTCGACCACAGTGATGATCAGTTTGCTGTCCTGGATCGTGTAGATGACGCGATAGTCACCCACCGCAAACGCCACAGCTCCCGCTGCCCGGTCAACCGGAGCACGCCCGGCGGACGCGGGTCGGCCCCGAGCGACTCAACCTTCCGCAGGATCCGCACGCGTACCGGTCGATCCAAACGATCAAGTGCCTTCAGTGCGGGTCTGTTCCATTCGATACGGTAGCGACTCGTCACCGGTCTTCTTCGGTCTCCGGGTACGCGGCCAGGTCATCGGCGTACATCGCCATGACCTCTTCGTGCGGGATTGTGGGCCCCGAATCCGCAAGCGCCGCCTCCGCCGCGCGGATATCCGCCGCGTCCTCCAGAGCCTGGATCGCGGCGGCGCCGGCGGCGGCAACGTCAGGCGGCACGATCGCGGCCGTCGCCCGCCCGTCCCGGGTCAGATAGACGACCTCGCCCGAGGCAGCGGCCTTCACCGCCTCCGCCGGAGCGGCGGAGTCGGGCGGAAGCTCGTAGGCATGCGCGGCGGTCACCGTTCAAGGGTACCGCCGGGAGGCCGGTGGCCCTACTCACACAGCCGGACGGCGGCCTTCTCGATCTCCTCCTCCGAGAGCAGCACCCGGTGCGCCGCCGGGCCGAGCGGGATGAAGCTGTCCGCGCTGGTCACCCGGGCGACCGCGCCGCCGAAGCAGCCGTCCACCAGCGCGGCCAGCAGCGGCTCGGCCACCCCGCCGGTGAACCGGGTCTCGTCCACCACCAGAACCCGCCCGGTGCGCCGGGCCTCGCGCAGCACGGCTTCCACCGGCAGCGGGGCCAGCCAGCGCAGGTCCAGCACCCGGCAGCCGATCCCCCGCTCGGACAACCGGCGGGCCACCCGCAGGCTCATCCGCACGCCGTTGCCGAAGCTGACCATCGTCAGGTCCTCGCCGTGGCCGTGCACCCGGGGCGAACCCAGCGGCACCGACCCGCCCGGGTCGGCGGCCAGCCAGCCGTCGTCACCAGGTTCGTGCAGGTCACGGGTGTGGTAAAGGGCGATCGGCTCGAGGAAGACGCACACCCGGCCGTCCGCCCTGGCCGCCGCCGCGCAGCCGCGCAACATGGCGGCGGCGTCGTCCGGCCGGGACGGGGACGCCACCACCAGGCCGGGGATGTCGCGCAGCGCGGCCACCGCATTGTCGTTGTGGAAGTGCCCGCCGAAGCCGCGCTGGTAGCCGTAGCCGGCGATGCGCACCAGCATCGGGTTGCGGTACTGCCCCTGGGAGAAGAACCCCAGCGTGGCCGCCTCGCCGCGCAGCTGGTCGGCCGCGTTGTGCAGGTAGGCCAGGTACTGGATCTCCGCGATGGGCAGGAAACCGGCCAGCGCGGTGCCCAGCGCCGTGCCGAGCACGCTCTGCTCGTCCAGCGGCGAGTCGAACACCCTGGCCGCGCCGAACCGCTTGCGCAGACCGCGGGTCACCCCGTACACGCCGCCCTTGACCGCCACGTCCTCGCCGAAGACCAGTGCGCCCGGGTCGGCGGCGAGCACGTCTCCCAGCGCGGTGTTGATCGACTGGGCGAGGGTGGCGGGTGCGCGGGCGTCGTCGGGGGGCGGCGGGTCGGCCGCCGACCCCCGGTCCGGGCGCGAGGGCGCGAGCGGCTCGATCACCTGGGCGGCCGAGGTGAGCTTGGGCAGCCCGATCACCTGGCCGGCCAGCTCCCGCACCCGCGCACCGGCGTCCAGGTACCGCTGGAGCGCCTGCTCGGCGGTCAGCACGCCCGCACCGACCAGCAGCTCCGCCGTGCGGGTCACCGGGTCGTCGGCATAGTCGGCGTTGATCTCGGCCGCCGACCGGTACGCCGACTCCACGTCCGACCCGGCGTGCCCCATCAACCGCACGGTCCGCAGCCGCAGGAACGCGGGCGCGCGGTTGGCCCGCACCCACTCCGCCGCCGCCCGCGCGGTGGCCAGCGCGTCGCCGAGGTCGGAGCCGTCCGCCTCGAAGTAGCGCAGCCCCGGCCGCGACCCGTAGGCGTGCCGGATCCAGCCGGCCGGGGTGCGCACGCTGATGCCGATCCCGTTGTCCTCGCACACCAGCAGCAACGGCACCGGCAGCCCCTGGTAGCCGCAGTACACTGCCGAGTTGATCGCGCCGGCCGCGGTGGAGTGGTTGGCCGAGGCGTCACCGAAGCTGCACACCACCACCGAGTCGGCCGGCCACTCGGTCTCCCGGCGGAGCTTGGCCGCGCGCTCGATGCCGAACGCCAGCCCGAGCGCCCTCGGCAGGTGGGAGGCGATCGTGGAGGTCTGCGGCACGATGTTCAGCGCCTTGTGGCCGAACACCTTGTGCCGGCCGCCGGCGATCGGTTCCTCGGCGGCCGCCACGATGCCCAGCAGCACGTCCCGCAACCCGTCGTGCCCGGGCACCTGAGCCGCCCGGGCCAGGTAGAACCCGCCGGACCGGTAGTGCAGCAGCGCCGGGTCGGTGACCCGCAGCGCCGCCGCGACCGCCGCGTTCCCCTCGTGCCCCGACGAGCCGATGCTGTAGTAGCCCTGGCCGGCCTTGCCCAGCTCGCGGGCCATCAGGTCCAGCTGCCGGCTGCCCACCTGGGCGTCGAACAGGGCCAGCGCGGTCTCGGCGGGCAGCCCGGTCGGCAGCTCGGCGGTGGTCGCCGCGAAGGTGGCGACGGCGGTCCGGAAGTGGTCGTCGATCGGCTCGCTCATCGACTACCACCCTGGCCTGCCGGCGCCGCCGGCGCCAAGTCCCACCAGCGCGGCGGTCGCTCGGGCTCAGCCCCACCCGCCCTGATCCTCGGCGTACTCGGCGCACGCCCGGGCCAGGCAGTCCAGGGCCAGCGGGAGCAACGGGTTGGTGTTGTTCGGCCGGTGCAGCGCCAGCACGAACCGGTGCGGCGCGCGGCCGGCCAGCCGCACCCTGGCCACCCCGCCGTCCGGCCAGGCCAGCCCGGGCAGCATGGCCACGCCGAGGCCGCGCGACACCAGGTCCCGGATCACCGTGTAGTCGTTGCTGCGGAAGATGATCCGGGGCTGGAAACCCGCTTCGCTGGCCAGCCGGGCCAGCGAACGGGCGCCGGCGGTGTCCGGGTTGGTGCAGATCCAGGTCTCCCCGCGGCACTCGGCCAGGTCCACCTCGGTGCGCCCGGCCAGCCGGTGCTCGGTGGGCACGGCGAGCAGGAACGGCTCGGCCAACAGCTCGGTGCGGGTCAGCTCCACCGGCCAGTCCTTGGGCGCGAGGTCGTAGTCGAACACCACGGCGGCGTCCAGCGCGCCGCTGCGCACCCCGCCCAGCACGTCGTCCGGCTCGCCCTCGTCCAGGTGTACCTCGGCGCCCGGCCGGCGGGACACCACGTCGGCCAGCGCGGCCGGCACCACCCGGGCGTTCGCGGTGGCGAAGCTGGCCAGCCGCAGGGTGCCGGCCTCACCGGCCACCATCGCCCTGGCCTCCCGCTCCAGGGTGGTCAGCGCGGCGAGCACGGCCGCACTGCGCTCGGCCAGCAGCGCGGCCACCGCCGTGGCCCGCACGCTGCGCGCGGACCGCTCGAACAGCGGCGCACCGATCGCCCGCTCCAGCAGGAACATCTGCTGGGACACCGCCGAGGACGTGTAGCCGAGGTTGCGCGCGGCCTCCGCGAACGACCCGGTGCCCACACACTCCCGCAGCGTCCGCAGGTGGATCGGGTTGAGCACGGCCCGACCTTAACCCGGACCCGCCCCACTCCTGATTCAGTGGGTTCAGCACCTTGATTCAGTCACTTTTGGCGGTTACCCGCGCCGACGGCGGCCCGGAGAAACTGCTGAAGTGACTGAATCAACGTGCTGAAGTGACTGAACCAGTGTGCTGAACCCACTGAATCAGGTCGGGGTGGGGGTGGGGGTGGGGAGGCGGCCGCGGAGGTGCATGGCGGTGCGGACGCGGTCCTGGGCCAGGTGCAGGGCCGCCTGGTGCGGGAGCATGCCGGCCGTTTCGGCGTAGTCCAGGACGGTCACCGTGTTCGCGCGCATCTTGGCCGAGACGGTGGCGAAGATGGCCGCGGGATCGGGGCGGAAGGCCGAGTAGCGGGCGTCCATGGCGAATCCCGCCGCCACCGCGCCCCCGGCGTTGGCGATGAAGTCGGGCACCACGGTGACCCGTCGGTCGGCCAGCACCTGGCGGGCCTCGGGAGTGGTGGGCAGGTTGGCGCCCTCCACCACCAGGGTGACCCGCAGCCGGGCGGCCAGGCGGGCGTCGATCACGTCCTGCACCGCCGCCGGGATGAGCACGTCGCAGTCGACCAGCAGTTCCTCCCCCGCCGCGACGCGCAGCTCGGGCGGCGCCGCCAGCACGCAGTCGTCGCCGGCCTCCTCCCGCAGGGCCAGCCAGCGCGCGGCGTCCAGGCCGTCCGGGTCGTGCACCGCGCCGCGCGCGGTGGACAGCGCGACCACCGTTGCGCCCAGCTCGTCCAGCCGCCGGGCGGCGGCCAGCCCGACCGCGCCGAAGCCCTGGATGGCCACCCGCGCGCCCTTCACCTCGCGGTCGGCCCGGCGCAGCGCCTCGTCCACCGCCTCGGCCACCCCGTAGCCGGTGACGCCCAGCGCGTCGTACGGCACCCCGCCCAGTTCCTCGGGCACGCCGACGGCGGCGCCCCGGTCGCCCAGCTCGTCCTGGATGATCGCCGCGTCCGCCTCGGTCATGCCCATGTCCAGGCCGGCAACGTACGAGGACGGGATCTGGTCGGCCAGCTTGCGCACGAACGCGCGCAGCACCCGCTCCTTGTCCGGCGCGGTCGGGTCGGCCAGGATGCCGGCCTTGGCGCCGCCGTGGAACATGTCCACCCCGGCCCATTTCCAGGTCATCACCCGGGCCAGCCGGGCGATCTCGCCGACGCTCACCGTGGGGCTCATCCGGGTGCCGCCCTTGCCGGACCCGCGCGCGGTGTTGTCGACCACCAACACGCCGCGCATGCCGGTCCGCGAGTCGGACACGCAGACGACCTTCTCCGGCCCCCACTCGTCCACGTCCCGCAAAAGGTCAGACACAGTTCAGCTCCGGTCTCGCCTGGTCGGCGGCGAATCGTCGGACGTCCAGCGCGGAGACGTCCACCACGGGGGTGTGGCCGAGCACCAGGTCGCGCAGCACCTCGCCGATCGCCGGCCCCTGCAGGAAGCCGTGTCCGGAGAACCCGGTGGCGTAGAGGAACCGGCTCGCGCCGGCCGCCTCGCCGACCACCGCGTTGTGGTCCGGGGTCATCTCGTACAGCCCGGCCCAGCCGTGCGCGATGCCCACCTCGGCCAGCCGGGGCGCCCGCCGGGCGACCACGGCGCCGAACCGGCCCAGCCAGGCGTCGTCGCGTTCGGTGCGGAAGCCGAACTCCTCGTCCGGGTCGGACATGCCCATCAGCAGCCCGGCGCCCTCGTCGTGGAAGTAGAAGCTGGTCCCGAAGTCGATGGTGAACGCCAGCCGGGGCGGCAGATCCGGGATCGGCTCGCTGACCAGCACCTGCCGGCGCAGCGGCCGCACCGGCAGCTCGACGCCGGCCATCTCCCCCACCGCCGCCGACCACGCCCCGGCCGCACAGATCACCGTGTCGGTACGCACGTCCCCGGCCTCGGTGCGAACCGCGGTGATCTCCCCGCCGGACGCCTCGATCCCGGTCACCGCGCAGTACCGGCGGATCACCGCGCCGTGCTGGCGGGCGCCGGCCGCGTAACCGTGCACCACCGCCTCCGGGGTGCAGTGCCCGTCGGCGGGCGAGTAGGCGGCGGCCAGCAGACCGTCGGCGGCGACGAACGGGGACAGCTCCTTGGCCTCGGCGACGCCGAGCATCCGGCTGGGCACACCCATCTCGTTCTGCACCGCGACGTTCCGCTCGAACGCGGCCACGTCGCCGGCGTTGTCCAGCAGGAACAGGTAGCCGTGCCGCTTCAGGTCGATCTCCGCGCCGGGCCGCTCGGCGAAGCGCGCGAACGCGTCCAGGCTGCGCTGGCCCAGCGCGATGTTCACCGGGTCGGAGAACTGCGCCCGCACCCCGCCGGCCGCCTTGCTGGTACTGCCGCCGGCCAGCTCGCCGCGTTCCAGCAGCAGCACCCGCACGCCCGCCTCGGCCAGGTGGAAGGCCGCGCTGGTGCCGATCACCCCGCCGCCGATCACCACGACCTCGGCACTTTCGGTGCCCGTCACAGGCGGAAGTCCAGGTCCGGCTCGATCGTCGCGGTGTCCATCTGCGCCTTCTGCAGCGAACCGGAGAAGTCCCAGTTCATCGACTGCCAGCGGGTGAACTGGTCGAGCACCCAGATGCCGGACTGGCGGCTGCCGTTGCCCGACCGCCCGTTGCCGCCGAACGGGAGGTGCGCCTCCGCGCCGGAGGTGGAGTTGTTCACGCTCACCATGCCGGCGCCGACCCGCTGGCGGAACCGGAACGCGGTGCCCGGGTCGTTGGTGTACACGGCGGCGGACAGCCCGTAACCCGGGGCATTGGCCAGCTCGACCGCCTCGTCCAGGTGCCGGTAGGTGGTCACCCCGACCACCGGGCCGAACGTCTCCTGGCCGAACACCTCGTCGCCCGGCCGCACGCCGTCCAGCAGCACCGGGTGGTAGTACAGCCCGGCCGCCGGGTCGCCGAGGAAGCCGTCCCGGGGGTTGGCCGCGTCGATCCGGCCCACGCCGCCGGACCCCAGCACCCGGTGGTGGGTGGCGACCCAACCGAGGATCTTCTCGAAGTTGTCCGCGAACCGCTGGTCCAGCATCGGGCCGTACAGCACGTCCCCGGTGGGGTCGCCGATCGCGGCCGCGCGCACCGCCGCGTCGAACCGGCGGACGAACTCGTCGTGCACGTCCGCGTGCGCGATCACCGTGCCCAGGCTGGTGCAGCGCTGGCCGGCGGTGCCGTACCCGGAGAACAGCGCGCCCTGCACCGCCAGGTCCAGGTCCGCGTCCGGCGCGACCACCATCGGGTTCTTCCCGCCCAGTTCCAGGCAGGCGGACTGCAGGTGCCGGCCGCACAGCTCGCCGACCTTCGCGCCGACCGCACTGGACCCGGTGAAGCCGACCTTGTCCACCAGCCGCTCGGCCAGCGCCAGCTCCAGGCCCTCGAAGGTGCTCGCGCCGTCCGCGTGCACCAGGTTCAGCACGCCGCTCGGCACACCGGCCCGCCAGACCAGCTCGGCGAACGCGCGCGCGGTGGCCGAGGCGTACTCCGCCGGCTTCCACACCACCGCGTTGCCGCACAGCAGCGCCGGCACCAGGTACCAGGACGGCACCGCCACCGGAAAGTTGCCGGCGGTGATCACGGCGGCCACCCCGACCGGTACCCGGAAGGTGAACAGCTGCTTGTCCGGCATCTCCGAGGGCACCGTCTGGCCGTACAGCCGCCGGCCCTCGCCGAGGAAGAAGTCGCAGGTGTCGATGATCTCCTGCACCTCGCCCCGAGCCTCCGCGATCGGCTTGCCGATCTCCCGGGTGACCAGTTGGGACAGGGCCTCCTTGTTGGCCTCGACCAGGCGCCCGATGCTCGCCACCACCCGGCCGCGCACCGGCGCCGGCACGTCCGCCCAGCCCACCTGGGCGGCCCGGGCCGAGCGCGCGGCGCGGCGGAACGTCTCGGCGTCACCCAGCCGCACGGTGGCGACGGTGTCGTCCAACCGGCTCGGGTTGACCGAGCGATACTCGCCGGCGCTGTCCCGGTCCTCGTGCTGGTCGATGATCGAGGCAAGGCGGCTGAGGTCCATTGCCCGACCCTACGACGCGCCGGCGCCACTGACGCCCCACACTTCCCCGCCCTGAGCCTCAGCTCTCCTTACCCCTTGCCGCTCTCCCTGCCGGGTACCGCTGAGCGCGCTATGGCTCTGCGTGGAAATATGCGACACCGGGTGTTCCGATTACCGGCACATCCGGTGGGCCGGCGCTCGACTCCCGGCCGATGTCATGATCATCAGGACACGGCGGCCACTCCCGTTCACACGGGCGGCCCTCATGCCCTGTTGACCTTGTGTAGGGCTAGCGCCGAAGGGCGCCCTCAGAGCACGCCACTCCCGAATGTCGCGTATTTCCACGCAGAGCCATAGCGTGCTGAGTGGTACCCGCGACGGAGAGGCGGGTGGGGCTGGCAGGGATCGGTCAGGGCTGTTCAGCGAGCAGGGCGCGTTCGGCGGCGGCCAGCGGGTGTTGCTCGGCGTGCGCGCGCAGCTCGGCCAGGCGCCGCTCGGGGTCGGCCGCCGACCACTCGCGGGCGAAGTCGCCGGACAGGATGTCGTCGCGCAGCACCCCGGTGAACCGCCGGGCCAGCTCACTGGGGTCCAGCCGGCCCAGGCCGCGCAGCTGGCCGTACTGGCTGGTCTGCGAGTGCAGCCCCAGCTGCCCGAGCAGCCCCGACCGGGCCACCCGCGCGAAGATCTCCGCCGGCTCGCCGGACAGGTACAGCTCGTTCAGGATCGCCTCGTCGGAGAAGCCCTCCGCGTGCAGCACCTGGTAGGCGGTCTGGAAGACGCTCATGATGGCCGGCCAGATGGCCTGCTCGGAGAACAGGTCCAGCGCCGCCTCCTCCCGCGCCGAGGACGCCACCGCGCCGGCCTGGGTGCCGCCGATCCCCTTCGCCACCGCCAGCGCGGTGCGCAGAGCATCGCCGGTGGCGTCCCGCTCGGCGGACACGAAACACGGGTAACCCACCCGGCGCTCGTACCGGGTGCGCACGGCGGCGCCGATCATCCGAGGCGCCACCATCACCACGTCCACCCCGGCCGGTACGTCCAGCAGGCCGAACGCCACGTTGTAACCGGACGCGACAACCAGGGTGTTCCCGCTGGTCAGCCCGGGGGCAATCTGTTCAGCAAACACCGAAGGCTGCACCTCGTCGGGGATCAGCAGCAGCGCCACGTCGGCCCGCCGCGCCGCCTCGGCGATGGAGAACACCGCAAAGCCCGCGTCCCGGGCCGGCGCCAGGTACTCGTCGTCGCGGTTGCCCACGATCATCTCGATGCCGCTGTCGCGCAGGTTGGCCGCCTGCGCGGCGCCCTGGTTGCCGTGGCCGAGCACTGCCACCACGCGTCCGTCCAGCGCGGTCTGGTCGGCGTCCGAGTCGGTGTAGATCGTCGCGCTCACTGCTGCCCTCCTGCTGAAGTGACTGAATCACCGTGCTGAGGTGACTGAATCGGCGTGGGGGCGGGTTTGCGGCCTCGGACCCGCAGCACCCCCGGCGCCAGCTCGGCGGCCACCCGCATCGCGGCGACCTGGCCGCCCGGGTCCGCGATGCCCTTGCCGGCGATGTCGAAAGCGGTGCCGTGGTCCACCGAGGCCCGCAGCACCGGCAGCCCGAGCGTGCAGCTCACGGTGCCGAAGAAGTCCACCGTCTTGGCCGCGATGTGGCCCTGGTCGTGGTAGAGCGACAGCACCCCGTCGTAGCGGCCCTGCCGGGCCTGGAAGAACACCGCGTCGGCCGGCACCGGGCCGACGGCATCCACTCCCCGGGCGCGCGCGGCGGCCACCGCGGGTCCGAGGATCTCGTTCTCCTCGCTGCCGATCAGCCCGTTCTCCCCGGCGTGCGGGTTGAGCGCGGCCAGCGCGATGTGCGGGTCGGTGAAACCCAGCTCGCCCAGCAACTCGTTGACCCGCAGCAGCCCGTCCCGCACCTGCTCGGTCGTCAGCTGGGCTATCGCGGTGGCGAGCGGGTGGTGCCGGGTGAGGAAGAAGATGCGCAGCTTCTCCAGCACGAACATGGTGACCACCTGGGCCGGCGGCACCCCGAACAGCGAGCCGAGCATCTCGGTGTGCCCGGGGAAGCCGGACCCGCCGGCGCGGATGGCCTCCTTGTTGATCGGCGCGGTGACCACGGCGTCGATCCGGCCCTCGCGGGCCAGCGCGCAGGTGACCTCGATGGACTCCACCGCCGCCGCCCCGTACTCGCCCCGCACCCGGCCGAACTCCACATCGCCCAGGTTGTCCAGGTCCAGCACGTGCACGACGTCGTGTTCGCCGGTGACGTCCTCGGGACCGGCCACCCGGCGCACCTCGAGCGGCAGCCCGGCCGCCTGGATCGCCCGCTCGATGACGCCCGCGTCGGCCACCACCAGCGGCCGGGCCAGGCCGCGCAGGGAGGGGTCGGCCAGCGCGGCGACGGTGATCTCCGGGCCGACTCCGGCCGGGTCGCCCATGGTCAGCCCGATGACGGGTGGGTTCATCCGATCTCCTTGAGTAGCGCGGCAACCAGTTGGGACAAAGTCTCCGGGCCGCCGACCAGGCCGCCCTTGGTGATCACCGGCAGGCCGGCCCAGCGGCCGGCGGTGACCCGCGAGCGCGGGCACAGCGGGGCGATCTCCGCCTCGGCGTCCAGTGCCGGCACGCCCAGCGCGTCCATCAGCGCCGACCCGGTGGCCCCGCCGCCGACCACGATCCCGCCGCAGTCCACCCCGTGCCGCGCGGCCTCCTCGACCAGCCACGCCGCCGCCTTGGCC
The DNA here is from genome assembly GCA_014208095.1 of Actinospineispora eucalypti. Classification (GTDB taxonomy): domain Bacteria; phylum Actinomycetota; class Actinomycetes; order Mycobacteriales; family Pseudonocardiaceae; genus Pseudonocardia; species Pseudonocardia eucalypti. Next base: position 1,830,558 of record JACHMT010000001.1, on the reverse strand, counting down.
GCCACCGTGGACTGCACCCACGCCGGCCCGGCATCCCGGGTCGCCGCCCCCAGCGTCTCCACCACCAACACCGGCGAGTCGGGGTTTCGTGCACGGTGTGTCGGGCTTTCGGGTACGGCCCGAGGCGGCCCGGTCAACGCCGCCCAGTCCGGCGCGCACTCACCGGCCAGCAGCTCGCCGGCCGGGAAGGCCAGCGCCGGATACCGCTCGCCCAGGGTGGCCAGCTGCTCGCGGTTGGTCTCGGTCGGGCTGGACAGCACGACCAGCGGGTAGCGCGGGCGGGCGGCACCGCGGTGGTGGCGCAGCCAGGCCCCGGGCGAAACGGTGATCAGCGGCTGGCCGTCCTCGACCAGCCGGCCGGCGACCTCGGCCATGGTGCGCAGGTGTTCCTCGGTCTCGCCGTCCGCGGCGAAACGGGGCCCGCCGGCCGACAGCATGGCCGCGAGCACCGCGTCCGGGCCGGCGTCCAGCACGTCCCGCCCCAGCGACGCGACCCGCGCCGGGCCGAACAGCGCCGGCCCGACCGGCATCCCGTGCACCGGCGGCCGCACGCCCGGGGCGTGCAGGCACCCGCCGACCACGGTCCGGCCGGCCGACGGGAACGCCGGAACGGCGAGCAACCACGGATCGGCCAACCCGGCGCCGGCGACGACGCCTTCGAGCTCGAGCGCCGGCGCGCCGCGCAGCGTCGAGTCGATGCGCAGCTCGATCCGTTCCGCCCCCACCGAGCGCAGGTAGGCCGCCCAGGACGCGGCGCGCTCCCGGGGGTCGGCGCCGTAGTCGCGGGTCCGCATGTCCACCACCAGCCCGCCGGCCCTGGCCGGTGGCTCCTCGCGCCGCCAGCGCACCGAGGTCGGCAGCCCGGACTCGCGCAGCATGGCCGCGCTGGCCAGTGCGCCGGTCAGGTCGTCGGCCAGCACGCCGACCTGCGGGCCGGTCACGGCCGGGCCACCCCGGAGGCCAGGCGCACCCGAAGGTGCGGGTCCTGGTCCAGCGCGGCCACCGCCGAGGCGGGCGCGCCGGCGTCGGTGATCAGCGTGGCCGGCGTGGTCAGCGGGGCGAAGAAGGGGAACGGCGCGGCGCCCAGCTTGGTGTGGTCGGCCAGCACGTAGACCGCCCGGGCCCGGGAGGCCATCAGCGCCTTCAGCGACGCCTGCTCCAGCGTCGGGCAGGACAGCCCGCGCTCGGCCAGCACCCCGTCCGCGCCCAGGAACACCCGGTCCGCGACCACGTGCCGCAGCGTCTCCTCGGCCAGCGGCCCGACCAGTGCCTGACTGGTGTGCCGGAGCTGGCCGCCGAGGGTGATCAGGGTGATGGAGGGGCGATGGCTGAGCGTGACCAGGGTGTTGATCCCGTTGGTCAGCACGGTCAGCCCGTCCCGCTCGGCCAGGTGGTGGGCCAGCCGGCCGGTGGTGGTGCCGGCATCCAGGATCAGCACCTCGCCGTCGCGGACCTCGGCCGCCGCGCAGCGGGCGATCGCATCCTTCTCCGCCTCGGCCCGCCGCTCCTTCTGCCCGAGCGTGCGCTCCAGCGGGAGCGGCCCGGTGACCGCGCCGCCGTAGGTGCGGGTGGCCCGGCCCTGGTCGGTGAGTAGCCGCAGGTCCCGGCGGACCGTGGCGGCGGAGACACCCAGCAGGGCGCACAGTTCGGCGACCGTGCCCCGGCCGGCGAGCAGCTCGGCGTAGATCAGGTCCCGGCGGTCGCGCGGTCTCACACACTGCTCGATTCGATCAACTTTGACCTCCGAAAGTGCGCGATTCGCGCGTCCATTGCGCACCAGCGGGCCGCCGGCTGTCAAGGGCAGAACGGCGACATGAGCGGGCAAAACCCGCGACACGAGCCGGGGATACCCGCGATATGGGCGGGTGGGGGCACGGGGCGCGGGTGGTCGGTAGGGTCGGCGGGCGTGACGGTCGAGGGGTACGAGCCGGCAACCACGAAGTCGCTGGCCCGGCCACTGGTGTGGGCGTTCCACATGGCGCTGCCGCTGATCGGCCTCTGGCTGCTGGTGGCCCAGCCCGACCTGGACGTCAAATGGCTCTACCAGGGCGCACACTTCGCGCTGGTCGCGGCGGCCGCACTGATCAGCACCGCGGTGGGCCTGCTGGTGAACGAGGCGGCGCGGCGACGCGGCGACGCGCGGCTGTTCCTGGTCGGCCTGGTGTTCGTCAGCTCGTCCGGGTTCCTGCTGATGCACGCGCTGGCCACGCCGGGCATCTTCCTGGCCCAGGACAACCCGGGGTTCGAGTTCGGCGTTTCGGTGGGGCTGGCGCTGTCCGGGCTGTTCGCCGCGCTGTCCGCGCCGCGCCGCCCGTCGCCGGTGTTCCTGCGGCACGGCCGCGCGATCCGCGCCGCGCTGCTGCTGGTGATGCTCGCCTGGGGCGCCGCCACCCTGCTCGAGGTGCCGCCGCTGGCCGGCCGGCCCACCCAGGCGCAGGTCGACGCGCTGCTCTGGCCGCTCACCGTCGTCGGCGTTCCGCTGTTCGGCTACGCGGCGTTCCGTTGCTTCCGGGACTACCAGCGCCGGTACAGCGTGGTGCTGCTCAGCGTGCTCACCGCGCACCTGCTGCTGGCCGAGGCCCTGCTGGCCATCCCGATCGGGCACCTGTGGCACCTGTCCTGGTGGCTGTGGCACCTGCTGATGCTGCTCGGCTTCGGCTACGTCGCGTACAGCGCCCACATCCAGTACCGCCGGGAGGGCACGTCGGCCGGCCTGTTCGACGGGGTGGGCAGCGAGCAGACCATCGCCCGGCTGCGCGGCGAGTACGGCGCGGCCCTGGAGGCGCTGGTCACCGCGATGCGCCGGCGCGAGTCGCTGGACAACCCCGGGCTGACCGAGGAGATCCAGCTGATCAGTGCCGGTCTGGCCGCCCGGTTCGGGCTGACCGAGGGGCAGACGGCGGTGCTCGGTCGCGCGGCCGAGGCGCTGGCCGGCGAACGGGCCCAGCTGGCCAAGCTGCACACCATGGTCGGCATCGGGCAGCAGGCGAGCGTCATCCTCGCCGAACGGGAGCTGCTGGAGCAGAGCCTGGCCCGGATCACCGAGGGGTTCGTCAACCACAGCGTGCGGATCGGCCTGGTCACCGACGGCCGGCTGCGTTTCCCGGCCAACCTGTCCAGCCAGCTCACCGAGCCGCTGCCGGCGGAGGCCGACGCCTGCTCGCGGGCCCTGGGCACCCGGGCGCCGGCGGACGACGGCGCGGGCGGCATGGCGCTGCCGCTGGTGGTGAAGGGCCGGCCGGCCGGGGTACTTCACCTGCGCCGGGCCTGGGGCCGGTTCGACCAGCGGGACACCGCGCTGCTCGAGTCGCTGTCCGCGCAGCTCTCGGTAACCCTGGAGAACGCCCGGCTGTACCGGCAGATCGACGGCCTCTTCCGGCAGTACATGTCCCCGGACGTGGCCACCGCGCTGATCGCCGACCCCGCCCAGGCCGCGCTGGGTGGGGCGCAGGTCGAGGTCACCGCCCTGTTCGCCGACCTGCGCGGGTTCACCACGTTCTCCGAGCGGGTCACCCCGGGCGAGATCGTGGAGCTGCTGAACCGCTACTTCGCCGCCGCCACCAAGGAGGTGCTGGCCGAGGGCGGCACCGTGGTCCAGTTCGTCGGCGACGCGATGATGGCGCTGTTCAACGCGCCCGTGCGGCAGCCCGACCACCCGGCGCGGGCGGCGCGCGCCGCGCTGGCCATGCAGGACGCCATCGCCGCGCTTGCCGCCGATGATCCGGAAGCGCCAAGATTCCGCGTAGGGGTCAACACGGGCGCCGCGCTGGTCGGCAACATCGGGGGCGAGCAACTGCGCAACTTCAACGCCATGGGCGACGCGGTGAACGTGGCCGCCCGGCTGCAGACGGTGGCCCAGCCGGGCACCGTGGTCATCGGCGAGTCCACCTACCGGGGCCTCGGCGAGATCCCGGCCGAGGTCACCGCGCTCGGCGCGCTCGCGCTCAAGGGCAAGCAGGACGAGGTGCGGGCCTTCGTGCTGCACTCGTTGGGCGGGCGGCCGGCATGAGCACCCAGCCGGAGACCCCCGGCGCCGAGCTCGGCGGCCAACTGACCGAGCAGGAGCGCACCGACCTGCACCGGGTGGGCCACCGCCGGCAGGTGAAGAGCGGCGCACCGATCTTCATCGAGGGCACCCGCTCGGACAACGTGATCATCGTGCTGGCCGGCCGGGTGAAGGTGTTCTCCACCGCGCGGGACGGCACGGAGAGCGTGCTGGCCATCCGGGGTCCCGGCGCGCTGCTGGGCGAGCTGTCGGCGATCGACGAGGCGCCCCGCTCGGCCTCGGTGACCGCGCTGGAGCCGGTGGAGCTGCTCACCGTGGGCGCCAACGAGTTCACCGCCTTCCTGCGCGACCGGCCGAGGCTGATGTGGCTGCTGGTGCGCATGCTGACCGCCCGGCTGCGCGACGCGGACCGCAAGCGGATCGAGTTCGGGGTGCACGACACCCTGGGCCGGGTGGCCCGCCGGCTGGTCGAGCTGGCCGAACGGCACGGCGAGCCCGTTCCCGAAGGCATCCGGATCACCGTGCCGCTCACCCAGGACGAGCTGGCCAGTTGGGTCGGCTCGTCCCGGGAGGCCACCGCGAAGGCTCTGCGCGCGCTGCGCGACCGGGGCTGCCTGCGCACCCAGCGGCGCACCATCGTGGTGCTCAACCTCGCCGAGCTGCGCCGGCGGGGCGGCCACCTCTCTGTGTAGAAGTACCTGCTCAGGGCCGGTACAACGGCCTACTGGCCGACGCTCCGCGCACGGATAGTTGTTCCCGTCAGAACAGCAGGCAGCCCCGGCGGTCGAGCCGGGGAACCAAGAGGGAGCAACGATGTCGTACTACCACTACCAGAGCGGCCACCGTGGCCATGACGGTCACGACAGCGGCAAGGGTCACCACTGGAATGGCTCCAAGGGCGGCCACTGGAGCGACAAGGGTGGCCACTGGGGCAAGGACGACTACTGGAACGGCAAGGGCCACTACTCGGACAAGAGCAGCTACAAGTACGACTACAAGGATGACCACGACTACAAGTCCAGCTACAAGTACAAGAGCTACGACTACGACTACAGCAACTACCACCACTGAGTAGTTGGACCCGTCGGGCTCGCGGCCGGCTGTGGGGGTCGTGGTCGTAGTCCGGCACCAACCGGAGCGGCGGGTACGCAATGTGCCCGCCGCTCCGGCGTGCGCGCCTCAGCCGGGTTGGGTGACGGGCATCCCCGCCAGCCACTCGCCGACCGCCGCGCCCGCGCGGCAATTCCGCGGCGGATCTCCATCGAGTGCGACACCATTCTGCTTCGATCTTGAAAAAACCAGACTCGTGTCGACCTCGAGGAACCGAGCGGGCCGAACGCGACCGCCACCGGTCACACCCGGTAGCAAAGCCGGCTGCTCGGAACGGGAACCGCGGCAGGGCGACCACCGCGCCGCCGACCAGGCCATCTTCCCAACCCACGCCGAACCGGCCGGCCGAAAACGACCAGCGCGAAACCTTGGCTAAGCGGAATCCGAACATGATGAGCATCGAGACGCCCATCCCATTGCGCGAAGCGATATTTTATGGCCCGTCCCAGGGGTCGATACGGTCGAATTCATGGAGTGGACTTTTCGGACGGCCGAAGAAATCGCGGCTGCCCTGCGTGCCGGTGAAGTGACCGCGGTGGAACTGGCGGACGAGGCGATCGCCCGGATCGAGCGGGACGACAAGGCGGTCAACGCGATCTGTGTGCCGGACTTCGACCGGGCGCGGGCCGCCGCGCGCGGCGCCGACCGGGCGCGGGCTCGCGGCGAGGACCGGCCGCTGCTCGGCATTCCGGTGACGGTCAAAGAGTGCTACAACATCGCCGGGCTGCCCACGAACTGGGGCATGCCGCGGTACCGGGACCATATGCCGGCCGAGGACGCGATACAGGTGTCGCGGCTCAAGGCCGCGGGCGCCGTGGTGCTGGGTAAGACGAATGTGCCCTTGGGGCTGCAAGATATCCAGAGCTTCAACGAGATCTACGGCACCACCAACAATCCGTGGGATCACGATCGCACGCCGGGCGGATCCTCCGGCGGATCAGCGGCGGCACTGGCGTCCGGATTCGGCGCGCTGTCCATCGGCTCCGACCTCGGCGGTTCGCTGCGCACCCCCGCGCATTTCTGCGGTGTCTACGCGCACAAGCCGACACTCGGGCTGGCGGCAACCCGCGGCATGGTCGCGCCGGCCGAGCCGGCTCTGCCGGTCGACCTTGACCTCGCCGTCGTCGGTCCGATGGCGCGTAGCGCCCGCGACCTCACGCTGCTGCTCGACGTCATGGCCGGACCGGACCCACTGACGCTCGGCCTCGCGTACGACTTGACGCTGCCGCCCGCGCGCCACGAACGGCTGCGCGACTTCCGGGTCCTGGTCCTCGACGACCATCCGTTCATTCCGACCGGGTCCGCCGTGCGGGCGGGGGTGCACCGGGTGGCCGACGCGCTGGCCGACGGCGGCGCCCGCGTCGAACGGCGCAGTCCGCTGCCGCCCGACCTGGCCGAAGCCGCGATCCTCTACACGCGGTTGCTGTTCTCGGGCTCCGTCGCGCGTTTTCCCGTCGAGCCACCCGAGCAGCTACGGGCCCGCGCCGCCGGGCTGGGCGCGGGCGATCAGAGCCTCGACGCCGCGCGGCTGCGCGCCATGGTGTTCAGCCATCGCGACTGGATCGAGGCGAACAACCGCCGTGAGCTGCACCGCCACGGCTGGCGGCGGCTGTTCGCCGAGTTCGACGCCGTGGTGTGCCCGATCACGCCCACTCCGGCGTTCCCGCACGACCACAACCCCGATCCGATGCAACGCCGACTGGACATCGACGGCGTCGGGCATCCGTACTTCGACCAGCTCGTCTGGGCCGGCCTGGCCACCATGCCCGGCCTGCCCGCCACCGCCATACCGGCGGGCCGGTCGCCCGAGGGCCTGCCGGTGGGAGTGCAGCTCATCGGTCCGATGTTCGAGGACCGGACCCCGCTGCGGCTGGCCGAGCTGCTCGAGCAGAAGATCGGCGGCTTCCGGGCGCCGAAGTAGGATGATCAGGAAACCCTCGGCAACGACCTAGGTGACCGCAATGACCGCGCGCACCGCGATGACCGTGATCAGCGCGAGGGCGACCAACAGCACCCCGGCCAGCAACACCTTCACCGGCACGGCGGACGGCGGATCGGCCGCCGCTCGTGCGCCGGCGTCCGGCGCGCCGGCGACCTGGTCCCCCTCGGCTCCATCGGAGGAACCCGCCGCGGGGGTGTCCAGCAGGGTGGCGGCGGGCGCGCCCGGGGCGTGCAGGCTCAGCACCGCGCCCAGGGCCACCGAGTGCTTGCCGTGCGGCGACGTGTCGAGCAGCGCGGGTGACACGCCGAGGCCACCGGTGATCGCCCGAGGGACCAGCGGCATCAGGGTCGACCCGCCCACCAGCAGCACGGCGGCGAGCTGTCCCTCCTGAGCGCCTTCCAGCACCTTGCCCAGCGCCTCCACGGTGGCGCCCACCGGTTCCTCCACCAACGCCTCGAACGTCGGCCGGTCCAGCGGCACCTCCATGCGCCGCCCGGGCAGCGACACCGGGATCATCACCTCGGGCCGGCTCGCCAGCGCCTCCTTGGCCCGCACGCAGTCCCGGCGCAACCGCTCCATCGCGGCGGCGGCGGCCGGGTCGGCCAGGTCCAGGCCGTCGAGGGTGGCGCCGCCGACCCGTTCGGTGACGTAGCGCAGCACGGCGTCGTCGAAGTCCGTGCCGCCGATGTTTTCGTATCCCTCCGGGGTTCCGACCAGGGCGAACCCGACCGGGGTGCGGCGCAGCAGCGCGGCGTCGAACATGCCGCCGCCCAGGTCGTAGACCGCGACGAACTGGTCCTCCCGCACCGGCCGGCGGGCGTGGAACTCCTCCGCCGCCGCGTGCGCCTCACCGACCAGGTGCACCTCGGGCGCACCGGCCAGCCGACCAGCCTCGGTCAGCGCCCGGCGCCGGTACGGCCCCCAGCTGGCCGGGTGGGTCAGCACCAGGGACTCCGGGGCGGCCCCGTGGAATCGCTCGCCCCGGTCCAGGGCGTGACGGAGCAACCGGCCCAACAGCGACTCGACCGAGTGCCGCTCGTCCCCGAAGGGCAGCGGGGTCGGATCGCCCAGCCGGCGCTTCAGCGCCCGCAGCACGGAGCGGGGGTCGGTGGCGGCCAGCCGTTCGGCCTCCTCGGCCACCACCGGCGCGGATGCCCAGCCGAGGCTGGCCGGCACCACCGGCCCGGCCTCGCCGAGCGGCAGGGGCGCTATCCGGTCCTTCCGGCCGTACGCGGCCGCGAGATGGCTGGTACCCAGGTCGACGGCAAGCTGGTAGCCCATCAGAAGTGCAGCCCCTTGGTGCCGAAGACCCACAGGCTGGAGGTCAACCAGAGCCCCACCAACACAGTGAACAGCGCCGACCCGAGCACCGGAATGGCCCAGCCGGGCAGGCCGCGCTTGGTCAACGCCAGCATCTTGGCCACGAAGGCGCCGTAGAACGCGCAGCCGAGCACCGAGTGCACCAGCACCCGGGGGGTGCCGTACTCGAAGCCCAGCGCGAACAGGCAGTGCACCATCACCGGCACGGTGAGCAGCACGGCCAGCCGGCCGGACCAGCGGTGCAGCGCGGGCATCACCGAACGCAGCGAGTTCAGCCGCAACCGTCCGTAGAGCGCTGCCCCCGACACCACCTGGACGACGGCCAGCAGCGTCGCGGCGGTGGTCAGCCAGGCCTTCACGTAGAGGCCGCTGCTGAACCCGGCCACGTTGATGGCGAAGCCGGTGGGCTCGTGCAGGCGGCCGTACACCCCGAGCAGCACGGCCACGCCGCAGCCCACCGCCAGCGGCACCAGCAGCGCGGCGGCCCACGGGTCGGACCGGCGCGGCGGCTTCGGCGGTGGCGGCGGCTCGGGACGCGGACGGAACAGGGCGTCGCTCGGGCCGCCGGGGCTCCTCGGCGGCTCGACGGTCGGGCCACCAGGGTTCCTCGGCGGCTGGGTGGTCGGGCCGCCGGGGTTCCTCGGCGGTTGGGCGGTCGGGCCGCCGGGGTTCCTCGGCGGCTCAGGGGCCGGGTACGGACAGGTCATGGGGGTCTCCGTGGCTCAGCGTTCGGCGGGTTGGGCGGGTTCGGCGGGCGGGGGCTAGCGGCTGACCACGAGGTCGCCGCCGCCGACGTACTGGGCGTTCGCGCCCTCCAGCGGGGCGGCGGGCATCGGCGCGCCGCCCTCGTTGGCCAGGCCGGTCACGTTGCCGTACGAGTCCTTGATCCAGCCCGAGGTGCGCGAGCCGTTCTTGGACCGGTACAGCCCGGCCGGGGCCTTCGCCGCGTCGGCGGAGTACTCCCAGGACCTGCCCTTCGCGGAGACCGTGCCGGACAGCTTGCCGTCGGACAGCGAGCCGGTCAGCTTGTTGCCGTTCTTGCCCGAGGCGTCGATCTTGCCGCCGTTCAGCACGCTGCCCTGGTACCAGGCCTCGACGTCCTTGCCGTTGCACAGATAGGCGGAGACCTGGTTGTTCCGGACGGTCACCGCGATGGCGATGTTCGAGGGTTCCTCGGTCTTGCCGGTGTACTTCGCGTCCTCGGGGAACGCCTCCGGTAGCGGCGCCCCCGGCCCGGCCTGAGCATTCGGCGCCTGGGCGTTCGGCGCGGCCGCGTTCGGGTCAGCCTGGGCGTTCCCGCCGGCTTGGGCGTTCGGGGCGGCCGGCGCGGCGGCCGGTGGCGCGGCCGGGGCGGCCGGGGCGGCCGGCGGGGTGCCGGCGGCGGCGGTCGGGGTCGGGTTGTTGGTCCCGCGCATCATGTTCACGGCCAGCAGGCCCAGCGCGAGGACGACAACCACCAACAGGGTCAACAGGGGCCCGCGTTTCATGGTCTTCTCCTTTTCCTCCGGCAAATTCTGACCGGAGAGGGCCCGGAGTTCCGTGCACAAGTGCACACAACGGCCGTGCAGATTTACCGCCGCCGGGCGAGTGTGTCGAAGTACCCATACAGCGGCGTTACAACGCCGTACTCCCGCGTGGCCCCCGGGCGGACAGTGGATGCCTACCGACGAGGGGACCCCCAGATGACTACGCAACCGGAACCGGACGCGCGCGAGACCCGGGCGCTGGTCCTGGTCCCCCGCCGGCCCGAGCGGCCCGCCGAGCGGCCGCGCGAACGCTACGTCATGCCGCTGCCGGAACGTGCCGCGATGTGGCGCGAGCAGCTCTCCGACGAGCTGGCCGCCGTGTACAGCGACGTGGACTTCGACCTGCGCCGGCGCGTTCAGCAGGTGCTCGTGGCGGTCGAGGAGACGGTCGGCCAGCTGGACCCGGCCAAGGACTGGCCGGCGCTCGCCGGCTGGCTGCGCGATCGCCTGGCCTTCGAGATGCGGGAGAACCACCTGCTCGCCGCCGGGTCGATGCGGGCGATCTCGCTCCGCTCCGCCGAGCGGCTGCGCCTGGGCACCACGCAGGTCATCGACCCGCCGGTGCCCGCCCCGCCGACCGACCTCGCGGTCTCCCTGGCCGAGGCCCCGAAGGGGCCGGAGGCGGCGCGCACCGGGGGCGTGATGAACGTGGTACTCCGGGGCTACCTGGGCTTCGTCATGTACTTCATGCTGAGCCACTTCGTCGGCCTGGACCTGCCGCTCGCCCTGGGCCTGCTTCCGGCGGCGCTGATGGCCGGGTTGGCCGTGCGCGAGGAGCGGACCCGCAAGCTGGCCACCCGCCGCGCCGAGGCGGAGCAGGCGCTGCGCGGGTACGTCGCCGAGTTCGGGATGTGGGTGGGCAAGGGCTCGCAGGACCTGCTGCGCCGGATGGAGCAGGACCTGCGCGCCGGCTACGAGGCCCGCATCGACGCGGCCCTCGCCCGGCGAGCCCACGCCTGACTCGGCGGAACGGCTCGACCAGCTGGGCCAGGTAGCCGGTCGGGCAGTCCGGCTTGGCGAACGCCAGCCGCCCGGGTTCCGCGTGGGCCAGCCCGGACCAGTCGGGGAGCTCGCCCATCGGCTCCCTCCCCGGTCGGCTACGAGGTGCGCTGTTTCGGCAGGTAGTTCTGCGGCTTGTCGGAGGTGTCGAAGGTGCTGTACGCGAGGCCGTCCCAAACATACTCGGGGTTCCGGAAGCGGTTCGTCATGAAGTGCCACATGTCGAAGCCGGGAATCATGTATTCCAGCCCGTGAATGTAGGTGAGGACGTCATCGTCGAATGCCAGCGGACCGGACAGAATGCGCTTGCGCAGCCGCCAGAACTCCTCGTCGTACCGCTCCGCCTGGTCACACAGCTGGTCGAACGCCTCCTGCAGCTTCATTTCCTCCTTGAGGATGAGGAAGTAGGCGAGATTGCAGTGCTCGCCGTGATTCGACTCACGACCGAAGGATGTGAGGTCGTTCACGATCTGGGAGTGGTAGATCGCCATTCGGCCGATCTTCTCCACGTCCGGGTCGGTGATCTGCTGCTCGGTGATGTCCGCACCCACCGCGTATTCGAGCTGCGTAAGAATGCAAGGGCCGGAGTAGTTCTCGAAACGGAAGCTGGAGAACTCCTCCACGGTATCCAGATCCATCGCGTGGCTGCCCGGGTGGATCAGTTCGCGGCGCAGCCGGTCGAGGTAGATCTGGAAGGTGTCCACGAACCGCCCGGACAGACCCTCGGACATGTCGACCTGCATACCCTGGATACATTCGGCCATGACCCGGGAGATGTCGGTGGCGAACTCGACCGGCCGGCCGTGGATCGACCGCTCCAGCTCCTCGACCATGTGCAGCGCCTCGCGCTCGGTCATCCGGTAGCGCGAGTTGGCCGCGTCGTCGACCGCGGTGAGTGCCTCGTAGTACTTCATGAGCCATACCACACGATGACGGCTTGCCGCTTTTGGAAATCCCGACAGAACGACATCTCGGACGTTTTGCGAAATGAAATACTCCAGCTGGTCCGCCGCGTAGCTGTTGGCGTAAACCTCACGCATCCAGTCGGCGACCTCGGTAGCCGTGGTCTCGTCGCTATAGCGCCGGAGCGGGAATATCGTCTGCAGCTCACGAAGGTGTACCGAGTCGGAAATCCGTGCCGCCACGGCACTGTTCTCACGCATGACTTCGAGCTCCTCAGATAGCCGCGGGAATGAGTAGATGAGAGACCCATCGTAAGCACTGACGTCATCCTTCGCGACAGGTCCAGAAGGGTGACCCGAGTAACTGATAATAGCTTTCCGACTACTCTGAATCGGCGAATGATCGGAGCACATTAAGCGCCGGTCAGCCCAGCCCCGGAGCCGCCGCGTGACCGGGTCCGGCCGCCGCACCCCCGCCAACCAGGCACGATCGGGCAATTACCTCGCGCCCCAGGTGTCTCATGGACCCCATCGACCCCGGCGGCCGCCTGCGCCGTCAAAGATTTGGTTAGCCTTAGCTATCTAGGCAAGAACTCTCTTGCAAAGCACCCGGCCGTGACATAAGGATAGGCTTACCTTATTAACGCGGAGGGGGAACCGTGTCACTGAGGACGCCCGAACCGGGCGCCGCTCTCGTCACCGGGGCGGCCCGGGGCATCGGCGCGGCCGTGGCGCTCGCGCTGGCCGAGGCCGGCCACCGGGTCGCCGTGCTGGACCGCGACGCCGGCGTGCGGGACACCGCCGACCGGCTGCGCGACCTGGGTGCCGAGACACACGCGCTGGTCGCGGACGTGTCGGACGCCGGCCAGGTCGGCGAGGCCGTGGCCGAGGCGGAAGCCGCGCTGGGACCGACCGAAGTACTGGCCAACGTGGCCGGCGTGCTGCGCACCGGCCCGATCCTGGAGCTGGCCGACGAGGACTGGGCCGCCTGCCTGGCCACCAACGCGTCCGGGGTCTGGCACGTCGGACGGGCGGTGGGCCACCGGATGTACGCCAGGGGCCGGGGCAGCATCGTGACCGTCGCGTCCAACTCGGCCGCCGTGCCCAGGGTCGGCATGGCCGCGTACGCCGCGTCCAAGGCGGCGGCGGTCATGATCACCCGCGGCCTGGGCCTCGAGCTGGCCCCGGCGGTGCGCTGCAACGTGGTCTGCCCCGGCTCCACCGACACCCCGATGCAGCGCGCGCTGTGGCCGGACCCGGACGACGGCGCCGGCGCGGCCGGCATGATCACCGGCTCGCTCGACTCGTACCGCCTGGGCATTCCGCTGGGCCGCATCGCCGACCCGGCCGACGTGGCCGACGCGGTGCTGTTCCTGGCCGGGGACGCGTCCCGGCACATCACATTGCAGACCCTCACCGTGGACGGCGGCGCGACGTTGGGCGCGTGACGGCGGTGAGGCTGGTGGCTTTTCAGGAGGGGCGTTCTACCGTGGGACCCGATCACACCCCGTGGCCGGCGGCGACCGCCGCCCGCTACCGGGCGGCCGGCCACTGGCGCGGCCAGAGCTTCGGCGCACTGCTCACCGCGCTCGCGCAGGCGCACGGCGACCGGACCGCCGTGGTCGGCCGGCCCGCCGACCCCAGCCCGGCGCCCGACTGCGAAGCCGGCGCCTCGGGTCGGGCGCCCGGTTCGGCGCCCGACGGCGCCTCCGCCGGCGAAGCCGGCGCCCCGGGTCGGGCGCCCAGTTCGGCGCCCGACTGCAACACAGACGGCTGGGCGCGCTGGACCTACCGCGAGCTGGACCGGCGCGCGCACCGGCTGGCCGCCGGCCTCGCCGGGCTGGGCCTGGGTGCCGGCGACCGGGTAGTGCTCCAGCTGCCCAATGCGCCGGAGTTCCTGTCGGTCATCTTCGCGCTGTTCCGGCTGGGCGCCTGGCCGGTGTTCGCGCTGCCCGCGCACCGGGAGCGCGAGCTGGGCCACTTCACCGAGCAGACCGACGCCGCCGCGATCATCACCGTCGACCGGCACCAGCGCCACGACCACGCCGGCACGGCCCGGCGGGTGGCCCACGCGGTGGCCTCGGTTCGCCGGGTGGTGGTGGTCGGGGACCCGGAGGCGGCCCGGGCCGCCGGCGCCGTGCCGTTCACCGAAGTGGACGCCGACCCGGTGGAGCTGCCCGATCCGGACCCGGCCGCAGTGGCGTTCCTGCAGCTGTCCGGCGGCAGCACCGGGCTGCCCAAGCTGATCCCGCGCACCCACGACGACTACCTGTACAGCGTCCGGGAGAGCGCCCGGATCTGCGGCCTGCGCCCGGAGAGCGTGTACCTGGCCGCGCTGCCGGTGGCGCACAACTTCCCGCTCAGCTCCCCCGGCGTGCTCGGCGCGCTGCACGCCGGGGCGACCACCGTGCTGGCGCCCAACCCGGACGCGGACACGGTGTTCGAGCTGGTCGAGCGCGAGCGGGTGACCATCACCGGGGTGGTGCCGCCGCTGGCCGCCGCCTGGGTGGCCGCCGACGCGCGCAACCGCTACGACCTGTCCAGCCTGGCCGTGCTACAGGTGGGCGGGGCCAAGTGCGGCCCGGAGCTGGCCGGGCGGATCGGCCCGGCGCTGGGCTGCGCGGTGCAGCAGGTGTTCGGGATGGCCGAGGGGCTGGTCAACTACACCCGGCTGGACGACCCGGAAGAGCTGGTAGTGCGCTCCCAGGGCCGGCCGATCTCCCCGGACGACGAGATCCGCGTCGTCGACGCGCGCGACGAACCGGTGCCGGACGGCGAGGCCGGCGCACTGCTCACCCGGGGTCCCTACACGATCCGGGGCTACTTCCGGGCGGCCGAGTACAACGCCACCGCGTTCACCGCGGACGGCTTCTACCGCACCGGCGACCTGGTCCGCCGGCTGCCGACCGGCCACCTCGAGGTGGTCGGCCGGGTGAAGGACCAGATCAACCGGGGCGGCGAGAAGATCGCCGCCGAGGAGGTGGAGGACCACCTGATGGCCCACCCCTCGGTGCTGGACGCGGCCGTGGTGTCGCTGCCCGACGAGTTCCTCGGCGAGCGCAGCTGCGCCTACGTGATCCCGGCGGCCGGGTCGGAGGCGCCCACGGAACGCCAGCTGCGCCGGTTCGTGCGGGAGCGCGGGGTGGCCACATTCAAGGTGCCGGACCGGGTGCTCGTGGTGGAGCGGTTCCCGGTCACCGGCGTCGGCAAGACCAGCAAACGAGAGCTTCGGGCCGCACTGCGCGCCCGGCCAGAACTGGAGAGGTGAGAGATGTCCCTGCCGCGGATCACGTCCTATGCGTTGCCCAAGGCCGACGAGCTGCCGGCGGGCCGGGTGGACTGGCGCCCCGACCCGGACCGGGCGGCGTTGCTGGTGCACGACATGCAGCGGTACTTCCTGGCCCCGTTCGCGGCGGACGCCGACCCGGTGCGCGGCCTGGTGCGCAACACGGTGACGCTGCTGGCCGCCTGCCGCGAGCGCGGCGTGCCGGTCTTCTACACCGCGCAGCCGGGCCGGCAGAGCACCCGGGACCGGGGCCTGCTCACCGAGTTCTGGGGTGAGGGCATCGGTGCGGTGATCGACGCCGACCCGCGCGCCGAGGAGATCATCCCCGAGCTGGCCCCCCGGCCCGGCGACCGGAAGCTGACCAAGTGGCGCTACAGCGCCTTCCAGCGCAGCAGCTTCGCCGAGCAGCTGGCCGAGCTGGGACGGGACCAGTTGCTGATCACCGGGGTTTACGCGCACATCGGCTGCCAGGCCACGGCGGTGGAGGCGTTCATGCGCGACGTGCGGCCGTTCCTGGTGGCCGACGCGGTGGCCGACTTCTCCCGCCGCCACCACGAGCAGGCGGTGGAGTACGTGGCGCAGCGCTGTGGCGCGGCGGTCACCACGGCGGACACCCTGGATGTGCTGGCGTCACGGGTGCCCGGCGACCAGAAACCGGCGGCGGTGTGATGGCCGCCGAGCTGAGCCTGGACCGCCTGCGCACCGACGTGGCCGACCTGCTCGACTGCGAGCCGTCCGAGCTGGACCCGGACGCCGACCTCTTCGACCAGGGCCTCGACTCGTTACGCCTGATGCGCCTGGTCGAGCTCTGGCGCGAACGAGGCGCGCACGACATACGCCTAGCCGACCTGGCCGAGCTCCCCACCCTCCGCACCTGGTCAACGGTCCTGACCCGCTAACCCACCCCGGCGAGCCAGCGCTTCCATCACCGCGAGTCGGAGGTTCCATCACCGCGAGTCGGAGGTTTCAGCACACCGAGTCGGGGGTTTCATCACCGCGAGTCGGGGGTTTCAGCACACCGAGTCGGAGGTTTCAGCACTCCGCGGTCATCGTCCCAATCAGCGCCAGCAACGGCTCGGCGACCGCCTCGGCCCACCGCTCGGCGGACGGCTGCCGCACGCCGGCCAGCGCACCGGACAACGTCGGCACACCGACCTCACCGAACAGCTCGGCGTACCGCGCGCCCACCTCGGCCGGGTGCGACGGGTCGTCGCCCGGCACCACCAACAGGCGCCGCACCGCCCGGCCGGCTCGCCGGACGACGTCGGCGTCGGTGACCGGGCTGGTCGCCGCCAACCCCCGGAACGAGGCGATCAGGCTGGCCTGGTCGGTGAGCCCGATGTCCCGGCGCAGGGGTTCGGCCAGGTGGGGTCGCAGCGAGGCCAGCCACGGTTCCAGCACCGCGTCCCGCCCGTCCCGCTCGATCAGGTCGGCCAGACCCCGGTTGCGCGCGGCCACCGCCGGGTCGACCGGTTCGCCCGGCATGTGGTGCGGGGAGATCACCGCGAGCGCATCGGCCGAGGCGCCCGCTCCGGCATTCGTCCCGGCATTCGTCCCGGCATTCGTCCCGATCTGAGCTTCCGCATCGGCCGCCGCGCGGACCGCCACGCCGGCACCGAGGGCGAACCCGGCCAGCAGCACCGGTCCCCCGGTGCGCTCCCGGATCGCCGCCACCCACTCCCGGATGTCGGCGGCCAGGCGGTCCCAGGTGTGCGCCGCCGGATCCGGGCAGACCGAGTCACCGAAGCCCCGCAGGTCCGGCAGCACAACCTCGGCCCGCGCGGCCAGCCGGGCGGCCAGCGGCAACATGGCCCGGTGCGTCTGGTTGGCCGAGTGCACGACCAGCACCGTCGGCGCCCCCGGCGGGCCGGCGGGCCGGCGCACGCCGTGCAGGACGCAACCATCGCCGGCGGTGAGGGTGACGGGTTCGATCACCTGCGCTCCTCGGCGGTGGGCTCGGGCTCTCGTTCCAGGTTGCGCACCCTCGGGTCTTCCAGGAACTCGCGCAGCGGGGGCGCCGCGCCGAACTCCGCGCGCGTGCGCTGCACCAGCCGGAACGCGGTCAGCGAGTCCGCGCCGAGCGCGAACACGTCGTCGTCCAGGCCGATGCCGGTGTAGCCGAGCACCGCGCCGCACAGCTCCACCAGCTGGCGCTGCCGGTCGGTCTCCGGCGGCACGTACGGGTTGGGCAGTGCCGGCCTCGGAACCCCTGCCCCCGCCGGCCCAGCCGGTTTCGCTCGACCCGTGGGCTCGGGGTCGGCCCCGGCCGGGATCCGCCCGCCCGGGGCCGGGGTGACCGCGCCGGGCGCCGGCGGGTCGATCCAGTACCGGCGGCGGTACCACGGGTGGCCGGGCAACGGGACCTTGCGCGCGTCCGGCGGGCGCAACGCGGTGCCGTCCAGGTCCACGCCGGCGCACCACAGCGCGCCCAACGAGGTCAGCAAGGCGGTTACCGCCGGGTGAAATCCGCGACTCGGCCCGTCTGAATCAGCGACATGGGCTGTGGGGGCCAGCGATATGGGGGAGGGGAGGAGGGGGACGGCCACTGTGGGGGGGCCTAGGACTGTGCGGGCGGCGCGGGCGGCGGTGCGGCCGGGGCCTACCTCGATGAAGGCGGGTTTGGCTCGGCCGGCGGCGGCGCGCAGGGCAGTGGCGAAGTCGACGGGTTCCAGGGTGTGGCGGAGCCAGGACTCCACGTCGCGGGCTCGTTCTTCGGTGGCCGCGGCGCCGGTGACGGTGGTTACCCAGGGCAGGCGGGGGGCGGTCAGGGGCACCGCCGCGAGCAGGGTGCGGAGGGGGGCGCGGGCCGGTTTCAGGAGGGGTGAGTGTGGGGCGCAGCGGACCGGCAGCGGGCGGTGGGGGACGTCGGGCAGCCCGGCCAGCCAGGTGTCCAGGTCGGCCCGGGTGCCGGAGACCAGGCAGGAACCCGGCGCGGTGTGCACCGCCAGGGTCAGTCCGTCCGGCAGCTCGCCCAGCTCCGAAGGGTCGGCCAGCACGGCCTCGCCGGCGCCGTCCGGGTGGGTCGCGTCGAGCAGCACCTGCCGCCGGGCGACCAGGCGCACCGCCTCGGCCCGGTCCATCACCCCGGCCACGGCGGCGGCCGCGTACTCGCCGAGGCTGTGCCCGAGCACCCTGGTCGGCGTGATGCCCACCGAGCGGAGCAGGTCGGTGAGCGCGAACTCCACCGCGAGCACCGCCGCCGGCGAAAGCCCGGCCTCGTCGTCCACCGGGTCCGGCAGGCGGCCGGAGGTGATCAACTCCCCGAGCTCGGTACCCAACAGCCGGCCGGCCGAGGACAGTGCGTCCGCGAACGGCCGGTTGAACCGGGCCATCTCGGCGACCACGTCCCCGGGCACCGCTCCCGCCCCGCCGAACAGCAGCACCACCGGACGGGCCGACCGGGCCGGCTCCACCGGCGCGGACGCCAGCGCGACGGCCTGGGCGTCGAGCAGCGAGGCCGTCGCGGCGACCGCGTCACCCCACCGGCCCGGGGCCACCACGGAGGCCCGGTACGGGCCGGCCCGGCGGCCCTCGTGCAGGGTGCGGGCCACGTCGGCCAGGTCCAGCCCGGGGTGCGTGCGCAGGTGCCCGGCCAGTTCGGCGCAGCTGTCCCGGAGCGCCTCCGGGGATTGGGCGGAGAGCAGCAGCAGCTGCGGCTCGTCGGTCGGGTCCGGGCGGTCCGGCGGGCGGGGGGCCTCGCGCACCACCACGTGCGCGTTGGTGCCGCCGATGCCAAACGAGCTGACCCCGGCCGCCCGGGGGCGTTCCCCGCGAGGCCACGGGGTTTCCTCGGCGACCACCCGGAACGGCCCGCCGGCGAAGTCGATCAGCGGGTTGGGCTCGGTGTAGTGCGCGGTGGCGGGAATCCGCTCGTGGTGCAGCGCCAGCACCGTCTTGATCAGTCCGGCCACGCCGGCGGCCGTGTCGGTGTGCCCGATGTTGGACTTCACCGCGCCCAGGCCGCAGCTCTCCGGCGGCGCGCCGTCGGAACGGAAGGCCGAGGTCAGCGCGGCCACCTCCACCGGGTCGCCGACGGCGGTCCCGGTGCCGTGGGCCTCCACGTAGTCGATGTCCGCCGCCGTCAGCCCGGCCGCCGCGTGCGCGGCGACGATCACTTCCGCCTGACCCTGGGTGCTCGGCGCGGCGTAGCCGACCTTGCGCCGGCCGTCGTTGTTCACCGCCGTGCCGGCGATCACGCCGTAAATGGTGTCCCCGTCGGCGCGGGCGTCGGCCAGCCGCTTGAGCACCACTGCCGCGACCCCGTCACCGCCGGCCATCCCGGTGGCGGCCGCGTCGAACGGCCGGCACCGGCCGTCGGCCGACATCAGCCCGGCATCCACCCACCGGTAGCCCCGGCGGGCGGCCGGGTTCAGCGTCGCCCCGCCGGCCAGCGCCACATCGGCGCGCAGCCCGATCAGGTCCTGGCAGGCCAGGTGCACCGCGACCAGCGAGGTGGAGCACGCGGTGGCCACCGCCATCGCCGGCCCGGTCAGACCCAGCCGGTAGGCCACCCGGGTGGCCAGGGTGCTGGGCGCGTTGCCGGTGGCCAGGGTCATCAGGTCGGCCTGCGAGTCCTGGTACCAGGGCATCACGTTGCGCAGCAGGTAGCTGGCCAGGCCGGAGCCGGCGTACACCCCGACCACCCGGTCCGGGTCGGCCGGGTCGTGCCCGGCGTGCTCCAGCGCCCGGTGCGCGATCTCCAGGAACAGCCGGTGCTGCGGGTCCACCAGCTCCGCCTCGGCCGGGCTGAACCCGAAGTACTCCGCGTCCAGCCGCTCGATGCCGTCGATCGCCGAGTAGCGCAGCACCAAGTCTGGGTCCTTCAGCTCGGCCTCGGTGCCGCCGGCGGCGAAGAACTCCTCCTCGGTGGCCTGCCGGCCGCCGTCCCGGCCCTCCAGCAGCAACCGCCAGAACGCGTCCAGGTCCTCCGCGCCGGAGAACCGGGTGGCCATGCCGACCACCGCGATGTCGAGTTCCTCGTCGTACGTCTCGGCCACGGGTGAATCAGCCACGGGTCCTCCTCCCGGCCGCGCGCCGGGCCCGGCCGGCTCGCTCCCTGGCGCGTTGCAGCGCGGGATCGGGCGCCGCACTGTCCTCTCCATCCCGCCCCGCGCCCTCCAGCAGCGCGGCGAGCTCGCTCACCGTGGGGTGCGCGAGCAGGTCGAGCAGCGCGGGCTCGCGGCCGATGCGTTCGGCCAGGCGTTGTTGCACCATGACCATGAGCAGCGAGTTCCCACCCAGTTCGAAGAACCCGTGCCGGGCGCCGATCCGCTCGTAGGGCACGCCGAGCGCGTCCGCCCACACCTGGGCGATCTGTTCCTCCAGCTCGCCCTCCGGCGGCTCCGGCGGCCGGGTGTCGGCTTCCGGCGCGGAGGCAGCCAGCCAGCCGGCGAGTAAGGCCCGGTCCACCTTGCCGGACGGCCGCAGCGGCAGCTCGGTGACCGGCGCGGCCAGCGTGGGCACCGCGGCGGCGGGCAGCCGCTCGCGCAACCAGTCCAGCGCTCCGGCCCGGTCCGGTGACCCCGACGGCTCGGGCACCCAGGCCACGGCCAGCCGGGCGTCGCGTCCCGGGTCGATCGGCCCCGAGGCCTGTCGGTCCGCCGGCCGAGGCACCAGCACGGCGGCGGCCCGGCGCACGCCCGGATGGGCGGCCAGCACCGCCTCCACCTCCTCCAGCTCCACCCGGGCGCCGCGCACCTTCACCTGGTTGTCCCGCCGGCCGAGGAACTCCAGCCGGCCATCGGCCCGGTACCGCGCCAGGTCCCCGGTGGCGTACAGGCGTTCCCCGCGCGTGAACGGGCTGGCGACGAACCGCTCGGCGGTGCGTTTCGGGTCCGCCCGGTAACCCCGGCCCAGCAGGATTCCGCCGATGTACAGCTCGCCGGGCACCCCGGGCGGCACCGGCCGCAACCGGGCGTCCAGCACGTACAGCGCGGTGTTCGGGTTGGGCCGGCCCAGGGTGACCTCGGTGATCTCCCCCGGGTCGGCGGCCGGGTGGGTCTCCGAGCAGACCCCGATGGTCGCCTCGGCCGGGCCGTAGCCGTGGTAGAGGGTGACCGGCAGCGCGGCCCGGGTGCGCGAGAGCAGCTCGGCGGTGAGCTTCTCCCCGCCGCACCACAGGTGGCGCAGGCTGCCCGCCCGGGACGCGAAGGACGGCGTGTCCAGCAGCACCTCGAGCATCGAGGCGACCAGGTAGACGAAGGTCACGCGGTGCCGGTCGATCACGTCCACCAGGTGGGCCAGGTCGCCGTGCCGGTCGGGTTCGGCCAGCACCAGCCGGGCACCGGCGGTGAGCGGCAGCAGCAGCTCGTTGATGGAGATGTCGAAGGTCAGCGGCGCCTTGTGCAGCACCGCGTCGGACGCGCCCAGCGACAGCTTGGCCCGCTGCCAGGCCATCCGGCTGGCGATGGCCCGGTGCAGGATGACCGCGCTCTTCGGCACGCCGCTGGAACCCGACGTGTGGATGACGTAGGCGGCCCGCAGCCCGTCCGGCCCGTGGGCGCCCCGACCCCGCCGAGGCGGCGGATCCGCCGGTACGCCGCCAAGGTCCAGCTCGATGACGCCCTCGCGTTCGCCCAGCTTGGGGCGGTGCGTGGCATCGGTGAGCACGCCGTCCAGGCCGGCGGCCAGCTCGGCCACCCGGGCGGCGGGCAGGCCGGCGTCGATCGGCACGAAGGCCGCGTCGGCGGCCAGCACGCCGAGCAGCGCGGCGACCAGCTCCGGACTCCGGGGCAGCAGAACCCCGACGTAGCGTTCCCGGCCCGGCGCGGCGCCCAACCGGCGGTGGATCAGCGTGGCCACCCGGTCGGCGCGGTCCAGGAGCTCCCGGTAGCCCAGCGTCTCCCCGGCGGCGGTGACCACGGCCGGCGCGTCCGGCCGGGCGGCGGCGGCCGCGCGGATCTGGTCCAGCACGTTCTCGGCGGGCACCGGCGCGGCGGTGTCGTTCCACTCGCGCACCACCCGGGCCCGGTCCGGGCCGAGCACGTCCAGCTCGCCGATCGGCCGGGCCGGGTCGGCGCAGGCCTGGCGCAGCACCGCGAGCAGCGCGGCGACCAGGCGCTCGGCGGTGGGCCGGTCGAACACGTCGGTTCGGTAGGCCAGGATGCCCTCGATCGCGGCGCCGGTGGGCTGAAGTGACTGAACCAGTGTGCTGGAGTCACTGAATCGGCGTGCTGGGGTGGTGGTTTCGGCCAGGTTCAGGGTCAGGTCGAACTTGGCGGTCGCGGTGGCCCGGGGTGCGACCTCCGCCACCAGGCCGGGGAACGAGGGCTCCGGCAGTGCGCCGGCCGCGTAGGACAACATCACCTGGAACAGCGGGGTGCTCGAAGTACCGCGGCGCGGCGCGACCGCCTCCACCACCTGCTCGAACGGCAGGTCGGCGTGCGCGTAGGCGTCCAGTGCGGTCCGCCGCACCCGCGCGAGCAGCTCGGCAAAGCTCGGGTCGCCGCCGGTGTCGGTGCGCAGCACCACGGTGTTCACCAGGTAACCGACCACACCGGCCAGTGCGGCGTCGGTGCGCCGGCCGACCGGCGAGCCGACCGTGATGTCCTCCCCCGCGCCGAACCGGGTGAGCAGCGTGGCCAGCGCGGCGTGCAACACCATGAAGGTGCTCACCCCGTGCTCGGCGGCCAGCCGAGCCAGGCCGGCGCGCAGCTCCGGGTCGATCCGCACGTCCACCCGGGCGCCGGCGGTGTTGCCATCGGGCGCCGAACCGGGCGCCCGACCCGTGGCCGGGCGGGGGCGGTCCAGCGGCAGCTCGAGGCGCTCCGGGACGCCGGCCAGGGTGCGGGTCCAGTAGTCCCGCTGGCTGGCCCGCCGCTCGCCGGTGTCCAGTAGCTCGCGGTGCCACAGCGCCCAGTCGGCGTAGTGCACCGGCAGCGGCGCCCAGTCCGGTTCACCGCCGGCCGCCCGGGCGGCGTAGGCCGTGCCCAGGTCGGCCAGCAGCGGGCCCAGCGAGCCCTCGTCGGCGGCGATGTGGTGAAGGCAGAGCATCAGCGTGTGCCGGTCGGGGCCGCACCTGGTCAGCAACGCGCGCACCGGGGGCGCGGTGGCCAGGTCGAACGGCTCGGCCAGCAGCGCGTCCAGCTCCTCCTCGGCCAGGTCGGCGTGTTCGGCGAGCTCCAGGTCGTATCGAGGCAATACCACCTGCTCGGCGCCCTGGGGGCCGCGCGGGTAGATGGTGCGCAGGCTCTCCTGCCGGGCCACCACGTCGTTCAGCGCGGCTCGCAGCGCCGGCACGTCCAGCGCGCCGGACAGCTCCAGCCCGATGGGCACGTGGTAGGCCGGGCTGGCCGGGTCCACCCGGTGCAGGAACCACAGCCCGTGCGCCAGCTCGGCCACCGGCACCCGCTCCGGCCTGGCCCGCGCGAGAAGTGCCGGCGTGTCCGGCCCGGTCTCGCCCTCGGTGGCCAGCCGGGCGATGCCGGCCACGGTGGGGGCGTCGAAAACGGTGCGCACGTCGATCCGGCCGTCACCGGCGGGGAACGCCGCGCGCAGGCCGGCGGCCAGGCGGACCGCGAGCAGCGAGTGCCCGCCCAGGGCGAAGAAGTCGCTGTCCGCGCCGACCTGGGCCTCCGGCACGCCGAGCAGCTCGGCGAACAGTGCGGCCACGGTCTGCTCCGCCGGCCCCTCGGGCGGGCGGGACCCGGCGGTTGGCGCGGCCCCGGAACCGCCTCCGGCCAGCGGCAGCGCGGCCAGCTCCCGGCGGTCCAGCTTCCCGCTGGCGGTCAGCGGCAGCCGGGGCGCGGTGGCGAAGGCGGACGGCACCATCGGTTGGGTGAGCCGACCCGCCAGCTCTGCGCGCAATAAGTCAACGCCGGACAGCCGGGCGACCGTCTCCGGCGCCAGCCCCTCGGTGGCCACGACCGCGACCAGCCTCGGGTCCCCGGCCACCTCGCGGACCAGCACGGCCACCCGCGCGGCCGGGATGTCCAGCACCGCGCCGACGGCGGCGGCCACCTCCCCCGGCTCGATCCGGTAACCGCGCAGGCTGATCTGGTCGTCGATCCGGCCGAGGTGGCGCAGCGTGCCGTCGGCGGCGCGCCGGGCCAGGTCGCCGCTGCGGTAGCGGCGCCGCCCGCCGGGCGCGGCGACGAACCGGGCGGCGGTGCGGGCCGGGTCACCCAGGTAACCCCGGGTCACCCCCGGGCCGCCCACCCACAGCTCGCCGATCACCCCGGTGGGCACCGGACGGCCGGCCGGGTCGACCACGTCCAGCCACTGGCCGGGCAGCGCCTGCCCGATCGGCGTGCCCGCCGCGCCGCCGGGCAGCGTGGCCACCCCGTCGCTGGAAAGCGCCGCGACACTGGCGTGCACCGTGGTCTCGGTGATGCCGAACATGTTGACCAGCAGAGGCCGCCGGTCCGGGTGCCGGGAGTACCAGCGCCGGACCAGCTCCGGCGGGAGCGACTCGCCGCCGAACAACACCAGCCGCGGCGCCGACCCGGCCAGCAGCCCGGGGTCCTCGGCATCGGCGGCCACCAGCCCGGCGAAGGCCGAGGGGGTCTGGCTGAGCACGGTCACGCCGTGCTCGGTGACCAACCGGGCCAGGGCGCGCGGTTCGCGCACGGTCTCCGGGTCCACCAGGACCAGGCGGGAGCCGTGGTACATCGCGCCCCAGATCTCCCAGACCGAGAAGTCGAACGCCGCCGAATGGGTCACCGACCACACATCGTCCGGCCCCAGGAACCCGGGCAGGGCGGCGTCGGTGGCGGCGAGCATGGCGGCCAGGTTCGCCCTGGTCACCACCACGCCCTTGGGCCGGCCGGTGGACCCGGAGGTGTGGATCACGTAGGCCGCGTCGCCGGGGTGCGGCGGGCGGACCAGCTCGCCCGGCTCGACCGGCCCGGCCGGCCGCTCGGCCACCCGGACCGCGTCGGCGCCGTCGACCAGCAGGTGCGGGGCGTCACCGAGCGCGTCGCCCAGCCGTTCCGCGATGGCCCGCTCGGTGATCACCACCAGCGGGTCGGCGCCGGCCACCACGTGCGCGGTGCGCACCGCCGGGTGGCGCGGGTCCACTGGCACGTGCACCGCGCCGGCCTGGTGGATCGCCAGCTGCGCGGTGACCATGGCCACCGACGGCGGCAGCGCGACCACCACCGAACGCTCCGGGCCGGCCCCTCGCGCGAGCAGTTCCCTGGTCAGCTGGTTGGCCGCCCGGCCGAGCAGCTCGGCCGACACCCGCTCCGCCAGGTGCGGCACGTCCACCGGCACCGGCGCGGGCTCGCGTCCCGGAGCGGCCGGCGGCACCGAGACCGGCGGCGGCTCGCCCAACGGCAGCCGGCTCACCGGCACCTCCGGGTCCCCCAGCAGCACGGCGGCGACCTGCGGGAACAGTGACGCCACCGTCTCCGGCGCGTACCGGTCGCCCCGGTACGTGGACTCCGCGTGCAGCCCGCCGGCGCCCCGGCTCATCGCCACCGTCAGGTCGAACTGGCTGGCGTGCGCCGGCACCCGCTCCTCGGCCACCGCGATCTCCGGCCCGAACGGTTCACCCGAACCGAACCGGTCGTCGTAGGTCAGGAACATCACCCGGAACAGATCGTCCGCGGCCACTCGACCGGCCCGATCGCGGTTCAGCCGCTCCACCACCGCGTCGAACGGCAGCTCCTGGTGGGCCAGCGCGCCGGTCACCACCTCGCGCACCCGGCCCAGCAGCTCGCCGAACCCGGGGTCGCCGGCCAGCGAGACGCGCAGCACCACGGTGTTGCCGAAGTCACCGACCACCCCGGCCAGCTCCGCCCGGTCCCGCCCGCTGACCGGCGACCCCACCGAGATGTCCGTCGCCCCCGTCCGCCGGTGCAGGACCACCGCCAGCGCGCCGAGCAGCACGGCGAACGGAGTGGTCCCCCTCTCCCGCGCATGCCCCGAAACCGCCTCATCGACGCGCGTGCCCATCTCGACCCCAACCCACCCCGCCACCCCGAGCCGCACATCCAGGTACGGCGAGTCGGGGATCTGGGTACGGCGAGTCGGGGATTCAGGTACGGCGAGTCGGGGATTCGGGTACGGCGAGTCGGGGTTTGAGGTACGCCCCGCCCCGGGCCGGGAGCCCCGGGACAGGACCCCGGGCTCGGGCACAAAGTCCCGAGACAGGACCCCCGGCTCGGGCACGAAGTCCCGGGGCCGCACGACCGGCTCGGGCACGAAGTCCCGGGGCGGCGCGACCGGCACAGGCTCGAAGTCCCGGGGCGGCACGACCGGCTCGGGCTCGAAATCCCGGGGCGGGGCCACCGGCTCGGGAAGTCCGTCCAGCCGCTCGCGCCAGTAGAGCTGGTCCTCCCGCTCGTCCGGCCCGCCGGCCCGCCCGGCCTGCCAGACCGCGACGTCGCCGACCTGCAGCTCCGGCTCGGCGCGCCGGTCCGGGTCGCCGGAACGCTCCGCCCGGTACCCGGCGGCCAGCTCGTCGACCAAAATCGTCCAGCTGGCGTCATCGGCGGCCACGTGGTGCACCACCAGCAGCAACACGTGATCATCAGCACCCAGCCGGGACAGCGCCAGCCGCAGCGGGAACTCGGCGGCCAGGTCAAACGGCCGGCCGGCGAACCGCTCCGCCAGCTCGGCCGCGCCCACCCCTTCCACCACCTCGAGCACCTGCCCGGGAGCCGCATGCACCCGCTGCCGGGGCTCGCCGTCCACCTCGGCGTCGAAGGTGCTGCGCAGCACCTCGTGCCGCGCCACCAACCGGGCGCAGGCCCGGGCCAGCGCGTCCACGTCCAGCGGTCCGCGCAGCCGCAGCGCCCGGCACAGCGTGGCCGACGTGTCGTCCGGGTTCAGCCGCTGGCCGAACCACATGCGTCGCTGCGTACTGGTCAACGGGAAGCTGTCCGCCGGGCGGGGGGCACGCGGGATCCGGTCCTGGCCCGACTTCTCCGCGCACAGGGATCGCTCGGCGAGCAGCTCGCGCATCAACGCCCGGCGGCGGGCCGAGGCGTCCTCGTGCTCGGGGGCGGTGGGCTGGGCACTCAAGACAACGCTCCTTGCTGGTCACAGGCTGGTCACAGACTGGTCAGACTGGTCAGCGGGACATGCGCGCGACCAGGGCGGCCAACACCCGGTCGCGTTCGGTCACCAGGTAGAAGTGGTCGCCCGGGAACACCACCCGGTCGAACCGGCCGGTGGTCAGGCCGGCCCACCCATCGGTCGCGGACACCGGCACCGAGGTGTCGGCGTCGCCGACGAACACGGTCAGGTCGGCCGCCACCGGCTCGCCCGGCCGGGAGTCGTACCCGGCCAACATCTCCAGGTCGGCGCGCAGGGTGGGCAGCAGGACCTCGCGCAACAGCTCGTCGTCCAGCTCCGGGGGTGGCAGCGCGGAACCGCCCGGAGCAGCCACGGCGGCGGAGACCGCCGAGCGCAGCGAGTCGAGCAGCCGGCGGTCCCGGGCCACCCCGTCCAGGTCGGCCAGCGGGCGCCCGCGCACGGGCGAACCGGGGGCAACCCGACCGGAGACCACCAGGCCGCGCAGCGCGCCCGGGGCGTCCTCCTGGAACATCCGCGCGGCGGCCAGGGCCAGGCTGGCGCCCATGCTGTGCCCGAACAGCACCAGCGGGGCGTCCGTCGGGTCGGCCACCCGGTCCAGCCACTCGCCGACCACCTCGCCGGCCAGCTCGAGCAGGTCGGTGGCGAACGGCTCGCGGCCCCGGTCCTCCCGGCCCGGGTACTGCACGGCGGTCAGTTCCACCCCGGCCGGCAGGGCCGCCGCCCAATCCCGATAGACGCTGGCCGACGCCCCGGCCCAGGGGAAGCACAGCAGGCGGCCGGCCGGGCGGGCCACCGGTCGGCGGGTACGCAGCGCGCTCATGCCCGGTCCTCCCCGGAGATCCGGCCGGCCGCGCGCGCCCGCCACAGCCACCAGGAGAACCCCACCGCCACCGCGCACCAGGCCAGCGGCACCAGCGCCACCCGGGCGTCCGGCGGCCCGCCGCGCAGGCACCACAGCAGCGCGTCCACGCCGGCGGTGAACGGCAGGTACGCGACCACCGGCCGCAGCCCGGCCGGGAACGACTCCAGCGGCGCGAACCCGGTGCTGAAGAACATCAACACCAGGAACACCGGCGCCAGCACGTTCAACCCGGACCGGGTGGCCCCGGTCACCGCGAGGCTGGACACGGTCACCCCGACCACCGCCGCGAGCACCGCCAGCACCCCGAAGAACAGCGCCAGCCCGAACGGGCCGGCCGGCACCCGCATGCCGAAGGCGAAACCGACCGCCACCAGCGGCACCGCCGCCACCAGCACCCTGGCCACCTCGGCCAGCACCCGGCCGAGCAGCATCGAGCCGGGGTGCACCGGCATGGTGGCGAACCGGCCGAGCAGCCCGGACTCCCGCTCGTCGAACAGCGCCGCGCCGCTCACCAGCGCGCCGAACACGCAGCCGACCAGCACGATCAGCGCCACCAGGTCACCGGCGTCCCGCCCCGGCGCGAACGCGGTGAGCCCCCGGGAGAACACCAGCTGGAACATCACCAGCAGCAGCGCGGGGAACAGCAGCGACTGCACCACCAGCACCGGGTTCCGGCGCGACCCGCGCAGCACCCGTTCCGCGTGCAACAACCCGGCCCTAAGCATCCGAGCCCCCGACCCGCCGGCCGGCCCCCAACAACAGCCCGGCCAGAGCCAGCACCGCGCACCAGACGAACGCCACCAGCACCGGGAACCCCCCGGGAGCGCCCTCGGCGAACCCGCGCAACGCGGCCAGCACCGGGGACACCGGCTGCCAGGCCACCACCGGCCGCAGCCACCCGGGGAAGCCGTCCAGCGGGATGAACGCCGTCGAGATCATCAACAGCAGGAGCTGCGGC
Source organism: Actinospineispora eucalypti (assembly GCA_014208095.1). Taxonomy (GTDB): domain Bacteria; phylum Actinomycetota; class Actinomycetes; order Mycobacteriales; family Pseudonocardiaceae; genus Pseudonocardia; species Pseudonocardia eucalypti. Next base: position 1,801,665 of record JACHMT010000001.1, on the reverse strand, counting down.
ACCAGCAGCGCCTCGGCGGCCCCCGCCGGGTCCGACGCGCGCAGCGCCACCCCGACGAACAGCAGCGACATGGCCACCGTGAACGCCACCACGACCAGCGCGAACCCGACCACCCCGGCCAGCGAGGCGAACCGGAAGCCGACCAGTGCGGCGGTCAGGCACGCCGCCACCGCGCCGACCAGCGCGGCGGCCACGTCCACCAGCAACCGGCCCAGCAGCGGCCCCTGGCCGCTCACCGGCATGCTGGCCACCCGGCGCAAGAGGCCGGCGCGCGCGTCGTCGGCCAGCGCGGTGGCCGAGGCGATGGCGGTGAAGATGCAGGACTGCACCACCAGCGCGGGGCCGATGTACCGCCCGTAGTCCAGGCCGCGCGCGCTCATCGCTCCGCTCAGCGGCACGTAGAAGCCGAGGAAGTACAGGACCGGCGCCAGCACCACGCCGACCAGCCCGGCCCGGTCGGCCAGCAGCCGTTTCGCCTGCCGTCCGGCATGCAACGCCACCTGCCGCCCCAGCCCGGCGGGGGCGGCGAAGACCGCCGCGGTCACGGAACCGGGGCCTTCTCGGTGAGCGCCAGGAACACCTCGTCCAGGCTGGGCCGGCGCAGCGTGATGTCGGACAGCTCGATGCCGGCCCGCTCGGTGCGGGACATCGCCTCGGCCAGCGTGCGCGGGCCGTCCGGCGCGGGCACCACCACCCGGCCGCTGTCGGCCTCCACCGTGGCCCCCAACGACGCCAGCGCCTCGCGCACCGCGTCCAGCTGGTCCGGGTCGGCCGGCACCACCGAGCAGACGGTGTCCGCGATGCGCGCCTTCAGCTCGGCCGGGGTGCCCTCCTGCAGCACCACTCCGTGGTCGATCACCACCACCCGGTCGGCCAGCCGGTCGGCCTCCTCCAGGTACTGGGTGGTGAGCAGCACGCCGATGCCGCTCGCGGCCAGCCGCTTCACCACCCGCCAGAGCATCCGGCGGCTGCGCGGGTCCAGGCCGGTGGTCGGCTCGTCCAGGATCAGCAGCTTGGGCTCGACGACCACGCTGACCGCGAGGTCGATCCGCCGGCGCATGCCGCCGGAGTACGCCTCCACCCGCTTGTCGGCCGCGTCGACCAGGTCGAACAGCTCCAGCAGCTCGGTCGCCCGGTCCCGCGCGGCGGCCCGGGACAGCCCGAGCAGCGAGCCGAAGAGCACCAGGTTCTCCCGCCCGGTGAGCTTCTCGTCCAGCGCCGCGTACTGGCCGGTGACGCCGATCGCCGCGCGCACCCGCTTCGGCTCGGCCACCACGTCCGCGCCGGCCACGGTGACCGTGCCGTCGTCCGGGCGCAGCAGCGTCGCGACGATGTTGATCAGCGTGGTCTTCCCGGCCCCGTTCGGGCCGAGCACGCCGAGGAGCTCCCCCGGTCGCACGGTCAGCTCGACGCCGCGCAGTACGGCGTGATCGCCGAACGCCTTGCGCAACCCGGCCACCCGCAGCAGCGGTTCCTGATCGGTCATGGTCCCCTCCATGATCAAAGCTTTCCGCGCGGTTAGGCGCGTAACACCTGGTAGACCCGCGCGAGCAGGCGGGCGATCGCCGCGCGCAGCTCGGCGTCCTCGCCGGCCTGGTCCAGCTCGCCGGCGGCCAGCGCGGACAGCACCCGCTCGGTCACCGCGGCCACCCCGGCGACCTCGTCCGGTTCGAACACCCCGGCCCGCTCGTGCCAGGCCATGCGCAGCGCGCCGGCCGGCCGGTCGAACCGCACGTCCAGCGCGACCTGGGCGTTCTGCGTGTGCACGGCGGTCTCCACCAGGCCGCCGAGCACCGGTTTCGCCGGATCACGCAGGCCGAGCAGGCCGGTCAGCACGATCGGCGCGGCCACCCGGTCGGGCCCGCCGTGCCGGGCGGTGAACGCGGACACCAGCGCCATGCCGTCGGTCTCCGGCTCGGACAGCTCGGCCCACAGCGCCCGCTGGGTTGCCCGGGTCACGTCGAGTAGCGAACGTCGTTCGCGCAGGTCGAAGGGCACCAGCGACACCGTGGACAACGGACCGACCAGCCGGGCCACGTCCGGATGGAACGGCACGCGGTGCGCCCTCGGCACGCTCACCGTGAACCGGGTCGTCTCCCGCCAGGCCGCGATCACCTGCGCCAGCACCGCCAGCACGAAGGCGGTCTCGCCGACCTTGGCGGCCCGGCAGGCATCCCGCAGCGACCGCCACTCCGCCGGCTCCAGCCGGCTGTGGTTGATCTCCACCCGGGGCGGGGCGTCGTACCGAGGCGGCACCGGCGGCCCCGGGGGCAGCGCGGCCACCCGTTCCTCGGCCGGGCGGCCGGTGCGCTCCCGCTCGGCGCGCACCCGCTCGTGCTCCGCGAAACCCACCCTCGGCGCGGGTTGGGCGGACCCGGTCGCCCGGTAGTCGGCGGTGAGCTCGTCCAGCACTGTCCACCAGCTGGCCAGGTCGATCACCGTGGCGTCGAAGGACACGTGCAGTTCGTCGGCCCCGTCGCCGGTCAGCAGCACCTCGAGCCCGACCAGCGGCCACCGGTCCAGCGGCCGCTCCTCGTGGCTCAGCCGCCCCGCGAGCTCGGCCCGCGCCGCGCGCACCTCGGCGTCGGCGGCCCCGCGCAGGTCGTGCACCACGATCCCGTCCCCGGGGGCCTCGGCGAGGACCCGCTGGGTGCCCAGCTCCGGGTCGATCACCGCGCGCAGCATCTCGTGCCGGGCCACCGCCGCCCGCCAGGCCTCCCGCAGCCGCGCCACGTCCAGCGGACCGGCGTAGACCCGGTGGTCGTGCGCGGGCAGCCCGCCCCACGGATAAGCCGGGTGCCGGCCCGCCACATATGCACGTTGCAGCCGGGTGAGCGGCGTGTCGGGCATGAGGTCCTTCCAGCCGTGGCGAGCAAGTTAGCTTAGGCTTACCTGCATACAGGCTCGGCGAAGGGATGTCCATGCGAGTGCGGCAGGTGATCGGCACGGCGCTCGTCACAGTGCTGGTCCTGATCGCCGGTCCGGGCGCGCTCCCGGGCTGCGCGAGCGAGGCCCCGCCGGCGACCTCACCGGAGGCCTCACCGGAGCCCGGCCAGCCCGTAGGCGGGCCGTTCCCGGTGACCATGGCCCACGGCCTCGGCGGCACCACCGTCCCCCGGCAGCCCCGGCGGATCGTGGCGATCGGCGGCAACGACGCGGACGCGCTCTACGCGCTGGGCGTCACCCCGGTCGCGGTGCTGGGCGGCCGGGGCACCGCGGACGGCATCCCGCCGTGGTTGCGCGGCCGCCTGGACCCGAAGCAGACCGCCGTGCTCAGCTCCACCGAGGCGGTCAACCTGGAGCATCTGGCGGCGCTGCGCCCGGATCTGATCCTGGCCGGCTCGGTGCCGAACATCGCCGACGAGTACGCCAAGCTCTCCCGGATCGCGCCCACGGTCACCTACGCCCGCGGCGTGCTCACCGACTCCTGGCAGGAACGGCTTCGCCTGGCCGCAAAGGCCGTCGGCCTGGAACCCCGAGCCGAGCAGCTGATCACCGACACCCAGCGGCGGATCACCGGTTTCCTGGGCTCCCACCCCGGCCTGGAAGGAAAGACGATCAGCATCGCCTGGGCCAACCAGCCGGGATCGCTGGCCGTGGTCGGCGGCGACAACAACACCACCGACCTGCTGCGCGCCCTGGGCCTGCGTGTCGCCCCGGGCCTGCGGGACATCAACTCCAACACGCTGCCCAACGCGGCCACGTCGCTGTCCCCCGAGCAGTGGTCACGCCTGGACGCCGATGTCGTGCTGGTCGGCGCCAACTCCCCCGACCTGGCCGCGGCGGTGCGTGACAGCCCCCTGGTCCGCGCCCTGCCCGCCATAGCCCGAGGCACCTACCAGGAGGTGGACATCTCACTCCTGTCCGCCCTCCGCGTCCCCTCGGTCCTCAACGTGACTTGGGTGGTCGACCAGATCACCCCCACCCTCACCCGCGCCGCCACCTAACCCATATCGCGGGTTTCACCGCCCCATGTCGCGGGTTTCACCGCCCCATATCGCGGGTTTCACCGCCCCATGTCCGTGGGTTCGGTCCGCCGAGTGCGGGGAAACCCGCGACACGAGCTGCCGAAACCAGCGATATGGGCGGGCGTGGCCCGCGATATGGCGGGTGGGGCGGAGGGGTTAGGCGGGTAGGAGCTCCGAGTGCAGGACGTCGGGGAGGGTCTCCACCGGGGGGAGGGCCAGCGTGCGGCGGCGCGCCCATGCGGCGCGTTCGGCCAGCTCGGTGTCGGCCAGCGCCTGACGGATCCGGTCGGCCAGCTCGTCGGCGCCCAGGCCCAGGGTGACCGAGCCGAGGCCCAGCCGGGCCACCGCCTCGGCGTTCGAGGGCTGGTCCATGGTGGACGGGCGGACCAGCATCGGCACCCCGGCCCGCACCGCCTCCCGGATGCTGTTGTAGCCGCCGTGCGTGCAGAACAGCGCGGACGCCTGCAGCACCAGCCGCTGCGGCACCAGGTCGCGCACCGTGACGTGATCGGCGCGGGGCATCCCGGCGCAGTCCATCCCACCGGTGGAAACCAGCGCCGCACAGTCCACCCGGGAGAGCGCGTCCAACAGGGTGCGCACGGCATCCTCGGGACTTTCCCCGGGCCTTCCGCCGTGTTTCCGTCGGGCGCCTAACTGGGCGCCCGACCCGTGCCGGCTACCGCCGGGCTGCTCCCGCCAGGTGCGCCATGCGGTGCCGATGGCGGCGAACACCACCGGCCGCCCCGCCGGGGCGGCGGCCACCGATTCCGGCAGCGCCGAGTCCGGCTCGTCCCACTGCGGCTGGCGGAACCGCAGCGCCCGCTTCGGCGGGTGCACCGCCACGGACAGCTCCTCGGGCAGGTAGTCCAGCACCGGCCCCGGGTAGAGCCCGCCGGGGTCCGCCAGAGCCGGCAGGCCCAGGTCGCGCCGGTAGTCGTCGATCACCACCGAGATGGCCGCCGGGTCCAGCGCATTGCTCATCGCGCCGGCCAGGCAGACCAGCGGCAGCCCCAGGCGCTCGGCGGCCAGGTAGCCGGCGAACTCGGTGTCGTCGCGGATCACCACGTCCGGCCGGAACTCCCGGGCCAGCTCGATCAGCTCGTCCGCCCGCCGCCGCAGGCCGGCGGCCGCCTGCACGGCGGCCAGCGCGTTGGACAGCGGCGAGCCGTAGTCGGGGCCGTCCGAGGCACCCTCCGGGTCACGCAGCATCGGGACCGCGCGGGCTCCGGTCGCCGCCACCTCCCCGGCCAGCGCCGGGGTGGTCACCACCAGCACGTCCGCGCCGCCGGTCAGCAGCGCACGCAGGGCCGGCAGCAGCGGAACCAGGTGGGACCGGACGCTCCATACAGTGCACAACACCCGCAACACAAGTACCTAACCCGCTCTACCTATTGGGGCTGGCCGGTCCACCCTGTTAGCCTAGCCTAAGGAGGGGGGCGTCACTCTGCCCCTGAGAGGCACGCTCAGCCACTCGCGCGAGGACCCGATGATCCAGCTCCAGAACGTCACGAAGATCTACCGGATGGGCACCGTAGAGCTGCGGGCGCTGGACGGGGTCAACGTGTCGATCGACGGCGGCGACCTCGTGGCGATCATGGGGCCCTCCGGTTCCGGCAAGAGCACCATGATGAACATCCTGGGTTGCCTCGACGTCCCCACCGAGGGCACCTACAAGCTGGACGGCATCGACGTCGGCACGCTGAGCGACAACCAGCTCGCGGACATCCGCAACCGGAAGATCGGGTTCGTGTTCCAGGCTTTCAACCTGATCCCCCGCACCACGGCGCAGCGCAATGTCGAGCTCCCCATGGTCTACGCCGGAATGGGCAATCGCCGGGGCAAAGCCCACGACGCCCTCGACAAGGTAGGGCTCAGTGACCGGACGAGGCATTTGCCGAGTGAACTTTCCGGTGGCCAGCAACAGAGAGTAGCTATCGCCCGGGCGATTGTGACCGATCCGGTGATGATCCTGGCAGATGAGCCAACCGGTAACCTGGACACCGCCTCAACCGTTGAAATCATGAAGCTGCTCGTAGAACTGAATGACGCTGGCCGCACCGTCGTACTGATCACGCATGAGCACGACGTGGCCAACTTCGCCAAGCGGATTATCACGCTGCGTGACGGTGCAATCGTCAGTGATCGCGCGCCGGAGAATCGGACCTTGGTGCACGGATAAGCGGTACAAGCACAACCCCATAGACCCACCACTAATTGCTCCCCAATTAGTCCGCGATCCCCCGATACGTCGCGGACCGCGCGAAAGGCAGGACAGTTCATGGCTCGGACCAAGGTCCGCGGCGGCTCAGGGGTGCGCGCGGCAGCCGTCGCGTCGCTCGCCCTGATGGTCGCCTCGGCGGCAACGGCATGTGGTGGTGACACACCCGCGCCGCCGACGGCGCAGGTGGAGCGGGGAAGTGTGGCCACGAAGGTGTCCGCCTCCGGCGCGCTCGCCGCGGTTACCTCGCAGAACCTGGGCTTCACCACGGGCGGCAAGCTGGTTGAGGTTGCGGTCAAGGTGGGCGACAAGGTGCAGCCCGGCCAGTTGGTGGCCAAGATCGATGACTTCCCGGCGAAGCAGGAGCTGAACCGGTTGCAGGGGTTGTTGGACCAGGCGCAGGCCAACCTGGACAAGATCGTGAACGGTAACCAGGCAGAGGGTGCCGGCCGGGTGGAGAACCAGTCCAAGGACATCTACGACGCGGTCAAGCGGCAGGTCGACGCGGTCAACGACCAGAACGACACGGCGGTGTTCCACGCCCGCAAGAAGCTGCAGATGGACAAGGCGGCGCTGGAGGCGGCGTACCTGGCCTACAAGAAGGCCTGCGGGATGCCGGTGGCGCCGGCCGCTCCGGATGACCAGTCGGCGGCGGACGCGGCGAACGACCCGTCCAGTGGCCAGCCCAGCCAGGGCGGGCTGCTCAGCGGGGTCACCGGCCAGCAGGGCAGCCTCATGGAGCAGGCCGGCCCCTGCAAGGACGCCCGCGACGCCTACATCGCGCGCAAGCAGACGTATATGGCGTCGAAGCAGTCCTACGATGCGGCGGTGGCGTCGCGGGATTCGGCGCGGGCGGCGGGCAAGGTGACGGTGGAGCGGGAGAAGCTGAACCTGATCACCGCGCGGAACAACGAGGAGTTGCAGGACACCGACCGCGAGGCGAACATCGACGCGCAGGAAGGCGCGGTCGAGTCGGCGCGGGCGCAGGTGGCGAACGCGCAGCGCAATGTGGAGAACACCACGTTGTACTCGCCGGTGGCCGGCACGGTGTCGGCGTTGACCGGTGTGGTCGGCGAGTATGTGGGCAATGGGGCGCCGACGTCGGCGTTGGCGCCGGGTAGTGGGGCGGCGATTCCGGGTGTGGGTGCGGCGGCGACGTCGGACTCGGCGGGTAACGCCGGTGGTGGCCTGTCGGCCACGCGTCCCGGTGGTGGCGCGTTCGTGGTGTTGAACGACATCAACACCTTCCAGGTGGTGGTGCCGTTCGAGGAGTCGGACGCGGCGAAGGTGTCGCCGGGTCAGAAGGTGGACGTGTCGTTCGACGCGGTGCCGGATCTGACTCGTGAGGGCACGGTGTTGTCGATCGCTCCGGGTGGTGTGGCGATCTCGGGTGTGACGAACTACTACGCGACGATCCTGCTGAATGAGTCCGACCCTCGGTTGAAGGCCGGTCAGACGGCGGAGGCGGGGGTGCGGACCAGTTCGAAGGAGAACGTGCTGGTGGTGCCCAACGGCGCGGTGATCCGTCAGGGTGGCCGCACGCTGGTGAACGTGCCGGGTCCGGACGGTCAGCCCCAGCCGCAGCCGTTCCAGCCGGGCATGGTCGGTGACGACAACACCGAGGTGGTTTCCGGTCTGCGCGAGGGCCAGCCGATCCTGCTCCCGCAGGCGCAGGTGGCCCCGGGCGGCCAGGCACCCCGCTAACCCGGGCGCCGGGTTTCGCCACCCCGGGTGGCGGACCCGATCAGGCAAGGAGTAGACCCGAAGTCAGACGTCCCCCGGTCGCGGCGGTCAGTCCGACCGAAGCGACCGGGGGTTGGCTTCAACATCACTGAAGTTTGGCTTGGAGGGCATCAATCCATGTCCACAGGACTTGCGGACACCCCCACCTCGGCCGTTGACGAGATCAACAGCATCGCCGAGGTGACGAACGACCAGTGGGCCATCGAGACCGACGCGATCAAGGCGGCGCTGACCGAGTACTTCGGCGCCGACCTCGCCGGCAGCGAGATGGTCCCGCCGAACGACCCGGCCGAGCTCCGCGCGCGCCTGCGCGCGGCCGCACCCCAGCTCACCGGGCTCACCGACCACGTGCGCGAGCTGTTCGCCGGCGGCGCGTGCGGCATCCTCTACAGCAAGCTCGGCCTCGCCCAGCTGGACGTGGACGACCAGCGCAAGGTGATCTACGCGCTGTCTGCGCTGCTCGGCGACGTGGTGTGGACCCACCCGGTGGACAACCGCGTGGTGTGGGACGTGCGGAACCAGGAGATGACCGGGTCGCCCGGCCCCAAGCACTCCAGTTTCTCGGAGAACGACCGCGAGGCGGAGTACCACACCGACGCCTCCTACTCGTCCTTCCCCGACCGGTACTTCCTGCTCTACTCGACGCGTGCGGCCGAGTGCGGTGGCGGGGAGACCTTCCTCACCGACGGCCGGGTGCTCAAGCGGGAGCTGGAGCGCACCGAGGAGGGCCGCGCCGCGGTCCAGGTGCTGTCGAAGACCCGGCTGCCCATGCGGGTCCCCAAGGCGTTCCGCAAGGGCGCGACCGTGGACGAGGCCGGGTACAGCCACGATCTGATCCTCGGCGAGTCGCCGATGTGGAAGTTCCGCAAGGACAAGATCGAGAACGGCCTGGCCAAGTTCCCCGAGCACGCCACGCCCGAGGTGCGCAGCGCGCTGGACGTGCTCTACCGGGAGATGGACGGCCACGCCGACGAGTTCTGCGCGGCGATCCCCACCGACGCGGTGCTGATCGTGGACAACCACCTCGCACTGCACGGTCGGACCGGCTTCACGGACAGCCGCCGGCACCTGCTGCGGGCGCGGTTCCACGCCGCTCCGGCCTCCTAGAAAATCTCTTAGCGCTAAGCAATCTCTCGAACCGGGCCGTACCCCCAGGGGTGCGGCCCGGTTTCGCGTCCCGGCCCCGCGAGGGTTGGCCGTCACCCGCCCGTTCGGGGGTCCGACACGCCGCAGACGGGGCGGCATAGCCCCCGACCGCGCGATGTGGGCCACCTACTTCACCCCGTAGCATCGGATATCCGAGGGTGGCCGTGAAGGCGGTCGCTCCGGAGGCTCACCGAACCGGCTCCGCAAGACCAAGAACTTGAAGAATCAACTACCTGACAGCAAAGGTATTTTCACGCTCAATCGCGTGCAGATGCACTTGCATTCGTCACCGACATCAGGAAAAATTGCCGGCACGGATGGAGATCGACCAGGCGCCGCCGACCGATTCTCCGGGTCCCCCGGGGCACGAGCCTGCGAGCGACGGGAGCAAAGATGTGCAGTGATCGTCACGCCGAGCGGGCAACGCCCGGACGGTCGGGCGCGCACACTCTTCTCCGCCCACCGGAGGGACGTCCGGCATGAAGCGGCGCGCCGAGCGTGACGACCTCACCATGGCCTACATGCGGTACCTGGCCACCTGGCTGCACTCCTGGTCCACGCGGCGGAAGTTCGAGTTCCGCCGGCAGCGGCGCCCCGCCGCCGAAGTAACCCCGGTGCGCCTGCACGTGGTTGTCACCGAACACGACCCGTCGGTCATGCGTTCGGACGAGCCCCGCGCCGCCACCGCATAATCAATTCGACGACATAACTGAGGCCCCGTGATTCCGAGAATCGCGGGGCCTCAGTCGGGTTGCCACTTCGCGCCGGTCGTGTGGCGCGAATAACAGCCTAGTCGATCATGTCGTCGAACTCGCCGGCCTTCGCACCGGCCAGGAAGGCAACCATCTCGCCGCGGGTGAAGTACAGCGTGCCGCCCTCCGGGTCGCGGGAGTTACGGACCGCCAGCTGGCCGTCGGTGAGCTTGGCAACCTGAACGCATTCCCCGCTCGGGTTGCTGCGGGTGCTCTTTCGCCAACCCATGGCCAGGGAAGCCGTCGAGTCAACGTCGCTGTGGGACATCTCTACCCCTCTCCGGGTGTTTCGATCTCGACACCTCATTGGTTTCCCACGAGGCACGAGCACGCTCGGAGATCAAGCGACCCGGCGGCCGTCCAGATCGCCTCCGGCGCGTGCTTCGAGATAACCATAATTGATTTGATAGCTACAGGTGCAAGTGCAACTGACGATGCAGGCGCACGGGACGCTGAACGGTCACCTGGCGTCGCCGACCCGTCACTCGGTGAATTTCGTGCGGGCTCAACTAGCTCCGAACGGTCGTCCACTCGCTGACACAGATGGCCTTTTGCCTGGTCACAGCGGTTATGGAGCACCTCGTGGGAGTCGCGACAAACGGCCCCGGGTCGAAGGTGACCCGGGGCCGTCAGGCGAGCGGTGAGCTACATGCTGCGAATGAGCTTGGCCAGCAGCTTGCGCGTCTCGACCGGCGAAGCCGCCTCGGCGCACAGCCGGTCCATGACCATGAGGTAATTGTCGACGTCGACGCTCTTGTCCAGATAGAGCGCACTGGTCAGCTGTTCCAGATAGGCGACGTCGTTCACGTCCGGGTCGGAGAAACGCAGAATGCTGAATGGCCCGCCGGCCGCCGCGTGCCCGCCGGCCTGGAATGGCACGGCCTGCAGGGTGACATTCGGCAGCTCGGTGAGTTCGACCAGGTGTTCCAATTGGGAACGCATGATGCTGGCCCCGCCGACCGGCCGGCGCAGCGCGGCCTCGTCGACCACGACCCAGACGCGCGGCGCGTCGCCGGCGGTGAGAATCTCTTGGCGCGCCAATCGCAGGTCGACCCGGAGATCGACATCGTCGGGCGGCGCTCCGGGGTGGCCGAGAAGCGTGACCGACCTCGCGTAGTCGGCGGTCTGGAAAAGGCCCGGGACGAACTGAACCTGGTAGCTACGAATTACCGACGCGGCCTGCTCCAGCCCGACATACATTTCGAACCAGGCCGGCAGCACGTCGCTGTACTTGTTCCACCAACCCGGGGAGGACGCCTGCTGGGCCAGCGTCAGAAAGGCCTCGCGCTCGCGTTCGTCCTCGACCCCGTAGAGGGTCAGGAGATCCGCGACGTCGCGCTGCTTGTAACCGACCCGGCCCAGTTCCAGGCGGCTGATCTTCGCGTCGGAAGCACGGATTGAGTAGCCGGCATCCTGCCGGGAGATGCCGCGCGCCTCACGCAACCGGCGCAGCTGCGCACCCAACATGAGCCGCAGAACCGTCGGACCGCCCCGTCGCATCCCGTCGCCCGAACCCGGCCCCAACGGGGACTCGCCCCGCCGAACCACGTCGACCAACCCACCCACCTCCAGGACCGGAGCCCGAGTTCGAAGCGTCCCAAAACCAGCACTATAACAACTGCCAACAGCTGGCAGACTTCAGCAGATCAGTCGACCTGGCCAGGCTCACACCCGGTGCGGCAAAATCCGCGGCCCGGGTGACCTGGATCGTTACCGTACCACTCTTTACCCCTCCGATGGGTGATACCCGCGGCGGTATCCACGGTCGATACCGAACGGTGTCCTAATCCCCTGACCGGCGCCCGGGCCGGCCCGCCCGAGCCGGCCCGCGCGCGGGCTGGGCACCCCCCGAAGCCTGACCGGCAAGAGATCTACCTGCCGCATCGACCCGACCCGGGCGGCCGTCGCGACCCTCGCCCGGCCGCGTCTCCGGCGCCGCCCGCCCCGGTCGCCGCCGGCGCCACCCCGCCCGGGGAACACCCTTGCCCGATAATCCGAACGCGCACGAGTCGCGCTGCGTAGGCCCCCACCCCGACCGGGCGACACCTTGGCACACCGGTGCCGCCTCCCGCACCGGCGTCAGTGAGCGTTTCGCGACGGGTTGACCTGAAACCCGAGCCGGCGGTACAGGGACACGTTGCCGGCCAGCGAGGTCTCCAGGTAGCACGGTATGCCCTGGGCGTCGGCGGCGAGCAGCCCGGGTTCGATCACCGGCGAGGTGGAGCTTCCGCACGGCGGCCCGACGACCTGGACCATGTCCCGCCCGCCCGGCCCGCTCAGAGCCTGACCGCCACCTGGATGCCGTCCGCCATCGGCAGCCGCAGCGCGACGTAGCCGTCCCCGGCCAGGTACTCCAGCAGCGGGCCGTGCACGTCGGCGCCGAAGTTCATCTCCACGTCGTCCACCAGCACCAGCGACCCGGGCCGCAGCGCCGGCTCGACCACCCGCAGCACGTCCAGCCCCAGGTCCGGCCAGCCGTCCAACAACAGCAGATCCACCGGCCCTGGCAGGTCACGCAGGGTCTCCCGGGCGTCCCCCACCCGCAGCTCGATCTCCCCGGCCAGCCCGGCGGCGGCGAAGCTGCGGTTGGCCCGGGCGGCCTTCTCCGGCTGGATCTCGGTGCCGATCACCCGGCCGCCGCCGTTGTCCCGCACCGCGGCGGCCAGGTAGATCGCCGAGATGCCCAGCGACGTCCCGTACTCCACCACCGTGCGGGCCCCGGTCGCTCGGGCCAGCAGGTAGAGCAACCGCCCGCCCTCGGCGGACACCGACATGTAGACGTCCTTCAGCAGGTCGGCCCGGCTGGCCGCGTCCAGGTGCAGCGGAAAGCTCTCGCTGCCGGTCAGGCCGCTGGCGGCGATCGCGTCGAGGTCTCCGCCGCGCTCGGCCTCGAGCAGCCCGCCGAGCACACCAGCGGTGGGCTCCTGATCAAGAGTGGTTGGCATACCGCCACGCTAAGGTCCTCCTTGATTGACGACCAGTGCATTCCTCGTCATGGAGAGTTGTCCAAAGTGGAATCCAAACTGGACCTGAACCTGTTGACCGCGCTGCACGCCCTGGTGGAGCACGGCAGCGTCACCGGCGCCGCCGAACACCTGCACACCTCGCCCCCGGCGATGAGCCGCACCCTCGCCCGGTTGCGCCGGGCCCTGGGTGACCCGGTGCTGGTCCGCGCCGGGCGCGGCATGGTCCCCACGCCCCGGGCGGTCCAGCTGCTGCCCCGGGTGCGCGCGCTGCTGGACGAGGCATCGGCGCTGTTCGTGCCGGCCGTGCCGGTGGACCCGGCCGCCCTGCGACGGGAGTTCGCCGTGCAGGTCGGCGACCTGGTGTTCAGCGGCATCGGCCCCCGGCTGCTGCGGCGGGTACGGGAGGCAGCCCCCGGCGTGACCCTGCGGTTCATGGCGGAGAGCCACGAGGACACCCCCTCGCTGCGCGACGGCAGCGTGGACCTGGAGCTCGGCCGGATCAACGTGCGCGAACCGGAGATCGAGCTGGAGCCGCTGCTCACCGAGGACGGGGTCGGCGTGCTGCGCGCGGGGCATCCCCTGGCCGACGGCCCGGTGGACCTCGCCCGGTTCGCCGCCGCCGACCACATCTCGGTATCCCGCCGGGGCCGGTTGCGCGGCCCGATCGACGAGCTGCTGGCCGGGCACGGGCTGCGCCGCCGGGTGGTGGCCTGCACGCCGACCCTGGCCGGCGGGCTGTTCCTGATCGGACAGAGCGACCTGGTCGGCCTGGCCCCCCGCCGGCTCGGCGCGGCCGCCGTCCGGGCGCTGGGGCTGGGCACCTTCGTGATCCCGCTGGAGCTGCCGGCGGTCGAGGTCAGCATGGCCTGGCACCCCCGGCACTCGGCCGACCCCGAACACGCCTGGTTGCGCGAACAGGTGCGGAGCGTGGTGTCGGAACTCATATGATAACGACTTCCATTATCATGTAAGCTCCGCGTCATGAAGGTGCGCAACTCGCTCCGCTCGCTGAAGAGCAAGCCCGGTTCGCAGGTGGTCCGCCGCCGCGGCCGCGTCTACGTGATCAACAAGAAGAACCCCCGCTTCAAGGCCCGCCAGGGCTGATCCCCACGGCGGCGAGTCGGTGAGCCCGCTCCCGGCTCGCCGCCACTACCGTCCCGAGCATGGCCAGCAAGTTCACCGAGCTGGGGATCGACTGCGCCGATCCCGACGGGCTCGCCCGGTTCTGGTGCTCGGTACTCGACTACGAGGTGCGGGGCGAAGAGGACGGGTTCGTCACGATCGGCTCCCCCGAGGTGCCGGAGGGCCGGAGCCGCCCCGGCCCGGTGCCGCCCACGTTGGCCTTCGCGCGCGTGCCGGAGGGCAAGGCCGTCAAGAACCGGCTCCACCTCGACCTCAGCCCGACCGACCGGGACCAGGCCCAGGAGGTGCGCCGCCTGCTCGACCTGGGTGCGCGGCTCGCCGACGTCGGCCAGGGCGATCAGAGTTGGATCGTCATGGCCGACCCGGAGGGGAACGAGTTCTGCGTCCTCGCCGGTCGCCACCCCTGACGGGACGGGATCTTCGACGGCAGAATCCCAGGCATGCCGCCAGCCGTCGCGGACCAGCCGCAACGCACCATGGGCCTCAATCGCATCGCGCTCGGCGCGGCCTGGCTGGCGGTGGGCGTGGCCGTTCTGGTCAGTCGGCCGGGGCTCACCCGGCCGACGCCGCCGCCCAGTCGATCTCCGGCAGGGTCTCCCCCGTCTCCATCAGCGTCTTGAGGTCGGAGAGCAGGTGCGGCCAGCCGGTGCCGACCATCTCCAACATGGTGCTGCCCGGCTCGAACCCGTCGTGCACCACGGTCAGCTTGACCAGCTCGCCGACCGGCTCGATGTCGAAGCTGACCTTGGAGATCGGTTCGGCGGCCAGCTTCTCCCGTACCTCGTCCTCGATCTCCACCGACTTGGCGAACTCCGGGGTCACCACGTGCCAGGTGAACGCCAGCCGCCGGTAGGGGTCGGCCTCGAGCACCCGCTGCCGGGGGTCGCTGATCCGCACGCCCTTGTTCAGCCAGGTCATCGGTGAACCAGGCTTCCAGTCGGTCTCGAACTCGTTCTCGCCCCAGTAGCGGCGGGTGAACGACGGCTCGGTCAGAGCCTGCCAGAGCTTCTCCGGGCTGGTGTTGATGTAGGTGGTGTAGACGAACTCCGGCTGGCCGGTCATGGCTGGTGCCTCCAGGGCGGTCTTGAGGTCGGCGAGGGCTTGAATCCGCCCCCGGTGGTACTGGTTGATCCAGCGATCGGAGATGGCGTTGATCGGCTCCGGGTTCAGGTAGTGCAGCTTTTCCCGACCCCGTCGCGCGGTGGTGACCAGGTTCGCCGCCTCCAGCAGCGCGAGGTGCTTGCTGACCGACTGCCGGGCCATGTCCAGCCCCGCGCACAGCTCGCGCAGGGTCTGCCCGTTGCGGGCGTTCAGGCTGTCCAGCAGCCGGCGCCGGCTGGGGTCGGCCAGCGCCTTGAACACCTCGTCCATCGCCTTCTCCTCTGAAGTGCAGCCTTCTGGCTGCCTTTTGCAGCATAGGCAGCCGCATGGCTGCATGTCAAACCTCTGATGGAACCGCCGAGTCGCGCTTACGAAACCGCCGACTCGCGGGAGAGGAGGGTGCGGAGGTAGTGGCGGAAGGCGGGGGCGTCGGCTTTTTCGATCACCGTGGCGTTGGGTTCGAGGGTGTGGACGCCCCAGGACATGGCGGAGTATCCCCTGGTCAGTTCGCCGGCGGTTTCCACGTCGACGTGGTAGCGCCCGGCCGAGGTGACCAGCTCGGGGTGCAGGGCCAGCGCGGCGGTGAGCGAGTCGGGGTGGGTGGTGCCGTCGATGCCCACCCGGCGGTCGAACTCCAGCGTGGCCGCGCACACCCGGGTGAAGAAGCGGGCCAGCGGGGTGTCCAGCGCGGCGATCCGGTCCAGCACCGGCTGGTCGAACACCGCGTCGCGCAGCGTCACCGGGTCCCAGGGCAGCACCACCACGTCGAACCCGGCCCGGAACACCGCCCGCGCCGCCTCCGGGTCCACGTAGAAGTTGAACTCGGCGGCGGCGGTGATGTTGCCCCGGCCGTTGTTGGAGCCGCCCATCACGTACAGCTTGCGCACGTTGCCCACGAACTCCGGGTCCTTGAGCATGGCCAGCGCGATGTTGGTCAGCGGGCCGATCGCCACCACGGACAGCTCACCGGAGTGCTCGGCGGCCAGCCGGATCAGCGCGTCCACGGCGTGCTCGGCGGCCGGCGCGGCGGCCGCCAACGACGGGTGGCGGGCGGCCAGCTCGGCGGCCAGGCCGCCGGTGCCGTCACCGTGCACGTCCGAGGCGTCCACCGCCTCGCGCACCAGCGGCCGGCGCGCGCCCAGGTGCACCGGCACCTCGCCGAGCCGGCCGGCCACGAACAGCGTGGCGAAGGCGTTGCGCACCTGCTGGTCGAAGCCCAGGTTGCCGGCCACCATGGTGATCGCCCGCAGGTCGGCCGCCGGGTCGAGCAGGCCGACCAGCAACGCGATGCAGTCGTCCTGGGCGGTATCGGTGTCGATCACCAGGGGAACGGGCACGGATGGCGAGTCTAGGCGGGGTGGACGCGGAACCGGTCCAGGTAGGTCCGCCAGTTCCAGCCGGCGAGGAAGTGCTCGGCCGCCGCGTAGCCGTCGTCGTGCAGCGCGCGAACCTGTTCGGGCGTGATGTTGAAGTCGGTGAACCCGGCGGCGGTGGAGTTCACCGCGATGGTGCGCGCCTCCACCCAGGGCTTGTGCTGGTAGGCCTGGTCGCGGCCGATCACGGCGGTGGTCACCACCCGTTCCAGCAGGCGCACCGGGGCGGGAATGATCCGGCTCAGCCAGCCGGGCAGCAGGCCGTTGTCCCCGCCCGGGATGTCCGGCAGCAGCGTGATGCCGAAGGTCGGCCAGCGCGGCGGCTTCCCGTCCGTGCGGTCCAGGGAGTCGATCGGGAAGTTGGACACCACCCCGCCGTCCACCACGGTGGACCGCCGCCCGGTGTCCGGGTTGGTCAGCGTCACCGGGCGGAACAGCAGTGGCAGCGACATCGACGCGCGCACCGCGTCGGCCACCGACTGGCGGTCCGGGTCCAGCCCGTACACCGCCCGGAAGTCCCAGGGCAGCCGGATCTGCCGGCCCAGCGTGACGTCCGCGCAGGTCACCACCAGCCGGTAGCGCTGCTCGGGCGGCAGCTGGTCGTCGTCCAGCCGCAGGTCACCGAAGGTGTGCACGCCCAGTTCGGCCAGTTCCCGGGCCACCCACTCGCGGGCGTAGTCGCCCCGGTAGAGGCCGTCGTCGGCGAGCAGCGCCAGGCCGGTGCCGACCAGCGGGATCCTATCCAGCGGCACCCGGTCGGCGAACTTCTCGTAATCCATCCGCATCGCGGTCTCGGACAGCGTGTCGCCGGTCAACCCGGCCGCGACCAGCGCCCCGACGATCGCCCCGGCGGACGTCCCGGACACCCGCCACGGCCGGTACCCGGCGTCGGTCAGCGCGGCAACCGCGCCGGCCAGTGCGATGCCCTTGACCCCGCCACCGGAGAGCACCAGGTCCGCCACCAATGATCCACCAGCCACGCCCCGCATCCCACCACACGTAGGGTTTGGGGCATGACCGAGACCCAGGCGCGGCGGGGCCGACCGCCGGGGGCGGACGGGGCGGCGACCCGGGAGCGCATCCTGCGCGCGGCCCGCAACGTGTTCAGCGCGACCGGTTTCGACCGCGCGACCATGGAGGAGATCGCCCGGGAGGCCGGGCTGACCCGCAACGCGATCGCCAACTACTACTCGAACAAGATCGAGCTGCACCGCGCCGCGTTCCGGTCCATCCAGCAGGAGGCGCTGACCGAGATCATGGCCGGAGTGCCCGGCCCGGACCGCCCGGCCACCGAGCGCATCTACGGCCTGTTCGAGGCCGCGATCCGGGTCAACGACACGGACAACACCTTCGTGCGGTTCTGGGTCACCTCGACCCTGGACGCGGTGCACCACCGGGAGCTGCGGGAGCAGTCTCGGCGGCAGTTCAACCAGGTCAGGCAGTACTTCGTCGAGTGCGTCGAGACCGGGCTGCGGCGCGGCGAGCTGAATCCCGAGCTGGTGCCGGCGGACGTCGCCCAGGTGCTGGTGGACCTGGTCTGGGGGCTGGCCCTGGACTCCGGCTTCCAGTCCCCGCCGGAACGGATCCGCCAGGTGCTCGGTGCGTTACGCATGCTGTTGAACGGATCCCTGGTTTCCGGACAGCGTTCGGTTTAAAATGGCACGATGGACACTTCTGGGCTGCCGGTAGCCGTCGTGGGATCCGGTGCGGCCGGGTTGGCCGCCGCGTTCCGCCTGCGGCGGGCCGGCCACCAGGTGCGCCTGTTCGAGCGGAACGACCAGGTCGGCGGGCGGATGCGCACCGTGGTCCGGGACGGATTCATGATCGAGGAAGGGCCGAGTGTGATGGCCCGGAGCTACCGCAGCATCCTCGGCATCGCGGAGCAGGCCGGGCTGGGTTCGGAGATCGTCCCGGCTTCCGGGGTGCTCGGCTTCCCCGGCCGGGACGGCCGGGTGCACTACCTGGACTCGGCCCGGCTGGTGCGCGACGGGCTGCGCACCGAGCTGGTCTCCGCGCGGGCCAAGCTGGGGCTGCTACGGCTGGCGGCGGACCTGGTCCGGTACCGCAAGAAGGCCTCCGTCGAGGATCTGTCACTGCTGTGCGAACTGGACCACCTGTCGGCCGAGGAGTACGGCCGCGCGCGGCTGGGCGAGGAGCTGTTCGACTACCTGGGCGACCCGTGCGTGCGCGCGCTGGTCGGCTGCCCCTCGGCGGACGTGTCGGCGGTGGACCTGCTGTACGTGTTCGGCGCGTTCATGACCGGCGAGCGGTTCGTCGCGTTCCGCGGCGGCATGCGGTCCTACGCCGAGCTGGTCAGCCGCGAGTTCGACACCCGGCTGGGCGCGACCGTTTGCTCGGTCGAGGAGCGGCCGGACGAGGTGGAGCTGACCTGGCGGGACGCCACCGGTGAGCACACCGAGTCGTTCGCCGGCGCGGTCCTGGCCTGCCCCGCCGGGGTCACCGCGGAGATCCACACCGGCCTGGACGCCCAGCGGCGGGAGTTCCTGGCCAACGAGGTGGCCTACTCGTACATCACCGTCTGCAACGTCGCGGTGGACGTGGCGCCGGACATCCGGTCCTGCTACATCTTCCCGCCCGCGCGCGACTACCCACGCCTGCTGGCGATCGCACTGGAGCACAACAAGGTGCCCGGCCGGGCGCCGGCCGGGAAGGGCAGCGTCGGCCTCTACCCCTCCTCGGACTGGTGCCGCGAGCTGTACGAACAGGACGACGAACTGGTCGCCAAGACCCTGATCGAGGCCGCCGAACCGCTGGTCCCCGGGCTGGCCGACCACGCCGAGTTCACTCACGTGACCCGGGCGCACCCATGTGTCATGCAGTCCCGCCCCGGTTACTGGACCGCGATGCGTTCATTCCAGTCGCGGTCCGCCGGGGACCGGCGGGTGCGGCTGGCCGGGGATTACTTCTGCGTTTCCAGCCTGAACACCGCGAGCGCTTCCGGGGAGCGGGCGGCTCGGGAGTTGCTCGGGGCTCTTTAGGGTTTCGGGCGGCGGTTCAAAGATCCGCTTGGACGGCTCGGCGTGGGCTGGTCTGCCGCGGCTGGGGCGCGGCCGTTGCGGCTCGTTCGTGGCGCGGCTCGAGTGGTCTGCCGCGGCTCGCCGGCCGTTGCGTTTTCATGATCAGCAGGCACTCACGGTTGTTTCGGCCGTCCGAAACCGCGCTGAGCGCCTGATGATCATTAATTTCATGGTCATCAGGACACCAGGGTCGCCTGGCGGCCCGGAAAACGACCGCTATGTCCTGATGACCATGAAACAGGCGCCGGAACCGCACCATTCGTCACTCTGGTTGCGCAAGGGAGACACC
Source organism: Actinospineispora eucalypti (assembly GCA_014208095.1). Classification (GTDB taxonomy): domain Bacteria; phylum Actinomycetota; class Actinomycetes; order Mycobacteriales; family Pseudonocardiaceae; genus Pseudonocardia; species Pseudonocardia eucalypti. Next base: position 1,781,928 of record JACHMT010000001.1, on the reverse strand, counting down.
ATAGGGGTTCGATCTTCCGACAACCCCCACCATGTTCCCCTCACGAAACGGAAGTGACAATCGCGCCGCAAGAGAACGCAACCGGCCCCACCCCAGCCGCGGCAGACCAGCCCACGCCGAGCCGTCCAAGCCAATCCCTGAACCGCACCACACGGAATCGCAATGGGCGGCACCCCGGCCACGGCAGACCACCCGAGCCCGCGCCAGGAACGAGCCGCAACCGGCCGGGCCAAGTCGCGGCGGACCACCCCGGCCGGCGCCGTCCAAGCCGGTCTTTGAACCGCCGCCCGAAACCCTCAGCGAGCCCGCAGGAGCTCCGCCAACGACCCGTCCTTGCCGGTCTCGGCCCGCGCCCATTCGGTCAGCTGAGCCAGGTCGGGATCGCTCGACGAGGCAGGTGAAGCGGTCGGCAGCGCGCCGTCGTAGATCACGCCGGCGGTGCCGTCCACCGTCACCACCCGGCCGCCGAGCGAGGTGACCGTGCCCGCGCCCGTACCCACCACGCAGGGCACACCCAGCTCGCGGCACACCACGGCGGCGTGCGAGGTGGACCCGCCCAGCTCGGTGACCACGGCGGTGCACACCGACATGCCGGGCACGTCGTCCGGGTCGGTGGTGGGGCGGGCGAGCACCACGTCGACGCCCTCGTCGGCCTGGTCCTGTGCGTCGTCGGCGTCGGTCACCACGGTGCCGACCGCGACGCCGGGACAGGCCGGTTTCCCGGTCGCCAGGACAGCCGCCGAACGGGCCGCGCGGGCGTCCACCCGGGGCTTGAGCAGCGTCTCCACCTGCTCCGCGGTCACCCGGTCCAGCGCCTCGGCCGGGGTGATCAGGCCCTCCCGGACGAAGGAAACCGCGTGCCGCACGGCCGACTCCGGCGCCCGCTTCGCCGCCCGCGTCTGCAGCAGCCACAACCGGCCGCGCTCCACGGTGAACTCGATGTCCTGCACGTCCCGGCCGTCCAGCTCGAGCCGCCTCGTGGCGTCCATCAGCGCGGCGTGCACCTCGGGCATGGACCCGGCCAGCTCGGCCAGCGGCAGCGCGTCCATCCGCCCGGAGACCACGTCCTCGCCCTGGCCCCGGGGCAGCCACTCGCCGTACACCTCGGCGCCGCCGCCCAGCGGGTCCCGGCTGAACAGCACGCCGGTGCCGGACCGGTCGTCCACGTTGCCGAACACCATGGCCTGCACCGTCACCGCGGTGCCGCCGTCCTCCGGGATGCCCCGGTCACGCCGATACGCGCGAGCCCGCGTCGACTGCCAGGACCGGAACACCGCCGCCACGGCCAGCCGCAGCTGCGCCCACGGGTCGGCCGGCGCGGGCTCGCCCACCACCTTCTCGAACTGCTCGTGGAACCGCCGCCACACGTCCGACGCGTACTCCGGGTCGCCGGACTCCGCCGCGAGGGCGTCGCGCACCGCCTCGGTCATGCCCAGGTTGAGCACCGTGTCCATCATCCCGGGCATGCTGACCGCCGCACCCGACCGCACCGAGACCAGCAGCGGACGATCGCCCGAGCCGAAGGTGCGCCCGGTGACCCGGCCCAGCTCGGCCACCGCCGCCGGCACCTCGGCCCACACGTCGGAAGGCACCGAACCGTCGCCGTCCGCCGGGTCGTAGAACCGCCGGCACACCGCCGTGGTCAGCACGAACGCCGGCGGGACGTCGATCTCCAGCCGGCGCATCCGCTCGACGCTGGCCGCCTTGCCACCCAGCAGCACCCGGTCCGCGCCGGTCCGGCCGTCCAGGGCCAGCAGCGACGGCTGGGACGTAGCGGTCATTCGGCCCGCCCCGCGGCCGCCTCTTCGGCCCGGGACAGCCCGAGCAGCCCGATCAGGTCTTCGTGCAGCTCGAACCAGACCGTGTGGTAGCTGTCGATCAGCGGCCGGGCCAGCCAGCCGTGGTCGCCGGCGCTCACCTTGGCCAGCGCGTCGGCGAACCGGGGCGGGTAGTGCGCCAGCCGGGGCGCGAGGCCGACGATCCGGTCCACCAGCGGCGCGAACCCGGTGTGCAGCTCGCCCAGCCGCGCGACGATCTTCGCGTCGTAGTCGGCGTCGGTGTGGTCGTTCGGGGTCCCGCCGTCCTTCAGCTGCCAGTCGGTGACCAGCTGCTTGAACGCGCTGTTGTGCGTGTCGAACTCGTGGTAGGCCGCCGAGAGCGCGTCCTGGTCCACCCCGGACCGCTCCCGCGCGATCATCCCCCGCAGGTGCGCCCGGCCGTCCGGGGTCAGCTTGAACCGGTCCTTGGCCTCCTCGGCGTGCCCGGCGGCCTGCGCGGCGGCCAGCACCGGGGTAGCCTCCGCCTCGGACAGCCCGGCAGCCGACGCGATCATGTCGGCCTTGGCCCGGCCCTTCAGCCGCAAGGCCTGGAGCACTCGAATCTCGATGGTCAACGCCGACCTCTCCTCATTCCCCGCGGGCGCCGAATGTACCGGATGCTATCCACCGGTCTCAATACTATGAGGTTAGTACGCACCACAAGTACCGCCACTCCGTCGGGACGCCTCAATCTAACGCCATATGGTTATGCTCCCAAGCATGCATCCCGAAGGTTGTTCCGCACTGGTCACCGGCGGGGCGTCCGGGCTCGGCCTGGCCATCGCGCGGCGGTTGATCGACGAGGGCGCGCGGGTGGTGATCTGCGACCTCCCCCGGTCGGACGGCGCCGAGACGGCGCGCCGGATCGGCGCGGTGTTCGCCCCCGCCGACGTCACCGAGGAGGCGGACGTGCGCGCGGCGGTGCGCGCCGCCACCGAGCTCGGCCCGCTGCGGATCGTGGTCAACTGCGCCGGCGTGCCGGACGCCACCAAGGTGCTGGGCCGCGACGGCGCGGCCACCCCGCTGGCCGGTTTCACCCGCACGGTGACGGCGAACCTGATCGGCACGTTCAACGTGATCCGGCTGGCCGCCGAGCCGATGGCCGGCAACCAACCGGTGGACGGCGACCGGGGCGTGATCGTCTGCACCTCCTCGGTGGCCGCCACCGACGGGCAGATCGGCCAGGCCGCGTACACCGCCGCCAAGGCCGGGGTGGCCGGGATGACCCTGCCGATCGCCCGCGAGTTCGCCCAGCACGCGATCCGGGTGGTCACCGTGGCGCCCGGCATGTTCGAGACGCCGCTGCTGCTCGGGCTGCCCGAGGCGGCGCAGCGCTCGCTGGCCCGGCAGGTGCCGCACCCCAGCCGGATGGGCGACCCGGCCGAGTTCGCCGACTGCGTGGCGTTCATCGTGCGCAACCCGATGGTCAACGGCGAGACGATCCGACTGGACGGAGCGATCCGGATGGCCCCCAAGTGAGCGATCTACTAGTAAATGACGAGGACGGGCTGCGCACGATCACGCTGAACCGGCCGGCCAAACGCAACGCGATCACCATGGCGATGTACGCCGGGCTGGCCGACGCGCTGGCCGAGGCCACCGAGAACCCGGACATCCGGGTGGTGCTACTGACCGGCTCCGGCGGCTCGTTCACCGCCGGCAACGACCTGAAGGACATGGCCGCCAACCCGCCGACCGGGGACGACGCGCCGCCACTGCGCTTCCTGGCCGCGCTGCACGCGCTGCGGCCGGTGCTGGTCGCCGAGGTGGACGGGCCGGCGATCGGCGTCGGCACCACCGTGCTGCCGCACTGCGACCTGGCCTACGCGAGTGCGCGCGCGGTCTTCCGGCTGCCCTTCGTGGACCTCGGACTGGTGCCCGAGGCGGCGTCTACGCTGCTGCTCCCCCGCCTGGTCGGGGCGCGGAAGGCGGCCGAGCTGATGCTGTTCGGCGAGCCCTTCGACGCCGCCGAGGCGCTGGGGATGGGCCTGCTGAACGCGGTCGCGCCGGATGCCGAGGCGCTGCGTGAAATGGTGAGCGGCCGGGTGGCGGCGCTGACCGGCAAGCCGTCCGCCGCACTGGCCGCTACCAAGCGACTACTCAGAGATGAACAGGCCGGAACCGTCTCCGAGCGGCTCGAGCTGGACCGGAAGGTGTTTCAGTCGCTGCTCAGAGGGGTGAAACCGCCGGACGCGCACCCCTAGCGCGCGCCCTTTAACAAGTGACACTTGGTAGCGTACCGAGGACCCCGATCCGCGGACGAGGAGCACACCGGTGGCGCGACCCAGAACCGCCCTGATCTCCAAGCGCAGAGCGCTCGAGGTCGCCCTGGAGATCATCGACAAGGAGGGCATCGAGGCGCTCAGCATCCGCCACCTGGCGGACCGCCTGAAGATCAACGGCGCCACGCTCTACCACCATTTCGAGAACAAGGAAGAGATCATCGTCGGCGCGGCCCGGCTCGCGCTGGAGGCCGTGCGCACCCCGCAGAGCCCGGACGAGCCGTGGCGGGTCTGGCTGATGCGCAACGTGCGCAACCTGCGCCAGGCCTTCCGGGACCACCCCGACCTGGTGCCGGTGATGCTGGGCCGCCAGCCGCTGGGCATCGGCGCGGCGCAGCTGGACGCCACGGTCGCCCTGCTCTGGGCGGAGAACGTGCCGGTCGGCGCGATCGCCCCGATGCTGGAGGCGCTCGAGCTGTACGCCATCGGCAGCGCGCTGCACGAGGCGCGGCGGGGCATGTCCACCGAGGTCGTCGACGCGGCGGCCACCCCGTACCTGACCGACGCCGCGGCGCGCAGCGCGCTCACCCCGGACGAGCTGTTCGACCTGGTCTGCGAGCGGATCATCGACAGCGTGGTGCTGGCCGCCGTGGAGCGCGCCGGCTCGACCCAGGCGCCGCCGATACCCAACCCGGCGCCCCAGCCGCACGTCCCGCCGCAGGTGCCCGCGCCGGCCGTCGTGCCGCCGCGCGACGGCACCCGGGCCAGTGCATAGCCCAGCCAACTAGATAGCCACTGCTACCGATTGCCTCAGCAGGCTGTTCGCGACCTGCTGGACCTGGTTGGAAACGGTCCACTAAGATAGCGATTGCTCCGGTCGGTCACTCGGTTCGAAATGAGCGAGCATGACGCACGAGGCCTTCTGCTTCCTCTGTGAAACCTTCGCGCCCACGCTGGACGACGGCCGGTTCCGCTCGCACGACCCGCACCGGCGGTACGGGGACAACGTGGTCGACCTCCGATGCTGCCCCGGCTCGGAGCTTTCGCCGATCCTGACCAGGGGAATCGCCGCGCACCACGCCCTGCGCGGCCCCCGCGTGTCCCCGGAGGCCGCCGCGGCACCCCTCGGCGCCGGCCCGGTCTCAGCCGGCCGGGAAGCCGCCCGCCCGGGGCAGTAGCGCGGGCACCGGCCGCCCGAGCGCACCGGCCAGGAACCCGGCGGTGTCGATCAGTGCGGCGAGGTCCAGACCGGTGCGCAGGCCGCTGCGTTCGAGCAGGTAGACCAGGTCCTCGGTGGCGATGTTGCCGGTAGCCCCGGGCGCGAACGGGCAGCCGCCGATGCCGCCGGTGCTGGCGTCCAGCCGGGTGACCCCCAGGTCCACCGAGGCGACCGCGTTCGCGTAACCGGTGTTGCGAGTGTTGTGGAAGTGCATGCGCAGCGGGGGCGTCCCGTCCCCCAGCTCGGCGCGCAGTTTGTCCACCAGCCCGCGCACCTGGGCCGGCACCGCCACCCCGATGGTGTCGGCCAGGGCCAGCTCGGCCGCTCCGGCCCGCGCCGCGCGCACCCCGAACTCGACCACCCGCGCCGGGTCCACCTCGCCGGAGAACGGGCAGCCGAAGGACACCGCCAGGGTCACCGAACCGGGCAGGTCCCGGCCGGCCGCCTCGGCGACGACCTCCTCGGCCATCTCGATCAGCGCCTCGGCGGAGGCGTTCTGGTTGCGCCGGGCGAACTCGTCGGTCACCGGCACCACCACGTTGATCTCGTCGACGCCGGCGTCCACCGCCCGCGCCAGGCCCCGCCGGTTCAGCACCAACCCGATGTAGGACACCCCGGGGCGGCGGTCCAGCCCCTTCATCACCGCTTCCGCGTCGGCCATCGCCGGCACCGCGTCCGGCCGGACGAAGGAGACCGCCTCGATTCGGCGCGCGCCGGCCGCCGCCGCCCGTTCGATCAGCTCGATCTTCGCCCCGGTGGGCAGCGCCACCGGCTCGTTCTGCAGCCCGTCCCTCGGGCTGACCTCGATGACATCGATCACCGGGCAGTTCCTCCCTCCAATAACCAAACACTGAATGGTAAGGTACTGGACCGTGACGCCGGAACGGACCAAGTACCGCCGTACGCCTTACCTGATCGTCACCCGCGAGCGGGTTGCGCGGAAGGACGTCTACGGCAGCATCGACGACCACGTGGTGCGCCAGGCGCAGCTGCTGCGCGGCGAGCGGGACTCGGACACGGTGATCGTGGCCATGCACCCGATCGGCTCGCCGGCCTACCTGCCACTGTTCCCCGAGCTGGCCCGAACCGGCCTGCACGTGATCGGCTCGGCCAACCGCTACTCGACCGGCGACGCCGCGCTGCAGATGGAGAACGTGCTGCTGGACCTGGCCGCCTGCGTGCGCGACGCGCGGGAGCGGCTGGGCTACCGGAAGGTGGTGCTGGCCGGCTGGAGCGGCGGCGGCTCGCCGATGATGGGCTACCAGGCCGAGGCGGAGCAGCCGAAGATCACCCACACCGCCGCCGGCGAGCCCAGCCCGCTGGCCGAAACCGAGCTGCCCGCCGCCGACGGGGTCCTGCAGCTGGCCGCGCCGCGCAGCCGGCACCGGCTGCTCACCGAGTTCCTGGACGCCTCGATCACCAACGAGCTGGAGCCGGAGCGGGACCGGGACGCCGAGTTCGACCTCTACGACCCGGCCAACCCCAACCAGCCGCCCTACTCGGCCGACTTCCTGGCCGCCTACCGGGAACGCCAGCGCGCCCGGTCCCGCCGGATCACCGATTTCGCCCGGGACAAGCTGGCCGGGTTCGCGGCCGCCGGGCATCCCGAGCGGGAGCACGCCTTCGTCGTGCACGGCACCATGGCCGACCCGCGCTGGCTGGACCCGGCGATCGAGCCGAACGGCCGCAGGCCGGGCTGGAGCTACCTGGGCGACCCCGCCGTGGCCAACCACAGCCCCGGGGCGCTGATGCGGTTCACCACCGCCCGCGGCTGGCTGTCCCAGTGGAGCCTGGATGCCGCGCAGGTGGACGCCGGCGACGCCGCGCCCCGGGTGAGCGCGCCGGTACTGGTGGTCCGCAACGGGTGCGACGACGCCGTCCCGGTCAGCCACCAGCAACAGGTGTTCCAGGCGATCGGCCACCCGGACAAGGAGCTGGCCGAGCTGCCCGAGGCCAACCACTACTTCAGCGGCGCCGACCAGCGCTCCCACCTGGCCACCGCCGCCGACCTGGTGCACGGCTGGATGCACCGGCACGGCTTCATGGACAAACACTGACAAAACCTAACGCTGTTTGGTAGAGTGTCGGCAAGACCTCCCGAAGCCCGGAAAGGCCCGTCCATGAAGCTCAGCCTGATGACCCTCGGCGACCTGGTGACCGACCCGGTGACCGGGTACCGCGAGACCCACGCCGAGCGGCACCGGGGCGTGGTGGAGGCGGCCGCGGCGGCCGACGAGGTCGGCTTCCACGGCGTGCACATCGGCGAACACCACGGGCTGGAGTACACCTTCTCCTCGCCGCCGGTGATGCTGTCGGCGATCGGTGAGCGCACCCGGCGACTGCGGCTGTCCACGGCGGTCACCCTGGCCGCCAACCTGGACCCGGTGCGGGTGGCCGAGGACTACGCCACCGTGGACGTGCTGTCCGGCGGGCGCTGCGAGGTGGTGGTCGGCCGGGGCAACTTCTTCGTGTCCACCTACACCCTGTTCGGGCAGAAGATCGAGGACTCGCACGAGCTGTTCCACGACGCCGTAGAGCTGCTGGTACAGCTGTGGAGCGGCAAGGAGGTCAACTGGCCGGGCTCGGCGCACCGCGCGCCGATCGAGGAGTTCGTGCTCCAGCCGCCGCCGGTCGGCGTGCTGCCGCTGTGGATCGGCGGCGGCGCGTCGGAGTCCACCGCCGAGCTGGCCGCGCGCCTCGGCCTGGACCTGATGCTGCCCAGCGCGTTCGGCAACCCGGAGATGTTCAAGCCGGTGGTGGCCACCTACCGGGAGCGGTTCGCCTCCTACGGCCACCCGCACGAACCGAGGGTCGGCGCCTGCTGGCACGTGAACGTGGGCGAGACCAGCCAGGCCGCGCGAGCCCGCTGGGAGCCCCGCTACCGCGCCTACTTCGAGCTGATGAAGGAGATCATCCCCCGGGTCAACCCGGACCCGCCGGCCTTCATCCGCAAGCCCTTCGACTTCGACTTCCTCACCACCCGGGGTCCCGCGTTGGTAGGTAGTGCCGACGAGGTGGCCGACCGGCTGAACACCTGGTCGGAGATGCTCACCACGGACACCAACCTGCTCTACCTGGACATGGGCGGCCAGCCGGCGGGCGAGTTCCGCGACATGGTCGAACTGATTGGCTCCCGCGTGGTTCCGCAACTGGACTGAGCGCGGTGCCGGTTCTAAAAGACGGCTTGGACGGCCGCGGTTGGGTTGGCCTGCCGCGGCTCAGGTGCGGCCCGTTGCGGTTTACATGGTCACCATGACATCACAGTCGCTCCGGACGCCCCAGAGCGACCACCATGTCATGCTGATCATGGACTGGGCGCCGCTGCCGCACCATCCGTCACTCTGGTTTCACGAGGGGAACACCATGGGGTTCGATCTTGCGCCAACCCCCACCATGTACCCCTCGCGAAACGCAAGTGAAACCAGCCGCCCGCCCCGAACCGAACGCAAGAGGCCGCGCCCGAGCCGCGGCAGACCACCCCACCCGCGGCCGTCCAAGCCGATCTTTAAACCGAGCCCTACCGGGCGTGACCGGGCAGCACGCACGCCGTATCGAGACCGAGCACCCGGTTCAGCCGCCCAAAAGCCAGCCACGACCCGATGCTCATGCTCAGCTCCACGATCTCCCGCTGGTCGTAACTCCCGGTCATCCGAGCCCAGAACTCGTCGTCGAGTCCGTGATGATCGACCGCGTAGCGCTCGGCGTACTCGGCGGCCAGCCGGGTGCGGTCGTCGAGGACGCCCGCGGTGCGCCACCCCGCGACCGCCTCCGCGAAGCCTTCCTCGACCTTCTCCCCGTCCCGTTCGGTCCGCCAGTCCTGACAGAACAGGCAGCCGTTGATCTGGGCGATGCGCAGCCGGGCGGCCTCGAACTCGCGCAGCCCGAGGGTCGAGTCGGCGTAGACCGCCATGGAGAACTTCGAGGCGGCGACCCCGATGCCGGGGACCATCTCGCCCCACACGTACTGGATCGGGTCCTTGCCCTCGGGCACGTCGATGATCATCGTGGTTTTCTCTCCAGCTTCCCGGGGCGGAGCGGGACGTCCAGCGCGTCGTAGAGGCCCGGCGCCGCACCGGCGAGCCAGTCGATGGCGTTCACCAGCCGGCCGACGGCGGTGGCGTTCCCACCGGCCGAGCGGTTCTCCCCCTCGTCGGCCGCCTCGATGGTGACCTCGATGCGCGGGCGGCCCTCGATGATCACCCGGTGCGCCCCGGTGCCGTCCGGCGGCATCGGCCATTCGGGCGCGCAGGACGGGTGGATGCGGGTCACGTGCTCGACCACGATGCGCGGCTCGCCGTCCACTATGCCCTGCACCTCGAACCGCACCGCGCCCTGCGTGCCGGCCTCGAACTCGCCCATCATCGCGGTGCCGACCGTGGCGTCCAGCGAACGCCGGTCGCACGTCTCGCGGATGTCCTCCAGTTCGACGCCGAGTGCACGCGCCATCAGCCGCAGCTGGCCGCCCCACACCATGGTCGGCACCGAGGGCATGAGCATGGGTGGCTGGTAGTCCATCGGCTGGCCCATGCCGACCAGGTAGCGCACGGCGTCGGGCTGGTCGTAGGTGGAGTAGTCGAAGATCTCCTGGCAGCGGATCACCTCGACCACCGTGCCGAGCCCGCTGACCAGCAGCGGCAGCACGTCGTTGGCCCAGCCGGGGTCGACCCCCGAGACGAACAGCGAGCCGCCGCCGGCCGCGATCGCGGCGAGCACCGGGTCGCGCAGCTCCTTCGGCGCGCTCCGGTGGTCGTACAGGGCGTACAGCGACGGGGTGACGACCACCGCGCCGGCCCCGATCGCCCGGCAGATGTCGGCCAGCGCGTCGTCCGGCCGGATGTCCCCGGACGCCGCGTACACCACGGCGCGCGGCTTCCCGGCCAGCACGGCGTCCACGTCGTCGGTGGCGGGCACGCCGAGCCGCCCGTCCAGGCCGGCCAGCTCGCCGGCGTCCCGGCCGACCTTGTCCGGGTTCCGAACGACGACGGCAACGAGTTGCAGCTCCGGGTGGGCGGCAACGGCGCGGATGGCCGCACGGCCGACGTTGCCGGTGCCCCAGACCACGGTGGAGATCACCCGGTCGAGCCTATTGAAGACGCGCCGGAAAAACTAGAACAAGTTTCATTCAAGCCCGAGCAGCCAGGCGGCCGCGGTCGACGTGCCTGCCGTGCGCCGCCTTCGAGGGGCTTTCAGCCGGCGCCCCGCGCCCCGTGAGTGATTTGTGTGGCTATAGCCACACAAATCACTCACGGGCCTCGCGCTCCTTGCGCGCCTGGTAGTGCGGGGAGTGGTGGCCGACGCCCTCGTAGTCCGGCACCTGGGCCGGGGTGTCGTCGGCCAGCAGCTCGGCGGCCTCGCGCTCGTCGGCCTCGGTCAGCGGCTGGGTGTCGTAGGTGAACTCGACCAGCGTGCCGTCCGGGTCGCGGGTGTAGATCGAGTGGATGAACTCGTGCTTGACCTCGGAAACGTGGTAGCCGTGGTCCAGCCAGCGCTGCTTGCACGCCTCCAGACCGCCGATGTCGTGGCAGTCGAAGGCCACGTGGTTCACCCAGTAGGGCAGGCCGTTGCCGATGCCGCCCTGCCAGTCGCCCTCCTCGATCACCACGCCCTGGATGCCGGTCAGGTCCCAGATGGCGAACAGCCCGTTGCCGGTGTCATAGAAGATGTGCTTGGTCCAGCCGCCGACCGGCGTCTGCCGCTTCACCACCTTCTTCAGCGTGAAGCCCATCGCCTCGGTGTAGAACCGGTGGGACCGCTTGACGTTCTTGGCCGCGATGGCCACGTGATGGAACATCGTTACCTCTCCTCTCGGTGGACGGCACCAGGGCGGTCTCCCGGCTCACCGAGGCGACCAGCCGCCCCAGCGGGGAGTAGAACCGCCCGGTACCGAAGGTGCGGTGGTCGGCCGCCGACGGGTAGGTGCACTCGTGCAACAGCCAGTCGTCGGCGCGGAAGGTCTGGTGGACGCGCACCGACAGGTCCAGGTTCACCGCGCGCCCGTCCGCCCACTCGTCTCCGGGATCCACCAGCAGCAGGTCGGCGGCGAAAACCAGCGCGGCCAGGTGCGGCAGGACCAGGTCCGGCAGCTCCTCGGTGATGCGCACCCAGTGCCGGCCGGGTTCCAGGCAGCGCACGTCGATCGGCACCCCGGCCGCTCCCGGGCCACCCAGCAGACCGTGCGGGTCCGGCGCGGACGACGGCTCCACCCGCTGGTAGCGCGGCGCGCGGCCGGGCCGGGCCAGCTGGAACGAGACGGTGGCGGACAGCAGGGGAGTGCGGCCGCAGGTCGCCAGCACCCGGCGGGTGGACAGGTGCTCGTCGTCCCGCAGGCACTCCACGGCCAGCTCCACCGGCCCGTCCGGCGACTGTTCGGCCAGGTGGGCCAGGTGTACGGAGTGGGCGAGACGGTGGCGGGTGTCCACCGTTCCGCCCGCCGCCAGCACGGCGTGCGCGGCTACCAGCCCGGTGGATCGCGGGTCGATCTCCCCGAGCCGCAACCCGCCGAGGAACCCGTCGGCTGAGTCGATCACGATCACCTCTTCCTCAATTAATCTAACAGCATTTGGATCTGGTCACAACGCCCCTCCGAGGGCGTCGGGGGGATCGGCCAGGATGGTCGCCCATGGAGCGATTCATCGAGGTGGAACCGGGCGTGCGGCTGTGGGCCGAGGAGTCCGGGAAACCGGACGGCGAGCCGTTGCTGCTGGTCATGGGGGCCAACGCGGCCGGGTTGGCCTGGCCGGACCCGCTGGTCGCCGCGCTCGGCCGGGAGCACCGGGTGATCCGCTACGACCACCGGGACACCGGCCGGTCCAGCCGGGTGTTCCACGATCAGCCCTACCCGATCACCCGGCTGGCCTCGGACGCGATCGCCGTGCTGGACGGGCTCGGCCTGGCCCGGGCGCACGTGGCCGGCATGTCCCTGGGCGGCACGCTGGTCCAGCTGCTAGTGCTCGACCACCCGGACCGGCTGCTCACCGCCACACTGTGGAGCACGGCGGCGCTGGGTGCCTGGTCCCCCACCGACGGCGAGTCGCGGGCGCTACCCGGTCCGGACCCGGCACTGCTCGAGCTGTGGCAGCACATGGCCGACCCGCGCGACCGGGAGGCCGAGCTGGACTGGCGGGTGGCGCACTGGCGGCTACTGCGCGGGGACGGGCCGTTCGACGCCGACGAGTCCCGCCGGCTGGAGGAACGGATCATCGAGCACTCCGGCGGCCACGAGAACCCCGCCGCCCACGCACTCGCCGATCCTTCAGGCCTCGACCGCGGCCCGGAGCTGGCCAAGGTGCGCACCCCGACCCTGGTCATCGACGCGCGGAAGGACCCGGTGAACCCGCCGCCGCATGCTGAGCACCTGGCTTCGGTCATTTCCGGTGCGCGGCTGGTGGTGGTGCCGGAGTTGGGCCACGCGCTGGGTTCGGATGTTGTGCCGGCGTTGACGGAGGAGATTTTGCGGCATACCCGCCGGTGAGGTGCCGGGTTGGGTTTTCAAGAGCGCTTGGACGGGGAGGGTGGGCAGCGGGCTCGGCCGGGAGGCCGGCCGGCGGTTGCGTGCGGCTCCGGGCGAATCATCGGCTAATCGGCGTTCACCGCGTGGTGCTTCGTCGAGAGTTGGCTGAGTCGCCTTTGATCATGAGAAAAAGGGGACTCAGCCACCACTCGATGACATACGGCTCGGCTAAGGCCCCAGGACGCTGCCGCGCCGACCATCCGAGCCAACCTCAGCGGGAACTTTGATATCAAAGGCACCAATACCATCAAAAAGTGACCCGTGATTAGCCAGCTAGTCGGAAAAGCAACGGGCGGCGCCCGAGCCGCCGGCGCCCGGAACCGCGCCCGTCCAAGCAGATCTTGAAAGCGCTCGGGTGGCGCACAAGGCGACCAGCGCACAGGATCGACCGCAACGACACGGGAGGCGCAGTGGAGAACAGGGTGGCGCTGGTCACCGGGGGCAGCCGGGGCATCGGGCGGGCGATCGCGCTGCGGTTGGCCGCCGACGGGGCGGCGGTGGCGGTCAACTACCGGCGGGACGCGGACGCCGCCGAGGACGTGGTGAGCCGGATCAAGGCGAAGGGCGGCACGGCGAAGGCGTTCGCCGCCTCGGTGGACGACCCGGAGCAGGACCGGGCCATGGTGGACGCGGTGCTCGCCGAGTTCGGCAAGGTGGACATCCTGGTGCACAGCGCCGGCATCGCCAGCCGGGGCCTGCCGGTGACCAGGACCGACCCGGGCGAGCCGCTCAAGGTGATGGCTACGCACGCGTTCGGCGCGCACCACCTGTGCCGGCTGCTCATCCCGCAGATGCGCGAGCAGCCCCGGGGCGACGTGGTGTTCATCTCCAGCGTGGCCGGCATCAACCCGATGCAGAACGGTGCGCCCTACTCGATGGCCAAGGCCGCCCTGGAGTCGCTGGCCGTGACGCTGGGCAAGGAGGAGCTGCGCAACGGCATCCGGGTCAACGTGGTGGCCCCCGGCCTGGTGGAGACCGACATGGGCGACCGGCTGGCCCGGGCGCTGAGCGATGCACCGGACGCGGCGGGGCTGGACCACCTGGCCCCGTTCGGGCGGGTGTGCCAGCCGGAGGACGTGGCCGACACGGTGGCGTTCGTGGTCGGCACCCGGTACGTCAACCTGCAGCGGATCGGCGTGGACGGCGGCGGCTCCCCGACCGCCGCGCTGCGCTAAAGCGCTCGGGCCAGGTCGCAGAGGAAGTCGACGTGGTCGGCCGGGGTGAGCGACGCGCCGAACGGCGGCAGCAGGGCGAGCGTGGCGATGTCCACCCCGGCGTCGGTGTACTCGCGCACCCGGCGGGCGCACTCGGCCGGCGAGCCGATCAGGAAAAGGTCGTGCACCACCTCGTCCGGGATGAGCCGCACCGCCTCGGCCCGGTCGCCGGCTTCCCAGGCCGCCTGCATCGGCGCCAGCGCCTCGCCCCGGCCCAGCCAGCGCTGGTAGTTGGCGTACACCGGCACGGTCAGGTAGGCGGCGATCATCCGCCGGGCGGCCAGCTCGGCACCCTCCCCGGTGCCCGGCACCACGAACACCCTGGCCTGCACGGCCATCGGCTCGGGCAGCGCCCTCGGCACGTCGGCGGCGGCCTTGCGGACGGTGGTCAGGTCGGCGGCGGCCAGGAAGTTCAGCGCGACGCCGTCCGCCTCGGCCGCCGCCAGCCGCTGCATCCGGGGGCCGAGCGCGGCGACCACCAGCGCGGGCGGGCGCTCCGGCGGCCGGGCCAGCTTGAAGTCCTCGATGCCCAGCGCCTCGGCGGACTCGGCGGCGGCCGACGCCCGCTGCCCGGACAGCGCCGCGCGCAGCACCCGCAGCGTGTGCGCCACCCGGGAGTACGGCTTGTCGAACGGGATGCCGTTCCAGCCCTGCACGATCCGGTCCGATCCGGCGCCGATGCCGAACCGGGCCCGCCCGGGTGCCGCCTCGGCCAGTGCGGCCGCCGTGCTCGCCATGATCGACGGCCCCCGGGTGAACGCGGAGACCACCGACACGGAGAGGGTCAGCTCGGGGCGCCACGCGGAGGCCAGCAGCAGCGGGCTGAGCCCGTCCAGCCCGTTCGACTCGCCGGTGGACACCTCACCGATGCCGGCCTCGGCCAGCCGGTCCACCGCCTCCCGGTGCTGGTGCAGCGGCAGCCCGTCGATGGGCAGGGTCACTCCAACCAGGCTCATACCCTCCGACGATAAGGGGCGCCTCCGGAGTTCGCTGGTTACGATCTCGGCCGTGTCAGGCTTGGAGACCGCCGTGGAAGCCGTGCTCGCGCGCACGTGGGGGCACCCCGTCACCGTGCGCGAGGCCAGGCAGCTGGCTGGCGGGGCCAGCCGGGAGATCTGGTCGTTCCTGGTGGAGGGGGACGGGGCCAGGCGGCTGGTGATGCGCCGGGACCCGGAGGGCGCGTTCCACCCGATGGACATCGACCGGGAGGCCGGCGTGCTGGTGGCCGCGCACGAGGCCGGCGTGCCGGTGCCCCGGCCGCACGCGTTCGGCGACGGCGGCGACGAGGTCGGCCGGTCCTACGTGCTGATGGACCACGTGGACGGCGAGACCATCCCCCGCCGGCTGCTGCGTGACCCGGAGTACGCGTCGGCGAGGGCGTCCCTGGCCGCCGAGCTGGGCCGGGTGTTGGCCCGCATCCACGCGATCCCGCTGGAAAAGCTTCCGGACCTGGGCGACGCGGTCGACCCTTTGGATGAACTGGTCGCCATGCACGAGGAGTTCGGCGAGCCCCGGCCGGCACTGGAGGTGGCGTTCCGCTGGCTGGCCGAGAACCGGCCGCCGGCGGCCGGGCCGGCCCTGGTGCACGGGGACTTCCGCAACGGCAACCTGATGGTCGGCCCGGAAGGGCTGCGCGCGGTGCTGGACTGGGAACGGGCCAAGGTCGGCGACCCGGTGGAGGACCTGGGCTGGCTGTGCGTGAAGGCCTGGCGGTTCGGTGCGCCGGCCGCGGTGGGCGGGTTCGGCGACCGGGGCGCGCTGCTGGACGGCTACGCCGAGGTGGCCGGCTGGCGGCCCAGCGACGAGGCGCTGCGCTGGTGGGAGGTGTTCGGCACGGCGAACTGGGCGGTGATCTGCCGCCGGCAGGCGGAACGCCACCTCTCCGGGGCGGAGCGGTCGGTGGAGATGGCGGTGCTCGGCCGTCGGGTCTGCGAGTCGGAGCACGACGTGTTGTTGGCCCTGGGCCTTACCGAAGCCGGGCCCGTGGACGACCCGCTGGAGTCCGTCGAACCGGCGCCGGCCGACCCGCACGACCCGCCGTCGGTGGACGGGCTGCTCGCCGCCACCGCTGATTTCCTGCGGGCAGAGCTGGTGGACGGGCCGGCCGCCGGCGCCGACCAGCGGGTCCGGTTCCACGCCCGGGTGGCCGCCAACGCGCTGGCCATCGCCCGCCGGGAGCTGCGGGTGGGCGGCGCGCAACGGGCGGCGCACGCGGAACGGCTGGCCGCGCTGGGCTGCGCCTCGGACGCCGAGCTGGTGGCCGCGATCCGGTCCGGCTCGCTGGACGGGCGCTGGCCGGAGGTGTTGGACGCGGTGCGTGCGCTCACCATCGCCAAGGTCACCGTGGCGAACCCCCGCTACCTGGCCCATCCCGGCGCCTGACCCGCCGTCGCCCGTTCGCCAGCACCACCGCCACCCACTGCAGCGGGCCGGTGATGATGAGGATGATCAGCCCGAGCAGCCACGCCCGGTGGTAGAGCGAGCCGCCGACCGCCAGCCCGAGCAGGTGAATCGTCATGATCACCGTGTAGACCCGGCGGCGGTGGCGCAGCTCGTCGTCCGCCGGCGGCGCCGCGTCGGTGATCAGCGGCGGCGGGTCTCGGCGACGCGGCCACATGCCCCGACGGTACGCCTGGGCATGACAGTGATCACAGCGTTCCGGCCGTACCGGCGGTTATGTTGAGGCGGTGAGCTCCCCCGCGGTCCGGCTGTACACCGAGTTCGCCCTCGCGCCGATGCGCGCCGCCACGTCGATGATCACCCACTGGACGGCCTACGCCTCGGCGAACCTGCCGGCCACCCCGATGCGGGTGAGCGCGGACCTGGCCCGCTGGGTAGCCGCGACCAGTGTTCGCGAACGCCCGCGCTGGGCGCACGAGGCCACGGTGGCGCGCACCTGGCCGCTGGCCCGGCTGCGCGACTACTCCACGTCGGAGGACGGACAGGTCCCCACCCTGGTGCTGCCGCCCCAGGCCGGCCACGACTCCTGCATCGTCGACTACGCGCCCGGGCAGAGTCAGCTGATCACCCTGCGCGAGGCCGGCCTCACCCGGCTGTTCTGCCTGGACTGGCGGGGCGCCACCGAGCAGACCGCCGACGCCGGCATCGAGGACTACCTGGACCTGCTGAGCGAGACCGTGGACCTGCTGGGCGGCCGGGTGAACCTGGTCGGCGACTGCCAGGGCGGCTGGCTGGCCACCCTGTGGGCGGCGCTGCACCCGGCGAAGGTGAACACGCTGACGATCGCCGGCGCACCGATCGACTTCCACGCCGGCGGGTCGGGGATCCGCGACTGGCTGCGGGTGTTCGGCGCGCTCGGCCGGGCCGCCGGGGCGACCGAGCTGGCCGCCTACCGGGCCATGGTCGACCGGGGCGGAGGCGTGCAGCGTGGCGCCAACCAGGTGCTCGGCTTCAAGCTGCTGGAGCCGGTGGCCGAGCTGGACCGCAACCTGGCCCTGTGGGCGAACATCCGCGACCCCCAGTACGTGTCCCGGCACGTCGAGTTCACCAACTGGTTCGAGTGGATCCAGGACATCCCGGGCCCGTTCTACCTGTGGATCGTGGAGCACCTGTTCGCCGGCAACGAGCTGGTGGCCGGCACGCTGGCCGCCGGCGGCCGCCGGGTGGACCTCGGCGCGATCGACTGCCCGGTATTCCTCATCGCCGGCTCCAAGGACCACATCACCCCGCCCGCCCAGGTCTGGACACTGGCCGACCACATCGGCACAGACCGGGTCACCCGCCGCGAGGTGGACGCCGGCCACCTGGGCCTGTTTATGGGCCACGAAGCCCTCCGCGAAGCCTGGCTCCCCCTCATGCAAGAGGTCCGCGCCCTCTCCACCCCCCTTTAGCTCTGCGTGGAAAAATGCAACACCACGATTCTTCGGGCTGTTGGGCGTGGGTTTAAAGATCAGCGTGGACGGGCCGGCTTGGGCTTCTTCCGGGCCTGGGTGCCGCCCGTCACCTCGGGTCGCGGAGCGTGATCGCCCGCTGTCGGGTTCTCCGGGTTCGGGTCACCGAGTGGTAGCGCAGTCGGCCTGTTTCATGATCAAAAGGCGCCTGGGCTACCGCTCGGCGAGGCCGCCACCCTAGCCCGCCGGCAGGCCTGGACAAGTGCTCACCCTGAGTGACCACTCTGTGACACATGCGGCAGATGTGACCGTGAGGCGGGCGACCGCGCCGCCTCGCCGCGCCGACCGCAAGCTGAGTCCGGTTCGATCATGGCGGCGACCGGACTCACCCTGCGCTCGGCGACGAGCGGCAACCACGTTCGGTGACCGCCCGCCCGCCTACCCACACCCGGGAAAGCCCTGGCCGGCCCGTCCAAGCTGATCTAAAGAAAGTGACATCCGCCGCCGGCCGTCGACAGCGGACCACGCGGCATGTCACGATGACTTGAATTCAAAGTGCGCGAGGGAGCGGGGGAAAGGTCCGGAATGCCCAAGCGGTACGGCGTAAAGGACAAGGACGTGGCCGTCGCGCACATCGTCTCCGGGCTGCTGGACGGCAGCCTGCGCCCGGGCGACCGGATCGACCGCACGGAGATCGCGGCGACCCTGGGCATGAGCCGGGTACCCGTACAGGAGGCGGTCAACCAGCTGGAACGCGACGGCATCGTGAGCATCCCCTACCACCGGGGCGTCTTCCTGGAGCGGTTCGACGCCGACGTGGTGCGCGAGCACTACGAGATCTACGGGATGCTCAGCGGCATCGCCTCCGCGCGCGCCGCCGCCCGGGGCAGCGACCAGCTGAAGGGCCAGCTGCGCGAGCTGGTGGACAAGATGTCCGGCGCACCCGACCAGGCGGAGTTCGAGAACCTGGTCTGGGACTTCCGCCGCGCGATCAACCAGGAGGTGGCCGGGCCGAGGCTGCGCGCCTCGATCGGCACCTTCCAGGGGTTCATGCCCACCGCGTTCTGGCTGGCCTGTGCCGACAACCGCACCAACCACCAGAGCCACATGCTGCCGACGTACGCCGAGGAACTGGCGGCCATCGAGCGCGGCGATGCCGAGGGCGCCAAGGCGATCGTGGTCGAGCGCTGCGCACGAATGGCTGAGACGGTCAACGATGAGCTGCGCCGGCGCGGCGTCTTCGGCTGGGATGGGGGTCCGGAACCGCAGGACCAAGTCCCGAAGGCGAGTGAGTACACCCGATGAGCGAGACCATCGTTGGCGCGGGCGGCACCGTGCGAGCCGTGATCGACGGCGGCGTTGCCGACGTCCGGCTGAACCGGCCGGAGAAGCTGAACGCGCTGAACAACGCCATGTTCGAAGACCTGCTCGAGGTCGGCCTGACCGTCCGCCGGTGGCGGGGCATCCGGGCGGTGGTGCTCTCCGGCGAGGGCCGGGCGTTCTGCGCCGGCCTGGACTACTCGGCGTTCTCCGCGATGGCCGCCGACCAGGACTGGCGGGAGCCGGAGACGGACCGGCGCGAGCTGTTGGACCCGGACGACGACCTGGTCGAGCTGAACCGGGGCCAGCGGGCCGCCTGCGTGTGGGACACCGTCCCCGCGCCGGTGATCGCCGCGATCAACGGGCCGGCGTTCGGCGGCGGGCTGCAGCTGGCGCTCACCTCGAACATCCGCATCGTCGCCCCGGAGGCCACGCTGAGCGTGGCCGAGGTGCGCTGGGGCCTGATCCCGGACATGGCGGGCACCCAGCTGCTGCCCCGGCTGGTCGGCATGGACGTGGCCATGGAGCTGACCCTCACCGGCCGGGTGATCACCGGCGAGGAGGCGGCCCGCAACGGCCTGGCCACCCGGGTGGCGGACAACCCGCGCGAAGAGGCGCTCGCGCTGGCCCGGGAGATCGCCGAGAAGAACCCGGACGCGGTGCGCGCCGCCAAGTCCCTGCTGGACAGCGCCTGGTACCTGACCATCGGCGAGGGCCTGGCCGGCGAACGGCGGGCCATGGCCAAGATCGCCCGCAGCCCCAACCAGCGCGAGGCGGTGGCCGCCCGGCTGGCCAAGCGCAAGCCGGTGTTCTCCGACGACTCAACGCTTTCCGAACTACCGACGTAACAGACCCCCAGGAGAGGATCCGTCATGCCCGAGGCCGTCATCGTCGAGGCCGTGCGCACGCCCATCGGCAAGCGCAACGGCGCACTGTCCGAAATCCACCCGCAGGATCTCTCCGCGCTGGTGCTGAACGCGCTGGTGGAACGCACCGGGGTGGACCCGGCGACCGTCGACGACGTGGTCTGGGGCTGTGTCAGCCAGGTGGGCGACCAGTCCAGCAACATCGGCCGGTACTCGGCGCTGGCCGCCGGCTGGCCGGAGACGGTGCCGGGCATCACGGTCAACCGGGCCTGCGGGTCCAGCCAGGCGGCGATCGCCCAGGCGGCGCACGGGGTGATCGCCGGCCAGTACGACCTGGTGGTGGCCGGCGGCGTGGAGTCGATGAGCCGGGTGCCGCTGGGCGCGGCCCGCACCACCGGCCAGCCGTACGGGCCGAAGGTGGCCGAGCGCTACGACAACTTCCCGTTCAACCAGGGCACCGGCGCCGAGCTGATCGCGCAGAAGTGGGGCCTCTCCCGCAACGACCTGGACAGCTTCAGCTCGCGCTCGCACGCGCGCGCGGCCGCCGCGATCGACGCCGGGGCGTTCAACGGCCAGATCGTGCCGGTTGCCCGGCCCGACGGCGGGGTGTTCGACACCGACGAGGGCCTGCGCCGGGGCACCACCCCGGAGACGCTGGCCAAGCTCAAGCCGTCCTTCAAGGAGGACGGCGTGATCCACGCCGGGAACGCCTCGCAGATCTCCGACGGCGCCGCCGCACTGCTCATCACCACCCCGGAGAAGGCCCGTGACCTGGGCCTGAAGCCGATCGCCCGCTACCGGGCCACGGCGGTCAGCGGTGCCGACCCGATCATGATGCTGACCGGGCCGATCCCGGCCACGGAGAAGCTGCTGGCCCGCACCGGGATCGCCATCGGCGACATCGGCGCGTTCGAGGTGAACGAGGCGTTCGCCCCGGTCCCGATGGCCTGGGCCACCGAGCTGGGTGTGAACACGGACGCGCTGCAGGAGCGGCTCAACCCGCTGGGCGGGGCGATCGCGGTGGGCCACCCGCTGGGCGCCTCCGGCGCCATCCTGATGACCCGGCTGGTGCACCACATGCGGGCCAACGGCATCCAGTACGGCCTGCAGACCATGTGCGAGGGCGGCGGCACCTCGCAGGCCACCCTGGTCGAGCTGATCTGATCCTTTCTTGGTCGCGCACGGGGCCGCCGCCGGAGTGGTTTGGCGGCCCCGTGCGCCGCTTTCAGTCGTTGCTGTTGTTCTGCTCGCAGCTGCCGTTGTGCTTGTCCTTGTTGTGCACGCCGCTGGACAGGATGCCCAGCGCCCCGGTCAGCAGGCTGTTGTTGCACGCCTGGATCGGAGCCTGCACGCCCAGGCCGTTGATGTTGATCAGACCCGACTGCACGTTGGACTTGCGGTCCCTACGGTCCCCGTCGTGGTCGTTGTCGTCGTCGCACTTGTGGCACTTCTTGCCGCCGCGATCGTCGTCGTCTCCGTTGTAGTCACCGGCGAATGCCAGCGGACTGACCGATAACAATGCCGCGACGGTCGCGGCGAGAACGATCCCCACCTTCTTGACCATGTAAAACACCTCGTTCCGGAACTGGGGGAGCTTGGGAGCCGCAGCGAAATTAGCCCAGGAAAATTTGACCGCAAAAGCATTCAGCGGCCCCGTTGGGCGTTACCGAAAATGGCGCGTCTCTCTCGGTGATTATTGCGAGTCCCGAACGACGCAACTGCTCCGTTCGGGGAGCTCCCGACCCCCCTCCCCGGGTCCGCTCCGGGGAGCCCTCGATCGGCGGTGCACCACCCACTCGGCGGCACGCCGACCACTCGCAGCTACGGGAGAGCCATTCGGCTCGGCAAAACGGGTAGTTCTACTGAATCCCTCGGCCGCGGTACCGGCTAGCGTTCGGCCCATGGAATCGAGCGCATCCGGCGGGTCCCCCACGCAACCTCGCCGCGCCTGGGTGGTCCTGTTGTACTTCTACCTGGCCGCACTGGTCGGCCTCGGCTTCGTGATCACCGGGGCGACCAACATGTTGTTCGGCGCCAAGGCGGTGGCCTTTCCCGAACTCGAGGTGGCCTCGTACAACTACGACTCGTCGCTCCGCCGCGACCCGCAGGGCAACATCGTCGCCAGCGACCCGGAGCGGGAGGCGGCCCGGCAGCGGGCGATCGACGACCAGCGCCGGCAGGGCCTGGACGACGTCACCGACGGGATCATCCTGGTCGTGGTCGGCGCGCCGACGTTGATCTGGCACTTCCGCCGGGGCCAGCGCACCGGGCGCGAGCCGAACTAAGCGTAACCTTGCCAAGGCCCGATGACGGCCGTCAGTATGTCGCGATGAACCTGACGCGCCCGCCGTCCGGCAACCGGCTGCTCGTGGTGACACTCTGCTCGATGGCCATCGTCATCGACGGCTACGACCTGATCGTCTACGGCACCGTTGTCCCCACCCTGGTGGGCGGCGGCGCCGAGTGGAAGCTCACGGCAACGCAGGCCGGTCAGATCGGCGCGTACGCGCTGGCCGGCATGCTGATCGGCGCCATCGGCATCGGCACCATCACCGACATCGTCGGCCGCCGGCGCATCATGATCGTCTGCGTGGTGTGGTTCTCCCTGGCCATGGCGCTGACCGCGGCCAGCCCCACGGTCGAGGTGTTCGCGCTGACCCGGTTCCTGGCCGGGCTGGGCCTCGGCGGGGTCATTCCCACGGCGATCGCGCTGACCATCGAGTACGCCCACCCGGACCGGCGCAACGCCACCAACGGCGCGATGTTCTCCGGCTACTCGGTCGGCGGCATCCTGGTCTCGCTGATCGCCATCGCGGTCATCCCCGAGCTGGGCTGGCGGGCGATGTTCTGGATCGGCGCCGGCCTGGGCCTGCTGCTGGCCCCGGCCATGTTCTGGCTGCTGCCCGAGTCGCCCAACTATCTGCTGGCCCGGGGCCGCCGGGAAGAGGCGGTGCGGTTGGCCGAGCGGTACGGCATGCAGCTGACCGAGCTGCCCGAGTCGTCCGCGCGGGAGCAGGGGGCGCTGGGCAAGCTGCGGGCGCTGCTCGGCGCCCGGCTGCGCACCGGCACCCTGCTCTTCTGGCTGGGCACCGGCATCGGCCTGCTGCTGGTGTACGGGTTGAACACCTGGCTGGCCCAGATCATGCGCACCGCCGGGTATCCCCTGGGCGCGTCCCTGGGCTTCCTGCTGGCGCTGAACCTGGGCGCCATCCTGGCCACCCCGCTGCTCGGCGCGCTGGCCGACCGGGTGGGCTCGAAGGTGGTCACCAGCGGGATGTTCCTCACGGCGGCGCTGTGCATCGTGGCGCTGACCGTGCGGTTCCCGGCGCCGGTGCTCTACGTGCTGGTCGCGGTGGCCGGCGCGTGCACCATCGGCACCACGATCCTGGTGAACGCCTACACCGCCACGTTCTACCCGGACCACCTGCGCGCCACCGGCGTCGGCTGGACCCTGGGCGTGGGCCGCCTGGGCGCCATCATCGGCCCGTTGTACGGCGGCCTGGTCATGTCCTCCGGCTGGGGCGTCGACGCCAACTTCTACGCCTTCGCCATCCCCGCCCTCCTAGGCGCCTTCTGCATGCTCCTCATCCCCTCCGCCCGCGTCCAGGAACCTCACGCCGACAAGGTCCCCGACACCACCTGACATATCGCGCCCCCCACCACCCCGTGTCGCTGCTTTTGCCAGGCCGTGTCGCTGCCTCTGCCAGGCCGTGTCGCCACTTTTGCCATGGCGAAACCCGCGACACAGCCTGGTGAAACCCGCGACACGGCACGGTGAAACCCGCGATATGACACGGTGGGGGGCGCGATATGGGGTGGTGGGGGGCGCGATATGGGGGTGGGGGTTAGCGGGGGGCCATGCGGATGGAGCCGTCGAGGCGGATGGTTTGGCCGTTGAGGTAGGAGTTCTCCAGGATGTCGGCGGCGAGTTTGCCGAAGTCGGCGGGGTCGCCCAGGCGCTTGGGGTGCGGGACCGAGGCGGCCAGGCCGTCGCGGATGTCCTCGCGCAGGCGGCCCAGCATGGGGGTGTCGAACACCCCGGGGGCGATCGTGTTCACCCGGATCTGCCAGCTGGCCAGGTCCCGCGCGGCGACCAGGGTGATGCCGTGCACGGCGGCCTTGGACGCGGTGTAGGACGTCTGGCCGATCTGGCCGTCGAACGCGGCTACCGACGCGGTCATCACCACGGCACCCCGGTCCCCGTCCAGCGGCTCGTTGCCGGACATCCGCGCGGCGGCCAGGCGCAGCGCGTTGTAGGTGCCCACCAGGTTGATCCGGAGCACCTCCTCGAAGGTGTCCAGGCCGCCGGGTACGCGCTGCCTGTCGATGATCCGGGTGCGGTCGCCGCCCCGGCCGGCGCAGTGCACCACGGCACGCAGCGGGCCGTTCGCCTCGGCCGCGTCCAGCGCGGCGTTGAACGAGTCGGTGTCGGTCACGTCGGCCGGCACGAAGCTGGCCGCGTCACCCAGGGAAGCGGCGGCCTCCTCACCGGGCGAACCCTTCAGGTCGGCGAGCACCACCTTCGCGCCGCGCGCCACCAGCACCCGCGCGCTGGCCAGCCCCAGCCCGGACGCCCCGCCGGTGACCAGTGCCGAAATCCCGTCGATGCGCATTTCCGCGTCCCCTCTACAGCCCGAGTGACTTGCTGATGATGGTCTTCATGACCTCGCTGGTCCCGCCGTAGATCCGGGTGACCCGCGCGTCGGCGTACATCCGGGCGATCGGGTACTCCAGGATGTAGCCATAACCGCCGAACAGCTGCAGGCAGCGGTCCACCACCCGGCCCTGCAGCTCGGTCAGGTACAGCTTCACCTTGGCCGCGTCGGCCGGGGAGAGCTCGCCGGCCACGTGCTCGGCCAGCGCCCGGTCGGCCATCGCCTGGCCGGCCTCGATCTCGGTGGCCATCGCGGCCAGCTCGAACTTGGTGTTCTGGAACTCGGCCACCGCCTTGCCGAACACCTTGCGTTCTTTCACGTACTCGATCGTGGTGTCCACCGCCGCCCGGGCCATGCCCAGCGAGCCGAGGGCGATGGTGAGGCGCTCCTGGGGCAGGTTGTGGCCCAGGTAGTAGAAGCCCTGGCCCTCATCCCCGAGCCGGTTGGCCACCGGCACCCGGACGTCGGTGAAGGACAGCTCGACGGTGTCCTGCACCTTGAGGCCGATCTTGGCCAGGTTGCGGCCCTTGGTGAACCCGGGCATGCCGTCCTCGACCACCAGCAGGGTCAGCCCGTTGCGCCGGTTGGTCTCGTCCCGCGAGGTGCGGGCCACCACGATCACCAGGTCGGCCTGCGCGCCGCCGGTGATGAAGGTCTTCGCGCCGTTGAGGACGTAATGGTCGCCGTCCAGTACCGCCGTGGTGCTCATCCCGGCCAGGTCGGACCCGGTACCCGGCTCGGTCATCGCGATGGAGGTGAGCAGCTCGCCGCTGACGAAGCCGGGGAACCAGCGCTGCTTCTGCTCCTCGTTCGCGTAGGCCAGGAAGTACGGGATGTTGATGTCGATGTGCACCCGCAGCGAGCCGAGCGCGATCAGCGCCCGCGCCGCCTCCTCGGAGAGGATCGCGTTGTAGCGGAAGTCCTCCAGGCCACCGCCGCCGTACTCCTCGGGGATGGCCATGCCGGTGACGCCCAACTCGCCGAGCTGGCGGAAGAACTCCCGGGGCACCAGGCCGGTCTCCAACCACTTGTCGAAGTTGGGCACCGCCTCGCGGGCCAGGAAGTCCCGGATCATCGCCCGGAAGTCCTCGTGCTCGGTGGTGAAACCGGTCCGCCGCATCGCCCCGCCGCCCTTTCGCCCGCCGTTGGTTGGCCGGGCAAGTATGGCGGTTTGAATTCAAACCTGTAAACCAAGCGCGGTGCAGGTCACTAGACGGGGTTCTAGTCCGGGATCTCCCGGCAGAGCCAGGCGGGGATCTCGCCGCTGCGGCAGCGGTCCTCGAACGGCGACTTGGTCGGCCGTTGCCGCTTGGTGGTGGTCCGATGGGGCTCGGCCGGCTTGGGGTGCGGCTTGGCGGCGGGCGTCTCGGGTACCGGCCGCGGCGTCGGGCTGACCGGAGCCGGAGCGGGCGGCGGCGGGGTCGGGCTCACGTCGGTGGCCGGCGGCGGACTGAGCACCGGCGGCACCACCCGGGGCACCGCGCTCTCCGTGGCCTTCCCGAGCAACCCGATCAGCACGATGGCGTTGGCCAGCAGGACGCCACCCGCCAGCACGCCCAGGATCAGCCGGGCGGTCGGGTGGGTCAGAAACCGCGACATCGTTTCGCCTGCTCCAGAGACGGCGAAAGGCGCCGAGCCACCCCTGTGGCCCGGCGCCTTTCAGCCAGATTCAGCTATCGCTCGAGGACTTGCTCAGTTCTCGGCGCTGTTGTCCTGGTCGCAGTCACCGTTGTGCTCGTCCTCGTTCTCGAGGTCCTTGGCCAGGATGCCAACGACGCCCTCGACGACGGAGTTGTTGCAGGCCTGGATCGGCACCTGCACGGCGGTGCCGTTCAGGTTCAGCAGGCCGTGCTGCTCGTTGTCAGAGTCGTCATCGTGGGCGAAAGCCAGTGGGCTCAGCGCCAGCAGACCAGCAGCGGTAGCGGCGACGACGATTCCAGCCTTCTTCAACACGAGGTCTCTCCTTGTCCTATTTGTGGTGCGGGACCGCCCCCGTAGAAGTCAGCAACTCCCGCCGGGCCGAAACCCTCAACCTGGCCAACGAGGTCGATGGGAACCGGGTTACGGGTGGGCCACGGCATTTTTCGATCTGCTATCAACGGTCGATTTTCCGCGCCGACCGTGCGATATCGGCGGTATCCGCTGGTCAGCGCACCGCCCGATCGGAGGAACCGAACGGTTCGCCGACTACACCGAACCGCTCAACCGCGGATTCACCCATTTGACGCAATGAGTGAACCGTTTGCATCGCCTGTGGCCTGGCTCTCATTCCATTCGCCGGTGCCCAACAGCCACAGACCGGTGATAGAGGTAGCTATCCGTCCATCGGCGCGCATCAGCTCGGTGCGCAGCGTGCGGAACCGCCGACCCCGCCGCACGTAGGCCGTCCGCACGGTCAGCTCCGGGTCCTCGATCGGCGCCGGACGCAGGTACTCCACCTGCACGCTGAGCGGGTGGAGGTGGCCGGCGGTGGCCAGTTGCGCCCGGCGCTGGGCCAGCTGGCCGATGGCCAGCAGTACACCCCCTTGCACCTGGCGGCGGGCGTTGGCCATCCGGGTGGTCACCGGCAGCCGCCATTCGGCGGGGTCCGGTTCGGTGTCCGGTTCGGTGTCCGGTTCGGTGTCCGGTTCGGTGTCCGGGAGCAGCGGCGTGAGGTCGTCGAGCAGTGCCTCCGGCCGGTCCCGGTCCCGCTTGTCCACCGCGATCGGGCCACCGGGGATGTTGTCGATCGGCGCGATGCCGTCGTTGCGCACGTAGTGACCCTGGCCCCGGGCGACCAGTCGTCCGGTGTCGTCCCGCACCGTGATCATCGAGTAGGCCACGCCGGGGCCGGTGTGCGAGACCGTCGCCTCGGCCAGCAGCTCGCGGGCCTCCGGTGCCGGCGGCCCGGCGTGGTCGATGCGCAGCTCGACGGTGGGGGCGCCCAGGCCGGCCGACTGCAGCACCACCACGCTCAGCCCGCCGGCCACGTCGGCCAGCACGGCGAGGACGGTGACCAGGCCGATCTCCCGCCGGTGCGCCGACTCGGCCGCCGGGATCGGCATGCGCAGGGTCAACGAGTCCGGCCGACTGCCGGCCAGCCGGAGGCCGAGGCAGCCCTCCACCGGTGACGCCATGATCCGCTCGCAGAGCAGCTGTACGTCCTCGATCTTGGAAACCGCCAGGTCAGTCACCGCATACCCCTCTTCGCCCATGGCCCTCAGGGACCAGGGTGGTGGACCTTCCGACCCCTCGCCCCGTTGACCGGGCAATCTCACATTGACGCGCCTTCTCTACTCTGAGGGTGTGTCGTTATTGCGCCAGGCCGAAAAATGTGCAGCGATCGGGGTCGGCACTGCGTCGCTGACCGCGACCGCGATGCGCGCCGTACTGGTCGGCGCGACCACCGCGGGCATGGGTCTGCTGGCGCGTGCGGCGTGGGGCCTGCCCACCGCGCTGGGCGCCGCGCCGGCGGCGATCAGACGGGTGGCCGAGGGGTCCCCCCGCTACGTCGACGGCGCGTTCCAGAACACGCTGCCGAGCACGTTGGTCGGGCCGACCAGCGTGCCGGCACTGCTCACCGAGATGCTCACCCGCGGCCGGGACGGGCTGCCCACCGGCGCGGTACCGCTGCGTGTGCCGCGCCACCCGGCGGTGGCCGACCAGCTCGCGGTGACCTGGTACGGCCACTCCAGCGCGTTGGTGGAGATCGACGGGCGCCGGGTGCTGGTGGACCCGGTGTGGAGCGACCGGGTGTCCCCGTCGCCGCTGATCGGCCCGAAACGGCTGCACCCCACGCCTACCCCGCTGGAGGCGCTGCCGCCGCTGGACGCCGTACTCATCTCGCACGACCACTACGACCACCTGGACCTGGCCACCGTGCGCGCGCTCAGCCGGCGCGAGCGGGTGCCGTTCGTGGTGCCGCTGGGGGTCGGGGCGCACCTGCGCGCCTGGGGCGTGCCGGACGAGCAGGTGATCGAGCTGGACTGGGGCGGCCAGGCCCGGGTCCGCGAGCTCACCCTGACCTGCACCGAGGCCCGGCACTTCTCCGGGCGGATGTTCACCCGCAACAGCACTCTGTGGGCGTCCTGGGTGATCGCCGGCCCGCAGCACGGCGTGTTCTTCGGCGGCGACAGTGGCTACACGCCCGCGTTCGCCGAGATCGGCGCCCGGTTCGGCCCGTTCAACCTCACCCTGCTGCCCATCGGCGCCTACCACAGCCAGTGGCCGGACATGCACATGACGCCGGAGGAGGCGGTCCGCGCGCACGGCGACCTCGGCGGCGGGTTGCTGGTGCCGGTGCACTGGGCGACCTTCCGGCTGGCCTTCCACGGCTGGTCCGAGCCGGTACACCGGCTCATGGCCGCCGCCGACCGGGACGGCGAGGCCCGGGTGGCGGTCCCCGTCCCCGGCGAGCGCTTCCCGGTCACCACCCCGCCCACCCAGGACTGGTGGACCCCGCTCACCTAGGCCAAGGCCTCGACTTCGGCGCGGGTGCGGGTGGGGTCGGTGCCGGGGATGTGGGCGGGGAGGGTGTGCGGGCGGTCGGTGCCGCCGGAGACCCGGGCCCGGGCCTGGCGGAACTCGCGCAGCGGGCCGGTGGTCGCGTGCAGGCCGTTCAGCGCCAGCCAGAACGCGGTGCGCCGGGCATAGACCTCCACGTCGCGCGGGCGCCGGTGCATCACCATCCGGGCGGCCCAGGTGGGCAGCGTGTCCCGGACCATCCAGTCCACGAACGGGCCGTTCAGCGGGCCGGTCGGCACGTCTCGCAGGTTGGGGCCGGTGCGCGCGGCCTGCGCCGAGGTGATCGCCAGCCGGGGCAGGTAGGACTTCAGGCAGTCCAGCGTCTCCGCCTTGGTAGCCGGCAGGTCGGTGCCGCCCAGCGCCTGGCCGACCCGGGTGAACTCGGCGTAGTAGCGCCCCAGCGCCTCGCCGCGCAGCGGCCGGTAGTGGTAGCGCTCGTGCGCGGTGGCCAGGCCCCACACCACGGTGGCGTAGTTCCAGCGCAGCCAGTCGGGGTCGTCGGCGTCGTAGGGCAGCCCGTCCGGGCGGGTGCCCTTCACCGTGTGGTGCATCGCGCGCACCGTGCGGGTGAGCCGTTCCGCGGTCGCGGTGGAGCCGTAGGCGGTGCCGATGAAGAACGACAGCGAGTGCCCGAAGCGGACCGCCGCACCCTCCTCGTCGATCCTTTCCGTGGACCGGCCGTCCTCGTCGCGGGCCAGCAGCCGGGAGTGGTCCGCACCCATGGCCACGATGCTCGGGTCGAACCCCTCCAGATAGGCCGCGCAGACCAGGCCGAAGACCAGCGTCGGCAGGTGGGAGTGCACGTACCAGACCGCACTGTCCGGCCCGAACCAGCCGGGATCCCCGCGCGGCCCGGCGAACTCCAGGCCCCGGAAGTAGCGGGACCTGACCTGCGTCTCGAAGATGCGGTCGAACTGGTCGGCCAACAACTCGTGCGGCAGCGGCAACATCGCGCCTCCCGACTCTGGATACGCCTGTAGCCAGAATAGACGAGAACTGGCCACGTGTGTAGTCAGAGTTCCCGGCCTGTACGCCCTAAGCTGGGCGGATGGCGGGCGAGGAGCCGAGCGCACCGGGCCGGTGGGCCGGGGTGCCGCTGACCGACCGCCCCGCCGAGCGGCGCGCGCTGCTGGTGGACGCCGCGTACGAGCTGTTCGGCACCGGGGCCGAGGCGGCGGTCACCGTCCGCGCGGTGTGCCGGCACACCGGGTTGCACAGCCGGTACTTCTACGAGAGCTTCGCCGACACCGACCAGCTGCTGGGCGCGGTCTACGACCGGGTGGCCGAGGCGGCCGGCGTGGAGGTCACCGCCGCGCTGGCGGCGGCCGGCGCCGACCCGGTGGCCCGGCTGCGCGCGGGAATGCACGGCGTGCTCGGGTTCAGCTCGGCCGACCCCCGCCGGGGCAAGGTGCTGTTCACCGAGGCGCGCACCAACCCGGTGCTGGCCGACCGGCGCTACGCCGCCCAGCTGGCGCTGATGGAGGGCGTGCTGCAGGAGGGCGGGCGGACCCGGCCGACCATCGACCCCCGGCTGGCCAAGGTGGGCGCGGCGATGTTCACCGGCGCGATGGTGGAGTTGGTCGGCCAGTGGCTGGCCGGCAACCTCGGCGATGACCTGGACGCCGTGGTCGACCACGCGCTGGAGCTGTTACTGGCCGGGCTGCTCGCCCCTGCGCTGGGCGGGTAGCCCGGCCGGCTCGGCCCATTCGGCCGGGCGCACGGGCAGGCCGAGCACGGCGTGCGCCGCTTCCGCGAGCCGCCGGGTCAGTTGGTCACGGGGCAACCCGGACTCGAAGTGCAGGCTGGCCTGGATGGCGCCGATCGCCGCGTGCACCGCGACCCGGGCGGCCACCTCGGTCAGCTCCGGGCGCAGCCGCACCAGCAGGTCCACCCACCGCTCGATGTACTGCCGCTGCATGCGCCGCGAGCGGCGCCGGTCGGCCTCCCGCAGGGTCAGCTGTTCGCGCAGGTAGACGACCAGGAGCGGGCGCTCGTCCAGCACGAAGTCGATCTGCCCGGCGACCAGCGCGGCCAGCGCCTCCGCCGGGTCGGCGGCGTGCTCGACGGCGGCGGCGGCCTCGGCCAGCAGCCGCTCCATCACCCGGTCGGCCAGCGCGCCGAGCACCGCGTTCTTGGACTCGAAGTGCCGGTAGATGCCGGAGCCGACGATCCCGGCCGCCGCGCCGATGTCCGCCATGGTCACCGGGTGGTAGCCCCGCTCGGCGATCAGCGTGGCCGCCGAGGTGAGGATCCGCTCCCGACGCGCGGGGTCGCGGACGCGGGTCATGAGTTCTCGGCTGACACCGGCTCGGCGTCGGTGGACACGGGCTCGGCATCGGTGGAGACGGGCTCGGCGTCGGTGGACACGGGCTCGGCGTCCGTGGAGACGGGCTCGGCGGAGACGACGGCGAGCACCTGACCGGTGTGCACCTGGTCGCCCGGCCGCACGGACAGCTCGGTCACCCGGCCGTCCCCCGGCGCGGCGACGGTGTGCTCCATCTTCATCGCCTCCAGCACCACCAGCGGCTGCCCCTCGGTGACCAGGTCGTCCACCGCCGCCAGTACCCGCAGCACACCACCGGGCATCGGCGCGAGCAGCGAGCCGGCCGCCGTGCCGGCGGTCGGGTCGCCGAACCGGGGCACCCGGGTGAACGCGGCGGCGCCGTCCGGCCCGTCCACGTACACCTGGCCGGCGCCGTACGTGGCCACCCGGTAACGCCGGCTCACCCCGTCGACCTCGAGCGTCACGCCCTCGGCCGAAGTCCCGCGCGCCCGCACCGACTCGCCGAGCGGTTCGCCGTTCACCGCCACCCACACCCGGTCCCGGTCGAAGTGGTAGGCCACCTCGAACGTCTGCTCGCCGAGCGTGTAGTCCACCCGGTGGGGCTGCGAGCGCACGTTCCGCCAGCCCGAGGGCAGGCCGGAGAGGACCGGCGCGGCCGCTCGGTTCGCCGCGGCGGATGCCAGGGCCGCCGCGGCGGCCCTGGCCCGTGAGTGATTTGTGTGGCTATAGCCACACAAATCACTCACGGGGCGCGCACGCGCCAGATATCCGGTGTCGGTGCGGCCGGCCAGGAAGTCCGGCTCGCGCAGGATGGCCACCAGCAGGTCCCGGTTCGTGGTGACGCCGTGCAGGCGGGCACCGGCCAGCGCCCCGGCCAGCCGGCGCGCGGCGTCCGTCCGGGTCCGGCCGTAGGCGATCACCTTGGCCAGCATCGGGTCGTAGTGCGGACCGACCACGGATCCGTCGGCCACGCCGGCGTCCACCCGCACCCCGGGCAGCTCCGGCACCTCGAACCGGTGCAGCGTGCCGGTGGCCGGCAGGAACCCGGCCGGCACGTCCTCGGCGTACAGCCGGGCCTCGATGGCGTGCCCCTCGATCCGGGCTTCCAGCACCGGCGCCGGCAGCGGCTCGCCCTCGGCCACCCGCAGCTGCAGCTCCACCAGGTCCAGGCCGGTGACCAGCTCGGTGACCGGGTGCTCCACCTGCAGCCGGGTGTTCACCTCCAGGAAGTAGAACTCGCCGGTAGCCGCGAGCACGAACTCCACGGTGCCCGCGCCCACGTAGCCGATCGCCTTGCCGGCGGCCACGGCGGCGGCGCCCAGCGCATCGCGCAGCTCGTCGTCCACCGCCGGCGACGGGGACTCCTCCACGACCTTCTGGTAGCGCCGCTGGATGGAGCACTCGCGCTCGAA
The DNA here is from genome assembly GCA_014208095.1 of Actinospineispora eucalypti. Lineage (GTDB taxonomy): Bacteria > Actinomycetota > Actinomycetes > Mycobacteriales > Pseudonocardiaceae > Pseudonocardia > Pseudonocardia eucalypti. The sequence continues at coordinate 1,749,055 of JACHMT010000001.1, read as the reverse complement.
CAGGTGCACGACGGTGCCGTGGGTGTCGCCGAAGATCTGCACCTCGACGTGCCGGGGGTCCGGCAGGAACCGTTCCAGGAAGACCGTGCCGTCGCCGAACGCGGCCTCCGCCTCGCGCCGCGCCGAGGCCACCGCCTCGGCCAGCAGGGTGCCGTCCGGCCCGGGCTCGGAAACCACCCGCATGCCCCGGCCGCCACCGCCGAACGCGGCCTTGACCAGCAACGGGAACCCGACCCGTGCGCCCGCCTCGCCGAGGTCGGTGCCGTCGGAGACCGTCGCCCCCGGCAGCACCGGCACCCCGGCCGAGTCCATCAGCCGCTTGGCCCGCAGCTTGTCGCCCATCGCCGCGATCGCCTCCGGCGGCGGTCCGACGAAGAGCAGCCCGGCATCCGCGCAGGCGCGGGCGAACCCGGCGTTCTCGGAGAGGAACCCGTAGCCGGGGTGCACCGCGTCGGCGCCGGTCGCCCGGGCCGCGTCGATGATCTTCTCCAACCGCAGGTACGTGTCGGCCGGAGCGTTCCCCGGCAGCCGGACCGCCTCCTCGGCCAACCCGACGAACGGCAGCTCGGCGTCCGCGTCGGAGTGCACCGCAACGGTGGGAATGCCCAGTTCACGAGCGGTGCGCATGACCCGGGCGGCGATCTCGCCCCGGTTCGCGACCAGCAACTTCTTGATCATTGGCAGGCTCACATCCGGAAGACGCCGAAGCCGCGCCGGCCGGCGACGGTGTTGGAGTGCACGGCGGACAGCGACATGCCGAGCACGGTGCGGGTGTCGCGCGGGTCGATGATCCCGTCGTCGTAGAGCCGCGCGGTGACGTAGAAGGAGTCCGACTCGGCCTCGATCTGGGCCTCGATGAACTGGCGCTGGGCGGCGTCCTTCTCCTCGTCGAACGGCCGCCCGGTGGCCTTCGCCGACGCCCGGCCGACGATGGACAGAACCCCGGCCAGCTGCGCGGCGCCCATCACGGCCAGCCGCGCGCCCGGCCAGGCGAACATCAGCCGAGGGTCGTAGGCCCGGCCGGACATGCCGTAGTTGCCCGCGCCGAACGAGGAGGCCATGTTGATCGTCAGGTGCGGCACCTCGCTGTTGGCCACCGCGTTGATCATCTTGGCCCCGTCCTTGATGATCCCGCCCTGCTCGTAGCTGGCGCCGACCATGTAGCCGGTGGTGTTCTGCAGGAAGATCAACGGGGTGTCGGTCTGGTTGGCCAACAGGATGAACTCGGTGGCCTTCTTCGACTCCTCGCTGAACAGCACGCCCCGGTGGTTGGCCAGCACGCCGACCGGGTAGCCGTGGATGCGCGCCCAGCCGGTGACCAGCGCGGTGCCGTAGCGGGGCTTGTACTCGTCGAACTCCGAGCCGTCCACGGTGCGCGCGAGGATTTCGCGCGGGTCGAACGGCACCTTCACGTCGGCGGAGACGATGCCGAGGATCTCGTCCGGGTCGTAGTTCGGCGCCGGGGCGTGCGGGGACGGCGGCGGGCCGAGCTTGCGCCAGTTCAGCCGGGACATGATCTCCCGGCCGATCCGGATGGCGTCGGCCTCGTCCACCGCGAAGTAGTCGGCCAGCCCGGAGACGCGGGAGTGCATGTCCGCGCCGCCCAGCGACTCGTCGTCCGACACCTCGCCGGTGGCCATCTTGACCAGCGGCGGGCCGCCCAGGAACACCTTGGCCCGCTGGTCGACCAGCACCGCGTAGTCGCACATCCCCGGCACGTAGGCCCCGCCGGCGGTCGAGTTGCCGAACACCAGCGCGACGGTCGGGATGCGGGCCGCCGACATCGCGGTCAGCTCGTGGAAGATCCGGCCACCGGGCACGAAGATGTCCGACTGGGACGGCAGATCGGCGCCGCCCGACTCGACCAGGTTGATGACCGGCAGGCGGTTGGTGCGGGCGATCTCCAGCACGCGCAGCGTCTTGCGCAGCGAGTACGGGTTCATCGCGCCGCCGCGCACCGTCGGGTCGTGGGCGAGCAGCACGCACTCCACCCCGGACACCACGCCGATGCCGGTGACCTCGGCGGCGCCCACGGTGAACTCGGTGCCCCAGGCGGCCAGCGTGGACAACTCCAGGAACGGCGAGTCCGGGTCCAGCAGCAGCTCGATCCGCTCGCGGGCCAGCATCCGGCCCCGCTCCCGGTGCCGCTGCTGGTACCGCTCGCCGCCGCCGGCCTTGGCCAGCTCCAACTGCTCGTCCAGCCGGTCCAGCAGCGCCAGCTGGTTGGCCCGGTTGGCGCGGTAGACCTCGCCGCCGGTGTCCAGCGCGGATCTGATGACCGCCATGGTCCTCCCTCGAAGCGCCGCGCCAAGTGATTGGCCATTCACTAACGACGTGCACGTTAGCGCGCCGAAGCATCCTTGGAAAGGCACCCGGGAGGATCTGGTCACGCCTCGGGTCATGCCCTAGGGCCGCGACCGGCGGGTCCGGCGAGATCATGCCCCCATCACACGATCTCGCTCTCGGACCGGCTGGCCGCGACCCGGGTAAACCATTTCTAGCCGAGCCGGGTCGGGAACCCTCCCGAATTGGGTATCCCCTACTGAGGGGAGTCGGTCGCCTTGGTGGCTTCCGCCGCGCGTTCGTGCAGGCGGGCGCGGATTTCCTCCGGGGTGTACGCCCGGCGCTGCCGTTCGGAGCGGGCCAGCACCACCCCGGTCGCCGCCACGCCGGCGAGCCCGGCGAGGCCGATCACCTTCCACCATCGCATGGCGCAATACGCTACCGCTGTGCCCGACCAACCACTGGACCTCGACACGGCCGTCGACCTGACCCGCACCGGTGACATCTGGCTGTTCCGGGGCAGCTCGACCGCCGACCGGGCCATCCGGGTCACCACCAACAGCCCGGTGAACCACGTGGGCATGTCGGTCGTGCTGGACGACCTGCCGCCGCTGATGTGGCACGCCGAGCTGGGCCGCTCGCTGCCGGACATGTGGACCGGCGGCCACCACCGGGGCGTACAGCTGCACGACCTGCGCGAGGCCGTGGTGGTCTGGGCGCGGCGGTACGGGCAGCGGGGCTGGCTGCGCCAGCTGGACCCGCCGGCCACCCGGGAGATGGAGGACGGCGCGCTGCGCGCGGTGGCCCGGCTGGACGGCACGCCCTTCCCGTCCACCGCGAAGCTGGCCGGCCGCTGGCTGGCCGGCCGGGCGCCCCGGCTGCCCCGGGGCCGCAACGACGCCGAACGCGCCGCACTGGAGACCGCCTACTGCGCCGAGGTGGTCGCGCTGACCTACCAGTTCATGGGCCTGCTGCCGGCCGACCGGCGACCCAGCTACTACGACCCCGGCCGGTTCTGGAGCGGTGACGGCCTGGACCTCACCTCCGGCCACCACCTCGGCGGCGAGATTCCCATCCGCATCCCCCCACCCCCCGATTCAGTCACTCCAGCAGGCTGATTCAGTCACTCCAGCAGGCTGGTTCAGTCGGTTCAGCACGGTGATTCAGTGGGTTCAGCAGAAGCGCGGCTCCGGGTCGCTTCTGGTAGGTCCGCACGGCCGAGCCGAGGGTCAGCCGTCGCCGACCACGGAGGACACCGGGAGCCCCTGCTGAAGTGACTGAACCAGCATGCTGAAGTCACTGAATCGGCGGGGTCGTTGGGTGGCACTCGTCAGCGACTTCTCGGGTTGCTCACAGGAAGAGCACAGGCTGCCGGCCGACCCTTGGTGTCATGGACACCAAACCGGCCGGTAGCCCGATCCCCTACCAGACAACCTCATCCGGTACCAGCACGCCGTACGGCCAGCTGCCTCCGCCGCCGATGCCCCCGCCTCCCGGCCTGCCGAACGGTCCGTCCCCCGCACCCCGCCCGAAGGGCCGGCGGCGCGTCGCCGAGCTGGCCGCCATCGCGGTGATCGCCGCCGCGGTGGGTGGCGGGGTCGGGGCCTGGGTGGGCGGCCCCTCCGACGGCCCCGCCGGCAGCGCCCCGGCCAGCACCGGCACGCTCGCCCAGCGGGCACCCACCCCAGGCGACCTGCCCGCCGGACCGATCAGCGAGGTGGCCCAGCGGGTGCTTCCGAGCGTGGTCCAGCTGGTCGGGTCCACCGGCGAGGGCTCCGGCGTGGTGCTCTCCGCCGACGGCCTGATCCTCACCAACGCCCACGTGCTGGAGTCCGCGCGTGACGGCGGCCAGCTCACCGCGAAGTTCCAGGACGGCTCCACCGCCCCGGTCACCGTGGTCGGCCAGGACGCCCGCGCCGACGTGGCCGTGGTCCGGGCGCGCGGGGTCTCCGGGCTCACCCCCATCCAGCTGGGCAACTCGGACGGGCTCCAGGTCGGCCAGCAGGTGGTGGCCATCGGCTCGCCGCTCGGCCTGGCCGGCACGGTCACCAGCGGCATCGTCAGCGCCCTGAACCGGCCGGTGGTGACCCAGCAGGAGCAGCAACCGCGGTCCCCGCTCGGCGGGCTGGACCCCTTCGGCACCGAGCAGCAGCAGGCGCCGGCACAGACCTCGGCGCTGGACGCGATCCAGACCGACGCGGCGATCAACCCGGGCAACTCCGGCGGCCCGCTGGTGGACATGCAGGGCCGGATCGTCGGGCTGAACTCCGCGATCGCCTCGCTGGGCGGCTCGGGCACCCGGCAGAGCGGCTCCATCGGCCTCGGCTTCTCCATCCCGATCAACCAGGCCAAGCGCATCGCCGACGAGCTCATCAACACCGGCCACGCCAACCAGGCCCAGCTCGGCGTGAGCATCCGGGACGGGCAGCCCACCGGTGCCCAGCTGGCCGGCGTGGCGCCCAACTCGGCCGCCGCCAAGGCCGGACTGCAGCCCGGCGACGTGGTCACCAAGATCGGCACCCGGCTGATCGAGGACGCCGACGCGCTGGTCGCGGCGGTCAACTCGGCGCCTCCCGGCGGCACCATCTCACTTACCGTGACCAGCGGCGCCGGCTCGCCACGCAACGTGTCGGTCACCCTGGACAGCGTGCCGGCTCAGTAGTGCGCAAACGGCGTTTCGTTACGTAATGTCGAGAGCATGGGCATGAAGGTCCGCATCGGTGTCAGCGCGATTCCGGTCGAGGGGGAGAGCGCCCAGGTCGGCGCCGGTCTCGCCGAACTGATCGACGAGCTCGAGGCCCACTCGGTCGACTCCATCTGGCTGTCCGACCTGGTGTCCTCGCCGGCCAGCGCCGACCCGCTGATCGGGCTGGCCTATGCGGCCGGCCGCACCGACAAGCTGAAGCTGGGCACCGGCGTGCTGGTGCTGCCCGGGCGCAACCCGGCGCTGGTCGCCGCGCAGCTGGCCGGGCTGGCCGCGCTGGCCCCCGGCCGGGTACTACCGGCGTTCGGCGTGCGCCCCGCCCTGCGGGCCGACCGGACCCTCTTCCCGGTGCCGGACGGCCGGCGGGCCGAGGCGTTCGAGGAGGCGCTGGTGGTGGTGCGCGCACTGCTCTCGCAGCCTTCGGTGACCCACCACGGCGAGTTCTACCACCTGGACGACGCGACGGTTTCGCCCCTGCCGGCCAAGCCGCTGGACCTCTGGCTGGGCGGGCGGCTGCCGGTCGGCATGCGCCGGATCGGGCGGCTGGCCGACGGCTGGCTGGGCAGCTTCGTCACACCGGCCGAGGCCGAGGTCTGCCGGGCCCAGATCGTCGACGCGGCCACCGAGGCCGGCCGGGAGGTGGAGGAGGACCACTACGGCACGAACCTCCTGGTCGCGGTGAACGACTCGGACCTGGACGCCGTGCTGGCCCGGATCGCCAAACAACGCCCCGGAGTGGACCCCGACCGCCTGGTCTGCAAGGGCTGGCAAGCCGCCCGCACGCAGTTGACCCAGTTCGTGGACGCCGGCCTGACCAAGTTCGTGGTCCGCCCCGCCACTCCCGTCACATCCCGCCGCGACTTCCTCGACCAACTGGCAACCGAACTCCTCCCCCTCCAAACCTGACCCATATCGCCCGTCCCGCCTGCCCATGTCGCGCGTCCCGCCTGCCCATGTCGCGGGTTTCGCCTGCCCATGTCGCGGGTTTCGCCAGGCCATGTCGCGGGAAAGCCACCAGCGGACCGCCCGTTGCACCGCGCACGACGCGGCAAAATCCGCGATATGGCCCGGCGAAACCCGCGACATGGGCGGGCGGGACGCGCGACATGGGCAGGCGAGACCCGCGACATGGGCAGGCGGGAGGCGCGATATGGGTTAGGGGGATTCGGTTAGGGGGAGGCGGATTTGGAAGCGGGTGTCGCCGGGTTGTGACTCCACGGTGAGGTCGCCGTGGTGGCGGTTGACCACCACCCGCCAGGAGACGTCCAGGCCCAGGCCGGTGCCCTCGCCGACCCCCTTGGTGGTGAAGAACGGCTCGAAGACGCGTTTGCGGTGCTCGGGCGGGATGCCGGGGCCGGTGTCGCCGATCTCCACCAGTAGCCACTCGCCGTCGGGCGCGGTGCGGACCGTCAGGACGCCCGAGCCGGCCATCGCGGCCAGCGCGTTGTCGATGATGTTGGTCCACACCTGGTTCAGCTCGGCCGGGTAGCCGGGGATCTTGGGCAGGGTGCGGTCGAAGTCCTTGACCAGCTTCACCCCACCGGCGCCGGAGGCCGCGAACTTGCCGGCGAACATCACCAGCGTGGCCTTCAGCCCGTCGTGCACGTCGATCATCTGGTAGGGCGCGCGGTCCAGCTGGGAGTACTGCTTGGCCGCGCCGACCAGCGCGGTGATCCGGTTGGTGGAGTCGGTGATCTCGCGCAGCAGGCTTTCCGTCTCCACCGTGTACGCCAGCCAGCGCACCGCACCACCCAGCGACTCAGCACCGGCCGCCACCAGCACCTTCTCGAGATCGGACACCCGCAGCCCGGCCGCCACGAACACCGGGGCGAGGTCCCAGCCGCCGCCGATGCCGTGGTCGGTCAGCCAGTCGCCGAGCTCGTCCTCCAGGTCGCTGCTCTCCAGCGGGGACAGCTCGGGCGCCTCGGCCACCCGGTCGGCGAAGTCCTCCTGCAGGCCGGTCAGCGCGAGCAGGGCGTCGGTGTCCAGCTTGCCCTCGGCCAGCATGGCCAGCTTGTGCCGCATGCCGGCCACCCGGTCGCGCAGCGTGGAGGTGGCCCGTGCGGCCGCGGCGGCCGGGTTGTTCAGCTCGTGGGTGAGCCCGGCGGACAGCTTGCCCAGCGCCAGCAGCCGCTCCCGCTGGCCGGTGATCGCCTGCCCCCGCCGGGTGCCGAGCACCATGCCCTGCAGCAGGTGCACGGCCATCGGGAACCAGTCCCGGAACGCCGCCGCGAACGGCCCGACCGGCAACGCGAGCAGCCGCACGTCGGTGACCGCCCGGGCGGACGTGGGATAACCCTGTTCCAGCGACTCGGGCAGGTAGAACGACACCGCGCCGAAGTAGACGCCGACCTGGTCGGTGCGCGCGGTCTCCACCCGCTCACCGCCGATCACCCGGCTGGTGGCCACCGTGCCGGAAAGCAGCACCCAGAAGCACTTGGCGTCGTCACCCTCGGTGAAGATCTCGGTGTCGGCGGCCACCTCCACCTCGTCGGCGTTCAGCGCTATCCAGCCGAGCTGCAGATCGGAAAGATCGGCGAACAGGAACAGCTCGCGCAGTTCCGCGTGCGACAGCGTGACACTCACTGCTCCCCCAGATACCGATGTACCAAGGTCACCGCCATCGCACCCTCACCGACGGCGGAGGCCACCCGCTTGACCGACTCGGCGCGCACATCGCCCGCCACGAAAACGCCCGGCACGCTGGACTCCATGAAGTAGGGCTCCCGGTCCAGTGTCCACCCGGGGGGCCGGGATTCGCCACGAATCAGGTCCGGACCGGTGCGCACGAAGCCACGCTCGTCCCGGACCAGCACGCCGTCCAGCCAGTCGGTGCGCGGCGCCGCGCCGATGAACACGAACAGGTAGCCGGCACCCACCGTCTCGCTCTCGCCCCCGGACCGCAGGGTGAGCCGCTCCAGGTGCTGCTCACCGTGGGCCTCGGCCACCTCGGTGTGCGTGCGCACCGAGACGTTCTCGATCGCCTCCAGCTGCTGGATCAGGTAGTGCGACATCGACGCTTCCAGCGAGGAACCCCGGATCAGCAGCACCACCCGCTTGGCGTGCCGGGAGAAGAACACCGCCGCCTGCCCGGCCGAGTTGGCCCCGCCGACGATGTACACGTCCTGGCCGGCGCAGGCCGGCGCCTCGGTCACCGCCGAGCCGTAGTACACCCCGCTGCCGGTCAGCTCCGCGACCCCCGGCGCGTCCAGCGTCCGGTAGGACACCCCGGTGGCCAGCACCACGGAGTGGGCGGCGATCTCGGTTCCGTCGCCGAAGTGCACCACCCGCGCCGAGCCGCGCACCTCCAGCCGGGTGACCTCACGGGCGGACAGCGTCTCCGCGCCGAACTTGCGGGCCTGCCGGCGAGCGCGGTCGGTGAGCTGCGCGCCGGACACCCCGTCCGGGAAGCCCAGGTAGTTCTCGATCCGCGAGCTCTGGCCGGCCTGGCCTCCGGTGGCCTGGCGTTCCACCAGCACGGTGCGCAGACCCTCGGAGGCGCCGTACACCGCCGCGCCCAGCCCGGCCGGCCCGGCGCCGACCACCACCAGGTCGTAGAACTCGGCGGCCGGGTTGGTGGAGAGGCCGACGGCGGCGGCGATCTCCGTGTTGGACGGTTTGCACAGGCACACGCAGTCCGGGGTGATCACCACCGGCACGTCGTCGGCGGTCTTCCCGGCCGCCTCGAGCAGCCGCTCGCCCTCCGGTTCGTCCACGCTGTAGTACCGGTACGGCACCGCGTTGCGGGCCAGGAAGTCGCGCGCGGCGAACGACGGTGCCGACCACCGGTGGCCGATCACCTTGGTCTCCTCGACGGCGCTGTCCCCGGTGGCCCGCCAGGTCTCGATCAGCGCGTCGACCACCGGGTAGAGCTTCTCCTCCGGCGGGTCCCACGGCTTGAGCAGGTAGTGGTCGACGTCCACCAGGTTGATCGCCTGGATCGCCGCGTCGGTATCCGCGTACGCGGTGAGCAGCGCCCGCCGCGCCCGCGGGAACAGGTCCATGGCCTGCTCCAGGAACTCGATGCCGTTCATCCGGGGCATCCGGTAGTCGGCCAGCATGGCCGCGACCACGTCGCCGCGCAGCTTCAGCTCGCGCAGCGCCTCCAGCGCGTCCACCGGGGAGTCCGCCCGGACGATCCGGAACTCCTCGCCGTAGCGCCGTCGCAGGTCGCGGGCGACCGAGCGGGACACCCCCGGGTCGTCGTCCACGGTCAGCAGTACCGGCTTACCCAACTCACACCGTCCTCGTCACGTGCTCGCCCACCAGCATCGTCGCTCCTCGGCGCCGCCCGCCATGCCCGATCGGCATGAACACGGGTATTGGACCGGCGCATCGGTGCACTGATTGCCTGGTTCGGTGTCCACCCAACCCTCTCAACTCTCCCGGCGCAAAGCATTGGCCATCGGCGCCGCCGGAGTGGCCGGCATCGCCGCCGGAGCCGCCGGCTCGCTGGCCGCCCACCAGTCGGGCGCGCCGGCCCCTGACCAGCGGTTCGCCGGCAAGGTCGCGCTGATCACCGGGGCGACCTCGGGGATCGGCGAGGCCACCGCGCGGGCGATGGCCGCGCGCGGGGCGAAGGTGTTCTTCTGCGGCCGGCGCGCCGAGCTGGGCCGCCGGGTCGAGGCGGACATCCGCGCGGCCGGCGGGGACGCCACCTACCGGCGGGCCGACGTGCGCCACGAGCCGGAGGTGCGCGACCTGGTCGCCGCCTGCGTGGACCGCTACCAGCGGCTGGACATCGCGCTCAACAACGCCGGCATCGAGAGCCCACGCGCCGCCCGGCTGCACGAGCAGACCCTGGAAGACCTGGAGCTGGTCTGGCGGACCAACACCGCCGGCGTGTTCCTCGCCATGAAGTACGAGATCCCCCGGATGCTGGCCGCCGGGGGTGGCGTGATCATCAACACCGCGTCCATCTCCGCCGAGGTCGGGTTCGCCACCATCGCCCCGTCCAACGCCAGCAAGCACGGCGTGCTGTCGCTGACCAGGGTGGCCGCGCTGGAGTACGCCGCGGCGGGCATCCGGGTGAACGCCTTCGCCCCGGGTGCGGTGGACACCCCGATGCTGCGCCGGGCCGCCGCCGCGTTCGGGGTGAGCTACGAACAGATCGCCCAGGACTACCCGGTGCGCCGGATCGTCCGCGCCGAGGAGATGGCCTCGGTGGTGATGTGGCTGGCCTCCGACGAGGCCGGCGCGGTGCACGGCGCCGACGTGGACGCTTCGGGCGGCTACCTGGCCGGCTGACCCTCCGCCGGGCCGGACCCGATGGCCGACGCGGTGGCCTCGCGCAGCCGGCGCAGCGCCTCGCGGTTGTCGCCCCGCCGCCAAGCCAGCACCAGCCGGCTCGGCCCAACCCCGGTGACCGGCCGCACGGCCACCCCGTCCAGGTCCAGCGCCGGGGCGTTCCCACTGGCCAGCAGGCAGACCCCGAGGCCGGCGGCCAGGCATTCCACGGTCTCCTCGACGCTGGCGACCTCGGCGCCGACCACCGGTTCCCGGCCGCCCCGGGCCTCGGTGGCCAGCCAGTAGTCCCGCAGCACCCCGCTGCTGGCCGGCAACGCGAGGAACGGCTGGTCCAGCAGCTCGGCGATGTCCAGCTCGGCCCGGTCCGCGAGCGGGTGGGCCGAGGGCAGCGCGACCAGCCTCGGCTCGCGCGCCACCTCCAGCCAAGCGAACCGCTCGGGGTGGGGCAGCGGCAGCCAGACGAACGCCGCGTCGGTCCCCTCCCCGCCGGCGTCGGCCAGGCCGCCGGTCGGGTCGCCCCAGCCGACCTGCCGCACGTGCAGCTGGATCCTCGGTGCCAGCTCGGCCAGCCGGGCCCGCACCGCCGGCAGCAGGCCCCGGCCGAGGCCGGTGCTCATGCCCACGCGCAGCGTGCCGCGCTGCACCGCGGTGGCGGCGGCCAGGTCGGCCTCGGCGGCGGCCCACGCGTCCAGTACCGCGCGCGCCCCGGGCAGCAGCGCCGCGCCGGCCGGGGTGAGCGCCACGCCCCGCCCGTCCCGGTCGAACAACCGCACCCGCAACCGCTGCTCGAAGCCCCGGATCTGCTTGGACAGCGCCGGCTGGCTCACGTACAGCGCCTCGGCGGCGCGGGTGAAGTGCAGGTGCTCGGCGATGGCCACGAAGTAGCGCAGGTGCGCGTCCATGCCATCTGGTTATCACGCCAGGTCTTGGACGTCCAGGGGTCGCGCGAGCCAAGGTTGCGCCATGACTTCCACATCACGGGTCTGGCTGGTGACCGGGGCGTCCAGCGGCTTCGGCCGGGCGATCACCGAGGCGGCGCTGGCCGCCGGGGACGTGGTGGTGGCCACCGCACGGCGCCCGGAGACGCTGGACGACCTGGTCACCAGTCACCCGGACCAGATCGAGGCGGCCCGGCTGGACGTGACCGACACCGCCGCCGGCGCCGCGCTGGTGGCCGACGTGCAGGCCCGCTACGGGCGGATCGACGTGCTGGTCAACAACGCCGGCCGGGGCCAGGTGGGCGCCGCCGAGGAGACCACCGACGGCGAGCTGCGCGACCTGTTCGAGCTGCACTTCTTCGGTCCGGCCGCACTCGCCAGGGCGGTGCTGCCGGGCATGCGCGCCCGGGGCAGCGGGGCGATCGTGCAGATGTCCTCGTTCGGTGGTCGGGTGGCGCTGCCCGGGTTCTCCGCCTACTGCGCCACCAAGTTCGCGCTGGAGGGCTACTCGGAGGCCCTGGCCGCCGAGGTCGGGCCGCTGGGCATCGCGGTGCTGGTGGTCGAGCCCGGCTCGTTCCGCACCGAGCTTTCCGGCGCCAACCTGGTGCGGAGCGCCCGCATCGACGACTACACGCCGACCGTCGGCTCCACCCGGGAGATGATCACCGGTATCCGCGGCGTGGAGCCCGGCGACCCGGCCCGCGCCGCCGCCGCGATCCGCACCGCCCCGGACGCGGACACCACCCCGCTGCGCCTGCCGCTGGGCGCGGACGCGGTGGACGGCATCCTCGCCCACCTGGACGCCGTGCGCACCGAGCTGCGCACCTGGGAGCCGGTCTCCCGGGACACCGCGCTGGCCGCCGGCTGAGTGCGGTGCCGGTTCCAAGACGGCTTTGACGGCGCGGCTGGGGGGCCTCTGCGGCTTCGGCGCGGCCTCTTGCGTCGACCGCGGTGCCGCCGCGTCTGGTTACCTTCTGTAGTCAGCAACCGTCCCGGCGCGGAGCGTTCCGGCGTTCGGCGCGCGTGGTATGTGATCAACTAAACACCAGAGACGTTCTACTGGCCAGTAAGGTCTCCCATGTTTAGTTGATCACGAAGGGCACGGAAGGCAGGCCCCAGCATCGTCACGGAAGGTGACCAGCCGGCGCGGCAGCCCGCCCGACGCAAGAGGCCGCGCCGAAGCCGCGAAAGCCCCCAGCCGCGCCGTCCAAGCCGTCTTGGAACCGGCACCGCGCACGACCGCCACCCCATCGCGCCCTAACCTCGGGGTGTGAGCGGTCCGTATCTGGAGATGGATCTCGGGGTGGTGCGCGCCCGGTACGCCGAGCTGCGGGAAGCGCTGCCCGAGGCGCGGGTGTTCTACGCGGTGAAGGCCAACCCGGAGCCGGCCGTGCTGCGCGCGCTCGCCGAGGCCGGCAGTGGCTTCGACGTGGCGTCCCCGGGGGAGATCGCGCTGCTGGACGGCCTCGCCGGCATCCCCGTCGGGTGCCAAACCGGGCGCCCTCCCGAGACCGGCCTCGCCGGTGTCCCTGCCGGGCGCCAAACTGGGCGCCCGACCCATGCCGGCTTCGCCGGGGAGCGGTGCTACGCCAACCCGGTGCGCAAGCCGGCCGAGGTGGCCGCCGCTGCCGCCGCTGGGGTCCGGCTGTTCGTCACCGACAGCGCGGAGGACCTGCGGGTGCTGGCCGCGAACGCGCCGGGGGCCGCCGTGCTGGTGCGGATCGCGGTGGACGAGGCCGGGTCGGCCACCCCGTTCGGCGGCAAGTTCGGCTGTGCCGAGGAGGAGGCGGTACGCCTGCTACAGGACGCGGCGCGGCACGGGCTGGACCCGGCCGGGGTGGGCTTCCACGTGGGTTCCCAGCAGACCCGGCCCGCTGCCTGGGCGGACGCCATTGCCGGCGCCGCGCGGGTCGCGGGCCGGGCGGGAATGCCGATCCGGCTGCTGGACGTCGGCGGCGGGTTCCCGGTGCCCTACCGCGAACCGGTGCCGGGCATCGCCGAGTACGCGGAAGTCATCCGCGACGCGGTGCGGCGCCATTTCCCGGGCCGGGCGCCCGAGCTGGCCGTCGAACCCGGCCGGCTGCTGGTCGCCGAGGCCGGCACGCTGCACGCGGAGGTGGTCCGGGTGTCGCGGCGGCACGACGGCCGGCGCTGGGTGTACCTGGACATCGGCCGCTACGGCGGCCTGGCCGAGACGGAGGGCGAGGCGATCGGCTACCGGCTGGCCACCCCGCACGACGGCGGCCCGGTCGGGCCCGCCGTGCTGGCCGGCCCGACCTGCGACGGCGACGACATGCTCTACCGGGAGGTGCCGCTGCCCCTGGCGTTGCGCGCCGGCGACCCGGTGCGGCTGCTCGCCGCCGGCGCGTACACGGCCAGCTACGCGTCGGTGGGTTTCAACGGCCTGCCGCCGCTGCCCGTGCGGTGCACCGAGCCGGTGGCGGCGCGATGAAGTTCGCCGGGCGGCACGTGCTGGCCGAGCTGCACGGGGTGCCGGCCGAGACGCTGAACGACCAGCCGGCGCTGCGCGCGGCCCTGCGCGACGCGCTGACCGGAGCCGGGGCGACGGTGCTCCAGCTGGTGGCGCACCAGTTCAGCCCGCGCGGGTTGACCCTGCTGGCCATGCTCGCCGAGTCACACGCCTCGGTGCACACCTGGCCGGACGCCGGTGCCGCCTTCGTGGACGTGTTCACCTGCGGCGACGCCGCCGACCCGGACCGTGCCGTGACCCTGCTGGCCGAGGCGCTCGGCGCGCGGCGGGTACACCGGCAGTCCGTGCCGCGCGGGGAGACCGGCCAGGTCGAGGAGCCGATGGGCGCCGGGTTGCACCGGGTGTGGCAGGTGTCCGAGGTGCTCTGGTCCGGGCACACCGGGTTCCAGGACGTGCTGATCGGGCGAACCGCGCACGGCGTCACCCTGTTCTGCGACGACGAACGGCAGAGCGCCGAAGCCAGCCAGCTCGTGTACCACGAGGCACTGCTGGTCCCCGCCCTGCTGCTCGCGCCCCAGGTGGACCAGGTGCTGGTGATCGGGTCCAGCGAGGGCGTGGTCAGCCAGCTGGCCGTGGCCGCCGGCGCGCGCCGGGTGGACCACGTGGACATCGACGCCGAGTGCGTGCGGGCCTGCGCCCGCCGGCTGCCCTACGGGTACACCCCGGAGGCGCTGGCCGCCGCCGAGCGCGGCGACGGCCCGGTGCACGTGCACTACGCCGACGGCTGGGCCTACCTGGCCGAGACCGACCGGCGCTACGACGTGGTCGTGGTCGACCTGCCCGACGAGCGCCCGGAAGACCCGGCCGCGCAGCACAACCGGCTCTACGGGGTGGACTTCCTGCGCCGGGCCTCCTCGGTGCTCACCGACGGCGGCGTGCTGGCCGGCCAGGCCGGCTGCGCCACCCTGTGGCGGAGCGAGACGCTGCTGCGCTCGGTCGAGCGGTTCGGCGAGGTCTTCGCAACGGTCCTGCACTACGGCTCCGACGAGCACGAATGGTCCTTCCTGGCCGGCACCCACCGCGCCGTCGAGGACCCGGTGCGCACGGTGACCGCCCGCCTGCCCGAGCTGCCGTACCGCCCGGTGACCCTGGACGCCGACGCCCTGCGCCGAGGCGCCGTCCTCCCCCACGCCACCCGCCGACCCAGGTAGGCCGTGTTTCAGAAGTCCTCGATCGCGGTCTTCGCGCCCAGGCGGTCCCCGGCCGCGTTGTCGGCCGGCCACGTACCCCGGTACGAGGCCATGCCTCCGCCTTGCCGGAAACCACCTGGATCACGAAGCCCATCGACCGGGACTCCTGAAACACGGCCTAGTTCTCAGCTTTGCCGGAATAGGATTCGGGCATGTTCTCCGGCGCCGTCTCGCCCAGCCATGTCCTGATCGTGCTGCTGATCTTCGTCCTGCTGTTCGGTGCGAAGAAACTGCCCGAGGCGGCCCGGGGGCTGGGCCGCTCGGCGCGCATCTTCAAGGCCGAGATCGGCGGTCTGCAGGAGGACGACGCCAAACGCGCCGAGGCCAAGCCCTCGTCGGAGAGCTGATCAGCGCCGGGGAAGGACTTGCTCCTCCGACTGGACTCGAACCAGTAACCCTGCGATTAACAGTCGCATGCTCTGCCAATTGAGCTACGGAGGATCGCTCTTACCGGCCCGTACCGCTCGCCGGTGTCCATAACTATAGACAACGCCATCGGGGCATCGCCGCGGGGTTCCCCACTCCCCGGATGAGGCAAGATGGTAGGGCGAGCCAACCCCTGGGAGGACACCGGATGATCCAGTTCGTGCTCGGCGCCGCGATCGGTTACGTGCTGGGCGCGCGGGCCGGACGGGAGCGCTACGAACAGATCGCGCGCACCTACCGGAGGCTCGCCGACCACCCGGCGGTGCAGGGCGCGGCCGGCATCGCCAAGGCCCGCATGCTGGACTCCGTGAGCGGCAACCGCCCGCCGGCCCGGCACACCGCCAACGGCAACCACTAAGGGCTTTCCAGCCACACCTCGTCGCCGAGGCCGACCTCTCCCGGCCGGACCACCTCCGCGTACACGCCGAGGCTGAGCTGGTGCGGCGCCAGCACCTTCAACAGCCCGGAGCACGAGCCGAGGCCGAGCTGGTCCTGGGTCACCATCACGCAGCGCACGGTCTCCGCGACCACCTCGAGCAGCGTCGAGCCGACGCGCAGCCGGCGCCCGATCCAGCCGTCCTCCAACCGGCCGGGAGCACCGTCCGGGGTGGTGACCACCAGGTTGGGCCGGGCACGCTGCCAGGCCACCTCGGCGCCGGGTCCCTGCTCGGACCACCAGTCCAGGGTGGCCGAGGTGACCAGGTGCACCGGGGCGACGTCGTAGTGCGGCCCCTCGCCGAGCTCGGTCAGCACCACGGGCCGGCCCACCACGTCGCTCAGCACCCCGGGCAGCTCGGGCGCGGCGAGGTCCAGCTCCCGGCCGTCGGGCAGGCGCAGCAACGCCCGCTCGCCGGTGTAGCGGGCGGACATCTCCAGCATGTGGTTCAGCCGGGCCCAGCGGTCGGTGTTCTTGCCCGAACCGCGCTTGCCGTCCTCGGTGCGCAGCGCCCAGGTCCGGTCCCCGACCACGCCGTGCGGCTCCAGGCGCAGCCGTTCCGGCCGCTCGCCCTGCACCGACTTGACCGGGTAGCGGGCGCACACGGTGACCGTGCCGACCGGGTTCACCCGCGTGCCACCACGAAGATCCGCCGGAACGGGAACCAGGTGGTGCCGTCCGCCCGCTCCGGGTAGGCGGCACGCAGCCTCGGCGCCAGCTCGGCGCGGAACTCCTCCCACTCCGGGTCGCTCAGCGCCGCGCGCACCGGGCGCAGCGCGGTCCCGGTGATCCAGTTCAGCACCGGGTCCGGCCCGGTGAGCCGGTGCAGGTAGCTGGTCTCCCAGGCATCCACGGAGGCCCCGGCGGCGGCCAGCGACTCGGCGTACCGCTCGGGCGAAAGCACGGCGTCCTCGTGGCGCAGGGTCACCCGGCCCCGCCAGCGCTCCCGCGCCGCCAGCTCGCGCACCAGCGCGTGCGACTGGGCGCCGAAGTTGCCCGGCACCTGCATGCCGAACCAGGCGCCGGGGTTCAGCGCCCGCACCCAGCGGACCAGCAGCTCGGGGTGCTCGGGCACCCACTGCAGCACCGCGTTGCACACAACCACGTCGTCCCGCTCGCCGGGCGACCAGTCCCGCACGTCGGCCTGCTCGGCGGCGATGCCCCGGGCGCGCGCGTCGGCCACCATGTCCGGCGAGGAGTCCAGCGCGGCCACCTCGGCGCCCGGCCAGCGCGCGGAGAGCACGCCGGTCAGGTGGCCGGGGCCGCAGCCCAGGTCGACCACGCGGCGCGGCGCGTCGGCGCCGATCCGGGCCAGCAGGTCGTAGAACGGCCGCGAGCGGTCGTCGTCGAACGTCAGGTACACCGCCGGATCCCAGCCGACCCCTGTGCTCAAGCTTCGTCCCCCACTTCCTTGACTCGCCTCGCCACCTCGCCGGCCACCCGGCGGACCAGCTCGGGATCGGTGCCCGGGTCCGGCCGCACCTGCATCACCAACCCGTCCCGCCCCGGCACGCCGCGCCGCACGAACCAGGCGCCGCCCCCGGGCAGCTCGCGCCGGTGGCGGAACCGGATGGAGCCGGTGACCCGCTTGTGCACGATCTCCGGCACCGCGCCCGGCTCGGCCAGCGCCAGCCGGAGCGGGCGCAGGTCACGCAGCAGCACCGTGTCCTCGTCCAGCGTGTCAGCCACCTCGGCCTCGGTCACCACAATTGCGCCGTCGCCCCAGGTGGCCTTGCTCACCAGGTGCCAGTCGATCCGCCGGCCCTCGGCCAGCCACAGCCCGGCGTCGGTGGCCACCAGCGGCTGGCCGCCGGCCAGCCGGGCCACCGCGAGCACCCGTTCGCCCGGGTCGAGCCGGCCGGCGAAACCGTCGGGCAGCCGTTCCCGGCCGAGCAGCCGCGCCAACCGGTCCGACCAGGTCACGCGGCGCCCGTGGTCTGGTTGCGTAGCGCGATCTTGTACTGCTCCAGCGGCACCAGGTCGCCGAACAGCGCGTGGTACTCGTCCGGCTGCTCCACCGGGTTGGTCCGCTGCAGCTGCGACTTGATCTCGGCGATCTGCTTCTCCACCAGGGCCAGGCGCACCCCGGCGAGCACGCTGCCCACGTACCGCGCCTCACCGGAGTTGCGCTTCGGCAGGTCCAGCGGCTCCACGGCCAGTTCGGTGAGCAGCGAGCGCAGCGTGGACGGGCACTCCGAGGCCACCGCCTCCAGCAGGTCGGTACCGGTCAACCCGGTCGCCGTGCCGCCGGCCTTCCGCAGGCCCTGGTGCGCGGCCAGGTAGCTGGGGTGGGTGAAACACGCGTCGGGCAGCTCGTCGTACCCCGAGCCGGCCAGCGCCGGCAGCTGCAGCGCTGACTTCAACGCCTCTCGCTGCAACCGCAGCTGCGGGTCGCGGGCCGGCGGGGCGGAAGGGCCGCCCCGGGCGGTCACCCGCTGCCGGCGCGCCGGCACGCCGGCGATATCGCGCACCCGCTGCACCACGGTGGACTCCTCCGGCCAGCCGGTCCAGCCGGCCAGCCGGGCGGCGTAGCGGTCCCGCAGCCCGTGGTCCTTGATCTGCGCCACCAGCGGCACGGTCTTGCGCAGCGCGGCCACCTGCCCCTCGGCGGTGTCCAGGTCGTAGTCCCGCAGCAGGCTGCGGATGGCGAACTCGAACAGCGGCTCGCGGCGGGCCACCAGGTCCCGCACGGCGCTGTCGCCGGAGCGCTGCCGCAGCTCGTTGGGGTCCAGCCCGTCCGGGGCGATGGCCACGAAGGTCTGCCCGACGAACTGCTGCTCGCCCTCGAAGGCCTTCAGTGCGGCGGCCTGTCCGGCGGCGTCCCCGTCGAACAGGTAGATCATCTCGCCCCGGTCGAACGAGTCGTCGCCGAGCAGCCGGCGGAGCACGGAGATGTGCTCGGCGCCGAACGCGGTGCCGCAGGACGCCACCGCCGTGGTCACCCCGGCCAGGTGCAGGGCCATCACGTCGGTGTAGCCCTCCACCACCACCGCCTGCCGCCGCTTGACTATCTCCCGCTTGGCCAGGTCCAGCCCGAACAGCACGTGCGTCTTGCGGTACACCGGGGTGTCGCTGGTGTTCAGGTACTTGGCCTCGATCGGGTCGTCGTCGAACAGCCGGCGGGCGCCGAAGCCGACCACCTCGCCGCCCAGGTCCCGGATCGGCCACAGCAGCCGCCGGCGGAACCGGTCGATCGGGCCGCGCCGGCCCTCCTTGGACAGCCCGGCCTTCATCAGCTCGTCCAGGCTGAACCCGGCGGCCAGCAGGTGCTTGGTCACCCCGTCCCACTCGGCGGGGGCGTAGCCGCAGCCGAACGTGGCGGCCGCCGCCGAGTCGAAGCCCCGGCCGGTCAGGAACTGGATCGCCGGCGCCGCCTCCGGAGTGCGCAGCCGCTCGGCGTAGAACTCGGCGGCCCGCCGGTTGGCCTCCAGCAGCCGGGTGCGGGTGCCCTTCTCCCGCTGCACCGAGGAACCGCCGCCCTCGTAGGTGAGCCGCACGCCGACCTTGTCGGCCAGCCGCTCGACCGCCTCCACGAAGCCCAGGTGCTCGATCTTCATCACGAAGTCGATCACACTGCCGCCCTCGCCGCAGCCGAAGCAGTGGAAGGTGCCGTGGGTGGGCCGGACGTTCATCGACGGCGTCTTCTCGTCGTGGAACGGGCACAGCCCCTTCAGCGAGCCGGCGCCGGCCCGGCGCAGCGCCACGTACTCGCCGACCACTTCGTCAATCCGGGCGCGCTCGCGGACCTGGGCGATGTCCGCGTCCCTGATCCGGCCTGCCACGCGGCGAGTCTATGCCCGTGCCACCGGGGTGCTACTCCAGCACCAGACAGAACGGGTGGCCGGCCGGGTCCAGGTAGACGCGGAACTTCTCGGACGGCTGGTAGTCGGCCTTGCGCGCGCCGATGGCCAGCACCCGCCGCTCGCCTTCATCCAGGTCGGGCACGTCGAAGTCCAGGTGCAGCTGCTGCGGCCGCTCGTCGCTCGGCCAGTCCGGCGGGCGCAGGCCGGGCGCCCGCTGGAAGGCGATGGTGGCGCCCCCCGGCGAGCGCAGCTGCACCCAGCCGTCGGCGTCCTGATCGACCGGCCAACCGGTGATCCGGGCGTAGAAACCGGCCAGCGCGCGGGGGTCCGGGCAGTCCAGCGCGACCAGGCTGAAAGTGGCGATCGGGGTTTCGGTGACGGTCATGCCGGGAACGTATCCACTGAGCCCGACACAAAACGTTCGTCGCGGCCAACGGCCCGCCTGGCGCCGGCACCCCGTCGATCAGCGCGGGTGCCGGCCAAAGCGGTTTCAACTGTGACGGACGGGGCTACCTTGCCTTTTGTGTCGATCGCTCCCGACATCGAGGAGCACCGCGCGCACCTGCTCGGGGTCGGCTACCGGATGACCGGCAGCCTCGCCGATGCCGAGGACGCGGTGCAGGAGGCCTGGCTGCGGCTCAATCGCCTCTCCGAGGTCGAGCGCGCCTCCATCCGGGACCAGCGGGCCTGGCTGACCACGGTGGTCGGCCGGCTGTGCCTGGACCGGTTGCGTTCGGCCGGGGTCCGCCGGGAGACCTACATCGGCCCGTGGCTGCCGGAACCGCTGATCAGCGGCACCAGCGAGGACGACCCGCTGGCCCTGCTGGTCCGCGACGAGGAACTGCGCATGGCGGCCATGGTCGTGCTGGAGCGGCTCACCCCGCCGCAGCGGGTGGCCTTCGTGCTGCACGACGCGTTGAGCCTGCCGTTCGAGGAGGTCGCGGCGGCGCTGGGCTGCTCGCCCGCGACCGCCCGCCAGCACGCCACCCGGGCCCGCCGCGCGGTGCTCGAGGCGCGGCCCGCCCCGCGCGCGGAGGTCGCCGAGCAGCAGCGCCTGATCAAGGCGGTGACCCACGCGCTGAGTGCGGGCGACGCGCAGGCCCTGGTCGAGCTGCTGCACCCGGACGTGGTGATGGTCAACGACAGCGGCGGGATGGCCCCGGCCGCCCGGCGGGAGGTGCACGGCGCGGAGAAGGTGGCCCGGCTGCTCATCGGCCTCACCCGCCGGTACGGCGTGGACGAGCTGCTCCGGGACTGGACGCCGGTGCTGGTGAACGGCGAGCAGGGCTACCGCCACGGCGGGCACAGCGGCATTCCCGAGTCGGTCACCGTGTACAGCCTGCGAGAGGGCCGGATCGCCGCGATCTACGGCGTGCTCAGCCCGGCGAAGTTGGCCCGCGCGTTCTACGGCGCGCGATGAGTTTTGCCCCTCGCCCGTGTCTAACCCGGTATGACCTACTCCCTTGAACCGGCCGCCGCGCGGATCGCCACCCTGGTAGGTGCGGTCACCGAGGACCAGCTGGACGCCGCCACACCGTGCGCCGACTACACCGTCCGTGACCTGCTCGGGCATCTGCAGGGCCTGACGGTCGCCTTCCGCGGCGCGGCCCTCCGGGCGCCCGACCCCGGCGGCCCGGACCAGCAACCGGGCAAGCTGCTCGCCGACGACTGGCGCACCCTCATCCCGGCCCGGGCCGCCGAGATGGCCGAGGCCTGGCGCGACCCGGACGCCTGGCGGGGCGAGACCGCCGTCGGCGGCCTTTCCATGCCGGCCGAGCTGGTCGGCAAGATCGGGCTGAACGAGCTGCTGCTGCACGGCTGGGACCTGGCCAGCGCCATCGGCCGGCCGTTCGACGCCGACCCGGCGAGCGTGGCGGCCTCGCTGGAGTTCACCACGCTGGTGAACAGCCCCGCGTGGACCGTCGGCCGGACCGGGCTGTTCGGCGACGTGGTGGAGGTGCCGGCGGACGCACCGCCGCTGCACCGCACGCTCGGGCTGAGCGGGCGGAACCCGCACTGGGGGGTTGACCTCAAGACCACTTGAGGTTGCAACATTAGTTCATGAGCAGCGCGACGAGCACGCGGGCGGGCACCGAGTGGGAGATCGACCAGGTTGACCTGGACGCCTACCTCGCCAGGATCGGCCACCATCGGGTGCCGCCCACGCTCGCCGCGCTGCACGGGTTGACCAGGGCGCACACCCTGGCCATCCCGTTCGAGAACGTGGACGTGGTGCTCGGCACCCACCGGGGCCTCGGCCTGAGGGAGATCACCGACAAGATGGTGCACCGGCGGCGGGGCGGGTACTGCTTCGAGCACGCGCTCCTGTTCGCCGCCGTCGCGGAGCAGCTCGGCTACCGGGTGCGCCGGCTGATGGCCCGGGTGCAGCCGAGGCGGGCGGGCGGGCCGCGCACGCACATGGTTCTCGCGGTCACCCCGACCGACACGGACGGGCTGCCCCACCTGGTGGACATCGGCTTCGGCGCCGGCATGATCGCGCCGATGCCGCTGCGCGACGGCGCACTGGTCGACCAGGCCGGCTGGCCCCACCAGCTGGCGCGAACCGCGGACGGCCTCTGGACGCTGGCCAAGCTCGACGACGGCGACTGGCAGGTCATGCACGAGTTCGACGAGACCGAGCAGCGGCTGATCGACTACGAGGTGGCGCACCACTACACCTCCACCCACCCGCACTCCCCGTTCGTCGGCCGGCTGGTGGTGATGCGGCTGGCCGACGGGGTGGTCCGGCGGATGGTCGGCGACCAGCTCACCGTGGAGCACGCGGACGGGCGGGCGGAACGCACGCCGGTCAGCCTGGAGCGCCTCGGCGAGGTGCTGCGCGAGCTGGGCGTGCAGCTGGACCCGGCCGAGCTGGCCGAGCTGCGCGCCCGCGTGGGTTGTTCCTAGCGGGTCAGGCCGGCGTGTGACAGCACCCGGTCGACCAAGGTGGCCACCCGGCGCCGGGCACCGTCCGCGTCGGCGGCCATCCGGCCGAGCATCTCCTCCGGGTCCCGCCCGATCTTGTCCAGGGAGAGCCGGTAGCCCCGTGCCCACGCCCACGCGACGTCCAGCGTGGCCTCCGGGTGGAACTGCACGCCCAGGTGCCGCCCGACGCTGAACGCCTGGGTGCACACCTCACTGCGGGCCAGCTCGGCCGACCCGGCCGGGGGCGTCATCACGTCCTCGTGCCAGACCAGCCACGGACCCGACTCCACCGTCGTGGCGCCGTTGGCCACCGCCACCCGCATCCAGTCGATCTCCGGTCCGTTCCGCGCCGGCGCCACCGAGCCGCCCAGAACCCGGCAGAGCAGCTGCGCGCCGAAGCAGATGCCGAACACCGGCACGTCGGCCCGCACCGCGCCGTCCAGCAGCTCCGCCTCGGCCCCGAGGTAACCGACCGTTTCGTCGGCCACCGAATCGTCCGAGCCCAGCGGCACGATCAGGTCGAACCCGGTGGGATCGGGCAACGGGCGCCGGGGGTCCACCACGTCGATCCGCGCGCCCAGCTCGGTCAGGCGGTCGCCGACCAGGCCGGGCGGACAGTCGTCCTGGTGCTGCAC
The DNA here is from genome assembly GCA_014208095.1 of Actinospineispora eucalypti. Taxonomy (GTDB): domain Bacteria; phylum Actinomycetota; class Actinomycetes; order Mycobacteriales; family Pseudonocardiaceae; genus Pseudonocardia; species Pseudonocardia eucalypti. The sequence continues at coordinate 1,725,977 of JACHMT010000001.1, read as the reverse complement.
GAAGAGAACCCGCACCGTGTCCAGCCTACGACCAAGGGAAGGGCGAGTGGCTGACCGGATGCAGCCGCCCGGTGCGGTACCGGTCGAACCGGAACGGCTCCAGGAGGCTCTGTGGCTGGTCGGTCAGCTCCTTGGCCACCAGCTCGCCGATGCCGATCATCTTGTAGCCGTGGTTGGAGTCGGCGATCACGTACACGTTCTCCCGGAACCGGTCGAACACCGGGAAGCTGTCCGGGGTGAACGCGCCGATCCCGCCGGACGGCTCGCGCAGGTACCGCGCCCGGCAGCCGGCGAACCGCTCGTGGCAGTGCCCCAGCGCGGCGGTCCACATCCGGACGAAGTCGTCGCCGACCACGAACTCCGGGCTCTGCGTGCCGTACGGGTCCACCGCGACCTCGTTGGCGGGTCGGGGCACCTGTACCGGTGCGGCCCCGCCCTGCACGCCGCCGAAGGAGAAGTCCGGCTTGTAGTAGATGCCCCACATCTGGTCGGTGACCAGGCCGTCCTCGTCGTGCAGAGCTGCGTCCGAGTCGATGTGCACCACCGGCGGCAGCGCGCCGGCGTTGTCGGTGAACTCGCTGGGGTCCACGCCGAGGGTGCCCTCCTGGAGCGCCCAGTAGGTCCACATCGGGCGGTCCGGGTGCACCGTGCCGTCCGGCCCGGTGACGTCGATCGACTCCGGCAGGTCCAGCATCGACCAGAAGTCGCGCACCCATGGCCCGGCGGCCACCACCAGCTGTTCGCAGTCGATGTCACCGGCGTCGGTGTGCACCCCATTGACGGCGCCGGACGCGTCCGTTCGGATGCCGGTGACCCGGACCCCGGAGCGGATCCGCACGCCCTCGGCCTCGGCCTTGGCGGCCAGCCCCTTGAGCGAGGCGACGTTGTTGGCGTACCCGCCGCGCTTCTCGTGCAGCACGCTGGTGATGCCCTCGGCGCGCCAGTCGTGGAACAGACCTTGCAGGTAGGCGCGGCACTCGCGTTCGCCGAGCACCAGCTCGGACTCGTAGCCGATGGCCCTCTGTTCTTTGAAGATCTGCTCCACGTCGGCCCGCATCACCTCCGGCGCGGCCTGCAGATAACCGACCGGATGGTAGGCGAACGCCTCCGGGTCGGACTCCCACACGCCCACCGAGTGGGCCATCAGCTCGCGCATCGCGGGCTGGAAGTAGTTGTTCCGGATCACCCCGCAGGCCACGCCGGAGGCGCCCGCGCCGATCCCGGACTTGTCCACCACCAGCACGTCCTCGCCGCTGCCCGCGCCGGTGGCGCGCAGCCGGCGGGCGAGCTGCCAGGCCGTCGCCAACCCGTGGATCCCGGCGCCGATGACCAGGAAACGCACCATGACCAGCACCTCCGTGCTAATATCCATTACGGCAATGCCATATCCATGTGACGTAGGAGACTTTACTATGGCGCGCACCGGACGACCAGCCACTCGTCAGGTCGGTGCGGTCGCCCGGGCCGTCGAGGTGCTGGACGCGCTGGCCGAGGCCCGGGCCGAGCTGGGCACCAACGAGATCGCCCGGCGCACCGGGATCAACGTGAGCAGCATTTCCCGGCTGCTCTCCACGCTGGTCTCCGCCGGCCTGGTGCAGCACCTGCCCGCCTCCGGCCGCTACCGGCTGGGCGTGCGGATCCTGCAGCTGGCCAGCGCGGCCCGCGACACCCTGGACCTGCGCACCGTGGCCCGGCCGTACCTGGAGGAGCTCACCGAGATCACCGGCGAGACCAGCACCCTGTCCCTGCCCGGCGAGCACGACCTGCTCACCATCGACTTCGTCCAGAGTCCGCGCTCGGTGCGCAGCGTGGCCGAGATCGGGCGCAACAGCGTCGCGCACGCCACCGCCGCCGGCAAGGTGTTCCTGGCCTGGGGCGGCACCCTGCCGACCGGCGAGCTGCCCGCCTTCACCGAGCAGACCATCGTGGACCGGGCCGCACTCACCGCCGAGATCGCCAAAGTCACCGAACGCGGCTGGGCACAGGCCCTCGGCGAGCGCGAGGACGACCTGAACGGCGTCGCCGTCCCGGTACGCGACCGCACCGGCACCCTCCGCGCGGTCCTCGGCGTACAAGGCCCGGCGATCCGCTTCCGCCCCCGAGCCATGCGCGCCGCCGTAGACCCCCTCCAAACCCGAGCCGCCCTAATAGCCGAAACCACCTAACCCCCTTCCGCGAGTCGGGAATCCAGGTACGGCGAGTCGGGGATCTGAGTACTGCGAGTCGGGAATTCGGGTACGGCGAGTCGGGGACCCAGGTACGGCGGTGGCCCGAAAGACGCTTGCACGGCGCACCCCGGGGCGGTCCTCCGCCCCGGGGTGCGTGGCCTCTCGCCCTGTTCCCTCGCGGGCCGGTCGGCCAGGCCCCAGTCCTGGAGGGCGCGGACTACGATGCGAGCGCCGGCCCCCGTCTCTCCACGAGATCCACCCTGAGCGGTTTACCAGTCGTGATCGAATCCCGCTCAGGTAGATCTCGGTGACTCGGACGACCGCCGCCCCGCCCAGAAGCCTCACGGGACGTCGGCGTACCCGAATCCCCGACTCGCCGTACCTGAATCCCCGACTCGCCGTACCTGGATCCCCGACTCGCGGGAGCTGTAGGGGCACGGACGGCTGGGTTGCGAGTAGAGACTTAGGGTGAGATAGTCGATCTCGTGGATGAGGCGATACTGGTGACCGGTGCGGGCGGCGGGGTGGGCAGCGTGAGCCGGCGGGTTGTGCGGCAGCTGCGGGAACGCGGGCACAGCGTCCGCGCGCTGGTGCGCACCGACGACGAACGGGCCGAGCCGCTGCGCGCGCTCGGAGCGGAAGTGCTGGTCGGCGACCTGACTAGGCCGGACGACGTGGCGCGCGCCCTCGACGGCGCGCGGCGGATGTTCTTCAGCATGGCCGTCGCGCCCACCTACCTCGAGGCCACCGCCACGGTGGCCACCGTGGCGCGCGAGCTCGGCCGCCTGGACGCGCTGGTCAACATGTCGCAGATGACGGTTTCCCAGATGACCGTGACCAGCACCGAGGAGTCGCACCAGCAGCGGCTGCACTGGCTGTCCGAGCGGGTGCTGGCCTGGTCCGGGCTGCCCGTGGTGTTCCTGCGCCCGACGTCCTTCCTGGACAACCCGCTGTTCACCACGGTCGCCGCGCACACCATTGCGGAGGACGGCACGCTGCGCCTGCCATTCGGCGACGGGCGCACCTCACCGGTAGCGGCGGCGGACGTGGCCGACGTGGTCACCGCCGTGCTCGAAGACCCGACGCCGCACCTCGGCGAGGTGCTCGAGCTGACCGGCCCGGCCAGCCTGACCATGACCGAGATCGCGCGGGCCTACGCCGAGGCGCTGGGCCGCCCGGTGTGCTACGTGGACGTACCGCTGGACGGCTGGGCCGAGACCGTGCTCGCCCAGGCCGGCCTGTCCGAGCACGCCCACCAACACATCCACACGATGGCCCGGCTGCACCGGGAGAACCGCTACAACCGGCTGACCGACACGGTGCACAAGATCACCGGCCGGCCCGCTCGATCCGTCCGCGAGTTCGTTCAGGGCAACGCCAGCCTGTTCGGTGCGCCGTAAAAACCCGACTCGCCGTACCCAGATCCCCGACTCGCCGTACTCAGATCCCCGACTCGCCGTACTCAGATCCCCGACTCGCCGTACTCAGATCCCCGACTCGCGGGGAATCCTTACTCGGTGCGGAGGAAGGTGGCGAGGGTGTCGTCGGGTTCGGTCCACCAGGGGGTGTGGTGGAGGGGGGCCTGGGAACCCGTGCACGGTGAGGTGAAGGCGCGGTCCCGGTAACCGGTGATGCTTTCCTCCTTGTGGTGTTCCCACACCTTGAAGTGGCGCCGGGTGAGGTCGAGGTCGAAGTCCGGGTAGTCGGTGTCCTTCATCAGGTCGCGCAGGTAGTCGGCCTGATAGTCGATCTCCTCTTCCGGGTTGGCCAGCGTCTGGAGCCGGGCCGTCCAGCCGTCGATGTGCGCGGCCATGTCCTCACGGGGAGGCACCGGCAGCCGGCCCAGGATCACGTCGCGGGCGTACCAGGCCTGCAGGTCGAACATGGAGAACGTGTAGTACTGGTCCTGCATGCCCAGGTACATCATCCGCGGGTTGTCGATCCAGAGCACGCCGTTGTAGAGGTTCGGCGTGCACAGCAGGTTCGCCGTGCGCAGCCGCAGGTCGTCGGCGATGAACGGGAAGCTGTGCTGGTAACCGGTGCACAGCACGATCGCGTCAACCTCGCGGGAGGTGCCGTCGGTGAACACCGCCGTCCGCCCGTCCATCCGTTCCAGCCCCGGAACCTCCGAGATCCCGGACGGCCAGCCGAAGCCCATCGGCGCGGACCGGTAGCTGATGGTCACCGACTTCGCGCCGTACTTGGCCGACTGCAGCGCGATGTCCTCCGCCGAGTAGCTGCTGCCCATCACCAACAGATCGCGACCGGCGAACTCGCTGGCGTCCCGGAAGTCGTGCGAGTGCATGATCCGGCCGGGGAAGGTGTCGAAGCCCGGGTACTCGGGCACGTTCGGCGTGGAGAAGTGGCCGGTGGCCACGATGACGTAGTCGAACTCTTCGGTCCGCGAACCGGTCCGGTCGTCCACCGACACCGAGAACCGCGACCCGTCCCAGGACACCCAGCGCACCGCCGTGTTGAACCGGATCTGGTCCCGCACGCCGCTCGCCCGGGCGCGCCCGGTGATGTAGTCGTAGAGCACCGCGCGCGGCGGAAAGGACGGGATGGGCTTGCCGAAGTGCGTGTCGAACGGGTAGTCGGCGAACTCCAGGCACTCCTTCGGCCCGTTCGACCACAGGTAGCGGTACATGCTGCCGTGCACCGGGTCGCCGTGTTCGTCCAGGCCGGTGCGCCAGGTGTAGTTCCACAGCCCGCCCCAGTCGCCCTGCTTCTCGAAGCAGACCACTTCAGGTACCTCGATGCCGGCGCGCGCGGCGGTGGCGAACGCCTGCAGCTGGGCGAGCCCGCTCGGCCCCGCGCCGATCACGGCGACTCGTGTCATTTGCTCCTCCTTCGGTGGAGCTCGTGAGTGGCGAGTGTCGCTATAGCGCTACTCGCCACTCACGAGCAGCGTCAGCTGCGTGGCTTGGTCTTGTCCGGGTCGTAGAACGGGAAACGCACCACGGTGGCCGGGATGCGTTTCTGGTGGCCGTCGAGCTTGCCCACCTCCACCTCGGTGCCCAGCGCGGCGTGCTGGACGGCCATCCGGCACAGCGCAATGTTCTTGCGCAGCACCGGTGACCGGGTGGCGCTGGTGATCACGCCGACCTGGGATCGCCCCAGGTGAACGCAGTCGCCGTGGGCGGCGGGTTCGTTGCCGGCCAGCTCGAGGCCCACCAGCGTGCGCTGCGGGTGGGCCTTGCGTTCCAGCAGCGCCTCCCGGCCGACGAAGTCGTCCTCCTTGGTCTTCAGCGGCACGGTGAACCCGATGCCCGCCTCGAACGGGTCGGTCTGGTCGTCGAAGTCGTAGCCGGCGAACACCAGGCCGGCCTCGATCCGCAGCATGTCCAGCGCGTCCAGGCCGAGCGGGGTCAGCCCGTGCGGCTCGCCGGCAGCCGTCACCGCGTCCCACAGCGCCGGGGCGTCGGCGGGGTGCACCCACAGCTCGTAGCCCAGCTCGCCGGAGTAGCCGGTGCGGGAGACCAACAGCGGTATCCCGTTGTGGTCGTTCAGCCGGCCGATGGCGAACCGGAACCAGGTCAGGTCGCCGAACGCGGCCTGCGTGGGCGGCGTCCAGATCAGCGAACGCAGCAGGTCCCGGCTGGCCGGCCCCTGCACCGCGATGTTGTGCAGCTGGTCGGTGGAGTCCTTCACCCAGACCCGGTCCAAGCCGAGCCGGGAAGCCTGCTCGCGCAGCCAGACGCCGTCGTACTCGTCGCCGCCGACGAACCGGAAGTTGGTGTCGCCCAGCCGGAAGACCGTGCAGTCGTCGATCATGCCGCCGGTCTCGTTGCACACCGCCGAGTAGACGACCTGGCCGTGCGAGAGCTTGCGGATGTTGCGGGTCACCGTGGCCTGCAGCAGCGCCTCGGCGTCCGGCCCGAGCACCTCGAACTTTCGCAGCGGCGAGAGGTCCATCACCGCCGCGCGCTCCCGGCAGGCCCAGTACTCCTCGGTCGGGCCGTGGTTGTCGAAGCTGGACGGCAGCCAGTAGCCGCGGTACTCGGTGATCTGCCGGGTCAGCGCGGTGATCCGGGGAGCGAAGCCGGTCTCGCGGGTCAGCCGGGCTTCGGCGTCGGGGGTCACCCGGTGGGCGATGGCCATCGAGAACTTCCTCTCCGCGTCGTACACCCGCACGTGGATGTCGGTGGGCACCCAGGCGTTGGCCGGGTCGATGTCGTCCGGGCAGGCCGAGGAGGCGCACACCAGGTCGGCGGAGGCGCGCATCAGCACGTAGTCGCCGGGGCGCGACCACGGCTCGTCGAAGACCAGCAGGTTGTTCGCGTCGAACGCGGTGTTGTAGAAGAGGTTCAGCGCCGGCCAACCGGCCCGCTCCGCGATGCCGTACCCCCGGAGCTGCCGGTTGAAGTTGTCGGTGCAGTTGACGTGCCCCGGGTAGCCCATGTCGGCGTAGTACTTGGCGTTGCAGGCCAGCCCGAAGGTGTCGTGCCGGCCCACGGTGTCCCGCACGATCTCCACCAGCGGCTGCGCGTCCTCGTCGTAGAACTTCCCGAACAGGCCGGGCTGGGGGTAGGCGTTGCCCATGAGGTAGCGGGTGGTGGTGGAGTCCAGCCCGCGCTCCACCCCGTCGTCCAACCGGCGCGCGGAGAACGCCAGGAAGTCCGAGCACTGCCGGCCCTCGACGTCGATCACCTGGACGTACTGCCCGGCCTTGACCTGGTACGACAGCGCGGTGGCGGCGTCGATGCGCAGCTCCGCGACCGGTTCGGCCAGCGGCGGGGGCAGCTCGCGCGGCTCGTCGGAAGGGCGCGGGGCGGCCCGGTGCAGCTCGAGCAACAGGTCGCTCGGCGGGTTGGCGTCCGGGTCGGCCACGCTCATCCGGGTGTCCGGCACCGCGACCCTGGCCACCGCCTCGGCGGCCACGGTGATCGTCTCGGTCGCGCCGGCCGGGGACCACTCGCCGAACAGCCGCTCGTCCCGGGCGTCGGCCGGGTCGGCGCCGCGCACGGTGAGCTCGGCGGTTTGGCGGCCCTGAGGGTCGGTCACGGTGAGCCGGTCGCCCGGGTGAAGCGGCACGGTGGTCGAGCCGCCGGGGCGTACCCGGTAGCGCTCCCGCATGGGGTCTCGGGGCAGCAGCCCGGGCACCAACAGTCGCGGTCGTTCGGGCGCCTGGGTCATCCGCGTGCCTCCTCGTCCGCTCCTCCGGACGCCCGCGATCCGCCCGGCTCGCTCAGCCCGTCCGCTTCGGCCAGCAGCCGTCGGGCCAGCGCGCGTTTGCCCTCGGCATCCAGCTTGCGGGTCTCGGCGGCGAGCACCCGCTGGTCCACCCGTTGGTTCCAGTAGTCGATCGCGTCGAAACCGAGCAGCACGGAACGCCCGACGAACTGCCGGAGCACCTCGTTGGACGGCCCCATCACCCAGCCCGCCTTGCCGTCCCGCAGGTAACGCTCGAGCTCCATGTCGCGCCGGTACCCGGAGCCACCGCACGCGTGCAGCATCTTGTCCACCACGTGCGTCACGTTCTTCGCCGCGCTGAACTTCACCTGCCAGCACCAGTGCAGGTAGTCCGCGCGCGCCCGCTCCCCGGGTTCGAGCACCCGCTGGTTGTGCTCGGTGGCGCCGTCGAGGGCGCCGGCCAGCGAATATGCGGCCAGCCGGGCCGCGTTGGTGTCGATCACTGCCTCGCCCACGTAGTCCTGCACCGTCGGGTAGTCGGCCACCCGCATGCCGGTGTCCTCGTGCACCTTCCCGGTGGTGTGCCGCTTGGCGATGTCGACCGCGCCGAGCGCGATGCCGTTCCACACCGAGGACGAGCCGAGCAGGAACCACGGGTCGACCACCTCGTCGTTCGACTCGGCGCCGTCCCCCAGCGGCCCGACCAGCCGGTCCGGCGGCAGCAGCGCGGCGGCCACCTCGACCGCGCCGGACTGGTTGCCGCGCAACCCCAGCGCGTCCCACATGGACGGCTTGGCCGCTACCGCCTCGGCGTCCACCACGAACACCGACAGGTCGTGGTAGCCGGTGAAGTCCGGGCTGGTGGTCTGGATGACGTAGAAGTCGGCGAAGCCGCCGGACGTGGTCCAGGAGGAGCTCTTGCGCACCCGGTACTGCCCGTCCACCCGTTCCGCCGCCGAGGACATCGGGAACCAGAAGTGCCCACCGGTGCGCGGGTCGGAGTAGGACAGCGTGCCGATCCGGCCGGTGTTGAGCGGGCGGATGTACCGGTCGACCAGGGCGGGCGTGGGCCGCAGCATGATCGCCTGCACGGCCGCGACGTGCATGACGTAGCACATCGCGGTGGACGCGCAGCCGTACCGAGCGATCGCCTCGGCGACCAGGGCGAACGACAGGTGGTCGCCCCCCAGGCCGCCGTAGCGCTCCGGCACCGTGAGGCCGAGGAAGCCGTGCTCGCCCAGCAGCTCCAGGTTGCGGCGGGGGAAGCGCAGCTCGTCGTCCGAGCGCTCGGCGTTGGCCCGCATCTCCTGCGCGCACAGTTCGATGATCTTCTCGCGGAGCTCGCGGTGTCGTTCGGTGAGCAGCCAGTCCGGGTTCCAGTCCGGCGCCACCCCCCATGCGGTGAGGTCGGCCGCCGTCACAGCTTCTTCACGAACGTCCGCGCGTGGTAAAGGGCCAGCGCGGGCAGGCCGATGAACAGGATCACCATCAACGTCTCGCCGCCCGAATAGGCGAAAAACTCGTTCACTGTTGTGCCCCCTCGGTGAGCAGTCCGGACTGGCGCATGCGTTCCCGGCCGAAGTCGTTCACCCGGAACCGCACCCGCAGCCGGTCGCCGTCCTCGGCGATCCCGGTGTCCACCTCGTCCAGCAGGCCACCGGAGTACAGGTCGGTGAGGGTGAGGCGGACGGTGCCCCGCCAGTACTCGCCGGTCAGCCCGTACTCGGTGCAGACCAGGTCGCACAGCTCGTCGTCCCAGAGCGCGTCACCCCGGGCCAGCACGTGCAGGATGTGTCCCTTGATGTGCAGCATCTACTACGCCTCCCCACCGGAAACCGCGTGCCGGCGGGTGGCCGGGACCGCGCGGATCACCTCGAGCACGTCCCGCTTCTCGGTGAACAGCACGAAGCTGCCGATCACGGCGACGATCGCGCCGATGACGAACTGGATGCCCGGCGGCTTCAGGTTGAACACGTACAACCAGACCAGCGCGAGCGGCCCGTACAGCGCCGCGATCGCCTGCCCCCGGCCGACCCCGATCAGCGGGAAGGACTTGTACCAGGACACGTAGCAGAAGCCGAAGGTGAGCCCGAGCAGCACCAGCAGCAACAGCACGTTCGGGCTGGCCAGCGCCGCGCCCACGGTCTGCCAGAACTGCGCGCCGGCCAGGCCGGCGGCGATCGGCACCGCGACCACCAGCCAGATCACCACCTCGGCGGTGAACCGCAGGGTGATGCCGACGTCCGGGTCACTCACGTCCAGTGCGCGCCCGGCGATGGCGCCCTCGATGCCCCACCCGACGAACGCCAGCGCGCCGCCGACGTAGCCGAGCATGCCGCCGGTGCCGGCGCCGGTCAGCTCACCGACGATGCCCGGCGCGAAGATGACCACGCCGCCGGCCACGATCACCAGGATCCCCAGCGCGGCCCGGCGGGTGATGTTCTCGTGGTACCAGACCCGGGCGACCAGCGCGCCGATGATCGGGTAGAGCAGCGCGGCCACGGCGGAGAACTGCGGCCCCACGTACGCGATGGCCAGGATCGACCCGAAGATCGCCAGCATGCCGGCGAGCCCGGCGGGCGCGTACCAGCGGGAGATCTTCACCTGGCGCAGGGTGCGGACGTAGTCGCTGGTCTTGCCGAGCACGGCGACCCAGATGAACAGGGCTATCAGCACGGCGATCGCATTCAGCACGGTGATCACCAATGCGGCAAGCAGGTAGTTGTCACTCAGCCCGGCGAACGGTTCTTCCAGGTAAATGATCGTGCCGGGCACGTACCAGGCGCCCCATAACACCGCGCACCAGATCGCCCAGATGAAACCCCAGCGAACCTGACGGTTTCGGTACTCGACGCGCAATTGGTCGAGCCTGCCTGAATCCACCATCGCCACTCCCGCGTGCCAGGTCCACGCGTGCGACCGGCGGGTTTGCCGCCATCGCACGCGGGGGGATGTATCGGATGTGACGTCCATCATGTCGGTCACCGTTCACCCTGTAAACCCCCAATGGAGAGACAATTGCCAGTTTCACGCACTCGGAATACTGGTCAATCTCGTCGAAACACTCAGTAAGAACCCACACATATCCATTGCGGCAATTAATCCTTTAGCTTCCGGCAACCGTCGAGCGCTGGCTCAGTCCGATTTCGATCAAGAAATCAGCGGACTCAGCCAGCACTCGACGTCCGGGAGCTGAGCCGGCACCGCGATCACGTGACGCCGCACGAGCCGCACCGGATGCGGCGGTCTCGGCCCGCTGGACGTCAGGTGGCGTGCGCGGGGACCGGGTCAGGCTTGGGTGGCTGTGTCGGCGTGGCGGCGCGCGGCGGTGGCGAGCGGGTCGGTGGGGCCGACGTTGATCTCCACCAGCTCGGCGGCGGACCGGGTGGCCGCGCCGGCCAGCAGCAGGGCGGTGCGGGCGTCGCCGACCAGGTTGCGGTTGCCCTGCGTGGCCAGCCGCGCGGCCAGCTCGGCCACCTGGGCACCGGCCGCCGCGATGTCCAGCGGGACGGCGGCGGCGGCGCGCAACGCCGCCCGCTTCCGCTCCGGATCCCTGGCGGCCAGCACGTCGGCGTACGCGACCGCGTCCGCGTCGGCCAGCCGCAGTGCCCGCGCCCGCAGCTCGTCCGCCGGCCCGGCCAGCGCGATCAGTTCCTCGGCCCGCGCGAACCGGGCGGCCATCGCCGCCAGTGCCGCCGCGGTGGCCACGGTCAACGCCGCCGCCGCACCCCCGGATGGCGCCGGCCGCCGAGCCGCCAGCTCCTCCAAGAAACCCGCGACGGTCCGCTCGCTGTAGGACTCGCTCACAGGAGTTCGAACCCATCGGTGGCCGCGGCTTCGCGGAGCGTCTTGTCGAACGCCAAGAAGCGCTTGACCTCCGGGTCGGCGGAACGCACCGCGCGTGCGGTGGCCAGCTGCACCGAGTCGTAGGCGCGCAGCCCGCGGGTCCCGGTGAGGTGGGCGGCGTCCTCGACGATCAACGAGCTCATTCGAACGATCTCGAAACGACGCGGGGCGTCCTCGGTTCCGAACCAGTCGGCTTCAAACTCCGCGACGAGCAGCGCGGCCTGCTCTGTCGTCAACTCGCCCATCCGCCGCTTGCGCCACAGCGCGGCCGGCACCTCGACCCGGGCGAGCTGCGCCACAACGATCTGCTCCAGGGACCGCACATCCTCGTGGCCCGGTTCGTCGGCGTAGAGCTTCACCAGCGCGGAGGAATCCGCGAACCAACTCACCCTCGGTCGTCCTCGACCAACTCGGAGAGCGGGGTACCCCGCCCCGCCGCGGCGCGAGCGACGGCCACGGCGTCGGGGTCCGGACGCTGGCGTGGTGGCCCCGGTGGCACCAGCAGGCCGGCTCTGGTCAGCCGCTCCCTGGTACGAGCGGCATCGTCGCCGGCGAGATCCGGGTCGGTGGCCGCCTCGGCCAGTCGCGTCAGGTACTCGTTGACGCTGCGATCCGCCGCGGCGGCGGCGGCGCGCACCCGCTCCATCAGCTCGTCGGGCAGCCGCCAGGTCACCTGAGCCATGCCTACATGCTAGCAGGCATGCAGGCATTTCCCTCAGGAGAGGCCTACTATCTCGCCGTTCTCGTCCAGGTCGATGTGGTGGGCGGCGGGGTCGGCGCCCAGGCCGGGCATCGTTCGCATGTCGCCACAGATGGGGTAGATGAAGCCGGCGCCCACTGAGGCGCGGACCTCGCGGACGGGCAGGCGCCAGCCGGTGGGGGCGCCCTTCAGCGAGGCGTCCGAGGAGATGGAGAGGTGGGTCTTGGCGATGCACACCGGCAGGTTGCCGAAGCCGTTCGCCTCGTAGCTGTCCAGCTGGCGGGACGCGCTCAGGTCGTAGTCCACGCCGTCCGCGCCGTACACCTTCCCCGCCACGATCTCGATCTTCTCCCGCAGCGAGGCCTCGTCCGGGTAGAGGAACCGGAAGTCCGATGGCTCCTCGGCCGCCTCGGCCACCGCCCGGGCCAGCTCGGTGGCGCCCGCGCCGCCGTCCGCGAAGTGGGTGCACACCGCCGACCGGGCGCCCATCTCCTCGGCGATCGCCGCGATCGCCGCATGCTCGGAGGGGTGGTCGTCCGGGAAGGCGTTGATCGCCACCACCGGGGACACCCCGTGCAGCCGGATGTTCTCGATCTGTTTGCGCAGGTTGGCGCCGCCGGCGAGCACCTCGTCCGGGTTCTCCTCGAGCAGCGCGGGCGGCAGCGGTTTGCCGGCCACGATGCGGTGCACGCCGGAGTGCGCCTTCAGCGCGCGCACCGTGGCCACCACCACCGCCGCGTCCGGCTTCAGCCCGGACGCCCGGCACTTGATGTTGAAGAACCGCTCCGCGCCCATGTCCGCGCCGAAGCCGGCCTCGGTGATGAGGTAGTCGCCGCCGTGGATGCCGATCAGGTCGGCGACCACCGAGGAGTTGCCGTGCGCGATGTTGCCGAACGGCCCGGCGTGCACCAGCACCGGCGTGTTCTCCAGCGTCTGCATCAGGTTCGGCTTCAGCGCGTCGCGCATGATCACCGCCATGGCGCCGGCGCCGCCGATGTCCTCGGCGGTGACCGGTTCACCGGTGCGCGTGTAGCCGACCACGATCCGGCCCATCCGGGCGCGCATCTCCGGCAGTGACCGGGCCAGCGCGAAGATGGCCATCACCTCGGAGGCGGCGGTGATGTCGAAGCCGGTCTGCCGGGGCACCCCGTCCAGCCGGGAACCCAGGCCGACGATCACATTGCGCAGCACCCGGTCGTTCACGTCCAGCACCCGCCGCCAGGTGATCCGGTGCTGGTCGAGGCCGCGTTTGTTGCCCTGGTAGAGGTGGTTGTCCAGCACGGCGGAGAGCATGTTGTGCGCCTCGGTGACGGCATGGAAGTCGCCGGTCAGGTGCAGGTTCAGGATCTCCATCGGCACGACCTGGCTGTAGCCGCCGCCGGCCGCGCCGCCCTTGATGCCGAAGGTCGGCCCCATGGACGGCTGGCGGATGGCCACGGTGGCCTTCTTGCCGATGTGCCGCATGGCCTGGCCGAGACCCACCGTGGTGGTGGTCTTGCCCTCGCCCAGCGGGGTCGGGGTGATCGCGGAGACCACCACGTACTTGGCCCGCGGCGCCTCGGCCAGCTCGTCGATCGCCTCCAGCCGGATCTTCACCACGTCCCGGCCGTACGGCTCGAGCAGGTGGCCGCCGATGCCCATCTCGGCGGCCACGTCCTCGATCGGTTTGAGCTGAGCGCCTCGGGCGATCTGCAGGTCACTCGGGAACGGCATGGTCGTGTGCCCCCTCATACTTGTTGGACGCCGAACTCCGCGCCGGCTTCGAGCAGCGCCCCCCACAGGTACTGGCCCGAGGAACGCTCGCAGTGCAGCAGGTAGCTCGGTGTGTCACCCCGATCATCCCGGACCAGGTCGGTCACCAGGCGGGCCACCGAGGTGCGCAGCGCCGCGCCGTCCGGGGTCACGTCGTCGGCCAGGTCGATGGCGCACACCTTGGCCAGCAGGTCGGCGGCGCGCTCGCCGGTCAGCCGGAGCAGCGCGCGCCCGTGGGTCAGGTCCACCACGCCGACGCCGTCCTCGGTGGCCAGCTCGGTGGTGAGCCGTTGGGCCAACCCCGGCGCACCGAGCACCAGCCACTCACCCGGGCCGGAGCCGACCACCAGGGTGTCCGCCGGGCCGCGTGCGGTCCGGCCGAACCGGGTGCCCAGTGCGGCGCCGACCGGCCCGTCCGGGGCGGCCCGGACCTGCACCTTGGTCAACGCCGACTCGTCGGTGAGGGTCAGCGTCCCGGTGCCGTCCCCCGCTGAACCGACTGAACCACCCTGCTGAACGGACTGAATCAGGGTTGTTGGTTGGAAGGGGGATGCGGGCGGAGGGAGGGTGAAGGTGCGGGCGGGGCCGATGGGGGCGCCGGTGTCCAGTTGCTGGCGCTTGCCCTCGGGGTCGACGGCGGCCAGCTCCTCGGTGACCTCGGCGTCCGTGTGGGTGCCGTCCGGGAGGCGGATGGTGACCCGGCTGCCCGGCTCCGCGACCGAGGCGTCCACCTGGCCCAGGCACACCGCCCGGCCCAGGGTCGGGGACATCCGGCTGGACGTGACCCGCCCGAGGATTCGGCCCGCGGCGACGATCTGGCTGGCCTCCGGCGGCACCACGGCGGCGGACAGCGGGGCCAGCCCGACCAGCCGGGGGCCGTCGCCGCGCTCCGCCTGCCAGGCCAGCTCCGGGCGGCCCACGAAGTCCGGCTTGTCCAGCTTGACCGCCCAGTCCAGGCCGGCGGAGTAGGCCCTGGTCAACCCGTCGGTGTCCTGCCCGACGATCAGGTGCCCCTTCTCCAGCCGCAGGATCCGCTGCGCCTCCACCCCGAACGGGGCGACGCCCAGGTCCTCCCCGTGGGCGAGCAGCGCCTCCCACACGTGCAGCCCGTAGCCGGCCGGCACGTGCAGCTCGTAGGACAGCTCGCCGGTGAAGCCGATCCGCCACAGCACGCAGTCCGGCACACCGGCCACCGTGCCGGTGCGCACGTTCATGTAGCCGAACGCCTCGGCGGACAGGTCCACATCGCCGACCAGCCGGCCGAGCAGCTCCCGGGACCGGGGGCCGGCCACGTTGATGCTGGCGTAACCGGTGGTCACCGGCGTGACGTGGACCCGCCAGTCCGGGTGCTCGGTCTGCAGCCAGTTCTCCACCCATTCCCACACCGCGCCGGCACCGGAGGAGGTGGTGGACATCAGGTAGTGGTCCTCGCCCAGCCGGCCGGTGACGCCGTCGTCCATGACCACGCCGTCCTCGGCGCACATCACGCCGTAGCGCACCCGGCCGATGCCCAGCTTGGACCACTTGTTCACGTAGAGCAGGTTCAGCAGCTTGGGCACGTCCGGGCCGCGCAGGTCCAGCTTGCCGATCGGGGTGACGTCGATGATGCCCACCCGCTCGCGGACCGTGCGCACCTCGCCGGCCGGGTCGCCGTAGTGGTCCGGGCGCACCCACTGGCCCGCGACCAGCGGTTTCGCTCCGTGCGCCGCGTGCCACGGCTGCATCGGCGAATACCGCACCGGTTCGAAGATCCGCCCGGCCAGCGCGCCCAGGGTGACCGGCACGTGCATCGGGCGCCAGGTGGTGGTGCCAGTCTCGGCGATGCTCCGGCCCGTTGCCTCGGCCAGGACCGCCACGGTGTTCACCGTCTCCAGCTTGCCCTGGACCGGGCCCATGGTCGCGGTGGTGTAGCGCTTCACCAGCTCCACCGAGTCGTAGCCCTCGCGCGCGGCGCTGAACAGGTCCTTGGACGAGACGTCCTCGGAGAAGTCGACCATGCCGTGGGTGCGGGCGCGGAACAGCTCGGGATGCTCGGGCTCGGCCAGCGGCGGGATCCGCACCGGAGCGACCACCGGTTCCTCGGGCGGCGAGGCCGCCCGCGTAGGCAGGAGTGCCAACCGGGCGGTCCGCCAGCCCAGTGCGCGTCGCGCGGCCTCGGCGCCGACCGCCCTCGCGTGTCCGACCAGCTCGTCGCGGGAACCGTCGCCGGCCAGCCCGCCGGCCACCATCACCGACTCGCCGTGCTCGCCGCCCGGACGGAACCGGGCCGCGCGCGGCGAGTAGACCGGACGGTCGCCGGCCATGTTGAGCAGGGCGGTCGGCGCGGTCCAGCCGGTCGCGGTGACCAGCAGGTCGGCCTCGACGCGCCGCCCGTCGGCCAGCTCAACGGCGCGTACTCCGGAACGCCCGCGTACCAGGGAAACGCCCCCGCCGGCCCGCGCGTCCACCAGCTCGGCCACCTCGACGCCGGCCCGGCGCAGGTCCTCGGCCGCCGCGTCGCCCTCTTCATTGGCGGAAAGCACCACGGCCCGCGAACCCGGCCGCACCGAGTACAGGTTCACCAGCCGGCGCACGGCGGTGGACAGCATCACGCCCGGCACGTCGTTGCCGGCGAACACGTACGGCCGCTCGATCAGCCCGGGGGCCACCACGAGCACCCCGGCCCTGGCCTTGACCAGCCGTTCCATAGCGGCGCCCCGTTGCACCACGGCGACCCAGTTGTCGTCGTAGCGGGCCAGCACCGACGAGTCGGTGAGCACCTCGATGCCCTCGTCGCGGGCCACCTCGTCGCGCAGCTGCGCCAGCGCGGCCAGCTCGCCCGGGCCGCCCCAGCGCAGGTGCCCGCCGAGCTGGTGCTCCTCCTCCACCAGCATCACCCGCGCGCCCGCCCCGGCGGCCGCCACCGCGGCGGCCATGCCGGCCGGGCCACCGCCGGCGACCAGCACGTCCGGGTGGGCGTACCGCTTGTCCGGGTGCTCATGCCCGCCGAAGCCGGGCGCACCGATCGCGCCGCCGTGCGCGAACCGCTGCAGCACCCGCTCGTAGACCGGCCACAGCGGCGCCGGCGACATGAACGTCTTGTAGTAGAAGCCGGCGGAGAGGAACCGCCCGGCCAGCTCATTGGCCGCCTTCACGTCGAAGCGCAGCGACGGCCAGGTGTTCTGCGAGCTCACCCGCATGCCCTCGGCCAGCAGCCGGTGCGCGGCGCGCACGTTCGGCTCGTCGCCGACCTGCAGGATCGTCCCCGGGTCGTGCATGTTGGCGGTGAGCAGGCCACGCGGGCGGTGGTACTTGAAGCTACGGGAGAACACCCGCTCGCCGGCGGCGGCCAGCGCGGACACGATCGTGTCGCCGGGGTGGCCGGTGAACGGGCGGCCGTTCCAGGTGAACGCCAACGAGCGGGACCGGTCGATCACTTCCCCGGGTTGGGCGGGCAGGCGGGTCATCGGGCCGGCCTCGTTTCGTTGGTGACGGTGTGCCGGTTCAGCCGGAAGTACCGCCGGCAGCCGGAGCCGTGGTACCACGTCTCCTCGGTCCAGCCGCTGGTGTTGCGCCGCAGGTAGAGGTACTCGCGCCACGCCTCCGGGGTCACCGTCTCCGGGTCCGGCCGGGCCACCACCTCACCCACGTGCCGGAACTCCGAGACGTTGCGCGGCCCGCACCACGGGCAGGGCAACAACACCATCTGTCCTCCCTTCGGTCGGACCCGTGAGTGGCGAGTAGCGCTATGACGTCACTCGCCACTCACGAGCGAAGCATCAGTGGCCCACCGCGGCGGCGCCCTTTTCCCCGACCAGTTCGCCGCGCTCGAACCGGTCCAGCCCGAACGACCCGATCAGCTCGGCGGGGCGGCCGGTGGCGATCGTCTCGGCCATGGTCTCCCCGGAGACCGGGCCGGCCTTGAACCCGTAGGTGCCCCAGCCGACGTCCACGTAGAAGCCGTCCACCGGGGTCGGCCCCATGATCGGCGAGTAGTCCGGGGTCATGTCGCACAGCCCGGCCCACTGGCGCAGTAGCCGCATCTTGGACAGCGCGGGCATCAGCTCGAGCACGTGACCGGCCAGCCCCTCCACGAAGTCCAGCGAGCCGCGCATCGAGTAGGAGGTGAACGGGTCCACGCTGGCCCCGAACACCAGCTCGCCCCGGTCGGTCTGGCTGACGTAGACGTGCAGCGTGCCGGACACCACCACGGAGTGCAGGAACGGCCGGACCGGCTCGGTGACCGCCGCCTGCAGCGGCGAGGTGGTCACCGGCATGCGCACGCCGGCCATGTCGGAGATCAGGGAGGACCAGCCGGCGGTGGCGTTCAGCACCGCGCCGGTGGCGATGTCGCCCCGGGTGGTGCGCACCTTGGCGACCCGCCCGCCCTGCACGTCGATGCCGGTCACCTCGGTGCGCTGGTGCAGGTGCACGCCCAGGGCGTCGGCGGCGCGCGCGTACCCCCAGTTCACCGCGTCGTGCCGGATGATCCCGCCGGGCGGGTGGTAGAGCGCGCCCATGATCGGGTAGCGGGTGTGCGGCGAGGTGTCCAGGTACGGGACCAGTTTCTTGATCTCGTCGGGGTCGATCACGCTGGAGTCCACGCCCTGCAGCTTGTTCACCTCGGCCCGCCAGTGCATGGTGCGCCGCGAGCTGTCGTTGTGGGCCAGGGTGAGGTGTCCGCGCCGGGAGAACATGACGTTGTAGTTCAGCTCGGCGGCCAGGTTCCGGTACAACTCCATGGACCGGTCGTAGAACCGGACGCCCTCCGGGGTGAGGTAGTTGGACCGCAGGATCGCGGTGTTGCGCCCCGACCCGCCGCCCCCCAGGTAGCCCTTGTCCAGCACGGCGACGTTGGTGATCCCGTGGTTGGCGGCCAGGTAGTAGGCGCAGGCCAGGCCGTGCACGCCGCCGCCGATGATCACCACGTCGTACCGGTCGCGCAGGTCGTGCTCGCGCCACGCCCTCGGCCAGTCCTGGGAAGGCCGCAGGCCGTGCCGGAGCAGGGCGAACGCGGAATATCGCTTGGACTTGGACCGGGTTGCCACGGCGCCGCCTCTCGTCTCTCGACGAGTTTGGAGGCTACGACATGGAGTGAACTTTTTCTACTGCCAGTTGACTCGATCCTCAATCTCGCGCCCCCCGGCGACAGCGTCAGGCGAGCGGCGGTGCCGGCTTAAAGATCGGCTTGGACGGCCCGGCTGGGCGGTCTGGCGCGGCTTTGGTGCGGCCCGTTGCGTTTGTCCGGGCACCCGACCCACCCCCTTCGTGACACACGGTGACGACGAAGAGGGCATCCGAACGGTCCGGGACCACCTCAACTCGCCGAGAGCTGGTTCAGTCCCCTCTGATCATGAAAAATACCGGACTGAGCTAGCTCTCGACGAAGACGGCCACGCAGCCGCCCGCAACCTGACGACACTCCGTAACCAACGCACGAAACCCTCGCCCAACCTCACGCAACGGGCCGCACCAAAGCCGCGCCAGACCACCCAGCCGCGCCGTCCAAGCCGATCTTTAAACCAAGACCCGGTCCACCCGACGCCGCACAAGAAGCCGCGACGCCGCACAGCTCGCACCATGTGCGACGCCACGGTCCGCTGTGCGGCGCCGGAGCGGGGCCGGTCGGGGCGCCGGAGCAGGGCGGTCGGGGCGCCGGAGCGGGGCGGTCGGGGCGTCGGAGCGGGGCGTCGGAGCGGGGCGTCGGAGCGGGGCGGTCGGGGCGCCGGATCGGGGCGCCGGAGTCGGGGCGCCGGAGTCGGGGCGCCGGAGTCGGGCGTCGGGCTACTGGCTGGGGGTCACCGACTTGACCGCGAGGAACTGGATGGGCAGCGTGATGAGCTCGCCGGGACCGTGGGTCACCTCGCCGATGAACTGCAGCGCGTCCCCCGGCTCCAGCAGGTAGCGGGCGCTGCCGCAGCAGTACTCCATCTTGCCGGCGATCATGAAGATCAGCTCGGTGCCGGCGTGCTGGTAGAGCGGGAACGGGTCGGCGTCCCTGGTGGTCAGGGTGACCAGCATCGGCTCGAGGCTGTCGTGCGGGGCGCGCATGGTGCCCAGCGTCTGGTAGCGGTGCCCCACCCCGGACCGCCGGTGCTGGATGTCGATCCCGCTGCCCGCCTTCACCAGGATCACGTCCTGCTCCTCGGACAGCCCCCGGAAGAACGCGGTGACCGGCACGGACAACGCCTCGGACAGCCGCGCGAGCGTGGCCAGACTGGGCGAGGTCTGCGCGTTCTCGATCTTGTAGAGCATGCCCTTGGAGAGGCCGCACTCGTCGGCCAGCTGGTTCACCGTCCAGCCGTGCCGCCGCCGGAACTCGCGCACCCGTTCCGCGATGACCGCACCGAGGGCGGCCTCGATTTCTGACCCACCGGAGCCCGTCGGCTCGCGCTCCGGCTCGGCCGCGATCGACTCGACGCTCATCGGCTCCCCCGTCCATGACGCTCGAGTTAAAACTCTCGGCTAGCGGTTGTCTCTTCTGACGGCACAGAGTTTACTGCTTGTCTACGGACGTGACCCACCACACAGCCGAGAGGCGACGATGCCCACTGCTCTGGAACAGTTCCTTGCCCAGGACGGCCGAGACGAGGCTATCGAGCGGATCCGCCGCCAGATCGACGAGTCGGGCGTCAGCTATATCTACTACCAGTTCGTCTCGGTCACCGGCCGGATCATGGGCAAGGGAGCCCCGGCCGCGCACTGGGAACGGTTCGCCACGCACGGGTTCCAGCTGGTCTACGGCTCGACCGCGAACCTGTTCATCGACCGTCACGGGGATTACATCGGCTACGGCCCGGAGTCCCGCGAGCTGGTCGGGCTGCCCGAGGCGGAGACGTTCTGCGTGCTGCCGTGGGACCCGAAGACCGCGCGGGTGTTCTGCACCCTGTTCCGGGGCCGCGAGGAGGAGGACGACCCGGGTGGCCACCTGAGCTCGGACTGCCGGGGCAACCTGAAGCGCATCCACGCCGAGTTCGAGGCGGAGACCGGCTACCACCTGCGCGCCGGCACCGAGCCGGAGATGATGTGGCTCAAGCTGAACCCCGACGGCACCCCCTCGGTGGAGGGCAAGACCAAGCCGTACTGCTACCACATCGACCAGTTCTCCGAGCTCCAGCCGCTGATCCACAAGGTGATGGAGTACGCCGGGGCGATGGGCCTGGACATGATCCAGGGCGACCACGAGGACGCGCCCGGGCAGCTGGAGCTGAACTGGCAGTTCGACCGGGCCGAGTACACCGCCGACCGGCTCACCACCTACCGGCAGATCTGCAAGCAGGTGGGCCGGGAGATGGGCGCGTTCCCGTGCTTCATGCCCAAGCCGTTCATGGGGGTGTCGGCGAACGGCTGCCACCACAACATCTCGCTCTGGCAGGGGGACACCAACGTGTTCCTGCCCGAGGGCGACAACCCGCGCATGCCGTCCAAGCTGGGGCTGGCCGCGATCGGCGGCGTGCTGCACCACCTGGACGCGCTGACCTGCCTGACCTCGCCCACGGTGAACTCCTACCGGCGCATGTGGGACACCGGCTTCTGGGCGCCGCTGTACGCGGACTGGGGTTACCAGAACCGCACCACCGCGCTGCGGGTCAGCTCGCCGGACCGGTTCGAGTACCGCTCGGTGGACTCCTCGGTGAACCCGTACCTGTCCATGGCCGGGCTGCTCAAGGCGATGGGTGACGGCATCCGACGCAACCTGGACCCCGGGCCGCCCGAGGAACGCAACATCTACGAAGCGATGGCCGAGGGCAAGGAGGTCCGCAAGATCCCCATGACGCTGGGTGACGCGCTGGCCGCGCTGGAGCAGGACGACGTGATCAAGGCCGCCCTGCCCGGCGAGATGTACAGCGTATTCAGCCACTACAAGCGGGACGAGTGGGAGCGCTTCTGCGCGACGGTGACCGACTGGGACGTCAAGGAGTACCTGGACATCCTGCCCTAGGGAGGGGGACCCATATGTGCGGAATCGCGGGGATAATTTATCTCGGCCAAGGAGGTCGCGAGCCTTCCGGCGACCACCCCAACCGGGGGCAGGAAGGTCCGCTGGGCCACGACATGGCGCGCATGCTGCACGCCATGCGGCACCGGGGGCCGGACTCCACCGGCTACGCGCTGTACGGGCCGCCGAGCGAGCTGATCGTGATGCGGTTCAAGCTGGCCGACCCGACGGACAAGCGGGACTTCGACTTCAGCGAGCGGCTGGAGCGCAACCGGCGCGAGGTGGAGGCCCGGCTGGCCAAGCTGGGCGCCACCATCGACCGGGTGGAGGGCGAGTCCGAGTACGCCTACCGGGCCACCTTCCGCTACACCGGCGAGCTGAAGCCACTGGCCGACTTCGTGGAGGACGTGCCGGGGGCCGAAGTGCTCTCCCTCGGCCACTCGCTGGAGATCGTGAAGGACCTCGGTGACGCCAGGACCGTCGCCGAGCAGTACCGCCTGGAGTCCTTCCGGGGCACACACGCCATCGGGCACGTGCGGATGGCCACCGAGTCGGACGTGGACATCGCCGGGGCGCACCCGTACTGGGCCTACCCGTTCTCCGACGTGGCCGTGGTGCACAACGGCCAGCTGACCAACTACCACCAGTGGCGGCGCCGGCTGGAGCGGCTGGGCCACCGGTTCCAGTCCGAGTGCGACTCGGAGATCATCGCGGTGTACATCGCGCAGCGGATGGCCGACGGGGACTCCCTGGAGACCGCGATGAAGCAGAGCCTGGACGAGCTGGACGGCGTGTTCACCTACCTGGTGGTCACCGAGAACCAGCTGGGCGTGGCCAAGGACGAGATGGCCGCCAAGCCGCTGGTGCTCTACGAGGCCGACGACATGGTGGCCATGGCCTCCGAGGAGGTCGCCATCCGCGCGGTGGTGAACCGGGAGATCGACACCTACGACCCCTACGAGCGGGAAGTGAGGGTGTGGAGCCGATGACGACCAGCACCCGCGCGGTGGACCACCGGGGCCTGGCCGAACCGGACGCCGAGGCGCCTTGCACCGCTACCATCACCGGCCACAGCGCCGAGTTCGACGCCGCCGAGCTGACCCCCCGGCTGATCAACCTGGAGCTGCGCCGGCTGCTCTACACCGAGGGGATCACCGAGGTCACCGTGCGCAACCCGGGCGCCCGCCACTCGGTGGCGGTCGGGCTGCTCACCCGCTGCCGGATCACCATCGACGGCAGCCTGGGCTACTTCGGCGTCGGCCTGATCGACGGGCCGGAGATCCACATCACCGGCCGGGTGGGCTGGTCGGTGGCGGAGAACATGATGTCGGGCGTCGTGGTGATCGACAAGAACGCCGGGTCGCTCACCGGCGCCGCGCTGCGCGGCGGGGACCTGGTGGTGCGCGGTCACGTGGGCGCGCGCACGGGGATCGACCAGAAGGGCGGCACGATCATCGTGGGCGGCAACGCCGGCTCGATGACCGGGTTCATGATGCAGCGCGGCCGGCAGATCATCTGCGGCGACGTCGGCCCGGGGCTGGGCGACTCGATGTACGACGGGGCGATCTACGTGGCCGGCAAGGTGGCCTCGCTGGGCGTGGACTGCGTGGAGGCCGAGTTCACGCCCGAGGACCAGGAGCTGGTCGACCGCAAGTTCGGCATCTACCGGATGGACCGGCCGGAGAAGTTCCGCAAGTTCGTCTGCGGCCGAATGCTGTGGAACTACGACAACCTCGAACCCAGCGAGCGGAAGTTGGTCCTCTGACGTCGTCAGAGGACCCCGTGAGTGGCGAGTGTGGCTATAGCCATCTTCGGCACTCACAGGCGCCGGAGGCGCAAGTACTCCTGTGAGTGCCGAAGATGGCTACCGCTTCGCGGCGCCGAAGGCGTAGCCACACTCGCCACTCACGGGCCCGACCAGAGGGAGGGCATATGGCAGACGACAAGCACGTGCTGGGGCACAGCCGGATCTTCACCCCCGAGGTGATCAACGACATCCACACCAAGTCCGAGCTGGGCCGGTACCGGATGCGCGGCTTCTCCATGTTCAAGCCGATCCCGCACTGGGACGAGCTGATGTTCCTGCCCGGCACGCTCACCCGGTTCGTGATCGAGGGCTACCGGGAGAAGTGCGTGACCAAGACCGTGCTGGGCGCCCGCTTCGCGCGCAAACCCCTCGAGCTGGACATTCCGGTCTACATCACCGGGATGAGCTTCGGCGCCCTGTCCCTGGAGGCCAAGATGGCGCTGGCCAAGGGCGCCTCCATGGCCGGCACCGCGACCTGTTCCGGCGAGGGCGGCATGATCCCGCCCGAGCGGGACCTGTCCACCAAGTGGTACTACCAGGTGATCCAGAGCCGGTACGGGTTCAACCCGCACCACCTGATGCTGGCCGACGGCGTGGAGTTCTTCATCGGCCAGGGCTGCAAGGTCGGCCTGGGCGGGCACCTGATGGGGCAGAAGGTGACCGAGCAGGTCGCCGAGATGCGCTCGCTGCCCGCCGGTATCGACCAACGGAGCCCGGCGCGGCATCCGGACTGGCTCGGCCCCGATGACCTGTCGCTGAAGGTCCAGGAGATCCGCGAGGCCACCGACTACCAGGTGCCGATCCAGCTCAAACTGGGTGCCGCGCGGGTCTACGACGACGTCCGCATGGCCGCCAAGTGCGGGCCGGACATCATCTACCTGGACGGCGCCGAAGGGGGCACCGGGGCCGGGCCGCACATCGCCGCCGAGGAGACCGGGGTGCCGCTGATGGCGGCGATCCCGGAGGCGCGCCGCGCGCTGGAGGACGTCGGGCTGGCCGACGAGATCGACCTGGTGGTGGCCGGCGGCATCCGCAACGGCGGCGACATCGCCAAGTGCCTGGCGCTGGGCGCCACGGCGGTGGCCATCGGGCACTCGGCGCTGATGGCGCTGAACTGCAACAAGGAGATCCCCGGGGTCACCGACTACGAGGGAACCGTGGGTGTTCCGGCCGGCAAGTGCTACCACTGCCACACCGGCCGCTGCCCGGTCGGCGTGGCCACCCAGGACGTCGAGCTGCGCCGGCGGCTGGAGGTGGACTCGGCGGCCGAGCGGGTCTACAACTTCCTGCACACCCTCACCCTGGAGGTGCAGATGTTGGCCCGCGCCTGCGGCAAGACCAACGTGCACAGCCTGGAGCCGGAGGACCTGTGCGCGCTGACCACCGAGGCGGCCGCGATGGCCAAGGTGCCGCTGGCCGGCACGTCGTACATCCCCGGCGTGACCGAGGAGGCGACCCTGGTCGAGATCAAGGAGCTGCTGGCCAAGCAGCTGGCCAACGGGAGTCGCGATGCGTGAGAGCAGCGCCGGCGGAACGAACCTCGGCACCGAGTCGACCGAGCCGAAGGCGCCGAGGGCGCCGAGGGCGCCGAGGGCGCCGAGGGCGCCGAGGGCGCCGAGGGCGAGCATCGACACCGAGGAGCTCACCGGGCGCACCTTCCCCTACCAGTTCGACCGCTCGCTGGTGGACGACGTGGATCTGCTCGCGGCCACCCCGGGCGAGGACCTGAACTGGCTGGAGGACGTGCACCTGATGACCGAGGACGGCATGCCGGCCGTCTTCGACCGCTACACGAACGCCTTCCTGAAGATCCACTTCGATATTCCGGAAGGACGGGGGGACGAGTACGCCCGCAAGGTGCTGATCAAGCACCTGCGGGAGGGCAACTCGTACGGCATCTGGTTGAAGCACGCGCACGCCAAGTTCCCGCAGCCCGAGCTGGGTTCCTGGCTGGCCGGGTCGGCCACCGTCGGTACCGAATGGAAGCCGCCCGTACTCCCCGGCTGGGAGCCACCCGCCGGTCACTAAGGTCCCTCAACCCCGTCAACGGAGCCGGCAATGCGCGAGACGACCAAGCGTTCCTCCACCGAAGCCGACGCGGGCGAGCTGCCCCGCTCGATCACCTGGACCGGCGCGTTCTGGGTGGCCAGCGGGGTGCCCGCGCTGGTGCTGTTCTCCATCGGGTCCATCGCGTCCACCACCGGCACCATCTCGGTGCTGGTCTGGGCGATCTCGGTGACCCTGGGCCTGATCCAGAGCTTCACCTACGCCGAGATCGCCGGGCTCTACCCGAACAAGTCGGGTGGCGCCTCGGTGTACGGCGCGATGGCCTGGGTGCCGTACTCCAAGTTCATCGCCCCGGTATCGGTGTGGTGCAACTGGCTGGCCTGGTCGCCGGTGCTGGCCATCGGCGCCGGCCTGGGCGCCGGCTACCTGCTGACCGCGCTGTTCCCGGCGGACGCGGCGATCAACACCTGGTCGGTGCAGCTGGTCGACCTGGGCATGCTGAAGGACGGGCTGGCGCTGCGGTTCAACGCCCAGTTCCTGATCGCGGCGGGGCTGCTGCTGCTGGTGTTTGCGCTGCAGCACCACGGCATCCTGCGCGCGGCGCGGGTGCAGACCGTGGTCGGGCTGGCGGTGCTCATCCCGCTGCTGGTGGTCGGCGTGGTGCCGATGCTCACCGGGGACGTGCTGGCGTCCAACTTCCAGCCGTTCGTGCCGGTGTCCGGGGCCTGGGACAACGCCGGCTGGACGCTGTTCGCCGGCGGGTTGTTCCTGGCCGCGTGGTCGGCGTACGCCTTCGAGACCTCGGTCTGCTACACCAGCGAGCTGCGCGACCCGGCCCGTGACACCCCCAAGGCGATCTTCTCCGCCGGGCTGGCGTGCCTGCTAGTTTACCTGCTGGTGCCGTTCGCCTTCCAGGGCACACTCGGCCTGGACCGGCTGGCCAGCAAGGAGATCGTGGACAACACCGGCGTCGCGGCGGCGATGGTGGACATGGTCGGCGGCGGAGCGGTGATCGGAAACCTGCTCACCGTGATGCTCATCCTGGCCGTGCTCCTCTCCATCATGACCACCATGGCCGGCTCCTCCCGGACGCTCTACCAGGGTTCGGTGGACGGCTGGCTGCCCCGCTACCTCGGCCGGGCCAATCGGCACGGCGCCCCGACCAGGGCCATGTGGACCGACCTGGCGTTCAACCTGGTGCTGCTGCTGATGAGCGACTACGTGTTCGTGCTCGCCGCCTCCACGGTGTGCTACATGATCTTCAACTTCCTCAACCTGAACGCGGGGTGGTTGCACCGGGTGGACAACGCCGACCGGCCTCGGCCGTGGCGGGCCCCTACCGTGTTGATCGGGGTGGGTGGGGTGCTCGCGTTCTTCAACGCGTTGCTGCTCGGCTGGGGCGCCAACGTGTGGGGCGGCGGGGCACTGCTCACCGGGTTGGTGTTCGCGGCGCTGGTCATCCCGGTTTTCGCTTATCGGCACTATCTGCGTGACGGTGGTCAGTTTCCGGCGTCCATGGTGGAGGCTGGAGTGGCGACGGTGAAGAAGGCCGGCGTTCTGCCGTATTTGGTGCTGGTCGGCGGGGCGGTCATGGTGGTCATCGGACAGGTATTGGCCGGCTGATTGGGGTTTCGGGGTGGTTCGGCGCCGCGCTGCGGCGCCGGACCGTTCGGATGTCTCCGACATCCGACGGATCGAAAACCCTTTCTCCACCTTTGTTGTTGGTTCTTTGGACCGGACCACAGCCAGGAAACCCGCTCCAGAAGCCGTGGTTCCGGTTCTGACTTGCGTTCCAAGCCGGGTACGGCACACGACCCACACCTCCATTTCAATCATTTTGCTCAAGCGGCGCAATCTACGCTATCATGAACACATGTTCGAGCTACGCGTTGAAGAAGCGGCCGCAGCAGTGGCCGCCCTCCGCGCGTACCTCGGCACCGCCGACGGCACCACCCAGATCGAAGGGCTCAAAGCCATCGAACGCCTCGGGCGCGACCTGTCACACCTGAGGCTGTCGTTGGTCGCCCGCTTGGACCAGTCGGGGGAGTTTGACCAGCGTTGTGTCACCACCCGCGCCGCGATTGCCGACCTACTGGGCTATCACCCGGGGCGGGCGCGACGCATGGTCGCGGTGGCCCGCGCGGTCTTTCCGACGACCTTGGATGGGCAACCGGTCGAACCGGTCATGCCCGCCACCGCCACCGCGTTGGGTGCCTTCACCATCGACCAGTCGCACGCCGATGTCATCGAGAACCTGTTGAACTCCCCGACCGGGCGGCGGCTGGACCCGGGTGTGTGGCGCGGCGCGGAGAAGCAGCTGGCCGAGTGGGCGGCGACCTGCCGGCCCGATGAAGTACGCCGCCTCGGCACCCAACTGCTGAAAACCCTGGATCAGGACGGCCCGGAACCCGAGGACGAGAAACCACAGCTGAACGAGCTGTACCTGTACCGCTGCCGCAACGGCCAAGGCGGGCGGGTCAAAGGTCAGCTCGACACCCCGACCTTCACCGCCCTGTCTCTGGCGTTGGAAGCACATCGCACCAGCGGCGATGACGACGACAAGTCGCTGCCCGAGCGTGACGCGGATGCCCTCGGCGCCCTGTGCGTCCAGGCACTCAACCACGGGGCCCTACCTGTCCAGGGTGGGGAACGGCCGCATTTCACCGTCATCGTGCAGGAGAAGGACCTGCGGGAACGGATGCGCGGGGCCACCCTCGGACTCGGCTGGGCCACCGCCGCGCAAATCCGCCAACTCGCGTGTGACTGCAAAGTCCTGCCCGTGGTGATGGACGGCAACAGCAAAGTCGTCGACGTGGGGCAGATCCGCCGCACCGTGGATCACTACCAACGCCGCGCCATCGCCGCCCGCGACCGGGGTTGCGCCTGGCGGGGTTGCAACAAGAACCCTCGCCATTGCGAGGTGCACCACATCATTCCCTGGGCGCACGGCGGCCGCACCGACCTGAACAACCTCGTGATGCTGTGTTGGGCGCACCACCGCATGATCCACCACGCCGGATGGGAGATCCGCATCCACAACGGATGGCCCGAGTTCACACCCCCGAAATGGATAGACGCCAGCCAGACACCACGCCGAAAACCCCGAACACCGCTCACCGCATAAAGATGTGGACGGAGTCGCGGGAGTCGCTTTCTAATGACAGTCTCTCCCGGCATCGGTGTACCCTCGGTCGTCATGGAGCCGACGCTGCGCGAGCGCAAGAAGCAACGCGCGCGGTTGGAGCTGGCCACGGCGGCGATGCGGCTGTTCCGCGCCAAGGGGTTCGAGGCCACCACCGTGGAAGAGATTGCCGCGGCGGCCGACTACTCGCCGAGCACCTTCTTCCGGCACTTCGGGTCCAAGGAGGACGTGGTCTTCCTGGACATCCGGGAGGACCTGGCGGCCTTCGAGCGGGCGCTCGAAGGGCGGCCGGCCGGCACGTCCATGTGGCAGCAGATCCGCCAGCACATCCACCTCACCATCGATCGGTTCGGCGAGTCCGGGGCGGAGTTCGAGGCGTCCAGTGTGGCCGTCTGGCTCACCGACCCGGCGCTGCGCGGGCCGTTCCAGCTGTTCTGCGCGGACTGGGAGCAGGTGATCGCGCAGGCCTGGGCGGCGGCGCACGGCACCCAGGACCCGGACGCCGATCTGGAGGCCCAGTTGGTGGCCCGGGGCGTGGTCAGCGCCTGCCAGGCCGCCTTCCACGTACACGTGCACACCGGCGGCGACCTGCAGGAGCTGATCAAGCAGGTGTTCGACGCGCTGGACCGGGGCCTGGACCGGGCGGCGCTGACCGGTTAGGCCACCGATCGGGTGGTGTCGCTTTTCCGCCAGCCAGGGCGCCGGGCAGTGGTAATTCTGTAGGCATGCACTCCCCGCACGAGGACACCGAGCGCTGCGTCCGGACCGTCCAGTCCAAGGATGCCCGGTTCGACGGCTGGTTCTTCACCGCGGTGCTCACCACCGGCATCTACTGCCGGCCCAGCTGCCCGGTGGTGCCGCCCAAGCCGAAGAACATGCGCTTCTATCCCAGCGCGGCCGCCGCGCAGCAGGCCGGCTTCCGGGCGTGCAAGCGCTGCCGGCCGGACGCCAGCCCGGGTTCGCCGATGTGGAACGAGCGGGCCGACCTGGTGGCCCGGACCATGCGGCTGATCGCGGACGGCGTCGTCGACCGGGACGGGGTGAGCGGGCTGGCCCGGCGGCTGGGCTACAGCGTGCGGCAGATCCAGCGGCAGGTGCAGGCCGAGCTGGGCGCGGGGCCGCTGGCACTGGCCAGGGCGCAGCGGGCGCAGACCGCCCGGGTGCTGATCGAGACCACCGCCGTGCCGCTCGGCGAGGTGGCGTTCGCGGCCGGCTTCGCCAGCGTGCGCACGTTCAACGAGACCGTCCGGGAGATCTTCCACCGCACCCCCACCGAGCTGCGGCTGCGGGCCAACCGGGGGCAGCGCTCCAGCGGGGGCGGGTGGCTGAACCTGCGGCTGCCGTTCCGCGCGCCGCTATGCCCGGACAACCTGTTCGGCCACCTGATCGCCACCGCCGTGCCCGGCGTGGAGGAGTGGCGGGACGGGGCCTACCGGCGCACCCTGCGGCTGCCGCACGGGCACGGCGTGGTGGAGCTGCGCCCCATGCCGGAGCACGTGGACTGCCGGCTGCGCCTTTCCGACCTGCGCGACCTGGCCACCGCGATCAGCCGCTGCCGCTGGCTGCTGGACCTGGACGCGGACCCGGTGGCGGTGGACGACCAGCTGGCCGACGACCCGTTGCTCGCCCCGCTGGTGCGCAAGCACCCCGGACGGCGGGTTCCCCGCACGGTGGACCCGGCCGAGTTCGCGGTGCGCGCGGTGCTCGGCCAGCAGGTGTCCACGGCGGCGGCGCGCACCCTGGCCGCCCGGCTGGTGCTGGCGCACGGCGAGCCGGTCGAGGACCCGGACGGCGGGCTCACCCACCTCTTCCCGGACGCGGGCACGCTGGCCACCCTGGACCCGGAGGCGCTGGCCATGCCGCGCACCCGCCGGACCACGCTGACCACACTGATCGGCGCGCTGGCCGGCGGCGAGCTGGAGCTGGGCGTGGGCAGCGACTGGGTGCGCGCCCGGGAACAGCTCACCGGGCTGCCCGGCCTCGGCCCGTGGACCATCGAGACGATCGCCATGCGCTCGCTGGGCGATCCGGACGCGTTCATCCCCACCGACCTGGGCGTCAAACGGGCCGCCGAAGGGCTCGGGCTGCCCGGCAACGCCGCACTGGTCAAGCACGCCAGGGCCTGGCAGCCGTGGCGGGCCTATGCCGTGCAGTATCTGTGGGCCACCGGCGACCACCCCATCAACTCCATCCCGCACTGAGGAGAAGTTCCAGTGTCAGACCGCACGCACACCGTGGTGGACAGCCCGGTCGGGCCGCTCACCCTGGTCGCCACGGACGGCGCCCTGTCCGGGCTGTACATGGAGAACCAGCGGCACCTGCCGCCGGTGGAGACGTTCGGCGAGCCGGACCCGGCGGCGTTCGGCGACGTCCGCGCCCAGCTGGCCGAGTACTTCGCCGGGGAACGGACCGAGTTCGACCTGCCGCTCAACATGGCGGGCACGCCGTTCCAGCTCACCGTGTGGGAAGGCCTCCAGGAGATCCCGTACGGGGAGACGATCAGCTACGGCGAGCTGGCCGCCCGGATCGGCCGCGAGCCGACCGCCAGCCGCGCGGTCGGCCTGGCCAACGGGAAGAACCCGATCAGCATCATCGTGCCCTGCCACCGGGTGGTCGGCAGCACCGGCGACCTGACCGGCTACGGCGGCGGCCTGGACCGCAAACGCCACCTGCTCGACTTCGAACGCCGCTCGACGATGCTGGTCTGACCGGGTTTCAGCGGGCCAGGGCCATCGTGGAGCAGATCTCGTAGGCGACCGTGGCCGCCGCGAGGGCGGTCACCTCGGCGTGGTCGTAGGCCGGGGACACCTCCACCACGTCGGCGCCGACGATCGGCAGGCCGGCCAGCCGGCGCAGCAGGTGCAACAGCTCGCGGCTGGTGAACCCGCCCATCTCCGGGGTGCCGGTGCCGGGGGCGAAGGCCGGGTCCAGGACGTCGATGTCCACCGACAGGTACACCGGGTGGCCGGCCACCCGGCGGTGGATCCGGTCGGCGACCTCGGCCAGCCCGAGCAGGTCCAGCTCGCCGGCCCGGATGATCTGGAAGCCGAAGCGGGCGTCGTCGAACAGGTCGGACCGGTCGTACAGCGGCCCCCGGATGCCCAGGTGGATGTTGGCGTCCGGCGCGAGCAGGCCCTCCTCGTAGGCCCGGCGGAACATCGTGCCGTGGGTGACCGGCGCGCCGAAGTAGGTGTCCCAGGTGTCCAGGTGCGCGTCGAAGTGGATCAGCGCCAGCGGGCCGTGCACCCGGTGCGCGGCCCGCAGCAGGGGCAGCGCGACGGTGTGGTCGCCGCCGATGGTGATCAGCTTGCGGCGGTCGGAGAGCAGCTCACCCGCGTGCCCCTGGATCTGGCCGACCGCGTCGTCGATGGAGAACGGGTTCACCGGCACGTCCCCCGCGTCCACCGCCTGGATGGTGGCGAACGGCGCGATCTCCAGTTCCGGGTGGTAGGACGGGCGCAGGTGCCGCGACGCGGTACGCACGGCCAGCGGGCCGAACCGGGCCCCCGGGCGGTACGAGGTGCCGCCGTCGAACGGCGCGCCCAGAAACGCCACGTCGAAATCGCTGACCCGCTCCACACCGGGCAGCCGGGCGAAGGTGGACGGCCCCGCGAACCGGGGCACCTCGGTGCCGAGCACCGGGCCGATGGGGTGTCCGAGCCGGGGGACCTCGGCGCCGGGCGTTGAGCCGTTCGGTTGTTCGGACACGGTTGCCTTTCAGTCGATTTCCGGGCGGGGGAAGTGGCGCGGTTGGAGGCCGAGCCCCCGGGTGTGCGCGGCGATGTCCGCCAGGGTGGTGATCCACAGCCCGTCCAGCGAGGTCATCAGGTCGATCAGCCGGTCCAGCGCGCGCATCCGGCCGGGCCGGCCGGTGAGGAACGGGTGGCAGGTGAGCACGAAGCAGGCGCCCTCGGCGTGCGTCGCCTCGAGCTCCCAGGACCACATCTCCAGCGCCTTGGCCGGGCTCTCGATCAACCCGCTGCCCACCAGGTCGGGCAGGTAGGCGTACTGCTCCCAGTCGTCCAGCGCCCAGTGCGGCGGGACCTCGACGATGTCGCCCTCACCGACTCCGAGCAGGTACGGGACGTCGCAGTCCATCAGGCTGCTGTCGTACTCGAAACCCCGCTCGACCAGCAGCTCCGGGGTGTGCCGGTTCATCTCCCACATCGGCGCGCGGTAGCCGACCGGCCGCACGCCGGCCACCTTGTCCAGCGCGTCCAGGCCCCGGTCCAGCATGGCGGCCTCGGCCGCCCGGCTCATCCCGCGCACCGACTCGTGCAGGTAGGAGTGATGGGCCAGCTCGTGCCCGTCGCCGGCGATGGCGGCCACCA
The DNA here is from genome assembly GCA_014208095.1 of Actinospineispora eucalypti. GTDB lineage: Bacteria > Actinomycetota > Actinomycetes > Mycobacteriales > Pseudonocardiaceae > Pseudonocardia > Pseudonocardia eucalypti. The sequence continues at coordinate 1,693,173 of JACHMT010000001.1, read as the reverse complement.
CGCTCGGATACCGCTCGGCGGTGAACCCGGGCACGAAGAAGGTGGCGCGCAGGCCGCGGCGGCGCAGCAGGGCGAGGATCCGGGGCACCCCGGTGAGCGGGCCGTACGCCTGGTGGGTCATCACCATCAGCCGGTCCGCGCTGGCCGGGTCGGCGGTCAGCATCACCGCCTCGGCGTCCAGGTCGAAGGTGAGCGCGGCCGCCGCCCGGTGGCCGTCCGGCCAGGTGATCGGGTCGGCCGGCCGGGTCGCGTCGGTCAGCCCGGTCATGGCGCGTCCCGCCAGCCGGGCTCGCCCCGGCGCTGGAAGTCGATCTCCTCGGTGGCCCCGTCCAGCCAGGTCAGCGCGGTGACCCTGGGTGGGGTGGTGGCCAGGATCCGGCCTCGGGAGACCACGTGCGAGGGCGCCACCTGGCGGCGGACCGCGTCGAACCGGTCGGTGGCCGGCAGCAGCAGGAAGTTGGCCGGGCGGCCTTCCGCCACGCCGTACCCGTCGCCGAGGCCGAGCACGGCCGCCGCCCGGTCGGTGACCATGCGGAAGCACTCGGCGACCTCGGCCGGCGCGGTCAGCTGGGTGGCGTGGGTTCCGACGTGCGCCACCTGCAGCGGGTTGGCGGTGCCCAGCGGGTACCAGGGGTCCATCACGTCGTCCCCGCCGAACGCCACGTTGATCCCGGCCGCGAGCAGCTCCTTCACCTGGGTCAGCCCGCGGCGGCGCGGGTAGCCGTCCAGCCGGCCCTGCAGGTGCAGGTTGACCATCGGGTTGCACACCAGGTTGATGCCGGAACGGGCGATGATCCGGTGCAGCTTCTGGCTGTACGCGGCGTTGTAGGAGCCCATCGCGGTGGTGTGGCTGGCGGTCACCCGGTCACCGAGGCCGCGCCGGTGCGCCTGGGTGGCCAGTACCTCGATGAACCGGGAGTGGTCGTCGTCGATCTCGTCGCAGTGCGCGTCCACCCGCACGCCGTGCCGCTCGGCCAGCTCCACCGCGATCTCCACCGAGCGGACGCCGTCCTCCCTGGTGTCCTCGAAGTGCGGGATGGCGCCGATCACGTCGACGCCCCGGCGCGCGGCCTCGGCGAGCAGCTTCTCCCCGTCCGGGAACGAGCAGATGCCCTCCTGCGGGAACGCCACCAGCTGGAGGTCCAGCACGTCGCGCACCCGCTCGCGCAGGGCCAGCATGGCGTCCAGCGCGACCAGGTCCGGGTCGGTCACGTCCACGTGGCTGCGCACGTGCAGTGCGCCGTTGGCCGCGTACCAGCGCAGCACCTCCTCCGCCCGCCGCGCTACGTCGTCGCCGGTCAGCGTGGCCTTCCGCTCGGACCAGCAGGCGATGCCTTCCCAGAGGGTGCCGCTGGCGTTCCACCGGGGCTGGCCCGCGGTGAGGCAGGTGTCCAGGTGCACGTGCGGTTCCACGTAGGGCGGGGTGAGCAGCGCGCCGGCCGCATCCAGCGTCTGCCTGGCCTCCGGGGCATCGGTGCCGGCCGGCCGGACGGCGACCAGCCTTCCGGCGTCCACGTGCAGGTCGACGGGCCGGTCGCCGTCCAGCGGGCGGGCGCCCCGCACCAGCAGGTCGATCACTTGGCCGCCTCGGCGGGGGCGTCGGTCGGCACGGCCGGGCGGGCCGGGCGTAACGCCAGGTAGACCCCGCCGGCCACCACCGAACCGGCCAGCCAGGACAGGTCGACGCCCCCGATGGCCACGGCGACCGGCCCCTGCAGGAAGGTCGGGATGCCGTACTCACAGGACCAGGTGGCCACCATGCCGACCACGAAGGCCACCAACGCCGGCCAGGAGAAGTCCGGGATGCGCCCGCGCCCCGGCGGGTCGAACAGCGCCGCCACGTTCACCCGCTGCCGGGCCACCCGGTAGTAGTAGATCAGCATGATCGACGCCCACGGGGCCACCCAGGTGACCAGGCCGGCCAGCCAGGCGTCCAGCGCCTCGGCGAAGTTGCTGCGCAGGATCAGGTAGATGGTGAACGCGAACGCCGCCACGCCGACCCCGTAGGACAGCCGGCGCCGGTCCACCGGCCAGTCCACGGTCTGCGCGCACAGGCCGCAGGAGTAGATGTTCAGGATGTTGGTGGCGATCGGCCCGTGCAGCACCAGCAGGATCACCGGGACGGCCAGCGCGCCGAACGCGGACACCACCAGCTCCCCCGGGTCCACCTGCTGGGACACCGTGGCCAGGGTCGCGCCGAAGATGCCCAGCCACACCGTCGGGATGAACTGGCCGAGCACGCTGGCCAGGTAGACCTTGCCGCGCGGCATGTCCGGCGGCACGAAGCGGGAGTAGTCCGAGGCGTAGGCGAACCAGGTGATGCCCCAGCCGATGCCGATCGCGGTCATCACCGTGCTCAGGGCGCTCCACAGCGGGGCGCCTTCCAGGATCTTGCCGGGGTAGTTCCACTGCACACCGGTGCCGGTCCAGGCGATCACCGTCATGGCCAGGAACACCACGAAGGTGACCGGCACCGTCCACCGCTCGAACCGGGCGATCGCGCGGAACCCGACCGCCGCGATCCACACCTGCGCGACCATCAGCAACGCCGCCACGGTGATCTTGAAACCGGTGCCGCCCTGGTAACCCAGCTTGCCGAACAGCGCGACCACCAGGTCCAGGATGATCCAGGTGTTCACCGCGCACCAACCGGCGGCCAGCAACCCCTGCAGCACCGCCGGCAGGTAGGCACCGCGCCGGCCGAAGGCGCCCCGGGAGAGCACCATCTGGCTCACCCCGGTGCGCTGCCCCATCAGCACGAACAGCCCGAACACGGCCATGCCGACCAGGTTGCCGAGGACCAGCACGGCGATCGTCTGGCCCAGGCTCAGGCCCAGGTGGATGCCCAGTGCGCCGAGCACCCAGTTGATCGGGGCGAGGTTGGCGCCGGCCCAGATCCAGAACTGGTGCGCGGCGGTGGACGTCCGGGCCTCGACCGGGACCGGTAACAACGAGTGTTCGGCAACCTCGGTGGCTTCGAGGGATGTCATGGCCGCCTCCAGGCATTCGGTGTACTCATCGTGGGCGCGGCGTGGGCGTGGTCACAATGTGCAAAGTGTCAGTAGTCTGGGCCGGGCTTATGGACGGAGTGTCGTGTCGATCGTGCTGGCGGACGTGCTGCGTAACCCGGTCTTCCTGCGCACGAAACCCGACCTGGCGGTCGGCGAGGACCAGCTCGGTCGGCGGATCCGCTGGGTGCACTCCACCGACGTCTTCGAGGCCGCGTCCCTGCTGCGCGGCGACGAGCTGCTGCTCACCACCGGCATCGGGCTGGCCGGCGCGGACGCGCAGCGCCGCCGCCGCTACGTGCGCGGGCTGGCCGAGATCGGCCTCGGTGCGCTGGCCCTGGAGCTGGGCTGGGTGTTCGCCGAGCTGCCGCCGGACATGGTGGACGAGGCGGCCGAACGCGGCCTGCCGTTGATCGCGTTGCGCCAGCTGGTGCCGTTCGTGGAGATCACCGAGTCGGTGAACTCGGCCATCGTGGACTCCTCCATCGTCGGGCTGCGCTTCGCCGACGCGCTGTCCCAGGCGCTGTCCGACGCGCTGGCGCACGGCGCCACCGCCGAGGTGCTGCTGGCACGGCTGGGCGAGCTGGTCCGCGCGCCGGCCATGCTGATCGGCCCGGACGGCGCCCCACTGTGCTGGACCGGAGACGGGACCGGTGGCGCCGACGCGCCGCCCAGCTCGGCCGAGCTGCTGGACGGCGGCGGCTGCGGAGCCACGGTCAGCGTGGACGGCGTGCCGTTCGCCACCCTGGTGGTGGGCAAACCCGGCGCGCAGAGCCGCGATGTGGTGCGCGACGCGCTGGACCGGGCCTGCCCGGCGTTCGCGTTGCAGCTGCTCAGCGACCGGGCCGGGCTGGCCACCCGGCTGCACGCCAGCCGCCAGCTGCTGCACCGGCTGGCCGCCGCCGACGCCTCGCCCGGCGCGTTGCGCGCCCTGGCCGGCGCGGTCGGGTTGCCCGTCGAGGGGTCCGACTACCTGGTCGCGCTGGTGGACGGCGGGCAACCGCGCGGCCCGGCACTGCTGCGCGAGGTGGCCGCCCGGCTGGGTGCCCGGCACGCGGTCACCGCGCTGGACGAGCAGGCGGTTCTCCTGGTCGCCGTTCCCACCGGCTCGGTCTCCGCGCCACCGCTCGACGACCGGGTGGCCGACCTGCTGGCCGGGCTGCTCCCCCGCACCGAGCAGCCCCGGGCCGCGGTGGGGCCGGTGGCCACCGACCTGGCCGGCGCGGCGGCCAGCCTGCGCCAGGCGCGGGCCGCGCTGCGCGCCGGCGGGGTGGTGCCCGGCACCGGACCGGTCGCGGTGGCCAGCCGGCTGACCGCCGAGCGGATGCTGCTGGACCGCCCAACCGCCGAGCTGGACCAGCTGGTCGCCGAGCACCTCGGCGGCCTGGTCGCGCTGCCCCCGCCGCGGCGCGAGGAGCTGCTCGCCACCCTGGAGAGCTACCTGGACACCGCCCGCTCCAAGGCCGCCACCGCCCGCCGGCTGCGACTACACCGGCAGACCCTCTACCAGCGGCTGCGCCGGATCGAGCAGGTGCTCGGCCGGGACCTGGACGACCCCCGGATCGCCACCGGCCTGGCGCTGGCCGTGCGCGCCTGGCGCATCCGGTCGAATGTCCCAGTCACCCGGGACCCGTGAGTGGCGAGTAGCGCTATAGCGTCACTCGCCACTCACGGGTCGGCTCACCGCCGGGCGCCCAGGCGGTTGGCGGGGTGGGCGTCCGGGAAGTTGGGAAATGAGGACGGCTCGTGTCGGGCCGGGCGGGCGTAGTCGCGGTCGGCGTAGAGCAGCGGCACGGCGGCCCCCGGCGACCCGGCCACGTCCAGCGCGGTGACCCGGCCGAGGAGCACGTGGTGGGTTCCGGCGCGGACGATGTCGTGCAGCTCGCAGTCGAACCAGGCCAGCGGGTCCACCAGGCGGGGCGAGCCGGAGGGTGCGGCGGTCCAGTCCCCGCAGCTGAAGTCCCAGCGGTCCTTGCCCGGCCAGGGGCGCCCGGCAAAGGTGTCCGCGACGTGGTCGTGGTGGGTGGCCAGTGCGCTCACACAGAACCGTCGGCCCCGCGTCACGGCGGCCACCAGCGGGCTGCGCTCGTGCACACAGGCCAGCAGGATGGGCGGCTCGGCGCTGACCGAGCACATCGCGCTCACCGTCTGCGCGGTCCACTCCCCGACCGAGCCGTCGCCCGAGGCGCCGACCACGGTCACCCCGGTGGCCAGTTTGCCCATCGCGGCCAGGTAGCTCGACGCATCGACCATGCGCCTCAGCATCCGGCGCGAGCCGAGCATCGGTCCAGCGCATCTTTTACTCTCTATGCATCGGTTTTGCCGATAACCTGGCCCGATGGCCAACTTCACGCTGATCCAGCTGCGCTACTTCGTCGCGGCGGCCGAGCTGGGCAGCATGACGGCGGCCGCGCGGCGACTGGTCATCTCCCAGTCGGCCATCTCGACGGCGGTGGGCCAGCTGGAGCGGGAGCTGGGCGTGCAGCTGCTCATCCGGCACCACGCCAAGGGGCTCACCCTCACCCCGTCCGGCGAGCACTTCCTCGCCTCGGCGCGCGGCCTGCTCCAGCACGCCGAGGAGGTGTCCGACGGCGCGCACGGGCTGGGCCGGGCGCTGGCCGGCGAGCTGGTGGTCGGCTCGTTCACCACGTTGGCCCCCTTCCACGTGCCGCGCCTGCTCGCCGACTTCTCCGAGCACCACCCCCGGGTACGGGTGGCCGTGGTGGAGGGGCAGACCGCCCAGCTGTGCGCCGCGCTGCACCGGGGCGAGATCGAGCTGGCCCTGCTCTACGACCTGGACCTGGACCCGGAGATCGAACGCGAGCCGCTGGCCCTGGCCCCGGCGTATGCCCTGGTCGCCCCGGACCACCGGCTGGCCGCCCAGGGTGAGATCCACCTGGCCGAGCTGGCCGAGGACCCGATGGTGCTCCTGGACATCCCGCAGAGCACCGAGTACTTCCGCTCGCTGGCCATGTCCGCCGGCTTCGAGCCGAGGGTCAAGCACCGCACCGGCAGCTACGAGGCGGCCCGCTCGCTGGTCGCGGGCGGGCACGGCTGGTCGCTGCTCAACCAGCGCCCGGTGCACGACACCACGTACAACGGCGGGCGGGTGGTGGCGCTGCGACTGCGCGACGGCTTCGCGCCACTGGAGATCGTGCTGGCCAGCCGCCGGGGCGTCCGGCCCACGGCCCGGGCGCTGGCCTTCGCCGGCCGGGCGCGCGCCGTCTTCAAAGCATAAGAAAAACAGATCCAGGACGCCAGTTTTCCGCGCTGTACAGATAGTCGCTGGCAGCTCAAGGTGAGTCGAGTTCGCAACGGCCGAGCCACCAGGAGCCAGTGACCGATGATTCGCACCGCCGAGGAGTACCTCGAGTCCATCCGGGACGGCCGCGAGGTCTGGATCGACGGCGAGCGGGTGAAGGACGTGCCCGACCACCCGGCGTTCGCGCCGGCGGTGCGCAACCGGGCGCGGATCTACCAGCTCGCCCATGAGCCGGACACCCAGCCGACGATGACCTACCTGGACGAGCAGACCGGCCAGCGCAACGCCATCGGCAACAAGCTCCCCCGTAGCCAGCGGGACTGGTGGGACAAGCGCACGGCCGTGGACACCGTGCTGGACGACCTGCGCGGCGTGGTCACCCGGGTCGGCGACGAGACCGTCGGCGAGATGTGGTCGCTGTTCGACGGGCAGGACGTGCTGAACGAGGTGGACCCCCGGTTCGCGGCGAACATCCGCACCCACATCGCCCGCTCGGTGCAGGGCGACCCGTTCCACGTCTCGGCCAACACCGACCCCAAGGGCGACCGGTCCAAGCGCCCCCAGGACCAGGACCCGGACATGCTGCTGCACGTGGTCCGCGAGACGGACAGCGGAATCGTGGTGCGCGGCGCCAAGTACGAGACCGCCGCCGCCTACGCCAACCAGGCGTTCACCAAGCCGACCATCGCCAACTGGGGCAGCGACGAGCTCTCTGACTACGCGGTCGGGTTCATCGTGGACATGGGAGCGCCGGGGCTGCGGTTCATCTGCCGCTCCGGGTTCGCCGGCCGGGGCACCCCGAGGGACTACCCGCTGGCCAACCGGGTCGACGAGATCGACAGCCTGGTGATCTTCGACGACGTGCACATCCCGTGGGAGAACGTGCTGTTCTACCGGCACACCCGGGCCGCCGCGTACATCCGCGCCACCCTGCACCGCTACAGCGCCTTCGCCTACACCCAGCGGGTCGAGCGCCTGGCCGACCTGATGATCGGCGCGGCGCTGTGGAACGTGAAGCAGACCGGCCTGCACCACCAGCCGGCCGTGCAGGAGAAGCTGGCCGACCTGGCCATCTACCGGGAGGGCATCAACGCGCACCTGACCGCGTCGATCGCGCTCGCGCAGGAAAGCCCCGGCGGGCTGCTCATGCCGAACCAGTCGCTGCTCTACACCGGCCGGGTGCTGGCCACCCGGGGCCTGCCCGGCGCCATGCACACCGCGCGCGAGCTGTGCGGCGGGCAGATCTGCATCACCCCGGACGCGGCCAGCTTCGACGCCCCGGAGATCGCGCCCTGGCTGGAGAAGTACTACTCGATCAACGAGAACTGGCTGGCCGAGGACCGGCGCAAGCTGCTCGCCTTCGCCCGTGACCTGGTGAACAGCGACTACGCCGGGCACCGGCTGACCTTCCAGCTGTTCGCCCAGTCGCCGCCGTTCGCCAACCTGGGCGCGGTCTACCGGAACTTCGACTTCGACGGACCCCTGGACCTGGTGCGCCGGGCCGCCGACCTCTCCGACCGGGTGGCCGCCAAGTGAGCAGCCACACCAGGATCCGCAAGTTCAACACCCGGGACACCTACCCCGAGCAGAACCTGGACAACGACCTGTGCCAGGCGGTGGTCGCCGGCAACACGGTCTACCTGCGTGGGCAGATCGGGCAGAACCTGGACACCTCGGAGTCGGTCGGCATCGGGGACGTCGAGGCCCAGGCCGAGCAGGCCATGGCCAACATCGACCAGCTGCTGCGCGAGGCCGGCTCCAGCCTGGACCACCTGGTCAAGGTCACCGTCTACCTGGTCGACCCGCGCTACCGGGAACCGGTGTACCGGGCCATGGGCCGCTGGCTGACGGGGGTCTTCCCGGTTTCCACCGGGCTGGTGGTCTCGGCGCTGGCCCGGCCGGAGTGGCTGGTGGAGATCGACGCGATAGCGGTGCTGCCGGCATGACGTTCTCCCTGGTCGCCCGGGATCCGGGCAGCGGCGCGTTCGGCATGGTGGTGTCCTCCTCCAGCCCGGCGGTGGCGGCCCGGTGCGTGCACCTGCGCGCCGGGGTCGGCGGGGCCGGCTCGCAGAACATCACCGACCCCCGGCTCGGGCACTGGCTGCTGGACCTGCAGGCGGCCGGGCTGGGCGCGGCCGACGCGCTGGCCAAGGTGGTCCGGGACACCCGGCACATCGAGTACCGGCAGCTCACCGTGGTGGACGCGGCCGGCCGCGTGGCCGGGTACTCCGGCCGGCGCACCCTGGGCACCCACGCGCTCGTCCGGGGTGACGCGGCGGTGGCCGCCGGCAACCTGCTGGCCAACGACGGGGTGCCGGCCGCCGTGCTGGCCGGTTACACGTCGAGTACAGCGGGCGAGTTCGAGGAACGGCTGCTGGCCGGGTTGCGCGCCGGGCTGGCCGCCGGCGGGGAGGCGGGGCCGGTGCACTCGGCCGGCCTGGTGGTGGTCACCGACCAGCCGTGGCCGGCCACCGACCTGCGCGTGGACTGGTCCGACGACCCGATCGACGACCTCGAGGCCCTCTGGCGGGTCTGGGCACCCCAGCGCGACGACTACGTGCGCCGCGCACTCGACCCGGCCGCCGCCCCCTCCTACGGCGTCCCGGGGGACCGGTGAGCGGGCGGCGCCGGTTTAAAGATCGGCTCGGACGGCGCGAGTTGGGCGGTCTGCCGCGGCTTCGGCGCCGCCCCTCGGGTCCGGAGCTTGCCCAATTACGCACCATAACCGCAGATCGCGGCGGCGGAGGCCGATACGGGCGGCGGCCTCATCGACATCGACACCAGTCTGGTCCTCACCATGATCGAACCAGACTCACGTCGATCTCGATGCCCCCGCCGCTCCTAAGGCCCGGTTCGACCGTCACGCAAAGTAACCCGAACCGAGGAGGCACCTCCCAAACGCAACCGGCGCCACCCAGGCAACGGCAGACCACCCAAACCGCGCCGTCCAAGCCGGTCCTTGAACCGACACCACACCCAACCGGCGGCCAAAGTGGTCCGCGCTCCGGTGAGCACGCACCGGTCGGGGGCACGAGGTGAGCCGCGCCAAAGAGGTAGCGCGCGCCGGTGGGGGCGGAATGAGCCGCCTCAAGGATGCGGCCAGCGCGGCCGTCGCCGACCGGGCCGACGAGCTGGTCGAGCTTTCGCACCGGATTCATGCGCATCCGGAGCTGGGGTTCGCCGAGCACCGGGCGGTGGGCTGGCTGGGTGAGGCGCTCACCGGGCTGGGCTACCGGGTGGAAACCGGCGTGGCGGACCTGGACACCGCGTTCCGGGCCACGATCGGCGACGGGCCGCTGCGGGTGGGCATCTGCGCCGAGTACGACGCGCTGCCCGGACTGGGCCACGCCTGCGGGCACAACATCATCGCGGCGTCCGCCGTCGGTGCGGCCGCCGGGCTGGCCCCGCTGGCCGACGAGCTGGGGTTGACCGTGTCGGTGCTCGGCACGCCCGCCGAGGAAGGGGGCGGCGGGAAAATCCTCATGCTGGAACGGGGTGCGTTCCGGGACCTCGACGCGGCGCTGATGGTCCATCCGGGGCCGCTGGACGTGGCCCGGGCCGAGCCGTACGCGGTGGAGCACACCCGGATCCGCTACCGGGGCGCGGCGGCGCACGCCGCCGCGTACCCGGAGCGCGGGCGCAACGCCGCCGACGCGTTCACCGTGGCCCAGGTGGCCATCGGGCTGCTTCGCCAGCAGCTGCCGGCCGGCGTGCGGGTGCACGGCGTGGTGACCAACGGCGGCGAGGCACCGAACGCCATCCCGGAGCGGACCGAGGGCCGCTGGTACGTGCGCGCCGGCTCGCTGGAGGAGCTGGCCGAGATCTCCCCCCGGGTGCGGCGGTGCTTCGAGGCGGGGGCGCTGGCCACCGACTGCGAGTTGCACACCGAGCCGGAAAGCGCGCCCTACGCCGAGTTCCACACCGACGAACGGCTGCTCGCGCACTACGTCCGCAACGCCGAGGCGCTGGGCCGGCGGTTCACCCCGCCGGACACCCCGGAGGCGCGGATGAACCGGGCGTCCACCGACATGGGCAACGTGTCGCACGCGGTGCCCGCCATCCACCCCTACATCGGCATCGACTCGCTGCCAGCGGTGAACCACCAACGAGAGTTCGCCGCGCACTGCGTCACCCCGGCCGCCGACCGGGCACTGCTGGACGCCGCCACCGCGATGGCGTGGACGGTCACGGACCTGGCCCAAGGAGGACAACGATGACCTCGCCCGAACAAGCACCCCTGCTCGAGCGGCACACCATCGGCTACGTGCCGCCCACCGAGCGGCACGGCCGGGTGCGCGACCTGTTCACCCTGTGGTTCGGCACCAACATCGCCCCGCTGCCCATCGTCACCGGGGCGCTCGGCCCGGCGCTGTACGGGCTGGACCTGTGGTCCAGCCTGACCGCGATCGTGGTCGGGCACATGGTCGGCGGCGTGTTCATGGCTCTGCACTCGGCGCAGGGGCCACAGATGGGCATCCCGCAGATGATCCAGAGCCGGGGCCAGTTCGGCTCCATCGGCGCGCTGCTGGTGGTGGCCATCGCCGGCGTGATGTACGTCGGCTTCTTCGCCTCGAACATCATCCTGGCCGGCAAGTCCCTGCACGGGATCACGCCGGCGGTTCCGCTGAACGCCGGGATCATCATCGGCGCGCTCGGCTCGGCGTTGATCTGCGTGATCGGCTACAAGCTGATCCACATCCTGAACAAGATCGCCACCTGGGTGCTCGGGCTGGGCATCCTGGCCGGGTTCGTGGCCATCGTGGTGCACGGGCTGCCCGCCGACTTCGCCAGCCGGGGCCACTTCACCTTCGCCGGCTGGCTGGCCACCGTGGCGCTGGGCGCGCTGTGGCAGATCGCGTTCGCGCCGTACGTGTCGGACTACTCCCGGTACCTGCCGGAGGACACCGGGGTGGCCAGCTCGTCCTCGGCCACCTACTTCGGCTGCGTGCTCGGCTCCGGGCTGTCCTTCGCGTTCGGCGCCGTGCTCGCGCTGGCCGCGCCGGAGGGCACCGACACGATGGTCGCCGCGCAGACCCTCACCGGCGGGTTCGGCGCGGTTCTGCTCCTGCTGTTCCTGCTCAGCGTGATCAGCCACAACGCGTTCAACCTGTACGGCGCGGTACTTTCGCTGATCACCACGGTGCAGACGTTCCGGGCCGGCTGGACCCCGGGGGCCCGGGCTCGTGCGGCGGTGTCCGCGCTGGTGCTGGTGGTGTGCGTGATCATCGCGCTGGGCGCCTCGGCCGACTTCGTCACCCAGCTGGTGCACCTGGTGCTCGCGCTGCTCATCGTGCTGGTGCCGTGGACGGCGATCAACCTGATCGACTACTACCTGATCCACCGGGGCGACTACGACATCGAGTCGATCTTCCGGCTGGACGGCGGGATCTACGGCCGCTTCAACCCCCGGGCGCTGATCGCCTACGCGGTGGGCATCGCGGTGCAGATCCCGTTCATGAACACCGACGTGTACGTCGGGCCGGTGGTCGGGCTGGTCGGCGGCGCGGACCTGTCCTGGCTGGTCGGACTGGTGATCACTGCGCCTCTTTACTACCTGCTGGCCCGTCGGACTCGTGCCCGGGAGCATTCGGTGGCGCTGTCACCCGCTGGATGAACGCGCCGGCCTCGATCAGCGCGGCGGTGGCTTCCGGGAGCAACCCGGCCAGCACCGGGAACGCGTGCACCTGGCCCTGCCAGATCTGCAGCGTGCAGTCCACCCCCGCGCCGGTCAGCCGGGCGGCCATGTCCTCCGCGTCGCAGCGGAGGAACTCGCCCGCCGCCACCTGCATCAGCACCGGCGGGAGGCCGCGCAGATCGGCCTCCACCGGGGAACGGGCCGGGTCCGGTTCGGCCGCCACCATGCCCAGTACCAGTGGCAGCCGGGCGCCCGGAATGTACGCGTCCCGGCGCAGGTTCCGGTGCGCCAGCTTGGCCGTGCAGTCCCAGTCCAGCAGCGGGGAGAAGCCGACGATCCCGGCCGGGGCCGGCAGCCCCGCCTCCCGGGCGGCCAGGGCCACGCGGAACGCCAGGTAACCGCCCGCCGAGTCGCCGGCGAACACCACCCGGTCCGCTCCCCGATCCAGCAGGTGCCGGTAGGCGGTGAGCCCGTCGGCCGTCGATCCCGCTGGGTCGGCCACCGGGTACTGCCGGTACGCCACGGACAGCACCGGCAGCCGGGACGTCCGGGACAGGGCCGAGACGCAGCGCCGGTGCGTGCCCACCCCGCCGATCACGAACCCGCCGCCGTGCAGGTACAACACCGCGCCGGTGTCCCCCGGCGTAGCCGGCACCGAGCGGGCGCCCAGTTCGGTGCCCGCGGGAAACGCCCGCGCGGCCGGCACCGAACGGGCGCCCAGTCCGGCGCCCGCGGGAACGTCGCGGACGCCGTCGGCCCGCACCCACTCGGAGTCGAAGCCGTTCAGCCGCACCGGCTCGGTGCGGGTGCCGGCCGGCGCCCGGCGCAGCCCGGCCACCCGTTCCAGCAGCGGCGCGACCCGCAGCGCCGCCGGGGTGAGCGGCCAGTACCGGAACACCGGACGGGCCACCAGCCGGGCCGCCCCGTGGATCACCCTGGCCCGAGCACTGAACCGCGCCCGCCGCTCGACGCCGGGCATGGGCTAACGCCCCTGTGAGTGATTTGTGTGGCTATAGCCACACAAATCACTCACAGGCACCTCGCGCAAGCGAGCGTGCAGGATCTTCCCGGTGGCGTTGCGCGGCAGCTCGTCCAGCAGCACCAGCTCGCGGGGCACCTTGTAGCGCTCCAGCCGGGCCCGGACGTAGTCCTTCACCTCGTCCAGGGTGATGGTGGTGCCGTCCCGGGGCACCAGGTACGCACGCATCCGGCTGCCCAGGTCCTCGTCCGGCACGCCGACCACCGCCGCCTCGGCCACGTCGGGGTGGCCGGCGAGCACGTCCTCCACCTCGTTGGTGAAGATGTTCTCCCCGCCGGAGACGATCATGTCGTCGGCCCGGCCGACCACGAACAGGCGCCCTCGGTCGTCCAGCCGGGCCAGGTCGCCGGTGCTCAGGTGGCCGTCCACCTCCTCCTTGCGCTCGGTGCCGCCGGTGTACCCGGCGAACATCATCGGGCCGCGGGCGAACAGTTCGCCCACCTCGCCCGGCGGCGCCTGGGTGCGGTCCGGGCGCAGGATGCGCAGGGACACCCCGGGCAGCGCGCGGCCCACCGTTTCCGGGCATTCCCGCAGGTCCTCGGGCGCCGCCAGGGCCAGAACGCCCAGTTCGGTGGCGCCGTAGGCGTTCACCAGCACCGGGCCGTAGCGCTCCTGCAGGCGCCGGCTCAGCGCCGGGGAGACCGGTGCCGCGCCGGTCAGCACCAGCCGCACCGACGAGGTGTCGTACCGCTGCCCGTCCGGCAGGTCGAGGATGCGCTGGTGCATGGTGGGCACCCCGGGCAGCACGGTCACCCGGTGCCGCTCGACGGCTTCCAACACCCGCGACGGGTCGAACGACCGCCGGGTCACCACGGTGGCGCCCAGCGCCAGCCCGGCGGTCAGCATGCCGAACCCGTAGAAGTGGAAGAATGGCGGCGCCGCGTAGATCACGTCGGTGGTTTCCAGGGCCAGCACCGGCAGCGCGCCGGCCATGGACAGCCCGGCGGCGATCCCGGTCTGCCGGGGCGCGCTCTTGGCCAGGCCGGTGGTGCCCGAGGTGAGCATGGTGATCGGCCCCTGCAGCCGCCCGCGCGGCGCGTCCAGGCCGGAACCGGCCAGCGCCTCCAGCGTGATCCCCGCCCCGGGACCCGGCGCGTCTCCCTCTCCGGGTCCCAGCGCGATCACCGTCGGCCCGGCATGGGCCGACGAGGGTAGCTTCTCGAAGAACTCGGCGTCGGCCACCAACAGCTCCGGCCGGTGCCGGGCCAGGATCCGGGCCAGCTGGTCCGGGGCCAGCTCGGTGTTCAGCAGGACCAGCTCGGCGCCCAGCCGGGAGGCGGCCAGCACCGCCTCCGGGAAGTGCCGGTGGTTGCGGGCCAACACCGCCACCGCGGAACCCGGCCCGATGTGCCACGCCTCGTGCATCGCCCCGGCGACGGCCACCACCCGCCGGTGCAGCTCGGCGAAGCTGATCTCGCCGAACTCGTCGATCATCGCCGGCCGGTCGGGGAAGCGCGCCGCGGCCAGCTCGGCCAGCAGCGCCAGGGTGCCGCCGTTGCGGGCCAGGGCCAGCACGGTCCGGGGCAGCCGGTGGGGCGGCGGCAGCAGCCCGCCGCGCAGCACCGGCGGCACCGCAGCCGCGACGGCCAGCGCCAGCTCGGCCCGGCCTCGCAACGCGGCGCCGATCGACCCCGTACCGATCGAGCCGATCATGACGCCTGCCCGGGCAGCGAGTCGTCGTCCAGCACCAGCGGGGTCTGCGGTACGGCGGACATCCGGCTCTCCCGGGTCTCCGCGATCCGCGAGTACGGCTCGACCAGCCGCTCCACCGGCACCCTGACCGCCTCCAACAACGGGTGCGCGAGCAGCATCGGGCGGAACGCCGCCGCGCTCGGCCGGCGCACCATGGCCCGGGCGACCCCGCGCGCGGCCTCCTCCGGGTACTGCCCGGGCAACCAGCGCAGCAGCCGGTCCGGCGCGCTCATCCGGGTGTACACGTGGCCCAGGTAGTACTGGGTGCAGGCCACCCCGTCCGCCCGCACCTCGGGGGCCAGCGAGCGCAGCCACCACTCGAACGCCTTCTTGGTGGACAGGTAGAACCCCCAGCGCGGCGCGGGGAAGGCCAGCGCGCCGACCGTGGAGATGTTGATGATGTGCCCCCGCCCGCGCTCCCGCATGTAGGGCAGCAGGGCCAGGGTGAGCCGGACCGGGCCGAGGTAGTTCACGGCGGCCATCGAGTTCAGATCCTTGGGCCGGCGGTAGGAAAGGTCGATCGCCCGGTTCATCGACTTGCCGGCGTTGTGGACGAGCACGTCCACCCGGCCGTGGTCGCGCAGCACCCGGGCGGCGAACGCGCGGACCGCGCGCTCGTCGCCCAGGTCCACCACGTACGGGTAGGCCCGGCCGCCCCGGGCCCGGATGGTCTCGGCCACCTCGGCCAGGCGGTCCTCGGTGCGCGCGCAGATCACCACGATCGCGCCCGCGTCGCCACACAGCTCTGCCAGCGCGGCGCCCAGCCCGTACGACCCGCCGGTGATCAGTACGACCCGCCCGTCGATGACCTTGGCCAGCTTTCCGCTGTCGGCGTTGCGCAGCATCCTCGGCGAGGTCAGCCGGCCGAGCAGGCGCCACGGCACGCCGCGGCGCAGCGCCGATTCGCGGCTCACCGCCGGGCCTTCGCCTTCGAAGCCGCCGCGTTCCGGTCGGCCGCCGCCGAAGCCGCCCTCGGGGCCACCGCGTTCGAAGCCGCCGCGTTCGAAGCCACCACGTCCGAACGCACCGCGTTCCGTTCGGCGGTGGACGTGCCCAGCTCGCCGAGCGCGCCGAACATCCGGTCCAGCACGCCCCGCGCGGCGGTGGCCAGCAGCAGGTCGGCCGCCGCCGAGTTGATCACCGGACGCAACCAGTGCAGCAGCGCGCCGGCCTCCGGCACGTAGACCCGGCGGGCCCGCCGGCGGATGCCGCGCACGAACGCGTCCGCGCACTCCTCGGCGGTGCGCGCGCCCAGCAGCCGGCTGGCCGGGCCGTTCACCAACCGCTCCACCAGCGGCATCTCGTCCGCGACGTCACCCACCAGGTCGGTGCGAATGATCGACATGTGGGTACTGCCCACCGCCACGCCCCGGCCGCGCAGCTCCAGCCGCAGCGCGTTGGCGAACGCCTCCACGCCCGCCTTGCTCGCCCCGTACGCGCTCCCCCCGGGCAGCGGGATCAGCGACGCCAGCGAGGCCACGACCAGCACGTAGCCCCGGCTTTCCAGGATGGCCGGCAGCGCGGCGCGCACGGTGCGGAACACCCCGGTCAGGTTGATGTCCACGGTGCGGGCGAACGCGTCGATGTCCGTGCGGTCGGCGGTCTGCCAGCTGGCGATGCCGGCGTTGGCCACCACCACGTCCAGGCCGCCGAACTCGGCCAGCACCTCGGCCACCGCCTTGTCCAGCGCGGCGGAGTCGGTGACGTCGGCAACCACGCCGAGGTGACCGGAGTCGAGGTCGGCGGCGACCTGGCGGACCCGGTCCTCCCGGTCCAGCAGCGCCACCCGGGCGCCCTCGGCGGCCAGCCTCGCGGCGGTGGCCGCGCCGATGCCCCGCCCGGCACCGGTGATCAGTACTCGTTTCCCGGTCAGGTCGCTCATCGGTTTGCGGCTCCTTCGGCGTGGATATCGAACTCGTGCGTGTGGGGGTCGGCGAGCATCGCGGTGTGCCGCCCGGGCGACCACGGCCACACCTCGGGCTGCCCGTCCTGGCCCAGGTACCAGCTCTGGCAGCCGCTGGCCCAGACCGTCCCTGGCATGGCCTCGCGGATCCCTTGGTTGAACCGCTCGGTGGCTTCCGGGCTCGGGGCGGCGGTGGCGTAGGCGCCGCGCCGCCAGCCCTCGATCCAGCGCAGCGCGTAGTCGGCCTGCGCCTCCGCGATGGGTACCAGGGAGAAGTTGCCGATCGGGCTGTGCGGGCCCATCAGCATGAAGAAGTTGGGGAAGTCCGGCAGGGCCACCGTGCGGTACGCGCGCGGCCCCTCCGCCCACGCCTCGCTGAGTGTGCGCCCGTTGGGGCCGGTCAGCTCGATCGGCCGCAGGTAGGCGCGCGCGTCGAAGCCGGTGGCCAGGACCAGGACGTCCAGCTCGTGCAGCCGGCCGTCGGCGGTGACGATGCCGCGCGGCTCGACGTGGTCGATCCGGTCGGTCACCACGTCCACGTTCGGCCGGGACACCGCCCGGTAGAACCCGTTCGAGATGACCAGGCGCTTGCACATCGGCTGGTAGTCCGGGGTGAGCTTGGCGCGCAGCTGCGGGTCGCGCACGGTGCGCAGGTTCAGCCGGCAGGCCTCGCTGATCAGCGTGCGCTGCCAGCCGGGGCGCAGCATGCCGGCCACCAACACGTTGAACGCCTGTTTGACCACCTCGTACTCGGCGGCGGTGAGCGCGGGCACCCTGGCCCGCAGCGCGCGGCTGAGCGGGTCGTTGCGCCAGTTCGGCAGCGGCAGCACCCACTGGGCCGTGCGCTGGAACAGGCGCAGCTCGGCCACCCTCGAGGCCAGCCGGGTGACGATCTGCACCCCGGTGGACCCGGTGCCGACCACGGCCACCCGTTTGCCGGCCAGCGGCACGGTGTGGTCCCAGCGGGCGGAGTGGAACGCGGCGCCGCCGAACTCGTCCAGGCCCGGAATGTCCGGCTGCACCGGCCGGTGCAGCACCCCGGTGGCCGAGACCAGGAAGTCCGCCTCTCGAACGTTCCCGGCCGCGTCACGGACCCGCCACCGGCCGCCGGTGAACTCGGCGCCGACCACCTCGGTGCCCAGCCGGATGTGCTCGTCCAGTCCGTGCCGCTTGGCCACCGAGCGGAAGTACCGGTGGATCTCCGGTCCGGCCGAGAACCCGTGCGACCAGCGCGGATTCCGCGCAAACGTGTACTGGTAGAAGGCCGAGGGGACGTCGCAGCGCAGCCCGGGGTAGGTGTTGTCCCGCCAGGTGCCGCCGACGTCGTGCGACTTCTCCAGCACGGTGAAGTCGGTGATCCCGGCCCGTTTCAACTTGACCGCCATGCAGATTCCGGACATGCCGGCGCCGAGCACGATCACCTTCGGCTGGCGGAGTCGCTGTGTGGCCATGGGGAAAAGTTAGGCGCGCGGACCGCCGGGGCTCGACGACCGCGGCGGCCAACTTTCTTGACCGAACCGATCACGAACCTGGTAGCTTCCGCAAGCGTGGAGGCCATTCCGGCCAGCTTCGTGCTCGCCGCCGCCGGCATCGCCGCCCGCAAGGGCTGGGACGTGCCGGCGCTGCTGCGCGCGGCCGAAGTCGCGCCGGCCCAGTTCGTCGCGCCCCGCCCGGAGATCACCGGCGACCAGCTGATCCGGCTGGTCCGGGCCTGCTGGCGGCAGACCAACGACGACCTGCTCGGGCTGGGCAGCCGGCCGGTGCCGCCCGGCACGCTGCGGATGATCTGCTTCGCGATGGCCAGCGCGCCGGACGTGGAAGCGGCGATCGCCCGCCTGCGCAAGTTCGGCGACGCGCTGCCCGGGTTGTCGCCGATATCGCTGTCGGTGGACGGCGAACTGGCCACGCTCACCATCGACACCGGCCGGCTGGACGACCCCGACCACTTCCTCACCGTGCTGCACCTGATCGCCGCGCACCGGGTGATCGGCTGGGCGACCGGCCGGAGCGTGCCGCCGCGGCGCGTCGAGCTGCCCTTCCCGACGCCGCCCCACGCCGCCGACCTGGAGCTGGTGTTCGGCCAGCGGCCCCGGTTCGGCGCGCCGACGGCGACGCTGGTGCTGCCCCGGGAGATCCTGCGCGCACCGATCGTGCGCACCGAGGAGGCGATGCTGGCCTTCCTGGAGACCGCGCCGGCCGACCTGCTGCTGAACCGGCCGGCCGACTCCGTCTCCCAGCTGGTCCGGCGGGCCGTGGAACGCGGCGTGCGGGACCGGGACCCGGTCACCGCCGCCCGGCTGGCCGAGCAGCTGGCGATGAGCGAGCCCACGCTGCGCCGCCGGCTGCGCGAGGAGGGCACGTCGCTGCGGGAGATCCGCGACGAGGTGCTGCGCGCCGCCGCCATCGCCAGCCTGGAACGCGGCCAGGAGCCGATCGCGGCGCTGGCCGTGCGGCTGGGCTTCTCCGAACCCAGCGCGTTCACCCGCGCCTTCCGCCGCTGGACCGGCCGCTCCCCCCTCGCCTACCGCCGCGGCGCCTGAGCCGAGCGGGCGAGCCGAATCAGCGGCAGAGGCGGGTGTGCCAGGAGTGCGCCTGCTGGTCGGTGAGCGAGGCCACCTGGTCGATCACCACGCGCAGCCTGGCCGCGTCCTCGCCGGCCGCCCGCCACGCCTCGCGCAGCGGGCCGTCCAGGCTGTCCGGGGCGCCCGCCACCACCGCCTCCACCAGCTCGCGCAGCAGCTCGCGCTGGCCCGCCTGCATGCGCAGGCGGGCCGGGTCGGCCATCACGTAGCGCACCGCCATCGCCTTGAGCAGGGCCACCTCGGCGGCCACCGGCGGCGGCACCACCAGGTCGGCGGCGTACCGGCCGAGCGGCCCCGGGCCGTACACCTCCCGGGTGCCCCGCGCCGCCGCGCCGACGAACCGGCTCACCAGCTCGCTGGTCATCCGTTTCAGCGCGATCTGTGCCTCACTGGACCCGGGGAAGCCCGGTGACCGGGCCACATCGGCGATCACCGGCAGGGCCATCAGCCGCTCGCCGGCGTCCGCGCAGGCGTCCGGGTCGGCGCCGAAGTTGGCGCCGGCCAGCCCGGCCAGCGCCTTCCGCTCCCCGGGATCGGCCAGCGCCGCCAGGCCGATCCGGCCGGCCAGGATGCCGTCCTCCACGTCGTGCACCGAGTAGGCCACGTCGTCCGACCAGTCCATGACCTGCGCCTCGAGGCAGCGCCGCCGGTCCGGTGCACCCTCCCGCAGCCACGAGAAAGCGGTGAGGTCGTCGGCGTACACGCCGAACTTGCGCTCACCGTCCCGCCGCACCCACGGGTACTTGCAGCAGGCGTCCAAGGACGCCCTGGTCAGGTTCAACCCGGCCCCGACGATCTTCGGCTCGAGCCGGACCAGGGTGCGCAGGGTCTGCGCGTTGCCCTCGAAGCCGCCGTACCCGGCGGCCGCCTCGTCCAGCGCCTTCTCCCCGTTGTGCCCGAACGGCGGGTGCCCGATGTCGTGCGCCAGCCCGGCGGTGTCCACCACGTCCGGGTCGCAGCCCAGCTCCTCGGCCAGGCCCCGGCCGATCTGCGCCACCTCCAGCGAGTGGGTCAGCCGGGTGCGCGGCATGCCGGTGATCTCCGCGCCCTCGCCCGGCCCGACCACCTGGGTCTTGCCGGCCAGCCGGCGCAGCGCGGCGGAGTGCAGCACCCTGGCCCGGTCCCGGGCGAACGGACCCCGGTGCGCCGCACGACCCGACCCGCCGTCCAGCCCGGACACCTTCGGCGGCTCGGCGCACATCCGGGCCCGCTCGGCGGCGGAGTAGTGGAAGGTCACCCCAACCCGTATCCCTCGTTCTCCAGCGACGAGTTGGTCAGCCAGTAGTAGAGCAG
Source organism: Actinospineispora eucalypti (assembly GCA_014208095.1). Classification (GTDB taxonomy): domain Bacteria; phylum Actinomycetota; class Actinomycetes; order Mycobacteriales; family Pseudonocardiaceae; genus Pseudonocardia; species Pseudonocardia eucalypti. The sequence goes on along the minus strand of JACHMT010000001.1, from coordinate 1,672,759 downwards.
CGCCCCGGTCTCCCGCACGATGTACCGGACCTGCGTCTCCCTGGTCTGCACCACCGGGCCGCTGCGGGTGGGCGAGGTCCACGCCTCCAGGCCGAAGTCCCGGGCCATGGTGCGCGCCCGCAGCGAGTGCCACGGGTCGCTGACCAGCAGCGAGGTCCGCCAGCCCTTGCGGGTCGCATCGGCCGCCGCCGGGCGCAGGCTCTCCAGCGTGCTCGAGCCGGCGCCGATCGACGTGACCACATCGGCCGGCACGCCGCGCTGCAACAGGTAGCGGCGGCCCGCGTCGGCCTCGGTGAAGCCGTCCCCGGCCTTGCGCCCGCCGACCGTCATGATGTGCGTCGCGATGCCCTGGTTGTACAGCTGCTGGGCGTGCCGCAGCCGGGCGGCGAAGATCGGGCTGGGCGACCCGTCGTACTGCGCCGCGCCGAGCACGATCACCACGTCAACCGGCCGGCGGTCGTCCAGCCGGGCCACCTGCCAGACCCGGAACGCGGTCCCGGCCAGCACCAACGCCGCCACCAGGAGCAACCCGGCGACGACGCGCAGGAACCAGCGCTTCTTCCGGCGGGGCGGTTCGGCCGGCTGACCGGGGGGTCGGGCGGGGGCGGGTCGGGTGAGGCGTAACGGCACGGTCAGGCGCCGATCCGGCCGGCCGCGCCGGCCAGTGCGGACCCGGTCCGTCCGGCCCGCTCGGCGATCACCTCGGCCACGACGGAAACCGCGGTCTCGGCGGCGGTGCGCGCGCCGAGGTCGAGGCCGACCGGGCCGTGCAGCCGGGCCAGCTCCCGCTCGGACAGCCCGGCGGCGAGGAGCCGCTCCCGCCGCGCGGCCTGGGTGCGCCGCGAACCCAGCGCGCCGATGAAACCACGCCCGCCGGTGATCCCGTCGAGGAGCAACGCGTCGAACGCCGGCGCGTGGTCCAGCAGCACCAGCACGTCGGCCTCGGTGAACCCGGCCAGCGCGGTGCGCGCCTCGGCCAGCTCGGTGACCGCGCGGCCGGCCCAGCCGAGCAGCTCGGCCTGGGCCAGCAGCGCGCCGCCGATCGCCCCGGAACCGACCACGAGCAGCGTGGGCACCGGCACCCACAGGTCCAGCAACAGGTCCACGCCCTCGGCGGTGAGCCGCTCGGTACTGGTGGCGCCCCGGCGCAGCAGTTGGCGCGCGGCTTCCCCGGCCGCACCGTCGGCGGCCTCGGTACCGAGGCCGCCGTGCGCCTCGGTCAGCTCCGCACCGGTCAGCACCAGGTGCGCGGTGCCGTCGGCGGTGCTGGCCAATGCGGCCGGCCGGCCCTCGGCCAGCGCCGCGCCCAGCGCCTCGGCCAACTCGGCCGGCAACGCGTGCCCGAGCAGGGTGGCCCCGCCGGCGCAGGCCAGCCCGGCGGCCACCGCGTCCGGTTCGGTCACGTGGGCGTCCGCCACCCTCGGCCGGCCGGGCGCGGCCTCCCGGGCCAGCGGCACCGCCACCGGGTCCAGCGCGCCGAGCAGCAGTCGGCCGGCGGTCTCGCCCTCGGCGTTGCCCGCCAGCAGCTGGCCGGGCTCGACGGTGCCGAACCCGTGCCGGTCCAGCACCCGGACCACTCCCACCCCGCGCGCGGCCCACTGCCGCAGCGCGCTGCCGAGCCGGCGGGTGTGCTCCGAAGCCGGTCGGTTCGCCGGCCGAGGCATCGGCTCCGAAGGGGAAAGGTCGACCACGCAACCAGCGTACGGGTCGGACGGGACCGGAACGGGGGCGGACGCCCCGCGCTGCCACTCCCGTCACACAATCTTGACCTCAACTGTTGTTCAGGTCGGAGCCTCAGGGACATGACTCTGACCGAACCTCCCCGCGCCGGCTGGGGCGCGCTGCTGAGCCGCCGGTACCTCGGCGTGCTGGTGGTGCTGGCCGGCGGCGTCGCGCTGTACGCGACGAACGTGTACGTGACGATCAGCCTGCTGCCGTCGGCCGTGGCGGACATCGGCGGGGAACGCCTCTACGCGTGGAGCACGACGATCTTCCTGCTCGCGTCGGTCGGCTCCGCCGTGCTGGTCAGCAAGGTGCTCGCCGGCCAGGGCGCCCGGCGGGCGTACCTGATCGCGCTGGGCCTGTTCGTGGCCGGCACCGTGGTCTGCGCGGTCGCGCCCAGCATGCCAGCGCTGCTGGCCGGGCGGGCGGTGCAGGGCGCGGGCGGCGGCCTGCTGGCCGGCCTGGGCTACGCGCTGATCCGGTCCACGCTGCCGGCGCCGCTGTGGGCCAGGGCGAGCGCACTGGTCTCCGCGATGTGGGGCGTCGGCACGTTCGTCGGCCCGGCCCTGGGCGGGGCATTCGCGGAGTTCGGCGTGTGGCGCGGGGCGTTCGTCGCGCTGGGACTGGTCGCGGTCGGGGTGGCGGCCGTGGTGCCGCGCGCGCTGCACGGCGAGCGCGGCGACGCGCCGGCGCAGCCGTTCCCGGTGGTCGCGCTGGTGCTGCTGGCCGCCGCGGCGCTGGTGGTGAGCACCGCCAGCCTGTTCCCCGTGCTTTCGGTCAACCTGGTCGGCATCGTCGCCGGGCTGCTGCTGATCGCCGGTTTCGTGGCCTACGAGCGGCGGGCCGGGGTGCGGGTGCTGCCGGCCGAGACGTTCCGGGGAGGTTCCCGGCTGCGCTGGATCTACGCGGCCATCGCACTGGTGTCCATGACCGCGATGGTGGAGGGGTTCATCCCGCTGTTCGGCCAGCGCCTGGCCGGCCTGGCCCCGCTGGCCGCCGGCTTCCTCGGCGCCGCGCTGGCCCTGGGCTGGACACTGGGCGAGATCCCCAGCGCCGGCGCGGAACGTCCCGCCGCCACCCGGCGGATCATCATCGCCGGCCCGCTGGTCATCGCTCTGGGCCTGGCCGCCGCCGCACTGACCATGCGCCAGGACCCGGGTGGCTGGCTGCTCGCCGCCTGGGTGGTGGCCTTCCTGGTCACCGGCGCGGGCACCGGAATCGCCTGGCCGCACCTGGCCACCTCGGCGATGGCCAGCGTGACCGACGCCGGGGACGGCACAGAGGGCGACAAGGCGTCCGCCGCGATCAACACCGTGCAGCTGGTGGCGAACGCGTTCGGCGCCGCGCTCACCGGGGTCGCGGTGAACCTGGGCGAGCCGGACCCGCTGCGCTCCGCGCACTACCTCTTCGCCGGCTTCCTGCTGGTCGCCGCCCTGGGCGTGGCCGCAGCGGTCCTCAGCACCCGCCGCAACCACCCTGATTCAGTCACTTCAGCACCCTGACTCAGTCAACACTGTTTACTGAAACAGTGTGCTGAAGTGACTGAATCGGCGGGATGGGGTGACCTGGCTCAGTCGGCGAGTTCGGCTTCGGCGCGGGCGATGGCGGCGAACTCCTCCTCCGGCGCGTTGGCCACCAGCCGGTGCCGGCTGTAGAACCAGAAGTAGCCGAGCGCGACGACGAAGATGCCGGCGGTGATCGCGGCCGCCTTGGGGTCCACCACGAAGGTGGCCACCACCGCCGCCGCGGCCAGCACCAGGGCGACGCCGCTGGTCAGCACGCCGCCGGGGGTGCGGTAGGGCCGGGCCATTCCCGGCTCCCGCACCCGCAGCACGATGTGCGCGACCATCATCAGCACGTAGGACACGGTCGCCCCGAACACCGCGATGTCGATCAGCAGCGCGCCGTTCTTGGTGACGGCGGCGAGCACGAAGCCGATGGTCGCCGGCACGATCAGGGCCAGGTACGGCGTCTTGCGCCGGCCGGTCACCGACAGCTTCCTCGGCAGGTAGCCGGCCCGGGAGAGCGCGAACAGCATGCGGGAGTACGCGTAGATGATGGAGAAGAAACTGGCCACCAGGCCGGCCAGGCCGACGTAGTTGACGAACTGGGCCAGCCAGGTGTCCGTGCCGAAAGCGACCCGCAGCGCGTGCGGCAGTGGGTTGTCCGACTCCTTCATCGCCGACGAACCGGCCGCCCCCGGGCCGACGAACAGCATCAGCGCGGCGAAAACCAGCAGCACCGCCATCGCGCCCAGGATGCCGCGCGGCATGTCCCTGGCCGGGTCGCGCGCCTCCTCGGCGGCCAGCGGGACACCCTCCACCGCGAGGAAGAACCAGATCCCGTAGACCAGCGCGGCGAGCACCCCGGCCACCCCGAACGGCAGGAACGCGCTGGCCCCGAGCGCGTCGGTCGCCGGGATGTCCAGCAGCTTGCCGAACTCGAACCGGGGCAGCATGCCCACCACGAAGGCGATCAGCGCGAGCACCGCGATCACGGTGATCACCATCATCACCTTCAGCGCCTCGCCCACGCCCCACAGGTGGATGCCCACGAAGACCAGGTAGCAGACCAGGTACACCGGCCAGCCGTTGGTGATGCCGAACAGGCCGAGCGACTCGATGTACCCGCCGATGAACACCGAGATCGCGGCGGGCGCGATGGCGTACTCGATCAGGATGGCGGTGCCGGTGGCGAACCCGCCCAGCGGGCCGAGCGCGCGCCGGGCGAACCCGTAGCCCGCCCCGGCCACCGGCATCGCGGTGGCCATCTCGGCCAGCGCGAACACCATGCAGGTGTACATGGCGGCCATCAGCACCGTGGCGATGGCCAGACCGCCCCAGCCGCCGTGCTGGAGCCCGAAGTTCCACCCGGCGAAGTCACCGGAGATGACGTAGGCGACGCCCAGCCCGGCCAGCAGCACCCAACCGGCGGCACCCCGGCGCAGCTGTCGCTTCTCCAGATAGTCGGCCTGTACCTGGTCGTACTCGACGTGTTCCCGCTCGCGACCGGCCACGGACGTACCCCGTTCTACTAGCTGAGAGAGCTAGATTCGGGTATCCGCAACCCGCCGTCAACGACGGCGGGGAATCAGCAGCCGATCAGCCGACCGGCCAGGTAGGACTCCACCTGGTCCAGGGCCACCCGGTCCTGCGTCATGGTGTCCCGCTCGCGCACGGTGACCGCGTGGTCGGTGAGCGTGTCGAAGTCCACGGTTACGCAGAACGGCGTACCGACCTCGTCCTGACGGCGGTACCGGCGACCGATCGCGCCGGCGTCGTCGAAGTCCACGTTCCAGTGCTTGCGCAGCGCGGCGGCCAGGTCGCGGGCCTTCGGCGAGAGGTCGGCGTGCCGGGACAACGGCAGCACCGCCGCCTTCACCGGGGCCAGCCGGCGGTCCAGCTTGAGCACCACCCGCTTGTCCACGCCGCCCTTGGCGTTGGGGGCCTCGTCCTCGGCGTAGGCGTCCACCAGGAAGGCCATCAGCGAACGGCCGACGCCGGCGGCCGGCTCGATCACGTACGGCCGGTAACGGCTGCCCGACGCCTGGTCGTAGTAGGACAGGTCCACGCCGGAGTGGTTGGAGTGGGTGGTCAGGTCGAAGTCGGTGCGGTTGGCGATGCCCTCCAGCTCGCCCCACTCGGAGCCGGTGAAGCCGAAGCGGTACTCGATGTCCACGGTCCGCTTCGAGTAGTGGGAGAGCTTCTCCTTGGGGTGCTCGAGGTGCCGCAGGTTCTCCGGCTTGATGCCCAGGTCCGTGTACCACGCGGTACGCGTGTCGATCCAGTACTGGTGCAGCTCCTCGTCGGTGCCCGGCTCGACGAAGTACTCCATCTCCATCTGCTCGAACTCGCGGGTGCGGAAGATGAAGTTGCCCGGGGTGATCTCGTTGCGGAAGCTCTTGCCGATCTGGCCGATGCCGAACGGCGGCTTGCGCCGGGAGCTGGTCAGCACGTTCAGGAAGTTGACGAAGATGCCCTGCGCGGTCTCCGGGCGCAGGTAGTGCAGGCCATCCTCGGACTCCACCGGGCCGAGGTAGGTCTTGAGCATCATGTTGAAGTCGCGCGGCTCGGTGTACTCGCCCCGGGTGCCGCAGTTCGGGCAGGGCACGTCGCTGAGGTTGTCCTCGGCCGCCTCCTTGCCGGTGCGCTCCACGTACTCCTCGGCGAGCTGGTCCGCGCGGAACCGCTTGTGGCAGCTGGTGCACTCGACCAGCGGGTCGTTGAACACGCCCACGTGGCCGGAGGCCACCCACACCTGGCGGGGCAGGATGACCGAGGAGTCGAGGCCGACGATGTCGTCCCGGCCGGTCACCATCGAGCGCCACCACTGGCGCTTGATGTTCTCCTTGAGCTCGACGCCCAGCGGACCGTAGTCCCAGGCCGACTTGGTACCGCCGTAGATCTCACCGCACGGGAATACGAACCCTCGGCGCTTGCAGAGGGCTACGACGGTGTCGATCGTGGTGGAGGACGGCTTGCTGGGCACGGGATAAGGCTCCATGGTTGCGGTACAACTACAAATGCACGACTCCGCAAGCGTACCCAGCCGACACCACCGGGTTACCGGCCGGCCGACCAGTTGACGGGAGCGCCCGTTTGTCCAGTCCCCACTCGGTGCCCGGCACGGCGGAGGCGGTCCCCGGGCCGACCGACGCCGAGCGGGCGCGAACCCTGTTCGCCGAGGCCCGCACCGGCACCCTGGCCACGCTCGCCGTGGACCCGGCCGGGGTGCCGTTCGCCTCCCTGGTCAGCCAGGTGGCCGACGACCTGGGACGCCCCGTGCTGTGCCTCTCCGACATGGCCGAGCACACCCGCAACCTCGCCGCCGACCCGCGCGCCTCGGTGATGGTGAGCGAGGTGGGGGCCGGTGACCCGCTGGCCCGGGGACGGGTCACCCTGCTCGGCGAGATCGGCCGGCTGGCCGGCGACGAGCGGGCGGCCGCGCTCACGCTCTACCGGTCGGCGCACCCGGAAGCGTTCTACGTGGACTTCGACGACTTCCACGTCTATCGGCTGGCGGTGGCGTCGGTGCGCTACGTGGGTGGGTTCGCCCGTATGAGCTGGGTGGACCCCGCCGAGTACGCGGCCGGCGTGCCCGACCCGCTGAGCGCCCACCGGGCCGGCATCGTCGACCACATGAACGACGACCACGCCGACGCGCTGGTCACCTTCTGCCGGGTGTTCGCCGGCCGCCCGGACACGGCTCTGGCGCGCATGCTGGACGTGGACCGGTACGGCTTCTCCGTGCTCGCCGCCGACGCACCGGACGCGGACGGGCACACGGTGCGGCTCAGCTTCGACGAACCGGCCGACACCCCACTGGCGGTCCGCTCCGCGATGGTCGCCCTGGTCCGCCGCGCCCGCTCCTGACCCCCGGGCGGAAGAGGGTCACGCTATAGCGCATTATTCGGCGAGCAGGCTGGGGTGCTCGGTGACCGCGCCGGCCTCGCCCTCGAGCAGGGTCTCGTAGGCGCCGGGCTCGTCGGCCAGCGCCTCGGCCAGCAAGGGGATCACGTGTTCCCGCACCTCGAACGGCGACAACGCCCGCCGGTAGGCGACCACCGACTCGAACCGCGCCACCAGTACCCAGCGATCTTGCCGGTCCACCGCCCGGCCCAGCCCGACGTGCCGCGCGCCCGGTGACCCGCTGAGCAGTTCCACCGCCCGGCGGGCGCGGGCGAGGAAGACCGGTTCGTCACCCGGAGGGACCTGGAAGCGGCAGACCAGCAGCACGATCGCGCACAATAGTGAACAGCCCGGTGACGCCTAACATGTGTGGTAGATACAGACCGTCCCGGCGCCGGCGAGGAAGGGATCCGATGACCGACATCGATACCGTCAACGTCCCAGTGCTGGACGACTCGCCCGAGGTGCACTCGCCGGAGCGCCCGCCCGCCCCGCCGGCGCCGGCTCGCCAACCCGCTACCCTGGCCGCGGCCGGTGATCTGCTGCGCGCGCTGGCCGCCCCGGTGCGCATTGCCATCGTGCTGCAACTGCAGGAGTCCGAGCGCTGCGTACACGAGTTGGTGGAGGCGCTCGAGGTGACCCAGCCTCTGATCAGCCAGCACCTCCGGGTCCTCAAGGCGGCCGGGGTGGTGGCCGGGGAGCGGCACGGGCGGGAGGTGCTCTACCGGCTGGTGGACGAGCACCTGGCGCACATCGTGCGGGACGCGGTCGCGCACGCCGAGGAGGGCGCGTGACCCGACCGCCCCGAGCCACCAAGCAGCGCGCGGCGGTCTCCGCGCTACTGGACCGGCTGGACGACTTCCGGTCCGCGCAGGAGATCCACGAGGAGCTGCGCCGGGACGGCGAGGGCATCGGCCTGACCACCGTCTACCGCACCCTGCAGACCCTGTCCGAGTCCGGCGACGTAGACGTGCTGCGCACCGACACCGGCGAGGCGGTCTACCGGCGCTGCTCCAACCACCATCACCACCACCTGGTGTGCCGCAACTGCGGCCGCACCGTCGAGGTGGAGGGACCGGCGGTGGAGAACTGGGCCCAGCGGATCGCCGAGGAGCACGGGTTCACCCACGTCAGTCACACCGTGGAGATCTTCGGCATCTGCGCCGACTGCACCGCCGCCGCCCGGCGCTGAGGCGTCAGCCGAGCAGCTCGGTACGAACCTGCGACGCGGTGGACACCACCAGCATGAGCAGCGTGCCCATGGGTTCGGCGGCCAGGCCGCCGGCGGGGAACACGTAGCGCAGGGTGACGTCCCAGCCCTGGTCGGTGCGCACCGCGCCGAGGGTGCCGAACATGCCCTGCCCGGCCCGCTCGGCCAGCCGCAGCGGGGCCGTCGAGTCGGCGGGCAGGTCCCAGGCGACCACGCAGGTCAGGCTGAGCACCACCAACCCCTCGGCCAGCTCGATGCCCTGCAACGCGCACGGCACGTCGCCGTGCCGGAAGGACAGCGCGCCGTCGTCGTCCACCCGCACCTCGTGGAAGCGTTCCAGCGCCTGCCGGGCGGTGTCCAGCATGCCGGCGGTGGCCGCCCCGCCGCTCACGGGCCCACCACCGACGATGCCTTGTCCACGGCCCCGCCGAACCGCCGGTTGCGGCCGGCGAAGATCTCGCACGCCTCCCAGATGTGCCGCCGGTCGAAGTCGGGGAACAGCGTGTCCAGGAAGACCATCTCCGCGTACGCCGACTGCCACAGCAGGAAGTTGGAGGTGCGCTGCTCGCCGGAGGAGCGCACGAACAGGTCCACGTCCGGCATGTCCGGCTCGTCCAGGTAGCGGGCGATCATCCGCTCGTCCACCCGGTCCGGCTTGATCCGGCCCTCGGCGGCCAGCCGGGCGATCTGCTTCACCGCGTCGGCGATCTCCGCCCGGCCGCCGTAGTTGACGCACATGGTCAGCGTCAGCACGTCGTTGTGCCGGGTCTTCTCCTCGGCGATCTCCAGTTCCTTGATCACACTGCGCCACAGCCGGGGGCGCCGGCCGGCCCAGCGCACCCGGACCCCCATGGAGTGCATCTCGTCCACCCGGCGGCGGATCACGTCCCGGTTGAAACCCATCAGGAACCGCACCTCGTCGGGGCTGCGCTTCCAGTTCTCCGTGGAGAACGCGTACGCGGACAGCCACCGCACGCCCAGCTGGATGCACCCGCGCGCGACGTCCATCAGTGCGGCCTCGCCCATCCGGTGGCCCTCGGTGCGGGGCAGCCCGCGCGCGTTCGCCCACCGGCCGTTGCCGTCCATCACCAGGGCGATGTGCTTCGGGACCTGGTCCTTCGGGATCTCCGGGGGGAGGGCGCCGGACGGGTGCGGGGCCGGGGCTTCGGGGTGGGCGGGTTTAGAGGCACGCACGGCCGTGAGCCTACGTCTCGCGCGCGGCCGTCGTGCACCGTGTACCGTCGGGAACGGTTGCGCCTAGGGTTCCGCCGGCCGCCCGACTGGGATTGACAATCAGGGCGGCGGGGGCCGGTCCGAGCGGCGCCAGGACACCGACGTGTGATCCACACCTGACGGGACAAAAGCCCTGAGGGCTCCTTATCGTGCGCGCTCGCCTACCGGCGGGCCCAACCCGAGGAGCCTCCCGGTGACCCCGTTGATCGTGTTTGCGGTACTCGGCTCGGCCCTGTTGCACGCCATCTGGAACTCCCTCGCCCACGCCGTGCCGGACCGGCTGGTCTGCATCTCGCTGATCGGCCTGGTGGATGCGGTCGGCGGGGCGGTCATGATCGCCTTCGCCGGGCTGCCGCCGGCCGGCGCGTGGCCGTTCATCATCGCCTCGGCGGTGCTGCACGTCGCCTACGCCCTGCTGCTCGCGGCCAGCTACGAGCTCGGCGAGTTCAGCCAGATGTACCCGCTGGCCCGGGGCACCTCGCCGTGGGTGGTGGCGCTGGTCTCGGTGTTCCTGCTGGACCACCCGCTGCCGCCGGCCGAGCTGCTCGGCGTGCTCGCGGTGTCCGGCGGGCTGCTCGGGCTGGTGCTGGTCGGCGGCCTGCCGGGACGAAAGCAGCTGCCGGCGCTCGGCGTGGCCACCCTCACCGGGTTGATGATCGCCGGGTACACGGTGGTCGACGGCCTCGGGGTCAACCAGGCCCCGCTGCTCGCCTACTCCGGCTGGATGTTCCTGCTCGAGGGGTTGCCGATGCCGCTGATCGCGCTGGCCCGGCGGCGGGGCGGCGCGCTGGCGTCGTTTCGCGCGTGCGCGGTGCCCGGGGTGGTCGGCGGGGTGGTCGCGCTGGCCGCCTACACCATCGTGCTGTGGGCGCAGACCAGCGGCGCGCTGGCCCCGGTCGCCGCGCTGCGGGAGACCAGCATCGTGTTCGGCGCACTGATCGGCTCGCTGTTCCTCGGCGAACGACTGGGCCACCGGCGCGCGGTGGCCGCCGCGGTGGTGCTCGCCGGGGTGCTACTGATCAGCCTTTGACGCGGCTAGCGGCGCTCCACCAGGGGAAGGGAGCGCAGCTGCCGCTCCAGGTGCCACTGCAGGTGCGCGGCGACCAGCCCGCTGGTGTCCCGGCGGACCGGGGAGGTGGCCGCGTCGGCGATCGACCAGTCGCCGTGCACCAGGGCGTCCAGCAGCACGAACGTCTCCGGCGACGGCGTCACCGAGCCGGCCGGGCGGCACCGCCCGCACACCGCCCCGCCGGCCGCCACGTTGTACGCGCGGTGCGGGCCGGGCTCGGCGCAGCGGGCGCATTCGGTGATCGCCGGCGCCCACCCGGCGTAACCCATCGCGCGCAGCAGGAACGCGTCCAGGATCAGCGCGGCGTCCCGCTCCCCGCCGGCCAGTGCGCGCAGCGCGCCGACCAGCAGCAGGTACAGGCGCAGCGCCGGCTCGCCCTCCTCGGCGGCCAGCCGGTCGGTGGTCTCCAGGATGGCGCAGCCGGTGGTGTAGCGGGTGTAGTCACCGATCACGCCGGCCCCGAACGCGTCCACGGTCTGCGCCTGGGTCACCACGTCCAGGCTGCGGCCCACGTAACACTGCACATCGACGTGGTTGAACGGCTCCAGCCGCGCCCCCCAGCGGGACCGGGTGCGCCGCACGCCCTTGGCCACCGCGCGCACCTTGCCCCGGCGCCGGGTGAGCAGCGTGGCGATCCGGTCCGCCTCGCCCAGCTTCTGCACCCGCAGCACCACGCCGGTGTCGCGCCACAACGTCACCCGTCCATCGTCCCACTACCCGCCCCGACCCGGACACATGCCAACATGGTTCTCCCCGGGCAGCGCAAGGAGCATCGCCATCACCGCCGAACCCCCGCCGAGCTGGTCCCCGCCGCTGGTTCAGCCGGACCCGCCGATCAACGTGTTGGCAATCGTCTCCCTGGTTCTGATCTTCGTATTCTGGCCGGCCGGAATCGTGTGCGGGATGCTGGCCCGCAAGCAGATCCGGGAGCGGGACGAACGGGGCGCCGGCCTGGCCCTCGCCGGCGTGATCATCAACGGCGTGCTCACCGTGTTCGCGGTACTCGTGTTCGCGCTGCTCATCCTGTTCTTCGGCCCCGGCATCCTGACCGCCCGAACGGACATCTAGAAACCCAGTTTGCGGAGCTGTTTGGGGTCGCGCTGCCAGTCCTTGGCCACGGTGACGTGCAGGTCCAGGTAGATCTTGGTGCCGAGCAGCGCCTCGATCTGCCGGCGCGCGGCGGTGCCGACCTCTTTGAGCCGGGCGCCGCCCTTGCCGATGATGATGCCCTTCTGGCTCTGCCGCTCTACGTAGATGATCGCGTGCACGTCCAGCATGTCGTCCCGGCCCTCGTGCGGGATCATCTCCTCGACCAGCACGGCCAGCGAGTGCGGCAGCTCGTCGCGCACCCCTTCCAGCGCGGCCTCCCGGACCAGCTCGGCCACCAGCGTGGCCTCCGGCTCATCGGTCAGCTCGCCGTCCGGGTAGAGCGGCGGCCCCTCGGGCAGGCGGGCGACCAGCAGGTCGGACACGGTGTTCAGCTGGAAGCCGTCCACCGCCGAGCAGGGCACGATCTCCGCGAAGTCCATCAGCTCGCCCAGCTGGACCAGCCGCTCCGCCACCACCGGCGGGGCGGCCAGGTCGGTCTTGGTCACCACGCCGATCACCGGGGTGCGCCTGGCCACCGACCGCAGCTCGTTGACGATGAACTGGTCGCCCCGGCCGACCGGCGCGTCCGCCGGCACGCAGAAGCCGATCACGTCCACCTCGGCCCAGGTCTCCCGGACCACGTCGTTGAGCCGGCTGCCCAGCAGCGTGCGCGGCTTGTGCAGGCCCGGCGTGTCCACGATGACCAGCTGGGCGTCCGGCCGGCGCAGGATGCCCCGGATGGCGTGCCGGGTGGTCTGCGGGCGGCTGGAGGTGATCGCCACCTTCCCGCCGACCAGCGCGTTGGTCAGGGTGGACTTGCCCGCGTTGGGGCGGCCGACGAAGCAGGCGAAGCCGGACCGGTGTTCGGAAGACACCCGCTGAGGGTAGTCATGCCATCGTCAGGCCCCCGCTGACACTCACCGTCTGGCCCGTGAGGAAGCAGGCCTCGTCGGAGGCCAGGAAGGCCACTGTGTTGGCGATGTCCGCCGGCTCGGCCAGCCGGCGCAGCGGGATCGCCCTGATCAGCGACTCGCGCAGCTTCGGCTGGTCCCCGCCGAGCGAGGCGAACAGCGCGGTGTCGGTCGGGCCGGGGCAGACGCAGTTCACCCTCGGCCCGCTCCGGGCCATCTCCCGGGCCATGGTCTTGCTGAACGCGATCACGCCGCCCTTGGCCGCCGAGTAGACCGCCTCGCCGGAGGAACCGACCCGACCGGCGTCCGAGGCCAGGTTCACCACCGCGCCGTAGCCGCGCTCGGCCATGAGCGGCAGCACCGCCCGGCTGGTGTGCAGCACCCCGTACAGGTTGATCGCGATGATCCGGTCCCAGTCGGCCGGGTCGGACTCCGTGAACGGCCCGATCTTGTCCCAGCCGGCGTTGTTCACCAGCACGTCGATCCGCCCGAACCGGCGATGCACCTCGGCGGTCACCTCGGCCACCGCCGCGCGGTCAGTGACATCCAGCACCAGGCCCACCGCGCCACCACCGATCGTCTTGGCGGTGTCCGACGCGGTCTCCCCGTCGATGTCCAGGGCGACCACGGTGGCCCCCTCGGCGGCGAACTTCTCCGCGATGGCCCGCCCGATGCCGCGCCCGGCGCCGGTCACCATGGCGATCCGGTCTTCCAACCTGCCCATTTCGCGCGTCCCCTCAGTGTCCGACGACGTGGCGGGCGAAGTCGGGCTTGCGCTTCTCCGCGAACGCGGCGGCGCCCTCCAACCCTTCCGGGGACGCGGTGAACAGGTCCAGCGCGGACATCGCCAGGTTGCTCAGCCCGGCCTGGTGGTCGGTGTCCGCGTTGAACGACTGCTTGAGGAAGCGGATCGCCGTCGGGCTCTTCTCCGCCACCTCGAACGCCCACGCCTTCGCCTCGTCCAGCAACCGCTCGCCCGGCACCACCGCGTTCACCAGGCCCATCCGCTCGGCCTGCGCGGCGTCGTAGAGCCGGCACCAGTACCACATCTCCCTGGCCTTCTTCTCGCCGACGACCCTGGCCAGGTAGGCGGAGCCGAAGCCGGCGTCGAACGACCCCACCCGGGGTCCGGCCTGCCCGAACCGGGCGTGCTCGGCGGCGATGGACACGTCGCACAGCACGTGCAGCACGTGCCCGCCCCCGACCGCGAGGCCGTTCACGGCGGCGATCACCGGTTTCGGCACGTCCCGGATCAGCTTGTGCAGGTAGCCGATCTCGAACATGCCGCTCTCCGTCGGCCCGTAGTCGCCGGTCTCGGCCCGTTGCTTGACGTCACCGCCGGTGCAGAACGCCTTGTCCCCGGCGCCGGTGAGGATTACCGCCTGGATCGACCGGTCGGCCCACGCCGCGCGGAACGCGGCGACCAGCTCGTCCACGGTGCGCCCCCGGAACGCGTTGTAGCGCTCCGGCCGGTCGATGGTGATGACGGCGACCGGACCGTCCGGTTCGTAGCGGATGTCGGTGCAGTTGCTCGGGTCCCATGCCATTTGACCAGGCTGCTAAATTTTGAATTAGAAGTCAATAGCTGAACATGACTTCAAAGTGATACCGTCGGGTCGATGTCTGACCGGGTGGAACGCAAACGCGGACGGCGGATCCAGGAGATCCTGACCGCCGCCGCCGAGCTGTTCGGCGAACGCGGCTACGAGGGCGTCAGCCTGGAGGACGTGGCGGACCGGCTGGACGTCACCAAGGGCTCGCTGTACTACTACTTCGCCAGCAAGGACGAGCTGGGCACGGCCGCCATCGAGACCCTGGGCAACGACTGGACGGACCGGTTGGAGGCCCTGCCGGCGGAGGGGTCCGCCACCGAACGGCTGCGCGCGCTGCTGCGCGAGCACAGCCGGATCGCGGTGTGCGAGTACCCGGCGGCGCTGCGGCTGTTCCTGGCGCCCCGGGAGTGGCCGGCGGAACATCGCGCGCGGATCAAGGAGATGCGCCGCCGGCACGACCGGGTGTTCCGCGTCATCGTGGAGGAGGGCGTGGCGACCGGCGAGTTCACCGTGACCGGCGTGGACCCGGCGCTGCGCTGCATGCACGCCGCCATGTCCCAGGCCCCGGCGTGGTGCTCGGGCCGCACCGGCGCCGACCTGGAAACCGCCCTCGACGAACTGGCCGACACCCTCCTGATGCTGGTCGGCCGCCTCCCTCGTTAACCCGCCAGGCGCGCGGCGATCTCCCGTCCGATCGGGAGCGCGGCGGTCGCGGCCGGGGAAGGCGCGTTCAACACGTGCAGCACCGGGCCGTCCGGCACGAACAGGAAGTCGTCCACCAGCGTCCCGTCCGGGCGCACCGCCTGCGCGCGCACGCCGGCGCCGGCCGGCTCCAGGTCCTCGGCGCGCACGTCGGGCAACATCCGGCGCACCCGCTCGGCCATGACCTGGCGGGACAGGGAACCACGCACCTCGTCCACACCCAGGCGCCAGTGCCGGCGGGCCAGCCGGTGCAGGCCCGGGTAGGCCAGCGTGGCCGCCAGCTCGCCCGGCCGCACCACTCCCCACCGGTAGCCCTCCCGGGCCAGCGCGAGCACCGCGTTCGGCCCCACGTGCACGTGCCCGTCCACGCCCCGGGTGGCGTGCACGCCCAGGAACGGCAGCCCCGGGTCGGGCACCGGGTAGATCAGCTCGCGGACCAGGTCGTCGACGAGCAGCTCGGCGTACTCGCCCCGGAACGGCACGATGCGCACCCCCGGGTCCGCCCCGCTGCCCCGGGCCAGTTCGTCGCAGCGCAACCCGGCGCAGGCCACCACCCGCTTCGCCAGCAGCTCGCCCCCTCGAGTGCGCACCACCACGTCGGCCCGCCGCCGCACCAACCGGGTCACCCGGCGGGCGAGCAGCAACGTGCCGCCGCCCTCCTCGAACAGCTCGGCCAGCCGAACCGCGACCAGCCGGAAGTCGCAGACCCCGGTGCCCGGGACGCGCAGGGCGGCCAGCGCGCGCACGTTCGGCTCGTACCGGCGCGCCTCGGCGGCGGACAGCTCGTGGCACTCCACCCCGTTGGCCATGCCCCGCCGGGCCAGCTCGGCCAGCCGGGGCAGCTCCTCGGCCTCCGTCGCGACCACCAGCTTGCCGGCCACCCGGTGCGGCAGGTCGTGGGTGCGGCAGAAGGCCACCGTCTCGTCCCGGCCGGCCACCGCCAGCCGCGCCTTGTAGCTGCCCGGGCGGTAGTACAGCCCGGAGTGGATCACGTTCGAGTTGTGCCCGGTCTGGTGCGCGGCGACGGTCGGTTCGGCCTCCACCACCGCGACCGTGCGACCGGCCGCGAGCAGGGCGCGCGCGGTGGCCAGGCCCACGATCCCCGCGCCGACGACCACTACGTCAAAGCGCGGGGTGCTCAAGGAGCGAGCACCGAGCGGACCTCCCCGGCGGCATCGGCCAGCAGCACCGGTGCGGCGGGCGCCAGGTCCCGCACCGCCGCCACCGAGGCGTCGTCCGGCGCACCGGCTTCCGCGTTGACCACGGCGGCCGCCTCCAGCCCGGGCGCCCCGCTGGACACGGCGGCGGCCACGGCGGCCTGCAGCGCGGACAGCTTCAGCGAGGGCAGCGAGACGGTGGCGGCGGAGTAGGTGCGCCCGTCGGTGTCCCGGATCGCCGCACCCTCGGCGGCGCCGGTGCGCGCGCGCACCGCCCGGGCCAGCGTGACTATCTTCTGGTCTTCCGGGTCCAGGCCGTCAGCTTGCGACATCGCTCCCCTCCCGCCGCTCGGACGCACCGGCGGCTTCGGTCTTCGGCTCAGGGTCCCCGCTCACCGGGGTGACCAGCACGGTGGTGATCCGGATCCGGCCGCGCGCGTCCTTGCCGCCCTCGGCGAGCAGGCGCAGCCCGGCCACCTCGGCCCGCGAGCCGGGCAGCGGCACCCGGCCCAGCCGCTGGGCCAGCAGGCCGCCCACGGTGTCCACGTCGGCCTCGGTCAGCTCCGGTTCCATCCCGGTGCCGAACAGCTCCGCGAGGTCGGCCACCGGCAGCCGGGCGGCCACCCGCACGGCGTGCTCGTCCACCTGCTGGACCGGCTGGATCTCCTCGGTGTCGTACTCGTCGGTGATCTCCCCGACGATCTCCTCGAGGATGTCCTCGATGGTCACGACGCCGGCGGTGCCCCCGTACTCGTCCACCACGATGGCCATGTGCGAGCGGCTGCGCTGCATCTCCTTGAGCAGGTCGCCGGCCGGCTTGGAGTCCGGCACGAAGGTGGCCGGGCGCATCACGTCGCCGACCGTGCGCCCGGCGTTTTCCTCGGTGTCCTCCCCGGCGGCGGCCAGATCCTTCAGGTAGGCCACGCCGACCACGTCGTCCACGCTCTCGCCGAGCACCGGAATGCGCGAGTAGCCGCTGCGCAAGGCCAGGGTCAGGCCGTCCCGCACGCCCTTGTCCCGCTCGATCCAGATCAGCTCGGTGCGCGGCACCATCACGTCCCGGCAGGGCGTGTCGCCCAGCTCGAACACCGAGTGGATCATCTGCCGCTCGTCCTCGGCCACCACCCCGCGCGCGCCGGCCAGGTCCACCGCCTCGCGCAGCTCCACCTCGGTGGAGAACGGACCCTCGCGGAAACCGGGTCCGGGGGTGATCGCGTTGCCCACGATGATCAGCAGCCGGGTGAGCGGGCCGAGCAACGCGGCCAGTGCGCGCACCGGCGCGGCGAGCAGCAGGCCGATGCCGTACGGGTGCTGCCGGCCGATGGTGCGCGGACCCACCCCGACCAGCACGTAGCTGACCACCAGCATGATCGCCCCGGCGGCCACCGCACCCAGCCAGCCGGGGGTGATCAGCTGGACGGCCACCACCGTGGCCAGCACCGTGGCCACCGTCTCGCAGGCCAGCCGCAGCAGCAGCAACAGGTTCACGTACCGGGGGCGGTCGGCCACCACGGCGGCCAGCTGGCGCGCGCCGGTGCGGCGCGCCCGCACCAACGCGTCCACCCTGGCCCGGGACACCTCGCCCAGCGAGGCGTCGGCGGCGGCGAACAGCCCGGCCAGCGGCACCAACAGCACGGCGAGCACGATCTGCCACACCAGTGCGGTACTCATCGTTCGCTCATCGCTCGGGGGTGTCGAACGGCTCCAGGCCGGCCGTGCCGAGCACGTGCGAGTCCGCCCGGTGCTGGCGGGCGGCGGCCTCGGCGGCGGCCCGCTCGGTGCGCCAGCGCTCCAGGACCTGGTTCTGCAGGGCGAACATCTCCCGCTCCTGGTCCGGCTCGGCGTGGTCGTAGCCGAGCAGGTGCAGCACGCCGTGCACGGTGAGCAGGTGCAGCTCGTCGTCCAGCGAGTGGCCGGCGGCGTGCGCCTGCTCCTTGGCGAACTCCGGGCAGAGCACCACGTCGCCCAGGATCGACTCCGGGTCGTCCAGCGAGTCCGGCCGCCGGGAGGCGTCCAGCTCGTCCATCGGGAAGGACATCACGTCGGTCGGGCCGGGCAGCTCCATCCAGCGCTGGTGCAGCTCGGCCATCACGTCCAGCTCGACCAGCAGGACGCTCAGCTCGGCCAGCGGGTTCACCCGCATCGTGTCCAGCGCGTAGCGGGCCACCGAGGCGATCGCCGGCTCGTCGACCGCGACCCCCGACTCGTTGCAGATCTCGATGCTCATGGCAGCTCAGACGGTACTGCGCGGCGTCAACGACGTCGCCGGCGGTCGGCCCGGTTCGGCACCAGGCGGCCATCCGACGGCTGGTTGGCGTCCCACCGGGCGTAGGCGTCCACAATGTCCGACACCAGCCGGTGCCGAACCACGTCGGTGCTGGTCAGTTCGGCGAAGTGCACGTCGTCCACGTCGCCCAGGATGTCCCGCACCACCAGCAGCCCGGACCGCGAGCCACCGGGCAGGTCGATCTGGGTGCTGTCCCCGGTGACCACGATCTGCGAGCCGAAGCCCAGCCGGGTGAGGAACATCTTCATCTGTTCCGGCGTGGTGTTCTGCGCCTCGTCCAGGATGATGAACGCGTCGTTCAGGGTGCGGCCGCGCATGTACGCCAGCGGCGCCACCTCGATGGTGCCGGCGGACATCAGCTTCGGGATGGACTCCGGCTCGATCATGTCGTGCAGCGCGTCGTAGAGCGGGCGCAGGTACGGGTCGATCTTCTCGTACAGCGTGCCCGGCAGGAAGCCCAGCCGCTCCCCGGCCTCCACCGCCGGTCGGGTCAGGATGATCCGGTTGACCTGCTTGTTCTGCAGCGCCTGGACCGCCTTGGCCATGGCCAGGTAGGTCTTCCCGGTGCCGGCCGGGCCGATGCCGAACACGATGGTGTGCTGGTCGATCGCGTCCACGTACCGGCGCTGGTTCAGCGTCTTGGGCCGGATGGTGCGGCCGCGCCGGGACAGGATGTTCAGGCTGAGCACCTCGGCCGGCGACCGGCCGCCCGCCTCCGGGTCACTCACCTCGCGGTCGGACAGCATGGAAACCATGCGCCGCACGGTGTCCGGGCCGAGCTCCTGCCCCCCGCTGGCCAGGGTGATCAGTTCGGCGAACACCCGCTCGGCGAAGGCCACGTCGGCCGGGTCGCCGGTGAGGGTGAGCTCATTGCCGCGCACGTGCACGTCGGCGGACAACAGGTCCTCGGCGGCGCGCAGGTTCTCGTCTCGGGAGCCGAGCAACGGCAGCAACGCGGAATCTGGAATGGCCAGACGGGAGCGCGCGGGGGTGCCGTTGTTGGACTGCTCCGGTTCGGTACCGGTCACGTGGTGTGCTGCCCTGCTTCCCGCTCGCTTGACGGACGATCCCCATCGATGTTAGCGGCCGACGGTCGGCGGCGCAGTCAAGTAACCCCCTTCGAGCCAACGGGCCCGAACGGACCGTGCCGCGGCGACCGTGGGGGGACGTCCGCCGCGGCACGGCGGCCGCCGACAAAGGGGGACTCGACCGGCGGCCACACCGGGTGTCGCACACCCGATGACAGTGCCTCCAGGGTGACCCGATCGTCGGACCCACCCCGAGGTGAAGAGTGCACAGATCGTAGCTCTTCGACTGGCCGATAACGGCCGCTGCTCACCCGAATGGCCTCCGGCTCTGTATCCATTCGGTTACTTAAAGTGGTTGAATGTGACCTTGTGTGACTGTCTGGTCACGCGGTTGCGTCGGGAGTGACTGGAGTTCTATTCGCGGGTTTCGGCCGGTTTGTGGTGCGGGTTCGCGGCGTGCGTTCAGGTGGAGGTTGGGTTTTAGAGATGGCTTGGACGGCGCGGCTGGGGATGTGGCTTGGTTCGGGTCCGCCCGAGGCGTTGGGTGGGCCGTTTCGCCGGGTTGAGTTACTCAGCGTGGTCCTGTTTCCGGGGTTGAACGGGGTCGCCACGTCGAGGGTGTGCTCAGTCGGGTTCCGCCCATGATCAAAGGCGACTCAGCCACCACTCGGCCAAGAGGGCGGCCCAGCAGGCCGCAGATACGCTAACTCCGCGTAGTCGGGTGGCCGCACCGGGGCCGGAGGGCACCCGGACGCGACGGAGCACCGGACGCGACGGGCGGGACCCGAACCAGCCACACCCCCAGCCGCGCCGTCCAAGCCATCTTGAAAACCCAACCCTCACCCGAAACGCCGGCCGCGAAGAGCGGCCCGAGCCCGGAAGCGTCAGCCGGGGACGGACCAACGGCCGGCCAGCGCACCCAACGCCCCCAAAGCGACCGCCGCGGCCGTGGATGCGCGCAGCACCTCCCGACCCAGCCGGACCGGCCGGGCGCCGTGCCCGGTCAGCGTCTCCAGCTCGTCGTCGGCGATGCCGCCCTCGGGGCCGACCACCAGCAACAACCGGGTCGCCGACACCAGCTCGGGCGCCAAGTCGGCCAGTCCGACGCCGGCCGACTCGTGCAGCACCAGCGGCAGGGTGCCACCTTCCGCGCACCGCGAAGCCAGCTCTCGGGTTCCGACCGCCGGGGTTACCGGGGGCAGCCAGGCCCGGCGGGACTGTTTGGTGGCGGCCAGCGCGGTGGAGCGCCAGCGGGCCAGGGCCTTGTCCCCGCGCGGGCCGTCCTCCCAGCGGGCCACGCAGCGCGCGGCCCGCCAGGGCACGATCTCGTCCACCCCGGCCTCGGTGGCCAGTTCCACCGCCAGCTCACCCCGGTCGCCCTTGACCAGCGCCTGGGCCAACGTCACCGGTGGGGCGGCGGGCGGGACGGCGCGGCGGGACAACACCCGCACCCGCAGCAGATCCTTGCCCACCACCTCGGTCACCTCGGACTCGGCCAGCCCGCCCCGGCCGTCGCCGAGCAGCAGGCACTCGCCGACCCGGGTGCGCCGGACGGTCACCGCGTGCCGGCCCTCGTCACCGGTCAGCTCGCCGAACTCGCCACCGGGGAGCCGCGAGACCAGGTACAGCGGCGGGGTCAGCGCGACCTCACCGGCCGCCCCGGCTACCCCGCAGCCGGGCGAACAGGCCTCCGCCGTTGCGCCCGCCCACCGTCAGGTCGGGCTGCTCGTCGCCGCGCAGCGCGGCCAGCTCGCGCAGCAGCTCGGCCTGGCGGGTGTCCAGCTTGGTCGGCGTGAGCACCTCGATGTGCACCATCAGGTCGCCGTGGCCGTCCACCCGGCCGCTGGAGCGCAGCCGGGGCATGCCCTTGCCGCGCATCGTGCGGACCGTGCCGGTCTGGGTGCCCGGCTCGATGTCCAGCTCCAGCTCCTCGCCCTCGACCAGCGTGGGCAGCCGGACCGTGGTGCCCAGCGCGGCGGTGGTCATCGGCAGGGGCAGCACGCAGTGCAGGTCCACGCCCTCCCGGGTGAACACGTCGTGCGGCTCCTCGTCCACCTCGACGTACAGGTCGCCGGCCGGCCCGCCGCCGGAACCGACCTCGCCCTGCCCGGCCAGCCGCACCCGCATCCCGTCGGCCACCCCGGCCGGCATCTTCACCTTCACCGTGCGCCGCGCGCGGACCCGGCCGTCGCCGCCGCACTGCCGGCACGGGTCGGTGATCACCTCGCCCATGCCCCGGCAGTTCGGGCACGGGCGGCTGGTCACCACCTGGCCGAGGAAGGAGCGCTGCACGCTCTGCACCTCGCCCCGGCCGTGGCAGATGTCGCACATGGTCGGCGAGGTGCCGGGAGCGCAGCCGGAACCGGTGCACTCCGAGCAGAGAACCGCGGTGTCCACGGTGAGATCCCTGGTCAGGCCGGCCGCGCACTCCTCGAGGGTGAGCCGCATCCGGATCAGCGCGTCCGCGCCCGGCTGGACCCGGTTGCGCGGCCCCCGGCCGGCGCCGCCGCCGGTGGTGGCGCCGAAGAAGGCGTCCATGATGTCGCCGAGGCCGCCGAACCCGGCGAACGGGTCGCCACCGCCACCGCGCCCTCCGCCGTTGTCCAGCGGGTCCCCGCCGAGGTCCACGAGCCGCCGCTTCTCCGGGTCGGAGAGCACCTCGTACGCGGCCTTCACCTCGGCGAACCGCTCCCGGGCGCCCGGATCGGGGTTCACGTCCGGGTGCAGCTCGCGAGCGAGCCTGCGGTACGCCCGCTTGATCTCGTCGGCCCCGGCGTCCGTACTGACCCCGAGCGCCCCGTAGTAGTCCCTGGCCACCCTTGCGTTCCTCATGTCCCTCTGGCTGCGTGCTCGTCCCCCGCGCGGCGTAGCTGCCTACCGCCCCGTCAGGATCTCACCTACGTATCTGGCCACCGCATGCACCGCGGCGATGTTGGTCGGATAGTCCATCCGGGTGGGACCGACCACGCCCATGCCACCCAGCAACATCTCGCCCGGCCCGTAGCCGATGGACACCACCGAGGTGGCGCGCAGGTCCTCGGACTCGATCTCCTCGCCGATGCTTACCCGCACGGTACCCGGCTGGCGCGCCGAGGCGAGCAGCTTGAGCACCACGACCTGCTCCTCCAGCGCCTCCAGCACCTGGCGCAGCGAACCGGGGAAGTCGGCCACGTTCCGGGTCAGGTTGGCCGTGCCACCCAGCACCAGCCGTTCCTCGGGGTGCTCCACCAGCGCGTCGATCAGCACCATCGCCAGGGTGGTGAGCGTGTCCCGGAGCTCGTTCGGCGCGTCCTCGGGCAGCGCCGCGACCAGCGCGGACGCGTCGGAGAGCCGGCGGCCGACGATCGCCGAGTTGAGCAGCGCGCGGACCCGGGAGAGGTTGTCCTCGGCCAGGATGTCCCCCAGGTCGACCACCCGCTGGTCCACCCGGCCGCTGTCGGTGATCAGCACCATCATCACCCGCGCCGGGGTGAGCGAGACCAGCTCCAGGTGGCGCACCGTGGACCGGGTCAGCGTGGGGTACTGCACCACCGCCACCTGCCGGGTGAGCTGGGCGAGCAGCCGGACGCTGCGCCGCAGCACGTCGTCCAGGTCCAGCGCGCCGTCCAGGAAGGACTGGATGGCCCGCCGCTCGGCGGTGGACAGCGGCTTGACGTCGCTCAGCCGGTCCACGAACCGGCGGTAGCCCTTGTCGGTGGGGATCCGGCCGGCGCTGGTGTGCGGCTGCGCGATGTAGCCGTCCTCCTCCAGCGCGGCCATGTCGTTGCGCACGGTGGCGCTGGAAACCCCCAGGTTGTGCCGCTCCACCAGGGTCTTGGAGCCCACCGGCTCCTGGGTCGCGACGTAGTCCGCGACAATTGCGCGCAGCACGTCCAACCGGCGTTCCTCGGCGTTCAACCCTGGGACCTCCTGACCAGCCTCCGCCGTCCAGTCTACGTTTCCGGAGGACCCGGTGGCCCCGTGACGCTTACCCTGGTTGCGTGCCAGTTGCGTCTGCCACCGGCCTCACCGAGGTCTGCGTTGTCCCCGCACGCGCCTAACTGGGCGCGTGCTCGATGAGCGCGCTCCGCGCGGTGTTGGCCGGGCGGCCGTTGGTCGCGCTCACCGGGGCCGGGTTGTCCACCGACTCGGGGATCCCGGACTACCGGGGACCCGGGTCGCCGCCCGCAACCCCGATGACCTTCGCCGAGTTCCGGTCCGGCGAGGCGGCCCGCCGGCGGTACTGGGCGCGCAGCCACGTCGGCTGGGCCCGCATGGGCGCCGCCGCGCCGAACGCCGGGCACCGGGCACTGGTTTCGCTGGAACGGGCCGGCGTGCTGCGCGGGCTGATCACGCAGAACGTGGACGGCCTGCACCGCGCCGCCGGGCACCGATCGGTGATCGACCTGCACGGACGCCTCGCCGGGGTGGTCTGCCTGGACTGCCGCCGCCGCAGCCCGCGCTCGGGGCTGCAGCGGCGGCTGGCCGAGCTGAACCCCGGCTTCGCCGAGTCCACCGGGGCCGACGTGGCCAGCGCGCCGGACGGGGACGCCGTGCTCTCCACGGTGGCCGGCTTCCGGGTCGCCCCGTGCGCGGTGTGCGGCGGGGTCCTCAAGCCGGACGTGGTGTTCTTCGGGGAGCACGTGCCGCCGGAACGGGTCGCGCTGGCCTACGCCCTGGTGGAGTCGCTGGTCCCCGAGTCCGGCCCGGTCGGCGCGCTGCTGGTCGCCGGCAGCTCGCTGACCGTCCAGTCCGGGCTGCGCTTCGTACGCCGCGCCCACCAGCGGGACATCCCGGTCGTCATCGTCAACCGAGGCCCCACCCGAGGCGACCCCCTGGCCACAATCAAGGTGGACGCCGGCTGCTCCGAAACCCTCACCCAACTCGCCACCACCCTGATTCAGTGACTCCAGCACGCTGATTCAGGTGGGTTCAGCACGCTGATTCAGTCACTTCAGCAGGGTGATTCAGGCGACCCACCCGATCTCGACGGTCGCGTTGGGGCTGGGGCTTCCGGGGTGGCCGGCTTTCAAGATCGCTCGGACGGCGCGGCTCGGGTTTGTGCTCAGCTTGGGTGCGCCCTCGGCGGCCCGGTTCAACTGCGCCGAGTACGGAGCGTAAGCGTACGTGCGGGCTTGCCCGGCTCTCCGTTCGCCGAGCGCAAGCTGAGTCCGTTTCGATCATGGGCGGAATCGGACTGAGCCTGCGCTCGAATGCTGTTCTGTGGCAGATATGCCCAGATTTGTGTCCATGTGGGCGAACGTAGGTGATCGTTCGATAGAGGGCCAGCGTCCCAGGATGGCATGGTTCGTAGTTGGGTGGGCCGGTTCGCGCGGGAGCAACTGTCGGCGAGTAGGCCCTGTCCAGGGTGGAATTTTCTGATGCTCAACCCGGCTCGCTCACCCCCGATCGAGTGGCCACGCAAACCGAGTCGGCGCGCAACCGGTCTCGGGCGGCCATTCAACCGGCGCTCGATGGGCTCGACTGGGTGGTCTTCGCGCTCAGATCGGCTGCCAGCCCGCCGGCTCCCTACCCTGAACCGATCCACACGGCCGGTCGCAGACGGTAGCGCACGAGAGGAGGTCTCAGGTTGAACAAGACCGAGTTGATCACTGCGGTGGCGCGACGCCTGGGCACCGACCAGGAAACGGCTGCGGCGGCGGTGGACGGCGTGCTCGGGATCGTCATGCGCGCGGTCGGCGATGGCGAGTCGGTGTCATTGTCCGGTTTCGGCGTGTTCGAAGCCCGCGAGCGGCCGTCCAGGGCCGGGCGCAACCCGCGCACCGGCGAGGTGATCACGTTGGCGGCGCGGACGGTGCCGGTATTTCGACCTGGACTGCGATTCCGCCGCGCGCTCGGCGGCGCACCCGAACCCACGGGGCCAACTCGGCCTTCCGGACCGGTGGCAGGCGTGCGGGTCATCATCGAATCGACCCCGGCCAGCGAGAACCAGGCCCGACCATCCGGCAAGGCAAAGACAGCCGGCAAAGCGGCGAAGAAGGCCAAAGACGCCACGCGCGGTGTGAAGGCGGGCAAGGCGGCCACGCCGCGATCGGGCACCGCTCAGAAGCGCGGGAAGAAGGGCGGCAAGAAATAGCGGCAGGTGAGCATCCTCTGATGGGAAACCAACACGACGCCAGCACGTTCGTCCGGCAGCATCACAAGCAAGCGATCACCCTGCCCGTTGAGTTGAGCCCTCGCGTGCACCGTCAGCTCATCGCCTGGTGTCAGGACACCGCCGAAGCGCTCGACGTGCGGGCACAACGACCCCGGCTCACCGCGAAACCTGACCGATGGTGAGTTGAGGCGGGCTACTGATCGAGTTCCTTGCGCGCAGCACGCTCGACCAGGATGGGCAGGAACGCATGAATCCGGGCATCGGCAAACCGACCACGAACAACCCTCACCGTGTCGACCACGCGATCGTCGGTCCACCCCGGCCTTCTGCCGTACTCCGAGACAAGCCGTGACTCAAGATCATTGAGATGCCGGGCGACCTGCCGCTCTTCCAAGGTCTCTAGTGTCGGATGGTTCGCCATCAGACCTCCTAGATACGCCAGCACTACCAGCCGATTATCCCCACAGAATGCACCGCTGGGTTCGGTCGGACCGCTGACCGCGCCGTTCTTTCTGCCGCCGGGTTGACCCGGGCCGCCTACATCGGTACCGAGGCCGCCAGTGCTCTGACCATGCATCTGACCAAGATCGCCACCTATGGCGCCGGGGACCTGCTGACCAGCACCGTGGTTGTCTACGGGGTTCGCGTTCACTGCCGCCAGCCTGCTCGGCACCTGGGCTGGGAAGAAGATCGTCACCCCCCTGAGCGAAGGCATCTTCGTCATCGTCGTTGAGGTCGGTCTGCTGGCCGCCGGACTGCTGTTCCTGATCGGCCTGTGACACCCCGCCGCCGGCCATGTTCGGGCGGTGGGGTGGGGTTGGTTCGCGGGTCAGAACCCGTCATCTGGTTCGTCCATCGCGACGACGAAGTTGTGGATGTACCCGTGCGCGGTGGTCCGGGTGTCGTGGCCGGAGGTGTTGGTCATCGCCATCCAGTCGGCGGCGAGCGCCACCAGGTGCTCGTGGCTCATGCGCGGCAGGATCAGATCGGCGATCTCGCTCGCGTCGGCGGTGGGGTGTTCCCGCCGCGTCGCCTTGTAGTGCGCGCTGAGCTGCTTGATCGGTTCTGGCGTGCTCATCGGTTCCCGCCGCGGCCGGAGGCAGCGCCTCACATCAATATGTAGGATCGCTACTGTAGCGGTCCGGCATCCGCCCGGATCGGCGGCCCTGACTGGGACCGGGGCGACGGAGCGAGCGTGAATGCGCAGCTTGCCGGGGTGATCGAGGTTCTGCGCGGGCTCGGCTCATGGAGCGATGCGGGGTACTTGTTGGCCGTTCCGGTGATGGCGGCGGTGTCCGTCCTCGATGGTCGCGATGGTGCCCCGTGGGTGCGCTGGCGCGGTTTCTGGCGCGGCGGGTGGACCTCGTTGGCCGGTGACGCGCACCGTGGCCGTGCCGAAGCCGCTGGATGCGGTGACCGACCGGTTGGCCGGGTTCCACAACGTGACCGTGTGGCATCCGCGCGCGGTGTGTTCTGTCCGGCTCGACACCGGGCCGGCGAGGGTGGGTTCGTGTTGGCGCGTGTGGTTGCGCGGCTCGCGGGCACGGTTCGCGGTGGTGTACACACTGGTGCGGCGCGGACGCCACTGGATCACACTGACCGCCCGGCGGGGCCTGTTCACGGTGACCCTCGACTACGCGTGCACCGATCTGGATGACGCCACCGAGGTCCATGTCTGCGTGCGATGTGTGCTGCGCGGGCCGGCCATCCTGTTGCGTCCGCTACTCACCGGCACCTTCACGGCCCTCGCCCACAACGCGATCGCCGAACTGGGTCGAGACCTCGCGGATTGACTCGGATTGACGCGGCCGACCGCGCCATCCGCCCAAAAAAACCCTGGCGGCTGTCGGATGTCGAGGCGGGGTTGGCCGTGGGTTTAGTGTGCGCGGGCCAGACGCGCGGTCGCGAACAGCGGTCGAACCACGGCGGGCGTGGTAGCGAGGGTGAGCACGCCGGCCAGGATCACGGCCGGCCAGATCAGGGAGGCCGGGGCGAGCGCACCCCGGATAGCCAGATACGCGGTCGCCTGCATCGCGGTGATCACGCCGAGGGTCGCGCTGGCGATACTGGCCCGGATCGCCCACCGCTGGCATTGCGGCCTCCACCGCACGCAAGAGCGCAGATGAGTGGGCGCCACCAGCAGCAACAATCCGAGCGCGGCCAGGCCCAACGCGGCGGGAGCGGTGTATTCGGCGCCGCTGTCGAGTGCGAGCAGCGCGACCGGGCGGGTGTTCACCGGCCAGGGCATGGGCGGGGCGTGATCGAGCACAATGCGCCAGCCCAGACCAACGACCGCGCCGACCAGCAGCAGCACCGTGGCGAGCTGATGCAGGTACGGGCGCAGCAGCTCCGCGCGCATCGCCGGCCCGATCGCCGCGGGGAGACCGAACTCGCGCACCGCGGTCGCCACCGCGTGCTCGGCCGGTGCACCGGTGCACACGAGGTGTTCGGCGTGGCTGAGCACATGGTCATAGACCTCGTCGAGCAGGTCAGCCCCCGCCGGGACGCTCGCGTGCGCGCACAGTTGGGCACGCAACTCCCGCAGGTAGGAATCGACCGCCCGCGCCAGGTCCGGCTTGTCGCGGAGGTTCAGCTCGGGTTCCATGACGGCCTCACCCCCGCCGGGGCAACCACACCGGACAGATCGGCGACCAGCGTGCGCCACCGGCCTGGGTGATCGACTAGGCAGCGGCGTCCCCGCCGCGTGAGCTGGTACTCCCGGCGACGCCGACCAGGCCCTTCGATCCATGTTCCGGCGATCAACCCGTCATCCTCCAGTCCGCGCAGCGCGCGATACAGCGTACCGCCATCCACACGCGTCACACTGATGTCGTGCCGGCGCAGCGCAACCATCAACGCATAGCCGTGTGCGGGCCCGGCCGCCAACGCGGTCAACAGCAACGCTTCCAACTCTCGCGCCCGCGCGTCGTCCGGCATCGGTGCATCCCCTCACCACGACCAGATATGTAGGATCACTACTGTAGTGGTTTCCGGCACGCGCGGTATCAGAGAGGGCACTCCAAGTGGCGGTTTGCTTGAACCCAGCACGGGTGATCGCAACGTTGCCGGTCACCCGCGGTCCTCACCGCCAGCAGAACTCCCATCGGGCACCGGTGAGCGGTTGGGCGCGGTGGTGAACGCCGTCGTGAGATTCCCGGTCGTCGTGCAGGACAAGGCTGTGGTGCGGGACAAGGCGGCCGTGCGGCGCGCTCTAGCCGCGGTTGAGCAGTGGCTGTCCACGCTGGAACCAGAAGACCCGGAACTCCTCGAATCCGGCGCCGATGACCTGCGGCATATCGGTGAGCTGATGTTGACCGGCGCCGGTAAAGCCGAACTCGCCGACGCGGTGGCGGCGGCCCGCGCCGCCGGCTGGGCCTGGTCGCCAATCGCCATGCTGCTCGACACCAGCCCCGACCAAGCCCGACGCTCGTTCAGCTAGCCCGCCTTCACGCCCAGCGCGAGAAAGAGGGTCCAGATGAGACCGGTGACGACGTTGAGCGCGCGGAAACCATGACAGGCCGGTGGTGGCTGGACACGCTCATCGGAGTCACCGCGGCGGTACTGGTCGCGTGGCTGGCCTTGATCGTCGCGCTGATGATCGTCCGACCCCACGACCGACTGTTGAGCGAGGCCGTGCGACTGCTGCCCGACGTGCTGCGCCTGGTGCGCCGCCTGGCCACCGACCCGGCAATGCCTACCGGCGTACGGGTCCGCCTGTGGCTCCTGCTGGCCTACCTCGCCGTCCCCTTCGACCTTGTCCCCGACTTCATCCCCATCCTCGGCTACGCCGACGACGCAATCATCATCACCGCCGTCCTGCGCTCGGTAATCCGCCGCGCCGGCCTCCGCGCCGTCCAAGCGCACTGGCCAGGAACCGACAGCGGGTTCACCGCGCTCACCCGCCTGACCGGGCTCACACCCCCCACCGACAACCCGCCACCAACGCGCCAACCCACACCCCCCGAATGACCATCAGGGGGTGATCACCTCGGGGTCGACATGCGCCCAACGGGTGTCAAGCCCTCACCAACAGAACGGGACTGTCCGATTGTTCGGACAGTCCCCTCGACCCCTGGGCAGCGTGTGTGTTGGCGCTGACCTTTCGTCGCGGTGTTGTGCCCGCTTATCGCTCGCGCTCTCAAATGCCTCGAAGAAGAGGTTGACGGCGCTGGGGGTGGAGACTAGAACTGTCGCCGCGAGTGAGAGTGGACAACGGAGAATGCGTCGCACGAGGCGACGCGACCGGAGGTACACAAAGGATCGAAAGAGGTCGAGGAACGGTCTGTAGTTGGAGGTGATCGCCGCGGCATTTCGGTGGACATCAGACACGAGACAGGTTCATTCCCTCTGAGTGGGCCGGCCTGGCCATTTCGCTGGGCCGGCCCCTCCTTTTCCTTTGTTTTGGTTGTTGCGTTGCCGGGCGAGGGATTGAGTCAAGGCTTTGGCGAGGGCGCTCAAGATCAGCTAGTGACGGCAGACCTTACCCTCCCCCCGCGCTCTAAGGTCAAGGCGCGGTGTGCACGTCTTGACGAGCACAGGAACGCGGCGCAACCTAGCGACGTGGACGTTGAAACCGTGCTGCGCAGCGGTACCGAAAGCCAGCTCCTGGAAATCTGGAGCAGCCATCAGCGGGCTTCATGGGAACCTACCTCGGTATCGACTGGTGCCAGCGACATCACCCACCGACGTGCGAGCGATCCCGAAAATGCCGAACGGCGGCAGGTGAGCGCACTGGACGCGCTGCGGGCGAACGCAGAGCTTGTTGATCTACTGACAGGCCGGCGCTGGATGGTCATACAAGATGCCAGGGAAGCAGGCGCCACTTGGGAACAGATCGGCCAAGCCCTCGGCATGAGTCGGCGCGCCGCCCGAAACTGGTACAAACACAAGATCCGCGACCAAGAGCAGTACGTCGAAGACCGACACGACATCCGCCGAGGACGAGACGCTGTCGGTAAGGCGACCAACTGAACCTATCCACCTCACAAAGGCCATGACGAGGCAGTTGCGGTTGCGCACAGGGACGTACCCTTCTATCGGGCACGCTGGCAAACCTGGTGCGCCATGCGCTGCCTGATACCATTTGCGCCGCAACTCGCGGGGTAACCACAGAATCCGGTATCGGTCGCGCTCCCGCCGGCAGCGGGCAGCGGTATCGGCGGCGATGTGGCCGACGGTCTCGTTGTCGATGTGGGGCTGCCAGTCGGGATAGACGAGCTGGACCTTAGCCGTCGATCACTGCTCAGTTTTCAGCCGTTGACGACAGGAGTCGTCGCCTCGGGAGTCGGGGGACAGTTCCCCGGGCGACGACCCCCTCAGGGGCGCTGCGCGTCCGCAACGAATGGACAAGGTACCCGCCGCTCTTGGTGCCGCCTTGTCCAAGGACGCGTCGTGAACGTGTCTCGTGTTCACGGTGGCCCCCCACTGCTGGGTCCGGGCGCTGGTGAGACTCGTTCTGGGATGGGCCTTGCGTGGCGTACGGCCTGGGCACTGTCGGGTGCGAGCGGCACCGGCGGTAGAGCCTGGCGAGGTAGCACGCCGCGACGTTGATCATTCTTGGTCTACTGGTACGCCGGGTCGTCTGGGCTCACCGTGGGCGACACACTGGTTGATGGACAGTGACGCGTGGCTGTGGCTCGCGTCGGCGGCGGCGGGTGCACCGTTCATCGGATCGGCATTTCCGTGATTCCACGAGGGCGAATTCGGAAGCGACCTAAGCTCAACCTTCACAGTTGTCACTCGCATACCAAGATCATTGCTTTGTGTTCAGCAGGGCGCTAGCTTCGATGCTCGCGACGCGCGGAAACCCTTTGAGGGGCGTTCCTATTTCAGTGGCGCGTGATGCTCGGGGGGCGTCACCCGTGTTGAGGCAACGAGGTGAGCATCCTGTGGCTAGTGACCGGCAAGCAGCCCGCGAGCTTGAATCCGACACCCTTAAACGGTGGTCCAAAATGTCCGAAGACGACATCGAGCACGATGCGCACGACTTACTTGATGATGACCAGTAACGACTCGCCCGGCGGCGATCACGCATCTTGGCGATGTCGGCAACATGGACGGTCTCCGCTGAGAGGCGGAATCGTAAACGGCCAGAATCCCTACATGCGGCGTGGCCAGAGGATCTACCGGAACGACGCTGATCAGCGCCTGACCCGGCCGGTGCATCGTTGTGCAGTCTCCTCAGCGCCACCTAGCGCGATGCCTCGCCCCCGGACAGGCTTGCGCAGGTAGGCGGGGGTTGCCTGTGTGGCGCGCGGGAAGCTGTCGCCCGGACCCCGCACGGGTATAGGCGACAGCCCCTCCCCCGACCGGCTCACGACTCCCCGAGTGAGCTGTAGCGGATTCAGCAAGTGTAGAGCCATGCCGATCACTTTCACGACAAGGGTTGGAATGACGGGCCGTGCGGTCCAGTCGAAATGGTTTGAGGATGCTGATTGCACGGTGAAGCAGCCGAAAGGGTGTCTTTCCCTTTCGCGGTGAGCGTATCGAGTCAGGCGGCCCCGGATTAGCCGCTCTCTGCCCTCTTCTGCCGAGGTCGGGAGGCGGCCATCCGTGCCTATTCTCGGTGAATCAGTAGCCCACATGAGTGTGTTCCGACCGACCAGTACCGGCTCCTTGATCACCGGACCGACGTAGCCCAGCTCGATCAGCAAATATGTGGATGAACCCACCGCCAAGCGTTGCGCCTAGTGCAACAAATCTTCGACGCCACCGTCACCCGGTTCGGGGCGGCTCGATGGAGCGTTCAACAACGCGGCGACGTCCCAACCGGGGCACCTCTCGACACCATCGCCGAAGAAGACGTCGACCAAATCATGGCCGTGAACGTGAAGGGCACATGGCTGTGCCTAGGCAAGGAGGTGCACGTCATGGAGCGTCAGGGCTTGGACGCTATCGTCAACGTGAGCAGCATCGGAGGGCTCCGCGGCAGCCCTGGCATGGGTGCCTACCAGGCCACCAAACACGCCGTCATCGGTCTGACCCGCACCGCCGCGCACGACTTCGGACCGATCGGCATCCGGTGAACGTGCTGGCTCCCGGCCGATCGAGACCCCGATGCTCGACCTGTTCGAGCCCGACCGGAAGAGCAACTTCGATTACACGCGCCGCTCAGGCATGGTGGTGGGCGCTCGAATTCGCCACCCGTAGATCGCCGCTCCCCGGCGCTGCGGCCGGGCCATGCGACTACTTGTGCCGGCGTCGTCTGAGTCTCTCGCGGAAAACTCGCCCAGCATGGGGTTAGCGGTCGGTGAGCCGAGGGCAGGCGGCGGAATGCCCGGGATCGCTGTGAATCTCGTCCGGCAGATGGAGTTCTTCCGCGGCCTCGGCCGTGCGTAGGGTCCGGGCGCGTTTGGGCGGCCCGACACCGGCTAACCGGAGAGTGTCCGACCAGCCGTGACCGCACGAAGGGAGCGGGACATGGGCCAGTGCGAGGTGTGCGGCAACGACTACGACCTGGCGTTCGAGGTGCGCGCACAGGGCGCGGTGCACGTCTTCGACAGTTTCGAGTGCGCGATACACCGGATGGCTCCGGTGTGTAACCACTGCGGCTGCAAGATCGTCGGGCACGGTGTGCAAGCCGACCAGATGATCTTCTGCTGTGCGCACTGTGCCCGGGCGGCCGGTACCACCGCCCTGCGTGATCGCGCCGGGAACAGCACGGCAGACAGCGGCGGATAACCGAGGGGGCGGTTGCCGGTGGGTTGGGATGTCCGCACCGTCGGCCAAAGACCCGCCCCGGACGACGCGGAAAGCGCTGGTGCGCATCCGCCGGTGAGCCAGTTCGCCGGTTCGCCGGAACGCGGGTGGTGTAGTCACCGAGCCGCCGGGTAGGCGATGGGGATGGCCGAGAACCTGACCAAGCGGGGCAGCCCGGTGACACCCGTGACGGAACGCACCGCACGCGCCGGCGAGGACGACCGGGTGCACCTCGTGGATGCGGCGCCCGTCGACGTCGTCGACCCCGCCCGGCTGCGCACCCGGTGCGGTATGGGCGTCCTGGAAGTCTTCAACAGCCCTCAGGAGGTGACCTGTATCCGCTGCGCATCACGGCCCTGACCCGCCGGCGCGGGCAGACCGCGGCGGGTGGTTACCGAGCCTCCTGGCGGGGCACCTCCGGGCGATGACCGAAATATCGCTCCGGGTCGATGGGGTGGACCGGACGCTGGCGGTGGATCTCCGACGGACCGTCCTGGATGTGCTGGGGGAGCAATCGGCGAGATCGGCGTGGTTGGCACCGCCACCGGGTCAACCGGCGAGACCGGGTCGACCGTCGAGGGTAACGATCCGGCCGCCGGCGAGCACCGCCTCGACCTGGCGCGGGGAGAGCCGGTGCCGTACCTGGTACTCGCGGCCCTTGGTGGCGTTGCGCACGGTCACCTCGGCCGACCGTCGGACCACCGCACCCACGTCGTCGATCTCCAACTCGTCGCCGAGGTCGATGTCGTCCAGGTCGCCGCCGTCGGTGAACTCGAGAGCGAGCACCCCGAAGTTCGCCAGGTTCTGCCAGTGGATGCGGGCGAACGAGCGAGCGATCACCACTGCCAGCCCGAGGTAGCGCGCCGTGATCGCCGCGTGCTCCCGGGATGAGCCCTGGCCGTAGTTGTCCCCGGCCACCACCGCGTGCGGGCCGGTGTCACGCGCCTTCGCCGGGTACGCCTCGTCGACGCCGGCGAAGGTGAACTCGGCCAGCTCCGGGATGTTCGACCGGTAGGGCAGCGCCCGCGCTCCGGCCGGCGAGATCTCATCGGTGGAGACGTCGTCACCCATCTTCAGCAGCACAGGCACCCTCAAGCTCTCCGGTAGGGGCTCGGGGTCGGGCAGCCTGGAGATGTTCGGGCCACGTTCCAGCTTCTCGCGCCGCGCCTGCGCCCCGGGCAGCGGCGCGACCAGCATGGACGTGTTGATCGAAGCCTTCTCCGGCAGCTTCAGCGCGGGCGGCGCCATGTCCAGCTTCGCCGCCAGATCCCTCGGGTCTGTGATCACTCCGGTCAGCGCGGCGGCCGCCGCGGTCTCCGGCGAGCACAGCCAGACCCGGTCCTCCTTGGTACCGGAACGACCCGGGAAGTTGCGGGGGAAAGTGCGCAGCGAGTTGTGCCCCACAGCGGGCGCCTGCCCCATGCCGATACAGCCCATGCAGCCGGCCTGGTGGATGCGCGCCCCGGCGGCGATCAGCTCGAACGTGGCCCCCATCCGGGTCAGGTCCTCGAAAATCTCCCGCGACGACGGGTTGACGTCGAAACTGACCGCGTCGCTGGCCTGCCGGCCGTTCACCATCGCGGCCACCATCGCGAAGTCCCGCAGACCGGGGTTCGCCGACGAACCCACCACGACCTGGCTGACCGGCTCCCCCGCCACCTCGCGCACCGGAACCACGTTGCCCGGCGAGGACGGCCTCGCGATCAACGGCTCGAGCGTGGACAGGTCGATCTCGTCGGTCAGGTCGTACCCGGCGCCGGGGTCGGCGGCCAGCTCGACGAAGTCGTCCTCCCGGCCCTCGGCGCGCAGGAACTCACTGACCGCGTCGTCGGCGGGGAACACCGTGGTGGTTGCGCCCAGCTCGGCGCCCATGTTGGCGATGACGTGCCGGTCCATCGCGGACAGCCCGGTCAGGCCTGGGCCGTGGTACTCGATGATCCGATTGGTCGCGCCCTTGACCCCGTGTCGGCGCAGCATCTCGAGGATCACGTCCTTGGCTGACACCCAGTCCGGGAGCCGGCCGGTCAGTTTCACTCCCCAGATTTCCGGCATCCGCAGGTACAGCGGCTCGCCGGCGATGGCCATGGCCACCTCGAGACCACCCACGCCGATCGCCAGCATGCCCAGCGACCCGGCCGCGCAGGTGTGCGAGTCCGACCCGACCATGGTCTTGCCCGGCACACCGAAACGCTGCATGTGCGTCGGGTGGGACACCCCGTTGCCCGGTTTGGAGAACCACAGCCCGTAGCGGCGGGCCGCCGAGCGCAGGAACGCGTGATCCTCCGCGTTGCGCTCGTCGGCCTGCAGCAGGTTGTGGTCCACGTACTGCACGCTGACCTCGGTGCGCGCCCGGTCCAGGCCCATCGCCTCCAGCTCCTGCATCACCAGGGTCCCGGTGGCGTCCTGGGTCAACGTCTGGTCGATGGCCAGGGCAATCTCCTCCCCCGGCGCCGCCTCGCCACCGACCAGGTGGCCGTCAATCAACTTCCGGGTCAAGCTCGCCGACATCTCCCGCTCCTCAACCTCGGCGTCGGGCCACGGCCGGCAGGCACGTATCTGCTTGATGGCCAAGCCTGGTCACCGCCGCTACGCGGCGTCCGAAGCCGGCGTGGTGAAGTCCAGCCGGCGGGTGACGCTGCCGTCCAGCAGCATGCGGCGCAGTTGGTTGTCCGCGTGTTGTTGGATCACTAAGCAACCGGGTGATATCGACCGAGCTACCCCGCCCCGGCGCGGACGCACCGAAGAACTGCGCCAGAAACCCGTCAAATGGACTGCCACCGGGGCCCATGAAGCCGGTCATCGCCCTCCTTCCGACGAACACGGGCAAGGTTCGGCTTGCCGCAACGGAGCGAGGCGAAACATTCCTGTCGGCGTTGAGCCGGGGGATGGCGGTCAACGTGGTCAACTTCCGGGGCTGCTGCATGGCAGGACCTGGCAATCAGCCGCTCCGGTACTCGTCCGGGTCATCCGGGTCGTCCACCGGGGAGCGCTGTTCCAGCGCGTCGGCTTCGTCCGCGTCGTTCGCCAATTCCTGGTCGAGCTCGGGAACCGGCTCGTCGGGCCGCAGCGCTCGCCGCTGTTCCAGCACGTCGGACTCGGGCTGCTCGCTACTGGTCATATGGGGTCGGCTACCCGGCAGGCGCCGGCTCACACATCACGGGGTGGACCGGACAGAGGCGCGGAGGTGGACTCAGCCGGTCCCGCCGGCGGTTTCGGCACGAAGGATGGCCCCGACCCCGTCCACGGGCCGGCGCTCCACCAGGTCGGCGCCTTCCTCGTCAAGCAGATGGAGGGTCGACCCGGTCCCGGCGGCGGCCCGGACCAGGGCATCCGCCGAGGGCACAGGACCGGAGGCGCACAGGCCAAGCTCCAGCAGAGGCTCGGGCACGGCGGACACCTGTCCCGGTTCCGCGCCGATCCACGCCTCCCGCCCGGCCAAGGCGGACGGATCCAGGTAAAGCGCGTCGACCAGGCCGGCCTGGAAGGCGTCGAACACCGGCTGCAGCCCCTCGACCGCCATGTGTTCGTGTCCCCCCGCGTGGCGCTGCCAGCGCTCGAAGGCCGTCCGCCGCTCGTCAGCGATCCGGCCGTCGACCAGCCGGGCCACCTCCTCAGCGAGCGCGTCGTCGTCGGAGCCGGGAGCACGGCCACCGTGTTCCGCCTGCTCCACCACCGCACGCGCCCGACCGGTCAGCTCCCGGTACACCCGCGAGCGGCTCTGCGTCTCACCGGCGAGCACCAGCAGGTCGCCACCCACGTTGGACACCTCGGCCTCCAGAGCATGGGCCACCCGCCGGGCCGAGGCGCGTTGGTTCTCCTCCACCCGCCGGCGCATGGGCAGGTGCGCCAGGCCGCCGCCGTGCACCGGGTGCAGCGGGTGGCGGCCGGTGTCCAACTGCCGAACGTGCTGGCCGACGCTGATCTCCGCGCCCTGCGCGTCAACCACGGCCAGCACCAGCTCAACCGGTTCCGGCAGCTCGATGAGCGCGGGCAGCACATCCGGCACCATCGCCCAGCGCGCCCTGGGCGGATCCGGTGCATGAGGCAACGCCCGGCACAGCCGAACCGTGCCTTCGGCGGCAACCAGCAGCCAGCCGGTCCAACCCGGGTCCCGCCGTTCGGCCCGCGCGATCGACGCAACCACATCGTCGAGTGCGCCGAGGGTCGCCTCGTCGGCGCCGTCGGACCGCAAACCCGCGCGGGCGTCCCGCCAGGCCAGCTCGATCGCCTGGGTCGCCCCCGGGTCCTGGTGCGAACCGTCCAGGTACACCGTGGCGAACGGGCCTGCCGCCCTGACCACCTCGCGTAGCCAATTCAGTCGCACTGGGTAACCGCCTCCTGGTCCTCTCGGGTGTGTGAATTCCGCCTACCCAGCCAGGCCGGAGCCATACCGAGGGTCACCCTGTCGACACACCCGTGCGGGTCAGTCCGCGGTCCGCCACGGCCTCCTCGTGCGTGGCCGGCGACGCCGCTCGCGGTCAGCTCAGCGCGTGGCCCGGCGCAGCTTTCGCCGCTCCTGCTCGGTGTGACCGCCCCAGACTCCCTCGACGATCCCGGCGGTGAGTGCCCAGTTGAGGCACTGACCGACCAGCGGGCAGCGCGCACACCGCTTTGGCCGCCTTCACCTGGGAGCTGGCGTACTGCCCGTCGCCGACCGGGAAGAACGCTTCGGGGTCCGCATCCCGACAGGCCGCGGCATGCCAGTCGATCCGGCCCGCGTCCCTCTCGAACATCCGGTTGAACACGATGTCCCGGTCCGGCATCGTCCTGGCGCGGGGGTGCCGTGTCCGCCGTCCGCCTCTCTCCACGGGGGTCCTCGCTGGGTCGACATCCAGTCCTGCGGGGCCTTCCCGGCAGATCCGGCCTGAAACCCGGCGAGGCCGTTTTCCTGGCCCCCGTGGTGGGGATTGGCTTGGGGCTAGGGGTCGGTGGCCCGTCGGATGGCTTCTTCGTTGAGTTCTCCGACCTGCACGACTTGCGAGGCGATCCGGCGTAGCTTGATGTTCAGGCGTTGGGACGCGCCGGCGAGCACGTCGAATGCCTCGGCCCGGGTGAGTTTGCCCTGGGCCATGAGGATGCCCATGGCGGTGCCGATCTCCCGGTTGCTGTCCAGTGCGACGCGTAGCCGTTGGTTGTTCTGCCGGTCCCGCGCGGCGGTGAGCGCGATAGTCGCGTGCACCGCCAGGATGGCGCCCTTGGCGTGCGCGTTGTCGTCGAACGCTTTTGGTTCCCGCGAGTACAAGTTCAGCGTGCTGTGCGAGTCTGGGTCGACGAGCAACCGAAATGACACCATGCCGCGCACGCCGGTTTCCTCGGCGACAGGCCGGGAAAACAGCGGCCATCTCGTATCCGAGGCCAGGTCATCGATCACGATGCTGTGCCGCTCGCGGATCGCCTCCAGGCATGGCCCTTCCCCCGCCATCTGCAGTAGGTGGCCCACCGCCTTGGGTACCGCGTCTGTGGACGCGTCGTCGGTGATCTGACCGGCCTGGACGATCAACACACCCGCGTGATCGCAGCGCGGTACCGTGCGCACCGCCGCGCGGGTGATCGCCCACAACATGGCTTCGGGAGTCTTTTCGGTCTCGAAGGCGTGGGCGATCTCAGTGAACGCTTCCACCAGCCGCGGCTCATCTGGAGGGTTGCTCACTGACCAACCGTAGCGGCCGGCTACCCGCTTGGCGATCTGCGCGGCCGTTCGGTTCCTCAGCCATCGGACGGCCCCGGTCGCGGGCAACCATTTGCGGCTGAGGACCGCCGGTCCAGCACGGTCGCGCCGCTGGTGGACGGGTTGTCGGGGGGTCTCTAGGCTCGGCGGAGTGCGTGAGCTATTTCATGGTCAGCTTGAGCGGCTCGGCGACGAACTCGCCGACATGGCCGGGTTGGCGTGCACGGCCATGGAACAGGCCACCCGGGCGTTGCTGGACACCGATTCGGCTCTCGCGGAACAGGTCGTCTCGATCCGTGTCGAGATCGACCAGCGGGGCAGACGCTGTGAGGAACACGCCTGTGTGCTGCTGGCGCGGCAAGCGCCGGTCGCCAGGGATCTGCGGGTGGTGGTAACCGCGATCCGGATGTCAGAGATGATCGGGCGGATGGGCCAGCTGGCCGCACACATCGCCGAACTCGTCCGGCTGCGCCACCCGAACCCGGTGCTACCGATCGAGCTGGTGGGCCTGTTCGAGCGGATGGCAGAACTGGCGGTACACGAGTCGCGGCTGGTCGAGCACACCATTGCCGCACCCGCCGGAGTCCACCTGCCCGAGATCGAACGGCTGGATGACGAGCTTGATCAGATTCACGGCGAGGTGTTGGGCCAGGTCGGCCGCACCGACCCGCCGTACCCGGTCCAGTGCGGCATCGATGTGGCGTTGCTGGCCCGCTATGTCGAGCGGTTCGCCGACCAGGCCGTCTCGGTGACCCGCCAGCTCGACTATGTCGCCACCGGCCACACGCACCGCGACAGCCCGCTGTAGCGGGTGGACCGTGGCCAGGTGGTGGTGTTCATCACCACGAGCGGGCAATCAGTGCAACAATTGCATTTCTCCGGGCGCGGCAACCTGGCTGATGTCTTTTGACTCTCTATCCAAGTCACAAAACTAACGCCGATCGTGTCGCAGACGGATATCGCCGCCCCGGGATAGCGTTGATCGACTTTCGCTTCCGCTTTCCGCGAGAGTCGCCGGTGCGGTTGGTGTGGCGCCCATCAAATGAGCTGATGGAGGTCAGTGGCGATGGAGGACTTGCGGGTGCGGGTCCGCGACATTGTCGGCGAAGCCCTGATCGTGTACGTCAGCGGAGAGATCGACCTCCACACCACGCCGACGCTGGAGGCGGAGTTGACGCGGGCGTGTTGCCGCGCTGATCGGCAACGGATCGTGGTCGATCTGGGCGGGGTGGATTTCCTCGGTT
The DNA here is from genome assembly GCA_014208095.1 of Actinospineispora eucalypti. GTDB lineage: Bacteria > Actinomycetota > Actinomycetes > Mycobacteriales > Pseudonocardiaceae > Pseudonocardia > Pseudonocardia eucalypti. The sequence continues at coordinate 1,632,683 of JACHMT010000001.1, read as the reverse complement.
CGGTCGGGCTCGCGGTGCTGGCCAGCACCGCGCGGCTGTGCCGGTGCTGCAACGTGGAGTTCCGGGTGTGCAATCCCAGCCGCGACGCGCGGCGCGCGTTCCAGGTAATCGGCTTGGAGGGCCTGCTTTCATTGCGGCCCGGGTCAGCTCAGGTCGGCCACGGTGACCTGTGGGTGAGCGAATCGGGAGATGATGCGCGCCTGGCGGGCGTTTTCGGCGAGATCGCCCACGCGTTCGACGCCGAGAAGAGCCCGGCAGCCGTTTTGCGGGCGATTACCCGCGCGGCGGTGCGGACCGTACCGAGATGCGACCATGCCGGGGCGGTCAGCATTGGTACCGATCAGGGACAGTTTTCCTCGGTGGTAACCGAGGCGTCCAGCGACGCGGTGGCCGAGGTGATGGACTTGCTGCAGGAGCTGGTCGGACAGGGGCCGTGCCTGGATCAAATCCGGAAACAAAAGAGTTTACTGATCGATGATCTGGCCACGGACCCGCGATGGCCCGTGTTCGGTCGACGCGCCGCCGACGAGGTTGGTGTAAGCACCATGCTTTCATTTCGGCTTTCGGTGCGAAAGGCTTCGCATGCCGCGCTGAACCTGTATTCGCGGCAAGCAGGGGCGTTCGACGACAACGCATACGCCAAGGGAGCGATCTTGGCCGCACACGCGACGATCGCGCTGACCGCCGCCCGTGCTCGGCAGACCACGGAACAAATGCGTGCCGCATTGGACAGCAACCGGGAGATCGGTATGGCCATGGGCATTCTGATGGCCCGAGGCGAACTGTCCCAATCGGAAGCGTTCGACCTGCTCGCCGGCGCGTCCCAACGCCTGAATGTCAAGCTGCGCCGCGTCGCCGCGCAGGTTGTGCGGACCGGTGAACTCGACGAAGCAGCTCTCGCTGACGCGGCTGTCCGTAGCTCGACGATCGATCACCATGGGAGCCGTTGAGCGCGTAGGCACTCGGCAACCCAACATCGAACAACCGCACGGCCTTCGCCTGGCCCGTGTCCGGACACGGCCGTCGCGCAGCCCGGTTCGATTCGGTCCGCCGGGGTATCCGAGGGCCAGGAGCAAGCAAGCTGGACCAACCGACCGTAGTTGTCGGTTTCGAGCCGAGAAGGAGACCACATGAGCCGCGCGGAGCACCCCGTTCCACCGGGTCCCGACCCGCTGCCGAAGCCGCCTCCGGGACCCGGCCCAGACCCGTCGCCCCCAGGCCCGGCGCCTCCGGTGCCCGAACCGCCCGGACCGGCGCCCGGCCCGTTCCCACCGATGCCCGAACCGCCCGCCCCGGACAGGCCGCCGCCGGTGCCTGGCCCCAAGCAGGCCTGACTCCCGGATGGCCAGCCACGGCAATGATCGCTGGCATCTCTTCTCCTCTCCAGCCTCGGCACATTGGTCAGGCAGGCCTCGGTGAGCCAGGTGAGGTTGTAGTCCCGGGACCGCACATCGCGCTCGGCCTTGGCCAGCGGGGGTCTCGCTGACCCGCGCGGTTCGTGCATGCCGACGACTGGGCGGCCGGACAACGGGTACCCGTGGAGCAGGCAACCACAAGGAGGAGGTCTGCTATGGGCATCAGCGCGAGCATCGTCATGATCGCACTGGGCGCCATCCTCGAGTTCGCCCTGCCGGGCAGCGTGCTGGGCGTCAACCTCGGCGTCATCGGGACGATCCTGATGGTCGTCGGAGCGATCGGGCTCGTCGTCCCCCTGGTGGTCTGGGGACCGTGGGGGCGCGGTGCGCGCAGCACCCGCCACCCCGCCCGCGATGCGTGGGCAAGGGCCGTCGGCCGAGGTGTTCACACGGCCGTCATGACGACTGGTGAACATTGACGGTTGGCGGTGTGGGTGCGGTCACAATCGCATGCGTGTGGCGGCTCGGACCGGAAATGTGGCTGGCGGGAGCGCATGCGCGGGTGCGCGCGATGATGTGCGCAAGTGGCGGCCTATAGCCGCCCATAGCCCTGGCCTCCTCAACAATCTCTCCATCTGTCGATTCGTGGCCCTGTGGGGTCGTGGGAGGAGCCCGTATGAGCACTACCACGAGCACGGCCGAGACGACGCCGGTGACCGCGCACCTGTCCGAGTCTGATTTCGAGCGCATCGGCGAGGAGCTGGATGCGATCCGCGCCGAGGTGATGGACGATCTCGGCGAGGCCGACGCCCGCTACATCCACCGGGTGATCGCGGTGCAGCGGGGGTTGGAGGCGAGCGGGCGCGGGCTGCTGCTGGTCTCGCTGTTCCCGCCGGCGTGGGCCGCTGGCACGGCGGCGCTGGCCGTGGCGAAGATCTTGGAGAACATGGAGATCGGGCACAACGTGCTGCACGGGCAGTGGGACTGGATGGGCGACCCGGAGATCCACTCCACTACCTGGGAGTGGGACTCGGCGTCGGTCGCGGAGGGCTGGAAATACTCACACAACTATGTCCACCACACCTTCACGAACGTGCTGGGCAAGGACCGTGACCTGGGGTACGCGGTGATGCGGGTGGACCCCGAGCAGCCGTGGAAGCCGATCTATCTGTTGCAGCCGCTGTACAACATGGGGCTCGCGCTCGGGTTCGAGTACGGCATCGCCATCTACGACATCGAGCTGGAGGAGGTTGCCGCCGGGCGCAAGCCGTGGTCGGTCGCGAAGAAGGAGCTCGCCGGGCTGTGGCGCAAGGTCCGGGGCCAGCTGGTCAAGGACTACGTGGCGTTCCCCCTGCTGTCCGGGCTGGCCGCCCCGGCCGCGTTGCTGGGCGGCCTGGTCGCGAACCTCACCCGGAACGTGTGGGCGCATACGGTGATCTTCTGCGGCCATTTCCCGGCCGGCGCGCAGACTTTCACCGAGGACCAGCTCGACGGTGAGACCAGGGGGCACTGGTACGTGCGCCAGTTGCTCGGCTCGGCCAACATCGACGGGTCGGCGCTGATGCACGTCATGACCGGCAACCTGAGCCACCAGATCGAGCATCACTTGTTCCCCGACATGCCCTCCAACCGCTACGCGCGGGTGGCGCCGAAGGTCCGTGAGGTGTGTGAGCGATACGGGCTGCCCTACACCAGCGGTCCGTTGTACAAGCAGTACGCCGAGGTGCTGGGCACCATCGTTCGCCTTGCCCTGCCCGGCGGCGCCCCCGCCGCCGCTGCCGCTGCCTAGGAGCGCCCCGACAATGCGTGCGCTGCTGTATGGCGCGGCGGCCCGGCTGGCCGCGCCGTTGCTGCCCGATGACTACCTGTCGATGGTCAACCCGTTGTGGTCGGCTCGTGAGCTGCGGGGCAGGGTCACCAGGGTGGTCCCGGAGACCGAGGACGCCGCCACCCTGGTGATCGAGCCGGGCTGGGGTTGGCGCTTCGAGCACCGGCCCGGGCAGTACATCGGCATCGCGGTCGCGGTGCACGGTCGGTTCGTCTGGCGGTCGTACTCGCTGACCTGCCCGCCAACCCACCACCGGAGCCAGCTGACCATCACCGTCAAGGCGATGCCCGAAGGGGCGCTGTCCTCTCACCTCGTGAGAGGGCTCGAGCCCGGCACGATCGTGCGGCTCGCCCCGCCCCGGGGCGAGTTCGTACTGCCCGACCCTCCGCCGCCGAAGCTGCTGTTCGTCACCGGCGGCAGTGGCATCACCCCGGTCATGGCGATGCTGCGCACGATGGACGGCCGGGGTGCGATGCCCGAGGTCGTGCACGTGCACTCGGCCCCGGACGTCGAGGCCGCGTTGTTCCGCGACGAGTTGCACGACCTCGTCCACCGCCATCCCGGCTTCGCCCTTTACGAGCGGTTCACCCGCCGGGACGGGCATATGTCACTGCCCGTCGACTTGCCGCGGGTCTGCCCGGACTGGCGGGAGCGGGAGGCGTGGGTGTGTGGCCCGAGCGCCATGCTCCATGAGGCGGAGAAGGTGTGGGCCGACGGCGGCCTGTCCGGGTCGCTGCATGTCGAACGGTTCGGCACCGCGTTCGTCGACGCCGAGGCTCAGGGCGGCACGGTGCGCTTCACCGGCTCCGGCCGCTCGGTCGAGGTCGACGGCGCGACCACGCTGATGCAGGCGGGCGAACGTGCCGGCATTGCGATGCCGTTCGGCTGCCGCATGGGTATCTGCCACACCTGCGTGGTCCCGCTAGCCGAGGGCCGGGTGCGTGACCTGCGCGACGGCACCGAGCACGGCACCGAACACGGGAAGATCCAGACCTGCGTCACGGTGGCCGCCGGTGACTGCGTCCTGGATCTCTGACCCCCGTTCAGCACCGCCGGCTCCGAGCTGGTCGTTGATCCAATGAACAGTCGTGCACACTGAGTCGGTCGGCGCTGGCCGGGCTCCGTCGTGGTTGCCTCGGGATTCGATGGGTGGCGTGTCTGCCGGGCCGGTCGAGGGTTGCGCCGTCACTCGGGGGTTCAGCTGCCGCGGGGGGCTCGTAGCAGCCATCCGGGCAGCCATGTGGGCAAACCATGGTGACCTCCAACGAGGGTTGCCACGGAATCTGTACCCAGCGAACAACATCGTTTAACCCATCTGGTGGCCAGCCGACAGCCCGCGCCTCCACGCCGACTCCCACCGTGTCCAGTGGGAGCCAACAAAGATCTCTCAGCGCCCACCACCGCAGGTCGTGGACCCGTCGCCTCACACACGCTCGGTATAGTTCGCCAACCACTGACCGGCTGCGCGCCGACCAGCCTGGACGCGATGGCGCGCCGCGCGCAGCCCGACACCACCGGCGCGTAAAGCTTGTACCGCGGTATGGCGCAGCAGCTTGATCGCCGCCGCACCTCCCGTCAGGTACAGCCGCGCCAGATCCAGCGCTACCAGCGAGAGGCCACCCTGACTCCGTTGTTGCTCCACAATTCGGATGACTTCGGGGCCAGCGCCACTGGTCGGGGTTGGTTCAACGCTCCTCAAGCGTGCCATGTCCGGGCATGTCTTCCGTTGCGTCGGTCGCATCAGAGTGACCCCCGCTCATCGATCCATTCATCCCCGCGGTTGGTCGGTGCTACTCCGAAGTACCCGAGCTGGGCTCGGGCAACACAGGCAGGCATCTTGTGTTCTTGTGCCCTTCCCGGCCGAAGGTGTGGTTCGCTGCTGAGACGCCGAGATACACCTGACCCGCACCGAGTTCCGCCTGCTCGTTGAGCTGGCCGGCGCGCAAGGGCGGGTCGTCAACCGAGAAGAGCTGCTACAACGGGTGTGGGGCTACGACTACTTCGGCGACACCCGCCTGCTCGACGATGATCGCCGCGCTGTTCGCCCTCACCACCTGGAACCGCGCGTCGGGCTACATGCTCAACCAACGCGAGCTCAGCGCCAGTCGCCAAGCGGCCTGCTGGAGTCTGTGATCTCACCCAGATTGTGGAACAGGCCCTCGCCTCAAGCCACCAGGACCTCCCGCTGCACACCCAGAACCCACCACCCGCCGTCGCCGCCGACCGGCGACGCCTCGACCGCGTCATCGCCAACCTGCTCGACAACGCCGACCGCCACGGCGGCGGGGTGATTCGCGTGGCCGTGCTGCGCGGCCGCGGCCACGCGCGCATCGAGGTCGATGACGCCGGCCCCGGTGTGCCCACCGAGCTACAGGTGGAGTCGGCGCTCGCGGTGGTCGACCGGATCCGGGTGCTCGTCCTCATGGACGAGACGTTCGGTCACCGCCCCGCCGCCGCGTCCGACATCGAGGTCAGCGTGGGTCACCGCGTTCGGCGCAGCCGTCCTGGCGGCGCGACGGCGATGTTCAGTGCGGCGGACGAGGTGGCGGCGCCGTGTCGTGGAGCCAGTTCCGGAGCGCACGGTAGACCAGCGGGTGATTCAGTAGGTCGAAATGGTGGGCCGGCGCGATGCGCAACCGGTCCCCGACGCCGATGTCCGCGCTGCGCGAAGCGACAAGCAGATCACCCAGCAACCGACTCACGGGGTGTCGTTCGGAACCGGTCAGCTCGGCCACCACACTGTGGTGCCTGGCCGAGGGCAACAACGCCGAACCGGCCGGCGGCACACCGCCGGCGAGGTCCCCGATTCCGGCCGAGCGCAAGTCCAAGAACTCCGCCCAGGCCTCTGTGGCGGGCCGCGCGGAGAGCAAGCCGGACACCGCCGTGACGGACCTGGCCAAGGATGCACCAGCGTGCGGGCTACCCAGATAGACCACATGCCGGACCAACTCGGGCCAGCGGGCACCCCGAGCCACCCCGTGTGCGCAGGCCAACCGGACAACCAGCCCACCCATCGAGTGGCCGATCAGGTCGACCCGGCCCACCGGGACGGGCCAACCCGCCAAAAGGGCCTCCACCAGGTCACACAAGGCCGAGGCATTCGTCGCCAGCGACCGACCGGTGTTGTAGCGCACATACAGCGGCGTGGCACCGAGGTCGACGGCCAGGCGAACGCCGTAGTCGGGGCCGGCCGGGACACCACGGGACCGGCGGAAACGCCAGGCATGCTCGGTCTCCCCGAGGCCAGGGACCAACAACACCAAGTGAGAGCTCGCACCGGGATAGGCGGCACGCAAATCCGCGGTCCGCACCGGCAGGTCCCGGCCGGCGTGCCGCAACGACATGCCCAGGTCCAGGTCGTTGGCCTGCGCCGCCAGCCGGTCGCCGAGCAACCCGTTGACGGCCGCGACCACACCCGACCCGGCCACCGAACCATCCAGCGACATACGCGGCCGCCCCAGTGCCGAGGTGGCCGCCACCGCCTCACCCGCCAGCAACGCGGTACCCCGCACCGCCCCGTAACTCATCGCCGCGATCACATCGTGACCCACCCGCACCGGGCCGGCGACCGACCCCAACATCCCGAAAACGCGATCGGCGATCAGCTGGTGAGTGCGCTCGACCGGGCGCGCGACGAAACCGACCGCCTGCGCCACCACCTTCGCCGCTCCACCCAGCTCATCCCGCACAGCCATACCAGCGACCCGCCGAGTCGACCCGTCCACACGACCAAGACTGACACAGGTCGAGCTTCCTACTCGACGGGCAATACCCCCGCGATGATGGGCACCCCGTGCCGGCGCGCAAAGTCGGCCAGCTGCGTCTCGTCGCACAGATCCACTCCACCCTGCTTGGTCGTCAGCAGAGTGGAGTGGATGAACCTCGCAATGATCTCGACGCGGTGCGGTGATGTCGGTTCGGGCCGCCGGACCGGCCACCTCCCCGACCTGCTCAGTCACCGGCAATGGCGGCACAGGCACGACCCGCTGGCCCCTCGACGCCCAGCACATGCCGGCTGGTAGCCAGCCCCGCAGGGACTGTTCCAAGATCGGTGTTTCCGGCCCGACGCGCCGGGCTGAGGTCCGGCGAGATGGGCACAGGCAGTGATGACATCTGATCTTGTGGGATCAGCGAAGCGTGAGTCGAAGCCGGCGCGGGAGCTGTCACCGGAGCAGGCCGCCGCGGCGGCCATGGTGGCCGAGGCCAAGGCCCGAGGGCTGGCGCTGACCGGCCCGGACGGTTTGTTGAAGGTGTTCACCAAGAGTGTGTTGGAAACCGCGCTTGGTGAAGAGATGACCGAGCATCTCGGGCATGAGAAAAATCGCGCCGAGCCGGATCGGGAATCAACAAACGTGCGGAACGGCACTCGGTCGAAGACCGTGATCTCGGATGCGGCCGGCGAGGTGCGGATCGATGTTCCGCGTGATCGGGACGCGACGTTCGAGCCGCAGATTGTGAAAAAGCGGCAGCGGCGAATCGGTGACGTCGACGAAATTGTGTTGTCGTTGTGCGCGAAAGGGTTGACCAGCGGGGAGGTTTCCGCGCATTTCTCCGAGATCTACGGGGTTTCCGTGTCGAAGGAAACGATCTCGCGGATCACTGACAAAGTTGTGGCGGAGATGAACGACTGAGCAAGCCGCCCCCTCGAGGACATTTACGCCGCGTTGTTCATCGATGCCATCCAGGTCAAGGTGCGCGACGGTCAGGTAGCCAACCGGCCCGTCTACGCCGCCATCGGGGTCACCCTGGACGGACACAAGGACGTGCTGGGACTGTGGATGGGCGCGGGCGGCGAAGGCGCCAAGTTCTGGATGAGCGTCCTGGTCGACCTGAAGAACCGTGGCCTGCGAGACGTGTTCTTCCTGGTGTGCGACGGCCTGAAAGGACTACCCGATGTGGTGGCCAACGTCTGGCCGCAAACAATCGTCCAAACATGCATCGTCCATCTCATTCGCAACACGTTCCGCCTGGTCTCCCGACAGGACTGGGATGCGCTCAAGCGCGACGTGAAAGCAATCTACACCGCGCCCAACCCCGACGCCGCGCTGGGCGCTCTCGACGAACTCGACACAAAATGGGGAAAGAAATACGCGGCGGTGATCCGACTCTGGCGAAACGCCTGGAACGAGTTCGTGCCGTTCCTCGACTACGACGTCGAAATACGGCGGGTCATTTGCTCAACGAACGCGATTGAATCGCTGAACGCACGCTACCGCAGAGCAGTCCGAGCCCGTGGACATTTTCCCACCGAACAGGCAGCAATGAAATGCCTGTACCTTGTGACCCGCAGCCTGGACCCCACCGGGACAGGCCGCGCCCGATGGACGATGCGCTGGAAGCCCGTGCTCAACGCCTTCGCCATCACCTTCAGCGACCGCTGGCCGGCAGCTGAGAGCTACTAACCGAACCGCCGGAAACACCGATCACGGGATAGACCCGCCCCGCAGGCCAGGCGCGGAGGCGGGCAGTGGCCACGGATCCGCTGGTCAAGCTAACCCTGGGTTTGATCATCGTTGTGCGCAGTCGGACCGCTGATCTTCCAAAGATCACGGAAGCCCTAAGGACGTGGTTTACTCGGAAGGCGGACTAGCCGATCTGACCTGCCGAAGCGGTATTGAAACAGGGGCACGGCCAGCGCCGACCAGCCTGCGACAGACCGCTTCGGCCGGTCGGTCGAGCGAGCCAACTGTGTGTCAGCGGCAAGGCGAAGCGAACCTTGAGCCATAGCCTTACAAAAGCAAGGTTTTGCCTGTTCAGGGCCTCTTGCGCCAGCTTGGCATGATTCCGGCACTGCATATCCTGGCTCCGCTGCCTGTCGCGGGACGGCATTCGCAGCCAAGGTGATTGCCATTGATCGACAATGGCTCCTCGGCCCCACCGCATACTGGTGCCGCGTACCCGGGCCGGCTCGTGTCGACGACGAACGGCGCGGCGTGTTTGGTCGCCGCGGCGGCGGGTAACACCGCGGCACTGGGCTGGGGCTCGTCCGACGCATCCTGCGGGCACCGTCAGGCGTCCCGCCAAACCGGCTCGGATGTCGACGGGGGAACCCAAGATCGTGAGTTTCGATTCCGAGTCCGTTGAGTATGTCCACCGCACGTGGCCGGCCGACGCGCGAGAACTGGCGGTGATTCGTCACGCGGTGCGTGGCTGGCTCGAAACGCTCTCCCTGGACTCAGAGGAGACCGCTGATCTTGTGCTGGCTGTGGACGAGGCGGCTAGCAACGCCATCGAGCACGCTTACCGCCCGGGTGAGCGTGACGTCGTGGAACTGTTGTTGTGGACCGAGCCCGGTGTGTTGTATGTCGAGGTTGTCGACCACGGGCGGTGGAAGCGGCCCTCGTCGGCGGCGTCCTTTCGTGGGCGAGGTATCCAGGTGATGCGCAGCATCACCGACTCAGTGCTCATCCATTACGACGAGCGGGGCACTCGTGTGCTGCTCTGCCGCGCGCTGCCATTTCGCCGGCCGAAGCCGGCGAATTAACCACAGGCCGGCCCCACGCGGCTCGCTGTTCCGCCGCTGCCGGGGTCAGTGCGGATCATGGCTCGGGTCGAGTTCGGCCGCGTAGGCGACTGGATACCCCAGGCCCGCGATGTCCATGAGGTGCTCGTTGAGGGCGTGGGCGGCCAGGTTGTGCTCCATCGCGGTCAGCGCGGCCGTGCAGTCCAACGCGGCGGACAGCGTGTGCCGGCTCAGGCTGCCGCCCATCGCCGCGTACCGGAGCCACAGCTGTTCACCGTCCAGGTCGCCCAACGCCAATCCTGTGCGCAGCGCCATCGTGGATGCAAGCTGATCGAACCGCTCCGGGTCGAACCGCTCCGGTCTGCGCCGCGCATTCATCCTGCTGAGTGCCCGGGCTGGCCGGGAGGGAAACCCGGTCGCGGGCTGCGGCCCGCCGCGTGATCTCCGTTCCTGCCCCGCGTGTGCGGCTCCGGAGTTGTCGGGACCGGCGCCCAAGATGGGCTGTGACCGTTGAGCTTGGCCCCGATACCGACCTCCCCATCGAGTGTGAGGAATGCGGCCAGAAGCTCTTCATACGGGCCGCCGGGGCGAACCCGGTGCGAACGGTGCCGCCTCGGGCGCACCGCCAAGCCTGCCGACCCGGGCGAGCAGGTCGCCGAGGCGAGGGAAGAAGCGCCGGCGGTGCCGTGCGCGCATTGTGGCCGAACCGAGGTTCCGGACCATCCTGGGCTGAAGCTGCCGCTCGCGGAGGGCTACTGCCTGGGGTGCCGCGTCCATGGCTTCCACCTCGACTGATCCCTCCTAACCTGGGCACCCTCCTCCCGAGCCAAGCTCAGTGCCCTGCCTTGAGGTTTGACCCGCGAGACCGTTGTCTTGAGTCAAGAACTTGGCAGGTTTTGATCTCGGTGGTCGGTTGCGTCCGCGTGTCGGGGTGCTGGCTGGTTGGCGGTCCATCCGAGTTCGATGGCGGCTTGTCGGGTGGTGTCGAAGTCCTGTCGGATCGGGACCAGGGTGAGGCCGGGGTGGTGTGCTTGCCAGTTGGTGGCTGCCTGCGTGGTGGTGAAGAAGTGGCCGAGTGCGCAGATGTCGGTGCGCACGTTGGCGACGGGGTGATCGGGCCGTATCCGTGAGACGACGGTGTCTGGTGGGTCGACTGTGAGCCGCCGGCTTGAGCGGCCTGTTCGATCGTGACGGGCTGGGCGGTGGTGGACAGTAGCCGGGTCAGTTGTGGGATGAGGTCGGGCAGGCCGAACTGGGCGCGGACGAGCGCCGGGAGCCGGTGGGCGTCCTGGCTGGTCACGGGTAGCTCCCGGGTTGGGTGGGTCAGGTGGTGGCCAGTAGGTGGCCGAAGAGCCGCGCGCCGAGCTGTTCGGCCTCGGCTTGGGTGAGGATCTGGCCTGGTATGTGAGAGTGGGTGAGTGCCCAGGCGGTGGCGGCGGTGTGGTCGGTGAAGAAGTTGAGGTAGTCGCAGCAGCAGTCCGCCGACGGCCCGCCGCACGGGTCGGCGCCGACGAACACCACCGCACCCGGCGGATCCCAGCTCGCGTTGCCGGCCGCCGTGGTGACCGAGATCGGCTGGCCGCTGGTCGCGTCGACCGAGTCGATGTGGGTGTCCTGGCCGAGCATGGCCGAGATGCCCAGGGCGTCGATCGCGCACATGGCGTAGACCTGCAGGGCCCCGGCATCTGACCGGTCCCCGATGCGGACGCGGTGGCGGGTGGGGCGCGCGGAGAAGGGGTACGCCACCGCGATCTGCCCGTCGGGGGCTAGACGGATCGTGTCCAGCTCGTGGAGCACGCCCAGCACGTCGCCGATGGCGCGGCCGGAACCGGCGGTGATGGCGCCCAGCTCCGGTGGGGCGGGTGGGCGGCCGGTGGCGGCGAAGCCCCGCAGGATCGCCTGGTGTACCCGCTTCTCGACCGGGTCGAGCGGCGACGCCTTGGCCCGCCAGTCGCTCAACGCCAGCCCGGGCGGCCTCGCCGCACCCGATCCGGCCGATGCTCCGCTGTCCGGTTCCGCGGCCGGGCTGGCGGCGGCGAGCGCGGCGCGCAACTGGGCCAGCGTCGGGGCGGACACCGGGTGGCCGTGTCCGTCGCGGTAGATCCGGCACGACAGCCCGCACTCGTGGCCGCCGCCGGTGGTGAACGGGTCGCGGCCGTTGATTAGCAGCGTGGGTGATCCGGCCATCCCGGCCGCCACCGCGTCGGCGTCGGTGTGGATCCGGCGGGTCGTGACCAGAAGGTCGGTGAGCTGGCCGAGCCGGTCGAGCAGCGGCGCCAGGTTGGGGCAGTCGGGCACATGCAGAACCTCGAGCCGAGGAGTCGCGGCTGTCATCGCCGGCTCCCGGCCGAGGGGGTGATCTGGGAAGTGTCCGGCGGGTTGTTGATCGCGTCCAATAGTGGGCAGATGCGGTCGGCCCGGGGCAGCTCGCAGGTAGCGAGCAGCTCGGCGAGGCCCTCACGCATGCGTTGCAGGTCCGCGATCCGGGCCTCCAGATCGGCGTGGCGGGCCTGGGCAAGCGCACGGGCGGTCTCGCAGCCGTCCGGGCCGCCCGCGTCGAGGTGCAGCAGTTCCTCCACCTCGTCGAGGCTGAACCCGAGCTGTTGGGCGCGTTTGATGAACCGCAGCACCTCCACCGCGTTCGGTGGATAGTTCCGATAGCCGCCCGGTGTGCGAGGTGGATGGTCCACCAGGCCGCGACGCTCGTAGTAGCGCAGCGTCTCCACGTTCACACCCGCTTGTCCGGCCAGCTCGCTTGTGCGCATGGCCCATCCTGAACCCCGTACCCGCCTACAGAGTCAAGCCCGCGGCATCCGTTCTTGCGTCGGTGATCTCGATCGAGCAGGGTGAGCCGTCGTGGCCGACCCCATCGTTTTCCGGGACGTGGCGCCCGTGATCCCGGTCCGAGACCTGGACGCGGCCCTGGACCGCTACCGCCAACTGGGCTTCACCACCCGCGCCTACTCCGGCGATGCCCGATACGGCTACGCCGATCGCGGCCAGGTATCGCTGCACCTCACCGAGTCCGCCCGGCATTCGCCCGAGTGCGACGGGGCCGTGGTGTATCTCTACGTTTCCGACGCGAACGCCGTGCACACCGAATGGGCGGCCGCCGGCCTGCCGGGCTGCCTGGGCGAACCACGCGACACCGACTACGGGCTGCGGGAATTCGGCTACGTCGACCCCGACGGCACCCTCCACCGCGTCGGATCCCCTCTCCGCCCCGAATAGCCCCAACCGGCTACCCGCCGAAGTCGGACGTGTCCCGCGCCGGATCCTGGCCGGATTCAGCGGGCGGGGTCCGGACTGGCGAGGGAGGCCGCGTATGGGGTGCGATCGCCGAGGGCCTGGTGGGTCGGATGGTGTTGTAGACCTGGCGAAACCAGTTGACCTCGACCGACAGCGCGTCACCGTCTCAGATCATGGCCCGGTAGAGGTGTTCGTACTTCAGGATGCCGAAGAACCGCTCCACCACGCCGTTGGTCCGCGGGGAGCACACCCGGGTGCGCACGTGGCGCAGCAGCGGATCGGGGACGGCAAAGGCTTGGGCGAAGGTCTCGCCGCGAAAGCATGACCCGTTGTCGGACACGACGGCGATGGGCACCGGCACCTGTTCGACGACGGCGCCGACCGCGTCGGGGACCGGCAGGTTGAACCCGACGCCGCGGTAGATCTGTTATATCGTGCCAGGGCATTCGACGCGCTGACCCACTCCCGTCCGACGGCTCGCAGGCCGGCCGAACGCGCTGGTCGGGGCGGCCACGGAACGAGTCGCGCATCGTTCGCGGACACCGGCAAGCAGCTGCACAGCCAGCTCGGGATTGAGCTCGCTGGCCTGGCCTGTGGCGCGGGCCAAAGTCCCCGCCGTCGACGTTAGGTCGTAATCATGCTCATCTCGCCGACTGGGTCGCGGCGGACCGCAGGCACTGTCAAACCTCCCGGTCGATGAGGTGCACGGCTGCCTCCTCCGCCGACGCCGCCGCACCGTCCACCCCGACATCCTCGGCGTACGGCTCGTGATCACCTCGGTCGTTCCCGCCGGTCGTGAGCCGCCCGGCGCGCAGATCTCCGACCTGATCGTCCCTCAGCTCACCGTCGGTGTCCGACGTGTCACCGAGCCCGTCCCCCTCCTCCTCGGCACCCCAGGACTCGGGGATCTCGCGGGCCAGCCGGCGCTCCAGCCCTTCCCCCTCGGCCTCCTCGCGGGCAGTGACACCCCAATCGTCCACCGCCCACGGGCGCTCCGGCGGTGACCAACCCTCATCCAACGGGTCGGCCGGTCCCCGCGAATCCAGGGTGTCCAGCTGGTCGAGTTGCTCAAACACCTCGTCATCGACCTCGTCGGGATCCATGACGCCCTCCGTTCCGTCCACCAATCTCGCACCGAGTATGGCGTGAACCGCCTCAGCAGGGGCCAATCACCGCTTCTCAACGGCGCGCGCGCCGTTGGCTGGGTGATGCGCCGGCGTTCGTCAGGTGATCGTCAGGTTGTCCGGGGGTACCCGAGCCGGGGATCGTCTTAACGTTTCGTAGGTGAGGTTGAGAGCGCCGTCCGATGATGGTTCTGGTTTCGGTTGGGGTCTGGGTGACCGGCGGTTACGGACCCAGCGAGACCGCGATGCGGAAACGGTCCGTGATGTGCTGCGGCGAGCTGGGTGCCGGGACTGGAGCGAACGTGACGAGGCTGCCGGCGGTTTTGTGGTCACTGCCGCAAGCGGTCGCGAGGTGTTCTTCGTCGACTGTGAGCAAGACCCGCCGCAGCTGATCGACGAGATGAGGCGCTACGCGCCGCCGGCTTCTGTGTCGTGCCCGATCCTGAGGATGACGCCACACTGATCCTTCGCCTGCCGGTTGGGCGCTGAGCGCGTCGATAGATCCTGTACCGGAGGCTGTCTGCCGCCGTTGGCGCGGCTGGGGTCCGCGGTTGGCGCGTACCTGAGCGGCTTCGTTGAGTCACCGCCGCAGATTCCTCTCGTGTGATGACGTGCATGGCCACCACCTGCGGCCACGATCGGCTCGACGTCCCCTTTGGAACTCGCCCGCCGAGGCCGTGCTCGTCGAGGGTGGCACGGGCTATCGCGCGTGTCGGGCACGCTGCCTCCGGCACCTCCACCACGACCAGCGCCCTCGCCTCAGGGGCGCGGCGCTCTACGAGATCCCGGCGGCGAACCGGTTGGTCGTCGGGCATTCGGGTGAGCCGGCCGCCGATCACGTCGTGCGCCGCTACTCTTGTGGGTTTGTGGACCTCCACGAGGCTCCCGCCATGGCGGAACGATTCGTCGCGCCGCTGGGCCGCCGTTGGCTCCACGTGCAAGGCGTCGCCTGGCGGGCTGCGGAGCTGGCGCCGGCGGTGCCAGTGGAGCAGCGGGCGCCGCTGGTCGCGGCGGCGTGGCTGCACGACATCGGGTACTCGCCGCGGATCTGCCACACCGGATTTCACTCGCTCGACGCCGCCCGCTACCTGCGTGCCACAGGCTGGCCGGCGGTGGTGGTCATCCTGGTCGCGCACCATTCCGGCGCCCGCTTCGAGGCCGCCGAACGCGGTCTCGCCCACACGCTGCTCGCCGAGTTCCCCTATCAAGATTCACCGCTGCACGACGCGCTGGCCACAGCCGACCTCACCACCGGCCCCGTCGGCGAGCGGCTGAGCTACGAGGAGTGGATCAGCGACATCCTCGGCCGCTACGCACCCAAACATCCGACACACCGCGCCGCGCTGCGCGCCGGCCCGGCTCTCGCCCTCGCTGTTCACCGAACGCTGCAGCGCAGCCAAGTTGGGCATCGACCGCTACCCGCCGCCGGGGGCGGAGGCGCGTGTCAGGAGCGCAGGACGGCGAGCACAACAATCAGCGGCCGTGATCCGGTCCTCGCTGGACTCGGAGCGACCGAGCGTGACACCCGTGCGAATGAGCATGCACAGGACCAAGGCCCCGATACAACGCCACCGCGCGATCCACAGATCATTCGCGCCTCGTACGTGTTGAGCAGCCGCAAACTCGGGTGATAGCGAGGTTCCGCGATGGCGCGCAAGCCACCAGGCATGCGAGGAAGCCACGAAAGCCTGGCGCGACTCGCCGGACTCCGGGTGAAACGATGTGGCCTGTGTTGTTGTAGGGCTTCGATATTCCACTAACCACGCGGGCGCGAACAGCCCGGCACGTTCTCGATCACCCGCAATGCCACCTCTGCCACCTCGCTATCCGCGCGAACGGCGTTACGGCGCAACAAACGCCGGCGCCTCGACAACACTCACCTCGCGCCGGGACGGGTCAGCGATCTCGGGGCCGCAGACACGATGCGCCACCCGGCGCCGGCCGTCCGGGTCATTCTCGTCCACCTCGCGCGCCGCCACCGCCTCGCGCGTGGCGGCAGCGCTCTCTTCGCGCGCCGTTCGCGGGCGGAAGATCACTGTGAGTCGTGAAATCCTCCAGAGCACCCCCTGCCTCATTCACCTGCCTGTAGTACGTTACAGTTGGTTCTTGCTCAGCGTGAGCGATCAGCTACGCAGCGGGAGACGTCGATGGCAGCCCAGGCCTCGGTGCATGCCGTGACGCTGTTGCTCGAGGCCACGTGCAAGCTGCTGTGGGGATTCCGGCCTCGACTCTTCGCGCCCGCCGTGGCGCAACTCGGCGCTTGGCACGCCCTCGCGTGGTTTTGCCGCAACATGCCGCGCTACCAGCACACGCTCGCCACGTTCGGGCCTGTCCGTACACACCTGCTGTGCGTGGCCATCTCACTGGTCAACGGCTGCCAGTACTGCACCTACGGCCATTCCCACGCGCTCGAACTGGCCTACCTACGCGAGCACGACCGGCTCTTCCCGCTCGATGAGCTGGACTTTCAGCGGCTGTGCGGACTACCACCGGCCGCCGTGCGCCACGACCTGGTCGGCGCCGCCCAGCAAGCCGGCCTACACTGGGATGTCCGCCACTTGGAACGCACCCTCACCCTGGCCGGCGGCCCCGATCCCCGCCCGACCGACGAAGACGACCTGCGCCTCGTCCATCTGGTCCGCATGTTCGGCGTGCTCAACTCGGTGGGTGTCCGCAACAAGGTCGCACCAGATCAGGCGCACTCGCCGCTGAACAGAGACCACCTCCTCACACGGCGCTACGGCGCGCTGCGCGCCACGGCCGGCTGATCAATAAGTCAGGAATGACGCCGAGACACCCCGGTTCGTTCTCGGCGACTCTCGCGAATCGAGAACGCGGCGAGCCCGCGCCACGGCTAATCGCATAGACACCATTCCCGTCCGGCGGCGACCCGCGCGGACCGCACCGCGCTTTGCCGCCATCTCGCGCACCTGGCCGTGGGGTTACGCGGAGCGGTCGGGTTGCCGGGCGGCGGGTCAGGCGCGGTTCTCGCGGTCGATGAGGAACAGGACCAGGCACGGCAGTCCGAACATGACGAGCGATAGCGCCAGAACCGACCACCATGCGGCGGGCGTGAGCACGACAGCGAGCCCGAGAACCGCGAGTGTGAGCGTCCGTAGCGCCACCGGCTTGAACAGAGCCGGCAGGCCAAGGCGGATCGGCACCCAGTCCTCGTGTGCCGCGTCATTCTGTGCCGTGCTCGCGGCTAGGTTGGTGTCGTTCCCGGCGAGGCGGTCGGTGATGTCGGCGAAAGCGCACTGTTCGCTGGGGGTGAGGGGGGCGGGCTTGCGGGGTTCGGGTGGGAGGGCTGCGGTCATGGCGGACACCCTTTTGCGCGGCGGTCATCGAAGTGCCGACCAGCCTTCCCGGCGCGCCCGCGAACCAGTCTACGCCTGATCGCGCCCAGCGAGTCTGGGGAAGTCGGATGGATGATCCTCTGGGCGGCGCGTCGAGATGGTCATCGCGTTCTGGCCCTCACGGCCTGCGTCCGGACGATTTTCGAGTTCGCCGGTCGGCGGTGTGCGGGCGTTCGCGCGTTTCTTCGACGAGAGCCGCGTCGGAGCGCGGCCATGGCGGCGGCCATCAGTGCCGCGGCGGCACTCAGGTGCCCAACGGGGGCGCCGGAATTGGCAGGACCACGCCGCGCCTATTACTTGCCGGCGCGGCGTGGTCCTGGGGTGACGGCCGCGCGGTTAGGACCGCGTGGTGCCGTTCCCGACGTCGGCCATGACTTTCCAGTCGGGTTGGGCGAAGAAGGCCCGTGTTTCGCGCACGATCAACGGGCTCAGGATGATCAGCCCGATGAGGTTGGGCAGTGCCATCAGGCCGTTCATGATGTCGGAGAAGTTCCACACCAGCTCGAGCTCGGTGACCGACCCCACGAAGATGATCACGACGAAGACCAGGCGGTAGGCCTGCACGGTGCTGGTGCCGAAGAGGCGCTCGATGCAGCGTTCGCCGTAGTAGGACCAGCCGAGCAGGGTGGAGAAGGCGAAGAACATGATGCCGATGGCCACGATCAGGCCGCCGGCGGTGCCCAGGTCGGCGGCGAATGCCTCGCGGGTGGGCGCCGCGCCGGTGAACCCGCCACCCGGGGTGTCGGCGTTGGGGTCGATCAGCCGCCAGGTGCCGGTGACCACGATGACCAGGCCGGTGAAGGAGACCACGACCAGGGTGTCGATGAAGGTTTGGGTCATCGACACCAGCGCCTGGCGCACGGGTTGGCTGGTCTGCGCGGCGGCGGCGGCGATGCCGCCGGTGCCGAGGCCGGACTCGTTGGAGAAGATCCCGCGCGCGACGCCGTACTGGATGGCCAGCAGGATCCCCGCCCCGGCGAACCCGCCGGCCGCGGCGGTGCCGGTGAACGCGTCGGTGAAGATCAGCGCGAACGCGGCGGGCAGCTCGCTGACGTTGAGCGCGAGCACCACGCAGGATCCGAGAACGTAGAACACGATCATCACCGGGACAAAAGCCGAGGCCACAGCCCCGAGGCGCTTTACTCCGCCGATGATGACCAGCCCGGCCAGCACGGTGATGATCAGGCCGGTGATCCAGTGCGCGATGCCCCATTGGCCGTTGATGGCTTCGGCGACGCTGTTGGCCTGGGTCATGTTGCCGATCCCGAACGACGCGAGAACCCCGAACACCGCGAACGAGACCGCCAGCACGCTGCCGAACCGGTTGTTGATGCCCCGGCTCAGGTAATACATCGGGCCACCGGTCTGCTCGCCGCGCCGGTTGGTGGTGCGAAACCGCACACCGAGGAAGGCTTCGGAGTACTTGGTGGCCATGCCGACCAGGCCGGTGACCCAGATCCAGAACAGCGCGCCCGGGCCGCCGAGGTGGATGGCGGTGCCGACGCCGGCGATGTTGCCGACGCCGACCGTGGCGGCCAGCGCCAACGACAGAGCCTGGTAGTGGGAGATGTCGCCGTCGGCGTCGGATTCCTTGCGCTTGACCAGCGCCATCCAGAGTGCGTAGCCGAGTTTGCGGATCTGCAATCCACGCAGGCGGATTGTCAGGTAGATGCCCGTGCCGAGCAGCAACGGGATCAGCAGGAACGGACCCCAGACGAACGAGTCGATCGTGGTGAGGACGTCGTTCATGGGTGGAGCCTCCTGGCGCGGCCGGCATAGGGTTCGGTGCGTCGCGGACCGGGAGTCGCAACGCTCAGCGACTGACTGAGCACATCCTGAGGGGTCACCGATCTGTCAGTAAAGCGCACGCAACCGAACGTTAAGGTTCGAAAATCCCAAAAGATCAACCTCGAGCGTTGGCGGAAAGCGCGCCGATCCGCGGGAAACGTCATCGACGCGGGCCGGTTTGCGAGACGGGTACGTAGGCTGGATACGCCAGTCGTCCCGCAAAGTTTAAGGGCCAGGTGGCATATGGATGGGGCGGATCCGAGGGCCTCGGATGCCGATCGGCAGAGCACCGTCGACCGTCTGCGGCGAGCGTTCAGCAGCGGTTGTTTGACGACCGACGAGTTCGACCAGCGGGTCGCGTCCGCCTACGCGGCGAAGACGTACCGTCAGCTCACCGCGCTGATTCGGGATCTGCCCGGAGGTCTGTGGTAGCCGCCCGCGGCGGTGCGGCGGGTGGCTCGAGCTCGGCGGGCGGCGCGGTGCGTTGCTCCGGTGGCGCCTCGGCCGGTTTGCTGGCCTGGTCGATGCCGGTCGCGTGCTCGAAGAAGCGCAGCATCTCCACCGGGAAGGGCATGACCAGGGTGCTGTTCTTCTCGGTGGCCACGTCGGCGACCGTCTGCAGCAGCCGCAGCTGCAGGGCGCCGGGGGTGGCGGACATCGCCTGCGCGGCGGCGGCCAGCTTGGTGGATGCGCGCAGCTCGGCGTCGGCGGCGATCACCCTGGCCCGCCGCTCCCGCTCGGCCTCGGCCTGCCGGGACATGGAGCGGCGCATCCCCTCCGGCAGGGAGATGTCCTTCACCTCCACCCGGTCGATGCGGATACCCCAATCCTCGGTGGGTGTATCGATCACGGCCTTGAGCTCGCCGTTGATCTGCTCCCGGTCCGACAGCAGGGTGTCCAGATCGGCCCGGCCGATCACCGAGCGCAGCGAGGTGCGCGCCACCTGCGAAGTGGCCTGCACGTAGTTCTCCACGTTGATCACCGACTTCACCACGTCATCCACCCGGAAGTAGACGACCGCGTCCACCCCGATGGAGACGTTGTCCCTGGTGATCGCGCTCTGCGCGGGGATGTCCAGCACCACCGTCCGGCGGGACACTTTGATCATCTTGTCCACGAACGGGACGATCACCCGCAGGCCCGGTTCCCGCACGTTGGGCAGCAGCCGGCCGAATCTGAGCACCACCCCGCGCTGGTACTGCTGCACCTGACGCAACGAGTTACCAGCCAGCACCGCTGTGGCCAGCGCGAGGATCACAAGCATCGTGAGCAGGACGGTCATGGCGAAGCCCTCCTCGGTCATCGAAACGTTGCGAGGGGCTCACACCGAGTGTAGCCCCGCTGCCACCGCCGGAGGTCACGCATAACGCCGGTACACCGTCGCGCTTGAGAAGGCTCGCGGCAATCCTGGCCGGCCGATCCGGGGGTACGTGCGTGCGCCGCCAGACCCTGACCCGCCGCACCGAGGCAGCCACCGGTACGGTGCGCGGCAGGTGTGCCGGGAAGTCTGGTCGGCGAATCGATGACGCACGCGTGCGGTGCCGACCGGAAGGCCGAGTGAGTGCTGAGTTCCTCCGCGATCGCGGCGATCGTGATCTTCGCGGCCGCGTACGTGTTGATCGCCGCCGAGAAGTGGGTGACCCGCACGGCCGCCGCGTTGGGCGGCGCGGCGGTGATGCTCGCGCTGGGGATCAGCGACGCGCACACGGCGTTCTTCTCCGAGGACACCGGGATCGACTGGAACGTGGTGTTCCTGCTGCTCGGGATGATGATCATCGTGAGCGTGATGCGGGAGACCGGGATCTTCGAGTACCTGGCGATCTGGGCCGCGAAACGCGCGAGGGGCCGGCCGTTCCCGCTGATGGTGCTGCTGGTCCTGATCACCGCGGTGGCGTCGTCGCTGTTGGACAACGTGACCACGGTGTTGCTGATCGCCCCGGTGACGATCTTGGTGTGTCAGCGGCTCGGGCTGGCGGTGGTGCCGTACCTGATCGCGGAGGTCGCGGCGTCGAACATCGGCGGCACCGCCACGCTGGTGGGTGACCCGCCGAACATCATCATCGCCAGCCGAGGTGGGCTGTCGTTCAACGACTTCCTGATCCACCTCGCCCCGGTCGTGGCGGTGTTGCTGGTGGTGTTCATCGGGCTGTGCCGGTGGCTGTTCGCGGACGCGTTCCACGCCGACGCGGACAAGGTGGACGAGCTGATGACGCTCAACGAGCGCGAAGCGATCCGCGACCCGAAACTGCTGGTGCAGTCGCTGGTGGTGCTGGCGGTGGTGCTGGCGGCGTTCGTGTTGCACCCGGTGCTGCACTACGCGCCGTCGGTGGTGGCGCTCCTCGGGGCGGGCCTGTTGATCGCGGTGACCCGGGTGAGCACCGAGCAGGCGTTGCAAGATGTCGAGTGGCCGACCCTGGCGTTCTTCATGGGGCTGTTCGTGATGGTCGGCGGGCTGGTCAACACCGGGGTGCTGGCGACGCTCAGCCAGGCGATCGCCGGATACGCCGGGGACAACCTGCCCGGGTTCACCGCGCTGCTGTTGTGGGGTTCGGGCGTGCTGTCCGGTGTGGTGGACAACATCCCGTACGTGGCCAGCATGAGCCCGGTGGTCGCTGACCTGATCGGCCCGGACGGCCAGCCGCAGGTGCTGTGGTGGGCGCTCGCGCTGGGCGCGGACCTGGGCGGCAACGCCACCCTCATCGGCGCCAGCGCGAACGTGGTGGTCGCGGGGATCGCCGCGCGCAACGGGGTGCCGATCGGGTTCTGGCGGTTCACCCGCTATGGGCTGGTCATCACCGCGGTGACGCTGGTGATCGCCAGTGGCTACGTGTGGCTGCGCTACTTCGCGTTGGCCGGCTGAGCTGGTGCCGGTGAGGGTGATGGCCCGAGCCCCGGGTCAACCCGGGCGGTTGAGCAGGACCTCGAGCAGGTGCGCGGCGGTGACCACGCCAACGAGTTCCCCGTTGTCGATGACGACTACGGCGGGGCTGTGCAGCCGGGCCATCAACGCGGCGCATTCGACCACGGTGTCGTGCGGTTCCACGGCGGCCAGCTCGACCCGCTGGTGGACCGGCCGCATCAGATCCGCCACCCGTTTACGCCCGAGACCCTCGGTACACAGCCGGTCGGCGCTGGCCTCGTCGACCACGCCGGCCAGCGAGGGATCATCCAGCACCGGTTCGGGGACCACCGCGCGCAGCACGTCCGAGGCGGGCAGCAACGCCACCGGGCGTTGCTGGTGGTCCAGGACCGCGATGCCGGGCAGGCGCTGCTCGGCGATCAGCCGCGCCGCCTCCAACGCCGCCGAGTCGACGGTGACCGTGGGCAGCGGCTGAGCCAAGTCACGAGCTTTCACCCCCCACACCCTATGCCCGCCCCCGACCCGTGGGAGGCGTCCGCACCCGGCCGGGACGTGTTCTTCGTGATCTCCGGGTTCCTGATCACCGGGCAGCTGGTGCGGGCCGCCGCGCGCGAGCAGCACAACGCCCGGTTCGCCCCCTCCTGAACACGAGCGTCGTTCGCGACCTACCGGCCGCCGACGAACCAGCAGAACACGGCCGGCACCCCGATCGCGATCACGAACACCGCCAGGATCATCGAGGCGACCGACGTGTGCAGCGAACCCCCGACCATCCCCAACAGCCCCGTCACCAGCAACAGCGACAACCACCCCGGCCACGCCGGTACCCACAACCGCACAGACGTCCACCGGTCCTCGACACGAGCCAATTCGGACCCGCGGAACTCGTTCTCGATCGCGGCGAACACCCGTTGCTCCCGGCCCCGAAGGAGGAGCACGGTTCGTCGTCGAACTACCCGAGCACCCACAATGAACACCACTCACCGAACACTCCCCAAGATCGTTCGGCCATGCTCGAACTGATGGACGGCCCCGGCGGCGCGATTGTGGCGTTCCGCGCGCGTGACGTGCTCACGCAGGCCGACAACCGGGACGTGCTGGTGCCACAGCTGCAGGCGGCGCTCGCGGCCGCCGACCGGATCCGCGTGCTCGTCCTCATGGACGAGACGTTCCGCGGATGGGAGGCTCGCGCCGCCTGGACCAACACCCGCCTCGATCTCCGCCACCGACGAGACTTCGAAAAGGTCGCCATCGTCGGAGCCCCGAGGTGGGAACAGTGGTGTGTCAAGCTGGCGAACGTGCTCATCGCCGGCAAGCTCAGAACCTTCACCCGCGAGCAGCTGGCCAACGCGTGGGCCTGGGTGCGCGAGTAAGCGCCCAGGCGACTGTGAGCAGGGGTGGCCGGACTCGAACACGGCGTCCCCCGGCGTGGAAACCGGGCGCTCTACCCGTTGAGCTACACCCCTACGGCAACACCCTGTGTTACCACCAGCCCGCGCGGCGGGCTAACCGGTCCAACGAGCCCCACACCGTGCTGTTCCTGACGATCCCCTTAAGACCGGCGTCCGGCTCGATCACCGGTGTGGACTCGCCGGCGGCCCCGGCATGTCCTGGGCGGAACGCACGTTGAGCACGGTCGGTTTGCCCGCCACAAGCGCCGCCACATAGCGGTCGACAATGGGTAGCCGCGCCAACCGCAGCGCCAACCGCCGCACCCGCAGCTCCCACGCCGCCGCGGGCAGGAACCAACGCGCGGCGGCACGACCGATCCGCTGCTTCTCCCGCGCCACCGGCCGCCACACCTGCTCGTACACGGCCAGTGCCTCACCGATCGACGGTGCCCGCCGCAGCCGCTCGGCCAGCACGTATGCCCCGGCGACGCCCAGCGACGCTCCCTGACCGGCCAGCAGCGAGACCGCATAGCAGGCATCCCCGACCAGCACCACCCGCCCCGAACTCCAGCGGGGCATCTCGATCTGCGCGACCTGGTCGTAGTAGATCTCCCCCGCCGGCGGGCAGCGGTCCAGCGCCTCGGGCACCAACCAGCCCAGCCCGCCATAGCTGTCCCGCACCGCCGCCCGAACATCCGACGGTAACACCGGGTCCGGGGCGCGGTGCACGGCGAACGCGGCGACCCGGCCGTCACGCAGCCCGTAGAAACCCATCTGGCAATCGATCGTGTCGGTCAGGCAGGCCCGCCCCCGCGTCACCGCGTGCAGCCGAGGGAAGTCGCACACGAACGCGGCGGTGTGAAAGCCCAGGTAGCGGAAGAACCGTTCCTCCGGCCCGAACGCCAGCCGGCGCACCGTCGAATGGACACCGTCGGCACCGACCAACAGATCGGCCTCCACCTCCGCCCCGCCCTCAAGGCTCACCCGCACCCGGTCACCGCGCTCCTCCACACCGACCAGACCAGCCCCGAAACGCAGATCCACTTCGGCCGGCAGGTGCTCGCGCAACACCCGCTCGAGGTCGGGGCGCATGATGTCCAGCAACGGCCCGTCGGCAAACTGGCTCGGCCGCACCCCGGCCCGCCGCCGGCCATGCTCATCGAGCAGGCTCGCTTCGTCCAGGTGATACGCGACCCGTTCGATCGCGGGCAACAGGCCCATCGCCTCGACCGCCTGGTAGCCGGGACCAAAGAAGTCGATCATGTAGCCCTGCGACCGTGGACCGGGGCTCCGTTCGGCCACCACGACCTCGAACCCGAACCGCGACAGCTGGTTGGCCAAGGTCAGACCGGCGATCCCGGCCCCGCAGATCACCACCCTCATCGACCCACCTCGGCGACCAGGTCGGGGCCCACCAGCCGGCGCAGTACGGCCACAACCGACTCGGCATCCAAGCGCGCACCAAGCCCGCGCTGCAGCAGCAGCCCGTCGATCGCCGCCACCAACACCGCGACGGTCTGCTCCGGCAACGGGATCCCGCGCTCACCCAGCCAACGACCGAAACGCCGGCGGAACTCGTCGACCACCTCGGCGATCCGCGCACGCAGCCGCTCGTCCCTGCCGGCCGCCAGGTAAGTCTCCACCGTCAACCGCGACATCGGATCGGCCCCGCTGTAGTGCTCGACCGAGGCGAACAGCGCCTCCACCGCGCCCACCGGGGTCTCTATCGTCTCCAGGAAGGCATCCACCTCGGCCAGTGCCTGCCGGATCACGCCGACCACGGCCTCGTTCAACAGCTCCGACAAGGACGAGAAGTGATAGTGCACGACGCTCGGCGTCACCCCCGCGCGCTCCGCGAGAACCCTCGTACTCACCCCCACCCAGCCGCGCTCCGGAATCAGCTCAACCGCCGCCGCGAGCAGACGCCGCCGCACTTGGATCCCGCGCGCGGTGCTCGAAGAAACCATCCGCCTCCCCTCAACCAGGGCAACTCTCAACCAGGGCAACTGTACAGGGCGTTCGTACAGAAAGCACACCATCGCGGCCTCGCGCTGCTGGCGCCCACCCGGTTCGTCAGCTTCCTGGCCGGCCGCTGCGCCGCGACGACGCCCGTGCGCCCGTGACCTCCCTCGCCGCGGGGATGTGGCGGGTGATCACAACCGGGCACGGCGCATGCTGGACACAGTGCTGGCCCACCGAACCGAGCAGCATCCCGGCAAAACCCCCGTGCCCACGGCTGCCCACCACCAACAGATCCGCCCCTCGAGCGGCCTCCGTGAGCGCGGAGGCCGGATGCCCCTCGAGGACCCGCCGAACGACCACGACACCAGGCGTGGTCCCGAACGTCTGCTCGACGGCCTGGGTGAGGGTCTCTTCCGCGAGAGCCGCGAAGTCGACGTCCGAGTAGCCCGGGGCATACCCATAGGTGGTCGGCCACTGCCATACGGTGACGGCGTGGAGCGCGGCGCCGGTCAGCTCCGCCTGCCTGGCCGCCCAGCGCAGCGCGTCCAAGGACGCGTCCGAACCATCCACACCGACCACGACGAACGACCCACGTCCGGGTGCGCTCACGAAGACCCCTTACCTGCATTGACGGGTTCGGCACCTCGGCACAGTGTGCGTCCCCTCGAACACCGACCACCGGGTCGAAGGTCACCACCTCGCACGACCTTCGCCACGTGGAACACCCACGACGAGAGCACACCGCATCACACGGTGCCCCGGACCGCGGTGAGCGCGCGTTGATCTGATACTCCCCGCGATGTCACAGGACGGAAACTGTCACTCCCCAGACTCGGCCGGACAGCTTGGATCTTCGGGGCATGATCGGGGCTCGGCGTCACAACTCCCCGGCGGCCCCTCCTACGACGCGGCCAAGGAGCGACGTCTTGTCCTATCTCAAACCACCCGAGTTCGTGGCGAAGATGATCGACGCCGGTGAGGCGAAGGTCTTCATGTCCGCTCGTGACACCGTGCTGCGCGCCTACATGGCCGGCGCCATCCTGGCCCTGGCCGCCGCGTTCGCCGTCACGATCACCGTGGAGACCGGGCAACCACTGGTCGGCGCGCTGCTTTTCCCGGTCGGCTTCTGCATGCTCTACCTGCTCGGCTTCGACCTGTTGACCGGCGTATTCACCCTGGTCCCGCTGGCCTGGATCGACCGGCGCCCAGGGGTCCGGCTGCGCTCGGTCCTGCGCAACTGGGCGCTGGTCTTCCTCGGCAACTTCGCCGGCGCGCTGACCGTCGCGCTCATGATGGCGGTCATCGTCACCTTCGCCTTCACCGTGGATCCCAACGCGGTCGGGCAAAAGCTCGGCGCGATCGGCGAAAGCCGCACCCTCGGCTACGCCGCGCACGGCGCCGCCGGCATGCTGACCTTGTTCATCCGCGGCGTGCTGTGCAACTGGATGGTCTCCACCGGCGTGGTCGCCGCGATGATCTCCACCTCGGTGTCCGGCATGGTCATCGGCATGTGGATGCCGATCCTGGTCTTCTTCTACATGGGCTTCGAGCACTCGGTGGTGAACATGTTCCTGTTCCCCTCCGGCCTGATGCTGCACGGCAAGTTCTCCATCGCCGACTACTTCATCTGGAACGAGATCCCCACCGTGCTCGGCAACCTGGTCGGCGGCATCACCTTCGTCGGGCTCACCCTCTACGCCACCCACGCCCGCACCGGCGCGGCCCGGAACCGCCCGACCCGCCAGAACACCAACATGCGAACCAAGGTGACGGTCTAGACAACCGGCACCGACAGGAGCACAGGCCAACCAGCTCAGCCGCGCGACCCGCCGTCTAGTTTCGGTGCCGTCCGGACGGGTAGTGCAGGGGGCTGGAGGTGAGACGGGTGGCTGCCATCGGCCATGCCCTGGTCCTAGCCGGCGCGATGGCCTGGGAGATCCGCTGGGCGCTGATTAGGATTTGCGCCGTCAGCGGTGATCCAGGCCGTGGTGCGCAAATCCACCATCGCCAACCTGCTCGGCGATGACCGTCCACGCACCCTGACGGTGGCGGCCGGTCTGGGCGCGGCTTCGTCCTCGTGCTCGTACGCGGCGGTCGCGCTGGCCCGTTCCCTGTTCCGAAGGGCGCCAACTCACCGCGCCATGGCCTTCCAGATCGGCTCGACCAACCTCGTGGTGGAACTGGGCATCATCATGGCGCTGCTGATGGGCTGGCAGTTCACCACCGCCGAATTCCTCGGTGGACCGGCCATGATTGTTGCGCTGGCGGTGCCGCTGCGCGTCTTTCTGCGGCGCCAACTGCTGAACAAGGCCCGTGAACAGGCCGAACGCGGGTTGACCGGGGCCATGGAAGGCCACGCGACGATGGACATGTCAGTTCCCGGATCCAGCTCGCTCGCCCGGCGCCTCTTCTCCGGCGACGGATTCACCGCCGTATCGCACGTCTTCGTGATGGAGTGGGCGGCGATCCTGCGTGATCTGGTGGTCGGGTCCTCCTCGCGGGCGCGATCGGCGCGTGGCCCAGGACGCGGACCCAGAGGTCGTTGAACGAGCTCGGATGTTGGCGATCGCGAGCGGCTCACGCGGCCGGCACCACGACGGACCGCCCGGCGGCGAGCACAGTCATCGTCCCGCCAGCCGTTTCCGGCCGGGCGTGATCCCTACGTGCCGCTCTCCGGGGTGAGGGTGACTTCACCTG
Organism: Actinospineispora eucalypti; assembly: GCA_014208095.1. GTDB lineage: Bacteria > Actinomycetota > Actinomycetes > Mycobacteriales > Pseudonocardiaceae > Pseudonocardia > Pseudonocardia eucalypti. The sequence goes on along the minus strand of JACHMT010000001.1, from coordinate 1,604,610 downwards.
GGTCGCGGTCGGGGCGCAGTCCGCGCCAGGCGGCGTGGCGCAGGCGGCCGTCGGCGGTGAGGGTGCGGTAGACGACTTCCCCGACCAGGCGGGGTTGGACCCATCGGGCTTTGCGGGCGTGCTCGCGCGGGACTGCCTCGTCGAACGGGCTGTCCGAGGTGGTGAGGGGTTCGAGCTGGGTGAGGAGGTCGCGCAGCATCGCGTGGGTGAAGCCGGTGCCGACGTGGCCGAGGTAGCGCAAGTGGCCCGCGCTGTCACGGGCGCCGAGCAGCAGCGCACCAATGGTGCTGTGGCGGTGGCCTTCCCTGGCGGTCCAGCCGCCGATGATGACTTTCTGGGTGGTGATCAGCGCCGTTTTGATCCAGGCGTTGGAGCGGCGGCCGGGGGTGTAGCGGGAGTCGCGGCGCTTGGCCACGATGCCTTCCAAGCCGTGGGTACGCGCGATGTCGAGCATCCGCTCGGCTGGCACGTCCTCGCTCGCCGGCGGCACGCTGACCCGCTCATCCGCGAGACTCAGGGCGAGCAGGTGCTCTCGGCGGGTGTCGTAGGACTCGCCGGTCACCCAGTCCCCGTCAAGTTGGAGCACATCGAACACGTACAGCACTACCGGTGCCTGGGCGCGCAGCAGCTCGGTGGGGGCGCGGACATGGACACGGCGCTGCAGCAGGCCGAAATCGGGGCGGCCGGCGGCGTCCAGTGCGACCAGCTCGCCGTCCAGCAGCACCGAGCCCCATGCGCGGAATCCGGAAATCGCGTTGGTGACTTCGGGGTAGCCGGCGGTGACGTCGTTGCCGTTGCGGCTGGTGACCCGGACCCTGTCGCCAGCCGCGGCCACGATGGCCCGAACGCCGTCCCATTTGAACTCGACGGCCCAACCGGGGCCACTCGGCGGTGACCCGGCTGATGCCAGCATCGGGCGCACCGCCTCGGGTAACTCCACCACGACCAGCTCCCTCGCCTCCAGGTCGCGGCACCGTAGGAGGAAGCGGCGGTGAACTGGGCGATCGTCGGGCATTCGGGTGAGCCGGCCGCCGGTCAGGCCGTGCGCGGCTACTCTTTCGGGTTTGTGGACCTCCACGAGGCTCGCGCGGTAGCGGAACGATTCGTCGGGCCGCTGGGTCGCCGTTGGCTCCACGTGCAGGCGGTCGCGCGGCGAGCCGAAGAGCTGGCCTCGGCGGTACCGGTTGAGCAGCGGCCGGTTCTGGTGGCGGCGGCGTGGTTGCACGCCATCGGGTACTCGCCGCGGCTTTGCCACACCGGGTTTCACCCGCTGGACGGCGCCCGCTACCTGCGTGCCGAGGGTTGGCCGCCGGTGGTGGTCAGCCTGGTTGCACACCATTCCGGAGCACGCTTCGAGGCCGCCGAACGCGGTCTCGCCCATACACTGCTCGCCGAGTTCCCCTACGAGGAATCACCGCTGCACGACGCGTTGACCGCCGCCGACCTCACCACCGGCCCCGGCGGCGAGCAGATGACCTATGAGGAGCGGATCAGCGACATCCTCGCCCGCTACGCGCCGCAACATCCGGTACGCCGCGCCGTGCTGCGCGCCGGTCCGGTTCTCGCCGTGGCTGGTGGCCGTCTTGTTCACAACCTGTGGGCAATCACCTTGCCCACCTGGCTGTCGCCGAACACCTGGTAGCTACCGGCATGGACGCTCAGCATGCGGTGACGACCGCAGTGCGCGAGTTCGGCTCACCGGCCACGATCGGACCGGCATTGCGGGCCGAGCTGCTGCGCCCGCACCTGCAACAGCTCAGCACCGCGCTGTTGCTGGTCGGCGCGGTGGTGGGGCTGGGGTGGCGCACCGTGCTCGACCACGCCCCGCCCATGCCGTGGTCCGTGCACACCCGCCCGGCCATCCTGCTCGCCCTGGACACCGGCGCCGAGTACACCGGCCCCGCCGCGCTCGGCCTGGCCGCGCTCGGACTGCTCCTGCTGGTCACCCCCACCCACCTACGGGCGCTGACCGGCTGGCGGCCGCACGGCCAGCGATGGGCCACCTACGCCAGCATCCGCTCTCGGAGCCCTCACCGTGGCGCAGGCGGCCATCTATCTCGCCGTGCGGGGCGCGCTCGCACCAGCCTCGCTGATCTGGCCGGCGGTCGTGTTGGCCGGGCTGCTCACGCTGGCGATCACACCCGCCGTGATACGACCGCTGCACGCGACCGCTTGCCTGGCCCGCGCGAGCTAACCCCGCCAGCGCCCAGCGGATTGGCTAGGACGCCTGGTCCACGTCAGGACGGCTCGCGCCCGGCCCGATGACAAGGTCGTACTGGTCACCAACCGCGAATGCGGGCGCTCCGGATTGACCGCCCGGGACGCGACGCGGGGGGCCGCTCGTTGAGCCGCGTTCGGTCAGCGATGCCAGGCTGTGGTCGTGCCAGCTGACAGCGCGTCCACCGAGCCCGCGCAGGGACGGCGTCCGTGGCTGACACGCGGTGTGACCGGGATCGGGACCGCGAGCCTGCTCGCCGATGTCGGCCACGAGATCCCCACCGCCCTGCTACCCAGCTTGGTCACCTCAACCCTCGGCGCCCCGGCCGCGGCGCTCGGGGTCATCGAGGGAATCGCCGACGGGCTCGCCGGGGGTGCCCGGTTCGTCGGTGGCGCGCTGGCGGACGATCCGATGCGGCGGCGCGCGGTCGCGGTCGGCGGATACACCACGACCGCGGTGTTGTCCTCGCTGATCGGTGTGGCCGGCAACGTCGTGCAGGTCGGGGTGCTGCGCGGCGCGGCGTGGGCGGCCCGCGGGCTGCGGGTGCCCTCCCGCAACGCCCTGCTGGCCGATGTGGTCCCAGCCGACGCCTACGGGCGGGCGTACGGGTTTGAACGCACCATGGACAACCTGGGCGCGATCCTCGGCCCGTTGCTCGCGCTCGGGCTGGTCGCGTCGGTGGGCGTGCGTACCGCCATCCTGATCTCGGTCATCCCCGGACTGCTGGCCGCGGCCGCGATCGTGTACGCCATCCGCCATGCCAAGCTCCCCAAGCAGGTCGAACGGCACCGGTTGCGCATCCACGTGCGCCTCGTGCTGCGCGGCCGGCTGGGCTGGCTGCTCGGTGCGTTCACCGCGTTCGAGGTCGGCAACCTCGCCGCCACCCTGCTCATCCTGCGCGCCACCGACCTCCTCACCCCGGCCCGCGGCGGCCAGGCCGCGACCGCCCTCGCGCTCGGCCTCTACACCGCCTACAACATCGCCGCCACCCTCACCTCCTACCCGGCGGGCCGGCTCTCCGACCGGCTCGGCTCCACCGGCCCACGCCGGGTCGTGGCCGGCGGGGCGGCCGCGTTCCTGGCCGCCTACCTGCTGTTCGCGCTCACCCCCGCCGCCGTGGTGCCGCTGGCGGTGGCGTTCGTGCTGGCCGGTATCGGCATCGGCGCCGCCGAAACCGGGCAAACCGCCGCTGTCGCTGCCCTCGCGCCCGACTACCTGCGAGGCTCCGCGTTCGGGATACTCGCCACCATCCAAGCCGGCGGGAACGTGCTCGCCAGCACCATCGCCGGACTGCTCTACACCCTCGCCTCACCCACCACGGCGTTCGTTTACGTCGCCGCCTGGATGCTCATCGCCCTGACCGGACTCACCCTGACCGGCCACCAAACCCCGCCAACCCCCAAGTGACAACTAGCGCCTGTATGTGACAGATATCGCCTGTAGGCACAGATCGCTCGATTGCGGGGGCCGAGGCGAACCCGCTGTCTTGCGTCAAATTTCTGGCAGATTCTGGGGAGTCCGTGCTTGTGGGTGTGTCTGGTTGGTCGTGCTTCCAGACCTTGATCGAGGACAGCGGGATCGGGGCTTCGCGGGCGGACACAACGCCGAGTAGCAGGCCGCCGAGTAGGATGCCGATGATCGGGCTGGCGGCCATGGCGGTAACGAATCGGGCTTGTTGGCGTAGCGCCGCGAAGCTGGCGTCTCGGCTGTAGCGGGCCTTGTTCAGCAAACCGCAGCGAGACCCCACCAGCGGAAACATCACGCCGGCCGAAGTCGCACACAGACTGTCAACAGACCTAGCCGCCTGGGTTCGTGCCGTTCGAGCGCGGCGGCAATCCGATCAACTCACCGGAAAGTGCCCTCCCAACGCGCCACGATGTGGTTCGCGAGCCGGGCTCCGATTTCCTCGCCCGGCCACTGCGCCGAGCGCTCGTCTCATTGAGGCGGGTGATGTCGCGTTCATTCATTCCGGCTCGTTGATGCCCAGTGCGGCCAGGGCGTTTCGGATTCCCTGTTGGAGCAGGTCGTCGGCGAGCTGTGGGTCGGCGAGGGCTCGGCTGAGCTGCAGTGTCCCGACCAGCAGGGCGATCGCGTTGAGTGTCCTGGCGCGGGCGGAGGGTGGGTCGTGCGGGGCGAGGCGGGCGGCGATGTCGTCGACGATGGTCATCAGGCCGTCGGTGTAGGCCTGTTTGACCGGGTGGGTGGATCGTCCGATCTCGTCGAGCAGGGCGGCCGAGGGGCATCCGTCGCTGGGGTGGTCGCGGTGCTGCGGGGAGAGGTAGTCGCGCACGATCTGCTCGACTCCGGCGCGGGTGGGTGGCCGGCCGCGGAACTGGGTGGCTTGCTCGCGTAGCTGCTCGGCGACCACGTTGGCCACCAGGTCCTCCTTAGAGGAAAAGTGGTGGTAGAAGGCGCCGTTGGTCAGTCCGGCGTCTTTCATCACGGTGGCGATGCCCGAGCCGTCGATGCCGTCCTGTTTGAACCGATGGCCGGCCACCTCGAGGATCCGCCGCTTCGTCGCCTGCTTGTGCTCCGCGCCGTACCGCGCCACACGCTCCTCCGCTCGCTCGTGCCCACCGCTTGCCATCCGACCGTTCTTTGTCTTATGGTAATAATATTACGACCATAATAGCAACTGGGATGGGGTCGGACGATGGCGATCGATAGGCCGGTGGCGCTGGTGACGGGTGCATCCACGGGGATCGGCCGGGCGGGTGCCCGCGCGCTGGTGGATGCGGGATACGAGGTGGTCGGCACCAGCCGTTGCGTCGCCGGTGTCGCCCCGCTGGACGGGGTGACGTTCATGGACCTGGACGTGGCCGACGACGAGTCGGCCACCGATGTGGTGGAGCGGGTGATCGATCGGTTCGGGCGGATCGATGTGCTGGTCAACAACGCCGGCATCGGCTCGGCCGGCGCCGCCGAGGAGCGTTCGCTGGTCCAGGACCGGCACGTGTTCAACGTCAACGTCTTCGGTGTGCTGCGTATGACCAGGGCGGTCCTGCCGCACATGCGCGCCCGGGGCGGTGGACGCGTCATCAACATCTCCTCGGTGCTCGGCCTGATCCCGGCGCCGTACGGGGCCGTGTACGCCGCTTCGAAGCACGCTGTGGAGGGGTACTCGGAGTCGCTGGACCACGAGGTCCGCGAGCACGGCGTGCGGGTGGTGCTGGTCGAGCCCGCCTACACCAAAACCGGCTTCGACGCGGGCGTCACCGAGCCCGACGGCCCGCTACCGGCCTATGCCGTCCAGCGACGCATCGCCGACGACGTCCTGAGCGCGGGCATCCGGGCGGGCGACGATCCAGGCGTCGTCGCCCAGGTGATCGTCAAGGCCGCCACCGACCCGAAGCCGAAGACGCGTTACACCGCCGGCACGACGGCGGCCCAGATCAGCTCACTGCGGCGCATCGCGCCGTCCCGGTTCTTCGACCGGCAGATCCGCAAGGTCAACAAGCTCGCCGGCTGAGTTCCGGCACCCGAGACGAAAGCGAGAAGCGCACCGTGGACAACGCCCTCGAACGAACCGGCCTGCACGATCCGCTGAGCCTGCCCTGCGGCCAGGTACTGCCCAACCGGATCATGAAGTCCGCGATGAGCGAAGCCCTGGGCACCCGGAGCAACGCACCCGATGGCCGTCTCGAACGCCTGTACACCACCTGGGGCCAGGGCGGTTACGGGCTGCTGGTGACCGGGAACGTGATGGTCGATCGCGGTCAGCTGGGCGAGCCGGGCAACGTGGTGATCGAGGACGAGCGCGACCTCGACGCATTGACCCGCTGGGCCAAGTCCGCGCACGACGGCGGCGCCCCGATCTGGATCCAGCTGAACCACCCGGGACGCCAGTCCAACCCGCTCGCGCTCGGGCACACCCCCGTCGCCCCCAGCCCGATCCCGCTCAACCTGCCCGGCGCGGCCACGCCCCGCGAGCTGACGCCGGTCGAGATCGAGCACATCATCGAACGGTTCGCCACCGCCGCGGTGGTGTGTGAAACCGCCGGGTTCGACGGCGTGCAGGTGCACGGCGCGCACGGCTACCTGGTGGCGCAGTTCCTGTCTCCGCTGGCCAACCGGCGCACCGACGAGTGGGGCGGCGACCCGGCGCGGCGGATGCGGTTCGTGCTCGAGGTCGTGCGCCGCATCCGCGCCCGGGTCTCACCCGGCTTCGCGGTCGGGATCAAGCTCAACTCGGCGGACTTCCAGCGCGGCGGGTTCACCGAGGACGAGTCCCGGGCCGTGGTGTCCGCGCTGGCCGGGGAAGGATTGGACCTGGTCGAGGTCAGCGGCGGCAGCTACGAGTCACCGGCGATGACCGGCTCGGCCGCCGCCAGCACCCGGGCCCGGGAGGCGTACTTCCTGGACTACGCCCGCACCGTGCGCGGCCTGGCCGGCGGCCTGCCGCTGGCGGTCACCGGCGGATTCCGCACCCGCGCCGCGATGCGGGCGGCGGTCGAATCCGGCGAGTGTGACGTGGTGGGCATCGCCCGGCCCACCGCGACCACTACCGACGCGGCGGACGCGATCCTGTCCGGACGCGCCGACGCCCTCACCGCCCACCAGTTGCGCTATAGCATGCGGCGGGTCCTGGGCAAGGTCGCCGACCTCAAGGCCCTCGACGGGCTGCTCGACATCGGCTGGCACGCCGATCAACTGCACCGTGTCGGCGCCGGCCTGGCCCCCGACCTGGAGCGGGGGCGGCTGGCCACCACGGTGGCGATGCTGCGTCGCAACGGTCGGGCGACATTCCGCCCGAAGCGCGGCCGGTGATCCCGGTGGCACCCGCCCGCGCCGGAGACTTCCTGACCATCGACGCCGTCGCCCGCCCCGCCGGGGGCGTCCTGCGCTGGAGACGCGCGGTGCGGGCCGCGCTGGCCGGCGGGCCCGGCGGGCTGCGCGCCGCCACCGTGAACCACACCAACAACGGCACGCACTCGATCGTGCCAAGAGTGATCCCCGGCGGATGCGCCCTGGTCGCGGCCTGGGACTCTCCCGAGGCCGCCGCGGCGGCCTGGCGCGGTCCACTATGTACCGCCCTTGAAGGCCGGGGCCGGTTCAGCCTCGACGGCGAGGTGGCCCGGGTGCGGCTGCGGGAGCAGAGCCACCGCTGGCACGGCTGGGCACCCTCGGCCACCGGCGCACAACCGCTCGCGGCCGACGAGCCGCTGGTGGTGGTCGTGCACGGCGTGCTGCGGCCCCGCCACCTGGCCGGCTTCCTGCGCAACAACATGCACGCCGCCAGCCGCGCCGCGCACCACCCCGGCCACCGCGGCAGCGTGGACATCTCATCCAAGCTGCCGTTCGAGCACACCTCGATCAGCCTGTGGAAGACCGTCGCCATGGCCCAGGACTACGCCTACGCCCCCGGCGGCCACGCCTACGCGATGAAACACGCGCTGACCGCCGACACCCACCACACCGGCGTCTTCCTACGGGTACGCCCGCTGGCCAGCACCGGAAGCCTCGGCATCGACACCCCGGCCTTCCCCGACCTGCCACCGGCCGACCGCGGCCGGCTCACCACCGAGACCACTCACGGAGTGAACCGATGACCAACGCCAAGGCACCCCTGGACGCCGCCACCACCAGTTGGCGGCACACCCCGACCAAATCGCTCGACGTCGGCGACACCACGTTCGTATACCGGGAGCTCGGACCCCGGAGCGAGACACCGCTGGTGTTGCTGCACCACTTCACCGCGGTGCTCGACGACTGGGATCCCCGCCTGGTCGACGGCCTGGCCGCGCACCGCCACGTGATCGCCTTCGACAACCGGGGGATCGGAGCAACCGGCGGCAAGGTCCCGCACACGGTCGCGGCGATGGCCGCCGACGCCTCCTCGTTCATCCGCACCCTCGGTCACGAGCAGGTCGACCTGCTCGGCTTCTCCCTGGGCGGCGCCGTCGCCCAAGAGGTCACCCTGACCAACCCGGACCTGGTGCGCCGGCTGATCCTGACCGGCACCGGACACCGTGGCGGCGGCGGGCTGACCAGAATGCCGCTGATCGTCGGGAAGGCGTACCTGCAGGCCGCGCTGACCCGGCGGGACCCGCGTTACTTCCTGTTCTTCAACCGCAACACCGCCGGCAGGCGGGCCGCGACCGACTACCTGACCCGCCTGCGCGAACGCACCGCGGACCGCGACAAGCCCATCTCCCACCAGGCACGCATCGCACAGCTGAAAGCCATCCGAGAGGCCGGGCTCGGCGAGCCGCACGACCTCAGCAAGATCACCCAACCGACGCTGGTGGCCAACGGCGACAACGACGCGATGGTCGCCACCAGCCAGTCCCGCGTGCTGGCCGAGCGCATCCCGAACGCACAACTGATCATCTACCCCGACTCCGGGCACGGCGGCGTCTTCCAGCACCACCAGCGGTTCGTGCCGGCGGTCCTGAAGTTCCTCGCGTCATGAGCTACGACCTGAACGGCCGCACCGTCGCGGTCACCGGCGCCGGCGGAGGCTTCGGGGTCGCGCTGGCCGAAGCACTGCGGGCCGAAGGCGCCCGCATCGCGCTCCTGGACCAGGACGCCGACCGCGTCCACGCCCAAGCCACGCGCCTCGGAGACACCCGAACAGCCCGCGGCTGGGCCACCGACGTCCGCGACCTGCACCAGCTGACCACGGTCATGAGCGAGGTCCGAGAACACTTCGGGTCCCTCGACGTGGCCATCGCCGCCGCCGGCGTCCTCGGCCCGGTCACCGCCCTGAGCGCCACCACCGACACCGACTGGGACCGGGTCATCGAGGTCAACCTCGGCGGCGTGTGGCGCACCTTCAAAGCCGCCGCACCACACGTCACCGAACAACGCGGGCACCTGCTGGCCATGTCCTCCATGGTCGGCTACATCCACCCGCCCATGCTCGGCGCCTACGCGGCCAGCAAGGCCGGCGTCTGGGCACTCTGCAACGCCCTACGGCTGGAACTGCGCACCAGCGGGGTCACCGTGGGCAGCGTGCACCCCATCATCTTCCGCACACCGATGATCAGGGACGCGCTCGACAACCCCGCCGCCACCGAACTCGTCAACGGCTTCAGCGGCGTCTTCCAAACCGTGCCGCTGCACACCGTCGTCGCCGACATCATCCGCGGCCTCAAACAACGCTCGGCACGCGTGATCACCCCACGCCGCCTCCGCGCCGCGGCCCTCGCACCCGGCCTCGCCCAAGCCCTCGCCGAACGCGCCTACTTCCGCCCCACCACCATCCGCCACGCGGTCGAACTCGGAGCCCTTGCCACCCCCAGGCCTGACCCGGCGAAGCCGACTGCCTGATCTTCTCCTTCAGAACCGGCCCGTTTCGCGTGGACCGGATCGGGACCCCGGTCGCGCACGCTGTACGCCTCGGTCAAGGATCGTCGCGGACGCTCGGGCTGCACCAGGTGGAGTTTCCTCCACGGCACTTGTGGCCGTCGAACACCGCTCAAGCCGGGTAGTGGACTAGTACTCCAGCCGCACTTCGTTATGTGAGTTGTAATCGGCGTTGGTAGTGGCTGGTTCGGGCGCGGTGTTGGTGGCGGCGGCGCCAGCGTGACCAGGACCAGGTGTGGGTGAGGTCGGCGGCGGTGTGGGTCAGGTGTGCCAGGAGACGGCGGATTTCCGCGAGGGTGAGCGGGATGAGGCCGTGACCAGGTCTTTTGGGGTGATCGCGGCGGTCACCGCGAGGTAGGCGTGGGCGAGGAGCGCCAGGGTGATGTGGCGGTACCAGGCGTCGTAGCGGCGGACCTGGTACTGGTCGAGTCCGACCTCGTTCTTCGCGGTCTGGAAGCACTCCTCGATGGCCCAGCGGCTGCCGGCGACGCGGATGAGGTCGTCGTCGGTGGTGCCGGGTGGGCCGGCGCACAGGTAGTAGGCCAGCTCCGGCTGCTGGCCTGAGTCGATCTGGGTGGGGGCCAGGATCTGGCGCCGCGCCAGCAGCCAGCGACCCCAGCCCGGTGGGGTGTGTTCGCCGGTGGAGATCGAGGCAACCGCCCAGTCGAACATCCTCGGCCCCTTCGCGCCATCAGCGCAGCTACGACGCTTCCATGCCTGCTCAGGAGCCTGCGCGGTGGCCCGGTCGGCGCGGTCGGGCCCGGCCGGCGCGCCGATATCGGAAGGGATGGTCTGGTTGCGGGGCACCGCGACGACGTAGCCAATCCGGCGGCGTTCGCACCAGGTCCGGAACTTGTGGTCCTGGCCGTAGGCTTCGTCCGCGGCCACCCAAGAGGCCGGAACGCCCGCATCCAGCGCACGGCCGAGCATCACTTGCGCGAGTGCCGCTTTGGTGGCGAACTCGACCTCGTCGCCCACCGCGGCTTCCTGGCGGCGGGCACTGTCGGTGATCCAGGATTTCGGCAGGTAGAGCTCCCTGTCGATCAGTGTCCGCCCCTTGCCGCTGGCGTAGGCCAGAAACACTCCCAGCTGGCAGTTCTCCACCCGTCCCGCCGTGCCGGAGTACTGGCGCTGCACACCAGCGGACTTGACACCCTTCTTCAGGAACCCCGTCTCGTCCACGATGAGCACCCCGGCGGGCTCGCCGAGGTGTTCTGCGACGTATCCACGCAGGTCATCACGCACACCGTCGGCGTCCCAGTGCGCCGAGTTGAGCAGTCGCTGCATCCCGTCCGGTGTCGCGTCCCCAGCGACCTCGGCCAGCGTCCACCCGTTCTTCCCCGCCAGCGGCGCCAACAGGCCCCGCACATACGCCCGAGCCCGCCGACGCGGTTCCGGCCGAAAGAAACGGCCCGCTACCAGCCCAAACAGCTCATCCAGCCCCTCAACCCACGCCGCAAGATCCTCCTCCACCACCACAAGATCGAGACCCTACCACGAAAGATCACGAAGTGCGGCTGGAGTACTAGTACTGCAACGGCAGTTGGGTGAGCGGGTGGCCTCGTCGTCGGTAGTGGCTGAGGCGGGCTTGGTGTTGGCGTCGTCGGCGCCAATGTGACCAGGACCAGACGTGCGCGGGTGGCGGGGCGTGTCGCATGATCAGCGCGGTGATCAGGCGTCTGATCTCGGGTAGCGTCAGGTTGATCATGTCCTTCTGGTGGGATGCGAAGCCTGGTCAATGATGTCTGTGGCGGTCTGGGCGGTGGCCTGGACGCGCAGCCCAGTGAGCCAGGCCAGGGCGAGCATGGACAAGGTGATGTGCGCGTACCAGGCCCGGTAGCTGCGGACTTGGTAGTGGTCGAGACCGGCTTCGTTCTTGGCTTGGGCGAAGCATTCCTCGATCCGCCAGCGGGTCCCGGCGGTCCAGGCCAGATCGACGAGGGTCGACCGGCGAGGGCCGTAGCAGACGTAGTAGGCGATCTCGGTGGGGTCGCTGATCGAACGTCGCGCGAGCAGCCAGTGCCCGCGCCCGGCCCGCCAGCCGATCCGGATCGGTACCCGGGCCCAGTCGTAGAGCCGTGGGCCGTGCGCGCCCGCGCCGACCGACAACCTGCGCCAGGCCCGCGGGTTCACCGCGTCGATGAGAACGTCGGCACGCTGTTCGCCACCCAGCAGACCGTCGGCGGTGACGAGGGTGTCGTTGCGTTTGGTGGCCAGCACGTAGGCGGCGTCGTGCTGTTCAAGCCACACCCGCAGGTACTTGACCTGCCCGTAGGCCTCATCGGCGGTGACCCAGGAAAACGGCACCTGCCCTTCTTGATGAACCCGGTGTCGTCGAGGATCAACACCGCGGCCGAGTCGCCGAGCCGGTCCACAACATGATCGCGCACGCCATCGCGCAACCCGTCGACATCCCAGTCCGCCCAACGCAGCAACCGCTGCATCCCGTCCGGCGAGCCCTCGCCGGCGTGTTCAGCCAGCGTCCACCCATTCTTCCGTTCCAACCCCGCAACCAGCCCGGACACGTACTCACGCATCCGCACCCGCGGCTCCGCCCGCCGGAACCGGCCCGCTACCCGCTCATGCAGCCGATCAAGCTCGGCCACCGCAAGATCCACCACCACGAGCCGAGATCATCGCAGAGGCCCTCAACTGCCGTTGCAGTACTAGTACTCCAGCCGCACTTCGTTATGTGAGTTGTAATCGGCGTTGGTAGTGGCTGGTTCGGGCGCGGTGTTGGTGGCGGCGGCGCCAGCGTGACCAGGACCAGGTGTGGGTGAGGTCGGCGGCGGTGTGGGTCAGGTGTGCCAGGAGACGGCGGATTTCCGCGAGGGTGAGCGGGATGAGGCCGTGACCAGGTCTTTTGGGGTGATCGCGGCGGTCACCGCGAGGTAGGCGTGGGCGAGGAGCGCCAGGGTGATGTGGCGGTACCAGGCGTCGTAGCGGCGGACCTGGTACTGGTCGAGTCCGACCTCGTTCTTCGCGGTCTGGAAGCACTCCTCGATGGCCCAGCGGCTGCCGGCGACGCGGATGAGGTCGTCGTCGGTGGTGCCGGGTGGGCCGGCGCACAGGTAGTAGGCCAGCTCCGGCTGCTGGCCTGAGTCGATCTGGGTGGGGGCCAGGATCTGGCGCCGCGCCAGCAGCCAGCGACCCCAGCCCGGTGGGGTGTGTTCGCCGGTGGAGATCGAGGCAACCGCCCAGTCGAACATCCTCGGCCCCTTCGCGCCATCAGCGCAGCTACGACGCTTCCATGCCTGCTCAGGAGCCTGCGCGGTGGCCCGGTCGGCGCGGTCGGGCCCGGCCGGCGCGCCGATATCGGAAGGGATGGTCTGGTTGCGGGGCACCGCGACGACGTAGCCAATCCGGCGGCGTTCGCACCAGGTCCGGAACTTGTGGTCCTGGCCGTAGGCTTCGTCCGCGGCCACCCAAGAGGCCGGAACGCCCGCATCCAGCGCACGGCCGAGCATCACTTGCGCGAGTGCCGCTTTGGTGGCGAACTCGACCTCGTCGCCCACCGCGGCTTCCTGGCGGCGGGCACTGTCGGTGATCCAGGATTTCGGCAGGTAGAGCTCCCTGTCGATCAGTGTCCGCCCCTTGCCGCTGGCGTAGGCCAGAAACACTCCCAGCTGGCAGTTCTCCACCCGTCCCGCCGTGCCGGAGTACTGGCGCTGCACACCAGCGGACTTGACACCCTTCTTCAGGAACCCCGTCTCGTCCACGATGAGCACCCCGGCGGGCTCGCCGAGGTGTTCTGCGACGTATCCACGCAGGTCATCACGCACACCGTCGGCGTCCCAGTGCGCCGAGTTGAGCAGTCGCTGCATCCCGTCCGGTGTCGCGTCCCCAGCGACCTCGGCCAGCGTCCACCCGTTCTTCCCCGCCAGCGGCGCCAACAGGCCCCGCACATACGCCCGAGCCCGCCGACGCGGTTCCGGCCGAAAGAAACGGCCCGCTACCAGCCCAAACAGCTCATCCAGCCCCTCAACCCACGCCGCAAGATCCTCCTCCACCACCACAAGATCGAGACCCTACCACGAAAGATCACGAAGTGCGGCTGGAGTACTAGTCCGGTGCCGGTGGTGGCCTGCCCGAGCCGTCGCATGGCGGTCCAGTGCCGGCGCAGCTGCGCGGCTCGCTGGAATGCAAGTCGCGCATTGCGGAACGCGCGAACAACATCCAGGACACTAGCTCAGGTTGAAGCTCGGGTAGCCGGCCGACGCCTCCTCCTGGCACTTCCCGCGGTAGACGCCCACGCCTCCGGTGTAGGCCAGGACTCGTCGTGGCTTGCCCGGGACATTCGCCCCGGTCCACCAGGATGAGGACGAGGCGAGCAGGGTGGCCGCCGCGGTCTCCTCGTGGTGGTCGACCCAGGTGTCTTCGCCGGCCGCGGTTGCTTCGATGACGGTCTTGCCGCGCTTGCGGAGGTAGCGCACGGTCTCGCTGATCCATTCGGTTTGCTGCTGCAGGCACGTCGGTGCGTTGCACAGAGCCGCTCCGGGGGCCAGCGGGACCGAGGTGGTCAGCAGGTTCGGATAGCCGTGCACCGCGAGGCCCATCGTGGTGCGGATGTCCCGCCCCCAGTCCTCGGTCAGGCTGCGCCCGCCCCGGCCACGGATGTCAATCCTGGTCAAGGCGCCGGTGCCGGCGTCGAACCCGGTCGCCAGGATGATCACGTCCAACGCGTGCACGGTGCCGTCGGTCAGCTCGATGCCGTCCGGGACGATCCGGGCGATCGGGTTGTCCCGGACGCTGACCAGCTCGACGTTCTCCCGGTGGTAGACCTCCAGGTAGTTGGTCTCCAGCGGCACGCGGTGGGTGCCGAAGCCGTAGTCGCGGGGGATGAGGACGTCGCACAGGTACGGGTCCTTCAACCGCGCCCGCATCTTCTCCCGGATGAACTCGGACACGGCCTCGTTGGCCTCGGCGTCGAAGAAGACCTCGGCGAAGCCGCCCGCGTAGAGCTTGAGCGAGCCGTCCTCGTAGAGCTTCTCGAGCACCTCGTGGCGCTGCTCGGGGGTGAGCTCGGCCCAGGTGTACTCGAAGCTGTGCTCGAAACCGGTGAACGTGTGCGGCACGGTGTCCCGCAGCTCCTCGAAGCGCGCCTTGTAGGCGGCCTGGTCGGCCGGCCCGTACCGGGGGTTGTTCATCGGCAGCACGTACTGCGGGGTCCGTGCGAAGACCGTCAGGTGCTCCACCTGCTCGGCGATCGTCTGGATGACTTGGATCCCGGTCGCGCCGATGCCGACGACACCGACCCGCCGGCCGGACAGGTCCAGCCCCTCCCGAGGCCAGCGGGAGGTGTGCACCAGCCGGCCCCGGAAGTCGTCGCTTCCCTCGAAGACATCGGTCAGCGGGGCCGAGAGGGGACCCGCGCAGGCGATGAAGAACTGCGTGTCGATGACGTCCCCACGGTCGGTCCGGACGATCCATCGACCGCGGTCCTCGTCGAAGTGGGCGCTGACGATCGTCGTGTCGAGCTGGATGTCCCGGCGCAGGTCTAGCCGGTCGGCGACGTAGTGCAGCCAGCGTTCGATCTCGGGCTGGCCGGGGAAGCGCTCGCTCCAGCTCCACTCCTTGTACAGGTCCTCGGAGAAGAAGTACTGGTAGACGTAGCCCTCGCTGTCGAACCGCGCCCCGGGGTAGGCGTTCCAGTACCAGGTGCCGCCGACCTCGCCGGCCGCGTCGTACACCCGGACCCGCAGTCCTTGCTCCCGCAGCTGGTGAAGCTGGTAGAGGCCGGCGACGCCGGCGCCGAGGACGACCGCGTCCAGCTCGATGGTGACCTCGGTATCCGTGCCGGGCGTGGTCTGCGCGACGGTCATTGTCGGGACTCCCTCTCAGGCGGGCCGGAGGCGGCGCCCGTCATCATCTCGGACGACACTGTGTCGAGTCAAGCATCAATATGTTGCTTGAGTCGGCAGACTGTTGCCTGAGTCGAGCGTTCCGGCGGTACGCTCGCCGCATGACCTCGCCGCTGGCGCAGAGCCCGTCCACCCTGACCCGGCCGCGACGGACGCTGCGTGACCAGCAACGCGAGGTCACCCGTCAGCGCCTGCTGGACGCGGCGCGGCTGGTGTTCGAGCGGGAGGGCTACGGCAGGGCGACCGTCGGCGACATCACCAAGCAGGCCTCGATCAACCGGGCCACCTTCTACCTGCACTTCCCCAGCAAGGCGGCGCTGTTCGAGGCGCTCTTCGCCGGCGTCATGGCCGAGGCCGCCCGCTACTGGCGGCTGCTGGACACCGCGCTGACCGCCGACTCGCGCGCGGCCATCCGGGAGTGGCTGGCCAGCACGTTCGCCTGGTGGGACGAGCACGCGGCCATCCTCGGGCCGTGGCAGGAGGCGGCGGCCTCCGACCCGCGCATAGCGGCCGGCTGGAAGGGCATGTACGACCAGTTCGCCGACGAGCTAGAGCAGTACCTGGGGGCGCTCGCCGCGCCGGAGCGGGAGACCGCCCGAACCCGGATCCAGTTCCTGGTCGTCCAGCTCGACCAGATCTGTTTCCGGTGGCGGGTCCAGCGGGTACTCGACGCCGAGACCGACCAGTTGCTCGATCTGTTGACCGATATGTGGTGCTCGGTACTGCGAATCGCCGCTCCGTGACGCCCGGCCGGTCCCTCAACGCGTGATATCCACCTTCATCGGTCCTACGATCCGCGAACGGAGGAGCCTCGTGGAGGTTTCCTGCGCTTTCCCGACAGCCCTTGACTCGCCCGACAACATCGCGCTGGCCGAACGCCTTGGCTACGCCCGGGCCTGGGTCTACGACACGCCGCAGCAGAGCCCCGACGTGTGGATGACCCTGGCGCTGGCGGCGGTGCGGACCGAGCGCATCGGACTCGGCCCCGGCGTCCTGGTCCCGAGCCTGCGCCACCCGATGGTCAATGCCGCCGCGACCGCCACCCTTGCGGCGCTCGCGCCCGGCCGTACCGCCGTCGCTTTCGGGACCGGCTTCACCGGGCGCCGCGCGATGGGATATCGGGCGATCACCTGGTCGTACCTGGAGGCCTACGTCCGGGTGTTCCGCGGCCTGCTCAGGGGCGAGGTGGTCGAATGGGAGGGCGCCCAGATGCGGATGCTGCACCCCGACGGACATGCACCGGCCCGGCCCGTCGAGGTTCCTATTCTCATCGGAGCCCTCGGCCCCAAGGGACACAAGGTCGCCAACGAGCTCGGCGACGGCCTGTTCGTGACCATACAGCTGCCGGAGTTCATCACCGACTATTCATGGGTGCCGTATCTGGTTTGGGGGACGGTGCTCGACGAGGGCGAGGCTCAGGATTCCGAGCATGCCCGCAACGCCGGCGGTCCTGGCTGGGCTTTGGCTTATCACGGTGCCTACGAGTTCGAAGGGCCCGATGCCGTGCGTGAGCTTCCGGGCGGCAACGAATGGATGGAGGTGGTCGACAAGATGCCGGCGGATCGGCGCCACCTGGCCGTTCACGCGGGTCATTGCGTAGAGCTCAACCAGGCCGATCGGGCAGCGTGGTCGGCCGGTGGGCACTCGATGCTCCGGGACGTAACGGTGAGCGGCACCCGCGAGCAGGTCCGGCGCCGCCTGGACGACCTTGCTTCGAGCGGAGTCACGGAGGTCGTGTTCCAGCCTTGCGGTCCTGATACGGGTGCCGAGCTGGAAAGGTTCCTCGAGGCGGCGAGCGCCGTCTGACCGGGTTTCTCGCCCGCTCAGGCGGTGAGTCCTCCGCCGACCCTGGTGACGTCATCTAGCTGGGTCGAGATCGAGATAAATGCTCTAGCTTTCGATTATTGGATGTTAGAGTAAAACTCCTCCACTCGACGCGGGGAGACCGATCCTGATGAAGGCTGCTGTGGTTGGTGGTGGTCCGGCGGGCTGCGCGGCGGCGTACACGCTGCGCAAGCATGGCCACGAGGTGGTGTTGTTTGAGGCACAGGACGGCGTGGGCGGGCGGACTAGCCAGGTGCTCAAGGATGGGTTCAGCCTCGGCTCGGGCGCGTTGTTCCTGATGGGCGGCATCTACCCGCGCACCAATGCCATCCTCAAGGAACTGGGTCGCTACCAGGAGCTGGTGGCGTGGGACGCGGAGACCGAAGTGATCGACGCCGATGGGCAGCGCTACTCGGCGAAGTTCGACCAGGTGATGAGTTTCCTGCGGATGCCGGTCCTGACCTGGCGGGACAAGCTGCGCATCGCCACCGGGGTAGCCGCGCAGTTGGTCCGGCCCGGGCCGAAACTGTGCTTCGACGGCGCGGAGCTGGCGAAGTACGACGGCGGGGAGAACCTGGAGAGTTGGTCGCGGCGGGTGCTCGGTGAGCGGGGCACCAACTACATCACGGTCCCCTACATGGGGTTCTTGTATGCGGTGCCGATGAGCTGGCTGTCCCCGGCGCTGTTCCACGCGGTGGTCAAGCAGTTCTACCGGCTGGCGCTCTCCGTCCCGCCGAAGGGCGTCGGGCAGGTCTGCGACTGGTTGGTGGAGGGCAGCCCCGGGTTGGACCTGCGGTTGTCCACCCCGGTCGACAAGATCACCCAGGACGGCGCGGGCTATACGGTCACCGCGGGCGGCGAGCGGCACCCGGTGGACGCGGTGATCGTGGCGCCCGAACCGGGCGTGGCCGCCGACCTGCTGGTTGACCTGGTCGAGCCGGAATCGACGAAGAAACTGCGTGACTGCATGTACTCCGACTACGCCCACGTACAGCTCTGCTACAAGCGCAACCCCTGGCCGGACCACCGGGCCAGCGTGGCGCTGCCGGCCAACATGGAGCGCGACTGGGGCGCCTGCGTGCTACTCAGCAAACGCCATCCGTCCGCCGTTCCAGAGGGCGGCGAGGCGGTCGGGGTCTACTTCTACACCCCGCCGCTGGAGCGGATGAGCGACGAGGACATCGTGAACTCCGCGCGCAACGCCGTACTGGAGGTCTACGGACCCGGCCCGGAACCGGACTTCGTGGAGCTGTTCCACTACCGGCGCGGGCTGTCCATCGCCAACCCCGGGCACTACGGCACCCTGGACTCACTGCACGCCGAGATGCCCCCAGGCGTCTACCTGGCCGGCGACTACTTCGCACACGCCGGAGTGGAAGCACCGATCTTCAGCGGCGAGTTGGCGGCCAACCGGCTTATCCAGGCGCACTAGAGCCTGTTTGAAAAAGTGGATCTCCCCGTTGACCGTGCGTGTCAGTGAGGGGAGACGAGTGAGGTTTGCGGCCTGTGAGCGAGCGCGCTTTCGAGCAGCTTGACCTGTGGCTGGGAGCTAAAGGCTATGACTGCGACTCGTTGTTGCCGGGGATGGTCTCGCGACTGACCACCGGAGTCGACGGGCTGATGCTTACCCGGGACGACGAGTATGGGCGCTGGACTCGCGTACGGGTCAGGGAGCGGCGGTCCTGGAGTTGCTGGGTCACCGACCTGACCATCGGGGTGTCGCATGAAGGGCCGGCCTGGGTCTGGCTCGATGTCGACGCTCCGGAGGGCACGCAGGCGAGCGCCGGGAACCGGTTGCGGCGGCCGTGGACCAGCGTTCCCAGGCTGGCGCGGGGTTTGGTAGAGGTCGTGGATGCCCATGACGGATGCGCGCGGCTTCGGCCGTCCCCGGTGCATGTCACCCCCGAGCAGCTGCCGCGGCTGCTGGACAGCATCGCCGATCCCGGCCGGCGCGGCCTGGTCTTGGTGGCCGGGTCCGACGAGCGGCTGGAGTTGCCGCTGTGGGCCGACCACATCGCCACCTTGGCCCGTGAGACGGTCAGCTTGGCTGCCACCTACGTTTTGGACCCCGAGGCCACACGGCGGATGTCGCAGCGCGTCGAGCAGCGGTGTGCGATCGCGCCATGGACGCTGTGTGCGTTCCAACCCGGCGCGCGGGCGGGCGATCTGTTCGCCGGCCGACCTCGGATTGTCAGCTTCGAGGACCTCAGCAGCGATCACGGTGCGCGGCGCGTGGCGCGGCGGCTGGGCTGGTGGGCACGGTCGGCCACCGAACACGGCACGTTGCCGGCCGCAGCCACACGAGCTGCCCAGCTTCTGGACCAGGACACCCACCAGATACTCGGGAGGGGGCTGGCCCTCGGTGATCGTCGGCGATGGCCGGCGCCGCGACGGCCTCACGATGCGCACGCGAAGGTGCCGAGGCCACGTTCCCCGGGAGATGTCCCGCTCGGGTGGCCCCAACCTGATGTCGATCTGGCCGAGCGGCTCGCCTCACTCAGCCAACAGGTTCAGCGGCTCACGGCCGAGGGTGAGGCGCTGCGCGAACGTCTGGAAGATGAACAGCTGGCCCATGCCGAGACCTTCAACGAACGAGGTCCGGTCCTTGCCGCGACTTCGTTAATCTCGGCCAACCGTTGATCCGGAATCGCCCGCCGATCCGACGGAAGACGTCGAGGCTTCGCGATCTTGCTCGCCGGATTGTCCAGCATCGTGATCAGCCCGTCAGCTTTCGCGCGCCGGTACACGCAACGCAGTGCCGCGACCATGTGCTCGCCGGCCCCACGTCCCTCACGAGCATTACGACGGACGATCGCGCGTTGGCCGGTCTCACGAACCAATTGATCTAGCTCCGACGGCGATGGCTCATCCAGGCGACGCCTTCCCCACCGATCCACAATCCGGTTCCAGTACGGCCCATAGGTCCGGCGGGTGTTGTCGGTCACCGTCGCTTCCACGATCGGGACATACTCGGCGAAGGTCGGCACCGAACGGGACGGAGCCGCGCGAAAGAGATCCTCCGCCGATACCCCCATGCGCGCCAGCAACAAGCGGGCCGCTTCAATCTCCGCAGCTTGGTTCTGGCCAGCGCCAGAGGCGGTGACGCTCATCCTTGCGCCTCCGCTCCGCGGCAATTCGCGGCGCGAGCTAGCAAGCGATCGAGCACGGCAGGCGGATACAGCACCATCTGGTCCCGAGCCGGATCAGCTGCCAGCAACACCCGATCACCAGCGCTGAGCCCACACCACCGCCGCATCGCGGGCGGAAGCCGCAAATGCCCCCGATGCGTTAGGGCAAACTCACCGGCCGCATCAGCACGCACCACCAATTCGCCCCCAGCGCTGGCCTCTACTGACAAGCGAGCACCAGGCAGCCACCCCATCACCTGAGGGCACACCACATCCGAGACACGCCCCCGATCGTCGACAGACCCGAGCCCATACACCACATCGCCCACACGGCTCAGGGCGAACGAAGGCAGCGGCAGCGCCCGACCCCACACACGGCAGCCACGCGAAACCGCCTCCTGCCGCAGTGTCCGGTTAGGCATGCGCGGCGGGATCAACGGCTTGATCACGCCCGGCCCGCTCACCACCCACACCCCGCTGCGCGGTACCCGAGCCAGCGACCGGTCAAGGGAGGGTGGTTAAACCGGCCCTGACCACGACCACCAAGGTCGTGGCAGATGTGCCACCAATCGGCGACTGAGCCTGCGCTCGATGCGGCGGCCCCGCTCGACCCCCCGTAACCCCACCTTGAGCGATCACCCTGAGTAATCAGCGAACCGCCCCACCCAGCGAGCCGTCCAAGCGATCTGGAAACCCAACCGCCCACCCGAACGCGAGCCGCGATGTGAACATGGGTCACTCCTGGCACAGACGCCGAGTGGCTACGCGCCACCCGCGACCAGCTCGATCTCGACCAGGATGCCGGGCAGCGCCGAGCCCACCGTGGTGCGCGCCGGGTACGGCTCGGCGAAGTGCGCCCGGTAGACCCGCTCGAACCCGGCGAAGTCACGTTCCAGGTTCCGCAGGTGCACGCCGACGCGCACCACGTCGGCGAAGGTCAGGTCGGCCGCGCCGAGGACCGCCCGCAGGTTCTCCAGCGTGGCCTCGGTCTGCTCCTCGACCGTGTCGCCGCGCACCTGCCCGGTCGCCGGGTCGTGGGGGCCGAACCCGGCCGTGTACAGCAGGTCACCGACGCGGACGGCCTGGGAGTAGGAGGCCTTGGGCCGGGCGGCTCCGGGGACGTCGAGGTGCTCAAGCGCGGGCATGGGAGTCCTTTCGGGGTTGGGATGTGGCCGGCAGGTGGCGCCGCAGCGCCATGCCGGAGACGAGGGTGACCGCACATCCGGCGGCCATGTAGCAGGCGATGGGCAACGCACCGCCGAAGCGGGCCAGCATCGCGGTGGCCAGGAGCGGGGCGAACGCGCCGCCCAGCAGCGAGCCGAGCTGGATGCCCAGCGAGACGCCCGAGTAGCGGACGGCACCGGAGAACGCCTCGGAGAACATCGCCGGTTGGGCGCCGTACATCAGGCTGTGCAGCACGCCGAGGCCCACGACCAGGGCGAGCAGCAGCGCCCAGGTGGATCCGGTGTCCACCAGCGCCCAGAACGGGAACGCCCAGGCACCCAACAGCACCGCGCCGGCGCCGAAGACCCGGCGCCGGCCGAACCGGTCGGACGCCCAGCCGGCGGCCGGCAGGCAGATCAACTCGATCGCCGAGGCCACCAGCACAGCGGTCAGCACGATCCTCGGCGAGATGCCCGCGTGCGGCGCATAGGCCAGCAGGAAGGTGTTGAAGATGTAGTAGTTGAGGTTGATCGCCAGGTAGCAGCCGGCGGCGAGCATGATCGCCCTCGGGTGCCGGCGGACCGCTTCCAGCACCGGCGAACCGGCCTGCCCGGCCGGCCGGATCTCGCCGGTCTCCTCCAGCCGGGCCTGGATGAGCACCGCGACCGCAACGACCAGCAGGCTGGCCAGGAAGGGCAGCCGCCAGCCCCAGGCCCGGATCTCCTCCGGCGACAGGGCCGAGGCCACGGCGAGGAAGGCCAGGTTGGCCAGGATCACCCCGCCCGGCGCGCCCGCCGAGGCGAAGCTGCCGTACACCCCGCCCCGGTTGGCCGGCACCGCCTCGGTGGCCAGGACGACCACGCCGCCCTGCTGTCCGCCGACCGCCATGCCCTGCACGAAACGCAGCACGACCAGCGCGATCGGCGCGGCCACTCCGATCTCGGCGTATCCGGGCAGCAGGCCGATGAGCGTGGTCGCGCCGCCCATGGCCACCAGCGCGGCGATCAGCGCGCGCTTGCGCCCCCGGCTGTCCCCGATGTGCCCGAACAGCGCGCCGCCCAGCGGGCGGGCGACGAACGCGACCCCGAAGGTGGCGAAGGACAGCAGGGTGCCGACCAGCGGCAGCTGGCTCGGGAAGAACACCGACGGGAATACGGTCGCCGAGGCGGTGCCGTAGATGAAGAAGTCGTACCACTCGATGCTGGCGCAGACCCAGCTGGCCAGCGCCACCCTGATGGGGCGGCGTTCCGGCGTCATTGCCGTTCCGTTTCGGACATGTGCCTCAGTCTGAGGCGGTCCGATCAGACCGACAATGTGGCTTTCTTATGCTCAGCCTTCGCGCCGGCCGAAGGCTTCAGCGCTGGGAGAAGCCCTCCGTGTGGTTGGCGGCCAGGGACAGCGACGGCGCGGTCGAGCCGTTGCGGGCGTTGTTGGAGATCTCGAAGTCGCACACGGCGGTGCGGCCCTCGTGGGTGACCCGGCACAGCGAGTCCACGTAGTGCGCCGAGTGCAGCTTGGCCGCCACGCCGTCGATCAGCTCGGCCTCCAGGCGCAGCTCCTCGCCGCCCGGCAGGTACCAGGTGACCACGCCGCCGCGGTGGGTGTAGGCGTCCGGCTCCATGTAGGTGACCACGTCGACGTCCTCGGCGAAGGTGATCTCCCCGTCCCGCACCACGTAGCCGACCTTCACGAACGACCCGTCAGCGGCGTGCCAGACCGTCGAGCCGAAGGACAGCGCGGGGCCGAAGGTGCCGGAGACCCAGCGGTGCGAGAGCAGCGTGGCGGTCTTGCGCACGCCCCACGAGTGGTCCCGGTGGAAGGTCGCCTCGACCGGCCGCGTCGCCCCCTGGACGGTCACCGTGCCGACCGCCCGCCCGGACGACTCGTAGTGGTGCGCGGCGAACTCCTCCACCAGCGAGCCGCTGGACGGGAAGAAGCTGGTGATCGGGTAGAAGTCGTGCAGCTCCAACTCGAGGTCCAGGCCCGGCTCGTGCACCTCGATGCGCGGCACCGGGCCGTCCACATGCCACTCGCTGCCGCCGGCGCGGAAGCCCCGTTTGGTGCGCGGCTCGCGCATCGGCAGCTCGTCGTTGCTGCGCCGGTAGCGCAGCCCGTCGGAGCGGAACAGCGCGCACTGCAGGGCGGCCCGCCCACCGGGAGCCGCGTTCGGCTCGTGCCCGAGCCGGTGCACCCCGCCGATCCCGGCGGCCAGGTCGTACCAGTGCACGAAGACGCTTTCCTGCCAGTGCGGGTCGGTGGTGCCGATGTCGTGGGTGCCCTCGTCGCCTGTGTCGTACTGGACCGGCATGTCACTCCTCGTCGGTGTTCAACAGGACCTCGCCGGTGGACCCGTCGACCGTGACGGTGCTCCCGTCCCGGATCACGGCGGTACCGGCCTTCACGTTCACTACGCACGGGATGCCCAGCTCGCGGGCCACCACCGCGCCGTGGGAGAGCCCGCCGCCGATGTCCAGCACCACCGCGCCGGCGCAGGACAGCGCGGCCGCCCAGCCCGGGTCGACGGTCTTGGCCACCAGCACGTCACCGGGCTCGAAGTCGTCCAGCGGGTCGGTGAGCACCCGCGCGGTGGCGGTGACCCGGCCGGCCGAGGCGCCAACCCCGGTGAGCTTCGAGGCGTCCGGCCGCACGTCGTCCTCGGGCAGCAGGCCGCGCGCCCGGATCTCTCCGGCGGTGATCGGTACCGCGTAGCCCGGGCCGGCCTCGATCAGCTCGGGCATGGTCAGCTGCAGGCAGCGGCGGTGTTCCTCGACCCGCCGGGAGATCTCCGCCGGGACCGGGGCCCGGGCGCCGGCCAGCACGCCCTTGAGCTCGTCGTAGCGCAGGTAAACGGGTTCCGGTACCCCCCGCTCGACCAGTGCGGGACCGGCCGCCTCGAGCACCCGGCGCAGCTCGTCGAAGATCAGCACGATCGGGGTCTTGGCGTTCTCCCGCAGGGCCATCTGCCGGCGGGAGAAGGCGAGCAGCCGGGTCACCGCGGGGCGCAGCGCGCCACGCACCGACGCGTCCAGCTCGGCCTCGGCGGCCGCGCGCACCGAAGCGGCCCGGTCGCCCTCGACGGCCGGGCGGTGCAGCGCGCGGGCGACCATCGCTAGCAGCTGCTCGGGCTGCTGCCGCCAGGTCGGCTGGGACAGCTCCAGCTCGGGCGCGGTGTGGTGGCCGAAGCGGTCCAGGCCGGCGCGCAGCGCCACGTCGAACGCCGGGTCCAACCCGGTCACCTCGGCCGCCGGGTCGCCGGCGGTCAGCGCGGCGACCAGCTCGGGGCGCTGCCGGGCCAGCCCGGCCAGCCGGGCCACCAGCCGGCCGGCCTCGGCGCTCTCGTTGCCGCCCGACCCGGAGTGCAGCCGGTTGGTGAGGTCGGCGGCCGGCTTGCCGATGGCCTTGGTCAGCAGCTTCTGGCAGGCCTCGAAACTGGCGCTGGCGATCCCCGCGCCGATCATCAGGCTCTCCCAGGCCGACGTGGTGACCGACTCCAGGCGCAACAGCCAGGGCAGGCACTCCACCGGGTCGGGCGCGTCCGAGGGACGCATCGAGCGGATGGCCGCGATCTGCGCGTCGAACCGCCGCTGCGCGCCGGACGCCGACGCGGCCATCCCGACCAGCACCGGCCCGACGGTGCGCAGCGAGTCCAGCCGCTGCCGCGCCGCCGGCCGGGGCACCCGGAACGCCGGGTCCGGGCGCAGGCCCATGTACTGCTGGTAGATGGACTGCCGGGAGCTGCCGGGCAGCGCCGCGCCCAGGTTCGCCATCTGGTCGGCGTTGATGTAGATGTGCCCCCACATCGCCCACATGTAGGGCGCGGGGGCGTCGGACGGCTTCATCGCGCCCAACGTCTCCTCGAAGAACCGCCGCACCCCGGCGTCCTCGAACCGCACGATCAGGTCCTGACTCAGCGGGGTCAGCGCGCGGGGATACCCGTCCGCGGCGTTTGCCCTGGTCAGAACGGTGCGCTCGGCTGGCCAGGTGGTCAGCCAGTATTGCCAGTCGAACAGGTTCACCTCGGCCACCGGATTAATCTAACATCGTCGGGTAACTCGTCGACAAGGTTGGTAGGATTCTAACCTAACGGTGATGGCTTATGTCCCCCAAGCTGAGGAGAGTGGCCGGTGGCTGAACAACCCGAGAACGACCCGGGCACCCTCCTGAGCAGCTACGACATGTTCAGCCCGGAGCACGAGCGGGTGAAGTGGGGGGTGTTCGAGCACGCCCGCCAGGCCTGCCCGGTGGCGCACACCGACGCGGACGGCGGCGGGCAGTACGTCATCACCCGGTATGAGGACGTGCGCCGGGTGCTGGAGGACCCGGCGACCTTCTCCTCGGCCGGAGTGGCCCCCCGGCCGTCCCCGGTCACGCTGAACCCGCTGGACGCCGACCCGCCCTACCAGCTGGACCTGCGCAAGCTGCTCAACCCGCTGTTCTCCCGCACCTTCCTGATGAAGTTCGAGCCGCAGATGCGCAAGAGCGCCACCGCGCTCATCGACAACTGGGTGAGCCGCGGCCGGGTGGAGCTGATCAGTGAGTTCGCCGCGCCGTTCGTGGGCAGCGTGCTGGCCCAGATCGTGTTCAACGAGACCGACTCGACCAAGATGCAGCGGGCCATCGAGATCGTCACCGCGGTGGCCCTGAACAGCGACGACGAGTCCTACTTCAACCTCGCCTCATTGGCCGCCGAGTACATCGTGGAGCGCGAGGACAACCCGATCGACCGGGACGACGTGCTGAACGCGATCACCACCGGCACCGTGCTCGGCGGCCGGCCGCTCACCGAGGACGAGCGGCTGGGCGTGGTCACCGTGCTCTTCCTCGGCGGCCTGGACACCACCCGGGGCGCCATCGGCGCGATCGCCTACCACCTGGCCCGGCGCCCGGAGCTGGAGCACCGGGTGCGCGACCCGAAGTGGATACGCCAGGACATGGACGAGTTCATCCGCCTGGAGTCGCCGGTGGGCTGCCTCGGCCGCACCGCCACCCGGGACGTGGAGCTGGGCGGGGTGCGGATCAAGCAGGGCGAGCAGCTGCTGGTCCGGTTCGACTCGGCCAACCGGGACGACACCAAGTTCCCGGACGCCGCCGAGCTGCGGTTCGACACCGTGCGCAGCGGGCACGCCGGCTTCGGCCTCGGGGTACACCGCTGCCTGGGCGCGCACCTGGCCCGCATCCAGATCACCATCGCGTTCGACGAGCTGCTCAAGCGGATCACCAACCTGCGCTTCGCCTCCGGCGGCCCGGCCGACGTGCACTGGGCGCCCGGCATCGCCAACGGCCCGGAGGCGCTGGACCTGGCGTTCGATCTCGTATGAGCTCACCGCTGCACGGCGTCCGGGTGCTGGACCTGAGCGCGCTCGGCCCCGGGCCGTTCTGCTCGATGCTGCTCGCCGACTTCGGCGCCGACGTGGTCTCGGTGGAGCGCCCGGACACGCCGCCGTTCGACCCGGCCAAGTTCTTCGCCCGGGGCAAGCGCTCGGCGATCGTGGACCTGCGCGCTGACGGCGGCGCCGAGGTGATCGCCCGGCTGGCCGACCGGGCCGACGTCCTCCTGGAGAGCAACCGCCCGGGCACCATGGAACGGCGCGGCCTCGGGCCGGACGTGCTGTGCCGGCGCAACCCCCGGCTGATCTACACCCGGCTGACCGGCTGGGGGCAGACCGGCCCGTACGCCAACCGGGCCGGCCACGACATCAACTACCTCGGCGTCTCCGGGGTGCTGGGCGTGCTGGGCGGCCCGGACGCCCCGGCCCCGGTGCCGCCGCTGGCGCTGCTCGGCGACATCGCCGGCGGGTCGCTGTTCGCCACACTGGGCATCGTCATGGCGCTGTACCAGCGGATGGCCACCGGGCGCGGCCAGGTGATCGACTCGGCCATCGTGGACGGCGCCGCGCTGCTCAACACCCCGCAACTGGCCGAGCGGAACGCGGGCATCTGGGCCGGCCGGGCCGGTCACCTGCTGTCCGGTGCGGCGCCGTTCTACGGGGTGTACGAGTGCTCGGACGGCGCGCACTTCACGGTCGGCGCCATCGAGCCCAAGTTCTACGCGGCGTTCCTGGCCGGGCTGGGCCTGGAGGAGGAGGTACCCGCCGACCCGGCCAGCCAACTGGACCCGGCTCGCTGGCCGGCCCTGCGCGCCCGGGTGGCCGAAGTGTTCGCGGGCAAGCCCCGGGCGCACTGGTCCGCCGTGTTCGCCGAGCTGGACGGCTGCGGCGCCCCCCTGCTGGAGCTGGACGAGCTGCCCGACGACCCACACCTGCGTTCCCGGGGCACCGTCCGCCGCGAGGACGGCCAGCTGCACGCCGCCCCCGCCCCCCGCCTGTCCGACGCCCCACCGGAGTCGCGCCCGGCGCCCCGGGAGCGCGGCGAGCACACCCGCGCGGTCCTCACCGAAGCCGGCTTTGCCCCGGAGGAGATCGGCGCACTGGCTGCCACCGGCACCATCGTTCTTCCCGGCTGAGTGTTCGGCGCGGCCTACGCGAGCGTTTCGGTTCCGGCGGTGCCGGTTCAAAGAGCGCTTGGACGGCGCGGCTGGGCGGTCTGCCGCCGCTTCGGCGCGGCCCGTCACCCTTCGCCCGGTGCCGGTTCTCGCGGCTCGATCACGGAGCGTGCCCGGGTCGCCGGCGACCCGGG
The DNA here is from genome assembly GCA_014208095.1 of Actinospineispora eucalypti. GTDB lineage: Bacteria > Actinomycetota > Actinomycetes > Mycobacteriales > Pseudonocardiaceae > Pseudonocardia > Pseudonocardia eucalypti. The sequence continues at coordinate 1,576,471 of JACHMT010000001.1, read as the reverse complement.
CGGTCGCCTTCATCGAGTGCTGGCCCAGTCGCTCTTGATCATGATTTTGCGGCGACTGAGCCACCACTCGGCGAAATGCGGCGCCGTACCTCCCCCGACACCCCTCCCTGTCGTCACCGTGCGTAGTGAAGAGGGAACCGGCACCCGGGCCAGAGGCGAGAGGCCGCTCCCAGGCGGCGGCAGACCGCCCAGCCGCGCCGTCCAAGCGCTCTTTGAACCGGAACCGCCCGGAACCGCAATACGGCGGGCCGGGACTCAGGCGGCGGCGCGGCGGCGGGCCTCGGCCAGCCAGCGCAGCGTGGGTTCTACCTGGTTGAAGGTGAACAGGTGCAACCCGGCGAACTCGCCGGAGTCCAGCTCGCCGAGCAGGGTGTCCGGGCGGTACCTACCGGGACGCAGCAACGTGCCGGCCACGCCCCGGTGCCCCAGGGCGAACCGCAGCGAGTCCCCCACTCCGATCCGCACGCCCAGGCGCAGCAACGTCCCCGCGTCCACCGCCCCCGGCAGCCCGACCAGCACCGGCAGCGCGATCCCCCGCCGCCGCGCTTCCGCCACAAAACCCCGCAGCGCGGCCGCGTCGAAGCACATCTGGGTCACCACGTAGTGCGCGAACCGCTGTTTCTCCCGCAACGCCGCCCAGAGCGCATCGTCCGGCACCGACGGGTGGCCCTCGGGATAGCCGGGCACGCCGATCCGGGTCAGCGAGTGGCCCAGCCGGTCCATCGCGCGCAGCAGCGCCGGCCCGTCCGGGAACTCGCCGGCCGGTACGACGGCATCCCCGGCCACCACGAACGCCTCCCGCACGCCGGCGCGGTCCAGCCGGCCCAGTGTCTCGGCCAGCTCGGCGGCATCCCGGACCTGCCGCGCGGCCAGGTGCGGCACCGCGCGGAAACCGCGCGCGGCCAGCCGTTCCACCAGATCCAGGGTGGGGGCGAGGCCACGCCGGGGCGCGCAGGTGACGGTGACCGTCGCCCCCTCCGGCAACCCCTCGAACCGGTCGGCCGCGTCACGCGTCGGCATCAGCTCGAGTTGGGGGGCGGCGAGCAGTTCCGCGACGCTCACCCCTTCGGAATCTCCTTGCCCGGGTCCACGAACGGCTTCGGCACCACCACCGCGCGCTGGCTACCGGTGGGCGTGGCGACGACCAGCTCGGTGCCCAGCTCACTCAGCCCGATCGGCACCATCGCCAGGCCGATGTTGTACTCCAGCCGGGGCGAGTGGCAGGCGCTGGTGACCGAGCCGACCAGCGTCCCGTCGCCGGTGCGCACCTCGAACGGCTCGATCATCGTGCCGTCCACGTAGGAACCGAGCGGCGGGCCGTCGATGCGCACACCGACCAGCTGGCGGGTGATGCCGCGCGCCTTGGCCTCGATGAGCGCCTGTTTGCCGATGAAGTCGGCCTCCTGCTCGAGGTCGACCATCCACCGGTAGTCGTAGCCGACTTCCAGGGGGTTGGTGTCCAGGGTGATGTCGCAGCCGTAGGCGAGCATGCCGCCCTCGATGCGCCGGATGTGCGAGGGCCCGATGGGCCGCAGGCCGTGCGGCTGGCCGACCCGCCAGACCACGTCCCACAGCTGGCCGGCGTTCTTGGTGGCCTCGTACAGGTAGATCTCGTAGCCGATCTCCGAGGTGTAGCCGGTGCGGCTGACCACGACGTCCAGCCCGTCCAGCCGGTAGTGCCGCAGGTGGTAGTAGCCGATGTCCAGAATGGTCGGCCCGAGCAGGTCCACCATCAGGTCCTTGGCCTTCGGCCCCTGGATCTGCACCGGCGACACGTCGATCTCCTTGACCGTGACGTTCCAGCCGCCGGCGTGCGCCACGCCGAGCGCCCAGAGCAGCACGTCGCTGTCCGCCAGGGACAGCCAGAACCGGTTCCGCTCCACCCGCAGCAGCACCGGGTCGTTGATGATCCCGCCGTCCGGCGCGGTGATGAACACGTACTTGCACTGGCCCACCGCGCACTTGGTCAGGTCGCGCGGCACCAGCAGGTTGGTGAAGTCGAACGCGTCCGGCCCGGAGATCTCCACCTGCCGCTCGACCCCGACGTCCCACAGCGTGACGCCGTTCAGCAGCGACCAGTACTCGCCGATCGGGTCGCCGTAGTGGCGCGGGTGGTACGTGTGGTTGTACACGCTGTAGGACGCCACGCCGTGTTCACGCGACTTCCAGAAGTACGGCGATTTCCGCAGCCGGGTGTACAGCAGCACCTTCGGCTCTTCGACCTTCGGCGTAACCAGCTCGGTCACCGGGCCTCCTCCGCGTTGAGGATATGTTGCGTATTACGCACTCTTTGCACATAAAGCAACAGCCGCCCCCACGATGGCGCGCGAAAGACCCCCCGTCAATACGCCAACCAGGCCACCCCCTTCACCCTGATTCAGTGGGTTCAGCACGGTGATTCAGTCACTTCAGCAGGCTGATTCAGTGGGTTCAGCAGGCTGATTCAGTCACTTCAGCTCACGGACGGACCGGACAGACCCGCGGAACCGACCGAACCCGCCTGCCGAAGTGACCGAACCGGACTGCGGAACCGACTGAATCACCCTGCTGAAGTGACTGAATCAGCGTGCTGAACGCACTGAATCAAGTGGTGGGGGTGGGGGTGGGGAGGTAGTGGGGGTTGTGTTCGCCCAGGAGGGGGGCGCCGCGGGTTAGGGCGCCGGGGGTGGCGGAGAGTTTGGGGACGACGCCGGGCATGGGGACGGTCTCGCCGCCCAGGCCGGGCTCGGGCACGTCGACGATCATTTCGCGCGCCTTGTAGTGCGGGTCGCCCAGGATGTCCCGCGCGGTGTAGATCCGGCCGGAGGGCACGCCCGCGTCGGCGAGCAGCGCGAGCAGCTCGTCGGCCGAATGATCACTGGTCCAGGCGGCGATCGCCTCGTCCAGCTCGGTCTGCGCGGCGCCCCGGCCGACGTGCGTGCCGTACGGCGAGTCGTCGGCCAACCAGTCGTCGCGGTCCATCGCCGAAGCCAGCCGGCGGAACACCGAGTCCTGGTTGGCGCCGATGATCAGCCACTCGCCGTCCCGGGTCGGGTAGACGCTGGACGGCGCGATGCCGGGCAGCAGCGCCCCGGTCGGGCCGCGTTCCCGGTCCAGCTTGACCAGCTCGGCGACGGTGGACTCCAGGTACATCCACATCGCCTCGTACAGCGCCACGTCGACCACCTGGCCCACCCCGGAGCCGCCGGGACGGTCCCGCCGCCACAACGCCATCAACGCCCCGACCAGCCCCTGCGTGCCGGCCAGCGCGTCGCCGATGGAGATCCCCACCCGCACCGGCGGGCGGCCCGGCTCGCCGGAAAGGTGCCGGAACCCGCTCATCGCCTCGGCCACCGAGCCGTAACCGGCCCGGTCCGCGTACGGGCCGTCCTGGCCGAACCCGGTGATCCGCACCATGATCAGCCGGGGGTTCACCGACGCCAGCTCGGAAGGACCCAGGTTCCAGCGCTCCATGGTGCCCGGCCGGAAGTTCTCCACCACGACGTCGGCCGTGGCGGCCAGCGTTCGGAACGCCTCCTGCCCGGCGGCCGACCGCAGGTCCAGGGTGACCGACTTCTTGCCCCGGCCGATGATCGACCAGTACAGCCCGACGCCCCGGTACAACCCACCCCACACCCGCATCGGGTCGCCGACCTCGGGGGGTTCGACCTTGATCACCTCGGCGCCGTGGTCGGCGAACAGGTGGCCGCAGAACGGGCCGCCGATGATGTGGCCGACCTCCAGGACCCGCAGGCCGTCCAGCGCTCCGGGCACCGGGTCAGCCCACCGACGAGGCGGCGCGCACCGGCAGCTTCTCGTCGAACCCGGTGAGCGACTTCGGACCGGGGGTGAACGTCGCGGGCATCGCGATGTACCCGTTGACCAGAGGGATCGTCGGGTAGCGGCGGACCGCGTCCAGGTCGATGGTGTAGTCCGGCAGCCGGCGCAGCACCTCCTGGAGCAGCAGGGTCATCTCCGCCGGGGCGAGGAAGGCCCCGAGGCAGCGGTGGATTCCGTTGCCGAAGGCCAGGTGTTTGCTGTTGTTGTCCCGGTCCAGCCGGATCTGGTCCGGTTCCGGGAACATCTCCGGGTCGTTGTTCGCCGAGCCCAGCGCGAGCAACACCCGGTCGCCGGGCCGCAGCTCGATCCCGCCCAGCTCCACCGGCTTGCGCACGGTGCGCGCGACCCCGGTGCCCGGGGTGAAGTAGCGCAGCATCTCGTCCACCGCGGTCGGGATCAGCGAGGGGTCGGCGGCCAGCGCGGTGCGCCTCTCCGGGTGCTCGCCCAGGTAGAGGAACATGCTGGCGATCAGCGCGGTGGACGTGTCGATCCCGCCGTTGAGCAGCATGAACAGCAGCTCGGTGACCAGCTCGTCGCCCAGCGGCCGCCCGTCCACCCGGGCACTGAGCAGGCGGTCCACGATGGTCTGGTCGTCGGCGTCGGCGGCGGCGCCGGACCCGACGCGCTCGCCGAGGGTCTCCCGCCGGTCGGCCACGGTGGCCCGCAGGTCGGCGAGCAGCTCCATCACCGCCTTCACCGAGCCCTTCTCCCGGTAGGCGGCCTTGTGCAGCGCGGTGGCGTAGAGCTCCCAGCGGTCCAGCGGCAGGCCGAAGTAGTCCAGGGAGACCAGCGCCGGCAGCGGGTTGGACAGGTCGTCCACGAAGTCGATCCGGCCGGACTCGATCACCCGGTCGACCACCCAGGTGACGATCTCCCGCATCCTCGGCAGATACGCGTTGATCGCCTTACTGGTGAACCGGGCCGCGACCAGCCGGCGGTAGGCCTGCGACTCCGGCGGGTCCATCTCCATGAAACCCATGCGCACCGGGTTCACCGGTACGGTCACGCCGCCGGTGCGGGAGCCGTCGAACTCGAGGTCGCGCCCGCAGGCGAAGGTCTCCGGATCGCGGAGCACCTGTTGCACGTCGGCGTACCGGGTGACGACCGAGAAGCCGCCGTGCGCGTCGCTGTGCGCCACCGGGCAGCTGCCGCGCAGCTCGGCGTAGGTCTCCCGCCAGTGCTCGGCGAAGTGTTCGGTGTGGTGATCGAACCGGGCCATGCCGCCACAATACCCAACGACGTTAGGTAAAGACAATCACCGGACATGGATGGCGTTCTCCGGACAGGTCAGCACGGCCTCGTCCACGTCGGCCTCGGCCGCCGGCGGCACCTCGTCCACCAGCACCAGACCCATGCCGAGGTCGTCGACGTCGAACACCTCGGGTGCGATCAGCGCGCAGCGCCCGTGTCCCTGACACTTGGCACCGTCGATACTCACGTGGCTCACGATGCCCGCCCCTTTCTGTCGCCGGCCGTTGCACACGCCGCCGGCGCCGCGCTAACCTAACGCCATTTGGTGAACCGGGTCAAGGAGGACTGGCGTGCCGGTATTCAGCTCCCAGCAGGAGGCCGAACAGGTGCTCAGCGAGTTCCTGGAGCACATCACTTCCGACCCGGAGCTGCGTCCCAAGTTCGTCGCCGCCGCCACCTCGTTCCGCGCCAACTACCACGACCCGGACTGCTTCGTCAGCCTGGCCACCACGGTGGACCCGCCGGCGGTGCGCAGCGGTGACGCCGCCAAGGCCAAGGAAGTCGACGTGAACATGTTCATGTCGGCCGACGACGGCCACAAGTTCTGGCTGGGCCAGCTGAACCTGCCGATGGCGCTGGCCCGCAAGAAGGTGCGGGTGGAGGGCCAGATACCCAAGCTGCTCAAGCTGCTGCCGGCGATGCAGCCGGCGTTCGGGATGTACCGCACCTTCCTCAAGGAGCGCGGCATGGAAGACAAGATCGGCTGAATGATGGGATTCGGCGCGCACGACTGGGTGGCCCGGCACGCGGACCACCAACCGGACGCCATGGCGCTGGGTTGCGCCGAGGACGGCCGGCGCCTGCGTTGGCGGGAGCTCGACCATCGGGTGGGCCGGCTGGCCTCGGTGCTCGCCGGGCTGGGGGTGGCCAAGGGCGACCGGGTCGCCCTGATCGCGGAGAACGACCCCCGGGTCTTCGAGGTGCAGTTCGCCGCGATGCGGCTGGGCGCCCTGTTCGTCCCGCTGAACTGGCGGCTGTCCACCCACGAGATGGCGGAGATCTGCCTGGACGCGGAACCCGCCGTGCTGGTGCACGACGCCACCTGGGCCGCCGCGGCCACCGAGATCGCGGAGAAGGCCGGCGTGGCCCGCCGGCTGGCCTGGGGTCTTCCGGCCGACGAGGCCGAGGACTACGAGGAAGGCCTGGCCGCCGCCGACTACCGGGACCCCCGGGGCACCACCACGCTGGACCTCGAGGACCCCACCCACATCCTCTACACCTCGGGCACCACCGGTAAGCCCAAGGGCGCACTGTCCACCTTCCGCACCCTGATCTGGCAGTCCCTGAACAACGCGCACACCACCGGCTACTCCCAGCCCGGCTGCCACCAGCTGAACGTCATGCCGCTGTTCCACGCGGGCGGCCTGCACGTGATGGCCAACCCGATCCTGTACTTCGGCGGCGCGGTCACCACGATGACCCGGTTCGTGCCCGACCTGGTGCTCGCCGCACTGACCTCGTCCGCTCCCCCGGTCACCCATTTCGCGGCGATCCCGCTGATGTACCAGGCGATCGCCGCCCAGCCCGCGTTCGCCTCGGCCGACCTGTCCCGCGCCCGGCACTTCATCGTGGCCGGCGCCATCGCCACCCCCGAACTGCTCCAGCTGTGGGCGGACAAGGGCACGCCGCTGCAACCCCAGTACGGCGGCACCGAGATGGGCCCGATGGCCACCGCGCTGGACCACGAGTTCGGCACCCTGGACAAGGCAAAGGCCGGGTCCACCGGGCGCAAGGCGTTCCACACCGACATCCGGCTGGTCTCGCCCACCGGGGAGGACGTGCCGGACGGGGAGACCGGGGAGATCTGGCTGCGCGGCCCCAGCGTCACGGTCGGCTACTGGCGGCGCTCCCGGGACGACTACTTCACCGGCGACTGGTTCCGCACCGGCGACGCCGCCCGCCGGGACGCCGACGGCTTCTACTACCTGGCCGGCCGGACCAAGGAGATGTACAAGTCGGGCGGGGAGAACGTCTACCCGGCCGAGGTGGAGAACGTGCTGTCCGTGCACCCTTCGGTCGCCGACGTCTCGGTGATCGGCGTGCCGGACCCGCGGTGGCAGGAGGTCGGGCTGGCCGTCGTGGTCCCGGTTCCGGGGGCGACCCCGACCCTGGACGAGCTGTGCGCCTTCGCCGAGGCCCGGCTGGCCCGGTTCAAGCTGCCCAAACGCCTGGTACTGGTGGACGAGCTGCCGCGCAACGTCACCGGCAAGGTGTCCCGGGCCGCGTTGAAGGAGCAGTACGGCCGGTGATCCACGAGAAGCTCGACGAGCACGGCGTGGCCGAGCTGGTGGTGGACAACCCGCCGGTCAACGCCTTCGACCTGGCCTCCATCGACGCGCTGATCTCCGCGCTGCGCGGGTACGGGTCGCCGGACTCCGGCGTGCGCGCGGTGGTGCTGCGCGGCGAGGGGCGCGGCTTCTGCGGCGGCGGGGACGTGAAGGAGGTGCAGCGGCTGCCCGGGTATGAGGGCATCCTCGGCCAGATTCACGGCTCGCAGAACCTCACCCTGGCGATCGCGGAATGCCCGGTGCCGGTGATCGGCGCCATCCACGGCTACTGCATCGGCCTGGGTGTGCTGGTGGCCGGCGTGTGCGACATCCTGCTCGCCTCACCCGGCACCCCGTTCGTGCTGGCCGAGGCCGACAACGGCGCCACCAGCGGCATCATCCAGGCGATCGGCCTGATGCCGGAGAAACGCCTGCGCGCCGCGCTGTTCACCTGCGAGCCGGTGCCGGCCGAGGAACTGGCCGCCTTCGGCTCCGTATTACGCCTGGTCGACCCGGAGGAGCTGCCCTCGGCGGCGCTGGCTCTGGCCCACACGGTGGCCGGCAAACGCACGGCGGTGATCCGCGGCCTCAAGTCCGCGATGGCCGGCAGCATCGGCCGGGACATCCGCACCGCCTACCGCCAGGAGCTGAGCTACACCCTGGAACTGAACATGTCCGGCGAGGCCCGCGACGCCCGTTCCGACTTCACCGAACACCGCCGCCCCGGCTACCTCCACGGCGAGTCGGGAAATTAGGTACAGCGAGTCGGGGATCTGGGTACGGCGAGTCGGGGCTTGAGGTACGGCGAGTCGGGGTTTGGGGTACAGCGAGTCGGGACTTGAGGTACAGCGAGTCGGGACTTGAGGTACGGCGCGGTTTTGGACGGCGAGCCCTCGCCGAGCGATTGCGCCGAAGGGACGGGCGACACCCGCGGCCGACGACCAGACTCCGCCGTCCGGGTTCTCTTGAACTCACGGCGGGCCCAACCGCACGGAACCGCGCGCACCCGCTCGTTCCCAAATCCCCGACTCGCCGTACCCCAAGCCCCGACTCGCCGTACCCAGATCCCCGACTCGCGGAGGGGTTAGGTGGTTGTGCGGGCCAGGGAGCCGTCGAAGGCGTTGGTGATCTTTTCCGGGGTGAAGCGGAGGACCACTCGGCCCGGGGAATCGGCCGCCGTTACGTGCGCCTCCTGCGCCTGCTCGTCCTCCGGGTCGTAGCGGCGGGCGATGTCGCGGAGCACCCGCAGCACCACCGACCGGTCCTCGATCACCGCGGTGTGCCCCTTGAAGGAGAGGGTCCTGGAGCGGCCGTGCGCGGCGACCACCACGCAGGATCGGGGGTCGCGGCGGACCGCCCGGACCCGGGCGCGGGAGGCCTCGGAGACCATCCAGAACTCGCCGTCCCGGTAGACGAAGGCCTGGGTGACCGCCGCCGGGTGCCCGGACGAGTTGGTCCAGCAGAAGGTGCAGTCGGTCTGCGAGTCGAGCAGCCGGGCCTGCCGCTCGGGACTCAGCGCGAAGCGGCTGGCGTCGGCCAGCGACTCGAACTTCGTGCTCACCGGGCCACCGCCGACCCGACGGAACCGCCGGCCAGCACCCGAGCCACGCGCCCAGCGGCCTCCTCGCCGGCCACCGCGCAGGCGTTGGTGGACGAGGCGGACAGGTAGTCGCCGGCCAGCTGTATCCGCCCGCCGGCGTCGGCCAGCTCACCCAGCCGCGCCACGTGGGTGTACCAACCCGGGTAGCTGCGCACCACGGCCGGGTCCCACCGGTCCAGGCGGGCGAACACCAGGTCCTCCTCGATGCTCGGCACCACCTTCGCCATCGCCGGCAGCATCTCGGCGATCACCTCGTCGTCGGTCCGCAAACGCCGCGACGAGCTCCACTCGTGCAGCCAGTAGGTGGAGAGCAGCCCGGCCGAAGGGGACGGCACGCACGCCTCGCCGGCGTTGTGGCTGAACACCACCACGCACAGGTTCTCGTCCTCGGCGCGCGGCACCGGCACCACCAGCGACGGCTCCGAGGGCCGCCGGCGCAGCGCGAAGTGGCCGGCGTAGGTGACGCAGTAGCGCAGCTTCGAGGTCAAGATTTCGCGCCGCGAAGCGTCCAGCCCCGGGTAGAGCGCGGGCACCACCGCGCCGGACACCGCGAGCACGCAGGCGTCCGCCGACTCGACCCGCGAGACGCCGTCCGGGCCGGTCCAGCTCACCCGCACGCCGTCCGGCTCGTCGGTCACCGAGGTCACCCGCGCCGAGAGCCGCACGTCCAGCCGCGAAGCCAGTTCGCGAACCAGGAAGTCGATGCCGCCCGGGTAGCGCATCATCCCCGAGCCGACGAAGTTCACCGCCGCGAAGAAGAAGTCCACGATGGACACCGTGTCCGCGTTGCACGTGAACAGCGCGCGCAGGATCGGTTCCACCAGGTAGTCGCGCACCTCCGGGCTGAGCCGGCGCTCGCAGTACTCGGCCACGGTCTCCGTGTCGAACCGGGCCGCCGCGCCCAGGTTGGCGTAGCTGAGCGAGCCCTTCATGCGCAGCGCGTCCACCAGCATCCGGCGCAGCAGCAGCTTCCCGCGCACCGACAGCAGGGACGTGCGCAGGCCGTCCACCAGCATCCCCGGGCCGCTGGCCCGCAGCCGGTGCATCCGCCCGTCCCGGGGCACGCCGAGCACCACCGGCATGGCGCCGATCCGCCCGCCGAGCCCCACGTCCTGAGCCAGCCCGCGCACGGCGGCGTAGGAGGAGGGCAGGATGTTGGCCGCCCGGTTCACCACGTAACCGTCTCGGCGGACGCTGCTCATCTTTCCGCCGACCGCGTCCGAGGCCTCCAGTACGAGCACCTCGAAGCCGCGATCCCGCAGCCGGTACGCGCAGCTCAGGCCGGTGATACCGGCCCCGACAACCACCACTCGCTGACCCGGGGACATACCAGTATCCTATCGCTGTATGGTTTTTCGCACTAGTGAGCCCTCGGCTCCGGAGGGAGTGCCATGCCCGAGGTGATCGTGGTCGGCGCCGGGGCGGCCGGCGTGTCCGCCGCGTTCTGGCTACGAAGGGCGGGCGTCACCGTGCGGATACTCGAAAAGGGCAACCAGGTCGGCGGGCGGGTGCGCACCGTGGCGCGCGACGGCTTCCGGTTCGACGTCTCCGCCGGGGCCCTGCCCACCACCTACGCGGCCATGCTGCGGCTGATCGACGCGGTCGGCGCGCGCGGCGAGATCGAGCACCGGGGCGCGGTGATCGGCGCGCTGCGGGACGGCCGGGTGCACCGGATCGCCCGGCGCAACCCGCTCACCTTCCTGTCCGCCCGGCACATCCCGGCCCGGGACAAGGCCTCGCTGTGGCGCCTCGGCCGGGACCTGGCGAAGGCGTACCGCTCGATCAACTACACCGACCTGGGCAGCGCCGCGCACCTGGACACCCGGACCATGCACGACTACTGCGTGGCCAACTACCCGGACTCGGTCCGGGAGAACCTGCTCGAGCCGATCACCCGCGCGCTGCTGCTCACCGAGCCGGAGCAGAGCTCGGTGGTGGACCTGTTCGCCGCCTGCCGCAGCCTGCTGGTGGCCGGGCACATCGTCACCCACCCCGCCGGCCTGGGCTTCTTCCTGGACCGCGCGGCCGCCGAGCTGGACATCCGGCTGGAAGCCCAGGTCGAAGAGGTGCGGACCCAGGCCGACGAACGGGTCCAGGTGCGCTGGACGGAGAACGACCAGCCACACGAGAGCACGGTGGACGGGGTGGTGCTCGCGGTCCCGGCGGGCGCGGCCGTCGAGATGTACCCGGACCTGGACCCGGCGCGCCGCAAGTACCTGGAGAACCTGCGCTACTCGACGTCCATCGTGGTCTCCCTGGGCGTCGAACCGGCACCGGACGAAACCGCGTCGATGGTGCTCATCCCGCGCGACCTGGAGCCGGACCTGTGCGTGGTCGGGCTCGGGCACAACCTGGCCCCCGGGCGCGCCCCGGCCGGCACCGGCATCCTGACCGCCTACTGGATGACCGACTGGAGCACCCGCCACTACGGCGACCCGGACGAAGAGGTGGTCGCGGCCACCCGGGCGACGATCAACCGGCTGCTGCCCGGCTGGGCGGACCGGGTGCGCGCGTCCCACGTGGCCCGGTGGAACCCGGCCCTGGTGGCCAGCGAGGTGGGCACCTACGCCGGCCTGGTGGACTTCCACGCGCACGCCGACCCCGCCGCGCGCATCCAGCTGGCCGGCGACTACCACGCGCAGACCAGCGTCAACGCCTCGATCGCGGCCGGCGAGCGGGCGGCCGCCGATCTGGCCCACACGCTGCGTCACGCACCGGCCACGGCGGGGTGAGCCGAATTGACCCGGACGTCAAATCCTGAGAATCTAACACCGTTAGCCAGCGGCTACCAACCACGAACGAAGGTCTGGCGATGAACGCGACAACACAGCGGTTGTGCGCCTGGAGCGGAACACTGATGATCCTGGTGTTCTGCATCGGTTTCTGGTGGATCGGCGGGATGGTGCCGCCGCCGGCACCCAGCTGGTCGGCGACCGAGGTGGCCCGGTTCTACGCCGACAACGTGACCAGCATCCGGATCGGCCTGGTGATCTCCCTGCTGGGCACCGGGTTCGGTTTCCCGTACGCGGTGGCCATCCTGCTGCAGGTGCGCCGCATCGAGGGCCGGTGGTCCCCGCTGGCCTTCACCCAGCTCGGCGCCGGGTGGACCACCCCGCTGCTGCTCGGCCTGCCCATGTTCGTCATGGCGGCGGCCGCGTACCGGCCGGAACGCGACCCGGAGCTCACCCAGGCCCTCAACGACCTGGCCTGGCTGCCGTTCGTCGGGTTCGCCGCGCCGGCCGCGATCCAGTCGCTCGCCATCGGCCTGGCCATCCTGCGCGACCACCGGGAACGCCCGGTGCTGGCCCGCTGGGTCGGGTACTACAACGTGTGGCTGGCCATCGGTTTCCTGGTCGGCGCGCTGGTCATGTGCTTCCACACCGGACCGTTCGCCTGGAACGGGGTTATTGCTTTCTGGTTAGCACTCACTATCTTTGGTACGTGGTTCCCGGTGATGGGGTACGTGCTGCACCGCGCGATCGGCGAGCAGGAGGCCGAAGCGGCGGTTAGCGTCCCCCATCAGGAACCACAGACGGCCTGACCGCTACCGCCGAGTGGAACTGGGAGACCCGTGACCACGCTTTCGAAGAACGTCCAGCGGCCCGAAGCATCCGGCAAACCGGCAAAACACCTGCCCGGCGAGGAAGGCACCTGGGTCTTCATCTTCGGCGACATGATGGTGTTCGCCGTCTTCTTCTGTACCTACCTGTACTACCGGGGGCTGGAACCGGAGCTGTTCAACGAGTCGCAACAGCAGCTGCGGCAGATCTACGGCGTGGTGAACACGCTGTTGCTGCTGACCAGCTCGCTGTTCGTGGTGGTCGGCATCCGGGCCATCCGGAAGCGGGTCGCCGGCGTCGCGCCGTGGATGTTCAGCGGGGCGCTGGTGTGCGGCCTCGGGTTCTCCCTGATGAAGTTCCTGGAGTACAGCGAGAAGCTGGGCAAGGGCCTCACACCCAACACCAACAGCTTCTTCATGTACTTCTACGTGCTCACCGGCCTGCACTTCTTCCACCTGATCATCGGCATGGCGGTGCTGGTCTACCTGATCGTGAAGTCGCGGGCGGCAGAAACAACCCAGCTGACCACCAAGCAGTTCGCCTTCGTGGAGGGCGGGGCCTGCTTCTGGCACATGGTGGACCTGCTGTGGATCGTGCTGTTCCCGCTGCTCTACCTGGTGAAGTGAGGTTGGGAGTGACCACTGCATCGAGCACCCCGCTGAGCCTGCTCCGCGCGCGGTTCACCGGCATCTGGTTCGTGCTGATCGCGGCCACCCTGCTGTCCTTCTGGCTGGGCACCGACCACGGCATCGACTCGCCCCAGGCGCGGTCGGTGCTGATCTTCCTGGTGGCCTTCGTCAAGGTCCGGTTCGTGGGGCTGTACTTCATGGAGCTGAAGGACGCACCGCTGCCGCTGCGGCTGATCCTGGAGGCCTACTGCGTGGTGATCTGCGCGGCGGTGATCGGCTTCTACCTCTTCGCCTGAGCCACCGGGGGTCGGCGTGTACGAGCACGTGCTGAGCCCGTTCCGGATCGGCCGGGTGGAGCTGCGCAACCGGGTGGTCCGCACGTCGCAGGGCACCGGGTTGGCCGCCGGCCAGCAGGTCAGCGACGAGCTGGTCGAGTTCCTGGTGGCCCGGGCCAAGGGCGGCGTGGCGCTGGCGTTCGCCGACATCGGGCAGATCCACTGGAGCTCGCCGGGCATGATCGACCTGTCCAGCGACCGCTGCCTGCCCGGGCTGCGCCGGCTCACCGAGGCGTCCCACGCGCACGGCATGCACCTGTTCCAGCAGGTCTGGCACGGCGGCCCGACCCAGCTGGCCTGGGACAGCTCCGCGCCGTGGGCGGCCTCGCACGTGCCCGACCCCGGGCTGGGCATGCTGCCGGTGCCGATGACCCAGGCGATGATCGACGAGCTGACCGGGTGTTTCGTCGCCGCCTCGGTGCGCGCCATGGAGGGCGGCATCGACGGGATCGAGCTGCACGCCGGCCACGGCTACCTGTTCTCCTCGTTCCTCTCCCCGGCCACCAACCTGCGCACCGACCGGTACGGCGGCTCGGCCGAGAACCGGTCCCGGTTCCTGTTCGAGGTGCTGCGCAAGATCCGCGCCGCCGTGGGCCCGGACTACCCGGTGGGCGTGCGGGTCTCCCCGGACGGCCCGGCCGACCAAACGACCACGGAAGACCTGGTCGAGCTGACCGGGCGGCTGGAGCGCTCCGGCCTGATCGACTTCCTGGACGTCTCGCTGGGCTCCCACTACGGGCGTGACCTGTTGATGGGCGGCGGCCACGAGCCGCCGGGCTACCAGCTGCCGTCCAGCGAGAAGATCACCCGGCAGACCGCGCTGCCCACCATCGTGGCCGGCCGGTTCCACACGCTCGAGCAGGCCGACCGGGTCGTCGCGTCCGGGGCGGCCGACCTGGTGTCCATGGTGCGGGCCACGCTGGCCGAGCCGGAACTGGTGGTGAAGTCGGCGGACGGGCGCACCGGCGAGGTGCGGCCGTGCATCGCCTGCCTGCAGAGCTGCGCCGGCGGGCTGAACACCCGGGCCCGCGCGATGTGCGCGGTGAACCCCGCCGCCGGCCGCGAGCTGACCCACGGCGACGCGCTCATCCCGGTCGCGCCGAGGTCGCTGCGCGTGGTGGTGGTCGGCGGCGGGCCGGCCGGCATGGAAGCGGCCCGGGCGGCCGCCATCGCCGGGCACCGGGTCACCCTGCTGGAAGCCGCCGACCAGCTTGGCGGGCAGCTGAGGCTGGCCCCGCGCCCCGAGCTCCACGCCCTGGCGGACTTCTACGCCGGCGAGCTGGCCCGGCGCGGGGTGGACGTGCGGCTGGGGGTCCACGCGTCGGCCGAGGACGTGGCGCGGCCGCGGCCGGACGCGGTGCTGGTGGCCACCGGAACCACGCCGCGCCGGGACGGCTTCCAGACCCTGCGCCCCGCCCTCCCACTGCCCGGCCTGGCCGAGGTCAGGGCGCACACCGGCTGGGACGTGCTGCGCGGCACCGCCGAGCTGGGGCCCACCGTGCTGCTGCTGGACGAGATCGGGCACTACGAGTCGGTGGACGTGGCCCGGCGGCTGGTCGACGAGGGTCACCGGGTGCTGCAGGTGAGCCGGTTCGCGCTGGTGGCGGCCAACCTGGAGATGCGCTGGGAGATGGTCGGCGCACCGCTGCTGGCCCGGCTGATGCGGGGCGACTTCACCTTCTTCCCGCGCAGCGTGCTGCGCGGCCTCGAGGCACCGGGCCGGGCGGAGATCGCCCCGCACGAGGCGCCGTGGCGGGCGCACACGGTCGACTTCGACGACCTGGTACTGATGTCCGGCGGGGTGCCGGACCGGGTACTGGTCGATTCGTTGAAAGGGGTCGCTCCGGTGCTGCGGGTGATCGGCGACGCGAACAGCCCGCGCCGCCTGGAGGTGGCCTTCGTGGAGGGCCGCCAGTCGGTGGACGCGCTGACCCCCGAGTGGTCGCCGCCGCTGGCCCGCTACGGCTGGTCCGGATCGGCCACGTAATAACACACCATTCATACACCTGAGGTGTAAACTTGGTGTGTGCGGACGAACATCGACATCGACGACGAGGTGCTGGAAATGGTCATGCACCGATACCGGTTGCGCACCAAGACCGAGGCCGTGGATCTCGCCCTGCGCCGGCTGGCCGGCGAGCCGATGAGCCGGGAAGAGGCGCTGGGCATGCGGGGCGCGAACGCGATCGGCGAGCCGCCGGCCGACGGGTTCCCGGCGCCCCGGTGATACTCGCCGACACCTCGGCGTGGGTAGAGTACGACCGGGCCACCGGAAGCGCGGTCGATCTGCGGCTCACCGAGCTCATCGACAGCGCCGGGCCGGTCGCGGTGACCGAGCCGGTGATGATGGAGGTGTTGTGCGGCGCCCGGGACAACTACCGGGAACGCGACCTGCGCCGCCTGCTGGACCGCTTCGAGCTGCTGCGCTTCGAGGCGACCAGCGACTTCGCCGGGGCGATGCAGATCTACCGGGCATGCCGCCGCGCCGGGGTCACGCCCCGGGGGCTGGTCGACTGCATGATCGCCTCCGTCGCGCTGCGGAACAACGCCGCCGTACTGGCCCGCGACGGGGACTTCCCCCACATCGCCAAGGTGATGGCCCTCGACCTCGACCCGGCAACACCCCACTGACCGCTGCTCAAAGGCGCATCTTCCGGCATAATCCTAACAACGTTGGTTTATGCGACGAGAAGGAGCGAGCGTGGGGATTCCGGGAGCGCAGCCGCCGTGGGACATGGTGATGAACTCGACCGGCCAGGTCATCTTCACCGTGTTCGTGATCATCCCGTGGGTGGCGCTCATCGCACTGGCCGTGCGGGCACTGCTGCGGGACCGGCAGGCCGCTCCGATGCTGTTCCTGCTCGGCGGCGCGTGCTCCATCGTGATGGAGCCGGTGGTCGACGTGATGGGAATGTGCTTCTTCCCGTTGCACGGCCAGTGGGTCGGCCTGGAGACGTTCGCCGGCCGGCCCGTGCCGATGTTCATGTGGCCGGTGTACAGCTGGTTCGTCGGCGGCCAGGCGTTCCTGCTCTGGCGCATGCTGCAGCGCGGGAACATGACCGGGCGACGGCTGTGGACGCACTGGTTCACCGCCTGGGGCGTGAACATCGTGCTGGAGACGCCCGGCGTGCTGATGGGCGTGTACACCTACTACGGCGCGCAGCCGTTCAACTTCTGGGGCCTGCCGCTGTGGTGGCCGGCGGTGAACGCCACCATGCCGATCGTCGCCGCGTTCCTGGTGCACATGTCGATGCCGTACCTGCGCGGCTGGCGGCTGCTGGCCATCGTGCCGCTGGCACCGATGGCAGACGGGCTGGTCAACGGCGGACTGGCCTGGCCGACCTGGAGCGCGCTACACAGCGACATCGGCTACGCCGCCACCTATCCGGCCTCGCTGGTCACCCTGGGGCTGGCCATGCTGGCGGTCTGGGTGCTCGCCAACCACCTGCCGAAGCAGGCGCCAGCGAGTACGGAAGAGCGGGTCCAGGTGGCGGCTTAGTCCATGCCGAGGGGGCCGGCGGATTCGCCGGAGAGGAACTGGCGAACAAACGGGTCCTCGGAAGCGAACGCCTCCTCGGCCTCCCCGTAGTGGACGACCTTGCCCTTCCAGATCAGCCCCACATAGTCACTGACCTTGCGCGCGGTCCGAATATCGTGAGTCACCAACATGTAGGTGCCCCGATGCTCCGCGTGCATATCCAAAATCAAGTCGTTCAACAAGCTGGTCCGCACCGGGTCCAGACCCGAGTCCGGCTCATCGAAGAACACGATCGACGGATCCATCACCAACGCCCGCGCGAAACCCGCCCGCTTGCGCATACCACCGGACACCTCGTTCGGCAGCTTCGACCACGACCGCTCCAGGCCCACCTCGGTGAGCCGCTTCATCACGATCTCCCGGATCTCGTCCTCGGACTTGTCCGTGTGCTTACGCAACGGGAACGCGGTGTTGTCATAAATGTTCATCGACCCGAACAACGCGCCGTCCTGGAACAACACACCCATCCGGGTCCGCAGCTCGTAGCGCTCCTTCTCGGAGATCTTCCACAGATCCTCCCCGAAAATCAGCACCTCACCGTCGTCCGGCTCCAGCAACCCCACCAAGTGCTTGATCAACACCGACTTACCGGTACCCGAAGGCCCCAAAATCGTGGTGATCGCATCATCCTGGAACTGCAGATCCAGACCGGCCAGCACGTGGAAGTTGCCGAACGACTTGTAGACGTTCCGCACCTCCATGCTGTGCGTGGTATCGCCGTTCGTGGTCGGCGCCGCACCCTGGTTGCCCACGGTCTGGTTGGAGGACATGCCACCCCCTGTTGAGATGAACCGGCCGTCGATCTCGCGCCGAACAGCCTGTCTATGATGCCGGCCACAGCATACGTGAACAACGCTTGGTTATGGACGTCAGGCCGACACTACACCGGAGCGGGTGGTGATCTCTCTACCTCTTGCGGGTTATCACTGCTGAGGGAGCCCGTCCGCCCCCTGACCGGGGGGTGCACCGGTCACCCTGGAGGTGGACGGGGAACCGGTTCCCGCGGCGGAATGCGACGGGTTCTCCCCAACGGCGCTGGGCTGGCGGACACCGCCCCAGCGGTTGTAGGCGCGCTTGTTCAGCTTCGGGCGGTAGCGCAGCAGCCGGTCGCCGCCGGGGTCCGCGTCCGGGCCGAAGAACATCACGATGTCGATCAGCACCGCGACCACGAACACCACGATCATCAGGGTCACCGACGCCACCGTGACCATGTGCGACCCCTGGATGGCGAACAGCAGGACGATCAGACCGATCGCGATCAGCGTCATCCGCCCCGCCTCCCCTCGAACAGGTCATCAGGCTACCCGAGGTAGGCGTTGCAACAGTAGGACGAAATCGACGCATGATCGCCATCGATGCGGTGGCGGCTCAAAACCGGCCTCGACGGCGCGGCCGGGCAGTCCGCCGCGCCGTCGATGCGGCCGTTCTAATCCAGGTGTCCGCAGCCTTGCTACGCACTGTGACCATCGGGGTGGCTTCCGGACGAGTCCGCGCCCAGCTCTACTCACCGAGCGCAGGCCCAGTCCGGTTCGATCATGGGATTCACCGGACTCAGCTTGCGCTCGATGAAGTCGTCCGCCCCGGACAGCCGCAGTCCAACCACGGTCCGTAACCAAGGCCCGGAACACCGGCACCCAACGCAAGCGGCCGCACCCAAGCCGCGACACACCGCCCACCCGCGCCGTCCAAGCCGATCTCCAGACCGCCGCCGGCCTCGCCCGACGCCGCAAAGGAAGCCGTCACGCCGCACAGGCCGCACCATATGCGGCGTCACGGCTTGTTATGCGGCGTCGTTGCTCGAGCGGGCGCCGGGGGCGGGCTACCGGCCCGGCGCCGGAGCGGCCCCAGGTGCCGGAGCCGGGGCGGCCGGGGCAGGCACGCCCGGAGCGGGGGCTGGGGCGCCGGGAGCCGCGGGGGCGGGGGCGCCCGGAGCGGGAGCGGCCGGGGCGCCGGGGGCCGCGGGGGTGCGCTGGTCGGGGGGCGGGCCGAGGCCGGTCGGGTCGTCGGGGCGGTAGGCGTCGGCGTACCGCACGCTCACGTCCTCGAGGCGCTCGTGCAGCCAGTTGTTCCAGACCTCGCCCTGCTTGGTCTGGTAGAGGTACGAGCGCAGCATGTCGCGCATCTGGTCGAGGGCGAGGGGCGTGCCGGGGGCGACCTCGAGCACCTGGCCGACGCCCCAGATGCCGGTCTGGGTCTTCACCGGGCCGAAGTAGGTGTTCGGGCCGGGGGTGGCGAACGCGGCGTCCGCGAAGGGGCGGTCGGTGACCTGGTCGTGGGTGGCCACGCCCAGCTCGCCGCCGACGTCCTTGGTCTTGCTGTCCTGGGACCACTGCTTGGCCGCGGCGGCGAAGTCGGCACCCTGGTCCAGCTGAGCGCGAACCTGCTTGGCCTCGTCCTCGGTCTGCACCGCGATGATCCGCAGGTGCCGCTTCTCCGGGCTGACCATCTCGGCCTTGCGCTGCTCGTAGGTCTGCGCGATCTCCTGGTCGGTCGGCGGCTTGACGTCCTTGGTCACCTGCTCGAACAGCCGGCCGCTGGCCTGGCGCCGCTTCAGCTCGTCCAGGAAGTCCCGCTCGGTGACGCCGGCCTGTTGCAGCCCGGCGAGGAACTGGTCCCGGCCGCCGGGGAAGCCCCGCTCCATCAGCTGGTTCAGGTTGTCGCTGGCGGTCTTGTCGGCGATGACGATCTTGCGCTCGGCGGCGGCCTGGTCGACCACGGTCTGCACGGCGATCGCCTTGGCCACCGCGCGGTGGTACTTGTCCAGCGTGGCCGGGTCGTTGGGCGGCGCGCCGAGGCCCTCCAGCAGGCCGTACAGCTTGGCCCGGGTGACCAGCTCCGGCTCGGTGAGCACCGTGTCGCCGGCCCGGAACACCGCGCCGTCCGGCACGCCGTAGATCCGGTCCAGCGCGATCGCGGTGCCGGACCCCAGGGCCAGCAGCCCGAGCAGCACGATGCCGACGACCATCCCGGCCAGCCCGGACGGCAGCACCGGGTGTCGGCGCACCCAGGTCAGCAGGGAATTCATGCCTTCACCTCCACAGCGTCCGCCGATCGGCCGGACGGAACCGGGTCAACCTCGGCGGCCCTCGGGGGGACCAGCCAGACGACCAGCTTGGCAGCCAGATACGAGAGCACCACGGCCGCCCCCAGCACCAGGCCGAACTCCCGCACCACCCACAGCCGGGACGGCACCAGCGCCAGGTAGCCGAGCACCGAGGTGGCGCACGCGATGCCGACGCTGCGCCACAGCCAGCGCCGGGCGGTGCGGCGGGCCTCGGTGAGCAGCGCGACGAACTCGCAGCCGGTGACGCTGACCAGGGAACCCAGTCCGATGGTCAGCGGGCTCAGCGCCAGGCCGAGCGCCCAGATCACGCCCAGCCCCCAGCCGGTGGCCAGCAGCGCCGCCGCCACCGCGCGCGCCGCGTCCCAGCGCCGGCGCAGGCCCAGCGCGAGCACCAGGCCGGCGATCACGATGCCGGCCAGGTTGGCCAGGTACCGGTCGTCCAGCAGCAGTTGGTAGCCGCGCGCGGCGGCCACCGGCAGGCCGACCACCTCGGCCTTGAACCCGGGCGGCGGCGGGGGCAGCGCGGCCGTGACGTCGCGCAGCATGCGCTGCTGCGCACCCAGGTCCTGCAGCCGCACCCCGTACATCAGCAGCGCGGCCGACCGGTCCGGCTTGACGATCGACGAGCTCAGGTAGGGCGGGATCAACGCGACGGCCGAGTCCACCTGGCCGGGCGTGGGATCCGGCCCGAGGAAGCCGAACAGGTTCGGCACCCCGACCACCGGCCGCAGCTGCTCGGCGAACCGGGTGGCCAGCACGTCCTGCGTGGCGCTCGCCCACCTCAGCGCGTCCGCGCTGAGCGTGTCCGGGCCGGACAGCCGGACACTGATCTCAGCGGAGGCGCCGAGCGCGGACTCCACGATGGACGCGTCGTTCAGCGCGGGCAGGCCGGCGGCCAGGTCGGTCGGGTTGGCCGCCACGTTCACCCGGGGCAGCGCCACCCAGCCGACCAGCGCCAGCGCCGAGGCCAGCACGGCGGTGCCGATCCGCGCGGCCCGTGGCACCGACCCGGCGGCGGCAATCCCCGCGGCCCGTGGCGCCGGCGGGGCGGCCGGCCGGGGCGCCGGCTCTTCCGGCATCGCGGCCGGCCGGGGCGCCGGCTCCTCCGGCATCGCGGCCGACGGGGGCCAGTACCGGTTCAGCAGCAGGGCGACGCCGACCGTGGCCAGCACACCCAGGCACAGCGCGTAGCCGAGGTCGCGGACGAACGGCAGCGGGGACAGGGCCAGCGCCAGGAAGGCCACCGACGACGCCACCGACATGACCACGATGCGCCGCCGGTTGGGCACCGCCGCCAGGTAGAGGGGGAACGAGCTCCCGATGCCGAGCAGCAGCGGCAGCAGCACCACCGCGCCGAACGACAGCGGATGGCCCGACCAGCCGAAGAGGCCGACCGTCGCCGCGCTGCCCAGCAGCGAGGCCACCAACGGCCGCAGTCGCTGCCACCGGTTACCCGGCGCGGGAACCAGCAGGTAGCGCAGCAGCACCGCGAACGCGACCAGCGCACCGATCAGCGGTGACTGCTTGGCCACCTCCCCGGCCAGCGACGCGGTGACCGTGGGCACCCCGCTGACGGTGACCGAGGTGGTGTCCAGCCGGGCGCCCGCCACGGTGTCCCGGATGGCCTGCACCAGCCGCTGGGTGCCGTCCTGGTCCAGGTCCTCGCGCGGGCGGACCAGGACCACCGCGGTGTCCGGGCTGGGCACGATGAACCGCCAGTTGGGCCGCGTCTGGCCGTCGTCGCCGAACAGCACGGTCTGGGTGAACGACGGGTTGGACAGCGTGGGCAGCCCCACCTTGAACCCGTAGACCAGCAGCGGCGCGTAGCGCACGTTGACCTCGGTGAGTGCCGCCTGGCCGGCCTGCGCCACGTCGGCCGGCGACCTGCCGGCCGCCCGCGCGGCCTCCTCGGCGCCCGCCCGCGCGGCCTCCCGCTTCTGCACGATGGACAGGATGAAGTTGTGCCCGGCGTCCGCCAGCTGCTTGAGCACCGTGCCGGGGCCGTAGACGGCGGCCACGTCCGGGAGCTGGGCCAACGACTCCTCGGCGCGCAGCAGTGCCTGGGTGTTCCGGCCCTCCCGGACGAACTGGTAGTTCTGCGAGTAGCGGAGCATGACGATGACCGGGTCACCGCCGAAGTCCCGGGCCTTCTGCTCGACGGCGGCCATCGCCGGGTCGCCGGCCGGCAGGAAGGACTCGGTGCTGGTGTCCACCCGGACCATCGGGATCCCGGCGACGAGCACCAGCCCGAGCACGCCGAGCAGCACGGCGGCCACGCCGCGCCAGCCGTCCCTACGGATCGCCGCGCCCCCCGCCGGCCAGTGCTTCCCCAGCCGGCGGGAGAACCGCGGTAACCGCCCGAACATCAATTGTCGCGGTGGATCCGGGGGAACTCGCCGGTGAACGGCTTGAGCGGCTTGTCGTAGCTCCCCGGAGCCGGGTACGGGTTCTTGATGAAGATCGAGCTGGGCATCTTGATCGGGTTCGGGCGCAGCGAGCGCGCCCCGACGTACGGCTTGAGCCGCACGCTGATCTCACCGTCCGGGTCGAAGTAGTGCAGCGTGCCGCCGAAGTTGGTGAAGAAGGCGGTGATCTCCTTGCCGTACGGCCGGATGTAGCGCAGCGCCGGGTTCAGGTCCTTCAGCACGCTGGTGGCCGGCGGCAGGAAGTCGTGCGTCTCGTCCTTGAACTTCCCGGTGCGGTGCAGCGTGGGCGGCGCGTCGTCGAGGATGTCGTCCAGCGGCCCCATGGCCCGGCGCAGGTCGTGCGTGGCGTCGGGCAGGTCGTCCAGCGCCTCGCTCAGGTCGGGCGCCGCGTCGCGCAGGTCCCGGGCGATCGGGCGCAGCGCGTGCGAGATGTCGCTGATGTCGTCGCTGGCGGCGGTGGCACTGTCCAGCACGCCGGGCAGCTTACGCATGGCCGCCTCGAGCGCCGGACGCTGCCCCGCGGTGGCCGAGGTGAGCCGGTCCGCGCTGGAAACCAGCTGGGCGATCTGCCCCTGGCCGACGTCGGCCGCGTCCATCACCGAGGACAGCTGCCGGGACACCTTTTCCAGGTCGGCGGACTGGTCGGACAGCGACTGGAGCACCGTGTCGCCGTTGCGGCCCAGGTCGGACAGCCCGGCCATGATCCCGGAGATGTCCTGCTGCCGGCCGTCGGTGCCGGTGGACAGCTGCCGGACCACGCCGCCGAGGGCGTCCCGGGTGGGCTTGTCCAGGCTGGCCAGCACGTCGCGCAGCTGCACGGTCGGCTTGACCGCCGACTCCGGCAGCACGGTGCCGGACGGGTAGGTGTTGGGCCCGGTGCCCGGCTCGATCCGCACCATCGGCTGGCCGGTCAGCGACTTCTCACTGATCTGCACCTTGGTGCCCTCGTGCAGCGGGGCCACCGCGTCGTCCAGGGCCAGGGTCAGCCGGATCTTGTCGTTGGCCACCCGGTCGATGGCGTCCACCTTGCCGACCGGCACGCCGGCGGTGTACACGTCCACGAACGGCACCACGTTGGCCACGGTCGGCACGTCGAACGCGACCTTGTAGTCCCGCTGCTTGCTGAAACCGGGCACGTAACCACCCGCGTTCGCGTACAGGTAGCCGGTCAGCGCCGCGATGCCGAGCACGAAGGCCAGCAGCGTGACGGTCCGGTAGACCGGCGCGGAGATCTTGCTCTTGCCCGGGGCGCTCACCGGCACTCACCACTTCCCTTGGGGGGGTACGGCAGACCGGTGGTGACGCTGGGCGCGTCCTGGTACCGGTTGGTCAGCGCTTCGCCCGCCCCCGCCTTGTGCATGCCGCCGAGCGGGCTGGTGGGGTCGAAGGTGAGGAAGCCGCGGGGGAAGGCCCCGTTGATGTCCCGGGTGCCGAAGCTGGAGTTCGTGTTGTAGGTGAAGGCGCCGAAGTCGTACATCCAGGGCGCGATCTTCTGGGTGTACTCGTCCAGGCAGGCGGTCACCGGCCGGAGGTCGTCGAACGCCTCCTTGAGGTCACCGATGCTGGCCTTCAGGTCCTTCACGAACGGCTTGGCCTTGTCCACCACCGGCCGGGCCGAGTCGACCGTGTCGTCCAGCGGGTCCAGCGCGTCCCGCAGCTCGCTCAGCGCCTTGGGCAGCTCGTCCGAGGCGTCCTTGACGTGGTCGAGGGTCGGGTTCAGCTGCTGGCTCAGCTCGGAGGTGTTGTGCAGCGCGCGCTTCAACGCGTCCGTGGTGCCGGGCAGCTCGGCCAGGGTGCGGCCGAACTCGTCGTTGCGCTCGGCCAGCGTGCCGAGCGTGTACTGGGTGGAGTCCACCAGGCTGGTCAGCCGGGCGTCGTTGCGGCCCAGACCGGTGGTCAGCTGGGAGAGCCCGCTGACCAGCTTCTCGATGTTGTCGTGCCGCTTGGCCAGCCGGTCCACCACGGGCTTGAGCGTGTTCAGCGACTGGTCGGCGGCGCGCAGCCCGACCGGCAGCGTCTCCGGCGCGTTGGCCAGCGCGTTGTCCGACTCGGCGAGCAGGCTGGTGAGCGCCGCGCGGGCCTTGTCGTCCAGCTTGTCCAGCACCTCGTCGGCCTGGATCGGCCGGGAGGTCTGGGACAGCGGGATCAGGTCACCGGAGTTGAGCGGCTTGCCGGGCGGGCCGCCCGGGTTCAGCGTGAGGTACATCTGGTTCAGCGGGTTCACCGGGCGCAACACCGCGCGGGCGTTGTCGTAGACGGTGTGACCGGGCTCCAGTTCCATGGTGATGATCGAGGTGTTGCGGTCGGTCGGCTCCACCTTGGTGATCAGCCCGATCTTCACCCCGGCGATCCGCACCTCCTGGGCGTTGCCCGGGCTGATGGCGATCGCGTCGGCCAGCTCCGCCCGGACCTGGTAGCGCTCCACCCACGGCAGGGTGAAGTTCACCTGCGACAACAGGAACCCGGCCGAACCGAGGCCCAGCGCCACCATGACCACCAGGGCCAGCACGTCCCGGCCGAGGCCCGGCACGGTGCGCAGCCGGCGCCAGCGCTCGGCCAGCGTCTTGTGCGTACGGGGCGTGCTCATTTCCCTGGTCCTTTACCTAGCAGGCCGTTGGGATCAACCACCGGGGCAGGTACGCCCGGATCGGGCGCGGGCACCCGGAAGCCCTGTCCGGTGCCGGGGATGATCGGCGGGTTCTTCGAGCCGCCGTCCGGTCCCTGCGACGGGAGCCCGAACATGGAGTGCAGCATCCGCTCGAAGCTCTCCGCCGCCGTGCCGTGGCCGAGCACCGTGGAGCTGGAGCCGGCGAACTCGAAGCCGAGCATGTGTGCCGTGCTGTCGCTGTACTGGGTCAGGCCGTTGGTGTTGGTCAGCAGGTACATGAGCTCCTGGTAGAACTTGGAGCCGGTGCGGCCGCCGTTGGTGTACTTCGGCCCCTCGCCCTTGAACTCGCTGTTCAGCTCCTTGAGGATCGGGCCGTTGACCGTGTCCAGCGGGCGGCCCTGGATGTCGTCCAGCACCTCGATGCCCTTGCGCACCGTGGGCACCAGCTTGTCCAGCAGCGGCCGGGCCTCGTGCAGCACCTCGCGCAGGTCGGAGGCCAGCGGGCGCAGGTCCTCCAGCACCGGCTCCAGGCGCTTCAACGTCGGGTCCAGCTCGCGCACGGCGGGCCGGGCGTCGTCGGCGGTGTCGATCAGCTTGTCCAGCGTGGTGTTCAGGTCGGCCGCGCCCCGGCGGGTGGACCGCAGGGTGTCCGGCAGGTCGGCGATGGTCCTCGCCAGCGGGCCGGAGTTGGCGCCCAGGGTGTTCGAGGTGTTGGCCAGCGAGTCCACCACCGCGCGCAACTGGCCCGGCTTGGCGCTGAGCACCTTGGCCAGCTGGTCGGCGTTGGTGGTCAGGGCGGCCAGGTCGCCGTCCTTGTTCACGCCGCGTGCCGCGTCCAGCACCACGCCGGCCGGCCGCAGGGTGTCCGGGGCATCCTTGACCAGCTTCTTCATCTCGCCGCCGAGGCCGGCCTTGAGCGTGGTGTCCAGCCGCTCGGTCATCCCCTGCAGGCCCTTCTGGGCCTCCGGCGGGATGGCCGCGAGCACCTTGTCCAGCTCGACCGGCAGCTTGGCCCGCTCCGGCGGGATCGTGCCGGTGAACTCGCCCGGCTGCCCGCCGCTGGTCAGCTCGATGTAGTACTTGCCGCCCAGGATGGTGACCGGCCGGATGGTCGCGCTCGGCTCGGTGCCGAGCAGCTTGCGGGTGCCGTGGGCCACCTTCAGCGTCACGGTGACCGGGCCGTTCTCCTGCTGCTCGATGCTCTGCACCTTGCCGACCGGCGACCCGGCGATCTTCACCTCGGTGTCGTTCGCGGTCATCCGGTAGTTCTCGGCCAGCTGCACGGTGACCGTCTCACCCGGGGTGAGCGCGGTGATCAGGTCGTTCTTGTAGGAGAGCAGCACGCCGATCACGGCGGCCAGGCCCAGCATGACGAACGCGGCCAACACCGGGCGCGTACGGAGGAATCGGGAAATCCGCATGGCTACTTGCCCACCGCCTTCTGGACTCCCCGGCCCAGGGCGTCACCGGGGATGAATGCGCCGTCCTGGTCCCGGATCTGGAGGTTCTGCCGGGGCTTCGGGTACGGCAGCACCGAGTCCTTGATCGGCAGGTCGGTGAGCGAGGTGGCCGACGGCATGGCCAGCGCGCCCCGGAAGTGGTGCGTCCAGCCCTCGTGCGACACGATCAGGCTGCCCACGTCGGTGAAGAACGAACCGATGTCCAGCGCGTACGGCTTCATGTACTGCAGCGGCACCGCCGCGTCCTTCAACCCGCCGCCCAACCGGGGCACGAACGGCCGCAGGTCGGAGAAGGTGTCCTTCAGGTTGCTCACCGCCGGCTTGGCGTCGTCGGCGAAGTCCGGCACGCCGTGGAACGGCTCCTGGGCCTCCCGGAAGGTGCCGCGCAGGTCGTCGGTGGACCGGCCCAGCGCCCCGGCGCCCGGGGTCAGGTCGCGGGTGCCGGCGGTCAGGTCGGCCAGCACCGGCCGGGCGTTGTCCAGCGCGCCGCGCGCGGTGCGCAGCGTGTTGGGCGCCTTGGCCAGGGTGGCGCCCAGCGCCTTCCCGTCGTCAGTGCCGATGGCCCGCAGGGTCTGGTCGGTCTGCCGCAGCAGCTCGCCCAGGATCTGCTCCCGGCCGGTGAACCGGCTGGACACCCGGTCGGTGCTGCGCAGCAGCCCGGGCAGGTCGGTGCGGTCGGAGACCAGCGTGACGCTCAGCTTCCGCACGCTGTCCTCGGTGGTCGGCAGCGAGGCCAGGAAGTCGTGGAAGCCGGGGCCGTAGTCGCCCATCAGCATGCCCCCGCCGATCTGGCGCAGCGCGTTGCCCAGGGCGTCCCGGGTCGGCTGGTCGAACACGTCCAGCACCTCGACCAGGTCGTGGGTGGACTCGGTCTGGCCGACCGGCAGCACCGCGCCGCCGAGCAGGCCGCTGGCCTCGGTGCCCGGGCGCAGCTCGACGAACTTCTGCGCCAGCGAGGACTGGTCCCAGATGCCGGCGTAGCCGTCCTTGTACATCGGGACGCCGCCGGTGACGTCCATGACCACCACCGGCTTGCCGTCGACCAGGTCCACGGCGGCCACCTGGCCGATCTTCAGGCCGTTCTGCCGGACCTCGGAGCCCGGCGCGAGCTGGCCGATGTTCTCGAAGGCGGCCCGGATCTGGGTGGGTTCGGTCCACGGCAGCCGCGCCTGGTTCGCGGTCACCGCGACAACCATGACCATCGCAAGGGCGAACAGGGCGAACAGACCGATGACGAACCGGCGGGCGGCGTACTTGGTGGGAGCAGACATGACTACTTACCCCCGCCCAGCAGCGATTCGAACATGTTGCCTTCCTGCCTCGGCGTCAGCCCGGAGGCGCCGCCCGAGTCCTTGTTCTTCGGCGGCGTGTAGTCCGGCGGGGCATCGCTCTTCGGCTGGGTGTCCGGGGTGATCGGCGCCAGGCCCGGTATCCCGGGCAGCCCGGGCGTGGCCTTCTGGCCGTAGGTCCCGCTGGGGTCCTGGCGGACCGGGTTGAACGGTGCGTCCCGGCCCGTCGAGGGCAACCCGCCCGCCCCGATACGGGCCAGCTCGTTCGGCTCGAAGTTGAGGATGGCGCGGAAGTGGTGCCCGATGCCGTCGTAGTCGGCGGTCGCCATGGCCCAGTTGCCGACCGTGGTCATCAGGTTCTCCAGCTGGCCGGCCTCGCCCGGCTTGTGCTTCATCACCTGGTGGCCGATGGTGCCCACCGAGTCGCTCACCTGGGCCAGCGCCCGGGCGGCCTCCACCAGGTCGTCCACCACCGGGCGGCCGTCGTCCAGCATGGTGTTGAGCCGGTCCATCACCTCGGGCACCGCGTCCAGCGCGGGCTCGGCGGCGTGCGAGAAGTCGTGCAGCTCCTCGCTCACGTCCTCCAGGTTGTCGGTGATCGGCCGGATGTCCCGGAGCACGTCACCGGCGTGGTCGGCGGTGCCGGACAGCTCGTTCAAGGTGCCCCGCGCGCTGGAAAGCGTGCTCGGGGCCTCCACCAGGGTGTCGTTCAGTGCCTGCCGGTTGGCGGCCACCGCACCCAGGGTCCGGTTGGCGCTGTCCACCAGCGGGTCGATCGGCGGCGCGAAGTGGTCCAGGTTGCGCTGCACCTGCACGATGAAGTGGTCGAGCAGGGCGTTGTGCTTGTCCAGCAGCGCGGAGATGTCGTCCACGCTCCGGAACGTCGGCTCCAGGCCGCGCAGCGCCTTGGCCGTGGTGTCCCCGTTGCCCTCCAGGCCCTGGCCCAGCGTGCTGACCATGGCGGCCAGCGCGGTGGAGGTGGGCTTGTCCAGCGTGTTCAGCAGCTGGTCGAGGTCGACCGCCGCGCTGGTGTGCTCCAGGGTGATGGTCGCCGGCTCCGGCATCACCGGGGCGGACGGGGTGCCCTTGTTCAGCGCGATGAACCGCTCACCGAGGAGGCTGACCGGCTCGATCTTGGCGCTGGCATCGGTGTGCAGCGGGAAGATCGAGCGCTCCACCTCCATGGTCACCTGTGACTTGCCGTCCACCAGGTTGATCGCGGTGATGGTGCCGATCTGGGCGCCGTTCATCTGCACCCGGTTGCCCACCACCAGCGGGCTGGAGTCGGTGAACGTCGCGGTCAACGTGGGGTTCTTGTTGCCGCCGAAGGTGCTGAACGCGAACCAGGCGACCAGCGCGGCCACCACCAGCACGCCCAGGACCACAACCAGGCGCCGGCCCAGCGACGTCTTCACGGCCAGGGGGCTGCTCATTTCGGGCCACGCTCCTCTTTCGGGCCGTCGGGGTTCGCGTCCCACCACGGCTGGTCGGAGTTGATCCCCGGCGGGACCTGGCGCTTCGGCCAGTAGCCCGGGACCCCGACGTCCGGCACGTTGCCCAGGCTGTACGGGCCTTCCACCACGATGGCCCTGGCGAACATGCCCACCGAGTCGTAGGTGGCGAAGCCGTTGGCCCAGTTGCCCAGGAAGCCGATCACCTCGGGCGTGTACGGGCGGATGAAGGTCACCGCCGGGCCGGCCTTGTCCAGCGTGGTGCGCAGCTGGGGCAGCACCTCGTTGGCCTTGTCCAGGAACTCGGGGGCGTCCTCGAGCAGCTTGTCCGCGTCCTTCAGCACCGGCACCAGGTCGTCCAGCGCGGGCTTCAGGTCGTGCATGACGTGCTTGAGGTCGTGCGCGACGCCGGGCAGCCGGTCGGCGGCCGGTTCCAGGTCGTGCAGCAGCGGGATGGTCTCGTCGGCCGCGGCCGGCACCTTGTCCAGGGTGACCTTGACGTCGTCCAGCGTGGCGGGCAGCTCGTTCAGCCCGTCGGACAGCGCCTTCTGGTGCACCGCCGCCGCGCTGGTCATCCGGTTCAGGTCGAGGATGGTGGAGGAGATCGCGCCGCGCCGCTCGCTGAGCACCGAGGTGACCTTCTCCAGGTTGGCCACCAGGGTCTTGATCGACTGGCCGTCCTGGCCCACCCCGTTCAGCACCGCGCCGAGCGCCTGCACGGAGGGCCCCGCGGCCTGCAGCGTGCGGTTGAAGTCCTGCTCGCTGCCGGCGAAGGCGGTGCGCAGCTGCTGCATCATGCCCTGCAGGTGCGCCCGGGTCGGCGGGTCGAGCGCCTCCAGCAGCTCCTCGACCAGCACCTGGTGCGAGCCGGTGCCGACCATCGCGCCGTCCGGCAGCACCGCGTTCTTCGCCGGCCCCGGGTTCAGCTGCAGGTAGCGGTGGCCCAGCACGGAGCTCCAGGCGACCTCGATCGTGGTCCCCTCGTGCAGCGGCTCGGGCAGCTCGTCGACGTCCACCTCGATGAACGCCTGGTCGCCCCGGACCTCCAGGTTGGTGACCTTGCCGACGTCGAAGCCCTTGAGCTGCACCGGCGAGCCCACCCCGATGCCGATGGCATTCGGCAGGACGGCCGAGATCTTGTGCTTACCGCTCAGCTGGCTGTACGCGAAGCCGCCCACCAGGGCGACCGCGATCAGCACTATGACGAGCAGCGGAGCTAAGCGCCTCATGGCGTCAGCTCCTGACCCGGCTCGGGGGCAGGGCACACTTGCACGAACATTCAAATCCTCCGGGGAGCGGAGAGGAGATACTTATTCAGTTACCGATCGGGGCGTTGGGGAAGCCACCCCAGAAAGCCTGCTGACAAATCAATCCGACAACGCTGACCATCACCATGTTCACGACCATCGACTTCGCGGTGTTCTGCCCGACACCAACCGGGCCGCCGCGCGCGTGATAACCGTAGTAACAACCGACCAGAATCACGGTCAGCCCGCACATCAGGCCCCACAATGTGGACAGCGCCATGTCCAGCGGGGTCTGGTAGGTCCACAGAATGTTCCAGAAACCGCCCTCGGAAACCGTGCGCAGCAGGTGCACGCAGGCCACGTAGGCGCCGAAGTAGTAGAGGATCAGGCCGATGGAGAACAGGAACGGCATGGCGATGATCGCCGCCAGCACCCGGGTCGCCACCAGGTAGACCTTCGACTCGATGCCCATCACCTCGAGCGCGTCGATCTCGTCGCTGATCCGGGCCGAGCCGATCTCGGCCACCAGCCCGCAGCCCACCTTCGCGGCCAGGATCCAGCCGGCCATCTCCGGGATGCAGAACCGCAGGCCGCCCAGCGCGGGGAAAACCGCGACATAACCCTGGGCGCCGAACTGGCGAATGATGTAGTGCCCCTGCACGCCGAAAACAAAGCCCTGGATCAGCTGGATGAACACCACCACGAAGCCGCTGGACAGGATCATGATCCCGGTCTGGCGGAAAACCTCGCTGGAGTATTTCCAGGTGCGGGGGATGGCGGTGAGAATCTGGCCGGAGAAATAGACCATCTCCACCATGTTCTTGAGCTTGCCCTCGATGCCACGCCAGATCACATCGAGCGGCTGGACACCCTGCCCGGATTCCTCGGGCGGCCGGACCTCAGCGGTCGTAGTCACTTTGAATAACCCTTTACCGGAGAATCTGCAGCTGCGGGAACAGGCCGAGCATGATCATGTTGAACACGCCGTCGATGAGGAAGACCAGCACGAAGGAGAGCACCACGGCCTGGTTCACCGCGCGGCCGACGCCGATCGCGCCGCCGGAGCAGTGCAGGCCCTTGTAGGCGCACACCACGCCGATCACCAGACCGATCATGATGCTCTTCAGCCAGGCCCCGACGAGCTCCACCACGGTGAGGTTCGAGTAGACCAGGGTCAGGTACTCGTTCGCCGGCACGCCGCCGTAGCTGACCGAGCTGATCAGCGCGCAGACCATGCCGATGATCACCGAGACCACCATCAGCATCGGGGTCAGCAGGGTGATGGACACGATCCGGGGCAGCACCAGCTCGCGGACCGGGTCGGTGCCGAGCACCTGGAGCGCGTCCAGCTCCTCGCGGATCTTCCGGGCACCGAGGTCGGAGCAGATGGCCGCGCCGATCACGCCGGCCACCACCATGGAGTTGATCCACGGGGTGAACTCGCGGATGTTCACGATGAAGAAGTACTGGCCGTACCGGTTGCCGGCGCCGAGTGGGCGGGTGAAGTTGAGGCCCACGATGCCGACCATGATCCCGAAGGTGAACACGGCGGCCACGATCGGGAACCACGAGGTCTTGAGCACGAAGTACATCTCGTCGCGCACCGCGCGCCAGTAGCCGACCGGCCGCATGACCGCGGAGGCCAGCACCCGCCCGCCGAGCTGCGTCATGCCGCCCAGCAGCTCGATCGGGTAGAAGATCAGGTTGGGCACCAGCCCGGCCCATCGGCTCTGCGTCCTGGGCACGTAGCCGGCCGACCTCGCCACCGTCACGGCACTGCTGCCGGGCGAGGCGCCACCACTAGCCATTTCCGCTGTCCCTTCTCCCTGGCCAAACGACGCTGCGCGCGGGTTGGACCAGTGCCCCGACCAACAGACACCGCGTGACTCGACGCCACCGTCCCGGTGTCCGGTGAATCCGCGGCTACCGTGATAGCACTTGTCTCAATGCCCGCGTGATCCACCTAACAGAACAACGATCGGCTTACGCAAGAGTTACGCCGAACAGCGCTTGATTTCTTCGTGACCTTTCACCCAGAGCGAGATCTTCGCGGATTGCCGTGAAACGGGCGATTGGCCAGGTCAGAAGCCTAGCAACCCGATATAAATCCCCCCAAAGGGAGACCGCCGACTCCCGCCGATCGAGTGGTTAGGGCTCGCTAGCGGGCATTGTTTAGGTCAGCAATGCGTGACTTTGGGCGTCACGGAGCGCAACGCAAAGACGTTGTGGATGAATAGATAGTGCGCTAGACTTCACAGTGCGTGACCGAGTGGGGTGAGTACTCACCGCCCCGCGAGCAGTGACTCCCGGTTCGGGATGCACGAGGTGCACGCGGTGAATCCCTCTTCCCGCGCCTCGTCCAGGCTGATCTCCTCGGGCTGCTTGCCCTCCAGCAGGCGGCAACCATCCAGGTGGAACCGGCGGCGCCCCGGCACGACGTGCACGACGCGGTCCCCGTTCAGGGTCGTCGCGCGGGTGGTCGAGCCGTTCCCGTTCGCGGCGGCGCGCTTGGTGGGCTTCGCTCCGGCCGGCTTGACCTGGGAAGTTGTGGCTGCACCCGGCTCGCCGGTTGTGGCCACATCCGGCTTCCCGGACGCGGCGGCGGCCGGCTTCCCGGCGCCAGCTGGCTTCTCGGCGGCGGCTGGCTTCTCGGCGGCGGCCGGCTTCGCCGCGGACGCGACCGGCTCGGCCGGCTCGGCGGCGGGCTTCTCGGCGGACGCGACCGGCTCGGAGGCAACCGGCTCAGCGTCGGCGTCTTCGCTGGTGGCGGGCTTGGTCCCGACGGAATCCGCACTGGTCACGGACGCGGCGGTTACCGACTCCGGCTGCCCGGCCCGCTCGGGGCTGGCCGGCTCGGCATCGGCGGACTCGGTGGCGGCCAACTCGGTGGCGGCCGGCTCGGCACCGGCCGGTTGGGCGTCGGCCGGCTCGGCGGCCGTTTCCGCGTTAGTGGGCTCGGTAGCGGCCGTGGTGGGCTCGGTAGCCGTCGTTTCGGCGGTGGAGGACCCGGTGGTGGGCTCGGCGCCGGTCGTTTCGGTGGCGGCCGGGCCGGCTGCCAGGGCTTCGGTGGCCCCGGAGGGCCGGTCGCCGGTCCGCGTGCGTCGCCAGAGCAGTGCGCCGAGGCCCAGGGCACCGACGAGACTGAGGCCGAGCGCGACGTAGACCAGGAGCATGTTCCCGGTCATCAAACCGGCCGCAAGGCAGGCCACCACCGCGACGATCAACAGCACCATCAGCATCCCGAAACCTCCTCTGGCGACGCGGTCGAGCGTCTCACCTGGGCAAACGTGGCGGCGTCTTTGCCGCCGGGAGCGCGCTCACCGGAACCCCGGGCCCTCACACGGTCTCACTCGCCGCGCGCGCCGCCGCGCCGACCCCATACATGCGGCGGGGGCAACTCAAACAGCGTTGGGGCACACGGTCAAACGGCGTTTAGAAACTGCCCACCGCGAGGCCCTCCGCACTAGGTGAGAACGAGGCGCACGA
Source organism: Actinospineispora eucalypti (assembly GCA_014208095.1). Taxonomy (GTDB): domain Bacteria; phylum Actinomycetota; class Actinomycetes; order Mycobacteriales; family Pseudonocardiaceae; genus Pseudonocardia; species Pseudonocardia eucalypti. The sequence goes on along the minus strand of JACHMT010000001.1, from coordinate 1,542,441 downwards.
AGGAAGGTTGCCCCCTCCGCAACACCAGCCCGGCCGACCGTCGCCAGCTCGGTCACGGAGCGCGACCCGCGCCGGCCTGGTCGCGCCGGGGTCGCGCACCCCGAGCGGCAGCCCAGTCGCTTTTCGATCATGAGAGCGGGCGACCCTGCTGCCACTCGGCGAAGCCAACCCGGAAACCGGCTACCCTCCCCCCACCCGATCCACCTGGCGGCGGCCGCCGACAGGGGAGCGATCGGGCCAGGCGGAAATCGATCTCAGCGGAAAATTGACCATCCCTTAAGATCAGCCGTGCTCGCCGCTGGGGCGGCGACTCGGGGGAGGTCGGGGAATGGCGGTACGCGCCACACTGCACGATGTCGCGCTGGCGGCCGGGGTCTCCCGGTCGACGGCATCCAGGGTGCTGGCCGGTACGGATCGCAACGTCGATCCGGAACTGGCCCGGCGGGTGCTGGCGGCCAGCGAGCACCTGGGTTACCGGGCCAACCCGGTGGCCAGGGCACTACGCCGGCAGTCGACCGGCAACTACGGAATCCTGGTGCCGTCCATCCGCAACCCCTACTTCGTCCAGCTGGTCGACGCGTTCACCGAGGCCGCGAGGTCCGCCGGGCACGGCGTGATGCTGGCCGAGTCGGCGGACGACCCGGATATCGAGGCGGCCCGGATCGACGGGTTCGGCGAGGCGTTCGTGGACGGCCTGGCCGTGGTGCCCACGTCGATGGCGCGCAGCGGCGTGGCCATCCGGCGCGCCGAGGGCCGTTCCCGGGTGGTGCAGATCGACCGCTGGGCCACCGGCGCGGGCTGCGGCTTCGTCGGGGTGGACAACGACGCCGGGGTGGCCGCCGTACTGGACCACCTGCGCGCCTCGGGCCGCCGGAGGATCATCTACATCGGCGCCGAGCAGGAGGCGTCGGCGGGCGCCGAGCGGTTGGCCGCGTTCCGGTCCCGGGCCGAACCGGGCGACGGGGAGATCCTGCTCCCCCGGTTCTCCACCACGGCCGGCCGGGAGGCCGCGCACCGGCTGCTGAGCCAGGACTCGCTGCCGGACGCCGCGCTGTGCACCGCCGACGTGCTGGCCGTCGGCCTGCTCAGCACGCTGCAGCGGGAGGGCGTGCGGGTACCGGAGCAGATGGCGGTGACCGGGTTCGACGGCACCGACCTGCTAGAGCTGGTGGATCCGCCGGTCACCGCGCTGCGCCACCCGATGGAGGCCATCGCCACCCGGGCGCTGGGCCTGCTGCTCAACCCCACCGAGGAGCACCACCGGCTCGCCCCGGAGCTGGTCGTCCGCGCGTCCAGCTGACCCGCTGACCGCCACCCAGATCGCGACGACCACCACCAGGCAGCCGGCCAGCTGGGCGAGCGTCGGGCGCTCGCCCAGCAGCGCCACCCCGAACAGCACGGCCAACACCGGTTGCAGCAACAACAGCGCGCCGCTGATGTTCGGCGCCAACCGGCGGCTGCCGTAGCTGATCAGCAACCAGGCCACGACCTGGCCGAGCAGGGCCAGCCCGATCAGCCAGGCCCAGGTGGCCGGTGGGTGGTCGAAGGTGAGGCCGCTGGTGAACGGGGCGATCACGCCGGCGGTCGCCGCCGCCGCGAACGTGGCCAGGCAGACCGGCGTGACCAGGTGCGTCGGCCGGCGCCCGGTGGACAGCCGGTTCAGGTACAGGTACCCGGCGTAGGCCACCCCGGCGGCCAGCGAGAGCAGCGTGCCGCGCACCGGGTTGGTCATCCCGGCGCCCGCTCCGAGCGCGCCTCCGGCCAGCGCGACCCCGGCCAGCATCACCGGGCTGGCCAGCAGGAACCGCCGGGGAATCGGCGTGCCGCCGAACATCAGCGCGAGCACCGGGAAGACGATCACCTGGACGTTCACCAGCACGGTGGCGATGCCGGCGCCGACGTCGAAGATCGCCACCGTCCACATCAGGAAGTCCAGCCCGAGCAGCACGCCGGATGCCAGCCCGACGCACACCGTGCGGGCGTCCAGCCGGCCGCGCCGATACAGCTCGTAGCCGGCCATCGGGACCAGCACGACCAGCGCCATGGCGCAGCGCAGGAAGGCCGTCGAGCCCGGGTCGGCGCCGGCCAGCTTGACGAATCCGGCGGATGCGGAGATGCAGGCGGCGCCGGTGGCCACCCACAGCGCGGGAGCGGTGCGAAGCGGGTTCACACCTCGAGGCTGCCATCTGCCGTGCGCAACTTGTACTTCGTATTTATGTGGCTTATTGAGTAGTTTCACTTAGGTGATTTCTTGGGAAAGGCTGCGGGTGTTCGCCTCGGTCGCCGAGCACGGCTCGATCACTTCGGCCGCCGAGGCGCTGCACATCACCGGCCCGGCGGTGTCCCAGCACGTGCGCAAGCTGGAGCGGGAGGCCCGCTGCCGGCTGGTCGAACCGGACGGCCGGGGCATCCGGCTGACCCCGGCGGGGCGCCTGCTCGCGGCCACCGCCCGTTCGATGGTGGCCGCCGTGGCCGACGCCGAGCGGGACCTGGCCAATGCGGCCGACCGGATGGTCGGCCCGCTGCGCATCGGCGCGGTGGCCAGCGCGGTGCGCACGCTGCTGCCCGGCGCCCTGCGCGCGCTCACCGCCAACCACCCCCGGCTGCGCCCGTGGATGCGGGACGGCGAGATCGTGGACATGATTCCCGAGCTGCGCGCCCGCCGGCTGGACGTGGTGGTGATCGAGAGCTGGACGGCCCGCCCGGCCGCCATGCCGCCCGGTGTGCGGGTGACCCCGCTGCTCACCGAGGAGGTCCGGCTGGCGGTGTCCGCCAACCACCCGCTGGCGGAAACCGAGCCGGTCCGCCTGGCCGGGCTGGGCGACCAGGTGTGGAGCGCCTGCGCATCGGGCACCGACCAGCACGACGCGCTGGTGCAGCTGCTGCGCCGGCACGGCGTGGAGCCGGACGTGCGCTACCACGTGTACGACTACGCCACCATGCTCGCCCTGGTCGCCGCCGACCTCACGGTGACCCTGGTGCCGCGCAGCGGCGCGGTGGCCATGCCCGGGGTGCGCTACCTGGCCTGCCGCCCGGCGGTGACCCGGAGCCTCGCGGTGGCGTCCGCGGCGGCCGGCGACACCCCGGCCGTCCGGGCGTTCACCGCCGAGTTGGCCAGGGTGGCCGAGCACGACCTTCCGCCGTGGCCGGACTGAGCAATAACACTGTTACGATCGGCCTCATGACTCCCTACCACCGCTACGTCGCGATCGGCGACAGCCAGACCGAGGGCGTCGGGGACGGCGACGACCGGGTCGGCCTCCGGGGCTGGGCCGACCGCCTGGCCGAGCGGCTGGCCGCCGCCAACCCCGGCCTGGAGTACGCCAACCTGGCCGTGCGCGGGCGGCTGGCCGGGCAGGTCCACGCCGAGCAGCTGGAGCCCGCACTGCGCCTGCGCCCGGACCTGGCCACCGTGGTCGCCGGCCTGAACGACCTGCTCCGGCCGGGCTTCGAGGCCGGCGAGGTGATCGGCCACCTGGAGGCCATGTTCGCCGAGCTGACCGGGGCCGGCGCCCAGGTGGTGACCATCTGCTACCCGGACATCGTCAAGGTCGCCCCGATGGCCCGGCCGCTGCGCGGGCGGGTGTTCGACTTCAACGCCCGCATCCGGGCCGCCGCCGCCCGCCACGGCGTGCTGGCGGTCGAGACCGACGGTGTCCCGTTCAGCACCGACCCCCGGTCCTGGAGCCCGGACCGGCTGCACCTGAGCCCGCTCGGCCACCGGCTGGCGGCCGCCGCCGTGGCGCACGCACTCGGCCTGCCCGACGTGGACCCCGCCTGGCGCGAGCCGCTGCCCGCGCTGCCGCCGCCCGCGCCGTGGCAGACCGCCGCCACTGAGCTGCGCTGGACGGGCAGCTTCCTCGGCCCGTGGGTCTACCGCCGCATCCGGGGCCGCTCCTCCGGCGACGGCCGCACCGCGAAGCGCCCCGAGCTGGCCCCGGTCACCCTTCGGCGGGCGGACTGACCCGTGAGTGATTTGTGTGGCCCTGGCCACACAAATCACTCACGGGTCGAAGATCAGCGCGGGCGCGGTCTCCGGCGCCGCCCGGACCGCCTCGTGCAGCGCGTCCACCGCCGCGCGCAGCGCCCGGTGGTCCGCCGCGAGCCCGGCCAGCTGCCGCTCGTCGGCCAGCGCCGCGCCCTCCTCGTCCACCAGGCCGAACCACGCGAGCTGCGTTCGCACCCATTCGACGTCGCTCATGCCGCCGCCCCCTCCACCTCGGCCGCCGGCCGCCGGTGCCACTCGGTGTGCCGTTGGAACGCGTCGGCCGCGCGCAGGATGGTCGCGTCGCCGAACACCGGGCCGGCCAGCTGCCCGGACAGCGGCAGGCCGGACTCGGCCGGCCCGATCGGCACCGCCACCACCGGATTGCCCAGCGCGTTCCAGTACGGCGTGCGCACCTGCCCGAACAGGCCGGCGTTGTCCTGGTGACCCGCCTCGGTGACCAGCGCGTCGAACGGCGGGGCACCCACCACCGCCGTCGGCGTGAGCACCACGTCCACCCGGCCGAACAGCTCCGCCACCGCCCCAGCCGCCAGCCGGCGCACCCGTTGCGCCTGCACGTAGTCCGCGCCGGTGAAAAGGGCGCCGCTGGCCAGCAGGCCCCGGCTGGCCGGGAAGTAGTCCGCCCAGTGCGCCCGCAGGTCGGCCCGGTGCTGCGCCAGGCCCTCGCAGACCGCGGTCACGATGGTCGCGCCGATCAGCTCGGACCAGTACGGCAGCGTCACCTCGGCCACCTCGGCACCCAGGCGTTCGAACACCGCGACCGCGTCGGCCAACCGGCCGACCAGCGCCGGGTCGCTGCCGAGCGGCAGGTCCCGCACCAGGCCGACCCGCAGCCCGGCGAGGTCACCGCCGTAGCTCCGGTCGTCGTCGAAGGGGGCCTCCGGCGGAGGCACCGCCGTCGCGGCGGGGTCACCGGGGTGCGGCCCGGCGATCGCGGCCAGCACCGCCGCGCAGTCCCGCGCGGTGCGGGCCAGCGGACCGATCCGCCCCAGGCTGTAGCCCAGCGGCACGCTGCCCGACCGGGGCACCCGGCCGTAGCTGGGCAGCAGCCCGGTGACCCCGCAGAACGCGGCCGGCATCCGGATGCTGCCCGCGGTGTCGCCGCCGAGCGCGGCCAGGAACATCCCCGCCGCCACCCCGCTGGCACTGCCCGAGCTGGACCCGCCGGCCCACCGGTCGAGGTCGTACGGGTTGCGCGGCACCGGGAAGGGCTTGCCCGGGTCCGGGATGCCGCAGCCGAACTCCATGGTGGTGGTCTTGCCGGTGATCACCGCGCCGGCCGCGCGCAGCCGGGCGACCACGGGGGCGTCCGCCGCCTCGGGCGGGGCGCCGGCCCGGACCAGGCTCTGCGCGGTGGTCGGCACGCCGGCCACCGCAATCATGTCCTTCACTCCCACCGGGATGCCGTGCAGCGCACCCCGGTCCCGGCCGGCGCGCAGCTCCGCGTCGGCCCGTTCGGCTTCCTCGAGCGCCGACTCGTCCATCCTGGTCAGGTAGACGCCCAGCGCGCCGTCGCGCCGGTCGGCGGCCTCGATGCCCGCTTCTACCAGCTCGACGCTGGTCAGTTCGCCGGCCCGCAGCATGCGCCCGGCCTCGGTCAGCGTGTGTGCCACTTCCTCCCCTTTCGATGAGGTTAGGCTCACCTTGTCCGCTGAACCGTGGTTCAGCTCAACTGGTCGCATGCCGGGAATGAACGAGCTCACCGAGATCACCGAGGCCGCCGGGCGGTTCGGCCTGGCCCTGTCCACGCTGCGTTTCTGGGAACGCCGGGGCCTGCTCGGCTCCCACCGGCGGAGCGGTCGGCGCTGCTACGACGCCGCCCAGCTGTACCGGATCGCCCTGATCCACCTGTGGCGGGAGACCGGCCTGATGAGCATCCGGGACATCGGCGCGCTGGTGAACCGCCGGGCCGCCGATGCTGACTGGCGGGACCGGGTCACGACCCAGATCGATGCCGTGGATGCCCAGGTAGCGAAGCTGAATGCCGCCCGGGAGTACCTCGCTCACCTGCGGGAATGCCCGCACGACGGCCCGCCGGAGGAGTGCGCCGGCTTCCGTGCCCTGGTGAACCACCACAAACGGCGATCAAACCGGTAGGCCACGCGCCCCGACGGATTAACCGGCTCCGCCGTCCAGGCGCCTTTACGACCTGGTCCCGTCGACCAGCCGCCGCACGCCGTCCAGCACCAGCCCCAACCCGAACTCGAACCGCTCCACGGCCGCGCCCTCCCCGCTAGACAACCCCGCCAACGCGCCCAGGAACAGCGGGAACGCCGCCAATGCCTCCGCCCCGGGCAGCCTCGGCGCGGCCGTCTCCCCCGCCGCGGCCGCCCGCACGAAGCCGTTCACCACGACCAGCACTTCCAACCGGCGGGCCGGCGGCAGGCCGGTGGGGTCCAGTGCGCGTAATCCGGCCTCGGTCCATGCGAGCTCGTTCGGCCCCATCATCCGCGGACCGCCGACCAGCGGCAGCACCCACGGGTGCCGGCGGAACACCTCGCGGTTGCCGCGCGCCCACCCGGCCAGCGCCTCCCGCCACGGCGACCCCGACGGCGGCTCGGGCGGAGAGCCGGACGGAGACCCGGACGGCGGCTCGGGCGGCGCGCCGACGGCGGCGTCCAGCATCAGGCTGATCAGCTCGTGCTTGCCGGGTACGTAGCGGTAGAGCGCCATGGTGGCCACGCCGAGGCGTTCCGCGACGCGTTGCATGGCCAGCGCTTCCAGGCCGTCGGCGTCGGCGGCCGCGATCGCCGCGCGTACCACTTCCGCCCTGGTCAGGGACGGTTTCGGCCCTCGGCGCGGACCGGGCTCGGCGCGCCAGAGCAAGTGTTCGGTATCCATCCCGGCCAATTATTGCGTATCTGATACGTAGTTTTCCGGACAGACTTACCGCGTAGCTCATACACAGTTTCTGTCCGGGAGACTCGATGCCCACTCGCCAGCACCTCTGGCTGCCGCCGCTGATCGTGATTTCGGTGGCGTTCCTGGCCTTCTCGCTGCCCCGCTACCTGGGGTTCGACCCGGCGCGGTCGCTGATCCCGCCGCACCCGGGCTACCCGTTGCACTATCCGCTGCTGGTGGGGCACATCCTGTTCGGCTCGGTCGCACTGGTCACCGGCTGCCTGCAGGTGTGGCCGTGGCTGCGCAACCGGTACCGGGTGGCCCACCGGTGGATCGGGCGGCTCTACCTGTTCGGCGGGGTGTTCCCGGCCGGCGTCCTGGTGCTCGGCGTCGCCCCGGTGAGCAGCACGGGCTTCTTCTCCTCGGTGGGCAACACGATGCTGGCCGTGCTGTGGCTGTTCACCTCGTTCGCCGGCTACCGGGCCGCCCGCCGGCGCCGGTACGCCGACCACCGGGCCTGGATGGTGCGCAGCTTCGCGCTGACCTTCTCCATCGTGGTGAACCGGGCCTGGCTGGTGCTGTGGATCGTGGTGCTCGACCCGTTCACCGGCACGCTTTTCGGCGGGGACGAGGCCGCGATGAGCCGGGCCGCCGCCGGGGCCAGCGTGTGGCTGAGCTGGATCGTCAACCTGCTGGTGGCGGAGTGGTGGCTGCTGCGCCGTCGCGGTACGCCAGCCAGGGCAGGAAGAACTGGGTGAGCGGGCCGATGCTCAGCGCGTACAGCACCGTGCCGACGCCGACCGTGCCGCCGAGCAGCCACCCGGTGGCCAGCACGGCCACCTCGATGCCGGTGCGCACCAGGCGCACCGACTTCCCGGTGCGCGCGTGCAGCCCGGTCATCAGGCCGTCCCTCGGCCCCGGACCCAGCCGGGCACCCACGTAGCAGGCGGTGGCCACGCCGTTGAGCACCACGCCGAGCACCATCAGCGGCACCTGCCACCACAGGCTGGTCGCCGCCGGCAGCACGGCCAGCGCGCCGTCCACCGCCACCGCGATGACCAGGATGTTGGCCACCGTCCCGATGCCGGGGCGCTGCCGCAGCGGCCACCACGCCAGCAGCACCAGCGCGCCGACCAGGGCTGTGATGGTGCCGAAGCTCAGCGGGACGTGGTTGGCCAGGCCCTGGTGCAGCACGTCCCACGGGTCGAGGCCGAGGCCGGCGCGGATCATGAACGCCATGCTCACCCCGTACAGGGTGAGCCCGACGATCAGCTGGATCAGCCGGCTCACCGGGCGACGGGCCAGGGAGACCGGGGTCAGCTTCGGGGTCACGGTAGCCACGACCTCGATGCTGCGCGGGAATTGGCCTCGACGTCGAGAGCCAATTCCACATGATTGGCTCTCGCGTGGCGCACGTCACCCTCCTCGCTGGAATTGAGTCGCTTCAGCTCAAGTTATATGAGCGAAAGCTTCGGAACTGGAGGAGATCATGAGCAACGTTTCCCTGTGGAGCCGCCGCGACCCGTTCGCCGACTTCGACGCCCTGGTGCGGCGCGCCTTCGGTGGACCGGTACCCAGCTGGCCGGCCACCCCGAGCGCCTTCGTGCCGGCCGCCGATGTGTCCCGGGACGGCGACGACGCGGTGGTGACCGTCGAGCTGCCGGGCGTGGACGTGACCAAGGACGTCACCGTCGAGGTGGACGGCGACCAGTTGGTGGTGCGCGGCGAGCGGCGGGACGAGCGCTCCGAGGAGCGCGGCCGCGGCGCGCTGCGCGAGGTGCGCTACGGCTCGTTCCGTCGCGCCTTCACGCTGCCGGCGCACGTGACCGCCGAGGCGGTCAGCGCGTCCTACGAGGCCGGCGTGCTGCGCGTGCGAGTGGCCGGCGCGTATGCCGCCAACGGCGGCGCCACCCGGATCGAGGTGACGTCCGGATCCCCGGAGGCCATCGAGACCCCGGCCGGCGAGGGCGACGCCAAGCAGTAACCCATTCACCCGGTTGAGGATCAAGATGAACGGGCGCCGCAGCGCGTTGTGAGCGCCCGATCACGGCCGGATCACGGAGGTCAGCCGGGAGATCGCCGCAGATGGCGGGCGGGGAACGATTTCCTGCCCGCCACAGGCGTGCACACCTCACGCTATAACGATGAGTGACCGAATCACCCGTTTGAGCAACACATCACACTCGGCACGGTGAACACACCGATTACTTTTCTCGCTTTCGTAACAATGCCGATCACGCGCGCGACCTCGTTGACATGAATCTCGGCGAAAAGACTGCCCCCGAATTTGGCACCGGCGTTGGCGCCCAGCGACCTGCCAGCGGCGCCGAGCTGCTGACCGTCGCGGAGGTGTCCAACACCCTGCGCGTGTCCAAAATGACGATCTACCGAATGGTTCATGCCGGCGAGATCCCACATGTACGCGTGGGCCGCTCGTTCCGGATCCCGGCGGACGCCGTCCGGGACATCCTGGGCAGCCGGGGCGCGGCCGGCTGATCCGCATCGGCCGGGTCGATCGACCCGAGGGCGCAGGCGGCCCCGCCGGAATCGGGGGCGACGCCGAGCACGGCCGCCGGCGCCCATCGGCCGATCGACCGGCCGAACCTCAGCGGTTCGCCACCGAGGCGGTCTGCGCGATCAGCGTGGTCACCCCGGCGCGCACCCTGGCCAGGTTGCCGACGCAGCTCGAGGCACCACTGGACGCCGACCCGGTCGGCCCGGAACCACACCCGTCCCGGTCGAACGCATCGGCCCCGGCGAGGGTCTCCGCCGCGGTCCGCTTCACCTCGGCCGCATTGGGCAGGCCGCCGGCCGAGTCGCGCACCGTGGCAACCGCCGACCGCAGCTGGGCCATGAACCGGTCACAGTCCGGGTAGACCTGCTCGGCCGGCCCGGTCTGGCAGGAGTCCTGGCTGATTAGGCCCAACTTGGTCACCGCGCCGACCAGTCCTCCGGTCACCCCCGGCTGCGCCGGCCGTGCCGCCGTCACCGGACTCGGCGGCCCACTCACCGCCGCCTCGGAGCACCCGCCCACCCCGAGCCCGAGCACAACCGCCCCACCGAGCACCGCGACCCACCGCGTCCACATCCCCCCATCATTGCCTCGCCCCACCCCGAGGCCGCCGCCAGGGGTGATCGTCATTTGTGGCGCTACAGCGTCGAAAATCGACGCTGATCCGCCAGAGTCGGCGACCACCCCCACCGCGAGCAGCCGTCATTAACCCGATGAGCCGTGCGCGGCGGCGAGCGGGGCAGCGGGTGAGCGCTTGTCGCTTCCGGCATCAAAACAGCGTTACACTTGCCGCTAGCGGCAACCGCGAATCGACATCCCCGGCCGGGAGAGGCCGCTGGACATCTGGGTCTGTTTGCGCAACTCTGGTCGGCGATCACTCAACCGAGAGGACGGGGCCGCAATGGAGTGGACCGGCGCGCGGTACGCGGACAAGCCGACGGTGCGGGTCGACACGTTCGTCGAGGCCCCACCCGAGGCCGTCTGGGAGATCGTGAGCGACCCCGGCCGGATGCCCGAGATGAGCAACGAGCTGGACGCGATCGAGTGGCTGGACGGGGCCAGCGGACCCGCGCTCGGCGCGCGGTTCCTCGGCCACAGCAGCCACCCGGCCACCGGCGGTTGGCAGGTTCCCTCGGAGATCGTGGAGTGCGAGCCCACGCGGGCGTTCTCCTGGGCGGTGGCCGACGCGGAGAACCCGTCGGCGGTGTGGCGGTTCACCCTCGAGCCGGAGGGCGACGGCACCCGGCTGCACCAGTCGGCGCAGCTCGGACCGGGCCCTTCCATGCTCACCGTGGCCATAACCCGCATGCCGGAGAAGGAACAGAAGATCGTCTTCAACCGGCTGCGCGAGTTCGAGAAGAACATGACCGCGACGCTGGCCGCGATCAAGGAGCGCGTGGAGGGCGTCGGCTGATGCGGACCGCGACCACCATCGAGGCCTCGCACGACTTCCGGGACGTCGCCACGTTCGCCGTCGAGGCGGAGAAACTCGGCCTGGACGCCTGTTTCGTGGCCGAGGCGTGGGGCTCGGACGCACCGTCGGTGCTCGGCTACCTGGCCGGCCGCACCGAACGGATGCTGCTCGGCTCCGGGATCATCCAGCTGGGCACCCGCACCCCGGTGGCCATCGCGCAGGCCGCCCTGACCCTGTCCGCGATGTCCGACGGGCGGTTCGCGCTGGGCCTCGGCGCGTCCGGCCCGCAGGTCATCGAGGGGCTGCACGGCGTCGGGTTCGCCAAGCCGCTGACCCGGATGCGGGAGACCATCGAAATCGTCCGCCAGGTGTTCGCCGGGGACAAGGTGTCGTTCAGCGGGGAGGCGTTCCACGTCCCCCGGCCCGGCGGCGAGGGCAAGCCGATGCGGGTGTCCATGGAGCCCAACCCGGACATCCCGATCTACCTGGCCACCCTCTCCCCGAAGATGCTGGAGCTGACCGGCGAGCTGGCCGACGGGTGGCTGGGCACGAGCTTCGTGCCGGAGGGCTCGGCCGCCTACTTCCGACACCTGGACGCCGGGCTGTCCCGAAACGGCCGCACCCGGGCCGCGCTCGACGTGTGCCAGGGCGCCGAGGTGGCGTTCGCCGAGGACGAGGACGCGCTGCGCACCATGGTGGCCGCGCGGAAGAAGGAGCTCGCGTTCAGCCTCGGCGGGATGGGCTCGGCCAGCACCAACTTCTACCGGGACGCCTACGGCCGGCAGGGCTGGGCCGAGGTGGCGGCGGCGGTCCACGAGCACTGGCAGGCCGGCGACCGGAACGCCGCCGTCGAGCTGATCACCGACGACATGGTGCTGGCCACCACGCTGATCGGCACCGAGCCGATGGTCCGGGAAAGGCTCGCGGTGTGGCGCGATGCCGGCGTGGACACGGTCCGGCTCTATCCGGCCGGGGACTCCGTACCGGCCAAGCTGGACACGCTCGGCCGGGCGATCGACATCGTCCGTTCGCTCTGACCGGGTTGACACCAGGGTTCATTGACGCAACCCTGTAGGCAAGCTGAGTTCTTCTGCGAAACCCTGGGGGTTGTCGGTGACCGAGTGGCACAAGACCGCGTGCAGCCTCTGCTACCTGAACTGCGGGCTGGAGGTGCAGCTGGACGGCCGCGCGATCACCCGGGTGCGGGGCGACAAGGAGAACCCCCGCTCCGCCGGTTACCTGTGCCAGAAGGCGCAGCGGCTGAACTGGCTGGGCAACCACGGCGACCGGCTGACCAGCCCGCTGCGCCGGCTCCCGGACGGCTCGCACGAGCAGATCGACTGGGACACCGCGCTGCGGGAGATCGCCATCCAGCTGCGCGCGGTGCGGGACGCGGACACGGCGGCCGGCCGGCCCGGCTCGTTCGCCTACGTGGGCGGCGGCGGCCAGGGCAACCACTCCGGCGGGGCCTACGGCACCTCGCTGATGAAGTGGATGAACTCCTCCCGATACTTCAACGCGCTGTCCCAGGAGAAGACCGGCGACTTCTGGGTGAACGGCAAGATGTTCGGCTCGCAGGCCTGCCACACCGCCGAGGACATCGAGGAGTGCGACCTGCTGCTGGTCATCGGCTGCAACCCGTGGCTGGCGCACGGCTTCACCAACGCCCGGCAGGCCCTGAACACGATCAAGAACGACCCCAACCGGAAGGTGATCGTGGTCGACCCCCGGCGCACCGAGACCGCCGACGTGGCCGAGCTGCACCTGCCCCTGCGCCCCGGCACGGACGCCTACCTGCTCGGCGCGATCCTCGCCCTGGTGCTGGAGCGGGGCGGCGCCGACCGGGAGTTCCTGGCCGCCCACTGCGACGGGTTCGAGGAGGTCGCGGAGGCGCTGCGGGCGGTCCCGGTGGACGAGTGGATCGCGCACTGCGAGCTTTCCCGCTCCGACGTGGACGCCGCCGTCGACCTGATCCTGGCCGCGAACGCGATGACCGTGCGGGTGGAGCTGGGCATCCAGCAGGGCCGGCACTCCACCCTGAACAGCTACCTGGAGAAGCTGCTGTTCCTGCTCACCGGGAACTTCGGCCGGCCGGGCACCAACGGCATGCACTCCTGGCTGCTGCCGCTGTGGAGCAACTCCAACGGGAAGCGCTCGGAGATCACCGGCTACGAGTACATCGGCGGCTTGCTGCCGGCGAACACGCTGGCCGAGGAGGTGCTCACCGACCACCCGAACCGGGTCCGCGTCGTGTGGGTGGAGTCCTCCAACCCGGCGAACACCTACGCCGACACCGCGTCGGTGGAGCGGGCGCTGCGCGAGTGCGAGCTGTCCGTGGTGGTGGACGTGGCCTACACCGAGACCGCCGCGCAGGCCGACTACGTCCTACCGGCCGCCGCGCAGCACGAGAAGTGGGAGTTCACCCTCTTCAGCCTGGAGTGGCCGACCAACTACTTCCAGGTCCGGCCACCGCTGTTCACGCCGCTGGAGGGCACCCTGGTGGAGGCGGAGATCTACACCCGGCTGCTGGACGAGCTGGGTGTGCTGCCCCCGGCGGCCGAGCTGGACTCCCTGGTCGAAACCGCCCGCGTGGACCGCGCGCAACTGATGCCGGCGGCGGCCCGCCTGATGAAGGGCGACCCCGAGCTGGCCGCGATCGCCCCGGTGCTGCTGTACCGGACGCTGGGGCCGGCGCTGCCGGGCGGAGCGGCGTCCATGGCGCCGCTGTGGGCCGGCGCCCACCGGGCGGCCGCGCAGATGCCCGAGCAGGTTCGACGCGCGCTGGGTTCCTCGGCCGACGTCCCCGCGCTGGGCGAGGAGCTGTTCGACCGCATCCTGGGCAGCACCAGCGGCACGCCGTTCAGCGTGCACACCTACGAGGAGGTCTGGTCGCTGGTGCGCCGGCCGCGGATCCAGCTGGCCGTGCCGGAGATGTTGAGCTGGCTGGGCAGGTTGGACCCGGTGGCCGAGGCGCCGGACCCCCGGTACCCGTTCTCGCTGATCGCCGGCCAGCGCCGGTCACACAACGCGAACCAGATCCTGCGCCCGCCGGCCTGGCGGCGCACCGACCCGGACGGCGCCCTGCGCGCCCGCGCCGCCGACCTGGCCTCGGTCGGGGTCGACCCGGGTGACTGGGTCGCGGTGCAGACCTCGACCGGCCGGATCGTGGCGCGCGCCGAGGCCGACGAGTCGCTGCGCCCGATGCAGGCCGCGCTGCCGCACGGCTACGGCATGTCCTACCCGGACGGCCGGGGCGGCCGGGTGATCAACGGCCCGAGGCTGAACCTGATCACCAGCGCCACCGACCGCGACCCCATCGCCGGCACGCCACACCACAAGGACATCCCCGTCCGCCTGGAACCCGCCACCCAAGCCGAACGCGAAGCCGCCGACCAAACCCACACCCGCATCCGCGAAACCCTCGCCTAACCCACCCCCCGCGAGTCGGGGATCTGGGTACGGTGAGTCGGGGATCCAGGTACGAAAGCCCGACTCACGGGACTGGGCTACGCAAAAGTACTGACGGACGTGGCCAGCAAGATCGGCCTGCAGTCCGCCACCAAGCCGCACTAGCGCTAGGGTGCCAGCACCCGACACACGACGACGCTGGCGAGGCCGCATCGGTGGACGACGAGCTGACCCTTGCCGAGGTGGCCCGGCTCACCGGGCTGACCACCAAGACGCTGCGCTCCTACGAGCGCTCCGGCCTGATCTCCGGAACCGGTGCGCCGGACAACGGCAAAAACGCCAACAACGGCAAGGGCGCCAAGTCCAAGAACGGCGCACGCCGCTACACCGAGCACGACGTGGCCCGGATTCGCCTGCTCGACCGGTTGCGCGCCACCGGCATGTCCACCAGCGAGCTGCGTGAGTACGCCGAACTGACCGGCGACGGCCAGGACGCCGAGCGGCGCCGGCACGAGGTGCTGGTCACCCACCGGGAACAGGTGCTCGCCCGGATCGCCCAGCTGCACCAGGACCTGGCGCTGATCGAGTACCAGATCCAACAGCGGCACGGAGCGAACGGCGTGCCCGGCACTCCGCGCGGCTCCTCGGTGCGCCGGCCATGACCGAACCGACCGTCCGGCGGGCCACCCCGGCCGACCACGCCGCGGTGGCCGGCATCCTGGCCCGCGCCTTCCACGACGACCCCGTCTACCGCTGGGTGATCCCGGACGACGAGGCCCGGCGGCGCCGGCTGCCCGGCCTGATGGACACGTTCCTGCGGCAGATGCTCCCGGACGGATACGTCGAGCTGGCCGGCGATCCGACGGGCGCTCCGACCGGCGCCGCGTTCTGGACCGAGCCCGGCCGGGTGGAGCCCGAGCAGTCCGCGCTGGTGGCCACGCTGCCCGGGCTGCGCGCGCGGCGCGGCACCGGTTCCCCCGCCTGATGCGGATCGGCGACGTGTTCCAGGCCGCCCGCCCCTCGACCCCGCACTGGTACCTGTTCCACCTCGGCGCCGACCCCCAGGCGCAGCGCCGGGGCGTCGGCACCGCGCTGCTGCGATCCATGCTGCCCCGCCTGGACGAGCGGGAGCTGCCGGCCTACCTGGAGTGCAAGCCGGAGCTGGTGTCGTACTACGGGCGGTTCGGGTTCGCGGAGACCGGCACCCTGCCGGTGCGCGGCCTGGAGGTGGTCATGCGCTCGATGTGGCGCGAGCCCCGGGCAGGCTAGGGCGCCTCGCCGGAGCGCAGACCGGCGATCACCACCGCCAGGCCCCGGCCGAACTCGTCCTCCGGGGTGAGCCCGGCGGCGGCACGCGCGGTCTGCGCGATCAGCGGGCAGTCGTCCATCGCCAGCGCCTCGGTGCCGGCGCCGGACAGCGCGCCGTAGTACTCCGTCTGCAACGCGCCGAGCAGGTAGCTGACCAGTGTGCGCTGCGCGATCACCCGCCGCGCCCCGGTGAACCCGCCCCGTTCCAGCGCACCGAGCGTGGCCTCGAGCCACCGGCGGGAGGCCGCCGATTCGTGCCGGCGGCGCAGCAGCAGCGGGATGACCGCCGGGTGTGCGCCGACCGCGTCCCGCACCCGGCCGACCAGCACGTGCAGCTCGGCGCACCAGGAGAGCCCGGCCGGCGGCCGGGGGTCCACCTGGGCCAGCAACCGCTCCACTACCAGGGACTCCAGCCCGTCCCGGTCGGCCACGTAGCGGTACAGCGACATGGTGCCCATGCGCAGCTCGCCGGCCACCGCGCGCATGGACAGCGCGTCCAGCCCGTCCCGGTCGATCACCGCCAGGGCGGCGGCGACGATCACCTCCGGGTTGAGCGAGCGCGGGCGGGGCATGACTTGACAGCGTACGGCCTACGCGCATACTTGGTAGGAGTACAACGTACGCCTACGCGGAGGTGCCCCCATGAAGATCCAGCCCGGCGACCAGGTGCCCGCCCGCGACCTGGTGGACATCCACGGTGAGAAGGTGGCGGTGCCGGATACCGAGCGGCTCGTCCACCTGCAGTTCCGGCGGTTCGCCGGCTGCCCGATCTGCCACCTGCACCTACGCTCGTTCGTGAACCGGAACGAGGAGGTGGCCGCCGCCGGGGTGCGCGAGGTGGTGCTGTTCCACTCCAGCGCGGAAGAACTGCGCCGGACGGCGGCCGAGCTGCCGTTCGCCGTGGTCGGCGACCCGGAGAAGGCGCTGTACCGGGAGTTCGGCGTGGAGCACGCGCCGCGCGCGCTGTTGAACCCCCGCGCGCTGCGCGCCGTGGTCGCCTCCGTCACCGAGGTGCTGCGCGGCCGGCTCCCCCGGCCGCCGGTCGCGGCCGAGGGCGGCCGGCTGGGCCTGCCCGGCGACTTCCTGGTCTCCCCGGACGGCCGGGTGCGCGCGGCCAAGTACGGCGAGCACGCCGACGACCAGTGGTCGGTGGAGGATGTGTTGGCGCTGGCGCGCCAACACTCGTGAGTGGCGAGTAGCGCTATGGCGCTACTCGCCACTCACAGGCGCGCCGCTAGGCGCGCATCCCGGCCAGGCGCTTGCCGATGATCTCCTCGGCATCCGCGACGATCTGGCGAACCACCTCGGCGCACGGGGCCACCTCGTTGATCAGCCCCTGGGCCTGGCTGGCCCACCACATGCCGCCGTCCATGTCCCCCTTCTCCAGCACCTCGGTGCGGCCACGAGCACCGGCCGCGAGCGAAGCGATGTCGTCGAAGGTCGTCCCCTCCTGACGCTCGATCTCCACGATCTGGTCGGAGACCGAGTTGCGCGCGCACCGGGCGGAGTTGCGGAACTTGCGGAACACCACGTTGGTCGCCCGCTCGTCGTTGGCCACGATCTGGTTCTTCACGTTCTCGTGGATCGGCGCCTCGGTGGTGGCCATGAACCGGGTGCCCATGTTCACCGCGTCCGCGCCCAGCGCCAGCGCACCGGCCAGCCCGCGCCCGTCCGCGATGCCGCCGCTGGCGATGATCGGGATGGACAGCCTGGCGGCGGCCGCCGGGATCAGCACCAGCCCGCCGATGTCGTCCTCACCGGGGTGGCCGGCGCACTCGAAGCCGTCGATGCTGATCGCGTCCACCCCCAGCCGCTCGGCCTTCAGCGCGTGCCGCACGGCCACCGCCTTGTGGATCACTTTCACGCCGGCGGCCCTGAACGTGGGCAGGTGCGGCTCCGGGTTCGACCCGGCCGTCTCCACGATCTTCACGCCGCCCTCGACGATGGCGTCCCGGTACTCGTCGTAGGGCACCGGCTTGATCGTGGGCAGGATGGTCAGGTTCACCGCGAACGGCTTGTCGGTCATGTCCTTGACCCGCTGGATCTCCTTGGCCAGCGCCTCCGGCGTCGGCTGGGTGAGCGCGGTCAGACAGCCCAGGGCGCCCGCGTTGGCCACGGCGGCGATCAGCTCGGCGGTCCCGACCCCGGTCATGCCCCCGCACACAATCGGGTGCTGGACGCCGAATTCCTCGGTGAAACGCGTGGTCAGCAAGGTGAGCTCCGAAGGTTCGATTGCGGTCGAATTTTGAAGGCCCATTAAAGCATCGCGGGGGTGCGGGCACCGGGTGACGCCGGTAACGTCACAGCCCTATGACGGGTTATGTCGTCGGCACGTTCGACACCAAGGGCGCGGAGCTGCGCTACGTGGCCGAGCTGCTCCGGGCGGCCGGCGTACCGGTGACCACCGTCGACCTGTCCACCCACGACCCGGAACCACGCGGCGCCGACGTCGCGGCCGACGAGGTCGCGGCCGCCCACCCGGACGGCCCCGAAGCGGTGTTCACCGGTGACCGGGGCAGCGCGGTAACGGCCATGGCGGTGGCCTTCGAGCACTGGCTGGGCGCGCGGGACGACGTCGGCGGGGTGCTCGGGCTGGGTGGCTCGGGTGGCACCGCACTGATCTCCCCGGCACTGCGCGCGCTACCGGTCGGCGTGCCGAAGTTCCTGGTCAGCACGGTCGCTGGGGGCGACGTGTCGGCGTACGTAGGGGCCAGCGACATCGCCATGCTGCACTCGGTCACCGACGTGGCCGGGCTGAACCGGATCTCCCGGCGGGTACTGGGCAACGCGGCCCACGCGCTGGCCGGCGCGCTCACCCACCGCATACCCGAGGCCGCCACCCGGCCGGCCGTGGCGCTGACCATGTTCGGGGTGACCACGCCGTGCGTCACGGCGGTGGCCAAGCAGCTGACCGGGGAGTACGACCCGCTGGTGTTCCACGCGGTGGGCACCGGCGGCCGGGCGATGGAGAAGCTGGCCGACGACGGCCAACTCCACGCGGTCCTGGACATCACCACCACGGAGATCTGCGACCTGCTGGCCGGCGGCGTGTTCAGCGCCGGGCCGGAGCGGCTGGACGCGATCGCCCGCACCGGCGTGCCCTACGTGGGCTCCTGCGGCGCACTGGACATGGTCAACTTCGGCGCCCCGGACACCGTGCCGCCTCGGTACGGGGACAGGCTGTTCTACCAGCACAACCCGCAGGTCACCCTGATGCGCACCAGCGTGGAGGAGAACCGCGCCACGGCCGAGTTCATCGCCGGCAAGCTGAACGCCTGCTCGGGCCAGGTCCGGTTCCTGCTCCCCGAGGGCGGGGTCTCGCTGCTGGACGCCGAGGGGCAGCCGTTCTGGGACCCGGAGGCCGACGCCGCCCTTTTCGACACGCTGGAGCAAATGGTGGAGCAGACCGACCGGTGCCGACTGCTCCGGGTGCCGCACAACCTGAACGACCCGGAGTTCGCCAACGCGCTGGTCGCCGCGTTCCGGGAGGTAACCACATGAGGGCCGAGCTGATGGAGCGGTTCGCCGAGATGGCCCGGCGCGGCGAGCCGATCGTGGGCGGCGGCGCCGGCACGGGCCTGTCGGCCAAGTGCGAGGAAGCCGGCGGCATCGACCTGATCGTGATCTACAACTCCGGCCGGTACCGGATGGCCGGGCGCGGCTCGCTGGCCGGCCTGCTGGCCTACGGGAACGCCAACGAGATCGTGGTGGAGATGGCCGCCGAGGTGCTCCCGGTGGTCGAGCACACCCCGGTGCTGGCCGGGGTGAACGGCACCGACCCGTTCCTGCTGCGCGACCGGTTCCTGCGCGAGCTGCGCGACCTGGGCTTCGCCGGCATCCAGAACTTCCCCACCGTGGGCCTGATCGACGGGGTGTTCCGGGCCAACCTGGAGGAGACCGGCATGGGCTACGCCCTCGAGGTCGACCTCGTCGCCGCCGCCCGGGCCCAGGACCTGCTGACCACCCCCTACGTGTTCTCCGAGGAAGACGCGGCCGCCATGGCGCGCGCCGGCGCGGACATGATCGTCTGCCACATGGGGCTGACCACCGGCGGCGCGATCGGCGCGGAGACGGCCAAGACGCTGGACGACTGCGTCGCGCTGATCGACTCGTGGTCCCGAGCCGCGCTGGAGGTAAGGGAGGACGTGCTGGTGCTCTGCCACGGCGGGCCGATCGCCGAGCCGTCGGACGCCTCGTACGTGCTAGCCCGAACGGAGCACTGTCACGGCTTCTACGGAGCGAGCAGTATGGAGCGGCTGCCAACCGAGCGGGCGCTCACCGAACAGACCCGTGCGTTCAAGAACGTCCGACCCTGAACTGAACCCGAAGGAGAACTCATGCCAAGGCCGTACGCCAGCGGTGTCGTGCCCGCGTCCGCCGACGAGGTGTGGGCGCTGGTCCGCGACTTCAACGGGCTGCCCAGCTGGCTGCCCGCGATCACCGCCAGCGAGATCGAGGGCGGCGGTTCCGGGATGGAGGTCGGCTCGGTCCGCCGGCTGAGCCTGGGCGACGCGGGCCAGGTCGCCGAGCGGCTGCTGACCCTGGACGACGACGACCGCTCCTACACCTACGAGTTCACCGACGCCGGCCCGTTCCCGGTGCGCAGCTACAAGTCCACCATCCGGATCGCGCCGATCACCTCCACCGGCCAGGCCTTCGTGGAGTGGTGGTCGCACTTCGACGCGGACGCCGAGCACGAGGCCGGCCTCATGGACACCTACAGCAACGGCGTCTACGGGGCCGGCATCGCCGCGCTGGTCAAGCACTTCGGCGGCTGATCTCCTCGAGCGACCCAGGTCGGCCCGGTTCGTTCAGACCGGGTCGACCCGGGTCCAGAAGTCGGTGAACTCGATCGTGTCGAAGAACGCGATCGCCTCCACGATCACCCCGTCACTCAGCCGCATGTACCAGGTGTAGGTGTTGCGGTAGGGCTTGCCGTCCCGGGCGGTCGCGGTGCCGTCGAACAGCGCGATCACCCAGTCGCCGTCGGCGAAGAGGTGGCGCACCTCCGGCACCAGCGGCTTCTCCATGCGCGCGCCGAACGGCTCGATGACCGTGTCCAGGAAGTCCTTGCGGCTGGTGTAGGTGCGCGACACCGGGGCGTTGCCCACGATCGTCCAGGTGGCGTCCTCGGCGAGCAGGGCGAACACCCCGCCGATGCCGGCCGCCCATTCGTCGAAGGCGCGCCGGATGAGGTCCTTGTTGGCCTGTTCCCGCTCGAGATCCCGTTCGGTCATGGCCGAAGACTATCGACAGTTGTTGTGAGCGGTAACACAGCTCTCAACTACTTCGATAGTTCTTAATGTCCGCGTTTTCGCCCGACCTCGGGGACGCCAATGACTCGCCAGCCGCGCCGCTACCAGCCGACCCGGCCGCTGCCGTACCCGCCGGTGCCGCCGGGCGCCATCCCGGGGCAGCGCCGGCCGGCCGAGTACCGGCCGGTGCCGCGCAACGGGTACGGCATCACCGCGCTGATCCTGGCGGTGGCCGGCCTGGTGTTCGGGGTGGTGCCGTTCACCGGGCCGCTGGCCCTGCTGTGCGGCGGGCTGGCCGTGCTGTTCGGGCTGCTCGGTCTCGGCCGGGCGCGGCGGGGGATCGCGTCCAACGGCACCATGTCGATCGTCGCCTCGGTGCTCGGCGGGCTGGCCGCGCTGCTCGGCGCGTGGGGCGTGGTGCTCACCCTGCAGGCGGTCAGCCAGTTCGGCCGGGACCTGGACGCGCAGCCGCGCACCACGCTGCCCGGCCGGCCGGGCCAGATCCCCGGCAACGGCCGGTTCGTGGTGGGCACCGACATCCAGCCCGGCACCTACCGCACCCGGGGGCCGGCCGAACTGCTCTGCCGCTGGGACGCCGGCGACGACTTCGGCACGATCATCACCAACGAGGGCAACCGGGGCACCACGGTGACCATCGACCCCACCGACGGCGTCTTCGAAACCACCGGCTGCCAACCCTGGACCCGCATCAACTAACCCCCACCACCCCTGATTCAGTGACTTCAGCACGGTGATTCAGTCACTTCAGCACGGTGATTCAGTGACTTCAGCACAGTGGTTCAGTCACTTCGGCAGGCCGAGGTGGTCGCGGAGGGTGTGGCCGGTGTACTCGGAGCGGAACACGCCCTGTTCGCGCAGGATCGGCACCACCATCCGCACGAACTCCTCGAACGCGCCCGGCAGGTGCGTCGCGGCCAGCACGAACCCGTCGCAGGCCTCGCCGTCGAACCATTCCCGCATCTGCCCGGCCACCCGATCCGGGGTGCCCACGAACCGCGGCCCCTGCAGCAGGGTGGCGCGGTGCGCGGCCAGGTCACGCACGGTCAGGTCGTCCCGGCCGAGGTGCCGGCGCACGCCCTCGAACAGGCCCCGGATGCCCGAGCTGGCGTCCAGCATTGCCGGGGTGACCGGGTCGTCCAGACCGTGGCGGCCGAAGTCGTAGTTGAGCACCTCGGAGAGCAGCGTCAGCGAGGCCACCGGGTGCACGTAGGCGTCCAGGAACAGGCGCTCCTTCTCCTCGGCGATGGCCTGCGTCTCACCGACCACCGCGTAGGCCATGGGCAGGATCTTCACCGTGTCCGGGTCCCGGCCGGCGGCCGCGATGCGTTTCTTCTGGTCCCGGTAATGCTGCCGGGCCACCTCGATGCCCGGGTCGCCGGTGAAGATCAGGTCCGCCCACTCGGCGGCGAACTCCCGACCCCGCCCGGACGAACCGGCCTGCAGCAGCACCGGCCGGCCCTGCGGGGTGCGCGGCACGGTCAACGGGCCGCGCACCTTGAACCACTTCCCGGCGAAGTCGATCTCGTGCACCTTCTCCGGGTCGGCGAAGATGCCCGATTCCCGGTCCATGACGAGCGCGTCCGGCTCCCAGGAGTCCCACAGTGCGGTGACCGCCTCGAGGAACTCGTGCGCCCGGTCGTACCGCTCGTCGTGGCCGAGGTGTTTCTCCAGGCCGAAGTTCTGCGCCTCCGAGTCGTTCACCGAGGTCACCACGTTCCAGGCGGCCCGGCCACCGGACAGATGGTCCAGCGTGGCGAAGGTGCGCGCCACGTGGAACGGGTCGTAGTAGGTGGTGGAGTAGGTGGCACCCACCCCGATCCGGCTGGTCGCGCCGATCACCCCGCCCAGCACGGCGGTCAGGTCCAGCTTGACCGGCCGCGCGCCGTAGCGGACCGCGTCGGCCACCGAGTTCCCGTACACCCCGGGCATGGCCAGCCGGTCGTCGAAGAAGACCAGGTCGAAGCCGCCCTCCTCCAGCGTGCGGGCGATCTTCGCGTAGTAGTCCAGGCTGAGGAACCCGAGCTCGGCGGACGGGTAGCGCCAGGAACCGGAGTACACGGTCACGTTGCCGGCCTGCATGAAGCCGACCAGCGACATCTGGCGGTTGGTCACGACGGGCTCCCTTGGGAAAGGCCGAGCAGCTCCGCCCGGCGGGTGATGTTGTCGGCCAGGCGCAGGTGGGCGGCGTCCACCAGCATCCCGTCCAGGCCGGTCGCGCCCCGGCCGGTGGCCTCGGCCTCCCGGTAGGCGGCGACCGTTTTCTGGGCCTGCGCGATCTCCTCGGGCGTGGGCGCGAAGACCTGGTTGGCCGGTTCGATCTGGCTGGGGTGGATGGCCCACTTGCCCACGTAGCCCATCGCGGCGGCCCGTTCGGCGGCGGCGCGGTAGGCCTCCGGGTCGCGGTAGTTGGGGAACGGGGCGTCGATCGCGTCGATCCCGGCGCTGCGGGCGGCCACCACGACCCGGGCGCGGGCGTAGTGCCACATGTCGCCGGGGTAGTCCACGACCGGGTCGAAGTTGGTGTCCACCCGGGCGCCCTGGGAGGCGGAGAAGTCACCGGCGCCGAAGATGACCGCCTCCAGCCGGGGGCTGGACCGGGCGATCTCGCCGACGTGCTCCAGCCCTTCCGTCTCCTCGATCAGCACCTCCAGGGCGATGCGTTTGGTCAGGCCCAGGGTCTGTTCCAGCTGGGTGAGCAGCACGTCCACCCACCAGACGTCCCTGGCCCGGCGGACCTTGGGCACGATGATCACGTCCAACGCCTCGCGCGCGTGCGTGACCACCTCGATCACGTCGCCGTGCGCCCAGCGGGTGTCCACGCCGTTCATCCGGATCGCGCGGGTGGCGCGGCCCCAGTCCAGGTTGCGCAGGCCGTCGGCGGCCTTGGCCCGGGCCGCTTCGCGCTCGGCGGGCGCGCAGGCGTCCTCCAGGTCCAGGAACACCAGGTCGGCACCGCTGGCGGCGGCCTTGGCGAACATCCAGTCGTTGCTGGCCGGGGTGGCCAGCTCGGACCGGCGGGCCCGTACGTTCAATGTGTCCTCCCTGCGGTCGGGCTTGTGAGTGATTTGTGTGGCTATAGCCACACAAATCACTCACAGGTCGTCAGATGACGCCGGCGGCGCGGAGCTGGGCTCGCCGGCCCGGGTCGAGGCCGAGCAGCTCGGCGAGAACCTCGTCGGTGTGCTCGCCGAGCGCGGGGCCGAGGTGGTTGACGGCGCCCGGGGTTTCCGACATGCGCGGCACCGGGCACTGGATCCGCATCCGGCCGAGGTCCGGGTCGGGGAAGGTCGGATAGGTGCCTCGGGCCTCCAGCTGCGGGTCTTCGAGCAGCTGGGCGGCGTCGTAGACCGGGGCGGCCGCGACCTCGGCGTCCTCGAACACCGCCATCGCCTCGTCCAGGGTCCGCCCGGCCACCCAGTCCGCCATGATCTGGTCGACCTCGGCGGCGTTGCGCAGGCGCTGCTGGGCCTCGGCGAACCGGGGGTCCTCGGTCAGCTCGGGGCGGCCGACCGCGCGCAGGGCCCGCGCGGCGATGGTCGGCGCGCTTCCCGACATGGCCAGCCAGTGGCCGTCCTTGGTCCGGTAGGTGTTGCGCGGCGCCGAGATGTCCCAGCGGTTGCCGGTGCGGGTGGGCACCGTGCCGAGCTGGTCGTAGGTGAGCACCGGCTGCTCGATCAGCCGGGCCAGCGGCTCGATCAGGTTGATGTCGATGAACTGGCCCTCGCCCCCGCGCACGTCCCGGTGGTAGAGCGCCATCAGCACCGCGTAGCTGGCGGTGAGCGCCGCGCAGCCGTCGGCCAGCATGAACGAGGGCAGCGTCGGCGGGCCGTCCGGGTGCCCGGTGAGGTGCGCGAAACCGCTCATCGCCTCGCCCAGCGTGCCGAACCCGGGCCGGTCGCTCTTCGGGCCGCCCGCGCCGAACCCGGTCACGTGCAGCATCACCAGCCTCGGGTTCACCGGTTTCAGGTGCTCGTAGTCCAGCTCCCAGCGGTGCAGGGTGGACGGGCGCAGGTTCATCACCAGCACATCCGCTTCCGCGGCAAGGCCGCGAAGGAGCTCCCGGCCGGCGGGTTCGCGCAGGTTCAGCGTGATCGACTTCTTGTTCCGGCCGACGCTCTTCCACATCAGCCCGACGCCGTCGCGCTGCGCCCCCCACTGCCGCAACGGGTCCCCGCCGTCCGGCTGCTCCACCTTGATCACCTCGGCGCCGAACTCGCCGAGGAAGGTGGCCACCAGGGGACCCGCGGCCAGCGTGGCCGCGTCGATCACCCGGATGCCGTCCAGCGGACCGGTCACGCCGGCGCTCCCACCGGCGCCTCCACCCGGGCGCGCATGCCGAACGCCCAGATCAGCCCGCCGACCAGGGCCAACCCGGCGGCGACCACCAGCGGCGCGACGAACGAGCTGGTCACGTAGGCCAGCCAGCCGGTGACGATCGGCCCAAGGATGCCGCCGACGTTGCCCAGGGCGTTCACGAAACCGGTCGCCGAGCCGGTCAGGTTGAGCTGGCGCATCACGTCCTGGGTGGCGGCCCACACCGCGCCGTTGGCGAAGATGATCCCCGAGGTGGAGATGGACAGGCAGACGATCGCGGTGACCGCCGACTCGGCATAGGCGGTGCCCACGATGGCCAACGCCGCGACCATGCCGCTGACCAGCACGATCTTCCGCGAGTTCAGCGTGGACATGCCCCGGCGCAGCGCCAGGTCGGACACCCGGCCGGCCAGGATGCCCACCGCGAACGCGCAGATCCAGGGCACCGAGGTGGCCAGCCCCGACTTGAGCACCGTCATGTGCCGGTCGGCGACCAGGTAGCCGGGCACCCAGGTGACGAACGTGTACAGGATGTACAGCAGGCAGAAGTAGCCGCCGGTGAGCGCCCAGATGTCCCGGTGCTTCACGATCGAGCGCCAGGGCGCCCGGCCCTCCTGCTGGTACGGCTCCTGGTCGGCCTCGATCAACGCCCGCTCCTGGGGGGACAGCCGTTGGTCCTCGCCGGGGTGCCGGTACCAGGCGTACCAGATGACCGCGGCCAGCAGGGACACCCCGCCGGACACGATGAAGCAGCTGCGCCAGCCGTGCTCGCTGACCAGATACGCGAGCGCCGGCGGGCCGACCGCGCTACCGAAGGCCACGCCGGAGATGAACATGCTGCTACCCATCCCGCGTTCCTTCTTGGGCAGCCAGTCGGACAGCGTGCGGATGGCCGCCGGCGCGAACGGCGCCTCACCGATCCCGAGCAGCAGCCGGGGGCCGAACATCGCGCCCAGCGAGTTCACCGCCGCGGTCAGGAAGCTGGACGCCGCCCACACGGTGAGCGCCGCGGAGTAGAGCACCCGGGTGCGGATGCGGTCCACCAGCATGCCGGCCGGCAGGTTGCACAGGGTGTAGGTCCAGGTGAAGCTGGACAGCAGCAGCCCCATCACGGCGGTGTTGGTGCCGAACTCCTTGGTCAGCACCGGCGCGGCGATCGAGAGGTTGACCCGGTCGATGTACGCGATCGCGGTGATGACCAGCACGAACGTGGCGACCAGCCAGCGCCGGTTGTTCCGGAACGGCATGCATGTCCTCCTTCGGCTTCGTTGCCTCTGCTGAGTTGCTAGGCGGGCGGCGGGCCGGTTGACCCGGCGTTCACCAGCTCGGGTTTGACCAGGTAGGGCCGGGGTTCCACCGGCTCGCCGTCCAGCCGGCGCTGGAGCAGGGCGGCGGCCTGGTCGGCCAGCTCGGCGTAGCCGACGACTACCGTGGTCAGCGGCGGGTCGCTCAGCGCGAACCAGGTCGGGTCGCCGTAGACGATCAGGGACAGCTGTTCGGGCAGGCGCAGTCCGGCGGCGCGCACCGCCCGGGCGGCCCCCTGGGACAGCGACCCGCCGCCCACCAGCAGCGCCGTCGGTTTCTCGGCGGCGCCGAGGAGCTGATTGGCGCCGGTGTAGCCGTTCTCAGCGGTCGGCTCGCTGAGGTGGGTGGCGCAGTTGCGCTCGGTCAGCCCGGCCAGCTCCAGGCCGCGGCGCAGGCCGCGCAGCCGGGCGGCCCCGTTGGACAGCTCCCGGGGTGTGCCCAGGTAGGCGATCCGGCGGTGGCCCAGCGCGGCCAGGTGCAGCACGCACTCGGTGATCACCTGCTCGTCGTCGGAGAACACACCCGGCGCGGCGATCCCGCTGGCCCGGTGCAGCTCCACCACCGGCGCGTTGCGCAGCAGCTCCTTGCTGGCCCGGGTGACGTAGGTGCTCGGCGAGACGATCAGCCCGGCGACCCGGCTGGCCAGCAGCTCGCGCAGCTGCCGGTGCTCCCGCTCGGGGTCGTTCTCCGTGATGCTCAGGATCATCTGAGTGCCGTCCCTGGACAGCAGGCGGGCGCACTCCGCCGCCACCGCCGAGTACGCCGGCGTGTCCACGTACGGGATGACGAAGCCGACGAAGGCCCGGCTGGTGTTCGCGGACAACGCTCGGGCCAGCCGGTTGGCCACGTAACCCCGCTGCTCGGCGTACTCGCGCACCCGCTGCGCCAGCTCGGGGCGCACCGCGTCGCTGCCGTTCAGCGCGCGGGACACGGTCGCCGTGGACACCCCCAGCTCCCGAGCCAGGTCGACCACGCCGACCCCGCCCCGCCGCCCCCGCGTCCCCGCCATCCTGAAAACCTTTACACTAGAAATGTAAACGTTTACACTCGCTTCAATTCCGAGTACACCACGCCACCCCCACCCGGTCAACCCTCCCCGCGAGTCGGGGATCTGGGTACGGCGAGTCGGGATCTCGGGTACGGCGAGTCGGGACTTCAGGTACGCAAAACCGCCCCGAGCCCAATGAGCGGCTCGGGGCGGTTCGAGTCGGAGAACCCCTAGCGGGCCGACTTGTCCTTGATCATCGACGGGATGGTCCGGGCCAGGATGGACAGGTCTCCGGCCAGGTTACGGGTGCGCACGTAGGTCAGGTCCAGGTGCAGCATCTCCAGCGTGCCCATGGTGGACCGGCCGGACACCTGCCACAGCCCGGTCAACCCCGGCCGCACGGAGAACCGGGGCTGGAACCGCGCCGGGAACATCAGCGCTTCCCACTCCAGGCACGGCCGCGGCCCGACCAGCGACATCTCGCCGCGCACCACGTTGATCAGCTGGGGCAGCTCGTCCAGGCTGGTCTTGCGCAGGAACGTGCCGATCGCGGTGACCCGGGGGTCGGCATCCAGCTTGTGACTGCCGTTCAGCGTGGTGTCCTCGCCCCGCAGCTCGGCGGCGATCAGCTCACGCAGCAACTCGTCGCCGGCGTCGATGCGCATGGTGCGGAACTTGTACATGGTGAAGGTGCGGCCACCGAGGCCCACCCGGCGCTGGCGGAACAGGGCAGGGCCGTCGCTGGAGAGCCTGATCAGCAAGCCGATCAGCAGCATCGGCACCGCCAGAACCAACAACCCCAACAGGGCCAGCGTCAGGTCCACGGCTCGGCGCAGCACCGCTTCCCAGCTCGCCGTCGCCGGCCCGGCGGCCAGGCCGTCGGGTATGGCGAAGGCGCCGGTGTCAGCGGCGTCGAGGGGGCGCATCGCGTTCTCCAAGTTGGTGGTCGGGGCCACTGGACCTATCGGGACCTCCGGGCACGCCGTTACCCGATCGAGGGATGTTCCGCACGGGTCATATCACAGATCAACTTCACGCAGGTCTCCGTAGACATCCTGGTGCTGTCCAGAAGCATGTCGTAGTGCCGGGGATCGGCCGGGTCGGTCCGGTAGAAGTGACGGACGTAACCCGTCCGCGCGCTGTCGTTCCGCTCCATGGCATCCCGTGCCTCCTCCTCCGAGAGGTCGAGCGTGCGCATCGCGTGGCGCACCCGCCGCTCGACGGGACCGTCCAGCCGGATGTGCCTTGCGGTCGGGTGCTCACGCAGCACCAGCGCGGCGGCCCGGCCCAGGATGACGCCGCCCCGCTCGGCGATCGTCGCCCGGATCGCGGCCTCGGTACACGCGACGAACTCGGTGTCCGGCAACAGCGCCGTCCTCGGCGGCGCGTAGCCGATCATGAAGTCGCTGGACAGCGGCGCGGCGGCGCTGAGCACCCGCTGCAGCCAGCCCTTGCACTGGTCGTCGTGCTCCAGCGCATCCTCCAGCGTGACGCCCAGATCGGTGGCCACCCGCGCCGGAATGGCGCGGTCGATGAACGGCACCCCGAGGCTTTCCGCGACGGCGGGACCGATGATCCCGCCCCCGGCGCCGTAGGCGGCAGACAACGTGACCACGTACATCGCCCGCTCCTTCCATCCGTCGATGGGGGTCAAGTGTGACACCCAGCACGCCAAGTCACGTCTTACGACCCCAATCGGGGGAAACTGGTCGCGTGGCTGTCCCGTTGCGCCCGCACGCCGCGCGCGGCCCTTCGCTGACCTCGAGCTACCGGACCTACCCGGCCTCGCCGCCGCTACGCCCGTTCGCTCGGCTCGGCTGGACCGGTGACCCGGGCTGGCCGCGCAGCCTCCGGCTGCTCCCGGACGGCTGCGTGGACCTGGTGGCCCGCGACGGCCGGATGGTGGCGGTCCTCCCGACGCCGGGGGTGCGGCGGGTCGAGCTGCGGGCCACCGACCGGCCCGTCGGGCTGCGGCTGCGCTGCGGGACGGCGGGCACGCTGCTCGGCCACGACCTCAGCCGGCTGCCGGCCGGCGGGGAGCTCGATCTCACCGAACTGTGCGGCGGGGTGTTGCGGGAGCTTCCCTCGATCGGACCGGACACCGTGCTGGCCGCCCTGGCCCGGGCCCGGCTGGCCGAAGGCGCGCTCCCCGACCCGGCGGTATTGCGCGCGGTGCGGCTGTTGCGCGCGCCGCGGGCCCGGGTGGACGCGGTGGCCGCCGAACTGGGCCTCAGCCCCCGCACGCTGCACCGCCGGGTCGCCGCGCAGGTCGGCTACGGCCCGAAGCAGCTGCAGCGGGTGTTCCGGTTCCAACGGTTCCTGACCGCGCTCCCCCGGTTGGCCGAGCGCCGGGGGAGCGCGGCGCTGGCCGAGCTGGCCGCCGAACTCGGCTACGCGGACCAGTCACACCTCGGGCGCGACTGCCGCGAGCTCACCGGGACCAGCCCGGCGCGCCTGCTGGCCGGCTGGTCGGGCCACTGACCGAAACGTCCCACACGTGTCGCCCTGCGGATGGGGCAGCCCCCTACCGGGTCGGAGTGGCTGTCACCTTTCGCGCCACCGTGGACGTTCGGCTGGACGACGTGGACGTCAACGGGCCCATCCGAGGTCCGGCGCTGCTGGCCTACGCCGACCACGCCCGCTGGGCCTGCCTGCGCGCGGCCGGGCTCTCGCCGTCCGACCTGCGAACCCGGCGGATCGGGCCGGTGAACCTGGAGACCACGGTGAGCTTCCGGCGTGAGCTGCTGCCCGGCGAGCGGGTGGAGATCACCTGCGAGTTCGAGTACGGTCCCGGCCGGACGTCCCGGGTGCACCAGGAGCTGCGCACCCCGGACGGCACGCTGATCGCCGAGGTCAGCGGCGTATCCGGACTACTCGACCCGGACCGTCGCCGGTTACTCGAGAACCCGGCCGACCACTGGCGAGCACTCGCCCCCAACCCCAAGCCCCTAGGCCTCTAACCTCCCGCCAGGAATCCCCCAAAGCACGCGAGTCGGGGATCTGGGTACGGCGAGTCGGGGCTTCAGGCACGGTGAGTCGGGGATCTGGGTACGGTGCCGGTTCCAGAGAGAGCTTGGACGGCCGCCGAGGCGGTCTCCCGCGGCCCGAGCATGGCCCGTCACGTCGCGTCGAGGTGAGGCTCGAGTCTGTCACGCACCGTGGTCGCGGGTAGGTGACGGCAGTCGTTCGCTCACCGAGACCTACATCAGCGGGCTTTGATCTTGAGGCAAGCCCCGCTGCGGTAGATCTCGGCGAACAGAAGTCGCCATGTACCCCGGAGCCCCTCCCCCCGCCGTCACTCTCCGTAGCCGCTGAGCCGGAGGCCTGGCCAACCGCGCGGGAGTGAACGCGACGGGCGCCTCCCGAGGGGCCGAAGACCGTCAAAGCCGCGCCGCCCAAGCGTTCTCTGGAACCGGCACCGTACCCAGATCCCCGACTCACCGTGCCTGAATCCCCGACTCGCCGTACCCAGATCCCCGACTCGCCGGGGAAGGGGAGGGGGAGGGGTTAGAGGCGGTGGGTGGTGGTGGCGTCGAAGAGGTGTACGCGGTCCGGGGGGGCGGTGATTTGTACCTTGTCGCCGGCGGACAGGCGCTCCGACGCGTCCACCTGGACTACCACTCGGCCGGGGAGGCCGGGCAGTTCGACGGTGGCCAGGCCGTACTCGAGCAGGTTCTCGTAGACCAGGACGGTGGCGGTCACCGAGGTCGCGGCGTCGACGGTGGTCAGGCGGCAGTCCTGCGGGCGCAGGCCAACAGTCACCTCGGTGCCGGACGACAGGTGCGCCGCCGTGGGAAGTGTGCCGGCGTCGCCCAGGCGCACCTCACCGGTGCCGCCACCCACCCCGGGCAGCAGGTTGATCGGCGGCTCACCGACGAAGTCGGCCACGAACCGGTTCGCCGGCCGGTCGAAGATCTCGTCCGGAGTGCCGAACTGCTGGATCTCGCCGGCGTCCATCACCGCGATCCGGTCGGCCAGGCTGAGCGCCTCCAACTGGTCGTGCGTGACGATGATCGTGGTGTAACCGAACTCGCGCTGCAGCACCTTCAGCTCGCGGCGCACCCGCTGTCGCTGGCCGGCGTCCAGGTGGGACAGCGGCTCGTCCAGCAACAGGACCGGAGGGTTGCGCACCAGTGCGCGGGCCAGCGCGACCCGTTGTTTCTGCCCGGAGGACAGCCCGGCCGGGCGCAGCGGCAGCAGATCGGTCATCTCCAGCCGCTCGGCGATGGCGTCCACCTTACGCAGCGCGTCGGGGTCCCGGCGGGCCTTCAACCCGTACGCCAGGTTCTCCCGCACCGACAGCGGCGGGTACAGCGCGTAGCTCTCGAAACCCACGCCCACGTTGCGCCGGCCCGGTGGCAACGACCCCACCGAACGGTCACCGATCAGGATGCGCCCGCCGGTCACCGTCTCCAGCCCGGCGATCATCCGCAGCGTGGTGGTCTTGCCGCAGCCGGACGGCCCGAGCAGCGCGACCAGCTCGCCCGGCTCGATGTCCAGGTCGATGCCCTTGACCGCCTCGAACGGATCGCGTCCCCGCGACTGGTAGATCTTGCGCAGGCTTTCGAGGCGCAGCCGCTGCGCTGCCGCGGCCGCGGTCACCGGGCACCCCCGGCCGCCACCGCGGCCCCGAGCCGGGGTGCGTCCCCGTTCGGGCCGCCGAACAGGTGCACCCGCGACCACTCCACCGCCAGCGTCACCTCATCGCCCTCCCCGACCCGCTGGTCGGAGGTCATCGCGATCAGCGTGTCACCGCCGACCGCCACGCTCAGCTCCACCGACCGGCCGAGCCGCTCGGCCAGCGTGACCTTCCCCCGCAGGGTCAGCCGGTCCGTCGGCGGCGGCCCGGAAACCACCAAGAGGTCGCGGGGCCGGATGCCCAGCCGCACGGACTCCGGGCACCCGTCCGGCACCCCCACGGTCACTCCCCCGCCGGCACTCCGAGCGTGTGCCGAAGTAACTGAATCACCGTGCTGAACGCACTGAATCAGGTGGGCGGGGAGCAGGTTCATCTCGGGTTGGCCGAACATGCGGGCCACGAAGGTGTCGGCCGGTTCGTCCCACACCTGGGACGGGGTGCCGACCTGGACCAGGCGGCCGTCGCGCAGGACACCCACCCGGTCGCCCAGGGCCAGCGCCTCCTGGTAGTCGTGCGTGACGTACAGCGTGGTGGTCCGGGCCATCTCGCCCAGCTGTTTCAGCTCGGCGCGCATCGACGCGCGCAGCTTGGCGTCCAGGTGGGACAGCGGCTCGTCCAGCAGGTACGCCTCGGCCGGCCGGACCAGCACCCGGCCCAGCGCGGTGCGCTGGCGCTGCCCGTTGGACAGCTCGCGGGGGAACCGCCCGAGCAGGTGCGAGATGCCCAGGGTCTCGGTCACCGCACGGATCCGTTCGGTCTGCTGGGCGGCGGTGTACCGGCCGGTACGCCCGGAGCGCAGCGGGGACGCCAGGTTCTGCTCCACGGTCTGCTGCGGGTACAGCGCATAGGACTCGAACGCCATGGCCACATTGCGCTGGTAGGGCTCCACGCCCGCCATCGAACGGCCGGCGATGCGCACCTCCCCGGCGACCGAGTCCACCAGCCCGGCGACGCTCTTCAACGTGGTGGTCTTGCCCGCGCCGGACGGCCCGAGCAGCACGAAGAACTCGCCGTCCGCGATGTCCAGCTCCAACTCGGACAGCGCGACCGTCTTCCCGTAGCGCGTCGTCACCCCGCGCAGTTCCACGGACCCCATCTCTACGACTTCACCGCCCCGAAGGAGAGCCCGCGCACCAGGTACCGCTGGATGGACAGGGCCACCAGCAGCGGGGGCAGGGCCGCGATGATCGCGGCCGCCGCCGTGAGGCTGTAGAACACCTGGCCACCGCCGCCGAGGAAGCGGGTCACCGCCACGGTCACCGGGGTGTGCTGGCTGCCGGTGAGGATCAGCGGGAACACGTAGTTGTTCCAGGCGAAGATGAACGCGAGCAGCGCCGACGCGGCGATACCCGGCCGCACCAGCGGCAGCGCCACCATGAGGAACGCCCGCCGCCGGGTGTAGCCGTCCAGCAGCGCGGCCTGTTCCAGTTCCGCCGGCAGGTCCTGGAAGTAGGAGCGCAGGATCCACACCACCAGCGGCATGGTGACCAGCTGCAGCACCCAGATCATGCCCACGTTGGTGTCGAACAGCCCGAGCTGGTTGTAGATCACGAACAGCGGCACGATCACCATCAGCTCCGGGGCGAACCGGAAGGACAGGATGGTGAACATGACGTCGTTGGACCCCTTGTACTGCCAGCGTCCGGCCGCGTAGGCCGCCGGCACGCCGATCACCAGGGAGACCAGTACCGCGCCCACGCAGTTGAACACGCTGGTGAGCAGCGCGTCGGCGAAGTTGACGCTGGTCAGCCGGGCGCCGTCGGCGGAGAGCACGGTGACGAAGTTGGACAGCGTGGGCGTGAACGAGAAGTAGGTGGAGATCTGCTCGGCCTCCGACTTCAGCGACAGCAGCACCAACCACACCAGCGGGAACAGCGAGAACACGAACCAGCCGAGCAGCAGCAGGTCCGCGCCCACCGAGGCCGGGGAGAACCGCCGCTGCCCCGGTTGCAACTCCCGGCTCATGCCTCCGCCCCCGCCGCCCGGCGCTGGGCCCGGCCCAGCACGCTGACCAGGTACCGCGCAGTGAGGAACACGATCGCCCACAGCAGGAACATGTAGGTGCTGCCCAGCGAGTAGTTGAAGTTGATGATCGAGTTCTGGTAGGCGCTGATCTGCAGCGTGCGGGTGGCGTCACCCGGCCCGCCCGCGGTCAGCACGAAGACGTGGTCGAAGATCTTCAGGCAGTCCATGAACCGGAAGATCACCGCCACCAGGATGTACGGCCACATCATCGGCAGCATCAGCCGGCGGAACATGTAGAACCACGACGCCCCGTCCACCGCCGACGCCTCGAACGGCTCGCGCGGCAGCGACCGGATGCCGGCCAGCACCAGCACCGCGACGAACGGCGTGAAGATCCACACGTCCACCAGCACCACGGAGAACAACGCCAGCCGGTCGGACAGCCAGTCGAACGTGGAGCCCAGCCCGAGCACGTGGTTGAGCACGCCGAACTGCGGGTTGAACATCAGCTTCCACAGCACGCCGGCGATCACTGGCGCGATCATGAGCGGCAGGATGAGCACCCGCTCGAAGATCCGTCCCACCAGCGAGGACCGGTTCAGCAGCAGCGCGATGCCGATGCCGAGCACGGTCTCCGCCACCGTGGCGGACACCGCGTACACCAGGGTGACCCGCACGCTGGACCAGAACGCCGGGTCCGACAGCACGGTGCCGAAGTTGCGCAGCCCCACGAACACCGGGTTCGGCACCACCGCCGCGTAGTTCAGGAACGCGTAGTACGCGCCCAGCGCGAACGGGTACAGGATGCCGACGATGATCAGCACCGCCGGCAGGGACAGCACGTACGGCCGCAGTCCCCGCCGCCAGGCCGGCACCGCCTTCGGCTTGGGCGGCGCCGCCCCCGGCGCGGCCTCGCGCGGCGGCGCCTCGGTCGTCACCGGGCCGCCCTTTCGCGCACCGGTCGGCGTACCTCAAATCCCGACTCACCGTGCACGAAAGCCCGACTCACCGTACCCAGATCCCCGACTCGCCGGGTCATGCGACCGCGGCGGTGGACGCTGTGGCCAGGGCGTCCAGGCGGGTCTTGGCGTCCTGGCCGGAGTAGATGTCCTGTAGGGCGACCGCCCAGTCCTCGGTGGTCTTGAAGAACTGCTTCTGCGGGGTGAACTTGATGTCCGTGGACTGGATCACCCGCTCGAAGGTCTCCTGGTAGCCGGGGAAG
Source organism: Actinospineispora eucalypti (assembly GCA_014208095.1). Classification (GTDB taxonomy): domain Bacteria; phylum Actinomycetota; class Actinomycetes; order Mycobacteriales; family Pseudonocardiaceae; genus Pseudonocardia; species Pseudonocardia eucalypti. Next base: position 1,507,243 of record JACHMT010000001.1, on the reverse strand, counting down.
TTGCCCAGCGTCTGCTTGAACGCGCCGTTGAACACCGACGCCCGGGTCGGGTCGGCGAAACCGCGCTGCCCGGTCTGCACCGCCTTGGTCTGGGCCTGCTTGCCGGTGGCCCACTGGATGAACAGCCAGGCGGCCAGCTTCTTCTTGGAGGCCGCGTTCATGGCCAGCGACCAGGTCCACAGGTTGGTGCCGTAGTTGCCGTCCGGGCCGGCCGGCCCGGGGTGCCAGGCCAGGTTGCCGGCCTGCGCGGAGTTGCCCTTGATGTTCTGCGGGTAGGTGGCCGAGTCGGCGTCGTAGACCATCATCGCGGTGCCGGCGCCGAGGTCGGCGGTGCAGTTGGGGTACTCGTAGGTGGTCCACGAGGTCGGGCCGGCGGCCCGGGCCAGCTGCACCCACTTGCGGGTGAAGTCCACCGCGGCCGGGGTGTTCATCGTGGCGGTCAGCTTGCCGCCCTCGCTGGTGTAGTCCTTGCAGCCCTGCCGGGTGAACTGGGTCATGAACCCGGGGTGGATGGTGGCCCAGGAGCGGGAGCCGCGGAACGCCACGCCGTACCGGTTGTTGGCCCGGTCGGTGAGGTCGGTGGCCAGCTGGATGAAGTTGTCGAACGTCTCGGCCGGCTTGATGCCGCGCCGGTCGAACTCGGCCTTGTTGTAGCAGACCACGTTGGTCTCGAAGCCCCACGGAATGGCCCACTGGCCACCGGTGCCCAGCGGGCTGCCGGTCTGGAAGTCCCACGAGGTGGACCGGCGCAGGCCGGGGTAGATGTCCTCGAAGTCGTAGTCCGGGGAGGTGGCCGAGCTGTTGGCCAGCCACGGCTTGAGGTCCTCCATCCAGCCCGGCGGACCGTAGGTCCAGATGAAGTAGGCGCCGGTCATGAACGCGTCGTAGTTGCCGGCGCCGCTGGCCAGCTCGGTGTTCAGCCGGGTGAAGTAGTCCGCCTCGGCGACCAGGTCGGCCTTCACGGTGATGCCGGTGAGCTGGGTGAACTCGGCCAGCAGCGGCTGGAACGCCACCTGGTAGGGGTGCGGGGTCTGCAGGATGGCGATCTCCGTGCCGGCCGCCTTGCGCCAGTCGAAGCCGCCGGTGATCTGGTTGGCACCGTTCTCCTGCCGGGGGCCGCCGCCGGTGCCGACGCCACACGCCGCCAGGGCGCCCGCCGCGCCGGCGGCCGCGCCTCCGATGCCCAGTAGCCGCAGCAAGTCTCGACGGGAGTGGGTCATCGGGTCCTCCGGGTATGTGCGAATACCAGCGCCATTGCCTCGGCCGGTGCGCGTAGTGACGCGTTGTGACCCGCTTCACCGGCCGCCGGTCGGCGTCACCGTATGACGCCCGGACATCTCAGGTCAATATGTGCAACTAACATTGATACGCGTGATGTTTGCGTGGCGAAACCCGCCGAAGCCGGTAAAGATCACGTCGTCAAGTGTGAAATTAACACTTTGACTTGACGAAACTTCTCCGGCGCGATGTGATGCGAGTCGCAAGCGTGAGCGTCGGCGCCGATTCACGGGGAGGCCGCTGTTGACCAACGCGGAACGGCTGACCCCGGAACGCCGGCAGGCCCAGATCACCGAACAGGTGCTGACCTCGGGCGCGGTGTCCGCCCAGGAGCTGGCGGAGAGCTTCGGCGTCTCGGTGATGACCATCCACCGGGACCTGGACGAGCTGCAGCGGCAAGGCATCCTGCGCAAGGCGCGCGGGGTCGCCTCCGCCCAGCCCAGCGGCACCTTCGAGTCCAATGTCCAGTTCCGCTCCAAGGCCAACGTGGACGCCAAGCGGCAGATCGCGCGGTACGCCTGCCGGCACATCGAACCGGGCATGTCGGTGCTCCTGGACGACTCCACCACGGCCACCGCGATGATCCCGTACCTGGCCGGCATCGGCCCGCTCACCGTGGCCACCAACTACCTGGCCGGGCTGCGCGAGCTGGCCGGCAACCGGGAGATCGAGATCATCTCGCTGGGCGGGCACTACGACACCCACCACGACTCGTTCCTCGGCACGCTGTGCGTGGACAACATCCGGGCGCTCCGGTTCGACCTGGCGTTCGTCAGCACGTCGGCGATCCGCGAGGGCTACGCCTTCCACCAGGAGGACCGGATCGTCGCGGTGAAGCGGGAGATGGTGGAGGCGGCCAGCCGCTGCCACCTGCTGATCGACCACACCAAGCTGGACCGCCATGCCATGCACCGGCTGATGCCCATCCACCGCTTCGAGTCGATCGTGGTGGACGCCGGCGTCGGCGAGCAGAGCCTGGCCAGCCTGCGCGAGCACGACGTCCGCGTGGACGTGGCTACCTAGTTACGGGAGGAAACACTTGCTGCTCTACGACGAACGCGCCGAGCTGGTCGAGTTCTGCCTGCGCATGCAGGACGACGAACTGACCGTCGGCACCTCGGGCAACCTCAGCGTCCGGCTCGGCGACCACATCGCCATCACCCCCAGCGGGGTCGCCTACGACGACCTCACCCCGGAGGCGATCTGCGTGATCGACCTGGACGGGAACAAGGTGGAGGACGGCCTGGACCCGTCGTCCGAGGTGCCCATGCACACCTCCGTCTACCGGGCCACCGACGCCGGCGCCGTGGTGCACACGCACCCGCTGTACTGCACCGCGCTGTCGGTGACCATGGACGAGGTGCCGCCGGTGCACTACATGATCGCGCTGCTCGGCGGGCCGGTGCGGGTCGCCCCGTACGCCACCTTCGGCAGCCCGGAGCTGGCCGAGAACAGCATCGAGGCGATGCGCGACCGGTTCGGCGCGCTGCTGCGCAACCACGGTGCCACCACCTACGGCGACACCCTGGCCAAGGCGTACACCCGCAGCCTCTACCTGGAATGGGTGTGCCGGCTCTACCACCAGGCCAAGCTGATCGGCGAGCCCACCCTGCTGCCCCCGGACGAGATCACCAAGGTGGCCCAGGCGCTGAACAGCTACGGGCAGACGGTGCCCGCGCGGTGAGTGGCGCCCGGCTGGGGGTCGACGTCGGCACCTCGGTGGTGAAGGCGGCGCTGTTCGACGAGAACGGCGCGGCGGTGGCCGTGCAGGGCCGCCCGCTGGAGCTGCGGCACGGCCCGAACGGCGCCGTGGAGCAGGACCTGGAGGAGATCCTCACCGGCCTGAGCGAGGTGGTCCGGGCCGTGCTCGGCTCGGCTTCCGGGGTGCCTCCCGCGTTGGTGGCGCTGACCGGGCAGGGCGACGGCTGCTGGCTCACCGACTCGGAGTTCCGCCTGGTCCGGCCCGCATTGTCCTGGCTGGACGGGCGGGCCGCCGAGCTGCTGAACCGGTGGTCGGCCGACGGCGTGGTGGAGCGGGTGTTCCGGGCCAACGGAAGCGCGCTGTTCCCCGGCGCGCCGGCGCCCCTGCTGGCCTGGCTGGACCGCTACGAGCCGGCCGCACTGGACGCCGCCGCCACCGCCGGCTACTGCAAGGACGCGGTGTTCGGCCGGCTCACCGGGGTACGCGCGACCGACCCCAGCGACAGCTCCATGCCGTTCGGCGACGGCACCGGCACCGGCTACAGCGCCGAGGTGCTGGACGCCACCGGGCTCACCCACCGCCGCGAGCTGCTCGCCCCGATCGCTTCGCCGGTGCCGTCCGCGCCGTTGACCGGCGCGGGCGCCGCACTGCTCGGGCTGCCCGAGGGGCTGCCGGTGAGCGCCGGGCCGTTCGACTTCCCGGCCTGCGGCTTCGGCGGCGGGCTGACCGAGGTGGGCGACGCGCTGCTCATCGTGGGCACCACGCTGGGCTGCCTGGTGCGGGCGGACAGCCTGCACACCTCGGGCGAGCCGGCCGGTTTCCAGGTGGCCACCGGCGAGCCGTCCCGCTGGCTGCGCGCCATGCCGGCGATGGTCGGCACCGCCTCGCTGGACTGGCTGCTGCGCACCCTCGGGGTCGGCCTCGACGCGGTCGGCGAAGCGCTGGCCACCAGCCCGCCGGGGGCGCGCGGGGTGTCCGTGCTGCCCTACCTGGCGACGTCCGGTGAACGTGCGCCGTTCGTGGACCCGGCGGCGTCCGGGCAGATCACCGGCATGCGGCTGACCACCGACCGGCACGACCTGGTCCGCGCCATGTGCGAGGGCCTGGCCTACGCGGCCCGGCATTGTTTCGAATCCGCGCGGCGCCCGGCGGACGGGCGGCTGGTGGTGTGCGGCGGGGGTACCCGGTCGGTGGCCTGGCTGCAGGTGTTCGCGGACGTGCTGGGCGTGCCGCTGGAGCTGGCCCGCACGCCGGAGGTGGGGGCGCGCGGCGCGGTGCTGGTGGCCGCGCGGGCCCGGGGCGAGGAGCTGGACGTGCCGGCCTGGACCGCACCCGAGGCGGTGGTCGAGCCCGACCCGGCGCGCCGCACCCGCTACGACGACGGCTACCAGGACTATCTGAACCACGTGGATGCGGCCCGCCCGCTGTGGCCGCGCGGGCCGCTGGACCAGGAGGACAACTGATGGACGCCATCCGGCGCGAGCTGGTGCGGCTGTCCCGCTCGCTCGGCGACCCGGCCGCCGACCTGGCCATACTCGGCGAGGGGAACACGTCGGCCGCGCTGGGCGACGGCACCTTCCTGGTCAAGGCCAGCGGCACCTCGCTGAACACGGTCGACGAGGACGACCTGGTCCGGCTGGAGCACGCCGCCGTGCTGGACCTGATCGACGACCCCCGGCTGGCCGACCACGACGTCGCCGGCCTGTCCGCCCGGATGCGTTCCACTCTCGTCGGGTCGGTGACCGGCCGGCCGTCCATCGAAACGATGCTGCACGCGCTGAGCCTGGAGCTGCCGGGCGTCGAGGTGGTCGGGCACACCCATCCGACGGCGGTGAACACGCTGCTCTGCTCCGACCGGGCGGCCGAGCTGGTCGCCGGCAGCCTGTTCCCGGACCAGGTGGTGGTGTGCGGGGCGAACGCGCTGCTGGTGCCGTACGCCGAGCCCGGGCTGCCCCTGGCCCGCGCGGTGCGCGACGGGCTGCGCTCGCACATGGAAGCCCACGGCACCCCGCCGCGACTGGTCTACCTGGGCAACCACGGAATCGTGGCGCTGGGGGCGAGCACTGCGCAGGTTCTGGCCATTACCTCCATGTCGGTGAAGGCGGCCCGGGTGCTGGCCGGCGCGCTGGCCGTGGGCCGGCCCCGCTACCTGGACCCGGCCACCGTGCACCGGCTGACCCACCGGCCGGACGAGAAACACCGGCAGGCCCTCATCGCCGGCCGGGGCCGGCGATGAACCCGATGAACGCGCTGAACCCGGCCCAGCGGGCGGAGGCGCTGCGCGCGGCCAAGGAGTCCCGGCACGACCTGGTGGTGGTCGGCGGTGGGATCACCGGCGCCGGGGTGGCCCTGGACGGCGCCGCGCGCGGGCTTTCCGTGGTGCTGCTGGAGGCCGGCGACCTGGCCGGCGGCACCAGCTCGCGGTCCGGCAAGACCGTGCACGGCGGGCTGCGCTACCTGGAGCAGCTGAACTTCTCGCTGGTCGCCGAGGCGCTGCGGGAGCGGGACCTGTTGATCAGCCGGCTGGCCCAGCACCTGGTGGCACCGGAGCCGTTCCTCTACCCGCTGACCAGGCGCTGGGAACGGCCGTACATCGGCGCCGGGGTGGCGCTGTACGACGCGCTGGCCCTGGCCGGCCGGCGGGGCGCCAACAAAGCGGGGGTGCCCTATCACCGCCACCTCACCCGGGCCGCCGCGCTGCGCGCCGCGCCGGGGCTGAACCCCGAGCTGGTGCACGGCGGGCTGCGCTACCACGACGGCCGGATGGACGACGCCCGCCTGGCCCTGGCGGTGGCCCGCACCGCCGCCGGCCACGGCGCGCGGATCGTCAGCCACGCCCGCGTGGTCGGGCTGCACCGCTCCGGCGGACGGGTCACCGGGGTGGCCGCCGAGGACACGCTGACCGGCGAGCGGTTCTCCGTGCGCTGCTCGGTGGTGGTCAACGCGGCCGGCGTCTGGGCCGCCGACGTGGCCGCGCTGGCCGGCCCGCCCAGCTTCCGGGTGCAACCGGCCAAGGGCGTGCACCTGCTGCTCGAACCGGGCGCGTTCGACTCCACCACCGGCATCCTGGCCCGCGCCGAGGACTCGGTGATCATCCTGCGCAAGTGGTTCGGGTACTGGCTGCTCGGCACCACGGACACCGCCTACGACGGCGACCGCGCCAACCCGGCGGTCGAGTCGACCGACGTGGACTACCTGCTGCGCAACGTCAACCGTTACCTGGCCAAGCCGCTGGACCGGTCGCACGTGCTCGGCGCCTACGCCGGCCTGCGCCCGCTGCTCGCCCCGGCCTCGGACAGCGCGACGGTGACGTCCGCGCTCTCCCGCGACCACACGGTGCTGGAGGAACCGAACGGGCTGGTCACCGTGGTCGGCGGGAAGTACACCACCTACCGGCTGATGGCCGCCGACGCGGTCGACGCGGCCGGCCGTTCGCTGCGCCGCACCCTGCCGCCCTCGCCGACGGCCGAGCTGCCGCTGGTCGGCGCGGCCGGCTGGCTGGCGGTGGCCAACCGGCTGCCCCGGCTGGCCGAGGAGTTCGACGTGCCGGAGCCGGTGCTGGGCCGGATGCTGCACCGCTACGGCGACGAACTGCCGGCCGTGCTCGCCCCGATCACCGACGATCCCGCGCTGGCCACCCCGCTGCCCGGCGCGGAGGAGTACCTGCCCGTCGAACTGCGCTACGCCGCCACCCACGAGGGCGCGCAGCGGCTGGCCGACGTGCTGGACCGGCGCACCCACCTGTCCATCGAGCGCCGCGACGGCGCCCTTTCCGCCGCCCCCGCCGTTGCGTCCCTGCTCGCCCCGCTGCTCGGCTGGGACAACGCCCGCCGCGACCGCGAGCTGGACCACTACCAGTCCCGCCTGCACCTGACGGTAGACCGCTCCCGAAGCGGGTAAGCCCTAGTCGACAAGGACTAGGGAGGACGCGATGCCGCTGTTGCGGACCATGGCCGTCGGTGTCCTGCTCGCGCTCGCCTCGGCGGGCCTCACCGGCTGCGGCGGGGATGCGCCGCCACCGCCGGAGCCCAGCTCGCCGGTGCACGAAGGGCACAACCCGGCCGACGTCGACTTCGCCCGGAGCGTGGTCGCGCTGCACAGCCAGGAGATCCAGCTGGCCGACCTGGCGGGCCGCCGGGCCGAGTCCCAGCGGGTGAAGGACCTGGCCGAACGGATCGAGCCCCGCCGGCGCGGCGAGCTGGAGCGGGCGGAGGAGTTCCTGCGCGACTGGCGCGCCCCGGGCCCGGACACCGCCGCGCCGGACGCCGGTGCCGGCCAGATCCCGGGCGTGGCCACCGAGGCCCAGCTGAAGGAGCTCTCCGACGCGGACGGGCCGGCCTTCGACCAGCGGTTCACCGAGACGCTGCTGAAGCATCGCCAGGGCGCCATCGCGGTGGCGCAGACGGAGCTGCGGCACGGCATCAGCCCGGGAGCCAAGCGGATGGCCATCGAGATGCTGAACACCCAGCAGCGGGAGATCACCGAACTCCGCTGAACACTTACCCGGTAAGCACCTCGTCGCCGTAGTGCGCGGCGATCTCCAGCGCCAGCGCCAGTTCCAGCCGGTCCTGGCCCAGCGGGCGGCCGCGCAGCAGCGCCGCCGCCTCCAGCCGCTGCTGCACGGTGTTGCGGTGGAAGCGCAGCTCGCGGGCCGCCGCCCGGACGTTCTCCCCGGCGTTCAGGTAGGCGCGCACGGTGGCGCGCAGCCGTCGCTCCCGCTGCCCCGGGGCGGCCAGCCGGCCGAGCGCCCGCTCCAGGTAGCGGGCCAACTGCTCGCGGTCGTCGTCCAGCATGGCCACGGTGGCCAGCTCGGCGTGCCGGGCCACGTCCCTTCCCCCGGCGACCGCGCGGGCGCGCAACGCCTCCCGGTGGCTGGCCCGGAACCCGGCGACGCCGAACCCCGGCTGGCCCACCGAAACCCGCAGCCCCGGGCCGGGCGAAGGGGCCTGCGCGTCCGGCCAGGCCGGCCGGGTGGCACCCGGCACCCAGCCCCAGACCGCGCCGCCGTCCCCGGGCAGCACCAGCGGCTGCCCACCGACCGACCCCGCCCACTCCCGCGCGGCGGCGTCCAGGCCGGTCCAGTCGTCGTCCTCCGCCTCCCGCCAGAGCACGAAGCCGACGTGCCAGCGGTCCAGCGGGTAACCCAGCCGCCGGGACAGCTCTCCCTCATCCCTGCCCGCCACACCCTGCCGGCCCGCCACACCCTGCCGGCCCGCCGGCCCAGTCCGGAGAATGGCCAGCGCGGTCTCCCGCTGCCGCCAGGACGCCCCCCGGCCCAGCGCCTCCCGCTCGGCCGTGTGCACCTCCACGGTCAGCGCCATGCCCACGCTGACGTAGGCCAGCAGCACCTCGCCCAGCCGGGCGGTCACCGCCGCCCTGGTCGCCGGGTCCGGCACCCGCTCGACCACCCGGGCGGACCACCAGATCCACAGCAGCTCGTGGCCGCGCTGGTAGGCCCGGAGCACGGTGGCGGCCGGCATCTCCCGGCGCGCGCAGTCCCGCGCGAACGTCTCGGTGATCGGCGCCACCCGCACCCGGTCCCGGCCGACCGGCGCGGCCAGCAGCTCCTGGATCGCCACCGCGTGCTCGGCGACCACCCGCTCGGCCTGTTCCCCCAGGGCGGCCAGCTCGGGCACCTCGGCCCGCAGGTCGAACGCCGCCGCTCGAGTGAACGCGCCGAACTCGGCCGCGCAGTCCTCGGCCAGCCGGGCAAGAACCCGGTCGACGGCGTCCATCCCTGCACCATACCTGGGCACAGTGCACATACGCGCCGGCGATTTCCGGAGAAACGGCCGGTGCCCGCAGTGCCCCGTCCCGAGCATTCTGTGCCGTATGAACACCGATCTGGCCGAGATTGACCTCACCGACCCGAGCTGGTTCGCCGAAGGCCCTCCGCACGAGCTGTTCGCCCGGATGCGCGCCGAGGCGCCGGTGCGCTGGAACCCGAGCGCCGACGGCCCCGGGTTCTGGTCGCTGACCAGGGCCGCCGACCTCGCCGCGGTGAGCAAGGATGCGCACACGTTCTCCTCCCACCGGGGCGGAATCTGGCTGCGCGAGGACACCCTCGCCCCGCTGGACCTGGCCCGGAACTTGATGATCTTCAAGGACCCGCCGGAACACACCAGGTACCGGGTGATCCTGCGGTCCGCGTTCACCCCGCTCACCGTGGCCAAGCTGGAGTCCGCCGTGCGCGCCCAGGTGGTCGCACTGCTGGACGCGGCGGTGGAGCGCGGCGGCATGGACGCGGTGGAGGACCTGGCGGTGCCGGTGCCGCTGATGGTCATCGCCAGCCTGCTCGGCGTGCCGGACTCGGACATCCCGAAGCTGCGCGACTGGACCGCCCGGCTGGACGCGGGGGTGGCCGACCCGGCGAACACCGAAGGCCCGGCCGCCCTCGGCGAAATGGCGGCCTACCTGGCCGCGCTGGTGCCCGAACAGGCGGAGGACGCGGACTCGCTGGTCGCCGCGCTCCATCGCGCGGAGGTCGACGGCCAGCGGCTGACCGAGACGGAGATCGTGCTGTTCTTCGGCATCCTGGTGTTCGCCGGCAACGACACCACCCGCAATGCCACCTCCGGCGGCCTGCTCGCGCTCGCCGAGCATCCGGAGCAGTTCGCCGCGCTGACCGGGGAACGGATTCCGAACGCGGTGGAGGAGATCCTGCGCTGGACCACCCCGCTGAACTACTTCGCCCGCACCGCCACCGAGGACACCGAGGTCGGCGGGCGGCGGATCAGGGCCGGCGAGCGGCTGGTCATGTGGTACGCCTCGGCCAACCGGGACTCCGACGCCTTCCCCGACCCGATGCGGTTCGACGTCACCCGGGAACCGACCACCCAGCACGCCGCGTTCGGCGCCGGCGGCCGGCACTTCTGCCTCGGCGCCGCACTGGCCCGGCTGGAGCTGCGGGTGATCTTCGAGGAGGTGGTCCGGCGAATGGGTCCGCCCGGGCTGGCCGGCCCGGTCCGGCGAGCCAGCTCGATCTGGGTGAACGGGCTGGCCTCGCTTCCCCTCAGCTGTCCGCCGAAGTGATCCACGGGCGGTGCGCGTGCTGGTCCTCCCGGCCCGGCACGGAGAGCTTCCAGATGTCGCCGATGTGCCGCAGACCCAGCCGCGCCGCCACGCGTTGTGAGGACCGGTTGGCCCGGTCGGTGCTGTAGAACAACCGGCGCGTGGCGTCCGGGAAGGCCGCCGCCCAGCCGGCGGTCACCGCGGCCGCGAGGCCCCGGCCCCGGTGTCCCGGGTGGGTCCACACGCCGGCCTCCGCCCCGACCGGCGCGCTGACCGGGGTGTGGCAGATCGCCACCACCTCATCGCCCTCCACCGCCATCGCCCACGGCCCGTGCCGTCCGGCCAGCAGGCCCACCCACTCGCCGGGCGTCCAGCCCACCGGCCTGGCCGCCCGCACCGCGTCCGCCTCTCCCCCGTCCGAGCGCACCAGTCTTGTCTCTCCCCGGTCCGAGCGCACCGGTTTTGTCGGGCTCGGGTACTCGACGCCCGGCGGCACCAGGTAGCTCGGCCCGCTGGACACCGCGACCGGCCCGAGGCCGGCCGCGAGCAGCGCCCGCGCCCGGACCAGCACGTCCTCGGCGTTCACGGCGCCGGGTAGCAACCCGGTCAGCGCCTCGGCCAGCTTCTCCGGCAGGTGCGCGCCGATCTTCCCGAGCAGCCCTTCCGGGCCGGCCGCGACCACCAGGTGGTGCGCGTCCCCCAGCACCCGCCCGCGCGGGTCGACGTCCCACAACGTCGCCAGCTCGTCCCCCAGCACCGGGACCCGTGAGTGATTTGTATGGCTCTGGCCATACAAATCACTCACGGGGCTCACTCGACCCCCACGTGGGTGTGCCGGCCGTGTTCCAGCCGTTCGTCCAGGTCATCCAGCAGGGTCCGCAGCAACTCGGTGAGCTGGGCGCGGGGCTCGGGGTCGAGCGCGCCGATCAGCTCGGCCTCGCGGCCCAGTACCCGGTCCACCAGCCGCTCCACCAGGGCGTGCCCGTCCTCGGTGAGCGTGACGTTGACCCGCCGCGTGCCGGTCTCCCCGCGCCGGGTGACCAGGCCCTGGCTCTCCGCCCTGGCCAGCCGCTGGGAGATCGCGCCCGCGGTGACCTGGGTGCGCTCGGCGATCTCCCGGGTGGTCAGGGTGTACGGGGCGCCGGACCGGCGCAGCACGCTGAGCAGGTCCAGGGTCGCCGGGTCGGCCCCCTCGGCGGCCAGCACCCGGCGCCGGTCCTCGCCGAACAGCTTGGCCAGCCGCCAGATCCGGGTGACCACGCCGATCCCCTCCACCGGGGTGCCCGGCCGCTCGCGCAGCCAGGCCAGCGCGATGGCGTCCACCGGGTCGTCGGGCCGCGGCTCGTGCACGCTCGGTCTCCCGTCCTCGGGTTTGCGTTCCGGTCTCCGCGGAGTCTACATTTAGCACTAAACGTTTAGACCTAAACAAGGAGCTGTGGAATGTCTCGACACGTAGTGGTCACCGGCGGCGGCACCGGCATCGGGCGCGCCGTCGCCGCCCGGTTCGCCAAGGCCGGCAACCAGGTGTGGATCACCGGCCGGCGGGCCGAGCCGCTGCGCGCCGCGGCGGCCGAGCTGGGACCGGCGGTACGCCCGGCGGTGTGCGACGGCACCGACCCGGCCGCGCTGGCCGACCTGGCCGAACAGCTGCCGGCGACGCTGCACGTGCTGGTCAACAACGCCGGCGGGAACACCGACTTCGACGCCGCCGCCCAGACCGGCCTCACCCGGCTGGCCGGGCTGGCCGCCGGGTGGCGGGCCAACCTGGAGGCCAACCTGCTGAGCGCCGTGCTGACCACCGAGGCGGTCCGGCCCCGGCTGGCCGACGGCGGCGCGGTGATCAGCATCGGGTCGATCGCCGCCGACCAAGGGAACGGCTCGTACGGCCCGGCCAAGGCCGCGCTGCACTCGTGGAACGCGGGGCTGGCCGCCGAGCTCGGCCCGGCCGGGGTGACCGCCAACGTGGTCTCCCCGGGCTACATCGCGGACACCGAGTTCTTCCGCGACAAGCTGCCCTCGGACCGCCGGACCGCACTCATCGCCGCCACCCACACCGGCCGCCCCGGGCACCCGGACGACGTGGCCGGCACGGTGGTCTTCCTCGCCTCGCCGGACGCCCGGCACGTGACCGGCCAGGTCCTCGCGGTGAACGGCGGCGCCCGGACCACCCGTTAGACGGGCGCGCGGATCTCGTCCAGCTCAGTGACCAGGGCGGACGCGGCCCGGTGCAGCTCGGGCACGGCCCGGCCGACCAGTTCGTCGGTCATCCGGATGGTCGGCCCGGAGATGGACAGCGCGGCGCGGGCCGGTCCGCCGTCCAGCGCCACCGCGACGCAGCGCACGCCCAGCTCCAGCTCGCCCTCGTCGGTGGCGTACCCGGTGGATCGGACGTGCGCCAGTTCGCGCAGGTAGACGTCGGGTTTGGTGATCGTCTTCTCGGTGTGCGGGACCATGTCCACGCGGCCGAGCAGGTCGGTCACCGCCTCGTCGCCCATGTGGGCCAGCAGCGCCTTGCCCACCGCCGTGCAGTGCGGCGAGACCCGCCGGCCGACCTCGGTGAACATGCGCATCGCGTGCCTCCCGGGCACCTGCGCCACGTACACCACCTCGGCGCCGTCCAGCAGCGCCAGGTTGGCGCTCTCGCCCAGGGTCTCGACCAGCCGGGCCAGGTGCGGCTTGGCCCAGACGCCGAGCTGCTGGCTCGCGCTCTCGCCCAGCCGGACCAGGCGCGGCCCCAGGGTGTACTCGCGGGACGGCTCCTGGCGCACGTAGCCCAGCCCGACCAGCGTGCGGATCAGCCGGTGGATGGTGGGCAGCGGCAACCCGGAGACGGCGGACAGCTTGGACAGCCCGACCAGCCCGCCCGCGTCGGCCATCGACTCCAGGAGCGCGAACGCCCGCTCCACCGACTGCACGCCGCCCGCCGACCGCGTCGCCCCCGAATCATTCCGCATCTCGGAATCATAGCTTCATTTCTGAGATGCGGCCGTCACCCGACCCGGCGGGAGATCAGTTCCGGCGCTCCGGAGGGTTACGGGTGGCCACGTTCATCCGGTTCCACACGTTGATCGTGGCTATGGCCATGATCAGGTTCGCGGTCTCCTCCTCCGACCAGTGCGCGCGAACCTCGGCCCACACCTCGTCCGAGACTCCCCCGTCGGCGATCCTGGTCACCTGGTCGGTGAGGGCCAGGGCGGCCCGCTCGCGGTCGGTGAAACAGGCCGCGTCGTGCCACGCCGCCACCTGGAACAGCCGCTCGGTGGTCTCCCCCTTGGCCAGCGCGTCGTGGCTGTGCATGTCCACACAGTAGGCACAACCGTTGATCACCGAAGCGCGCAGCTTGATCAGCTCCAGCACGGTGCTGTCCACGTGCTTCACGCAGTACTTCTCCAGCCCCAGCACCACCGGGTACGCGCCGGGAGCCACTTCCACCATGTTCAGTCGCCTGGTCATTTCGTCCTCCGTCGTTTCTTGCCGGTGCAAGCAGGACGCGACGGGGTGGCCGGTTTGTGACCGCCGCGCCGCGTGCGCTCGGTCACACCCCGGGGCGTCCTACGGTGGAGGGCATGCGGATTCCGTTGACCGGCACCGACCTGACCGTGCACCCACTCTGCCTGGGCGGCAACGTCTTCGGCTGGTCCGCCGACGAAGAGGAGTCCTTCGCCGTGCTGGACGCCTACGCGGCCGCCGGCGGCAACTTCGTGGACACCGCCGACTCCTATTTCTGGCGCAAGCCGGGCAACTCGGGCGGCGAGTCGGAGGCGATCATCGGGAACTGGCTGGCGGCCCGGGGCAACCGGGACGACATCGTGCTGGCCACCAAGGTGGGCTCCTGGCCGGAGCGGCCCGGGCTCACCCGGGCCAACATCACGGCCGCCGTGGAGGACTCGCTGCGCCGGTTGCGCACCGATTACATCGACCTCTACTACGCCCACCGCGACGACCCGGACACCCCGCTGGAGGAGACGCTCACCGCGTTCGACGCGCTGGTCAAGGCGGGCAAGGTACGGCACATCGCGGCCTCCAACTACGAGCCCGACCGGTTGGCCGAGGCGATGCGCGTCTCCGCCGAGCACGGATTGGCCCGGTTCGCCGTGCTGCAGCCGCACTACAACCTGATGGAGCGCGACTACGAGCGGGACTTCGCGCCCCTGGTCGCCGAGCACGGCATGTCCTGCCTGCCCTACTACGCGCTCGCGTCCGGCTTCCTGACCGGCAAGTACGCCGCCGACACCCGGGTGGACAGCGTGCGCGCCGAAGCCGTCGCCGCCTACTTCACCGACCGCGGCCGCCGCGTGCTCACCGAGCTCACCGCCGTCGCCGACCGCCACTCCGCCCGCCCCGCGACGGTCGCCCTGGCCTGGCTGGCCGCCCAGCCCACCGTCTCCACCCCCATAGCCAGCGCCCGCACCCCCACCCAACTAACCGACCTCCTGGCCATGCCCGCCCTAACCCTCGACCCCACCGACCTAACCCGCCTAACCACCGCCTCCACCCCCTAACACCGCGAGTCGGGGATCTAGGTACGCCGAGTCGGGCTTTCAGGTACGCCGAGTCGGGGCCTCGTGCTCGGCGAGTCGGGGATCCGGGTACGGCGAGTCGGGGATTTGGGTACGGCGCCGGTTCAACCACGGCATGGACGGCGCGGCGGGGGCAGTCTGCCGCGGCTCCGGTGGGGCCTGCCGCGTTGATCCGTAACAGACAGCCGACAATCCCGCCCGCTACGGCCGGCGACGGCGGATGGGGGACTGAGACGGTCTGGACCACCTCCCCCTCGTCGAGATCTACCTGGGCGGGTTCTGGTCAAGATCAAAACCCGTTGACGTGGATCTCGACGTAGGAGGAACGCCCGGCCACGCACCCGGGGCCACGGTCCGTAACCAGGCCTGCCACACGCCGACAGGAACGCGACGGGCGATGCTCCGCGGCGGAAGACCGCCCCGCCGCGCCGTCCACGCCCTGGTTGAACCGGCGCCGTACCCAGATCGCCGACTCGCCATGCACGAGGCCCGACTCGCCGTACCTGAAAGCCCGACTCGCCGTACCCAGATCCCCGACTCGCCGTACCCAGATCCCCGACTCGCGGGAGGGGGTGGGCCGGGGGGCGGGGTTAGGGTGCGGGCGTGGGGTTGGTGTTGGGGCCGGTTTTGCGGCATGTGGGCCGGAGCAGCGCGGTGGTGTGGGTGCAGACGGATCGCGCCGGCACGGTGAGTGTGCTCGGGCGCGAGGCGCGCACCTTCGAGGTGTCGGGATTCCACTATGCGCTGGTCACCGTGGATGGGCTGGCGCCGGACAGCCGCACCGAATACCGGGTGGAGCTGGACGGCGAGCAGGTGTGGCCACCGCGCGACTACCCCTACCCCACGCCGGTGATCCGCACCAGGGGCCGCACCGGCAACCAGGTGAGGGCGCTGTTCGGGTCCTGCCGCTTCCCGAAGGCCGGCGATCCGGCACTGGACGCGAGGCTCGGC
Organism: Actinospineispora eucalypti; assembly: GCA_014208095.1. GTDB lineage: Bacteria > Actinomycetota > Actinomycetes > Mycobacteriales > Pseudonocardiaceae > Pseudonocardia > Pseudonocardia eucalypti. The sequence continues at coordinate 1,491,781 of JACHMT010000001.1, read as the reverse complement.
CTGGACGCGCTGGACTGCTACGCCACCCGGATGGTCAGCCGCCCGGAACCAGAGTGGCCGGACGCGCTGCTGCTGCTCGGCGACCAGGTGTACGCGGACGAGCTCACTCCCAGCGCCCGCCGGCTGCTCGCGGCGCGCCGCCGCAACCGCGCGCTCACCAAGCCGAGGCCGCCCAACGAGGTGATCAGCTTCGCCGAGTACGAGCGGCTGTACCGGTCCAGCTGGTCGGATCCGGAGATCCGGTGGCTGATGTCCACCGTGCCGACCGCGATGATCTTCGACGACCACGACATCAGGGACGACTGGAACACCTCGGCGGCCTGGCGGGCGCGGATGGCCCGCACGCCGTGGTGGCCGGACCGGATCCGCGCCGGACTGGCCTCGTACTGGGTCTACCAGCACCTGGGCAACCTCACGCCGGACGAGTTGGCCACCGACCCGACCTTCCGGTCGGTCAGCGGCGCCGGGAACGACACCTGGCCGGTCCTGGCCGATTTCGCCGAGCGCGCGGACCGCGAGGTGAACGGGGCCAAGGGCACCCGGTTCAGCTTCCGCTGGGACCTCGGCCGCGCCCGGCTGATCATGCTGGACACCCGCAACGGGCGGATCCTGGAAGGCCCGACCCGGAAGCTGGTCGGCGACGACGAGTTCGAATGGCTCACCGCACAGGCCACCGAAGACCCGGCCGGCACGGACCACCTGATCCTGGGCACCTCACTGCCCTGGCTGCTGCCGCACGTCATCCACGACCTTCAGGCGATCAACGAGCGCGCCGCCCAGCGCCCCGGCCGGCGCGGAAGAGCGGCCGAGTGGATGCGCCAGGCCGGCGACCTGGAGCACTGGGCCGCGTTCGGCCACTCGTTCCACCGGCTGGCCGAGCTGATCAGCAGGGTCGCCGGCGGCCCCGACGCGCCGGCCACGGTCACCGTGCTCTCCGGCGACGTGCACCACAGCTACGCGGCCCGCGCCGAGGTGCAGTCGAGCGCCACCGACACGGAGATCTACCAGTTGGTCTGCTCGCCGGTGCACAACCGGGTGCCGGCGGTGATCCGGCCGGCGTTCCGGCTCGGCTGGTCGAGGGCGCCGCGAGCGGTCACCGGCTGGTGGGCGCGCCGGTGCGGCGCCGGGCCGCGCGGAGTGCGCTGGACCAAGCCGATCGGCCCGCTGCACGGCAACACCATCGCCACGCTGCGCCTGGACGGCCGGGCGGCCGGTGTGATCTTCGAGCAACCCACCGGCCCGGCCACCCTCGAGACGGTGGCCGAAATGGACCTGACCGGTCAGAACGTCGCGTGCGCCACCCAGTGATCCAGCAACGCCGGGTCGCCGAACACCTGCAGCCGTGAGTCGCCGGTGCCGATCCGGCCCAGGATCACCTGCAACAGGTCCTTGGCCAGGCCGCGCACCGCCACGTCGCCCTTCTGGTGGCCGTGCTCCCAGGTGACCGCCTCCGGGCCGCGCCGGATCAGCCACTCGCCGGCCTCGCCGAGGCTCGGTGAGTCGGTGGCGTGCAGGTGCAGCGTCTCGCCGGAGCCGCGCAGCGCGGCGGCCTGCTCCGGCCGGAACGCCACCAACCCGGGCGAGGTGACCAGGCTCAGCCACTCGGAGATCGCGTCGGCCGCCACGTCGGGGGCGACCTCGTAGGGCGCGTCCAGCGCGATCGCCGCGTCAGCGCGGTGCACGGCGGTCTCGTGGCACATCCGGCGCAGCCAGAACGCGGCCCTCGGGTCGCCGCCGGAGAAGTTCCACACCGGCTCGTCGGGACCCGCCGAACGCACCGCCTCCACCACCCGGGCGGCACCCTCGCGCAGCCACCGGACCCGCTCGGCGGGGTCCTCGGGCAGCGTGGGGCGGGGCGTCCCGGAGTAGTCCGGCGGACCCTCCGCCCGGGTCTCCACCATGTGCGCGCCGTGCCGGTGCGCCTGGCCGAGGTGCTCCACCAGCTGACGCACGTCCCAGTCCGGACAGGTGGGCACCCGGCGGCTCAGGTCGGCCCCGTCCAACAGCCCAACAAGTTGCTCCGCCTGCTCCAGCAGGGCCTCGCCGTAACGCCGCACGGTCAGTTCCACCATGACCGTTACGTTACCGCCGTCACATACCGGGTTTCGCTCTCAGCGGGTGAAACGGCCGGCAAACCAGGCCTGAACAGGTAATTCATTGCCCTCGCAAGGGCTGGCGAAAGTGTTACCGCACTGCCCGTTTCAGGTGAATCCCCGGAAAAGGTGCCACATTTCGAGGGCCACCGGCGATGACATGAACGTAGGACATCACGGGCCGGTTCGGATGCCGGCTCGGGCCACCGGGGAGGGCTGAAGGATGAATGAAATCTCGGGAGCGGACCGCGTCAGCCAAGACATGTTCGCCATCCTGTACGGGCAGGAGACGCCGCTGTTGACGCGGTGGACCTTCCAGGCGGACGACCCCTTCGCCGTGATGATGTCGATCAGCCGCCCCAGCGGGCGCTGGATCGACTGGCTGATGTCCCGCGACCTGCTGATCGAGGGCCTGAACCACCCCGCCGGCATCGGCGACGTGCGGCTCACCCCGTTCCGGGACGAGGAGTTCGACGTCGTGGAGATCCGCATCGGCGACGAGGAGGGCTTCGCGGCCCTGGAGTTCGACCGCGACCTGCTGGAGCGGTTCCTGAACGCGACCTACGACATCGTGCCGTCCGGCGCCGAGTCAAGCATGATCAACATCGAGGCCGAGCTGTCGAAGGTCACCAACAGCCTGTTCGGCTGAAACTGGCTTAGCCGTCCCCCGTGGGCCGGTGGGCTCAGCCGCGAATGCGGCTCTGCTCACCGGCCCATTCCTTTTCCCGCAGCTCGAACTTCTGCACCTTGCCGGTGGACGTCTTGGGCAATGCATCGACGAAGTCAATGTCCCGGGGCGCCTTGTACCGGGCAATTTTCTCTTGCACGTGTGCAAGCAGCTCCTCGGCCGAAACGCTTCCGCCGGGTTTGAGCACCACGAACGCCTTCGGCCGCTCGCCCCACCTCTCGTCCGGCACGCCGATCACCGCCGCCTCCAGCACCGCCGAGTGGGAGACGACCGCCTGCTCCACCTCCACCGTGGAGATGTTCTCCCCGCCGGAGATGACCACGTCCTTGGCCCGGTCGCGCAGCTCCACGTAGCCGTCCGGGTGCATCACGCCGAGGTCACCGGAGTGGAACCAACCACCGGCGAAGGCCTTCGCCGTGCCTTCCTCGTCGTTGAAGTAGCCGGCCATCACGTTGTTGCCGCGCATCACGATCTCGCCCATGGTCTGGCCGTCGGCGGTCACGTCGTTCATCTCCGCGTCCACCACCCGCAGCCACTCGGCGGTCAACATGCCCACGCCCTGCCGGGCCTGTCTGCGCGCCCGCTGCTCGGTGTCCAACTCGGCCCACTCGGCCTGGAACTGGTTCACCGAGTACGGCCCGTAGGTCTCGGTGAGGCCGTAGACGTGCACGATGCGGAAACCCATCGACTCCGCCTGGGCGATCGTGGTGGGCGATGGCGGGGCGCCGGCGGTGGTCACGACCAGCGAGTAGTCCAGCTTCACCGCCTCCGCCGCGTTCATGATCGTGGTGACCACGGTGGGCGCGCCGTTCAGGTGGGTCACCCGGTGCTCGCCGATCAGCCCCCAGATGACGTCGCCGCGCACCTCGCGCAGGCAGACGTGGGTGCCGCCGATCGCGGTCACCGCCCACGGCGTGCACCAGCCGTTGCAGTGGAACATCGGCAACGTCCACAGGTAAACACTGTCCGGGCTGTGGGCGGAGTGCACGATCTCCGACAGCGAGTTCAGGTAGGCGCCCCGGTGGGTGTACATCACGCCCTTGGGCCGGCCGGTGGTGCCCGAGGTGTAGTTGATCGAGATGGTGGCCCGCTCGTCGGCCACCTCGAACGGGATCTTCTCGCCGTCGGCGCCCCGGGCGACGAACTCGGTGTACGAATCCGGCACCTCGCCGGGCGCGGCCGGGTCGCGCACGGTTATGACCTCGGTGACGGTCTGCAGCTCGGCCAGCACCGGTGCCACGGTCCTGTGCAGCACGGAGTCCACGACCAGCAGCTTCGCCCCGGAGTGGTCCAGGATGTACCGGACCTCCTCGGTGGACAGCCGGGTGTTGATGGCCACCAGCACCGCGCCGGCCAGCGGCACCGCGAAGTGCGCCACCAACATCTCCGGCAGGTTCGGCAACAGGTAGGCCACCCGGTCGCCGGGGCCGATCCCGGATGCGCGCAAGGCCCGCGCCACCCGGGCCGCCTGGTCGGCGAACTCGGCGTAGGTGACCCGCCGCTCGCCGTAGACGATCGCGGTCTTGTCTCCGAATACCTCCGCGCTGCGCCGCAGATAGGACAGCGGGGTCAGCTCGGTGGTGAACACATCGCTAGCCACGCGCCTACGTTATGGGCCCGCCGCGCCGCGCACCATGTGCGACTGGCCCAAATTGTCCGGTTGGGCGCGGAGCGGGTTCTAGAGACCGCTTGGACGGCGCCGCGTGACTCGGTCTGCCGTGGCTCGAGTGCCGCGCGTGGCGTCCGGTACCTGGCCGGTCGGCCACGGTCGGTCCGGGCCATGATCGCCGTCCGCGGCGGTCGTTCGGGGGGTGATCGCCGTTTGCGGCGGTCGTTGGGGGGTGATCGTCGTCTGTGGCGGTTTAGCCTCGATTTTCGACGCCAAACCGCCACAAACAGCGATCTCCCTCAGCACGCGACCGCCCAACCCCGGAGCACACTCAAAACGCAACCGGCGGCACTCGAGCAGCGGAAGACCAGCCCGCGCCGCGCCGTCCAAGCGTCTACAGATCTTTAAACCGCCCCGAGGCCAACGCAAGATCGACTGTCAGGCGCCGGCGGGTACCTGCTGCTCGGCCAGGAAGGGCAGCACCTCGGCCAGGAACTCCTCGGTGCGCTCCAGGCCGACGGCGTGGCTGGACCCCGGGCCGGTGAAGATCTTCAGGCGCGCGCCCGGGATCAGCTTCGCGACCGCCTCGCACTGCCAGGGCGGGGTCAGCAGGTCCTGCGCGCCACCCAGCACCAGGGTGGGCTTGTCGATCTTCGGCAGGCGGTCGGCGGTGTCGTGCGCGAGGTCGGCGTCCCACTGCTCGACCACGGTCCGGACCTGGGCCTCGGTCTGCGGGAACAGCGGCAGCATCTGCTCCATCATGGCGCCGAAGTCCGGCGAGTTGAGCAGCTCCGGGGAGAACGCCAACCCCAGAGCGGCCAGGGCGGTCTGCATGTCGCCGGTGGTCCACGGGTAGCGCAGCGCGGCCAGCCCGCAGGTCTGGAACCCGTCGACGCGCGGCCAGGTGCCCCAGAGAACCAGCGAGGCAACCCTGTCCGGGTGCGCCAGGGCGAGCTCCTGCGCCACCGCGCTGCCCAGCGACCAGCCGAGCACGTGCGCCCGGGTCACCCCGACGGCGTCCAGCACCGCTGCCGCGTCCTCGGCCATGCTGGCCATGGACAGCGCGCCGTCGCCGCGCTCCGAGTCACCGATGCCCCGGTGGTTGTAGGTGATCACGTGGTAGCGCTCGGCCAGCCCGGTGGCCAGCGCGCCCCACAGGCCGTAGTGCTGGCTGGTGCCGCAGACCAGCAGCAACGCGGGGTTCGCCGGGTCACCGCTGCGCACCACGTCGAGCCGGGCGCCGGTACTGATGTCGAGCAACATCGGGTGGACTCCTCACTGCGCTGGCGATCTCAACCAGTGCGGAGTCTGCCAGTGGTCGCCCCACACCGCCCGGAACGCCGTTATGATTCGCGCATGGACCTGCTCAAACTGGCCGATCGCTCCTGGCCGTTGCTGAGCCGGCTGGCCGCCGGACACACCACGGTGTACCGCGCCACGCAGGGCGCGGTGGGCCATCACTTCCCGTTCATGCCACCCATGCTCCTGCTGGAGCACACCGGTGCGCGCAGCGGCATCCTGCGCACCACTCCGCTGGTCTACACCACCGACGGGGACGACATCGTGCTGGTCGCGTCCAAGGGCGGCTACCCCAAGCACCCCGCCTGGTACCACAACCTGCGCGCCAACCCGGACACCGTCGTCCAGGTGGGTGCCGAGCGCCGGAGGGTTCGTGCCCGGGTGGCCGGCCCGGAGGAGCGGGGCCGGCTGTGGGAGTTGGTGCTGCGCACCTACTCCGGGTTCCAGTCCTACGCCGACCGGACCGGGCGGGAGATCCCGCTGGTCGTGCTGGAGCGGGTATGAGCGGGCTGGGTGAGAAGTTCCGCGCGGCCGTCGAGGCCGGCGACATCGGGGCGGCGGTCGACCTGTGCGCCGAGGACGTGACCTTCCTGAGCCCGGTGGTGCACAAGCCCTACCGGGGCAAGGCGCCGCTGGGCGCGATCCTGCACGCGGTGTTCAGCGTGTTCGAGAACTTCCGCTACGTGGCCGAGTACGGCGGTGACGACGGGCACGTGCTGCGGTTCACCGCCTCGGTGCGCGACGCCGAGGGCCGGGACCTCGCGCTGGAAGGCGTGGACATCGTGCACGGCACCGAAACCGAGATCACCGAGCTGACCGTGCTGGTCCGGCCCTACTCCGCCGCCACCGCGCTGCGCGCACGGATGGCCGCGCTGCTCACCGGTTAGTCCATGCTGATCGGGTGTTCATCCTCGACCTGATCGGCGTGGCGGTGTTCGCCGTGTCCGGTGCGGTGGCCGCCGCCAGAGCCCGGCTGGACGTGTTCGGCATCGTGGTGCTCGGCGTGATCACCGCGCTGGGCGGTGGCGTGATCCGGGACCTGCTGCTCGGCATCACCCCGCCCAGCACGCTGCGCCAATGGCCGTACCTGCTGGTCGCCGGGCTGGCTTCGCTGCTCGCCTGGATCCCGCCGGCCAAGGGGCGCAGCCGGGAGGTCACCCGGCGCACGGTGCTGGTCGCCGACGCGCTGGGGCTGGCGCTGTTCGTCACCACCGGCACCGCCACCGCGTTCGCGGTCGGTGCGCCCGCCGTGACCGCCTGCCTGGTCGGCGTGCTCACAGGCGTCGGCGGCGGGGTGCTGCGCGACGTGCTGCTGCGCGAGATCCCGATGGTCCTGCACCGGGACATCTACGCCCTGCCGGCCATCGCGGGCGCGCACCTGGTGGCCGCCGGGCACTGGCTGAGCTGGCCGGAACCGGTCACCCTGGCCGCCGGCGCGGTCTCCATCGCGGCGCTCCGGCTGCTGGCGATCTGGCGGGGCCGGGACGCGCCACGCCCACCGGAGAGGACTCAGCCGGACGAATTAACAGGACACTGATCCGTCCAATCCGACCGTTCGTCGCAGGAACCTGCCGCCCACCGAGGCCGCTAAGCGTTATACCCAGCCGGTCAACGGAAAAAACCGCACGACCAGCGACGACACACCGGGGCCCCAGTTGGTGTGACGGGGGACTCCTTCGTAAGCTCTCGGCACAACATCACGATCCGATCTCGCCCCTGAGCGACGGAGCCGGCTCCCCACCGGCTTCCCGGACCCCGAACCGGATGCTCAGGCGCGGACCGACGATCGCGGAAAGGCAGACAACGTACGTGGGTCGTCACCGCTCCCCAGGCGGCCGCGGCACGGTACCGGCGATGACGTCGGTACCCAGCCCGGTCGGCATGCGCCACACCGGCGCATACGCGTCGCACGACGCCGAACGCACCGTGGCCATGGCCGACGCCGTGCGGACCAGCCAGCACCGGCGGGTCCCGGCCAAGCCCCCGATCCGAGGCAACACCGTCGTCACCACGACCGCCGCGCTCGGCGCCGTGGTCACCGGCACCCTGATGGGCGCCGATCCCGGCCACTCCGCGAACACCGCCGACGCCGACGAGGCGAGCACCGCCACCGGCACCATGGCCGCCGCCAGCAAGCCGCTGCGCATCGCGCCGGCCAGCGCCGCGACCAGCGACCTGGACCCCAAGCTGGCCCGGGCGGCCGCGCACGCGCTCGCCCCGGTGGCCATCCCCGGCAACCGGGTGGCTTCGGCCGACAAGCGGGACGTCGAGGCACTGCACAAGGGCGAGCGCCTGGCCGTCGAGGCCGCCGCCGTGCACGCCGCCGCCGTCAAGGAGGCCGCCATCCTGGCCGGGGGCGGCAACCTGAACGACTGGATCAGCGTCGCGCTGAACAAGATGAACCTCAGCCAGTCCTACTCCGCCGGCCTGAAGAAGATCATCATGGCCGAGTCCCGGGGCAACCCGAAGGCGATCAACCGGTGGGACAGCAACGCGCTGGCCGGCCGCCCCTCGCAGGGCCTGATGCAGGTCATCCCGAGCACCTTCCGGGCCTACGTGCTGCCCGAGCTCAAGAACCGGCCCATCACCGACCCGGTCGCCAACATCACCGCCGGCGTTCGCTACATGATCGCCAACTACGGCCTGGACACCCTGGCCAGCGGTGGACGCAAGGCCGCCGCCGGCCACTACATCGGCTACTGAGCAGTTTTTATCGCTGATTAGGTAAAGTCGGGCTCCCACACCAGCAAAGGAGCCCACGGTGCAGCGCGACTTGTACGAGGCCGACCACGACGCGTTCCGGGAGACGGTGCGCGCCTTCCTGGACCGGGAAGTGGTACCGCACCTGGACAAGTGGGATGCGGCCGGCATCGTGGACCGGGGACTGTTCGCCACCGCCGGCAAGGCCGGCCTGCTGGGCATGGAGGTGCCCGAGCAGTACGGCGGCGGCGGGGTGGACGACTTCCGGTTCAACGCGGTGATCGGCGAGGAGGCGGCGCGGGCCGGCGCGGCCGCCGCCGGCCTCGGCATCACCCTGCACAACGACATCGCGCTGCCCTACTTCCTGCGCTACTGCACCGAGGAGCAGCGGGACCGCTGGCTGCCGGGCATCGTCAGCGGCGAGCTGATCACCGCCATCGCGATGACCGAGCCGGGCATCGGCTCCGACCTGGCCTCCATGTCCACCACCGCGCTGCGCGACGGCGACCACTACGTGGTGAACGGCGCGAAGACCTTCATCACCAACGGCATCAACGCCGACCTGGTGATCACGGCGGTGAAGACCGACCCCGCCCAGAGGCACAAGGGCATGAGCCTGCTGATCATCGAGCGGGGCATGCCCGGCTTCGAGCGCGGGCGCAACCTGGACAAGCTGGGCCAGCACGCGCAGGACACCGCCGAGCTGTCGTTCACCGACGTGGCGGTCCCGGTGACCAACCTCCTCGGCGACGAGGGCCAGGGTTTCCTCCAGCTGGTGGCCAACCTGCCCCAGGAGCGCCTGTCCATCGCGCTGTCCGCCGTCGCCGCCGCCCGGGTCGCGCTGGAGCAGACGCTGGAGTACGTGCGGGCGCGCAAGGCGTTCGGCCAGCCCATCGGCGCGTTCCAGAACAGCAAGTTCGTGCTCGCCGAGATCGCCACCGAGGTGGACATCGCGCAGCAGTACGTGGACCGGGGCATCCGCCTGCTCAACGCCGGCGAGCTGACCGCCGACGACGCCGCCAAGGCCAAGTGGTGGTGCACCGAGCTACAGGGCCGCGTGATGGACCGCTGCCTGCAACTGCACGGCGGCTACGGCTACATGACCGAGTACCCCATCGCGAGGGCCTTCGCCGACGCCCGCATCACCCGCATCTACGGCGGCACCACCGAAATCATGAAAGAAATCATCGGCAAATCCCTCGGCCTCTAGCCCACCCCGCTCGCCGAACGCACCGCCGAGACCAAGCTGAGTCCGGTTTCGATCAAGAAATGACCGGACCCAGCTTGGTCTCGGTGCGGATTTGCCGAAACGGCTCCGCTGGGCGGGCCGGTGGGGCAGGGTTGGGGAGTGTTGGAGGGGCCGTTTCGGGGTAGTGAGGCGGTTCGCGCGGGGGTGCTCACTCGGCACCAGCTGTACGGGCCGCGGTTCCAGCGGGTGTTCCCGGACATCTTTCTGCCCGCCTCCGCCCCGCTGGACCTGTTCACCCGGTCCCGCGCGGCCTACCTGCTGGTCCGCGACCAGGGCGGGGCGCTGGTCGGATACTCGGCGGCACAGCTCCTCGACGCGGACTTCGCCCCCGCGAATGCCCAGGCAGAGGTAGCGGCACCGCGCTTCATGTACCGGCCACGAGGACTGCGGACGTGTGGGGACCGCATCGAGGCGGCCGACCTGGTCCAGGCGCACAACTGCCGCGTGACGACCCCCGTGCGCACCGCATGGGACCTGGCACGCCGCGTCCCCCTGGTCGAGGCGGTCGTGGCGGTGGACGCCTTGGCGCGCCGAGCCGGGTTCGAGCCGACGGATCTGCTGGATTACCGGGCGAAACATCCGGGCGCCCGGGGCTGCCGACGGCTGGACCGCATCGTCGCCCTGGCCGACCCGAGGGCCGAGTCGCCGCCGGAGACCAGGCTGCGGGTCGGACTGGTACTGGAGGGCCTGCCCACCCCCGAAACCCAGTACGAGATTCTCGACGAGTTCGGCTTCCTGTTGGCCAAGGCGGACCTTGCCTACCCGCCCGCGAGGCTGGCCATCGAGTACGACGGCCGCATCCACCTGGAGCGCTGGCGCTGGGAAAGGGACCGGGAGCGCGACACCCGGCTGGCCGGATACGGCTGGGAAACCCTCCGCTTCGGCCACAACGACCTGCGCGCCATCCACCAGACCGCCAGCAAGGTTCGGGGTCTACTCGCGCGCCGGGCACCGAGACCAAGCTGAGTCCGGTTTCGATCAAGGAATCACCGGACTCAGCTTGCGCTCGGTGGGGGTGGTTAGACGCCGGCTAGTTCGAGGGCGGCGGACCAGGGTTTGCTTTGCATGATCAGGCGGCGGTATTTCATGATCTGGGCGGGGCGGTCGATGCTGATGCAACCGGTGATCCGGTCGCCCCGGCGGTACAGCGCGAGGAACTTCTCCTCGCCCAGTTCCTCGCTCACCACCCGGATCTCCTCCGCCTGCGGGACGCCGACGAACTGGATCCGGCTGCCGTACCAGTCCGACCAGAAGTAGGGCACGGTCGCCGAGGGCTTCGCCTCGTCCGGGGCCAGCGCGTTGCGCGCGGCCAACATGCCCTGCTCGGAGGCGTTGGTCCAGTGTTCCAGGCGCATGGACAGGTCGTCGAACAGCGGGTTGGGGAAGTGCACCAGGTCGCCGGCGGCGTACACCCCGGGCAGCCCGGTGCTCAGGGTCGCGTCGCAGATGATGCCGCCGTCCCGCTCGTGCAGCTTGACGCCGGAGTCGACCAGCCAGTCGGTGCACGGCTTCACCCCGGTACCGACCACGACCAGGTCGGCCGGCACCACGCTGCCGTCGTCCAGCGCGACCCCGGTGACCCGGCCGTCCGAACTCTCCAGGCCGGTGACCATCACCCCGCAGCGCAGGTCGGTGCCGTGGCCGCGGTGCAGGTCGGCGCACGCCCGGCCGATCTGCTCGCCCACCGAGCGGACCAGCGGCACCGGCAGCGCCTCCAGCACGGTGACCGAGACCCCGTGCTTGCGCGCGCTGGACGCCACCTCGGAGCCGATGAACCCGGCACCGACCACCACCGTCCGCGCGCCCGCGACCAGCGCCGCCCGGATGGCGTCCGCGTCGTCCCTGGTGCGCAGCGTGTGCACGCCGGCGATGCCCTCGACGCCGGGGAGGTTGCGGGCCGCCGCGCCGGTGGCGATGACCAGTGCGCCGTACGCCAACTCCTCGTCACCCAGTTTGACCACCTTGCGCCCGGCGTCCAGGCCGGTGGCCCAGGTGCCCAGCCGCAGGTCCAGGTCCAGCTCGCCGCGCAGCTCGTCCTCGGTGCGGTAGGTGGGGTCCTCCGGCTCCCCGCCGTCGGGGCCCTCGGCCTCCAGGTAGGCCTTGGACAGCGGCGGGCGGTCGTACGGCAGGTGTTCCTCCCCGCCGACCAGGGTCAGCGGGCCGGTGTGGCCGGCCTTGCGGGCCGCCTGCACCGCCCGCAACCCGGCCAGCGAGGCCCCGACCACGACAAGACGTTCGGTCACTGGAAGGTCCCGGTCCTCTCAGTCCTCAACGATGGACAACGCCTCGGTGGGACAGCCGTCGACGGCCATCTCGACCGCCTCCCGCAGGTCCGCGCCGGGCGTTTCGTTGAGTATCACCAGCGTCCCGTCGTCCTGCACCTCGAACACGTCCGGGGCCTCCGCCTCGCACATGCCCAGCCCCGTGCACCTGGTGCGATCCACGACGATGCGCATCCTGTCCACCTCACTGTGTCCCGCACGCGCCTAACTGGGCGCGTGCTCTGCCGCGTTCCGCGTCATCTCTCCGGTGTGAACCTGAAGGGTAGGCGCTTCACGCCGCGCATGAAGTTCGTACCCAGCAGGTCCGGCTCGCCGGCCTCGAAATCCGGGATCCGGGTGAGCAGTTCCTTGAACAGCGCGCGCAGAGCGCTCTTCGCCAGCCCGTTGCCGAGGCAGAAGTGCACGCCGCCGCCGCCGAAGCCGACGTGCGGGTTCGGGTCGCGGGACAGGTCGAACCGGTCCGGGTCGGCGAACACCTCGGGGTCGCGGTTGCCGGACGGGTAGAACAGCACCACCTTGTCCCCCGGCATGATCCGCTTGCCGCCCAGCTCGGTCTCCCGCACCGCGGTGCGGCGGAAGGTCATCACCGGCGAGCCGAACCGGACGAACTCCTCGACGGCGGTGCCGATCCGGTTGTCGTAGTCGGCGCGCAGCCAGTCCCGCTGGTCCGGGAAGTCGGTCATCGCCTTCACGGTGAGGCTGGAGGTGTGCTTGGTGGTGTCCGTGCCGGCCACCGACATGAGAACGAAGAACGCGCCGATCTCCGCGTCGCTCAGCTTCTGGCCGTCCACCTCGGCGTCCACCAGGTTGCTGAACAGGTCCTCGGTGCGGTTGCGCCGCCGCTCGGCCAGGATCTGGTGCGCGATGCCGTGCAGCTCCTGGCAGGCCCCGAGCATCACCTCGGCGGCCGGCCGGTTGCCCAGGCGCTCCGGGTCGGCCCAGGAGACCACGTCACCCGCCGCCTTGGTGGTCGCCGCGCGCAGCTCGGTCGGCACCCCGAACATGTCGCAGAACAGCCGCACCGGCAGCGGCTCGGCGCACCGGTCCACGAAGTCGATCTCGCCGCCGGAGTCCCGGGCGAAGCCGTCCACCACCTCGCGGGCGGCCGTCTTGATCTGCTCGTCGATCCGGGCCACCTGGCGCGGGGTGAACGCCGCGCTGATCAGCCGGCGCAGCTTGGTGTGCTTCGGCGCGTCCATGGCCAGGAAGGACTGGGACATCTCCAGCCCCTCGGGCGGCAACATGTCGAACTGCACGCCCTGGCCCGAGATGTAGGTCTTGTTGTCCCGGCTGACCTCGACGATCTCGGCGTGCCTGACCAGCGCCCAATAGCCGGGGTCGTTCGGGTCGGGGACCACCGCGTCCTCCACCGGACGCTGCCACGAGACCGGGTCCTGGGCGCGCAGCTGCGCGAACCGCTGGTCCCTTTCCTCCGACGTCTGGTTCCAGAACGCCTTGGAGGACACATCGATCGGCGAGTAGTCCGGCTTGTTCTCGGCGGTGGCCGGGTAAAAGTCAACACCTGTGGTCACTTTCGGCCTCCATTCCTCCCGTGGATGACTCAGTGTGGCGCGCCGACCACGAACCGGCATCTCCCTCGCTGGCGGAAGGCGTACCCCTATCGAGGGAGAACTACCTGGACACCGGGCTGGCGGAGCCGGGGTGGAGGGCCAGGACCTCGGCGAAGCCGTCGACCAGGCACCGGATGAACAGCTCCGGCTCGGTGAAGGAGGCGGCGTCGTAGTTGACCCCGACGCAGGCCACCTCGCCGTGCGTGACCATGGTGATCATCGCCGCGCAGCCGGGCAGCGGGGCGTACGGGTACATCCGCTCGATCTTCGCGCCGGCCAGGTAGAGGTCCTCGCGCACGCCGGGCACGTTGCTGGCCTGCAGGTCGTTGCCCTTGGTCATCGGGCCGGCGATCTGCGCGATCACCGGGCCGGGCAGCCGGGCCAGCGCCGGGGAGAACGCGCCGATGGTGTCCAGCGCCGGCTCGGCGCGCGCGGTGAGGATCACCGAGCGCACCTCCTCGATGCGCGACCTCGGGTCCTTGGTACTCACCGGGCCGGACAGCCGGGCCGAGGCGATCTTGTTGCCGCCCTCCGAGTCGCCGGCCTTGCGCACGGAGATCGGGATGGCCATCGGGATCGCGTCCACCTGGACGCCCATCGCCTCGTGGTAGAGCCGGTAACCGCCCAGCAGGGCGGCCAGGAAGGCGTCGTTGACCGAACCGTTGGCCGCCTTGCCGGCCGCCTTGAGGTCCGCGAAGGGGACGTCCAGCGCGCCGAACCGCCAGGTCATGCCGCGCTTGGCCAGCAGCGGGGAGCCCGGTGCCTCGGGCGGCCGCAACACCCGGAGCAGGGACTGGCCGTACCGGTGCGCGCCGCGCAGCGCCTTGCCCGGGTCGCGCAGGGCGCGCAGCGCCCCGTCGCCGGCGTCGCGCAGCAGGTCGGGCAACGCCTCGGCGTCGTGCCTCACCTGGTGCACCAGCGCGTCCATCGGGCTGGTCTCCTCGGCCGGCACCATCGGCGGCTGCGGCTTGTTCGGGTTGGGCTCGCGGGTGCGCGAGTGCAGCTGGGAGAACAGCTGCATGAAGCCCATGCCGTCGCTGGCCACGTGGTGCAGCTTGAGCAGGTAGGCCGCGCGGTCGCCGGGCAGGCCCTCGAACAGCACCGCCTCCCACGGCGGACGGGTCCGGTCGAACGGGGTCATCATCACCTGCGCGGCCGCTTCCAGCAGCTCCGGCCAGCCGCCGCCGCCCGGCAGCCGGGTGCGCCGCACGTGGAAACGCAGGTCGAAGTCGGGGTCCTCGGTCCATCGGGGCGCGCCGAGGCCGAGCGGCGGCTCCACCACCCGCTGGCGGAACCGGGGCACCATGCGCACCCCCCACTCGTGCGCGGCCAGGAACCGGTCCCAGTCCGGCACCGTGTCCAGCTCCTCCAGCCCGCACACCGGGGAGCGCAGCTTCCGGTCCGACTCGACCCGCCACATCATCGTCTCGAAGGCGTTCATCTCCGCCTCCGCGCCCCAGCCCAGCGGACGGTCCCTCGAGGTCACTTTTCCTCCCCCTTCGGCCAGTTGGCCAGCGTCTCCACGAACAGGCCGCGCACCGCCGCGACATGGTCCGCGAGCGTCTCCACCCGCCAATCCCGGGTGGGCACCGGCGGGAGCACGACCAGCTCGACCGTGCCGGCCCGGATGGCCTGCGCGCCGCGCCACATCACCTCGCCGGCGTTGCGGATCACGATGGGCACCATGGGCACCCCGGCCTGCATGGCGATGTGGAAGGCGCCCTTCTTGAACCGGCCCAGCCGGGGCGTCGCCGACCTGGTCCCCTCGGGCGAGATGATCAGCGAGATGCCCTCGTCCCGGACCTTGGCCACCGCCGGCTCCAGCGCCTTGACCGCCTGTGCGGTGTTGCCCCGGTCCACGAACGCCACGTCGGCGAGCTGGAACAGCTGGCCGAACCCGGGGATGTTCTTGGCCTCCTTCTTGGCCACCCCGGTGAACCCGCCGCGCAGCAGCTTCATCGCGATGATCGGGTCCAGCTTGCTCTGGTGGTTGAACACGAAGACGGCGGGCCGGTGGTCCAGGTACTCGGCGCCGCGCAGCACGTCCACCCGCACCCCGGCCAGCGCCAGGCTGAGGTCCGCGCCGAGCCCGGTGCTCACGTCCAGCATGTCCCGGCGGGAACGGCGCAGCAGCCCCACCCCGATGCCGGCGCCGACGGCGGCGGCGAACCCGCCGTAGAACCCGACCGTGCGCAGCATCTCCACCGGGCTGGGCCGGCCACCCCGGGGCACGCAGCGCAGCACCGGCCAGCCCCGCCGGCCGGCCTCGGCGGCCAGCGCCTCCTGCGGCTCCACGGCCACCGCGCTGCCCACCGTCTCCAGGAACATCACGTCCTCGTCGCCGTTGCTGTAGGCGAACGAGGTGGCCAGGTCGATGTCCTTCTCGGCGGCCAGCCGGCGCACCGCGCGCGCCTTGCCCAGCCCCCACAGCGGGGCGCCCAGCGGGCGCCCGGTGACCATGCCGTCCACCACCTCCAGCTCGGTGCACAGCACGTGGTCCGCGCCGATGTCCTCGGCCATCGGCGCCACCTGGAACCGGGTCGCGGAGGAGGCCAGCACCACGGTGTGGCCCATCGCGTGGTGGGCCTCGATCAGCTGCCACACCTCGCTGTGCAGCGCGGCGGCGATCTCGTGCTTGAACAGCTCGCGGCCCAGCGCCATCAGCTCGTCGGGGGTCTTGCCCCGCCAGGCCGCCAGCGAGAGGTCCAGCAGCTCGCCGAACTCGCGCTCGGTGCGGATGCCGCGCACGCTGGCCCAGCTGGTCTTGGCCAGCTCGGCGACGCCCATGTCCCGGTCCCGCAGGCGTTTGTTGTAGAAGGCCATCGCCGAGTAGCCGGTGATCACCGTGCCGTCGTAGTCGAAGAAGGCGGCCACCTTGGGGCCGCGGGGCGCCGCGTACACGCGGGCGACGAGCTCATCCAACGTCATGTGGCACCTCGGCAACTTTCGCGGGACTGCCAAACCTACCGGGTCGGGGCCGCGATATTTCGAAGTTCACTCGACACGCTCGGAAACAGTCAGATTTGACCGTAAAGCTGTGACCGGCCACACTGTCGGCCATGGAGTGGGAACTGGACCAGCGGGCGTCGGCCCGTTACCCGCTCTATTCGCGTGCCGTGGTCGGCGACCTCTGCCCCGACCCGGTGAGCCCGCTGACCGGGTCGGTCGGCGTCGGCGCCGAACTGGGACCCGCGTGGGCGGAGGCGTACGCGGAGGCCGGGCTGCGCCCCCTGCCCGAACAGGCGGCCGAGCCGGACCCGGTGCTGCGCTTCGGCGGCCGGATGTACCTGAACACCTCGCTGCTGCGCCTGTTCGGCACCTGCGCCGGCGGCGCGGACCCGATGGCGTTCGCCCGCCAGTACCTGGGGGAACGGCCGGACGTGCCGCGCCAGCGGGAGGAACGCCCCAGCCCGGACACCAGCACCGAGCTGCTGCGGTCGTGGACCGAGCGGGTGCTGCGCGGCCCCGGCGACTCGGAGGAGGCGCAGGAGCACGGCCGGCTGGCCCGCCGGCTCACCGAGCTGCAGACCACCCGCCCCGAGCTGGCCGGCTGCACCGACGCCGAGCTGGTGGCCCGGATCAACGGGGTGCGCGGCGAGCTGCGCACCGCGCTGCGCCGGTACGTCCGCGCCGAGCTGGCCACCTCGGTCACCGCCGACCTGCTCACCCGGGCCACCGAGGACGCCGGTTACCCGGGCATCACCGGCGCACTGGTCGCCGGCACCGCCGGCGCGATCACCGAGGGGCCGTTCGGCCAGCTGTACCAGCTGGTCCGGCTGGTCAACCGGTCGGAGAAGCTGACCGCGCTGTTCGACCAGGGCCTGCCCGCCGTGCTGGCCCAGCTGGAGTCCGCGCGCAACGGGGACGTCGGCCGGCTGCGCTCCTGGCTGGTCGCGCTGCGCACCCGCTACGGCCACCAGGGGCCGGCGGAGTGGGAGCTGTCCGCCGACACCTGCGGCACCAACCCGCTGGTCGCGCTGGCCGCGTTGGACGTGCTGCGCCCGGTGGAGCACGGGCCGGACCCGGCCGAACGGATCCGCCGGCAGGCCGAGCACAGCGGGGCGACCGCCGGCCTGGTGCGCCGGGCCCTGGACGGGTCCCCCAGGGCCACCGCCCGGTTCGATGCGGCACTGGCCTCCACCGGGGGCTGGCTGCTGGCCCGCCAGCGCATCCGGTCGGCCTGTTCCGCGCTGCACCACGAGCAGCGGCTGGCCGCCCGTGAGCTGGGCCAGCGGCACGTGCGCGGCGGGCTGCTGGACGGCGTGGAGCAGATCTTCATGCTGCTCGGCGAGGAGCTGGACGAGTTCGTCGCGGACCCGTCCCAGCTGGCCGAGCGGCTTCGCATGCGGGCCTACGACTACTACGCGCTCGGCGGTTACCAGCCCCCGTACGTCACCGTCGGCCAGCCGGCCTCGGTGGTGCACTGGCCGAACGGCAGCACCGCCCGCCCGCTCACCGGCCGCGGCGGGCTGCAGGGCACGGCGGTCAGCCCGGGCACCGGCACCGGGCCGGCGAAACTGCCCCGCACACCGACCGCACCCGGCGCGTTGCGGCCCGGGGACGTGTTGGTGCTGCCCACCGCCGGCCCGAACTGGGTACCGTTACTGCCCATCGCGGCGGCGGTCGTGGTGGACAACGGGGCGGCGCTGTCCGACGTCGCGGTGGCCTGCCGGGATCTGGGTATCCCGTGCGTCACCGCGACCGTGGAGGCGACCAGCCGGATCAGCGAGGGGGTGAGCGTGGAGGTGGACGGTTCCACCGGCATCGTGCGCCTGGTGGGCGTCGGCAGCGGCGCCACCCCGTCACGGCCGATGGGCGCCGCTCGCCCGGCGCACCGCTCGGCCTAGCTCGAAGATGGCCGCACCCGCCCAGCAGCGCCGGGCCCAACGGGGCCGCAGCCGCAGCGAACGCACCGCCGACAGCCGCCAGCTGATCCTGGACGCCACCCTGGACTGCCTCTACGAGCTGGGCTACGCCCGCACCACCACGCTCACCATCCAGGCCAGGGCCGGGGTCTCCAGGGGCCGGCTGCTGCACCACTTCCCATCGCGGGAGGGCCTGCTGGTTGCCGCCTGCTCGTACCTGTCCAGCACCTATCTGGCGGAGCTGGAGGACCGGGCGGCGGAGGCGTGGCGGAACTTCTCCGGCTCGGACGTCGAGCGGCTGGACCGCGCGGTGGATATGGCCTGGTCGACCCACCGGCAGAAGTTCTTCTGGGGGTCCATCGAGCTGTGGACCGCCGCACGCAACGACGAGCGCCTGCGCGCCGCGCTGCACCCGGCGGAGCGCCGCATCGGCACCGCCATCCAGCACCTGCTGAACACCATGTTCGGGCCGAGGTTCTCCAGCCACCCCCGCTTCCCCATGGTCTGCGAGCTGATGCTGACCAGCATGCGCGGCGTGGCACTGACCTACGCCTTCAGCCCGCACGCGCACAGCGACGACCCACATCTGCCGATGTGGCGGGAGATCACGTACCTACTCCTGGACGAGAACAGTCACGCGTGACTGCTGGCCGGCGGTTTTGGTGGGTGGCTGGGTTTAAGACGGCGTGGACGGCGCGGCTGGGTGGTCTGCCGAGGCTCGGGTGCGGCCTGTTGCGCTGGGCCGGGCTACGGCGGGCGTTCACCCACGATGTCAACCACGACATCCACATGGCGAGGGTTTGATCTTGCGTGAACCCCCATGGTGTGGATGTCGTACCGCAACCTGAAACGTATGTGGCTGGTGAGGCCGGGCGAGTGATCGCCCTCCCCCAGCGCAAACGCGACGGGCTGCACCCGAGCCGCAGCAGACCACCTAGCCGCGCCGTCCAAGCCGCTCTATGCGGCACCACCCAGCCAACCGGCACCTACACGAACACCAGCACCAGCAGGAAGACGGCGGCGAGGATCACCACGGCGGCCACCGCCAGCCCGACCTGCCGGGGGTCCACCGCGTAGCCGGCGTCGCTGTCGGTCAGCTTGCCCTTCGCGGTGGTCCCGGCGACCCGGGTCGACTCCTCGTCCAGGACCGCGCGCGCGTCGGCCAGTTTGGGCGCGCCGCTCATGTCGGAGAACTCGAAGCGCCGGTCGAAGTCGGCGGTGTCGTGGATCCCGTCCAGCACGACGGTCGGCGGACCCTGGGCCACGATCTGGCCCTTCACCAGGATGGCCAGCTTGTCGGCCAGGGTCCGGGCCACCTCCAGGTTGTGCGTGGTGACCAGCAGGGTGCAGCCGGTGCGGTCCCGCAGGGCGGCCACGGCGGCCAGCATCGCCTGGGTGTGCATGGTGTCCAGCCCGACGTCGATCTCGTCGAGCACGGTCAGCGGGGCGTCGATGACCAGCGCCCGGGCCAGCGCCAGCCGCTTGGCCGCGTGCGCCGGCAGCCGCTCCGGCAGCCAGTCGGCCACGTCCAGCAGGCGCAGCTCCTCCAGCCGGGCCAGGGCGCGCGGCCGCTGTTCCTCCTCCGGCACGCCGACCATGCGCAGGCTGTAGGTGAGGTTCTCCAGCACGCTCATCGAGCTGAACACCGAGGTGGCGTACAGCGTGCTGCCGCCGAGCATGGCGCCGACGTTGCCGCGCACCTCGCGGCGGCGCTCCGGGTCGGCGTCCCACAGGTCCTCGCCGCCGATGCGGATCTCCCCGGCGTCCGGCTCGAGCAGCCCGACCAGGTTCTTGATCAGTGTGGTCTTGCCGACCCCGGACGGACCCATCAGCACGGTCACCCGCCCGGCCGGGACGTGCAGCGCCAGCCGGTGCAGGATCGGCGTGTTGCCCAGGATCGTGGTGATGTCGTCGAACTCCACGTCCGGCGGGGTGGTCCTCATGTCTGCCATCCTCATCTCGGCGGGGCGGGTGGCGCGACCGGAGCCGCCGGCGGCGGGGGCGGCGGGGGCGAGGTCAGCGAGACCCCCGCGAGCAGCATGAACGCCAGCCCGACGACCAGGCACACCACGGATCCCCGGCGCAACGTCCGCCGCCGCCGCTCCACGATCACCTCGTCCCAGTTGGACGGGGCGCGGACGGTCCCGGCGCCGTACCGCACGCCCCACCAGCCGAGCGCGATCAGACCCAGCCCGACGATGCCGAAAAGTACGATGCCGAAAATCGTCTCGCTCCCTCGCCCGGAACGGTGCGCGCTCAGGCCTCGCGGCCCGGTCCGACGGCGCCGTTGCGCTGGTGTTCCATACCCAACCACCGGGAAACCGCTTCCGCCCGGTTCGCCGCGCCGAGCTTGCGCAGGATGTGCTTGACGTGCGACTTCACCGTGCCTTCGGAGATCACCAGGCGGCGGGCGATTCGCCCGTTGGTGTCACCGGCGGCCATCAGCCGCAGCACCTCCACCTCACGCCGGGTGAGCGTGGCCGATCCCTCGCCGGAGCCGGTGGGGAGGTCGTCGAAACCCGGGTGACGCAGCGGCGCGAAGGCTCCGGGCATCGCGGTGACCCGGCGGGGCGCCCGCACGCCCAGCTCCACCCGCTGCTGGGTGGCCGCCGCGAGCACCCCGGCAACCTGGTCGAACCCGGTGCGGATGGAGGTGAGCCGGTCCATCATCACGGTGCGGCCGAGCGCCTGGCCGACCCCCTCGGCGAAGATCGTGAGCAGCAGCCGGTCGAACTCGTCCATCTCCCGGCCCTGGTAGTAGCAGTCCGCGTGCAGGAAGCCGACCACTTCGCCCTGCGCCAGCAGGGGCACCGCCACGTAGGAGTTGGACAGCGACGCCTCGGCGATCGCCCGGTTCACCGCCGGCCGCTCCTGCACGTCCTGCACCACGATGCCGGCCTTGCGGCGGAGCATCTCGGTCTCCACCAGGCTGCGGTCCAGCACCCTCGGGTTGGCCCGGCCGACCTCCAGCACGTCGTCGGCCCACTTGGGGTCGCGCTCGATCCAGGTCCGGTCGGTGATCCAGGTGGTCTCCTCCACCCGGGACTGGATGGCCCGGTCGAAGCCGAGCACGGCCATCGCGGCCAGCGCCTGGCCGAGCAGCTCGTCGGTGGAGGTGGGCTCGCGCAGCTGGGACAGCGCCTCGGTGACCCGGCCCAGCGCGGCGTCCCGCAGCCGCAGCCGGTCCGCGTACAGCTCCTGGTCCAGGCGCTTCAGCTCGTTCAGCAGGTCCAGGTGCCGGGTGGGGCAGACCGGCGGCTGGCCGATGGCCCCGGCCTCACCGTGCAGCGCGACACTGAGCGCGGCGAACACCCGGTCCCATGCGGTGCGCACGGCCCGCTGCGCGCCCTGGTACTCGTCCACCCCGGCCGGCTCGGGCGCCTCGAACCCGGGCAGCACGTCCGCCACCGTGGTGAGCGCGGCGACCACTTCGTCATGCCGTTGAACGGGCAGCGCGGTGCCTCGCCCTACCCAGTCGATGGACCGCGCGCGTTCGAGCACCGCCGGTCCGCTGGTTGGCGCCATGTCCACTCCTCATCGAACAGACAGATCTGCCCGGGCGCGTACTCCGAACAGGGTAATAGCTTAAATCACTTTAGAATCGGCGCTCGCCGTACGGTCGTCGGACGGCGACGCTGGTGCGCCGCGCGCGGCGTGACACGCGACGGCCGGTCGGAACAACTGACGAGCGGGCCCGAGCTCTCAGCTGAACAGCCGGCCGGCGCTGACCGCGCGCAGGCCCCGGCCGCGCAGGTCAGCCAGGATGTCCGGGATCGCGCGCAGCGTGCCCTGGTGGCCCAGGTGCATGCTCACCACGCTGCCGGCCGTCGCCTTGCGCAGCTGGGCGCGCACGGTCGCCGGCCCCGGGTCGGTCCAGTCCAGCGAGTCCAGGTCGTAGGACAGCACCCTGGGGTAGCCGGCCGCGCCGGCCAGCTTCAGCTGCTCCGCCGTGGCGTGCTGCGCGGCCGACTGCCGGAAGAACGCGCCGGGGGTCCCGGTGAGCTGGTCGATCCGGTCCCGGCAACGCTCGATCTCGGCGCGCTGCTCGGCCACGCTCAGCCGGCTCATCGTACGGTGCGACCAGGTGTGGTTGCCCAGTTCGTGGCCGAGGTCGATGACCATGCGCGCGGCGTCCGGGTACTCGGCCAACCAGGTCCCGATGGCCAGCACGGTGACCTGAGCGCCGCCCTTGGACAGCGCCTCCAGGATCCGCCGGTCCAGCTCGCGGTCACCGGCCCCGTGGAAGGTCAGCGCCACCTCCGGGCGCCCGGTGTGCGCCCGGACCAGCTCGACCGCCGGCCCGCCGTTCGAAGTGCCCGGGGCCGATTCGGGTGGCGTTCCGCCCGGGGCCGAGCCTGGTCTCGCGCCGGCGCCGGGTGGCGCGCCGTCGACACCGGGCGGGTTCGTGCCGGGCTGGCTCCCGGCCGCCCCGGCGGCAGAGTCAGGCCCGGCGGACGCGCAGGCGCCCAGGCCGAGAGCCAATCCGACCGCCAGGCCGCCGCGAAACACCGCGCGCCGGGGCAGTCGCGCCGGGTGGTCACCACTCCGGGAAGGGGTCACCACCCCATCATGGCCCCGGTCGCCACGGCGGCCGGACGCCACCCGGATCCAGCGATGCGAGCACGTCGCGCAGCAGGTCGGCCAGCCGGCGCGCGGTGTCCTCGGGCAGCCGGGCGAGCAGCGCGGACTGCGCCTGGTTCACCGCGAGCACCACTTTCTCGGCCGCCGTCACGCCCGCCGGGGTGAGGCGCACCCACACGCTGCGCCGGTCCGCCGGGTCGGCCTCGCGCAGCACCAGCCCGGCGGCGGTCAGCCGGTGCAGCACGTTGGTGGTGCCGCCGGAGGAGAGCAGCAGCGAGCTGGACAGGTCGTGCGGCTTGCAGCGGTACGGCTCGCCCACCGCGCGCAGCCGGGCGAGCACCTCGTACTCGGCCTTGGTGCGGCCCAGCCGATCCAGCTCGGCCACGGTGACAACGTCGATCAGGGCGGCCAGCCGGCCGGCGCGCTTGGCCAGCTCCAGGGGCAGCCCGGCGACCTCGGGCAGCTCGTCCCGCCAGGCCGCCACGATCCCGTCCACCGCGTCGGCGCGCACGGCTCGGTCCGGACTGGCGCTCATGGCCACCGAGCCTAATCCGGAATTCGACCACCGACCGCCGAGGCCCGCCCCGGACGGCCGTTCGACCTGAGCGTCTCGACCCTGGGGTTACGGTGCGTTACGACTGGCTTGGGTTCCGCCGCCGCTCGGCCCATCGAGATGGACGTGAGTCTGACTCGATCATGATTTACACCAGACTGGCGTCCACCTCGATGAGCCGCGCCCTCGGATCAACCAGCTCCGCCGCCCACCGTCGTCACGGTGCGCGACCAACCCGGGAGGCGCGGGCGGCGGCCCAACCCGCGGCGGATGGGCATGTCGCTGGTGTGGCGCTCGCGTGTGGTACGCGAATGGCCTCGCTGGTCGCCCTCCGCCCCTGCCGGAGGGGGAGATCGTTGTCTCTGGCGGTTTGGCGTCGATTTTCGACGCTCAACCGCCACGGATGGCGATCAACCTGGGAACGTCGGCCGGGCCAGCTCGAAGGGCCCGGGCCTGACGCCGCACCAGCCTCATTCGTCCCGTCTGCATCTAATTCACGTCTCGGACCGACCCAAGCCGCGCCGTCCAAGCCATCGGTAAACCCAACCACCCAACAAGCCGTCACACCTTTCGCTTTTTGTTAAGCTTTATCAAAAGCTTTTTACCGAGAGAGGGGTCGAAGATGCTCGTAAGGAACGGCTGGCTGCTGACCATGGACCCAGACGGCACCGAGCTGCCCGCCGGCGACGTATTGATCGAGGACGGCGTGATCACCACCGTGGGACAGGACCTCGCCGCGCCAGCCGGCACGGAGGTGCTGGATGCCACCGGGATGCTGGTGCTGCCCGGGCTGGTGGACACCCACCGGCACACCTGGCAGACCCCGGTCCGACACCTCGGAGCGCAGTGGTCGCTCCCCGACTACCTGCGCGAGCTGTTGTTCGGCAGCGGGCGGCGGTTCCGCCCGGAGGACGTGTACGCCGGAACCCTGCTGGGCGCGCTCACCGCGCTGGACGCCGGGATCACCACGGTGGTCGACTGGTCGCACATCCAACTCTCCCCGGCGCACTCGGACGCCTCGGTGGCCGCGCTGCGCGACGCCGGCGTGCGCGCGGTGTTCGCGCACTGCGGGCCGATCGGCGCCGAACCGCCGGCCGAGGCCGGGCCGCACCCCGCCGACCTGCGCCGGGTGCGCACCGAGCTGCTCGCCGACGACCAGGCACTGGTCACCGCCGCCATGGGCGCCCGGGGACCCGACTTCACCGGCATCGAGACCACCGCCGCCGACTTCGGCCTGGCGCGCGAGCTGGGCATCCCGATCACCGCGCACGTGGCCAGCGGCCCGGCCGGGCCGCACCAGCGGGGCATCCGGGCCATGGCCGACGCCGGCCTGCTCGGCCCGGACCTCACCGTCGTGCACGCCACCGGGGCCAGCGCCGAGGACCTGAAGATGCTCGCCGACCACGGCTGCACCGTGTCCATCAGCCCGCAGATCGAGCTGACCATGCCCCGGCTGGGCTCGCGGGTGGTGCTGCGGGAGCTGCTCGCCGCCGGCATCCGGCCCGGGCTGAGCGTGGACTCCGAGGCGGCCGCCGCCGGCGACCTGTTCACCCAGATGCGGTTCGCCCTGGCCGCACACCGCGCGGCGACCCCGGACGGCGAGCCCCCGCTGCCCGCCGCCGACGTGCTGCGCATGGCCACGGTGGACGGCGCGCGCACCGCCGGGCTGGCCGACCGGGTCGGTTCCATCGAGCCGGGCAAGGCGGCCGACCTGGCGCTGTTGCGCACCGACTCGGTCGGGCTGGCTCCGCTTCGCGCGGCGGCGGACGCCGTGGTGCTCGCCGCGCACCCGGGCATGGTGGACACGGTGCTGGTGGCCGGCCGGGTGGTGAAGCGCGGCGGCCGGCTGTGCGCCGACACCGCCCGCGCACGAGCGCTGGCCACCGCGACCGCGGAGCATGTACTGGGCGGGTAGGGTGCGGGGCCGGACCAGGGGGATGTGAAAGCTTCGTTGCTCATCGACAACGCTCCGCCGGGGGTCAGCCGTGCCTCACCCCGGACCGCGCCGGCGCGGTCCAGGGCGTTGGACGCGATCATCATCGCCACCTACCTGCTGGTGGCGTTCGGGCTGTACCGGGACCTCTGGCTGACCCTGCCCAACGGCTACCTGACCGACAGCGGCGAGGACCAGAAACTCTTCGAGTGGTTCTTCGCGGTGCAGGCGCAGGCCGTGGCCCAGGGGCACCCGGTCCTGTTCACCGCCCTGCAGAACCACCCGGCCGGCGTGAACCTGATGGCCAACACGGCCATGCCGGGGCTGGCCGTGCCGCTGGCCCCGCTCACCCTGCTGGCCGGGCCGTCCGTCACCTGGGCCGTGGTGCTCACCGGCGGGCTGGCCGGCACCGCCGTCGCCTGGTACTGGGTGTTCTCCCGGCGCCTCACCCGGTCCCAGTGGGCCGCCGCGGTCGGCGGCGCCTGCTGTGCGTTCACCCCGCCGGTGGTCTCCCACGCCCATGCCCACCCCAACTTCACCGCCACCTTCCTGCTGCCGGTGATCGCGCTGTTCCTGCTCCGGCTGTGCGGCTCCGGGGCCCGGACGGTCCGGGACGGGCTGGTGCTCGGCGGGCTGGTCGGCTGGCAGGTGCTGGTCGGCGAGGAGCCGCTGCTCATCTTCGCCACCGGCTGCGCGGTGTGGGCGCTGGCTTTCGTGGCGCTACGGCCGCGCGCCGCGGCGGACATGGCCTCTCGCCTGGCCGCCGGGCTGGGAGTGGCCGGGGCGGTGGCCGGCATGGTCGTCGCCTACCCGCTGTGGGTGCAGTTCGCCGGGCCGGCCAGCTACCACGCGCTGGAGCACGGGCCGGCGGGCAACGACCTGGCCAACTTCGTGCAGCTGCCCAAGCAGTCCATCGGCGGGCAGCTCACCGACCCCGGCCAGGTGGTGGCCAACCCCACCGAGCAGAACGCCTTCCTCGGCTGGCCGCTGATGTTGCTGGTGGTCGCGGCGGCGGTGTGGCTGCGCCGGGAGCTGCCCGCCCGGCTGGCCGTCATCACCTTCGTCGTGCTGGCCGTGCTGTCCGCCGGCGGCACGCTGATCGTGAACGAGTACGACACCGGCATCCCCGGGCCCTGGCTGCTGCTGCAGAAGCTCCCGCTCTACGAGTCGCTGCTCGAGGCCCGGCTGGTGTTCGCCTGCCTGCCCGCGCTGGGGGTGCTGCTGGCGCTGGCCACCGACCGGGCGATGGCCGCGCCGCACGGCGGCTGGTTCACCGCCCGGCGGCTCTGGCCGCTGGGCCTGGTGGTCGCCGCGCTGCCCATCCTGCCCGTCCGGTTCATCGTCGAGGACCGCCCGGAGCCGCCCGCGCCGCTGCGCGACGGCGGTTGGCGCGAGCTGGCCCGGCCGGGCCGCACCATCGTCCCGGTACCGCTGCCGGCGGTCGGTTCGGTCGAGGCGCTGCACTGGCAGGTGCTGGCGAACCTGGAGTACGCGCTGCCCGAGGGCTACTTCGTCGGCCCGATCGGACCGGACCGCCAAGGCACCTACGGCGCCGAGCGCCGGCCCACCTCCCAGCTGCTGGAGCAGGCGGCGAAGACCGTCAACCCGGTCCCGGCCATCGGCCAGGTCGAGCGGGACCAGGCGCGGGCCGACCTGCGCTACTGGCAGGCCGACTCGGTGGTACTCCCGCCGCACCCGCGCCAGGCCGAACTGCGCGCCGTGCTGGACGCCCTGCTGGGCCGGCCCGGTCAGGACCGGGGCGACACCGTGGTCTGGGACGTCCGGGATCTCACCGGCTGACCCCGGCCGCCGCCGCGCAGCAGCACCAGCGCGGTGACCGCGACGGCCAGCCAGGCACCGCCGAGCAGCCAACCGGTGAGCACGTCGGTCAGCCAGTGCACCCCCAGGTACAGCCGGCTCACCCCGACGGCCACCACCGTCACCGCGGCGGCCGCGATCACTCCGGCCCGGGCGGCCCGGCGGCGCACGTGCAGCGCCACCACGGCGGCCAGCAGGCCGAGCACCACGGTGCTGCCCAGCGCGTGCCCGGACGGCAGCGAGTGGCTGGTCAGCTCGTCCAGCCGGTCGATCACCGGCGGGCGGTCCCGGGCGTAGAGGTGCTTGAACCCGGTCACCAGCAGTCCCCCGCCGAACGCGGTCACCGCCACCACCACGGCCCGCGGGCGGCGCCCGCGCAGCCACAGGGTGACCGCGGTGACCGTGGCGACCACGGTCATCGCCACCGTGCCGCCGAGCAGGGCGAGCGCCTTGGCCACGGCGGTCAGGGCCTCGGTGCGGTGGGCCACGAACCAGGCCAGCGTCGGCGCGTCGGCCACGTGCAGGCCGTTCTCGTCGGCCACCGCGTCCACCACGACCGCCTGGCCGAGCAGCAGGGCGGCGGCGGTCACCGAGCCGGTGCGCAGCACCGGCCGCACAGCGCTGGCCGACCATCCCTCACGGTCGGCCAGCCGCACCAGCGGCCAGGCCAGCACCACGGCGAGGAACACCGCCACCGAGGCGGTCAGGGCGAGATCGGCGAACCACACGTCAACCGAAGTTACCCAAACGAACAAAGAACAACCTGAGAAGCACGGATGAACTAGGTCGCGTCGTCGATGCCGATGGCGATCTGTGGTTTCGCCGCCGGGTCCAGCCAGCGCAGCAGGGTGACCACGGTGGTGCGCGGGGCGACCACGCAGCCGGCCGACGCGATGCCCGCGTCGACGTGCAGGAAGAAGGCCGAACCGGCGCCCGGCTTCGGCTTCCCGGTGTTGTAGCCGATCACCGCCGCGTAGTCGTAGCTGGGCCCGGCCTGGCCCAGGTTCTCCCCCGCCTTCTCGTTGAACGGGCAGGTGCCGGCGGTGCAGTGCCGGTAGGTGTTGTACGCGGAGCTGCGCGGGTCGCTCACCCACCAGTCGGCGTTGCCGACCTGCCGGTAGGGCAGCTTGCTGCCCGGGTTGGGCTGCCGGCCGAACGCCTGGGACAGCGAGAACATCCCCCGGGGCGTGCGGTTGGTGCCCTCCTTGGCCTCGCCGACGCCGTCGGTGCCGACCTTCACCCGGACCGGCCCGAGCACACCCCGCCAGGTCCCGTCCGACTCGCGCTGCCAGGCGCGCAGCTCACCGGAGCCGCTGGCCGGCGACGCCACCCGCACGGTCACCACCTGGCTGCCGGACGGCTCGGCCGGCACGCCCGGCGGCAACGCGGCGGCCTGAGCGCGGAACGCGCTAGCCGAGGGCGCGCCCAGTTCGGCGCGCGCGGGCGACACAGCCATGGCCGGCGGCGCGGGCGCCAGCAGTACCAACGCCGCGACCAGGCCGAACAACCACCGGCGGCTCACTCGTTGGTCCCGCACTTCTTGTCCTGCGCCACAGCCTGGCCAACGAACCCGCCGCCGATGAAGGTGTTCCCGGCGAACGTGTTGTGGCAGCCGGAGGTGGCCGGCTGGGTAATCACGTGGGTCTGGATCAGGTCCTTCAGTGCCGAGCTGCGCCCGCTGGTCCGGTTGTTCATCACCTGGTAGCGCACGCCCTTCACGTCGACCACCGAGTCGGCGGAGTTCTGCCCGCTGATCGCCGAGCCGTCGAACACGTTGCCCGCGATCACCCCGCCGCTGGTCTCCTCCTTGACGTCGATGTTCTCCGCCGTGGTGGACCGGAACTGGTTGTACAGCGCGCGGTTGTTGTTGGAAAGGTCGGGGCGGCCGCCGGACTTGCTGGCCCAGTTGGACTTGGCCGAGCCGAAGTAGACGCCCTCGCCGAACTGCGGCTTGGTCTTCCCGGTGTCGTGCACCAGGCTGTGCTGCACCACGTTGTCCGAGCTGAAGTTCAGGAAGTGCACCGCCTCGGAACCGGTGTTGCCCACGGTCAGGTGGGAGAGCACGGCACGGTTGGTGCGGTCGGTCATCACCGCCTTGTCCCCGCCGGAGACGGTGAACCCGACCAGCCGCGCGTAGTCAGCGCCGTCGAGGTGCATGGTGTAGCCGGACCCGCCGGTGCCGCCGTCCAGCACCGCCCGGCAGGAGCCGACCACGGTGATCGGGCTGGCCGCCGTGCCGGCCTTGGCCAGCACAAACTTGCCCGGATACCGGCCGTCGGCCAGCTCGATGGTGTCCCCGGGGCGGGCCGAGGCGAGCGCGGCGGTCAGCCCCTTGGCGTTGGCGACCGGTATCTGGCGCCCGCCGGCCTGACGCACCGCGACCGGGGCGGTGGCGCCGCCGTCGCCGGAGGTGTACGCCTTGGCCGGCCCACTCACGCAACCCGGCCGGCCCGGCGCGGCCAGCGGCCCGTCGGCCGCCGCCACCTCGGCGACCCGGTCGCCGTCCCGCTCCGGCTCGCTCATGCCCGGGATGCCCTGCACGCGGCGCTCTTCCAGGGGAAACCCGCCGGCGTCCACCCGCTGGACCACCGGGTCCGCCTGCTCCGCCAGCGGCCGGGGTTCACCCGGCCTCGGCCAGTCCGCGGCCGGCGCCAGCACGATGAGTGCGAACGCCGGCCCGGTAGCCAGCGCGGCCAGGCCGCGCGTGGTCATGCCCACCGTTGGATCACGGCGCGCCGCCGACGGCCGGCCCCTGGTAGCCCTTCTTCGAGCTGGAGTCCATGCCGACCTCGTAGCCGATGCCCGCCGCCAGCTTGTTGCCGAGCACCTTGGCCCCGGTCGAGCCGATGTCGAAGGCGAATGCCTTGTCCACCTTGCCCACGATGTTGTTGCCCTTCACCGTGACGTTCTGCACGGCCTCGATCATCAGTGCCTGGCCGGCGTGGGTGTCGCAGTAGTTGTTGCTGAACGTCCAGTTGGCCGAGGTGCCGTCGCCGCCACCGCCGTCACCGACGTCGCCCGGGCCTTCGGCCATCAGGCACATGTTGTCCACCCGCTCGCAGCGGTTGCCGTCGATCGTCACGTTCAGGCTGGACGGGCGGCCGCTGGTGAAGGTCTGCATGCAGTCGGCGTGCGCCCCGCTGCCGCCCGGGTTGATGTCGCTGATGGTGTTGTTCAGGATCTTCAGGTTGTTCCCGAAGAACCGCATGCCGTCGTAGTCGCCGCCGGTCGGCTTGCTCACCTTGTTGTTCCGGAACGTGATGTTGTTGCCGGTCAGCTCGGCGCCGGGGGCCTCGCCACCGACCGAGTTGAAGCCGGCCAGCACCACGTTGTTCGTGTCCACGGTGATGCCCTTGACGGTCGTGTTGTCCCCGACCACCTGGATCGGCGCGGCGGCGGTGCCGCCCTTCTTCACGCTCAGCCGGGTGCCGCCCATGTTGCCCACCGCGCAGATCTTCTGGCCCGGCGAGGCGGAGGCGAGGGCCGCGTTGAGCGCGGCGCCGTCGGAGACCTTCTTGGTGCAGTTGGCCAGGGTGGGCTGGGCCGAGCCGGGGGCCGGTGCCGGCTTCTTCGCCGCCTCGGCCTGCTTCTTGGCCTTCTGCCGGGCCTCCTCGGCCGCCTTGGCCGCCGCGTCCGGGGCGGGCGCCGGCGGGGCCGCCGGGGGCGGGGGCGCGGCCAGCGGCGGGTTGGTGCTCGCGTCATCCTTGAACAGGTTGGTGCGGACCAGCGCGGTGCCACCGACCACCAGCCCGACCACGGCCAGGATGACCAGCGCCAGTGTCAAGACGCCGGGCCGGCCGCCGCTGGCCACCTTGGGCATCCGGGGCAGGCTCAGCCGGGTCGACCGCTGCTTGCGGGGCAGCCGGATCTCCGTCATGCCGGACGCGGTGCGGATCAGCTGGGTGGTCGCCTCGACCTTCCCGGCGCCCACCGACCCGCCGTCGACGAACTCCGAGATGACGACCTCGGTCCGGCCCGTCGCCGGGCTGACCAGCTGGGTCTTGGCCTCGGCCTTCTCCGGCTTCTCGGGTGTCCTCGTCCGGTCGACCAGCTCGGTCTTCCGCACCAGCTCGGTCCGCGCGGGCTTTTCGGCCGTCTCCGGGTTCCCGACCGTGCCGGTCGCCCCGACCCGCTCGGTCTCCCCGGTCTTCTCGACCTTCCGGGGCGGCTTTGCCGCCTTCTCGGGCTCTGCTTTCTCGGGCTCGGCCTTCTCGGGCTTCGCGGTCTCCTGGGGCTTCCAGGCCTCGGCGGGGTCGATCGGGTCGAAGATGGACCGCGCGGAGAGCTCGGCCAGGTCGGGCGTGGCCGGCGGCTGGTCGGCCGGGGTCGCCGGGGCCGACCTTGCCGGCGCCCAGGCCGAGTCGGCGGGCGTGACCGGCAGCGGTCCCGAGTGGACCGCCGATCTCGGCGTGGGGATCAGCGGGTCCGCCTGGGGCACCGGGGCACCCTCGGGGTGCTCGGGCGCCAGGAACGAACCGCCGAGCGTCGACGCCGGCAGGTCCATCTCGTTGTCGCGCAGCAAGAACACCGAGGTGTCCCGGGGGTCGCGGCCGTCCCAGGTCGACTCGGTGCTCGGAGCGATGCGCTGTCCGAGCGACGAAGCACGTTGCTGTGGCAGGGCCGCCTCAAAATCGAGCACCGTGCTGGTGTCAACGTCGCGGCCACTTGGGGAGCGGTGCCGTGCCATCTCCTACCCTCTCCGATCTCCTGCGGATCGACGGCCGGGCTGGGCTTCCGGTTCGGGGTCCGGCGGGCGGTTCAGCGGATTGGGGAGTCCGCGCCCATTTCGTTACCCGGCCTTGATCGGTCCGAGAGGAAAGGTATCGGAAGGGTGACGACTTCCAACAGGGAGATACGCTCCGTGAGACCGCCGCGCCGATCCGCGCGGCAAACGGCAGGTGGACCGCCATTCACCCTAAGCGGCGTACCACTGATCGCGGTACACCGCGCGGCCAACGCACGACACAGGGTTACGACTACTGGAGTGATACTGGCTCGCCGGCCGTCTCACTACGGTCGGTGAGCCGCCCGGTGCGGGTCGCCCAGCGCTCGAAGACCACCGTGCCGTACGGCGGCACCCCGGCCAGCACCGCGCAAACACCCACCGGGGACGACCACGGCTCGCGCCGCCACACCACGATCGCCAGCGCCACGTAGGCCAGGAAGAGCACCCCGTGAATGGGGCCGAAGATCTTCACCCCGATCTCGTTGAACACCACCAGGTACTTGAACACCATGCCGATCAGCAGGCCGGTCCAGGAGATCGCCTCGGCGATCGCCGCGATCCGGAACCACCGCACATCCACTCGCGCCATGGCACCCACTCTGCCCGACCTCTCAGCTTCGGGGTGCTTGTCCCCCGTCACATCGACTCAGGGGCTCACATGGGCTCACATGGGCGGGGTGAACCGGCCGTCCACCGCCGTCCAGCCGCCGTCCACCGCCAGGGTTGCCCCGGTGACGAAGCTGGCCGCGTCCGACGCCAGGTAGACGACCGCGCCGGCCAGCTCGGACGGCCGCGACCAGCGGCCCAGCGCGCCCTTCTCGGCGTACGCCCGGTACCAGTCCGGGTTGGACTTGATCTGCTCGGTGAGCGGGGTCTCCACCACGCCGGGGGCGATCGCGTTCACCCGCACCCCCGACCCGCCGAACTCCGCCGACGCGGTGCGCACCAGCATCTCCAGGCCGGCCTTGGTCGCCGCGTACGCCGACTGCCCCGGTTCGACGGTGCGGCCCCTGATCGAGGAGAACGCGATGATGCTGCCGGCCTCGCGCGCCACCATCCGCGCGCCGAACGCGCGCAGCACGGTGAACGTGCCCTTCAGGTTCAGCCCGACCACCCGGTCGAACTCCTCGGGCGTGTAGTCCAGGATCCGCTTGCGCACGTTCACCGCGGCGGTCAACACCACGATGTCCAGGTCCGGGTGCTCGGCGGCGGCGCGCTCGGTGGCCTCGTGATCGGTGATGTCCAGGGTCAGCTCGGTGCCGCCCGCCGCCTTGGCCGCATCGGTGGCCCGGTCGGGATCATTGTCCGCACAGATCACCGAGGCCCCGTGCGCGGCCAGCGCCACCGCGGCCTCCCGCCCGATCCCCCCGCTCCCGATCACCAGCGCCCGCCGCCCGTCCAACCGAAAAAGGTTCCCGTAATCACCCATTCCCCCACGCTATCCCCCGCAAGTCAGCACTTCGATACCCGCAAGTCGGCACTTCACTGCCCGCGAGTCGACGCTCCCGGCACACCGAGTCGACGTTCGTGGCCAGGGTGAGGGCGCTGGTCTGAAGATTGCTTGGACGGCGCGGCCGGACGGTCTCCGGAGCTCGGGTGCGGCCCGTTGCGTTGTGCCCTGGTCTTTCCTGCCCTGGTCACGGAACGTGGACGGGCCGTGAGGGGCCAGGTCGGTCGTCTTCATCGAGTGCCGGCTCGGTCCGGTTTCCAGCGTGATCGAACCGGACTGGACCAGCACTCGGCGAGCAAGTGCGGCACGGCCTCGTTCGGAAACCGCCCGGCCGCCACACTGCGTAGCGAATGGGCCGCCGGCGCACCGATGTCGATCACTTTCGCCTCGACTGTCCGGCGGACGGGCGTGCCGCCCGCGTCGCCTGTGCCGAAAGCGTCGACTCAGTGCGCCGAGAGCGTCGACTCAGGGTGCTGGGAACGCCGACTCGCGGGAGAGCGGGGAGGCGGTGGGGTGGCGAGGTGGTCGCGGAGGGTGGGGCCGGTGTACTCGGTGCGGTAGACGCCTCGGGACTGGAGTTCGGGGATGACCTTGGCGACGAACTCGTCCAGGCCGGTGGGGGTGAGGTGGGGGACCAGGATGAAGCCGTCGGCGGCGTCCCGCTGCACGTAGTCGTCGATCTGCTCGGCCACCTCGGCGGGCGTGCCGATGAAGGACTGGCGGGCGGTGGTCTCGACGATGAGCTCGCGGATGCTCAGGTTGCCGGCCTCGGCCAGCTCCCGCCACTGTTTGGCCAGCGTGGCGGTGTCCCGCTCGTGCCGCACCCGGCCCCGGGTGATGTTCACGCCGGCCGGGTCCGGGTCGACGTCGGGCAGCGGGCCGTCCGGGTCGTAGGCCGAGAGGTCCCGGCCCCACACCTGCTCGAGGAAGGCGATCGCGGTCGGCCCGCTGACCTGCTGCCGGCGTACATGATCCGCCCGCTCGAGGGCGTCCGCCGGGGTGTCACCGAGCACGAAGGTGGCCGCCGGGAGGATCTTCAGGTCGTCCGGGCGCCGTCCGTAGCGGGGCATCCGGCCCTTCAGGTCCCGGTAGAAGGCCTGGCCGGCAGCCAGTGAGCCGTGCCGGGAGAAGATCGCGTCGGCGGTGGCCGCGCCGAACTCACGGCCCTCGTCCGAGTCCCCGGACTGCAGGAACACCGGGTAACCCTGCGGGCTGGGCGGCAGGTCCAGCCGGCCGCGCACCTGGAACTGTTCGCCGCGGTGGTCCACGTCGCCGCCGTCCCAGAACTTCTTGGTCACCTCAAGGATCTCCGCCGCGCGCTGGTAGCGCTGCTCGGGCCGGAGGAACCCGCCGCGCCGGAAGTTCTCCCCGGTGAACGCGTCCGAGCTGGTCACCAGGTTCCACGCGGCGCGCCCGCCGGACAGGTGGTCCAGCGAGGCGAACTGCTTGGCCACCTCGTAGGGCTCGTTGAAGGTGGTGTTGATGGTGCCGCCGAGACCCAGGTGGGTGGTCACCGCGGCGAGCGCGTTGAGCACGGTGAAGGTGTCCGGCCGGCCGACCACGTCGAGGTCGTGAATCTGCCCCCGATGCTCGCGCAGCCGCAGTCCCTCGGCCAGGAACAGGAAGTCGAACAGGCCGCGCTCGGCGGTGCGGGCGAAGTGCACGAAGGAGGTGAAGTCGGTCTGGCTGCCGGAGGCTGGATCGCTCCACACGGTGGTGTTGTTCACCCCGGGGAAGTGCGCGGCCAGGTGTACCTGCTTCTTCACGCCCGGACCTCCGTGAAATGGTTCGCCGGCCGGGCCAGCCCGAACCGCTGGCGCAGCGTTCGCGCCGGCGAAGCCGGCATGGGGCGGGCGCCCAGTTCGGCGCCCGACGGAAACCCAGTCGGCGAAGCCGGCATGGCGCGGGCGCCCGGCTCGGCGCCCGACGGAAACCCAGCCGCCGCTCCGGCGGGCGGGCGCAGGCCGCGGTCGGCCAGCAGCGGCACCAGCTCGTCGGCGAACACCGGCAGCTCGTCGGCCGGCGCCGCCGGCAGCAGGGTGACGCCGTCCGCCGCCCCTTCGCGCACCGCCCGTTCGATGAAGTCCGCGAGCCCGGCCGTATGGGCGCCTGAATGTTGCCTATCTCCACGCAAAGCAAGGGGGGTGGGCACGTCGAGGAGCACCGCCACCGACTCCGGGGAGCGGCCGGCCGCCGTCACCGCGTCGCGCACCCGGCGCCGGGCGGCGGCCGCTTCGGCCAGGTCGGGGGCGGTCACCCGAGCCACGTCGGCCCACCGGCCGACCACCGGCAAGGCGCTCGGCTCGTCGGCCCGCAGCACCACCAGCGGATGCGCCTGCGGCGAACGCGGCGTGATGGACGGCCCCTTCACCGAGAAGAACTCGCCGGCGAAGTCGATGTAGTGCAGTTTCTCCCGGTCGACGTACCGGCCGGTGGCGGCGTCCCGGATGACCGCGTCGTCCTCCCAGCTGTCCCACAGCCGGACCACCACCTCGACCGCCTCGGCCAGCTCCCGCCACAGCGCGTCGGCCGGAGCGGCGGACTTGCGGCCGAACAGCGCCGCCTCCGCCTCGGTACGGGTGACGTCGGGCGCCCAACCGGCCCGGCCCAGGCTGACGAAGTCCAGCGTGCCGATCGCCTTGGACAGGTGGAACGGCTCGGTGTGGGTCACGGTGGCCGTGGGCACCAGGCCGATCGCCGAGGTGGCCGGCGCGACCCGGGCGGCGATCGCCACCGC
Organism: Actinospineispora eucalypti; assembly: GCA_014208095.1. Taxonomy (GTDB): domain Bacteria; phylum Actinomycetota; class Actinomycetes; order Mycobacteriales; family Pseudonocardiaceae; genus Pseudonocardia; species Pseudonocardia eucalypti. Next base: position 1,455,627 of record JACHMT010000001.1, on the reverse strand, counting down.
GTCCAGCTGGCCGCGCCGGAACGAGTCCGGGATCGCCACGAAGTCGAACCCGGCCCGTTCGGCGGCCCCGACCAGCGAGACCCACGACTCGGCCCGGTGTGGTTCCCGCACCACCGCCGGGTCGAGCTGCACGGCCAGGTGGGTCACGCCTTCTCCCCGATCCAGTGCTTGGCCAGCAGCTCGTGGCTGCGCACCCGGTCGGCGTGCTCGGTGGTGATCGTGGTGACCACCAGCTCGTCCGCCCCGGTCACCTCGACCAGCGCGCGCAGCTTCCCCACCACCGTCTCGGGCGAGCCGACGAACTGGGTGGCCAGCCGGTCCGCCACGCCGGCCCGTTCCTCCTCGGTCCACACCCGCGCCCTGGCCTCGGCCGGCGTCACGTAGGGCTTCGCGCCCCGGCCGGCCTTGATGTCCAGCACCCACTGGCCGTACGGCGCGGCCAGCTCGGCGGCGACGGTGTCGTCGTCCGCGACCACCACGTCGGCGGAAACCATCACGTGCGGTTCCTTCAGGTACCGCGACGGCCGGAACGCCTCCCGGTACGCGGCCACCGTCTCCAGCACGAAGGTGGGCAGGATGTGGTAGCTGGCGGCGAACGGCAGGCCGGCGGCACCGGCCGCCCGCGCGCTCTCCCCCGGCGTGGTGCCGAAGACCCAGACCTCCAGGTCGGCGCCCTGCGCGGGCAGCACCGGCAGCGGCTCACCGTCCGGCCCGGGGTAGCGGCCCTCCAGGAAGGCCAGGATGTCGGCCAGCTGCTCGCCGTAGACCGGCCCCGGCTCGTCCAGGCGGTAGTTCAGGAGATCACCGAGCAGTTGGTAGGTCGCCGGGTCGCCGGCGTAGAAGCTCGGCCGGGGCAGCGAGACGCCGTCCACCTCGCGGTCGCCCACGTCCGGGATGCCGGGCGGTGCCCCGCCGCCGGTCTCGGTCTCCCGCGTGCGCCTAACTGGGCGCCCGCTCGGCAAACGGGCCGGCGGCCCACCGCCGGCCCGTTTGTTGAGAATTTTCCGCAGGTCGAACCGGCCCAGGCCCAGGTCGATCCGGCCCGGGTGCAGCGCGGCCACCGTGCCGAACTGCTCGGCGGCGACCAGCGCGGGCAGGTTGGGCATCTGCACGGCGCCGGAGCCGACCCGGATCCGGTCCGTCGCGGCGGCGACCAGCGCGACCAGCACCCCCGGCGCCGAGGACGCCACGCCGGACGCCAGGTGGTGCTCGGCCACCCAGAACCGGTGGTAACCGCACCGCTCGGCCACCTGGGCCAGGTCGACGGTGTTGCGCAGCGCGTCGGCCGCGGTGCCGCCGGCGGGCACCGGGGACAGGTCCAGCACAGACAGCGGAGTGGCATTCACCTTCTCGAGAGTACGCCGCGCTGTGACAAACAAGCACCTTGAACGAACCGAAAGTTGACGGTATTAGTAGAGATATGACGGTGTCGAGAAGGCTCGTGAGTCGTCGGCACCTGGACTACAAGCGCACCTCCAGCGCGCTGTGTCAGCGGCCCCTCCCCAGCTCCTGACCCAGCCCGCAATCACCGGAGGAATCCGTCATGACCGATCGCCAGTTCCAGCGCCACGCCATCACCGAACACTTCCTCACCGCGCTGGAGGACGTGGTCTGGCGCTACCGCGCTCTGTCCCAGCACCCCGAACACGCCGACCTGCGCGCCGAAGTGATCACCGCCGAGGTAGCCCACCAACTCTCCATAACCCGCACCGCCCTAACCCGCGTCGCGCCCACGGGTTAAGGCGGCTGCCGCCGGGTCAGGACCCGGGGTGGTGGTGGCCGTTGGTGGGGAGGTAGACGGTGAACTCGGTGCCGCCGGGGGCGCTGCGCACCCCGATCTGGCCGGCGTGGGCGATCACCACCGCCTGCGCGATGGCCAGGCCCAGGCCGGTGCTGCCGGCGGCGCGGGAGCGGGAGCTGTCGCCCCGGGCGAAGCGGCCGAACACGTGCGGCAGCAGCCCGGGCGGGATGCCCGGGCCGTCGTCGATCACCCGCAGCCAGGCGCCGCTCGGCGCGGCGGCCAGCTCGGCGCGCACCGTGGTGCCCGGCGGGGTGTGCACGCGGGCGTTGGCCAGCAGGTTGGCCAGGACCTGGGACAGCCGGGGGGCGTCGCCGGTCACGGTGACCGCCTCATCCGGGAGGGCCAGCCGCCACCGGTGGTCGGGGCCGGCGGCGTGCGCGTCCGAGACGGCGTCCACCACCAGCTGGGACAGGTCCACCGGCTCGCGGGCCAGCGGCCGGCCGGCGTCCAGCCGGGCGAGCAGCAGCATGTCCTCCACCAGTGAGGTCATCCGCTCGGCCTGGGAGGACACCCGGCGCAGCGCGTGCGCCACGTCCTCCGGGACGTCGTCACCGGGACCGCCGCCCGCCCGCCGGGTGGTCAGCTCGGCGTAGCCCCGGATGGCGGCGAGCGGGGTGCGCAGCTCGTGGCTGGCATCGGCCAGGAACTGGCGCAGCTGGGTCTCACTGGCGTGCCGCGCCTCCAGCGCGGCCTCCACGTGCTCGAGCATCCGGTTCAGCGCGTTGCCCACCTGGCCGACCTCGGTGCGCGGGTCGGTGTCGGCCGGCGCCACCCGCTCGGCCAGCGCCACCTCGCCCCGGTCCAGGCGCAGCTCGGCGACCCGGCCGGCGGTGGCCGCCACCCGGCGCAGCGGGCGCAGCGCGCGGCGCACGATCAGCGTGCTGGCCAGCCCGGCCACCACCAGACCGACCGCCGCGACGGTGATCTCGATGCGGGCCAGGTTGGCCAGTGTGGTGTTCACCGACTCCAACGGCAGGCCGACGATCATCGTCCGGTCCGAGGACCGCTGCACCGCGTACAGCCGGTACTCGCCCAGGTCGCCGACCTGCCGGGTGTGCTGGTCGCCGTCGCTGGGCACGTCGAGCAGGTCCCGGTTGGCTTCCTCGTCGGTCACCCGGGACACCCCGTCCTCGTCGATCACCCCGGCCGGCCGCACCTCGTCGTCCTTGATCCGCGCGCCCAGCGTGCCCACCGGCAGCCCGGAGGCGCGCAGGAAGTACGGGCCGTTGCCGTCCGGCACCGAATGGTGCTCGCCGTCCGGCGGGTGGCTGTAGGCCTGCACCACCCGGTTGCCCACCCCCTGCAGCTGAAGGTCCAGCTGGTCGATCAGGTGGTCGCGCAGCAGCACCAGCGAGATCGCCCCGACCACCAGGGACATCACCGAGAACAGCGCGATCATGGCCACCAGCAACCGGGTGCGCAGCGGCAGGGCGGCCACCCGGCCGCGCCAGGAGGCCGGGCCGTTCATTCCGCCGGGCGTAGGGCGTAGCCCGCGCCACGCAGCGTGTGGATCATCGGCGGGCGGCCGGCGTCGATCTTCTTGCGCAGGTAGGAGATGTACAGCTCGACCACGTTGGACTGGCCGCCGAAGTCGTAGTTCCACACCCGGTCCAGGATCTGCGCCTTGGAGAGCACCCGGCGCGGGTTGCGCATCAGGTAGCGGAGCAGCTCGAACTCGGTGGCGGTGAGCGAGATCGAGTCGCCGCCCCGGCGCACCTCGCGGCTGTCCTCGTCCAGGCTCAGGTCACCGACCACCAGCTGCGCGTCCGCCCGCTGCGAGCCCCGGCCGGCCCGGCGCATCAGGCCGCGCAGGCGGGCCACCACCTCCTCGAGGCTGAACGGCTTGGAGACGTAGTCGTCCCCGCCGGCGGTCAGCCCGGCGATGCGGTCCTCCACGGCGTCCTTGGCGGTGAGGAACAGGACGGGCACGTCCGGCGACTCGGAGTGGATGCGGCGCAGCACCTCGAGCCCGTCGATGTCCGGCAGCATGATGTCCAGTACCACCGCGTCCGGCCGGAACTCGCGGGCCAGCTTCACCGCGGTCAGCCCGTCGCCGGCGCCCTTCACGTCCCAGCCCTCGTAGCGCAGCGCCATGGACAGCAGCTCGGTCAGCGTGGCCTCGTCGTCGACCACCAACACCCGGACCGGGCCGCCGTCCGGCCGGCGGAGCTGATCACGGGCCGCGCCGTTCGTGGCTGCGTTCATGGCGGACATGTTGCCAGTGTGATCACGCCAGTTGTGCTCGCGATGAGGGGAATCTGTGTATTTCCTGTGTGCCGAAAGTTTCTGTCAGGGTGAGTCGGTAGCGTGCTCGGCATGGTGGTGACTACGCAGCCGACGGTTGGCGACCTGTTGCGCAAGTGGCGCCAGCACCGGCGGTTGTCCCAGCTCGACCTCTCGATCCAGGCCGACATCTCCACCCGCCACCTGAGCTTCGTGGAGACCGGTCGCTCGGCGCCCAGCCGGGACATGGTGATGCACCTGGCCGAGCAGCTCGACCTGCCGCTGCGCGAGCGCAACCAGATGCTCATGGCCGCCGGGTACGCGCCGGTGTACCAGGAGCGCGCGCTGGACACGGCACCGATGGCCGTGATCAGGGACGCGGTGCGCCAGGTGCTGCTCGGCCACGAGCCGTACCCGGCCATCGCCGTGGACCGGCAGTGGAACCTGGTGGACGGCAACGCCGCGCTGCCCCTGATGCTGGCCGAGGTGGACCCGGCGCTGCTGGAGCAACCGGCGAACGCGCTGCGCATCAGCCTGCACCCGGACGGCATGGCCCCGCGCATCGCCAACCTGGGCGAATGGCGCGGCCACCTGCTCGGCCGGCTGCGCCGGCAGGTGGAACACACCGCCGACCTCGGGCTCTCCGAGCTGCTCGAGGAGCTCCTCGGCTACCCGTGCGCGGACGAGGTGCCGCTGGTCGAGCACCCCGGGCCGGGTGACGTGGTGGTCCCGCTGCGGCTGTGCCACGAGTCCGGCGAGCTGGCTTTCTTCAGCACGGTCACCACGTTCGGCACCCCGCTGGACGTCACCGTGGCCGAGCTGGCCATCGAGGCCTTCTTCCCCGCCAACCAGCACACCACCGAAATCCTGCGCACCGGCTGAGTCAGGCACTCCTGAGCGGCCGGATCTCCTCGAGCGTGGCTCCGAGGCGATCGCGCTCGACCTCGAGGTCGTACCGGCTCTGCAGGTTCAACCAGAACCTCTCCGAAGTACCGAAATAGCGGGCGAGCCGGAGTGCCGTGTCGGCACTGATGCGGCGCTTGCCGTGCACGATCTCGTTGATTCGACGAGGCGGCACCTTGATACCAACCGCCAGCTTGTGCTGGGTGATGCCCAATGGTCCGAGATACTCCTCGGCCAGAATCTCGCCGGGGTGTATGGGCTCCATCATCACGTGATCACTCCCTTCAGTGGTAGTCAACGATCTCCACCTCCTCCGGGCCTGCGCCGCTCCAGCGGAAGCAGATGCGCCATTGCTGGTTGATCCGCACGCTGTACTGCCCAGCGCGATCGCCCCGAAGCTTCTCCAGGCGATTACCCGGCGGCACCGCCAGATCGTCCAGCGTTTCGGCGGCGTCGAGAATCAACAGCTTCCGGAGAGCAACGCGTTGGATCTTCGGATCCAAGCGCCTGGAGCGCTCCCGGCGCCATATCCGCTCGGTGTCCTTGTCCCCGAACGACCTCAGCACCCAGCAAAGCATAACGCAGCGCGTTAATAACGTCCAGCGTTAGGTCGCGCTCGTGGTGAGGATGCGGCGGATGAGATGCATGGCCACGTCGGTGGAGCGTTCCCGCACGTCGTTGCGGTTGCCGGGGAGTACCCGGTCGCGCGCCTCCACCCGGCCGTCGTCGGTGGTGACGCAGAAGCAGACGTAACCGACCGGCTTGGCCTCCGTGCCACCGCCGGGGCCGGCCACGCCGGTGATGCCGACGCCGATGTCCGAGTGGAAGGTCGCGCGCGCCCCGTCGGCCATCGCCCTGGCCACCTCGGGGGACACCGCGCCGTGCGCCTCGATCAGCTCCGCCGGCACGCCGAGCAGCGCGGTCTTGGCCTCGTTGGAGTAGGCGACCACGCCGCCGACCAGGTACTCGGACGACCCGGCGCGGTCGGTCAGCCGGCCGGCGAGCATGCCACCGGTGCACGACTCCCCCAGCCCGATCCGGTGCCCGGCCAGCAGCCGTCCCACCTGCTCGTCGGTGGGCGTCCCGTCGGTGCTGACCAGGAACGACCCATGCCGGCGGGTGATCTCGGCGGCCAGTTTCTCGGCCACCGCCTCGCCCGCCCCGGACCGGTAGCGCAGGTCCACCTCCAGCTCGGACCGGCGCAGGCAGGTGGTGATCTCCAGCTCGTCCAGATCCAGCTCGGCGCCCACCTCGCGCAGCGTCTGCGCGATCTCCGACTCGGGCAGGCCGAACATCCGCAGGTGGGTGGTGTGCAGCGGCGGGGTGCGGGCGAGCAGCTCGCGCACCTCGGGCGTACCCAGCGCGGCGTCCCACATGCCGCGCACCTCGCGGGGCGGTCCGGGCAACACCAGCACCAGCGGGCCGCCCGCCAAGGAAACCACCAGCCCGGGTGCGGTGCCGACCGGGTTCAGCACCGTGGCGCCCGAGGGCACGGTGGCCTGCTTGCGGTTGGCGGCGACCAGCGCGTCGCCGGCGAACCCGTGGCGGGCCGCCCAGCCGCGCAGGATGTCCGCGATCCGCTGCTCCAGCGCCGGGTCCAGCACCATCGGCACGCCGGCGAACTCGGCGACCAGCTCCGCGGTCACGTCGTCGGCGGTGGGGCCGAGGCCGCCGGTGGTGATGATCAGATCCAGGCCCTGTCCGGCCAGGAAGCGCAGCCCGGCGGCCAGGTCGTCCCGCCGGTCGCCGACCAGCAGCTCGTCCACCAGCTCGATGCCCAGCCGGCCCAGCCGCTCGGCCAGCCATGGACCGTTCTGGTCGACGATCTGCCCGGTCAGCAGCTCGCTGCCGGTGGCAAGGATGCCGGCCCGCACGCCTGGTTCGAACACACCACAGAGCCTACGAGATACCCAGCACTTCCGGCCTGTCGAGCAGCTCGGCCAGCCGCCGGGCCGGCTCCGCGACCAGCCGCCGGGTGCCCTTGTCCAACACGCCGGCCACACAGCTGATCTCGGCGGCCACCACGCCGTCGGACAGCCGGCGCAGCTCGTGCTCGAAGCGGAACGCCTTGCCGGCGCCGAACTCGATCCGCGAGGTCACGTCCACCTCGTCGCCGATGTTGAGCTCCCGCAGGTAGCGGATCGTGGACTCGAGCACAACGGTGCCCAGGTTGCCTTCCTGGTACGCCTGGGCGGAGAACCCGGCCGCGCGTAGGTGCTCGGTCCGGGCATGCTCGCCGTACTGGTGGTAAACGGCCTGGTTCACATGACCGTTGGCGTCGATCTCGTAGCCGCGAACGACGACCCGCACGGTGAATTCCTCAGCCACCATGGCAGCATCGCACGAGCCGTAACCGGATCACTGAGGGAGCCGAAGTGCCGAGCGAGTACGTCGAGCCGAACGATCGTGCCGTCGACCACGGCCTCGACCATGCGGGTGACACCGAACCGGCGTCGGAGACGCTGACCCTCACGACCACGGAGCGGGACGGAGCGCGTGTGCTGCGCGCCTCCGGGGAGATCGACACCACGTCGGCGCCGGCGCTGCGGGGCGCCCTGCTGCCCGCACTCGCCCAGGCCGAGCTGGTGGTGCTGGACCTCACCGAGGTGAGCTTCCTCGGCTCCTCCGGGCTGGCCGTGCTGGTGGAGGCCCGGGAGCACCCGGAACCCGGCACCGACCGGCTGCGGCTGGTCTGCACCAACCGGATCGTGCTGCGCGCACTGGAGGCCACCGGGCTGCGCGAGCTGTTCCACGTGTCCCCCGACCTGAGCACCGCGCTGCGCCGGTAACCGGTCAGAGGGTAAGTTGCCGATGGAGGCGTGAGGGTGCCTGGTGGCCTCCGCGGTCTTCAAAACCGACGTGGCCGAGTAGCTCGGTCAGGCGGGTTCGATTCCCGTCCGCCTCCGCCAACCAGTCATTTCACGCACGGGATGCCTTCCGAGCGAAGGCTGCTCGCCGGCACGGCAGGCGGTGGGCCGGCGGGCTCCGCGGCGGTCCCGGGGTTGGCCGTCGGGCCGGGCGCGTCGTCCGGGTTGAACAGCGAGCGCACCACCGCGCGCACCTGGTCGGGGTCCACCATGTTCACCGCCTGGCCGTTGACCTTGGCGAAGCTCTTCACCGGCAGGGTGGTGAACCGGACCCCGCCGGCGGCCAGGTTCGAGTTGCGCACCACGAAGTCCAGCGGGTCGAAGCCGCCGTCGATCACCACGTCCCGCTTGACCACGTCGATCAGCGCGGCCAGCCGGGTCGGGTCGGCGAAGGTCCCGGTGGACTTCAGTTGGTACGCCGCCGAGGCGAGGAAGGCCTGTTGCCGGCGCGCGCGGTCCAGATCGGTGAAGTTCAGCTCGGGGTGCACGTAGTCCCGGCGCTGCCGGACGAAGGCTAGCGCCTGCGCCGCGTTCAGCCGCTGGTGGCCGCCCTTGAAGTGCGCCCCCGAGTAGCTGTCCTGGGTGGGGCCGGCCAGGCACACGGTGACCGAGCCGAGGGCCTGCGCGAGGTCGTAGAAGCCGACCAGGGTGACCTCGACGAAGTGGTCGACCGGGATGTTCAGGAAGTTGCGCACGGTGGCGATGGCCTGGCGGCGTCCGGCCTCGCGGCCCTGCCGCTCCAGCGTCGGCCGATCGGTGACGCCCTTGGCGCGCAGCTTCCGCTCGGCGTCCGCCTTGGCCAGCCCGTAGCCCTCCTTGATCTTCGCGTGGGTCTCGCCGCTCGGGCTTCCGGGCAGGCGGACGTAGTCGTCGCGCGGCACGGACACCGCCTGCGCCGGGGAGCCGTCGCCGGGCACGTGCAGCACCATCAGCACGTTCGTGTTATAGCCGCCGTCGCTGCTGTCCCCGGCGTGCAACTGGGCGAGCACATCGCGCGGCAGCGGGTTGCCGTCCTGGTCCAGCCGGCTGTCCAGCCCCATGACCAGGATGTTCATCGGCTGGCCCGGTGGCGGGGCCGAGGAGTCGCCGAGCGCGCCGGAACGGGTCAGGCCCTTGGTCAGGTCCCGGTAGGTGTGCCAGCCGTACCCGGTGACCAGCAGCACCAGCGCCGAGGCCAGCGCGGCGGCCACCCGCGCGGACCGCCGGTACGCACCGCCGCCGTAAAACGACATTTTGAATACCTCAGACAGCCCGATTCACATATCTGACAAAATGCTGATAAATCGTTCCGGAGCGCTTTCGAAAACCAATTCAGGAGCATAGCAAGGTCGAATTCAAGCTAATTGCGACGACTCGGCGCCCGGTGTGGCCGGGGTCTCAGGTTCGGCCCAGCACCTGTTCTGGCGACGCTGACGTCAGTGTCCGGACAGCCTGACGCAGGCCAACCGGAACAGACCGGCCAACAGCAGCAGCCAGGCCACCAGCCCCACGGTCTGGCTGACCGCGTCGGCCGTCGGGAAGTGCTCCAGGTGGGTGGCGTGGAAGCCGAGGTGCAGCGCGCCGAACACCAACCCGCTGGCCAGTGCGGCCAGCGTGAGCTGCCGCTGGAGGACCACCGCCGCCCACCCCAGCAGCAACGCCATGGCCAGGTTGAACGCGCCGACGTCCACCACCAGGTGCTGGTTGTACGGCCCCAGCAGCGCCACCCACGGGTGCTCGGACAGCGGGAAGTCCTCGAAGAAGGACCGCGGCGCGAGCAGCTGCCACACCCCGATGACCCCTTGCACCGCGCCGACGAAGACCAGGCCGACCCGGACGCTCATGCCCAGTCCCGGCCCGGGTCGGCCGGCCGGTAGGCCAGTTCGGCGGGTTGCGGGCGGGCCGCGAGGTACTCGGCGAAGGTCCGTCCGCCGGACCGCTGCTCCGGCGTCGTGTGATACCCCGCCCGGTATGCGGCGAACACCCCGCCGGGCAGCCGGAACCCCCGCACCCGGCGGCGGCCGCCGACCGCCCGCAGGTACTCGCCGGCCAGCTCGCACAGCGGCCGGACCTCCGGTCCGCCCAGGTCCGGCACCCGGCCGGCCGCCGGGCCGGTGGCCAGCCCGACCAGCCGGGCGGCCACGTCGGCGGTGTCGATCGACTGCATCGGCATGTCCGGCACGAACATCACCGGCGGCCGGGCCAGCACCGCGCAGGCCACCCGGACCAGGTCGTGGAACTGGGTGGCGCGCAGGATGGTGTGCGGCAGCCCGGAGCGCTCGACCAGGCGCTCGGTATCCAGCTTGTACCGGTAGTAGGGGTGGTGCACCCGGTCCACGCCGACGATCGAGATGTACACCAGGTGCGGGTCCCGCCCGGTCTCGACCAGGTTGTCGATCAGGTTGACGTCCACCGCGCGCCGCATGCCGCTGGTGCAGTGCACGACCACGTCCACGTCCCTCACGGCGGCGTCCAGGCCCCGGTTGCGGCGGTAGTCCACCGTCGCCCATTCCGGCCGCGACCGGTCCGGGGCCGGGCGGCGGCTGGCCACCCGCACCCGGTGCCCCCGGGCCAGCAGCCCACCCACCACCGCACTGCCCATGCTCCCGGTGCCGCCGGTCACCAGGATCGTTCGCTCGCTCTGCACGCGGTATTGACCGGGCAGCCCGCCGCAACGTGACATCTAACCCTTCAAAGCAACTTGACAAGTTAGAGGCGGATGGGGTTTCCTCTGTACTAACTAGTCAGATCCGAGTTAAGGGGTTAGAAAATGGTCGACGTACACCACCGCACCGCGACGGTCGACGGGCACCGGGTCTTCTTCCGCGAGGCCGGACCGGCCGACGCACCAGTGGTCCTGCTCCTGCACGGCTTCCCGACCAGCTCGCGGATGTTCCGCCGGCTGATCCCGGCACTGGCCGACCGCTACCACGTGATCGCGCCGGACCACATCGGCTTCGGGCAGTCGGACACGCCGAGCACGGCGGAGTTCACCTACACCTTCGACGCACTGGCCGACGTCACCCAGGGCCTGCTCGACCAGCTGGGCATCGAGCGGTTCGCGATGTACGTCCAGGACTACGGCGCGCCGATCGGCTGGCGACTGGCGCTGCGCCGGCCGGCCTCGGTCACGGCGGTCATCAGCCAGAACGGCAACGCGTACTCCGACGGCTTCGTCAAGTCGTTCTGGGCCGGGCTGTGGGAGTACGCGGAAGCGCCGAGCCCGGAGACCGAGGCGCCGGTGCGCGGCGCGTTCTCACTGGACGCCATCCGCTGGCAGTACCTCACCGGCGTGCCCGAGCCGAACCTGGTGGACCCGGACACCTGGGCCGCCGACCACGCCGAGATCAGCCGGCCGGGCAACGACGAGGTCCAGCTGACCCTGTTCCGCGACTACGCCACCAACCCGCCGCTCTACCCCGCCGTGCACGAGTACTTCCGGCGCAGCCAGGTGCCACTGCTGGCCATCTGGGGCCGGGGCGACGAGATCTTCGGCCCGGACGGGGCGACCGCGTTCGCCCGGGACCTGCCGGACGCCGAGGTGCACCTGCTCGACGGCGGCCACTTCCTCCTGGAGAGCGCGTTCGACACCGCGCTCGGCTACATCCGGGGTTTCCTCGGCCGGGTGCTCACCGCGCCGGCGGTGTTCCCGTCGGGCGCCGGACTGGGCGCCCGACCCAGTGCGCCAGCTTCGCCGGCGAAGGCCTCATGACCGGCCGGTCAGCCAGGCCACCAACGTGCGCAGCTCGGCGGCCTGGCTGGCCGGGTCGAAGTCGTCGGCGCTCACCGCGAGGAAGGTGGCGTCGATCAGGCTGACGATCCACCGGGCGGCCCGGGCCGGCGGGAACCGGAGTTGCCCGCCGGCGTCGGCGATCCGGGTGAGCAGGGTTTTCAAGGTGCGCAGGGTCCGGGCCTCATCCTCGGCGAGCAGGGTGGCGAACTCGACGTCCCGGTTGGCCTGCAGCAGCGCGGCGGCGGCCAGCCCGGGCAGCAGCGGGTCGGCCAGGTCGCCCACCAGGTGGTCCACCAGCCGATCCAGGCCCCGTTCCGGGACGGGGTCGGCCAGCGCGGCGGCGCAGGCGTCGGCGTTGCCGGCCAGGTCGTCGGCGAACAGCGCGTGGAAGATCTCCCGTTTGGTCGGGAAGTAGTGGAACAGCGTCCCCGAGCCGATCCCGGCCCGGCGGCAGATCGCCGCCGTGGACGTGCCATCCACCCCGCCGGCGGCGAACTCCTGGGCGGCCGCCGCCAGGATCTTGGCCCGCTTGCGCGCGTGCTGCTCGGGGTTGACGGTGCGCATCGCCGATAACCCTACATTAATAGAGTGACTGCTCGGGTAAAGTGGTTTGTGAGACGACCCGAGGAGGCACAGGTGCGCGTGGAGATTCGTCAGCGGCCGTCGTTCGCACTGGCCCGGCTGGTCCTGGGGCCGGAGGAGACCTGCCGGGTGGAGCCCGGCGCGCTGCACAGCATGAGCGACGGGGTCGAGATGACCTCCGGCCCGGGCGGCGGCACGATCAAGAGCCTGCGGCGCGCCCTGGCCGGCGAACCGCTGTTCCTGGCCACCTGCACCGCGCCCGCGCAGGGCGGCTGGGTGGACATCGCGCCCCACCTGCCCGGCGACGTGCGGATACTGGACCTGGACGGCGAGCCCGGCTGGTGCATCAACCGGGGCCGCTGGCTGGCCTCATCGGGCGGCGTCGAGCTGGACAGCCGGTGGACCGGCCTGACCTCGCTGCTCAACGGCGAGGGGTTCCTCAGCCACGCCACCGGGCAGGGGCAGGTGGTGGTCACCTGCTACGGCGCGCTGGAGGCGGTCACCCTGGCGCCCGACGAGGCGGTGACCATCAACACCGGCCACGTGGTGGCCTACCGGGACGACGTGAAGTGCTCCACCCGGGAGGTGGCGCGCGGCCTGGTCGACTCGGTGAAGACCGGCAACAACATGGTCTTCGACTTCGTCGGCCCCGGCCGGGTGCTCACCCAGACCCGCAACCCGGCCGCCCTGGCCGCCTGGGCGCGGGCCAAGAACCCGGTCAGCTGAGCCCGGGGATGCGGTAGATCCGGCCGGTGGTGTCCAGCGCCTCGACGGTCCAGTCGCCGCCGACCCCGGCCACCAGCCAGCGCAGGATCGCCCACAGGTCCCGGTCCACCTGGGCCTCGTCCAGTGGCTCCAGGCCGTCGACCAGCGCGGCGACCCGAACGCCGGCCGGGAACGGCCGGCCGGAGTAGCCGGCGAAGGTCAGCTCGTAGCAACGCCCGTCCACGTCCAGCAGGCCGGGCGGGCCGAACGGGTCTTCCCGCAGCCCGAACGCGTCCCGGAGGAAGTCGCGGAACTCCGGGTAGTGGTCGAGCTGGTGCTCGGCGAGCAGCGGGACGCGGCGGTGCCCCGCCGGGCGGCGGTCGGTGATGCGCACGTCGGTCACCTGGTGCCCCCGACGACGCGCTCGGCGGCGAACCGGGCGAGCAGCCGGCCGATCTCCGGCCCGGAGTCCTCCTGCAGGAAGTGCCGGCCGGTGACCATGTGCGGCCCCTCGGCGTGCGGCCACAGCTCCCGCCAGCGGGCCAGGAACACGTCCGGGGTGAACACATCGTCCTCCCGCCCCCAGATCAGCATCGCGGGCAGCCGCATGTCCCGGACCTTCCGCTCCAGCCATTCGAACCGCTCGCGGGTCCGGTCGGTGTCCCGCCCGAGTGGGATGGACCGGGGCCAGATCCAGGTCAGCGCCCGTTCGTCCGGATCACCCAGCACCTCCACGTGGCCCGCCATCGCCCGCTGGGCGAACGCGTCCCGGTCGACCACCGACAGGTACATGCCCCGGCCCGGCATCGCCGCCTGGCGCCCGAGCAGGTGGGGGCCGGTCAGCGGCGCGTGCATGAGCCGCCACGGCAGCACCCGGTGGTGGAACTCGGCCGACGGCGCCACCCAGGCCCAGGTGGACATGATCGCCACCGCCGCGCCGCGCTCCGGGCGGGTGGCCAGCGCGGACAGCCCGGTCGGGCCGCCCCAGTCGTGGCACACCATGGTCAGCCGGCGCAGGTCCAGCCGGTCCATCAGCGCGACCAGGTTCGCCGCGTGGTTGTCCAGCGTGTGCACGTCGTGGTCGTGCGGCTTCTCGGACAGGCCGAAGCCGATCTGGTCCGGCACCACCACCCGCAGGCCCTCCGCCAGCAGCGGTGGGACCACGTCCCGCCAGAGGAAGCCCCAGGCCGGGTTGCCGTGCAACAGCAGCACCGGCGGCGCGTCGGCCGGCCCCTCGTCGATGTAGTGCATGCGCCGGCCGTTGACGCTCATGAATCGCGACTCGTACGGATACCGCTCCCGCACTTCCTCGGGCAGCTGCGCGATCGTCCGTGCCATCCGGCCCTCCCGGCTCGACCCGGCGGCGCACAAGAAACCGGGACGCCGCACACGTTGCACCATATGCGGCACCCCAGCTTCCCGCGCGGCGCCGAGCATCGACCGGAACACCGAATCAGGCGCGGCGCCGGTCGCCGGTCGGGGCGCCGGATCAGGTGCGGTGTCCCGACCTCCGGGTCAGAAGTCGCCGAAATCTCCGAAGTCGCCGAACCCCCCGTCGTCCGCGCCGGCGTCCGCCTCCGGCTCCGGCTCGGCGGCGGCCATGTCCTCGCCACCACCGGGCTCGTCGTCGAAGAACGCGTCGGCGATCGCCGTGCCGATGAACGCGCCGGCGACGCTGGCCAGCAGCGTGCCGGCGATCATGCCGCCCATCCCCATGCCCATGCCGCCGCGCCGGCCGCCGCCCAGGGTGCGTTCCATGGTTCCGGGCTGCGCCATCTCCGCCCGGGTGGCCATCCGCGCCAGGTCTTTCGGCTCGGTGGAGGTGGCCCGCTCGGACGGCGGGACCGTCGTGCTCATCTCGTTCAGCACCTGTTGGCGCTGCTCCGGGGTGAGCTTGGCGAACGCCTCCGCGTGCGCCTGCTCGATGGTTTCCGGCGGCGCGGTCTTGAGCATGTACCGGTAACGCTCGATGGCCACCTCGTCCGGATCCCTACTGCCCGCGGTGGGAGCAGCGGGGGCGGCGGGACGCATCCCGGCGCCCTGCTGGTGCGGCGCCGCCGGTGGCGCGAGCCGCTCCTTGATCTTGTCGAACAGCCCCATCGGACCAATGACCTCCGTACGCTGAGAAAAGGTTGAGACGTACAGCGAGGCAACGATCACCGCGAGTGCACGGTTCCCGGGTCGGGAGCGCAGTGGCGGGTTCGGATGTCAGTGCGTGCGGGCCAGCACCATCGTGTGCGACCACTCGTCGTAGAGGGTCCGCCGGCCGGCGCCCAGCACGGCGCCGATGCAGTACAGCCAGCCGAGGCCGAAGGTGGCCAGCCCGAGCAGCACCGCCAAGCCCTGATAGGCCAGCGCGCGTAGGGCCATCCGGGACCGGTCGGCGGGGCGGTTCGTCCAGCTGTCCACAACGCACACACCGAGCAGCCGCTTGCCCGGGGTCTCACCGCTGGCCCAGCAGTGCCACGTCCAGGCCAGCCAGCCGAAGCCCAGCGTGCCGGCGAACAGCACCACGTCCAGCAACCATGCGCCGAGCCGGCGGCGTCGGCCGGCCGGGGGCCAGTCAACCGGGTTCATTCGCTGGGCGACTCCGTTCCGCTAAGGCTAGCCTGCTCTCTAGTTAGGCGAGACTAACTCGGACGGAGGTTGGGTGTCGAGCGAGCTGCTCACCGCCGGCGGCGACCACCCGGGGGCGCGCAACGGCCACGTGGACACCCCGGCCCGCCGCCCCAGGCGGGCCAAGGCGCGCCGCCCGCACGGGCCGGTGAACCGCTGGTGGATCCGGCTGCACCGGTGGACCGCGCTGGTCCTCGGCCTGCTGTTCCTGGTGGAGGCGACCACCGGCGCCGTTCTGCTGTACGGCAACGACCTCGCCGAGCTGGCCCACCCCGAGCGCTACCGGGCCACCCCCAGCGACAACCCGTTGCCGCCCCTGGACGCGCTGCGCATGGTCCAGGCGCGGCATCCCGGACTGGGCGCCACCGGTGTGCAGCGCTACGGGGACATCTATCTGGTGCGCGGGGCCGGCGAGGGCCGCCGGTACACCGATGCGTTCGTGGACCCCGGGTCCGGGCGGATCAACGGCATCGGCGGCGAGCTGCCGGAGTTCGTCCTCCTGATGATCAATATCCACGACTGCGGGCTGACCTGCCCCGGGTTGCCCGGCTACCAGGAGTGGATGACCGCCAAGCTGCCGCCGCTGTTCGGCAAGGAGATCTCCGCCGGGTACTACCTGCTGGGTCTGCTCGGGGTGCTGGGTGTGTTCCTCGCGGTGTCCGGGGCGATCGTGTGGTGGCCGGGGTTGCGCGCGCTGGCCGGCGGGTTCCTGGTGCGCCGGGGGCGCGGCGCGTACACCCGTGACCTGGACCTGCACCGGGTGATCGGAATCGTGGCGGTGCCGTTCCTGCTGATGTGGGGGTTCACCGGCGCGGCCTTCTTCTACGATTGGCCGGCGCGGGCCTACTTCGCCGCGCTGCCCGGATCGGCCCGGCCGGACCCCGCGCCACCGACTCCGGGGACCGGACCGCTGCTCACCTTCGAGCAGGCGCGGGACGTGGCGCTGGCCGCGCACCCGGACGCGCGGGTGGCCGGGCTCGACTCCGTACATCCGGAACAGCCCGGCGGGATGTACACGTTCCGGCTGGCCAGGGGGCACGATCCGTACGAGTACTGGAACTGGTCGGGCTCGATCTCCGTCGCGGTGGACAGCCACGGCGGCGGCATCCAGGACTACGCGCCGACCGGGCCGGACACCCCCGCCACCCAGCGGCTGTGGGACGAGGGTTTCTACTACGGGCTGCACTTCGGCACCCTGGTCGGGCCGGGGCCCCGGGTGATCTGGCTGCTGTTCGGGCTGACCCCGATACCGCTCGCGGTGACCGGGCTGACCGTGTGGCTGACCAAGCGGCGCAGCGCTCGCAACCGCCGCCGCCGGGCTCGCGCGTCGACGTTGTGACCGGGCTGCTCGGCTTCTTCGCCGCCGGCTACGCCGGGCTGCTCGGGTTGTGGGCGCTGACCGCCGCCGGGTCGGGCGCCCGGCTGGGCGTGGCCTTCCTGGCCAGCCTGGCGCTGCTCGAACTGACCCTGCTGGTCCGGGCGGGGTTCGCGGTCGCCGGGCTGGCCTCCGAGCGGGTCTACGCCGAGCCGGCGGTGCACCTGGCCTACGCGATCGCCTCCGTCACCCTGCTACCCCTGCTGGCCGCCCTGACCCGCCCCGGATCGGACCCTCGGTCCCGCCCGGGCGACCGCTGGGACGCCCTACTGGCCGCCGTGGCCTGCGCCGCCATCATCGTGATCACCCTCCGCCTAACCGCCACCACCCGCTGATTCAGTCACTTCAGCAGGCTGATTCAGTCACTTCAGCAGCGTGATTCAGTCACTTCAGCAGGGTGATTCAGCCACTTCAGCACACTGATTCAGTCACTTCAGCCGCCAGAACGCACTGAATCAACCGCCAGAACGCACTGAATCAGCCGCCAGAAGGCACTGAATCAGGGGGGAGGGGGTGGTTAGTGGAGGTTGATGCGGCCGGTGCCGGTTTGGATGCGGCCGATGATCGCGGCGGTGCCACCTAGGCGGGCCACCGCCTCGGCCGCGCGCGCGGGCTCGGCGCCGAAGAGCAGGCCACCGGAGGTCTGCGCGTCGGCCAGCAGCAGTTGGTCCAGCTCGTCGGTGTCGCCGGGGTTCACCCGGTCCGCCGCCCAGGCCAGGTTGCGGCGCGTGCCGCCGGGGACCACGCCGGAGGCGGCCAGCTCGCGGATGCCCGGCATGATCGGCACCGCCGCCACGTCCAGCGTCACGTCCACCCGGGACGCCTCGGCCATCTTGCGCAGGTGCCCGAGCAGGCCGAAGCCGGTCACGTCGGTGGCCCCGGTGGCGCCGGCGGCCAGGGCGGCGGCGGATGCGGCGGCGTTCGGGGTGATCATCGAGGTGGTGGCCCGCTCGACCACGTCGGCCGGGGCGACCCCGGCCTTCACCGCCGAGGTGGCGATGCCGGTGCCCAGGGCCTTGGTGAGCACCAGCGCCTCGCCGTCGCGCAGGCCGGCGTTGGTGAGGATCCGGTCCGGGTGCACCTCACCGACCACGGCCAGCCCGTACTTGGGTTCCGGGTCGTCCACGCTGTGCCCGCCGACCACGGCGAACCCGCACTCCCGGCCGGCGTCCGCGCCGCCGGCGAGCACCTCGGCCAGCAGCTCCGTGGACAGCTCGGTGGACGGCCAGGCCACCAGGTTCAGCGCGAACAGCGGTCGCCCGCCCATCGCGTAGACGTCGGAAACCGCGTTGGTGGCGGCGATGCGGCCCCAGGTGCGCGCGTCGTCGACCAGCGGGGTGAAGAAGTCGGTGGTGGCCACCAGTGCGCGGTCCGCGTCCAGCCGCCACACGGCGGCGTCGTCGCCGGTCTCGGTGCCCACCAACAGGTCGGGGTGGGTGTGGGGGGTGAACGAGGCGAGCACCTCGCTGAGCAGTCCGGGGGCCAGCTTGCAGGCGCACCCCCCGCCATGGCTGAACTCCGTGAGCCGCCGCGTTTCCGATGTCGCCGTCACCCCTCGAGGTTAGCCGCATAGGGTGCGCAAGGTGGGTGACCTGGTGACGATGCTGCGCGCCGCCGGCTGCGTGTTCGCCGAGGAGGAAGCGCGGCTGATCACCGAAGCCGCCGGGACGCCCGGCGAGCTCGCCGCGATGGCCCGGCGGCGGTCCGGCGGCGAACCGCTCGAGCAGGTGCTCGGCTGGGCGGAGTTCGCCGGCTTGCGGATCGCGCTGACCCCCGGGGTGTTCGTGCCCCGCCGGCGCACCGAACGACTGGTGGACCGGGCCGTCGAGGTCACCGCGGAAACCGGAGCCGTGGTGGTCGACCTGTGCTGCGGTTCGGGCGCGATCGGAGCCGCACTGACCGCCCGGCTCGGCCGGCCGGAGCTGTACGCGGTGGACATCGACCCGTCGGCGGTGGACTGCGCCCGGCACAACCTGCCGGGCGCGCGGGTCTACCTGGGCGACCTGTACGAGCCGTTGCCCGCCGGCCTGCGCGGCCGGGTGAACCTGCTGGTGGCGAACGTGCCGTACGTGCCGACCGGGGCCATCCCGCTGCTCCCCCCCGAGGCGCGGCTGCACGAGCCGCGCACCGCGCTGGACGGCGGCGCCGACGGGTTGGACGTGCTCCGGCGGGTCGCCGCCGAGGCGCCGCGCTGGCTCGCCCCCGGCGGCCACGTGCTGTTCGAGGTCGGTGAGGAACAGGTCGGCGCGGCGACGACGGCGATCGCGCTGGCCGGGCTCGCCCCGGCGGTCGCCCGCGACGCCGACTCGTCCGGCGCCGTCGTACTGGGCACCGCGCCGAACCCCGCCGCCGAAGTACCGCAAATGTGAAGCCGTCGGAAGTGAACACCAGGGCGGCGCCTAATCCCGGCCAGGCCACAGGAGCGTGTAGGGTGACATTGTCCTAATTTATGAGAGTACATCGAAGCGAAATCATTCGACATTTGGCATCTTCACCCTGATTTTCGGAGGCATCTTTGCGCAAGCGACCGGAACGTGAACCAAAGAAGAAGGTGTGCATGCTTTGTCGAGACAAAGCATGGGACATCGACTATAAAGACACGGGGTTGTTGCGAAGGTTTCTGTCCGATCGAGGCAAGATTCGCTCACGCCGGATCAGCGGTAACTGCCGCCAGCATCAGCGCGACGTCGCGGTCGCGGTGAAGAATGCGCGCGAGGTGGCGCTGTTGCCGTACTCCTCGGTCGGCCCCCAGAAGAGCGGTGGGTCTCGGCGAACCTGACACCCGCATCGAGCCCACCCGCGTTCACCCTGATGGGGCCGTTCCACAACGAGCCCCCACCGCCACCAGCGTAGGCTGACAACGTCCTGGTTGGAGGGCACCTCTCCGATCTGCCCAGCCAGGAGCTCCACGTTCCCGTCGGCCACGCCGACGGAGTGAGGCCGCCGCAATGACGACCGGCTCGAATGACAGCGCGCCCACATCCAAACCCGACGCGTGCCAGGCGTGCGACCACGACCAGGCATCCCACGACGCCACCGCGAAACGATTCTGCGAATCAACGCTCAGCCAGGCGTTGGACCGAAACTGCATCTGTCGCATTGCCGAACCCGCCAAGCATTCGCGAGCACCAATGTACGGCCGAGGCAGATTCAGCGGGGCATGACCGGGTTCTGGCGGATCCGGGTGGATCGGTCACCCGGATCCGCTCAATTGACGGCTTGATTACCCCCGGCGCTCGCGATGTCGTTGCCCGGATCAGCCGCGGAGGCCGCGACCAGTAGCTGTGTCGGGTCCTCGGCATTGTTCGCCGCCGAGGCCCGCGCCAGCGCATCGTGGCCGGCCGCCTGGGTTGCCCCCGGAGGTATCACCAGCAGGGTGATCCGATGTACGCGGCCGAGCACGTCCACCGTGTCGGCGTGCTGGTGGCGGTAGCCACCCAGCCGCAACAGCGCCCCGTCGACGCGGAACTCGCGGACGGCCGGTTCCCACGCAACCGGGTTGTAGCTGATCCGCTCGGCGCCACCCAACATGCCTCGCAACGCCTTGGCCAGCACCGGGACTTCCGCGACCAGATCGCGGGAATACGGCCACCAGGCACCGTCGACGTAACCGGTCGCCGATATTCCTCGGCCGATGTCGGGCTTGAGCGTCAACCTTAATGGCCGGAGCAGCTTCCACGCCGCGGAAATTGCCACAACTCGCGGGACCGACATCATGTCGGCACTTCCCGTCCTCAGCCGTCTCACGACCGATATCAGCGAGACCCGGAAACGATGTCGATTTGGGCACCGACACACGAAATACTTCCGGCCTCTCCGAGCCTACGCCACCGAGCCGCCTCGGACTCGCGTTCAATGTCCTGGGCGTTTGGATTCGACGGCCGCCGCCGGGTCGGCCGCGAGCGGACCCGGCGGCGGTCGCCGGGTCTTCAGGCCTTGCTACGGGTCCGGCCGGCGCGAGCGTCCAGCCCGAGCATGGCGAGCAGTTCGATGCAGTCGTCTATGCCGCTGGCCCGGGACGCGATAACCTGCGCGGCTTTGTCATTCTGGATGGCGATGTTGTACTCGTAGGCGGCCTGCGAGCGGGCGTAACGCGTGTTCTCGTGAGACACGCTCCGCGCGTTCATGGAGCGGTGCGTCATGCCGTCCCCCGGTCGCTCGACGAGCCCCGGGTCAGATCGTCGGCCTTTTTCTGTTTTTTGATCGCACGCTTTTCTTTGATCGATTTGGCGGATTTCTTGCTCAACGCCTGGCGGGGGGACTTGTCAGACATCGCGCTCCTCAACGAGACCGCCACTTCCACGCGGCTCGCACTGATCGGATTCGGCCGTCGGTGATCGACCCGGATGCTGCCGGTCCCTCCCAAGTCCGAGCGCGACATCAAAACCACTGGGGCGGTTCCGGACGGTCGCGGTGCCCACAGTACGCGCCCTCGTGCTGGACAGCTCTAGGCTCAACGAGGTGGGCGTACCCGACAACGACGTGCGCCGGCTGGTGCCGAGGACCGACGCGGTGCTGGCGGAGCCGGAGCTGGCCGAACCCCTGCACCGCCTGGGCCGGGCGCTGGTGAAGCGCGCGGTCAACGACGCCCAGCGGAGGGTGCGGGCCGGCGAGCTCGCACCGGAGCGGGTGACCGAGGCGACGCTCGACGCGCTGCCCGAGACCGCCGCGCCCAGCCTGACCAGGGTGCTCAACGCCACCGGGGTGCTGCTGCACACCAACCTGGGCCGCGCTCCGCTCTCGGCGGCGGCGGTGGCGGCGCTCCAGCTGGCCGCCGGCACCTGCGATGTCGAGCTGGACCTGGACACCGGCGCTCGCGGCCGCCGGGGCCGGGGCGCGCTGGGCGCGCTGGCCGAGGCCGTGCCCGACGCCGGCGCCGTACACGTGGTGAACAACGGCGCGGCCGCGCTCGCCCTGGTCGCCACCGCGCTGGCCGGCGGCAACACCAACAAGGAGATCGTGATCGCCCGGGGCGAGCTGGTGGAGATCGGCGACGGGTTCCGCATCCCGGAGCTGCTGGCCAGCACCGGCGCCCGGCTGCGCGAGGTGGGCGCCACCAACCGGGTCCGGCTGGCCGACTACGCCGACGCGATCGGCCCGGAAACCGCCTTCCTGCTCAAGGTGCACCCGTCCAACTTCCGGATCACCGGCTTCACCTCGTCGGTGCCGGTCGCCGAGCTGGCCACGCTGGAGCCGCCCCTGGTGGTGGACATCGGCTCCGGCCTGCTCGCGCCCGAGCCCCGGCTGCCCGCTGAACCGGACGCGGCCACCGTGCTCGGCCAGGGCGCCGACCTGGTCACCGCGTCCGGGGACAAGCTGCTCGGCGGCCCGCAGGCCGGCCTGCTGCTCGGCGGGCCGGGCGACGGCGCCGAGCTGGTGCAGAGGCTGCGCCGGCACCCCATGGCCCGCGCGCTGCGGGTGGACAAGCTGACCCTGGCCGCACTGGAAGCCACCCTCACCGGCCCCCCGACCCCGACCGCCACCGCCCTGCACACCGACCACACCACGCTCCGGTCACGAGCGGAAGCCCTGGCCGGACGACTGCGCACGGCGGGCGTCGACGCACACCCGAAGGACACCGAGGCCACCGTGGGCGGCGGAGGCGCGCCCGGGGTGACCCTGCCCAGCGCGGCCGTCGCGCTGCCCGAGCGCTACGCCGAGGCACTGCGCAAGACCCGGCCGGCGGTACTCGGCCACCTCGACGGCGGCCGGTGCCTGCTGGACCTGCGCACGGTCAGCCCGGAGGACGACGAGCGGCTTTACGAAGCGGTCAGAGCATGCACGTGATCGCCACCGCCGGGCACGTGGACCACGGCAAGTCCACCCTGGTCCGCGCGCTCACCGGGATGGAACCGGACCGCTGGGCGGAGGAACAGCGGCGGGGCATGACCATCGACCTGGGCTTCGCCTGGACGACCCTGCCGGGCGGCCAACAACTGGCGTTCGTGGACGTCCCCGGGCACGAGCGGTTCGTCAGCACCATGCTGGCCGGCATCGGGCCGGTGCCGGCGGTGATGTTCGTGGTGGCCGCCGACGAGGGCTGGATGCCGCAGTCCGGTGAACACCTGGACGCGCTGGCCGCGCTCGGCGCCACGCACGGGCTGCTCGTGGTCACCCGGTCCGATCTGATGGAACCCGAGCTGGCGCTGGCCGAGGCCCGGGAGCACCTGGCCGGCACGCCGCTGGCCGACATGCCCGGCATCGGCGTCTCCGGGGCCACCGGCGCCGGGCTGGACCAGCTGCGCGGCGCCCTCGCCGAGCTGGTCACGCGGTTGCCCGAGCCGGACCCGGATGCCGATGTCCGGCTGTGGGTGGACCGCGCGTTCACCATCCGGGGCGCCGGGACGGTGGTCACCGGCACGCTGGCCGCCGGCACCCTGCGGATGGACGACGAGCTGCGGCTGGAACCGGGTGGCCGGGCGGTCACCGTGCGCGGCCTGCAGTCCCTCGGCGAGCCGGTGGGCGAGGCGCGCGGGGTGTCCCGGGTCGCGGTGAACCTGCGCGGGCTGCCCCGGGACGCGGTGGGCCGGGGGCATGCGCTGGTCACCCCGGACCGCTGGCTGACCAGCGAGGTGATCGACGTGCGGCTCACCTCCGCGCCACCGCCCGGCGAGCTTCCGGCCGAGCTGACCCTGCACATCGGGGCGGCCTCGGTGCCGGCGCGGGTGCGCCCGCTCGGCTCCGGTGACGACACCGACACCGCGCGCCTGACCCTGCGCACCCCGCTGCCGCTGCGCATCGGCGACCGGGCGCTGCTGCGCGACCCCGGCCGGCACCGGATCGCCGCCGGGTTGACCGTGCTGGACGTGCGGCCGCCCGCCCTGCGCCGGCGCGGGGCGTCCGCCCGCCGGGCCGACGAGCTGCGGGCGGTCGGCGAGACCCCGGACCCGGTGAGCGAGCTGGCCCGGCGGGGCCTGGTGCGGCGCGGCGAGCTGCTGGCCATGGGCATCCCGCCGGCCGCCCTGGATGCGGCGGCCGCCGAGACCGCGCTGGCGGACGGCGACTGGCTGCTGCACACCGCGACCGCCGGCGAGCTGGCCACCCGGCTGCTGGCCGCCGTCGCCGAGCACGACGCGGCCGACCCGTTGGACCCCGGCGTGCCGCTCGGCGCGGCGCGACGGGCGCTGGACCTGCCGACGAACCGGCTGGTCGAGGCCCTGGTCGCGGTGGAACCGGCGGCCGGGCGGCTGGTTTCCCGGGACGGCCGGATCCGGCGGGCGGACGAGGACAGCGCCGGACTGCCCGAACCGCTGCGGGCCGCGCGGGACCAGCTGCACACCGAGCTGACGGCTAACCCGTTCGGCGCACCCGACGCGAACCGGCTGGCCGAACTGGGACTCGGCGCCAGGGAGCTGGCCACCCTGGTGCGGGCGGGCGAGCTGGCGAAGGTCGCCGACGGGGTCTACCTGCTGCCCGGCGCCGAACGGGCGGCGGTGGAGGTGCTCCGCACGCTCGGCACCGGGGAGTTCACGCTCAGCGAGGCCCGGCTGGCGCTGGACACCACCCGCCGGGTGGCCGTCCCGCTGTTGGAGCGCCTGGCCCGCCTGGGCCTCACCGAACGCACGCCGGAGGGACAACACCGGGTGCGCGCAACGCGTTGAGCCGAACGTGCCACAAGTTGTTCCGCCGCCCCGACCGGCATACCGTCGGCCTCGTGACACAGCAGTCGACGGAGAACCCGATCAGTGTCGAGCTCGACGTGCCCGCCGAGGGCATCGCGGTGTTGCGGGTCGCCGGCGAGGTCGACATGCTCACCTCCCCCACGCTGCGTCAGCGCATCGCGGAGGCGTTCGGCGGCGGTTTCCGCCGGGTGATCCTGGACCTGGACGCGGTGGACTTCATCGGCACCAGCGGCCTGGCCGCGCTGGTGGAGGCCCGTTCCGAGGCGGGGCGCCAGCAGATCGACCTGTGGCTGGCCTGCTCCGCGCACCGGATCCTGCGCCCGCTGGAGATCGCCGGGCTGCTCGAGCTGTTCCAGATCACCGACGCGGCCGGCCGGGTTCTGGGCGACCCGGCCTGAGGAAACCTACTGTGACGTAAACCTCTCCTGGTCCGGAGGTTTGACACCGCCCCGGCCGGGGAACAACCCCGGCGGGGTCGCGGCGTGCCGACCGGACGAAAAGAGGTGGATTCGTGACTGACTTCTCCCGCTTGCCGGGGCCGTCGGAGCATGAATGGCAGTGGCAGCGGTTGGGCTCCTGCCGGGGCATGGACAGCGGCACTTTCTTCCATCCCGATGGCGAGAGGAACCCGTCCCGCGCCCGGCGCACCGAGCGCGCCAAGCAGGTTTGTGCCGGGTGCCCGGTGATCGTGCCGTGCCGTGAGTTCGCCCTGCGCACCCAGGAGCCGTTCGGCGTATGGGGCGGCCTGGCCGAGTCCGAGCGACGGGCCATCATCGAACGACAGCGCGAGACCCGCCACCCCGAACCGGTGGCCAGCTAGCCAGCTCCTGGGGGCGGACGAGCCCCCGGCGGTCAATGCCGACCGTCGGGGGCTCCGTTTTCCTCAGGCCCGTTCGGGCCTCAGCCCATGCCGAAATGCTCCAGGCGCCCGCTCAGCGGGGTGACCTGGGTGGCGCACGCGTCCAGCGCCGCGCACTTGCGTGTCCATTCGGCGGTGTCCAGCTCCAGGTCGGTGGCCGAGCCGCCCGGCGTTGCCGGGTAGCGCAGCAGCGGCAGCTGGTAGACCTCGCAGATTCGTTCCGCGGCCTCCGCCAATGCCTCGCCCGACCCGCCGCCCATCGCCGGGGCCATGCAGAACACCCCGGGCTCGGGGTCGAAACCGACCAGCTCGGAAAGCCCGGCCAGCAGGTCGTCCACCCGGTCGGGGCCGATCGGCAGCGGCAGGGCCAGCCGGTGCCGGCGCACCCCGGGGACCTCGAGACGGCTCAGCGCGATCGCCGCCGACCGGTCGGCGGCCGGTGCGGCATCCGCGGCCACCAGCACGTCCACCTGGATCTTCGCCGCGGCCAGCCGCTGCAGCAGGCCGGCGGTGGCCAGCAGGAACTCGGGCAGGTGCACGGTCACCGCGACCACCTGCCGGGCGCGGCGCAACCGCGCCGGCAGCCGCATTCGGGCGGACGGCGGCGGCGTCAGCGTGTCCAGCGCGCCCGGCGGAGAGGTGTCACCCGAGGACGCTCGTCCCCAGGCGATACCGCCCGCGTCGCCCGCAGTCATGCCATCCCCCCTGCTTGTTGATACTTACTTAACTCTGCGAACGGCTTCTCATGTGCCAATTGGGACGCAATGCGACAAACGGTCTCGAAAGATCCACGAACGGTCGCCAGGCGGACCCATCCCCAACGGGGTCGTATGCTGCCGCACGTGTCTTTCCCCTCGCCCGACGGCCCAACGGTCGAGATCCGCATCTCGGCCCGGCCAGAGCTGATTCCCACCGTTCGCGCGGTCGCCTCCGACCTGGCCGGGAGGGCCGACTTCGATCTCGATGCCATCTCGGACCTGCGCATGGCCGTGGACGAGGCGTGCGCCACGCTGGTCGGGCTCACCACCGAGGACCGGGTGCTGAGCTGCCGGTTCTTCGTGGGCAAGGAACACATCGAGGTGGTCGCCAGCAGCCCGGCGGTGCCGACCGAAGGGGAGGTCAGCACGGCCAGCTTCGGTTGGCGGGTGCTGCAGACGCTGGCCGACGAGGTCAGCAGCAGCCGGGGCCTGGACGGCCAACCGGATGCGGTGGTCATCCGCCTGGTCAAGCACGCCGGCGCGGCCAAGTGAGCTCGCCCGACTCGCCCGATCCGCCCAACGGCCCGACCGATCAGCCGGACGGCGCGGCGTCCTCGGCGTCGTCCGTGTCCTCCTCGGAGTACGAGCACCTGGTCCCGCTGCTGTCCGAGTACGCCGGGCTGGACCCGGACGACCCGCGCCGGGAGAAGCTGCGCGACCAGCTGGTCACCGGTTACCTGCCGGTTGCCCAGCACATCGCCCGCCGGTTCGCGCACCGGGGCGAGCCGCTGGAGGACCTCACCCAGGTGGCCACGGTGGGGCTGATCAACGCGGTGGACCGGTTCACGCCGGAACGGGGCACCGACTTCTTCTCCTTCGCGGTGCCCACCATCAGTGGTGAGGTGCGCCGGCACTTCCGCGACCAGAGCTGGTCCATGCGGGTGCCCCGGCGGCTGAAGGACCTGCACGTCTCCATCAACGCGGCGGTCGCCGAGCTGTCCCAGCAGCTGGGCCGGGCGCCCAAGCCGAGCGAGCTGGCCCGGCGGCTGGAGCTGCCGGTGAGCGAGGTGCTGGAGGGCCTGGAGGCGGCGCAGGCCTACCGCAGCTCGTCGCTGGACGAGATGCTTTCCACCGACGAGAGCGGCACCACCCTGGGCGACCTGCTCGGCGCGGCGGACGCCGAGCTGGACCGGGTGGACTACCAGCAGGCGCTGCAGCCCCTGCTGGCCGAGCTGCCGGACCGGGAGCGCAACATCCTGATGCTGCGCTTCTTCCTGAACATGACCCAGACCCAGATCGCCGACCGGGTCGGGGTGTCCCAGATGCACGTGTCCCGGCTGCTCACCCAGACCCTGGCCAAGATGCGCGAACGCCTGGAGACCAACCCGTGAACCAACCGGCCGGCGGGACGCTGCGGATGGGCCAGGCCGGCGGGCGCTGGGTGCTCACGGCGGCCATCGGGGGCTCCGGGCTGGCCATGCTGGACGCCACCGTGGTGAACGTGGCCCTGGACCGGATGGGCCGCGACCTCGGCGCGGACTTCGCCGCGCTGCAGTGGATCGTCAACGGCTACTCGCTGTCCCTGGCCGCCCTGATCCTGCTGGGCGGCGCGCTGGGCGACCGGTTCGGCCGGCGCCGGGTGTTCGTCATCGGGGTGGTCTGGTTCGCCGCCGCCTCCGCGCTGTGCGGGCTGGCGCCGGACGCACCGCTGCTGATCGCCGGGCGGGTGCTGCAGGGCATCGGCGGGGCGCTGCTCACCCCGGGCAGCCTGGCGCTGATCGCCGCATCCTTCTGCCCGGAGGACCGCTCGCGGGCGATCGGCGCGTGGTCCGGGCTGGGCGGTCTGGCCGGCGCGGTCGGGCCGTTCGTCGGCGGCGCGCTGGTGGCCTGGGACTGGCGGGCGGTGTTCTGGGTGAACGTGCCGGTGGCCGCCGCCATCGTGGTGATCGCGCTGCGGCACGTGCCGGAGTCGCACGACCCGGACGCCACCGGCGGTATCGACGTGCCCGGGGCGGTGCTCGGCGTGCTCGGCCTGGGCGGGGTCACCTACGCACTCACCGAGGCCGGATCCGGCCTGCGCCCGTCGGTGCTGGTCTCCGGGGTGGTCGGGGTGCTGGCGCTGGCCGGGTTCCTGGTCGTGGAGGCGCGCTCGCCGCACCCGCTGGTGCCGCTGTCGATGTTCCGGAACCGTTCGTTCAGCGTTTCCAACGCGGCCACGCTACTCATCTACGGCGCGCTGGGCGTGTTCTTCTTCCTGCTGGTGCTGCAGCTGCAGACGGTGTCCGGGTTCTCCCCCACGGTGGCCGGCACGGCGATGCTGCCGGTCACCGCGCTGATGCTGCTGCTCTCCGCGCGGGCCGGCGGGCTGGCCGACCGGTTCGGCGCGCGGCCGTTCATGACGATCGGGCCGCTGCTCGCCGCCGGCGGGTTCCTGCTGGCCACCCGGATCGGGCCGGGCTCGGGTGATCTGACCGGCTACCTGACCGAGGTGCTGCCGGCCACCGTGCTGCTCGGGCTGGGCCTGGCCGCCACGGTGGCGCCGCTCACCGCGACCGTGCTGGCCTCCGCCGACGCCCACCACGCGGGCGCCGCGTCCGGGGTGAACAACGCGGTGGCCCGGTCCGCCGGGCTGCTCGCGGTCGCGGTCATCCCCGGGCTGGTCGGCCTGATGGGGGCGGACTACACCGACCCGGTCGCCTTCGACGCCGGTTTCACCGGCGCCATGCTGATCGGCGCGGGGCTGCTGGTCGCGGCCTCGCTGATGGCCCTGTTGCTGACCCGCCCCGCACCCGCACCCGAGCCGACGCCCACGCCGACCGCCGCGCCGAAGCTCAGACTGGCGGAGTGCGCCCACTGCGGGGTGGCCGCCCCGCAGTTGCACCCGAGGGAATGATTACCGCCATGACCCCGTTGCGCGTCACCGCGCTCACCATGGTCAACAAGCCGGCCGCCGAGGTGCACACCGCGCTGCTCGACTACGAGCAGGTGCGTCCGGCACTGCTCACCGAGGAGTTCACCGACTACCAGGTGCACGGGACCGAGGTGGGCTGGACGCTGCTCGTGGACGAGCGCCGCCCGAAGTTCCTCTACCGGATGTTCGGCGCACACAAGCGGCCCACCTGGGCCTGCCGCGCCCACGTCGAGGCCGGGGAGCTGAGCGTGGTGGAACGCGACACCGAGCGCCCCCTGGTCACCACCTGGACCGTCACCCCGAACGGCGAGACGCGCTGTGTGGTGCAGGTCCAGCTGGACTGGGAAGGCCCGGACGGCACCCGCGCCCGCCTGCGCGAGAAACTGGCCCTGCGCAAGACCTACGAAACCCTGCTCAGCAACCTGCACGAACACTTCGAACCCAAACGCCCCCGCAAGTAGCGCCGCTCCCCGCCTCGCCTCACCCCGAGCCGACCCGGCGGTCGTCGCAACGCCGTTTGGTTATGGGTGCAAGTAGTTGGTTGACGGCTTGGGCCTTGGTTACGGACCGTGGTCGGCCGGCTCGGTCGTCTTCATCGAGCGCTGGCACAGTCCGGTCTCCTCCGTGATCGAAGCGGACTCGGCCAGCGCTCGACGGGCAAGGATGGCGCGGATTCGCTCGACAGCCACCCCGGCCATCACGGTGCGTAGCGAAAGAGCCGCCGATCACCGTCCGTAGCGGCCGAAACGCAACAGGCCGCACCCAAACCTCGCCAGACCCCAAGCCGCGCCGTCCAAGACGATCTTTAAACCGACACCGCGCCCTACCTGACGCCGCACAGCCCACACCTGGTGCGGCGTCACGGTTACCCAGGGAACGGCGCGGAGACGGTGCGGTGGGTTTATGCCGTGAGCACCCGGGGGGCGGGGCGGCGGGTGCGGAGGCGGGCGTGCAGCTCCAGGGCGCGCTCGGCCGACTCGGGGGCCGGGGCGAGCGTGTAGGGCTCAGCGGCGGCCAGGTCCACCTGGTAGCCGAGGTCGCCCATGCCGGCCACGGTGAGCGCCGAAAGCGGGTTGCCCGGGGTGGCGATGTAGCCGGTCATCAGCTCCAGGCCGAACGTGGACTCCCGCCAGTGGCCGTCCCGGGTGCCCTGGCCGCCGGTGTTCTCCACCGGCACCGAGGCGGCCTTCCGGTCCCCGGAGAGCTCCCGGTAGGCGGCGACCGCGCCGGCCCCGCTGAACGCCGGATTGTCGCCGCCGGCACCGGTGATCAACCGCTTGCGGGTCCAGATGGTGCCGAAGCCGAGGACGTGCCCCATCTCGTGGGTGATCACGTCGTGCAGCGTGCCGACGCGTTCCATCTCGGCCAGGTCGTCCGAGTCGAACTCCATCGTGCCGGCCGCCGGCAGGTACGCCGCCGCACCGGCCGAGGCGGGGCGCAGCTGGGTCGGCCCGGCCTGCCCGAGCACGCCCGCCGGGCCGTCGATCGAGCTGCCGCTGGCGTCGATGCGCACGTCGTCGACCTCTTCACCGTCCACCACGGCGGTCGGCAGGTCGCCCACGATGACCTTGGCCCAGCGGTCGGCCGCCGCGGTGAACGCCTCCTGCTGGCGGTCCGTGAGGCCGCCGTGGAAGCGCACCTCGATGGCGAACGGCGAGTCGGTCGCGGCCAGTTCCCGCGCCCTGGCCCGGTCCGCCACCGCCCGGTAGACCTGCATGTTTCCCCTTATGGCAGCTCGTCCAGCAACGCGTCGGCGACCCGCGCGAGAGCGGGCACGATACCGCTCAGCTCGGCGTTGTGCTCGTTGCGGCTGTCGCCGGCCAGTGCCCGGTTGGCCAGCTGCTGGTAGACGGTGGCGGTCTTCCATTTGGCGAAGGCCAGGTACCAGGTGACGCCGCCGACGTCGGTGCCGGTGCGTTCGGCGTAGCGAGCGGCCACCTCGTCACGGCTGGGCAGCTCGAGCTCCGGCGGGTAGCGCACCGCGCCCTGCAGCTCCGGCGGGTCGCTGGCGTCCGGCACGTAGTTGAGCAGCGTGCCGAGGTCCACCAGCGGGTCGCCCAGGGTGGCCATGTCCCAGTCGAAGACCGACTTCACCCGGTCCGGGTCGCCGAGGTCGTACTGACAGTTATCGATCTTGAGGTCGTTGTGCACGATGCCGTCCGACTGGGTGGCCGGCAGCGTCGCGGCCAGCCGCTCACCGACCTGGGCCATCGCCTCGGCGGCCGTGCCGCCCTCGGGGGCGGACAGCTCCCATCGGCGCGCCCACCCGGAGACCTGCCGGGCGACGAAGCCCTCCGGCCGGCCGAGGTCGCCGAGGTCACACTCGTCCGGGTCCACCAGGTGCAGGTCGGCCATCGCGTCGACCACCCCGAACATCAGCCGCCGGCCCAGGTCGGGCTGGCCGCGCAGCTCGTCGGGGAGCACGTCCCGGATCACCGCGCCGTCCCGGTACTCCATGACGAAGCAGTCCGCGCCGGCGATGGAGTGGTCGTCGGTGAACGCGTACGCCCTCGGCGCGCGGTCGTAGGACCGCCACAGCCGGGACAGCACCTTGAACTCCCGGCCCATGTCGTGCGCGCCCGGCGCGATCTTCCCGAACGGCGGCCGGCGCAGCACCAGCCGGGTGCCGCCGATCTCGATCAGGTAGGTCAGGTTGGCCCGGCCGTGCGGGAACTGCAGCACGTTCAGCGGGCCGGACAGTTCCGGCACCTCGCCACGCAGCCAACGCCCGATGGTCGCCCAGTCCAGCTCGTCGCCCTTGCGCACGGCCGACGCCGCGGCCGGTCGATCACTCGCCATGCCGAGACGTTATCCGCGAACGCCCCACCCCGCGACCCGTCCCCCTCACCCCCTCCCACCTGATTCAGTCCCTTCAGCACGGTGATTCAGTCACTTCAGCAGGGTGGTTCAGTCACTTTGTGCACTCCGGGTGCGCTCCGGGCGGCCCAGGCGGCTGGCCAGCATTACTGAAGTGACCGAACCACCGTGCTGAAACCACTGAACCACCGTGCTGAATCCACTGAACCACCGTGCTGAAGCCACCGAACCACCGTGCTGAAGTGACTGAATCAGGTGGAGGGGGGATGGCAGGAAAGGTGGGGGTTGTGGCGTTGTGGACGCGGGCGGGTGGGGGCAGGGTTGAGGGGTGCGGGTGCTCGCGGTGTTGTTCGACGGGGTGCAGAGCCTGGACGTGACCGGGCCGCTGGAGGTGTTCTGCGGGGCGAACATCTGGTGCGAACACCGACGGGCCGGCCCCGCGTACCGGATCCGCACGGCCAGCCTGGGCGGCCGGCCGGTGCGCGCGTCCAACGGCCTGCTCATCACCCCGGATGCCGACCTGCTGGAACAGCCCACCCCGGACCTGCTGCTGGTGCCCGGCGGCGCCGGCACCGCCGGGCCGGACCCGGCACTGGTCGACTGGGTGCGCACGGTCGGCGCGCACGCGGCGCGCCTGGTCTCCGTGTGCACCGGGGCGTTCCTGCTGGCCGAGGCGGGCCTGCTGGCCGGGCGCGGCGCGACGACGCACTGGGCGTACTGCGCAACGCTGGCCGCGCGGTTCCCGGACGTCACGGTGCGACCCGAACCGATCTTCGTGCGGGACGGCCGGCTGGCCACCTCGGCCGGGGTCACCGCCGGCATCGACCTGGCGCTGGACCTGGTGGAGGACGACCTCGGGCACGAGGCCGCGCTCACCATCGCCCGCCACCTGGTGGTCTTCCTGCGCCGGCCGGGCAACCAGGCCCAGTTCAGCGCGCAGCTGGCCACCCAGCTGGCCCGCCGGGAGCCGCTGCGCGACGTGCAGCAGTGGATCCTGGAGCACCCGGACGCCGACCTCTCCGTCGCCGCGCTGGCCCGGCGGGCGCACCTTTCGCCCCGGCAGTTCGCCCGGGCGTTCGCCGCCGAGGTGGGCATGCCGCCGGGCCGCTACGTGGACCAGGTCCGGCTGGAGGCCGCCCGCCGCCGGCTGGAGGACAGCGGCGACGGCATCGCCGAGACGGCCGCCGCCTGTGGTTTCGGCACGCCCGAGGCGATGCGCCGGGCGTTCCTGCGCAACCTCGCGCTCAGCCCCGCCCAGTATCGAGACCGATTCCAACCAGGAGGACGCCGTGCGGATCGCCGTGCTGTTGTATGACCGCTTCACCACGCTGGACGCGATCGGCCCCTACGAGGTGCTGTCCCGGCTGCCCGGCGCCACCGTGACGTTCGTCGCGGCCCGCCCCGGGCCGGTGCGCAACGACGTGGGCAGCGTGGCACTGCTCGCCGAGGCCGCGATGGACGAGCTGACCGACCCGGACATCGTGCTGGTCCCCGGCGGCCCGGGTCAGGGGGACCTGATGGACGACGCGCCGACCCTGGACTGGCTGCGCACCGCCGACGCGAC
Organism: Actinospineispora eucalypti; assembly: GCA_014208095.1. Lineage (GTDB taxonomy): Bacteria > Actinomycetota > Actinomycetes > Mycobacteriales > Pseudonocardiaceae > Pseudonocardia > Pseudonocardia eucalypti. Next base: position 1,422,372 of record JACHMT010000001.1, on the reverse strand, counting down.
GAGCACCTGGACCACCTCGGTGTGCACCGGTTCGCTGCTGCTCGCGGCGGCCGGCCTGCTGACCGGCCGCCGGGCCACCACGCACTGGTTCCTCACCGAGGCGCTGTCCCGGTACGGCGCCACCCACGCCGTGGGCGAGCGGGTGGTGATGGACGGCAAGTACGTCACCGCCGCCGGGGTGTCCGCCGGCATCGACATGGCGCTCACCCTGGCCGGCAGGATCGCCGGTGACGAGCTGGCCCAGGTCGTCCAGCTGGCCATCGAGTACGACCCGGACCCGCCCTACTCCGCCGGCTCGCCGGCCAAGGCGCCCGCCGAGGTGGTGGACGGCCTGCGCGCCAACATGGCCGTCCTCCTCGGCAACTAGTTAGGAGATCCACTCCTTCACCTGGGCCAGCAGCTTGGCCGGGTCGGAGCCGATCGGGGTGACGTGCAGGTGGGTCACCCCGGCGGCGCGCAGCGCGGCGATGCGGTCGCGGACGAACTCCGGCGGGCCGATCAGGTTGGAGTTGGCGATGAACTCCTCGGGCAGCGCGGCGGCCGCCTCCTCCTTGCGCTTGTCCAGGTAGAGGTCCTGGATGAGCTTGGCCTCGTCCGGGTAGCCGTAGCGCTGCATGACCGTGTTGTAGAAGTTCTTGCCGCGCGCGCCCATGCCGCCGATGTACAGCGAGGACACGCCCCGGGCGAAGGCCCGCGCGCCGTCGAAGAACTCGGGCTCCAGCGCCAGCACGCCGCCGCCGGTGAACTGCAGCTCGCCCAGCTCGGGGGCGCGCTTGGCCTTGCCGGCGCGCAGCGCGTCGCCCCACACCTGATCCAGCCGTTCCGGGTAGAGCAGGAACGGCAGCCAGCCGTCGGCCAGCTCGGCGGTCATCTCCACGTTCTTGTCGCCCAGCGCGGCCACCCAGATCGGGATGCGGTCCCGCACCGGATGGTTGATGATCTTCAGCGGTTTGCCCAGGCCGAGTCCCTGGCCGGGCGGCAGCGGCAGGTTGTAGATGCCCTTGTGCTCGACCACCTCGCGGCGCCAGACCTTGCGGCAGATCTCGATGACCTCCCGGGTGCGGGCCAGCGGCTGGTCATAGGGCACGCCGTGCCAGCCCTCGATGACCTGCGGCCCGGAGGCGCCGAGCCCCAGGATGGCCCGCCCGCCGGAGACCGCGTCCAGGCCGGCGGCGGTCATCGCGGTGAGCGTGGGGGTGCGGCTGTAGATGGGCAGGATGCCGGAGCCGATCTCCAGCCGCTCGGTCTTCGCGGCCAGGTAACCCATGACGGTGGGGGCGTCGAAGCTGTACGCCTCGGCGATCCACGCCGTGTCCAGGCCGGCCCGCTCCATCGCCTCGACCTGGGCGAGCGTCTCCACCGGGTTGCCGCTGTACATCACCTGGGAGCTCAGTTTCATACGGCAACCCTATTCGGCCGGGCGCGCAAGTCAATAACAACGTTACGAGAGGTGCCTCTCACGGAGCTCCCTCTTGAGCACCTCACCGGCGTGGTTGCGGGGCAGCGACTCGACCGGAGGTATAACAGCTACCGGTTGGTAGGTAAGCCGGCGGCCCGCCAGGCGTGGAAACCCCCGACCAGGTCGGTGGCCCGGTGCAGCCCCAGTTCCTGCAGCGACGCGGCCGCGAGGCTGGAGGTGTACCCCTCCGAGCAGAAGATCACCACCGGCACGTCGTGGCCGGTGGCCTGCTCGATCCGGGCGTCGCTGGTCGGGTCCAGGCGCCACTCCAGGTGGTTGCGCTCGATCAGCAGGGCGCCCGGGATGCTGCCCTCGGTGCACCGCTGCCAGTCCGGCCGGATGTCCACCAGCAGCGCGCCGGCGGACACCGCGCGGGCCGCCTCCGGCGGTTCCAGCCGGTGCAGGCGGGCGCGCGCGTTGGCCAGCATCTGGTCGATCGTGAGGTGGCTCACGCCCCCACCGCCTCCGGTTCGCGGGTGAGCTCGCTGCGCGTGCGGCGCAGCCGGCCGTCCGGCTCGACCCGGTAGTAGGACATCGCGGTCAGCGGCGGCGAGTAGGCGTGCACGCTGACCGCGGGGACGGGCGCGACGTTCGTCACGTCGTGCACGTGGCCGGCCTTGAACCCCACGCTCACCCCGGCGGGAAGGGTACGCGTGCGCAGGCCGCGGCGGTTCCACGCGTGTTCGGTGAGCACCCCGGAGACCACGGTCAGCGCGCCCAGCGAGCCGGCGTGGTCGTGCAGCTCGGCGATCTGCTCGCGCGCCCAGGAGATCAGCCAGACGTCCACGTAGCCGTCGCTGGACAGCAGCTGGTACCAGCGGCGTTCCGGATCCACCTGGACCTGGTGCCGGCCGGCCCGGACGTCCTGGGCGACCTGCATGGTGAGTTGGCGCAGTTCGGGCACGGTGAGCACGGGGAGAACTCCAGGGCTGAGAGAAACGACGGCGGGGCGGAAACGCTCAGCCGCGGCGACAGCACTGGTCGAAATGGTGCGCGCGACGCCCCACCCAGAAACCCTCGAGCAACTCACCGGCGCGCATGAGGTCATTTCACCACAAAACTGGTTAAGTTTTCCACCCGGGTCGGAGGGCGGACGAGGTCACGGGTCGCCATCAGGCAAGATGGGCCCGATGAACGGCGGCGGAAACGACGGCGGACAGAACAGCGCCGGAGACGGCACCGGGCGCATCGTGGCGCGCAACCTGTCCAAACGGTTCGGACCCGTGCAGGCGGTGCGCGACCTGAGCTTCGTGGTGGAGCCCGGCCTGGTCACCGGCTTCCTCGGCCCCAACGGGGCCGGCAAGACCACCACCCTGCGGGCGGTGCTCGGCCTGGTCACGCCCACCGAGGGCGAGGTCACCATCAACGGCGTGCCGTACACCCGGCTGGAGCGCCCGGGCACCGTGGTCGGCGCGGTGCTGGACTCGAACGGCTTCCACCGCTCCCGCAAGGCGCGCGCCCACCTGCGCATGTACTGCGCGGCCATCGGCGTCCCGGACGCGCGGGCGGACGAGGTGCTCACGCTGGTCGGCCTGTCCGACGCGGCCAACCGCAAGGTGGGCGGGTTCTCCCTGGGCATGAAGCAGCGGTTGGCCCTGGCCACCGCGCTGCTCGGCGACCCCAAGGTGCTGATCCTGGACGAGCCCGGTGCCGGCCTCGACCCGGAGGGCGTGGCCTGGCTGCGCGGGTTCCTGCGGTCCTTCGCCGCCGGCGGGCGCACCGTGCTGGTGTCCAGCCACCAGCTGGCGGAGATCTCCCAGACCGTCGACCAGGTGATCATCATCAGCCAGGGCTCGCGGGTGTTCGGCGGGCCGCTGGAGGCGCTGCGGGTGCACCAGGGCGACCGGGTGCACGTGGAATGCGCCGACCCGGCCAAGCTGGCCGCCGCGCTCGCCGAGCGCGGCTTCGCCGACATCCAGTCCGGCTCGGACGGCAGGCTGACCGTCACCGGCGTGCCGCGCACCGTCGTCGGCGACGCCGCGCTGGCCGCCGGGGTGGCCATCTACGGACTCACCCAGGAGGAAGCCGACCTGGAACGCCACTTCCTGGAGCTCACCTCCGGCCAGTACCGCCCGGTGGACGAGCCGCTGGACCGGGCGATGCCCGGCATGGCCGAAGTACTCGGCCTGCCCGGCACCGACACGCCGAACGCCGCGCCGAGCCATTCCGGGCCGGGACAGTCCGGGACGACCGCACCCGGGCAGGCCGCACCGGGACAGTCCGGCACCGCCGGGCCGGGAGCGCTCGGGCCGGGACACGCCGGGCCGGCCGCGCCGGGGCAGTCCGGGTCGGACGCATCGGGGCAGTCGTCGGCGGACGAGTCGGAGCCGTCCCCGTTCGCCCGTCCGGCCGGCCGCTCCCCGTTCGAACAGTCCGCGCCGGGAACGCCGCCCGGCCGGGACGAACCGCCCTCCAACCATGACGCCCCCGACCGGTCGGCCTCCGGACAGCCGGTGTCCGGCCAGGAAGGAGCCCGCTGATGCCCGCGCTCGGAATGGTCGGCCTGGTCAACGCCGAGGCGCGCAAGACCTCCTCCACCGCCGCCTGGTGGGCGCTGCTCATCCCGGCGGTTCTGCTGTGCCTGCTGGTCACCGCGATCTCGGAGAGCAGCGCGGCGGTGGCCGTCGCCAAGGCGCTGGTGTTCGTGGCACCGTTCGCCGCCGTGTTCGGGGTGGTCTGCGCGGCCGCCGAGTTCAGCCACCGGACCATCACCACCAGCTACCTGACCGCGCCCGGCCGCGCCCAACTGGTGCTGGCCAAGGTCGCGCTGGCGGCGGGGGTGGGCGCCGGCTACGCGCTGGTGTGCGTGCCGTTCGGGCTGCTTGGGATCGTGCTCGGCGGCAACGAAATGGGCAGCGGCGCGTTCTCGACCGTGCTCGGGCTGACCCTGGTCGGCATGGTCGTCTACGCGCTCTGGGCCATCGTCGGCGTGGGCATCGGCATGCTGATCGGGAACCAGATCGCCGCCGTGCTGACCGTGGTGCTCTACCTGACCCTGGTCGAGCTGATCGTCGAGCTGATGGCCATCTGGGTGTTCAGCCTGGAGAACGTCCGGGAGTTCCTGCCCAAGGGCTCCGCCGACCAGACCCTGGCCGGGTTCGCCGGGGATGTGTCGATCGACCGGCTGCTGGAGGCGCCGACGCTGGACGTGACGCCGTGGTGGGTCACGCTGCTCGTGTTCTGCGGCTACGCCGCGGTCGCCGTACTCGGCGGCATAGCCGGCGCCCAACACCGCGACATCACCTAGTGCGGTGACCACAAACGTTCACCGCACTTGCCCCGAACCATGGTCATCAGGACACAGCGGCCACCCCGGGCGCCTTGAAGCAGCCACCATGCCCTGCTGATCATGGATCGGGCCTGACGGCGGCGCCACCGGTCGAGATGCGGCTGAGGGTCGGCCCGGCCTTGACCAAACAGCCGTGAGCCGCATCTCGGTGTGCCGGGCAGCGCGAAACCGCCGGGCCGTTGCTCTTTTGCGCGCAGAGCAAGGGTGACCGGCGGAGGAGGCCGGCGCGGCGGGCGTCGTTGGCCGCCGCGCCGGCCAAATCTCAAACTCCCTGGCTGGGGACGATCGCGAAGCGCAGCTGCTGCTCGCCGTTGGGCTCGGTGTACTGCTCGACGTCGAGCGTCTTGTCACCGAGCACCTGCGCCGCACCCTGCTCCAGGAAGACCGTGGCGCCGGCGTTGCTCACCACGGCGTCGTTCTCCGCCGGACCGGCCACCAAGGCCAGCTCCAGTCCCTCGCCACCCTGGTCCGAGGCAATCCGCGCCCCGGATCCTTCGGGCAGTTCACCCTGGGAGACGAGGGCGTTGATGGCCTGTGCCGCATTCTCGGTAATTGCCAACATCCGCCCGACCGTAGGGGGAAGCCGCCTCGCGCGCAGCGTGGGGCCCGCCGGATATGTCGGAACCTCCCATAATCTGGTTACCGTGGTGGCGGCGTGTTGACTCCGAGGAAATCGAAACCCGGCTGGGTACGGCTGCTGGCGGCCGCCTGTTGGCGGCACCCCGGGGTGACCGTGTCCGCGCTCACCGCTTCCGTGTTCGGGGTGGGCCTGGAAGCGGCCGGCCCGCTGCTGAGCAAGTTCGCGGTGGACGACGCGGTGCGCGGGGTGACCAGTGCGCTGCCCGCGCTGATCAGTGCGCTGGCCGGGCTGGCGCTGATCCGGTTCGGCGCGGCGTTCCTGCGCCGCTACCTGGGCGGCCGGCTGGCCCTGGACGTGCAGCACGACCTGCGCCGCCAGGTGTTCGCCGCCGTGCAGCGGCTGGACGGCCCCAAGCAGGACAGCCTGCGCACCGGCCAGGTCGTCTCCCGCTCGATCAGCGACCTGCAGATGGTGCAGAGCCTGCTGTCCATGGTGCCGCTGGTCAGCGGGACGGTGGTGCTGCTGGTCGCCTCGTTCGTGGCCATGCTCTGGCTGTCCCCCACGCTGACCCTGATCGCGCTGATCATGCTGCCGCTGGCCGTGCTGATCACCGCGCGCACCCGGCGGATGATGTTCCCGGCCACCTGGTCGGCCCAGCAGCGCGCGGCCGACGTGGCCCAGCACGTGGAGGAGACGGTCACCGGGGTCCGGGTGGTCAAGGGCTTCGGCCAGGAGGCCCGCGAGGTCGACACGCTGCGGAAACAGGCGCTGCGGCTGTTCGCCGAGCGGTTGCGCGCGGCCCGGCTGACCGCGCGGCTGTCCCCGCCGATGTCCGTGCTGCCGTCGCTGGGGCTGATCGCGGTGTTCGGCATCGGCGGGCTGCTGGCGCTGCGCGGCGAGATCACCATCGGCACGTTCCTGGCGTTCTGCGCCTACGTCGGCAACCTGATCGGGCCGGCCCGGATGGTGGGCAGCCTCTACGTGTCCGGGCAGCTGGCCCGGGCGGGCGTGGAGCGGGTGTACGAGCTGATCGAGTCGCAGCCCGAGGTCACCGACCCGATCGACCCGGAGACGCTGCCCGAGGGGCCGCTGGCCGTGGAGCTGGACGGCGTGCGGTTCGGCTACCGCCAGGACGACCCGGTGCTGGACGGGGTCTCGCTGCGGGTGGCGCCCGGGGAGACGGTCGCGCTGGTCGGCGCGGCCGGTTCCGGCAAGTCGACGGTGGCCATGCTGCTGCCCCGGTTCTACGACCCGCAGGCCGGGGAGATCCGCATCGGCGGCCGGCCACTGAACCGGCTGCGCCTCAAAGAGCTGCGCCACGAGCTGGGCGTGGTTTTCGAGGAGGCCTTCCTCTTCTCCGACACCATCCGGGCCAACATCGCCTACGGCCGCCCGGACGCCTCCGACGAGGAGGTGCTGCGGGCGGCCCGCGCGGCCCAGGTGGACGAGTTCGTCGCCGGGTTGCCGGACGGTTACCAGACCCTGGTCGGCGAGCGCGGGCTGACCCTTTCCGGCGGGCAGCGGCAACGGGTGGCCCTGGCCCGGGCGCTGCTCTCCGACCCGCGCGTGCTGCTGCTGGACGACGCCACGTCGGCGGTGGACGCGGAGACCGAGGCGGCCATCCACGCCACGCTGCGCGAGGTCACCGCCGAGCGCACCACCATCCTGATCGCGCACCGGCAGTCCACCCTCTCCCTGGCCGACCGGATCGTGGTGCTCAAGGACGGCCGGGTCGCCGCCGCCGGCACCCAGGCCGAGCTGCGGGCCAAGGGGCTGCTGGACGAGGTGCTCGGCGAGCCGACCGACGCCCAGCCCGCCGACCTCTGGCCGGACCCGCCGGAAACGCTGGACGGCCGTTCCCCCGCGATGCCCTCGGCCGGCGGCGGAGGTGGCGGAGGTGGTGGCGTACCCGCCGCCGGACACGTGCCGCCGTCCCCGGAACTCCTCGAGGCCGTGGCCGCGCTGCCCCCGGCCACCGACCAGCCACAACTGCGCGGCGACCCAGACCCGACCGCGCCGGACCCGGACTTCGCCCTGCGCCCGCTGCTGCGCCCGGTGCGCGGCCTGCTCGGGCTGAGCATCCTGCTGGTCGCCACCGGAGCGCTGGCCAGCGTGGCCTACCCGTCGCTGGCCCGGCTGGCGGTGGACGGCGGCATCCTCGGGAAGGCCGAGTCGGTGCTCGCCATGGCCGCCGCGATCGGGGTGGCGGTGGCCGCCGTGGACTGGCTGGTCTCCTGGGCGCAGACGCTGGTCACCGCGCGGGCCGGGGAGAGCCTGCTCTACCTGTTGCGCATCCGCAGCTACGCCCACCTGCAGCGGCTGGGCCTGGACTACTACGAGCGCGAGCTGGCCGGCCGGATCATGACCCGGATGACCACCGACGTGGACGCCCTGTCCACCTTCCTGCAGACCGGTTTGGTGCAGGCGGTGGTCAGCCTGCTCACCGTGTTCGGCGTGACGTTCGCGCTGCTCGCCACCGACCTGGAGCTGGCGCTGGTCGCGCTGGCCGCGCTGCCCCCGCTGATCGTGGCCACCGTGGTGTTCCGGCGCCAGGCCTCGGAGGCGTACGCGCAGGCCCGGGAACGGGTCAGCGCGGTGAACGCCGACCTGCAGGAGAACGTGTCCGGGTTGCGGGTCTCCCAGGCGTTCGTGCGGGAGGAGCGCAGCGCGGCCGAGTTCGGCGAGCGCAGCGCCGCCTACCGGGTGTCCCGGCTGCGCGCCCAGCGCTACATCGCGATCTACTTCCCGTTCGTCATGCTGCTGTCCGAGCTGACCCAGTCGGCGGTGCTCGGGGTGGGCGCCAGCCGGGTGGCCGGCGGCGACCTGACCCCCGGCGTGCTCGCGGCGTTCCTGCTCTACCTGGGCATGTTCTTCGCCCCGGTGCAGGCGCTCTCCCAGGTCTTCGACGGCTACCAGCAGGCCAAGGTCGGGCTGACCCGGATCGGCGACCTGCTGCGCACCCCCACCTCGGTTCCGGATACCGACGACCCGGTCCGCATGCCGGAACGGCTGCGCGGCGAGGTGGAGCTGGACCGGGTGCGGTTCCGCTACCCGGGCACCGAGCGGGACGCGCTGGACGGGCTGTCCCTGCTCATCCGCCCGGGCGAGACGGTGGCGCTGGTCGGCGCCACCGGCGCCGGCAAGTCCACCGTGGTGAAGCTGCTCGGCCGCTACTACGACGTGACCGAGGGCCAGGTCCGGCTGGACGGGGTCGACCTGCGCCGATACCCGCTGGCCGGGTTCCGGGGGCGGCTGGGCGTCGTCCCGCAGGAGCCGCACCTGTTCACCGGGGACGTCGCCAGCAACATCGCCTACGGGCGCCCGGACGCCGGCCGGGAGGAGATCGAGGCGGCCGCCGCCGAGGTCGGCGCGCTGGACATGATCGCCGGCCTGCCGGCCGGGTTCCGGCAGCCGATCGGCGAGCGCGGCCAGGGCCTTTCCGCCGGCCAGCGCCAGCTGATCGCGCTGGCCCGGGCGCAGCTGGTGCGGCCGGACCTGCTGCTGCTGGACGAGGCCACCGCCGCGCTGGACCCGGCCACCGAGGGAGCCGTGCTGGCCGCCGGCGACCGGTTGCGGGCGCGCCGGACCACCGTGCTGGTGGCGCACCGGCTGGCCACCGCCGCACGGGCGGACCGGATCGTGGTGCTCGCCGACGGGCGGATCGCCGAGCAGGGCACCCACGCCGAGCTGCTCGAACGGGGCGGGAGGTACGCGGCCTTCTGGCGGGCCGGCGCACCCGACTGGGCGGACAACGTTAAGCCTTCCCTCGGTCCCACCTCGGCAACTACGCGGTTTAGCGGGTAACGGCTAACCTGAACAGCGACCCGAACTCGTTCAAGTGAGGCGATCTTCAATCGTGGCCACGAGCAGCTTCTCCGGCGCGTCGAACCCGCCCTTCCCAACCGCCCAGTTCGGCACCAACGAGTGGCTCGTCGAGGAGATGTACCAGCGCTTCCTGGACGACCCTTCGTCTGTCGACTCGGCCTGGCACGACTTCTTCGCCGACTACCGGCCGGCCCCGAACGCGGCGCCGGCCACCGGGAAGAGCGACGGCAACGGCGCGACGGCCACCACCCAGGCGACGGCCCCGAAGGCCAAGCCGGCCGAAACCAGGCCCGACGACGCCCGGCCCGCCGACGGCAAGTCGGCCGACGCCAAGCCGGTCGACGCGAAGCCGGCCGCCGGCAGCGGCTCCCGGGCCGCCAAGCCGGCCGCCGCCCCGGCGGCGCTGGACGGCGAGGCGACCCAGCTGCGCGGCGCGGCCAACGCGGTGGTCAAGAACATGGAGACCTCGCTGACCGTGCCGACCGCGACCAGCGTTCGCGCGGTGCCGGCCAAGCTGCTCGCGGACAACCGGATCGTGATCAACAGTCACCTCCGGCGCACCAGCGGCGGGAAGATCTCCTTCACCCACCTGATCGGCTACGCGGTGGTCCGGGCACTGGCCGACTTCGCGGTGATGAACCGCCACTTCGCCGAGGTGGACGGCAAGCCCAACGTGGTCCAGCCGGACCACGTGAACCTGGGTCTGGCGATCGACCTGCAGGGCAAGAACGGCCAGCGTTCCCTGGTCGTGGTGTCGATCAAGGGCTGCGAGGCGATGAGCTTCGCGCAGTTCTGGGCGGCCTACGAGGAGATGGTGCGCAAGGCACGGGTGGGCGCGCTGCAGGCGGCCGACTTCGCCGGCACCACGATCAGCCTGACCAACCCGGGCACCCTGGGCACCAACCACAGCGTGCCCCGGCTGATGGCCGGTCAGGGCACCATCGTCGGCGTCGGTGCGATGGAGTACCCGGCGGCATTTCAAGGGGCCAGCGATGAGCAGCTGGCCAAGTTCGGCGTCAGCAAGATCATCACGCTGACCTCCACCTACGACCACCGGATCATCCAGGGCGCCGAGTCCGGCGACTTCCTGCGCCGGGTGCACCAGCTGCTGCTCGGCGAGGACCGGTTCTACGACGACGTCTTCGCCTCGCTGCGGGTGCCCTACGAGCCGGTCCGCTGGGTGCAGGACATCCCCGAGGGCGTGGTCGACAAGACCGCCCGGGTGCTCGAGCTGATCGAGTCCTACCGCACCCGGGGCCACCTGATGGCCAACACCGACCCGCTCAACTACCGGCAGCGCCACCACCCCGACCTGGACGTGCTCTCCCACGGGCTGACCCTGTGGGACCTGGAGCGGGAGTTCGGGGTCGGCGGGTTCGCCGGCAAGCAGCACATGAAGCTGCGCGACGTGCTCGGCGTGCTGCGTGACGCCTACTGCCGCACCATCGGCACCGAGTACATGCACATCGCCGACCCCCAGCAGCGGGCCTGGCTGGAGGAGCGCATCGAGCGGCCGCACCAGAAGCCGCCGGTGGCCGAGCAGAAGTACATCCTGTCCAAGCTGAACGCGGCCGAGGCGTTCGAGACCTTCCTGCAGACCAAGTACGTCGGGCAGAAGCGGTTCTCCCTGGAGGGCGGCGAGACCGTCATCCCGCTGCTGGACGCGATCCTGGACTCGGCGGCGGCCGACGAGCTCGAAGAGGTCGTCATCGGCATGCCGCACCGGGGCCGGCTGAACGTGCTGGCCAACATCGTGGGCAAGCCGATCAGCCAGATCTTCCGGGAGTTCGAGGGCAACCTGGACCCGGGCCAGGCGCACGGCTCCGGCGACGTGAAGTACCACCTGGGCGCGGAGGGCAAGTACTTCCGGATGTTCGGCGACGGGGAGACCGTGGTCTCGCTGACCGCCAACCCCTCGCACCTGGAGGCGGTCGACCCGGTGCTGGAGGGCATCGTCCGGGCCAAGCAGGACATCCTGGACAAGGGCCCGGACGGGTTCACCGTGATGCCGGTGATGCTGCACGGCGACGCCGCGTTCGCCGGGCAGGGCGTGGTGGCCGAGACGCTGAACCTGGCGCTGCTGCGCGGCTACCGCACCGGTGGCACCGTGCACGTGGTGGTGAACAACCAGGTCGGCTTCACCACCGCCCCGGAGAACTCCCGGTCCAGCCAGTACTGCACCGACGTGGCCAAGATGATCGGCGCCCCGGTGTTCCACGTGAACGGGGACGACCCGGAGGCCTGCGTCTGGGTGGCCCGGCTGGCCGTGGAGTACCGGCAGCGGTGGAACAACGACGTGGTCATCGACATGATCTGCTACCGCCGCCGAGGGCACAATGAGGGCGACGATCCGTCGATGACCCAGCCCGCGATGTACGAGATCATCGACGCCAAGCGCAGCGTGCGGAAGAGCTACACCGAGTCGCTGATCGGCCGTGGGGACATTTCCATGGAGGAGGCCGAGCACGCGCTGAAGGACTTCTCCAGCCAGCTGGAGCACGTGTTCAACGAGGTGCGCGAGCTGGAGCGGGGCAAGGTCACGGCCAGCCCCTCGGTGGAGCAGGAGCAGGCGCTGCCCACCAAGCTGGAGACCGCGGTCCCGCTGGAGGTGGTCCAGCGGATCGGCGACGCGCACACCGACCTGCCCGAGGGCTTCACCGTGCACTCGAGGGTGCGCCCGGTGCTGGAGCGACGGCTCAAGATGTCCCGCGAGGGCAACGTGGACTGGGCGTTCGCCGAGCTGCTCGCGCTCGGCTCGCTGGCCATGGACGGGCGGCTGATCCGGATGGCCGGCCAGGACACCCGGCGCGGCACGTTCGTGCAGCGGCACTCGGTGGTGATCGACAAGAAGACCGGCGAGGAGTACTACCCGCTGCGCAACCTGTCCCCCGAGCAGGGCCGGTTCCTGCCGTACGACTCCGCGCTGTCCGAGTTCGCCGCGCTCGGCTTCGAGTACGGCTACTCGGTGGCCAACCCGGACGCCCTGGTGCTCTGGGAGGCGCAGTTCGGCGACTTCGTGAACGGCGCCCAGTCGGTCATCGACGAGTTCATCTCGTCCGGTGAGGCCAAGTGGGGGCAGACCTCGGACGTGGTGCTGCTGCTGCCGCACGGCCTGGAGGGCCAGGGGCCGGACCACTCGAGCGGCCGCATCGAGCGGTTCCTGCAGCTGTGCGCCGAGGGCTCGATGACGGTCGCGCTGCCTTCCGACCCGGCGAACTACTTCCACCTGCTCCGCCGGCACGCCATGGACGGCGTCCGGCGGCCGCTGGTGGTGTTCACGCCGAAGTGGATGCTGCGGGCCAAGCAGGTCGTCAGCCCGCTGGAGGCGTTCACCCACGGGGCGTTCCGCTCGGTGCTGGACGACCCCCGGTTCGCCGCCGCGCGCGGGCCGCAGCCGGGGGTGCGCCGGTTGCTGCTGTGCTCCGGGAAGATCTACTACGAGCTGATGGCCGCGCTGGAGAAGGCGGGCGGCGCGGAACGGACCGACCTGGCCGTCATCCGGGTGGAGCAGCTCTACCCGCTGCCCAAGAAGAAGCTGCTGGCCGCGCTGGAGCGTTACCCGAACGCCACCGACATCCGGTGGGTTCAGGAGGAGCCGGCCAACCAGGGTGCCTGGCCGTTCTTCGGTCTGGCGCTGCCGGAGCTGTCCCCGGACCGCCTCGGCCGCCTCCGCCGGGTCTCCCGCCGCCGGATGGCCGCCCCGGCCGCCGGCTCCGGCAAGGTGCACGAGTTCGAGCAACAAGCCCTGATCGCCGAAGCCCTCGGCGACGACTGACCGACCCCAACCTCCCGACCTGGTCCGCGGGTACAGTCCGACCCTCGAGATCGTTTAGGTGCGGTGCCGGACTGGATTGCTTGGCCGGCGCGGCACTGGCCGACCATGCCGAAACCCGTCACGGTAAGCAGCGAAGACGAAACGCGACGGGCGGCGTGCAGCCGGCGGGAGACGCCGGACCGCCTACCGTCGGCCGAATTCGTGATCGACATCAACCTCAAGCACCTTCTCCGCCCGGTGCAGGTGCGTGAGGTTGATGTGGATCTTCAGCTGAGTGGGGTGCCCGGCCCAAGGATGGCTTGGAGGGCGCGGCTGGGCGGTCAGCCGCCGCTCGGGTGAGGCCCGTTGCGCTGGGTCCGGGCGTCGGCGGCCCGTTGCGTTGCGCCCCGGTCTCACATGGCCCGTTCTCATGCGTCCCGTTCTCATGCGTCCCGGTTTACGGTCCGTGGTCGATCCGCGAGCGGCTAACGCCTCCGTCTTCGTCGAACGCAGGCTCAGTCCGGCTCCGGCTTGATCGAAAGCGGACCCAGCCAGCGCTCGACGAGCAAGGCAGGCGCGGACCCGTTCGGAAGCCCTCCCGACCGTCACGGTGCGTAGCGAAAGGGCCGCCGGCGCCCGGACCCAGCGCAACGGGCCTCACCCGAGCGGCGGCAGACCGACCAGCCACGCCGTCCAAGCTGATCTTTGGACGCACCGATCCGCCTAACGAAGATCGACACCAACCACGGTGTTGCAACGAACCCCTGAACCCAAGCCTCCAGCGGGGCATCTGAGGTTGATGTCGATCAAGTTGGCGCGCCGCGGCTGGGCGGGTCAGGCGTACCAGAGGATGCTGCGCAGGTCGGAGCCGCGCAGCACCTGCACCCGCCACGGGTCGATCCGGAGCAGGCCGTACTCCGGGTCGGCCGGCCCGCCGCGCCAGTAGGCGATCGGGTCGTAGCCGACGCCGGGCGGGCTGCCCGTCCGGTACAGCCGCCACACCCTGGCCTTCTCCTCGGCGTCCTCAACCCAGGCCGCCGTGGCGTCCACGAACACCGAGTTCTGCTTCGGGTCCCAGTAGGAGAACGTGGTGTGCGGGTTGTCCGCCAGGTGCGCAACCTTGACCGGTGTCCGGTAGGCGGCCAGCCAACCGACCGGCCCGGCCTCGGTGAGCTCCCAGATCGGCAGCAGCACCCGCGCCCTCGGCCGGCCCTTGGCGTCCACCGTGGTCATCGTGGCGTACTTGATGTCAGTCACGTATCGGACGAACTCGCCGGAGATCTCGTCAAACCTGCGCGCCCGCTGAGTCATCACTACCGCCCTTCGACCGGCCGGCGCAGGCCGGTGGCGATGATCAGGGCGGCCAGGGCGGCGCCGGCCAGGGGTATCCACAAGGCGGCGCGGAGGGCGTCCAGGCCGGAGTCGCCGGGCGTGCCGGCGGCCACGCTGACCGCCGTCACGGCGGAGAGCCCCAGCGCGGTACCGAACTGGATCGAGGTGTTCAGCAGGCCGCTGGCCAGGCCCTGCTCGTCCGCCGCCACGCCGTCCGTGGCCGCGATCGTCAACGGGCCGTAGACCAGCGAGAAGGCCAGCCCGAGCAGCAGCGTGCTGGGGAACATGGCGAGGTAGGTCCAGTCCAGCCCGACCGGCAGGAACAGCAGGTAGCCCAGCGTGCCCAGCAGGATCCCGCCGAACACCACCCGCGCCGTGCCGAACCGGTTCACCAGCGGCGGCGCCAAGGTCGGCGCGAGGATCGCGTCCACGCCGGCCAGCACCAGCACGGACGCGGTCTGCAGTGCCGACCAGCCACGCAGCTCCTGCAGGTACAGCGTGACCAGGAAGAAGAACCCGAAGAACGACCCGACGAACAGCAGCGCGGCCAGGTTGGCCCGCACCAGGGGCGCGGACGCGAAGATGCCCAGCCGCACCAGCGGCGCCGCCGAGCGCCGCTCCACCAGCACGAACACCCCGACCAGGACCAACCCGCCGAGCAACGCGCCCAGCGACCCGGCCAGCCCGTGTTCCAGCCGCACCACCCCGTAGGCCAGCAGCAGCATCGCCGAGGTGATGGTGATCGCACCGGCCAGGTCGGTCCGCCCGTCCGGCCGCGCGACCACCCCGTCGCGGGGCAGCACCGCCAGCCCCAGCGCGAGGATCAGCCCGGACAGCACCGCCGGGGCGAAGAACACCCATCGCCAGTCCACCGCCGCCAGCAGCGCACCGATCACCAGGCCCAGCGAGTAACCACCCGCGCCGACCCCCGCGTAGATCAGCAGCGCCCGGTTGCGTTGCCGGCCCTCCGGTACGGCGGTGGTGATCAGCGACAGCCCGGCCGGCGTCATGAACGCGGCCGCGACGCCCTTCACGAACCGGGCGACCAGCAGCGTCCACCCCTCCCCGGCGAACCCGCCCAGCGCGGAGAACACCAGGAACACCGCCAGCGAGGCCAGGAACACCCGGCGCCGGCCGAGCAGGTCGGCCACCCGGCCGCCGAGCAGCATCAGGCCGCCGTAGCCGAGCACGTAGGCGCTGACCGCCCCGCTGAGCATCGCCGTGGAAAGCCCGAGCTCGGCGCGTACCGCCGGCAGCGCCACGTTCAGCATGGTGATGTCGATCGCCTCGAGGAAGATCGCGCCGCACAACACGAAGAGTGCGCCGATGCCCAGGCGGCTCGGCTGCACACGAGTCACAGTCACTGAGAAGCTCCTTAGTTCCTTCTTGTAACTGATCGCACTATGCGTCACCATGGACCGTTGTGGAAGAAGGCACTTTGAACTCACCGAGTCACCTGGACTGCACCAACGACCCGTACGGGGCGCTGCAGTGGGACACCCGGGAGGACTGTGAGGTCCGGCAGATCCTGGACCGGATCGCCGACAAGTGGTCGTTACTGGTGATCTCGCTGCTGGACCGGGACACCATGCGCTTCACCGAGCTCCGCCGCAGCATCGACGGGATCAGCCAGCGCATGCTCACCACCACGCTGCGCCACCTGGAGCGGGACGGGCTGGTCCGCCGCACGGTGCACCCGGTGGTGCCGCCCAGGGTCGACTACGAGGTCACCGATCTGGGCTGCACGCTGCTGGACACCATCCAGGCGCTGGTCAGCTGGACCGAACGGCACCAGCACGAGATCGCCGCCGCGCGCGCCGCCTACGACGCGCGCAACGTTCACCTGCCGGGATAGACGCAGAGGCTCTGCATGGCCTCGGACGTGTTCGCGGTCATCTCGGTGACCTCGCGCCCCGGGCTGACCGTGCTGAGCACCAGGTGCTGGCCGCCGCTGAAGAACTTCACCGCCTGGCCGCTGGTCTCGGTGCGGGTGTTGTTCACCACCGAACGCACGCCGGCCGGCAGGACCGCGCGCAGGTCCAGCGCCGGCTTCCCGTCCTGGCAGAACATCTGGTCGTGGTGGTACTCCACCTTGTCGCCGGTGAAGTTCGGGCCGGAGTAGAGGCAGAACGACCCGTAGGTGCAGTAGGCGTCGGCGGCCACGGTGATCGCGCCGGCGGCCATGCCCGCGCCCGGCACCATGGCCACCGCGAGCAGGCTCAGCACACCCAACCCGGGCGGCACCCGAGTCTGTGTGGTCTTGCTGCCGGGCCGAGGGGGTGGCGGCGCCAGGAGGGCGCGCGCCGAGGCGAGCCAACCGGCCAGCCGGTCGCCGAGCAGCTCGACCCCGGCCGGCTCGGCCGGGCGGGACAGCGCCCGGGAGCGTTCCTCCCCCGGGCGGTGGCCGTTCGTATGGGGCGCGCCGGGCTGTTGCGTGCTGGGCTGGGGGGTACCGCCCGGCGGCCGGCTCGGCTCCGGGGAACGGCCGCCCCGCCCGGGTAACGCCCTGGTCGGCTTGTCCGGCTCGGATAACGAGCGGTTCGGGCGAACCGGCTGGCCGAACTGGCGCGCGATCGGCTTGCCGCCCGGAGGCCCGACCAGCGCCGAAGGCGACCCGGGAGCGGCGTTCGGTGCGGCGGAAGGGCCTATGCGGGGCCTGGGCGCGACCCTCGGCGGCTGCCCCGGCAGGCTCGGCGAGCTGGGCGGCCCGGAGTGCGGGGCCGGGGCCTTCGGTCCCGATCCGTTCGGCGCCAGCCCATTGGATCCCGGGCCGTTCGGTGCCGGGGCCTTGGGTGTCGGGGCCTTCGGCCTCGCGCCATTCGACGGCCCGGCGGGTGGCGCCGGAGAGTGCGGCGCCGGGGGTTTGGGCGGCGAACCGTTCCGCGCGCCGGGGGGCGGCGGGACCGGGCCGTTCGGCGACGACAGCGGGTTCGGCACCGCCCGGGGCACCGGGGCCGGCTGGCGCGCCGGCGGCGCGCCGGTCACCCGGCCTTGCGGCGGCACCGGCGGCCCCCCGGGCACCCGCGCCGGCCGGGGGGCGGGAGCGTTGCCCTGGGATGGGTCCGGCCGCTCGGGGGCCTGGTCAGACATGCAGGATGCCGCCGGCCAGGATGCGATCGGGGCTGCTCAGCTGCGGGTTCATTCGCATCAGCTGATCCAACCCGTGCCCGGAACGGCGTGCATAGTCACTCAGGGTACGTCCCGGCTGGATTACCTCCACACCGGGCGGCTTCGGACGGATGACCAACCGCTGCCCGACGCGCACTCGGTTCGGGTTGGTGATGCCGCTGTCCGCCGCGATCTGCTCGAACGGCACGTCGTAGCGCAACGCGATCTTGGCCAGCGTCTCGCCGCCCCGTACCACATGTTCCCGCACCTCGGGCACCGTACTCTCCGGCGCCGTGGTGGGCGGCTGGGCGGCGGGCGACTGCGTGGTGGGCGGCTGGGCGGCGGGTGGCTGGGCGGCGTCCGGGCCGCCCGGGGAGGTCGTGGTCGGGGTGTCCGGGCGGGGCGGGGCGCCCGGGACCGGCGGCGCGCCCGTGGTCTGGCTGGTCTCCCGCTCGGTGGTGCGCGGCGTGCTGGCGATCGCCGGCGCCTGGTTACCCGGCTGGCCCTCGGGACTGCCCGGCTGGCCCTCGGGGCCGCCGCGGCCGGCCAGCACCCCGGCCACCACGCCGAGTACGATGATCACCATCACCGCGACGCCGCCGAGGCGGGCCACGCGGGGCATGGCCGCGAACCGGACCCGTAGTGAGCTGGCCGCCCGTGCGCCGGAGTCGCGTGCGCCCTCGGCGAGCACGGCAAACTTCTCCCGCAGCTCGTCCCGGCTGGGTGGTGACATGCGCTCCCGCTCCGGGTCTCGGGCAAGATAGTCAAGCGTTGATCGACCTACTGAACCGTAGCCCTCCGATCGAGTGACAGTCAAGATGAACTGGACGCCCGAGGACCCAGATACCCGCTGGTATTAGGGTCACCACGTGTACTTCACCGATCGGGGCATCGAGGAGCTCGAGCAGCGCAGGGGCGAGGAGCAGGTCACCCTGGAATGGCTCGCCGAACGGCTGCGCGCCTTCGTGGACCTGAACCCCGACTTCGAGGTGGCGGTGGACCGGTTGGCCACCTTCCTGGCCCGCGACGACTTCGACGACGAAGAGTGAGTAGCCCTCAGCGGCGGCCGAGGACTCGTTTGCGGATGGCTTCCTCGAGCGCTTCGTAGCGCTGCTCCACGACGGCCTCGTAGTACTCCAGGTCGCGCGGGGAGGCCCGGGGGTCAGGCTTGGGCAGCGGGCTCAGGGTCAGCCACTGCTCGTGCCAGAGGTGTTCCAGCGCGGACTCCCAGCGCAGCGCGGCGCCGAGCTCGGAAAGGGCGGCGCGGTCGGCCGCGGCCTCCATCGCGTCGTGCAGCTCGACCAGCGCCTTCTCCAGGGCGGCCGCCCGGGTGGCGTCGTCGTGTCGCAGCCGTTCCACGGCCTCGGTCATCCCGCCGATGATGTCCTTGTAGCGGCGCGCGGCGCTCATTCCGGCGGCTCCGTGACGTCCGGCAGGATCAGGACCTCGGGCCGGCCGAGGGTGTAGCGGTCGAACAGCAGCCCCCGGGCCGGCCGGGGTGACCAGTTGACCATCCCGGGCGCCAGGGTGCCCAGCTCCGAGCCCTGCACGTCGAACGCCACCCAGCAGCCGACGTCGTCCACCCCCGCGCCCATGGAGAGCACCGAGCGCAGCCGCTGCACGCTGCGCCACCAGCCGACCAGGTGCAGCCCGGTCTCGGGGCCGCCGCGCAGCACCTGGCGGAGAGCGTCCAGGCCGCTGCGGAAGGTCGCCGGGTCCTTCTGCTCGAGCACGCCGCTGGCCCCGTCCACGCCGAACAGGAACAGGTAGTGCGGGTCCGGGTCCGGGGCGCCGCCGGCCAACCGGGATACGACCCGCGACGACAGCGAGGAGATCAGCTCGCCGAAGCCGTCCAGGGCCAGCGTCTCCACCCGGTGCCCGGACAGCCGCCGGGCCAGCTCGGCCACCGGCGCCGCCGCCTCCGGCACCAGCGCGACCAGGGTGAACCGCGCGGAACCGGGCGCGTGCTGGTGGGCCAGCGACACCCCGGCGGCGGCCAGCACGGCCGAGGCGTCGGCCACCGACGAGGAGATCACCGCGATGTTGCGGCCCGGGGTGCGGGCCATCGGCACCGAGGCCGCGCTGCCGGCCACGTCCACCAGCTGGCCCAGCACGGCCACCGGCACGGGCGTGTCCGACCCGGGCATCAGCGAGGCCAGCGACGGGGTCCGGCCGGCGTCGAACAGCCGCGGCACCGTCAGCTCGGCCGGGCGCCGCCGCCACAGCCGCTCCTGCAGCTCGTCCAGGGTGCCCTTCGCCGTGGCGTCCGGGATCCTCACCACCTCGTTGCCGTGCCGGATGCCGGACTCGTGGTTGAGCACCGCGTGCCAGCGGGGCAGGGACAGCGCCTCGTCGTTCAGGTCGGCCAGCACGCGGCGGGACCGGGGCAGCGCGATGCGCAGCACGAACTGTTCGAAGATCGCCGGCCGGCCCCAGAACGCCTCGATGCCGGACACGTCCTGGCTGGAGAGAACCAGGTGGATGCCCTGCGAACGGCCGCGTCGGGCCACGTCCTCGAGCAGCCCGACCGCCTCCCGGGTGACCGCGTCCCGTTCGGCGAACAGGAACTGGAACTCGTCGATCACCGCCACGATCCGGGGCCACCGGCCGTCGCGGTCGGCCGCGCGCAGCTCCTCCAGCTTGGTCACCTCTTGCGCCTTGGCCGCCTCCGCCCGGCGGCGCATCTGTTCGGCGAGAAAACGCAGCAGCGCGAGCCCGAACTCCCGGTCGGTGTTGATGTTCACGCCGACCAGCCGGGCGTGCGGCAGCCAGGAGGGGTCCCGCCGGCCCGGGGTGAACTGGGCGAAGGAGACGCCCTCCTTGAAGTCGAGCAGGTACAGCTCCAGCTCGTCCGGCGAGTAGCGGGCGGCCAGCGAGCCGATCATGGCGAACAGGAAGTTGGTCTTGCCGGAACCGCTCGGGCCGCCGACCAGGGCGTGCGGCGACGCGTCGCACAGGGCGACCTCCACCGGCACGCCGTCCCGGAAACCCACCGGCGCGCGCACCCCGGAGGCGGACCCGGTCGACCACCACTCCCCGGTGGGCAGCAGGTCGCCGAACGCGCCGACCCGGGCGCGCAGGTGTTCCAGCTCCTCGGCGATGGCGTGGCAGGCGGTGGTGACCCGCTCGCGGGGCAGCGGCTCGTCCATGGTCACCGTGGCGTACGGGCCGCTCATCGAGCAGCGGGCGGTGACCGGCTCGGACAGGTGCGACGGCTCGGCGAAGCGCACCGACTCCACCGGCGCACTGATGGTCAGCGGCACGTCCAGCAGGATCAGCTGGATGCCGCAGGCCAGGCCGCCCCGGGCGATCCGCTGCAGCGCCTTGCGCTCGTCGTCGGGCAGCGCGGCGTGGTTGCCGACCAGCGCGGCCACCACCCACGGCTCGGTGCGGGAGCCGGTGGTCCCGGCCAGCGCGCGCAGCGAGGGGTGCCCGTCCACCAGCACCCTCGTGTGCAGCCGGCGGATGTGCTCGGACAGCTCCTCGAGCAGCTCGTCCAGCCGGCCGGGATCGTGCACGGTGAGCAGCCCGCCCCGGGTCAGCGGGTACAGCCCGGGCAGCGCGCCGGCCAGCTGGCCGACGTCCCACACGTGCAGCGCCACCATCCCCGGGCGGAAGTAGCTGACCACCCGCAGCAGCAGCGACTCCATCAGCGACTCGGCCGCGTCCCGGGTGGCCGGCGTGGAGGTGATCTCCAGGTGCGACTCGTCCAGCAGCGGGACGGCCACCGGGAACGGGAAGTGGTCGGGCGCGCCGTCGGCCTGCGCGGTGCCGATCCGCCACAGCTCGGGCACCGGACCGGTGCCGTCCACCTTGCCGATCTCGCCCAGCCACCGCCCGTGCGGCTCGCCGGCGGCGCCCGGTGCCGCGTCGGTGACCAGCTCGGCCAGCCGGTCCGGCTCGCTGGCCACCCAGTCGCCGAACACCGCCCGCTGGTCGGTGAGCACGTGGTGCAGCGGCTCGGCCAGCAGCGGGTTGCGCATCGCCCGGGACAGCACCGGGTGCTCGGCGGCGTGGTCGACGCCCTTCTCCCGCAGGATCAGCTCGAACAGCGCTGAGGCGTGGGCGGTGACCGCCTGGTCCCGCAGCGCGAAGGCCGCGCCGCGGGACGCGCCGACCGCCACCCGGAACGCCTGGAAGGCGCGGGCGATCCGGTCCCGCCGGTCCTGGCGCCGGGACACTAGAGGCGGGCCTCGACCGCCGCCACGGAGTCCACGCCGCCGCTGATCAGGCCCAACCCCCGGGTCAGTTCCTCGTCGGCGCGCAACAGCTCGGGCGGGACCAGCGACTCGTGGTGCGACCGGTCCAGGTCGGTCAGCACGGCAACCGCCTCGGCAATGCCCTTCGCCGCCAACCCGGCGCAGTGGTGGGCCTGGTACAGCCGCTGGCTGACGTCCGCGAGCGCCGCCCTGATCTCACCGAGGGAGTCGTCCATCGCGGGTCGCTACAGCCGCTGGGAGATCCCCTCGGCGGTGTCGATCGCCGAGCGAACCTGGTTCTGTACCTCGGACAGACTGCTGATCGCGTGCTGCAGCTGGTTGACCGCGTCGTTCACGTCGCCCTGCGCGCTGCCCTCGGTGACCCGGGTCAGCGAGTTCTGCGCCTCCTCCAGCTGGGAGTGCGCCTGTTGCAGCGCGCCGAGGCTCTCCGAGGCCTTCTGATTGGCCAGCGCGATGCCGGACTGCACCTCGCCAATGCTCGCCATGCCCACAAACCTCCGCTGTCCCACGTCGTTCGCGGCGCAAATGTAACGCTCGCACCCGCCGGGAAAGCCCCGCGACATGCGGTCCGCGGCGGGTGTCATCCGTACGGCCCGAAGAAATGACGCGGAACGCAGCCGCGATCACCCGTATGGTCGGCCCGGTGGATGCGGTGACACTCTGCGGGCGGGTTCGGGACGATCTGCGCGAGGTCGAGCAACAGATCCGGGACAACCGGTGGCTGGCCGACCTCGAGGCCGGAGCCCTGGACCGGAAGGCCCTGCGGGGCTTCGCCGGCGAGCAGCTGTTCGTGATCCCCAGCGACCGGCGCAGCTTCGAGGCGCTGGCCCGGCGGCGCCCGGACGAGCCGGCGCACGGCTACCTCACCGGCATGGCCGCCGGCGAGGGCGTCGCCCTGGCCGCACTGGACACCCTGGCCGCCGCCGTCGGGCTGACCGACACGTACGAGCCGACCCCGGGCTGCCAGGCCTACCCGAGCTACGTGGCCCGGCTGGCCCGGGACGGCAGCCCGGCCGAGGTGGCCGGCGCATTCCTGGTCAACCTGGAGGCCTGGGGCGGCGCCTGCGCGCGCATGCACGCCGCGTTGACCCGCGGCTACGGGCTCGGCGACGCCGAGTGTGCCTTCTTCGCCCACTTCTCCGGGCCGACCGGCGAGCTGGAGCGGATCAGCCTGGCGGTGATCGACGCCGGCCTCGCCGAGGGCGTCGAGCCGGCCGCCATCGCCCGGGCCGCCCGGCTGTTGCAGGCCTACGAGCTGCAGTTCTGGCAGAGCCTGCCGCGCTGACCTACTTGTTCAGGTTGTTGGACTCCGCGAAACCCGGGCGGGAGGTTTCGTCCAGCTGGGAGAGCCCGAAGGTGCCGAGCAGGATGTTGTCGGAGAGCTTGACGCCGGTGGCTCCCCGTTCGGCCAGCACCGCCGTCCGGTAGTCGGCCGCGAAGGTGGTGCCCCGGACCACCACGTTCGGGTAGGCCTCCAGCCGCACCCCCTCGGTGGAACCGGTCTGGCAGTAGTTGTTCAGGAACTGGATGGTCGCCTGGGCGCCCAGGTTGGAGCCCTCGGTGCCGCTGGCCAGCAGGCACCATTCGTCCGCATCCACGCAGCGGTTCCGCTGCACGGTCAC
The DNA here is from genome assembly GCA_014208095.1 of Actinospineispora eucalypti. GTDB lineage: Bacteria > Actinomycetota > Actinomycetes > Mycobacteriales > Pseudonocardiaceae > Pseudonocardia > Pseudonocardia eucalypti. Next base: position 1,399,183 of record JACHMT010000001.1, on the reverse strand, counting down.
GCCGTAGGTGGCCCGCACCGCCGCCGCCGTCCGGCTGGCCGACGATCCCGCGCCACCCTCGTCCGAACCGCGCTCGTTCGAACCACCCTCATCCGAGCCGCCCTCGTCCGAACCGCTTCCGCCCGAGCCTCCCCGGTCCGAGCCGCGCTCGTCCGAACCGCTTCCGTCCGAGTCTCGGTCCGAGCCGCCTTCGTCCGAGCCCCGCTCGCCGGAGTCCGGACCGGAACCGCGGTCAGGGTCGGAGCCGGGGTCCGGGTCGGAGCTCCGGGAGGGTTCGTCGGAGTCCGCGTCCGGGGAACGGCCCCGGCTGGAGAGCGACGGGCCGGGAAAGGTGCGGAAGCAGCTGCGCCGGCCGATGTCGTGCACCCGGTTGTTCTCGATGTTCAGGTTCACGCCGAAGAACCGCACGCCGTCGCTGTCCGGCTGGGCCATCCGGCCGGTCCCCCGGATGTCGTTGTTGATCACCGCGATGTCCCGCCCGGCGACCTGCACACCGGTGCCGCCGACCCCGGACACGGTGTTGTCCACCACGGCGGCGTGGACGCAGGGGGCGCACTCGATGCCGTCCCCGTCGGCCCCGCGCACGTCGTTGTTCCGGATGACGATGTCGGTGCCCTCGGCGTGGATGCCCGCCCCGCCCCGGGTGTTCAGGCCGTCGACCAGCACGTGGTCGGCGATCACCGTCACGCTGGCAACGGTGGAGCCGCCGGACATCAGCTCGATCGGCTCGCCCGGGCTGCCCGAGCGGTCCAGGCGCAGCTCGGTGCCCGGCGGGAACTCCCCGCGCAGGCACAGCCGTTCACCGGGGTCGGCCCGGTCCAGGGCGCCCTGGGCGCTGTCCGCATCGGTGAGCGTGCGGGTGCAGTTGGCCGGGGCGGGCACCTCCCGGGGCGGTGACTCGATGGCCGGCGGCGGGGCGTAGGGCGGGATCGCCGGCACCGCGCACCCGCCGGCCAGCAGCGCGATCACCGCCAGCGCGGTGGCCGCCGGAACTGGTCGGCTCATTCCCCGCGTCGCCGCGGTCGCCCGGTGACCACCAGGCGCATGCTCACGACCAGCAGCAGCACCAGCAGCACGGCCGAGATCGCGATCAGTGCCGGCATGGGCAGGAACGGCGAGCTCACACACGCGCCATCGGCACACTGCGCCCCGCCGGACGCCCCGTCCGCGCCACTCGGCCGGCCGGGATGGCGGAGCTTCTCCTGCTCCGGGTCGGTCACCCCGCCCGGGTCCGAGCGGCCCGGCGCCTCGGCGTTGTTGCCGAACCCGAGGGCCTTCTTCAGCTCGGTGAACCAGCCGGTCTCGGCGGTCGTCGCGGTGTCCGCCGGCGGGGCTTCGAACTCGTACCCGGAACCGACCGAACCGGGAGAACCCGCACTCCCGCCGGGCCGGGGGAGGTTGCCCGCGCACGAACCGTCGGCGCAGCCGCCGCCCGGGTCACCTCCACCGCCGTCACCCCCGCCGGGCTGGGCGAACGCCAGCACGACCGGCGCCGACGCACCGGCATCCGTGAAGGCCGGGTCCGCGACCGCCGGTAACGAGGCGGCCACGACCAGCAACACCGCGAACGCACACCGCAGCCCAGCCGTCGCCATCATCGACACCTCAGAGCAATCCGCCGGTCAGATCAGGCGTCCAAGGTAGTACACACTGGTTTACTCCACCCAGCGCCGCAACCGGCTGCCCACCAGCCGCATGCCCACGTAGAACGTCGCGCAGATCAGCACCGTTGCGCCGAGGACCACCACCCAGGCGGGCAGGAACGGCATGGTCACGCAGGCGCCGTCGGAGCACTGGACCCGTCCGCCCGCGGCGCCGGCACCGGCCGACCCCTTCCGGTTCTCGTCGTCATGGGTGTACAGGACCTCGGCCGGGCGCTTTCCGCCGCTCTGCGCCGGGGGCGCCGAGTTGCCGGACTCGGAGCTGCCGGAGCCGGCGCCGCGCTGCTGCTGGGCGTTGTCCCGCCCGTCGCCGCCCGAGTTGCTCGCCACGGCGGGCGCGGCACCACCGCCGCCACCCCCTCCGCCACCGCCGCCGAGCACCGGGGGCTTGCCACCGGTATTGGGCTTGTTGCCCACCGGGATGGGCACGTTCCCCCCGGGCGAGCCACCGGGGTTGCCGACCGGCCCGCCGGGCTGCGGCAGGTTCCCGGCACCGCAGGACGGGTCGGCGCAACCACCGGACCCGTTGCCGTTCCCGTCACCGAGCCCGCCGTCACCGGTCTGGGCGGGAACCGGCAGGGCGCGTTGCTGCGCCACCGGGACCACCGGGTCCGAAGTCGCCACGCCGGCGAGCGCCATGGTCGAACCGGCCGCCATCACCAACAGCACGAAGACATGCCGTACCAATGTCTGGGCCAACGACGTCATCCCGGCACCCCTCAGTCAGCCGTTCCAGGGACAACGGTAATGCACGGCGCCGCCGATTCCTACTCCGAGAGCTCAACCGCCAACCGGCGCAGTACGGCTTCCCGGGTCTCCCCGGTGGCATTTCGGACCATGCCGAGGAGCTGTTCGCTGACCGTCCAGTGCGCCCGTGACTGCCGGTTGTACAGCTCCCCCACCGCGGCGGTGAACTCGCCGAGCGCCTGCCGGTCCCGCGCGGACACCGCGGTTTCCAGCTGGACGCTGAAGTTGCGCCGGCCGATCGCGTTCACGACGGGCCGGTCGGCCCGGCCGGCCAGCTGCTCGCCCATCACGGTCAGCACGGCCAGCCACTCGTCGAGCAGCTCGCGCTCGGTGGGAAGGGTGATCGACATCCGCCCTACCCTAGGCCGTTGGCGGTGAGCCACTCCTTCGCCACGGTGCGGGTGTGCGGCTTGTCCGCGGCGTTCACCGCGCGGTTCAGCTCGATCAGCAGCTCGGTGGTCAGCTTGGCCGAGACCTGGTTCAGGATCTCCCGCGCCCGCGGGGTCGCCTTCTCCGAGTTGATCAGCGGGACCACGTTCTGCGCGGCGAAGTTGTTCTTCGGGTCGTCCAGCGCGATGAACTCGTTCTCCTCGATCGCCGGGTTGGTGGTGAAGATGTCCGCCGCCTGCACGGTGTCGTCGGCCAGCGCCTTCACGGTGACCGGGCCGGTGTCCAGCGCGCGGAACTCCCTGAACTTGCAGCCGTAGGTGCGCTCGATGCCGGGCATCCCGTCCGCCCGCTGCTGGAACTCCGACGGCCCGCCGAACACCAGATCGCCGCACATCGGGGCCAGGTCGGCGATGGACCGGACGTTGTTGCGCTGGGCGAACGCCTTGGTCACCACCACCGCGTCCTTGTCCTCGGCCGGCGACCGGTCCAGCACGGTCAGCGGGGCGGGCACGGTGCGCTTCAATGCCTCGTACACCGCGTCCGGCGTGGTCTCCTCGGCCTTCTTGTTCAGGAACTGCAGCAGCGTGCCGGTGTAGTCCGGGATCAGGTCGATCGAGCCGTCCCGCAGCGCCGGCACGTAGGCCTCCCGGGTGCCCAGGCTGGCCCGTTCCACCTTGATGCCCTTGGCCCGCAGTGCGCCGGCGTAGATCTCCGCGATCAGCTTGCTCTCGGTGAAGTCCGCCGAGCCGACCCAGAGCGTGTCGCTGTCCCGGCCGCAGCCGACCAGGGCCAGCCCGGCCACGCCCAGGGCCGCTATCAGCGCGGTGATCCGCCGGTTCACGAGGCCACCCCCGCCGGCTGGGTGGTTTTCTGTTTCTCCGCCTGCTTGTACGTGCGCCGGCCGGACGGGCGCAGCCCCGGGGAGACCACGACCCGCTGCACCCCGGCCAGCACCCCCTCCACCACCAGCGCGAGCACCGCGATGAGCACCGCGCCGGCCCCCATCTGCGCATAGTCGCCGTTGCGCTGGCCGTCGATGAGCAGCCGGCCGAGCCCGCCGAAGCTGACGTACGCGGCGATCGCGGTGGTGGCCACCACCTGCAGGGACGCCGAGCGCAGGCCGCCGATGAGCAACGGCAGCGCGTTCGGGAACTCCACCTTCAGCAGCACCGCGCGCTCCCGCATGCCCATGCCGCGCGCGGCGTCCACCACCGCCCGGTCCACGTTGCGGATGCCCGCGTAGGTGCCGGCCAGCAGCGGCGGCACGGCGAGCACGGTCAGCGCCACCACCACCGGCAGCAGCTGCACCCCGACCAGCAGCACCAGCAGCACCAGCAGGCCGAAGTCGGGCAGCGCGCGCAGCCCGTTGGCCAGCCCGACCAGCAGGAACGAGCCCCGGCCGGTGTGCCCGACCAGCGCTCCGACCGGGACGGCGACGAGCGCGCCGACGACCACCGCCAGCGCGCTGTACCAGAGGTGCTCCAGCACCCGGGCCAGCACGCCGGTGGACCCGCCCCAGTTCGCCGGGTCGAACAGCCAGGCGAAGATCTCCGGGATGCTCATGCCGTCCTCGCCTTCGGCCGGTGCTGTGCCGTCTCCCAGGGGGTGACCAGCTTGCCCAGGCTCAGCAGCACCGCGTCCGCCGCCAGTGCGAGCACCAAGGACAGGGCGATGCCGGTGACGATCTCGGTCGGGTTGTCCGCCTGGTAGCCGTCGGTGAACAGCTGGCCGAGCCCGCCGAAGCCGACCAGTGCGCCGATGCTGACCAGGCTGATGTTGGAAACCGTGGCCACCCGCAGCCCGGCCACCAGCACCGGCACGGACAGCGGGAACTCCACGGTGAGGAACCGGCGCAGCGGCCGGAAACCCATCGCGGTGGCCGCCGCGATCACCGTGTCCGGCACGGCGGCCAGCGCGTCGGCGACCGAGCGGACCAGCAGCGCCACCGTGTAGATGGCCAGCGCGACCACCACGTTCACCGGGTCCAGGATCTTGGTGCCCAGGATGCCCGGCAGCACGATGAACAGCACCAGCGAGGGCACCGTGTAGAGCACCCCGGCGCTGGGGATGAGCACGGCGCGGGCCGCCGTGGACCGGTTCGCCAGCCAGCCCAGCGGGATCGAGATGACCAACCCGATCACCACCGGGATCAGGGACAGCCAGAGGTGCTCGGCCAGCGCGTCCACGATCACGTCGAGGTTGCGCGGCACCCAGCCCCAGATCACGCGGCGTCACCCTCCTCGTCGTCGGCGCGTGCGGCGGCCAGCCGGTCCAGGACGTCGTCGGCGGCGATCGAACCGACCACCGCGCCGGCGCCGTCCACCGCCACGCCCAGCCCGGACGGCGAGGACAGCGCCGAGTCCAGCGCCCCGCGCAGCGTGTCCGACTCGGTGTCGTACAGCGAGCCGCCGGGCACGATGTCCTCCTCGGCGACCGGCTTCTCACCGTGCTTGGCCGCGTCCACCCAGCCCAGCGGCCGGCGCTCGTCGTCGACCACCAGCGCCCAGCCCTCCTCGGGCGTCGCCGCGCCTACGGCCACGGTGCGCAGCTCGCCGATCGGCAGACCGTCCCCGGAGCGGAAGCCCAGACCCCGGTAGCCGCGGTCCTTGCCGACGAAGCCGTCCACGAAGTCGTCCGCCGGACGGGCCAGCAGCGCGCCGGGCGAGTCGTACTGGGCCAGCGTGCCGCCGACCCGGAACACCGCGACCTTGTCCGCTAGCTTGATCGCCTCGTCGATGTCGTGGCTGACGAACACGATCGTCTTGCCCAGCTCGTTCTGCAGCCGCAGCAGCTCGTCCTGCAGGCTCTCCCGGACCACCGGGTCGACCGCGCTGAACGGCTCGTCCATCAGCAGCACCGGCGGGTCGGCGGCCAGCGCGCGGGCCACGCCGACGCGTTGCTGCTGACCGCCCGACAGTTGGCCGGGGTAGCGCTTGGCCATCTCGGGCACCAGCCCGACCAGCTCCATCAGCTCCAGCGCGCGGGTGCGGGCCTTGTGCTTGTCCCAGCCGAGCAGCAGCGGCACGGTGGCCACGTTGTCCACGATGGTGCGGTGCGGGAACAGGCCCGCCTGCTGGATCACGTACCCGATGCCCAGCCGCAGCAACGCCGGGTCACCGGCCATCACGTCCTCGCCGTTCACCAGGATGGCTCCCTCGGACGGCTCCACCATGCGGTTGATCATGCGCAGCGAGGTGGTCTTGCCGCACCCGGACGGCCCGACGAACACCGTGATGCCGCCGGACTCGACGGTCATGCTCAACCGGTCGACCGCCACCGTGCCGTCCGGAAATCGCTTGGTCACTTCCCGGAACTCGATCACCCGGGCGCCCCCATCCATCTCCGCCGGCCCCTTGCCGGCCGCCGCGATCGGCACAGGCTAACCCGATCAGGGCAGGCGAACCAGGACCCATCCCGTGGATCGGGACCCAAACCACACTGGTTCGGTCAGATTTCCGGCCGGGTCCCCCCACAAGATCGACACGTCCGGGTATCCCGCGGCCGCCGTGCCTAGAACGGTGGTGGCTCGGGTTCTGGGTCGGTGATGCGTTCTCCTCGGGTGTGGTAGCGGCGCCCGAGTCGGCTGATCCAGATGAACCTCCCTGGTTGGGGTTGGGTGACGATCCAGCCTCCTTCGTGCTTGAGCCGATGGTCGTGTTTGCACCCTGGTCCGAGGTTGGTGTGGGTGGTGGGGCCGCCGTGTTGGTGGTCGACGGTGTGGTCCTGCTCGGATTGGGTGGCGGGGCGTCGGCAGCCGGGCGCGGTGCAGGTGCGATCCCGGATCTGCACATACCGGCGCAGCCCACACCCGGGCAACCGTCGCCCCGGTTGGGCATTCGGGTCGGCGCTCGGCGTGGCGCGGGCGTGTTGGTACTGGGTGGCGATGTCGCCGATCACCCCGGCCCAGGCGGGTGGTGGGTCTGTGGCCAGTCGGGCCAGGACGGTGGCCGGGATGGCCAGCTCGACGATCCCGCCTTCGGCTTCGTACGGGGGTGGTTTGGTGATGGGTCTTCGGCGGGTGAGGCCTTCGGCGAGCAGGTAGCCCTCGTGGTCGGTGACCGCCCACCGCCACTGGCCGTGGTGCTGTCGAGCCACTGCCCGACGCGCGGTCTGGGCGGGGATGGGTCCCCAGCCGGGTAGTTCACCGGGTAGCTGGTTGATGCCGGCGAGGCTGTCGAGCCGGGCACGGACCTCGATACCGGTCACCGACCCGAGGGGTTCGTGCTCACTGACCGCCGGTCGAGGCGCGGCGGCCGGCTGGTGGTCGTGCGGGCCGGTGTCGTTCGGCTCGGGGCACGCGGGGTCTTCGGCCGCCACGGCGCCGCCCGTGGAGACTTCAACGGGTGGTGTTTGGGTCTGTCTGACTTCGGCGAGGAGGGCGGTGATCATTTCTATGCGGGTGAGGTGGTGGAATCGGCCATCCAGCAGGCGCAGGTAGATGTCCGCGCGCAACTGATCCACCCGACCCGGGTGTCCCGCCCGTTTCGCCGCCCGGGCCAACCCCGCGATCCGCTCGGTCGCCGCGGCCGCCTCGTCCGGGGGTAGACCCGAGGCGCTGATCACCGCCGTCCCGTCGGGGTTGAGATAGCCCACCACCGCGCGCTCGGCCAACGCCCGCTCGTAGGCATCCTGGGCGTGGTCCGGATCCACCGTGATGATCAGTTTCAGGATGCGGGCGCGGAGCTGCCCGGTGGTCAACCCGGGCGCCGCCGCCAGGACCGCGTTCAGCACCTTGGCGACCAGCTCGGCCGGGAGGCCGGCGAGGTGCTGGACGAACACCCGTGCCCGGTCCCGGTCGACCCGACCGGCCAGCATCTCCTGATGCACCGCCGGCAGTCCCCGGCACAGGATGTAGGCGAACTCGGACTCGTTCCACCCCTGACGGCGGGTCATCACCAACGCCGCCCGCACCTCGTCGGGCGCATAGCGATCCGGCTCCGCCAGACAAGCCACCGAACCAGGGCCGGCGGAAGGGTCACGTTCCAGAGTCGAGGCCACTGCCCCGAGATACACCCCATCGGCATGCGCCCGCTGCCGGGCCGACGCCTGCAACACATCGATGATCGAACCGTTCGGCACCGCCGTCACGTCGATCGACGCCAACAGCGCGGCCAGCTCCGGACCAACGGGCATCCCCGCCAGCCGCTCACCGAAGCGGTTGTCCATGCATTCGATTATATGTTCGAGCACCGACAGTTTCCGGGAACCACCGGGAAATTCTGCCGGTCAGTCCTTGGAGGTGGGCAAGTCCGTCGACTCGTCATCGCTGAGTTCGGCGATGCTGCTGGCCAGCCACTCCTCGAGCTCGGTGAACCGGTCGAGCTTCGGCTCCGGTACCCCGTCGGCGCCCTTGCCCGGCTGCTCCGGGCCGGCCGCGGCCGGGGTGTCCAGGGGGTTGGCGTGGCGGGGCTTGGTGACGTCCTCCGGTTGCGCCCGGCGCGGCCGGTCGCCCTCGGTCTCCGGGCGCCGCCGCTTCCCCTGGTGGCCGAGTTCGGGCCGTTCCGCGGCGGCCCGGCGTCCCTCGCCCCGGTCAGACCCGCCACGGCCCGGCTCGACGCGGCTGGGACCGACTCGGCCCGGTTCGGCCCGGACGGCCTCGGTCCGCGCCGCTCCGGTCTCCGTCCGGGCGGGCGCGACGCGGGTGGCCTCGTCCGGTTCCGGGCGCCGGCGCTTGCCGCCACCGCCCGCGCGGCGCTCCGGCGCCACCTGGCCTGCCTCGGCCCGGTCGATCGCGGTCCGGAGGGCCACCACCCGCGCCGGCTCGGCCCGGGCGGTCTCGGTCCGCGCAATACCGGTCCCGGCCGCCTGGGCCCGGGCCGGCTCGGCACCGCCGGACCCGGCCCGGCCGCTCTCGTTACGGGCGTTCTCCGCGCGGGCCGCCACCGCCGGGGCGGCCTGCGCCCCGGCCCGGCCCTTCTCGGCCCGGACCGCCGTCGTCGGGGCGGCATCCACCCGGGAGGCAGCACTCTCCGCGCGCGCCTTCTCGGCGCGAACCGCCATGGTCGGAGCGGCATCCACGCGACCGCTCTCCGCCCGACCCACTTCGGCGCGAACCGCCGTCGTCGGAGCGGCATCCACCCGACCGCTCTCCGCCCGACCCGCTTCGCCGCGAACCGCCTTCGCCGGGGCGGCATCGGCCCGGGTGTTCCCCGCGCGACCCACTTCGGCGCGAACCGTCGTCGTCGGGGCGGCATCCACCCGAGCGGCGGCACTCTCCGCGCGACCCGGCGTCGCCGGAGCGGCGTCCCCGCGAACCGCCGTCGTCGGGGCGGCGTCCGCCCGCGAGGGCTCGGCCCCCTTGGCCTCGTCCTTCGCACTCCCGCCCTTGGCTTCCCCCGCCTTACGGGCCGCTTCGGCGCGGCGCATCTTGGCGCGGGCGGCGTCGGTGCGCAGCGCCTGGGTGGCCAGGCCGTCGGGCGGCGAGGCGGGCTCACCGGACGGGACGGTCATCGGCGGGGCGGACAGCATCTCCCGGAACGCGGTCGGCTCCTGCGCCTTGGCGAACAGCCAGCCCTGGTAGGCGTCCACGCCCAGGCCGCGCAGCGCGTGGAACTGCTCGGCCGTCTCCACACCCTCGGCCACGCAGTAGCGGCCCATGGCGGCGGCCATCTGCACCACCGCGCGGGCCACCGCGAAGTCGGCCGGGTCGGAGCTGATGTTGCGCACGAAGGTGCGGTCCACCTTGACGATCTGCGCCGGCAGCTCCTTGATCCGGGACAGCGACGAGTAGCCCGTGCCGAAGTCGTCCACGGCGAACCGCACGCCCAGCCCGGAGAGCTCGCTCATCGCGGCCAGGGTGCGCTGCGGCAGCGCGACCAGGCTGGTCTCCACCAGCTCCAGGATCAGCCGGTCACCGGCCAGGCCGCTCTCCGCGAGCGCGGCGCGGACCGCCGGCAGGAAGTCGGCGTCGCCGGGCAGCAGGCCGGCCAGGTTCAGCGCCACGCTCACCGGGCGCCGGTTGTGCGCGGGCCAGGCGGCGGCCTCCCGGGTGGCGGTGCGCAGCACCCACTGGTCCAGCTCGTGCATCAGCCCGCCGCGCTCGGCCACCGGGATGAACTCGCCGGGGTAGAGCATGCCGCGCTCCGGGTGCACCCAGCGGACCAGCGCCTCGGCCGAGCGGATCGCGCCGTCGGCCCCGACCACCGGCTGGTAGTGCAGCTCCAGCTGGTCGCACGCGATCGCCTCGCGCAGCTCGTCCTCCAGGCGCAGCTGGTGGTGCGCGCTGGTCGCGGTGTCCTCGGTGACGAAGCCGAGCTGGTTGGCGCCGCGCCGCTTGGCGTCGTACATCGCCGCGTCGGCCAGGCGCAGCAGATCCTCCGCGCTGCCCACGCCGCCCCGGCCGTCGCCGTCCTGCGGGGTGGCCACGCCGATGGCGGCGGACACCCGCATGGACTGGCCGTCCACCTCGACCGGGCCGCGCAGCAGCGCCGCCACGGTCTCGCCCAGCCGGTTCACCCCGCCGACCGCCGAGACGTCGTCGCAGACCACCACGAACTCGTCACCGGACATCCGGGCCGGCGAGCAGCCGACCGGCAGCTCGCGCTGCAGCCGGGTGGCCAGGGTGACCAGCACCTGGTCGCCGGCGGCGTGCCCGAGGGCGGTGTTCACCCGCTTGAAGTCGTCGAGGTCGCAGCAGAGAACGGCCAGCTTGTGCCGGTCCGGGCCGGCCAGCAGCCGGCCGACCGTCGCGGTCACGCTGGACCGGTTGGGCAGCCGGGTCAGGTCGTCATGGGTGCCGGACCGGCGCAGCACGTCGGCCGCGCGGCGCTGGGCGGAGATGTCGGTGAACACGACCAGCCAGAACGGCCGGCCGTCGTCGCCGATGGAAACGGTGACCGACAGCTCGCACCAGACCGAGGTGCCGTCCGCGCGGCGCACCGCGTACTGCGGCACCCGGTAGCCGTAGCGGGCGCCGGGCGGGACCTGGCGCAGGAAGGCCAGCTCGCCGGTGCCGGTCGGGTCCAGGGACAGCTCGCGCGCGGACACCCCGCGCAGCCGCTCCCCGGAGACGCCGAGCAGCGTGCACAGCGAGCCGTTCGCGTCCACCAGGTGGCCGGTGCGGTTGAACACCGCGACGCCGACCGGGGCGATGGAGACCAGGTCCAGGTAGCGCTGGGTGGCCCGGCCGATGCGCTGCTCGGCCTGCCGCCGCTCGCTGACGTCCTGCACGGTGCCGACCAGCCGGATCGGCGTGCCCTCGGCGTTGCGCTCCACGCTGGCCCGGCAGGACAGGGTCTGCCCGCCGTTGGGCGCGGTGCGGTGCTCGATGTGGTGCTCGTCGGGGTTCTCCGGCTGCTGCTCACGCTGCGCCGCGTCCCGCAGCGTGGCGCAGAGCAGCGCCACCTGCTCCAGCTCGATGGAGCCGCCGGGGCGGCCGTCCGGGACGATGTTCAGCTCGCGGTACAGCTCGATCAGCGCGGGGGTGCGGTGCAGCGCGCCGGTGCGCAGGTCGTAGCTCCAGCTGCCCACCCGGGCCAGCCGCTGCAGCTCGGCGATCTGCCGGGAGGTGTCGTCCCGGTTGGTGACCGACTGCGGCACGTCGGTGAGGTCGATCAGCATGACCGCGCGGATGCCGGCCAGCGGACCGGTGCCCGGAGCGCCGGGTCCCAGGTCGGGCAGCGCCCAGCGCACCACGCGCACCCGGGCCAGCGCGCCGTCCGGGCGGACCAGGCGGGCGTCGGTGTCCGGCCCGGCCAGCAGCTTGCCCAGGGGCTGGCCGATGAGGCCGTCGTCGGCGGTCGGCTGGCGCGGGTCCCGGCCGGCCATGCGCAGGAGCGCGGCGTTCACCCGCAGCACCCGGTCGGCGCCGTCGCAGAGCAGGGTGGGGGCGGTGGGCAGGGCCAGCGACTCGAGCAGTCCGGCCGGCTTGACCGGTTTGGCCGGGCCGGCCTTCGCGGCCGGCTTGGCGGGGCGCGCCGGGGAGTCGGTCACCGGGGCGATGAAGCCGGTCAGTTCCTCGTCCGAGTCGGGCGGCACCTCCGCCACCGGGTTGGGGCGGGAGTCGGTGAGCTGACTCGGCATGGCGAACTTCCCGGCCCCCACACGCGCACCCGTCACGGTTCCCACTGCCCCCCGTCCGAAGGCCCTGCCTCGATCGTCCAACTCGGTCCCGCGCCGGGGATCGAGCCTCTGTTCGAGGTCAGCCACTCGGTTACCCCTCACGATTGATACCCACACCTGAGCACGGCGTGTTGTTGTCACCACGGTCAACGAGCAATTGTTGCTGACGATCCGGGTCATTCACTCATGTAGGGGAAAGCCGATCAGCCGGAAGCACGGGTTCACCGTAACGGTGTGTTACTTGCTGTGAGGGCGTTCAGATTTGCCCTGGTGAGCCTGGTCCAGGAGGCTACCCTCCGTAATCATGCCGGTCGAGGCCGGGTAACGACACGGCAAGTGCGACACGCCGAAAGGACCGAGAAAGGCCCTTCACCAGGCGCACCGTTGCCCGGTCGAGTTTCCGCGGCATCACCGGCGTCACGTCCATTTCGCCCCGACAGTCCCACTCGCACCACTGGACGAGTAATTCCCCATCTTCTCCCCCGGAAGGCGCACGTGATGTTGACGGTCCGTCACCCGCGAGCGGATGACAGCGCGCGGTACTCGGGGGAAGATCGGCAGATGCGGCGATCGTTTTCCCGGACCGTCACCGCGCTGGCCGCCGGTGCGCTACTGATCGTGATCACCGGCTGCTCGGCGGGTTCCACCTCGCGCGCCCCGGCGGGCCGCGACACGATGACCATCGGGCTGTTCGCGGAACCGGCCAACCTGGACTTCACCCGCACCGACGGCGCCGCTATCCCGGAGGCGCTGCTGGACAACGTGTACCAGGGCCTGGTCCGGCTGGACCAGGCCACCGGGCAGGTCGTCCCCGCGCTGGCCGAGTCCTGGACCACCAGCCCGGACGGCCGCACCTACGAGTTCGCGCTGCGCCGAGGCGTCACCTTCAGCGACAAAGCGCCGTTCACCGCCGAGGACGTGAAGTTCAGCATCGACCGGGTCCGCTCGCCGGCCTGGACGATCTCCCTGAAGGACGGCATGAGCGCCGTCGAGGCGGTGGACGTGCTGGCGCCGGACCGGGTGCGGGTCACGCTCAACCAGCCGAGCAACAGCTGGCTGTTCCGGATGACCACCCGGATCGGCGCCATGTTCTCCCGGACCGGGGTGGCCGACCTGGCCAACCGCCCGGTGGGCACCGGCCCGTACCGGGTGGCCGAGTTCCGCCGGGGCGACGCGCTCACCCTGACCGCCCGCGACGACTACTGGGGTCCAAAACCGGCGATCAGGACCGTCACGCTGAGGTACTTCAAGGACGCGACCGCCGCGACCAACGCCCTGCTCACCGGCGGGCTGGACGTGATCGGCACGGTGCAGGCGCCGGAGTCGCTGGCCCAGTTCCAGCGGGACGACCGGTTCCAGATCATCGAGGGCACCACCAACGGCGAGGTGACCCTGGCGATGAACAACGCCCCGGGCCACCCGACCAGCGACGTACGCGTCCGGAAAGCCATCGCCATGGCCATCGACCACAAGGCGGTGCTGGACACCGCATGGGCCGGCCGGGGCGCACTGATCGACACCATGGTGCCGCCCACCGACCCCTGGTTCGAGCGGCTGCCCGACGTCACCCCGTTCGACCCGGCGGCGGCGCGCGCACTTCTCGCCCAGGCCGGCCAGCCCAACCCCGCGCTGCGCCTGCGCATCGCCAACCTGCCCTACGCGGTGGCGGCCGCGCAGGTGGTGCAGTCGCAGCTGCGCGCGGTGGGGGTGGACGCCCGGATCGAGCCGCTGGAGTTCCCCGCGCGCTGGCTGGAAGAGGTGTTCCGGAACGCCGACTACGACCTGTCGATCGTGGCCCACGTGGAGCCCCGGGACATCCGCACCTTCGGCAACCCGAACTACTACTGGCGCTACGACAACCCGGAGGTGCGCAAACTGCTCGCCGAGTCGGAGACCGGCCCGGCCGACCAGCAGTCGGCCGGGCTGCGCCGGGTGGGCCGGCTGATCGCCGAGGACGCGGCGGCCGACTGGCTGTTCCTGCTGCCCAACCTGATCGTCGCGCGCAAGGACGTGGCCGGGCTGCCCCACAACCGGATCGGCGAGTCCCTGGACCTGACCGCCTTATCCCGGACTCCTTAGGCGAGCCGTGGTCCTCAAGCTGCTCGGTCTGACGGCGCTGTTCGCGGCCAGCCTGCTGGTCGCGACCCTCGCCGTGTTCGGGTTCATGACCGTGCTGCCCGGGGACCCGGCCCGGGTGGCGCTGGGGGTGAACGCGACCGACCAGGCGGTGGCGGCGCTGCACGCCGAGTTCGGCCTGGACCGGCCGCTGGACGTGCGCTACCTGGACTGGGCGACCGGGCTGCTGACCGGGGACTTCGGCCGCTCCTACATCACGCACACCGACATCGGCCCGCAGATCCTGGACCGGTTCCTGGTCACCGGCTGGCTGGTGACGGCCGGGATGCTGGTCGCGGTGTGCGCGGCGGTGCCGCTGGGCATCGCCGCGGCGCTCTGGCATCGACGACCCGGCGGCACCCTGATCTCCGGGCTGAGCCAGCTGGGCGTGGCGGTGCCCAGCTTCCTGGCCGGCATCGGGCTGGTCACCGTGTTCGCCGTGTGGCTGGGCTGGTTCCCCTCGGGTGGCTGGACCCCGCCGGCCGAGGACCCGGTCGCCTTCCTCCGCCAGTTGGTGCTGCCGGCGCTCTCGCTGGGCCTGGTGCAGGCGGCGGTGCTGACCCGGTACGTGCGCACCGCCGTGCTGGACGTGATGCGGGAGGACTACCTGCGGACCGCCCGGGCCAAGGGCCTCACCCCGGTGCGCGCGCTGGTCCGGCACGGGCTGCGCAACGCGGCCATCCCGGTGGTCACCGTGCTCGGCCTGCAGCTGGCCACGCTGCTCATCGGCGCGGTGGTGATCGAGCGGGTGTTCGTCATCCCGGGCCTGGGCAGCCTGCTGCTGGACGGCGTGGCCAACCGGGACCTGCTGCTGGTGCAGGGCGTGGTGATCGTGCTGGTGCTGGCGGTGCTGGTGGTGAACTTCCTGGTGGACGTGGCGTACACGCTGCTGGATCCCCGGCTGCGGGCGCCATGACGAACTTGCGGGTGGGGGCGGTGCTGGTGGGGCTGGTGGTGGCGGCCGCCGTGTTGTCGTTCCTGTGGACCCCCTACGACCCGCTGCTGGTCGATCCCACCGCCCGGCTCACCGGGCCGGGCGCGGCGCACTGGCTGGGCACCGACGTGTTCGGCCGGGACGTGGCCAGCCAGCTGCTGGTCGGCGCGCGCACCACGCTGTTCGTCGGGGTGGTCGCGGTGGGCATCGCCGCGGTGCTCGGCACCCCGCTGGGCATCCTGGCCGGCATGCTGCCGGGCTGGTTGGGCGGCATCCTGATGCGCGTGAACGACCTGCTGCTGGCGTTCCCGGCGCTGCTGCTGGCGGTGATGTTCGGCGCGGTCTACGGGGCGAGCACGCTCACCGCGATGATCGCCATCGGGATCGCCACGGTGCCCTCGTTCGCCCGGATCGCCCGGGCCGGCACGCTGCGGGTGATGAGCACCGAGTACGTGCTCGCCGCCCGGGCCGCCAACCGGCACCCGCCGGCCATCGCCGGCCGGCACGTGCTGCCCAACATCGGCGGCCTGTTGTTGGTGCAGGCCTCGGTGTCGTTCGCCATCGCGGTGCTGGCCGAGGCGGCGCTTTCGTTCCTCGGCTTCGGCACCCGCCCGCCCACGCCGACCTGGGGGCGGATGCTGCAGGAGTCGCAGCAGGTGCTGTACGCCCATCCGGCGCTGGCCCTGTGGCCCGGCCTGGCCATCGGCATCGCGGTGCTCGGCTTCAACCTGCTGGGCGACGGGCTGCGCGACCGGCTGGACCCCCGGTTGGCGGATGCGCGATGAGTCTCCTGGAAGTGCGCGGGCTGTCGGTGGGTACCGACACCACCCCCCTGGTGAAGGACGTGTCGTTCGAGCTGGCCGAGGGCGAGCGGGTGGGGCTGATCGGCGAGTCCGGGTCGGGCAAGTCGCTCACCGCCGCCGCGCTGCTCGGGCTGCTCCCCGACGGGGTGCGAGCCACCGGGTCGGTGCGGCTGGCCGGGGTGGACCACGACCTGGTCGGCGCGTCGGAACGGGCCATGGCCGCCGTGCGGGGCAAGACGGCGACGATGGTCTTCCAGGAGCCGATGACCGCGCTGAACCCGGTGATGCGGGTGGGCGAGCAGGTGGCCGAGGTGATGCTGCTGCACGGCACCCGGCCGGACCGGCGCGCGGCCCGGTCGGCCGCCGTCGAGCTGTTCACCAAGGTCCAGCTGCCCGAGCCGGAGCGGCTGGTCCGGGCCTACCCGCACCAGCTCTCCGGCGGCCAGCGGCAACGGGTGATGCTGGCCATCGCGCTGGCCAACCGGCCGTCGGTGCTGCTGGCCGACGAGCCCACCACCGCGCTGGACGTCACCGTGCAGGCCCAGATGCTGGAGCTTCTGCGCGCGGCCGATGCTGCGGTCCTGCTGGTGACCCACGACCTCGCGGTGGTGGCCGGGGTGTGCGCCCGGGTGCTGGTGATGTACGGCGGGCGGATCGTGGAGTCCGGGCCGTCCCGGGGAGTGCTCACCCGGCCCCGCCACCCCTACACGCGGGGGCTGCTGGAGACCTCCGACCTGACCGCGCGCACCCCGGAGGGCCGGCTGCGTACCATCCCCGGCACCGTGCCGCCGGCCGGCCGGTTCCCCGACGGCTGCGTGTTCCGCAACCGCTGCCCGAAGGCCAGCCCGCGGTGCGCGGTGCTGCCGGAGTGGCGGGAACGGCTGGACGGCGGCGGTTACGCCTGCTGGCACCCGGTGGGTTCGCATGGATGAGCCGCTGATCGCCGTGCGCGACCTGCACCGGGTCTACCGCCGCCCGCGCGCGTCGTTGTTCGAGCCGGCGCCCACCGTGGACGCGCTGCGCGGGGTTTCCCTGGAAATCGCCGCCGGGCAGCGGTTCGGGCTGGTCGGCGAGTCCGGTTCGGGGAAGTCCACGCTGATCCGGCTGCTGTCCGGGCTGGACCGGCCGACCTCGGGAACCATCGCCTTCGAGGGCCGCCCGGTCGGCCGCCGGGGGCTGCCGAGGGGACGCCTCGGCGTGGTCTTCCAGGACCCGATGGGGTCCCTGGACCCCCGGATGCGGGTGCACGACATCATCGCCGAGCCGCTGGTCGGCGCCCGGGCGCCGCGTGACCTGCGCCGGCTGCTGGTGACCGAACTGCTGGAGGACGTCGGCCTGGAACCCGAGGCCGGCGGGCGGTACCCGCACCAGTTCTCCGGCGGGCAACGGCAGCGCATCTCGCTGGCCCGCGCGCTGTCCACCCGGCCGTCGGTGCTGGTGGCCGACGAGCCGGTGAGCGCGCTGGACGTGTCGGTGCGGGCGCAGATCCTGAACCTGATCGACGACCTGGTGTCCGGCTACGGGCTCACCCTGGTGATGGTCTCGCACGACCTCTCGGTGATCCGGCACAGCTGCGACACCATCGGGGTGATGCGGCGCGGCGAGCTGGTGGAGGTCGGCCCGGCCGCCCGGGTGGCCGGCGAACCGGCCCACCCGTACACCCGCGAGCTGGTCGCCGCCGTGCCCGATCTGCGGAAGGCTTTGGGAGGAACGTGAGTTTCAAGATCGACGATGACGCCGTCATCGAGCTGACCCAGGAGCTGGTCCGGCTGCGCACCGTGCAGGAGACCGGCGAGGCGCCGGCCGCCGAACTGGTCGCGGCGACCATGCGCGGCTTCGGCTGGCAACCGGAGGTCACCGAGGTGGCCCCCGGCCGCCCGAACGTGGTCGCCGTGCTGGACGGCGGCGGCGGGCCCGGCCGGACGCTGGCCTTCGAGGGGCACACCGACGTGGTCACCGAGGGCGACCGGGACCGGTGGACGGTCGACCCGTACGGCGGGGAGATCCGGGACGGCCGGCTCTATGGCCGGGGCTCGGCGGACATGAAGTCCGGCGTGGCCGCGATGCTGCACGCCGCGCGGGCGATGCAGCTGTCCGGGCCGTTCCCCGGCCGGATCGTGGTCTGCGCGCTGGTCGACGAGGAAGGCATGATGCTCGGCGCCAAGCACTTCGCGGCCACCCCGCTGGCCGCCGAGATCGACGGCGCGATCATCTGCGAGCCGGAGGAGGGCGAGATCTGCACCACCGCGAAGGGCGCGGTGCGGATCCAGGTCGATCTGCTCGGTGCGATGGCCCACGGCGCGATGCCCCGGCACGGCCGCAACCCGGTGTCCTCGGCCGGCCGGCTGCTGGTCGCGCTGACCTCACTGGAGCGGAAGCTGCAGGCCTCGCATCCCGCGCATCCACACCTCGGCGAGGTCTACCTCACCCCCACGGTCGCCCAAGCCGGCTCCACCGACCAGATCAACGTCATCCCCGCGCGGGCCCGCGTGTGCGTCGACGCGCGCACCATCCCCGGTCTGGCGCACGCCGACCTGGTCGCCTCGGTACGAGCCCTGGCCGAGGAAGCCGGCGCACCGGACGGAGTGACCACCGAGGTCACCGTGATCGACGACCGCCCCTGCGTGCAGATCGAACACGACCACCCCCTGGTGGTCGCGCTGGCCGGCGCGCACGAACGGGTCACCGGCGAACCGCCCCGCTACGGCGGCGTCCCCGGCGCCACCGACGGCACGATCCTCACCCGGGACGCCGGCATGCCCACTGTGGTCTACGGCCCCGGCGGAAAGTGGATCGCCCACCAGGCCGACGAGTACGTCGAACTAACCGACCTGATCCGCTGCACCCACATCTACGCCCAAGCCGCCCACCACTTCCTCCACGCCCCAGCACCTTCCGCACCCTGATTCAGTGCCTCCAGCACCCTGATTCAGTGCCTTCAGCACCCTGATTCAGTGCCTTCCGGCGCGTGATTCAGTGCCTTCCGCACCTTGGTTCAGTCACTTCTGGCGGGTGATTCGGTCGTTTCCGGCGGGTGATTCAGTCACTTCTGGCGCGGAGCAACTGCTGAAGTGACTGAACCAAGCGCCAGAAGTGACTGAATCACCCTGCTGAAGGCACTGAATCAGGGTGCGGAAGGCACTGAATCAGGTGGAGGAGGGGGGTCAGTCGGTGGCGGCGCGGGCGACGGCGGCGGCGACCGCGGTGGCGACGCGGGGGTCGAAGGGGCTGGGGACGATGCGGTCGGCGGCCAGGTCGTCCTTCGCCACCTCGAAGATGGCGTCGGCGGCGGCCAGCTTCATCTTCTCGGTGATCCGCTTGGCGCCGGCGTCCAGTGCGCCCCGGAAGACGCCGGGGAAGGCCAGCACGTTGTTGATCTGGTTGGGGAAGTCGCTGCGCCCGGTGGCCACGATCGGCGCGTAGCGGGCGGCGATCTCCGGGTGCACCTCGGGGTCCGGGTTGGACAGCGCGAACACCATCGGCTCCGGCGCCATGGTGGCCAGCAGTTCCTCCGGCAGCGTGGCGCAGGACAGCCCGATGAACACGTCCGCGCCGGGCAGCGCGTCGGCCACGCCGCCGGTGATCCGGCGTGGGTTGGTGCGCTCGGCCAACTCGGCCTTCACCGAGTTCATGCCGGCCCGCCCGGGGGCCAGGATGCCCCGCGAGTCGATCACGATGATGTCCCGGACACCGGCCGCCTGCAGGATGTTCGCGCAGGCCACGCCGGACGCGCCGGCACCGGTGATGACCACCCGCTGCTCCGGCAACGAACGCCGCATGACCTCGGAGGCGCCGCGCAGCGCGGCCAGCACCACGATGGCGGTGCCGTGCTGGTCGTCGTGGAAGACCGGGCAGTCCAGCTCCTCGACCAGCCGCCGCTCCAGCTCGAAGCAGCGCGGCGCGGAGATGTCCTCCAGGTTGATCGCGCCGAAGCTGGGCCGCAGGCGGACCAGCGTCTCCACGATCTCGTCCACATCGGTGGTGTCCAGCACCAGCGGGATGGAGTTCAGCCCGCCGAACGCCTTGAACAGCGCCGACTTGCCCTCCATGACCGGCAGCGCGGCGCGCGGGCCGATGTCGCCGAGGCCGAGCACGGCGGTCCCGTCGCTGACCACCGCGACCAGTCGCTGCGACCAGGTGTACCGCGCGGTGAGCGAGGCGTCCTCGGCGATCACCCGGCTGACCTCGGCCACCCCGGGGCTGTAGGCGATGGAGAGATCGCGCGCGCCGTCCAGCGGCACGGTGGCCGCGATGTCCAGCTTGCCGCCGTGGTGGGCGGTGAGGATCTCGTCCAGCTCCAGGTCCAGGCCAGGGGCCGGTTCGGTCTCGTTCGGCATGATCCGCTCAGGCACGATGGTCACAGTAATGTCCCCTTGAAATACCGGTGCAGTTCGTATGGCCGTGCACCGGTCCGCGGGGTATCGCGCTGTAACGGTGCCCGACAGGCCCCTCGAACCGGCCGCGGGATCGCGCGGCGGCCGAACGGGCTCGGTGTCAGGTAGATGAACAGTGTGACATCTCCGACGCCGCCGTGTCTGCCCCGGTGCGCCAGAATCACACTCCGTGCGGAGCAAAGCCTTGTCCATCCCCGGTGCGTGGATCTTCGAGCCGACCCGGTTCGACGACGACCGGGGCCATTTCGCGGCGCCCTACCAGGAGGCGGTGTTCACCGAGGCGGTCGGCGAGCCGCTGCGGGTGGCCCAGGCGAACCACAGCGTGTCCCGGCGCGGGGTGATCCGGGGTGTCCACTTCGCCGACGTGCCACCCGGGCAGGCGAAGTACGTGTACTGCCCGCGCGGGGCGCTGCTGGACGTGGTGGTGGACATCCGGGTCGGCTCGCCGACGTTCGGCCGCCACGAGGCGGTCCGGCTGGACTCGTCCGGGTACCGCGCGATCTACCTGGCCGAGGGCCTCGGCCACGCCTTCTGCGCGCTGGAGGACGACACGGTCGCCGGCTACCTGTGCTCCACCCCGTACGCCCCGGCCATCGAGCGCACCGTTTCCGCGCTGGACCCCGCGCTCGGCCTGCCCTGGCCGGCCGACCTCACCCCGGTGCTCTCCGACCGGGACGCCGCCGCGCCGACCCTGGCCGAGGCCGAGGCCGCCGGCCTGCTCCCCCGCTGGACCGGCTGAGCTCAAACCGAGCCGATGGCCTCCTTGACCAACGTGGAAAGCATCTCCTGGGTGATCTTCGGGGAACCGGTGAAGATCATCGCAACGGTCTTGCCCTGCGCCGGCTTCGCGGCGGCCAGCATGGCCACCCGCTTGGCCTGGTCCACGCTGTAGATCGCGGCGTCACCGACCCCCGGGACCGGCTGCGCGGCCGGCAGCTTCTGCCAGGCCTTCGCCACCTGCGCCGGGCTGACCGTGGAGTCGGTCACCGTGACCAGCAGCGTGCCCAGCGGACCGTTCTGCGCGCGGTACTCGCAGACGTAGTTGGCCCGGCCGTTCGGGGTGTTGACCGGTGGCTTCTCCGCGCTGGCGATCTTCTTGATCGAGAACACCTTGCTCACCGTGTCGTTGCTCAGCAGCGTGCACGGCTTGGTCAGTTCCGGGGCGGCCCGGGGCGCGGCCGGAGCCTCCGTCGAAGCCGAGCCCCCGCCACCACACCCGGCCAACAACGCACTGGCGGCCAGCACCGTGACGACGCTCCAGATCTTCACCATGCCCAGGATGCTATTGCGCGGGCGCGAAGCCCCGGCACTCGCCCGCTACCGGAACCGCCGGGGCGACGGCCAGAGGCGGGCGCGGACGACGCCGAGCACCTCGGCCGGGCCCAGCTCGCGGGAGTCGGTGCTGCCGTAGGGGTTGTCGCTGTGGACCGCCCAGGCGCCGTTCTTCTCGCCGACGGCGCGCTTCACCGAGAGCTGGCCCGGGCGCGCGGGCCAGCGGACGAGCACCAGGTCACCCGGACGGGCTACCGCGCCGAACGTGACCAGCACCACGTCCCCGTCCCGCAGGGTCGGCGACATGGAAGGTCCGCGCACCAGAACGCGCCTCCACCGCACGCCACGACCGTGCCACACACCGTGCGGGAGCCAGCCACCCGGAGGGGCGCGGAGTAGGGTCGTTTCTGTCGGAACGATCACCATAGTCGGATCGAGGGAGTAAGCATGGGACTGCTGTCTCGCGTTCTCCGTCCGCGGCTGGAGGCCACCGCGCACTGCGACCTCCCCTGCGGCGTGTACGACCCAGCACAAGCCCGGATCGAGGCAGAGTCGGTCAAGGCGATCCAGGAGAAGTACCAGTCCAACGAGGACGCGGCCTTCCGGGCGCGCGCCATCGAGATCAAGGAGCAGCGCTCCGATCTGGTCAAGCACCACCTGTGGGTGCTGTGGACCGACTACTTCAAGCCGCCGCACTTCGAGAAGTACCCGGAGCTGCACGAGCTGTTCAACAAGGCCACCAAGGCCGCCGGGGCGTCCGGCACCAAGGGCTCGAACGACCCGTCCACCGGCCAGGAGCTGCTGGACTACATCGCCCAGATCGACAAGATCTTCTGGGAAACCAAGCAAGCCGCCTGAGCCTCGCCCCAGCGTTCGGCGCCGACCAGCGATCTCGACAGCTCGCCGGTCGGCGCCGTTCTCGTCTCCAGGGACGCTAGGCCCGCGACGGCACCGCCGACCCGGCGCGCAGGTCGGCGCGGAAGCGGCGCAGGAGAAGCGCCGCGGTGGCGCCGAAACCGACGCACAGGCCGAGCCAGACCCCCGGTCCGTGCCAGCCGGCCACGTAGCCGAACAACCACATCGCCGGGGTGCCCACCGCCCAGTAGCCGACCAGCGTGGCGCGGAACCCGCCCTTGGTGTTGCCCAGCCCGCGCAGCAGCCCGACCGCGATGTTCTGCGTGCCCTTCAGGAACTGGTGTGCGATCCCGAACAGCAGCAGCGTGCCGGCCAGCGCCAACACCCCCGGTTCGGCAGCGCCATCGGGGGCGTCCAGGAACAGCCGCAGCACCGGTCCGGGCAGCACCAGGTAGATCACCCCGAACACCGCCATCGCGGCCGCGCCCAGGCCCAGTGCGGTGCGCGCGATCCGGCCGGCCTCGGCCCGCCTCCCCTGCCCGACCGCCCGGCTGACCAGGATCGACGAACCCTGGGAGAGGCCGATGTTGAGCTGGTAGACGATGTAGGCGAGCTGGTTCACCACGTTGTGCGCGGCCAGCGCGGCCGGGCCGAAGCCGCCCATCATCAGCGTGGCCACCGAGGTGATCCCGGCCTCCGAGCCGTAGGTCAGGCTGATCGGCACCCCCAGCCGGACGACCTCCCGGACCGTCGCCGCGTCGGCCCGCCACCCCCGCACCGAGAGCAGCGGCGCCAACTGCTCGTCCCGGCGCAGGATCGCCCAGAACGCCAGGCAGTTGACCAGCTGCACCAGCGTGGTGGCCAGCCCGATCCCGGTCAGCCCGAGCACCGGGAAACCGAACCAGCCGTAGGCGAACCCGCCGTCCAGCGCGGCGTTCAACCCGATGGACCCGATGGTGACCCCGAGCAGCGAGCCGGGCCGGCGCAGGCCCACCGCGAACTGGCGCAGCACGTTCAGCCAGAGCATCGGCAACAGGCCGGGGGCCAGCGCCAGCATCATCGGCCGGGCCAACGCGAGCACCTCGGCGTCCTGGCCGAACCAGGCCAGCGCGTAACCCAGCCCGACCAGCACCAACCCGCCGAGCAGCCCGACCAGCGTGGCCACCGCGAACGCCGCCCGGCCGACCTGGCGCACCTCCTCGACGGCCCGCCGGTCCAGCTGGACCCCGCCGGAGCGGGCCTCGCCCCGGCCGGCCGCACCGGCGACCAGGTTGGAGACGGCGGTGACCACGCCCACGCACATGGTGCGCAGCTGGTTGTACAGCGTGATCGCCAGTCCCCCGGCGGCGATCGCGCCGACGCTCAGCCAGCCCATCATCACCAGGTCGGTCGTGGTCAGCGCGACCTGGGCCAACTGGATGCCGGCGATCGGCCAGGACAGCGCGAGCAGCTGCCGCGCCCCGGGAAACCGGCTCATACCAGGAACTCCGTTCGGGAGCGCGGTTCGCGGTCCGAGCGCGGGACGCCCCGGTAGCGGTCGAGCAGCGCGACCACCGCCGCCTCGGCCGCCGGGTCGAGCAGGCCCTTCTCCCGCAGCCAGTCGTCGTTGAACACGGTGTCCAGGTACTTCTCGCCGGCGTCGCAGACCAGGGTGACCACCGTGCTGCCGGCCGGCAGCGACGCCAGCCGGTGCAGCGCGACGTGCACCGCGGCCCCGGTGGAGCCGCCGATCAGCAACCCGGTGCGCCGGGTGACCGCCCGGGCGGCGGCGAACGCGGCGGCGTCCCCCACCCGCACTCCCTCGTCGATCACCGACCGGTCCACGTTGCTGCCCACGGGGAACCCCTCCGGGCTGCCACTGCCGGTCTGCAGGTACGCGCCGCCCGGCCCACCGAAGATGACCGACCCGTCCGGCTCCACCCCGATCGCCCGCACCGACGAACCCAGCCGGCGCAGTTCCCGGGCGGTGCCGCACAGCGAGCCGCCGGTGCCCACCGGCGAGACCAGGTAGTCCACGTCGCCGAAGATGTCGCCGAGCAGCTCGTGCGCCAGTTGGCGGTAGCTGTCCCGGTTGCCCGGGTTGTTGTGCTGGTCGGGCCAGAACGCGCCCTCCCGCCGGGCGATCTCGCCGGCCACCCGGCGCCGCTCCATGGTGCGCGGGATGCCGGCGGCGTCACCGCCCACGTAGAGCAGCTCGGCGCCGAGCGCGGTCATCGCGCGCAGCTTGTCCACGCTGGCGTGGTGATCCACCACCGCCGTGAACCGGTAGCCCCGCTCGATGGCCACCAGGGCCAGCCCGAGCCCGGTGTTCCCGGAGGTGGGTTCCACGATGTGCCCGCCGGGCCGCAGCTGGCCGCCCAGCTCGGCGTTGGTGATCATCCGCTCGGCCATCCGGACCTTGGCCGAGCCGGTCGGGTTGAACTGCTCCAGCTTGAGCAACAACCGGCTGCCGGTCTCGGTCGTGCACAGCTCGAACAGCGGCGTGTGGCCGATCAGGTCGGTCGCCCGGGTGACGATGTTCTCCGGCCGGTGGGTACGCCTCATGACCCGTACCGCCAGCGAAACCCGTTCCCGGACTCCGTGAGCTCCACCCGCGCCGGCAGCGGGAGCTGGTGGAACCGGGTCTCGTTCTTGTCCATCTGGTATCCGGCGGTATTCGGATATACCAGCAGGTCACCGTGTTTCGGCGGGCGCGGGAAGGGTATTTTCCGCCAGCTGAGCATGTCGTATTCCAGGCAACTGGAACCGCCGACGCAGGCAATGACCGGATCGCCGTTTCCCGCCGGCCACAACACGGGCTCGGGCAGGAACTCACTGCCCTTCCACTGCTCGGAGACACTCGCGCTCAGTCCGGCCACCGTGACGATTCCGTACCCGTTGCGTGCTTTGTAGCCCTGCACCGGAAACACCGTGAACCCGGCGCCGTCCAGCAACGCGCGGCCCGGTTCCAACAGCATCCGGGTTCCGGTGCGCACAAATGCCGGGCCGACCTCGGCGAGAATTTCCGAAAGCATGTCCGCGCCGGTCGGCGACTGGTGATAAGGATAGAAACCGGTGAACCGCTTCCCGGCGTGGAACCAGTCGTCCCGGTAGTCCCGCTGGAACCGCGCCCAGTCCGAGGCGTCCACGTAGCTGACCGCGAAGCCGCCACCGATCGAGATCGAGGTCGCGGCCATGCCCCGCGCCCGGGCAGCCACGCACCGGTCCACCAGGCGTGCGGCCAGCGCCGCCCTCGGCGCCACCCGGTACCCGCCGAGGTGGAACGAGAACCCCTCCATCCGTATCCCGGGCGCCGCCGCGCAGCGCTCCAGCGCCCGGTCCAGTTCGTCCTCGCTCAGCCCGAACCGGCTGTGCGGGTCGGTCGTCTCCGGGAGCACCCGCAGCAGCACCCGCGGCGGGCCGGCCGAGCGGGCCAGCGCGACGATCCGCTCCAGCTCGTCCAGCGCGTCCACCGCGACCAGGGCGCCGTGCCGGGCGGCCAGCCAGAGCAGCTCCGTGGCCTTGGCCGCGCCGGTGACCACCAGGTCCTCCCCGCGCACGCCGCCGGCCAGCGCATCCACCAGCTCCGGCACGCTGGCCACGTCCACCCCGGCCCCCTCGGCCACGCAGCCGGCCAGCCAACAGGCCGACCGGTTGGCCTTCTTTCCGTAGAACACCTGGCCGGTGACGCCGGCGCCGGCCAGTGCGGCGTTGAAGGCCCGCAACCGCCGCGCGAACTGTTCCGGGTGGAGCACGTGGAAGGGGCCGCCGACGGCGTGCGCGATGTCGGCGAGCAGCGCCGGGTCGGCCCTGGCCCGGCGCGCCCACGGCGGTTCGACGGCGGGCAGGGAGGGGGCGAGTGGTGCCTGGGTCAGCTCCACAGTTGCACCCGCTGCCCCCGGCCGGCCGCGATGGCCTTCGTGGCCAGCGCGTGCGCCACCGGGATGTCGGTGATCACCATGCCGCTGGAGAACACGAACACCCGGTCGTCGGCGGACCGCCGCACCGGTTTGCGGCCGATCAGCACCTCCGGGAACTCGGCGTCGATCCTCGCTGTCCCGTCCTCGGCGGCGAACCGCGAGCCGGTGACGCCGAGCTGTCCCTCGCTGGTGGCGATGGCGTAGTCGGCCTCGCGCAGCGCCGAGGAGGCCACCCCCTTGCTGGACACGGAGATCATCAGTCCGCCGGGCTTCATCCAGCTCAGCTGAACCTTCGGGTGCGCGGCGCGGCCGGAGGCGACGACCGCCACGTCCGCGTCGGCCACCGCCGCCGGCACATCCTCGACCAGCTCCAGCTCGCGGTCGGGGAAGTGCTCGCGGAAGGTGTCCCGGCAGTTCCGGATGCCCACCGGGTGGGTGCCGAACAGCATCAGCCGCTCCAGCCCCGGCAGCACGGTGAGCAGGTACGGCAACGTGTTGTGGGCCTGCGCGCCGGTGCCGATGAGCAGCGCCGAACGGGCGTCGGGCGCGGCGCAGGCCTGGGCGATGAGCGCGGTGGTGGCCGGGGTGCGGGAGGCGCCGACCCGGTGGCAGTCCATCAGCGCGAACGGCAGCCCGGTGGTGTCGTCGTAGAGGCTGATCGCGGTGTAGTACTTCTCCGGGTTGTCGGTGCCCTGGCGGTAGGAGGTCTTGAACCCCACGTGCTCACAACCCGCGTCGTAGCCGAGCATCGAGTAGGAAACCGCGTCCCGCTCGGTCTTCGGCAACGGCATCATCAGTTTCGTCGGGCAACGGGACTCGCCGCGCGCCAATGCCAGATAGCCGTCGCGCACCGCCGAGATCACCTCGGCCGGACTGATCCGCAAATCCGCCAGATCACCGCGCGTGAAGACATATAGCTCGGGCTGAATCATTCTGCTGACCTACCTCACATTGTTCATTGCCCGGGAACTCAACCACCGGTTTTTACGACAGGCCGTCGTTAATTGCATCGTGATGTGCGCATACGACCCCCATCAGACGACGTCAAAACCGCGCAGGATTCCCTCGACTGTTACTAACTACCTGGTGAGCGGGCGCGTCATCGCGCCCAAGACACGCACATATACAGCGCGCGGCTCTCACCCTAGATGCACTTTTGTGATTTGACCAGACCTCTTAGCAGTCAATCTTGGCCGCACATATGCGAATATTTGAATCTGATCGAAGTCCCCTGTACGGGTCTATCCCGGCCCCAACGGGATACGTAGCGTGTTGAGTTCGGAGTTTTACTCACTCTCGGGGAGGATCACGGTGTCACTCAAGGTTCCAGCCGACCTGCTCGCCCGCGCTCAGGAAGGGCCGATCTCGGACAGCGACTTCATCGAGTGCATCCAGAACTCACTGCCCTACGCCTGGTCGGTGGTCAGCGGCCTCGGCGCCGAGATCGGCCAACCCGGCGCGCGGGTCGCGCTCAACGACAGTGAGCCTCCGGACGAGGCCAGCTGGGGCCAGCTGTTCCGCCTGGTGGGCAGCGACGCGATGCGCGGCGCGGTGGAGCGCCACTTCGGCGTGCGGATGGCCTTCCAGAACTGCTGCAAGGTGGGCTTCTTCGCACTGGACGCCGGTGAGGAGTACGCCGACTTCATCACCCCCCGCGCCCAGGTCCTGAACCAGAAGCCCGAACTCATCAACTGCTAGCGCGGAACTCGACGCACGCGCCCCCGGCCGCCACAGCGCGCCGGGGGCGCGCTGCTTTCTAGCGGCCCACGGGCCTCTTCGCCCACTGATCGCGTGGCTGGTCCGGTGAACCGCGAAGCGCGACGAGGTCGGCCTGGTGGGACGGTGGCCCGGCTAATCCAGGTTCGCCGGCCGAGTCCACGCCGAGTTCATCGCCAGAGACCTTTTTCCAAGATCGAACGTCTCTCAGGGTGAACTCGGCGCGGTCTTCGTTCCCGGCGCAAACCACGGAACGCCCCCGACGTCTCGACAGACTTGGCGCACATCCCATTCGTCACTTTCATCCCAACTGTCACAACAAGTGATTTCCGATTAGCCGCCGTTGCGTATGTCCACGCAGAGCTAGAGGCCTGCCGGGGCGTCAAGGCGCCCGTGGCGGAGGTGATCGTTGTTCGCGGCGATCTCGACGTGGCCGCGCGGTGCATTGTCGTAGAGAATCTTGACGTGGCACGCCATGACGATCGCCTTCCAGACAGTCAGTTGCCTCCGATCAGCCAGCCCGTGCTGATGGACACGCCGAGGTATCACGAGTTGCCGGAGGTTGACGGGGGCGCGCGGTCGGCCTGGGGGGTGTTCGGCGCCGGGGACTGCCTGGGCACGGTCAACCGGCAGACGCCGGAGCGGATAGCGGCGGCGGCCGGGCTGGTCCGGCGCGGGGCGCTGTTCTCGCTGAACGCGCCGCTGGACCTGATCACGCCGGCCATGTTCAACCGGGGTGCCGACCGGCGCACCACCCTGGAGACCACGCCCGGCCGGACCATGGACGACGTGCACGACAACTTCTACCCGCAGGCCACCAGCCAGTGGGACTCGCTCGGGCACGTGGCCTTCCGCCCCGGCGAGTTCTACAACGGCGCGACCACCGAAGAGATCAAGACCGGCCGGCGCAACACGATCGAGCACTGGGGCGCGCGGGGCATCGCCGGCCGGGGCGTGCTGCTGGACATCGCGGCGACCGCGCCCAGCGGCTACCACCCGGGCACCAGCACCGCGCTCACCGTGGCCGACCTGGAACGGGCCCGCGAGGCCGCCGGGATCACCTACCGGCCCGGGGACATCCTGCTGCTGCACACCGGGTTCCTGACCTGGTACGCCGAGCAGGACCGGGCCACCCGGCGGCGCATGGCCAACCGGGAGACGCTCACCGCGGTGGGCGTCGAGCACACCCCGGAGATCGCCGCCTACCTGTGGGACAGCCAGCTGAGCGCGGTCGCCGGGGACAACCCGGCTCTGGAGGTGTGGCCGCCGGAGGACACCGCCGAGGCGTGGCCGTTCGGCTTCCTGCACCACGTGCTGATCGGCCAGCTCGGCCTGGCCATCGGCGAGCTGTGGTGGCTGGCCGGCCTGGCCGCCGACTGCGCCGAGACCGGGGTGCACGAGTGCCTGGTCACGGCGGCACCGCTGAATGCGCCCGGCGGCATCGGCTCGCCGGCGAACGCCCTGGCCCTCAAGTAGTCGTCGCCCGGCTCGTCGACTCGTCCGATGAGCCGTCGCGCATCACCCAGCCGCCCCGCCGGCGCACCCACAGCAGGTAGTACGCGGCCGCCACCACCAGCACCACCGCCGTGACGATCAGGCTGGGCCGGCCGATCTCCGGGTCGGTGGCACTCACGTAGCCGACGTAGGCCAGCGCGGCCATGGCCAGCAGGGGCGGCAGCGGGAACAGCGGCATCCGGTAGGACCCGTGGGCGGTGCTGCCGGTGCGCCGGCCGTTCAGCGCCGCCACGCAGAGCACGAAGTAGACCACCACCAGTGCGGTCCCGGTGAGCACCAGCAGCAGCTTCTCGTCCAGGAAGCAGACGGCGGCGGCGATCGCCCCGGCGACCAGGGTGGCCACCCACGGGGTGCCGAACCGGGGGTGCAGCGCGCGCAGCCCGGCGCTCATCGGCGCCGGCCAGGCCTGGTCGCGGCCGGAGCTGAACAGCATCCGGGCCACCATCAGCAGGATGGCCAGCACCGCGTTGACGATGGCCACCGCGATGCCCAGGCTGACCAGCGTGCTCAGCGTCGGCCCGCCCACCGAGTCCAGGAAGTGCGCCATCATGTTGGGCGCGCCGAACAGCTCGCCCAGGTCCGGCGCGCCGACCAGCACCGCAGTCACCGGGATCAGCTCCACCGCCACGGTGATGCCCAGCGCCCACAGGATGGCCCGGGCGATGTTGCGGCTGGCGTTCTCGGTCTCCTCGCCGAAGTACACCGCGCCGCCGTAGCCGTTGTAGGCGAAGATCGCGACGGCCGTGGCGGTGACGATCACGCCCAGGCTGGCGGGGCTCAGGCCGCCGCCGGTGCCCGCCACCACCGGCGCGGTGAGCAGCTCGCCGACCGACCGGTGCGCATTCCCGAACCCCAGCACGCACACGGCGGCCAGTGCCAGCATCTCGATGGCCAAAAAGATGCCGGTGAGCACGGCGTTGAACTTGATGTCCAGTACGGCGAACGCGGCGGCCAGCAGGCAGGTCACCGCCGCCACCGGTGCGGCCGGCAGCCCGGGGAAGACCACGCCCAGGTAGATGCCCACGCCCAGCGCGATCACCGCCAGGATGAGCAGGTTGGTGAAGCCGATCAGAATCATGATCATGAACCCGGGCAGCCGGCCCAGGGTGCGGCCGACGATGGCGTACTCGCCGCCGGTCAGCGGGAAGGCCGAGGAGAGCTCGGCATAGACGAACGCCATGAAGATCCCCACCACCCCGGCGGCCAGGAAGCTGGCCACCGCGCCGGTGCCGGCGGTGGCCATCACCCCCGGGGCGATGATGAAGACCGACGAAGCCGGCGTGATCGCCGACAAAGTGATCAACAGCGTGCCCAGCACCAGCAGGCCCCGGTGCAGCCGGCGGGGCGAACCGCTCTCCTCAGCAACCACGTCGTCGCCTCCCTCCGAAGGGGATTCTTCGAAAGAAGATTGAAGAACTCGAAGCCGATTTAGTCAAGGTTCGTTGCAAACTCCAAATGGCCTTCGAGATACTCGAGTGCGTGGCGCGACCGAAGAGACAAGAGCGGCGCCGGGCTCAGCTGGTCGAGGTGGCCCGGCGGATCGTGGTGGAGCAGGGCGTGCTCGGCCTGCGGCTGACCGACGTGGCGCGCCGGGCCGAGTTGGCCCCGGCGTCGGTGCTCTACTACTTCGCCGAGCTGACCGAGCTGCTCCGCGAGGTGCAGGACCAGGCGGTGGAGCGGTTCTGCGCGGCCCGCGCCGAGGTGACCGCCGGCCCGGCCGACCCGCGCACCAGGCTGCTCGCAATGATCAACTCCGGCCTGCCCACCGGCGAGGACGACGAGCTGTGCCGGCTGCTCTACGAGCTGGGCACGGTGGCCCGGCGGGACCCGGCGTACGCGGCCCGGCACATCGACCTGTTCCAGCGGCAGGTGACGCTGTACGTGGGCATCCTGGAGGCCGGCGCCGCGCTCGGAGTGTTCACGCTGGCCGACGACCCGACCACGGTGGCCCGCAACCTGGTGCTGCTGGAGGACGGCGCCGGCCTGCACCTGATGCAGGCGGTCACCCCGTTCGACGCGGCCACCGCCACCCGCATGCTGATCAGCTACGCGTCCGCCGCGACCGGCGCCGACCTGCACCAGGAGGCCAAGAGATGAAACCCAGGGCGCGCGAGCTGGGCATCCGCTTCGACGGCGAACCCGGCCGGCACAACGCGCTGACCGACGTGCCCGGCGTCCGCATCGGCTACACCACGCTCTCCGACGGCGAGGTGCGCACCGGCGTGACCGCGATCCTGCCCCGGGGCCGCGAGGACATCGAGCAGCCCTGTGCCGCCGGCTGGTTCTCACTGAACGGCAACGGCGAGATGACCGGCACCGCCTGGGTGGAGGAGACCGGCGCGCTCACGCTGCCGGTGCTCATCACCAACACGCACGCCGTGGGCACCTGCCACCGGGCGGTGGTCGACTGGGTGGCCGCGCACCGGCCGGAGCTGGCCCGGCGGTGGCTGCTTCCCGTGGTCGCGGAGACCTTCGACGGCTACCTCAACGACATCAACTCAGCCGCCGTGCGCGCCGAACACGCGCACCACGCGATCGACACCGCCGCCGGCGGCCCGGTCGCCGAGGGCTCGGTCGGCGGCGGCACCGGGATGACCTGCTACGCGTTCAAGGGCGGCAGCGGCACCGCCTCCCGGCGGGTGCGCTACGGGGACGACACGTTCACCGTCGGCGCGTTCGTACAGGCCAATTTCGGGTCCCGGCGCGAGCTGAGCATCGCCGGCGTGCCACTGGGCCGGCACCTGGCGGACGACAACCCGCAGGAAGCCGGCCACATGCCGCCGGGCGCCGGCTCGGTGATCGCGGTGGTCGGCACCGACGCCCCGCTGCTGCCCGGGCAGTGCAAGGCGCTGGCCCGGCGGGTGCCGTTCGGCCTGGCCCGCACCGGCACCACCGGCTCGCACTTCTCCGGCGACCTGTTCCTGGCCTTCTCCACCGCCAACCCGGGCGCACTCACCAGCGCCTGGCCCAGCGAGTCGGCCCGCACCCAGGCCTACGAGAGCCTGCGGTTCGTGCCCTGGCCCAACCTGGACCCGTTCCACGCCGCCGTGGCGGAAGCGGTGGAGGAGGCCGTGGTGAACGTGCTGGTGGCCGGCGAGACCATGGTCGGCCGGGCCGGCCACCGCTCCCCCGCGATGCCGGTGGACCGGGTGTTGGCGCTGCTCAGAGACCCTGCTCCAGCCGCGATGTGACCAGCTTGACGAACCGCGCCGGGTCGGCCAGCTCGCCGCCCTCGGCCAGCAGCGCCAGCGAGTAGAGCAGCTCGGCCGCCTCCGCGTCGCCCCGGCCCTCGGCCTGCGCGGTGCGCAGCCCGGCGACCAGTGGATGGCCGGGGTTCAGCTCCAGGATGCGCTTGATCGGCGGCAGGTCCTGGCCGGACGCGCGGTAGATCTTCTCCAGGGTGGGCGTGAGATCGTGGCTGTCGCTCACGATGCAGGCCGCCGAGGTGGTCAGCCGGGACGACAGCCGCACCTGCTTCACCTGCTCGCCCAGGGTCTCGGTGAGCCAGGCCAGCAACCCGGCGAACTCCTCCTCGCGCCCCTGGGCCGCCCGCTTCTCCTCCTCGGAGTCCAGGTCCACCTGGCCCTTGGCGATGGACTGGAACGGCTTGCCCCCGAACTCGGGGACCGCCTCCACCCACATGCCGTCGATCGGGTCGTCCAGCAGCAGCACCTCGAACCCCTTGGCCCGGAACGCCTCCATGTGCGGGGAGTTCTCCATGGCCGCCCGGGTCTCGCCGGTGAGGTAGTAGATGTGCTCCTGGCCGTCCTTCATCCGGCTCGCGTAGTCGGCCAGCGTGGTCGGCCGCTCGGCGTCGTGGGTGCTGGCGAACGAGCAGATCTCCAGGATCTGCGCCTGGTTCTCCTGGTCGGCGAGCAGGCCCTCCTTCATCGGCCGGGCGAACTGGCCCCAGAAGGTGGCGTACTTGTCGGGTTCCTCGGCCAGCATGGTCTTCACCGTGGCGAGCACCTTCTTGACCAGCCGGCGGCGGATCAGCTGGATCTGCCGGTCCTGCTGCAGGATCTCCCGCGACACGTTCAGCGAGAGGTCCGCCGCGTCGACCACGCCCTTGACGAACCGCAGGTACTCCGGCATCAGCGCGTCGCAGTCGTCCATGATGAACACGCGCTTGACGTAGAGCTGCACGCCGGCCTTCGCATCCCGCATGAACAGGTCCAGCGGAGCCCGCGCCGGGATGAACAGCAGCGCCTGGTACTCGAACGTGCCCTCGGCCTGCAGCCGGATCGTCTCCAGCGGATCGGTCCAGTCGTGGCTGATGTGCCGGTAGAACTCGGCGTACTCCTCCTCGCCGACGTCGTCGCGGGACCGCGCCCAGAGCGCCTTGCGGGAGTTGACCGTCTCCCCGTCCAGCTGGATCGGCCAGGTGATGAAGTCGGAGTACCGCTTGACGATCTCCTTGATCTTGGCCGGCTCGCTGTAGTCGTAAAGGTGGTCCTCGGCGTCCACCGGCTTCAGGTGCAGCCGGACCTCGGTGCCGCGCGGCGCATCCGGCGCGTCCTCGATGGTGTAGGTGCCCTCACCGGCGGACTCCCAACGAACGCCGGCGTCCGCACCGGCGCGGCGGGTGGTCAGGGTGACCTTGTCCGCGACCATGAAGCTGCTGTAGAAGCCCACACCGAACTGGCCGATCAGCTCGGCGTCCTGGGTGTTCTGGGCTTCCTTGAGCTTGCGCAGGTACTCGGCGGTGCCGGACTTGGCGATGGTGCCGATCAGGCCGACCACCTCGTCGCGGGTCATCCCGATGCCGTTGTCCCGGACGGTGAGGGTCCGCGCCTGGGCGTCGGCCTCCAGCTCGATGCGCAGCCCGGCCTGGTCGACCTCGAGATCCTTGTCCCGGTAGGCCTCCAGGCGCAGCTTGTCCAGCGCGTCCGACGCGTTGGAGATCAGCTCGCGCAGGAAGATGTCCTTGTTCGAGTAGATCGAATGCACCATCAGCCGCAGCAGTTCGCGGGCCTCGGTCTGGAACTCACGGGTTTCGGTCGCCGTACTCACGGCGGAGATCCTACGACTTCAGCTGAACAAGGAACTCGGCGTTCGACTGCGTCTTGCGCAAGCCGTCCAGCAGGGCGTCCAGTGCCTGGCCGGGCTCCCGGCTGTGCAGCGCGCGGCGCAGCGTTGCGATGGCGGCCGCCTCGGCCGGGTCCAGCAGCAGATCGTCGCGGCGGGTGCCGGACTGGGCGATGTCCACGGCCGGGAAGACCCGCCGGTTGGCGCTGGCCCGGTCCAGCCGCAGCTCGGCGTTGCCGGTGCCCTTGTACTCCTCGAAAATCACCGTGTCGCCCAGCGAACCGGTCTCCACCAGTGCGGAGGCCAGGATGGTCAGCGATCCGCCGTTCTCGATGTTGCGCGCGGCGCCCAGGAACCGCTTCGGCGGGGTCAGCGCCGAAGCGTCCACCCCGCCGCTGAGGATGCGCCCCGAGGCGGGCGCGGCCAGGTTGTAGGCCCGGCCCAGCCGGGTCAGCGAGTCCAGCAGGACCACCACGTCCCGGCCCTGTTCGACCAGCCGCTTGGCCCGCTCGACGGCCAGCTCGGCCACCGCGGTGTGGGACTTGGGCGGCAGGTCGAAGGTCGCCGCCGCCACCTCGGCGGGCACGCCCCGGGTGAGGTCGGTGACCTCCTCGGGCCGCTCGCCGACCAGCACCATCATCAGGTGGCACTCCGGGTGGTTCTTGGCGATGCCGTGCGCGAAGGCGCGCAGCACCGAGGTCTTGCCCGCCTTGGGCGGGGCCACGATCAGCGCCCGCTGGCCCTTGCCGATGGGCATCACCAGGTCGGTGACCCGGGCGGTGAGGGCGTGCGGCTCGGTCTCCAGGCGCAGCCGCTCGTCCGGGTGGATAGGCACCAGGTCGGCGAACC
The DNA here is from genome assembly GCA_014208095.1 of Actinospineispora eucalypti. Classification (GTDB taxonomy): domain Bacteria; phylum Actinomycetota; class Actinomycetes; order Mycobacteriales; family Pseudonocardiaceae; genus Pseudonocardia; species Pseudonocardia eucalypti. The sequence continues at coordinate 1,363,945 of JACHMT010000001.1, read as the reverse complement.
TGGGCCGGCCGTCCGCGTGCTGGGGGTGCTGGCCGTTGACCGTGTCCACGTCCAGCAGGGTGGGGTGTTTCTCCCCGTTCCCGTTGCCGGCCGGCTGGACCGGGCCGGTGAGCTGGTCGCCCCGGCGGTACCGGTCGAGCAGGCGCTTGGGCACCCGCACGTCGCTCGGGCCCGGCAGGTAGCCGTCAACCCGCAGCCAGCCGCGGTTGTCGATGACGTCAAGGATCCCGGTGACCCGGGTGGCGTCGATGTTCATGATTTTTCTCATTTCTTTGCGAAGGGAGGTGGGCGCTTACGACGCGCCCGGGAAAGGACTTGGGATAATCGGCGTTATGTCAGACACCGCGAGCGTCCGTGCGTCCGTCGAAACCGGCGGGATGCGGGAGCGGCTGATCGAGGCCACCGTGCGGCTGCTCGCCGAGGAAGGTCCGGGTGCGGTGCAGGCCCGCCGGATCACCCGCGAGGTGGGCGCCACCACGATGGCCGTCTACCACCACTTCGGGGGGATGCCGCAGCTGCTCGCGGCGGTAAGGGAGACCGGGTTCGACCGGCTGCACGCCCGGCTGGTCGAGGTGCCGACCACGGACGACCCCACGCTGGACCTGTACCGGCAGGCGATGACCTACCGCGAGGTTGCCCTGGAGCACCCCAACCTGTACGACCTGATGTTCGGTATGGCCGCCCCCGGGGGCCAGCGGCCGGCGGCGGACGCCACCCGCACCTCGGCGGACCGCACCCGGCAACACCTGCTCACCACGGTCCAACGCGCCATGGACGTGGGTTATTTCCGCCGGGGCGATGCCGACGCGGTCACCGCCCAGCTGTGGACCGTGCTGCACGGGTACGTGATGCTGGAGCTGGCCGGCCACTTCGCCGACCTGCGGGACAGCAAGAAGCAGGTCTTCCTGCCGCTCAGCGAGTCACTGCTCGCCAGCCTCGGCGCCGACACCGAACGAATGCGCCGACACCGAGGCTAGCAGGCGGCGGTTCGTGGGTCGCCCGGTTTAAAGAGAGCTTGGACGGGCGGAGTTGGCCGGTCTGCCGCGGCTCCGGTAGCGCCCGTTGCGTCCGTGGTTGGGCACTTTCTCACGGAACGTGACGGCCTCGGGCCGGTATTCGGGCGGATTCGGCGCTGCCGCTCCTCGACATCGACACCGGTCTGGTCCAGCCAAGATCGAACCAGAATGGTGTCGATCTCGACGCAACGAACCTACCCCGACCGCCTGCCGCTCCGTCACGCACCGTAGGGGAGTACCGAGCGCCCCCGGCCAAACGCAACAGGCGGCACGCCAGCCGCGGCAGACCGGCCAACTCCGCCCGTCCAAGCCGATCTTTAAGACCCGGCCACCCACTCGACCGCGAACGCCCGCGCCGGGTTCCGCACGAACATCGCCCCGGCGAACTCCTCGCCCAGCTCCTCCACCAACCGGGGCCGCAACCGCGTGAGCAGCCAGGTCAACCCCGGATTCCCCCGGGCCGCCGCGCTGGTGGTGTCGGCGCCGAGCAGGAGCTGGTCGGCGTGGCCATCGCCGGCCAGTGAGACCAGCGTGTCGACCAGGCGCCAGTCGGTCTCGTGGTTGGCCAGCGACGGGCCGTCGAAGCCCAGGAATGCGCCGGCTCGGGCCGCCGCGCGGTGCGCGCCGAGGTCGGGGAACCGGTTCAGGTGGCCGAGGATCACCCGCGACGGCGGGACGCCCAGCCCGGCACAGAGCAGCTCGAGCACGTCGGCCGCCGCGCTGCCGTGTTCGAGGTGCACGCCGACCGGCGCGCCGGTCCGGTGGTGGGCCTGCGCGGCGGCGGTCATCACGGTGCGGGTGTGGGCGTCCAGGTGGTGGAAGTCGCCGGCGACCTTGATCAGCCCGGCCCGGGCTCCGGTCAGCGGGGAGTCGGGGTCGTCCTGGGTGTGCAGGCCGGTGGTCAGCTCCTCGACGAACAGGTCGGCCAGCCGGGGATACCACCGCTCGGGCCGGCCGGGCGGGTAGTGCGCGGCGCGGTGCAGGCCGGTGGCCGCGATGACCTGCACACCGGTGGCCCGGGACAGCTCGACCAGCTCCGCCGGCCGGCGACCCATGCCGAACGGGCTCCACTGCACCACCGTCCGGCCGCCGAGCGCGGCGAACCGGCGCAGCTCGGCGGCCGCCGCCTCGGCGTCGTCCAGATCCTGGCCCGGCAGGGCCGCGCTGCGCATGAACAGGTGGTCGTGCGCGTCGGTAATGCCGAGCTCGGCCGGGGGCAGATCGCCGAGCACGGTCCGCACGGCGGTCACACGGGCACGGTCCGCACGGCGGTCACGCCGGGTACGCCGGTCTGGCCAGGCACGCCGGTCTGGCCGGGCACGGCGGTCTGGCCGGGCACGCCGGCCTCGCCGGGCACGGCGGGCGCGGCGGTCATGACGGCTCCTCGGCGAGCGTGGCGGCGGCCACCCGCAGCCCGGCGAGTGCCTTGGGCACCCCGATGTACGGCGCCAGGTGCACGAGCACCTCGACGATCTGCCTCCGCTCCAGGCCGACCCGCAAGCCGGTGCGCACGTGCCCGGCCAGCTGCGGGTCCACCCCGCCCAGGGCGGCCAGCGCGGCCAGGTTGACCAGCTGCCGCTCCGGCAGTGTCAGCCCCTCGCGCTGGTAGGTGCCGCCGAACAGCGCGGTGACCACCCAGTCGGCGAAGCCGGGCGCCACCCCGTCCAGCGTGTCCCGCCAGGCCCGCTGGGTGACCTGGTCCTGCAGCACGCCGAGCAGCCGGTAGCCCTCTTCCCGATCCACGTCGCCTCCTCGCGTAACGCCTTAGCCGTTACACCGATCGTAACGGGCAAGCCGTTACACTGGCAACGTGGAGGACTTCCGGTTCGACGGCGGGGCCACCTGGCTCAACCTGCTGGCCACCCAGGGCCAGAGTTTCGGCGCGCACCCGGTGGAACGGTTGGAGTCCACCGAGCGGCTGGCCGAGTGGCTGGCCCGGGTGGAGCTGACCCCCCGCCTGCCGCCCGGGCCGGAGGACCTGGCCCGCACCCGTACGCTGCGCGAATCGTTGCGTCACGTCGCGCTGGCCGCCGTGACCGGCGCCGCGCCGCCGGCCGACCGGCTGGAGACCGTGCGCGGCTTCCTGGCCGGCACCCCCGCCGCCGGGCCGCACGGCGGCACGCCGCCCGGCGCCGGGCCGCACAACGCCGGGCCGCACGGCGGTGCCGAGGCGGTCCGGGTGGTCGACGGCCGACTGCGGCTACCGGACCCGGCGGACACCGGCGAGGCGCTGGCCCGGCTCGCCGACCAGGCCGTCCGGCACCTGACCGGCGCGGAGCGGCACCACCTGCGGGTGTGCGCCGAGCACGACTGTCGGTGGATCTTCAGCGACCCGGCCGGCCGGCGCCGGTGGTGCCCGGCCCCCGCCTGCGCCAGCCGGGGCCGGGTCCGCGCCATGCGCGCCCGGCGCCGAACTACAGATTCAGTGTGACTCCCTGGGCACCGGGTGCCCGCTGCCGCCGACCAGGAAGTCCAGGTCCAGGCCCTGGTCGGCCTGCAGCACGTGCTCGGTGTACAGCCGCACCCAACCCCGGTCGGCGGCCGGCGGCGGGGGCTGCCACTCGGCGCGGCGGCGCTCCAGCTCCTCGTCGTCCACGTCCAGGGTCAGGGTGCGCGCCGGGACGTCCAGCTCGATCCAGTCACCGCTGCGCACCAGCGCGAGCGGACCGCCGGCGGCCGCCTCCGGCGCCACGTGCAGCACCACGGTGCCGTAGGCGGTGCCGGACATCCGGCCGTCGCTGATCCGCACCATGTCCTGCACACCCTGGCGCAGCAGCTTGGCCGGCAGCACCACGTTGGCCACCTCGGGCATGCCCGGGTAGCCGCGCGGACCGGAGTTGCGCACCACCAGCACGGTGCTCTCGTCCACCGGCAGGTCGTCGTCCTCGCACACCGCGTGGTACTCCTCGGCCGAGTCGAACACCAGCGCCTGGCCCCGGTGCTTGAGCAGGTGCTCCGAGGCGGCCGACTGCTTGATCACCGCACCGTTCGGGGCCAGGTTGCCGCGCAGCACGGCGGTCCCGCTGCCCGTCGGCTGGAACGGGTCGGCCAGCGTGCGGATCACCTCGCGGTTCCAGCACTCCGCGTCGGCCACGTTCTCCCCGACCGTCCGGCCGGTGACGGTGACCGCGTCGGCGTGCAGCAGCGAACCCAGCTCGCGCATCACCGCCGGCAGCCCGCCCGCGTAGCAGAAGTCCTCCATCAGGAACTCGCCCGAAGGCTGCAGGTTCACCAGCGTCGGGATGTCCCGGGCCAGCGCGTCGAAGTCGTCCAGGACCAGTTCCACCCCCAACCGCCCGGCGATGGCCAACAGGTGGATCACCGCGTTGGTGGAGCCGCCGATCGCCGCGTTCACCCGGATCGCGTTCTCGAACGCCCGCCGCGTCATGATCTTCGAGGGGCGCAGGTCCTCGTCCACCATGGCGACGATCCGCTGTCCGGCGCGCTGCGCGGTCTCGTACCGGCGGGCATCCACCGCCGGCCAGGTGGCCGAGTAGGGCAGCTGCATGCCCAGCGCCTCGGCCATCGAAGCCATGGTGGACGCGGTGCCCATGGTCATGCAGTGGCCGTTGGAACGGGCCATGCAGCCCTCGGCGAAGTAGCACTCCTCCTCGGTGATCCGGCCGGCGGCCAGGTCCGCCTCGAACCGCCAGATCTGGGTGCCCGAGCCGACGTCCCGGCCCTGGTACTTGCCGTTCAGCATGGGTCCGCCGGTGACCATCAGCGCGGGCAGGTCGACGCTGGACGCGGCCATCAACAGGCCGGGCGTGGTCTTGTCGCAGCCGGACAGCAGCACCAGGCCGTCCAGCGGGTTGGCCCGCATCAGCTCCTCGGCCTGCATGGCCAGCAGGTTGCGGAACAGCATGGTGGTCGGGCGCATGAGTGTCTCGCCCAGCGCGGTGGTGGGGAACTCCAGCGGGAAGCCGCCGGCCTGCCAGACCCCGCGCTTGACCGACTCCGCGATGCGCTGCTGGTGGGCGTTGCACGGGGCCAACTCGGACCACGTGGTGGCGATGCCGATCACCGGCCGCCCGTCGAACACCTCACCGGAATAACCCTGGTTCCGCATCCAGGACCGGTAGATCATCCCCTGCTTGCCCTCGGCCCCGAACCACGCTGCGCTGCGCCTGCTCATTCATCGGACTATAAACCGATTTCCCGCAGCTCACAGCATGGCGACAATCCGCCTGAACCGGGCAGCGTCAAACCCGGTGGCGAAGCAATCCGGTGCACACCGCCGACGGCCCCCGACCGCCGTCGGCACCTCCTGTCTCCCGCGCCGCGGGAAAGGGTCAGGAGGCCTGGCGCGGACTCGGCGTCGGGTGCACGGCGGCGCGCTGCGCGAGCTCCGCGATGCGCACGACCGTGCACGGCCACCAGATGGCGTCTTCCTGACTGCAGTTGGCACACAAACCGTCGTCGGTCGGTGTGTGGATGGCCAACGCACGCTCGACCGCGCCCGGACTGGCCGCCATCACCCGGGCCGCCCACGGGACAAATCCCGCGTCCGCGACGTGTGCGCTCCCCAACTGTTGATCACTCATGAGTTCGGCTCCAACCCGGGACGGGGACGCTTACGGGGTGCACCTAATATTGTATGCAGCGCTTTCTACAACGACGTAGACTATTCAGCTTTGGCGTAGAAAAGTCAAGCGACGTCTGCACGTGCAGCTACTCTTGGTAACTATACGACAGTGGTGCTGCTGCGTCCAGAGCACACTTCGATACGCCGACCGGCTAGCATCTGGCCGGTGAAAGAACCCGATGAGGTCCCGAGCTCCCGGCGTGAGCTGGTCGAGGCGGAACTCTACGAGCAGGCCAGTCGGCTGTTCGCGGAACGTGGGTTCGCCGGCACCACCCTGCAGCACATCGCCGACGCCATGGGCATCACCAGGCCGACGCTCTACTACTACGTGAAGAGCAAGGAAGAGATCCTGGCCAGGCTGGTCACCGAGACCACCGAGGGCAAGGCCAACGAGGTCGACCGGATCCGCCGGGACGACACGCTCGACGCCCCGACCAAGCTGCGCCGGATCAGCTACGTGCTGGCCTACAGCCGCGCCAGCCAGCCGTCCCGGTTCATGCTCCTCGACCGGTCCGTCGCCCACCTGCCCGAACCGGTTGCCCAGCGCCGACAGGAGATCCGCCAGGAAACCCTGGACAGCCTGGTGGAGACCGTGGAGAAGGGCATCACCTCCGGCCAGTTCCGCCCGGTCAACCCGCTGGCCGCGGCTCGGGCGATCTACGGCATGTGCTCGTGGGTGGTCAACTGGTACCGCCCGGACGGCGACCAGCCACCCGACGAGGCCGCGCGGGAGATTACCGAGCTGGCCGTGGCGATGGTCGTTCAGGTGCCCCGGCGGATGCCGAGCAACTCGGGCCCGCAGGCCGCCGTCGCGCTGCTCCGGCAGGATCTCTCGTTCCTGGAACGGGTACTCGACGAACTGAACGAGTCCTAGAACGCGTCCTAATAAGTAGACCAAAAGGCCAGGTCAGTAACCCACAGTGAAACGCGTTCCAAGGTGCCGCGGACACTCCAGCTCGTCCACCACGGCCACCGCGAGGTCGGCGGCGGAGATCCGCGAGCGGCCCTGCTCGTCGGTCACCAGGGCGTCCGTGCCGACCCGGTAGCGGCCGGTCCTCGGCTCACCCGGCTCGATCGACGCCGGCGGGGACAGCATCGTCCAGTCCAGCCCCTCAGGAGCCGATTTCCGCAGGTAGACCAGGGCGTCCCGAAACCCGAGCGACTCCGCCCTGGCCACCTCGGGAAACTCCGGGGTGTCCACCAGCTGCACGCCGGGCGCCACCTCCAGGCTGCCCGCGCCGCCCATGGTGAACAGCCGCGCGCCGGCCGGCGCGGCCGTGCCGGCCGCGATGCGCATCAGCTCGACGGGTGATCGCTCGTCACGCCCCCGTTGCGCCTCATCACGCATCGCGACCGAACACAGCAAGGTCTCGGCGGCATCTACGAGATCACGCAGTTGTTTCCTAAAGGTAACGTTAAATATGTCACCGACAGTAATCGACAAGCCGAGTCTCTCGGCGGGCAGGCGAGACCGGTTCCGAACCACAGCCGTCACATGGTGACCCCTTTGGAGTAACTCATCCAAGATCGGCCGGCCCACCTTGCCGCTCGCGCCGAGCAGAACCGCTCTCATACGGCGCCCTCCCGCCGGTCGAACCGCACCTTCAACTCCTCCGGTCCGAGTGCCGCCCCGCACGCGAAGCCCACCGGCTCCGGGGTTATCAATCGGAGGTTGGTAACCCGACGCAGCAATTCCGTATACCCGATCTCGATCTGCAGCCGGGCCAGGTGCGCGCCCACGCAACGGTGGATGCCCAGCCCGAACAACGCGTTGCTGACCCTCGGCGGCTCGAAAACCAGCTCGTCGGCGCCGGGGAAGCGGTCCCCGTCCCGGTTCGCCGAGTCGAAGTGCACCACCAGCCGGTCCCCCTTACGCAACCGCCGGCCGCCCAGCTCCACGTCCGCCAGCACCGTGCGCGCCATGACCGCCACCGGGGAGAACCGGCGGAGCAGCTCGTCCAGGTCGTGCCGCACCCACTCCGGCCGGCGCACCCGCTCCTCCAGCCCGGGCACCGTGGCCAGCTGGTAGGCGATGGTGCCCAGCGCGCCCCGGGTGGTGTCCAGCCCGCCGAGGAACAGCACGGTGATCACGCCCAGCCGCTCCTCGTCGGTCATCGGCCGGCCGGCGATGGTGCCCCGGGCCACCGCGCCCAGGATGTCCTCCCGCTCGGTGAGGCCGTCCGCCCGCTCGGCCAGGTACTCGGCAGCCAGCGCGGCCAGGTCGACGAACGACTGCGCGTCGGCCACCGTGCCCACCCGGGTGGTGATGTCCCGCGCCCGGGTGACGCGGGCCGGGTCGGTCTCGTCGAACACCACGGTGGCCAGCACGGCCGACGAGTACGGCATGGCGAACTCGGTGATGAACTCGCAGGAACCCCGGTCGATCCACCCGTCGATGGCCTCGTTGGCGATCCCGCGCATCTGGTCGGCGAACCGCATCAGGTACGACCGGGAGAGGAACGGGTTCAGGATCTTGCGGAACTCCTGCTGCAGCGGCGGGTCGGAGTCCAGCGGCGGCAGCCGGACCGGGGCCTCGTTGGTCGGCGCCGGCACGGCGGAGGAGAACAGCTCCGGGTGCTCCAGCACGAACCGCACGTCGGCGTACCGGGTCACGTGATACTGCCCGCCGTGCGACTCACTGAACGGCACCGGGCACTGGGCCGCCCTGGCCTGCGCGTAGTGCGCCCAGCGCCCGTCCGCGTGGGCCTGGTTGTACTGGTCGTAGCGCCGCCACTCGACCTCGGTCACGGTTACCTCCCTTGTCAGCCGGGGAGCAGGTAGCTGGGCAGCCGCGCGTACGAGTCCCCGCCGACGCCCAGCCAGTTGAACGGCAGGTGGTACAGCATGAGCAGGGCCACCGCGCTGAACCCGATCACCGCGAGCCCCCGCACCGGGGTGCGCAGCGCCGGCCGGAACCGGTGGAAGCCACGCTCGATCACCGACACCCCGTCCGGGTCGGCCAGCGCGGTCAGCCGCACATAGGTGAACGCCACGCCCAGGGTCGCGGTGAACAGGCTTTCGTAGATCGGGAACTGGTAGGCGGCCCCGTCGAAAACGGTCAGCGCGCCGTTGGTGCGGGCGTAGCCGTAGGCCTGGGTGACCCGGATGATAGTGTTCTCCAGCAGGAACCCGGCGGCGAACTCACCGGCGAACACCACGGCCAGCGCCTTCACGTCGGAGATCCCGGGAAACCGCGCGCGCAGCCGGCGCACCACCTGACAACCGATGATCGCGGCGCCGGTGCAGAAGTAGATGTACATCGGCACGCCCCAGGCCAGCCCCTCGGCGTAGCGGGACGACGAGGAGGGCAGGTGAAATGGCATGAACGCCGCCCACACGCCCCGGTTCAGCGAGTGCGCGTTCCAGGCGAAGAGGTAGTCGTACAGGTTCAGCCAGGCGTCCATCACCGAGCCGAACACCCCGCCGATGACGAACATCCCGTCCAGGGACAGCCGCCCGTCCCGGCGCAGCGGCCGGATCACGCAGAACCAGACGAACGCCAGGAGCACCGCCACGCTGGCCGCTTCCAGCACCCGCAGCGCGGCCTCCCGCCAGGCCGGGTAGGCGTCCGGGCCGAGCACCGGCGCCGGGACGAACTGGTCGGCCGACAGCATCCAGCGCACGATCGCCTGCCCGGCGACCACCACCCAGACCCCGCCGAACAGCGCCCACAACCCCACCGCCCCGCCCCGGCCGGTCGCCGTGCTGGTCGGTGTCGTGGCGGGCGCGGACTCTTCGCTGAGCAGCATGCCGGTACCTCCGCAGGCCTGGCCTAACGCCGTTAGCCCGACGAGCGTACCAAAAACCCATCGCTAATTGGTTACCCAACCCCAAACCCGATTCAGTGCCTTCAGCAGGGTGATTCAGTGCCTTCAGCAGCATGGTTCAGTCAACGCTGTTTACTGAATCACCCTGCTGAAGCGACCGAACCAGTGTGCTGAAGGCACTGAATCGGTGTGCTGAAGGCACTGAATCAGGCTGCTCAAGTGACTGAATCGGAGTGGTGGGAGGGCTGGGTCACCGTGGTGATGTGGCGGAAGAGCGTGGGGGTGGCGGTTAGGGAGGCGACGGCGCCGGCGGCTACCCAGAAGGCGGGGGCGTACACCGAGAGGGTGCGGACGGCCCAGGTCATCAGGGCGGGGGTGAAGCCGGCGAAGAAGATCGCGGCCAGGTTGTAGCTGAGCGACATGCCGGTGGACCGCACGGCGACAGGGAAGGCCATCGGCAGGGTGGCCGGCGCCGCGCCGACGAAGACCGACACGGTCGCCGACAGCACCACCTGGACCAGCACCAACACCGCCGTGCTCGGCGCCGCGTGCAGCAGAAGCAGGCCCGGCAGCGGCACCACCAGCAGCGCCGCCGAGCCGGCCACGATCACCCACCGAGCACCGCGCGCGTCGGCCAGCCGGCCGGAGACCAGGCAGCCGGCGATCAGCACCACGTTGCCGACCACGGTGGCCAGGAACGCCTGCTGGTCGGTGAACCGCAGGCCCACGGCCGGGTCCTTGTAGTACGTGGTCGGGTAGATGACCAGCGCATACACCGCCACCGTCCACAGCACGGAGAACAGGAAGCCGGCGCCCAGCGCGCCGGGGTGCTCGGCGAACAGCGTGCGCAGCGGCGACAGCCAGCCGCCGGAGCGGTCCCGCTCGCGTTCGAACACCTCCGGCTCGGGCAGCCGGCGCCGGGTGTAGAGGCCGACCGGGATGATCAGCAGCCCGAGCACGAACGGGATGCGCCAGGCCCACTCGGCCACCGCCTCCCGGGGCAGCAGGGTGGTGATGGCCAGCCCGACCACGGCGGACATCAGGTTGGAGATGCCCATCGACGCCTGCAGCCAGGCGGCGTAGCGGGCGCGCCGGTCCGCCGGCGAGTGCTCGATCATGAACGCGGCCGCGCCGCCGATCTCCCCGCCGGCCGAGAAGCCCTGCAACAGCCGGCCGATCAGCAGCAGGATCGGCGCACCCACGCCGATCACCGCGAACGGCGGCGCGGCGGCCAGGATCAGCGTGCCCAGGCCCATCGCGGCGATGGACAGCACCAGCGCCGCCTTCCGGCCGCGCCGGTCGCCGAACATGCCGATCACCACGGCACCCAGCGGGCGGGCCACGAACCCCGCGCCGAACACCAGGAACGCACCGAGCAGCGCGGCGGTCGGGTCGCCGGAGGGGAAGAAGTTCGCCGCCACGTAGCTGGCGAAGAACGCGTAGACCGAGAAGTCGTACCACTCCATCGCGTTGCCGAAGGACGCGGCGGCGACGGACTTCCGGGCGACCGTACGCTCGGCGGGCGCCGTCACGACCGGTCCAGCCGCAGCAGGGTGGCCGCCAGCACGTGCGCCCCGGCGGCTATGTCTGAAGCCGGGGTGAACTCCTCCGGGCAGTGGCTGCGCCCGTCCCGGGACGGCACGAAGATCATGCCCATCGGGCCCAGCCGGGCCAGGTGGGCGGCGTCGTGCCCGGCGCCGGACGGCACCGCCTTCCACGACAGGCCCAGCTCGTCGGCGGCGGCGCCGATCGTGTCCCGGAGCGCGGGCGCGGTGGGCACCGGGTCCTGGTCGGACAGCCACTCCACGTCGATCTCCACTCCCCGCGCGGCGGCCTCGGCGGCGATCTCGTCCACGATCCGCCGCCGCGCACCGGCCAGCCACGAGCCGTCCACGCTCCGGATCTCCGCCCACAGCCGGGCGTGGTCGCTGATCACCCCCATGGAACCGGGGCCGGACCGGATGTACCCCGAGGTGGCCACGCCGTGCACCGGCGCGCCGCAGCCCACCCGGTCCACGGTGAGCACGGCGGCCGCCGCCGAGACCAGCGCGTCGTGCCGGTCGGCCATCGGCGTGGTTCCGGCGTGCCCGGCCCGGCCGGCGAAGTTCACCAGCAGCCGGTCGATGCCGGCGATCGCGGTGACCACGCCGATCCGCTCGCCCGACCGCTCCAGCAGCGGCCCCTGTTCGATGTGCAGCTCCACGTACGCGTGCACGTCCCCCGCGCGCCACGCTTGGCGCAGAGCAGCGGACGGGTCGACGCCGAACCCGTCCAGGGCGTCACCCAGCCGCACACCGGAACCGTCCACCCGGTTCAGGTGCCCGGCCTCCAACACCCCGGCGACCGACCGGGACCCCATGCAGGAGATGCCGAACTCGTTGGCCTCCTCGCCGAGGAAGTCCACCACCAGCAGGTCGTGCTCCAACACCGTGCCGGTCTCGCGCAGCCGCGTCGCCACCTCGATCCCGGACAGCACACCGACGATGCCGTCGAACCGGCCGCCCAGCGGCACGGTGTCCGTGTGCGAGCCGGTGACCAGCGCCGGACCGCCGCCGCGCGCGCCGGGCAGCCGGCCCACGATGTTGCCGGCCGCGTCCACCACCGGGTCCAGCCCGGCGTCGGCCATCCGCGCCCGCACCCACTCCCGGGAGGCCCGGTACGGCTCGGAGAACACCTCCCGGCTCCACCCCGGCCGGGTGGAGTCGTGGAACTCGGCCAGCCCGTCGATCGCGGCGGCCAGCCGCTCGGCGTCGGGCATGGGCGGAGAGGGCGGGTTCAGGCCCTGCGCGGTCATGCCGGCGCCTTCGCCGGCAGGTAGCGGAGGAACTCGATGCCCAGCAGGTCCTCGCACTCCCCGACCGCCACCGGGTCCAGCGCGGAGGACGACAGCGGCAACCCGGTGGCGTCGGCGGTGACCAGCACCACAGGCATGCCCTCGCGGGCGTGCTCGACGGCCAGCGGCAGGCCGTCGCCCGCGTGCAGGATGGCGATGGTGTCCGGGTAGCTGGCCACCCGCTCGCCGTCCGCGATCACCGCCATGAACTCGTTCAGGTACGGCACGGTGTACTCGCCGATGCGGAACGTGCCGTGGTCGAACCCGCCCCGGGTGTCCAGCGGCACCTCGTGCCGCAGCTCGCCCCGGGCCAGCACCTTCCCGCCGATGGTCGCGCACACCGCGTCGATCACGGCTCCGGCGGAACCGGTGCTTGTTCCGAGGGCGACGCGCTCCATCGCCGCGCCCAGGTCCAGGGCCAGCGAGATCGAGCCCAGCGCGGCGTTCTCCCGCACCCAGGACAGCTCCACCGGGTTGCGCGCCGAGGCGATGAACCCGCCGGTGCGCACCGAGATGTCCCGCAGCACGTCGTCGCAGGTCGCCACGCTGCCCTCGTTGACCGAGAGGAAATGACCGTGCAGCGCCCGGTTTCCGCCGGAGACCACCTGGGTGGTCCGGTAGCCGGGGCGGCTGGTCAGCCCCAGCGAACCGAGCTTGCCGGTCGGGTGCGCCCGCACGTCGCCGGCCGCGTCCAGCACCTTCACCCCGAGCACGGCGGACTGGATCCACCCGTTCACCGTGGTGGAATAGCCGTTCTGCCCGGTGATCACCGCCGCGATGGGGTGCTCGCAGACCTCGATCAGCGTCTGCAGCGCGTGCACGTAGTCGACCGGCTGGATCTCCCAGTTCTTCGAGGCCGGCGCGCCGATCGCGGCCACCGTGGCCACCCACGAGTCGGCGGGCAGTTCGTCCGCCGTGGCCAGCACAGGGCGGCCCATCGAGGTGGCCATCATGCCCATCAACTCACCGTGCCGGCGCCAACCGCCGCCACCACAGGCGAACACCCCGCCGCCGAGCACGGCGTGCCGGGCGTCGTCGCTGGTCAGTTCACGCATCGTCGTTCTCCTTTGCGAGGAACGTGAGATCGGGTGAAAGTGCCGCCTCCGCCTCCGGGTAGCCGGCGGTGGCGTGCCGCAGCACACCCAGGCCGGAATCCAGGTCCAGGGCCAGCCGCAGGCGGCTCTCGGCGGCCAGCGAGCCGTCCGCGACCACGGAGACCCCGGCGGACTGCATCCAGCCGGCGTAGCCACCGCCGCCCGAGTGCACCGCGACCAGGTCGGCGCCGGCGGCGGACAGGAGCATCGCGTCCAGCAGCGGCCAGTCGGTCACTCCGTCCGAACCGTCCCGCATGCCCTCGGTGCCGATCCGCGGGTGCGTCATGCCGGCCGAGTCCAGGTGGTCGCGGCTGAACAGCACCGGCGCGGAGATCCGCCCGGCGCGCACCGCCTGGTTCACCGCCACGGCCAGCCGGGACCGCTCGCCGTGCCCCAGCCAGCAGGACCGCGCGGGCAACCCCTGCGGCGGGATCTGGTCCCGGGCCAGCTTGATCCACTCGGCCACCTCGGGGCGCTCCGGGAAGAGCGTCGCGGCCAGCTCGTCGGTCACCGACAGGTCCTGCTCGGACCCGGACAGGGCCACCCAGCGGAACGGGCCGATGCCCCGGCAGAACAGTGGCCGCAGATAGGCCGGCATGAACCCGGGGATGCGGTCCGCCCCGGGTACCAGTGACTCGACCTGCACCCGCAGGTTGTTGCCGTTCTCGAAAGCCACCGCGCCCCGGTCGGCCAGGGTGAGCATGGCGTTGACCTGGCGCGCCATGGAGCGCCGCGCGCGGTCCTGCACCTGCTCCGGATCCTTCTCGCGCAGTTCATGCCACTCGGCCGGGGTGAGCCCTTCGGGCAGGTAGCCGTAAAGGGCGTCGTGCGCGGCGGTCTGGTCGGAGACGATGTCCGGCGTGACCACTCCGGCGGCGATCTCGGCGAACACCGTCGACGCGTTCCCGAGCAGGGCGACCGCTGTGTTCGTCCCCGCCCGGACCAGCGCCAACGCCTCGTCCAGGGTGGCAGCCACCGCGTCCACCCCGCCGGCCGCGCGAGACTTCTCGATCTTGGCCGGGTCGGCCTCGACGACCAGGCTGGACAGCCCGAGCATGCGCGCGCTGATCGGCTGCGCCGACCCCATGCCGCCGAGCCCGGCGGTGAGCAGCCAACGGCCCTCGCCGGAGGTGGCGGCGAAATCCCGGCGCAGCACCTCGCGCAGCAGCTCGTAGGTGCCGGCCAGCACGCCCTGGCGGCCGATGTACTGCCAGGCGGCGGCGGTGAGCCCGCCCCAGATGGTCTGCCCGTCGCGCATCCGCTGGTAGAACCGCTCCTCGGTGGCCCAGCGGCCGACCGTGTTGTTCACCGCCGAGACGACCATCGGGGCGTGCGCGTGGGTGCGCAGCACGCCGATCGGGCGGCCGGTCTGCAGCACCAGGGTCTGGTCCTCCTCCAGCTCGCGCAGCGCGGCGACGATGGCGTGGTAGGCCGGCCAGTCCCGGGCGGCCTTGCCCAGCGAGGCGTAGACCACCAGGTCCTCCGGCCGCTCACCGACCTCGAGAACGTTCTCCAGCATGCGCAGCAGCGCCTCGGCGCGCCACGTCCGGCAGCGCGGTTCGACGCCGCGGTGGGCGGCGAACTCGGGCTGTGTTCCAACTGCCTCGGGTCGGCCAGGCAGATACGGTCGCCTTCGGCGGTCGTCAGCCATGAGCTCCTCGCTCCTCGGGTGGGGTCCAGGCGATGGCGGGTGAACGGGGCAGCCGGGCGACCAGCTCGCCGGCCGCGTCGCGCAGCAGGGCCACCGCCTCCGCGACCTCGGTCAGCTCCCGGTCCGGGCCGACCAGGGACAGCGCGCACAGGCACGCGGAACCGACCAGCACCGGCACCCCGACCGCGGTCATACCGGGGGTCAGCCAGCCCTGCGACACGTGGTAACCGCGCCGGCGGACGGTGGCCAGCTCGGCCCGCAGCGGTTCGGCGTCCGGAGTGGCGGCGGTGAACCGGTGCAGCCGGCCGGCCAGCACCTGCTCGCGCACCGAGGCCGGGGCCATGGCGAGCAGCGGGGTGGCGCTGGCCCCGGCGTAGAGCGCGAGCACCTCCCCCGGGTGGTAGGCCACGTGGCCGGGGCCGCCGTGCAGGGTGTCCAGGCAGAGCGCGGCGGTGTGCACCCGGACGGTCAGCGCCACCGACAGCCCCGACCGCTCGCGCAGCCGGGCCAGCACCGGGCGGGCCAGGTCGACCAGGTGCGCCGAGCCGGCCGCCGAGGGGTCGGCCAGCCGGCGGCTGGGCAGCAGCTGCCCGTTCACGTCGATGACGAAACCGGCCTCCTTGAGCAGCCGGACGTACCGGTACACCGTCGACGACGGCAGGCCGAGGCCGGCGATGATGCCCGCCGCGTCGGTCTGCCCGTGATCCTGGATGAACGACAGGATGCGCAGGCCCCGGTCCAGCGAGGTCAGCTCGCCCTTTTCCGTCCTCACGGTCACCGCCGGGTCACCTGTGCGCCCCGGCCGGGCGGGCCGAGCAGGCCCTTCTCCGCGCTCCACACCACCTCGCCCCGGGCCACGGTGAGGGTCACCCGGGCACCGGGGGCGTACCGCGCGTACGGGCTCCAGCCGGCGTTGGAGTGCAGCCGCGTCTCGTCGACCAGCCAGTCCTCGGTGGGGGTGAGCACCATCAGGTCGGCGTCGTGGCCGGCTCGGAGCCGGCCCTTGCGGTGGCCGATGCCGTAGCGGTCGGCCGGGTTCGCGGTGAGCGCGTCGACGGCCTTCCCGAACTCCTCGCCCGGGCCGAACCGGCGCAGGCACTCGCCCAGCGTGGTGGCCACCAGGGTCTCGGTGCCCGGCACGCCCGAGTGGTTGTCCAGGATCCGCTCGTGGTCCTTCAGCTCGAGCGGCCACGGCGCGTGGTCGGAGGAGATCACCGTGGCCAGCCCTTCGGCCACCGCGCGCCACATGGCGTCCCGGTTGGCCGCGTCCCGCAGCGGCGGGTTGATCTTCAGCCGGCCGGTCTTCATGTCGTTCTCGGTCAGCAGCAGGTAGTGCGGGCAGGTCTCGAAGCTGACGTCCACCCCTTGTTCGCGGTACCACCGGACCAGCTCGGCCGACCGGCCCAGGGACAGGTGGCAGACGTGCAGCGCGTTGCCCCGGTCGGCGGCGATCTCCATCGCGGTGAGCAGCCCGAGCGTCTCGGACACCGGCGGGCGGGTCTTCGCGTGCACCCGTGGGTCGTTGCTGGCCCGGTTGGCCGGATCGTTGAGCAGGGCCTTGATGATCTCGTTGTTCTCCGCGTGCGTGCACAGCGTGGAGCCGGCGTCGCGCACGGCGGCCATCACGTCCAGCAGCTCGGCGTCGTCGATGCGCGGGAAGCGGAACGGGTCGGTGTCGAACAGCGACACCTTGAAGCCCACGACTCCCTGTTCCGCCAGCGCCGCCGCGCGTCGCCAGCCGCCCCCCGGCTCGCAGGTGCCCAGCAGCGCCACGTCGACCACCGCCTCGTCGGCCAGCCGGTCCTGCTTGGCCTTGAGCCGGTCGGTGTCGTTGACCGGCCCGGTGGCGTCGAACGGCATCTCCACAACGGTGGTCACCCCGCCGGCGGCGGCCGCCGAGGTGGACGCGCGCAGCCCCTCGCCCCCGTGCGAGTAGGAATGCACATGGGCGTCGACGGCTCCCGGCAGCAGGTAGTCCCGGCCGACGTCGATCAGGTCTTCGAGGCCGGTGTACGGGTCGTCGGTGGTGGTGACCTCGGTGATCACCCCGTCCGCGATGTGCACCCGCCCGCGCCGGAACCCGCCGTCCTCGGCGCGCAGTACGCCCGCGACCACCATCTCCCCTGCCATGCCCTCGACGGTAGGAACCCCGGTAGGGAGCTTCCCATCAGATTCCCGTGGATTGGGAATTTCTCGTTATGTTGGTGAGCGGGCCGGGTTCTAAAGACGGCTTGGACGGCCGGAGTTGGTGGGTCTGCCGCGGCTCGGGTCCGGCCCGTTGCGTTCGGCCGGGGCCGCAGGCCGGGTGGCGCTCGTTGCGTTCAGTCGAGGCGCGGGCCGGGCGGCGCCCGTTGCGCTCGGCTGCGGTGCGGGCCGGGTGGCGCCCGTTGCGTTCCGTTGCGGTGCGGGCCGGGTGGCCCGTTGCGTTCAGTCGAGGCGCGGGCCGGGTGGCGCTCGTTGCGTTCGGTTGCGGTGCGGGTCTTTGGCTACGCGGCGTGACGGTCGCTGGGTCCGCCGGCGGGGCGTGGACCGGTTGTGCTCGTCGAGATCCACGTGAGCGGGGTGAACCCCGAGATCAAACCCCGCTCAGGTGGATCTCGTGAGCGGACGACTCCCGAACCGTGCCGGACCCAGCTACGGTCCGTGACGAAGCCAGGCGACGGCGCAACGGGCCCAACCCGAGCGCCGGGCGCCGCTGGGGGTGATCGCCGTTCCTGGCGGTCTAGCGTCGATATTCGAGGCAGAACCGCCACGGCTGGCGATCAAGCCTGGGCCCCGTCCGGCATGGCCGGCCCAGGCCTCCATGCGCGACGGGCCGAGCCCGAGGCGCGGAG
The DNA here is from genome assembly GCA_014208095.1 of Actinospineispora eucalypti. GTDB lineage: Bacteria > Actinomycetota > Actinomycetes > Mycobacteriales > Pseudonocardiaceae > Pseudonocardia > Pseudonocardia eucalypti. Next base: position 1,346,165 of record JACHMT010000001.1, on the reverse strand, counting down.
AACCTGCCGGCTCCGGCCGTCCGAAGCCTTCTTTGAACCCGGCCAGCTGCCGAAGTGACCGAATCACCCTGCTGAACCGACTGAATCAGCACTGGGGGTTATTGACAAAACTGATTTTTACGTTCAAAGTTGCTTGTGCGATGAGAGACGTCCTGTACCTGGAAGAGCTCGAGCAGGCGGAAACGCTGCTCAAGCCGAAGCGCGTCGAGGTGCTGCGCGAGCTGGCCGAGCCGAGGTCGTGCACCGAGGTCGCCACCCGGCTCGAGCTGACCCCGCAGCGGGTCTACTACCACGTCAAACGCCTCACCGAGGCCGGCCTGGCCAACCAGGTCGCGGAGCGGAGGGTGCGCGGCATCGTCGAGGGCATCTACCAGGCCACGGCACGCGCGTACTGGATGTCGCCCCGGCTGGTCGGCCGGATCGGCGAGCGGGCCAAGCGGGACGCGCTCAGCCTCGGCTTCCTGCTGGACCTCACCGAAGAGGTGCAGGCCGACGTCGGCCGGCTGGCCACGCTGGACCCGGCCCCGGAGCTGCCCTCGTTCGGGCTCTCCGGCGAGATCCGGGTGCCCGCGCGGCGCCGCCCCGAGTTCCTGCGCGAGCTGACCGCCGCGCTGCAAGACCTGTTCGCCCGCTACGGCGGCGACGAGGGGGAAGCCTTCAAGCTCGCCGTGGCCTGCTACCCGAAGGGACCCCCGGATGAGTGAGCCCACGATGATCAAGGTGCGCGCCAACGCCACCCCGGACGAGGTGTACCGCGCACTCACCGAGCCCGAGCGGCTGCGCGCCTGGCTGACCGAGCACGCCGAGGTCGCACTGCCCGAGCGCTACGAGTTCTGGGGGCCGTCCACCCCGGCCGGGGACAAGCCGCGCCAGCGGCTCACCCACGCCGGCCCCCGCCAGCTGCGGTTCGACTGGCCGATCGACGACACCCACACCGAGGTGCAGATCGACATCATCGACACGGCCGAAGGGTTCACCGAGGTCACCGTCAACCACGACGGGCTGCCCGGGTACGACGCGATGGTCGCCGAGCGGGAGACCATCAGCCAGGTGCACACCTTCTGGGCGCTGTCCCTGGCCAACCTGGTGGACCACCTGGAAGGCCGCCCGACCACCCCGCGCTGCGACTTCACCTCCCCGGTGCAGCGCGCCGAGGTGACGATCGACGCCGCGCCGGAGGACGTGTTCCACTCGCTGCTCGACGCGGAGACGTTCTCCCGCTGGTTCGGCGCGCGGGTCGAGGTGGAACCGGAGCTCGGCGGGCGATGGGCGATGGGCAGCTTCGAGGTGGACACCGACCCGGCCCGGATCACCGCGCTGGAACCGGGCCGGGCGCTCACCCTGGCCTGGGCGGAGGGCCTGGTGGCCAGCTGGGAGCTCGAGGGCTCCGGCGGGAAGACCCGGCTCACCCTGGTGCAGAGCGGGTTCGACCAGACCCAGCCGCCCTACGGCGCCTGGATGGGCTGGCTGTCCGGCATCGCCGAGCTGCGCCGATTCCACGAGCTTCCGGAGTGGCGCCCGCTGTTCGCCGGCACGCACGTGGACGGCATGCCCGAGGACCTGCTCACCTACTAGATGGCCCTCCCGCCCACCCCTAGTACTCGTCGTGGCGGCGCCACCAGGAGTAGGGCTCGCCCTGGGGCCACCCGTGAGGGGAGTCTTCCCAGTTCTCCTGGCGGCCCAGCGCGGTGATGTCCAGGTAGCTCCAGACCGTGCCCAGCGCCTCGTCGCCCCGGTTGTCCACGAAGTAGGTGCGGAACACCCGGTCGCCGTCGCGCAGGAACACGTTGGTGCCGTGGTAATCCTCGACGCCGTGGTCGGCCGAGAACTCGTCGGTGGTGGTGAACCAGGGGAACGTCCAGCCCATCCGGGTCCGGTAGCGCTGGATGTTCTCCTGGGGCGCGGCGGAGACCACGACCAGCGTGGTGTCCCGGGCGTGCAGGTGCGCCAGGTGGCTGATCTGGTCGGCGTACATCGAGCAGCCCTGGCAGCCGGCGTCCGGCCAGCCGTGCACGTCCGGGGCGAGGAAGAACCGGTAGACCACCAGCTGCCGGCGGCCGTCGAACAGGTCGAGCAGGGTGGCCGGGCCGTCCGGGCCGACGAAGGCGTAGTCGCCGCGCACCTCGGTCATCGGCATCCGGCGGCGCCGCGCGGCCAGCGCGTCACGCGCCCTGGTCAGGCGTTTCTCCTCGACCAGCAGCTCCTCCCTCGCGGTGAGCCATTTGTCGCGGTCGACGATCGGGGGCAGGTTCATCGGTGCTCCTTTATTCGCGGTCACCGGTATAGACCCGGCCACCCCCGCGAATTCATCGCCCAGGCGGCAACCGGACCACGTCGGCCAGCACCACCTCCTCGTCGGGGCGCCGGTGCTCCGCCGGGCTGTCGTACACCACCAGCAACCGCGAGTCGGGCAACAGCGCGATGCCCTCGGCGTGGTCGTCGCCGTCGCCGTAGGGCAGCTCCAGCTCCACCGACAGCTCGTCGCCCCGGGCCACCTCGGAGGTCTCCGCCACCGCTGCGTCGTGCCAGCGGTACACCCGCACCGGACCGTCCAGGTCCATAGACGGGCCGGCGAGCACCAGCAGGTCCCGGCCGTGCGGGCACAGGTCGCGCACGCCCAGCCCGCCCAGGTCCAGGAAGTGCTTGCGGTAGCGCCGGTCGCCGTCGATCCGGGCCAGCCGCAGCCGCCCCGGCTCGTCGTCCTCCGGCCGCACCTCGATCAGCACGGCGAACCCGCGCAGCACCGGCCCGCGCAGCCCGATGTACAGCGACTCGCCGTGCACCGCCAACCCCTCCACGTCGAACCCGTTGTCCTTGGCCGGGATGGCCAGGAACGGGGCCAGGTGGTCGTCGTCGGCCAGCAGGTCGGCCAGGTTGTCCTCGCCGGCCGCGCCGAACAGCGCGCTGCTCCGGCCGTCCCCGGTGGCCCTGGCCAGCTCGGGAAGGCCGTCATCCCCGGGCTGGACGGCCAGCCGGGCGATCACGTACCGGTTGACGTCCCGGCGGATCTTGCGCAGCCGGCGGATGGCCTGCTTGTCCGAGTGCTCCGCCTTCACCCGCCGGCGCACCAGGCTGTGCGAACCCACCGCCCACAGGTACCCGCCGGAGCGGGCCAGGCCCTCGATGTCGGCCTCCTCCTCCGGTGGCCCCGGCAGGTCGACCAGCTCGGCCAGCGGAAACACCCGCTGCTCGCCGTACCCGTCGGAGTCGGCGCGCAGGCGTTCCACGGTGGCCGTCTCGTCCCCGGCCAGCCACAGGCAGTCCCCGTCGGAGCGAACCGCGGACAGGTTGACGTGGGTGTTCGCCGCGACCGCGTCCGGATGAAAGCGCAGCGCGACCCGCCGCTCGATCTGCATGCCGGTGTTTCTACCTGTGATGGGTGCACCGGTTCACGGGTAATTCGGCCGGCGGTCGGGTGGGAGTGCCGGTTCTAAAGACTGCTTGGACGGCCGCGGTTGGCGTTTTTCGCGGCTTGGGTGCCGGCCGTTGCGTTCGGTTGCGACCTGGGCCTCGCTTACGCGGCGTAACGTCCAGGCGGCCTCCAGCCCGGCCGCGGACCGGTTACGTTCACGAGATCCACCTCAGCGGGGTGAACCCAAAGATCAAACCCCGCTCAGGTGGATTTCGTGGACGAACGACCTCTGAACCGGGCGGAACGCAACTACGGTCCGTGATCGAGTGTCCGAGCCGGCGCAACGAGCCGAGCCCTAGCCGCAACCAAACGCAACGGGCCGCACCCAAGCCGCGGCAGACCGACCAACGCGGCCGTCCGAGCTGTCTTTAAACTCCTACCGCGACATGCGGTTGCGGCGGACTTCGGCGCTGATGCGGCCGCCGCGGACCAGAGTGGTCATGCGCTCCACGTCGTCGGTCATGTAGCGGTCGTCGCCCAGCGGGTCGATCACCGACCGGACCAGTGTGTGCACCCGCTTCGAGCCCGCCCCGAGGGCCAGCCCGGTCATCGCCTCGGCGATCAGGTCCACGCCCTGCGCACTCATCAGCGTGGACACCGCGAGCACCACGTCCAACCGGTCCACGTTGGAGACCAGGTTCCGCACGGACGCCATGGCCATCGTGTTGTGGTCCTCCTGACCGCCCTTGAGCGGGAAGGACAGCGAGCTGACCGGCGTGGAACGGGCGTGCATCTCCGGGATCAGCGACGCGGCCACCGCGTGCACCAGGGTCAGCCCGGAGTTCAACCCGATCTTCCCGCCGGACAGCGCGGGCGGCAGCCCGTAGCTCCACAGGTCCGAGGCCAGCCGGCCGGTCAGGTCCTTGGCCAGCACCGCGAGGTCGGTGACCTGCACGTTCAGCGAGTGGGCCGAGTGCCCGAGTATCGAGCAGTCCCAGTTGCCGCCCATCACGAACTCGTACCCGCCGTCCCCGCCCAGCACCAGCGGGTTGGAGTTGGACGCGTTGGCCTCCCAGGCCAGGAACCGCTTCGCCTCGGCCAGGGTGTGCAGCACGCTGGCCACCTTGTGCGGGGTGGCGCGCACCGAGGTGGAGTCCTGCACCCGCTCGCGCAGCTCGCCCAGCCTGGCCCGGCCGGCCGGGGTCATCCAGGCGCTGCCGCCGATCAGGTTGCGGATGCGGTCGTTGGCCACCACCTGCTCGGGGATGCGCCGCTCGGTGTGCAGCCGGGGGTCGAACGCCTGCCGCTCCGCCCTGGTGGCCTCGCAGAACAGCGCGAAGGCGCCGAGGAAGGTGTCGATCTGCGAATCCACCCGGCGGACCGCCGACGCGTAGCAGGCGGACAACACGCTGCTGCCGCTGATCAGCGCGAGCGTCTCGCCGGCGTGCAGTTCGAAGCGCTCCGGGAGGCCGGCCCGGCGCAGCGCGTCGTCGGCCCAGGTGGTGCCGGAGCGGTCGGCGGCCGGCACCCGCTCGCCGATCAGCATCAGCCCGGCGGCGGCCATCGGCTGCAGGTCCCCGGTGCCCAGCGAGCCGATCTCCGGCATCAGCGGCACTATGCCCGCGTTGAGCACCGCGAGCATCCGGTCCACCATCGCCGGGCGCACCCCGGCGGTACCCCGGGCCAGCGCGTTCGCCCGCAGGATGAGGGCCAGCCGGGCGATCGGCGCGGACAGGTTCTCGCCGACCCCGGCGGCGTGCGAGCGCAGGATGTTGATCTGGAACTGGAGCTGGTCCTCGTCCTCGAGGGGGTAGTCCTTGAGGGGGCCGAGCGCCTGGTTCCAGCCGTACACCCGCTGCCCGGCGGCCAGCCGGCGCAGCGCGCCGTCCCGCGAGCGGTGCATGCGCTCCCGGGCCTCCGGGGCCAGGGTCACGGTGACCGACTCGGCCTCCAGGATGGCCACCAGGTCCGACCAGCGCAGCGAGTCGCCGTCCAGGGTGATCGCCAGGTGCCGGCGGGAGCCGGCGGCCGGCGGCGGCAGCAGGGCCGGCCCCTCGCCATGGGTCAGCGAAGTGAGCCCGCTGTCGACCGGTTCCTCGGGCGCCGGATGGGTGTAGACGCGCAGCTTCTCCGGGATCGGCGCGTGCTGCCCCTTCGGCATTCACTCTCCTCGCAACGGACCAGGTCAGACTCCATTGTGACGATCCCAGTCCGACCGGCTCGCGGCGAGGCCGTTCCCGTGAATCGGGAAGCTCAGCGCGGCCCGTAGACGATGATCGTGTTCCGCCACGGGTCGCGGGCCACGGCGCGAACCTCGTGCGGCCCCTGCTCCGGCGGGCGCACCACCTCGCCGCCCGCCGCGGTGATCGCGGCCAGCGCCGCGGCCACGTCCGGCACCTTGAACGACGCCGCCGCGACGCCCCCGGTGACGTCCTCCGCCGGCCCGGCCAGGGCCAACGTGGTGGTCTGCCCGTCCAGCGCGGCATACCGGTCGCCATCGGCGAACTTGACCGGCAACCCCAACGCGTCCCGATAGAACGCGACGGCGGCGGTCACATCGGCCACCGGATGCAACACGTTCCCGATCTTCACCTGTTCGGCCACGCGTGCGACTCTAAGACGTCCGGGCCAGGCCGGCACGGACCCGGTCGGCGGTGCGGCGCATGCCGCGCAGCACGTCCTCCCGGTGCACCCGGACGACCTGCCAGCCCAGGTCGGCCAGCTCACCCTCCCGCTGCCGGGGCACGTTGGGCTCGTCGGCCACGTATTCGACGGCCAGGCGGGCGCCCGGGTAGGCCAGGTCCACCCGGGCCACCGGATTGTCCCGCCCGTCGCGCACCTCGTACTGCACCTTCGGCGCGGGCAGTCCGGCGCCGAGCAGGCCCACCCGCAGCCGGGTCTCCATCGGCGACGCCGCCCCCGGGTCGGCCAACGCGACCACTTGGTCCAGCCGCCGGCTGCCCCTCGACCCCGGCAGGGCTGCCCGCCGGGCCAGCAGCTCGGCCGGGGCGAACCCGCCCACCCGGGCCAGCGCATCCACCGCGATCACCGCCTCCACCAGCTCGACCCGCCGGGCCAGGTCCCACGCGGTGCGCAGCGGGGTGGTCACCCGGCAGCCGTCCCGCTCGACCGTATCCGCCGGGTCGATCGCGCTGTGCACTATGCGCAGCCCGGTCTTGGCGTGGATGCGGACCGGCACCGCGACCTCGGCCAGCGCATCCCTCGGCGCGCAGTCCGCGCCCAGCAGCTCGGCCGCCGAGTACCCCACCAGCACCCCGCCGCGGCCGCCCACCATCAGGTACGCCGCGCGGGAGCGCGCCGCCAGATCCAGCGCGAGGTCAACCGGGGCGAACACCCCGGCGAACACCCGCTTGAACCTCGGCCCGTACAACTGATCGCGGGTCAGCAGACCGTGGGCGATCGCCTCGCTCCCCCGAAATGGTGCCCCCAACACGACCTCTAGCGTGACCGACTCGTCGCCCTCCGTGGGCCGAATCGATGTACGACTGCACCGAGATGTCGATTTTTCTTCAGTGCTCGGATTAAAGATCAATTAGTTGATCGCTGAGCTATTCCGCGATGCGGATGAGGACCTTGACCTGGTCCGGACGGATCGAGGCCGCATAGGCCTCGCTGGCTTGTTCCAAAGGAAAGACGGCGGTGACCAACTCGTTAGCCCTCAACACGCCGTCGGCCAACAGCCGGATTGCCCGCAACACGTCCTCCCGGACGTACATGAGGCTGCCCAGCACGGCGATCTCCCGGTCCTGCACCAGATGCAGCGGCACGTCGGTCGGCCCGTGCGGCACGCCGACCACGACCACCGTGCCGCCCTTGTCCAGCAGCTCGGCGGCCTGGGCCATGGAGCTGCGCACCGCCACGCAGTCGAACACCGCGTCGGCACCCTCGCCGCCCATCCCACCCTCGCCGCCCCCGCCGCCCCGCATCGCGTCCCGGGCGGCGTCCACCAGGCCCGGGTCGGCGGCGTCCAGGGCCGCGTCCGCCCCCAGTCGCACGGCCCGCTCCCGCTTGCCGGCCAGCACGTCGGTGACCAGCACGGTGGCCGCCCCGGCGGCCCGCGCGGCGACCATGGTGAGCAGCCCGATCGGCCCGGCACCGAGCACCACCACCCGGCTGCCCGGCCCGATCCCGGCCCGGCGTACCGCGCGCACCGGGGTCGCCAGGGGCTCGACCAGCGCGGCCAGCTCGTCGGACATGCCGTCCGGCACCGGGTGCAGCCGGTCGGCCGCGATGGTGAACGCGTCGGCCATGCCGCCGGGCGTCTGGCAGCCGAAGACGGCCAGCTCGCGGCAGATGTTGTACCGGCCCTCCCGGCACTGCCGGCAACGCCCGCACACCAGGTTGGGCTCCACCACCACCCGGTCGCCCGGGGACAGCCCGGTCACCCCTTGGCCGATCGCACCGACCACCCCGACCACCTCGTGCCCCGGCCGGTAGGGCAGCCGGATGAACGGGTGCCGGCCGGCGGCGGCGTGGGTGTCGCTGCCGCAGATGCCGACCAGCCGACTGTGCACCAACACCTGCCCCTCGCCGGGAGCCTCCGGGAAGGGCACACGCTCCACCCGGATGTCGTCGGCCGAGTTCACCAGTATCCGCCGCATCATGCTCATACCCTCATCATCGCGGCCGATCGGGACCGGCGAGCGGATTTCCGCGAAGCCGCCCGGCCGGCGGATCCGACGGCGGGGCGAATCCATATTCGAGAACGGGAAATCCACGCTTTCCCGTTATTCGGCAATCTATGGAGAAAGATCGCCGATCGGACCCATTTCCCTGGTCACCGACCTGGGCGACGCGCTGGGATGACGGCGAATTCTCGCGAACAAATGAACGGACGGCGAACGGACGGTAACCGAGAGTCGCGACTCTAAGGCCGCGGCAGCGGCTCCCGGTCGGACTGGCTGATGGCCGCGACCAGGTGCGCCATCTCCGGGTTCTGGGCCGCCTCGGCAAGCTCCTCGCCCAGCGTCCGGTTGTGCGCCGGGCGGGCGCGCTCCAGCAGCTCGAAGCCGGCCGGCGTCACCTCGCTGTAGATGCCCCGGCGGTCGTCCGGGCAGAGGTAGCGGGTCAGCAGTCCCCGGTCCTCCAGCCGGGTCACCAGCCGGGTGGTCGCGCTCTGGCTCAGCGCCATGGCGGTGGCCAGCTGGTTCATCCGCAGGTGGTGGGCCACCTGGCGGGAGAGCAGCTCCAGCACGCCGTACTCGCTCACCGACAGGTCGTGCCCGGCCTGGAGCACGCGCTCCAGCCGGGCCTCGATCCGTGCGTGCAGAACCGCGAGCAGGCGCCAACCGTGCACCTGGGCCTCGACCTCATCGTCGCGCAGTGTCACGGCTCCTCCTCAACACTTCCTCAGTTCACGATAGCTCAGGCACGCGGGCTACCTGCGTCTACAAGTGCTTCCGCCGGGGCGCTCCGGCGCACCGAGGCGGCGGCCAGGACCACCAGTCCGGCCAGGGTCACCCCGGCGCCCACCCACAGCGGCGAGGTGAACCCGAACCCGGCGCCGATGGCCAGCCCGCCCAGCCAGGCGCCGGCCGCGTTGCCGATGTTGAACGCGGCGATGTTGCTGCCCGAGGCCAGCGTGGGCGCGTCCGAGGCGTACCGCATGATGCGCAGCTGCAGCCCGGGCACCGTGGCGAACCCGGCGGCGCCCATCAGCAGCAGCGCGATCACCGTGGCCACCTTGGACTGCGCGGTGAGCGCGAAGGCGGCCAGCACCACGGTCAGCACGGCCAGGATGGCCAGCAGCGAGGGCACCAGCGCGCGGTCGGCCAGGCGGCCGCCGACCAGGTTGCCGGCGAACAACCCCGCGCCGAACAGGATGAGCAGCCACGGCACCGTGCTGGACGCGAAGCCGGTCACCTCGGTCAACGTGAAGGCGATGTAGGTGAACCCGCCGAACATGCCGCCGAAGCCGAGGATGGTCACCGCGATGGACACCCACACCTGGGGCCGGGCGAACACCCGTAGCTCTGCCCGCAAACTTGCATCAGCCCGCGCCGGCGTGGCCGGGACCAGCAGCTTGATGCCGGCCAGCGCGATGATCCCGATCACCGTGATCGCCCAGAACGTGGACCGCCAGCCCAGTTGCTGGCCGAGCAGCGTGCCCAGCGGGACACCGAGCACGTTGGCCACGGTCAGCCCGGCGAACATCATCGCGATGGCGTTGGCCCGCTTCTCCGGCGCCACCAGGTCGGCGGCCACCACCGAGCCGACGCCGAAGAACGCCCCGTGGCACAGCGCGGCGACGATCCGGCCGGCCATCATGAACGAGTAGCTGTCGGCCACCGCGGACATCAGGTTGCCCGCGATGAACAGCAACAGCAGCGACATCAGCACCTTCTTGCGGTCGAACCGGGTGATCGCCGCACTCAGCGCGACCGCGCCCACCGCGACGCTCAACGCGTAACCCGAGATCAGATAGCCGGCCACCGGCTCACTGACCGCGAAGTCCGCCGCCACCTCCGGCAGCAACCCCATGATCACGAACTCGGTGAGCCCGATGCCGAATCCGCCCACCGCGAGGGCGAACAGCCCCACTGGCATGTCACAGTCCTCCATGTCTCAGCCAATTACCCGCGTCTGCAACGATTGCACACGCGGGATATAGGCGCCAGGAAGTGTGAGCTGAGGAACGCGATCCTGGCGATTTGCGGGTGGGCCGGGTTTCAGGACGGCTTGGACGGCGCGGGCGGGTCGGTCTGCCGCGGCCTGGGTGGCGCCTCTTGCGTTTCGGTCGGCGGGGCCGCTTCATGGTCAAGTAGCAGTGAGAGACCCTTTGCCGGCCGGAAACGTCTCTAGCTGCGACATGACCATGGCAACGGGCCGATGACGTCCCACGCGTCACTCCTGTTTCATGAGGGATACGTGGTAGGGGTCGTGGCAAGACCGAACCCCGATAGCGTGCCGGTCGCGCAACCAGAGTGACAGTTGAGGTGCCGCGGTAGGGGTGATCGCCGTTGGTGGCGGTCAAGCCGCGAAAATCGAGGCTAAACCGCCACAGCCGGCGATCAAGCCCGGCCCGCGCCAGCCCGCCCGGAGCCGCACCAGGCCGCCCGGCCGGCACACCCGAACCGGCCGACACACCCAAACCGGCCGGCGCACCCGGAGCTCGGCGGCGCACCCGAACTGGCCGGCGCACCCGAACTGGCCGGCGCACCCGAGCTCGGCGGCGCACCCGAACTGGCCGACGCACCCGAACTGGGCGGCACGCCCCAGCAGCGCATCAGTCCGGCCGGCGTCCCCGAGCCGAACGCAACAGCGCCGCCTAGGCCGCGGGAGACCGACCCACCCGCGCCGTCCAAGCCGTCTTTGAAGCCCGACCACCCACCCGACGGAACGCGTCTCGTCACCTCCCGGCCACCGAACACCGGTAGCGTCCCGAGAGTGAGCGAGATTCGGCATCGCGTGATCAAGGTGGGCGACCTGGAGATGCGGGTCGCGGAGGCCGGCGAGGGACCACTGGTCCTGCTCCTGCACGGGTTCCCGGAGTGCTGGTACTCCTGGCGCCACCAACTCCAGGCGCTGGCCGAGGCCGGGTTCCACGCGGTGGCGCCCAACCAGCGCGGCTACCCGGGCACCGGCGGGCCGGACGCGGTGGACGAGTACACGATGCTGCACCTGGTCGGCGACGCGGTGGGGCTGATCGCGGCCTGTGGGGAGCGCTCCGCCACGGTGATCGGGCACGACTGGGGCGCCCCGGTGGCCTGGCACACCGCGCTGCTGCGGCCGGACCTGGTGCGCGGCATCGCCGCGCTGAGCGTGCCGCACATCCGGCGCGGCCCGACGCCCACCGTGGCCGCGCTGCGCGAGCGGTTCGGCGAGGACTACTACCAGGTGTACTTCCAGCGCCCGGGGGTGGAGGCGGAGTTCGAGGCCGACCTGACCCGCACCTTCCGGCTGCTGCTGACCGGGCTGGCCGGGGAGAACGACCTGACCCTGCCGCCCGGCGGGGGCGGGTTCCTGGACCTCTGGCGGGACCCGGAGACGCTGCCGGACTGGGTCAGCGACGCGGACGTGAAGGCGTTCGCCGACGAGTTCGCCGGCTCCGGGTTCACCGGGCCGCTGAACTGGTACCGCAACCTGGACCGCAACTGGGCGCTGACCGCCGCCTGGCATGATGCCCCGATCACCCCGCCGGCGCTGATGCTGGCCGGCGAACTGGACCCGACCGTGTCCCGCTTCGACCCGGTCCGCCTGGAACGGAGCATGCGAGCCTACATCCCCAACCTGCAGGGCCTGGAGATGGTGCCCGGCGCGGGCCACTGGCTGCAGCAGGAACGCCCCGACCTGGTCAACGCCCGACTGGTGGACTTCGTCACCTCAACATCTCAGTAACTGAACAGATATTGACCGCGATTGGCGGCCGACGTACCTTTCCTGCCATGACCTCACCTGCCATCGGCCAGTCGCGACCGGCACCCATCGCCATCTCCGAGGGCATCCCGTGGCTGATCGGCGCGGTGCTGTTCGGTCTGCTCCTCTACTACTTCGTCGGCATCGACGAGGGCGCCACCTCGGTGTTCGGCGACACCATGGTGGTGCACGAGTTCGTGCACGACGCCCGTCACCTGGCCGGCTTCCCCTGCCACTGAGGTGTTGAAGTCACTCGTACTCCGGGGAGCCGGAGCCGGTGCGCTGGCCGGGCTGATCACCTTCCTGTACGCCCGGATCTTCGCCGAACCGCTGGTCCAGGCGTCCATCGACTACGAGGGCGCGCGCAGTGAAGCGCTGCACGCCATCGCCATGGCCGCCGGGCACCACCCGGAGGCCGAGGAGGGCGAGGTGTTCAGCCGGGCCTTCCAGATGAACGTGGGCCTCGGCGTCGGCCTGATCCTCTTCGGCGTGGCGGTCGGCGTGTTCTACGCGGTGGCGTACGGACTGGCCTGGGGCCGGGTCGGCCGGTGGCAGCCGAAGACGCTGGCGCTGCTGGTGGCGCTGGGCGGGTTCGTCACGCTGTTCCTGGTGCCGTTCCTGAAGTATCCGACCAACCCGCCGGCGGTCGGCCACCACGAGACCATCAGCGCGCGCACCGGCCTGTACCTGATCATGGTGCTGGGCGCGGTGGCGTTCGCCCTGGTCTCGATCTGGCTGGGCCGGCGGCTGGCCGAACGACTGGGCAACTGGAACGCCGGCGTGGTCGGCGTCGCGTGTTTCGTCGTGCTGTGCGGGCTGCTCATGGCGGTGCTGCCGGCGCTGGGCCACCTGCCGGCCAACGTCGAGGTGTACGGCAACCTGGCCACCGAGACGCCGCAGCCGGTCAGGGACGCGCAGGGCGCGCTGGTGCTGCCCGGCTTCGACGCCGACCTGCTCTACAACTTCCGCCTCCAGGCGGTGCTCGGCAGCGCGCTGTTGTGGACCGTGCTGGCCCTGGCGTTCGCGCCGCTGGCCGAGCGGGTGCTGCGCACCGACGACCGGGCGGTCACAACGGCCTCCAGCTGACCCCGCGCGGGGTCAGCAGCGCCTCGCCCCGGGTGAGCCGGGGCAGTCGCCGGGCCAGCTCGGGCAGCCGGGCCTGGGGTAGGTCCGCGTCGATGCGACCGGCGTTCGCGTCGATCGCGCGGACCGTGCCGCCGGCCGCCGCGAGCGCGCCGAGCACCGGGTTGAGGGTGTCCGGCGGGACCTCCAGCTCGATCCGCCGGACCGGCAGGTCGACCCGGGTCCCGGCACGCTCTACCGCGAAGCGCGCCAGCTCGGCGGCCAGCGCGCGGAAGTCGCCGGCGGTGCTGATCGGGCTGGCGAAGCCGGACCTGGTGAGGGTGACCAGGCAGTCGGTTACCGGCCAGCCGTGCGGTCCCTGACGGAGCGCGGCGCGTACGCCCTGCTCGATGGCGGCGTGGAAGGCCAGCGGCAGCGAGCCCAGCTCCACCGCGAGCCGGTAGCCGACCCCGGTGCCCGGCTCGACGCGCAGCCCGACGGTGGCCCAGGGGTCGGTGCGCTCCCGTTCGTCGATCGCCCGGGCGGCCTCGCCGACGCCGGTCACCCGCTCCCGGTGCACCGTCCTCGGCTGGGCCAGCACCGGCTCGACGCCGAACTCGGCGGCCAGCTGCGCGGCGATCACCTCGCCTTGCACCTCGCCGTACAGGCGCACCGAAAGCTCGCCGTCCCGCTCCACCAGGGTGATCAGCGGGTCCCGCCGGGCCAGCTCGCGCAGCCCGGTGGCCAGCCGGGGCGCGTCCGCGGGTCGGCGCGCGCCGACCACGGCCTCCAGGACCGGCGGGGCGAACAGCTGGTCCGCCGGGTTGTCCGGCGGAGCGCCCAGGGAGTCGCCGATCCGCGCGTCGGCGAGCCCGGTGAGCCGGGCGATCTGGCCCGGACCCACCCGACCGGCCGGCCGGAACCCGCCGGGCTCGGCCACGGCGATCGCGGTGACCTTCCCCAGGTGCTCGGTCGGCGGCCCGTCCAGGTGCCGGCGGCGCAGCGCGACAACCTGCCGGGCGCGCAGCTCGCCGGAGTAGACCCGCAGGTAGGCACCATGTGAGTCGATCTTGAACAGTCGTCCGGCCAGCGGGCCGCCCGGTGCCGCCGAGGTGGCCGGCAGAAGCTCGCCGAGCCCGTCCACCAGCTCGGCGATCCCGGCTCCGGTCACCGCCGAGCCGAAGAACACCGGGTGCAGCCGGCCCGCACGGGTCCCCTCGGCCAGCTCCTCGCGGATCGCCGCGGGGTCGAGCGTGCCGTCCAGGTAGCGGGCCACGAAGGCGTCCCGTCCGTCGGCGGCGGCGAACTCGGCGAGCGCGTCGCCGTCCGGGACCAGCGCGCGGACGCCGGCCCGGGGCGTGCCGGCGTCATGCACCTCACCCAACGGCACCGCCCGTGCGGTCAGCCTGGTCAAGACGTCGGCCAGCACCCCGTCCGGGCGGGCACCGGCACGGTCGATCTTGTTCAGGAACAGCACGGTGGGCATGCGTAGCTGGATCAGCGTGCGCATCAGCACCCGGGTCTGCGCCTGCACCCCCTCGACGGAGGAGAGCACCAGCACCACACCGTCCAGCACCCGCAGGCTACGCTCCACCTCGGCGATGAAGTCGGGGTGGCCGGGGGTGTCGACCAGGTTCACCGTCAGGTCGCCGGCGCGGAACGCGGCGACCCCGGTGGAGATGGTGATCCCCCGGTCACGCTCCAGCTCGGCGGAGTCGGTCTGGGTGGTGCCCCGGTCGACCCGGCCGAGGCGGCGGATGGCGCCGGCGTGGAACAGCAGGCGCTCGGTCAGGCTGGTCTTGCCGGCGTCGACGTGCGCAAGTATCCCCACGTTGAGCAGCTTCATGGCGGTCGGTTGTCCTCAAATGAGTCGCGAAGTGGCCGATGACTTCGGACTCCCGCCGCATGCCGCCTCCTGTCGTGGGTTCCACCCGAACCTAGCCGGCTCCCCTTCCGCCGTCAGCCGAGTTTCCCCGAGCTGGTCAGGGCTCCTGGGTGAGGAGGCGGTCGGGGTGCATGCCGTTCACCGCGCCGACGAAGGGCGGGTGGATGCTGTAGCCGATCATCCGGCGGATGTCCAGGGAGACGGCGCGCGCGGTATCGGCGTCCACGGACAGGGTGAACGCCTCCTGGGTGCGCAACCACGGCTCGCAGTACTGCGCGGTGACCGCCGTGCGCGGCGCCGCCGAGCGGTTCGCCCCGCCGCCGTGCCACAGCGTTCCCAGGAAGAACACGCAGGACCCGGCCGGCATCACCGCCGGAACCGGAACGTCCCCGGAGACGGGCCGCCGGTCGTCACCCCACTCGTGGCTGCCCGGCAGCACCACGGTGGCGCCGTTGTCCCCGGTGAACTCGTCGATCGCCCAGATGGTCGCGGCGGAGAGCGCCGGCCGGGGGCGGGGCACCGGGTAGAACGAGTCGTCCGCGTGCAGCAGCTGGCCGCTCTCCCCGGGCAGGATCTTGATCACCTGCAGCTGGGAGAGCAGGTAGTTGGGCATCAGCAGCCGGTCCAGCAGCGCCAGCACCCGGGGGTGGTCCACCAGCCGGTCGGCCGCCCGGGTCTTGCCGAGCAGGCTGTACGCGCGCTGGGTCAGGTGGCCCTCGAAGTTGTTGCGGCCCATCGGGCCGAGCAGCTCGTCCAGCTCGGCGTGGATCACGGCGAGCTCGTCGGCCGGGATCAGCTCGGGCAGCACCACGAAGCCGTCCCGGCGCAGCGCGGCCAGGTCCCGTTCGACCACCTCGGGGGCCACCGACGCGCCGCCGCTGACCTGCGCGCGGTGCCGCCGGGCCAGGTCCTTGGCCAGGTCCTCCACGCTGTGCACCTCGGGTTGCGTCGCCCTCATCCCTCTGCTCCTTTCGCCACGTAGTCCGGCCGGCCGACCGCGCTCTTCACGAACGTCCACAGCTCCCGGACGAGTACCTCCCGGTCCGGCCGGGGTTCCCGGGTCAGCGCGCTGACCACGGTGGTGTGCACCCCGCCGAGCACGGCGGCCGCGCACAGGCCGGGGTCCCGGTCCGCCGGGATGTCCCCGCTCCGCTGGCCGGCGGCCATGTTGCGCGCGCCCTCCTCGATCACCAGGTGCAGGTGGCGCAGCGCGACGGCGGCGACCTCCCCGTCCCCGGTGCCCCGGCCCAGCGTGACCGGGGTGAGCGGGTCCTCGTAGAGGAAGTTCACCCAGGCCACCAGCCGGGCGTGCTCCCGGTCCAGCCAGTTGTCGCCGGGGAAGCGCGGCGACATGACCTGCTCGTCCAACCGGTCGTGGAAGTCCGCGAGCACGGCGGAGAGCAGGCCGGACCGGCTGCCGAAGTACCGGTAGGGCAGGCCCACGCTCGCTCCGGCGCGACGCGCCACCGAGGCCACCTCCAGCTCGCCGTGCTCGGCCAGCTCGGCGATCGCGGCCGCCAACAACCGCCGCCGCGCCGCCTCGCCCCTGGCCATCACCGTCACCACACGCACCCACCCCCTCGCCGTCCCGATTCAGTCACTTCAGCAGGGTGATTCAGTCGGTTCGGCATGCCGAAAGTGACTGAATCACCGTGCCGAACCCACTGAATCACCGTGCTGAACGCACTGAATCAAGTTTGAGCTGAACTCAACTTAGTTGTCAACGAACTCTCATGAAACAAACTAGATAGTTAGCGAAAGTAGTTGTACGGTCAGTTACAGAAAGATCACTCACCTGGAGGGGCATACAGGAACACGGGAGGACACGATGTGCGGAATCACCGGGTGGCTGTCGTACGGCCGTGACCTGCGTAAACAGCAGGAGGCGATCGACGCGATGACCGAGACGATGGCCTGTCGGGGCCCGGATGACGAGGGCACCTGGGTGGCCGAACACGTCGCGCTGGGACACCGGCGGCTGGCCATCATCGACCTGGACGGCGGACGGCAACCGATGACGGCGGACACCCCGGACGGCCCGGTGGTGATCGTCTACTCCGGCGAGGCCTACAACTTCACCGAGCTGCGCGCGGAGTTGAGCGCCCGGGGCCACCGGTTCATCACCCGGTCGGACACCGAGGTGGTGCTACGCGGCTACCTGGAATGGGGCGCCTCGGTCGCGGAACGGCTGAACGGCATGTACGCGTTCGCCGTCTGGGACTCCCGCACCGAGCGGCTGGTGATGATCCGCGACCGGATGGGGATCAAGCCGTTCTACTACTACCCCACCTCGGACGGCGTGTTGTTCGGCTCCGAGCCGAAGGCCATCCTGGCCAACCCGCTGGCCGAGCACACCGTGGGCCTCGACGGCATGCGCGAGCTGTTCGCGTTCATCAAGACCCCGGGCCACGCGGTGTGGGAGGGCATGCGCGAGGTGGAGCCGGGCACCGTGGTGTCGGTGACCGCGCAGGGCATCCGGACCAGCCGGTACTGGACGCTGCGCACCCGCGAGCACACCGACGACCGGGACGCGTCCATCGGCCACGTGCGGGAGCTGCTGGACGACATCGTGCGCCGCCAGCTGGTCGCCGACGTCCCGCGCTGCACGTTGCTCTCCGGCGGGCTGGACTCCTCCGCGATGACCGCCATCGCCGCGAAACAGCTGGGCGAGGTCGGCGAGACCGTGCGCAGCTTCGCGGTGGACTTCGTGGGGCAGACGGAGAACTTCGTGCCCGACGACCTGCGCGCCACCCCGGACACGCCGTACGTGCACGACGTGGCGGCCCGCTCCGGCACCGAGCACCGGGACATCGTGCTCGACTCGGACGAGCTGGCCGACCCGGCGGTGCGGTCCAAGATGATCCGCGCGCGGGACATGCCGGCCGGCATGGGCGACATGGACGCCTCGCTGTACCTGCTGTTCGCCGCGATCCGGGGGCACTCCACGGTGGCGCTGTCCGGCGAGTCGGCGGACGAGGTGTTCGGCGGCTACCAGCAGTTCTTCGACCCCCGGGCGCGCGAGGGGCTGACCTTCCCCTGGCTGGTGCGCTACGACCGGCACTTCGGCGACGACCTGTCCATCCTGAACCCGGAGCTGCGCCGCCAGCTGGACGTGCGCGGCTACGTCCAGGACAGCTACCGGAACGCGGTCGCGGACATCCAGCGGCTGGACGGCGAGTCCGACCTCGAGTGGACCATGCGCAAGATCAGCTACCTGCACCTGACCCGGTTCGTGCGGATCCTGCTGGACCGCAAGGACCGGGCGTCCATGGCGGTCGGGCTGGAGGTGCGGGTGCCGTTCTGCGACCACCGGCTGGTGGAGTACGTGTACAACGCGCCGTGGGCGGTGAAGTCGTTCGACGGCCGGGAGAAGTCGCTGCTGCGCGAGGCCACCCGGGACGTGCTGCCCCGGTCGGTGGCCGACCGGGTGAAGTCGCCCTACCCGTCCACCCAGGACCCCGGCTACCTGGTGAACCTGCGCCGCAACGCCAGCGAGTACCTGTCCCGGCCGAACCACCCGGTGTTCGACATCGTGAACCGGGCCTGGCTGGCCGGCGAGGTGCGGCGGGACACCGCGGAGATCACCCAGGCCGCCCGCAAGGGCCTGGAGCGCACCCTGGACCTGGCGCTGTGGCTGGACATCTACCACCCGGTGCTGAAATTGTCCTGAAGTGTGGTGAGTGCTGAGGAGACCCTGCCGCTGGTGATCGCCTTGCACCGGTTGCTGCGGGGGCTGCGCCGAGCCAGCGGGGACGGCGCGACGCCGCCGACGCAGCTCATCGTCCTCGGCCTGCTCACCCAGCACGGCCCGATGCGCATCGGCGAGCTGGCCGTGCGCATCCCCTGCTCACAGCCGACGGCGACCGCGGTGGTCGCCACCATGCGGCAGAACGGCCTGGTCAGCCGCGCGCCGGATCCGAACGACGGGCGCGGGGTGTACGTGGCCCCCACCGAAGAGGGCCTACGCACACTCCGCTCCGTCGCCCGGGGCGAAGCCGAAGTGCTGGCCGAGCTACTGGCCACGGTGCCACCCGAGGACCGCACCGCCGTCCTCGACGCCGCCCCCGTCTTCCTCGCCCTGGCCGACCGGACAGCGCCGTCGCCCTGACGGGCCGCCGCGCCAGCCACACCCCATCTCGCGCGCCGAGTTCGCCAGCCGCGGCCCGTCCCCGCGCCGAGTTCATCTTCAGAGACCTTCTGAGGCGGGCAAACGTCTCCAGCGATGAACTCGGCGTTTCAACACGGAACGGACGTTACTGATGGTGCGCTCAAGACCAGTGGTGGCCTGGCGGCGGTCGATCCGCATGGTGTGCCAGCCGTAACGGGCCAGCTCGTTGTCCCGGTGGAGGTCCTGCGCGCGTTGCCGAGCGTCGAAATGCGGTGCGCCGTCGTATTCGATCGCCAGCTTCGCGTCCGGGTAGGCCAGGTCGACCCGGGCGACCAACCACCAGTCCCGATCCAGGATGTCGTACTGCACCTCCGGCACCGGGAGCCCGGCCGCGAGGAGCGCCAAGCGTAAACGGGTCTCCATGGGTGACTCCGCGCGCGGGTTCGACAGTCGCACCACCTCGTCGAGTCGGCGGCAGCCCCGCGCGCCGGGGTGTTTTGCCCGGCGCGTCAACAGATCCGCGGGCTCGAACCGCTTGTGCGCCACTGCGTCGACGGCAACCACTGCTTCGACCAGGGGCGATCGGCGCGCCAGGTCCCACGCGGTGCGTTCCGGCGTCGTCACCAGACAGCCCGACACCAACTCCACGTCGGCCGTTTCCGGCCGGCCGTAGCTCACCCGCAGGTTGGGGAACGCGCGCAGGTACCGGGGCACCATCACCTCGGCCGGTGCGTCCCGAGGAGCACAGTCGGCGCCGAGCAGTGCGGCCGCCGAGTAGCCCGCGAGCGCGCCGCCGCGGTCGCGGACCAGCAGATACGCCGCCCGCGAGCGGGTCAGGAGATCTAGCGGCGCGGTCGCGTGAACATAGACGTCCGGGAACAGCCGCCGGTAACCCGCGCCGTGCAGCCGCCGATAGCTCACTAGCCCGGCGGCCAGCGCTTCGCTGCCTCGGAACGGCCCGTTCAGCATCTGGAAAGCGTCGCGTACCGCCGCCGTCGGCGGGGTCGGAACGACGAGATTCGCCGAGTTCATCCTGGGGGACGTTTCCAAGCGCCGAAACGTCTCCCAGGATGAGTTGATCAGCCGGTGCCGCGAGGCCGGTGCTACTCCCCGAGGAACTCCAGGACAGCGTGGCGAGTGGGTTCGGGCTGCTCCAGTTGGGGGAGGTGGCCGGCGTCGGGTATGAGCACCGTGCGCGAGTCGTGCAGCAGGGACGCGAACTCCTCCGCGTACACCGGCGAGACCAGGCGGTCCTTTTCGCCCCAGACCAGCAGGGTCGGCGCGGAGACCCGGTGGATGCGCCGGCGCAGGCCCTTGTCCGGCAGCGGCCAGATGAAGTGCAGCACGCTGGCCATGCGCACGGCGGCCTCGAACAGGGCCTGCGGGTCGTCCGCCGGCGGGGTCAGCATGTCCGCCAGTGGTGACTTGGGATCGGCGAGCACCAGCTCGGGCAGCGTCTCCGGCGGGATGCCGGCGATGTCCGGGATGGGCGCGTCGTCCCGCCACAGCCCGATCGGCGCGAGCAGGGCCAGCTTGGACACCCGGCGCGGGCTGTTCGCGGCCAGCTCGGTGGCCACCATGCCGCCGAACGAGTGGCCGACCACGGCCGTCCGCTCCAGTCCCAGCCCGTCCAGCAGCTCGTCGTAGAGCAGCACCAGCTCCCAGATCCCGGGCAGGTGGCTGAGCGCGTCGGACTCCCCCGCGCCGGGGTGCTCCACCGCGTACACGGTGTGCCGGCCGGCCAGCGCCTCCAGGAACGGGTCCCAGAGCAACCCGCCGGCGCCGTGCAGGAACAGCACCGGCGACCCGGTGCCGGCCACCAGCACGCGCACCTGGATCTTGCCGTTCAGCGCGGGGACCAGCCGCTCGGTGACGTGTTCGGTGGTCGTCATGCGGCCGCCTCCTGCTTGGACCGGTCGGCCGCCCCCTGCGGCCACCACTTGTGCTCCCAGCCCTCGTCGTCCCAGATGTGCCGGATGCGCGGGATGACCTCCTCGGCGAACAGCGTGATGTTCTTCTCGGTGAGGTCGTGCGGCATGGAGCCGATCTGGAGCAGCGCGTGCAGGTTGCCCACCCGCAGCCGCTTGGCCGCCTCGATCAGCCGGTCGGCCACGGTGGCCGGGCTGCCCGCGATGATGAAGCCCTCCTCGTTGAGGGTCTTCCAGTTCTTCTCCAGCGCGGCCGAGGCGGCGATCGCGCCCGGCTGGTTGGTCTTGATGGCGAACTCGGTGCTCTTGCGGGTGCGGTAGCCCGGCGCCTCGAAGAAGTACGGGGGGATGTGCAGGCACTTGTTGAAGAAGTACGAGCAGTGCTCCAGGTACTCCTGCTCGGCCCGCTCGTCGGTCTCCGAGACGCAGATCTGCTGGGCAAAGCCGGCGCGGAACGGGTTGCGGTCGATGCCCAGCTCGTCCATCCGCGACCAGAAGCCATCCATCAGCTTCTGGCCGAACTTGGCGCCGAAGAAGCTCAGGTAGCTGTAGGTGTAGTCGCGGCGGGCGGCCAGGTCCCAGGTCTCCACCGAACCGCCGCCGGCCAGCCACACCGGCGGGTGCGGCTTCTGCAGCGGCTGCGGCCACGGGTTCACGTAGCGCAGCTGGTTGTACTGGCCGTTGAAGGTGAACGGCCCCGGCTCGGTCCACGCCTTGATGATCAGTTCCTCGGCCTCGCGGAACCTCGGCCGGGTCTCGGTGGGCGTGATGCCGTAGCAGAAGTTGACGTCCATGGACGTGCCCACCGGGAACCCGGCGGCCAGCCGGCCGTTGGACAGCACGTCCAGCATGGCGAACTCCTCGGCCACCCGGGTGGCCGGCGAGTACAGCGCGAGCGTGTTGCCCAGCACCATGATCGCCGAGTTGTTCGGCGTCCGGCGGGCCAGCGAGGCGGCCATCAGGTTCGGCGAGGCCATGAACCCGTAGCCGTTCTGGTGGTGCTCGTTCACCCCGACGCCGTCGAAGCCGAGGCGGTCGGCCAGCTCCAGCTCGTCCAGGTTCCACTGGTAGTACTGGGCGACCTTTTTCGGATCACACAGCTCGGTGTTCGGTGGTGTGATCCAGATGCTGTCGTACTTGGTTTCGAAGTCCGCCGGCAGGTCGCGGTACGGCATGAGATGGAAGAAGATCGACTTCATTGTCTGTCCCCGGTCTTTCGACACTCACATGACGACTGACGAGATCTCTGTTACCAAAGTCACGCTACGTCGCGGGCGGCCGTACCGGAAGTGCACCTTGGTGCATCGGCCCGCTGCACCGGAGGAGCGAACACGTTGAGTGAGGCAGTCCTGCTGGAACGATCCAAAGACGTCCTGCGCGTGACACTGCACAACCCGGCCAAGCTGAACGCGCTGCGCCCGGCGGACATCCGCGCGCTCCGCGACACGGTGCTGGACCTGGCGCCGGACGTACGCGCGGTGGTGTTCACCGGCGCCGGCGGGCGTTCCTTCACCGCCGGGATGCACCTGGACACCTTCCCCGCGCTGGACCGGGAGTCCGCGCGCTCGTTCATCTCGGACGTGCGGGACATGCTGGCCGCCGTGCGCACGGTGCCCGTGCCCACCCTGGCCGCCGTGGACGGCTACTGCATCGGCGTCGGCTTCGAGCTGGCCATGGCCTGTGACCTGCGCGTGGTGACCACCCGCTCGTCGTTCGGCCTGCCCGAGATCAAGGTGGGCATCCCCTCCATCGCCGACGCCGCGCTGCTCGCCCAACACGTCGGGCTCTCGTTGGCCAAGGAGATCATCCTGACCGGCGACATGTACCCGGTGGAGCGGTTCGCAACCAGCGGGCTGTGCAACGCGCTGGTCGCCCCGGAACTGCTGGCCGAGGGGACCGAGGAGATGCTGGCGCGGGTGACCGGGCACGCCCCGGCGGCGATGGCGGCGCAGAAGCGGCTGTTCGAGGTGTGGCAGAACACCGGGCTGGCCGCCGGGGCGGACATCAGCGTGCGGGAGTTCGCGTCCGTCTTCCCGAGTACACCGCCAGCATGAACCCCGCCGCGGTGACCGCCGCCGCAACCAGGTAGATCGGCCGCACGCCGGCGGCGTCGATCACCCGCCCGCCCAGCCAGCCGGCGAACGCGGCGGCGACCTGGTAGGCCGAGGCGTTCACCGCGATGGCCAGGGTGGGTGCTTCCGCCGCCGCGCTGAGCACCCGCGCCTGCATGCCCGGGATCACCGCGAAACCCACCGCGCCGAGCAGGAACACGGTCACCGCGGCCGGCACCGGGTGTCGGCCGACCAGCCACGCCACCGCCAACACGGCGGTGAGCAGGGCCAGCAGCCCGGGCATGGAGGCCGACGGCGCGCGGTCGTACAGCCACCCGCCGGCCAGGTTGCCCAGCGCGGCGCCCACCCCGTAGACCAGCAGCAACCCGGCGACCGCCTCGGCCGGGAAGCCGGCGACCCCGGTGAGCAGGGGCGCCAGGTAGGTGAACACGGCCAGCAGCCCGGCATTGCCCACCGCGGTGAGCGCGATGGCCAGCCGCACGTCCCGCTCCCCGAACACCCGCAGCTCGGACCGCACCCCCAAGCCTGATTCAGTCACTTCAGCACGCTGGTTCGGTCGTTCCGGCAGACCGATCGGCACCAGGCGCCACACCAGTACCAGGCCGGCCAGGCACACGGCGGTGATCGCGGCGAAGGTGGCCCGCCAGCCCAGGGCGTGCCCGATCGCGGTGCCCAGCGGGGCACCCAGGATCATCGCCAGGTTCATGCCCAGGGCCAGCTTGGCCACCGTGGACGCCTGGCGGTCCGGCGGGGCGCTGGCCGCCGCGACCACGATGGCGTTGGCGAAGAACGTGGCCACCACGCAGGCACTGATCACCCGCGCGGCGAATAGCACCGGGTACCCGGGCGCCAGCGTGGACGCCAGGTTGCCGGCCACGGCCACGCCGAGCAGCGCGGTGATCAGTGGTTTGCGGGGGAAGCGGGCGGTCAGCGCGGTCAGGACCGGCCCGCCGACGATCATGCCCAGCGCGTACGCGGTGACCAGCAGGCCGGCCGCCGGGATGGACACGGCCAGGTCGGCGGCCACGTCCGGCAGGATGCCGGCGATCACGAACTCGCCGGTGGTGATGCCGAACACGCACAGCATCAGGGTGAGCACGATCCGCGACATGCTCACCGCCTCCCGTCCAGCGCGCGCGAGACCAGGCCGAGGGCGATGGCCACCGCCAGCAGCCCGGCGCCCAGTGCGGCCGGCGCCCGGAAGCCCCAGCCGGCGGCGATCACCAGCCCGCCCAGCCACGGCCCGAGCGTGTTGCCCACGTTGAACGCGGACACGTTGACCGCACTGGCCAGCGTGGGCGCCGGCCCGGCCAGCGCGAGGGCGCGCGCGGCCAGCGGGGTGGCCGCGACGAACACCGCGACCCCCATCCCGAACGCCGCGACCAGGGTCACCGCTCCGACGCCGGCCGCCTCGGCGATGGCGAGCAGGATCCCGGCCACGGCGGCGAGCCCGGCGAACAGCGTTCGCCACGGATACGCGTCGGCGAACCGCCCACCCAACTGGATCCCGGCCAGCGACCCCACCCCGTACAAGGTCAACGCCATCGGCACCGCCCCCGCCCCGAACCCGGCAACGTCGGTCACCACCGGCGCAAGATACGTAAACGCCCCCATAACCCCTGCCTCAAAAACCGCGGTGGTCGCCAGCGCCACCCACAGCCGCCCGCCCCGAAACGCCCCGACCTCCGCCCGCAGACCCCCACCCCTCCCGCGAGTCGGCGTTCCCAGGTCACCGAGTCGACGTTCTCCGGTCACCGAGTTGACGTTTTCGGCGCACCCCGGCACGCCGGAGGGCACGCGACCGACCGCCTTGCCCCGCGGCAAACCGCCGGACAGCGCACCCGAGCCCACCCGCTCGCGGGGCAGGACCCGCCAGACCGCGAGTGCGGCCACCACCGCCGCTCCGCCGATCACCCAGAACGTGGCGCGCCAGCCGAGGTGCTGCCCCAGCACCGTGCCGAGCGGGACCCCGAGCACGTTCGCCGCCGTCAGCCCGCCCATCAGCAGGGCCATCGCGCGCGCCCGGCGCCCGGGACCGGTGGCCTCGGCGAGCCCGACCGCCACCACGCTGGCCACCGCCCAGAACGCGCCGGTGGCGGCCGCCGTGACGATCCGGCCGATCATCATCGCCGGGTAGTCGGGCGCCACCGCGCCGAGCACCTGGCCGGCGACGAACAACCCGAGCGAACCGATCAGCGTCGCCTTCCTGGGCAGCCGCAGGGTGAGCACCGCGAGCACCGGCGCACCGATCACCATCGCCACCGCGAACGCCGAGATGAGCAGGCCGGCTTCGGGCAGTGATACGCGCAGGTCGGCGGCCAGCTCCGGTAGCAACCCGGCGACCACGAACTCCGTGCTGCCGAGCACGAAGATCCCCCCGCTCAGCACGTACACGGGCGTGGGGAGCCTAGTCTTTTTAGAACGATCAGTCTTTAATTCGGTCACGCTGAACTCCCTCGGGACTGGTTGATTGTCTGTCCGGTCGCGGCGGCGCGGCCGGGACTAGGCGGTCGGTGAACCCAGCGTGCGCAGGGCGAGGATCGCGGCGTCGCCGGCCCGGCGTGCGCCGCCCTCGGCGCTGCCGGTCACCCGCATGCCCTGCATGAGCACCATCAGGAACCTGGCCAGCTGGGCGGCGTCCGCACCGGCGGGGATCTCCCCCTGGGCCCGTGCGCGCAACAACGCGGAGGTGAGAGCGGTCTCCAGGGAACCCCAGCTCAGATCGATCCGCCGGCGCACCGCGTGATCATCGGGCGGGCACTCAACGGCGGCGTTCACCACCATACAGCCCTTGGGGTCGTCGGCCGGGGGTGGCGCCAGGTAGCCGTCCAGCAGCGCCCGGATCGCCGGCAGCACCGGGCCGGGCATGGCCAGCAGCTCCAGCACGTCGGGGTCGTGTTGCTGGATGTACCGGTCCAGGGCGGCGAGGTAGAGCTCGTGCTTGGTGCCGAAGGTGGCGTAGAGGCTGGCCCGCCCGATGCCGAGATGCTCCACCAGGTCGGAGATCGAGGTTGCCGAGTAGCCCTTGAGCCAGAACAGGCGCATGGCCCGTTCGAGCACCTGGTCCGGGTCGAACTCCCGCGTGCGTGCCACATCGCCGAGCGTAACACGTTGCTTGACCGATCGTTTCAGATTCTCTCACTGTTGGAAACGAATATCGTTATAGATTAGGGTTCGGGCCATGACTGGTTTCACGCTCGCGCTGTGCCGGGCGGACGGGTGCACCGGAGGAACCCGGCGGCGCGGTCCGGTCGATCACGTGCTGGCCGACGCCACGCGCCGCTCCGAGCACGGTGTGCTGGTGGTCACCGGATGCCTGCTCGGCCCGCTGCTCTGCCCCGCCGCCCGCGCGGCGCGGACCGAGCCGGCAGCGGGGGCCGAGCCCACATCCGGGAACGAGGCCGCCTCGGGGCGCGCGGCGATGATCCAGCCCTGTCATCCGTCCCGCCGGCCTTCGGGGCCTTCGCTGCTGATCGGCCCGATCAGGGGCGAGGAGGACGCGCGCGAGCTGTCCCGGTGGCTGGACACCGGCGAGTTCAGTTCGGCCGCGCTGCCCACTCGACTGTGCGGCTACGCCGACCTGCTGGCCCGTGGGCCGTCCAACTGATCTCGCCGGGCACGCGACGGACATTCCGGTGCGGCTCGCCGTACCTGAATCCCCGACTCGCCGTACCCGGGTTCCCGACTCGCCGTACTCAGATCCCCGACTCGCCGTACTCAGATCCCCGACTCGCCGTACTCAGATCCCCGACTCGCCGTACTCAGATCCCCGACTCGCCGTACCCAGATCCCCGACTCGCCGTACCCAGATCCCCGACTCGCCGTACCTGGATCCCCGACTCGCTGGTGGGTTAGGGGGTGGGGTGGGGGCGGGTGTTGATTATGCGGTCGGGTGGGACGCCGCAGTCGGCGGCTCGGGCGCATCCGTAGGGGAGCCAGTCGAGCTGGCCGGGGGCGTGCGCGTCGGTGTCGATGGAGAAGTCGCAGCCGGCGGCCAGCGCGGTGCGGATCAGGCGGCGCGGCGGGTCCAGGCGTTCCGGGCGGCTGTTGATCTCCACCGCCACCCCGTGCGAAGCGCAGGCGTCGAACACGGCGTCGGCGTCGAATGCCGACTCCGGGCGCTTGCGGTCGCCGACCACCATGCGTCCGGTGCAGTGACCGAGCACGGTCACCAGGGGGTTGGCCACGGCGGTGAGCATCCGCTCGGTCATCTCGGCCGCCGGCATGCGCAGCTTGGAGTGCACCGAGGCGACCACCAGGTCCAGCTCGGCGAGCAGCGCCTCCTGCTGGTCCAGCGCGCCGTCCTCCAGGATGTCCACCTCGATGCCGGTGAGGATGCGGAACGGGGCGAGCGACTGGTTCAGCTCGGCGACCACGTCCAGCTGGCGGCGCAGCCGGTCCGCCGACAGCCCGTTGGCCACGGTCAGCCGGGGCGAGTGGTCGGTGAGCACCACGTACTCGTGCCCCAGTGATCGCGCGGTGAGCGCCATCTCCTCGATCGGCGAGCCGCCGTCCGACCAGTCGGAATGGGTGTGGCAGTCGCCGCGCAGCGCCGCGCGCAGTTCGGCGGCGGCACCGGTCAGCACCGGGATGGGTGGGATCCGGGAGGCCTTGTCCGGCTCGGGTGACGCCTCCAGCTCGCGCAGGTAGTCGGGCTCCTCGCCGGCCAGCGACTGCTCGACGCAGCGCGCGGTGGTCTTCCCGACGCCCTTCACCGAGGCCAGCCCCCGGCCCCGGACCAACCCCGCGAGGTCGTCCCGGGTAGCCAGCACGTTCGCGGCGGTGCGGAACGCCCGCACCCGGTAGCTGGAGGAGTGCTTGCGCTCCAGCAGGAAGGCGATCCGGCGCAGGTCGGCGACCGGGTCCCGGGCGGTCATCGCACCGTTTCCCGGGCCGGGGTGGCGCCGACGACGGCGCGCAGCAACCCGGGGAACCGGCGCTCCAGGTCGTCGTGGCGCAGTCGGCTGGGCCGGGCGTTGCCGTCCACCCGGGTGGAGACGACGCCGCATTCGCGCAGCACACCGAGGTGGTGCGACACGGTGGACACCTTGACCGGCACGTCCAGCGCCGTGCAGGTGGACTCCCGCACTCGGTCCAGCTCGCGCACGATTCGCAACCGCACCGGATCGGCCAGCGCGGCCAGCACCGTCTGGATGTCCACCTCGTCCAGGTCCGGCTGCGGCAACAGGGTCTCGCCCACGGGGTCATCCTAGGTCTTCGAGCCAATTCCGATGGACATCGGAATTACTAGTTACGATACTCATCGTATTACGACGTCCATCGGAAGAGAGGCCACGCGCATGACCGCCGTAGAGCAAGCCACCCACTGGCGCGGGCGAACCGCCGTCCTCGCGCTCGGCACGTTCGCCGTGGGCACCGACGCGTTCGTGATCGCCGGGGTGCTCCCCGCCATCGCCGGGTCGCTGGGCGTCAGCCTGGCGGCGGCCGGCCAACTGGTGACGGTCTTCTCGCTGGCCTACGCGCTGACCGCCGTCCCGCTCGGGGTGCTCACGGCGGACTGGCCGAGGCGGCGCGCACTGGTGGTCGCCCTGGCCGCGTTCACCGTGGGCAACGTGCTCACCGCGCTCGCCCCGGACTACGGCCTGGTGCTGGCCTCCCGGGTGATCGCGGCGGCCGGCGCGGCCCTGTTCACCGCGACCGCCAGCGCCACCGCCGCCGCGCTGGCCGGCGAGTCGCACCGGGGCCGGGCGATCGCCATCGTGATGCTGGGCATCACCTCGTCGCTGATCCTGGGCGCGCCGCTGGGCACCGCGATCGGCACCGTCGCCGACTGGCGGGCCACCATCTGGTTCGTCACCGCGCTCGGCCTGGTCGCGGCCGTGCTGGTCTGGGTGTTGCTGCCGGCGATCGCCGCCCCGGCCGGGTCGAGCGGCCTGCGCGCCCGACTGGCCCCGCTCACCGACCGGCGGGTGCTCGGCCTGCTGGTCCGCTCGGTGGTGATCTTCGTCGGGGTGTACCTGCCCTACACCTACCTGAGCGCGGTGTACGCCCCGGCCACCGGCGAGCGGGGCGAGCTGATCGCGCTGCTGCTGCTCGGGTACGGCGTCGCCGGCACCGCCGGGAACCTGCTCGCCGGGACGCTGGCCGACCGGGTCGGCCCGCGCCGGGTGATCCTCGCCGCCACCCTCGCTCTGGCCGCGGTGTTCCTCGCGGTGCCACTGGCCCGGGACGCCGGCCTGCCGATCGCGCTGCTGGCCGTACTGGTCAGCGGCTGGTTGTCGTTCTCCATCACCACGCCGCAGCAACAGGAGCTGGTCGCGCTGGCGCCCACCGCGCAGTCGGTGGCCACCTCGCTCTACCAGTCCGCGATCTACCTGGCGGTGTCGCTGTCCGGGGTGGTCGGCGGGCTCGGCCTGAGCCTGCTCGGCGCCGCCTGGCTCGCCCCACTGGCGGCGGTATTGGTGCTGGCCGGTGGCGTGATGACTACACGAACTTCCCGGGGTTGAGGATGCCGGCCGGGTCCCAGGCGGCCTTGATGGCGCGTTGCAGGGCGACCACGCCGGGGCCGAGCTCGCGCTCCATGCCCCGCCGTTTGAGCGTGCCGACGCCGTGCTCACCGGTGACCGTGCCGCCCAGGTCGATGGCCGCGTCCACGATCTCCTCGAACGCCGCCTGGGAGCGCACCCGCGCGGCCTCGTCGCCCATCGGCGTGATCATCACCGGGTGCAGGTTGCCGTCGCCGGCGTGCGCCACGTTGGCGATCGGCACCCGGTGCCGGGCGCTGATCTCCTCGACCCGCGCCAACATCACCGCCAGCTGGCCGCGCGGCAGGCAGACGTCCTCGGTGAGCAGGGCGTCCCCGCGCTGCTCCAGCGCCGGGTAGGCCAGCCGGCGCGCGTCGAACAGCGCCTCCGCCTCCACCTCGTCGGTGGACGCCATCGCGTCCCGCGCACCGGCCCGGTCGAACTCGGCCAGGATCGCCGCCGCCTCCTCCTCGCCGGCGAGTCCCGGGAGGTCGGTCTGCGCGAGCAGCAGCGCCGCCGCGTCCGACGGCAGGTCCATGTGCTTCCACTCCTGCACGGCGCGCAGGCAGTGCCGGTCGATCAGCTCGAAGATGGCCGGTTGCAGGCCGGCGGCGGTCACCCCGGCGACCGCGTCGCCCACCGCGCTCAGCGTGTCGAAGAAGCCGACCACGGTGCGGGTCGGCGCGGTGCGGGCCGGGCGCAGCCGCACGGTCACCTCGGTGACCACGGCCAGCGTGCCCTCGGAGCCGACCAGCAGCCCGACCAGGTCGTACCCGGAGACGCCCTTGGCGGTCCGCCGCCCCACCCGCAGCACCTCGCCGGACGCCGTGACGATCTCCAGTGCGAGCACGTAGTCCCTGGTTACGCCGTACTTCACGCAGCAGAGGCCGCCCGCGTTGGTGGCCACGTTGCCGCCGATGGTGGACCACGGCGCGCTGGCCGGGTCGGGCGGGTACCACAGCCCCTGGCCGGCCACGGCCGCGCGCAGCTCGTCGTTCACCACCCCCGGCTGGACCACGGCGAGCCGTTCCCCCGCGTCGATCCGGATGATCTCCCGCATCGCCTCCAGGCTGAGCAGCACGCCGCCGGCGACCGCGTTGGCCCCGCCGGAGAGCCCGGTCCCCGCGCCGCGCGGCACCACCGGCACGCCGTGCTCGGCGCACACCCGGACCACCGCCGCCACCTCCTCGGTGGAGCGCGGGCGGACCACGGCGGCGGGTTCCCCGTAGGGCGCCCACTCCGCCTCGTCGTGCGCGTAACCCGAGGTCAGGTCCGGGTCGGTGAGCACCCGGTCGGCCGGTACGGCGGCCCGCAGCGCGGTGACGACGTCCGATGCTGACATGGGCGGCCCTCCTCAGTCGAAATGCGTGAAACCGGTGAGCCAGGGCCTGATCGCCGCCCGGCCGGCGAGGCCCGTGCGGAGGCCGTCCAGCACCTCTTCCGACATCTCACCGTAAGTTTCGAAGGACCGCACCGTGCAGTGCTCCATCACGTCCTGGATGTACGGGTCGGACATCGCCCAGTGCGCGAGCACCGCCGCCGAGTCCCGGTACAGCTGGAAGCTGTGCGCCTCCATCGCTTCCTCGTCGATGAACACCTGCACCATCAGCTGCGGACCGTGCTCCTCCACGAACTCCACCGCCCGGCGCACCGCCGCGCGGAAGCCGTCGAGATGACCTTCGGTGATCTTCATGGTGTTGTGGAAGAGAATCGTGCTCATCCAACAAAGCTACTTGAGGTAACACACTGCGATAGGCTGAACCGGTGAACAGCGGGAAACCGATTCGCCGGCGGGTCAGCCGAGAGGAGCGGGAGAAGCAGATCCTGGACGCCGCTGACGCCGTGTTCGGTGAGCGGGGGTACCAGGCGGCCTCGATGGAAGCCGTCGCGGAGCGGGTCGGCGTCACCAAACCGGTGCTCTACGACCACTTCGGTTCCAAGGAGGGGCTGCTGCTGGCCTGCATGGCGCGGGCCAGGCAGGAGCTGCTCGCGGTCACCTCCAAGGCGGTGGCCGGGGCGAGCAGCCAGGAGGAGATGGCCCGCCAGGGGTTCCGCGCGTTCTTCGAGTTCCTGGACTCCCGGGGCGGGGCCTGGACCCTGCTCTACGAGGAGAACACCAAGCCGCTGGGCGCCGCCGTGGCCGCCCTCGAGGGCATTCGCAACCAGCAGACCGAGCTGATCTCCGAGCTGCTGGGCTTCCAGGCGCCGGGCGCGGACCCGCGCCGGATCGAGGGATACGCGCAGGTCATCGTGGGGGCCAGCGAGCGGTTGGCGCTGTGGCGCGGCCGGCGCGGGGACATCAGCGCCGACGAGGCGACCGAGTACCTGATGGACATGGTCTGGCACGGCATGGCCGGGCGGCAGCGTTCCCGGGGTGACGCGACACAATAGGCCGCAAATGTCGGAGTACAACGCCCATCGCACGCTGCGCGTGCTGCGCACCCGGATGGTCACGCCCAAGATGGCCCGGGTGACGCTCGGCGGCGACGAGCTGGCCGGCTACCCGGCGTTCGGGCCGGACCAGCGGATCAAGCTGTTCTTCCCGGTGGCCGGGCAGGACCGGCCGGCCATGCCGCGCGCCTCCTCGGGCGGGCCGATCTGGCCACCCGGCGAGCCCCGGCCGGTGATCCGCAGCTACACCGTGCGCCGGCACGACGCCGAGGCCGGCGAGCTGGACGTGGACTTCGTGCTGCACACCGCCGCCGGACCGGCCGCCGAGTGGGCCTTGCGCGCCCAGCCCGGTGACTGGGTGGGCATCTCCGAGCCCGGCGGCCGCTACCAGCCGGACCTGACCGTGGATCACCACCTGGTGATCGGTGACGAGTCGGCGCTGCCGGCGATCTGCACGGTGTTGTCCGCACTGGGCTCGTTCGGCGGGCCGATCACCGTGTTCGTCGAGGTCGCCGACGCGGCGGAAGAACAGTCCCTGCCACTGACCGCTCAAACCCGGGCGCACTGGTTGCACCGCGCCGACGCCCCACCCGGCCGCCCGCTGACCGACGCGGTGACCTCGGCGACCCTGCCCGAGGGAACCTGCCAGGCGTGGCTGTCCGCCGAGTCCACCGCCGTCCGCGACATCCGCGCCCACCTGCTGGACGAGCGCGCCGTCCCCCGCCGCATGATCTACGCCACCGGCTACTGGCGCGCCCGCCCCCCACGCTGATTCAGTCACTCCAGCACAGTGGTTCAGTCACTTCAGCACGCTGATTCAGTCACTTCAGCACACTGATTCAGTCACCCCAGCACAGTGGTTCAGTCACTCCAGCACACTGATTCAGTCACTTCAGATGCGACGTGTGCCCTCTCGGAGCCGGGGCCGGCAGTCGGGGCCGTACCTCAAATCCCGACTCTCCGTACCCAGATCCCCGACACTCCGTACCTCAAACCCCGACACACCGTGCACGAAACCCCGACACACCGTGCCTGAATCCCCGACTCGCCGGGTGGGTGGGGTGGGGTTAGCGGGTTATGCCGGTGTGGCCTAGGGAGTAGCGGCCGGGTTGGGGCCAGACGCACAGGCCGTGGGGGCCGCTGCCGACCGGGATGCGGCGGATCAGGCTCCCCGTGGCGGTGTCCAGCACGTAGACCGCGTTGTCGTAGCGGCCGGACAGCCAGAGCTGCTTGCCGTCGGCGGTCAGGCCGCCCATGTCCGGGCTGGCGTTGCCCGGGATGGTCCACTTGGCCAGGGGTGCGCCGGTGTAGGCGTCCAGCACGCTCACCGAGCCCTCGTGCCGGTTGGTGACGAACAGCCGTTTCGCCTCCCGGTCCAGGTAGAGGCCGTGCGCGCCGCGCCCGGTGGGGATCTCCCTGAGCACCTTGGTGGCCGCGCCGTCGAGCACCCACAGGCCGTTCTGCTCGGCGTCGGCGATGAAGAACACCGAGCCGTCCGGGGCCAGCTTGATGTCCTGCGGCCCCATGTGTTTGTTGCGCTTGGGCATGTCCAGCATGCGCAGCAGCCGGCGGCCGGGAATGTCCACGACCGCGACCCGCCCGTCGAACTCGCAGGTGAACACCCCGATCCGACCGTTCGGGGTGAAGTCGGCGTGGTCGATTCCGGCACAGTTCGGGGTGGGGGTCTCGGCCACGATCTTCCAGGTCGCCGGGTCGTACCAGACCAGCTTGCGGCGCGCCTCCGCGACCACGATCGCCGCCGACCCGTCCGGCGCGTAGTACATGTTGTACGGGTCGATCACCGGGATGCGCGGCAGCGGCTTCCCCGTCGAGGGGTCGAACGGGGTCGCCGTATTACCCAGGTCGTCGGTGGCGTAGAGCATCTTCATGTCGTGCGCCGGCACCACATGCTGCACCTCGATGCCGGCCGGGTAGCGGCCGACCACGGCGAAGTTCGCCGGGTCGATCACCCAGACATCGCCCGACTTGGTGTGCGGCACGTAGACCAGCGGTTTCGCCGCTCGGGCCGTGGCGTTGAGCATGCCGGCGCCGGCGTGGGCGTACACGTTGTGCGGGTCGGTCACCGGCGGCATGCCGGGGAGCGGGTTCCCGACCGGGTCCACCGGCTGGGCCGGCCCGGTCGTCACCTCCGGGGCGGAGTTCGCCGTCGATGGGGGCATCGGGGCGGGCAGGACCTGCGACGAGTCCTCGGCGCAACCGGCCAGCCCCAGCGTGATCACGCAGGCCGAGAGCGCTACCGCGCGGGACAGGGACACGGCGGGCAAGCGTAGCCGGCAGCGGGAGAGCGATCCGCGATCACTTGTGAGCACTCTCAGCCGCCGGAGCTACCCGGCGACCGCGATCTCCGTGGCAGACTGGCAGCCCACAGCGGCCGAGCTTGGAGTACATCATGCGTTACCTGGTCACGGGCGGTACCGGCTTCCTCGGGCGGCACCTGTTGGCCCGGCTGCTCAGGCACACCGACGCCGAGATCACCTGTCTGGTGCGCTCGCCGCAACGGCTGGCCAGCCGGACCGGTGGGCTGCCCGGCCACGAGCGGCTGCGCGCGGTGCGCGGGGACCTCACCGCGGACGGCCTCGGGCTCAGCGACGCCGACCGGAAGTCGTTGCAAGGCGTCGACCACGTGGTGCACCTCGGCGCGGTCTACGACATGACCGCCAGCGACGCGGCCAACCGGGCGGCCAACGTGGAGGGCACCCGCCGGGTGATCGAGCTGGCCGAGCGGATCGGGGCCGGCTGCCTGCACCACGTGTCCAGCGTGGCGGTGTCCGGCGACTACCGGGGCCGGTTCACCGAGGCGGACTTCGACGCCGGCCAGCACCTCGGCTCGCCCTACCACTCGACCAAGTTCGCCGCCGAGGCACTGGTGCGCGGGCAGACCGCCGTGCCGTGGCGGGTGTACCGGCCGGCCATCGTGGTCGGCGACTCGCGCACCGGCGAGATCGACAAGGTGGACGGCCCGTACTACCTGCTGCCCAGCATCGACTGGATCGCCAAGATCGCCGGCACCACCGGCTCGCTGGCCCGCATCCCGGTGCCCGACCTGGGGGCGACCACGATCGTCCCGGTGGACTACGTGGCCGACGCGATGGACGTGCTGATCCACCGTGAGGGCCTGGACGGCCGGGCGTTCCACCTGGTCTCGCCGCGGCCGCAACCGCTGGTGGACGTGTACAACGCGCTGGCGGCGGCCGCCGGGGCGCCCCAGCTCACCCGGGCCATCCCGGATGCCGTGGCCGCGCCGGCCCGGGCGGTGGCCGACTTCGTCGGCGGGCTGCTCGGCCGGGTCCCCGAGGTGGTGGAGCTGCGCGACGCGGTGATCACCGAGCTGGGCATCCCGCCCGAGGTGCTGCCGCACATGACCTTCGAGACGGTGTTCGACGACACCGACACGCGCGCCGCGCTGGCCGGCACCGACGTGTACTGCCCGGACTTCGCCGACTACGCCGGCACGCTCTACGCCTACTGGCGCAAGCACCTGGACCGCAACCGCGCCCGCCGGCCCGGCCCGCACGGCCAGCTGGACGGCCGCACGGTGATGATCACCGGTGCCTCCTCCGGCATCGGCCGGGAGACCGCGCTGCGGGTGGCCAAGGCCGGCGGCATCCCGCTGCTGGTGGCCCGGCGCGGGGACGAGCTGGAGAAGGTGCGCGGCGAGATCGAGGAGGCCGGCGGCCGGGCCAGCGTCTACACCTGCGACATCACCGACGCCGACTCGGTGTCCGAGCTGGTCAGCCGCGTGCTGGCCGACTACGACGGGGTGGACATGCTGGTGAACAACGCCGGCCGGTCCATCCGCCGCTCGGTCCGGCTGTCCTACGACCGGTTCCACGACTACGAGCGCACCATGGCGATCAACTACTTCGGCGCGGTGCGGCTGACCATGGCGCTGCTGCCGCACATGAGCCGGCGGCGGTTCGGGCACATCGTCAACATCTCCTCCATCGGCGTGCAGACCAACCCGCCCCGGTTCTCCGCCTACCTCGGCTCCAAGGCCGCGCTGGACGCGTTCACCCGGGTGGTGGGCAGCGAGACGTTCGGCGACGGGATCACCTTCACCACCATCCACATGCCGCTGGTGCGCACGCCGATGATCGCGCCGACCAACATCTACAAGGCCTTCCCCACCCGTTCGCCGGAAGAGGCGGCGGACATGGTGATGGAGGCGCTGGAACGCCGGCCCAAGCACATCGGCACCACGCTGGGCACGCTCGGCTCGCTGGCCTACACGGTCGCCCCGCGCGCGGTGGACGCCGTGCTGCACGTGGCCTACCGGGTGTTCCCCGACTCGGCGGCGGCGCGGGGTGACGCGGACAGCGCGGCCACCGAGATGAGCGCACTCTCCCGGGGCGCGCGGGCGATGGCCCGGGTGCTGCCCGGCGTGCACTGGTAAGGCGTGCGCGGAGGTTGGCTGCTCGGCGTCACCCTGGCGCTGTCCCTCGGCGCGTTCGCGCTGGTCGGGGGCTGGCTGCTGGGTGATCCCGGCGTACCCAAGGCGGAGGCGCTGAAGACCGGTGGCCTGGCCGGGGCGGCGATCGTGGCGCTCTACGCGCTGTGGATCAACGACCGCCGCCGGCGCACCGAGGAGGCCCGGCACGAGGTGGAACGCGGGCGCGCCGAGGTGGACCGGGAACGGGTCGCGGACGAGCGGTTCGCCAAGGCGGTAGAGCTGCTCGGGCACGACGCGGACCAGGTGCGGGTGGGTGCACTGCACGTGCTGGCCGGCCTGGCCCGCGACCGCCCCCGATACACCCAGACCGTGCTCGACGTGCTGTGCGCCTACCTGCGGCAGCCGTTCGGCCACCCCAGCTTCGCGGTGCTGCCGGCCGATCCGCACCAGGCGGAGCTCGCTCCGGAGGCGCCGTCTCCGGAGCTGGACATCGCTCGCGTAGACGGGCGGCGCGAGGTGCGCCGCACCGCGCAGAGGCTGATCACCGACCTGCTGCCGTCGGCGTCCGATCCCGATGCACCGAACTACGACCTGGACCTCAGCGGCGCGCGCCTGGAGTACCTCAACCTGATCGACCGACGGGTCGGCCGGCTCACCGCCCGGCGCGCGCGGCTGTACGGCATCACCCGCATGTCCGGCGCGCGGTTCACCGATCCGGTGCTGTTCTCCTGGGCCCATTTCCACGGGCGTACGGAGCTGCGCGGTACCCGGTTCGACAGCGGGATCTCGCTGCGGCACGTGGAGATCGCCGACGCCTGGGAGACCGCCGACACGACCACGCGGGTGTTCGCGGATCTGCGGGACGCCGCACCCGTGCCCGTTTCGGGGGCGCCGTACCGGACGATCACGGTAACCCCCGGCACCACGGTCAAGCTCGGCGAACCCGCCACCTGGACGGTCCGGGTCGAGGGGGCGCCCGAGCCGGTGACCGACCGGCCCCGGCACGCCGCCGACTTCCACTGAGCGGCGTCCGACACCACTTAGGTTAAGGGTGCACTAGTTGAGCTTCCTCTCAGGGTGTGATGCGGGTTACTTTGTGCCTTAATTTTTGCACCGGCCCCTGGGAGGGACCCGTGAGTAGCCCCAGCCTGGACGAACGCTCCATCCGAAAGGTCGCCTCGCTCAGCCTGGTTGGCGCCAGCGTCGAGTGGTTCGACTTCTTCCTCTACGGCACCGCCGCCGCCCTGGTGTTCCCCAAGCTGTTCTTCCCCAACGCCGACCCCGCGACCGGCGTGCTGCTCTCCTTCGCCACGTTCGGCGTCGGTTTCGTGGCCCGGCCGGTCGGCGGGATCATCTGGGGCCACTTCGGCGACCGGGCCGGCCGCAAGAAGGCCTTCCTGGCCGCGCTGCTCACCATGGCGGCGGCCAGCGTGCTGATCGGCCTGTTGCCCAGCTACGCCGCGATCGGCGTCGCCGCGCCGATCATCCTCACCGTGCTGCGGTTCGTGCAGGGTCTCGCGGTCGGCGGCCAGTGGGGCGGCGCGGTGCTGCTGGCCACCGAGTTCGCGCCCAAGCACAAGCGCGGGCTGTACGGGAGCTTCGCGCAGATCGGTGTCCCGATCGGTGTGCTGCTGGGCAACGTGGCGTTCTTCTTCGTCAGCCAGGCGGTGAGCCCACAGGCGTTCCTGGACTGGGGGTGGCGCATCCCGTTCATCGGCAGCGTGCTGCTGGTCCTGGTCGCCCTGTACGCGCACCGCAAGCTCGAGGAGACGCCCGCCTTCACCACGCTGCAGAAGCTCGCGGCCGAGGGCGAGACCACGGTCAGCCGGTCGCCGGTGGTCGAGGTGCTGCGCTCGTCGTGGCAGCGGGTGCTGCTGGCCGGCGGGGCGTTCACCGTGATCAACACCGTGTTCTACCTGTACATCACGTTCAGCCAGCACTACGGCAAGAACATCCTCAAGATGGACCAGGGCGACGTGCTGCTGGCCATTGCGATCGCCTCGCTGGTGCAGATCCCGGCACTGGCCGGCTTCGCCGCACTGTCCGACCGGATCGGCCGGCGCAAGATCTACCTCACCGGCGCTGTCCTCACCGGCCTCTGGGGCTTCCCGCTGTTCTGGCTGCTGGACACCGGCACCGTGTGGGGCATGACCATCGGGCTGACCGTGGGCCTGACCGTCATGTCCATCATGTACGGCCCGCTGGCCGCGTTCTTCGCCGAGCTGTTCAACGCCCGGATGCGCTACAGCGGCGCCTCGCTGGGTTACCAGCTCGGCGCACTGTTCGGCGGGGCGATCTCGTCGCTGCTGGCCACGTGGCTGCTGCAGACCTACGGCAGCACCACGCCGATCTCGCTCTACATCATCCTGGTGTCGGCGATCGCCGTGGTCTGCACGTACCTGCTCACCGAGACCTACCAACACGACCTGGACGACGCCGAGGAGTCCGTCGCCACCACCTGACCACGATCGGGCAGCAAATCCGGACACCCGCCCCCGGGGTGCGGCATGCTCGGGGGCGTGATGTCTGACGTGGCTGGCACGGTACGCAAGGCGGCGGAGCTGACCTGGAGCCTGGCCCTGCTCGCCCGGTCCGGGGTGCTGGCGCCGATGCGCCCGGACCGCGCGTTCGGGGTGGCGGGCGGTTACCTGCGCTGGGGGCTGTCCATGGCCACCGGGTACGCGGCCGGCGCGGCCCGGCACCCGGACCGGCCGGCGGTGATCGACGACCGGGGCGCGCTGAGCTACGCCGAGGTCCACCGGCGCACCGACCGGCTGGCCCGGGCGCTGGCCGACCGGGGCATCGGGCAGCGCAGCTCGGTCGCGGTGCTGTGCCGCAACCACCGGGGTCCGGTGGAGGTGGCGGCGGCCGCCGCCAAGCTGGGCGCCGACGTGATCCTGCTGAACACCTCGCTGTCCGCGCACACCATCGGCGAGGTGCTGCGCGAGCAGCGCTGCCAGATGCTGGTGGCCGACCAGGAGTTCGGCGGCGCGGAGACGCCGGAGCGCTGCCGGGTGGTCACCGCGTGGGTGGACGACCCGGAGAAGCTGGAAGCCGAGACGCTGGACGAGCTGATCGAGGAGGACGGCGCGGCCACGCTGCCGCTGCATCCGGCGCCCGGCCGGCTGATCGTGCTCACCTCCGGCACCACCGGCACGCCCAAGGGCGCCGAGCGGCCGAGGCCGAAGAGCTGGGCCCCGGCCGGCGCGATCCTGTCCCGGATCCCGCTGCGGGCCGGCGAGCCGATGTTCATCGCGCCGCCGCTGTTCCACACCTGGGGGTTCGCCGCGCTCCAACTGGCCATGCTGCTCGGCGCGCCCGCCGTGCTGCGCCGCCGGTTCGACCCGGCGGAGACGCTGCGCTCCATCGCCGA
Organism: Actinospineispora eucalypti; assembly: GCA_014208095.1. GTDB lineage: Bacteria > Actinomycetota > Actinomycetes > Mycobacteriales > Pseudonocardiaceae > Pseudonocardia > Pseudonocardia eucalypti. The sequence goes on along the minus strand of JACHMT010000001.1, from coordinate 1,306,722 downwards.
GCACCGGTGCGGAACCCTGATCGCGGTGCCGGTGATGCTGGCCCGGGTGCTGGAGCTGCCGGAGGCCGAGCTGGCCCGGTACGACGCCCGGCCCCGGGTGGTCGCGGTGAGCGGCTCCGCGCTGCCGGGCGAGCTGGCCACCCGGTTCATGGACCGGTTCGGTGAGGTGCTCTACAACCTGTACGGCTCCACCGAGGTCTCCTGGGTGAGCATCGCCGACCCTGAGGACATGCGCGCGGACCCGCACACCTCCGGCCGCGCGCCGTGGGGCACCCGGCTGGAGATCCTGGACGACGACGGGCGGCCGGTGGCGCCGGGCGAGATCGGCCGGGTGTTCGTCGGCAACGACATGATGTTCGCCGGGTACACCAGGGCCGGCGCCGAGGTGGAGACCCGGGACGGCCTGATGTCCACCGGCGACCTGGGCCGGATCGACGAGGACGGCCGCCTCGCGCTGGCCGGCCGGGCCGACTCGATGATCGTCTCCGGCGGGGAGAACGTGTACCCGGGTCCGGTGGAGGACCTGCTCGCCGCCCAGGACGAGGTCCGCGAGGTGGCGGTGATCGGCGTGGACGACACCGATTTCGGCCAGCGGCTGGCCGCCTACGTGGTACTTGCCGAGGGCGCCGAGTTGGACGCGGACCGGGTGCGCGCGCTGGTCCGCGACCGCCTGTCCCGCTTCTCCGTCCCCCGCGACGTCGTCTTCCTGGACGAGCTGCCCCGCAACCCCACCGGCAAGGTGATCCCCCGCGAGCTGCCCAAACCCGACTAACCGCAATGACGTTCAGATAAACGGTCGTCTTCACGCCCGCCGGTTCGGTGGGGGGTCGGGTTCGAAAGATCGGCCTGGACGGCCCGGGCTGGTCGGTCTGCCGCGGCTCGAGTCCCGCCTGGCGCCTTTCGCCCGCGGCCCGTGCCAATGGCGAGCGACCGGTGTGTGGCGGCCGCCGTCACACAGCGTTTCCAACCATCGAGCCCGCGCGAACGAATCCGCCGCGGCACCGCGTCGAGTGCGACACCAGTCTGGTTGGACCTCGACCAAACCAGAATGGTGTCGACTTCGATGAACCGGGCGGACCGAACCCGGCCAATACCGGTCACGCTCCGTAGCAAGGCCGGCGGCCGGGAGCGGAAAACTCGGCAGGGCAGCCACCCGGCCGCCGTCCAGGCCGTCCTTCGAATCCGACCCGCACCGAACCGGCGGCCGGCCGGCTGGCCGGCTGGCCGGCTGGCCGAAGACCCGAACCGGGTTAGCGGCGGACGCGGAAGCGGCGGATCACCGCGCGCGGGCTGGGGATCAGCGGCTCCGGGCGCCAGGGGCTCTGGGGCGGGCGGACGGCGGCGCGCACCTCGACCCGCAGGCGGTCCACGGCGGCCAGCAGCGCGCCGTGTTGCTCCCAGGCGGCGGCGTCCACGGTCGGGTCGACCACGAGCAGCTCGGCCAGGCGGTCGCGGTGCGCGTCCAGCCGGGTGAACTGCTCGGCCACCAGGGTCCGGGACTCCGCCACCCTCGGGGCGTCCGAGGTGGCGATCGGGTCCACCGTGTCCATCGCCTCGGCGAACGCGTCCAGCACGTCGGCCAGCGCGTGCCGGACCTCCTCCCGGTAGGCCGAGCCGGACTCCTCCTCCGGCACGAAGTAGGTGCGGTCCAGGATGGCCCGGCACAGGTTGCGCAGCGACACGTAGCAGATCTCCAGGCCGGTCAGCGCGGTGCGCAGCCGGGGCTGCGCATCCCGGGCCAGCTTGCCGCGCGGGTTCAGCCGGGCGCTCTCCTCGGTGCGCGCCAACTGCGTGTCGGCCCGGTCCACCTCCTTGCCCAGCTTGCGGGCCTGGGTGAGATAGCGGTCGGCCTGCTCGCGTGACCAGTCACCGCGCAGCGCACCGGACAGCCGCCGGGAGAACCCGGACAGCTTGCCGACCAGCTCGCCGATCGCGTCGTCGGCCGGCTGGATGTAGAGCGGCGGCGCGATCAGCAGGTTGACCGCGATGCCGATCACCGCGCCGATCAGGGTCTCCACCACCCGGCCGGTGGCGGCGAGCTCCGCGCCCGCGCCGCCGGGGAGCACCCCGGTGCCGGCCGCGGCCAGCACCAGCATCGCGCTGATCGGCACCTCCAGCAGGTGCGGCCCGAGCCGCAGCAGCCGCCCGGCCACCAGGGACAGCCCGACGACCAGGCCGAGGCTCCACCAGGTGAGCCCGGTCAGGCTGGCCACACTGACCGCGACCAGCACTCCGGTGATCACGCTGGCGATCCGGTCCAGGCCGTGGGTGAACGTGCCGTACAGGGTCAGCTGCACCACCAGCAGGGCGGTCAGCGGGGCCAGGATCGGCTGGTCGGTGGTGTGCAGCAGGTCGGCGACGACGAACGAGAGCACCGCCGCACCGGTGGTCTTGGCGGTGCGCAGGCCGGGGGTGCGGCCACGCCGGAAGCACCCGCGCCAGCTGACGCGGAGGGAGTCGGGAAGCAGTTCGGTGAATCGGTCGAGATAACGCACCGTGAGGTGTCGACACCCACCCTCGGAACGTTGCGGAAAACGGCCCCGAACGTGGCCGGGATAACGTTCTCCCGCCGGTCGCTACGGCTTGCGGGCTACGCCTCCGTAGGCGGTGAGCGCGGGGGGCGCGCCCTCGTCGGGGCGCCAGGCGGGGAAGGGGACCACGCCGGGCGGGACCAGTTCGAGCCCCGTGAAGCATTCGGTGATCTGGTCGACGGTGCGCAGGTGGTACGGCACGGTGCCGGTGGCCGCGAAGACCCGCTCGGCCCGGCGTATCTCCGGTCCGGTGTCCGCCGTGTCCCCCAGCACCAGGTAGCTGCCGGAGGTCACCGGCGACATCACCTTGGCCAGGATCGAGCGGATCTCCGCGAGCGAGGCCACGTGGCCGAGCACCTCGAGGAAGATCACCGCGACCGGTCGCTCCAGGTCCAGCACCCCGGCCACGTCGTCCATCAGCACGCCGGGCCGGCGCAGGTCGCCCTCCAGGTAGTGGACCCCTTGGGTCTGCCCGTCGGCCAGCCAGGCGCGGGCGTAGGTGGCGACCAGCGGGTCGTTGTCCACGTACACCACCTGGGCGTCCGGGGCGACCGCGTGCGCCACCTCGTGCGTGTTGAGCACGGTGGGCAGCCCGGCGCCGATGTCCAGGAACTGCCGGACGCCGACCTCGCCGGCCAGGTACCGGACCGCGCGCGCCAGCAGCCCCCGGGTCTCCTTGGCCACCCGCACGATGTCCGGGTACACGGCAGCCACCGCGTCACCGGCCGTCCGGTCGGCGGCGTGGTTGTCCCGACCACCCAGCCAGTAGTCCCACACCCTGGCCGAATGCGCCACCGAAAAGTCGATCACCGCACCCATCCCAGCCTCCCCCACACCCGTAGGAGTAGCTGATATCACATTCGAACGGGTGGACGCCAGTCGTGGCGCGCTGGCTGGGCCAGTGCCCGCTAGCCAGCGACGACGATCTTGGCCAGTTCGGCGGACGAGCTGAGCAGCTCGTGCCGGGGCAGCACCCGCACGGTGTAACCGATCAGTCCGGCGTGCGGCAGCGGCACCACCGCCTCGAACCGGTCGCCGTCGTGGTCGACCCCACCGACGTGGGCCATCGGCGCGGTGACCGGAGCGTCCAGCTCGTCGGTGGTGCCGTCCACCCGGCCGACCACGGCCTGCACGGTCACGTCGTCCGGCTTCAACCCGGCCAGCTCCACCGAGGCGCGCACGGTCATCGGCGCGCCGACCACCGGGCTGTCCGGCACCCCGGACGCGTCCACCCCGCCGATCCGCACCCGGGGCCAGGAGGCGTTCAGCCGCTGCCGGTACTCGGCCAGCCGGCGCGAACCGGCGTAGTCGGCCAGCTCCACCTCGGCGGCCGCCCGGGCCGCCGGCAGGTACCAGTCCCGCACGTACTCGGTGACCATCCGGGTGGCCTGCACCCTGGGGCGCAGCGTGTCCAGCGTGTGCCGCACCAGCTCCACCCACTCGCTCGGCACCCCGGCGCCGTCCCGGGTGTAGAACGCCGGCGTGACCTGGGTGGCCAGCAGCTCGTACAGCGCGTTGGCCTCCAGGTCGTCGCGCCGCGCCGGGTCGGCGACGCCGTCGGCGGTGGGGATCGCCCAGCCGTTGCGGCCGTCGTACAGCTCGTCCCACCAGCCGTCCCGCACCGACAGGTTCAGCCCGCCGTTCAGCGCCGACTTCATGCCGGACGTGCCGCAGGCCTCCAGCGGGCGCAGCGGGTTGTTCAGCCACACGTCGCAGCCCCAGTACAGGTAGCGGGCCATGGACATGTCGTAGTCGGGCAGGAAGGCGATCCGGTGCCGCACCTCGGGGTCGTCGGCGAACCGCACGATCTGCTGGATCAGCGCCTTGCCGCCGTCGTCGGCCGGGTGCGACTTGCCGGCCACCACCAGCTGCACCGGCCGTTCCGGGTCCAGCAGCAGCGCGCGCAGCCGGGCCGGGTCGCGCAGCATCAGGGTGAGCCGCTTGTAGGTGGGCACCCGGCGGGCGAACCCGATGGTCAGCACCTCCGGGTCGAACACCGAGTCGGTCCAGCCCAGCTCGGGCGCCGACGCGCCGCGCTCCAGCCAGGCCGCGCGCACCCGGCGGCGGACCTCGGCGACCAGCTGCCCGCGCAGCCGGCCGCGCAGCGCCCACAGCTCGCCGTCGGTCAGCCCGTCCAGCCGGCCGTCGCCGTCGCCGGGCTCCGGCTCGCCGAGCAGCTCGGTGACCTCGCGGGCGGCCCAGGTGCGGCCGTGCACGCCGTTGGTCACCGAGCCGATCGGCACCTCGTCGGTGTCGAACCCGCCCCACAGCGTGCCGAACATCTCCCGGGACACCTCGCCGTGCAGCTTGGACACCCCGTTGGCCCGCTGGGCCAGCCGCAGCCCCATGTGGGCCATGTTGAACATGCCGGGGTTCTCCTCGGCGCCCAGCGCGAGCACCCGGTCCAGCGGCACGCCGGGCAGCAGGTCCTCGCCGAAGTAGTAGCGGACCAGGTCCAGCGGGAACCGGTCGATGCCGGCGGGCACCGGGGTGTGGGTGGTGAACACCGTGCCGGCGCGCACCGTGGCCACCGCCTCGTCGAAGTTCAGCCCCCGGCCGGCGATCAGCTCGCGGATGCGTTCCAGGCCGAGGAAGCCGGCGTGCCCCTCGTTGGTGTGGAACACGGCGGGCTCGGGGTGCCCGATGGCCGCGCAGTACGCGCGCACCGCCCGCACGCCGCCCACGCCGACCAGGATCTCCTGCCGGATCCGGTGGTCCTGGTCGCCGCCGTACAGGCGGTCGGTGATGCCCCGCAGGTCGGGCTCGTTCTGCTCGATGTCCGAGTCCAGCAGCAGCAGGGTGACCCGGCCGACCACCGCCTGCCAGACCCGGGCGTACAGCGTGCGCCCGGCCGGCATGCCCACTGTGACCAGCACCGGGGTGCCGTCCGGCTGGGCGAGCAGGCGCAGCGGCAGGCCCTGCGGGTCCAGCGCCGGGTAGTGCTCCAGCTGCCAGCCGTCCAGGGACAGCGACTGGCGGAAGTAGCCGGACCGGTAGAGCAGGCCGACCCCGATCAGCGGCACGCCGAGGTCGGACGCGGCCTTGAGGTGGTCACCGGCGAGCACGCCGAGGCCGCCCGAGTAGTTCGGCAGCACCTCGCTGATGCCGAACTCCATGGAGAAGTAGCCGATGGCCGCCGGCAGACCCGGGTCGGCCTCCCGCTGCCGCTGGTACCAGCGCGGCTTGCTGAGGTAGTCCCGCAGGTTGTCCGCCTCCGCGCGCACCCGCGCGACCAGCTCCGCGTCCTCGGCCAGCTCCAGCAGGCGCTGGCTGGACACCGCGCCGAGGAGCTTGACCGGGTCGCCCTTCACCTGTTCCCATGCCTGTGGGTCGAGTGAGGCGAAAAGGTCCTGCGTCGGCGGATGCCAGGACCACCGCAGGTTCGCGGCCAGTTCCTGCAGCGGCGCGAGCGGCTCGGGTAGCTGGGCACGGACGGTGAACCGGCGGAGAGCTCTCACCCGACGCAGCGTACGTGAATCGATTGCGGAATCGTTACAGCCTCTACGTCACACCTTGCATGAACGGCTGGTGACGGCCCGCATGTCGGATACATGACCCGGCGGCCCGCTGGGTACCTTTTAGGTGAACTGAATCGAACCAAGCAGGAAGTGGGGCGCCGTGACCGGACGGCTCGGAATCGACGAGGTCACGCCGGAGGTCGGCGGGCGGCATCCGAGCAAGGCGGTCGTCGGGGAGAGCATTCCGATCGGCGCGACCGTGTGGCGCGAGGGCCACGACGCGGTCGCCGCGAACGTGGTCTGGAAGAAACTGGGCGCGGGCGGGCCCGCCGCGCTCGTGCGGATGACCCCCACCGGCACCGGCACCGACGGCTGGGCGGCCAGCGTGGTGGCCGACGAGCCCGGCCTGTGGACCTTCCGGGTGGACGCCTGGAGCGACCCGTGGGCCACCTGGCGCCGCGCGACGCACGCCAAGGTGAACGCCGGGCAAGGCGTCGAGGAGCTGGCCAACGACCTGGAGAACGGCGCCCGCCTGATCGAGCGGGTGGGCCGGCGGCCGGCCGAACGGGCGCACCGCGACCTGCTGTTCGGCGCGGCGGCGGCGCTGCGCGACACGGCGGCCGAACTGCCCGCCCGCCTGGCGCTGGCCTGGTCCGAGCCGGTGGACACGATCATGACGGAGCGGCCGGTGCGCGAGCTGCTCACCCGGGGCCGGGTGCACCAGGTCTGGGTGGACCGCCGGCGCGCGCTGTTCGGGTCCTGGTACGAGATCTTCCCCCGGTCCACCGGCGGGCGGGACGAGACCGGGCAGGCGGTGCACGGCACCTTCGTGACCGCCGCCAAGGACCTGGAACGCATCGCCGGGATGGGCTTCGACGTGGTCTACCTGCCGCCCATCCACCCGATCGGCGAGGTCAACCGCAAGGGCCCGAACACCGCCGAGTTCCCCGGCGGGAACCCGGACGCCGAGCCCGGCGTGGTCGGCTCGCCGTGGGCGATCGGCTCGGCCGAGGGCGGGCACGACGCCATCCACCCCGACCTGGGCACCCTGGAGGAGTTCGACGAGTTCGTCGAGCAGGCCCGCGCACTGGGGCTGGAGGTGGCGCTGGACCTGGCCCTGCAGGCCGCCCCGGACCACCCCTGGGTGACGTCGCACCCGGAGTGGTTCACCACCCGGCCGGACGGCACGATCGCCTACGCGGAGAACCCACCCAAGCGCTACCAGGACATCTACCCGATCAACTTCGACAACGACCCGGAAGGCCTGTACGCCGAGGTGTACCGGGTCTGCGTGCACTGGATCGAGCACGGCGTGCGGATCTTCCGGGTGGACAATCCGCACACCAAGCCGCCCAACTTCTGGCACTGGCTGATCTGGAAGATCAAGTCCGAGTACCCGGACGTGCTCTTCCTGGCCGAGGCGTTCACCCGGCCGGCCCGGCTGTACGGGCTGGCCCGGCTCGGCTTCACCCAGTCCTACACGTACTTCACCTGGCGCACCGGCAAGCAGGAACTGGTCGACTTCGCCGCCGAGCACGCCGCGCGCGCCGACGAGTGCCGCCCCAACCTGTTCGTGAACACCCCGGACATCCTGCACGCGTCACTGCAGCACGGCGGCCGGGGCATGTTCGCGCTGCGCGCCGCGCTGGCCGCCACGCTGGCCCCGACCTGGGGGGTCTACTCCGGGTACGAGCTGTTCGAGCACGAGGCGGTGCGGCCGGGCAGCGAGGAGTACCTGGACTCGGAGAAGTACCAGCTGCGCCCGCGCGACTTCGACGCCGCGGTGGCCGCCGGCAACTCCCTGGCCCCGTGGATAACCCGGCTGAACGAGATCCGCAACGCCCACCCGGCGCTGCAGCAACTGCGCGAGCTGCACTTCCACTACGTGGACAACGACGCGCTGATCGCCTACTCCAAGACCGACCCGGTGAGTGGCGACACGGTGATCTGCGTGGTCAGCCTGGACCCCGCTCAGGCGCAACAGGGCACCGTCTGGCTGGACCTGCCCGCGCTCGGCCTGGAGTGGGGCGCCCACTTCGGCGTGCACGACGAGGTCACCAGGGAGGGTTACACCTGGTCGCAGGCCAACTTCGTGCGCCTCGAACCCTGGCGCACGGTCTGCCACATCCTGTCCCTGCGCTGACACCATCTCCCGCGAGCCGACGTTTTCAGCCTCGAAAAGAGGCTGTGGCCGAGTCCCCCGGCACGAGGGCGAACAGACGGGAAAGCAGATGCCGGCGGTTTCGGGTGCTGCCCGTTGCGTCGGGCCGGCAGGGCGAGGCCTCCCGCGAAACCACGGTGACAGTTGAGGTGGCGCCGTGGGGGGTGATCGTCGTTTGCGGCGGTTGAACAGCGAAAATCGCGGCTGAACCGCCACAGATGACGATCACCCAACGACTGCCTCCCCGGGCCAGGCCCGGACGTCCACACAGCCTCACGAAATCGACGCCAGCCTGGTTCGATCATGGTCCAGACCAGACCGGCGTCGATGTCGATGCGCACGTGCGCACCGGGCCTCCACCGCACAACCCACCGACTTCACGGCGCGTGACCGAGCACGGCGGGACTGCCCGAGACCGGGCGGACGGCACCCGACCGCGGCAGACCAACCCGAACCGCGCCGTCCAAGCCATCGGCAGACCCAGCCAGAACCGAACCGCCGACGAAATTGATCTCGCGCCCAAGTCGCCGCCGGTGCGCACCGGCAAACTCGGCCAAGTCCACTCGGCCGAGTGGTGATTGTCGACATTCGACACCGAGCTGTCCATCGAGCGCGACCCACCCCCGACCCGCCGCTCGGACAGGTGATTGATCACGGGGAAATCGATCACCAGCGGTGACCACGGTAAGTAGCCCCAGCACTACTGGCCGTTATTGAGTGGGCTAATCTCCGCGGCGATCTTGATCCGCGAGACGGGGATGCCCATGCTGAAGACGCTGTTCCGCCGCACCGCCGGCAAGGTGGCGCTGGCCGTCACCGCCGCGATCACGCTGACCGTGCTCGGCGTCGGCCTGGACGGCCGTTCGGACCAGGCGTTCGCCGACCTGCCGATCGACGTCGACCCGAACATCCCGATCATCATCCCGGAACTCGGCGACCTCCCCCTCGGCCCCACCCCGATCGGCGCCAAGGGCGCGCACCGCCCCGTCCCCAAGCAGCGCGGGTGCACCAGGAAGATCACGCCGGCCGAGGCCGACGCCGCGGTCAAGGCGGCCAAGTCCGGCGACAAGCTGTGCGTGGTCGGCGGCTCCACCACCCCGATCGACGTGGTGCGCCCCAGCGCCGGCCCCTCGCCGCTGATCACGCTGACCGGTGACGGCAGCCCGATCAAGGGCGTCTACATCGACGTGGACAACATCGTGGTGGAGAACTTCAACTCCATCGACGCCGAGGCCCCCGGCTTCGTCATCGAGGGCAAGAACATCACCATGCGCAACAACGTGATCGACAACCCCAAAGAGGGCGACAACGACGGCCTCCGCTTCTTCGGCAGCCACCTGCGCATCCTGAACAACACCATCAAGAACGCGCGCAACACCGACGACGCCCACGCCGACTGCATGCAGACCTACTCCGACGACAGCCCGCCCAGTGACCACGTCGTGATCGACAACAACCGCTGCGAGGGCATCGACAACCAGTGCCTGATCATCGAAGGCCCCAACGACGGCGAGGGTGACGGCGTCGGCCACACCGAGCACATCATCTTCAGCCGCAACTACTGCGAGGCCACCGGCGGGGAGATCGGCGCCTACCAGGCCGTCATGCTGGAGGACGTCCAGCACATGACCATCGCGCTCAACGACATCCGGGGCCCCATCCGCAAGGCGTTCGCCTTCGACATCGGCTCCACCCACGGCCGGGTCCTGGCCAACCGCATCGACCCCCGCATCCCCTGCAAGGTCGGCATGGACGAAACCTCCAAGCCCGGCTACATCGGCCCCCGCCCCACCTGCGCGCCCTAGGCCGCTACCTCGCCCTAGGCCGTTACCTCCGGAGGCCGGCGGCGAGCATGCCGGCCACCAGCGGCAGGTCGTGCTCGGCGCCGCCGAGGCGCGCGGTGTTGAGCGCGAGCACCATCGTCCCGGTCCAGGCCAGCGCGACGGCGTGCCTGGTGTCCGGGTCGGCCCCCGGGTCGGCCAGCTCGATCACCTCGGCGGCGAAGTCGACCAGCTCGTCGTGGAAGTTGTGCAGCGCCTTGGCCACCTCCGGATGGGTGTCCGCCTCCCGCCACAGAATGGTGCGCACGACCGCGGACTGGTGCTGCGCCCCACTCAGCCGGTCGGCCAAGGTGAGCAGCGAGGCGGCCACGTCGCCGGGCACCACCACCTCGGCGGCATCGTGCGGCATCGCCACCGGCATGCGTTCCCCGAACAGCGCGGTGAGCAGGTCGATCTTGCGGGCGAAGTAGTAGAACAGCAGGCCCTTGGGCACGCCCGCCTCGGCGGCCACCCGGGCGGTCGGGGTGGCGTCGAAGCCATGGCTGGCGAACAGCTGCTCGGCGGCGTCCAGGATCCGTTCCCTGGTGGCCTCGCTCGGCGCGAGCGTGCTGTCCGACATCGTTCCTCCGGCACCTACCTGGGCCCATGGCCGCGCCCGGAGACGCTACCGTCCCCGGGCGCTGTCGTCACCGGGCCTCAGTGACCCATTGCCGCGTGATGTGCCTTGTTGCTCTCCGGGAGCGCCCACAGCCCCAGGCCGGCGGCGAGCACGCCGACCACCCAGGACGTCCAGGACGCGCCGGTCAGCATCGAGTAGCCGAGCACCCACGGCGCGACGAACATCAGCACGCCGAGCGCGATGTGCACGTACTCCGAGCTGACCGCGCCGGGCTGGGCCAGCGACCACAGCGAGGCGAGCACCAGCAGCACGCCGAGCACGATGAGCGATGTCATAGCGGGATCGTTGGTGATGGTCCACAGCGGGCACAGCGCCGCATAGGCGCCAACCACCGCGACCGCCCAGTCCTGCCACCGAGTCCAAGCCTTCATTGCCGATGCCTCCCGCCCTGCCCGAGGACCAAACCTGACACCATCGACGGTAGGCTTGACTGACCGCCCGGTCAAGGTCGATCTCCCCAGCTCATGCCGGCCTACGGGTGCCAGGAGTCGTCCGAGGCGAGCACCGTCAACCGTTGGGTGGCGCGGGTCAGGGCCACGTAGAGCGCGCGCTTGCCGGTGGAGGACTCGGCGATCAGCTCCGCCGGCTCGACCAGGACCACGGCGTCGTACTCCAGGCCCTTCGCCTCCAGGCTGCCGGCCACCCGCAGCCGTTGTTCCGAGGCGTCGCCCTCGGCCAGCCGGGTGCCCAGCCAACCGGCGACCTCTTCCCGGCGGCCCATGGTGGTGATCACGCCGACGGTGCCTTCCACCGCCGCCAGCAGCTCGTCGGCCGCCTTTGCGCAGGTCGCCGGCAGGTCCGCCGCGGTTACGCTCAGGATCGAGGGCGGGAAGCCGGTGGAGCGCACCGGCTTGGGCAGCTCGGACGGCGGCACGTCGTCGCGCACCACCGAGGCGGCCAGCTCGAAGATCTCCGCCGAGTTGCGGTAGTTGGTGGTCAGCTGGAAGCGCCGGCGCTGCTTCACCCGGCCCAGCGCCGACTCGCGCGCCTTGGCCGCCTCGTCGGGCAGCGGCCAGGAACTCTGCGCCGGGTCGCCCACGATGGTCCAGCTGGCGTACTGCCCGCGCCGGCCCAGCATCCGCCACTGCATCGGGGACAGGTCCTGGGCCTCGTCCACGATCACGTGGCCGTAGAAGAACTCCCGGCCCCGGCGGCCCTGGCCGCGCTCGCCGGCCAGCACCCGCAGCTCGTCCAGCAGCGGCACGTCGGCCACCGACCAGGCCGGCTCCGGCTCGCCGTCGGCCGAGCGCCAGGACGCGGCCAGCCCGGCCACCTGGGCCGGCCGGTACCCGCGCCCGGCCACCGAGGCCAGCCGGTCCGGGTCCCCCAGCCAGGACAGCACGTCGGTCGGCCGCAGCTCCGGCCACCAGGCGTCCAGGAAGTCGTCGAACTCCGAGCGGTCGCCCAGCTCGGTGAGCAGCGCGTCCCGTTCCAACCCGAGATCGGAACCGGACCGCCACAGCGCGTCCAGCAGCGCGGTGGCCGCCTCCCGGCGCGCCCGGTTGGGCACCACCCGCATCCGGTGCACCGCCTGGCGCACCTCGGTCAGCCGGGTCCCGGAAAGCCGCAGCACCTGCCCCCGGTAGACCAGGCGCAGCTCGGTCGGCGCGCCCGGCGGGTCCAGCGCGAGCGCGGCCTTGAGCAGCCGCCGCATGCGCCCGGAGCCCTTCAGCTCGGCCAGCTCGGGCGGGTCCACCCGGCTCGCGGTCACCCCGTCCAGCACGCCGCCGAGCGCGCGCAGTTCCACGGTGTCCTCGCCCAGCGAGGGCAGCACCCGGGAGATGTAGTCCATGAACACCGGGGACGGCCCGATCACCAGGACGCCGCCGGAGAACCGCCGCCGGTCGGCGTACAGCAGGTAGGCCGCGCGGTGCAGCGCGACGGCGGTCTTGCCGGTGCCGGGGCCGCCGGTGATCTCGGTGATCCCGCCGGCCGGCGCGCGGACCGCCTCGTCCTGTTCGCGCTGGATGGTGGCCACGATGTCCCGCATGGCCGGGCCGCGCGCGCGGGAGAGGTCGGCCATGAGCGACCCCTCGCCGACCACCGGCATGCCCTCCGGGGCGGCGTCCGGCATCAACAGGTCATCGGTCAGGTCGGTGACCCGCTGGCCGAAGCTGCGGATGGTGCGCCGGCGCACCACGTCCATCGGGGACTCCGGGGTGGCCCGGTAGAACGCGGCGGCGGCGGGCGCCCGCCAGTCCACCACCAGGGACTCGAAGTTGGGGTCGCGCACGCCGAGCCGGCCCACGTACTGCGCCTGCCCGGACACGTTGTCCAGCCGTCCGAAGACCAGGCCCTCGTGCTCGGTCTCCAGCTCGCGCAGCATCCGGCTGGCCTGGAAAACCATCACGTCCCGCTCGAACAACGCCCCGGGGTGCCGCTCCTGCCCTCGGCGGTACCCGGCGGACCTCAGGTCGCGGGCCTCCGCGCGCAGCTCGGCGAGCCGCTCGTACACCCTGTCCACGTGCCGCTGCTCGGCCGCGATCTCGTCTCGCCTAGTCGACATCACGTCTCCCCAACTGACCGAAGAGGACACTCTACGTCGCCACCCCGACAGCAAACGCTCACCCGGCCCCGCTTTGACCCGACACGGCAAGACGGGTACCACTGCACGTGTCCGCGAGCCACCGCACACCGCGAGGATTGCCGCTCAACCATGTCTGCCCAGACCCAGCACTCCGAGCACGAACTGACCGAACCGAGCGCCGACGACTTCCGGCACGCCAGGGACGTGCCGCTGGAACCGGACTGGTTCAAACGCGCGGTGTTCTACGAGGTACTGGTCCGGGCGTTCGCCGACTCCAGCCGGGACGGCACCGGTGACCTGCGCGGGCTCACCGAGAAGCTGGACTACATCGAATGGCTCGGCGTGGACTGCCTGTGGCTGCCGCCGTTCTACGACTCGCCGCTGCGCGACGGCGGCTACGACATCCGGGACTTCCGGGCGGTGCTGCCCGAGTTCGGCACCGTGGAGGACTTCGTCCACTTCCTGGACCAGGCGCACAAGCGGGGCATCCGGGTGATCACCGACCTGGTCATGAACCACACGTCGGACCAGCACCCCTGGTTCGAGGAGTCCCGGCGGAACCCGGACGGTCCCTACGGTGACTTCTACGTATGGGCCGACGACGACTCCGGCTACCCGGAGGCGCGGATCATCTTCGTCGACACCGAGACGTCCAACTGGACCTACGACCCGGTGCGCGGCCAGTTCTACTGGCACCGCTTCTTCTCCCACCAGCCGGACCTGAACTACGACAACCCGGCCGTGCAGGAAGCCATGCTGGACGTGCTGCGCTTCTGGCTGGGCCTGGGCATCGACGGGTTCCGCCTGGACGCGGTGCCCTACCTGTACGAGCGGGAGGGCACCAACTGCGAGAACCTGCAGGAGAGCCACGCCTTCCTGAAGCGCTGCCGCAAGGTGATGGAGGACGAGTTCCCCGGCCGGGTGATGCTGGCCGAGGCCAACCAGTGGCCGTCCGACGTGGTCGAGTACTTCGGCGACGCGGAGATCGGCGGCGACGAGTGCCAGATGGCCTTCCACTTCCCGCTGATGCCGCGCATCTTCATGGCGGTGCGCCGGGAGAACCGGTTCCCCATCTCGGAGATCCTGGCCCAGACGCCGGCCATCCCGAGCGGCTGCCAGTGGGGCATCTTCCTGCGCAACCACGACGAGCTGACCCTCGAGATGGTCACCGACGAAGAGCGCGACTACATGTACACGGAGTACGCCAAGGACCCCCGGATGAAGGCCAACATCGGCATCCGGCGGCGCCTGGCCCCGCTGCTGGACAACGACCGCAACCAGCTGGAGCTGTTCACCGCGCTGCTGCTGTCGCTGCCCGGATCGCCGGTGCTCTACTACGGCGACGAGATCGGCATGGGGGACAACATCTGGCTGGGCGACCGGGACGCGGTGCGCAGCCCGATGCAGTGGACGCCGGACCGCAACGCCGGCTTCTCCGCCTGCGACCCGGCCCGGCTGTACCTGCCGGTGATCATGGACCCGCTGTACGGGTACCAGACGGTGAACGTCGAGGCGCAGATCAACTCCACCACCTCGCTGCTGCACTGGAACCGGCGGATGATCGAGGTGCGCAAGCGGCACGCCGCCTTCGGCATCGGCGAGTTCCACGAGCTGGGCGGGTCGAACCCGGCGATCCTGTCCTACGTGCGGTCCATGCCGGGCGCTGTGCACGGGGACGGCGACACCGTACTGTGCGTGAACAACATGAGCCGTTTCCCGCAACCGGTCGAGCTGGACCTGTCCCCGTGGCGCGGCTGCGCGCTGCACGAGCTCACCGGCGGGGTGCCGTTCCCGGCCATCGGCGACCTGCCCTACCTGCTCACCCTGCCCGGTCACGGGTTCTACTGGTTCTCCATCCAAGCCGGGGAGGAGACTAGGTGACCAGCGCGGAGACCCTTCGCCAACTGGCCGAATGGCTGCCCGAGCGGCGGTGGTTCGCCGCGAAGGGCCGGCCGATCGGCCGGGTCTCCGTGGTCCAGTCGGCGCGGCTGCGCACCGGCGAGCCGAGTGCCGAGCTGCTGGTACTGGCCGTCGAGTTCGCCGACGCCGGTCCGCCCGAGCGCTACCAGCTGCTGCTCGGCCACCGCGCCGAGCTGCCCGTCGAGCTGGAGCACGTGGCGATCGGGCCGGACGGCCACTACGACGGACTGTGGGATCCGGAGCTGTCCGCCGAGCTGCTGGGCGCGCTGGCCGGCGGCGAGCGGCGGGACTGGTTGCGCTTCGTGCCGGAACCCGGCGCGGAGATCCCCACCGGGCTGCCCGGGCGGGTGCTCGGCGTCGAGCAGAGCAACAGCTCGGTGGCCTTCGGGGACGCGCTGCTGCTCAAGCTGTTCCGCCGGCTGGCCCCCGGGGTGAACCCGGACCTGGAGCTGCACCGCGCGCTGCGCTCGGTGGGCAGCGGGGAGGTGGCCGAGCTGCTCGGCGCGCTGGAGGGCTCGCTGGCCGGCGAGCCGGCGGTATTCGGCATCGCGCAGGCGTTCGCGGCCAACTCGGCGGACGGCTGGGCCATGGCCCTGATCAGCATCCGGGACCTGTTCGCCGAGGGCGACCTGCGCGCCGACGAGGTGGGCGGGGACTTCTCCGGCGAGGCGTTCCGGCTGGGCCAGACGGTTGCGGTGATGCACGGCGAGCTGACCCGCGCGCTGGGCACCACCGAGCTGGACCCGGTGGACGCGGCGCGGGGGATGGCGCGGCGGCTGGCGCTGTCCGTGCCGGCGGTGCCCGAGCTGGCCGAGCTGGCGGAACCGCTGCGCGCCGCGTTCGACGCGGTGGCCGAGCTGCCCGGTCCGCTGCCCGCGCAGCGGGTGCACGGGGACCTGCACCTGGGCCAGACCCTGCGCACCCCCACCGGCTGGCTGCTGATCGACTTCGAGGGCGAGCCGGCCCGTCCGCTGGAGGACCGCCGCCGCCCGGACAGCGCGCTGCGGGACGTGGCCGGCATGCTGCGCTCGTTCGACTACGCGGCCTACCACCAGCTGGCCGACTGGTTCGAGGTGGAGTCCGGTGAGTCGGACAACCAGCTGGTGTGGCGGGCCGAGGAGTGGGCCACCCGCAACCGGGACGCGTTCCTCGACGGGTACGCCGACAAGGCCGAACTGAACCCCCGCGACCACCCGGTGCTCCTGCACGCGCTGGAGCTGGACAAGGCGGTCTACGAAGTCGTCTACGAGACCCGGCACCGCCCGACCTGGGTGGGCGTGCCGCTGCGCTCGCTGCGCCGGTTGCTCAGCGCGGAGGAACACCGGTGAACCGCCGGGTCGACCGCCGCACCGCGCTGCTCCTGCTCGGCGGCGGGCCGTTGCTGCTCGCCGGCTGCGGCTACGCCGACCCGGACGACTCGGCGGTCGGGCCACCGGCGTCCCGCCCCGGGCTGGCCGCGCTGGAGGCCCGGTTCCCGGGCCGGCTCGGCGTGTACGCGCTGGACACCGGCTCCGGCGAGACCATGGAGTACCGCAGCGACGAGCGGTTCCCCATCTGCTCCACGTTCAAGGCACTGGCGGCGGGCGCGGTGCTGCGGCTGGGCCAGTCCAGGGCGGGGCTGCTGGACCAGGTGATCCGGTGGCCGGCCAGCGAGGTGGTCTCCGCGTCGCCGGTGACCGAGAAACACGTGGCGGACGGCATGACGGTGGCCGCGCTGTGCCAGGCGGCGGTCACGATGAGCGACAACACGGCCGGCAACCAGCTGCTCAAGCTGATCGGCGGACCCGGCGGGCTGACCGAGTTCGCCCGCTCGCTGGGCGACCGGGTCACCCGGCTGGACCGCTGGGAGCCGGAGCTGAACGTGGTGGCGCCCGGCGAGGAGCGCGACACCACCACCCCGGCCGCGATGGCCGCGAACATCCGGGCCCTGGTACTCGGCGACGCGCTGGACTCGACCGGCCGCGACCTGTTGACCGGTTGGCTGGTGGGCAACCAGACCGGCGGCGCGCGCATCCGCGCCGGGCTCCCGGGCCAGTGGCGGGTCGGCGACAAGACCGGCGGCGGCGCCGCCGGCGAGGCCAGCGACGTGGCCGTGGCCTGGCCACCCGAGCACGAGCCGCTGGTCATCGCGGTCTACACCGTGCCGGCCGACGGCAAGCCGAACAACCCGGTCCTGGCCGCCGCCGCGACCGAGGTGGCCCGCACCCTGGTCCCCCCGGCCGGATAGCGCGACGTACTCCGGGCGTTCGGATAAGCAAAGGACGCTGGGCCGTTCATGGTCAAGTAGCGACGGGAGACGGCCTACCGGCGGGTAACGTCGCTCGCCGCTACCTGACCATGAAGCCCCGCCCGTGAGTCGCCGGATTGTTCCGCTCGATTTCGTCCACCGGGCCGGAGCGAGACGGTATGATTCTTGGTATGACCGCCTCGGCCAAAGAGAAGATCGCCGTCACGCTGGACCCGGAGGTGTTGCGGGGCGTGCGGTCGGCCGTCGCGGCCGGGTCGGCGCGCAGCGTGTCCTCCTTCGTCGAGCAGGCGTTGTGGAACCATCTGGCCGCGACCGCCGAGTTCGACGCGTTGGTGGACGACATGCTGGACCGGACCGGCGGCCCGCCGACCGAGGAAGAGCGCGCCACCGCGCTGCGCCTGCTCGGGTGAGTGGGGTCGTCTTCGACACCGGCGCGCTGATCGCCTTCGAGCGCGGTGACCGGGCGGTCGCGGTACTGCTGCGGGAGGCCCGCCGCGAAGGGGCCACCGTCACCGTGCCCGCCGGATGCGTTGCGCAGGCGTGGCGGAACCCTCGCCGGCAGGCCCGGATCGGCCTGCTGCTGAAGCAGCCGAACGTGCGAATTCAGCCCCTCGACGCGGACGACGCGCGGCGGATCGGGCTGCTGCTCGCCGCCACCGGCACCTCGGATGTGGTCGACGCGCATGTGGCGCTGTGCGCCCACCGCCTGGGCCAGGCCGTCCTCACCAGCGATCCGGACGACCTGCGCCGCCTGTCCGCGAAGCTGGCCGTCCGGGCGGTGTGAGCGACTCCTCGCGCCGGCGAGCCACATTTCTCAGGTTGGCCCTTTCGATCCCGGCCGGTGCGGGCGGAGGATTGTAAGGGGTGATCCGGCCGTGAAACTGACACAGCGAATTCGCGCGATGCGCGAGAGTTGGGACGCATACGCCGAGCTCAGCGAGCGCAGGGCGCTGCTGCGCCGGCCCTGGGAAGAGGACATCCTGCACTGGTCGTACACGCAGGGTGCCTGGGTGCTGCACGGCCGGACGCTGCCCCCGGACCAACGGCGGCGCTACGGCGTGACCCGCTCCGGCTGGTGCGCGGGCAGCGGCTGAGCCGGCCTACCCCTCGGCCAGTGAGCGGTAGACCGGGCGGAGCAGCTCGGGCAGGGTGCGTCCGCGCACGGTCAGCTCCAGCGGCGGGAGCTGGTCCAACAGCGCGGTCACCGGCACGGCCGGGGCGGCGAACACCGGCGGGGCGCCGGCCGGCGCGTAGTAGCGGTCCAGGCATTCGGTGAGCGGGGGCGGGCCGGGTTCCGCCGGCGGCAGGTCGGCCGACGCACCCGCGTCCGGCTGGGCCTCGGGGGCGGGCGCGCGGCGTTCCCTGATGTGTTCCAGCAGGGTGTCCCGGTCCCGGCCGCGCAGCGCCAGGATGCCGAACGGGTCGTCGTCGAAGGACTCGGCCAGCAGGTAGATCACCGCGGCCAGGTGCTTGCACGGCACCGCCTGGTCCGGGCAGGTGCAGTCCATCGCCAGGTCCGCCGCGCTGGCCGGGAAGAGGGTCAGCCCGACCGAGGTGAACACCTCCTCGATGTCCGGCGGCATCTCGCCGGCGAGCAGCTTGGCGGCGTACCAGGCGCTGTCGGCCATCGCCTGCTCCACCCGGCCCCACTCCGGCTTGCCGAAGGTGGGCACGCCGATCCGCACGTCGTACGGCTTGGGCCGGCTGCCCTGCACCCGCCCGGTCACCGAGCCGGCGGACAGCTCGAGGGAGATCACCTGGCCGGCGCGGGCATAAGTGCGGCCCCGACTGAGACGGCCGCCGACGCCGAGCGACTCGAGCACCTCGATGAACCGCCCGGACCACCAGGACTGCCCGATCGCGCCCCGCGTGCTGCGCGCCTTGAGGCCGCCCTCCACCCGCAGCGGCCGGGTCGGCCCCCGCTCCCGCCACCACGGCCCCTCAGTCATCCGAGGCCACCTCCGTGTCCAGCGCGAACAGCTCGCGCAGCTCGGTGGTGGACAGCTCGGTCAGCCAGCTCTCGCCGTCGCTGATCACCAGGTCGGTGAGCTCCTTCTTCCGGGCGATCATCTGGTCGATGCGTTCCTCGAGCGTGCCGGCGCAGACGAACTTGCGCACCTGCACGTTGCGCTTCTGCCCGATGCGGAACGCGCGGTCGGTGGCCTGGTTCTCCACCGCCGGGTTCCACCAGCGGTCCAGGTGCAGCACGTGGTTGGCGGCGGTCAGGGTGAGCCCGGTGCCGCCGGCCTTCAGCGACAGCAGGAAGATCGACGGTCCGCCGTCCGCCTGGAAACGGGCCACCATCTCGTCCCGCTGCTTCTTCGGCGTGCCGCCGTGCAGGTAGAGCACCTCGGTGTCGAACCGGGCGGACAGGTGCGGCACCAGCATCTCGCCGAACTCGGTGAACTGGGTGAAGCACAGGGCCTTGTCGCCCTCGGCGAGGATCTCCGCCAGCACCTCCTCCAGCCGGATGATCTTGCCGGAGCGGCGGCCGATGGGTGAGCCGTCGTGCAGCAGTTGGGCCGGGTGGTTGCACACCTGCTTGAGCTTGGTCATCGCGGCCAGCACGTTGCCCCGGCGCTGGATGCCGTCCGCGCCCTCGATCTTCTCCAGCATGTCGTCGACCACGGTCCGGTACAGCGAGGCCTGCTCGGCGGTCAACCGGTAGTCCTGCACGATCTCGATCTTCTCGGGCAGGTCGTCGATGATGTCCCGGTCGGTCTTCAACCGGCGCAGCAGGTAGGGCCGGGTGACCATGCGCAGCCGTTCCACCGCCTGTTCGTCGCCGTGCCGCTCCACCGGGATGGCGTAGCGGTGGCGGAAACGCTCGCTGGTGCCCAGCACGCCGGGGTTGAGGAAGTCCATCACCGACCACAGCTCGGACAGCCGGTTCTCCATCGGCGTGCCGGTGAGCGCGATCCGGTGGTCCGCGCTCAGCCGGCGCACCGCACGGGCCGCCTGGGACAGGCTGTTCTTGATCACCTGCGCCTCGTCCAGCACCACCCGGTGCCAGTCGACGTCGGCCAGCGCCTCGATGTCCCGGGTGCCGGTGCCGTAGGTGGTGACCACCAGGTCGGCCCCCGCCACCGCGTCCACCAGGTCCTGGCCCCGGGCCCTGGCGCCGCCGTGGTGCGGGTAGATCCGGAGCGCCGGGGTGAACTTGCCCGCCTCCCGCTGCCAGTTGCCCACCAGCGACATCGGGCAGAGCAGCAGGGTCGGCTTCCGCGTGCCGGCCGCGCGTTCGCGGGCCTCCAGGGCGAGCAGCTGCACGGTCTTGCCCAGGCCCATGTCGTCACCCAGGCAGGCGCCCAGCCCCAGGGAGGCCAGGAAGCTCAGCCAGGACAGCCCGCGCCGCTGGTAGGGCCGCAGGGTGGCGCCGAACCCGGGTGGTGGGTCCACCGGCGCCAGGGTCCGCTCGGCCGCGCCGGAGAGCAGGTCGCCGAGCCAGCCGTCGATCTGGGCGGAGACGATGGGCAGCGGGGTCTCTTCCTGGTGGGCGCCGGTGGCCAGGTCCAGCAGCTCGCGCGCGGTGGCCGCGCCGGTCGGCGCGGAGCGCAGGAACTCCAGGCCCCGGCGCAACCGGTCCGGGTCCACCGCCACCCACTTGCCGCGCAGCCGCACCAGCGGTGCCTTGGCGTTCACCAGCTCGGCGATCTCGTCCTCGGTGAGCACCTCGCCGCCCACCGCCAGCCGCCAGTCGAACCGGCCCAGCGAGTCCCGGGACAGCCCGCCGGCGGTGACCACCCCGTCCACCGGCGTGCTGGTGGCCGAAACGGACAGGCCCAGCCGCGCCTGCGAACCCCACCAGGACGGCAGCAGCACCCCGAACCCGGCCTGGTCCAGCCGGCCGGCCGCGTCGGCGAGGAACCGGTAGGCCCCCTCGGTGTCCAGCTCCAGCGCGACCGGGCGGGCGGCCCGCAACGCCTCGGCCAGATCCGGGTAGACGGCGCTCGCCCGGGCCAGCTCGGCCAGCAGCACCTCCTGCGGCTCCTCGATCCACCGGTGCAGCG
The DNA here is from genome assembly GCA_014208095.1 of Actinospineispora eucalypti. Lineage (GTDB taxonomy): Bacteria > Actinomycetota > Actinomycetes > Mycobacteriales > Pseudonocardiaceae > Pseudonocardia > Pseudonocardia eucalypti. The sequence goes on along the minus strand of JACHMT010000001.1, from coordinate 1,285,407 downwards.
CGTTCGGCTCCCGCCAGATCTGCTCGGCCGGCACCAGCAGGCTGGGGTCGATCACCGAGCGGAGCAGGAACTCCAGCCGCCACACGGTGTCCGGCAGGTCCGGGTCGGGATCGGCCGGGTCGTCCGCCGGCACGGTCTCGGTCAGCCGGAAGGTGGCCCGGGCCGGGCCGGTCGGCTCCGCGCCCACCCCGTCCCAGGGCTCCAGCCGCCGGGCCAGCGCGGCCAGCTCGGCCGGTTCCGCCGGGTCGAACGTGCCGTCCCCGGTGAGCAGCGCGGCCAGCCACTCCTCGGCCAGGGGTTCGCGGGTGGCCCGGCGGCGGCCGGTTCGGGGCGAGTGCCCGGTTCGGCGTGTGACACCGCCGGCGACCGAGGGCGCGCCGGCGTGGCCGATGCGGTCCCGCACGACCGAGTCGGCGAGCGTGGTGAGGGCGTCCTCGAGCAGCTCGGCCGGGTCCTGCCCGGCCGAGCCGGTGAGCGTGGCCAGCCCGTGCGGCCCGGTCTGCTCGGCGCGCACCACCGGGGGCATCGCGGCCAGCAGGGCGTGCCGCGCCGCCGCGTCCGGCCCGGTCAGCACCGGCCGCCAGGCCGCGCGCGGGCGGTCGTCGTGTGTGCGCAGGGAGGGCACCACCCGGCCGCGGGCGGCCAGGTCGGCGGCGAACTCGGCCAGCAGCCGCAGGAAGTCCACCGATGCGCCGTACCGGACCTCGTCCACCGGATCGACCAGCTCGGCCGGGTCCACCCGGACCACCGGCACCGACCAGGCGAGCAGCTCCGACTCGGCCCTCAGTCGCTTGCGGGCGGGCGCCGCCCTGGTCAGCTCCGGGGAGTCCAGCGGGGCCGCCCGGTGCGAGGGCAGCAGCAGGGTGGCCAGGCCCGGCTTGCCGGGGTGGATGGCGGCCAGCTGGTCGGCGGGCAGGGCGAACGGGTGCGGCCGGGCCGAGCGCCGCGCACCGCTGGGACTGCGCGCCGGCCGGTCACCGTCCTCCGCCCACAGCAGCAACCCGCGCCCGCGCGACCACAACCCGTGGACCGCCAGCACTCCCGTCCTCCCTCGTCCGCCTGAAAGGCAGGCTACCCACCAGGTCCGACACCCCAGCCGCCCCCGGCCGCCGCACGCGGTACCGCCAGCGATGCTCCGATCCACCGCAACCCGACGGTTCATGGTCACGTCGCGATGAGAGCCCTTACCCGCTGGTAGAAGGTCTCTGGTCGCGACGTGACCATGAACCCGCGCCCCAGCACCAGACCCACTCCACTCGTAGCTGGGCCCCGGTTCCGCGCCTCCGTTCCGCGCCTTGTTACGGACCGTGGTCGACTGCGGGGGCTGCTGGTAGGCGGCTTCACCCAGCGCAACCTCAGTCCGGTGAACTTCATGATCGAACCGGACTGAACTTGCCCTCGATGCGCGCCAGGAAGCTCGGACCCGCTCGCGGGCCGCACCGACCACAACAGTGCGTAGCGACGAGGGTGACCGCTACCTAGAAACAACGCAACGGGCCGGCACCGAGCCACGGCAGGCCACCCAGCCGCACCGTCCGAGCCCCTTTGAACCGCCGTCGAGGCCTACTCGGTGTTGACCCGGCTGCCCGACCCGTTTCGAACCGAACCGACACTGGCCGCCGAATTCCTGCGCTGGACCTTCCCGGCCCCCGGCTCGTCCTCGAGTCCGACGCAGCCGACGATCTTCCTAGCCGCCTCGCCGGACTGGGCATAGCCGGTGGCGCCACCTACGACGCGCTCATCGCGCTGACCGCCCGGCACGCCGGCGCGGAGCTGGTCACCCTGGACAAGCGCGCCCACGACACATACCGGCGCCGCGGCACCGCCACGCGCCTGATCGGCCCCGCGCTTACGCGGCCACGCGAGGAGGCCTGACCCGAGTATGTGGGCGTGTCGTGGTTACGCCCGCCTCGTGTTGGGTAGGCCTCCGTCGTGAGGGAGCCACGTTCGCGCATGGGCGCTACCAGGGTCTGCATCGATCCGGTGGGGCCAATAGGCTATAGCGCCGTGCCAGCCGAACTGACCAACCCGGCCACCCTGCCCGTCAACCCGCCGACCGCCGAGGACGTCTCGCGCCTGTTCGGCGGCAGTCATCACGACCCGCACTCGGTGCTGGGCAGCCACCCGGTGAACGGCGGAGACGGCGGCACCGTGGTCCGGGTGCTGCGCCCGAACGCGGACGCCGTCGAGGTCACGTTCACCGGTGAGACCGAGGCGTACCCGCTGCACAAGGTGCACGACGGGGGTCTTTTCTCCGCGCTGCTGCCGCACCGGCCGGCCGACTACCGCATCGACGTGCGCTACGGCGAGTACGTGGAGCACACCGACGACCCGTACCGCTGGCTGCCCACCCTCGGCGAGGTGGACCTGCACCTGATCGGCGAGGGCCGGCACGAGCGGCTGTGGGAGGCGCTCGGCGCCCACCCGAAGGCGTACGACACCCCGGGCGGCAAGGTCGAGGGCACCAGCTTCGCGGTCTGGGCACCGACCGCGCGCGGCGTGCGGGTGTGCGGCGACTTCGACGGTTGGAACGGCGTCGGCCAGCCGATGCGTTCGCTGGGCAGTTCGGGCGTGTGGGAGGTGTTCGTGCCCGGCGTGCGCCGGGGTGCCCGGTACAAGTTCCGCATCCTGGGCGCGGACGGGCACTGGCGGGAGAAGGCCGACCCGATGGCCTTCGCCGCCGAGACCCCGCCGGCCACCGCGTCCGTGGTCACCAGCTCGGACTACGAGTGGGGCGACGCCGAGTGGGTGCGCCGGCGCAATGACTCCAGCCCGGTCAACGAGCCGATGAGCGTCTACGAGTTGCACCTGGGCTCGTGGCGCGCCGGGCTGACCTACCGGGAGGCGGCGGCCGAGCTGGTCGAGTACCTGGACAAGACCGGGTTCACCCATGTCGAGCTGCTGCCGGTGGCCGAGCACCCGTTCGGCGGCTCCTGGGGTTACCAGGTCAGCTCCTACTACGCGCCGACCGCCCGCTTCGGCCCCCCGGACGACTTCCGCCACTTCGTGGACACCCTGCACCAGGCCGGCTACGGGGTGATCGTGGACTGGGTGCCGGCCCACTTCCCCAAGGACGAGTGGGCGCTGGCCCGGTTCGACGGCACGGCGCTGTACGAGCACCCGGACCCCCGGCGCGGTGAGCAGCTGGACTGGGGCACCTACGTGTTCGACTTCGGCCGCAAGGAGGTGCGCAACTTCCTGGTCGCCAACGCCCTGTACTGGCTGGAGGAGTTCCACGTCGACGGCCTGCGGGTGGACGCGGTGGCGTCGATGCTCTACCTGGACTACTCCCGCGAGGACGGCCAGTGGGAGCCGAACGTCCACGGCGGCCGGGAGAACCTGGAGGCGGTGTCGTTCCTGCAGGAGATGAACGCCACCGTGTACAAGGCGCACCCCGGCGTGGTCACCATCGCCGAGGAGTCCACCTCCTGGCCGGGGGTGACCCGGCCGACCCATCTCGGCGGCCTCGGCTTCGGCTTCAAGTGGAACATGGGCTGGATGCACGACACCCTGCACTACGTCGGCAAGGACCCGGTCTACCGCGGCTACCACCACAACGAGATGACGTTCTCCATGGTGTACGCCTACACGGAGAACTTCGTGCTCCCGCTCTCCCACGACGAGGTGGTGCACGGCAAGGGCTCGCTGTGGGAGCGGATGCCCGGCGACGAGTGGAACAAGGCGGCCAACCTGCGCGCGCTGCTCGGCTACATGTGGGCGCACCCGGGCAAGCAGCTGCTGTTCATGGGCGGTGAGCTGGGCCAGCGCCGGGAGTGGTCGGAGTCCCGCTCGCTGGACTGGGGCCACACCGACCACCCGCTGCACGCCGGCATCCAGCGCCTGGTCGGCGACCTGAACCGGCACTACCGCGCGCAGCCCGCGCTGTACAGCCTGGACAGCTCGCCGGAGGGGTTCTCCTGGATCGACGCCAACGACGCCGCCGGGAACGTGTTCTCCTTCCTGCGCACCGGCGGCGACGGCTCGGTGCTGGCCTGCGTGGCCAACTTCGCCGGCCACCCGCACGAGAACTACCGGGTGGGCCTGCCGTTCGCCGGCCGGTGGCGCGAGCTGGTGAACACCGACGCGGAGAACTACGGCGGCTCCGGGGTGGGCAACCTCGGCTCAGTGGTTGCCGAGGCCACCGAATGGCACGGCCGGCCGGCCTCGGCGGTGCTGCGGGTGCCGCCCGCCGGGGTGCTCTGGCTGCTCGGCGAGCGCGACCCCGATAGCTGATCAGTCCCGCGCGGTGTGGTCGGTGATCGCGGGGATGACGGTGTCCCAGACCTCGGGCGGGGGCATCTGGTGGCCGACGCCGGGCAGCGGAACCAGCTTGGCGTCCGGGATCTCGCGGGCCAGCGCCTCGGCGTGGCCGTAGGGGAACAGCGGGTCGGCGGTGCCGTGCATGACCAGCGTGGGCGCGGCGATCTCGCCCAGGCGGGGCCGGACCGGCTCGGCACCGCCGACCATCCAGTGGTTGGTCGCGGCGGCCGGATCCGGGGAGCGGTCGAAGGCGCGGCCGGCGATGAGGCGGATGCGCGACTCGTCCACCGGGAGGGTGCCGGCGAAGCCGCGTTCACCCTCGATGAAGTAGGCGATCACCGATTCGCGATCGGTCCAGTCCGGGCCGGGAGCGGGTTCCTGGAACCGCTCGGCCAGCGCGGGGCTCATCGGGGGTAGGTCGGAACCACCGGGGGAGGTGGAGATCAGGGTCAGAGTGGCGACCCGGTCCGGGTGCAGCACCGCGAGGGTCTGGGCGAGCATGCCGCCGCCGGACATGCCGACGACGTGCGCGGCGCCCAGCCCGAAGGCGTCGAGCAGCCCGAGCGCGTCGGCCAGCTGATCCTCCCCGGTGTACGGGGGCTCGCCGACCGGGAACGTGGTCGACCGGCCGGTGTCGCGGCTGTCGTAGCGCAGGACGTGGCGTCCGGCCGACGCGAGCCGGCCGCAGAACTCGTCCTCCCACCAGTCCATGGACGCCTCCGCCCCGCCGATGAGCAGGATCGCCGGGCCGCCCGGGGTGCCGAAGGCCTGTGCGCACAGTTCGATCCCGTTCACCGGGACGATCCGCTCGTCGGCGGGCTGCACGTGCTCGGTCATCACGAACCTCCGGGTGGTGTTTCGCCGAACCATACTCTCGAAGCCATAGTTTGCACTACTATTTTCAAAGTGGAGACCGGGATGCGGACGTATGGGCAGGCCTGCCCGATCGCGCACTCGCTGGACATGATCGGCGAGCGGTGGGCGTTGCTGGTGGTGCGGGAACTGCGCCTGGGTCCCCGGCGCTACGTCGACCTGCAGGCCGCGCTGCCCGGCATCGGCCCCAGCGTTCTGGCGCAGCGGCTGCGCGAGCTGGTGCGCGTGGGTGTGCTGCGCCGGCGGACGCTGCCGCCGCCCTCGGCCTCGAAGGTGTACGAGCTGACCGAGTGGGGCGCCGAGCTGGAGCCGGTGTTCGCCGCGTTGCGGACCTGGGGGATGCGCTCGCCGGTGGTACCGCGCCGGGGCGATGTCGGCGCGGACACCGTGCTGCTCGGGCTGCGCGCGTACTTCCGGGCGGGGTCCGGCCTCGCGTGGTCGGCCACCTACCGGATCCGGCTGGAGCACGACGTCTACCACGTCCGGGTGGTGGGCGGCGAGCTGACCGAGGTGCGGCGGGGCGAGCACCCCACCGACCCGGACGCCGTGCTGGACACCGACCACCGGACCCTCGGGGCGGTGCTGACCCACGAGCGCTCGCTGGCCTCCGCCCTGGACAGCGGCGCGCTCACCGTCACCGGTGATCTGGCGGCGGTCCGGCGGCTGGTCGACGCGGCCGGCACGCCGTGAACCGACCGCCGCGGCGGCTCACACGCCGGCGTAGGCCTCCCGCCGGGCGTCGCGGCTCGGCTCGGGCGCCCGGTCGGTGAGGCAGAAGGCCAGTAGCGCGGCCCAGAACGCGGTCAGGACGAGGCAGTACAGCGAGCGGCCGGCCACCGCCTCCGGGGTGTGCGGCGCGGCCTGCCAGAGGTTCCCCCAGGCCACCGGGATCACCTGGACCACCAGCAGCGGCACCGCCGTCCGCCAGCGACCGGCACGCAGCAGGATCAGTGCGCCCGGCCAGAGCATGATCACGTAGTTCAGCCAGGCGATCGGCGCGGCCAGCAGGCAGCCGGCCGCCACCGCGAAGATCACCGCGTCGGCGCCGGTGACCTCGCCCGGCGTCCGCCGGTCGGGGGTGCCGAAACCGCCGACCCGGTGTGCCGAAAGCACCGACTCGCGCTGACGAAACCGCCGACTCGCGGGCCGGCCGGCCAGCCACAACGTGGCGGCCACGATTACCACCGTCGCGACCCAGCCCAGGAAACCGGGGGCGTGGAGGCGGGCCAGGAGGCCGGGGAGGGACGCGTTGGCGTCGAACTCGGGGGCCGGGGTGCCGGTGGCCAGGCGCAACCAGGTCAGCGCGCTGGACGGGCCGGCGACCAGCACGCCCAGGATGCTGGCGCCGCCGGCCGCGCCGATGCCGGACCACAGGGCGCGCCAGTTCCTGGTCACCAGGGGGATCAGCACCAGCGGCGCCAGCGACGGCTTGATCGCCACCACGATGCCGAGCAGGACCGCCGAAAGCAGCGGCCGGCCCCGGCGGCCGGCCAGCCAGGCGGCGGTCAGGCCGGCCAGCAGGAGCCCGTAGATCTGGCCCAGCAGCAGCGTGCCGTGCAGCGGCGAGCTGGCCCACAGGGTGAGCACGCCGAACGCGGCCGCCGCCGGACCCAGCCGCAGCTCGCGGGCGACCAGGAGCACCGAGACGGTCACCAGCAGCACGGTCAGCGCGGAGAACGCCCAATAGCTGGGCAGCGCCGGGACCAGCCCGAACGGGGCGAGCAGCAGGGTGAGGAACGGCGGGTTCAGGTTGGGCAGCACCGAACCGGTGTGGTACGTGTCGGCACCGTGCAGCAGCGCCACGGTGGAGCGCCAGAACGTCTCGAAGTCGACGTGTCCCTTGGGATCGGGGTTGGCCACCCCGCCGACCAGCACTCCCGGGTAGAGCACGAACAGCCACGCGGTCACGCCGAGGAACAGCGCGGTCAGCGCGACGGCACCGGCTGTGGCGAGCGGTCGGGAGACGGGCTGGGACACCCCTCGACGGTATCCGGCGCGGCGGCGCCCAGCTCAGCCGCCCCGGCCCGGCCGTTCGCCAGCACCGTCCAGTAGACCAGCAGCATGCCGCAGTACAGCGACATGCCCAGCCGGTTCGGCACCGAGTCCCCGCCGTCGAGCAGGCTCGACCACTCGATCCCGATCATGGGCAGCGCCTGCACCGGCAGCGCCGCCGACCAGCGGCCGTGTACCAGCAACAACGGCACCGACGGCGCCAGCAGCACCAGGTAGTTGTTCCACGCGATCGGGGCCAGCAGCAGCGAGGCGGCGGTGACCGCCCACAGGGCGTACTCCGGCCGCCGGCGCACCCGGACCAGGGTGACCGCCAGCAGCCCGCTCGCCACCAGGTACCCCGGCCAGGCCGGCCAGCCGAACCGGACGGCCAACCCGGCCAGCGAGTCGTTGTCCAGGAACGGGTCCGCGCCCTTGGCCGCGAGCAGGCGCAACCACTCCCAGGTGGCCGTCCAGCCGCCCGCCACCAGGCCGGCCAGCGTGGCCGCCGCGCCGGCCGCCAGCGAGGCACCCAGGGCCTCCCAGCGCCGGCGCAGCAGCGGCCACGCCAGCAACGGCAGCAGCGAGGGCTTGATCGCCACCAACAGGCCCAGCGCCACCCCCGACCAACCGTGCCGGCCCCGCCGCTCGGCCAGCCACGCGGCGGTGAGCAGCGCGGTGAGCAGCCCGTAGATCTGGCCGAGGGCCAGCGTGCCGTGCAGCGGCGCGGACACCAGCAGCGCGGCCACGGCGAGCATCGCCACCCCGGCGCGGGCGCCGACCTCCTCGGCCACCGCGACCACGCTGCCCACCACCAGCGCCAGCGTCAGCAGCACCATCGCCCGGTAGGCGGACAACACGTCGACCGAGGCCAGCGGGGTGAACAGCACGGACAGCAGCGGCGGGTTCAGGTTGGGCAGCCGGGCGCCGGTGTCGTACAGGTCGGTGCCCTCGCGCAGCGCGACGGCGGACCGCCAGAAGGTGTCGAAGTCCACGTGCCAGTGCATGTCCGGGGTGGCCATCCGTACCAGGTTGCCGCTGCCGAACCGCACGAACAGCCAGCCCGCCAGGAGCACCGCGACGCCGGCGAGCGCCACCCCGAGCACGTCGGGCAGGCGGCGGAGCGGGGTCACCCGGAGACGGTAACCAACCGCGTGGCCCGCCGAGTGGCGGCGACCGGCATGTCAAGCAGAATATCGATCGTGGGCGCGACCCTCGGTGATCGTCGTCGCGCGACGGTGACCGCACTGGCCGTCGCGGCGATGACACTCGTCGCCGTTTCGCTCACCGGTTGTAGCTTTCTGAGCGGCGGGTCGTCCGATGGCGGGCCGGACATCACCGAACTGACCCAACCCGACACCTCACCCCCGCCGGTTACCCCGATCAGGGGTGGCACGGGAACGCCGTCCGACCGGCTGGCCGCCGACGTGGTGCACGACGTGGAGGCCTACTGGCACCTCCGGTTCCCGCCGGAGTTCGGCCGCAGATGGATCCCGCTGCACGCCTTCCACGCGGTCGACCCGGCGAAGCCCAACCTGCCGCCGGAGTGCACCAGGCGGCCGATCGACATGAACAAGCAGGCCCTCTACTGCCCGGCGATGGACGTGATCATCTGGGACCGGCTGGGCCTGGTGCCCGAGCTGCGGGCCAAGTACGGCAACGGCGGGGTGCTGCTCGCGCTGGCCCACGAGGTCGGGCACGCGGTGCAGGAACGGATCGGCATCGACGTGGGCACCCAGATCCGCGAGCGCTCCCGCTACCCACCGATCCTGCTGGAGGCGATGGCCGACTGTTTCGCCGGCGTGGTGGTCCGCGCCTCGGTGAACGGCGAGCTGGCGCACGTGCGGATCGAGGAGAAGGACCTGGACCGGGCGCTCTCGGCACTGCTCTCCTTCCGCGACCCGGTCGGTTTCGAGCTGGGTCCGAACGCGCACGGCGACGCCTTTGACCGCGCCTCGGCGTTCCTGGACGGCTACCAGAACGGCGCGTCCCGGTGTGCCGCGATGACCGCGCAGAACCAGCTCTTCACGCAGCGCGGCTTCACCACGGTGCAGGAGCTGCTGCAGTCCGGGAACCTGCCGCTGGACGAGCTGCTGGCCAGCATGGTGCCGGACACCCAGGCCTGGTTCACCGCGCTGGTCAGCTCGCGGGGCCGGCGCTGGGCGGCCCCGCCGTTGCGGCCGGACTCCGGGTGTTCGAGCTCGTCCGCCGCCCGGCAGGGTCCGGTTCGGTTCTGCCCGGACTCCGGCACGCTCAGCGCCTCACCGGCGACCCTGGGCTCGGTGCACAGCCGGGGCGACTACGCCACCGGCACCCTGGTGGCCAGCCGGTACGCGCTGGCCGCACTGGCCGCCCTCGGCAAGCCGGTGCGCGGCCCGGACGCCGGCCGGGCCGCCGTCTGCCTGGCCGGCGCCTACACCCGCTCCCTGCTGGACCGCAACACCTCCGGCTTCGGCCTCTCCCCCGGCGACGTCGACGAAGCGGTCGACGAACTCCTGAACCAGGACTACGCCGCCCGCGACGCCACCGGCACGCCCCCAGCCGACCAAGGCTTCCAACGCGTAGGCGCCTTCCGCGAAGGCACCCTAGGCGGCGCCGCCAAATGCGGCATCTAACCCCCCATATCGCTGGTCCCGCCACCCCATATCGCGGGTTCCCCCATGCCATATCGCGGGTTTCACCGCGTCATATCGCGGGTTTCACCGCGTCATGTCGCGGCTCAGAACAGCGCGCGGGCCAGCGCCCGGCGGGCGGCCATCACCCTGGTGTCATCCGCCGGGAACAACTCGAACAGGCCGATCAGGTGCTCTCGCACCCGGTCCCGATCCTCGCCGTCGGCCCGGCTCACCGCCCCGACCAGCCGGTTGAACGCCTCCTGCACCCGGTCGGCGGCCAACTCCGCGTCGGCGGCGGCCAGCTGCGCGTCCAGGTCGTCGGGATTGGCGTCCGCCCGGACGACCGCACCGGGGTCCGCCTGCTCCGCCCGGGCCAGGAACCGCACCTGGGAAAGCGCCGCCTTGGCCTGCTCGTTGGCCGGCTCAGCGTCCAGAATGCGCTGGTAGGCCGCCTCCGCCTGGCCGTAGTCGCCCCGCTCCAGGGCGTCCTCGGCCTCGATGAACCGGGGGTCCTCCGGTGGTTCCTCGACCCCACCGGCCGCCGCCTCGGCCTCGGCGATGCCGGGCATCCGGTCGCGCAGCTGATCGATGATCGCCTTGAGCCACTCACGAACCTGCGGCTCGGGCAGCGCGCTGTTGAACGCCTGCACCGGCTGACCGCCGGCGATCGCGATCACCATCGGGATGGACTGCACGCCGAACGCCTGGGCGATCCTCGGGTTGGCGTCAATATCGATCTTGGCCAGGATCCAGGTGCCCCGGCCCTCCTCGGCCAGGCGCTCGAGCACCGGCGAGAGCTGCTTGCAGGGCTGGCACCAGTCGGCCCACAGGTCCACCACCACCGGCACCTGCAGCGACCGCTCCAGCACCTCGGCCTGGAAGGTCTGCTCGGTCACGTCGACGACCCAGGCGCCGGCGCTGGAGTCGGGGCCGCCGGCCGGGGCGGCCGCGCCGCCCGCCGGGCCGTTCTGCCGGCCGTCGGTGCGCGACGCCTCGGCGCGCGCCCGCAGCGCGGAAAGATCAACCGCGCCGGCCATCGCGGAGCTCAGGGCCGCCCTCTGTCGTGGATCAGGTCGAGACACGTCACCATCCTGGCACGCCGCGCGAGGCGTTTCGAATCCGCCGGGTGACCCAGCGGGTCCGGGCGCCCCAGATATCCCGCACGCGCCTAACCGGGCGCGCGCTCGGGCCAGCGCCTACGGCGCTAGCTTTGCAGCATGGCGAAGCCGAATACGGCCGCGAGGCCGATGATGGCGAGCAGGAACAGCGCGATTCCGATCCAGCCGAGCACGATCCCGGCCGTGGCGTAGCCAGCACCGCCCTCGCCGCGAGCGCGGATCTGGCTCTTGGCGACGTAGCCGAACACCAGCGCGAGGATGCTGGCCAACCACGGGATCCCCATCAGCACCAGCGGGAACGCCGCAATGCCGAGTACCAGGGACGCCACCGCCATGCCGTTGGTCGGCGGTTCGGCCGGCGGATAGCCCGGTCCCGGCGGGTAGCCCGGATACGCGGGCAGGTCGGCGTACCCCGGCGTGCCCCGCCCTCCCGTCCCCGGCGGGCCAAACTGGCCCGGCGCACCCGGCGGGCCGAACTGGCCCGGCTCGCCCGACGCACCCGGCGGGCCGAACCCGGCGGGCGGAATCCCCGGCGGCCCGAACTGCCCTGGCGCACCCGGCGGACCGGACTGCCCGGCGCCACCCGGCGGACCGGACTGCCCCGGCGCACCCTGGCCCCACTCCCCCGGCTGGCCGAACTGCCCCGCACCCTGCCCGTACTCTCCGGGCGGCCCGAACTGCCCCGGCGAGCCCTGCCCGAACTGCCCGGGCGGCCCGAACTGGCCCGGCGCTTCCTGCCCGAACTGCCCGGGCGAACCGAACTGGCCCGCCGCACCCGGCCCGCGCTCCCCAGATGGACCGAACGGTCCCGGCGGGCCGGGATGTCCGGGCCCGCCCGACGACCCGAACTGGCCGGACGCCGGCGGGCCGTACTGTCCCGGAACCCCCGGCGGGCCGAACGGCCCTGAGGCATTCCCGGGAGCGCCGGACCGATCCGGACCGGATGCGCCCAGCGCCGACGCCCCCGGAGCACCGGCCTGGCCCGGCGCGCCCGGCGGCGCCGCATCCGCATCACCCGACGACGGTTCGGCGGAGCTTTCGGACTCGGTCAGGCTCACACCCCGGGGCGGGTCACCGAGCCCGCGCGGAGTACGCGCCGAGCCTTCATCGCCCGGCGCGGCCGGTGACTCGCCCGACGCGGCCGGTGACTCGCCCGACGTTGCGGGGGTCTCGTCCGGGCCGGTGTCCGGTCGCTTCTGCTCTGCCGCGTCGGCGCCGGCCGCCGGGGATTCCCCGTCCCGGGCCGGCGCCGGTTCGGAGGCGGCCGAGGCGTCGGCGGTATCGCCCGGCGCCGTGGGGTCCGCCCACCTGTCTTCCTGTCGCCCCGGCTCTGTCATGTGCCCCCCGTCCGCGTCGCACCGCCATTGTGCACGGCAGCGGCCTCGCGCGGCCGCCATCGCCACGCGGCCGCGCGGAGCTCTACGGCCACTCCGGTGATCACCGTATCCAGGACAGTCCCACCAGGTTCCGCGAGCATGATCGCCACCAGTGGCGCTCCAGCGTCGATTTTCGACGCTCAACCACCACAAACGACGATCACCCGCTCGATACCGCCACGCGGGCGCCATGACCGGCGACCGCGCCCCGACCTGCCCGATCGGTCGGCCAACGGGCCGCGGCCGAGGCTGGACAAGGCGATCACCCGAGATGACCGGCCGGTCAGGGCAGCGGTTTGAGTCCCATGGGGTTGTTCGACATGAACGCGCCGCCGTCGATGATCGCGGACACCAGCGGCCGGGTGAGCGAAACCAGGCGCTCGCAGGACTCCGGGCCGAGCTCCGCCCAGGACGGGACGGCGGCGAGGTCGGTGCGCTCCTCCACCCAGGCGCGCAGCTCCGCACCGTCCGCCGTCAGCGCGCCGGCCGGGTCGAGCAGCCCGCGCCGGACCAGACGCGAGCGGGCGTCCGCCCACTCCTCGACCGACCAGCCCCGGAACTCCCGCAGCTCGTCGGCCACCGCCCGGCCGTCGGCGGCGAACGTCACCAGCGCCTCGCACGGGTCCAGCCTGGCGCACACCAACGCGGCGACGTGCGCGTCGCCGCGCGACTCGCGCAGCAGCGTCTGCGCGTGCCAGAGCACCAGGTGTGGCTCCGAGGGCCAGGGCAGCGCCGCGTTCGCCGCGGCCAGAACCCGGCCGTCCAGCGGGGCGGCCATCGCCGCCCGCCGCGCCAGCTCGGCCGCCTCGGCCAGCTCCGCCGAGCCCACCGCGTCGCCGAGCACCCGGCGCAGCGCCTCGTCCACGCTCCGCCGGCGGGCCTCCACCAGCGCGGACGGGGTCGCGGCCTGCCAGGCGGCCGGGATGGCCCGGCCGACCCGGTTCGGGTGGAAGTTGTAGAACACCGCGCCGACCAGCCCGGCCGGCGCCGCCCCGAGCGGCGCGGCGCGCAGCCCGAAGTAGCTCATCCAGCCGCCCTTGAGCCCCAGCCGGTCGGTCGCCCGCCGGGACTCGGGGACGAAGTAGGTCACCGCGTGGTACGGCTCCAGCGCCTGCCACATCCGCCGCGCTACGCCGCCGGCGAAAGCCGGCGACTCGGGGCGGGCGCCCAGTTCGGCGTCCGCCGGTGACACAGCGGACGGCTCCAGGACAGGCTGCTCAGAACCGGGCCGGCTCACGGTATTCCCCCCACTCCTCCTTCAGCACACCGCAGATCTCCCCCAGCGTGGCCTCCGCACGGGCCGCGTGCAACATGGGCTCGACCAGGTTGCCGCTGCCCCGGGCCACCGCGACCATCTCGGACAACCGGCGCCGCACCTCGGCCTCGTCGCGCCCGCGCTTGCGCTGCCCCAGCGCCTCCCGCTGGTCCAGCTCGACCTGGTGGGAGATGCGCAGGATCTCCAGCTCCTCGTCGTCGTCCGAGGTGTGCACGTTGACGCCGACCTGCTTCTTCTCGCCCTTCTCCAGGGCCTGCTGGTAGATGAACGCCGAGTCGGCGCTCTCCCCGGTGAACCAGCCGTCCTCGATGCCGCGCAGGATGCCGGAGGTCATCTCGCCGATCGGGTGGTTGCCCGAGGGCACGGCCTGGCGGGCCATGTCCTTGATCCGGTCGAAGATGTGCTCCGCCTCGGCCTCGATCTTGTCGGTGAGCGCCTCCACGTACCAGGAGCCACCCAGCGGGTCGACCACGTTGGTCACCCCGGTCTCCTCGGCCAGCACGTGCTGGGTGCGCAGCGCGATCTTGGCGGCCCGGTCGCTGGGCAGCGCGAGCACCTCGTCCAGCGCGTTGGTGTGCAGCGACTGGGTGCCGCCGAGGATCGCGGCCAGCGCCTCGATCGCGGTGCGCACCACGTTGTTGTCCGGCTGCTGCGCGGTGAGCGACACCCCGGCGGTCTGGGTGTGGAAGCGCAGCTGCTGCGCCTTGGCCGACTTGGCCCCGTACACGTCCCGCAGCCAGCGCGCCCAGATGCGCCGGGCGGCGCGGAACTTGGCGATCTCCTCGAAGAAGTCGATGTGCGCGTCGAAGAAGAAGCTCAGGCCGGGCGCGAACTTCTCGATGTCCAGGCCCCGGGAGAGGCCCAGCTCCACGTAGCCGAAACCGTCGGCCAGGGTGAACGCCAGCTCCTGCGCGGCGGTCGTGCCGGCCTCCCGGATGTGGTAGCCGGACACCGACAGCGGCTTGTAGCGCGGGATCTGGTGGACGCAGTACTCCATCAGGTCACCGATCAGCCGGATGTGCGGCTCGGGCTCGAACAGCCACTCCTTCTGCGCGATGTACTCCTTGTAGATGTCGGTCTGCAGGGTGCCGTCCAGCTTGGACAGGTCGGCGCCCTGCCGCTCGGCGGCGACCAGATACATCACGAACACCGGCACCGCCGGCCCGGAGATGGTCATCGAGGTGGTGACCTGCTCCAGCGGGATGTCCCGGAACAGCACGTCCATGTCGGCGGCCGAGTCGATGGCCACGCCGCAGTGCCCGACCTCGCCCAGGCTGCGCGGGTCGTCCGAGTCGCGCCCCATCAGGGTGGGCATGTCGAAGGCCACGGACAGCCCGCCGCCCCCGCCGGCCAGGATGTCCCGGAACCGCTTGTTGGTCTGCTCGGCGTTGCCGAACCCGGCGAACTGGCGCACCGTCCAGTTCCGCCCCCGGTACCCGGACGCGTGCAACCCCCGGGTGAACGGGAACTCGCCCGGCCAGCCGATCCGCTCGAAGTCCTGGACCGTCTCGCCCTCGCGCGGGCCGTAGACCGGCTCCACCTCGACCCCCGACAGGGTGGTGAAGTCGGCGTCGCGGATCTTGCCGGTGCGCTCGGCCTCCGCGTAGCGCTCCCGCCAGCGCAGTTCTCCGGCCTTGGGGCTGGTGTCGGTCACGGCGGTACCTCCGGCCTCGTTACTGATGGCACAGCGAGCTTACTAGGAAGGATAATAGTCGGACGTCCTAGCTTTTTCAGTAGAGGGTGGGGCCGGTCACTCACCGCAGTATCTGAGAATTGACCGCACGTAAGAATCACGCGACTGGCGGAGCACCAACGCCCACCTGGCATCGTTGGTCACGGTTGGGGTGTACTTCGCCCTACGGCCGTCGAAAATCGGTTCGGGGACGCCGATGGTCGACCGCTCCCTGACCGTCAGTGACATGATTTTCTGGAGAGGAACTCGAATGACCTCGGACAACCCGGTCGCCGAGCAGCTGGTGGCCGACGCCCGCAAGAACGCCGACAAGCCGGCCAACGGCCCGATCGGCATCGCGGCGCTGGTGCTGGGCCTGGTGGCCCTGGCCGGTTCCGGCCTGGTCCCGGTGCTGGGCTGGGTTCTCGGTGCGGTGGCGATCGTGGTGGCCGTGCTCGGCCTCCGCCGCCCCGACTCCGCCAACAACGCCAAGATCGGCCTGGGCGCGGCCGTGCTCGCCCTGGCCGCCGCGACCTTCTTCTTCCTGAGGGCCACCGGCAAGATCTGAGCGGGTTACCCGGGTGAGCCGCCGGCCAGCGCGATCGAGGCCGGCGGCTCACCCGTGTTCAGCCCTCCAGCGCCTGGTTGATCCGCTCCACCTTTGCGCTGAGCTGACCGGTGTGACCAGGCCTGATGTCCGCCTTGAGCACCAGGCTGACCCTCGGCGCGCGGGCCTGCACCGCCGCGACGGCCCGCTTCACCACTTCCATCCCCTCGTCCCAGGTCTCCGCCTCGATGGTGGTGAACATGGACGTGGTCTCGTGCGGCAGCCCGGACTCCCGGACCACCCGGACCGCCTCCGCGACGATCTCGCCAACGCTGTCTGATCCGCCGCCGGACGGCGCCACGCTGAACGCAATGAGCATTCCCCCAGCGTGCCGCACGACGCGCGGCGGCGCTGTTCGCCACAGAATCGATGTTGCCCGCAACGCACGCTGATAGCGTCGGAGTCCATGATGCCGCGCGACCCACTCCCGTTCGACCCGATCGAGCGCGCCGCGTCGCTGTGGCAGAAGCGGATCGGGCCTTCCGGCGCGATGGCCGCGACGACCAGCATCATGCGGGTGCAGCAGATCCTGCTCTCCGCCGTGGACGGCGCGCTGCGCCCGCACGGCCTCACCTTCGCCCGCTACGAGGCGCTGATCCTGCTCAGCTTCGCCCGCCAGGGCAACCTGCCGATGCGGGTGATGGGCGAGCGGCTGCAGCTGCACCCGACCAGCGTGACCAACATCGTCGACCGGCTGGAGGCCGACGGCCTGGTCCGGCGCATTCCCCACCCGAGCGACCGCCGGGCCACCCTGGTCGAGATGACGGAGGACGGCGAGGCGCGACGCGAGGCCGCCACCAAGTCGGTGACCGAGATCGAGTTCGGCCTGGTCGGCCTCACCGCGCGGCAGGCCGACCAGCTCACCGACCTGCTGGAACGGGTCCGCCGCGCCGCCGGCGACTTCGCCTGACCGGGTGAGTGGCGGTTCAAAGACCGGCTTGGACGGCCGCCGGTGGGTTGGTCTGCCGCGGCGCGGGCGCTGGCGTTCGGTTCGAGGCGCATATTGTTGCTTGACCGCCTGAAACCGCGATCACCCCCTTGGTGCCGCGCGGGGTGTCCTGATGATCACCGATTTCATGGTCATCAGGACACCATGGTCGCCTGGGGACCCCCCAAACGACCACCATGTCCTGATGATCACGGATTGCCTGCCGGCACCCAAGCCGCGGCAGACCACCCAACCGGGGCCGTCCAAGCCGCTCCTTGAACCGGCACCGAACTCAACCCGACGCGAGTGACTCGACCAGGTCGTCGGCCGCCCCGTAGGGGTCCAGCTCCCCGGCGACCACCTTCTTGGCCAGTTCCGGCAGGGTGCCTCCGCCACGGATGTCGCCGATCCGGGCGCGCAGCTGGGCCAGCGCGATCGCCTCGATCTCCGTCTCGGCGCGGGCCTGACGCCTGCGGTCCCGCTCGCCGGTGCGGTCCATCCACTCGCGGTGCCGGTCCAGCTCGTCCAGCACGTCGGAGATGCCCTGGCCCTTCGCCGCGATCGTCTTCACGATCGGGGGCTTCCAGACCGAGTCGTCGCGCTCCCGGCGCGGGCCCAGCGACAGCATGTAGCGCAAATCCCGCACGGTCTGGTCGGCGCCGTCCCGGTCGGCCTTGTTCACCACGAACACGTCCGCGATCTCCAGGATGCCGGCCTTGGCCGCCTGGATGCCGTCGCCCATGCCCGGCGCAAGCAGTACCACGGTGGTGTCGGCCATGGAGACCACCTCGATCTCCGACTGGCCCACCCCGACCGTCTCCACCAGCACGATGTCGCAGCCGGCCGCGTCCAGCACGCGCAGCGCCTGCGGCGTGGCGCCGGCCAGGCCGCCGAGGTGCCCCCGGGTGGCCATGGACCGGATGAACACGCCGCCGTCCACCGCGTGCTCCTGCATGCGCACCCGGTCGCCGAGCAGCGCGCCGCCGGAGAACGGTGAGGACGGGTCGACGGCCAGCACCCCCACCCGGCTGCCGCGCGCCCGCAGCGCGCCGACCAGCGCGGACGTACTGGTGGACTTGCCGACCCCCGGCGATCCGGTCAGCCCGACCACCTGGGCCCGGCCGGTGAACGGGGCGAGCGCGGCGGCCACCTCGCGCAGCCGGGGACTGTCGTCCTCGACCATGGAGATGAGCCGGGCCACCGAGCGCGGATCACCTTCCCGCGCCCGGGCGACCAGGTCGGCTACGGCCAGCTGACGAGCCATGTCTCAGTTCTGAGCCGGGACCCGGAGCACCAGCGCGTCGCCCTGGCCACCACCGCCGCACAGCGCGGCCGCGCCGACGCCACCGCCCCGGCGGCGCAGCTCCAGCGCCAGGTGCAGGGCGATCCGTGCGCCGGACATGCCGATCGGGTGGCCCAGCGCGATCGCGCCGCCGTTCACGTTCACCTTGTCGGCGTCCACGCCCAGCTTGCGGGTGGAGACCAGGCCGACGGCGGCGAACGCCTCGTTGATCTCGATCAGGTCCAGGTCGGCCGGCGCGACGCCCTCCTTGGCGCAGGCGGCCACGATGGCGTTGGCCGGCTGCTCGTGCAGGCTGGCGTCCGGGCCGGCCACCACGCCGTGCGCGCCGATCTCGGCCAGCCAGGCCAGGCCCAGCTCCTCGGCTTTAGCCTTGCTCATCACCACGACGGCGGCCGCTCCGTCGGAGATCTGCGAAGCCGAGCCGGCGGTGATGGTGCCGTCGGCGGAGAACGCCGGGCGCAGCCTGGCCAGGCTGTCGGCCGTGGTGTCCCCGCGCACGCCCTCGTCGGTGTCCACGATCTTCGGGTCGCCCTTGCGCTGCGGCACGCTGACCGGCGCGATCTCCTCGGCGAAGATCCCGCCGGCGGCGGCCTTGGCGGCCAGCTGGTGGGAGCGGGCGGCGAACTCGTCCTGGTCGGCCCGGCTCAGCTCGTAGCGGGAGTTGAACTTCTCCGTGGAGGCGCCCATCGCGCACTGGTCGAACGCGCAGAACAGCCCGTCGTGCGCCATGTGGTCCAGCGCGGTGACCTCGCCGAACTTGTAGCCCTCGCGGGACTTGGCCAGCAGGTGCGGCGCCTGGGTCATGGACTCCTGGCCACCGGCCACCACGATGTCGAACTCGCCGGCCCGGATCAGCTGGTCGGCCAGCGCGATCGCGTCGATGCCGGACAGGCAGACCTTGTTGATGGTCAGCGACGGCACGTCCATCGGGATGCCGCCGGCCACCGCGGCCTGCCGGGCGGGGATCTGGCCGGCCCCGGCGGTGAGCACCTGACCCATGATCACGTACTGCACCTGGTCGCCGGTGATGCCGGCGCGCTCCAGCGCCGCCTTGATCGCCACGCCGCCGAGTTGGGCGCCGGAGAAGTCCTTGAGCGAGCCGAGCATCCGGCCCATCGGGGTGCGGGCACCGGCGACGATCACGGACTGGGACACGAGGGCCTCCAACGACTACGGCGACGTTCAGGGCGATTGGTTTCCCAGACGATACCCGGGCCGACCGTCACATGCCTGGGTGAACGCGAGCACACTCGACCAGGGTCAGTTAGGTTTCCCAAATGGACACCTTGCACGGGGCAGTCACCACCATCGACCACGTCGGCATCGCCGTACCGGACCTGGACGCCGCCATCCAGTGGTACGCGGACGCGTTCGGACTGGTCGCCACGCACGTCGAGGTGAACGAGGAACAGGGCGTCCGCGAGGCCATGCTCAGCGCCCCCGGGGACGCCGGCGGCCCGGCCGTGCAGTTGCTCGCGCCACTGGACGAGAACTCCACGATCGCCAAGTTCATCGGCCGCAACGGCCCCGGCATGCAGCAGATGGCGTACCGGGTGGCGGACATCGAGGCGACCAGTGCGCGGCTGCGGGAGAAGGGAATCCGGCTGCTCTACGAGGCGCCGAAGCGGGGCACCGCCAACTCCCGGGTGAACTTCGTGCACCCGAAGGACGCGGGCGGGGTGCTGGTCGAGCTGGTGCAGCCTTCGGCCGAGCACCACTGACCGAGCACCACTGAAGGGCGACATAGCTCACACGGCCCTGTCGTAACTCACTACCCGCCGGTAGCGTTTGATATCCCAAGCAGGGCGGCTGGGTTGATGGCCGCCGCGACCGACCGGGAGGCACGGCGTGCAGGAGTTCCGCGACGCAATCCTTGCTGACCAGCTCGACGCGATCGCCGGGCTGCCAGTTCCCGACCACTACCGAGGCATCACCGTCCGGGCGGACGAGGTGGACATGTTCGCCGGGATGCCCAGCCGGGAGAAGGATCCGCGCAAGAGCCTGCACCTGGACGAGGTGGCCACCCCGGAGCTCGGCCCCGGTGAGGCTTTGGTCGCGGTCATGGCCAGCGCGATCAACTACAACACCGTGTGGACTTCGATCTTCGAGCCGATGTCCACCTTCGGCTTCCTGAAGCGCTACGGGCGGCTGTCCGAGCTGGCCAAGCGGCACGACCTGCCCTACCACGTGGTCGGCTCCGACCTGGCCGGCGTCGTGGTGCGCACCGGCCCCGGCGTGCACGCGTGGAAGCCGGGCGACGAGGTCGTCGCGCACTGCCTTTCCGTCGAGCTGGAGAGCCCGGACGGGCACGGCGACACGATGATGGACCCCGAGCAGCGGATCTGGGGCTTCGAGACCAACTTCGGCGGCCTGGCCGAGCTGGGCCTGGTCAAGGCCAACCAGCTGATGCCCAAGCCGAAGCACCTCTCCTGGGAGGAGGCGGCCAGCCCCGGGCTGGTCAACTCCACCGCCTACCGCCAGCTGGTCTCCCGCAACGGGGCCGACATGAAGCAGGGCGACACGGTGCTGGTCTGGGGCGCCTCCGGCGGCCTCGGCTCGTACGCCACCCAGTTCGCGCTGAACGGCGGCGCCACCCCGGTGTGCGTGGTCTCGTCCCCGGAGAAGGCGGAGATCTGCCGCAAGATGGGCGCGGAGCTGGTGATCGACCGGGCCGCCGAGGGCTACAAGTTCTGGAAGGACGAGCACAACCAGGACCCCAAGGAGTGGAAGCGCTTCGGCGCCCGAATCCGCGAGCTGACCGGTGGTGACGACCCGGACATCGTGTTCGAGCACCCGGGCCGCGAGACCTTCGGCGCCAGCATCTACGTGGCGCGCAAGGGTGGCACGATCGTCACCTGCGCCTCCACCAGCGGCTACGAGCACGTGTACGACAACCGCTACCTCTGGATGAACCTGAAGCGGATCGTCGGCTCGCACTTCGCCAACTACCGCGAGGCCTGGGAGGCCAACCGGCTGATCGCCAAGGGCCAGATCCACCCGACGCTGTCGCGGGTGTACCCGCTGGCGGAGACCGGGCAGGCCGCGTACGACGTCCACCAGAACACCCACCAGGGCAAGGTCGGCGTGCTCTGCCTGTCCCCGGAGGAGGGGCTGGGCGTGCGCAACACCGAGCTTCGTGAGCGCCACCTGAGCGAGATCAACAGATTTCGCGGCGTGTAGTCGACGACGCGCCGTAAAGCCATCCAGGTGGGTGATTATCCCGGCCACGACGGTGTGACGCAGGGCTAGTACGGTAGGCGCCATGTCAGCTGGCACTGATCATCTGCCCGAGGGGCCCGGATCGGCTTTCCCGACCAAGCGTCGGGGCTACGACCCTCAACAGGTCGATGATTACCTCCGGGATCTCTTCGCCCACCTGCGCATGTTGACCGCCGACCGCGACGCGGCGGTGGAGCAGAACGGCCAACTCACCCGACAGGTGAATGTGGCCTGGGCGGAGACGGACCGGTTAAAGGTGCAGCTGCGCCGGATGTCCACCGCGCCGGACAGCGTGGAGGGCATGAGCGAGCGGGTGCAGACCATGCTCCGGCTGGCCCAGGAGGAGGTCGAGGAGCGGCGCAAGCAGTCCGAGACCGAGTCCGCCGACATCGTGGCCCGCGCCCACGCCGAGGCCGGCGACCTGCCCAAGCGCCTGGAAGCGGGGCGCAAGCAGTTGGAGCAGGACCGCGAGCGCCTGAAGGCCGAGCGGGAGCGGGTGCTCACCGAGGCGCGGGACGAGGCGAAGCGGGTGACCACCGAGGCCGCCGCCGAGGCCAAGCGGGTGACCACCGAGGCGGCCGAGGAGGCCGACCGGCTGCGCAACACCTCCACCGCCGAGGTCGAGCGGCTGCGCCGGGACACCGAGCAGGAGCGGCGCCGGCTGGACGAGCAGAGCGCCAGCAAGCGCGCCCAGGTGGAGGAGGACTTCGAGATCGCGATGACGACCCGGCGCACCGAGGCCGTGTCCGCCATCGAACGGTCCCGCACGGAGGCCCAGGCCGAGGTGAACCGGGTGCGCACCGAGGCCCGGGAGAACGCCAAGAAGATGGTCGAGGAGGCCCGGGCCAACGCGGACCGGATGACCACCGAGGCGCAGGCCAGCGCCGAGCGGGTGACCACCGAGGCCCGCACGGCGGCGGAGCGGCTGACCACCGAGACCAACGCCAACGCCAAGCGGACGACCAGCGAGGCCAATGCCCTCGCCGAGCACGTCACCACCGAGGCGCGCACCAACGCGGAGCGGATGACCAGCGAGGCCAGGGCCAAGGCCGACCAGCTCACCTCCGAGGCCGAGCGCAGCTCGAAGGCCATGCTGGAGGCCGCCGAAGGCCGGGTCGCCCAGCTGGAGTCGGTGCGCGACCGGCTCACCGCCCAGCTCAGCGAGGTGCGCGGCCTGCTGGACCAGACGCTGCCCGCACTGGACAAGGCCGATCGGTCGGAGAAGGTCACTTCGGACGGCTCGGCCGAGCCCGAGCAGGACGAGGCGGACACGCCGTCCATCCCCCGGCCCATTCCCCGCCCCAGCTCGGAGCCGAGGGCCGTCCGGGACAAGCGCCCCTCACCCACGCCCGCACGCTGATCGGGACCGCCGGCCGTCACCCGGCCGGCGGTCCACCGGTTGAGCGGCCGTTCTCGGCTGCCGGTCGGCGCGGTGCCGGTTCTAGGGATGGCTTTGGACGGCCGCGGCTGGGCGGTCTTCCGTGGCTCGGGTGCCGCCTGTGGGCTTTCATGATCAGCAGGCACTCAGCGTCGTTGTGAGGCCTCAGGCCAGCCCAGGTTGCCTGAGGATCACCGATTACATGGTCAACATGACATCGTGGTTGCTTCCCGGCGGCTGGAGCAACCACCGTGTCATGCTGACCATGAAAACCTCTCCCACTGGCCACGCCAGCCACACCCGCTTGACGAACTACCCAAACGCGCCGGGCCGCACCCGAGCCACGGAAGACCGCCCAGCCGCGGCCGTCCAAGCGATCCCTAAACCGGCACCGCACGAAACCGCCGGGCCGAGGGACGTTCAGCGAGCCGAGTAGTCGCGGAACCCCTGCCCGGTTTTCCGGCCCAGGCGGCCGGCGGTGACCAGGTGCTCCAGCAAGGGCGCGGGGGCGTAACCGGCCATGCGGAACTCCTGGTAGAGGGTCTGCTCGATGGCCAGGGAGACGTCCAGGCCGACCACGTCGAGCAGCTCGAAGGGGCCCATCGGCAGCGCGCAACCGGTCTTCATGGCGGCGTCGATGTCGTCGGCGCTGGCGTAGTGCGCCTCCAGCATCTTCACCGCGTCGTTCAGGTACGGAAACAGCAGCGCGTTCACGATGAAGCCGGCGCGGTCGCCGCAGAACACCGCGTGCTTGCGCAGCCGGGTGCACAGCTCGCGCGCGGTGGCCACCACGTCGGGCGCGGTGGCGATGGTACTGACCACCTCGACCAGCTTCATCACCTGAGCGGGGTTGAAGAAGTGCAGGCCGACCACGTCGCCGGCCCGCGCGGTCGCCGCCGCGCAGTCGATCACCGGCAGGGAGGACGTGGTGGTGGCCAGGATCGCGCCCGGCTTGCACACCTCGTCCAGCGTCTCGAACACGGCGCGCTTGATGTCGATCTCCTCGGCCACCGCCTCGATGACCAGGTCACAGTCGGCCATGTCCTCCAGGTTGACCGTGGCCCGGATCCGGGCGATCGCCGCCTCCCGGTCCTCCTCGGACAGCCGGCCGCGCACCACCGCCTTGTCCAGCGAGCGCTTCACCGCGCCGACCGCCGCCTCGATCTTGCCCTCGGACCGGCCGCGCACCACCACGTCCAGGCCGGCCTTGGCCAGCACCTCCACGATGCCGGTGGCCATGGTGCCGGTGCCGACCACGCCGACCAGCTGCACCGGGCGCCCGGACACCGCGTCCGCCGCGCCATCGGCCGGGGAGTGCGCGTCGGCCACGACCTTGGGCGAGTCCGGGCCGTCGTAGCTGTAGAAGCCGCGCCCGCTCTTCCGGCCGAGCAGCCCGGCGGTGATCATCTGCTTGAACACCGGGGTGGGCGCGTGCATGAGGTTCTTGGACTGGTTGTACATCGTCATCAAGATCTCGTACGCGGTGTCCAGCCCGATCAGGTCGAGCAGCGCCAGCGGCCCCATCGGGTAGCCGCAGCCGAACCGCATGGCCGCGTCGATATCCTCCCGGCTGGCGTAGCGTTCCTCGAACATCCGCGCCGCGTGGTTCAGGTAGCCGAACAACAGGGCGTTGGCGATGAACCCGGCCCGGTCGCCGATCACCACCGGCACCTTCCCGATCCGCCCGGCGAACGCGACCATGTCGTCCACCACGTCCTGCTCGGTGACCACGGTGCGCACCAGCTCGACCAGCTGCTGCACCGGCGCCGGGTTGAAGAAGTGCATGCCGACCACCCGGGCCGGGCGGCCGGTGCGCACCGACAGCTCGGTGAGCGACAGCGAGGAGGTGTTCGAGGCCAGCACCACGTCCGGCCGGACGATCTTGTCAACGGCGGCGAAGATCTCCGCCTTGAGGTCCAGGCGCTCCGGCACCGCCTCGATGACCAGGTCCACCTCGGAGAGGTCGTTCAGGTCGGTGGTCATCGAGATGCGCTCGAGCAGCGCGCCGGCGTCCTGCTCGGTGAGCTTGCCCCGCTCGGTGGCCCGGGCGGTGGAATGCTCCAGGTGGGTCCGCGCGCGGGCGATCGCGGCGTCGTCCAGCTCCACGCCCACCACCCGCAGGCCGTTGCGCGCGAACACCTCGGCAATGCCGGCACCCATGGTGCCCAGGCCGACCACTCCGACGACCTCGAACTCACGCGCCACGCCGCTACCTCCTCGGTACTTGCACCTCGGGATCGGGTTACTCGGCGGTAAGTATAGTTAGCGCCCGTACCTTGCGCGAACCAGCGCCAACATTCGGTCCATCGCCCGGGCACCCCGGTTGAATGTGGTCACCGCGATCGGCGGGGCGAACCGCTGCCGGGTGACCGACTGCGCGCGGGCAAACTCGCGCAGCCCGTCGTCGCCGTGGATGCGCCCGAAGCCCGAGTCGCCCACCCCGCCGAACGGCAGCGCGGGCACCGCCGCGAAGCTGATCACCCCGTTCACCGCGACCATCCCGCAGCGCAGCCGGGCGGCGATCTGCTCGCCGCGCTTGGCCGAGAACACCGAGGCGCCCAACCCGTACGCGGTGGCGTTGGCCTTGCCGATGGCGTCCTCGATGTCGGGCACCCGGTTCACCGCGAGCAGCGGGCCGAAGGTCTCCCTGGTGATCGCGTCGGCGTCCTCGGGCACGTCGGTGAGCACCACCGGCTCGACGTACGGCGGGCGGATCGAGGCCTCGCCGCCGACCAGCACCCGGGCGCCCCGGTCCACCGCGTCGGCCAGCTGCCCGGCCACCACGTCCACCTGCGACGGCATGGTCATCGGGCCGAAGTCGGCGGTCGGTTCACCCCCGGGGCGCAGCGCCTTGGCCTGCTCCACAACCATCTGGATGAACTCGTCGGCCACGGGCTCGACCACGTACACCCGCTCGACGCCGACGCAGGTCTGGCCGGCGTTGGACATGGCGCCCCAGACGGTGGCCTCGGCGGCGGCTTCCAGGTCGGCGTCCTCGTCCACGATCAGCGGGTCCTTGCCGCCGCACTCGATGAGCACCGGGGTCAGCGTCTCCGCGCAGGTCGCCATCACCCGCCGGCCGGTCGCCGTGGAGCCGGTGAACGCCAGCTTGCCCACCCCGGAACGACACAGCGCCGCACCGGTGTCCCCGAACCCGGTCACCACCTGCAGCACCGGATGCTCCACGACCTCGGCCAGCGTGTCGGCCAGCAGGTGGCCGATCCCGGGGGTCAGCTCCGACGGCTTGAAGACGACCGCGTTGCCGGCGGCCAGCGCGTAGGCGATCGACCCCATCGGGGTGAACACCGGGTAGTTCCACGGCCCGATCACCCCGACCACGCCGAACGGCGGGTAGGCCAGCGTGGCGCTCTGGTTGCTCATCAGCAGCCCGGCGCCCACCTTCCGCCGGCCCAGCACCCGCCGCGCGTTGCGCGCCGCCCAGGCCAGGTGGTCCACCGCGAGCACCAGCTCCAGGCGGGCGTCGTCGCGCGGCTTGCCGGTCTCGGCCGAAACCGCGTCGGCCAGCTCGTCCAGCCTCGCCACCAGCAGCTTCCGCCATGCGCCGAGCAGCTTGCGCCGGCCGGCGAACCCGAGTCCGGCCCACCAGTGCCCCGCCTCACGCGCCCGGGCCACCGCCTCGTTCACCTCGGCGGCGCCGTGCACCGGGTAGCTGCCGACCACCTCGCCGGTGCGAGGATCGACGGAGTCGAACGTCTCGGCCACGCCGGTGGCCGCCGCGTCCTCGGTCTGCGTCATTGTCTGACCTCCCCGGCAACAACTGTCCCCGCCGCGCGGTCGAGCCTACGTGCTACCCGGCGGCGATTTCGCCGAAGCGTGACACGCGCGGCACTTTCCGCCTCCGGTTGCGCCCGGTGAGTCGACACACTGTCGACAGGCGGCAGACGTCGTCGCCAGGCGGCACCCCCAACCTGATTCAGTGGGTTCAGCACGCTGGTTCAGTCACTTCTGGCGCGTCGGGCGGGCAGAAGTGACTGAATCACACTGCTGAAGTGACTGAATCACACTGCTGAACCCACTGAATCACCGTGCTGAACCCACTGAATCAGGTGCGGGCGGGGTTAGAAGAGGCGGAGGTCGTTGCGTTCGGCGCCGCGTAGGGCGTCGTAGTCGACGGTGACGCAGCGGATGCCGCGGTCGGTGGCGAGGGTGCGGGCCTGGGGCTTGATCTGTTGGGCGGCGAACACGCCGACCACCGGGGACAGCAGCGGGTCGCGGCCCAGCAGCTCCAGGTAGCGGGTCAGCTGCTCCACGCCGTCGATCTCGCCGCGCCGTTTCACCTCCACCGCGACCGTGCCGCCCTCGGCGCTGCGGCAGAGCAGGTCCACCGGGCCGATCGCGGTCGGGTACTCGCGCCTGATCAGCGTCAACCCCTCGCCGAGGGTGTCCGGGCGCTCGGCCAGCAGCTCCTGCAGGTGCGCCTCCACGCCGTCCTTGACCAGCCCGGGATCCACGCCCAGCTCGTGCGACGAGTCGTGCAGGATCTCCTCGATGGTGATCACCAGCGACTCGTCGGCCTTGTTGCGCACGGTCCACACCCCTGGCTCTTCCTCCAGCCAGCAGGGCGGGCTCATCCAGTTGAGCGGTTTGTAGGCACGGTCGTCGGCGTGCACGCTGACCGAACCGTCGGCCTTCACCAGCAGCAGCCGGGGGGCCATCGGAAGGTGCGCGGTGAGTCGGCCGACGTAGTCCACCTGGCAGCGGGCAATGACGAGTCGCACGCGAGGCACGCTATACCTTCGGCGGTGTGGAGCGACTGAGCACACGGCAGGTGTACGCCAACCCGTGGATGGTGGTCCGCGAGGACCAGATCCGCCGCACCGACGGCACCGACGGGATCTTCGGGGTCATCGACAAACCGGACTACGCGTTGATCGTGCCGCTGGACGGGGACCGGCTGCACCTGGTGGAACAGTTCCGCTACCCGCTGGGGCTGCGCCGGTGGGAGTTTCCCCAGGGCACCGCGCCGGACCGGGCGGACTCCGACCCGCTGGAGCTGGCCCGCCGGGAACTGCGCGAGGAGACCGGCCTGCGCGCCGGCCGGATGGCCGAGCTGGGCCTGCTGGACGTGGCACCCGGCATGTCCTCGCAGCGGGGCCGGGTCTTCCTGGCCACCGAGCTGACCGAGGGTGCGCCGGAGCGGGAGCACAGCGAGCAGGACATGCGCACCGCCTGGTTCGACCGGGCCGAGGTGCACGACATGGTGAACCGAGGGGAGATCACCGACGCGCAGAGCATCGCCGCGCTCGGGCTTTTGCTACTCAACGGGCTGTGACAGCTACCGCCGGGTAGCATAAGCGCGTTATGTCGACCGGGAGGTAATTCGGATGGACTTCACCGAGACCGACGAACAGCGGATGCTGCGCTCCTCGGTCGCCACCATGGCCGCCAAGTACGGCCAGGACTACATCCAGCGCAAGGCCAAGGCCGGCGAGAAGACCACCGAGCTGTGGAAGGAGGCCGGCGAGTCCGGCTTTCTCGGCGTGGGCATCCCCGAGGAGTACGGCGGCGGCGGTGGCGGAATGGTCGAGCTGGCCATCGTCACCGAGGAACTGGCCGCCGCCGGCTGCCCGCTGCTGCTGATCGTGGTCTCCCCGGCCATCGCCGGTTCGGTGATCGCCACCTCGGGCACCCAGGAGCAGCGCGAGCGGTGGCTGCCGGGGATCGCGGACGGCTCGGTCAAGCTGTCCTTCGCGATCACCGAGCCGGACGCCGGCTCCAACTCCCACAACATCACCACTTCGGCCCGGCCGGACCCGGAGGGCGGCTGGCGGCTGTCCGGTACCAAGTACTACATCTCCGGGGTCGACGAGACCGACGCGACGCTCGTGGTGTCCCGCATGCACGACTCCAAGGGCACGCTGCGGCCGGCCATGTTCCTGGTGCCCACCGACTCGCCCGGGCTGACCTACCAGCCGATCGAGATGGCGTTCACCGCGCCGGAACGCCAGTTCACCATGTTCTTCGACGACGTGCACCTGCCGCCGGACGCGTTGATCGGCGGCGAGGAGGCCGGGCTGGCCGCACTGTTCGCCGGGCTCAACCCGGAGCGGATCACGGTCAGCGCGTTCGCCAACGGGATGGCCCGGTGCGCGCTGGACAAGGCGGTGGCCTACGCCCGCGACCGCTCGGTCTGGCGCGCGCCGATCGGCAGCCACCAGGCCATCGCGCACCCGCTGGCCAAGGCGCACATCGAGGTGGAGCTGGCCCGGCTGGCCACCATGCGCGCCGCCTGGCTGTACGACCAGGGCGACCCGGCCGCCGGCGAGACGGCCAACGTGGCCAAGTACGCCTCCGCCGAGGCGTCGATCACCGCGGTGGACGCCGCCGTGCAGACGCACGGCGGGAACGGCCTGGCCGTGGAGTACGGCATCGGCACGCTGATCGGCCCCGCTCGGCTCACCCGGATCGCCCCGGTCAGCCGGGAAATGATCCTGAACTTCGTCGCCCAACACACCCTGGGTCTGCCGAAGTCGTACTGAGACGACCCTGATGGACGAATGACCGACCGGTCGGTCATTCGATAGCGTGCGGTCATGACGGATGCGTTCGGGGTGCCGACGGAGTTGGGTGCGGTGGCGGTCCGGGTGCGGGGTAAGGGGCCGCTGCTGGTGGCGCTGCACGCCAACCCGGGCGACGGGCGGGACTTCGACGCGGTCGCCGGCCCGCTGGCCGAGGCGCACACCCTCGCGGTGCTGGACTGGCCCGGCTACGGGGACTCCCCGGCAACCGATCCGGACGCGGTCACCGCGCCCGCGCTGGCCGGCGTGCTGGACACGGTGCTCCCCGCGATCCTGAAACACACCGGGCACCCCGACGCGGTGCTCATCGGCAACAGCGTCGGCGGATACGCCGCGCTGCGCCAGGCGCTGGAGCACCCGGAACGGGTGCGCGGGCTGGTCCTGATCGCGCCCGGCGGGTTGAGCCGGATGACGGCGCTGACCCGCGCGGCCTGCCGGTTCATGGCGCACCCCGGGGTGGCCGCCCGACTGGCCGGGCCGCTGGCCAGCGGATACACCTGGCGGCGCACCCCTACCGCCCGGGCGGCGCTGCGCCGGGCGTACGCGGTGCGCAACGACCCGGTGCGGCTGCGCGTGTACCGGGCGATCTGGCGCTCCTTCGCCGACCCGGCGCACAACCTGCGCGGGCGGGTCGGCGCGCTGCGCGTGCCGGTGCTGCTCACCTGGGGCTGGGGCGACCCGGTGCTGCCCCGGTTGACGGACGGCCGCCGCGCCGCCCGGATCATCCCGGGCGCCACGCTGCGCACCTTCGTGTCCGGGCACGAACCGCACGCCGAGGTCCCCGGGCAGTGGCTGGCCGCCGTCCAGGAGTTCCTCCGCCCGCTTTCCCCGGTGGCCCGCTGATGGCCCGCCCGGCCGAGCCCGGCCGTACCGCCCTGCTGCAGGCCGGCGAACACGTCCTGGCCGACGACGGGCTGCCCGCCCTGTCGGTGAACAACGTGGTAGCCAGGGCCGGGATGGCCAAGGGCTCGTTCTACCAGCACTGGCCGGCCCGCGCGGACTTCCTGCGCGACCTGCACACCCGGTTCCACGACGGCCTGGCCGAACAGGTCACCCGGGTCGGCGCCGAGCACCCACCCGGTGCGGAGCGGCTGCGCGCCATGCTGGCCGCCTTCCTGGACGGCTGCCTGCGCCAGCGGGCCAGCAAGGCGCTACTGGTGGAGGCGCGCACCGAGGCCGGCCTGCACGACCTGGTGCAGGCGCGCAACGCGGCATTCGCCGAGCTGATCGACGACGACCTGCGCGCCCTGGCCTGGCCGGCCCCCCGTGCCGTGGCCATCCTGCTGATCGCGGCGGCGGCCGAGGTCGCGCTGCACGAGCTACACGCCGGGTGCCCACTGCCCGAGCTGCGCGCGGCGACCCTCGCGCTGGCCACCCGGGACGCTTCGGTGCCCAGTGCAGAAGTGACTGAATCACGGTGCTGAAGTGACTGAACCACCGTGCAGAAGTGACTGAATCACCGTGCTGAACCCACTGAATCAGGCTCGGGTGAGCGCTTTCCCCGCGCGTTCCCGGCGGTTACCGTCGAGACATGGCGGACTACGAACACCTCTTGGTCAAGCAGGACGGCGACACCATCCGGATCACCATGAACCGGCCGGAGCGGCGCAACTCACTGGCCGAACCGGTGCTGGCCGAGCTGACCGACGCGTTCGAGTCCGCCGGCCGCACCGACGCCACCGGGATCGTGCTGGCCGGCGAGGGCAAGGTGTTCTCCGCCGGCCACGACTTCGCCGACGTGGCCAGCCGGGATCTCGGCGGGGTGCGCTCGCTGCTGCGGCTGTGTACCAAGCTGATGAAGACCATGCAGTCGGTGCCGCAGGTGGTGATCGCCAGAGTGCACGCGCTGGCCACCGCCGCCGGTTGCCAGATGGTGGCGTCCTGCGACCTCGCGGTGGCCGCCGAGTCGGCCGGGTTCGCGCTGCCCGGCGGCAAGGGCGGCTGGTTCTGCCACACCCCCGCCGTCCCGGTGGCCCGCAACATCGGCCGCAAGCGGCTGATGGAGATGGCGCTCACCGGTGACGTGGTGGACGCCCGCACCGCGCTGGACTGGGGCCTGGTCAACCACGTGGTACCGGACGACCAGTTGGACGCGGCGGTGGACCACCTGCTGGTGCGCGCCACCCGGGGCAGCCGCTTCGCCAAGGGCGTCGGCAAGCAGACGATCTACGCGCAGCTGGACCGCCCCGAGGCCGACGCCTACGCGATCGCGCTCGAGGTGATGGCCGCGATGTCGCAGTCCGCCAGCGCCCGCGAGGGCATGGCCGCCTTCCTGGAGAAGCGCCCCCCGGTCTGGCCGAACTAGCAACGGTGATGCGCGTGATGCGCTAGTCTATGCATCATGCGCACCACGGTGTCGATTTCGGACGAACTGCTCGCGGCCGCGAAACGGCTGGCGCAGCAGCGCGGCCAGACCCTCGGCGAGGTCATCGACAACGCGCTGCGGCGCGAACTGAACGTTCCCGCACAGCGCGCGGAACGTCCTCCCGTTCCGGTTTTCCGTGGTGGCACCGGCCCGAAGCCTGGTCTGGACCTGGCCTCGAACCGTGCACTGCACGAGGCGCTCGACGAAGGCCTCGACCTCGACTCCCGGCGCTGACGTGTACCTGCTGGACGTCAACGTGGTGCTGGCCGCACATCGGGAGGACCACCCGCACCACCAAACCGTCCGCCCGTGGTTGGACGACCTGCTTGCCGGTGAGGAGCCGTTCACGGTGCCTGTCACGGTTTGGGCCAGCTTCCTGCGTCTGGCCACGAACCGCCGCATCTTCGAGATACCCACCCCGCTGGCCGATGCTTTCGCCTTCATCGACGCGATCAACGGGCAGCCGCACCTTCTGCCGATCGCGCCGGGCCATCGTCACCTCGTCCTGCTGCGCGAGCTCTGCGCCGAGGCCGCCGCGGTGGGCGATCTGGTGCCCGATGCGGTTCTTGCCGCGCTCGCCGCCGAGCACCACTGTGATATCGCCACCCTGGACCGGGACTTCGCCCGATTCCCCTCGGTGAAGCATCTGCTGCTGGTCGCACGTTAGGGGCGGCCCGAAGAGGGGCGAGCGACTAGAGTGATCGGGTGTTGTCCCGGCGTCACCTGTTCACCCTGACCACGGTCGGGGTCGGGACGGCATTGGCCGGCTGCGGGCCGGACGACCGGCCGGCGCTGGCCCGGCTGAGCGAGGACGGCGCGGCCCGGGTGGGCATCTCCGGGGAGGAGCCGTTCAGCTTCCTGGACACCTCGGGCCGGCTCACCGGGGAGTCCCCGGAGGTGGCGCGCGCGGTGCTCGGCGGGCTCGGCGTGCGCACCCTGGAAGCGGTGCAGCGGCCGTTCGGGCAGCTCATCGACGGGTTGGAGCAGGGCCTTTACGACGTGGTGGCGGCGGCGATGCAGATCACCCCGGCGCGTTGCGCGCGGGTGGCGTTCTCCCGGCCGGACGTGCTCACCCCGACCGCGTTCCTGGTGCGCCAGGGCAACCCGCTGCGGCTGCGGGGCTTTCCCGACGTGGCAAGGGCGGGAGTACCGATCGCGGTGCTGGACGGCGGCGTGGAGACCGAAGCCGCGCGCGCGGCGGGCATCCGGCCGGACCTGATCAGGGCCATCGACTCCCCCGGCGAGCTGTTCCAGACGGTGGCCGAGGGGCGGGCGCCGGTCGGCACGCTCACCGACGTCTCGTTGCGGGCCATGCTGCGCAAGCACCCCCGTTCCGGCCTGGAGGTGACCCTGGCGACGGCCCGGCGGGACGCCCAGCCGGCCGCCGCGTTCGCGTTCCGGCCGGCCGACACCGAGCTGCGGGACGCGTTCGACGCCGGGCTGGGCGGGCTGCACGACTCCGGGGAGTGGCTGCGCATCACCACGCCGTTCGGCGTCACCCAGGCCAACCTGCCCCCGCGCGACCTCACCACCGAACAGCTCTGCCGAGCTAGCTCCGACCGATAACGGCGTGCAGGAAATCCCTGGTACGCGACTCGCGCGGCTCGGTGAACAGCGCCTCCGGCGGCGCGTCCTCGATCACCCTCCCCGAGTCGAACATCAGCACCCGGTGGGAGAAGTCGCGGGCGAAACCCATCTCGTGGGTCACGCAGAGGAAGGTGATGTCGGTGTCCTCGCCGATCTGCTTGAGCAGGTTCAGCACGCCGGCCACCAGCTCGGGGTCCAGCGCCGAGGTCACCTCGTCCAGCAGCAGCACGTCCGGCCGCATGGCCAGCGCGCGGGCGATGGCCACCCGCTGCTGCTGCCCGCCGGACAGCTCGGTGGGATGAGCGTCGATCTTCTCCGACAGCCCGACCAGGTCGAGCAGCTCGGCGGCGCGGGCGTTCGCCTCGTCCCGGGGAAGCCCCAGCACCCGGGTCGGCGCCTCGATCAGGTTGCCCCGCACCGTCATGTTGGGGAACAGGTTGAACTGCTGGAACACCATGCCGATCCGCTTGCGCACCTCCCGGCAGTGCTTGTCGTCGGCCGGCACCAGGCTCCCGCCGCGCTCCATGTGGGACAGGCACTCCCCGCCCACCATGATCTTTCCGGCATTCACCTTCTCCAGCGTCATCAGCAGCCGCAGGATCGTGGTCTTGCCCGAGCCGCTGGGCCCGATCAGGCAGACGTGCTCCCCCGGCTGGACGGAGAAGTCCAGGTCGCGCAACACCACGTTGTCCCCGAAGCGCTTCTCCACGCCCTCGAAGACGATCATCGGTTCAGACGGTGACACGGTGCCGCTCCAGGCGTCGGACCAGCATGGAAGCCGGATAGCTGAGGGCCAGGAAGAGCAGCCCGGCAATGGTGAGCGGTTCGGTGTAGCGGAACGACTCCGAACCGAGCTCCTTGGCCCGGTTCACCACCTCGACCACGGTGATGGCCAGCAGCAATGGCACCTCCTTGAACATGGAGATCACGTAGTTGCCCAGCGCCGGCAGCACCCGGGGAATGGCCTGCGGCAGGATCACCCCGGTCCAGGTCCGGGTGCGGGAGAGGCTGAGTGCCACGGCGGCCTCCCACTGCCCGCGCGGCACCGCGTCGATGCCCGCCCGGTACACCTCCGAGGCGTAGGTGGCGTAGTGCACGCCCAGCCCGATCACCCCGACGGCCAGCGCGGACAGCGTCACGCCGAACCGGGGCAGCGCGAAGTACAGGAAGAACACCTGCACCAGCAGCGGGGTGGACCGGACGAACTCCACGAACCCCCACACCAGCTGGTCCAGCACGGGTATCCGCGCGCGCCGCAGCACCGCGATCACCAGGCCCAGCACCAGCGCCACCACCGAGGCGAGCAGCGTGATCTTGATCGTCTCGCCCAGTGCCCGCACCAGGTCGGGCAGCACGGCGAACGCATAGCCCCAGTCCCAGACCGGCATCAGTGCGCCCCCGCTTTGGCTCTGCGCACAGATACGCTACTTCGGCCCAGCCGGCGCGCGGCGATCCGCTCCAGCGGCCGCATCACTCCGGTGATCAGCAACGCCAGCACCAGGTAGATCAGCAACATCACGGTGAAGATCAGCACCAGGTCCTGGCCGAAGTTGGGCACCAGCACCTTGGTGCCCTTGTCCGTCACCTCGGCCACCGTGATGAACGACAGGATCGCGGTCGACTTGAGCAGCTGGATGAACAGGTTGTTCAACGGCGGCAGCATCTCCACCACCGCCTGCGGCAGGATCACCCTGGTCATCCGCTGCGCCGGGGTGAGGCTGAGCGCGATCGCGCCCTCCACCTGCGCCCTCGGCACCGAACGCACCGCGCCCCGGACGATCTCCGCGCCGTATGCCCCGTGGTTCAGCCCGAGCACCAGCACGCCGGCGGCCAGCGGGAGCAGCTGCAGCCCGGTGAGCACGGGCAGCACGAAGAAGATCCAGAACAGCTGGACCACCTCCGAGGTGCCCCGGAACCCCTCCACGTAGACCCGGCTCACCCCGCGCATCCAGCGCCGGCCGGACAGCATGGCCAGCCCGGCGGCGAAGGAGAGCACGATGGTCAGCGCGATGCCGCCGACGGTGGCCGTGACGGTGGCCGGCAACCCTTCGGCGAGCACCGCGAGGATCCTCGGCAGGTTGTCGAACATGGTCACCCGGCGCAGAGGCGGGCCGTGGTGACGTCCGGTTTGGGGATGTTCTCCGCGGTGAACCCGAACGGCTCCACGATCCGCACCCACTCGCCGCTCTCGTGCAGCCGCTTCAACTCCGCGTTGAACTGGTTGACCCTCTGGTCGCCCTTGCGGAAGACGAAAGCGCCGGCCGCGATCTGTTCCTCGCCGTTGATCACCGGGAAGAAGCCCGGGGTGACCTCGACCGCCGCGCCCGGGTTCTTCTTCACCACGTCCTGCAGCGAGAACGTGGTCAGCGCGCCGGCGTCCGCCCGGCCGGCGGTAACCGCCTGCAACAGCGTGTTCTGCGTGTCGAAGGACTGCAGCTGGCCCTCCGGGACGCCGCTCTTGACCGCGTCCTCCTTCTCCACCGCGCCGGAGAGCACGGCCAGCCGGGCGCCGGTGGCCTTCACCTCGGCGTAGGTCTTCAGGCCCTTCGGGTTGCCCTTCGGCACCAGCAGCGCGGACTGCGCGGTGTAGTCCGGGTCGGAGAACTGGGCGGCGGCGCAGCGGTCCGGCCGGATGAACATGCCGGCGGTGACCACCTCGAACCGGTTGGAGATCAGCCCGGGGATGAGCGCGCTGAAGTCGACCGTCTCCGCCTGGATGTCCTCGATGCCCATCGCCTTGAACACCGCCCTGGCCACCTCGACCGACTCGCCGGTGACCTTGCCGCTCGGGTCGGTGAACCCGTACGGCGCCTCGTTGGCGATGCCGACCTTGAAGCCGCCGCTCGCGCACGCGGCCAGCAACGACGGCCCGGCGACCGCCAGTGCGCCGGCCGTGGCGCCCCGTCGTAAGAAGTCCCGTCTGGTCCAAGATCCGCCCATTGGCGTCGCCCCTCGAATCAGGAAGATCGGTGGAGACTGAAAGTAGGCGTCACCGGTTCGGGTGACAACTTGGGGCGGCGATCGTTATCCCGTCTTCACCCGCCGACCTCTTCCCCCGAGTAGGCGCCATCCAACGGGGCGGGCGGCGATCCGCCATGATGGCCCCATGGCGCTACGCGTTGCTGGCATGGTTCTGCCCGGTCCGACCGAGGCGATCGGCGGCGCCTTCGAGACCCTGCGCGCGGTTTTCGGGTGGAGCGAGCAGACCATCCGGCTGATCGGCGAGCTGCCCGACCGGGCGGTGACGCTGCTGGACCGCGTCGAGCAGCTGATCGCGCGCATCGAGGAGCTCACCGAACGGGCCGACGTGCTGGTCAAGCGGGTGGACACGATCGCCGCCTCCACCGAGGACACGGTGCGCACGGCCAACGCGGTGGCCGACGGCGCGGCGGGCGTGGTCGAGTGGTCCAGCCAGATAGCGGACGGCGCGGGCGCGATCGTGGCGCAGGCCGAGCAGACCAGCAAGGGTGCCACCGAGCTGCTCGCCACCTACCAGCCGCTGGCCGAGCGCGCCGCGCCGCTGGCCCGCCGGTTCGTGGACGAGCTCTCCGAGCAGGAGGTGCACGCGGCGATCCGGATGATCGACCAGCTGCCCCAGCTGGCCGAGCACCTGGAGACCGACGTCATGCCCATCCTGGCCACCCTGGACAAGGTCGGCCCGGACATTCACGAGCTGCTCGACGTGGTCAAGGACCTGCGCCAGGCGATCAACGGCATCCCCGGCCTGGGCTACTTCCGCCGCCGCGCCGGAGCAGCCGCGCCGCCCGCCCCACCAGCCCCACCGGAGCCACCGGAGTAAGGCCCTGGCGCGCGTTCCATGATCACCAGGGCATGACGGCCGTTTCGGCCGCCCCGGAACGGCCCTGATGTCCTGATGATCATGGTTCCGGTGCACGGAATGCCGGGTTGGGCCCGCGGTGGAGCAGCGTTCGCACGTCCCGGTTGGTGCCGGGGCGGTTCTGAAGACGGCTTGGACGGCGCGGCTCGGCGGTCTTCCGCGGCTTGACCGTGGCCTGTTGCGTTTGCGCGGGGGCCGGTCGTCTCCACTACGGAAAGTAACCGTCCCGCGTCGGCCCGGCTGGTCACCGGGCGCCTCCCTCCGACGAGATCCACCTCAGCGGGGTGGCAAGCATGATCAAACCCCGCTCAGGTGGATGTCGTGCGAGCAAGGGCCGCTCGGCCGACCGAAGCTGGCTACGCACCGTGATCCGTCCAGCGAAACGGGACGCCACTCCCAAACGCAACGGGCGGCACCCAACCGATCGGACCCCCCAACCGCGCCGTCCCAGCCGTCTTTAAACCCGCCCCGCACCCGAACCGCAGCTTCTTAAGGAGCCAACCCGTTCCGTTCCCGAATAAGCGTGACAATCCGGGACATGATCTCCGTCAGCGCATAGTCCTTGGGCGTGAACACGGCGGCGACGCCGCGCTCGCGCAGGATCGGCTCGTCCTCCGGCGGGATGATCCCGCCGACGATCACCGGCACGTCGTCCGCACCGGCCGCGCGCAGGCCCTCCACCACCGCCGGCACCACCTCCAGGTGCGACCCGGAGAGCACCGACAGCCCGACCACATGCACGCCCTCCTGCACGGCGGCCGCCACGATCTGCGACGGGGTCAGCCGGATGCCCTGGTAGATCACCTCGAACCCGGCATCGCGCGCCCGCACCGCGACCTGTTCGGCGCCGTTGGAGTGCCCGTCCAGGCCCGGCTTGCCGACCAGCATGCGCAGGCGGGTGCCCATCTCCTCGCCGGTGGCGCGCACACGCTCGCGGACCTCGGCCAGCTCCTCGGCCGCCTCCCCGCCGCCGGTCGCCACCGAGACCCCGGTCGGCGCCCGGTACTCGCCGAACACCGCGCGCAGCACCCCCGCCCACTCGCCGGTGGTCACCCCGGCACGGGCGCAGGCCAGCGTGGCTTCCATCAGGTTGGCGTCGGTCTTCGCCGCGTCCCGCAGGCCGTCCAGTGCGTGCTGCACGGCGGCGTTGTCCCGCGACGAACGCCAGCGCTCGATCGACTCGATCGCCGCCCGCTCCACCGCCGGGTCCACCGTCTCGATCGCCTTGGCCCCCTCCGCCTGCAACGGGCTGGGCTCGGTGGTGTCGAACTTGTTCAGCCCGACCACGGTCAGGTCGCCCGACTCGATCTGCCGGCGCCGCTCGGCCAGCGAGGAAACCAGCTGGCCCTTCATGTAGCCGGACTCCACGGCGGCCACCGAGCCGCCCATGTCCAGCACCCGCTGGATCTCCTCGCGCGCCCCGGTGACCAGCTCGTCCACCTTGGCCTCGATCACCGTGGAGCCGGCGAACAGGTCCTCGTACTCCAGCAGGTCGGTCTCGTAGGCCAGCACCTGCTGCATGCGCAGCGCCCACTGCTGGTCCCACGGCCGGGGCAGGCCGAGGGCCTCGTTCCACGCGGGCAGCTGCAGCGACCGGGCGCGGGCGTCCCGGGACAGCGTGACCGCGAGCATCTCCAGCACGATGCGCTGCACGTTGTTCTCCGGCTGCGCCTCGGTCAGCCCCAGCGAGTTGACCTGCACGCCGTACCGGAAGCGCCGCTGCTTGGGGTCCTCGATGCCGTAGCGGTCGCGGGTGATCTCCTCCCACAGCGCCACGAAGGCGCGCATCTTGCACATCTCCTCGACGAACCGCAGCCCGGCGTTGACGAAGAACGAGATGCGCGCGACCACGTTGCCGAACGCCGCCGGCGGCACCTGGCCGGAGTCGCGCACCGTATCCAGCACGGCGATCGCGGTGGCCAGCGAGTAGGCGATCTCCTGCACCGGCGTGGCGCCGGCCTCCTGCAGGTGGTACGGGCAGATGTTGATCGGGTTCCACCGGGGCACGTTGGTCACCGTCCAGGTGACCAGGTCGGTGGCCAGCCGCAGGCTGGGCTCCGGCGGGAACGCGTAGGTGCCCCGCGACAGGTACTCCTTGACGATGTCGTTCTGCGTCGTCCCGGCGAGCTGCTTGCGGTCCGCGCCCTGTTCCTCGGCCACCGCGACGTACAGCGCGAGCAGCCACATGGCCGGCGCGTTGATCGTCATCGAGGTGTTCGCATCGGCCAGCGGGATGCCCTCGAACAGCTGGCGCATGTCCCCGATGTGGCTGATCGGCACGCCGACCTTGCCCACCTCGCCCTTGGCCAGCTCGTCGTCCGGGTCGTAGCCGGTCTGGGTGGGCAGGTCGAACGCGACGGAAAGCCCGGTCTGCCCCTTCGCCAGGTTGCGCCGGTACAGCGCGTTGGACGCGGCGGCGGACGAGTGACCGGCGTAGGTCCGCATCACCCACGGGCGGTCGGTCTCTCGGTCGCTCGGGTACGGCACGACTACCTCCGCTCGACGGTGAACGGGGTAATCGTACTGCCGGGTAGCTAACTTTACCGAGTACGCCTGCTCACAATCCCAAGCACCAATCGACTGAATCACCCTGCCGAAGGCACTGAATCGGCGGGGTTGTCGGACAGGAAGCCACCCGATTGACGGGCCCAGAAGGTTGCGTAGATGCCGGCCGGGTTCGCCAGGAGATCCTGGTGGGAGCCGGTTTCCACGATCCGGCCCCGGTCCAGCACGATGATCCGGTCCATTCGCTGGATGGTGGACAGGCGGTGGGCGATGACGATCGTGGTACGGCCCTCCATCAGCGTCCACAGCGCGTCCTGGATCAGCGCCTCACTCTCGCTGTCCAGGGCCGAGGTGGCCTCGTCCAGCAGCAGGATCGGGGCGTCCTTGAGCATTGCCCTGGCGATCGCGATGCGCTGCCGCTGCCCGCCGGACAGCTTCACCCCGCGCTCCCCGACCAGCGTGCCGAACTCGTCCGGCAGCGTCTCCACGAACTCGGACACGTTGGCCCGCGCGGCGGCCAGCCGGATCTGCTCCTCGGTCGCATCCAGCCGGCCGTAGGCGATGTTCTCCCTGATCGACCGGTGGAACAGCAGCGGCTCCTGCGGCACGTAGGCGATGTGCGCGCGCAGGTCGGCCTGGGTGATCGTGGCGATGTCCTGCCCGTCGACCAGGATGCGTCCGCCGTTCACGTCGGAGAACCGCAGCAACAGCCGGGTGAAGCTGGTCTTGCCCGCCCCGGAGTGGCCGACCAGGCCGACCTTCTCCCCCGGCGGGATGCGCAGGTTCAGCCCGTCGAACAGCGTCTCCGTCGAGCCGGCGTGCCGGAACACGACGCGGTCGAAGGCGACCTCGCCGGCGCCGATGCTCACCGGGACGGGCCGTTCCGGGTCGCTCACCACCGACTCCAGACCCAGGATCCTGATCATGTCGCTGGCGTCGCCGAAGGCCCGGTTGTAGGTGCGCAGGCTGCTGTTGCTGAAGGTGAACAGCTGGTGCACCACCGAGGCGGTGTAGTTCACGATCAGGAAGATCACGCCGACGTCGGCGCCCCAGGACACCGCGCCGTACACCGCGACCACCAGGGCCAGCACGGAGATCGTGCTGGTCAGGCCGCCGAAGTAGGCCATCTGCCGCATGTGCGCACGGGACAGCCGCAGCAGCTCGCCGTGCGTGCGGTCGGTGGCCTCGGCGAACCGGGCACTCTCGTGCCCCTCGCGGGCGAAGCTCTTGATCGCCATCACGTTGGTGATGGCGTCGGCCAGATTCCCGGTCTGCGCGCTCTCGGCGGCGGCGAACACCCCGCCGATCCGGCGCACCGGCCGGGACGCGTACACCGCGATCACCATGTAGATCAGCGAGAACACCGCCAGCAGCAGCGCGAACAGCGGCGCCTTGCCGGCCATCACCAGCACGATCCCGCCGAGCACACAGACCAGCGGGAGCATCTGGAACAGGGTGGTGTCGGCGATCCGGATGTAGCTGCTCAGCAGCTTGGTGGTCTGCGAGACCAGCGCGCCGCCGAACCGGTTGGCGTGGAAGTCGGCCGACTGGTGGATGAGGTGCCGGAAGCAGCCACGGGCCAGGTCGCGCTCCACGTCGGCCTCCAGCCGCCAGACGAAGTAGTCCACGATCCGCCAGGTCACCATGCCGCCGAGGAACATCACCACCAGGTAGGCGATCAGGCTGCCGGAGAAGCTGGCCCACACCTCACCGGACTGGAAGTCGCCCCGGCTGAGCCGGTTGAGCACGTCGGAGACGATCAACGGAGGCAGCAGCGTGTTCACCGCCACGGTCAGCGGCACCGATAACAGGCAGCCGATGACCTGCCTCGGATAGCGCCATGCCGCGCGCCAGTAGAAACCGAGCACGATCCCGATCGGGAGCGTTCGCGACATTGATATATCACCCCTTTCGCATGGGTGTGCCAAGGGCTCTGAGTGCGGGATTCGGCGACCCAGGCTACGGATGGATCAAACCCGCCGCCACCGAGTTACCGTGCCCGCCGAGGGATGATCGCCGTTCGTGGCGGTCTAGCGTCGATTTTCGACCCTGAAGCGCCAGAAACAGCGATCATGGCCGGCGAGCCCGCCGACGGGTCCGAAGCCAGTTTCAGACTTCGTGATACCGGGCGTCGAACAGGCAGAACACCCCGAATGACGCCAGCCCGAACGCCACGCCGAGCAGCGCGACCGCGCCGAACGGCTGCGCCGCGATCGTCTTCAGCGCCACGTCCAGCCCCTCGGCGCGCGCCGGCTGGTAGGTCACCGCGGCCAGCACCACCAGCCCGCCGATGATCGTCATGGCCAGCCCCTTGGATACCGCGCCCACCTGGCCGGTGCGCCGGGCCAGCGCGCGGGCGATCGGCCCGGCCTCATGCAGCCGCATGTCCTCGGTGAACCGCATCCGCGCGCCCTGCACCACCATCACCACCCCGGTGACCAGCACGCCGACCCCGACCGCCGCGACCAGCCACTGCCCGGCGGGCAGCCGCAGCACGGCGGCGGTGACGCCCTGGCCACCGGTGCCGGCGGAGGAACCGGTCGCGGCGCGCAGGGTCAGCACGGCCAACCCGGTGTACACCGCCACCTGGCCGACCGCGAACAGCCGCTTGTCCAGGTGCCGGCCGGGACCCGGGAAGCCGCCCGTCGCCTCGCGCAGCCGCCAGAACACCACGGCGGCGAACCCGACGACCACCAACCACAGCAGCGGCCGGCCGCCCGGTTCGGCGGCCACCGCCTGCAGCGCGCCGGCCTGGTCGGCCCGCTCACCCCCACCCAGCGCCACCCTCGTGGCCAGCCACGCCACCAACAGGTGCAGCACCCCGTTGGCCGCGATGCCCAGCCGGGCCGCGACCCGGGCCGCCCTACCGGCGGCCCGCTCGGCCGGCCCGTTCATCGCGGTCGTTCAGCGGCCCGGTTCGGCGGCCCGACTCAGCGGTCCGGCTCGGCGGTCACCCTGGACACCTCGGCACCCAGCGCGCGCAGGTTCTCCACGAACCGGGGGTAGCCCCGGTCGATGTGCTCGACGTCCCAGACCTCGCTGACCCCTTCGGCGCACAGGCCGGCCAGCACCAGGCCGGCGCCGGCCCGGATGTCCGAGGCCCACACCGGCGCCGAGGACAGCCGGGGCACCCCGCGCACCACCGCGTGGTGGCCGTCGGTGCGGGCGTCCGCGCCCAGCCGGACCATCTCGTCGACGAACCGGAACCGCGCCTCGAACACGTTCTCCGTGATCATCGACGTGCCGTCCGCGACCGCCGACAGCGCGATCGCCATCGGCTGCAGGTCGGTGGCGAAACCCGGATAGGGCAGGGTCACGAAGTCCACCGCGCGCGGCCGCTCGTTCATCGCCACGGTGAACGAGTCCAGTCCGGTGGTAATGTCCGCCCCGGCGGTGCGCAGCTTGTCCAGCACCAGGTCCAGGTGGTGCGGGTTCACCCCGCGTACGGTGATCTCGCCCTGGCTCATCGCGGCGGCGAACGCCCAGGTCGCGCCGACGATCCGGTCCCCGATCACCCGGTGCTCGGTGGGGGCGAGGCTGGTCACGCCGTGGACCGTCAGGGTGGAACTGCCGGTGCCCTCGATCTTGGCGCCCATCTGCGCGAGCATGGTGCACAGGTCCACGATCTCCGGCTCGCGCGCGGCGTTGTCGATCACCGTTGTGCCGTCCGCGAGCACCGCCGCCATCAGGATGTTCTCCGTGGCGCCCACGCTGGGGAAGTCCAGCCAGATCTGCGCGCCGCGCAGGTTCTCCGCGTGCGCCACCACCTTGCCGTGGCTGATCTCGGTGTGCGCGCCCAGTTTGCGCAGCCCGCTGGCGTGCATGTCCAGCGGGCGGGACCCGATCGCGTCGCCGCCGGGCAGCGGGACCACGGCCCGCCGGCAGCGGGCCACCAGCGGCCCGAGCACGCAGACCGAGGCGCGCAGCTTGGACACCGACCGGTAGTCCGCCGTCTCGCGCGGGTCCGGCGGCGTGGTGATCCGCGCCGTGTCGCCCTCGATCACCACGGTGCAGCCCAGGCTGCGCAGCACGTCCGCCATCAGCGGAACGTCCAGGATTTCCGGGCAGTTGGTCAGCGTAGTGGTTCCCTCGGCCAGCAGCGCGGCCGCCATCAGCTTCAACACGCTGTTCTTGGCCCCGACGACGTCGACCTCGCCGGACAGCCGCGCGCCGCCGGTCACCGAGAAGTGCTCTGCCACGGGGCGCAACGCTATCGGCTGCCGGTCAGCCGGTCCCAGCCGGCCATGGCCGCGTCCGCCACGTCGAGCAGCTCCTCCGTCGTCGCGCCGTCCCTGGCCTGCAGGGACATCCCGTACCAGACCGTGCTCAGGTAGTTGGCCAGCCGGTCCAGGTCGGTCTCCGGGTCGAGGTCGCCGTCGGCCACCCCCTTGGCCAGCCGGTCGCGCAGCTGCCCCGCGCTCTGCCGGCGGCACTCGGCCAGGTAGTCCCGGATGCCCTCGGTCTTCGGCGTGTACGTGGTCGCCGCGAGCACGATCATGCAGCCGCGCGGGTGGCTCTGGTCGGTGTACTCGGCGGCGCCGAGCCGGAGCATGGCGGCCACCGCGTCCCGCGCGGTGCCGCCGCCCGCCAGCGAGCGGCCGATCAGGTCGCCCCCCTCC
Source organism: Actinospineispora eucalypti (assembly GCA_014208095.1). Classification (GTDB taxonomy): domain Bacteria; phylum Actinomycetota; class Actinomycetes; order Mycobacteriales; family Pseudonocardiaceae; genus Pseudonocardia; species Pseudonocardia eucalypti. Next base: position 1,241,340 of record JACHMT010000001.1, on the reverse strand, counting down.
GCGCCGTACAGCTCGACCGCCTCCCGGAACAGCGCCTCCTTGCACTGGAAGGCGGCGTACAGGCTGGGCGCGTTGATGCCCATCGCGGCGGTGAGCTGGTGGATCGAGCTGCCCTCGTAGCCGTGCTCCCAGAACACCTCCATCGCCCGGCGCAGCGCCCCGGTCCGGTCGAAGGCGCGCGGCCGGCCCCGTGTCGCCATCGCCACACCCCTTTCTGTATCGAACCCTAAAAATACCCCTTGACGCCGGCCTTCGCCTGGACGCATGCTTTTCCTAGCAATCGCTACAGAATTGGAGAAGATCGACATGGCAGAGCTCACCGGACGGGTCGCGCTGGTCACCGGCGGCAGCCGGGGCATCGGCGCGGCCATCGCCACCCGGCTGGCCGAGGACGGGGCGGACGTGGCGTTCACCTTCCACTCGGCGAAGGCCCAGGCCGACGCCGTGGCCGAGCGCATCCAGGGCCTCGGCCGGCGCGTGGTCGCCATCCAGGCCGACAGCGCCGACCCGGCCGCCGTGACCGAAGCGGTGGAACGCGCCGCCCGCGAGCTGGGCCGGCTGGACGTGCTGGTGAACAACGCCGGGATCTTCCCGCACGGCCCGATCGAGGAGGTCAGCGCCGAGGACCGGGACCGGGCGATCGCGGTGCACGTGACCGCCTCGTTCGTCGCTTCGCAAGCCGCCAGCCGGCACTTCGGCTCCGGCGGCCGCATCATCAACATCGGCAGCAACCTGGCCCAGCGGGTGCCGTTCGGCGGGATCGCGCTGTACGCCATGACCAAGTCCGCCCTGGACGGGCTGACCAAGGCGCTGGCCCGCGAGCTCGGCCCGCGCGCCATCACGGTGAACACCGTCCACCCCGGCTCCACCGAGTCGGACATGAACCCGCCGGACGGCCCGACGGCAGACACCCAGCGATCCCTGTCCGCGCTCGGCCACTACGGCGTCCCGGCCGACATCGCGGCCACCGTCTCCCACCTGGCCGGCGACTCCGGCCGCATCATCACCGGTGCTTCCATCCTCGTCGACGGCGGCACCAACGCCTGACCCCCTCGCCCCCGCAGCCGCCGGTCACCCGGTTACGAAGATCGACATCAACCTCATGCACCTCCGCGTGCGCCACAAGGTGCATGAGGTTGATGTCGATCAAGTGGCGCGGGCGCGGAGCGCTCCCTGGATGTTGCGGATGGTGCGCTCGAGGTCGGAGGTGACGTCGGTATGGGTCAGACGCAGGGTCAGCCACCCGTAGCGGGCCAACATGGCGTCCCGGCGAATGTCCCGCTCGCGTTGCCGGCGGTCGAAGTGCCGCGCGCCGTCGTACTCGATGGCCAGCTTGGCGTCCGGGTAGGCCAGGTCGATCCGTGCCACCTCGTGCCAGTGACGATCCAGGATCTGATACTGCACCTCCGGCTCCGGCAGCCCGGCGCGGACCAGCGCCAGGCGCAGCCGGGTCTCCATCGGCGACTCCGACCTCGGTCTGGAGAGCGCCACAACCTCGTCCAGCCGCTGGCACCCGGGCGTGCCGGATTGCTTCGCCCGCCGGGTCAGCAGCTGGGCGGGATCGAAGCGGCCTACGCGGGCCAGCGCATCGACCCCCACCACCGCTTCGACCAGTGACAAGCGGCGGGACAGGTCCCACGCGGTCCGCTCAGGTGTGGTCACCCGGCAACCGTGCACCTCGGTCAGATCGTCTTCAGGGGTGCGCTGATAACCGATCCGCAGCCCCGTTACCGGCCGCATGAACCTGGGCACCAGCACCTCGGCCGGCGCGTTCCAGGGCGCACAGTCCACGCCCAGCAGAAGCGCCGCCGAGTACCCGGCGAGCACTCCGTCGCGGTCGGCCACCAGCCGGTATGCGGCCAGTGACCGGTTCCGCAGATCCAGCTCGAGCCCGTAAGGAACGTAGACGTCTGGGTAGATCCGCCGGAAGGCCGGCCCCTGCAACCGCCGCCAGGTCACCAACCTGGCCGCCACCGCCACGCTTCCCCGAAACGGACCCTCCAGCATTTGCTCAGCGTGCCGACCGGCCTGCGTCCGGGGACCAAAATCGCAAAATCCGCAACCGATCTGGACGGATTGCGACGGCCGACGCCCTAACCTTGAGATCGACATCAACCCTATGTACCTGGCGTGAAGCCCAGGGGTGCATGAGGTTGATGTCGATCACCGGACGGGAGCGTGGCGGGCGCGTTCGGTGTCGGGGGTGAGGTAGGAGTGCTCCGGGATGCGGCCCAGGGTGGAGTGGTGCAGCTTGGCCGGGCGCAGGCCGTAGAACTCCTGGAAGCTCATGATCAGCGGGCGCCACTTGTCCGGGTCGACGCGGTCGGGCTGGCCGTCCAGCAGGATCGCCGGGTCCAGGTGCACCCTCTGGATGCGCACCGAGAAGGTGATCAGCCGGCCGCGCAGCAGATCGTCGTCACCGGCCAGGCTGCCCTCGGCGGTGACCACGGCTTCCATCTGCACCGGGCATTCCAGTACCCGGGGCGGCCGCACGGTCTCCGAACGCACCGGGGTCAGCCCGGCGGCCTCGAACTTCCTCGGCTCGTACCGGTAACCCCTGGACAGCTTGTGCTCGGGCACCGGGTCGGACCCGGTGATCCGGGCCAGCCGGTTCACCGCGCCGACCGCGTCGTCGGCCGGCAGGTTCAGCACGCACTCCCTGGTGCGGCGCAGGTTCGCGGTGTTCTTCGAGGTCCCGTCGATGCCCAGCATGGCCCGCCAGCCCAGCCAGAACACCGAGGAGATCGGCGCCAGGTTGGCGCTGCCGTCCTCGTTCGTCGTGCTGACCAGGACCACCGGCGTGCCGAAGTACAGGATGGCCGGTTCGCTCGCCACGTGTGGAATCCGCATGTCCTTGGGAACACCACCCCGCGAATGAGGTTGCGCCAACCTAAGCTGCAAAGCATGGCCGTGCACCTGACGAAGATCTACACCAAGACCGGGGATGCCGGGACGACCGGGCTGGGCGACTTCTCCCGGGTGGCCAAGACCGACGTGCGGCTGGCCGCCTACGCCGACGTGGACGAGTGCAACGCGGCGATCGGCGTGGTGCTGGCCGCCGGCTGGCCCGGCGCCAACCCGCCGGAGGACATCACTCGCACCCTGCGCCGGGTGCAGAACGACCTGTTCGACGTGGGCGCGGACCTGTGCACGCCGATCACCCCCGATCCGAAGTATCCGCCGCTGCGCGTCACCGAGGACTACGTCGAGCGCCTGGAGCAGGACTGCGACGAGTTCAACGCCCGGCTGCCCAAGCTGGACTCGTTCATCCTGCCCGGCGGAACCCCGGCGGCGGCCTTCCTGCACGTGGCCCGGACCGTGGCGCGGCGGGCCGAGCGCACCACCTGGGCGCTCCTGGAAGCCGACGCCAAGCACACCAACCCGCTCACCGCGAAGTACCTGAACCGGCTGTCCGACCTGCTGTTCATCCTGTGCCGGGTGGCCAACCCCGACGGTGACGTGCTGTGGAAGCCGGGCGGCGGCGCCTAAGGGGCCTCCGCCGCTCGCTGGGGCGGCTGGCCCGGGAGGCCCGTTCCTGGCCGACGGTCCTGGTGCTGGTGGTCTGTCTGCTCGGCGGGATACCGGCGGTCGCCGCACTCACCCCGGACCAGCGGCTGCGGATCGTCGGCCAGGAGGTGTCGGTCGGCGCCCGGACCCCGGACCTGTCGCTGTCCGGCCCGGCGCAGTTGGTGCAGGTCGGCAACACCCGGCTGGACCTGCCCCGGCTGACCGTCTACGGGCCGCTGCGCCCGAGGGTGTCGCTCGGCCCGGTACAACGAACGGCGGCGGCCAAGGCGCTGGAACCCGGTGCCGGCCAACAGACCCGATCGACCGCGCTGGACACGCTGACCGAGGGATTCGTCCGCTGGTATCTGTGGGGAACGGCGGGAATCCTGCTGTTCGCGCTGGCAGTGAGCGCACTGGTCGGCTGCCTGCGCATGCTGGCCGTGCTGCGCCGGGAGGGGCGCCACCACTCGATCAGCCCGGCCGCGCTGTGGCGGCGATTATCCGGGGCGATCGGCCGGATGACCGGGCTTGCACTGGTTGCCTCGCTGATCGCCTGGGGCGCGGGCGGCGCCCTCGCCTACGCCGGCACCACCAGGGGCCTGGCCACCATCGACACGCTTTCCGACCTGACCGGGGCCACCCAACTCAGCCCGTCCCCGGAAGGTCCCGAGGTAAGCGGTTACGAGGGCGTGGTCATCGGCGACTCGCGGGTGGCCCGGATCGGCGGCCCGCCGAACACTCAGCCGGACCGGTCCCCGCCCGACCAGCAGGGCGCGTGGGCGGGCGAAGAGAGAGCCTGCCAGCGCAGCGCCGACTCGCTGGCCGCCGAGCTGATGACCCTGCAACCGGGCAAGGTGCTCAACCTGGCCTGCTCGGGCGCCAGTGTCACCCAGGGCCTGCGCGGCTCCCAGCAGGTCGGCCAGCTGCAGGTGCCGCCCCAGGTCGGCCGGCTGAAACGGGTCACCGGGATGGACTTCGTGGTCGTGGCGATCGGGCCGAACGACCTGAACTGGGCCGACCTGCTCCGCTACTGCTACGGCGTGAGCACCTGCAACGACCGGCTGACCAGTGGCGAGTTCGACTACCGGCTGGCCGCGTTCGACGCGGACTACGCCGCACTGCTGCGGGACCTGAACGAGCTGCCGGACCGCCCGAAGATCCTGATCATGACGTCCTACGAGCCGTTCGCCGGGAACGCCGACCCGGCCTGCCAGGACCTGCGCGGCCCGCCGAACACCCCCGGCCTGGACCGGGCGAAGATCGAGCTGCTGGCCGACCGCAACGCCAAGCTGAACGAGATCCTGCGCACCGGTGCCGCCCGCTACGGGTTCACCGTGGTCCAGCCGGACCTGACCGCCCTGTGCGGCACCCACTCCGACGGCCTGGGCCCGGACCTACAGGGCCTGACCGACCCGCACCCCTTCCACCCAACCGCGGTTGGCTCGCTCCGCATCGCCGCCGCCGTCGCCCGGTACCTGCCGGTGACGGGTCCCCGCTAGGACGCTTGGGGGTAGTCGCCCAGGTTGCCGGGTGGGCGGGCCTCCAGCCAGGAGAGGAAGCCGGTGAGCACGCCCGGGGTCATGGCCAGTTCCACGGTGCGCTGACCGTCCCGGCAGCGCAGGACGGTGGAGTCGGGCGGGACCACGTACTCCTCGGTGGAGCCCGGCCGGCGCCGGTCGATGATTTCCAGGTCGCGCCGGCTGAGCGTCACGTTGGCCCGCCGGCCGAGGCTGATGATCCGGAACCAGACGAAGTCGTCGTTCACGTAGTGCGCGACGCCCAGGTTCCAGTTCCGGGTGGACTTGGGCGCCGAGGCGCGCACCCGGCGGAGCGAGACGTCCACCCCGCCGGAACGCACCAGGCTCAGCCGGCGCATGGCCAGCCAGCCGATCACCACGCAACCGAGCAGCAGGGCGAGCCCGACGATCTGCGCAATCCCCATCGTCGCCCCGCCGCTCGGTTACCCGGTTCAGTCGGCCGAGGCGGCGGCTTTCAGCCGCGTCTCGGCGCGGGCCTGCGCGGCTACGCCTTCCTCGGTCGAGGCGTCCGCGCGGTCGACCGCGGCTCGCGCCCGTTCGACGTCGATCTCCTCGGCCAGCTCGGCGTTCTCCGCGAGCACCGTCACGCCCTCCGGCGTGATGGAGAGGAAACCGCCGTGCACGGCCGCCGTGATCGAGGTGCCCTCCGGCGTGTCGATCCGCACCACGCCGGCCTGTTCCAGCTGGGCCAGGGTCGGCTCGTGGCCGGGCAGCACACCGATCTCACCTTCGGTGGTCCGGGCGAACACGAAGATCGCCTCCCCGGACCAGAGCCGGCGCTCGACGGCCACCAGCTCCACACTCATCTGCACCAATGCCTCACTCCGTTCGGCCTGTGAGTGGCGAGTGTCGCTACGCCTTCGGCGCCGCGAAGCGGTAGCGATATTTGGCACTCACGGAAGTACTCGCGCCTTCGGCGCCCGTGAGTGCCAAATATCGCTATAGCGACACTCGCCACTCACAGGCAGGCCGCAGGCCTGCATCAGGACTGCAGCTTCTTGCGGTTCTTCTCCAGGTCGTCCAACCCGCCGCAGAGGAAGAACGCCTGCTCGGGAACCTCGTCGAACTCACCCTTGGCGATCTTGTCGAACGCCTCGATGGTCTCCTTCAGCGCCACCGTGGAGCCGGGCTGGCTGGTGAACTGCTCGGCGACCAGCAGGTTCTGGGACAGGAACCGCTCGATCCGGCGGGCCCGGCCGACCAGCTGCTTGTCCTCTTCGGACAGCTCGTCGATACCCAGGATGGCGATGATGTCCTGCAGGTCGTTGTACTTCTGCAGGATCCGCTTGACCTCGTTGGCGACGCGGAAGTGCTCGTCGCCGATGTACTGCGGGTCCAGGATCCGCGAGGTGGAGGTCAGCGGGTCCACCGCCGGGTAGATGCCCTTCTGCGAGATCGGCCGGGAGAGCTCCGTCGTCGCGTCCAGGTGGGCGAACGTGGTGGCCGGCGCCGGGTCGGTGTAGTCGTCGGCGGGCACGTAGATCGCCTGCATCGAGGTGATGGACCGGCCCCGGGTGGAGGTGATCCGCTCCTGCAGCTCGCCCATCTCGTCGGCCAGGGTCGGCTGGTAACCCACGGCGGACGGCATGCGGCCGAGCAGCGTGGACACCTCGGAGCCGGCCTGGGTGAACCGGAAGATGTTGTCGATGAACAGCAGCACGTCCTGGTTCTGCTCATCGCGGAAGTACTCCGCCATGGTCAGCGCGGACAGGCCGACCCGCATACGGGTGCCGGGCGGCTCGTCCATCTGGCCGAAGACCAGCGCGGTGTCCTTGATGACGCCGGACTCGGTCATTTCGGTGAACAGGTCGTTCCCCTCGCGGGTGCGCTCACCGACGCCGGCGAACACCGAGGTGCCACCGAAGTTCTTGGCGACACGGGTGATCATCTCCTGGATGAGCACCGTCTTGCCCACGCCGGCACCGCCGAACAGGCCGATCTTCCCACCCTGCACGTACGGGGTGAGCAGGTCGATGACCTTGATGCCGGTCTCCAGCATCTCGGTCTTGCCCTCGAGCTGGTCGAACGAAGGAGCCTTGCGGTGGATGCCCCAGCGCTCGCCCTTGATCTCCAGGTCCGGCTTGTCCAGGCAGTCGCCCAGCGCGTTGAACACGTGGCCCTTGACCTGGTCGCCGACCGGCACCGAGATGGGCCGGCCGGAGTTGATCACCGGCGCGCTGCGCACCAGGCCGTCGGTGGGCTGCATGGAGATGGCCCGGACCAGGTTGTCGCCGAGGTGCTGGGCGACCTCCAGGGTCAGCTTCCGGGTCTGGCCACCCAAGGTGACCTCCACGCCCAGAGCCGTGTACAGCGCCGGGACCGCGTTGCGCGGGAACTCCACGTCAACCACGGGGCCGGTGACCCGGACCACCCGGCCGTTCTCGGTGGTGGTGCCTTCGGAAGCGGTTTCAGCGGTGACAGTCATCGTTAGTTCTCACTTCCTGCGGACACGAGAGCATCGGCGCCACCGACGATCTCGCTGATCTCCTGGGTGATCTGGGCCTGGCGGGCCTGGTTGGCCTCCAGGGTCAGGCTCTTGATGAGGTCGTTGGCGTTGTCCGTGGCCGCCTTCATGGCGCGCTGCCGGGCCGCCGACTCCGAGGCCGCCGACTCCAGCAGCGCGGCGTACAGCCGCGAGCTGACGTACTTCGGCAGCAGCACGTCGAACAGCGTGTCCGCGTCCGGCTCGAACGCGTACTCCCGGTGCGAGGCCGAACCGGCGGCCGCCGCCGAGCCGGCCGTGTCCTCTTCGGAGTCCGCGTACTCGATCTCCATCGGGGCCATCCGCCGGGCCATCGGTGTCTGGGTCACCATGTTCTTGAACTCGGTGTACACCAGGTGCAGCTCATCGACGCCCTGGACGCCGTCCGGCCCGGGCGGGTTGTCCCCGTCGTCGCCGCCGGCCATGAACGAGGCCACCAGCGCGTCGGCGGCCTCCTTGGCGTTGAGGTAGGTCGGCTGCTCGGAGAAGCCGGTCCAGGACGCCTCGACCGGGCGCTTGCGGAACCTGAAGTAGCTCACGCCCTTGCGGCCGATGACGTAGCGGACGACCTCCTTGCCCTCCTCTTGCAGCCGAGCCTCCAGCTCCCGGGTGGTCTTCAGCACGTTGGCGTTGTAGCCACCGCACTGCCCCCGGTCACTGGTGACCACCAGCACCGCCGCGCGGCGCGGGTTGGGCCGGGCCACCAACAACGGGTGGTCCAGGGCCGAGTTGCTGGCCAGCTCGGTCAGCACCTTGGTCATCTCTTCGGCGTAGGGCTTGGAGGCCTCCACCCGGGACCGCGCCTTCACGATGCGCGAGGTGGCGATGAGCTCCATCGCCCGGGTGATCTTCTTGATCGACTGCGTGGAGCGGATGCGCCGCCGCAGTACCCGAATCTGTGCCGCCATCTAGTCGCCTACTCAGCTCTTGGCCGGGGCCGGCTTGTTCACCTTGACCGACTCGGCGGAGGTCTCCGACTCGTCGATGGCGTCCGCCGGCTCTTCCCTGGGCACCACGCCGGAGCCGTCGAAGGCGGTGAACTGCTTCTTGAACGCGTTCACCGCGTTCACCAGCTGCTCGGTGTTCTCGTCGGAGAGCTTGCCGGTGTCCCGGATCTCGGCCAGGATGCCCTCGCCGTTGCGGCGCAGGTTGTCCAGGAACTCCGACTCGAACCGGCCGATGTCCGGCACCGGCACGGTGTCCAGGTGGCCCTGGGTGCCGAGGAAGATCGACACCACCTGCTCCTCGACCGGGAACGGCGAGTACTGGCCCTGCTTGAGCAGCTCGACCAGGCGAGCGCCCCGGCCCAGCGCGGCCGCCGAGGCGGCGTCCAGGTCGGAGCCGAAGGCGGCGAACGCCTCCAGCTCGCGGTACTGCGACAGGTCCAGCCGCAGCGAGCCGGAGACCGTCTTCATGGCCTTGACCTGCGCGGCGCCACCCACGCGGGAGACCGAGATGCCGACGTTGATGGCCGGCCGGACGCCCTGGTTGAACAGGTCGGACTCCAGGAAGACCTGGCCGTCGGTGATGGAGATGACGTTGGTCGGGATGTACGCCGAGACGTCGTTGGCCTTGGTCTCGATGATCGGCAGGCCGGTCATCGAGCCGGCGCCCAGCTCGTCCGACAGCTTCGCGCAGCGCTCCAGCAGGCGGGAGTGCAGGTAGAACACGTCGCCCGGGTAGGCCTCGCGGCCCGGCGGGCGGCGGAGCAGCAGCGAGATCGCCCGGTAGGCCTCGGCCTGCTTGGAAAGGTCGTCAAAGATGATCAGGACGTGCTTGCCCTGGTACATCCAGTGCTGGCCGATGGCCGAGCCGGTGTACGGGGCCAGCCACTTGAAGCCGGCCGGGTCGGAGGCCGGGGCGGCGACGATGGTGGTGTACTCCAGCGCGCCCGCGTCCTCCAGCGCCTGGCGCACGCCGGCGATGGTGGAGCCCTTCTGCCCGATGGCCACGTAGATGCAGCGCACCTGCTGCTCCGGGTCACCGGTGGCCCAGGCGTTCTTCTGGTTGATGATCGTGTCCACGCAGACCGCCGTCTTGCCGGTCTTGCGGTCGCCGATCACCAGCTGCCGCTGGCCCCGGCCGATCGGGGTCATCGCGTCGATGGCCTTGATGCCGGTCTGCAGCGGCTGGTTCACCGACTGCCGCTCGACCACCGAGGCGGCCTGCAGCTCCAGCACCCGGTCGGTCTCCTTGGTGATCTCGCCGAGGCCGTCGATCGGGGCCCCCAGCGGGTCGACCACACGACCCAGGAAGCCGTCGCCGACCGGCACGGACAGCACCTCGCCGGTCCGCTTGACCTGCTGGCCCTCCTCGATGCCGCTGTACGGGCCGAGGATGACGGCGCCGATCTCGCGCACGTCCAGGTTCAGCGCCACGCCCAACACGCCGCCGTCGAACTCGAGCAGCTCGTTGGTCATCGCGGAGGGGAGGCCTTCAACGTGGGCGATGCCGTCACCGGTGTCGGCGACGGTGCCCACCTCTTCGCGCGAGGTCTCGGTCTCCAGGGACGAGACGTAGCTCGCGATCGCGCTCCGGATCTCGTCCGAGGAGATCGTCAGCTCTGTCATGGTTCTCTACGTTCCTTCTCTGCGAAAGTCGTGCTACGTCTCGTCGAGTGGAGTGGAGTGGCCTACTTGGGCAGCGCGCGCTTGGCCGCGCTCAGCCGGGTGGCCACGCTGCCGTCGATGACCTCGCCGCCGACCCTGACCACCAGCCCGCCCAGCAGCGTGGCGTCCTGCTCGATCTGCAGCGACATCTGCCGGCCGTACAGCCGGCTCAGCGAGTCGGTCAGGCGCTGTTCCTGCGCCGGGGTGAGCGCCACCGGGGTGGCCACGTGCGCCACGTAGCGGTCCCGTCGGGCGGCGGCCAGCTCGGCCAGCTCCTCGGCGGTCGCCTCCAGCGCCCGCCCGCGCGGGTTGCGCACCGCCTGCTCGAGCAGGGTCAGCGTGACCGGGGTGGCCTTGCCGTCCAACAGCTGGCTCAGCAGGGAGACCCGGCGGTCCGCGTCGGCGGCCTGGTCGCCCAGCAGCGTGGACAGCTCCGACTCCCGGTTCAGCACCCGGCCGAACCGGAACAGCTCGTCCTCCACCCGCTCCAGCGTGCCGTCCTTCTCGGCCACCCCGAGGGTCGCCCGCCGGGCCAGCTCCTCCACCGCCCCGACCAGGTCCACCGGCCGCGACCAGCGACCGGAGACCAGGTCGGAAAGGGTGTCCAGGGCCGGCCGGTCGAGCTTCCCGGCGAAGAGCTGGTCGGCCAGCGCCGTCCGGCTGCCCGCCGGGACCGACGAGTCGGCCAGGTGGCGGCGCAGCTGGATCTCCGCCTGCAACAGCCGGGCCACCGCGAACAGCTGCTCACCGAGCGTGCTCAGCTCGGTGGCCGAGGCCGCGTCCACCCGCGTGTCCAGCCGGGCCTGCGCCTCGGCCAGCGACTCGCGGCTGGCCGCCTGCAGCTGTCCCGCCATCAGCCGGCTCCGCCGGTGCCGGTCGGCGTGCCGGTCCGCACGGCCGCCTTGCCGCCGCTGGCCGGCATGTCGTCCAGCTTGCCCAGGAAGGCGTCCACGGTGGACCGCTTGCGGTCGTCGTCGGCCAGCTCGTGGCCGACCAGCTGCTCGGCGAGCTGCGTGGCCAGGCCGCCCAGCTCTCCGCGCAGCTCGCGTACCACCTGCGCGCGCTGCGTGGCCAGCTGCTCCTCGCCGCGCTGCTGGATCCGCGCCACCTCGGCGTTGGCCTGCTCGCGCAGCTCCTCGCGGATCCGGTCGCCGTCCGCCCGGGCGGCTTCACGGATCTTGGCTGCCTCGTTGCGGGCCTCGGCCAGCGCCTGCTCGTAGCGGTCGGTGGCCGCCTTGAGCTGTTTTTTCGCGTCCTCTGCGTCTTCTACCTGTTTCTGCACCATGTCCTGCCGCTCCTGCAGCGACTTGGTGAGCGGCGGAACGACGTATTTCCACAGCACGAACAGAATGAGCAGGAACGCGATGAGCTCGGCGATGAGCGTGCCGTTCGGCGCGAGGAAGTTGTCCGCGGCCAATACCGTGGTTTGTGGCACGGTGTTCATACCGATCACTGCGCGCCGAGCACGAAGACGAAGAGCGCCATGAAGGCCAGGTTGATGAAGTACATGCCCTCGACCAGGCCGATGATCAGGAACATGATGGTGTTCAGCCGGCCCCGGGCCTCCGGCTGACGGGCCACACCCTGGATGGTCGCGGCGCCGGCCAGACCATCGCCGACCGCGGCGCCGATGGCACCGCCGGCCAGGGCCAGACCACCGCCGATGAACGCGCCGGCCAACTTCAGTTCGCCTGCCGCCGCACCCTGGGCGAGCAGTTCGTTGGTCAGACTCATGACTCTCCTCGTTTTCCTTGTGACACGTCTTGCGTTATAGGGAGCATTACCGCGCTAGTGCGCGTGTGCCTCGTCCTCTTCGCCCGCTGCCTCGGCGAAGTAGATGATGGTGAGCAGGGTGAAGATCAGCGCCTGCAGGGCGCCGATGAACATGTCGAACAGCTTCCACGCGGCGTTCGGCAGCCACATCGCGTACGGCGGGATCAGACCGATCACCATGACCATCAGGCCACCGGCGAAGATGTTGCCCCACAGCCGCAGGGCCAGGGAGACCGGACGGCCGAAGTACTGGGTGATCGCCTCGATCGGTGCCAGGAAGGCGTACGGCTTGGCCATGTGGCCGAAGTAGTGCTTCACGCCGTTGCGCTTGATGTTGAACACGTGCACCCAGATGATCACGAACAACGCCATCGGGTAGACCAGGTTCACGTCCGCGGTGGGCGGCGGCAGGTAGTGCTCGGTGGGCAGCGCGGCCAGCCAGTTGCAGATCAGGATGAACGCGAACGTGGTCACGCACAGCTGCACGACGCCCCTCGGCGCGCGCAGGCCCATCTGCTCCTTGACCTGCCCCTGCACCCATTCGACGAGCATCTCGAAGATCAGCTGCAGCTTGCTGGGCCGGCCCGAGGTGGCCTTGCGCGCCATGTAGAGCCCGAGCCCGCAGATGATCGCCCCGGCGATCAGCGTCGCGGCCACCGTGTCCACGTGGATGGTCATCCCGAAGACTTCCGCGGTGGTGTGGTGCCCGGGCTGGATGCCCCCCTCGCCTTCGGCGGCGAGTACCAGCTGGCCGTCGGCCAGATTTTGAATCATGACTGTCGGATCTCCTTGACCAGCGGCAGCATGGCGCTCACGATCGTGAGCAGTTGAAAAACGGCGAGGCCCGCGAAGACCGCGAGACCGGTCGGGCGGAGCAACACGGCGCAGCCTAGTGCGATGACCGTGATCACACCGAGGCGGCCGAGCACGCTGATGGCGAACCGGCCCTTGCTGAACTCACCCCGATCCGAGTAGCGGGCCACGGAAACCTGCGCGGCGCGCGCGTTGGCGGCGCCGAGGGCCAGCCCCAGCAGCCCGAGCAGCCCGGCGACCGGCTGGCCCAGCGCGATGGCGACGCCCAGCCCGATCACACCGGCCACGGCGGCCCACAGCAGAGTGCGGCGCAGCGTCTTCCGGTTCACCATGGGCACCGGCGACCCCGCTGTCGCTCCGAGGATCACTCACGCTCCTGTCGCTTCGTTGCCGACATCTTCACTACATGAATTTTTTGAACTGTCCGTAGACGTAGAAGCAGGCCGCGACTATGCCCAGCAGCAGGCCCACCAGCGCAAATGCCGGGAAGGTCCCGGCCGCGTGGTCGACCAGCCAACCCAGACCGAACCCGACGACCAGACACCCGGCGATGGATGTGCCCATCCCGAGCAGGTCGCCCAGCTCCGGACCCTGGCTGCTCACCGCGCCCTCCGGTCGTCGGCGTCAGCGGATCGGATCGGCCGACTGTTCACAACCGCTTCATCCCCACATCGTGTGGCTGACCTGAATACTGCTGGTCCCCGAAACCACGGTCTGTGCCACACTGACGAGCGGAGCCCCCACCATCTGGCGGGGATAGGGCGACGCTACCACAGCGCCGCCCGGCTACCACTTGCCCCCTGACCAGCGCATAGGGCTTGATAGCGCGAAGATCGCGGCGGCGACAAGCTAGCACTTACTCTCCAACCCTTTATCCATCGGTTCGCGGGGCTAGCACGGTACCCCTGATGGATTCTCAGGAAAGCCACTCCTTATGAGTACCCCCGATCGTGCGCGTGAATACCCGGCGCAGCCACCATCAGGCCAAACCCTTTCTTTACCGGTTCGACCGCGGCCGTCCCAGCGGGGATCGAAGATCATTCCCAGTGGCCCGCGAAGATCAACAACTCGCGCCCGGACACGACCGATGGCTGCCCGCCGCCAGGCGCCCGAAACGTCGGAAGCCCAACAAAATTGGGACGGACACCACAGCCCCAGCCAGCGCGGCGACACCGCCCCACTCCGACGCCGCACAAGTAACTGTGACGCCGCATACGGTGCGACACCCGCCACTCGCCGGCTACATGGTCAACAGGACATGGCGGCCTCTTCCGGCCACCCGGCACGACCACGATGCTCTGATGATCATGGAATCCGGCGGGTCACCGAGGATGATCGCCGTTCGTGGCGCTACAGCGTCGATTTTCGACGCTAATCCGCCACAGACGGCGATCACCCCGCCGACACCCACCAGAGTTAGGGATACAGAAGGCAACCGAGCGGGCGGCACCCATATCGCGGCAGACCGCCCCGGCCGAGCCGTCCAAGCCATCTCTCGAACCGGCCCGCTCTCCAACGCCACCCGCCAGCAGCAGGCCGCCGCGAGCCGGTTCAGGACGTAGAAGCGGGGGCGTGCGCCGGTGGCCGGCGCGGAGCGGGGCGGAGCCGAGGGATAGCGGTGGCCAGCACGGCCAGCAGCACGCCGAAGCCGATCCCCCAGAGCACCAGGGTGGTGTTCTCGCTCACCGCCAGCGCCACACCGCCGAAGGCCAGGACGGCGGACCACAAGTAGATCAACAGCACCGCGCGGCGCTGCGAGTGGCCGATCTCCAGCAGCCGGTGGTGCAGGTGCATCTTGTCCGGGCTGAACGGGCTCAGCCCCGCCCTGGTGCGCCGCACCACCGCCATCAACAGGTCCAGCAGCGGCACGAACACCACGGCGGCGACCACGGTGAGCGGCGCGGTGAGGCCGATCAGGTCACCGGTCTTGGCGCTGTTGATCCGGCCGGACGCGGTGATGGTGGCCGCCGCCATCATCACCCCGATCAGCATCGACCCGGAGTCGCCCATGAAGATCCGGGCCGGGTTGAAGTTGTGCGGCAGGAAGCCGAAGCAGGCCCCGGCGAGCATGGCGGTGATCAGCGCCGGGGTGTAGTAGTTCGGGTCGTTGCCGGCCTTGTACAACAGCCCGAAGGCGAACAGGCAGGTGGCGCCGGCGGCGATCATCCCGACCCCGGCGGCCAGCCCGTCCAGCCCGTCCACGAAGTTCATCGCGTTCACCAGGGCCACGGTGAGCACGGCGGTGATCACGACCGCCTGCCCCTGGCTGAACACCAGCGGCGAGCCGGCGCTGTTCTCCCCGCCGCCCCAGGGCAGCCAGAGCACCGACCACTGCACACCCTGCAGCGCCATGACCCCTGCGGCGGTGGTCTGCCCGGCGGCCTTGGTCAGCGCGTCCAGCTCGTAGCGGTCGTCCAGCGCGCCGACCAGCACCATCAGCGCGGCGGCCAGCAGCGCGCCGCGCACCTCCGAGGAGTAGTCGAAGGCCAGGCGCAGCGCCGGCAGCTGCGCGGCCACCGCCACCCCGCCGAGCACCCCGCCGAACATCGCCAACCCGCCCCAGCGCGGGGTCGGGGTGACGTGCACGTCCCGCCCGCGCGGCCAGGCCACCGCGCCGAAGCGCAGCGCGAGCAGCCGGACCAACCCGGTGAGCAGGAACGTCACCACCGCCGCCGTGAGCCCGACCAGCAGGAACTCCCGCAGCGGCAGGCCCGGCGTGCCGAGCGCGTTGAGATCAGTGACGTCCGCGAGGCGCACCGGGTTACCCGCGCGGATACGCCGGAGTTCGCGCGACCAGCGCGCTCACCTGTTCGGCCACGGTGGCCAGCTCGCGGTCGCCGGCCTCGGTACCGTGCTCCGCCTTGACCGCCCGGGCCACCAGCCGGCCCACCTCGGCCATCTCGGTTTCGCCCATGCCCTGGGTGGTGAGGCAGGGCGAGCCGATGCGGATGCCGGACGGCTTCAGCGGCGGCGCCGGGTCGTAGGGGATGGAGTTCTTGTTCAGCGTGATCCGGGCGGCGTCGCAGCGGGTCTCCGCCTCGGAACCGGTGACGCCGAGCGGGCGCAGGTCGAGCAGCGCCAGGTGGGTGTCCGTGCCGCCGGAGACGGCGCGCATGCCCTCCGCCTCCAGGCTCTTGGCCAGCGCGCCGGCGTTGGCCACCACCTGCGCGGCGTACGCCTGGTAGTCGGCGGTGGCGGCCTCCTTGTAGGCCACCGCCTTGGCCGCGACGCAGTGCATCAGCGGGCCTCCCTGGGCGAACGGGAACACCGCCTTGTCGATCGCCTTGGCGTGCTCCTCGCGGCACAGGATCATGCCGCCGCGCGGGCCGCGCAGCACCTTGTGCGTGGTCGCGGTGACCACGTCGGCGAACGGCACCGGGCTGGGGATCGCCTTGCCGGCGACCAGGCCGATGAAGTGTGCGGCGTCCACCATGAGGATGGCACCGACCTCGTCGGCGATCTCCCGGAACGCGGCGAAGTCGATCAGCCTGGGGTACGCGGTGGCGCCGGTGATGATGATCTTCGGGCGGTGCTCCCGGGCCAGGTCGCGGACCTCGTCGTAGTCGATCAGCTCGGTGTCCTGGCGGACCGTGTACGGCACCGCGTTGAACCACTTGCCGGAGAAGTTGACCTTCGAGCCGTGGGTGAGGTGGCCGCCCTGCTTGAGGTCCATCGCCAGCACCGTGTCACCGGGCTTGGCGAACGCGGCGTAGGCGGCGAAGTTGGCGGAGGCGCCGGAGTGCGGCTGGGTGTTGGCGTGCTCGGCGCCGAACAGCTCGCGGGCGCGGCCGTTGGCGATCTCCTCGGCGTCGTCCACCACCCGGCAGCCCCCGTAGTAGCGGCGTCCCGGGTAACCCTCGGCATACTTGTTGGACAGCGTCGACCCCAGCGCGGCGAGCACCGCCGGGCTGGTCAGGTTCTCGGACGCGATCAGTTGCAGTCCGCCGCGCAGCCGGTCCAGCTCGTCGAGGACGACCCCGGCGATCTCGGGATCCGTCTGCTGGAGTTCGTCGAAGTCAGGGCCCCAGAACGGTGTGCTCACGCCAACCAACGCTACCCGGGCCCTCCGGCCGCCCCGGGCTCACCCCTGCTCGTCGTCAGCCAGATCCGTCCATCAAACGCAAACGAACCCCAACCGCGCGATAGGTGGCCCGCCGCATACACCAACGGACATGGCCGGGAAGGCGGTGCACATCCGCGATTGCCCGTTGCGCTATCGCGTGGTGCTCACGCCAGTCGGAGAGCGCTGGGATGACAACACTGGTGTCAGCCGTGCAATTGGGCGTCATCGACGGAACTCGTCCATCAACTCTCGGACCTCGGCCGCGGTCAGCGTTGGCACGTCACCCACCGCCCGAAAGACCGGCCGATCGCCAGACTCGTCGAGCCACACCTCGCGGCCGATCGGCCGGAGCTCGACGTGATCGCCCACTTCCTCGAGCTCCAGCTCGGCGCCCGCTTCAAGTCCCAGACGCGACCGGACCTGCTTCGGATTAACCAACCGCCCGGCAGCGTCGATCCTCACCCTCACCAGGCCACGATCCCACGCATGGCGGACTCATGGCACGTAGATGCCATTCGGCTGGTTCGCTCGTTGCGGGCGGCGGATTCACCCTAGCCAGGCACAACAGGAGACGGTCGCCGTTGCACCGAATCTCGATCTCGTCGCCGGGTTGAGTTGATTACTCAGCCGGCGAGGGGGATTTCGCGGCCGAGGACCTCGGCCAGCTGGTCGCGGCCGATGGCGCCGACGCGCAGCACCCGGGGCTCGTCCGAGGTCAGGTCCAGGATGGTCGACGCCTCGCCCTCGGCCGGCCCACCGTCCAGGTACACCGAGACCGACTCGCCGAGCTGGTTGCGCGCCTCCGCCATGGTGGCCGCGGGCGGCAGGCCGGAGCGGTTGGCACTGGACACCGCCATCGGGCCGACCTCGCGCAGCAGCTCCAGCGCCACCGGGTGCAGCGGCATGCGCAGCATCACCGTGCCCCGGGTGTCCCCGAGGTCCCAGCTGAGCGACGGCGCGTGCGGCAGGACCAGGGAGAGCCCGCCGGGCCAGAACGCCTCGATCAGCTTCCGCGCTTCCGGCGGCACCGAGGAGACCAGCCCGTCGATGGTCGTCCAGGAACCCACCAGCACCGGGGCCGGCATGTTGGAGCCGCGCCCCTTGGCGTCCAGCAGCGCGCGCACCGCGGCGGCGTTGAACGCGTCCGCGCCGATGCCGTACACGGTGTCGGTGGGCAGCACCACCAGCTGCCCGGCGCGCACCGCGCCGGCCGCCGCCGCCAAGCCGTCGCGGCGCGCGTCCGGCTCGGCACAGTCATACGAGGTACTCACGGGGCTAGTGTCCCGCGGCGGAAATTCGTGCCGTAAGTCCGGTGATCCAGGCGGCGGCTGGCCGCGTTATCACAGCGCAGGTTTCTGGCGCGGGACGCTAGACCCTAGAACCGGTCACGAAACGGGCCCGGCCGGCCAGGTCGGAGTGCTCCACTACGGCGGTGAGCTCGGCGTATCCGGCCAGCAGCGCGGGCGCCGACGTGCCGTGCGTGTCGTCGTGCTCGACGCCGAGCGCGCCGCCGGGCCGCAGCAGCCGGACCGACAGCGCCACCAGCGGGCGGATCACCGCCAGCCCGTCCGGACCGGCGAACACCGCCGCCGGCGGGTCGTGGTCGGCCACCTCGGGCGGCACCGGCGTGCCGTCCGGCACGTACGGCGGATTGGCCAGCACCAGGTCCACCCGGCCGCGCAGTTCGGGCAGCAGCCCGGGGTCGGTCACGTCGCCTTCCACCAGGGTCACCGAAGCCGGCAGGTTGCGCCTGGCCCAGCGCAGCGCGGCAGGATCCCGTTCCACCGCGTACACCGCCGCGTCCGGCCGGCTGGCCGCCACGGCGGCGGCCAGCGCACCCGAGCCGGTGCACAGGTCGACGACCGTCGGCCGCGACCGCCCGGCCAGCGCCCGCAGGCCCCAGTCCAGCAGCAGCTCGGTCTCCAGCCGGGGCACGAAGACGCCCGGCCCCACGGCCACCTCGACCGGCCCCATCGGGGCGGTGCCAAGCAGGTACTGCAACGGCTCGCGGGTCACCCGGCGGGCCAGCAACGCCCGGAACTCCTCGAGTGCGGCGCATTCGGGCGGATCACCGTTCAGCCCGGCCAGCCGCGCCCTGGGCACCCGCAGCACGTGCGCGGCCAGCAGCTCGGCGTCCACCCTCGGGCTGGGTACCCCCGCGTCGGCCAGCCGCTGAGTGGCCCGGGCCAGCTCCACGGACCAGGGGGTCATCCCCTACCTCTTCCTTCGGTCGCTCGACGGCGACCGCACTCAGCGCTTGCGGCGCAGTCCCTGGCGCATGAACGTCCGCACCCACTCGACCACCGCGCGGCCCGCGCCGGCCGAACGCAGCCGGTCGTAGGTGATGCGCAACAGCGGGGAGGAGATCAGCTCCACGGCCGGAGGATACCGGTGCAGGCGACCCCCGAAACCGACCTTGAACCGGTCCGGCCCCTCCAGCGACTGCGAGCTGAAGCCCTCCGCCTCCACCAGGGCCGCACCGGCCGGCGACAGTCCGCCGAGATCGAACTCGGCGAAGCCGCTGGCCTTGGCCCAGCGCATCGCCTCCCAGTCCAGCGCGGACGTGACACTCAGCCGCACCGCCGGGCTGGACCGGTCCAGCCCGGTGAGCCGGCAGCGCAGCACCCCGCCGCACGCGGTGAACAGCTCGGCCGCGACCGGCGTGCCGTCCACTTCGCCGACGAAGATCTCCGCGTGCCCGGTGGACCCGAACTCCTCGTACAGGTTGCGCACATAGTCCTCGGACAGCTCGGAGAAGCCCTGGTGCGTGGCGGTGCGCCCGATCAGGTCGGACAGCAGCCGCACGTCGTCCAGGCCGCCCCGGCGGACGCTCACTCCGGAGCGCTCCCACTTGCCGGTCCAGCGGCGGATGCGCTTGCTCAGCGCGGCGCGCAACGCGTCCTCGTCCTGCGCCAGGTCGAGCCGGACGGTGTTGGCCGGCGCCACGCCGGCGGTGGACCGGCGGAAGCCGCGCGCGAGCAGCTGCGCGCTGAGGTCGTCGCCGTGCACCGGCTGCACGAACAGCGCGCACAACCTGCCCCTGGCCAACTTGTCCAGCGCCTCGACCAGGGCGGGTACCACCTGCTCGCGGGGTACGTTCTCGGCCACCAACGGCCCGTAGGAGACGTAACCGATCTCGCCGAGCAGCGGAATCCGGCGCAGCAACAGCTGAGCCCCGCCCGCCAGCTCGCCGTCCCGGTGCACCCGCAGGTACAACGCCCGGTAACCGACCTCCGCGCGCACCCTGGCCCAGCCGGAGAGCTGCGTGACATCGCTCCCGGCTATGCCGGACACCAGCTTGTCCCAGGCCAGCCGGGCGTCACCGTCCAGCCGGGTAGCCGTGGTGGTGACCACCACGGTACGTCGGTCAAGGCCGGTGCCCTTGCTGAGATCGGTCTCAGGCAACACGGTCCCAACTTAGCAATCGTCCTGGATGGCCCGTACGACCGCCATGGCGAACTCCTCGGTCCCGACCGAACCGAGCCCGGTGCGGCCCGGAGTCAGATCGTAGGTGCGGAAACACCCAGCCGTCAGCACCGCGCCGACGGCGTCCTCCACCCGGGTGGCGGCCTCGTCCTCCCCGAGGTGGCGCAGGGCGAGCACGCCCGAGAGGATCATGGCCACCGGGTTGGCCCGGTTGCGCCCGGCCTGGCGGGGTGCGCTGCCGTGCGCGGCCTCGAAGACAGACACCCCACCGACGTGGGTTCCGCCGAAGTTCACCCCCGGCACCATGCCGATTCCGCCGACCAGCGCGCCGCCCAGATCGGCCAGGATGTCGCCGTACTGGCACGGGGCGACCAGCATGTCCAACTCGCCCGGCCGTTCCACCAGGTGCGCCGCCATCGCATCGACCGCCATCGAGTCGAAGTCGAGCCCCGGTCGGCCGGCCACCACGTCCCGCCCGACCTCGACGAACAGACCATCGGTGCCGGGCAGCACGGTCGCCTTGTGCACCGCGGTCAGCCGGTGCCGCCCGAGCCGCTCCGCGTAGTCGGCGGCGAACTCGAAGGCGCGCCGGGCGCCGCCGGGCGAGGTGACCTTGAGCGCCACCGCGGCCTCGCCCGGAAGCACCCCGCCCCGCGCGCGCACGAAGTCCGCCAGCTCGCGGGCCGCCGGGCTGCCCGAGGGGTACTCGACGCCCGCGTAGACGTCCTCGGTGGCCTCCCGGACAATGATCAGGTCGACGTCGTCGTGCAGGCCGGGCGCGCCGGGGAGCCGCCTGATGTGCCGCGCGTTGGCGAACAGGTCCAGCTCGCGGCGGAGCGCGATGTTCACCGACGGAATGCTCCGGTCCGGCGGCGTGGTGATCGAACCCTTGAGCGCCACCCCGCACTCGGCGATGGCGTCCACGACGTGCGCGGGCAACGGTGCGCGGGCACCGGCGGCCAGGGCGAGCTGGCCCACCTCGTGGACCTCCCAGTCCAGCTCCGCACCGGATGCGTCGAGGACCTTCCGCGCCGCGGCGGTGACTTCAGGGCCGATGCCGTCGCCGGGCAGCAGGATGAGCCGGTGGCTCACCGGAACCCGGCGGGGATCGGCGGCACCCGGTGCCGCGGCGGATCGTCCACCAGCTCGGGCTCATGAACCACCCCGTGACCTTATCCAACTCCAGGGCGGACATCGCAGTTCAGCGGGCCACGTCTACCGTTTAGCGCCATGGACGACGACGGGCCCCGGGCATCCCCGCCGACCGAGTCCGCGGTTGCCGAGCCTCCGGTCAGCGCTTCGACGGTCGCCGCGGTCGGCAGCACCGCGGACGGCGACGAGGCTCGTCCCAGCACGGCGCGCGGGTCGATCACCGTCGCCGCGTGGACACTGATCAGCCGGATCACCGGGCTGCTGCGTGTGGTGGTCATCGGTGCGGTGCTGGGCCCGACGTTCTTCGCCAACGCGTTCCTTTCCGCGAACACGATCCCCGGGCTCGCCACCACCGCACTGGCCGGGCCGGTGTTGGCCCTGGTCCTGGTGCCGACCCTGGTCCGCTCGATGACCGAGCACGGCATGGCCGCGTCCGTCCGGCTGCTCAGCCGGATCAACGGCTACATGATGTTCTGGTCATCGGTCACGGCCGGCGCGCTCACCATTGCATCGCCCCTGGTGGCGCTGGCGGTGACCGCCGGGATTCCGGACGGGGACACCCGCTGGCGGGCCTGGCGGCTGACCATCGTGGTGCTGCTGTTCGTCGGACCACAGATCCTGTGCTTCGTGCTGGCGACCATCGGTGCCGCCGTGCAGCAGGCCAGGGGCCGGTTCGCGCTGTCCTCCGCCGCGCCGGCGCTGGAGAACGTCGGCCTGATCGCCACGATGGCGGTGGTGTGGGTGCTCTACGACTCGGGGCTGGACGTGCCGGACGTCCCGATCAGCATGGTGCTCGTGCTCTCCGTCGGCGCCACGCTGTCGGTCGCGCTGCACGCGGCGGCCCAGCTGTTCGGCGCCCATCGGGCCGGGCTGCCGATGCGGGTGCGCGGCGGCTGGCGGAGCGACCCGGAGGCGCGCGCCGCCACCTACCGGCTGCGGCGCTCGGTGATCGTGGCGGTGTTCCCCGTGCTGGCCATGTTCGCCATGGTGGCGGTCGCGGCGACGGTGCCCGGCGGGGTGTTCGTGTTCCAGACCGCCCTCGCGGTGTACTTCGTGATCGCCGCGCTCGGCTCGAAGGCGGTGACCTCCGCCGCGCTGCCGGGCCTGAGTGCCGCGGCGCGGGACGGCGACTCGGTTCGGTTCAGCGCGGCATGGCGGCAGGCGCTGAACTACTCGTTGATGGCCAGCCTGCCCGCGCTGTGCCTGCTGCTCGCGTTCGCCGAGCCGGTCGCCGCGACGCTGGCCAACGGCGAGCTGCACAACCCGACGGTCATCGGCTGGTTGACCGGCTGCCTGATGGTGCTCGCGGTCTCCCAGTGCGCCCAGGCCGTCTACGAGACGGCCCGGCAGACGCTGTTCGCCCGGTTGGACACCCGTGGCCCGCGACGGTCCAGCACCGCGTTGATGGTGGTCCGGATGGTGGTCGCGCTGAGCACACTGCTGCTCCCGGCGGACGGCTACCGGCTGGTCGGGCTGGCCTGCGCCGTGCTGGCGGCGGACGTTGCCGCCGCGGTCATCACGGTGTTCCTGGTGCGCAAGGACCTGGGATCGGAGCGGTTGTTCGACCTGCGCCGGCTCGCCGTGATCGGGGTCGCCGTGCTGGCCATGCTGCCGGCGACGGCGCTGGGTTCCTGGCTGGTACAGCATCTGGTCGACGACCGGTGGCCGCGGGTAGCGGTCAGCCTGGCGACGGGCGCGGCGGCGGTGGTGTGTTTCGGCCTGGTGTTCGCGCTGCTGAGCGGCCAGCTGCCGACCCTGCTCGCCCAGGTACGCGCGCGGCTGGGACCGCGTTGACCAGCGCGCCGTGCCCCCCGGCCGGGTCGCGCTAGCGGTAGTTGCCGGTCAGCACCTTGCGCACCCGGCCGGCGCCCCTGGCCACGGCCGGCAGCGGGTCGTCCCAGCGGAAGACCTGCAACATCTGCCGATGCGCGACGCTGCGCAACCAGGCCGGAACGGTGAGCTCCCCAGCGCGGCGGAGCGCGATCAACGCGCGCAGGTCGTCGACGGGGGCCCACATCCGCAGCCCCGATCGGTACTCGGTCGGCCATTGCACCGTCTCGCCGGTGAGCCGCCGGTAGACCAGCTGGGCCAGCTCGACCCCGGCCGCCGCGACCAGGGCGTCGGGCGCGACGAACCGGGCGTTGCACTCGATCAGCTTGAGCTGGCCGTCCCTGGTGTCCCGCTTGAACTCGACGTTGGCCAGGCCACGCAGCCCGGAGGCCTGCACGAACCGGCGTCCGAGCTCACGAACCTCGGGGTCGTTGGTGGTGGCGTGGTAGCAGGCGACCCCCCGCATCGGCGGGCACCGGCGGATCACCCGCTTGGTGAAGTCGAACATCGGCTCGCCGGACTCGTCGACGTAGGTGAAGTAGCTGCACAACAGCGAGTCCGGACCAGGGATGGTCTCCACCAGCATGCACTCGATCCCCGCCTCGCCGAGCTCGCGGTACTCGGTGACCAGTTCGTCCGGCGAGTTCGCGGTGCGGAACTTGCCCCTGAACCTCGCCTCGTACTCGTGCGAGAACACCGGCTTGGCCAGCAGCGGGTAGACGAACTCGTGGCGCCGCTCGATTACCTCGTCCAGGTCCTGGACCGTCCAGTAGAGCGGGGTCGGCACATCGGACTTGGTGGCGATCTCGTAGGTGGAGCGCTTGTTCAGCATGTCCATCTGCGCCACCGGGTCGGAGACGTCCAGCGTGAACCGCTCGGCCAGCGCCTCCCGGTTTCGCGCGACCACTCGCAGCGTCGCATCGCTGCACGCCAGCATGACCGCGCCGGCGAACCGGGCACCGGGCTCGCCGAGCAGCCATTCGGCCGTGCGCTCCTCGTTCTCCCGCCCGCCGGCCGGCGCCCCTGCCGGCCAGAAAACCTCCCGGAACGCCCGGGAGAAGCGGATCTCCGGGGTGGTCGCCAGCCCGTAGACCGGCACGCCGATCGCCGCCAGCCGCCGGCCCACCGAGAGCGTGTTCGTACCGCCTCCCACCAACAGCGCCGGACGACGAGTCACGGGGTCACCTCACAGTTCAGGTTGGTCAGGATCTGGTCGGCCCAACGGTTGTCGAACTCGCCCCGGTCGACCGCCGCGAGGTAACCGGCCGCGCCGGCCTTGAAACCGCGCAGCCTCACCAGCAACTCCCCGGCCGTCTCCTTGGGCACCACCACGAGGCCGGAGTCGTCGCCGACGATCACATCTCCGGGGTTCACCACGACGCCACCGCAGGCAATGGAGTAGTTGATCTCGCCGGGACCTCGGTGCAGCGGGCCGACCGAGGTGGCGCCCCTGGCCCAGACCGGGAAATCGAGCTCGCGCAGTCCGGCCACGTCCCGCACCACCCCGTCGATCACGAAGCCCGCGATGCCCCGGTGTTTCGCCTTCGCCGAGATGGTGTCGCCGAGCACGGCGTTGCTGAACGAGCCACCGGCGGCCACCACGACCACATCACCGGGCTCGGCGATGTCCAGCGACTTGTGCACCATCAGGTTGTCGCCGGGGAACACCCTCACCGTGGTGGCCGAACCGGCGAGCATGCGCCCGTGGCCGCTCAGCCGGGTGATCGCGGAGTCGACCGCGTACAGCCGGTTGAGCATGTCGGAGATCTCGGGTGTCTCGTACTCCGCGAACTCGGCGACCACGGCCCGGTCCAGCCGATCGGTGGTCTTGCGGATGCGGAACCCCACCCCGGGGTGCAACCGCGCCGAACGCGGGGGCTCGGACGGCCTGCCGCCAGGACCATTTCCGAGCGGGCCAGAACTGGTGCTCACAGCGGACCCTCCCTGAGATTTGACTCAGGAAGCCTAGCGGGCGCCCTATCCGCTCAGCCCATCACCGCCCTGGCCACCCGCCGGCCGGCTGGCCAACGCCCTGGCCCGGGCGGCGGTTTCCGGCATGCCGCTCTCCACGCAGGACTCGGCCAGCCGCTCCAACACCGCCGGGTCGATGGGGATGCCCGCCGCCCGGTTCCGCCGGGCACATTCCTCGCCCCGCTCGCCGTTGAACCGCACGCGGTCCGTGCCCTCCGCCGTGCGCAGCCCGTGCAGCCGGTCGACCAGGGCCTCGCCCCTGGCGATCGAGCCCTCCGCCGGACCCAGCCAGGCCGGATCCATGACGATGAAGATGTGGCCGACGTTCTGCGGACGGTCGAAATCCTGGTACATCGACCCGATCTCGTCGTCGAAGTCGGCCTGCGCGAGCATGCCGACCAGCAGCGTGATCGCCATGCTCAGCCCGGACCCCTTGGCCCCGCCGACCGGGAGCACGCTGCCGGACAGCGCCGCCCAGGCGTCCGTGGTCGGCTTCCCCTCGCCGTCGATGGCCAGGCCGGCGGCCAGCGAACCGCCGGAAGCCGCCAGCATCCTCACCCGTTCCCGGGAGACCACGCTGGTCGCCATGTCGAGCACGAAGCAGCCGTGCCGACCCAGCGGGATACCGAACGCCAGCGGGTTGGTGCCGAGGAACGGCTCGGCGGCGCCGTACGGCGCAACCGCCTTCGGGCCGTTGGACAGCACCAGCCCCGCCATGCCTCGCTCGGCGACCCGCCGGGCGTAGTACCCGGTCGCGCCGAGGTGGGTGGACCGCCCGACGCTCACCACTCCGACCCCGTGCTCGGCGGCCAGGGTCAGCGCCAGGTCGGTGCACCGCACGGCGGCGGCCGGCCCGAGCGCGAACCCGGCATCCATCCGGAGCATCGCGCCCGAGCCGCCCAACCGCTTCATGTCCTGGGTGCCACCGGCCAGCCCGTGCCGGACCCGGCGCAGGTAGGCGGGCACCCGGTAGACCCCGTGCGAGCTGTATCCACGCAGGTCCGCGTACACCAGCACGCTGGCGACGGCCTCGGCGTCCCGCATCGGGACACCGGCACCGGCGAAACAGTCCGCCACCAATCGTTCGAGCTCGTCCGGCCAGACCCGAGAATGCTCCACCGCCCGATTATGTCCGCGCGTCCGGTCACCGCGTATGCGGCCGGTTATCAGAGGTAACCGAAGCGAGGTAAGCCCTTCGCCCGGTTGGGGTAAGCTCGCCGCCGTGCAGCGCGTCATCTCCGAACTCGAATCCCGGCACCGCGAGTTGTGGGGCAAGCACACGGTCAAGCTCCAGCACGGCCTGGCCGAGCTGGACCTGTTCTCCGACGAGAACCTGGCCAAGCTGATCGAGTCGTATCCCGAGAACCGGCTGATCATGCACACCATGCTGGACGACGTGTCCACGTGGAAGTCGGTCGAGCGGGGCGGGGTTCCCGGCCTGCGCATCCTGGACGCGGTGCGCAAGGGCCGCGTCTGGATCAACATGACCGACGTCCAGGAGGCCGACCCCCGGTTCGCCGAGCTGCTGAACGACATCTACGACCAGTGGGCGCGCGAGGTGCCCGGGTTCAACGCGTTCAAGCGCAAGATCGGCCTGCTGATCTCCTCGCCGAACGCGCGGGTGTTCTACCACTGCGACCCGGCCGGCCAGGCGCTCTGGCAGGTGCGCGGGCGCAAGCGGATCTGGCTCTACCCGCCCACCGCGCCGTTCCTGAAGCCGGCCGAGCTGGAGAACGTGATCCGCAGCGTCACCGGCGAAGAGATCACCTACGAGTCCTGGTACGACGAGTACGCCGAGGTGTACGACCTCGAACCGGGCCAGATGCTGCACTGGGCGCTCAACGGCCCGCACCGGATCGACAACCACGACGAGGTGAACGTGTCGCTGACCAGCGAGCACTTCACCCCGGAGATCCGCCGCAGCTGGGCGATGAACTACGGCAACGGCGTGCTCCGCTCGCACGGCTGGAACCCGCGCTCGCGGGCCACCGAGGGCGCCGCGTTCTGGGCCAAGGTGGGCATCACCGCGGTGTGGCGCAAGACGTTCCAGGCGAAGCAGAGCTACCGGCGGGTGCCCGAGTTCGTACCCGATCCGGACGCGCCCAACGGGGTGCGACCCATCACCACGCACTGACACGACCACTTCCACCAACGGGGTACCAGGGGGGCACCTGTGCCGAGAATCAGCGAGCCGCTGACGCCCGAACAACGCGAGGCCTGGGGGCGGGCGACCGTCCAGCTGCGCCATCACCTGGCCGAGCTGGACCTGTTCGGTGACGACTCGTTGGCCAAGCTGATCGAGACGGCCGCGCCGCGGAGCCTGGCCATCCACACCGAGGGCGGCACCGGACCGGCCACCTGGCCCTCGGTGACCCGGGGCGACCTGCCGGGCGAGCGGGTGCTGGACGCCGTGCGCAACGGCAAGCTGTGGGTCAACCTGGTGGGCATCAGCGAGTGGGACGCCCGGTTCAGCGAGCTGGCCGACCAGATCTTCGGCGAGTTCTCCGCGCAGGTGCCCGGGCTGGAGGTGGTGAAGCGCAAGCTGGGCGTGCTGATCTCCTCGCCCGGGGCCACCGTGCACTACCACGTGGACATCCCCGGCCAGGCCATCTGGCAGGTGCGTGGGCGCAAGCGGTTCATCATCTACCCGGCCGCCGAACCCTTCCTGAAGGCCGAGGAGCTGGAACTGGCGGTGCGGTCGGCCAGCTACGGCGTGGCTTCCTTCGAGCCGTGGTTCGACGAGCACGGCGTGCCGCACGACCTGGCCCCCGGCGACGCGGTGGCATGGCCGCTGAACGGCCCGCACCGGATCGAGAACGCCGACGAGCTGTCCGTCTCGCTGACCAGCGAGCACTGGACCCCGGAGATCCGCCGTACGTACGCGATGAACTACGGCAACGGGCTGCTGCGGCACTACGGCTGGACCCCGCGCTCGCGCGGGCTGGAAGGGCCGGCGTTCTGGACCAAGGTCGCGCTCACCGCCGCCTACCGGAAGAGCGGCCTGCAGAACAAGAAGGGCTACCAGCGGATCGCCAAGTTCGCCGTCGACCCGGACGGCCCGAACGGGGTCCGCCCGCTGCCCGAGTCCGAGTGGGCGCCGCCCGGGGACTGAGCGCAACCGTTCCGGCCGCGCCGGGGTTCTTACCGGCGTGACTCATGCGTACTACAGCACCGTTCTGGACCACCCCGTCGAACGGGTGTGGGCGGAGATCCGGGACTTCGGCTCCTACGAGTGGGCCGGGGCCGGGTACGCCGCCACCCTGGAGGACGGCCGGCCAGGTGACGCGGTCGGCTGCGTCCGGCGCATCCCGGTGCCGGACGGCCCGCCGATGCGCCAGCGCCTGCTCGCCCATTCCGACCTCGACCGCGGCTACACCTACGAGGTCTGCGAGCCGTCGCCGCTGGGCGTGACCGACTACCGGGCCACGCTGCGGCTGGTGCCGATCACCGACGGGGACCGCTGCCTGGCCGAGTGGTCGGCCACCTTCGAGTGCCCGCCCGCCGACCGTGCGGACCGGGTGGCCCAGTTCCGGGACCGCGGATTCGCCGTCTGGCTGGGGTCGCTGCGCGCCGCACTGGGCGCCGGGGAAATCATGGTCGACAGGACATAGCGGCCGCTTCGGCTCCCTGAAACGGCCGCTATGCCCTGCTGATCATGGACCAAGGCTCCGCGGCCACCTCAAGAGCCCCACCCCTCACACCGGCTCGGCTACGGTCGCAGCACCCGCAGCTCGACCACGTCCGTGACGAACCGGCTCCCCTTGACATCCCCGGGCACCACCAGGCGGGGGCGGGCCAGCGCGCGGCCGTCCTCGGCGGTGGCCAGCAGGACCGCCCGCTCGCCCAGGCCGGGCGCCATCTCGCCGTAGGAGATCAACGCCCGGTAGCCGTCCGCACCGATCACCAGCACGCCGGTGGACAGCTCGTCGTGCTTCTGCCCGGCGACCAGCGCGAGGCCGGCCCGCTCCAGCACGGCGAACAGCCGGACGCCCTGCTCGATGTGCCGCTCCGGCCCCTTCCCGGTCTGGAACGAGACCGTCGCGGTCTCGCCCGGCAGGTCGGTAAGACCCTGCAGGCCCGGGTTCCGCACGGCACCGGTCACCCGGACCTGTCCCGGCGGCGGCGCCTGAGACGGGGGCGCCGGCGCCGGGCCGGCCGGCGACGAGGTGGCGGTCGTGCAGCCGGCGGCGATCACCAAGGCCACGCAGATCGGGAACAGGGTGTACGGGGAAAGCCGCGTTCGCGCCATGGTGGAAGCATAGGGTTCGCATCGGCGGAGTTTGCGTCGAAACTCGCGTGCGGCCGCCCGGGGCCGGCACTACCGTCTCCGGCCATGTGCGGGATCGCATCCATGAGGTTGCGGCGCCACTGAGCGCCGCGACTCACACCCTCATGTTCTGAGGCAATTCTTCGCGAGCTGAGTTCGCCGCGCTCCTACCGGGTCCTCGTTTCCCGCGTTCCCCCTGGAGCACCCGCGATGCCGCGCGCCCGTACCCGCCCCAATCCCTCCGGCGTACACCTGCTGACCGCACGCCGGCCGATCGACCAACTGGTCAGCGCCGCCACCCTCGCCCCGGACGACCTCGTGATCGACTTCGGTGCCGGGCCGGGCGTCATCACGGCGGCGCTGGCCGCCACCGGCGCCCGGGTTCTCGCCGTCGAGCGGGACGCCCGGTTCGCCCGCCGGCTGAGCCGCCGGTTCGACGGCCACAACGTGCGGGTGGTGCACGACGACCTGCGCCGCGTCCCGCTGCCGCGCCGCCCGTTCAGCGTGGTCGCCAGCATCCCGTTCGCGGTGAGCACCACCCTGCTGCGCCGCCTGCTCGGCGACCGGCGGGTGCCGCTGCGCGGCGCCGACCTGGTCGTGGAATGGGGTTTCGCCCGCCGGGTCACCACCGAGTGGCCGGGCCGCGCGGAGACCGCGCGCTGGGCGGCCCGGTACGACCTGGTGCTGCGCCGGCGCATCCCGGCCGCCAGCTTCACCCCGCCGCCCTCGGTGGACGCCGCGCACCTGAGCATCCGTCCCCGATTCAACTTGTCGAACTTAGGTTAGCCTTGGTTGACTGGCGACATGACTCGGCGAGGCAACTCCAACGGCACCGCGTACCCGTACTTCCTGACCCGGGTGGTGCGAACCAGGCGCATCACCCCGAACCTGGTCCGGATCACCGTGGGCGGCGACGGCCTGGCCGAGTACCCGTACAGCGCGCCGGACCAGTGGATGAAGCTGTTCTTCCCGCTGCCCGGCCAGGACGAGCCGATCGTGCCCGAGGTGGAGGGCGACGACGTGGCCGCCTGGTACCGCCGCTTCCAGGCCATGCCGGACGACATCCGGCCGAACATGCGCACCTTCACCGTGCGCGCGCACCGCCCGGGCGACGACGAGCTGGACATCGAGTTCGTGCTGCACGGCGACCAGGAGGGGCACGGTCCGGCCAGCCGCTGGGCCAGCCACGCGCGCCCGGGTGACCCGCTGGGCATGCTGGCCGGGCCGAGCGCGTTCGCCCCGCCGGCCGACGCACCGTGGCTGCTGCTCGCCGGCGACCACTCGGCCCTGCCGGCCATCGCCTCCTCGGTGGAGTCACTGGCCCCGGGCACCCGCGCACTGGCCTACGTGGAGCTGGACGACCCGGCCGACCAGCAGTCGCTGCCCGCGTCGCCGGACGTCCTGGTGCACTGGGTCTACCGGGACGCCGGCTCCGAGCGGGGCCAGGCCCTGGTGGAGGAGCTGCGCCGCACCGACCTCCCGGCCGGCACGCCGTACGTCTGGCTGGCCGGCGAGGCCGGCATGGTGCGCACGCTGCGCCGGCACCTCACCGGCGACCGGGGCATCGACAAGAAGGCGGTCACCTTCGTCGGCTACTGGCGGCGGGGCAAGACCGAGCTGGACGCCTACACCGAACAGGAACTGGCCGACGCTAGGTCGTGAGCACCACCTTGACCACCTCGCCGCGCTCCTGGGCCGCGATCGCGTCGTTGATCCGCTCCATGGGGAACTTGGTGATCATCTTGTCGAACGGGAAGCGGCCCTCGGCGTGCAGCCGGGTCATCCGGGGGATGAACTCGTCCGGCACCGCGTCGCCCTCGATGATCCCGTAGATCTTGATGCCGATGATCAGGGCCTGCATCAGGCTCAGGTTGATCGCGGCGGTGGGGTCGGTGGGCACCCCGACCAGGCCCAGCCCCGCGTGCGGGGCCATCGCGCCCAGCGATGCCTCGATCACCGCCGGGATGCCGGTGGTGTCGAAGACGTTGTCCACGCCGATCGGCAGGATCTCCCGCACCTGGTCGGGCAGCGGGCCGGCCGCCGGGTCCAGCGCGTGCGTGGCACCCAGCTCGAGGGCCAGCCGGCGGCGGCTCTCGTGCGGCTCCAGGACGATGATCGTCTCGCAGCCCTGCACCACGCCGCCGAGCACGCCGGCCAGGCCGACCGAGCCGGCACCCATCACCAGCAGCGCGGAGCCCGGCGCGGCGGCCAGCGTGTTTATCACCGCGCCGGCGCCGGTCTGGATGCCGCAGCCCAGCGGCCCGACCAGGTCCAGCGGCACATCGTCGGAAAGCTTCACCACGTTGCGCTCGTTGGCCAGCGCGTGCGAGGCGAACGAGGACTGGCCGAAGAACACCGAGTTCACCGGTTCACCGCCGGCGCCGGTGATCGGCGCGCTGCCGTCCGGCCGCACCCCGGCGTAGTTCAGCGGCATGAACTGGTGGCAGTAGGCGGGGGCGCCGCTGGTGCAGGTCGGGCACCGGCCGCAGCTGTTGTAGCTCAGCGCCACCTTGTCGCCGGGAACGACCTTGGTCACCCCTTCGCCGACCTCCACCACGGTGCCCGCGCCCTCGTGGCCGAGCACGGCCGGCATGGCGATCGGCACGATGCCCTCGCGGGCCGCCAGGTCGGTGTGGCAGAGCCCCACGGAGGCGATCTCCACCAGGATCTCCCCGGCCTTCGGGCCGTCGAGGCTCAGCTTCTCCACGGTGAAGTCGGCATGTGGCCGGTGGGCCACGGCGGCGGTGATCTCCACGACACTCCTTCTAGTTTCCGAGTTCTCGCATTTTGCCGGGAGTGGTCTGCCCCGGGCATCTCTCGAAGGAGCGATTCTTACTCGCCGTAGTTGCCGGGCCTTTTCTCGACGAATGCCTGCATCGCCTCGGCGAGGTCGGTGGTCTGCAGCGCCCAGGCGTTCCAGGTGGCGATCTGGTCCAGCCCGTCGGCGACGGTGTGGTCGCGCGCGTAGGTGATCGTCTGCTTGGTGTTGCGCAGGGCCAGCGGCGGCTTGGCGGCCAGCTCGCGGGCCACCTCGGCGACGCCCTTGTACATCTCTTCCCGGTTGCCGAAGCAGCGGTTGGCCAGGCGCAGCTCGGCCGCCTCGGTGCCGGAGACGCTCCGGCAGGTGTAGGCCAGCTCGCGGGTGACGCCCTCGCCGACGATCCGGGGCAGCCGCTGCAGCACACCGACGTCGGCGGCCAGCCCCATGTCCACCTCTTTCAGCACGAACTGGGCGTCCGCCGTGACGTACCGCAGATCGCAGGCCACGGCCAGGTCCAGCCCGGCGCCGATGCAGGAGCCGTGGATCGCGGCCAGCACCGGCTTGCGGCAGCGCTCCAGCCAGGTCAGCGTGTCCTGCAGGTCCAGGATGGCCCGGCGGCGCTCCTCCGCCGCGCGGCCCAGTTCCAGGTCGGGGCGCCCCAGCCCGTTGGCCAGCATGCCCAGGTCGATGCCCGCGCAGAAGTGCTTGCCCTCGCCACGCAGCACCACCACCCGGACCTCGGGCGCCGCGTCGGCCGCCCTGGCCGCCTCGCGCAGCTCCTGCCACATGTCCACGTTCATCGCGTTCGCCCGGTCCGGCCGGTTCAGCCGCAGGTCTGCGACGCCGTCTTCGACGGTCAGGGTCAGGGTCTTGAAGTCCGTGTGCACGGGTTGTTCATAACACGATTATCAGTCGTGATCCAGCACTGCCTTGCCGGTGACCTGGCGGCCGAGGAGGGCCTTGGCGGCTTCCTCGAACCGGCTCCACGAGCCTCGCCAGCCGATGTCGACCTTGAGGCGCCCGTCCTCGACCAGCTCCAGCAGCGCGGTCAGGTCCGGTCCGAAGTCGACGCCCGCCTGGAAGCTGGTCAGGCTCTTGGCCGGTCCGACGGTGGAGTAGGCCGGGAACTCGGCCGGCTCGCCCGAGGTCCACCCGATGCTCTGCACCACACCACCGGTCTTCACCAGGCCCCACGCCTGAACCAGCTGCCGGCCGCCGACGTTGTCCAACACCACGTCCACCGGCTCGAGGCCGTCGAGTGTGCTCACCACCTCGTGCGCTCCCAGCTCGGCCAGCCCGGCGCCCCGGTTCGCCGCCGCGATCACGTGCGCGCCGCCCAGCGCGGCCAGCTGCACCGCGTACCGGCCCACCCCGCCGGAGGCGCCGGTGATCAGCACCCGCCGGCCGAGCAGCGCACCGGACACGCGCAGCGCGCGCAACGCGGTCACCCCGGCGACCGGCAGCGCGGCGGCCACGGCCAGGTCCACCTTCTCCGGGACGACCGCCAGGTCGGCGGTGGCGACCGCCCGTTTCGCGGCCCAGGCGCCGTTGGCGTAGCTGAACGAGACCACCCGGTCACCGGCCTTCGGGCCGGACCCGTCCTCGGCGGCGGCCAGCACCACACCGGCGGCGTCCCAGCCCGGGACGGTGCCGGGCGCGCCGCCCGGGGCGCTGCTCAGGTCCCCGAAGTTGAGCGAGGAGTTGCGCACCTCGATCAGGGCCTCACCCGGCGCGGGGACCGGATCCGCCACCTCCCGCCAGGAAAGCCCGTAGGTGGAACCGGGAGTGACCGCGAGAGCGCGCATCGGAAACCTCTTTCCTGGCGTTTCGGAAACGCATCGGAGAACCCGAGAGCCAGGAGAAAAATTCCTCGGGCTCGCCGGCCGCTGCCCGTTCCGTTCCCGGCGCGGCCCGGGCCCGACCAACCCCGCCGAGCGAAGCCGTACCCGCAACTGTTCGTGGTCGACGTGCCGCGGCGGGTCGTACCCGGGGCGGCGAACAGGCCCAGCCGCGCCCGCCCAGGCGTCCTTGGACCGGCACCGCACCCGACATCAGCCTGAGGCACCTTCCAAGGGCGCAAGAGGTGCCTCAGGTTGATGTCGATCTTGGCGGCGGACCGGAACCGCCTTGATCGCCGATCGTGGCGGTCCGCCAGCCGCAATGCCGTTCAGTTAGTGGTTTGGGACTTGTCGTCAGCCCAGACGCGCCGGTTCGTCGCGGCTATTCGGTGTTCCGGGGGTCGATGAAGATCGACATCATCCTCACAGACGTTCTACTCGCGGGTAACGTCTCTATCGATGATGTTGATCTCCCGCCCATGAGCAGACCCCATCCCAGGATGCGCCGACCGACATACTCGCGTCGACCTCGACAAACCGAACCCGACCAACACCGGCCACGCTCCGCAACCCACACCGCGAGCCGGGCACGCAAAGGTCGCCACCGCACCGCCGTCCAGGCCATCTTTCGAACCCACCCCCCAACCGAAACCGCACGCCGACATTGACGACGGGCTCGGCGCCTTAGCTGAGCAGCATTGCCGCGAGCCGACCGCGGCCGGTCCTCAGTGCGCCAGGGAGCGCTGGTGGATCGCGGTGACCGTTTTCCGGGCGGAGAGGAACGCGCCGTGCTGCCAGGAGACGGTGTGCGAAAGCCAGTCGCCGGCGAAATACGTCCGGCCCGATCCTGAGGGCCGGCTCAGCGGGGCGTAGACCGGGGCGTCCGGGCCATCGGGAATGTTCTGCCAGCCGTTCTCGAGGTACGGCACGCGGTGCCAGGCGATGGAGAACGACCGCGCCAGCTCGGTGCGGTACTTCGGCCCGTGGATCTTTACGCCCTGGGCCAACGCGCGAGCCTCCCGGGCCGCGTGGTTCATCGCGCCGTAGGTCACCGCGTTGTCCCCGGTGTTGTAGTAGCCGACCAGGATGCCGCGCTCGCTGTGATAGCCGGTCGACGGGTACCAGATGCGCCGGATGTCCATGTCGGTCTCGGTGACCCCGCCGTAGATCCGGTCCTCGATCTCCCACCACCGGCGGCGGTACTCCAGGCCGATCTTGCCGGCCTCATTCATCTGGTAGGTGTTCAGCGCCTTCTGCACGTCCGGCCCGAGGTTGTGCGGCAGCCGAGCGAGAAGCTGCGGCGACCCGGTGAGGATGCAGTAGTCGGCGTCGATCTGGCGCTCCGGGCCGCCGTTGTCGCGGTACCGGACGCTGACCCGGTCCGGGCCGTCGGTGATCCCGGTGACCGGCGAGTTCAGCTTGATCTTCTGCGCGCCGATCGCCTTGGCCAGCGCCCTGGGGATGGCGTCCATCCCGCCGATCGGCTGCATCATCACGGTGGCGTGCTTGTAGTCCATCACGAACTCGAAGATGTCGCCGACCTCTTTGGTGATGATCTGGCTCAGCGGCGCCACCTTGGGCTCGGTGCGCACGCCGGGATCACCGGTGGCGCCCGGCCAGCGCGAGTAGCCCCGGGCGCTGCCGCCGTCGTAGACGAAGCTCCGCTCCGGATCACCCGGACGCTTGCGCCCGATGTTGCCGAACTGGCGGAGGAACTCGATCAGCTTTTCCCGGTCCTCCGGGGTCAGCCGCTTGTCCAGCGCGCCCTGGTCGGTGGCCTTGGCCAGCAGCTCGGAGAGGTACCCGTAGGCGTCCGCGACCACCGCACGGCGGCGCAACGGGTGCCCCGGCTGCATGCCGTCCTTCTCGTTGAAGACGTACGCGTCGTGGTTCACGTCGCTGAACACCTCGAGCGGGATGTTCAGCTCGCGGCAGTAGTCCATGGTGACCATCCACTGCGCGATGCGCCCCGGGCCGGTGTTCATGTACTGGCCCTCGGTGAAGCCCACCCGCTGCTTGACCCCGCCCAGCTCGGTCAGCTCGAAGCCGTTGCGCACGGTCAGGTTGCGGCCGCCGGCCCAGTGGTTCGCCTCCAGGACCGTGCAGTCGTAGCCGGCCTTGCCCAGCTCGTAGGCACAGGCCAGGCCGGCGACCCCGCCGCCGACGATGACCACCTTCGCCGCGGACCGCCCGCTCAGCCGGAAGTCGGCGTAGCTGAGCTGGCGAAACGGCGGCCACGGGGTGTCCGAGCTGACCGCCAGGTCCAATGCGCCCATGGCCGCGAGCATCGCGCCGGCGCCGCTCGTGCGGCCGACCGCACGGAGGAACCGCCGCCGGGTCAGGCCCGATCCGACGCCCGCCTCTGCCATGCCCGCTCCCATCCCAGCCGCCTGAACACCCGCATCCACGGTTAGATCGATCGAGGGAAACTTACGCGAGCGGAGGGACACCGGAATGGCCGGGCAGGGCAGGGACCGCGATGACCTGGGTAGAGCGCGGAACGCCCGGCCGCGCGACTCCTCCGGCCGGCCGATGGCCAAGGGTGCGCCCGGGGTGGACCGGGTGCCCGAAGACCTCGCGCTTCCCCCGGACGAGGCACTCCGGGAGGCGCAACGGCTGCTGGACGAAGGGCTGCCGTTCCACGCCCACGAGGTGCTGGAGGGCACCTGGAAGGCCACCGAGGGGCCGGAGCGTGCGCTCTGGCAGGGGCTCGCGCAGCTGGCCGTCGGGCTCACCCACGCCCAGCGCGGCAACCGCACCGGCGCGGTATCGCTGCTGGTCCGGGGCTCGGAGCGGATCGCGCCGTTCGCCGCCGAACCCCCGCACCGGATCGACGTGGCCGGGTTGGTCGCGCACGCCGAACGCCTGGCGTCCCTGATCCGGGACGACGGCCTGCGGGCGGTCACCGAAGCCGACCGCCGGCCGAGGCTGTTCCCCTTTGACCAAGACGGCGCCGGTCCGGCGCGGGAGGATCACTGAGGATTCGCTGAGGGGAGAGGTACGAGCATGCCGAGCTGGACCGAGGTGGTGGCCATGGCCGCCGAGCTGCCGGAGGTCACGGAGTCCACCTCCTACAACACGCCGGCGCTGAAGGTGGCGGGCAAGGGCTTCGCGCGGCTGCGCAGCGAGGCGGAGGGCGGCCTGGTGCTGATGTGCGGCCTGGACGAGAAGGAGGCCCTGCTCGCCGGCGGGGATCCGGCGTTCTACACCACCCCGCACTACGACGGCTACGGCGCGATCCTGGTCAACCTGGACAAGGTGGACCCCGGCCAGCTGCGCGAGCTGATCGAGGAGGCCTGGCGGCTGAAGGCGCCGGCCAAGCTGCGCAAGGCGCTGGACGGCTGAGCGCTCTCAGAGAGCGATGTGAAACCCCGGTCGGGTCGGGTGCCGAGATCGCACTCGCCTTGTGCGATCCGACTCTCACCTCGGGTAATCACCCGGTGCGCGCGGGACCGAGCTGGCGGGGGCGTGCGTATCGAGCGCTGGCCGAGTCGGCTCGCGTCAAGCGCGTCGTGGGAACCGCGTCAGGCGGCGCGCGCTCCACAGCGGCGCGCCTCGCTCGCCCGCCAAGCCGAGTTCATGATGCGGTAATCGGGGCGCAGGTTTCGCCGGGTCGGGTTCGAGAGGTCGCTTGGACGGCGCGGCTGGGGCGATCTGCCGCCGCTCGGGTGCGGCCCGTTGCGCCGGGTCCGGGCGCCGGCACTTCTCTCACTACGCACCGTGACGGCCCGGACGGCTTCCGAACAGGTCCGCGCCACCCTTGCTCGTCGAGCGCGCGCTGAGTCCGCTTTCGATCAACCCGAAGCCGGACTGAGCCAGCGCTCGACGAAGACGGAAGCTCCGACCGCTCACCGCCCGACCACAGACCGTAACCAGGCTGCGCGGGACGGGGGGCGCGTGAGACCGGGAGCGCGTGAGACCCGGGGGCGCGTGAGACCGGGAGCGCAAGGCGACCGGCGGCACCCGGGCGGCGGCAGATCGCCCAGCCGCGCCGTCCAAGCCATGCTTGGGCCGGCAACCACCCCAACAAGATCTACATCAACCTCACGCACCTTCTACCGGTCAGTAAGGGCCATGAAGTTGATGTTGATCTTCAACCACGGGGACGTGCACGACCGGGCCGGATGTTCCGCCGAAAACGCCAGTGATCAACTCGAGCCCAAGATCCGAGTTCCAAGATGCGCTCCCACGAAATTCGCTTGGCAACTATGTACGCACATCTGCGTAGGTTGAAATTCGTCCGGCATAGGTAGCGTGGCCGCCATGGGGGGTGCCACACCGTTGCTGTTTTGTCGCGTGCTCGGGCCGCTGCAGGTCGAGGTGGACGGCGAGCCGGCCAGCCTGGGCGGACCGGGCCAGCGCCGGCTGCTTTCCGCGCTGCTCGCGGCGGGTGGCCAGCCGATGCCGGACACCAGCCTGGCCGAGCTGGTGTGGGGTGCGGACGCCCCGCCGGTGATCAACGGGGCGCTGCAGGTCAGCGTGTCGCGGCTGCGCTCCGCGCTCGGGCCGAAGGCCCGGGACCGGCTGGCCCGGACCGCCCTGGGCTACCGGTTCGCGGTGGCGGCCGAGCAGACCGACGCCGGCCGGTTCACCCAGCTGGTGTCCGAGGGCGACCGGCTGCGCTCGGCGGGCGACCCGGCGGGCGCGGTGCGCGCCTACCGGGAGGCGCTGCCGCTGTGGCGCGGCGAGCCGTGGTCCGAGCTGGGCGCGTCGACCGCGACCGAAGGCCCCCGGGCCAAGCTGGCCGAGCTGCGCGAGGTGGCGGTCGAGGAGCTGCAGGCGGCCCGGTTGGCCACCGGTGACACCGCCGGGGCGGTGGCCGCGCTGACCGAGGCGGTGGCCGCGTCGCCGTACCGGGAGCGGCGCTGGGAGCTGCTCATCCTCGGCCTGTACCGGGCCGGCCGGCAGGGCCACGCGCTGGCCGAGCTGCGCCGGGTGCGCGAGCTGCTGGCCGACGAGCTGGGCGTCGATCCCGGGCCGGGACTGCGCGAGCTGGAACGGCGGCTGCTCAACCACGACCCCCGGCTGCTGATCGTCGAGTCGCCGGCCCCCTCGGCACCGGTCGCCCCGGAGGCGGCCGACCGGAGTCCGGTACTGGCCAGCCCCCCGGAGCCGGCCCGGGGCCACCGCCCCCTCACCCGCCCGCTGTCCTCCTTCATCGGCCGCCAGGCCGACCTGGACATCGTCGCCGAGGCACTGCGCGAACACCGGCTGGTCAGCCTCATCGGCCCGGCCGGCGTCGGCAAGACCCGCCTCGCCGTGGAGCACGCCCTCACCACCCCGCGCAGCATCCCGGTCTGGCTCTCCGACGTGCCCAACGCCGGCGCGCTCGTCCCCACCCTCGCCGAGGCGCTCGGCGTTCGCCAGAGCACCGAGGAACCGGCCCCGCCCCTGCACGACGCCCTGCGCGAGCAACCCACGCTGGTCGTGCTGGACAACTGCGAGCACCTCACCGGACCGGTCGCCGAGCTGGTCATCGGGCTGCTGCGCGACTGCCCCGAGCTCCGCATCCTGGCCACCAGCCGCGAGCCACTCGGCGTGGACGGCGAGTGCACCGTCCCGGTGGCGCCCCTCGACGTGGACGGACCGGCGGTGACCCTCCTGCTGGACCGGGTGCGCGCCGGCCGGCCCGGGTGGCGCCCCTCGGCCACCGAGCTCACCGACGCCCGCCGCATCTGCACCGCCCTCGACGGCCTGCCCCTGGCCATCGAGCTGGCCGCCGCCCGCGAACGCGCCCTCGGCCTGGCCGAGCTCGCCACCCACCTCAGCGAACGCGACGACGTCCTCGGCACCCCGCCGCGCGGCTCGCTCAGCCCCCACG
The DNA here is from genome assembly GCA_014208095.1 of Actinospineispora eucalypti. Lineage (GTDB taxonomy): Bacteria > Actinomycetota > Actinomycetes > Mycobacteriales > Pseudonocardiaceae > Pseudonocardia > Pseudonocardia eucalypti. Next base: position 1,201,489 of record JACHMT010000001.1, on the reverse strand, counting down.
CCACGCTGCACTCGGCCATCGCCTGGAGCGTCGGCCTGCTCACCCCGGCCGACCGTGCGCTCCTGCTGCGGCTGTGGCCGTTCGAGGGCGGCTTCGAATGGCCCGCCGCCGACGCCGTACAGCCCACCGGCACCATCGGCCAGCCCGTCCTCGCCACCCTGGCCTCCCTGGTCGACCGCTCGGTCGTGCAGGCCGACCTGGGCGCCACTCCCACCCGCTACCGACTGCTGTTCACCGTCCGCGGCTACTGCCGGCAGGCCGACCCCGACCCCGCCGCCAGCCGCGAGGCCCACGCCCGCTGGGTCCGCCGCTTCGTGCACGAACAGATCGCGCACATCACCGGCCCCAAGGCCAGCTCGGCCTACCGCGCGCTGGCCGCCGAGCTGCCGAACATCCGCGCCGGCATCCAGCACGACCTGGCCAACCGACCGGTGGACGCGCTGCGCACCGCGGCCGCGCTGGAGTGGGTGTGGGTCGCCGCCGGGGTGCCCGCCGAGGGGCTCGCCCTGATCCGCGACGCGATGGCCAAGGTGCCGGACGCGCCGCCCAGCGAGCGGGTGAAAGGCCTGCTCGCACAGTCCATCGTGACCTTCCACAGCAGCCAGGCGGAGTCGACGATCCGGTTCGCCGACGAGGCGCTGGCCCTGATCGGCACCGACCGGGACGGCCACCCGATGCTGGCCAAGGCCATGCTCTGCCGCGCGGCCGGCACGGTGTTGGCCGGCGAGCCGGAGGCCGCGCTGCGCGACGCGGGCCGGCTGGCCGTGCTGGCCGCCCGGGACGGCCAGCCGGACTGGTTGCGCGGCGTCGCCTGGATGGCGCTGGGCGCGGCCACCCTGCTCGGCGGTGACCGGGTCAAGGGCGAGCAGATGCTGCTGCGCGCGCGGCGCACCGCCGCGCGCTGCGGTCACCAGTGGACCGAGGGCACCGTGTCGCTCATGCTCGCCTGGAACCTGATCCGGCCCGACGACACCGAGCACGAGCGGTCGGTCCACTGGCCGCGCGGCATGCGCGCGCTGTGCGCCCTGCAGCACGCCCTGGAGGTGTTCACCGAGCTGCACAACGTCTCCGACGCGCTGGGCGTGCTGTACGCCGGCGCCTACGCACTGGCGCTGGCCGGCCGGCCGGCGGACGGCGTGCGGCTGCGCGCGGCGGTGGTGACGCACGCGGCCCGGCGCGGGGCCGGCTACCGGCGGTTCGTGCACCTCGCCGGGCCGGGTTTCGAACGGCACCTGGACGACGCCCTGTCACCGGACGAGCGGGCGGCGGCCGAGAAGGCGGGCGCCGAGGCCGACTGGGCGGAGATGCTCGAGCTCTTCCAGGCCGGCCTGCCCGAGGACACGAAGCCGCTCGCCCTCACGGCGGCTCAGACCGGGCCCGCGGCCGCCGCGATGTCCAGTGCCCTGCGGATGCGTTCGGCGCGCGCGGTGAGCCGGCCGTCCGGGGTCACCCCGGCGACGCCGGCGATGTCCTCCATCCGCCCGATGCCCCCGGCCGCGCCCCAGTAGCCCTCCTGGATCTCCCGCACCTGCACCCACACCCGGGTGGCCGCGGCGTCGCTGTACCCTGCGCCCTCCACCTCGAGCACGGCCTCGGTCACCACCCGGACCAGCCGCTCGCGGTTCACCAGCCGGAACGGCCCGGAGAGGGCGGGCGACCCGGCCGGAATGGTGAGCACCACCCGGTACACCGGCAGCTCCGGATGGCGGCCGCCGACCTGGATCCCACCGGCCGGCCGCTCGTCGAAGAAGCACCACGCGCTGGCCCGCACGTAGCGGTTGTCCGGCGAGCCCTCGGCGGCCAGCAGCGCGGCGGTGAGCCGTCCGGCCAGTTCGTCCCGCTGTGCCGGGGCGAGCGCGCTGACCGGAAGCGTGACGTCGATCATGGGCATGCCTCCATGGTCGCGCGACATTCGTACCGCCCGCTTGCCGCCGGATTGCCGGCCGGTTGAAAGCCACTCGCAAGGCCGTTCGGGCAAGGTGCAGCGCGTTGATCACCCCGCCGGCAAGCCGGCGGCAGGGGTCGGGCGCCCAGTCCGGCGCCCGACGGGAACACCGCCGGCCCCCCGCCGGCCAGAGGGGATGACACGTGATGACCAAGATCCACCCGCCTCGACTCGGCGTGCTCGGTGCACTGGTGGTCGCCGGCGGCCTCGCGCTGACCGGCTGCGCCGGGAACGCGGGCCAGGCGGCCACCGCCTCCTTCGGCTCGGCCGCCCAGGCTCAGGCCGCGCCGGCTCAGGCCGCCCCGGCTCAGGCCGCTCCGGCGGCGGTGGCCGAACCGGCCCAGCCGCCGAGCGACAACGCGGAGTACTGCCGGCGCACCGACCCGCTCGAGGTGCAGCTGCCCGAGGAGGACAACCGCCGGCTGGCGGCCAACGACCTGGCCCGGCAGGCGAAGATCTGGCAGGAGGTGCAGCCGTTCGCCCCGTGGGGCCTGCGGTCCGACCTGCAGCTGCTGGCCAAGGACTACGACGCCCTGTCCACCGGCGCGAAGACCTTCCCGGAGGCGCTCCCCGAGGTGCGGCCGGCGTTCGCCCGCGTGATGGAGCACCGCAAGGCGATCTGCTGACGCCGATCGCTCGTGAGTGGCAAGTAGCGCTATAGCGTCATTTGCCACTCACGGGTGGCTCAGCCGCTGTTCCAGCCAGTTCTGCACCTCGGCCACGTGGCGGCTGGCCGCCGTGTAGGTGGCCAGGCTGTCCCGCTGGCGCAGCGCGGTGACGATGCTGACGTGCTGCTGGTGCGTCCAGTCCGCGACGCCGTCGGCCACCACGGCCCGCCAGATCCGGGCGCGCGCGGTGCGCTGGGCGACCGTCGAGCACAGCTGGCAGAGCGTCGGGTTGCGGCTGGCCGTGGCGATCGCCTTGTGGAAGGCCAGGTCCTCCCGGACCAGCTCCTCCGGATCGGTCAGCGTGGCCATCGCCGCGATCCGCGCGTCCAGCTCGTCCAGTTCCTCGTCGGTGATCCGCACGGCGGCCAGCGCGGACGCCTCCGCCTCCAGCACCCGGCGGCACTCGAACAGCTCGGCCATGTGGACGTCCTGGCTCAGCTCCAGGAAGTCGCCCAACCGGCGCAGGATGGTGTCCGGGCGCAGGTCGGTGACGAAGGTGCCGGCGCCCCGGCGAACCTCCAGTACCCCGGCCATGGTCAGTGCGCGGACCGCCTCGCGCAGCGAAAGCCGGGACAGCCGCATGGTCGCGGCCAGTTCGGCCTCGGCGGGCAGCCGCTCGCCGGGTTGCAGCCGGCCGCTCTCGATCTCCCGCTTGAGCAGCTCGATCGCGGTCTCGACGACGCTCACGGTCGACTCGTTCATGACCGGGCCGACCACACCGGGCCGTCCGGGAAGCGGTACTCGGCCAGCGTCTCGGCCTTGATCCGCGCGCTGTAGCCGGGCGCGGTGGGCACCGTGTACCGCCCGCCGTCCATCCGCACCGGGTCCACGAAGTGCTCGTGCAGGTGGTCCACGTACTCCACCACCCGGTCGGTCATCGACCCGCTGACCGCGACGAAGTCGAACATGGACAGGTGCTGCACCAGCTCGCACAGGCCGACCCCGCCGGCGTGCGGGCACACCGGGACCCCGTGCGCGGCGGCCAGCAGCAGCACCGCGACCGCCTCGTTCACCCCGGCCAGCCGGCACGCGTCCAGCTGGCAGAAACCGATCGCGCCGGCCTGGAGCAGCTGTTTGAACACCACCGCGTTCTGGCAGTGCTCGCCGGTGGCCACCCGGGTCGGGCCGATCCGGCGGGCGATCGCGGCGTGGCCGAGCACGTCGTCCGGGCTGGTCGGCTCCTCGAACCACCAGATGCCGAAGTCTTCCAACGCGCTCGCCCAGCGGATCGCGTCCGCCACCCCCAGGGTCTGGTTGGCGTCGATCATCAGCTTGCGCTCCGGCCCGATGATCTCCCGGGCGATCCGGCAGCGCCGGACGTCGTCGTCCAGGTTGGCGCCCACCTTCAGCTTCACCGAGTCCCAGCCCTGCGCGACCGCTTCCTTACACAGCCGGGCCAGCTTGTCGTCCGAGTAGCCCAGCCAGCCGGCGCTGGTGGTGTAGGCCGGGTAGCCGTGCTCGCGCAGGAGCTCGGTGCGTGAAGCCCGGCCGGGCGCGCGGCGTTCCAGCAGCTCGACGGCCTGCTCCGGGGTGAGCGCGTCCCGCAGGTAGCGCCAGTCCACCAGGTCCACGATCTGTTGCGGGGACATGTCCGCGAGCAGCTGCCACAGCGGCTTGCCGGCGCGCTTGGCCACCAGGTCCCACACGGCGTTCACCACGGCGGCCGAGGCCAGGTGGATGACCCCCTTGTCCGGGCCCAGCCAGCGCCACTGGCTGTCCGAGTGCAGCCAGCGCCAGAACCCGCCGAGGTCGGCCTCGATGTCCTCGATGTCCCGGCCGACCAGCCGGTCGGCGATGGTCGCCACGGCGGCGGTGACCAGCTCGTTCCCCCGGCCGATGGTGAACGTGAAGCCGTGGCCCTCGGTGCCGTCGTCCGCCCTCAAGACCAGGTAGGCGGCCGAGTAGTCGGGCGCCTCGTTCATCGCGTCGGAGCCGTCCAGCCGCGCGGAGGTGGGGAACCGGACGTCCACGGCTTCCCGCTCGAGGATGCGAACCATGTCGAGCAACATATCTGATGTCTAGCGGTCAAGTCACTTGTCAGATTCGAAGTTTTCCGCCTAGCCTCGGGAAGACATCAGATATGAGGTGCCATGGTCGACATCTCGACAACCGTGATCTCATCGGAGCTGCGCCGCCGGGTGGCCCGGCGGTTGCTCCCGCCGCTGTTCATCATGTTCGTGCTGTCCTTCCTGGACCGCACCAACGTCAGCCTGGTGAAGGACCAGCTGCACGCCAGCGCCGGCATCTCGGCCGCCGTGTTCGGCCTCGGCGCCGGCGTGTTCTTCATCGGCTACGCGGTGTTCGGGGTGCCGTCCAACCTGGTGCTGCACCGGATCGGCGCGCGCCGCTGGCTGGCCGGGATGATGTTCGTCTGGGGCGTGCTCTCCGCTCTGATGGCGCTGACCAGCGACCCGACCAGCTTCTACCTGCTGCGGTTCGCGCTGGGCATCGCCGAGGCCGGCTTCTTCCCCGGGGTGATCCTGTACATCACCTACTGGTTCCCGTACCGGGAACGGGGCAAGGCCACCGGGGTGTTCCAGTCCGCCGTGGCCGTGGCCAGCATCGTGGGCAACCCGGTCGGCGGCTACCTGCTCGGGATGCACGGCCTGCTCGGCCTGGACGGCTGGCAGTGGATGTTCATCCTGGAGGGCGTGCCCACCGCCGTGTTCGCGCTGGCCGTGCCGTGGCTGCTCACCGACCGCCCGGAGCAGGCCCGCTGGCTGACCGCCGAGCAGCGGACCGAGCTGGCCACCGCCATCAAGGCCGACGAACCACCGGCCGACCGGCAACCCAGGCGCGGCATCGGCGCGGTGCTGCGCGACTCCCGGGTGCTGCGGCTGATCTACGTCTACTTCGCCATCCAGCTCGGCGTCTACGGGGTGACCTTCTGGCTGCCCGCGCTGGTGAAGCGGATCGGCGGGCTGACCGACGTGCAGGTCGGCCTGCTCGCCGCGCTGCCCTGGGTGTTCGCGCTGGCCGGGGTGCTGGTGCTGCCCTGGCTGTCCGACCGCACCGGCAACCGGCGCGGCCCGCTGCTGATCGCCCTGGCCTGCACGCTGCTCGGCCTGCTCGGCGGGGCCGCGCTGCCGCCGTGGCCGGGGCTGTTCGCGCTGTGCGTGGCCGCGTTCGGCTTCCTCGGCGCACAGCCGGTGTTCTGGACCGTGCCGCCGACCATCCTGGCCGGCGTGCAGGTGGCCGCGACCATTCCGCTGATCTCCGGCATCGGCAACCTGGGCGGGTTCGTCGGGCCGTCCATCATGGGGTTCACCGAGGAGGCCACCGGCAGCGGCGCGGGCGGGTTGTACCTGATCGCGGCCGTGGTACTGCTGGGCGGCCTGTTTGCGGCTACGTTCCGTTGGGTCGGGAGGAGAACCTAGATGCAGGTGGTGCGGTACGCCGACGCCGGCGGCGAGGTGCACATCGGGGTCCTGGACGGGGACGAACTGCGTGCGGTGCCGGGGGTCGGCCGGCTGAGTGAGCTGCTCGGCCAGGACCTGGCCGACATCGAGCACGCGCTGCGCAATGCCGCGCACCGGCCGGCCACCCACGCGCGCGCCGAGGTCACCCCGCTGCCCCCGATCGACGGGCGGACCGAGTTGTGGGCGGCCGGAGTGACCTACCGGCGGTCCCGCGAGGCGCGGGTCGAGGAGAGCACCGAGAAGACGGTGTACGAGAAGGTGTACGAGGCGCAGAGGCCGGAGCTGTTCTTCAAGGCGCCGGCCTGGCGGGTGGTCACCGACGGCGAGCCGATCACGGTGCGCGCCGACTCGGCGCTGAACGTGCCGGAGCCGGAGCTGGCCGTGGTGGCCAACGCCGCCGGGCATCCGGTCGGCTACCTGGTGGCCAACGACGTCAGCTCCCGGTCCATCGAGGGGGAGAACCCGCTGTACCTGCCCCAGGCCAAGATCTACGCCGGCAGCGCGGCGCTGTCCTGGGGCATCCGGCCGTTCTTCGAGCTGCCCGAGGTGTCCGAGAAGTCCGCGCTCGCCATCGAGATGACCATGACCAGGGCCGGCGAGACGGTGTTCGCCGGCACCACCAGCACCACCGAGCTGCGCCGCTCCCCCGCCGAGCTGCTGGACTGGCTGTACCGCGGCCTGCCCTTCCCCGAGGGCGCGGTGCTGTGCACCGGCACCGGGATCGTGCCCGGCATGGACGTCACGCTCCGCCCCGGCGACCAGGTGCGCATCACCATCGAGGAGGTCGGAACCCTGGTCAACCCGGTACGGCTGTCCGGTTGACCGGGTTCGTTGCGGTTTGTGGGTAGTGCCGGTTCAAAGACGGCTTGGACGGCGCGGCCGGTCGTCTCCCGCGGCTGGGTGCGGCCCGTTGCGTTGGTTGGTGGCCCGGTTCACCGCTGGGGACGTCATCTGACTCCGACGATGACCGTCTGCAACCATTCGCGGGTCGTCGACCGGAATGCCCGCATGGCGGTCCGAGCCGTTCATGGTCAAGTCACCCTGAGAGACCTTACTCACCAGTAGAACGTCTCTAGTGGTGAGTTGACCACGAAACTCCTCACGGGCTACCCCGTCCAAGCCATCCTTAAAACCGGCACCGCGCCTCAGCCCAAGATCGAGCCCAGCTGGCGGTGGTAGTGGGTGAGGGCGCCCTCGAAGCGGCCGAAGACGAAGTGCTCGTTGGCCCGGCTGGCCAGGCCGCGCTGGATGGCCCGGACCATCTCGCGGTCCTCCGCGACGCCCTCGTCGGCGAAGTCCAGGCCCTGCTTCAGCGCGGCCTGGCCCTCGGCGTCATCGCCGGCCACCCGGGTGAGCGTGTAGGTGATCGTGCGGGTGCGGTCCACGGCCAGCGGCTCGTGCACGATCACCGCCAGGTTCAGCGGGAACGTCGCCACCACCACGTTCGGGAACAGGTGGTAGACGAAGGTGAGCATGCCGTCCAGCGACCGGTCCTCCGCCGCCACCTCGCGCAGTTTGTTGATCCGCCGGTAGGGGAAGGCCACCCGGCTGTTGCGGCCGAACCGCTCGATCACGTTCAGGTTGTCGAACTGGATCGGGTAGAAGGTCTGCCGGTGGGTGGCGCGCAGGTGGTAGCCCTCGAGGAAGCCGTCCATCACGATCTTCCAGTTGGCCGGGATGTCGATCTGCGTGGTGCCGTGCAGGTGGGCGTCCGGCGGGATCAGCCCGGCCAGCTCGTCCAGCGCGTCGTTGTGGTGCGCGGGTTCGTCCTGGGTGAGGAACACCAGGCCGTGGCGTTCCTCGGTGCGCACCGGGACCAGCCCGTGCTCCGCCGGGTCCAGGTCCGGGAAGCCGTAGCCGTCCGGGACGTGGCGCAGCGCGCCGTCCAGCCCGTAGGTCCAGCCGTGGTAGCGGCAGACGAACGCGGTGCGCCCGCAACCGGCGCCGTCGGCGAGCGGCACGCCCCGGTGCCGGCAGGCGTTGCGGAAGGCCCGCACCACTCCGTCCCGGCCCCGGGCCACCAGGATCGGCGTGCCGGCCACGTCCCTTGCCAGGTAGTCGCCCGGCGCGGAGACCGCGGCGGACGGGCAGACCGGGGTCGGGCAGCGGCGGAAGACCTCGGCCAGCTCCCGCTCGAAGCGCTCCGTGGAGCGGTAGTTGGCCACCGGCTCGCGCCAGGTGTGCTCGCTCAGGTCGGTGGTGTGGTGGTCGATGTGGTCCAGGATGCGCTGCGCCACGGCTTGCTCGTCGGCCAGCGTCCTTGCGGGCGTAACGGCGGTCATAGCGACGACTGTGCCGCAGAAAAGAATTGAAGTCAATTCACTTCTGCGGATCAGGGCGCGATGTTCACCGAGGCGGCGACCTGTCGCCACAGCACGTCGACCACCAGCTCAGGCGGCGGCGGCTTCTCGCGGCGGACGGCCTCCACCATCACCCGCTGGATGGCGCCGAACATCGCCGCGCCGGCCAGCATCGGGTCCACCTCCGCCGGCAGCTCCCCCTTGGCCTGCGCGCGCCGGATGCTGCGCGCGGCCAGCTCGACCACCGAGGAGATCCGGGCGGCCTCGGTGCGCGCCACCTCCGCCTCCCGGCCCAGCCGCCCGTACAGCACGGCGGTGAACGGGTCCGCGTAGTGGAAGGCCACTCCGCGCTCCAGGCGCACCCGCTCGTGGGTCGCCCAGTCCCCCTCGTCGTCCATGTTCTCGTCCAGCACCTCGGCGTGGTACCGGTCGAAGTAGTCGTTGACCAGTGCGCTCACCAGGCCGGCCTTGGAACCGAAGTAGCGGTGCACCAGGCTGGGCGCCACCCCGGCCGCCTTCGCCACGGTGGCCAGCTCGAGGTGCCCGTCCCCGGCGATCGCCTCGGCCCGCGCGCAGTCCAGCAGCCGGGCGCGGGTGGCCCGGCCCTTCGCGGTCAGCTCGCCCTCGGCCAGCACGGACATGCGACGACGTTACCCCGGGACCCGGTTGCCGCCGGAGTGACCGGCCCGCAGACTGACCCCATGGTCCGGCACTATTTCGATCTGTTGCGGCACTACGCCGACGCCGAGCCGGACCGCCCGGCAGTCACCTGCGCCGGCGTCACCCTCACCCGCGCCGAACTGGTCCGCAAGGCCCGCGCGCTGGGTGCCCGGTACGCCGAGCTGGGCGTGGGCCGGGGTGACACCGTGGCCGTCTGCCTGCCCAACTCGGTGGAGTTCCCGGTGGCCGCGCTGGCGGCGTGGCTGCTCGGCGCCACGCCGGTTCCGCTGTCGGTGAAGCTGGCCCCGGCGGAGCGGCGGGGCATCCTGGAGCTGGCCGCGCCGGCCGCAACGGTCGGCCTTCAGCCGGAGGACGCGCCGGGAATCCCCGGCGTTGATGTATCCGAGCTACCCGGACTGGACGGCGGCGCCGACATCGAGCCGGTGGTCGCGCCCACCTGGAAGATCATCCCCAGCGGGGGGAGCACCGGGCGGCCCAAGCTGATCGCCGCCGACGGGGAGGCGGACGCGGACCGCCTGATCGGCTTCGGCGGGCTGCTGCGCATCCCCGTGGACGAAACGGTGCTCCTGCCCGCGCCGCTGTCCCACAACGCGCCGTTCATCATGACGCTGGCCGGCCTGGTGAACGGCAACCACGTGGTCCTCACGCCCCGCTTCGACCCGGCGGAGACGCTGCGCCTGATCGCCGAGCACCGGGCCACCTTCGTCTACCTGGTGCCCACCATGATGCAGCGCATCTGGCGGCTGCCCGCAGAGGTGCGCGACGCCGCCGACGTCTCTTCGGTGCGCACGATGTACCACATGGCCGCGCCCTGCCCGGCCTGGCTGAAGCACGCCTGGATCGACTGGCTCGGCCCGGAGAAGGTCATGGAGCTGTACGCCGGCACCGAGCTGCAGGCGGTCACGGTGATCGACGGCGTCGAGTGGTTGGCCCACCCCGGCTCGGTGGGCCGCCCGGTGCTCGGCGAGATCGAGTGCCGGGACCCGGACGGCCGGCCGTGCCGGCCCGGCGAGGTCGGCGAGCTGTGGATGCGCCGGGGCACCGGCGAGTCCAACCCGTACCGGTACATCGGCGCGCGGCCCCGCTCGGCCGGGGAGGGCTGGGAGTCGCTCGGCGACCTCGGCTACCTGGACGAGGACGGCTACGTCTTCCTCACCGACCGGGACACGGACATGATCCTGGTGGGCGGGGCGAACATCTTCCCCGCCGAGATCGAGGCCGCGCTCGACCGGCACCCCTCGGTACTGACCAGCTGCGTGATCGGGCTGCCGCACGAGGACCTGGGCAACGCGATCCACGCCATCATCCAGCCGCGCGAACCGGTGGGCGATGCCGAGCTGCTCGCCCACCTGGCTCCGCTGCTTTCCCGCAACAAGCTCCCGCGCACCTTCGAGCGGGTCGATCATCCGCTGCGCGACGACGCCGGCAAGGTTCGCCGCACAGCCCTGCGCAGCGCTAGGGTGCGGTAGGCGCGCGGACCGCGTCCACCAGCTTGCTGACCAGCGCGGACAGCGCGGCCTCGCCATCGGTGTCGGACAGTCCGCCGTCGGCCCCGAAGGCCTGGTCGGCCTGGCCGACCGGCAGCTCCTCGTCCAACACGGCCGCACCCATCAGGCCGAGCACCTTGCGCAGCTCGGCCTGCGACCAGATCGCCCCGTACAGCCCGACCGAGGCGCCGATCACGGCGGTCGGCCGGCCCTTGAAGGAGTTGTCCGGAAACGGCCGGGACGCCCAGTCCAGCGCGTTCTTCAGCTGCCCCGGAATGGAGCCGTTGTACTCCGGCGTGGCGATCAGGACCGCGTCGGACGCGCTCACCCGGTTGCGCAGGTCGGCCACCACCTCGGGCGCATCCACTGCGTCTTCCCTGTAGGGCGGGATGTCCGCGAGGCGGTCGTACACCTCGAACTCGACGCCCTCCGGCAACAGCTTGCCGGCCAGCTCCAGCAGCTGCCGGTTGTACGAACCGGCGCGCAGGCTGCCACTGATACCCAGGACCCGCATCGGCTACTACGCCTCCTTGACGAATTCGACGTTCGCGGTCAGCTTGACCGTGTTGGCCAGCGCGTCCCCGCCCTTGGGCAGCTGGGCGGCGAAGCTGAAGTCCCAGTCCCGGCGGTCCACCACGGCCTCGAACTCGACGCCGAAGCGGGACTGCCCACCCAGCGCCTCGACCACCGGGGTGTAGGTGCCGGTGGCGGTGAACGGCTTGGTGATCCCCTTGATGGTCAGCTCACCGGCCACCTCGGCGGTGCCGTCCTCGCGCAGCTTGATGTCGTTGGACCGGAAGGTCAGCTCCGGGTGGTTGGGGGCGTCGAAGAAGTCGGCGCCGTTCAGCACGTGCGCACGGAAGTCCGGCTGCTTGATGGTCAGCGACTCCACGCGGACCGAACCGTCCAGGCGAATGCCCTGCTCGTCGGCCACCACCTTGCCGCTCACGTCCTCGAACGAGGCGCGGAACGCGGAGACGCCCATGTGCTTGACGCCGAACTGGAACAGCGAGTGGATCGGGTCGATGGCGAACGTGCCGACCAGTGGCTGCGTGCTCGTGGTCATCGTGCACCTGCTCTCTCTGAGTTGAAACGGAACTTTCTCCGCTTCTGCTACCATAAACGGAGAATTCTCCGCCTGCAACCGAGGGGGCGGGAAGTTTGTTCCCGAGGCTCTAAGGTTCACGTCACAGGGGAAAGGATGCGCTGATGGCGGCCAACGACCTGGGCCTGCCGGTGCTGGGGCAGCCGCCCGCCGAGCGGGCCGACGCGGCACGCAGCCGGCGGATGGTGCTCGCGGCGGCCCGGGACATGGTCGCGGAGGGCGGCACCTGCGCGCTGAGCATGGACGCGGTGGCCGCGCGCGCCGGGGTCGGGGTCGGAACCGTGTACCGCCGGTTCGGCGACCGGGCCGGACTGGCCTTCGCGCTGCTGGACAGCGAGGAGCAGCGGTTCCAGAACGCGTTCATCCACGGCCCGCCACCACTCGGGCCGGGGGCACCGCCGGTGGCCCGGCTGCGCGCGTTCCTGGACGCCTACGTGGACCGCCTGGAGCTGGAGGTGGACATCCACGCCCTGGCCGAGACCCGCGCCCCGACCGCCCGCTACAGCAGCGGCGCCTACCAGACCGCCCGGGCGCACCTGGTTTCCCTGCTCAACGAGCTGCGACCGACCGGCCTGGACGCGGACTTCATCGCGGAGACCCTGCTGGCCCTGCTCGGCGCCGGGTTCTACATCCACCAGCGCCGCGAGCGCGGCCTGGCCCCGGACACCCTCAAGTCCCACTACAGCGAGGTCCTCTACCGCCTCATCGCCCCGTAGCCGAGCTGGCGGATGCATTCGCCGTGCTTACGCCGGTCGATGCGGAAGCTTCGATGGCCGACATCCGCGAGGCGGACAAGTTCTTCGGTCCGGACGAGCTGGCCGATCCGTTCGAGGAGCACGCACGCCAATACGTCGCGGGCCGGGTGAGTGATCAACAGGACATGGTGGTCGTCCGGGAGCGCTCGGAGCGACCCTCATGTCCTGTTGACCATGAAAGCGGTGATCATCAACGGGTGATCGTCGTGCGTGGCGACAGCGGTCATCCTCGGCGAAACGCGACGGCCCCATGCCCGAGTAGCGGCAGACCGCCGACGCCGCGCCGGCCGTCAGACCTCGTCGAAGACGGTGCCCATGTGGGACCAGGCCGTGGGGCGGGTGTGCCGCAGCCAGGCGGCCACGGCCAGACCGACGACCACCAGTGCCCCGCACACCCAGGGCACCATGGCGATCACGCCGGGGATCTCCGCGCCGGGCGCGGCCGGCACGAACGAGTAGTAGATCGCGCCGAACACCGCCAGCCCGCCCACCGCCGCGGCCAGCGCGCCGACCCGTTGGAACCCGGCGTCACCGGTGCGCCGCCCCTGGGCGAACCCGGCCACCCCGAGCAGCAGGTACACGAACATCACCAGCGGCGTGCCCAACCCGGCCAGCACGGTGAACACGAACACCCCGCCGGTCATCTCGTTGTCCTGCCCGCCGGCGATCGCCACCTGGGTGTCGTGCCCGGTGAGCGCGAGCACCAGCCCGGCCAGCAGCACCCACACGATGATGTCCAGCCCGATCGCCCGCCACGGGGTGTGCCACCTCGGGTGCAGCACGCCCAGCCAGGCCGGCAGCGCCCGCTCCCGCCCCATGGCGAACAGCACCCGGGACACCGCCAGGTGCACCCCCAGCGCGCAGAACAGGCTGGCCAGCGCCGCACAGGCCAGCACCACGGCCGCCAGTACCTGGTTGGGCGCCACGGCGGCCAGCCCGGCCACCGAGGCCGGCCACGCGGTCGCCGCCTCGCGCACGCCGAACCCGACGGCGGTGGCGTAGGTGATCACCAGGTAGAACAGCCCGGCCACCACGATCGACCCGATCACCGCGCGCGGGATCACCCGCCGCGAGTCGCGGGTCTCCTCGGCCAGCACCGCGCTCGCCTCGGCCCCGGTGAAGGACAGCATGCCGAAGCTGAGCCCGAACAGGATGCCGGTCCACGGCACCCCGGCGGCCGACGGCCAGAACGCCGCCGGGTCCACCGGCCGGGCCGCGCCACCGATCACCACCAGCGCCACCACCAGCAGCGCCAGCATGCTGAGCACCAGGAACACCAGCTGGGTCCGGGTCGACGCCTGCACGTCGAACAGGCTCATCACGGTGATCAGCACCAGCCCGCCGAGCGAGAACCAGGCCCAGGACACGTGCACCCCGGCCAGCGCCACCAGGTTGGCGGCGAAGAAGCCGAACCCGCAGAGCACCGCGCCGCCCAGCACCAGGAACGCCGCCGCGTAGCACCAGCCGCCGAGGAAACCGGTCATCCGGTTGGCCCCCCGGGTGATGTAGGTGTACATCGACCCGGCCGAGGACAGTGACCGCGCGAACCGGGCCACGGTGCCGCCCACGCAGAGCATGGCCAGCGTGCCCAGCAGGTAGGCCAGCGGGGTCGCGCCGCCCGCCTTGGTCGAGGCCAGGTAGGTGAGGAAGGCGCCGGACATGGCCGGCGCGATCACCGAGAGGCTCTGCGCGATCACATCGGGCAGGCCCAGTCGCTTACGGAACCCTGAGTTGCCGGCCGATGCCGGCGCTGTCTCATCGGCGCCGGCCGATGCCGGCGCGGGGGCTGTCCCAGCCGCGCCGGCATCGGCTACTGGCAGGTCGGCTTCAGCCGACATGGCCGTTGCCCTGGCCGTTTGACGCACAGTGTGCTCCGCCGGTCGGGGGTACGTCCAGTGCCGGGTTCCGGTCGAAGAAGCCGGACGGTTTGAGCGTGAAACCGGTGTAGTCGACCGGCATCACGGGCCAGTCCTCCGGGCGCGGGAAGTGCGTGGTCCCGAAGCTGTGCCAGACCACGATGTCCTCGCCGTCCACCGGCCGGTCGGCGGCGGTCCATTCGGGCAGCCCGGAGCCGCCCGGGTTCTGGTTCACGAAGTCGCCGGCCGGATAGCGCTGCGCCGGGTCGTAGCGGGTCACCCACAGGTGCTTGGTGGCGAACGCCGCGCGGGCCCGGATGGAGGACGCCTGGTCGGCCAGCATCGCCGGCTGCCCCTCCGGCCGCAGCACGTAACCGGTGGGCTGGCCCAGCCGGTTCCGGTTCTCCGTGCTGACGATGTGCCAGGCCCTGGCCCGGGAGTTGTCGGCCAGCCGCTGCGCGCCCGCCTCACTGGTGAGCCGGGTGCGGCCCTGGCGGAAGGCGTTGCCGTACGGGTTGCCCGGCCCCATCGGCACCGGCACCGCCTCCACCTCGTCCACCGCGTTGGCCGCGCCGTCGATCATGGTGTCCAGCCGGGCGGCGAAAAGGTGCTGGTGGTAGGGCGCGCCCAGGCCGGGGGCGATCTCCGTGGCGTACTCGCTGTCCGGGCCGTAGGCCGAGGTGAACACGATGCCGGTGGCCTTGGCCTCGAACTGGATGGTGCCGTCCAGGTAGAGGTACCAGTAGAAGCCGTAGTCGTAGTTCCCGATCGGGGTGAAGTAGGAGAACACCATCCGCCGCTGCCGCCGGGTCTCCGCCGCCCCGGTGAACATCTCGGAGTGCTTCCACACCACGCCGTGGTCCTCTTCGTGCAGGCAGATGGCGTTGTTGATGGTCCGGGGCTGGCCAAGGTCGTCGGCGATGACCGCGTCCAGGTAGGTGATGTCGCCGAGGCAGTCGCAGCCGCGCTCCAGCGAGTTGGCGTAGCGGGCGAACATGTACTCGCCGCAGTCGAAGTAGTTCTGCCAGAACCGCACCGGTGACGGGTCGGCGTAGGGCACCACCATCTCCGCGATGGACGCCCGGTACAGGATCGGCCGACCGTCGTAGGACAGCTGGTGCAGCGTCAGGCCCTCGCGCTCGTTGAAGCCCAGCCGCACGTCCCAATTCTGCCAGCGCACCCGGTTGCCCTCGACGGTGAACGAGACGCCTTCGGGCTGGGTGATCTCGATCGGCTTCAGCCCGGTCCGCTGGGGCCCCACCTGCGCCGGGTCGTCGAAGTTCCCCGCCTCTTGCGGCACCGGAATGACCGCCTCGTCGATCACCCGGTCCACCGAGCGCGCGGTCAGGTCCACGTAGGCGACCAGGCCGTCCACCGGGTGCGCCCACGGACTGTCCTTCTCGTGGTCCTGCATGAACGCGAAGGAGCGCACGATCCGCCGGCCGACCTCGTCCGGGTAGTCGTAGACGCCGGCCGACAGCGGCACCGCCCGGGCGTTCGCCGGGTCCAGACCGCGCTTGCGCAGCGCGGCCTTCCACTCCTCGCTGGCGTTCAGGATGTCCTCGATCAGCTCGAACTCGGCGTCGATGATCGGCGGCTGGCCCTTGGACGTGTCCACTTCGACGCTGCTGACCAGCGTAGATGTGCTAGCGGCGACCACGTTGTCGGTGGACCGGCCGGTGGCCAGGTCCAGCAGCACGGCGCGGAACCGGCGGTCGACGGGTGCGCCGTCGCGGTGCGCGAGCACCTCCGGCTTGGCCGGCTCCTCGGGGGCGAAGAAGGCGAAGCGCACGTGCTCGGTCAGCAGTCCCTCGGACGCCAGTACCTCGCGGACCCGGTGCACCTCCTCCTCGGTGGTCATCTCCAGCGGGTGGTCCGGGGTCCTGGTGGGCGGGTTGGCGGTCCGGGTGGGCTCGGTGACGGTCACAGATGCACTCCTCCTGCGTCGGAGTGCCCGTGAGTGGCGAGTGTGGCTATAGCAATACTCGCCACTCACGGGCACGGCGTGCCGTGCAGGCACGGTCCGCTGCCGGCGGCGCGTCGGCAATACTGGTTCCCCGGTTCCGGGAACCGGAGAATGTGCCCTGTCTCACAACCCGGGACTCCCGGTTGCCGGACGGACCGAGCGAAGCGAGGTTGCCGACGTGGCCTACTCGACACGCGTCGCCGACCAGATGCTCGGGCACTCCCCGGTCGCCGGGCTGGACCGGCGGAACCTGGCACCGGTCCAGGTGTTCGCCCAGTCGGTCGGCGGGGCCGGGCCGGCGGCCGCGATGGCGGTCACCCCGGTGATCGTGGCCGCCACCGCCGGCACCGCGACCATCTGGTCGTTCGCCGTGGCCACCGGGCTGGCGCTGCTGGTGGCCAGCTGCATCGGCCAGTTCACCCGCCGGATGGCCGCCGCCGGGTCGCTGTACAGCCTGACCGCGAAGGGCCTCGGCCCGAGTGGTGCGTTCCTCTGCGGCGCGGCGCTGCTGGTCGGCTACGGCATGCTCACCGTTTCCGCGATCGCCGGGGCGACCGCCCGGGTCGGCGCGCTGCTGGCCCGGTTCGGCTGGGCGGGCGCCGAGTCACCGGTGGCGCTGGGCGGGCTGGCGCTCCTGCTGGCGACGCTGGTTGCCGCGCTGGTGGTGCGCGGGGCCCGGCTGTCCGCCTGGGTGGTGCTCGGCGTGGAGGCGGTGTCCATCGGGCTGATGCTGGTGGTGTTCGGCACGCTGCTCACCCAGCACGGGTTCACCCTGGACTGGCGGCAGCTGCTGCCCACCCGGTTCGACGTCTCGTTCGGCTCGGTGGCGGCCGGGGTGCTGCCCGCGCTGGCCGCGTTCATCGGGTTCGAGGCGGCCGCCGCGATGGGTGTGGAGGCCCGCCGGCCGTTCCGCACCGTGCCCCGCGCGGTACGCCGCACCGCCGCGCTGATCGGCCTGCTCACCCTGCTCGCCGCGTACACCCAGGTGGCGGCGTTCGCCCAGGTCCCGGGCGGGCTGGCCGCGCAGCCGGAGCCGGTGCCCGCGCTGGCCGCCGGCTACCGGATGCCCTGGCTGTCCGCGCTGCTGGACGCCGGCCTGGCCACCTCGTTCCTGGCCTGCTCGATGGCCACCATCACCGCCATGGTGCGGCTGCTGTTCACCACCGGCCGGGAGGGCGTGCTGCCGGCGCGGCTGGGGCGCACGCACGGCCGGTTCCGCACGCCGCACGTCGCGGTGGCGGTGTGCGTGCCGCCGCTGGCGTTGGCGGCGGCCGGGCTGCTCGCCGCCGGTGTGCCGGCCAACCAGGTGCTCACCGGACCGCTCACAGCGGCAGCGCTCGGCTACCTGCTCGCCTACCTGGTGGTCTGCCTGGCCGCACCGGTGTTCCTGCACAAGATCGGCGAGCTGACCGCGCCGCCGGTGGTGGCCACCTCGGTGATCGTGCCGGTGCTGCTGGGCGTGCTGGTGGCCTACGCGCTGTGGATGCCCCTGGCCCCGGCACCGCTGATCGCGGTCGGCGTGCTGGCGCTGGCCGGCGCGCGGTACTGGTGGCTGCGCCGGCGCCGCCCGGCCCGGCTGGCCGCGATCGGCGCGTACGACCACCCGTCCACCGGAGACCTCCTCGGCGGTGTGCCCCGTTGAGTGCCCCCGACCCGGTCCCCGGCCGCCAGCCGAGGGCGATCCGCAACGCCTTCGAGGTGCTGGCGGAGGTGGTCGCGGCCGGGCCGGGGGTCACCGCGCGGGAGATCTCGGCGGCGCTGCGGCTGCCCCGGGCGACCACGTACCGGTTGCTGAACCTGCTGGTCGCGGAGGAGTACCTGGTCCGGTTGCCGGACCTGAGCGGGTTCGCCCTCGGCGCGCGGGCCGGCCGGCTGGCCGTGCCGGTGGTGCCGGCGCCCAGTACGGCGGCCCGGGCGGTGGTCGGCCACCTGCGCGCGCGGGTGCGCTGGGGTGCGCACCTGGCGTCGTTCGCCGGCGGCCAGGTCACCGTGATCGACCCCGACCCGGACCACCCGCCGGGTGACCCCGCGCTGCTGGCCCGCCACCCGCACGCCTCCGCGCTGGGCAAGCTGCTGCTCGCCCAGACCCCCGACCGCCGTTTCCGCGCCGGCGAGCTGCAACGGCTGACCGAGCACACGCTGACCGACCCGGGCGAGCTGGCCGCGGAACTGAAGGAGGTCGCGCGCACCGACCTAGCCCGGCAGTGCGGCGAGCTGCACCTCGGCCGGGGCTGCCTGGCCGTCCCGGTGCGCGCCCCCGGGGACGGCGCGCTGGTCGCCGGCCTGGCGCTGAGCGGCCCGGCCGACCGGGTCGCCGACCCCAACGACGACCTGGTGGAGCTCCTGCGCGCGCACACCGAACGCCTCGCTCCGTTGCTCGCCTGATCTCCCCTTGGCTCTGCGCACAAATTCGCAACACCCGCCACCCGCCACTCCACCCGCAGCCCGGCGCGCATGGTCAAGTAGCAGCCAGAGACGTTCTACCGGCCAGTAAGGTCTGCTACGGCTACCTGATCACCAGCACCTGACGTGACGACCGAGATGGCCGACCGGAGGGCGTCGCCGGCCGGAGCGTCCGGCCAGCGGGCGGCGACGTATCCGTCCGGGCGGACCAGCACCGCGCCTCCCGGCCCGAGCTCGTAATGAGAGGCCTGCTCGACGGTGAGCTCCGTGACCCGCAGCGGCGCCGCTCCGCCCACGCGCCCGCGCCAGCAGTCAAGGTCGGCGGTGAGCAGGGTGAACCACTCGCCCAGGATGTCCAGGGTGGAGCGGCCCTCGGCCAGCCACTGGTGCGGCAGGCGGTGGCCGGGCCGGGCGGTGGGCAGGTAGTCCGTCACCGGATCGGCCGCCGAAGGCGCGACACTGCCGTCCGGCAACACCGCGTCCGACTCGTAGGCAGCACCCAGCACCAGGCCGAGTTGGGCGAAGTAGCGACGGGTCCAGGGCACCTCGACCGGCGCTTCCGGCCGCTCGACGCGCTGCTGTTGCACGCGCCGCACGAGCTGAGAGTTGGCCACCGCCAGTTCCAGGGTCTCCCTCGCGACCGGAAGCCGTTCCGCCTGGTAACTGTCCAGCAGGCCCGGCCCGGCCCAACCGTGCAGCACGCCGGCCAGCTTCCAGCAGAGGTTGTGCACGTCGGCCAGGCCGACGTTCATGCCCAGGCCGCCGATCGGCGGGATGGCGTGCACGGCGTCGCCGGCCAGCAGCACGCGACCGGCCGCGAAGCGCGAAGCCACGAACGCGTTCATCACCCAGTGCTGGACGCGCAGCACGTCGATCGGCAGCTCGATGCCCGGACCGAGCGCTCGGGTCACCAGCTCGCGCCAGTCGGCGTGCCGGGGTTCCGCCGGAGTCGGGCCGAACCAGGCCCAGCCGCCCTCCGGGTAGATCGGCGTGAACGATCCGTGCGTGGTGAAGTAGGCGCCACCCGGCTCATTTTCGAAGCGGAGATCGGCGTTGAACACGACGGTGGTGAAGCTGCCCACCGCGCCCGGCCCGAGGGTGTCGATGCCCAGCCATTCCCGGACGGTGGAGTTGGCCCCGTCGGCGGCGATCACGTAGCGGGCCCGGACCTTGCGTTCGGTGCCGTCGTCGACCAGCGAGGCCACCACGTGGTCGGTCTCCTCGGCCAGGTCGACCAGCTCGGCGCCGAACCGCACCCGGGTGTCCGCCGCGCCGAGCAGGATCGGTTCCAGCCGGTCCTGCGAGGTGACCGCGCCGAGGGCCGGGCTCTCGGGAACCGGCGCGTGCACCCCGAGCATCGGTGCGCTGGCGAAGTCCTCGGCGCCCAGGGTCTCCCGGAACCGGACCCGCGCGTACTCCGGCGCGAACGCCGCCGCGGCGACCCGGCCGGCGATGCCCAGCTGCCGGAAAATCTCCATCGAGCGGACGTTGAGCAGCCTGGACCGGGGGAACGGCGACAGCTCGCGGTACTTCTCCACCAGCAGCGAGCGCACCCCCCAGCGGCCCAGCAGCGCCCGGGCGGTGAGCCCGACCGGGCCACCCCCGACGATCAGTACCGGCACCTCGGTATCGGACACCGTGCCAGTCTGCGCCGCGGGCGATACCACTGGCTTACAGGTAGCTGACCCCGGTCAGCTCCTCGGAGACCGTCCACAGCCGGCGGGCCACCTCGACGTCGTGCGACCGTGCACTGGACTTCACCAGCTTCGGGTAACCGCGGGTCTCGCCGAGGCCGTCCGGGCCGTAGTACTCGCCGCCTCGCACCCCGGGGTCGGTGGCCGCGCGCAAGCTGGGCAGTGCGCCCATCGCCGCGCTCTGGGTGAACAGCGGGCCCAGCACGTTGGCCAGCACGACCAGGGGCCGTGGCGAGTTGCGGGCCAGCTCGGTGTTGGAGGCCCCGGGGTGCGCGGCCACCGCGATGGCGTCATCGCCACGCGCGGCCAGGCGCCGCTGCAGCTCGTAGGTGAACAGCAGGTTGGACAGCTTGGCCTGGCCGTAGGCGGTCACCCGGCCGTAGTCCCGGTCCAGCTGCAGATCGTTGAAGTGGATGCTGGCGCGGATGCGGTGCCCGATGCTGCTGACCGTGACGACCCGGGAGCCCGGCGCGGCCAGCACCCGGTCCAGCAGGAGCCCGGTCAGGGCGAAGTGGCCCAGGTGGTTGGTGCCGAACTGCAGCTCGAAGCCGTCGGCGGTCTTCGACTTGGGCGTGTACATCACGCCGGCGTTGTTGATCAACAGGTCGATCCGCTCGTACCGGCTGTTGAGCTCGCCGGCGGCGGCGCGGACCGAGGCCAGCGAGCTGAGGTCCAACTCCTGCACGGTGACGTCGGCCCCGGGGGCGGCGGCGGTGATCCGGGCGGCGGCGTCCTTGCCCTTGTCCAGGTTGCGCACCGCGAGCACCACGCTCGCGCCGTGCGTGGCCAGCGCCCTGGCGGTCTCCAAGCCGAGCCCGGTGTTGGCGCCGGTGACCACGGCGACCCGGCCGCGCTGGTCCGGTATGTCGGCCTCGGTCCACTTGTTGCTCATTGCGGGTGCTCCTCGGATAGAATCGGGGCGTGCGTTCCGGTTAGAACTATACGGAACGCGCGCCCCGCTTAGTCCGAGTGCGCCCGCAAGTGTGATGGAGTCGTTGTTTGAGCCAGGCCAAACCCAGACCGATGCGCGCCGACGCGGCCCGCAACCGGGCCAAGGTGCTCGATGTGGCGTACCGGACGTTCGCCGAGGAGGGCCTGGCGGTGCCGATCGACGAGATCGCCCGGCGCGCCGGGGTGGGCGCCGGCACGCTCTACCGGCACTTCCCCACCAAGGAGGCGCTGTTCCGGGCCATCGTGGTGGACCGGCTGCGGCAGCTCACCGATCACGCCGACGAGCTGACCGCCACGCGGGAGCCCGGCGAGGCGCTGCGCGGCTTCCTCGCCGTGATGGTCGAGGCGTCGGCCACCGACCAGGGCCTGGTGGAGGCCATGGCCGGGGTGGGCTTCGACGTGGCCACGGCCGACCCGGACGCCGAGGAGGCGTTCATGTCGGTGCTGGCGAAGCTGCTGGACGGCGCGCAGCGGGCCGGCGCGGTGCGTTCCGACATCGGCCCCCGGGACCTGAAGGTGCTCATGGTCGGCGCGCAGGCCATGCAGGCCTACGCCAAGGACGAGGCCCGCACCGACCGCGTGGTCGGCGTCCTCTGGGACGGCATCACCAGAACCGACTGAATCACCCTGCTGAAGTGACTGAATCACCCTGCTGAAGTGACTGAATCAGCGTGCTGAAGTGACTGAATCGGAGGAGAGGCGGTGGGCCAGGTAGACGGGGAGCGTGGAGATCACGATCAGGACCGCGGCGACCACGTTCACTATGGGGGCCTGGTTGGGGCGGAACAGGTTGTTCAGGATCCAGATGGGGAGGGTCTCCAGGCCCGGGCCGAGGGTGAACGTGGTCACGATGATTTCGTCGAAGGACAGGGCGAAGGCCAGTAGGCCGCCGGCCAGCAGCGCCGAGCGGAGCATGGGGAAGGTGACCAGCCGGAACGTCGTCCACCCGGAAGCCCCCAGGTCCTCCGACGCCTCGCGCAGGTCGGTGCCCAGCCGGCGCAACCGGGCCAGCACGTTGTTGAACACCACCACGATGCAGAACGTGGCGTGCGCGACGATCGCCGTGAACAGGCCCAGGCCCACCCCCAACACCGTGCGGAAGGCGTTGTTCAGCGCGATGCCGGTGACGATGCCGGGCAGGGCAATGGGCAGCACCAGCAGCAGGGACACCGCGTCCCGGCCGAAGAACCGGTACCGGGCCAGCGCGAACGCCGCCATGGTGCCCAGGACCAGCGCGATCGCGGTGGCCGCCAGGCCGGCCCGCACGCTGGTCCACAGCGCGGCCCGCACCCCGGCGTTGCCCGCGGCGCGCGCCCACCAGTCCAGGGTCAGCCCGGAAGGCGGCCAGCCGAACGTGGTGTCGGCGTTGAACGAGTTCAGCAGCACCAGCAACAGCGGGAAGTAGATCACCGCCAGCCCGCCGGCCAGCGCCGCGAGCAGCAACCACCGCGCCGGCCGGCTCACAGCTGCTCCAGCGCGCCGACGCGCCGCGCGGCGGCCAGATAGGCCAACATGATCACCACCGGGACCAGGGCCACGGTGGCCGCGAACGGCAGGTTGTTGGCCGCGCCGATGTTGCTGAACACCACGTTGCCCAGCATCTGGCTGGTGCCCCCGACGATCTGCACGGTGATGTAGTCGCCCAGGGACAGGGAGAAGGTGAAGATCGACCCGGCCACCACCGCCGGCAGGGTGAGCGGCAGGATCACCGACCGGAACGCCCGCGCCGGCCGGGCGCCCAGGTCGGCCGCCGCGTCCAGCAGGGACGAAGGCAGCCGGTCCAGGCCGGCGTAGACGGGTAGGATCATGTACGGCAGCCACAGGTAGGCCAGCGTGATCACCACCGCGGGCAGCCCGTAGCCCGGGGTGTCCAGCCCGAGGGGAGCGAGCAGCCAGTGCAGGACCCCCTCCCCGGACAGCATGGCCCGCCAGGCGTAGGCCTTGACCAGGTAGGACGCCCACAGCGGGGTGAGCACGGCGATCACCAGCCACGGCCGCGCCCTCGGCGGCACCACCCGGGCCATGGCGTAGGCCATGGGGAACGCGATCACCGCGTCGACCACCGTGACCAGGGCCGCGATGCCCATCGTGCGCAGCGTGACGGCCCGGTAGACCGCGTCGGTGAACAGGGTGTGGAAGTTGCCCAGCGACCACTCCCGGACCACCTGCCCGGTGAACCCGTCGGTCGACCAGAACGCGGTGACGAACAGCGCGGCGAGCGCCCCCAGGTAGGCCAGCCCCAGCCAGAGCAGCGGCGCGGACAACAGCAGGCCGAGCCGCAGCCGGGGCCGCCGGTACAGGAAGGCGCTCGCCGCGAGCGTCACCCCTTGATCTCCGTCCACGCCCTGGTCCACTCGGCGTAGTCGGCACACTTCACGTCGGTGCGGCCGTCCAGGCACTGGGCGATCGGCGTGGTCCAGTAGTGGATCTTCGAGGCGTACTCGGCGTCACCGGCGTGGAAGGTCGCGCAGTGGTTGGGGTCCTTGGTCGCCCCACAGGCCTTGGCGTTCGACGGCGACTCGCCGAAGTACTCCGCGACCTGCGCGTTCGCCGCCGGGCTGATGATGTAGTCCAGCCACTTGTAGGCGCAGGTCTTGTGCGGCGAGCGGGCGGACACCATCCACGTGTCCGACCAGCCGGTGGCCCCCTCGGAGGGCACGGCGGCCTGCACCGGGGCACCGGCGGAGGTCATCGTGTTCACCGTGACCTGCCAGGACGTGCCGAGCACCGCGTCCGAGTTCTTGAACGCCTGGCTCTGCTTCAGGTAGTCCGACCAGTACTCGCCGACCAGCGGGCGCTGCTGCTTGAGCAGGTCCACCGAGGCCCGGAACTGCTTCTCGTCCAGCGCGTAGGGGTCCTTGATGCCCAGTTCCGGCCGGTGGACCATCAGGTACAGGGCGGCGTCGGCGATGTAGATCGGCGAGTCGTAGGCCGACACCTTGCCCTTGTACGGCGAGTTCGGGTCGAACATCACCGACCACGAGGTGGGCGCCGGGTTGACCCGGTCGGTGCGCCAGGTGAGCAGGTTGGCCCCCCAGCCGTGGGGCACGCCGTAGGCCACCCCGTGCACGCTGTTCCACGGGCGGTTGCGCAGGAAGTCGAAGACGTCCGCGTAGTTGGGCACCAGCGCGGTGTTCACCGGCTCCACGTCCCCGCCGGCGACCAGCCGCAGCGACGCGTCCCCGGACGCCGACACCACGTCGTACTGGCCGGTCTTCATCAGGCTGACCGCCTCGTCCGAGGTGCCGAACACCTTCACGTTGGCCTTGCACCCGGTCTGCCGCTCGAACGGGCCGACCCAGTTCACGCTGGGGTCGGTGGAGCCGTTCTCCGCATAGCCGGGCCAGGCCAGGATGTTCACCTCGCCCTCCGGCTGGCCCAGCTGTTGCAAGGCGGGCAGCGACGGGGGGGTGAAGCCCTGGCCCGAGGCCGGGGCACCGCCGGAAGGTGTGCCGGAGGTGCCGCAGGCGGCCAGCAACAGCCCGGCCGCGATCAGGCCGACGATTTTCCGCATGGCTGGTTTCCCTTCTCCGCGCTAGGTCGCTTCCGGCACCCGGAAGCCGTGCTCCTTGCGCCAGGTCAGCCGGACCCGGCCGGCCGCCCGGAAACCCTGGTCGGTGTGGTTGGGCACCAGCACGGCCAGCTGTCCGCCGGCGTCCAGCGCCACCTCGTAGCGCACCGTCGCGCCGGCATACACCGAGTTGGCCACGGTGCCGGTGGCGGCGATCTCCCCGTCCGGCGCCTCTCGCCCCAGATCGCCGTCCAGCCGGATCTTCTCCGGCCGGATGCTGAACACCCCGGGCCGGCCCAGCACCGCCTCGGCCGCCCGCCCGGACAGCAGGTTGGAGGTGCCGACGAAGCCGGCGACGAACGCGCTGCGCGGCCGCTCGTAGACCTCGCGGGGCGTGCCGACCTGCTCGATCCGGCCGGCGTTGAACACCGCGATCCGGTCGCTCATGGTGAGCGCCTCGTCCTGGTCGTGGGTGACGAACACGAAGGTGATGCCCACGTCCCGCTGGATCTGCTTCAGCTCGGTCTGCATGTCCAGCCGCAGCTTCAGGTCCAGCGCGCCGAGCGGCTCGTCCAGCAGCAGCACCTTCGGCCGGTTGACCAGCGCGCGGGCCAGCGCCACCCGCTGCCGCTGCCCGCCGGACAGCTGCGCCGGCGAGCGGCCCGCGTAGCCGGCTAGGCGCACGGTGTCCAGCGCCTCCAGCGCGCGCTCCCGGCGCCGCGCCTTGGGCACCCGCTTCACCCGCAGCCCGTACTCCACGTTCTGGCCCGCGGTCATGTGCGGGAACAGTGCGTAGTCCTGGAACACCGTGTTCACGTCCCGCCGGAACGGCGGCAGGTGGGTGACGTCCGCGCCGGCCAGCTCGACCGTGCCGGCGGTGGGCAGCTCGAAGCCGGCGATCGTGCGCAGCACCGTGGTCTTGCCCGAGCCGGAAGGGCCGAGCATGGCGAAGAACTCGCCGGCGCCGATGTCCAGGTCCACCCCGTCCACCGCGCGCACCGGGCCGAACTCCTTGCGCAGCCCGCGCAGCCGGATCGCCGGCTCTCCTGTGGCGGGCGGCGCCTCGGTCGGCAGCGGGGTGGCCTGGTTGGGCATCAGTGGGCGCTCATCACGTGCTTGACGCGGGTGTAGTCCTCCAGGCCGTACATGGACAGGTCCTTGCCGTAGCCGGAGTGCTTGAACCCGCCGTGCGGCATCTCGGCCACCAGCGGGATGTGGGTGTTGATCCACACGCAGCCGAAGTCCAGCTTGGCCGCGCAGCGCATCGCCCGGGCGTGGTCGCGGGTCCACACCGAGGAGGCCAGGCCGTACGGCACGCCGTTCGCCGCCTCCAGGGCCTGTTCCTCGGCGTCGAACCGCTGCACGGTGATCACCGGGCCGAACACCTCGTTCTGGATGATCTCGTCGTCCTGGCGCACGCCGCCGACCACCGTCGGCGCGTAGAAGTAGCCCCGGTCGCCGACCCGGGCGCCGCCGGCCAGCAGGTCGGCGTGGTCGGGCAGCCGGTCCACGAACCCGCTCACCCGGGCCAGCTGGTTGGCGTTGTTCAGCGGCCCGTAGAGCACGTCCTCGTCGTCCGGCGGGCCGGTGCGGGTGGCCCGGGCCTGCTCGCCCAGCGCGGCGGCGAACTCCTCGTGCGCCCCGCCGGCGACCAGCACCCGGGTGGCCGCCGTGCAGTCCTGGCCGCCGTTGAAGTAGCCGGCGGTGGCGATCGCCTCGGCCGCCGCGCCCAGGTCGGCGTCCGGGAAGACGATCACCGGTGCCTTCCCGCCCAGCTCCAGGTGCACCCGCTTCACGTCGGCCGCCGCCGCGCCGGCCACCTCCACGCCGGCTCGCACCGACCCGGTGATGGACACCATGGCCGGGATCTCGTGCGCGACCAGTGCGCGCCCGGTGTCCCGGTCCCCGCAGACCACGTTCAGCACCCCCGGCGCCAGGAACTCGGCGCAGATCTCGGCCAGCAGCAGGGTGGAGGCCGGCGTGGTGTCCGACGGCTTGAGCACGATGGTGTTCCCGGCAGCCAGCGCGGGCGCGATCTTCCAGATCGCCATGAGCAGCGGGTAGTTCCACGGCGTGACCTGGGCACACACCCCCACCGGCTCGCGCCGCACGAACGAGGTGTGCCCGGCCAGGTACTCGCCGGCCGCGCGGCCCTCCAGCACCCGGGCGGCACCGGCGAAGAAGCGCAGCGCGTCCAGCACCATCGGCATCTCCTCGGCCGCGGTGAGCGCCAGCGGCTTGCCGGTGTCCGCCGACTCCACCCGGACCAGCTCCTCGGCCCGCGCCTCCACCGCGTCGGCGATGCGCAGCAGGGCCAGCTGGCGTTCCGCCGGGGTGGTCTCCCTCTGCTTGACGAAGGCCGCCCGCGCCGCGCGCAGCGCGCGGTCCACGTCCTCCGGCCCGCCCACCGGCGCGGTGGCGTACGGCTGGCCGGTCACCGGGTCGACGATGTCCGCCCGCTCCCCGGACTTGGACTCCACGTGTTCGCCGTCGACGAAGTGGTTGAACTCCCGCACGTCCTTACCCCTTACTGCCGGTGTGACCCCGGACACCTCAGGTCGTTAAACATATAAGACCAGATGTCATATGACAATGGCGCTAGACTCCGGGCATGACCCAGCGGATCTCGCACGGCGCCCGCTCCGCGCTGTTCGCCCCGCTGGACCAGACCCGGCGGGCCGAGACGGTGACCCGGCGGCTGGCCGACGCGATCACCCTCGGCCTGCTGCACGACGACGAGCAGCTGCCCAGCGAGACCGAGCTGGCCGGCCGGTTCGGCGTGGCCACGGTGACCGTGCGGGAGGCGCTGGTCGCGCTGCGCCAGCTGGGCCTGGTGGAGACCCGGAGGGGCCGGGGCGGCGGCAGTTTCGTGCGCGCCCCCCTCGCGCAGGGCGCCGCGCCCTACCGGGACCGGGTGCGCGCACTGTCCCTGGCCGAGCTGCGCGACATCGGCGACCACTACACCGCGGTGGCCGGCACCGCCGCCAAGCTGGCCGCCGAGCGCGCCTCCGGCGAGGACCTGGAGCGCCTGGAGCTGGCCTGCCGCCCAGGCCTGGCACACGGGCTGGGCGCGGCGGCCCGCGCCGAGCGGCACTTCCACCTGGAGGTGGCCGCGGCCGGCCAGTCCACCCGGCTGACCAAGGAGGAGGCGGCGCTGCAGGGCGAGCAGGGCGGCCTGCTCTGGCTGCCGCTGGACGCCTCACCGGAGCACGCGGACCGGTCCCACGCCGAGCACCTCGAGATCATCGCCGCCATCGCGGCCGGCGACGGCGAGCGGGCCCGGCGGCTCACCGAGCGGCACATCCTGGACGCCGTCGACCGGTTGGCCGAGTTGCACCTGTCGCTAATAGACCACCAGCTCTAGGCTGGTTTCTCCGAGGTGAGCAGCATGGACGCAACCGATGTCGTCGACCAGGTGGCGGGCATCGTCGAAGACGTCTTCGACCGGCTCAAGCCACTGCTCGGCGCCGCCGAGGAACTGCTCGCCGAGTCCGCCACCAGCGCCGACCTGCACCGGCTGCGCCCCGAGGTGCTCGGCACGCTGGGTGGCCTGGTGGTCGGCGCCGGCTTCATCGCCGCCCCGCGCGCACTGGCCGACCAGGAGTTCGGCTTCGAGTGGTGGACCACCGCGATCGAGGGCCGGCCCAGCCAGCTGTTCATCAGCCTGGACCCGGCCAGCGACCACTTCCTGGACTACACCCGGCAGTCCTGGTTCACCGTCCCCCGGGACACCGGGCACCGGCACATCACCGGCCCGTACGTGGACTACCTGTGCACCGACGAGTACACGCTCACCTTCACCGTCCCGGTGCGCGGCCGGCGGTCGTTCGACGGGGTGGTCGGGGCGGACGTGTTCGTGGCCGAGTTCGAGCGGGTGGTGGCGCCGGGACTGCGGGCGCTGGTCACCGGCTCCGGCTCCGGCTCCGGACGGGCCGCGCTGGTCAACGCCCAGGGCCGGGTGATCGTTTCCGCGTCGGCCCGGCAGCCCACCGGCTCCCTGGTCCGCGAGCCGGACATCCCGGCCTGGTGGAGCTCCGGCCGGGAGTCACTGGCCCGCCCGGACGCCATGATCCGCCGCTGCGGCGAGGCGCCCATCGCATTGCTGATCACCGCGTAGGCTGGAATTCCCCCTCACGTGGAACGAAAGTGGTGACCGCATGTTCTGGACCATTGTCGGTTGGATCGTCCTGGGTCTGGTGGCCGGTTTCATCGCGCGCGCGGTGGTGCCGGGCAAGGACGACATCGGCATCCTCCGCACGATCGTGCTGGGCGTCGTCGGCTCGGTGGTCGGCGGCTTCCTGTTCGGCCTGTTCACCGCCGGCCTGCGCGGCTTCCACCCCGCCGGCTTCATCGGCTCCATCATCGGCGCGATCATCGTCCTGGTCATCTACAACAAGGTGACCGGCCGCAAGACCCGTCGTTGAGTTCGGCTCGCACACACGTTCTGGCGCTGGCACACGAGCCGCGGTACGTGTGCCAGCGCCGAACGGTGGGTGCCGGCCAGCCCTACGGCTGGGACGCGGCGCGGAGGGCCAGGAGGATGGTGGCCGCCTCCGCCGGCACCGTGGGGTCGTGCGCGGTTAGGTCGGCGAAGCGGCGGAGGCGGTTCAGGACGGTGTTGCGGTGGCAGTACATGCGGGTGGCGACCTCGCCGATTACGCCGCGGGCGGCGTAGTGGCGGACGGTCTCCAGTAGGCGGGCGCGCTCGCTGTCGGAGATTTCGGCGAGGCCCCCGAGGACCGAGTCGACCAGGTCGCCCCGGGCATCCGCCAACCGGGCGGCGGCCAGCGGGACCCAGCTGTCCGCCAGCTCCACCGGGCCGTCCAGCCCGACCCGGCCGTCCAGTCCGGGGCGGCCGTCGCGTCCGGGCTCGCCGCCGGCCGCCGCGCCGGGGTCCGGTTCCGGGTCGCCGAACAGGTCGACGATCTCGCAGGCCAGCCGGGCGCAGCGGGGCAGCGCGGCCAACCCCCGGGCGATCGGGCCGACGCCGCACGGCACACCGGCCAGCGCGGCCCGCACCGGCGCACCCACTCCGCCCTCCCAGCGGGCCAGCAGCACGCTGTGCGGTCCGGTGGACTGGACGTGCACCGGGCGGCCGTCCGCGCCCAGCCGGTCCGCCGCCTGGCGCAGCCGCCGGCCGCCCTCCCCCGGGTCGTTGCGCGCGGCCGCGACCAGCAGGCTGTCCCGGGTGTCCACGCCCAGTGCGACGGCCACCGTGGCGATCTGCTCCGGCGACGGATCGGCGCTGCTCAGCAGCGCGGCGACCAGCATGGTCCGCTCGCCCTGCCGTTCCCGGGCCAGCAGCGCCGCCTCGGCCTGGTATGCCAGCTGGATCTGCGTGGTGTACTCCTCCACCGCCTGCCACACGCTCTCCACCCGGGCCACCAGCAGTGGCTCGTCCGCCGGCGCGGCGCGCTCCCGCAGGGCCGCCCACAGCACCCGGAAGTCCAGCCGCACGGCGGTGAGCAGGTCGTTCAGCGGCACACCCCGGCGCGCCCGGTCCCGGCCGATGGCCGGCCCGATGCCGTCCAGCCAGTCCGGCACCGGGCGACCGGCCAGCCGGCGCAGCAGGTACTGGAAGGTGAGGTCGGCGTCGGCGACCAGGCGCTCGGTGGGCACCACGCCCCGGCGGTACGGGCCGATCGCCCGCACCCGGGCGGTGAACTCGGCGACCAGCACGTCCGCGTCGTCGCGCAGCCGGCCGACCAGGGCCAACCACCTGTCCGAGTTATCACTGGGCATATGCACAATCTATAACGCGCATCTCGTGGGCCGACGGCCTTGAATCCGGCGCACATCCCGCGAATGCTGTGCCGATGCACCTGACGCCACGCGAGCGGGAGCGCCTGCTGCTGCACAGCGGAGCCGATCTGGCCCGGCGCCGGCTGGCCCGGGGCGCACGGCTGGGCGCGCCGGAGGCGATCGCGCTGGTCTGCGACGAGATCTGCGAGCTGGCCTGGGACGACCGGCCCTACGACGAGATCGTGGACCGCGCCCGGCGGCTGGTGAAGCCCGAGCAGCTCATCGACGGCGTGCCGGAGGCGGTGCCGTCGTTGCAGGTGGAGGCGCTGTTCCCGTACGGCAGCGTCCTGGTGCACGTGACCGCCCCGTTCGGCACCACCCGCCCGGACGGCCCCGGGGCGGTGCGGACCGATGACGGCGAGATCGAGCTGGCCCCCGGCCGGGAACGGGCCACGGCGGTGCTGCGCAACACCGGCACCCTGCCCATCTGGGTGTCCTCGCACGTCCCGCTGGACAAGCTCAACCCGGCACTGGCGGTCGAACTGGCCGAGCCGGCGCGGTTCCGGCTGGACCTGGCCGCCGGCACCGCGCTGCGCATCGAGCCGGACAGCGCGCGCCAGGTCCCGGTAGTGAGACTGGGGACCGAATGAAGCGCGCCGAGTACGCCCGGCTGTACGGACCGACCACCGGCGACCGGGTCCGGCTGGCCGACACCGACCTGTGGGTGGAGGTCGAGCACGACGACACCGAGCCGGGCGAGGAGCTGCTCGGCGGCTGCGGCAAGACGGCCCGGCACGGCGCACTGGTCAGCGCGGCCGCCGGCCGGGACTCCAAGCTGGACATGATCATCCTGGGCGTGCTCCTGCTGGACCCGGTGCTGGGCGTGCGCAAGACCAACATCGGCATCAAGGACGGCCGGGTGGTCGGCGTCGGCCGGGCCGGCAACCCCGACGTGCAGCGGGGCGTCGAGCTCGAGGTGGACGCGCACACCGCGATGATCACCGGCGAGGGGCTGATCGCCACGCCGGGCATCGTGGACTCGCACGTGCACCTTTCCAACGCGGAGCTGGCGGCCGCCGGGCTCTCCACCGGGGTGACGACGGTGGTCGGCATGGGCATCGGCGGGGTGTGGGACGTGGGCGCCAACCCCCGGTACAACCTGCACACGCTGATCGAGTCCTGGGCGCACATCCCGATCAACGCGGCGTTCCTGGCCCGGGGCTCCACCACGTCCACCGCACTGCTGGAGACCGCCGTGGAAGCCGGCTGCGGGGGTTACAAGATCCACGAGGACTGGGGCGCCACCCCGCCGGTGATCGACACCTGCTTGGCCGTCGCCGAGCAGGCCGACCTGCCGGTGGCGCTGCACACCGACACGCTGAACGAGTCCGGCTACCTGGCCGACACCCTGGACGCGGTGGGCGGGCGGACGGTGCACGCGTACCACGTGGAGGGCGGCGGCGGGCACCCCGACCTGCTCGGCATCGTCTCCCGGCCGAACGTGCTCACCAGCTCGACCACCCCGACGCTGCCGCTCACCCCCGCCACCATCGCCGAGCTGCACCCGATGACCCTCACCGTGCACCGGGGGCACGCCCACGTGCCCAGCGACGCGGGCATCGCGGCCAGCCGGATCCGCGAGCACGCCATCTCGGCGGAGAACCGGCTGCACGACCAGGGCGCGATCAGCATCATCAACTCCGACTCACTGGGCATGGGCCGGATGGCCGAGACCGCCCGCCGCGCCTGGCAGCTGGCGCACGTGCAGGCCGGACTGGCCGGCGAGGTCGGCCCGGACTTCGCCAACAACGCCCGCGTGCTGCGCTACCTGGCCAAGCTCACCCACAACCCGGCGGTGGCCCACGGCCTGGCGTCCCACGTCGGCTCCATAACACCGGGCAAGCTGGCCGACATCGTGCTCTGGCAACCGGCCTGGTTCGGGGCGCAGCCCGAGCTGGTGATCAAGTCCGGCTTCGTGGCCTGGGGCAACGCCGGCTCGGGGTCCGGCTCCACCCGGCTCACCCAGCCGCGCCGGATGCTGCCGTTCTACGGCGGGCTGGGCGGTGCCCCGGCCCGGCTGTCCCACGTGTTCGTCTCGGCCCACGCCGAGCGCGCCGGCCTCCCGGCCGGCCGCAACTACTCACCCATCGCCGACGCCCGCGGCCTGACCTGCGCGGACATGCTGCACAACACCGCCACACCCCACGTCGAGCTGGCCGGCGAGCCGACCCCGGTCCGCGTGGACGGCCAGGAGATCCCCCTCCACCACGCCCACAATCTCCCCCTCACCCGCCTCCACCACCTGGGGTAACCACCACGCCGATTCAGTCACTTGAGCACGTTGATTCAGTCACTTGAGCACGTTGATTCAGTCACTTCAGCAGTCGGGAGGTCCGGGATGAAAGTCGATCTCGTCATCCGTAACGCGGCTGTGCACACCATGGACGACGCGCACCCGCGCGCCCACACCCTGGCCGTGCACCACGGCCGGGTGTTCGCCCTGGACCCCGACCGCCTGCACGGGGAACGGGAGATCGACGCCCAGGGCGCCACCCTGGTGCCCGGGTTCGGCGACGCCCATAACCACATGGCCTGGTACGGGCAGAGCCTGGACGAGGTGGACCTGACCGGGCTTTCCGACCTGGACACGCTGTACGCCCGGGTGGCCGAGCGCGCGGCCCGGCTCGGGCCGGACGAGTTCGTGATCGGCGCCGGCTACGACCACTCCGCGATCGGCGGCCACCCGCACCGGACCCAGCTGGACCGGGCCGCCGGGGGCCGCCCGGTGGTGCTCAAGCACCGCTCCGGGCACGTCACCACGGTGAACTCCCCGGTCCTCGACCGGCTGGGCGTCCTGAACGGCTCGGCCGAGGTGCCGAAGGGCGGCGTGGTCGTCCGGGACGAGACCGGCGACCCCACCGGCACCCTGGAGGAGCAGGCGCAGAACCTGGTCAACACGCTGCTCGTGCCCTTCCCCACCGAGGACCTGGCCCGGGCCATCGGCAAGGCGTCGGCGGTGTACGCCGCGCAGGGCCTCACCCACGTCACCGAGTGCGGCATCGGCGCCGGCTGGGTCGGCCGCTCGCCGCTGGAGCTGGCCGCCTACCAGCGGGCGCGGGCGTCGGGCGGGCTCAACGTGCGGGTGCAGCTGATGCCCACCATGGACGCGCTGCACCCCGTGCGCGGGCATGCCACGGAAGGGGAGCCGTTCGGCCTGGACCTGGGCGTGTGCACCGGGTTCGGCGACGACCGGGTGCGGATCGGCCCGGTGAAGATCTTCCTGGACGGCTCGCTGGTGGCCCGCACGGCGGCCATGCTGGCGCCGTTCTGCGACCGGCACTCGCACGGTTACCTGCAGGACGACGCCGACGTGCTGCGGGAACGCATCGTCGCCGCGCACGCCACCGGCTGGCGGGTGGCCGCGCACGCCATCGGCGACCGGGCGGTGGATCTCGCGCTGGACATCTTCGACCAGGCCCACCGGGCGCACCCCGGGCCCGACAAACGGCACCGGATCGAGCACGCGGCGGTCACCTCGCCGGACCAGATCGCCCGGATGGCCGCGCTGGGCGTGACGCCCGTGCCGCAGGCCCGGTTCCTGTACGAGATCGGCGACACCATGGCCGAGGCGGTCGGCCCGTCCCGGGCGGATCAGCTCTACCGGCACGCCAGCTTCCTGCGCGCCGGGCTGCGGGTGCCGGGCAGCTCGGACCGCCCGGTGGCCGCCGGGGCGCCCCTGCTCGGCATGCAGTCCATGGTGCTCCGCCGCACGTCGAGCGGGGCGGTGCTCGGCCCGGACGAACGGGTGGACGCGGCCACCGCGCTGCGCGCGTACACCCTGGACGCGGCCTGGATCGCCGGCGAGGAAGGGGTGCGCGGAAGCCTCACCCCGGGCAAGCTGGCCGACTTCGTCCTGCTCGGTGATGACCCCACCGCCGTACCGCCCGACCGCATCGGCGCCATCGACGTGCTCGCCACCTACCTCGGCGGGCAGCGCACCCACGGGAGCGAGCTATGACCACGAACGAGTCCGTCACCGTCACCGATGCCGACGCCCGCAAGGTCGCGTTCGGCGCATTCGTCGGCACCGCACTGGAGTGGTACGACTTCTTCCTCTTCAGTGCTGCCGTCTCGCTGGTGTTCAACACCCAGTTCTTCACCAGCAAGGACATCGTGGTGGCCACCGCCGCCGCGTTCGCCACGTTCGCGGTCGGGTTCGCCGCCCGGCCGCTCGGCGCGGTGATCTTCGGCCACCTGGGCGACCGGATCGGCCGGCGCCGCTGCCTGATCATCACGGTGACGATGATCGGCCTGGTCACCGGGTTGATCGGCCTGCTGCCCAGCTACTTCTCCATCGGGGTGGCGGCGCCGATCCTGCTCACCCTGCTGCGGCTGTTGCAGGGCATCGCGGTGGGCGGCGAGTGGGGCGGCGCGGTGACCCTCGCCGTGGAGCACGCGCCGATCGAGCGGCGGGGCCGGTACGCGGCCATGCCGCAGATCGGTTCGCCGATCGGCACCCTGCTCTCCTCCGGGGCGTTCCTCGCGGTCGGCTACCTGCCCAAGGAGAGCTTCGACTCGTGGGGTTGGCGGCTGCCGTTCCTGGCCGCGTTCCCGCTGCTCTACATCGCGCTCTGGCTGCGCCGCCGGGTCGAGGAGTCGCCGTTGTTCGAGCGGCTGCTCGAGGAGGACGAGCTGGCCAGCGCGCCGGTCCGCGAGGTCGTCACCAAGGCCTGGCTGCAGCTGCTGGTCGGTGCGGGCGCGGCGTTCCTGGGCATCGGCGGCTTCTACCTGTGCACCGCGTTCGTGATCTCCTACGTGAAGAACACGCTCAAGCTGCCCCAGACCCTGGCGCTGAACGCGACGCTGGTCGCGGCGGCCGTGGAGATCCTCATCCTGGTGATCTTCGGCCGGGTGGCCGAGCGGGTCGGCGCGGCCAGGGTCACGCTGGTCGGCGGGCTGGCCTCGGCGCTCGTCGCGTTCCCGGCGTTCTGGCTGATCGACACCAAGAACTCGGCCCTGCTGGTGCTCGGCGTGACCGCCGCGGTGGCCTGCCTGTCGATCCCGTACGCGGTTTCCGGGGCGCTGCTCGCCGAGCTGTTCCCGGCCAAGCTGCGCTACAGCGGCATCGCGCTGTCCTCCAACTCGGCCGGCGTCGTGAGCGGTTTCGTGCCGCTGCTGGCCACCGTGCTTCTGGCCGCCAGCGGTGGCCAGTCCTGGTCGGCGGCGGTCCTGCTCATCGGGATCGCCCTGATCACGGCGTTCTCCGGGGCGATAGCGCCCCGGGTGTCGCTCAGCGAGGACCGGGCCGTGGTGCGCTGAGCGCGGTCAGCCCCGGATGGCGTCGACCGCGCTGAGCACGGCGAGGACGACCAGGATGGCCGCCGTCGCCCGAGTGATCCAGCGCACCGGCACCACCCGGGCCACGCGGTTGCCCCCGAACACCGCGATCGCGGAGACCGCCCACAGCGCGAGCAGGGCACCGATGCCGACGGCGAGCGGGCTTTCGTAGCGCGCGGCCATGGTGGCGGTGATGATCTGCGTCGGGTCGGCGAACTCGGAGAGCACGGTGACCCCGAAGCTGGTCGCCACCACGCTCCAGATCGTGGCCGGCGTGTCCCCGATGTCCGGCTCGTCGTCATCGTCGTCCCCGCGCAGCAGCAGCACCGCGCCGACCAGGAAGACCACCGCGAGGATCGCTTCCAACGGCCGGGTGGGCAGCAGCGCGACCAGGCTCCCGGCCGCGACCGCGACGACCACGTGCACGGCCATGCCGGCGAAGACGCCGATCAGCACCCAACGGGCCGGGAAGCGGGTGCTGAGAACCAGCGTCACCAGACCGCTGGTGTCGACCAGCTCGGCGAGAAAGACGACCGCGAAGGTGATGGCCGCTGCCGTGAGCACGCAGAGACGATGTCCTAAGGACGGGTGGACCGCAACCGCGAGCCGGTTCAGCCGCCGCGGAGCCTGATCTCCACCTCGGGCGCGGGACCGGTGGAACCGGTCAGGTGGGTCCACAGGCGCCCGACGATCGGTTCGAGCAGGCGGGGTCCCAGCTCGCGCAGGACGATGGCCAGCGCCTGGACCTGCTCGGGGGCCTCGCTGGTGGCCACGCCGGCGCCCCGCAGGTCGCGGACCTGGGCGAGGGTGAAGTCGGCCAGCAGGTCGAGCAGCTCGGTGTCCAGCTGGGCCGGGTCGACCAGTGCCCGGCGCAGGTAGGGCAGGTACGAGGGGTGCGCGGCGTACATCCGCGCCACGCTGGCGTCCCGGGCCCGGCCGATCTCGGCCGCGCCGCCCTCCTTCGGCACGTCGTCCAGCGCCTGGCGCAGCAGCTCCAGCATGTGCTGCTGGACCGCGCGGCGCAGGCCGTCCTTGTTGCTGAAGTGGTGCACCACCAGGCCGTGCGTCACCCCGGCGGCCTGGGCCACCTCGCGCAGGGTCGTGTTGGCGTCGCCCTGGGCGGCGTGCAGGGCGAAGGCGGCGTTGCGGATGCGCGCCTTGGCGGTGAGGTCACCATCCACCGCCCAGCGGCTCGTGGTGTCGCTGACCATGCCGTAACCCTACTCGCGCACCCAGTGTATTGACCAGATGGATAGTCATTCGTACAGTTGGTCAGCATGAGCCAACGAGCGGTGGTCGCGGGCGTCGGCATGGTGCCGTTCGCCACGCCGAGCAGGAGCGAGACCTACGACGTGCTGGCCGAGGGCGCGGTCCGGGCGGCACTGGGGGACGCCGGGATCACGCTCGACCAGGTGCGGCAGGCCTACGCCGGCTACGTGTACGGCGACTCGACCTGCGGCCAGAACGGGCTCTACCGGGTCGGCATGACCGGTGTGCCGGTGATCAACGTGAACAACAACTGCTCCACCGGCTCCTCGGCGCTGTACCTGGCCCGGCAGGCGGTGGCGTCGGGGGCGGTGGACTGCGCGCTGGCGTTCGGGTTCGAGCAGATGCAGCGCGGCGCCCTCAGGGCGCACTGGGAGGACCGGCCGAGCGCGTTCACCCGCTTCGAAGAGGTGTCCACGGCGGCCGACGGAGACGCCGGCGCCGTGCCGATGGCGCCGCGCTACTTCGGCGGGGCCGGCGCGGCCTACTGCGAGCGCCACGGGATGGACCCGAAGGTGTTCGCCCAGATCGCGGTCAAGGCCCGCAAGCATGCCGCGAACAACCCGTACGCGGTGTT
This sequence comes from Actinospineispora eucalypti, assembly GCA_014208095.1. Taxonomy (GTDB): domain Bacteria; phylum Actinomycetota; class Actinomycetes; order Mycobacteriales; family Pseudonocardiaceae; genus Pseudonocardia; species Pseudonocardia eucalypti. Next base: position 1,163,826 of record JACHMT010000001.1, on the reverse strand, counting down.
CACCGACCCGGTGACCGTGGAGGACGTGCTCGACTCGCCGCGCATCTACGGGCCGCTGACCCGCCTGCAGTGCTGCCCGCCGACCTGCGGCTCGGCGGCCGCGGTGGTGGTGAGCGAGGAGTTCGCCCGCAAGCACGGCCTGCGCGCCGACGTGGCGATCGCCGCGCAGGAGCTGACCACCGACACCCCGGAAAGCTTCGACGGCGACCTGATCAACCTGGTCGGCTACGAGATGACCAGGGCCGCCGCCCGTCGCGTCTACGAGTCGGCCGGGGTGTCCCCGGAGGACATCCGCGTGGTGGAGCTGCACGACTGCTTCACCGTGAACGAGCTGCTCTGCTACGAGGCGTTGGAGCTGACGCCCGAGGGCACCTCGGAGAAGTTCATCACCGACGGGGACAACACCTACGGCGGCCGGGTGGTGACCAACCCGTCCGGCGGGCTGCTCTCCAAGGGCCACCCACTCGGCGCGACCGGGCTGGCGCAGTGCGCGGAGCTGGTCTGGCAGCTGCGCGGGGAGGCCGGCCCGCGCCAGGTCGAGGACATCAACGTCGCGTTGCAGCACAACATCGGCCTCGGCGGTGCCGCCGTGGTCACGCTCTACGAGAAGGTCCGCTGAGCATGAGCTACCGATCCCCCTGGCTGACCGAGGAGCTCGACCAGCTGCGCGACCTCACGCGCACCTTCCTGGCCAAGGAGTCCGCTCCGCACCACGAGCGCTGGGCCGAGCAGGGCGCGGTCGACCGGGAGTTCTGGAACCGGGCCGGTGAGCTGGGCCTGCTGTGCATCAGCTGCCCCGAGGAGTACGGCGGCGGGGGCGGCAGCTTCGCGCACGAGGCGGTGGTCCTGGAGGAGCAGGCCCGCATCGCCGACGACTGCTGGGCCTACCCGGTGCACAGCACGATCGTCGCCCACTACGTCAACGCCTACGCCGACCAGGAGCAGAAGCGGCGCTGGCTGCCCAAGCTGGCCAGCGGCGAGTACGTCGGCGCCATCGCGATGACCGAACCGGGCACCGGCAGCGACCTGCAGAGCATCCGCACCACCGCCCGCCGCGACGGCGAGGACTACGTGGTCAACGGGTCCAAGACGTTCATCACCAACGGCACCCACTGCGACCTGCTGATCATCGTCGCGCGCACCGGGGACGCCCCCGGTGGCAAGGGGATCTCGCTGCTCGTCGCGGAGACCCGCGACCTGCCCGGATTCCAGCGCGGCCGGGTGCTGCGGAAGATCGGCGGCAAGGGCATGGACACCCGCGAGCTGGCGTTCACCGACATGCGGGTGCCGGTGGCCAACCTGCTCGGCGACCGGGAGGGCCAGGGCTTCGCGCAGCTCATGACCCAGTTGCCGCAGGAGCGGCTGGCCATCGCGGTCGGCGCGGTGGCCTCGGCCGAGCACGCGGTGGACCTCGCGGTCGCCTACGCCAAGGAGCGCACCGCGTTCGGGGAGAACCTGCTCGGCTTCCAGAACACCCGGTTCGTGCTGGCCGAGTGCCGCACCGAGGCGTTCGCGCTGCGCACGTTCGTCGACCACTGCATCGGCGCGCACGTTCGGGGCGAGCTGGACGCGGCCACCGCCTCGATGGCCAAGTACCTGGCCACCGACAAGCAGGTGGAGATCACCAGCCGCTGCCTGCAGATCTTCGGCGGCTACGGCTACATGCTCGAGTACCCCATCGCCCGCATGTACGCGGCCGCCCGGGTCCAGCAGATCTACGGCGGCACCAACGAGATCATGAAAGAACTCATCGCCCGCACCCTCTGACCGGCGCAGTACCCCGCGCTTCGGCCACGCACGGTGACGGTCGGGCAGGCGTCCCGTGGCGCTATCCCTGCCACGCTGCGCAACCGAGCGCGGCCCGGGGCGCGAACCGAACGCCACCGGCGGCACCCGAGCCGCGGAAGACCACCCAACCGGCGCCGTCCAAGCGATCTCTTGAACCGGCACCGCGCACAACCGTCAACGAGACGCGGATGCCGCTGAGACGCCGCCACTCCCCGGCGGGCCTCACAACCAGCCGGGGACCACGAAGACCAGCCAGGTGATCACCGGGCCGACCGCGACCATGGAGAAGCCCCAGGCCATCAGCCGGCGGTAGACGTAGTCGCGCTTCTCCTCCGGCGAGGACGCCACGACCAGCGCGCCGGAGGTGGAGAACGGGCTGGAGTCCACGACGGAGGCGGAGATGGCCAGCGCGGTGATCAGGCCGACCGCGCCGATGTGGCCGGCCATCAGGAACGGCACGGCCAGCGGGATCAGCGCGCCGAGGATGCCGGTGGTGGACGCGAACGCGGACACCGCCCCGCCGATGTAGCAGATCACCAGCGCGGCCAGCAGCGGGACGCCGATCAGCGCCACCTGCTGGCCGAGGAACTTGATGGTGCCGATCTCCTGCATCAGGTTGACGTAGGTGACGATGCCGCAGACCAGCAGCACGGTCGGCCAGGCCACCTGGGCCACCGCGCCCTTGTAGGTCTGGGGCGCGAGCAGGGACAGCACCACGGCGGCGGTGATCGCCAGCAGCCCGATGTCCAGGCCGAAGGCCAGCGCGCCGACCGCCAGCGCGGCCAGCACCAACAGGGTGAGCGCCCGGTTCAGGTTGAGCGTGCCGACGTCTCCAGCCGCGTCGTCGAAGGACGCCCCGGTGGCCCCGGTGGTCTGCGGCCGCGCACTGCCCGGCCCGCCGCCCGGCGCGACCCCGTCCTCCGCCGCTCCCACCGCGGCGGGTTCCGGAGTGGCCTGGCGGCCGAGCAGCTCCCGCCCGCCGAACAGGAAGAACACCACGCCGTTGAGCAGCACGTTGAAGATCAGGCTGCCCAGGAACAGGGTGAGCGGGCTGCCCGGCAGGCCGCTCTTGGCCACCACGCCGTTGGTGATCACGCCGAAGATGGACAGCGGGGAGAACCCGCCGGCGCTGGCACCGTTGATCACCGAAAGACCCATCAGGACCGGGTTGATCCGGTGCCGCAGCGCGAAGCTCAGCGCCACCGGCGCGATGATCGCCACCGCCGCCGGGACCACCGCGCCCACCGAGGTCAGCACCCCGGTGATGGCGAACATGATCCACGGGATGAGTGCGATCCGCCCGCGCACGCCGCGCACCGCGACGTGCACCAGCCAGTCCACCGTGCCGTTCGCCCTGGCGATGGCGAACAGGAACGTGACGCCGACCAGCACCACGAACAGGCTGCCGGGGAACTCCGCGAATATCTTGTCGGCGATGTCGTCCGGGGCGCCGTCCAGCACGAACGAGCCGACGACGAAGGCGGCGACCAGGCAGATCGCGCCGAGGTTGATCGGTAGCAGGGTGGCTAGGGCGAAAGCGGCGACCAGTAGCAGGATCGCGATCACATGGACGGACACGGCGACTTCCTCCCGGCGGACGTTGGCGGGGGTGCGCTTCAGCAGTAAATTTCCGTATTGCGGAATCTGACTTTCATGTGAGTAGTATGCTACTGAAATCCCCTCTCCGGTCAAGGAGGACTTGTGGCGGCTACCGGCGGGCGACACTTCCTACAGATTCCCGGCCCGACCAACGTGCCCGACCGGGTGCTGCGGGCGATGGCCGCACCCACCATCGACCATCGAGGGCCGGAGTTCGCCGAACTGGTCCGCGAGCTGCTGCCCGCGTTGGGACCGGTGTTCGGCACCACCCGTCCGGTGGTGGTCTACCCGTCATCCGGCACCGGGGCGTGGGAGGCGGCGCTGGTCAACACGCTGTCCCCGGGTGACCGGGTGCTGGCCAGCGAGACCGGCCACTTCGCCACGCTGTGGACCGAGCTGGCCGGCCGGCTGGGCCTGGACGTGGACATGATCCCCGGCGACTGGCGGCACGGCGCCGACCCGGCCGCCATCTCCGAACGCCTGCGCGCCGACACCGGCCACGCGATCAAGGCGGTCTGCGTGGTGCACAACGAGACCTCCACCGGCGTGACCAGCCGCATCCCCGAGTTGCGCGCCGCTCTGGATTCGGCCGCGCACCCGGCGCTGCTCCTGGTGGACACCATCTCCTCGCTGGCCTCCATCGACTACCGGCACGACGAGTGGGGCGTCGACGTCACCGTCGCCGGTTCGCAGAAGGGGCTGATGCTGCCGCCGGGGCTGGGCTTCACCGCGGTCAGCGACAAGGCGCTGCACGCGCACCGGGAGACCGCCGGCCTGCCCCGGGCCTACTGGGACTGGACCCCGATCCTGGCCGCCAACGGAGGCGGCTACTACCCCTACACGCCGGCCACCAACCTGCTCTACGGGCTGCGCGAGGCGCTGGCCATGCTGGCCGAGGAGGGCCTGTCGGCGGTGTTCGCCCGCCACCAGCGGCACGCGGCGGCCACCCGGGCCGCCGTTCGGTCGTGGGGGCTGGAGGTGCTCTGCGCCGACGAGCGGGAGCACTCCGGTTCGCTCACCGCCGTGCTGCTGCCCGAGGGGCAGGACGCGGACGCGGTGCGCCGGGTGATCCTGGACCGGTTCGACATGTCGCTGGGCACCGGGCTGGGCCGGCTGGCCGGCAAGGTGTTCCGCATCGGGCACCTCGGCCACTTCAACGACCTGAGCCTGGCCGGCACGCTGGCCGGGGTGCAGATGGGCCTGCAGCTGGCCGGGGTGCCGATCAAGCCGGGCGGGGTGGAAGCCGCGCTGGAGCTGCTGAAGTGACCTCCTTGCAGACGGCGCTGGCCCGCGAACTGGCCGGTGAGGTGGCCTTCGACGAGTACACCCGCCACCTCTACGCCCGCGACGCCAGCATGTACTCGATCACCCCGCGCGGCGTGGTCGCGCCGAGGGACGCCGACGACGTGGTCGCCGCCGTCACGCTGGCCGCCGAGCACGGCGTCCCGGTGCTCCCCCGGGGCGCCGGCACCAGCCTGGCCGGGCAGACGGTGGGCGACGCGCTGGTGCTGGACTTCTCCCGCCACATGGCCGAGATCGTCGACCTGGACCCGGAGACCCGGACCGCGCGGGTGCAGCCCGGCGTGGTGCAGGACCAGCTGAACCGAGCGGCCGCTCGGTACAGCCTGATGTTCGGCCCCGACACCTCCACCTCCAACCGGGCCACGCTGGGCGGGATGATCGGCAACAACTCGGCCGGCAGCGGTTCGGTGCGCTACGGCATGACCATCGACCACGTTCAGGCGCTGGACGTGGTGCTCTCGGACGCCACCCGCGCGCGGTTCGGCCCGGTGTCTCCGGCCGAAGTGGCGGCGCGGGCCGCCGGTTCCACCCGCGAGGCGATGATCTACCGCGAGCTGCCCGCGCTGGTGGCCGCGCACGCCGAAGTGATCGACACCGACTTCCCCGGCTTCTGGCGGCGCGCCGGGGGTTACCGCCTGGACCGGCTCGCTCGGCCGGACACGCCGTTCGACCTGGCCAAGTTCGTGGTCGGCGCGGAAGGCACGCTGGTCGTGGTCACCGAGGCGACCGTCGGCCTGGTGCCCAAGCCGCCGCACACGGTGATCGCGGTGGGGCACTTCCGCTCCACCCAGGCGGCGATCTCCGCCACCGGGGACGCGCTGGCCTGCGACCCGGCCGCCGTCGAGCTGATGGACCGGACCATCCTGGACCTGTCCCGGCAGAAGATCGAGTACGCCGCGCTGGGCGAGATCCTGCACGACGACCCGGACGCCCTGCTGTTCGTCTCGTTCAGCGGCGACGACCGGTCCGCGCTGCTGCGCCAGCTGGACGAGCTCACCGAGCTGTGGGCCGAGCACGGGCACGGGTACCACACCCTGCGCGCGGAGACCCCGACCCAGCAGTCGGCGCTGCTGAAGGTGCGCAAGTCAGGGCTGGGCCTGCTGATGGCGGCGAGCACCGGCAGCAACCGGCCGCTGGCCTTCGTGGAGGACACCGCCGTGCCGCCGGCCCGGCTGGCCGAGTACACCGCGCGGTTCGCCGAGGTGCTGGACCGGCACGGCATGCGCGCCGGGTTCTACGGCCACTGCTCGGTCGGCTGCCTGCACATCCGGCCGTTCGTGGACCTTTCTCGGCCGGACGAGGTGGCCCGGATGCGGTCGGTGGCGGAGGAGATCCGGGACCTGGTGGTGGAGTTCGGCGGCGCCAACTCCTCCGAGCACGGCGACGGGCTGGCCCGCAGCGAGTTCAACCGGCGGCTGTTCGGCGACCGCTTGTACGAGGCGATGCGGCAGGTCAAACGGATCTTCGACCCGGACAACCTGATGAACCCGGGCAAGATCGTGGACGCGCCGGCGATGACCGAGAACCTGCGGGACGCGCTGTTGCGGGAGGCGAAACCACTGCCCACCGCGCTGGACCTGACCGTGCTGGCCGGAGGCTCCGACGGCATGCGGGGCGCGGCCGACCGGTGCATGAACATCGGCCTCTGCCGCAAGACCGACGCCGGCGTGATGTGCCCGTCCTACCAGGCCACCCTGCGCGAACAGGATTCCACCCGAGGCCGGGCCAACGCCCTGGTCAAGGCCCTCTCCTCGCCAGACCCGCTGGCCGGGCTGGCCGACGAACGCCTGCACGAGGTCCTGGATCTGTGCCTGATGTGCAAGGCCTGCAAGAGCGAATGCCCCCTGTCCGTGGACATGGCCACCCTCAAAGCCGAAACCCTCCACCAGACCCACCAAACCCGGGGCGTCCCCCTACGCTCCCGCCTCTTCGCCGCCATCCGCACCCTCAACCGCTGGGGCTCGGCCGTCCCCACCCTGGCCAACCTCCCGGCCCGCCTGCCGGCGGCCCGCCGCCTCCTGGGCCTGGCCCCGGACCGCCCCCTCCCCACGTTCACCCGGCGGACGCTCCCCCGCTGGCACCACACCCGCCCCCAACCCGGCGAGTCGGCACTTCCATCAGCGCGAGTCGGCGTTTCCAGCACACCGAGCCGGCGCTCCCGGCCCACCGAACCGCCCGCCCCGCGCGGCACACTCACCTGGCTGGCCGACTCCTTCACCTCCTACACCGAGCCGGCGGTGGGCATAGCCGCGATCGAGCTGCTGGAGCGGGCCGGCTGGCGGGTGAACCTGGCCGACACCGGCTGCTGCGGGCGAGCCGCGTTCTCCAAGGGCCTGCTGGACAAGGCGCGCAAGCAGGCCACCGGACTGGTCGAAGCCCTGCGCCGCACCCAGGGACCGATCGTCGGCGCGGAGCCGTCCTGCCTGCTCACCCTGCGCGACGAACACCGCGCGCTGCTCGGCGCCGACCACCCGGGAGTCGCTGAGGTGGCCGGACGGGCGGTCCTGGTGGAGGAGCTGCTGGTGGAGGCGATCGACGACGGATCGCTGCGGTTGCGCGAGGACGCCTGGCCGGCCGGCGCGCGGATCCTGTTCCACGGGCACTGCCACCAGAAGGCCGAGGTCGGCACGGCGGCCACGGTGGCGCTGCTGCGCCGCATCCCGGGCGCCGAGGTGGTCGAGCTGGACGCCGGCTGCTGCGGCATGGCCGGCTCGTTCGGCTTCGAGGCCGAGCACTACGAGACCTCGATGCGGATCGGCGAGAACCGCCTGTTCCCCGCCGTGCGCGCCGAACCTCCGGACACCCTGGTCGCCGCCACCGGCGTCTCCTGCCGGCAACAGATCGATCACGGCACCACCCGCCGCGCCCACCACCCGGTAGAACTCATCCGCGCCGCCCTCCCCTAACCCCATATCGCTACCCCACGCACCTCATGTCGCGGTCTTCACCAGCGCATGTCGCGGATTCCGCCTGGGTGAAACCCGCGACACGCACTGGGCAAACCCGCGATATGCACTGGGCAAACCCGCGATATGGGTGGGTTAGCGGGGGCGGGCGTGGGCGGGGCCCAGGACGTCGGGTTCGGGGGTGGCCAGGGCCAGGCGGAGGAACTGTTGGACCTGGGGTGAGGGGCGGTCGGCGCGGCGGCGGAGGACCGCGGTTTCGACCACCGGGACGTGCCGGGAGAGCGGGCGCACCACGACCTCGGCCGAGGCCACCCCGGTCACCGACGCCGGCAGCACCGAGACGCCGAGGCCGGCGGCGACCAGCGCGACCACCGTGGACACCAGCTCCACCGACTGCACCGACGGCTCGAACCCGGACAGCCGGCAGGCGTTCAGCAGGTGCGGGCGCAGTCCGCCCCAGGTGGCCGGGGCCGGGCTGAGGAACACCTGGTCGGCCAGTGCGGCCAGGTCCACCAGGTCGCCGACCGAGGAGGCCAGTGCGGCGGGCAGGACGGCGGCCAGTGGTTCGCGGTGCACCACCGCCACGTCCAGGTCGGCGCCGTGCCCCGCGCCCACCCCGGGTGGCGGCAGGTACACCATGCCCAGGTCGGCCCGCCGCGCCCGCACGTGCTCGACCACGCCGTCCGCCCGGTCCTCCAGGAAGTGGATCGCCACGTCGGGCCGGTCGGCGTGGTAGCGGCGCAGCAGCGGGGCGAGCACCGCGCCGGCGGTGGCGGACACGAACGCCACGGTCAGCCGGCCCACCCGGCCCTCGCCCAGCCGGCGCACCGAGTCGGTCGCCGCGTCCATCCCGGCCAGCAGCCGGCGGGCGTGTTCCAGCAGGTGGGTGCCGGCCTCGGTGAGGTCCACCCCGCGCCGGTGCCGGACCAGCAGGGTCACCCCGAGCTCGTGCTCCAACCGGGCGAGCTGGGCGGACAGCGGCGGCTGCGTGAGGTGCAGCCGGGCGGCCGCCCGGGTCACCGAGCGCTCCTCGGCGACCACCACGAAGTAGCGGAGCTGTCGCAGATCCATGGTCAAGAGTATGGCTGGTAGTCGAAACAAGTATTGGACATATGCCAGGCCGGCAACGAGTGTGAAGGCCGACACAGCCGTCGGAGGACCCCGTGCTCGAGTTCCAGTACCAGGCGCTACCCGGCCGGGTGGTGTTCGGCGCGGGCGCCGCCCGCCGCGAGCTGGCCGGCGAGTTGGACCGCCTCGCCGCCAAGCGGGTGCTGCTGGTGACCGGCGGTTCGGCCGAGGAGACGGCCCGCGCGCTGGCCGACCCGCTGGGCGAGCGGGTGGTCACGGTGTTCGCCGGGGTCCGTCCGCACGTGCCGCTGCGGGTGGCCGAGGCGGCCCGCGCGCTCGCCGCCTCGGTCGAGGCGGACGCCCTGCTGGCCGTCGGCGGCGGCTCGGCGGTGGGCACCGCCAAGGCGATCGCGCTCACCACCGGCCTGGCGATCCTGGCCGTGCCGACCACCTACGCCGGCTCGGAGATGACCTCGGTCTGGGGGCTGACCGAGAACAACCGGAAGACCACCGGCACCGACCCCCGGGTCCTGCCGGCCACCGTCATCTACGACCCCGAGCTGACCGTCGGGCTGCCGGCCAGAACCTCGACCGCCAGCGGGCTGAACGCCATGGCGCACTGTGTGGAGGCGTTCTGGGCGCCGGACCGCAACCCGGTCTCCACGCTGGCCGCGCGGGAAGGCATCCGCGCGCTGGCCGAGGCGCTGCCCCGGGTGCGCCACGACCCGGACGCCCGCGAAGGCCTGCTCTACGGCGCCTACCTGGCCGGATCGGCGTTCGCGGTGGCCGGGTCCGGGCTGCACCACAAGATCTGCCACGTGCTCGGCGGGGCGTACGACCTGCCGCACGCGCTCACCCATGCGGTGGTGCTGCCGCACGTGCTGGCGTTCAACGCGCCGTGTGCGCCGGAGGCCGCGGCGGCGATCGCCGAGTCCCTCGACGGCGGCCACAACGGCGACAACGGCAACGGCGGCGACCCGGTGGCCCGGCTGCGGGCGCTCAACACCGAGCTGGGCGTTCCGTGCGGGCTGCGCGCCCTGGGCCTGCGCGCGGACCAGGTGTTCGAGGCGGCCGAGCTGGTCGCGCCACTGGTACCAGAAGACAATCCGCGCCCGGTCGACCTGGCCGCGCTGCGCGGCCTCATCCACGCTGCCTGGGCGGGCACCCGGGCGGAAGCAGGAGGCGGGAAATGAGCGAGCAGTACCCGGTCACCGAGCAGGTGGTGGCCAGCTTCGCCAACAGCAAGTCGGACCGGTACCGCGAGGTGATGCAGAGCCTGGTCCGGCACCTGCACGCCTTCGCCGCCGACGTCCGGCTGAGCCAGGACGAGTGGGACACCGCGATCGACTTCCTGACCAGGGTCGGGCACATCACCGACGACCGACGGCAGGAGTTCATCCTGCTCTCCGACGTGCTCGGGCTGTCCATGCTCACCGTGGCGATCAACGCGGACACCGAGGGGGCCACCGAGTCGACCGTGCTCGGGCCGTTCTTCGTGGCGGACGCGCCGGAGATCGAGCTGGGCGGCGACCTGGCCCAGGGCGCCAAGGGCACGCCCTGCTACGTCTCCGGCGTAGTCCGATCCGCCGACGGGACGACCCTGCCCGGCGCGCGGATCGACGCCTGGGAGGCGGACGAGGACGGCTTCTACGACGTGCAGTACACCGGCGACCGCACCGCCGGGCGGGGATGGCTGCGCGCCGGTCCACAGGGCGAGTACCGCTTCTGGTCGGTGCTGCCCTCGCCGTACCCGATCCCGCACGACGGCCCGGTCGGCGAGCTGCTGACCGCCGGGCAACGCGGGCCGATGCGGCCGGCGCACCTGCACTTCAAGGTGGCCGCGCCGGGTTACCGGCCGCTGGTCACCCACGTGTTCGTCAAGGGCGACCCGTACCTGGGCGAGGACGCGGTGTTCGGTGTGCGGGACGGCCTGATCGCGGACTTCGCCGCGCACGACGGGGGCACCGCACCGGACGGCACCGAACGCGCCGGGCGCTGGGCGCAACTCACGTTCGACCTCGTCCTCGCGCCGGAGGAGGGTAAGTGATGACCGACCTGGACACCGATGTGCTGGTGATCGGCAGCGGCCCGGCCGGCGCCGGCGCCGCGCTGGCGCTGGCCACCCTCGGGGTCGACCACCTGGTGATCACCAAGTACCGGTGGACGGCGAACACTCCGCGCGCCCACATCACCAACCAGCGCACCGTGGAGATCTTCCGCGACCTGGGCATCGAGGACGACGTGCTGGCCCAGGGCACCGAGCACAAGCTGATGGGCGACACGGTGTTCTGCACCAGCCTGGCCGGCGAGGAGATCGGCCGGGTGCGCACCTGGGGCACCCACCCGGCTCGGGAGGCCGACTACACGCTGGCCAGCCCGTCGCCCAACTGCGACATCCCGCAGACCCTGCTGGAGCCGATCCTGATCGGGCACGCCGCCTCCCGGGGCAGCCGGATCCGGTTCGACACCGAGTACCTCGGGCTCACCCAGGACGAGGACGGCGTGACCGTGCACGTCCGGGACCGGATGAGCGACAAGGAGTTCAACATCCGGGCCCGGTACGTGCTCGGCGCGGACGGTGGCCGGTCCCAGGTGGCCGAGGACATCGGGCTGCCGTTCGACGGCCAGATGGACATCGCCGGCAGCATGAACATCGTGTTCCACGCCGACCTCTCGGCCTACGTGGAGCACCGGCCCAGCGTGCTGTACTGGGTGCTCCAGCCGGGCGCGGACATCGGCGGCATCGGGTTGGGCCTGGTGCGCATGGTGCGGCCGTGGAACGAGTGGCTGATCGTCTGGGGCTACGACATCAACCAGCCGCCGCCGGACGTGGACGACGAGATGGCCACCAAGATCGTGCACGAGCTGGTCGGCGACGACACCATCCCGGTGACCATCCGGTCCACGTCGCTGTGGGGCAACAACAAGAGCTACGCCACCCGGTACCGGGCCGGCCGGGTGTTCTGCCTGGGTGACGCGGTGCACCGGCACCCGCCGTCCAACGGGCTGGGCTCCAACACGTCCATCCAGGATGCCTACAACCTGGCCTGGAAGCTGGCCTACGTGCTGCGCGGGCAGGCCGGGGAGGCGCTGCTGGACACCTACGACGCCGAGCGCGCGCCCATCGGCAAGCAGATCGTGCTGCGCGCGAACAAGTCCATCGAGGAGTTCGGGCCGATCTTCGCCGCGCTGGGCCTGACCGGCACCAGCGACCCGGAGGAGATGACCCGCCGGATCGCCGCCCGGGCGGACAACACCCCGGAGGCGGCGGCCAAACGGGAGGCCCTGCGCTCGGCGCTGGAGCTGAAGGACTACGAGTTCAACGCGCACGGCGTGGAGCTCGGCCACCGGTACGCCTCGGACGCCGTGGTCGGCGACGGCACGCCGGAGCCGGGGTTCACCCGCGACCCCGAGCTGTACTACCACCCGACCACCTGGCCCGGCGCCCGGCTGCCGCACGTCTGGCTGGCCGACCGGGCCGGGCACAAGCGCAGCACCCACGACCTCACCGGCAAGGGGCGGTTCGCGCTGCTCACCGGCATTGCCGGGGAATCGTGGGCGGACGCCGCGGCGGCCGTCGCGGAGAAGCTGGGCATCGAGATCGACGCCCACGTGATCGGGCCGGGCCGGGAGCACATCGACGTCTACGAGGACTGGGCCCGGGTCCGCGAGGTGGGCGAGGACGGCTGTGTGCTGGTGCGGCCGGACGCGCACGTGGCCTGGCGCTCGGCCGGGCTGCCCGACGACCCGTCGGCCGAGCTGCTGCGAGTTCTGGCTCGGGTGCTGGCGCACCCGAGCCTCGTGAGCGAGAAGTAGCGCCATAGCGCACATCGCCACTCACGAGCCCGACGACGAAGGAGGAGGGCAATTGGGACGCATGGAAGGCAGAGTCGCCTTCATCACCGGGGCGGCGAGGGGCCAGGGCCGGGCGCACGCGCTGCGCCTGGCCGCCGAGGGGGCGGACATCATCGCCACCGACCTGGCCGGCCCGGTGGACACCGTCGACTACCCGCCGGCCACGCGAGAAGACCTGGCCGAGACGGTGCGCGGGGTGGAGGAGCTGGACCGGCGGATCGTGTCGTTCACCGCCGACGTGCGGGACTTCGGGTCGCTCAAGGACGGCCTGGACGACGCGGTCGCCCAGCTGGGCGGGCTGGACGTGCTGGTGGCCAACGCCGGGATCATCAACGACGTGCGGCCCAGCTGGGAGCTGGACGAGGCCAACTGGCAGACGATGATCGACATCAACCTGAGCGGGGTCTGGCACGCCACCAAGGCGGCCGTGCCACACCTGATCTCCCGTGGGCCCGGCGGATCGGTGATCCTGATCAGCTCGACCGCCGGGCTGCGCGGGATCCCCAACATCGCGCACTACAACGCGGCCAAGCACGGCGTGCTCGGGCTGGCCCGCACGCTGGCCAACGAGCTGTCCCCCCACCGCATCCGGGTCAACTCGGTGCACCCGACCAACGTACGCACCACGATGATCGACAACCCGTTCACCGCGAAGATCTACCGCCCGGACCTGGAGAACCCCACCTTCGACGACTCGCTCGCCGCCCTCGCCGACATCAACATGTGGGACGTCCCGTACCTGGACGTGGACGACGTGGCCAACGCGGTGCTGTTCCTGGCCTGCGAGGAGTCCCGGTACATCACCGGCATCGCGCTGCCGGTGGACCTGGGCATGAGCATGAAGTACTCGGGAGCCTGACATGGACAACACCGACATGATCGCCGCACGCGGGTCCGCGCAGCCGGCCGCGACCGGAGAGTTCGAGACCGAGGTCGACGTGATCGTCGTCGGCGGTGGCGGTGCCGGACTGCCCACCGCGCTGTTCAGCCGCTGGCGGGGCAACGAGGTGCTGGTCCTGGAGAAGGCGCCGGAGCTGGGCGGCACCGCGAAGAAGGCCGCGTTCTGGTACTGGGTGCCGAACAACCGGCCGATGCGCGAGTCCGGACTGACCGACGAGCGCGACGACTTCCTGCGCTATGTGGCCCGGCTGTCCCGCCCCACCCGGTACGACCCGGCGAGTCCCACCCTGGGACTGACCGAGTGGGAGTACGCGATGGCCGGCGCCATCCACGACAGCGCCAGCGAGGCCACCGAACTGCTGGCCGAACGCGGCGCGCTGCCCTACCGGCACTGCCCGGCGGTGCCCGACTACTGGTCGGAGATCCCGGAGGACAAGGCGCCGTACGGCCGGGTGCTGGTGCCGGTGGACGCGTGCGAGTCCATGTCCGACGGCGGGGTGAACGCGATCCGCACGCTCTCGGCCGCCGCCGAGCGGGACGGCGTGCGGGTGCGTACCGGCCACCGGGTGCAACGCGTGGTACGCGACAACACCGGCCGGGTGGTCGGCGTGGAGGCGTCCACCCCGGACGGGGTCACCCACCGGTTCGGCGCGCGCAAGGGCGTGGTGTTCGCCAGCGGCGGGTTCACCCACGACGACGAACTGCGCGGCAACTTCCTCGGCGTGCCGGCCTACCGGGGCTGCGCGGCGGCCACCAACGAGGGCGACTTCGTGCGCATCGCCGGGGCGCTGGGCGCGCAGCTGCGCAACATGAACTACGCGTGGATGTGCCCGGTGCCGCTGGAGCGCTCCGGCCGGGCCGACCTGGTCGGCATGTTCTCCGTGGCCGGCGACTCCATGCTGTTCGTGGACAAGACCGGCCGGCGGGTGGTGAACGAGAAGCTCACCTACAACGAGCTGGCGCAGAAGTTCTTCGAGTGGGACGGCACGGCCGGCGAGTACCCGTACCTGGTGCTGGTGCAGATCTGGGACCAGCGCAGCCAGGAGCACAGCGCGTCGGACGAGTACGGCCGGCTGATCGTGCCGCCCGGCGCGGACGACTCGCACGTGATCCGGGGCGAGACGCTGGACGAGCTGGCCGGGGAGATCGGCAAGCGGCTGGCGTCGGTGGCCCACAAGACCGGCGGCGCCCAGCTGGCCGACGACTTCGCGGCCAACCTGCCGGCCACCGTGGCCCGGTACAACGAGCTGGCCCGCGCCGGCCGGGACACCGACTTCCACCGGGGCGAGAAACCGATCCAGCTGATCTTCAACGGCCCGGTGCGCGAGGAACCCGGCCGGGAGAACCCGACGCTGTGGCCGCTTGCCGATCAAGGTCCGTACTACGCTGCCCTGGTCACCGGCGGCACCCTGGACACCAAGGGCGGGCCGAGGACGGACACCGAGGGCCGGGTGCTGGACGACCTCGGCCAGCCGATCCCCGGCCTGTTCGGGGTGGGCAACTGCGTGGCCTCGGCCTCGGCGCAGGCCTACTGGGCCGGCGGCGCCACCCTCGGCCCGATCATCGCCTTCGCCCACCGCACCGCGAATGCGCTCTAGCGAGCGCCCGTGAGTGATTTGTGTGGTTATAGCCACACAAATCACTCACGAGGCCCAACGACGAAGGAGGAGGCCACATGGCCGTCAGCAGGCAGACGATGACCGACGAGCAGCGCAAGTCGGTGGCAGTGGAGTACCTGAAGGCGTTCGACAACGGCGGCGTCACCAGCACCGGCGGGTCGATCCTGGAGCTGTTCGCCACGGACGCGCAGGTGTACTTCCCGAAGTGGGGAATCGCGGAGGGGCGTGAGGAGATCGGCAAGATGTTCGGCGAGGTCGGCGGCACGATCAAGTCGATCAAGCACGACTACTCGAGCTTCAACTGGGTCTTCTCCGGCGGGGACACGGTCGTCGCCGAGGGCACCAGCTACGGCGAGCACCAGGACGGGCCGTGGCGGGCCGGCGTGCCGGAGTGGGGCGCCGGCCGGTGGTGCGACGTGTTCGAGATCCGCGACTTCCTGATCCAGCGCTGCTTCATCTACCTGGATCCCGACTACGCCGGCAAGGACACCGCCCGCTACCCCTGGCTAGGCGCGCGCTGAGTAGAGCGCGAAAGGCTCGGCTGCGTGTGCGGTGCCGGTTCAGAGAGGGCTTGGACGGCACGGCCAGGACGGTCTGCCGCGGCTTGCCACGGCCCGTTGCGTCAGACCGCCCGTAGTTCGCGGGCCGGGCAGGCCAACTTTCATGGTCAGGTAGCACTGAGAGCCGTTCTACCGACAAGTAGCGTCTCTGAGCGCTACTTGATCATGTACGGACCCAGTCGGCGGCGCCGGCCGACGCGACGGGCGACACCCGGCCGCCGACGCGACGGCGCCTCCCGAGCCCGGCGGAAACCTGGGCCGCGCCGTCCGGGCTGTCTTTGAACCCAGGCCAGCTGGGGCGCGAGTGGCGGACGAGACCTCAGGGACGCTCGGCCCAGAGTTTCTCGGCGCGCGCCTTGAGTGCGTGCGCCACCGAGTCGAATCCGGCCTTCACCCAGGCGCCGGAGTGCTCGACCACCACGTCCGCGTGCTCGCCGGAGAACGCGTCCGTGGTGTAGTACGTGCACCGGTCGGGGCCGAGCGAGGTGATCCACTGGTCACGCTGCGCGAACAGGCCGGGGATCTCCGTCGCGGTGTCGTACCGGAGATGCGTCGGCGCGTCGACCACCCGCAGGTACTCCCGGTTCACGAAGGTGCCGGGCGAGCCGTCCGCGTTGGGCAGGTGGAGGTCGATGGGGTCGCCGATGGCCAGCGTGGTGTCCACCCGGATCGTGTACGGGTTCCACTCCGGGTAGCGCGGGTAGTCCACCAACACCCGCCAGACGTGCTCCGCCGGCGCACCGATCTCCACGGTCACCGACTCGATCACGTGGGTCATAGCGGCAGGAACTCCCCTCCGTTGACGTCCAGCGTGGCGCCGGTGACCTCGGACGCGTACCGGGAGAGCAGGAACAGGATCGCCCCCGCGCAGTCCCCGTCCGGCGGCACCCGGCGCAGCGCGATCTGCGACGCGATCTCGTCGTACACGTCCTTCTCCGTCACCCCGCGCTGCTCGGCGGTCATCTTCAGGTAGAACCGCACGCCGGGGCCGTCCAGCCAGCCGAGCACCGCCTGGTTCACCCGGATGCCGTGCTCGCCCAGCTCCACCGCCAGGTACCGGGTGGCGGCGCCCATCGCCGCCTTGGCCACCGCGTAGCCGCCCTCGCCCCGGTGCGGCTTGCGGGCGGCCATGCTGCCCACGTTCACCACCGTGCCCCGGCCGGCGGCCTTCATCGACGGCACGACTTCCCTGGTCACCGCCAGCGTGCCGTGCAGGATGATGTCCAGCGAGCGGCGTAGCGCCTTGTCCGGGGTGTCCAGCAGGTCGTAGAACCCGGGGTGCCCGTACGCGGAGTTGACCAGCCCGGTGATCGGGCCGAACTCGGAAACCGCCGTTTCCACCAGGCGCTGCACGTCCTCCGGTTTGCGCACGTCACACGGCACGCCGATGGCCTGGCCACCGGCCTCGGCGACCTCCTTCGCGACCTGGTTCATCACGTCGGTGGAACGCGCGGCCATCACCACCTTCGCCCCCTCGGCCGCCGCCCGGGTGGCCAGCTTGGCGCCCAGCCCGGCGCCGACGCCGGTGATCACCACCACCTCGTCGGAAAGGATCACAGGTACACCTCCGTGTAGAACGCGAAGTCCCGTTCCAGCTGTTCGGCGGACAGCCCGAAGTCCTCCGCCGTGTAGCTGTGCTTGTGCCCGCCCTGCCGCTCGGCCCGGTTGCGCGCCAGGTACTCGGTGAACGCCGCATCGTCGGCCGCATCGGGGGTGAGGCCGAGCGCGCCGAGCACCCGGCGGGCCTGCCCCGCCGGGTCGTCCAGCATGTCGGAGAACCGCACGTCGCAGAACCGCTCCGGCCGTTCCCGCCGCGCCGAGGCGAACTCGCGCAGCGTGGTGGCGAACCGGGCACTCCAGTAGCGGCCAAGGGCCGGCCGGTCCACCGACTCGCTGTGCTGGGCGCACATGGTGGCCACCATCGACGCGTACGAGGGCACCGCGCTGACCGGCGAGCGGTGCGTCATCACGATCACCGCGTCGGGGAAGGTGTCCAGCACGGTGTCCACCGCGGTCAGGTGGTGCGGCGACTTGAGCACCCACCGCCGGCCCTGGCGCGAGGGGTCCTGCCAGCGCAGCACCTGGAGCCATTCGCGCAGCTCACGATAGGCGGGCACCTGGTCGGCGGCCCGCAGCCAGTCGCCGTAGCCGGGCACCCAGTAGAAGCTGTCGAAGCTCATCGAGACGAACGAGCGGTCCACCAGGATGACGTCTTCCTCGGGGCCGTCCCATTCGATGGTGTGGATGTCCGCGAACTCCGGCGACAGCTCCAGGAACATCTTCGAGCGGGCCTGCGCGCGGCGTTTCCGCTCGCCGGCGTCCGGCCCCTCCCCGGGGAACGGGATCGGGTAGCCGGTCTCCCAGGACAGCGTGGAGGTCAGCCGCGGCGAGGCGGCGAGCAACCGGTGCAGCAGGGTCGACCCGGTGCGGGGCAGCCCGCAGATCTCGGCGGCCACGTCCACCTCGACCTCGGCGATCTCCGGGTGCTCGCGTTGCAGGGCGCGCAGCCGCAGCCGGTCCACCAGCAGCGCGGTGAGCCGGCGGCGGGTCAGCTCGGCGCCGAACTCGGACAGCTTCGCCTCGGTGTTCAGCGAGTCCACCAGCACCTTCAGCGGCTCGCGGAACCAGTCGTCGCCGAACTCGGTCAGCCCGGTCTTGTCCTGGGCGGCTCTGACCAGGTCGTCGGTGTTCATGCCAGCTCCTCCAGCGGGACGACCTTGCAGGTGGGTACGGGGTGGTGCGTGGCGCCCAGCCAGCGCAGCAGCGCGGTGCCGGACTCGTGCCCGCAGGTGTCGATCCAGTTGTTCGCCGCGCCACCCGGGTCGCGTGCGGCGACGACGATGCGCAGCCGGCCGTCCGGTTGCAGGTGGGCGGTGTGCTTGTTGACCGTGATCCGCCGCCCGTGGTCCAGCGACTCCATCCACCAGTTGTTCAGCTGGAAGTTCCAGTACGGGCAGTCCGGCACCTCGGTCTCGATCACCCAGGCCTCGCCGGACTTCAGCGCCCAGTAGCCGTGCAGGTAGAAGATCTCCGGGTCCCCGCCGGCGCGTTGGAACATGTTCTGGCCGAAGTCGGGCAGTTCGTTCGGGCGCTCCCGGAAGGTCTGCGCCCAGTGCGCGAAGGTGGCCGCCGTGCCGTGCACGGACAGCGCGGCCCGGCGCAGCGCGGTTTCCAGTGCGGCCGGGTCCAGCGGCGGCGCCACGCCGGGCGGGTCCAGCCGCTCGATGTGCCACTCGCCGGGGGCTTCCGCCGCCCGGTCCAGGTAGGTCTGCCGGACCACCAGGCCGGTGGAGTCCGGCGCCAGGGGCAGCCAGTTCTTCGCGCCGGCCGGCCGGGTCGCGGCGGCGGTGATCTCGATCGTGCCGTCCGGGCCGGCCACCAGGTCGGCGTCGGTGAGCTCCCCGGTGGACGCCATCGTGCCGTCCTTGGCGTACCGGTTGGCCTTCGAGCCGATGCTGAAGTAGGCGATGGTGCCGCGCCGGCCGGTGATCCGGTACTCCCGGTCGCCCCGGATGTTCGCGGACAGGTACACGTTGTCCGGGTTGTCCGCGCCGATCTTGACCAGGTCCAGCTCGTGGAACCGGGGCCGGTCCGGGTCGGCGTTGTCCACGCAGGAGTAGAGCATCTCCCTGGTCAGCCGGGTGAGGTAGCGGAACCCCTCCGCCCGGTCCAGCGGGGTGTCCGGCGCGGTATCGGCCAGGATCACCTCGCCGGCCCGCTCCAGCGCCCGGCAGAACTCCGTCCAGGCCTGTCCGCTGCTCACCGCGTCGGCGTCGGTCACCGAGAAAGTAGAACAGGTTCTACCTTCTCGGCGCAAGCTACCCGACCGTCACAGGGGCACGTCGTTCCACGGCTCGCGGCCCGGCACGTCCCGGCCGAAGGAGTCCGGGTTGGTGCCCAGCGCCACCGCCGCGTCCAGCGCGATCCGCTGCACCGCCACGGTCAGCGGGAACACGGACAGCGGCTCGCCGTGGGTGTCGGCGATGACCTCGGTGACCGCCGTGCCGGCCCGGCGCGCGGCGTCGGCGATGGCCCGGATGCGCTCGGACATCGGCCCGCCGCCGTCCAGGCAGACCAGGTGGTCGGCCGCGCCCAGGGCCACCGAAGGACCGTGCCGGAACTGCTCCACGGACAGCCCCTCGCTGGCCACGTAGGCCGCTTCGCGGATCTTCAGCGCACCCTCGGCGGCGGTCCACTGGTTCACCCCGGCGCCGATGAGCTCGATCAGCCGCCGCGGCGGCTCAACGCCCGATGGCTTCTCCACGGCGGCGGCGACCAGCTTGGGGATCTCCGCGAGGTCGCCGAGGTCGGCGCCGAGCGCGGTGGCCAGCTGGGCCAGTCGGAGCAGCGCGGCGGTGTGGCTGGTGGTGTAGGCGGCGGAGGTCTCCCTGGGCACGGTGCGCAGGTCGGCGTCGGTCTCCGTGCCGCCGATGCGCACCAGGTCCAGCCCGCCGTCCCGCGCGCCGGCCGCCACCTCGGTGGTGAACCGCTTGCCGCCGGTGTGCGACATGGCCAGCAGCACCTGGATGCCGTCGAGCAGGGACGGCTCGCCGGCCACGTCGGCGGACTGCGCGGCGGCGGCATCGAGGCCCGCGCGGCGCAGGAACCAGGCGCCCTGCTCGGCGGCGTGCCAGCTGGTGCCGGTGCCGACCACCAGCACCCGCCGGCCGGCCAGCCGCTCGGCAACCGTCGCCACCGGGCCGGGCTCGGCGATCAGATTGGCCAGCGCGTCGGCCTGCCCGCGCATGGTGGCCCACATCTTCGAATCGGACATGGAGCCGACGCTAGAACGGGCGGACCGGCGGCGCCCAGATCCACCTAGCCGCGATCGGCGGGGCAAATTGGCCTGGAAATCGATTTCGAAGGGGGTACTGATCTAGGCCGCAGGGCCGTACCCTGCGGGGATCGCACGAAACAAGGCTTCCGCTAAGCGGAACTTGCGAGGGGATTCGACGATGCATCCTGCTGCGCCCGCACCCGTGACACCGAACAGCACGCGCAAAGTAGCGCTGGCCACCCTGGTCGGCACGTCCATCGAGTGGTACGACTTCTTCGTCTACGGCGCCGCCGCCGCGCTGGTCTTCGGCAAGCTGTTCTTCCCGACCGTCAGCCCGCTCACCGGCACGCTGCTCGCCCTGTCCACCTTCGGCGTCGGCTTCGTCGCCCGCCCGGTCGGCGGCGTGGTGTTCGCGCACTTCGGCGACAAGATCGGCCGCAAGTCGATGCTGGTGCTGTCGGTGCTGCTGATGGGCGGCGGCACCTTCGTCATCGGCCTGCTGCCCACCTACGCCACCATCGGCGCCGCCGCCCCGGTCCTGCTCGTGGTGCTGCGCTTCATCCAGGGCATCGGGCTGGGCGGCGAGTGGGGCGCGGCCGCGGTCATGGCGGTGGAACACGCCCCGCCACACCGGCGCGGGTTCTTCGGCAGCTGGCCGCAGATGGGCGTGCCGGCCGGCATGCTCACCGCCAACCTGGCCCTGCTGGCCATGTCGCGGACCATGCCGGAGGCCGACTTCCTGGCCTGGGGCTGGCGCATCCCGTTCCTGGCCTCGATCGTGCTGGTCGGGGTCGGCCTGGCCATCCGGATGCGGGTGAGCGAGTCGCCGGTGTTCCAGGCGGCCAAGGAGGCCGGCCGGATCAAGAGGCAACCGGTGCTCGAGGTGCTGCGCACCCAACCGGTGAACGTGCTGCGCGCCGCCGGCATGCGGTTCGCCGAGAACAGCAACTTCTACATCCACACCACGTTCGTGCTCACCTACGGCACCGCGATACTCGGCTTGAAGCGCGACGACCTGCTGCTCGCGGTGATCCTGGCGTCCTTCGCCGGCCTGCTCACCCTGCCGGCGTTCGGCTGGGCCTGCGACAAGTTCGGCCGCCGGCCGGTGGTGCTGTTCGGCTCGATCTTCCTGACCGTGATGAGCTGGCCGTACTTCTGGGCGCTGGACACCCGGAACCTGGCGGTGATCGTCCTGGTCACCGTGCTGTGCATCAACCTGGGCGCCAACGCGGTGTACGCGCCGCAACCGGCCTACTTCTCCGAGCTGTTCGAGCCGGAGGTGCGCTACAGCGGGGCGTCCATCGGCGCCCAGGGCGCCAGCGTGTTCGCCGGAGGCCTGGCCCCGGTGATCGCCACCGCGCTCCTGAACGCCACCGGCAGCTACAACCTGATCGCCCTCTACATGTCCGCCATGGCGCTCATCACCGTGGTAACCGCCTTCCTCTCCCCCGACCCCTACGGCGACTCCCTCCGCCACGCGAAGACGCCAGCCGGCGCTCCCGGGTAGACCGCCGAATTGTGTCAGTCAGTTTTGTCTGACACAATCACCTGGTGCGTCCGATCAAGTTCGCGCGAATCGCCCGGAAGCACAAGATCGGTCGAGCGCATGCTGTTCATGTGATCAATACTGTGTCGCCCGTTCGCCACCCCGCAACCGACGACCTGGATCCACGCATCGTGTGGGTTGGCCCAGACGATCGCGGGCTTGAGCTCGAGATCATCGCCCTGGAGCTGCCCGAAATGTTGTTGGTCATCCATGTCATGCCCACAGCCCTGAGGAGGAAGAAGCCGTGAAGGAACAGCCCTTCCACGTCCTCGACGAGGAGGCCGACCTCGAGGAGGAAGAGGTCAGGGACAGCGCCGGGCGACGGGTTGACGCGGCCTACGTCGAGCGGGCCGTTGCCGACGTGCACGCGCGCCCGGGCCGGCCGTCGCTGTCCGAGGAACCGCGGCACTCGCCACAGGTGTCGTTCCGGGTCCCCGAGCAGACCCGGCGGTTGCTGGACGAACGCGCGAACGCCGAGGGCCGCACTCCGTCGGAGATCGCCCGCGAAGCCCTCATCCAGTACCTCGAATCCACCAACTCATAACGGTCGTAGCGCCCGCGTCGCCAGATCCGACTGAATCAACCTGCTGAAGTGACTGAATCGGCGGGGTGGGGGTGGCGGGCGTGGATGGAGTCTTGGAAGGCCAGGTAGAGGTTGGCGACCGTGGCGGCGGCGGTTATGGGGGCGCCTATCAGCGCTTCTACTCGGCGGAGGCGGTAGCGGACGGTGTTGGGGTGCACGATCAGGTGCTCGGCGGCCAGCTTCACGTCCTGGTCGCAGGCCAGGTAGGTGATCACCGTCTCGGCCAGGTCGGTGGAGCCGACCAGCTCGCCGAAGTGCCGGTCGTACCGGTCGGCCAGCGCCGCGTCGTCGCGGCGGGTGAGCAGCCAGGTGGCGAAGTCCACCTCGTCCAGCCGGACCAGAGTCTGCGCCCCGCCCCGGTCCCGCCGGCGGATCACCACCCGCCACGCGGTGAGCGCCTCGCCGAAGTAGCTCTGGCTGACCGTCAGGTCGGCGAACGGCCCGCTCACCCCGACCAGGTGGGTGCGGCGCAGCGGCTCGAGCAGCGCGGCCGCCTCCGGGCCGTCCGGCAGCACCGCGACCAGCGGCGTCTCCAGCACGTCCGGGTCGTGCCCCTCGGAGAGGATCAGCCCGACCTCGGCCAGCTGCGCCTCCTCCAGCAGCATGTCGGCCGGGCCGCGCCGGCCGGACCAGCGCGCCGCGTCCACCGGGCTGGCCGTGACCACCCGCAGCGGCGCGCCCACCCGGAACCGGAACGGGCGCAGCCGGTCCCAGGTCTGCCGGACCCTGGACGCGGACACCCCGGCGTACAGCGCGGAAACCAGCCGGGCCGCCTCGGCGCGCTCCTGGCTCATGGTCAGCGCGCGAACCGCGTTCGCGGCGGAGAGCACCCGCTCGGCGGTGGCCAGCAGGCCGGGCCCCATGGTGTCCAGCAGCGTGGCGTCCCGGCAGGCCACGGCCAGCCGGAAGCCCGAGCCGCGCAGCAGGAACCGCCGGGTGACCACCGCCCACCGCCCGACCGAGAACCGCTGCGGGCCGCTGTCCCGCGCGGACAGCTCGTCCCAGATCAGCCGCAGCGGCCCCTGCCCGGTGGCCGCGATCACCCGACCGGTGGTGTCGTAGAGCACCGCGGAGCCCTTGCTGAGCGCGGCCAGCCGGCCGACCAGTGCGCTCACCGGATTCTCCGCCGCCAGCGCGGCGAGCAGGTCGTTCTGCAGCCAGACGGTCCGCCGCAGCCGCTCCACCTCGTCGGCCAGCGCGGTCGAGTTATCCATGATTGCACTCCGCGGACGAATTTGTCCGGACCAACAACTAGATCAGATCATATTTGGAAATCTCACAGTGACGTGAGCCACCGGATGGACCAAAGTGTCTGCCGTGTCTAGGCAGCGAGTTGCCGTGGACGTCGGGGGGACGTTCACCGACGTCTACATATTCGACGAGACCAGCCGGGACGTACGGGTCACCAAGGTGCCGTCCACGCCGAGCGACCCGATGCGCGCGGTGCTGGACGGGGTGGCCCGGGCCGAGCTGGACCTGCGCGACATCTCGCTGTTCTCGCACGGCACCACGGTGGCCACGAACGCGCTGATCACCCGCAACTTCCGGCCGGCCGCCATGGTCACCACCGCCGGGTTCCGGGACGTGATCGAGATCCGGGACGGCACCAAGGACGACCTGTGGGACGCCTACAAGGATGTGGCGCCGCCGTACATCCGCCGCCGGGACCGGTTCGAGGTCACCGAGCGGGTGGACTACGCCGGCCAGGTGGTCACCCCGCTGGAGGAGGACGAGGCCCGCCGGGTGGCCGCGCTGCTGCGCAAGCGGGGCGCGCAGACCGTCGCGGTGTGTTTCGTGAACTCCTACGCCAACGCAGGCCACGAGATCCGCATGCGGGAGATCCTCGAGGAGGAGCTGCCCGAGGCCACCGTGTCCACCAGTGCGGAGATCCTGCCGGAGATCTTCGAACACGACCGGTTCGCCACCACCGTGGCCAACGCGGTGCTCGCGCCGCTGGTCAGCGGGTACGTCGGCCGCCTGGCCAAGGAGCTGAAGGACGGCGGCTACGCCGGGGACCTGTTGCTGCTGCACTCCGGCGGCGGGTCCATGACGCCCAGGATGGCCGAGCGGTTCCCGGTGCGGCTGGCCGCCTCCGGCATCGCGGCCGGCGCCATCGCCGCCCGGCACGTGGCCGGCCAGTGCGGGTTCGCCAACGCCATCGGCCTGGACATGGGCGGCACCAGCACGGACATCTCGCTGATCCACGACGGCGAGCTGCGGGTGACCAAGGAGTGGTCGGTCGAGTTCGGCTACCCGATCATCTTCCCGTCCATCGAGGTGCTCACCATCGGCGCCGGCGGCGGGTCCATCGCCCACCTCGACGAGGCCGGCTCGCTGCGCAACGGCCCCGGCTCGGCCGGCGCCGAACCCGGCCCGGCCTGTTACGGCAGCGGCGGCACCCAGGCCACCAACTCGGACGCCAACCTGCTGCTCAACCGGCTCGGCACCTCGCTGGCCGGCGGCGCGCTGCGGCTGGAACCGGAGCTGGCCGAACGGGCCATCAACGAGCACATCGCCGGTCCGCTGGGCCTCGGCCTGGAGCAGGCGGCCAGCGCGATCCTGCAGGTGGCGAACGCGAACATGGCCGACGCGGTGCGGCTGATCTCCATCCGGCGGGGCTACGACCCGCGCGAGTTCGCGCTGGTCGCGTTCGGCGGCGCGGGCGGGCTGCACGGCGCCGAGGTGGCCCGCGAGCTGAACATCCCCACGGTGATCGTGCCGCCCAACCCCGGGGTCACCTCCGCGCTGGGCTGCCTGCTGGTGGACATCCGGCACGACCTCTCCGCGATGTTCGGCGCGGTGGTCGGCGAGGCCGAGAGAAGCGTCAGCGGAACGAGCATCAGCGCGGACACCGACGAGCTGGAGGCCGCGTTCGCCGGGCTGGAGGCGGAGGCCGGCGCCCGGCTCCGGCACGAGGGCATCGCCGCCGACGACGCCCAGCTGCAGCGCCTGGTCTCCATGCGCTACTTGGGGCAGTGGCGGTCGCTGACCGTGCGCTGCGGCTCCGGGCCGGACGCCTTGTCGGCGGCGGTGCAGCTGTTTCACGAACAGCACGAGCGCGAGTACGCGTTCCGCCGGGACGACACCCCGGTGGAGATCTACCAGCTGGGCCTGACCGCCATCGGCAGCACGCCGAAGCCCGCGTTTGCCGCGCGCGACCTGGTCTCCAACGGACGCCCGATACGGGCCGGCTCGCGTTCGGTGTACTTCGACGACCTCGGCCGGGTGGAAACGCCGGTGTTCGCCCGTGAGTCGCTGCCGGCCGGAACCCACCTCTCCGGCCCGGCGATCATCGAACAGCTCGACTCCACCACCCTGGTCCCGCCGGGCACGCGCGCCGAGGTGGACGAGTGGCTGAACATCCGCATCCACCTTTCCGGAGGCGCGTGATGACCCTGACCGAGACCGAAGAGCTGGACGCGGTCACCTTCGAGGTGCTGAAGAACGCCTTCGTGACCGCGGTGGACCTGATGAGCGAGCAGATCATGCGGACCTGCTACTCGTTCGTCATCTACGCCCGCGACTTCTCCTCCGCGCTGTGCGACGCGGCGGGCAACACCGTGATGCAGGGCAGCGCGGACATCGCGGTGCACGTGGGCACGCTGCACTTCCAGTGCAAGGCGGTGCTGGAGGAGTTCGGTTCCGACATCCATCCCGGCGACGTGTTCGCCATCAACGACCCGTACCGGGGCGGCACCCACTTCAACGACGTGAGCTTCATCCGGCCGATCTTCGTCGGTGAGCGGATCATCGGGTACGCGCAGAACAAGGGGCACTGGGCGGACATCGGCGGCACCGTGCCCGGGTCGTTCGACGTGAACGCCAAGGAGCACTTCGGGGAGGGCCTGCGGATCACCCCGATCCGGGTGTTCTCCCGGGGGAAGCTGCTGCACGACGTGGCGCAGCTGCTGGTCTCCAACACCCGGTCGCCGTACATCAGCATGGGCGACCTGAACGCCCAGTCCGAGGCCACCGCCGTGTGCGAGCGGGAGATCCTGCGCCTGGTCGACCGGTACGGGGTGGAAACCGTGGTCACCGCCATGGAGGCGGCGCAGGGCTACGTGGAGCGGCTGGTCCGCCACCGGCTGACCGAGCTGCCGCGGGGCGTCTGGGAGACCGTGGACTACCTGGACTCCGACCCGGCGCGGCCGGAGGGCCTGATCCCGATCAAGATCAAGATGACCATCGACGGGGACGGCATCCACTACGACCTGCGCGGCAGCGCGCCGGCCGTGGCCACCTTCCTCAACTCCGGCTACGGCACCACGCACTCCGCCCTGTACGCCGGCACCAAGACCTTCTTCCCGGACGTGCCGCTGAACTCGGGCTTCTACCGGGTGGTCACCGCCGAGATCGGCGAAGAGGGCACCGTGGTGAACGCCGGCTGGCCCTACGCGGTCACCGGGTTCTGCTCCGGCCCCTACGAGAAGCTGATGAACGGCATCTTCGAGATCTGGTCCGAGGTGATGCCGGAGCGGGCCATGGCCTGCGCGTTCAACCTGGAGTACCTGCTGGTCGGCGGGAAGGACGCGCGCACGCCCGAGCGGCCGTACTTCATGTGGTACGACTGGATGGCCGGCGGCTGGGGCGCCCGGCACAACCGGGACGGCTCGGAGGCCACCTCGCCGCTGTTCGGCGCCGGGTTGGCGGTGCAGCCGGTGGAGGGCCAGGAACGGCTGTCCCCGGTGCTGACCAGCGAGCACCGCATCGTGCCCGACTCCGGCGGGCCTGGTCGCCAGCGCGGCGGCTGCGGGCTGGAGAAGGGCGGCACCCTCACCGACTGCCATGCCACCGTGATGTCCTACTGCTGCGACCGGGCGCGCTCGGTGACCTGGGGCATCCTGGGCGGGCTGCCGTCGGTGCCGCACGGGGTCTGGATGAACCGGGGCACGGAGGACGAGAAGTTCCTCGGCGCCACGTTCTCAGGAGTGCCGGTGGTGCCCGGCGACGCGTTCGTCCGGCCCTCGGCCGGGGGCGGCGGGCTCGGCGACCCGCTCACCCGGGACCCGGCGGCGGTGCTGGAGGACGTGATCGACGGGTACGTCACCCTCGACCGCGCGCGGATCGACTACGGCGTGCTGATCCACCCGGTCGACCCCGAGCTGGACCAGTACGAGCTGGACGTGATCGGCACCGAGCGCACCCGCCGGTGCATCGCCGGCAAGCGCGCCGACTGGCTGCGCACCGATCCGCACGAGGTCGCCGCGCGGTACCGGTCCGGGGAACTGGACATGCTGGACCTGGTCCGGCAGTACGGCGTGATCGTGGACTGGGGCACCGGCGAGCTGCACGAGAACACCACCCGCCAGTACCGCGATCTGCTGCACCGCCGCTCCGAGGCCCACTGGGAGCGCTGATTTCCTGAGAACCCGTTCCGGCGAGGGCGGGCATACTTCGGGCGTGGGGGTGCCGATATCCCGCACGCGCCTAACTGGGCGCGTGCTCAGTCCAGCGCCTACGGCGCTGGTTGTCGACGCCGGGACGACGGCGGTCAAGGCGGCGGTCGTCGCGGGCGACGGGCGGGTGCTCGGCGGCGGCAGCGCCGGGCTGACCACCGCGCATCCCGGGCCGGGGCGGGTGGAGCAGCATCCGGACGACTGGTGGCGCGGTTTCGTCGGCGCCGTGCGGCAGGCCGTTTCCGCCGTTTCCGCCGGTGGCTCGGTGGACGCGCTCTGTGTGACCGGGCAGATGCAGGACTGCGTGCCGCTGGACGCGGACGGCGAACCAGTGCGGCCGGCGTTGCTCTACGCCGACCAGCGCGCGGTCGCCGAGCTGGGCGCGCTGGACGCCCGGTTCGGCGCGGACTGGCACCGGGCCGCCGGCAACGTCGGCGACGCCGCGAGCACCGCCGCCCAGCTGCTCTGGCTGCGCCGCCACGAACCGGAAACCCCGCGCCGCGCCCGGCGGCTGTTGCTGGGCGCGCCGGGTTACCTGCTGCACCGGGCCGGCGGGCGGGCCGCGGTGGACCTGACCACCGCGTCCACCACCGGACTGCTGGACATCCGCGCCCGGGACTGGTGGTCCCCGATGCTGCACGAGCTTTCCCTGGACCCCGACACGCTGCCCGAACTGGTCGCCCCGGGTTCACCGGTGGGCGTGCTGGCGCCCGGGCCGGCCGGCGAACTGGGGCTGCCGGCCGGGTTGCCGCTGATCCACGCGGCCGGTGACGCCGGCGCGGTGACCGACGGGCTGGTCGGCGCCGAACCGGGGGCGACCAACATCTCGCTGGGCACCAGTGGCTGGGTGGCCGCGCTCACCTCGCGGCCGGGCGAGCCCGACCCGGCGCTGCACCAGCTGATCGGCGCGGACGGCCGCTCGACCCTGTTGATCGGTGCGCTGCTCTCCGCCGGCGCGACGGTGGACTGGGCCCGGCGCACCTACCTGCCGGGGGCCGACCACGCGGCCGCCGACCGGGCCGCCGCCGACGCCGGCCCGACCGGTCTGCTCATGCTGCCCAGCCTGGTCGGCGAGCGCTCCCCCGTGCGTGACCCGGACGCCACCGGCGCGGTGGTCGGGCTGCGCGCCACCACCACCGCCGCCCAGCTCTACCGGGCCGCCATGGAAGGCGTCGCGTACTCGCTGCGGCACGTCCTGGCGCTGCTCGCACCCCGGTTGCCGGCCCGGAACGGGCCGATACCGCTGTCCGGCGGCGCGGCTCGTTCCCCGGTCTTCCAGCAGATCATCGCGGACGTGCTGGACTGCCCGGTGTGCCCGGTTCCGGACGCGCACGCCGCCGAGGCCGGCTTGCGCGGCGCGCACCGGGCCGCGGCCTCGGCGCTCGGCGAACCGGTCCCGCCGCCGTTGGCCGGCGCCGCGCACTCGGGCGCCGGGCTCTCGGCCGCCGGGCTCTCGGACGCCGGGCTCTCGGACGCCGGGCTCGCCGACGCCCGGCCGACCGGCGCCGGGCAGGTCACGGTGTGCGCGCCCGGCCCGGCCCGCGAACACTACGCGCGGCTGGCCGACGCGCATGCCGGCCTGTGGACGGCACTGGCACCCACGTTCCGGAGCCAGCGCCCATGAGCCAGCTGAACATCATCACCGGCGTGGTGCCGGCGCTGCTCACGGTGGCCGCGGCGCTCGCGCTGGGTTACCTGCTGGCCCGCCGGTCGGGCCGCTGGTGGCGGCGGGCGGTGCCGGTGACCCTGGGCGGCGCGGCCGCGTTGACGGCGGCGGCGTACCTCGGCCTCTGGCTGTGGAACCCGTTCCCGGACGCGCTGCCGCTGCCGGTGCTGGCGTGGGCGTGTCTGGGATTGCTGGGCGTCGCGCTGGCCGGGGCGAACGCGCTGGCCGGAGGCCGGTGGCGGCGGGTGGCGGCCGTGCCGGCGCTGCTGTTGGTGCTGCTCACCAGCGCGGCGCAGATCAACGCGTTCTACGGCTACCGGCCCACGCTCGGCGCGGCCATCGGCGGAGCGGTGGACGACGACACCGCCTTCGCCGACGTGGCCGGCAGCCGGCCGGCCGCCGCGCGCGACCAGTCCGAGCCGCTGGACCGGTCCTGGCACCCGCCGGCCGGCCCGCCCGCCGCCGGTGAGGTGACCCAGGTGGACATCCCGGGTACCCGGTCCGGGTTCCGCGCCCGGCCGGCGCTGGTCTACCTGCCGCCCGCGTACCGGGCCGAACCGCGCCCGCTGCTGCCCGTGCTGGTACTGATCTCCGGCCAGCCGGGCAGCCCCAGGGACTGGTTCCTGGCCGGCGCGGTGCCCCGCACGATGGACGCCTTCGCGGCGGCCAACGGCGGACTGGCGCCGATCGTGGTGGTCCCGGACGGCACCGGCTCCGCGTTCGCCAACCCGCTGTGCCTGGACAGCCCCCTCGGCAACGCCGAGACCTACCTGACCAAGGACGTGCCGGACTGGGTCCGGGGCAACCTGCAGGTCGACCCGGACACGCGGCGCTGGGCGGTGGGCGGCTTCTCCTACGGCGGCACCTGCGCGCTGCAGCTGGCGGTGCGCGCGCCCGCGCTGTTCCCCACGTTCCTGGACATCTCCGGACAGGCGGAGCCGTCGCTGGGCAGCCGGGCCGAAACGGTGCGCGCGGCGTTCGGCGGGGACGCGGCGCGGTTCCACGCGGTGAACCCGCTGGACCTGCTGCGCACCGCCGCGTTTCCCGGATCCGCCGGCGTCCTGGCCGCCGGCACCGCCGACCGGGGCGACCTGGCGACGGCGCGGCAGATCGCCGACACGGCGCGCGGCAGCGCCATGGTGCTGCACACCCGCGCCGTGCCGGGCGGACACTCCTGGGTGATGGCCGCCGAGGCGCTGCGCGGCACGCTGCCCTGGCTGGCCGGCCGTCAGGGCCTCACCCCGCCGACCGAACCGCCACCCACCGCCCGGGCCGAGGCGGCGCCGGCCAAGCCGGTCAAGCACCACCGACGGGCGGCGGCCCGCTAACGGGTTACTTGCCGGTCCAGTCGGCGCGCTGGCCGGTGCCGAAGGCGCGCACGCCGGCGGCGAAGTCGGCGCTGCCGTAGACCCTGGTGACCAGGTCGTCACCGTCCGGCAGGTTCGCCCGGCGGAGCCGGGCGACGGCGACCTTGGTGGCCCACATGGTCAGCGGGGCGTGCCCCAGCAGCGTGTCCACCGTCTCGGCG
Source organism: Actinospineispora eucalypti (assembly GCA_014208095.1). Taxonomy (GTDB): domain Bacteria; phylum Actinomycetota; class Actinomycetes; order Mycobacteriales; family Pseudonocardiaceae; genus Pseudonocardia; species Pseudonocardia eucalypti. Next base: position 1,132,733 of record JACHMT010000001.1, on the reverse strand, counting down.
AGCACGTCGTCGAGCGCCCGGTCGGCCCCGACCAGCTCGGCGACGAAGCCCGCCGCGTGCGCCTCCGCGCCGGTGTAGACCCGGGCGCGCAGCAGCAGGTCCAGGGTGCGCGCCGGGCCGAGGTGGCCGACCAGCAGCGCGTAGGTGTCCATGGAAAGGCAGTTGCCCAGGGTGCGCGCGGTGGGGATGCCGAACTTGGCCGACTCGGTGGCGATGCGCAGGTCGCACACGGCGGCGATGGCCAGGCCGCCGCCGAAGCAGTAGCCCTCCACCGCGGCCACGGTGGGCACCGTGACGTCCTCCAGCCGGCGGATCACCCGGCCGATGCGCTGTTCGTAGGCCACCCCGTCGGCGCCGTCGAGCCCGGCGAACTGGGCGATGTCGGTGCCGGAGATGAACGCCTTCCCCCCGGCGCCGCGCAGCACCATCACCCGGATGTCCGGGTCCGCGTCGGCCCGCTCGCAGGCGTTGTACAGGCCCTCGTACATGCCGAAGCTCATCGCGTTCCGCGCGGCCGGCCGGTTGACCGTCACGGTCAACACCTGCCCGGACTGTTCGACCTGCAGAAAACTCATCCCGCCTCCCCTGCTCGGATCATCGCGTCGATCTCGGTGTCCGGGTAACCGGCCGCGCGCAGCACCTCACGGGTGTGCGCGCCGGGCAGCGGCCCGGCCCCGTCGCGCCGGGTCGGCGTCCCGGACAGCCGCATCGGCGAGCCGAGCTGGCGGACCTCACCGAGCACCGGGTGCGGGGCGTCCCAGAAGAACTCCCGCTGGGACAGGTGATCGTCGGTGAACACCTGCGCGTAGTCGTTGATCGGCGCGCACGGCACCGACTCGGCGCGCAGCGCGGCCACCAGCTCGTCCTGGGTCCACTTCTCCGTGACCGCCTCGAGCACCGGAATCAGCTCCTCGCGGTGCTGGTGGCGGCCGCTGGCGCCGGCGTAGCGCGGATCGTCCCGGATGGTCTCCGGCAGTCCGAGCACCCCGCAGGTGGCGGCCCAGCTCTTGTCGGTCACCGCGCCGATGGTGGCCCAGCCGTCCGAGCAGCGCAGGGCCTGGTACGGCGCCTGCGCCTGGTGCGCCGAGCCGAGCGGGCGGGGCAGCTCGCCGGTGGCGAAGTACCGGCCGGCCTCCCACACCGCCAGGGACACCCCGGCCTCGAGCAGCGACACGTCCACGAACTGGCCGCCTCGCTGGGGGTCGGCGTCCCGGTGTCGCAGCGCGGCGAGCACCGCCATGGCCGTGTACAGGCCGCTGACCAGGTCGCAGATCGGCACGCCCACCTTCACCGGGTCCCCGTCCGGCTGGCCGGTGATGCTCATCAGGCCGCCCCGGGCCTGGGCCATGATGTCCAGCCCGGGCAACCCGGCCAGCGGGCCGTCCTGGCCGAACCCGGACACCGAGGCATACACCAGGCCGGGGTTCACCGCGCGCACCTCGTCCGGGCCGAGGCCGATCGCGCGCAACGCGCCCGGGCGCAGGTTCTCCACCAGCACGTCCGCCGTCTCGGCCAGGCGCAGCAGGGCGCGCCGGCCGGCCTCGGACTTGAGGTCCAGCCGGATCGACTCCTTGTTCCGGTTCAGCCGGACGAACGGGGAGCTGTGCCGCTCGCCGTCCTCACCCTCCAGGAACGGCCCGGCCATCCGCATGGCCTCCGGCACCCCGGGATGCTCGATCTTGATCACCCTCGCGCCCAGGTCGGCCAGCTGCATGGCGGCGAACGGGGCGGCCATGTACTGCCCGATCTCCAGCACGGTCAGGCCGGCCAACGGTGCAGGCATCATGTTCGTGATGGTACGTATTCAAACTGTTTCCCGCGGCCCTCCCGCAATCGTCGCTCTCTCCCGAGTGCTCCCGGACGCGCACACCCACCTTTGCTCTGCGTTGGAAAACGCAACATTCGGTGTACTGAATCGTTTCTTAGTGGATCTTTCGGGTGGGCCGGACGACGGCTGGGGAAGGCGCGTCCCCCGTACTCCGCGATCTGGGGCCGCGCGGCGCGGTTCTGCCGCGCGGGGCGGTTCTGCCGTCGCGGCGGTGCCGAGGCTGCCGGCGGTTCCGCGACTGCCGGCGGTTCCGCGACTGCCGGCGGTTCCGCGATTGCCGGCGGTTCCGCGATTGCCGGCGGTTCGCGGCCGGAGCGGTTCGCGGATGCAGCGGATTCGCGGCCGCGGGCCGCGCCCGTTCGGGTTTGTTTACCGCGTGTAGTCGCGGCGCGTCATCGAAGGCAAGCTCAGTCCGGTGGACAGCGTGATCAGATCGGACTCAGCTTGCACTCGGCGAACGGAGCAGCCCAGCTATGCGGCCTTACTGTCACCTCCGCCTCACTCGTCACGTGACCGTCACGCAGGGTGACGCTCAACCCGGGGATGCTCGCCGAGTGGCGGCACAGTCACCTTCTGGTCATGGATTGGGGGACTGCGCTGCCACTCGATGAAAGCGAACCCGGGAACCCGCACGCGCGACCACGCCCCGCGTTCGGAAGGCAACGGCCGCTGGATGTCGCATTTCTTGACGCAGAGCAAAGTGAGTGGGAGCGCGGGCCTGGGTGCTGGGGGAGCTAAAGAGGGAACTCCCGGGGGGTGCCAGACGGGGGGCGCGGTAGGGCGGCCGCCAGTGCGGTGAGCACGAGCGTTCACCGGGTCCTCGGCAACGCGCGTGGTCACCGCACTAGGCGGTCCACGGTGGACGGGGCGAAGTGCTCGTCGGCGGCCAGGGCGGCGATGCCGAGCAGGGTGGTGTTCTCCGCCGGGGGGCAGGCTTCGACCGACAGGCCGTCCAGTGCGTGGGTGTGCGCTCCGGCCAGCACGGTCTCGCGCAGCCCGGACAGGAAGGGTGGCAGCACGCCGAAGGCGCCGCCCACCCGGATGTGACGGGGGTTCACGATGGTCACCACGGTGGCCAGCACGGACCCGACCAACCGCCCGGCCGCCGACGTCACCCGCACCGCGTCCGGGTCGCCCGCCCGCACCCGGCCCAGCGCCTCGGCGGCCGAGCGGACCCCGTGCGCGCGCAGCTCGCGGACCACGGCCCGCCCGCTGGCCAGGGCGGCCACGCAGCCCCGGCGGCCGCAGTCGCAGCGCTCGTCGCGGCCCTCCACCCGGATGTGCCCGATCTCCCCGGCGCAGCCGGTCTCGCCCCGGTGCACCGCGCCGGAGATCACCACTCCGGCGCCGATGCCCGTTCCCACCTTCACCCCGACCAGCGCACCGGCCGGGTTGCCGAGGCCCCGGTACGCGCCGAAGGCCAGGGCGTTGGCGTCGTTCTCCAGCAGTACCGGCACCTCCAGCGACGCGAACGGCGTTCGCAGGGGGACTCCGCCCCAGTCCGGCATGGTCGGCGGGGCGTGCGTCACGCCGGCCCGGTGGTCGATCTGGCCCGGGACGCTCAGGCCGACCGCGGACAGCGTGGACTCCCGGCCGGTCTCGGCCAGCAGCCGGCGGCCGGCGGCGAGCAGGGCCGGCAGGGTGCGGTCGGGATGGTGGCCGTCCGGCAGGTCGGTGTGCGCCTGGGCCAGCACGGTCCCGGCCAGGTCGACCACGGCCAGCGTGGTGTGCCGCTGGCCGACGTCGGCGACCAGTGCGGTGCGGCCGATGTCGTTCACCGCGAGCAGCTCGGCCCGGCGGCCGCCGCTGGACTCGCGGTACCCGGCCGCGCGGACCAGGCCCAACCGGTGCAGCGCGTCCAGCCGCTCCACCAGGGTCACCCGGGACAGCCCGACCCGGACCCGCAGCTCCTCGCGGGTGAGCGGCCCGTCGGCGCGCAGCGCGGCCAGCACCTCACCGGCGGTACTCATTGACAACCACCTCCTCCCGGACTTATGTTCAGCGAGCTGACAGAAGTCTAGAGGGGACCCGATGACGCTGTCTCGCCGGCAAGCGCTGCGCGGGCTCGGCGTGGCTGCGCTTGCGGCCGGCGCCGGGGCACTGACCAGCGGCTGCGTCGGATTTTCTACCACCGGCGGGGCCGGCATGGTGCTGCTCTCCACCCAGTTCCGGCCGGTCGCCGAGGCGGAGAAATTCCGCGCGGCTTTGGCCAAGGCGGTCAGTGCGCCGGTCAGCTACGTGACCATCGAGGAGGGTCCGTTCGCCAGCCAGGTACGCAGCCAGGCGGCCACCGGGCGCACCCAGATGGGCCTGCTCGGCGGTTCACACTCCGACCTCGCGCCGCTCGCCCCGGACTTCCTGGAGCCGGTGGACGGGCTGCTGGCCGGGCTCGGCGACCGCGGCTTCCCACCGGAGTTCCTCGCGCTGGCCCGGTCCGGCACCCGGCAGACCTGGTACGTGCCGTGGGTGCAGGCCAGCTTCATCATGGCCGCCCACGAGCGGGCGCTGGCCGCGCTGCCCCCCGGCGTGGACCCGGAGAACCTCAGCTACGACGGCCTGTTGGACTGGGCGATCGCCGCGCGCCGGGCCAACGGGGGCCGCCCGGTGCTCGGCCTGCCCTGCGGGGCGAAGGGGTTGGTGCACCGGTTCCTGCAGGGCTACCTGCTGCCCTCGTTCACCGGCGGGCAGATCACCACGTTCCGAGGCCCCGAGGCGGTCGCGGCCTGGCAGTACCTGCGCGAGCTCTGGCCGAACTGCAACCAGGCCAGCACCGGCTACGAGTTCATGCAGGAACCGCTGGCCTCCGGCGAGGCGTGGATCGGCTGGGACCACGTGGCCCGGCTGGTGGACGCGCCGTCCCGGGAACCCCGGAGCTGGCGGATGCTGCCCGCCCCGCGCGGGCCGCGCGGCCTCGGCTACCTGGCGGTGCTGACCGGGCTGGCGCTGCCCCGGGGCGGCACCGACCCCCGGCTGGCCGGCCAGGTGATCGAGGCGCTGACCACGCCGGCCGCCCAGCTGGCCACCATGCGCGCGACCGGGTTCTTCCCCGTGGTGAAAGCCGAGCTGCCGGGTGATCTCCCCCCGGCACTGGCCATGGAGGCCGCCGCGGTGGCCCGGCAGCGGGCCGCGCCCGGCGCGCTCCTTTCCCTGCTCCCGGTCGGTCTGGGCAGCCGGGAGGGCGAGGTCAGCAAGGCGTTCAAGGACAGCTTCCGCTCGATCATCCTGGAGGGCGCCGACATCCGGCGCACGCTGGACGCGCAGGCCCGGGTGCTGCAGGGGCTGTTCGACGACCTGAAGGTGCCCTGCTGGTCCCCGGACCCGGCCGCCGACCTGTGCCGGGTCGGGTGAGCCGCATGCGCAACTCCCCCTGGCTGTTGCTGGCGCCGTCCCTGGTTTTCCTGGCCGCCCTGTTCGGCTGGCCGCTGGTCCAGGGCGTGCTCACCGCGTTCACCGGTCCGGACGGGTTCACCCTGGCGCACTGGTCACGCCTGTTCACCGACCCGTACTTCCCCCGCGCCGCGCGCAACACCGTGCTGCTCATCCTGTGCGTGGTGCCGATCCAGGTGGTGCTGGCGGTGGGCATGGCGCTGCTCGTGCAGGCGCGGCCCCGGTTCCGTGCGGTGCATTTCTACGTCTGGACGATCCCGCTGGCGGTTTCCGAGCTGGCCGCCGGGCTGGTCTGGCTGGCCATCTTCGACAACCGGGGCTACGTCAACTCAGCTCTGGTCGGGCTGGGCCTTTCCGAACACGGCGTGGCCTGGCTGAACTACCAGAACACCGCCGGCATGCTGCTCGCCGTCGCGCTGGCGGAGATCTGGCGGGCGACCTCGCTGGTGTTCGTGATCGTGGTCGCCGGGGTGCAGATGATCCCCCAGGACTTCGACGAGGCGGCCCAGGTGTTCGGGGCCAACCGCTGGCAGCGGCTGTGGCACGTCACGCTGCCGGCGCTGCTGCCCAGCCTGCAGGTGGCGCTGATCCTGCGCACCATCCTGGCGCTGCAGGCGTTCGCGGTGGCGCAGGCGCTCACCGGGCGGGACTTCCCGCTGCTGGTCGGCGAGACCTACCAGTGGTACGTCCAGCTGCAGAACCCGGCGGTGGCCAGCGCGGCCGCGCTGGTCGTGCTCGCCCTGTCCCTGGGCACGGCGGTCGGATACCTGCGCGTGATGCGCCGGAGCGCGGCATGACCCGGCCACCGATCGATCTCCGTCCGCTGCGCGCCCGCCGGTGCCGGGCCGCCGCCGTGCAGGCCGCGTGCGTCGCGGTGTCCGTGTTCATGGGCCTGCCCATCGTGCTGATCGGGCTGGCCGTCTCACCCGACACGCTGGGCAGCTTCGTCGGCGCCGTCGGAACGGTGCCGGCGCTGGGCAACTCGGTGCTGGTCGGGCTGTACACGGTGGCGCTGTCCCTGGTGGTCGGTGCGCCGGCCGGGTACGCGCTGGCCCGGCACGCGTTCCGGGGCCGCGACGCGTACCAGGTTTTCCTGCTGCTGGCCCGGGCGCTGCCGATCGTGGTGCTGTCCGTGCCGCTGGCCACCATGTTCCTGCGCCTGGGCGGCTACGACACGGTGTTCGCGGTGACCCTGCTGCACACCACGCTGGCCCTGCCGACCACGGTGCTGATCACGGCCAGCATCTTCGTCGCGGTGCCGCCGGACTACGAGGAGGCGGCCCGGGTGTTCGGCTGCACCCGGTTCGAGGCGGCGCGCCGGGTGGTCGTCCCGCTCGCGCTGCCCGGGCTGGCCGCGTCGTCGATCTTCACCTTCGTGCTGTCCTGGAACGAGGTACTGGGCGCCGCCGTGCTCACCATCGGGCACCGCACGCTGCCGGCGCAGGTGCTCGGCTCGCTGGCCGAGGCGCCCCAGGCGTACCGGTTCGCCGGCGGGTTCGCGCTGATCCTGCCCGCGCTGCTGTTCATCCTGGTGATGCGCCGCTACCTGGTGAACATGTGGGGAACGACGCTCCGATGAGGGATCACGATGGCTGATGTAGAGCTCCACGAGCTGGTCAAGACCTACCCGGGCGGCACCCAGCGGGCCAGCGACGCGGTGTCCCTGCACGTGGCGGACGGCGAGTTCATGGTGCTGCTCGGGCCGTCCGGCTGTGGGAAGACCACGCTGCTGCGCATGATCGCCGGGCTGGAGACACCGGACTCCGGGCAGGTGCTGATCGGCGGGCGGGACGTGACCTACGCCGACCCGCGCGGGCGCAACCTGTCCATGGTGTTCCAGTCCTACGCGGTGTTCCCGAACAAGCGGGTGGCCGACAACATCGGCTTCGGGCTGATGGTGGCCGGGCGGCCGGCCGAGGAGGTCCGCCGGAAGGTGGAGTGGGCCGCCGACCTGCTGGCACTGCGCCCGTACCTGGACCGCTACCCGGCGAAGCTGTCCGGCGGGCAGCGCCAGCGCGTCGCGGTGGCCAGGGCGATCGTGATGGACGCCGACGTGCTGCTGATGGACGAGCCGCTGTCCAACCTGGACGCGCTGCTGCGGCTGTCCTTCCGGGCCGAGTTGAAGAAGCTGGTCGGCGAGCTGGGCACCACCTGCATCTACGTCACGCACGACCAGCTGGAGGCGCTGTCGCTGGGCGACCGGGTGGCGGTGATGCGCACCGGACAGGTCGCCCAGTGCGGGCCGCCGACCGAGGTGTACGCGCACCCCGCCGACGAGTTCGTCGGCGGGTTCCTGGGCAGCCCGCCGATGAACTTCCTCACCGGCACGGTCACCGGGGACGGCGGGCGGCTGGACCTGGGCGGCGCGTCGCTGCCGGTGCCGGCCGCGCTGCGCTCCTTCGCCGGCAAACCCGTGCGCCTGGGCATCCGCCCCGAGGGGATCGCCCTGGGCGCCGGGCTGACCGCGGAGCTGGAGGTGCTGGAACCCCTGGGCTCGTCCACCCTGCTCACCGCCACCCTGGCCGGCCAGCGGGTGAAGATCTCCGCGCCGGCCGGGTTCCGCGCGGACCCCGGCGCCGAGCTGCGCGTCGCCCTGCCCGAGGACCAGTGCCGCTGGTACGACCCGGAGACCCAGTTGCTGTTGGAGACCGCTTGACGTCCGTGCACTACCCCGAGCCCACCCTGGCGGCCCGCGCGGCCCGCGTACTGCGGGACAACGACACCGGATCGGTGATCACCGCCGCGCCCCGGTTGTACCCGCACATGTGGAGCTGGGACGCCGCGTTCATCTCCATCGGCCTGGCCCACCTGCACGTGCGGCGGGCGATCGCCGAGCTGGACACGCTGTTCGCCGCGCAGTGGGCGGACGGCATGGTGCCGCACATCGTGTTCACCGGGCGGGACGGCTACTTCCCCGGCCCGGACCGGTGGGGCGTCCCGGACCCGGCGCCCGGCGTGCGCACGTCCGGCATCTGCCAGCCGCCCATCCACGCCATCGCGGTGCGCCGGGTGCTGGACATCGCCCGCGCCGGTGCGCCGGAGGACGCCGAGGCGGCGGAACGGTTCGTTTCCCGCGTGTGGGAGCCGCTGCTCGCCTGGCACCGCTGGCTGGCGCGCTATCGGGTGGACGCCGGGACCGGCCTGGTGACGATCGTGCACGGGTGGGAGTCCGGCATGGACAACTCGCCGCGCTGGGACGCCCCGTACGCGGCGGTGCGCCCCGGCCCCGATCTACCCCCGTACACCCGGGAGGACCTGCACCGGGCCGACCCCGGCGAGCGGCCCACCGACGCCGAGTACGACCGGTACCTGTGGCTGATCGAGGGCATGCGCCGGGTCGGCTACGACGCCGCCCGGGTGGTGGCGACGTCGGAGTTCCTGGTCGGCGACGTGTTCATCACCGGACTGTTCGCGCTGGCCAACGACGTGCTCGCCGAGCTGGGCGAGTCACTGGGCCACGAAACGGCCGAAGTGCGGGGCTGGGCCTCGGGGGCGCGCGCGGCGGTGGCCGCCGCCCGCTCGCCTTCGACCGGCCTGGCCCGGGACTACGACCTGCGCGCCGGCCGCTGGCTGGACACCGAGACGATCGCCGGATTCGCCCCGCTGCTCTGCGACTCGGGCGCCGAACTGTTCGAGCTCTGGGACTCGCCGCGCTGGGCCGGCAACCCGGACCTGGTGGTCCCCATCCCGCCGTCCACCAGCCCGTCGGCCACGGGTTTCGACCCGCGCCGGTACTGGCGCGGCCCGCAGTGGCCGGTGCTGGCCTGGTTGTTCGGCTGGTCGTTCCGCCGGCACGGATGGGCGCACCGCGCCGCCGCCCTGCGGGAAGCCGGGATTCGCCTCACCGACGGCGGCGCCTTCGGCGAGTACTACCACCCGTTCACCGGCGAACCGCTGGGCAGCGCCGACCAGTCCTGGACCGCCGCGGTGGTGCTGGACTGGGTGTGCGCCTGAGCTAACGACCGCCGGTCTTGGTGGACCAGAGGGCGCGCTTGTCGGTGGAGTAGATGACCACGTTGCCGTCGTCCTGCACGCCCAGCCAGGCGCCCGGGTTGGGCGCGGTGCCGGCGTTCCAGACCGGCTGGTTGGCCGCGTTGACCACGACCAGGTTGCCGTCGCCCTGCATGACCGCCTTGACCCCGCCCTTGCCGGTGGTCTGCGCGTTCCAGAGTGCCTGCGCGCCCTTGTAGAGCACGAGGTTGCCGTCCCGCTGCATGATGAACCGGTAGCGCTGGTTGGCCGACCGCACGAACTGGTCGGCGGCCAGCGTGCGGTTCGGGTCCATCCGGCCGATGATCATGTGCCGGGACCACAGCGGCACCTTGCCGCTGGAGTAGATCACCAGGTTGCCGTCGTCCTGGACGCCCAGCCAGGCACCCTGGTTCGGCGCGGTGCCCGCGTGCCACACCGGCTGGTTGGCCGCGTTGACCACGACCAGGTTGCCATCGCCCTGCATGACCGTCCGGGCGCCCTTGCCGGTGGTCTGCGAGCTCCACAGCGCGCGCCGCGCCGAGTCGTAGAAGACCAGGTTGCCGTCCGTCTGCTGGATCAGCGTGTAGCGGCCGTTCCCGGAGCGCACCGACTGGTTGGGGCCGAGGGTGGCCCCGGAGGCCAGGACCCCGGCGGGCACGGCCGATGCGACGGCGGGCACGGCGACCACCGGGGACAACGCCAGCGCGGCGGTGAGCAACACCTTGGCAAGCACGTCTGACCTCACTTCGGTTTCAACACGAACGGCTGAATGGCTCAACCGAAATGAGGGTCCGAAGGTTACGCCAGAGACACCGGCAACCGGTCCAAACCCCTGATCAACATGCTGTTGCGCCAGGTCAGCCCGGCCGGATCGACGGCAAGCCGGATCCGAGGGAATCGCGCTATCAGGGTACGGAAGGCGATCTCCCCCTCCAGCCGGGCCAGCGGCGCCCCGAGGCAGTGGTGGATGCCGTAGCCGAAGGCCAGGTGGCCGGAGGTGTCCCGGGCGAGGTCCAGCTCGTCCGGGCGGTCGAACCGCGCCGGGTCCCGGTTGGCCGAGGACAGCGAGACCAGCACCACCTCGCCGGCCGGGATCTCCACGTCGCCGATGGTCACCGGTTCCTTGGTGTGCCGGAAGGTGGCGGTGTTGAGCGGCCCGTCGAACCGGAGGAACTCCTCGACCGCCGCCGAGACCAGCCCGGGGTCGGCGCGCAGCTCGGCCAGCCGGTCCGGGTTGGTGAGCAGGCCCAGCATGCCGTTGCCGATCAGGTTGACCGTCGTCTCGTGCCCGGCGACCAGCAGCAGGAAGGCCATGGACACCGCCTCCCGCTCGGACAGCTGGTCGGCGTCCTCGGCGGCGGTCACGATCAACGAGAGCAGGTCGTCACCGGGCTGCTCGCGCTTGCTCGCCACCAGCGCGGTCAGGTATTCCGCCATGGCCATCCCGGCCGCCGCGCGCTCCTTGATCGGCTTCTGCGAGAGCAGCGTGTTCGACCAGTTGCGGAAGCTACCCCGGTCTTCCTCGCCCACCCCGAGGATCTGCGCGATCACCGTCATGGGCAGCGGGAAGGCGTACGCGTCGAGCAGGTCCAGCGTGGGCTGCCCGGCCCGCACCCGCGCCTCGATGGCGTCCACCAGGCTGTCCGCCGTGGCCTGGATGCGCGGCCGCAGCGCACTCACCGACCGTACGGTGAACCCCCGGTTGACCAGTTTGCGCAGCCGGGTGTGGTCGGGCGGATCCGTGCTCAGCATGTGCGCACTGATCGCCTCGCCGAACGCCAACCTCTGGCTCGGATCCGGCAGATGGCGCTCGATCACCGTGCTGAGCTGGGCGTTGTCCTTGGCCAACCGGGGGTCGTTGAGCGCGGCGCGCGCCTCCTCGTACCGGGTGACCAGCCAGATCGGCAGGCCCAGCGCGGTGGTCGCGCGCACCGCGGGGCGTTGCTCCCGCAGCACCGCGTACATCGCGTGCGGGTCGGCGAAGAACTCCTCGCCGAGGTGGACCGGCTCGCGTGTGGTGGACGTCATACGTACACCGTACGGGAGCGGCGGCGGTCAGCGCACGTCAATCTTCCGGGTAACGGGTGTCCAGGCTGAGCTTCTCCCACCTCTCCAGGTCGGCCAGCTGGCGCCGCAGTTTGTCCCGGATCCGGTTGACCGCCTCGGGGCCGAGCGGCAGGCGCAGCGGCGCGTCCGGCTCGTCCACCAGGCGGATCACCGCGTCGGCCAGCCGGCGCGGGTCGTTGGGCTGGCGTCCGTGCTGCCGGGAGAAGTGCTCGCGCAGGCGGCCGGCCGGGGTTTCCCGGTAGTCCTCGATGGGCTCCGAGAACTCCATCGACCGCCCGGTGAACTCGGTGCGGAACGGCCCCGGCTCCACGATGAGCACCCGGATGCCCAGCGCCCCGACCTCCCCGGCCAGCGCCTCGGACATGCCTTCCAGGGCGAACTTGCTGGTCGCGTACAGGGCGTGGCCAGGATTGCCGACCACGCCGCCCACCGAGGACAGCTGCACGATGTGCCCTTCGCGACGGGCGCGCATGTGCGGCAGCACCGCCCTGGTCACCGTGAGCACGCCCCGCACATTGGTGTTCAGTACCCGTTCGACCTGCTCGTCGGACAGCTCCTCCAGCGCGCCGACCAGGCCGTGGCCCGCGTTGTTCACCAGCACGTCGATCCGGCCGGCCCATTCGACCGCTTTGGCGACGGCCCCTTTCACCTGGTCGGCCTGGGTGACGTCGCAGGGCAGCGCAAGTACGTCGGCCGGGTGGGTTTCGGCGAGATCGGCCAGCGTCTCGGGGCGGCGGGCGGTGGCGACCACCCGGTCGCCGTGGGCCAGGACCGCCTCGGCCAGCACCCGGCCGATGCCGGCGGAGGCCCCGGTGATGAACCAGATTCGTGTCATGCCTCCAGCATGTGGTTAGCCGTGCTCAGAAGTCCAAGACATGTTTGAGCTTGGATTCATCGTGTTGGATTATGAATGGGTGGAGCTGCGCCAGCTGACCTACTTCGACGCGGTGGTCCGGCACGGCGGGTTCACCCGGGCCGCCGAGGCCCTGCGGGTGGCCCAGCCGGCGGTGTCGGCGCAGATCCGCCGGCTCGAGGCGGAGCTGGACGTGCAACTGCTGCGCCGCACCACCCGGCGGGTGGAGCTGACCGATGCCGGCGAGCTGGTGCTGGCCCGGGCCCGCCGCATGCTGGACGAGCGGGACGCGCTGCACGGCGACCTGGCCCAGGCGGCCGGCGCGCTGCGCGGGCGCGTTCGACTGGGCGCCATCCAGGCGGTCGGCCCGTTCGACCTGGGCGGCGCGCTGGCCGCGTTCCACGCGCGCTATCCCGACGTGGAGCTGCGGCTGCGCTCCGGCCCGGGCGGGCAGCTGGTCGGCGACCTGGACGCGGACCGCATCGACCTGGCCATCGGCCCGCTGCCGGACACCCTGCCGGAGCGGATCTCCCGGCTGCCCCTGTTCACCGACGAGCTGGTGCTGGTCACCGCGCCGACCCACCGGCTGGCCGGGCTCGGCTCGGTGCCGCTGACCGCGCTGCGGGACGAGCCGTTCGCCTGCCTGCCGGCGGACAGCGGGCTGCGCCGCATCCTGGACCAGGCCTGCGCGGCCGCCGGTTTCGCGCCCCGCGTGCCCTACGAGAGCACCAGCGTCCAGCAGATCCGCGAACTGGTAAGCCACGGCCTGGGCGTCGCCCTGCTGGCCCGCTCCGTGGCCACGGCCCCCGGCCGCCCGGTCACCACCCACTCGGTGTCCCCGACACCGATCGATCGCCCGATCGGCCTGCTCCACCTGCGCAACCGCCCACTGGCCCCGGCCGCCGCCCACTGCCGCGTCTTCCTACTCGCCTGGCCCCGCCCCGGTGATTCAGTGGGTCCAGCACTCTGATTCAGTGGGCTCAGCAGGGTGGTTCAGTCCGTTCAGCACGGTGATTCAGTGGGTCCAGCACGGTGATTCAGTCACGTTTGGCGGGGCGGCCGTTGCTGAACCGACTGAACCAGCGTGCTGAACGGACTGAACCAGCGTGCTGAACCCACTGAATCACCGTGCTGGACCCACTGAATCAGGGGTGGGAGGGGGCCGGGTACTGGCGGAGGTCGGCGGCGGCGTGGGCGCTGAAGATGGTGACCTCGTCGCCGTGGGTCGCCGCCAGCTCGCGCAGGCGGGACTGGTTGTGCAGGCGGGAGTGCTTGTTCTGCTGGACCAGTGACTCGAACAGCGCGACGCCGGCGGGCGCGTGCGGCTCGGGCGCCAGCTCACCCGGGTGGAAGTAGGCGTCGCCGGCGTGCAGCAGCCAGCGGTCACCGTCGCGAACCGCGACGCCGGCGTGACCCCGGCTGTGGCCGGTCAGCGGCACGATCAGGATGTCCTCGGACAGGCCGTCCAGCGGGCGGACCGCGTCGAAGCCGAACCACGGCTCGCCGCTGGTGTGGTACGGGCGGAACTTCGGCCCGTGGGCGAACTGCGCCGACCGGTAGCGGGACCGCTCGCCGGCGTCGGCCGGCGACCGCATCGCGTCCAGCTCGTCCTGGTAGACGTGCACGGTGACCTCCGGGAAGTCGGCCAGCCCGCCGGCGTGGTCCAGGTCCAGGTGGGTGGGCACGATGTGCCGCACGTCCTCGGGGCGGTAGCCCAGCGCCTTCAGCTGCTCCACCGCCGACTCCGCCCGGTCCAGCACCGGGTTCACCACCAGCAGGAACGCCTTGCCCAGCCACTCGGCCGGGCGATCGGTGGCCGGCAGGCCGACGCCGGTGTCGACCAGCACCAGGCCGTCCTCGGTCTCCACCAACAGGCAGTGGCACACCATCCGGGCGCGCCGCAGCAGCCCGGGGTCTCCGTCGATGAGCCGCCCACCGGGCGGCCGCATGGTCCCGCAGTTCAGGTGCCGTACCAGCATGCGTACATCGTACGCCAACCTTCTCCGGAGACAGTTGGACAGGTAGTGTCACACCGATGAAGCTGGGCATCTCGTTCCTGAAGCTGCATCCGGGCCGGTTCGCCGAGGTCACCCGGGAGGGCGAGCGGCTCGGCTTCGAGTCGGTGTGGCTGTCCGACCACCTGGTGTTCCCGGTGGACCTCGGCGGCGCGCCGTATCCCGGGGACAACGCCGACTCGCCGGCCGACACCGTGGTGAAGACCCCGTCCATGTGGGACCGCCCGCTGTTCGACACCACCGCCTACCTGTGCTTCCTGGCCGGCCAGACGTCCACGATCCGGTTCGGCACCTACGTCTACCTGCTCGGCCTGCGCCACCCACTGATCGGCGCGCGGGCCTTCCAGACGCTGGACGTGGTCTCCGGCGGGCGCGCCGAGGTGGGCATCGGGGCCGGCTGGATGGAGAGCGAGTTCGCCGCCGCCGGGGTCGACTTCCGCACCCGGGGCCGCCGGCTGGACGAGTGCATCCAGGTGTGCAAGCGGCTGTGGACCGAGCCCAACGTCGCCCACGAGGGCGAGTTCTACGCGTTCGACGGGGTCGGATTCGAACCGAAGCCGTCGCCGGCCATGCGCCTGCACGTGGGCGGCGAGTCCAGGGCCGCGATGCGGCGGGTGGCCCGGTACGGGAACGGCTGGATCGGCATGGAGCACACCCTCGAGTCACTGCCCGCCAAGCTCGCCGAGCTGGACCGGGCGTTGGCCGACGCCGGGCGTTCCCGGGACGAGCTGGAGATCTCCGTGGTGGGCGCCGCGCGGGAGCCGGACGACCTGAAGAAGTGGGCCGAGTTGGGCGTGCACCGGCTCATCCTGACCCCGTTCCGGCGCACCTCGACCGCGATCGAGGACATGCGCGATTTCGCCACCGGCATCGGCCTCGGAAAGTAATCGGTTAGGCCGTAAGCTCGCTGGTTATGGCCTCGACGGTGACCCAGGCAGACCAGCGGCTGCCGCATTACGTGGACCACGGCGGAACCGGTCCGGCGGTGGTGCTGTTGCACAGCTTCCTGATGGACGGCGAGATGTTCGAGCCTCAGGTCGCCGCGCTCGGCGGGTCCTTCCGGATGATCACGGTGGACGAGCGGGGGCACGGCGGGACGCCGGCCGAGGAGCCCTTCGACTACTGGGACGTGGCGCGCGACGTGCTGGCCCTGCTGGACTCGCTGGGCATCGAGCGGGCCGCCGTGGTCGGCACCAGCCAGGGCGGGTTCATCGGCATGCGGATCGCCCTGCTCGCGCCGGAGCGGGTGTCCGCGCTGGCCGTGCTCGGCACCTCGGCGGCGGCCGAGGACCCGGCGCTGGCCGACAGCTACCGCCAGCTGGCCCAGGCCTGGGCGGACAACGGCCCGGCCGACCAACTGCTGGACACGGTGGCCATGGTCTGCCTCGGCGACGCGCCGGCCGACCGCTGGAAGGCCAAGTGGCGCAAGGTGGACGCCGAGCGGTTCGTGCGCAACCTGCACACCCTGGTCGGGCGGGACAGCCTGCTGCGGCGGCTGGGCGACATCAGCTGCCCGGTGCTGGTGCTGCACGGCTCGGCCGACCGGGCCTACCCGGTGTGCCGGGCCGCCGAGATCGTCGAGGCGGTGCCGGGCGCGGAACCGTTGGTCGTGGTGGACGGCGGCGCCCACTTCCTCAGCCTGACCGACCCGGAGGCGGTGGAACCGCACCTGCGCGCGTTCCTCACCAAGCACTGTTAGATTATCCGGTGTGGCAGCCACCGGGTGGATCGTCGGGTACCAGCTGCTCAGTGCCGCGCTGGTATTGGGCGGACTGGTCTACCTGCTGCGCCGCCGCGATCCGCTGTACCTGGGTCTCTACCTGGGGTCGGCGGTGGGCGGCGGGGTGTTCGAGTGGATCTTCGACACCCGGTGGTACTTCAACCTCACCACCGACGAGCGGCTGCTCCCGCTGTGGCGGATCGACGGGGTGCCCGCACCGCTGGCGATGATCTTCTTCTACACGTTCTTCTTCGGCATCCCGCTGGTGGTGTTGATGGAGCACGCGGACACGCTGTTCGCCCGGTTCGGCCGGCGCGGCTGCTACCTGGGCCTGGCGCTCGTGGCGGCGGTCGGGGTGCTGGCGTTCGAGTCGTTCAACACCTCGGTGATCGGCGCCTACGCCTACCACCAGCGTCCGGAGTTCCTACTGCTCGGCATGCCGTGGTCGAACCTCTGGTTCAGCCCGCTGATCTTCTGTTTCGCGTTCTGGGGCGCGCTGCGCGCCCGCGACCTGCTACGGGCGGCGCCGGCGCGTTCGACCGCACTGGCGCTCGGCTTCGCCGTCCTGGTCACCGCCTACTTCGCGGCCGCCACCCTCAACGGCATCTGGTACGCACTGGCCGCCCCCTGGACGGAGAGCGGCCGCCCCTTCTAACCGGTCAACCACGCACGCTTTGGCTCTGCGTGGAAATATGCGACACCGCCGAGGTCGCGACCAGAGACGCTTTGCCAAGATCAAATGTCTCTCATCGCTACCTCGGCGTGGCGGCGCTGCCAGACGACACCCGCCACTACCGCAACGAACGTGGCCAGGGCGGTCAAATACAGCGGCTTGTGGCTGGCCGGGTCGAAAATCATCCCGACCACCACACCCACCAACAACGTCAGCGTCAGGATCGACAGCCACGGATACGCCCACATCCGCACCGGCAACGCCGCCACACCCGCCGCACCCAACCGACGCCGACACGCGATCTGGGTCACCGCCACACACAGATACACCACCACCGCGACCGCACCGGCCGAAGCCAGCAGGAAACTGAACACCACATCCGTGGGCAGGAAATAGTTCGCCAACACCGCCACGAACCCCGCCCCCGCACAAATCCACACCGCCCGCGTCGGCACACCCTGGCTGTTGACCTTCCGCAGCGCAGCGGGGGCCTCACCCCGCCGCGCCATCGAGAACATCATCCGCGACGACGAGTAGATCCCCGAGTTGAGGCAGGACAGAACGGCGGTCAGCACAATCAAGTTCATGATCAACGCCGCGCCCGGGATACCCAACCGGGTCAACACCGCCGTATACGGCGACGCCGTCACCTCCGCCGAAGAAGCCGGCAACAACGTCACCACCACCGCGATCGAACCCACATAGAACACGATGATCCGCGTCGCCACACTCCGCAGACTCCGCCGCACCGTCTCCGCCGGATTCACCGACTCACCCGCCGCCACCGTCACCAACTCGGTGCCGAAATACGACAGGAACACCGTCAACGCCGCCGGCAACAACGCCCCAAACCCATGCGGCAACCAACCCCCATGCCCCGTCAAATTCGACATCCCCGGCGCGGCGACATGCGGCAACAACCCCACAATCGCCGCCACACCGACCGCGATGAACAACACGATCGACGCGACCTTGATCAACGCGAACCAGAACTCGAACCGGCCGAACGACGACACCGCCGCCAAGTTCACCGCCGTCAAAAACACCATGAACACCAACGCGGACAACCAGTTCGGCACCCCCGGCGCCAACTTCCCCGCGATCGCCGCCCCCGCCACCGCCTCAAACGCCACAATCACCCACCAGTGATAGGCGTACAACCACCCCACCGCCAAACCAGCCCACGGCCCCAACTCGCGAGTGGCATACGCCGAGAACGACCCGGTATCCGGCGCCGCCACCGCCAACTCCGCCAGCATCCGCATCACCAACACGATCAACACCCCGACCGCAGCATACACAAACACCACACCCGGACCCGTCGCGTTGATCGCCTTCCCACTACCCACGAACAAACCGGCACCGATCACCCCACCGATACCGATCATCGTCAACTGCCGGCTACTCAACGCGGCCTTCAAGCCGCCGGAAACCTCATCGGTGGGCGCGTGCACGGACATGGCGGACCCCCTCGGTCAGCACACTCAACGTGATTTGCATGACATAGTGACGATGCAATTCAAGTTTCGTCAAGACCTCGCACCGAACTGTTTCGACGCAACTACAGTTGCGGGGTGACCGAGACGATCCCCCAGCCGGGCAGCTACCGCGAGTTGCGGCAACGCCTGCAGGAACGACTGCCGGACATGGCGGCCGGCCAGCAGCGCATCGCCCGGCTGCTGCTGGACGACCCGGAGGGCACCGCGTTCCGCAGCATCGGCGAGACCGCCAAGCTGGCCGGCGTGCACTCCTCCTCGCTGGTCCGGTTCGCCGGCCTGTTCGGCCTGAACGGCTACCCGGCGCTGGTCAAGCTGTGCCGGGAGCAGCTGGCCTCGGAGGCGCAACTGGTGCGCCGGCTGGAGCAGGCCGGCGAGCACACCGCGACCGGCGAGCTGCTCGGCGCGGTGGTCGACCACGACGGGCGCAACCTGACCCGCACCTTCGCCCAGATCGACCACGCGGAGTGGGAGCGGGCCGTGGGACTGCTCGCCGACGCGGCCACGGTGCACGTGGTCGGCCTGCGCAAATGTTTCTCCGTGGCGCACCTGATGAGCTACCTGCTGCACATGGTGCGCCCGGGCGTGCGGCAGATCGGCGGCAGCGCGGGGCTGCTGGTGGACGAGCTGCGCGAGGTGCGCGCGGGGGATGTCCTGGTGGCGGTGTCGATCAGGCGCTACACCGGCGACACCGTCCGGGCGCTGGAGCACGCCGGCCGGCTGGGCGCGGCGACCGTCGCGCTCACCGACGACCCCTCCTCGCCGCTGGCCCGGGCGGCCGACCTGTCCTTCTACGTGGAGACCGGCGGGGTGACCGTGCTGCGCTCGCTGTCCGCGTTCACCTCGCTGGTGCAGGCGCTGGCCACCGCCGTGGCCGTCCAGCTGGGCACCCGCAGCCGCGACGAACTGCGCACCGACGAGGACCTGCTGGAGGCGTTCCAGGTCTACCACGAGCGCTAGCCCCAGTTGCGTTTAAGACTTGTGTACGCAACTCGAATTGCGTACAACTAGTGAGCATGACGGTGGTGCTTGCCGAACGTGCCGGGGCCGTACAGCGGCTCGTCCTGAACCGACCCGAACGCCTCAACGCGGTGAGCGCGGAGCTCTACCGCCTGCTGCTGGACCGGCTGGCCGAGGCCGACGCCGACCCGGACGTGCGGGCGGTGGTGCTCACCGGCGCCGGCCGGGCGTTCTGCGTCGGCGCCGACCAGAAGGCTCACGGCGCGGGCACCCGCACCCCCGAGCAGCGGGCCGAGTACGTGCGGCTGGCCTGGCAGGTGTGCGAGCGGATCCAGACCATGGCCACCCCGGTGGTCGCGGCGGTGCGCGGCTACGCGCTCGGCGCCGGCGCCGAGATGGCCACCAGCGCGGACTTCCTGCTCATGGCCGAAGACGCGCAAATGGGCTTCCTCGAGGTGTCCATCGGCACCTTCGTCGGCGGCGGCGTGACGCGGCGGCTGCCCCGGCTGGTCGGGCTGCGCCGGGCCGGGGAACTGCTGATGCTCGGCGAACGGTTCACCGGCACCCGGGCCGCCGAGTGGGGGCTGGCCCACGCGGCGGTGCCCGCCGAGCGGCTGGACGAGGAGGCCACCGCGCTGGCCGGGAAGCTGGCCGGCAAGGCGCCGATCTCCATGGCCCGGATGAAGGCCGCGCTGTACCGGGAGGACCCGATGGCCGAGGTGCTGCGGGCGGAGGCCGACGACCTGCTGGAGATCATGGACACCGAGGACTGGGCCGAGGGCGTGGCCGCGTTCGCGGACCGCCGCGACCCGGTTTTCCGGGGCAAGTGATGACCGGGACGATCGAACCAACGGCCACCGAAACCGACGCGCTCACCCGGCTGCTGGACCCCCGCTCCATCGCCGTGGTCGGCGCTTCCACCGACCCGGCCAAGCGCGGTTACCAGGCCATTCGCGCGCTGCGCGACGCCGGCTACCCGCACCCGGTCTACCCGGTCAACCCGCGCGGCGGCGAGCTGTTCGGGCTGACCGTGCGGCGCAACGTGGCCGAGCTGCCCCCCGGGGTGGACGCCGCGCTGGTCGCGCTGCCCGGGCCGGCGGTGCCCGGCGCGCTGCGCGAGCTGGCCGGGGCCGGGGTGGCCGGCGCGGTGGTGCTGGCCAACGGCTTCCGCGAGTCCGGGGCGGCCGGGGCGCCGCTGGAGGCGGAGTTGGCCGCCGCGATCGCCGACACCGGCATCCGGGTGATCGGGCCGAACACCTCGGGCATCCTGAACACCGCCTCGGGGGCGAACCTGGTCGGCGTGCCGGACCCGGCCCCCGGCCCGGTGAGCGTGCTCAGCCAGAGCGGCAACATGCTGCTCTCCCTGCTCGCCGACGACCGCGCGCTGGGTGGCCCCGGCCTGCACTGCTACGTCGGCCTGGGCAACCAGGCCGACGTGGGTTACCACGAGTGCCTGCGGGTGCTGGCCGGCCAGCCGGGGACCGGCGCGGTCGCGGTGCACGCCGAGGGGCTGGGCGACGGGCGGGCGTTCCTGGTCGAGGCGGCGGCCGCCGACCGGCCGGTGGTGTTGCTGCGCGGCGGGCGTTCGGACGCCGGCCGGGCCGCCGCGCTGTCCCACACCGGCTCGGTGGCCAGCTCCGACGCGGTGGCCACCGCCGTGCTCGCGCAGGCCGGCGTGGAGCTGGTGGACCGGTCCGACGAGCTGGCCATGCTGGCCGGGGTGCTCGCGGTGAGCACGCCGATGCCGGCCGGGCGCGGGGTCGCCGTGCTCTCCGACGGCGGCGGGCACGCCACCCTGGCGGCGGACGCGCTCACGGCGGCCGGGGTCCCGCTGGCCACCCTCTCCGGCACGACCCGCTCGCGGTTGCGGGCGCTGCTCGGCCCGCCGGCCGCCGTGGTCAACCCGGTGGACGTGGCCGGTGCCACCGACACCGACCCGACCCGGTTCGTCGCGGCCACCGAGGCACTGATGACCGACCCGGCCGTCGGCCTGGTGCTGCTGGTGGGCCTGTTCGGCGGCTACCACCTGCGGTTCGGCAAGCACCTGAAGGCGGCCGAGGAGGCGACGGCGGCGGACCTGGCCGCAATGGCCGGCCGGCACGGCATGCCGTTGCTGGTGCACAGCTGCTACACGGTGGACCGGCCGGCCGCGCACCACACGCTGCGGGCCGCCGGGGTGCCCGTGCTGGCGTCCATCGACCACGCCGTCCGCGCCACCGCCGCGCTGCACCGGCGGGCGCGGCGGGGTGCGACGCGGTCGCAGCGCTCCACGCTGCGGCTACCCGTGAGTGAGAAGTGTGGCTATAGCCACACTTCTCACTCACGGGCCGTGGACGAGCCGGCGGCGCGCCGGCTCGTCGAGGCAGCCGGCATCGACACCGGGCCGTGGTGGTTCGCCCGCACCGCCGGCGAGGCGGCGGCGCTGGTCGGCGCGCACAAAGGGCCGTGCGCGCTGAAGGTGGTCTCGCCCCAGGCGCCGCACAAGTCGGACGTCGGCGGGGTGCGCCTGGGCGTCACGGCGGACGCGGCCGAGGGGGCCTGGCGGGGCATCGTCACCGACGTGACCACCGCCCTGCCAGAGGCGGTGATCGACGGCATGGTGGTCGCGCCGATGGCTCCGCGCGGGGTGGAGCTGCTGGTCGGCGCTACGGTGGACCCGGTGTTCGGCCCGGTGGTGGCGTTCGGCTCCGGGGGTGTGCTGGTGGAGGCGCTGCGCGACGTGACCTTCCGCGCCGCGCCGTTCACCCACCTCGAGGCGCTGGAGATGATCGAGGAGACGGTGGCCGCCCGCCTGCTGGACGGCTACCGCCACCTCCCGGCGGTGGACCGCGACGCGCTGGCCGAGTTCCTGGTCCGGATCGGCGACCTCGCCGTGGCCACGCCCGGCCTGGTCGAGCTGGACATGAACCCGGTCCTGGCCGCCGGCAAGAATCTCCTCCCCCTGGACGTCCGCGTGGTGCTCAGCTCGCCAGCTTCGCCACCAGGGTGAGGACGTCGTAGCGGGCGACCGAGGCGCCGTCCTGGCGGGTGACGTCGGCGTCCCAGCGGACCTCGCCGTAGCCCGCGCCGTCCCTCGGCGTGAGCTGCTTGCAGGTCAGCGTCACGGTCAGCTCGTCACCGAACTTGACCGGGGAGAGGAACCGCAGGTCGTCCACCCCGAAGTTGGCCAGCACCGGACCCGGGTCGGGGTCCACGAACAGCCCGGCGGCCAGCGAGACCACCAGGTAGCCGTGCGCCACCCGCTCGCCGAACAGCGGGTTGGCGGCGGCCGCCTCGGCGTCCATGTGCGCGTAGAAGGTGTCGCCGGTGAACTCGGCGAAGCGCTCCACGTCCTCCTGGGTCACCCGGCGGGGACCGGCCACGATGGTGTCACCGGGGCGCAGCTCCTCCAGGTGCAGGCGGAACGGGTGCACGTCGGTGACCCGGCGGGCGGCACCCCGGACCCAGCGGCCGGTGATCGCGGCCAGCGTGTCCGGGTCGGCCTGCACGGCGGTGCGCTGCATGTGGTGCAGCACCCCGTGGATGCCACCCAGCTCCTCGCCCCCGCCGGCCCGCCCGGGGCCGCCGTGCAGCAGCGCCGGCAGCGGCGAGCCGTGGCCGGTGGACTCGGCGGCATCCGCGGCGTTCAGCACCAGCAGCCGGCCGTGCCAGGGGGCCGCGCCGAGCACCACGTCACGGGCGAACGCCGGGTCGGCGGTGACCACCGACCCGGCCAGGCTGCCCCGGCCCCGGGCCGCCAGCTCGACCGCCTCCGCCGCCGTCCCGTTGTACGGCAGCAGCGTGCTGACCGGCCCGAACGCCTCCACCTCGTGCGGCTCGGCCCGGTCGGCGTCGGCGACCAGCAGGATCGGCGAGATGAACGCGCCCCGGTCGGCGTCCGCGTCGGTGACCGCCACCTGGTCCGGGTCACCGAACACGATGCGACCCGCGCCGGCCAGCGCCTTCAGGCTCCGGCGGACCTCGTCGCGCTGCTCCTGGCTGGCCAGCGGACCCATCCGCACGCCCTCGGCCGCCGGGTTGCCCACGGTAATGCGCGCGAGGCGGGCGGAGGTCGCCTCGGCCACCGCGTCCAGGTGTTGCGCCGGGACCAGTGCCCGGCGGATCGCGGTGCACTTCTGCCCCGCCTTCACCGTCATCTCGGTGACCAGTGCCTTCACGAACAGGTCGAACTCCGGCGTGCCGGGCGTGGCGTCCGGACCGAGCACGGACACGTTCAGCGAGTCGGCCTCGGCGGTGAACCGGACCGCGTTTCGCACGATCGCCGGGTGTTGACGCAGCGTCGCGGCGGTGGCCGCGGACCCGGTGAACGCCACCGAGTCCTGCTCGCTGAGGTGGTCGAACAGGTCGCCGACCCCGCCGGCCAGGAACTGCACCGAACCCTCCGGCAGGATGCCGGACCCGACGATCAGCTCGACCAGCTCGGCGGTGAGGAACGACGTCGGCGTGGCTGGCTTGATCAGGCTGGGCACCCCGGCCAGCAGCGCGGGCGCGAGCTTCTCCAGCGGCCCCCACACCGGGAAGTTGAACGCGTTGACCTGGACCGAGACCCCCGGACGGGGACAGTAGAGGTGCTGCCCGACAAAACTGCCGCCCTTGCTCAGCGGCTCCACCGGGCCGTCCACATAGAACGTGTCGTTGGGCAGCTCGCGACGCCCCTTCGACGCGTAGGTCAGCAGCACACCGAGGCCGCCGTCCACGTCCACCTTCGAGTCGAGCGGGGTGGCGCCGGTGCGGGCGGACACCGCGTACAGCCGCTCGCGGTGCTCGCGCAGGTGCTGGGCCAGCGCCTTGAGCAGGGCCGCCCGCTGGTGGAAGGTGAGCTGGCGCAGCGCCGGGCCGCCGGTCTGCCTGGCGTGCCGCAGCGCGCCGGCCAGGTCCAGGCCGGCCGAGGACACCGTGGCGACCAGCTCACCGGTCACCGCGTCGTGCACCGGCCTTCCCTCGCCGCCGCCGGTGTGCCAGCCGCCGGCCAGGTAGCTCCGCAACATGCCCATCTGCTGTTCTCCCCGTAGCCCCTCGTAGCCCGACCGATCGTTCGGTTGGCCTAAGAACCTACCACCCGGACCCGCACCACGACAGGGGGCAAACCCGAGTCCGCCATACGGTGACCTGACAGAATCGCCGACATGCGCATGTCGGCGAAGGCGGAGTACGCCGTCAGGGCCATGGTGCAGCTGGCGGCGGCCGGACCGGACGTGGTGATGAAGTCCGACGACCTGGGCGCGGCGCAGGGCATTCCGACGCCGTTCCTGCTGGACATCCTGTCCGATTTGCGCGCCGGCCGGCTGGTGCGCAGCCAGCGCGGCCGGGACGGCGGTTACGCGCTGGCCCGGCCGGCCGAGCGGATCAGCCTGGCCGACGTGCTGCGCTGCATCGACGGCCCGCTGGCCAGCGTGCACGACGTGAGCCTCGGCCAGCTGGCGTACACCGGCCCGGCCGCGCCGCTCACCGAGGTGTGGATGGCGCTGCGCGCCAGCATGCGCGCCGTACTGGAGGAGACCAGCCTGGCCCAGGTCGCGGAGAACGCGCTGCCCACCCCGGTGGCCGAGTTGGCCGCCGACTACCGCGCACAGGAACACCAGCGCCGGGGCGCCGTCTACACCGACTGACTCAGCCGACGGTGACGTCGGCCGTCACCGACATACCCGCGCGCAGCCTCGAGTCCCCGGCCAGTAGCGCGATGGTGACCCAGTAGTTGGCCACCCCGGAGATGCTCACCGCGGTGGGGGCAATCGCGTGCACCCGCCCGGGCAGGGTCAGCCCGGGCACCGCCGGAAAAGTCAGCCGCACCGGTTGACCGGGGTGCAAGACCGCGGCGTCCGCCTCCTGGAACGGGAGCACCGCCACCCCGCCCCGCTCGTCAACCCCGGAAAGCGCCCCACTGGCGGTCGCCGTCGGAGGCGCCGGACTCGGCTGCGCGGCCTGAACGATCCCGGCGGCCGGCGCCGGCGCGCCTGCCCCGGCGCACCCCACGCCCGCGAGCCCAACCCACACCACGAGCCCGGCCATGGCCACCCGTCCCAGGCGCACGCCCCCGATGCTACGCGGGACCTGGGCTTGGCCGGGGTCACCGGCTCACCGCGCCGCTCGCGCCGTCGCATATTTCCACGCAGAGCCAAAGCGGGGGTCTAGGTTCGGGGTATGGACCCGCTGGACTGGAACGCGCAGCTGGTCGACCAGCTGGACTGGCACTGGCGCCAACAGCTGCGCCCGAGGCTGACCGGGATGACCGACGACGAGTACCTCTGGGAACCGGCGCCAAACGCGTGGAACCTGCGCCCGCGCGGCACCAGCACCGCGCCGATCAGCGTGGGCGGAGGCGCGCTCACCCTGGACTACGCCTTCCCCGAGCCGGACCCGCCGCCGGTCACCACCATCGCCTGGCGGATCGCCCACGTGCTGGTCGGGGTGTTCGGCGCCCGCACCGCCAGCCACTTTGGCGGCCCGCCGGTGGACTACGACAGCTACGAGTACCCGGAGACCGCCGCCCACGCCCTCCGGCAACTGGACGCCGGCTACCACGCCTGGACCGAGGGCGTACGCGGGCTGGGCATCGACGGCCTGCAACGGCCGTGCGGGCCGGCGGAAGGCCCGTTCGCGGACTACCCGATGGCCGCGCTGGTACTCCACATCAACCGCGAGGTACTGCACCACGGCGCGGAGATCGCGCTGCTCCGCGACTTGTACAGAGCGAAGATGTAAGCGTGACCGACATCTGCGCCCTCACCGCAAACCAGCTCGTCGCCCACCTGAACGCCAGGGAGCTGTCCTCCCGGGAGATCACCGCCGCGCACCTGGACCGGATCGAGAAGGTCAACCCGGCGGTGAACGCGATCGTCTCGCCGCGCGCCGAGCAGGCGCTGGCCGAGGCGGACCTGTCCGACCGCCAGCGAGCGGCCGGCAAGGCGGTCGGGCCGCTGCACGGCCTGCCGATGGCGTTCAAGGACACCCACGAGACGGAGGGCATCCGGACCACCTACGGCTCGCCGCTGCTCTCCGACTACGTGCCGGCCCGCGACGAGCTGGTGGTGGCCCGGATGCGCGCCGCCGGGGTGATCCCGCTGGGCAAGACCAACGTGCCGGAGTTCGCCGCCGGCTCGCACACGATGAACCCGGTGTTCGGGCTGACCCGCAACCCGTACGACCCGACCCGGTCCGCCGGCGGCAGCAGCGGCGGGGCGGCGGCCGCACTGGCCTGCGGCATGCACCCGCTGGCCGACGGCAGCGACATGGGCGGCTCGCTGCGCAACCCGGCGTCGTTCTGCAACGTGGTCGGTTTCCGCCCGACGCCGGGCCGCGTGCCGACCTGGCCGGCCCGGCTGGGCTGGGCCACGATGGCCGTGCAGGGGCCGATGGGGCGCACGGTGGCCGACGCCGCGCTGCTGCTTTCGGTGATCGCCGGCCCGGACGACCGCGCCCCGTTGTCCCTGGACCAGCCCGGCTCGCTGTTCACCGGGTCGCTGGACAGCGACCCTTCCATGCTGCGGGTGGCCTGGTCGCCGGACTTCGGCGGCACCCTGCCGGTGGAGCCGGAGGTGGCCGCCGTGGTGGCGGACGCGGCACGCACGTTCACCGGGCTGGGCGCCGAGGTGGTGCGGGACTGCCCCGACCTCGCCGACGCCGACCAGGTGTTCCGCACCCTGCGCGCCTGGCAGTTCCAGCACACCTTCGGCGAGCACTACGCCAACGCGCGCGACCAGCTCAAGCCGACCCTGGTGCGCAACATCGAACAGGGCATGCGGCTGACCGGCCCCGAGCTGGCTAGGGCCGAGGAGCTGCACACCGGGCTGTACCACCGGGTGCGGGAGTTCTTCGACCGCTATGACGTGCTGTTGTTGCCGGTCAGCCAGGTGGCGCCGTTCCCGGCCGAGCTGGAGTACCCGACCGAGGTGGCCGGCACCGAGATGGCCGACTACCTGGACTGGATGCGCTCGGCGTACTACATCTCCGCGACCGGCTGCCCCGCGCTGTCCGTGCCGGCCGGGTTCACCCCGGGCGGGCTTCCGGTGGGCGTGCAGATCGTCGGGCCGGCCCGGGCCGACCTGGCCGTGCTGCGTGCCGGGCACGCCTTCGAGGCCGCGACGGGCCACGCCAGCCGGCGCCCGCCGGTCATCGCGGGGTGACCTCCCGCTCCGGCCGGTACAGCGGCCGGGTGAGCACGGTGCCCGGCGTGCGCACGTTGCCGGCCACGAACCAGTCGCCGACCAGCCCGCCCTCCTCCGGCGGGAGGCCGAAGGTGTCCGGGTCGAAATTAAATCCGTCGGAGCCGAAATAGTTCGCGAACCCGTTGCGCACGCGCGCCGGAATTCCCACGTGGCGCAGCATCGAGCAGTACAGCAGGGAGAAGTCGCTACAAATTCCGACGAATCGGGCAGACAATTCACGGGCCCGGTCGAGCGGGCGGCCGTCCCGGGCCAGGACGATCCGCGGGATGTCGTCCACGTAGCGGGTCTCCGCATCCTCGTGCCGCCACCGCTCCGGTATCCGGTAGCCGAAGATCTCCTCTTCCATCCGGTGGAACAGCAGGTTCCGCACGATGCCGGCGAGCGCGGCCGGGTCCGCCGGCAGGTCGGCGTAGTGCCCGGCCAGCTCGTTCGGCCCGGAGAAAACGCTCTGCGAAACATAGAGCTCACGCTCGCCATCGGCGAGTTCGGAAAACATCATTAATTCCTCCCGTCCGCCACTGTGCCAAAATTCCCGGAAATTGTTGCGGCCGGGCCACCGACGCAGTGACACTCGGTAGTCGGCGCCGGAAGAGGATCACGATCGAGTCTCGGCTACGGTTGCCACGCTCCCCGCCGGCAACCTTGGGATGGAATGGACAAGCTCACGGAACCCGACAAGGCCGAGTCCAAGCGACCGAGCACCGCGCGCGGCTCGATCACCGTGTCGATCTGGACCATGGTCAGCCGGATCACCGGCCTGCTCCGGGTGGTGGTCATCGGGGCGGTGCTCGGGCCGACCTACTTCGCCAACGCCTTCCTGGCCGCGAACAGCGTGCCCAACCTGACCTACACCGCCGTCGCCGGTCCGGTGATGGGGCTGGTGCTGGTGCCGGCGATCGTCCACTCGCTGGGCGCCGCCACCGGCGCGCACCCGTTGCGGGACACGGCGGACATGCTGGCCAAGGTCACCGGCTACCTGCTGACCATCGCGGCGGCGGCCGCCGCCGCGCTCGCGCTGGCCTCCCCCGCCCTGGCCTACGCGGTCACCGCCGGCATCCCCGACCCGGCGGTCCGCGAGCACGCCTGGGAGCTGACCGTCCTGGTGGTGCTGTTCGTGGCGCCGCAGGTGATCGGGTACACGGTGGCCGGCATCGGCGAGTCGATCCAGCAGGCCCGGGGCCGGTTCGCGCTGGCCGCCGCCGCGCCGGCGCTGGAGAACTTCGGCCTGATCGCCACCATGGGCATCTTCGCGCTGGTCTACCCGCCGGGCGTGGACGTGATGGACGTTTCCATCGGCATGGTGCTGCTGCTGGGCATCGGCGCCACCGCGTCGGTCGCGGTGCACGCGGGCGCGCAGGTCTACGGCGCGCGCCAGGTTGGGCTTCCGATCCGGGTGCGGCGCGGCTGGAAGTCCGACCCGGTGACCACCGAGATCACCAAGCGGCTGCGCAGCTCGGTGATCGTGGCCGGGTTCCCGGCCATCTCCATGTTCGGCATGCTGGCCCTGGCCGCCACCGTGCCCGGCGGCACGTTCGTCTTCCAGGCCGGCATGTCGATGTACTTCGTGCTCTCCGCGCTGGGCGCCAAGTCGGTGGTGGCGGCGGCGCTGCCCGGGATGAGCGTGGCGGTGAAGGAGAAGGACAACGCGCGCTACGGCGCGGCCTGGCGCCAGGCGCTGTCCTTCGGCGTCACGGCCAGCCTGCCGGCCGCGTTGCTGCTGCTCGCGTTCGCCGGGCCGGTGGCCGGGGTACTGGCCAACGGCAAGCTGGCCACCCCGGACATCCTGAACTGGCTGACCGGCTGCCTGGCCGTGTTCGCCATCGCCCAGTTCGCCAACTCGATCAACGAGATCGCCCGGCAGGCGCTGTTCGCCCGGCTGGACGTGCAGCGCGCCCGCACGATCAGCACGGTCGTGCTGATCGTGCGCCTCGGCGTGGGCGCGGCCAGCCTGCTGCTGCCGCTGGGGCTGTACCGGCTGCTCGGGCTGTGCGCGGCGGTGCTGCTCGGCGAGGCGGTGGCGGCGGTGCTCGGGCTGCACTCCATCCGCCGGGCCATCCGGCCGGAGCGGCTGGTGGACTACCGCCGGCTCGGCCACCTGGCCCTCGCCACGCTGGCCATGCTGCCGGCGGCCGCGGTGGGTGCCTGGCTGGCGCAGCGGCAGGACGCCTCCTATGCCGCCGGGCACATGGTGCAGATCGCCATCTGCGTGGCGTTCGGCGGGCTGGCGATGGCCTGCTTCGTGCTGGTGGTGGCCAAGCTCACCGGCCAGCTGCCCAAGCTGCTCGGCAAGATCCGGGGGAAGCTGCTGCCCGGCTAGGTACCGTGGCGGGATGCGCGATCGCACGTGGCTGGTCGCGGCCGCGGCGGCGATCTGGGGCACCGACGCGCTGCTGCGCAAACCGCTGGCCGGCCAGCTCCCCTCGGCCACGGTGGTGTTCTGGGAACACCTGATCGTGGTGCTGGTCCTGCTGCCCTGGCTGCCCGCCGCCGGGAAGGCGTTCCGGGCGCTCGACTGGCGCTCCCGGTCGGCGCTGTTGGTCATCGGGGCGGGCGCCTCGGCCGTGGGCACCGCGCTGTTCACCCAGGCGCTGCGGCTCGGTGACCCGGTCACGCCGCTGGTGATGCAGAAGCTGCAGCCGGTGATCGCGCTGGTCACGGCGGCGGTGCTGCTCGGCGAGCGGCTGCGCGCCGGGTACTGGGCGTACGCGGTGCCGGCACTGGCCGGGGCATGGCTGATGTCCTTCCCGGACCCGTTCGAGGTGCGGCCCCGGGCGGCCTCGGCGGCGCTGCTCGCGTTCGGCGCGGCGGTGCTGTGGGCGGTGGGCACGGTGCTCGGCCGGTTGGTCAGCGCGGAGCTGAGCAGCCGGGACGTGACGGTGCTGCGGTTCGCCATCGGGCTGCCGGCGTCCGCGCTGGTGGTGCTGGCGCAGGGCGCACCGGTGGCGGTCACGGCGGGACAGCTGCCGCCGCTGGTGGCGTTGGCGCTGGTACCGGGCCTGCTCGGGCTGACCCTCTACTACCTGGGCCTGCGCGCCACCGCCGCGTCCCGGGCCACCCTGGCCGAGCTGGCCTTCCCGGCCACCGCCGCGCTGATCGGGGTGACACTGCTCGGCGGCTCGCTCAGCGTGACGCAGTGGCTGGGACTGGCGGTGGTCGCGGCGGCGGTGACCGCGCTGGGGCTGCGGGAGTCCGGCCACCGACCGGTGGTCGAGCTCACCGGGGCCGCGCCCGGCGGCGGGCGAGCGGGCCGCCCCGGACCCGACGGCCCGGCAGCCGGCGACCCAGCGCACGGGCGACCCAGCCGGCCGTCCTGACCACCTCGGCCACCAGCGGCCGGGGGTCGCGCACGGCCCAGAACGCGCCGACCGGCCGCCGCCGGACGCGCAGCGCCTCGGCCAGCACCCGGCGCACCGCCGGCCCGTCCCGGCCCAGGGTCACCACCAGCGAACGGGGCAGCGCGGTCTCGTGGACCCAGATCGACTCCCGCCCCCTCGCGGACCGGGGCACGCGCGGCGGACGGCGGACCGCGTCCAGGTAGGCCACCTCGGGCAGGTTCACCCCGGCGGCGGTGGTCAGCGCGGTCTGCATGTTGGGCCGGCCCACCGTGGGTTCGGTGATCAGCATCCGGCCGTCGACGGCACTGCGCCGCACCTCCACCGAGCCGAACCCGACGTGCCCGGCGGCGGCCAGCAGGCGCCGCGTCAACTGGTGCAGCTCATCGTCGGCGCAGGTCACGGCCAGCGCCGAGGTGCCGATGTCCACCGGCCACTGGAGCAGCTTGCGGCCCGCCCTCGCGGCCAGCTCGGTGCCGTCCCGGTCGCGGTAGGTGAGGCAGAAGTACACGTCGCTGTCCCGCCCGGGAATCCACTCCTGCAGCACGACCCGGTCCACCGCGCGGAACGGGTCGAACGGCAGCCGCGCCCAGTCGTCCGGGGTGGCCAGCCGGTACACCTTGGTCTGCCGGCTCAGCTCCTGCCAGCCCAGGGTCCGCTCGAACGGCTTGAGCACCACCGGAAACGTCAGCTCGCGCAGCGCGCCGGGCACCCCGGCCGGGTCGTCCAGGACCACCGTGCGCGGCACCGGGAACCCGTGCTCCACCGCCCACCGGTGGAACGCGGTCTTGTCCAGCAGCCGCTCCACCACGGCCAGCGCGGGCAGCACGAAGTCGAACCGCTCGGCCAGCTCGGCCCGGTGCTCCGCGACCACGCGCACCGCGCCGTCGAAGGCCGGGAACAGCACCATCCGGCCGTACCGCCGGTGCGCCGCGCCCAGGGCGGCCAGCCACGCCTGGTCGGACGGCCCGCCGACCGGAAGCACGGCCTTCCACAGCGCCGACCGGCAACCCGACTCGAACGGCGTCCGCGCGGCCCCGACCAGCGGCACCCCCAACGGGCGCAGCCCCCGGGCGAGGGCCAGCCCGATGGGGGTGTTCGCCCCCGCTACCAACGCCGGTAGGTCGGCCATCCGGCCGATGGTCCTCCGCCGGAGGCCGCCGCGATACCCCTCGCGGCCCGGGTTACCCCCGGCCGGCCAGGTATTCCGCCACTTCGCGCTGCTCGTTGTACTCCGCCCAGCCCAACGGGGTGGCCTCGTGCTCGGCATCCAGCGCCTCCGGGTCGGCCCCCAGCTCGAGCAGCGTCTTCACCATCTCCAGGTCGCCCCGCCAGGCCGCCTCGTGCAGCGGGGTGCGCCCGCCGGGCGGGTTCACCGGGAAGCCCAGCGAGACCAGCAGCCGGGCGGCGTCCACCCGGCCCAGCTCGGCCGCCCGGCACACCAGTGCCGGGTGCGCGGCCAGCGCCCGCTCGACCAGTAACGGCTCGCCGGCCGAGCCGGCGGGCCGGGTCGGGCGCCCAGTTCGGCGCCCGACGGAGACACCGTCGACGAGCAGCCGGTCCACCGCCGCCCGGTCGCCCCGCATGCACCGGGCCACGAACTCCAGCACCGGGTCGGCCTCGCCTCGCACCGGGTCGGCCTCGGCGCCGGCCGCCCGCAACAGCTCGGCGATCTCCACGTTGCCGGACAGCATGGCCAGCTCGTACGCGTTCCGGCCGCCCATGATCGGGTGCTCGGTGCCCAGCCCGCGCACGTCCGCGCCGGCCTCGAGCAACAGCCGCACCCGGTTGGCCAGGCCCTCGGACGCCGCGTGCAGCAGGGCGTCCTGCAACAACCGCGCCGGCGTCGGGTGGATCGGCGCCATCCGCCGGTGCCACGGCCCGCCGGAGCCCCGGCCCAGCCCGTGCGCGAGCAGCAGCTCCAGCCAGTCGTTGCGGTCCTCGCCCGGGCCGGCGAAGGCGAGGTGGTAGAGCGCCTGGCTGTCGTTGGCGTCCGCGCCGGCCTCGAGCAACAACCGGGCCAGGGCCAGCGCGTGCCGGTGCGGCGGCTGGTCGCTCTCGCCCCCGCCGAACGCGCCGGTCAGCGCGGTGAACGGGGACGGCAGCCCCTCCCACAGGTAACCGGCGTTCGGGTCGGCCCCGTGGTTCAGCAGCAGCCGGGCCACCCCCAACGGGTCGCCACCGTCGAGCCGCGAATAGGCCAGGTAGAGCAGCGGCGGCCAGTTGAAGGGGCCGCCCTCGGCGTTGGCCAGCGCCGGGTCCTCGGCCAGTGCGGCCGCGGCCGCCGCCACCTCGCCGACCGCGGCCATGGTGTGGATGTTGGCGGCGGCCAGCGCCGGGTTCGCCGCGAGCAGCCGCTCCGCCTCCTCGCGGCGGGCCGGGGTGTCCTCCTCGGCGTAGGTGAGGCAGGCCAGCCGGAGCAGCCGGTCGGGACCGGCCTCCTGGGCCGGGGCCCGGTGCGGCGCGCGGGTGTAGCGGGCCACCTGGTCCAGGTGCTCGGTGAGCCGGGGCCAGCTGGGAAAACCGTAGGAGCGGGCCAGCACCAGCTGGGCGTCCGACCGGCTCAGCTCGGCCGGCGCCACGTCCCGGGGGTGGAACTCGCGGACCAGCGCACCCGCCTCCGGGTCGCCGGCGCGCGCTCGGCGCTGCAGCTGCTTGGCCTGGTTGCGCAGGTGTTCGGAGTTGGGGTCACTGGGCAGGCGACGGGTAGGCACGACGGCCTCCTTTCCGGCTTGCCTGGCGTTCGCATGGTCAGGCGGGAAAAGGAGGTCGTACACGGGCCTTGCGCATCGAAACAGGTGGGCTGAGCCCTTCCCGCGAACCGGCGGCGCCCCGCGCGCCACCGCCATCGTAAGGGATCCGTATCGGCCCGGAAATAGGCTTCCGATCATGACCGACATCACCCGTCACGGAGTACTGCGCAACCTGGCCGACACCGAGTACCCGGGACCCACGATCAGCCAGCTGGTCACCCGGGGCGACACCGCGTACCTGTGCGGGGTGATCACGCCCGAGCTGGCCCGCGACCCGTCCGGCGGCACGGTCGGCGACGTCCGCCGGCAGACCCGGGACGTGCTGCACCGGATCGACGAGCTGCTCGCCCTGGCCGGCACGGACCGCTCGAAGCTGATCACCGCCCAGGTCTGGCTGACCGACATCGGCCTGTTCACCGAACACAACAAGGAGTGGAACGCCTGGGTGGACCCGGACAACCCGCCGGTGCGCGCCTGCGTGGAGGCGAAGCTGGCGCACCCGGCGCTACTGGTCGAAATCATGGTCACCGCCGCCCGCTGACGTTCGCGGTGTCACCCAAACGGCGGAAACCTGGGTAAAGAGTAGATGTGATGCACACCGCTCGCCGGTGCAGCCTCGTTGGGCCGTTCGAAGTCGGGACTCACGACACGACATGCTCAAACCAGCGTTAGGAACCTGATGAAGCTCACCACCGCGAAGCTACTGCTTACTTCGGTTGCGCTCGCCACTTGCGCGTTCGGCGGCGCGCTGGTCGCCGCCCCGGGAATCGCCGGCATGTCCTCCGCGCCCGCGACGGTTCTCGCCTCCGGTGACGACGACGACTTCGAGGACTTCTGCGACCACTACGACGGCGAGCACGAGCTGCCCGGCAACAACGGCGTCTTCCAGCACCCGTGCCAGTCCAAGGACAACAGCGTCGGCCGGGGCAAGGTCGGCATCCTGGGGCACGAGTTCGAGCGCTGAGTTCTCGCGCATAGAGACATCCCCGACCCGCGCGGTCGCGGTCTAACCTGCTGGTCATGCCGGCAGAGGACCGCGCCGCGCGGGTCGCGGACGTTCATCGGCTTGCCGCCGCGATGCCGCACGTCACGGTGGAGCAAGGCCCCAGGAGCAATCCCGTCTACCAGGTGGGCCGGAAGTCGTTCGTGTTCTTCCGCACCCCGCGCCCGGACGCCGTCGACCCGGAGTCCGGCGAGCGCTATCCCGATGTGATCGTCTTCTGGGTGGAGTCCGAGTCGGACAAGCAGGCGCTGGTCCAGGACCCGGGCACACCGTTCTTCACCACACCGCACTTCGACGGGCATCCCTCGGTGCTGTGCCGGGGCAGCCGGATCGGCGAGCTGTCCCTCACCGAGCTGACCGAGGTGGTGCAGGACGCCTGGCTGGCCCAGGCCTCACCCCGCCGGGCCGCCGCGTGGCTGGCGACACAAAGCCATTGACCTGAACTTATCTCGAGGTTTTAGCGTCGGTACATGGCCCTGACCAGCACCGCACCGTCCCGAGCCGCCCGTCCACCCTTGGCCACGCTGCTCGGCGTGAGCACGATGACGATCATGGCGAGCGCCACGATCACCCCGGCGCTGCCCGGCATGGAACGCCACTTCGCCGGCGAACCGAACGTCGAGCTGATGGTGCGCCTGGTGCTCACCCTGCCCGGGCTGGCGATCATGGTCAGCGCCCCGCTGCTGGCCCGGCTGGGCACCCGGGTCGGCCGGGTGCGCGTGCTGCTCGGCGCGCTGCTGCTCTACCTGGTGGCCGGCGGGTCGGGCCTGCTGGTGGACTCGCTGTCCGCGCTGCTGGTCGGGCGGGCGCTGCTCGGCGTCGGCATCGCCGGGATCATGACCACGTCGACCGCACTGCTCGCCGACCACCATCCCGCCGGCGAGCACGGCCGGGTGCTCGGCCTGCAGGGCGCGGCGATGGGCTTCGGCGGGGTGGTCGCCCTGCTGCTCGGCGGGGTGCTCGCGGCGGCCAGCTGGCGCGGCCCGTTCGCGGTGTACCTGCTGGCTCTGCCGTTCCTGCTGCTGGTGTGGCGAAGGGTCTCGGAACCGCCGGCACCGCCGCCCTTCGAAGCGGGGCTGGCCCGGCGCCGGTGGAGCGCCCGGCTGCTCGGGCTGTACGGACTGGTCTTCCTGGGCGTCCTGGTGTTCTACACGGTGCCCACCCAGGCACCGTTCTGGCTGGCCCGCATCGGTGACGCCGGCCCGGCGGTGACCGGCGTGCTCATCGCCGAGGTGAACCTGGTGGCGACGCTGGTCGGCCTGGGCTTCGGCCGGCTGCGCAACCGGCTGGGCTTCGCCACCCTGGCCGCCGTGATGTTCGGCGCCTACGCGGTCGGGCTGGCCGTGGTCGGCACCGCGCCCGGACTGTGGGCGGCGGCGATCGGCATGGCCGTCGTGGGCGTCGGCATCGGCCTGCAGAACCCCACCATGAACGGCTGGACCGTGGCCTCGGTCGACCCGGCCGCGCGCACCAAGGCCCTGGGCGGCACAACCGCGGCCCTGTTCCTGGGCCAGTTCGCCTCACCACTGGTAGCCCAGCCGCTGATCACCGGCGCCGGCTTCGCCCCCATGTTCCTGACCGCCGCCGCCCTGGCCGCCCTCGCCGCCACCCTCCCCGCACTGGTCCGCCGTCTGAGATGATCCACATTGCGTGACCGGCACACGCGTTGTGGCGCCGGCACACGCTCAATAGTCCGGGTGCCGGCGCCAGAACGGGTGTGCGGCCCAGACCGACCGGGGGAACCGACTGGTGCGTGGGGGCTGGCGGCGGGTGGGGGCCGGGATGCTCCTGCTCGGGTGTGTGCTCGGGGTGGTGGCGGTGCCGCCGTATGCGGATGAGCTGGCCGATGCGGCGGCCACGCCCGCGTTGGAGTGGCGGGACTGCGCGGAGGGCTTCCAGTGCGCCACCGCCCAGGTCCCGCTGGACTACCGCGAGCCGGAGCGCACCAAGATCGACCTGGCGCTGATCAAGCTGCCGGCGAGCGACCCTTCGCGGCGGATCGGCACGCTGTTCGTCAACTTCGGCGGCCCCGGCCCTTCCGGGGTGGACCGGATGCGGCAGCGGGCGCGCTGGCCGTGGCTGTTCTCCGAAGAGCTGCGCGCCCGGTTCGACCTGGTCTCCTGGGACCCGCGCGGGGTCAACCGGAGCACCTCGGTGCGCTGCTTCCCGGACGACGCGCAGCGGAACGCGTTCTTCACCGCCTTTCCCGACGTGCCCGACACGCCGGCCGGCGAACCGGCGTTCTTCCGCGCCTCCCGGGAGCTGGCGGACCGGTGCGCACAGCAGTCGGGCTGGCTGCTGCCGCACCTGAACAGCGTCAATACCGTGCGCGACCTGGACCTGCTGCGCCGCGCGGTCGGGGACGCCAAGCTGACCTACCACGGCATCTCCTACGGCACCTACCTCGGCGCGCTGTACGCGAACCTGTTCCCCGGGCGGGTGCGCGCGCTCGCCCTGGACGCCACGCTGGACCCGCTGGGCAACGCGGTCGGCCACGCGTCCAGCGCGCTGCACCGACCGGTGGACACCCGCCAGGGACTGCCCGACGCGCTGGCCGACACGTTCCACGCGTTCCGCCGGGAGTGTGCGGCGGCCGGCCCATCCCGGTGCGCCTTCGCCGGCGGTGACCTGGCCGCGCTGGTGGACCGCGCCCGCCGGCGGCCGATCCCGCTCACCGAACCGGACGGCACGAGGGTCGACTACACCTCCTCGAAGATCATCGAGCTCGTCGCGGGCCTGGACGTCCCCGGTGACTGGCCGGACGCCGCCGCGACGCTGCGCCGCCTCGCCGACACCGCCCCGGCGACCCGACCCACCGGCGTCCCCGAGGCTCCCGACCCCCAGCCCTACCCCGCGAACCGCACCGAGGCGTACAACGCCATCCAGTGCGCCGACAGCGCCACGCCCCGCTCCGAGTCCGACTACTCCGCCCTGGCCGCCGCCGAGGACGCCCGCGTCCCCTACTTCGGCCGCCGCACCGTCTACAACATGATGACCTGCGCATACTGGCCGGCCGAGGCCGTCGCCCCCTACACCGGCCGCTGGGACCGGATCCCGGCAAACCCGGTCCTGGTGATCAACAGCCGGGTCGACCCGGCGACCCCCCACCCCGGCGCGGTGGACACCGTAAGACTGTTGGCCCGGGCCCGGTTGCTGACGGTGGACGGCGCCGGTCACAGCACCATGTTCGTGCGCTCCCTGTGCGCGGAACGGGTCAAACGCGAGTACCTGATCGACGGCATCCTTCCCCCGGAAGGCACGAGCTGCCCGGTAGACCGCTCCCCGTTCGCGCCCTGAGCCGGCGTGCGGCCAAGATCCACATCAACCTCAGTGCCCCTTTTCGGCTTCGGAAGGTGCGTGAGGTTGATGTCGATCTTCAGTTGGGCGGGGTGCCGGTTCAAGACGGCTTGGACGGCCGCGGTTGGGCGGCCTGCGTCGCTCGGGTGCCGCCCGCCGCGGTTGCGCGCCCTTCGGTACTTCGGCTACGGACCGTGGTCGGGCACTGGGCGGCTGGGGCGGTGGTTTCATCGAGAGCTGGCTCAGTCCGGTGAATTCCATGATCGAAGGGGACTCAGCCAGCACTCGACGGGTGACGAGCGCCCGAATCCACTCGGGAGCCGTTGTGGTGGTTACGGTACGTAGCGAAAGTGGGCGTCGAGTGCCCAGACGCAGCGCAATGGGCCGCACGGCCGCTTCGGAACGCAACGGGCCGGGCCAAGGCCGCGGCAGGCGGGCCGACCGCGGCCGTCCAAGCCGTCTTGCACCGGTACCGCGCGGAACCGGAGCCTCGCTCCTGACCCGGCGTGCCCGGCCCAGAAGGTGTCGACCGGTCAGGAGCGGCGGATGGCCACGTCGACGTTCATACCGGGGGAAATCACGACGCCGTTGGTGTTGAGCAGGGCGATGCGGACGGGGACGTACTGCTCGATCTTCTGCGGGTTGCGGGGGTCGGTGCCGGCCGCCGGGTAGATGGTGAACTGGCCGGCGGTGGCCGCCTGGATGTCCAGCACCTGGCCGAGCAGCGGGCGGCCGGGGTAGGCGTCGGCGGTGATGTCCACCAGGCTGCCCTCGCGCACGCCCTCGATGTCCTCCTCCGCCACCCGCGCGGTGACGTAGACGCTGTCGTAGGCGGTGGCCAGCTTGGTGCCGGCGGTGACGTACTGGCCGGGGACGACGTTGGTGGCCGCGATGGTGCCCGCCCTGGGCGCCTTGATCACCCGTTGCGGCTGGCCGCCGCTGCCGATCTCCTCGATGCGGCCGACCACCTCGTTGGCCGACACCGTGGAGCCCGTGGTGAGCGACCAGCTCAGCAGCGTGCCGGTGCGCGGCGCGTTGATCTCGATGGCGTCCCCGTCCACCTTGGCGTTGTCGGTGGAGACGTAGTGCCGGGTGTGGAACAGGTAGGTGCCGGAGAACGCGGCGGCCTCCACCAGGGTGACCAGCCCGATCACCGCGGACGCGATCTTCGTCGAGCGTTTCAGCATGTCGGCCCCTCAGTGTGCGACGGGCGCGTCGCCGCCGCCCGACGGTCGCCCGGCCGGCAGGAAGAAGGCCAGCGCCACCCCGGCCAGGGTGAGCGAGCCGGCCACGATGAACGCGTTGCCGTACGTCTGCGCCTGCACCTGGTTGCCCAGCTGCTGCCACAGACCGAGCAGCCCCTCCTGGCCGTTCGCCTGCATGGCGACCACCCGGGGGTCGGCGTCCGCGCCGTCCGCGGAGAGCAGGCCGGACCGGTCGGCCATGATCTGCGCGTGCTGCAGGCTGACCATCGCGGTCATCCCGGCCAGGCCCAGCCCGGCGCTGACCCGCTGGATCAGCGTGCTGAAACCGCTGGCGTAGTCGGCCAGATGCGGCGGCACCGCGGACATCCCGCCGGTCATGATCGGCATCATGGCCAGGCCGGTGCCGCCACACATGATCATCGTGCCGATGACGACCTCCAGCCGGTCGACGTTCACGTTGATCTGGGACAGCATCATCAAACCGAGGCTGTTGATGCTCAGCCCGAGCATCGCCAGCCACCGCGCGCCGAACCGGTCGTAGAGCCTTCCGGTGATCGGCATCATCACCATCAGCACCACCGCCAACGGCGCCATCACCAGTCCGGCGTGCCACGGCGTGAGCCGCTGCGCGCTTTGCAGGAACGACGGGATGTAGAACAGCGTGGCGAACAGCCCGATGGAGATCGCCGCGTTCAGGATCATCGAGTTCACGAACGGCCAGTAGGTGAACACCCTCAGGTTCAGCAACGGGTTCTTCACCTGCAGCTCGATCACCACGAACAGCGCCATGAGGTTGGCCGCCACGGCGAGCAGGATGAGCACCCGGTAGCCGGTCCAGCCCCAGTCCGCGCCTTCCTCGAGCGCCAGCAGCAGAGCGAACAGGCTGCCCGCGATCGTCAGGAAGCCCCACAGGTCGAACGGCTTGCCCCGCTCGGCGGGGAAGTTGGGCAGCACCGCCATCGCGGCGACCACGCCGAGGATGCCGATCGGCACGTTGATGATGAAGATCAGCCGCCAGTCGGTGTGTTCGACCAGGTACCCGCCCAGCGTCGGCCCGAGGCCCGGCGCGGCGGTCACGCCCAGCCCGAAGATGCCCATCGCGGCGCCGATCTTGTCCATCGGCACCATGCGGAAGAGCAGGGTCAGGCAGGTCACCGGGATCACCCCGCCCGGGATGGCCTGCAGGATCCGGAACAGCACCATCTGCCCGAGGTCACCGGCCAGCCCGCACAGCGCGGACGCGACGGTGAACCCGATCAGCGACCAGATGTAGACCCGCTTGAGCCCGAACCGCATGCCCAGCCAGGCGGCGGCCGGCACCGCGACGCCCTCGGTGAGGCTGTACGAGGTGCTGATCCACTGGATGCTCTCGGTGCTCTCGCCGTAGTCGGCCCGGATGGCCGGCACGGCGACGTTCACGATGCTCATGTCCAGCACCGACATGAACATGCCGACGATCACCACGACCAGCGGGATCTGCCAGTTCACCGGCTTGGCGTCGGCCGCCGGCGCGGCCGGCACCGGTGGCGCGGGCGGTACCGGTGGTTCCGGGATGGGCGGAGCGGTGACAACCGATGACCCCGATGTGGACACGGGCGGACCTCGATTCGGCGGCAAAGGCCCGAGCGACGCTGCCCGGTACGACTGGGAGTGAAGCAGGGAGGGGTCCCCGGTTAGTTAACGGGGATGGGTCCCCGATTTCTTCCCAACCGTACTCATCAATTCGCGGAGGCGTCCACGCTTTAAGCTACGATAGCTGGCATGTCGGCGGGGAAGCCTCTGAATTCGCTGCGCAGCGATGCCCAGCGAAACCGGCGTCGCCTGCTCTCCTCGGCCGCCGAAGTGCTGCGTGAGCAGGGACTTGACGCCTCACTGGACGAGATCTCCCGGCGCGCGGGTGTGGGGAACGCCACGCTCTACCGCCACTTCCCCAGCCGGGAGAAGCTCTACGAGGCGGTGTACCTGGAACAGGCCGACGCGCGCCGGCAGTCGTTCGAGCGGTCGCTGGCGATGAGCGACGGCTGGGCGGCGCTGACCCACTACTTCGAGGAGGCCTGCGGCTTCTTCGCCACCGACCAGGGCCTGGCCGACCTGCTGAACCGGGGCATGCCCCAGTCCCCGATGCTGGACGAGATGCGCGACACCTGCCAGCGCATCCTGCGCGAGCTGCTGGACCGGGCCCGCGCCCAGGGCGCGGTGCGGGCGGACGTCGAGCAGACCGACCTGATGTGGATGCTCACCTCGCTGCAGCGGGTGGTCGCGGTGAGCGAGCCGGACCACCCGGACGCCTGGCGCCGCTACCTGGCGCTCACCCTGCGCGGCCTACGCCCGCCGGGCCGCGACACCGGCGAGCTGCCCGCCACCTCGCTCACCCCGGACATCTTCCACGAGCTGCTGTGCCCGCGCCTGCCCACGCACACCCCGCGGCCGGCCCGCGCCCTCGCCGGCAACTGACCTCAGGACGCCAACCCGGTGACCATCGAGGGCACCCGGCCCATAGCGAGCCGGTAGCCGACCCCACGCACGGTCTGGATGAGCCACGGCCGGCCGAGCTTGCCGCGCAGTGTGGACATGTGCACGTTGAGACACTCGCCGGCGCCCAGCCGGTACTCCCCCCAGATGTGGTCGAGCAGCTTGTCCCTCGAGCACACGCCGCCGCCCTCCTCGGCCAGCAGCTTGAGGATGTCGAACTCCTTCCTGGTGAGCTCGATGAGCCGGTCGGCCACGGTGACCGACCGGACGTCCAGGTCGATGGTGACGTCGTCCACCCGCACCACGCCGGCCGGCTCCAGCAACCGGTCGCGCAGCCGGCGGACCACCTTGAT
The DNA here is from genome assembly GCA_014208095.1 of Actinospineispora eucalypti. Classification (GTDB taxonomy): domain Bacteria; phylum Actinomycetota; class Actinomycetes; order Mycobacteriales; family Pseudonocardiaceae; genus Pseudonocardia; species Pseudonocardia eucalypti. The sequence continues at coordinate 1,091,182 of JACHMT010000001.1, read as the reverse complement.
CCGGGCGAGCAGATCGATCGGGTGGAACGGCTCGCAGAGGTAGTCGTCCGCGCCCGCGCGCATCCGGAGGATCCGTTCGCCCACCTCGGGGCCGGACACCAACAGGATCACCGACACGTTGCTCCGCGCGCGGATCGCCCGGCACAGCGCGATGCCGTCCGCGCCCCGGGACAGGTCGGGCGTACGGCCGACGTCGGGCGGCAGGGCGACCACCGCCGCGTCCGCCCCGACCAACCGCTGGTGCACCGACCCCGGCGTGTCGTCCAACACCGGTCGCACCGACCACCTGGGCAGTGCCCGGGCGAGCGCGACGACGCCGGGCGAGCGATGGCCGAGAAACAGCACCTGCATTTCGGGATCAACCTCTCGTGGGCACCTGCGGAAGGCTTCAACGGAGAGTTGCGTCACAGACGCCGAAGGTTTACCCGGCACCGCGAAAGTCTCGAACCGACCAGGCCTAGCCGCACCGGGCTGGGCCGGCGCTCGGGAGCGCCGGCCAGTCGCGGACCAACCGGTCGGTGTCCGAGGCGGTCCCCACACTGACCCGGATGCCGTGCCCGGGGTACACCTTCACCCGCACGCCGGACAGCGCCAACCGGACCGACGTGAGCTCGGGGTCGAAGTCCGGCACCCAGACGAAGTTCCCCTGCCCGGCGACCACGGGCACGCCGCGAGCCCCCAGGCCCAGCGCCAGCCGGGCCCGCTCGGCGTTCACCGCGCGCACCGCGCGGGCCAGGTCCAGGGGACGGCCCAGGGCGGTGATCGCCGCCCGCTCCGCCGCCGAGGTGACGGCGTACGGGCAGCCCGCGGCGGCCAGCCGGGCGGCCAGGGCCGGCAGCGCCAGTCCGTAGCCGACCCGCAGCCCGGCCAGCCCGTAAGCCTTGGAGAACGTCCTGGTCACCAGCACACCGGGGTGCGCGGCCACCAGCTCCACCGGCCGGGGCGGGTCCGGGTGATCGACGAACTCGGCGTACGCCTGGTCGATCACCACCAGCGGGCCGGCGGGCAGATCGGCGAGGAACTCCACCAGCTCGCGGTGCGTGAGCGATCCGCCGGTCGGCGAGTTCGGCGTGCATACCACGACCAGCGAGGTGTCCGCGTCCACCGCCCGGTGCACCTCGGCCAGGTCGACCGCGCCGTCCGCCCGCAGCCGGGTGTGCGCCACGGACAGCCCGCGCGCACCGGCCAGCTGGGGGAACGCGTCGAAGCTCGGCCACGGCAACACCAACCGGCCGCCGGCGACCAGGGTGAACGCTCGAGCCAGCACGTCCACGCTGCCCCCGCCGGCGACAAACCACTCGGGCTCGACCGCCCAGTGCCGGGCCAGCTCCGCGCGCAGGGCCGGCGCGTCCCAGCTGGGATAGGCGCTCGGGTCGGCCAGCCCGCCCAGTGCGGCGGCCAGCACCGCGCGAGATCCGGGATGGCGGAGCTCGTTGCGGTCCGCCGCCAATGGCGGGGACCCACCGACCACCGTGCGCACGGCCGGCTCAGTCCACCGGCACCGGGGCCGCGCGCAGCTCGCCGACCACCGCGCGGGCCTGCTCCTCCAGCTCCGGTCGCAGAACCACATCCTCGTTGAACTTCGGGTCGGTGCGAAACTCCAGCGCGAACACCGGCTCGGTGAGGCTCAAGTTGACCGCGCAATGCGGAATACCGGCCGGCACATAACACATTTCTTCCACAGAATGCGGCAGCACCGTCGGTTCGCCGTCCTGCCAGACAACGGTGGCGGCCTCGCCGGACACCACCGCGACGATGATGTCGGACTCGGCGTGCACATGGGTGCGGCTCACGCCGCCCGGCGGCATGCGCACCGAGCCACCGGAAATTCGGTGACTACCCGCGGTTTCCGCAGTGATCATGGGAGTCAGCGCCTGCCCCTGGATGCTGGCGTACTCCCCGGTGTCCGGCTTGCCCACAACGGTCGCGCGCTCCGCCATCTGCCCCTCCTCAGTCGGCGATTGAGCGCAAAACTAAGTGCAATAACAATACTTATCAAGTGGACGTTAAATTGTTTAGATAATATTAAGAGGGATTGCGAATATTTCAACTTGGAAAGAAATTAGCCTTACCATTCGGCGAACGAGCCGTCCGGGTGCCGCCACACCGGCGGGCGCCACCGGTGGCCGACCTCGGCGGCCCGGCGCACCGCCGTCTCGTCGATCTCCACGCCCAGCCCGGGAGCCTCGCCGCGCTCGATGAAGCCCTTGGGGAACGCGAAGGCCGAGCGGTCCAGCAGGTAGTCCAGCAGGTCGGCGTCGGCGTTGTAGTGGATGCCGATGCTCTGCTCCTGGATCAGGAAGTTGGGCGTGGCCAACGCGACCTGCAGGCTGGCGGCCAGGGCCAGCGGCCCGAGCGGGCAGTGCGGGGCGAGCAGCGCGTTGTGCGCCTCGCCGAGCGAGGCGATCCGGCGCACCTCGGAGATACCGCCGGCGTGCGACAGGTCGGGCTGGATCACCGCCACGCCGGCCTCCAGCGCGGGCAGGAAGTCGGTGCGCGAGTACAGCCGCTCGCCGGTGGCGATGGGTACCTCGGTGCCGGCGACCACGTCGCGCAGCCGGTGGGTGTACTCGGGCAGCACCGGCTCCTCCACGAACAGCGGGTGCAGCGGCGCCAGCCGGGGGATCACCCGCCGGGCGGCGGCCACGGTGAACCGGCCGTGGAAGTCCACGGCGACGTCCCGGTCCGGGCCGATCGCCTCGCGCACGGCGGCCAGCCGGTCCACCACCCCGGCCACCTCGGTCGCCGTGGGCATCCGGCCGATCCGGCCGCTGGCGTTCATCTTCACGGCGGTCAGGCCGGCCTCCACCTGGGCGGCCGCCGCCTCGGCCACCGCGCTCGGCTCGTCGCCGCCGATCCAGCCGTACACCCGCACCCGGTCCCGCACCGCGCCGCCGAGCAGCTGGTACACCGGCACGCCCAGCGAGCGGCCCAGGATGTCCCACAGCGCCTGGTCCAGGCCGGCCACCGCGCTGGAGAGCACCGGCCCGCCCCGGTAGAAGGCCGCCTTGGTCATCGTCTGCCAGAGGTCCTCGATGCGCCGGGGGTCGCGGCCGAGCAACAGGTCCGACAGCTCGTCCACCGCCGCGCGAACCGTGTCCGCGCGGCCTTCGACGACCGGCTCGCCCCAGCCGACCACGCCCTCGTCGGTGGCGATCCGGCAGAACAGCCAGCGGGGCGGAACCTGGAAGGTCTCGACTTTGGTGATCTTCATTCTCCACCGCAGCCTACCCGCCAGCGCGCGACGGCCGGCGGGATTAGCATCTGCAGACATGCCAGAGGCTCAGCTGGACAACGAAGATCTCGGCCACCTGCGGCACTTCGACAACCTGTCCCGGCGGCAGCGCAACGACTGGTCGCTGATGCAGAACAAGAGCATCGGCCAGGACGACTTCGGCGGCTACCGCTTCCAGCTGTCGTACATGGTCTACGCGCTGGCCCTGACCCACCGCAACCGGCTGCCCGCCGCGCCGGGCCTCTTCCGGCCGGTGATCCGGCGGCTGATCGACAAGCTGCTGGAGCCCGAGGTGTGGCTGTACTGGCGGGACACCAGCCGGGGCGGCGCGCCGTTCAACGCCCACCTCGCCGGCAAGCTGGGCGAGGAGTGGGACCCGGTGGTCCGGGACAACATCATGTACAGCGCCTACGTGCAGTCCTGCGCGCTGCTGCACGACTACCTCTTCGGCTCCGACGAGTTCACCGCGCCCGGCTCCCTGACCTTCGAGCACTGGTCGTTCTTCTGGGGCGGCGAGCCCAAGCGGTTCGCCTACGACCGGGACTCGCTCAACGAGCACATCTACTGGCAGATGGTCCAGAACGGCTACCTCGGCGTGGCCTGCGAGCCCAACTGCGTGTTCCAGATCTGCAACCAGCCGGCCATCCTGGGCTTCCGGCTGCACGACCTGATCACCGGCGGCAACCGGGCCGACGAGGTGGTGGCCGGCTACGAGCAGGCCTGGCGCGACTTCGGCCGGCTGGACGAGACGGGCCACTACAACCGGTTCGTGGCCGAGGACAGCCGCGCGGTGGTGCCCGGCGGCGGGCAGAGCGCCTGGAGTGACGCCTGGTGCGGCGCGCTGATGAACATGTGGAACCGGGACTTCGTGCGCGCCAACTACCCCCGGCAGCTCCAGGACTTCCTGGTGCGCGAACCCGGCGGCACGCTGTCCGTGCGGCCCACGGCACGCGAGTTCGAGGGCATGCCGATGAACTACGACTGGTGCGACTTCGGCTGGACCTCCGTGTGGGCCTCGGAGATGGGCGACGCGGAGACCCTGGACGGCCTGCTCGCGCACGCGGACCGGTACATGTCCCCCACCGTGGTCGACGGCGGCCGGTACTACCCGCGCAACGACACGATCTTCGACGCGGACGGCCACCTGGTCGAGGTCGAGCCGATGACCGGCAACACGCTGCTCGGCTACGCGCGGCTGAACGTGCCGGACGGCCTGTGGCGGCTGTACAACGAGCCGTTCGACCCGGCCCGGTTCGAGCGGCCGGCGCTGCTCGAGGTAGCCCGGAACGTGGACGTGAGCCGGGCCGAGGTGGTGGACGGCAAGCTGGAGATGCGGTTGCGCGCCCGCGACGACGTGCCGGGGGACGGTTCGGTCGGCATCGGCCGGGTGCTCGGCCGGGGACGTTGGCTGTTGTGCGCGGACGGCGAGGAGCTGGCCCGGGTCGAGGGGCACTCGGTGACGGGTGAACAGGTGCGCGCCGACGGTGATCTGCTGGTGTTGAGCTGTCCGGCGCGGGATCGGGCGTTCCAGTTGGTTCCGCTGGTGTAGCGGGCGGCGGTTTAAAGATCTGCTTGGACGGCGCGGCTCGGAGGACTGCCCTGGTTGGGTGCGGCCCGTTACGTTTCGGCTGCGCGGCGCGTTTCGTGATCAACAGGGCGTGGTGGCCACCTCTGGGCCACTGAGGCGGCCGCCATGGCCTGGTGATCATGTGATTGGTGATCAGCATGACGTGATGGTCACCTGGGGGCGTCCGAGGTGGCCACCATGTCATGGTGATCATGCGATCGGGCGTGATCGTCGTCCCGGGTGATCCCGCCGCGCTGGCCGAGCTTGATCGCTGTCGCTGGCGGTGCGGCCGCGATTTTCGCGGCTCGTACGCCGCAAACGACGATCACCGTCCGCGCCGGGTTAGCGCGGACGCGATGCGCCGGGGGGTTACGCACCGCGTCCGCACAATGAGGATCGCCGGGGCGTGCGGCGGGGTTACTTGAGTTTTCAAGTTGTGATGTTTGGGGCGATCTCACGTTTCCGGCGGCCCGGTCGTTTACCCAACGTGCAGATGCGGCCGTTCGAACAGATCGTGGACGAGTACGGGCCGATGGTGCTGCGCGTGTGCCGGGCCGTGGTCGGCCCGACGGACGCGGAGGACGCCTGGTCGGAGACGTTCCTGTCCGCGCTCCGGGCGTACCCGGAGCTGCCGGCCGACGCCAACGTGGAGGCCTGGCTGGTCACGATCGCCCACCGCAGGGCCGTCGACCTGGCCCGGGCACGGGCCCGCCGCGCCGACCCGGTGGCCGAACCGCCGGACCGGCCGAGCCGGCACGGCCAACCCGGCCGGTCCGACCCCGACCTGTGGCGGGCGCTGGCCCGGCTGCCGGACAAGCAGCGCGCCGCCGTGGCCTACCACTACCTGGCCGGGCTGCCGCACAAGGAGGTCGCCCGGATCACCGGCGGCAGCACCGACGCCGCCCGCCGGGCGGCCGCGGACGGCATCAAGACCTTGCGCGCCATCTACCCGGAGGGAGCCCTCACATGATCTCCGAACTGTTCGCCGAGCTTTCCGACGTGGACGAGGAAACGACCGCGCGGCTGCGGTCCCGCCTGGTGGCCACCGCCGGGGCCGAGGGCCTGCTGGACGTCGGCTACCGCACCGTCGACTCGCCGGTCGGCCAGCTGCTGCTCGCCGCCACCGCCCAGGGGCTGGTGCGGGTGGCCTTCCACCGGGAGGGGCACGACTCGGTGCTCGGCGCGCTGGCCGGCTCGGTCAGCCCGCGAATCCTGGCCGCGCCGTCCCGCCTGGACAAGGCGGCCCGGCAGCTGGACGAGTACTTCGCCGGCCGCCGCACGGCCTTCGACCTGCCGCTGGACTTCCGGCTGGCCCGGGGTTTCCGGCTGGCCGTGCTGCGCCACCTGACCGTCATCCCCTACGGCGGCACGGAGAGCTACACCCAGGTGGCGGCGGCGGCCGGCAGCCCCCGGGCGGTACGGGCCGCCGGCACCGCGTGCGCCACCAACCCGCTGCCCCTGGTGGTGCCCTGCCACCGGGTGGTCCGCTCGGACGGCTCGTCCGGCGGCTACCGGGGCGGCGCCGAAGCCAAGCAGACCCTGCTCACCCTGGAGACCTCGAAATGAACCACACGATCTGGCCGAGCCCGCTCGGCGACCTCACCCTGGTCCGCGACGGCGAGGCCCTCACCGGCCTCTACTTCCCGCACCACTGGTACAAGCCCGACGACGTCGGTGAACGCGACGACAGTGGGTTCGACGAGGTCATCCGGCAGCTCACCGAGTACCTCGCCGGCTCCCGCACGGAGTTCGACCTGCCCGTGCGGGCCGACGGTGACGCGTTCCAGCGGTCCGTGTGGGCGCGCATCGCCCGGATCCCGTACGGCGCCACCACGACCTACGGGGCGATCGCGCGCGCCATCGGCCAGCCGGCCATGGCCCGCGAGGTCGGCGCCGCGGTGGGGCGCAATCCGCTGTCCATCGTGGTGCCCTGCCACCGGGTGCTGGGCAAGGACGGCGAGCCGCGGGGCTACGCGGGCGGGCTGCGCCGCAAGCGCCTCCTGCTCGACCTGGAACAGCCGGGGCTGTATGCGGCCGGCTGAGCGCAACCGGGTCACCCCGCTGGGCGAGATCGTGGCGATCCCGCTGCGCGGAGCGTGGACCGGCAACCGGGGCGTGCTGCACGAGGGTCGCGAGATCGTGCGGCCGCACCGGGGGAACCTGTGGATCACCTGCGCGCTGGAGTTCCGCGGCCGGTGGCGGGAGCAGTGGTTGCCCAACCGGTGGACCCACCTGTACTTCCACGACGAGGCCGTGTCCTTCGCCGCCGGCCACCGGCCCTGCGGGGAGTGCCGGCACGCCGACTACCAGGCCTACCGGCGGGCCTGGACGGAGTCGGTGGGCGGCGCCCCACCGTCCGCCGGCGAAATGAACCGCCGCCTGCACGCCGAGCGCCTGGTCGCCGGCACCCGCCGCCGCCGGCTGCACCCGATGCCGTGGCGGGACCTCCCGGACGGCACCTTCGTGCTGGCCGGCCCCACCCCCGCGAGCCGGCACTCCCAGCACACCGAGTCGGCGCTCCCGGCACACCGGGCCGACCCCGAGCTGGTGCTGGGTGGCGAGTTGGTGACCTGGGCGCACCACGGTTACCGGGGCCGGCGCCCGCGTCCCGGGCGCGGCGAGGTGGACGTGATCACCCCGCCGGCCACGGTCGCGGTGCTGCGCGCCGGCTACCCGGTGCAGATCGACCCCGGCGCTACCGGCTGAGCCCCAGCGCGCCGGCCAGCTCGGCCAGTGCGGGCAGCGGGTCGCCGGCGTCCGGCAGCACGTGCACGCAGACGTGGTCGGCGCCGTTGTCCAGGTGGGCGGTGACCTTGCCGGCCGCGGTCGCCGCGTCGCCCTGCGCGACCAGTGCGTCGATCAGCGCGTCGGTGCCGCCGTTGTCCAGGTCGGCGTCGGTGTAGCCCAGCCGGCGCAGGTTGGCCCGGTAGTTGGAAAGGTGCAGGTACGGCTGGTCCACGGCGGGGCGGCCGACCGCCAGGGTCGCCGCGTGGTCGGTGCCCAGGGCGACCTTGTGCTCCACCGCGAGCAGCGGCGCGTTGCCCAGGGTGTCCCGGGCGGTCGCGGTGTAGGCGGGCGGGACCAGGTACGGGTGGGCGCCGGCGGCGCGGTCGGCGGCCAGCCGCAGCACCTTGGGGCCGAGCGCGGCCAGCGCGCGCCGCTCGGTCGGCACCTTGCGCTCGTCCAGCACGTCCAGGTAGTTCACCAGTGCCTCGTAGGGCTTGGTGTACTCGGCGGTCGCCTCCGGGTGGCCGGCGCCGACGCCGAGGAGGAAGCGGCCGGGGTGGCCGGCCTCCAGCCGGTGGTACGAGTCGGCCACGGTGGCCGCGTCGGCCGACCAGATGTTCACGATCCCGGTGGCCACCGAGATGCGCTCGGTGGCGTCCAGCACGGTCTGGGGCACCGACAGGTCCGCCTCCGGCGACCCACCGATCCAGATCGCGCCGTAACCCAGCCGCTCGATCCCGGCCGCCCGCTCGGCCGTCATCCCCCACTGCCCGACCCAGACCCCGACCCGCCCCAGCCGCACCGGCGTGGCGTCAATGCTCATGATCATCCTCCCGTAGCTGTCGACTCCCGCCTCAACCATCCCGCACCCCCGCCCCATTCCGAGCGGCGCGGTCGGCCTTCCCGGGAGGCCTCCCGGGGGCGTGCCTCGATACTCGGTTCCGAGGCGCGGGGGGCGATCCGGCCCGCGATCGGTGCGACGGTTGCCCTACGACCACCTCCCGTGCCCGATCCGGGAAATGGGACCGCCCGGGAGGCGTGCCACGATGCCGCGGTGAGCATCCGCCCGCGTGCCCTGTGGCTCGGCCTGGCCGCCGCCTCACTGGCGGCCGTTCTGGTCGCCGCCGGGCTCCTGGTGTGGCAGCGCCAGGAGCTTCGGCGGTAGCGCCGGGCCGTTCGAGACTCAGAGCCGGGTGGCCGGCAGGGGCGTCTCCAGCGCCGAGCCGTCCGGGCGGCGTTCCACGAAGTACGCGCGGGCGTCGGCCCGCTCGGTGAGTACCTCGTGCAGCTCGCTGCCGTGGTAGAGCAGCCCGGCGCCGTCGTCGGTGGCGTAGCCGGGTGGCAGTTCGCCGTCCGCGATCAGCCGCTGGAACAGCGGCCGGCGCTGCGCCTCGCTGTCGTAGTGCACGCCGTTGGACCAGGGCAGCAGGGCGAGCCCGTTGGTCACCGGCTGGAGCTCGGGGCCGAACGAGTCGGTGGTTCCGCCGACGTGCCAGCAGATCGACCCGGCGGAGACGCCGGTGAGCACCACGCCGTCCTGCCACGCCTCCCGCAGCGCCGTGTCCACCCCGTGCAGCCGCCACATGGCCAGCAGCCCGGCCACGCTGCCGCCCCACGCCCAGATGACGTCCTGACTGAGCAGGTGTTTGCGCACGTCGTCCACGTTCGGCATGGGGAACAGGGAGACGTGGCTGCCCGCCCAGCCCTGCCGCCACGCGTTGTCGTAGAACGTGCTGACCAGCGCGTGGTCATCGCCGACGGCGGTGGGCAGCAGGCACACGCGGGGCGCCCGGCCGGTCACCCCGGCCAGCGCGACCGCCCGGTGGGTGAGCGCCCCGACCTCCCAGCGCAACCGCGCGGAGTACCGGAAACCGCCGGACGTGGCCAGGATGGTCGGACGCGATGCGGGCATGCCCGCACCTTAGGGCGTCCGAACGCCCGGGCCAGCCCCACGCGGAGGCCGGCCCGGGCGACCGGAGATCAGACCAGGTCGTAGCGGTCCAGCTGCATGACCTTGTCCCAGGCGGCGACGAAGTCCGCCACGAACTTCGCCTTCGCGTCGTCGCTGGCGTAGACCTCCGCGACCGCACGAAGCTCGGAGTTCGAGCCGAACACCAGGTCGACCCGCGTGCCGGTCCACCTGACCTCGCCGCTGGCCACGTCGCGGGCCTCGAACGAGTCGTCGTCGCCGGCCACCGACTTCCACTCGACGTCCATGCCGAGCAGGTTGGTGAAGAAGTCGTTGGTCAGCGTGCCCGGCCGGTCGGTGAACACACCGTGCTTGGACCCACCGGTGTTGGCGCCCAGCACGCGCAGGCCGCCGACCAGCACGGTCATCTCCGGCGCGCTCAGGTTCAGCAGGTTGGCCCGGTCCACCAGCAGGTACTCGCCCTGCAGCCGGTGGCCCTTGCCCCGGTAGTTGCGGAACCCGTCGGCGGTCGGCTCCAGGTGCGACATCGAGTCGACGTCGGTCTTCTCCTGGGTCGCGTCCGTGCGGCCCGGGGTGAACGGCACCTCGACCGGCGTGCCGGCGTCGGCGGCCGCCTTCTCCACCGCGGCCACGCCGCCCAGCACCACCAGGTCGGCGAACGACACCTGCGTACCGGAGGCGTTGAAGTCGGCCTGCACGCTCTCCAGGGCGCGGATCACCTGGGCCAGCTCGTCCGGGTTGTTGACCTCCCAGCCACGCTGCGGCTCGAGGCGGATGCGACCGCCGTTCGCGCCACCGCGCTTGTCGCTGATCCGGAACGACGAGGCGGCCGCCCACGCGGCGGAGACCAGCTGGGACACCGTGAGGCCGGAGTCCAGGATCTTCGCCTTGAGCGCGGCGATGTCCTCGGCGTTGATGACCTCGCCGGTGCGGGCCGGCACCGGGTCCTGCCAGAGCAGCTCCTCCGCCGGCACCTGCGAACCGAGGTAGCGCTGCTTCGGCCCCATGTCCCGGTGGGTCAGCTTGTACCAGGCGCGGGCGAACGCGTCGGCGAACTGGTCCGGGTTCTCGTAGAACCGCCGGGAGATCGGCTCGTAGATCGGGTCGAACCGCAGCGCCAGGTCGGTGGTCAGCATCCCCGGCGCGCGGTTGAGCTCACCGGTCTCCGGGTCCGGCACGGTGTTGCGCGCCGCGCCGTTCTTCGGCTTCCACTGGTTGGCCCCGGCCGGGCTGCGGTCCAGCTCCCACTCGTACTCGAACAGGTTGTGGAAGAACCAGTTGCTCCACCGGGTCGGGGTCGGGGTCCAGGTGACCTCGAGACCGCTGGTCATCGAGTCCCGGCCCTTGCCGGAGCCGAAGCTGTTCTTCCAGCCCAGGCCCTGCTGCTCGATCGGGGCGCCCTCGGGCTCCGGGCCGACGTTCTCCTCCTGGGCGGCGCCGTGCGTCTTGCCGAAGGTGTGCCCGCCGGCGATCAGCGCGACGGTCTCCTCGTCGTTCATCGCCATCCGGCCGAAGGTCTCGCGGATGTCCCGCGCGGCGGCCAGCGGGTCCGGGTTGCCGTTGGGGCCCTCCGGGTTGACGTAGATCAGGCCCATCTGCACCGCACCCAGCGGCTTCTCCAGGTCGCGGTCGCCGGTGTAGCGCTCGTCGCCCAGCCAGGTGCGCTCCGGACCCCAGTAGACGTCCTGGTCCGGCTCCCACACGTCGGCGCGGCCGCCGGCGAAGCCGAAGGTCTTGAAGCCCATCGTCTCCAGCGCGCGGTTGCCGGCGAAGACCATCAGGTCGGCCCAGGAGATCGCCTGGCCGTATTTCTTCTTGACCGGCCAGAGCAGCCGGCGAGCCTTGTCCAGGTTGCCGTTGTCCGGCCAGCTGTTCAGCGGCGCGAAGCGCTGCATGCCGGCCCCGGCCCCTCCCCGGCCGTCGTCGACCCGGTAGGTGCCGGCGCTGTGCCAGGCCATCCGGATCATCAGACCGCCGTAGTGGCCGAAGTCGGCCGGCCACCAGTCCTGCGACGTGGTCAGCACCTGGTCGACGTCCTTGGCCAGTTCGCCCAGGTCGACCGTGGCGAACGCCGCCGCGTAGTCGAAGTCCTCACCCAGCGGGTTGGCCGCCGGGACGTGCTTGCGCAGGATCGACAGGTTGAGCTGGTTCGGCCACCAGTCACGGTTGCTGCCGCCCTCGGTGGGGTGGGAGAAGCGGCCGGTCGAGACCGGGCACCCACCCGCACTCTCAGTGTTCATCTCTCCAACAACGGCGTCAGGCCTGTCAGACACGGGAATCCTTCCAAGATGTGCTCAGGAACTAGTTTCTCCCGCGCGCGCCGAACGGGGCGCGCGCTCGGTCCCAGCGCCGTCGGCGCTGGGTGTGGTGGAACAGTCGGGGCACAGGCCCCAGTAGATGACCTCGGCCTCGTCGATGGCGAAGCCGTGGTCATCGGACGCGGTCAGGCAGGGCGTGCCGCCGACGGCGCAGTCGACGTCGGCGATGGCGCCGCACGACCGGCACACGACGTGGTGGTGGTTGTCCCCGACCCGCGCCTCGTAGCGCGCGGAGGAACCCGCCGGCTCGATGCGCCGCACCAAGCCGGTCGAGGTCAGCGCGTTCAGCACGTCGTAGACGGCCTGGCGGGACACCTCGCCGAGGTCCGAACGCACGATACCGATGATCGAATCCGTATCGGCGTGCGGATGATCGTGTACCGCGGACAGCACCGCCAAACGGGGGCGCGTGACCCGCAGCGCGACCCCGCGCAACATGCGCTCGAAGTCCGAAGTCGTCGGCACGGCACCGAAGCTTGGTGCATTTTCTGGATTGAGTCAAGTTTTCAACCCGGCCGGCGCCGTCACCCAACCGGGTCGACTCGCCATCCCCCATGATGGCGGTGATGACCGACAGCACGAACGTGACCGGACCGGCGGGGCCGGCGGGCAACCGGCGCCGGCGGGCGGACGCGCGGGCCAACCACACCGCGCTGCTGGACGCCGCCGCCCGGGTGCTGCTGCGCGACGGCTACGCCGTTCCGCTGGACCGTATCGCCCATGAGGCCGGCGTCGGCGTCGGCACGCTCTACCGGAACTTCTCCGACCGGGACGAGCTAATCACGGCCGTGGTCGACCGCTCCTACAAGCTGGTCGCCGAGCTGGCGCGCGCCGCGGCCGAGAGCCCCGCCGAGCCGCTGGACGCGCTGGCCGGGTTCTTCGCCGGCGTGGTCGACCAGCGCGACCGCCTGGTCCTGCCGATGATGGGCGGCCCGGCCGTCACCGGCCGGATCAACCCGCACAGCTTCGAGATCAGCACCGCGCTTCAGTCGGTGATCCAGCGCGGCATCAGCGCCGGCACGATCCGCGCCGACGTCGGCGCGCCCGACGTGATGGTCGCCGGCGCGATGCTGGGCCAGCCGCAGCTGCCCCCGGAGGCGTGGCGGGTGGCCTCCCGGCGCATCGCGGCGGTCCTGCTCGACGGCCTGCGCGCCCGGCCCGACCAGCGCGAACTGCCGCTCAGCTTCACCCGGGAGGAGTTCTCCGCCGCGCTCACCGCGCCGGAGGACCGCTCTGCTAGATCCCGTACCGCCAGACGGTCAGTGAGTGGGCGCTGAACCACAGCCCGGCCAGCACCAGGCCGGCGGTGGAGGCGATGGCCCATCTCGCTTTCAGGCCGGACAGCACAATGGCCAGCGGCAACATGAGTGGAAACGCGGAGAGCAGTAGCCGAACCCGGTCCTGAACCAGCCCACCGGAACCGAATGCCATGCCGACGGTGAACAGGCAGTAGGTCCACACCGGCCACGGCAACAATCCGCGCGACCAGATGAGCGCGGCGCCGGCAACGACGATTACCGCCGCCGTTATCAAGGTGAACACATTGGGGTCGGCGGCGAAGGTGGCGAGCACCCAGGTGAGAGTGGTCGCGCCGAAGTCGATTTCGTTTCCCCAGCCCGCCTTGGTGATGGCGAAAAAGCCTCCGGTCATTCCGCTCTTGCGGTCCACCCAGAGCAGGTAGCCGAGCAGTCCGGCCGGGGTCAGCAGTGTCCCGAGAAGGGCCGGCCAGCCGGCCTGCTTCCGGTGCACCACGATCGCCGCGATCACCACGGGGATGAGCGGCACGCCCATCGGGCTGAGGTAGCCGGCGGCGGCCGAGCCGGCGATGGCCAGCCACCACCGCCGCTCCAGCAACCCGACCAGCGCCCACCCGACCACGGCGACCAGCAACGACTCCGGGTACGGCAGCGTGAACACCACCGACATCGGCGCCGCCGCGAGGGCCGCCACGGCGATCAGCTCGCCCCGCCGGTCGGCCCCGCAGTGCCGGGCCAGCCGGGCGACCGCGTAGCCGCCGACCACCCCGGCCGCGGTCGAGACGACCAGCCCGGCGGCGAGGTAATCGTCCCCGAGCAGCGGCGCGACCCCCCGCACCAGATGCGGGTATCCGGGAAAGAACGCCATCGCGCCGAATGGCGAGGGCATGTTGTGTGCGTCGACCATGCCGCGCGCGGCGGTCAGATAACCGAACTCGGCAATGCGCAGATACCACTGGCCATCCCAGGCCAGCAGGTTCACCGGCCGGCGGTTCCACCAGGCCATCACCCAGAAAAGCAGCGACCCCAGCAACCGAATGACCAGATAGAGCAGCGCGGGCGCCACAGCCCGCCGGACAGCCGCGGAACTCGACCAGGCAAAGGTTCGCGGCCGGGCGAGAAAAGGTCCTTCGAGGCCACCCAGAACGGAAAGCCAACCCCGCCGGGCCAGAACGGCGGCGACCATGCCGGTTGCCCCACCGGTCACCAGCAAAATCGCGGCGACCACCCACGGCGGCAACTCCATCGCCATCAAAGGGGTCCTTTTCCTGAGTACCGCCGCGACGACTCAGAGTGCCCCAGGACCCTTGCGGTTTCCTTGCAACGCGCCCCGGAACGGTCCGCCCGCATCGGTGGCCATCGAGATATCCCATCCCACCACCGCCGGCTGTCCCCATGTCATGGCCGCGAACACCACACCTGAGGACCACGGCTCCCTCGATCGCCGCGAGCACCGGCATCACCGCCCGTCGGGGCGCGAGAGCTCGCTGGCGACCAGCTCATATTTGATCTCTAGGCCGACGACGAAGAAGTACAGCGTATTCAACCCCGTTGACCCAGTGCCGCGGGTCCAGGTGCAACCCCGGGCGAGCGCGGCTCCCCGCCAACGCCCTACCCGACCAATATGCGTCAAATAGTCGAACGCATTTTCGATCGATGTGATATTATGGGCTTGTGGTGATGCTCTCGGTGCCGGTACCCGATCTCGAGGATCGGGCGTTGGATGCCGAACTCTATGCGTTTGTCACTTCGCTGGATCCGGATCGTGTGGCGAACCGGGATGTGCCGGCGGTGCTGGCGGCGGTGAGTCGGCTGCATGCCCGGTTGGGCGCGTTCAAGCTGGGCTGGATCAATGAAGTCACTCGCCGCGCCCCGAACGGTCCGCCGGATGGTGTGGATCGGCTGCGTGAGCCGCATCGGTTCGGTCCTGACGAGGTGCGGGTGACGCTGGCCTGGAGCCGGCAGCGCGCCGAGCGTGACAGCAGTGTGGCGCACGAGGTGATCACTCTGCTGCCCGATGTGTATGCGGCATGGAGCGAGGGGCGGATGGACGAGGCCAAGGCCCGCATCTGCCACACGTATCTGGCGAATCTCACCGCACCTGAACGCGCCGCCGTGTGGGCCGCGGTGGCGCCCAGGGTGGCCGGGTGGAACTCTGGCCAGTTGGCCGCGCGGCTGCGCAAGCTGACCCTCGGCGGGTGTCCGGAGAGGGTTGAGGAGCGCTATGCGCGGGCAGTGGAGGCCCGGCGGGCCGTGTGGTTCCTCAGTCCCGACGGCACCGCTTGCCTTGCACTGGACGGGGTGGCGCCCGGTGACGCGGCGGCGGCGAAGAAACGCATCACCGCACTGGCCCGCCGGCTGCGGCGCGCGGGTGCGCCCGGCACCTTGGATCAGCTGCGCGCCGACATCACCCTCGCCCTACTGGACGGCACCCTCGACGGCCTGACCAGCGAACAGATCCTCACCCACTTCCGCCCGGCCACTAACGGCGGGCGATTGGACCTATCGCCTACCGTGAGATCCGACATCACGCCGTCCGGCCCCGCTCCCCGCGATCCCATCACCCCCGCCGTCACACAACCGAGCGCCGCCGAGCCCCACGCGCCCGAACCCGACGCGCCCGAACCCGACGCGGCTGGATCCGACGCGGCTGGATCCGACGCGGCTGGATCCGACGCGGCTGGATCCGAGGCCACGGGACCCGGTGGCGCAGGGAGCCGGCTCGGGACCGATGTCGTGCTCGAGCTGGGCACCCTGATCGGCACCAACCAACGCCCGGGCGAGCTGCCTGATCTGCACGGCGCGATACCCGGCCACGTCGCCCGCGCCGAAGCCCTCAACCAGCAACGCGGGCGATGGGTCGTCGCCGTGTGTGACCACGAGGGCTATCTGCTGTGCTGCGCCACCCTGCGCGCCCGCCCAGACGGCGCCCTCGACCGGTATCGCGGCGGGACCGTGGAGCTTCGCCTGACCGTGACCCAGCTCGAGTACTGGCTGCATGATCCACCGCGAGGGTTCGAGAAGTTGATCGCCGAGATCGCCGCGCGGTATCGCGCCTGGCCACAACAGGTAGCCGGTCTGAACGAACAACCCGATCGGCGGTTCCCCGGTTCGGCGTTGCGCCGGTGGGTCGAGGTCCGTGACCAAACCTGCCTGGGGCCGGGCGGGTGCGGGCGACCGGCGCGCCAGTCCGACAAGGACCACACCCAGGACGTCCAACACGGCGGCAAGACCACCGACATCAACCTCAGTCCTCAGTGCGACCACGACCACCTGCTCAAGACCGAAGGAGGCTGGACACTCGAACAACCCGAACCCGGCGTTCTGATCTGGCGCAGCCCACTCGGCCAGACCTACCGCACCCGAGGAGACCCACTCATCGACCCACCACCCGAACTCGACCCCGACCCGCCGTTCTAACCGAGATCCGCGGGCGGTCAGCCACCTTGCCCACGCCGATCAGATCCCGCCGCCGGCTCCGGTCAGATGCCGCGGTGGGTACTCACGGCGGCGCGCAGCGCGCCGAGCTTCGGGGCGAGGGCGGCGTCCAGGGCGAGCGGGTCCCGGGCGTTGAGGTACTCCATCTCGCGGCGCTCGGGGAGTTGGGTGTTGATGTCGATGCGGCGCTCCTCGAGTCCGGCCAGGATCTCGGCGGCGACCTGGTCGACGGGGCGGAGCGCGTAGCCGAGGTCGGCGCCGGCCCGGGTCGTCGCCATCATGGGCGTGTCCACCGGCCCGGGGTAGACCGAGGCGACGTGCACGCCACTGCCGTACAGCTCGCGGCGCATTGCCTCACCGAACCGAACCAGGGCGGCGTGCCCGTGCAAGGCGCCGGCGGCCCGCAGGTGCGGCAGGGCCGCCCTGGTGACCAGCACCGGGGCCAGCAGAGCCATCTTTGACAGTGCTGTCATGATTGCCGGCGTAGGCACATTTTGACAATACTGTCAAACATGGCCGAGGTGCGCGCCGGCGGAATTACCAGCACGGAGTGCCGCCGGCGGGGCCGTTCACGCGGTCGCGGTTCAGCCGCGCGCGGCGGCCAGGGCGACCGCCGCCGGGAGCATCTCCAGGCTGTCCAGCCGCACGGTGGCCAGGCCGGGCGGATGCCCGGTGTGGTCGCGGTCGGTCCAGATGGACCGGATGCCCATCCGGGCGGCCGGCAGCACGTCGTGGATCCAGCTGGTGCCGACGTGCAGCCAGTTGTCCCGGGTGGCACCGGTCTCCGACGCGAACGTGGCGAAATGCGCCAGGGCTGGGCGGTAGGACCGGACCCGCTCCGCCGTGACCACCAGGTCCGGCTCCACCGGGAGGTACTCGGCGGTGGCGGCGAACAGGTCCTCGTCGCAGTTGGTGATGATCCCAACCTTCCAGCCGTCCGCCCGCACCGCGCACAGCGCCTCCCCGGCGTCGGCGAACACCGGCATGGCCGGCCACGCCCGCACGAAGGCGTCCACGTCACCCGGGTCGACGCCGGCCCGGCCGGCCGCCAGCCGCAAGCCCTCACGCAGCACCTCGCGGTAGGGCCGCCACCCGTGGGCCTCGATCTCCAGCTCGGCGCGGTGGTAGCCGTCCAGCACGGTGGGAGCGGCCGGACCGAGGCCGGCGAGGGCCGCCGCCATCCCCGTCCGCCAGTCCACCAGGGTTCCGTAACAGTC
Source organism: Actinospineispora eucalypti (assembly GCA_014208095.1). GTDB lineage: Bacteria > Actinomycetota > Actinomycetes > Mycobacteriales > Pseudonocardiaceae > Pseudonocardia > Pseudonocardia eucalypti. The sequence goes on along the minus strand of JACHMT010000001.1, from coordinate 1,073,494 downwards.
GAAGGTCAGCCAGCGGTCCGTCATCGGGTCGATCCCTTCTCCAGTCGGGCGCCAACTTTGTAACACAATCTCGAAAGATTGCACTACAATTTGCCGGATGGCCGAACGTCTCAGCACCGTGGACTCCCTCAGCGACGAACTCAGGTCGCGCATCCTCCGGGGGGAGTTCGCACCCGGCCGGGCGCTGCGCGAGGTCGACCTGGCCGACGGGTTCGGGGTCGGCCGCAACTCGGTGCGGGCGGCGCTGCAGGCGCTGGTGCACGAGGGCCTGGTGGTGCACCGCGCCAACCGGGGTGCGTTCGTGCGCGAGTTCGACCTGGCGGACATCGACGACCTCTACGGCCTGCGGACCGCCCTGGAGTGCGAGGCGGCGCGCCAGGTCGCAGCGTCGGGAGCGCCGCTGGAACCGCTGCACCGATTGCTGTCCGAGCTGGAACGGTTCCGGCCGGACAGCCCGTGGGACCAGGTCGTCGCCACCGACATGGCGTTCCACCGCCGCGCGGTCCGGCTCACCGGCAACCTCCGCGTGGCGAACCTGCACCAGGCGGTCACGTCGGAGGTGCAACTGCTCCAGTCCCAGGTGCACTTCGACTACCCGGAGCCGGGTGGCCAGCTGGGACGACAGCACCGCGTGCTGGTGGAGGCCCTGGAGAGCCGCGATCCCGAGCGGGCGGACGGCGCCTTCCGTGAGCACCTGCGAATGAGCCGCCACGAGGTGGTCGCGTGCTACCGGGGCGGCCGAATTCCCTCGTAACTACACCAACTGGTCGGTATAGTTACGACCATAACCCTCCAGACCTGGCACTGATGTCGCTGCGCGGGCTCAGCCGCCTGCCTGTCGCGGCCGGGTGGAGCGCGCTACCGCTGGCCGACCTCGACCGGCGCGTCCGGGTGGGCGCACCAGTCACTCCACGAGCCCGGGTAAAGCCGCGCGCCCGGATAACCCGCCGCCTCCAGCGCCAGGATCACATGGCACGCCCGCGCGCCCGAGCCGCAGTAGGCGACCACCTCGGTCCGCTCACCGATTCCCAGACCGGCGTACATGGCCCGCAGCTCCGGGCCGGGGCGAAACCGGCCGGCGCCGTCGACGTTCCGCTCCCAGGGGACGTTGAGCGCCCCCGGGATGTGGCCGGCCTTCGGGTCGACCGGCTCCTCGTCGCCCCGGTAACGCTCGGGAGGCCGCGCATCGAGCAGCACCGTACCCGGCTCCAGCCGCCGCACCTGGCCGTAGTCCACGACCCGGTCCGCGCGCGGCGCTCCGGCGGCGAAGTCCCCCTCCGGCACCCGCACCTCGCCGGACTCCCACGGGCCGCCCCAACCGGGGATGCCGCCGTCCAGGATCGCCACCCGCTGGTGGCCGAAGTAGCGCAGGGTCCACCAGAGCCGCGCCGCCACGAAACCGCCCTGGTCGTCGTACGCGACCACCGCGGTCCGCCGGTCCACCCCGGCCCGGCGCATGGCCCGTTCGAACGTGTCCGGCTCGGGAAGCGGGTGGCGTCCGCCACCGCTCCCGGCCGCGGTCGCCTCGGTGTCGTGGTCCACGTAGACCGCCCCCGGGATGTGTTTCTCCCGGTACCGGTCGAGGCCGGAGGCGCCGTCGATGTACCAGCGGATGTCCAGGATGCGGACATCCGGATCACCGGCATGGCCCCGCAGCCAGTCCGCCGAAACGATCCCGTCGGAGCTTCGCATGCCTACTTCCTACGCCGGGGCGGACATCAGAGCGAGCCGTAGGCGATCGCGCTGTGGTAGACCACGGCCGCCTTCTGGTCCGCGAACTTCGGGCCGGCGACCAGCGCGTGCGCGTCCTCGAAGAATCCCATGGCCTCCCGGGCGTGACCCTGCTTCCACAGAGCCGAACCCAGCTCGTAGGTGCAGCGATGCAGCAGTTGGTGGTACTGCTTGTCGGGCAGCCGCTCGTCGTGGCGCCGCAGCCGGGGCAGGGACTCGCGCAGGATCGCCTCGGCCTCGCCCGGCTGCCCGGTGGCCAGGCAACACCGCGCCAGCGACACGTGCAGCAGGGTGCCGTCGATGAGGTCGTCGAACGAGACGTCGGGCCGGCGGCGCCGGTCGTCCCCGGCGTACAGCTCCCGCAGCAGCGGCACCGCCCGCGCCATCTCGCCGTGGAGTTGGTAGTGCTCGGCGACCAGCCGCTCCTGCCGGGCGATGTACTCCTCGCCGCCGTCCAGCCTGGCCCGCTCGCGCATCAGGCCGTCGTACGCGTCGATCATCTCGTCGTAACGGCCCGCCTTCTCGTAGACCCCGGCGAGGTCGTACATGGCGGACACGTGGCGCCGGTCCCATGTCGCGTCGGCGCGCAGCCGCGCCGCGGTCCGTTCGGCCTGCTCGACCTTCCGGTCGATCGGCTTCCCGGCGGCCTCGTAGGCCCGCCGCCGGAACGAGCGCAGCCGGTCCACCAGCGAGGAGTCCGGTCCGTGCGTCTCGCAAGCCTCCTGGATCGCCGTGCCGACGATGTTGCGCAGCCACCCGGACCTCGGCTTGGCGGCGAACAGGGCCTCCACGTAGAGCGCCCGGATCTCGCTGAACAGCGGGTCTAGCCGGGAGATGCCCGACTCGGCGTCGTTCACCGCGCGCCCGACGATCACCAGGCGGCGGCGCGCCGAGACCGTGGTGCTCAGCTCCGCATCCACCCCGAGGAACTCACGCAGCCGGTCGGAAAGCTCGAGGTACCGGACCCGATCCGCCATGCCACCCTCCACCGCCACCACTGATCATCAACGATAGTGCCGCGACCTACCCCCGCTGGTGGGTGACCACGTCGGCGAAGGTGGCGAGGAACCGCCGGTAGGCGTCCTCGCCGAGGCGGGAGGAGTGCCGCCGCTGGATGTCGCGCATGATCGCGTCGCCGGCGAGCTTCTGCCGCCGTCCCCGGTCGGTGTGGCAGACCAGCTTGGCCCGCCGGTCCTCCGGGTCCGGGTGCCGCTGCACGTAGCCGAGGCTCTCCAGCTCGTCGATGACCGTGCCGACGACCTGTTTGTGCTGGCCCGAGAGCCGGGCGATCTCGGTCGCGCGCATGCCGTCGTCGCTGATGTAGGCCAGCACCGTGCCGTGCCGGGGGTACAGGTCGTCGAAGCCTTCCTGGGCGAGCCGGGCGTACAGCTCGTCCTGGATGGCGAACAGCAGCCGCGCGGCGAGCACCCCGAGGTCGGGTGCCTCGGTCAGGGAGTCCGCCCCGCTCACGAGGAAACACCGCGCAGCGACAGCAGCAGGTAGGCGGCGAGGGTCGGAGCGTCGGTGATCGTGCCGTCCCGGAGCATCCGTTCCAGCTCGGCCCGGGGGAACCACTGCTGCCGCATGTCCTGCTCGGTGGTCTCGCGGTGCGGGTTCCCCGGGGTGAGCCCGGTGGCCAGGAACACGTGCATGCCCTCGCCGGTGACCGAGTTCGCGCAGTGCAGGTAACCGAGCCGCTCCAGCCGGTCGGCGGTGAACCCGGTCTCCTCGACCAGCTCGGCGGCGGCCATCTCCCGCGGGCTGCCGGTCACCCCGCGGGGGAAGGCTCCGGCCGGGAACTCCCAGGACCGCTGGCCCAGCGGGTACCGGTACTGCTCGACCAGGTGGAAGCCGTCGTTCTCCAGCGGGATGACGATGGCGAAGTCCGGCTTCTCCACCACCGAGTAGAGACTGGGCGACCCGTCCGCGTGCTCGATGCGGTCCTCGCGCAGGGTCAACCACGGGTTCTCGTAGACCACCCGGCTGGACAGGGTCCTGATGCTCATGCGGTCATCCTTGCAGCCGCCCGCACCTGGCCGATCCGCTGTTTGCGGAATCAATTTGACGGAACGCACTCACCGGTGGGAGAAACTCCGGATAATTTGCACTCGCTACCCGCGCGTGGGCGCCATCGCCAATAGACTGTCGATCATCTTTGTGGCGACGGCATTCCTGGTGGCGGCCGCAATCTTCGCTGCCCCGCAGAAACCCCAGGTGGCCGATCCGTCCCGGGGCATGGTGCTGGTCTCCGCGAGCGGGGAGGTCTATCGGGGCGGTGCGGCCGTATCCGAATACCGCCGAATTCAGGGATGCTTACCGGGCTGCAAAGTCGTGGTGATCGATGCGGCCAGAATGCCCTTCATCGCGAGAAACATCGACCTGGCCCAGGGCGCGGGCAAGCCGGGCACCCTGACGAGGGCCGGCACGGCGGTGCAGCGCATGAACCGGGCCGCCGCCTGCGGCACGTTCATCCGCCGGTACGGCGGGGAGTGCGACGAGTACCCTTTCGCCTCCAGCCGGCAAGGGGGCGTCGGCTCCCGCACCGAGGAGGTGCCGGCGCGGGAGCAGCGTTGCCAGGGCGGGCTGCTCAGCGCCCAGTACCGGTCACAGGGCATCAAGGAGGGCGATGATTTCGGCGTCCTGGTCTCGAACCTCGACGCCATGGCAAAGGGGCCGTACACCGGCACCGAAACGGCCCGGGAGAGAAACTGCGGCAGATGAGCGAACCCAGCCTGAAAGCGGATATCGGGGTCGGCATCGACCACGGCCAGCTTTACATCTACGACCTCGGCGCCCCGATCGACCTCGGCGGGCCCGACGCACTGGAAGCGCTGGACGACGCCCAGAACTCGGGGCGCTACGTGGGCCGCTCCGGCGACCTGGTGAATATGCTGTCACCGGTCCAGTGGCACTTCGATGCGCCCATGCGGGTGGAGGTCTGGGCCGGCGAGCCGGCGCCCGAGGAAACCGGCTGGGACCACGTCGTGGACCTCGACCTGAACGCCCCCACCGGGCAGCTGGCGTTCCAGGCGCCCACCGAGGAGGAGTACGCCTCCTGCGCGATCCCGCACGGCCGCTACCGCATCCGGGTCTCCGGCCGGGGCTATGACCGTGCCAACCCGCAGGGTGGCGGCGGCGACTCCTACCGGGTCCAGCTCTGGCCCCGCACCGGCGATCGGCCGCCGGCGCTGCGCCAGCGGTGGGCCGGCTGGGCCTCACTCATGGGCTAGGTCGCGAAAAGTTTCGGACGCGGTGTCGGATCGGGGCGCGGCCGTTCGCGGCGGGGATGAACGGACACCCACGAGAGAAGACCCGCGACCATGAAACTGACCACCGTCACGAACGTCTCCGTCGACGGAGTGATGCCGGGCCTCGCAGGTTCTCGCCCCCTACGACCAGCTGGTCCGCCTCAACCCGCTCTAAGTGGTTTGCCCCGTGGTCCGGTCGGGTAGATCGGCAGGCAGTACCGGCCACAACCGGAGCGCGAGAAACCGATGCCAGCAGCGGCCACCACACTCCCGGTCGACGCGAACGCGCCGGCCGTGGCCCGCCGCTGGTTGGCCGACGTGGCCGGCGGGTGGGCGCTCGACCGGTCGCTGTGTACCGACGGGATGCTGCTGCTGTCCGAACTCGTCACGAACGTGTTCGAGCACGCGAGCGAAACCCCGCGCGTGCACGTGCAGATCCTCTGGCACTGGCCCACGCTGTCCGTGGCGGTGACCGACGCCTCGCCGGTCCACCCGGTGATCCGCGAACCGGCGCCGAGCGAGTTCCGCGGCTACGGCATGCAACTGATCGCCGGCCTGGCCCGCCGATGGGGCAGCGAGCCCTATCCCGGCGGCAAGCGCGTCTGGGTCGAGCTCGCCGCGCCCGACGCCCCGCCCTGGACACTCGAGCCCTCGGCCATCGACGAGACGCTCGAACGAATCCTGCGGGACAACGGCTAGGAACTAGTTAGCAACCACCATACTTAGCGCATGGCTCTCACCCGGATGACCGCGCGGCAACGCCGCGAGCAGGTGCTCGCGGTGGCCGAGCGCGAGTTCGCCGCCACCGGCCTGCACGGCACGTCGGCCGAGACCATCGCCCGCCGCGCCGGAATCACCCAGGCCTACGTGTTCCGGATCTTCGGCAGCAAGAAGCGCCTGTTCCTGGAGGTGGTCGACGCGGCGTTCGCCCGGATGACGATAGCCATGACGGCCGCGGCCGGCGGCCTGGAGGGCATCGAGGCGCTGTCCGCCATGGGCGCGGAGTACGACGCGATGCTGGCCGACCGGACCACCCTGCTGCTGCAGCTGCAGGGCCTGGCCGCCAGCGGCGACAGCGAAATCCAGGCGGCGGTCCGGGACAGCTACGGCCGCCTCTGGCAGGCGGTCGCGGCGACCGCCCAACTGGACCCGGTCACCATAAAGGCCTTCCTGGCCTTCGGCGCCCTGCTCAACACCAGCGCCGCCCTCGACCTGGCCGATCACGACACCGACTGGTCCCGCCAAGCCCGCACCCGAATCCGCGCCGCCCTGTTCACCCACATAACCACCGCCACCAACACCGACGAGCACCCCTGAGCGCCCCCGCTACCGGCGCGCCCAACCACCCAACGCACCCACCGCAGGGGGTCCGGGGGCTTCGCCCCCGGCCGGGGTGTGGGGGCTCGGCCCCCACACGACACGCGAAACAAGAAAGGCCCGCGCTCTCCGCGAGCACGAGCCTCCTACTTGTGGACCTCAAGGAGGCCCTGTCATACCCCCGTCCGCCGGTCCGGCGACTACTGGACATGGTTAAGCACTGGGCGAAGGTGCCGGCCGCTGAGCGCGCGGCAGCGTCCGAGCCACGTTTCCAGCCCCGACGGGCTCTGTCACTCGCGGAGCGCCTCGGCGAAGCCGGTGTACAAAAGCTGATCACCGCTTACCGCAACGGCACAACCGGTCCGGAACTGGCCGCAGAGTACGGCTGCAGCCTCAAAACGATCAGGCGGCTGCTGCGCAAATACGGAGTCCGGCTAGCTGACTGACAGCGCTCACCTACCGACCTGCTCAGCGTTACCGCCGACTTTGGCGGAGCATCACTCCCCAGAAGGAAGCCCGCCACACTCCCAGTCAAGGTTCAAGAACACTCCGTAGCCATGTCTCATCTTGCCAATCCTCGATCGCGTGGTTCGAGCACAAGTAGCGATCTTCTTCGCGCGTCACCCTCGGCACCGGGCATCAGATGCGTGTACTGTGGCGCTCCCTGACAGGGAGCGCTTCCCGCTACGAGAGACGCTCTTACCCACTCGGAGAGGCCTGTTTGATCAAGCAAAAGCTTGATATAATAGGCCTCGTAAGAAGGAGATCGCAGTGAGCAAGCAAGCTTTCGGCGGCGACGACGGTGGCGACACCTGAGACGTCTTGCCAGATGTACGAAGTGGGGAGGTGAAGGATCACCTCCCCTTTCGTATGTCCAGCTTGAAGCCCTGCTTCCTCATTGGTGTCGCGTTGGCCACCGAGACCTTGACCTGCTGCCGACCGTCTTGTAGATCTTCCGAGCCGAAGTTACAGTCCTCAGACTCTTTCAAGTTGATCAACTCATAAAAAGCTTTGACACCTCGCGGCAGGACAACGGTGATCGTGAACTCCTCGATCGGTCTGCTGAAGCTCAGTAGGAATGTATCTGGCTCGCGATCACGCACCAACCTCGAACACTTGGCCGGCCAGTCAAGGTCGATCTGAAACGCGATCTCCGCGCCTTTAAGGGCCGACATCGGACAGTGTGCCAAAATTTCTAGTCGGCCATCGGTTAGCCAGGCCTTTGTAACGTCCCAGCGCACGCCGCCAGCCTTATCGACAAGCAGACTGCTAACATCTGCCTTAACTCTTCTCTGGATGCGGCTTGACTGCTGCCAGCCCGGCCCAATCCTGATTCGGAAGAACTCGAGGTGCTCACTCTCGACCACCAGCGAAACCTTCACGGTCTGGCGACAGTCACCATTGGCGTCGATATCGGTGTAAGAACTGTACGTCTTGATTCGCCACGACTGGCCAAGCCGTTCGTTTATAACTTCACAGTACCGGGCCAACAACCGTTCAGCACGCTGGAGGGTCTTTCGGCTTTCGCCGGTGCTTGCAAGGAGGTACGCCATTAGGCCTAAGTTTGCGAACAGCACAATGACGATCGCTGCGGCTCGGATCGCCGTGCTCCCAAACACCACGCTCAGCGTGCCGCCGAACGCAAGTATGCCGAGCGCGCCGCTGACCAGACCAATCAGCCCGCGGTCGAGCACATATTGGTTCAACCAGCTCAAGAAGCTTCGCAACAATGCCTACCCCTCCGTACGCACGAAACGCCGCCAAGCGAAATACGGATGGCGAATGCACCTCGGCATCAAGAGGACGATCTTCGACCACAGCCAAAGTGCCACAAACAGGTCGACGAACACGCGCAGCGCCCAATGGAAACTTAAATCGCACAGCGCTACTGCGCTACCTTCCGGGCTGCACGCGAGTATCCCCCAGAGTATCGCTACCACTATCGTGGCCAGTCGCCAGAATGCCGACCACCCTGAACTCCATGCCCGACTGGACAAAGGCAAAAAGCTCTCATAAGCGGACACGGCTGCAATCTCCTAAAGCTGATTATATTATCTGCTATGCGTACTCGATACAAAGGTTACTCAAAGTCAGTTACTTGTTTCGGCAAACGCGCGCCATCATCGGCCATCTCCGCAGCCAGCGCAGCAGTACACACCCAGCCGGAGTGACGGTCTAGGTCCAAATGGATTAACACTCAACGTTGAGACCGAGCTGTGACCCAAGTGAGACGAGTCGACGCATGAGCACGTTGAGCAGTCTGGCAGTCGGCACCTTGGAGCGATATATCGGCAAAGAGCGTATTCGCGCGCCTACCCGAGCCGCTTGGGAATCTGGATCGATGGCCTCCCCTGTCCAGGGCGGGCCGTCCTCACGAACGCTATGGAGACCCCGCTAGCCGGTGTCAGGCCGTGGGCGGAATCTCTAGACACACAGGACGTAAGGTCAATCGTTGGCGCGTAGCGCCCGAATAGCCTCCAGGGCTGTAGGCCCCAGGTCCGGATCTTCAACGTATCGTTCCAGGCTCTGAATCACGTGCTTAGACCCCGTTTGGCCGAGCGTACGGATCACAAATTTTCCACGCCTGAGAGGGTCGACATGGTTAAAGATTGAGGTCAGATCGGCTAGATCTTCGAGCGCCGGTTCCAAGAGTCGACCAACGTCATTCCGACAAACCTTCAGAATCTGCGGCATTAGACTCAGCCGCCCCGCGTCTTCGTGATCCAGTATCCACGCATGATCGAACTGGTACATGGGATCGACGGCCGCGTGACTGAGATCTTCAACTAGCCGCTGCCACACGGCAGCCAGTCGGTCGGCGTGCTCGTTGATATCCGGACAGTTCAGCAAGTAGACTATTTCTGCGTAACAGCTCCAGGCGGCTTGATCACCACTGCTCGGCTCGGGCAGGAGCTCAAACGGGGCGCCGACGATAGCCAGCCCTTGAAAAGCCCGCACGAAGCAGGCCGTGTCTTCTTGCGGCGCTCCGGAGTCAGCCGGTGGGTAGCGTACGTGGTAGCGGAAGGCCGGCAAGACAGCTGGAGATGGTGCCCGCATCAGCTCCCCCATCAGGCTCGCGACAAAAAGCGGACTATAGCCGCCACCACGGGCAGCGAGCGAGAGCAGCTGAGAGCGGTCATCGGGAGCTAACTTGGCAATGGCTTCGCAATAAGGTGCGGCTACAACATCCTCAAACTGACTGCTGTAGATATAGTATGCTGCACGATAGACTTTGTCGCTTTCCGGCGCTATCAGGAGTGATTGGATGTCGTCGGCGATTGCCTCAACCGAACCGGGCGGTTCAACCAGTCCGTAGGTGTTGAGCACATCGACAAGCATTGATGACAGCATGATATTGTTTGAAACATCGAACCCCTCAAGCAGCGAGACAATCTGCTCTCGGGTATCGGCGGTGACCGTCTGACTGATCATTTGAGCAGCCTCGAGTGCTTGCAAACGCACATGGTAAGCCCCTGAACGCCAGCACTTTTCCAGCAGTACCGGGAACGCGCGCGCGACCTCCGAATCATCAATCGTCTTGCACAGCACACACAACAACGTCAAACGGCTGAAGCTGGTTGGCACCGTCCCGTCGATAAGCTCGTGAAGGATGTGAGGCTCGACGCGTGGCCCGGGCCTTCGACCGAATTCGCGGTCGTATCGCCCGTGCTCGCACCCCTCGATCACAAGCGCGGCGGGTAAGCGCGGTGTTGGACCACCTGACAGACCGCTGGCTACGGTGGCGGCGAGCGCACTTGGCGGCAGCCGACGCCCTAGCTCCCAGCCAGCGTGCCCCTTCGCGCGACCGAGTACCCGATCGGTCGCATCAAGCAGCGCAATCGCCTCCGCCAGGTATTCCTGAGCAGGTAACAGCTGCGCCAATGCGGTCAGCTTGGCTGCGTCGGCGTCGGTTAGTAGTACCTCAGACAGCACAGCCCGAGGGTGTGAATCAAGATCGACAACTCGCAGTTCAGCCCGCCCCATCAAGGCAGTGAGCTTGCCGGCCACGTCATGCAGTTCAGCCGCCGCCACGCGAGCGGCAACGGCACCCAGTTCCGACTCGGCGGCCATCAAGTAGAGCTTGGCGCTCGCCAAGCCGTCCAGGAGTCCGCGGAGGCGAGGAAGCTCCGGCTCCAATGGTAGCACCAGCTCGACGAGGTCGGCATGCCGGGGCCGTTTGAGTTCCGTAACCACTCGCTCAGGATGCTGGGATTCCAGTAATAGGGCTTCACCGACCAGAAACCGCCCAATCAGCTCATGCGCAAATGCGAATGAGCCTTGCTGTAACCGGACCAGGCGACAGTGAAACAGATTGTCCAGCGTGACGTACGCTTCCGCGCTCGTTCCGACCGCCCGTTCCGCACGCCGGCGCGCGACGTCGATTGGCAAGGCCACCACCAGTGCCTCGTCCATCTGTAATGCGAGCTGCCGCAGCGCGGCGCGCGTTGCAGCAGGCGCAGGCAGATCACTGAGGCTTTGACGCACGAAGGCGTCAAAGAGCTGACCGCGACTAACCGGCACTGCTAGTTCCGCCGCGCATGATGCCGCCATCGACAACTCGAACGCTGTCTGGAACGGTTCGCACATGTCTGCTATAGCTGCCGCATTGTACGAAGCCAGTACCGCTCGGCGGTCGCTCGCCGATAGCGCGCCCATCGAGATAGCCGTGAGCTCGAACCCGGCCGGCTGCTGCACAACCTCTTGTGTCGTCAACAGGACCAGCAGGCTTACACGTCGCCGCAAGGCAAGGAGATCAGCGAGCAGCTGCTCGCGTCGACTTGCCGCACATTCATTGAAGCCATCCAGTATCAGCAGGATCGGCGTCGAGGCGCGGGCGGCTGCACCCATCAGTTGTTGGGCTGTTTGGACTGTCATCGGCGCCACACTGCGATCAAGCAGTCGCGACAAGCGCCCTTCGTAGGTGCGTGCCCGCACTAAGATTGGCAGCCACTGCTCCGAAGTGGCCAACGCGGTGTGTAGCGCCAGGTGGCTCTTGCCAGTTCCCGAGGCGCCGACCAGTTGCACCGACTTCCCCGCCTGAAGCAGTTGATCGATGGGCTGGGCGCTACCCGCACCATCCATGATCAGCGGTGTCGCCACGTGTTCGTGCAAATCGGCCCGATAGACGTCGGCGAAAGCTTGCTGGTAGGCAGCAACAATGTCTACAACATTTTCACGATCATCTCGGGGTGTTGTCGCTGCTGCGGTTAGTCCTAAGAACTTTACAAACTCCAGCCAGTCGCCCAACGTCCAAGGGAAACTCGTATCCGTACCGCACGCCAAGCTTACAGTTTCAGGATAGCCGAGAGTCTGCACCTTGTAGTCACTGGGCACCTTCGACCCAACAGCCATCTTTGGAAAGATACATGTCACGCTCTCAAACCATCGATAGAACTGCCCCCGTGGCGGACGGGCTAGCTCCCCATGCTTAGTGGCAAATGCTTGAAGATCGTCGCTGAGAGCGAAGCGCTGACGAACCGTCTGCTCGTACGGGTTCACACTCGACATCTCACGCCAGGAACCGTTAGCATCGCGGACTTGCCAGGCCCCGTTCCGACCTCCCCGCAGCTTGCCGTCATAATTCTTCAGCTCAATGTGGCAAACGCTCTTCGACGTGATTACCAGAAAGTCGACCTGCAAAGCATTACAGAGATAGAAATTAGCGAGCACTAACGCGTCGACACCCGCCTGCTCAAAGTCTGCACCCAGGGTGCGGAGAAAGTCGCGTTCCGACTGGTGTGCCGGCTCGCTTCCCCAAAAAATCTGCACCCTACTCATCATGACTCACTGTGACAGGTTATACCACAGAGCGCAACGATGCGGCCCTGTGGTCTGCGAGCTTGGCGCGCATTCCGTTCTGAGGTGTACGTCCCCGTGCGCTTCTTGCCAACGGGATGTCATCGTTGCCTACTGCAATGATATGCTAAACACCTTCTCAAACCCCTGCACGTGATCAAAGTCAATATCGACGGCTAGTAACTGTTCAGCAACTGAGTCCAATGCAAAGCCCGAACCATCAGGGAAGTACAGCGCACTTCGCCCCAAATACCTAGTGCCGTCGCTCGACATTCCGCATCTATTGCAAAAAACTGAAACCACTTGGTTTTCAAGCGCGCGTGCACGATGGATAGCCGGTAAGAAGTCGACTGAAACGGTCGACGGTGAAAGGATCAGCCTCGCACCGGAGCTAACCGCCTCACGTGAGGCAATCGGATTCGCTATATCGAGACATATCCTTACCGTTGCGGCTACGCCGTTAAGTTTCAGAAGTTCGTTAGTTTCGCCTGATAGAAGGTGCCGAGACTCATCACCGAAGAGCATTTGCTTGGCGAGAGCAGTGCGCTGGAGATGTCCATTGTCGAGCACGACTACCTCGTTGGATGCTGCCTCCGTGTCACCCAGTGGCAGACTTCCTACAAAGACTAGCTCGTTGTCTAAACTCAGCTTACAAAGCGGTGAGAGCTCTTCTTGCACAACATCGAAGGCAAGCGGCATTGGGTCCGTGCGATACTCACCGAGGAAATATTCCGGAAGAACAACGATAGCGCTTTTAAGGGACTCCGCAAGATTGCAGATCAGCTCAACGTTTTCACGCATCGTACGACTTTGAGGTGCATACTGCAAAACGCCGATTCGACTCACGGACCGAGCCGCCACCCGACCCAAATCACGAGGCCACGATTCCATGCGTGGATCAGTTGATTGTGACACGATGCTACTATCGTCCAGTTCGAACAACGGCCACTCGTGCTGAGCGTCGGACAACGGCCGCTGCACTCGACTGCGAACAGGCGGCACTTCTCGGGCAACGCCATCGTGATAAGCGCCCTGGGATACCTCTACACCGTCGAAATATAGCTGCTCGTTACTCATGCTGGACTCGCATTGTTGCACCCGACGGGCGTACTCTGCCACTCACTCCCACTACGAATTTTCTCACATAGGGGAGAATTGTCCAAGAGCAACACAGGAATAGGAGAGACACGGCGGCATGATCGTTGCCCGCGCTGCCCGTGCTTGCTCGTCATACGGGTTCTCCAGGCTACGCCGAGTAGGCGATCACAGGTAGTCACAGGGTCGCGTCCCTCCCTCCGCTTGCTGAGCAGGTGTCCAGGCATCGCGCCTAACGACCTAGACGACCCGCCGTTATTCTCGAGTTGCCGACTAGTAGCTCTGTCAACGAATGAGGCTGCCGGTCGACCAGCCATCTTGGGCGCAGAACCATGGCCCCCGTGCGCGAGAGTACTACGAGCTTGTAAGTCGCGCTCGCCATGACGCGCGGCAGTATCGTCGCTGCTCAAACCTACCGTGCATCTCACGCCTAAACCCGAATTGCCACCCGTCACAGTCCGCTGCCAAGAGCTCCGAAGGTCACCAAGCTTCCGAGATCCTGACCGGCCGTGAGGCTACCCGCTCCGCCTCCCGATCGCGCCCGCACCCAGAACTCGGTCGCCCTCGTTCTCCATCTGCGCACCCGCGCGATGCAACATCACCGCGACAGAAGCAAAAGATCTTTAACAGATCAGATATAGAAACCGTTTTTTCACCGATGAGTCTAGACTTCCTTGGACCTATCTCCTGTATCTTTGCCACGCGGCCGTCATGCGCGGCGGGCACCTGTTCCCAGCTTTAGCAGTCAAGTTGGCGGAAGGGGTTTAGTTTGATTCTCACTAGCCACAATACTTCTTGGCACGACGGGGGCGTCGCATTATGGACCGAAGATACCGGGTTGGTAGCTCTGGCCTCTGAACGTGTCGGTGATCGATTTAAGCACAGCTGGGACTCCTCACTTGCGTACGAATACCTCAAGGAGAGGTTTCCTCACCTACCATTCGGCTCTCAAGATGATCTCTTTGTCGACTCTTCCGCTGGCTTACAAGATCATTCACACCATTTGTACCACGCCGCAAGCGCGGCCTTTGCGTCAGGATTTGACGACGCAGCCGTACTGGTCATCGACGGACAGGGTCCCGCCGGGGACCATCTCTCATGCACGACACTCTGGACGTTCTCTAAAGCTCACGGCTTGCGGATGGTCGAAGACGTACATCCTGAATATGAATCGCCATTTGCCGGCCGATCAGCTGGCCATTTCTATACCGCCGTTGGCGCACTGGCTGGGATGCGGGACCTGTACTGCGAGGGCAAGACAATGGCGCTCGCAGCGTACGGTAATCCGTCCTCCTTCAGCCGTGAGTTTGCTAATTACGGAGCCGTTGGCCAGGACGGGCTTTACGACATTGACCCGTTATTTACGACTGCCATTTTGGCTCACACGCTTGGACCACGTCTGTTCGGTTGGCCAAGCCCGACTGACCAGCAAGCGCAGCTTTGGGAGCGCATCAACGCACTCCGTGAATCATCGCATGAGCAATGGCCGACTCGCGACGACGCGAACATAGCCTTTGCGGGACAACGGCTGTTTGAATCCGTCCTCCTCGGGCTTGCCCGTCGTGTCCAGCAGGCAACACACCACAGCAGACTATGCCTCGCCGGCGGCGGCGCCCTAAACTGTGTCGCTAACGGAAAGCTGGTCGCCGCCGGCATATTTGAGGACGTATATGTTGTGCCGTGCTGCGCTGACGACGGTCAAGCACTCGGAAAACTGTATCTTGAGCTACACCGGCGACAGTTACCGGTCTCCGGCCTCGCAGACGCCTATGTCGGTCCCGAATACTCTGAGCCAGAAATACGTTCAGCGGTCAGCATGTTTCTTGACCAGCACGAGACGAAATTTCTTGTCCGCGAGCTGGACACGAACGCAACAGCCACGGAGGCAGCGAAGCTCATCGCAGATGGAAACGTCATCGGCCTTTTTCGTGGTCGTTCCGAACTTGGCCCTCGGGCACTCGGCCACCGAAGTATCCTTGCTAACCCGTGTCTTGCCAGCATGCGGGCACGACTGAACGCAATTAAAGGCAGAGAAGAATTTCGCCCGATCGCTCCGATGATTGACCTGCGGGAAGCGGTGAAGCTTTTCGATGTGTCGGGTCATCACTCACGCTTCATGACATTTACTCATACCGCCAAAGCAGGCACACGTGACCGGCTACCAAGCGCTGTACACGTTGACGGTTCCGCACGTCTCCAAACGGTCGCCAGCGACGGTGATCCTTTCCTCAGGATACTTCTGGAGCGCGTAGCAACTCACTACGGAACGAGAGCGGTCCTCAATACATCCTTCAACGGGAAAAATGAGCCCCTGGTTGAAACGCCGTCTGACGCACTCAACAGTTTCGAAACCTTGGGGCTTGACGCCCTGGTGTTGGAGTCTTGCATCATCACGAAGGCGGCTTAGTAGCCGATTCGAGATCAACAACACGACCTACTCAATGATGGTGACAAAAGCATGCCGAAGCTTGACAGGTAATGGCTTGTCTCGAGAGTCGACAACTTCCACCGCTGCTTACGGTGACGTCACAACCCGCCGGATAGCGTCCCGCTCGATTTCATTCACGGCATGCCGACTGTATGGCTTATCGCTGGCCGCCACGATCAACATGCTTTGCGAGCCATCGTTTCGAACGGCATGCGACCAATTCTTCGGAGGCACGACCGCCACAGCACCGGCGCCCTGAAATACCTGGCTCCGACTTTCGGTACCATCGCCTTCGTCCCAATGCAGCGACCACTCATCATGGTAGACAATAGCTATAATTTCGCCACGCTTTGCATGGTAGTGGTTGCCCCTAATCTCACCGGGACGTATCTCCGCAATGTGCAAGTCATGCACGCCACCGATGCGACCGAGGTGCTCGCTGAGCAGCGAGAAGCTAAAACCTCGATGGTCGGCGGACTCGTCGAGTGGAACTACTTCCATCTTTTCGTTGCTCAACATCGCCCCCGCAGGTCGATCGCCTACCGCTACCTTTGGGCAACGGCGCTCCATCGTACCGCTTCGATCGCTCGCCGGCTTGTTCTCTCACCGAACAATTTCGAATAGGCCATATCGCCGATCTTCGCCAGCTCGGAAACCGACCCGTCATCGTCGGTCCGATCACGCGCGGAACCCACCGCCCCAGTTCTCCGACCGGTATACGCGCACATGTACGTCAGTAAGGTCTTCTGTCTGATCGTCCAACGCGCTACGCCGGAGAGGTAGCCCGAGCGCACTAGGCTCGTTCCGAAGATACGAGCTCACGCTGCGGCGCTCCGCCGACCTTATAGACGCCGGGCGCAATCTCTACGGACGCCGTCCATAGCTGCTCGTACAGGTCGGCTGAAAAGCGAGTCGATGTCGGCTCCCACTCTGCCCCCATGAAAACAGCGTTTTCGACGTTGGCGCCTGTGAAGTCGGCAGCAATAAGATCAGCGCCGTACAGACTTGCACCACGGAGATCCGCTCCCCGAAGCACCGCTCCGCGCATCTTCGCAAGCACAAGTTTCGCGCCGACCAACCGAGCATCGGACAGGTTCGCTTGTTGCAGACGAGCTTCCGTCAGATTGGCCTGACCCAAGTCCGCGCGCTGTAGCGACGTCCCTTCCAGGTTCGCCAGTGACAGGTCGGCGCCACCCAACCTCGCGCCGTCCAAAGTCAATCCGGCGAGATCGGCCCTGTGAAGTTTGCCTGTCGCGAGATCAGCCGGGCTTGCAGCTCGAAAGTCGGAATCCGGCTTTGTAGGTTGCTGATCCGCCGCCGCTGGCTTTCGAGATCGTTCCCGGTCACGCAGCGACGAGATCAGTTGGCGAGCAGCCTTGCGCGTCGACCGTCTGGATACGCCGAGGAACCCAAACGGAGCTGGCGCGTCGATCGTCACCGCTGCACGAAGTAGATCCGCATCGGTCACGTGGCGCAACGTCGGCTCAAAGTCATCTGTGAATACCGCCATCTGGAACCACCACCCAGGAAGCCAGGATACCAAGTACGACTGCCGCAATCACAGAGCCTGCTTGGAAAATCAGGAACCATTGCATGAAGCGCAGCCGGTTCAGGTTGCTTCGTAGCGCCACGATCTTGGCAAAATACACCTGCCTCACGCGATCTTCTGCCTCGGACGGTGGCATCGAGACGTGACCGGCGGGAGGGTTTGCGATGGTCATCAACCCATCCACCGTCGGCCCCATAGACATCCAGGGAAGGATTGCCGCAATCCCAAGTGCCGCTACAGCGATAACCATCATCAGAGCCGCCAGAGCGACACCACTGGTCTTGAGGGCTGCCAGCTGCGACCCAAGAATGCCGGCGGAGACCGCCGACGCGCTAGTCAGGAGCCCGGCGCGAGCTGCGACGCCATCCGCCTGGCTACGCGCTTCCGTAAGTTGACGATCGAGTTCGGAGAAGAGTCGATCGGTTAGAGTACCTGCCACGCCAACTCCAGTATTGGTCGCAGTCGCTCAGCAGAACTGCTGCTATCACTGTCGTTGCCGACCCCGCGCTATTGTCCGGAGCAGCATTGCTCTGCGTCGCCTCGTTGCCCGACGCCCGAAGACGTACAGGTACGGCCATTGGCGTCCGGTGTACTCAGGCCGAATCCACCCGAGCCTTTCCGGCAGTCCACCTCCCCTGGGCAGATCATCTACTCCAACCTCTGAAAGCCCCAACGGTGTATCGACGCCGAGGACCTGCAGAAAAAGGTCCTCCATTACGTCGACCATCTGACGTTGTGGCCTCTTCCAGACTTTCATGATCGACGAACGTCTTTGCCGCTCCGTCGTCGCTACCTCGGCTCGCAGTATTTCGACGATAGCTGCGTCAACCGGACTATTATGCGCTTGACCGATGGCTTGACACATCTCAGCGAGCCAAGCCGTCACAAGCCTGTGACCTTCAGTCTGAACCCAAGCTATGACGCTGGTCTCCTCGCGGAGCGATCGTCGGTCTCGCAGCTCTTCCATCTGAACCAGCAGGTAAATAAGTTCACGCGTCAGCTCACCAAGCCGCGCTTGGCGCTCGGGACCGTGCTCATCGTTCGCATCAGCCTGATAGTAGAACGGTGCACGGAGCCGGCTCAAGAAACTCAAGAACTCGGTGTCGTCGGCAGATAGGAGAAACGGTGCGAGTGCACCCGACATCGCCATGGCGTCCGCATGGTTCTGTGCATCACGAAGAATGGTTCGCGCCACGGCCTCCTCTATGGACAGTGCCCCGTGCTTCATCTCCCGCAAATCTCTCAGCACAGTTTCTCTGGTCCCAATGGGAATTCGTCGAGCGGACGGATTCTCGAAAGCCTGGTGCAACATACCGACCCACTCGGGGTGATCAGCAAGGAGTTCTCGGGCCGCCTGATAACCTCGCTCTGGTGGCGCAAGGACGACCTTCCGCTCAAAATCCGGCACGCTGGCCAACTCTTCAGAGCGATGAATCGCCATAATGGCGCCATCGATGTAATCATCCCACTCTGCCCCCGGCCATCTGACTGCGAGGGTCTTGCGCGAAGACTCATTTTTGATCCAGGCTTCGCGCCCCAGCACTCTAATACAGCCTCTTTCGATCAGACTGACAAAATCCCGGGGGCGCACGCGACATGTCGGCCTTTTGACAAAATAGCTCGAAGGCGACCACAGGTTAAGCGGCAGGCTCACTGCTACCATGCGGTGCAAGTTCTCATAGCCATCAAAGTTCTTCTCTCCCGGCTGATCTGTCGCATACTCACTAATGTGGCAGAATGTGCTGAAGCCAGAGTCGGCCGTGGTCACGATTTATCATCTCCGCGCTTCTCAATTATTCGCTAAATTGGATCGTTGATGGCGCGTGACAGCGAACGCGTCGGGTAGGTCGAGCGGGATCAGCGAGAGGCGCGAGCGAGCTGGTGTCGTTGCCTCCAACACCCGTCAAAAAGTCACCGAATAAGAAAATATATACAGCTCAGTTACAAATTCGATAGACACAAGCCCTTTCCGGTCGTCTTCTTCTCTGACGGCGCAGCAGTAGACACCCAGCGAGCGAGATGGTCTAGGGCCAAATGGCCTAACGCGCAACGTTGGTATCCAGCTGTAACCCGAGTGAGACGGGTGCACATATGAGGATGTTGGGCAGTCTCGTGCTTGACGTCATGTTCTGGCTGGAGACCGTCGGCATCGCCGGGTTCACCGCTTTCTGGATGGTGTAGACCAACGAGCTGGGCGGGTTTGCTACCCGTGGAGCGGGGCCGGCCGGCGGCAATGGTGGCGCCGAGCTGCCACAGCCACCATCCGAGCCGGCGTCTGTCCAGGCAACGCCGTCGGCAAGGCATGCCGCAGGTGGACACGCTCACAGCTCGCCTGCCCGGCGCAGCGCGGCCGACCTCGCCCAGCAGCGTCCTGTCGGCGGCTGCCCCAGATCTTGCCCGGGGGCTTCGCGTGTCTCGAGGGAACGGTGCGCAAGGGCGACACACCCGCAGCGAGGACGGCGACGCTACTCGGAGTCTTTCTTCGCGTTCGACTTGCGAAGCTCTTCGAGAATTTGCGTCCGGATTATCCGATCCTCCTGCTGTTGCATTTCTTTACGTACCATATCCGAGTCGATTCCGACGGACTTCAATATCGAATTCAGCTCCGAATCGCTTATGCTCATCACTGTCTCCCAGAGTCGGATAGCACTTTACGACGGAGGACGATACGGTGGGCAGTCTGCGTTTCGGCCACTGTTCAGGCTCAGTTGCGACACGATGTTTACTTGCCTGCGGCTGTTACCTATCGCCGGGGTTGCGCCGTGCACACCGGGCGGACGGCACGACGGGCCCTTGAGTTCGCGCAAGCGTTCGCGTGCGGTCGGCCGCCGGCTCGGGATCCCGGCCGCCACGGTGCGCTCTTGGCTACGCCGCGCCCGCGACAACCCCGAGGCACTCTACAGGCTGGGCGTGCAGACCGTGGTCGCCCTCGACCCCGACCTGCTGCCGCCACCCCGAGCCACCTCGCTCAGCGACGCCCTGCAGGCGCTGGCCGCCGCCGCGGCAGCCACGATCGCGCGGTTCGCCCCAGAGATGTCCGCCCCCCAGCTGTGGCCGATGATCAACATGCTCACCCAGAGCCGACTGCTCGCGCCCGGGTGCTCGCCCTGAGCCCACCGTCGTCACCGGCTCGGCCCTGCCCAGGGTCACCCGTCTCGGTACACCACGCCGCCCAACTCTGGGCCGAGGATGCTCACGCTGCCGGATCGGCCGCCACCGTGGCCATCATCGCGTCACCGTGCACACCAACGCGTCACCGTGAAGATCAATGGACCGAACAGCGGACCGATTCGCCCGGCCGATATCGTCATCTCGAATGGCGCCGTCATCCTCATCTTGAACGGCGCGCAATCACCAGCGCGACACCCACCAGCGGCGCGCCATGGACGGTTGGCTGGCGAAGCGCGAACTGGCACATTCGGCACGCTTTGCTTTACGGATGCGTGACGAGCCCGCCCGGCGGCAGCGCTGGTCCGCCGTGCACTTCACGGGATGTGCTTCGTTCGACGACTTCGACGGAGATCACGCCTGTCTGCTGGCCGTTCGTTGCCCTACAGGCAGCATTGCCGTAGATAAGCCCGGTTGAGCCGGGGCGCACGACCACGAAAGTGTCAGCTGACGTCTGTCGCAGCACTTTATCCTCACCACCGGACCAACTAGGTCCGATCGTCCAGCACACTGGATCGCCCGACACTACGAGCTTCTGTCCAATCGGGGGATCGACTTCGTGGTCAATATCAGTCGGATACAGGTGTTGGACAGTGGGTCCGGAGCGGGCTCGGTAGGCTTGCAGGGCCACTACGCCAAGAAGCACGACCGCAAGCCCACCAATAGCGATCCAGAAAACTCTGATAGCGCGATGACGTTCCATCTTTGACGGCATTAGCTTCATACTACGGGCCAATATGCGCCGCTCATGTGATTCCGTCAAGCCCGTTAACGCTAGGAAGGGTCCTACTGCTCACCGCCTGCGGCTTGATCTCCCTTATTGGCATCTGCTGGCTGCTGGTTCACGAAGGCATTTCGGCTGACACACTCGGGACAAGCGGCGACATTCCGACTAGCCAGCTACTCATGCTCGGCGCGGCGGGTCTGCTGACAGTCGTCGGAATCGTGCAGCTCATAGCTCGGGTTCGGCTCCGCGAGGGCAAGACGCGTTAGCCGATAACCCACGGCTGGCCGGGTGGCTTGCGCACATAGACAACCGGGTGCTGCGTGCCCCAGGCGCACTCGCCGATCTTCTCCCACGGGAACGGCGGTGTGATATCGGTGTAGTAGTTCACCATGCTGCCGCGCTGTTCCCACATTGAGCTGTCATCAAGCCGCACCCAGCGCCGAAACAGCGGGTGGTCACCGGGACGCACCAGGTCAGTGCAGACCGCTGCACCAGGGTCGTCTTCCTGGTCCGGCCACCAGCACCGGGCGTCGAGCGGCGCTTCCAGCAGCGCGCCGCAGGAGCAGGCCGTCACCGCGCGGCCCTGGCGCGGCGTTGGTGGCGGTAGGTTCGCCAGCGCGCCAGGTAGTAGGCCACGAGATCGTGCCAGGCCAGCTCGCCGTACGGCGCTTGGCGCTGCCGGCGCGCGCGTTGGGTGGCATGGCGCACGGCGGCGCCGTTGACGATCTTCGTCCCCATGGATCCGACGCTAAGACGGCGACCGGTCGGGCCGGAACGATGTTGCCCCAAGTTGCTCGCATCCACCCCGATGGGGTAGCGGCGGGTCGTGCCGTGCCGTACCGATCCGGCGGACGGGTGGACGTCTGACCGGCGCGTTGACGAGTTGCTTGATCACTTGCAGGATGGGGCCGGTCCGGGCAACATTCGGGGCCAATCCAGACGCGGGAGACGCCATGCAGCTCAGGTTTCTTGGCAAAGAGAGCACGCCGACCAACTCGCCGACGCTCTACGCCAGTGACGAGGGTTCGTACGTGATTCAGGGCTGGATCGTGACCGACACAGCCGTCTTGACGCGGCTCACTGTGCCTGCCAACGAAACGCTCGTCGAGGTGCCGCCGGGACTGCTCGACTACCTGGCGCTGGACGGCATGGACCCCAGCACCAAGCACCCCGTGCCGCCGATTGTGCACGTCACCGAACGCGGCAACTTCATCATCCAAGGCCCACGGGTGACCGACCCGGCGACGCTCAAGCAGATGGACATTCCCGACCACGAGACCTGTATCCACCTGGCCCGCTCGACCGTAGCCGCGCTGGTGGGATGATCGCGCCTTGCAGCCAATTAGCGAAGCCGAACGCGACGCGTTCTTCGACACCTTCCAGCACGAGGCCATCCACCTCGAGATGCGCGACATCTACGCCACCGATATCGAGCGCAGCCGGTTCCAAACCTGGCTGCGCGGTGAGCCGCTCGACCCGGCGTCGGAGGCCGCCTGGTGGCAGCCGTGGCGCGACTTCATGGCCCGCAACCGGCAGCAAGGCAAAGTGCTCAAGCGGCTGCGGATCGTGTCCGAGCCGGTCACCGACTACATCCGCTTCGAGTGGCTCGATGCCGCCGAGCTGGTGCGCGCCGGCGAGGAGGTGCGCTGGCTGCCGCGCCGGCTGGCCTCGACGCTGCTGCTGCCGGGCAATGACTACTGGCTGTTCGACCGCGGCACGGTGGCCTTCACCCACTTCTCCGGTGACGGCCACGTCCTCGGCCACGAGCTGACGACCGACCCGGACATCGTGCGGATGTGCTCCAGCGCGTTCGACGCCGCGTGGAAAGCCGCCATCCCGCACGACGCCTTCCAACCAACGTAATTGACCACGCCAGTCCGCCAGGCACGCGAGGCCCTCGGGGCCACGCTCCGTGAGATCCGCAAGGACGCCGACCTCACGGGGCGTGCCCTGGCGGCCGCCTGCGGCTGGCACTTCACCAAGGTCAGCAAGATCGAGCACGGCACGACGATGCCGAGCGAGCCGGACATCCGGGCTTGGTGCCAGGCATGTGGCGCTGCCGACCAGGTGCTGGACCTCATAGCCACCGCCCGCGCCGTCGAAAGCATGTACATCGAGTGGCAGCGCCACATGCGGGCCGGCATGAAGCGCAGCCAGACCCAAGCCATACCGCTGTACGAGCGGACGCGCCAGTTCCGGGTCTACGAGAACACCGTGCTGCCCGGGCTGTTCCACACCGCCGAGTACGCCGCCGCCATCTTCCGCTTCTGGAACGAATTCCTGGAGTTACCGAACGACGTCGACGAATCGGTGGCCGCCCGCCTGGAGCGTCAGCACATCCTCTACACCGGCCACCGCCGATTCTCGTTCGTGCTGGAAGAGCAAACCCTCCGCACCCAAGTTGGCGGCCCCGACGTCATGGTTGGCCAGCTCGACCGGCTGCTGGCCGTCATGTCGCTGTCGCGGGTCAGCGTCGGCATCATCCCGGCCGGCGGCGTACGGCACTGCCTGGCGCAGGGCAGTTTCTGGATCTTCGACGACACGCGGGTCGAGGTCGAGAGCATCTCGGCGGGGCTCGACATCACCCGGCCACGCGAGGTCGCGGTGCACGCCAAGGCCTTTGCCCTGCTCCAAGAGTCCGCCGTGCATGGTGCGGCGGCGCGGCAGCTTATCCAGCGGGCGCTGGCCGAGCTGCAAGAAGATCGTGAATGAGGATTTGCAGCAATCATCCGGCACTCGCGGACGATCGGTACTAGATGGCCACCGCATCGAGCAGCACTCCGGCAGCATAGGTGGGAAGCGGCCAGCGATCAACAGAGTGTGCTCGATACTCATGAGACAATACGTACATGGAGGCTGCCCTCAAACGCGTACTAGATCAATACCGCACGTCACAGGACTTCAACGGTCTCCATTTTCGAGACGTCTCCACAGTAGCCAAAGAGGAGGTCGTAGCCCTCGTCGCGCAAGGGCTTGTTCAGGTCGTCTCTGAAGAAGACTACCCGAACCCGCACATTCGCCCGTGGCCATCACGCCGATCAGTAGCCCAACAGATCGAGTCGGTGCGACAAATCGACGAGGATTCTCTCGACGTCTGTCTCTACCCAACGCCGCTCGCGCTCTCCAGACACCGCACCCGCAAGACCTACCCCAACGAGCCCTACCGTGCTGCCATGGCCAAAGGTCGCGGCACGCTTGAACTCGCCTACTTCAGCTTCGAGGTTCTTGAGCAATACCGCAACGATCCGCGGTTCCAGTTCAAGTTTTCCGATTTCGGAGCCGAGGTGGTCATTGCCGACGAGCATTACCTCGATGCCGATGAGCCGGAACACGACAAGATCGTCATGAGCCATATCGGCTTTGCGTACGACCTCAGCGACTACAGCCGTGACGACCCGGAATCTCCGATCATCCGGCGCGTCTGCGCGTTCTATGGCGACTTGGCAAAACTGTCGGACATCCACCAACAGCGCTGGAAGACGTACGAAGTAGCCGAGACCGGCCTCAGCCCTCACCCCATGTGGTGGGCGCAGCAGATGGGCCATTGGCCCGACGGGCTAGGCCCGTTCGAACGCTTCTTCTTCGAATTGGAAGCGCTCAATGAGCTAAACGCAAGCATATGCGGCGAACCACTGTTCAGGTCGACCGACCGCCCCGACGACTTCGGCTGGATCTTGCGAGCCTCCCAACGCGAGTGGGATCAGTTCATACACCAGCTCGACAAACTGCTGTCAGAAAATCTGAACAGTAAGGCGCTGAACGCGCTCGGCGCACCCCGCGAGAACGTCGACGGGCAACCGCTGGGAAGCCTGAACCGGCTGGCCGAACTGCTCAAGCAACGCAAAGTCCCGACTGACGCCATGATGGCAGTCATGAAGCCGTTACGGTCGATCAGGCAAGCCCGCCAAGGGCCGGCACACGCTATTCGGGCCAACCTCAGTGACAAGACCTACATCCACAAGCAAGTTGCTTTGCTGGAAGATGTCACGTCGAGCTTGGACAGCCTTCGTCGCTTCTGGCACAGCCACCCCGGAGCCCAGAACTGGCAGGAGCCCGACTACATTCGAGACGGCCAGATGTACCGCATGTAGCGAGGCTCCTTGACCTGCAATTTTTACGCGTGATCGGCGCGCATCCGGCTAGAGCCAGAGGCAACGCCGACATGCCGAACCCGAGAAGTTAACGAAGCAGCTCAAGCCCCACGCCATTTGGGGAGCCGCCGCCATCTGCAAGCGTCATCATTCCCAATCTGTATGGCGACGATCACGCGGAGATGGACGTTTCCCGACTTTCGGCTTTAGCTGGTCCGGGGCGATGACACGTTGCTTCCAGTAAATAAGCATCAGTCCGACAATGACAGCCGCAAAACCAACCCAGTAATAATAAGGGATGTTATGCTCAGGCATGAATAGTAGCAGAAGTGCGGCCACCAATGTCAGGGCGAAGTGGAGAAGCCTTCCGACAGTCGTCAGCGAACCCCAAAGACCTCGAGACTCTGGCGGCAGGGTGCGTTCGATAAGGAAGGTCACCAAAACGATAGCAAGGAGTGTGAGCGAAGAAGTGAAGTTCAACATATGGAATATTTAATACGTCCTGCTACATTGTACCGCACACCGCGCTCTTCACAAATTATTCCCGAAACGCAAACTGCATCGATTGCACAGTTCTGCTGCTTCAGCTTACAGCCACCCGGGCGCACGAAGAACTTACAGAGAGTCGTAGGACTATTTCGTTACTATACCATGTAAGCATCCAACGCTAAAGGTGATCCAGCCCAACGGACCGGCTCCGACCTCTGGCAACCCAATTATACAGCCGATGAACACATCTGGCGGGAGAGGCGGACTTGGCTTGCTCGGCGGAGAGGGTCGCACACACATGAATTGCAACTGGGGCGGTAGCGTACATTTCACCGGCTGCACCGGACCCACAATTGACGGGGGCAGCACGGGCTGCTGCGGCACCGATCCAGTACCCGGCGGGAGGTTTGGACTAGGCCCTGGCAGCGGACTGGGACTTGACGTTACCGGTGTGCCTAGGCCGGGGGCAGGCTGCAAGCAGTCCGGCGGGCAGAAATATGTGCGCGGAGACCACCCGCTCGAGCCGCACTGTACAGCGGAGAGATCGGCAGGACAACGCCGAAAGTCGGAGTAGGCCGGAACCTTGTCAGAGCTCTGATAGCACACGTAATCGGGCCGTGGCGGTGGGACATCCCCGATGGTTGCGTACGCCGTCCCGGCTCCGATCCAGACGCATTTTGCTGGCAAGCCATCATTCCCTGGAGGTATCGGGCTACAACTATCACCGCCACATACCTCAGCCGCCTTCACCTGGTCGGGCGCTTGTGGCGCCAGCGATGCCGACATGGGCGGCACAGATGGGGGTGAAGGTGTCGGTCCCACAGTACCTGACAGCGGCGCGCTCGCGGTTTGCGACGGGCTGCTCGGTACCTTTCCTGCAGTCAAACTCGGTGGTCCTATAGGTTTTGGACGCGTCGGAGGTGCGGTTGGCTTGGCGGTCAGTTTGACAGGCGGTGGCGCTGCCGTCGGCGTCGGCTCCGCTGTTTCTGTGGAGCGGGAGCCATTTGAACCAACACTTGCGGTATCAACACCATGGGCTGTCGCCTGGATACGAACATCAATGTTCGAAATCATTCCAGCGGAAGCGGCTTGCGCTTCCGCCAAACCCAGCGCCATAGCAGTTAGGGTTGCCGCTAGGACCGTACTCAGTTTCATGGAATTCTCCGAAGCACTGGGCAGGCAATCGACCGAGATTTTGAGCGAGCTTAGCTCTTAAAGCTTTCACACAATCTCACTAGGCGAGTACGAGCCATCACCTCAGAGAACGAACACTAGAATCAGCACCATGGACTAGCACAGAGCCCTTTGATGTAGCTCAAGTATCTCCGCGGCAATAACCACGTCTATCCATCAGCTAGCAAAGCATGTTCCCGGTTCAGCCGCAATCTTGAACAGTTCGGCCCGCCAGCCCGCTCGTGTTTGCCTCCGGCGAGCCAGCAGGTCGAACTACCGTCATGTATGCGAGCCACACGGACGACCCGTTGCTAGCCCCGTGCCAACAGCTCCTGGCTGACGGCCGATACAAACTCCTCTGCTTCGGCCCGCGTCCACGGCCAGCTCACCGACGGCCGTACGACACCATCGGCCGCCGTCACCGCCACGCGCGGCGAGCCCCAAACCAGCAGGACGCTGAGCGCGAGCGGCAGTATCGCGAGGATAGCGGCACCACTTCCCGCTGCCAGGCCGCCGAGGAGCCAGATCACACTGGTGATCAGCAGCAGGCTGCCAACGACGGCATGCCGGGACGTTTCCAATCGGGCGGCAACGACGTGCCGCATAATCAGGTCTTCCCGACGGACGCCAGCGAACAGACTCTTTTTCATGTTGTAGTGCACGGCCAGATTCGTGACTCTGCCAAAGCGATTCACAGCCGTTGTTGTCTCACGGACTGGTGAGCCGCTATCGGTTACTTCTCCCCCGGGCGGAGGAGAGGGGCTGGTGGTCATTTGATCGCCCTTCTATGTGATGCGGTATCAAACTTCCCCGGCCCGCCTGTTTCGACGGGCTAACGCCTCTTGCGAGCAAGAGACGGACAAGAACACTAAATGCGGACGAACCACTCGGCGTGAGCCGACGGCCGGAACATTCGAGTCGCTGAGCCTCTAGCTCAGACAACACATTCCTGCTACGAGCCAGCAGCGCCGCTCGATAAGATCACCGAATTAGGAAGACCGACACAACCCAGTTGCTACAAACACGCGCCCTCTCCTGTCAGCTCGTCTCTGACGGCGCAGCAGTAGACACCCAGCGAGCGAGATGGTCTAGGGCCAAATGGCCTAACGCGGGGCGTTTGGTATCCAGCTGTGACCCGAGTGAGACGGGTACACGCCTGAGCTTGATGGACAGTCTTGTGCTCGAGGAACACGGCGCCGCTGAGCGCTGCGCCGGCGGCAAGCACCTTGACCAAAGTGTGACGTAACGCACTCTGACCACCGGCCGACGACCATAGAGCGCAAACCGCGAACCACGAGGAACACCGGCACCAGCGGAGGATCGTGATAATCGCCGATCTCACACCTGATCGGGAAGAACGCGTCCGGCAAACCTACTACAGCCTGCGGCTGGCCATAGTCGTGCTGGCGATCATGCTCTACGTCGCCATCGGCGTCGGCCTATCATCTACCGGGGTGGCGGCATCCGACAGCTGGAGAACGAGCTGCTCGACGTCGCCGGCTTCCTGGCCGCCGTCGTGGCCTTCGTGCCTACCGGCGTGCCCCAGCGCGACGGAGATGGCTAGCTAGCCGCCGCACATAGGTCAGCGCACCTCCGATGAGGCCCTCTGTTGCGCTTCATTACTGGCATGCAGGCCGACTCTATACGGACGGACAGCTCAACCGACAGCGCTCCGATATGCCAGCGCCACGGACTGATCGATTCTACGGCCTATTTCGCCATCGCGAACGATAACATCGATCAACTCCATCGTCCGGATAAGCTGCAACATCTCGTTGTAAGCTGCATTGAAGGCTCGTCTGAAGTACCCTACATCAGCCACCTTCTCAGGCCGCCAGTTTGGAAAATCTTCATAGAACAGTCCGCTAAGCACAACGAGCGGCTCCGCATATAAGATCCACGGACGAGTTGCGACTATTCCCGGAAACGAATCAGGAGCATGTCGAGCTATCCGTTCGCGAATTACAGCATCAGTGTGATAGGCCGATGAGAGTGCGATTGAAACCTGTCTGGAAAACTGAGCGATAAGAGCCTCGGTCGACGGGCTCGAATCTCGGCTTACGGCCCGCTGGAATGCATTTAAGTCGAGTCGCTCCAAAGCGCGTAGGCGACGACTTCTGCCACCCTCGAAATCATATTGTTGAACGCTCCGTGCCGCTACGGTGAACAGCGCGTACTCGTGCTCAGAAGGGACTCGCGTATCCATCGACGTACGCACTGCCTGGGCGGCCGCTCGCAACTCTTCGGCCATTTTTCGAGCACCGGCCGACAGTGCTTTGGTGCCAAGTTCCGGTGGCGCAACGCCATTTGGACGACTCCAGCCAGAAATGGCTAGATCGAGACCTTCGGCCAAAGCGTAGAAATTGGCCATTCGACTCGACTCCCACCGGTTCGCCTCAATCCGTTCAAGCAGTATCACAAGGATAAACGCCGTTGCGAACGTCGACGTGACACTGGAGAGCGCTTCGGCCCACTTCCACTGCCCACTGGCCGCGTAATTTAACAACATCTGCACGACACCGGCTACTGCAGCCACGGACAGCACAGACGCGAGTCGCAGTGCTTGTCTGCCCATTAGGGCTCCTCAAAATGCGACTAAAGATGAGAGGTTGCAGCACGGCACACGGCCCATCCAAATTACCCTGAACTATGCTGCCTGAGCTGCTGGACGAATCACCATACTCCAATGGCATGGCAAAAGCCAGGAATAACGTGGGCGATGCACTTCGACTGTGCTCATCGACGCAAGCCGGCAGCCAACGGGGCAAACCGTATATCTCGGACGAGGACAAATCTTGGTAAGTGGGTAAACCTACCCCCGCCGCATCCCCTCATACGCCTCGCGCAAGCCCGCCGCTTCCGGCAACTGCCGCGCCTCGACCGCCTCAACGACTTCCGCCGCCCGCCAATGGTTGGACGGCACCACCCGGCCCGACGAAATTGCCCGTAGCGTCGCGTCACAAGCCTCGTCCAGCCGGTCAGTCACCAGCAGCGCCAGCGCCAAATCAATGTTGGCGCTGGCCGCCCGCCGTGGCCACTTGGCGACATCGTCATGCGGGGCCAACCGGCTAATAATCTCCCGGCTAAAGCCTTCCGCCGCCGGGTCACCCAACCACGCCAAGGTGGTAGCGACATACGCCACCGACTTGTCCGGGTCATAGCGGTAGTGGTGCTCCGGCCGGTCAGGCTTCGGCAGTGGCGACACCAGTTTGTTGACCCGCTCAATCGCGGCGTAGGTCTCTTTCGGCTGCCCGAGCCGCGCCCAGGCCCGGCCTTCCTGGGCCGTCGCTTGGATCGCCGCCGAACTGCCGGCCGGCGCGATCGCCTGCGCCGCCCGCGACAATTCCAGCGCCCGGCGGTAACCGCCTTCCGTCAGCACCCGCCAAGCCTCGGTTTCGTAACACCAGGCCCGGATTTCGTCGTGGCCGGCATGGCGCGCCAGGCTGGCCGCCGTCTTGAGCCGGGCGGCCGCCGCCGGGTACTGCTTCAGGTCAATGTGCGCCGTCGCCCCGAGCAGTGACAACCATGCCCCGACGACCAGCAGACGCTGGTGCTCGTGCAGCGTCTTGCGGGCATCGAGCAGCCGGGAGACGTAGCCGAGGTGCTGCCGGATGCGCTCGAGCAAGACGGCCGGCGGTGTGGTCGGGTAGGCCACGGCCAGCTCGTCCACCATGGCTTCCAGCCGGGTCAGGGTCTCGTCACCAACGTCGCTCGCACCGACCCGGCGGGCGAGCTCCAAGGCTTCCAGCTCGTCGCCGTCGCCGAGGTCCGGCACCGCCAGCCAGAGCGATGACGATGCTTGTCCGTTGGGTTGTTGGAGCTGCGCCGCCGTGGCACGGGCAACTTCCAGTTCGCGCTGACGCTCCTGCTGGTCGTAGGTGGCCTTGGTGGCTTCAAGTTCGCGATAGGCGGTGAGCAGCGCCCCATCTGCCCGGCAGGCCTGGTCGGCCGTCTGCCAGAAGCGCTCATCTGCCCGGCTTCTGCCCTTCTCGATGTGGTTGACGGTGGTGCGGTCAAAGCCGGTGGCGTCGGCCAGTTGGCCTTGCGTCAGGTCGGCGGCGCGGCGGAAGGCGGCCAGATGGTGGCCGAGTTCGCGGCGCATGCCGGCGATGGCGGCCGGTTCCCGTGCCATGCCTCCAAGCGTAGCCGCTGGTGGCGGGAGGTGTGGCAACCGCACGCACAGCGTGACGCACACCCACCCGCACGCCTTTTGATGATCTTCCGGCGTCCGCTACCGGCTCGCCATGCCCGCTCACCCCCGGCGGCATGGCGCTTGGGTGCGTCATCCCCGGTAGCGGATGCCTTCCAAGTCGTACCGATACGGGAGATCAGGGGACATCCGCCGTGGCAGAGATCGTGAAGCAACAAGTCGTGTACGGCGTGCATGCCGTCCGGGCGCGGGAAATCTGCGCCACGCAGTTCGTGACCGGTCGGCTCGCCAAGGCCGAGAAATATGCCAAAGAGATGAGCACCGACCCCGGCGTACTCGCGGCCGCCGTGACCCGCTACGTCATGGAGACGGAGGGGCAGCACCGGGCGGAAGCGCTGTACGTGGACGGCAAGCGGCAGGAAGTGCCGTACATCTCGGATAGCCGGCGGATTCTGGCCAATGGGCACGGCGCGGCTTCGGCCTGGGGTTTGCAGTGAGCTCCGAGGCGCTGAGCGTGTTCACGCTGTCTGGGTCGGGCGTGCTGATTCACTATTTGGATGGCGTCGGGCTGTCCGGGCTGCTGGCACGGTTGCCGACTGAGCTGGTCACCGTTGAGCGTGAGCACCGGGACGACGGTGGGGTGTGTTCTCGTTGCCCGGATGGGCGGGAGTGGCCGTGTGTGCATGTGCAAGCGGCTTGGGATGCGCGGGTGGTGCTGGGGTGGCCGTTGCCGGGGGAGGCGCGGGATTGGGCTGGTTAGGGTTAGAGGTTCTGCGAGTGGTGGCGGGCACCACGGTCGGCCGTGTGCCCCGTGGGCTTTGTCTTGATGCCTGCCCCAGCAGTGAATTCACTATATGGTGTCGAGGGGATGAGGGTTCTATATCAGTAGAAAGCTCGTCCAACCGGGCTTTCTTGGAGGGGTTGCAGTTGTTCCTCGATCAGGTAGCGCCGGGGCTAGCCCTCGGTCGTCGTTGACTTGCTCGGTGAGTTCGTCCAGCTGGTCGTAGCTAGCCTGGTCGCTCAGGGTTTGGTGACAGGTAAGGGTTGTTGAGCTCCGTAGCTTGAATTTATTGATCTTGCTCAGTCTTTCCTTCAGTCTCCATCGGGAGTATAAACCGTCGTATAAATGCCTGGACGGCATAGCGCTGCGCCTCTAGGCGGCCACGCTCATAGATATCATCTATCTGAGCTGCGTTAGGCGGTCGCTCTGACTGTTCAGTAGAGCTTTCGACTAATTCGTCATCGGGGGAGATTTCTTGCATGCATCTTTGTTATATCACTAATCGTTAAGCTGATCAAGCAACTCGCTAATAGATGCAGCCGGACCACCGGAGCCCTGCTTGAATGCTCCACCCTGCTTACCCCAGGCGATAATTTGTCGCTTGAGTTCATTCTTACTCATGCCGCGCGCTTCGGCAATATAATCGAGTATAAACTCGTAGAGCTCGCGCTCCTTGGCTTCCCGAATTTTTTCATCGTTGACCCAACGGTAAATGGTGTTTTCGTGCACGCCGAGCTCTTGGGATGCCTGTCGCCGAGTAATTTTTTTAGCCTTGATTCCCTGTATGGCAAGGAGATGAGAGCTTAGATTAGTGATTTGACCGAGCGTGTTTAAAGTATTGAGAATTGCCGAGTACTGCTGTTTAGCGGTTAGCAAATGGCCAGCGTGGCGGACTTTGCGCATATGAGCTGTAGCAATGTCGCCAAAAACAGCAAGGTATTCCGCAACTTCTTCAGCGCTCACAGTCGGCAGATTTTGAATTGCCCGTATGAGTTCATAAGTTATGGCGAAGTTGTCGGCATGACCGCGTTGGAGCCGGCCGCCTTGTTCGCTGGTGATAACAGCGTGACGCACATCGTCGGGGATCGGCTGGTCGTCAGGTGTCGTGGAGTTGTCCATGGTCTTTGACTCCCAACCGGGCGACGTGGTAGAACACTACCTACAACGGTAGTAGGTTCTAGTCGGGCGTGGCGGTGCACTTGGCTAGAGTACCGGGTGGATAGATCAAGTAGCGGGTGGGTAGAGGTGGCGGCACGCCAAGGAGACATGTAGCCCAGTCCCGATCAACATCAACAAACCCGCTGGTTGGCCCCTGAGGCCACCAGCACGCGCAGGAGCTGACGGCTCCCGAAGGGTGGCAAGGATGTTTGACACGGTGCGGGTCTCTCCTGACACGTTCCAGTCCGTCATGTTCATGAGCAGCCAGCCGCGCAAGGAGTTCACGCGCGACCGCAACGTCCGGGACGAGGACAAGCCGCAGAAGTGCACGAAGGACGGCGTGCCACTGTGGTCGGTACAGGTTGCGGTCGTCACCTGGCGCGGCAAGTCGGAGCTGTTGATGGTGACGGTGCCGCTGAGCGACGACCCGGCGACCACCTTCACGACCGGGGACCCGGTGACGCTGCCGGGGCTGGTGTTCGGCGTGACCGCCAAGCGTGAGGGCGGCTTCGTCACGTGGTGTTCGGCCGACGATGTTCGGCTGGCCGCTAGCGCCAGGGCCTAGACCGCCATGAGCGCCGTATTCGGCCTGGTTGGTGGTGTCCTCGTCCCCTATGCCTTGGCCTTCGTGGCCGGCACCTACTGCGCCGTCTGCATCTATCGCAGACACATTGAGCAGCTGACTGCTCTCAAGGTGAGATGGGCCAACGGGAGCGCAACCTAAAGGCCAAAGCTCAGCGCCTGGCGATCAAGGCCGAGAAGCTGCGCGAGCGTGAACTCCGGCAGACCGGCCCCGCCGTGGTTGAAGGCGACCTGCCCGACGACCGCGCGAGCTAGTCGGCGGTGCTGGGTCGGCGCGGTGGTGCACACCGTGCCCGCACCGACCCAGCGCGCCTCACTTGGCACTTCCAAACTCATTCGATCAAGAAGGAACCTGCGCATGTTCAACCTCGCACCCCGTTTCGCCGCAACGGCGAGCACCCAAGACCTCATCGCCCGGCGGGTTCCGGGGCACTACCGCGCCCCGGCCCGCATCGAGCGCGCCGTCCGCGACAGCGTCGCCGTCGAGCACGGCCGTAGCCTCGTCGAAGGCGCCCGCGTTCGCGCGCTGGAGTACGTCTCCACCGAGGCGCTGCAGGCGGTCGGCGGCCTGACCGAACTCGAGGCGCACTACATCCGGCGCTGTCCGCTCGGAGAAGCGCGTTACCGCGCGATCGTCGACACCGCCGCCATGGCCCTGGCGCAGATCGTGGCCGAGACCGGACGGAGCTGATCCGCCATGACCGAGACCGTCGTGACGCTCGCCAGTGTGCTGCTGGTGGAGACGATCGGACTAGCGCTGGTGCTGCTCGGCTGGCTGCTGGCGCGGGAACAACTGCGCACCGAACGTGAGCGGCTGCGCTGCCAGCGCTCGGCCCTCGACGCCGAGTGGCGGGCACTGGCTGGCGCGCACCAGGTCCGGGCCACCGTCCGGCAGGCCGGCCAGGCGATGCACCAGCAGGCCGGATACGGCCGCTAGTCGTAACCCGACCGCCACGCCATTTCGACCGACCAATTCGTGAAAATATCGCCATTCCACGCAGGGGTGAGCTATGCCCAAAACCAGCCCAAACCGACAACTGCCGAACGCTGAACTCCAGGCCGGCAGCGAACGCTACTGTCACCGCTTCGGCCGGCCCTTCGATAGCCGGTTGGATTACCAGCGGATTGTCAGCTGTCGCCACACCAGCCGGCGGATTGCCGCCGCCTATGAAGCCGCGCCGGTGCTGGACCGCACTGCCGTGCCGGCTTACCGCCGCTTCCGGGAGGAAACCTGGTGGCAGTTGGATTTCCTGACGCGACCACGAGCCCGGGGTGGCCTCGGATTCACAGTGGTCATCAGCCCGCTTGACCCGTACCGCAACGTTCGGGAACTGCTCGCCGAATTGGCCGACCGGCGATTGCGCATCTGGGCCTCGGCCGGCTGCGGCAATCCGCATCCGTGGTTGTCCGAGCACGACAATGATGCCTTTAGGGCGGTGCACGACGGATTCGGCCACGGCGCCACCGGCCGGGGCTTCGATCCTGACGGCGAAGAGGCCGCCTGGTGGAAGCACGCGGCGCTGTACTCGCCACTGGCCCGGCGGGCGCTGCTGACTGAGACACGCGGCCAGACCTGTGCGCTGTTCGAGGGGCCACAAGTGGGCTTCGCGCCGCAGAAGGCGGTGCTGCTTGACCCGCGCTTCGCGGATCGCCGGACGCTGCACCTCGATGCCGGCTGTGATGGTCGCTGTGTCAAGTGGGCGGCGTGAAGCTGACCTGGCTCGGCCGAGCCGCCGGCTACGCCGTGCTGGTCGTCATGGTGGCCGCAGCCGCCCGGCTGGTCTGGGAATTGCTACGGCCACTGCTGCCGACCGTGGCCGGCGTGTTGTTCGCGCTGGCGGCCCTGTATTGGCTGTTCAGCTGGCGGCGTATGTAGCTGCCGCGATTTGCGAAATGGCGACATGGACGGCGACTAAAACAGATGTCAAAGCCGACCGTTCGGTGTTGTCAAAAATAAAAAAATGCTTGCAAATCGCAAGCACAGTACGCATAGTCTTAAACCGGAGCTCGGGGATACCAAAACACAAGCAGTGCGATCTGGCAAGACTTTTACTGCTCGTGCGTTGACGGTATCACCCGAAGCTCGCGGTCTAATTAACCGCTCCCCCGGTGTGCGTGGGAACTGGCTGTTATTAAACACCTGCTGTCTTGATTCGTCAAGACGGTAGCCGCTTAGTAACGCCAGATTCCCACCTCTGTTCCACTGGTGAGCGAGAGAGGGAATGGAAAACAAAATGGCGAAAAGTACAACAGGCCACGGCGATACGCCGGCGGTGCGGGGCGAGCCACACCAGCAGCCGGCGGTGCGGCGGCTAGCCCGGGCCTGCATCGCACTGGTGCGCTGGCAGCGCGGCGGCAGCGTCGTGCCGACTACGGAGAACACCGAGCCGACCGCCGGCCCGGCAGCGGAGACCGGCCATGACTGACCTGGCCTGGTTCGACGCCACCCCACCGGAGCGGCTGACGCTGGACGACGTCACCCGGCTGCTGCGGGTGCTGTCCGGCCGGCCGCGGCGGGGTCTCGTCCAGCGGCTGACCCCGATCGTCGTCTTCGAGCTGCGTCTGAGCCGCGACGGAGTGCGCTGGCTGTTCGGCTGCGACCGCTGGATGGCGCGGACGCTGCCGGCCGAGCTGCGGGCGCAACTGCCGGACCTCAGTCTGGTCGCCGCGCCCGAACCGGACCGCCGTCCCATGACCACGGCGCGCGAGGTGCGTTTCACCGGCCTGGCCTACCCGCTACGGCTCGACACCGGCGACGCCGTGGCTGCCGGGCTGTACCACCTGGCCGCCGAGCTGGCGGGCGACGAACAGGCGGTGGTGCAGTGGGTCGTCGGCCCGAGCAACGACCGCCGCCGACAACCGCCGGAGGTGGTCCCACCACTGACAGCCCTCGGCTTCACCCAAGCCGACCCACCGGCCGGCGAGCAGCAGCTCTGGAAGACCAAGGTCGCTGAGCCGCTGTTCGGGGTGCGCGGCCGGATCGGCGTCCAGGTCGGTGATCCGAAGCGGGCAGCGCTGTTGCTGCGCAGCCTGCAAGCCGGGCTGTGGCTGGCCAGCGGGCCGCAGGTGCCGCTCAAGAGCAGCCACCAGTCGAGCCGCACCGCCCGGCTGCTGCACGACGTCATGGGTAGCAGCCGCACCTGGTCGAGCCTGGTCAACGCCCGCGAGCTGGCGGTCCTGATCGGCTGGCCGGTCGACGGCGCGGCGGTGCCGAACCGGGGCGTGAGCTTGGCGCCACCGCCGCCGTCGCTGCTCGTGCCGCCAGAGCGCGAAGCCGACAGCCGCTTGCTCGGCCGCAGCTTGCACCCCGCCAGCCGGGGCCGGGCGGTGATGCTGCCCATCAAGGCGGCGCTGAGCCACAGCCACCTCATCGGGCCGACCGGCTCCGGCAAGTCGACCCTGTTGGCCCAGCTCATCGCCGCTGATGCCGCCGCCGGCCGCAGTGTGCTAGTCGTCGAGCCGAAAGGTGATCTTGTCACCGACGTACTGCGCCTGCTGCCGCCGGAGCGCCACGACGACGTGATCGTTATCGAGCCGTCGGACAGCGCACTGTCGGTGGGGCTCAACCCGCTGGCCGGCCCGCCGGCGGAAGCCGAACGCCGGGCTGACGAGCTGCTGGCGCTGTTCCGCGAGCTGTTCGGCAGCGCCATCGGCCCGCGCAGTTCCGATGTCCTGCTGCACGCCCTCATCACGGCGGCCCGGCTGCCGGACGGCAGTCTGGTTGACGTCCCGGCACTGCTGACCCAGGCCAGCTTCCGGCGGCGGGTACTGGCTGGCGTCAGTGACCCGCTGGTACTCGGCCCGTTCTGGGCCGGCTTCGAAGCCGCCCTGTCCGACCGCGAGCGGACGATGGTGGTGGCGCCACTCATGAACAAATTGCGGGTACTGACCACCCGGGCAGCCATCCGGCGCATGCTCGGCCAGCCAGCGCCCGGCTTCCAGCTCGACGCCCTGTTCAATGAACGCAAGATCGTGCTGGTCAACCTCAACAAGGGCCTGATCGGGCCGGAAACCGCCCGGCTGCTCGGCACGCTGGTACTGAGCCAGCTGTGGCGCGCCATCCAGCGCCGCGCCGCCACGCCGGCCAAGCAACGCCAGCCGGTCACGGTGATGGTCGACGAGTGGCAGGACTTTGCCGGCGCGCTGGACTTCAGCGACGTGCTGAGCAC
This sequence comes from Actinospineispora eucalypti, assembly GCA_014208095.1. Lineage (GTDB taxonomy): Bacteria > Actinomycetota > Actinomycetes > Mycobacteriales > Pseudonocardiaceae > Pseudonocardia > Pseudonocardia eucalypti. The sequence continues at coordinate 1,035,842 of JACHMT010000001.1, read as the reverse complement.
CTCGCGGGGCTTGGGTGTCGGCTGGACGCTGGCCCACCAGCACCTCGGCCAACTGCTGCCGACTTTGCAGGCGGCGGTGCTGGCCAACGCCCGCAACCGGGTGGTCTTCCGGCCGGCCCAGAAGGATGCCGCAGGACTGGCGGCGGTACTCGGCGCCGGTGTCACGGCGGCCGACCTGGAGCGGCTCGGCGCCTACCAGGCCGCCGCCCGCGTGCTGGTCGACAACGCGCCGAGCCCGGCCTTCACGCTCGCCACCGAACCGCTGCCGGCGGCGATCGCCAGCGCCGCCCGGCTGCGCCGCGCCAGCCAGCAGCGCTACGGCCGGCCCGGCCAGGAGATCGACGACGCCATCCGTGCCCGGTGCTACCCGACCGACAGCGCGCCAGATGCCCCGATCGGCAGCCGACGACGGAGGCCGCAGCCATGAGTTCGTTGTTCTTTTCGTCTTCATCCGGGGTAGCCGGTCGCCCGTCCGATCGCCTCGGATCAAAAGCTGCCTCCACCAGCGGTAAGGCTGCCGATGTCGTACCGACAGTTCCGCTCGGTACGAGCGGGAACCTCCGATCTGGCCGTGCCCGGACGCTGCGCGCCCGCCTGACGGAGCGCGACATGGCGGTGCTGCGGTCGCTGGCCAGCTTCCGCCTGATGACCGGCCGCCAGTTGCAACAGCTGCACATCACCAGCGACCAGCCGGCCACCAGTGCCCGCCGGGGCCGGGCGGTGCTGAAGCGGCTGACCGAGCTGGGCGCCGTCGTCCGGCTGGAACGGCAGATCGGCGGCGAGCACGGCGGCTCTGAGAGCCTGATCTATACCCTGTCCGGCCTCGGCCAGTCCGTACTGGCGCTGGACGCGGACAGTGACGTCCATGTCCCGCGCGGCCGGATGATCTGGGACACCAAACCGGCCTTCCAGAACCACCTGCTGGCGATCGCCGATCTGTACGTCGAGCTGCATGCGCTGGACGCCCAGGGACAGCTTGAGCTGCTGCAGTTCGAGACCGAGCCGGCTGCCTGGCGCTGGTTCGCCGGCCCGGCCGGCGGGCGCCAAGCCGTTAAGCCGGATGCCTTCGTGGCCCTCGGTGTCGGCGACTTCGAGCAGCAAGCGTTTGTCGAGATCGACCGAGGCACCGAGAGCCGGCCGACGATTGCCCGCAAGTGCCGGCGCTACGTCGACTACTGGCAGAGCGGCCAGGAACAACAGCGCTCCGGCGTCTTCCCGAAGGTTTGGTGGCTGACCAGCAAACCGCGCTGGGCCGCCCGGATCGCCGACGTCATCGCCAGCCTGCCCGCCGCACACCAGCCGCTGTTCGGCGTCGGCCTGGCCGCCCAGGGCGCCGAGCTGCTGCGCCGGCTCGACGATGCCGGAGGCCAGCCGTGAGCGGCGCGGCCGGGGACGCACCCCGGCGGCAGTTCCTGTGCGGCGACGCGGTGAAGCGCTTGCGCGGCTTGCCGGAAGCGTCAATCGACTGCGTCATCACGTCGCCGCCGTACTGGGCACAGCGGGACTACGGCGTCGCCGGGCAGATCGGCGCCGAGCCGACCGTCCAAGGCTGGGTGACGGAGCTGGTCGGCGTGGCGGCCGAGCTGCGGCGGGTGCTGAAACCGGGCGGCGCGCTGTGGCTCAACATCGGCGACGGCTACAGCCGCCACCCGCGCGAAGGCGCACCGCGCAAGAGCCTGCTGCTCGGCCCGCAACGGCTGGCCGTCGCCCTGCAGGAGGACGGCTGGCTGGTGCGCAACAACGTCATCTGGGCCAAGCGCAACGCCATGCCGAGCAGCGTCACCGACCGGCTGTCCTGCAGCCACGAAACGATCCTGTTGCTGACCCAGCAGCCCACCTACTACTTCGACCTCGACGCCATCCGCGTGCCGGCCACCACGCCGAGGCACAGCGGCCGGGCCACCCAGCGCGCCGTCTACCCGCCGCCAGCCGCCGCGCCCCAGCTCCACGGCTCGCCGCGCATCGACCTCAACCGGGGCCTGGCCAGCCTGAAAGCCGCCGGCCAGGAGAGCCACCCGCTCGGCAAGAACCCCGGCGACGCCTGGCTGCTGCCGACCGCCGCCTACCGCGGCGCCCACTTCGCGGTCTTCCCGCTCGATCTGGTGCGCCGGCCCTTGCTGGCGACCTGCCCGGAACGGCTCTGCACCGGCTGCGGCGTGCCGTGGCGACGTGCTCAGCAGCGCGTCAATGGCCGGCTGCTGGCCAGCGGCCCGCTGCGGGCCGGCTGCGACTGCGGCGGCGACTGGCGGCCCGGCATCGTGCTCGACCCCTTCATGGGCGCCGGCACGGTCGCGCTAGTGGCCGAACAGGAACGGCGCGACTGGCTCGGCATCGAACTCAACCCGGCCTACGTCGAGCTGGCCCAGGCGCGGCTAGCACAGGCCCGGGGCCACCCCTGACCGACGCCCGTCGGTCACCAAAACAACTGAATAAGCAGGAGCAACACCATGGAACACCACCCCACCGATGACACCGCCGAAGCCTGGCACTGGCACGACAACACCCCGCCGGAGACCGCCGAGCCGGCCAGCAGCCCGGAGCGCAGCCTCGACGCGCCGCGCATCTACCTGCGCGACAACGGCGCCGCCGCCAAGCGGGTCGAGCGCGGCCAGTGGCTCGACGCCACCGCCGACCCGAAAGTACTGGAAGCCGCCAAGCACGAGCTGCTGGACATGTCGCCCTTCCGAGGCGCGACCGTCAGCATCCGCCAACACAGCTGCTTCGAGGGACTGGACATTGACGAGTGGGAGGACCTGGCCACCGTCAGCCGGCTGGCCCGCGGCGTCGCCGCCCACGGCCGGGCCTTCGTGGCCTACGTCGAGGCCTGGGGCCGCAGCCCGGAAGCCGTCGCCGCCTTCGGTGCCCACTACGTCGGCAGCTGGCCCGACGTCGCCACCTGGGCGCAAGCCGTCGCCGAAGACCGGGGCTGGTGGGACCAGCTCAACGAACACGTCGACGAGCAACTGCTACCGCACCTGCGCATCGACTACGAAGGCCTCGGCCGCGAACTGACCTATGACGCCCACGTTGTCGAGGACGACGAACGATCACAAATCCACGTCTTCCGACTGCACGCCTGAGCCAAGGGCCACCTCGTCGGTGGCCTGCGGCTTCCAACAGGAGATCCCAACCCCGGAATCGCCGGCCGCACCCAACCGAGGAGGAGACCATGCGTCACCCCACACACAGCCCGTCCGCCAGCCCGGCGGTGGCCTCATGAAGACCACCGCTGTCCGGCTCGAAGACGAGCTGTACGCCCAGCTGACGATCGTTGCCCAGCTCGAAGGCCAGACGGTCACGGACATCATCCGTCTCGCCGTCATCGGCTACATCGAGCAGCGCAAGACGTCACTGAGCAGCCAGGCAGATGCCGCCCTCGCCGAAATTGAACGCGAGGCCGCTATCCGCCGGCAGGCCATCACCGCCCTGTTTGGCAACGGTGACAGCGCCGCTCCGGAGGTTCCAGCCGAGGCCGACACCACGTCGACCGGCCGGAACCGGCGGGGCAAGGACGGCGGGGCCAGCAGCAGCTAGCCCGGCCAGCCATTCCCGGCAGGGAGTTCTTCTTGCAGTCGCCGCCAGCGATTCGAGAACTCCCTGCCGGTTTTACCAACATCACCGAATGGCCCCGCAGAAGGCCTGTTCACAAATTAAGCAAGCTGCTCTTAAATAGAGGGGAGGATATCGCTATGCAATCCGCAGACCATAACTCATCCGGCAACCAGCCAAGTCCACCAGCCGCGCCACAGCTGCTGACGATTGACGAGGCCTGCCGGCACCTGCGTATCAGCCGGTGGCTGCTGTATCGGCTAATTCAACAGCGCAAACTCACCACGGTGCAGATCGGCCGGCGGCGGCTGATCCCCGCCGATGCAATCGCTCGGTTTATCAATAGCCAAACCGACGAGGGCGACCGGTAATGGCCGGGAGAAACGCCAACGGCGAAGGCTCGGTTTACCGGCGCCAGGACGGCCGCTGGGAAGGCGCGTTCTATGCCCGCACCACCGGCGGACAGCGCAAGCGGGTCCGCATCTACGCCGGCAGTCGCGCCGAGGTACAGCGAAAGCTCACCAGCTTGAAAACCCGCCAGGCTCAAGGCATACCCGTGGCAGATAAGGCGTGGCGAGTAGCCGCGTACCTGGACTACTGGCTGGCCCACGCAGTACAGCTTCGGCGCCGCCCGCTGACCTACCGCCGCCATGAAGCCGTCACCCGGCTGTACCTGAAGCCAGGGCTCGGGCGACACAGCTTGGAGGGCCTGTCCGTCCTTACCGTGCAGGAGTTCCTTGACAACCTGTATCAGGCTGGTCAATCACCAGCGAGTATCCACCAGATCCGCAAAGTCCTGAGCGCCGCGCTCACCTACGCGGTCCGTACCGAACTCCTCACGCGCAATGTCGCACGGCTGGTTGAGCTGCCGAACTATCGCGCGCGGGAGGCCGAATACTGGAACGCGGCCGAAGTCCACCGCTTCTTACAGGCTGCCGCCTCCGACCCGCTGTACCCGCTGTTTGTGCTGCTCATCCTGTACGGCTTACGCAGCGGTGAAGCGCGTGGCCTACGCTGGCGCGACGTCGACTTTGCGCGTGGCGAACTCCGTATCCGGCAACAGGTCCAGCGAATCGACGGCGCAATGCGTGCAGTCGAACTCAAGACCGCGACCAGCAGCCGCGACGAACCCCTGCTGGCTACCGCCGTTGCCGTGCTGAACGAACGGCGCGAACAGCAAGCGACCGACCGACTAGCGGCCGGCACCGGCTGGGCGGGTACGAGCGAGGGCAACGAGCTGGTCTTCACCACGCGCAGCGGGCGACCGATCGAGGCGCGCAACGTCTACCGTTCGTTCAGACGCATCTGCGAACACCACGGCCTTAGCCGGATCACCTTGCATGGGCTGCGCCACACCAACGCGACGACGCAAAAAGACCTCCAGGTGCACGCCCGCGATATTCAGGCGGTGCTCGGCCACAGCGACGTACGCATGACAGGCTTATACACCCACGTCGACATCGCCAGCAAACGACAGGCCCTCACCAAGGTTGAACAGCACCTTTTCCAGCAGCCTGCTGACGGCAACGACCGTCCGCGTTGCCGTCAAGAACAGCCGTCAGACCATTTTGCCGCCGCCGGCCGACGGCCGCCGCCGGGCACAAAAAAGAGCGCCGACCTCTGGCAGGTTGGCGCTCTATTCAATGATCTTTCTGGTGGCTCCTCCCAGACTCGAACTGGGGACACAAGGCTCTTCAGCAAGACTGGAGGTAGCGCGCTGGCTCGCGTCAATCTCGTCAGAGAAGTTGCGCGTTCACAAACGCGCGTGCACGTACTTGGCGTTGTTGCCGTCAGCTTAGCCGTCAGTGTCAGTGAGCCTGGTTCTCAAATCACTGCTATTCAAATGCCTCCAACTGCTATCCACCCAGGCCAGCCTGGCCTTTATTGTTGACGTCCGCTTCCGCCTGCGACAATGGAACGAATCGAAATACCGTCTGACATGTCGTTCCAAAAGGATCAGTCGCCGAGGAGGCGGAATGTCCCGCGAGTGCGAATCCGACGATCAATCACGCCGAGCTGACCAGCGGCGCCACAGCCGGCGCCGCGTCATAGATGAGCTGCGGACCAGCCAGCAAGACGACGAGAGTCCAGCCCTCAGACGGGCTGCGGACGCGGTGCTGCGCAGCGGCCAGCAGACACAACCATTCACTGACAACGCCGGCATTGCTGACATCGCCTTTATCTATGTCCGGGTCAGTACCCGTGAGCAGGCCCGTACCGGCGGCGGTGAAGAGGGCTATTCCATCCCTGTCCAGCGCGCCGCCGGTGTCACCAAGGCCGAGCAGCTCGGCGCGGTGGTCGGCGGCATTTACATTGACGCCGGCCAGTCAGCCAAGTCGGCCCACCGGCCGGAATTGCAACGCATGCTGCGCGATATCGCCGAGCAGCGGCCACGCTACGTCATCGTGCACAAGATTGACCGCTTGGCACGCAACCGGCTCGACGACGTCGCTATCAACATGGCGCTGCGCAAAGCCGGCTGCGAGCTGGTGTCCTGTACTGAAAGCATCTCGGATACGCCGTCCGGCAAGTTCCTCTACAACATCATGGCCGACATGGCGCAGTTCTACTCCGACAACTTGGCGCAAGAGGTGCTCAAGGGCATGATCGCCAAGGCACAAGAGGGCGGCACGCCGTTCCGGCCGCCACTCGGCTATCTGCCCTTCCGGGAGTACCGCGACGGCATCGCGGTTTCAACGGTCATCGTCGACCCGCAGCGGGCACCACTCATGAAGTGGGCTTTTGAGCAGTACGCCACGGGTGACTGGACATCCCTGCAACTGGCGGAAGCGCTCCAGGAGAAAGGCCTGACGACACGGCCGACTGCCCGGCGGCCGGAACGCGACGTCAGCATGACGTCGCTACTGAACACGCTCCGTAATCCCTACTATATGGGCGTCGTGTCCTACCGGGGCGCGACCTACGAGGGCAAGCACCAGGCACTGGTGACACCGGAGCTGTGGCTGGCAGTGCAGGACGTGCTGGCAGTGCACGCCCATGCCGGCGAGAAGGACCGCGTCCACACCCATTACCTGCGTGGCACCATCTTCTGTGGCGGCTGCGGCCGGCGGCTCATCTTCAACCGCGCCACTGGACGGCACGGCGGCACCTTCAACTACTTCATCTGCCCCAAGCGCCACCACGAGAAGGTTCACTGCACGCGGCGGTCGATCCGGGTCGAGCGGATCGAGGACGGCATTCTGGCGCTGTACCAGCGGCTTGAGCTACCGCCCGAGACGGTGCACAGCATCCGGCTCGGCGTCCACGCTGAGCTGGCCGGCGAGAGTGCCGAAGCCCACCAGCAGGCCGAGCGGTCCAACCGCCGTCTGCAGCAGCTCGGCGAAGAGCGAGCCGCCCTAATGCGGGCGCACTATGCCGGTGCCGTGCCGCTTGACTTGCTCAAGTCGGAGATGGACCGGCTGACGCGGGCTATGACGGCGGCCGAACGGCAGGTTGAAGTCAGCGGCAAGCATCTGGCCGAGGTGGAAGCCGTGCTGGAGCAGGCACTGGCGGTGGCAGGTGAGTGCAACGTGCAGTACCGGCGGGCACCGGACTTTGTGAAGCGGCAGATGAACCAGGGGTTCTACAAGCGGCTGTGGATTGCCCAGGACGGGACGGTGGAGCGCTATGAGCTGACTGAGCCGTTCGCGGCGCTGCTGGGCGGGGACGGCCTGACGGCCGTCCGAGCGAGGGTCAGGGGTTCGAATGCCGAACCGACTGGGTTTGAGGCAGGTGAGGCTGTCCTGGGCGGGGAAAGCAAAACCCCGACCTCTGTGGGAGGTCGGGGTTTGAACGAGAACGTTTTGGTGGAGCTGAGGGGACTCGAACCCCTGACCCTCACACTGCCAGTGTGATGCGCTACCAGCTGCGCCACAGCCCCAATAGCGAATAACTTACCCCAACGCCAACGGTGACCGACATTTGGGGGCCTCAACTCCGGGCCGAGGCGCATTACGCTCTCAGCCGTGACCACCGACTCGCTCACGCCACCGCCCCTGGTCGACCCGGACGCCGAGGGCTGCCCGCCGGAGCAACGCCGCGACCTGCAGCAACGGCGACTCCGCGAGCTGGTCGACCGGTTGCTGCGCGCGGACGGCGAGCAGGCCGGCCGGCTGCGCACGGCCGGCGTGACCGCCGGGGCCGAGGTGACCCTGGACGACCTGGCCAAGCTCCCCACGGTGACCAAGCCGGACCTGTGGGCGCACTACCCGTGGGGCCTGCTCGCGGTGCCCCGGGCGGACGTGGTGTGCATCCACGGCAGCTCCGGCACCAGCGGCCGGCCGACCCTGGTCCCGTACACCGCCGCCGACGTGGCGATCTGGGCCGACGTGATGGCCCGCGCCCTCGGTGGCGCGGGTGCCACGCGAAACAGCGTGATCCAGGTCGCCTACGGATACGGGCTGTTCACCGGTGGGCAGGGCGTGCACCACGGCGGGCTGCGGCTGGGCGCGACCGTGCTGCCGATGTCGGCCGGGATGACCGACCGCCAGCTGCGCGTCCTCGCCGACCTGCGCCCCGACGTGCTCTGCTGCACCCCGTCGTACGCCATCTACCTGGGCGAGGCGCTGCGGGCCGCCGGCACCGACCCCGCGTCGCTGTCGTTGCGCGTCGGCGTGCACGGCGCCGAACCGTGGACCGAGGGCATGCGCCAGCAGATCGAGTCGCTGCTGGGCATCCGCGCGCTGGACATCTACGGGCTTTCCGAGATCATCGGCCCGGGCGTGGCCTGCGAGTCGCTGGACTCGGCCGGCCTGCTCAACGTGGCCGAGGACCACTTCTACGTCGAGGCGATCGACGCCTCGGGCCACCCGGTGCCCGACGGCACGCCCGGCGAGCTGGTGTTCACCACGCTCACCAAGACCGGCATGCCGCTGCTGCGCTACCGCAGCGGGGACGTGGCCACGCTGGCCGGTCCGGCGGCCGGTTCACCCCGCACGCTGCGCCGGATGAGCAAGCTGCTCGGCCGGGCGGACGACATGCTGGTGGTGCGAGGGGTGAACGTCTTCCCCACCGAGATCGAGGCGGTGCTGCTGGCCGACGAGCGGGTCAGCCCGCACTACCTGATCGTGGAGGACCGGCGCGTCCCGGCGCGCGCCGAGCTGCGCGTGTTCGCCGAGCCGATGAGCGCCGACCCCGCCACCGCCGAGGCACTGCGGGCCGAGCTGACCAACGCGCTGCGGGAGCGCCTGGGCGTCGGCTGCGCGGTGCGGGTGGTGGAGCCGGGCACGGTGCCGCGCACCGAGGTCGGCAAGGCCCGCCGCCTGCTCCGCGTCGCCGAGGGCGAGGAACTCCCCACCCCGTGGAACTCCCTCACCTAACCCCACCTAGCCATATCGCGGGTTTCACCAGGCCATGTCGCTCATTCTGACCGTCAGCAAGACCGCGAAAAGCCGCGACACAGCCCGGGAAAACCCGCGATATGAGCTACTTGGTGATGTCGGAGAGCCAGGAGCCGTCGGTGTCCTCGACGACCTTGCCGTCCACGGTGATCCGGGGGGTGCCGAAGCGGCCCTGGGCGCTCTTCAGGGAGGCGTCCTTGGTCGCGCGCTCGGTCTCGCTGGCGATCACCTTGGTGAACTTGCCGGACGTGATGCACTTCTCGATGGTCGCGGGGGCGCCCACGTCCTTCGCCTTCTGGACCAGCTCCGCGTCGGAGAAGCCGGCCGTACCCTCGGCGGGCGCCTCGTCGAACAGCTTCTTGTGGTAGGCGCTGAACACGCCGGCCTCGGCGGAGCACACGCCCGCGTTCGCGGCGCGCAGCGAGTATCCGGCCGGGTTGCTGTACTTGTTCAGGAAGCCCAGCACGTGGTACCGGACCTGGATCTTGCCGTCGTTGACCGCCTTCGCCATGTCCGCGCTGTGCTCGGACTCGAAACGGGCGCAGAACGGGCAGATGAAGTCCTCGTAGACGTCCACGGTGTGCGGCGCGTTCTTGTTGCCCGCCACCACCAGCGCGCCCTGCACGCTGGCGGAGAAGTTCGCGTCGCCACCCGCGCCACCCGAACCGCCGCTCCGGAAGGAAGCGAACGACCAGCCGGCCAACCCGGCCACCACCAGCACGCCCAGCACGATGTAGATCGCCGTGCGGCCGCCGCTCTTGGTCCCAGCCACCTCTACGAGCCTCCTTCGGGGGACAGTCGCGCATCCAACGCGAACAGGGAGCGCGGTCTAACCACCAGCCAGGCCGCGAGCAGCAGGAATCCCGCGTCCCGCAGCAGCTCGGTGCCGTACTGGGTGGCCCCGGGCTCGACCTCGCCGCCGCCGCCGAAGCAGCCGCAGTCGATGTAGAGCCCGCGCGCCCAGGCCTGCGTCACGCCGGCCATGAACGCCAGCAGCACCAGCCCGGACAGCACCGCGACCAACCGCGTACCGACGCCGATCACCAGCAGAACGCCCAGCGCCAGCTCGAACCAGGGCAGCACGGCGGCCACCACCTCGACGCCCATCTCGGGCAGCACCCGGTAGGCGTGCACGGCCACCCAGGTCTGGGCCGGGTCGGCGGCCTTGATGCCGCCGGAGATCAGCCAGACGGCGGCCAGCCCGAGCCGCGCCACGGTGCCCACCACGTCCAGCCAGAACGACTGGCCACGCGTGGGTTTTGACGCCTCGACGACCGACACGGGCGCAGCCTAGCCGGACGGTTTGACCGGCTCGTCAACGGGATCGAGGTGCGCATGTGATCAATGGGACCGACTGAGCGTCTCCGGCGCGCGCAGCCACACCGCAAAACCGAGCAGCAGGACGGCGCCGGCGGCGAGGAACGCGACCTCGTACCCGGACGACTCGACCAGCATCCCGGCCACCAGCGGGCCGATGATCCCGCCCAGGTCGGAGACCATCTGGAAGGCGGCGAGCACCGGCCCGCCGCGCCCCCGGGGACCGATCAGGTCGGCCACCGAGGCGACCATCGCCGGGGTGATCAGCCCGCTACCCAGCCCGCCGAGCAGGGACACCGCGACGAACACCGGCAGCGAGTCCACGAAGCCCAGCGCCCCAGTGGCCACCCCGGTGGCCAGCAGCCCGGTGAGCAGGGGCGGTTTGCGCCCCACCCGGTCGGCCCAGCGGCCGGCCAGCGGCATGGTCACCGCGTTGCCGCCGGCGAAGAAGGTCAGCGCGATGCCGGCCCAGCCCGGCGGCTGGCGCAGCGCCTCCACCACGAACAGCGGGATCAGCGAGATCCGCACGCCGAACACCGCCCACCCGTTGGCGAAGCTGGACACCAGGGCGGCGCGGTAGGCGGGGTGCCGCAGCGCCACCCGGACGCCGCTCGGTGCCTCGCCCTCACCGGGTTCCTCCGGCGCCCGTCCGGCCAGTTCCGACCGGTACAGCAGCAGGCCGCTGACCAGCACGGTCACCGTGAGCGAGGCGGCGTAGGCCAGGAACGGCGCGCGCAGGCTGATCGCCACCAGCCCGCTGCCGAACAGCGGGCCGGTGATGCTGCCCAGCAGGAAGCCGACCGACCACACCCCGGACGCCCGGGCCCGCCCGTCCGGCGGGGCCAGCCGCATCAGCAGGGACACCGCCGACACGGAGAACATGGTCGAACCGATGCCGCCCACCGCGCGGAACACCAGCAGCTGCCAGTAGCTCTGCGCGAACGCACAGGCCGCCGTGGACAGCGCCACCACGCCGAGCCCGAGCAGGAACACCGTGCGCTCGCCACAGCGGTTCACCAGCCGCCCGCTGACCGGCGCGAACGCCAGCCGGAACACGGCGAACGCACTGATCACCGCGCTGGCGGCGGTGACCCCGACGTCGAAGCTCCGGGCGAACGTGGGCAGCGCCGGCGCCACCAACCCGAAACCCACCGCGACCAGGAAGGCCGCCCCCACCAGCACCCATACCTCGCTGGGCAGGGGCGTCGGTCTTTCCCGCGTCACCCTAAGCCGGCGAAGAGGTCGTCTTCCCAGCCCTGCTCGTTGGCGCCGGCCGGACCGCGTTCCCCGCGCACCAACTGGAAGTGCTCGTAGCCGAACTCCGGCCGTTCCACGATGAACCTGAAGAACCCGCTGACCAGGTCCACCTGGCTGCGGTGCGCGCGCAGGGCGGCCACCTTGGTCTCCCGGTAGTCCCGCCCGTCCACCCGCGCGGTGATCACCTCGTCGGGCACGCCGGGCATGTCGTCGGAGATCGGGAAGTCGAACTCCTCGACCATCCGCAGCACCGCCTCGCGCGGGATCACCGACCAGTACGCCTTGCCCACCCGCCACGGTTCGCCCAGCTCGGGGGCGTAGTCGGGGTCGGCGGCCGGGTCCAGTGCGGCCATCGTCACCCGGTGCGCCTGGATGTGGTCGGGGTGGCCGTAGCCGCCGTGCTCGTCGTAGGTGACGACGACCTCGGGGCGTTCCTCGCGCAGCAGCCGCACCATCTCCCGGGTGGTCTCGGCCGGGTCCGCGCGGGCGAACGCCCTCGGGTCCTCGTTCTCCGGGGTGCCGACCATGCCGCTGTCCCACCAGCGGCCGGCGCCGCCGAGCCACTCGTGCCGGGCGATGCCGAGCAGCTCCACCGCGTCGGCTAGCTCGGTCTCCCGGTGAATGGCCAGCTTCTCCGGGGTGAGCGCGCCCAGCCGGTCCCGCTCCGGCTCGACGATCTCGCCCCGCTCGCCCCGGGTACAGGTCACCAGGCACACCCGCACGCCCTCGGCGGCGTAGCGGGCGATGGTGGCTCCGGTGGGAATCGCCTCGTCGTCCGGGTGGGCGTGCACCAACATCAGCCGCCGGGTTTGCGCCATGCCATCAGTCGACCACATACCCCTGACAACTTCCGCCGGTGCGCGGGTTATTTCCGACCGCCAAGGCATGTCCCGTGGATCTATGCCGACAACGCCGTGAGGCATTCGTCTGGGCGCCGCGCAGCCGGCTGGATGATCCGCGGGACATGCCTTAAGCTCGGCGGCCGGCTCGGCGGGAACGTGGGAGGAACCAGGTGGCGAGGCTGGCTCGGTTGATCACCACGGTGGTCGCCTGGTCGCTGCTCGCCGGCTTCGCCCTCACCCCGGCGAGCGAGCTGGTCGCCGACCCGGCCCGGTTCGCCCCGGAGGTCGCGTCCAGCAGTACGGACGGCGGGGGCGGCCCGCACGACTGCCACCTGCTGCCGCTGCACGGCACCCAGGCGCTCGCGGACCGGGGCACCCCGACCCGGCCGGTCGGGCACGACCCGGTCACCGGCCCGGCCGGCGCCCCGGTCGGTGCCGCGGCGCCGGTCACCACGTTGGCCCTGGCCGCGGGCCCGCTCGAGCGGGCGGACGCGCACTCGGCCCATGCACCCCAGGTTCTCCAGGTCTTTCGGCAGTGACCGGACCGGTCTGAGTTCCGGTTCTATTCGTTGCCAAAACCTTTTGGAGATCTCCCGTGCCCGAAACCACCTCTTTGCTGGACTGGATCATGGACCTGCTCCGTGACCCGGAAGCCCGAGCCGACTTCCAGGACGACCCGAACGGCTACGCCGCCGACCACGGCTTCGAGAACCTGACCGCCGCCGACGTGAACGACGCCCTCACCCTGATCGCGGACGACCACGCCCCCGGCCACGACCACAACGGCGGCGGCCACGCGGTGCACTACCCGCCGCCGCCTCGCGCCGACCACGGCGACGACAACGGCGCCGACTACCTGAACAACTACGTCACGAACAACTACACGACCGTCGAGGACCACAGCACCAACATCGACAACTCGGTGCACCAGGACATCGACACCGACGGTGGCGACTTCGACCAGGTGATCGACAACGACCCGGTGGTCGCCTCCGGGGACGGCGCGGTCGCGGCCGGCGGGGACATCCGGGACAGCGACATCACCACCGGCGACGGGAACGTGGTCGGCGACAACAACCAGGCGGTGACCGGCGACGACAACACCACGAGTTTCGGTTCCGGCGACGCCACCAGCTCCGACATCGGCCACGCCAACTTCGGCGACGGCGGCTCCATGTCCGTCGGCGGCGACTCGTCCGGCTACAACAGCGACAACGACACCAACACCTCGGTGCACAACTCCGGCGACGGCGACACCGCGGTGAACACCGCCGGCAGCGGCGGCTACGCCGACCAGGGCGTGGACCAGAGCAGCCAGGACAACAGCGAGTACTCCAACTACGAGGACAACTCGCGCACCGACAGCCACGACGACATCAACTCGAACAACCAGTACGAGCAGACCGACAGCCACAACGTCGACGTGAGCTAGCCGCTCCCCAAGGTGGGCCGGCCCGCCCTCCCCCACGGCGCCGGCCCACCACAGCACCGCACCGCACCCAAAGGCTCGCGTCTCGCGGCGGCAGTAAACCGGCGCTGGTGGCGCCTGCCGCCCCCACGCTGGGTCCGGCAAAGCTCGCACCGTAGGGGGTGTCGGGGGACTCGGTCCCCCGACGTAACCCGGAACGATCAGGTGAGCGCTCTGTGCGAACAGAGCACCCCAGAGTGGAGGTGCCGGGAATCGAACCCGGGTCCTCCGGCGCTTCACGAGGGCTTCTCCGTGTGCAGTCCGCTGTGTCTCTGCTTGGATCCACCGGTCCCGCGAACAAGCCGGTGTGACGATCCCAGTCGCTGTTTGATTTCCCGTCCGACCCCTGCGACCGGGTCGAGCGGTAAGTCCCCTAGCTGATGCCGGACACCGGGTCGGGAACAATCCCGGGCCGACAAGGCCTAGCTAAGAACTAACCGGCGAGGGTGACCTCGCCCTGGTTCGAAGCAACAAACGGCCTGGCGACAACATTGTTGGCGCTTAATTGGTTTGCGACGGGTGGTTAACGAGATCATCGTCGCCTTCCTCGACACGCTTCCCCTTGATCAACGTCCGAAGTCGAAACCGTTCACCCCCTGGTCATCGTTGGTTGCCCAACCTCTCCAGGGTAACGCCTCCGCGCTTGCGGATCATCCCGGTTCCCCGAACCGGGCCGTGACCTGGGTCAACTGCTCGGTGGCCAGCGACCGTCAGGCGGCGGCCAGGCGTTCGCGGAGGCGGCGGAGGCCGTCAGCGGTGTAGCGCTTGACCGCGCCGGAGCTGAGCTGCATCAGCTCGGCCGCCTCGGCCACGGAGAGTTCCCACTGCATCCGCATGACTACCGCTTCTCGCTCCCTCGGCGGGAGCTCGGCCAGGGCGGCGCGCAGCGCCAGCGCGTCGGCGACCTGGGCGGACACGTCCGGGCGGGGGCTGGGCAGCTCGGGTCGGTCGTCCGAGGGGTCCGGCAGGCTGGCCAGGTTCTGCCGCTCCGGGATGACCGAGCGCAGCTCCCGGTTCACCTCGTTGCACACGGCGGTGTGCAGGTAGGCCTCCAGGTTGCTGATCTCGGGGCGGTCACCCTTGTGCCGGCGCACGATCTTCTCGAAGGCCCGCTGCACCACGTCCTCGGCGCGGCCCCGGTCCCCGACCTTGCCGGTGGCGTACCGCACCAGGATCGGCGCGCGGTCCCGGTAGGCGTCGGACAGCCGCCGCTCGAACTCCTCGGCCAGCGCCTTGGACACCCGCCGGATGCCGGCGCGTCCGGCGGCGGGCAGGCCGAGCACGGTGCCCTCGCCCAGCTCCGCGAGCTGCCGCAGCAGTGCGCCGACCTGACCGAAATCTTCCTTTAGATCGACTTCGCTCATGGTTAGGACCCCTCCCCTGATGTCATTATGGCTGCCGGGTCGGCGGATGGGGGACCGCTCGAGATGACAGGCGCGCAACGGGACGATCTCGTCGTCGCGGGTGCGGTGCTGCGGGTGCTGGCGGACGGGCGCGAAGCGGTCGGCGGCGCATTCCTGGTGGGTACCGACCTGGTGGCCACCTGCGCCCACGTGGTGGCCGACGCGCTGGGCGGCGATCCGTACTCGCCGGCGGCACCGACGGCGCCGGTCCACCTGGACTTCCCGCTGATCAGGGACGAGGAAGGCGCGCCGGTAAGGACCACCGCACAGGTGGCGGGCTGGACCCCGATCGCCGAGGACGGCTCGGGTGACCTCGCCCTGCTGCGGCTTCGCCGGGGTGACGCCCCGGAAGCGGCCCGCATGCCCCCGCTGCGCCGGATCGAACAGCTGTGGGGGCAGGGCTTCTGGGTGCTGGGCTTCCCGGACGGCGGGACCCACGGGGTGTGGTCCACCGGCCTGATCCGGGGTGAGCAGGGCACCCGCTGGTTCCAGCTGCAGAGCACACCGGGCGAACGGCGCATCGAAGGCGGCTTCTCCGGCGCGCCGGTGTGGCACGTGGAGTCCGGCGCGGTGGTCGGCATGACGGTGGCCGCCGACCGGGGCGACACCACCACCGCCTACCTGATCCCGATCGATCAGGTGCTCGGGCAGGACCCGGAGCTGCTGCCCTGCCCCTACCGGGGGCTGCGCCCGTTCGGCGAGGAGCACGCGCACGCCTTCCACGGCCGGGACGCGGAGATCGAGCGGCTGGTCGACGCGGTCGCCCGGCAACCCGTCGTCGCGGTGGCCGGGCCGTCCGGGGTGGGCAAGTCGTCGCTGGTCCGGGCCGGGCTGCTGCCCCGGCTGCGGGCCGGTGGAGCCGAGATCGTGGACCTGCGGCCGGGCGATCCCGAACCCCGTGCGAACGGCAACCAGGTACTGCTGCTGGACCAGTTCGAGGAGCTGGCCGGCGCCGACCCGGCCGGCGCGCGTCGGCTGCTGGAGCGGGTCGTCGCGCAAGGCACCCGTGCCGTGCTGACCATGCGCTGGGCCGCGCTGGACGAGCTGCTCACCCCGCGGCTGGCGCGGACCCTGGAGGCGGGCACCGTACTCGTCGCCCCGTTGGACCGGGCGCGGCTGCGCGAGGCGATCGTGCGGCCGGCGGAAGGGGCGCCCGGGCTGGCCTTCGAACCCGGGCTGGTGGAGCGCATCCTGGACGACGCGGGAACCGAGCCGGGCCAGCTGCCGCTGGTGGAGTCGCTGCTCGCGGACCTGTGGGAACGCCGCGAGGGCGGCTACCTGACGCTGCGCGGCTACGCCGACGCCGGTGGGGTGGCCGGGGCGCTGCGCCAGCACGCGGAGCGGGTGCTCGAGTCGATCGAGACCCACCCCGACCCCCTCCGGAGGCTGTTCACCTCGCTGGCCCGGCCGGACGCCACCGGACGGTTCACCCGTCGCCCGGTGTCACTGGCCGAGCTGCCCGCCGAGCAGCGCGCGCTGGTCGGGCCGCTGGTGGCCGGGCGGCTGCTGGTGGCCGACGGGGACGTGGTCGAGCTGGCCCACCAGGCGCTGATCGACCACTGGCCCCGGCTGCGCGACTGGCTGACCGACGACCGGGAGTTCCTCTCCTGGCGGGCCCGGGTGCAGGAGCAGCGCAAGCAGTGGGAGGCCACCGCGCGCGACGACGGCGCGCTGCCGCGCGGCACCGCGTTGGCCGCCGCCATCGAGTGGACCGCGAGCCGGGGCGACGAGGTTTCCGAGGTGGACCGGGACTTCGTCCGCCGGGGCCGCGCCCGGCAGCGCCGCGAGGTGCGGCGGTGGCGCGCGGTCACCGCCGGCCTGGCCGTGCTGGCGCTGCTCGCGGCGACGCTGTCGGTGTACGCGGTGAACCGCCGCCAGGTGCTGGCCGGCCAGCTGGCCACCGCCAACGCGGAGACCCTGGGCCTCCAGTCGCAGGCGCGCGCGGCGACCGACCCGGCGCTGGCCGCCCAGCTGGCGCTCGCCGCCTGGCGTTCCGACCCGGACAACGCCCAGGCCCGCACCGCCCTGGCCCGCTCCTACCTGGCGTTCGGGTCGGTGGACCTGGAGCTGGCCGGCCTGACCGCCAACCCGGTGAACGCGCTGCTGGCCGCCGGGGACACCGCCGTCCTGCAGACCACGCCGCACCCGGTGCTGGTCACCGGCCTAGCCGGGCCAACCCCTCGACACTCCGAGCTGCCCGACGTCCCGGGCGACCAGGCCGTCACGCTCAGCCCGGACGGCCGGCTGCTCGCCTACCCGGGGCCGGGCGGCGTCGGCCTGCGGGTGCGCGAGCTGACCGGGAACGCCGGACCCAGGACCATCGCCGGCGGGTCGCGCGTGCTGCAGCCGCTGTTCACGCCGGCCGGGGACCGCCTGCAGGCCGTCGTGCAGACCGGGGCGGGCGGGTTCGAGGTGCGCACCTGGGACGTGCGCACCGGCGCCGAGCTGCCCGGGCGGCTCGGCCAGCTGCCCCCGGAGGCCACGGCGGCGTGGCCGACCGCCGACCCGGACCGGGCGCTGGTGCGGTACGGGTCGCAGGACCGCCAGGGCTCCCGGCTGGTGCTCCGCTCGCTGACCGACGGCTCCGAGGTGGCCACCCTGCCGGACGGGGCGCTGGTGGCCGGTTCGGGCGCGTTCGCGGTGTCCTGCGCCGACTACCAGACCCTGGCGATCACCCCGCTGGGCGGCACCGGCACGCCCCGGACCCAACCCGCCGAGTCGGGCTGCGGCGCGTGGCGGCTGCGCTCCGGCGACGGCGGGTGGCTGGTGGACGACGTCTCGGCGGGCCTTCCCGGGGCGGACTACACGACGCTGCGGCTGACCAACATCGCCACCGGCGAGGCCCGGGACGTGCTCGCGCCCCGATCGGTCAACCCGGGCCAGCCCTCCAGTACACCGGTCTTCCGGCCCAGCTCAGATCTGGCGGTGGTCTCCTCGGGTGGCCGCACGTCGGTGCTGTTGGCCCAGGGCGGCGCGTTGCTGCGGCTGCGCACGACGGCCGCGCCGGACCGGGCCGAACCGCCCCGGCGGGAGGCGGTCAGCCTTTCCGACTCGCTGGTGCTGGCCATGTACCACAACGGGGTCGCGGTGGTGGACCGGGAAACCGGGCGGCGACTCGGGCAGATCGACGGACTGGACGCCAACTTCTACGACCCCGAGATCGACGGTGACTCCATCTGGACCGTCGACCCCAAGGACCACAGCTGGGTGATGACCCGCTACCAGCTGCCCGACCTGCGCCGGATCACCTCGGTGGAGGTCCCGGACCGGCACCCGGACGGCACCTCCCCACGCGAGCCGACCACCAGCCCGCTGCACAAACGCATCCAGGTCTCGCCGGTGCCGGACAGCAACCGGCTACTGGTCGCCAACGGCGGCTGGTTGTACACGTTCGACCGGACCACCGGTGCGCCGGTGGGCAATCCGATCCAACTGGCCACCGACCCCAAGGCGATCCGGTTCGCCAGCCTGTTCACCAGCGCGATGTCCCGGCCGAAGCACCCCGACCAGGTGGCCATCCTGACCAACGACATGTCCATCCAGCTGTGGGACCTGAACACCGCGAAGATCATCGGCACCGTGCCGGCCCGGTGCGGCTGCGTGGCCCTGTTCGACCCTTCCGGCGACCAGATAGTGGTGCAGACCGACACCCGAACCCTGGAGGTGTGGAACCTGTCGCCCATCGGGCTGGCCCGGCCGGCCCTCCCGGCGCCCGACCAGAGCATCTACGGCGTCGACGACGACGGTCACCTGCTCACCTGGTCCTATTCCGACCGCCGGATGTCCTTCCTGGACCTGGCCACCGGCCGCGAGGCGGGGTCGATGATGCTGGCCGGGTTGCCCAGCACGAGCAGCACCGAGGACGGGCGTCAGATCCGGCTGTCCGTCCAGGGTCTGACCGGCAGCGTCTCCACTCAGCCCGGCCAGCTGTCGGTCACCGCGCCGGCCTGGCGCGACCGGCTCTGCGCGGTCGCGGACCGGCCGTTCACCGAGGCCGAGCGGGCCCTGCTGCCGGATGGAACCGACATCGACCGGCCGTGCTCATGACCGCCGTGGCGAACCGGGACGCGGCCGCCGTCGCCGGTGCGGCGGCGCGGGTGTGGCTCGGCACCCGGGAGGTGGTCGGCGGCGCGTTCCTGGTCGGCCCGGACCGGGTGGCCACCTGCGCGCGGGTGGTCGCGGATGCGCTGGGCACCGACCCGGCCTCCCCCGCGCCACCAACCGGCGCGGTGTGGCTGGACTTCCCGCTGGTCAGGAACGGGTCGGGGGCCCGGCTGAGCGCGCGCGTCGAACGATGGACACCACCGCGCGCGGACGGCACCGGCGACGGCGCGCTGCTGCGGCTCACCGCGCCCGCGCCCGCCGGGGTCCGGATGCCGCCGCTGCGCCGGGCGGACTCACTGGTCCGGCGGGGTTTCTCGGTGCTCGGCTTCCCCGCCGGCCTCATCGACGGGGTGTGGTCGACCGGCGAGTTCCAGCCGGTCGGAGGCAACGGCCGGCTGGGGCTGCTGCGCAGCGCGCCCGGGGAACAGCCGGTCTCCGCGCGGTTCGCCGGCACGCCGGTGTGGGACACGGCGGCCGGCGCGGTGATCGGCATGACCGTGCCCGGCCCGCCGGGGCACCCGGCCCGGCTGATGCCGATCGCGGAGGTGCTCGGGTTCGATCCGGAGTCGCTGCCCTCGCCGTACCGGGGACTGCGGGCGTTCGACGAGGCTCAGGCCGGGCGGTTCTTCGGCCGGGACGCCGACATCGAGCGGCTGGTCGCGGCCAGCCGGCGGCTGCCGGTGGTCGCGGTGGCCGGGCCGTCCGGCGCGGGCAAGTCCTCCCTGCTGCGCGCCGGGCTGGTGCCCCGGCTGCGCGCCGAGGGCACCCGGATCATCGAGCTGCGGGCGCTGCCCGGGGTGCGGCCGGACGAGGTACTGGCCTTCGCCTCGGGCGCCGGTCCGACGCTGCTGGTCGTCGACCAGTTCGAGGAACTGGCCTCGGTAGACCCTCGGGCCGCCCGCGCGCTGCTGGACCGGATCGTCCGGCTCACCGGGAACGGCCGGGTGCGGGCCGCGCTGACCCTGCGCTGGGCCGCGCTGGACGAGCTGCTCACCCCCGAGCTGGCCGGCACGCTGGAGGCGGGCACGCTGCTGCTCGCCCCGCTGGACCGTGACCAGCTGCGCCAGGCCATCGTCCGGCCGGCGGACCAACCACCCGGGCTGGGCTTCGAGGAAGGCCTGGTGGAACGGCTGCTGGACGACGCGGGCACCGAGCCGGGACAGCTGCCCCTGGTCGCCGCGCTGCTCGCGGACCTGTGGGAGCGCCGCGAGGGCGGCTACCTGACGCTGGACGCCTACCGGGCCGCCGGAGGGGTGGCCGGCGCGGTGGCCCAGCACGCGGAACGGGTGATCGCCCGGCTGCCCGAACCGGCGCGCGCCGAGGTGCGCCGGCTGTGCACCGCGCTGGCCCGCCCGGACCAGCTGCTGCACGGCGACCGGTTCGCCCGCCGTGCGGTGCCGCTCAACCAGCTGCCGCCGGCCCAGAACGAGCTGGTTCCGGGCCTGGCCAGGGACCGGCTGCTGGTCGTCGGTGGACCGCCCGGCGGCGAGCTGGTCGAGCTGGCGCACCAGGCGCTGATCGACCACTGGCCCCGGCTGCGCGACTGGCTGGCCGAGGACCGCGACTTCCTGTCCTGGCGGGAGCAGCTCGGCGCGAACCGGCAACGCTGGGAGGCGGCGAGCAAGGAGCACGGCGCGCTGCTGCGCGGCACCGCGCTGGCCACCGCCACCGAGTGGCTGTCCGCCCGCCGGGCCGACCTGACGCCGGCGGACCTGGACTACGTGCGCCGGAGCACCGCGCGGCAGCGCCGGGAGGTACGCCGGTGGCGAGTGGTGGCGGCCGCGCTGGCCGTGCTGTCCCTGGGCGCCGCCGTGCTCGGCACGGTCACCGTGTACAACTCCAACCAGATCGCCACCCGGCTGGCCGCCGCGAACGCGGACAGCATCGGCCGGGCCGCGCTGGCCCGGTTGCCGGACGACCCCGTGGCCGGCACCCAGCTGGCGTTGGCCGCCTACCGGTCCGACCCGAGGAACCCGCGGGCCCGCACCGCGCTGGCGCGGGCCTACCTGGCGATGCGCTCCGTGGATGCGGTGCTGCCGAACCTCACCTCGGCGCCGATCGACTCCGCGCCGGTCCGGGGGGACATCGCGCTGGTGCAGGCCGGCACCGACCTGGGCGTCCTCTCCGGGGTGAACGGCACCGCGCCCCGCTACCGGCAGGTCACGAACCTGCCGAAGAGCAAGCTGGCGGTCAGCCCGGACGGCCGGGAGCTGGTCGGGGTCGCCCCGGACGGGGCCATACTGGCGTACGAGCTGACGAACCCGGAGGCACCGGCCCGGCCGTTGCCCGGACCCGGGGTGGGGCCGCCGGACACCGTGTTCGGCCTGCGCTACTCGCCGGACGGCCAGCGGCTGGCCGCACTGGTGCGCGACGCACCCGGGCAGCTGCGCCTGGTGATCAAGGACATGCGCACCGGAGAGCTGGTGGCACACGGGCTCGGCCCGTTGGCCGAGGCGGACCGGCCCGACGTACAGCTCACCCTGGACCCCAAGGTGGCCGGCGTGCGGACCCGCCCCACCCCCGACCGGCCGGCCGACCGCCAGACGCTGCGCTCCCTCGTCGACGGATCCGACCTCGGCGAGCAGCCGAAGCTGGCCGTCGTCTCCGGCTCCCGGCTGCTCACCTGCGACCCGGACAGCTCGGGTCCGAACGCGACGAACATCTTCGCCACCAGCGTGATCGGCTCGCCGGACCCGCCCCGGCGGATCGGGCTGCGCGGCGGCAGCTGCTACTCGGTCGTGCTGTCCTCGGACCAGGGCTGGCTGATCAGCACCCGGAACACGCTGGACGGCGACCACGGCAGCGTGATCACGCTGACCAACCTGCAGACCGGCGAGGTCCGCGAGACCACGCTGCCCCACCTGCGGCCGACCAGCTTGGGCCTCACCTCGACGGCGGCCTTCGCCGACCTCAGGGTGCCCGGCGTGGTCACCGTGGACGGGCGCCCTTCGCTGCTGCTCGGGGTCGGCACCTCGGTGCTGCGGCTGAGTACCGAGCCGTCGGTCGGCGCGGACCAGCTGGGCCAGGGCGACTACCTGGACACCACGGCGAACCTCCGGGTGAACCGCTCCGGCTCGGACCTCACCGTGCGGGACAGGGCCACCGGTCGCGAGCTCGGCGCGGTGCACGACCTGCCGCCGCGTACCACGGTGGCCGGGTTCGACGGCGCACGCGTGTGGACGGTCACCGGGCAGCAGGACCGCACCGTCGAGGCCACCGCCTACGCCCTGCCCGAGCTGCGCCCGGTCAGCCGTTTCCGGCTGCCGGCCAGGTCACCGGACCTGCCGCCCCCGTCCGCGCCGTCCCGGGGTTTCGTGCTGGACGTGCAGTCCGAGGCGGACGGCGGACGGCTGTTGGCGCTGAACGACGGCGTGCTGACCGCGTGGGACCCGGCGACCGGCAAGCCGGACGGCGCACCGGTACCGCTGGAACCCGCCGGCCCGACCAACGCCCCGGCCGGGATCACGCCCCAGATCTGGGCGCGCCCCGGTCACCCCGGGCAGGTCGCGGTGCTCACCCGCGACATGTCGGTGCAGGTGTGGAACGTGCCCGAGGGCCGCAAGCTGGCCACCCTACCGGCCGAGATCAACCCCGAGCTGGCCCGCAAGGGGGCGGACGTGGCCGTCTTCGACCGATCCGGTGACCGGTTGGCGGTGCTCACCAAGGACCGGGCGGTGCGACTGTGGAACGTGGACGACACGGTGCCGGCCGGGCCGCCGATCCCGGCCCCGAACGCCGGCGAGCTGGCCGGGTTCGACCCGGACGGCTACCTGGTGGTGTTCGGCAACGAGCTCGGGATGTACAACTCGGTCACCTTCCTGGACCTGGACACCGGCGGTGAGGCCGGCTCCATCGACCCGCCGATGAAGCCGGGGCGGATGACCGGCGAGGGCCGGACCCTGGTGCTCGAGCTGGGCCTGGACGAGCAGCGGCTGGAGGTGCCGCTGTCCGCGTCAGCATGGCGGGACAAGCTTTGCGCGGTCGCGGATCGCCCCTTCACCCCGGCCGAGACAAAGGTGCTGCCGCCCGGCGCGGACACTGACCCTCCGTGCCAATGAGCACTAGATGACCCGCGTGCGCCGAACTGGGCGCACGCTCGGCAAGCGCGTGCCGCGCTAGGCTTTGGCCGGTAAGGCGGGCAGGGCGGGTGAATGGAACGCTTGCGGGGCGACGACCCGGTGCGGCTGGGGCCGTTCCGGCTGCTGGGCCGGCTCGGCTCGGGCGGCATGGGACAGGTGTTCCTGGGCCGCACCTCCCGGGGCGCGCTCGCGGCGGTGAAGGTGATCCACCCGGGTTACGCCGCCGACCCGCACTTCCGCGAGCGGTTCGACCGGGAGATCGAGACCGCCCGCTCGGCCAACGGGCCGTGGGTGGCCTCGGTGATCGACGCGGACGCCTCGGCGGGCCAGCCCTGGCTGGCCACCGAGTTCATCGCCGGCCCCACGCTGTACCAGGCGGTACGCAGCAACGGCCCGCTGCCCACCCGCGCCGTGCAGGTGCTGGCCGGCCGGCTGTCCGAGGCGCTGGCCGCGCTGCACGCCAAGGGCCTGGCCCACCGTGACCTGAAGCCGTCCAACGTGGTGCTGGCCGAGGACGGCCCCTACCTGATCGACTTCGGCATCGCCCAGGCCGGCGACGCCACCCCGATGACCCACACCGGCACGGTGCTCGGCCCACCCGGCTACATGTCCCCGGAGCAGGCGCAGGGCGAACCGGCCCGCGAGCCGTCGGACATCTTCTCCTTCGCCGGGGTGCTCACCTTCGCCACCACCGGACGCGGGCCGTTCGGGGACATGAGCGGCCCGGTCGCCATGCTGATGAAGATCAGCAACGACGAGCCCGAGCTGGGCCGGGTGCCGGAATGGCTGCGCCCGGTACTGATCCCCTGCCTGGCCAAGGACCCGTGGTCGCGGCCCAGCGCGGCCCAGCTGGTCTCCCGGTGCGCGCCCTCGCTGGGCGCGCTGGCCGCCTGGCCACCGCCGGCGGTCACCGAGGCGACCGCCTCCGGCGAGCTCACCACGGTCATCAACCCCCCGTCGCCGGCCTCGGCCCGGCGGTCCCGCCGGCTGGGCTACGCACTGGTCGGCTGCGTGGCGGCCGCGCTGCTGCTGATCGGCGCGGTGGTCATGTTCCGGTCCGGCTCGCCGCCGTACTTCAGCACGCTGGACGACCTGCGCGCGGAGATCAGCTCGCAGCTGCTCAGCGACCGCTCCTACCAGATGACCACCACCTCCGAGTGGTCCGCGATCGGCGCCGAGCCGCTCAAGGTCACCACCGAGGGCTCGGTCCGGCTGGACGGCGCCGGCCCGTCCGCGCAGCTGACCAGCCGCACCGTCGAACCGCACACCTCGCCGTCCAGCACCCCCGCGTCCCCGCCGCCGGGGGGTCCGGGATCCGCCGGCACGGCGGCGCTGGACACCACCCCGACGCCGGCGCCGATCGTCATGATCATCACACCGCAGCAGGCCTGGGTGTCCGCGTCCGGCTGGCCGAACCCGGCGCGCATTCCGCCGGGGAAGAACTGGATCGCGGTGCCGCCCGACTCCGCGGACCCGGTGATCGCCGCCTACTCGCGGGAGATCCGCAGCCAGCGCGAACTGGCCAACCCGGCGGCCCGGTTCAGCGAGTACGGCGACGCGGTGAGCCTCGCCGGCTCCGCCGAGGACATCCTGGAAGGCGTGCCGACCCGCCGCTATACCATCCGCCTGGACCTGGCGATGGCCGTACAGCGGGAGTCCTCGCCGCTGGTCCGCCGATACCTCTGGGAGGCCGTGCAGGGTGGCGAACAGGTCCGGGATGTGCTGCTCTGGTTGGACGGACGGGGGCGCCCGGTGCGGGTGCGATCGGAGTTGCGCATGAACGGGGACAGCATCACGGTCACCGACACCCGGTACCGGGGTTGGGGCCAGGCGATGCAGATCAACCCCCCGCCGGCCGACCAGGTTCTGGTGGACCCGCCGAAATGACCATCCGGGCTCGAACCCTGTGGATCGGCATGGCCACCACGTCGCTGGTCGCCGTGCTGATCGCGGCCGGGTTCATCGTGTGGCTGAACCAAGGCCCGCGCCGGTACACCACGATGGCCGAGCTGAACTCCGCGATCAACACCGCCGCCGGGTCGGTGACCTCCTACCGGTCCGTCTACACCTCCGACTGGCAGGGTGACGTGCCGAGCCACAGCCGGTCGGAGATGGTCACCCAGCGGGACGGCTCCGGGGTGCGCTACCAGCTGACCGCGTCCTTCTCGAGCGAGGGTTCGCCGCGCCGCGAACCGACCGTGGTGCTGGTCACGCCGGAGGGGGCCTGGGTGTCCGCGTCGGTGCTCTCCGACTCCGAGCGGGCGAGCCTGCCGGCGGGCAAGTCGTGGATCGTGGTCGATCCGGCCTCGTCGCTCCCGCTGGTGAAGTCGTACGCGGAGACCGCGACCCGAGTGCGCACGCGGCCGGTCTTCGAGTCCCCGTTCAACGATGCCTACCAGATCCTGGAGGCCGCGAAGGACCAGCTGGACGGCGTCCGCACCTACCGCTACTCGCTGCGCCGGGACCTGGCCAGGGCGGCCGAGCTGGAGGACAACCCGACGCTCAAGCGGTTCCTGGAGGAGTCCGTGCGGGACGGGGAGAAGACCACCGACTCCCGGCTGTGGATGGATGCCGAGGACCGCCCGTTGCGCACCTCGGCGGACCTGAAGACGCCCGGCAGCCGGGGCGTCAGCGAGACCCGCTACAGCGACTGGGGGGCCGATTTCCACATCGCCTCGCCGCCGGCGGACCAGGTGTGGGGCGGCTGAACGGTGGCCATGGAAGAACTGCGCGAGGACGACCCGACCGGGGTCGGCCGGTTCCAGCTGCTCGGCCGGTTGGGCACCGGCGGCATGGGGCAGGTGTACCTTGGCCGGTCACCGGAGGGGTGGCTGGCGGCGGTCAAGGTGATCCAGCCGGAGTTCGCCGCCGACGAGGGCTTCCGCCGACGGTTCGACCGCGAGGTGCACACCCTGTGGGCGGCCCGGGCGCCCGGGGTGGCCGCGCTGATCGACGCCGACCCGGCCGCCGACCAGCCCTGGCTGGCCACCGAGTTCATCGACGGGCCGACGCTGCGCCAGGCGGTGCGCTCCGCCGGCCCGTTGCCCCCGGCCAGCGTGGACTTCCTGGCCGCCCGGCTGGCCGGCACGCTGGCCACGCTGCACGCGGCCGGGCTGGTGCACCGGGATGTGAAACCGGGCAACGTGGTGTTGGCCGCCGACGGCCCGCGCCTGATCGACTTCGGCAACGCGCAACCGGCCGACACCGGCGCGGTCGCCCCCACCGGCACGATCATCGGCACCCCCGGCTACATGTCGCCCGAGCAGGCCGACGGCCGGGCCACGCACGCACCGTCGGACGTGTTCTCGTTCGCCGGCGTTGTGGTGTACGCCAGCAGCGGGCACGGCCCGTTCGGCGGCGCCACCGGCAGCACCGGCGACGCCGACCACTCGGCCACCCTGGAGCGGGTCCGCACCGCCGAGCCCGACCTGTCCGGCGTGCCGGTCCCGCTGTGCGAGCTGCTCCGTCGCTGCCTGGCCAAGGACCCCGGCGAGCGTCCCACCGCCGCCACCCTGGCCGGCCACTTCACCACCCTGATTCAGTCGCCCCAGCAGGCCGGTTCGGTCATTCCGGCACCCCCGGCCCAGCGCGGCACACCGCCCGACGAGACCCCGCTCGGCACCGCACCCGCTCCGGCCCGCCAGCTCTCCGCCGCACCCACCCTCGCGGCCCCCTCCCTCGCCGAGCCCACCCCCACGGCACCTTCCCCACCCGGAACCGCTCCCGCGGAGCCGGCCGAAGCCACCCCCGCCACCCCGACCCCAGCCGAACCCGCCCCACCCAACGCCACCCCCGCCCAGCCAGCCGAACCCGCCCTGTCGACGGCCACCCCCGCCGAGCCAGCCGGACCCGGCCGGCCCGAGGCCACCCCCGCCGAGCCAGCCCTGCCCCAAGCCACCCCCGCCAGGCCTTCTGCGGGCGAGCCCGGCCGGCCCGAGGCCGGCCCGACCTCAACCGGACCTGCCGGGTCGGGCCGCTCAAAGACGCCGGCGAAGCCGCCCGCATCGGTCACCGCCGACGAGAAGCCGATCCCGGCCTGGGCCGAGATGGACCCCCCGAAGGCGCGCGGCGTGCTCATCGTCGCGCCCGAGCCCAAGCGATCGAACGACCTGTGGGTACTGATCGGTCTCACGCTGACACTGTTGCTGATCCTGTTGTTCCTCTGGCTCTAGTGTCCGGAGCCCAGCGTCAATAGTTCGGCACCAGCCGCGCCCGGGCACTTCAGAGACGGGCCCAACACAAGATCAGCAGGGCATGGCGGCAATCTCCGGCGTCCGAGGCGACCCTGGTGTCCTGATGACCATGTCAGCCGGTGATCATCAGGCTGATCATGAACGCAACGGCACGAAACAGCACGAGGTCAGCCGAGCAGGCGGGCCGGGGTGTCGTGCAGCACCGCGCGCAAGAAGTCCCGGCCGAGCCGTGCATCGGCGGCGGCCCAGCCGTGGATGGCGCGCAACTGCTCGCTGTACTGGTAGGGAATCGAGGGGAAGTCGGTGCCCAGCACCACCCGGTCGGCCAGGCCGGCCAGCCGGTCGGTCCAGTCGGGCGGCAGCGGGTTGCGCCCCTCGGTGTACGCGACGCCCACCATGGTGGTGTCGATGTAAACCCGCCCGTACCGGCCGACCAGGTCCAACGCCTCGCCGTAGTCGGGCATCCCGGCGTGCGCCAGCACCGCCGTCAGCCGGGGATGCGCGGCCAGCACCTCGCCGAACAGGTCGAGCCCGGTGAAGGCGCCGCTTCGCGGCCCGTGCCCGCAGTGCACCACCGCCGGCACGCCGGCCTCGGCGATCAGCCCCCAGGCCTGGTCCAGCTCGGGGTCGCGCGGGTCGAACCCGCCGACCTGGACGTGCACCTTGACGCAGCGCGCCCCGTCGGCGAGGGCCTTGCCCAGGTAGTCGGCGACCCCGGGCTCGGGGTACATGGTGGCGGTGGGCACCGCGTCCGGGGTGCGCGCGGCGAACTCGGCGACCCAGCCGTTCAGCCAGGCCGCCATGTCCGGCTTGTGCGGGTAGACCAGCGGCGCGAACCGGGAAACCCCCAGCTCCCGCAGGGTCTCCACCCGGGTCGGCTCATCGGTGCGGTAGGTGATCGGCCACGGCCGGCCGTAGTGCTCCGCGCCCCGGTCGAAGTACGCCCACACCTTGCGCTGCACCGACTCGGGCAGGAAGTGGACGTGCAGGTCCACCAGCCCGTCCAGGCCCAGCCCGGCCCACCAACGCGGCACGTCCGCGTCATCGACGGGCGGCTCCGGGAGGGCCGCCGCCTCGGTCAAGCGATGCCCTTGGCCCGCCGGCCCATGACCCGGCTGATCTCCCGCTGGGCGTCCCGTTTGGCCATGTCCTGGCGCTTGTCGTGGGACTTCTTACCGCGCGCGAGAGCCAGTTCGACCTTCACCTTGCCGTCGGAGAAGTACAGCTGGAGGGGGACGAGGGTCAGCCCGCCCTCCTTGGTCTTGCCGATCAGCCGCTGGATCTCCGAACGGTGCAGCAGCAGCTTGCGGGTGCGCCGGGACTCGTGGTTGGTCCAGCTGCCCTGCACGTACTCCGGGATGTACAGGTTGCGCAGCCACACCTCGCCGTCGTCCACCGTGGCGAACGCGTCCACCAGCGAGGCGCGCCCCAACCGCAGGCTCTTCACCTCCGTGCCGACCAGCGCGATCCCCGCCTCGTAAGTGTCGAGGATGGCGTAGTCGTGCCGCGCCTTCCGGTTGCTGGCGATGACTTTGACGCCCTGCTCCTTGCCCACCTACTCAGTTTACGGCCCCCCGCACACGGGTTCTCACGGTCGCGATCGCGAATGGCTGGGCGGGATTCGGGGCGACTCCGGCGCTGGTGGGGCAGGGTGGTGGGGGTGTGGGGCGTGCGGGTGGGTGCCGTGGCTGCGGTCGGGCTGTTCGGTGCCTCGGCACTGGTTGGCGGGGCACTGAGTGACGCGGAGCCCTCGCCGGTCGAAGCCAAAGCGGCACTGCTGATCAAGCCGGGCGACGGCGAACCGGGCGAACCCGAGGCCGAACCCGAGGAGGACGGCACCGCCACCGCGCCCGGCATCATCGTCCCGAGCACCCGCCGGAGCACCGGCACGCGCACCAGCACGACCCGCCGGACCACGGCGACCACCTCGGGCGGACTGCTCGGCTGCACCAAGCTCCTGCCCGACCTGGCCAGCGTGAAGCGGGCCCTGACCAGCGCATCCCCCGGCGAGGTGCTCTGCATCCGGGCGATCAGGCGCTGAGCCGGCGCGGAACGCGCTCACCGAGCGGGCGCCCAGTTTGGCGCACGCTGGAGCCCAGCGCGGAACGCGCTCACCGAGTGGGCGCCCAGTTTGGCGCCCGCTGGAGACACAGTGCGATCGCGAACGATCCGCGCCGATCGGGGTCGCGCCGGCGGCCGGGGTGCAAGACTTCGAGCATGCGACTTGCCGAACGCAACGGGCTCGCGCCGCGCGCGGTCATCGCCGGGGCGGCGCTGGCCGGCGTGCTGCTGCTCGCCGCCGCGGTCACCGCGCTCACCCCGTCCGGCGACGCCGCCTCCCGCGCCGCCGCCGTCCTGGACGCCAAGCAGGCGAAGGGCGGCGGCAAGCACCACCAGAACGCGGACTGCGACGAGAAGATCAGCGACCTGGACAAGGCCGAGGACGTACTGAACAACCTGGACGACATCATCGCCAAGGGAGACACCCAGAAGGTCTACTGCGTCCAGATCAACGACAAGGAGTTCGGCAGCCTGGAGGAGGCCGGCCTCGACCCGGACGACTTCCCACTGGACGGCATCCGGATCAGCGGCAAGGGCGTGGACGGCCTGAAGATCGGCGGGATCGACCTGGACAAGCTGATCGACCGGGCCAAGGACGGCAAGCACTCCGACCACTCGGACAAGGACTCGGAGAAAGACGACGAGGACGACGACTCGGGAAACTAGGACGTGTTTCGAAGTGCTGACTCTTTGACATCGTCTCCTCCAACCTAACCGGCGCGCCGGCTCTGAGCCCGCCTCTCGGAGTGAGCCGGACGGGGGCTGCCGATCGGGGGCCAGCTGGCCGGGGATCTTTGCTCGGGAGGGACGCCGCTGGCGTTAGGTGGACAGTTGGAACCGGCTCTTCCGTGGAGTGGGCGTCGGCCGGAGGTGCCGGCGGGGGTTTAAAGATCGGCTTGGACGGGCGCGGTTCGGTTGGTGTGTCGGGTTGGGTGCCACCCGTTGCGTTTCTCGGGCGGTCCTCGCTCTGTGTAACCGGTAGGCGTCGGTTTCCTGGGTCCTGTTTTCGCCGAGCGGTAGTCCAGTCGCCTTTGATCTTGCTGTTCGGGCGACTGTGCTGCCGCTCGGCGCGACGCGGCCCTCGACCCGCCCGATCGCCCGCGCGCTGTGGCTACGGACGGTGACAAGTGGTGCGGACCGACCCGTGCCCAAACGTTTGGCCGGCAGCCGTCGTTGACCCGCCGGCTTGCCTGGGGGTTCGAGGTCGCTTAGCGCTGCGCGGGAGCTCTGCCACAGACGTGGCCGGCCCGACCACCATGTCATGCTGATCGGTGACGAACGGGAACGCGTCAGATCGTCAAGTCACTGGTACTGGCTCTAGAGCCGCACGTAGAGCCGCAGCGTCACGTAGCCGGTGACGGACGCGATGCCGATGCCCAGCAGGAACAGCAGCGGCGAGATGGCCAGGATGTCCGAGTACTGGATCAGCGGGATCACCCCGTTGCCCAGGCCCTTGGTGATCGCGTCGTCCAGGAACAGCGCCTTGCCCACCATCAGGCTGCCCACCGCCAGCGCGGTACCCACTATCCCGGTGAACGCCGCCTCCAGCAGGAACGGCAGCTGGGTGTACCACCGGGTGGCGCCGACCAGGCGCATCACGCCCACCTCAGTCCGCCGGTTGTAAGCGGACAGCTGCACCATGTTGGAGATCAGCAGCGCGGCCGCGATCACCTCGATGATCGCCAGCGTGAAAACCACGTCGCGCACCGTGCGCAGGAAGCTGAACAGCCGCTCCACCACGTCCCGCTGGTCCAGCACGGCCTTCACGCCGGCCTTGCCGTCCAGCAGCTTGCGCAGCTCGGCGGTCTGCGTGGGGTCGTGCAGCTTCACCCGCAGGGAGGCCGGCAGGCTCTTCGGCCGGGCCAGCGCGGCCAGCGTCTGGCCCTCGAACAGGCGCTGGAACCGGGCGTACGCCTGCTGCTGGTTCTCGAAGTTGACCGCCGCCACCAGCGGCGAGTCGGTCAGCTCGCGCTTCAGCCCGGCGCACACCGGCTGGCTGCAGTCGGCGTCCGAAGCGGCCGCGTCGGTGAGCGAGACGACGACCTCCAGCCGGTCGCCGTAGATGTCCTCCATCGCGTCGATGGTGTGCACCGCGAGCAACCCGGTACCGAGCAACCCCAGCGAGACGGCGGTGGTGAGCACCATCGCGATGGTCATCGTGACGTTGCGCCGCAGCCCCGTGAGGACCTCACGGACCAGGAAGTTGAACCGCACTAGCGCCCCACCCCGTAAACCCCTCGGGTCTCGTCCCGGACCACCCGGCCCAGTTCCAGCTCCACCACCCGGCGACGCATCGAGTCCACGATGGAGTGGTCGTGCGTGGCCATCAGCACCGTGGTTCCGGTGCGGTTGATCCGCTCGAGCAACAGCATGATGTCCTGGCTGGTGTCCGGGTCCAGGTTCCCGGTCGGCTCGTCGGCCAGCAGCACCAGCGGCCGGTTCACGAACGCCCGGGCCACCGCGACCCGCTGCTGCTCGCCGCCGGACAGCTCGTTCGGCATCCGGTTGGCCTTGCCGTCCAGGCCGACCAGCTCGAGCACCTCGGGCACCACGTTCTGGATGGTGCGCGCCGGCTTGCCGATCACCTCGAGCGCGAAGGCCACGTTCTCCGCCACCGACTTGTTCTGCAGCAGCCGGAAGTCCTGGAACACGCAGCCCACCCGCTGGCGCAGCCGGGGGACCTTGCGGCGGGGCAGCTTGGCCACGTTCCAGTCGGAGACGAACACGTCGCCCTTGGTCGGGGTGTCCTCGCGCAGCAGCAGCCGCAGGAACGTCGACTTGCCGGAACCGGAGGGGCCGATGAGGAAGACGAACTCCCCCTTGGTGACCTCAACCGAGACATCCTCCAGCGCCGGCCGAGTGGACGTCTTGTACGACTTGGAGACGTTTTCCAGCCGAATCACGGATGGCAGGCTACCCGGGCCCGGCCGGCGTCAGTTGCTCGCCTGCTGGGTTTGCCGGCGCCAGCGGATGCCGGCCTCCAGGAAGTTGTCGATCTCGCCGTCCAGCACGGCGGCCGGGTTGCCCACCTCGTAGTCGGTGCGCAGGTCCTTCACCATCTGGTACGGGTGCAGCACGTAGGAGCGCATCTGGTTGCCCCAGCTGGAGCCGGTGTCCTTGAGCGCGTCCATCTTGGCCTGCTCCTCCTGCCGTTGCCGCTCGAGCAGCTTGGCCTGCAGCACGGCCATGGCGCTGGCCTTGTTCTGCAGCTGGGAGCGCTCGTTCTGGCAGGAAACCACGATGCCGGTGGGCAGGTGGGTGAGGCGGACGGCGGAGTCGGTGGTGTTCACGCCCTGCCCGCCGGGACCGGACGAGCGGTAGACGTCCACCCTCAGGTCCTTCTCGTCGATCTCCACGTGGTCGGTGGACTCCACCACCGGCACCACCTCGACCCCGGCGAACGAGGTCTGCCGGCGGCCCTGGTTGTCGAACGGCGAGATGCGCACCAGCCGGTGGGTGCCCTGCTCCACGGACAGCGTGCCGTAGGCGAACGGGGCGTGCACCGCGAAGGTCGCCGACTTGATGCCGGCCTCTTCCGCGTAGGAGGTGTCGTACACGTCGACGGAGTACTCGTGCCGCTCCGCCCAGCGCAGGTACATCCGCATGAGCATCTCGGCGAAGTCGGCGGCGTCCACCCCACCGGCCTCGGAGCGGATGGTGACCAGCGCGTCCCGGGGGTCGTACTCGCCGGACAGCAACGTGCGCACCTCGAGCGCCTCGATGTCCTTGCGCAGCCGGTTGCGTTCGGTGTCCGCGTCCTCGAGGGCCTGCTGGCCCTCGGCGCCCTCGGTCTCCTCGGCCAGCTCGTAGAGCACCGGCAGATCGTCCAGCCGGCGGCGGATGTCGGTGATCTGGCGCAGCTGGGCCTGCGCGCGGGACAGCCGGCTGGTCACCTGTTGGGCCCGTTCCTGGTCGTTCCACAGGTCCGGGTCGCCGGCCTGCGCGGAGAGCTCGTCCACCTCGGCCCGCAGCTTGTCGACGTCCAGCACGGCCTCGATGCTGTCGAGGGTGCTGTCCAGGGCCTTCAGTTCGGCGGCGACTTCGAGGTTCACAACGATCCAGGGTACGACCTAGGCGTGGGGCGCCTCGCTCAGGTGGAGCCGGCCGAGGCGTTCCGGGTCCGCGACGATCTCCAGTCTGGTGATCATTCCGTCGGCCACGGTGAAGGTAAGCACCCGGACGGGCCGGTCCAGTGGCCCCGCCGCGATCCCGGCCAGGCCGTCCACCAGCACCAACCGGGCGTCCGCCACCCGCCGGCCGTATGCCGTGGCCTGCCCGGCCACGGTCGAGGCGCCGCGCACCAGCGCCACCGCGCCGCCGGCGGCCACCGCGTCGGCCCGCAGCTCCACCTCCGGGTCCAGCACGGAGAGCAGGCCGGTGAAGTCGCCCTCGCGGGCCGCGGCCAGGAAGGCGGCCACCACCGCGCGCTGCCGGGCCCGGTCCACTGTGTCCTCTTCCCGCTGCCACGTTGTGCCGCCCTGCGCCTCCTCCCGCTGCCGCGTTGTGCCGGGCTGGGCCTCGGCCCGCGTGCCGCGAACCCGGCGGCGGGCACGGGAGGCCAACTGCCTGGTCGCGTCCGTCGACCGGCCGACCAGCGGCGCTATCTCCTCGAAGGACACCGCGAACATGTCGTGCAGCACGAACGCCAGCCGCTCGGCCGGCGCGAGCGTGTCCAGCACCACCTGGAGCGCCGGCCCCACCGAGTCGGCCAGCACGGCCAGCCGCTCCGGGTCCACCGGCTCCCCGGTCTCCGCCACGGGCTCCGGCGGGTGCGCACCGGCCAGCCGTTCCCGGCGGGACTCCCGGGAGCGCAGCATGTCCAGGCAGATCCGGGCGACCACGGTGGTCAGCCAGCCGGTCGGGTTGCGCACCTCGGCGCGGGCCGAGGGGCCGGCCCGGTCCACCCGCAGCCAGGCCTCCTGCACCGCGTCCTCCGCCTCGGCGGTGGAACCCAGCATGCGGAACGCGACCGCGCGCAGGTGGTCGCGCTCCGTGTGGAAGGCCTCGGTCAGCCGGTCGGTCCCGTCCATCGGTCACATCCTTCCCGCCCCGCCCGTCGTAACCGTGACGGATCCCGTGCGACGAACGTGACGAGAGGTGACCGGCATGCCCCGCATCCCGACCGTGCCCGCCCGCGAGGCCGGCCTTTCCGCCCGACTGGCCTACTGGTTCACCCGACGCGCGCTGCGCAAGCTGACCGGGCGCGAGCCGGACCGGATCATCGAACCCGTCGAGCTGTGCGCGCACTCGCCGTCGGCGCTGCGCGGAGTGTCCAAGCTGGAGCAGGCCGCCGCCGGCCTGAAGTTGCTGGACAAGCGCACCATGCTGCTGGCCGAGCTGAAGTCGGCCACCCTGGTGAACTGCGAGTTCTGCATCGACCTCGGCTCCCAGGTCGCTCGGCGGTGGGGGGTCGGCGAGGCCGAGCTGCGCGCGCTGCCGGCCTACCGGTCCAGCGAGCTGTTCTCCGAACGGGACAAACTGGTGCTGGACTTCGCGGTCGGCGCGACCCGCACCCCGGCGGCGGTCACCGACGAGCTGTTCGACCGGCTGCGCGCGCATTTCACCGACGCGCAGCTGGTCGAGCTGAGCTTCCTGGTCGCGCTGGGCAACTTCCGGGGCCGGCTCAACCACGCCCTGGGCGTCGGCGCGGCCGGTTTCAGCGAGGGCGCCTTCTGCGCCATCCCGGAACCCGGCCCGGCGTCCTGAACGTCCCAGCCCTCGCCGGTGCATTGGGTCGGACTCATACAAAACGCAGGTCATACACTTGCACTCGGACACGCCAAGTTCGGTGACGTCGGAAGGTGGAGCTGATGGCCGCGGTCGCCGCGCTGGACCACCCTCTCGGGCCATACACGGTGGATGAATGGTTGACTCTGCCCCCCACGGTGGATGGGTCGACGGTGGAGCTGATCTATGGATACCTGCACGTGAGCCCCGCTCCCTCCACCCAGCATCAGCGGATCGCCCGCCGTCTGACGCGGCTGTTGGAGGACGCGGTCGAAGCGTCCGGCCGACCCGATCTCGAGGTTCTTCCGACAGTCAACGTACGGATCAGCACGGCTTGGCGGACGGCACTCATCCCGGACGTGGTGGTACTGACCAGCCGCGCCAACGGTGTCACCGTGCCGGCCGACCTCCTGGCGCTCGCGGTTGAGGTCTGGTCGCCGGGCAACTCCCGCGCGGAGCAGGAGACCAAAACCGCTGGTTACGCGACTGCGGGTGTCCCGTTCCTG
This sequence comes from Actinospineispora eucalypti, assembly GCA_014208095.1. Classification (GTDB taxonomy): domain Bacteria; phylum Actinomycetota; class Actinomycetes; order Mycobacteriales; family Pseudonocardiaceae; genus Pseudonocardia; species Pseudonocardia eucalypti. The sequence continues at coordinate 999,997 of JACHMT010000001.1, read as the reverse complement.
TGGACGGTCAGCGAAGGCCAGTTGGTCACGCACCGGTTGGTGAACGGGCAGTACGAGGTGGAGAACAGGGTGACCGCCGACGCCGCCGTAAGGGTCACCGCGGCCCCGGTGGCCGTGACAGTCGATTTCGCGGAACTGACCCGCTGACCGAAGCCAACGGGCTGAGCGGGGGCTGAGTCCCGGGTCCTGGCTTACCCGGAACAAACGCGGCGGAAAGCTACCGTTCTCCTCACGCGCCCGCCCCGGCTGGCGGGAACGCGCCGACCGGGCCATATACTCCGCCGAACGCCGGGGGGCTTGGGCAGCGGCCCAGAAAGCTAGACACACGTAGGGACGCCGATGGCACTGTTCCTGGCTCGCAGGTTCGCCAATTACCTGGTGCTCTGCGTGCTGGCCACCTTTCTGGCGTTCGCGCTCGCCTCGTTGACGTTCCGGCCACTGGACCAGTTCGCGCAGCGCCAGCCGCCGCCCCCGCCCAGCACCATCGAGGCGAAGCGGGTGGAGCTGCGGCTGGACAAGCCCATCCCGGAACGGTTCGCGCTGTGGGCGGGCGACGCCCTGGACGGCGACTTCGGGCGGACCGTGGCCAGCGCCCCGATCAGTGACGAGCTGTGGCGGCGGGCCGGGATCAGCCTGCGGTTGTTCCTGGTCGGCACGGTGATCGGGGTGATCGTCGGTGTGCTGCTCGGGGTCACCGCCGCGATCCGGCAATACAAGATCTTCGACCACGTGTCCACGTTCTTCTCGTTCCTGATCCTGTCCACGCCGGTGTTCGTCATCGGCACGCTGCTCAAGGTGGTCTGGCTGCCGGTGAACCAGGCGGCCGGCACCCAGATCCTGTACTTCAACGGGGAGTCGACGGCCGGCTTCTCCGGCACCGGGTGGGAGCTGGCGGTGGACCGGCTGCAACACCTGGTGCTGCCCACCGTCGCGGTGGCGCTGCCGCTGATCGCGTACTACAGCCGCTACCAGCGCAGCGCGATGCTGGACGTGCTCGGCTCGGACTTCCTGCGCACCGCCCAGGCCAAGGGGCTCACCCGCCGCCGCGCGTTGTTCACCCACGGGCTGCGCACCGCGCTGATCCCGATGGCCACGCTGTTCGCGTTCGGCTTCGGGCTGCTGGTCACCGGCGGGGTGTTCACCGAGCGCATCTTCGGCTGGTTCGGCATGGGTGACTGGCTGGTCTACGGCGTGCAGACGCAGGACGCGAACATCGTGGCCACGGTGACGCTGTTCATCGCGGTGCTGGTGTTGCTCTCCGGCTGGCTGTCCGACCTTCTCTACGGCGCGTTGGACCCCCGGGTCCGGGTGCGGTGAGCCCCATGACCGCGACCGAGTCGAGCCCGTCCACGGCCCCGGTGGCGGTGCCCGAGGTGCCGCCCGGCCGGCCGGCCGGGCGCGGGCGGCTGGTGCTGCGCCGGCTGCGGCGCAACCGGCTGGGCATGGCCGGCGCGGTGGTGATCGTGCTGCTGTTCCTGGGCGCGTTCGTCTCGCCGCTGCTCTACCCGTGGGACTACCGCACCCAGGACGACCTGGCGCTGCTCATGCCGCCGTCGCCGGAGCACTGGTTCGGCACCACCAAGCTGGGCGAGGACCTGTTCGCGCAGTGCATGCGCGGCCTGCAGAAGTCGCTGCTCATCGGCCTGCTGGTGGCGGTGATCTCCACCGCGGTGGCCTCCGTGGTCGGCGCGCTGGCCGGCTACTTCGGCGGGGTCACCGACCGGGCACTGATGTGGGTGGTGGACCTGCTGCTGGTACTGCCGTCGTTCCTGGTCGTGGCCATCCTGAGCCCGGCGTTCCGGGGCAAGTCCTGGCTGCTGCTGGTGCTCATGCTGTCCGCGTTCGGCTGGATGATCATGTCCCGGATCGTGCGGGGGATGACGCTGACCCTGCGCGAGCGGGAGTACGTGCTGGCCGCGAAGTTCATGGGCATGCCGGCCTGGCAGATCATCGCCAAGCACATCATCCCCAACATGGCGTCGTTGCTGATCATCGACGTGACCATCGGGGTGGGCGTGGCCATCCTGGCGGAGACCTCGCTCAGCTTCTTCGGCTTCGGCATCCAGCCGCCGGACGTGTCCCTGGGCACGCTGATCGCCTCCGGCACCGAGTCCGCGCTGACCTTCAACTGGCTGTTCAGCTTCCCCAGCGGGTTGCTCATCGTCACCGTGCTCGCGGTCAACTTCTTCGGTGACGCGGTGCGCGACGCGCTGGACCCGTCCGCCGGCCGGGCCAAGGCCGCCGGGCGGAAGAACGGAGCCCGCCGGTGACCGAACCGATCCTCCAGGTTTCCGACCTGCACGTGTCCTTCCCCAGCGAGGCGGGACCGGTGCGCGCGGTGCGCGGGGTCAACTTCGAGGTCGGGGCCGGCGAGGTGCTCGGCATCGTGGGCGAGTCGGGCTCGGGGAAGTCGGTATCCGCGCTGGCCACGATGGGCCTTCTGCCACCTCAGGCGCGGACCACCGGCTCGATCCGGTTCCGGGGTGAGGAGTTGCTCGGCCGCTCGGACGAGGAGCTGGCCAAGGTCCGGGGCAAGCGGATCTCCATGGTGTTCCAAGACCCGCTGTCCGCGCTGACCCCGATCTTCACCGTGGGCGACCAGGTGGCCGAGGCGCTGCGGGTGCACGGCACGCTGGGCAAGCAGGAGGCGGCCCGGCGCGCGGTCGAGCTGCTGGACGTGGTGGGCATCCCGCGCGCGGGTGAGCGGTCGCGCGCCTTCCCGCACGAGTTCTCCGGCGGTATGCGGCAGCGCGTGGTGATCGCCATCGCGATCGCCAACGACCCGGACCTGATCATCGCCGACGAGCCGACCACCGCACTGGACGTCACCGTGCAGGCCCAGGTGCTGGACGTGCTGCGCACCGCGCGCGAGCTCACCGGCGCCGGCCTGCTGCTGATCACCCACGACCTCGGAGTGGTGGCCGGGGTGGCCGACCGGGTACAGGTGATGTACGCCGGGCGGGTCGTCGAGTCGGCGCCGGTGGACGACGTGTTCGCCCACCCCCGGATGCCCTACACGCTGGGCCTGCTCGGCTCGATCCCCCGGCTGGACGCCGACCGGCACGCCCCGCTGGTGCCCATCGAGGGCCAGCCGCCGGCCATGGTCGACCCCGACCCCGGCTGCCCGTTCGAACCGCGCTGCCCGCTGGCCGTGCCCCAGTGCACGCACGAGGAACCGCCGCTGGAGACCGACAGCCAGCACTCCGCCGCCTGCTGGCGGGCCGGTGAACTGCGCCGGAACGAGCCGGACGCCGCCGAGATCTTCGGCATCCCGACGACCGGCGAACCCGAGGCGTCGCAAATTTCCACGCAGAGCGGCTCTGCGTGGAAAAAAGCAACAAACGGTGCACCGGATGTCGTGCTCCGGGTCACTGACCTGCACAAGCATTATCCGATCAGCAAGGGTGCGGTGATCCGCCGCCGCGTCGGCACGATGCGCGCGGTGGACGGGGTGAGCTTCGAGCTGCACGCCGGCGAGGTGCTCGCGCTGGTCGGCGAGTCGGGGTGCGGCAAGACGTCGACGCTGATGGAGATCCTCGGGCTGGGCAAGCCGTCCCAGGGCGCGATCGAGGTGCTCGGGCGGGACGTGGCCGGGCTGGACCGGGGTTCCCGCCGGGCCGTGCGGCGGGACCTGCAGGTGGTCTTCCAGGACCCGATGGCCGCTCTGGATCCCCGGATGCCCATCGGCGACGTGATCGCCGAGCCGCTGCGGGTGCACGGCGTACCGGCCGACCGGCAGGCGCAGCGGGTGAGCGAGCTGCTGCGCCTGGTCGGACTGCGCCCGGAGCACGCCGAGCGCTACCCGGCGGAGTTCTCCGGCGGCCAGCGCCAGCGGGTCGGCATCGCCCGCGCGCTCGCGCTCGAGCCCAAGGTGCTGGTGCTGGACGAGCCGGTGTCGGCGCTGGACGTGTCCATCCAGGCCGGCGTGATCAACCTGCTGAACGAGCTGAAGACCCGGCTCGGCCTGGCCTACCTGTTCGTCGCGCACGACCTGTCGGTGGTGCGCCACCTGGCCGACCGGGTCGCGGTGATGTACCTGGGCAAGCTGGTCGAGTCCGGCCCGGTGGACGAGGTCTTCGCCGCGCCGAGGCACCCGTACACCCAGGCGCTGCTCTCCGCCATCCCGATCCCGGACCCCGCCGTGGAGCGGCGCCGCGAGCGCATCCTGCTGCGCGGTGACCTGCCCAATGCGGCCGAACCGCCGTCCGGCTGCCGGTTCCGCACCCGCTGCCCGCTCTACGTCACGCTCGGCCCGCTGGCCCAGCAGCTGTGCACCGACCAGGAGCCGCCGCACACCGCACCGGAAGGCGCTGTGTCCCCGTCGGGCGCCAAACTGGGCGCCCGCCCCGAAGCGGCTCCGCCGCCGAGGAACCACCTGGTGGCCTGTCACCACTCCCGGGTGCGGGAGGTGGTCTGACGCCGTGCTGAAGTACGTGCTGCGCAAGTCGGTCGGCTGGCTGCTGATGATCGTGGTGGCCACCAACCTGACCTACCTCCTGGCCAACCTCTTCCTCGACCCGAGGGCCAACTACCTGCAGCTGCGCCCACCGCGCTCGCCGGAGCAGATCGACGCCTCGCTGGCCCAGTACAACCTGGCCCCGTCCACCCCGCTGGCGGAGCGCTGGTGGCACTGGGTGAACGGGATCGTCCGGCACTGGGACTGGGGCTCCTCGCCGATCGGGGAGAGCGTGAACGGGCAGATCGCCTTCCGCATCGGGGTGAGCGCACAGCTGGTGCTGTTGTCCCTGGTGCTCTCCGCGGTGATCGGCATCGCGCTGGCGGTGTACACCGCGGCCCGGCAGTACCGACTCGCGGACCGCTTCCACCAGGGACTTTCCATCATCACGCTGAACATCCCGGTGGTGGTGGCCGGCCTCGCGGTGGTGCTGCTGGCGATCGCGCTGAACCAGTCGGTGGGCACCACGCTGCTGTTCGTGGCCGGGGCGCAGTCCCCCACGGTGTCCGGGTTCTGGCCGCTGGTTCTGGACCGGCTGCAGCACCTGGTGCTGCCCACGATCGCGCTGACCGTGATCAACTACGCCGGCTACCACATGCTCCAGCGGTCGCTGCTGCTGGACACGATCAACTCCGACTACGTGCGGATGGCCAGGGCCAAGGGGCTGACCCGGCAGCGGGCGATCCGCCGGCACGGCCTGCGCACCTCGCTGATCCCGGTGGCCACCTCGATCGCGTTCGCCATCCCGGCGCTGTTCACCGGCGCGGTGATCACCGAGACGATCTTCGCCTGGCAGGGCATGGGCCAGTACTTCATCACCACGATCAGCAAGAACGACGTGCACGGCGCGGTGGCCGTGGCCGCCTTCGGCGCACTGATGACCGCCGTCGGCGCGATCCTGGCCGACCTCGCCGTCGTGGCACTGGACCCGAGAGTGCGGGTGACCGTATGACCACACACATTCCCGAGCTGCGGCCCACCTTCGGGCAGTCACCGGAGGCGAGCGCGCCGGGCGAGGTGACCCAGCGGGCGAACCGGCACCTGAGCCGGGGGCGGCTGTACACCCGCCGGTTCATGCGCAACCGCCCGGCGGTCGCCGGCCTGGCCATCCTGCTGCTGCTGGTGCTGTTCGCGCTGTTCGGCGGGTTTCTCACGCCGTACACCTACGCCGACGTGGACTTCGCCAACCTGACCTCGGCGCCGTCCCCGGAGCACTGGTTCGGTACCAACGGCGCCGGCAACGACACGTTCGCGCAGGCGGTGCACGGCCTTCAGCGGTCGCTGGTGATCGCGCTGACCGTCTCCCTGCTCACCACTCTGGTGTCCGCGTTCGTCGGCGCGGCGGCGGCCTACCTGCGGGGCAGCGCGGAGAAGATCATCCTGGGCACCATCCACTTCCTGATGGTGGTGCCGTCCTTCCTGATCCTCGCGCTGGTCTCGCAGAAGGCCGGCGGCGACTGGCGGACGCTGATCCTGGCGCTCACCGTGTTCGGCTGGATGCTCAGCGCGCGGGTGGTCTGGTCGCTGACCATCTCACTGCGCGAGCGGGAGTACGTGCAGGCGGCCCGGTTCATGGGGGTCAGCTCGTTCCGCATCGTGTTGCGCCACCTGATCCCGAACATCAGCTCGCTGCTGATCGTGTCGTTCACCCTGGGCGTGGTGGCCACCGTGCAGGCGGAGACCGGGCTCTCCTTCATCGGCTTCGGCGTGCAGCTGCCCGACGTCTCGCTCGGCACCATGCTCAGCGACGGCGCCAACACGCTCTCCAGCACACCCTGGCTGTTCTACTTCCCGGCCGCGCTGGTCACCCTGCTGACCGTGTCCATGGCGCTGATCGGCGACGGCCTGCGGGATGCGCTGGACCCGATGTCCCAGTCGGGCGGCCTGGCGTGACGGCACCGCTCCTGTCCGTGCGCGACCTGCGGGTTTCCTTCCCGTCCGAGGCCGGCCGGGTGGACGCGGTGCGTGGCGTCGACTTCGACCTCTACCCGGGCCGCACACTGGGCATCGTCGGCGAGTCCGGTTCGGGCAAGTCGGTGACCTCGCTGGCCGTGATGGGCCTGCTGCCGGAGTACGCGGCGGTCTCCGGGTCGATCACGCTGGCCGGCCGCGAGCTGCTCGGGCTGGACGACGAGCGGATGTCCGAGGTGCGCGGCCGGCAGCTGGGCATGATCTTCCAGGATCCGCTGTCCTCGCTGACCCCGATCTTCACCGTCGGCGACCAGATCGTCGAGGCGCTGCGCATCCACCAGGACCTGGCCAAGGACGTGGCCGCCAAACGCGCCGTGGAGCTGCTGGACCTGGTCGGCATCCCGAACCCCGAGGTGCGCGCGCGGTCCTTCCCGCACGAGTTCTCCGGCGGCATGCGGCAGCGGGTGGTGATCGCCATGGCGATCGCCAACGACCCACAGGTGATCATCGCCGACGAGCCGACCACCGCGCTGGACGTCACCGTGCAGGCGCAGATCCTCGAGGTGCTCAAGCTGGCCCAGGCGGAGACCGGGGCCGCGCTCATCATGATCACCCACGACCTCGGGGTGGTCGCCGGCACCTCGGACGAGGTGATGGTGATGTACGCCGGGCGACCGGTGGAGAAGGCGCCGGTGGACGAGCTGTTCGCCCGGCCCCGGATGCCGTACACAATCGGCCTGCTCGGCGCGGTGCCCCGGGTGGACACCGCCGAACGCGCGCCGCTGGTGCCGATCAGGGGCAACCCGCCGCTGCTCATCGATCTGCCGCCGGGCTGCCCGTTCGAGCCCCGCTGCCCGGTGGCGGTGCACGACTGCGCGGAGCGGGAGCCCGAGCTGGTCGGGGACGCACACGCGGTGGCCTGCCTGCGCGCACCGGAGATCAGCGACGGCTGGATCGGCGGCGCGCCGGTCTACCCGGTGCCCGCGCCGGTCGCCGAGGGCAGCGCCGCCCGGCCGCGCGAGCAGCGCCCGCCGGTGCTCCAGCTGGCCGGGTTGTCCAAGACCTTCCCGTTGTACAGCGGGAGCCTGCTGAAACGCCGGGTGGGCTCGGTGTACGCGGTCTCCGACGTGGACCTGGACATCCGGCGCGGCGAGACGCTCGGCCTGGTCGGCGAGTCCGGGTGCGGCAAGACCAGCACGCTGATCGAGATCATGAACCTGCGGCCGCCCGAGCGCGGCCACATCCGGGTCGCCGACGTCGACGTCGCGGACCTGCGCGACCACGACGCCGAGCGCGCGCTGCGGCGCCGGATCCAGATGGTCTTCCAGGACCCGGTGGGCGCGCTGAACCCTCGGCTGACCGTGTTCGACATCCTGGCCGAACCGCTGCGCGCGGTCGGCGAGACCGACCGGGCGGTCATCGGCGAGCGGGTGGACCGGCTGATGGAGCTGGTCGGCCTGGACCCCGAGCACACCGACCGCTTCCCCACCGCCTTCTCCGGTGGGCAGCGCCAGCGCATCGGCATCGCCCGCGCGCTGGCCACCGAGCCCTCGCTGCTGGTGCTGGACGAACCGGTGTCCGCGCTGGACGTGTCCATCCAGGCCGGCGTCATCAACCTGCTGAACGAGCTGAAGGCCAAGCTCGCGCTGTCCTACCTGTTCGTGGCGCACGACCTGGCGGTGGTACGGCACATCTGCGACCGGGTGGCCGTGATGTACCTGGGCCGCATCGTGGAGATCGGCGCCACCGACCGGGTGTTCGCCGCGCCCCAGCACCCGTACACCCAGGCCCTGCTGTCCGCCATCCCGGTGCCCGACCCGGCGGTCGAGCGGACCCGGGAACGGGTCATCCTCCGCGGCGACCTGCCCAGCCCGACGGAGTCCGCCCCGGGCTGCCGGTTCGTCAGCCGGTGCCCGCTGCACCCCACCCTGACCGAGGACCGGCGCACCCGCTGCGCCACCGAGACCCCCGCCCTGACCGGCAGCCCGGAAGTCGACCAGCTCAACGCCTGTCACTTCCGCTGACGCTCCCCCACCCGGCCGGAGATGAGGAACCGATGAAGCACATCGTGCAGAGGAGTGCCGCGCTCGCGGCGGTCGCCGCGCTGTCCATGGCGCTGGCCGCCTGCGGGGGCGGCGGGAGCGGCGAGGGGGGTGACACCGCGGCGTCGCTGGCGGCGAAGACCCAGTTCAACCCGCAGCCGTACGAGAGCCTGAAGGACGGCGGCTCGCTGACCACGGCCATCACCGAGATCACCCCGCAGTTCAACACCTTCCAGACCGACGGCACGCTGTACACGCTGAACGTGTGGCGCTGGTACAACCCGACCCTGATCACTTTCACCGCCGACGGCGACCCGGTGTACAACCCGGACTACCTGACCGACGTCAAGCAGGACACGGTCAACGGGAACACCCGGATCACGTACACGATCAACCCGAAGGCCACCTACAACGACGGCGCGCCCATCGACTGGCGCTCCTTCGAGTCCACCTGGCAGACCAGCAACGGCCGCAACCAGGCCTACTTCGTCAGCTCCACCGACGGCTACGACCGGATCGCCTCGGTCACCCGGGGCGTGGACGACCGGCAGGCCGTGATCACCTTCAACGGCATCGACGTCTGGTGGCCCGGCCTGTTCAACGTGCTGCTCAACCCCAAGGCCACCGACCCCAAGGTGTACAACCAGGGCTACATCAACAACCCGCACAACGAGTGGGGCGCCGGTCCGTACCAGATACAGAAGTTCGACCAGCAGAACGGCACCATCGTGTTCGAGCGCAACCCGCGCTGGTGGGGCAAGCGGGGCAAGCTGGACACCCGGACCTTCCTGACCATGGAGTCCTCGGCGGCCATCAACGCGTTCCGCAACGGCCAGCTGGACATCGTCGCGGTGAACAGCCAGAACGACTACGCCCAGGTGAAGACGCAACCCGGCACCGAGATCCGCAAGGGTCCTTCGTTGCAGCTGGACTTCTTCACCCTGAACGGGCAGAGCCCGATCCTGTCCGACCCGAGGGTGCGCAAGGCGGTCTTCGAGTCCATCGACCGCCAGCAGATCGTGAAGTTCCACTTCAACGGCCTGGACTACACCGCCGACCCGCAGGGCTCGATGAACCTGCTGCCCTTCCAGAAGGGCTACCAGAACACCTTCGACCAGGTCATCCGGTACGACCCTGAGCAGGCGAAACGGGACCTGGACGCGGCCGGCTGGGTGCCCGGTCCGGACGGGTTCCGGCAGAAGAACGGCCAGCCGCTGCGCTTCACCTACGTGAACACCGGCGACGACGTGGTGGGCAAGGCGGTGGCCGGCGGCACCGCCGCGATGCTGAAGAACGTCGGCATCCAGCTGGACATCCGCCAGGTACCGTCCTCCGACTACTCGAAGATCGTCACCGGACGCCAGTTCGACATGTTCTACTCCGGCGTGAGCCAGGGAGACCCGTACGGCCTGGCCTACATCTGCCAGATGTGGTGCTCGAACACCGGGCTGATCAAGTCCGGGCTGAACGACCCGAAGAACGACGCGCTGGTCCGCTCGGTCAACACGCTGCCCACCCCGGAGGAGCAGTACGCGCGGGGCGCAGAGGCGGAGAAGGCGGCGCTGGCCACCTACGGTGTCATGCCCACGGTCAACCTGCCGGCGATCTACGCGGTGAAGCAGGGCCTGGCCAACTACGGCGCGGGCCGCTTCTACGTCGCCACGCCGGAGACCATCGGCTGGCAGAAGTAACCGGCCGGGCTGCCGGAAAACCGCTGGACCTATCCTGATCGCCGTGCTCAAGGTCACCCCGGGACGGAACAGGCACGGTGGGGCGCTGCTCGCCCTGGTGTTGGCGGCGGCGCTGGCGCTGTCCGGGTGCGGTGGCGGCACCGGCCAGCGGCTGTCCCCGGACAAACAGGCCAGCGGCAACGACATCAACTCCAAGCCGCGTGACCAGGTGCGCGACGGCGGCACGCTGCGCTGGCCGATTCCGGCGCTGCCCACCAACTACAACTACAACCACCTCGACGGCACGGTGGCGGAGACCAGCGACATCGTCGGCGCGGTGATGCCGAGGCTGTTCCCCGGCACGGTGGACGGTGGTTTCCGGATCAACACCGACTACCTGACCGACGCGCGGGTCACGGCCACCGAGCCGAACCAGGTGGTCACCTACACGATCAACCCCAAGGCGGCCTGGAGCGACGGGACGCCGATCACCTGGCGGGACTTCGAGGCGTTCTGGCGGGCCAGCAACGGGAAGAACCCGGCCTTCCAGACCGCCGGCACGGTGGGCTACGAGGACGTCACCTCGGTGGTGCGCGGAACCGACGACAAGCAGGCCGTGGTGACCTTCGGCAAGCGGGTCGGCGAATGGCAGGCGCTGTTCGAGCCGCTCTATCCCGCGTCGCACTACTCCACCCCGGACGCGTTCAACAAGGGCTGGGCCACGTCGATGCCGGTCACCGCGGGGCCGTTCGTGGTGGACGCGATCGACCAGACGGCCAAGACGGTGACCCTCAAGCGCAACCCGAACTGGTGGGGCGCTCCGGCCAAGCTGGACACGATCATCTTCCGGGCCATGGACCAGGCCGCGCAGCCGGACGCGCTGGCCAACAACGAGCTCGACTTCTACGACGTGGGCTCCAGCGTCGACCTGCTCCGCCGCGCCCAGGGCATCCCCGGAGTGGCCATCCGGATCAGCCCGTCGGAGTACTACAACCAGCTCACGTTCAACGGCTCGCCCGGCGCGGCGCTGTCCGACGAGCGGGTGCGGCTGGCGGTGGCCAAGGGCATCGACCGGCAGGCCATCGCCCGGCGGATGATCGGCCAGATCGTGCCCCAGGCACACACCGCCGGAAACCACATCTACCGGCTGGGCAGCAAGGACTACCGGGACAACTCGGCCGCCCTCCCGTTCGACCCGGCCGCCGCCGAGCGCGAGCTGGACTCGCTGGGCTGGACCCGGCCGGCGCCCGGCGCGCCGAGGCAGAAGGACGGCCGGCCGCTGCGGCTCCGGCTGGGCTTCTACGACCAGCAGGCCAACACCGACCTGTGCAAGACGGTGCAGAACCAGCTGGCGCAGCTCGGCGTCACCGTGGAGCTCACGCCGTTCCCCGGCAGTGAGTACACGACGAACCTGACCAGGGGCAACTTCGACCTGTTCAGCTTCGCCTGGGGCAACACCCCCACCCCCTTGACCAGCTCGCTGGGCATCTACTCCAGCCCGCTGGGCAACAACGTCCGGCAGAACTACGGCCGGATCGCCAGCCCGGAGGTGGACCGGCTGTTCGCCGAGGGGGTCACCGAGCTGGACCCGGCCAGGCGCACCGAGATCGGCGACCGGATCGACCAGCTGCTCTGGCGGAACATGCACGACCTACCGCTGTACCCCCGGCCGGCGGTGGTGGCCGCGAAGGACAACCTGGCGAACTTCGGGGCACAGGGTTTCGCCACCTACAGCTACACCGACATGGGGTTCACCAAGTGAGACGGGCAGTAGTGGTAGTGATCGCGGCGGCGGCCTTGGTGCTGTCGGGGTGCGGGGACGGCGGGGCGGACCGCCCGGCCCTGCCCAGCGCCTATGCCGGCAAGATTGACATCAACCCGATGACGGCGGCCGAGCTGCGGGACGGCGGGGAGCTGCGCTGGCCGCTGGAGTACATCCCGGACAGCTTCAACCGGTACCAGCCGACCGGGACCTCGCACCAGACCGAGATGGTCACGGACGCGGTGATGCCGCGCACGTTCCGCACCGCTCCGGACGGCAAGCCCAAGCTGGACACCGAGTACCTGGTGTCCGCCGACCTGACCAACCAGCTGCCGCAGACGGTCACCTACGTGATCCAACCGGCCGCCACCTGGAGCGACGGCACGCCGATCACCTGGCGCGACTTCGAGGCCCAGTGGAAGGCGCTGACCGGTGCCGTCCCCGGCGAGCAGGCGGTACGCGAGCAGGGCTACGGGGAGATCGCCTCGGTCAAGCGGGGCAGCGACGACAAGCACGTCGTGGTGACCTTCGCCGACCAGTTCCCGGAGTGGCAGGGGCTGTTCAGCCCGCTCTACCCGGCGTCCACCAACACCAACCCGGTGGTGTTCAACACCGGCTGGCTGCGCAAGATCCCGACCACGGCCGGGCCGTTCAAGGTGCAGGAGGTCAACGCGCTGGCCAACACGGTCACGCTGGTCCGGAACGAGCGCTGGTGGGGTCCCCGGCCCAAGCTGGACAAGATCACCTTCAAGGTGGTGCCGCCCAACGACCTGCCGGACGCGCTGCTGCGCAACGAGATCGACTTCTATCCGATCGAGTCCAGCGGGGAGCGGTTGCGCCGGGCGCAGACCACCCCGGGATTGGTCATCCGGCAGGCCACCGAGCGCGGCTACGACCAGCTGATCGTGAACGGCGGCCCCGGCGCCGTCCTCGCCGACGTGCAGCTGCGCCGGGCCATCGCGCGCGGCATCGACCGGCAGGCGATCACCAAGAAGGTCATCGGCCAGGTGGCGCCGAACGCGAAGCAGCTGGGCAACCACCTGTTCCCGGCCAACTCGTGGCGGTACACCGACAACTCCGGCGTGCTGCCCTACGACTCGGCCGCCGCCGGGCAGGACCTGGACGCGCTGGGTTGGGTCAAGCGCGGTGACCGCCGGTTCCGCGGCGCCACCCCGCTGCAGCTGCGGCTGGTCACCACGGCCGGCGACCCGGTGGGCGATGTGATCGCGGCCGAGCTGCGGGAACAGCTGTTCCGCATCGGCGTCGTGGTGGTGCCGCAGCCGCTGCTCGGGCCGGCCAAGGACGTCGCCATGCGGACCAGCAACTTCGACCTGTTGCTGGCCGGCGGCAGCACGTCCAACACCCCACTGGCCAGCGCGCGGCCCCGGTTCTACCAGCCGGTCGGGGCGGACCTGGCGGCCAACTACGGGCGGATCTACAACCAGCAGATCGACGACGACCTCGGGGACGCCACCGAGGAGCCGGACGACACCCAGCGCGCCACCATCGCGGACGGCGTGGACCAGCTGATCTGGACGGTGGTGCACAGCCTGCCGCTGTACGCCGACCCGGGCATCTACGCGGTCCGGACCTCCCTGGCCAACTTCGGCGCCCCCGGGCTGACCGAGGTGGACTACTCGGCGATTGGCTTCGCCTCGTGAGTGATTTGTATGGCTATAGCCACACTCGCCGCTCACGGGTCGCGGCGGTGCTAGCCGCCGCGACATTGCTGCTGGCCGGATGTGCCGGCGGGGGCGGGCGCCTGGAAGCCCCGCGACACGGCACCCAGGACGTGAACCCCCAGGACCCCGCCACCCTGCGCGACGGCGGTGACCTGCGCATTCCGCTGGACAACCTGCCGACCAACTACAACTACAACCACGTCGACGGGCACGAGAACGCGACCCAGTCGGTGTTGGCCGCGCTGATGCCGCAGGTGTTCGAGGACGCGCCGGACGGCACCCAGCGGCTGAACACCGACGTGGTCACCTCGGCCCAGCTGGTCTCCACCAACCCGCAGGTGGTGCACTACCGGATCAACGACCGCGCGGTCTGGTCGAACGGCCGGCCGATCGACTGGGAGGACTTCGCCGCGCAGGTGCGCGCCAGCAGCGCCGCCAACCAGGCCTACCAGGTCGGGGACAAGTCGGGCTACGCCGACGTGGCCAAGGTGGACCGGGGCGAGACCGACAAGGACGTGCTGGTCACCTTCGCCCATCCGTACTCGGAGTGGCAGCAGCTGTTCTACCTGCTGTACCCGAAGGAGACCAACAACGACCCGGCCGTGTTCAACACCGGCTGGCTGCTCGCCCCCCGGGAGACGGCCGGGCCGTTCAAGGTGGGTGTGGTGGACCGCACCGCAAAGACCCTCACGCTGGTGCGCAACGAGCGCTGGTGGGGCGCCAAGCCCAAGCTGGACCGGGTGATCTTCACCGTCACCGAGCGGCGCGCCCGGGCCGATCGCCTGGCCAACAACGAGATCGACACCTACGAGATCGGCTCGGACGTGGACCTGTTCCGGCGCGCCCAGGGCATTCCCGGGGTGCGGATCCGGCAGGCCATCCCCAAGCAGTACCCGCACCTGACCTTCAACGGCGCCCCCGGGGCGGTGCTCTCCGACCTGAGGCTGCGCCAGGCCATCGCTCGCGGGGTCGACCGGAAGGCGGTCGCGCAGCGGCTGGTCGGCCAGATCGTGCCGAACCTGGTGCCCATGGGGAACCACATCTACCCGGTCGGTTCGAAGGGCTACCGGGACAACACCGCGTTCCCCTTCGACCAGGCGGCGGCGAACGCCGAGCTGGACGCGCTCGGCTGGGTCCGCCCGGCGCCGGGCGCGGTGCGGGCCAAGGACGGCAGGCCGCTGCGGCTGCGGATGGTGGTGCCGGCCGGAAACCCGCCGTCCGACGCCACCTCGAAGACCGTGCTCGACCAGCTCGGGCAGATCGGCGTGCAGGTGGTGATCGAGGCGGTGCCGCCGAACGCGTTCTTCGACGAGTTCGTGAACCGGGGCAACTTCGACCTGACCACCTTCCAGTGGGTGTCCAGCTCGGCATCCTTCTCCAACAGCCTGAACGTCTACCAGTCACCGAAGGGCAACGACACCGGGCAGAACTTCAGCCGGATCTGGGACCCCCGGATCGACGAGCTCTACCGCCAGGGCTTCGCCGAACTGGACGACAACAAGCGCATCGAGATCGGCAACGAGATCGACAAGCTGATCTGGCAGGAGGTGCACAACATCCCGCTGTACCCGCAGACCGGCGCGTTCGCGGTGCGGGAGAAGCTGGCCAACTTCGGCGCCAAGGGCCTCGGCGACTGGGACTACATCCGCGCCGGCTGGATGAACTGAGCCTCGGGCCGGGCGCGCTCGTCGTCCACGAACCCGGGACGCGCCGCGCGCAGCCCGACCACGAGCTGCACCACCAGCACTCCGGCCAGGGTCAGCACCGCGGGGGCCCACGACTCCGTGAGGTCGCGCAGCACCCCGACGGCCAGCGGACCGGTCGCGGCCAGCGCGTAGCCGCCGGTCTGCACGAACCCGGACAACGCCGTGGTCACCTCCGGTCGCCGGCTGCGCAGGTTGATCATGGTGACGGCCAGCGCGAAGCCGCCGTGCGTCGCGGCGAGCAGCACCGCCCAGAGCACCGGCGCCCCGCCGGGTGCGAGCAGCAGCCCCAGGTAGCCAACGATGCCGGCGGCCGAAACGCCGATCACCGACAGCCGCGCGTACCCCGGATCCCTGGCCGCCAACCACGGCAACACCAAGGTCACCGGCAACCCCAGCGCGGCCGTCAGCGCAAGCAACCCAGCCGCCCGGCCGGCGCTCACCCCCGCCGCGGTGAAGATCTCCGGCAACCACCCCATCAACGCAAACGACCCCGTCGACTGCAACCCGAAAAACGCCGTCAACGCCCAAGCCGTCCGACTCCCCCACAACCCCTCCCCCCGGCCCCGCGAGTCGGGGATCGAGGTACGGCGAGTCGGGGATCCGGATACGGCGAGTCGGGGTTTCGTGCACGGTGAGTCGGGGTTTGAGGTACCACTCGGCCCACGGTAGGTATCGGCCCCCGGGCGAGGCGCGATCAGCCAGGGCAGCAGCGCAACGGCCGCCACCGCCGCCCAGATCGCCAGGCCACCGCGCCAGCCGTGGCCGAGCGCCTCCGCGAGCGGGATGGTGGTGGCCGCCGGCACCGCCACGCCGGACACCGCACTCATCGAGTACACGCCGGTCATGAACCCGACCCGGTCCGGGAAGTACCGCTTGACCAGCGCCGGCAGCAGGATGTTCGCCACCCCGATGCCGACCAGGGCGAGCAGGCTGCCCAGCAGGAACGGCGGCACCGACGGCGCCACCGCCCGCCCGGCCAGGCCCAGCGCGATCGCCGCGATCGCTCCGAGCAGCAACCCGTAGCTCCCGAACCGCCGGGACAACGCCGGCGTGACCGCCGCGCACAGGGCGAAGCACACCACCGGCAGCGCGGTGAGCAGGCCCGCCGTGCTCGCGCTCATCTCCAACGCGGCGCGCACCTGGCCGAGCACCGCGCCCAGGCTGCTCACCGCCGAACGCAGGCTCAGTCCGGTGACCACCACCGCCACGGCCGCAATCCATCGGTTTCTAACCATCAAACCTGTATAGCTGGTTTGCAACTAACCAGTCAAGCCTCTTAGACGGTAAGATGAGGGGATGACCGGTCAGCCCGCCCCGGCACCGTTCGACCTGGTGCAGGACTTCGTGAACACCCGGCGGATCAGCGCGAACCCGGCCAAGAACGCCGACGCGCTGTCCTCCCCGGCCGCACTGCTCGCCTGGTGTCGCGCGCACGGCCGGCTCGTGGGCGCCGACGTGCCGACCGAGGCGGAGTGGGCGGACGTGATCGCCGTGCGGGACGGCCTGCGCGCGGTGTTGGCCGGCCACAACGGCGGCGCGGTCGACGAGGACGCGGACGCGCTGCGCCGCCTGGCGGCGGTCACCGCGGACATCCCGCTGCGGGTGGACTTCCCGGACGGTGCGCCGGCCCTGCGGCCCGCCGGCGACGCGAACACTGTTCGCGGGCTACTCGGCGAGGTGCTGGCTGCCGCCGCGAGCGGCGCGGACTGGTCGCGCCTCAAGGCCTGCCGCGACCCGTTCTGCCGGGAGGTCTTCTACGACACGTCGAAGAACCGGTCCGGCGCGTGGTGTTCCATGCGCGTCTGCGGCTCGCGGGCCAAGCAGCGCCGGTTCGCCCAGCGCCAGCGGGTCAGGGGGTGAAGCCGGTGCGGGCGTAGTCGGGGTCGGCCAGGCCTCGGGCGCCGAAGTTGGCCAGCGTGTCGCGGACCGCCCAGGCGCCGGTCTGCGGGAACAGCGGGATGTGGTGCACCTCGTCCCAGATCAGCTTGTCGATCTCGTTGCCCAGTTCGGTGCGCTTGGCGTCGTCCAGCTCTCCGACGCCGGCGGCGAACTTCGCGCTGATCGCCGGGTCGTGGATGCGCCCGAAGTTGCCACCGATGTCGCTATCGCGCGGCTCCTGGTAGAGCCCGGCCGCGTCGCTGAACGGGGAGCCGGTGTTGACCCACTGGAACGCGGTGAGGTCGAAGTTGCCCACGTTCACGAAGTCGACGAAGAACCGTGCGGTGGGCACCGCGTCGATCACCACCTCCACCCCGAGCCGCGCCAACTGGTCCAGCACGATCTTGCCGACCTGCTCGGAGATCGGGTTCGCGCTGGGCACCACGAACCGCAGCCGCAGCGGCCGGCCGTCCTTCACCCGAACCGCGCCGGGCGAGGGACGCAACCAGCCGAGCGCGTCCAGTTCCCGCTGCGCGGCGGCCGGGTCGAAGCCGAACCCGCCGGAGTTGTCCCGGTAACCGGTGGAGCCGATCGGGTAGATGTGGTTGCCCATCAGCGTCGGCGGGCCGACGATCCGCCCGACCAGCCGCTGGGCGATCGCCGCCCGGTCGATGCCCCGCGCGATGGCCTGGCGCAGCGCCCGGTCGGCCAGTATCGCGCCGGGCGCCCCGTTGAAGGTGACGTGGTAGTACTGCTTGGGAATCGCCCGCCGGACCGCCACCCCCGGGATCGCGCGGGCGCGTTCGAACAGGTCGGTGCTGGACCCGATCTCGTAGGCGTCGATCTCGTTGTTGGCCAGCCGGTCGGCCAGCGCGGTGCGCTCGGTGACCGTCCAGACGATCTTCTCCAACCGGGGGCGGGCGCCCCACCAGCCCTCGTTGCGCACCAACGTGATGGTCTTCGCGGTCTGGTCGATCGACTCCACCCGGAACGGCCCGGCGGTGACCTCCGGCCGCTGCGTCCAGCCGGCGTTGAACAGCGCGGGGTCGGCGTTGAACTCCTCCGGGTAGAGCCCGTTGAACAGCCGTCC
The DNA here is from genome assembly GCA_014208095.1 of Actinospineispora eucalypti. Taxonomy (GTDB): domain Bacteria; phylum Actinomycetota; class Actinomycetes; order Mycobacteriales; family Pseudonocardiaceae; genus Pseudonocardia; species Pseudonocardia eucalypti. The sequence goes on along the minus strand of JACHMT010000001.1, from coordinate 981,800 downwards.
GCGCCACTCGGCGAACGGCTTGCGGAAGGTCACCACGACCTCCTTGCTCGTGGCGCCCGGCCCCACCCGCCAGATGTCCACGTACCCGGTCTTGTCGCTGAACTGGTAGGTCGGGTCCGAGCCGTCGTTCGCGCGCACCTGCGCGGCGAAGTCCTCCCAGGTGATCGGCCGGCCCGTGGACCACACCGCCTTCGGGTTGATCCGGTAGCGCACCACCTGCGGGTTGCTGGAGATCAGGTCCGCGGCCTCGAGCAGGTCGGTGTTCAGCGTGACCCCGCCGTCCGGGGACTCGTCGAACGCACGCGGCATCAGCGCCCAGAGAACGTCGTGGGTCTGGTCCTCGTGCCCGTCGGTCTGGTTGTAGTTGTAGTTGACCGGAAGGTTGTCCAGCGGCAGCCGCAGCGTGCCGCCGTCGCGCAGGGTCGCCGGGTCGCGCGGGTTGATGTCCTGCGTGCCGTGCGGCGCGGCCACCCCGGGCTGGGCTCCGCCCGCGCAACCGGCCAGCACCAGAGCCACGGCCACCGCCACAGCCACCGCCGCCCGCCCACGCCAGGAGATCATCGGTGGACTGTAGCGTGATCACACCGGAAACCGGCCGTATCCTCGCGAAACATCCGCCCGTAATGCCCACGGGGCTCACCGGTCTCAAGATCGTTGAGTACCCTCGGCCGACGTGAACGCCGCTGAGCTGCTCGGCCTGCTCGCCGAACCCGAGCGGTTGCGGGTGCTCGCCGCCCTCGTCCTCGGCGCCCGCAGCCGGACCGAAGTGGTCGAGGCGACCGGGCTGGCGCCCCGGTCCGTGGCCACCGCGCTGAACCGGCTGCACGGCGGCGGCCTGGTCGAGGAGTCGCCGAGCGGACTGATGCCGCGGCTCGAGGTGTTCTCCGAGGCCGCCCGGGAGGCCCGGCAGGAGCAGAGCCCGTCGACCAGGGTCGAGGAGTCGCACGGCTACGCCGATCCCGACGTGGAACGGCTGGTGCGCACGTTCGTCAGCGGCGGCCGGCTGGTCGGGCTGCCGGCGCACCGGGCGAGGCGGCGGATCGTGTTGGAGCACCTGGCCACGATCTTCCAGCCCGGCGTGCGGTACCGGGAGCGCGAGGTGAACGTGCTGCTGCGCGCGTGGACGCAGAACGGCCCGGTGGACTACGTGACGCTGCGCCGCTACCTGGTCGACGAGAGCCTGCTGGACCGCGAGGACGGCGAGTACTGGCGTTCCGGCGGCTGGGTGGACGTCTGACGCGCGGGTCGACGTCTAGTACGCCCCGGCTGCCGCCAGGCGCTCGGTGAAGTCGGTCAGCTCGGCCCGGTCGGCGTTGCTGAGGCTGATCCGCAGCGTGCCCCGGTCGTCCGGCAGGAACGCGTTGCCCGGGATGACCAGCGTGTCGTACTCGACGACCAGCTCGCGCACCACCTCCTCGGTGGCCCACCCGCCGAACGGGTGACGCAGCCAGCCGAACAGCCCGCCGACGGACAGCAGTTCGAAGCCGCCGGGCCGCTCGGCCATCAGCTTGCCGAACCAGTGCCGCCGGTCGGCGATCTCCCTGGCCCGCTCCCTCCGCCACTCCCGGGCCCGGGTGAGGCCGGCCCAGGCCGCCTCCTGGCCGATCCGGGGCGCACAGATCGCCACGCAGTCCAGCAGCTTGGCCAACTGCCGGCTCAGCTCGGGGGATCCGACCACGGCGCCGACCCGGTAGCCCGGAATGGCGAACTCCTTGGAGAAGCTGTGCAGGCTGATCATGGTCTCCGCCCAGCCCGGGTCGGCGAACAGCGCGTGCGCCGGTTCGTCGGTGTCCCGGAAGGACCGGTACGTCTCGTCCAGGATCAGCGCGATGCCCCGCCGCGCCGCCAGCTCGGCCAACGCGGCGATCCGGTCCGGCGGCACGACCACGCCGCTCGGGTTGCCGGGCGTCACCACCACGATCGCCCGGGTCCGCGCGGTGATCAGCGCCTCCGCCGCCTCGGGGGTGGGCAGCCGCTCGTCGCCCGGGTCGAGGTAGACCGGCCGGATGTCGTTCATGCGCAGCCACATGTCGTGGTTGAAGTAGTACGGCAGCACCAGGATGAACTCATCGCCCGGCCTGGCCAGCGCGCCCGCGACCAGGCAGAAAGCCTGGTTGCAGCCGGCCGTGACGAACACGTGCTCGGCCCGCACCGGCCCCCGGTACGCCTCGGCGAGATCGGCGGCGAACGCCTCGCGCAGGTGCGGCAGCCCGGCCACGTTCACCACGTACTCCCCGCCGCGCGGGTCGCGGGCGGTGGCCACGACGTGCTCGAGCACCTGGGGCGCGGCCGGGTACCGCGGTGCCGCCTGGGCCAGGTCCAGCAGGTCGCGCTTCTTCGCCCGGTGCTCGACCAGAGATTGCGCCATGCCGATCGGCGAGTCGGCCACCTGGACCGTCAACGGGTTCAATCGCACAGAACGAGCCTAATGCGGTGGCCGCTAACGTTCACCGGGTCCTCGCGGCGCAAGCAGTTCCTGGCGGGCTGGTCGATGAGGCCGCCACTCACCTGCTGCGTGTCGAGAATCGGATTTCTTCAAGCCCGCTTGGCTTCACGTACCACAGCCGCGGCTGCCTGCCCATGGTTTCGGTGCCGATCGCGGCAAGGTTGGCTTCCATCAGGTGCACGAGTTCGGCGACCTTCGCCTCACCGGGCAGATAGAACATGTGGACCCCCGCGCGCTGGTAGGCAGCGAGTTCGTCGGGCTTACGCGAGATGCTGACGTCTCGATTAATCACTGCCCAGCCAGTTCCAGCGACCCGCGCCAGCCAGACCTCGTCATCCTGGCTGAGCGCGGCTTCGCGTGTTCCGAACAACCCAGCCGGAGTATGCACCGTGTATCCGAGGCCCAAGAGTAGGCGCCGGACTGCCCGTGTAGTGATGTTCTCGTCGAGGTAGAACTCAGGCGGCGTGGCCCAGGAGGATGCGGGCGGCGGCGCGGGCGTCGTCGACGGTGATCCCGTGCTCCTCGGCGGCCGTCTCAACGTCCTCACCCGCCTTGATCATGTTCGCTACGTCCGCCAGACGGGTGCCACTGCCAACGAAGTACGGCCGACCGAACTGATGATTCGGGTTGACCTCGACTTCGGACGGCATGGCGACTTTGAGTTTGAGGCTCACCGGAAGACGGTCAGAACCAAAGTTGAGGTACTTGAGGTAGTCCGCGACTATCGCACGCATCACCTGCTGGCCGGTGCGCGCCTCGATCAGGCCCGCGCCGCTCGTGGTCTTGGAGAAGTCCCACAGAAGGTCTACCCCATCGGTAGCCAGTTCAGGAGCCATCAGGACGTACTCGTCGCCAAATTGGCGTTTCAGCTCGTCCAGACCCGGGCGGATCTTGTGTGGCTTCACGCCTGCTTTGCGGAGTCCGTTCAGCACCCATGCCTCGGCCAGGGCAATAAAAGGGACGGACGATTCGCGACGAGCGTCCCGGTCGAGCATGTGCAGCAGCGGCGCCCCACCCGAGTAGCCCTTCGCCCACCGATGGAACGTTTGCTCAGGTAGGTCTACCAGGCGCGCAGCTTCGCCAACGTCGTACAGGCCGAGGGACAGTCGCACATCATCGACCACTGCGGTTCCGCTCCCCATAGGAGCAACGGTAGCGCGCTACACAGACATTTCCGCGATTCGCCATAGCCCGCTCACTCACCTTGTGACGAGGTCGTTAGGCGGCAAGCCAATCCCTGGGTGAAGGTCGTGCCACGGCTCAGCCCAGGGTCAGCTCGGCGATGCGTTCTCGCTGCTCGTCCACGGTGCCGCCGACCCCGGCCAGGCGCTTGGCCCGCTTGTAGAAGAAGTGCGCCTCATGCTCCCAGGTGTACCCGATGCCCCCGTGGTACTGGATCATCGCGCCGGTCACCCGTGCGGCGGTCTCGCTGGCCTTGGCCTTGGCCACCGAAACGGCCAGCGCGGTGGCCGTGCCGGTGGCGGGGTCGGTGTGGTCGGTGTCCAGCGCGTGCGCGGCGTAGAGCACCGCGTGCTCGGCCATGGTCACAGCGATGTGCAGGTCGGCCAGGTCGTGCTTGAGCGCCTGGAAGGAGCCGACCGGCACGCCGAACTGCCGGCGGTCCCGGTCGTAGTCCACCGTGCGGCGCAGCGCCTCGCGGGCGTTGCCCACCAGGTCGGCGGCGATCAGCACTGCGGACCGCGCGTGCAGCGCCTCCAACACCTCGGCGGTAGCGCCCGGCAGGGGCTCCCCGGCGCTGTCGGCCAGGCTGACCGAGCCGAGCCTTGTCGTGCCGTCGAAGGTCTCCTGGCTGGCCACGGTGACCTCGTCGGCGCGGAGCAGGCGCAGGCCGGGGCCGTCCGCGACCACGATCAGCCCGGCCACCCCGGCGTACTCCACCGCCGGCCAACCCGACTCGGACGTGCCGCGCAGCGCCAGCGCGCCGGCCACCGCGCCGGTCGCTAGCTTGGGCAACCACTGCTCCCGCTGGGAGTTCGAACCGGCCAGCCGGATCGCCTCGGCGGCCAGCACGGTGCCCCGCCACGGCCCCGGCGCGGTGCCCGCGCCCAACGCGCGCGCGATGACCTGCGCGTCCACCAGGCCCAGCCCGAGCCCCTCGTGCTCCTCGGGGACCATCACGGCTAGCCAACCCTGCTCGCCCATGGCCCGCCACAGCGGCTCCGGGTGGCCGTCCCCTCCCGGGTCCTCGACCACGCGGCGCACCGCTTCCAGGTCGAACTCGCTGGTCAGGTAGTCGCGCACGACATTGTCGAAGTCTCGCTGGTCATCGGTGAGTGCGAAGAACATGCCGCTCCTTCTAGTGTCGTGGAAACGATGTTCCTTGCCCGGATTCGGTGATCCAGGCGGATGCATCGCAAGGCTGGTGTCTAACTCGGAGGAGTGCGTAGCGGAGCTAAGTGCGACGACGACAACGCGGCGAGGCGCCGGCTGGGCGCCGAAGACGGGCAAGAAGACATCGTTTCCACGACACTAACGAGGCAGGCCGAGCACCCGCTCGGCGACGATGTTGCGCTGCACCTGCGACGAACCACCCCAGATGGTCACCGACCGGGACCACATCGCCTGCCCGTGCAGGGCGGCCAGGTCCAGCCCGGCGACCGGCTCGCGCAGCGTCGCGTCCGGGCCGAGCACGTCGTCGAACACCTCCCACAGGTCCTGGAAGGTCTCCGACCAGATCAGCTTGGTCATGGACGCCTCGAAACCGAGGTCCCGGCCCTGTTCAACCTGGGTGAGCACGTGCATGGCGTGGTAGCGCAGGCACTCCAGGTCGGTGAGCACCTTGGCCAGCTTGTTGCGGATGACGGGGTCGCTATCGCGCCCGAGTGCCCGGGCCACGGCGGCGATGTCGTCGTACTGCCGGCGGAACTCGGTGTACTGCGCGATGCCGGAGGCACCCCGCTCGAAGGAGAGCAGCAGCATCGCGGTGCGCCAGCCGTCGCCGATGTCGCCCAGGCAGGCGGCGGCCGGGACCCGCGCGTCGGTGAAGAACACCTCACCGAACTCACTGGCCCCACTCATCTGCTTGAGCGGGCGGGCCTGCACGCCGGGCTGGTCCATGTCGATGAGCAGCATGGAGATGCCCCGGTGCTTCTCCGAACCGGGCTCGGTGCGCACCATTGTGAAGATCTTGTCGCCGTGCACGGCGTTGGTGGTCCACACCTTCTGGCCGTTGACCACGAAGTCGTCGCCGTCCCTCACGCCCTTCGTGGACAGCGCGGCGAGGTCGGAGCCGGCGCCGGGCTCGGAGAAGCCCTGGCACCAGATCACCTCGTTGCGCAGCATCGGCCCGATGATCTCCTTCTTCTGCGCGTCGGTGCCGATGGCCATCACGGTGGGCGCTAGGAAGGTGAGGCCGAGCGGGTTCACCGTGGTCGGCGCGTGCGCCTTGACCATCTCCTCGTCGTAGATGGCCTTCATCCCCGGTGTGCCGCCGCGCCCGCCGTACTCGGTGGGCCACTGGATGCCGGCGAACCCGGCCAGCGCCTTCTCCCGCTCCCAGTCGCGGCGCATCTGGAAGCTCTCCTCGGACGGCAGCGCCCCCCAGAACCCGGGCCTGGTCCACTCCTCCGGGATGTGCGCGCCCAGCCAACCGCGCAGCTCCTCGCGGAACTTCTCCTCTTCGGCGCTGTAGCTCAGGTCCATGTGACCAGCTTCGCATACTCACCGGTAACCTGCCGCCCAAATCACCCCACCCCGTATCACGCCCGAACACCCCGCGAGTCGGGGATCGGGGTACGGCGAGTCGGGGATTGGGGTACGGGGCCGGGCGTGGAGATGGGGTATGGCGTCGGTTGGTCGACGTGCGAACCGGCTACCGGCCTCCGGCGATGATGGCCCCGGGCCGGCCGACGCCGTACCCAGATCCCCGACTCGCCGTACTCAGATCCCCGACTCGCCGTACCCGGATCCCCGACTCGCCGTACCCAGATCCCCGACTCGCCGGTTAGGTGAGGCGGGTGCGGAGGGTGGTCAGTTCCTGGTCGGTGAGGCCTCGAGACTTGAGCCAGGTGGCGGGTGAGCCGTGGGCGTCCAGTTCCGCCATCAGGGCGGCCATCACGGACGGCGGGCACAGGTAGAGCTCGGGGTTGTCCACGTCGATGCCCGGTTCCACCACGGCCAGCCGGCGCAGGATCTGTGGCAGGCGCTCGTTGGACAGCGCGTAGTCGTCCACCACGGCGTCCCGCTCCACGCCGGCGACCTCCTGGACCAGCGCGCAGATCACCCCGGTCCGGTCCTTGCCGGCGGCGCAGTGCACCACCGTGGGGCCGTTCTCCGGGTCGGCGAGCAGGCGCAGCGCGGCGAGCACGTTCTCCGGCCGGTGGTTCAGGTAGCCCCGGTAGGCGAACAGCTTGGGGTCCTCGTCCTCGCGGGGTACCGGGCGCTGCCCCTCGGGGAGCACGGAGAGGTGCTCGGTGCGCACGCCGGCCCGCTCCAGCGGCGTGGGGCCGTCCCGGTCCACCTCACGGGGCGAGCGCAGGTCGATCACCAGGCGGATGCCGTACTTCTCGGCCAGCAGCTCGGTGCCGGACTCGGTCAGCTCGGCCAACCGGGCACCGCGCAGGATCTGCCCGGACCGGGTCACGCCGCCGGTGCGCAGGGGCAGCCCGCCGAGGTCGCGGACGTTGTCCATGCCGTCGACATCCACCCACCGGCCGTTCGCTTCCAGCCGGCTCACTGGGCCGCCTCGAACGCCGAAGGGCTGAGAATCCGGCGGCTGATGTTCGCCACGATCGGGCCGTCGGCCTCGCTGGCCGCCTTGGCGGCCTGCCAGTCCGGGTCGCCCTGGAACGCGGCCCATTTGCGCTCGAGGTCACCGTAGTCCTCGAAGCGGACCACGTAGACCAGCTCGTTTCCGGTGTTGTCGCCGAATCCGGTGAGCGAGATGAAGTCGAGGTCAATGCCGTGCTTCTGGAAAAGTCCGAGGGTGTGCTCGTTGAATCGTTTGACCAGTGCGGGCATCCGGCCGGGGACCGTGGTGTACTCCCTGATCTCGTAGATCACGCTTCCAGTCTGCCCTGCGGGCGGGGCAGGCGCAGGGTGACCATGGTCCCTCCGTCGGCCGGCAGGCTCACGTCCAGCGCGGCCGCCGCCGGACCGGGTGCGGCGCGCAACCGGTCCCGCACGTCGGACAGCGCCTCGGTCAGCCAGGACGGCTCCCGGGCGTCCGAAACGACCGTGGCGTCCTCGCTCAGCGTGACCACGCACTCGGTGCCGAGCGTCGCGGCGGTCACCGTCACCGTGCCGCCGCGCGGCATACCCTCGATGCCGTGCCGGACGGCCGCCTCCACCAACTGCTGCACCGCGAGGAACGGCAGCTGCACGTCCTCCAGCCCCTCGGCCACGTCCCGCTTCACCGTCAGCCGCTCGCCGAAGCGCGCGCACTCCAGCGCCAGGTAGCGGTCCACGTTGGCCAGCTCGGCGCCGAGCGTGCTGATCTGCTCGCCGCGGAACGAGTAACGGGTGTACTCGGCGAAGTCCAGCAGCAGCTCACGGGCGCGCGGCGGGTCGGTGCGCATGTAGGAGGCGATGGTGGTGAGCACGTTGTAGAGGAAGTGCTGGGAGATCCGCGCCCGTTCCGCGCGCAGCTCCGCCTGGGCCAGCCGGACCGCCTCGTTCAACAGCGCGAGATCGTCCGCCCCGGCCGCCGGGTCGGCCACCACGACCTCGTCCGAGACGGTCAGCCACGGCGCCGCGCCGACGCCGGCCGGGTGCACGGTCGGGCGCAGCCGCTGCCAGCTGGCCTGTCTGGGCCGGCTGCCCGGGTCCGGCCGCCGGTAGGAGATCTCCCCGACCAGCCGGGGGGACACCCAGTGCGTGTCCCGCTGGCCGGCCGGCTCGGGCGGTGTGCCGAACGGGCAGTCCGGCTGGGCCAGCTCGGCCAGCTGGCGGGTCAGCTCCCGGCGCTCGACCGGGGTGAAGCCCGAGCTGACGCGGGCCAGGAAGCGCAGGCCGTGGCGATCCGGCACGCCGACCAGCAGCGCGGCCAGCTCACCGTTCTCCCCTGGCTGCCAGCCGCCGACGACCACCTGCTGGGTGTGCCGGGGCAAGGTCTGCACCCAGGCCCGGGAACGCCGGCCGGGCTGGTAGCGCGAGTCCAGCCGCTTGGCCACCACGCCGGCCAGGCCGTGCCGGGTGGCCTCGTGCAGGACCGTCTGCCCGTCGGTGTCCACGAAGTACGGCGGCAGCTGCGCGGGGACGCCGCTCAGGTCCAGCTCACCGAGCAGCTCACGGCGCCGCTGGTAGGGCGTGTCGGTCAGGTCGTCGCCCTCCGCGCGCAGCAGGTCGAGCAGGTAGAACCGCACCGGTACGCGGCGCAGCAGGGCGGGCGACGGCGACGCGTTGCTCATCCGTTTGCGCAGCAACCGGGCGCTCGGCCGGCGCAGCTGGTCCAGCGCGATGATCTTGCCGTCCAGCACCAGCGGGCCGTGCCGGTCGGCCAGTCCGGCCAGCGCACCCAACTCCGGGTAGCTGGCGGTGATCGGCCGGCCGGTGGCGCTGTACAGCCACACCCGGCCCGGCTCCAGGTAGGCCAGCGTGCGCAGCCCGTCCCAGACGAACTCGAAAGCCCACCGCGAACCGCTCGGCATCGCGCCGTCGGACGCGAGCATCGGGCGGATCGGGTCGGGGGTGCCGGCCACCGCTGCCACGGTTCGAGCTTAATTGGCAATCACCCGGCCGAGCGGCGGCAATATGCCGAACGGCGGACCGGCTGAGACAGCCGCGCCGCCGCCGGCGGCGGACGGGCTCAGCAGCCCACGCCGAGGCCGAGTGCGTTGAGCAACCCGCCGACGATGCCGCTGCCACTGCAGCCGCGGGCCGGGGGCGGCGGTGCGGCCACCGCGCCGCCGGACGGGGTGGCGCGGGAGACGACCGGGGCCGGGCCGGCGGCCTCCACCGGCGCGGGCGGCGCCGCCGGGCGGAGCGCCTCGGGCAGGTACTGGTTCATCTCGAAGCTCGCCAGGCTGTGGCCGGGGACGCCGGCCTGGCCGCCGCCACCCGGCGGCCGCGCCTGGTCCTGCGCCCGGTGGGCGTTGAACGCGATTACCCCGACGATGATCGCCAGAGCGGCCGCGGCAACGGCCGCCACCATCCCGATTGAACGAACCACAGCGCTGCTCCGCCCGTGTGACGTTTGTTATCTGCGTTAACGATTACGGTCGGGACGAGTTACGCGATCATCCCGGTCGCAGGTGATGTTGAAGGCCTGGCGCGTCTGCCGCGCATCTTACTCAAACCCCTGCTCAGCGCCTACGCCGAGGCACCCGTCCGGGGGTCACTCACGGGGCTTGCGCGCCTGGGCGAGCAGCCCGGAGGGGCTCACGTCCAGCTGCGCGGTGAATCCCGGGTAGAACGCCAGCTGGTCGGCCTCCAGCGGCGGGCCGACCTCGGACTCCGGGTAGGCGCACACCACCCTGGTGACCACTTCGGTACGCGCGGAGAGGGTGCGCACGTGCAGGTGGAACAGCTGCCGGCCGTCCAGCAGCTGGCGAGCCACCCGGACGTCCGCGCCGTGGGGTGCGCCGTCCGGGTTCCACGGGCCGGCCAGCGCGCGCAGTCCCGCCGGCAGCTCGATGCGCGGGCGGCGGTCGCGCAGCGCCTCGTCATTGGCGCCGTCGTGCAGGTCCAGGTCCAGCTGGCCGGCGTTGCGCACCGAGATCTCCAGCACCACCAGGTTGGTCACCACCTGGGCGCCGATCTTGATCTCCGCCCGGACGCCCACGGCGGCCGGGTCGATCCGGGCCAGCTCCACCATGCCGATCTCCAGCCGGTGCCGCGCGGCGCCCCCGCGCCGGTAGTAGAAGTGCGAGACGGCGACCCCGCCGAGCAGCCCGACCACCGCCAGCACCACGTTCAGCGCTATATCCCACGTTTCCTGCACAAGAGTCCTTGACCAAGGCTTAGCGTTCCGGACGTTGACACATTAGTGGCCCTATACCAGGATCGGTACAACGGCTGCCCGAGATTGCCGAGAGGAGGGCACCGGATGTTTACCTACCTGGAACGATTGCTGTACCGGATCCACACCATGCAGGTCAACGACGTCCGAGGACCCTCTTTCGTCGGCCGCCTTTTCGTCAGGCCATAGCGGACTCCCCGGACGGAAGAGGGCTGCCTCCCTCTTTTCGTCGCGGCTGGCAGCCCTCTTCCGGAATTCTCCCGAAATCGACCGCGCGGTATGCCCGTGATGGTGCAATCATGCCTTCATGACGGTGGTATTCGTGCACGGAAATCCCGAGACCGAAGCGGTATGGGGTCCCCTGGTGGACGCGCTGGGCACCGACGACGTGGTCTGCCTCTCCCCGCCCGGCTTCGGCGCGCCGTTGCCTCAGGGTTTCGGCGCGACCATGCTGGAGTACCGCGACTGGCTGATCGCCGAGCTGGAGAAGTTCGAGGCGCCGGTGGACCTGGTCGGCCACGACTGGGGCGGAGGCCACGTGGTGAACGTGGCGATGCACCGGCCCGACCTGCTGCGCAGCTGGGCGTCGGACATCGTCGGCGTGTTCGACCCGGACTACGTGTGGCACGACCTCGCACAGATCTGGCAACAGCCGGGGGCCGGCGAGGAGCTGGTGGACACCATGATGGGCGGGACGCCGGCCGACCGCACCGCGCGCATGGTCGACCTGGGCATCAACGCCGAGGTGGCCAGCGAGCTGGCCGACGGGCAGGGCGCCGAGATGGGCCGCGCCATCCTGCTGCTCTACCGGGACGCCGCGCAGCCGGCGCTGAGCGAGGCCGGCCGGAACCTGGAGGCGGCCCGGGCTCGGCCCGGGCTGGAGATCCGGGCCACCGAGGACCACTTCGTCGGCACCGAGGAGATGATCCGCCGGGCGGCCGAACGGGCCGGCGCACGGATCGAGGTGCTGGACGGGCTCGGTCACTGGTGGATGGTGCAGGACCCGAAGCGCGGCGCGGCCGCGTTGAGGCGGTTCTGGGACTCCCTGCCGGATTGAGTTGTCAACAGCCCGTAACCGTCTTCGTTACTGTTCGTTGTGATAAGTAAGGCTGCCGGCCAGAGCGGCTCTTGAAAAACAGTGGTGGTGCGTCCGTCCTTACGCGCCCATCGTTCGGCCGGCAGCCTCGCTAATTCCCAGCTCAGACCCGGCTGTAGAGCCGCTGGCTGGCTATCCGCGCCCCCTCGGCCATCGCGCGCAGCTTCGCCCAGGCGATGTCCGGGTCGACGGCGGACATGCGCGCGCCGGTGGCGAACCCACAGTCGGTGGCGGCCAGTACATTCTCCGCCCCGACCGCGTCCGCGTACCGGGTGAGGCGCTGCGCGATCAGCTCGGGGTGCTCGATGTAGTTGCTGGTCGAGTCGACCACGCCGGGCATCAACACCTTGCCCTCGGGCACCTCGACGTCGGTGAACACCTGCCACTCGTGCTCGTGCCGGGGGTTGGCGCCCTCCAGCACTATGCCGTTGGGCCGGGCGCGCAGCACCACGTCGATGATGTCCGCCAGCGCCACGTCCAGGTGGTGCGGCCCCTCGTAGTTGCCCCAGCACAGGTGGATGCGCATCCGGTCGGGGTCGATGTTCGCCGTGGCGTGGTTGATCATCTCGACCGCCAGCCGGGCCTGGCTCCGGAACTCCTCCAGGCTGAGCTGGTCGAACAGCACGTGCCGGCACATGGCCAGGTCCGGGCAGTCCAGCTGCAGGATGATCCCGGAGGCCGCGATCGCCTCGTACTCGTGGCGCATCGCCTCGGCCAGCGCCAACAGGTAGGCCTCGCGGTTCGGGTAGTGGTGGTTGGCGAAGAAGGAGGCGATCACGCCGGGGGACGCGGCGGAGAGGAACAGCTCGGTCGCCCCGGTGCCCTCGGCGGCCGCGCGCAGGTTCCGGATGTCCGCGTCCACCGCATCCGGGTCGGCCACCGCGATGGGTCCGGAGCACGCCGGCGGGCCGAGCACCTCGGCCACGTCGTTGCCGGTGACCTGCATGAACTTGTCCCGCGCGCCCGGGTACGCGTTGAGGTCGGCCAGGGAGAGCACCGACTCGGGCTCGCCGTCGAAGCCGGTCAGCCGCTCCCGCACGTAGGTGGAGTAGCTCTCCTTGCCGGTTTCGCCGTCGTTGACCACGTCGACGCCGGCGTCCAGCTGCCGGCGCACCACGTCCGCGACGCCGGACCGCACCAGCTCGGCCCGCTCGGCCGCGTCTACCTGGCGTTCACCGGCGAACACCGCGCGCATCTCCGGGGTGCGGGGGAGGCTGCCGGTGTGGGTCACGAGGATCCGTTCGCTGCTTCGCTGCACCTCCGTCAGCCTAACGACATTTGGTGAAGTGACAAACGCTGAAGGCGACACGCCGACCAGGCCGAAGTACTGTGACGGTTTCGACCTACAACGGCTCGACCTACAACGGCGTAGTGCCCGGAGTTGACGATGGCGCCGCTCACCACCGAACACCGCGATCGGGTCGTCGCGCTGCTCGCCGGGTTGGACCTGCCCGACCTGCCGGCGCCCGACGACCTGGTGACGGTCGGGGACGCCCGCGTCGCGCTGGACCTGGCCTGGCGGGAGCTGCTCACCTCCGCGTCACACCGGGTGGAACCCGACCATCTGGTGCTGCTGAGCCAGGTGCGCGACCTGGACCAGGCCCTGGAGCGTGAGGCGCTGCGCCACCGGGACACCGCCCTGGACCGGGTGGGCGACGCGCTGGACCTGGTGGCCGGGTGCCGCACCGGCGAGGAGTTGCTCGGCGCGGCCGCGCGGGCGATCAACGAGCTGGGCTTCGACCGGGGCATCGTGTCCCGGCTGGAGGACTCCGCCTGGGTGGCCGAGCAGGTTTACGTGGACCGGGACGCGGACTGGGCACGGGAGATCCTGGCCGCCGGCGGGGCGAACCCGCCGCTGCTGGACGGGCGCCTCCCCGAGACCGAGATGGTGCGCCGCCGGGTCGGCATCGTGGTGCGGGACGTGCAGCACCGCGCCGCCGACCTGCACCGGGCGATCGCGGAGTCCTCCCGCTCCCGGTCCTACACGGCGGCGCCCCTGGTCATCGGCGACCGCGTGGTCGGCTTCCTGCACGCCGACCTCTATTACCAGCGGCGGGACCCGGACGAGTTCGACCGCCGGATGCTCACCGCCTACGCCACCGGGCTCAGCCAGGTGACCGGGCGGCTGGCCGCCCTGGACCGGCTGAACGCCATCGCCGCCGGCCTCGGCCAGCTCGGCAACCTGGCGACCGCGCCGGGGTTCGGGTCCTCGTTGCCGGCGGGCGGTCCCACGAAACTCGGCGACGCCACGAAACTCGGCGAACCATCGAGGCTCGGCGAACCCAGGTACGGCGAGACGCTGCTGACCGGGCCGCACGGCGAGACGCTGACCCGCCGCGAGGTGGACGTCCTGCGCCTGCTCGCCGCCGGGGAGACCAACCAGCGGATCGCCCGCAAACTGGTGGTTTCCGAGGGCACGGTGAAGTCGCACGTGAAGAACATCCTGCGCAAACTGGGCGCCCCCAACCGGGTGGCCGCCGCGCGGATCTGGCTGGACCGGGAACGCTGAGACCGCTGCGCACCGGCACAGCAAACACACATTTCCCCCGCTCACACTGGGGCGAATGACCCCTTCGAAACGCCTCACGGCCGGCGCGTTCGCGGCGCTGGGCGCGGTGGCCGTGCTGGTCAGCGGGTGCGCCGGCGCGCCCGAGCCCCGCCAGCAGGCCCCCGCGCCGGGCACCCGGCAGCTGTCGATCTGGCTGACCGGCTACTCCTGGCAGGACAACACGCCGCCGGGTTCGTCCACCGTCGGCGAGCCGGTGCTGCACCAGCGGGCGGCGGGCACCGGCACCTTCGCCGACCCGATCACCGTCGCGGTGCCCGGGCACGAGGGCGCGATGGACTGGCCGCCCGGGACCAAGTTCTACCTGCCGACGGTGCGCCGCTACGTGATCGTGGAAGACTCCGGCGCGGCGAAACCACCGGCCGGCGCGGACACCCACCTGGACATGTGGATCGGCGGCCAGGACGGCACCAAAGCCGCCACCGACGCCTGCGAGAACGAGTTCACCGGCAACGTGCCCGCGCAGGTGGACCCACCGGCCGACCAGCCGGTGACCGAAGGCCCGATCTTCGCCGGCGGCCGCTGCAACATCCCGCCCCAGGCCGACGACCTGGGCACCTACCACCCGGCGGACTCCAACTAGCATCCGACGGGTGATCCCGTGGAGCGAGGGCCGCTGGTTGAACCCGCCGCCGGGCGTGCGCCCGGACGGCGACGACCTGCTGGTCACCGCCGCCGAGGGCAGTGACTTCTGGCGGACCACCGGCTACGGGTTCGTGCACGACGACGGGCACGCACTGCTCGCCGGGTTCCCACCGGGATCGGCGCTGGAGGTGGCCTTCGCGCTGGACTACACCGAGCAGTTCGACCAGGCCGGCCTGTTGGTGCGGGTGGACGAGCGGAACTGGGTCAAGGCCGGCGTGGAGCACTCCGACGGGGCGCCACAGCTGGGCGCGGTGGTCACCCGGGATCACTCGGACTGGTCGCTGGCCCCGGTGCCCGAGTGGGCCGGCCGCGAGGTGACGATCCGGGCCAGCCGCTCCGGCGACGCGGTGACCTTCCGGGCGCGCGTGGCCGACGGCCCGTGGCGGATGTTCCGGCTGGCCCCGCTCGCGCCGGACGCGGCGGCCACCGCCGGGCCGTACGTGTGCGCCCCTACCCGGGCCGGGCTCACCGTCCGGTTCACCTCGCTCACGGCGACCGCGCCGGACCAGTCACTGCACTAGATCCCCCCGCATGCGCCTAACTGGGCGCGTGCTCAGCCAGCGCCTTCGGCGCTAGATCAAGAAGGACGGGATGCGGCACTACGCCGAGGAGTTCGCCGCGCGCGTCGCGCGCCGGCCGCCGTACACCCCGGAGCGGTGGGCGCGGGTGGTGTACGAGGACGCGCCGAAGCCGCTGCGGGCGTTCCTGCGGTTCGGCTGGCGGGCCGGGCTCGGCCTGCGGCTGGGTGCGCCGGGCTCGGCGGAGCACGTGCTGGGCTGGCGGATCGCCGAGGTGGACGAGGACGCCATCCGGCTGGCGACCTCCTCGCCGTTGCTGGACGCCGAGCTGATCCTGCACAACACCGCCGAGCACGCGGTGATCACCTCGAAGGTCCGGCTGCACAGGGCACTGGCCCGCCCCCTCTGGGCGGCGGCGCTCCCCCTGCACCGCCGCCTGATCCCGCTCATGCTCCGCCAGGCGGTCCGCCGCGCCGGCGTCGCCGCCTGACACCGCACCGGAAACGTGTCGCCGCCCCCGGCGGGGCCGCCGCAGGCGGGGCCGCCGCGTCCTACGCATGCGGTCAAGATCTACATCAACCCCAGGCCCCTGTTCCGGCTCCACAAGGTGCGTGAGGTTGATGTGGATCTTCCGTTGGGCCGGGCCGGTTTAAGGGGCTGAGGCGGTCTGCTTCCGTGCCTCGGTTACGGACCGTGGTCGGGCAGGGCCGAACGGCGGGCCTCCGAGGTGGGCGGCTTCACCGAGCGCACGCTGAGTCCGGTGCTTTCCATGATCCAAGCGGACTGAGCTTGCGCTCGGCGGACGACGGCAGCTCAGACCCGCGCGAAGGCCGAGCCGGCCGTTACGGTACGTAGCGAGAGGGAGCCGGGTGCCCGACGGCTGCGCAACGGGCCGCACGCAAGCGGCGGGAGACCGCCCAGCCGCGCCGTCCGAGCCGCCTTGAACCGGCACCGCCGACGCCCGGCACCACCGTCCCGGAACGGCGTCAGAGTGAGCCGGATCAGTCGAACCGGAAGCCGCGCCAGTCGTTCTCGACCACCTCGGCGCAGGTGGCGCGGTACTCGGCGGCCGCGCCGACGTACATCATCACCACCCGGGGCTTGCCCGGGATGTTGGCGCCCATGTACCAGGAGGCGGCCCGGGGGAACAGCGTGGCGTGCGCCCGTTCGTTCAGCTCCTCGCGCCACTGGGCCTGGGCCTGGGCGTCCGGCTCCATGGTCCGGTGGCCGTGGTCCAGCACGTACTGGAGCGCCTTGGTGGCCAGGTCCACGTGGTCCTCGATGGCCAGCGGGTTGTTGTAGAGCGCCACGGCCGCGCCCGGGCCGGTGATGGTGAACAGGTTCGGGAACCCGTGGGTCATCAGCCCCAGGTAGGAGACCGGGCCGGCGGCCCACACGTCGTTCAGCTTCTGCCCCTCGCGGCCGACCACGCCCATCCGGGTCAGCGCCCCGGTGAACGCGTCGAACCCGGTGGCCAGCACCAGCACGTCCAGGTCGTACTCGGTGCCGTCGGCCAGCCGCAGCCCGGTCGGCGTGACGGCCTCCACCTGGTTCGGCTTGACGTTCACCAGCGTGACGTTGTCCCGGTTGTAGGTCTCGTAGTAGTCGGTCTCCATGGGCAGCCGCTTGGTGCCGAGGGGGTGGTCGTCCGGGCAGAGCATCTCGGCCACGGCCGGGTCGGCGACCCGCTCCCGGATGCGCTCGCGGGTGAACTCGGCGACCGTGTCGTTGGCCTTCTCGTCGACCAGCAGGTCCCGGTATGACTCCATCAGGATGGCGAACCCGCCGGTCTGCCAGCCCCGGTCGTAGGTCGCCCGGCGGTGCTCCGGGTCGACCTCCAACGCGAGGTGCTCGGGCCGGCGGTACGGCACCCCGAGGAACGAGTCGCGCGCCGCCGCCCGCACCCCCGGGTAGTTCGCCTTGGTCCGCGCCACCTCCTCCGGGTCGGACGGCCGGTTGCGCAGCGGGGTGGCGAAGTTCGGGGTGCGCTGGAAGACCGTGAGGTGCCCGGCCCGTTCGGCCAGCTTCGGGATGGCCTGGATGCCGCTGGCCCCGGTGCCGATGATGCCGACCCGCTTACCGGCCAGGTCCGGCTCGGTGTGCGGCCAGGCGTGCGTGGCGTACACCGGGCCGTTGAACGACTCCAGGCCGTTGAACTCCGGCTCCTTCGGGATGGACACGTTGCCGGTGCCGGCAACCACGAACCGGGTGAGGATCTCGTGTCCGCGGTCGGTACCCACCCGCCAGTGGCGGGCATCGTCGTCCCACTCCATGGAGACGACCTTGACGCCGAACCGGTAGTCGCGGCGCAGGTCGAACCGGTCGGCGACGTGGTTCAGGTAGGCCAGGATCTCCGGCTGCGCGGAGTACCGCTCGCTCCAGGTCCAGTCCTGCTGCAACTGCTCGTCGAAGGAATACGAGTAGTGGATCGACTCGATGTCGCAGCGGGCGCCCGGGTAGCGGTTCCAGTACCAGGTGCCGCCGACGTCGGGCGCCGCTTCCAGCCCGATCACCCGCAGGCCCATCCGGTTACGCAACTCGTGCATCGCGTAAAGGCCGGAGAACCCGGCACCGATGACGACCACGTCGCAATCCGGCTGCTCAGCCATGAGTCACTCCCACCAAGTCGGTTCCTCGCAGTCTGACCGCGTGCCGAGGCCCACGGGTAATACCGTCTCGTTATCCCACGCCTCCCGCGGTGTCTACCGGGCGTTGTCCCCCGCCCGGGTGGCCAGCACGCCGTCCGGGACCATCCCGATGAACCGCCGCGTGACCGACCGGGCCACCGAGGCGAACGAGTCCACCCCGTCGCTGCCGTGGCCGACCCGGTAACCGACCCCGATCACGCTGTGCGGCGCGCCGACCAGCTTCACCGGCCGCAGCATCGGCGCGCCCAGCCCGCCCAGCCGCCACGCGCTCTGGGCCATCGGGCTGACCACGGAGTTGCGCATCACGTCGACCGAGTAGTCGATCAGCCCGACCGCCCGGGACGGGATCGAGCGGGCCCGCTCGTTGCGCAGGTCGGCCAGGCTCCAGAAGTTCCGCCACTGGCGCGGCGTGCGCACCACGTCGATGAACCGCTCCTTCAACGCGGCGTCCACGGGCACCTCGGCGAGCCGGGAGAACGGGTGGTCGGTGCTGGCCACCAACAGGGTCGGCTCGGTGAACAGCGGCTCCATCACCAGCCGCTCGTCCTGGTAGGGCGAGCGGACCACGGCCACGTCCACGCTGCCGTCCAGCACCGCCTCGTACTGCTCGACGAAGTCCAGCTCGCGCACCCGCAGCCGCAGGTCGGGCCGGCTCTTCTGGAAGGCGTCCAGGATCAGGCCGGTCAGCTCGCCGGCGGACACCCGCCCGGACACCAGCCCCACGGTGAACGCCGGCTGGGCCTGCGCCCCCCGCACCTCACGCCGCGCGTCCTCCATCGCCCGCAGAATCTGCCGGGCATGCCCCAGCAGGGCCGCCCCGGCGCCGGTCAGCTCCACCCCGCGCGGGGATCGCTCGAACAGCGGGGCGCCGACGTCGCGTTCCAGCTTCTTCAACGCCACCGAAACCGCCGGCTGCGCCACCATCGCCCGGCGCGCGCCACCGTGGATGCTGCCCTCCTCCGCGACCAGCACGAAGTACTTGAGCGTGCGCACGTCCATGTGTGCCGTCTCCGCCGGTTAACGCCGTGACCTGCCCTGGACTCTACTGTTCAGCCGGGCGGGACGCCGAGTCCCTTGACCGACATCGTCGTCATCGCCGCGAGCATGCGCTCGTGGCTGACCGGCTCGCCCAGGCCCAGCCAGTCGCCGTGCAGCGCCACGGAGAGCGCCATGCCGAACATGGCGCGGACCGAGGCGGCCAGGTCGAAGTCGGTGAACCCGCGCTCCCGCGACTCGTTGGCCACCACTTCCTCGAACAGCTCGAGCAGGTGCGCGAAGGCCTGCCGGACCTGTCGCGACACCTCGTCGAAGGGCTGGTCGGCCGGACGGGCGGACATCAGGGCGATGAGCAGCTCGCGCTGTTCCCGCAGCGCCCCGACCAGCCCTTCGAACAACCGGTGGCCCTCCTCGTCGGCGGTGAGCCGGAGGCGTTCGCGGCTCCGGTAGTCCTGGATGTAGGTGTCCATGAACTCCACGAAGGGCGCGACCGCCGCCTCCTGGAACAGGTTCGCCTTGCTGCCGAAGTGGCGGAACAGCATGGGCTCGCTCACCCCGGCGCGCTCGGCGATGTCCCGGGTCGAGGTGCCGCTGTATCCGCGGTCGGCGAACAGTTCGCGCGCCGAGGCGAGCAACAACCGGCGCCCTTGCCCGTAGACGCTGGACCGAGCGGTCGCCGGCTGGCTCATGGGGCCACGGTAGCCACTTGACAGCTCATGGTGCTCGGCCCCATCCTCGTCCAAGTACAGCAAGCACTAAACATACCTGCCTCGAGGAGGGCCGGCGATGTCCGCGACCGATGTGATCGTGGTTGGGGCCGGCCACAACGGCCTGACCGCCGCCTGTTACCTGGCCCGCGCCGGGCGCAGCGTCCTGGTGGTGGAGTCCGCCGGCCGGGTCGGCGGCATGACCTCGACCAACCCGGTGCTGGCCGGGGCGCCGGAGCACCGCATCAACGAGGGCGCCATGGACTCCTCGCTGTGGCGCACCACCCGCATCCCGCGCGAGTTGGAGCTGCACCGGTTCGGGCTGACCGAGATCGAGGTCGACCCGCCCTACGCGTTCCTCGACCAGGACGGCTCCTCGCTGTGCATCCACCGGGACCCGCGCCGCACCGCCGAGGAGATCGCCCGGTTCTCCCGCCCGGACGCCGCCGCCTACCTGGACCTGGCCAACACGCTGGACGCGGCGATGAACGTCGCGGTGCCGTTCCTGAACACCAACCCGGTGCGGCCGTCACCGGCCGGGATCCTGCGCGGAGCGGCCCGCTCGGCGCTGCGCCCCGGGCGGCTCGGCCCGCTGGCGCACTTCTTCAGCACCTCGCACGCCGAGTTCGTCGAGGAACGCTTCACCGACCGGCGGGTCCGCGCGCTGCTGGCCGCGCTGCCCTGCTTCGCCCCGATGTTCGCCGACGGCACGGCCTGGGTGTTGATCTACTTCGGGCTGATCCACCGGGCCGGGGTGGGCCGGTTCGCCGGCGGAACCGGCGCGGTCACCGACGCGCTGGCCCGCTGCCTGGCCTCCCACGGAGGCCGGATCCGGGTCAACGCAACCGTCGACGGCCTGGTCACCCGGCACGGCCGGGTCACCGGCGTACGCCTGGACGACGGCACCGAGCTGCCGGCCCGGGCGGTGCTCACCACCAACAACGTGCGGATCCCGCTGACCGAGTGGCTGCCCGAGGGCGCGCTGCCGAAGCACCTGGCCCGGCGGGCCGCCCACATTCCCACCGACTCCACCGGCGCGTCCTCGTTCAAGGTCGACGTGGCGCTGCGCGGCCGGGTCGAGGTCTCCGCACACCGGGCCGGCGGTGTCGACCTCCGCACCCCCGCGCTGGTCTGGACCACCTTCGAGGAACACGTCCAGGCCTGGCACGACTGCGCACGCGGCCGGGTGCCCGACCCGCTGCCCGGGGTGGCCATCCTGCCCGCCGGCGCGGACCCGTCGCAGGCCCCGGCCGGCCAGGACACCTTCTGGTTCTGGTCCGGGATCTCCCCGGTGCGCCCCACCGAGCCCTGGTCCGAGCTGGCCGGCCCGACCGCGGAACGCGTGCTGGCCACCGCGTCGAAGTACCTCGGCGGGCTGGCCGAACTGGAGATCGACCGGCAGGTGATGACCCCGCCAGACTTCGAGCGGCGGTTCCGCGCCCCGGACGGCAACGTGTACCACGTCGACCCCACCGCCACCCGGTTCGGGCCGCTGCGCCCGGCCGCCGGGCTGGCCGGCTACCGCTCCCCGGTGGACGGCCTGTTCCTCTCCGGCGGCGGCACCCACCCCAGCGCCGGCATCTGCGGCGTGCCCGGACAGCAGGCCGCGAAAGCGGTGCTGCGGACGCTTCGTTGAGGAGGCCGAACCCATGACCATCGACGCATCCGAAACGGACACCGCCGATACCCCGAAGACCGCGCTCGCCGCCCGGATCGCCCATCGGGACGCCATCAACCACCGCGTACGGCTGGCCGCCATCTGGTCCTGGCCGGTGTGCGTGGTGACCTTCGGCGCGGCGTTCCTGTTCGTGGTCGGATTCGTGCCGCCGCCGTCGCCGGCGCTGGACGCGCGACAGATCGCCGAGGTCTACGCGGCCAACACCACCGGGATCCGGGTCGGAGTGCTGGTCGCCATGTTCGCCTCCGCGTTGCTGCTGCCGTTCCTCACCTCGGTGTCCGCCGAGATCAAGAAGATCGAGGGCCCGCTCGGCCTGCTCGCGCCCATCCAGTTCGGCGGCGCGGTCGCGCTGACCATGATCTTCCAGATCATCGGCCTGTGCTGGCTGGCCGCCAGCTACCGGCCGGAGGCCAGCCCGGAGATCATCCGCGCGTTCAACGACTACACCTGGTTCGCCTGGAGCAGCTTCATCGCCACCTACTCGCTGCAGTTCATCTGCATGGGCATCGCCGGCCTGATGGACTTCCGGGAGCGCCCGGCGTGGCCGCGCTGGGCCGCCTACCTGAACCTCTGGGTCGCGGTCACCGGCGCCGGCGGGGTGCTCGCGGTGTTCTTCAAGACCGGCCCGTTCGCCTGGAACGGGGTCGTCGGCTACTGGATCCCGGTCATCCTGTTCGTGGTCGGCCTGAGCGTCACCACCTGGGCGCTGCACCGCCGCGCACGCCACGAGGCCGCCCGGTGAACCGGGGGCAGGTGGCCTGCGCGTGGTGCGGGCCGGTGATGACCGCCGGGTTCTTCGTCGGGCTGCTGCTGCTCGCCCGCTTCATCCCGCCGCCCTCACCGGCGGCGGGCGCCGACCAGATCGCCGCGATGTTCCGGGAGAACACCACCGGCATCCGGATCGGGCTGTTCATCGCCATGCTGGCCACCGGGCTGCTCTGCCCGTTCTACGCCGCCATCGCCGTCCAGATGCGAGACATCGAGGGCCGGTGGGGCGCGCTCAGCCTGACCCAGGCCATCGCCTGCCTGCTCCTGCCTGGAGATCGTGCTGCCCCTGATGATCTGGCAGGCGGCCGCGTTCCGGCCCGAGCGCGACCCGGCCACCACCCAGACCCTCAACGACCTGGCCTGGCTGCCCTTCCTCGGCCTCACCACCACGGTGATCATCCAGAACGTGGTGCTCGCCGCGGTGGTGCTGCGCGATCCCCGCCAGCGGCCCCTGCTGCCCCGCTGGTACGGCTACACCAACCTCTGGGTGGCGCTGGGCATCGTCCCGGCCGGCTTCATCGTGTTCTTCAAGACCGGCCCGCTGGCCTGGGACGGCCTGCTCGCCTGGTGGCTACCGGTCGCGGTGTTCTTCTTCTGGATCATCCTCACCGCCGTGCTTCTGCACCGGTCCGCGCGCGCCGGACAGAATGTGCAGGTATAGCCGGGTCGCGATGGCGTCGAACGGCTCGCCGGCGGGGTCCGAGTAGGTCTTCGCCCCCGGAAGTCGTGCCGCGTACCCGCGCGCGGCCTCCGCCAGCGCCTCCATCAGGCCCGAGGAACGCTGGATGGCGTGTTTCCGTTGCCAGGCCAGCGATCGGTGCGGTCCCGGGAGCAGGCGTTCGCAGGCGATGCGCAGGCACAGCTTGTCGTGGTCCCCGAACAGCGCCGGCGGGGCGAGGGTTTCCGCCAGGCGCCAGAAGCGGACCGTCTGGAACACGTGCATGAGCCGGCGGGCGTCGGCGCCGAGCAGCGCGGGATAGAAGTGCGGCACCAGGCGGTGGTGGGTGAAGTTGGCCGAGGACTCCCCGCGGATCACCCGGTCCATCTCCCGCACCGCCCCGGGCGAGTCGACCGGCTGCCCGAGGGTCCGGCCACCGGCGAATATCGCGTCGGCGCCGCTGCCGGTGAGGATCGCCCCGCCGCCGTCGGCGGCGCCGTTGCGGGCGGCGGCGAGGACCGGGATGGCCGCCGTGACCTCCCACAACTCGGCGGTACCCAGCCGCTCGACCACCTCGGCCGCGAGCGCGGCCACGTCGTCGCGGGTGAGGCGGACGACGGTGTGCGGCAGCCCCAGGGCCGCCGCGGCCGCCGCCGCGCTGGTCCCGTCGGTGCTGTGGTCGGTGACCACGGTGAAGGCGCGCGGCTTCACGCCGAGGCTCGCCGCCGCGGCGGCGACCAGGATGGAGTCGACCCCGCCGGAAAGCAGCACGCTCGCGTCGCCAGGGTGCCGGTCGAAGATCGCGGTGAGGCGGTCGCGCGTCTCGTCGGCGACCAGTCCCGCGGCGACTTCCGGGTCGGTCGTCCGCCGGGCCTCGGGGTTTCCGGTCGCGATGTCGTAGAGGTCCGAGACGAACTCCATCGAATCGGCGGTCTGCCGGATCACTACGCCTGCCAGCGGCAGAGCCGGGTCGTGTAGAAGAACTCGGTCCGGTCGGCCGGCAGGATCATGTCCGCCACCTCGACCACGCGGTCGCGGATGTCGATGGACGTCTTGCGCAGCTCGAACACCGGCACCCCGGCCGCCAGCTCGAGGTCGGAGATCTCCTCGGCGCTGGGCGCCCGGGCGGTGATGCGGTCGGTGACCCGGTCGATCTCGATCCCGAGCGTGCCCAGCTGGTGCTGGGTGCCGCCGGGCCACGGCTCGTTGCCCGCGTCGAGCAGCGCCGGGTTCACCGCCACCTGCTCGTACCGCAGGTACGAGCGGACCAGGCTCAGCGGCGTCTCGTCCGCCCGAGCGCCGGTCCGGTAGGTCCGCTTGAGCAGCTTCGCCCCGGTGGGCACGCGGAACGCCGCCGCCAGGCTCTCCGAAGCCGGCTCCGTGTCGTACTCGGCATGGAATACCAGCTCCGGCGCGGTCACGCCGCGCCGCTGCGACTCGGACAGCCGCACACGGTCCTTCTCTCGCTGGTGACGGTCCTGACCACGGAGGATCGGGCGAGGTTTGCCGGCGGTGCGCTCGAACTCGGGCACGGTTGTGCGAGTCCTCTCGAAGGCGCTGGGATCAACCTCTTGACGTTAGCGCACCTGTCGAGCCGGTGCCGCCAACCGAACGACCCTCAGGAGACCGCGCCGCGTGTCATACGGTCCCGCATGCCAGCCATCGTCCCGCCCCGGGTGCCGAAGGTCTGGCCGAGGTGTCGTACTGGGTGCTTCCGGGGGCACGCGGGCACCGCATCGCCGGGCAAGCCCTGGTCGCCGCGACCGCATGGTGCTTCGCCGGCCTCTGGCTGCACCGCATCGAGTTATGCCACTCGACGCCTAAACGCTCACCGTCTGTGGCCGCGTTTGGCCTGGTTCGCGGGAGGTTTCATGGTCAAGTCGCCATGAGAGACCTTCTACTGGTCAGTAACATCTCTCAGGGCGACTTGACCATGAAACGTTCGCGCCGCGCGTAAGACCATGCCGCCCGAGGGTCTGTGGTCGGTCATAGCCCGGCCGGCCGGCGACGACGCCGAAGATCCGGGTCGCCGGCCCGGCGCGACGGGCACGCGGGGCCGTACACCCGATCGTCCGGGCTACCGGGTCTTGAACGCCTTGCGGGCGGCGGCGCGGTCGGCCCAGGAGTCCGTGCCCGGCCCCTTGACCATGTCGGTGAACCAGCTGTCGTGGCGGATCAGGAACTCCTTCCGCTCCTGGTCGGTCAGGCTCCCCAGCTGGCCGATCCCCTCGAAGTAGCCCTCGCGCGCGCCTCCGGGGGCGAACAGCATCAGGAACTCGGTCGGCTCGCCGGAGATGTTGCCGAACGAGTGCAGGCCCCCCGGCGGCACGTAGAGGTAGTCGCCCTGGCCGGCGTCCATCCAGCGCTCACCGTCGAAGACGTGGATCTCCCCGGACAGCACGTAGAACGCCTCGGACATCGTCTTGTGGAAGTGCACGCTGGTGCCGCCGACCGCCGGCCCCATCCGGTTCTGGTACAGCCCGAACAGCCCGTCGGTGGTCAGCCGCGTGGACAGGTAATGGAACTCACCACCGCCGGGGGTGGTGAAGTCCGGCGGAGTCCCGGCCGGGCGAAATGTCGCGCTGACCTCCCCCTCGCCGCTCTCGTAGCGGATCTCCGGGTAGTCATCTGCTAGGAAAGACACCCGTCGACACTAGGGGAAAGATCGCAGGCCCTGAAACGGAAAACGGCCCCCGGTGGCTGGATACCGGGGGCCGTTCCTTACTTAGTAGCGGGGGCAGGATTCGAACCTGCGACCTCTGGGTTATGAGCCCAGCGAGCTACCGAGCTGCTCCACCCCGCGTTGGTAAAACCAAGCTTACACACCGGCGAACGGCCCGCGCACGCGGGGTCCCGTTCGCCGGTGTGCGCTGGTCAGCCGCCCGGAGCCGGTGGTGCGGGCGCCGGTTGCGCCGGGGCCGGGGCGGGCGCGTTGGCCTGCGGAGCGGCGCTGGACGCGGACTGGAAGTCCTTCACCGCCCGGTCCAACTCCGACAGCGCCTGGCCCTGGGCGGCGAAGTCACCGCTCTGCTGGGCCGCGCGCAGCTTGTTCAGCGCGTCGCTGATGCCGCCGACCGCGCCGCGCAGCTCACCGGGCAGGGGCGCGGTATTGCCGCCGGCGGCCTGGGATGGCTGGCCGGGCGAGGCCGGGGTGGTCACGCCGCCACCGGGAACGGCGGTCGCCGCGCCGGGGCCGAACACCTGGTTCAGCGCGTCGTCCAGCCTCGGCGCGTAACCGATCTTCTGCCCGAAGCTCACCATGACCCTGGCCAGCTGCGGGAACGAGGCGGCCGCATTGGACCGCTCGATATAGATCGGCTCCACGTAGAGCAGGCCGCCGGCCACCGGGAGGGTGAGCAGGTTGCCGTAGTCGATCGTGGTCTGGCCACCCTGGCGGAGCAGGTTCAGGTCCTGCGCGGCCTTGGTGTCGTTGCCGAACTGCGCCTGCATCTGCTCCGGGCCGGGCGTCTGCTGCACGTTGTTGGTGGGCAGCTTGAGCACGGTGATCTTCCCGTAGCTGCCCGGATCGGAGGACACCGTGACGTACGCGGACAGGAACGGCCGGTTCAGCGCGACCAGCGCGCTGGTCAGCTGGAACCCGACCTCGTCGGGCCGGGTACCCACCTGCTGGTCACCCCTGGGCACGCCGGCGAGCACGTAGTACGGCGGCTGGGAGTCCCTGGTCTGCGCCGCGCCACCCACCGTCGGGTCGTTGGGCACGTCCCAGAACGCCGTGGTGCTGAAGAAGTCACCGGGCGAGTCCACGTGGTACCGGGTGAGCAGCTCGCGCTGCACCTTGAACTGGTCCTCCGGGTAGCGGAAGTGCGACTCCAGCTCGGGGCTGATCTCGCTCTTCGGCTTCACGCTGCCCGGGAACACCCCGGTCCAGGTCTTCAGCACCGGGTCGTTCTCGTCGAAGGCGTACAGCGTCACGGTGCCGTCGTAGGCGTCCACGGTGGCCTTCACCGAGTTGCGCAGGTAGCTGATCGTCTTGTTGGGCAGCCGGCGGACGCCCTGCAGGGTGTCCTGTGTGGCGTCCTCCAGCGCGGTGCGCGCCGCGTACGGGTAGTTCTCCAGCGTGGTGTAGCCGTCCACGATCCACTGCACCCGGCCGCCCACCACCGCCGGGTAGGGGTCGCCGTCCAGGGTCAGCCACGGCGCGACCTGCTGCACCCGGTCGCTGGGGTCCCGGTTGAACAGGATCTTGGAGTTCTCGTTGATCGAGCCGTTGAACAGGATGTTCCGCTCGCCGTAGTACAGCGCGAACACCGATCGGGTGATCAGGTTGCCGATCGGGACGCCGCCCGTGCCGGCGTAGGTGTGCTGCTCGGTGTCGCTGTCGTACTCCCGGGGCCGCTCGCCGTCCCGGGCACCCACGATGGAGTAGTCGCCGGGGGCCATCTTCTCGCCGTAGTAGACGCGCGGCTGCTGGACCTTGATGTTGGCCTCGCCGGCGGCGAAGTCCGGGATGCCGCCCTGCCCGCCGGCCTCGTCCAGGGTGCCCTTGACGGTGTTGGCCGGCGCGGACACGAAGCCGTTGCCGTGGGTGTAGACCATCCGCCGGTTGATCCAGTCGGTCTGGTTGCCGATGAGGCCGTTGCTGTCCAGCTCGCGGACCGCGACCACGTAGTCCCGCACCTGGCCGTCGCGACCCTTGTACCGGTCGATGTCCAGCTTCTCCGGGAAGCCGTAGAAGTTCTTCCGGCCCTCGAACTGGGTGAACGTCTTGGACAGCCGGCTCGGGTCGAGCAGCCGCAGGTTGGGGATGGTCGCCTGGTCGGACCGCACGGCGGTCGGGTTGGCGTCCGAGCGGCCGGAGTAGTCCTGGTAGGTGACCTGTTGGGGAGTCAGCCCGTAGGCGTCCCGGGTGGCCTCGATATTGCGCTCGATGGGCAGCGCCTCGCGCTCGTTCGCGTTCGGCTTGACCACGAACTGCTCCAGCACCGCCGGCCACGCCGCGCCGACCAGCACCGAGGACAGCACCAGCAGCGCGATCGCGATGGACGGCAGCTGCAGGTTGTGCCGGAACACGGCGGCGAAGAACAGCGCGGCACAGATCAGCGAGATCAGCAGCAGGATGATCTTCGCCGGGAGCACCGCGTTCAGGTCGGTGTAGCTGGCCCCGGAGAACACCCGGTTGGGGTCCGAGGAGAGCAGCAGGGTGTACCGGTCGAGCCAGTAGGCCACCGCCTTGAGCAGCACGAACACCCCGGCGATGACGGCCAGCTGGGCGCGCGCGGCGACCGAGACCTGGCCGGCGCGGCCGGTCAGCCGGACGCCGCCGAAGATGTAGTGGGTGATCAGCGACAGCACGAAGCAGAGCGCCACCGCGACGAACATCAGGTCCAGCGCCCAGCGGTAGAACGGCAGCTGGAAGGCGTAGAAGCCGATGTCCATGCCGAACACCGGGTCGGCGGTGCCGAACGGCGTGGAGTGCAGGAACATCTGGGTGACCTGCCAGTCGCCCTGCGCGGCCAGCCCGGCGATCACACCGACCAGCAGCGGCACCCCGATGGCGAAGGCGCGCAGCCGCTGGATGATCACCGTGCGGTACCGGGCCACCGGGTCCTCCGGCCCGCTGACCGGCACGAACACCGGCCGATTGCGGAACGCGATGGCCAGGGTCAGCGCGACCAGGCCCGCGAAGATCACGGTGACGGCGGCGAACTGCGCGATCCGGGTGAGCACCATGGTGCTGAACACACCTCGGAAGCCCACCTCGCCGAACCACAGCCAGTTGACGTAGTAATCCAACAGGCGGGAACCAGCAAGCAGCGCCACCAGCACGACCGCGCCGAACACCAGCATGATGCGGGTTCGGCGGGTAAGCGCGGGAGCCCCGGCTGGGGGCGTCATCGCCACGAGGCACACTCCATGATCGTCGATGCCGGTGCGCCGCGCCCCCTGGGCGCCGGGGGAGCCTGGCCGTTTGGCACCCTGGAGGCACGGATCACACGTCTGCTGTAATGCCCAACTCTACAAATGGGCTCTCAGGTTCCCACTTGGGATAGGAAGATCTTGCGAATGACGCGCCCCCAAGCGCCAGATGAATGGTCGAATTGGCTGCCGGCGGCCGTCCGCGAGGTGGAGGCCTTTCTCGCCGAGGCCGGCTGGGACCAACCCCCGCAGCTGTTCGCGCTGGTCCCCACGGCCGAACTGGTGCGGCGCGAGCCCGGGCTGGCCGAGCGGCTGCCCTCGGTGGAGGGGCTGACCCCGATCGCCCAGGAACCGCTGGGTGACCAGGTCGACCTGGCCGAGACCCTGGCCGGCATCTGCTGGCCCGACGAGGTGGCCGGTTGTGCGCTGGCCCAGGAGATCATGGTGCTGCCGCCGGACGCCGAGGCCGAGCTGGACTCCGCCGTGGCCGCCAGTGACGGGGCCGACGCCGTCGGGGTGGCCCGGCGGGTGGCCGGTGCGCACCCCGACCGGCGGGACGCCCGGCTGGTCGTCGGGGTGCTGCGCGGCGGCGAACACCGCTGCCTGCTCCGCCTGCGCGGCGCCCCCGACGGCGCCGACCCCCTCGAAGAGCTCGTCGAACACCCCGACCTGGCCCCCAACCTGGTCGCCGCCCTCCTCACCACCCTCACCGACTAATCCCTGATTCAGTGCGTTCAGCAGGGTGAGTCGGTCACTTCAGCAGGGTCAGCGGAGGGCCGCCAGGTACTGGGTGGTGGCGAAGCGTTGCACGGCCCGGCCGGCCGGTCCGGCCATCCGGGTGTACCAGGTCGCCGGGCGGGAGAACGCCAGGATCGTGCCGCGCACCTCGCCTGAGGGGTCGCGCCGCGCCACGAACGCCTCCTCGCCGGACACCGGGTGCCCGGGCAGCGTGCCGTAGCCGAAGCCGACGCGGTCCGGTTCGTCCACCGTCCACACCACCCGGCACGGCACGAGCAGCCGCAGCGGCCCGATGCCCGGTGCGACCAGCACGGTCAGCCCTTCGGCCGGCGGGGTGTCCGGCGGATGGATCACCGCACCGGCGCGCCGCTGCGCGGCCCAGCCCCACAGCCGCTCACGGGCGCGGGCGAACGCCGCGTCGCCGTGCCCGAGCGTGGCCGTGCGGCGCACCAGGTGGTACCCCTCCGGTGCCACCGGCGGGCTGACGTCGCCGAACACCAGGTCCCGGGTCCGGCCGGCGTGCGGGTAGGTGAGCCGCGCTTCCTCGGCCGAGGGGTAACGCCGGCGCAACCGATCGCTCACCGTCAGCAGCCCGGGGCCGGCTTGCCCGCTTTGAGCTCGTTCATCGCGTTGACCGCGTCGGACAGGTTGGCCACCTTGACCAGCTGCAGGCCGTCCGGGGTCGCGCCCCGTGCTTCCTCGCAGTTCTCGGCCGGCACCAGGAAGACCGTCGCCCCAGCGTTGCGGGCGGCCAGCATCTTGAGCGGGATGCCGCCGATCTTGGCCACGTCGCCGTACTGGTTGATCGCGCCCGTGCCCGCGACGAACCGGCCGCCCAGGAGGTCGCCCGGGGTCAGCTTGTCCACCACGGCCAGCGCGAACGGCAGCCCGGCGGACGGCCCGCCGATCTTGCCGAGGCTGATCACGACCTGGTTGGGATCGAACGGCTCGCCCTGCGGGGTGATGCCGAGGAAGCCCTGCGGGCCGCCCGGCCGGACACCGGCGGTCACCGTGCCCTGCCGGACCTCCGCGTCGCCGCGCAGGTAGCTCAGGTGCACCACGTCGCCCGGCTTCGTGGCCCGCATCAGCTCGGTGACCTGGACCGGCGAGGTGACCTTCACGTTGTTCACGGTGAGCAGCTGGTCGCCGGCCCGCAGCACGCCGCCGGCCGGGGCGTTCGCCACCACGTCACCGACCAGCACCTTCACCGGCTCGCGCAGGAAGGCCAGGGCGGCCACCTCGGCGTCGGTCTCCGAGTCCGAGAACAGCTGGTTGTTCTCCTGCTCCACCTGCTCGTGGGTCTTCTCCGGCGGGTAGATGGTGGCGCGCGGCACCACCTCGTAGTCCCGGTCCAGCCAGAACCGCAACGCGTACATCGCGGTGAGGTCGTCGGTCACCGCGACCGTGGTCATGTTCAGGTGCCCGGTGGTCGGGTAGGCCGGCCGGCCGTTCACCGCCACCACCGTCCTGCCCTCGACCTCGCCGAGCGTGTCGAAGGTCGGGCCCGGACCGAGCGCCACCAGCGGAACCGGCACTACGGAGGCCAACACCACGGCGGCGAACATCACCAGCAAGCCGTACACGAGCGTTTGGGTGCGACGGGTCACCGGTTCAGCCTACGGCTGATCTGTCGGAGCCCGATCGGCACGGCCGCGTACGGTGGTGGTGTTGACTCCGGATGCTCTAGGTGGAGATATGAGCGACACCCCGTTCGGCTTCGGCCCGGCCGACCGCGATCGCGACCCCGATCGCGACAAGGACCGGCAGGACAAGCCCGAGCGCGGCGACCAGCCGAAGGACCCGTTCGGCTTCGGCTTCCCCGGAATACCTGGGCTGCCCGGCATGCCGGGAGCGCCCGGCGGGCCCGGCGCGACCGCCGGGCCCGCTGGTTTCGACATGGGCCAGCTCGGCCAGATGCTCAGCCAGCTGGGCCAGATGCTCAGCCAGGCCAGCGCCGGCGGGGGCTCCGGGCCGGTCAACTACGACCTGGCCAAGCAGGTTGCCCTGCAGCAGATCACCGACAAGCGCGCCGCCACCGCCGACCAGCGCACCGCCGTGAACGAGGCGTTCAAGCTGGCCGAGCTGTGGCTGGACCCGGCCACCTCCTACCCCACCGGCACCCGCACGGTGACCGCATGGTCGCCGAGGGAGTGGGTGGAAGCCACCATGCCGACCTGGCGGAAGCTGTGCGACCCGGTGGCCCAGCGGGTGTCCGGCGCCTGGTTGGAGGGGCTGCCCGAGGAGGCGCGGCAGGCCGCCGGGCCGATGTTGGCGATGTTCGGCCAGATGGGCGGGATGGCCTTCGGAAGCCAACTGGGCAGCGGCCTCGCCCAGCTGTCCGCCGAGGTGCTCACCGCGACCGACATCGGCATCCCGCTCGGACCCTCCGGCACCGCCGCGCTGCTGCCCGGCGCGATCGAGCGGTTCACCGCCGGGCTGGACCGGCCGGCCAGCGAGGTGATGGTCTACCTGGCCGCGCGCGAGGCGGCGCACCACCGGCTGTTCGGGCACGTGCCGTGGCTGCTCGGCCGGCTGGTCGGCGCGGTCGAGGAGTACGCGAGCGGCATCCGGGTGGACACCGCGCGGATCGAGGAGATCGCCCGGCAGATCGACCCCAACGACCCCTCGTCGCTGGAAGGGGCGATGCAGTCCGGGCTGTTCGAGCCGCCCAAGACCGAGGCCCAGATCGCCGCGCAGCGCCGGTTGGAGACGCTGCTCGCGCTGGTCGAGGGCTGGGTGGACGTGGTGGTCAGCGATGCGGTCGCCGACCGGCTGCCCGGCGCGGAGGCGCTGCGCGAGACGCTGCGCCGCCGGCGCGCTTCCGGCGGCCCGGCCGAGCAGACCTTCGCCACGCTGGTCGGCCTGGAGCTGCGCCCGCGCAAGCTGCGCGCCGCCGCCGAGCTGTGGCGGGCACTGACCGAGGAGCGGGGCATCGACGAGCGGGACAAGGTGTGGTCCCACCCGGACCTGATGCCGGACGAGGAAGACCTGGACAACCCGAAGGGCTTCGCCTACCGCGTCCAGGCGGATGCGTCCGACCCGATCGCCGAGCTGGAGAAGACCGAGCAGGCCGAGCGCAGAGCCGACGAGGAGAAGCCGGACTCCTGAGGTGGCCGCGCGCGGCGCGCGTGGCTGGCGGCAACCCGGTCGGGTCTGATCTGCCGTTTCGAATGGTGGGCTACCAATGAGTGCCCCATTCTGAGCGCCAGCTGGGTGGTGGCTCCGGGAGGCCGGCGTGCGCGGGCAAATCAGTGGCATGGATCAGTCTCAGCGAGAGTTCACCTTCGCCGACACCCGGGAACGCCTCGCGCGGGCGTTGGACGCCTACCTGCCGGGCGAGGAGTACCGCGCGTACTACCGCTGGGCGTTGTCGGCGGCCAACCCGGACCGCGAGCTGTTCTGCCGGATCAACGCGTTGGACCAGCTGGCCAACCTCACCGCCTCGGTACTGGCCGGCCTGGACGAGGGCACGGACTGGCCCACCCTGGTCGGGCATGCCGCACCGGTGAACCTGTACCAGGTCTTCGAGGTGGTCTCGGACAACCTGGGCATCGGGCTGGCCGCGCCGGGCGCCGACCCGGTGCGGCGGGAGCTGGTGCTGGCCTTCGACGCCGAGGTGGCCGCCGAGCTGCGCTCACCGACCGGCCGCCCGGCCACCGAGCTGCTCGCGGACCTGCGCCGGCCGGCCTCGGTGGTGTCCGCCTTCGAGCAGAGCCTGCGGCCGAAGGAGCACCGGATGGTCGCCCGGCGATACGCCGACGGTCCGGGGCGTCCGACCGTCGACGAGCTGGACGCCACGGTGTGGGACGGCCTGGTGGCGAACGTGGAGTCGGGCCGCGACGTGCTCACGGCGCTCGCCGGCACCCGCACCGAGCCGATCGTGCGGGACCGCACGGTATACCGCTACGCGGCGGTGGACCGCACGCTGGGCGCCTCCGCGCTGTCCCGCGAGGAACTGCTGGAGACCAGCGTGCACACCATCCTGGTCACCCCGACGCTCGGCTACTTCGCCTCGGTGTTCGGCGAGATCCTGTCCAGCGACCCCGGTTACCCCGCCGTGCTGGCGGACGGGTCGCTGGTCGCCGCGTTCGACACGGCCGCCCTGTTGGTGCGCCTGCTCAACGACGTCGGCACCCCGCTGCTGGAGATGTCACGGGCGGAGCGGGCCGCACTGGTGGACGGCCTTCGGCCCCGGTTCGCCGAGAACGGGTCCGACTCGGCGATTCCGCTGCTGGCCGCCGCTTCCGGCGCGGTGCCGGCCCTCAACCGGCTGCGCAAGGACCTGATCCACGGCGAGCTGAACGTGTGCCTCTACGAGGTCCATCGCGCAACCGGGGCGCGGGAGGGCCTGGAGGTGTTCCTGGACGTCCTCGAGCTGTGTGCCGACCGGTACGCGCGGGCGCGGAAGCTGTTCGCCTCTCAGCTGAGCGGCCTGGACACCCGGCTGCGGGAGCGCCGAGGCGTCGAGGTCGCCCGCCGGTTCGTGGCGTTCCACGAGCGCCTCTACTCGCGCCCCTACGACGCCCCCCGCTCCTCCGGCGACTACGCCATCTAACCCCTGACTCAGTCACTTCAGCACGCTGATTCAGTGACTTCAGCGGGGTGATTCAGTCGGTTCAGCAGCGTGATTCAGTCGGTTCAGCAGCGTGATTCAGTGGGTTTGGCACGGTGGTTCAGTCGGTTCCGCACCGTGGTTCAGTGGGTTTGGCAGGGTGATGCCGTTTCAGCGCTGCGTTACACGGGGTCGCGCGTGGCCTTTCGTGGTCAACGGGCCTCACCCGCGCGTCCGCCCGATCCCGGAAACAGCGCCAACCGGCCAAAGTGACTGAATCACCCTGCTGAAGTCACTGAATCAGCGTGCTGAAGTCACTGAATCGGCGTGGTGGGAGGGCTGGATCTGTCAGGATCGGGGGGTGGGGGATATCGCGGGCGGGTTGCCGGCGGTGGTGTGTGCGCGGCCGCATCATGACGTGCACCGGCGCGACGTGGATGCGGTCCAGTTCGGGCTGGTGCCCGGGCGGGCGTTCGAGGTCGCCGGGTTGAGTGGGCCGCTGCGCCGGTGGCTGCTGGAGCTGCACGGGGCCTGGCCGACCGACCGGTTGCTGAGCCGGGCCGCGGAGCTGGGGGCGGACCGGGAGCTGGCCCGGGCGGTGCTGGTCGAGCTCTACTCCAGCGGGGTGCTGGTCGACGCGAGGCGGCCGGCCAGGGTCGCCGAGGCGCGCGGCACCGGGCGAGTGGCGCTGTTCGGGGCCGGCCCGCTGCTCGACCTGGTGGCCGGCGGGTTGACCGAGGCCGGCGTGGGCGCGGTCCGGACGTACGCGCACGGCGAGGCGCCGCGCAGCGGGGCCCGCCCGGACCTGATCGTGCTCACCGACCTGGTCAACCCGAGCGCCGAGCCGCACCGGGCGTGGCTGGCCGCCGGGGTGCCGCTGCTGCCCGCGCGGCTGATGGACGGGGCGGGCCTGGTCGGCCCGCTGGTGCTGCTCGGCCGGTCGGCCTGCCTGCGCTGCCTCGAGCTGCACCGGGCCGACCACGACGAGTGCTGGGGCACGGTGTCGGCCGGGCTGACCGGCCGGATCGGCCGGGCCGATCCGGCGTGCGCCCTCGGCACCGCCGCACTGACCACCGCCCAGGCGCTGCGTGTGTTGGACGCCATGGTCGACCCGGACGACTCGGCCACACCCGGTCCCCCGGTGCTGGACGCGATGCTGGAGTTCCGCCTCGAGCTGGGCGAACTGCACCGGCACCCGTGCCCGCCGCACCCCGGTTGCGACTGCGGGGCCGGCCGGCGCGGGGCCTGAAACGGGTCGGCTCCGGCGAGGGTGAGATGCGTCGCGCCGCGCGTTCGGTGGACAATGGCGGCATGGCCGATATCCCACGAAGTGGTGCCCGGCGCACCGCCAAGCTCGCCAGCCTGCCGCTCGGCGTCGCCGGGCGCGCGGCGGCCGGGTGGGGTCGCCGCATGGTGGGCGGCGACGGCGAGGAGATCTCCGCGCAGTTGTCCGCGCGCAGTGCCGAGCAGCTCTTCGCGGTGCTCGGCGAGCTCAAGGGCGGCGCGATGAAGTTCGGCCAGGCGCTGAGCATCTTCGAGGCGGCGGTACCCGACGAGCTGGCCCAGCCGTACCGCGAGGCGCTCACCAAGCTGCAGAGCGCGGCGCCGCCGATGCCGGCCAAGGACACCCACCGGGTGTTGGCCGAGCAGCTGGGCCGGGGCTGGCGGGAGCGGTTCACCGAGTTCGAGGACGAGCCGGCCGCCGCCGCGAGCATCGGCCAGGTGCACCGGGGCGTGTGGCACGACGGCCGGGAGGTCGCGGTCAAGGTGCAGTACCCGGGCGCGGACGAGGCTCTGCTCGCCGACCTCCGCCAGCTCGGCCGGTTCAGCCGGTTGATCCAGCCGCTGGTTCCGGGCATGGAGGTCAAGCCGCTGATCGCGGAGCTGCGCGACCGGATGGCCGAGGAGCTGGACTACCGGGACGAGGCGGACAAGCAGCGCGCGTTCGCCAAGGCGTTCGCCGACGACCCGGAGATCAAGGTGCCGAGGGTGTTCGCGTCGGCGCCCAAGGTGATGATCACCGAGTGGGTCCGGGGCACCCCGCTGTCCGAGGTCATCCGGGCCGGCGACCAGGCCACCCGGGACCTGGCCGGGATGCGGCTGGCGCAGTTCCAGTACTCCTCGCCGCCGCGCGTCCGGTTGCTGCACGCCGACCCGCACCCGGGCAACTTCCAGCTGATGGACGACGGCCGGCTGCTGGTCTTCGACTACGGGCTGGTCGGCCGGCTGCCCGAGGGCTCGCCGCTGGTGCTGCAGCACATGTGCCGGATGGCGCTGAACGGCGAGTCGGCGCGGCTGATCGAGCTCATGCGCGAGGAGGGGTTCGTGCGGCCCGGCATGCGGCTGACCGCCGAGGAGGTGCTCTCCTACCTGGCCCCGTTCACCGAGCCGCTGCTGTCCGAGACCTTCCGGTTCAGCCGGCGCTGGATCCAGGAGCAGGCGGAACGGGTCGGCGACCTGCGCAGCCCGGACTTCCGCACCGGCCGCGCGCTGAACCTGCCACCCCACCACCTGCTCATCCACCGGGTCACCTTCGGCGTGCTCGCGGTGATGTGCCAGCTCGGCGCCGAGGTGCCGCTGCGCGGCATCGTGGAGCACTGGCAGCCGGCCACGTTCACCGAGCCCGCTTAGGCATCGTGTTGCGTTTAAAGACGGCCGTCCAAGCCGCTCTAGACCTGCACCGAACACAAACGGCCAGCGCCTCGAACACCTCGCCGACAACCTCCGCCGCGCACCCGACCCACCGAGCACGAGTCCGCGACTCACCGAGCACAGACGCCCGACTCGCCGTACCCACATCCCCGACTCACCGTACCCACATCCCCGACTCGCGGGGGGATGTCCCGGGTTGGCGTCCTGTGCCAACCCGGGACATCCAGCGGCGCGCAGGCCGAGGTCAGACCGCCCGGCGGGCGCGCTCGGCGCGCGCGGTGGCGTACTTCGCCAGTCGCGCCCACCGGCGCCCGGCCACCAGTCGACGAGCGACCCGGTAGCGAGCGGCGGCTTCCTCGGCCTCACGCATTCGTGCTCTGGCCAAGGCTTCGTAGAGCAACATCTGCCGAACCCCCTTGTGCATGAGGCGGGTCCCGGTCGGGCCGGCCACCTCGGTCTGGCTGGACGGTCGCTTCTCCAGATCGACGATCTCGAGCAACTTGTTGGTCACCAGGTCTCCTTTCCGCACGCCTCCGCGGCGTACCGATCTCTGCTACAGCGGTGCGCCGGCCTCGGCCAGCGCCCGGTCCCGGGCGAGGGCAGCCTTGCTCGGCCGGCCCTTGGGCCTCTTCCGAGCGATGACGCTGCCCCTTTGGAAGATCTCGCCACCCCAGACGCCCCAGGGCTCTCCCCGGCGCAGCGCCCCGGCGAGGCATTCGGCCTTGATCGGGCAGGAGACGCACTGCGCCTTCGCCCGCTCGAGGTCCTCCGGCGCGTCGGCGAACCACAGGTCCGCGTCCTCGGCCTCCTGACAGGGCAGGGTCGCGTCGGCACTGGTGGTGCCGAGCAACCCGTCCAGACCGATGGCGTCCTGGCTGTTGACCAGGCCCGACACCGGGCTGTGGCTGACCGTCCCGCCTTCTATGGGGACGTTCCGCACTAGCACTTCGATCCCTCCTCCTTGGTCGTGCGGTGAAACTGATTGAACCGAACGGGTCCGACAGAACTGGGCCGAAAAACACGAAGGCCGCGGTCCCGATACGGGTCCGCGGCCTTTGGGCTGCTTCTCGGAGATTTCCTTGATCGGATCAAGGGCATCGCTCCGAGGCGGACACGTATGGCGGCTTGTTCGCCGGGGTGCCGGTCACGTCGACGATCATGAATTCCCACCCACGGGGGCGATCCATGACGATGCTGGCGCCGGACACACCGGTGGCCCCGTACTGGGCCTGGGCATGCCGCATCAGCGGGGACGTGAGCTGGGCAGACTGCGCCTTCGGGTCGGCGAGGTTAGCCAGCAGTGCCACTGTGGCCACCCCCCTCCCGGGCAGACGCGCGGCGCTGAGGAAGCGCGGCGCGAAACGTTTCAACCGGGCCTCGAAGATCCCGGTGAGACTCACCTTAGGAGCAGCTGCGCGAAGCGCGCAACCGACTTTCGTCCACTGTGTTTCAGTCGGCCAGCAGAGCCAGGATGTCCGGGCCGTAGCGCTGCAGCTTGGCCGCGCCGATCCCCGGGATGGCGACCAGCGCGGCGGTGTCCGCCGGGCGCCGCTCGGCGATCGCGG
This sequence comes from Actinospineispora eucalypti, assembly GCA_014208095.1. Lineage (GTDB taxonomy): Bacteria > Actinomycetota > Actinomycetes > Mycobacteriales > Pseudonocardiaceae > Pseudonocardia > Pseudonocardia eucalypti. The sequence continues at coordinate 943,772 of JACHMT010000001.1, read as the reverse complement.
TGAGCGTGGCGTCGGTGAACACCACGTACGGCGGTACGGACTGCAGCTTGGCGGTGGCGCTGCGCCACTCCTTCAGCTGGTCCAGCAGCTCCACGTCGACCGAGGCGGGGCAGTCCGGGCAGCGGACCAGTGCGCCCGAGGCGCCCGGTGCGGCGCCGACGACCGGGGTTCCGCAGATCTGGCAGCGCGGCTTCGACCCGGCTCGGCGGCCGTTCCCCAGCGCGGCCGGGTGGTGGTCCGGGATCACCCCGTGCAGGAACCGGCACCGCCGCCGCCCCCGGCGGCCGCCCGGCGTGCGAGCCAGCGCCCAGGAGAGGGCCAGCTCACGGCGGGCGCGCGTCACCCCGACGTACAGCAGCCGGCGCTCCTCCTCGATCTTGGCCGGGTCGCCGTCGGCGTGCTGGATCGGCACCGTGCCGTCGACCAGGCCGACCAGGAAGACCGCATCCCACTCCAGGCCCTTGGCCGCGTGCAGCGAAGCCAGCGTGACGCCCTGCACGGTCGGCGGGTGGGAGGCGTCCGCGCGGGTTTCCAGTTCGGTGACGAACGCGGCGAGACCGGCGTCCGGGTCCACCTCGGCCAGCTCCTCGGCCAGCACCACCAGGGCGCGCAGCGACTCCCAGCGCTGCCGGGCCGCGCTGTTCTCCGGGCCGGCAATGTGTCCGTCGGGCGCCAAACTGGGCGCCCGACCCAGCCCGCCGGCGATGTGCCGGTCGGTGAGGCCCAACGGCTCGAGCACCGCGCTCACCGCTTCGGCCAGCGGCCTATCGTTTCCGGGTTTCCCCCCGGCGACGCGCAGCGACATCATCGCCTGGCGCACCTCGGGGCGGGCGAAGAACCGCTCGCCGCCCCGTACCTGGTACGGCACGCCCGCCTCGTCCAGCGCGCGTTCGTACACCTGGGACTGGGCGTTCACCCGGAACAGCACGGCGATCTCGCTGGCCGGCGTGCCGTCGTTGATCATGCGCTTGATGGTCGAGGCGACCGCGCCGGCCTCGGCCGGTTCGTCGTCGTACTCGGCGAAGCTGGGCTCCGGGCCGGGCGGGAGCTGGCCCTCCAGGCGCAGGCGGGTGCCGGCGGCCCGGTCCCGCGCGGCGGCGATCACCGTGTTGGCGCACGACACCACCTGCGGGGTGGACCGGTAGTCCCGGCGCAACCGGACCATGGTGGCCTCCGGGAAGCGCCGGGTGAACTCGAGCAGGTAGCGCGGCGTCGCGCCGGCGAAGGTGTAGATCGTCTGGTTGGCGTCGCCGACCACGGTGAGGTCGTCCCGCTCACCCAGCCAGGCGTCCAGGACCCGCTGCTGCAGCGGCGTGACGTCCTGGTACTCGTCCACCACGAAGCAGCGGTAGCGGTCGCGGAACTCCTGGGCCACCTCGGCGTTGGCCTCCAGCGCGGCGGCGGTGTGCAGGAGCAGGTCGTCGAAGTCCAGCACCTGGTGTTCCAGCTTGAGCCGCTCGTAGCCGGCGTACACGGAGGCGATCAGGTTCGCGTCCGTCGGGATCTCCCGGCGCGCACCGGCCACCTCGGCCGGGTAGGCCTCCGGGGTGATCAGGCTGGCCTTGGCCCACTCGATCTCCCCGGCCAGGTCGCGCAGCGACTCCGCGTCGGTGTCCGCGCCGGCCCGGTGGGCCGCCTGGCCCACCGCCCGGATCTTGTGGTCCACCAGCTGCCACGGCCGCTCGCCACCCTGCACCCGGGGCCAGAAGTAGCGCAGCTGGCGCAGTGCGGCGGCGTGGAAGGTGCGCGCCTGCACCCCGCCGACCCCCAGCGAGCGCAACCGGGTGCGCAGCTCGCCGGCGGCGCGGGCGGTGAAGGTCACCGCGAGCACCTGGCCGGGCGCCACCTGGCCGACCTGCACCAGGTGGGCGATCCGGCGGGTGATGGTGCGGGTCTTGCCGGTGCCGGCGCCGGCGAGCACACAGACCGGGCCGCGCGGCGCGGTGACCGCGGCCGCCTGCTCGGGATCCAGTGCGTCAGCAGGGAAGGTCGAGTTCGCGGCCGGCACGGCTGTCATCCTCTCTCACCGGTGCGCGCCTCGCGCGTAGCGGGCCGGCGTGGTGCCCAACATGCGGCCGAAGTGGCGGCTCAGGTGCGCCTGGTCGTAGAACCCGGCGGCGGCCGCCACCTCGGCCGGCGGCTGCCCGGCCAGCAGCAGTCGCCGGGCCAGGTCCACCCGGCGGCCGGTCAGGTAGCGGTGCGGGGGCAGCCCGTGCGCCCGGGTGAACGCGCGGACCAGGTGTGTGGGGTGGGCGTGCAGCAGCTCGGCGGCCCGGTCCAGGGTGACGCCTCCGGTCACGTTGGCGTCCAACAGCTGGCGGAGGCGGTCGGCCAGGTGGTTGGCGTGCTTTCGATCCGGGCGCGGCACGCCGGTTCCCGGCCGCAGGTGCTGGCGCAGCCGCTCGGCCACGAACGCCAGCCGGCTGGCCGCGTGCAGCTCCTCGCCCGGTTGCGCGAGCACGCGGTGCAGCTGGTCGATCCGGTGCCGCAGGACCGGGTCGGCCCAGCCCGGGGCGTCCACCGCCGGCCCGATCAGCCGTTCGCCGAGCAACGGCGTGTCCAGGTAGAGCACCCGCTTGCGGAAGCCGTGCGGCGTGGCCGCGCGGCCGTCGTGCGGCACGTGCGGCGGCAGCAGGGTGACCAGCTCGGCGGCGGCTCCCCGGGGGTGGCGGTCCAGGTCGAACCGCACCGCCCCGTCGTCGACGATCAGCAAGGTCCAGGCGTCGTGGGTGTGGGCCGGGTAGGCGTGCTCGGTGAAACGGGCATGGAACACCTCCGCGACGCCCGGCACCTCCGGCCGCCACGCGGTGACCTGTTCGTTCTCCCGGATGCCAAGAACGTACAAGACCGTCTCGAGCGGGCGGCGGCATCGTGGGGCCGGTGGAGCCCATCCGATTCGACACCAAGATCGCGATCCTGTTGCGGGACGACCTGCCCGGCTGGCAGCGGTTGAACGTCACCGCCTTCCTGGCCAGTGCGCTCGCCGCCCCGGAGCGGATCGGCGAGCCGTATCTGGACGCGGACGACACGCCTTACCTGCCCATGTTCCGCCAGCCGGTGCTGGTGTTCGCCGGCTCGAAGGAGGTGCTCACGGCCGCGCACGCCCGCGCGCTCGGCCGGGGGCTGCCGCTGGCCGTCTTCACCTCCGACCTGTTCAACACCGGCAACGACCGGGACAACCGGGCCGCCGTGCGCGCGGTGCACCGGGACGCGCTGGACCTCGTGGGCATCGGCGTGCACGGCCCGCGCAACAAGATCGACAAGATCCTGAAGGGCGCCCGGTTGCACGACTGACCCTGGTCACATCCGGGAAGCCGGCGGGCGGTCGGCGCGTTGCACGGTGCATGAGCGAACTCACGATGTACTCGACCACGTGGTGCGGCTACTGCCGCCGGCTGAAGCTGCAGCTGGACGAGGCCGGTATCGCGTACAACGAGGTCAACATCGAGCGCGACCCGGAGGCGGCCGCCTTCGTGGAAAGCGTGAACGGCGGCAACCAGACCGTGCCCACCCTGCGCTACCCGGACGGCAGCACCGCCACCAACCCGTCCTTCGCCGAGGTCAAGGCGGCCCTGGCCGCCGCCTGACCCGCCGCTCAGTCCTGGACGGCGGACCAGGAGTCGAGCATGGTGCGGGCGATGGAGATGGACGGGGGGACGAGCAGGCGGCCGTCGCCGGGTTCGGTGGCCCAGTCACGGGTTGCGTCGGCGGCATCGACCAACGCCCGGCGCAGCTCGTCACGGGTCAGCCAGAAGGCCTCGGCGATCTCCCCGTCGGCCGGGCTCAACGGCTGCGACGGATCCGCCACCGCCTCGAACCCGATCATGATGGAACGGGGGAACGGCCAGGCCTGGGAGGCCAGGTAGCGGATGTCGGTGACCGTGACGCCGACCTCCTCCTGGATCTCCCGGGCCACGCAGGCCTCCAGTGACTCGCCCGCCTCGACGAACCCGGCCAGCACGGAGAACCGGCCCGGTGGCCACATCGGCTGGCGGGCCAGCAGCACGCGGGCCGAGCCGCCGGTGCCGCCGTCGTGCACCAGGCAGATGATCGCCGGATCGGTGCGCGGGTACTCCTCCCGCCCACAGCCGGTGCACACCCGCAGCCAGCCGGCCTGGCGCACCTCGGTGCGCGCGCCACAACGCGCGCAGAAGCCGGCGTTGTCGTGCCAGTTGAGCACGGCCACCGCCGACACCATCAGGCCGGCGCTGGTCGCGTCCAGCGCGGCGCCGCACATGCGCAGGTCCTGCCACTGGGACGGGTCGTCGCCGTCCAGCAGGGACGGCTGGCCGCGCACCGCCCAGTAGGGCACGTCGTCCTGTTCGCCGATCAGCACCGCACTGACCGGGAGTTCGGCCGACACCTCGGGGCCGGCCTTGGTGAGCGCTACCGACCCGGTGGAGCCGCCGGGCTCCACCGGGCTGCGCCCCTTCTCGTCCACCACGAGCACGCGTGCCTTGGGCCAGGTCGAGGCCTGCCACGCGGTGTCCAGCCGCAGCTGCTCGTCCCGCCGCACGGTGGCCCGGGACAACCGGGGCGGCTCGGTGATCGGGAAGCTCAAGGCAGCTCAACCCCGCCGAGCGCGCGCAACCGGGCGGCCACCTGGCCGGCGTCGCCGACCACCACGCCGGTGAACGCGGTCGGCGTGAAGAACTCCGCCGCCGCCTCGGCCACCTGTTCCGCGGTGACCGCCTCCAGCCGGGCCGGGTGCCCGCGCAGCCACTCGGCGTCCAGCCCGACCGCGGTCAGCGCGGACAGGGTCGCGGCCAGCCCGGGCTGGCTGTCCAGGGAGATCAGCAGCGAGCCGATGGCGTACCGGCGGGCCGACTCGATCTCCGCCTCGGCCGGCGGCACGGCGGACAGCCGGGCCAGCTCGTACCGGGTCTCCAGCAGCGCGGCGGCGGTGACGTCGGTGGTCACGTCGGTCTCCACCAGCAGCGTCGCGTCCGCCGGGGTGAACTCAAGGTAGGACGAGGCCGAGTAGGTGTAGCCCTTGTCCTCCCGGATGTTCTCCACCAGCCGGGAGGAGAAGAAACCACCGAGCACCAGGTTGGCCAGCTGCACCGCCGGGTAGCGCGGGTCGGTGCGCGGCACCGCTTGCGCGGACAGCCTCAGCTGCGACTGCACCGCACCGGGGCGGTCCACCAGCAGCAGGTCACGGCCGGTCAGCGTGGGCAGCGGCGGCAGCTCGACGGCGGTGCCTCGCTGTGCCCAACCACCCAGCGCCGAAGCCACCGCGTCGATCGCCGCCGCCGGGTCCAGGTCGCCGACCAGGACCAGAGTGGACCCCCGGGGCAACACGGCGGCCCGGTGCAGCTCGCGCACGTCCTCGGGGGTCACGGCGGCCACGTCGTCGGCCTGTGGCATCTCCCGGGCCGCCGGGTGGTCGTTGTAGCGGCGCCGCTGCAGCGCCTCCCGGGCCACGGTGCGCGGCTGCGAGCGGGCCATGGCGATCCGTTCCACCAGCCGCTCGCGTTCGCGCGCGAAGTCCTCGTCCGGGTAGGCGGCCCGGGTGAGCAGCTCGGCGACCACGTCGAGCAGCACCGGCAGCCCGGAGGACAGCGCGCTCCCGGAGACCATCAGCCGCTCCGGGTCGACGGTGGCGGCGACGTCCCCGCCGATCGAGGCGAGCTGGTCGTCCAGCTCCACCCGGCCGCGCTTCGCGGTGCCGGTGAGCAGCGCGGACGCCACCATCTCGGCCCGTGCGCAGTGCAGCGGGTCGGTGCCGGCGAACGGGATGCGCAGCCGCAGCTCCACGGTCGGCACGGTGCGCCGGGCCACCGCGATCACCCGCAGGCCGGAGTCGATCACCCGGTCGGCCAGCTCCAGCTCCGGGCCGCCGCGCACCGGTCCCAGCGGCGGCAGTGGGCGGGGGCCGGCCTCGGTGTGCCCGATGTGCTCGGCGTCCCGGTGGGTCCTCACCGCGGTCACTCGGTTTCTCCCGTCTCGGACTGTGCGGCCGGTTCGATCACCAGTACCGCGTGGTGCTGCTCGCGCAGCCGGGTGGCCGCTTCGGCAACCTGCTTCGGGCCGATCGCGGCCAGCCGGGTGGGCAGCTCGGCGGCCAGCTCGGCCTTCCCGTAGAGCAGTTCCCGGGCGCCCATGGCGAGCATGCGGCTCATCACCCGGTCCTGCTCGTGGTGCAGCGAGGCGGACCAGCGCGCGGCGATCCGGGCCAGCTCCTCCTCGGCGATCGGCTCGCCGGCCAGCCGGTCCAGCTCCTCGTCCACCGCGCCGATCACCCGGTCCGCGGTCACGCCGGCCGGGTGCACGGCGGTGACGGTGAAGGTGTCCGGGTCGCGGGCGTCCAGCGGTGTGCCGAACAGCCCGCAACCGGCGGAGACGTCGGTGACGATGCCCTCGCCGTAGACCAGCCGCTGCTGCAGCCGCGCGGCCTCGCCGTCGGTCAGCACGGAGCCGAGCAGCGTGTGCGCCAGGTAGCCGTCCAGGTCGGTGGCCGGGTCGGGCAGGCGGTAGCCCAGCGCCAGCGCGGGCAGCGGGGCGTGCGCGTCCGGCACGACCTCCCGCTTCTCGGCGGTCGGCGCGGGCTCGGCGAAGCTCGGCCGGGCCGGGACCGGGCGCTCCGGGATGTCCCCGAAGTGCTTCTCCACCAGCGCGGTTGCCTCGTCCACGTTCAGGTCGCCGGCCACGGTGAGCACCGCGTTGCCCGGCGCGTAGTAGCTGTCGAAGAACGCCGCCGCGTCGTCCAGCGTGGCCTGCTCCAGCTCGGAGAAGTCACCGTAGCCGTTGTGCGCGTTGGGGAAGGTGTCGTAGAGCACCGGCGGGAGCAGGATCCACGGGAACCCGCCGTACGGCCGGGACAGCACGTTGAGCCGGATCTCCTCCTTGACCACGTCGACCTGGTTGCGCAGGTTCTCCTCGGTCAGCCGGGGCGCCCGCAGCCGGTCCGCCTCCAGGAACAGCGCGCGCTCCAGCGCGGCGGACGGCAGCACCTCGAAGTAGTCGGTGTAGTCCTGGTGGGTGGAGCCGTTGAACACCCCGCCCGAGCCCTGCACGTGCCGGAAGTGGGCCAGCTTCTCCAGGCTCTCGCTGCCCTGGAACATCAGGTGCTCGAACAGGTGCGCGAAACCGGTGCGGCCCTCCGGCTCGGAGCGGAAACCCACGTCCACGTGCACCGCGACCGCGACCACCGGGGTGGACGCGTCGGGCGCGAGTAACACGCGCAGGCCATTGGGCAGCGTGAAGCGGTGCAGCTCTGGGGTCATCTGGGCGGAGGACACACCCCGACCCTAGTTGTAGGCCGGGTGTAGGGCCGGGGTGGCAGGGTTGGGAGATGCCCCTCGGCGAGTCCGCGCCGCGCATCGACGCCGACGCCGAGCCGCGCGGCACCCACCGCTACCCGTCCGACCTGCGCCCGGACCGGGCACTGTGGGTCGCGCCGGCACCGGTCGACGGATTCAGGCGACCGTCTCGGGGGTGCCGCCGGTGACCTTGACCAGCTCGGCGAAGGTGGTCGGGAACACCGCGTGCGGGATGCCGCCGGCCGCCCACACCTCGTCGTAGGCCTCCAGCGATCGGTCGACCACGGTGCGCAGCGGCGCCGGGTGGCCCACCGGCGCGACGCCGCCGATCACCTGGCCGGTGGCCGCGCGGACGAACTTGGGGTCGGCGCGGGAGATCTTCTCCACGCCCAGCGCGGCGGCCAGCTTCTCGGTGTCCACCCGGTGCGCGCCGGAGGCCAGCACCAGCAGCGGCTCACCGTCGGCGGCGAAGACCAGCGAGTTGGCAATCTGGCCGACCTGGATGCCGAGCGCCTCGGCCGCCGCCTTGGCGGTGCTCACCGCTTCCGGCAGCACCCGCATGCGCTCGACGCTGTCCGGCGCGGCGCCGCCGGCGCGCAGCGCCCCGGTCACCGCGCGGATGTTCGGATGGTCAGGTGGAGGAGTCACCCGACCATCCGAACACAGCCGTGCAAGCGGGTTTCTACCGCGTGGCGATGCGGACGGACTCCGCCTTCACGGTGGCGCCGTTGTCCGCGACGGTTCCCCGGGCCATGATCCGGTCGCCGACCTTGGGCTTGGTGCCCACGGTCGCCAGGTCCACCGCCCGGGTGAGACCGTCCGGGCTGGTCACCGTGGCCCGGTCGCCCTCGAGGGCGGTGACGACCCCGGCCACGTGAGCCGGGGCGACCACCACCGCGCGGGCCGGCTGGCCCTCCTGGCCGAAGACGATCACCCGGTCGCCGGGCTTGAGGTCGGCGACCGCCTTGCGCTGCTCGCCACCCACCCGGGTGCCGGCGTCGGTGGCCACGTTCACCGGGCCGGCGCCGTCACTGTTGACCACGACGGTGGGACCGTTCACCGAGGCCACCGCGCCGACCACCTCGGGGCCGCCGCGTTCGGCGAACCGGAACCCGGGACCGCGCGGCCCGTCCCCGTCGCCGTCGTCGTCTCCCCAGCGCTCGTGCATGCCCCCCGGGCCGCCCGGGCCGAAGCCGGGACCACCCGGACCACCGGGACCGAAGCCCGGCCCGCCGGGGGCACCCGGAGCGCCGGGGCCGTCCGGGCCGAACGGGCCGTGGTGCATCCGGCCGTGCCCGCCGGGGCCGCCGTCCGCCCGGTCGATCCAGGCCATCCGGTCGTGCATCCGGCCCGACATCCGGCCGGCCCCGAAGGCCAGCACCAGTAGCAGGACACCGACCACGGCGGCGGCGGTGACCCAGGCCCAACGGGGTCCGGGCAGCCGCCGCTTCCCGCCGCCCCCGGGCGGAGCGGGCGGCCCGGCGGGATTGCCGGCCGGCTGGTTCTCCTGCGATTCGGAATCCGCCGCGGTGCCGGTCGGTTCGCCGCCGGCCGCCGGCTTCGAGCCTTCCGGCTCGGGCTTCTCTGGCGTGCTCATGTGCTTCTCCTTGGCGTCGTTGGGCCGTTCGGCCGTGCCCCCGACGTTGCCCCGGTCGGCTGTGAGAAGCCTGTGTATACCCACTTCCTTAAGCCGATCTTCAGCCCCGGCCGGGCCGGGTGGCCCGGGTGGGCTGGGCAGAATGGTCGGGTGACCGAGCGGGCGCGGGTGCTGGTGGTGGAGGACGCGGAGGCGATCCGCGCCGCCGTGCTGACCGCGCTGGACGACGCCGGGTTCCACGTGGCCGGCCGGCCGGACGGCACCGGGCTGGAGCGCGAACTGACCACCTTCCGGCCGGACCTGGTGGTGCTGGACATCATGCTCCCCGGCCGGGACGGGTTCACCCTGCTCGAGGTGGTCCGCCGCAACAGCGCCGCCGGGGTGCTGCTGCTCACCGCCCGGGACGGGATCGACGACCGCCTGCGCGGGCTGCACGGAGGCGCCGACGACTACCTGGTCAAGCCGTTCGCGCTGGCCGAGCTGGTGGCCAGGGTGACCGCCGTGCTGCGCCGGCTGGGCCGCACCCCGTCCACCATCCAGATCGGTGACCTGGTGCTGGACAGCACGGCCGGCACGGTGCTGCGCGGCGACCGGCCGATCGAGCTGACCGCCACCGAACGGCGCCTGCTGGAGCATCTCGCGGCCCACCGCGACCGGGTGCTTTCCAAGGCGCAGCTGCTCACCTCGGTGTGGGGTTACGAGGACTTCGACCCGAACCTGGTGGAGGTGCACATCTCCGCACTGCGCCGCAAACTCGGCGAGCCCCGGTTGCTGCACACCGTGCGCGGGGTCGGTTACGTGCTACGAACTGGGCCATGACCGACGAGCGCCTGCACACCGTCTCCCTGCGCCTGCGGGTGGTGCTGTTCAGCCTGGTCGTGTTGGGCGCGGTGATGGTGCTGGTCGGGGGGCTGTCGCTGGTGTTCGTCGGCGCGCAGAGCCGGGCCGAGCTGGGCCGGCGGCTGAACGACGGCGCCGCGCAGGCCGCGTCGCTGGCCTCGCAGCGGGTGCCCCCGGACCGGATCGTGCTGCAGGTGTCCAGTCCTTCGGTGGTGGTCCGGCTGGTCGCGCCGGACGGGGTGGTCTACGGCTCGCGGTTCGGGGTGGCGCCCCGGCCGGCCCGCTGCCCGGGCGGGCGCAACTGCGACACGGACGACGAGGACGGCCCGGACGGGCTGGGCGACCCCGAGGAGGCCGACGAACCGCCGGTGCCGCCGATGCCGCCGGGTCCGCCGATGGTCCCCGGGATGCCGGGCGGTCCGTTCGTGGTTCCCGGAGCGCCGGGCGGTCCGACCGGATCTCCCGGAACGCCGGGCGGTCCCTTCGTATCTCCCACGCCGGGCGGTCCGTTCGTCACTCCCGGGACGCCGGGAGGTCCGCCGGGGGCGTCCGGAACGCCGGGTGAGCCTGGGGTCTCCGGACCACCCGGCCCGCCATGGATGGGACCGCCCGGCCACCGGGATCGCCTGGAGCGCTGGAAGCCCGCGGACCGGGTGGTGCGCCGGGTGCTGCCGGACGGCTCCCGGTTGACCCTGTACGGCGACGTTCGCCAGCTGGTCGGGATCCAGCGGCGCCTGGGCGAGCTGCTGCTCCTGCTCGGCCTCGGCGGGCTGGCCGCCGCCGCGCTCGGGCTGATGGTGAGCACCCGGCTGGCGTTGCGCCCGCTGGACACGATGACCTCGCTGGCCCGTTCCATCGCCGCCGGCGACCGCGGACACCGGCTGGCCCCGACCCGAACCACCACCGAGCTGGGCCGCACCGCCGCCGCGTTCGACGACATGCTGGACGCCCTGGAGGGCGCCGAGCGGGCCGCCCGGGAGGCCGAGGCGGCCGCGCGCGACTCCGAGGCGACCGCCGTGGAGTCCGAGGCGCGCACCCGGCGGTTCGTGGCGGACGCCGCGCACGAGCTGCGCACCCCGATCACCGGGCTGCGCGCCGCCGCCGAGGCCGCGCTGCGCACCGGCGCGACCGGTGAGGACCGGGACCGGCTGCAGCTGCTGCTGATCCGCGAGGCCGGCCGGGCCGGCCGGCTGGTGGAGGATCTGCTGTCCATGGCGCAGATCGACGCCGGCCTGCGGCTCACCCCCGAGCCGGTGGAGCTGCGCGCGCTGGCCGACGCGGAGGCCGAGCGGGTGCGGCTGCTGGCGCCGTCGGTACACGTCGACGTCGCCGGCGACCCGCTGACCGTGCGGGCCGACCCGCAGCGGCTGTCCCAGGTGCTGGCCAACCTGCTGGACAACGCGCGCCGATACACCCCGGAGGACGGCACGATCACCGTGGCGGTGCGCCGGGGTGACGGGCGCGCGCTGGTCACCGTGGCCGACACCGGTCCCGGTGTGCCGGAGGCCGACCGCGAGCGGATCTTCGACCGGCTGGTGCGACTGGACGAGTCGCGGGGCCGGTCCGGCGGCCTGGGCGGTGCCGGGCTGGGGCTGGCCATCGCGCGCGGCATCGCCCGCGCGCACGGCGGCGAGCTGCGCTGCGGGGCGGACTCGGTCTTCGAGCTCACCCTGCCGTTGCACTAGTTCGCGCGGATCACCAGGGTGTGGGCCACTTTGTCGCCCAGGCGCTGGTGCCGGGCGTCCTGCGCCATCACGATCAGGCCGATGAACAGGAAGGTGTCCACCACCAGCATCAACCACCGCACGGTGAGCGCGCCGAGCGTGGGCAGGCCGCCCTCCTCGGTGATGATCCGCAGGCCCAGCCAGCTCATCGCCGGCGTCTGGCCGTGGTGCTTGGCCGGCCACCAGGCCATGACTCCCCAGGCGGCCAACAGGACCAGCGCGAAGGTGAACAGGCCGATGACCAGGCTGATGATGTTGATGGCGTCCGGGTCGGCGCCCGCCGCGCCGAGAACCAGCCCGATCACGAAGGCCACCACGAACAGCACCCCGTAGCCGACGCCGACCAGCACGCCGTCCAACAGGTACTGGCCCACCCGGGTGCCGACCACGTCGGTCGGGTCGGACTGCATCGGGTAGTTGGGATAGCCCGGCTGACCGGGATAGCCCCACTGTGTGGGATACCCTTGGGGGTACTGACCCGGATACGCCTGCCCGGGCTGGCCCGGGTAGGGCTGACCCGGATACGCCTGCCCGGGCTGGCCCGGGTAGGGCTGGCCCGGGTAGGGCTGGCCCGGATACGGCTGACCGGGGTACGGCTGCGCCGGCTGCCCCGGATACGGCTGGCCCGGATACGGCTGCGCCGGCTGGCCCGGGTAGGGCTGACCGGGGTAGGGCTGACCCGGATACGGCGGTTGGCCGCCCTGTCCGGGGTACTGCGGCTGCCCTGGGTACCGCGCCGGCTGTCCGGGGTACCACGGCTGGCCTGGCTGCCCGGGATACGGCGGCTGGCCCGGCTGATCCGGCGGCCCGGGCGGCTGGTTGGTCATGCGGGTGAGGATGTCATGTCGTGGCTCGGTTCCGCGGCGCAACGCCTCGAAGTCTGCTCAGCTCGGCTCGGGCGGCGCGGTGACCTTCTTGACGTAGAGCAGCCGGTCGTGCGGCTCCAGCGCGTCCACCAGCGGAGCGTCGACCCGGTGCAGCTCGTCGGCGCGCACCACGCCGAGCACGATGTCGGTCAGGTGGCGGGGGGAACCGCCCACCTCGTCCGGCTCCACGGGCCGCTCGGCGATGGAGAAACCCTCGTCCGGGGTGAGCAGGTCCTCGATCACGTTCACCACGGCCGGCGTGGCGGTGGCGATGCCGAGCAGCCGGCCGGCGGTCTCCGAGGAGACCACCACCGAGTCCGCGCCGGACTGGCGGACCAGGTGCACGTTCTCCGTCTCCCGCACCGAGGCCACGATCGTCGCGTTCGGCGCCAGCTCGCGCGCGGTCAGCGTGACCAGCACCGCCGTGTCGTCGCGGTTCGGCGCGACCACGATGGACGCCGCGCGGGGCACCCCGGCCGCGCGCAGCGCCTCGGACCGGGTGCCGCTGCCACTCACCGTGACCAGGCCGCGCCCGCCGGCCAGGCGCAGCCGTTCCGGGTCGCTGTCCACCACCACGATGGTGGCCGGGTCGGCGCCGTCGCTCAGCATGGTGTCCACCGCCGCCGCGCCCTTGGTCCCGTAGCCGATCACCACGACGTGGTCGCGCACCTGATCCCTCCATCGCTTGATCCGGAAAACCTGCCGGGAGCGCTCGGTCAGCAGCTCCAGGGTCGTACCGACCAGCACGATCAGGAACAGCAGCCGCAACGGCGTCACCAGCAGCACGTTGATCAGGCGCGCCTTGTCGGAGGCCGGCGTGATGTCCCCGTAGCCGGTGGTGGAGAGCGACACGGTGGCGTAGTAGAAGGCGTCCAGCAACGAGACGCCGTCCTCGTTGACGTCCCGGTAGCCGTCCCGCCCCAGGTAGACCACGAAAACGGTGACGGTCAGCGCGGTCGCCGCGACCAGCAGCCGGAACAGGATCGCGCGCACCGGCCCCGCGCCCCGCTCGGGCATGCGGATGACTCCGGCGAGCCCGTGCAGGTCGGCTTCCAGGCGCGGCGCGGTCACCCGGTTAGCCTAATGCGTGCCTCACCGGGCAGGCGCGCAACCCGGGCCGCCCGCCGGAAGCGACCGAATCACACTGCCAAAGGCACCGAATCACCGTGCTGAAGTCACCGAATCACCGTGCCAAAGGCACTGAATCACACTGCTGAAGGCACTGAATCAGGCTGGGGAGGGGATGGGGACGATGTTGGCTTCGGCGGCGCCGGCGGTGAGGGCTTCCAGGCCGAAGGCGGAGACGGCGTCCAGGGCTCCGGTGCCTTGGACGCCTTGCGTCGACGCGCGGTCGGCGGCCCAGGCGAGCAGGTCGGCGGTGATCGCGTAGCCGTCCGGGGAGGTCAGCAGCACCCGGGCCAGCGGCTGACCGGCCGAGCCGAACGCCTCGCCGACGAAGTAGGAGGTCGCGGAGGCCAGTGCGGCCGCGCTGGGCTCGTCGGACGCCCGTGCGGCCAGCGCGCCGGCGAACCCGGTGAGCGCGTTGGCCAGCACCGGGGTGCGGCCGATCAGCGGCGTGACCCGGGAACCCAGGTGCACCGCCTTGCTGGCCGGCCCGAACCAGCCCAGGTAGACATCCACCTCGCGCAGCCGGGGCGCCACTCCGGTCGCGGCCAGCCGGGGCAGCGCGAACTGCTCGGTGGCGCCGATGCTCACCGCCGGCCGCGCCCGGCCGGCCACGGTGAACGCCCGGTAGCGGCGGCCGGCCGGCTCGTCCAGCAGCGCGCCGTCCCGCCAGGCGTACATCGGCTCGAGGAGGGTGCCGGCCAGGGAGTTCAGCGTGCCCTTGGAGAACGGCTGGCCGCCCTGGCCGCCGGTGATGAAGTAGCCGGTGTGCACGCTCGCGGTGGCCACTCCGGCCTCGGTCAGCGCCAGCGCGCCGGCCAGCGTGCCGGGCACGTAGTCGTTGCCGAACGCGGTGAGCAGCGCCGCGCCGGACCGCTCGGCCTCCGGGCCGTAGCGCTCGAACACCGAGCGGATGAACGGGGGCTCGCCGGTGGAGTCGAAGTAGATCGCCCCCGCGTCCACGGCGGCTTCCACGGCGGCCGCGCCGAACCGGGCGAACGGCCCGACCGTGCTGACCAGCACGTCGCCCCGGTCCACCAACGCCCGCACCGACGCGGGGTCGGAGACGTCGGCGCGCGCGGTCGGCAGCCCGCCCAGGCGCTGGGCCAGGGTTTCCAGGCGTTCCGGGCTCCGCCCGGCCAGCACCGGCCGCAGCCCGCGCCTGGTCATCGCCTCAGCGGTGCGCGCCCCGGTGTAGCCGGTCGCGCCGAACAGCACGATCTTCGCCGTCATGGGCCCAAGCATACTCCCGGTATGTTACTTGAGTGGTCAGGCGTACCACGTCCGAACCGCAACGGGCCGCACCCAAGCCCGGAAGGAGCCCCACCTGCGCCGTCCGAGCCGATCTTTAATCCCCCGCGGAAGGCACGGTTCGCAACAGCCGGCGCAGGCCGTCGGCGTCCAGGAGGTCGGCGGGGCGCAGGGTGACGTCCGCGCGCACGTAGTGGAACGCGGCTCGCACCCGGTCCACCGGGCAGTCCGCCAGCGCCGCCCAGGCCAGCCGGTAGGCGGCCAGCTGCACGGCCAGCGCGGGCAGCCGCGCCTGGTCCGGGACCGAGCCGGTCTTCCAGTCCACCACCGTCCAGCCGCCGTCCGGGTCGGCGAACACCGCGTCCATCCGGCCGCGCAGCACGGTGCCGTCTACCCCCGCGCCGTCCGTTCCCCCGCCGTCGTCGCTCACGTAGAGCACCGTCTCGAACGGCACCTCCACCTCGGTGGGCCGCCGGTCGGCCCAGTCGGACGCCAGAAACGCCGCGCGCAGCTCGTCCAGCTCGGTGTCCGGGGCCGCGCCCTCGTCACCCGCGCCGGGCAGCTCGTCCAGGTCCAGCAGCCGGGTGGCGCCGAAACGCTGTTCCAGCCAGGCGTGGAACGCGGTGCCCCGGCGGGCGTAGGGGTTGGGCGGGAACGGCATCGGCCGGCGCAGCCGCGCGGCCAGCGCCTCCGGGTCGTCGGCCAGCTCCACCAGCTGGCTGACCGAAAGGAACCGGGGCAGCGCGACCTCGGGGCGCGCCGCCAGTGCGGCGGCCCGCTCGGCGAGCAGCATGCTCACGTCGGCGGCCCAGCCCTCCGGGTCGTCCGGGTCGTCCGGGTCGGGTGGCGGTTCGGGCTCCGCCTCCCCGAAAAGCTCGAGCTGGCCGTTGTCCTTGGGCAGCTTGGCCAGCGCGGCGCGGACGAGCTCCGCGCCGGCGTGTACGGCGGCCTGCCGGGCGCCCAGCGGGTCAGCCGGCCAGCGCGCGGTGCGCGGCGCGGCGGTGACCGGGTTCGGCTCGTCCTCGGCCGGTTCCTCGGCCCAGTGCTCGATCACCACTTCCGCGCTGGTCTGGGCTATGTCGTTCAGCTCGGTGAGGAACGCCGACGGGCCACGCGGCCGGTCCCCGCTGGCCGCCCACCAGTGCCCGGACAGCAGCAGGGTGCGCTCCGCGCGGGTGATCGCCACGTACAGCAGCCGGCGCTCCTCGGCCAGGCGCCGGGCGTCCAGCTCCTCCTTGTGCGCCTTGATCGCGTCGATCACCTGCTTGCGGTCGCCGTCCTCGGGCAGGGTCGGGTCCGGCAGGTCGGGGGCGTCGCCGCGCAGCTCGACCGGCAGCTCCGCCGGGTTGGTCAGCCACGAGCCGGTCTTCGCCGCCGCCGGGAAAACCCGGTCCACCAGGTGCGGCACCGCCACCACCTGCCACTCCAGGCCCTTGGCGGCGTGCACGGTGAGGATCTGCACCCGGTCGTCGGCCACCTCCACCTCGCCCGGGCGCAGGCCGTCCTCGGCCTGCTCGGCGGTGGCCAGGTAGTCCAGCAGCGCGGGCAGCGTGGGCACCTCGGCGCCGGCCGCGAACTCGGCGACCACCTCGGCGAACGCGTCCAGCTGGGCCCGGCCGACCGGGCCGGGGCGGGCGGCCGTCTCGGCGTCCAGCAACAACGCCCGCTCGGTGTCCGCCACCAGGTCGGGCAGCCCGGTCCAACCCGAACCGCCGGCCCCGCCGGCCCGCCCGCGCAGGCTCATCAGCTCGGTGGAGAGCCGGCGGATCCGCTGGTACCCGGCCTCGGAGTAGGCCTCGGGCGGGCCGGGGTCGTCCAGCGCGTCGACCAGCCCGGCCTGCTCGGCCAGCTCGCCCGGCAGCGCGTCGGCCACCAGCCCGGCCAGCGCGTCCGGTTTCGCGGAACGCTCCTCGGCGGGCAGGGCAAGTTCCCTCGCCCGCGCCCACAACGCCGCCAGGTCGGCCGCCCCGAGCCGCCAGCGCGCGCCGGTGAGCAGCCGCATCGCGGCCGTTCCGGCCAGCGGGTCGGCGACCAGCCGCAGCGCGCTGACCAGGTCGCGCACCTCGGGCTCGGCCAGCAGCCCGCCCAGCCCGACCACCTCGACCGGCACGTCCCGCTCGCGCAGCGCGGCGGCCATCGGCGCCATGTCCGCCCGCCGGCGCACCAGCACGGCGGCGGTGGGTGGGTCGTCCCCCGCATCGACGGCGGCGTGCCAGCGCGCGGCCAGCGCGTCCGCCGTCCAGGCGATCTCCTCGGTCACGTCGTTGTGCAGCGCGACCCGCACCTGACCCGGCGCCGCCGTCTCCAACGGCCGCAGCTCGTCCACCTCGACAAGCCCCTCCGGCGCGCTATGGCTCTGCGTGGAAATACGCGACGGCGCCGCGGAGTCCGGCGGATGTTGCGTATTTGTGCGCAGAGCCATACTGGGCACGCGCAGGGGTTCGGAGACCGCGTTCGCCAGGGCGAGCACCTCGGCGGGGTTGCGGAAGCTGGTGAGCAGGCCGTAACGCGGCGCCGGTTCCGGACCGGGGTAAACCGGGAAATCGGTGGTGAACCGGGGCAGGTTGGCCGCGCTCGCGCCCCGCCAGCCGTAGATCGACTGGCACGGGTCACCCACGGCGGTCAGCGCCACCGGGTCCTCGCCCGCCCCGGTGCGGAACAGCGAGCGCAGCATGATCCGCTGCGCGTGCCCGGTGTCCTGGTACTCGTCCAGCAGCACCGCGCGGTACCGGGCCCGCTCCCCGGCGCCGACGTCCGGGTGGGACTGGGCGATCCGGGCCGCGATGGCCATCTGGTCGGCGAAGTCGACCACCCGCTCCGCCCGTTTGCGCTCGGTGAACGCCTCCACCAGCGGCAACAGCGTCACCCGCAGCTTTTGCGCGTCCAACCACTTCCGGGTCTCCAACGTGAGCGCGGCCCGCTGTCCCTTCGCCCTCGGCGCGTTCTCCACGCAGGCCACGAACGCCTCGGCGTGCGCGCGCAACGCGTGCGGCTCGACCAGGTGCTCGCCCAGCTCGCCGGCCAGCGCGAGCAGGTACCCGGTCACCGTGGCCGGCACCCGGTCCACGTCCAGGTCGGCGGCCCAGGTGGAAACCACCCGGTGGGCCAGCTGCCAGGCCGCCGTCTCGGAAAGCAGTCGCGCGCCCGGCTCGGCCGGCAGCCGCAACGCGTGCTCGGCGACCAGCCGGCCGGCGTACGCGTGGTAGGTCAGCACAGTCACGGCGCTGCCGTCCCCGTCGAGCAGCGCGGCCTTCCGCTCACCGGTGGGGTCGATGTCGTCCAGCAGCCGGGAACCGGCCAGCCGCCGCAGCCGGGAACGCACCCGGTCGGCCAGCTGCTGCGCCGCCTTCCGGGTGAAGGTCAGGCCGAGCACCTGCTCGGGCAGCACCGCCCCGGTGGCCACCAGCCAGACCACCCGAGCGGCCATCGTCTCCGTCTTGCCCGCCCCGGCGCCGGCCACCACCAGCGCCGGCCGGTGCGGCGCGGAAATCACCGCCGCCTGCTCCGGGGTGGGCGGCGGCACGCCGAGCGCCTGGGCCAGCCGGGCCGGGGTCAGCCACTCGGTCTCGGTCGTTTCGGTGAGCACGCTCATCCGCCCGGCACCCCCCGGCCGTCGGTGCTGACCGGGCAGCTGGTGCGCACCCCGCACCGCTCGCAGTCACCGTTCTCCCGGGCGGTGAACGTGGCCGCACCGGTCTGCGCCGCGCTCTGGTGCAGCACGCCGCGCCACTGCTCCAGCGCCTCCGCGTCCAGCGCCGGCTGCTCGCGTTCCTTGGCCCGCCCGTCCGCGCCCCGGTCGGCCAGGAACAGCAGCCGCGCGCCCCCGGGTGCGCCCGCCGCGCCCGGCCCGCGCAGCGCGTCCCGGAAGCCGCCCAGCGCGGCGGCCAGCTGGTACATGGCCAGCTGCGGGTGCGCGGCGGCGTCGTCCTTGCTGATCGCGGTCTTGCCGGTCTTCACGTCCACGATCACCGGGCGGCCGTCCGCGTCCCGTTCCAGCCGGTCCACCCGGCCGCGCAGCTGCACCTCCGGCTCGCCGGCCAGGGCCAGGTTCATGCCGCGTTCCACGGCGACCTCGGTCATCCCGGCGGCCCTGGTCTCGGCCAGCCAGCCCCGGAACGCGGTGAGCATGCCGCGCACCCGGTCCAGCTCGCGGCGGCTGTACCAGGGCGCTCCGGCGTCCACCGAGGACCAGGCGCGGCGCAGCGCGGTGTCCAGCTCGGCGTCGTCGCTGCCCGCCGCTGCCGCCTGCACCAGCGCGTGCACCAGCGACCCGGTGACCGAGGGCAGCGCGGCGCCGTCGTCCCCGCCGTGCCGCTCCAGCAACCACTTGAGCGGGCACTTCATGATCTTTTCCAGGTCCGAGGGGGACATCGGCACCGGCTGGTCAGGATCGCGCAACGGGTGGTCGGTGCTGACCTTGGCCAGCCCGTACCAGTCGTCCGGGTGTGCGCCCCGCACCCCGGCGGCGGCCAGCCGGGCCAGCTGTTGCGCGGCCCGCTCCCTTCTCGGCGAGTCGGTCTCCGGGTCGCAGGCCGCCTGGCGCAGCTCGCCGACCAGCTCGGCCAGCACCAGGGCCCGTGGCGGCCGGGTCACCGGGCGGGTGGCGTCCGGCTCGTCCCCCTCCACCACGTACGGCTCCAGCTCGTCCAGGAACCGGGACGGCTGCTCGTCCTCGCCCCGCACCCCGGAGACCAGCAGCGCGCGCCGCGCCCGGCTGCACGCCAGGTAGAACAGCCGGCGCTCCTCGGCCACCAGCGGCGCCATCCGGGACAGCCGCTCCGGCCCCGGTTCCGGGGTGGCCGCGTCGGCCGGGCCGACCTCCAGGCCGTCCAGCGCGTCCACCATCCGCTCGACGCCGAGCAGCGTGCCGCGCAGCCGGGGGTCCGGCCAGCTGCCCTCCTGCACCGAGGGGATGGCCACCACCTCCCACTCCCGTCCCCGCGCCGCGTGCGCGGTCAGGACCGCCACCGCGTCCCCGGACGGCGCCCTCGGGGCCAGGGTGTCCCCGGCGATCCGCTGGTCGGTGACGTACTGCAGGAAGCCGCCGATGTCCCCGCCGCCGGGCAGCCGGTCGGTGTAGCGGGCCGCCGCGTCGAACAGCGCGACCACCGCGTCCAGGTCCCGGTCGGCCTGCGCTCCCACCGGGCCGCGCCGGGCGCTCGCCACCGCCCACCGACCGGCCAGCCCGCTGGCCTGCCAGACCCGCCAGAGCGCCTCCTCGGCGCTGACCCCCTCCGCGTCGGCCGCCCGGGCCAGGCCGAGCAGCTCGGCGACCGCGCGCAGCGGCTTGGTGTCCCGGGCCGGCAACATGGACAACGGGTCCACCTCACCGTGCGCGCCCGCGCGCAGGGCCTCCACCAGCAGCGCGTCGCTCATGCCGCCTTCGGCGGCCCGTGAGTGCGGAGTATCGCTATAGCCACACTCGCCACTCACGAGCGGCTCACTGAGCCGCAACAGCCCCCGGCGCAACCGGCGCAGCCGCATCGGGTCGGCCGCACCCAGGGGCGAGGAGAGCAGCGCGACCGCCGCGTCGGCGTCGATCCGCTCCGGGTCGGCCGCGCAGCGCAGCAACAGCAGCAGGGGCAGCACCGCCGGCTGCCGGGCCAGCGGCAGCTCGTCCGCCGGCACCGCCATCGGCACCCCGGCGGCGAGCAACGCCCGGCGCAGCACCGGCAGCGCGCGGTTGGTGGAGCGCACCAGCACCGCCATGTCCGACCACGCCACCCCGTCCCGCAGGTGTGCCCGGCGCAGCCGGTCCGCCACCCACCCGGCTTCCTGGGCGGCGGACGCAAACACCCGGACCGCCAACGTCCCCTCGCCGCCGCTCGACCCGCCCCCCACGCCAACGTCCGGCGTCGCGCCGACGTCCGAGCGGAGCGATTCGGGGCCGATCCGGCGGCGGCCGGAGCCGGAGCCGGGCAACCGCTCGGCCAGGCGAACGGTCGCCCGGCGCAGCGCGGGACGGGCCCGGTGGTCGACGGTGAGCACGACGGTGCGGTCGCCGTCCGGGTCGGCATCGCGCAGCGCACTGGGGTCCGCGCCCCGGAAGCCGAGCACGGTCAGGTCCGGATCGCCGGTCAGCAGGAACGTCTCGGCCGTGTCGCCGAGCATCCGGGCCAGCTGCATCTGCTGCGGGTCCAGGTCGTGCGCATCGTCCACCCAGAGGTGCCGGACGCGGTGGCGTTCCTCGGCGAGCAACCCCGGGTCGGCGGTCAGCACGTCCAGCGCGGCCGCCACCAGCTCGGCGGCGTCCAGCGCGGGCGCGGTCGCGCCGGACCCCGCGGAGGACTGCGACGCCTGTGACGCGGTGGACGCCCCGCGCAGCAGGTTCACCTGCTCGTAGCGCAGGAAGAACCGGCCGGCGGCCACCCACTCCGGCACGTCCGTGCGGGCACCGAGCTCGGCCAGCTCGTACGGACCGAGCCCGCGCTCGGCGGCCCGCAGCAACAGCTCGCGCAGCTCGGTGGCGAACCCGGGCACCCCCAGCGCCGGCAGCAGCCGGTCCGGCCAGCCGGAACCCGGCACGTCCCCGGCCAGCTCGCCGGCCAGAAGCTCGCGCACCACGGCGTCCTGTTCCGGCCCGGCCAGCAGCCTGGGCGGCGGGTCACCCACCCGCGCGGCGTAGCCGCGCAGCAGCCCGAACGCGTACGAGTGGATGGTCCGCACCAACGGCTCCCGCGCTGCCCGCAATCCGCCCTGACCACCGGGAGCGGCGACGAGCAACCCGGCGGTGATGCGTTCCCGCAGTTCACCGGCCGCGCGCCGGCTGCCCACCAGCACCAGCAGGCGCTCCGGGTCCCGCCCGGCACGCAACCGCCGCAGCACCGACTCGACCAGCAGCGTGGTCTTGCCCGTGCCCGGGCCGCCCAGCAGGCGCAGCATGCCGGCCGCCGGGTCGTCCAGGCGTTCCAGGGTCAGCCGCGCGGCCTCGTCCCACCGGGGTTCGGCGCTCGCCGGCGGGGGTCGGCGCACCAGGATCGGACGCGTCACGCTGAGCATGGAACCACTTCCCCATGACCATTCGTCACACCGGTCCCGGTCCGGCCGTAGGCTCACCGAATGGATCCGGAAACCGCCGAGAGGGTTCGCGAGATCATCCTGGCCATCCCGGTGGGGACCGTGCTCAGCTACGGCGAGGTCGCCGCGCTGGCCGGGGTACCCAATGCGCGCCACGTCGGCCGGCTGCTCTCCGAGGACGGCCAGGACCTGCCGTGGCACCGGGTGCTGCGCGCGGACGGCACCCCCACCCCGCACCTGGCCGCCGAGCAGCTGGCCCGGTTGCGCGCCGAGGGCGTCACCGTGGTCAACGGAAGGGTTTCCCGCTCTCAGCCACAGAAGGTCCAGAAGAAGTAGAAGCAGTGCTTCTCGCCGACCGCCGGCGCGTTAGGAACGGGGTCGGCGGGGAAGAACGCCGGCAGGACCAGCGCGGCGGCCAGACAGATCGGCGCGAACACCCGCGCCCGAAGCCGCCGGTTCTCACCCCCGCGCACCCTCGGTCCCCCCTCGATTGCCGGTCGAGACCGAAACCTACGGTGCCCAGCACCGCAACAACATGGGGAGAACCCCACCAACCCACCCGGCCCGGCCCACTCACCGCCTCAGGCTGACCCGCGGCCCACGCAACGGCTCGACAAGAACATGATCGACATCAACTTCATTGCCCTTGCGAAGCGTCTCGAGGGCACTGTGGTTGATGTCGATCACAAGTCTGCCCCGGAACGACCGCTAGCCGGCCCGACGGCCTCAGCGACAACAGCCAACGGGTGCCGCCAGTCGTGAGCGGGCCGACGGTGACGCTCCATCAGCGAGGCCGAACCGCCAGAAGCGACGATCAGCCCGGCCTGATCCGTGCCTCACGCCCCGCGCAGGCGTCAGAGATGGGGTGCGGCCGAAGCGGACGGGGCGCGGGCGTGACGCCGGTGCCGGGTCGCGGGGTTCAGTCGTCGGAGTCGCCGCCGGAGTCGCCGTCCGAGTCGCCGGAGTCGTCGCTGTCGGAGCGGCTCGAGCGATCCGAGTCCTCGGAGTCGCGCGACCGCTCGCGCCGGCTCTCCGAGCGGTCCTCGGGCCGGGACGACCGGTACTTGCTCGGCGACTCGTCGTCATCCTTCTCGGTGCGGTACTTCTCCCGCTTGGGCTCCTGCTTCGCGGCGTCGGAGGAGTGCTTGCGCGGGCTGGCGCCGGCGTCCCCGGCCTGGTACTTGCCCGGCGCCTCACCGGGTTTGGTCGTGTACTTGCCGTTCGGCTCGGTCCGCGTCTCGCCGGCCGGCGCCGACGAACCACCCGGCCGCGCCTCCGGCTCGGGTTGCGGGCGGGCCCCCGGCCCCGTCTCCGGCTGAACCTCCGGCCGGGCTCCCGGCTCGGCACCGGGCCGCACAGCGGGCTCGGCACCCGGACCGGCACCCGGAGACGTTCCCGGCTGAACCTCCGGCCGGGCTCCCAGCTCGGCACCGGGCTCCGTACCAGGCCGCGCCCCGGGCTCAACCTCCGGACGCGCACCCGCCTCTTTCCCAGGCCGCGCTTCCTGCTCCGCACCGGGGCGCGCGGCAGGTTCCGAATCCGGCCGCGAACCCGCCTCCGCCCCCGGGCGCGACCCCGGCTCGGCGCCGGGTCGCACGGCGGGCTTCGCCGCCGGGGCGGTCTGCTTGGCCCGGGAGTCCGCTTCCAGCTTGGTCGCCTGGGCGACCAGCTTCATGCGGGTCTCGTCCTGCGCGGCCTTCTGCTCCGGGGTGAGCGGCGGCAACTGGT
Organism: Actinospineispora eucalypti; assembly: GCA_014208095.1. Lineage (GTDB taxonomy): Bacteria > Actinomycetota > Actinomycetes > Mycobacteriales > Pseudonocardiaceae > Pseudonocardia > Pseudonocardia eucalypti. The sequence goes on along the minus strand of JACHMT010000001.1, from coordinate 920,362 downwards.
CGGCCGGTGGCGCCTCGCCGTTCGGCGGGACCTGCTCGGCCGGGCCCTGTGGCTCGCTCCGCTCGCCGATCTTGGGCGGGGAGGCCGGCGGCGGGGGTTCGGCCGGGGTGATGCCGTGCCCCCCGACCCGCTGCTCCGGCGCCTGCTCGGGGACCGCGTTGGGCTCCCTGAGCTTGGTGCCCTCGGTGGGCCGCGAACGCTCGCCCTGTTCCGGCCGCTGCCCGGAGCCCCACCGCTCACCGGGGGCGCTGTGCGGCCGCCGGGAGAGCTCCCGCCGCGCACGCTCCGGGTCGCCGGTCAGGTCGGCCACCCCGCGCACCACCGAGGCGGTCCGGTCGGCGTTGTCGGAGAGCGGCGTCCGCGCCGCCTCCTGCACGCCGGAGTTCAGCATGCTCAGCTCGCGCAGCTTGGCGTCCCGCTGGCTCCGGACCTCCTCGAGCTGGCGGCGCAGCTCGGCGCTCTCCGACGCATCCGACTTGAGGGTGCGCTCCAGCTCGGAGAGCTGCCGCTGCGCGGTGACCAGGTCCTCGGCCACGGTCCCGGCCGTGTGGTACTCGGCCAGCTGGGTGCGCAGCACGGTACGCTGCTGCTCGAGCGTGGACTTGCGGGCGAGCAACGCCTGCACCTCGACCGGGAGGTGGTTGAAGACGCGGGCCATCGGCGTCTCGGCCCACAGCTGCTCGGTCTGCGAGATCAGGTCCAGCTGGCGGTCGATCGAGTCGAGCAGCGAGCTGGCCTGCGCGGCCCAGGTCACCGGGTCGACGGTGGAGGTGTTCTCCGGCGGGGCGGACGCCACCGGCACGGTCTCCACGCTCGCCGCGTGGCTGGCGATCCAGCTACCACCACCGGCCAGGATGCCGAAGGCGCCGAGCATCGCCACCGCACGCCGCTTCAGCAGCGAGGTGGTCTCGTCCCGGGCGGCCTTGCTCGGCCCGGGGCCGGGCAGCGGCGGCGGGGCGCTGAACGACGGGGAGAGCGGGCGGGCCGGCGCGGTGTCCGGCATCGTCGGCAGGTCGGCGTCCGGCGGGGAGGCCAGCCCGGGGTGAGCCGCGGCATCCAGACCTTGCACGCGCACGCGACGCGCCTCGGCCCGGTGCGCGGCGCAGCAGTAACGGCGTTGTGGGCGGCCGGGCAGGGTCTCGATGTTCCGCGCACAGCCCGGCAGCGCACAGTTGCGCACCGTGACTCCACGCGTTGCGGACATGACCCCTCGATCTCCCCAAACATCAAGCCAACCTTGACGCTACCCAGGCCGTAGCCGGTTTGTCACCGCGCGTGCTACTTCAGAATGCTTTAGGCGCCAATTGTGTAACGGATGTGACACCGCCCCCGATAAAGCGCTGACGCGCTCCTACGGACGGCGGTAGTCGCCGGAAACGCACTGCCCGCCGAGCGGCGCCGGGCCGGAAACCGGGTCGAGGGCCAGCCGGTAGCCCCGCTTCACCACCGTCTGCACCAACTTGGGGGCGCCGAGCGCGGCCCGCAGCCGGGCGATCGCCGTCTCCACCGCGTGTTCGTCGTCGCCGCCCCCGGGCAGCGCCCGCAGCAGCTCGGCCCGGCCGACCACCCGGCCCGGGCGGCGGGTCAGCGCGCGCAGCAGGGCCATGCCGGCCGGCGGCAGCGCGCGCAGCTCGCCGTCCACGAGCGCGGCGTGCCCGCGCAGCTCCAGCCAGTGACCGGCGGCCGGGTAGCCACGGGTGCGGTTGGGCGCCTCGGCCTCCAGCCGGCGCACCATCGCACCCAGCCGCGACCGCCGGGGCTGCACGTTGGGGATGTCCAGCTCCTGCAGCGGCGCGGCGGTCACCGGGCCGACGCACACCGCGAGTACCGGCCCGCGCAGCGCGGCGACCAGCTCGTCGCGCAGGCCCCGCTCGGCGGCCCGGGCCAGCAGGCTGGCCGCCGCCGGTGCGCTGGTGAAGGTCAACGCGTCCACCGAACCGGCGATCACCGCGTCGGTGAGCCGGTCCACCGGGCCGATGTCGTCCGGCGGCACCCAGCGGTAGACCGGCACGGTGACCACGTCCGCTCCGGCGCACTCCAGCGCCTCCACCAGGTCGGGCAGCGGCTCACCGTGCAGCTGCACCGCGATGCGCTTGCCGTCCACGCCGGCGTCCAGCAGGTGTTCCAGCACCTCGGCCGACGACTCGGAGGCCGGCGACCAGGCGTCCACCAGGCCGGCCGCGCGCACCGCGCCGCGCGCCTTCGGCCCCCGGCAGAGCACGGTGGCCGGGCGCAGCGCGTCCAGCAGATCCTCACCCAGACCCCAGCCGTCGGCGGCCTCCACCCAGCCCCGGAAGCCGATGCCGGTGGTGGCGATGACCAGGTCGGGCGGGTTCTGGATGAGCGAGCGGGTGGCGGCGGCCAGCTCGGCGTCGTCCGGCAGCGGCACGATGCGCAGCGCGGGGGCGTGCACGACCACCGCGCCCCGCCGCTCCAGCAGCGCGCCCAGCTCCTCGGCGCGCCGAGCGGCCGTCACCCCGACGGTGAACCCGGCAAGCGGCGGCACGCCGGACCCGGTCTCGGCCACCAGTGTCACCCCCATGGTCATGATGGCGGCCCGATATGTACCCAGCCGTCCAGCACTCGAACCGGGTACACCCGCACGGACCGTCCGGGTTCGTCCAGGCATTGCCCACTGACCAGGCTAAACGCCTGCTTGTAGAGCGGCGACGCGACCACCGGTTCGCCGCCCCGGTCGCCGATGATCCCCCGGGACAGCACCGGGGCGCCACCGCACGGGTCGTAGTTGTCCAGGGCGTACACGCTGTCGTCCGGCAGCCGGAACAACGCTATCTGCTGCCCACCCAGCAGGGCGGCCGCCCCGCGCCCCGGTTGCAGCCGGTCCAGCGGGCAGACGGACCGCCACCCGCTCAGCACCGGGGTCTTCGTCGGTGTTTCCGTCGGGCGCCAAACTGGGCGCCCGACCCTGCCCGCCGGCTCCGCCGTCGGGGTGCTCATCGGGCCGGCTCCAGTTCGATCAGCACCGGCTGGCTGCCCCGGTCGTAACCCACCGGAACGCGCTGCCCCCGGCGATCGACGAACTCGATGGTCGGGTCCGGCATCTCGGGCGCGTTCACGAAGGAGGTGAACCGGGCCAGCTTCTCCGGGTCCTCCAGCACCCCGCGCCACTCGTCGGCGTAGCCGGCCACGTGTGCGGCCATCGCGGCGTCCAGGTCGGAGCAGATGCCCAGCTTGTCGTCCATGATCACCTCTCGCAGGTGGTCCAGGCCGCCTTCCAGGGACTCCAGCCACGGCGCGGTGCGCTGCAGGCGGTCGGCGGTGCGGATGTAGAACATCAGGAACCGGTCGATGGTGCGGATCAGCGCGTCGGTGTCCAGGTCGCTGGCCAGCAGCTCGGCGTGCCGGGGGGTGAAGCCGCCGTTGCCGCCCACGTAGAGGTTCCAGCCGGCGTCGGTGGCGATCACCCCGAAGTCCTTGCCGCGCGCCTCGGCGCACTCCCGGGCGCAGCCGGACACCGCCGACTTCAGCTTGTGCGGGGCCCGTAACCCGCGATACCGCAGCTCCAGGGCGATGGCCAGGCTCACCGAGTCCTGCACCCCGTAGCGGCACCAGTCCGTGCCCACGCAGGACTTCACCGTGCGCAGCGCCTTGCCGTAGGCGTGCCCGGACTCGAATCCGGCGTCCACCAGCCGCCGCCAGATCGCCGGCAGCTGTTCCACCCGGGCGCCGAACAGGTCGATCCGCTGCCCACCGGTGATCTTGGTGTACAGGTCGAAGTCCCGGGCCACCTCGCCGATCACGATCAGCTTCTCCGGGGTGATCTCGCCGCCGGGGATGCGCGGCACCACGCTGTACGTGCCGTTGCGCTGCAGGTTGGCCAGGAAGTGGTCGTTGGTGTCCTGCAGCGCGGCCTGCTCGCCGTCCAGAATGTGCCGGCTGCCCAGGCTGGCGAAGATCGAGGCCACCGCCGGCTTGCAGATGTCACAGCCGGTGCCGGTGCCGTGCCGCGCGACCAGTTCGGCGAACGTCTTGACCCCGGTGCTGGCGACGATCTCGAACAGCTCCTGGCGGCTGTGGGTGAAGTGCTCGCACAGCGCCTTGGACACCTCCACGCCCTCGGCGGCCAGCAGCTTCTTGAGCACCGGCACGCAGGAGCCGCAGCTGGTGCCGGCCCTGGTGCAGGCCTTGAGCGCGGGCACGTCGTGGGCACCGCCGGCGATAGCCGTGCGCAGGTCGCCCTTGGTCACCGCGTTGCACGAGCAGATCTGCGCGCCGTCCGGCAGTGAGTCGGCGCCGACCTCGACGCCGCCGGGAGCGATCATCGCCACCGGGTCGGCGGGAAGTCGCGACCCGACCAGCGGGCGCAGCGTGCCGTACCTGGAGGCGTCCCCGACCAGCACGCCGCCGAGCAGCGTCTTCGCGTCCCCGCTCACCACCAGCTTCTGGTACGAGCCGGCGACCGGGTCGTTGACCACCACCTCCAGCGAGTCCTCGGCGCTCGCGTGCGCGTCGCCGAAACTGGCCACGTCCACGCCGAGCAGCTTCAGCTTGGTGGAGGTGTCCAGGTCCTGGTCCGTGACCGAGGCCGCCGACCGACCGAGCAGTCGCTCGGTCACCACCTCGGCCATCGCGTAACCCGGCGCGACCAGCCCGTACGTGCGCCCGGCCAGGGCGGCGCACTCGCCGATGGCGTAGATCCGTTCCTCGCTGGTCCGGCAGTGGTCGTTGACCAGCACCCCGCCCCGCTCGCCGACCCGCAGCCCGGCCGCCCGGGCCAGCTCGTCGGACGGCCGGATGCCGGCGGAGAACACCACCACGTCGGCGTCCAGCTCCACCCCGTCGGACAGGGAGGCCAGCAGCCGGGTGTCGGTGCCCTCGGTGATCCGGTCGACCGAGACCCCGCAGCGCACCGCGACGCCCAGGTCGGTGACCAGCCGGCGCAGCAGCGCGCCGCCGCCCTCGTCCACCTGCACCGGCATCAACCGGGGCGCGATCTCCACCACCTGCGGGGAAAGCCCGAGCAGGCGCAGTGCACGGGCCGCCTCCAGGCCGAGCAGCCCGCCGCCGACCACCACCCCGGACCGCCTCCCGGCACCCCGGCGCTCCGTCGCCGCGATGGCCGCTTCCTTGATCGCGTCCAGGTCGTCCAGCGTGCGGTAGACGAAACAGCCGGGCAGGTCCCGGCCGGGCACGGGCGGCACGAACGGGTACGAGCCGGTGGCCAGCACCAGCGCGTCATACGGCGTCACCCCGCGCGCGGTGTGCACCGCGCGCGCCGCCGGGTCGATCCGCTCGACCTGCTCGCCCAGCCGCAGCTCCACCAGGGGATCGCCGGCCACCGGGGGTAACCGCAGGCCGTCCTCGTCGGTGCCCTCGAAGTACGACGACAGCGCCACCCGGTCGTAGGCCGGCCGGTGCTCCGCGCCGAACACCACCACCCGCCAACACCCCTCGGTGTCCCGCGCGCGCAGCGTCTCCACCAGCCGGTGCCCGACCATGCCGTGCCCGACGACTACCAACGTCTTGCTCATGCGGCACCTCCTGCCGAAGCGGACAACCAGTCACAGATGCCGGACACCGCCTGCCGGCAGCCGCCGCACCCGGTGCCGGCCCTGGTGGCCCGGCTGAGTGCGGCCACGTCGGTCGCGCCGGACCGCCACGCGGCCACCAGCCGGCCCTTGTCCACCGAGTTGCACCGGCAGATCACCGTGGCCGACGGCAGCAGCGCGGGGGAGCCCAGCTCGCCCTGCGGCTCGCCCGGCCTGGCCCGCCCGAGCAGCAGCGCCAGCCGGTCCTCCGGGGCCGGCGCGCCCGAGTCGAACAGCTGGACCACCGACGCGCCGGCGTCCGGCAGCCCGAGCATGATCGCGCCGACCAGCCGGTCGTCGCGGAGCACGATCTTGGCGTAGCGACCCCGCCGGGCGTCCTCCAGCCGGAGCACCTCGAACTCGGCCGACTCCTCGGTCAGCGCGTCGCCCACCGAGGTCAGGTCGATGTCCCGGGCCTTGAGCCGGGTGACCAGCGGCGAACCGGTGTACCGGGCGGCCGGGTCGGCCCCGGTGAGCAGGTCGGCCAGCACCCGCGCCTGTTCGAACCCGGGCTGGACCAGCCCGGACACGGTGTTGGCGTGGCTGGCGCAGTCGCCGATGGCGTGCACCAGGTCGTCCGAGCTGGCCATCCGGTCGTCCACGGTCACTCCGCCGCTCACCACGATGCCGGCCTCCGCCGCCAGCTCCGAGTTGGCCCGCACCCCGGCCGCGACCACGACCGCGTCCACCGGCAGCACCGCGCCGTCGTCGGTCTCCAGGCCCTCACCCGGGGTCCACCGCTTGGCCAGCACCCCCAGCCGCACGTCCACGCCCAGCCCGCGCATCGCGGCGGCCAGCACCCCGCCGGCCCCGCTGTCCAGCTGCCGTTCCATCAGGTGCTCCACCGGGTGCAGCACGGTCACCCGGGCACCCCGGCCGACCAGCCCCCGGGCCGCCTCCAGCCCGAGCAGCCCGCCGCCCAGCACCGCCACCCGCCCGCCGGCCCCGGTCAGCCGCAGGATCCGCACGCAGTCGTCCATGTCCCGGAAGGTGGCCACGCCCTCGGCCAGCGCGCCGTCCTCGGCCAGCAGCCCGTCGGTCGGCGGCACCCAGGCCCGGCTGCCGGTGGCCAGCACCAGCTCGTCGTACGGCTCGGTGGTGCCGTCGGCCAGGCGCACCCGGCGGGCGGCCCGGTCGATCGCGGTCACCGCCGTCCCGGTGCGCAACGTGACCTGGTGCTCGGCCGCCCAGTCCGGCTCGTGCAGGTGCAGCTGCTCGGGCCTCAACCCACCGCCCAGCACCCCGGACAGCAGCACCCGGTTGTACGCCCGGTGCTGCTCGGCACCGAACACGGTGAGCCGGACGCGGGAGCCGTCCGGGTCACGCCGGCGCACCTCCTCGGCGAACCGCGCGCCAACCATTCCGTACCCGACGAGAACTATGCGGCGAGACACCCAGCCAAGCTAAAAAGCAACCGTTACGTCCGGCGCACCCCACATGACGCCCACGTAACGCTCCCCTCACCCCCACCCCCCACCTGCGGTGACACCCCCCACCCCCCATGTCGTTTCAGTCACTCCAGCACACCGTTTCAGTCACTCCAGCACCTTGGTTCAGTCACTTCAGCACGTTGATTCAGTCACTTCGACCGCTCCATTCGTGATCATCAGGGCATAAGTGTCCGACTAGACCAACTGGTAGTCACAGCAGCGCAGACAGCCGCGCTCGAGCCAGCGGCACCATCGTGAGCGCCAACAGCCGCTACGCCGCGTTACCCTCGTCTACTCCGTGCCGAGGCAAGCCACTCGAACCGAAGGGTGACGCCCGGCCGCGGCCCGGTCCAGGGTGACCAGTTCCAACCCGGCGACCTGAGCAAAGGCGGCCAGGTAGTCATCGGTCCACAGCTGATGACTGGCGTCGTTCCGCGCCGACAGCGCCCGCCACACCTGCTCGAGCCGCACCGGTTCCTCGGCCCAGAGCACCCGCTCGTCTGCCCTGAGCCGATCCAGCACTCGCCAGGCCTCGCTACGCTCGAGCACGTCACCACCCATCACCGCCTTGTTGGACAGCAACCGCAACAGGCTCATCTGGGTGACCCGGCACATGACCAGGCCTTCGCGCTGGCGGTCCATCCAAGTGGCAACGGCGGGATGGTGCACGTGCCGCCCCCAGATCGCCGACAACCAGACCCCCACGTCCAGGAGATACACTGGTCAGCCGTACCTCTCGGCGTCGGCGGCGGCGAGGGCGTCCTCGATGTCGGCGTTGCTCACGTCCACCCGGGGCTCGGCGGCTGACCCGACCAGCGGCAGCTCGACCCGGACGGAGAGGCCGCGCGCCGCCGGCCAGCCGAGCTCGACGGTGAGGGCGCGGATGAAGAGCTCCTTCAGGCTCTCCCCGCGCTCGGCCGCCCTGGACTTGGCGGCCCGGACGACTTCATCGGGCAGCTCCACCGTGGTGCGCATAAAAACATATTACCATCACGCCGACTCCAAGCGCACGGCGCAGGCCTTGAACTCGGGCATCCGGCTGATCGGGTCGAGGGCCGGGTTGGTGACCAGGTTGGCCGCCTGTTCGGCGGCGAAGTGGAAGGGCAGGAAGACCGTGTCCAGCCGGGCCTCGGGCGCGCAGCGGACCACCGCAAGGGCGGCCCCTCGCCGGGAGACCACCCGCGCCGCCTCCCCGTCCGACAACCCGGCCCGCCGCGCGGTGTCCGGGTGCACCTCGACGAACGAACCCGGCGCCACGGCCACCAGCTCGGCCACCCGCCGGGTCTGCGCGCCCGACTGGTAGTGCGCCAGCACCCGCCCGGTGGTGGCCCACAACGGGTACTCCTCGTCCACCGACTCGGCCGGCCCGGCGTACTCCACCGGGACCAGCCGGGCCAGCCCGTCCGGATGGGCGAACCGGTCGGTGAACAACCGGGGCGTGCCGGGGTGGTCCGGCGAAGGGCACGGCCAGTGCAGCGCCTCGCCGGATTCCAGCCGCGGGTAGCTGATCCCCGAATAGTCGGCGAGACCGCCGGCCGAGGCCCGGCGCAGCTCGTCGAACGCCGCCTCCGGCCGCGTCGGAAAGGCGTCCGCCGGAACCGGCACGCCGTCCGGCCGGGGCCCCAGCCGGAGGGCGAGTCCGGCGAGAACCTCCAGGTCGGTGCGCACCCCGGGTGGCGGGGCCAGCGCGCGCCGGCGGCGCAGCACCCGGCCCTCCAGGTTGGTCATGGTGCCGTCCTCCTCGGCCCACTGGGTCACCGGAAGCACCACGTCGGCCAGCCGCGCGGTCTCCGAGGGGAACGGGTCGGCCACCACCAGCAGGTCCAGCGACTTCAGCCGCCGCGCCACGGCGGCCGAGTCCGGCGCGGAGACCACCGGGTTGGCGCCGAACACCAGCAGCGCGCGCGGCCCGTCCGGCCGGCCGAGGGCGCCCAGCAGCTCCACCGCGCTGCGTCCCGGACCGGGCAGCGAGGCCGCCGGCACCCCCCACACCGACGCCACGTGCTCCCGCGCGGCGTCATCGGAGATCGACCGGTAACCGGGCAGCTGGTCGGCCTTCTGCCCGTGTTCCCGCCCGCCCTGGCCGTTGCCCTGCCCGGTGATCGTGCCGAACCCGCTCCCCGGCACCCCCGGCAGGCCCAGTGCCAGCGCCAGGTTGATCCACGCCGACACCGTGTCCACGCCGTGCGCGTGCTGTTCCACCCCGCGCGCGGTCAGCAGGTACCGCCGCGCCGAGGTCGCCAACAGCCGCACCACCTCGCGCTGCTCGGCCACCGAGACGCCGCACACCCGCTCGGCCCGCTCCGGCCACCACGGCGCGGCGGCCCGCCACGCGGCCTCGAAACCGGTGGTCCGGGCGTCCACGTAGGAACGGTCCAGGTACCCCTCGGCGACGGCCACGTGCAGCATGCCCAGCGCCAGCGCCAGGTCGGTGCCCGGTGCCGGGCGCAGGTGCAGCCCGCCGGCCTCCACCGCCTGGCGGGCGGTCGCGCTGTACCGGGGGTCGATCACCACCTGCTTCGCGCCGTGCAGGTGGGACAGCAGCGGCGGCATGGTCTCGGCCACATTCGCGCCGGCCAGCACCACCACGTCGGCCTGGTCCAGGTCGGTGACCGGGAACGGCAGGCCCCGGTCCACGCCGAACGCCCGGTTGCCCGCCGCGGCGGCCGACGACATGCAGAACCGGCCGTTGTAGTCCACCTGCGAGGTGCCCAGCGCCACCCGGGCGAACTTGCCGAGCAGGTAGGCCTTCTCGTTGGTCAGCCCCCCGCCGCCGAAAACGGCCACCGCGTCCGGCCCGTACGCCGCGCGCAGCCCGGTGAGCCGGCGCGCGACATGGTCCAGCGCGTGGTCCCAGGACACCGGCGAACCGTGCAGCAGGGGGGTGGTGAGCCGCTCCGGGTGGTCCAGCAGCGAAGCGGAAGTCCATCCCTTCTGACACAGCCCGCCGGCGTTGGTGGGGAACTCCCTCGGCGCCACGCTCGCCGGGCCCGAGCTCGCTGGGCCCGAGCTCGCCGAGCCCGACACCGTCACGGTCATGCCGCACTGCAGAGCGCAGTACGGGCAGTGCGTATCGGTCCCTACGGTCACCCGAGCATGCTCGCCGCGGTCGATGACGGCGTCGTTACCGCGGCATTGCCGGCATGCTCAGGGACGCTCACCGGGTTTCGGTCGGCGCGGTAAGCGCACGCCGTTCCGGCTCACCGCCGGAACGGCCCTCGAGCTCCCGCGCCCGACGCGCCAGCAGCTCACGCTCCCGGCGCCGCCCCTGTGCCAGCGCCCGCTCCCTACGCTCGAGGTTGTGCTCCTCGAACCGGGCGCCGGCCAGGAAGCCGATCAGCAGGATCACCGCACCCGCAATGACGATCGCAACCAGTCCCATGACCCTCGACCTCCCTTCTTGCCCGCTGTTCCAGCTGGCACCCCAAATACATCACGGGTGGCCGGTGGGGAACTGGGCGAAGGCTGGCAACGCCGGTCGAATGCTGGTCATTTCCTGGGAAGCAGCCGCTGCGCCAGCGCCACCATGGGCTCGCGCAGCTCGCCCAGCGTTTCCACCCGGTCGGTGATGAACCGCGCGGTGACCTGCGTGACCAGCGTCGCCACCAGGGCCTCGCAGGCGAACCGCTGCTCCTGGGTGCCGGCGCCGGCGATCTCGGCCAGCCCGTCCACGTACCGCTGCTGCGAGGCCAGCCGCCGGCGCATCGCCTCCGGGCCGGCCGCGTAGGTCTCGATCAGGAACAGCCGGGTGTTCGGCGGGTCGGCGGCGAGCACCTCCAGGTACGTGCCGATCATCCGGTCCAGCCGCTCCGCCGGGGTCCCCGCCCCGGCCGCCGTCTGGCGCAGCGTCGCCGCGAGATGGTCGGTGGCCGCATCCAGCGCGGCGATGAAGCACTCCTGTTTGGAGCTGAACCGCTGGTAGAACGTCTCCCGGGAGACCCCGGCGCGCTTGATGATGTCGGCGACCACGGTGTCCGCGTAGCCCCGCTCGGTCATCACCTCGGTCATCCCGCGCAGGATGCGGGACCGCTGGATGGCGGCCACCTCGTCGCGGCTGAGCCGGTGGCGGCCCCGGGGCAGCGGCGTCGGGGTCATCGGCGGCTCCGGTCGGGCTGGATGCGCAGCGTGTTGCAGAAGGTGGCCAGCATGTCGTAGTGCCCGGCCAGCATGAGGAACTCGACCGCGGCCGGTTCGTCCAGGTGCTCCCGCAGCGCCGCCCAGGCGTGGTCGTCCAGGTCGCGGGCGGTGTGCAGCAGGTCCGCGGCGGCCAGCAGCGCCCGTTGCCGGGGCGTCCAGCCTTCCGCTTCCGGCCCGGCCTCGACCCGCCGCAGGTCGTCCTCGGTCAGGCCGGTGCGGCGGCCGATCCGGCGGTGGTGCTCCCACTCGTAGGCACAGCCGCACAGGTGGGCCACCCGCAGGATGACCAGCTCGGTGTCCCGGCGGGGCAGGGTGCCGCCGGGCATGAGCCGGCCGGCGAACCGCAGCCAGCCGCGCAGCAGCTTGGGCTGGCGGCCCAGGGTGAGGAACAGCCGGGTGGGTTCGGTCCCGCTGACCCGCCCGCCGACCCGGGCCAGCGTCCAGGCCAGCGGCCCGACCTCGGCGAACCCGCCGGGGGCGATCCGCGCGCTCACGGCGTCACCGGCAGGGCGCGGCGCATCGCCCGGTTCAGCAGGCGCATGGCCACCACGTACAGCGGCGGGCACACCCGCTGGACGAGGTACATCAGCCGGATGTCGGCCGAGGTGTAGACCAGGTACCGGTTCCGGCGCATCCCGGTGATGATCGCATCGGCGGCCCGCTCCGGGGTGACGGCATGCCGCAGGAACCGTTCCCGCAGCCGGGTCAGCTCCGGGTCGCCCCGGTCGACCCCGGCGATCTCCACCGTGTCGGTCAGCCCGGTGCGCACGCCGCCCGGGCAGACCAGACTGACCCCGATCCGGTGTTCGGCCAGGTCGAACCGCAGAACCTCGGAAATCCCCCGCAACCCGAACTTGCTCGCGCTGTACGCGGCGTGCCAGGGCAGCCCGAGCAACCCGGCCGCCGAAGCGACCTGCACCAGGTAGCCACCCCGTCCGGCCCGGATCATCGGCGGCACGAACTCCTCGATCACGTGGATCGGCCCCATCAGGTTGACCTCGATCATCTTGCGCCACTGCTCGTGGCTCAGCCGGTCGACCGTGCCCCAGGTGGAAACGCCGGCGATGTTCATCACCACGTCCACGCTGGTCACCCGGGCATGGACGGCCTCGGCCAGCTGGCGCACCTGCTCCAGGTCGGACACGTCGGCCACGCGGTGGCAACCCACCGCGCCGCCCCCGTCCCGCACCAGCCGCACCGTCTCGGCCAGCCCCGACTCGCTCAGGTCGGTCAGGTACAGCTCGGCGCCCTCGTGCGCCGCGCGCAGCGCCGTGGCCCGCCCGATTCCGCTGGCAGCGCCGGTGATGAGAACCCGTTTCCCGGTCAGAAGCACGGCGGGAGACTATCCACGAACAAATTTGTTCGTCAATCGCGATCCGGCCAACTTGTCGTGCGGTTCCGACTTGGGGAACATCGGGTTATGGCGGACCCCGATGCAGCCGACCACACCGGGCTCTGCACCGAGTTGCGGCAGTTACGGCTGCACGGGTTGCACCGCGCGCGCACACTGGATCTCCCGTGCCTGCTGGGCGCGGCGGGCGCGCTCGGCCACCTGGACGCCGACCCGCCGAGGGACCTCGCGGTGGAGTCCCTGCTGCGCCAGGCCGTGGACCGGCTGGGCGAGAGCCGGGAGGCCACCGCCGCCATCCGCAGCTTCGGCCTGGACCCGGGCCAGAAGCTGTGGAAGGCCGCCGACCGGCGGAAGTCCGCCGCCCGCGCGCAGGGCGTGAGCGTGGAGACCTTCCGCAAGAGCTACGAGCTCACCCTGATCGACCAGCTGGCCAACGAGATCATCGTGCTGCTCGCGCTGTCGTCTTCGAACCCGGCCCAGCCCACCCCCGACCCGTCCCAGCCAACCCCGAACCCGCGCCGGCCCGACTCACCGAACGGCACGCCCGCCGGGGAGAGCCCCGAGCCCCCGGCCGGCCCACCGGTCCCGGAACCGCTGGTGATCACCGAGCAGCAGGTTGCCGACGCGCTCCGCACCGCGCACGCCAGCGCGGACTGGGACCTGGTGGAGGGGGCCTACGGCCAGTGCGTGGCGATCGCCGAGGACCAGGCCCGGTTCATGCCGGAGTCCATTCCGGCCTTCTACGCCGAGGCGCTGGGGCGCGTGTCGGCCTGCTACTACGGCCGGGAGGAGCACTTCATCCTGCACGGCCTGGGCATCCTGGCCAACGCCGAGCACGCCAACAAGATCACTCCGGCGCTGTTCCAGCGGCTCTACGGTGACGACCGGTTCGACCGGTTCGTGCAGTACACCCTGGACGGCGGGCAACGCCGCCGCCGGCGGCCGCACCCGTTCGAGACGCTGGTCGAGACCGCCCGCCGGTTCCGCGACCTGAACCACCTGCAGGCCGTGCTGGAGGACATGCCCACCTCGTGCGTGCTCGGCGGCTCGCTCAACTACGGCCGCTACTTCAGCGTGCGGGGCGGGCTCGGCCGGCACCGGGGCTCCAACGTCGACCTGATGATCGTCATCCCGGACTACCGCTGGCTGGACGAGGTGATCGCCGGCGTCGGCGAGCTGCGCGGCAGCGCCCGGGCCAGCATGAAGGCCCTCGAGCAGCGGGCCAGGGTGTGGCGCGACCACGACCTGGACGACGGCTACTCGCTGTTCAGCCAGCGCATCCAGATGTGGACCGACCAGGACGACCCGATCATGGCCTGGGCGCCCAACCGCGGCGAGTACTCCCTCGACCTGCGCATCGTGTCCTCATCGGTGCTGGACTGGATCCTCATCGCCGACATCCCCAAGCTCACCGCCAACACCGCCGGCAACTCCCGCTCCATCCGGGACTTCTGCCAGCACGACACGCGGGGCAACGAGCACCAGCGCAGCTTCTCCGGCCGCAACCAGCGCCCCACCCTGGAGGTCACCGAGCTGGCCGACAGCCTGCTGCGCACCCACCGCGTCTACTCGATCCACGACGACCGCTACTACCCCGGCTCGGTGCAGAACCTGCTCCTGCCCCGGTTCAACGCCCGGTGGGACAACGTCCCGGTGCTCAGTGCCCTGGAAGCCTTCCGCTGGAAAATCATCGAGCGTCTGCGCTACGAACGCCGCCAGCAGCCCTACGAGCTGCAACGCGTCAGCCTCTCCCATACCCGCCTGGAAGGCTTCGCCCCCCACATCCTGCGCAACATCGACAACGCCGACGCCATCTAACCCCCAACACCCCCAGCCCGATTCAGTGCCTTCAGCACGGTGATTCAGTGCCTTCAGCACGGTGATTCAGTCAGTTCAGCAGCGCTGACCATCCCGCCGGGCGGCCAAACCGACTGAATCACTGTGCTGAACCGACTGAATCAGACGCGGGCGTAGGCGGGGGCGCCGTCCACTCGTACCGGTGTGGCCGCGCCGGCCGGGCGACGCAGGTAGACGGCGTAGGTGATCACCGCGCAGACCAGGTAGAACGCCAGAAAGCCGTAGAACGCCGGCACCCCGCTGTGCGCCGCCGCGAACGACTGCCGGAAGGCCAGGTTGATCAACAGGCCGCCGAGCGCGCCGACCGCCGAGATGATGCCGATCGCCGCGCCGGAGATCCGCCGCGCGCGCAGCATGGCCGCCTCCGGGTCGGCGCCGGCGTCGATCGCGGCCAGCGACTTGGCCCGGAAGATCGCCGGGATCATCTTGTAGGTGGAACCGTTGCCCACGCCGGAGAACACGAACAGCCCGATGAACCCGGCGGTGAACAACACCAGTGAACCCGCGCCGGAAGCGAGCACGCACACCGTGGTGGCCAGGCCCATGGCCAGGAAGTTCCACAGGGTCACCCGCGCACCGCCGACCCGGTCGGCCAGCCAACCGCCCAGCGGCCGGATCAGCGAACCGAGCAGCGGGCCGATGAAGGTCACCGCCGCCGCCTGCAACGGGGTGCGGCCGAACTGGGTCTGCAGCACCAGCCCGAACGCGAAGCTGTAGCCGATGAACGAGCCGAACGTGCCGATGTACAGGAACGACATGATCCAGGTCTGCGTCTGGGCGACCGCCTCCCGCGCCGCCCCGGTGTCGTTGCGCATGGTGGACAGGTTGTCCATGTACAGCGCGGCACACACCGCCGAGATCACGATCAGCGGGATGTACACGGCCAGCAGCAGCCAGGGCCTGGTCGCCCCGGTCAGCGCGATCACCGCCAGCCCGATCAGCTGCACCACCGCCACGCCCAGGTTGCCGCCGCCGGCGTTCAGTCCCAGCGCCAGCCCCTTGCGGCCCTCGGGGAAGAACGCGTTGATGTTCGCCATGGACGAGGCGAAGTTGCCGCCGCCGAACCCGGCGAGCACCGCCATCAGCACGAACACCCCGTAGGGGGTGCCCGGGTGCAGCACGAATGCCGCGGCGACCGTCGGGATGAGCAGCAATAGCGCGCTCACGATGGTCCAGTTCCGGCCGCCGAAGCGGGCCACCGCGAACGTGTACGGGATGCGCAGCATCGCACCGACCAGTGAGGCGGTGGACACCAGGAAGAACTTGCCCGCCGCGTCGATCCCGTACGCCGGCCCCATGAACAGCACGAACACCGACCACAGCGACCACACGGAGAACCCGACGTGCTCCACGAAGATGGAGAACCACAGGTTCCGGTTGGCCACCGACCGCCCGGTGCGCGACCAGAAGTCCGGGTTCTCCGGCTCCCAGTGATCGATCCAACGGCCCGACCGGGCTCCGGCCAGCTTCTCGTCTGCAACCATGCCGCGACGGTAGGAAGCGTCGGTTACGCCGGCGTAACCAGGCATAACGCGCGTGCTAAGTGGTGCTCAAACCGTCGGCCCGCACCACCGTGAGCCCCATCCGCTGGAGGGATACTGGAACGCATGTCCCCCGTGCCGCCGGCGCGCCACCTGCTGCGCGCCAAGGACCTGGCCGACGCCCGCTACTTCGAGCACCTGACGGTGGCGGACTTGGCCCGGGCGGCCGGGCTGTCCCGGGCGCACTTCAGCCAGGAGTTCCGCCGGGCGTTCGGCGAGTCACCGCACGCCTACCTGCTGACCCGCCGGCTGGAACGGGCCGCCGCGCTGCTGCGCACCACCGACCGGCCGGTCACCGAGATCTGCCTCGCCGTCGGCCTGCAGGGCCTCGGCTCGTTCACCACCAGCTTCACCCGAACCTACGGCTGCTCGCCCACCGCCTACCGCGCGCGCTACCCGCCGGCCGCCCAGTACGCGCGGGTCCCCAGCTGCGTGCTGCGCGCCTACGGCCGTCCCCAACACCGGACGTTTCGAGAAGCCGGGCCCGATCCGGCGCCGCTAGCGTTCCGGCCGACCGATTCGGACGACCGGGAGGACAAATGATCAAAATCGGCACCGCTCAGCTGTGGGTGCACGACCAGGACGAGGCGCTCAAGTTCTACACCGAGAAGATCGGCTTCGAGGTGCGCGAGGACGTGACGATGGCCGAGCTGGGGAACTTCCGCTGGCTCACCGTCGGCCCGGCCGGCCAGCCGGACATCGCGATCACCCTGATGGCCATCCCCGGGCCGCCGGTGATGGACAACGACACCGCGAAGCAGGTCAGCGACCTGATGGCCAAGGGGTTCGCCGGCACCATCTTCCTGCTCACCGACGACTGCCGGGGCACCCACCGGGAGCTGGTCGAGCGGGGCGTGGAGTTCGTCGAGGAGCCGGAGGAGCGGCCCTACGGCATCGACGCGGGCTTCCGCGACCCCTCGGGCAACCACCTGCGGCTGACCCAGCTGCCCGACCGCTGAACGACCCTCACTGGCCGGCCATCAGGACCGACATGGCGTGCTCGGCCGCCGCGTGCGCGTTGGTGCACATCCGGGTGTAGCTCTGGCCGTCCACCGGCAGCTCGCTCATGTAGCCGACCCAGAGGCTCTGCTCCGGACCGGTGTCCACGCGAACCACACAACCCTGGTCCCGGGGCAACAGCGGTCCCGGCAGGTCCACCGCGCCGAACCCGGCCACCCCGCTGATCCGGGCGTCCTGGTCGTACAGGTACGGCCGGATCGACCGGTTCAGCACCAACCGCACCGACAGCCGGTAGGGCGGTGACAGCGGGGCGTTGAGCCACTCGCAGATCGGCCCGCGCAGGCCGTCCTGCACCGGTGCACGGTTCATGTCGGTGTTCACCCGCAGCTGCGCGCGCAGCTTGGCCGGCATGAGCGTGCACGGGTCGATGCCGTCCAGCCGCAGGTCCCGGGGCCGGCGGGGCAGCGAAGTGTCGGCGACGCCGGTCGGCGACCACTCCGGCTCCGGCGGCCCGGGCGGCGGACCGGCGGCCGGCTCGTCGGCGGCCGTCGAGCAACCACCCAGCGCACCGGTCAGCAGCGCCCCGACCAGCGCACACACCAGCCAATGCGCGCGCACGAGGTAATACGGTATCGGGTGTCAGAGGCGCGAGGCGATCACTTCGGCGGCGAGTTCCAGGCCGCGCAGCGACTCCGCCGTCGCGCCCGGGTGCTGGGCGTGCAGGGCCAGCCGGAACAGCAGCGCGCGCAGCAGCACCTGCGGCCACCCGTCCAGGTGCGACCAGGCGCCGACCAGCCCGGGGTCGGCGCCGCCCCAGGCCAGCGCGTCGACCACGATCACCGCGGCCGCCCACTCCACCGGGCGCCAGAACGGCACCAGGTCCAGCACGGCGGGCGGCGCGTCGCCGTCGAAGAGCACGGTGCCGAACAGGTCGGCGTGCACCACCTGCGCGGGCAGCCGCAGCTGCCGGCGCATCCCGGCCAGCTCGTCGAACAGCTGCCCGCCGGTGGCCTGGTCCAGGTTGATCGTGCGCTCGCCCCAGGCGGCGGCGTCCGCGCGGCCGGTCAGGTTCTCCCGGTCGTCCAGCAGGCGGGGCCGGCGCACCGAGGCGGTCGCGGCGTGCAGCCGCAGCGACGCGGCCACCAGTTCCTCGTAGCGACCCTCCGGGCTGCCGGAGACGTACTGGCACGCCGACCAGCCGGCCACCACCCAGCGCCCGTCGGACGCCCGCACCGGGCGGGCGATCCGCAGGCCGTCCACCTCCAGGGTGTCCAGCACGCGGGACGACCAGGCGGTCTGCGCGTGGTCGAAGACCGGGCGGATCACCACGTCGCCACAGCGCCAGCAGTCCAGCCCGCCGAATGCGATCGGCCGGCAGTCCCGTTCCCGGACGCCGAACGCGGTGCGCACATGGCTGGGCAGCTCGACACGCTCGAGCGCGCCGATATCAACCGATGCGGTGCTCACAACCACGCACGGTACCGCCGCGATATACCCGTTCCGGGGACGCCACGCCGATACCGGTGAGCCGGCGTGCCGGTTTAAAGATCGACTTGGACGGGCCGAGGCGGTTGGTCTGCCGCTGTTTTGGGTGCCACCTGCTTGCGTATCAATGGGAATGAATTACATGGTCACCATGACATTACGGCCCGCCTGGCGGCCCGGAAACGACCACCATGTCATGGTGATCATGAACTGACCGTTGGCGCTGCCCCATCCGCCACCCTGGTTGCGTGAGGGGCGGAAAATAGGTGATCGCCGTTACTGGCGGTTGAGCCTCGATTTTCGCGGCTGAACCGCCACGGATGGCGATCCTTCCCGGTCACGGCCGCCAACACCGACTCGGACCACCCGAGGGACCGGCCGACGTCACGCCAGTCCCAATTGCCCCACCCGTACCTATTTTCGGATCAGAAGTGACCAACGAGAAACGCAACGGGCCGCACCCACGCCGCGACGGACCAGCAACCGCGGCCCCGTCCAAGCCGATCTTTAAACCGGCACCGCCCTCGCCGAACTGGGCACGCGCTCGGCTCGCGCGTTCCGCTGTGTTGGTCCGCGCGTGCCGAACTGGGCACGCGCTCGGCTCGCGCGTTCCGCGCTATCGTCTCGCCATGACGACTCCCCCGCCGTCGGAGTATCCCAACTACCCAGGTGGCGGCGGCTACCGGCCGCCGTCCGAAGATCCGCTGGTGAGCACCAGCATCGACGGGTGGTTGCGCCGGGTGGTGGCCACCTTCCGGCGCAGCTTCGCCGCCCTGGCGATGATCCAGCTGGCGCAGGCGGCGGTGGTTGCGGTCAGCTCGGTCTGGTTCAACGACCTGATGGAGGGCCTGCTCACCTCCGGACGGGTGCCCGACCCGGAGCGCGACCCGAACGGCTTCAGCCAGGCGCTGCTCCCCGCCCTGGCCGAGCACTGGCTGCTGCTCGGCTTCCTCGCCCTGGCCACGGTGCTGGTCACCGCGCTCGTCCAGGGCGCCGGGATCTACGTGGCCATCCGGGACGCGGCGGGCCAGCCGACCCGGGCGGGCGAAGGCCTGCGGTTCGCGGCCACCCGGATCGGTCCGTTGTTCGGCTGGTCGTTGCTGTGCTGGGCGTTGGTCATGTTCGGGCTGACCCTGTTCATCGTGCCGGGGATCTACTTCGCCGTGGTGTTGATGCCCACGGTGGCCGCCGTCGTGGTGGTCGAGCAGGGGCACATCGGCCGGTGCTTCGCGCTGGTCAACCCCCGGTTCCCGGGGGTGTTCGGGCGGTTGTTGCTGGTGTTCGGGGCCTCGGTGGTCTACTCGGTGCTGCTGCAGGCCATCCTCGCCCCGCTGTCCTCGGTCGGCACGGTGCCGCTCGCCGTGTTGGCCGCGGTGCTGCAGATCCCGGTGGGGGTGGCATTCACCTCGGCCTACGTGGTCACCTACGCGGAGCTGCGGGCGCACGAACGCGGCTCGATCTCCACCCCCTGGCTGGCCGCGCAGCTCACCGGACACACCTGGTAACAGCAGGTAGCGGTACGGCAACGCCGGGCACCGAAAGGCAACGGATCAGCCAAAACGCTCCCCGAAGCACCGGGTAGCCGCTACCGTTCGATCATGTCGACGCCGCCGCCCTACGGCCAGGACCCCGACGGGCAGCCACAGGACCAGCCTCAGCAGCCTCCCACGCCCCCGGGCGGCTACCCACCGCCCCAGGGCTTCCCGCCGCCCCCGGGCTACCCACAGCAGGGCTACCCCCAACAGGGCCAGCCGCCCCCGGGCTACCCCCAGCAGGGCCAACCACAACCCGGCTACCCCCAACAGGGCCAGCAACCGCCGGGCTACCCCCAGCAGGGCCAACCACAACCCGGCTACCCCCAACAGGGCCAGCCGCCCCCGGGCTACCCCCAGCAGGGCCAACCACAACCCGGCTACCCCCAACAGGGCCAGCCGCCCCCGGGCTACCCCCAGTACGGCCAGCCGCAACCGGGCTACCCACCGCCGGGGCACCCGCAGCAGGGTTACCCGCCACCCGGACCGGGTTACCCGGGCTATCCGGGCGCGGGCGCCACCCCGGCGGACGACCCGCTGGTCGCCACCGACTTCGGCGGATGGTTCCGCCGGGGGTTCGCCACCGGACAGCGGAACTTCGTCCGGCTCGTGCTGGTCTTCCTGCCGTACACGCTGGTCAGCGCGGTGATGCTGATCATGCTCGCCGGGCCGCAGGCCGAGATGGAGCAGTTCTCCGCCAGCGTGCAACAGGGTGGCGGGCTACCGCCGGACTTCGCCGGGTTGTTGACCCAGCTGGTGCTGGTGTCGATCGTAGGCGGGCTGGTCAGCATGTTGGTCGTCGCGTTGTGCCAGGCCAGCGGCGTATACCTGATCGTCCGCGACGCGGAGCGGCGACCGGCGGTGATCGGCGACGCGTTCCGGTTCGGTCTCGGCCGCATGCTGCCGCTGTTCGGCTGGAGCCTGCTCAGCGGGATCCTGATCGCCGTCGGCGCGCTGTTCCTCCTGCTGCCCGGGATCTATCTGGCCGTGGTCATCATGTCCACGCTGGTCGGCATCGTGGTCATCGAACGCGGGAACATCGGGCGGTGCTTCACGCTGGTCAACCCCCGGTTCTTCGCCACCCTCGGGCGGGTCCTGGTCACCGGGGTGATCTTCACCGTCTACTACCTGGTGGTGGCCGGCATCGCCAACCTGGTCGGGGGCGGCACCGGCTCGGTGCTCACCGCCGTGCTGACCTCGGTGCTGATGCTCCCGGTGTTGCCGTTCACCGCCGGCTTCCAGATGGCCCTCTACGCCGAGCTGCGCGGGCGTGAGCACCCGGGCACCAGCACCGCGACGTTGGCCGCCGAACTCGCCCGGTAACACAACCGTGAGCACCCCGCCCCCGGACACCTTCCCGCCCTACCCCGGCCCACCGGCGCAGCCCGGTCCCGGCGCCGGGCCGTATCCGGCCTACCCGCCGCCGTGGACGCCACTGCCGGGAGATCCCTTGATCCCGGTCGACCTGGGCGGCTGGTTGGACCGGAGCATCCAGCTGATCCGGCGCAGCTTCTGGCCGCTGACGCTGATCGCGCTGATCGCGCTCGGCGCGATCGTGGTGGCGGCGGGGGTGATCGCCGGTGTGACCCTCGCGGTCGTCCAAGGCGTGCCGAACCTGCCGGAAGCGTTGGTCACGGTACCCATCGGGGTCGGGGCACTGGTCACCATCGGCGTGTTCGCGGTCGGGCAGGGCGCGATGGTGGGCGTCGCGGTGACCGACGCCGCCGGCCGGCGGATGGACATCGGCGAGGCCCTGCGGCTGGGCGCCCGGCGGGCGCTGCCGTTGACCGGCTGGTGGGCGCTGGGCGCGCTGGCGATCGCGGTCGGCGCGGTGCTGCTGATCGTGCCGGGCATGTACCTCGGGGTGGTGCTCGGCGCGTCGCTGACCTGTGTGGTCGTCATCGAACGGGCCGGCATCGGGCGCTGCTTCGAACTGGTCAAGGACCGGTTCTGGGCAACGTTCGGCCGGCTGGTGCTGGCCTGGCTGCTCCAGCAGGCGTACCAGCTGGTGGCCCAGCTGGTACTGATGATCCCGCTGGGCATCGGCTTCGGGCTGATCGGCCTCGGCAATGCCGGCACCAGCCCCGGCGCCCTCGGTTTCGTGCTGTTCGCGCTGGCCGGCGTCCTCCTGCTCGCGGTGATGATCCCGATGCCGGTGATCTCCACCGCGATGACCGTGGTGACCTACGCCGAGCTGCGCGGCCGCCAGCAGCCCGGCGCCACGGCCGGGCTGCTGGCCGAAGAACTCAGTAGGTAGGCAGCGAGGGGTCGACCTGGTTGGCCCAGGCCAGCACGCCGCCCCCGACGTGCACCGCGTCGGAGAAGCCGGCCTTGTGCAGCGCGGCCAGCGCCTCGGCCGAGCGGGCGCCCGACTTGCAGTGCAGCACCACCGGCCTGTCCTGCGGGATCTCGGCGAGTGCCGCGCCGGACAGGATCCGGTCCTTGGGGATGAGCACCGAGCCCGGGATGCGCACGATCTCGAACTCGTTCTGCTCCCGCACGTCGATCAGCGCGAAGTCCTTGCCCGAGTCGATCATGTCCTTGAGCTCGGTCGCGGTGATGGTGTGCCCGGCCGCCGCGTCCTGCGCGTCCTGGGTCACCACGCCGCAGAAGGCCTCGTAGTCGATCAACTCGGTGATCTTCGGGGTGTTCGGGTCCTTGCGGACCTTGATCTTGCGGTAGCTCATCTCCAGGGCGTCGTAGACCATCAGCCGGCCGAGCAGCGGCTCCCCGATACCGGTGATCAGCTTGATCGCCTCGTTCACCATGATCGAGCCGATGGACGCGCACAGCACGCCCAGCACGCCGCCCTCGGCGCACGACGGCACCATGCCGGGGGGCGGGGGCTCGGGGTAGAGGTCGCGGTAGTTCAGGCCCTGCCCGTTCGGCGCGTCCTCCCAGAACACCGAGGCCTGGCCCTCGAACCGGAAGATGGAGCCCCACACGTACGGCTTGCCGAGCAGCACGGCGGCGTCGTTCACCAGGTAGCGGGTGGCGAAGTTGTCCGTGCCGTCCAGGATCAGGTCGTAGTCCCGGAAGATGTCCAACACGTTGGACGACTCCAGCCGGGTGTTGTGCAGGATCACGTTCACCAGCGGGTTGATCTCGGCGATCGACTCCTTGGCCGAGAGCCCCTTGTGCTTGCCGACGTCGGAGACCCCGTGGATGACCTGGCGCTGCAGGTTGGAGCTGTCCACCTCGTCGAACTCGACGATGCCCAGCGTGCCGACCCCGGCGGCGGCCAGGTAGAGCAGCGCGGGCGAACCCAGCCCGCCGGCCCCGACCACCAGCACCTTCGCGTTCTTGAGCCGCTTCTGCCCGTCCATCCCGACGTCCGGGATGATCAGGTGGCGGCTGTACCGCTCGACCTCTTCCTTGGTCAGCTCGGCGGCCGGTTCCACGAGCGGCGGTAGCGACATATCTCTCGTGCTCCCTCGGTTAACCCATCAACTCAACAACTCAACGCCGAACCCACCCGGCATCTTCCCACCCGTCACCCCCACGCCGCACAACAAACCGGGCCGCCGCACGTGGTGCGGGTTGTGCGACGTCACGGTCTCCCTGTGCGGCGTCCGGGTGCGGTCGAGAAGCGGTGCCGGTTCAAAGAGGGCCGGGCTTGGATCGGCCCGTGCGGCCGCCCGAATGATCAATTCATCCTCACAGACGCTACCCACCAGCCAAACGTCTCCCAGGATGAGTTGACCATCAAAAGCCGCCTGGACAGCGGTCATTCGGGCATGATCCCCGGTAGTGGCGGTCCAGCCGCGATTTTCGCTGCTCAACCACCACGAACAGCGATCAAGGTCGATTGCGTCGCGGCCATCGGGCAAGGGGCAAACCGCCCGGCCGCATCGGCTCGGGCGACGGTCACCAGCGGTCGGCGTCGATGGCCTGCCACATGCCCAGGACGGCCTGGGCGACCAGGTCGGGGCGTTCCATCTGGGGGACGTGGCCGACGTCGGGGAGCAGGTGCAGGCGGCCGTTGGGGAGTGCGGCGACGGTCCGCCGCGCCAGCTTCGGGGAGACCAGGCGGTCCCGGCCGCCCCAGAGCACCAGGGTCGGCACGGTGACCCTGGTCGCCACCGACCACAGCGAGGTCCCGGTGAACCAGCCGCGGATCATCCCCCGGGTGGTCTGCCACAGCGCCTCGCCGGCCCAGGGCAGCTCGGCCCGCTCGGCCGCCTCGAGGATCGCCTCCTGGATGCGGTGCTCGGCGACCACCCCCGGGTCGCCGTAACACAGCGAGATCATCTGTTCCACCCGCTGCCGGGGCGTGACCCTGGCCAGCCGGCGGGCGATCCTCGGGCGCAGCCAGGGGATGGCGGCCAGCGCCAGCCACGGGTCGGACGTGCGCCTCGGGTCCGGCCGGCGATCCGGCATGGCCGGCGCGAGCAGGGTCAGGCTGCGCACCAGCTCGGGCCGCCGGGCCGCCACCCGCAGCGCGGTGGCCCCGCCGAGCGAGTTGCCGAGCAGGTGCACCGGGCGGCCCATGCCGGCCAGAAAGCACAGCACCGCGTCGGCGTGCGCGGCCGGGGTGTAGTGGCCCGACTGCAACGGCCGGGAGTGGCCGAACCCGGGCAGGTCCAGCGCCAGGCCGCGCGCGTGCGGGGACAGCTGCGCCGCCAGGTCGGTCCAGTTGGTGCCCGAGCCGGAAAGCCCGTGCACGTAGACCGCCGGGGTCTCCCCGTCCGGCCCCGGCGTCTCGCGCACGTGCAGGGTGACCCCGCCCGAGCTGACCTGGCGGCCCGGCCACGGCGGAACCGACTTGTCCACGGGAGGCAAGAGGGCGGCGTCGGCCAGCGGGGCGAGGCGAGCGTCGTCGACCAGCGTCGAGGTTCCGGCGGAGGAAGGGCGCATACCCCCAGGATGAGGGACGAGGCAAGAGTTGCCCACCCCGGGTGGGCATTTATCAGTTACTGGTCGGCAAACTCACCTTCACCAGCAAGTCATCTGAGGAACGCACGCGCCTCGCGCGTTATCAGCCATTCGGGTTTCCAGCGGGTAGGGTGGCCGGGATGACGGAAATCGCGGGGGCGCCACGGACGGCGGCGACGGCTCAGGATCCGAATCCGGTGCCGCCGCGCGGGGTCCGGCTGTCCCGGGACGCGCGCCGCACGCAGCTGCTCGGCGCGGCGCTGGACGTGTTCGCCGCGCAGGGGTACCACGCGGCCGCGATGGACGACATCGCCGACCGGGCCGGGGTCAGCAAGCCGGTGCTCTACCAGCACTTCCCCAGCAAACTGGAGCTGTACCGGGCGCTGCTGCGCACCTACGCGGAGCGGCTGGTGAGCCTGGTCCGCGGCGCCATGCTTTCCACCACGGACAACTCGCTGCGGGTGCAGGGCGCGGTCACCGCGTACTTCGACTTCGTGGCCAACGAGAGCAAGGCCTACCGGCTGATCTTCGGTTCCGACCTGCGCGGTGAGCCGGAGGCATCGGCCGTGCTGGACACCGCGAACCGGGAGTGCATCGACATGGTGGCCGACGCGGTCACCCAGGACGCCGGGCTGGACCGCGACCGGGCCCGCCTGCTCGCCGTCGGCCTGGTCGGCATCGGCCAGGTCACGGCGCAGTACTGGCTGGACTCCGGTCAGGCGGTACCCAGGCAGGAAGCCGTGGACCTCATGACCCGGCTGGCCTGGCGGGGCCTGGCTCGCTTCCCGATGGTGCACGAGTAACAGGCCGGGTCGAGCGCGCGCCCGGTTCGGCGCGCGCGGAAGACACCAGCTCGGTGAGGCAGCTGCTCACCGAGTCCACCCGCTCCACCGGCAGCATGTGGCCGGCGTCCGGGAGCACGGTCAGCGAGGCGTTCCTGGCGTGCTCGACGATGCGTCGCGACTGGTAGACCGGGGTCAGCTTGTCCCGCGCCCCGGCCAGCACCCGGGTCGGGATGTGCTCGAACGCGGCCAGCGCGGCGTCCCGCCGGTGGTCCTCCAGGGTCGGCCGGAAACCGGTGATCGCGGAGGGCCGGCAGTCCGCGATGCAGCGCATGCTGCGCCGCAGCGCGCCCCGGTCGGCGCCCCGGCCGATGATCAGGTACCGCAGCCCGGGGGCCAGCAGAAGCGGCCACCGGGTCAGCTTGGGCCGGCGGTTGAAGCGCACCGACCCGGCCAGCCGGGCCTCGCCCCGGCGGACCAGGTTGAGCGCCCGCACGGACAGCCCGAACGTGGTGTCCCCGAGCCCGCCGGACGCCGTGGCCACCAGGGCCACCCCGGCCACCCGGCGGGCGAACAGCTCGGGATACCGCTCGGCCAGAGCCATGATGGTCATGCCGCCCATGGAGTGGCCGGCCAGCACCAGCTTCCCGTCCGGGGCCAGCCGGTCGATCAGCTCGGCCAGGTCGTCGGCCAGGGCCGCGATGGTCATCCGGTGCGGCGGCACCGAGTCGCTGCTGCCGTGCCCCCGGTGGTCGTAGCGGACCACCCGGGTGGCCGGCGAGTGGGCCAGCACCGAACGGACCACCGGGTCCCAGATGCGGCTGTCCAGCGTCCACCCGTGCGAGAACACCAGCGTCACCGGCGCATCCGCCGGCCCCTCGACCTCCGCGTACAGCCCGATGCCCGCCGCGGTGCGGACCATCCGACCCTGGCCGGCCATCAGACCAGCGAGGCCTTGCGCCAGAGGATCTCGCTGGGGCCGCCGATGACGCCCTGCTCGCGCAGGAACGGCACGAGCTTGCGGGCCGACCAGCGGATCGTCTCCTGGTAGTGCGGGTTCGCCATGGCCACCTTGCGCGCCTCCTTGGGGTCCAGCCCGACGCTACGGTAGACGTCCGGGTGAATCAGCTCGGTGGCGATGCGGTGGGCGGCCAGCGCGGTGAGCCAGCGGCCGACGGTGCGCTGCAGCCAGTTGGCCTTCGGTGTGATCCGGGCCAGCTCCTCGCGGGCGTACCGGACGTGCCGGGCCTCCTCGGTGACGTGGATCTTGCTCACCATCCGGGTGAGCGGCTGGACGGTGTCGTCCTTCATGCCCTCGCGCTGCAGCTGGTCGGTGATCTCCTCGGCGACCAAGGTGCCGGCGAACATGGCGGTGCCGGAGGCGATGGTCTTGAACAGCCGGCCGCCCAGCATGGCCAGCCGGCGGGGCTGGTAGTCCGGCACGCCGTAGCGCTCGGTCATCTTGGCGAACATCACCGAGTGCCGGCACTCGTCGGCGATCTCCACCAGCGCGTACTGGATGTGCTTGCTGCGCGGGTCGCGGTCGTAGGCGTAGCGCAGCAGCATCTGCATCAGGATGATCTCGAACCACAGGCCGATCCGGGCGATGCTGCACACCTCGTGGATGGACAGCGTGACCCGCTGCTCCTCGGTCAGCTGGTCCCAGAGCTCGGTGCCGTAGAGGGAGACGCGGTGCGCCGGCATGCCGTATGCGCCCTGCTCGCCGACCGGCACCAACGGGGCTTCCCAGTCGATGTCCAGGTCCGGCTCGTAGGAGTGCTGCCGCGAGCTGCGCAAAAGCCGCGTGGCGGTGGCTTCGCGGGCGTTCTCGCGGGTCTCGGTGACGGTCATTGCGGCCCAGCTCCTCTCGTGCGTGCTTGATGTTACCGCCGGTAACTGTTACCAATGGTAACGTGAACGAGCAGGCTGTCAAGGCACGAAAGCAACGCTGGGCCGGTCATCGCGCGAAACGACGCGAGGAACTGGTGGAAGCGGCGCTCACCGCCATCCGCCGGCACGGGCCGGCGGTGTCGGTGGCGGCCATCGCGGCCGAGGCCGGCGTCACCAAGCCGGTGCTCTACCGGCACTTCAGCGACCGGGCGGACCTGCAGCGCGCGGTCAGCGAGCGGGCGGCGAAGATCCTGCTGGAGAAGCTGGTGCCCGAGCTGGGACGGCCGCTGCCCCCGGTGGACCGGATCCGCGCGCTGATCGGCGCATTCCTGGCCGGCGCCGAGGAGGAGCCGGAACTGTGGCACTTCGTGGTGCACAGCCAGGACCCCGGGCCGGCCGGTGCGGCGGCGCCGCAAAGTGACGTGGTGGCCCACAACTTCGAGCTGATCGCGGGCATGCTGACCAGCCTGCTGACCGACAACCTGCGCGCGCTCGGCCAGGACGCCGGCGGCGCCGAGGCGTGGGCCTTCGGCCTGGTCGGCATGGTCTACACGGCGGGCGACTGGTGGCTGCAACGGCGCACCATGAGCCGCGAAGCGCTGGTCGACTACCTCACCCAGCTGATCTGGCAGGGCCTCTCCGGCCCCCTACAGGGCGCCCCGCTCAAGAAGGACGCGCCCGAAGGGTCTTGACGCCCGTTGGGCGGGCCCGCGGTCTCAGCCGACGGAGAAGCCGACCCGACGGGAGTCGGCGGGACCGATCTCCACATAGGCCACCCTGGTGGCCGGCAGCACGAACCGGCGGCCCTTGTCATCGGTGAGCGCGAGCAGCCCGGACGGGTTCTTCAGCGCGTCGCTCACCAGAGCCTCGACCTCGTCCGGCGTCTGTGCACTGGACACCACGAGCTCCCGAGGGGACTCCGCGACGCCGATCTTGACCTCCACGCCCAAACCTCCTGGATCACCGGACGAACGCCGTCAGGCTAGCCGAGGCGACACCGGACCGGTCGCCCGGACTCGCCCGGTTCGCTGAAAGCGGACGCGAATCAGGCCAGGCCGAGGGCGGACATCCGGCGGCTGTGCTGCTTCTGCAGCTGCTTGAACAGCACCGCGATGCCGCTCAGGTCGCCGAAGCCGCTGACGAACAGCTCGGCCAGATCCTCCCGCTCGGCCACCACGTACTGCGCCTGGGTGATCGCGTCGGCGAGCAGCCGCCGGCCCCACAGGGCCAGCCGGTCGCGCACCTGGCGGTTCTCGGCGATCGCGGCGGCCACCTCCCGCTCGGCGAACGCGCTGTGCCCGGTGTCCGCGAGCACCTGGCGCACCAGCGAACCCGACGGCTCGGGCAGGAACCCGGCGACCGCCCGGTAGAAGTCCACCGCCAGCCCGTCGCCCAGGTACACCTTGACCAGGGCCTCCAGCCAGTCGTGCGGCGCGGTGGAGGCGTGGTAGCCGTCCAGCGCCTTCACGAACGGCGCCATCGCCTGCTCCACCGGCACGCCCTCGCCGGTGAGGTACTCCTCGAGCAACCGGAAGTGGCCGATCTCCGCGCCGGCCATCTTGGCCAGCGCCGCCCGGGAGGCCAGCGTGGGCGCGGTCCGCGCGTCCTCGGCCAGCCGGTCGAAGGCGGACAGCTCGCCGTAGGCCAACGCGCCGAGCAGGTCGACCAGCGCGGCGCGACTCACCGTCACGGTTCTCTCCGAGGTCTCCGTCACACCCCCCACCCTAGGCGAAAATCGCGCGGGCAAAACCGGTTCGGCCCTCAGGCTCGCCGGGCGCCGGACCAGCTTCGATCACCCGATGAGGCGCGTCACGCCCCACGCCGGCCGGGCTACCGCTATCATGTGGTCCAACGCTGCGCCACAACATAGGCGCGCGTCGCGCGGCAGCTCGAAATTCCGGCAGTGCCAAATGACTACTGGGTCAAGCACCCACTGGCCGCCGGACAGTGCGAGCCCGCGACACATACTGTGCGCGCGAGCAGCGCTGTCGTTTCGCCTGGCCTTCGCGCGCTGGAGAGAGGCGATTGCTCTGACCGTCAACAACGACAACCCAAGCTCAACCGACGACAACTCAACAGCGTTGGATTCCGCTTCCGAGCTGACCGCGGAGCCGTTGCACGCGGGCGCCCCGGTCCGGCCGGACTCCCCGACCTTCGCCGAGCTGGGCGTGCGCGAAGAGATCGTCCGCGCGCTCACCGAGGTGGGCATCGAGCGCACCTTCGCGATCCAGGAGCTGACCCTGCCGCTGGCGCTGGCCGGCGAGGACGTGATCGGCCAGGCCCGCACCGGCACCGGCAAGACCCTGGGCTTCGGCGTCCCGCTGCTGCAGCGGCTGCGCCACTCCACCGACGAGAAGGCGGTGCCGCAGGCGCTGGTCGTGGTGCCCACCCGCGAGCTGTGCGTGCAGGTCGCCCGCGACCTGGCCGACGCCGGCAAGCACCTCGGCGCGCGGATCACCGCAATCTACGGCGGACGGCCGTACGAGCCGCAGGTGGCCGAGCTGCGCCGGGGCACGGACATCGTGGTCGGCACCCCGGGCCGCCTGCTCGACCTGGCCGAACAGCGCCACCTGGTGCTGGGCCGGATCGAGTCGCTGGTGCTGGACGAGGCCGACGAGATGCTCGACCTCGGCTTCCTGCCCGATGTGGAGCGGATCCTGCGGATGCTGCCGGACAGCCGGCAGACCATGCTCTTCTCCGCCACCATGCCCGGCCCGATCATCACCCTGTCCCGCACCTTCCTGACCCAGCCAACCCACATCCGGGCCGAAGAGGCCGACCAGGGCGCGATCCACGAGCGCACCCGGCAGCTGGTCTACCGGGCGCACGCGCTGGACAAGGTGGAGCTGCTGGCCAAGGTGCTGCAATGCGCCGACCGCGGCCTCACGATGATCTTCACCCGGACCAAGCGGACCGCCCAGCGGGTGGCCGACGACCTCGGCGACCGGGGCTTCGCGGTGGCTGCCGTCCACGGCGATCTGGGCCAGGCCGCCCGCGAGCAGGCGTTGCGCGCGTTCCGCTCGGAGAAGGTGGACGTGCTGGTGGCGACCGACGTCGCCGCCCGGGGCATCGACGTCACCGGCGTCACCCACGTGGTGAACTACCAGTGCCCGGAGGACGAGAAGACCTACATCCACCGGATCGGCCGCACCGGCCGGGCCGGCCGCGAGGGCGTCGCCGTCACCCTGGTCGACTGGGACGAGATGCCCCGCTGGAAGCTGATCAGCGATGGGCTGGCACTGGGCATCGACGAACCGGTGGAGACCTACTCCACCTCCGATCACCTGTTCACCGACCTGGGCATCCCGACCGAGTCCACCGGCCGGCTGCCCCATGCCAAGCGCACCCGCGCCGGGCTGGACGCCGAGCACATCGAGGACGACGGGCCGGGCCGCCGGGGCCGGCGCGGCAACGACCGCAACGACCGCCGCCGGGGACGCCGGAGCGGCACCGGGCGCGGCGGCGACAAGCCGGATTCGGCCCCCGATTCCGGCGCCGACCAGGCTCCCGGC
Source organism: Actinospineispora eucalypti (assembly GCA_014208095.1). Lineage (GTDB taxonomy): Bacteria > Actinomycetota > Actinomycetes > Mycobacteriales > Pseudonocardiaceae > Pseudonocardia > Pseudonocardia eucalypti. Next base: position 889,461 of record JACHMT010000001.1, on the reverse strand, counting down.
GAGTCCCGGCAGCGCCGCCGCCGCCGGGCGGGTGTCCTGGTGGCCGGTTCCGAGACGGACGGCCCGGGCGACCAGCCCGAGCAGGCCGGAGCGCCGGCCGAGATCGGCCGGAGCGCCGCGTCGGGCGGGGATGTCCGCCGCCGGCCGCGCCGGCGCCGCCGCCGGGGCGGTTCCGACTCCGGCGAGGCCGGCACCCCGGACGCGGCGGCCAGCTAGCCGAACGTGCTCCGAGCAGAACGCCGCCGCCGGGGCGACCTGGCGGCGGCGATGGCGATCGTGGCCGTGCTGGCCGTGCTGGCCTGCCTGATCGCGTTCTACAGCCAGGCCGCGCGGACCACGTCCACCACGGCCCCCGGGCCGGCTCCGGCCGCGCCCGATCCGCCGGTGGACGCGCCGGCCACCGTCACCGAGGCCTGGCGCGCGCCGAGCGCGGCGACCGTCGCGCCGGTGGTGGTCGGGCCGACCCTGGTCACCGGGGACGGCCCCGACACCGTCGGCCGCGACCCGGTCACCGGCGTCCAGCGCTGGGCCTACCGGCGTGACCTGCAGCTGTGCGTGGTCGGTTCCGGCTGGGGCCTGGCGCTGGCCGTCTACCGCAACGGGGCCTACTGCAGCGAGGTCACCGCGCTGCAGGCCGGCAGCGGGGAACGCGGACCCACCCGCACCGCCGACGCGCCGGACGACGCGCAGCTGTTGGACGACGGCTGGATGGTCACCGCGACCGGCCGCAACCACCTGGAGTCATGGCGGTCCGACCTGGTCGAGACGCTGGAGTACGGCGAGGTCCGCTCGCCGGCCCAGCCGAAGACCCAGCCCCGGGCGCACTGCTCGCACGCCTCGGTGGCGATCAGCTACGCCCGGCTCGGGGTGCTGGAGCGCTGCCCCGGCGAACGCGGCGACCGGCTCACCACCTTCCGCCAGAAGGACACCGAGGCCGAACACCCGGACGAGGAGGCCAGCACCCCGCTGTCCGTCGCCGGCACCCGACTGGTCGCGCTGAGCAAGCACCGGACGGCGGTACTGTTCCCCGGCACCGCCGGTGGCGCCGCCAAACTGAGCGTGCGCGACGAGGACGGCCGGGAGGTCGCCGGCTACCCGCTGGACCTCCCCCCGGCCGACCTGGCCGGCGACCCGCCCGGCGGCGTCACCCCGACCGTCACCGCGCACGGCATCGTGCTCTGGTGGACCGGCTCGCGCACCATCGCTCTGAGCGAGACCGAGCTGCGCCCGTTGTGGACGCTGCCCGGCGCGCTCGGCCCCGGCGCGCTGCTGCCGCTGCTCGCACCGGCCGACCCGGCCGGCCCGACCGAACGGCTGCTCATCCCCGTACCCGGCGGCCTGGCCGTCACCGATCCCGCCACCGGACAGGTGATCCGGACGATCCCGGTGGATCGTGGCGGCTACCAGGGTCCGGTGCTGCTGGGGGCGCTGGGGCCGATGATCTTTGAACAGCGCGGGCCGGAACTGGTCGCGTTGCGTTGAGTGCCGGTTCTGGGTTGAAAGACAGCTCGGACGGCGCCGGCTGGGTTTCTGGTCCGGCTGGGTAGCGCCCGTTGCGTCTCGTGGCTGCCCGGGCTTGGTCACGGAGTGCGACGATGAGTCGGGGCCGGTTTCGCCGAGCGCAAGCTCAGTCCGGCGGCCGCCGTCCGCCGACCGGACTCAGCTTGCGCTCGATGCTCGACACCCCTGCCCGCGGCCGAGAACGCGGCTCCACGGCTACGCACCGTAGTGTCGCTCAGCCCCGTTCCCCCGCCGAGCGGTAACCCAGTAGCTGTTGATCTTGAATCTGAGGCGACTGGACTACCACTCGACGAAGCCGGCCGTGGCGACCCGTCCGAGACAGCGACCAACAACCACCGAACGTAAGCACCGAGAAACCGGCCCCGGCACCCAACGCAACGCAACGGCCCTACCCAACCGGACCGGAAACCCAGTCGGCGCCGTCCAAGCTGTCTTTGAACCGGCCCCGGCGCAACGGGCGGCACCACCTGGCTGGCGCCGTCCGAACCGCCCTTACGGCTCCAGGAGGGACCAGGGTTCGCGGTCAGGGGCGGCTTCCCGGCCGGCCGGGCAGTGGCGGCGGAAGTCGCAATAGCTGCAGATCGGCCCGGTGCGCGGCGGGAACAGTAGCTCCGGGTCGCCGCCGGCGGCCAGGGTGTCCGCGGCCAGCGACAGGTCGTCGGCGGCCTCCTCCATGCGGCTCAGGTGGCGAGCCAGGGAGGGCTCGCTGTGCTCCCAGGCGGCCACCTCACCGCTGGGCAGGTGGTGCAGCTCCACCCGGTGGCACGGCCGGCGCAGGGTGCGCCGCACGGCCAGGGCGTACAGCGCGAGCGCCTGGGAGGAGCGGGCGTCGTCCACCGTGGGCGCCCGTCGGCCGGTCTTGTAGTCGACCACCACCAGCTGGTCACCGCGCTGGTCGATGCGGTCCACCCGGCCCTCGGCGACGATGCGCCCGGTGGGCACGGAGACCCAGCGCTCCACGCCGGCCGGCTCCTCGGCCATCTCCTCGTGGTCGTCGATGTAGTCGCTGACCCAGCCGCGGGCGCGCTCCCGGTAGGTGGCGATCTGCGTGTCGTCCCGGAAACCTTCGCCGACCCAGTGCCGGTCCACCAGCTTGGCGCCGGCTTCCGGGGTGCGCGCCTTCGGCGGCAGGTCGAACAGCGCCCGCAGCGCGTTGTGCACCACCGCGCCGAGCGTGTTGTGCGCCCACGCCCCGCCCCGGGACGGCGTCGGCCGGTCCAGGTAGGCCATCCGGTACCGGCGCGGGCAGTCCAGCCAGGTGGACAGCTTCGACGGGGTGACCTTGACCAGCTTGCGGGGCATCCCGTCGAGACTCATCTGGCCGCTCACCCGGTCAGCTTAGAGCGCACCCCCGACAACCTCGCAGCCGCTGGCCTTGGCCACCAGCCGCTCGAACATCTCCGCGTCGGTGCGCTCCGCGCCGATCGGAGTGGTCTTGTTGGTGCCGTGGTAGTCGCTGGAGCCGGTGATCACCAGGCCCAGCGAACCGGCCAGTGAGCGCAGCGCGGCGCGGTCCTCCGGCGCGTGGTCGGGATGGTCCACCTCGATGCCGGCCAGCCCGCGCCCGGCCAGTTCGGCCAGCACCGACAGCTCCACCACCCGCCCCCGGCGCCGGGCCAGCGGATGCGCGAACACGCACACCCCGCCGGCGTCGGCGATCATCTCCAACGCCTGCTCGACCGGGGTGTCCCGGCGGGGCCGGTAGTAGCGGCCCCGGGTGTTGAGCAGCGAGGTGAACGCCTCGTCCACGCTGTTCACCAGGCCCAGGCCGACCAACGCCCGGGCCAGGTGCGGGCGGCCGACCGGCAGGTCCAGGGGCAGCGCGGCCAGCAACGCGTCCGGGTCCAGCGGCACGCCGTCCTCGGCCATCCGGTGCGCCATGTCGGTCAGCCGGGCCCGGCGTTCCACCCGCAGCCGCCGCTGCTCGGCCAGCACCGAGGGGTGCTCCGGGTCGAACAGGTAGGCCAGCAGGTGCACCGGTATCCGCCCGCCCCGCCCGTCCGGGCAGACGCAGGACAGTTCGGCGCCGCGCACCAGCCGGAGGCCCTCCGGACAGGCGGCAACCGCTTCCGCCCAGCCGGCCGTGGTGTCGTGGTCGGTCAGCGCAACCACCCGCAGACCGGCGCGCGCGGCAATGCGAACCAGGTCAGCCGGTTCGTCCGTGCCGTCGGAGGCCGACGAGTGGGTGTGCAGATCGATCAAGGGCGGTCAGCGCTTGGGCTTGGACAGCAGGTGCGAGCGGGTCTGCTTCTTGTCACCGAAGATCAACTCGGCCAGCGCCTCGTAGATCTCCTCCGGCCGAGGCATGAAGTCGATCTGGTTCAGCGCCTGGATCTGACCGGCCGACTCGATCACCATCGTGCCGTAGCCCATCATCCGGCCGGTCAGGGTGCGCCGGAAGGTGAGGTCGGTGACCTTGCCGAGCGGCATCATGCCGATGTTGTGCGTGATGATGCCGGTGGACAGCATCACCCGTTTGTCGGTGATGACGATCCGCTCCACCCACCACAGCATCACGATGATGGTCAACCGCACCACCACGACCAGCCCGGCGTACCAGGTCAGGTTGTCCAGCACCAGGCTGGCCGGCACGTATCGCTGGATCGCCACCAGCAGGCCCAGCGCAAGCGCGGTCTGGGTCATGTCCCACAGCAGCGTCGACCAGTGCACACGCACCCGGATTACCCGGCGCTCGGTGGGCAGGATGTATTCGTCGATTTCCCTGGGTGCAAGCACGGCTACCGCCTATCCGCCAGCACCAAGTCTAGAAGACACCGCCGATGAACGTCACCAGCGATTCGCCCGCGTCCCTCAGGTTGGCGAGGAGGTTGTTCACCGTGCCACTCGCGTTGCCTGGCTGGGAAATGATCCAGAACAACACGAAGATGACCACGAGAAAGCCGACGAGCTTCTTGAGATTCATCTCTAGCCACCATCCGAGTGCCCCACAAAGTGTCGGATCTTGTTGTACAGCACGAACCCCCGACTGGGGAACGTGACTCGCGGGCATACGCCAATGGAGTGAATATGAGATGCTCACCACGGTGAGTGAGCAAATCCCCTGTGTCGGCGCCGTGGTGCACGACCGACACGGCCGACTGCTGCTGATCCGGCGCGCCCAGGAGCCCGGGCTGGGACTGTGGTCGCTGCCCGGCGGCCGGGTGGAGCCCGGCGAGACGGACGAGCAGGCGGTGATTCGTGAGGTACACGAGGAGACCGGCCTGCGGGTTCGCGCCGGGCGGCTGCTCGGCCGGGTGGAGCGGCCGGCCGGGAACGGCGGGGTGTTCGTCATCGCCGACTACTTCTGCGAGGTGGTCGGGCCGGAGGAACCCAGGGGCGCGTCTGACGCGTCGGACGCTCGATGGGTTGATGCGGTCAACTACGCCGCGTTGCCGCTCGTGCCCGGCCTGACGGAGGTCCTGACCGACTGGCGGGTCATGCCAAAGGGCTAATCCACCTAAGGACGTACCTGATCGGACGGCTTGATGGTGACCAGGCCGGCGCGGCCGTCCACGGTGACCGTGGCGCCGTCCGGGATGTCCAGGGAGCCGGTGCCGGTGTTGATCACACAGGTGACCCCGAGCTCCCGGGCGACGATCGCGCCGTGGCTCATCGCGCCGCCGGTGTCGATCACCAACGCGGCGGCGACCAGGAACAACGGCGTCCAGCTGGGATCGGTGGTGCGGCACACCAGCACGTCGCCGGGGTCCAGGTCGGCGTCGGCGGGATCGGTGATCACCCGGGCCCGCCCGGTCACCACGTCCCCGACCACGCCGATCCCGTGCAGCTCGGTGACCTCGGCCGGCGCGGCCGCCACCGCGGGTTCCGAACGTTCCTCCGGCACCGGGTCGCCGGTCCAGGCCGGGGGCAGCCGCAGGCCCTGGAACCGGACGTGGTCGGCGCGCCGGCGCTCGACCAGCTCGTGCGCCGGTTCGCGCAGGCCGGCCAGCAGCTCGTCCAGGGTCAGGAAGAAGACGTCCTCGGCGTCCGCCAGGAGGCCGGCCTCGGCGTACCGCGCGCCGAGGGTCCGGGCCGCGCACCGCGCCCCGTCCAGCGCGTGCAGGAAGCCGGACTTGCCCACCTCCCGCATCGGGATCAGCCGGCGAGCCGCCCAGAGCACCGCCCGCGCGCGCACCCGGTCCACCGCGCCGAGGCCGGCGAACAGCTCCCGCTCGGCCGCCTCCCGCCGGGCCAGCTGACGCGCCTCGTTGGCGCGCGGGTGGTCCACCTCGGCGTCCCGGTAACGCCGGGCCAGCCGGTGCACCGGGGCCGGGTCCTCCCGCCACACCACGCTGGTCAGGTTGCCCTCATCCGGGCCGTGGTAGCCGTGCCTGCCGAGGAACTCGGCCAACTCCAGCCGGCCACCGGCCAGCTCCCACAGATCACCGAGCATGGCCGTCTCCTCGAAGGAGCCGTACCCGGTCATCAGGTCCGAGGCCTGTTCCCGACCGCGCGGCGCCAGCCGTTCCACCTGTTCGGCCAGCGCCTGGCCGACCATGGTCAGCACGGTGTGCGCGGTGCCGACCCGGGCGAACCACCGCACCGAGTCACGCAGCAGCTCGGTGGCCTCCGCCGCCGTGGTCGGCGGGCGGTCGACCACGTTCGCCCGCCACCAGGCGCCCACCCCGCGCCGGGCCGGGCCGAGCGCCCTGGCCTGGCCGACCGTGGCGACCGGCAGCTTGACCAGCACAACCAGCGAACGCAGCCGGCCGCGCAACGGGGTCCGGCTGGGCACCGGAGGACGCCGCTCGCCGAACATCTGCTCCACCAGCGCGTCCGCATCGGTGCCCGGCACCGCGTCGCCGATCCGCCGGAACAACGTCACGTTGCCCGCCGCGTAGCCGTAGAACGCGCCGCTGGTGCGCTCGTCCGGACTGGCCGGCGGCGGCACCTCGCGGCGGCTGAACACGCCGATCTGGAAGAAGGCGCGGCGCAGCGACAGCTCCATGGTGTGCGCCCAGTACGTCCAGCCCAACGGCGACTGCACGCCCTGGATCGCCTCGGCGTAGTTGACCGTCGACCAGCGAGTCCCCGGCGCCGACCGGGTGTGCACCGGACTGTCCATCCCGCACCTCTTAACCGAACAGCGTATGTTTAATGCGCCCAAGGTACACGGCGGGCAGAATCGCCGTCGATGCCCGATTTCCGCCCCGGCCGGGAACTCTCGGCCGAGCTGTACCGCGCGATCCGCCCGCTGCTGCGCCGCCCGCACGCCGCCGCGCTGCTGGGTGAGGGCTCCGAGGTGCTCGGCTACGACTCGCCCCGGTCCACCGACCACAACTGGGCCGCCCGGCTGCTCGTGTTCACCGCCCCGGAACACGTGGCCGAGGTCCGCGCCGCGCTGGAACACGCCCCCGACCGGCTCGACGGCCATCCGGCGCGACTCACCGCACGCACGGTGGCGGACTGGCTGACCGAGCAACTCGGCACCCACCGGGGCGACCCGGGCTGGTGGCTGGCCACCCCGAGCCGCTGCCCGGCCGGCTGCGCGAGGCCGGCGACGAGCGCGGGGCGCGGCTGGTCGCGGCCCGGATGGCCCGGCTGCTGATGGAGCCGACCTTCCTGCGCCGGTGGGCGGCATCTGCTCAGGCCTCTATCTCCCGCACGCGCCTAACTGGGCGCGTGCTCAGCCGACGCCTTCGGCGCCGGGTACCGGCCGGCCGGGCTGCTCGCCGCCGCGCGCGTCGCCGTAGGACCGCTTGGGCACCATCACCTTGCGGCGGAAGGTGCACACCACGGTGCCGTCCTGCTTGTAGCCCCGGCTCTCCACGTAGACGATGCCCCGGTCGTCCTTGGACTTCGACTCCGTCTTGTCCAGGACCTCGGTCTCGGCGTAGATGGTGTCGCCGTGGAAGGTCGGCTTGGTGTGCTTGAGCGACTCGATCTCCAGGTTGGCGATCGCCTTGCCGGAGACGTCCGGCACCGACATGCCGAGCACCAGCGAGTAGATGTAGTTGCCGACCACCACGTTGCGCTTGAAGTCTGTGGTTTCCTCAGCGTAGTGCGCATCCATGTGCAGCGGGTGGTGGTTCATGGTGAGCAGGCAGAACAGGTGGTCGTCGTACTCGGTCACCGTCTTGCCGGGCCAGTGCTTGTACACCGCGCCGACCTCGAACTCCTCGTAGTAACGCCCGAACTGCATGTCACACGCCTCCGTAACGATGCGCACTCTGGTTTCGAGGTACCCTATGCACTCGAGCGGGCTATCTGAGGAGGTGGGGCCGGTGGACACTGCGCCAGGCTGCAGTACCAGCCGGGTCCCCACCGCGGAGTCCGGCTGATCCGGATCCACACGCGGGCGGGGGCCAGGTGCCCATCCGTCGCCGTGAGCCATCCAGCTCCGGCTTGGAGATCCTGGAGGCCTCGTGGCCAACCTCATGTCGCTGCGCGCCCGCGGTGCGCGCATGAAGCTGAATAGTCGTTCCCGGCTTTCCACCGAGCCAAACATCCCCGTTCCGCTTTCCGCGTATGTGGTGGACTGTGCGGTCTACATCGACGGTCACCGGCTGCCCGGCCGGTGGAGCCACGAGCGCGCGGTCCGCGAGGTGCGCGACCGGGGCGGCGACGAGGGGAACGCCTTCGTCTGGATCGGCCTGCACGAGCCGGACGACGAGCAGATCACCGGCATCGCGGAGACCTTCGGGCTGCACGAGCTGGCCGTCGAGGACGCGGTGCACGCGCACAACCGGCCCAAGCTGGAGCGCTATGAGGACATGCTCTTCGCCGTGCTCAAGACGGTCTGTTACGTCGGGCACGCCGAGCCGACCACCTCCGCCGAGCTGGTGGAGACCGGCGAGGTGATGGCCTTCGTCGGCCGCGACTTCGTGGTCACCGTGCGGCACGGCAACCACTCCGGGCTGCACGACGTGCGGCTCAAGCTGGAGGAGGACCCCGAGCAGCTCGCCCTCGGCCCGGCCGCCGTGCTGCACGCGCTGGCCGACCACGTGGTCGACTCCTACCTTGAGGTCACCGATGCGATCGAGGCCGACATCGACCTGATGGAGGTCGAGGTCTTCGAGCCGCGCTCGCAGGTCGGCTCCGAGCAGATCTACGTCATGAAGCGCGAGGTGCTGGAGCTGCGCCGCGCCGTCATGCCGCTGGGGCAGCCGCTGCGCCGGCTGGCCGAGGGCTACAGCTCGCTGATTCCGCACGAGGTGCGCTCCTACTTCCGCGACGTCGACGACCACCTGACCACCGTGGCCGAGCGGGTCAGCGGCTTCGACGAGCTGCTCACCACCCTGGTGGACGCGGTCCTCGCCAAGATCACCATGCAGCAGAACAACGACATGCGGAAGATCACCGCGTACGCCGGCCTGATCTCGGTGCCCACCATGATCGCCGGCATCTACGGGATGAACTTCGACTACATGCCCGAGCTGCACCAACCGTGGGGCTATCCCGCCGTCTGGCTGGTGATCGGCACCGTCTGCACGCTCATGTACCGCACCTTCCGCCGCAACCAGTGGCTTTGAGTTAGAGGTCGGGTTCCAAAGACGGCTCGGGCGGCGAAGGCCGGTCAGCGGGTGATCTTCGTCGAGATGCGGTTCATGGCTGTTTCTCCAAGATCGAACAACCCTCAGCCGCACCTCACCTGGGACAGGCCGCCGAGCAACCCGTAACCCGCCCCACGCTCGGTAACCACGGCAAACCCACGCCCCGTGGGATGCGTCGACCGGTGATCGTCGTCTCTGGTGTTTTAGCGTCGATTTTCGAGGCTGAACCACCACAAACCGCGATCAACCCACACCCTCGAGCCGAGGCTTGCGCCCGCTCACGAGCTCACCGGCCTCCGCCCCAGGAAGGTGTAGACGATGTCCCGGGTCCAGCCGGGCACGGACTGGCTGCGCGGGTCGGTGAAACCGGCGGCGGACAACCGGCGCTCGAAGTCGGCCACCCGGTCGAACCCCCGAACCGAGCGGCACAGCCGCCGGTACACCTCGGTGTGGCCGGTGACCAGTGCGCCGGCCGGGATGACCAGTCCCCAGCTCAGCGCCAGCCAGCGCGCCCGGGCGCCCAGCGAGTCGGCCACCGAGCAGTCGTGCACCGCCAGCGGGGCGCCGGGCCGCAACAGCCCGCACAGCGCGTGCAGCGCGGCATCCACCTCACCCGGTGGCAGGCCGAGCAGCAGAAAGGCGGCCAGGGCGCCGTCGAACGGCCCGCGCGCGGCGCGCGGCAGCCCTTCCGACCCGCCGGCCAGCTGGTCCAGGCCGGCGTGCACGAACCGCACCCCGCGCGGCCAGGACTTGGCCCTCGCCCGCTCGAGCATCGGGGCGGAGGCGTCCACCGCGACGATCTCCGCCTCCGGCAGCACCTGGAGCAGCGCCGCCGTGGACGCGCCGGTGCCGCAGCCCACGTCGAGCAGGCGCAGGCCGGCGCCGCGCGCCGGTAGGCCCATCCGCCGCACGGACAGCCGAAGCTGCTCGTGGTACCCGGCACTGGCGTCGAGGATGCCGACCAGGCGGTCGTAGCCCGGCGCCAGGGGCGAGTAGTCCGCTCGCCAGGACGTCCCCGGCTCGGCCGCCCCGGACTCGGACATCACCGCCCCGGTCACCCGTCAGTCGACGCTCTCCGGCCCGGGACCCATGGCCAGCTTGGCCAGCATGTCCTTGGCCTGCTCCGCGTTGCGGGGCGCGGACAGCACGTCGTACCGGCCGGCGACCAGCTGGCTGGCCGAGGTGAAGTCCCGGCGCCCGCGAGTGAACGAGTAGCTCAGCGCGGCGAACAGCACGCTGAACAGCACACCGCCCACCACGCCGACGATCACCGCGCCGTAGTTGTTCTGGAAGTAGGCCAGCAACAGGCCCACGAACAGACCCATCCACACGCCGGACAGCGCCCCACTGGCCAGCACCCGGCCCCAGGTGAGCCGCCCGATCACCCGCTCGACCAGCATCAGGTCCACGCCCACGATCGTCACGTCGCCGACCGGGAAGTCGTGGTCGGCCAGGTAGTCGACGGCCCGTTGGGCTTCCGCGTAGGTGGCGTACGAGCCCACCGGCCAGCCGGTGGGGGGCGTCGGCAGGTTGGGCAGCCCCGGACTCCTCTGCCCCATGTTCCCGAACGGCGGCGTCGTCACTGGTGCCATCTCCTCGCGGGCGCGCGCTGGATCATTACCGCGAACGGTACTCCCGCAACAGCCCCCGGCTGATGATGGTCTTCTGGATCTCCGAGGTGCCCTCGCCGATGAGCAGGAACGGGGCCTCCCGCATCAGCCGCTCGATCTCGTACTCCTTGGAGTAGCCGTAGCCGCCGTGGATGCGGAAAGCCTCCTGGGTGACCTCCGCGCAGTACTCGCTGGCCAGCAGCTTCGCCATGCCGGCCTCCACGTCGAACCGCTCGCCGGAGTCCTTCAGCCGGGCCGCGTTCACCATCATCAGGTGCGCCGCCTCGACCTTGGTGGCCATCTCGGCCAGCTTGAACGCGATGGCCTGGTGCTGGGCGATCGGTTTACCGAACGTGCTGCGCTGTTGGGCGTAATCCACGGCCAGCTCGAAGGCCCGGATGGCGATGCCGCAGGCCCGCGCGGACACGTTCACCCGGCCGACCTCGACGCCGTCCATCATCTGCGCGAAGCCGCCGCCGCGCCGGTCACCGAGGATCTTCTCGCCCGGGATGCGGAAGCCGTCGAACACCGCCTCGGTGGTGTCCACGCCCTTGTAGCCCATCTTGTCGATCTTGCCGGGGATGGTCAGCCCGGGGGTGACCTCGCCGAACCCGCGCGGCTTGTCCACCAGGAAGCAGGTGAGGTTCTGGTGCGCCCGTTCGGCGCCCTCGTCGGTCTTGACCAGCAGAGCCATCAGGTTGGAGCTGCCGCCGTTGGTCAGCCACATCTTGGCGCCGTCGATGACGAAGTCGTCACCGTCCTGCTTGGCCCGGGTCTTGATCGCGGCCACGTCGGAGCCCAGATCCGGCTCGGACATGGAGAACGAGCCGGTGATCTCCCCGGTGGCCATCTTGGGCAGGTAGTGGGCCTTCTGCTCCGGGGTGCCGTGGTGGGTGATCATGTAGGCGACGATGAAGTGGGTGTTGATCACGCCGGACACGCTCATCCAGCCCCGGGCGATCTGCTCGACCACCAGCGCGTAGGTGAGCAGCGACTCGCCGAGCCCACCGTGCTCCTCCTCGATGGTGAGCCCGAACAGGCCCATCTCCTTCATCCCGTCCACGATGTCCTGTGGATAGGTGTCGGAGTGCTCCAACTCCTGCGCGTGCGGGATGATCTCCTTGTCCACGAACGTCTTGACCGTGGACAGGATCTCCCGCTGCACATCGGTGAGTCCGGCGGTCTGCGCGAGCCGGGCCATAGGTCGCCTCCATACTTGCGGACGTCTTCGTCGTAGCTCGCGATCAGTATGTCGAACACCTATGGCGCGCGCAGCACTGTGTGACGAGTCCAGCCCGGCGGTCACGGCCCCGCAACGGAACCGTCACGCGATGGTGTGCTCTCGTCACGATTTCGCGAGCCGGCTTCGGCCACGATCCCCGGCTCGGAAAAAAACCTTGACGCCCTTGATGTCTCCGCCGTTCTCGAATGCCTAATAAGCTTGGGCCGGCCCGCTGTGCGCAAGTTTATTAAGCAACTATCACGTCGTTTCGGGCGCCAATCAGTTTCGCACAACCGCATTCGCCACGCCGGCCGGCCCCGGCACGCTTTTCGACTTTCCGGAACGGCGGGCCGGAAATACCTGAACCGTCGATAGCGAAATCGCCGCACGGTAATTCACGCCGGCCGCACCCGAACCCCACCGGCCGGCGGGCCGATCGGGCGGCATAACCCAACTGGTGCACCCATCTCGCGTCGTCAGCGGGCCGCACCGGCACAGCGTGCGTCCTGACCACTGATTTTCCGACTATTACGAATACCATACTTTCGTTTCAGAACTGTCACACCTCCCTCAAGCGGCACAGCCGCGCCTCGCGCCACAGGCACGACGGATCGACCACCTTGCTCACAAACTCGGTGAAATGCGCCAGTGGCGTGACAATCGGTAGCCAACACAGAACACGTCCCGATAACGCGCCCAAATACTGACGCCGAGCCTTTCAAATGCCACGCCTCAACGCGTACCCGAAGGCCCGGCCGTACGACTTCGGACCGATGTGATCCTGCCCGCTCAGGCCTTAAGTAGGCAACCCCGCCAATTGGCTCGACAGCACAGCTGGCTCACAGGTAGACCATCCTGAGAAGGCCTAAGTGGAGGGAAGAGTCGATGACGGCACTGGCTGAGTCCGGCCGGGATTACTGGCGGGGAGTGCTCGATGCCGGTGGTTTCACCGCGTTGCCGCGGTGGGTGCGCGAGCCCCGGCCGGGGGTGGCGGAGTGCTTGCTGACGATCCCCGGGGTGGACCGGTCGGCACTCTTGGCGGCACACGCGAAGGTGTTGGCGGTGTTGACCGGTGAGGTGGAGGTCGTCACCGGTTATGTCGCCGAGGGTATGGCGTTGCCGTGCCGGCTGAGTGTGGAGCCGGGGTCTTGGCGGGAGTTGTCGGGCGAGGTGGAGGCGGTCGGTGCGCGGCTGCGGGAGCACGCGGCGGCCGCGCCGGAGGCGGTGCGTTCGGGGGCGCTGTTCGACACGGTTTTCGACCCGGCCGGTGATTTCGCCGGGGACGGGCTGCCCGAGGGCGTGGTGCTGTCGGCAGGGGTGCGCGATCACCGCGACGGGGTTGAGCTGCGGCTGCGTTACCGCACCGACGTGCTGGATGCCGAAGCGGCCGCCCGGATCGCCGGCTACTACCGGGCCGCGGCCGAGTTGATCGCCGCCGACCCGGACGCCGATCACCAGGCCCAGACCTTGCTGGGTGCGGAGGAGCTGCGGTTGCAGTTGGTGGGGATGGCCGGGCCGGTGCGGGAGTTGCCGGATGTGCGGCCGCACCAGTTGTTCGAGCAGCGGGTCCGGCTACACCCCGACGAGGTCGCCGCCCGCCACGCCGGCCACCAGCTGACCTATGCGCAGGTGAACGCGCGGGCCAACCGGGTCGCCCGCGCCCTGCACGCCGCCGGGGTCGGGCGTGAGGACGTGGTGGCGGTGGTCACCGAACGCAACCTGGACTGGCTGGTCGCGGTGCTGGCGGTGTTCAAAGCCGGCGGCGTGTACCTGCCGATCGAGCCGCACTTCCCGGCCGAACGGATCGCCACCACCCTGCGCCGCGCCGACTGCGCCCTGGCCCTGACCGAACCCGACTCCACCACCACCCTCGAGCAAGCACTGGCCCAGCTGCCGGGTGTGCCCACCCTGTTCGTCGCCGACGCCTACACCCAGAACCACCCCGACACCAACCTGGACGTCGAGATCACGCCAGACCAGTTGGCGTACATCTACTTCACCTCCGGCTCGACCGGGGAACCCAAGGGCGCGATGTGTGAACACGCCGGGATGCTCAACCACCTGTTCGCCAAGATCGACGACCTGGACATCACCCACGGCAGCGTCGTCGCCCAGATCGCGCCGCAATGCTTCGACATCTCCCTGTGGCAACTCATCGCCCCCCTCCTCGTCGGCGGACGGACCCTGCTGGTCGAGCAGGAGGTGATCCTGGATGCCGCCCGGTTCGTCGACACCCTCCGCCGCGAGAAGGTGGCGGTGGCGCAGGTGGTGCCGTCCTACCTGGACGTGGTGCTCACCCACCTGGAGGCCAACCCGACCGCGCTGCCGGCGCTGCGTTTCATCTCCGCCACCGGCGAAGCGTTGAAGGCCGAGCTGGCCGAACGCTGGTTCACCGCCCAACCGGCCGTGAGGCTGGTCAACGCCTACGGGCTGACCGAAACCTCCGACGACACCAACCACGAAATCCTGCACCACCCCCCGGTAGACGGGCGGATCCCGCTGGGGCCGCCGGTCAACAACGTCACCGTCTACGTCGTGGATGAACACCTGTCCCCCGTCCCGCTGGGCGCGCCCGGACTGATCGCGTTCTCCGGGGTGTGTGTCGGGCGGGGTTATATCAACGACCCCGACCGCACCGCCGAGTGCTACCTGACCGACCCCCACCAACCCGGACAGCGGCTCTACCTGGGTGGGGACTACGGCCGGTGGCGCCCGGACGGCAAGTTGGAGTTCCTTGGCCGCCGCGACGGACAGGTCAAAATCGCCGGGTTCCGCATCGAGATCGGCGAAATCGAAAACGCCCTGCTGCGGGTTCCCGGGGTCAACGACGGCGCCGTCGTCATCACCCAAGACCCCGACCGGGGCAAACGCCTGGTCGCGTTCTACACCGGACCCCACCCCCTCCCCGAAGGCGAACCGGGCAAGCACCTGGCCGAAACCCTGCCCCACTACATGGTCCCCACCGCCTTCCACTGGATGCAGATCTTGCCCCTGACCGCCAACGGGAAAATCAACAAGAAAGCGCTCACCGCCCACGCCGCCGAACTGGCCACCACCCAACCCACCACCAGCGGCAACGACACACCGCAAACCCCCACCCAACAGCGGATCGCCGCCGCCTGGGCCACCCTCCTCGGCATCCCGGTCGAACAAATCGGCCCGAACACCGACTTCTTCGAACTCGGCGGCACCTCCCTCACCTCGGTCAAACTCGCCATCGCCCTGGACCGGCAGGTGTCCCTACGCGACATCACCCAACACCCGGTCCTCGCCGAACTCGCCGAACTGATCGACACCCGAAACCAACCCAACCCTGAACCCATGACTTCGGTCATCACCGAAAGCCGCTGAAGGGAACGCCCCGATGACCAGTCCGTCCGCCCCGCCCCAGCTCGACCTGCGCACCCAGCCGGGCAAGCCACCCCTGCTGTTCGCCCAGCCCACACCCGACCTGCCCAACCCCACCAGCTGGGCCCAGCACCACCGCGACACCCTGCGGGGACTGGTCGCCGAGCACGGCGGCGTGCTGGTGCGCGGCCTGGGGCTGCGCGACCCGGGACAGGTCGCCGCGGTGTTCACCGAGCTGTCCGGCGGGCTGATGGCCGACCGGGAGTCCTTCGCCACCCGGCGCCCCTTCCCCGGCGGCGTCTACTCCTCCACCAAATGGCCGGCCAACCAGCCGATGTGCATGCACCACGAACTCAGCTACGCCCTCGAGTTCCCCGGCCTCATGCTCTTCGCCTGCCTGCAGGCCGCCCCCACCGGCGGCGCCACCGGCATCAGCGACGCCCAGAAAATCCTCACCGCCCTGCCCACCGAACTGGTCGCCCGCTTCGAGCGCGAGGGCTGGCTGCTGGTGCGCAACTACAACGACGACATCGGCTCACCCCTGTCCGAAGCCTTCGGCACCGACGACCGCCCCACCATCGAAACCTACTGCCGCGCCAACGGCATCGACTACCAATGGCAACCCGACGGCGGCCTACGCACCCGCCAACGCCGCCACGCCATCATCGCCCACCCGATCACCGGACAGGACTGCTGGTTCAACCAGATCGCCTTCCTCAACGAATGGACCCTCGACCCCGAAGTACGCGAATTCCTGGTCGACGTCTACGGCCCCGAATCACTCCCGTTCAACACCTACTACGGCAACGGCGAGCCCCTGACCCCGGACACCGTCGCCATGATCAACCAAACCTACGAGACACATACCATCCGCGAACCGTGGCGTAACGGCGACCTCATGATTGTCGACAATATCCGTGCCGCCCACAGCCGCGAGGCCTACGCCGGGCAACGCGAAGTACTGGTCGGCATGGCCAGCCCGCTGCGCATGGATGGCTGGCCGTTGGAGGAGACACGATGACCGCGACCGAACCGACCACGCGGGACGCCGAGTCCGCCGCGCACGAGGTGGCACCGTTCACGGTGATCTCCGGCGCCCAGGTGCAGGAGGCGCTGCGCGACCGCCACCACCAGGTCGTGGAGCTGATCGAACACGCGTACCGGCTGCACGGCGCCGGCGACTCGGTGAACCCGCCGTCCTACTTCCTGCGCTTCCCGGACCGCCCGTCCTCGCGGATCATCGCGCTGCCCGCGTCCATCGGCGGCGACATCGGGGTGGACGGGCTGAAGTGGATCTCCAGCTTCCCGGAGAACGTGGCCGCCGGCATCCCCAGGGCGTCGGCGGTGCTGATCCTCAACGACCACGCCACCGGCTACCCGATCGCCTGCCTGGAGAGCTCGATCATCAGCGCCACCCGCACCGCGGCCTCGGCGGCCCTGGCCGCCGACTGGCTCACCCGGGACCGGGACCGGCCCCGGCGGGTGGGCTTCTTCGGCACCGGACTCATCGCCCGCTACATCCACCAGTACCTGGCCGGCACCAACTGGTCGTTCGACCAGATCGGCATCTACGACACCGCACCCGACAGCGCCGAAGGTTTCCACGGCTACCTGGCAGGGACCGGCGAGACCGGCCGGATCACCGTGCGCGACACCGCCGAGGAACTGATCCGCGAGAGCGACCTGGTGGTGTTCGCCACCATCGCCGGCGAACCGCACGTGCACGACCCGGCCTGGTTCGACCACAACCCGCTGGTGCTGCACGTGTCGCTGCGCGACCTGTCACCGGAGATCGTGCTCGCCTCGACCAACATCCTCGACGACGTCGAGCACTGCCTCAAGGCGAACACCAGCCCGCACCTGGCCGAACAGCTCACCGGCAACCGCGACTTCGTCACCGGCACGCTCGACGACGTCATGACCGGCCGGGTCAGGCCGCCGGCCGACCGGCCGTTGGTGTTCTCCCCGTTCGGGCTGGGCGTACTCGACCTGGCCGTCGGCAAGTTCATCTACGACGAGGTGACCAGTGCCGGCCAGGCCCACCTGATACCCGACTTCTTCCATGAACTGCGGCGGTACGGGTGAACACCCCGACAACCGTTCCGCCACGAGCCGAGGGGGCTCGATCGTGACCGTCATTTCCGTCCCGTTCCAGTACAACGAGGAGGATCTCTACGTTGACCTCCAGCCGGTACTGGGGCAATCGCTGTACCTGAAGTGCGAGGGGTTCAACTTCGCCGGCTCGATCAAGCTCAAGGCCGCCCGGGAGATGGTGGAGGCCGCCGAGCGCGACGGCCTGATCACCCCGGACACCGTGCTGCTGGAGTCCTCGTCCGGGAACCTCGGCGTGGCCCTGGCCATGGTCGCGGCCAGCAAGGGCTACCGCTTCCTGTGCGTCACCGACGCGCGGTGCAACCTGCCGGCGCGGCGGCTGATGGAGGCGCTGGGCAGCCAGGTGCACGTGATCAAGGAACCCAGCGCGGAGGGTGGTTTCCTCGGCGCCCGGCTGGACTACGTGCGGGCGCTGTGCGCGGCCGACTCCCGGTACCTGTGGCTCAACCAGTACGCCAACCCGAACAGCTGGCTGGCCCACTACCGCACCACCGCGCCGGCCATCGCCGAGGCGTTCCCCCAGCTGGACGTGCTGTTCGTCGGGGCGGGCACCACGGGAACCCTGATGGGCTGCGCCCGCTACTTCAAGCAGCGCCACCCCCGGGTACGGATCGTCGCGGTCGACGTGGAGGGTTCGGTGACCTTCGGCGGCGAGCCGGGCCGGCGGATGATTCCCGGCCTGGGCACCAGCGTCCGGCCGGCGTTGCTCGACGCGTCCTACGTGGACGAGGTGCTGTACGTCGGCGAGGCGGACACCATCCGCACCTGTCGGCGGCTGGCCCGGGCCGGGTACCTGTTCGGCGGTTCCACCGGCACCGTGATCAGCGGCGCAATGGACTGGTACGCCCGGCACGGCACGCGCAACCTGACCTCGGTGGCCATCGCCCCGGACTTCGGCGAGCGCTACCTGGACACGATCTACCAGACCAACTGGGTGCAAGACCTGTACGGCGACCTGGAGCCCGCGGCGGTTGGCTCCACTCACACGGGGAGCTCGAATGGCTGGCCAGTCCGCCAACGTCCTGCCGGATAACCGCCCCCGGCCGCCGGTGGAGCCGGCGCCGGCGGTGCCGGCCGTGGCCGCGGCTTCGGCGGCACCGGCGGTGGTCCGGTGCGTGGACGCGTCGACCGACCTCGAGCGCGCCCTGGGCGAGATCTTCGCCGAGGTCGCGCAGCTGTCCCGGGTGTCGGTGAACAGCCACTTCTTCAACGACCTGGACGCCGACTCCCTGCGCATGGCGCACTTCTGCGCCCGCATCCGCAAGAGCGACGACCTGCCGTCCATCTCGATGAAGGACGTCTACAAGCACTCGACGATCCGGAGCCTGGCCAAGGCGATCGCCCCGGAGCCGAGCCAACCCCGCCGGCCCGCCCGGCCGCTGCTCCCGGAGATCGTGCCGGTGAGCCGGCGCAGCTACCTGCTGTGCGGCGCGCTGCAGCTGATGTTCTTCCTCGGCGCCGCCTACCTGGGCGCGTTCGTGCTGGTCCGGGGCTTCGAGTGGATCTCCACCGGCGAGGGCTGGGTCAACGTCTACGAGCGCGCGGTGGTGTTCAGCCTGGGCAGCCTGGCCGCGTACTGCCTGCTGCCGATCCTGGCCAAGTGGATGCTCATCGGCCGCTGGAAGCCGGCCCAGATTCGCCTGTGGAGCCTGACCTACCTGCGGTTCTGGCTGGTCAAGACGCTGATGCGGACCAGCCCGATGGTCCTGTTCGTGGGCTCGCCGCTGTACCTGTTCTACCTGCGGGCGCTGGGCGCGAAGATCGGGCGGGGTGTGGTCATCCTGTCCCGGCACGTCCCGCTGTGCACCGACCTGCTCACCATCGGCGCGAACACGGTCATCCGCAAGGAGTCGTACTTCAACGGCTACCGGGCGCACGCCGGCGTCATCACCACCGGCCGGATCTCCCTCGGCGCCCGGGTGTTCGTCGGCGAGAACACGGTGATCGACATCAACACCCGCATGGGCGACGGGTCACAGCTGGGCCACTCCTCCTCGCTGCACCCGGGCCAGACCGTGCCGCCCCAGCGGCGCTGGCACGGCTGCCCGGCCCGGCCCAGCCGGGCGAACTACCAGACCGTGCCGCCGGCCCACCGGGTCGCCGCCCGCCGGTTCTTCTACTCGGTGTGGCAGGTGCTGCGGCTGGCGCTGTTCGGCCCGCCGATGCTGGCCGCGATGTTCACCGTGGTGGAGGTCATGCTCGGCAGCGGGTTCACCCTGCCGTCCGTGCCCCGCCCGGGGGTGCTGGGGGTGCACAGCGCCACCTACTACGCCGAGGTCCTGCTCGTGGCGATCCAGGGGTTCTTCATCTCGATCTTCCTGGGCCTGCTCGCCGTGGGCATCCTCCCGCGCATGCTGCGCCCGCTGCTGCCGCCCGACCGGCTCTACCCGCTCTACGGAATCCGCTACTGGGTGCACCGGACCATCACCCGGATGACCAACATCAAGTTCTTCCAGCAGCTGTACGGCGACAGCTCCTACATCACCGGCTACCTGCGCTGGGCCGGCTACGACCTGGGCCGTCCGGTGGTGCAGAGCGGTTCCAACTTCGGCTCCGAGCTCAAGCACGACAACTCGCACCTGACCAAGATCGGCACCGGCACGATGATCGCCGACGGCCTTTCGGTGATCAACGCCGGCTACTCGCACACCTCGTTCGGCGTCCGCGAGGTCAGCATCGGCCCGGACAACTACTTCGGCAACCACATTGCCTACCCGGTCGGCGGCCGCACCGGCGCCAACTGCCTGCTGGCCACCAAGGTCGCCGTCCCCCTCTTCGGACCGGTCCGCCAGGGCGTCGGGCTGCTCGGCTCACCGGCGTTCGAGATCCCCCGCTCGGTGGAACGGGACAGCAGGTTCGACCACCTGCACGACGGCGAGGAGTTCCGGATCCGGCTGCGGGCGAAGAACCTGCACAACCAGGCCACCATGGGCCTGTTCCTGCTCACCCGGCTGATCCATTTCCTGGTGCTCGTCGCGCTGGCCGCCCTGACCGCCGACCTCTACCGATCCGTCGGCGTGCCCGTCGTCGCGGCGGCCGGCGTGGTCGGGTTGGCCTTCACCACGCTCTACTGGGCGCTGGTCGAACGCGCCGCCACCCGGTTCCGCCGGCTGGAGCCGAAGTTCTGCTCGATCTACCAGTACGACTTCTGGCGCCACGAGCGGTACTGGAAACTCACCACCGTCAACTACCTGGCCCCCTACAGCGGCACCCCGTTCGCGGGCTTCGTACTGCGGCTCGGCGGCGGCCGCGTCGGCAAGAGGCTGTACGACGACGGAGCCGCCATCTCCGAGAAGTCCATGGCCACCATCGGCGACGACGTCACACTCAACGCCAACGCCAAGATCCAGGCCCACTCGCAGGAAGACGGAACCTTCAAATCCGACTACATCACCATCGGCAACGGGTGCACACTGGGCGTCAGCGCGATGGTGCACTACGGCACCGAGCTCGGCCACGACTCCGTGCTCGAGACCGACGGCTTCCTGATGAAGGGCGAGCAGATCAGCCCCCGCACCCGCTGGGTCGGAAACCCCGCCACCGAACTGCGCTGAAGGGACACCAGGTGAGGACCCCGCTCGCCGGACGACTGCTCGCCAAACGGTTCTGCGTCGGACTGGTCGCGCTCGGCACGCTCGCCGCGTGCGGCGGCACGGCGTCACCACCGACGACAACGGCGAAGGCCGCCGACGGCCAGCTGTCCAGGGCGGTCGGCGAGGCCGCCGCCTACACCCACCTGGAGGCGCTGCAGAAGATCGCCGACGACAACGGCGGCACCCGGGTGACGCCGAGCCCCGGCTACGACGCGAGCGTCGAGTACGTGGTCAAGGTGCTGCGCGACGCCGGCTACGAGGTGAGCACCCCCACCTACCGGCCGTCCTCCGACTCGGACTCCTCGGACTCGGACGGCGACCGCGCGCGGCGCGGCCAGGGCAGCTACCGCAACGTCATCGCCCAGAGCCGCACCGGCGACCCGAACCGGACGGTCTTCCTCGGTGCGCACCTCGACTCGGTGAAGGAGGGGCCGGGCATCAACGACAACGGCTCCGGGGTCGCCGCGCTGCTGGAGATCGCCACCCGGCTCGGTGGCTCCCCGAACCTCCCCAACGCGGTGCGCTTCGCGTTCTGGGGCTCGGAGGAGGACGGCATGGTCGGTTCCGACTACTACGTGGACAACCTGTCCAGCCAGCAACGCCGGCAGATCATGCTGTACCTGAACCTGGACATGGTGGCCTCCCCCAACGCCGGCTACTTCGTGCACGGCGGGCGCGGGAAGAAGAACCGGGAAGCCGGACCCGCGGGCACGGCGACCGTGGCCCGCGTCATGTCCGAGCAGCTGACCAAGACCGGCGTGACCGTCCAGCCGATCCCCTTCGTCGAGGACTCCGACTACGACCCGTTCGTCAAGGCGGGCATCCCGTCCGCCGCGCCGTTCACCGGCGACGAGAAGGAGAAGACCTCGGAGCAGGCCAAGTCATGGGGCGGCACGGTCGACGAGGTGTTCGACAAGTGCTACCACAAGTCCTGCGACACCATCAAGAACATCAACCGCACCGCACTCGACCACAACATCCGCGCCACCGCCGCCACCGTCGAGTACTTCGCCTCCTACAACGGAACCCTCACCGAGTGATCCTTTTCCGCGCTCCGTGGTTCCGGCCGCCATTCGGCGCGAGGGTGCGGCGCCGGTTCCAAAGATCGCTTGGACGGCCGCGGCCGGGTTGGTCTGCCGCGGCTCGAGTGCGGCCGTTGCCTTTGCGGCTTGGCTCGGACCGGGGTTACGGGAGCGATCCCCGATTCGTGATCATCAGGAAATAAGGGCCGCGGGAAGCGCCTCGAGGCGACCATCATGCCCTGATGATCATGGACAGGCCCTCCGTAGAACCCCCAAAGCCCATCTTCCCCACCCGTTTCATGAGTGGTACATGGTGGAGATTGCATCCGAGATCGACATCAACCTGACGGTGAAGACTTCTTGGTCAGGTAGCGGCGGGAGACGTTCTACCGGCGAACAACGTCTCTGACGGCTACTTGACCATGACCACTGCTCGCGTCGGCGTCCCAGCATCCCGGCCGGAGCCGCAACGGGCCGAGCCCAAGGCACGGGAGACCACCCGGACGGCGCCATCCAGGGCCGTCCTTCGGACCGGCGCCGCGCACGATCCGCACCCGGGCGGTGCGGATCGTGTCAGTCCTCCGGCGGGGTCCAGCGGTCGCCCCGGGCCATGCCCGCCGCGCGGCCCTTGCCGGAGATCACCAGCGCCATCTTCCGGGACGCCTCGTCGATCATCTCGTCGCCCAGCATCGCCGCGCCGCGCTTGCCGCCCGCCTCGGAGGTGTACCACTCGTAGGCGTCCAGGATGTTCTCGGCGTGGTCGTAGTCGGCCTGACTGGGGCGGTAGACCTCGTTGGCCGCCTCGATCTGGCCGGGGTGCAGCACCCACTTGCCGTCGAAGCCCAGCGCCGCGCTCCGACCGGCCACCCGGCGGAACCCGTCCACGTCCTTGATCTGCAGGTACGGGCCGTCGATGGCCTGCTTGTCGTGCGCCCGCGCGGCCATCAGGATGCTCATCAGGATGTGGTGGTAGGCGTCACCGACGTCGTAACCCGGCGGCTGCTCGCCGACGACCAGCGACTTCATGTTGATGCTGGCCATGAAGTCGGCCGGCCCGAAGATGATCGTCTCCACCCGGGGGGACGCGGTGGCGATGGCGTTCACGTTGGTCAGGCCGAGCGCGTTCTCGATCTGCGCCTCGATGCCGATGCGGCCCTGCTCGTAGCCCAGGGTCTTCTCGATCTGGGTGATCAGCAGGTCCAGCGCGATGACCTGCTCGGCGGTCTGCACCTTGGGCAGCATGATCGCGTCCAGGTTGGCGCCGGCGCCCTCGACCACCTCGACCACGTCCCGGTAGGTCCACTCGGTGGTCCAGTCGTTCACCCGGACCACCCGGATCCGGTCTCCCCAGCCGCCCTCGTTCAGCGCGGCGACGATGGTCTTGCGCGCGCCGGGCTTGGCCAGCGGCGCGCAGGCGTCCTCGAGGTCCAGGAACACCTGGTCCACCGGCAGCGTGCGGGCCTTGTCGATGAACTTCTGGCTGGATCCGGGGACCGCCAGGCAGGATCGACGGGGGCGGGGGCTGCTCACGGGTCTCGGCCTCCTGAGTCGTCGGCGACTGTTCTCGGGTGGATGCTTCCACGAGTTCCCCCGGTTGACCCACCGAGGTGATTGGTTTCTCACCCACGCGAGGTCGCGGTATGTATTACGGCGCGACGATCTGTCCGGAGGAGACGGCGACCACCGGGCCGGCGACGCTGGTGGACGTGGTCCGGCCGGCCCCGGCGGTCACCCCGACCTCCAGGCGCGACGGACGGCCCATCTCCACGCCCTGGGTGATGGTGAACCTGGACTCCCCGTCCGCCGGCAGCAGCCCCCGGTCCACCAGGTAAACCGCCATGCCTACGGCGGCCGAACCGGTCGCCGGGTCCTCCGGCACCCCGGTGCCGGGGCCGAACATGCGCGCGTGCACCCGCGAGTTGGCCAGGTCGAGGGAGATCACGGTGACCATGCCCCGGCCGCCGGCGGCCGCGCGCAGCGTCTCCGTCTCCGGCACCGCCGCCCGGGCCACCGCGTCCGCCCGGACGGGCAGGAACACGTGGTCCAGCCCGGCCCCGGCGACCCCGGGCGCCGCGACCGGGTCGACATCCCCACCGGTCAGCCCGACCGCACCGGCCAGTGCCACCGCGTCCAGCTCCGGCCCGACGTTCGGCGCGCCGCCGGTCACCCGGGCGCCCGCCGCGTCGGTCCATACCGGCAGGAGCCCCGCGCCACACTCCTGCACCGCGTCGCCGGCCGGGATCACCCCGTCCCGGGCCAGCACCCAGGCCACACCCACGCTGGGGTGCCCGGCGAACGGCAGCTCCTCCACCGGCGTGAAGATCCGGGCCAGGTAGCTCGCGCCGGGCTGCGTCGGCGGCAGCGGGAACACGGTCTCGGAGAGGTTGAACTCGCGCGCGATGGCCTGCATCTGTCCGGTGTCCAGCTTGTCCGCGCCGTGC
Source organism: Actinospineispora eucalypti (assembly GCA_014208095.1). Lineage (GTDB taxonomy): Bacteria > Actinomycetota > Actinomycetes > Mycobacteriales > Pseudonocardiaceae > Pseudonocardia > Pseudonocardia eucalypti. Next base: position 865,099 of record JACHMT010000001.1, on the reverse strand, counting down.
ACCACGGCCAGCGGGTTGCCGGCGAAGGCCCGGTCGGCGAACACGTCGACCACATCGAAGCGCAGCGAATCGGTCACGGGCGTCCTTCCGTCGGTTCGGAGGTGGTGAGGTGCCAGCCGGCCGGGTCGCCCCGGACCTCGGTGTCGGCGCCGATCCGCGGCGCGCCGGCCTGGGCGGCGGGAGCGGCGGTTCGCACATCAACGAACCTACCCACCTCGGCACCGTCCCAGGCCACCTCGCCGCCGAACTCGGCGTTCTTGAAGGAGATCTGTCGATAGCGGTTCGTCGTCCGGCCGGCGAGGCGAGCGCGTGCAGCGCCCCGACCCGTACCTGCGCTGCCTCGTTGCCCAGCATCTCCACCGCGCGGGCGAAGCGCTCGTCGGCGACCCGGTCGCCCTCGAGCTCGACACGCCGACCCTATGGGGAAGAGCTCGCCGACGCGGTCAATGCGGCCCTGGCCTGCCACAGACGCGGGAAGAACCGCTTGTGAATGCGTTGCCTGATGACATCGACGGACGTGCCGGCGGTCCCGACGATGCCCTGGCCCTCCCCGAGCAGCCGTGCGGCGACCTCGTAATGCCGGGCGCGCCACAACGCTATCCGCTGGTCCCATTCCAGCATCGCCTCGGCCAGTCGGTACAGCGGCGCGTCCGGGCTGCCCGCGTACAACTCGACCAGCGACCCCTGGTCGGGGCACAGCGGGACGAAGGCGTCGTTCAGCCGCTCACTGGCCTTGCGCACCGCACGCCAGCCGGGCGACTCGGCACCCGAGCCGTTCCCCAGCGCGACCCGGATTCGCTGGAACTCCCCCGGGCTGATCTGCGCGAGCAGCTCCAACAGTCCGGTGACCTGCTGGATTCCGAGGCCGGCCCGGCCGAGCAGCCGGACAGCCCGATCGTGCTCGCCGGCCTCGGCGCTGTCGGCGGCCTCCCGAACCTCGTGGCAGGCCAGCTTGAGCAGCAGCTCGGTTGCCTGGTGCACGGTCTGGAACAGCAGCTCGTCGCGGTGCACGACCTCGTCCGGCGTGCGCTGCAGGGACAGCAGCTCCCGCACCCGCATGTACTCCGTGTACTGGCCGTCGGTGATCACGTCGGCGCCGTAGCCGAGGTCCGCACTCATCAGGCCCCCTCCTTCAGCTCGCCCATCCGCAGCCTGCGGTGCTCGCGCAGCCAGTCCTCGCTGTCCCGGAGAAAGATCGCGTCGTTGCCGACCATCGACCGGATCACCAGCAGCGGCACCGGGGAGGCCAGTGGCCGGAACCGAGGGTTGTGGACACCCGGCGACTCGTATCCCGGTAGGAACTCGCCGAGCATTCGATGCGCCCGGACAAAGGAGTCCTTGAGGGTACGGTGAACCTCGAGGACGATTTCTTTGAGAATTGCCTCGGCCATGTCCGGAAACAGAACTATGACCGTTTCCAGGTCGGGTCGGTGCGATTCCCTGCGCACCCGGTCGAAGCTGGTTCCGAGCGAGCCGACCACGGCGGCCACGTTGAGGGCGGTCAGGTCGGCGCCGGCCACCAGCGCGTAGGTCACCGTACCGTTGACCAGCGCCCCACCCACGAACGGACACACGTCCCCAGGGCGGCCGAGCTCCGGGTTGCGCGCGGCAATCCTGGTGCGCAACCAGTTGTCAACCACTTCAAGATTCGTCCGTCGGGTAGACCCGGCTACTTCACTCGCCGCCACCAGATCAACCCGGATAATGCGGGCGCCAGTTCTGACGTGCATGCAGCGTCCCCCTGCGCAGAAGCACATTTCAGTATACTCTAATTATCATTTTAAGGTCAGCGAGTCAATCGGGCGCCGCGCCGTTCCTTTAAATTTTACACTGATTTAAGGAACGAGAGCCACGAACCACCGTCGCATGACGTCAGCGTCTCCCTGCCGCCCACCCGTCTGACCGGCGGTGCAAGGAAGCCGGCACCGAGTGCGGGACACTTGGACCATGGGAACGGCGAGAGTGTTCGTGGCTCAGATGGTGGGCCTCGCCGTGTTCGGGCCGGATGGGGAGCGCATCGGCAAGGTCCGGGACGCGGTCACCGCGTTGCGCGTGGACCAACTGGCGCCGAGGGTGCTCGGGTTGGTTGTCGAGCTGCTCACCCGCCAGCGGATCTTCGTCCCGATGCTGCGGGTGACCGCGATCGACCCGGGGGCGGTCACGCTCACCACCGGGGTGGTGAACCTGCGGCGGTTCTCCCAGCGGCCGAACGAGACGCTGGTGGTCGGCGAGCTGCTCGACGCGCGGGTGCGGCTGCCCGAGCAGGAGGGCACGGCCGAGTTCATCGTGGTGGACGCGGGCATCGAACGGACCCGCTCGCGGGACTGGGTGATCGGCCGGGTCGCCGTGCGCGAGCGGCGCCGGGGCCGGCTCGCCCGGCGCGGACAGGTGCGGGTGGTGGACTGGTCCGAGGTGTCCGGACTGACCGTCTCCGAGGAGGACCAGGGCACCGAGCGGCTGCTCGCGGTGTTCGACGGCATGCGGGCCGCCGACGTCGCCGCCGCGCTGCGTGAGCTGCCGGAGAAACGCCGGCACGAGGTGGTCGACGCGCTGCACGACGAGCGGCTGGCCGACGTGTTCCAGGAGCTGCCCGAGGTCGACCAGCGGGATCTGCTGCACCACCTGGACCCGGACCGGGCCGCCGACGTCCTGGAGGCGATGGACCCGGACGACGCCGCCGACCTGCTCGGCGAGCTGGATACCGCCGAGTCGGACCGGCTGCTCGAGCTGATGGAGCCGGAGGAGTCCGCGCCGCTGCGACGGCTGCTCTCCTACTCGGCGGACACGGCCGGCGGCCTGATGACGTCGGAGCCGCTGATCGTCCAGCCGGATGCCACGGTGGCCGAGGCACTGGCGAGGGTCCGCAACCCGGACGTGCCGCCCGCGCTGGCCAGCATGGTGTTCGTCTGCCGGCCGCCGACCTCCACGCCCACCGGCCGCTACCTGGGGGTCGTGCACATCCAGCGGCTGCTGCGCGAGCCCCCGGCCGAACTGGTCGCGGGGATCGTGGACGCCGAGCTGACCTGGCTGCACCCGGAGGCCACGCTGGGCGAGGTGACCCGGTACTTCGCCAGCTACAACCTGGTCTGCGGGCCGGTGGTGGACGACGCGGACCACCTGCTCGGCGCGGTCACCGTGGACGACGTGTTGGATCACCTGCTGCCCCCCGGCTGGCGCGAGCGGGAGATCGGCGGCGTCGGCGCAAACGGCAACGGCCCGAACGGCAACGGCGCGAACGGCGATGGCGCGAACGGGACCGACGGCGGCCAGGACAGCCGGGACAGCGACGACCCCGAGGTGGTACCACGCGATGCCTGAGCTGCACTCCAACCGCCGGCTGGACCAGCCCCGCGCCGGCCGCCGCTCGCCGCGCCTCGCGCTGGACCCGGACGCGTTCGCCCGCCTCTCCGAACGCGTCGCGCGGTTCCTGGGCACCGGCCGCTACCTGGGCATCCAGACCGTCATCGTGATCGTGTGGATCGCGCTGAACCTGGCCGCGTTCAGCTGGCAGTGGGACCCCTATCCGTTCATCCTGCTCAACCTGGCCTTCTCCACCCAGGCCGCCTACGCGGCGCCGCTCATCCTGCTCGCGCAGAACCGCCAGGACGACCGGGACCGGGTGTCGCTCGAGGAGGACCGCAACCGGGCCGCGCAGACCAAGGCGGACACCGAGTACCTGGCCCGCGAGCTGGCCGCGTTGCGCGTCGCCATCGGGGAGGTGGCCACCCGCGACTACCTGCGGGGAGAGCTGGAGAAGCTGGCCGAGCGGCTGCCCACCAACGAACGATCGCGCAAGCGCTGACCCGCTCGAGAACCGGGCCTACTCGAGGACCTCGGGCTCGGCGTCCGGCCGGGGACCGGCTTCGGCCAGCGTCTGGCTGATCCGGCGCAGCTGGCGCAGTTCGGCCGGGCCGAGCCGCTCGGCGAAATGCCTGGCCACGCCGTTCACGTACAGCCGCGATGCGCGCCGCAGGGCGTCCAACCCGCGCTCGGTGAGCGTCGCCGCCACGCCCCGGCCGTCCTCCCGTACCCGGCAGCGCCCGACCAGCCCGAGACGCTCCAGCCGGTCGATCAGCCTGGTCACCCCGGAGCGGGACAGCAGCACCGCCCCGGCCAGCTCGGTCATGCGCAGCCGGCGGCCCGGCGCCTCGGCGAGCTGCGCCAGCACGTCGTAGGCGGCCAGCGAAAGGCCGTGCTCGGCGATCAGCTCGGCCTCCAGGGCGCGGGTCACCGTGGCATGGCCGCGTAGGTAGCTGCGCCACGCGGAGAGCTCTCCCGACTCGACGGTGGGCGCCACCGGGTCAGGCTCCGCACCAGCGGACGCGTCCACAGGATCGCTTTCGATTGCCGCGACGGCCGCCATGAGATCAGATATTACAACCCGTCGCCGAATTTTCGTAGCGCCACCAGGCGGCGCCCGCCATGCACCCGCACGTACCATGGCCTGGATGACCACGACATCGCACACCGCCATCAGCGAGGACGCCGTCCGCGCCGCGCTGGCGCGCGTCGAGGACCCGGAGATCCATCGGCCGATCACCGAGCTCGGCATGGTCAAACAGGTAGCCATCGGCGCCGACGGCACGGTCGACGTGGCCGTGTACCTCACCGTGGCCGGCTGCCCGATGCGAGAAACGATCACCTCCCGGGTGCGCGCGGCCGTCTCCGAGGTGCCGGGCGTGCGCGAGGTGCGGGTCGAGCTAGATGTCATGAGCGACGAACAGCGCACCGAGCTGCGCCGTTCGCTGCGCGGCGACTCCAAGGAGCCGGTCATCCCGTTCGCCCAGCCGGGCTCGCTGACCAGGGTCTACTGCGTCGCGTCCGGCAAGGGCGGGGTGGGCAAGTCCTCGGTCACGGTGAACCTGGCGGCGGCGATGGCCGCGCGCGGGCTCTCGGTCGGCGTGCTGGACGCCGACATCTACGGGCACTCCGTGCCGCGCATGCTGGGCGCGAACACCCGCCCGACCAAGGTGGACGACATGATCATGCCGCCGCAGGCGCATGACGTGAAGGTCATCTCCATCGGCATGTTCACCCAGGGCAACGCCGCCGTCACCTGGCGTGGCCCGATGTTGCACCGGGCACTGCAGCAGTTCCTGGCCGACGTGTTCTGGGGCGACCTGGACGTGCTGCTGCTGGACCTCCCGCCGGGCACCGGTGACGTGGCCATCTCCTGCGCGCAGCTGATCCCGAACGCGGAGATCCTGGTGGTCACCACGCCGCAGCAGGCCGCCGCCGAGGTGGCCGAGCGGGCCGGCTCGATCGCCCTGCAGACCCACCAGCGCCTGGTCGGTGTGGTGGAGAACATGTCCTGGCTGGTCACCCCGGACGGCGGCCGGATGGAGGTGTTCGGCACCGGCGGCGGGCAGCAGGTCTCCGACTCGCTGTCCCAGGCGCTGGGCGCCCCGGTGCCGCTGCTCGGCCAGATCCCGCTGGACCCGAAGCTGCGCGAGGCCGGCGACGCGGGCAACCCGCTGGTGCTTTCCGCCCCGGAGACCGACGCGGCGAAGGCGCTCTCCGGCGTGGCCGACCGGCTCACCAGCCGGGCGCGGGGCCTGGCCGGGATGAGCCTGGGGATCACTCCGACTCGGAAGTAGCGGGGCTCAGGCGGTCGCCGCCGCCGGTGCCGCGTCGATCACCACGTCCCTGGTCTCCCGCAGGGCCAGCACGCACAGCGTGCTGAGCAGCCCGAGCAGCGCCAGGTAGGCCCCGACCCCGATTCCGCCGTAGGCGGCGGTCAGCGGCGCGGCGATGGCCAGTGGCAGCGCGCCACCGAGGATGCCGGCCAGGTTGTAGCCCATGCCGGCCCCGGTATAGCGATAGCGCGTCTGGAACAGCTCGGGCAGGTAGGCGGCGGCCGGGCCGTACGGGATCCCCACCACCACCAGCAGCAACGTGATCCCGAGGAAGAACGACGCCGCGTTGCCCGGCTGCATGATCAGGAACGCCAACGGGCCGACGACCACGGCCGCCAGGTTGCCCGCCACGACCAGGCGTCGCCGGCCGAGCCGGTCGGACAGCGTCGCCGAGACCACGCAGGCCAGCGCGAATCCGGCCGCGCCGACGATCCCGCCGACCAGCACGGTGGGCCGCGACAGCCCGAGCACCCCGACGCCCTTCGCCTGCCCGGCGTAGCTGGTCAGGTACACGGTGCTGATGTAGAAGAAGCCGAACACCATGGTCAGCGTGCCGCCGGCGAGCAGCACCTCGCGCCACTGGTGGCGGAACACGTCCTTGAACGGCAGCTTCACCGGCTCCCTGCGGGCCAGCGCCTGGGCGAACACCGGCGTCTCGGTGATCTTCAACCGGATGTAGAGGCCGATTCCGACCAACACGATGCTGAGCAGGAACGGCAGCCGCCAGCCCCAGGCGGCGAAACTGGCCGGGCTCATGGTCAGCGCGGTGACCAGGAACGTCGCGCTGGAGAGGCCGAACGCGATGGACGGTCCGAGCTGCGGGAACATGCTGTACCGGCCGCGCTGGCCGGCCGGGGCGAACTCGGTGGTCAGCAGCGCCGCGCCGGCCCACTCGCCACCCACCGCGACACCCTGCAGCGCGCGCAGCACCACCAGGATCAGCGGCGCCGCCGGACCGATCGACTCGGCGGTCGGTATCAGCCCGATGGCGAAGGTCGAGATGCCCATCAGCAGCAACGTGTAGATCAGCGTGCGTTTGCGGCCGAGGCGGTCACCGAGGTGCCCGAACACGATCGAGCCCAGCGGCCGGAAGAAGAACGCCACGCCGAACGTGGCGAACGCGGCGACCGTGCCGGCGGCCGGGCCGAGCGTGGGGAAGAACACCGGCCCGAACACCAGCGCCGCCGCGGTGCCGTAGATGAAGAAGTCGTAGAACTCGATCGTGGTCCCGGCGAAGGATGCCCCGGCGATCCTGCTCATCGGGACGGACGGGGCTGCCGGCGTCGCGTTGCTCGGTGCTGGCTCGGTCATGGTCTCTCCCGGGCGAGTCGGTGCGCGGACGCTACCGCCGAGAGTGAAGCAGGACACACTCTTTCGGGTGATCGAAACCAAGCTGATACTGATTTAGTGCGGTTCAGAGGTAGCCGGGACCCTTCGCCGCACCAGTAGGTAGGCGATCAGCACCACCGCGACGCTGATCAGGGTCAGCCACAACTGGCTGCGTGCGCTCTCCACGAACGCCATGGAGGCCACCACGAACAGCGTGCCGGCCAGGGTCAGCCAGCTCAGCCAGGGGTAGCCCCACATGCGCAGGGTGAGCGCCTCCGGGTTGTCCCGCTCCAGCCGCCGCCGCATGCGCAGCTGCGAGCCGGCGATGATGGCGTAGACGAACAGCGCGACCGCGCCGGAGGAGTTCATGATGAAGTCGAAGATCTGCTTGGGCGCGACGTAGTTCATGATCACGGCGACGTACCCGCCGGCGGCGGACAGCAGGATCGCCTTCCACGGCACGCCCCGCCGATTGGTGTCCCGGACCCAGCCCGGTGCCCAACCGTGCCGGTTCAGCGCGAACAGCATCCGCGACGCGGTGTACAGGCCCGAGTTGAGCACGGACAGCACCGCGGTGAGCACCACCAGGTTCACGATCGTCTCGGCCGCCGGGAGCCCGAAGCGGGTGAACGCGGCGGCGAACGGGCTGGTCGTACCGTCGTGCGGCACGTCGCGCCAGGGCGTGATCATCACCAGCAGGGCGATCGAGCCCACGTAGAACAGCACCACCCGCCAGGCGACCGTGGCGGTGGCCTTGCGGATGGCCTTGCCCGGCTCCTGGGACTCCGCCGCGGCGATGGTGACGATCTCGGCGCCGAAGTAGGAGAAGATCACGATCACCACGCCCTGGATGACGGTGGCCCAGCCGTGAGCCAGGAAGCCGTCCTGCGCGATGTTGGGCACGGAGAAGGTCGCCCCCGGCCACAGGCCGAGCGCGAACAGCGTGCCGATCACCAGGAACACCGTGATCGTGGCCACCTTCACCGAGGCCAGCCAGAACTCCGTCTCGCCGAAGGAGCGCACGGAGACCAGGTTGGTGATGGTCAGCAGCAACATGAGCACCAGGGACATCGCCCACGCGGGGATGGCCGGGAACCAGTGGCTGAGGATCTTCGGCCCGGCCACCGCCTCGAACGCGACCACGCCGACCCAGAAGTACCAGTACAGCCAGCCGACGGTGAAGCCCGCCCAGCCGCCCAGCGACTCGCGCGCGTACTCCATGAACGAGCCCAGCTTCGGCGAGGCGTTCGCCATCTCGCCGAGCATGCGCATCACCAGCACCACGAGCAGCCCGCCCAGCGCATAGGACAGCACCGCCGCCGGCCCCACGGTATTGATCACCGAACCGCTGCCGATGAACAGGCTCGCGCCGATGATCCCGCCCAGCGCGATCATGCGCACATGCCGCTGCCGAAGGCCCTGACTCAGCCCCTGCGCGGTCGCCGTGTCCGCCGACCCGGCGCCCTCCCCCTCGACGTGTCGCCCCTCGGTACTCATCCGACTAAGCTGCCACTCAATTCGTGATTAGGCAACCCGTAAGGGTGAATCGAGTTCCCCGAAATCTCCGCGGCCGGGCGGCAAATCGCGTTGGACGGATTGACCGGAAACATAGTCACCGGTGTCATGCTCGCCATTTTCGCGACCGCACTCTCTATAGCATTGATGATGGTTATCAGGGCGGCCAAACGGAACAACCAACGGAACAAGCAGCCGGTCGAGGTCGGCTTCTTTGGCGTACCGGCCGGAATTTGGCCAGGCGCGACGTTTGTGGCGCTGGTCGGCCTGACGCGGCATTCCGCAACGACCGACGGCGGAACCGCCCACCCGGTTTCGATCCGTCGCGTGGGCGGCCCTGCCTGCTCGGGCGGCGCCGGTGGTCAGCCGGTCGCGGCCGCGAGCGCGTCCGCCCAGAGGGCGATGCCGTCGTCGATCTGGGCGGAGTTGACCACCAGCGGCGGGATCATCCGCACCACGTTGCCGGTCGCGCCGCAGGTCAGCAGGAGCAGGCCACGCTCGGCGGCGGCGGCGTGCGCCCGGGCGGCGGCCGTCGGGTCCGGGTCACCGGCCGGCGTGACGAACTCGTTGCCGACCATCAGGCCGAGGCCGCGCACGTCGCCGATACCCGGGTGGTCGGCGGCCACCTTGCGCAGGCCCTCCAGCAGGCGGGTGCCCTGCTCGGCCGCGTTCTGCACCAGGTTCTCCTCGCGGACCACGTCCAGCGTGGCGGCGGCGGCCGCGCAGGCCACCGCGTTGCCGCCGTAGGTGCCGCCCTGCGAGCCCGGCCACGCCTTGGACATGATGTCGGTCGGCGCGGCGATCGCGGAGATCGGGAAGCCGGAGGCGATGCCCTTGGCGATCACCATGATGTCCGGGGTGACGGTGGTGTGCTGGTGGCCCCAGAACCGGCCGGTGCGACCGACTCCGGTCTGCACCTCGTCGGCGATCAGCAGGATGCCGTGCCGGTCGGCGCGCTCGCGCAGCCCGGCCAGGAACTCCGGCGGGGTGGGCACGTAGCCGCCCTCGCCCAGCACCGGCTCGACGATGAACGCCGCCTGGTCCGCCGCCGGAGCGGCGGTGATGAGCAGGTAGTCGAGCTCACGCAGTGCAAATTCAACGGCCTGCGGCACCGACCAGCCGTAGCGGAACGCGTACGGGAACGGCGCCACGGAGACCCCCGGCATCAGCGGGCCGAGGCCGGCGCGGATCTTGCCGCCGGACGTGGTCAGCGCGGCCGCGCCCATGCTGCGGCCGTGGAAACCGCCGGAGAACGAGATGACCCCCGGCCGGCCGGTGGCGTGCCGGGCCAGGCGGACCGACGCCTCGACCGCCTCGCTGCCGGAGTTCATGTAGAAGACGCTGTCCAGGCGCGGCGGGAGCACCTCGCCCAGCTTGTCGGTGAGCGTGAGCAGCGGCTGGTGCATGATCGTCGTGTACTGGCCGTGGATCAGCGTGCCGACCTGGCGCTGCGCGGCCTCGACCACCTTCGGGTGGCAGTGCCCGGTGCTGACCACGCCGATGCCGGCGGTGAAGTCAAGGTACCGCCGATCGTCGGCGTCATAGAGGTACACGCCCTCGCCCCGTGTCGCCCGAACCGGGGTGGCCTGCTTGAGCACCGGGGACAACCGCGCCATCACGCACTCCATTTCTCACTCTTGTCTGATTGTCGACAATCCCATTGGACCACCCGCCCACCCGTCCTGTCCACCCCCTCCCCACCCCACATCGCGAGCCCCCTTGCCCATATCGCTAGCCCCACCAGCCCATATCGCGGGTTCCACCAGCCCGTGTCGCGGGTCTCGCCGGCCCGTGTCGCGGGTTTCGCCGGCCCGTGTCGCTCGGTGTCGCCGGCTCCGCTTCCTCGCATGACCCGACCAGTGATGTCGATCAAACGGCTCGGCGCGGAAGCGGGCGAGCCTCCGGCGCAGCACGTCCACGGCACGAGATCTCGAGAACCGACCGAATCCGCGAGACAAGCAGGCGAAACCCGCGACATGGGCTGGTGGAACCCGCGATATGGGCTGGTGGGGCTTGCGATATGGGTTAGCCGGCTATGGGGGCGGCGGGGGATGAGGCGGGGGTGCCGACTATGCGGTCCACGGCGGAGGTCATGTGGTCTTCCAGGACGGCCAGCAGGTGCGCCGGGTCGCCGGCGAGCAGCGCGTCACGCAGCAGGCGGTGCTCGGCCACCAGCTCGTCCGGCGGCGGCGCGGTGTCCTGCAGCGCGGTCAGGCACATCCGGGTCTCGACCAGCAGGCCGTCCGCGATGCGCTTCAGCCGGGGGCTGCCGGACGCGGCCACCAGCGTGGAGTGGAACGCCTGGTCGGCGTCGGCCAGCGCGACCGGGTCGCCGACCCGCGCGGCCTCCTCCATCACCCGCAGCACGTCGGTGAGCAGCCCGGCGGCCGCCGCGGAGCCGCCCTCGGCCAGGATCAGCCGGCCGGCGGCGCCCTCCACGGCGAGCCGCACGGAGTAGACGTCCCGCACGTCGGCGCCGTCCAGGTCGCGGACGAAGATGCCGCGGTGCCGCTCGCTGCGCAGCAGCCCCTCGGCCACCAGGCGCTGCATGGCCTCCCGCAGCGGACCCCGGCTGACGCCGAGCTGGCCGGCCAGTTCCACCTCACCCAGCTGCGCGCCGGGCGGCAGCGTGCCGCGCATGATGGCGGACCGCAGCTGGTCGGCGACCAGGGCGGGGGTGGATTTCCGGTCCACCGGTTCCAGCTCGACGCTGCCCGGGATCATGGTTTATTTCTCCTGAGAGGGCGGGGTGCGCAGTAGCGTACCGAGGCCGTTCCTCGGGGTACGGTCGCCGGCCAGGCGCAAGCCCTGCCAGATGCTGACCTGGTTCGCGGTGAGCACCGGCTTGCCCAGGCGCCGCTCCAGGTCGTCCAGCCAGCCCATGGTGTGCAGCGCGGTGTCCGGCAGCAGCACCGCCTCGGCGTCCGGGTGGTCGCCGGCCTCGGCGACCTCGAGCACCCGGTCCCGCTCGAGCGTGCCGACCTCGGCGGCGGTGATGATGCCGAGCGTGGACAGCCGCACCACCTCCACCCCCTCGCTGGCCAGGAACGCGACGAACCGCTCGGCCACGTCGTCCGGGTAGGTGGCGGCCACGGCCACCCGGGTGACGCCCAGCCGGGCGCAGGCGTCGGTGAACGCGAAGGACGTGCTGGACGCGGGCACGCCGGCGGCCTCGCCGAGCGCGCGGACCTGGGCCTCGGCACCGTCCCGGCCGAACACGAAGCTGCCCGAGGTGCAGGCCCAGATCACCGCGTCACACTGCTCCTTGAGCTCCCGGGCGCCGGCCGCGAGCACGTCGTCGGAGCCGATATCGAGCAGCGCGTCCACCCGGTGCGCGTCCTCCCGCATCTCGGTGTGGGTGACCAGCAGGCGGGGCGCGTCGGCGCCCAGCAGGGCCTGCGCCGTCGGGTAGTCGTCCTCGGCGCTGTAACCGGGGTACAGGAATCCGATGCTTTGCATGATTGTCAACAATCCTAACGTGTTAAGCCGCGCACGGCGAGGGTCAAGAGAAAGTCAAGCCGCCGGAGCCTCACCGGTGTTCAGCAGCGACTGGCCGGCGCCGATGCCGCCCAGGCCCATCGCCCGCAGGGCGGACCACATCGTCACCTGGTTCGCGGTGAGCACCGGTTTGCCGAGGGCTTTCTCCAGGGGCTCGATGACGTCGTAGGTGGGCAGGTTGGTGCAGCTGATGAAGAGTGCGTCGGCGTCCGGCACGTCCACCGAGCGGACGATGTCCACCACGGTCTGGTACGGCACCCGCCAGATGTGGCCGAGCAGGCCGAGGCCACTGCTGGCCACGGTCCGCACCCCGTTCTCCGCCAGGTAGGCCACCAGCAGTGAGGTGATCTCGTCCACGTAGGGCGTGGCGATGGCCAGCTTGCGCACGCCGAGCAGCTCCAGCGCCTCGATCAGCGCGCCGGAGGTCGTGCACGCGGCCGGCGCCCCGGCGTCCACCATGGTCCGGACCAGCAGCTTCTCCCCGAGAATGCCGCCGACGAAGGAGCCGGACGTGCACGCGTAGACGACCACGTCCGGCTCCGGGGTGAGCACATCCATGGTGGCCCGCCGGACCACCGACCGCTCGCTCACCGCCGAGGCCATCTCCACGGTGACCGGGGTGGTGAAGAACGGCATGCGGGTCAGGTACAGCGACACGTTGTCGGGTACCCAACGCCACAGCTCGCGGTCCAGCGCAAAGTCGAACGGCGCAACCACGCCGATCCCGCGATGGTCGTTGTCGGCATCGGCCAGACCACCGGTGAAGCCGACGGACAGCTCGGTGGGCATGTGCGTGCGTGCCCTAGGCCTCGGAGTGCCGTTCGTAAACCAGTCGTTCGCCCACGCTGCCCGAGCGCCACACGTCGTGGCAGGCCTGAGCCATCTGCTCGAGGCCCTCGGTGATGGTGGCGTACACGTTGCCCGGGACCCAGCCGACGTCCCCGTTCAGCAACAGGTTGTTCCGGCCGTAGAAGATCGCCAGGTCGACCACGCCGGGCAGGTGTTCGACGCCCTGGTCCTTCTTGAACTCCTCGTCCAGCATGCCGCCGGGGAACGAGAAGTAGACCACGTCACCGGGGATCGGGGTGACCGTCGGGTTCTCCATGCCGACTTCTTCCTCGGCGAACCGGGGAACCATCGTGTACACCTCGTTGCGCGCGTACTTCGCATGCTGGGCGTCACCGCCCCGCGGCAGTGCGGCCCAGACCGCGGCGCAGGTACGCGGCGCCTGCTTCTCCAGCAGTTCGGCGATGCAGGACACCCCGCGCTTGGCGAGTGTGATCTTGATCCGGCGTGCCATGGCTCCCCTCCTCAAACAACAGATGGGGCCAGCAGCAAACCCGCCGCCACCGGCCCTCTCAACTTAGATCTCCGGCCAGCAACGACTGCGGATTGTTGACAATCATACGAGGGGTTCCTAGCGTGTCAATGTCTTGACAGGCCTCGCTCAGGCCATTCCCGGCAGTTTTTACCCAGACGTCACGAGGTAACCCAACGTTGACACTTCTCCCAGCTCAGAGTGCCGATCCGACGGTCGTGGTGTTGCTCGGCGATAACCCCGCCGACCCTCGACCGAGGCTGGATACCCCGGCCAGCGTTCTTTACGCCACACCGGGTGAACTGGCCGGCGCGCTGCCCGGCGCGGACGTGCTGTTCGTGTGGGAGTTCACCGTCGGCGACGCCCTGCACCAGGCGTGGCCGGCCGCCGACGCGCTGCGCTGGGTGCACACGTCCAGCGCCGGGGTGGACCGGCTGACCTTCCCGGAGATGGTCGCCTCCGACGTGGTGCTGACCAACTCGCGCGGGGTGTTCGATGCGCCGATCGCCGAGTACGTGCTGGCCATGGTGCTGGCGTTCGCCAAGGACCTGCCCGGCACGCTGCGCCAGCAGAACGACCGCGAGTGGCGGCACCGGGAGACCGAGACGATCGCCGGCAAGCGGGCGGTGGTGGTCGGCGGCGGCCCGATCGGTGCGGCCACCTCGGCGTTGCTGAACGCCGCCGGCCTGCGCAGCCACCTGGTCGGGCGCACCGCCCGGCCGGGCGTGCACGGCATCGAAGAGCTGGACGGCCTGCTCCCGGACACCGACTACCTGGTGCTCGCCGCACCGCTGACCGAGCAGACCAGGGGCATGGTGAACGCCTCGCTGCTGGCGCGGCTGCCCGCGCGGGCGCGGCTGGTCAACGTCGGCCGGGGACCGCTGGTGGTGGAGTCCGACCTGGTGGAGGCGCTGACCGAGGGCCGGCTGGCCGGCGCGGCGCTGGACGTCTTCGAGCGCGAGCCGCTGCCCGAGGACTCCCCGCTGTGGGCGCTGCCCAACGTGATCGTCTCGCCGCACATGTCCGGGGACGCGATCGGCTGGCGGGACTCGCTGGCCGAGCTGTTCACCGAGAACCTGGACCGCTACCGCGCCGGGCAGACCCTGCGCAACGTGGTCGACAAGCACTCCGGATACGTACGTTCCGACACAGCTGAACCCGCCGGGAGCCGAGCATGACCAGCACAGCAGTCTCCACCGCCGATTTCTCCGCGACCGAGCTGCTGGCCGGATACCGCTCCGGCGAACTCTCCCCGGTGCGGGCCACCCAGGACGCGCTGGACCGGATCGAGGCGCTGAACCAGCAGGTAAACGCCTACTGCCTGGTGGACGCGGCCGGCGCGCTGCGGGCCGCGCGGGCGTCCGAGGCGCGCTGGCGGGACGGCCGGCCGGTCGGCCCGCTGGACGGGGTGCCGATCTCCATCAAGGACATCCTGCTCACCAAGGGCTGGCCGACCCTGCGCGGCTCGCTGACCGTCGACGCGACCGGCCCGTGGGAGGTGGACGGCCCGCCGGTGGCCCGGGTTCGCGCCGCCGGCGCCGTGCTGCTGGGCAAGGTGACCACCCCCGAGCTGGCCTGGAAGGGCGTCACCGACTCACCCCGGCACGGCATCACCCGCAACGCCTGGGACCCCTCACTGACCGCCGGCGGCTCCTCGGGCGGCAGCGCGTCGGCGGTGGCGCTGGGCATGGGCGCCGGCAGCCTGGGCACGGACGGCGGCGGTTCGGTGCGCATCCCCGCCTCGTTCAGCGGGATCGTCGCGCACAAGCCCACCTACGGGCTGGTGCCGCACCACCCGGGCAGCCCGTTCGGCACGCTGGCGCACGTCGGCCCGATGACCCGCACCGCGGCCGACGCGGCGCTGCTGCTGGACGTCATCTCCGGCACCGACACCCGGGACCCGTGGGCGCTGCCGCCGGTCACCCGGCCGTGCGTGCCGGCGCTCTCCGGCGCCACCTCCGCGCTGCGCGGGCTGAAGATCGCGGCCAGCCCGACGCTGGGCTACGTGTCGGTGCACCCGGAGGTGGCCGCCGCGTTCGCCGAGGCGGTGCGGGTGTTCGCCGCGCTGGGCGCCGAGGTCACCGAGGAGGACCCCGGGTTCGCCGACCCGGTGGACCCGTTCCACGTGCTGTGGTTCGCCGGCGCGGCCAAGTGCGTGGAGCACCTGGACGACGAGGGACTGGCCAAGCTGGACCCCGGGCTGGCCGAGATCGTCGCGGCCGGCCGCGAGTACTCCGCGATCGACTTCCTCACCGCGATGGCGGTGCGCAACGACATGGGCACGCTGATGGGCGCCTTCCACGAGCGCTACCCGCTGCTGCTGACGCCGACCATGCCGATCCCGGCGTTCGAGGCCGGTGTGGAGGCGCCGGCCGGTTCGGCGTCACCTCGGTGGACCGGCTGGACCCCGTTCACCTACCCGTTCAACATGACCCAGCAACCGGCGGCCAGCGTGAACTGCTGCTTCACCTCGTCAGGGCTGCCGATCGGGCTGCAGATCATCGGTCCCCGGCACGCCGACGCGCAGGTGCTGGCGGCCGCGCACGCCTTCCAGCAGGCCACCGACTGGCACACCCGCCAGCCGACCCTGCTCAGGTGATCTCTTCGACGGCGCTGGTGCCGGCGCCGGGGCGGGACTCCCACTCCCAGGTCTCGTCCATCCGCAGCCGGCCGTCGGCGAGCTGGCTGACCGAGGAGACGCAGTGCCCGCTGGAGGTCTCGCCCCGGGCGTTGAGCTGGGAGTAGCGAAAGTCCAGGCGATCACCGGCGCGGGTACCGACCAGGTACCCGCGCCGGACCGCACCACCCGAGTAGTGCGCCCAGATCTCACCGTCGTTCTCGTGGTAGGCGAACACCGTTCCCTCGCCCACCTCGCCCTCGACCGTGTCGCCCACGGCGGCGAAACTGCGCCCGTCCAGTGAAGGGGTCATAGCCCTCAGCTTGCCTGAGGCTCCAGCAGATCACGGTGCGAAATACGGAAGTCGGCGCGCCGCAGCGTCTCCTCCGGGTCGTCCACCGGCGGGTAGATGACCACTTCGTTGATCATGCGCTTGCGCGCCTTGGCGGTCTCGCCGGTGGACTCCACCGTGCGCTCCCAGCCGGTGCTGAACACCGCGCCGGCCGAGCCCAGGTCCAGGCAGGTCACGTACGGGATCGGGTCGAACGCCTCCAGGTCCACGCCGAGCAGCTCGGCGGCCACGTTGTGCCCGGCCAGCTTGCCCAGCTGCCCGGCGTGCTGGCAGCTCTGGGTCACGAAGTGGCCCTCCTCGGCGCGGGCGGCGGCGGTGTCGCCGGCCGCGTAGACCCCGGGCACGCCAGCCACCCGCAGGTACTCGTCCACGTCCAGCCGGCCCAGCCGGTCGCGCCCGGCGGGGATGTCGGCGGTCAGCGGACTGGCCAGCATGCCGGCCGTCCACACCACGGTGTCGGCGGCCAGGTCGGTGCCGTCGGTCAGGCGCACGCCGTCGGCGCGCACCTCGGTCACGCTCACGCCCACCCGGGGCTCCACGCCCAGGGCGTCCAGGGCCTTGGTGATGTCCGGCCGGGGGCCGGCGCCGAGCTCGGGGCCGACCGCGTCCGCGCGCTCCACCAGCACCACCCGCACCTGGTCCTCGGCACCGTGCGGCCGGGCGATGACCCGCAGCCGGTCCACCAGCTCGGTGGCGATCTCCAACCCGGTGAACCCGGCGCCGACCACCGCGGCGGTGAACCGGCCGGGCGCGTCCGGGCGGGTCGGCAACCGGTGCAGGTGGGCGTCCAGTGCGGCAGCGGCGGGCATGGTGTCCACGTTGTGCAGGTGCTCGGCGCCCGGCAGTTCGGGGCGCACCAGCTGGCTGCCGGTGGCCAGCACCAGCCGGTCGTAGCCGATCGCGGTGGGCCGGCCGTCGCGGCCGACGGCGGTGACCTCCCGGCGCCCGGTGTCCACCCCGGTCACCGTGGCGGCCACCCTGCGCACCCCCAGCGGGCCCAGCACGCGGTCCAGCGACACCCGCATCTTCTCCGGTTCGGCCTGGTAGAGCCGGGGCCGGATGACCATGTCGTCGCCGGCGCTGACCAGCGTCACCGACAGGTCCCGCTCGCTCACCCCGGCGGACTCCCGCAGCCGGACGGCCGCCGCCGCGCTCCACACCCCGGCGAAGCCGCCACCAATAATCAGGACATTAGACATCCAGATTCTCCCTAGTCGTGTGCTTCCGTCGTGTTCATCAGGTTTCAGTCCCGGCCGTGCCAGCGGCGCACCCGCTCGGCCGCGTTCGGCGCGTGCGCGTCGGCGGCGGCGCGGATGTCGGCGATGGTCTGCGCGGCCAGTTCACGGCGCCAGGCCAGCTCGGCCCGGCGCATCGCGCTGTCGATGGCGCACGGTTCGGCGTACTCGCGGGCCGGCGCCGTGGCGCCCGGGCCGCGCCGGCGGATGTCGGCGCACCGGAACGCGCGCTCCGACCCCTCGATCGCGGTCACCACGTCCATCAACGTGATCTTCTCCGGCGGGCGGGCGAGGACGTAACCGCCGCGCGCGCCGGGCGTGGAGGTGAGCAGGCCGGCCCGCACCAGCGCCTGCAGCTGTTTGTTCAGGTACGCCTTGGGCAGGTCGTGGCCGGACGCGAAGCGGGCGGTGGGCACCGGCTGGTCATCCCCCAGCCAGGCCAGGGTGAGCAGGCTGTGCAGCGCCCACTCGACCCCTTCGCTCATCCGCATAATCAGGATGCTAGCAATCCTGGTTATATGATGTCCAGATTAATGCGATGCGCGCATCGGGCCGGGCCACGACGGGAGATCAGGTGGCGTCGGGGTCGATCGGGGGCCGCTCGTTGGGGGCCAGCGCGCGGGATGGGGGTGGCGGGGTCGGGCTGGCGGACTGGGGTTTGGTGGGCTGGTCGTCGAGCAGGGAGCGCATCATGGCCCGCTTGGGATCGCGCAGGCCGCGCAGCTCTTGCAGCGGCTGGCGCAGGTCGTCCAGCGGCTTGCGCAGCTCGTCGAACTCGGGGCCGATCTCGCTGCGCAGCTGGTCACGGGCACCGGTGGCGAAGTCCTTGACCTGGCGGATGGTCTTGCCCAGCCAGGCGGCGGCCTCGGGCAGGCGCTCCGGCCCCAGGATGAAAAGGCCGGCGACGAGCAGCACCAGGATCTCGCCCCAGCCCACGCTGTCGAACACCCCGGCCTCCGCTCGAGTGAATCAGTCGGACCGCAGCGTGGCGGTCACGGTCAGCGGCCGACCCTGCCGGATCAGCTGGATCGGCACCCGTTCGCCGATCCCGTGCTCCTGGATCGCCACGTACAGCTCGTTCGCCGAACGGATCGGTCGGTCGCCGACCTTCACGATCACATCCTGCTCGAGAATACCCGCCTCGCTGCCCGAGCTGCCCGGCCGCACGTTCTTCACCTCAGCACCGTCGATGCTGCCGTCGGTGACCGGCTTGGCCGCGTTGATGCCCAGCTCCGTGTGCTTGACCACGCCGCCCTGGATGAGCTTCTCCGCGATGCTGCGCGCGTAGTCGATCGGGATGGCGAAACCGAGCCCGATCGAACCGCCGCCGTCGGTGCGGATCGCCGTGTTCAGCCCGACCAGTGCGCCGGTGGAGTCCACCAGCGGGCCGCCCGAGTTGCCGGGGTTGATCGCCGCGTCGGTCTGGATGGCGTCGATCACCGCGTTGGTGTCCGAGCCCTCACCGGACAGCCGGACCGCCCGGTTCAGCGCGCTCACGATTCCGTTGGTGACCGTGCTCTCCAGGCCGAGCGGCGAGCCGATGGCGATCACCTCGTCGCCGACCGCGAGCTGCGCCGAGCTGCCCAGCGCGATCACCGTGGGGTTCGGCACGTTCACCTTCACCACGGCGATGTCGGTCTTCGGGTCCCGGCCGACGATCCGGCCGGCCACCCGGGTGCCGTCGTGGAAGACCGCCTCCACCTTGGCCCCGGCCACCCCGGCGGCCGGCGCGACCACGTGGTTGTTGGTCAGGATGTAGCCGCCCGGGTCGATCATCACCCCGGAACCGTTGCCGCCCTGGTCGCCCACCCGGATCTGCAGCGACACCACGGCCGGGAGCACCCGGCCGGCGATGCCGGCCACCGAGCCCGGCGGGCGCTCCTTGCCCGGTTCGGCGGAGGAGAGCGTGGCGCTCGGGTCGGTCAGTGCCGAGGAGCTGTCGCTGATCGCCTTGCCGACCAGCCCGCCGACCGCGCCGACGAGCAGCGCGATCACCCCGAGCACGGCCAGCGCGGTGGGCTTCACCCGGTTGCCGAAAACCAGCTCGCGCACGCTCAGCCGGGCGCCCTCGGGCAGCGTCGGGCGCTGCTTGGGCTCACCGTTCACCGCCGGCGGCCCCAGCCGCACGGAAGCCTCGGGATCCCGCCACGGGTCGCGTGTGCCGCCCTCCCAGAACGGGTCCGGCTCGTCCGAGCGCGGCCCGCCGTCCGGCGGGCGCTGCAGGCCACCGGTGCCCGTCGACCCGCTCTCGGGCCGGCCGAAGGCACTGACCAGGGCGTGGTGCGGCGGCGGGGTCAGCCGGGTGTCGGCCAGCGCGGCGGCCGCACCCTGCTTCGGGACCGGCGCGAACGAGCCGCCGACGCCCGACGGGCGACCGAACCGCTCGGCGCTGTCCGCGTCCACCGAGGGACGGTCCAACGGGCGCGGACCGAGCCGGGGCGGCTCGCCGCCATCCGGCTTTCCGCCGCTCGACTCGGTCTGCGTCTCAGTCATCCAGATCAGCTTGCCCTGTGCCGAGTGAAACCCCTGTCAGGGGACTACTTTCCCGGGCGGAGGATC
This sequence comes from Actinospineispora eucalypti, assembly GCA_014208095.1. Taxonomy (GTDB): domain Bacteria; phylum Actinomycetota; class Actinomycetes; order Mycobacteriales; family Pseudonocardiaceae; genus Pseudonocardia; species Pseudonocardia eucalypti. The sequence goes on along the minus strand of JACHMT010000001.1, from coordinate 845,040 downwards.
GCTGCCTCGACCGGGTCCGGCTTGCCGGCCACCGAGGGCAGCCCGACGGCGTTGACCATGGAGCTGTCGTACCGGGGGGCGTGCTCGTGCCGCGCCCACACGGTGGACGCCGGGGTCGTGGGGCCGCCGCCGTTCAGCGAGGCGACCGGCGTGGCGGTGCCCGGGTCGGCGTCGCCCGCGACGGCCAGCGCGCTGAGCGCAAGACCGGACATGGCGGCGCCCGCGCCGAGCAGCACCCGGCGGTCGAAGCCGAACACGGCCCGCCGGTCGACGCGCTCGGGCGCGGCCTTGGACCGGGCGGGGCGAAGCACGGAGACCAGCTCGCCGTCCGGCCCGACTGCCAGGCCGGCGGGCGGTTCGGGCAGCTCGGTCTCCTGCGGGATCGCGCGCAGGCTGGAGAGCAGGGAGGACGGCAGGCTGGGGGCCGCCGAGGCGCGCAACAGCCACCGGGCCTGGGTCTGGGCCACCACCTCGGATGCGCAGTCCGTGCATCGGGCCAGGTGTTCCAATGCCCGTCGGCGTGCGCCCGGCGTCAGCTCCTCGTCGACGTAGGCCACGATGGCGTCGAGGGCGAGGTGGCTACCACCGTTCCCGCCCCACGCCGGCCGCGCCACGTGCCGCGCCCGGAGCTCGGTCATGCACTAACCTCCCACGGCTTGCAGCGACTCCGCTGAGCTTGCCCCGTCGCCGCGCAGCTCCCGGTGCCGTTCCAGCGACGCGCGCAGCGCCGCCCGGCCCCGGTGAATCCTGCTCCGCACGGTGCCTAGCTTTACTCCGAGGGTAGCGCCGATTTCCTCATATGACAGGCCTTCAATGTCACAGAGCACCACGGCCGCCCGGAACTCGGGCGCCAGCTCGTCCAACGCGGCCTGCAGGGCGGGGTCCAGGTGGGTCTCCGAGTAGACCTGCTCGGGCTCCGGCCCGCCGCCGGGGATGCGGTCGCTGTCCTCGGGCAGGCCCTCCATGCGCAGCCGGCCGCGCCGGCGCACCATGTCCAGGAACAGGTTCGTGGTGATGCGGTGCAGCCAGCCCTCGAAGGTGCCCGGCTGATACGAGGCCAGCGAGCGGAACACCCGGATGAACGTCTCCTGGGTGAGGTCCTCCGCGTCGTGGGCGTTGCCGGTCAGCCGGTAGGCCAGCCGGTACACGCGGTCGGCGTGCTCGCGGACGACCTCGTCCCAGCTCGGCGGCGTCCAGCTGGACGCGGCGTCCGGCAACGCGGCGGGAGCGCTGGGCCGGTTGGCAGCCGGAGCGCTGGGTCGGTCGACCATGGCGACGGTTCGCACCTCCTGGGCGGGTTGTCCTAGGAGTATGAACTCCCCGGCAGCCCGCGTTGTTCCTTTTTTCGCTGCCTCCCACCTTGGACCACGCCGGTTAGGCGGAGGTTAGTTCATGCTGAGAGGTGGTTAAGAACCTCGACGCGGAGCCGTCAATACCCGATCGGAGGAGGTCTAAGCAGTAACCTCGCTCAGGTGATCGGTCCTCGCCCCGCCACCGCGCCCGCCGGCGCGGCAACCGGGCTCGCCCATCACTACCTGGACGAGGACCAGCCGCTGCGGGACGCCCGGGTGCGCGGGGTCGACTTCGGCTGCGAGCCGATCGAGCCGACCGACGGGGCCACGCTGCGCTTCCTGGCGACCACTCTGCGGGCCAGGACGGTGGTGGAGATCGGCACCGGCTCCGGGGTGAGCGGGCTGTGGCTGCTGCGCGGCATGGCCCCCGACGGGGTGCTGACCTCGATCGACCTGGAGTCGGAGTACCAGCGCGCCGCCCGCGCCTGCTTCCGCGCCGCCGGTTACCCGAGCTCCCGGTTCCGCCTGATCAACGGGCATGCGCTGGACGTGCTGCCCCGGCTGGCCGACGGGGGCTACGACCTGGTCTTCGTGGACGCGGTGCCGATGGAGTACCCGCGTTACCTGGAGGCGGCCATCCGGCTGCTGCGGCCCGGCGGAGTGGTCGCCCTGTGCGGCGTGCTCGGCGACGAGGAGCTGGAGTCCTACGGCAACAACCGGGACGCACGGGCGCTGCTCCAGGTGTCGCGGACCTGCCGGGAGGACGAGCGCCTGGTGCCGCTGCCCGGGTTGGACTCGGTGCTGCTGGTCGCGGCCAAGGCGCTCTAGCTGGCGCTGACGCCCTTGCCCAGCACCACCACACCACCGGTGCTGACGGTGTAGCGCGCGCGGTCCAGGGCCAGGTCAACGCCCAGTTGGGCGCCGTCCGGCACCACCACGTTCTTGTCCAGGATGGCCCGCCGCACCTCCGCGCCCTTGCCGATGCGCACCCCGGGCAGCAGGACCGAGTCGGACACCTCGGCGCCGGCCTCCACCAGTACCCCGTTGCTCACCACCGAGCGGGTGACCAGGCCGCCGGAGATGATCGTGCCGGGACCGACGATGGAGTCCTCGGCCCGACCGGACACCACGAACTTGGCCGGCGGCAGGGGCGGCGTGGCGGTGCGGATCGGCCACTTGTCGTTGTACAGGTTGAAGATCGGGTGCACGGACACCAGGTCAACGTGCGCCTCGTAGTAGGCGTCCAGCGTCCCGACGTCGCGCCAGTAGCCGATGTCCCGGTCGGTGGCCCCGGGCACCACGTTGTCCGCGAAGTCGTACACCGCCGCCTCACCCGCCCGCACCAGGCGCGGGATGATGTCGCCGCCCATGTCGTGGTCGGAGTCGGCGTCCTCGGCGTCCGCGTGCAGCGCGTCCAGCAGCACGTCGGTGGAGAACAGGTAGTTGCCCATCGAGGCGAACGTGACGTCCGGGTCGTCGGGGGTGCCCGGCGGGTCGGAAGGTTTCTCCAGGAAGTCGACGATGCGCCCGTCCGCGTTCGCCGAGATGCAACCGAAACCCTTGGCCTCGGTGCGGGGCACCCGGATGCCGGCGACGGTGACCCCGGCCCCGCTGGTGACGTGGCGCTCCAGCATCTGCGACGGGTCCATGCGGTACACGTGGTCCGCGCCGAACACCGCGATGTAGTCCGGGCGCTCGTCGTAGACCAGGTTCAGGCTCTGGAAGATGGCGTCCGCCGAACCGGTGTACCAGCGCCGGCCGAGCCGCTGCTGCGCCGGCACCGGGGTGATGTACTGGCCCAACACGCTGGACAAACGCCAGGTGGTGGAGATGTGCCGGTCCAGCGAGTGGGACTTGTACTGGGTGAGCACGCAGATCCGGTGCATCCCGGCGTTGACCAGGTTGGAGAGCACGAAGTCGATAAGGCGGTAGTTGCCGCCGAACGGCACGGCCGGTTTCGCCCGGTCGGCGGTGAGCGGCCACAGCCGCTTCCCCTCACCGCCGGCAAGCACGATGCCCAGCACGTTGCCCGGTGCGTTCATCCGCATCCGCTCACCCCCCGGCCGACCCTAGCCGGCAGACATCGCCTCGGCCAGCACGGTGAGCGTGCGCGCGGCGAAACCGGTCGCCCCGGCGGCGACCTCTCGGTACGGCTTCTCGCAGCGCGCCGGGCCGGCGATGTCCAGGTGCGCCCAGGGCAGCCCGGCGGTGAACGCGCGCAGGAACAGCGCCGCGCCGATGCCGCTCGGCCCCTTCGGAATCTGCCGCAGGTCGGCGATGTCCGACGGCACCTCCTCGGCGACGTGGTCCAGCAGGGGCATCCGCCACAGCTGCTCACCGGTGCGCTCCCCGGCCGCCAGCAACGCCTCGGCCAGCGGGTCGTCGGTGGCGAACAGGCCGCCGGTGCGCAAACCCAGGCTCACCTTCATGGCGCCGGTCAGCGTGGCCACGTCCACGATCAGGTCGGGCTCCAGCTCGCGAACGGCGTAGCCGATCGCGTCGGCCAGCACCATCCGGCCCTCGGCGTCGGTGTTGGTCACCTCGGTGGTCTGGCCGTCGTAGTGCCGCACCACGTCACCCGGCCGGTAGGCCGAGCCGGACACGTGGTTCTCCGCCGCCGGGACCAGCCCGGTCACCTTGATCGGCAGCTCCAGCCGGGCGATGGCCAGCATCGCGCCGATCACCGCCGCGCCGCCGGCCATGTCGGTGCGCATCAGGTGCATGCCGTCGGCCGGTTTGATGGAGATGCCACCGGTGTCGAAGGTGATGCCCTTGCCCACCAGGACCAGGTGCTTCGTGGCACCGGGGGGCGTCCAGGTGAGGCGCAACAACGCCGGCGGGCGGGACGACCCGCCACCCACGGCGAGCATGCCGCCGAAGCCGTTGGCCACCAGCCACTCGTGCGGGCGCACCGACGCGGCCAGGCCCGGCACGTCCTCGGCCAGCGCGGCGGCGGTCTCCACCAGCCAGGTCGGGCTCTTCACGTCGGAGGGGGCACTGGCCAGGTCACGGGCGAGCGCGGTCGCCCCGGCGAGCGCGCTCGCCCGCGCCAGCTGCTCACCGGCCGCCGCCAGCTCGCCGGCCGGCACGACCAGCAGCACCTCACCCGGTGGCGGCGGCTGCTTCCGGGTCACCTTGAACCGGTGCGAGCCCAGGATCAGCCCGACGGCCAGGGCCACCCGGGCGGCCTCGGACATCCCGGAGGCGTCCAGCGAGGCCCGTCCGGCGTCCGAAACCCCTTCCGCCGAAGACGCTTCCGTCCGGTCCGCGCGGGCGCCCATGCCGGCGGAGAGGGTCGCCCCGGCGTGCCGCAGTCCGCCCTCGTCGGCGCCGTCCCCGATGCCGAGCAGCCAACTCCCGTCCGGCAGTCGATGCAGCTCACCGGGCTTGCCGGTGGCCCCGAGCAGGGTGATCAACTCGCTGGCCACCGGCTCGGCGGGCCAGCCCCGCTGGTTTCCCTGCTCGTCGAGCGTGACGACGCGTGGCGCCCCCGGGTCCGGCCCGGTCGCCGCGGTCACCTTTAGCAGGGGGGTCGGAACGCGCGGGAACACGTCACCCACGCTCCGCCCGGCCGGCTCCCCGAAGCCGGTTGCCGCCGTACTCAGCCCGATGCCGCCTTCAAAGCGTCGCCGAGGTCACTCGCCTCTTCCGCCGACATCTCGACCACCAGCCGGCCACCGCCTTCTAACGGGACGCGCATGACGATGCCCCGGCCCTCCTTGGTCACTTCGAGGGGACCGTCGCCGGTCCGGGGCTTCATGGCCGCCATGTCGAGCTCCCTCCATCGCCGAACAGGTCCCCGGGCTCGGGGAAGTCGGGGCCCGGCGCGGGGCTGCCTAGTGCGCCGCGCCGGGGTGACCCGGGCCCGCCTGTGTTTATTCTCCCCTATTGCCGAATCAGGAGTGCAACCGAGGCGATCATTGAGCTGAACGCTCACCGTCAGCAATCGCGGCGGCACAACCCGCTAGGTGATCGTTTACCAGCCCGGTCGCCTGCATCAACGCGTAACACGTGGTCGGCCCCACGAAGCTGAACCCGCGTCGCTTGAGTTCCTTGGCCATCGCCTTGGACTCGGGGGTCACCGCCGGCACCTCGGCCAGCGTGCGCGGGCGCGGCCGGGAGTCCGGGTCCGGGGCGAACGACCAGAGCAGCTCGTCCAACGGGGTGTCCATGGCCAGCACCGCGCGGGCGTTGCGCAGCGTTGCGTCGATCTTCGCCCGGTTCCGCACGATGCCGGGATCGGCGAGCAGCCGGGCCACGTCGGCGTCGTCGAACTCGGCCACCTCGGACGGCTCGAAGTTGGCGAACGCGGCCCGGAACGACTCCCGTTTACGCAGGATGACCAGCCAGGACAGCCCGGACTGGAAGGCCTCCAGGGATACCCGCTCGAACATCTGCCGCACCCCGCGCAGCGGCCGCCCCCACTCCTCGTCGTGGTAGGCCACGTACTCCGGCGCGGACAGCCCCCAGGGGCAGCGCGGCTGCCCGTCCGGGCCGGGCCGCAGGTCGCTCGCGGTCATTTCTCCTCCGGGTACTGCTCGCAGAACCGGGCCAGCCGGCGCAGCGACCAGCGCACCCCGGCCGCCATCACCGGCCGCGCGAACGGCCACCCGAACCGGCCCACGGGCCCGAACGGGAGCTCCAGGCGCTCCACCCACTCCACCTCCGAACCACCGTCCGCCCGGCCCGAGACGGTGAACTCGCCCTCGCCCCGGACCAGCCAGCCGGTGTGCCGGACCACGCAGCGCCGGACCGCCGGGTCGAACTCGGTGATCTCCATGGTGTCCACGAAGCCGAAAGCGCCGTAGCCGGTCCTGGCACTCAGCGTGGAGCCGACCGAACGCCCGTCGCCGCCGGTCACCTCCACCGTGGTGCCGAGCATCCACTCGCCTTGGCGGGCCCAGTCGGTGACCGCGCGCCAGGTCCGCTCCGGCGGGGCGGCGACCGGCTCGGACAGCGCCACGGTGCTCATTCGGCGGCCCCTTCGGGCGGGCTCGACGGCGTTGAGCCAGAGCCGGGAGTGGAGCCGGACGGCGCGGGGGCCAGCTCGTCCACCTGGCGGCGCAGCTCGTCCCGCTCCGCGCCCACCCGCTCCAGCTCGCCGGCCAACCGCTCCAGCACCCAGTCCACCTCGGACATCTTGTAACCGCGCACCACCTGCTGGAATCGCACCGCGCGCACGTCGGTGGCGGCCACATCGGACTCGGGCAGCCAGGTAGGAGTGGCGCCGGGCGGAACCGGCGCGAGCTCCTCGCCCCGGCCGAACACCGCCGAGGCGACCACGAAGAAGACGGCGGCCACCGCCAGCACCGCCAACAGGTAGATCAGCGCCGTTCCCACGACGGAAACCCTAAAGCCTGCCCCCGACAACCTCGCGCATCGGCGGGCGCTCGGTCACCTCGACCCGCTGGCCGGTCGGCAACCACTCGCCTTCGAGCTGGCGGAACTGGGTGATCGCGCCACCCGCGTCGGGCAGCGCGCACCGGTGCAGCGCGGCGGCCAGAATCTGCCTGGCCATCACGCCCAGGGCCAGCAGCGAGCGGTTGCGGTGCTTGCGCACTCCCAGGTTGACCTGCGCCAACGCGTCCAGCCCCCGGTTGGTGTGGGTGTCCAGCAGCAGCCCGATCTCCACCCCGTAACCCGCCGCGAACGGCACCGACTCGAGCAGCTCGCGGGTCGCCGCGTACTCCCCGCCGAGCGGTTGCACCACCCCGGACAGCTCCGGCCGCAACGCGGCCAGCAACGGCCGCACCAGCAGCTCGGTGACCCGCCCGCCGCCGGTCTCCAGCTCGGACGTCTCCAGCCGCAGCGGCCGCCGGTAGAACCCCTTGACCAGCGCCACCCTGGGCTCGGTGAGCAGCGGGCCGAGCAACGCCGGCACGAACCCGGGGTCGAAGTCCACCAGGTCGGAGTCCAGGAAGACCACCAGATCACCGCTGGTGGCGGCCAGCGAGCGCCAGAGCACCTCGCCCTTGCCGGCCAGCGGGGGCAGCTCGGGCAGCACGTCCGAACGGCCGACCACCCGCGCACCGGCCGCCGCCGCGCGCTCCCCGGTCTGATCGGTGGACCCGGAGTCCATCACGAGCAGCTCGTCCACCAGCGGTTCCGCGCCCCGGGTGAGCGGCACGATGGCCGCCACGATCGGCCCCACGGTGTCCTGCTCGTTCAGCGCCGGCAGCACCACCGAGACGGTGCGCCCGCGCTTGGCCGCGCGCAGCTCGTCCACCGTCCACGCCGGCCGCTGCCAGGTGCGCCGCGCGAACCACCGCTCCAGTTCGGGTTCCATCTACGCCAGCCCCCGCACGCAGCCGGCGGGCGGCCGGGTGCCCTGGATGCTGGCCACCATGTCCACCGTGCGGCGGGTGGCGGCCACGTCGTGCGCCCGGAACACCCGCGCGCCGGCGGCGGCGGCCAGCGCGGTCGCGGCGAGCGTGCCCTCGCCGCGTTCCTCCAGGCCGACGCCGAGCGTCTCCCCGATGAAGTCCTTGTGCGAGAGCGCCATCAGCACCGGCCAACCGGTGTCCGCCAGCTCGTCGCACCGGCGCAACAGCTCCAGCCCGTGCCAGGTGTTCTTGCCGAAGTCGTGGGTCGGGTCGATCAGGATGCCCTCCCTCGGTACGCCCAGCGCGAGCACCCGCTCCGCCTGCCCGGTCAGCTCGGCGATCACGTCCGCCACCAGGTTCGGGTAGCTGACCCGGTGCGGGCGGGTGCGCGGCACCGCGCCGCCGGTGTGCGAGCAGACCACGCCGACCTCGAACTCGGCGGCCACCTCGGCCAGCTTGGGATCCGCGCCGGCCCAGGTGTCGTTGATCAGGTCCGCGCCTTCCTCGCAGGCCAGCCGGCCCACCTCGGCGCGCCAGGTGTCCACGCTGATCACCACGTCCGGATGGCGGGCCCGGACGGTGGCGATGAACGGGACCACCCGCCGGATCTCCTCGTCGGTGTCCACGTCGCTGCCCGGACCCGCCTTGACCCCGCCGATGTCCACGATGTCCGCCCCCTCGGCGACGGCGGCGTCCACCGCGGCCAACGCGTCCGCCTCGGCGAACGTGGCGCCCCGGTCGTAGAACGAGTCGGGGGTGCGGTTCACGATCGCCATCACCAGCGCCCGGTCCGCCGGCGGCGTCCGGGTACCGAACCGCAGTGGTGTCCTCACACTTCGAGCATTACACGGCGACCGGACCGGCGCAGGCGTCCAGCGCGGTGCTCACATCGGCGGCCCGGACCAGCCGGCTGATCGAGGTCGGCCCGGCGAACCCGGCGTCCACCAGCTCGTTCATCCAGGCCATCAGGCCGTCGTAGTGGCCGTTCGGGTCGAGCAGCACCACCGGTTTGGCGTGCAGGTTCAGCACCCCGGCGCTCCACGTCTCGACCAGCTCCTCACAGGTTCCCAGGCCGCCGGGCAGGGTGATGAAGGCGTCGGCGTGCGCGTCCATCAGCGCCTTGCGCTCGCGCATCGTGTCGGTGATGAGCAGCTCGTCGGCGTCGTGGTCGGCCCATTCCCGCTCCACCATGGAGCGCGGGATCACGCCGACCGTCCGAGCCCCGCCGGCCCGCGCCGCCTTGGCCACCGCGCCCATCATGGACCGGCGCCCACCCCCGGAGACCAGCGTCCAGCCGCGCTCGGCGATTCCCGAACCGACCGCCTCGGCCAGCGCCAGGTTGCTCGGGTCTACCCCGTCCCAGGACGAGCAGTAGACACAGACAGCGCGGCTCAATGGGTCTCTTCCCACGCCTTGTAGGCCTCGTTGACCAGCTTGACGGCCTCGTCGATGTCGTCCGTGACGTGCACCAGGGCGAGGTCCTTCTCACCGATCTTGCCGCTTTCGAACACCGAGTTCTTCAACCACTCGTAGAGGCCGCCCCAGTACTCGGTGCCCAGCAGCACCACCGGGAACTTGGTGACCTTCTTGGTCTGCACCAGGGTGAGCGCCTCGAACAGCTCGTCCAGCGTGCCGAAGCCGCCGGGCAGGCAGACGAACGCCTGCGAGTACTTCACGAACATGGTCTTGCGGGCGAAGAAGTAGCGGAAGTTGATGCCCAGGTCCACCCAGGGGTTGAGGCCCTGCTCGAAGGGCAGCTCGATGCCGAGGCCGACGGACAGCCCGCCCGCGTCGTTGCAGCCCCGGTTGACCGCTTCCATGGTGCCGGGGCCGCCGCCGGTCATCACCGCGAACCCGGACTCGGCCAGCGCCTTCCCCAGATCCCGTCCCAGCTGGTACTCCGGGTGCTCGCGCTTGGTGCGGGCCGAGCCGAACACGGTGACCGCGCGGGGCAGCTCGGCCAGCATGCCGAAGCCCTCGACGAACTCGGCCTGGATGCGCAGCACCCGCCACGGGTCGGTGTGCACCCAGTCGGAGGGACCGCGCGAGTCGAGCAGGCGCTGGTCGGTCGTGGTGGGTTCTACGCGGCGGTCCCGGCGCAGCACGACCGGGCCTCGGAGCTTTTCTGAAGGGCGCTCGTCGTCGACAGACACCCCACCGACACTAGCGCCCGGCCGACGTCAGGTAGCGGCGGAGCAACTCCGTGCACCGGGTGATTCGGTCGATGTTCACGAACTCTTCCCGGGTGTGCGCCAGGTTCGGGTCGCCGGGGCCGAAGTTGATCGCCGGAATGCCCAGGGCGGCGAACCGGGAGACGTCCGTCCAGCCGTACTTGGCCACCGGCCGCGCGCCGGTCGCGGCCAGGAACGCCTTCGCCGCCGGGGCGTGCAGGCCGGGCAGCGCGCCGGCCGCCGAGTCGGTGATCTCCAGCGGTGCATGGTCGAAGACCTCGCGCACGTGGTCGGCGGCCTGCTCGGGCGTGCGGTCCGGGGCGAACCGGAAGTTCACCGTGACGCAGGCCTCGTCCGGCACCACGTTGCCCGCGACGCCGCCCTCGATGCGCACCGCCTGCAGGCCCTCCCGGTAGACGCAGCCGTCGATGTCCACCTGGCGGGGCCGGTACTCGTTGAGCCGCCGCAGGATGGGGGCCGCCGCGTGGATGGCGTTCTCGCCCAGCCAGGACCGGGCGGAGTGGGCGCGCCGCCCGGTCGTGCGCACCACCGCGCGCAGCGTGCCCTGGCAGCCGGCTTCCACGGCGCCGTCCGTCGGCTCGGCCAGGACCGCCAGGTCGGCCTGGAGCCAGTCCCGGTGCTCCCGCTCGATCCGGCCCAGCCCGTTGCGCGCGGCTTCCACCTCCTCGCAGTCGTAGAACACGAGGGTGAGCTCGTGCGCCGGGTCGTCGATGGTGGCCGCCAGGTGGGCGATCATCGCGTCCCCGGACTTCATGTCGGACGTGCCGCAGCCGTAGATGCGGTCCCCCTCGCGGTGGGACGGCACGTTGTCCGCGATCGGCACGGTGTCCAGGTGGCCGGCCAGCAGCACCCTGGTCGGCCGGTCACCGTTGGTGCGCGCGAGCACCGCGTTTCCGCTGCGCAGCAGCTCGAACGTGGGCGCCTGCGCACGCAAGGCCTCCTCCACGGCGTCCGCCAGTGCTCCCTCCTCGCCGGACACGCTCGGTACGTCGACCAGCGCGGCGGTGAGCTCGACCGGGTCGGCACTCAGGTCGAGAGCTGGAACTGGGCCCCGGGCTACCGTCGCCCGAGCGGAAGCGCTCATACCCCGCACGCTACGCCGACCACGTCGTCCGGTTCCCGCCGCTCTCCTCCGGAGTCCTCCAACACGCTATGGCTCTGCGTGGAAATATGCGCCACGTCGCAAATTCACGGCTCAATTCGAGAAGCAGACTCCGTGAGGTGAAACCCCCGCATTCCTGATCGCGCTCAGCCGCGCAGCTCGTCAAGAGCAGCTGATCCGCCGCGGCGGCGCGTGTCGCGTATTTCCACGCAGAGCCATACCTTCCGCGGAGGGGTTGGGGAGGAGACGCCCGAGGGGCGGCCTATAGCACAAGTCGAGGATGGCCGGTTTGAGTTGCCCACAGGTGCAGGGGTTTTGCCGGGTTATCCACAGGCAGGCATCAAGCGGTTGGCCGGTCTCGCGCTGAAACGCAGAGTGGGGGAATGACCGATCGTCGACTGTTCAAGTTTTGCGTTGCCGGGCTGGTTCGCGCCGTTCGACGGCGGGCGGACCTCAGCCAACGGGAACTCGCCGCACGGGCCGGCGTCTCGCGGTCCACGGTGAACCGGGTGGAGGCGGGCGGCTACGCACCGAGCCTCGCCATGCTGAGCCGGTTGCTCGCGGTCGCGGACGTCCATCTGGTTGCGGTGGACGGCCAGGGACACGTTGTGCCGCCGCTGCGTGCCTGGGACAACACGAAGGACGGCGCGAACAGACACTTTCCCGCGCACCTGGACACAGTGCTCGACCCCCGCGACGGTGAGTGGTGGGGCGATCGCTTCGGGCTGGCCCGCCCGCCGGAGACCTATCACCGTGACCGCCGGCTCCGCGACGCCCAGCGCGCCCGCAGCCGATGGGAGGTTCGGGGAATGCAGTCCGACCGGGCGAGCGAACCACCGATCCCAATCGTCCGCGACGGGCGCCTGCTGCGCTTCGGCTAACGTGTCGCTCGTGCATATCACCGAAGGCGCGTACGGCGTCGGGCTGGCCACCGTGGCGGGCGACGGCACCGTGCTGGACACCTGGTTCCCCGCTCCCGTGCTGGGCTCGGCCGCCGGCGCGGCCGACCAACCCGACCTGACCGGGCTCGCCGGTCGGGACCAGGCGCGCGGCGTCGAACTGGTCGTGGTGCGCACCGAGATCGGCTCACTGGCCGACCCGCCGGAGGACGCGCACGACGTCTACCTGCGCCTGCACCTGCTCAGCCACCGCCTTGCCCGGCCGCACTCGATCAACCTGGACGGCATGTTCGGCCTGCTCGCCACCGTGGTGTGGACCAGCGCCGGCCCGTGCGCGGTGACCGACTTCGAGCTGACCAGGGCCAGGCTGCGCGCCACCGGGCAGAACGTCGCGGTGTACGGGCTGGACAAGTTCCCGCGCATGGTCGACTACGTGCTGCCCGCCGGCGTGCGCATCGCCGACGCCGACCGGGTGCGGCTGGGCGCCCACCTGGCCGCCGGCACCACCGTGATGCACGAGGGCTTCGTCAACTTCAACGCCGGCACGCTGGGCAACTCGATGGTGGAGGGCCGGATCTCGGCCGGTGTGGTGGTGGACGACGGCTCCGACGTCGGCGGCGGTGCGTCGATCATGGGCACGCTGTCCGGCGGCGGCAAGGACGTGATCTCGGTCGGCAAGCGCTGCCTGCTCGGGGCGAACGCCGGCATCGGCATCTCGCTCGGCGACGACTGCGTGGTGGAGGCCGGGCTGTACATCACCGCCGGGACCAAGGTGAAGCTGCCGGACGGCAGTGTGGTCAAGGCCCGCGAGCTGTCCGGCCACGACGGGTTGCTGCTGATCCGGGACTCGCAGACCGGCGCGGTACTAGCCCGATCGCGTGGCGGCCAGACCGTAGAGCTGAACGAAGCACTGCACGCGAACAACTAAAACTTAGACTGGTCTCATGGTCTTAACCGGCGCAACGGCCGTTCGGCACCCCGCTCCGATCCATCGGGGCACCGAGGCACCACCGCTGGCCGTGCTGCGGCTGCCCGAGCCGCTCACCGCCGTGCCCAGCGACCCCCCGGTGCACCACGTGCGGGTCGCGCTGGACACCCGGCTACGCGCGCTGCTCAAGCACGACGCGGGCGCGCGCATCGGGCGGGACGTCGAGGACGTGCACCAGATGCGGGTTTCCGTCCGGCGCATGCGGGCCGCCCTGAAGGCGGCCCGGCCGCTGTTGGACGCCGAGTGGTCGGACACGCTGCGGGCCGAGCTGGGTTGGTTGGGGCGCTCGTTGGGGCCGGTCCGGGACCTGGACGTGTTGTTGCCCCGGCTGCGCGGGCTGGCCGCCGACCTGCCGGAGAACGAGCGCGCCGCCGCCGAGGCGCTGATCAGCACGCTGGACGCGGACTACACGCTGGCCAGGGCGGACATGATGCACGCGCTGGCCGCGCCCCGCTACGTCACGCTGCTGGAACGGCTGGCCGACGCGGTCCGTCTGCCCCTGCCCACCCCGTCGGCCACCGAACGCCAGCCGGAGCTGGTCGAGCTGGTGCGCAAGGAGTTCCGCATGCTGCGCAAGGCGGTGCGGCGCGCCGGGGAGGACCCGCCGGACGAGGTGCTGCACGCGCTGCGCATCAAGGGCAAGCGGCTGCGCTACACCGGCGAGCTGGTGGAGCCGGTGCTCGGCAAGCCGGTCCGCCAGCTGCTCGGCGCCACCTCCGGCCTGCAGGAGGTGCTCGGCGATCACCAGGACGCCTGCGTCGCCCAGGAGAAGATCCGCGAGCTGCTGGACCGGGGCGCGACCAGCGGCGACCCGCGACTGCTGACGTTCGTCGCCGGGCGCCTGGTGGAGCGAGAGTACGCGCGCGCGGAACAGCAGCGCGGGCTCTGGTGGGCGGCCTGGCAGCGGGTGGCCGCGCGCGCCAGCGTCCTCTAGCCCGCCCGGGCCGGGCGGTCGGGTCGGGTCGGGCGGGTTGGTTCAGGCCCGTCGCCGATGAGCAGGATGGCCAGGGCCTGGGTCAGGCCGGCCAGTACCAGGACGCCGAACGGGACTCGGTAGCCGCCGGTGAGGTCCAGCAGCAGGCCCATCAGCAGCGGTGCCGTCCCGGCCATCAGGTAGCCGACGCCCAGCGCGAGGCCGCCCACCGCGCCGGCTCGCGCCCCGTCCGGGGTTCGCCAGGCGATCACCGAGATGCCCAGGGGGAACCCGGCGCCGACGCCGATCGCGGCCAGCACCGCCCAAGCCCACGGGCCGACCACCGGCGGCAGCGGCCAGCACAGCGCGCCGACCGTGCCCACCAGCCCGCAGACCAGCGACGCGGACGACCAGAACACCCACCGGCGGCGTCGCTCGGCCATCGCCGACACCAGCAGCGCCGCCGGGATCTGGGTGAACGTCCACAGCGCCTGCAGCAGCGCCGCTCGCCGCGGCGACCAGCCGAGGTGCTGGTAGTACGGGGCCAACCAGGTCAGCCAGCCGTAGAACTGCACCGACGTGGATGCCATGAAACACATGGCCAGCCGGGCGAAGCCGTCCCGCCAGGGCAGCGCCCCGCGCCGGTCGTTCGAACCCGGCGGGCACCACCGCGCCACCGACCACCAGGCGCCCACCGCGAGCAGCGCGGGCACCGCCCACACCGCCAGGGAGAACGACCAGCCACCCAGGCCGACGGCGAGCGGCACGGCGACCACGCTGGTCACCGAGGCGCCGATCATCATGGACACCACGTAGGAACCGGTAACCACCCCGGCCCGGCCCTCCAGGTGGTGTTTCACCACGCCGGTGACCAGCACGCCGGCCGTGCCGATGCCCCAGCCGACCAGCACACTGCCACAGATCAGTGCGGGCAGCGTCGGCACGATGCGCACCAGGCTGCCGGCGGAGAGGACCGCCACCGACACGGCCAGCCCGCGCTCCCAACCCAGCCGGACGCCCACGGCGGGAGCGGCGAACGAGCCAATGCCCATCAGCACCACCGCCGAGGCCTGCACCAGGCCGGCCGCGCCGGCGGAAAGCCCCAGGTCGTCCCGGACGATCTCCAGCAGCGGCGGGTAGCCGGCCAGCGCGGTGCGGAAGCTCACCGCCAGCAGCAGGACCCCGACCAGCACCGCTGCCGGGCGAGGCCGACTCATCGGCGGGCGCTCATGAAAGGAGCCGCTGCACCGCCGCGTCCACCCGCTCGTCGGTGGCGGTCAGCGCCACCCGCACGTGCCGCGCCCCGGCCGGGCCGTAGAACTCGCCCGGCGCGACCAGGATGCCCAGCCCGGCCAGCCGGTCCACGGTCGCCCGGCACGGTTCGCCGGCCGTGGCCCACAGGTAGAGCCCGGCTGGCGCGTTATCGGAGTGCTCGATTTTCAACCCGGCCGAGGTCAACGCGCCGGCCAGCTTCTCCCGCCGGGCGCGGTAGCGCGCCCACTGGGCGGCGACGTGCGTGTCGTCCTCCAGCGCGGCGGTCATCGCCACCTGCACCGGCCTCGGCATCATCATGCCGGCGTGCTTGCGCACCTCCAGCAGGCCGGCGACCAGCGAGGGGTCACCGGTCACGAACCCGGCCCGGTAGCCGGCCAGGTTGGACGTCTTGGACAGCGAGTGCACCGCCAGCAGCCCGGCGTGCGAACCGCCGCACACCTCGGGGTGCAGCACCGAGTAGACGCCCTCGGGCCGACCGCCGGACAGCCCGAGGTAGCACTCGTCGGCGGCCAGCACCGCGCCCCGCTCGCGCGTCCAGTCGACCATCTTGCGCAGGTGCTCGACCGGCAGCACCCGCCCGGTCGGGTTGGACGGCGAGTTCACCCACACCAGCCGCACGCGGGCCGGTCCGGCCGAGAGCAGCGAGTCGGCGCGCACCGGATCGGCGCCGGCAATGCGCGCGCCCACCTCGTACGTCGGGTAGGCCAGCTCGGGGATCACCACGGCGTCCCCCGCCCCCAGGCCGAGCAGCGTGGGCAGCCAGGCGACCAGCTCCTTGGAGCCGATGGTGGGCAGCACGGCGTCCGGGTTCAGCCCGTCGACCCCGTAGCGCCGGCCCATCGCCGCCGAGGCGGCCCCACGCAGGGCGGCGGTTCCCCAGGTGGCCGGGTAGCCGGGCGCCTGCGCCGGCTCGCTGGCCAGCGCCGCCCTGATCGCCGTCGGCACCTCGTCCACGGGGGTACCGACGGAGAGGTCCACAATGCCGTCCGGGTGGGCGGCCGCCTTCGCGGTGGCCTCGGCGAGCGAGTCCCAGGGAAAGTCCGGCAGCCCGGCGATGAACGGGCTCAAACAGTGCTCACGCGTCGTGTTCCTGCGGGGGCAGCCCGGAAGCCGGCGGCACGTCCCGCTCCACCCGGCCGACCTTGGAGGCGCCACCCGGCGAGCCGAGCTCCTCGAAGAAGTCGGCGTTCGCCTTGGTGTAGTCCTTCCACTGATCCGGAACGTCGTCCTCGTAGTAGATGGCCTCGACCGGGCAGACCGGCTCGCAGGCGCCGCAGTCGACGCACTCATCGGGGTGGATGTAGAGCATCCGCCCACCCTCATAGATGCAGTCAACCGGGCACTCTTCTATGCAGGCCTTGTCTTGCAGGTCGACACATGGCTCGGCGATCACATACGTCACGGCGTCTCTCCAGCGGTGGTAACGACGTTCTCGGACGTCAGTATGTCTCCTCAGTTTCCATCACGCGTACCAAGGTAGGCCTCTGTTGGCTGAATCACTCTCCCGGAAAGCCGGATGCGGCAAACTCGATGTTGTGGAAATCCGCGGCGCACGGTCCGCTGAGCTGCTGGCCCGGCTACACGGCTGCCGGGTGACCTTGCGGCACCGGCTGGCTACCCGGGATGGGCGGCCGTTATTCACCGACTCGGTCGGCGAGTTGGAGTCCGAGGGGCGGCCGGACCTGTTGGTGCACACCAGACGCGGTCCGGTCCGGGTGGCCAGGGAGGCGGTGGTGGCGGTGCGGGAGATCCCCCAGCCCCGGGCCCGGCGGGCGTCCTGGGCGGCGGTTTCCCGGCTGGAACGGCTGTGCGCCGACGCCTGGCCCGCCGTGGTGGACCGGCCGCTCGGCCAGTGGCGGCTGCGAGCCGCCGGCGGGTTCACCGGCCGGGCCAACTCGACCCTGGTGGTCGGCGACCCGGGCCGTCCCACGCCGGAAGCGCTGGCCGAGGCGGTCGGCTTCGCCGCCCGGCACGGGCTACGACCGAGGGCACAGGTGCCGCGCGACTCGCCGTGGCACGAGCGGCTGGCCGAACACGGCTGGCGGTTGGACGAGTCGCACGCACCGGGCGCCGAGGTGTCCGTACAGGTCACCGAGCTGGCCCAGCTGGCCGGCCGGTCCGCCGGCCCGGACAACGAGCCGGGCGAACCGGCGAAGTGGCCCGGTGTGGCGCCGAGGATCGACCCGCGACCGGACGCGGACTGGTGGCGCCTCACCGTGGAGGAACAACAGCCCTCCGAAGCCGCCCGCCACGTCCTGACCGCCCCCGCGCTGGCCGACCGGGACGCGATGGGGTTCGGGGTGGCACGGGACGGCCCCACCGCCGTCGGCGCGGTGCGGCTGGCGCTGGTGGACGGGCACCTGCACGTGGCCAGGCTGTGGGTGGCCCACGAGTACCGCAAGGCCGGCGTGGGTTCCGCGCTGATGCGCGCCGGCGCCCGGTGGGCGCTGGACCGGGGGGCGCAGTGGTGCGTGCTGCAGGTGGCCGAGCACAACGTGCCCGCCATGGCCCTGTACCGGCGGCTCGGCTTCCGCCAGCACCACCGCTACATCTACCTGGTGCCGCCGGACACGCCTTAGTCGGACCCCGCGCGTTCGTTCCGGATGACCCGGCCGAGGACGAACGCGCCGGGCAGCAGCCCGGCCATCACCTGGGCCATGGACAACAGGTCCAGCGGCAGCAGCACGTCACCACCGGGGCCGGCCAGGCCGATCCCGAAGATGACCACCGCCCAGGCCCCCAACACCAGGCCGGCCCCCGGCACACCGGCCACCGCGCCGGCGTTGCGCACCAGCCACGGGGTGGTGACCAACCCCAGCAACGCGCTGAGCGGGATCGGGACGGCACCCCAGTAGAGGGTGAGGAAGCACAGCTCCAGCACCGCGAGCAACACCGTGTCCACCAGCAGCACCGCCAGCACGGAGATCGCGCCGGTCTGCTCCCTCGGCTCGGCCGGGAGCGGCGCGAGTGCGGTACCGGTCGCGGTCCGGTCGTCGGTCATGCGGTCTCGATCCCCTCGAACAGGTCACGCTCGGGCGTTGTGGGAATGCCTTGCCGGCCGGCGGCCAGGACGTAGCACTCCTCGCGGTACACCGGTTGCCCGATCTCGTTGGTCAGCGCGAAGGCGCGGCGTTCGCCGTTCGCCCACACGGTCAGCTGGGTGGCGTGCCCGCGCAGCGCGGCCAGCTTGGCCGGCAGCTGCCGGCCGACGTCCAGCCTGGTGGTCACCGTTTCGTCCGGTACGCAGACCAGCTCGCCCGGTTCGCCCAGCCGCCACGGCAGGTCGGCCCCGGTGAGCTCGGCCAGCCCGGCCGCCAGGTCGCTGCGCGGCACCACGGTCCAGTACACCTTGCGCACCGACGGCGTGCGGGCGGCGGCGGCCATGGTGATCTCGTGTGCGCGCACGTGATCAGGATGCCCGTATCCGCCGCCCGGGTCGTAGCCGACCACCACCTGCGGCCGGGTCTCCGCCATGATCGCGGCCAGCGCGTCGACCTGCTCGGCCCGGTCGGCCGGGGTACAGAACGCCCTGGGGTGCAGCGTCGGGGGCACGGCGGGCCGCCCGTCCACGACGGTCATCCCGCTGTCCCGCCAGCGCCCGATCCCGCCCAGGAACCGCTGGTCGCGCAGGCCCAGGGCGGCCATGGCGGTGGCCAGCTCGCCGACCCGGTAACCGCCGAGCTGGTCGGCCGCCTCGGCCGCCAGCCCGGCCAGCGCGGGCACCATCACCTCACCCTGCTCGCCCAGCGTGCAGGTGACCAGGGTCACGTGGGTGTCGGGGTCGGAGGCGTACCGGGCGATGGTCCCGCCGGTGGTGATGGTCTCGTCGTCCGGATGTGCGTGCACGAGCAACAACCGGCGCGCCGCGTTCGAACCCACCGGGAAAGCTTAGTTCCAGGCGAGGGCGGAGCGTTGTTTCCAGTAGTCCGCAGGGTCTTCCGCGAGGTCGGCGAGCTCCGCCCGGTCGATCGGGACGTCCAGCGCGGCCAGGTTGGCCCGCAGCTGCCCGACACCGGCCGGGCCGAGGAGCACGGTGTCCGCCCACGGCTGGGCCAGCGCGGCGGCCAGCGCGACCGCGTCCTGGCCCACCCCGTACTCGGTGGCCAACCGGTCCACCGCCGGCGGGGCGGTGACCACCAGCCGCCCGTTGGCCAGTGCCTCCTTGACGATCACGTGGCAGCCGGCCGCGTGCGCGGCGGCCAGCGCATCCCCGGCCGAGGGCTCCAGCGGGTTCCAGGTGGACTGGACCGCGGAGAACAGGCCCAGCTCCAGCGCCCGTTCGATGGCGTCCGCCTGGTTCGGCCCGGACGTGGAGAAACCCAGCCGCGGGCCGGACTCGGCCAGCTCGGCGAGCAGACCCAGCAGCTCCCGGTCGGTGAACAGCGGGCTGTCCGGGGTCAGCGAGTGGACCTGGTAGAGGTCCAGGCGGTCGCCGAGCAGCTTCCGCGACTCGGCGTACTGCTCGCGCAGCCGGGCGGCCGAGTGCTCCTTCAGCTCATGCACCTGGGCGTCCATCCGCCACTCGCCGACGTAGGCGTAGCCCCACTTGCTGGATACGGTCAGCTCCGGCTGCCCCCGGGCGGCCAGCCAGCCGGCCAGGAACTCCTCCGCCCGCCCGTAGGAACGGGCCACGTCCACCCAGCGCACGCCGGCCGCGTAGGCCCCGTCCAGCACCGCCCAGCTGGCCGCGCGCATCTCGTCCACGGTTCGCTCGGCCGGCAGCTCGCCGTCGCGGCCCAGGTTGATGTACGCCGGCCGGCCCAGTGCGGCCAGTCCCAGGGCCAGCCGATCGACTCCGCCCGCGCTCACCCGGCGGCGCCCGGCGCGTCCTCGGTGACGCCCGGCGCGTCCTCGGTGACGCCCGGCGCGTCCTCGGTGACGCCCGGCGCGTCCTCGGTGACGCCCGGCGCGTCCTCGGTGACGCCCGGCGCGTCCTTGGTGGCGCCCGGCGCGTCCCGGGTGGCCTCGGCGAGCGCGGCGAACAGCAGCGCGGTGGAGCTGGCCCCCGGGTCCCGGTGGCCGATGCTGCGCGGCCCCAGGTAGGACGCCCGTCCCTTGCGGGCCTGCAGCGGCACGGTGGCCGCCGCGCCCTGTTCCGCCGCCTCGGCCGCCGCCTCGGCCGCCGCCGGCAACCCGCCGCCACCGGCCACCGCCTCACCCAGGGCCGCGACGGCGGGCGTCCACGCGTCCAGCATGGTCTTGTCGCCGGGTTGCGCCGCACCGAGCTTGGCCAACGCGGCGATCGCCGCGTTCAGCGCCTCGACCAGCTGCTCGGCGCTGGCCGACTCCCCGTCGCCCAGCGCTTTCCCCGCCGCCCGCAGCGCCGACCCGTAGAGCGGCCCGGAAGCCCCGCCGACCTTGGAGATCAGCGTCCCGCCCGCCTTGACCAGCACCGCGCCGACGGTGGCCGGCTCGGCGTCGGCCAGCGCGGTGCGCACGGCGTCGCACCCGCGCTGCATGTTGCTGCCGTGGTCACCGTCGCCGATCGCGCTGTCCAGCTGGGTGAGCTGGTCCCGGTGCGCGTCCACCGCGTCGGCGAACCGGTCCAGCCAGGCAACGGCCAGCGCCACGTCGATCTTCATCAATTGGTCCTCTCAACGTCCCCAACGCAGCGCCGGGGTCTGCACCGGCGCGGCCCACAGGTCCAGCAGCTGGTCGTCCGCCCGGCACACGCTGATCGACACCCCGGCCATGTCCAGGCTGGTCACGTAGTTGCCGACCAGGCTGGCCGCGATCTCCACCCGTCGCCCGCCGAGGATCTTCGCCACCTCGCCCGCGACCAGGTACAGCTCGATCAGCGGAGTGCCGCCGAGGCCGTTGACCAGCAGGATCGTCCGCTCACCGGCCGCCAGCGGGAGGTCCTCCAGGATCGCGTCCATGGCCAGCTCGACCAGCTCAGCGGCCGACCGCAGCTTGCCCCGCTCGCGGCCCGGCTCGCCGTGGATGCCCACGCCGATCTCGATCTCGTCCTCGGGCAGGTCGAACCCGGGCCGCCCGGACGCCGGCACGGTGCACGCGGTGAGCGCCACGGCGAACGAGCGGGAGGCGTCGTTCACCCGCGTGGCCACGTCGGCCACCTCGTCCAGCGGCGCGTCCCGCTCGGCCAGCGCGCCGGCGATCTTCTCCACGAACACCGTGGCGCCGGTTCCCCGCCGGCCGGCGGTGTAGGTGGAGTCCCGCACCGCCACGTCGTCGTTCACCAGGACGCCGCGCGCGGTGATGCCCTCGTCGCCGGCCAGTTCCTCGGCGAGCTGGAAGTTCATCACGTCGCCGGTGTAGTTCTTCACGATGAACAGCGCGCCGGCCCCGCCGTCGGTGGCCTTGGCGGCGGCCAGGATCTGGTCCGGCACCGGGGAGGTGAAGATCTCGCCCGGGCAGGCGCCGTCCAGCATCCCGTACCCCACGAACCCGCCGTGCAGGGGTTCGTGCCCGGACCCGCCGCCGGAGACCAGCGCGACCTTGCCCGCGCGCGGTCCTTCGGCCCGGGTGATGATCCGTTGTTCCGGGTCCACCCGCAGCTCGGGGTGCACGGCGGCCAGGCCGGCCATGGCGTCGACCAGCACCGACTCCGGCGCGTTGATCAGCTTCTTCATGCCAGAGCTCCTGACCATCGTTCGTCAATACTGAACGGCATAAAAACAGTATGCGTGGCCCGAATCACTGTCAACCACCGCTCAGACCAACGCCGCGCGACCCGCGCCGAGCTCGCGGGACAGCTGCCGGGCGACCTCGCGCACCTTCACCGCCAGCTCCGGGGAGCGCTCCGGGTCCAGCACCCGTTCCACCGGACCGACCACGCCGATGGCGCCCACCAGGCCGGCCCGGTCGAACACCGGCGCGGCGATTCCGGCGTCGCCCAGCGCGCACTCCTGGTTCTCGACGGCGTAGCCGAGGTTGCCCACCTCGGCCAGCTGGCCGGACACCGCCGCCCTGTCGACCAGGCTGTGCCCGGTCAGCGGCGGCAGCTCGCCGTCCAGCAGCTCCATCCGCAGGCCGGCCGGGGCGAACGCCACCATCGCCTTGCCCAGCGCGCAGGTGTGCCAGGGCAGGCTGGCCCCGACGTCCAGGATCTGCACCGCGCCGGCCGGGCGGAAGGCGTGGTGCACCACCAGCACCCGCGAGCCGGTCAGCACGCCCACCCAGACCGCCTCGTCGGCCCGCATGGCGAGCAGGTCGGCCCAGGTCAGCGAGCGCATGCGCAGCTCGTGGGTCTCCAGGAAGGCGTTGCCCAGGGTGAGCACGCCGGGGCCGAGCGCGTACCGGCCGGTGCGCCGGTCCTTCATCACCAGGCCCTCGCCCTCCAGCGTGCGGAGCAGGGCGTGCACGGTGGGTTTGGCCACGCCGAGCCGTTCGGCCAGCTCGGCCAGGCCCAGTCGGGGGCCGCCCTCGGCCAGGTGGCCGAGCAGCCGCGCGGCGCGCTGCACGGACTGAACCACCGTCGACCTCGTTTCAGAATTGCCGAATGCTGTTCAGCCATGAAACCATACCGGCATGTCCAGCGATACGGTCGAACCGGCTGAACCTGTCGGGATCGTACTCGTGTCCCACAGCGCCGAACTGGCTTCCGGACTGCGCGACCTACTCGGCCAACTGGGCGTGGCGGCCGATGCGGTGGCCGTGGCCGGTGGCACCGAGGACGGCGGGCTCGGCACCAGCTACGACCTGATCGACGCCGCCATTCGCCGGGTGGACCGGGGATCGGGCGTGGCTGTCCTGCCCGACCTGGGCAGTTCGGTGCTCACCGCGCGCGCCGTGCTGGCCGAACGCAACCGCCCCGACCTGGTGCTCGTGGACGCCCCCTTCGTGGAAGGCGCGGTGGCCGCCGCCGTCCTGGCCGCCACCGGCGCACCCCTCGCCGCGGTAATCACCGCCGCCGAACAAGCCCGCGAAGCCCGCAAGTTCTGACCGTCAATTCCGACGCCGCGCGGCTGGGCGGGCGTCGGTATACGGGTGCGGGTTTAAAGATCAGCTTGGACGGGCGGGCTGGGGCTTCTTGTGGGCTTGAGTGCCGCCTGTCGCGATGCGAGTGCGGAGCGTAGCTGCGGCCGGTGGGGTTGGGGGCGGCTTCAGCGAGCGACACGCTCGACGCCCCCAGCCGGCCTGCGCGACCAGGCGATGCTCACTCTGAGTCACCGAGGCGCGACGGGTGGGGCAGATGTGACTGCGGGTCGGCGGCTACGTTCACCGAGTGCTGGGTGGGTCCGGTCCAACCGCGCCGTCGACCGGACTGAGCCAGCGCTCGGTGACGAGCGGCGGGCGGCACCCCAACCAGCCAGAAACCCAAGCCGGCCCGTCCAAGCCGATCGTTAAACCCGCACCCGACACCCTCAGCCCGCGGAAGTCACCGGGAGGGCGGACTCGGCGGGTTCGGGGAAGTGGCAGGCGGCCCGGTGGTTGGCCGGTGATCCGTCCACCTCGAGCAGCTGGGGTTCCTCCTGGGCGCAGATGTCCTGGGCCTTCCAGCAACGGGTGCGGAACCGGCAGCCGGACGGCGGGTCCAGCGGACTGGGCACCTCACCGGTGAGCACGATGCGCTGCCGGCGGCGCTCCACGAGAGGGTCCGGCACCGGCGCGGCGGACAGCAGTGCCTGGGTGTACGGGTGGCGCGCGCCGGCGTAGATCTCCGCCCGGGTGCCGGTCTCCACGATCTTGCCCAGGTACATCACCGCGACCCGGTCCGAGATGTGCCGGACCACCGACAGGTTGTGGGCGATGAACAGGTATGCCACGCCCAGCCGCTCGCGCAGGGAGGCCAGCAGGTTGATCACGCCGGCCTGCACCGACACGTCCAGCGCGGACACCGGCTCGTCCAGCACCACCAGCCGGGGGCGCAGGGCCAGGGCGCGCGCGATGCCGATCCGCTGGCGCTGCCCGCCGGAGAACTCGTGCGGGTAGCGGTTGCGGTGCTCCGGGTTGAGCCCGACCAGCTCCAGCAGCTCGTCCACCTTGTACTGCACGTCGTCCAGCTGGCGGTGGATCTCGAACGGCTCGGCGACGATGTCGTTCACCGTCCAGCGCGGGTTCAGCGAGGCGTACGGGTCCTGGAAGACGATCTGCAGGTCGCGGCGCAGCGAGCGCATCCGGGCCGGGTCGGCGGTGGTCAGCTCCTCGCCGGCGAACACCACCGAGCCGGACGTCGGCTCGTGCAGCCGCAGGATGCACCGGCCCACCGTGGACTTCCCGCAGCCGGACTCGCCCACCAGCCCGAGCGTCTCGCCCGGCCGCAGGTCCAGCGACACCCCGGCCACCGCCCGCACCTGGCCGACGGTGCGCGGGATGATCCCCCCGCCCCGCACCGGGAAGTCCTTCACCAGGTCCCGCACCACCAGCAGGGGTTGGGTGGAAAAGTTACTCACCGGGCCGCTCCTCCCCCTCCGCCAGCGCGGCCGGCTCCAGCTCCGACCAGCGCAGGCAGCGCACCCAGTGGTCGATGTCGATCTCCACCAGCTCCGGCTCCGCCTCGGTGCAGCGGTCCTGGGCCAGCGGGCAGCGCGGGCCGAACGAGCAGCCGGGCGGCAGCCGCAGCGGCGACGGCGGGGATCCGGGGATGGGCACCAGCGGCCGGCCCACCTGCTCGGGGTGCGGCACCGAGCCGAGCAGCCCGGCGGTGTAGGGCATGCGCGGCTCGGCGAACAGGTCGCGCACCGCGGCCGACTCGACCAGCGTGCCGCCGTACATCACCTGCACCCGGTCGGCCACCCCGGCCACCACGCCCAGGTCGTGGGTGATCAGCATGATCGACGCGCCGGTGTCGGCCGAGATCCCGGTCAGCGTCTCCAGGATCTGCGCCTGCACGGTGACGTCCAGCGCGGTGGTCGGTTCGTCGGCGATGATCAGCTCCGGGTCGTTGATGATCGCCATCGCGATCATCGCGCGCTGCCGCATGCCGCCGGAGAACTCGTGCGGGTACTGCTTGGCCCGCCGCCTCGGTTCCGGGATGCCCACCCGGGCCAGCGCGTCCACCGCCTCGGCCCAGCCGACCCGGGTGTGCGCGTCATGATGCGCGCAGTACGCCTCGGCCAGCTGCCAGCCGACCGGGTAGACCGGGCTCAGCGAGGTCATCGGGTCCTGGAAGATCATCGAGACCCGGTTCCCGCGCAGCTCGCGCAGGTCCTTGGCCTCCGCGCCGACCAGCTCGGAGCCGGCCAGCTTGATCGAACCGGCCAGGCTCGCGTTGCGTGGCAGCAGTCCCATGATCGCCGACGCGGTGACCGACTTGCCGCAGCCGGACTCGCCGACCACGCCGAGCACCTCCCCGGCGCGCAGCCCGAACGACACCCCGCGCACCGCGCGCACCGTGCCGTCCTCGGTGCCGAACGACACCTCGAGGTCCTTCACTTCGAGGAGATCCTCGGTCATGCCCGGACCCTCCGTTGCCTCGGGTCGAAGGCGTCCCGCAGGCCGTCCCCCATGAAGTTCACCGACAGCGAGATCAGCACGATGAACACGAACGGGAACCAGAACAACCAGGGCAGCGTGGCCAGCTCGTTCTTGTTCTCGTTGATCAGCAGCCCCAGCGAGGCCTCCGGCCGGTGCACACCCAGGTTCACGAAGGACAGCGCCGACTCCAGCAGCACCGCCTGGGCCACGGTCACCGTGGCATTCACGATGATCACGTCCACCGTGTTGGGCAGGATGTGCCGGAACACGATCCTCGGCGTGGACGCCCCGAGCGCCCGGGCCGCCTCCACGAACTCCTTCTCCCGCAGCGACAGCACCATCCCGCGCATGGTCCGCGCGACCGGGAACCACGAGGTGAACAGCGCGATGATCAGCGCCACGGTGAGCCAGTTGCTGGCGTTCTGCGCCGACGGCGCCAGGGTGAACGTGTTGCGCGCCAGCACAGCGGTGATCACCAGCGGCGGGATGCACAGCAGCAGGTCAATCATGCGGCTCACCGTGGCGTCCACCCAGCCGCGCAGGTAACCGGCCAGCGCGCCGAGCAGCACCCCCATCCCGGTCGCCACCACCGCCACGACCAGCGCGATCTGCAGCGAGAAGCGGGTACCGGAGATCACCGAGGCCAGCATGTCCCGGCCGATCCGGTCGGTGCCGAACGGGTGCTCGGCGCTGGGTGGCAGCTTGCCGCCGCCCTGCCCCGCGTCCAGCGAGGCGGTCCACACCAGCGGCCCGGCGAACGCGAACAGCAGCAGCAGGGCGAACACCACCATGCCGGCCAGCGCGGCGCGGTGCCGGACGAACCGGCGCAGGATGGTCCGCCACTGCGCCCGGGCCTGCACCTCGAACGCGACGCCGGCCACCGTCGGAGTAGCGGTTGTGTCAACCAAGGCGGATCCTCGGGTCCAGGTAGGCGTACACGACGTCCGCGACCAGGTTGAACGCGATAATCACGATGGCGGTCACCATCATCCAGCCCTGCACCATCCAGGGCTCCTTCTTGGTGATCGCGTCCACGATCAGCTGCCCCATGCCGCGCCAGCCGAACACCGTCTCGGTGATCACCGCGCCGCCGATGAGGATGCCCAGGTTCAGTGCGAACACGGTGAGCACCGGGATCAGCCCGTTGCGCAGCGCGTGCCGCACCACCACCCGGGCCGGGGTCAGCCCCTTCGCGCGGGCGGTGCGCACGTAGTCGGCGTTCAGCACGTCCAGCATGGACGCCCGCTGGAACCGGCTGTACAGCGCAAACTGGATCGCCACCAACGACAGCACCGGCAACAGGAACGCGCCGGTGTAGGAGTAGATCGCCGAGAAGAAGCCGCCGGAGAACCCGCCGTCCGGTGGCCCCGAGGTGACGATCCACCGGTCCAGGCCGGCGCTCTCCAGCCAGTTGTTCAGCTGGATGCCGCCGAACTTGAGGATCACCGCGACGCAGAACAGCGGCATGGAGAACATGAAGAACGCCAGGCCGGTGGCCGTGTAGTCGAACGGTGAGTACTGCCGCACCGCGCCGGCCACCCCGATGGCCATGCCGATCAGCAGGGCCAGCACCTCGGCCGCCACCACCAGCCGCAGCGTGACCCCCAGCGCCCGGCCGATCTCCGAGCGCACGTCCTCGGTCCCGCTGCCCGGGGTGATCGTGGTGCCCCAGTCACCGGTGACGAACCCGCCGGCCCAGTCCAGGTAGCGCTCGGGGGCCGACCGGTTCCACCCGATCCGCTCGTACTGGGCGGAGATCTCCTCCGGGGTCCGGGGCTGGAGCATCTTCCACTCGCCTAGCGGGTCACCCATCGCCGTGGTCAGCGCGAACGTCAACACCGAGGCCACGATCAGCAGCGGGACCGCGATCAACACCCGCCGGATCACGTACCGGAGCACGAGCTTGTGCCTCCCCCGTCAGCCGGTTCTCTGCCAGGCGAACGCGTTCCACAACGGCCCGCCGGTACTCAGGTAGCTGACCGGCTGAATGTTACGTTGCGCGGCCGAGAAGTCGATCAGCTGGAACAGCGGGAGGCTGTGCATATCCCGCGACATCAGCTGATCGGCCTCGTTGAAGGTGGCCAGCCGGGTGGGGAAGTCCAGCTCGGTGTTCGCCCGGGCCAGCAGCTCGTCCACCTTGGCGTTCGAGTAGTCGTTGTAGTTGGCCACCCCGCCCTTGGCCTTGCTGGTGTAGTTGGGCGTGAGCGTCGACTTCACCGGCGTGCCCACCCAGGCGAACAGCGCCGCGTCGAACTCACCGGCCGGCAGCATCTGGTCGTTGAACGCCTCCTGCCCGGCATCGGTGATCTCGATGCCGGCCGGCCGGCAGCTGCCGGCCATCAGCTGCACCGTCTGGTTGCGCCGGTCCACCAGCTTGTGCCCGATCCGGAAGCTGGCCCGCTGGCCGTTGCGGGCAAGCACCCCGTCCGGCCCCGGCGCCCAGCCGGCGTCGGTGAGCAGCTTGCGGGCCTGGTCGGCGTTGCCGGCGCCCACGCCGGCGTAGTGGTCCTGGTAGCCGGGCTCGTTCGGGTTGATCAGGAAGTTGCCCAGCGGCCTGGCGTTCGGGTCGACCCCCTTGACCAGCTTGTCCACGATGTCCTGCCGGTTGACGCAGGCGGCCACCGCCTTGCGCAGCTCGGGGTGGTCCCGGAACAGCGGCCGGGCCATGTTGAAGTCCAGGTGCTCGTAGGTCTGCCCGCCGCGCGCGTAGAGGCGAAACTCGCCGGAGGCGCGCAGCTGCTCGGACACCGTGGGGTCGGCCTGCAACCCGGTGACGTCGACCTCCTTGTTCTGGATCTGCTGCACGGCCGCCTGCGCGTCCCGCACCGCGGTGGTCGTGATCTTGCTCGGGCCGCCCGGGTTGCCCCACCAGCGCTCGTTGCGCACCAGCACGATGCGCTGGTTGCGCACCGCGCTCTCGATCCGGTACGGCCCGGCGGACAGCCCGACCGACGGGTCGAAGTCGCTCCAGCCCTGGGTGAAGAACTGCCCGGCCCGGCGCGCCTCCGGGGTGTCCTTGTCGACCGGCACCTTGGTGATGTCCGGGATCCCGGTGCGCTGCTCCAGCATGTGCGCGGGCAGCAGCTGCCCGCCGGCCAGCCAGGCCGCCGACCACAGGCCCCGGTAGTCCGCGAACGGCGTGCCGAAGGTGACGGTGACCGTCTTGCCGTCCGGCGAGCAGTCGAACTTGGAGATCTGGTTGTAGCCGTGCGGCGCGGAGTCGAACGCCCTGGTCGGGCTGACCGCCGCCAGGTAGAGCAGGTACATGTCCTTGCAGCCGACCGGGGCGCCGTCCGACCAGACCGCCTCCGGCCGCCACTTGTACTCCACGACCTGCGGGTTCGCCGACTTGACGGTGATCGACTCCATGTAGTCACGGTCGATCTTGAGGTTCAGGTCGCTGTCCAGGAAGTACGGCGAGGGCGCCCACATCGGCTTGAAGTAGTCGTTGGCCAGGCTGTTGGCCGCGCCGGTGTTGTTGTTGTAGTCCTGGAAGCTCTCCTCGACGGTGACCTTGACCTCGCCGATGTCGGCCACCTTGGGCCGGTTGTACGGCTGGTCCACCGCGCCGATCGCGCCGGGCGCCAGGTTCTGCTCCCGGCCGACGTCGTCCCCGGCCTCATTTGTGCCCGCGGAGCAGGCGGCCAGCGCCAGGGCGGCAACCACCCCGAGCGCCCCGACCGCGGTCCGTGCGCGTACCCCCATCGCTGCCCCCTCCGCAACGGCATTTCGCTATTGGCGGACCCTACTGGGTGATAACACGATCCACTACTGGATGCTGGGCTGCCAGCGGCCGGCGGTGCCCAGCGGGCCGATGGTGAGCGGGCCGGGGCTCGCCCCGCCGGTCAGCTCGTCCCCCCTCGGCACGGTGACCAGCGTGGTCACCGGCTGGAACAGCGGGATGGCCGGCAGCTGCGCCCACAGGGTGGCTTCCACCCCGCCGGCCGCCTGCTCCGGCGAGAGCGCGCCACCGACCAGCGCGTCCAACGTCGGCTGCAGGCTGAGCAGGCAGAACCCGGTGGAGTTGCGGGCCGGCGTGGCCACGCCCGCCATTCCCGGCGGGCAGCCGTAGTTGGACACCGCCGAGGTCGCCAGATCGGCGCCGAGGCCCCTCGGCATCACCTGCAGGTCCACCACCACGCCGGCCGGGGCGGGCGCGGCGGCGCCGGAAGAAGGCGTCCCGGACTGTGCCGCGCCGGAGCTGGACGGGGCCGGCGTGGCCACCGGTGCCCCCGGTTGCGCCCCGGCGCCCGGTGCGGCGGCGCCGGGGGCGCCGGGTACCGGCGTGGGATGCACCGGCTGACCGGACGGCGGGATGGGCGCCGCCTTCGGCGCCACCGAGCTGCTGGCCACCCGGCTCATCCCGGGCGACGGCGGACCGGACGGCGCGGCGGACTCGGAAGGCGCGGCGGACGCGCTGGTCGGCGAGGTCGGCACCACGGTCGGGTCGGCCAGCAGCGCGGAGCCGTTGGCGGTGACCGCGCGCGCCTGTACCCCGGCCGCGTCCAGCTGCCGGACGGCTTCCTCGGCGATCTGGGAGAACCTCGGCCGGTCGGCCGGCGCCCCGACCGTGATGGTCAGCGGTTGGCCCTGGCGGTTCCACCGGCCCTGGGCGTCGCGGGTGTAGCCGGCCGCGTTCAGCAGGTGGGTGGCCAGCACCGGGTCCGGCCGGGTCGGCGCGCCGGCGGGCACGGTCGGGTGGTAGCCGCGCTCCGAAGGAGCGAGCAGCTGGGCGTCCGCCCGCACCCCGCCCAGCCCGTTGGCCGTGCCGATCTTGATCAAGGTATCCCGGTTCAGCAGTGCGCCGACCGCCTGACGGACCCGCTGGTCGGCGAGCACCCCGGAGTCGGCGCGCATGCCCAGCTGCACCACGATCGGCTGGGCCACCGGCTGGAGCTTCGCCGGCTGGCCGAGCTGGGCCAGCGCCGCCTGCGTGTCCGGGTCCAGCCAGACCTGCGCGAGCGGCATGTCCGTCCCGCGCAGCCCGTCGGCCAGCGCGTTCGCGTCCACCCGGCGCAGCAGCAGGCTGTCCACCACGGCCGGGGTGCTCCAGTAGTGGTCGTTGCGGGCCAGCACCAGCTGCCCGCGCGCCCGGTCCACCGCGCTCAGCACGAACGGGCCGCCGGACGACGGGATGCTCTCCGCCAGCGCGGTCGCCCAGCTGCGCGGCGCGTCCTTGAGCAGGTGCGCGGGCAGCAGGTTGTCGAACAGCGTCTGCCACTGCGGGTACGGCTGGGCGAACACCACGTCCACCGCCTTGCCGCCGGCCCGCGAGCGCACCTCGGTGATCATCCGGTAGCCGGCGTTGTTCACCACGCCCGGCTCGGAGCGCATGCGCTGCCACAGGTAGACGAAGTCCTCGGCGGCGATCGGCGCATTGTCCGACCACGCGGCGGCGAGGTTGATCTCGTAACTGACCATGAACGGCGCCGTGGAGGCCACCTTCACACTGCTCACCACGGTGGTGTCCAGCTGCCGCGAGCCGTCCGGGCCCGGCCGGAACACCGAGGGCAGCACCAGCGAGGCCACCCCGGTGGACACCGGCGAGATGTCGGACGCCAGGTGCGGGTTGAACCCGGTACCCAGGTCGTCGACCCCGACCAGGATCCGTTTGCCCTGCTCAGGAGTGGCCGGCATGGGTAGCGGCGGCGGCGCGGGAGCCGCCGGAACGGCCTCCGGCGGGAGCTCGTTGCTACACGCCGCGAGCAGACTCAGCACGGCGACCAGAAGTGCACCGACCGCACCGACCCCAGCCCGTCGCACAAACACCTCCTCCTACACCCCCGACCCGCTGGCATCCTCCCAAACGCACCGGGACACCCCGCATCCGCCCGGCGACGGGCGGACTAGGTGGGCTGACGGCGGGTCTCAGCGGGCGGCGGCCTTGGAGCGGGCGCGGGCGCGCGCCCGCAGGTGCGGGTCGAGCTCGACCTTGCGCACCCGGATGGCGCTGGGCGTGATCTCCACGCACTCGTCCGGCGCACAGAACTCCAGCGCCTGCTCCAGCGAGAGGATCACCGGCGGGGTGAGCCGCTCCAGCTCCTCACCGGTGGAGCTGCGCACGTTGGTGAGCTTCTTCTCCCGGCAGATGTTGATCTCGAGGTCGTCGCCCCGGGTGTGCTCGCCGACCACCATGCCGCTGTACACCTGGGTACCCGGCGCGACGAACATGGTGCCCCGGTCGGCCAGCTGCATGCAGGCGTAGGTGGTCACCGGGCCGGTGCGGTCGGCGACCAGCGAACCCGAGCGGCGGGTGCGCAGCTCACCCACCCACGGCCGGTATCCGTCGAAGACGTGGGCGGCGATGCCGGCCCCGCGAGTCACGGTGAGGAACTCGGTGCGGAAGCCGATCAGGCCCCGCGACGGCACCGCGTAGTCCACCCGCACCCGGGTCTCGCCGTGCGTCATCTGGATCAGCTCGCCCTTGCGCGCGGCCAGCAGCTGGGTAATCGCGCCGAGGTGCTCGGTGGGCACGTCCACGGACAGCCGCTCGTACGGCTCGTGCAGCTTGCCGTCGATGGTCCGGGTGACCACTTCCGGCTTGCCCACGGTCAGCTCGAAACCCTCCCGGCGCATCTGCTCCACCAGGATGGCCAGCGCCAGCTCGCCCCGGCCCTGCACCTCCCAGGCGTCCGGCCGCTCGGTGGGCAGCACCCGCAGGCTCACGTTGCCGACCAGCTCGCTGTCCAGCCGGTTGCGCACCAGGCGGGCGGTGAGCTTGGTGCCGGACACCTCGTCCCGGCCGGCCAGCGGCGAGGTGTTGATGCCGACGGTGACCGAGATGGCCGGCTCGTCCACCTCGATGCGGGGCAGCGCGCGCGGGTCCTCCGGGTCGGCCAGCGTGTCGCCGATCATCAGCTCGGGGATGCCGGCGACCGCGACGATGTCCCCGGCCTCGGCGTCGTCCGCCGGCACCCGCTCCAGCGCCTGGGTGCGCAGCAGCTCGGTGATCTTCACGCTCTGCACCGAGCCGTCCGCGCGGCACCAGGCCACCGTCTGGCCCCGGCGCAGCCGCCCGGCGCGGATCCGGCACAGCCCGATCCGGCCCAGGTACGTGGTCGCGTCCAGGTTGGTGACGTGCGCCTGCAGCGGGGCGTCCGGGTCGTCGGCGGGCGGCGGCACCGCCTCGGCGAGCACCTCCATGAGCGCGGTGAGGTCGTCCGCCTCCGGCACGGTGCCGTCGACCGGGCGGATCCGGGACGCCTTGCCGGCCCGGGCGCTGGCGTAGACCACCGGCAGGTCCAGCAGGTTCGTCGTCACGTCCTCGCCGAGCTGGAGCTCGTCGGCCAGCTCGAGCAGCAGCTCCAGCGACTCGTTGACGACCTCCTCGCAGCGGGCGTCCGCGCGGTCGGTCTTGTTCACCACCAGCACCACCGGCAGGTGCGCCGACAGCGCCTTGCGCAGCACGAACCGGGTCTGCGGCAGCGGCCCCTCACTGGCGTCCACCAGCAGCAGCACGCCGTCCACCATGGAAAGCCCGCGCTCCACCTCGCCGCCGAAGTCGGCGTGGCCGGGGGTGTCGATGACGTTCACCATCAGTTCACGCCAGCGCACCGCGGTGTTCTTGGCCAGGATGGTGATGCCCTTCTCCCGCTCGAGATCACCGGAGTCCATCACCCGGTCCAGCGGCTCGGCGCGGTCGCCGAACGCCCCGGACTGGCGCAGCATCGCGTCCACCAGCGTGGTCTTTCCGTGGTCGACGTGCGCAACGATGGCCACGTTGCGCAGGTCGGTGCGGACGGCCGTGTGCGGACGGTCCGGAGCCTGAGTAGGCACGCGTGTACTCCTGGTCGGTCAAAGAGGCGGTATGCCCAGGATACCTGGCCCCCCGCGACAGATCCGCCCGCCGTGTCGCACCCCACCTCGGCCTCGCCCAGGGTGATCGCCGTCTCTGGTGGTTCAGCGTCGAATTTCGACGCTAATCCGCCACGGACGGCGATCACTCTTGGGGCAGCGGTCAGCCGGTGAGCAGGTCGGCCAGGTCGGGGAGGAGCACGCGGTCCGCGTCCAGCCAGTCGAGGCCCGGCAGCTCGGGGGCCGACACCCAGCGCAGCGCGGCGTGCTCCACCGGACGCGGTTCCGGCGAGTCGGCGAGCAGCGCGGCGGCGTACACCCGCAGCAGGTATCCGGCGTGCAGCGGCAGGTCCGGCCCGATCCGGTGGGTCACCCGGACCAGCGCCCCGAGCTCCTCGGCGCACTCCCGGCGCAGCGCGGCCGGCTCGGACTCACCCGGTTCCACCCGGCCGCCGGGCAGCTCCCAGCGCCCGGCCACCTCGGGTGGCTCGGACCGGAGCTGCGCCAGCAGCCGCCCCTCCCGCACGATCGCCGCCCCGACCACGACCACGTCCTCACTCGACACCGCAGATCCCATCAGAAACGTCCGCCACGCGGACCACTATTACCGCAACGCGCTCGCGGCGCCCGGGGGCAGGGTCACCACGCCTCGCGCGGGCCGGCCACCGGCCACGGGTCCTCGGCCGCCGCACGCGCCCAGGCCGGCGGCTCACCGGCCGGCCAGCGCACCTCGACCCGCGCGCCACCGGCCGGGCTGGTGGTCATGCGCACCGTGCCGGAGCGGCCGGTCACCAGGGCCGCGACCAGCGCCAGGCCCAGCCCGGCCCCGCCGCTCACCCCGCCCCGGCCGGCCTCCAGCCGGGTGAACCGGTCGAACACCCGGCGCCGGTCCTCGGGCGGCACGCCCGGCCCGTCGTCGTCCACCAGCAGCCGCACCGCCCGCCCGGCCGGCAGCACCGAGATCCGCACCTTGGCGCTGGCGTACCGGCGCGCGTTGGCCAGCAGGTTGTCCAGGACCAACGCCACCTCACCGGGCGAGGCGGCGGCCCAGACCGGGTCGGGCGTGACCAGTTCGATCTCCGGCGGCACCCCGTCCACCGGCGCCGTGCCCAGGCAGTCCACGGTCACCTCGGCCCGGCCGATGGCCTTGTCCGCCTCCTCCAGCAGGTCCACCGAGCTGGCCGGCGGGCGCGCGCCGGCGTCCGCCCTGGCCAGCGCGAGCAGGTCGGATACCAGCTCGGACAGCCGGGCCGCCTCGGTGGCCACCGAGCGCAGTGTCTCCTCCACCAGCTCCGGGTCGGGGTGCAGCACCGCCACCTCGGCCTGCGCGCGAATGGCCGCCACCGGCGAGCGCAGCTCGTGCGCGGCGTCCCCGGTGAAGCGCTCCAGCCGGGCCGACGCGTTGTCCCGCCGGGCCAGCAGCTCGTTCAGCTCCACCGCCAGCGCCCGCAGCTCGTCCTTCGGGGTGGGCACCGGCAGGCGTTCCCCCGGCGGCAGGCTGACCGCCGCCGAACGCATCCGGTCCACCGGGCGCAGGGCGAGCCCGGCCGCCGTCCACGCGGCCAGCGTCACCCCGACGGCGGCGAGCAGCGCGGCGAACCACAGCCCGATGGCCCCCCGGCGCAGTACCGAGGGGTAACCGACCAGGTCGGCGCTGGCCAGGATCAGCCGGTGCGAGCCGTCCGGCGCCACCACCGCGACGCCCAGCCAACGGGTCGGGCCGTCCGGCCCGTGCTCGGTGACCGCGTTGCTCTCGGTCAGCCGGTGCAGCAGGTTCGAGTCGAGGCCCAGCGGCGGGCCGTCGTCCAGCGCCCGGCCCTGGGTGTCGGTCACCCGGACCACGATCTGCCCGGAGATGCCGTCCACCGCGTCGGGCATCACCGAGTCCTCGGGGACCCCTTCGGTCAACCGGCCGGTCGCGGCGGCGGCGGCCTTGGCCAGCTCGACGTCCACCCCGCCGGCGATGGTGATCCCGATCAGCTGGGCGGCCACCCAGGCCAGCGCGCCGAGGGCGAGCACCGCGACACCGCCGACCGCCAGGGTGATCCGCACCCGCAGGCTGCGGCGGCTCCACCAACCGGTGAGCACCGCCGGCGGATTCACCCCGTGGCCCCGACCCGATACCCGTGGCCACGCACCGTGCGCAACAGGTGCCCCGCGCCCACCGCCTGCAGCTTGCGCCGCAGGTAGCCGACGTAGACCTCCACCGCGTTGCGGCTGGCGGCGTCCTCGCCGCCCCAGGCCATGCGCAGCAGCTCGTCCTTGCTGAGAACCGTGTCCGGCCGGCTGGCCAGCGCGTAGAGCACGGAGAACTCGCGGGGGGACAGCTCCACCTGCCGGCCGCCCCAGGCCACCTGCTTGGTCGCCGGGTCCACCATCAGCTCGCCCAGCCGCAGCCGCCGGCCCGGCTGGCCGCGCTCCGCCTCCCGGCGCCGCAGCAGCGCGCGCACCTGGGCCACCAGCACCATGAAGGAGAACGGTTTGACCAGGTAGCCGTCCGCGCCGAGGTCCAGCCCGTCGGCCTGGTCCACCTCGCCGTCCTTGGCCGAGAGTAGCAACACGGGCGTGTCGACGCCCTCGGCCCGCAGCTGCTCGAGCACCCGGTAACCGGAGAGCCCGGGAATGATGATGTCCAACAGGATCAGGTCGAAGCTGCCGGTCAGTGCGGCGCGCAACGCGGTCGGGCCGTCCGCCGCCGTCACCACGTCCAGACCCTCGGCGGTCAACCCCCGTCCGAGGGCGGTCCGCACGCCGACCTCGTCATCCACCACCAGTACTCTTGGCACGTCAGGGACGCTACGCGGATATCCTGTGGCTGAGATTTGGGCTTCTCAGCTTGTTCTCAGTTTCTCAGCTTACGACTTCCGCACCAGCCCGTGACCAAGCCGCCCGGGTGCGGCAGCATGCCCCCATGGCTGATCTATTGGAAGAAGCCGCCGTCACCGCCGGCCTGGAAGATCTCCCCGGGTGGTCACGCGACTCGAACGCCATCGTGCTCGACGCCGCGCTGCGGGACTTCCCGGCCGCGATCGCCGTGGTCAACCAGGTTGCCGAGGTGGCCGAGCGGGAGGGTCACCACCCGGACATCGACATCCGCTGGCGCACCCTCACCTTCCGTTGCTCCACTCACTCGGCCGGCGGCATCACCGCCCTGGACCTGCGGATGGCCGGGTTGATCTCCGAAGTGCTCGGCAAGGCCGCCGAAGACTGAGAGCCGCTAAGAGCGTCCGGGTCGGCGCGCTGGTCCAGGCGCAGTCCGCGACCTCGCACGGTGACCACCACCGGCACCTGGCCGCCCGCCGCCGCGAGCCGGGCGCGCAGGGTTCGCGCGTAGGCGTCCAGGGTGCTGGTCGGCCCACGCCAGCGGGGGTCCCACACGTCGGCGATCAGCTCGTCCCGGGACACCGTGCGGCCGGGCTGCTCGGCCAACCGGGCCAGCAGGTCGTACTCCTTGGCCCGCAGCGACAGCTCCCGGCCGGCCACGGTCACCCGCCGGGCCACCGGGTCCAGCACCAGGTCACCCAGCTCCACCGGCGGGGTGCCGGGTGCAGCCGCCGGGCGGCGGCGCAGGTGCGCGCCCACCCGGGCCAGCAGCCGGCGCAACGGCACCGGGGTGGCCAGGAAGTCGTCCGCGCCGGCGTCCAGCCCGAGCACCACGTCCAGGGTCTCGGCCCGCACCGACAGCACGATCAGCACCGCGTCCGGGGCCTGCGCGCGCAGCCGCCGGCAGAGCTCGATCCCGCTCTCCCCGGGCTGCCCGAGGTCCAGCAGCACCAGGTCGAACCGGGTACGTGCGGCCTGGGCGAGCGCCGCCGGGCCGGTGCGCCGCCACATCACGCGGTGGCCGGCGCCGGTCAGGCTGGTGGCCAGGATGCTGCCGATGGTCTCGTCCCGCTCCACCACCAGCAGCTGGGCTCCCATGCCACCGACGCTAGGAACGGCTTCCTTATCCCCAGGCCAGCGCCGGTTAGGCGACGGCAAAATGCTCCAACCGGAGGACGTTTTACCGGCAGCTAACCTGATCCAGCCGAGCCGGTAACCGCACCGTTCATAGCTTCGGGGCATGCGCCTGAACCGCCCCGCCTCCTCGGCCGCCCTGCTGGCCAGCGCCATCGCGCTGACCGTGGCCGCGCTGGCCACCGCCTGCTCGGCCCCGACCCCGACCGTGCCCGGCGGCGGCGGGCCGACGGCGCCGGCGGCGCCGCCCGGCACCCCGGGCGCCGGCCCGCCCGCCGCGCTGGCCAACTGCACCAAGCAGGCCTCCGACCCGGCCGGCGCCCGGCAGGCGCTGGGCAGCGCGCTGCCCGGTGACCGCATCTGCCTGACCGGCAACGTGTCCGGCGAACGGCTGATGCTGCGCAACTCCGGCACCCCGGACCGGCCGATCACCATCCTGGGCGGCGGCCGGGCGATCAGCTCGGGGATCAGCATCGAGGCGAGCAACGTCGTGGTGGACGGCTTGGCGCTGCAGAAGCCGGAGGCCCCCGGCGCGTCGCTGAACGGCACCAACATCCGGTTCACCAACAACACGATCCGCTCGCCGAGGGACAACGACGGCGACGGCATCCGCTTCTGGGGCCGGGACCTGGTGATCGAGCGGAACACCATCTCCGACACCGTCGGCCAGGACAAGCGGCACGCGGACTGCATGCAGACCTTCGCCACCGACGAGAAACGCCCGCCCAGCCAGAACGTGCGCATCGAGGCCAACCGGTGCGAGGACATCGACAACATCTGCCTGATCGCCGAGGGCCCGGACAGCTCGGCCGGGGACGGCATCGGCGAGGGCAACTCGGAGAAGCTGATCTTCCGCAACAACTACTGCGAGAACCGGGCCGGCCAGGCCATCTACCTCGACGACTTCGAGGAAGCGCAGATCATCGGCAACGAGATCGCCGGCACGATCAAGAAGGCCTTCGCCCTCAAGAACGACTCCACGGGCGCGGTAATCCGAGGCAACAAACTGAACCCGTCCATCGGCTACGAGGTCGGCATGGACGACTCCTCGCAGGAGGCCTACCAGGGCCCCGAACCCGGCGGCGCCCCCTAACCCATATCGCGGGCACCACCAGGCGGTGTCGCGGATTCCGCCAGGCGTGAATCCGCGACACCGCCTGGGTTAACCCGCGATATGGGGTGGCGGAACCAGCGATATGTCGAGGCGCTATCTCCGGATGGTCAGGCCGACCCGTTGGAACTCCTTGAGGTCGGAGTAGCCGGTTTTGGCCATGGCGCGGCGGAGGGCGCCGAACAGGTTGACCGAGCCGTCGGGCCAGTCGGCCGGGCCGAAGAGGACCGTGTCCAAGTTGTGGCCGGCGGGTTCCAGGCCGATCAGCTCGCTGCGGGGCAGCGAGGGGTGCGCGGCGGCCGGCGTCCAGTAGAGGCCGGAGGCCGGGGCGTCGTCCGCGTCGGCCAGCTGCTCGCCGAGCATCACCGCGTCCGCCCCGCAGGCGATCGCCTTGGCGATGTCCCCGGAGCAGGTGATGCCGCCGTCCGCGATCACGTGCACGTACCGCCCGCCGGTCTCGTCCAGGTAGTCGCGGCGCGCGGCGGCGGCGTCGACGATCGCGGTGGCCATCGGCACCCCGATGCCCAACACCGCGTCGGTGGTGGTGGCCAGGGACTGCCCGTAGCCCACCAGCACGCCGGCCGCGCCGGTGCGCATCAGGTGCATCGCGGTGCGGTAGTCGCCGACCCCGCCGGCCACCACCGGCACGTCCAGGTCGTTGATGAACTGCTTGAGGTTCAGCGGCTCCCGCTCGCTGGCCGACACGTGTTCGGCCGAGATGATGGTGCCCTGCACGAACAGGATCTCCACGCCGGCCGCGAGCAGCGCCGGGGTGAGCTCGCGGGCGCGCTGCGGGCTGACCCGGGCGGCCACGGTGACCCCGGCCTCGCGCACCGGGCGCAGCGCCTCGGCCAGCAGGTCGTCCCGGATCGGCGCGGTGTGCAGCCGCTGCAACAACCGCACCGCACCGGGCACGTCCTCCTTGGCCACCGCGTCCACCAGCTGGGCCAGCGCCGACTCCGGGTCGGCGTGCCGGCCCCACAGCCCCTCGGCGTTCAGCACCCCGAGGCCGCCCAGCTGGCCGATGCGGATGGCGCTGGCCGGGGACACGATCGCATCCGTCGGGTGGGTCACCAGCGGGATCTCGAACCGGTAGGCGTCCAGCTGCCACGCGGTGGACACCTCCTGCGAGGTGCGGGTGCGCCGCGACGGCACGATCTCGATGTCCTGCAGGTCGTAGGCCCGCCGGGCGCTACGCCCCATCCCGATCTCTACTAGGTCACGCACGCCGGCAAGCGTATGCGAGCATGCCCAACCGACTGAACCAGCCTGCTGAAGTGACTGAATCAGCGAGGGTCAGCGGGTTACGTAGTTCGGCGCTTCCACGGTCATCGTGATGTCGTGGGGGTGGCTTTCCTTGAGGCCGGCGGGGGTGATGCGGACCAGTTGGGCCTGCTGGAGGTCGGGGATGGTGGCCGCGCCGGTATAGCCCATGCCGGAGCGCAGGCCGCCCAGCAGCTGGTGCATCACCTGGCTGAGCGGGCCGCGGAACGGCACCCGCCCCTCGATGCCCTCCGGCACCAGCTTGTCCTCGCTGAGCACGTCGTCCTGGGCGTAGCGGTCCCGGGAGAAGGACTTGCCGCCGGTGTCGTTCCCGCGCGAACGCATCGCGCCCAGCGAACCCATGCCCCGATAGGTCTTGAACTGCTTGCCGCCGACCAGGATCAGCTCGCCGGGCGCCTCGGCGGTGCCGGCCAGCAGGCTGCCAAGCATCACCGAGCTAGCCCCGGCGGCGATCGCCTTGGCGATGTCCCCGGAGTACTGGATGCCACCGTCGCCGATCACCGGCACACCGGCCGGCGCGCAGGCCAGGGAGGCCTCGTAGATCGCGGTGATCTGCGGCGCGCCCACCCCGGCCACCACGCGGGTGGTGCAGATGGAGCCCGGTCCGACGCCCACCTTGACGCCGTCCGCGCCGGCATCCACCAGCGCCTGCGCGCCCTCCCGCGTGGCCACGTTCCCGCCGACCACGTCCACCCCGTCGCCGGTCTCCTTGGCCAGCCGGGCGACCATCTCGACCACGCGGCGGGAGTGGCCGTGCGCGGTGTCCACCATGATCACGTCGACGCCGGCCTCGGTCAGCAGCATCGCCCGCTCCACCGCGTCCTCGCCGACGCCGACGGCCGCGCCGACCAGCAGCCGGCCGTCCGGGTCCTTGGTGGCCAGCGGGTACTGCTCGGTCTTCACGAAGTCCTTGACGGTGATCAGCCCGCGCAGGATTCCCGCGCCGTCCA
The DNA here is from genome assembly GCA_014208095.1 of Actinospineispora eucalypti. Taxonomy (GTDB): domain Bacteria; phylum Actinomycetota; class Actinomycetes; order Mycobacteriales; family Pseudonocardiaceae; genus Pseudonocardia; species Pseudonocardia eucalypti. The sequence continues at coordinate 804,580 of JACHMT010000001.1, read as the reverse complement.
CGATCGGGAGCTTCTCGATCTTGTGCCGGCGGAGCAGGCCGAGCGCCGCCTCGGCGGTCACCCCGACCTGGGCGGTGACCAGCGGCTGGCGGGTCATCACCTCGCTGACCTTGCGCGAGTGGTCGACCTCGAACCGCATGTCCCGGTTGGTGATGATGCCGAGCAGCGTGCCGTCCGGGTGGGTCACCGGGACGCCGGAAATCCGGTAGCGGGCGCACAGCGCGTCCACCTCCCGCAGGGTGGCGTCCGGCGCGCAGGTGACCGGGTCGGTGACCATGCCGGCCTCGGACCGCTTCACCACCTCGACCTGCGCGGCCTGCTCCTGCGGGGACTGGTTGCGGTGCAGCACGCCCATGCCGCCCTGGCGGGCCATCGAGATGGCCATCCTCGCCTCGGTCACCGTGTCCATCGCGCTGGACACCAGCGGCACCCGCAGCCGCACGTTCCGGCTCAGCTGGGTACTGGTGTCGGCGGAACTGGGCAGCAGGTCGGACTCGGACGGGAGCAGCAGCACGTCGTCGAAGGTCAGCCCCAGGCGGGCGAACTTGGACGGGAGCCCGGCGGTCGGCTCGGTGGTCAGCTCGACGGACATGCGATGATCCACCCCTCGGTCGCGGTTACCCGATCCTATCGGGGCGGCCCACACGGCCGCGCGGGCTCGGCCGGCGCCGCCGCCCCGAGGGGATCACGTCCAGGTCACGGCCGTATTTTGTTGGGTCACCGCCGCCACCGGCTCAGTCGAATGCAGGTACCGTGTTACGCGTGCCGCAGGATGCCCTTCCGCCCGACCCGTTTGCGGGCGACCCGAACGACCCCGCGCGGGCACTGGACAGCCTGCCCGAGGACGAGGCGCCCGAGCCGCTGACCGCCGAGGAGCGCGAGGAGATCGTGGAGGATCTCAGCGACCTGGCCGTCTACCAGGCGCTGCTGGAGGAACGCGGCATCCGGGGCCTGGTGGTGGACTGCGTGGACTGCGGCGAGCAGCACTTCCACGAGTGGAACCTGCTGCGGGCCAGCCTCCGCCAGCTGCTGGACGAAGGGCACATGCGCAAGCACGAGCCGGCCTTCGACCCTGACCCCAGCCACTACGTCACCTGGGACTACTGCCGCGGCTACGCCGACGCCGTGTTCAGCGTGAGCTGACTCTCAGCTTTTTCTCAGCGTTCCTGCGTCTGCTGGTCCTGCGGCGGGGGGCGGCGCTCACCGGTGCGCGGGTCGTCGCGCTGCTCACGCTGCTGCTGTTCGTGCTCGGCCGTGGTCGGCCGCACCGGACCAGTCTGCCGGGTGGTGGCCACCGGCCGGGTGGTGATCGGGCCGCCGGGCCGGTTCTCCACCCCGGGCCGGCTGGTGTTGGACGGCTTCGGTCCGCCGGCGCCCGGCGTCGGTCCGCCGCCCGGGTTCGTCCCGGAACCGGGCTTGTCGCCGGTTTCCGGACCGGGGCCCTGGCCTGGGCCGGAGCCCGGTCCGGAACCGGGGCCCTGCCCCGCGCCCGGCCCCTCGCTCGGTCCGGAGCCCGGTCCCTGGCCGGTGCCGGATCCCGGCCCCTGTCCGGGACCTGGCTGGCCGGACCGGGGATCGGCGGACGGCTCGGGTTCGGTGGTGCTCGGGTTGGGCCGGGTGGGCCGAGGCTGCTCGGCACTCCTCGGATCGGTGCTGGGCCGGGTGGACCGCACGTCCGCGCTGGGCTCGCCGGACCGGGGATCGGCAAACCGGGGATCGGCGAACCTCGGGTCGGACGACCTCGGGTCCGAGGATCTCGGGTCGGACGACGGGTCCGGCCGGCCGGACCGGGGGTCGGTCGAGTGGCCGGAGCCGGGCTCGTCGGGCCGGTTGGGCCTGGTCACCCGCACGCCGTCCTCGTCGGTCTGCGTGCTCTCGCCCTCTTCGCTCTGGTCCGTGGACTCGAGCAGGTTGGCGCTGCGCCGGCTCAGCTGGGCGCGCTCGTCGCCGTCCTTCACCTTGGCCAGCTCGGGCTCCACCTGGGCCAGCTTGGCGCGCGCCTCGGTCACCCGGCCCTCGGCCAGCGCCTGGCGCGCCTCGGTGAGCGCGGAGGTGACCTTGTACGCGGCCTCCACGGAGTTGGCGCGGTCGCCGTTGAGCACCCGGGACACGCCCCACAGCGCGTCACCCGGCTGTGCGTTCCCGGCGCCCAGTGCGATGCCGGACATGGCGAGCACCACCACGGCGGCGGCGGATGCCACCGGCATGAGCCGGCGCCTCGGCCGCGACCGGCGAGCCCCCTCGGTGATCAGCTCGGATGCCTCCTCGACCGTCACCAGGTCGGGGAAGCGCTCCGAGTCGATGTCCGCCCGCCACGCGGCCAGCAGCGCGATCAGCTGCTGGTCGTCGTGAATACCCGCGCCCAACCTCGGGTCCGTGCCCAGTCCGACCGGCCCCGCGGCGCCGGTCCCCGCGCTCCGACCGGCAACCACCAGGTCGAGCAGCTCGTCATCCGCCCGGATGGCTAACAGGTCCACCGGGTCGACCCGCGCGTCCGCCGCATCATCCGTGGAGAAGTCATAGGGAGAACCAAGCCCGACCGACTGGGAACGGCGGCCGGCGCGACCGCGGCGACTCCGCTTGCCACGTTCGTCACGCATCTACAGACCACCTCCATCAAACGATCGACGTCGCTTCGCCCGCACCCCGCTTCGGCGCGGCGAACTGTCCTGTACATCGGCGGGACACACCAACGTGTTACGCCCCGTCGAGTGACCTGGATCAATTTGATTTGCGGTTGGGCATAAAGGCGAACTCATTCCGCCATTTGGACGCACATTCGGGAATAAGGTGTCCCACTTAGCGCACCTGAGAGCACGGGGAAATACCGAACGTAATCGCGGACGGGCTACTGGCCGCCGTTACCGGAATCGGGCTCGCCGCGCCGCTGTTCGCCGCTCGGCCCCCGGTCCGCGCCGGTACCGTTTTCCGGCCGGGAACCGCCGCGCTCGCCCTCGCGCTGGTTCGAGTTGCCGCCGGAACCCGAGTCCGAACCGGACTCGCGCCGCGGGTGATCCGACTGGCCCCGGTCCGGGTGTTCCGAATTCGGCCTGGTCGTCCGCTCACCGCCGCTCGGCTGACGGTTCTCCTGGCTCGGCCGGTTGCTCGGCGCGGGCTTGGTGGTCCGGTCCTGGTGCTGCTGCTCCGGCTGCTGCTGCGTGGTCTTCGGCACTGGCTGCTGCGGGAACGGCATCGGGCCGGGGAACGGATACGGCCTGTTGCCACCCGGGAACGGCAGGCCAGGATTCGCCGGATTGGTCGGAATCTGCTCCCCACCCGGGAGCGGATAGGGCCGGGGTTCCTCCGGCCTGGTCGTCGGATGCGGCTTTTCCGGACCCGGGAACGGGTTCGGGTTGGGCATCGGGAAAGGCCGAGACCCTTCATTACCCGGATAGGGTTTCGGGTTAGGCATTTGTTCGGGGAAAGGCACCTCGTGCGAGGGCCGGGACGGATCGGACTCGCGCAGCACCGACGGGTCGTGGCTCGGGTCACTCGACTCGGAGCCGGGCCGGCCGCTCTCGCCGGACTCGCGCCGGTCGCGGTCGCGGTCCCGATCACGGTCGCGGTCCCGGCGGGCGCCGCTCTCGTCCAGGTCGACCCGCTCGCCCTCGCGGCTCTCCTCGGTGGAGTCCAGCAGGGTCTGGCTGCGCTTGCTCAGCTTCTCGCGCTGCTGCTGGTCGTGCACCTTGTCCAGGTCCGGCTGCACCTCGGCCAGCTTGGCGCGCGCCTCGGACACCCGGCCCTCGGACAGCGCCTGCTCGGCGGCGGTCAGCGCGGAGGTCACCCGGTACTGCGCCTCCACCGACTTGGCCCGGTTGCCGTCGATCACCCGGGAGACCCCCCACAGCGGGTCGCCGGGCAGCGCATTGGTCGCCCCGGCCCACACGCCGGCCATGCCGAGCAGGACCACGGCGGCGGCCGCGGTCACCGGCATCAGCCGGCGCCGGCCCCGGTTGGCGGCCCGCTGGCCGGCGACGATCGCCTCGGACGCCTCCTCGACGCTGACCAGCTCGGGGAACGGCTCCGAGTGCACGTCGGCGCGCCACGAGGCCAGCATGGCGAACAGCTGTTGGTCGTCGTTGAATCCGGCGCCCATGCCGGTGCGCGGGCCGGGCACCCTCGGTCCCCGGCCGGGCGCCATCGGCCGGACCGCGCCGCCACCGGGGCGGGGGCCGGCCTGGCCGCCGGCGGCCAGCAGGTCGAGCAGCTCCTCGTCGGCCCGGATGGCCATCATGTCCACCGGGTCGAGCCGCTCGGTGACGTCGGCGGCGTCCTCGGTGGAGAAGTCGTACGGCGAGCCGAAGCGGCCGTCTCTGCCGCCCCTGGAGGAGCGGCCACCGCGACCGAAGCGATTACTCATCACGGACCACCTCCCCTACCGGCCCTCGGTCATGGCCTTGCGCAGGCGGGCCAACGCCCGGTGCTGCGCAACCCGAACGGCACCCGGGGTGGAGCCGACCGCCTCCGCGGTCTCTTCGGCGGACAGCCCGTTCACCACCCGCAGTACCAAGATTTCACGCTGTTTCTCCGGTAGCACTTCGAGCAGGCGGCCCATCTCGCCGGCGGACTCGAAGCGCAGCGCCTGTTGCTCCGGCCCGTCGCCCACCTGTGGGCTGTCCGGTATGTCGGCCACCGGGTCGGATTTGTTACGCCCGGCCGCGCGATGCGCGTCGATCACCTTGTGCGCCGCGATGCCGTACACGAAGGCGAGGAACGGGCGGCCCTGGTCCCGGTAGCTGGGCAGCGCCGTCAGCACCGCCATACACACCTCTTGGGCCACGTCGTCGGCCGAGGCGAAGGTGCGCTCCGAGCGGCCGAGGCGGGCCCGGCAGTAGCGGACGACCAGCGGGCGAATCGTGCGCAGCACGTAGTCCACCGCGACGCGGTCGCCACGGATCGCGGCGCCGAGGTACTGGTCGAACTCGTCGTTCGAACCATCTCGCGCACTACTCGCACTACTCATCGCAGTCAGTCGTCCAGGTGTCACCGACACGGCCCCTCCTGTGCCCGGGCGAACCTACAGCGCCGTGCGCCAGGACAACCCCATTACCCCCGGGGAGCTACACGCTAGCCGGTGTGCTCGGGTTAATTCGAGCCTAATTTGATCGTAAGCACACCGAAAACCGGATGAGGCTACCAACATCACCTCATCCGGTATCCGGCACTCACGGCAAACGGCGGACGCCGAACGCAACCAACCCCCGGAACCTAGGAAACCAGGCCCCGGCGGAACCCGTGCGCGACAGCCTGCGCGCGGTCTCGCACACCGAGCTTGCGGAACAGCCGGCGGGCGTGGGTCTTGACCGTGTCCTCGGAAAGGTACAGCTCACGACCGATCTGACCGTTGCTCTTGCCCTGGCTCATCCCGCGTAGAACCTGCAGCTCACGCTCGGTCAGCTGCACACCGGGATCAGTGGGGGCACGAGGGGTCGGAACGGCGGTGCTCGCCAGCGTGTGCGCCAGCGCGGCAACCAGCTCGGGGCGCGAGGCGTCCCAACGCAGGTAGCCGCGAGCTCCCCCGGCAATGGCCGCTGCGATGCTGCCAGCGTCATCGGGGGCACCGAAGACGATGACATTGGCTTGAGGGTGCGCCGCGACGAGGCGACGGGTCGCCTCGACGCCGGTGGGCACAGCGCGCTGAGTGCCCACGAGCACGACGTCGACCGGCTGGCGGGAGTACCGCGCCAGCAGCTCGTCACCGTGCGCCACACAATCGATCCGGTGCACCCCCGGCACCGCGGACATCACGCGAGTGAGCCCCTCACGAACGCTGCGACGGTCGTCGCAGATCAGTACCGTCGTCACAGGGACTCCTTCCAAACAGCTGCTTCCTGCAGCCGGGTGACATATCTCCCCCTTATCGGCTGGCAGAGTACCCGCCTTGACACGATCAGGGCGTATTTTTGCACTCCATTCGGGAAGATTGCGGTGAGCGGCAGCTCTCGGGTGGGTGACAGGCGTCCGAATGGAGCAGTGCAGTGTCTCACACCTTGGGCACCCAGGGTGAGCGGTCCATCACGACGCGCCCTTGTGGGTCTGTTCGGACCCGAATCCGGGCCAGAATTTCAGTTGCGCGGCGGCGGTGGTCGCCCGAACGGCCCAGCCGGGTGGACCGGTTGACGTCGGCCAGCATCAGCTGAATGGGCCATTGCAGGGTGTCCAGTCGGGCGGTGTGCGCACGCTCGGCCAGTCCGGTGAGTTCATCCGCCAGCTCGGCGGTCGGGTGACCCGCGCCGGCCCGGGCAACCGCGAGCAGCAGCTCAGACTTGATCTCGTGGCGAGTGGCGCGGGCCGCCCGGGACCCGGCTACCGCTTCCTCCGCGTACTCCAGCGCCTCGGCGGGTCGCCCACGAGTGAGTGAGAGCTCGGCGCGCACCCACCGCCAGCGCACTTTCGGGCGCCAGGACGGGTGACCCCCGGCCGGGTCACGGGCGAGGTCCAGCAGCCGTTCGGCCAGGTCCGGGTCGGCCAACCCGATCGCGTCGGCGGCTAGGCCGATCAGGGCGTCGATTTTTGCCCCGGCCGCGTCCGCGGCCGGGGCCTGTGAGTGATTTGTATGGCTATAGCCATACAAATCACTCACAGGGGCCTGGCCCGCCAGGGCCAGGCCCATCCCGTCAAACCGCCGCGCGGCCCGGTGCCCGCCCAATTGGCGCAGATGGGCCGCACGGGTGACGGCGGCGTGCGCCCGGACGGCGGCCGGGGTGTCGGCTGCCCGGAGCAGGGTCGCCAGCAGCGTGGCGGCGGCGGCGTAGTCACCGCGGGCGCCGAACACCACGGCGGCTAACCACCGTTCCACCGGGGTGTCACCCGACCGGACTGTGAGCTGTGCCTCAGGCTGGTCCCCGAAGGCGGCCCGGACCGGGCATAAGCCCATGTCAACCCCTCTGCCAGCCGATTCACCCGGACAAGCTGATCGTGAGCACTGCTTAGCACCAGAGTCTTGTCAGACCCGAAACCCGAACCTAATGTGACCGTCAAATGCTTGTTCAAATCGGGCGGCGAACCTGCACTTCAGGCTCGAGCCCACGGTAGGTGTACCGGGGGTAGGAAACATGGCTGACACGCGCAGGCTGCCAGGACCCAACGCGGACATCTGGGACTGGCAGCTCAACGGCGCCTGTCGTGGTATGGACAGCGCATTCTTCTTCCACCCGGAAGGGGAACGCGGCCCGGCCAGGAGCAACCGGGAAGCCAGGGCGAAGGCCGTGTGCGGCGGCTGCGGGGTGCTGGAGGAGTGTCGCCGGCACGCGCTGCGCGTCCAGGAGCCCTACGGCATCTGGGGCGGCCTCTCGGAGTCCGAGCGCGACGGCCTGATCCGCACGCGAAAGCGGCAGCTCACCCTCCACTGAGGGGAGCTGCCGCTTCTGCGTGACGGCCCGGTCTGATCGCGTCAGAAACCAGGGCCGTGGCCGTGCCCGTGGCCATGGCCGTGCCCACCGGCGGCGGGCGCCGGCTCCTCCGGCTTGTCCACCACGGTGGATTCCGTGGTGAGCACCATGCGGGCGATCGACGCGGCGTTGATCACCGCCGACTTGGCCACCTTGGCCGGGTCCACGATGCCGTCGGCAACCAGGTCACCGAAGGTCAGCGTGGCGGCGTTGAAGCCCTTGCCCCAGTCCTGGCCGGCCACCTTGGCGACCACGACCGAGCCCTCCTGACCGGCGTTGTTGGCGATCCACCGGACCGGGGACTCCAGCGCGCGGCGCACGATGGCCACACCGGTCGCCGCGTCGCCCTTCAGGCCGAGGCCGTCGGCCAGCTCGGCCGCCGCGTGCAGCAGGGCGGAGCCACCGCCGGGCACGATGCCCTCCTCGACCGCCGCGCGGGTGGCCGCGACGGCGTCCTCGATGCGGTGCTTGCGCTCCTTGAGGGCGGTCTCGGTGGCCGCCCCGACCTTGATCACCGCAACGCCGCCGGACAGCTTGGCCAGCCGTTCCTGCAGCTTCTCCCGGTCCCACTCGGAGTCGGTGGTCTCGATCTCGCCCTTGATCTGGGCGATCCGGGCCTGCACGTCGTCCTTGGCCCCGGCACCCTCGATGATCGTGGTGTCGTCCTTGGTGACCACGATGCGACGGGCCTTGCCCAGCACCTCGAGGCCGGCCTCGGACAGCTTCAGCCCGATCTCCGGGTTGATCACCTGCGCCGTGGTGGCGATGGCCAGGTCGTCCAGGAACGCCTTGCGCCGGTCGCCGAAGTACGGCGCCTTCACCGCACACACCCGCAGCGTCTTGCGGATCGAGTTGACCACCAGGGTGGACAGCGCCTCGCCCTCGACGTCCTCGGCCACGATGAGCAGCTGCTTGCCCTCGCCGAGCACCTTCTCCAGCAGCGGCAGCAGATCGGCGATGGCGCTGATCTTCTCCCGGTGCAACAGGATGTAGGCGTCCTCGAGCACCGCCTCCATGGACTCGGAGTCGGTGACGAAGTACGGGGACAGGTAGCCCTTGTCGAACGCCAGGCCCTCGGTGAGGGTCAGCTCGGTGGCCAGCGTGGAGCCTTCCTCCACGGTGATCACGCCGTTCTCGCCGACCGCGTCCATGGCCTGGCTGACCAGCTCACCGATCTCCACCTCCCGGGAGGAGACGGCGGCGACCTGGGCGATGTCCTTCTTGCCGGACACCGGTTTGGCCTTGGCCGACAGCACCTCGGCCACCTTGTCGGCGGCCGCCGCGATGCCCTGCCCGAGCGCGGACGGGTTGGCCCCGGCGGCCACGTTGCGCAGCCCCTCGGCGACCATCGCCTGGGCCAGCACCGTCGCCGTGGTGGTGCCGTCACCGGCCACGTCGTTGGTCTTGGTGGCCACGGTCTTGGCCAGCTGGGCACCCAGGTTCTCGAACGGGTCCTCCAGGTCGACCTCGCGGGCGATGGTGACACCGTCGTTGGTCACCGTGGGGCCGCCGAACTTCTTGTCCAGCACCACGTGCCGGCCCCTCGGGCCGAGGGTGACCTTGACCGCGTCGGCGAGCTGGTTCACCCCGCGTTCCAGCGCCCGCCGCGCCGACTCGTCGAAATTGATCTGCTTTGGCATTTCTCTCCTTTTACCGGCAGCCGAACGGGGAGACGCTGCCCGCGCCTCCGTCCTAAACGGCGACGACGCCGCCCCAGCCGGGGCCGGGGCGGCGTCGTTGCTACTTGATCCGAGGTGTCAGTTGACGACCGCGAGCACGTCGCGGGCGGAGAGGATGAGGTACTCCTCGCCGTTGTACTTGACCTCGGTGCCGCCGTACTTGGAGTAGATCACGACGTCGCCGACGCTCACGTCCACCGGAACCCGGTTGCCGTTGTCGTCGACCCGACCCGGGCCCACCGCCAGGACCTTGCCCTCCTGGGGCTTCTCCTTGGCGGTGTCCGGGATAACGATGCCAGACGCGGTCGTCGTCTCGGCCTCACTGGCCTGCACGACGATCTTGTCCTCGAGCGGCTTGATGTTCACGCTCGCCACGAGTGTGCCCTCCCCTTCCTGGGGTTCTGCGATCTGTTCTTCTCGAACGTCGGCTGCGGCGCCCCGCCGTCGCGGGTGCCGGGGCTCCGTGCTGCCGCGTAGTTGGCACTCTACCCACGAGAGTGCCAACGCTCAACGTCCACCCCTCGGCGCGCCGGGTGCCCGGCCCGGACGATCACCAGGCCAGAACCGGTGGACCGCCCATCCGCCCGGCTTCCGGCCCGCCGCCCCGGGCGTGATCGCCGTCAGCGGCGCTTCCGCCGCGAAATTCGAGGCTCAACCGCCACGAACGACGATCACCCAACTCCTGACAACCGGTGCGGAGTTCACCCGCCGTTAGCCGGCGCACGCTTTGCTGGGACCGTGCCCATCACACCCGTCTCCCGCCGTACCGCGTTGCGCGTCGGCGCGTTGTCCACGCTCGCCGTGGGAGCCGCCGCGTGCACGCCCGCACCCGCGCCCGCCACGCCTCCCGCACCCGCGCCCGCCGCACCGGCGCCTTCGGGGCTGTTCACACTGGGCGTGGCCTCCGGGGACCCGGGGCCGGACGGGATGGTGCTGTGGACCCGGCTGGCCCGCGACCCGGTGCACCCGGACGGGCTGGGCGGCATGCCCGGCGGCCCGACCGACACCATCGACGTGGACTGGGAGGTCGCCGCCGACCAGCGGTTCGCCGAGGTGCTGCAACGCGGCACCGCGCGCACCGGGGCCGAGCTGGGCTACGCGGTACACGTGGAACCGGTGGGGCTGCCCGCCGACCGGGAGCTCTGGTACCGGTTCCGGGCCGGCGGCGAGGTCTCCCCGGCCGGGCGCACCCGGACCACCCCGGCCGGCCCGGCCCTCAGCCCGCTGACCATGTGCTTCACCTCCTGCGCCCGCTACGAGCAGGGGCTGTTCACCGCGTACCGGCGGATCGCCGAGGAGCACCCGGACCTGGTGCTGCACCTGGGCGACTACACCTACGAGTACGGCGCGCAACCCTCGGGGAGCACCCCCGTGGTCCGGCCCATCCTGGGCGACGAGGAGCGCACCCTGGCCGACTACCGGCGCCGGTACGCCCAGTACCACGCCGACCCGGACCTGCGGGCCGCACACGCTATCGCGCCGTGGCTGCTGGTTTACGACGACCACGAGGTGGAGAACAACTGGGCCGACATGGTTCCGGAGAAGCCGGACCCGGACTTCCCGGCCCGCCGGGAGGCCGCGTTGCGCGCCTACTACGAGAACGTGCCGTTGCGCGCGAACGCCCGGCCCACCGGTGCGAGCATGCGGCTGTACCGGCGGGTGGCCTGGGGCGGGCTGGTCAACTTCCACATGCTGGACACCCGGCAGTACCGGGGCGACCAGCCGTGCGGGGACAAGTACCCCAGCGACTGCCCGGAGCGCACCGACCAGGCCCGCGGCCTGCTCGGCGCGGAGCAGGAGTCCTGGCTGCTGGACGGGTTCCGGGGCTCCACCGCCCGCTGGGACCTGCTCGGCCAGCAGGTCATGCTGTCCCAGCTGGCCATCCCCCGGGACGGCGCGCGCGTGTACAACCCGGACGCCTGGGACGGCTACGTCGGCCAGCGGGACCGGGTGGTGAACGGCTGGACCGAGGCGAAGGTGCGCAACCCCGTGGTGCTCACCGGCGACGTGCACGCGCACTGGGCGGCGGACGTGAAGACCCGGTTCGACGACCCGGCCTCGCCGGTGGTCGGCACCGAGCTGGTGAGCTCGTCGATCGCCTCCGGCGGGGACGGTTCGGAGGACCGCCCGGAGACCGCCGGCGTCCTGAAGGAGAACCCGCACATCAGGTTCTTCAACAACCGGCGCGGGTACGTGCGCACCCGGATCACCCCGGAGACGATCACCGCCGACTTCCGCGTGGTGCCCTATGTCTCCCGCCCCGACGCCCCGGCCGAAACCCGCGCCAGCTTCGTCATCGAGGACCGCAAGGCAGGGCTGAACCGGACTTGACGTCGGAGGTAGGAATTCCTACTCTTCGAGTATGAAAGCGACGGTTTCCGAAAAGGGGCAGGTGACGATCCCCAAGCAGCTCCGCAGGGAGCTGGGGATCGAGCCCGGCGAGACGCTGGAGTTCGCCGTGGAGGACGGGCGGCTGGTGGCCCACAAGGTACGCCAGCGCGACCCCGTGGACAGCGTGTACGGCATCCTCCGGGGCGGCCAGAGCGCGGACGAGTTCCTGAATGAGATTCGCGGACCCGTCGAACTGCCGTGATCACCGCCATTGACACCAACGTGCTGATAGACCTGTTCGTAGACGACCAGTTCGGGCCGGCGGCCCGAGATGCGGTGAGTCGGAGTCTGGACACCGGCCGGCTGGTGATTTGCGATGCGGTGTGGGCCGAGATCGTCGCCTACTTCGGCGATCCCAAGGCCGCCGATGATTCTCTGCGCGAGCTCGGCGCCGAGTTCTCGGCGCTGAACATGCTCTCGGCCTCGGCCGCCGGGGAAGCCTGGCGCGCTTATCGGCGAGCCGGCGGGCCACGAAGCCGGGTTGTCGCCGACTTCATGATTGGAGCGCACGGCACCCACCAGGCCGATCGACTACTGACCCGGGACCGCGGCGTTTTCCGGCGTTATTTTCCGAAGCTCACGGTTGTCGAGCCGGGCGGCGCATGGTGAACGCGTCGGCGCCGCTGGGGCGGTAGTAGTTGCGGCGCAGGCCCAGCCGTTCGAAACCGGTGTCCTCGTACAGCGCCAGCGCCGGCTCGTTGTCGGTGCGGACCTCGAGGAACACGACGGCGGACAGCTCGTCGGCGCGGGCCAGCAGGCCGGCCAGCAGGCGGCGGCCGATGCCCTGGCGCTGGTAGTCCGGGTGCACGCCGATGGTGTGGATCTCCGTCTCGGCGTGCGGCGGCCCGGCGATCAGGGCCAGTCCGCCGTAACCGGCCAGCCGGGTGCCGTCCCGCGCGGCCAGGTAGAAGTGGCCGACGGCCAGCTCGTCGCGGAACATCCGCGCCGACCACGGGTCGTCCCCGGGGAACAGCAGCTTCTCCAGCTGGGCGCAGGCCTCGGCGTCCTGCCGGTACAGCGGGCCGACGGTGATGGTGGGGCTGGTCATCTGGGCGGCCGGCTCAGGCGGTGACCCGCTTGCGCGCGGCCGGCGGCACCGCGTCCGGGCGGCGCAGGTACAGCGGCTCCAGCGGGTCCGGGGCGCGGCGGGCCAGCAGGTCGGCGCGGGCCACCGCGACCAGCCCGGCCGGGGTCGGCACCAGGCCGGGCAGCTCGGCCAGCCCGGACTCGGCGGCGAACCGGCCGGCCAGCGGCCCGGCCACCCGGTGAACGCCCAGCTCGCCGATGCGCCCGGCCAGCGCGGCCGGCGCCGACACCTCCGGGCCGCGGGTGCGCCGGCCGGCCCCGTCGTAGGCCGCCCAGTACACCTCCCGCCGCCGGGCGTCACTGACCACCACCAGCGGGTCACCCGGCGCGGCCACCGCCGCGACCGCGTCCAGCGAACAGACCCCGTACACCGGAACGTCCAGCGCGTCGCCCAGTGCGGCCGCGCTGACCAGGCCGACGCGCAGCCCGGTGAACGGCCCCGGCCCGTTGCCGCACACCACCGCGTCCACCTCGGCCAGCGGATAACCGGCCCGCGCGCAGACCTCGAGCGCGGCCGGCATCAGCTGCTCGCCGTGCTGCCGGGCGCCCGGCCGGACCAGCTCGGCCAGCACCTGTGGCCCGGCCGCGTCCAGGCGGACCAGACCGACCGTGACCACGTCCGTCGAGGTATCCAGGGCCAACACATGCACGCGGTCAGCCTACGACGGTCACCAGTCGGCGAGTACGGCCGGGAGATCGGAGAGGCGCTGGATGACCGCGTCCGGGTGCACGTCCACCGGCACCCGCTGGTCCTCCGGGATGTTGCTGTGCGGCACCAGCACCGCGCGCATGCCCACCGCCTTGGCCCCGGAGACGTCGTCGAACGGGCGGTCACCGACGTACACCGCCCGGCTCGGGTCGGTCACGCCGACGGCGGCCAGGACGGCTTGGAACGCCTCCGCGTGCGGCTTCGTCCAGTCCAGGTCGGAACTCCACACGCAGGCGTCGAACCGGTCGAACACGCCGTCCCGGCGCAGCCAGTCCTCGTGCCAGGCGGCCGGCCACGCGGTGGAGGACAGCACGCCCAGCGAGGCGCCGCGGGCCCGCAGCGCGTCCAGGGTGGGCGCCACCTCCGGGTCGGTGTGCGTGGCGAACACCCAGCGCTCCCGGTAGGCGGCCAGCGCCTCCTCCCGGTACGGCACGTCGCGGCCCAGCGCCTCGGCCGCGTCGGCCACCACCTCGGCCAGCCGGAACGCCCGGTGCGTCGCCTTGATCCGCGCCCACCGGCCCTGCTCGGCGGTCACCAGCGCCCGGGCCACCTCGGCCGCGCGCGGGTCGTCATCCGGGTGCAGGATGTCGGCGTAGGCCCGCCACTGGGTCAGGAGGTCGATCTCCTTCCACGGGGTCAGCGTGCCGCCCCAGTCGAAGATCACTGCCTCGATCATGCGCCCGTCCAGGTCAGCTCGGCCACCCGGCTGTCGTCGTCCCTCCTGGTCAGCCGCACCAGCAGGTGCCGGTCGGCCAGCGTCTCGGCCAGGCCCTCGCCCCACTCGACCACCACGGCCGCCGCGGCCAGGTCGGTGTCCAGGTCCAGGTCGTCCAGCTCGGCCCGGGCGTTGGCGCCGAAGTTGAGCCGGTAGGCGTCCACGTGCACCAGCGCCACGCCGCGGCCGTCCGGGGCCGGCGGGTGCTCGCGGGCGATCACGAAGGTCGGCGAGGTGACCGCACCGGTCACGCCGAGCCCGCGCCCGATCCCCCGGGCGAACACCGTCTTGCCGGCGCCGAGCGGCCCGGCCAGCAGCACCACGTCCCCTTTGTCCAGCCGCGCGCCGATGCGCGCGCCCAGCGCCTCGGTGTCCGCCTCGGTGGGCAACTCGTACCGGGTGGTTTCCTCGGTCATCATCGTCATGCTCGTTTCCGCAGCTTGCGCAGCGCGCCGACCACCCCGCCAGGCCGGTCGGCGGCCACCCGGCGCAGCAGTTCGGCCAGCGCCTCGTTCACCTGTTCCGGCTGCTCGATCATCGCCATATGGCCGACCCCGGGCAGCCGCACCATGGTGGCATCCGGCAGCTCGGCGGCGATCACCTCACCGTGCCGGAGCGGGATCATCCGGTCCGCCTCGCCGGCCACGATCAGCGTCCGGCACCGGGCCAGCGCGGGCAGGGCGGCCAGCCGGTCGTGGGTGTTCAGCGTGTCCACGAAGTCGATCAGCGCATCCACCGCGTTGGCACTGATCATCTGGTGCACGAAGTCCACCAGCCAGTGCGCCACCTTCCTGTCGCCGTAGGCGTAGGCCCGGGTGACGCCCCACACCAGGTCGCCGATCAGCCGCCTGGCCCGCTCCACCAGCCGGGGCTGCCATCCGGCCAGTGCGCCGACCGTCCTGGTCAGCGGGTTGTACCGGGACATGAAGGTGGCCGGCAGGCCCTGCGACCCGATCTCCCCGGCCGAGGTGCACAGCAGCGCCACGCCGGCGATCCGGTCGGCGAACAGCTCCGGGTGCCGCTCGGCCAGCGCCATGATCGCCATGCCGCCCATGGAGTGGCCGACCAGCACCACCGGCCCCTCCGGGGCCAGCGCCCGCAGCACCGCGTCCAGGTCCTCACCCAGCTGGGCGATGGTGCAGCTCTCCCGGGGCGGGCGCTCCGACCGGCCGTGCCCGCGCTGGTCGAACAGCACCAGGCGCACCCGGGGGTCGGCCAGCTCGGCCAGCGCCCGGCGCTGGAAGTGCCAGCACCGGCGGTCCAGCGCGAAGCCGTGCACCAGCACCACGGTCTGTGACGGCCCGTCGTTCCGCTTGCGGCCCCCGTTCGGGCCACCGGTGAGCTCGACCACCTCGGCGTCCAGCCGCACGCCGTCGTCCGCGGTCACCGACCACGGCGTGCCGGGCGGCAGCAGCCCCAGCTCGGGCGTCGCGCCGCTGTCCGCCTCGATCGCCCGGCGTTCCCTGGACAGGCGGGACCACCGGGTGGCCACGCCCACGGCGGCCCCGGTCGCGGCGGCGCCCAGGACGCCACCGATAACCCCGCCGGCGATCCGGCGTTTTCGGTTCACTCCGCCACCGTGCGGGACACCCGCCCGGCGCGCAACCCGGTAACGATCTCGTAGTGGATCGTGCCCAGCGCGTCGGCCCAGTCCTGGGCGGTCGGTTCGCCCCGGTCACCGGGGCCGAACAACACCGCCTCGTCACCCTCGGCGACCGGGTAGTCACCGCAGTCCACCATGACCTGGTCCATGCACACCCGGCCGACCACCGGCCGGGAGCGGCCGCCGATGAGCACCCGCATGCCTCCCACCCCGCTCGGCCGGCTGCCCAGCCGGCGCGGCACGCCGTCCGCGTAGCCGACCGGCAGCAGCGCCAGGGTGGTCTCCGCCGGGGTGCTCCACTCGTGCCCGTAGGAGACGCCCTCGCCGGCGGGCACCCGCTTCACCAGCGCGACCCGGGCCCGGAACGTCATCGCCGGGCGCAGCGGGGTGTCCGCCACCGGACGGCCGAGGGGATCCAGCCCGTACACCGCGATTCCCGCGCGGACCAGGTCGTAGTGCAGGTCCGGCCGGGTCATCGTGGCGGCCGAATTGGCGATGTGCCGGATCGGGTTGAGCCCGGCCTCGGTGGCCACCCGCCACGCCGCGTCCAGCCTCTGCGCCTGGGCGTCCAGCGTCGGGTTCGCCGGTTCGTCACCGTGCGCCAGGTGGGACCAGACCGCGAGCACCTCGACCGATCCGTCGGCGGCGGCCTTCGCGGCGGCGTCCACCAGCTCCGGCCAGTCCGCGGCCGCGCTGCCGTTGCGGCTCAACCCGGTGTCGATCTTCAAGTGGATCCGGGCCGGCCGGTCGGCCCGCCCGGCGGCCAGGCGCACGGCGGCCAGCTGGCGCACCGAGGCCACGGACAGGTCAACGCCTTCGGCCACGGCCGGCCGGTAGTCGTCGTCCGGCAGGTCCAGCCAGCTCAGCACCGGCGCGGTGATCCCGCCCGCACGCAGCGCCAGCGCCTCGCCCATCGTGCAGACACCCAGCCAGGTCGCGCCCGCCCGCAGTGCGGCGCGGGCCACCGGCACCGCCCCGTGGCCGTACCCGTCGGCCTTCAGCACGGCCATCATCGCCGCGCCGGACGCCGCCGCCGTGGACGCCAGGTACCGCACGTTGTGCTCGATCGCGGCCAGGTCGACGATCGCTTCGGCGCGTGGTGTCGCCGCGTCGGCCCCGGTCAGCGCGCCGTCTCCCGGCGATGTGGCGCCGGGCCCCTCAATGACGGACATGCTCTCCATGGTCTCATCCCCGGCTCGTAGCTTCTGTGAGCCCGCCCTCATCCTGGGGGCGAATCGGCCGGCCGAAGTCACCGAACCGGGGTACTGGAGTGACTGAACCAGCGTGCTGAAGTGACTGAATCAGCGTGCTGGAGTGACTGAATCAGCGTGCTGAAGTCACCGAACCAGCGTGCTGAAGTCACTGAACCAGCGTGCTGGAGTGACTGAATCGGGGTTAGGGGGTGCGGGTTTGGCGGATGGCTTCGGGGATGGCCGCTAGGAGTGCGCTCGCGCCGATGGGGATGCCGGGAGGGGGGCCGGCGGCGATCTGGGCGGCTCGGGCGTGCACGAAGGCGGCGCAGCCGGCGGCCCACCACGGGTCCAGGCCGGCGGCGAGCAGGGCGCCGATGAGGCCGGAGAGGACGTCCCCGGAACCCGCCGTGGCGGCCCAGGAGGAGCCGGCGGGGTTGGCCAGTGCGCGCCCGTCCGGGGCGGCGACCACGGTCACGTTGCCCTTGAGGAGCACCGTGGCCCGGAGCTTGGCGGCGGCGGCCCGGGCCGCGCCGACCCGGTCCGGGCCCACCTCGGCGCCGGTCAGCCGGGCGAACTCGCGGTCGTGCGGGGTGTAGACGGCCGGCAGTTCGTAGGCCGCGTCGGCCAGGTTCGGGTCGGCGCCGATCAGGGTGATCGCGTCGGCGTCCAGGCAGCACGGCAGGCCGGCGTCCAGCACCGACGCCAGCACGTCCCGGCCGGTGCCCCCGGTTCCGATGCCCGGTCCGACGGTCCACGCCTGCACCCGCCCGGTGTCGGCGACCGATCCGGCCGCGACCACTTCCGGCCAGCGCGAACGCACCTGGTCCGCGGCGCCGCCGGCGAACCGGACCATGCCCGAGGTGGCGGCGACCGCCGCCCCGGTGGCCAGCACGGCCGCCCCCGGGTACACCGCCGAACCGGCCGCGATGCCCACCACGCCCTGGGTGTACTTGTCGTCGGCCGGCCCGGGCACCGGCCAGCGCGCCGCCACGTCGGCCGCTTCCAGCTGGTAGAGGTCGGGGTCCGGCAGGTGCGGCGCGAGGCCGATGTCCACCAGCCGGACCGGCCCGCAGTGGTGCGGGGCCAGCGCGTGCACCGGCTTGCGGCCGCCGAAGGTCACCGTGGCGGTCGCGGTCACCGCCGGGCCGTCCACCGCGCCGGTGTCCGGGTCCACCCCGCTGGGCAGGTCCACCGCCAGGATCGGCACCCCGGCCGCCTCCGCCCGGGCGACCAGCTCGGCCGCCGCCGGGCGCAGCGCCCCCCGGCCGGAGATGCCGACGATTCCGTCGATCACCAGGTGCGCCCCGGCGACCGCGTCCCCGGCGGTGTCTCCGTCGGGCGCCCGCCCGATGCCCGCTCCGGCGGAGTCGCCCGTAAGCACCCGGCCCCGGACCCGGCGGAAGGCGGCCAGCCCGGCCGGGTGCGCCCGGTCCGGGGCCAGCAGCACGGCGGTCACCCGCGCGCCCCCTCGGCGCAGTTCGTAGCCGGCCCACAGCGCGTCCCCGCCGTTGTTTCCCGCGCCCACCAGCAGCGTCACCCGGCGGCCCGCCACCCCGCCGGTGTGTTCGCGGAGCAGGTCGGCGGCGTATCGGCCCACCCCGTGGGCCGCCCGCCGCATCAACGCCCCCTCCGGGGTCCGGGCCAGCAAGACGTCCTCAGCGGCCCGGATCCGGTCCGCACCCCACATCCCAAGCACGGGCCCCACGCTAGCGCGGAACGCGCTTGCCGAGCGTGCGCCCAGTCCGGCGCACGCGGGAAACGCAGCGCGCTCCGCACTCGCCGAGCGTGTGCCCAGTCCGGCGCACGCGGGAGACATCGTGCGGATCAACGCACGAGGCGCAGGGCTTCCCTGGGGCGCAACGCGTTGCGCATCCGCTGCATCGCCGCCGGGTCGTCCGAGCGGACCCGGGCGCGCGCCATCTCGGCGTAGACGATCTCCCAGTGTTCCAGGATCATGGGGTACAGAGCGGCCTCGGCGGCCGTCCGCACGGTCTGGTCCTCGGTGCCCAGCATGCGGATCAGTGCGGCGGCGGCCGCCGCGACCTCGCCGGTGCTGCGCCGGTCGTCGTTGGCGAAGTTGTTCATGTCGGGCTCCCCTTGAAGGTCGGTGGTCTCTACCACCCATGACCTATCCGACCAGGAACCGGTTGGGAGCCCTCCCCGAAATCTGAATAACGCTTTATCACTCCACGGTTACGGACTTGGCCAGGTTGCGCGGTTTGTCCACGTCGTAACCCCGCGCGCGGGCGATCTCCGCCGCCAGGACCTGCAACGGAACTGTGGACACCAGTGGCTGCAGCAGCGTCGGCACGGCCGGCACCTCGAGCAGGTGGTGGGCGAACGGGCGGATCGTCTCGTCACCCTCTTCAGCGATCACCACGGTGCGCGCGCCCCGCGCGGTGATCTCCTGGATGTTGGACAGCAGCTTGGCGTGCAGCACCGCCCGGCCCTTCGGCGACGGCATCACCACGACCACCGGCAGGCCCTGCTCGATCAGCGCGATCGGGCCGTGCTTGAGCTCGCCGGCGGCGAACGCCTCGGCGTGCATGTAGGCCAGCTCCTTGAGCTTGAGCGCGCCCTCCAGCGCCACCGGGTATCCCACGTGCCGGCCGAGGAAGAGCACCGCGCGGGACAGCGCCAGGTCGTAGGCCAGCTCGCGGGTGGCGTCCACCGCCTCCAGCGCGGAAGCCACCGCCGCCGGCATGGCCTCCAGCTCGGCGAACTCGCGCGCCACCTCGTCCGGGTACTTGGTGCCCCGGGCCTGGGCCAGGGCCAGCCCGACCAGGTAGGTGGCGGCGATCTGCGAGGTGAACGTCTTGGTCGCGGCGACCCCGATCTCCGGGCCGGCGTGGGTGTAGAGCACCGCGTCCGACTCGCGGGGAATCTGCGCGCCGTTGGTGTTGCAGATGGCCAGTACCCTGGCCTTCTGCTCCTTGGCGTGGCGCACCGCCTCCAGGGTGTCCATGGTCTCGCCGGACTGGGAGATCGCGACCACCAGCGTCTGCCGGTCCAGCACCGGGTCCCGGTAGCGGAACTCGGACGCCAGCTCGACCTCCACGGGCAGGCGCGTCCAGTGCTCGATGGCGTACTTGGCCAGCAGGCCGGAGTGGTAGGCGGTGCCGCAGGCCACCACGAACACCTTGTCCACGTCACGCAGGTCGGCGTCGGCCAGGCGCTGCTCGTCCAGCACGATCCGCCGGTCGATCAGGTGTCCGCGCAGGGTGTCCGCGATCGCGGTGGGCTGCTCCTCGATCTCCTTGAGCATGAAGTAGTCGTGGCCGCCCTTCTCGGCGGCGGCCAGGTCCCAGGTGACCCGGAACGGCTTGACCTCGACCGGCTCGCCGGCGAAGTCGGTGACCGTGTAGCCGTCGGCGGTGATGGTGACCACCTGGTCCTGGCCCAGCTCGACGGCGTCCCGGGTGTGCTCGATGAACGCGGCCACGTCCGAGCCGAGGAAGGTCTCCCCGTCCCCGAGGCCCACCACCAGCGGTGAGGACCGGCGGGCCGCGACGATCTCGCCCGGCCGGTCGGCATGGGTGAACAGCAGGGTGAACGCGCCCTCCAGCCGGCGGCTGACCGCACGCACGCTGGCCGCGAGGTCACCGGCCGTGGGGCCTTCGTCGTAGGCGCGGGCCACCAGGTGGGCGGTGGCCTCGGTGTCGGTGTCGCTGGTCAGCTCGACCCCGTCGGCCTCCAGCCCGGCGCGCAGCGCGATGAAGTTCTCGATGATGCCGTTGTGCACCACGGCGACCTTGCCCGCGTTGTCCCGGTGCGGGTGGGCGTTGCGGTCGGTGGGTCCGCCGTGGGTGGCCCAGCGGGTGTGCCCCATTCCGGTGGTCCCGTTGAACTGGGTGGTGCCGACCTCGGCCAGCCGGGTCTCCAGGTTGGCCAGCGGGCCGGCCTTGCGTTCGACGGCCAGCCCTCCGGCGCCGTCCAGCACCGCCACCCCGGCCGAGTCGTAGCCCCGGTACTCCAGCCGGCGCAGGCCGTCCAGGATGACGTCCAGCGCCGGCCGGCTGCCTACGTAGCCCACGATTCCGCACATGCGCCCCACTCTAACGAGGGGCAAATGGGCGCCTCGTCCTGATGGGATAGCGTCTGGGCCGTGGTTCGTACCCGAGCACCGAAGGCGCCGGACCTGCCTGGATCGGCCAAGAAGGCAATCGCCGCGCTGGGCGGCGACGGCCCGCACCCGGTGCTGCGCGGTGACCTGGGGCTGGTCGGGCTGCCCGGCGTGCTCTACACCCCGGCGACCGGGCTGGGCCGGCCGGCGGTGGCGTTCGGCCACGACTGGATGCAGACCCCCCAGCGGTACCTGCCGTTGCTGCGCCACCTGGCTTCCTGGGGCATCGTGGCGGCCGCGCCCGGCACGTTCCGAGGCCCGGTGCCCAGCCACGCCCGGTTCAGCGCCGACCTGCGCACCACGCTCGAGGTGTGCGCCAACGTCCGGCTGGGCGAGGGCAGGATCAGTGTGGACCCGACCCGGCTGGCCCTGGCCGGGCACGGCATGGGCGGCGGCTGCGCGGTGCTCGCGGCGGCCGACCGGGAGTCACTCGGCGAGCCGGTGGCGGCGGTGGCCACGCTGGCGCTCTCCGAGACCTACCCCTCGGCGATCGCGGCCGCCGAACGGGTGCACGCGCCCGCGCTGCACCTCGCGGCGGGCAAGGACCAGGTCAGCCCGCTGCCCGGGAACGCGGAACCGGTGGCCACCGAGTGGGCCGGGCCGGTGCTGCTGCGCAACCTGCCCAAGGCCAACCACCTCGGCTTCCTGTCCGGGCGGAACTGGTTCGACACGCTGCTCGCCGGCAAGCCGCACACCGGCACCGCACGCCTCTCCCGCGCCCTCCTGACCGCCTTCCTGCTCCGCGTCTTCACCGGAGACGGCAAGCTGGACGAGGTCGCCTACGGCGACCTCAAACGCACCGAAATCCTCCTGGCCCGCTAACCCCGATTCAGTCACTTCAGCAGGCTGATTCAGTCACTTCAGCAGGCCAAAGTGACTGAATCGGTGTGCCGGAGTGACTGAATCGGTGTGCCGGAGTGACTGGATCAGGGGGTGGATGCGACTACCGCGGCCAACGCGGTGGCCACTCGGTCGGCTTCCTCACTCGTGGGGGCTTCGACCATGACGCGGACCAGTTGTTCGGTGCCGGAGGGGCGGAGCAGGACGCGGCCGTGGTCACCCAGCTCGGCCTCGGCCTTGGCGACCGCTTCACGTACCTCGGGCGCGTCGGCGACGGCGGCCTTGTCGGCGACCCGCACGTTGTGCAGCACCTGCGGCAGCACCTCGACCACGCCGGCCAGCTCGGCCAGCCCGCGACCGGTGGACGCCATCCGGGCCATCAGCCGCAGCGCGGTGAGCAGGCCGTCACCGGTGGTGGCGTGGCCGGGCAGCACCACGTGCCCGGACTGCTCGCCCCCCAGCGTGTAGCCGCCGGCGCGCAGCTCGGCCAGCACGTACCGGTCGCCCACCGCCGTGGTTCGCACCGTGATGCCGGCCTGGTTCATCGCCAGGTGCAGGCCCAGGTTGCTCATCACCGTGGCCACCAGCGTGTCCGCCCGCAGCTCCCCGCTCTCCCGCAGGGCCAGCGCGAGCACCGCCATGATCTGGTCGCCGTCCACTGGTGCGCCGGAGGCGTCCACCGCCAGGCAGCGGTCGGCGTCACCGTCGTGGGCGATGCCCAGGTCGGCGCCGTGCGTGCGCACGGCGCCGGCGACCACGTCCAGGTGCGTGGACCCGCACCCCTCGTTGATGTTCAGCCCGTCCGGCTCGGCGTTGATGGCGATCACTTCGGCGCCGGCCCGCCGGTACGCCTCGGGGGCCAGCGTGGACGCGGCGCCGTTCGCGCAGTCCACCACCACGCGCAGCCCGGCCAGCGAGGCCACCGGGGAGCCGTGCAGGCCGGCCACCAGAAGGTGACGAAGATAACGCTCGCCGGCGTCCTTCAGCTCCCGCACGCGGCCGACCTCGGCGCCGGTGGGACGGGTACGCGGCGCGTCCAGGCGCGCCTCGACGGCGTCCTCGACCGCGTCCGGCAGCTTGTGCCCGCCCTCGGCGAACAGCTTCACGCCGTTGTCCGGCATCGGGTTGTGCGACGCGGAGATCATCACGCCCAGGTCGGCGCCCAGATCCGCGACCAGGTGCGCCACCGCCGGGGTGGGCAACACCCCGGCGCACAGCACGTCCGCCCCGGCCGAGGCGAGCCCGGCGGCAACCGCCGCCTCGAGCATCTCCCCGCTGGCCCTGGGATCCCGGCCGACCACGGCGACCGGTCGGTGCGACCGGTCCTTCTCCGCGAGTACCTGCGCCGCCGCCGATGCGACGGACAGCGCCAACTCGGGAGTCAGCTCGACGTTGGCCAGGCCCCGGACGCCGTCTGTACCGAACAGCCGGCCCATCGGCCGATCAGCGCTTGCTGTACTGCGGGGCCTTGCGGGCCTTCTTCAGGCCGTACTTCTTGCGCTCCTTGACCCGCGCGTCCCGGGTCAGGAAACCGGCCGACTTGAGCGCCGGGCGGTCTTCGCTGTCCAGCTCGATCAGCGCGCGGGCGATGGCCAGGCGCAGCGCGCCGGCCTGCCCGGAGATGCCGCCGCCGCGCAGGCTGGCCAGCACGTCGTAGGACTCCGCCTTGTCCAAGGTGGTCAGCGGGTCCTTGACCAGCTGCTGGTGCACCTTGTTCGGGAAGTAGGTCGCCAGGTCCTTGCCGTTCAGCCGGAAGCTGCCGTTGCCCGGGACGAGCCGGACGCGGACCACGGCCTCCTTGCGGCGGCCGACGGTCTGCACCGGCTTGCCGCTGACCTTCTCAGCGACCTTCTCCGGCGCCTTCTCGCTGACCGGCGTCTCCTCGACGGGGGTGCTCACCTGCTGTGCCTCTTCCACTTCTGCGTTCTGCTCGTCGCTCACTGGCTGACCTGCGTGATCTCGAAGGGCTGGGGCTGCTGCGCGCTGTGCGGGTGCGTCGGGCCGGCGTAGACCTTCAGCTTCTTGCCCATCGCCCGGCCCAGCTTGTTCTTCGGCAGCATGCCCTTCACCGCCTTCTCCACCAGCCGGTCGGGGTGCTTGTCCAGCATCTCGCCGACCGAGCGCTGGCGCAGGCCGCCCGGGTAGCCGCTGTGCTTGTAGACGAACTTGTCCTCGCGCTTGTTGCCCGAGACGGCCACCTTCTCCGCGTTCACGATGACCACGAAGTCACCGGTGTCCACGTGCGGGGCGAAGATCGGCTTGTGCTTGCCGCGCAGCAGGGTGGCGGCGTGGGTGGCCAGCCGGCCGAGCACGACGTCGGTCGCGTCGATGACATGCCAGGCCCGGTCGACCTCGGCGGGCTTCGGACTGAACGTGCGCACGGACCTACCTCGTCGTCTCTTACCAGCGGGAGCTTTGGGGTGCCCGGACCAGCTCGACCACGAGTCCAACCGAACGTCCTCGGCACAACGACCTCCGAGGATACGCGTCGCGTTCCGGCAGGGTCAAAACGGGTGGGTGCAGGGCCCGCAACGAGGGCCCCGCAACCGCCCCACGTCACTCAGGTCCACCGGGCCGCGTTGGCCTGCTCGACCCGCTGGTACTGCTCGTTCGCGTGCCCCAGGGCCACCCCGATCTGGGAGAGCACCTGGTTCAGGTCGGCGGCCGCCGTGTCCCATTTGCGCTGCTGGGCCTGGTACTGCTCGGCCGCCGCGCCGGTCCAGGTGGCCACCATCGGCTGCAGGAACCGCTTGAGGTCCTCCAGCTGCTGGTTCATCTGCTGCGCGGTGGTCACCACGCTCTGCTGGGCGTTACCGATCTCACCAAAGGTCACCAAGATCTCGGGCATCTGCTCTCCTCGAACTCTGGTCGGTGGTCGCGCGGCTCAGCCGAGCGCGGAGCGGATCTGCGACATGGACTGGGTGTGCGCCTCTTCAGCCTGCTGGTAGTTGCGCCCGGAGCCGGAGATCGCCTCGCCGATGCCGCGCAGCGCCTCGTTGAGGTTCCGCGCGTCGGTGTCCCAGCGGATCATCAGCTGCTGGAACGCGGTGGCCGCCTCGCCGCGCCAGGCACCGGCCAGCGGCTCCAGCTGGCCCCTCAGGCCGGCGAGGCGGCCCTGCACCTGCTCGTTCACCTGGAGGACATGCTGCGCGGCGCGCTGCATCTCCTCGGTCGTGGTCCCGTACCTGCCTGCCATCCTCGATCACTGCCTCTCGCCGCGGCACCGGCCGGGCGGCCGGTGCTGGTGCCCGTCACGCTGGCAGCCGGCCCCTTCCCGGCACGGCCGAACGACCGGTTTCGTGTGCGATTGCGAACACCGGTGGGTGTTGCGTATCTCCACGCAGAGCCATAGCGGCCTCAGCCGGGCAGCGGGCGGACCGTGGCGACCACCCGGGCGCAGGCCTCGCGCACCGGTCCGGCGCCCGGCGGCGTGTGCTGGCAGCCGACGGAAAGCTGGTTGTCCCGGTCGAACACCACGTACCAGTCCACCTCCGCGCCGAGCCCCGGCAGGAGCTGGCGGTAGCTGATCGCCGCCCGGCCGGCGAACCGGGCGCGCGGGTCCAGCCGGTCCAGGACCGCCCCGTCCCGTATCGCCCGGTGGTACCGGTCCACCAGCTCCCGTTCCGCCCGGGCCGGCTCGGCCCGCGCGTCGTAGCCCAGCGGTCGGCGTTCCAGCGCGATCAGTTCCACGCCGCGCGGCGCCGCCACCGGGGTGAGCACCACCCGCCGCGCCGACGGCTCGCCGCCGGTGTGCGCCCAGCCCTCGGGCAGCCGCGCGGCGTAGCCGTACTGGGCGAGCAGGTCACCCGCCACCGGCTCGGGCACGGCGACGTCCGCGAACCAGAGCACGGCGGCGGTGACCAACGCGGCCGCCAACCCCGCCCGGGCCGGCGTGACCCATTCCCCGCGCGCCCGGGATTGCGGCGGAATCAGCCCGGCGCCGAGGGTCACCCGCCGTCACCCGGGCCTTCCAGATCCGGTTCGTACCAGGCCACCTGCATGCGCCGCTTGCCATACCGGCGGCCGACCAGCACGCCCCGCCCCGGCGGCAGCGGCTCCGGGCGGAGCCCGTCCAGGATCGGCCCCTCGTCGGGCGGGCCGCTCATCATCAGCCCCGGCGTGGCCAGCTCCCGCAGCCGGCTGAACACCGGCTCGAACATCGCCCGGCCGACCCCGCCGCAGCGCCGGGCCAGCACCAGGTGCAGGCCGACGTCCTTGGCCTGGGGCAGGAACTCCATCAGCGGCAACAGCGGGTTGGCCGAACCGGCCGCCCCGGCGCCGGCCCCGGCAACCAGGTCGTAGTCGTCCACCAACAGGTACAGCTCCGGGCCGGACCACCAGGACCGGTCCCGCAGCCGCGCCGGGGTCACGTCCGGGCCGGGCAAACGCCGGCGCAGCGAGTCGGCGATGTCCCGGACCACCTCGGCGGCCACCTTGGCGCCGCTGGCGTAACCAATCAGGTGGCTGTCCGGGACCTGGCCGAGCAGCGTGCGCCGGTAGTCCACCAGCACGATCCGCGCCCGTTCCGGGTCCAGCCCGCGAACCACGCCGCCGGCCAGCACGCGCAGCAGGTTGGTCTTGCCGGACTCGTCGTCGGCCAGGCAGATCAGGTGCGGGTCGGCGTCGAAGTCCAGCAGTACCGGCTCCAGCCGCGCCTCGTCCACCCCGATCGGCAGCACGTGCGGGGACCCGGACCCGGCGAGGGCGAGCACCTCCGAGTAGTCGATCCGGTCCGGCAGCAGCCGCACGGAGGGCACCGGCGGCTCCTCCCAGGCGTCGGCGAGGGCGGCCACGGTGGCTGCGAGATCGTCACCCAGTGTGTCGATCATGGGCCGGGCTATGACGCACTGGGCGCCGTCGGCCGTCAGCCCGTGGCCGGGCTTCGCCGGCACCGACGCCGCACGCCGCCGGTCGAAATCCGAGTCGGACGGATCACCCAGGCGCAGTTCGACCCGGGTTCCCAGGAGATCCTTCAGCGCGGGGCGCAGCTCGGTCCACCGGTTCGCGGACACCACCAGGTGGATGCCGTAGGACAGCCCCCGGGTGGCCAGCGGCAGCAGCTGCTGCTCCAGTTCCTCGTACTCGCTACGCAGCGTGAGGTACCCGTCGACCACCAGCAGCACGTCGCCGTGCGGATCGGCGAACTCCCCGCGCGCCTTCCGGCGGCGGAACTCGGCCGCCGAGTCGATGCCGGCGGCCCGGAAGGAGCGCTCCCGGTCGGCCAGCAGCGCGGTCAGCTCGGCGACCGTGCGGCGCACCTGGTCCGGCTGCTGGCGGTCCGCCACCCCGCCGCAGTGCGGCAGCCCGGACAGCGCGGCCAGCATGCCCCCGCCGAAGTCCAGCGCGTACATGGACAGCTCGCGCGGCGTGTGGCTCAGCGCCAGGCCGAGCATCAGGGTGCGCAGCACGGTGGACTTTCCGGACTGCGGCGCGCCGACCACCACGCCGTGCCCGGCCGCCCCGGAGAGGTCCACCCACAGCGGGTCCCAGCGCTGGTGGAACGGCCGGTCGATCAGGCCCAGCGCCAGCCGCAGCTCGCCCGGCGCCTGGGTGCCCAGCCCTCGCGGGCCCCGGCCCAGCGCGGGCAGCAGGGTGTCCAGCGCGGGCGGCTCCTCCAGCGGCGGCAGCCAGACCGGGTGCGCCGGCGGCCCCTGGCCGATCAGGGCGGTCACCATTTCGTCCATGACGCTGGGCGCGTTCGGCGCGTTCGCCGGCCCGCTGGACACCGGGAACGCCCCCGTGCCCGGCGACCCGTCCGCCAGAACCAGCGCGCCGTCGAACACCAGGGTCGGTTCGGAATCCCGCTCGCGCGGGTCCGGCCCCACCCGGGTCGAGCTGAACGCCACCGGCCGGCGGGGCGCACCGGCCACCGAGGCCGGCCCGGCGGTCGCCGCGCGCGGCCCGGAGACGTAGGCGGCGCGGAACCGGACCAGCTCGTCGGTGCCCAGCGCCAGGTAGCCGGAGCCCGGCATGGGCGGCAGGTTGTACGCGTCGGGCACGCCCAGCACCGCGCGCGACTCCGCCGGGGAGAACGTGCGCAGCCCGATCCGGTAGGACAGGTGCGACTCCAGCCCGCGCAACCGGCCCTCGTCCAGCCGCTGCGAGGCCAGCAACAGGTGCATCTGCAGCGAGCGGCCCAGCCGGCCGATGGTCACCATCAGGTCCACCAGCTCGGGCCGCTGGGCCAGCATCTCGGAGAACTCGTCCACCACGATGAACAGCGCCGGCAGCGGCGGCAGCCCGGCGCCGGTCCGAGGGGCGGTGCGGCGGTGCCGCTCGTAGTCGGCCACGCTGGCGAAGTTGCCCGCCTTGCGCAGCAGCTCCTGCCGGCGGTTGATCTCCCCGGCCAGCGCGTCGGCCATCCGGTCCACCAGGGAGAGCTCGTCGGCCAGGTTGGTGATCACGGCGGAGACGTGCGGCAGCCCGGCCATGCCGAGAAAGGTCGCGCCGCCCTTGAAGTCGATCAGCACCAGGTTCAGCTCGTCCGAGGGGTGGGTGGCGACCAGCCCGAGCAGCAGCGTGCGCAGCAGCTCCGACTTGCCGGAGCCGGTGGCGCCGATGCACAGCCCGTGCGGCCCGGACCCGCCCTGCGCGGACTCCTTGATGTCCAGCAGCACCGGTTCGCCGTGCTCGCCGATGCCGATCGGCACGCGCAGCCGGTCCACCGGCGAATCCCGCCAGCGCGCCCGGGCCAGCGCCACCGTCGCCGGGTCGTCGATGCCCAGCAGCTCGGGCAGGCCGACGGTGCCGCGCAGCGGGCGGCCGGTGTCCGGCTCGCTCTCCCGAGGGGCGCGGAACCGGGCCATCCGGCGGGCCAGCACGCTCGCCTCGGCCAGGCCCAGGCCGTCCGGCCGGCCGATCCACCGGGTATCCACCGGTCCTCGCCCGGTCTGCACGCCGGCGCCCAGCCGTTCGGCGTCCACCAGCAGCGCCAGCTCGCCGCGTTCCCCGCCGGCCGGCACGCCCTCGGTGGCGGTGGTGGGCGAGGTGGGCAGCTCGGCGACGCGCAACACGGTGACCTCCGGGCGGTCCAGCCACTGCGCGCCAGCCCGCCGCACGTCCACGCCGTCCACCACGACCAGCAGCCGCGCCGCCCCCTCCGTCCCGCCGCCCGGGATCGCGGTCAGCCAGTCCAGCACGTCGCCCGGCGCCGAGCTGACCATGCGCAGCGCGCCGATCTGGTCGGTGAGCGCCGGGTGCTGCGCGTGCGGCAGCCACTTCACCCAGTCCCAGTGGGGCATCGCGGCCGGCGAGGCGATCACCGCGACCAGCGCGTTCGCCGGGCTGTGCCACACCGTGTACTGCGCCAGGACCGCCCGGGCCAGTTCCAGCGCCGGGGCCCGGCCGTGCGGACCGGCCAGCGGGTGCAGGCTGACCCGGCGCAGCGCGCCGAAGGCCACCGCCACCGGCAGGTCCGGCACCACGGCGTGCGCCCGCAGCAACCGGCGCAACGCCCAGGCGCACACCGGCTCCAGCTCGTCCAGCGGCCCGGTCTGCGGCGCCACCAGCCGGGTAGCCAGCCGCTGCCGCCCCCGGCCGACCCGCAGCTGGGCGAAGTCGGGATCGGTGTCCCGGCGCTCCCACAGCCGGTCCGACTGGAGCAGGCCGAGCAGCGCCGCCGGGTCCGGGTGGGTCCACTCCAGCGACGCCCGCTGGCGCGCGGCCACCTCCCGGATCCGGCGCCGCACCTGGGCCAGGTAGCGCAGGTAGTCACGGCGGTTCTCGTCGGTCTCCGCCCGCTGGCTGCCGCCCCGGCCCATGCCGCCGGCCATCATGCCGATGGTGGACAGCGCGAAGATCCCGCCGAACACCCAGGACGTCGGGCTGGACGGGTTCTGCATGCCCATCACCACGATGAACCCGACCGAGCCGAGGATCATCAACGCCGGCATCAGCTTCTGACCGAGCCCGGCCGGCACCGGCTTGGCCGGCTCCGGCGGCGGCTCCATCGGCAGCTCGCCGCCGGGCAACCGGGGCGCCGGCCGGCGGGGCGCGCGGCGCACCACGCGGGTACTCATCGGCGCCTCCCGAAAGAATCCGTTTCCCAAACCGCCCTCACGGCCGATCGGGCCCGGCAATACTAAGAAGCCGACCGAGGTCGCCGGGGCCGTTTGGGAAAACCCATCCGCCCGGGACAGACCGTGATCTCGCCATGCCTCGGGAGGCACCATGACCAGGCCGAACGCTGGGTTGGCCGGTCCGGAGACGCAGATAGTGCAGCCCTCGCCGCGGGTGGAGGGCGGCCAGTTCTGCCGGGTCACCGTGCTCGCCCCGCAGACCCGGATGGACCTGGCCCTGCCCACCGACCTGACCGTGGCCGAGCTGGTGCCGATGCTCACCGAGCTGGCCGGGGAGGTCCCCGGCCAGCCCAACCCGCACACCGGCCCGCTGCCGGTGCCGCACCCGGACGCCCCGGCCAGCTGGTGCCTGGCCGCCGCCGCCGGCGCGGCGCTGCCCCCCGGCGCGACGCTGGCCGGGCTGGGGGTGCTGGACGGGGACCTGCTGCGGCTGCGCCGCAACGCCGAGGCGCCCCCGCCACCGGTGTTCGACGACCCGGTGGACGCGGTGGCCGAGGCCGTCGCGCCGGCCAACGGCGAGCCGGGCGCCTGGGGTTCCGCCGCCGGCGCCGAGCCGGAGCCGTTCGCCGTGCTGCCCTGGACCGAACGCTGCCGCCGGACCGCCGGCATCATCGCCGGGCTGCTCGCCGCGTTGGGCGCATCGGTGCTGCTGGCCGGCGCACGCGGGCTGACCGATCCGGCGGCGAACCCGGTGGCCGCGGTGATCGGCGGCCTCGCGGTGGTCGGAATGCTCGCCGGGGCGATGCGCGCCGCGCAGGGGCGAAACGACACCTCGGCCGCCGGGGCCCGAGGCGCCTCCGTCGCCGGTGTCCGGGGGGCCGCCGGCCCGGTAGCCGGTGCCGGGGCCCGGGGCAGCGCCGGTGGCGGCTCCGGGGCGGCCGCTGCCGGGTCCGGCGCGGACGAACCGGACCGGGTGGCCGGGTCGGTGGCCGTGGCGCTGGCCTTCGCCGCCGTGCCGCTGGCCGCCGTCACCGGGCTGGCCGCGTTGCCCGGCACCCCCGGCGCCGGGCACCTGCTGCTGGCCAGCGCGCTGGCGGCGGCCGCCTCGGCGACCGCCGTCGCCCTGCTGTCCACCGCCGCGCCCGCACTGGTGGCAACCGTGCTGGCGGCCGGGCTGACCTCGTTCGCCGCGCTGTTGGGGGTGTTCGACGTGGCCTCGTTCGGCGGGCTGGCGGCGGCGACATCGGCGGTCGCGGTCGGCCTGCTGCCGCTGTTGCCCCGGGTGAGCGTGCGGCTGGCCGGACTGCCGCCACCGGTGATCCCGACCAGCCCGGAGGACATGATCGCGGCCGACCAGCAGTGGGACTTCGCGGCCCCGGAGGAGATCCGCTACCAGGCCCAGCTGGCGCACACGTACCTGGCCGGGCTGGTGATCGGGGCGTCGGCGGTCGCCGGGTTCGGTGCGCTGCTGGCCGCCGGGACCGGCGGCTGGGCCGGGCCGGCGTTCGCCTCGGTGGTGGTGTGCGCGCTGATGCTGCGCTCGCGGTGCTACGCCACGGCGGCCGCTTCCGCCGCGCCGATGGCCGCCGGGTTGCTCGCCGGCTCCGGGCTGGCCGCCGGGCTGGCCGTACGCGGCCCCGACCTGGCCCGGCTGATCGGTGCGCCGGGGCTGCTGGTGGCGGGCGCGGTGGCGTTCGGACTGGTGTGGCTGGCCGGGCGGCGGGAGTCGTCCCCGGTGGCCCGCCGGACGGCCGACGTGGTGGAGGCGATCCTGGTGGTCGCCACCTTCCCGTTGGCGCTGGCCGTGCTGGACCTCTACTCGAAGCTGCGCGGCCTGTGAAACCGACGCTGGGCGCCGCGCTGGTCATGGTCTCGCTGGTGCTGGCCGGCACCTCGCCGGCGGCCGCGCCGACCGCTACTGTCGCTCCCACCGCGGCCGTCGCACCCACCGCGGCCGTCGCTCCCACCGCGCCCGCCCCCGGGCCGACCGCGCTTTCCGCGCCCGCCCCCGCGCCGCCCCCGCCGGATGCCCGGTATCTGCCCAGCGGCACGCCCACCCCGGTGCCGGGGGTGCGCCGGGGAGACAAGGTGTGCGCCACCACGCCAACCGTGCTCACCGAGCAGACGGCCAAGCCGTACCTGTGGGGCCAACAGCTGCTGAACCTCGAGGAGACCTGGCGGGCGGCCGGCACCAAGGGCAAGGGGGTGCGCATCGCGGTGATCGACACCGGGGTGAACCCGCACCCGCTGCTGCGCGGGCGCCTCTACGCCGGCGGTGACTTCGTGGCCACCGGGGACGGCACCCAGGACTGCGACGCGCACGGCACGGCGGTCGCCGGCATCGCCGCCGCCGCGCCGGACCCGGTGACCGGGTTCTCCGGGGTGGCCCCGGAGGCCGACGTGATCGCCGTCCGGCAGACCAGCGAGTCCTACTCCGACCCGGCCGGCGGCACCGGGACCGCCGGCAACATCGCCTCGCTGGCCCGGGCGGTGCGCCGGGCGGCCGACCTGGGCGCGGACGTGATCAACATTTCCGAGGTGGCCTGCGCGCCGGCCGACGCGGTCGGCGCCGCCGCGCTGCGCGCCGCCATCCGGCACGCGGTGCGGCACGGCGCGGTGGTGGTCGCGGCGGCCGGCAACACCTCGACCACCTGCCGCACCGGGCCGAACCCGGGCATCGTGCCGTTTCCCGCGTGGTTCGACGACGACGTGCTGGCGGTGGCATCCATCGGGCCGGGCGGCGGGGCGTCCTCGTTCACCGTCCCCGGCCCGTGGCTGGACGTCGCCGCCCCCGGCGAGGGCGTCGCCTCGCTGGGCGTGACCGGCGCGGTGACCGAGAAGCTGCACGGCCTGGAGCAGGTCTCCGCGATCGACGGCACCAGCTTCGCCGCGCCGGCGGTGTCCGGGCTGGCCGCACTGATCCACGCGCGCTACCCGAACCTGACCCCCGGCCAGATCATCGACCGGATCACCGCCACCGCCAGCCAGCACTCGGCCGGCCGCTCCGACACCCTCGGCTACGGCACGATCAACCCGCTCGAGGCGCTCACCCGTCAGCCCGCCGTGCTCGCCCCGCCCCGTTCCGACCCGGCCGGCGCCGCGGATGGCCGTCTGTTGCTGGCCCCCTCACCCCATCCGCCCCCGGCCGGACCGGCCGCCGTGTGGGGCGGTGTGCTGGCCCTGCTCGCGTGCCTGACCGCCGGGACCATCGGCGCCGCCCGCGTGCGCACACCCGGCAACCGCTCCCGGTAGACGCGACTACTCCCGCGACAGCGCGGCGAACGCGTCCAGGATCGCGTCCCAGCCGCCCGCGGACTCGAGGCTCTCCCGCATCGCGGCCACCCGGTCGCCGTAGCGCTCCAGGTGCCGGTGCCGCATCGTCACCAGGGTGCCGTCGGCCTGCCCGGTGAACGACACCTCCACCTCGGTCTCGAAGTCGGCCTGGTAGGCCCAGTCGGCGTTGATCTGCCAGAGCAGCACCAGCTCGCCCGGCGGGGCCCAGCGGGCCACCCGGCCCCACTCGCACTCGCTGCCGTCCGTGCCGCGTTCGTACCAGCGGCCGCCGTCCCTCGGCTCGATCAGCACGTCGGCCTGGGGCGCGGAGCCGATCGAGTGCGTCTTGGGCCAGAACTCGCCCATCCGGGTGCTGAACAGCGCAAACGCCCGGTCCGGCGGCAGCGGCACGAGGACCTCGCGGCGCACGGTCACCTCGGTGGTGGATTGGATGCTCATCGGTCTGACTCCTCGGGGTTGTCCCTGGCCGCCTCGGCTTCGGCGAGCGCGGCGAAGTTGTCCAGCGTCTGCGCCCAGAAGCGGTCGAAGTAGCGGCGCACCACCTCGAAGCCGGGCGGGTTGATCCGGTACAGGCGGCGGGTTCCGTTGACCGACTCCACCACCAGCTCCGCGTTCTTCAGCACCCGCAGGTGTTGGGAGACCGCCGGCCGGGAGACCGGCAGCCGCCCGGCGAGCACGCCCACCGCCAGCGGTCCGTCGACCAGCTCATCCAGGATCGAACGTCGGGTCGCGTCGCCAAGGGCGTCCAGTACGGCGGCGGTGCTCGCGGGCATGTCGGTAAGTCTGCACGAACGGTAAGTCAGAGTCAACCGTTCGCGGGTACTTACCGAGTTTTAGTTCGTCTGCGCGACCAGGACGTCCACCGTTCGCTGGGCCTGCGCCACGTCCAGGGTGGAGCCGGTGGGCAGCAGGCGCAGCGCCTCCACCGGCACCGGGATCGCCTCGGCGATGCCCAGCGCATCGGCCGTGTCCGTGTTGGCCACCGGGTAGGCCGCACCGGTCTCGGACAGCAGCCAGAGCGCGCCCTGCACCCGTTCCCCGCCGCGCCTCGGACGCTGGCAGTCCGACTCCCGGGCCACCGCGCAGGCGACCAGTGCGGTCTTCGCCGGGAAAGCCACCGCGTCCAGCTTCGGCCCGGCCCCGTCCTGTTGGGACAGCGGGGCCATCGTGCGGCGTTCGGGCAGCGGGGGTGCCTTGCCGGCCAGAATCTCCCCCAGGCGGCCGTTCCAGCGCAGGCACACCGTGGCGGTCTCCGGCGCGATCCTGGGGAACAGCCTCGGCAGGCTCTCCACGCCGGCCAGCTTGGAGCGAGGCGCGGCATTGATCTCCTCGGCGCGCAGGCTGTCCGGCGGGCGGCTCCGGTCGGCGCCGTTCGCCGCGCGCAGCAGGTTCGCCACCGGCTCGCCGACCTCCTGCACACCGTTCATGAGCACCAGGTAGAACGCATCCCCCTGACCGGGCCGGACCACCCGCACCACGTCCCCGACCTGTCGCCCGGGCAGCCCGGCGCTGCGCTGGCCGGCGCTCTGCGGGCGCGGGCCGCCGGTCAGGGGTACACCGGTGGGGATCACGTCCAGCAGGGTCTCGGAGGCCGCCCGGGCTGGCACGTCCGCCAACCCGTACGCGGACCGCGCCTCGGTGCTCTCCACCGCGTGCTTCAGGCCGCCCATGACCAGGTAGTCCCGCCCGCCGCCGGTCAGCAGCAACGCGTCGGGACCGTCCAGCTTCGGCGCCGGGGTGGCGTCGGCGACCAGCACGCTGCGCCCGTCGGTGTCGCACAGCACCCACGGCCCCCGGGGCATCCCCTCGCGCGCGTTGGGCACGGGCAGCGCGGCGATCGCGCCGGGGACGGCCGCCGGCGCGGTGCGGGGCGCCTGGTCCAGCACGGCGTCGTCGATCTGCTTGGGTTCACCGGTCGACGGACCGCCGGCCGCCCCGCCGCCGGCGTTGGCCTTCTCCGCCGCGAACCGGACCAGCCGGGCCGCCGCCAGGTTCGTCACCGGGACCAGCCGGTCCGGGTTGTGGATCACGGCGAACATCCGGCCGGACTGCTTGCCGGCCACCACCTCGTGGATGTTCCACCGCGGCTTGGGGAAAAGCATGGAGACCAGCACCGCACCCAGCAGCGCGACCATGCCCAGCGCCATCCCGGTGGCCACCACCCGCCGCTGACCCCGGAGCTCTTCGTGCAGCGGCACCGGATCACGCCGGGCCAGCGCGGACTCCAACCGACGCTGACCGAAGCGGTAAGCGTCCAGCTGAACCCGGGTCACCGGTTCCCGCGCCACGCGAAAACCGTAGCCGCGCCACCCCCACCGCCGTGGCGGTTTGGCGAATCTACCCGTCCGAGCTCGGCAGAGCTCGGCGAGAAGAACTCAAGTCAGCTCGGCGACCAGGAGGGTGGGCACCAGGCGGCCGTCCGCGATGGCCTGGCCCAGGTTGCGGATCTTCACGAAGAAGCTGTCGCCCATCACCACGTGCATGCCGATCGGCGGCATGTCCTCCTTGGCCATTTCCCGCAGCTTGGCCAACTGGGCCAGCGCCGGCTCGCGCAGGTCCTGCTCCTCACCCACGGTGAACCCGGCCTCGCCGAGCACCCGCCGGTACTCGGCCACCGGCTCCACGAAGCTGATCTCCTCGTGGTTCGCCCAGGGCAGCGGGAAGGTCAGCTCGGCGCCGTCCTCGGTGTCGGTCATCAGGTCGTAGACCACGAGCCGCCCGCCCGGCCGCAGCACCCGCGCCGCCTGGGCGCACAGCGCCGCCTTGTGCTCCACGTTCATCCCGACGTGCAGCATCACCGCGCCGTCGAACGCGTCGTCCCCGAACGGCAGCGCGGTCACGTCACCCTGCCGGAAGCTCACCTGCTCGGCCAGCCCGCAGCGCTTGGTGAGCTCCTCGGCCACCTCGATGTTCTCCCTGGTCAGGTCCACCCCGGTGACCTGGCAGCCGTGGTGGCGGGCCAGGTAGCGGGCCGACCCGCCCAGCCCGCAGCCCAGGTCCAGGACCTGGGCACCGGACTCGGGGGCGAGCAGCTCGGCGACCCGCTCGGTGGCCAGCCGGGAGCCGGTGTGCATCTCGTCCATCGGCGACACGTCGTCGGAGTCCAGCGGCGCGACCGACTTGCCGGCCGCCGCGACCGCGTCCAGCACCGAGGAGAGCAGTGCGCTGCGGGTGTAGTGCCGGGTCACCGGGTCCTGCGCCTCCGGGGCGGCACTCGCGGCCACCGCGGCGGCGCCAGCGGCGGCGGCACCCGCGACCGCGGCGGTCGGCGCGGCCGGGTCCACCAGTGAGGCCGGGTCCAGGTCGGCGAACGGGTCCTCGTCGCGGGCCGGCATCGCGTTGGTGCCGAACGCGCCAAGGGCATCCGTGTCGGTCTGCTGCTCCTCCATCGCCACTCCCAGCTCGGCTCTCCGCGCCGGCCGCACGGCCCGCGATCAGCGTGCGGGTGGCCGTGGCGCGATGTGCGCCGGCAGCCGGACCCTGCGGGTGATCGTGGCACGCGCGGCCAGTTCGGCATCCGGCGGGTAGTCCACCCCGGTCAGGGTCAACCCGTGCGCCGGGGCGACGGCGACATCGCTGGCCCGTTCGGCGCGGCGCAGCAGCCCGGCCGGCCAGTCCACCGGCCGCTGGCCCCGCCCCACGGCGAGCAGGGCGCCCACCAGGCTGCGCACCATCGAGTGGCAGAACGCGTCCGCGCTGACTTCGGCGGCCAGCACGCCGTCCTCGCCCGGCACCGGCGCCCAGACCAGCCGCTGCAGCTCGCGGATGGTGGTCGCGCCCTCCCGGTGCCGGCAGTAGGCGGCGAAGTCGTGCTCCCCGAGCAAACCCTCGGCGGCCGCGTTCATCGCGGCCGGATCGGCGCCGTAGGGCCAGGAAACGGTGTCCCTGGCCCGCAGCGGCTCGGCCCCGTGCGGCCCGACGGCCACCCGGTACCGGTAGTGCCGGCGCAGCGCGGCGAACCGCGCGTCGAACTCCGCCGGAACCTCGGTGACCGCCCGCACCCGCACGTCCGTCGGCAGCAACCGGGCCAGCCGGCGCACCAGCCGATCGCCCAGCTCGGTCTCCGCCGGCAGGTCCACGTGCGCCACCTGCCCGGTGGCGTGCACGCCGGCGTCGGTCCGCCCGGCCACCGTCAACGCAACCGGCCGGCGCACACATGTGCTGAGCGCCTCGGTGAGGACGCCGCACACGGTGCGCCGGCCGGGTTGCACGGCCCAACCTGAGTAGTCGGTGCCGTCGTAGCTGATGTCCAGCCGCGCCCTGACGAGCGGAGCGGGGACGTTCAGGAGCCGTCGTCCTTCTTCTCGGACGCCTGGGTCGAGTCGTCGGACTTGGCGTCGTCGGACTTGGCCTCGGCGGCCTTCGCCTCGGCGCCGTCCTCGGCCTTGGCCTCGGTGGCGTCCTCGGGCTTGGTCTCCTCGGCCTTGGCCTCGGCGGCCTCGTCCGCCTTGGCGTCGGCGGTGTCGTCCGCCTTGGCCTCGGTGGTCTCGGCCTTCTTGCCCTGGCGCGACCCGGCGACCCGGCGAGCCCGGTCCGCCTCGGCGGAGACGGTCTCGCTGGTGATCAGCTCGATCACCGCCATCGGGGCGTTGTCGCCCTTGCGCGGCAGCGTCTTGGTGATCCGGATGTAGCCACCGTTGCGGGAGGCGAACAGCGGAGCAAGCTCGCTGGTCAGCCGGTGCAGGATGGTCTTGTTCCGGATGACCTTGGCGATCTCCCGCACATTGTGCAGGTCACCCCGCTTGGCCTTGGTGATCAGCCGCTCCGCGTACGGGCGCAGCCGCTTGGCCTTGGCCTCGGTGGTGGTGATCTTGCCGTGGTCGAACAGCGACGTGGCCAGGTTGGCCAGCATCAACCGCTGGTGCGCCGGCGAGCCGCCAAGGCGGGGCCCCTTGGTGGGCTGTGGCATTTTGCGCTCCTTCGTCACGCCCGTGAGTGGAAAGTGTGGCTACCGCTTCGCGGCGCCGAAGGCGTAGCCATACTCGCCACTCACGGAGGTTTGCGCCTTCGGCGCCCGTGAGTGGCGAGTATGGCTATAGCCACACTTTCCACTCACGGGTAGCCGGAGGCTACAGTTGTTCGGTTTCGGCGTAGTCCTGGCCGTCGTCGCCGAGCTGGTCCGGGTCGAAGCTCACACCGTCGTAGTCGCCGCCACCGGCCAGGGAGGCGTCGAACCCAGGGGGGCTGTCCTTCAGCGCGAGGCCCAGTCCGACCAGCTTCATCTTGACCTCGTCGATCGACTTGGCCCCGAAATTCCTTATATCCAGCAGGTCGGCCTCGCTGCGCCCGACCAGCTCGCCCACGGTGTGGATGCCCTCGCGCTTGAGGCAGTTGTAGGACCGGACGGTCAGGTCCAGCTCCTCGATCGGCATCGCGAAGGCCGCGATGGTGTCCGCCTCCTGCGGGGACGGGCCGATCTCGATGCCCTCGGCGTCCACGTTCAGCTCGCGGGCCAGGCCGAACAGCTCGACCAGCGTCTTGCCGGCCGAGGCCAGCGCGTCGCGCGGGGTCATGGACGGCTTGGTCTCGACGTCCAGCACCAGCTTGTCGAAGTCGGTGCGCTGCTCGACGCGGGTCGCCTCGACCTTGTAGGTCACCTTGAGGACCGGCGAGTAGATCGAGTCGACCGGGATCCGGCCGATCTCCGCGCCGGAGACCTTGTTCTGCACCGCCGGCACGTAGCCACGGCCCCGCTCGACGACCAGCTCGACCTCGAGCTTGCCCTTGTCGTTCAGGGTGGCGATGTGCAGGTCCGGGTTGTGCACGGTGACCCCGGCCGGCGGCACGATGTCACCGGCGGTGACCGTGCCCGGCCCCTGCTTGCGCAGGTACATGGTGACCGGCTCGTCCTCCTCGGAGCTGATCACCAGCTCCTTCAGGTTCAGGATGATGTCGGTGACGTCTTCCTTCACCCCGGGGACCGTGGTGAACTCGTGCAGCACGCCGTCGATGCGGATGCTGGTGACCGCCGCCCCCGGGATGGAGGACAGCAGGGTCCGGCGCAGCGAGTTGCCGAGCGTGTAACCGAAACCCGGCTCCAGCGGCTCGATCACGAACCGTGACCGGGTCTCGCCAACCGTGTCCTCAGTCAAACTGGGACGCTGAGAGATCAGCACTTCGTTTTCTCCTTCGTTCCACGGCGACCGCTATTTGACGCCGCGAGTGCCGGCCCAGGGCCGGCGACCTGCGAGGCTCCCTACCGCCCCTCAGGGGTATTGCTCTGATCGGAGCCAGGTGGCGGGCTGGCAAGGCCGCACCGAGCGCCGCGTGCTGGAGCACGCAAGCGAGGGAGAACGCCGCCAGCGCGCCTCCTGGCTTCGATCACTTGGAGTAAAGCTCGACGATTAGTTGTTCGGTGACCTGCGTGTCGATCTGCGCGCGCTCGGGCAGCTGGTGGATCAGGATCCGCAGCTTCTCGGGCACGACCTGCATCCACGCCGGGACCGGGCGGTCGCCTTGGGTCTCCTTGGCGATGATGAACGGGTCCATCTTCAGCGACTTCGGCCGCACGTCGATGATGTCGTACTGGGACACCCGGAAGCTGGGAATGTCCACCGCGTGGCCGTTGACCACGAAGTGCCCGTGGTTGACCAGCTGGCGGGCCATCCGGCGGGTGCGCGCCAGGCCGGCGCGGTACACCACGTTGTCCAGCCGGGACTCCAGGATCTGCAGCAGGTTGTCGCCGGTCTTGCCCTCCCGGCGGCTGGCCTCCTCGTAGTAGCGGCGGAACTGCTTCTCCAGCACGCCGTACGCGAAGCGGGCCTTCTGCTTCTCCTGCGACTGCAGCAGGTACTCGGTCTCCTTCACCCGGATCCGGCCGTGCTGGCCGGGCGGGTAGGGGCGACGCTCGAACGCCTGGTCACCGCCGACGAGGTCGACCTTCAGCCGGCGGGACTTGCGGGTCATGGGGCCGGTGTAGCGAGCCATCTCTGCTTCTCCTCCCCTAGACCCGGCGCCGCTTGGGCGGACGGCAGCCGTTGTGCGGCTGCGGGGTGACGTCGGAAATCGTGCCGACCTCGAGGCCGGCGGCCTGCAGCGAACGGATCGCGGTCTCCCGGCCGGAACCGGGACCCTTGACGAACACGTCCACCTTGCGCATGCCGTGCTCCTGCGCCTTGCGGGCCGCGTTCTCGGCGGCCATCTGCGCGGCGAAGGGGGTCGACTTGCGGGAGCCCTTGAACCCCACGTGCCCGGCCGAGGCCCAGGCGATCACCGCGCCCTGCGGGTCGGTGATGGACACGATGGTGTTGTTGAAGGTGCTCTTGATGTGCGCGTGGCCGTGCGCAACGTTCTTCTTCTCCTTGCGGCGGACCTTCTTCGGCCCGGCACCGGCCCTACCCTTCGGCGGCATTACTTCTTACCTGCCTTCTTCTTGCCGGCCACGGTCTTCTTCGGACCCTTGCGGCTACGGGCGTTGGTCTTGGTCCGCTGGCCGTGCACGGGCAGGCCACGACGGTGCCGGATGCCCTGGTAGCAGCCGATCTCGATCTTCCGGCGGATGTCCGCCTGGACCTCCCGGCGAAGGTCACCCTCGACCTGGTAGCTGTTCTCGATGAAGTCCCGGAGCTTGGCCAGGTCCTCGTCGGAAAGGTCGCGGGCGCGCTGGTCGCCGTTCACGCCGGTCGACGTGAGAATGTCCTTGGAGCGGCTACGGCCGATGCCGTAGATGTAGGTCAGCGCGATCTCCAACCGCTTCTCGCGGGGGAGGTCGACGCCGGATAGCCGTGCCATGCGGCGGTGTTCTCCTCGTCTGTTTCGTCCAGGTGTGCTTCCCGACCGCCCCGGTTCACCTCGGTGACCGGGCCCCGGCCTGGATTCCGGGGGCGAACCCGCTCCTCATGAGCGGGCAGGTGCGGGAAGGACCTCTATGTCGACTGCTGGGTGCGGGTGATCAGCCCTGGCGCTGCTTGTGGCGCAGGTTCTCGCAGATCACCATGACCCGCCCGTGACGGCGGATCACCTTGCACTTGTCGCAGATCTTCTTGACGCTCGGCTGGACCTTCACGTCCGTCGCTTTCTTGTACTCGTCGTCACTTGTAGCGGTAGACGATACGGCCGCGGCTCAGGTCGTACGGGGACAGCTCGACCACGACTCGGTCCTCCGGCAGGATGCGGATGTAGTGCTGCCGCATCTTGCCGCTGATGTGCGCGAGCACCCGGTGACCGTTCTCCAGCTCCACGCGAAACATCGCGTTCGGCAGTGGTTCGACCACGCGGCCCTCGACCTCGAGTGCCCCGTCCTTCTTGGCCATGTCCTCCGCGTTTCGTAACGAACTCGTCTTATGGTGGGCACGCGCCTACACCGGGACCGAGAGTGCGGGGAGGCACGACGGAACCAGCGCACAAGAACGCGCCGTACCAACAGTGTACGTGCCCTTGCGCACCCATCCCAAACCGGGTAGTGCGCGAGTTCAGCGACCTGCGTAGCGGCGCGGCGCGATCCGGCGCAACAGCAGGACCATACCCCACGGCCCGGCCACCCAGATCCACCACGGATACACCGCCGCACCGGCGCCGACCGACACCAGCGCCCAGATCATCAGGTTCACCAGGCTGGCGAACAGCCAGGCCGCCGACTCGATCCGGAACGCCACCGCCCGCCCGCGCGACGACCCGCACCCGGACCGCCGCACGCCGACCTCCCTGGCCGGCAGGTCGGCGGTCAGCGGCCCGAGCTCGTCGTAGGTGACGGCCGCATAGGCCGCCGCCACCCGCTCGTCGAACTCGGCCAGGCTGATCCGCCCCTCGTCGTGCGCCTGCCGCAGCCGGTCCGCCACCCGCGCCCGGTCCACGTCAGCCGCCCGCAACGCCTGAGCGCTCATGACTCCCACCTCCGCATTGGAAACACCGTTACCATAACACCGTTTCCAATGCCCCGCCACCACCCAAAATCGCGATTCAGTGACTTCTGGCGGGTGGTTCAGTGACTTCTGGCGCCAGAAGTGACTGAACCACCCTGCTGAAGTGACTGAATCAGGTCGAGGGGGTTAGAGGGCCTTTAGCTCCTCGGTGACCTCGCTGACGGACTTCTTCGCGTCGCCGAAGAGCATGGACGTGCGGTCGGAGTAGAACAGCGGGTTGTCGATGCCGGCGAACCCGGAGTTCATCGAGCGCTTCAGCACGATCACGTTGTGCGCCTCGTCCACATTCAAGATTGGCATGCCATAGATCGGGCTCGACGAGTCGTTGCGCGCGGCCGGGTTGGTCACGTCGTTCGCGCCGATCACCAGGGCGACGTCCGTGCGGGCGAACTCGCCGTTGATGTCGTCCATCTCCTTGAGCGACTCGTACGGCACGTCCGCCTCGGCCAGCAGCACGTTCATGTGCCCGGGCATCCGGCCGGCCACCGGGTGGATGGCGTACTTGACGGTGACGCCCTTGGCCTCGAGCAGCTTGGCCATGT
The DNA here is from genome assembly GCA_014208095.1 of Actinospineispora eucalypti. Lineage (GTDB taxonomy): Bacteria > Actinomycetota > Actinomycetes > Mycobacteriales > Pseudonocardiaceae > Pseudonocardia > Pseudonocardia eucalypti. The sequence continues at coordinate 762,135 of JACHMT010000001.1, read as the reverse complement.
CCTTCACCGCGTGTTGCGCCTGCGCCACCGCCATGCCGTAGCCGGGCACCACGACGACCTGCTCGGCGTAGGCCATCTGGATCGCCGCGTCGGCGGCGCTGGTGGACTTGACCGTGCGGTCCACGCCGTCCGCGCCGCCCACCGCCGTTCCGCTGCCGCCGAAGCCACCGGCCACGATCGACGGGATGGACCGGTTCATCGCCTTGGCCATCTGGTCGGTCAGGATGGAACCGGACGCGCCCACGATCATGCCCGCGACGATCATCGCGGTGTTGGACAGCGCCAGACCGGTGGCCGCCGCCGCCAGGCCGGTGAACGCGTTCAGCAGCGAGATCACCACCGGCATGTCCGCGCCGCCGATGGGCAGCACCACCATCACGCCGAGCACCGCCGCGATCAGCAGCACACCGACGATGAGCAGCTCGGAGGTGCCGCCGGTGCCGATCACCACGGCCAGCACGATCGCGGCGACCAGCAACAGCGCGTTCAGCCCGATCTGCGCCCTGCCGAGCCCGATCGGCCGGCCGGGCAGGATCTCCTGCAGCTTGCCGTAGGCGATCAGCGAGCCCCAGAAGGAGATCGACCCGACGACCGCGGAGAACAGGGAGGCGACCACGAAGTAGGTCGGGTGCCCGACGTAGCCGGGCGCGTCCCGGAACTCCACCCAGGCGATCAGCGCCACCGCACCGCCGCCCACACCGTTGAACAACGCCACCATCTGCGGCATCGCGGTCATCTTCACCTGGCGCGCCGACGGCACGCCGAGCAGCGTGCCGATCACGATCCCGATGAGGATCAGCACCCAGGTGGACATCCCGGGCAGGAGCAGCGTGGCGATGAGCGCGATGCCCATGCCGACGGCGGCGATCCAGTTGCCGCGCACCGCGGTCTTCGGGCCGGTCAGGCCCATCAGGCCGTAGATGAACAGCGCGAACGCCACGATGTACAGCGAGGTGACCAGGGTGTTCACGCCTTCTCCTCAACCTTCGCCTCGCCGCGCTTCGGGCCGCCCTTGAACATGCCCAGCATCCGGTCGGTCACCAGGAAGCCGCCGACCACGTTGATCGTGCCGAAGGCGATGGCGATGACCAGCAGGACCTTGCTGAACACGTCCAGGTGCGCACCGTCCAGGCCGAGCACCACGATGCCGCCGAGCAGCACGATGCCGTGGATGGCGTTGGTGCCCGACATCAGCGGGGTGTGCAGCGTGTTCGGCACCTTGGAGATCACCGCGAAGCCGACGAAGCCGGCCAGCACCAGGATCGCCAGGTTCGCCAACAGGGTCGATTCCATTACTTCGCCTCCTTGCCCGCGACGCACGACTTGTCGAGCACCTCGTCGGAGAAGTCCGGCGCCAGGCGACCCTCGTCGTCGATCATCAGTTCCAGCAGCGCCGACACGTTGCGCGAGTAGAGCTCGCTGGCGTGCTCCGGCATGCCGGCCGGCAGGTTCAGCGGGGAGGCGATGGTGACGTCGTGGCGGACCACGGTCTGGCCCGGCTCGGTCAGCTCGCAGTTGCCGCCGGTCTCGCCGGCCAGGTCCACCACCACGCTGCCCGGCTTCATGCCGCGCACCGCCTCGGCGGTCACCAGCTTCGGCGCCGGGCGCCCGGGCACCAGCGCGGTGGTGATCACCACGTCGAACCCGGTGATCGCGTCGGTCAGCCGCTTCTGCTGCTCGGCCCGCTCGTCCTCGGTCAGCTCGCGGGCGTAGCCACCCTCGCCGGCGGCCTCGATACCCAGCTCCAGCCACTGCGCTCCCAGTGAACGCACCTGGTCGGCCACGTCGGGCCGCACGTCGTAACCGGTGGTCCGCGCGCCCAGCCGCTTCGCCGTGGCCAGCGCCTGCAGGCCGGCGACGCCCACGCCCAGCACCAGCGCGGTGGCCGGCTTCACCGTGCCGGCGGCGGTGGTCAGCATGGGGAAGAACCGGGTCGACTCGGTGGCCGCCACCAGCACCGCCTTGTAACCGGACACGTTGGCCTGGGAGGACAGCGCGTCCATCGACTGCGCCCGGGAGATCCGGGGGATCGACTCCATGGCGAACGCCCGCACGCCGGCCTCGTCCAGCTTCTGGATCACCTCGGGGTGGGCCAACGGGGCCAGGAAGCCGACCAGCGTGGTGCCCCGGCCCAGCCTGGCGATCTCCTCGTCACTGGGCGGCGCGACCTTCACCACCACGTCGGCGGCCCACGGGTCGCCGATGGTGGCGCCGGCGTCGGTGTACTGCTGATCCGGGAGCAGCGCGGCCAGCCCGGCCTCGGTCTCGACGACGACTTCCAGGCCCTTGCCGGTCAGGCGCTCGACGACCTTGGGCACCAGAGCCACCCGTCGCTCGCCCGCACCCGACTCGCGGGGCACACCTATCCGCGTGCGGCGCGCGGCCGCCGCTTCACCTGTAGCAGTCACAGCGCGAAGCATTGACCATGCCCCGGCATGCGTCCAGTGCAAGCGCGTTTCGGCGTGGCGAGGCTAACAGCTAAAGACTTGGTAAGCATTCTGTAGACAGTATACGCAACTCCTGATTCAGTCACCTGAGCACGGTGATTCAGTCGTTCGAGCAGGAAGAGGTGGTACACATGCGCCGGACGGCTGGGGATGCGAGCGGCTGAGCTCGCCGGTCACATCCGCCACCAGCGTGCTGAACCCACTGAACCAGCGTGCTGGACCCACTGAACCAGCGTGCTGAACTCACTGAATCAGCGTGCTGAAGTGACTGGATCAGGCGGGGGCGGTGAGCACCCAGGGGCCGTCGTCGGTGATCGCCACGGTGTGCTCCCAGTGAGCGGCCCGGGAGCCGTCCACGGTGACCACGGTCCACTCGTCTTCCAGCGTGCGGGTCTCGGCGGTGCCGGCGGTGAGCATCGGCTCGATGGCCAGCACCCCGCCCGCCACCAGCCGGCGGCCCTGACCGGGCGCACCCAGGTTGGGCAGGAACGGGTCCATGTGCATGCTGGTGCCGATGCCGTGCCCGCCGTACTCGGCGATGATGCCGTAGTCCACGCCGTCCCGGCTGGCCGCCGCCAGCGAAGCGGTCTCCACCGCGTGCGAGATGTCGGTGAGCCGGCCACCGGGCAGCGCGGCCGCGATGCCGGCCTCCAGCGCCTCCCGGCAGGCGGCGGACAGCGCCAGGTCGGCCGCCGACACCTCGCCGACGCCGAAGGTCACCGCCGAGTCGCCGTGCCACCCGGCCACGATCGCCCCGCAGTCCACCGACAGCAGGTCACCGTCCGCCAACACCTGCTCGGCGGAGGGGATTCCGTGCACGATCTGGTCGTTCGCCGAGGCGCAGATGCTGCCCGGGAAGCCGTGGTAGCCGAGGAACGAGGGCACTCCGCCGCCGTCCCGGATGGTCTGCTCGGCCACGGCGTCCAGCTCCAGGGTGCTGACCCCGGCCTTGGCGTGTTCCATCACCGAGGCCAGCGCCCGGGCCACCAGCAGCCCGGCCTCGCGCATGGCGTCCAGCTCGTCACGTGTCTTGCGCTCCAGGGGCCGTCCCCCCGGCCCGAACCGGTCCCGGAGGCCGGCCAACCGCCCGCACATCCGTTGTCAGGCCTTCCCCAAAGCTTCCACGATCCGGTCGGTGATCTCCGCGACCTCGCCGACCGCGTCCACCGTGACCAGCCGGTCCGCGTAGTACTCCAGCAGCGGGGCGGTCTCCTCGCGGTAGACCTCCTGGCGGCGGCGGATCACGTCCTCGGTGTCGTCATCGCGGCCGCGCCCCAGCAACCGGGCGATCAGCGTCTCCTCCGGCACGTCCAGCGCGACCACCGCGTCCAGCTCGTCGCTGGTCTCGGTGAGCAGCGAGGTCAGCCCGTCCGCCTGGGTGAGCGTGCGCGGGAAGCCGTCCAGGATGAAGCCCTTGGCGGCGTCCTCATCGGCCAGCCGGTCCCGCACCATGCCCACGGTCACCTCGTCCGGCACCAGCTCGCCCGCGTCCATGTACCGCTGCGCGGCCAGGCCGAGTTCGGTGCGCTGACCGAGGTTGGCTCGGAACAGGTCCCCGGTGGAGATGTGCGGGACGTCGAGACGCTCCGCGAGCCGAACGGCCTGCGTCCCCTTACCCGCGCCCGGCGGGCCGACCAATACCAGTCGCACGCGACACCGACCTTCCTTCTCGTGATAGCAGCCTCGAAAAACTCCAGATTAACGGAGGAAGCCCTCGTAGTTCCGCTGCATGAGCTGAGATTCGATCTGCTTCACAGTGTCAAGCCCCACACCCACCATGATCAGCACAGCGGTTCCACCGAACGGGAAGTTCTGGTTGTTGCCCGCGGAGGTGATGCCGAGGAAGAAGTTCGGCAGCACCGCGATCACGCCCAGGTACAGCGACCCGGGGAGGGTGATCCGGCTGAGCACGAACTGCAGGTACTCGGCGGTGGGCCGGCCGGGACGGATGCCCGGGATGAACCCGCCGTACTTCTTCATCTCCTCCGCCCGCTCCTCCGGGTTGAAGGTGATGCCCACGTAGAAGTAGGTGAAGAAGACGATGAGCAGGAAGTACAGCGCGATGTGCACCCAGCTGGCGCCGTCCGACACGTACGTCTGGACGAACCGGTTGAAGGCGCTGTCCGCATTGCCGGAGAGGCGCGAGATCAGGTCGGGGAGGTAGAGCAACGAGGAGCCGAAGATGACCGGGATGACACCCGCCTGGTTCACCTTCAGCGGTAGGTAGGTGGAGGTGCCGCCGTACATCCGGCGGCCGACCATGCGCTTGGCGTACTGCACCGGGATGCGCCGCTGGCCCTGCTCGACGAACACCACGCTGGCGATGATCGCCAGGCCGAACACGCAGATCCCGACGAAGACCATGACGCCCTGGTTGGTCAGGATGGCGCCACCCTCGGTGGGGATGCGGGCCGCGATCGAGGTGAAGATCAGCAGCGACATGCCGTTGCCGATGCCGCGCTCGGTGATCAGCTCACCCAGCCACATGATCACCGCCGTGCCGGCGGTCATCACGATGACGATGACGGCCAGGGTGTAGACGGTGGAGTCCGGGATGATCGGCTTGTCGCAGTTGCCGAACATGCCGCCCCGGTCGGCCAGCGCGACGATCCCGGTTGACTGCAGGATGGCCAGGCCGATGGTCAGGTACCGGGTGTACTGCGTCAGCTTGGTCTGGCCGGACTGGCCTTCCTTCTTCAGCTGGTCGAACCGCGGGATCACCACGGTGAGCAGCTGGACGATGATGCTCGCGGTGATGTAGGGCATGATGCCCAGCGCGAAGATCGACAGCTGCAGCAGCGCACCACCGCTGAACAGGTTGATCAGGGCGTAGACACTCTGGTTCTCACCCTGCTCCACCTCCGCGATGCATGCCTGCACGTTGGGGTAGGAGACACCCGGCGAGGGCAGCGTGGCGCCCAGCCGGTAGACAGCCACGATCCCGAGAGTGAAGAGGATCTTCTTTCGGAGGTCCGGCGTCGCAAATGCCGACCGGAACGCGCCTAGCACCGTGTGCGATCCTCCCGTGCTGGGGCGTCGCCGTGGAATGTGCACGCGACGCCGTGCTGAATACTCACATCCGGCCGCTACCAGCCAGGACGCCGACGACCGTCGATGCTAACAGCCGGCCCAGACGCGCCCCGAGGGGCCGTCTGGGCCGGTGTCGGCTAAAGGTCGCTGGCGGTGCCGCCGGCGGCGGCGATCTTCTCCCGAGCGCTGCCGGAGAACTTGTGCGCGCTCACTTCCAGCTTCACGCCGCCCAGGTCACCGTCTCCGAGGACCTTGACCAGTTCGTTCTTCCGCACCGCGCCGGCCTCGACCAGCTCGTCCGGGCCGACCTGGCCGCCCTTGGGGAACAGCCGGGCCAGGTCGCCGACGTTGACCACCTGGTACTCGACGCGGAACCGGTTGCGGAAACCCTTCAACTTGGGCAGCCGCATGTGGATGGGCATCTGCCCACCCTCGAAGCCGGCCGGCACGGTCTTCCGCGCCTTGGTGCCCTTGGTACCGCGGCCGGCGGTCTTGCCGCCCTTGCCACCTTCACCACGGCCGACCCGCGTCTTGGCGGTCTTCTCGCCGGGCGCCGGGCGCAGGTGATGAATCTTGATCGTCATTTCGCGTCAACCTCCTCCACCGTGACCAGGTGGCGGACGGTGTTGATCATCCCGCGCACCGCCGGGGTGTCATCCCGTACCACCGACTGGCGGATCTTGCGCAGCCCGAGGGTGCGCAGGGTGGCGCGCTGGTTCTGCTTGCAGCCGATGGTACTGCGCGTCTGCGTGACCTTGAGCGAAGCCATCACGCACCCTTCCCAGCCGCGGCGGCCGCGCGAGCGCGCAGCATCGCCGCCGGAGCGACGTCCTCCAGCGGCAGGCCACGCCGGGCGGCCACCTCCTCGGGACGCTGGATGCTCTTCAGCGCGGCCACCGTGGCGTGCACCACGTTGATCGCGTTGTCGCTGCCGAGGGACTTGGAGAGCACGTCGTGGATGCCCGCGCACTCCAGCACGGCGCGCACCGGACCACCGGCGATGACCCCGGTACCGGGGCTGGCCGGCATCAGCAGGACCACACCGGCGGCCGCTTCACCCTGCACCCGGTGCACGATCGTGCCGCCGATGCGCGGGATCTTGAAGAAGTTCTTCTTGGCCTCTTCCACGCCCTTGGCGATGGCGGCCGGAACTTCCTTGGCCTTGCCGTAGCCGACGCCGACCATGCCGTCGCCGTCGCCCACGATCATCAGCGCGGTGAAGCTGAACCGACGACCACCCTTGACGACCTTGGCCACCCGGTTGATGGTGACCAGCCGCTCGATGTACGGGGTCTTCTCCTGGGCCGCCCCGCCACGGCCTCCGTCCCGACGGTCCCGACGGTCCCGGGAGTCGGAGCGGCCATCGCCGCTGCCGCCACCCGGACCGCCCTGGCCGCCGTCACGCCGCGTGCGTCCCGGCATCAGACGTTCCCTTCCATGTGAACACTCATCAGAACTCCAGCCCGCCCTCGCGCGCCGCATCGGCGAGCGCGGCGATCCGGCCGTGGTAGTTGTAGCCGCCCCGGTCGAACACGGCCGCGGTGACGCCGGCCGACTTGGCCCGGTCCGCGAGCAGCTCGCCGACCTTGGCCGCGCGAGCCTTCTTGTCGCCGTCCAGCGCCCGCACGTCCGCCTCCATGGTGGAGGCCGAAGCCACGGTGTGGCCGGCCACGTCGTCGATCAGCTGCGCGTTCATGTGCCGCGCGCTGCGGTTGACCACGAGGCGGGGCCGCTCCGGAGTGCCATTGATCTTCTTGCGCAGCCGGGCATGCCGGCGCGCCCGCGCCAGACGCCGCTGCGCGGAGACCCGCAAACCGACAGTCTTCGTAGCCATCACTTACCCGTCTTTCCGACCTTGCGCCGGATGTTCTCGCCGGCGTAGCGCACGCCCTTGCCCTTGTAGGGGTCCGGCTTGCGCAGCTTGCGGAGGTTCGCGGCGACCTCACCGACCAGTTGCTTGTCGATGCCCTGCACCGAGAACCGGGTGGGGTTCTCGACGACGAAGGTGATGCCGTTCGGCGCGGTCACCGAGATCGGGTGGCTGTAGCCGAGCGCGAACTCCAGGGTGGAGCCCTTGAGCGCGACCCGGTAACCGACCCCGTGGATCTCCATCTTCTTCTCGTAGCCGGCGGTGACGCCGACCACGAGGTTGTTCACCAGGGAGCGGGACAGGCCGTGCATGGCCTTGCTGCGCCGCTCGTCGTCCGGCCGGGTGAGCTGGATCGTGCCGTCGTCGCCGCGCTCGATGGCGATCGGCTCGATCACGGTGTGCTCGAGGCTGCCCTTCGGGCCCTTCACGGTCACCGTGCGGCCGTCGATCTTGACGTCGACGCCGTTGGGCACCTGGACCGGGAGCTTTCCGATACGTGACATGGTCGCGGACCCCCTACCAGACGAAGGCGAGGACTTCCCCGCCTACCCCACGCATGCTCGCCTGCCGGTCGGTCATCAGGCCGGACGAGGTGGAGATGATCGCCACCCCGAGGCCGCCGAGCACCTTCGGCAGGTTTGTGGACTTCGCGTACACCCGCAGGCCGGGCTTGGAGACCCGCCGGAGGCCGGCGATGCTGCGCTCCCGGTTGCGGCCGTACTTCAGGTCGACAACCAGGGAGCGGCCCACCTCGGCCTGCTCGGTGTCGAAGCCGGCGATGTAGCCCTCCTTCTGGAGGATCTCCGCGATCGCCACCTTCAGCTTCGAGTGCGGCATGACCACGCGGTCGTGGTACGCCGAGTTGGCGTTGCGCAGACGCGTGAGCATGTCTGCGATCGGGTCGGTCATCGTCATGGTGACCCCGTCACCTTTCTCACCGCGGTTCCCCCTTGCTGGAGGCCTCCGGTGTTCGGTTCTCCGGTGATTACGAGATCACCAGGAAGACTTGGACACTCCGGGCAGCTCGCCGCGGTGCGCCATTTCGCGCACGCAGATGCGGCACAGCCCGAACTTGCGCAGCACGGCGCGAGCACGCCCGCACCGCTGGCACCGGGTGTAGCCGCGCACCCCGAACTTGGGCGTCTGCGCGGCCTTGTTGACCAGCCCCTTCTTGGCCATCAGCTGATCAGCTCTCCTTGAACGGGAAGCCCAGGAGCCGCAGCAGCTCCCGACCTTCCTCATTGGTGTTGGCGGTCGTCACAAGCGTGATGTCCATGCCGCGCGGACGGTCGATCGAGTCCGGGTCGATCTCGTGGAACATGGACTGCTCGGACAGGCCGAAGGTGTAGTTGCCGTTGCCGTCGAACTGCGTCGGCGACAACCCCCGGAAGTCCCGGATCCGGGGCAGCGCGATGGTCAGCAGCCGGTCCAGGAACTCCCACATCCGGTCCCCACGCAGGGTGGCCCGCGCACCGATCGGCATGCCTTCGCGCAACTTGAACTGCGCGATCGACTTGGTCGCCCGGCGCACCTCGGGCCGCTGCCCGGTGATGGTGGCCAGGTCCCGCACCGCGCCGTCGATCAGCTTGGAGTCACGGGCGGCGTCCCCGACGCCCATGTTCACCACGACCTTGACCAGGCCGGGTACCTGCATCACGTTGGCGTACTCGAACTTGTCCTTCAGCTTCCCGGCGATTTCCTCGCGGTAACGGGCCTTCAGCCGGGGTAGCTCGCGCGCTTCGACAGCGGTGGACATCAGATCTCCTTCCCGGTGCGCTTGGAGATCCGGACGCGGCTGACCTTGCCGGTCTCGTCGTCCTTGACCACACGCCGGCCAACCCGGGTCGGGTTGCCCTCCGGGTCGACCAGCATCACGTTGGAGACGTGGATCGACGCCTCCTGGGTGACGATGCCGCCGGACTGCGCACCGCGCTGCGTGGTGGTCACCCGGGTGTGCTTCTTGATCCGGTTGACGCCCTCGACGAGCACGCGCTGCTTGGCCGGGTAGGACTGGATGACCTTGCCCCTGGCGCCCTTGTCCTTGCCGGCGATCACCACAACGGTGTCGCCCTTCTTGATCTTCATGATTTAGAGCACCTCCGGCGCGAGCGAGATGATCCGCATGAACCTCTTGTCGCGCAGCTCGCGGCCCACCGGGCCGAAGATCCGGGTGCCTCGGGGCTCACCGTCCGGCTTGATCAGCACGGCGGCGTTCTCGTCGAACCGGATGTAGGAACCGTCCGGGCGGCGCTTCTCCTTGACGGTGCGCACGACCACGGCCTTCACCACATCGCCCCGCTTGACCCCGGCGCCCGGGATGGCGTCCTTGACGGTGGCGACGATGATGTCGCCGATCCGCGCATAACGGCGCGCCGACCCGCCCAGCACCCGGATGCACAGGATCTCCTTGGCACCGGTGTTGTCCGCGACCCGCAGCCGCGATTCCTGCTGGATCATCGCTACTTCGCCTTCTCGAGAATCTCCACCAGCCGCCACCGCTTGGTGGCCGACAGCGGACGGGTCTCCATCAGCCGGACGCGGTCGCCCACGCCGGCGGTGTTCTGCTCGTCGTGCGCCTTGACCTTGTTGGTCCGGCGGATGACCTTGCCGTAGAGCGGGTGCTTGACCCGGTCCTCCACCGACACGACGATCGTCTTGTCCATCTTGTCCGAGACCACCAGGCCCTCACGGACCTTGCGGTAGCCCCGGGTCGTCTCCGTCCTGGGGGTCTTGACCGGCCCCTTCTCGGCCATCACGCCGCTCCCTCATCGTCGATCGGAGCGGCCGACAAGCCCAGCTCACGCTCGCGCATCACGGTGTAGACCCGCGCGATGTCGTGCCGGACGGTACGCAGCCGCCGGTTGTTGTCCAGCTGCCCGGTGGCCATCTGGAAGCGGAGGTTGAACAGCTCCTCCTTGGACTCCCGCAGGCGCAGGACCAGCTCCTCATCGGTGAGCTCGCGCAGCTCTGACGCCGAAGTTGCTCCGGTAGTAGCCATCAGAACTCACCACCCTCACGCGTCACGATGCGGCAGCGCATCGGCAGCTTGTGGATCGCGCGACGGAGCGCCTCCCGAGCGGTCTGCTCGTTCGGGTAGCTCATCTCGAACATCACGCGACCCGGCTTCACGTTGGCGACCCACCACTCGGGGCTGCCCTTGCCGGAACCCATCCGGGTTTCCGCCGGCTTCTTGGTCAACGGACGGTCCGGGAAGATGTTGATCCACACCTTGCCACCACGGCGGATGTGCCGGGTGATGGCGATACGGGCGGACTCGATCTGCCGGTTGGTCACGTAGGCCGGTTCGAGGGCCTGGATGCCGAAGTCACCGAAGGTGACCCTGGTGCCGCCCTTGGCCGCGCCACTCCGCTTGGGGTGGTGCTGCTTGCGGTGCTTGACCTTGCGAGGCATCAACATGACTCAGCCCTCCCCACTGCTGCTCGGCTCGGCGGGCGCGGTGCCCGACTCGGCGGTCGCGGTGACGGTCGGCTGGGCCTTCTCACCGGACGAGCTGGCCGCCGCGCGGCCGGCGTCGGTGCTGGTCGCCGTGGTGCCGGAGGCACCGGAGCGGCGGCGGGTGGGCCGGTCGCGGCGCGGGCCACGGCTCGGCTCGGCGGCCTGCGCGGCGGCGTGCTCGCGACGGCCACCGACGACGTCACCCTTGTAGATCCACACCTTCACGCCGATCCGGCCGAACGTGGTGCGGGCCTCGAACAGGCCGTAGTCGATGTCGGCGCGCAGCGTGTGCAGCGGCACACGGCCCTCGCGGTAGAACTCCGAGCGGGACATCTCGGCGCCGCCCAGGCGCCCGGAGCACTGCACCCGGATGCCCTTGACCTGCGGCGAACGCATGGCGGTCTGGATCGCCTTGCGCATCGCGCGGCGGAACGCCACCCGGTTCGAGAGCTGCTCGGCAACGCCCTGCGCAACCAGCTGGGCGTCGGCCTCGGAGCCCTTGACCTCGAGGATGTTCAGCTGCACCTGCTTGCCGGAGAGCTTCTCCAGCTTGCCCCGGATGCGGTCGGCCTCCGCGCCGCGGCGGCCGATCACGATGCCCGGCCGGGCGGTGTGGATGTCCACCCGGACCCGGTCACGGGTGCGCTCGATCTCCACCTTGGAGATGCCGGCCCGCTCCATGCCCTTGGACAACATGCGCCGGATGGCGACGTCTTCCTTCACGTACTCCGCGTACTGCTTGTCGGCGTACCACCGGGACTTCCAGTCCGTGGTGATGCCCAGCCGAAAGCCGTGCGGATTGATCTTCTGACCCATCAGCGGGTCCTTCCCTTCGCGGAGCGGCCGGCGCGGGCTTGCTGCGTCTCGGGCCGCGACTCGAGCTCGACCGTGATGTGGCTGGTGCGCTTCCGGATGCGGTAAGCCCGGCCCTGCGCGCGGGGGCGGATCCGGGGCAGCGTCTTGCCCTCGTCCACGTACGCGGTGGCGATGAACAGCGTCTCCCGGTCCAGCTCCAGGTTGTGCTCGGCGTTGGCGATGGCGCTGGCCACCACCTTGTACACCGGCTCGCTGGCCGCGTGCTGGTCGAACTTGAGCACCGTGAGCGCGTCCACCGCGCGCTGACCACGCACCAGGTCGATGACGCGGCGAACCTTCCGGGCACTCATCCGGACGTGCCGGGCCCGCGCGACGGCGCGCTCCGACTCCGTGCCGGTCGTGTCCTGGCTGGGTGCAGCCATCTCTTCCTCAGCTTCCTTGTGCGCGTGGTTCAGCGGCGGCGGGAGCGCCGGTCGTCCTTGATGTGACCCCGGAAAGTGCGGGTCGGGGCGAACTCGCCGAGCTTGTGCCCGACCATCGACTCCGAAACGAAGACCGGCACGTGCTTGCGCCCGTCGTGCACCGCGATGGTGTGGCCGATCATGTCCGGGATGATCGTGGAGCGGCGCGACCAGGTCTTGATCACGGTCTTCTTGCCCGACTCGTTGAGCACGTCCACCTTCTTGAGCAGGTGGTCGTCCACGAATGGGCCCTTCTTCAGGCTGCGTGGCATCTTGTTCTACCTCCCCTGCTCGTTAACGCTTCTTGCCGGTGCGCCGGCGGCGGACGATCAACTTGTCACTTGGCTTGGTCCGGCGGGTACGGCCCTCGGGCTTACCGGCCGGGTTCACCGGGTGGCGACCACCGGAGGTCTTGCCCTCACCACCACCGTGCGGGTGGTCAACCGGGTTCATCGCCACACCGCGCACGGTCGGGCGCTTGCCCTTCCAGCGCATCCGGCCGGCCTTACCCCAGTTGATGTTGGAGTGCTCGGAGTTGCCCACCTCGCCGATGCTGGCCCGGCAGCGCGCGTCCACGTTGCGGATCTCACCCGAAGGCAGCCGCAGCTGGGCGTACGGACCGTCCTTGGCGACCAGCTGCACGCGGGCGCCGGCCGAGCGGGCCATCTTGGCCCCGCCGCCCGGACGCAGCTCGATGGCGTGCACCACGGTGCCGGTGGGGATGTTGCGCAGCGGCAGGTTGTTGCCCACCTTGATGTCCGCGCGCGGACCGCTCTCCACCTTGTCGCCCTGCTTGAGCTTGTCCGGCGCGATGATGTAGCGCTTCTCGCCGTCCACGTAGTGCAGCAGCGCGATCCGGCTGGTGCGGTTCGGGTCGTACTCGATGTGCGCGACCTTGGCCGGCACGCCGTCCTTGTCGGCCCGGCGGAAGTCGATCAGCCGATAGGCGCGCTTGTGGCCACCACCCTTGTGCCGGGTGGTGATCCGGCCGTGCACGTTGCGACCGCCGGTGCCGTGCAGCGGGCGGATCAGCGACTTCTCCGGGGTGGACCGGGTGATCTCGGCGAAGTCGGCCACGCTGGAGCCGCGACGGCCCGGCGTGGTCGGCTTGTACTTACGGATGCCCATGCTTACTCCTCAGCCCCTCAGCTCGCCGATCCGAAGATCTCGATCGGCCGGCTGTCCTCGGAGAGGGTCACGATCGCGCGCTTGGTGTCCTTGCGCTTGCCGAACCCGGAACGGGTGCGCTTGCGCTTGCCCGGGCGGTTCAGCGTGTTCACGCTGACCACCTTGACCTTGAACACCTTCTCCACCGCGATCTTGATCTCGGTCTTGTTGGCGGACGGCGGGACCAGGAAGGTGTACTGCCGCTCCTCGAGCAACCCGTAGCTCTTCTCCGAGACCACCGGCGCGAGCAGTACGTCGCGCGGATCGGGGATCACTGGTCCTCCTCCGTCTCACTCGAACGCGCGCTGGCCTTCGCGGCGCGGCGGGTCTGCACCGGGCCGGCCAGGAAGGTGCGCAGCGACTCGGCGGTGAACACCACGTCGTCACTCACCAGCACGTCGTAGGTGTTCAGCTGGTCGGGCGCGATCACGTGCACGTTCGGCAGGTTGCGCAGCGACAGCCAGCCGGCCTCGTCATCGCGGGGGACGACCGCGAGCACCCGGGGGCGCTCGGTCAGGCCGGCGATCAGCGCGCGGGCCTTCTTGGTGGAAGGCCGGCCGGCGGTGATCTCCGAGAGCACGTGCACCCGGTCGTTGCGCGCCCGGTCGGACAGCGCGCCGCGCAGCGCGGCCTGCTTCATCTTCTTGGGCGTGCGCTGGCTGTAGTCGCGCGGCACCGGGCCGTGCACGACGCCGCCGCCGGCGTACTGGGGCGCCCGGGTGGAACCCTGGCGGGCCCGGCCGGTGCCCTTCTGGCGGTACGGCTTGGCGCCGCCACCGCTGACCTCGGCGCGGGTCTTGGCCTTGTGCGTGCCCTGGCGGGCGGCGGCCAGCTGGGCCACCACCACCTGGTGCATGAGGTGCTTGTTCTCCGGCACGTCGAAGATCGCGGCGGGCAGCTCCACCTCGCCGTCGGTCTCCCCGTTCGGCGTGCGAACGGTCAGCTTCGCGGTCACTTGGCCTCACCCTTCGCGGCGGTCTTGACCAGTACCAGGCCGCCCTTCGGGCCGGGAACCGCGCCCTTGATGAGCAGCAGCCCGGAGTCGGCGTCAACCCGGTACACGGTCAGGCTCTGGCTGGTCACCCGCGCGTGGCCCATCCGGCCGGCCATCTTCAGGCCCTTGAACACGCGGCCCGGAGTGGCACAGCCGCCGATGGAGCCCGGCGAGCGGTGCTTGCGCTGGACACCGTGGCTGGCACCCAGGCCGTGGAAGCCGTGGCGCTTCATCACGCCGGCGGTGCCCTTGCCCTTGCTGGTGCCGACCACGTCGACCAGCGCGCCCGACTCGAACGCGGTGGCGGTGATCTCCTGGCCCAGCTGGTACTCGCCGGCATCCGAGGTGCGCAGCTCCACCAGGTGGCGACGCGGGGTCGTCCCGGCCTTGCTGAAGTGCCCGGTCTCCGGCTTGTTCACCCGCGTCGGCTTCACCTGGCCGAAGGCCAGCTGAACCGCCGAATAGCCGTCGTTCTCCGGCGTGCGGATCTGGGTGACCACACACGGCCCGGCGCGCACCACGGTCACCGGCACGACGCGGTTGCTCTCGTCGAACACCTGCGTCATCCCGAGCTTGGTGCCCAGGATGCCGGTCACCTGGTTCTCCTGCTTGCTAGTCATTTCCGCCCAGCCCCTACTGAATGTTCACATCGACCGAGGCCGGCAGGTCGATGCGCATGAGCGCGTCGACCGTCTTCGGCGTCGGGTCGAGAATGTCGATCAGCCGCTTGTGCGTCCGCATCTCGAAGTGCTCGCGCGAGTCCTTGTACTTGTGCGGCGAGCGGATGACGCAGTAAACGTTCTTCTCGGTCGGCAGCGGCACCGGTCCCACGATCCGAGCGCCGGTCCGCGTAACCGTCTCGACAATCTTGCGAGCGGAAGCGTCGATCGCTTCGTGGTCGTAGGCCTTGAGCCTGATGCGGATCTTTTGTCCCGCCATGTGGTCGGCCGTCCTCTTCTTCCTGCCGCTGTTCTGCACGCGTTTTGCCTTGTCCATCCGGTCCACGCGGTCGGGCGTGTCGCGCCCCGGGCACAGACTCGTGCCCGGTTCTCGTTGACTCGGAGGGGACTGGCTAGTCCTAGCCCGCCGGAGCGGACCCGCTCGCACAGAAGCCGATCGGCACAAACCAATCGATGCCGACCGGCTCCCGCAAGCAACCCGTCAAGGATGCCACACCGCTTATTGGCAACCCAAATCGGGGGTCTTTCCCAGGTTGTTTCTGTAATGCGCGTCTCAGCGGGTGACCAACTGATCACCCGCTGAGACTTTGCATCACTTCAGGATCTTGGTAACCCGACCCGCGCCGACGGTACGGCCACCCTCACGGATGGCGAACCGCAGGCCGTCCTCCATGGCGATCGGCTGGATCAGCTGAACGCTCATCTCGGTGTTGTCGCCCGGCATGACCATCTCGGTGCCACCCGGCAGGGTGACGACGCCGGTCACGTCGGTGGTGCGGAAGTAGAACTGCGGCCGGTAGTTGTTGAAGAACGGCGTGTGCCGGCCACCCTCGTCCTTGGACAGGATGTAGACCTGAGCCTCGAACTCGGTGTGCGGGGTGATCGAGCCCGGCTTGCAGATGACCTGGCCGCGCTCCACCTCCTCGCGCTTGATGCCGCGGATCAGCAGGCCCACGTTGTCGCCGGCCTGGCCCTCGTCGAGCAGCTTGCGGAACATCTCGATGCCCGTGGCGGTGGTCTTCATCGACTTCTCCTTGATGCCGACGATCTCCACCTCCTCGTTCACCTTGACGATGCCGCGCTCCACCCGGCCGGTGACCACGGTGCCGCGACCGGTGATGGTGAACACGTCCTCCACCGGCATCAGGAACGGCTTGTCGGTGTCACGCACCGGCTCGGGGACGTTCTCGTCCACCGCGTCCATCAGCTCGAGGATGTTGTTCGCCCACTCGCCGTCGCCCTCGAGCGCCTTGAGCGCGGAGACGCGGACGATCGGCAGGTCGTCACCCGGGAACTCCTGCGAGCTGAGCAGCTCGCGGACCTCGAGCTCGACCAGCTCCATGATCTCCTCGTCGTCGACCATGTCGGCCTTGTTCAGCGCGACGACGATGTAGGGCACGCCGACCTGGCGGGCCAGCAGCACGTGCTCGCGGGTCTGCGGCATCGGGCCGTCGGTGGCCGCGACCACCAGGATGGCGCCGTCCATCTGCGCCGCACCGGTGATCATGTTCTTGATGTAGTCGGCGTGACCGGGGCAGTCCACGTGTGCGTAGTGCCGCTTCTCGGTCTGGTACTCGACGTGCGCGATGGAGATCGTGATACCGCGCTGCCGCTCTTCCGGGGCCTTGTCGATCTGGTCGAACGCGCTGGCCTCGTTGAGGTTGGGGTACTTGTCGTGCAGAACCTTGGTGATGGCCGCCGTCAGCGTGGTCTTGCCGTGGTCGATGTGACCAATGGTGCCGATGTTGACGTGCGGCTTGGTCCGCTCGAACTTCGCCTTCGCCACTGCTGGGTCCTCCGTGACTGTGATCTTTACGTTTTTCCGCCGTGCTGACGGCAGGTCTGTCATTTTGCAGATCGGACCGGGGACGCTACTCCCCCGGTCTGACCTGGCTGAATCCGGGTTTGCGTTACTCCCCGGTGGCCTTCGCGATGACTTCCTTCGCCACGTTGGTCGGAACCTCGGCGTAGGAGTCGAAGACCATCGAGTAGTTGGCCCGGCCCTGGGTCTTGGACCGCAGGTCACCCACGTACCCGAACATCTCGGACAGCGGGACCAGGGCCTTCACCACCCGGGTGCCGGCCCGCTCCTCCATCGCCTGGATCTGGCCGCGGCGGGAGTTCAGGTCGCCGATCACGTCGCCCATGTAGTCCTCGGGCGTGGTGACCTCGACGGCCATCATCGGCTCCAGCAGCACCGGCTTGGCCTGCCTGGCCGCTTCCTTCAGCGCCATCGACCCGGCGATCTTGAACGCCATTTCCGAGGAGTCGACCTCGTGGTACGCACCGTCCAGCAGGGTCAGCTTGATGCCGACCAGCGGGTACCCGGCCAGCACGCCGTACTGCATGGCGTCCTGGGCGCCGGCGTCCACCGACGGGATGTACTCCCTCGGCACCCGGCCACCGGTGACCTTGCTCTCGAACTCGTAGAGCGCGCCGTCGGTGGTCTGCAGCGGCTCCAGCGCGATGATCACCTTCGCGAACTGGCCGGAACCACCGGTCTGCTTCTTGTGCGTGTAGTCGTGCTTCGGGACGGTCTTGGTGATCGTCTCCCGGTAGGCCACCTGCGGCTTACCGATGTTCGCCTCGACCTTGAAGTCCGACTTCATCCGGTTGACCAGCACCTCGAGGTGCAGCTCACCCATGCCCTGGATGATGGTCTGGCCGGTCTCCTCGTCCTGGTTGACCCGGAAGGTCGGGTCCTCCTCGGCGAGCTTCTGGATCGCTGTGGACAGCTTCTCCTGGTCGGCCTTGGTCTTCGGCTCGATGGCCACCGAGATGACCGGCTCCGGGAAGGTCATCGACTCCAGGACGATCGGGTTCTGCGGGTCGCAGAGCGTGTCGCCCGTGGTGGTCTCCTTGAGACCGATCACCGCGTAGATGTGGCCAACCAGGGCCTCGTCGACCGGGTTCTCCTTGTTGGCGTGCATCTGGAAGATCTTCCCGATGCGCTCCTTGCGGTCCTTGGTCGAGTTGATCAGCTGAGCGCCCGAGGGAACCCGGCCGGAGTAGACCCGGATGTAGGTGAGCTTGCCGAAGAACGGGTGCACGGCGATCTTGAACGCCAGCGCGGAGAACGGCTCGTCCTTGGTGGGCTTGCGGCTGGCCGGGGTCTCCCCGTCGGGCAGCAGGCCCTCCACCGGCGGCAGGTCGATCGGCGCCGGCAGGTAGTCGATCACCGCGTCCAGCATCGGCTGGACACCCTTGTTCTTGAACGCCGAGCCGCACAGCACCGGGTAGGCGATCCGCTCGTTCACGATCTTGCGGATACCCTGCTTGATCTCGTCGACGGACAGCTCCTCGCCGCCGAGGTAGCGCTCCATCAGGTCGTCGTCGGTCTCCGCGACCGCCTCGACCAGCTTCTCGCGGTACTCGGCGGCCTGTTCGGCGAGGTCGGCCGGGATCTCCTCGACCGTGTAGTCCTCACCGATCTTGACCTCGCCGCGCCAGGTCAGCGCGCGCATCCGCACCAGGTCGATGACCCCGGTGAACTCGCTCTCGGCGCCGATGGGCAGCTGGATGGGCAGCGGAGTGGCGCCCAGCCGCTCCGAGATGGTGCGGACGGTGTAGTAGAAGTCCGCGCCGATCTTGTCCATCTTGTTGACGAAGCAGATCCGGGGGACGTCGTACTTGGTGGCCTGCCGCCAGACCTGCTCGGACTGCGGCTCGACCCCCTCCTTGCCGTCGAACACCGCGACCGCGCCGTCGAGCACCCGCAGATTGCGCTCCACCTCGACGGTGAAGTCGACGTGGCCCGGGGTGTCGATGATGTTGATCTGGTGGTCTTTCCAGAAACAGGTCGTCGCGGCGGACGTGATGGTGATGCCGCGCTTCTGCTCCTCCTCCATCCAGTCCATGGTGGCGGCGCCGTCGTGCACTTCACCGATCTTGTAGTTGATGCCGGTGTAGTACAGGATCCGCTCGGTGGTAGTGGTCTTGCCGGCATCGATGTGGGCCATGATGCCGATGTTGCGAACCCTGCCCAGGTCGGTAAGCACTTCTTGGGCCATGGTCGTACTCCCCCCTCTCTGCGTGGGTGGCTCTAGTGGGGCGGCCGCTGCCTGTCGGCGCGGCCGGTGGGTGGTATTGCCCGGACGGTCGGCCCGGTCACCACCGGTAGTGGGCGAAGGCCTTGTTGGACTCCGCCATCTTGTGCGTGTCCTCGCGGCGCTTGACCGCGGCGCCCAGCCCGTTGCTCGCGTCCAGCAGCTCGTTCATCAGGCGCTCGACCATGGTCTTCTCGCGGCGCTGCCGGGAGTAGGTGATCAGCCAGCGCAGGCCCAGGGTGGTGGACCGGGCCGGTCGCACCTCGATCGGCACCTGGTAGGTGGCGCCACCGACGCGGCGGCTCTTCACCTCGATGGACGGCTTCACGTTGTCCAGCGCGCGCTTGAGGGTGACCACCGGGTCGGTGCCGGTCTTGTCCCGGGTGCCCTCGAGGGCCTCGTAGACGATGCGCTCGGCGATCGACTTCTTGCCGTCGACCAGCACCTTGTTCACCAGCTGGGTCACCAGCGGCGAGCTGTACACCGGGTCGGAAATCAGCGGCCGCTTGGGAGCCGGGCCCTTGCGAGGCATTAGCTCTTCTCCTTCTTCGCGCCGTACTTGCTGCGCGCCTGCTTGCGGTTGCGCACACCCTGGGTGTCCAGCGAACCGCGAATGATCTTGTAGCGAACACCGGGCAGGTCCTTCACCCGGCCGCCGCGCACGAGCACGATGGAGTGCTCCTGCAGGTTGTGGCCCTCGCCGGGGATGTAGGCGGTGACCTCGATCTGGCTGGACAGGCGCACACGTGCGACCTTGCGCAGCGCGGAGTTCGGCTTCTTCGGCGTGGTGGTGTACACACGGGTGCACACCCCTCGGCGCTGTGGGCTTTCCTTCAGCGCGGCGGTCTTGGTCTTGGCGACCTTGTCCTCGCGGCCCTTGCGGACCAGCTGCTGGATCGTGGGCATGAAACCGGCTACTTCTTCCCTTGGTCTTTGGCGCTGGTGTGACTGCTTCCTGCGGGGTCGTGCTTGGTTCGTGCTGGTGGCACCGGCGGGGCGAACCGCGCGCGCCCCCGGAGTACTCCGTAACCCGAGGTCGGGCGTGTCGCCCTCGGCGCCGTCTCGTGGCGGGCCCGCAAAGGCCCACCGTTGGAGGTTCCGGGGTGACCCGCGTTTCCGTTGAACCGCTGGTCGCATTCGCGGCAGCGCGGTGAAAGCGCTGGCGAGCTACGGCGGCAACGAGCACGCGGAGCGGCCCGACATTGCCGGGCACTACCGCAAAGGATACCCGGCCCGTCCGCACAGGGTCAAAACGGGTCGGTTCGCTTCTCCGAGCGTGCCCGAAGAGAGTCTCCTCCGCAAGCATGCCCATCATCAAACACGCCGCTGGCCGGGAACATTCCCCACGTCGGGTACGCCGTGGGGAAGGCCGGCCGGCTTCCGAGGCCTGGTCTCGTCCGGGGTACCGCTCGGGTGGGAGTCGGGTGTGCCCGCGGCGCTCGGGGTCGCCGGGCCGTCGCCGGGGCGGTTCCGCCGGCGTTGGCGCGGGAGCGGGTGTTCGCCGATCGGTAGGCCCACTGCGGCCAGCGGTTTTGCGTTGTCGGCGCTATTCCGTGGCCCGCAGTCTGCCTTCGCCGAGCTGCGCGGTGTCCACCTGGTCCAGGCTGGTCACCACCAGGTCGGCCCGCTCCGCGTGCAGCAGTTCCGCGTCGTCGGCCCTGGCCACGCCGAGCGCCGCCATCCGGCCCGCCTTCGCCGCCGCCACCCCGCTGGGGGCGTCCTCCACCACGAACGCCTGCTCCGGTGACACCCCCAGCTCCTCGGCGGCGGCCAGGAAGATGTCCGGCGCCGGCTTGCCGTGGGCGAAGTCACGGCCGGAGATGTCCACGTCCAGCGCGTCGGCCAGGGTCAGCCCGTCCTCCAGCTGAATCTTCTTCAGCATCAGGCCGGCATTCTTGGACGAGGACGCGGCCGCCGTCGGGATGCCCAGCGCGCGTACCCGCCGCACGAACCGCAGCGCGTCGTCGAACGCCCGGAACGCGCCGCGCTCGATCAGCTCGACGATCATGGCCTGCTTGCGGTCGGCGTACTCCTGGGTGTGCCGGTCCAGGTCGGGCACCTGGAAGTGGGCCAGCGCGTCCCGCGCGCCGCTCATCCGGGGCTTGCCGGAGAGCACTCGTTGGTACACCTCGCTGGTGAACGCGTCCGGGGTCCAGGTGGTTCGGGGCGCGATGTCCGCCCAGTCGCCCTCCATCAACTCGCGCAGCGCGTCCCGCCAAGCCGCCTCATGAGGCGAGTCGACAAGCACCCCGTCCACGTCAAAAATCGCGCCCCGAAACATCACACCCCCAACCCTCCCATCCCCCCGAACCGGCACTCCCAGCACCCCGAGCCACCCGCTCCACCCCGCTCCACCCCGCTCCGCCCCCGCGAGTCGGGGATCTAGGTACGGCGAGTCGGGAACTCGTGCACGGTGAGTCGAGGATTCGTGTACGGCACGGGAGATGAGGCATCCGAGTCAAGGTGCTGAGAACGCCGACTCTGGGTGCTAGAAACGCCGACTCGCCGTACTCAGATTCCCGACTCGCCGTACCTAGACTCCCGACTCGCCGTACCTAGATCCCCGACTCGCCGGGGTGGCGGTGAGGGTTAGGGATTAGAGGGCTAGGGAGGCGAGGAGGCGAGTTACTTCGGGGACAGTGGTCAGGTGGAAGTGCGCCTGGGTGGGGCGGTCGAGAGTGGTGGGGTCGCCCACGTAGACGCCGACACCCCGGTCGCGCAGGGCTCGGAAGGCGTCCTCGTCGGTCACGTCGTCGCCCAGGTAGACGGGGACCAGGTCGGGGCGGTTCAGGCCCAGGGTGTCGATCAGGTAGTCGACGGCGCGACCCTTGTTCCAGTCGATCTTGGGTTGTAGCTCGTAGACCATTTTGCCGGGAGTCACCTTGATCTCGTCCGGGCGCTCGGTGAGCAGCGTGCGGACCAGGTCCGCGACCGCGTTCCGCGCTGCCGAGCCGGCGCGTCGGTAGTGCACGGCCACCGAGGCGTGCTTGGGCTCCACCTGCACGCCGTCGAGCCCGCCGACCTCGCGGCGCAGCCGGTCGGTGAGCTCGCCGACCAGGTCCTCGAAGCCCGAGGCGGCCGGGTGTTGCAGCGTGCCGCGTTGCGGGTGCCAGATGTCGAAGCCGTGGCTGCCGGCGACGACCAGGTCGGTCACGCCCATCAGGTCCTGCACCACCGAGCGGTCCCGGCCGCTGACCACGCACACCGGCGTCCGGTCGGCCAGCGCGCGCACCACGTCACGCATCTCGGGGGACATCCGGGCGTCCTCCGGACGCTCCACGATCGGGGTGAGCACGCCGTCGTAGTCCAGGAAGACCGCCGGGCGCCGCCCGGCCAGCGCGTTGGCGAACTCTTCGGGGTCGTTCAGGGCATGGGGAAGCTGATCGGCCACACCCAAACCCTACGGCCGACCGGCAACCACGGGCAGAAGTGACTGAATCACCCTGCCAAACCGACTGAATCACCGTGCTGAAGGCACTGAATCACGAAAAGGGGGGCCGGGGTCGGGCACCACCACGGGAGAGTGGTACCCGACCCCGGCTCCCCGGGGTCGAACTTCAGTCAGGACAACCGGATGCGCGGGGCCCGTCGGCCCCGCACACGTTCACCGGTAGTCGCGGCCGAAGTCGTAGTCGTCCAGCGGGACGGCGGCGCCGGTGCCGGTGCCGAACACGTCGGGGGCGTAGTACCCGTCGTCGTAGTTCGGCAGGGCGTAGGCGGCCGCGCGGGCCTCCTCGGTGGGCTGCACCTCGATGTTGCGGTACCGGTTGATGCCGGTACCGGCCGGGATGAGCTTGCCGATGATGACGTTCTCCTTGAGCCCGACCAGGCCGTCGCGCTTTCCGTTGATCGCCGCATCGGTGAGGATCCGGGTGGTCTCCTGGAACGAGGCCGCGGACAGCCACGACTCCGTCGCCAGCGAGGCCTTGGTGATGCCCATCAGCACCGGGCGGCCGGAAGCCGGCTCGGCACCCTCGGACACCACGCGCCGGTTCACGTTCTCGAACTCGGCCCGCTCGGCCAGCGCACCGGGCAGGAACTCGGTGGCGCCCGAGTCGATGACGGTCACCCGGCGCAGCATCTGCCGGACGATCACCTCGACGTGCTTGTCGTGGATGTCCACGCTCTGCGTGCGGTACACCTTCTGCACCTCACGCACCAGGTGCAGCTGCACCTCGCGCGGCCCCAGCACCCGCAGCACCTCGTGCGGGTCGGCGGTGCCCTCGAGCAACAGCTGCCCGACGTGCACGTGGTCGCCGTCGGCCAGCGGCCGCTCCTCGCCGTCCACCACCGTCATGGCCAGCCACTGCCGCTTGGACAGCTTCTCGTAGACGATCTCCTCGCCGCCGTCGTCCGGGGTGAGGGTGATCTTCCAGAACTTGTCGCCGTCCTCGATGGCGATGCGGCCGTCCACGTCCGCAATGGGCGCCTTGCCCTTGGGCACCCGAGCCTCGAACAGCTCGGTGACCCGGGGAAGACCGGTGGTGATGTCGTCGCCGGCAACACCACCGACGTGGAAGGTACGCATGGTCAGCTGGGTACCGGGCTCACCGATGGACTGGGCGGCCACGATGCCGACCGCCTCGCCGACGTCCACCAGCTTGCCGGTGGCCATCGAGCGGCCGTAGCACATCCCGCAGATCCCGGTGGCGGACGCGCAGGTCAGGGCGCTGCGCACCTTGATCTGCTCGATGCCGGCCGAGACCAGCCGGTCCAGCGCCGGGTCGCCGAGGTCGTCACCCCGGGCCACCAGCAGGTTGCCGTCCGAGTCGTACACGTCCTGCGCGGAGCAGCGCGCGTACACGCTGGTGCGCAGGTACCGGTGCGCGATCCGGCCGTCACCGGCCGGCTCGGTGACCGGCATGATGATGCTGCGCTCGGTGCCGCAGTCGACCTCACGCACGATCACGTCCTGCGAGACGTCCACCAGACGCCGGGTCAGGTAACCCGAGTCGGCGGTGCGCAGCGCGGTGTCCGCCAGGCCCTTCCGGGTGCCGTGCGTGGAGATGAAGTACTCCAGTACGGACAGGCCCTCGCGGAAGTTGGACTTGATCGGGCGCGGGATGTACTCGCCCTTCGGGTTGGCCACCAGGCCCTTCATGCCGGCCAGCTGCCGGACCTGGGCCATGTTGCCGGCCGCGCCGGACTGCACGATGGTGGGGATCGGGTTGTCGGCGGGGAAGTTCTCCTCCATCGCCTTGGCCACCTCTTCGGAGGCCTGGGTCCAGATCTTCACCATCTCGTCGTTGCGCTCCTGGTGCGAGAGGGCACCACGCTGGTAGCGCTTGTTGATCTGCTCCGCCTTGGCCTCGAAGCCGTCCAGGATCTCCTGCTTGCGCGGGGGAACCACGACGTCGTCGATGGCCAGGGTGACGCCGGACCGGGTGGCCCAGTAGAAGCCGGCCTCCTTGAGGCGGTCCAGCACCTGCGCGACCTCGGTCATCGAGTACCGCTCGGCCAGGTCGTTGATGATCACGGCCTGGCGCTTCTTGGGCAGCGGCTCGTTGATGAACGCGTAGTCGCCCGGCAGCAGCTCGTTGAACAGCACCCGGCCCAGCGTGGTCTCGGCCAGCCAGGCCTCGCCCGGCACCCAGCCCTGCTCGGTCAGCTCGGCGGCCCGGTCGGCCGGCGGCGTCGCGTCGATCAGCCGAATCTTGATCTTCGCCTGCAGGTGCAGCGCCTGCCGGTCGTAGGCCATCACGGCCTCGGCCGGCGAGGAGAACGCCTGGCCCTCGCCGATGGCGCCGTCGCGCTCCCGGGTCAGGTGGAACAGGCCGGTCACCATGTCCAGCCGGGGCATGGCCAGCGGCCGCCCGGAGGCCGGGGACAGGATGTTGTTCGACGACAGCATCAGGATCCGCGCCTCGGCCTGGGCCTCGGCGGACAGCGGCAGGTGCACCGCCATCTGGTCACCGTCGAAGTCGGCGTTGAACGCCTCGCAGACCAGCGGGTGCAGCTGGATGGCCTTGCCCTCCACCAGCTGCGGCTCGAAGGCCTGGATGCCCAGCCGGTGCAGGGTGGGCGCCCGGTTGAGCAGCACCGGGTGGCCGGCGATGACCTCTTCCAGCACGTCCCACACCTGCGAGCGGCCGCGCTCCACCATCCGCTTGGCGGACTTGATGTTCTGCGCGTGGTTCAGGTCCACCAGCCGCTTCATCACGAACGGCTTGAACAGCTCCAGCGCCATGCCCTTGGGCAGGCCGCACTGGTGCAGCTTGAGCTGCGGGCCGACCACGATGACCGAACGGCCGGAGTAGTCGACGCGCTTGCCCAGCAGGTTCTGGCGGAACCGCCCCTGCTTGCCCTTGAGCAGGTCGGACAGCGACTTGAGCGGGCGGTTGCCCGGACCGGTCACCGGCCGGCCGCGGCGGCCGTTGTCGAACAGCGCGTCGACGGCCTCCTGCAGCATCCGCTTCTCGTTGTTCACGATGATCTCGGGCGCGCCGAGGTCGATCAGCCGCTTCAACCGGTTGTTCCGGTTGATCACCCGGCGGTACAGGTCGTTCAGGTCGGACGTGGCGAACCGGCCACCGTCCAGCTGCACCATCGGGCGCAGGTCCGGCGGGATGACCGGAACGCAGTCCAGCACCATGCCCGCCGGGTTGTTGCCGGTGACCTGGAACGCGGCGACGACCTTCAGCCGCTTGAGCGCGCGCAGCTTCTTCTGGCCCTTGCCGGAGCGGATGGTCTCCCGGAGGTTCTCCGCCTCGGCCTCGATGTCGAAGGTCTGCACCAGCTTCTGGATCGCCTCGGCGCCCATGCAACCGGTGAAGTAGTCGCCGTACCGGTCGTACAGCTCCCGGTAGAGCATCTCGTCCGCGATCAGCTGCTTGGTGGACAGCTTGGCGAAGGTGTTCCAGATCTCCTCGAGCCGGTCCAGCTCGCGCTGGGCCCGGTCGCGGAGCTGGCGCATCTCGCGCTCGCCGCCCTCCTTGACCTTGCGGCGGACGTCGCTCTTGGCCCCCTCCGCCTCCAGCTCGGCGAGGTCGGCCTCCAGCTTCTGCGCGCGGGCCTCCAGGTCCGCGTCGCGCCGGTTCTCCGTCCGCTTGCGCTCGACGCCCATCTCGTTCTCGAGGGTGGGCAGGTCGTTGTGCCGCAGCTCGTCGTTCACGCTGGTGATGACGTAGGCCGCGAAGTAGATGATCTTCTCGAGATCCTTCGGGGCCAGGTCCAGCAGGTAGCCGAGCCGGCTGGGCACACCCTTGAAGTACCAGATGTGGGTGACCGGGGCGGCCAGCTCCACGTGGCCCATCCGCTCGCGGCGCACCTTGGTGCGGGTGACCTCCACGCCACACCGCTCACAGATGATGCCCTTGAACCGGACCCGCTTGTACTTACCGCAGTAACACTCCCAGTCCCGCGTCGGACCGAAGATCTTCTCGCAGAACAGGCCGTCCTTCTCCGGCTTCAGGGTGCGGTAGTTAATCGTTTCGGGCTTCTTGACCTCGCCGTACGACCACTGACGGATGTCCTCGGCGGTGGCCAGGCCGATGCGCAGCTCGTCGAAAAAGTTGACGTCTAGCACGTGGCTTCAGTCTCCTAAAAGTATTGCTAGAGGGCCGGTCAGTGGACGATGTCGTCGACGGTCATGGAGTCGGAACCCGGCCGACTGGACAGGTTGATGCCCAGGTTGGCCGCCGCCCGCTCCAGGTCCTCGTCGTCGGTGTCGCGCATCTCGATGGCGGCACCGTCGCTGGACAGCACCTCCACGTTCAGGCACAGCGACTGCAGCTCCTTGAGCAGCACCTTGAACGACTCGGGAATTCCCGGCTCCGGGATGTTCTCGCCCTTGACGATGGCCTCGTACACCTTGACCCGGCCCACCACGTCGTCGGACTTGATGGTGAGCAGCTCCTGCAGCGTGTAAGCCGCGCCGTAGGCCTGCATGGCCCAGCACTCCATCTCACCGAAGCGCTGGCCACCGAACTGCGCCTTACCACCCAGCGGCTGCTGCGTGATCATCGAGTACGGGCCGGTGGAGCGGGCGTGGATCTTGTCGTCCACCAGGTGGGCCAGCTTCAGGATGTACATGTAGCCGACCGCGACCGGGAACGGGTAGGGCTCGCCCGAGCGGCCGTCGAACAGCTGGGCCTTGCCGTCCGGCCCGACCATCCGCTCGCCGTCCCGGTTCGGCCGGGTGGACGAGAGCAGCCCGGTGATCTCGTTCTCCTTGGCGCCGTCGAACACCGGGGTCGCGGTGTTCGTGTTCGGCGGCACGGCGTAGAGCTCCTCGGGCATCTTGGACGCCCACTCCGGCGTGCCCTCGATCTCCCAGCCCGACTTGGCGATCCACCCGAGGTGGGTCTCCAGCACCTGGCCGATGTTCATACGGCGCGGCACACCGTGGGTGTTCAGGATGATGTCCACCGGCGTGCCGTCCGGCAGGAACGGCATGTCCTCGGCGGGCAGGATCTTGCCGATCACGCCCTTGTTGCCGTGCCGTCCGGCCAGCTTGTCGCCGTCGGAGATCTTCCGCTTCTGGGCCACGTACACCCGAACCAGCTCGTTCACGCCCGGGGCCAGCTCGTCGTCGTCATCGCGGGAGAACACCCGGATGCCGATGACCTTGCCGTTCTCCCCGTGCGGCACCTTCAGGCTCGTGTCCCGCACCTCGCGGGCCTTCTCGCCGAAGATGGCGCGCAGCAGGCGCTCCTCCGGGGTCAGCTCGGTCTCGCCCTTCGGGGTGACCTTGCCGACCAGGATGTCGCCCGGCTGCACCTCGGCGCCGATCCGGATGATGCCCCGCTCGTCCAGGTCGGCCAGGACCTCCTCGGAGACGTTCGGGATGTCCCGGGTGATCTCCTCGGCCCCCAGCTTGGTGTCCCGGGCGTCGATCTCGTGCTCCTCGATGTGGATCGAGGTGAGCACGTCGTCCTGCACCAGCCGCTGGGAGAGGATGATCGCGTCCTCGTAGTTGTGGCCCTCCCACGGCATGATCGCCACGAGCAGGTTCTTGCCCAGCGCCATCTCACCGTTCTCGGTGCACGGCCCGTCGGCCATGACCTGGCCGATCTCCACCCGGTCGCCCTCGTCCACGATGGGCTTCTGGTTGTTGCAGGTGCCCTGGTTGGACCGCGCGAACTTGTTCAGGCGGTAGGTCTGCCGGGTGCCGTCGTCGGCCATCACGGTGATGTAGTCGGCGCACAGCTCCTCGACCACGCCCGCCTTGTCCGCCACCAGCACGTCGCCGGCGTCCACGGCGGCGCGCAGCTCCATGCCGGTGCCGACCAGCGGGGACTCGCTGCGCAACAGCGGGACCGACTGGCGCTGCATGTTCGCGCCCATCAGGGCGCGGTTCGCGTCGTCGTGCTCCAGGAACGGGATCAGCGCGGTGGCCACCGACACCATCTGGCGCGGCGAGACGTCCATGTAGTCGACGCCGCGCGGGCTGATGAAGTCGACCTCGCCGCCCTTGGTCCGGACCAGCACCCGGGGCTCGGTGAACTTGCCGCCTTCGTCCAGCGGCGCGTTGGCCTGGGCGATGACCTGCCGGTTCTCCTCGTCCGCCGTCAGGTAGTCGATCTGGTCGGTGACGACACCCTCGACGACCTTCCGGTACGGCGTCTCGATGAAGCCGAACGGGTTGACCCGCGCGAAGGAGGCCAGCGAGCCGATCAGGCCGATGTTCGGGCCTTCCGGCGTCTCGATCGGGCACATCCGGCCGTAGTGGCTGTGGTGGACGTCCCGGACCTCCATGCCGGCCCGCTCGCGGGACAGGCCGCCCGGGCCGAGCGCGGACAGCCGGCGCTTGTGGGTCAGCCCGGCCAGCGGGTTGTGCTGGTCCATGAACTGGGACAGCTGCGAGGTGCCGAAGAACTCCTTGATCGCCGCCACCACCGGGCGGATGTTGATCAGGGTCTGCGGGGTGATCGCCTCGACGTCCTGGGTGGTCATCCGCTCGCGGACGACCCGCTCCATCCGGGAGAGCCCGACCCGGATCTGGTTCTGGATCAGCTCGCCGACCGTGCGCAGGCGCCGGTTGCCGAAGTGGTCGATGTCGTCGGTCTCCACCGGGACCTCGACCGCGTCCTCGCCGCTGCCCACCGCCATCGTGGTGTCCCCGGCGTGCAGCCGGACCAGGTACTCGATGGTGGTGATGATGTCGTCCTCGGTCAGCGTGCCGGACTCCGGCGCCACCTTGAGGCCGAGCTTCTTGTTCACCTTGTACCGGCCGACCTTGGCCAGGTCGTAGCGCTTGTCCTTGAAGAACAGGTTCTCCAGCAGGGTCTGCGCGGACTCGCGCGTCGGCGGCTCGCCCGGGCGCAGCTTGCGGTAGATGTCCAGCAGCGCCTCGTCCTGCCCGGCCGTGTGGTCCTTCTCCAGGGTGGCCAGCAGGGTCTCCGAGAATCCGAACCGCTCGCGGATCGCCTCGGCGGTCCAGCCCAGCGCCTTCAGCAGCACGGTGACCGGCTGGCGGCGCTTGCGGTCGATGCGCACACCCACGGTGTCGCGCTTGTCGACGTCGAACTCCAGCCAGGCACCCCGGCTGGGGATGACCTTGACCGAGTAGACGTCCTTGTCGGTGGCCTTGTCCACGGTGTGGTCGAAGTACACGCCCGGGGACCGGACCAGCTGGGACACCACGACACGCTCGGTGCCGTTGATGATGAAGGTGCCCTTGTCGGTCATCACCGGGAAGTCACCCATGAACACCGTCTGGCTCTTGATCTCGCCGGTGCTGTTGTTGGTGAACTCCGCGGTGACGAACAGCGGGGCCGCGTACGTCATGTCCTTGTCCCGGCACTCCTCGACCGAGGCCTTCACCTCGTCGAAGCGCGGGTCGGAGAAGGACAGCGACATGGAACCGGAGAAGTCCTCGATGGGGGAGATCTCCGCCAGGATCTCCTCCAGCCCGCCGACCGGGAGCTCCTCGCCGGCCTCGACCCGGCGCTCGAACCAGGCCTCGTCGCCGACCAACCATTCGAAGGACTGGATCTGCAGGTTCAGTAGATCGGGAACCTCGAGCGGCTCTCGGATCTTCGCGAAGGAGACTCGGGTGGGAGCGCCCGGAAAATTCGGGTTGGCGGAAACGTTGGGCACAGTGGTCGCGGTGGCGCGGGAGACAGCCAAGATGCGTCCTTCCGAGAGCTACGCTCGTCTGGCATGCGTCGTCTCGGGCGAGTACCGTCGGGCGCAGCGGCTCGGGGTCCGGCGGGAGGTCCGGGTCCGACTGGCCGTTTGGTAGTGCGGAAGCGACGCGTTGCCTGTGTTGTCAGTGCGCTCCCCTCATTCAGAACACGCTGACCCGGCTGTTCCGATCTGTCGCTCGATCGAGCACAGACCGGTGGCAGGGTCAGGTCTTCTGAATGAAGGCAGCGCAAAGAGGCAGTCTAGCTGCAAATGCAGCCGCTGTCCAGAGTGGTCACCAGAGCAACCATCGCGCCACCAAGAGTGACGTGCCTCGCTCCCGGAGTCAAGAGGCTAATCGTCGGTAAGTGGTCTCTTTCGGCGGACGACCGGCGCCTTTCCGGCGGTGCCTGCCTACGGACGGTCACCGGGTCTTGACCCCGGAGACCTTCCACTGACCGTCCGCCCGCTGAGCCGTCACGCTGAGCCGCATGGTGGCCTTGAGTGGCTGTGGACTGGCCGCGCTCCGGCCCACCTGGTTCACCATGACCAGCAGCTCGGCGTTCTGCGCGGACACCGACTTCACGCCGATCTCCACCACCTTGGACACCAGCGCGGCCTTCTGCGGCACGCCGTGCAGCCGCACCGGCTGGAACTTCCCCTTGAACTCCTCGGAGTACGAACCGGTGATGAACGCCAGCGCCAGCTGCTCGCTCTGGTCCAGCCGGGTGTAGTCGTAGCTGTAGATGGCCTCCACCGCCCGGGTGATCTGCCGCTTCACCTCACTGGTGGCCACCGGGTCCAGGTACGCCACGTTCTGCGCCTGGTTCTTCTCCTCGGCCACCTTGCCCTGGGTGTAGCAGAAGTACGCGCCGCCGGCCCCGGCCAGCGCGACCAGCAGCAGCACCAGGATCAGCGGGACCGGCGCGCGGGCCGGCGGCGTCTCGGACTTCGCGGTCTCCGGCTTCTTGGCGGCCGGGCGCTTCCTGGCCGGGCTCGCCGGTTTCGGCAGGTCGCCCACGGCGGCCGGGATGACCTCGGTGGGCTGCGCGGCCTTCGCCTCGGCGCGCGCGGCCGACTTGGTGCGCCTCGGGCCGGACCCGGGCGGGCCGTCCGGGTCCACGGCGGCGTCGATCAGCGCGGTCTGCTCGCTGGCGGCGAAATCGGGCAGCCGTAGCTGGGTGGTCGGGTCGGCGGGATCAGCGGTAGGCGGTCGAGCGGCAAAGCTGGCGGCGGTTCCCTCCGCGCGCCGGGCGGTCGGGCCGTCGGACCCGCCGTCGGACTCATCGGGGTCTCGATCGGTGTCCGCCTGATCGTCGTCGGTGACCAGCGGGCCGGGATGCGCGGCGGTCTCGGTCAGCGCCGCCTCGGCGCGGCGCTCCCGCTCGGCTTCGTCGATCTCCTTGCCACTGGCCGAGCCACTGCCGCCGGCCGAACCGCTGCCGGCCGAGCCGGTGGCCGGACCACCGACCGAACTGGTGGCGGAGCCGCTGGTGGAGCTGGTGGCGGAGCCGCTGGTGGAGCTGGTGGCGGAGCTGGTGGCGGAGCCGCTGGTGGCCGGGCCGCTGCCGAGCGCACCGCTGGCCACGGCCGCACCCGCGACGGAGCCGCTGGCGATGGCGCCGGTGGCTCCGTCGCCGCCCACGGCGGCACTGGTGGAGGCGGCCCGGGACGTGGACCGCTTTGCCTGCTCGGCGCGCTTCCGGCGGCCGGCCGCGCGGTCGCCGGCGCGGTCGTTGGCGCGGTCGTTGGCGCGGCCGGCCGGCTCGGCGGGGTCGGTGGCGCGGTCGGCCGGCTCGGCGGGGTCGGGGTCGTCGGTCCGGGCGGAGGCCTGGTCCGCCGGCTCCGAGCGGTCCCCGGTGCCGAAGCTCGAGTGGCTGACCCGGTCGAAGATGACCGTGTCGGCCTGCTCCGCCCGGCCGCTCGGGCTGCCGAACAGCTGCTCGGCCACGCCGCCGGCGGGCCGGTCGTCGTCGGCCGGCTCCGGGCTGGGCGCGCGCAACGAGGGCGGCAGATCGGGCAGGCGCAGAGGGGCCGGGAAGACGTCCCCCCGCCGCTCGTCCTGCTCCCCGAACGCCGAGTCCGTGCCGGACGTCGTGCGCCCGGGAATCCGCCGGGGCAGCGCCGGGGCGCCGGACCGGGCCGGCGTCTCGTCGGCATCGCCCGCGCCCCCCTCGGAAGCCGCGCCGGCGTCTCTGGAACGAGGCTGGGCCGGCAGCGCACCGGTCCCCGACTGGGAGGGCAGGGCGCTGGTGCCCGACTGGGCCGGCAGGGCGCTGGTGCCCGGCTGGGCGGGCAGGGCGCTGGTGCCGGGATCTGGCTGGGCGGCAAACGCACTCGTACCCCGGGAATCCGCCTGAGCCGGCAGGGCACTCGTGCCGCCGGAGTCCAGTGGCGCGCCGGCGTCGGCCGGCTCGTCGGGGACCGCGTCGATTATCTGGGTGGCGTACTCGGCCTCGGCCGAAGGCCGGTCGTCCGTGGCGGCCGGTTCCGAGGCTTCCGGATATGCGTCTTCCTGGTACTCGGGCTCGTCCTGGTACGAGTCCGCCCGGTGGGCCGGTCCGGCCGGGTAGGCATCCGCGTGGTCGGCCGGGCCGCCCTGGTAGTCGTCCGCCGGGTATGTGTCCGCCTGGTGAGCCGGCTCGGCCCGGTAGGCGTCCGCCTGGTAGGCATCGGCCTCGAAGGCATCGGCCTCGTGAGCCGGGCCGGACCGGTAGGTGTCCGGCTGGTAGGTGTCCGCCTGGTGGGCGTCGGCGTGGTGGGCCGGTGCGGGGGGCTCGTCGGCCGGTTCGGCGTGCGCTCCCCGGTGATCCGGCTGGCCGGCAACCCGTCGGCCGGGCTCGTCCAGGTAGCCGGTGTGGTCCGGCTCGTCCAGGTACCGGTCGTCCGAGCCGTCCAGGTAACCGGGGTCGTCCGGGTAGGCCGGAGTCTCGCGGTGGGCCGCCGGCGGCTGCTCGCGCTGGTAGCGGTTGCCCTCGGGCTCGTCGTGACCCCAGTCCCACTCGTCGCCACCGTCCCCCTCCGCCGGCTCCGACGCGGCCGGTGCCGGGGTGGCGGGCGCGGCGGCGGGCGGCCGGGGCCCGGGGCGGCCCGGGTCCTCGGCGGATACCGCGTCGCCGAAGTACTCGTCGGGGTCGCCCGGTTCGGCGTCCCAGATCTGCCGGAACACCTCCGTCGGGTGCTCGTCGCTCGGGGTACGGCGCTGCACAGTCACGGGTTCTGGGCTCCTGCTATCCGGCGTTCACGAGGGCGGAGTTGGAAACTTTCCAGCCGGCCGACGTGCGGCTCAGCGCCAACTTCACCCGCAGGTGGCGGACGATAGGGGGTTCGGGTTGGCCGCGCACGATGGAGGACTGGGTGACGTCCAGCGCGGCGACCGCGTTCGCGGTGCCGGCCTTGGCGTCCAGGTCGACCAGTGCGGCATCGATCACGGCGGCGGAGCTGGTGGTCGGCTTCTTCCTCAGGTCGTCGAGGAACTTGGCGCGCTCGTCGGTCAGCTTGGCCAGCAGCGGGCCGGTGCTCGCCTCCTCCCAGGACTTCATGCTGTCCTCGGGCCGGTTGGCGTCCACGGTCTGCAGCACGGCGGCGAGGTCCTTCACCGCGTTCATTGCGCCGTCCCGCGCGGTCGCCGTCTCGGTGGACGCCGTGCTGTCCCGCACGGTGCTCCACCAACTGAAACCGGTCCAGCCGGCGGCACCCACGCCCACCACGGCGAGCACCGAAACCAGGATCACCAGCAACTTCCACTGGCCGCCCGACTTGGACTCCAGGACGGGAAGGTCGCCGGGCCGGGCCGCCATCGGCGACTCGCCGGGGACCCCCTGCACGGTATTGGCTGGACTCATTGTGGGCTAACCCTCGCGATCTTCCATCGGCCGTCGACCTTGCGCGCCTCCACCACCAGCGGGGCGTTCACCGCGATCGGTTCCTTGGCGGCGCCCTTGGTGCCGTGCTGGTTCACCATCATCAGCAGCCGGGCGGTGTCCCCCCGCAGGTCGGTCACGCCGGCGATGGGCACCGTGGTCTGCAGCACCAGCTGCTGCTCCAGGGCGACCTTCTTCAGGGGTTCGAAGTTGCGGGTGAACTCGGCGACGAAGTCACCGGTGATCACCGCGCGTGCTTCCGACTCGCTGGCCGCCATGTTGCGGAAATCGTAGGAGTACGCGGCGATCATGGCGTCGCTGACCTGGCCGGCCAGCTGGGCGGTCGCGCCGGTGTCCAGGAACGCACGGTTCTCCAGCTCGGCGGACCCGTTCGCCCGCCACGCGCCGAAGCCGAGCGGAACGCACGCCAGCAGGGAGACAGCGGCCACCGCGCCGAGCACCTTCACCCGGAGCAACCGCTTGCGGTCGACCGGCTCCTCGTCGAGTTCCTCTTCGAGCGCGACGGCTTCCTCGGCGCCCTCCGGCTCCGGCGCGCCGTCCGCATCGGGCCGGTCCTCGTCGTCGGGACTCTCGTCCCCGTCGATCCCGTCCGTCTCGGGGCGTTTGTCCCCGCGTTCGTTGAACTCGTCATCCGGGGCGTCGTCGTCGGTCCGGTGACCGCCGGTTCCCGCCGCGGCGCCGATCCCGCCGATCGCCCCGGTCCCGCCGGTCCGGGCGGCGGCTCCGAACCCGCCGGTCCCCGCGACCACGCCATGCCGGCCGGTACCCGCCGACGCATCGACCTCGCCGGGGCCGGCGACTATGCCATGCCGGCCGGTCCCAGCGGACGCATCGAGCTCGCCGGTCCCGGCGACCACGTCATGCCCGCCGCTGGCTTCGACCACGTCGGCCTCACCGGCCGGGCCGTAACCGCCCGTACCCCCGACCGCATCGAACCCACCGGAGCCGCCGATCGGGCGGCCGGCCGGGGCCGGCCCACCGGTGTCGGAGGCGGTGCCGTCGTAGATGCGGTAGCGGCCGTAGTCGGCGGGGCGGTCGAACGGGGAGCCGTCGTCGGTCACCCGCTCGATCCGGCCGGTGTCCTCCAGGGGGTCGACCTCCCGGAAACGGGCATCGGCAGTGAGGTCCGGCCCGCCGAACGGGGTCGCGCCCGGCCCGGCGGTGTGCTGAGAGTGTCGACTCGGTGTGCTCAGATCGTCGACTCGGTGTGCTGAGAACGCCGACTCGCGGTACGGGTCATCGTCCTCGCTGACGGCGGCGAAGAGGTCGGCGACGGTTTCCTCGCGGAGGTCGCGAACGGGCGGGGGCGGGGTGGGGCCGTGGACCTGGGTGGGGCGGTAGCGGTGTCGCGCGGAGTAGGGGTCGGGCTCCTCTTCGGGGGCGTCGGGGGTGGGCTCCGGTTCGATGTACCGGTGCCTGCCTCGGCTCACCACGTCGACCTCGGCAGGCGTCTCACCTTCACGAGGGGGCATACGTCGACTTCCTAACGGGGGTCACGACGGTACAGGGCCGGCCGCGTCCGCTTTCCACACCGTGTCCGATACCCGGACCAGCTCCATCTGCACCCGGATCCGCTTGGTGACCGGTGTTTTCGGGGCACCGTTCGCCGAGGAGGTTCGGGTGACGTCCACCGACGCGATGGCGGTCGCCCGGCCGTTGGGAGCGTCCAGGTCGGCGATGGCCGCGTTGACCAGCCGCGCGGTGGTGCTGCTCTGCGCCTTGCGCAGGTCCTCCGCGTAGCGCTTGCGGTTGCGCTGGAACTCCTCCAGCAGGGCGCCGGTGGCGGAGTCCTCCCACGCGGTGAGGCCCTGCTCCACCGCGCCCGCGTCCAGGGTCTGCAGGTTCACCGCGATCCGCCCGGCGGCGTCCAGCGCGACACCCCGCGCCTGCGCCGCCTGGGCGGTGGAGCCGTGTCCGGCGTTCCACCAGAACACGCCGAGGGCAACCGCCCCGACCAGCCCGAGCCCGGCCGCCACGGCGGCCACCCGGGTCCACATGGCAATCCGGTCCGGACCCGGGCGGACGCGCGTGTGCCGGCCGGCCGGACCGGCACGCCGACGCGACAGACCGGAATCCATAACCTAGAAGACTAGAGCCGGGCCTGGACGGCCCCGCTCGCACCCCCGGACGGGTCAGCGCGGCGCGGGTACCGACTCCGCCGCCGGCGTGCCGAGCAGCGGCAACGCGGGCAGCGGGCCGGAGGTCGGCTGGTGGGAATCCTGGTCGTGGCCACCGTGCTTCGGGTCGCCGTTGATGCCCGCCTGAGGCCCGTCCGAGTAGAACAGGCGGAACCACTCCGGCACCTTGCCCGGCTTGCCGTTCACGAACGGGTACTGCGGCTTGATGCCGCGCACGTCGGTCACCGAGTACAGCGGCTCCCGGCAGTAGGCCCGGTAGTTGATCGGCGCCGGCGTCAGGTCGGTGCCGGCCCGCTTGACGGTGGCCTCGTAGCCCTTCTCACACGGGGGCGGGTCGTTGATGTTGAGCGCGAAGCCGAGGTGCGCCGTGCCGTCGTTCGGCAGCACGGTGGGCAGCGCGGCCGCCATGCCCGGGTACACCTGCAGGATGGTCTGGATGCCGCGCAGGTGGTCGCGGGTGATCCGGCTGATGCCCAGGCCCTCGTGGATGGTCTGGCTGAGCCCGTCGCCGGACTCGTCGAGCAGCTTGCTGACCTCCTTGGCCGCATCCGGCGCGGTGTCCACCAGCTCGCGGATGTCCCCGTCGCTTTCCCGGAGCTGGGCGGTGATCAGCTTCAGGTCCGAGCTGAACGACTTGATCGGGTTGGCCAGGTCGTTCTGCGTGTTCAGCACCGTGCGCGCGTCCCGGATCAGCGTCAGCGTCTGCGGCAGGTACAGGTGCGCGGTCTCGGTCAGCGAGCTGGTCGAGTCCAGCAGCAGCTGCAGCTTCGGACCCAGGCCGTCGAAGCCCTTGCCCAGCTCGTCCACCACCAGCCGCAGGTCGTTCAGCGGCACGCTGGCGGTGAACTGCTCCAGGCTGGTCAGCACGTCGGCCACCGGCACCGGGGTGTCCACCCGGTCGGCCGGGATGGTGTCGCCGTCCTTCAGGTACGGCATGGTGTCGCTGTTCGGCCGCAGGTCCACGTACCGCTCACCGACGGCGGACCGGTCCGCCACCATGGCCCGCAGGTCGGCCGGCACCTTCGGGCCGCCGCCCTCGAGCACCAGGTTCACCAGTGCGCCGCGCTCGGTCACCTCGATCGGGCCGATCGACCCGATCTTCACGCCCCGGAACGTCACCTCGCCCCGGGTGTAGAGGCCGGAGGCGTCGGACAGCGGCATGCGCACGGTGTAGTCGCGCGCGCCGATGAAGCCGAACAGGCCCAGGAACCGGGCGCCGACGTAGAGCACCAGCAGCACGGTGAGCGCGACGAACACGCCCACCTTCAGCATGGTCGCGCGGGTGATCATTTACCGCCTCCCAGCAGGTCGGCGAGCGGGTTCGGCGGCTGCTTCGCGGTGGGACCCGAGGCGCCGCCGGTCAGCGGCGCCAGCAGTGAGGGCAGCGTGTTCAGGTCGGGCGCCGAGGCCGGCAGGTTCACCAGGCCGCCACCCAGGTTGTTCAGCAGGTCCTGCAGGTTCAGGTCCAGGATGAGGTTCAGGTTCATGTGCTGGCCCTTGATCGCGGCCAGGGACGCGTCGGTGAACGGCACGCTGCCCAGGATCTCCAGCGACTTGGGCAACGCGTCACCGGTGCGCTCCAGCTCACGCAGGGTGGGCCGCAACGCCTTCAGGTCGGCGACGAAGTCGTCGTGGCTGCGGTGCACCACCTCGCGGGCCACGTCGGACAGCCGGTCCAGCGCGCGCAGCATGCCGACCAGGTCGTCCCGCTGCTCGTTCAGCACCTGCAGGCCGGGCTGCAGGTCGGTGAGCACCTGGTCCAGGTTGCCGCGCTGGCCCTCCAGGTTGCCGGACAGCTTGTTCAGGCCGTCCAGCGCCCGGGTGATGTCGGTGCGCTGCGCGTCCAGGGTGGTGGTCAGCGTGTTGAAGTCGTGCAGCAGGGCCTTGGCGTCGCCCTCCCGGCCGCCCAGCGCCTTGTTCAGCTCGGCGGCGATGCTCTGCACCTGGCCGATGCCGCCACCGTTGAGCAGCATCGACAGCGCGCCGAGCACCTCTTCGGTCTCCGGGAAGCGGTTGGTCCGCTCCAGCGGAATGACCGCGCCCTCGGCCAGGGCGCCCTGCGCCGGGGCGTCCCGGGGCGGGAACAGCTCCACGTACTTCTCGCCGAGCAGCGAGGTCTGCTTCAGCTCGGCGGTGGAGTTGGCCGGCAGCTTGACGTCACCGTTGAGCACCACGTGCACGTCGGCCCGCCAGTTGGCCGGGTCCAGCTCCACGGTGGTCACCCGGCCGACCGTCACGTTGTTCACCTTCACGCCGGCCTGCGGAACCAGGTCCATCGCGTCCCGCAGCTGCACGGTCACCTCGTACGGCTGGGCACCCAGGTCGGCGCCGCCGGGCAGCGGTACGGACGAAAGGTTCAGCTGGCCGCAGCCGGCCAGGGTGCCGGCCAGCACGGCGGCCGAGACGGCCATTCCGGCCAGTCGCGTCGCGCGCCTCATCGTCCGCCCCCGAACAGGCCGCCGAGCAGGCCTTCCGGTTTGGGCTTCTCCTCGGACTCTTCCTTTTTCTCTTGCTTGGCGTCCTGCTGCTTGGCCGCGCCGGGCAGCGGGGCCGCTCCGGGAGCGCCGGGCGCGGGTACGGAGCCGGGCTTCAGCAGGCTCTGTAGGTTGAAGCCAGCCGGCAGTTTCAGCTGGGACAGCGCCTGGGTAGGCATCAGGTTCGGCCCCGCCACCGCCCCGGAGCAGCTCTCGAAGGTGCCCGGCGGCAGCAGCGGCCCGAGGATCAGCACCACGATCGCCCCGACCACCGGCGCGGCGGCCAGCTGGCAGAGCAGCATCTTCACGGTGTTCGCCCGCGCGTCGATGGTGCCGGAGGACGCGTTGTAGGTGTTGGCCAGCTGGTTCAGCGCCATCGGCGCGACGTCCAGCAGCTGGTTCAGGGACTGCTTCTCGTCGTGCACCCGCTCGAGGATCTTGCCCAGCCGGTCCACGTTCACCCGGATGCCCTTGCGGTTGTCCCGGACGAACTCGGCCACGTCGTCAAGGGTCTCGGAGAGCTCCTTGATGGTGTCCGCGAGGTTCTCCCTCTCGCCGGCCAGGAAGTGGTTGACCTGGGCGAACCGCTCGGTGAACTCGCGCACCTGGCCGTCGTTGGCCTTCAGGTTGGTGGTGAACGACTGCAGGCCCAGGATCGTGCCGGCCAGGTTCTCCCGCGACGCGGACAGCGTGGTGGTGGCCTGGGACAGGTTGCCCAGGGTGGTGTTGATCTTCTCGCCGTTGCCGTTCAGGTTCTTGGCGAAGGTGCTCAGCGCCTGGGACAGCGCGCCGTTGTCGTTCACCCCCTGCGGGCCGAGCGCCTTGGTCAGCTTCTGCGCGCTGGCCAGCAGCTCGTCGTACTCGGCAGGGGCGGCGGTGCGCTCCTTGGGGATCACCTCACCGTCCTGCATGGTCGGTCCGCCGGTGTACGGCGGGGACAGCTGCAGGTAGCGGTCGGCGACCACGGTGGGCGCCACGATGGCCGCCATCGCGTTGGCCGGCACCTTCACGTCGGAGTCGACGTGGAAGTTCACCCGGACCAGCTTGCCCTCCGGCACCACGCTGTCCACCGTGCCCACCGGCACGCCGAGCACCCGCACGTCGGATCCGGGGTAGACGCCGACCATGCTGGTCACCATGGCCGAGTACTTGTTGCCGGATCCCCCGGGCAGCCCGTAGCCGCATCCGGCGACCACCGCCATGACCACCACCGCGATGATGGCCACCGGACCCAGCCAGCGCTTGCCCGTCGGCTTACCCGTCGGCGCGGTCACTTGTCACCCCCGAGCCTCGGCAGCACCCCGAGCGGCAGCTGACCGGTCTGCGCCGCGGCGGGCAGGTCCGGGTTCAGCAGCCCGTCGATGTAGTTGTCGAACCAGTGGCCGTTGCCGATCGCGTTGCCGAACACCGTGGCGAACGGCCCGGCCCGGCGGATGCCGGCGGTCAGTTCGTCCAGGTGTTTCTCCAGCGTCCGGGTGAGCCGGTCCAGCCGGTCCAGGGTCGGGCCGATCTGCTTCTCGTTGTCCTTGATCAGGCCGCGCAGTTCGCGGGAGAGGTCGCGCGTGCCGTCCAGCAGCTGCTTGATCGCGCGCTCCCGGTTGTGCAGCTCGTCCAGCAGCTTGGCGCCGTCGGACAGGATGCGGTTGATGTCCTCGTTGCGGTTGGCCAGCAGGTGGGTGGCCTGGTTGGTGCCGTCCAGCAGGTGCGCCAACTGGGCGTCCCGGGAGGCGATGGTCACCGACAGTCGGCTCAGCCCGTCCAGCGAGGTGCGCACCTCGTCCGGCGTGTCCTTGAACGTCTCGGACAGCGTGCGCAGGCTGCCGGCCAGCTGGTTGGTGTCCAGCTCGCGGACGGTGTCGGACAGCTGGTTGAACGCCTGGACCACGTCGTAGGGGGCGACGGTCCGCTCGCGCGGGATGGGCTTGCTCAGCTCCTTGTCCCCGGCCGGTTCGACGGACAGGAACTTGTCGCCGAGCAGCGTCTTGATCTGGATGGACGCGGTGCTCGCGTCGCCGATCTGCACGCCCTTGGCCCGGAACGTGACCAGCACGTGGTCGCCGGCCAGCTCCACGCCGGTGACCTTGCCGACCTTCACGCCGGCCACCCGCACCTCGTTGCTCGTGGCCAGCCCGGCGGCCTCGGAGAACTCGGCCTGGTACTCCGGGCCGGAACCGATCACCGGCAGCGCGTCCACCCGGTAGGCGACGAACAGCAGGGCGGCGATGGCCACCATGCTGACCAACCCGATGACGATCGGGTTGCGCTCACTGAACGGGGTCATTTGTTCCCCCACCGGATCGGCTCGGGCGCATCCGGGTTGCGGCCGATGCACCGCTCAGCCGGGTTCTTGATCACCGGTAGCTCCACCCTCAGGCCCCCCAGCGGCGGCGGCAGCGCGTCCGGCAGGGTCAGCGTCCCGCTCAGGTCGCACAGGTAGAAGTTGAACCAGCCGCCGTGCGTGCCCAGCGGGATGAGAATGTCCAGCTTCTTGGGCAGCGTGGCGAGGAAGTGGCTGAGGATCTTCTCGTTGTCGTTCAGGTTCTCGGCCAGCTCGCCCAGGTGCTTGATGTCGTCCTTCAGCGGCGGCCGCGCGTCGTGCAGCAGGTCGGCGGTGGCGTCGGTCAGGTCGCCCAGCGACTCGACCGCCTCGCCGATGGTGTTGCGGTCCTTGGACAGCCCCTGCACCAGCTCCCGCACGGTGATCACCAGCTGGGTGAACTCGGCGTCCCGCGCGTTCACCGTGTCCAGCACCAGGTTCAGGTTGTTGATCACTTCCCCGATCACCCGGTCCTTGTCCGCGATGGTCGAGGTGAGCGAGGCGGTGTGGGACAGCAGGCTCTGCACCGTGCCGCCCTCCCCCTGCAGCACCCGGACCAGCTCGAAGGACAGCTGGTTCACGTCCTGCGGGGACAGCGCCTGCAGCAGCGGGCGGAACCCGTTGAACAGCTGGGTCAGGTTCACCGAGGGACGGGTCTGCTCCACCGGCAGGGTGGCCCCGGCCATCAGCCGCTCGCCGGGCTTGCCCGGCCCCTGCTCCAGGGCGATGTAGCGCTGGCCGACCAGGTTGCGGAACTTGATGGTGGCCCGGGTGGTGCTGGGCAGCACCAGGTCCTTGCGCACCGAGAACTCCAGCTGAGCCAGCTTGTTGTCGGCCACGGTGATCTCGTCCACCTGGCCGACCCGGACGCCGGCGACCCGGACCTCGTCGCCCTTGTTCACGCCGGTCGCGTCGGTGAACTTCGCGTAGTACGTGGTCTGGTCCCCGCCCACCCGGTTGGCGATGGTGCCGGCCAGCACCGCGGTGCACATGAGGGTGACCACGGCGAAGATGAGGAACTTGGTGAGCGGCCCGCCAAGACCGCGCAGGAAGCTCATCGACCCCGCCTCTCAGTGTTGGTGCCGAGCACCGGGCTCAACAGGCCACCGGTGAGCAGGTTGCCCAGCGCGGCCGTCGCGGTGGCCGGCGGGTGGAACGACCCGTCCTGGTACGGCCCGCCCGGGTACTGCTCGAGGTCGGGTGTGTTGTCGTAGCAGGCCGGACCCCGGTTGTCGGTGTACTCCGGCTCGTCCCGGTGCGGGATGTACTTGCCCCGGTGCAGCACCAGCTCGGTGGTGGCCTGCAGCGCCGGGCGTTCCTTGTCGAACCCGAACGCCGGGAAGCCCAGCGGCACCGCGTCACTCAGCCTGGTGAACAGGCAGACGTACTCCGGCGAGTAGCGGGCGAGCAGCTCGGCCGTCGGCCGGAAAACCCGGACCAGGTCGATGATGTCGTCCTTGTTGTCCCGCAGGAAGTCGTCCAGGTCGTTGGCCGTGTCGGTCAGCTGGTCGTACAGCTCGGCGAAGTCGTCCCGCTTGTCCACCAGCGTGTTCGTCGTGACGGTGGCGTCGGTGAGCCCCTCGATCAGGTCCGGCGCCGCCTTGCTGTACGTGTCGGTGAACGGGGGCAGCGCGCGCAGGTCGGCGGTCAGCTCGGGCAGCGCCGGGTTGAACTCCTTCAGGTACGCGTGCAGCTGGCTGATCGTGCGGCCCAGCTTCTCGCCCCGGCCGGAGAGACCCTGGTTGATCGCGCCCAGGGTGTTGGCCAGGTCCATCGGCTTGACCGCGAGCAGCACCGGGAGCAGCCGGTCGAAGATGCGGTCGATCTGCACCGTGGTGGAGCTGCGGTCCTGGGGGATCACGTCGCCGGCCCGGATCCGCTGCGCCGTCGGGTTGTCCGGCACCTTCAGGGCCACGTACCGGTCGCCGAAGAGCGTCTTGGGCAGCAGCTGAGCGCTCACGTTGCCCGGGATGTGCGCCACCTTGTCCGGCTGCAGCGCGAGCGTGACCTCGGCCTGGCTGCCGTCGCTGGTCACGTCGGTGACCTCGCCGACCACCACGCCGTGCAGGCGCACCTCGGCCTGCGGGGCGAAGGAGTTGTCCACCTGGGCGATCCGCATGGTCACCGGGACCACGGAGGTGAACACCTTGCTATAGGCGGCGTAGCACAGCGCCAGCAGCGCGATCACGATGGCCACCATCACCAGGCCGGTGATCCGGCGGGCGGCCGCGGGGAGTTGGTCGGCCATTACGAGATCTTCACCGTCGTCGTAGAGCCCCACAGCGCCAGGCTGACCGCGATGTCCAGCACAAAGATGATCACCAGTGAGGCGCGCACCGAGCGGCCCACCGCCACACCCACGCCGGCCGGCCCGCCGGACGCCCGGTAGCCGTAGTAGCAGTGGATGAGGATGATCAGGATCGCGATGATCAACACCTTGAAGAACGAGTACAAGATGTCGATGGGCGGCAGGAACAGGTCGAAGTAGTGGTCATAGGTGCCCAGCGACTGGCCGTAGAAGATCGTCACGGTCAGCCGCGAGGCCAGGTACGAGGTGAGCAGGCCGGCCGCGTAGAGCGGCACGATGGCGATGAAGCCGGCGATGCACCGGGTGGTCACCAGGAACGGCAGGCTGGGCACCGCCATGACCTCGAGCGCGTCGATCTCCTCGGAGATGCGCATCGCGC
The DNA here is from genome assembly GCA_014208095.1 of Actinospineispora eucalypti. GTDB lineage: Bacteria > Actinomycetota > Actinomycetes > Mycobacteriales > Pseudonocardiaceae > Pseudonocardia > Pseudonocardia eucalypti. Next base: position 718,601 of record JACHMT010000001.1, on the reverse strand, counting down.
CGAGCTGCGCGGTGAACCCGGCGCCCACCGTCGCGGTCAGCCCGATCGCGGCCACCAGCGGGGAGATTTCCCGGGTGTTGAAGTAGGCGGCGATGAACGCGGTGAACGCGGCCGCGCCGATCTGGTTCAGCCCGGCGTACACCTGCAGGCCGACCACCGCGCCGGTGAACGAGGTGAGCAGCGCGACGATGATCACCGTGCCGCCGACCAGCGCCAACCCGCCCGCACCGAAGGTGACCTCGGTGAGGATGCGCAGGACTTCCTTCTTGTACCTGGTGATGGTGCGGCCGGCCCAGCCGCCCGCCCGCACGTAGAACCAGCCCTGGTCGCCCAGCTGGTCCAGCGCCTTGAGCGGTCCCTCGACCGTCCGCTTTGCCAGGTTTGAGCCGCGCGCCATCGCCTCAGCTCCCCTTCATCGGCACGATCGCCAGGTAGACCGTGGTGAGCACCACGTTGATCAGGTAGACCAGCACGAAGCTGATCACCACGGACTGGTTCACCGCGTCTCCGACGCCCTTCGCGCCGGGCGCCGGGTTGAGCCCCCGGTAGGCGGCAACCACGCCGGCGGTGAAGCCGAAGAAGACCGCCTTGATTGCGCCGATGACCAGGTCCGCCGGCTGCGCGAGCTGCGAGAACCCGGCCAGGTAGGCGCCGGGCGTGCCGCCCTGCAGCACGATGTTGTAGAAGTACCCGCCGGCCACGCCGACGATGGTGATCAGGCCGTTGAGCAGCACCGCGACGATGGTCGCGGCCAGCACCCTGGGCACCACCAGCCGGTGGATCGGGGAGATGCCGAGCACCTCCATCGCGTCGATCTCCTCGCGGATGGTGCGGGCGCCCAGGTCGGCACAGATCGCGGTGCCGCCGGCGCCGGCGATCAGCAGCGCGCAGATGATCGGCGAGGCCTGCTGCACGTTGGCCAGCACGCTGGCCGCGCCGGTGAACGACTGCGCACCGATCTGCTTGATCAACGAACCCAGCTGCAGCGAGATGACCGCGCCGAAGGCGAGGGAGACCAGTGCGGCGGGCAGGATCGAGACGCTGGCGATAAACCAGAGCTGTTCGATTAGCTCGCGCGCTTGGAATGGCCGGCGGAAGATGTTCCGCACGACGTCGAGGCCGAGCGCGAAAATCTTTCCTACCTGCCGCAGAACCGAACTCGAACGCTCGATCAGCGGAGTGCTCACCGCGGCTCCAGTCGTGCAGCTTCGGTCGAATTCGAACCGCCGGATGGCGTCTCGACGGGTCACACGAGCCGGCCCGAAGAGGGCGAGCTATCCCTCTCTCTTCCGGACGATGTCCCCTGTGGGCGCAACGATAAGGGCGTGTAAGGGTTACGCGACGGTAGGAAGAGTGCCCCGAACGTTGCCCAACCAGCGGAACGGCGGCGGCCAGCGGGCCTCCTGAACAACCGTTAAGCTCAAGGCTCCGAACCCTGAAGGGAGCCACCGTGGCTGGACCGCTCGCCGGAGTCAAGGTCGTGGAGTTGGCCGGAATCGGCCCGGGGCCGCACGCCGCGATGATCCTCGCCGACCTCGGCGCGGACGTGGTGCGGGTGGAGCGGCCGGCCGGCCGGGGCCTGGACCTGCGCGGCGGAGGGAAGGACTATCTGCTCCGCAACCGCCGTTCGGTGGCCGCCGACCTCAAGGCTCCCGACGGGGTCGAGACGGTGCTGCGCCTGGTCGAGAAGGCCGACGTGCTGCTCGAGGGGCTGCGCCCGGGGGTGACCGAGCGGCTGGGCGTCGGCCCTTCGGACTGTCTCGCGCGCAACCCCCGGCTGGTCTACGGCCGGATGACCGGGTGGGGCCAGGACGGCCCCATGGCGGCCCGGGCCGGGCACGACATCAACTACATCTCGCTCACCGGCGCGCTGCACGCCATCGGCACCGCGGAGAAGCCGATCCCGCCGCTGAACGCGGTCGGCGACTTCGGCGGCGGGTCCATGCTGCTGGTCATCGGCGTGCTGGCCGCGCTGCAGGAGCGGGTCGCCTCGGGCCAGGGGCAGGTGGTGGACGCCGCCATGGTGGACGGCGCCAGCCTGCTGGTGCAGATGGTGTGGTCGTTCTTGGGCATGAACGGCTGGAAGGACGGCCGGCGGTCCAACCTGCTGGACGGCGGCTGCCCGTTCTACGACACCTACCAGACCTCGGACGGCGGCTGGATGGCCGTCGGCTCGCTGGAGCCACAGTTCTACGCGCTCCTGGTCGAGGGGTTGGGGCTGTCCGGCGGGGACCTGCCGGCGCAGATGGACCGGTCCGGCTGGCCCCGGTTGCGTGAACTGTTCACTTCGGCGTTCGCGTCCCAGACCCGTGAGCACTGGACCAAGGTGTTCGCCGACGTGGACGCCTGCGTGACCCCGGTCCTCTCCTTCGCCGAGGCTCCCGCCCACCCACACCTGGCCGCGCGGAACACGCTGATCGAGGTGGACGGGGTGCGCCAGGCCGCACCGGCTCCCCGGTTCTCCCGCACACCCGCCGCGGCGCCGGCCACCCCGCCGGTCGCCGGCGGCGACACCGACGCGGTGTTCGCCGGCTGGGGCATCGACCCGGTCACCTGACCCCGCGGACCGACCGCGCGGCGATCAGATCACTCTTCCCCCGCACCGGGTCTCCCACTGATCGGGTGACAGGCATAAGGTCGCCGCATGAACGCTGCATTACGGACGGTGGCGAACTGGCGAGATTTCTCCCCAATGCCAGATTTTGATCCCGTCCTGGACGCAGCAGCGGACCGGTTCATCACTTTCGGTTACCACGGCACCACCATGCGGAAGATCGCCGAGCGGGCCAACCTTTCCGTGCCGGGCCTCTACCACCACTACCCGAGCAAGCAGAACATGCTGGTCGCCGTGCTGGACGCGGCGATGGCCGACCTGCGCTGGCGGCTGGACGCGGCCGACGCGGAGGGCGGCCAGGACCCGGTCCGCCGGCTGGAGCTGTTGGTGCACGCCCTGGTGCTCTACCACTGCCACCGCAAGGGGCTCGGCCTGATCGCGCTGTCCGAGATGCGCAGCCTGGAGGAGCCCAGCCGCCGGCGCATCGCCCACGCCCGCACCGAGGTGCAGCGCCTGGTCGACCAGGCCGTGCTGGACGGCTCGGCCCGCGGCCTGTTCCGCACGCGTTACCCCCTGGACGCCAGCCGCGCGGTCGTCACCATGGCCATCTCGGTCGCCTCCTGGTTCCGCCAGGACCTCCCCCTGACCCCGGAAGACGTAGCCACCCGCTACACCGAATACGCCCTAAACGTCCTATCCGCCACCTAACCTCCCAACTCCGGCGAGTCGGGGTTTCGTGCCCGGCGAGTCGGGGATTCGTGCACGGTGAGTCGGGGATTCGGGTACGGCGCCCCGCCCGCCGGAGCCGACGCAACATGCGGGCGCCCAGGACCGGACACGCAAAAGGGGCGGACCCGATTTCTCGGATCCGCCCCTTTAGGCGACTGCGCGGGTCAGGACAGGCTGACCTTGGCGCCGGCCTCCTCGAGCTTCGCCTTGGCGGCCTCGGCGGCCTCCTTCGGCGCGTTCTCCAGGATCGGCTTCGGGGCGGACTCGACCAGGTCCTTGGCCTCCTTCAGGCCCAGGCCGGAAACGAGCTCGCGCACCACCTTGATGACCTGGATCTTCTTGTCACCGGCGGCCTCGAGGACGACGTTGAACTCGTCCTTCTCCTCCTCGGCCGGGGCGGCGGCACCGGCGGCGGGGCCGGCGGCGGCGACCGCGACCGGAGCGGCGGCAGTGACCTCGAAGACGTCCTCGAACTTCTTCACGAACTCCGACAGCTCGAGCAGCGTCATCTCCTTGAACGCGTCGAGCAGCTCGTCGGTGGACAGCTTCGCCATGATGGCGGTTCCTCTCTAGCGGTGGATCGGTTGGATCGTGGCTGGGGTGGTTACTCGGCGGAGCCGCCCTCGGCGGCACGCTTGTCCGCCAACGCCTGGGCGAGCCGGGCGACCTGGGATGCCGGAGCGTTGAACAGCCCGGCGGCCTTGGCCAGGTTGCCCTTCATCGCGCCGGCCAGCTTGGCCAGCAGGACCTCGCGGGACTCCAGGTCAGCGAGCTTGTTGACCTCGTCGGTGGTCAGCGGGCGGCCGTCCATCACGCCGCCCTTGATCACCAGGCCCTTGTGCTCCTTGGCGAAGTTGCGCAACGCCTTCGCCGCGTCGACCGGCTCACCGGTGACGAAGGCAATGGCGGTGGGACCGACGAGCAGGTCGTCCAGTCCCTGCACACCCGCGTCGGCGGCCGCACGCTTGACCAGCGTGTTCTTCGCGACGCGGTAGCTTGCCGAGCCCCCCAACGCCCGCCGCAGCTCGGCGAGCTGCGTCACGGTCAGACCGCGGTATTCGGTGATCACCGAGGCGCTGGCACCACGAAAGCGCTCGGCGATCTCCTCGACAGCGGCGACCTTGTCGGGCCGTGCCATCTCGGCCTCCTCATCTAGCGGTAGGTGGGTCGCACCACCGGACCCGCAAGACCCGGACCCGCAAGACGACGAACGCCCCGGCGCAGGGCGCACGGGGCGTGAAGCGCGGCGTGACAACACGCGACGCGCGGCAACAACCTCGTCCTCCTGCGCGGGCCGCCCGCTTCGAGCGGGGCCTTCGTCCACTCACCCGGGGGCGAGCGGAAACCAGCGGTCTCCGGTGGAACTTTCACCATGATACGGCACGGGTTGCCCCGGCCCGCGCGGCCCCCTGGCCGGACACACGAAACCGCCCGGTGCGCGATGCGGAAGTCCGCAATTGCGCACCGGGCGGTCCGGTCAAACTCGTTCGAGCCGTACCCAGATCCTCGACTCGCCGCACTCAGATTCCCGACTCGCCGTACCTCAAATCCCGACTCGCCGTACCTAGATCCCCGACTCGCCGGGAATTAGGCGGTGGGGGCCTCGTCAGCGGTGAGGTTGCGGGTGCGGTTCGGGTCGACGGGGATGCCGGGACCCATGGTGGTGGAGAAGGTGATCTTCTTCAGGAAGCGGCCCTTGGCGGCGGACGGCTTGGCCCGCAGGATCTCGTCCAGCGCGGCGGCGTAGTTCTCCACCAGCTGCTCCGCGCCGAAGCTGGCCTTGCCGATCACCAGGTGCAGGTTGGCCTGCTTGTCCACCCGGAAGTTGATCTTGCCGCCCTTGATGTCCTTGACCGCCTTGGTCACGTCAGGGGTGACCGTGCCGGTCTTCGGGTTGGGCATCAAGCCGCGTGGGCCGAGTACCCGGGCGATGCGGCCCACCTTGGCCATCTGGTCCGGGGTGGCGATGGCGGCGTCGAAGTCCAGCCAACCGCCCTGGATCTTGGCGATCAGGTCGTCCGAGCCGACCTCGTCCGCGCCGGCGGCGGTCGCCTCGTCGGCCTTGTCGCCGACCGCGAAGACGATCACCCGGGCGGTCTTGCCGGTACCGTGAGGCAGGTTCACGGTGCCCCGCACCATCTGGTCGGCCTTGCGGGGGTCAACGCCCAGCCGCATGGCCACCTCGACGGTGGCGTCCATCTTGGTCTTGGACGTCTCCTTAGCCAGGCCGGCAGCCTCGAGCGGGCTGTACAGCTTGGACCGGTCGATCAGCTCCGCCGCCTGGCGGTAGTTCTTGCTGCGCTTCATGTGTCTGTCCTTCGGTCAGATCGTGGTGACGAGCCGCGCCCGGCTCTCCCACTGAGGTGCTTGAGTTCAGCTCTGAACGGTGATGCCCATGGAACGGGCGGTGCCAGCGATGATCTTCGCCGCGGCGTCGATGTCGTTGGCGTTCAGGTCGGGCATCTTGGTCTGGGCGATCTCGCGCACCTGGTCCATGGTCACCGAGGCGACCTTGAGGCGGTGCGGCTCGCCGCTGCCCTTGTCGACGCCCGCCGCCTTCAGCAGCAGCTTCGCCGCCGGCGGGGTCTTCAGCGCGAAGGTGAAGGAGCGGTCTTCGTAGACCGAGATCTCCACCGGAACCACGTTGCCCCGCTGGGCTTCGGTGGCCGCGTTGTAGGCCTTGCAGAACTCCATGATGTTGACGCCGTGCTGGCCCAGCGCGGGGCCGACCGGCGGCGCCGGGGTGGCCTGGCCGGCCGCGATCTGCAACTTGATGATCGCGGACAGCTTCCTCTTCTTGGGTGGCATGTCCTTGTTTCCTCTTACCTAACTGTGCCCGGTCGCCCTGCCGCGACCCGGGCTAAATCTTGGATACCTGGTTGAACGAGAGCTCCACCGGGGTCTCCCGGCCGAAGATCGACACCAGCACCTTGAGCTTCTGCGCGTCGATGTTGACCTCGTTGATGGTGGCCGGGAGCGTGGCGAACGGCCCGTCCATCACGGTCACCGACTCGCCGACCTCGAAGTCCACCTCGACGGCCGGCTTGCCGGCGGCCGCCTCGCCCGCCGCCTTGCCGGCGGCCGGCTTGCGCTCCTGCTCCTGCTTGGGCAGCAGGAACTTGAGCACCTCGTCGATGGTCAGCGGGGACGGCTTGGAGGTGGCACCGACGAACCCGGTCACGCCGGGGGTGTTGCGCACCGCGCCCCAGGACTGGTCGTTCAGCTCCATCCGAACCAGGATGTAGCCGGGCAGCACCTTGCGCTGCACCTGCTTGCGCTGGCCGTTCTTGATCTCGGTGACCTCTTCGGTGGGCACCTCGACCTGGTAGATGTAGTCCTCGACGTCCAGGGTCTGCACCCGGGTCTCGAGGTTGCTCTTGACCTTGTTCTCGTAGCCGGCGTAGGAGTGCACGACGTACCAGTCACCGGGTGCACGGCGCAGCGCGGCGCGCATCTCCTCGGTCGGGTCGGCGTCGTCGTCCTCGTCAGCGGTCTCGGCCGCTTCGGCGGTTTCGCCGACCTCGTCGGCGTCGTCCGCCCCGTCGGTTTCGTCCGACTCGTCAGTTTCGTCCGACTCGTCGGCTTCGTCCGCCCCGGCGGCGGCGTCGTTCGCGTCGTCGGTGTCGACGTCGTCCTCGTCGACTACCGTGCTCTCGGCGGTCGCGGTGCTCTCTTCGGTCGCCTCGGCCGGCTCCGCGCCGTCACCGAGGTACGCCTCGTCTTCCGGGGCGTCGCCGGTGAGCTCCGGCCCACCCTCGTGGGAGGTCACTGCGTCTCGCTTCCTTTCCTGCCTGGTTCGCTGCCCGGCTGGTCGCCCGGTCGGCGATGTGACTCCGCCGGCTCCCGGCTATCCGTTTCCGAAGACCGCGAAGACGGCCTTGCCGAACGCGAAGTCCAGCCCTGCCACCAGCGCGACCATGAAGGAGACGAAAACCAGCACCACCAGGGTGTACGTCACCAGGTCCTTCCGGGTCGGCCAGATGACCTTCCGGAGCTCGGCGACCACTTCGCGCAGGTAGCGCACGAGGCGGGAGGGCAGGGACTGCTTGACGCCGCGCCCGTCCCGCGACGGGGTCGGCCGACCCTTCTTGCCTTCCAGTTCGGCCGTCACGTTTCCCTACTTCCCGGCTGTTGTTCCTATCTCGTCCTTCGAGCCAACGCACGCGGTGGCAGGGGTGACAGGACTTGAACCTGCAACCTGCGGTTTTGGAGACCGCTGCTCTGCCAGTTGAGCTACACCCCTATGGCTTGGCCAGCACCGACCATGGCGCGCACCAGCCAGTGACGCGCCAGCCGATGCGAGTGTACGGCACCGCGCATTTGGCCTCCCAATCGCGCTGGTCGGCCCGCCTGGGAAGATCAGTTTCCGCAGGTCCGCGCGGTGCCGTCGTCACTCGCCCGGCGCGCCGCCGGCTAAGGCGTGCCGTTGTCCTTCGCACCCGGCTTCGGCTCCACGCGCAGGTGGAAGTCGTCGCCGTACCGGGTGTGCCCGTAGACGATCGCGTTCTCCACCTTCTCCTTGGACCGGTTGTCCCGCTGCACCAGCGGGTCGTGGCGCAGGTCCTTGTTCAGCGCGATGCAGAGCACGATCATCACCAGCGCGAACGGCGCGGCCATGATGATGGTGATGTTCTGGATGCCGGTCAGCGCCTCGTCCCCGCCGACCAGCAGCATGATCGCCGCGATGGTGCCCATCACCGCGCCCCAGAAGATCACCACCGGCCGGGTCGGGTGGATGGTGCCGCGCTGGGACAGCGTGCCCATCACGATGGACGCGGCGTCCGCACCGGACACGAAGAAGATCGCCACCAGCAGCATCGCCACCACGCTGAGCACCCCGCCGAGCGGGTAGTGGTTCAGCACGCCGAACAGCTGCTGCTCCTGGGTCTGCGACGCCAGGTCGACGCCGGAGCGCTGGATGCTGATCGCCGCGCCGCCGAAGATGGCGAACCAGAGCAGGCTGACCAGGCTGGGGATCAGCATGACGCCGACGATGAACTGCTTGATGGTGCGACCCCGGCTGATCCGGGCGATGAACATGCCCACGAACGGCGTCCACGAGATCCACCACGCCCAGTAGAAGACCGTCCAGCTGGACAGCCACGCCTGCATGGCGTCGCCGCCGCTGGCGGCGGTACGGGCGGACATCTCGGCCAGCTCGCGGAAGTAGTCGCCGACGGCGGTGGGCAGCAGGTTCAGCATCAGGATGGTCGGGCCGAACACGAAGATGAACAGCGCCAGCACCCCGGCCAGCACCATGTTGACGTTGGACAGCCACTGGATGCCCTTGGCCACGCCGGTGACGGCGGAGACGATGAAGCAGATGGTCAGCACCACGATGATGACCACGAGCAGCGACTTGCCGACCGTCTGGGCGGTGAACCCGCCGGCCTGCAGGCCGGCGCCGATCTGCAGCGCGCCGAGCCCGAGCGACGCGGCCGAGCCGAACAGCGTGGCGAAGATGGCCAGCACGTCGATGGCCTTGCCCATCGGCCCGTCCGACCGGTGCGAACCGAACAGCGGCGCGAACGCCGAGCTGATCAGCTGCTTGCGGCCCTTGCGGAAGGTGCTGTAGGCGATGGCCAGGCCGACTACCGCGTAGATCGCCCACGGGTGCAGCGTCCAGTGGAACAGCGTGGTGGCCATCGCGATGTCCAGCGCGGCGTCCGATCCGCCCGGCACGGTCCCCGGCGGTGGCTCGCTGAAGTGGTGCAGCGGCTCGGCCACACCGAAGAACATCAGGCCGATGCCCATACCGGCGCTGAACATCATGGCCACCCAGGAGGAGGTCCGGAACTCCGGCTCCTCGTCGTCGCCGCCCAGCGGGATACGGCCGTACCGGCTGGCCGCCAGGTACAGCGCGAACACCACGAACGAGGTGGCGGCGAGCACGAACGCCCAGCCGCCGCCGTACATCACGCCCTTCAGCACGGCCTTGGCGACCGCGCTGAGCGAATGGGTGCTAGTCACGCCCCAGACGATGAACGCCAGCACCAGGACGGCGGCGACGCCGAACACCACGCGGTCGGTGTTGGGCCGTTCGCCGGGCGACTCGTGCGGGGGTGGGCCGCCGCCTTCCGCGGGGGCGGGTTGGGCAGCTTGCCCCGAGTCCGAGGCGGGTTGGTTTTTGTCGGACGGATTGCGGGCCGAGTCCGCGATGGTCATTTGATGGCGGTCCCGGCCGAGGCCGGAACCTTCCCCCTTCCGGCTCGTCTCCGGCCGCATCACCGTTGATGCGACACAGACGGCTATTTCTAACTGCGCATCATGACGCGCGATTCGCAACACCGCAAGGCGGCGTCCAGGTCACGCGGTTGCCCGGAAGGACAACACAACGCGCATGCCGAAGGCAACCGGAAGCGCTTACGTGTAGGGCTGAACAGGTGAATCAGCCCAGATCAGAGCCGATTTATGTCAGGGCAGGCGAACGGTGGCGTTGCTGCGGCCGAGCACGGTCCGGCCGTCGAACTTGACCGTGATGTCGACCTTGCCGACGCGAGTACCGTCTTCGGCCTCGGTGACGCTGACCAGCTTGCCGGTGAGGTCGATCTCGGCGCCTGCGGTGTCCGCGTCCGGGTCCACGCCGGACACCAGGTCCGGCACGGGCACTGGGCGGGTGAAGCGCACCTGGTAGCCGAGCACCGCGCCGGGGTCACCCAGCCAGTCGGTGATCAGCCGGCCGCCGAGGGCCATGGTGAGCATCCCGTGCGCGACCACGCCGGGCAGCGCGACCGAATCGGCCACCCGGTCGTTCCAGTGGATCGGGTTGAAGTCGCCGGACGCGGCCGCGTAGCGGATCAGGTCGGTGCGGTTGAGGTGTACCCGCAGGCTTGGGAGCTCGGCGCCTTCCACGAAGTCGGTCATGACTCCGCCTGGCTGAGCAAAAGCGCCTCGGTCTCGCAGACCGGGGCGGCGTCGGCGTCGGTCACGCCGCAGCGCAGGGTCAGCATGTGGGTGCCGGCGCGGGTAACCAGAGACACCACGTTGATCGTGGTGACCAGCTCGTCACCGGCGTAGATCGGGCGCTGGAAGTCGATCCGCTGGCCGCCGTGCACGGTGCCCTCGAACCGCCAGCCGAAGCCGGGGTCACGCAGGAACGCCTCGATGCGAGGCATGGTGAACACCACCGGGAAGGTGGGTGGGGCGACCAGGTCCGAATGACCGGCGGCCCGCGCGGCGGCCACGTCGTGGCAGAGCGGGCTGCACTCGCCGATCGCCGTGGCGAACTCGCGCACCTTCTCCCGGCCGACCTGGAAGGGCGGGGACGGCGGGAGCGTGCGACCTACGTAGGACTCGTCGAGCACCGCGGCGCGGTCAGCGGGTCTCGCGGTGAGCCTGGTGCGCGTTGCAGTTCGGGCAGTACTTCTTCAAGCCGAGCCGGTCGGGGTTGTTCCGCCGGTTCTTCTTGGTGATGTAGTTCCGGTTTTTGCACACCTCGCACGCCAAGGTGATCTTCGGACGAACGTCGGTGGCGGCCACTGGTCTCTCCTGCTCGAGTCTGCACTGTCTTGCCGTTTTACCGGCTCTGTAGCGGTGGCCGGACTTGAACCGGCGACACAGCGATTATGAGCCGCTTGCTCTACCGACTGAGCTACACCGCCATGCGAGCCCCTTTACGGAATCGAACCGTAGACCTTCTCCTTACCATGGAGACGCTCTGCCGACTGAGCTAAAGGGGCAGCTCTGCTTGGCGGGGGTTACCCCGCCGTCGCCTGAACGATGCTACACAACGCCCGCGACGGAGATGAAATCAGGGGCTCCCTCGCGGTCGTTCACCCAGCGTTCACTGAGAGTCGGGTGGAAACGGGTGGGGTCGCTGGCGATAGTTCAGCCATGACGCGACCGGACCCCACCTTGCCCTCTCCTCCGGGGGAAACCCCCGATGTCGGTGTGCCGGCCGCGCTGGCCGCCCGGATGACCATCGCCGAGCAGCGCGACTGGGTGCGCGGCTTCCTGCGGGCGCGACCGGTCAGCCGGCGCGGCGCGATGCGCGGGGCGGCGGGCGCGCTGGCCGGGCTGGGCCTGGTCGGCGGGCTGGGGTCGGCGCTGGCCGCTTGTGGCACCTCGTCCGGACCCGCCGCCGGACCCGGGGCCGGGGCCGCGCCGGCCGCACTGCCCGGGGTGACCGGGCGCCGGTTGTCCTTCGGCGCGGATCCGACCCGGCAGATGGCCATTGCCGGCGAGCTCACCGTCAAGCCGGCCGGCAAGGTCTTCATCGACTACGGCACCGACACCGGCTACGGCGCCACGCTGGAAGCCGAGGTCCGGGAGCTGGTCAGCCAGGTCCCGCAGCAGGACGGCTCGATCCGCGCCGCCGACCAGTTCTTCGTGCACGGCCTGGCCGGGGGCCTGGAGCCCGGGCGCGAGTACCACTACCGGTTCCGCCTCGCGGACGGCTGGACCGGGCCGGATGCCGCCTTCCGGACCGCGCCCGCCGGGCGTGCGCCGTTCAGCTTCACCGCTTTCGGCGACCAGGGCGTCAACGTCCCGAAGCCCCAGCTCAACGGCTTCTCCGACGAGTACTACAAGCCCGGCGACGACCGCCGCACGGCGACCCCGGCCTCCTCTCTGGTGAGTTTGATCACCAAGAAGGCGCCGGCGTTCCACCTGCTCGCCGGGGACATCTGTTACGCGAACCCCAGCGGGGACGGCCAGCCGATCCGGAACAACGCGCCCAAGGACGCGGAGTCCGGGTTCGACAACTTCGACCCGACCACCTGGACCGCCTACTTCGCCAGCATCGAGTCCAGCGCCGCCACCACACCGTGGATGTTCGCCACCGGCAACCACGACATGGAGGCGCTCTACGACGACAACAAGTCCGGCGGCACGCGGCACGGCTACGGCGGCCACCTGGCCCGGCTGGACCTCCCGGCGACCGGGCCTCACGGGTGCCCTTCGGTCTACACGTTCCGCTACTCCAATCTGGGTGTGCTGAGCCTGGACGCCAACGACCTGTCCACGGAGATCCGGGCGAACACCGGGTACAGCGGCGGCGCCCAGGTGGACTGGGTGCGGCGCACCCTGGCCGCCATGCGGGCCGACCCGAACATCGACTTCATCGTGGCGTTCTTCCACCACTGCGCGTACGCCACCAGCAAGTCGCACGCCTCGGACGGTGGCGTGCGCGCCGCGCTGACCCCGCTGTTCGACGAGTTCAGCGTGGACCTGGTGGTGCAGGGGCACAACCACCAGTACGAGCGGACCAACCCGATCCGGGCCGGCCGGAGCGTGCTGGCCGCGCCGGACGGCGCCACCATCCGACCCGAGACCGAAGGCACCACCTACATCTGCGTGGGCTCGGGCGGCCGGCCCCGCTACTCGTGGCAGGACGGCGTCACCGACCGCTACCGGGGCAACACCGGCCCCGACAGCGGCACCATGGTCAACAGCTTCCTGAACACCTCCGACGGCGCGAAGACCCCGGAGACCGTGGACTGGTCACAATCCCGGTACCTGGATTACGCGATGCTCTCGGTGGATGTCGTGCCGGGCGCCGCCGGCGCGGACTCCACCATGACGGTCAAGACGATCGCGGACACCGGCCAGGAGATCGACTCGGTGACCCTGGTGAGGCGGGCGCGCGGTGGCGGGCCGGTTGCACTCGGCGGTTCCGGCTGGAGTCGCACCTCGAGCGGCCTCTCCGTACCGGCTTGACCGATGCTGACCCAACCAAGCCGGCCTGACCGGGCTGACCTCACAAGGCTGGTCTGACAAGGCTGGCCTGACGAAAGTCGGCCGAGCCGACCTCGGCCGTTTCCCGCCCATCCGGCCTACCCGCCCGCCGGGGCCAGCGTGATCGCGCCGAGGTGATCACGCCGGCCTGCGCGCGATCACCGGTGCGGATCATGGTGGCCCCGGGCCTGGACAGGCCCGCGTCGTTACTACTGGTGATGGCGGTGCTTTTGTTGCCTTGCGGGCGGAAGTGACGCGTCCACTCATCCTCGCTCCCGAGCTTGTCATCCCGAACGAAATCTATGCTAACATGAACGCATGTTCGAATCAACTTCACGATCGGCGACCCCGTGCGCGATGGTCACGTTCCGCGCTTACCTGGGCCGGCGGGCGGATACCCGCGGTTCGGAGCGTCGAGTTTCCCTGAGTGCGCGCAACGAGAAAACGTGCGCGAGGAGATCGAGGTGATCGTGCGATTGCAAGGGTCCGGGACGGTGACCGACCCATTGCGGCGCCAGCCCGCCAGGGCACTCGGGCTGATCGCGATTTGCCCGGGCGATGTGATCGAGCCGCTGCCGGACTCCCTGACCGTCCGGTGGGCTGACGTTCAGGTACGGACGGGAGCCGCGTCGCAAGCGGCACGATGGGGGCCACGTATCGACCCAACGGGCGGCGACGCCCGGCGGGAGGCCACGCTTCCGCGAGGCCCGCCACATCAAGCGCCGGATCCGCCGGACGTACCACCGAATGGTCAACCACTCGGGCCGGCATCACGGAATGCGCCGGTAACGACCCTAGCTCGTTCCGTCCAGGTAGATCCACGACACTCAAACACCTCGATGAATGCCGCGTGGTCCGGTGGGAGCGCGACGACGGTGCAAATAGAAAGGCTATCAATGATGGTTTAGGTTCTTGTCTCCGTCCGGAAGATTTCTTGCCCGGATGGGCACCGTGATCAGCTCGGTCATGGATTCCTCGGCCTCGCCGAGGACACGGCGGGATTAAGGTTGTCCAAGATCCCGGGTGCGTTGGGTGACGAAAGCGCGCGTGCCCGGATACCGTCAGCGCATGCCGGAGCGCGGGTCGGAGTCGACCAGTCAGCCAGTCGACGACGCGGCCGGCACGCCCGACAACTCTTCTGGCACGCCCGACTCTTCTGACACGCCCGCCAACCCTCTTCTCACGCAGGCGGCGCCGGGGGAAGAGGCGCTCGCGGGGTACGACGACGAGCGGCCGGCGCGGGCGCTCAGCGGTTGGGTGCTCCGGGCGGTGGACGTGGCCGCCGCGTTGATCGCGGTGTTCTCGCTGTACCAGGTGTTCTTCCCGCTGGCCGCCGGTCGGCAGTACGCGCTGATGTTGTTCCTGGCCTGCGTGTTGCCGCTGGTGTTTCTCTGCTACCGCGCCACGGCGCGGCGACGGAACGCCGGCCGGCCGGACAACCCCGGCCCGGCCGACTGGGTGCTCGCCGCCGCGTCGCTGGTCGTCGCGCTGTATCCCGCGCTCACCGGGTATGACGCGTTCCTGGACCGGCAGGGTCTGCTCAGCCCGGCCGACCTGGTCGCGGGCGGAGTGCTGCTGGTGCTGGTGCTGGAGGCGTGCCGGCGCACCACGGGCTGGGTGCTGCCGGCGGCCTGCCTGCTCGCGCTGGCGTACTCCTACTACGGCGGGCTGCTGCCGCAGAACTGGGCGATCGCGCACCAGGGGCTGAACGCCGACGAGATCATCAACGGCCTGTACAACGACGCGTCCGGGTTCTACGGAGTACCGCTGTCCGTGGCGGCCAGCTACATCGTGCTGTTCGCGCTGTATGCGGCGGTGTTGGACCTGTCCGGGGCCGGGCGGTTCTTCATCGACCTGTCGTTCGCCGCGTTCGGCCGCTCGCGGACCGCGCCCGGACGGACGGTGACGCTGTCCGGGTTCCTGCTCGGCACGGTCTCCGGATCCGGCGCGGCGACCACGGTCAGCCTCGGCTCGGTGACCTGGCCTATCCTGCGCCGGGCCGGCTACCCGGCCGAGAACGCCGGCGGAATGCTGGCCGCGGCCGGCATCGGGGCGATCCTCTCGCCACCGACCCTCGGCGCGGCGGCGTTCATCATCGCCGAGTATCTGCGCGTCTCCTACCTGCAGGTACTGCTCTGGGCGATCGTGCCGACGCTGCTCTACTACCTGGGCATCCTGCTGGCGGTGGAGATCGACGCGCGGCGGCACGGCACCAGCGCGGTCACCGTTCGCGAGCCGGGGGCACCCGGGCCGTGGCGGATTCTCGGCCGGTACGGCTACCACCTGCTGTCGCTGGTGGTGATCGTGGTCTTCCTGGCGCTGGACATCCCGCCGTTCACCGCCGTGGTGTACGCGATCGGCATCCAGCTGGTGCTGTCCTTCCTGGACAAGCGGAACGCGCTCACCCCGAAGCGCCTGTTCCAGGCGCTGGCCTTCGGGCTGCGGAGCGTGCTGGCGGTTGCGGCAGTGTGTGCGGCGGCCGGGATCATCACGTCCACCATCGCCAAGACCGGGCTGGGCCTGCAGCTGGCGTCGATTCTGGTCGGCGCGGCGCGGGCGGTGACCGACAACCCGACCGGCGTGCTGGTGGTGACCGTGGTGCTGGCCGCGATCGCGGTTTCCGCGCTGGGCCTGGCGGTGCCGGTGACCGCGTCGTTCATCATCGCCTGGGTGATCGTCGGGCCGGCGCTCACCGACCTGGGCGTGGCCCCGCCGGAAGCGGCCATGTTCATCTTCTACTTCGCGGTGCTCTCCGAGGTGACACCCCCGACGGCGCTGGCCGCCGTGGCCGCCTCCGCGATCACCGGCGGCAAGGTCATCCCGACCATGTGGCAGGCGGCCAAGTACACCCTTCCGGCGTTCCTGGTGCCGTTCGCCTTCGTGCTCACCGACAACGGCGCGGCGCTGCTCACCGAGGGGTCGGCGGTCACCGTGCTGTGGACGACGCTGGTCGCGTCGGCGGCCGTGGCGGCGTTGGCCGTGGTCACCGGGGGCTGGCTGGTCGACCGGGCCGGGTTGGTGGAGCGCGCGCTCTGCCTGCCGGCGGCACTCCTTCTGCTCTATCTTGCGCCCGCCACGATCATTTCCGGCTTTGCGCTGTTGGCGTGCGCTGTAATGATCCACCTCGTGATCCGCGCGCGGCGCGGATCTGACGTTCGGCAGGTCGGGGAGGGACTTTAGATGAGGTTCGCCAGGACGGCACTGGTGGCGTTGGTCGCCGGCGCGCTAGCGGTCACGGCGGGATGCGGCGGGAGGCAGACCGGTGCGCCGGCCGACGCCACCGCCGCCCCCGGTGGCTGCGAGATCACCAAGGACACCCGGATCAGCATCGCCACCGGCAACACCGGCGGCGTGTACTACGTGCTGGGCGGCCGCTACGGGGAGCTGGTCACCGAGGCCACCGGCGGCAAGCTGAAGGCCACGGCGGCCGAGACCGGCGCCTCGGTGCAGAACATCCAGCAGCTCGGCGCGGGCACCCACCAGGTGGCGTTCTCGCTGGCCGACAGCGCGGCGGACGCGGTCAACGGCGCCGGGGCGTTCGACGGCAAACCGCAGAAGATCGCCGCGCTGGGCCAGATCTACCCGAACTACACCCAGGTCGTGGCGCGTACCGAGGCCGGCATCAACACCATCGCCGACCTGCGCGGCAAGCGGGTGTCCACCGGCTCGCCCAAGTCCGGCACCGAGGTCATCGCCAACCGGATCCTGGCCGCCGCCGGCCTGGACCCGGCGAAGGACATCCAGGCGCAGCGGCTGGACATCGGCGCCACCATCGACGGCATGAAGGACGGCACGGTGGACGCGCTGGTCTACTCGGCCGGACTGCCCACGCCGAACATCACCGACCTGTTCACCAGCATGCGCGACCGGGTGAAGCTGATCGACACCTCCGGCGTGGTGGACACGCTGCAGCGGACCAACCCGGTCTACCGGGTGGCGACCATCGCCGGCTCGACCTACCCGGGCGCCGTTGACACGCAGACCATCGTGGTGCCGAACCTGCTGCTGGTGCCGGCCGACATGGACGCCAGCCTGGCCTGCGTGCTCACCCGCACGCTCTACCAGAGCACCGAAAAGCTGGTCGCCACCAACCCGGCCGCCAAGGACATCCTGCTGACCAGCGCGCGGGACACCGCCCCGGTACCGCTGCACCCCGGGGCCAAGCAGGCCCTGGACCAGCTCGGCGCCGGCTGAACCCGTGAGTGGCGAGTGTGGCTATAGCGACACTCGCCACTCACGAGCACCGCGCAGCGGCGCATAAGGTACGCGGGTGCGGGGCAAACGGCATGATCATGATGCGGGCGGCGACCCGGAGGTACTGAAGGCGAAGGCGGCGCTGCGCGACGACGTGTGGACCGCGCTGACCGAAGGCAAGGCGTCCCGGTTCCCCGGCGCGCGCAACCGGATCTCCAACTTCATCGGCGCCGAGGCGGCCGCCGAGCGGCTGCGGGAGACCGACTTCTGGCGGGCCGCGCGCACCATCAAGGCCAACCCGGACTCGGCGCAGCTACCGGTCCGCGAGCGCGCGCTGCGTGACGGCAAGACGGTGTACATGGCGGTGCCGAGGCTGGCCGAGGAGAACCCGTTCTTCCTGCTGGACCCGGACGACCTGGCCGACCCGCCGCGAAAGGCCGCCTCCATCGCCGGGGCCACCCGAAGCGCGCGCCGGGTACCGGTGGACGAGCTCGCGCCGGTGGACCTGGTGATCAGCGGCTGCGTGGCGGTCGGCACGGACGGCGCCCGGCTGGGCAAGGGCGGCGGATTCGCCGACCTGGAGTTCGCCCTGGCCAGCGCGGCCGGGTTGATCGGGCCGGACACCCTGGTGGTGACCACGGTGCACGAGCTGCAGGTGCGCGCCACCGGGGAGATCCCGACCGCCCCGCACGACGCCCCGGTCGACCTGATCGTCACCCCGGAACGGATCATCGACGCGCGCGCCGAGCGCGCTCCCCGGCCGGCGGACGGCGTGCGGTGGGACGAGCTCACCGAGGAGAAGATCGAGTCGATCCCGCTGTTGCGGGCGCTGCGGAAGGCCGGGCACTAGCGGCGACCGGCGCGCGGTTTCGCCGGTGGCGATAACCGTTCCCGGCGAGTGGCGGCCGCTCTACCGTGGGCCAATGCACCCGCCCGCCCACCCGCCCACACCGATCAAGGGCAACGCCGCCGGAGTTCCGTTCACCGCACTGCCGC
The DNA here is from genome assembly GCA_014208095.1 of Actinospineispora eucalypti. GTDB lineage: Bacteria > Actinomycetota > Actinomycetes > Mycobacteriales > Pseudonocardiaceae > Pseudonocardia > Pseudonocardia eucalypti. Next base: position 700,453 of record JACHMT010000001.1, on the reverse strand, counting down.
CGGCCGCCGGCGGCGCCGCGCCGCTGATCGTCACCTGGCACATGTTGGACGCGCCGAGGTCGGACGCCGCGTTCGCCGCCGCACTGCCGATGGCCGGCGTGCCCGCCTGGCGGGTGCACCTGGCCATGCCGATGTGCGGGGCGCGCATGGTCGGCGGCAGCACTGACGCGATCGTGGCGCTGTTCCAGAAGGACCCGCTCATGTCCTTCCTGAACCCGTTCGTCGAGCAGGCGACTGAGGAGCTCCCGGCCGCGCTGGAGTCCATCCGGGCCCAGCTGCCGGTCGGGGACGGGCCGATCGGCGTGCTCGGCGGTTCCCTGGGCGGGGCCGTGGCGCTGCGGGTCCTTGCCGAGACCGAAACCCCGGTGTTCGCCGGAGCCGTGGTGAACGCCGCCATCCGGATGCGCTCCGTGGTCGAGCTGTTCCCCGGTGAGTACCCCTACGACTCCGAAACCGAGCAGGTCGTCGACCGCCTGGACTTCGTTGCCAAGGCCGACGCCATCCGCGCGCCGCTGCTGGTCGTCAGCGGGGAGGACGACCACCCGGCGCTGCGCGCCGACGCCCTGGACCTGGTCGCCGCGCTGGGGCAGCGGTCCGAGCTGCTCTCGATCCCCGGGCTGGGGCACCCGCTCGCCGACGACCCCGGCATCGAGCCGGCGCCGCAGCTACCGCTGGCCGCCGAGGTGGACGCCGGCCTGACCGCCTGGTTCCGCGGCCAGCTCGCGCGGGCCGCCTAGTGTCCGCGGGCCGCCCAGAACTAAGTCACTACTAAGACACTCGCGCACGGGCTGACACGGGCAAACGCGCCTGATAAATACAACTGGACATCGATTACCGGTGGCGCCGGGCGGCGGGGATGGGCGGGCATGCCGAGAGCGAACTACGGGAAATGGCTGCCCCTGGCCGTGGCGTTGCTGGCCACCGCGCTGATCGTGATTACCGCACCCGCGCCGGCCCGTTCGGCCGCGCAGCAGGTGCTGGACGGCCGGCAGCTGCGCATCATGGCGCCGGCCGCGCCGGGCGGCGGCTGGGACCAGACCGCGCGTGAGATGCAGTCCGCGCTGCGCGAGTTGGTCGGCCGGACCGAGGTGTACAACGTGGAGGGCGCGGGCGGCACCATCGGGCTGAGCCAGTTCGTCCGGCGCACCGGCGAGCCGACCGAGCTGATGGTCACCGGGCTGATCATGGTCGGCGCCATCCAGCGCAACCATGCGCCGAACACTCTGGCCGACACGACGCCCCTGCTCCGGCTCACCACCGACTACCAGGTCATCGTGGTCACCGCGAACTCTCCGGTGCGCTCGATGAACGACCTGGTCACGGCGATGCGGACCAACCTGCCGGGGGTGTCGATCTCCGGCGGCTCGGCCGGCGGCGCCGAGCAGATCCTGGCCGGCCTGATCGCCCAGGCCCTGCGCGCGGACCCTTCCAAGGTCAACTACATCGCGCACTCCGGGGGCGGCGAGGCGTTGACCACGCTGCTCTCCGGGCGGTCCACCGCCGGCATCTCCGGGGTGTCCGAGCTGCTCCCGCAGATCCAGGCCGGCACCCTGCGCGCGCTCGCGGTGTCCTCGCCGGCCCGGGTGCCCGCGCTGCCCGATGTGCCGACCCTGCGGGAGGGCGGCGTGGACGTGGAGCTGCAGAACTGGCGGGGCGTCGTCGCGCCGCCCGGAATTTCCCCGCAACAGCGGGAGAGCCTGGAGAAACTGCTGGTGGCGATGACCCGGACCCCGGCCTGGCGCGACGCGCTGGCCCGGCGGGGATGGGGCGAGGCGACGCTCGCCGGCCCGGACTTCACCCGCTTCGTGACCGACGAACAGAACCGGGTCACCCAGGTGCTCGCGTCGATCGGGCTGCGGTGAGCGGCATGCCGGAGTCGGAACGGACCACCCAGCGCGCGACCGCGCTGTTTGCGCTGTTGTTGCTGGTCGGCGCGGTAGTGATGATCGCCGACGGTGCACGGCGGCCGGCCGGTGGGCCGGGCCTGGGGCCGGGCGCGGCGCCGGTGGCGATCGGTGCGCTGCTCGGTCTGGTCGGTGCGGGGCTGTTGGTCCAGGCGCGGGCGGCGCTGAGGTTCAGGTCACCGGAGAAGCCGGAACCGGAGCCGGACTCGCAATCAGGCGACGGAATGTCGCAGATTTCCACGCAGAGCAGCTCTGCGTGGAAATCTGCGGCCGGAGGCTGGTGGCGGGTTGGCGCGCTGGTGGCCGTGCTGCTGGCGTTTGCGGTGCTGCTGCCGATTGTCGGGTACGTGGTGAGCTCGGCGGGGCTGTTCGCGGCGGCGGCGTTGCTGCTCGGCGCGCCGAGGAGCTGGAACGTGCTCGCCTACGGCTGGGCGGTGGCCGCGATCGCGTTCCTGGTGTTCGACCGGCTGATCGGGCTGAGCCTGCCCGTCGGCCCGTGGGGTTTCTGATGGATCAGTTCCAACTGCTGCTCGACGGCTTCGCCAGCGCGCTGACCTGGGAACACCTGCTGTGGGCGCTGATCGGGGTGACCATCGGCACCGCCGTGGGCGTGCTGCCCGGCATCGGGCCGGCGCTGACCGTGGCGCTGCTGCTGCCGGTCACCTTCCGGCTGGAGCCGGCCAGCGCGCTGATCATGTTCGCCGGCATCTACTACGGCGGCATGTACGGCGGGTCCACCACGTCCATCCTGTTGAACACCCCCGGCGAGAGCGCCTCCATGATCGCCGCGCTGGAGGGCAACAAGATGGCCCGCGCCGGTCGGGCCGCCGCCGCGCTGGCCACCGCCGCGCTGGGTAGCTTCGTGGCCGGCACGATCGGCACCATCGGGCTGAGTTTCCTGTCCCCCGTGGTGGCGAAGTTCGCGGTGACCTTCGGCCCGCCGGAGTACGTGGCCCTGATGGCGGTGGCGTTCGTGACCGTCTCCGCGCTGCTCGGGCCGAACCTGCTGAAGGGCCTGGCCAGCCTGCTGGTCGGCATTGCCATCGGGCTGATCGGCATCGACGTGCAGACCGGCCAGCCCCGGCTCACCTTCGGTGTCGCGCCGCTGCTGGACGGCATCGACGTGGTGATCGTGGTGGTCGCGCTGTTCGCGCTGACCGAGTCGTTCTCGCATGCCCGCTCCGGCACCGGCGGCACCACCGTGCAACCGCTGCGCGAACGGGCGGTGCTCTCGCGCGCCGACCTGCGGCGGTCCTGGCCGGCGTGGCTGCGCGGCACGGCGCTGGGCTTCCCGATCGGCAGCCTGCCGGCGGGCGGCGCGGAGGTACCCACCTTCCTGTCCTACAGCCTGGAGCGGAAGCTGTCCGCGCACCGGCACGAGTTCGGCCACGGCGCGATCGAGGGCGTGGCCGGCCCGGAGGCGGCGAACAACGCGGCGGCGGCCGGCGTGCTGGTCCCGCTGCTCACCATCGGGCTGCCGACCTCGGCCACGGCGGCGGTGATCCTCACCGGTTTCCAGTCCTACGGCATCCAGCCCGGTCCGCGGCTGTTCGCCGAGTCCGGCCCGCTGGTGTGGACGCTCATCGCCAGCCTGTACGTGGGCAACGTGATGCTGCTGGTGCTGAACCTGCCGCTGGCGCGGGTGTGGGCGAAGCTGCTCACCATCCCGGCCTACGGCATCTACGCGGGCGTGCTGGTGTTCGCCACGCTGGGCGCGTTCGCCGCCGGCGGGACCACGGTGGACCTGGTCATCCTGTGCGCGATCGGGCTGCTCGGGCTGCTCATGCGCTACGCCGAGGTGCCGGTCGCGCCGGCCGTGGTCGGGCTCATCCTGGGGCCGATCGCGGAGAGCCAGCTGCGCCGCGCGCTGGCCCTTTCCGAGGGCGACCCGGCGATCCTGGTCTCCGGGCCGATCACCGTCACCCTGTGGATCGTGGTGGCGTTGGCGCTGCTCATCCCGGTGGTGCTACCCGTCGCCCGGCGCCGCCGCGCCGCCCTGGCCGAGCAGTCGGAGGCCAGTGCTCCGCCGCCCAGCTGATTACGGCCGCGCCCAGTTCGGCGCACGCGGGACCTAGGGCAGGGAGCTGGGCAGGCCGAACAGCGGCAGCAGGTCCGGGTCCAGGAACGACGTGATCTCGGCGATCAGGCCGTCCCGCAGGGTCAGCACGTTGATCGACCAGGCGGTGTGGCGCGCGGTCGGGTCGTCCCGGTTCACCTTTCGGTAGGCGGCCACGGCGGGTTGGCCGTTGGCGCTGGTCACCAGCGTCCGCCAGCTGCCGCAGGTGGAGAGCGGGACCTGGCGGGCGAAGTCCACCACCACGTCCCGGCCGGTGTACCAGTTCGCCAGTGGCGGCATGGACCAGGTGACGTCCTCGGTCAGCAGCGCGACCAGGGCATCCGGGTCGCCACGCTCCAGCGCGTCGGCGTACCCGATGGCCAGCTCGCGTACCCGCGGATCGCCGACCTCCCGCGCGGTCTGCTGCTGGGTGCGCTCGGGAACCCGGGTGGCCACCACCGAGCGGGCTCGCTGCAGCGCGCTGTTCACCGAGGCGGTGGAGGTGTCCATGATGCCGGCGATCTCGGCGGCCGAGTACCCGAGCACCTCGAACAGCACCAGCGCGGCCCGCTGGTTGCCGGGCAGGTGCTGGCAGGCGGCCACGAACGCCAGCTCCACCGCCTCCCGCTGCTCGTAGTGCGCATCCGGGGCGGACGGGCCGTCCGCCAGGGCGGAGTCCGGGTACGGCCCCAGCCAGGCCACCTCGGTGAGCGGGGTGTCCTGCAGCACCGCGTGGTCGCTGGCCGGGCCGAGATCCACCGGCAGTGCCCGCTTGCCCCGCCGCTCGGCGGTGTCCAGGCAGCTGCGGGTGACCACGGTGTACAGCCAGGAACGCAGCGACGAGCGCCCCTCGAACCGGGCGATCCCGCGCCAGGCCCGCAGCAACGCGTCCTGCAGCGCGTCGTCCGCGTCATGGATGGACCCGAGCATCCGGTAGCAGTGCGCGTGCAGCTCCCGGCGCAACGGCTCCACCAGCCGGCTGAACGCCGCGTCGTCGCCCGCCTTGGCCCGCTCGAGATCCGGATCCTCGGTGGCCACGCGCGTCGTCACTTCACCCATGCGAGCGAGTGTGCCAGCGCCCCCTGACAATTTGCCGCGGCTATTTCCCGCTTGGTGCGAGTGGGTTTGCTGGGAGTCCTGGGGCACCAGCGGCGGCCGATCTTCCGCCGCCCGGGTGCCGCCCGTGCGTTCGCCCGGCGCGGGTTCGGGATCTGGTTACGGACGGTGGTCGGGTGCCGGGGGCTGTGACGGCCGCCGATTCATCGAGATCCACGTGAGCGGGGTGCACCCCATGATCGAACCCCGCTCAGGTGGATGTCGTCGACGGAAAGCGGCTCGGCGGTGACCGTGCGTAGCAGGCAGGAGCCGAGGCCCGAACGCACCGGCCGGCACCCAAGCGGCGGAAGACCACCCCGACCGCGGCCGTCCAAGCGCCCTTGAAGAACCCACACCCCACCAAAACCGGCGGCCGGCGATGATTCCCCGCCACCCCGGGAGTCTCCCCTTACGGACAACCAGAAGGAGACCCCATGATCCTCACGACCCCCGACGGCCACCTCTACTACGAGCTGCGCGGCGCCGGCCCGCTGGTCGTGCTGCTGGGCGCCCCTATGGACGCCGACGCGTTCGCCCCGCTGGCCGACCTGCTCGCCGAGGACCACACCGTGCTGACCACCGATCCGAGGGGCATCAACCGCAGCCGGCTGGCCGACCCGGACCGCGACTCCACCCCCGAGCAGCGCGCCGGCGATCTGGCCCGGCTGATCGAACACGTGGACGCGGGGCCGGCCGCCGTCCTCGCGTCCAGTGGCGGCGCGGTGAGCACGCTGGCCTGCGCGCAGGCGTTCCCGGAACGGCTGCACACCGTGGTCGCGCACGAACCGCCGCTGCTGGAGTTCCTGCCCACCGAGCAAGACCGGGCGCGCGCACGCGAAGCCACCGAGGACATGATCACCACCTACCTGGCGGGCGACGTGCGGGGCGGCTGGGTGAAGTTCCTGGCCAACGCCGGCATCCAGCTGCCGGCCGAGGTGGTCGACCAGCTGCTGCCGGCGACCCCACAGGCCCGCGCGGACGACCGCTACCAGTACGAGCACATGATCCGCCCGACCACCTACTGGAAACCCGATCTGGCCGCCCTCGCCGGCGGGCCGGAGATCGTGATCGGCATCGGCGAGGAGTCGGGCGGGCAGTTCTGCGAGCGCACCTCCAACGGGCTGGCCGCCGCGCTCGACCGGCGCCCCGCCAAGTTCCCCGGTGGCCACGTCGGGTTCGTGGAGGACCCGCCGGCGTTCGCGGAACGACTGCGCGAAGTTCTCCGTGACCGCGCAAGTGTCGGTGATCGCCGCTAGCCTCCAACCCATGGCCCAGGTTCGGCAGTTCACCGTGGAGATCACCGACGCCCAGATCGACGAGCTGCGCCAACGGCTGGCGCAGACCCGCTTCCCGGAGAAGGAACCCGTCGCGGACTGGTCCCAGGGCATCCCCCGGGACTACCTGCGCGAACTGGTGGACTACTGGCGCAACGACTACGACATGCGCCGGGTGGCCACCCGGCTGAACGCGCACCCGCAGTTCTTCGCCGAGCTCAAGGTGGACGGCGTCGAGCTGGGCATCCACTTCCTGCACATCCGCTCGAAGCACCCGGACGCGCGCCCGCTGATCATGACGCACGGCTGGCCGGGCTCGGTGCTGGAGTTCCTGGAGGTGATCGCCCCGCTGACCGACCCCGAGGACCCGAGCGAAGCGTTCCACCTGGTCATCCCCGCACTACCCGGCTACGGCTTCTCCGCCAAGCCCACCGTGTCGGGCACCGGGGCGGAGCGCATCGCCCGCGCCTGGCACCAGCTCATGGGCGAGCTGGGGTACGCCGAGTACTACGCCCAGGGCGGGGACTGGGGCTCGCTGGTCACCGCGGTGCTCGGCATCCAGAACCCGCCGGGCCTGCGGGGCATCCACGTCAACATGGCGCTGTCCTCGCCGGCCGCGTTCGCCGAGCTGGGCGAGCCGACCCCGGCCGAGCAGGAGATGCTCGGCCGGCTGCGGCACTACGCGGAGCAGGAGGCCGGCTACTCCACCCAGCAGTCCACCCGTCCGCAGACCCTCGGCTACGCGCTGGCCGACTCGCCCGCCGGGCAGCTGGCCTGGATCGTGGAGAAGTTCCACGCCTGGACCGACTGCGCCCGGGACGGCGTGAAGCACCCGGAGAACGCGGTGCCGCGCGACGTGCTGCTGGACAACGTGATGATGTACTGGCTGACCAACAGCGCCACCTCCTCGGCCCGGCTGTACTGGGAGAGCTTCGGCCAGTTCCTGAAGGAGCCGGTGGCGGTGACCGCGCCCAGCGCCTACACCCGGTTCCCGGAGGAGATCGGGCAGGCCAGCGAGCGCTGGGTCCGGTTCCGCTTCCCGGAGCTGCGCTACTACGGCGAGTCGCCCCGCGGCGGCCACTTCGCCGCGTTGGAGCAGCCGGAGATTTTCGTGCGGGAGGTCCGCGCCGCAATAGGTGCCCTCGCAAAGTAACGGGGTAATCCCCGCGTGCGCCTAACTGGGCGCACGCTCGGCGAGCGCGTTCCGCGCTCGTTACGCTCGTCACATGAGCACCGACAGTGTCGTCACGCGTGCCCAGCCGGACCTTTCCGACATCGCGGGGTTCTGGACCCTTCCGATCGAGGAACGCCATGCCGCGTTCGACGAGCTGCGGGCGCGGCCCGGCCTGCCGTTCTTCGCCGAGCCGGTGTTCGACGGCTTCCCGCCGGGGCCGGGCTACTACGCGCTGACCCGGCTGGACGACGTCGTCGCGGCCAGCCGGGCGGCCGGCGTGTACAGCTCGCGGCGGGGCGTGACCAGCGTGGTGGACCGGCCGAAGGGCCTGATCACGTCCATGATCGCGATGGACGACCCCCGGCACGCCCGGCTGCGCCGCATCGTGTCCCGGGGCTTCACGCCGAAGATGTTGAACGCTCTGACCGACAACGTCGCCCGGATCACCCGGCGGGTGGTGGACGACGTGGCCGGGCGCGGCGAGTGCGACGCGGTGGCCGACCTGGCCGCCCGGCTGCCGTTGATCGTCATCTGCGACATGATGGGCATCCCGGAGAGCCAGCACGAGTTCGTCTTCCACCAGTCGAACATCTTCCTGGGCACCGAGGACCCGGAGTACGTGCCGCCCGGCGGCACCATGCTGACCGCGTTCCAGGACGCCATCCGGGCGTTGCGCGAGCTCACCGACGACCTGGTCCGGCAGCGCACCGCCCACCCCACCGACGACCTCACCTCCGCACTGCTCAACGCGGAGATCGACGGCGAGGCGCTGGACGCGGAGGAACTGGCCGGGTTCTTCTCGCTGCTCGTGGTCGCCGGCACCGAGACCACCCGCAACGCGATCAGCTGGGGCCTGCAACTGCTCACCGAGAACCCGGACCAGCGCGCGCTGTGGCTCGCCGACCTGGACAAGCACACCCCGGGCGCGGTGGAGGAGATCGTGCGCTGGTCGTCGCCGGTGATGTTCATGCGGCGCACGCTGACCGGGCCGGCCGAGCTGTCCGGGCAGCGCCTGGACCGGGGCGACAAGGTGGCCCTGTTCTACTGGGCGGCCAACCGCGACCCCCGGCACTTCGCGGCGCCGGACCGGTTCGACATCCTCCGCTCGCCCAACCCGCACATCGGCTTCGGGGGACCCGGCCCGCACTTCTGCCTGGGCGCGCATCTGGCCCGCCGGGAGATCGGCGTGATGTTCCGCGAGCTGCTGACCCGGGTGCCGGACATCCACGCCACCGCGCCACCCCGGCGGCTGCGGTCGATGTTCATCAACGGCGTGAAGAGCCTGCCGGTGGCATTCACGCCGACCGCGTGACAGACGTCACGTACAACGTACGAACGCGCGTCTGGCCTGCCGGCGCAACTGTCGGCATGCTCGAACCATGACGACCACCGGCAGCGCCGCCACCCTGGACCTGTCCGACATCGCCGGGTTCTGGACCCGGTCGATCGAGGAGCGCCACGCCGCGTTCAACGAGTTAAGGGAGAGCGCCGAGCTGCCGTTCTTCTCCCCGCCCGTGGTCGAGCACATGGAGCCGGGTCGCGACTACTACGCGCTGACCAAGCTGGACGACATCGTCACCGCCAGCCGCACCCCGGCGATCTACAACTCGGAGCCCAACGCGACCGGGCCGAACGAGACGCCGGTCGAGCTCAACGAGTTCTTCGGCTCGATGATCAACATGGACGACCCCCGGCACGCCCGGCTGCGCCGCATCGTGTCCCGGGGCTTCACGCCGAAGATGCTGGACGCGCTCAGCGACAACGTCTCCCGGATCGCCACCGAGATCGTGGACGACATCCTCGAGCGGGGCGAGGCCGACGCGGTCACCGACATCGCGGCCAAGCTCCCGCTGACCATCATCTGCGACATGATGGGCATCCCGGAAAGCCAGCACAAGTTCGTGTTCGACCACACCAACGTGATCCTCGGCGCGCAGGACCCGGAGTACGTGGCCGACGGCAACTTCTTCGGCGCACTGCTCCAGTCCGGCATGGAGCTGGCCCAACTGGTGCGCGAGCTGGGCGCGCAGCGGGCCAAGAACCCGACCGGCGATCTCACCTCGGCCCTGCTGAACGCCGAGGTGGACGGCGAGTCGCTCACCCCCGAGGAGCTGGCGTCCTTCTTCATCCTGCTCGTGGTGGCCGGCAACGAGACCACCCGCAACGCGATCAGCTGGGGCATCCAGCTGCTCACCGAGAACCCCGACCAGCGCGCGCTGTGGCTGGCCGACCTGGACAAGCGCACCCCGGGCGCGGTGGAGGAGATCGTCCGCTGGGCGTCCCCGGTGATCTACATGCGGCGCAACCTGGCCGAGCCGGCCGTGCTGTCCGGGCAGCGGCTGGACGCCGGTGACAAGGTGCTGATGTTCTACTGGGCCGGCAACCGGGACCCCCGGCACTTCGAGGCGCCCGAGCGGTTCGACATCCTCCGCTCGCCCAACCCGCACATCGGCTTCGGCGGCCCCGGCCCGCACTTCTGCCTGGGCGCGCACCTGGCCCGGCGGGAGATCAAGGTGATGTTCCGCGAGCTGCTCACCCGGATCCCGGACATCCACGCCACCGCGCCGCCCCGGCGGCTGCAGTCGATGTTCATCAACGGCATCAAGGAGCTGCCGGTCGCGTTCACCGCCGGCGGTGCCCGGTGATCGTCTCCTCGCCCGGCAGCCTGGAGTATCCGGACGTCCCGGCCGGCGCGATCCTGGCCGGCGCGGCGGCCCGCTGGGGCGAGCGGGTGGCCTTACACATGGACGGCCGCGAGCTCTCCTACGCCGAGCTGTACCGCCGGGCCTGCGCGTTCGCCCACGGGCTGCGGGCTGCCGGGGTGGGCACCGGCGACGTGGTGGCGGTGCACCTGGCCAACTGCCCGGAGTTCGCCGTCGCCTACCACGGCATCCTGCTGGCCGGCGCCACGTACAGCCCGGCCAACCCGTTGCTCCCGCCGGCCGACCTGGCCGCCCAGCTGGCCGACTCGGGCGCGGTGCTCGCGGTCTCCTTCGCCCCGGCCGCGCCGGCCCTGCAGGCGGCGCTGGCCCAGACCTCGGTGCGCCGCGTGGTGCTGCTCGGCGACGAGTTCGAGGACTTCCTCGCCGACCAGCCGACCACCCGCCCTCGGGTCGCGATCGACCCGGCGCGCGACCTGGCCCACCTCGGCTACACCGGCGGCACCACCGGGCGGTCCAAGGGCGTGCGCATCCCGCACCGCAACGTCGTGGTGAACACGCTGCAGTACGCCTGCTGGGGTTCGGGTTCGGTGCCCAAGGTGGACGATTCCGGTGGGCTGTGGCTGGACCAGATGGGTGATCCGGGCGAGTACCCGGGGCGGCTGGGCACCGGTGTGGCGATCAACCTGACCCCGTGGTTCCACGCCATGGGCACCATCGGCAGCCTGAACGTGTCCATGCTGGCCGGGGCCACCCAGGTGCTGCACCAGCGCTTCGACCCCGGCCGCTACCTGGCCGACGCGGAGAAGTTCCGGGTGACCGGCATGGGAGGCGCGCCGCCGCTGTTCGCCGCGCTGGCCGCGCACCCGGACTTCGCCACCCGCGACCTCTCCGGCGTCCTCGGCCTCACCTCCGGCGCCGCGCCGCTGCCGGTCGAGCTGATCAAGGTGCTGCGCGCGCGGTTCGGCGAGGACGCGGTGATCGGCGAGGGCTACGGGCTGACCGAGGTGACCATGGGCGCCACCGCCGGCCCGGCCGCCCGCTCGGCGGTGCGCAAGATCGGTTCGGTCGGGTTGCCGGTGTACGACACCCGGATCAAGGTGGTGGCGGACGGCTCCGAGGAACCGCTGCCCCCCGGCCAGCCCGGCGAGGTGTGCATCCAGGGACCGCAGGTCATGCTCGGCTACCGGAACCGCCCGGAGGAGACGGCGGCGGTGCTGGTGGACGGCTGGCTGCACACCGGCGACATCGGCGTGCTGGACGACGACGGCTACCTGTCCATCGTGGACCGCAAGAAGGACATGCTCCTCTACAAGGGCTACAACGTGTACCCGAGGGAGCTGGAGGAGAAGCTGTTCGGCCGGCCCGGGGTGGCCGCCGCCGCCGTGGTCGGCCGGCCCGACCCGGCCGCCGGCGAGTTGCCGGTGGGGTTCGTGGTACCCGGCCCCGGCGCCGACCTGGACCCCGAGGCGCTGCGGGCCTCGGTTAACGCTGATCTGCCGCCGTATAAACACTTGCGCGAACTACACCTGGTGGATTCAATCCCGGTGTCCGCTGCCGGCAAGGTGCTAAAGCGTGAGTTACGTGAGCGCCTGAGGTGAATTCGGCCGGCCCCCTGTGTCGCCCAGATGGCGCACGTGAGACCGTGGTGCACGTTCGCGTTCGACCGAACCGGGCTTGGCGCGTACCTGATGACCACCGAGGCGGCGCAGGGGATGGCATTGGACGAGGCACGACGACCGGGGCAAACCCGCCGCGAGCCCGAGGACTTTGACGACTACTTTGCCTCGGCCAGCGGCGATCCGATCGACGGCGACGGCCCGGTGCCCGGCAACGGCGGAAGCCGTCCGGGACGCCCGAACGGCCCTGGTCCCGGCCCCGGAAGTGCACGCCCCGCCAACGGCGCACCGCCGGCGAAGGGCGCACCGCCGAGGGGTCCGGTGCGCCCGCACGGCCCCGTCCCACCCAACGGCGCCGCCCCCCGCCCGGCGAACGGACCCCGCGGCGACAACACACCCCGACCGACCAACCCGCCCGGCCCCGGGAACGGAGGCCGCCCCGCGAACGGACCTCGCGGCGACAACGGCCCCCGACCGGAGAACGCCCGCCGCGAGAACGCCCCCCGCCCCGCGTCCCCGCCCCGCCCCGAGAACGGGCCGCGCGGGGACAACGCACCACGCCCGGCGAACGCACCTCGCCCGGCGAACGCGCCCGGCCCCGACAACGGGTCGCGCCAGGAAAAGGCGCCCCGTCCGGAAAACGGACCACGCGGGGACAACGGTCCCCGGCCCGCGAACGGCCCGCGTCCGGAGAACGGCCCGCCGCGAGACAGCGGTCCGCGCTCGGAACCCGGACCCCGGCCGAAGGGCGGACCACGCCAGGACGGCGGACCACGCCAGGGGAACGGAGCTCGACCGGAAAATGGGGCACGTCCGGACGGCGGGCCCCGCCCCGTCGGCGCTCCGACCGGCGCGGGTCGCCCGCCCGGCCGGCCGATGAACGCCCCCGACCGGGCTCAGGTGGCCACCCGCAGCCGCCCCACCGAACCACCGTCGCCGGCCCGCAGCCCGGAGAACCGGCCGGCGGAGAACCGGAAGTCGGACGACCGCACGCCCGAATCCCCGACGCCGGAGAACCAGACTCCGGAGAACCGCGGTCCGGACAGCCGTGCCCCCGAAAACCGGGGACCCAACGGCCAAGCACCCGAGAACCGCGGTCCGGACGGCCACAATTCAGAAGAGTGGGACCAGGACGACCGTCCGGCCACGCCCGCCCGTCCGCCGGCGCCGGTACACGAGCCCGAGGTCGAGGCCGCCGAGGTCGAACGGGCCGAGCCCGCCGAGGATGCGGCCGAAGCGCCGCCGCCCCGACCGGTCCGATCCACCGAACCCGAGCGGGACGAGCCCGCGAGCACTTCCGGCCCCACCGACGACCCGGGCGGGTCCGGCGACGACGCCAGCTCCGCCGCATCCGACGAGGATGCGCCCGAACCGGCGAAGCCCGACGACGCACCGGCCGAGGACGCCAAGCCGGTGGCCAAGTCGGGGCCGCCGGCCCGGCCACCGCTCCCCGTCCGGTCCACGGACACCGAGCGCGACGAGCCCGAGCCACCGGCCAAACCGGCGGCGTTCTCCTCCACCCCCTACGGCCCGGCCCCGGCGCCGAGCGACTCGCCGCCCGAGCGCGCGGGAGCCGCTGCCTTCGGCGCGGCGGGAGCCGCCTCGGCGGCCGCCGGGATCGGGGCGGCCGCGGCCGCCGGCGGTCCGGACGGCGCGCGGACCGGCGCCGATGCACCCAAACCGCCCGGCACGGGAGCCGGGGTGGCGGCCGCGCCGGGAACAGTGGATGATTCCCCGAGCCCAGGCGGTCCTCCACCTCCGCCGGTGCGGGAGGACGACTGGGATGCGGCGGCAACGACGGTGATGCCTGCCTACGACGACCGGATGGCCGGACCGATGCACCCGGGCAACATGTCCGGGCCAATACACCCCGCCAACATGTCCGGTCCGATGCACCAGGTCAACATGTCGGGTCCGATGAACCCGGTGGACATGTCCGGCCCGATGGACATGGCTTCCATGTCCGCACCGGTGCCGAAAGTGCCCGCGCAGTCGCCCGAGGAAGAGGCGGCCACCGCCCAGTCGAACCGCAAGCTCGCCTGGCTGCTGGCCGGCGTGGTGGTGCTGGCCGGGATCCTCGGGCTGAGCGCGATGAAGTCCAGCACCGACACCAGCGACATCCCCAACTCCGTGCCGTACAGCGAGGTGACCACGCCGAGCGAGGTCGCACCGAGCGTCGCGCCGTCCACCGACCCGTTCTCGGCCGGCGCCGGGGCGGTGCCGTCGTCGGTGCCGTACAGCGCTCCGCCGGTGCCGTACAGCACGCCGCCGCCACCTCCGCCGGTGGTCACCCCGACACCCCCCAAGCCGAGGGCGACCTACAAGCCGCCGCCGCGCACCCGCGTCACGCCGAGGCGGACGGCCACGGCCAACACCCGGGACCGGGGCGAGGACGACGACCGGACCACGACCCGGCGGCGCAGCTCGGACGACGAGGACCGCCGGGACGCCGCCGACGGCCTGATCCGCTGACCCGTGAGTGATTTGTGTGGCTACAGCCACACAAATCACTCACGGGTCAGGCGGCTTCGGTCTGGGCGATCTCGGCGTTCATCACGGCGTCCACGATGCCCATCACCAGGCCGCGGGACCCGAGCCGATAGCCGAACTCCTCCCAGGAGAGCAGCTCGCGGGAGAGCAGCTCACCGACCGGCCCCGGGTATACCCGGGTGGCGCGGAACGCGGCCGCGCGCAACCGCATCCGCTCGTGGTGGTCCAACGGGTTGAGCACGGACATCCGGGCACCTCCGCCTGGGTCGGCAAAAATTCGGCGGCGCCTCTGCGCTGAGTCGCATATGGCTAGCTCCATGGTTACCCAGACGTCGGCGGCAGTCACGTATCTGAGACAACAACCTCGTGGCATCTGGGTAGTCGAGAAACTACAGTCGGTAGCCATGACGTACTCCGGGCGGCTCTGGTCCAGCATCGAACACATCTACCGCGCGGTGCTGGCGCAGCCGTTCGTCACCGGTTTGACCGACGGAACGCTGCCCCGCGAGTCGTTCCGCCACTACATCGTGCAGGACGCGCACTACCTGCGCGGGTACGCCCGGGCGCTGGCGGTGTGTGCGGCCAAGGCGCCGACCGAGGCGGACACGGTGATGTTCGCCGAGCACGCCGCCGGCGCCATCGCGGCCGAGCGGGAGCTGCACGCCGAGCTGATGGACGCGCTGGGCAGCTCGCCGGAGGAGGCCGCCGCCGAGCCGGTCGCGCCGACCACCCGGGCCTACATCAGCTACCTGCTGGCGACCACGCACAACGGCTCGTTCGCCGAGGGCCTGGGCGCGGTGCTGCCGTGCTACTGGATCTACGCGCGGGTGGGTGAGGAGCTGCTCGCCCGGTCCTCCCCGGACCCGCTGTACGCCCGGTGGATCGCCATGTACGGCGGCGACGAGTTCCAGGCCGTGGTTGACGCGGTGCTGGCGCTCACCGACCGGGTCGGCGCCGAGCTCGCCCCGGCCGAGAGCGAGCGGGTGGCCGAGCACTTCCTCACCACGTCCCGCTACGAGTGGATGTTCTGGGACGCCGGTTACCGCCGGGAAGCTTGGCCGATCTGAGGCTTGGCCACTTGAGAATTCGCCCGTACGGTGTACGTATGCGGCTTCCAGACACGGCGCGGTGGGCGGCGACGCACGGACTCATCCGGCTGGTGCTCAAGCGCGAACTGCGCCGGGGCAACCCGGGCGCCCGGCTGCTCACCGATCCCGCGGTGAACGCGGACCCTTACCCCTACTACGAGGGCCTGCGGGTGCCCGAGCCGTTCGCCAGCGGGTTGGCCGGCGGGCGGATCACCGTGCACCACGCGGTGGCCACCGAGGTGCTGCGCTCGGACGCGATGGGCACGGTGGCCTTCGGCGGCGGACCGCGCCCACTGCGCGCGGTGCTGGGCTGGTTCGAGTCCGGCGCGGCGCGCAGCGTGATCGAGCCGCCGTCCATGCTGGCCGTGGACCCGCCGGTACACAGCCGCTACCGCAAGCTGGTCACCCGGGCGTTCACCGTGCGCGCGGTCAACGCGCTGCGCGAGCGCACCGAACAGATCTCCACCGAGCTGCTCGACGAGCTGGCCAAGGACGGCAACCGGCAGGTCGACCTGGTCCGGCGCTACGCCGCCCAGCTGCCGGTGATCGTGATCTGCGAGATCCTGGGCGCGCCGACATCCATGCGCGAGCACTTCCTGCGCTGGGGTGACGACGCCGCGACGTCGTTGGACCCCGGGATGAGCCTGCGCCAGTTCCATCGCGCGCAGGAGGGCATCGACGCGCTGCTGGACTGGCTGCGCGGGCACTTCGTCGAGCTGCGCCGCAACCCCGGCGAGGACATCCTGAGCCAGCTGGTGAACGCCGAGGACGACGATCAGCTCACCGAGACCGAGCTGCTGGCCACCGCGCTGCTCGTGCTGGCCGCCGGCTTCGAGACCACGGTGAACCTGCTGGGCACCGGTATCGCCCTGCTGGACCGGCACCCCGAGCAACGCGCCCTGCTGGCCGACCGGCCGGAACTGTGGCCGAACGCGGTGGACGAGATGCTCCGGTTCGACTCGCCGGTGCAGCGCACCGCCCGGCGCGCGCTGCGGGAGACCGAGATCGCCGGTATCGCGCTGGAGCCGGAGGACTTCGTGGTCCTGCTGCTCGGCGGCGCGAACCGGGACCCCCGGGTGTTCACCGACCCCAACCGCTTCGACATCACCCGGGAGAACGCCGGCAAGCACCTCTCGTTCTCCTCCGGCGTGCACCACTGCCTGGGCGCCTCCCTGGCCCGCATGGAAGGCGAGGTCGCCCTGCGCGCCCTCTACCAGCGGTTCCCGGAGCTCTCGCTGGTCGGCGCACCCCAGCGCCGCCCCACCACCAACCTGCGCGGCTACACCTCGGTCCCCGCCCGCCTGGCCGCGCCCATCCCGGCGGGCTAACCATCGAGTGGCGGCTGATGGCTGTTTTGGTCGGGCGTAACAGCCTTCAGCCGCCCCTGGGTGTCCGCATCCCCAACTGAGCGCGTATCCGTGCCACGGTGTGTTGCATCTGTGAGGGCAGAGCGTCCTGCGCGCACAGATGCATCACGTGCCAGCCGAGGTCGGCGAGGTCGTTGTCCCGGCGACGATCGCGTTCGTGGACGATCGGGTCGTAGTGGACCGCGCCGTCGTACTCGACGGCCAGCTTGGCCGCCGGGTAGGCCAGGTCCACCCGGGCCACCACATAATCGTGCTCGTCGCAAACCTGGTACTGCACGCGCGGCATCGGCAGGCCGGCCCGGCGCAGCGCGAGCCGTAGCCGAGTTTCCATCGGCGATTCCGCTCGGGGATTCGCCAGCTCCACCACCCCGTCCAGCCGCCGGCACCCCCGCGCGGCGGGCGCTTTCGCGCGCCGCGCCAGCAGCTCGGACGGCGCGAACCGTCCCTTCCGAGCCAACGCGTCGACCGCCACCACCGCTTCGACTAGATCCAACCGGCGGGCCAGGTCCCACGCGGTTCGCAACGGTGTCGTCACCCGGCACGCCCACCGCGCCACGACGTCCCCGGCCTCGATGCGAGCGCGCACGATGCGCAGGCCAGGCCGGGCGTTCGTGCGGACGGCCACCGCTACCTCGGCGGGCGCATCCAGCGGTGCGCAATCCGCCCCGAGCAGGGCGGCGGCCGAGTAACCGACGAGCACCCCGCCCTTGTCCCTGGCGAACTCGAACGCCGCCAAGGACCGTGCAACCAGGTCCAGCTCGAGATCCGCCGGGGCGTACACATCGGGGTGGATCCGCCGGAATCGCGAATTTCGAAGCTGACCGCGGGTCAGCCGGCCCGTCGCGATCGCCTCGCTACCCCGAAACGGTCTCCCCGGCACCCGGCCAAACTGCCATGCCCGGCCCGTGCACCGAGGCGGTTTCGGGAATTCAGCCGATCCCGCCGCGCTGGTCGAAGCGGTCGGGGATGATCAGGTGGAGGACGAAGCCGACCACAGCGACCACGATCGCGCCCCAGAACGCCGCCCAGAACCCGTCCACGGTGAACGGCACGCCCAGCTGGTCGGCGATCCAGCCCACCAGCAGGAACAGCAGCGCGTTCACCACCAGCCCGATCAGGCCCAGGGTCAGTAGGTAGAAGGCGCAACCGACGGTCTTCACGATCGGTTTGATCACCGCGTTGACCAGGCCGAAGATCAGCGCGACCACGAGCAGCGTGAGGATCATGGCGGACGAGTCACCCCCGCCGACCGCCAGTC
This sequence comes from Actinospineispora eucalypti, assembly GCA_014208095.1. GTDB lineage: Bacteria > Actinomycetota > Actinomycetes > Mycobacteriales > Pseudonocardiaceae > Pseudonocardia > Pseudonocardia eucalypti. Next base: position 682,468 of record JACHMT010000001.1, on the reverse strand, counting down.
CGGGAACGATCATGGTGGCGATCCACAGCGCTACCGCCGTGACCACCACCTTGATCACGAATGCCAGTGCCATCAGTCGACCACCGCCTGGTAGACCAAGGTCCGCAGCTCGGACCGAATTGGATGGGTGCTGGACGGTAGCAGTTGGGTGAAGAACAGCGCGGTCAGCTCCTCGCGCGGGTCCACCCAGAACGCGGTGCTGGCCGCGCCGCCCCAGGCGAACTCCCCCTCGCTGCACAGGTTCCGCACCGCCGCCGCGTCCTTCACCACGGAGAAGCCCAGCCCGAAGCCCATCCCGGCCATCGGCGACTCGGCGAACAGCGGTCGGCCGAATTGCTCGAGATCCTGGTCGCCCGGCAGGTGGTTGCGCGCCATGTAGGCCAGCGTGCGGGAGCCGAGCACCCGGGTGCCGTTCAGTGCGCCGCCGCCCAGCAGCATCTGGGTGAACCGGTGGTAGTCGGCCGCGCTGGACACCAGGCCACCGCCACCGGAGAGGCACGACCGGGGCTTGAGCACGGCCGCGCCCATCGCGTCGTTGCGGCGCCGCTCACCGGTGCGCGGGTCCGGGGTGTACAGCGCGGCGGTGCGTTCCACGTCCGGGGTGACGAAGCCGGTGTCGGTCATGCCCAGCGGTTCGAAGATCCGCTCGGCGAAGAACTGGTCCAGCGACTGCCCGGAGACCACCTCGATCACCCGGCCGAGGACGTCGGTGGCCACCGAGTAGTTCCACTCCGAGCCGGGTTGGAAGACCAGCGGCAGCTTGGCCCAGGCCTCACAGCAGGCGGCCAGGTCCAGGCCCTTCGGGGTACCCCACTCGAAGCCGTTGGCCCGGTAGATCGCGTCCACCGGGTGGGTGTGGTGGAAGCCGTAGGTGAGCCCGGCGGTGTGGGTGAGCAGGTGCCAGACCCGGATGGGCTCGGTGGCCGGCACGGTCACCGGCTTCACCGCCGAACCCTTCACGTACACCCTCGGCTCGGCGAACTCGGGCAGGAAGCGGTGGATCGGGTCGGTCAGCTCCAGCCGGCCCTCCTCCACCAGGGTCATCGCGGCCACCGAGGTGACCGGCTTGCTCATCGAGTAGATCCGCCACAGCGTGTCGGCGGTGACCGGCAGCCCGGCCTCGGTGTCCCGCTGCCCGCCGAGGCCCAGGTAGGCGATCTGGCCCTGGCGGGCGACCACGGCGAGCCAGCCGGCCAGGCGGCCGTCGTCCACGTAGCGCGCGAAGTGTGTGTCGATGCGGGCCAGCCGCTCCGAGTCCAGGCCCACCTCGCCCGGATCGACCGCAGGCGTGAGTTCTGACATGGACCGGACGATACCGGCGATCGGGCGACCCGGCCGTGCGCCGCTGATGCCCGCGCGGTCCGCGCTGTGTCTCCCGCGCGCGCCGAACTGGGCGCGCGCTCGGCGAGCGCGGTCCGCGCTAGCATGCGGCCGTGGCCACCACCTGGATCGACCTGATCGGTTACGTCCGCGTCCGGTACGAGATCTTCCAGCAGTCCGAGAACGTCCTCCGGTTCCACCTCCCGACCACCGGGGACCGCACCCAGCGGGTGGCGGTGCACCACGTCCCCGCCGACGACTGGATCGTGATCGAGTCCGCGGTCGGCCGGGCGGACGACGTGGACCTGCGACGCCTGCTCGAGCTGGCCGGCGAGTCGAACATCGGCGGCATCGTGGTGGCGGAAGGCGTCGCGCTGCTGCGCCACGCGGCCAGCCTGGCCGATCTGTCCCTGGACGGGTTCGACCGGCCGTTCCGCCTGGTCACCGAGGCTGCGGACGCGCTGGAACACAGACTCACCGGCGCCGACCACTTCTGACCCGGGCGCCGACGCCGGCGGCGCAGTCGCCGACCGGCCCCGGGTCCGGCGCCGTCGCCGACTGGCCCCGGTCCGGCGCCGCCGCGGATTCTGACCGGCCCGCTCCCGGCGGCGCCGCCGCGGATCGGCCCCGGTCCCGCCACGGCGCCCGCCGACTCGGACCCGGTCTGATCCCGCCCCCGGACCTCTCTCCCGGGTTCTGGAAACTTCGGTTGCCGCTTCCGACATAGAAACGGCGTTACGTATGCCGGAAGCGGCAACCGCTATTCGTCGAGCCCGAGCTTCTCGTTGCGGTTGGGACATATGGGACCGGTGGGACGAGGGTCGAACGGTCCGGTCAGCCCGTCCGCGCGCCAGTGCGGGTGCCGACGCCGGCGGTCAAGGTGGCGGCGCACAGCAGGCCGGCCCCGACCGACCCGGCCAGGCTCAGGTGCTCGCCGAGAACCAGCACGCCCAGCACCGTGGCGGTGAGTGGCTCGAGTACCGCCACCACCGCCGCCGAGCTGGCCGGGACCCCGCGCAGCCCGGTGAAGTACAGCGAGTAGGCCACCGCCGTGGGCACCAGCGCCAGGAAGCACAGCAACCCGGCCGAGGCCACGCTCGGCGTGAACCCCAGGCCGGTCCAGGGCAGCGTCACCACGCCCAGCATGACCGCGCCCGAGGCGAAGCCGGCGCCGATGGTGGTCAGCTCGTCCAGCCCGGCGACCGGGCGTCGGCCGAGCAGGGTGAGCAGCGCGAACCCGGCGGCGGAGACCAGCGCCAGCAGGGTGCCGGCGAAAATCCCGCCCGCGCCACCCGGGCGACCACCCACCCCGGGCAGCCCCACCAGCAGCAGCAACCCGACCACGGCGAGCCCGATGGCCAGCAGCTGGCGCGGCCCGGGCAGCCGCCGGAGCCCGACCGCCTCGGCGGCGAGCACCAACACCGGCGCCGAACCCAGAGTGACCAGGGTGGCCACCCCCACCGAGGTGAGCGACACCGCCACGAAGTAACACGCCTGGTAGGACGCGGTAAGCAGGCCGACGGCCAGCACCCGCGTCGCGCCGGGCCGGCCGGCCGCGCGCAACGCGCCCAGCCGTCCGGTCAACGCCAGCAACAACATCACGGACAACCCGCCACCGGCCAGCCGCAGCGTCGCCACGGCCATCGGGTGCAGGTCGGCGAGCCGGCCGAACAGCGCGCCGGAAAGGCCGCCGGTGCCCCAGAGCACGCCGGCGGTGATCACGGAAAGAACAGAGGACATGAGAGTGCTCCCGCATGAAAGGGAAAGGGGGACCGCGTATGCGGGCGCACTCGAACAGCGCGAAGACGCGCGTCAGAAAGGGAAGCCGGTTCGCCCGCTCAGCGGGCGGGCGGCGGGGTGATCGGGAAACACCGATGCATGAACCGAACACTACCCGAGCCGGTCAATCGGATTCAGACTCATTACCTCTGAGGGAATCGCGCCCATTACCTCAGTCTGGCAACCTCATAGTCATGACCAACAACGACATGACCGACCTGGCCCAGCGCTACATCGACGTGTGGAACGAGACCGACGCGGACCAGCGCCGCGCGCTCATCGACCAGTTGTACACCGAGGACGCCGGCTACACCGACCCGCTGGCCGACGCCCGGGGCCGGGACGCCATCGACGCCACGATCGCCGCCGTGCAGCAACAGTTCGCCGGGCTGGAGTTCAGCCTGCCCGGGCCGGTGGACACACACCACGGGACCGCCCGGTTCCAGTGGCACCTCGGCGCGCCGGGTGCGGAGGAGCCGCTGGTGATCGGGTTCGACGTGGCGGTGACCGAGGCGGGCCGGCTGCACCGGGTGTACGGCTTCCTGGACAAGGTCCCCGCGGCTTCCTGAGGTCAGCCGCTGCGCATGCCGTCGTAGCGGCGCCGGAGCAGGTGGTCCTTGTTCATCGGGGTGGGCGATTCGTCCGGTTCGATGCCGGAGTCGATCGCCACCCCGTTGAGCACGCGGAACATCCGCACCAGGTGCGCGATGTACACCTCGTCCCGGTCGGTCGGGCGGGCGTCGCCGAGCGTCAGCGAGATGGTGCGCTCCAGGTAGTGCACCTCGTTGTGCAGCTCGGCGGCCAGCACGGCCTCCACCAGCCGGTGCCGGATCATCGCGGGCGGCTCGTGGCGCAGCTCCACCAGTTGCGCCTCGCTGAGCGGGAAGAGTCGCTCGTACCGGCGCAGATAGGCCAATTCCAACGCATAGCCGTGGCCGTACGTGCAATACTCACAGCCGTTGATAATCGATATCGTAGTGCAGATGAGGTGCGTGCGAACCGGACCGAAACGCGCGCGGGTCCGTTCGTAGCGGGCGATGTTCCAGCTCAGCCAGAGCACGGCCTTGATCGGGCCAAAGTGTGCCGCGGAGGAGGCCATCAGCCTGGCCTTATAACCCCAGCGGAACTTGGTGAACCACTCCAGGAACGCGACAGCCGCACGCCAGACAAGCGTGCTGGATGTCGCTTGGGAAACCATGCAGTGTCTCTTCCGATGACCGACCCGAACCGACCAAACAGAGTAGTCCCTTACTCCGTGCGATAAAAAGCATCCTCATTAGCTGGATCACTCAGCCTTCAGCATTTCGGATCTTGTCACTCGCCGCCCCCGCCAGTCGGCCGCTAGTGTTCCCACCCATGCGCTCCCTCGTCCTCGCGGTCGCGGTGCTCGCCGCCACCGGCTGCGCCACCACCCCGGCCAACCCCGCGAACGCCCGCGAACCGGGGCATGACGGGGCGATACAGCCGGTCACCGCCGAGCGGCTGGGCGCCAGCTGGCGGCCGGGATGCCCACTGGCGCCGGAGCGCCTGCGCCTGGTGCGCGTGCCGTACCTGGGCTTCGACGGCACCGAGCGGGTGGGCGAGCTCGTCGTGGCGGAAGAGGTGGCCGGTGAAATTGTGACGATCTTCGAACGGCTGCGCGCGGACCGATATCCGATCGAGCGCATGGAAACAGTGGACCATTACGGGGCGGACGACGACCGCTCCATGGCGGCCAACAACACCTCGGCATTCAACTGCCGGCCCAAGACCGGCGGCGGTGGTTGGTCCAACCATTCGTTCGGCCGGGCAATTGACATCAACCCGGTACAGAACCCGTACATCGGCCGCACCGGTTCGGTGCTGCCGCCGGCCGGCGAGCCGTTCAAGGACCGCAACCGCACCGACCGGGGAGTGATCCACGCCGGTGACCGGACGGTCGCCGCGTTCACCGACCACGGCTGGGGCTGGGGCGGCTCCTGGCAGAGCCCGATCGACTACCAGCACTTCGAGAAGCCTTAGTCCATTAATAGGCCGCCGTTCACGTCCAGCACCTCGCCGGTGATGAACGAGGCCTCGTGCGAGGCCAGGAAGCACACCGCGGCGGCCACCTCCTCGGGCCGGCCGAACCGGCCGAGCGGGACCAGCCCGCGCACCCGGGCCGCGTCGGCTTCCGCCATTCCGGCGACCAGCCCGGTGTCCACCGGCCCGGGGGCGACCGCGTTCACCGTGATCCCGGCCGGCGCCAGCTCGCGCGCGGCCGACTTGGTCAACGCCAGCAGGCCGCCCTTCGCGCTGGCGTAGGCGGCGGTGCCGAACAGGCCGCCGCCCTGCTTGCCGGCCACCGAGGCGATGTTCACGATCCGCCCGGTGCGCCCGACCATCACCGAGGCGGCGGCCTGGGTGGCCACCAGCGCGGCGTCCAGGTTCACCTCGTGTACCCGCCGCCACTCGTCTAGGTCCATGGCCAGCAGCGACGCGGTGTGCAGCAGGGCGGCGTTGTTCACCAGGATCAGCGGGTCGCCCTCGGCCAGCCCGGTGCGCACGGCCTTGCGCAGGGCGTCGTGGTCGGTGACGTCCAGCGGGATCGTCCGGTGCGGCGGCGGGATCGCCGCCGCCGCCAGCGCCTCGGCGTCCCGGTCCAGCAGCGTGGTCCGGGCGCCCTGCGCGGCCAGCCCCCGGGCCACGGCCAGGCCGATGCCCCGGGCCGCGCCGGTCACCACGGCGGCGGCCCCGGTCAGGTCAAACACGCGCGGCGCTGAGGCCGTCGGTGAAGTCGGCGTCCTTGGTCTCCCGCAGTGCCATCAGGCTGACTAGGCAGACCAGCGCGATGCCGATCAGGTACACCGACACCCAGGTGGTGGAGCCGGTCTTGGCCAGCAGGTCGGTGGCGACCAGCGGGCTGATCCCGCCGCCGACGATGCCGCTCGCGCTGTACGCGAACGATGCGCCGGAGTACCGGTAGCGCACCCGGAACAGCTCGGGCAGGTACGCCCCCATCGGCCCGTAGAGCAGCGCGAACACCAGCAGCCCGACCACCATCGCCACGCCCACCCCGATCGCCGAGCGGGTCTGGATCAGCGCGAACAGCGGGAACGCCCACAGCGCGGCCAGCACCGCCGCGCCCATGCACATGTAGCGCCGGCCGACCCGGTCGGAGATCTGCGCGAACCACAGCGTGGCCAGGCCCATCACCGCCGCCGCCACGATCGCGCCGGTGAGCATGGTCCCGCGCGGGATGTGCAGGTTCGTGGTCCCGTAGGACACGCAGAACGTGGTCACCGTGTAGAAGGTCGTGTGGGCCAGGATGAACGACAACGTGGCCAGCACCAGCACGCCCGGCTGGCGGCGCAGCAGCTCCACGAACGGCACCCGGTCGGGGGCCTTGGCGGCGGCCGCCGCCTGGAACACCGGCGTTTCGGCGATCTTCATCCGGATGTAGTAGCCGACCACCAGCAGCACGGCGGAGGCCAGGAACGGCACCCGCCAGCCCCACGACTCGAACGCCTCCTTGCTCATCCCGGCGTTCAGCGCGAGGAACATCGCGTTCCCCAGCACGAAGCCGACCGCCGGTCCGAGCTGCGGGAACGCCGAGTACAGCCCGCGCTTGCCCGGCGGGGCGTACTCGGTGGCCAGCAGCACCGCGCCGCCCCACTCCCCACCCAGCCCGATGCCCTGGCCGAACCGCAGCAGCACCAGCAGCAGCGGCGCCGCCACCCCGATGGAGGCGTACGGCGGCACCAACCCGATGGCCACCGTGGACAACCCCATCACCAGCAGCGACGCGATCAGCATCTGTTTGCGCCCGATCCGGTCACCGAAGTGGCCGAACAGGATCGCGCCCAGTGGCCGGGCGATGAACCCGACGGCGAACGTGGCCAGCGCGGCGAGTGTGCCGGCGGTGTCCGAGTAGGCCGGGAAGAACAACTTGCCGAACACCAGTACGGCCGCGGTGCCGTAGATGTAGAAGTCGTAGAACTCGATCGCGGTGCCGATGAAGCTGGCGACCGCGATCCGCCCGCGCGACGGCTGTTCGCTCATGCCCAGATCATCACCCAAGAGTGTCAGACATCGCCACGCCAGATTCCGCACCGCCGCGTTACGGCGTCCGCAATGCCAGCCTCGCCAGCCAGACGACGGTGAGGTTGATGGCCAGGATTACCACGGAGAGGGCGCCGACCAGTTGGAAGCGGGACTCGATGGCCAGTTGGTATAACAACACCGGGGCGACGGGGTTGGCGCCGGTGTAGAGGAACACGGATATGTCCAGCTCGCGGAAGAGCAGGACGAAGTTGAGCACTCCCACGGATAGCAGCGGGCCGCGCAGCAGGGGTACCAGCACCCGGCGGGCGGTTCCCACCCAGCCGGCGCCCAGCGAGCGGGCCGCCTCCTCGTGCTCGCGGTTGAGCTGCTCGAAGCCGGCGGCCAGGTAGGAGTACGACTGCGGCAGCACCCGGATCACGAAGGCCACCAGGATGATGCCCAGGGTGCCGCCCATCCACAGCGGGGAGCCGCTGTACGCGATGATCGCGGCGATGCCCAGCACCGCGCCGGGGAAGGCCAGCGGGGCCAGCATGGCCGGCGCGATCACCCGGCGGAGCCACCGGATCGAACCCCGCGCGGCCAGCCACCCGGCGACCAGCGCCAGCGCGACGGCCAGCAGCGCGCCCAGAGCGGAGATCCACAGACTGTTCCAGAAGGAGATCAGCACGCCCGGCTCGGCTAACAGCAGGCGGTAGTTGTCGAGGAGCACCAGGTTCTCCGGGCGCAGCGGCAACCCGACCGCCCGGCGGAACGAGGTCAGCAGCAGCACCCCGAACGGCAGGACCACGCTGAGCAGCATCACGGCAGCGCCGAACAGAAACGCCGGCCAGCGCCACACCCCCAGCCGCCAGCGACGCGGCCGCAAAGGCTTGCCGGCCCCGGTGACGAACCGCCGGCGGCCCAGGACCCGGTGCTGCGCGGCCAGTATCGCGCCGAGCAGCACGATCACCGGCAACCCCAGCACCGCCGCCAGCTCGATGCGCGGCGGGAAGGCCATCATGCGCAGCAGCGCGCTCGGGATGGTCTCGTAGCCGACCGGCCCGCCGAGCAGCGCGATCGGGCCGAAGATGGCGAACGCACTGATGAACACCAACATCGCGCCGGCCAGCACGGTCGGCGTGATCAGCGGCAGGGTGACCGAGCGGAGCACCCGCCGGCGGGACGCGCCGAGCGACGCGGCGGCCTCCTCCAGGCGGGCGTCCATGTTGTCCAGCGCGTCCGACACCGGCAGGAAGATCAGCGGGTAGAGGAACAGCACCAGCACCAGCACGATCCCGCCGGGGCCGTAGATGTTCAGCCGGGGCAACCCCAGCGGGCCGAGCAGGTACTCGTTGAGCAACCCGCCGCGCGGGCCGAGCAGCAGGATCCAGCCCAGGGCCGCGATGAAGCTGGGCGCGGCGAAGGTGAGCACCGCGACCGACCGGAAGAACTCGCGTCCTGGCAGGTCGGTCCGGCTGACCAGGAGGGCGAACGGCACCGCCAGCAACAGCGCCCCCGCCGTGCTGCCCAGCCCGATCACCAGCGAGTGCCAGGCCGCCAGGGCCACCCCGTCCTCGACCAGCGCGGCGGCGTAGTTGCCGAGCCCCAGCCCGGCTCGACCGGGCACCCGCAGGCTGCGCCAGACCAGGCCGGCCACCGGCAGCACGACCAGCAGAAACACCGCCGCCGCCCACAGCCAGGGCAGCGCCCTCTCCGCGCGCCAGCGCGGCCAGGCCATCGGCCCGGCCTCGCGCGAACGCGGCCGGATCATCCGCCTACGTTGGCCTTGAACGCACGCACCAGCTCGGCCTTCTGCGCCTTGACCTGGTCCGCCGGGATCATCACCAGCCGGTCGGCGGCCAGCTGCTCGGCGCCCTGCGGCGGCGGCACGGTGCCGAGCACGGACCGGGAACCCTGGCCGGCCTGTTCCCGCTGCAGATCCTCGGACAGCTGGTAGCGCACCAGCAGCCGGGCCGCCGCCGGGTGTTTCGCCTGGGCCAGCCCGGCCGCGAAGGACGGCAGCGCACCGATCCGGCCCTCCGGGTAGGCCACCGCCAGCGGTTCGCCGTGCCGGCGGGCGTTGGCCACCTCCGACTCGATCGCCGGCAGCCCGAAGTCCGCCTCACCGGTGGCCAGCATCTGGGTGAGCGCCAGCGCGGAGCTGGCCACCAGCGACCGGCGCCCCTTCAACGCCGGCAGGAAACCCGGGTCGATCTGCTGCATGCACGCCAGATAGGTGAGCGCGGCCCCGGACGTGCCGGGGTCCGAGACGGCGAACGTGCTCGGCCGCGCGGCCAGGTCGGCCCAGGTCTTCGGCGCGGACGCCTCGGAGATCCGGCTGGTGTTGTAGGAGTAGCCCAGTGCGCTCCAGGTGAACGGCAGGTACCTCGGCGCCGGCGAGCTGTTCACCAGCCCGCTGAGGATCTGCACCCGGTTCGGCACGGCCGGATCGGCCAGCGCCTTCGCGGCGTCCCAGGCGCGCAGCGTGGACTCGTCGTTCAGGCTGATCACGTCGAAGTCCACCGCCCCGGCGGTCAGCTGCGCCTGGGTCTTGCGCGCGATGTCCCCCGAGGTCTCCCGGATGAACTTGACCGGGATGCCGTACTTGCGCTGGAAGCCGTCGGCGAGCAGCTGGGCCTGCTCGCGGGTGTGCCCGCCGGCGCCGAGCACCACCTGGCCCTCCTTCTTGGCCTGGGCCACCAGTGCGGCCTCGTCGGTGGGCAACTCGGCCGGCGCCGGGTTCTCCGGCGGCGGGGCGCACGCGGTGAGCGCGACGAGCAGCCCGGTGGCGAGCGCGGCTGCGAGGCGGGCACTAGGCATGGTCGGTGGTGTCCTCGTCGACTAGTAGGGAACTGGCTCCGTCGCGCACCTCGAACGCCACCCGGGAACCCCTCGGGTGGCGCGGCGCGGCGTGTCCGGCGACCACCCGCAGCGGGTCGGCCAGCCCGGGCACGTCGATCAGGTAGTGCATCTCGTCGCCGTGGAACACCGCGTCCCGCACGGTCCCGGAGCGCGCCGAGGGGCCGTCGCCGTCGGCCGCTGTGAGCCGGATGTCCGGCGGGCGGACGCACAACGTCCCCCTCGGGCCGGGCAGGAAGTTGGCCGGTCCCATGGCCAGCGCGACGAACTCGTTGCGCGGCCGCCGGTAGAGCGCCTCGGGGGTGCCGACCTGTTGCACCCGGCCCCGCGCGAGCACCACGACCCGATCGGCCAGGGTGAGCGCCTCGGTCCGGTCGTGGGTTATGTAGATCATCGTGGTGGCCAGCTCGCGCTGCAGCCGGCGGATCTCCAGCCGCATCTCCTCGCGCAGGCTGGCGTCCAGGTTGGACAGCGGCTCGTCCAGCAGCAGCACCCGGGGACGGGTGACCAGTGCGCGGGCCAGCGCCACCCGCTGCTGCTGCCCACCGGACAGCTCGTGCGGGTAACGCGGCCCGTACCCGCCCAACCTCACCCGGGCCAGCGCCTCCTCGACGCGCGTGGACCGCTCGGCCCGCGCGACCGGGCGGCGGGTGGTGAGGCCGAAGCCGACGTTCTCGGCCACCGTCATGTGCGGCCACAGCGCGTAGCTCTGGAACACCACGCCGACCTCGCGCCGCTCGGCCGGCACGTGCACGCCCGGCCCGGCGACCAGCTCGCCGTCGATGCCGATCTCCCCGCGCGAGGGCCGTTCGAACCCGGCGACCAGGCGCAACGTGGTCGTCTTCCCGCAGCCGCTCGGGCCGAGCAGCACCACCGCCTCGCCGGCGGCCACCTCCAGGTCCAGGCCCGCGACAGCGGTGACCGCGCCGAAGTCCTTCCCCACCCCGGCAAAGGTCAGCGCTGACATGCACTTACCTTAGGGCTCTCAGAGTTTGCCGTGGTCCCAGCTGCGGATTCGAGTTGGCTTGAACACCAGCAGCACCCGCTTGGCCGCCTGCTTGCGCACCTGCTCGGGGATCTGGTCGGGGCTCACCGCGTCCGGCGAGATGCCCAGGTACTTGGCGCCGATCCGGGCGCCGGCCAGCTGCTTCCGTTCCAGGTCGTCGACGATCTCCACCGAGCAGTCCAGGCTGGCCCCGCGCAGCTCGTTGTAGGCGGTGCCGGCTTCGACCATCAGCGTGGCGCGCGGGTCGCGGCGCACGTTCTCCGCCTTCTGGCTGCTGCCGTAGGTCCACATCAGTACGTTGTCGCCATCCCGCAGCGCCCACATCGCGGCCAGGTGCGGCAGTCCGTCGGGGCCGATGGTGGCGAGCATGACGGTGCGGGGTTCGTCGAGCAGCTGGTGCAGCTCCTCCGTGCTCAGGACTGCTTTCGCGCGCTGGTTGGCCATGCGGTGCAGCCTCTCAGAGAATCTGCCGGGCCGCCGATCGACCGGGCCAGCCGTGCAGCGTGCCCATCGGGTGGCTGCCCGCGCCGGCCAGCAGCAGCCCGTCCACCGGGGTCCGGTAGCCGGCCAGCGAGGGCACCGGCCGCCACGGGCCGAACTGCGCCAGGCTCATGTCCGCGTGGAACAGGTGGCCCTTGTGCAGCCCGGAGATCCGCTCCAGGTCGGCCGGGCTGGTGGCGTGCGCGCCGATCACGTTCCCGGTGAGACCGGGGGCGTACTCCTCGATGATGTTCAGGCACCGGTCCAGGTGCTTGTCCTTCTCGGTCTCCCAGGTGGAACCGGCCAGCTCATAGGGCACCGCGGGGAGGAACACGTACAGCGCCTCACCTGGTGCACCGTCGGGGACCAGCGTGCGGTCCAGCGCGGACGGCACCGCCAGCCAGAGCGGCACCTCCTCGGTCAGCTCGCCGCGCAGCCCGGCGGCGGTGGACCGGCGCACGTACTCCAGGCTGGGCGCCATCAGCATCACCCCGGGCAGCAGCTCCGCCTCCCGGCTGTGCCGGGGCAGCCGCACCGGCCCGTTCACCGCCACGTCCCCCTTGAACGCGGAGATGTTGTTGCGCAGCATGCCCAGACCCCGCAGCTCGCGGTAGGTGCGCTCGGGCAGCGCCCCGTCCGGCAGCAGCCGGTGGCACATCGTCCACGGGTCCAGGGTGCACAGCACGTGATCCGCGGTGATCACCTCACCGGTGGCCAGGCGCACCCCGGTGGCCCGGCCGTTCCGCAGCTCGATCCCCTCGACGGTGGTGCCGGTGCGGATCGCCGCCCCGTGCCGCCGCGCGGAAGCGGCCAGCGCGCCCGTGAACGCGCCGATGCCGCCGACCGGCCGGCGCACGCCGAACTCGTGCTGCAGCGCCATCATCGCCATGATGATCCCGGTGCCCGGTTCGTCCAGCGAGCACATGGTGGCCACCGCGAAGTTGGCCATGGCCGCCCGCACCTGGCGGCTCTCGAACCACTCCTCGATGATCGCGCCGGGCGAGCTGACCAGCATCCGCGCCGCCCGGGCCAGGTTCCGCCGCCGCCGCACCGCGCCGCCCAGAATCCGCACCGCGTCGGCCGGGCGGACCCGGGTCGGGTGCCCGCGCAGGTACGGCGCGGCGGTCAGCCACAGGTCGCGCAGCACCGCGTTGAACTCCGGGTAGGCGCGCGCATCGGCCGGGGAGAAACGGCGGATCTCCTCGGCGGTGCGGTCCACGCTGCGCCAGAACGCGAACGACCCGCCGTCCGGGTCCAGGTAGCTGTAGAACGGGTCCGGCCGGACCCAGCGCAGGCCCTCCCGGGCCAGGTCCAGCTCGTCGTCGACGGTGGGCGGGATGTTGCCCAGCACGAAGTCGGCGGCGTACGTGTTCATCAGGTAGCCCGGCGCCTCGGGCACCGTCGCCTCGGTGGTGGCGAACCCCCCGACGATCTCCCGCCGCTCCAGGACGAGTACCCGTTTCCGCCCTCTGACCAGGTAGTTCGCCGCGGAAAGCCCGTTGTGGCCGGCCCCGATAACCACTACGTCGACGTGTTCGCTCACCCCATTATCCTAACACTGTTGTATTAAATAATCGTTGGTGTCTAGACTACCGAGGGCTAGACAAATACGGTAAGGTGCTGTGAAGTCACCACACACTAGCTAGATCCCTCGTTCAGCGGATGGACGCGCGGATTCCATAGAATATAGAATTTAGGGATCCTGCCGGAGGGACCTCAGCCATGGCACTGTTGCCCTGGAACACGCAGCGCGAGTCGGGCGCGGAGCACTTCCAGGCTGTCTCCGCGCTCACCCACATCCACCAGCTGGTGGCCAACGAGCTGACCCGGGTGCTGCGTCCGCACGGCCTGACCCAGACCGCGTTCCAGCTGATGGCGACCCTGTTGATCTCGCCCGACCAGCGGCGTCCGCTGGGCCAGCTTTCCCGCGCGCTACTGGTGCACAAGACCACCGTCGCGCTGGCCATCGAGCAGCTGCAGGAGCGCGGCCTGGTGATCCGCCAGCCCCACCCGACCGACCGGCGCACCGTGCTGGCCACGCTCACCGAGGAGGGCCGGCAGCTGGTGACCAGGGCCGGCAACGACCTGGCCGCCACCCGGTTCGGCCTGGACGGCGTGACCGACCCGGTCGCCCGCCAGCTCACCGACGTGCTCGACCAGGTCAGCCAGCAGATGTACCACCGCGCCGAACTCCCCTTCGCCTCCGCCCGCTAGTGTCTCCCGCGCGCGCCGAACTGGGCGCGCGCTCGGCGAGCGCGTTCCGCGCTAGCTCGAGCTGCCCGAGGCGCCGAACAGGGCCGTCCTGGCCAGCGGGGAGCCCAGCATCGCTTCCCCGTCGTGGTCGACCCCGGGCACGACGACGAACTTGTGCGGTGCGCCGGGCTTGAGCGCCTTGAAGTGGTTGACGAAGTTCTGACCCCGCACCATCCGGTTGGCGCCCTGCAGCATCGCGCCGCAGTCGGTGTCCAGGTCCCCGTTGTCCACCGTGTCCGCGCCGCCGGTGAACACCGTGACCTGGCGGGAGGCGTACTGGGCCATCGCGGCCGATGCGGACAGCTGAGCCGGGTAGCTCTGCCGGCCGTCCAGGCCGTACTTGTACTGGTTGTACTCCTGGCAGCTCGAGCCGGACGGCACCGAGAACGCGCCGTTCTTCCCCGGACGGGCCGCGTCGAAGTACACATAGGACGACGGGTTCATCACGGCGAAGTTGAAGTCCACCCAGTTCAGCACGTTCGGTGCCTTGCCGAACGCGGCATAGCGCTGGGTGAACTGGCCGCCGGCGGAGTGCCCGGTCAGCGTGATGTGGGTGAGCTTGGGGAAGCGCTTCTTGTCGGCCAGCGTAGCCATGATGTTGTCCATCGCGGTGAAGCTGGACACCCCGCCGGAGGACTGCGCCGGGTAGCCCTGCTTCCAGGCGTCGTTGGTCCAGCTCGCCTCGCCGGAGGAGACCTTGTCGTCCTTGTCGCCCTTGAACCACGGCGAGACGACCATGGTGCGGTCGCCGACGCCGGCCGTCTTGGCGGCGGCCAGCGCGCGCTGGTAGTAGGCCTCGGCGTTGCGGCCGGTGCCGTGCACCACCACGACGGCCCGGGTCACCGCCGGGGCGCCGGCCATCGGGAAGTTGTCGTACACGGTCAGGGTGCCGCCGGCGGGCAGGGTCAGCTTGTCCGCGTTGCCGCTGCGCTGCCCGGTCCGGGCCAGCATGCCCGCCGGCGGGGTTCCGGTGCGGGGCGTCGGCGCGGCCGCCTGCGGGGCCGGAGCCTGCGCCGCGGGCGGCTTCAGCGGGTCGGCCGGCGCCGGGGCCGGAGCGGCCGGGGCGGCCGGCGCGGGAGCGGGAGCTGCCTGCTCCTCGCTGGCCGGACGGCTCTGGAAGGCCACGATGCCGCCGTAACCGAGCAGTACCGCTACCACGACGGCCAACGCGGTCAGCGCGATACGCCGCCAGCCGGGCTCCTTGGCCTCGACGGCCGTCCGGCGCCGGCGGCCGGGCTTGGCATGCCGACCGGCCGCTCCCGGCGTCCACTCCGCCCTCGGCGCCGGAACGGACCGGGAGGCGGTAGGCGGGGTCGGGGCGGCCCCGCGCGTCCCGGCCGCGGACTTCCGTGCCTCGGTGGCCGGTCCCCAGGTCTCGGTGGCCGGGCCGCTACCGGCGCGCTGCTGGCTGCTCCGGTACACCGGGTGGCTGAACAGCTCCGGTTCCACGTCCGGCGACTGCCGGGGGGCTGGCACCGAGGGCACCCCGGGGAGAGCGGGCGGCCCGCCGGCGGCGGCACCCTGTTCCATGGGCTCGGCAAGCAGGTCGGCGTCGGCGGATTCCCGGCGGCGCGCCAGATCGGCGTTGTGGGCAGGCACGGATGGCAACCCTCTCGGGGCGGGTCGGCGGCAGGGCTTCGGCCCGTTCGATGGGGAGCGCGCGGGCCGCGGGCGCCTCGGGAGCTCGGGCGAGGGCGGCGGAAAATTTCCCCGCGCCGGACCGCATCCAAACCCCGTTGGCGTCGTTGACGTTATGAGGGAGCGTTCTGCGGCGGGCAAAATGAGAGGCCTTCTGCGCCCACCGACCAACGTGGTGCGATGAACGCACCCCGGCTTAGGCCGTTCGGCCTAGTGTCTCGCGATTCCGCTGTCCTGACTGGGCGGCACTCGCCAACCATGTCGAAGCCCGAGACTCCGAAGCACGTCGAGCACGCTATGGCTCTGCGTGGAAATATGCGACACCACCCTGCCCGGGAGGGGTTCGGGCCAGTGACCCTTGTGGGCTGTGCTTGGTCCTTGTTCGGGCCCGAATGCGCAGCGGGCGGTCCTGCGGTACGTCGAGACTTGGCCGAGGGCTGCGTCTCGAAGGCCGATGAAACCTGAGCGGCGTCTCGGCGAACGGGGCAGTGGAATCACACTCAGCCGGTCGGTCAGGGCGGCCGCCGCCTGCCTGGCAGGGCGTCGCATATTTCCACGCAGAGCCATAGCGTGCTCAATGCGCTCCAGGGGTCTCCGGTCTCGACCTGGACGCGGCCACGCGCCGCCAGGCCGATTTCCGGGGATCCAGCCCAGCGAGCGATGGTCCGCCTGGACGCACCGCTCGCCGCCGGTCACTTGCAGTAGGAGACGTCCTCGTGGTCCCGCCGGCCGGGGATGAAGGTCTCCATCATTTCGCCGGGGAAGCGCTCGGTCACCTGCCGGACCTCGTCCCAGTCGTGCACCACGGTGCGGTGCACGATCTTCCACTCCCCGTCCCAGCACTCGAACCGGTCGACGTACCGGCCGGCAAAGACGTGGTTCCAGCGTTTGCCCGCCTCGTCCACCTGGAGGTGGTAAGCGATGAAGTAGGTTTCCACGCCGGCCAGCGAACCGTCGTTGTCGGAGAACTCGATGTGCGAGTTGCCCAGGAAGTGCATGGTGGTCTCGTAGGCCTGGCGCAGCATCGGCACGACCCACGAGGCGAACGCGTAGCCGTCACCCTGGTAAACGCCGTGGTTGTCGTAGGACGGGTTGTGGTACGCGGAGCGGACCAGATCCTCGTCCAGCCGGTCGATGCCCCGGCAGTAGCGGGCCAGCGCCGCGCGGATTTCCCGCTCGGCGAGCAGCACGGCGATCTGTTGGCTCATCCCGGCCATCTCGCCGGTGGTTGCCTCTTCGGTGAGCTCAGTCATTCGTCCAGTGCCTCGAAACAGTCCAGGTCAACGATCATGTTTGCCTGCCGTTCCAGGATTTTCAGGCAGACGTCGTCGGGCTGCATTTGGGGCTGTAGCTTGCCATACCCGATCGTGTAGAGCCAGAACGCAAATCCGTGGAAGGCCTGCTGACGGTAGGTGCGCCAGGCTTCGTCGAAGGTGAGCTTAGGGCCACCCGCCTCGGCCAGATGTTCCAGGTACCGCTCCAGCAACTCGCGCTCCCAGGCCCGCCGGTCCCCCACGGTGAGGCCGGCGGAGAGCGCGTACGCCACGTCCAGCGCCCAGATGCCCTGGGCCATGCACTGCCAGTCGTAGAGGCCCATCACGCCGTCCGGGCGGATGTACCAGTTGCGCGCGTGCACGTCCTGGTGCAGCAGCGTCCTGGGTGCCCGCTGGTGCATCTCCAGCGAGCGCATCACCGCCGGCCAGACCTCGGCCCGGCGCCGCCGGCACGCGGACGGGATGACGTCGACCGCCCGGTCGAAGCCCACCAGGGACCGGCCGGGGAAATTGATCATGTGGTTCAGGTCCACCTGCCAGCGCAGCACCGGCTTGATGGTGCGCAGCTCGCCGCCGAGCCGGGGGCTTTCGTACATCGCGCCGTGCAGCGTGCCGAGCAGCTCGACCATGCTTTCCGCGTTCTTCCGGTCCAGCACGTGCTTGGTCGGGTCGCCGAAGGTGACCCCCTTGCTGGTGGCCACGTCCTCCATCAGGAACATCGACCGGCCGGCCGCCGGATGCAGCGCCATGTGGTAGCCGACCGGCGCCTCGATGTCCAGGCCCGGCCGCACCGCGTCGTAGAACAGCTTCTCCCCGACCAGCGCGGAGGCCGGCACGGTGATCAGCCGGGACAACAGCCTCGGCGTGGACTTGGTGTACACCGAGGTGGGCAGCCCGGCCGCCGTGCCGGCCGCGTTGTACTCGATGCGCAGCCCGCGCCGGGAGGTGGAGCCGTCGCTGCCGCTTACCGCCGTCGCGCCGAGCACCCGGGCGCCGGGGACGTCCCGGCACAGCGCGGCGGTCAGCCACTCCGGGGTGAGCGCGTCGACCGAGCGCGGCACCTCGTCCAGCGAGGTTGGCCGGGAGTTGCGCGCCTTCTCCACCAGCACGTGGCCGGCCACGCGAGCGATCGCGCCGGCGGCCTGGGCCTTCTTCGCCAGCGCCTCGACCATCAGGGAGCCGCCAGCTCCGGCACCGCCGCGTCGCCGGCCTTCGGTGCCGGCTGCTCGCCGCGCAGGCCGAACAGCTTTCCGTTGTGGTTCATCTGGTAGACGACATAGGTGAGCGCGATGCCGCCGGCCGCGCTGATCACGGCCAGGCCGAGGTACAGCGGGGTGAGGAAGATGTGCGGCAGCAGCGTGCACACCGCGACGAAGTAGCACACCGCCATCACCGTGTAGGCGGCCATCTGCACGGCGGTGTAGCCGCGCGCGTGCTGGCGCTTCATCAGGTGGGAGACCACCAGCGGTGGGAAGCTGACGATCGTCATGCCGAAGATGAACAGGTACAGCGGGTCGCCCAGCGCACCCTTCACGTTCTCCCACATGATGGCGAAGCAGACCACGCCGACCAGCACCAACGCGGTGAAGCCCTTCCGGCCGCCGCCCGGCCAGAGCTCGGCCGGCCCGAACCGGACGGCCCGGATCAGGAACAGGATCTCGAAGCTGACCGTGAACACCAGGGCGATCCACCAGAACTTGGTGAACCAGTGGTCGTAGTAGTTGAACCAGGTGTCGAACCGGTACACCACCGAGGTGTCGTGGGCGAACCAGAAGAACGTGCACCACAGCGGGATGTTGATGATCCGCTCACGCAGGGAGACCCGGTAGGCGTCGATGAACCAGACGTAGTTGGCGATCATCGCGCAGCCGCACAACGCCAGGAACAACCAGGGTGTCCGGTTGACCGTGTCCAGTACCTGCCAAGCGTCGTACATGCTTGCCTCCCCGAACGGCTCCGGTCGTGAGTAAGTACGCACTCCATAGCTTAGACTCGGCTCGCCGAGCACACCAGACCCTACTTAGCGGGCCCGCACTATCGAAGGAGTCTCTCGATGACCGGTGAGCTGAGCTACGCCAAGGGCGCGGCGGTGATCGGGGGCGGCAGCGGCGGGTTGGGCGCCGCCGTCGCGGTCCGGCTGGCCGGCGCCGGCGTGCCGGTGGTGGTGACGTACCACAGCAACGCGGACCGGGCCCGGGAGCTGTGCGACCAGGTTTCCGCCGGCGGGGGCGACTGCACGGCCGTCCGGTGCGACCTGACCGACCCGGACGCGGTCGACGAACTGCTGGCCGACGCCGGCCGGCGGCACGGCCGGGTCGCCCAGGTGGTCTACGCCGCCGGGCCGTCGTTCGGCTTCCACTTCATCGGGCAGATCCCCAACGAGGAATGGCACCGGGTGGTGCACACCGACGTGCACGGCGCGTTCCACCTGACGCAGAGCGCGGTGCGCACGTTCAAGGAGCAGGGCGACGGCGGCAACCTGGTCGCCCTGATCACCAGCGCCACCGGGCGGGTGGCCCCGGCCGACATCCTGTCCGCCGGCCCCAAGGCGGCGATCGAGACGCTGGTGAAGGGCGTGGCCCGGGAGTGCGGCCGGTTCGGCATCCGGGCCAACTGCGTCGGCCCCGGCTGGATCGACTCCGGGCTGGGCGCCTCGGTGTGGCAGACCGAGGTGACCGAGGCGCAGCGGCGGAAGATCCTCAACGAGATGATCCCGCTGCGCCGGCTCGGCGCGGCCGAGGACGTCGCCTGGGCGGTCGCGTTCCTGTGCTCCGAGCAGGCCGCGTTCATCACCGGGCAGACGCTCGCGGTGGACGGCGGCGCCCAGGTGTGAACTGTTTTCGTCAGCCCGGGCGGTGCATGTACCCGTGCATCATCATTGCAACCAATTCGTCGATCTGTTCTTCGCGACTCGGGCGTTCCCCGGGCGGGAAAACCCAGTCCCCGAACAGCACTACGGACAACACCATGCCCAGCGAGGCCGCAGTGGTGGAGTCCGGCGACTTGATGCCCCGGTAACCCTGCGCCTCGGCCTCACCCAGCACCGCCTCGCTCATCGCCACCAGGCCCTCGGTGAACTGCCGGCTGATCGACCGGGCCAGGTCGCCGAGCACACCCTCCTCGTGCGTCGCGGACACGAGCAATCGGAAGGATTCCTTGTGCGACTCCAAAGCGTCAAAGAATCCCACTACAAAACGGCGGGTCAACGCCTCTACATCCTCGGTGCCCGGCGGCACCGAGCGCCAGTGGGCAAAATGTTGGTCGAGAAAGTCGCGCAACGCACTCAGAATTGCAACCTCGAATAGTTCGGCCTTCGAGGCGAAGTGGCGGTAAAGCGTCGGGGCGTCCACGCCGGCGCGCTCGATGATCTGCGCGGTGGTGGTCAGTTGATAGCCCTGACGCTCGAATAACGCCTGGGCGGCTTCCAGCAACAACCGGCGGATCTCGGCGGACGAACGCCGGGGGGCGCGGGGCTTCGGCTGAGCACTGGCCACCGGACCGACAATACCGGTCGACGGCAACATTTCTACATCGCTATGAGCAATGTCGCGCCGTCCAATTGGTCGAGTACTCAACAAACTCCTCCACGGTTAAGGCGATATCAAAAACCGCCCGCGCGGCGCCGCCCATTCATTCATCTCAGATTAATCGCACAGCGTTACTTTAAAGTTCAAGCATACCGATCAGAGCCGCGCGACCACCGGCAACGCCCGCCGGGCGATGCAGTCCGCACCCAGCCGCCCGGTCAGCTGCGCGCGACTGCCGAGCAGTGCGGCCAGCACCCGGCCCCGGCGCAGGTACCAGTGGAACGAGTGCTCCCAGGTGAACCCGATGCCGCCCAGCACCTGCTGACAGTGCGTGTTCGCCACCTCCACCGCGCGGTTGGCCAGCAGCTTGGCCAGGCCGGCGACCAGCGGGCGGGGATCCAGCCACGCCTCGTGCACCGCCAGCTCGGCCACCGTGACCGAGGCGTGCACCTCGGCCAGCTTGTGCTTGACCGCCTGGAAGGAACCGATCGGGCGGCCGAACTGCTCGCGTGAGCGCGCGTGGTCCAGCGCCAACCGGAGCTGCTCGGCGACCACGCCGAGCAGCTCTTCGGCCAGCAACCGCTGCCCCACCGCGACCGCCTCCGCCCAGCTCTCCCGGGCCGGCGCGCCCACCGCCACCCGGTCCGCCCCGCGTAGCGCCTGCTCGCCCATCACCACCCGGCACAGCCCGAGCTCCGGATCCAGCCCGGTTACGGGTAGCCGGTCCAGCCCGGCCACCGGCACGGCGAGCAGCGCCGGGCCGTCCGGCAGCGCCACCGGCAGCACCGCCCGCTCGGCCGCGTCCAGCGCATCCAGTTGCCCGAGCGCGACCACCGAGCCGTCCGGCTCCGGCGCGACGAACCCGTCGGTGAACCCGTCCAGCCGGGGCAACAGCGCCGGCGGAGCCTGCGCGAGGTCCTCCTCCAGGCCCAGCGCCCGCGCCCCGAGCAGCGGGAACAACGTCGGCGACGTGCGCGGCGCCAGCCGGCCCTGCTGGCCGAACAACGCGCGCGCGGCCGCCCGCGGCTCCGCCGACCACAGCTCGAACCAGCCCAGCTCGTCCAGCGTGGCGAGCAGTTCCCCTCGGGGGGTGTCGTCGAGCACCTTGGCCACGGTGTCGGCCAGCATGCGCACTTCATCTGTGCTGATCATCAACGCTCCCTCGGGAGACCGAGGATCCGCTCGGCGAGGATGTTCCGCTGGATCTCGGCGGTGCCGCCGTAGATGGAGGACGCCCGGGCATACAGGTAGTCGGACCGCCAGGCGCGGTTGACCGAGCCGTCGCCCAGCAGTGTGTCGTCCGCGAGCAGCTCGAACGCCACGTCGAAGACGCCCTTCTCGGCGGTGGAGAGCAGCATCTTGTCCACCGAGGACTGGGGCCCGATCAGCTCGCCGGCCACCACCCGGCGGAACGTGTCCCGGGCGCGCAGCCGCAGCCCGTACAGCGTGGCGTACACCTCGCCGATCCGGCCGGCCGCCCGTTCGTCGATTCCCGGCTCGGCCAGCAGGTCGGACAGCCGGCGCAGCAACCAGGTCTGCCGCTGCCAGGCGAAAACGCCGCGCTCCGACTCCAGCACCGCCATGGTGAACTTGGCGCCCCCGCCGACCGCGCCCATGGTGCGCGACTTGGGCACGATCACGTCGTCGAAGAACATCTCGCAGAACTCGTCGGTGCCGTTCATCGCCCGCAGCGTCCGCACGTCCACGCCCGGCGAGTCCATGTCGATGAACAGCGCGGTGATCCCGGCGAACCCCTGCGCCTGCTCGCCGGTGCGGGCCAACACCACGCCGCGCTGGGCGAACTGCCCCCAGGTGGTCCAGATCTTCTGCCCGGTCAGCCGCCAGTGGTCGCCCTGGTCCACCGCGCGGGTGCGCAGCGAGCCGAGGTCGCTGCCCGCCTCCGGCTCGGAGAAGCCCTGCGCCCAGTACTCCTCGCCGGCCAGGAACCTGGGGAACATCTCCGCGCCCAGCTCGGGTTCGGCGAACTTGACCATGGCCGACCCGAGCACCTCGATCATGCCCATGGCGAACGGGTACTCGTAGCCCCGCTCGGTGAGCGCCTCGGCCAGCGCCCCGCGCACCACCTTGGAGCCACCCAGCCCGCCGACCTCCTCAGGCCAGCCCCGGCGCAGCCATCCGTGGTCGAACAGCAGCCGCTGCACCCTGCTCTGCGTGCGATGCTGCTCGTGGATGTCCTCGGGCAGGGTGCGCAGCGGCTCGAGGTCGGCCCCGTGCTCGTCCAGCCAGGCCGCGAAGTCCACCCGGAACTCGTCGTACTCCGCGCGCGCCGGCGCTGGCAGGGTCACACCTCGGACCATATAAGAAGTAACCACTAGCTTCAACCCGCCGCCGATTCAGTGCCTCCAGCAGAGTGATTCAGTCACTTCAGCACGGTGATTCAGTGCCTTCAGCACTGCCGGCTCGGTGACTTCGGTGCCACTCATGAGACCGAGGTGACCCCTCGGCGCCGAGCGGCACGAGATGCCGCGCCGACGCGACCGACCGCCTGACCGCGCCCGCCCCCGGCGGTCTCCGGAAGCGACCCGTGCTGAAGCAACCGAACCAGAGTGCTATAGGCACTGAATCACCCTGCTGAAGTGACTGAACCAGAGTGCTGGACGCACTGAATCAGGGTGGGGTGGGGAGCAGGGTGACCACGCCGGTGTCGCCGTCCACCTCGACACGGTCACCGGTGGTCAGGCGGCGGGTGCCGTCGCCGGTGCCGATCACGCACGGGATGCCCAGCTCACGGGCCACGATGGCACCGTGGCTGGCCGGCCCGCCGATGTCGATGACCAGCCCGTCGGCCAGCGCGAACAGCGCCACCCAGCCGGGATCGGTGGTCCGGCAGACCAGGATCTCGCCCTCGTCGAGCGGCTCCGCGCCGTCCGGGTCCAGCACCAGTCGCGCGCGGCCCCACACCCGGCCGGGCGCCCCGGGCATGCCCTTGATCTCCGCCCGCTCCTGGGCCGGAGCTTCCGGCGCCCGGCACGGCGACGGCACGCCGACGAAGCTGACCGGCAGGGTCATGCCCTGGTACTCCGCGTGCTGCTTGCGCCGCCGGCAGATCAGGTCCGCCCGCTCCGCCGACCATTCACCGGACAGCAGCTCGTCCCTGGTCAGGTAGAACACGTCGTCGGCCTCGGCCAGCCACCCAGCGGCGCACAACTGCGCGCCGACCCCGCGTGCGCCCGCCCGGTTGCCGTCCAGCGCACTGACGTAGGCGGCCTTGCCCAGCTCCAGGTTGCGCACCGCGGTCGCCGCGGCGCGCAACAACATCCGCACCATGACCCGGCCGAGCCCGCGCCGCCCCTCCAGCAGTTCCGCCTCGGCGCGCAGCCGGGCCTCCACCGCCAACCGCTCGCGCACCCTCGGCCGGTCGTTCTCCGCGCGCCGGCCGATCGCCCGGACCAGCGCGTCGATCCCGGACGGGTCCTCCCGCCAGGACCGGGCGCGCTGGTTGCCCTCGTTCGGCCCGTGGAAACCGTGCTCGCGGATGACCTCGTCCCGGGACAGCCGGCCCCGGGAGACCAGCCAGATGTCCTCGGCGATCAGCGTGTTGGCCACGTTGCCGTAGCCGGAGAGCAGCTGGTGCACCAGGTGCTCCTGCTGCCGCCGGGCGCACACCGAACGGATCATGGACTGCAACACCTGGAGCACCATGCGGGACCGCACGTGCGCCCGCATCAACCGGACGAACCGCTCGCCGGACTCCTCCATCAGCCGCCACGGGTCCCGCGTACCGCCGTCCAGCACCTGCGTGCGCCACCACTGCAGCTGCTCGGCGTACAAGTGCTCCAGGTCGGCGGTGTGCTGGGACAGCGTGCGCCCGCTCTTCCAGGCGATGACCGGGAACCGGCGGTACCGGTTGGGCACCGGTTTCAGGCCCGGCCGGACCATGCCGAACACGTCCCGCTCGAAGTCGTCGGTGGACCGGCCGGGGATGATGCCGATGATCTCCCGGGTGCGGTCCACGTTCACCGCCTGGCGGCCGAAGAAACAGCCGGTCAGCCGCTCGTTCTGGTCGACCGGCTGGTAGACCTCGGACGGCCCGAGCAACCCGAAGTCGCACCACGCGCCGCGCCCGCCGAACTCCAGCGCCCGGCTCCAGTAGGACCATTCCAGCGGGGCGAGCACCAACGGGGTGGCCTCGCTGACGTTGGTGAGGGTCCACCACCGGTCCGGCTCGGAGTCGCCCCTGATCGGGTCCGCGACCGAGCCGGCCATGAGGTACCTGCCCCTTCAGCGGCGGGGACTGCCCAGGAGTCCCGAGTTTACGGAAGGATATTCATGCGCGATAGCGTAGGAATTACGGCCGTCGGTTCAATGCAACGTTCAATTACATGATCGAGTAGGCCACTCTCCCACCAGCTCCCGTTTGACCACCTTGCCCACCGCGTTGGTGGGCAACGGCTCGTCCCGGACCCACCACCGCGAGGGCACCGCGAACCCGGCCAGCTCCTCGGCGGCGAACGCCCGCAGCTCCTCCGGGTCGGCCAGTTCTCCGGGCCGGAGCACCACCGCGGCGGCCACCTCCTCGCCGAGGTCGGGGTGCGCCAGGCCGACCACGGCCACCTCGGCCACCGCCGGGTGCGCGCGCAGCCGCGCCTCCACGTGCGCACTGGCCACGTTCTCCCCGCCGCGGATGATGATGTCCTTCTTCCGCCCGACCAGGTAGACCCAGCCGTCCTCGCCTTGTTTTCCCAGGTCACCGGTGCACAGCCAGCCGTCGGGGCGCACCCCGGCGTCCGACTCCGGCTGGCCCCAGTAGCCGAGCATCACCTGCGGCGAGCGCACCAGGATCTCCCCGCCCAGCGCGTCGTACTCCGGGTCGCCGGTCGGCTCGAAGCGCAGCTCGGCCACCGGCACCGGCCGCCCGACCGTGCCGGGGTTGGCCAGCATGTCTTTCCCCGAGGCGAAGGTCACCGTCCCGCCGGCCTCGGTCAACCCGTACACCGAGGCCATGCCCTTCGTCATGTTGGGGAACGCCCTGGCCGCCCGGCCGGCCAGCTCGGTGGGCACCGAGGAACCGCCGGCGGTCAGCGAGCGCACCGACGAGGTGTCCCGCTTGGACACGTCGGGGTGCTCGACCACCCTGGCCAGCATGGTCGGCACGCAGGCCCAGCTGGTGACCCGCTCCCGCTCGATCAGCTCCAACACCTGCCCGGCGTCGAACCGCCCTTCCACGAAGATCATCTTAGCCCCGGTCAGAAAACTCATGCCGAGGGCCTGGATACCGCCCACGTGGAACAGCGGCAGCGTGTGCAGGCTGATGTTGCCCTGGTAGTCGTCCGGCAGCTCGGGCGGCAGCCGGCGGCTCAGGTACATCAGGTTGTGCAGGTTGGCGATCACCGCGCGGTGCGGCAGCACCGCGCCCTTGGGCGCGCCGGTGGTGCCGCTGGTGAAGATCACCACGGCCGGGTCGGTCTCCGCACCGGCCTGAGCGGGCGGCTCGGGCGGGTCCTGGCGGCTGGTCACCAGGGTGGTGAGCGCGGCGGTGTCCACGGCGGGCACGCTGGCCGGGAGCCACCCGGCCAGCCGCTCGTCGGTGATCACCAGCTTGGGCGTGATCGCACCGATCGCGCCGGCCACCTCGGCCGCACTCCACCAGCCGTTGCCCAGCACCGCGACCGCGCCCAGCCGCAGCACCGCCCAGTACGCGACCACCCATTCCACGCTGTTGCGCGCATACAACAGCACCGGGTCACCCCGGCGCACCCCGCGCGCGGCCAGCTCACCGGCCACCCGGAGCACGGCGTTCTCGTGCTGGGCAAAGGTGAGCCGCAGTTGCCCCTGCACCAGGCACTCGCGGTCCGCCCAGCGTCGGCAGTCCCGGAGCAGCTCGGGCACCAGCCGACGCCGGTCCCGGTACACCCGCACCGGATACGCCCCGCTGTCGTCGACGACGACCTCCCGCCCCCAACCCGGCTCCATGGGCAAGGCAACCTCCCGCGCGAAGTGAGCAATCACTACAGACACTAGCCGGGCTCAGGCCATTTCAATACCCCACCCGCGAGTCGGGGATCTGGGTACGGCGAGTCGGGGATTCGTGCACAGGGCAGGCTCGTCGGCGACCTGTTCGGTCGGCGGCTCGGCTTTGCCGAGGGTCTAAACGGCCGGAGCTGGGTGGGCTGTTCAGCTCGGCCGTTACGTCCGCGGATACCCCGGGCGACGTGCTCGCCACCCTTTCGATCCGCGAGTTCCGGGCGTTTCGACCGATCCACCACGCAAATAACCTCGGGCAGATCGCGACCCATCACCCGACACCACCGGCCGGCACGGGCCGCCAAGCCCTCGGTCCGCACCCTCCGAGCCGTCGGTCAAGCCGACCCGCAGCCAACCGGAACCCCGCCGGCCCGGGCGAACGCGTACCCAAATCCCCCAACTCGCCGTACCTGGATCCCCGACTCGCCGTACCTGGATCCCCGACTCGCCGTACCCGGATCCCCGACTCGCCGTACCCAAAACCCCGACTCGCCGGGTAGGAACGCCCGGCTTGCCGAGGGGGCGGGGTCAGGGGCGGGGGAATTCGGTGGTGGGTTCGTCCCGGTGCTGGGCGCTTCCGCCGTTGACGCCGAAGCGCTGGCGCTCGGTGGGGCTGAGGCTTTCCACGATCGCGCGCTGGGCGCGATCGGGCAGCTCGTGCAGCATGCCCATCACCCGCTCCAGGCGCCGACCCACCGCCGCCCGGGTGCCACCGTCCAGCGGCAACAGCTGCGGCTTCATCGGCGGCACGGCGAACTTCGCCCCGCCCGCCTCGGCCGCCTGCTCGTCCGCGTCCTTCTCCTCCGACATCCCGATCGGGCCTTCCTTGCGCCCGTTCAGGAACTGCGCCACCACCGGGTCGTCGCTGGTGAGCAGCAGCTCACGCGGCCCGAACATGGCCAGGTGCTTGTGGTACATGATGCCGATGTTGTCGGGCAGCGTCTGGGCCGTGTTGATGTCGTGCGTGACGATCAGGAACGTCGAGTCGGTGGCCTGGTTCAGGTCCACGATCAGCTGGTTCAGATACGCCGTGCGCACCGGGTCCAGACCCGAGTCCGGCTCGTCGAACAGCACGATCTCCGGGTCCAGCACCAGCGCCCGGGCCAACCCGGCCCGCTTGCGCATACCACCGGAAATCTCCCCCGGCAGCTTCTTCTCGTCACCGGTCAGACCCACCATGGCCATCTTCTCGGCCACGATGTCCCGGATCTCGCGCTCGTTCTTCTTGGTGTGCTCACGCAGCGGGAAGGCGATGTTGTCGTACAGGTTCATCGACCCGAACAACGCGCCGTCCTGGAACAGCACACCGAACAGCTTGCGGATCTCGTACAGCTTGTCCGACTTGCACTTCACCAGATCGGTGTCGTGAATGAAGATCGAACCCTTCTCCGGCTTCAACAGCCCGATCAGGCACTTCAGGAACACCGACTTACCGGTACCGGACGGGCCGAGCAGAACGTTGATCTCTCCGCGCGGCATGGTGAAGGACACGTCTGACCAGACGTTCGCCCTGCCGAAGGACTTGGAGAGGCCCTGCACCTGAACCTCTACGCCAATACCCATCTGTGCGCTCCCGCGTGTCGGATACCGCTGGCCAAGTGGGCCAGGTGGGTGTGAGTCACCGCACCTTACCCTGAGTAGGTCGAAGTCGTCGCGCCCACGCCGGCCGGGGAACCAGCATGTATAGCGACATTCGTGACGCCGAACACTACCCCTTACCCGGCGGCGGGCTTCAACACCTCCACGGTGCCGGCGGTGCCGTCCACCCGGATCAGGTCACCGGTGCGCAGCAGGCGACTGCCGTCCTTGGTGTTCACCACGCACGGGATGCCCAGCTCGCGGGCCACCACGGCGGCGTGGGACAGCGCGCCGCCGATGTCCACGACCAGCGCGGACGAGATGAACATGATCGACGACCAGCTCGGGTCGGTGGTCGCGGAGACCAGGATCTCGTCGGGTTCCACGTCGTCGAAGTCCGGGTCGGTGACCACCCTGGCCAGGCCCTCCACCACCCCCGGGCTCACCCCGACGCCGGTCAGCGACTGCACCCGGGCCGCGCCGTCGTCGGCCACCGCCACCGGGATCGGCACCGGGCTGCCCACCCAGTGCTCGGGCAGCCGCACCGTCAGGTACTCCGCGTGCCGGGCCCGCCGCTTGGCCACTACTTCCTGGACCGCGGCGGTCGGCACAGCGCGCAGCTCCGCCTCGGTGAGGAAGAAGACGTCCTCCGGGTCGGCCAGCGCGCCGCGTTCGGCCAGCAGCACCCCCGAACGCCGGGCCGTCGCCCGCACCACGTCGAAGGCCTGCAGGAACGCCGTCTTGGACACCCCGCGCAACGGGATGGACCGGGCCGCGTTGGCCAGCAGCGCCTTCACCGCCGGCCGGGCCGCGGCCGGTACGGCGGCCAGGATCTCCCGTTCCAGGCGCAGCCGTTCCTCCCGGCGGGCGGCGTCGCGCAGGCGGGGGTCGTCACCGTCCGGGCGGCCGGCGTAGTCGCCGACCCGCTTGCGCAGCGGGCTGTCGTCCTCCCGCCACACCCGCCCGGAGAGCTCGCCCTCGGCCGGCCCGTGGAACCCGTGCTTGCGCACCACCTGGGCCAGCTCGATCTCGCCCCGGGAGGTGCGCCAGAGGTCGGCCACCACCTCGGTCTCCGGCACGCCGCCGTAGCCGCCGGCCAGCACGTTCGGGTCACCGATGCCGGTGCGTTGCGTGAGCGCGGCCAGTGCCTGATACATCGGCTGCACCGCGCAGAACAGCGCCATCGACTGCAGGTACACGCACCGCTTGAACTGCGCGGTCGCCTCGGCGAACACGGCCAGCGCCTCGGGCAGCGCCAGCGTGTTCGCCCGGCCGGTCTCCCGGGGCCAGAACGCCTCGCTGCGCGCCCGCGCCGCCTGGAGCCGTCGAGCGATGCGCGCCATCTGATACGGCACGGCCACCGCCACCACCGGGTACCGGCGCTTCGTGGGCCGGTAGTCGATGGTCTCCGGGGCCTCGCCGTACACGCCGGTGGCCACCTGCTGGCCGGTGGTGCCGGGCATCCGGTCGCCCAGCCGGGCCAACAGCTCCACCGACAGCGCGCCGCGCCCGTAGAACACCTGGCACAGCCGCCGACCACGCGGCGGCAGCTGGGACTCGGCGTGCGAGAACGCGCCCATGTCCCGCATGGACAGCCGCATGCCTTCCTCGATGGTCGGCCCCCACAGGCTCCAGCTGAGCGGGGTCTGGACGCCGGGCACCGCCTCGCCGATGTTGCCGGTGGTCCAGTGCAGCCCGGGGTCGCTCGGGTCGTTCAGCACGTCCCAGTCATCGGAAAACCCGCTCATCTCGACTCCGCCAGGGTGCCCTTGGCGGTGGCCGCCGGGTCCTCCGCGCGGGGCAGCACGCCCGCCGGGTCCCAGCGCACCGGCAGGTAGTCGAAGCCGTGCACCAGGAAGATCGGGTTGCGGGTGGGCTGCTTGGTCGGGTCCAGGGCCAGGTCGGGCAGCCGGCGCAGCAGCGTGGAGATACCCAGCGCCAGCTCGCGGCGGGCCAGGGCGGCGCCCAGACAGGAGTGCACACCCTTGCCGAAGGTCATGTGCTTGGACAGCTCGGCGCGCTCCCGGTCCACCCGGAACTGGCGCGGGTTGTCGAACACGTCGGCGTCCATGTTGGCGCTCGCGTAGACCGGCCGGATCTTCTGGCCCTTGCGCAGCCGGGTGCCGGCGACCTCGGTGTCCTCGGCGGCGGTGCGGCAGGTGCCCTCGATGGGGGCCATGAAGCGCAGGATCTCCTCCACCGCGGTGCCGATCAGCTTCGGGTTGTCCGCCAGCTTCCGGCGCTCATCGGGGTTGGTGCACAGCAGGTAGATGCCGTTGCACATGGCCGTGGCGCTGGACTCGATGCCGGCCCCGAGGAACTGGGAGACCGCGACCACCGCCTCCTGCGGGGTGAACCGCGAGCCGTTCTCGTCGGTCGAGGTCAGCACATGGGTGACCGCGTCGAACAGCTCCTCGCCCTCGGCCAGGCGGCGCGCCCGGTCCGGCCCCACCTCGGCCAGGAACTCGCCGATCTTGCCCAGCGACCACAGGCCCTTCTGGTAGGACTCGTCGTCGCCGCCGAAGGTGCCGATGATCGCCTGGCCCCACTCCAGGATCTCCGGCGAGCGCTCGATGGGCAGCCCGATCAGGTGCGCGATCATGCTGCTGGTGACCGGGAGGGCGAACTCCTCCATCAGGTCGATGGCGCCCTTGTGCGCGAAGCCGTCGATCAGGTCGTCGATGCGGACCTGGAGCATCGGGGCCAGCGGGGCGATGTTCTTCGGGGAGAACGCCGGCAGGCAGATCTTGCGGGACCGCCGGTGCGGGTCGCCGTCCGACCAGACCAGCATCCCGGTGCCCTCGACCGGGGTCATCCGCTCCGGCCCGGCCCCCTCGATGGACAGGAACTCGTCCGGGTTCTGCAGGATCCGTTCCACGTCGGAGTGTTTCAGGAACGAGTACAGGTCGGTGGTCGGGCCGGCCACGAAGGGGTTCTCGTTGATCTCCTTCTGCTCCGCCTCGCTGAACACGTGGTGGTGCACCGGGCAGTGCTGGCGCAGCGCGGCGAAGTGTGCCTCGATGTTCTGCTTGACCTGGGGCGAGCGCGGGTCGTACTCGGCCGGGTCGTAGGGCAGGCCGTCGAAGGTTCCCTGGTCGTACATCAGGCCTCCCCTTCCGAGCCGTCGGCCAGGTACCGGTCGAGGATGTGCGCGAAGTGCCGGATGCGGGACTCCTGGTAGGCGGAGAACGTGACGTCCTTCTTGCTGGCCCGCAGCCCGCGCTGCACGCGCGACAGGTTGCCCATGTCCTGGTTCAGGATCGGGCCGAGGGCCCCCAGCTCCGGGGCCTGCGTCCAGTCCGGCGAGTCGGAACCGGGCGCCGGGTCCAGCCAGTGGATCTCCGCCGTCGGCGGGTCGATCCCCTCCGGGCACATGCCCATGAGCATCACGTCCACGATGCAGGACATGTGGTTGTCCCCGTCCGGGCGGAACCGGTAGACGATGGGGAACCCGTCGCCGGCCCACGGGATGAAGTTGGGGAACAGCGCGTACTCGATGGCGTCGATCAGCTCGGTGTTGGACATCTTGGACATGTCCACGCCGTAGATCTGCTGGAACGTCTCCTTGTGGATCTCGCCGGCGACGTCCCGCGCGGTCTTGCCCTCGGGGATGTCCGGGGCCTCGGTCTGCAGGAACTCGGCGAAGGAGTCCACCACCTCCTGCTCGTCCACCGAGTCACCCAGGCTCGGCGACGGCACCGCGATCAGCGTGATCATCCGGTTGCTGTGCCGGTCGAAGACGTCGTACTGGGTGTTGTGGTCACCGGTGAAGTTGACGATCTGCGGGTGGGTGATGAACACGTGGTAGCTCTCGATGAAGGCCTCCATGGTGGCCTTCCAGTTGGCCGGCACCCGGGCCTGCACGTGCGCCGCCTTGAACCGGGTCTTCAGCGGCATCTCGCGGAAATGAGCGGGCAGGATCTCGCCCAGGTACTCGTCCAGGCTCGAGCTCTCGGGGTGCAGGTTGATGAAGACCCAGCCGTCCCAGGTGTCCACCTTCACCTCGGGCAGGTTGAGTTTGGCCTTGTCCAGCTGCGGGAAGTCCCAGGCGCAGGGCAGGTTCTTCATGCTGCCGTCCAGGTTCCAGGACCAGCCGTGGAACGGGCAGACGAAGCTGTTCTGGCTGCTCTTGCCCCTGATCAGCTGGGTGCCCCGGTGCAGGCAGCTGTTCACGTAGCCCTTGAACTGGTCCGGCCCGGTGCGCACCACGATGATCGACTCGTCCACGATCTCGTAGTTGAGCGCGTCCCCGACGTTCGGGATGTCCTCCTCCCGGCAGGCCATCTGCCAGACCTTGGACCACATCCGCTCCACCTCGAGCCGGTGGTAGTCGGCGGACAGGTAGCGCTCCCTCGGCAGGTCCTTGGTGCCGAAGTCCGCCGGCACCTCGGTGCGCAGCACGCCCGGGACCACCTGGTACTCCGCCTCGGTGGCCAGCACTTCCTGGGGGACGGCTCCGGAACTGCGCGCCTGGGTTTTCTGTGCCGCTCTCGGGGTGTCGAACGTGGTCATGGTGGGAGCCTCCGGTGTTGCCGCACGGGAACGCGGCACTCGGACGCTGTCGGTGTGTGCCGCGGCACAGTACGCTACGACCACTCTCACTAGGTAGCAAGTGCTTGCTTGAAGAGTCACGCTGTCCAGCGGTGCGGTGCCGCTATTTGGAGAGCGATGACTATCTAGGGACGGAGCCAGAGTATGACGCATCCCACACATCCCGCGCGCGAGGAGATCCTCCGGGTACGCCGCGAGTTCGAGCGCCAGGTGGCCGGGCAGACGCTCTGCTCGCGCTTTCTCTCCACCGTGGAGGCCCGGTCCGGGGAGATGTCCCTGCGCGGGCCGTCGGGTGAGTTCAGCTGGGATTCGTACGCGTCGCAAGTCTCGCTGGTGGCGGGCGGGCTGCGCCGGCTGGGGCTGCGCCGGGGCGAGCTGGTGGCCATCCTGTGCCGCAACCGGCCCGAGTTCCACTTCGTCGACGTGGGCACGATGTTCGCCGGCGGCACCCCGTTCTCGCTGTACAACTCCGCGCCGCCGGACCAGATCGCCTACGTGCTCGGGCATTCCGGTGCGGCCGTGGTCGTGGTGCAGGACCTGGACTTCCTGGAGCGGGTGCTCGCGGTGCGTTCCCAGCTGCCGGCGTTGCGGCACATCGTGCTGCTGACCGGCGAGGCCCCCTCCGCGGCGGTGACGCCGTTCGCGTCGTTGCTGGACGGCCCCGGGCTGGATCTCGCGGCGGCCGCGGCGTCCGTGCGGCCGGAGGACCTGGCCACGGTCATCTACACCTCGGGCACCACCGGGGCACCCAAGGGCGTCATGCTCACCCACCGCAACATCTGTTACGCGATGACCGTGCACTTCTCGATGATGGGGCTGGACATGGCCGGGCTGCGCCAGCTGTCCTACCTGCCGATGGCCCACATCGGCGAGCGGCAGATCACCCACTACTACCACCTGCTCGGCGGCACGGCGGTCACCACCTGCGAGAACATCGCCGACGTCGGCCGGATGATGGCCGAGGTGCGGCCCGAGTGGTGGTTCTGCGCGCCCCGGCTGTGGGAGAAGCTGCGGGCCGGGGTGGAGGCCTCGCTGATCGGCGACCCCTCGGCGCGGGCCGGGTTCGAGGCGGCGCTGGAGGTGGGGTGGCAGGTGCACTGCCTACGCAACTCGGGAGCCGAAGTGCCGTCCGACCTGGCCGCGCGGTGGTCCTCGGTGCGCGAGGAGGCGATCACCCCGGTGCTGCGCCGGCTGGGGCTGGCCGACATCCGGATGGCGATCACCGGTGCGGCCCCGCTGGCCCCGGAGACGCTGCGCTTCTTCATCTCGGCCGGGGTGCCGGTTTCCGACGTGTACGGGTCGTCGGAGACCACCGGGTTCATGTCCTGGGACCCGCACCACATCGTGTTCGCCACCTCCGGCCGGCCGGTGCCCGGCCTGGAGATGATGATCGCGGCGGACGGGGAGATCCTGGTGCGCGGGCCGTCGGTGTTCGCCGGCTACCTGCACGACCCGGAGAAGACGGCCGAGGCTATCACCGAGGACGGCTGGTACCACACCGGCGACATCGGCCGCTGGGACGACGACGGGAATCTGTCGGTGATCGACCGGAAGAAGGAGATCCTGGTCCCGCAGTCCGGGCACAAGGTGTCCCCGGTGCTGCTGGAGAACGGCATCAAGGGCGAGTGCCCGCTGATCGGCCAGGCCTGCGCGATCGGCGACGGCCGCCCCTACGTGTCCATCTTGCTGGTGCTGGACCCGGACTATGCCCGCGAGTGGGGGCGTTCCCACGGCCTGACCGACCTGGACCCGCCGGCGCTGGCCAAGGCGCCCTCGGTGCTCGCCGAGGTGGCGGCCGCGGTTGACCGGGTGAACGCCGGGCTGGCCCCGGCCGAGCGGATCAGGGCACACCTGGTGCTCGGTGACCCGTGGCTGCCGGACACCGACCTGCTCACCCCGACCGCCAAACTCAAGCGGCGGGGCGTGCACGCCCGCTACGCCGTCGAGATCGAACAGCTATACACGCAGGTAGGGTAGTTGAGTGAGCAATAACCCCAAGCCCCGGCGACGGCGCTCCACCGAGGAGGTCAGGGAGCTGACCCTGTCCACCGCGCGCGAGCTGTTCGCGGCGCGCGGCTACGCCGGTGCGACCACGCGGGACGTGGCGCTGGAGGCCGGGGTCACCGAGGCCACCATCTACCGCCAGTTCGGCTCCAAGGCCGGCCTGTTCGACCAGGCGGTGGTGGAGCCCTACCAGCGGTTCTGGACGTCGTTCACCGATCAGTGGACCACCGAGCTGCGGCAGCCCCGTTCCGGGAAGGAGGTGGTCCGCTCCTTCGTCGAGCTGCTCTACGACACGCTGGCCGACAACCGGGGCATGATCCTCGCGTACATCTGCATCACCCGGTTCCGCTCGCTGCCCTCGGAGAGCAACGGGCACGGCTCGGTGATCAGCCACGAGCTGCTCAAGATGGACGACTGGGTACGCCAGGCGTCGGCCGACCTCGGTTTCACCGACCTCGACAACCCGGTGACCGTGCGCTGCTCGTTCGCCATGGTGATGGGCATGGTGCTGCACGACGACCTGCTCTTCGAGCCCGGCCCCACCCATCCGTCCCGCGAACGCATCATCCGCGAGATCACCAACTACATGTACACCGCCCTATCAGCCCGCAACCCCTCCGACCCCACCCCCACCCCCACCTGATTCAGTGCCTTCAGCAGGGTGATTCAGTCACTTCAGCACACTGGTTCAGTCAACAGTGCTGACTGAATCGGTGTGCTGAACCCACTGAACCAGCGTGCGGAACCCACTGAATCGGCGGTGAGGGGGAGGGGTTAGCGGCCGCCGCGGAGGGACTCGCGGACGGTGGTCAGGAGGTCGCCGCGCTGGAGCAGGTCGTAACCGCCGCGCAGAGCGCGCGAACCGATCATCTCCACCGGCGGCGGGTAGCTGAGCAGGTCACCACCGAACTTGACCTTGAACTGGTCGGGGCCGGCCAGCGCGGCGCGGTCGGTGGGGCCGGGCGCGCGCAGCGCGGCGAGCGACTCGGGGCGGATGCCGCCGAAGTCGTAGGCGTGGTAGCCGTTCGCCTTGGCCCAGCGCATCGCCTCCCAGGTCATCGCGCTGCCCACGTTCAGGCTCTCCGCGCGCGGGTCGGCCCGGTCCAGGCCCCGGATGCGGCTCTTCAACACGCCACCGCAGCCGGTGAACAGCTCGGCGGCGACGGGCCGCCCCTCCACCTCGCCGATCAGCAGCACGGCGTGCCCGTTGAGGTTGGTGTAGAGCGCGCGCAGGTAGGACTCGGCGAACGGCGGGAACCCCTGGAACTTGGCGGTCGCCTCGGCGAGCAGGGTGAGCCGGGGCAGGTCCCGTTCGTCGCCGGTCCGGACGGTGACCCCCTTGCGCGGCCACTGGTTGGCCCAGGTGCGCAGCCGCCGGCTGAGCCGCGAGCGGAGCTGGTCCTCCGGCACCCGCAGGTCCACCCGGATGGTCTCGGCCGGCGCGACCCGGGCACCGCCGTCCCGGGAGAACCGGAAACCCCGGCGCAACAGCTCCAGCGCCATGTCCTCGCCACCACCCGGCGGCTGCACGAACAGCGCCACGTCCCGGCGGCCGATCGCCGCCAGCCCGGCGGCCAACCGCTCACACACCGATCGCCGGTCCCGCCCGGGCTCACCCGGCTCCCCCGGCTCGTCGACCAGCACCGGCCCGTACGGCAGATAGCCGACGCGCCCCAGCGGGCCGACCTTCTTGCGCAGCACCAACGCGCCGCCGGCCAGTTCCGCGCCCCGCCACACGTGCAGGTAGAGCGACTCGAACCCGGCCAACCGGCGCACCCGCGCCCACGCGCTGAGCTGGGTCACATCGCTGTCCCCCGCCGAGGCGACCAGCCGGTCCCAGCTAGCGAGGCACTCGTCGTCGGGCCGGTCCTCGAGGGTGATCGTCAACTGTTCGCGGACTGCCTTGTCAGGCACGCAGTTCCTCCTCCGCTGGACCGCGGCCCAGCGCTGTGGTCGTCCGGTTGGCGAGTTTGGCGGGTGGACGAACCCAGAAGGATAGGCCCAACGTGACCGGACCGTGACCTCGGCACAGCACGGCCAGGTGAATCGCGACCCCTCAAGGTATGTCGAATCCCTACAGTAGTAATCCTATCGTTCGCGACAGAAAGAGAGCACTTGCTGTCTAACGGCCGGCGGAGTAGAACAGCGCCATGACTCAGCCGGCCCTGCCCGAGGAGACCGACCTGCTGGTGGTGGGGTCCGGCGTGGCCGGGATGACCGGCGCGCTGGCCGCGTTCGCCGCCGGCCTGCGCACCGTGGTGGTGGAGAAGACCGACGTGCTGGGCGGCAACACCGCGCTCTCCGGCGGCCTGATGTGGATCCCGAACAACCCGCTACTGGTCGAGGACGGCGTCGCGGACTCCGCGGAGTGGGCGCACGCCTACCTGGACTCGGTGATCGACGGCGGCGGGGACCCGGGGCCGGCGTCGTCCAGGGAGCGCCGCGCGGCGTTCATCTCGCAGGGGCCGAAGATGATCGGCTTCCTGCGCGAGCAGGGGCTGGAGCTGGAGCGCTGCTACGGCTACAGCGATTACTACCCCGAGAACCCGGGCGGGCTGCCCGAGGGCCGCTCGGTGCGCGGCGCCACGTTCGACCTGCGCCGGCTCGGCCCGATGCGGGAACGGCTGCGCGCGCGGCAGCTGTTCCCCGGCGTGCCGATCCACATGGAGGAGGTCAGCCCGGCCGGCGTGGCCACCCGCACCGGACACGGCGCCGCCACCGCCGCCCGGATCGCCGGCCGGGCGCTGGGCGGGCTGCTGCGCGGCCGGCGGGTGGACGGGCTGGGGGCCAGCCTGATGGGACAGCTGCTGCTCGCGCTCACCAAACGGGGCATCCCCCTGTACACCGAGCTGGGCCTGCGTTCGCTGGTCTCACGCGAAGGACGGGTGACCGGAGCCGAGCTCGCCCGGCCGGACGGGACCACGGTGGCGGTGCGTGCCCGCGCGGTGCTGCTGGCCTGCGGCGGCTTCTCCCACAACGAGGCGATGCGCAAGGAGTACGGTCCGCACCCGTCCTCCACCGAGTGGACGATGAGCAACCCCGGCGACACCGGCGACGGCATCACCGCCGCGCAGGCGATCGGCGGCGCGGTGGCCCTGATGGACGAGGCGATCTGGATGGGCACCGGACAGCGCCCGGACGGCACCCGCGAGATGCACGTCTTCGACCGCTCCATGCCGCACTGCATCGTCGTCGACTCCTCCGGCCGCCGGTTCGTCAACGAGGCCACCGACTACTCGCGGTTCGGCCGGGCGATCTACGCCCGCCACGAACGGGTGCCGGCCGTCCCGAGCTGGTTCGTGCTGGACAGCCGGCACCGCAGGCGCTACTCACTGGGCGACATCCTGCCCGGCGTCACGCCCCGCTCACTGCTCGGCAACGGCTACCTGAAGAAGGCGAACACGCTGGAGGGGCTGGCCGCGGCGTGCGGCATCGACCCGGCCGGGCTGCGCGACACGGTGCGCCGGTTCAACGCGATGGCCGCCGCCGGCCGGGACGCCGACTTCCACCGGGGCGAGAGCTACTACGACCGGTACTTCTCCGACCCCCGGGTGCGCCCCAACCCGAACCTGGGGGCGATCGACCGGCCGCCGTTCTACGCGGTGCCGGTCTATCCGGGTGACGTGGGCACCTGTGGCGGCCTGCTCACCGACGAGCACGCCCGCGTGGTGAGCACCTCGGGGGAGGCGATCCCCGGCGTCTACGCCGCCGGCAACTGCAGCGCGACGGTGATGGGTCGCACCTACCCCGGCGCCGGCGCCTCCATCGGCGCCGCCGCCGCCTTCGCCTACATCGCCGCGAACCACCTGGCCGGTTCGGCCTCAGGTTCGGCCTAGCTGGTTCGACGCAACAGCCGGCGGGCCTGGTCCAGCGGGAGGATGTCCTGCTCCTCGCCGACCACGGTCCGCCCGTCGTAGGTCCAGTCGGCCATGGACCAGAACATCAGGATGTTCGCGTAGCCCTGCCACCACAGCCAGTTGCGCAGCCGTCCCTCCGCGCGCAGGGTGCGGCCGAGCTCGTCGGTGCCCTCCAGGTTCACGGCCAGCGGTCGGCCGCGCCCGTCCCGGGCCACCACCGTCCGGGTCGCGGCGACCAGCCGGCTGGGCACCCCGTCCCGCAGGTACCAGCCGAACGAGAGCGGGTCGGCGACCCCGACACCGGGGTCCTCCGCCCAGTCCAGGTCGCTGGCGGCGAACACGCAGAAGCCGCTGCGCCCGCCGTCACCGACCGCCGAGGCGAAGTTGCCGCGCGGGTTGCGCGCCGGCCGCCTGGTGCCCCAGGAGTGGTCGCGCAGGTACAGCGAGTCAACCTCGATGCGCTCGCCGGCCAGCCGCAGCTCGCCCCGGATCCGGCCGGGCTGGTTGTAGTGGCCCTTGCCCCAGCCGTCGCTGCCCGTCGGCATGTCCGAAGCGCCGGCCCGCCCGGCGGCTTGCGGCGGCGCGAGCGCTTCCCAGGTCAGCTCGGCCCCCAGCCCCGGCCCGTCGTAGTCCAGCTGGAAGGAACGCAACGGCTCGCGGCAGGCCACGGCCAGCCCGTTGGGCAACTTGAAGTCGAACATGTCCGCGCCGTCCGGCAGCGGCATCGGCTGACCCCAGTCGTAGTGCCGGCAGGTCCACGGGTACTCGCCGGTGGGATCCCACAGCGCCACGCCGCCAACGGTGAAGTTCATGTTCGGCCGGTGGTAGAAGTAGACCCAGCCGGTCATCGACCGCTCCGGCACGCCGAACCCGAACCAGGCGCTCTCGTTCCAGTACGGGTCGGGCGAGCCCGGGTGGAAGCTGTCGTCCTCGGGTCGGATCATGCCTCTCGCTCCCTTTGGCCGGCTTGTGTAGCGGGTACTCGCTACACAGACTAGTGTTTCGTCTGCCGCCGACGAAGAGGAGCCGGACATGAGCGAACCGGTGGAAACCGTCCGCCGTTACCTGGATGGCCTCAAGCGGCTGGACGCCGCCGCGATGGTCGCCGAGGTCGCCGAGGACGTGGCGCTGCTGCTGCCCTTCGCCCCGGAGGGCATGCCGAAGCGGATCGACGGCAAGGCGGCGTTCGAGGCGTTCCTCGCGCCGGTCACCGGCGGGCTGTGGCAGGAGATCGTCTTCCCCACCATGGACATCCGGGCCGAGGCCGACCCGAACCGGGTGATCGCCGAGTACACCTCGCGCGGCACCTTCGCCAACGGCCAGCCGTACGCGAACACCTACGCCAACCTGTTCCGGCTGCGCGACGGCAAGATCGTCGAAACCA
This sequence comes from Actinospineispora eucalypti, assembly GCA_014208095.1. Classification (GTDB taxonomy): domain Bacteria; phylum Actinomycetota; class Actinomycetes; order Mycobacteriales; family Pseudonocardiaceae; genus Pseudonocardia; species Pseudonocardia eucalypti. The sequence continues at coordinate 642,971 of JACHMT010000001.1, read as the reverse complement.
TCGAGTTCTTCGACCCGGTCGCGCTGACCCGGGGCCTGGCGCCCGCGCCGGCCGGAGGCTGAGCATGACCTACCGGACGCTGGCGATCACCCGTTTCGAGAACCACCCCGGCGTCGCCGAGCTGCGGCTGACCCGGCCGGAGGTGATGAACCGGTTCGACGCGGCGATGCACGTGGAGCTGACGGAGGCGATGGCTTCACTGGCCGACGACCCGTCGGTGCTGGCCGTGCTGCTGACCGCCGAGGGCAAGTTCTTCTCCGCCGGCGGCGACACCGAGCTGATGCTTTCGGCGGCGGCCGACCCGACCCGCCGGATGCAGCTGATCGACGAGGGCCGGCGGCTGTTCTACGCCTTCGCCGACTTCACGAAGCCGCTGGTGGTGGCGCTGCACGGGGACACCTACGGGCTGGGCGCCACCGTGGTCCTGCTCGGCGACGCGGTGGTCACCGCGCCGGACGTGAAGATCGCCGACACGCACGTGCGGATGGCGCTGGTGGCCGGCGACGGCGGCGCGGTGGTGTGGCCGGCGAACATGCCGCTGGCCCGGGCCAAGCGACACCTGCTCACCGGCGACCCGATGACCGGTGCGGACGCCCACGCCCTCGGCATCGTGAGCGACCTGGTCGCGTCACGTGATGAGGTGTACGACGCGGCGCTGGCGCTGGCGGTGCGGCTGGCCGAGCTGCCGCCGCTGGCCGTGCAGTACACCAAGCGGGCGCTCAACCGGCACCTGGCGCTGCGCGGCAACGAGGTGCTCGACCTGGCCTTCTACCTGGAAGGCGCGACGATGACCTCGCAGGACATGCTGGAGGCCATCGACGCCTTCAAGAACAAGCGCCCGCCAAAATTCACTGGGCGCTGACGCGCCCCCGTGAGTGGCGAGTGTCGCTATAGCGACACTCGCCACTCACGACCTATTCGCCGAGGCCCTTGACCCGCTCCGGCGGGCCGAGCTCGTCGACCGCTTTCGTGAGCTCGTCCACCGACCACCGGCCGTCGGTCTTGAGCTGCCAGTTGTCGTCCAGCTGCCACGGGCGGACGCGGTGCACCCGGCCGCCGCCGACCACGAACGACTCGCCGGTCAGCGGGCAGCCCGGGCTGGCCAGATAGGCCACGAACGGCGCCACATTGGCCGGGTGCCAGGCGTCGAACTTGCCCTCCTTGGGCTGGATCTGCTCCACCACCTTGCCGCCGATCACCTCGGTCAGCCTGGTACGGGCGCGGGGCGCGATCGCATTGGCCCGCACGCCGTACCGTTTGAGCTCCTTGGCGATGACCTGGGTGAAGGTGGACACGCCCGACTTGGCGGCGGCGTAGTTGGCCTGGGCGGGATTGGCGAACAGGCCCGACTCGCTGGTCGTGTTGATCACCGAGGCGGTTGGCTGGTCGCCGGCCTTGGACCGCTCGCGCCAGTGCTTGGCCGCCGCCCTGGTGACCAGGTAGGTGCCGCGCAGGCTGACCGCCACGACCACGTCCCAGTCCTCGGGCGTGACGTTGACCAGCACGTTGTCCCGGAGCACGCCGGCGTTGTTGACGAGGATGTCGAGCTTGCCGAACGCCTCGACGGCGGTGTCCACGATGCCTTGAGCGCCGGCCTCGTCGGCCACGTTGTGCGGGCTGGCCACCGCCTGGCCGCCGTTCTTCACGATCTCGTCGGCGACCTCCTGGGCGGGCCCGGCCGTCGCGCCGGTCCCGTCACCCCCACCGCCGAGGTCATTCACGACAACCTTCGCGCCCTCGGCCGCGAACAAGAGCGCATGCTCGCGCCCGATGCCCCGCCCGCCGCCGGTCACCACCGCAACCAGCCCGTCCAAACTCCCCACGCAACTCGCCTCCCCATCTCGACAGCTTTGAAGTGAACACTAACTTCACCTCTCACCCCGCGCCACCCCACCCCACATCGCGCCCCTCGCCCGCCCATATCGCTCCCTCCACCAGGCCATGTCGCGGATTCCAGCAGGCCACGTCGCGGATTCCACTGGTCGGCGCGGGCAAGCCGGCGCAACAGCGCCCGCCCGATGGCGGAAATCCCGCGACAACACCCTCACGCACCAGCGACATGGCCTGGTGGAATCCGCGACATGGCCTGGTGGAATCCGCGATATGGGCGGGTGGAATCCGCGATATGGGCGGGTGGAGGGGCGCGATATGGAGGGCGGGGGGTTAGGGGGTGGGGAGTTTGCGGAGTTCGGTTTTGAGGATTTTTCCGGTGGGGTTGCGGGGGAGGGTTGCGAGCGTGCGGATGACGGCGGGGCACTTGTACTTGGCCAGGCTCTCGCGACAGAAGGCGAGCAGGGCCGGCTCGTCCACCGTCAGCCCCGGCGCGGGGACCACGTAGGCCAGCGGGACCTCACCCCAGCGGTCGCTGGGGATGCCGATCACGGCCACCTCGGCGACCGACGGGTGCTCGGACAGCACCCGTTCCACCTCGGCCGGGTACACGTTCTCCCCACCGCTGATGATCATGTCCTTGATCCGGTCGGTGAGGTAGAGGTAGCCGGCGCTATCCAGCTTGGCGGCGTCACCGGTGCGGTACCAACCGCCCTCGGCGAACGCGTCGGCGGTCTCCTCCGGGCGGTTGTGGTAGCCCAGCATGAGCTGCGAGCTGCGCGCCCACACCTCGCCCACCTCGGCGACGCCCACATCGCCGCCAGTGGTCGGCGAGACCACCCGGATCTCCACCCCGGGCATGGGCAGACCGACGGAGAGCAGGCGCTCCGGGTGCGCGGCGTCCCGGTGCGCCGACGGGGGCAGCGCGGTGAGGATGCCGGACGCCTCGGTCATCCCGTAGAGGCCGAGGAAGTTGGCGCCGAACACCTCCAGGCACCCGGCCAGCACCTTCGGTGTGATGGGCGAGGCGCCGTAGGAGATCACCTCCACCGAGGAGAAGTCCATCTCGCCCACGCCGGGCATGCCGAGCAGCACGGCGAGCACCGCCGGCACCAGGAAGGTGTGCGTCACTCCGCTGGCCAGCTCGGCCAGCACGGCGTCCGGCACCACCTCGCGGTCCAGCACCATGGTGCCGCCGACGTAGACCACGATCAGCGCCCAGCTGGTCCCGCCGACGTGGTAGAGCGGCATGGCCACCTGGGCGACGCTGTCCGGGCCGATGCGGAACGCCTCGGCGGCGGCCGCGCTGTGCGCGAGCAGGCCCCGGTGGGTGAGCATGGCGCCCTTGGGCCGGCCGGTGGTGCCGGAGGTGTACAGCTGCAGCACCACCTCGTCCGGCGCGGCGGCAACCGGCGCGACATCCGGTGAAGCGGACGCCAGCCACCGCTCGTACTCGTCGTCCTCCGTCCCGTCGCCGACCACCACCACGTGCTCGAGGTGGGTCAACCGGTCCCGGATGGACTCGATCACGCCGGCGAACTCGGCCCCGACCAGCAGCAGCCGCGCCCCGCTGCTGTTGAGCAGGTAGACGTACTCCTCGGGGGCCAGCCGGAAGTTGAGGCTGGCGTTCACCGTGCCGGCCATCGCGCAGCCGAGGGTGGTCTCCAGGCCGGCGGGGTGGTTCTTGTCCAGCGTGGCTACCCGGTCACCGGGGCTCAGGCCCAGGGCCCGCTGCGCGGCCGCGTTGCGCCGGATGCGGTCGGCCCACCGCGCCCAGGTCCAGCACCGGTCGCCGTAGCGCAGTGCCTGGTGATCCGGCCGCTCGGCCTCCCAACGCAGTACCAGATCCGCCAGGTGCTGGGCCATCGCGCCTCCGTAGCTGTGAAGACTCTCAGGTTGGGGGTGCCCCATGTTCGCCGCGGTGACCGACTCCGTCCAGTACGTAGTCGATAACTTCTTGGTCAATCTCGGCCACGCCGGGCTGGCAGATGCCCTCCCGGAACAACCAGTCGTCCAGCACGGTCACGCACATCACGCAGGCGGCGACGGCCGACGCGGTCAGCTCGGGTTTCACCCCGGGGAACAGTTCGCCGTCGGCATCGGTGAGCACGTGCCGCTGGACGGCGGCGAGCAGCTTCTGGAAGGTGGCCAGGGCGGTGGCCTGGATCGTGACGATGTCCTCGTCCTCCGCCGCGTCCACGGTGATGATCGCGAACATCACCCCGCGCTGGTCGCGGGTGAACCGCAGCAGGTCGGCGAGGAACTCGCGGGCATGCGCCTCGGTGCCGATGCCGGCGTCGTTGCGCCGGTGGTTGCGCTCCCAGCGGGCCAGGAACTGGTCCACCCCGGTGCGCAGGCGTTCCAGCGTGGTGGCCTCGAACAGCCCCGACTTGGTACCGAAATGCCGGAACAGCAAGGTCTCGGAGACCCCGGCCTCGGTGGCGATGGCCCGGGTGCTGGTGCCGGCGTAACCGTTGCGCGCGAAGAACGTGGTCGCCGCGGCGTGCAGCAGCCCCCGGATCTCGTCGGAGCTGCGCCGCAGACGCGGTCTGTCCACTTCGGCCTCTGTCACCTGAGCAATCCTAGTATGCCGGATTCTGTATCCCTCATGCTCAGACCGGCAACGGGCGCGTCAGCCATGCGCGCGCACCCCCCGACGGGTCACCGTCACGTCACCGTGCAGGTGGGTGCGGCAGGCCAGGCGGGCGCGGGGCTCGTTCGCCTTGAGGCCGAGCGCGAGCCGGTCGGCCTCCTGCCGGGACCGGGGATTCAGCCGGTCGGCGCCGTCCTCGACCACCATGTAGCAGACCCCGCACTCGCAGTCGCCCTGGCAGACCGAGGGCCAGCGGACCCCCTGGCGGGTGGCCGCCGCGAAGACGGACTCGTCGTCGGCGACGTGGAAGGTCACGCCGGACGGGAGTACCCGTATCCGACCGGCCATCCGCGAACGCTCCATTAAAGAAGTATGCACTTACAACCTGATGTACGCTACGCGCGAGCTGGATGGCCCGTCAAGCAAGGCACTGGCAGCATGGCCAGCGGCACACCACCACGCGGGAGTGACTCAGTATGTCGTTCAAAATCAAGGTTGACGACGAGCTCTGCATGGGCGCCCAGCGCTGCATGTTCCTCGCGCCCGAGGCGTTCGACCTCACCGAGGAGGGCATCGCCGAAGTCACCGACGCCGGCACGCTCACCCTGGAACAGGCGGAGAAGGTCGCCTACGAATGCCCGAACATGGCCATCATCGTCGAGAAGGACTAGGCGGAAACCACCTGGATCACGAAGCCCATCGACCGGGACTTCTTAAACACGGCCTAATCGATGGCGCCGATGACCGCGCCGACCACGTAGTCCTCTTCGGGGGCGGCTCCGTGCTTGAGGGTGCCGTCCATGGTCGCCTCGATCTCCACCTCGGTCTTGTCGGTGGCGACCACCAGGATGGGCTGACCGGTGGTGACGGTGGCGCCGTCCTCCACCAACCACTCGACGATCGTCACTTCCTTAACGCTGACACCGACCCGAGGCACGATCAGATCCGCCACGCGACTTCCTCCCGCTCCGGCGGCCGCCACAGTGGGGCAAGCACGCACTTTCTAGTGCAGCGGACGCTAGCGGGGTACCCGTGAGCTGTCAACGCGCCTAAGCCGGGCGGTTGCGCACGCCGTGGATGAGCATGGTCTGCAATTCGGCGATCAGGTCGTCGTCGGTGCTCTCCGGCACGATCCGGTCGAACAGCCAGGACCGGAACACGGCGGCGGCCAGCACCGAACCCACGCCGACCCGCCCGGTGATCGGCGGGTTCAGCCCCGAGTAGCCGAACTGTGCCGCCTCCTGCACCACGATCTTCTCGATCGCGGTGAGCACGTTGGCCAACGGCGCGCCGGCGTCGGTCACGATGTCGGTGGAGTAGTTGGACACCGCGGTCAGGGCCAACGCCGAACCGCGCCGGTCCGACAACGTGCCGAAGAACGTCTTCACGAAGTCGTGCACCGGCGACTCGACCTGGTGCGGCCGGTCGTAGCCGGACCACTGGTCCGCGTAGGCCTGCAGCGTGGTCACCATCGGCTCCACGATGGCCTCCCGGAACAGCTGCGCCTTGCTGCCGAAGTGCCGGAACAGCAACGCCTCGGCCACGCCGGCGCGCTCGGCGATCCGCTTGGTGCTCGAGTAGTCGTAGCCGTGCCGGGAGAACATCTGTTTCGCCGACTCGAGCAACAGCTCGCGCACCTCGCCCGGCGCCCGCCGGGGCGCCCGCGCACGCTCCGAACTCGACCCGGCACTCTCCGCCTCGTTGGCCACGTCGCCGAGGATACCTTTCGCTCGCGGGTAACCGGCGCACTACAGCGTCAAGTGGCCCGCGTCCACCACCAGGGTGGTCCCACTGACCAGGACGGCCAGGTCACTGACCGCGAACAGGACCACCCGCGCGACGTCGTCCGGCACGGCGGCGCGGCCCAGCGGCAGCTGCGCGGAGAACGCGGCGATCACGTCGCTCAGCCCGGCGGCCTCGTAGACCGGCTTGTTCAGCGCCAGCCCGGGCGTGTCGACCACCGTCGGCGCCACCCCGACCACCCGCACGCCGAGCGCCCCCAGCTCCAGCGCCAGCGACTGGGTCAGCCCGAGCACGGCGCCCTTGCTGGTGCAGTAGGCGGTCAGGCCGGGCGCGGTGGCCCGGAAGGACTGGATGGACGCCAGGTTCACGATCACGCCGCCGGTGCCCGCCTCGGCGAACGCCCGGCCGGCCGCGCGGGCGCACCGGAAGCCGCCGTCCACGTTGGTGCCGAGCACCTTCTCCCACTGCTCGTCGGTGGTCTCCAGCACCGGCATGATCGGGAACACCCCGGCGTTGTTGACCAGGATGTCCAGCCCGCCCAGCTCGGTCCTGACCTGCTCGACGGCGGCGTCCACCGAGGCCGTGTCGCGCACGTCCAGGGCCAGGCCGATCGCGTCCCCGTCGAGGGTGGCGGCGGCCTGTTGCGCCTCGGCCTTGTCCAGGTCGCCGACGGCCACCCGGGCGCCCGCCTCGGCCAGCCGGCGGGCGCAGGCCAGGCCGATTCCCTTGGCGCCGCCGGTGACCAGTGCCCGGCGGCCGCTCAGCGACAGCAGGTCGGCCAGCGAGCGGCCGGAGACGTCGGGGACGGCCATGGCGTACCTCCATGTGGTTGGTGCCGCTGCGTTTCGGGAGTGAGCACAAACTACTCATATGTCCGGTGAGCGCAAGGTAGCGATTGCTGTCTAACTATGCTTGACTCCGGCGGCTCCATTGTAGTAAGTAGATACTACTCAAAGTAGCCTACTCATCTTTAACGCCGCCCGGCCGCCCAATGACGGGAGACCACATGACCGCCGCTGTGGAACTGCGCGAGGTCCTGGCCACCGTGCGCATCACCCAGGTCAGCCACCACCTGGAGCGTCACCTGGACCGGGCGCTGATGGCCCACCAGCTGTCCTTCCGGCGGTACGTGACGCTGAGCGTGATCGCCGAGGCCGGCCAGGTCAGCCGCGCCGACCTGGCCCGGATCCTGCAGATCTCCCCGCAGGCGGTCGGCGGCGTGGTCCGCCGGCTGCTGTCCGCCGGGCTGGTCAAGCGGCGGGGCAGCGAACCCGGGCTGCCCCTGGAAATCTCCATCACGCCGGCCGGCGAGGCCGCACTGGCCGCCAGTACGCCGATCGCCCACGCGGCCGAGCGGGCCGCGCTGGCCGACCTCCCGGCCGAGAGCCGGGCGGTGCTCCGCCAGGCACTGGAGTCCATGCTGCACGCGTTGTACTGACCCCGGGGAGACACCGTGACCGAACAGGCCAACCTGGACACCGCGCGCGCATTCATCGAGCGCTGGGGCAAGGGCACCTGGGCCGACCTGCGCGGCGCCTACCAGGAGTTCATCGCCGACGACTGTGTGTACCAGAACAGCGGGCTACCCGTGGTACGCGGCAAGGCGGAGATCCTCGGGCTGATCGACGGGCTCGCCGCCGCCCAGCCGGTCGGCGCCATCATCGCCACCGTACGCACCATCGAGGCGGTCGGTGACCTGGTGTTCAGCGAGCGCAGTGACCGACACCTGGACGCCGAAGGAAACCACGCCTACACCGTCGAGCTCCTCGGGGTCATGAAGTTCCGGGACGGCCGCATCACCGAGTGGCGCGAGTACTTCGACCCCCGCCCAATGCTCGAAGCCACCACCTGACCCCCGACCTCGGCGAGTCGGGGATCCGGGTACGGCGAGTCGGGGATTCGGGTACGGCTCGGGGTGGGTGACGCGTGGCGGCTCCGGACGCGGCGGAGATTCACGACCGCCGGCACGGCATGCTGGCCAACTAACGCGGCTCGGGCGCCGCCCGACCGTGTGGTTCGTGGCTGGCTCCGGAGCGTGGCTGGATTTTCGGCAAGCAGGAACCTTGGTGGCCATCGAGATGGACACCAAGGTTGTTTGATCTCGGTAGGTACAACCGTCCTGTCCATCTCGATGAAAGATCCCGCTCAACGCGGCCGCGCCGGCGCCGATCGTCACGACCCACCGGTGGACAGGCGCCGAAGAACCGGGGAGGTCCGCCGCCACGCGGCGCCGCCCGAGCCGTGCACCAAACCCCGACCCGTCGTGCGCCAAACCCCGACACTCCGTACCGGAATCCCCGACACACCGAGCACGAACTCCCGACTCGCCGTACCCGGATCCCCGACTCGCCGTACCCGGATCCCCGAGTCGCCGGGAGGGTCAACCCTCGGGTGGGAGGAAGGCGGGGCGCAGGGCGTCGTCCGGCGGGTCGTAGTAGCGGTGGAAGACCGGGGTGAGGCCGCCGGACATGGGCGGGACGATCCAGCTCCAGTCGGTGGGGCAGGGGCGGCCGGCGCGTTCCTCGTTGGCCACGTGGGTGATGAAGCGCTCCGACTCGGTGTGGTGGTCGGCCATCCGCACGCCGTCGGCGTCGAACGAGTACTGGACCGCCCGCACCAGCTCGACCAGCGCGCGGTCCCGCCAGAGGGTGCGCGGCGAGCTGACGTCCAGCCGCAGCAGCCGCCCGATCAGCGGTAACAGGTCGTAGCGGTCCTGGTCGGCGAGGTTGCGCGCGCCGATCTCGGTGTTCAGGTACCAGCCGTTGAACGGCGCCGCCGGGTAGCGCACGCCCCCGATCACCAGCGGCATGTTGCTGATCGCCGGCACCGCGTACCAGCGCAGTCCGAGATCGGCGAACCACGGGTGCTCGGGGTGGCGCAGCGGCACCTCCAGCACCGCGTCCCCCGGCAGGTCGAAAAGCTCCGGTTCAACATCATCGCCGGAGACCATCAGCGGCAGCACGTCGAACGCCCCCTCGCGCCGGGGCTCGCCGTGCCGCGCGCGGGGCCGCCAGCCGAGGCCCTTCACCCGCTCGGTGAAGTCGACCATGCGCGGGTCGCCGCACACCGCTCCGGACCGGTCGGCGGACAGCCGGTGCCCAGCGTACCTGATCAGCTGCTCGTTGTGGATCTTCGGGCCGGGCCGGCCCGGGCGGTCCGGGGCGAACACGGTCAGGGTGGCGCGGATCTGCCCGTTGCGGGTGGCGTCACGCAGGTGCTCGATGCACTCGGCGGCCACGTCGGCGGGCGCGTCCAGGTGCCGGCGGTCCCGCACGGCCAGGCTCTGCCAGTACAGCCGGCCGATGCAGCGCGCCGCGTTCCGCCAGGCCAGCCGCGCGCCGAAGCGCAGCTCACCGGCGGTGTGCAGGTAGCTACCGGTGCGGTCGATCTCCGAGGCGACCTGGCTGAGCCGCTGGTCGAACGGGGTCGCCGGCTTGCTCTCGGCGTACAACCGCTCCAGGAAGTCCTTCGCCTCGGCGACCTCCACCGGGCCCGCGGGCGCGTCCGGCACCAGGTGCACCGGGCACCGGTCGGCCGGATCCGGAACGGAACGCGCGCGCTCGAGCACGCTGTGGGGGAGCTGGGTCAAGGGTCGCCCTCCACGAGCGAGGTAAAGCCGTAGTCACTGAATCGGGGGACCCCAGTTGTACTACGTGACACCTAGTGATCGCCAGCATTACCGCGCGTGTCGGGTCAACTCCGGCCCGCGTCCGCGTCCGCCGCCAGCTGGATGGCCACGTCGATGATCATGTCCTCCTGGCCGCCGACGTAACCCAGCTCGCCGCACCGGCGCAGGATGGCGTGCGCGGGGACCTTGTACCGCTCGGCGGCCCGCTCGGCGTGCAGCAGGAAGCTCGAGTACACGCCGGCCCAGCCCTGCACCACGGCGTTGCGGTCCATCTTGGGCCAGCGGTTCAGGTACGGGTGCACCACGTCCTCGGCCGCGTCCAGCAGGCCCAGCACGTTCAGGCCGGTGGAGATGCCCAGCCGGTCGAACACGGCGGCGAGCACCTCGGTCGGCGAGTTGCCCGCGCCCGCGCCGAGCGCGCACAGCGACCCGTCGATGTAGCGCACCCCGGCCTCGTAGGCCAGCACCGAGTTGGCCACGCCGAGGCTCAGGTTCTGGTGCCCGTGGTAGCCCACCCAGGCCTCGTCGCCCACCTCGGCCACCAGTGCCTCGAACCGCTCGCGCGCCTCGTGCATGAGCAGCGCGCCGGCGCTGTCGGTGACGTACGGCGTCTGACAGCCCGCGTCGACCATGATCCGGGCCTGCTTGGCCAGGTTCTCGGGCGGCGTCTTATGGGCCATCATCAGGAAGCCGACGGTCTCCATTCCCAGGTCACGGGCGGCGGCGAAGTGCTGCGGGGAGACGTCGGCCTCGGTGCAGTGGGTGGCCACGCGGACCATTTCGGCGCCGGCGTCGTGGGCGCGCTTGAGGTCGGCGACGGTGCCGATGCCGGGCACCAGCAACACGGCGATCTTCGCGTTGCGCGCCTCCTCCCGGGCGGCGGCGATCAGGCGAAGCTCGTCGGTGTGCGAGAACCCGTAGTTGAACGAGCTGCCGCCCAGCCCGTCCCCGTGGGTCACCTCGATCACCTCGACGCCGGCCGCGTCCAGCGCGCGCACGGTGTCCCGCACCTGGGACTCGGTGAACTGGTGGGCCATCGCGTGCGACCCGTCGCGCAGCGTGGTGTCGGTGATCCGGACGTCGTGGGCCAGCGCGGGGCGGGTCATGCGGGCACCTCCTGGTCGGTGGCGGCGGCGATCAGCTCGCCGACGCGGGCGGCGGCGGCGGTCATGATGTCCAGGTTGCCGGCGTAGGGCGGCAGGTAGTCGCCGTTGCCCTTCACCTCGAGGAAGATCGCCACCCGGGCGTGGCCCCGCCAGCCGGGTTGCGGCTCGTCGAACTGCGGCTCGGCGCGCAGTGTGTAGCCGGGCACGTACTGCTGCATCTCGGCGACCATGGCGTGCAGCGAGTCGACGAGGGCGACCCGGTCGGCATCGGCGGAGATCATGCAGAAGACCGTGTCGCGCATGATCATCGGCGGTTCCACCGGATTCAGGATGATGATCGCCTTGCCTTTTTGGGCACCGCCCACGGACTCCACGGCGCGGGCCGTGGTCTCGGTGAACTCGTCGATGTTCGCCCTGGTCCCCGGTCCGGCGGAGCGGGAGGCCACGGAAGCGACGATCTCCGCGTACGGCACCGGGGTCACCCGGGACACCGCGTGCACCATCGGGATGGTCGCCTGGCCGCCGCAGGTGATCATCGAGACGTTCCGCGCGTCCAGGTGTTCGCGCAGGTTGACCGGCGGGCAGACCATCGGCCCCAGGTGCGCCGGGGTCAGGTCCACAGCTTGTATACCGGCCTCGGCGTAGCGCGGCGCGTTCGCCTTGTGCGCGGCCGCCGAGGTGGCCTCGAAGACCAGTCGCGGCGGCGGGTCCTGGCGGAGCAGCCAGTCCACCCCCTCCGCGCTGGCCGCGACGCCCTGCTCACGCGCCCTGGCCAGACCCTGCGACTCCACCACGCCGACCATGTAGCGCACGTCGATCAGCTTGCTGTGCCGAAGCTTGGCCAGCAGGTCGGTGCCGATGTTGCCCGGGCCGACGATCGCCGCCGGTACCTTCGCCTCCGCGCTCATGCACTCCCTCCCCCGCACGCGCCAAACTGGGCGCGTGCTCGCCTAGCGTTCCGCTAGACAATGACCCCTCCGACCGGCCACGATGAAGCGGTGCGTTCCACTCACCGGAATGATGACGGGCCGAACTCGGTACTCGGCCGGGCCTTCACGCTGCTCACCGCCTTCCGGCCGGGCGACGCCGAGCTCACCCTGGCCGAGCTGCACCGGCGCACCGGGATCGCCAAGCCCACCGCGCTGCGGCTGCTCACCGAGCTGGCCGAGTGGGACGTGGTGGAACGCACCGCGAGCGGGTTCTGGCTGGGCATGCGATTGTTCGAGCTGGGCCAGCTGGCCCCCCGGCAGCGCGGCCTGGCCGAGGCCGCCGCGCCCATGCTCGCCGACCTGTTCGAGGCCACCCACGAGACCGTGCACCTGGCCGTGTTGGACGGCACCGAGGTGGTCTACGTGCAGAAGTACGGCGCCGCGTCCGGGCCGCGCATCCCCAGCCGGATCGGCGGGCGGATGCCCGCCTACTGCACCGGGGTGGGCAAGGCGATGCTCGCGTTCCTGCCACCGGAACAGCTGCGCGCGGTGTTCGCCGCCGGGCTGCCCCGCCGCACACCGCGCACGGTGATCGCGCCCGGGCTGCTGGAGCGGGAGCTGGCCAACGTGCGCGAGCGCGGCGTGGCCGAGGAGCACGAGGAGTCGGCCGTCGGCATCGCCTGCGTGGCCGCGCCCGTGCTCACCGCCGACGGCCGCCCGCTGGCCGCCATCTCCATCACCGGCTGGGCCAACCGGCTGGACACCAACCGGCTCGCGGCGGCGGTACGTACCGCCGCAATCGGTCTCGCCCGGACCCTGCGCGCCTGACCATTCTGATAAACCACAGAAAAGGCTTTATCCCGGGCGTGGAACGCCTGCGCGAACAAGTGAAACTGTCGGGGTGCCCGGGCAGGCTGCCGCGCAGACAACGAACGGAGGCACCATGGCCGTCAGATTCCAGCTCGTCATCGACTGCGCGGATCCCGACCGGCTCGCCCGCTTCTGGGCCGCCGCGCTCGGGTACGAGCTGGCGCCGCCACCAGCCGGCTTCGCCACTTGGAACGACTTCTACCGTCAACTCGGACTGCCCGAGGAGGAACTTGTCGACGGCGCGGACCGGATCAGCGATCCCCACGGCCACGGGCCGAGCATCTGGTTCCACGCGGTCCCGGAGGTCAAGACCGTCAAGAACCGGCTGCACCTCGACATTCATGCCAGCGGCGGGCGGGCCGACCCGATCGAGACCCGCAAACAGCGAGTCGACGCCGAGGCCCGCCGGCTGGTCGACCTGGGCGCCACCACCGTAGGCGCCCTGCTGGAGGACGGCGTCCTCGACCACTACGCGGTGGGTATGAAGGATCCCGAGGGCAACGAGTTCGACATCAACTGACGGGCTGTTCGTGTGCGCGAGGAAGCGGCCGGGTGGGCGCGGCCCGTTCCGGGGCGAGCCGCGCCTCGCGCCGAGTGCTAGCGGACCTCGTCGCCGTTGAACTTGCCGCCCCGGCAGGCCAGGTGGTTGCGCGGCCCGGCGACGCGCCCGTGGTTGGCCCGACACTCCTTGGCGCTTACCGTGCGGTGCCGCACCGGCGGCTTGCCGAGCGCGGCCGGTGCCACCTGGGCGACCGGTGCCGCCGAGGCGCCGAGGGCGCCCGGGGTGGCCGCCATGGCCGGGGAGCTGGCCAGGCCGACCGCGAATACCGCGGCCATCACCGGAAATCCGATGCGGCCCATTCCACGCAAAATTTCCTTCGCTCGCATAAACAATTCCTTTCAGGGCTGGAACGCGGAACGCCCGGAACCATAGCGACCGATCAAGGAATTGCCACAGAACGAGCTTCAAGCAATTATCAGAATTGTCGTTTGTCGACCTCAGCGCGGCGTGACGAGTCGAACAAAAGCTGAGGCGCTCTTCCCATTCGGCGGCGCGCCGTGTCAGAGTTCGCCGTGACCGAACGACCCGCCGCCGCCGGCCGAGTCACCGTGGTTGGCTCGATCAACATCGACCACGTGGTGGTTGCGGCCAAATTTCCCTCTCCCGGCGAGACAATTCTCGGCCAGCAGGCGCTGGTCACCCTGGGCGGGAAGGGCGCCAACCAGGCGGTCGCGGCGGCGCTGGCCGGCGCGCGGGTGACCATGATCGGCCGGGTGGGCGCGGACGCCGAGGGCGAGCGGGCGCGAGCCGGAATGGCCCGGCACGGCGTGGACACCTCCGGCGTCGCGGTGGTCGACGGCGTGGACACCGGCACCGCCTGGATCACCGTCGCCGAGCAGGACAACACGATCATCGTGGTTTCCGGGGCGAACCACCGCTGGCCGGACTCCGGGAACCCGCTGGCGGGCACGCCCGGCTCCGAGGACGACGTGGTGCTGGCCCAGCTGGAGATCCCGTTCGGCGTGGTCACCCGGGCCGCCGAGGCCTGCCGGGGCCGGTTCCTGCTGAACGCCGCGCCGGCCGCCGAACTGCCCGACGAGCTGATCGCCCGGTGCGCGGTGCTGATCGTCAACGAGCACGAGCAGGCGGTGGTCGCCGGGCTGCCCGAGGAGGACGGCATCGAGGCCGCGCACCGGCGGCTGCGGGAGCGGGGCGCGGGCGCGGTGGTGACCACGCTCGGCCCGGCCGGCGCCGTGATCACCGACTTCGACGGCTCCACCGCCCGGGTGCCGGCGATACCCGCGCCGGAGGTCGTGGACACCACCGGCGCCGGCGACGCGTTCGCCGGCGTGCTGGCCGCCCGGCTGGCGGCGGGTGACCCGCTGCGCGAGGCGGCGCGCTGGGCCAGCGCCGCCGGTTCGCTGGCCGTGCGCGCCCCCGGTGCCCAGGAGTCCTACCCCGACCGGGAAACCCTCCGCCGCACCGTGCTCGGGTCACCGTGCTGAACCGACCGAACCAGCCTGCTAAACCGACTGAATCGCCCTGCTGAACCCACTGAATCAGCCTGCTGAACCCACTGAATCAGCCTGCTAGACCGACTGAACCAGTCTGCTGAACCGACTGAACCAGCCTGCTGAACCGACTGGATCAGGTGGGGGTGGGGGATAGGTCGGTGCGGGTGAAGGCGCCGGTGCGGTCCAGGTGGGCGATCAGGAGGCGGCCGATGTTCTCGATGTGCTCGACCATGGCGGCGCGGGCGGCTTCCGGGTCGCCGGCTTCCAGTGCGGCGAGGACGGCCTCGTGGTCGCGCTTGCTGGCGTCCGCCCAGCCGGCCACCCGGTCGTAGTAGTTACGCGGCACGTAGTGCACGAACAGGTTGAGCAGGCTGCTCAGCCGGGGTGAGCCGGCCGCCCGGTTGATGGTCCGGTGCACCTGGTGGTTCAGCTCGCCGACCCGCTCGGTCTCGCCCCGCAGCACGGCTTCGACCAGCGCGTCCTGGGTCGCGCGCAGCGCGGCCACCTCCGAGGCGTCGAGCCCGGAAACCGCCCGTGCGGCCAGCTCACCGGCCACGTAGGCCTGCACGTTGAACAGGTCGTCCACGTCCTGGCGGGTGGGCGGGAGCATGCGGAACCCCCGGCGCGGTTCCCAGCGCACCGCGCCCTCGCTCTGCAGGATCATCAACGCCTCGCGCACCGGGGTGGCGCTCACCCCCAACCGGGCGGCCAGATGCTCGGTGCGCACGTACCCGGTGGTGGGCAGCTCGCCCACCATGATCGCTTCACGCAGGTAGGCGGCCACCCGCTCGGACAGCTGCCGCTTCTCCCCCAACCTGGGCGAACCGAGTCCGGCCTCGAGCTTCGGGTCGGTCATCGGCACAGGCTAACCGTCATTCGTTCGGCCGGGGCAGCATGGTCGAGCGCCCGGCTTGGAGATTCACCAATCCGCCCGCCAGCTGTGAGAGTTTTCGACATTGCCCATGTCACGTCCGGCGCGGAAGCCTTCGGACACCAGCTGGCAACGGCAGGAGGCACGGGAGCATGAGCGATCACCAGCCACCCCGGACCATGGACATCAACTGCGACCTCGGCGAGGGCTTCGGCAACTACGTCATGGGGGCCGACGCCGAGATCATGCCCCTGATCACCACCGCCAACGTGGCCTGCGGGTTCCACGGCGGCGACCCGGTGATCATGGGCCGCACAGTGGCGCTGGCCGACCAGCACGGCGTGGTGGTCGGCGCCCATCCCGGCTACCACGACCTGGAGGGCTTCGGCCGCCGCCTCATCCCGCTGGACGAGGAGGAGGTGGCCGCACTGGTCACCTACCAAGTCGGCGCGCTGACCGGCTTCCTGCGCGCCCGGGACATGCCGCTGCACCACGTCAAGCCGCACGGAGCGCTGTACGCCTACCTGCGGGACAACCAGGCGGCCGGCGCGGCGGCGGCCAAGGCGGTGCACAAGCTAGCCCCGGAGACCAAGGCCTACTGGCCGGCGCCGGCCGGCACGTCGGCGTTCTGCCAGGAGCTGGGAGCGCTCGGGCACGAGGTGGTGCCGGAGATCTACCCGGATCTGACCTACTCCCCCGAGGGCAGGCTGATCATCCAGCGGCGCAAGCTGAAGACCGACCTGGCGTTCGCGTCCTCGCAGGTCAAGCGGTTCCTCACCGAGGGCCTGGTGGGGGCCGAGGACGGCACGCCGATCCGGCACGAGGCGCGCAGCGTGTGCATCCACTCGGACGGCCCGAACGCGGTGGATGTCGCGCACACGGTGCGCGCGGCGGTCACCGAGTGCGGCGCGGCCATCGAGGCCATCGCATGACGGCCGCCAAGCCGGACGCGAACGGTGTGCTCTACAGCCACGGCGGGGACGAGTGGATCGTCGCCCAGCTGGCCGAGGCGATGAGCCTGGAAACCCACCTGCGCGCGCAGGCCATCACCAACCGGCTGGCCGAGCTGAAACTGCCCGGCGTGCTGGAGATCTGCCCGTCCAACGCCTCCTACATGGTGCGGGTCGACCCGGATGCCGCCCACCCGGCCGCGATCATGGAACGGCTGCGTGAGCTGGCCGACGAGGTCGGCGACGCGCACGACATCGCGCTGCACACCCGGATCGTGGACATCCCGGTGCTGTTCGCCGACGAGTGGACGCACGAGGCGCTGATGCGTTTCCGGGACCGCCACCAGACCCCGGACCGCACCGATCTGGAGTTCGCCGCCGAGCTGAACGGCTACCCCGACAAAGACGCGTTCGTCCAGGCCATCGTGGGCACCCCGTTCATCGTGTCCATGATCGGCTTCGTGCCGGGGCTGCCCTGGGGCTACCAGCTGGCCCCGGCCGACCGGCAGATCGAGGTGCCCAAGTACGTGCGCCCGCGCACCTTCACCCCGGAGCGGGCGCTGGGCTGGGGCGGCGGGTTCAGCGCGATCTACCCGGTGGACGGGGCCGGCGGCTACCAGCTGTTCGGCCGGGTCGCCACGCCGATGGTGGACCCGACGCAACGCCTGTACGACTTCCGCGAGGAGTTCACCTTCCCCAGGCCGGGGGACGTCCACCGCTACCGGTCGGTGGACCGCGCCGAGTACGACGCGACCCGCGAGGCGGTGGAGAACGGCACGTTCCGCTACCGGATCCGGGAGGTGGAGTTCGTGCCGGCGGACTGGTTCGCCGACCCCGCCGCCACCACCGGCCGGCTGGAAGGAGCGCTCGATGCCGATTGAGGTGCGCAAACCCGGCCTGTTCAGCACGGTGCAGGACCGGGGCCGGATCGGCGGCTACCACCTGGGCATGCCGCCGTCCGGGGTGATGGACCGGTACGCCTACGAGGTGGGGGCGATGCTGGTCGGCAATGCCGGCGGCGAGGCGGGCCTGGAGTGCACGTACCTGGGTCCGGAGCTGGTCTTCACCGAGCCGACGGTGCTCGCGGTGACCGGCGCCGACATGCCGGCGAAGATCAACGGCGAGCCGGTGGACGGGTGGACCGCGCATGCCGTTCGCTCCGGCGATGTGCTGTCCTTCGACTACCTGCGGGCCGGCGCGCGGGCCTACCTCTCGGTGGCCGGCGGGATCGAGGTGCCGACCGTGCTGGGCAGCCGGGCCACCTACACGCTGATCGGCATGGGCGGCCTGGACGGACGTCAGCTGCGGGCCGGTGACGAGCTGAAACTGGGCGCGTCCAAGGCGTCGAGGCCGGGTTCGAGCGTCCCGGAGGAACTGCGCACCCGCCACCCGGCGCAGGTGGAGCTGCGGGTGGTCGTCGGGCTGTCCAGCTACCGGGTGGTGCCGGACAGCCTGGCCGCGTTCTTCACCACGGACTGGCGGGTCACCCCCGACGCGAACCGGGTGGGCTACCGGTACCGGGGCGGTTCGATCGACTTCGAGCCGCGCACCCCGCCGGCCGGAGCGGGCAGCGACCCGGCCAACGTGGTGGACATCGGCTACCCGATCGGCTCCATCCAGGTGCCCGGCGGGGCCGAGCCGATCGCGCTGCTGAACGACGCGGTGACCGGCGGCGGCTACGCCACCATCGCCACCATCATCAGCGCCGACCTGGGCCGCGCCGGCCAGTCCAAGACCAACGACGTGACCCGGTTCGTGCAGGTCACCCTGGACGAGGCGCTCGAGGCCCGGCACGAGCAGACCGCCCGGATCGCCCGGGTCCGCGAAGCACTGGGGAGCTAACTCAATGAGCGAACACGTGATCGCGGCCCCGTTCCCCGGGGTGTTCTACCGCCGGCCGGATCCGGAGTCGCCGCCGTTCGTCGCCGAGTCCGACGCGGTCGACGCCGGCACAGTGATCGGGCTGATCGAGGTGATGAAGATGTTCCAGGAGATCCAGGCCGAGGAGTCCGGCACCGTGGCCGAGTTCCTGGTGGAGAACGAGACGGCGGTGGACGCCGGCCAGCCGCTGGTCCGCCTGACGTGATCTCCCGGGTACTGGTCGCCAACCGGGGCGAGATCGCGGTCCGGGTGATCCGGGCCTGCCGGGACCTCGGGCTCACCGCCGTCGCCGTGTACTCCGAGGCCGACGCGGACGCGCTGCACGTGTCGCTGGCCGACGAGGCCGTTCCGATCGGGCCGGCGCCGGCCCGGTCCAGCTACCTGGACGTCTCCCAGGTGGTTGGCGCGGCGCGCGACACAAACTGCGACGCGGTGCACCCCGGCTACGGCTTCCTCGCGGAGAACCCCGCGCTGCCCCGGGCGTGTCAAGCGGCCGGGCTGGTGTTCGTCGGGCCGCCGGCCGAGGTGATCGAACGGGTCGGCGACAAGGTGTCCGCGCGGGCCGCCGCCGAGGCGGCGCACGTTCCGGTGGTACCGGGCAGCGGCCGGCTGGCGTCCGCCGGGGCCGCGCTCGAGTACGCGACCGAGGTGGGCTTCCCGGTGCTGTTGAAGGCGGCCGCCGGCGGTGGCGGCCGGGGTATCCGCCGGGTCGGGTCGGCGGAAGAGCTGCCGGCCGAGTTCACCTCCGCCGCCCGAGAGGCGGAGAGCGCGTTCGGCGACGGCGGTCTGTTCGTGGAGAAGTGCATCGTGGACGCCCGGCACGTGGAGATCCAGGTGCTGGCCGACGCTCACGGCTCGGTGGTGCACCTGGGCGAGCGGGAGTGCTCGCTGCAGCGCCGCCGGCAGAAGCTGGTCGAGGAGGCGCCGGCCCCCGGGCTGCCCGAGGCGCTGCGCAAGGAGATCGGCGCGGCGGCGGTGCGCCTGGCCCGCGAGGTCGGTTACCGGGGCGCGGGAACGGTGGAGTTCCTGGTCGACCCGTCGACCTGGGCGTACTACTTCATCGAGGTGAACGCCCGCATCCAGGTGGAGCACGGCATCACCGAGCTGGTCACCGGCGTGGACCTGGTGGCTACGCAGTTGCGCATCGCCGACGGCTCGCCCCTGCCGTTCGCCCAGGACGAGGTGGTCGCGCGGGGCGTCGCGATGGAGTTCCGGATCAACGCGGAGGACCCGGCGCGCGGTTTCTTCCCCTCCCCCGGCACCCTGTCGTTGATGCGCCCGCCGGCCGGCCCGGGGGTGCGGGTGGACACCGGGTTCGAGTCCGGCCGGGTGGTGCCGCCCTTCTACGACTCGCTGCTGGCCAAGCTGATGGTGTGGGCGCCCGACCGGCCGGCCGCTCTGGCCCGCGCCCGCCGCGCGCTGGCCGAGCTGCGGGTGGAGGGGGTGGCCACCACCGCCGCCCTGCACGGCCGCATCCTGGACTGGCCCGACTTCGTCGCCGGCCGCTACCACACCGGCTCGCTGGAGGCCTTCCTCAACGGCTGACCTCCAGTAGTAGCGCCAGGTGCAGGTCGGCCAGCGTGTCCGGGGCGTGCAGCTCCCGGCCGAGCAGCGCGCGGACCCGGGCCAGCCGGTGCCGGACGCTGTTCTCGTGCACGTGCAGCGCGCGGGCGGTGGCCGGCACGGACAGCGCGCACCGCAGGTACTCCCGCAACGTGTCCACCAGGAACCCCTGCTCGCGCAGCGGCGCCAGCACGGTGGCCGCCCGCTCCTTCACCCGTTCCGGGCCGACCGCCAGCACCAACCACTCCGCCACCCCCAGCCGATCCGCACTGACCACCGGCCGGGCAGTGGTCGCCGACGCCAGCGCCAACTCCGCGTCCGCCAACCCCTCACGCGCCCGGGCCAGCCCGGTGACTCGCGCCCCAACCCCCACCGCGACGACGTCGGCGACCCCCAGCAACGCCTCACCGAGTTCCTCCCCCGTCCACCCCGCCCCCTCGACCACCCAAACCACCACCCGCCCGGAATCACCCGCCACCAAATACGACACCCGCCACTCCGCCAACACCCGCTCCACCCCCGCCACCTCCACCGGCGAGTCGGCCTCTCGTCCCCGGCGAGTCGGGCTCCCGCGCTCGGCGAGTCGGGGATCTGGGTACGGCGAGTCGGGATTCTGGGTACGTCGGGCCGCGGATTCCCGCCCCGCGAGTCGGGAATCCGGGTACGGCGAGTCGGGATCTGAGGTACGCGGAGCCTCCGGTTCCGGCGCCACGCCAGCCAGGCGCAACGCCAGCACCCGACCGGGCACGTCCGGGTCGACCCCGAGCGCCCGGCCGTGATCACGCAGCTCGGCCACCACACCGGCCGGCAACTCGGGCCGCAGTGCCAGCGCACGGTGCAACAACTCCGCCCGGGCCGTTCGCCGCCGGGCCAGCTCACGCCCGCGAACCGTGCCGAGCCCCTCCAACAACTTCCCCACCACGGTCAGCGCGCGCAGAATCACCGGCACCGCGAGCGATCCCCGGGACACCTCGACCAGCACCCACCCGGTGATGTCGCCGTCCACCTCCACCGCCGTGGCGAACAGCCCGTCCGCGTCGATCACCTCCACCGGCGGCGCGTTCAGCGGCAGCTCGCGCAGCCGCCGCCAGCGGGCCTCGGCGCCGGACCCGGTGGTGTAGGACCCGGTGGTGAAAAGCACCGCGCCGACCTCGGTGTGCAGCGAGACCTCCGCGCGCAGCGCCCCGGCCAGCGCCGCGACCAGCGCGGTCTCCGGGTCCGGCTCGCCCAGCGCCTGCACCAGGCCGTCGGTGATCGCGGCGGTGCGGCGGAAGGTGCGCAGGTCCTGGCCCAGCAGCGCGGTGTCCACCATCCGCACGATCTCCCGGAACGGGATGCGCTCGGGCACCTCGAACACCGGGAAGGCGCGCCGCTCCGCCTCTTCCAACAGCGCCTTCGGCACCTGGTCGAACACGATTCCGGTGCCGAAGCCCAGCGCGACGACGCCGCCCTCGGCGAGCTCGGCGACCAGCTCCCGCTGTGCCGCCGGGTCCCGCCAGAGGCGCAGCCCCGTGGTCAGCACGATCCACTGCGGCGGCACCCAGCGGGACGGGTTGGCCGCCTCCACCACGTGCGCGCCGAGCACCGCCCGCCCGTGGGAGCGGGGGCCGCGCACCAGTTCGCGCAGGCCGAACTCCCGGTGGTCCAACACATCCTGAAAGATCATGATTAGGGAATCCACAACGCGAGTACGGATCGGTTTCGGATTCCATCATGTCGTTGCTTTCCCCGCCCCGGCTACTGTCAACAACCGGACAATTTGGCGCCCAGCGGAGGAGACCACGGTGAGCAACCCCGGAGCGGAAACCCTTTGGCACCCCTTCGCCGCGATGAACCAGGTCCGCAAGCAGCGCGTGACCATGGTCAGAGCGGAGGACGTCTGGGTCTGGGACTCCGAGGGCAACCGGTACCTCGACGGCACCGCCGCGCTCTGGTACGTGAACGTCGGGCACGGCCGCAAGGAGATCATCGAAGCGGTCGCCAAGCAGATGAACCAGCTGGACGCCTACCACACCTTCGGTGACATGGCCAACGAGCCGGCACTGCGCCTGGCCGACGAGCTGGCCGCGCGAGCCCCGATGACCGGGGCGAAGGTGTTCTTCACCAGCGGCGGCGGAGACTCCATCGACACCGCCGGCAAGATCGCCCGCCAGCACTTCGCGCTCACCGGCCAGCCGGAGCGCACCGTCCTCCTCTCCCGCGAGAGTGGTTACCACGGCACCCACGGGCTGGGCACCGCGCTGGGCGGCATCGCGCCGAACCGGATCGGCGGGCCGTTCGTGCCGGACGTCATCCAGGTGCCGTGGGACGACGCGGTCGCACTGGAGAAGACCATCGCGGGCATCGGCGCCGAGCGGGTCGCCGCGTTCTTCGCCGAGCCGGTGATGGGCGCCGGCGGCGTGCTGCCCCCGCCGCCCGGCTACCTGGAGGCGGTCGCGGAGATCTGCCACCGCAACGGCGTGCTGTTCATCGCGGACGCGGTGATCTGCGGTTTCGGCCGGCTGGGCAACTGGTTCGGCATCGAGCGGTTCGACGCGCGGCCCGACCTGATCACCTGCGCCAAGGGCGTGACCAGCGGCTACCAGCCGCTCGGCGCGGTGCTGGCGTCGGCCGAGGTGGCCGCGCCGTTCTGGGACACCCCGGGCGTGGCGTTCCGGCACGGCCCGACCTACGCCGGCCACCCCGCCGCGTGTGCCGCCGGCCTGGCCAACCTGGCGGTGATGGAGCGCGAGGACCTGCTGACCCGGGCGCGCGGCCTGGAGACCGAGCTGTACACCCGGCTGACCGCGCTCACCGACCACCCGCTGGTCGCGTCGGCGCGCGGCGGCGTCGGCTTCCTCGGCGCGGTGGAACTCGACCCGGAGCGGCTGGCCGCGAACCCCGGCCTGCCGGGCGCGGTGTCGGCGGCGGCCCGGTCACACGGGGTGCTCTCCCGCGCGACCATTTCCGCCATCGCGTTCTCCCCGCCGCTCACCGCGACCACGGAGCACCTGGACCTGCTGGCCGAGGCGCTCCGTGCGGCGCTGGACGAGGTTTAGTAGCGAATGCTTTCGCCGGAGTAGCGACCGCCTTTGCAGCGCAGCTGCACCCAGCGGTCCCAATCGCGGTGCCGGTTGCCCCGGTACTTGTGGCCGCGATAGACGATGTGCCCGCCACCCAGTACGCACCTTTTCGGGCTGACCGACTCGAACGCCGCCCCACTGCCGGCGTTCGGTGTCATGGCCAGGGCGGGTGCGCTGGTCAGGCCGACCGCGCAGACCGCGGCCACCACCGGCACACCGATGCGAACCAATGCTCGTCGCGCGCGCATATCGACGCTCCCCTTCTTCGGCGTGATGGCGATCACTGTATCGCCCGGCCGGCCGGAGAGCGCCAATCCTTAATCGAAACTTCAGCAACCGGCGGCCGTTTAGCACCGAATTCGGAAACAATTTCCGACGGCCGCCGCCGGCATTCTCTCGCGGGGTGCGCGGCCGCTCGGCGTACGTCGATCTGGGTGGGATGCGCGACATCGGGGGCCGCTCGGCGTCTACTTTCTATATTGTATGGGGCATGCTGAGTGCCGAGGAGCAGGCCGTTGTCGACACGGTGCGGGACTTCGTGGACCGCGACGTCCGGCCGGTGGCGCGCGAGCTGGAGCACGCCAACGAGTACCCGGAGAAGTTGATCGAGCAGATGAAGGCGCTCGGCATCTTCGGGCTGGCGATCCCGGAGCCGTGGGGCGAGGCGCCGGTGTCCATGCCGTGCTACGCGTTGGTCACCGCCGAGCTGGCGCGCGGCTGGATGTCGCTGGCCGGGGCGATGGGCGGACACACCGTGGTGGCCAAGCTGCTGCTCCAGTTCGGCACCGATTCCCAGCGCGACCGGTACCTGCCGAAGATGGCCACCGGTGAGATCCGGGCCACCATGGCACTCACCGAACCCGGCGGCGGCTCCGACCTGCAGGCCATGACCACCACGGCGCGCCGCCAGGACGACGGCGGCTACCTGGTCAACGGGTCCAAGACGTGGATCACCAACTCGCGCCGCTCCCAGCTGATCGCGCTGCTGTGCAAGACCGACCCGGCCGCGTCGCCCAAGCATTCCGGGATCTCGATCCTGCTGGTGGAGCACGGCCCGGGCCTGACCGTGTCCCGCGACCTGCCCAAGCTCGGCTACAAGGGCGTGGAGAGCTGCGAGCTCTCCTTCGACGACCACCGCGCCGGGCCGGACGCCCTGCTCGGCGGGGTCGAGGGCAAGGGCTTCGGGCAGATGATGAAGGGCCTGGAGACCGGGCGTATACAGGTTGCATCCCGGGCGCTGGGCGTCGGACGCGCGGCGTTCGATGACGCGCTGCGTTACGCGCAGGAGCGGGAGAGCTTCGGCAAGCCGATCTGGCAGCACCAGTCGATCGGCAACTACCTGGCCGACATGGGCACCAAGCTGACCGCCGCACGCGAGCTGATCCTCTACGCCGCGCGCCGCTACGACGCCGGCCAGCGGGTGGACATGGAGGCGGGCATGGCCAAACTGTTCGCCTCCGAGGTGGCCATGGAGGTCGCGCTGAACGCGGTGCGCATCCACGGCGGCTACGGCTACTCCACCGAGTTCGACGTGGAACGCTACTTCCGCGACGCCCCGCTCATGATCGTCGGCGAGGGCACCAACGAGATCCAGCGCAACGTCATCGCCGCCCAACTGGTCAAGCGCGGCGGCCTGGACTGAACGACCACCCAGCCGTACCCCAATCCCCGACTCACCGAGCACGAATCCCCGACTCACCGAGCACGAAATCCCGACTCGCCGTACCTGGATCCCCGACTCGCGGGGGTGGACCCGGTGGGGGGTTCTCAGGTTTGGTCGGTGAGGATGGGGTGTTGTGGGGAGTGCTAGTGGGTTTGCCGTGGCGCCCGCGCCTCGGCGGTGGGCGTCCGGGGCGCTCGGTATCGCATCGGTACTGATCGGGGTGGCCGCACTGGTCACGGCGACACGTGGGCCGGGAGCGATCGAGCAGGCGCTACCGGAGAGCGCGCCGCCGGCGCCGGTCGCCCGCGTCGCCATCGCCTCCGCCGCCACGCTGCCGGCCATCACTCCGGCGCCCGCCACGCCGGGGAGTCCGACCGATGCGGGGGCGATCAACGGCGCCAACCCGGCCACGCCGATCAGCGTCGCGGTGGCCGACGGGACGGTCCAGACGGTGAAGGTGACCGACCCGCGCGGCGCGTCGGTGCCCGGCGAGGCGGTCAAGGGCGGCTGGCACACCACGGTCGGGCTGGCCTACGGCACGGCTTACCGGGTGGACGTGGCCGCGGTCGGCGCGGACGGCCAGCCGGTGCACCAGACCCGCACGGTGAACACGGTGAAGCCGGCGCTGCTGGCCTACCCGTCGTTCATCCCGGCGCCGGGGCAGCAGAGCGTCGGGGTCGGCCAGCCGCTGGTGGTGAAGTTCGACCACCCGGTGACCGACCGGGCCGCCGCCGAGCGCGCGCTGAAGGTGACCACCAGCCCCGAACAGCCGGGTTCCTGGTACTGGATCTCGCCCAGCGAGGCGCACTACCGGGGCAAGGAGTACTGGCAGCCGAACACCACGATCTCCCTGCACGCCGGGATGTTCGGCGTCGACCTGGGCAAGGGCACGTTCGGCGAGCTGAACCGGGACCTCACCGTGCACGTGCACGACTCGTGGGTCGCCAAGGCCGACGGCAAGGTCGAGCAGATGCAGATCTTCCACAACGGCGCACTGGTCAACACCATGCCGATCAGCCTCGGCTCGCCGGGCCACCCGTCGCACCTCGGGCCGCACGTGGTCTCCGACAAGATGCCCACGATGACCATGGACTCGTGCACCTACGGGGTGTGCGAGGGCGACCCGGGTTACTACAAGGAGAAGGTCGACCTGGACCTGCGGATCTCCAACGACGGCGAGTTCGTGCACTCGGCGCCGTGGTCCACCGGGCAGCAGGGCGACTCCAACGTCTCGCACGGCTGCGTGAACCTGAGCCCGGCCAACGCGAAGTGGTTCTTCGACCACTTCAACGTCGGGGACGTCGTGGAGATCACCAACTCGGGCGGGCCGGCGCTTCCGGTGTACGACACCTACGGCGACTGGGAGCTCGACTGGCCGCACTGGCAGTCCGGATCCGCCCTGCGGTGACCGCGTAACCCCGTTATCGTGATCCGCATGACACAGGTCGTGCACCGGCGGGAGCTGGAACCCGGGATCCACCTGCTGGAGCTGGACCGCCCGGACCGGCTCAACGCGATGACCGAGAACCTGGTCGACCAGCTGCACGAGCAACTGGGCCTGCTGGCCGCCGACGACTCCTGCCGGGTGGTGATCCTGACCGGCCGGGGCCGGGGGTTCTGCGCCGGCCTGGACCTCAAGGGCTACGCGCCCGGCCAGGACGGCCGGCTGCCGGGTTCCTCACCCCAGGACCGGATGCGCCTGATCAAACGGATCGCCTCGCTGGTCACCGAGCTGCGGGCGCTGCCGCAGCCGGTCATCGCGGCGATCAACGGCGCGGCCGCCGGTGGCGGGCTGGCGCTGGCCGTGGCCTCCGACGTGCGGCTGGCCGGGGCGTCGGCCCGGTTCGCCGACGGGTTCGTGCGGATCGGGCTGTCCGGCTGCGAGATCGGGGTGAGCTGGCTGCTGCCCCGGCTGATCGGTGCGTCCCGCGCGTTCGAGCTGATGCTCACCGGCCGGCTGATCGACGCGGCCGAAGCCGACCGGATCGGCCTGGTCTCCCGGGTGGTGCCGGACGATTCGCTGATCGACGCCGCGCTGGGCGTGGCCAGGGAGATCACCGGGAACAGCCCGTTCGGCGTGCGCCTGACCAAGCAGGTGATGTGGCACCAGCTGGAAACCGGGTCGCTGGGCGCCGGCATCGCCATGGAGGCCGGCACCCAGGCCACCGCCAGCCTGACCGCCGACGCCGGCGAGGCCATGACCGCATTCCTGGAAGGCCGGCAACCCCGGTTCACGGACTCGTAAAGTTACTGCTGGAACGTCGGATCCGGGCGGACCGCGACCTCCAACACCAGCGGGTTGGTCCGCGCGGGCAACGTGGGCACCACCCGGTCCAGCGCGTCGCCGAGCTCCTCCTGGGTGTGCACCGACTCCGCCGGGCAGCCCAGCCCCCGGGCCAGGGCGGACACGCTGACCTCGGAGAACGCCGGCCAGGGCGGCTTGCCGCCGTGCTGCTCGGCCAGCCGGTCCATGATCGCGTAGCGGCCGTTGGCCAGCACCACGAACAGCACGCCGCAGGAGTAGTGCGCGCCGCTCCACAGCGCCTGGATGCCGTACAGCGAGGACCCGTCGCCGACCACCGCGACCACCGGGCGGTCCGGCCGGGCCATGCGCACGCCGATCGCGGCCGGCAAGGCGAAACCCAGCCCGCCCATGGCCGCGCTCAGGTAGCCCAGCGACTCCCGCGCCGGCAGCAACCGGTGCAGCTGCGGCCGGCTGGAAGGGGTCTCCTCCACCACCACGGTGTCCGGGCGCAGCCGCCGCGCCAGTGCCGTCATCACATCCGCCGCGCGCAGGGCCGGCCCGGTTGCCGAGCCGGGATCCGCCGCCGCGCCGGCGGCCATCCCCACGCCGGCCGGTATCCCCGATTGGGCCGCCAACCCCGCTGAAGTGGCTGAACCACCCTGCTGAAGTGGCTGAATCGGGCTGGATCGGGGTGGGAGCCGCTCGGTCAGGCGTTGGCAGAGGGAGGGGAGCTCGGCGACGAGCGCCAGTTCGGCGGGGCTGTGTTTGGCGTCTTCCAGGTCGTCGGTGAGGAGGGCCACTCTCACGCCCGGCGGGAGCAGCGGTCCCGGCTCGTACAGGTACTGCCGGAACACCGGCCCGCCGACCACCAACACCACGTCGTGCCCGTCCAGGGTGTCGCGCAGCCGGGACCGGCCGGACGGCAGGTGCCCGGCGAAGCGCGGGTGGTCCTGCGGGAAGCCGGCGCGCGCGGCGAACGCCTCCTGCCAGACCGGGCAGTCCAGCCGCTCGGCCAGCTCGACCAGCGCGGTCCAGGTGTCCGGCCGGTCCGCGTCGGCGCCGACCACCAGCGCCGGGCGCGCGGCGCCGCCGACCAGGGCGACCAGCTCGTCCAGCTCCCGTTCCTCCAGCGAGGACGCCGTGCGCATGGCGTCCGGCGCGGGCAGCTCCACGTCCTCCGCCGGCTCGGCCCAGTCCCCGCTGGGCACGATCACCAGTGCCGGCCCTCGGCCCAGCCGGGCCTCGTGCCAGGCCCGGGCCAGTGCGCCCGGGACGTCCTGTGGACGAGGCGGCTGGTTGGTATACACCGGGTATACACCGGCCAAGCCTTCCAGGTCGCCGGTGAGGAACGGCCGGTTGGCCAGGTGCCGGCGGTCCTGCTGGCCGACCAGCACCACCAGCGGCACCCGGTTGGCCCGGGCGGTGGCCAGCGCGGAGACCGCGTTGCCCAGTCCGGCGGTGGTGTGCAGGTTGACGAACGCCGGGCGGTCGGCGGCGGTGGCCCACCCGGTGGCCATGCCGACCACCGCGCCCTCGTGCAGCCCGAGCACGAAGTCGAAGTCGTCCGGCAGGTCGGCCAGGAAGGCCACCTCGGTGGAGCCGGGGTTGGCGAAGATCGTGGTCAACCCCCGGTGGCGCAGCACATCCAGCGCCGCGTCCCGAACCGTGCGCATGTCACTCCCTCACAGTCGCCGGCACCAGGAAAACCGCGAGCGCGGCCACCGCCGCGACCGCCGCGAACAGGTAGAACCCCCACGGGTAGGCGATGCCGGCGGAGAGCAGGGCGCCGCCGACCAGCGGGCCGCTGATCGCGCCGATCCGGCCGACGCCGCTGGCCGAGCCGAGCGCGGTGCCGCGCGCCCAGGTCGGGTAGCGCTGCCCGATGTACGCGTAGACCAGCACCTGGGCGCTGAACACGAACACCCCGGCCAGCAGCACGCTGACCGCGATGCCCACCCCGGCCACCTTCACGGTGAGCAGCGCCAGGAACACCATCGCGCCGACGAACCACAGCATGGTGGCCGGGCGCAGCCCGATCCGGTCGCCCACCCAGCCGGCGACCAACATGCCCAGGATGGCGCCCAGGTTCAGCACCAGCAGCAGGGCCAACCCGGCCCGCAGCCCGTAGCCGGCCGCCCGCATGATCTCCGGCAGCCAGGTATTCAACCCGTATACCAGCAGCAACCCCATGATCGAGGCCAGCCAGAAGGCCAGCGTGGCCCGCCGGTAGCCGGGCTGGAACAGCGTGCGCACCGGGTTGGCCTCCGGCCGCTCGGCCAGGTACCAGGTGGATTCCGGCAGGAACCGCAGCAGCAGCGGGACCAGCACCAACGAAGGCAGAGCAAGCAGCACGAACATCAGCCGCCAGCCCAGGTTCGGGATCACCACGATGCCCAACAGCGAGGTGAGCACCGCCCCGACGTGGTAGCCGATCATCAGCGTGGTGGTCGCGGTGCCCACCCGGCCGCCCTTGGCGTACTCGTTGACCAGCGCCAGCGCCACCGGCAGCACCCCGCCCAGCGGGATCCCGGCGAGGAAGCGCAAGGCGCCGAACGTCCACGGGTCGGGCGCCACCGCGCAGAGCAGGGTCAGCAGCGAGAACGCGACGACGGTGATCAGCATGCCTCGGCGGCGGCCGATCAGGTCGGTGAGCGGGCCGACCGACAGCGCGCCGACCATCACGCCGAGCAGCCCGACGGTGGCGATGATCGACCCGGTGGCCGGGTGCAGCCCCCATTCCGGGTAGCGCAGCAGCGAGGGCATCACCACGCCCAGCACCACCAGGTCGGCGCCCTCCAGGGTTACCGCCGCCCAGCACAGCGGCAGCACCCAGCCCGCGTTTCGCGTTCCCTCGCCCACCGAACTCGCCGTTGAGTTGGTCGACATGGGTCACCTCCTCGATCGCGTACCCCTCCGGAACAGGAGTTGGCAGTATCGGAAGCGGTGAACCCCTTGTCAGCGGCTTCTCTCACTCACCGGAAAACGTTCCCCCGGAGCGCCCAACGCGCGGGAGACGGCGGCGGCGGTCACCCGCACCACCGGCACCAGTGGTTGCAGATTCTTCGAATCCGAGTTCAGCACCACGGAGATCGCCGCGACCACCTGGCCGGAACCGCCGACCACCGGCGCGGCCACCGACGAGGCGCCCTCGGTCATCTCGTCGCGGCTCAGGCAGTAGCCGGTGGTGCGGATGTCGGCCAGGGCGCCGGCCAGCTCGGCCGGGTCGGTGATGGTGCCGCTGGCCAGCCTGGGCAGGCCTCGGGCCACCACCTCGGCGACAAGGTCGGCGGGCGCGTGCGCGAGCAGCACCTTGCCCGGCCCGCTGGCGTGCATCGGCATCCGCCGGCCGACCTGGGAACGCACCGCGGCCTCGATCCGCCCGGGCAGCCGCTCCACGAACAGGGCGTGTGGTCCGTCCGCTACCACCAGGTGCACGTAGTGCCCGGTGGCCGAGGCCAGGTCCTGCAGGAACGGCAGCGCGGCGTCCCGCAGGTCCCGGGCGGCCGGGGCCAGCGCGCCGACCCGCCAGAGCCGGATGCCGATCCGGTACCGGCCCCGCGCCACCCGCTCCAGCGCACCCCATTCGACCAGCTCGGCGACCAGCCGGTGGGTGGTCGCCGGGGCCAGCCCGGTGGCCTGGGAGATCGAGGTGATCGTGTGCTCCGGGCGTTCCGAGGAGAACACGCCGAGCACGGCCAGCGCGCGGCTCAGCACCGAGCGCCCCGGGCGGTTGCCGGTGCGATGGTTCATGATTCAAGGGTGCCCCGTGAATCCGAACCCGTGCTGGACATCGTGGACGTGGATTTCGTCCGGGAGGGCCGGGACATCCTGGCCTGCATCCGGCTGACCGTGCACGCCGGCGAGCACTGGGCGCTGCTCGGCCCCAACGGCGCCGGCAAGAGCACGCTGCTCTCCCTGTGCGGCGCGATCGCGCACCCCACCCGGGGCGCCGTGCAGGTGCTCGGGTTCCGACTGGGCCGGGTGGACATGCGCGAGCTGCGGGGCTGGATCGGCCACGTGGACCCGCGCCAGCCGCTGGACCCCCGGCTGAGCGTGGAGCAGGCCGTGCTCACCGGGGTCACCGGCAGCAACGGCTGGGTGCCCCGGTGGAAGCCCAGCGCCACCGCGCTGCGCCGGGCGGACGACCTGATGGAGCTGCTCGGCGTCGCGCGGCTGCGCGACGCGGGGTTGGCCACGCTGTCCCAGGGCGAACGGGGCCGGACCCTGGTCGCCCGTGCACTCATGCCCCAGCCGCACCTGTTGCTCCTGGACGAACCGAGCACCGGCCTCGACCTGGCCGCCCGGGAACGCCTGCTCACCTCGGTGGACACACTGCGCGCGGAGTACCCCTCGCTGGCGAGCGTGCTGGTCACCCACCACCTGGAGGAGCTGCCGGCCAGCACCACGCACGCCATGCTGCTGCGCGGCGGGCGCACCCTGAGCTCCGGCCCGGTGGCCGACGTGCTGACCAGCTCACTGGTGAGCACCTGCTTCGACCACCCGGTGCTGATCAAGCACTCGCTGAACCGCTGGACCGCCCAAGCCGCCCCAATACCCGAAACCGATCTCCCCACCTACACCCCCGACACCCCAACCGACGACCCCCACCCCAACCCCCTCCACCGCTAACCCCTAGGCGAGTCGGGGATCTAGGTACGGCGAGTCGGGGATCTGGGTACAGCGAGTTGGGAACCCGGGCACGGTGCGGATGGCTGGCGCGCGGAGCGTTCGTCCGCTGTGCCGGTCCGCGGATCGCTTTGACGACGGGGCGGGCGAGGACGCCTCCTGCCGGTCAGCCCGTCCGACTCGTCTTTCGCTCAGCTAGTGCGCTAGCTAATGCTCAGCTAGTGCGCTAGCTAGCGCACTAGCTAGTGCTCGGCAATCGCTCATCCCAGCGCCGCCTTGCTCGCTGACAGTCGCTATCGGCAGAGTCGCGAGGCCTCCCCCGGCCGACTCCTGGCCGCGCGAACAGCTCAGCCCGCCGTCCAAGCACTCTGCGAACCGGCGCCGCTACCAGGTACCGGCCACGTACCCGGCCCGAGCCCCGCCTCAACCCGCTCCACGACGCACACGAATCCCCAACTCGCCGTACCCAGATCCCCGACTCGCTGTACCCGAATCCCCGACTCACCGGGGCACGAAAGCCCGACTCGCTGTACCTGAATCCCCGACTCGCCGAGGGTGGTGGGGTTAGGGGCAGGGGTGGGGGTTGGGGCGGGTTATACGGGTGCGCCAGAACCAGAGTGCGGCTACCAGGTAGAGGCCGACCAAGACTGGCACGGCGACGGCATCCAGCAGCGCCGCCAGGCCGGCCACCGTCAACCCGGCGGCGACCACGGCGACACCGGTGCGCAGCGCGAACCAGATCGGTCGACGGCTGGAGTTCAGCCACGCCCACGCGCCGCCACACAGCACCGCGACCAGGAACAACGCGCCGAGCGCCGCCACAGCCGAGGCCGGCAGCACCGGCGCCGCTACCACGGCGAGCGCGCCAACCGCGACCACCACCCCGGCCCGGACCAACGCGCTCAGGCCACCGACCGGCGGCGCCACCCCACCCAGCGTGCGCACCGAGACGCCGTCACCGATCAGCGCCAGGGAACCGCCCCGGCCGACCAGCACCGGTTCCGCCGGGCCATCCCGGCGCACCTGCAGCCGGCCGCATGCACACCGCGTGTATACAACGATCCCTTCGGCGGTCTCGTGGCGGGACACAATCTCGAACGGCTCGGCCTCCGGCCAGCCACAACGACGGCAGCGCTGGGTGTTCATGACTCCAGGATCGGCTCGAAAACCCCTCGTGTCCATTTCACATTTCTTACTAGCAACGTACAATCTGACTACATGATTGACCTGCGCCGTCTGCACGTGCTCCGCGTCGTCGACCAGCTCGGCACCATCACCGCCGCGGCCGGTTCACTGCACCTGACGCCGTCGGCGGTGTCCCAGCAACTGCGCTCGCTGGCGCACGAGCTGAGCGTCCCGCTGCTCGAACCGGACGGCCGGCGGGTCCGGCTGACCCCGGCGGCGCACCTGTTGCTCAAGCACGCGGACAGCCTGGCCACCCAGTGGGAGCAGGCGCGAGCCGAGCTGCGGGCCTACGGCGAACAGAGCGGCGGGTCGCTGCAGCTGGGCGGGTTCCCCTCGGTGCTGCCGGCGGTGATCGCGCCGGCCGCGTCGCTGCTGCGCGAGCGGGAACCGGATCTCGACCTGCACATCATGGAGGTCGAGTCGCAGAACGCCTTCGAGCTGCTGCTGGTCGGCGAGGTGGACATCGCGATCACCCTGCCCAACCTGGACCGGCCGGTGGCCGACGACCCCAAGTTCGACCAGCAACGGCTGTTGGACGAGCCGCAGGACATGCTGGTTCCGGCCGACCACCCCCTGGCCGGAAAACCGGCCGTCTCGCTGGAGGACTTCAAGTTCGACGAGTGGGTGCTCCCGGTGGCGCACAGCTGCGACCAGTTCGAGCTGGCCTCGGTGGCCTGCGCCGCCGCCGGCTTCACGCCGAAGGTGCGGCACCAGGCGAAGGAGTGGGCGGCCACCATCGCCATGGTCGCGCACGGGTTGGGCGTGTGCCTGTTGCCCCGGCTGGTGCCGATCCCGAGCGGCATGGCCGTGGTCCGGCTGGCCCTGCGCGACCCGGTGCCCCGCCGGCGGCTGCTCACCTGCACCCGGCGCGGCAGCCGGGAGCAGCGGGCCATCGCGCTCGGCCTGGACGCGCTGGCCGAGATCGCGCTCAGAAGCCGAGTGCGCGGGTGAGCACGGTCCGGGTGTCCGCCGGGTCGATCACGTCGTCCAGGTCGAAGGTGGAAGCCACGCTGAGTGCCTTGCCGTGCTCGTACAGCCGCGCGACCAGTTCCTCGTACCGCTCCCGCCGGGCCACCGGGTCCTCGATCGCCGACAGCTCGGCGCGGTAGCCCAGCTCCACCGAGCCTTCCAGGTTCATCCCGCCGAACTCGCCGGTCGGCCAGCTCGCGGTCATCCGGGTGGCCCGGAAGCCGCCGCCGGCCATGGCCATCGCGCCCAGCCCGTAACCCTTGCGCAGCACCACGACCACCGGCGGTACCCGCAGCTTGGCCCCGGCGACGAACATCGCGCCGAACCGCCGCACCGCACCCCTCGCCTCTTCCTCCGGGCCGACCATGAACCCCGGCGTGTCGCACAGCGAGACCACGGGAAGTCCGTAGGCGTCACAGATCCGCAGGAACCGGGCGGCCTTGTCGGCGGCGTCGGAGTCGATCGCGCCGCCCAGGTGCAGCGGGTTGTTGGCGATCACGCCGACCGGGTGGCCGGCCAGCCGCGCGAACGCGGTGACCATGCCGATGCCGAACCCTCGCCGCAGCTCCAGCACGCTGCCGGTGTCGAACAGCGCGTCCAGCACCCCGCGTACCGGATAGGCGCGCACCCGGTTCTCCGGCACCATCGCCCGCAACAGGCGTTGATCTTCATGGGTATACTCGCTGTATACAGTGCCGGTGGCGTAGTCCAGATACCGCCGGGCGGCGTCCGCCGCCGCCCGGTCATCGGAGACCAGCAGGTCCACCACGCCGTTCGGCACCTGCACGGACATCGGCCCGACGTCCCCCGGCGCCACCTGGCCCAGCCCGCCGCCGGCGATCATCGCGGGGCCGCCCATGCCCAGGCTGGCGCCCTCCACCGCGATCAGCACGTCACACACCCCGGCCAGCGCGGCGTTCCCGGCGAAGCAGTAACCGCCGACCACGGCGACCGTGGGCACCTCGCCGACCAGTGCGGCCGCCGTGTGGAAGGTCGGCACGTCCAGCCCGGTGAACCCCGCCTGGTCGGTGTCCCCGGGCCGCCCGCCGCCGCCCTCGGCGAAGATCACCATCGGCAGCTTCTCCCGGCGGGCCAGCTCGAGCAGCCGGTCGGTCTTGCGGTGGTTCTGCACGCCCTGGGTGCCGGCCAGCACCGTGTAGTCGTAGGACATCACCGCGCAGCGCGTTCCGTGGATGCGCGCGGTTCCGGTGACCATGCCGTCGGCCGGGGTGCGTTCGATCAGCTCCGCCACGCTGCGCCGGCGACGCTGCGCGGCGATGACCAGTGCGCCGTACTCCACGAAGCTGTCCGGGTCGCACAGCGCGTCCAGGCTCTCCCGGGCGGTCAGCCGGCCCTTTTCGTGCCGCTTGGCGGCCGCCTCCGGGCGGCCCTCGTCGCTGCCGGTGTAGTGCCGGTGCAGGGTCTCGGCCAGGTCCGCGCGGATGTGGTCCGGGTCGTGCTCGGTCCGGTCGGTTTCGTCCTCGGCGGCGTGGCCGGCCGGTTCGACGCGCACCAACGGGGTGCCTTCGCCGACCGCGTCACCCACCTTGACCAACAGCTCCATCACTTCGACGGGACCGGGTGCGGGTATCTCGTGCTCCATCTTCATCGCCTCGAGCACGGCCAGCGGCGCACCCTTCGGCCGCGCGTCGCCCGGCGCCGCCGGCAGCTCCACCACCACGCCCGCCCGCGGCGCCCGCACGACCTCCCCGTCGACCCCGCACTCAACCCCCAGCCCCGGCCGCGGCTCGAGCCCCGACCCTGGCGGCGGCCCCGACTCAAGCTCCGGCCGCCACTCCGCCCCTAGGCCCGAGCGCGGCTGAGGCCCCGATCCTGGCGGCTCCGACTCAGACTCCGGCCGCGGCTCGAGCAGCTCGGCGAGGTGCTCGTCCACGAACCCGGTGTGCACCTCGCCGGGCCGGAAGTCCGGGTGCCGCAGCAATGCGCGCAGCACGCCCAGGTTGGTGGCCACCCCCTCCACCCGGAAGCGACCGAGCGACCGCTCGGTCGCGGTCAGCGCGGCGCCCGGGTCAATGCCGGTGACGATCACCTTGGCCAACAGCGAGTCGTACCTCGGGCTCACCGGAACCCCCTGTCCGGCGGCGGTGTCCACCCGGACGCCCCGCCCGGACGGCGGCTCGAACCGGGTCGGCGTGCCGGCGGCCGGATGCACCTCACTGTCGGCGCGCGGCGTTTCCGCGTTCACCCGCGCCTGCACCGCCGCACCCCGGCACGGCGGGCTTTCGGTAAGGCCCAGGTCGGCCAGCGTGGCGCCGGCGGCCACCGCTAGCTGCAGCTCCACCAGGTCCAGCCCGGTGACCTCCTCGGTCACCGTGTGCTCCACCTGCAATCGGGCGTTGACCTCGAGAAACACGAACTCGTCCCGGTACACCAGGAACTCGGCGGTGGCCAGCCCCAACCGGTCGACCGACTCACCCAGCCGTACCGCCGCCGCATGCAACCGCTCGCGCAACCCGTCGGGCACGCCGGGCGCCGGCGCGATCTCCACGAGCTTCTGCCGGCGCCGCTGCGCACTGCAGTCCCGATCGCCCAGCGCGACCACCGCACCGGTCCGGTCGCCCAGCAGCTGCACCTCCACGTGCCGCGCCCCGCGCAGCAACCGCTCCAGATACAGCGCCGGGCTACCGAACGCTCGCTCGGCCTCCGACCGGCACCGGGCGAGTACCCCGGCGACCCCCTCCTGCTCTGCGTGCAAAAACGCAACATTCGAGGCAGTTCGCTGGTCTGACTCGGTCTCGCCGACGGAGTTCGCCTGGGTCTCGGTGACGGAGTTCGCTTGCGTCCCGGCGACGGCGTTCGTCTCGGCGACGGCGTTCGTCTCGGCGCGGGAGCGCGGCGTCGCGGCGCTGATCGTCAGTGGGCGCATGCCGAGGCCGCCCCCACCGGCGACCGCCTTGACCATGACCTGCCCGCCGTGCGCGGCGGCGAACCGGGCCGCCGCCCGCTCGTCCGCCGCTGGGTCCTCGCCGGTGAGTACCGGGCTGCCGGCGAGCAGCGGGATCGCCAGTTCGGCCGCGCGCGCCCGGGCCGCCGCCTTGTCCCCGAACAGCGTCAACGCGGCCGGCGACGGCCCCACGAAGGTCAGCCCGGCCCGCGCGCAGGCCTCGGCGAACGACGCGCGCTCGGACAGGAACCCGTAACCGGGGTGCACCGCGTCGCACCCGGTCCGCCGAGCCGCTTCGACCATCGCGGCCGCGTCCAGGTACGCCGCCGGCCCGGCGGCATCCAGCCGCACCGCGTCCGACGCGCCCGCCAGGTGCCCGCCGTCGGCCTCGTCGGCGGCGTGCACCGCGACGCACGGGATCCCGAGCGACTCGGCGGTGTGCCATACCCGAACCGCCACCTCACCCCGGTTCGCCACCAGCAGCCGCGTGATCGCCGTCATCGGCCGACCCTAACCGCGCCGCCACCGCCGTGCCCCGTGAACGCCGGCCGTCCGGGGGCACCGCCGAGAACCGGAAACCGTCGGCTCAAGGGGTCGCGGGTGTCGACTCGGTGTGCCAGGAACGTCGGCTCGGTGTGCTGGAACCTCGACTCAGAGTGCCCGGAACGTCGGCTCGGTGTGCTGGAACCTCGACTCGGTGCGCCAGGAACGTCGACTCGGCGTGCTGGAACTCGACTCAGGGTGCCAGGAACGTCAACTCAGGGTGCTGGAAACGTCGACTCGCGCCGATGAGAGCGCCGACTCGCGGGCAAGAGGGAAGGGCGGGTGATCAGTGCGGCGGTGGCTAGCGCGCCCAGGAGGAGGGTGCCGAGGAGCCAACTGCCGAGGACGGCCCACCAGGGATGGCCCAGGTAGAGCTGGGCGGCGCCGATGGCCAATGCGGCCGGAGCGGCCAGCCAGTGCAGTGCGCGCCACAGAACCGTGGGCAGGTAAGGGTGCAGCAGCCAGGCGGCCACGCCCCAGCAGACCAGGCTGGTGGTGGCCGGGCCGGACACGGCCGACCCGCCGAGCAGCTCCTTGCCGGCGGCCAGGCTGACCCCGAGCAGCAGCACCGCCGAGGTCGCACCGAGGATCGGCCGCCACCGGGCGGTGCGCATGGCCAGCACCGCGGCCAGGGTGAGCAGCAGCGCCGGGACGATCACGGTGCCGCCGACCATGGATACGCCGTTGGCCACGAAGTGCGGCCAGCGCCAGGCCCGCTCGTCACGCGGGATCGCCGACCGCGCCACCCGGCCGCCCAGCAGCGCATCGTGCCGCCACAGCTGCACGATCAGCCCGGCCGGCAGCATGGCCAGCCCCACGGCGGCCAGCCGGATGGAGCCGAGCAGCGCCGGCGGCGGCGTGGTGATCAGGGGCTTGGGGGCGGTCACGGGCATGAACTCGAAGTTATCCGGGCCACCTAGGCGTTTGCTGAGAAACTCAGGAACGGCCGGGGTGACTCCACCCACGGCTGCGCGGCGGCGGGCCGGAACAGGTGACCCGAAAGGCGTTCAGCCGGCCGATGCGACCAGATCACCTGGAAGAGCGAGCCGCCCGCCACGGCGGGCTGACCAGGAAGTGGGTGTCGAACCGGTCCTGCATGTCCAGCAGGCTCTCGGCGGCCAGCTCACCCCGGACGATCCGGCCGAGCTGGCGGAAGTACTCGAACCGCTCCACCCCGGGGGTGAGCACGATCAGCAGGTCGGCGGTGGAGTCCCGGGACGCGGCGAACGCGTGCGGCAGCTCCGGCGGCACGACCAGCACGTCGCCGGTGGCGGCGGTCAACACCCGGTCGCCGACCAGCACGTCCAGTGAACCGTCCAGCACGTAGAACAGCTCGGTGGACAGCTTGTGGGTGTGCGGCATCGCACCGTCCGCGCCCTGGGCCAGGGTCACCCGCTGAGTGCTCAGCGCCCCGCCGGTGGCCTCGCTGTCCGCGAGCAGGCGAATGGTGGCCGGCCCGCCGGTGAGCGTCTCCACGTCGGCCGCGCGCACCACCACCGCGCCGGCCGGCAGCGCCCCCTCCGCCGGCCGCGCGTCCCCCGACAACGATGACGGACCAGACATGACGCCCCCCACTCTTCTCCCGCGTACCCCTCCATTCAACGCTATTTGACCTAGAGCGTTTCCCACGGATCATCCAGCCGGCTGCGCGGTGCCCAGAGGGCGCCTCGCGGCGTTGTCCTCCTCCCCGATAGCTCCGCTATCGGCTCGTCGTCCGCCTTGCGATGCATCCCTCTGGACCACCGCTCGCTCGGCATAGATCCGAGGGAAACGCTCGAACGATCCTCTACAACTACTTGACGATTCGCAATGAATCTGTAGACTATTGACCGACCGTAGACGCCGACCACGAAAGGCGGACGGCGAGATGAGCGCCAACCCACTACGCGTGAGTTTCCGCACCGCGCCCGAGCAGTACCGGCACTGGCGGCTCGACACCGAGCACAGCGCCGAGACCGGGGTTGCCTACCTGCGCCTGGACGTCGCCGAGGACGGCGGCCTCGTAGAGGGCTACGAGCTCAAGATGAACTCGTACGACCTCGGCGTGGACATCGAGCTTTACGACGCCGCACAGCGACTGCGCTTCGAGCACCCCGAGGTGCGCGCGGTCGTGCTGACCAGCGCCAAGGACCGTAACTTCTGCGCCGGCGCGAACATCCGGATGCTGGCCCAGTCCAGCCATCCGTGGAAGGTGAACTTCTGCAAGTTCACCAACGAGACCCGGTGCGCCATCGAGGACGCCAGCGCGAACTCCGGGCAGACCTGGATCGCCGCGCTGAACGGCACCGCCGCCGGCGGCGGCTACGAGATGGCCCTGGCCTGTGAAGAGATCCTGCTGATCGACGACAACTCGTCCGCCGTCGCGCTGCCCGAGATCCCGCTGCTGGGCGTGCTGCCCGGCACCGGCGGGCTCACCCGGGTGACCGACAAGCGCCGCGTGCGCAAGGACCGGGCCGACGTGTTCGCCACCAAGTCCGAGGGCGTGCGCGGCACCCAGGCGGTGGACTGGAAGCTGGTCGACGCGGTGTTCCCGCACCGGGTCTGGGACGAGAAGGTCACCGAGCGGGCCGCCGAGGCGGTCGCCCGTTCCACCCGGCCCAAGGATGCGCGCGGCGTCGCGCTGCCCCCGCTCGAGGTGGAGCAGACCGAGGACGAGATCCGCTACCGGCACGTGCACGCCCGGCTGGACCGGGCACAGCGCCAGGTGGAGATCACCGTGCACGGCCCCACCGGCGACCTGCCGGAGACCGTCGAGCGGGTGCACGAGCTGGGCGCCGACTTCTGGCCGCTGGCCATGACCCGCGAGCTGGACGACCTGATCCTCTGGCTGCGCACCAACGAGCTGGAGCTGGGCACCTGGCTGGTCCGCACCAAGGGCGACGTGGCCCACGCGCTGGCCTTCGAGCGCCTGATCGCCGAGCACAGCCGGGACGACTGGCTGGTCAACGAGATCCGGCACTACTTCAAGCGCACTCTCAAGCGCCTGGACCTGACCTCCCGCAGCCTGATCGCGCTGATCGAGCCGGGCTCCTGCTTCGCCGGCGCGCTGCTCGAGCTGGCCCTGGCCTGCGACCGCCAGTACATGCTGGACGGCCTGATGGAGGACGGCGACGAGGAGGGCGAGCCGGCCCAGATCGTGCTGTCCGAGTCCAACTTCGGCGCCTTCCCGATGGCCAACGGGCTGTCCCGACTGGAGTCGCGGTTCTACGGCGACGAGGACTACCTGGCCAAGCTCCGCCAGGAGACCGGCCGCCGGCTGCTGGCCGCCGACGCCCTGGAGCTGGGCCTGGTCACCGACGCGCCGGACGACATCGACTGGGAAGACGAGATCCGGATCACCCTGGAGGAACGGGCCAGCCTCTCCCCGGACGCGTTGACCGGGATGGAGGCCAACCACCGGTTCGTCGGCCCGGAGACCATGGAGAGCCGCATCTACTCCCGGCTCACCGCCTGGCAGAACTGGATCTTCGTCCGCCCCAACGCCAGCGGCCCGGACGGCGCCCTACGCCGCTACGGCACCGGCCGCCGCGCCGAATTCGACCGCAAGCGAGTCTGACCCCACGCTCGTGAGTGGCGAGTAGCGCTATAGCGACACTCGCCACTCACGGGTCCCGAAGGGACATCATGAGCATCGACTACTCCGAGAAGATCCCGAACAACGTGGACCTGGCCGGGGACCGGAAGCTGCAGCGCGCACTGGAGTCCTGGCAGCCCAACTTCCTCAACTGGTGGAAGACCATGGGCCCGGCGCTGCCCACCGAGGACGTGTACCTGCGCACCGCGGTGGACGTCGGCCGGGAGGGCTGGGCGCACTTCGGGCACGTGGCCATGGAGGAGTACCGCTGGGGCGTCTTCCTGGCCGAGCGCAACCACGACCGGCGGATCGCCTTCGGCGAGCGGCGGGGTGAGCCGGTCTGGCAGCAGGTCCCCGGCGAGTACCGCGCCGACCTGCAGCGCCTGATCGTCATCCAGGGCGACACCGAACCGGCGAGCGTCGAGCAGCAGCGCCGCCTGGGCGAGACCGCGCCGTCGCTGTATGACTTGCGCAACCTGTTCCAGGTGAACGTGGAGGAGGGCCGCCACCTGTGGGCGATGGTCTACCTGCTGCACGCCTACTTCGGCCGCACCGGCCGCACGGAGGCCGAGGCCCTGCTGCAGCGCAACTCCGGTGACCTGGACTCGCCGCGCATGCTGGGCGCGTTCAACGAGGAGACGCCGGACTGGCTGTCCTTCTTCATGTTCACCTACTTCACCGACCGCGACGGCAAGTACCAGCTCGGTTCGCTGAAGGAGTCCGCGTTCGACCCGCTGTCCCGGACCTGCGAGTTCATGCTCAAGGAAGAGGCGCACCACATGTTCGTCGGCACC
Source organism: Actinospineispora eucalypti (assembly GCA_014208095.1). Taxonomy (GTDB): domain Bacteria; phylum Actinomycetota; class Actinomycetes; order Mycobacteriales; family Pseudonocardiaceae; genus Pseudonocardia; species Pseudonocardia eucalypti. The sequence goes on along the minus strand of JACHMT010000001.1, from coordinate 601,425 downwards.
ACCGGTGTCGACCGGGTGGTCGCCCGCACCGCCGAGCTGACGCGCGAGCACGACTCCGAGGACATCGCGGCGCACGGCGGGATCCCGCTGGACGTGATCCAGAAGTACATCAACTTCCACTACTCGGTGTCGCTGGACCTGTTCGGCTCGGAGCGGTCCACCAACGCGGCCAACTACTTCACCGCCGGCCTCAAGGGCCGCTGGCAGGAGGAGCGCCGGGACGACGACCACACGCTGACCGAGGACGCCGCCGAGGTGGCCGTGGTCCGCGACGGCGCGATCACCACCGACGAGGTCTCGGCCCTGCTCGCGCTGAACCACGACCTGCGCTCCGAGTACGTCAAGGACTGCCAGAGCGGCATGAAGCGCTGGAACCGCATCCTGGAACGCGCCGGCATGGACCGCCGCCTGAGCCTGCCGCACGTCGGCTTCAACCGGCAGGTCGGCGAGTTCGCCGGGCACAACGTGACCCCGGCCGGCGACCTGGTCGGCGCGGACGCGTGGAACGCCAAGCGGGACGCCTGGCTGCCCACCGAGGCGGACAAGGCGCACGTCCGCAGCCTGATGCGCCCGGTCTACGAGCCCGGCAAGATCGCCAGCTGGGTCAGCCCGCCGAACACCGGAATCAACAACAAGCCCATCGACTACGAGTACGTGCACCTGCCCTAGCTGGTGTAGCGCTTCACCACCTCGTGCAGGAAGTCGCGGGACTCGTAGAGCGAGCTGATCGGGATCTGCTCGTTCAGGCCGTGGTTGTGGTGGTCGCCGGACTTGAAGAAGCGGCCGCTCAACCCGTAGGTGGGGATGCCGGCGGCGTTCAGGTAGCGGCCGTCGGTGGCGCCCACCGACATCGCCGGCACCAGCGGCACGTTCGGCCACATCCGGGCGGAAACCTCGCGCGCCGGGGCCAGGACCTCCTCGGACATCGCCGGAACCGGGGACACCACGGCCGGCGGCTGCTTGGCCTCCAGCGTGACCTTGGGGTCGTTGACCAGGCCGGCCAGCGTCTGCTGCACCTCGGCCACCGGGGTGGCGGGCAGGATCCGGCAGTTCACGTTGGCGCTGGCCGCCTGGGGCAGCGCGTTCGGCGCGTGCCCGCCCTGGATCTGGGTGACCACGCAGGTGGTGCGCAGCGTGGCGTTCAGGCCGGGCGAGGTGCCGGCCACCGTGGCGGCGGCCGCCGCGTCGTCCGGGTTGGCCGCGACCGCCTTCATCGCCGGGCCGACCGGACCCTTCGTCAGGTCGCCCTGTTTGTCCAGGTAGGCCTTGGTCACCTCGTTCAGGCGCACCGGGAAGGTGTAGGCGCCGATCCGGGCCAGCGACTGGATCGCGTTGCCGGCGCCCGGCTGGGAGCTGTGCCCGCCCGGGTCGGAGGTCTTCAGGGTGAAGTCCTGGTACACCTTCTCGCCGGCCTGGATGTCCAGGGACACCCGGTTGTTCTGGGCGTCCAGGTTGCCGTACGCGCCCTCGTTCAGCGCGAACGCCGCGTCGATCCAGTCCCGGTGGTTCTGTAGCAGCCACTCCACCCCGTTCAGCGGGAAGCTGCCCTCCTCGCCGCAGGTGAGTGCCATCTTGATGGTGCGCTTGGGCTGGAAGCCCTCGGCCCGGTAGCGGATCAGGCTGTCGGTGAACACGGCGGCCATCGCCTTGTCGTCGTTGGCGCCCCGGGCCTGGTAGTAGCCGTCCTTCTCGATCAGCTTGAACGGGTCGCGGCCCCAGTCCTCGGCCTTGGCCTCCACCACGTCGATGTGCGCCAGCAACAGCACCGCCTTGAGCGACGGGTCGGTGCCGGGCAGGGTGGCGATCAGGCCGCCTTCCTTGGGGTGGTCCGGCGGCACGTAGACGTTCAGCTGGTTGTCCGGGTAGCCGGCCTTCTTCAGCCGGTCGGCCATCCGCTGGGCGGCCAGCGTGCAGTCACCGGCCGAGGCGGTGGTGTTGGTCTCCACCAGCTCCTGGTAGAGGTCGTGGAAAGCCGCACGGTCGTCCTGCGCCGCCGGCGCCGACGGTGCTCCGGAAGGTGCCGTCGGCGGAGATCCGCACCCGGCCAGCACCATTGCCCCGGCGCACAGCAGCGCCGTCGACATCGATCGGATCATCCTTGATCCGCCCCCCTCGAAAACGGTTTTCTACGGATTGGCGTACCGCTTCACCACGTCGTAAAGGAAATCGCGCGCCTCGTAGAGCGAGCGGACCGAGATGTGCTCGTTCAGCCCGTGGTCGTGGTTGTCCCCGGGCTTGAAGAAGGTGCCGCTCAGGCCGTACGTGGGGATGCCGGCGGCGTTCAGGAACCGGCCGTCGGTGGCGCCGAGGGCCATCGTGGGCAGCAGCGGGACGCCCGGCCACAGCCGCCCGGAGACGTCGCGCACCGGCGCGAGGATCTCGTCGGACAGCGTGGGCAACGGGGCGGCGGTCTCGAACGGCTCGGCCGGCGACACGTTCACCCTCGGGTCGTTGATCGCGTTCACCAGCGCCTGCTGGATCTCGGGGCCGGGCGTGCCGGGCAGGATCCGGCAGTTCACGTTGGCCTTGGCCAGCTGCGGCAACGCGTTGGGGGCGTGGCCGGCGTTGAGCATGGTGACCACGCAGGTGGTGCGCATGGTGCCGTTGTAGAGCGGGTCGGTGGCCAGCTTGCCGGCCGCCGCCGCGTCACCCGGGTTGGCCACCAGCGCCTTCATCGCGGCGCCCAGGTCGCCCCCGGTGAGGTCGGCCCGCTGGGCGAAGTAGGCCTTGGTGACGTCGTTCAGCGCGACCGGGAAGGCGTTGATGCTGATCCGGCCGAGGGCGGCCGCCAGGGTCTGGATGGCGTTCTCCGGGCGGGGCTGGGAACTGTGCCCGCCCGGGTCGGTGACCTGCAGGGTGAAGTCCTGGTACACCTTCTCGCCGGCCTGGATCTCCAGGAAGACCCGGTTGTTCTGGGCGTCCAGCGCGCCGTCCGCGCCCTCGTTCACCGCGAACGCCGCGTCCACCCAGTCCCGGTGGTTGGCCAGCAGCCACTGCACGCCGTTCAGCTGGTGGCTGCCCTCCTCGCCGCAGGTCAGCGCCACCTTGATGGTGCGCTTGGGCTGGAAGCCCTCGACTCGGTAGCGGACCAGGCTGTCCACCCAGATCGCGGCCATCGCCTTGTCGTCGTTGGAACCCCGCGCGGTGAAGTACTCGGCGTCCTCGGCCAGCTTGAACGGGTCGCGGCCCCAGTCCTCGGCTTTGGCCTCCACCACGTCGATGTGCGCCAGCAGCAGCACCGCCTTCTGCGACGGGTCGGTGCCGGGCAGGGTGGCGATCAGGCCGCCTTCCTTGGGGTGGTCCGGCGGCACGTAGACGTTCAGCTGGTCGTCCGGGTAGCCGGCCTTCTTGAGGCGGTCGGCCATGCGCTGGGCGGCCAGGGTGCAGTCACCGGCCGAGGCGGTGGTGTTGGTCTCCACCAGCTCCTGGTAGATCGACCGGAACGCGGGCCGGTCGGTGCCCACCTGGGCGGTTCCGCCGGGTGGCGGCGCCGAGTTTTGCGGGGGCGCGGAGCCACAACCCGCCACTAGAAGCACACCTATCACACCGGCAACAACCGAGGTTATCCGCACCTCTGGTTCGTACCACTTTGACTTTGATCACGCTATCCCTGAGCGCTAAGTCAATCGAGGTCGAAACCTTGCCCCGAGGCCCAGACCAGCCACTTCGTGCTGGTCAGCTCCTGCAGGCCGAGCGGACCCCTCGGGCGTAATCGCTGCGTGGAGTAGGCCAGCGCGGGGTCCAGCGGGTTGCTCGACGGGTCGGTGAGCGTGATCGGCGCGTTCACGGTGATCGTTGCCGCGTCCACCTGGGTGGTGAACCGCCGGACCACCGCAGGATCACCGGTGACCACGGTCTCGGTGTGGCCGGTGCCGTAGGTGTCGATGTGCGTCAGCGCGTCGCCCAGGGTGTCCACCACGGCGGCGGCCAGCACCGCGGACGGGCCGTCCGCGCGCCAGTCGTCCTCGGTGGCCGGCGGGCAGCCGGGGGCCAGCGCGGCGAACCGTTCGTCCGCGTGGATGGCCACCCCGTTGTCGAGCAGCGCCTGATGCAGCCCGGGCACCAGTTTCCGCGCGATTTCCGCGTGCACCAGCACGGTGGTCGCGGTGTGCGGGAACGAGGCGTAACCGATCTTGGAGTCGCAGACGATCTGTTGCGCCAGCTCGACATCGGCCTCGGCGTCCACGTAGATGTGCCCGCCGCCGCGACCCAGCCGCAGGATCGGCACCCGCGCCTCGGGCAACATCTGCGCCGGTATGCCCCGGGGCAGCAACGGGATGACCAGGTCCACGTGCTCCTCGGCGCCCAGCAGGTAGCGCACCGCCGCCTTGTGCGTGCTGGGGATCAGTTGCACCGCGTCCGGCGGCACCGCGCCGGTGTTCAACGCGTCCCGGATGATCCGCGCCAGCGCCTCGTCGGTGGCCGCCGCGAACCCCTTGGCGTCGTGCAGCAGCACCGCGTTGCCGGTCTTGAGCAGCATGCCGGCCGCGTGCGGGAGCACCCACGGCATGCCCTCGTGCAGAACCGCGATCACCCCGATCGGCGCGCGCACCTGCGCCCGGCGCAGCCCGGAGCGCTGCCGCATGCCGTGCACCACCTCGCCCAGCGGGTCCGGCAGCGCGGCCAGCGTGCGCATCTCGTAGGCCAGGTCGTCGATGCGCCGGCCGTCCAGGGTGAGCTCGCGGAGGAGGTTTTCGTCCTCCGGCGCCCGCGCCAGATCCGCCCGGTTCGCCTCGAGGATCTCCTCACGCCGCCCGGTCAGCGCGTCGGCCAGCACCAGCAGCGCCTTGTCCCGCGCCGCCCGGTCCAGCCCGCGCAGCTGCACCGAGACCTGCCGCGCCCGCTCCCCGGCCTCGTGCACCTCGCCGTACGCCTTCGCCTGCAGGCGAGGTGTCCAGCCGGGCGGTCCCATAGTCACCGCATTATAAGATCGATATAACGATTTTGCATATACTCTTTTGTGATCTGCTGTGGATTGGCGAGCACTAAGCGGCTCGACGCGTCGGCCGGAATGCGAGATGCTGCGGGGCATGTCGCTGGGCGCCGTACTCACCGCCATCGTCACCCCGTTCGACGCCGAAGGGGCCGTGAACGAACAGGCCTTCGTGGACCTCATGCAGCACCTGGCCGGGCACGGCTCGGACGGGTTCGTGGTGTGCGCGACCACCGGCGAGCCGTCCACCCTGTACAGCGCCGAGCACCTGCGCCTGGTGGAGCTGGCCTGCCAGAACCGTCCCGCTGGCACCACCGTCATCGCCAGCACCGGCTCCAACAACACCCGACACGCCTGCCGGATGACCGAGATGTGCACCGAGTTCGGCGTGGACGGGATCCTGTCCGTCACCCCGTACTACAACAAGCCGAACGCGCGCGGGATCACCGCGCACTACCGGGAGATCGCGGCCGCCACCGACAAGCCGGTCATCCTTTACAACATCCCCTCCCGGGCGGCCATCGACCTGCCAAACTCCCTGTTGACCCAGCTGGCGGAGATCGATCGGGTGGACTACGTCAAGCAGGCCAACAACGACAACCTTGCACTCATTGACGGCCTCGGCGTCTACGCCGGCAACGACGACCTGTTCGCGCCGGTGCTGGACATCGGCGGCTGCGGCGGCATCCTGGTGTCCAGCCACGTCGCCGGCGACGCGATGCGCCGCATGGTCGACGAACCGGAAAAGCGCGCGGAGATCAACTCCTCACTCCAGGAGCTGTTCGCCGCACTGTTCGTGACCACCAACCCGATCGGCGTGAAGGCGGCGCTGAACCTGCTCGGGCACAACGTCGGCGGACTGCGGTTGCCGCTGGTCGAGGCCGACGGGTCCGAGCTGGCGGTGATCCGGCAGGCGCTGGAGAACTTGCACCTGCTCTGAGTTCGAGTTCCCGGTAGGTGCGGGTTTGAAGATCGGCTTGGACGGCCGCGGTGGGTTTCGTTTGGGCTTGAGTGCCGGCGCCGCCGGTTTCGTTCACGTTGCGTGGCCGCGGTGGCGGAGTTGTCGCGGTCGGCTTCGCCGAGTGGCAGTCCAGTCGCCTTTCGATCATGGATCCGGACGACCCCGCCACCGCTCGGCGCCGGACCCGCGCCGACCGCCCCGCCGGTGGTCACCCAGGGTCACCGCGACGTGACGGGTGGGGCAGGTGGGACGGCGGCGTGGGGCGCCGGCGGAGCGCCGGACGGCGAGAGCAAGGTGAGTCCGCTTCACGGGCGGGTCTCCAGCGGACTGAGCTTGCTCTCGACGAAAGTGGCCGCCACCCTCCGTGAACCAACCCCCGAACCGCCACGGCCGGCACCCGAGCCAGCAAGAAACCCAACCGGGGCCGTCCAAGCTGAGTCTTTAAACCGCAACCCGCCTAAAATTAGCTAATTGCCTTAGTGTGGAGGCCGTGCTGGAGGTAGAGCTCGCGAAGGCGCTGTCCAACGACAAGCGGCTACTGATTCTGGACTGGCTGCGTGACCCGGAGGCGCACTTCCCGCCGCAGCGGGACGGCGATCTGGTGGAGGACGGCGTCTGCTCGGTGTTCATCGCGGACAAGCTGGGCATCAGCCAGCCCAGCTGCGGCGAGCATCTCAAGCTGCTCCGCCAGGTCGGCCTGCTGCGGGCCAAGAAAATCAGGCAATGGGTGTTCTACCAGCGCGACGAGGAGCGGATCGCGGCGGCGAAGGCCCAGTTGGGCGGGGATTGGTAGCCATGGAGTATCTGCCGTTGCTGGTTGCGTGGATGGTCGCGCTGGTCAGTCCCGGACCGGACTTCCTGGCCGTGCTGCGGGTGTCCGTGGCCCGTTCACGCCGGGCCGGGATGCTGGTGGCCGCCGGCGTAGTGACCGGGCAGGCATGCTGGGCGCTGGCCGCACTGGCCGGCCTGACCGCACTGGTCGCCCGCTACGAGCAGCTTTACCTGGTACTGCGCCTGGCTGGCGCGGCGTTCCTGATCGTGTACGGGCTGACCACGCTGCGCTCCGCGTGGCGCCGCGCGCCGGAGCAACCCGGGGCCGGCGCCGAGGCGCCGAGGTCCGGCTGGCGGTCCTGGCGCCTCGGCCTGCTGACCAACCTGGCCAACCCGAAGGCTCTGGTGTTCTACGGCGCACTGTTCGCCAGCCTGCTCCCGCCGGACGTGGACACGGCCGGCCAGGCCGAGGTGGTGACGATCATGCTGGGCACCGGCCTGGCGTGGTTCGTGCTGGTCGCCGCGATGGCCAGCGTGCCGGCGGCGGTCGCCGGGTACCGGAAGGCCCGCCGGGCGGTGGATGCCGTCACCGGCGGGCTGTTCGTCGCGCTCGGCGCCGCCCTGGCCCGCCCGGCGGCCTGAACCCCAGGGCAACCCCCGCCAAAACCACTGAATCAGCGTGCTGCAACCACTGAATCAGCGTGCCAAACCCACTGAACCGGGATTAGAAGTTGATCATGCCGTGGAGGAGGCCGTGGAAGGCTTCCTGGAGGCCTTCCGAGAGGGTGGGGTGGGCGTGGACGTTGCGGGCCAGTTCGTGGGCGGTGAGGTCCCATTTTTGGGCCAGGGTGAGCTCGGGTAGGAGCTCGGTGACCTCGGGGCCGATCAGGTGGCCGCCGAGCAGCTCGCCGTAGTGGTCGTCGGCGATCAGCTTGACGAAGCCGTTCGGCTCGGCCAGGCCCTGTGCCTTGCCGTTCGCGGTGAACGGGAACTGGGCCACCTTGATCTTCCAGCCGCGCTCCGCCGCCAACTCCCGGGCCTGCGCCTCGGTGTAGCCGAAGCTGGCCACCTGCGGCTGGCAGAACGTGGCGCGCGGCATCATCACGTAGTCCAGCTCCTGGGTCTCCGCCCCGGCGATGGTCTCCGCGGCCACCACGCCCTGCGCCTCGCCGACGTGCGCCAGCATCAGCTTGGCGGTGACGTCGCCGATCGCGTAGATGTGCGGCACGTTGGTGCGCATGCGGTCGTCGATCGCGATGGCGCCCCGGTCGGTCAGCCCCACACCGGTGTTCTCCAGGCCGTAGCCGCTGGTCCGGGGGGTGAACCCGATCGCCTGGATGACCTTGTCGGCGCGCAGTTCCTTGGTCGAACCGTCCTTCGCCGTGACGGTCACCACCACCCCGTCGCCGGATTCGGTGATCGACTCGACCCGGGTGGACAGGTGGGACTCGATGCCGTACTTGCGGTACCGCTTGGCCAGCTCCTTGGAGACGTCCGCGTCCTCCAGCGGCAGCAGCCGGTCCAGGAACTCGACGATGGTGACCCGCACGCCGTAGTTGGACAGCACGTAGGCGAACTCGATGCCGATCGCGCCGGCGCCGGCGATGATCACGCTGCCGGGCAGCTCCCGGGTGAGGATCTGCTCCTCGTAGGTCACCACCCGCTCGGAGAGCTCGGTGCCGGGCAGCAGCCGGGTCTCCGCGCCGGTCGCGATGATCACGTTGTCGAAGGTCACCGTCTCGGTCCCGCCGTCGCCGAGCGCCACCTCGATGGTGTTCGCGTCCCGGAACGTGCCGCGCCCGTCGAACTCGGTGATCTTGTTCTTCCGCATCAGGAAGTGCACGCCCTTGACCCGGCCGTCGGCCACGATCCGGCTGCGGTCGAACGCCACGCCGTAGTCGAAGGCCACCTCCCCGGTGATGCCGAAGGTCTTGGCCTCGTGGGTGAACAGGTGCGCCAGCTCGGCGTTGCGCAGCAGCGCCTTGGACGGGATGCAGCCCACGTTCAGGCACACCCCGCCCCAGTACTTCTGCTCCACGATGGCGACCTGCTGACCCAGCTGCGCGGCGCGAATCGCGGCCACGTACCCACCGGGACCGGCACCGAGCACGACGACGTCAAAATGCGGCATAGCTCAACGCTAGCGTCTTCCCGCGCGCCGAACCGGGCGCACGCTCGGCGAGCGCGTCCCGCGCTGGTACGGGTCAGCGCAACGGAACACGACCGGTCGGCGCACGGCGCACCATCCGGCTCAGGTGGGGCATGGAACGCAGATACTGCCGTCCGCAACCACCGCAGAGCAGCTCGTACACCGGTTCACCCATGGACCGGCCGAGATAGTCCAGCTGCCGCTGGCCCCGGTCGATCGCGTCGGGCAGTTCGGGGTCGCCGGCGAACAGCGGGTCGCGGCTGGTCTCCATGGCCCGGGCCAGCCGGGTCCGGGTCACCGCGCGCGCCATGTGCTCGCGCATCGGGAACACCGCCGGCCCGGTGACGTGCTTCACCGAGGGGTGGCGGAACGGGCGCAGCCCGACCCAGGCGACCAGCCCGTGGCAATGCCCGCACACCAGCTCGCGCTGGTAGCTCCGGAAGATCGACAACACCCCACACCTCCACCCAGTTGGCTCCCGTACCTCTATCGAATCGTTTCGATAAGCACGGTTTGTTCCGCGCACGACCATGTGTGTCTGAGATCACATTTTCTGTCCAGACGGACGGCCGGCGGGCGATGACGCAGAATGTCTCCGCGTGGACCCGCTGCAGACCGGTGACCCGGCGAACGTCGGTCCCTACCGGTTGCTGGGACGCCTGGGAACCGGCGGCATGGGGCAGGTCTTCCTCGGCCGCGACGGGCGGGGCCGGCTGGCGGCGGTGAAGGTCGTCCACGACTCCCTCCTGGCCAACCCGGAGTTCCGCCAGAGGTTCGCCAGGGAGGTCGACATCGCGGCCCGGGTGCGCGCGCCGTGGACCGTCGTGCTGCTCGACGCGGACCCGAACGCCCCCCGGCCGTGGATGGCCACCGACTACGTGGCCGGCCCCTCGCTGGAGCAGGCGGTCCGCGCCGGCCCCCTGCCCGAGGTGTCGGTGGGCGCGCTGGGCCAGCGGCTGGCCGAGGCGCTGGCCGCGCTGCACGCCACCGGGCTGATCCACCGCGACGTGAAGCCGTCCAACGTGTTGCTGGCCGACGACGGCCCCCGGCTGCTCGACTTCGGCATCGCCCGGGCCGCCGACACCACCCGCATCACGCACACCGGGCTGTCCATCGGCACCCCGGCGTACATGTCGCCCGAGCAGGCCAGGGGCGAGGACAGCGGGCCGCCCTCGGACGTGTTCTCGCTGGCCTCGGTGCTGACCTTCGCGGCTACCGGGGAGGGGCCGTTCGGCTACGCCCCGAGCCCGGTGGCGATGCTGCGGCGGGTCAGCGACGGCGATCCCGACCTGTCCGGCCTGCCCGACCGACTGCGCACCGAGCTGCGCCCCTGCCTGGCCCGGAAACCCGAGAAGCGGCCGACCGCCGCGCAGTTCGCCCAACGGCTGGCGCACTGGTCGGCGTCCGAGGCCCGGGCGGGGCGGCGGCGGCCGTCCTGGTCCACCGTGGCGCTGGTCGCGCTGTCCGTGATCGCCCTGCTCCTGCTGGCCGTGGTGATCTGGCTGGGCCGGCGGGACGCGGCACCCCCGCCGCCCGGCACGGCGCTCCCCCCGGCCCAGTCCGCACCGCCGGTACCCGCACCGGCGCCGAGGCCCACCGCGAAGGCCACCGTGCTGGCCGCCGCACTGACCGACCAGGCCGTGGACCTGCCGCTGGAGAGCCCCGGCGAGTTCTCCGCCGAGGGCTACACGCTGACCAACTGCAACGGCCTGCGCATCGGCGCCGACTCACGCATCGCCAACGCCTACGGCGTCCAGTGGCTGGACCGGGCCAGCCCGCCGCACGGGGAGATCATCCACCACGTGCTGAGCTACCAGGGCGACACCGGTGCCAAGGTCATCGACGCCGTCCGGGACACCACCCGCGCCCAGTGCAACCCCTGGCTGTCCGGCGGCAACCGGTACGTGATCGCCACCGAGCCGGTGCTCCCGACGGTCCCCGGGGTGGACGCGCAGTGGGCAATGTGCCAGCAGAAACAGCCGCCGCCGACCTCGTTGGCGGAGGCGGCCGGCTACGTCTGCATCGGCTACTTCGCCCGGGGATCGGTGGTCTCCTCGGTGGCGGCGTCGGTGCACGGCCAGGACCCCGCCGGGACCACCGCGCTGTTCGACCGGGTGGCTCGCCAGGCCGCCGAACGGCTGGCCGCCAGCGGCGCGTGATCGGTTCGCGATAGCACACGATCACGCCGGATCCGGCCCGGCGCCCGGCGGCCACGGGGTGGCATGGCGCCATGGGCAGGGCCGGTCAGCGGGGCGTCGCGGGGTACGCCGAGTACCGGCCCCGGCGGGAAGGCCCGGCCGGCAAGATCGCCGCCGGCGGCGCGATATGCACCGCAGTGACGGTATGTGTGCTGGTCAGCACCGGTGTTCTCGCCCCGTCGGAACCCTCCGTGCACGCCGCACCCGGGCCGGTTCCGAGACCCGGCTCCGGGCCGGTCGAGCCGTCCGGCGCGGAAGCCTGGGAGAGCGGCACCCCGGCGCACCGACCCGCCGCCGCACGGGAGGCCGCCCCGCACGGCGCCGACGCCGCGGCACCGGGCGCCCTCGGACCGGACGGGACGGCACCCGGCCTGGCGGCACCCGACGCGCAGGCACCGGACGACCCCGGGCCGGAAGCCCGACCACCCGACGCCGCGGCACCGGACGGGACGGCACCCGAGGCGGCGGCGCCCGACGCGGCGGCGCCGGATCCGGCGCTGACCCCGGTCGAGGAGGCCACCGGGGCGTGCACGCGGGAGGTCAGCAACCCGGCCGACCTGCGCGCCGCGATCCTCACCGGCAACCCGGAGGAGGTGGTCTGCCTGCGCGGCACGGCCGCCAGGCCGGCGGCGGACGTGGCGCTGGCGTTCGCCCACGAGCAGCTCGGCACCCCGTACGTGTGGGGCGGCAACGGCCCGGACGACGGCGGGTTCGACTGTTCCGGCCTGGTGATGAAGGCGTACGCGTCCGCCGGGGTGCGGCTGCCCCGCACCGCACAGGCGCAGTTCGAGGCCGGCCCCCGGATACCCGAGGAGGAGCCCATCCGGGCCGGCGACCTGGTCTTCTTCGGCGGCGGCCCGAAGTCCGTCACGCACGTCGGCGTCGCCGTCAGCGCCACGCGCATGATCGACGCCCCGCAGCGCGGCGAGGTGGTCAAGGTCGGCCCGATCAAGCGGGCCAACCTGGTCGGCATCACCCGCCCGGCCGGCCGCGCCCTGGGCTAGCCGATAACCTCGAGGGAAAGCTGTGCGCATTCCATACGGCCTCGCCATTCTGACGGTGGCAATCATCGTCCCGAACGATGCACCTCCGGCATCGGAGTGCGTCAAACCGGCCGGCATGACCAAACTCCTGGACCAGGACCCCGATGATGAACAAGTGCCCTGGAAACGCACCGGTCCGGGCAATGTGAATGTGTACTTCGATGTCTCCGGGATAACCCCGGAATGGCGGAAAGGTGGAACAAGAGTCCTTGCATAAAAGTTCACCTTGTCGACGCCTGCCCGGCCGGGTCGAACTGCGTGTCCACGACCACGGTGGACAACGGGGACGACGGCAAACTTCGACGCCGTCGAGAAGGGCGGATACACCGTCGGTGGGGAGATCCAGTACCACCGACCAGAAGCGGAACGTGGCCGTCCACGAGATGGGTCACGCGGTTCAGCTATGGCGGAGGCTATACCCCCGATAGCCACAATTAACCGCGACATCGACATGGCGAGGGTTTGGCTGAGAGCTGTTCGATCTTCGGAAAGCATTCTTCAGCCGCTTCCCAATGCCAGCCGTCGGGAAAGTACTTGCCGCTTCCGGCATAGAGGACGCCGTTTTTATGCCGGAACCGGCAAGTGAATTCCGGGACCACCGAAGAGGTGCCCACACCGCGCTCACCGCCCGAAACAGGGCGCCGACCTCCTGCTAGTCGGTCGGGACGGTGACCGACCATCGGTCCGGGTGCCGGCGCAGGTAGCCCCACCAGTACAGCGCGGCGGCGAGCAGCACGGCGGCGGTGATGCCCAGGTCCAGCGCGCTCTGCTCGACCAGCACGTAGGCCAGCGCGGCGATCACCACCAGCGGGACGGCCGGCCACCAGGGCATCCGCCACACGTCCGGGCGGGTGTCCGAGGCGGAGGATCGGCTGCGCAGGCAGGCCACCGCGACCATCAGGTACAGCGCGACGACCGCCACCCCGGTCACGCCGGTGAGCGTCTCCACCGGCACGAAGCACAGCACCGTCTCGCTCAACCCGACCACCATGGTGGCCGCCCACGGCGAGCCGAACCGGCGGCTGACCTGGCCCAGCGCCCGGTTCACCGGATCCGGCCAGGTGGCATCGCGGGCCGAGGCGTACACCACCCGGGAGTTCTGGATCACCATCACGATCGCCGCGTTGATGATGGCCAGCGCGATGCACAGGCTGATCGCCACGCCGACCGCCGGCGAGCTCCAGCCGACCACCATGCCGGTGAGGTCGCCCTGGGCCAGCGCGGCGTCGTCGGGCGCGCCGAGGGTGATCGCTACCACCGGCGCGAGCAGGGCCAGCGAGCTGATGCCGAGCGTCCAGAGCATGGTGCGGACGACGGTCCGGCGCGGCTCGCGCATCTCCTCCGCCAGGTAGACGCTGGTGCTGAAGCCCTGGGTCACGAACAGCGCTACGGCCAGCCCGGCGACCACGGTGACCAGCGAATAGTCGCCACCCAGTGCACCAGGGAGCAACACGCTCGGCGGCCGCACCGCGTGCCCGAAGCCCAACCAGCAGACCACCGCGATGGCGCCGATCTCGATCAGCAGGAAGGTCCCGGTGATCCACGCGTTGGCCCGCAGGTTGAGCAGGCCCATCAGCGTGGACGCCAGCATCACCACGGCACCGGCGACCGAAGGGTCGACGTCCAGAACCGGGCGCAGGTACTCGGCCACGCCGATGGCGATGATCGGCGGCACCACCAGCACCACGATCATGGAGATGGCCAGCGTCATCCAGCCGGCGAACCGGTTCAGCACCGTGCTGACCATCGCGTACTCGCCGCCCGAGCTGGGCACCAGCGTGCCGAGCTCCGAGTAGCAGAACGTGCAGCCGATGCACAGCACCACGGCCAGCGCGATGGCCAGCGCGGTGCCGTTGCCCAGCGTGCCCAGCAACGGCGGGACGATGACGAACAGCGACGAGGCCGGCGTCACGCAGCTCAGCGTGAGCAGGGTGCCGCCGCCGACGCCGATGGAGCGGGACAGCGGCCGGGTGCTGGGCGGTACGGGAGCGGGCGCATCCGCCCGGGTTTCGGCTTCCGGCATGGCGGTGCGTCCCTCCATTGGGCGACAGCGACTGCCGGGGATGGAACAACACCGAATCCGCACTGTCAACGATGGAAAATCAACGAAATCCGTCGTCAATGACTTGAAGACGATCGCTTTCGTGGCAGGATCGCCGCCATGAACGCCCCCGAACCGAACGTGAAACCACCGCTCCTGGACGAGATCAACAAGGGGATCATCACCCAGCTGCAGGAGGACGGCCGGCGGGCCTACGCGACCATCGGCAAGGCGGTCGGCCTCTCCGAGGCGGCGGTGCGCCAGCGGGTACAGCGGCTGGCCGACTCCGGCGTGATCCAGATCGTCGCGGTGTCCGATCCACTGCAGGTGGGGCTGTTTCGGCAGGCCATGATGGTTATCAACGTGGACGGCCCGCTGGAACCGGTCGCGGACGCGCTGGCCGAGCTGGACGAGATCGCCTACGTGGTGCTCTGCGCGGGCCGGTACGACCTGCTCTGCGAGGTGGTCTGCGCGGACGACGAGGCGCTGCTGGACCTGGTCTCCAACCGGGTCCGCGCGGTGCCCGGGGTGAGCCGCGTGGAGACGTTGATCTACCTCAAGCTGCGGAAACAGACCTACCAGTGGAGCAAGCCGGAAGCGCAACGGATTCCGTAGTTTTCGTGCCGCACAATCGCTAAATTAGTTTGAAAAATCTTGTTCCGCAACTGATCCGCTTGCCTGGTTGGGCGGCGCTGTGTCATAACGGTAGCCATGACTCTGTCCGATCTAGCCGCCTCGACCTCCTCCGCCGGACTGGCCCGCGCGGCGCACGAGCACCTGTGGATGCACTTCACCCGGCACTCCGGGTTCGCCGAGGACCCGGTGCCGGTCATCGCCCGCGGCGAGGGCGCGTACGTCTGGGACGCCGACGGCAAGCGGTACCTGGACGGACTGTCCGGGCTGTTCACCGTGCAGGTCGGGCACGGCAGGGAGGAGCTGGCCGAGGCGGCCGCGCGGCAGATCCGCCAGCTGTCCTACTTCCCGCTCTGGTCGCACGCCACGCCACCGGCCATCGAGCTGGCCGAGCGGCTGGCCAACGACGCCCCGGGTGACCTGAACCGGGTGTTCTTCACGGTCAGCGGCGGAGAGTCGGTGGAGACCGCGTGGAAGCTGGCCAAGCAGTACTTCAAGCTCACCGGCAAGCCCACCAAGCACAAGGTGATCAGCCGGGCGATGGCCTACCACGGCACCTCGCAGGGCGCGCTGTCGATCACCGGCATCCCGGCCGCCAAGGCCGACTTCGAGCCGCTGGTGCCCAGCTCACTGCGGGTGCCGAACACCAACTTCTACCGCGCGCCGGTGTTCGCCGACGACTACGCGGCGTACGGCCGGTGGGCCGCCGACCAGATCGAGCAGGCGATCGAGTTCGAGGGCGCGGACACGGTGGCGGCGGTCTTCCTGGAACCGGTGCAGAACACCGGCGGCTGCTTCCCGCCGCCGCCCGGCTACTTCGAGCGGGTGCGGGAGATCTGCGACCGGCACGACGTGCTGCTGGTCTCCGACGAGGTGATCTGTGCGTTCGGCCGGCTGGGCTACGACTTCGGCGCCCGCCGGTACGGCTACCAGCCAGACATGATCACCACCGCGAAGGGCCTGACCTCGGGTTACGCCCCGCTGGGTGCGGTGCTGGCCAGCGAGCGACTGATGGAGCCGTTCACCCGGGGCAGCAACACCTTCATGCACGGCTCCACCTACGGCGGGCACCCGGTGTCCTGCGCGGTCGCGCTGGCCAACCTGGACCTGATCGAACGCGAGGGCCTCTACGCCCACGTGCGCTCGCACGAAGCGGCGTTCCGGTCCACCCTCGACACACTGCTCGACCTGCCCATCGTGGGCGAGGTGCGCGGCGCCGGCTACTTCTACGCGGTGGAACTGGTGAAGGACAAGGCCACCAAGGAGACGTTCACCCCCGCCGAGTCGGAGCGGGTGCTGCGGGGACACCTGTCCCGGGCGCTGTTCGGGGGCGGGCTGTACTGCCGCACCGACGACCGCGCCGAACCGGTGATCCAGGTGTCCCCTCCCCTCATCTGCGGCCAGCGGGAGTTCGACGAGATCACCGCCATCCTGCGAGGCGCACTGGAGGAGGCCTGGCGCCTGCTCTGAGACCGGGTCGCTCCTGAACGCCGCGCGCCGCCGCAACCACTCGATGTTCGAGAGGCCTAGCCGCGGCCGGCCGCGAGGGAGGCGACGAGTACGCCCGCGGCAGCGGCGGCCGTGGCCAGGAGGAAGCCGAGGGCGAAGCTCTCGGCGGTCATGGTGAGCACGGCCAGCTGGCTGCCCAGTGCGCCGCCGAGGACGCGCGCGACGGTGTTGGCGCCGTTCGCGCCGCCGCTGCCGGTCGCGGTGCTGGCCCGGATGACCATGCGCGGCAGGGCGGCCATGGCCAGCCCGTAACCGACACTGCACACCAGGTAACCGGCCACCACCTGCCAGATCTCCGCGTGCCAGGCGGCGAGCGAGGCGGTGGCCAGTGCGGCGGTGACCAAGCCCAGCACCAGCGGCGCGGCCAGGCCGAGGCGCCGGGCCACCGGTTCGGCCGCCCAACTGGCCGGCATGGTGATCAGCGTGCCGGGCAGCAGGATCAGTGCGGCCCCGGTCACCGTGGTGCCGAAGCCGCCGTGCTCCGGTCCGAGCTGGGACAGCCCGGGGACCAGTTGGTAGCAGAGGAACTGGTGCACGCCGAGCAACAGCGCCCCACCGTGGGAGATCAGCAGCACCCGATTCGTCCGCCGAGGCACGCCCTGGCTCTGCGTGGAAATACGCAACGCCCTTTTGCTCTGCGTGGAAATATGCAACGCCCCGTCGCTCTGCGCCGATCTTTGCCGCACCGGAGTCGGCCGCGGCCGCGCCGGCGTCGAGGGCCGAGGGTCCAGCGGCAACGCCCAGCGGCTCAGCCCGAGCGCGGCCAGCGTGACCAGCCCGCCCAGCACGAAGATCCAGCGCCAGGAGAACAGGTCGGCGAGCAGCCCGCCGAGCAGCAGGCCGGCACCGGCCGACCCGGTGAGCAGGCCGGAACACAACGCCAACCCGGCCGGCACGCGGTTCCGCGGCAGGGCGGTGCCGGCCAGCACGAAGGAGAGCGGCACCAGGGCCAGGCCGATGCCCTGAACCGCGCGGAACCCGATCAGCACCTCGATGCCCGGCGCCAGCCCGGACCCCACCATGCCGACCAGGTAGACCAGCAGGCTGGCCGTCAACACCCGGCGCGCGCCCAGCCGGTCGGCGAGCAGGCCGACCAGCGGAGTAACCAGCACGCTGGTGAGCAGCGGCGCAGTGAGCACCGCCCAGGACGCGGCGGCCAGCCCGGTGTTCAGATTCCGCGCGAGCAGCGCCACTGTCGGCACCATCATGGTCTGCAGCAGGCCGTACGCCAGCACCACGAACGCCAGCGCGAGGAACACCGGCTTCGTTCGGTGCTCACCCGGCGTCTGCTCGGTCAACGTCATCTCTCGCCCCTCCGATTGCCCACGCGCGAACGCCGTTCGCAAGTTACTTAGCTGACCCTAAATAGTCGCGAACGCCGTTCGCAAGGAAAATGCGAGCCGTGACACCGCGCCGGAGCCGGGAACACCCACAGCCACGCCGCGCCCAGCGCCGCAACCACCGGAACCCGGCAGACGAACCGGGCCACATCGACGGACCGGAGCCGTGCCCCGGCGCCGGCCACCCAGAAGCCCCGCTGCCCGCCGAGAACCGGCCACCCCAAACCCCTCGGGTCGGCGAGCGCCAACCCCCTCGGCCCGCCGGGGTCCAGCCCCCTCGGGTCGGCGAGCGCCAGCCCCCTCGGCCCGCCGAGAGCCAGCGACCTCGGATGAGTGAGCGCCGGACCGGACACTCTTCCCGGCGCGGGTTGAGCCGAGACGCGATCGTGGCGGTGGCCCGCCGGATCGCGGACGCCGACGGGCTGGCCGAGCTGACCCTGCGCCGGGTGGCCGGCGAGCTGGACACCGGCCAGGCCTCGCTGTACCGGCACATCAGGGACCGCGCGGAGCTGCTCGCCCTGCTCGCCGACGACCTGGCCGGCGGCTACCCCCTGCTTCCGCCGGGAGAGGACCCGCTGCACACGGTCACCGACCAGTGGCTGGCCATGCACCGCTACCTCACCGAGCACCCCTGGGGCGCACCGGTGATCAGCGGCGGCGGTTACCGGTCGGATGCGGCGCTGCCGATCACCCGGCACTGCCTGGACCAGCTACGCGCGCTCGGCCTCGACGATCCGGACGCCCGCCGGACCTACCGCGCGCTGTGGCCACTGCTGATGGGCCACCTGCTGAACAAGCACCCGTTCGGCCATGGCACCGGCGCCGCCGAGACCGCGGAAAACCCCGGCGAGGACGACTTCCGGTGGGCGGTGCGCCGGCTGCTGGCCGGGGCGGCAGGATGGCGGCATGACTGACGTGATCGTGACCGCGTCCCGCACGGTGCGCGGTACACCCGAGCGGGTGCGCGCGGCGCTCGCCGACTACGCCGGGATCCGGCCGGCCATCCTGACCGAGAACTACAGCGAGTACGAAGTGCGCGAGGGCGGCCAGGGACCGGGCACCAAGGTGCACTGGAAGCTGGCGGCCACCTCGAAACGCGTGCGGGACCAGTTGGTCGAGGTGAGCGAGGACACCAGCGCGGACATCCCGGCCCTGATCGAATCCGACCAGAACTCCAGCATGGTCACCCGCTGGGTGGTCTATCCGCGCGACGACGAGAACGAGTCGAACGTCGTGGTGATCACCAAGTGGAAGGGCGCCACCGGCGTCGGCGGCTTCTTCGAGCGCACCTTCGCGCCGGGCGGGCTGCGCCGGATCCACGAGACGGTGATCGGCAACCTGGACGCCCACCTGAACGACTCAAACTTAGGGTAGCCTAAGTTCTGTGACGGGCATCGCGGAACGGAAGAAGCTGGTCGACCTGGTCTTCGGACACATGGCGGGGCAGGTGGTGGCCACCACCGCCAACCTCGGGCTGGCCGACCTGATCGGCGACGAGGAACGGACCGGTGCCGAACTGGCCGGGCGGGTCGGCGCCGATCCGGGCGCGCTCACCCGGCTGCTGCGAGCGCTCGCCTCGCTCGAGGTGGTCACCGAATCCAAGCCCGACCATTTCCGCCTGACCGACGCCGGCCACCTGCTGCGCACCGACCGGCCGGACTCGGTGCACGCGTTCGTCCGGATGTTCTGCGACCCGGCAATGCTGGCCGCCTGGCGCGAGCTGGACACCGCCGTGCTCACCGGGGAGACCACCTTCGACCGGGTCTTCGGGCTGAGCTTCTTCGACCACCTCAAGGCGAACCCGGAGCTGTCCGGGCTGTTCAACGCCTCGATGCGGCAGGGCACCCGACTCACCGCGCAGCAGCTGCCGACGGCGTACGACTTCGCCCGGTTCAGCACGGTGGCCGACATCGGCGGCGGTGACGGCACGCTGCTCGCCTCGGTGCTGGCGGCCCATAAACGCGTGCGCGGCATCCTGTTCGACACCGCCGAGGGGCTGGCCCAGGCGGATCAGACCCTCACCGCGGCCGGAGTGGCGGACCGGTGCGCCACGGTGACCGGTGACTTCTTCGCCTCCGCCCCGGATGGCGCCGACCTCTACCTGCTGAAGAGCGTCATCCACGACTGGGACGACGACCGGTGCGCCACCATCCTCTGGCACATCCGGCAGGTGATCCCGGCACGCGGCCGGCTGTTCATCGTCGAGCCGGTGCTGCCCGAGGTGGTGGACGGCGACCTGCCCCCGACGATCTACCTGTCCGACCTGAACATGCTGGTCAACGTGGGCGGGCGGGAGCGCACCCGGGCCGACTTCGAGAGCCTCTGCGCCCGCGCCGGCTTCACCGTCACCGGCTTGACCTCGCTGCCCCCGCCGTCCGCGTTCTCCCTGATCGAGGCCGCACCCAACTAGTCATTCGAACAAGTGTTTCACGTGAAACGTCGGCGCAGCTGGGGACCCCAGTCGGTGCTTTCGCGCAACTCGCGCTTGAGGATCTTGCCGCCGGGGTTGCGAGGCAGCGGGGTGTCCCGCACCGCCACGTACTGCGGAATCTTGAAGTCGGCCAGCCGGCCCTCCAGGTACCCGACTACCTCGACCGGATCCAGGGAAGCGCCGGGCACGGGAACCAGCACCGCGCCGACCTTCTCGCCCATCACCTCATCCGGCACCCCGACCACCGCCGCCTCGGCCAGCCCGGGCGCGCCGGCCAGCGCGTTCTCCACCTCGACCGAGTAGACGTTCTCGCCGCCCCGGTTGATCATGTCCTTGGCCCGGTCGACCACGTAGACCAGCCCTTTCGTATCCACCCGGGCCAGGTCGCCGGTGTGCAGCCAGCCGTCCCGGAAGGCGACGGCGGTGGCGTCCGGCTTGTTCCAGTAGCCGGCCACCACGTTCGGTCCCCGGATCAGCAGCTCGCCTACCCCGGCCGGGTCGGGCGCATCCACCGCGAGATCCACCACCGGCGCGGCGAAGCCCACCGAGTCGGCGTGTTCGGCGGCCCACTCGTGCGGCAGGAAGGTGGAGATCGAGGCGGTCTCGGTGAGGCCGAAGCCGTTGCCCAGCCGGGCGTTGGGAAAGGCTTCGCCGAGTCGCCGCACAAGAGCGGGCGCGATCGGCGCCCCGCCGTAGGAAACCTTGGTCACCGCGCCGACGTCGAGCGCGGCGAACTCCGGCTGTGCGATGGCCAGGGCGTAGATCGCCGGCACCGTGGTCAGCTGGTTGATCCGCTCGTCCACGATGGCGCGCAGGAACGCCCGCACGTTGAACGTCGGCAGCACCACCGTGGTCCCGCCCAGCGCCAGGTACACCAGCAGCTGGCTGTTGCACCCGGTCACGTGGAACATCGGCACCGAGATGAGCCCGCGCTGCTCGTGTCCGGTGGCCCGGTCGGTGCCGGTGACCCGGATGGCGGTCTCGATGTTGGACAGGAAGTTCTCCTGGGTGGTCATCGCACCCTTGGGGAACCCGGTGGTACCGCTGGTGTAGAAGATCGCGGCCAGGTCGCCGAGCGAGCGGTCGTCGTGGGCGGTCGGCGGGCCGGCGGGCAGCGGCTGGTCCGGGCGCAGCACCACCGCCGCGCCGGAGTCGGACAGCACGTACTCGACCTCCGAGGCGGCGAACCGGGTGTTCACCGGCACCGCAACCGCCCCGGCCAGCTGGATGCCCAGGAACCCGACCGCCCAGTCCGCCCCGGCCGGCAGCAGGATGGCCACCCGGTCACCGGGCCGCACGCCCTCGTCGGCCAGCCCGCCGGCCACCCGGGCCGCCCGGTCCCACAGCTGCCCGTAGCTCAGCCGGACCGTCGGTTCGCCCAGCTCGACCAGGGCCTCCGCATCCGGGTCCCGCCGCACGCTGGTGGCGAACATGTCGACCAGCGAACGGGGCAGGTCGGCGTAGTGCGCGACACCGGTCGCGTCACGGTGGATTCCGCTGGTGTCGAACGGCGCGTCCCCGCGCGGTAGCGGCTCGACGCTCACTTGGCGCTGAAGTAGCGGCGCGGGTTCTCCACCAGCATGGTGGTGATCTGTTCCTCGCTGACGCCCTGCTCGCGCAGCGCGGGCAGCACGTCCTGGCTGATGTGCAGGTAGTGCCAGTTCGGTGCGGCGCCCCGCAGCATCGCCTGGCTGGTCTCGCCGGAGAAGAAGTCCATGTAGCAGGCGGCGTCGTGGGCCAGCACGATCCGGTCGGCGTAACCCTGGGCGCACAGCTTGGCGATGGCCGCGACCCGGCGCTCGGTGGGCAGGAACATGTCCAGCCCGAACCGGTCACACCCGATGGTGGCACCCTGATCCATGATCCACTTGAGGTAGTCGAGGTCGTCCGAGTCGCCGGCGTGCCCGATGACCACCTTGGTCAGGTCCACCCCGTGGTCGGCGTAGAACTCCATGGCCAGTCGGCCGGTCTGCAGCGCCGCGTTGGTGTGCACGGTGATCGGCACGCCGGTCTGCTTGTGCGTGTCACAGATCGCCGCCTGCACCCGCGTCTGGTCCGGCGTGAGGCCGGCTTCCTCGACCACGCACTTCAGGAACGCGGCCTTCACGTCGGTGCCGGCGATGCCCTGCTCGATGTCCGCGACAAACATCTCGGTCAGCAGCTCCGGGCCACCGAGCAACGTCTCGGGGCCGCGGTAGTGGAAGTAGTGCGGCAGGTGATCGAAGGTGTACAGCCCGGTGGCGGCGACGATGTTGATGTTCGCCTCGGCGTTCACCCGCTGCACGCGGGGGATGTACCGGCCGAGGCCGACCACGGTCGGGTCGACGATGGTGTCCACGCCGGCGTCCTTGAGCGCGCGCAGTTTCTGGATGGCGTCCTGGACGCGCTCTTCCTCGTCCCACCACTCGTGCCCGTAGTTCTGCATCACGTCCGGGGTGAGCACGAAAACGTGCTCGTGCATCAGCGTGGTCCCCAGCGCGTCCAGCTCCACCGGCCCGCGCACCGTCTCGACGACCGCCATTGGCCATACCTCCCACACCCGTCGCGTCGGCCCATCATGGTGCGGCCCCCGACCCCGGTCAACGCGCCTCTCAGCCCGGTGTGTCAGGCCTTCCCAGCCGGCAAGTCGGGCCGCCCCGCCCGGTGAGTCAGGCCTTCCCACCCGGCGAGTCGGGATTTGTGCACGGTGAGTCGGGGATCCGGGTACGGCGAGTCGGGAATCTGGGTACGGCGAGTCCGTGATCCGGGTACGTCGAATCGGGAACCCGGGTACGGCGGGTCGGGGATCTGGGTACGCGGTCGCGCGCTCTGAGGCACGGCATCGCGCACTCTCGCGCACGGCCGCCGCCGGGCACCGGCCCGGGGCGATGGGCGCGCTGGGTATGGTCCCTAGCTGTGGCGGAGCCCGGGTTGACCAGCGTGGAGCTGTTCAGCGGCGGCGGCGGGCTGGCGTACGCGATGCACCGGACCGGGTTCCGGCACCTGCTGGTGAACGAGCTGGAGCGGCGGGCCTGCGAAACGCTGCGCGGAAACGCCGGGGACTGGCCGCTGGTGCCCGGCGACGTGCGCGAGCTGGACTTCGCGCCGCTGGCCGGCAAGGTCGACGTGGTCGCCGGCGGGGTGCCCTGCCAGCCGTGGAGCCTCGGCGGCGCGCACCGGGGCTACGACGACCCACGCAACCTGTGGCCGGAGCTGTTCCGCTGCGTGCGGCAGACCCGGCCGCGCGCGGTGATCGCGGAGAACGTGCGCGGCCTGCTGCGGCCGTCCTTCCGGCCGTACTACGAGTACATCCTGCGGGAGCTGGCGCTGCCGTTCGAGCGACGGGTGGACGGCGAGGACTGGCGCGACCACGACCAACGGCTGACCAAGGCCCTGGCCCGGGCGAACGGCGACGACACCGAGCGCTACGACGTCTTCTGCCTTCCGGTGAACGCCGCCGACTACGGCGTCCCCCAAATCCGCCACCGCGTCTTCGTCATCGCGTTCCGCCGCGACCTGGCCCTAACCACCTGGGCACCCCCGGGACCCACCCACTCCGAGTCCGCCCTCCTGGCCACCCAAACCGACGGCACGTACTGGACCCGCCACCACCTCCGCCGACCCGGTGGGTCGGGTCTGTCGGCTCAAGGTGCCGGGAGCGTCGACCCGGTGTGCCGGGAACGCCGACTCGCGGATCCGGGAAGGCTCGTGTCGGCTGGTCCCGGAGGACTCGTGTCGGCCGGTCCCGGACGGCTCGTGCCGGCTGGTCCCGGAGGACTCGTGTCGGCCGGTCCCGGACGGCTCGTGCCGGCCGATCCGGCGCACTCCGAGTCGGCTGCTCCGGCACAGCCGGCCGAGCGGGGCGGCCCGCGCACCCCGTGGCGGACCCTGCGCGACGCCACCGCCGACCTGCCCGAACCCGTGGGCGACCGGATCGAGCACCCGGACTGGCTGCACCACTTCGGCTGGCCGGGCGCGCGGGTCTACCGGGGTCACACGCCGAACGAGCTGGACCGGCCGGCCAAGACGGTCAAGGCGGGCGTGCACGGGGTGCCCGGCGGCGAGTCGGTGCTGCGCCGCGACGACGGTTCGATCCGCTACCTGACCGTGCGCGAGGTGGCCCGGATCATGACCTTCCCCGACCACTGGTGGCTGGCCGGGCCGCGCGGTGAGCAGATGCGCCAGCTGGGCAACGCGGTGCCGGTGCTGCTCGGCGAGGTGATGGCGTCAGCCGTAGGGTCAGCCCTATTGTCCGACCGCCACCAGCGCCTGGCATAATGGTCGACGTGATCAACGTTGCCGACAGCCGCACGCTGAGCTGTCGCTGTCTGGGGTGCTGTCGCAGCTGTCGCTGCATCTGACCTCCCCCTGACAGTTCGGCCGCGTCGGCGCGGCCTCGGCGCATCGGATCACCTCAAAAATGCACAACCTCGCGGATCTTCGCGGTCAGACCGTTCTGGCCCTGCACGCGCACCCCGACGACGAAGCAATCTTCACCGGCATCACGCTGCGCCGGCTGGCCGACGCGGGCGCCCGGGTGGTGCTGGTGCTGGCCACCGCCGGCGAGCTGGGTTCCTCCCGCCTACCCCTGGACGACGGCGAGACGGTGGCCGCGCGGCGGATCGCCGAGCTGGAGCTGGCCGCCGCCACGCTGGGCGTCGAGCGACTGGTGCTGCTCGGCCGGCGGGACTCCGGGCTGCCCGGCTGGGCCAGCCACAACCACCCGCTCGCGCTGGCCGCCGCCGACCACGACCGGCTGGCCCGCCAGGTCGCCGAGCTGGCCCAGGAAGAGGGCGCCGGCACGCTGATCTACGACGATATACAGGGTGTATACGGGCACCCGGACCACCGGGCCACCCACAGCATCGGCGCGGGCGCCGCCGAGCTGACCGGCGCGGTCGGCTACCGGATCACCGTGGACCGGGACCGGCTGCCCGGCGAACACCTGGTCCACGCGGCGGCGGCATCGGCCGGGGTCAGCTTCGGGCGGGCCGGCGAGGAGATCACCCTGGCGGTCACCGGCGATGCCGGCGAGCTGGCCAGCAAGCGGGACGCGATCATGGCGCACGCCAGCCAGGTCGACCCCGGCCGGCTGCCGGCCGACGCGTTCGCCGCCGGCTACCGCACCGAGTGGTTCCACCACGAGGGTGCCCCCGGCCTGCTGCACCTGCTCGCCGACACGCAGACAATGGCCGGCGCGCTCGGCTGATAACGCTCCCGTAGCGTCGGTCGCGTGACCGACACTCCCCGCCTCCCCGGACTGACCCTCGCCGACGCCGACCAGTTGGTACGGACCGCACTGGACGTCGGCGCCGAGCGCGGTTTCGCACCCCTGGCGGTGGCCGTGATCGACGTCGCCGGCGAGGTGATCGCGCTCCGCCGCGCGGACGGCGGCATGCCGCTGACCAGCCGGATGGCCGTGGCCAAGGCCCGCACCGCGCTGCGCGCGCTGAAGCCGTCCGGGCTCACCGACAAGCTTCCGCCGGGGATCATCGCCGGCCTGCAGCACCTGAACAGCGGCGACTTCGTCCCGCGCGCCGGCGGGATTCTGGTGACCGAGGGCGGAGTCATCGTGGGCGCGGCCGGCGCCTCCGGCGCCCAGTCCGACGAGGACGAGGCCGCCGTGCAGGCCGCCGTGGACCGCTGGCACACGAACCGGGGCTCGACCGCGTAGCGGCTTCTAGGGCTGATCCTTTGAAGCCAGCCCGGACGGGGCGGACGCGATCGCCCGGTGAATGGCGTCGGCCAGCGCGAGCGCGGTTTCCTCGGTGAGCTCCAGGGCGACCCGCGCGGACGGACCGAGCGCCGGGTTCAGCACGTCCACGTTCACCGTGTGGGTGTACTGCGCGTGCACCGGGTGATCCACGTACACGATCGCCTCCGTGCCGGCGAACCAGCCGTGCGCGCCTTTCCCGCTGCCGTCCACGGCGATCTTCTCGGTCAGGTAGGTGCACATGCTTCAGGCCCCCAGGTTGGTGCGGAAGAAGGCCAGGATGTGTGACCAACCGTCCACCGCGGCCGCCGGGCGGTAGGCGGGGCGGTCCACGGAGAAGAAGGAGTGGCCGGCTTCGTCGTAGCTGTGGAACTCGTGCGGCTTGCCCAACCGGGTCAGCTCGGCGTCCAGTGCCGCCACCGACTCGGGCGAGGGGAACCGGTCCTCCGCGCCGAACAGCCCGAGCAGCGGGCAGCTCAGGTTCGGCGCCAGGTGCAGGATCGGCTGCATGGTGGGCGGCATGCCCTCCGGCGGGTCCTCCACCACGAATGCGCCGTAGCAGTCCACCGCCGCGTCCACCTGGAGCGAGCAGGCGGCGAGGAAGGTGTGCCGGCCGCCGGAGCAGTAGCCGATCACGCCGATCTTGCCGTTGGCGCCGGTCAGCCCGCGCAGGTGGTCCGCCGCGCCGGCCACGTCACCGACCAGCCGTTCGTCCGGCACCCCACCGGCCGCACGCGCGGTGGCCGCCGCGTCGTCCGGGGCGGCGCCGGGCGCCTCCCGGTGGTACAGGTTCGGGCACAGGGCGTCGAACCCCTCCGCCGCGAACCGGCGCACGATCTCCTTGGTCTCCCGGTCGTAGCCGGGCATGTGGTGGATCACCACCACCCCGCCGCGCGGCTGCTCGCCGGACGGCCGGGCCAGGTAGGCCTCGATCTCGTCGCCGCCGTGCCCGGTGATCGTCACCGTGCTCGCCGTCAGTTCGTCGATCATGCCCGCACCCTTCGCTGGTCGCTGTCCGTTCCCGCCGAGTTGACCACGCCGGCGCCCGCCGCGCCGAGGTACCCGGCGATCTCCGCCGCGTCGAGTGACCGGGTGCCGATGTAGCCGTCCGGGCGGACCAGGACCAGCTCGCCGTCCCGCGCCGCGTACGCCCGCCGCGCGTGCCCTTCGTGGTCAATCACGTCCCGGCCGATGTATGCAGTCGGTATACCAAGGGTGTGCTCGGGATGGCCGAAGTCGAGCAGCGTCCAGTGCGGTCCCCGGAACAGCTCGAACAACCGCACCGGCTCACCGGTCGCGGTCCGGCAGAGCGCGTCCGGCGCGCGGTCTCCCGGGTTCGGGCCATCGGCGTCGACGGGCGGGGCCAGCGGCCCGCCCCGGTAGCTCACGCCGAGCTGCAACGCCTCGGTCCGGTCGGCGGCGGGGCGCGCGCCGGGCACCTTGTCCATCAGCCGGTTGGACAGGCCCAGCACGCCGGCGGCCACCGGCAGCCGCTCGGCCTGGTACGTGTCCAGTAGTGACTCGGGAGCGCCGGCCAGCACGTGCGCCAGCTTCCAGCCCAGGTTGGCCGCATCCTGCACACCGGTGTTCAGGCCCTGCCCGCCGGCCGGCGAGTGCACGTGCGCCGCGTCGCCGGCCAGAAACACCCGGCCCACCCGGTACCGGTCCACCATCCGGACGTTCAGCCGCCACTTGGACAGCCAGGTCGCCCGGCGCAGCCGCACCCGGCCGGGGCCGATCACGTCGTCGACGATCCGCTGGCAGTTCGCCAGGCTCGGCTCGTCCGGCTGCCCGGGCGGCAGCGGCGCCTGGAACTGGAAGGTGTCCGTGGCGGGCAACGGGCAGAGCGCCACGCCCCGGAAGTTCTCGCCCAGCCAGATGTGCCAGTGGTCGCGGTCCAGCCCCTCCAGCTCCACGTCCCCGACCAGCATCCGCACGCTCTCCGTGGTCTCGCCGAGGAAGGGCACGCCGAGCAGCCGGCGCACCGTACTGGACCCGCCGTCACAGCCGATCGCGTAGTCGGCGCGGGCCTCGGTGCCGTCGGCGAACCGGGCCACCACGCCGGCCTGGTCCTGCTCCAGCTCCGTGACGCCCCGGCCCCACTCCACCTCCACGCCGTGCGAAGCCAGCCGCTCGCGCAGCACCTGCTCCGTCCGCCACTGCGGAATGATCAACGAGCGGCCGTAGGGGCTGTCCGGGCCGGGCTCGGCCCCCTCGTTGAGGTCCACCAGCTGGAAACTGCCGTCCGGGTGGTAATGCCGCGCGAGCAGCCGCGACCGACCGGTGGCGATCAGGCGGCCGCTCACCCCGAGGTTGTCGAGTATCTCCAGCGTTCGGGGCTGCATGCCCTTGCCCCGAGATCCGGCGAACGGCGCCTCGGCGGCGTCCACCACGCGCACGTGTATACCCCAGCTGGACAACACGCATGCAGCCGTCAGGCCGGTCGGCCCGGCCCCGATCACCAACACCTGTCCGCTCATGGAACCCAGCATAGCGCGCGTATGAGACCCAGTCTCAATATCATCTCAGTCTCAGATGCTAGCCTCTACCCATGGCCGGACTGCGCGAGCGGAAGAAGGCCCGCACCCGCGCCGACCTGCAGCGGCACGCGCTGCGGCTGTTCCGCGAGCAGGGCTACGCGGAAACCACGGTGGACCAGATCGCCGCCGCCGCCGAGGTCTCGAGGGCGACGTTCTTCCGGTACTTCCCGAGCAAGGAAGAGGTCGTCTTCTACGACGACGTGGACCCGCTGATGGAACGCGCGTTCGCCGCCCAGCCGTCCGGCACGCCGCTGCTGGTCGCCATGCGGGCGGCGCTGCGCGAGGCGTTCGAGTCGCTCACCCCGGAGAAGCGCGAGCTGGAAGAGCTGCGCATGGAACTGGGCCGCACGGTGCCCGAGCTGCGCAATGCGCGACAGGCCCAGTTCGGCGTGGTGGAGATATCCCGGGGGCTGGCCGAACGGCTCGGCCGGTCACCGGAGGAACTGGACGTCCGCCTGTTCGCCGGGCTCATCTGCGGCGCCCGGCTGGCCGCCCAGGCGATCGCCGACCACCCGCCCGGCAGCTCCTACATCGAGGCCATGGACGCCGTGCTCGGCCGGCTCGCCGAGGGCGTCCCGCTGGCCGACGAGCCACTGCCCTGAGGGTCAGTCCCGCTCGGCGGCGAGCACGGCGGCGCCGACGATGCCGGCGCTGTTGCGCAGCTTCGCGGGCACGATCTCGGTGCGCGTCCGCACCAGCGGCAACCAGCGGTCGGCCTTCTTGCTGACCCCGCCGCCGAGCACGATCAGGTCCGGCCAGAACAGGTCCTCCACGTGGCGGAAGTACCTGGTCAGCCGCTCCGCCCAGGCCTCCCAGGAGAGCTCTTCCCGCTCCCGGGCGGAGTCGGCCGCGCGCGACTCGGCGTCGTGCCCGTCCAGCTCCAGGTGGCCGAGCTCGGTGTTCGGCACCAGCTTGCCGTGCACCACCAGCGCGGAGCCGATACCGGTGCCGATCGTGCACACCAGCACCACGCCCCTGTGCTTGTGCGCCGCGCCGAACCGGACCTCGGCCACGCCGGCCGCATCGGCGTCGTTGACCAACAGCGCGCGCCGTCCGGTGACCCGCTCGAGCAGCTTGTGACCGTCGGCGCCGATCCAGGCGTCGTCCACGTTGGCGGCCGTGCGCACGATGCCGTGCTGGATCACGGCGGGGAAGGTGCAGCCGAACTCGCCGTCCCACTTGAAGTGGTCCAGCACCTCGCGAACCACCTCGGCGACCGCCTCCGGGGTGGACGGCTGGGGGGTCGGCACCCGGAACCGTTCCTCGGCCAACTCGCCTTTGTGCAGATCGACGGGCGCACCCTTGATGCCGCTCCCGCCGATGTCCACGCCGAACCCGAGGTGCTTGCTCATTCCCCCATTCTCCGGGGCCCGCCTGGGTACCGTGCACGGGTGGTGCGCACTCGGCTGCTGGTTCTGTATACACAGCGCATTACGGAGTGCCGGGAGTTCTACACCCGGCTCGGCCTCACGTTCGTGCGCGAACAGCACGGGATCGGACCGGAGCACTACGCGGCCACCCTCGCGGACGGCCTGGTGCTCGAGCTCTACCCGGGTACGCCGGAGCGGGCCACCGGCGCGCTGCGGCTGGGCTTCGAGCTCGAACCGGGCGGCCCGGCCGAGGGAACCGGGCTGGCCGAGGGAGTGCACCGCGATCCGGACGGGCGAGCGGTGGAGGTGCGGGTTCACTGATGTTGGTCGAACTGGCGATCGGGGACGCCTACGGCGCGGGTTTCGAGTTCGCCGCCAGCGAGGAGGTCGAGGAACACAACACGCTGCACGGGTACCGCCAGCATCCCCGGCACCGGGGGATCAGGCCGGGCATGTACACCGACGACACGCAGCTGACCCTCGCGGTCGCCGAGCTGTTGCTGGACGGCGACCCGTGGACCCCGGAGAACCTGGCCGACCGGCTCGTCGACGCCTACCACCGGGACCCGCGCGACGGCTACGCCAAGGGGTTCCGCGCGCTGCTGGACGCCAACCGCACCGGTGCGGAGCTGCGTGCCGCGATCGCCCCGGCCAGCGACCGCAGCGGCGCGGCCATGCGCGCCGGACCGATCGGCCTGCTCCCGGACGTCGACGAGGTGCTGCGACTCGCCGAGATCCAGGCCAGGGTCACCCACGACACGCCGGCCGGTATCGAGTCGGCGCGGGCCGCCGCGCTGGCGGTGCACTACTGCCACCACCGCATCGGCCCCACCGAGCGGGTCGCGCACTGGATCACCGAGCGGCTGGACGGCGCCGAGGACTGGTCCGTCCCCTGGCAGGGCAAGGTCGACGCGCTCGGCGTGATGTGTGTGCGCGCGGCGTTGACCGCGCTCAGCGGTAAGCGCCGGCTAACCGATCTACTCTCTGTATGCATCGGATATACAGGCGATGTGGACACGGTGGCCACCATCGCGCTGGCCGCCGGCTCGCGGGCCGCCGACGTCGAGCAGGACCTACCCGCGCACCTCTACGACACCCTGGAGAACGGCCCGTTCGGCCGCGACTACCTGGCCGACCTCGACGCCCGGCTGCTCGACCGCTGGCCAGGGCCGACCCCGTGCGCTGAAGTGACTGAACCAACCTGCCGAAGTGACTGAACCAACCTGCTGAAGTGACTGAATCGGCCTGCTGGGGTGACTGAATCGGGGTTAGAGGTCTTCGTAGACGGCTAGGGTGTGGTCGGCTATGGCGTTCCAGCCGTATTCGGCGACCACGCGGTCGCGGCCGGCCTGGCCCATCTCGCGGGCCCGCGCCGGGTTGTCCAGCAGCTCGTTCACCCGCTCGGCGAACGCCGCCTCGAACTCGCGGGGGTGCGCCTCCGAGTAGGGCACCAGCAGCCCGGTGACGCCGTTGCGCACGACGTCCGGGATGCCGCCGACGTCGCTGGCCACCACCGCCGTCTCGCAGGCCATCGCCTCCAGGTTCACGATGCCCTGCGGCTCGTAGACCGAGGGGCAGGCGAACACCGTCGAGCCGGACAGCAGCTGGATCACCTCGTCGCGCGGCAGCATGTGCTGGATCCAGTGCACGCCGTCGCGGCTGGCGCGCAGGTCGTCCACCAGGGAGCGGAACTCCAGGCCCAGCTCGTGCGTGTCCGGCTCACCGGCGCAGAGCACCAGCTGCGCCTCGGGACGGAACGCGGCGGCCGCGCGAACCAGGTGCGGAACGCCCTTCTGCCTGGTCACCCGGCCGACGAACAACACGGTCGGCCGGTCGGGGTCCAGGCCGTGCTTGACCCACGCGTCCCGCGCGTCGGTGTACGCGTAGAGCGTCGAGTCGATCCCGTTGGGCACGATGTGTACCCGGCCCGGGTCGATCGCCGGGTATACATTGAGTATGTCCGAGCGCATGCCGTGGCTGACCGCGATGATCGCGTCGGCGGCCTCGATCGCGGTGCGTTCGGCCCACCGGGACACCCGGTAGCCGCCGCCCAGCTGCTCCTCCTTCCACGGCCGCAGCGGCTCCAGCGAGTGCGTGGTGACCACGTGCGGGATGTCGTAGAGGAGTTTGGCCAGGTGACCGGCCATGTTGGCGTACCAGGTGTGGCTGTGCACCACGTCCCGGTCGGCCACCGCCGCCGCCATGGACAGGTCGATGCCGAGGGTGGCCAGCGCCGGGTTGGCCCCGGCCAGGTCGGCCGCCGGGGTGTGCCCGGTGGCCAGCACTCCACCGTCCGGGCCGGTCCGCCGCTCGCCCCAGCAGTGCACGGCCAGGTCCACCCGGGAACGCAGCTCACGGGCCAGGAAGTCCACGTGCACGCCGGCGCCGCCGTACACGTTGGGCGGGTACTCGCGGGTCAACAGGCCGACCTTCACGCCAGCGCTCCGGCCACCACGTCCTGGGCCTCGGCCTGGATCCGGGCCAGGTGGTCAGGACCGAGGAAGCTCTCCGCGTACACCTTGTATACATCCTCGGTACCGGACGGGCGGGCGGCGAACCAGCCGGAGGCGGTGGTCACCTTCAGCCCGCCCAGCGGGGCGCCGTTGCCGGGCGCCTCGGTGAGCTTCCCGGTGATCGGCTCCCCGGCCAGCTCGGTCGCGGTCACGTCCCCGCCGGACAGCTTGGCCAGCCGGGCCTTGGCCTCCCGGGTGGTGGCCACGTCGGTTCGGGCATAGGCCGGCTCTCCGAACTTCGCGGTCAGCTCGGCGTAGCGCTGGGACGGGGTCAGGCCGGTGACCGCGGTGATCTCCGAGGCCAGCAGGGCCAGGATGATGCCGTCCTTGTCGGTGGTCCACACCGAGCCGTCCCGGCGCAGGAACGACGCGCCCGCGCTCTCCTCGCCGCCGAACCCGATCGCCCCGCTCAGCAGACCCGGCACGAACCACTTGAACCCGACCGGCACCTCCACCAGCCGCCGGCCCAGCTCCCGCGCCACGTTGTCGATCATCGACGAGCTGACCGCCGTCTTGCCCACGCCGGCGTCGGCCGACCAGCCGTCCCGGTGCCGGTAGAGGTAGTCGATGGCCACGGCGAGGAAGTGGTTCGGGTTCATCAGGCCGGCGTCGGCGGTGACGATGCCGTGCCGGTCCGAGTCGGCGTCGTTGCCGGTGGAGATCTGGAACTCGGCGCGGCGCCGCACCAGTGAGGCCATCGCGTACGGCGAAGAACAGTCCATCCGGATCTTGCCGTCCCAGTCCAGCGTCATGAACGCGAATCGGGGGTCGGTCGCCGGGTTGACCACGGTCAGGTCCAGGCCCAGCCGGTCCGCGATGGCTCCCCAGTAGGCGACCGATGCGCCGCCCATCGGGTCGGCGCCGATGCGGATCCCCACATCCCGCACGGCGTCCAGGTCCAGCACCGCGGGCAGCGCGGCCACGTAGTCGCCGAGGAAGTCGTAGTTCTCGGTGGCCGCCCGCTCGAACGGGGTGCGCCGCACACCGGCCAGCCCGGCCCGGAGCAGCTCGTTGGCCCGGTCGGCGATCCACCCGGTGGCGTCGGTGTCGGCGGGGCCACCGCTGGGTGGGTTGTACTTGAAGCCGCCGTCCGGCGGCGGGTTGTGCGAAGGGGTGACCACCACGCCGTCGGACCCGGGGTGCCGCAGGATCGCCAGCGATACGGCGGGGGTGGGCGTGAACCCGCCCTCCACCAACACCCGCACGCCGTTGGCCGCGAACACCTCGACGGCGGTGCGCCAGGCCGGCTCGGACAGCGCGTGGGGGTCCCGGCCGAGGAACAGCGGGCCGGTGGTGCCCTGCCCGGCGCGGTACTCGCAGATGGCCTGGCTGGTGGCCGCGATGTGGTCGTCGTTGAACGTTCCGGCCAGCGACGAACCCCGGTGGCCGGAGGTGCCGAACGCCACCCGCTGGACCGGGTTCTCCGGGTCCGGATGGATGTCGTGATAGGCGGCGAGCAGGGCTTCGAGATCGATCAAGTCTTCGGCTTGGGCGGGAGTCCCCGCGCGCGGGTGCACAGCCATGCGCACACCCTAGTAGGCGTTATCGCGCTAGGGCGTCGTCGACGCGGAGGGCCGGCAGAGCACCGGGTTGCCCAGCTCGGCACACGGGCGGTGGCCGTGCGCACGCACCACGTCCTTGCCCACCTGGTTGGTCAGATAGCGCAGGAAGCTGGCCGCCAGAGAGTCGGCCTTCGGCTCGCCGTAGGTGTAGGCGTACTCGGTCTGCCAGTAGGGGTAGGCCGAGTGCAGGG
This sequence comes from Actinospineispora eucalypti, assembly GCA_014208095.1. GTDB lineage: Bacteria > Actinomycetota > Actinomycetes > Mycobacteriales > Pseudonocardiaceae > Pseudonocardia > Pseudonocardia eucalypti. Next base: position 567,548 of record JACHMT010000001.1, on the reverse strand, counting down.
CGCCTTCCAGGGTGGCCGCGTGCCCGTCGATGCGCACCGGCAGCACGTCCGTCCGCCCGGCGGCGATGCCGAGCTCGCTGTAACCGACCGCTCCCGGCACCTGGGCCACCGCGTCGAGCACGTCCTCGGTGGAAGCCCGGGAACAACGGACCACCCCGGCCGGTGCGCCGGCGCCCGCCTCCCGGCAGTCGTTCGAGTTGTCGCCGGGCACCCACTTGCCATTCAGCACCTGCTGTTCGAGAGTTCGCCGGGTGCCCGAATCGGAATGGCGGTTGACCAGGCGCACCGGCACATCCCGTCCACCAACGTCACGCCAATTCGCAATTTGCCCGCTGAAGAGTCGCCTTATTTCGTCGAGACTCAGGTCCTGCACACCGGCTTCCTTGTTCACCACCAGGGTGAAGAGAGAGAAAGCGACCGGGCGCGGCAACAACTGGGGAAAGCGGTCCGGCTTCTCCCCGTCGGAGAAGGTCAGTGCCGACGGCCCCTCCGGGCCGGCGGTCCGCCCCCGCTGCTCCAGCGTGATGAGACCCTCCAGGCTGCCCTTGGCGTCGATGGTGAAGTCGGAACCCGGGCAGCTGGCCGCGTAGAGCCGGCCGGCCTCTTGCAGCACCGGCACGAACGCGGTGGAGCCGACCAGCGCGAGCTTGCCCCGCGCGCAGTCCAACGGCGCGCTCGCCGGCTCCAGGAACAACGAGTAGACCAGCTGGCCGGCGCTCACCAGCATAAGGAAGGCGATGAGGGCGGCCATCGGTTTGGACAGACCGGTGGTGTGGCTCTTGGTCAACATGATGTCCCCGGTGCCGGCGCCACCGGTGATCGCGCCGATGACCCGGGGTTTCTTCTGCTCGTCGTCGACCTCGTCGACCCGCTCCAGCAGGGCCAGCACCTTGTAGTGCCCCCGCCGGTTCAACGTGACCTTCGGCAGGTCGATGATCCCGGTCGTGCGCCGCTGGTCGCCCTCCACGATCTCCCTCGGCTGGAGGCCGGAGTCCGCTCCGAAGCTGTCCCGCAGCGACTCCGTGCTGAACTCGGTGATCGCCATGCCGACCACGCGGCGACCCGGGAAGTGCACGTGCAGGCCGACCTTGTGCTCCTCGGGCACCGCATAGTCGCCGGGCCTGATGCTGCTTATGCCGCTGTTCTCGATGCGCAGCAGGGCGAACGACGGATCGTCCAGTCCTCGTCCGTTCTCCAGCTTGAGCTTCGCGAAAGCATCCGCCTCGGCGGATTGGGTCAGATCCCGGGCGGAGGTATCCATCTGCACCCGATAGCCCAGGCGTTTGCGCCCGGCCACACCGAATTCCCAGACGAACGCGATGATCGGAACCACGAGTCCGACGATCGACAGAATCGTGCCCCAGGGGATTTCGTCCACCGTGTGCAAGTTATGGCATCAACCCGATCATCGTGGGCGAGTTCACCAGATGTTTGCTTTTCCCGCCGGCCGCTACACTTGCCGGCACAACACCAAAAATGGTCAGCGCCGTGGCGGTAGGTGGGTGCGCTGGCCGGGTCCGTCGTGCACGGACCCGGACCAGGGAGACCGCCATGCCAGATCCTTCGAATTCCCCTGACGTCATCGTCGTCGGCGCCGGGCTCGCCGGCCTGATGGCCGCGCGCGGCCTGCGCCGGCACGGCCATTCCGTCCTGCTGTTGGAGGCCCGGAACCGGGTCGGCGGGCGGGTGCACGCCACCGAGCCGGCCGCCGGTTGCCGGGTCGAGCTGGGTGGCCAGTTCCTCGGCCCGGGGCAGGACCGCGCGTACGCGCTCGCGGCGGAGCTGGGGCTGCGCGTGGTGCGCACCCGCACCCAGGGCAGCCACCTGATGGAAACCGCCGCCGGGCGGGTGCGGCGCTGGCGGGGCATGATCCCCCGGCTGGGACCGGCCGCCACGCTCGACGTGGCGTTCGCGCTCCACCGGTTCGAGCGGCTGGCCGCCACCGTGCACCCGGACGAGCCGTGGAACACCCCGCGCGCGGACCGGCTGGACGGGCTGACCCTGGCCGGCTGGATCGACCGCGTCACCCGGACCGCGGGCGGGCGGCGGATGTTCCGGCTGGCCGCGTCGGCGGTGTGGGCCGCCGAGCCGGAGGAGCTGTCCCTGCTGCACGCGCTGTTCTACGCCCGCGCCGCTGGCGGCCTGCGCGCGGTGATCTCCACCGAGGGCGGCGCACAGCAGGACTACCTGGCCGAGGGCGCCCACCAGCTGGCGCGGCGGGTGGCCGCGGACCTGGGCGAGCTGGTGCGGCTCGCCGAACCGGTCGACTCGCTCAGCCGAACCGACCAGGGCGTACGGGTGACCAGCCGGACCGGCCGGTGCTGGGACGCCCGGTACGCGGTGGTGGCCGTCCCGCCGACGCTGGCCGCGCGCATCCACTACAACCCGCCGCTGCCCGCCGACCGGGACGCCCTTCTCCAACGCCTCCCGATGGGCACCGTGGTGAAGACGGTAGCGGTGTACCCGACGCCGTTCTGGCGGGTGGCGGGGCTCTCCGGGCAGGCGCTGAGCCTGGCCGGGCCGATCGCGGCGGTCGCGGACAGCTCGCCGCCGGACGGCCCGCCCGGCGTGCTGGTCGGCTTCGTGGAGGGACCCGCCGCGCGCACCCATCTGGCCCGGCCCGAAGCGGAGCGCCGGTCGGCCGCGCTGGACGGCCTGGCCCGGCTGTTCGGGCCGGAGGCCCGGCAACCGCTGCACTACCTGGAGCAGGACTGGAGCGGCGAGCCGTTCAGCCGGGGCGGGTACTCCGCGCTGTTCCCGCCCGGGGCGTGGACCCAGCTCGGCCCCGCGCTGCGCCGCCCGACCGGCCGCATCCACTGGACCGGCACGGAGACCGCCACCCGCTGGTACGGCTACATCGACGGCGCCATCCGCTCCGGCGAACAGACCGCCGACACCCTCGCCGGGCTACTCGCCGCAGGGGCGGGGGGCTAGCGGCGCGACACCGACCGCGAAGGGGTCCAGGTCGCGGGGGTCGGGGGTGGGGGTCCAGCGGCCGTCGGCCTGCGCGTAGGTCCAGCGGGCGCCGGAGGTGACCAGTGCGCGCACCGCTTCGACCAGCCGGTCCACGTCCTCGGCGGTGGTGCCCAGGCCGATGCTGGCCCGCAGCGCCGAGTCCTCCCCGCCGCTCCACGCGCCGCCGCCACCGCACAGCCGGCGCAGCAGCGGGTGGGCGCAGAACTTGCCGTCCCGCACGCCGATGCCGTGCTCGGCGGAGAGGTACGCGGCGACGTACCCGGCCGGGTAGTTGTCCAGCACGAAGCTGAGCACCGCGATCCGGTCCTCGCTCTCCGGCCAGATGCGCAGCGTGCGCAGCCCGGGAACGCTCGAAAGGCCTTCCTCCAGCCGGGCCAGCAGCGCGCGCTCGTGCTCCCGGGCCGGGCCGTCCTCGCCGAGCACCGGGGCCAGCTCGCGGCAGGCCCGCGCCAGCGCCACCGCGCCGAGCAGGTTCGGTGTGCCGCCCTCGTGCCGGTGCGGGGCGGGCGCCCACACCTCGGAGCGGGGCCCGACGGTGCGCACCGCACCGCCGCCCGGCAGGTGCGGGGGCGCCAGGTCCAGCCAGTCGCGCCGGCCGACCAGCACGCCCGCGCCGTAGGGCGCGTACAGCTTGTGGCCGGAGAGCGCGAGGTAGTCCACGCCGGTCTCGGCCAGCGACACCCGCCGGTGCGGGGCCAGCTGGGCGGCGTCCAGCACCACCCGCGCGCCGGCGGCGTGGGCCAGCTCGACCACCCGGCGCAGTGGCAGCACCTCGCCCGTGACGTTGGACGCACCGGTCACCGCGAGCAGCGCGATGGGCTCCACGGCCAGTGCGGTGGCCAGGTCGGTGAGCGTCTTCTCCACGGTGTCGGCGGCGCGCAGCGTGCGGTGTCCGCGACAGCGCCAGGGCAGCAGGTTGGCGTGGTGCTCGATGTCCAGCGAGAGCACCGTGCCCGGCACGGCCCGGGCCAGCAGGTTCAGCGCGTCGGTGGTGTTGCGGGTGAACACGACGGTGTCGTCGGGGCGCGCACCCAGGAACTCGCCGACGGTCTCCCGCGCGCGCTCGAGCAGCCCGGTGCACACCTGCGAGGCGTAGCCGGCGCCCCGGTGCACGCTGGCGTAGTACGGCAGCACCTCGGCGACATGCTCGGCGACCGAGGTGAGCGCCGGCGCGCTGGCCGCGTAGTCCAGGTTGGCGTAGCGGGCGGTGCCGCCCGTGACCAGCGGAACCGGCAGGTCGGCGCCCACCACGGACGGCAGTGCCGGGGTGTCGACGTGGGTACCGGGTCGGGACAGGGCGAGGGTCATCGTCGGGCCTCTCAGGTCAGGGACCCGAACCGGACGGCGTGGGGTCCGCGCTTGCCGGACGTGATCGCCACGCCGGCCAGGTCGTCACCCGGAGCACCCCATCGCGGTAGGAGGGTTGCCGGCCAGCGAGCCGGGGCTTAACGCTGGCGCTCTTGACCTACTGGTGAAGCTACGTGCCGCCCCCGCCCCCCGTCAACCGCCCCCATTCAGTGCTTTCAGCAGGCTGATTCAGTGCTTTCAGCAGGGTGATTCAGTGCTTTCAGGCGCCAGAAGTGACTGAATCAAGGTGCTGAAGGCACTGAATCAGGTTTGGAGGGGTTAGGGGTGGCGGGTTAGGTCGGCGGCGCCGACTATGCCGGCCTCGCCGCCCAGTTTGGCCAGTACCAACCGGGCGGTGGGGCGCTGGCCGCGCGCGGTGAGCCGTTCGTGGAAGGCCCGCTCGATCGGCTCGCGCAGCATCTCGCCGGCGGCCGCCACCCCGCCGCCGATGACGAACACCGCCGGGTCCAGGATCGCCGCCAGGTCGGCCACGCCGAACCCGATGGACCCGGCGACCACCCGGAACGCCTCCAGCGCGGCCGGGTCGCCCTCCCGGGCGGCCTGGGTCACCTCCGGGCCGGTGATCTTCTCCGGGTCCCCGTCGGCCAGCTCCAGCATGCGCAGGCTGAGCGAGGGGGAGATCCGGGCCATCTCGCGCGCCTCGCGGACCAGCGCGCGCCCGCTGCCGTACATCTCCCAGCAGCCCCGGTTGCCGCAGCCGCAGCGCAGCCCGCCCTCGATCACCACGTTCATGTGCCCGACCTCGGCCGCGACGCCGTACTCGCCGCGCAGCAACCGGCCCTCGATGATCACGCCGCCGCCCAGCCCGGTGCCGATGGTCAGCACCACCACGTTGCGTTCGCCGCGTGCCGCGCCGAACCGCATCTCCGCCCAGGCGGCACAGTTGGCGTCGTTCTCCACCACCACCGGCAGGCCCAACCGCTCGGACATCTCCGCGCCTAGCGGTTCGGCCCGCCACGGCAGGTTGGGGGTGAACCGCACCGTGGACCGGTCGGCCGCGACGAACCCGGGCGCCCCCATGCCCACGGCGTCCACCTCGTGCCGCGCGTGCAGCTTGCCGACCAGCTCGGCGATCGCGTCGTTCACCGAGCCCGCGGTCTGCGCCGGGGTGTCCACGCGAGCCTTCTCGATCATGTTGCCGTCCTCGTCGACCACCGCCGCGGCAACCTTGGTCCCGCCGATGTCGACGCCGATGACCAGTCCCATGATCGCGTCGCCCTTCAGATCATTTCCTCGAGTTCCTTGCCCTTAGTCTCGCGGATGAACTTGATCACGAAGACAACGGCCAGCAGCGCGAACAGCGTATACAGCCCGTATGCAAGGCCCAGTCCGGCGGAGGCCAGCGGCGGGAACGTGGTGGAGATGACGAAGTTGGCCAGCCACTGCGCGGCGGCGGCCACGGCCAGCGCCATGGCCCGGATCCGGTTGTTGAACATCTCGCCCAGCATCACCCACACCACCGGCCCCCACGAGCAGCCGAAGAACACCACGTAGAGGTTGGCCGCGATCAGCGCCACCGGGCCGGCGCCGCCCAGCTGCGGGGTGCCGTCCACGACCGGCGCGGTGGCGAACACCACGGCCATGGTGAGCAGGCAGACGAACTGCCCGGCCGCGCCGACCAGCAACAACGGCTTGCGGCCGACCCGGTCGACCAGCGCGATGGCGATCAGCGTGGTGAGGATGTTGGTCACCGAGGTGATCACGCTGGTGAGCATCGCGTCCTGCTCGGTGAAGCCGACCGCGCGCCACAGCGTGGACGAGTAGTAGAAGATCACGTTGATGCCGGTGAACTGCTGGAACACCGACAGCAGGACGCCCACCCAGACGATCGGGGCCACGCCCAGCGCGGTGCCGCGCAGCGCCCGCAGGCCGGGCCGCCCGGAGTCGTCGTCGCCGCGCAGGGTCGCCGCGATTTCCTTGATCTTCGCCGAAACGTCGCCGCCGACGAACCGGCGCAGCACGTCGGCCGCGCGGGTCAGCTCCCGCTTGGCGACCAGGTAGCGCGGCGACTCCGGGATGGTCAGCGACAGCACGCCGTACACCAGCGCCGGCACCGCCAGGGACAGGAACATCCAGCGCCAGGTCTCGATGCCGAACCACAGCGGGTTGGCCGCCGAACCGGACGCCGACACCAGCGCGTAGTCCACCAGCAGCGAGGCGAAGATGCCCACCACGATGGCCATCTGCTGCAGCGAGCCGAGCCGCCCGCGCAGGTGCGCCGGGGAGATCTCCGCGATGTACGCGGGCGCGATCACCGAGGCCGCGCCCACCCCGACGCCGCCGATGAACCGCCAGAAGGCCAGGTCGTAGATGGTGAACGCGAACGCCGACCCGAGCGCGCTGACCAGGAAGAACACCGCGGCGATGACCATCACGCGGATGCGCCCGTAGCGGTCGGCCAGCCGGCCCGCGTACCAGGCGCCGACGGCCGCGCCGAGCAGCGCGATGGCCACCGCGAGCCCCAGCACGAACTTCCCGGGCCCGAAATGCTCGCCGACCGCCTCCACCGCGCCGTTGATCACCGCTGTGTCATAGCCGAACAGGAAGCCGGCCAGCGCCGCGGTCGAGGCGACCAGCACGGTGCGTCCGAGGTGCGGGGTGACTTCGTCAAGGCGGCTTGCGGGGCCGTCGCCGGCGAGGGCCATGGTGATCTCCCTTGATCTGGACCGAAGCTCACTCGGTAGTTTGCACCCGCAACAGTCTTGTGTTCAAGACTTGTAAGCAAATTGGGCTATTGGGTGCACGATTAGACAGCTTCGCCGGATCTTTCCCGGAGTCGGTCACGCGGGCGGAGACTGCCGAGACGACCCGGGCACGCCGGGCGCGCGTTGCCGCACCGTGACCCGCCTAGGGTGATCGCGGTCTCTGGCGGTCCAGCCGCGAAAATCGACGCTGAACCGCCAGAGATGACGATCACCCCGGGCGGCCACCCGGCGCGCCGAGATCATGCGGTTTACCCCGGACCGCCGTGGCGCGCCGGAAACACCGACCGGGCCACCACGAGTCAGCCCGCGTCCAACTCGACCGGCGGTAACGTCGCGAGCAGGTGTGGACCGGCCGCCTCTCCGGCCAGCAGCAGGGCGCCGAGGAGTTGTGATTCGGTGCCCAGCTCGGCCAGCACCAGCTCGGCGGCCTGCGCGGCGGCCGGGATCCCCTGACGGTTTAGCGTTCGACTCATGGACGCAAGAACGAGGTCTTCGGCCTGAGAAAGTTCGCCGCCGACGACTATCCGGTCGGGGTTGAAGATGTTGCACAGGTTCGCCACGGCCACCCCGATGTGCTGGCCGGCGTCGTCCAGCACCCGCCGCGCGGTCACCTCACCGGCCCGGGCCAGGCGGATCACGTCGCCGATCGAGGTCAGCTCGTCCTCGTGCACCCGGGCCAGCTCGGCCAGCAGCGCCGGTGTGGCCACCAGCGTCTCCAGGCAGCCCCGGTTGCCACACCGGCACAGCGCGCCGAACTCGTTCATCGTCGCGTGGCCCAACTCGCCGGCGGTGCCGATCGCCCCCCGGAACAGCCGCCCGGCGATCACCAGCCCGCAGCCGACCCCGTCGGAGAGCTTCAGGTAGGCCAGGTGCTCCGCGCCGCGCCCGGCCCCCCAGCGCTGCTCGGCCAACGCGCCCAGGTTGGCGTCGTTGTCCACCCGGACCGACACCCCCAGCCGCCGGCCGGCCAGCTCGGCCGCGTCCACTCCGATCCAGCCGGGCAGCTGGGACGGCGCGCCGACCTGACCGGTGCGCACGTCGATCGGGGCCGGCAGGCCCATGCCCACGCCGACCAGCGCGGAACGGTCCACGCCCAGCTCGGTGAGCAGCTCGCCGGCCAGCCGGTCCACCTCGGACAACCCGTCATCCACCCGGTGGTCCCACTCCAGCGCCACCCGGCGCCGGCCGAGGATCCGGTAGGCCAGGTCGGCCACCGCGACGGTCAGGTGCCGGTGCCCGAAGTCGGCGGCCAGCAACAACCCGGCCGACCGGGACAGCCGTACCGCCTGGGCGGTGCGGCCCCGGCTCACCGTGGGCGACACCTCGAGCAGCCCGCCCGAGGTCAGCGCGCGCACGATGTTGGAGATCGTGGACGGCGCCAGCCCGGTGAACCGGGCCAGCTCGGCCTGGGTCATGGTCCCCGCGTCGCGCAGCGCGTCCACCAGCCGCGCCTGGTTCGCCTCCTTCAACGAGGTGGGCGATCCCGGGCTCGGCCGTCGCGGTGCATCCACGGCCGCCGATGTTAGCGGCGTCTCATCCCGGAAGCTGTCACCGGCGATCCGGCCGCCTCGTCTTGGGGGGCAACTACCTGAGGAGGTAACCGGAGATGAACGCAGCACTGTGGACCGGGCAGATCGCCCTCGCCGCGATCTTCGCACTGTCCGGCGCCCTGAAGTCGACCATGTCCCGGCAGCGCATGCTGGAGACCGGGCAGACCGGCGCGGCCGCCTACCCGCTGCCGGTGGTCCGGTTCGCCGCGGTGTGCGAGCTGCTCGCGGTGGTCGGGCTGATCGTGCCGCCGCTGGTCGGCGTGGCGCCCCAGCTGGCCGGTTGGGCGGCGGTGGGGCTGGCCGTGGTGATGCTCGGCGCGATGGCCATGCACGCCCGCCTGGCCATCACCCAGCGCAGGCCTAAGGAATGGTTCAACGTGACCGTCAACGTGGCAATCCTGCTGGTCTGCATCTTCGTCGCCGCCGGCCGCCTCTAACCCCTCCGCTGATTCAGTGGGTTCAGCACGCTGGTTCAGTCGGTTCAGCACGCTGGTTCAGTCGGTTCAGCAGCCAGAGCCACTGAACCACCCTGCAGAAGTCACTGAATCACGGTGCTGAACCCACTGAATCACGGTGCGGAAGGCACTGAATCGGGAGGGGAGGTGATGGGGAGGGTGGCGGGGCCTCGGAGGTTTTGGCGGCCGTTCCAGGTGACCTCGGCGGCCAGGGCCAACGTCGGGAAGCGGCGGATCAGGCGGGTTATGGCGACCCGGCCTTCCAGCCGGGCCAGGGATGCGCCCAGGCAGTGGTGCGGTCCGCCGCCGAAGCTGACCTGGGCCTTGGCGTTCGGCCGGTCCAGCTTCAGCTCGCCGGCGTCCGGCCCCCAGAACTCCTCGTCCCGGTTGGCCGAAGCCAGTATGGCCAGCACGAACGACCCGGCGGGGATCTCCCGGCCACCCACCGCGTACGGCTCGAGGGTGATCCGCCGGGTGGACTGCACCGGTGAGTCGTAGCGCAGCAGCTCCTCGATCGCGTTCGTGTCCAGCTCCGGGTTGGCCGCGAGGAGCGCGAACTGGTCCGGGTGGCGCAGCAGGGCCAGCGTGCCGTTGGCGATCAGGTTCACCGTGGTCTCGTGGCCGGCCACGTAGAGCAGCACCACCTGCGCGACCAGTTCCTCGTCGGTGAGCTTGTCCCCGTCGTCCTCGGCCTGGATCAACGCGGTGAGCAGGTCTTCCCCCGGACGACCCCGCTTCGCCTCGATCACGGCGGCAATCCGGTCGTTGATCTCCCGGTCGGCCGCCGCGATCTGCTTGAAGACCTCGACGTCGGTGACCGGTTCCAGCGAGCGGACCAGGGTGGCCGCGAGATCACGCAGCCGGGCGTGGTCGGTGTCCGGCATGCCGAGCATCTCGCAGATCACCGTGAACGGCAGCGGGTAGGCCAGCTCCTCGATCAGGTCGGCGCTACCGGTAGTGGCGATGCTCGCCTCGATCCGGTCCAGCGCCGCGTCCACCAGGTCGACGACCAGCGGCTCCAGCGCGTCGATGGCCCGCTTGGTGAACGCCTTGGTGACCAGCTTGCGCAGCCGGGTGTGGTCCGGCGGGTCGCGGTCCAGCATGGACATCGGGCGGTTCCCGGTCTGCGTCTGCGCGGCGGCGGCCTCGGCCAGGTCGCGCAGCGGACTGGGGCCGACGTTGCGGTCCTCCACCGACTGCCGGGACCGCAGCAGCTCGGTCACGTCGGCGTGCCGGCCGAGCACCCAGAAGCCGAGCGGGTTGGCGTGCACCGGCTCCAGCGCGCGCAGCTCGGCGTAGAAGGGGTAGGGATCGTCGGTGTAGCCGGGGGCGAACGGGTTGAACACGTAGCCGGTATCGGTCATCGCCGACCCTCCACTCAGACATACCGTCGGTATGTGTCTGTTCCTACGGGATGCTCAGCGTCCCGTCAAGGGATGTCGGCGAGACTGGAGGCATGGGGCTCGAGCCGTTCTACTCCACGAACGCCCAGTGGTCGCTGCTTCTGCCGCTGTTGCTGGCACTGGTGCTGTCCGCCGCGATCGGCCTGGAGCGGGAGATCGGCGCCAAGGCGGCCGGGCTGCGCACGCACACCCTGGTCGGCGTCGGGGCGGCGGTGTTCATGGAGGTTTCCAAGTACGGCTTCTCCGACCTGCTGAGCCTGGACCACGTGGCCCTGGACCCGTCCCGGGTGTCCGCACAGATCGTCTCCGGCATCGGGTTCATCGGCGGCGGGCTGATCTTCGTGCGCAAGGACGCGGTGCGCGGGCTGACCACCGCCGCGACCGTGTGGCTGGCCGCCGGCGTGGGCATGGCCTGCGGCGGCGGACTGCCGGTTCTGGCGCTGGCCGCGACCGCCGCACACTTCCTGATCACCCGGGGCTTCCCGCCGCTGTCCCGGGCCGTCGGCCGGCTGCGCGGCGCCCCGCCCGCGCTGCGGCTGAGCTACCTGGACGGCCGGGGCGTGTTGCGCGCGGTGCTCGCCGCCTGCACCGACGCCGGCTGGTCGGTGGAGCGCCTGCTGGTCGCCCGGGAGGAGTCGACCGGCGACGGCGAACGGGTCGCCGAGGTCACCCTGCGCCTCGCCGGCCGCGGCGAACTGCCCGACCTCGCGGCGCTGCTGGCCGAGCTGCCCGGCGTCCGCTCCGCCGAGACCACCACCGATCCCGACTGACCGGCCGCCGGGAGCACCCTTCGCCGGGTGTCATATCCGGCCGGCCAGCTCGTTGGCGGTCTCGACGGCGATGTCGACGGCTCGGGCGGCGAGTGGCGGCTGGGTGCGCCTGGCCGGCCAGTACAGGTACAGCTCGCGGGTCGGCGATGGCCGCAGTTGGTGGACGCCGAGCCGGCCGTCGGACCAGGCATCGGTTCCGTGCAGGGCCAGCTGGGGCAGCACCGCCGAGCCGATGCCGGCCCGCACCATGGCCAGGATGGCCTCGTGGCCGGTGGTCCGGAACACGATCCGCGGCCGCGCGCCGGCCTGGGCCAGCGCCCGTTCCAGCCATTTCTGGTGATGGGTGCGCGGCCAGGCGACCATCGGAACGTCGTCGAGCAGCTTCACCGGTACCGGGCCATCGGGGAACGCGCCGGCGCCGGCCACCAGCAGGTACTGCTCGTCGAGCAGCTTGACGTGCTCGACATCGCCTTCGATCCGGCCGTCGTGGAACAACAGGTCGAGATCCCCGAGCCGCGGCTCCTCCGGTGCGACCTCGGTCAGCCGGATGTCACAGCCGGGATACTCCTCCAGCAACCGGCTCACGACGGCCGGCAGGATCAGCCTGGTCACGCCCTGGAACGTGCCGATGTCGATCCGGCCGTGACCCGCCCGGAACCGGTCGACGGCGTCGGCCAGCGCAGCCGCCCTGGTCAGCAGGCCGCGGCCGTGGGCCAGGACCACTTCCCCGAGGGGCGTGACCCGCACCGGCTTGGGACCTCCGGGCCGGTCGAATACGGCGCCGCCGACGGCCCGTTCCAGCGCGGCGATCTGCTGGCTCACCGACGACTGGGTGTAGCCCAGGCGGGCGGCCGCGCGCCCGAACGTTCCTTCCTCGGCGATGACCGCCATGGCCCTCAGATGGCGCAGCTCGATGTCAGCCACAGCATTAACATAACATATGGCGATCGAATTGATCGAGATCTATCGCTTTTCACAATGCATTAGCGGTTCTAGCGTCGTTTGACATGACGACCTACGGCACGCAGACCCTGGCCGCCGCCCCGGCCGCGGACCGACCGGTCCGACCTCGTTTGGACCTGCCACAGCTGGTCTGGGCGCTGGCGGCGACCCAGTTCGTGAGTCGCGCCGGGAGCCTGGTGCGGTCGTTCCTGGTGCTCTACCTCACCCAGGACCGGCACTTCTCGCTCGCCACCGCGGGTGCGGTGGTCGCGGCGGTCGGAGTGGGAGACGTCGGGTCCCAGCTGCTCGGCGGCTGGCTGGGCGACCGGATCGGCCGGCGCCACACCATGCTGGTGGGGTTCTCGGGGACCGCCGTCGCGCTGGTCGGGCTCGGTGCGGCGGACACGGTGCCGGCGATCTGCGCGGCCGCCTTCGGCGTCGGGCTGATGTCGGAGCTGCATCGCCCGGCCGCGTCCGCGGCGGTGGCCGACCTCCCCGCCCCGCAGCGGGTCCGGGCCTTCGGACTGCTCTTCTGGGCGGCCAACCTCGGCTTCTCGGTCGCCACCGTCACCGCCGGGAATCTCGCCCAGACCGGGTACGGCCCGCTCTTCTGGATCAACATCACGGCCGCGATCACCGCGGCGCTGATCGTCTGGCGCCGCGTGCCCGAGACCCGTCCGCCGACGGCCGAGCACACCCGGCGCGCGCTGCTGCCGGTGCTCCTCCGCGACCGGCCGATGATCGCCATGGCGGGGATTCACATCGTCTACTTCACCCTGTTCCTGCAGACGTTCACGACGCTGCCGCTGCTCATGTCGACCGACGGCCACGGCCCCGCGACCTACGGCGCGGTGCTGGCACTGAACGGACTCACCATCGTCGCCGCCCAGCCACTCGCGGTACGGCTGCTCACCGGTCGCGACCGCACCACGGTGCTGGCCGTCTCGATGCTCCTGGTGGGCGCGGGCGTCGGCCTGAGCACCATCGTGCACGGCGGTGCGGGCTACGCCGGCTCGGTCCTGGTCTGGACCCTCGGCCAGATCGGCGTGGCCGTCATGTTCGGCGCCACCTTCGCCGACCTCGCGCCGGCCGATCTGCGTGGCGGGTACATGGGCGTCGCCTCCACCACCTTCAGCATCGGCGCCGTGTTCGGGCCGCTGACCGGCGCCTTCCTTCTCGACCACGCCGGACCGAGCACGCTGGGAACGGCCGGCGTCATCATCGGACTGGCCCTGTTCGCCGGCCTGCTGGCCCTCGGGCCGACGATCCGCCGCCGGACCTCGGCCCAATAGGCCCTTATACCGAATGGTGGTTCGGTTCAAGCATTGTGAAGTTTGTGCACACTCTTTAAGCTGAACCTTCGACGCCGTCGGCCGAAACTGGGAGGGACGTCATGACCAGCTATGATCCCTACGATCCGGCGGTCAAGGAAGACCCGCAGAAGTACTTCAAGCCACTGCGTGACGGCTGCCCGGTCCACCACCACGTGATCGACGACGTGGAAGTCGGCAAGATGAACGAGAACCCGTGGATCGCCGAGCCCACCACCGAGTTCTGGTCGCTGTCCCGCTACCAGGACTGTGTGCAGGTGCTGCAGACCCCGGCGCTGTACTCCAGCAAGGAAGGCCCCGGCCCGGAACGCACCCGGGCGCTCACCGAGGACGGCATGCTGCTGTTCTCCGACGACCCGGCGCACCGCTGGCAGCGCAGCATCGCCAACAAGGCGTTCACCCCGCGCAGGGTCGCGCTTCTGGAACCGGACATCCAGAAGGTCGCGGACGACCTGATCGACCAGCTCTACCCGCGCGGCGAATGCGACCTGCACCTGGAGTTCGCCGCCGCCATGACCATCCGGGTGGTGGCCAAGGTGGTCGGCGTGGACGACTCGCGCATCGACGACTTCTTCCGCTGGGGCAACGACACCATCGGCGCGTTCGGGGCGGACGAGGAGGGCATCAAGCGCTCGTTCACCTCCGGGATGGAGTTCCTGGCCTACTTCAACGAGCTGCTGGAGGACCGCCGGACCAAGCTGGCCAACGACGAGGAAGTGCCGGACGACATCCTCACCGCGATGATCACCGCGGCGGACGAGGAGACCGGCAAGAAGCTGTCCGACGTCGAGCTGTTCATGGGCGCGCAGCAGTTCATGGTGGCCGGCTTCGAGACCACCACGACCACCATCGGCAGCGGCATCTGGCTGCTCAACCAGCACCCCGAGCAGCTGCAAAAGGTGAAGGACAACCCGGACCTGATCCTGGTGCTGGTGGAGGAGGTGCTGCGCTACGCCTCCCCGCTGGAGGGGCTGTGCCGGACCGCCACCGAGGACACCGAGATCGCCGGGGTGAAGATCCCCAAGGGCGGCAAGGTGCGCTGGCTGATGGCCTCGGCGAACCGCGACGAGCGGGCCTTCGAGCGGGCCGACGAGTTCGACCTGGACCGGGACCGGGTGCAGGTGCGCAAGCACCTGTCCTTCGGGCACGGCATCCACATGTGCCTCGGCTCCGCGCTGGCCCGGATGGAACTGAAGATCGCCTTCGAGACGCTGCTGCGCCGGCTGCCGAACCTGCGCCCCGATCCGGACAAGCAGCCGGAACGGAACAAGGCGCTGCTGGTGAGCGGGTTCAGCTACCTCCCGGTGGTCTGGGACGTCACCTGATTTCACCTACCTAACTCGACCGAGTGATAATCCACTCGGTGTCGGCGCGCGCTCCGACACCGAGTGGTCACCGTCGGTCAAGATGCCGGCTTGGCCGCACCGTGAACTCGCGTCAGGTGAAAGGACCGCCGGCATGCCGGATGTCGGGCATCCGCCCCCCGAGTTGGTGGAGTTCGCCCTGGAGGCGGCCAGCACCTCGGTGGCCGAACTGGACGTGCCCGCGCTGCTGCAGCGCACCTGCCACACCCTCACCGAGCTGTACGGGCTGGCCGGCTGTGCGGCGGTGCTGCTGGACTCCACGGGTTCGGTGCGGGCCATGCTCGGCTCGCACCCGGCGGCCGTGCAGCTGACCCGGCTGATGCGGGAGATGGACGAGGACTCCGCGCGGCGCGAGTACGTGGTGCAGGACCTGACCCAGTCCAAGCGGATGGACCTGGCCCAGGCGGCCGGTCAGGTGGGGCTGCCGATCAGCGCGATGGTCGCGCTGCCCGGGCCGACCGGGCTGGTCGGCCGGTTGCAGCTGTTCGCCGCCGAGCCCGGAACGGTCACCCTGGACCTGCTGGCCGAGCTGCGCCCGTTCGCCCTGCTGCTCGGCGCCACCCTGGACAACGCCGAGGCCTACCAGCACTCCGCGTCGATGGTGGCCAAGCTGGCCGACGCGCTGGACGAGCAGCGCCCGGTGGAGCAGGCCAAGGGGATGCTCACCGAACGCCACCAGGTCGACCTGGACGCCGCCTACCGGATGCTGCGCGAGCAGGCCCGCCGGCACGCGACCTCGGTCCGCGCGGTGGCCGCCGACCTGGTCAACCAGTCATGGAAGGCGGCCAAGCCGGTGCCCGAGCAGGCCGCCACCCCCGCGCCCGAACACACCGGCGACCGACGCTGACCGGCGCTAGCCGGAAGCCAGCTCCGTCAATGCGTCGTCGGTGAGCCGGTAGCCGACCCACTCGTCCTCCGGGACCGCCCCGAGCGAGCGGTAGAAGTCGATGGACGGCTGGTTCCAGTCCAGCACCGCCCACTGCAGCCGCCGGTAGCCGTTGCGCTCGCACACCCTGGCCAGCTCCACCATCAGCGCCTTGCCGTACCCGCCGCCGCGATGCTCCGGCCGCACGAACAGGTCCTCGAGGTAGATCCCGTGCTCTCCCTCCCATGTGGAGAAGTTCAGGAACCACAGCGCCATGCCGGCCAGCTCGCCGGTCTCCGGTACCTCGGCGACGTGCCCGAACAGCGCCGGATGTGGCCCGAAGAGCGCGCCGCGCAGCTGCTCGACGGTCAGCTTGCAGTCGTCCGGCGCCCGCTCGTACTCGGCCAGGCCGTAAACCATCGCGACCACTTCCGGCAGGTCGCCCTCGCGCACCTCACGCACGCCCATAACACCCTCCCGCGAACATCGAGCTCATCATGAGAGACCCGGCACCATGATCGAACGTCTCTCCGGATGAACTCGGCGCGACCCCGGTGTTGCATATTTCCACGCAGAGCCAAAGCGAGCTGGGTGGACACGACGAAGGCGCGCCACCGAGTTCGGCCCGGTGGCGCGCCTTCGTGAACGCGGGAGCTACTTAGCCGCCGCGCGCAGGGAGTCGGGCACGGTGAAGCGTGCGCCGTACTTCTTGGCCAGCTCGTCGGCCCGGGCCACGAAGCCGGCCGCACCGCCGGCGTAGCCGTCGATGTACTGGCGCACGCCGCCGGTCCAGGCCGGGAAGCCGATGCCGAAGATGGAGCCGATGTTGGCGTCCGGCACCGTCTTCAACACGCCCTCGTCGAAACACCTCCAGGTTTCCAGCGCTTCCACGAACAGCATCCGCTCGGACAGTTCGTGCAGGTCAACGTCATGGCGTACAGCGCCCAACTCGGTGCGCAGGCCCGGCCACAGCGCCAGCCGCTTGCCGTCGGAGCCGTAGTCGTAGAACCCGGCGCCGCCGGCGCGGCCGGGCCGGCCCAGCTCGACCAGCTTGTCGATGACCGCCTCGGACGGGTGCTCCGTCCAGGTCTGACCAGACGCCTCGACCGCGGCGCGAGTCTCCTTGCGGATCTTCTGCGGCAGGGTGAGGGTGAGCTCGTCCAGCAGCTGGAGCACCGGAGCCGGGTAGCCGGCCTGCGAGGAGGCCTGCTCGACGGTCTGCGGGTCGATGCCCTCGGCGACCATCGCCACGCCCTCGTTGATGAAGGTGCCGATCACCCGGCTGGTGAAGAAGCCCCGGCTGTCGTTGACCACGATGGGCGTCTTGCGGATGCCCAGGGTGAGGTCGAACGCCTTGGCCAGCGCGGCGTCACCGGTGCGCTCACCCCGGATGATCTCCACCAGCGGCATCTTGTCCACCGGGGAGAAGAAGTGCAGGCCGATGAAGTCGGCCTGCCGGTCCAGCCCGGCGGCCAGCTCGGTGATGGGCAGCGTGGAGGTGTTCGAGCAGAGCAGGGCGTCCGGCTCGACGACCTTCATCGCCTCGCGGAACACCTCCTGCTTGAGCTCGACCGACTCGAAGACCGCCTCGATCACCACGTCGGCGCCGGCCAGGTCGTTGTAGTCGGCGGTCGGGGTGATCCGGGAGAGCAGCTGCTCGGCCTTCGCCGGGGTGGAGCTGCCGCGCTTGACCGCCTTGGCCAGCAGGCCCTCGGAGTACTCCTTGCCCTTTTCGGCCGCCTCCAGCGAGACGTCCTTGAGCACGACCTCCCAGCCGGAGAGGGCGCACACGTAGGCGATGCCCGCGCCCATCATCCCGGCGCCCAGCACGGCCACTTTGCGCGGCGTGTACTTGTCGTATCCGTCCGGCCGGGACTCGCCGTTGTTGATCGCCTGCAGGTCGAAGAAGAACGCCTTGGTCATGTTCTTCGCCACCTGGCCGGTGACCAGGTCCACGAAGTAGCGGCCCTCGATCTTCAGCGCGGTGTCGAAGTCCACCTGGGCGCCCTCGACGGCGGCGGCCAGGATGTTGCGCGGCGCCGGCATCGGCGCGCCCTTCAGCTGCTTGCGCAGGTTGGCCGGGAAGGCCGGCAGGATGGACGCCAGGGCCGGGTGGGACGGCGCGCCGCCGGGGATCTTGTAGCCCTTCTTGTCCCACGGCTGCGCGGCCTCGGGGTTGGCCTTGATCCACTCCCGGGCCTTTTCCAGCGCTTCTTCCCGCGACGACGCCAGGTCATCGATGATGCCGACCTCGCGCGCCTTGGCCGGCTTGTGCCGCTGGCCCTGCGCGAGCACGTTCATGAAGCCGTTGGCGATGCCCAGCAGGCGGGTGATGCGGACCACGCCGCCGGCCCCGGGCAGCAGGCCCAGGGTGACCTCGGGCAGGCCGTAGACGACGCCCTTCGCGTCCAGGCCGATGCGGTGGTGACAGGCCAGGCCGATCTCCAGGCCGCCACCCAGCGCGGTGCCGTTCATCGCCGCGACCACCGGGCGGCCCAGCGTCTCCAGCCGGCGCAGTGCGGCCTTGAGCTCCTGGCCCTCGGCGAAGATCCGCGGCGCGTCCTCCGGAGTGGCCTGGATCAGCCGGTTCAGGTCACCGCCGGCGAAGAAGGTCTTCTTCGCCGAGGTGATGATCACGCCGGTGATGTCGTCCTTGGCCTTGACCAGCTCGTGGGTGAGCTCGTCGAAGTCCGCCTTGAACTGCTCGGACATGGTGTTCGCGCTCTTCGCCGGGTCGTCCAGGGTGACCAGGACGATGCCGTCGGCGCCCTTCTCCCAGCGCAGCGTCTTCTGACTCATCGGTGACTCAGACCCTCTCGATAATCTGCGCGATGCCCATGCCGCCGCCCACGCACAGGGTGATCAGGCCCCGGCGCAGGTCACGCCGCTCCAGCTCGTCCAGCACGGTGCCGACCAGCATCGCGCCGGTGGCGCCGAGCGGGTGGCCCATGGCGATGGCGCCGCCGTTCACGTTGGTCTTCTCGTGCGGGATGCCCATGTCCTTCATGAACCGCATGGCCACCGAGGCGAACGCCTCGTTGATCTCGAACAGGTCGATGTCGTCGACCGTCAGGCCGGCCTTGGCCAGCGCCTTGCGGGACGCCGGCGCCGGGCCGGTGAGCATGATCGTCGGGTCCGCGCCGGACACGGCGGTGGACACGATCCGCCCGCGCGGGGTGAGGCCGGCGGCCTTGCCGGCCGCCTCGGTGCCGACCAGCACCAGCGCGGCGCCGTCCACGATGCCGGACGAGTTGCCGGCGTGGTGCACGTGGTCGATCTTCTCCACCCAGTGGTACTTCTGCAGCGCCACCGCGTCGAAACCGCCCTGGTCACCGATCATGGCGAAGGACGGGGGCAGCGAGCCCATGGTCTCCAGCGTGGAGTTGGCCCGGATGTGCTCGTCGCGGTCCAGCACGGTGAGCCCGTTGCGGTCCTTGACCGGGACCACCGAGCGGGCGAAGTAACCGTTGGCCCAGGCCTTGGCCGCGCGGGTCTGCGACTCCACCGCGAAGGTGTCCACGTCCTCCCGCGACCACCCCTCCAGGGTGGCGATCAGGTCGGCGCCGATGCCCTGCGGCACGAAGCCGGTCGTGTAGGAGGTGTCCGGGTCCATCGCCCAGGCGCCGCCGTCGGAGCCCATCGGCACCCGGGACATCGCCTCCACGCCGCCGGCCAGGATCAGCTCCTCCATGCCGGAGCGGATGCGCAGCGCGGCCTGGTTCACCGCCTCCAGCCCGGAGGCGCAGAACCGGTTCAGCTGAACGCCGGCGGTGGTCTCGGGCAGCCCGGCGGCGATCGCCGCGGTCTTGGCGATGTCGCCACCCTGGTCACCGACCGGGGACACCACGCCCAGCACCACGTCGTCGATGCTCGCCGGGTCCAGCTCGGGGAAGCGCCGGCGGATTTCGTCGATCAGGCCGATGACCAGAGAAACCGGCTTGACCTCGTGCAACGAGCCGCTGGCCTTACCTCGGCCGCGCGGGGTACGGATCGCGTCATATACGTAGGCCTCGGGGATTCCCCCGCTTGAGCCGCTCATGGAAGTACCTCTCCCGGTAGGGCATCGGGCTAGTATCGGGCTGCAACACATTTGTTCCATCTTTGCTACAGCAGCACTGTCACATAGGTCAAGTATCTGGGTAGGCTGCCGCACCGTGACGACCACCGCATCCGAGCAGACCGACAACGACGCCGGCTTGCTGACCATCGACCAGCTGTCCGGTCGCAGCGGCGTCAGCGTCCGCACGATCCGCTTCTACTCGGGCAAGGGCCTGCTCCCGCCGCCCACCCTGCGCGGCCGGCTGGGCCTTTACGGGCCGCAGCACATCGCCCGCCTGGAGCTGATCTCCGAACTGACCGCGATGGGTTACACGCTGGCCGCGGTCGAGGGGTTCCTGGCCAAGCTGCCGGCCGACGCGGACACCGACGCCCTGGCCCTGCAGCGCGCGCTGCTGGTGCCGTGGGTGGCCGAGCAGCCCGAGGAGCTGAGCCTGCTCGAGCTGAACCGCCGCGTCGGCCGCACGCTGACCGAGGACGAGCTGGAGGCCCTGGACGCCCTCGGCGTGCTGGAGCTCCGCCCCGGCGGGTCGATCGTGATGCGCGGCAGCCAGGCGCTGGAGACCGCGCTGGTGTTCATCGGCACCGGCGTCCCGCTGGCCCACCTGCAGTCGCTGCGGGACGCCTTCGAGAAGCACATGGACGCGCTGGTGCACGACCTGCTCGAGGCGTTCCAGAACCAGGTCCTGCAGCCGTACCGGGACCGCGGCCGCCCGGTGGCCGAGCGCGCCCGGCTGCGCGAGCAGTTCAACCAGATGAAGCCGCTGGCCGTGCAGGGCGTGGTGAACGCGTTCGCCCGGGCCATGACCCGCCAGGTGATCAAGCGCTACAAGCCCTGACCGCTTGCAGGTGCCCTACCAGGGCTTTCAGCCGGCTTTCCAACGCCCGAATTAACCTGCCGCGGCGGCCCCGCACCGTCCTATCGTGACGGCCATGCGGAGCGACCTGTTCAACCCCAGCCACGCCGAGGCGGCAACCGCCCAGGCCGGGATGACCCTGCAGAACTCGAAGATGCTCAAGGTCGCGCTGAACGGCGAGGTGATCACTCGCCAGGGCGCCATGGTGGCCTACCAGGGACAGATGGACTTCCAGGCGCTCGGCGCCGGCGGTCTGGGCAAGTTCCTGAAGCAGCAGCTCACCGGCGAGGGCATCCCGCTGATGAAGGTCAGCGGGCGCGGCGACCTGTTCCTCGCCGACCTGGCCTCGGACGTTTTCGTGATCGACCTGGAGGGCGGCCAGGACCAGCTGACGATCAACGGCCGCAACGTGCTGGCCTTCGAGCCGAGCCTGTCCTGGGACCTGCACCGGGTACAGGGCGCCGGGATGCTGTCCACGTCCGGGCTGTTCAACTGCCTGTTCAGCGGCCGGGGCCGGATCGCCATCACCTGCAAGGGCACCCCGGTGGTGCTGAACGTGGACCAGCCCACCTACGCCGACCCGCAGGCCGCCGTGTGCTGGTCGGCCGGGCTGCGCACCGGCTTCCACCGCGCCGACCAGCTGGGCCTGGGCACGCTGCTCGGGCGGACCACCGGCGAGTCCTACACGATGAGTTTCGCCGGGCAGGGGTTCGTCGTGGTGCAGCCCTCGGAAGAGCTGCCCGCGAGCTTGATCTCCGGCACCGGCTCCGGCGACCAGGCCGGCGGCGGGGCGGCCGGCGGACTGTTGGGCGGCCTGCTCGGGCGCTGATTATTAGGATCGGGTTGTGTTCAGCTTCCCGGTCAACGTGCGGTACATGGAGGTCGACGCCCAGGGCGTCGTGTTCAACGGGTGGTACCTCACCTGGTTCGACGAGGCGATGACGTACTTCCTCGCGGACCGGGGCCTGGCATACCAGGCCATGGTGGCCCAGGGTTTCGACGTGCAGCTGGTCCGCACGGAGATCGACTTCAAGGCCGGGGTGCGCTGGGGTGACCAGGTCGAGGTGCTGGTCAGCCCGTCCAAGCTGGGCAACACCAGCTTCGCGCTGGACTTCCAGGTGCGCCGCAACGGCGACGAGGTGACCACCAACGGCCGCACGACCTACGTAGTGGTCAACACCGCCGACTACACCAAACGCCCCATCCCCGACGCCCTGCGCAAAGCCCTCGGCGACCCGGTGCCCCTGCACTGATTCAGTGCCTCCAGCACGCCGATTCAGTCACATTGGCAGGCTGATTCAGTCACTTTGGCCGGGTGACTCACTGCTGGAGTGACTGAATCAGGCTGCAGAAAGCACTGAATCAAGAGGGGTCGGAGGTGGGGGCGGAGCTGGTGGTGCGGACGTTGCGCACTATGTCCTTGCCGAACGTGACGTCCAGGCGCTCCGCCACCGCCAGCTCCAGCACCGCGAGCATGGCCTCGCCGGAGACGGTGCGCAGCTGGCCGATAGTTTCGTACAGCTGGGGCCAGCGCTCGGCCGGGCGGCCGGAGTCGTCGAACGGACGCCACACCTCGCCGAGGAACAGCTCCACGTAGGTCTTGGCGATCCCGTCGGCGTGCTTGCGCAGCTGCTCCACCACGTCCAGCGCACGGTTCAGCGGGATGCCCATGTCCACCATGGACCGGGCCACGTTCACCAAGCGGGGACTGACCTCCTCGTACTGGTCGTCGCCGACCTCGCGGAGCAGGTCCATCTTGACCGCGCGGCGCAGGATGCCCGAGTCGGCGTCCGCGCCGCCGAACCGCTCGGCCAGCTCGTCCAGGTGCACGATCTGCCGTTCCTCGGTGGCGAACAGCTGCCGCACCGTGCGGATGAACCGCACCACCTCCTCGGTGGTGCCGCCCGTGGTCTCCAGCAACTTCTTGACCGTGTCGAGCTTGACGCCCTCGCCCTGCAGCTCGCGGATCAGCTCCAGCCGGGCCTCGTGGCCGGGGCCGTAGTAGCCGGTGCGGGCCCGCACCTGGGGCGGCGGCAGCAGGCCCCGGGCCTGGTAGGCGCGGATGTTGCGCACGGTGACCCCGCTGACCTGGGCCAGCTCGTCGATCGTGCGCCAGCCGGCGTCCTTTTCGACATCGACTTCTTCGACTGACATGTGACAGACCGTATCACAATGCTTGTGTGACACAGAATTCAAAGATCTTCAGTTGCCATGTGACATCAAGTTGTGGTGTCCTGATGTCATGCTTCGATTGCTCACCACCCCGCTGCTGCCGGAGGACTTCACCGAGCTGGTCTCGCCGCTCTGGTCCCGGTCCGCGCCGCGCGGCCGGGTGGTCGCGGTACGGCGGGAGACCGAACGGGCCACCACGCTGCGCATCCGCCCCGGTCGCGGCTGGTCGGCCCGCGGCGCGGGGCACCGGGCGGGGCAGTTCCTGCGGCTGGGCGTGGACGTGGACGGTGTGCGGCACTGGCGCAGCTACTCGCTGACCAGCGTGCCCGGCAGCGCCGACCTGGAAGTGACCGTGCAGGCGCAGCCGGACGGCGTGGTTTCGCCGAAGCTCGCGCACGGCACCGAGGTCGGCGACCTGCTGTACCTCGCCGACCCGCCGGCCGGCGAGTTCGTGCTGCCCGACCCGGTGCCGGCCAAGCTGCTCATGATCACGGCGGGCAGCGGGATCACCCCGGTGATGGCCATGCTGCGCACGCTCGCCGCCGGCGGAGCCGGCGGGCTCGGTCGGGCGCCCAGTTTGGCGCCCGACGGAAACACCGCGCGCGGCCGGATGCCCGACACGGTGCTGCTGCACAGCGCCCCGCGCACCGCCGACGTGGTCTTCCACGACGAGCTGCGGGCACTGGCCGCCGCGCACCCGGAGCTGCGCGTCGAGATCCGGCAGACCGCCCTGGACGGCCGCCTCGACCTGGCCGAACTGGATCAGCACTGCCCCGACTGGGCGGACCGCGCGGCATTCGTGTGCGGCCCGGCCGCGCTGCGCGACGCCGCACGGGCGCACTGGTCGGACGCCCCGGACCGGCTGCGCACCGAGGGCTTCACCCCGCCGCCCCGGGTGGCCGGTACCGGCGGACGGGTGCGGTTCGCCTCGGACCGTGGGCCAGGAACGTCGACTCAGTGTGCTGAGAACGCCGACTCGGGGGAGGTGGAGGTGGGGCCGGCCGCGAGCTTGTTGGAGGCGGGTGAGCGGGCCGGCTTTGCCATGCCCAGTGGGTGCCGGATGGGCATCTGCTTCGGATGCCTGGTGCCGCTGCGCGCCGGGCAGGTGCGTGACCTGCGCTCCGGCCAGGTGCACGGCGAGCCCGGCGACCTCATCCAGACCTGCATCAACGGCGCGGCCGGCCCGGCCGAGCTGGGAATTTAGCGCGGAAAGCGCGTACGGAGCGTGCGCCCAGTTCGGCGCACGCGGGAGACACCGGAGGTTCCAATGACTGTCCTGGACACCCGCGAGACCACCAACCCGCGGATCGTGATTCGGCCCGTCCCGTCCACGCCCGCGCCGGAGGCGCTCGGGCTGACCACCGCGCAGGTCGAGGAGTTCGGCCGCAAGCTGGACGCGATCCGCGAGGAGATCCTGGCCGCCCGGGGCGCCAGCGATGCCGCGTACATCCGCCGGGTGATCAAGGCCCAGCGCTACCTGGAGATCGGCGGCCGGGCGATGCTGTTCGCCGGCATCCTGCCGCCGGCCTGGGTGGCCGGCACCGCGATGCTGTCGGTGGCCAAGATCCTGGAGAACATGGAGATCGGCCACAACGTGCTGCACGGCCAGTGGGACTGGATGAAGGACGAGAAGATCCACTCCAGCACCTGGGAATGGGACCTGGTCAGCGACGCCAAGGGCTGGAAGAACTCGCACAACTACGCCCACCACACGTTCACCAACGTGCTGGGCAAGGACCGGGACGTCGGCTACGGGCTGCTGCGCATCACCGAGGAGCAGCCGTGGCGGCCGTACTACCGGGGCAACCTGGTCTACAACGGGCTGCTGTCGCTGTTCTTCCAGTGGGGCGTGGCGCTGCACGACCTGGAGTACGAGCGGGCGTTCGCCGGGAACCGGCCGTTCCCCGAGTTCCTGGCCCAGCTCGGCCGGATCGCCCGCAAGGCGCGCCGGCAGCTGCTGAAGGACTACCTGCTGTTCCCCGCGCTGGCCGGCCCGTTCTTCCTGCCGGTGCTGCTGGGCAACTTCTCCGCGAACACGGTGCGCAACGTCTGGTCGCACGCGGTGATCTTCTGCGGGCACTTCCCCGACGGCACGGTGGTGTTCACCGAGGACCAGCTGGAGGGTGAGACCCGGGGTCAGTGGTACCTGCGGCAGCTGCTGGGCTCGGCCAACCTGTCCGGCGGGAAGCTGTTCCACCTGATGACCGGCAACCTGTCGCACCAGATCGAGCACCACCTGTTCCCCGACCTCCCGAGCAACCGGTACGCGGAGATCGCGCCGAAGGTGCGTGCGCTGTGCACCGAGTACGGCCTGCCGTACACCACCGGGCGGCTGGGAAAGCAGTACTTCCAGGTGCTGCGCAAGCTGTTCCGGCTGTCCCGCAAGCCGGCCGACTACGCCGCCTGAGCCGCCTCCGCGGCTTGAGCGGGCTACGCGGCTTGAGCGGGCTACGCGGCCTGAGCGGGTTCGCGGGCCGGGGCGTCGCCGCCGATGCGGGCGGCGTCCCGGTCCGGGCGCACCACGAAGACCGCGATCAACCCGCCGACCACCGCCATCGCGCCCGCCAGGTCGAACGCCCAGCCGTAGCCGACCAGGGGAACGGGCGCGGCGTCCACCAGCATGCCGGTGACCGTGGGCGCGACGATGCTGGCCGTGCTGACCAGCGCGTACCACAGGCCGAGCACCGCGCCCCGGCGCCGGGCCGGCACCGTGTCCGCCACCGCCGCCTGGGACAGCGGGGTTTGCGAGTTGCCCACGCCGAAGGCCAGCGCGGCCAGCGGCAGCGCCAGCCAGGGACTGTCGAACCGGGTCATGCCCAGCATGCTCAGCCCGGAGATCACCGCGAACGCCCCGCCGAACATGCCCTGGGCCAGGTGGCGGGACACCCCTCGCTTGATCAGTCGCTGGGACAGCCAGCCGCCGAGCAGCATGCCCGCCGCGCTCAGGTAGGCCGGGAAGGTGACCAGGAACCCGATCGTGGTCGGCCCGTAGCCGACCTTGCCGAAGTACAGCGGCAGGAACGCGATGGCCACCGCCAGGCCCCAGTACACGGCGAACCCGGAGGCCAGCGTGCCCAGCCAGGTGCCGGTGCCCAGCATGGCGCGGTAGGTGGGCGGCCAGCCGGCCGCCGCGCCGCCGGTCCCGATGCCGGCCTCGCCGCCGGCCGGGGGCCGGCCGCGTTCGGCGTACGGCCCGTCGCCGCCGACCAGCAACCAGGCCGCCACCCACATCAGCCCGAGCAACCCCAGGATGCCGAACGCGGACCGCCAGCCCAGGCCGTGGATCGCCGCGTTGAGCAGCGGCGCCCCGACGATCACGCCCAGCGCCGAACCCACCGTGAGCAGCGCGGCGGTGAGTCCCCGGCTCTTCGGCGGCACCCAGGTGAACGCGTTGTGCACGCCCAGCGGCAGGCCCGGCCCCTCGCCCGCGCCGAGCAGCACCCGAGTGATCAGCAGAACCGCGAAGCCGGCCGCCGGGATCATCACCGGCAACTGGGCGACCGACCACACCACGGCCAGCCCGGCCAGCAGCCACTTCCCGGAGAACCGGTTGCCGAGGAACCCGAAGGCGATCGCCGAGACGCTGAACAGCAGGTAGAACGAGCTGGCGATGGTGCCGTACTCGGTGGCGGTCAGGCCCAGGTCGGCCATCATCGGCGGCGCCGCCAGCCCGATCACTGACTTGTCAGCAAAGTTCAGGGCCATGAACAACATCAGGAGAACGATTGCCCATCGGCTACGCGCAGGCACGTGGCCCCCTCCCAGTCGACGCTGACCGGCCCCGATTCGTTGACGGCTCAACCGTCACCCGACAGAGTGACCCGGGTCACGGGCCCGAGTCAAGCGGAGAGGGTGTAGGGCAGTCCCAGGGCCAGGGTGCCGGCGGCCAGTACCAAGAACCCGGCGGCCAGGCCGAACGCACGGTCGCCGGCCCACACGTGGGCCAGGATCGCGAGGATGAAGAACAGGACCAGCCCGATCGCGGCGGCCGTGCCGATCACGGGCACCGCGAAGCCCACCAGGAGCCCGATCGCGCCGGCCGCCTTGAGCAACCCGAGCACGGGCAGCAACCCGCGCGGGACGCCGGCCTGGTCCATGGCCACGGTGATCCGCTCCAGCTTGATGAAGTCGCAGGTCGCGGAGAACGCGTTGGCCGCGATGGCGAGGCCGGTGACCACCAGGTAAGCAACGAACATGACACTCTCCCTCATACGATGTGCATCGCAGATCTTATGAGTTTCATACTATATGTGTTCGAGAGGAAAAATGGACGTTGTTGAAGCCCGGCGCCGACGGCGGCTCACCACGGAGATCAAGACCGCCATGCGCGGTCTGCGCAACCAGCTGTCCCTGCTGAACCAGCAGGTCAGTGGGCGTCTCACCATCAAGAACCTGGACCTGGACTGCCTCGAGCTGGTCGCCATGCACGGCCCGCTCAGCCCCAGCGCACTGGCCCGCCGGGCCGGTGTGCACCCGGCCACCCTGACCGGCATCCTGGACCGGCTGCAGCGCGGCGGCTGGATCACCCGCGACCGACCGGCCGACGGCGACCCGGACACCGACCGCCGCACGGTCACCGTGCGCGCGCTGCCGGACCGCAACCACGAACTGTTCGGCCTCTACGCCGGGATGAGCGCGGCGATGGACCGGATCTGCGCCGACTACTCGCCGGCCGAGCTGGAGCTGCTCGCCGGCTTCCTGCGCCGGATGACCGAAGCCGGCCACGAAGCCACCGAACACCTCACCTCCGGGTAGGTACCCCGGCGTTCCGGCTCGAGGACGCGAGCGTTGCCGGCAACGGCCCGCACCCCGAGTTCCGCGACGCTCCCTGGGAGCACGTGCGCGACGCGATCTACCCGGCCCGGCCGTGATCGCGGTCGACACGAACATCCTGGTCTACGCGCACCGGCGGGATGCCGAGTTCCACCCCGCCGCGGCACGTTGCGTGCGCGACCTGGCGGAGGGGCGCTCGGCCTGGGCAATCCCGTGGCCGTGCCTGCACGAGTTCTTCGCCATCGCCACCCATCCGAAGATCTACGACCCGCCGAGCACCCGCGAGCAGGCGATCACCCAGCTCGACGCCTGGCTGGCCGCGCCCACCCTGTTCCTGCTGCACGAGTCGCCGGACTACTGGACGCGGCTGAAACCGTTGCTGCTCGCCGGCAAGGTCAGCGGGCCGATGGTGCACGACGCACGGGTCGCCACGCTGTGCCTGACGCACGGCGCGCGGGAACTTTGGACCGCTGACCGTGACTTCAACCGGTTCGGGCCGCTGAAGACCCGGAACCCCTTGCTCGGGGGCTAGGCCCAAGGCCGTTCAGTTAAGAGGCCGCACAAGGCGCTTTCGCCCCTCCGGTTCGGCGAGGGTCGGGTTCGAAAGATGGCCTGGACGGCGGCGCGGTGGCCGCCCTGCCGCGGTTCACGCTCCCGGCCGCCAGCCTCGATACGGAGTGTGACCGGTGTTGGCCGGGTTCGGTTCGTCCCATTCATCGAAGTCGACACCAGTCTGGTGTTTCTCAAGATCGAACTAGGCTGGTGTCGCACTCGCCGAGGAACCGACGTGGAATCGTCCGTGGGGCCTCGGCGGTTGGCAACGCCGCGTGACGAAGGCCGCTACGCCAACCGCTGGTCGTGAGCACGGCGCGGACGCCGACCGGAACGGCCGCCGGGTGGGACCGGAGCCGCGCCCGACTGAAAAGCCGCCGGGCGGGACCCGAGCCGCGCCGGACCAAGCCGTCCGCGCCCTCCAGGCCGATCTTTCGAACCCGACCCCCGCCGGACCGGCGGACCGACGACCCAAGCTCAGCCACCGGACCGACCCGCACACCAAGACAACACGCAGATCGCGGCGCGCCAGCCTCAACGACAAGCCCAGAACGCCAACTGAACGGCCTTGGGGCTAGGCCTGGCCGACGAAGATCGCGGGGTCGCGGTCGGGGAGGCGGGCGTCGATCTGTAGCTGCATGCGGTGGTTGTAGCGCAGGCCGAACGCGGTCTTGTAGCTCACCGAACCGCCCGGAACGATCGTCGTCCGGGGCGCACCGACCACGCCCTTCGGCGCGTCGCGCACCTCGCTCAACGCCATGCCGTCGGCGCTGGCGGCCAGGGCGAACTCGCTGGGGTCCAGGTTCTCCCCGGAGTTGTTCACGATGGTGACGGTGACCGAGACGAACCGGATCGCGCCGGCCGCGTTGGTGGCCAGGGTGCTGGGCTTGAAGTGCTTCGGCGGGTCAACCTGCACCGAGATCCCGTCCGAGACCTCGAACGGCTGGCCCATATGGGTGACGGCCGGCGCCTTGGTGGCGTTCAGGGTCTTGACCAACATGGTCGCGCCGACGATGCCGAGCACCACCAACAACACGCCCAGCGTGGCCAGCACCGCGGGGCCAAACCATTGCCGGGAGATTCGGCCGGTGGTCATGACCGGAGTCTAGGGGCAGACAAAAATCTGCATCCTGTGTACCGTCGGCCACACAACCGAATACGCCGACGACGCGCAGCGGGAGAGTCTCGTGGTCTCACGGGACGCCGAAGGAGCAACTTCCTCCCGGGAATCTCTCAGGCTTCAGTACCGTGGCGCCGAGGCAACTCTGGAGAAAGTGCCGGCCGGCCAGGCCGTGCGCTTACCGAAGGGGCTAAGCGCCGACGAGCGCCGAAACTCTCAGGTCCACAGGACAGAGCGGGGAGGTGTCCTAGCTCGATGTCTGGTGCCCGCACCGGACACGGCGAACCTGGAGACACCCCGTGACCAGCAATTTTCCGTCCCGCCACATCGGCCCCGACGCACCGGCCATCGAGCGCATGCTCGGCGCCCTCGGTTACCGCACCCTCGACGACCTGATCGACGCGGCCGTACCCGAGCAGATCCGCACCCGCTCCCCCCTGAACCTGCCCGAAGGCCGCGACGAGCACCGCGTGCTGGCCGAGCTGCGCGCGCTGGCCGGGCGCAACCGGACCCGCGTGCAGATGATCGGCCAGGGTTACCACGACACGATCACCCCGGCCGTGCTGCGCCGCAACATGCTGGAGAACCCGGCCTGGTACACGGCGTACACGCCCTATCAGCCGGAGATCTCGCAGGGCCGGCTCGAGGCGTTGCTCACTTTCCAGACCCTGGTGGAGGATCTCACCGCGCTGCCGGTGGCCGGCGCGTCGCTGCTGGACGAGGCGACCGCCGTGGCCGAGGCGGTACTGCTGATGCGCCGGGCCAACAAGTCCAAGGGCTCTGTCTCCGTCGGGCGCCAAACTGGGCGCCCGACCCAACCCGCCCTCAACGGGCGGGTGCTGATGGACGCGGACTGCCTGCCCCAAACTCTGGCCGTCGTGGCGGGGCGGACGGCACCGCTGGGCATCAAGGTCGAGCTGGTGGACCTGCACACCCAGCGTCCCGAGGACCTCGGCGACGATGCGTTCGGGCTGGTCATCCAGTCCCCCGGGGTGAGCGGCGGGGTGCGGGAAATCGAGCCCTGGATCACGGCGGCACGCGACCGGGGAATGCTCACCACGGTCGCCGCCGACCTGCTCGCGCTCACCCTGCTCAAGCCGCCCGGTGAGCAGGGCGCGGACATCGCGGTCGGCTCGGCGCAGCGGTTCGGGGTGCCGCTGTTCTACGGCGGGCCGCACGCCGGGTACATGGCGGTGCGCGCCGGCCTGGAGCGGATGCTGCCCGGGCGGCTGGTCGGGGTGTCGGTGGACGCCGCCGGCAAGCCGGCCTACCGGCTGGCCCTGCAGACCCGCGAGCAGCACATCCGCCGGGACAAGGCGACCAGCAACATCTGTACCGCGCAGGCGCTGCTGGCCAATGTGGCCGCGATGTACGCCGTCTACCACGGCCCCGAGGGCCTGCGCGCGATCGCGGAGCGCACCCACCGGCACGCGGCCACCATCGCCGAAGGCCTGCGCGCGGCCGGTCACCGGCTGGTGCACGAGCACTTCTTCGACACGGTCACCGTGCACGTCCCGGGCCGCGCTCAGGAGATCGTGGCGCGCGCCGATGCGGCGGGGGTGAACCTGCGGCTGGTGGACGCCGATCACGTCGGGGTGTCCTGTGACGAGTGCACGGACAACGAGGTCGTGGGGAAGGTGCTCGGCGCCTTCGGCGCCGAGCCCGTGAGTGATTTGTGTGGCTATAGCCACACAAATCACTCACGGGCGCTGCCGGCGCAGCTGGCGCGCACGTCTCCGTACCTGCGGCACCCGGTGTTCCACGAGCACCGGTCGGAGACGGCGATGATGCGCTTCCTGCGGAAGCTCGCCGACTACGACCTGGCCCTGGACCGCACGATGATCCCGCTCGGCTCGTGCACCATGAAGCTGAACTCGGCGGTGGAGATGGAGCCGATCAGCTGGCCGGAGTTCGCCTCCATCCACCCGCTGGCCCCGGCCGCGCAGACCGAGGGCTACCGGCAACTGATCGACGACCTGGAGACCTGGCTGGCCGAGATCACCGGGTACGACCGGGTCTCCCTGCAGCCCAACGCCGGTTCGCAGGGCGAGCTGGCCGGGTTGCTGGCCATCCACGGCTATCACGCCGCGCGGGGTGAGCACGGCCGGGACATCTGCCTGATCCCCGGGTCCGCGCACGGCACCAACGCCGCCTCGGCGGTACTGGCCGGGCTGCGCGTGGTCGTGGTGGCCACCGCGCCGAACGGCAACATCGACCTGGACGACCTGCGCGCGAAGATCGGCGAGCACCCGGACAAGATCGCCGCGATCATGCTCACCTACCCGTCCACCCACGGCGTCTACGAGGCGGACGTGCGCACGGTCTGCGACCTGGTGCACGAGGCCGGCGGGCAGGTCTACGTGGACGGCGCGAACCTGAACGCGCTGGTCGGGCTGGCCCGGCCCGGCCGGTTCGGCGGCGACGTGAGCCACCTGAACCTGCACAAGACGTTCTGCATCCCGCACGGCGGCGGCGGCCCCGGGGTCGGGCCGGTCGCGGTGCGCGAACACCTGGCGCCGTTCCTGCCCGGCGACCCGGGCAACCCCGGGAGCCCCGGCAGCCCCGGAAGCAGCCAGACGGGAGCCCCGGTCTCCCAGGCCAACTACGGTTCGGCGGGCATCCTGCCGATCACCTGGGCCTACCTGGCGCTGATGGGGCCGGACGGGCTGACCGACGCAACGAAGACCGCCGTGCTGGCGGCGAACTACCTGGCCCGGTCGCTGCACGAGCACTACCCGGTGCTGTACACCGGCCCGGGCGGGCTGGTCGCGCACGAGTGCATCCTGGACCTGCGGGAGATCACCCGGCAGACCGGCGTGACCGCCGAGGACGTGGCCAAGCGCCTGATCGACTTCGGCTTCCACGCGCCGACGCTGTCCTTCCCGGTGAACGGCACGCTGATGGTCGAGCCGACCGAGTCGGAGGACCGGAACGAGCTGGACCGCTTCGTCCGGGCCATGGTCACGATCAAGCGGGAGATCGACCAGGTCGGCGCCGGGGTGTGGCCGCTGGAGGACAGCCCGCCGCGGCAGGCGCCGCACACCGCCGAGCAGGTCACCGCCGACGAGTGGAACCTGCCGTACAGCCGGCAGACCGCCGCCTACCCGGTGCCGGAGCTGCGCGCGGCCAAGTACTGGCCGCCGGTGCGCCGGATCGACGGCGTGCGCGGGGACCGGAACCTGGTCTGCGCCTGCCCGGCTCCGGAGGCATTCGCCGAGGTGTCGTCATGACCAAAACACCGTTGCTGGACGAACACGTCGGCCTGGGCGCCACGTTCACCGACTTCGCCGGCTGGCAGATGCCGCTGAAGTACGACAGCGAGCTGGCCGAGCACCGGGCGGTGCGCGGCGGCGCCGGGCTGTTCGACCTCTCGCACATGGGCGAGATCGCGGTCACCGGCCCCGGCGCGGCGGCCGCGCTGGACTACGCGCTGGTCGGCGAGCTGTCCAAGACGGC
Organism: Actinospineispora eucalypti; assembly: GCA_014208095.1. Lineage (GTDB taxonomy): Bacteria > Actinomycetota > Actinomycetes > Mycobacteriales > Pseudonocardiaceae > Pseudonocardia > Pseudonocardia eucalypti. Next base: position 534,833 of record JACHMT010000001.1, on the reverse strand, counting down.
GGTCGGGCGGGCCAAGTACTCGCTGCTGTGCAACTCCGACGGCGGCGTGCTGGACGACCTGGTGGTCTACCGGCTGGCCGAGGACCGCTACCTGGTGGTGGCCAACGCGGCGAACGCCCCGACGGTGGCCGCCGAGCTCACCGGGCGCGCGGCGAAGTTCGACGCCGACGTGCGGGACCAGTCGGCGGACACCGCGCTGATCGCCGTCCAGGGGCCGGCCGCGCAGCGGATCGTCACGTCGCTTGCCCCGGGGGCCGACGCGGAGGAGGTGGCCGCGCTGAAGTACTACGCGGCCACCGAGGCCCGGGTGGCCGGCCTGGGCGCACTGGTCGCCCGCACCGGCTACACCGGCGAGGACGGCTTCGAGCTGTACGTGCCGAACGCCGACGCCGTCACCCTGTGGCGCTCCCTGCTCGAGGCGACCGGGAAACACGGCGGCGGACCGGCCGGCCTGGCCTGCCGGGACACCCTGCGCCTGGAGGCCGGCATGGCGCTGTACGGCCACGAGCTGACCGTGCACACCGACCCCTACCAGGCCGGGCTGGGCCGAGTGGTGCGGCTGGGCAAGGACTTCGTCGGGCGGGACGCGCTGGCCGCGCGGGCGGACCGGCCGCTGGAGCGGGTGCTGGTCGGCCTGCGCGGGGCCGGCCGGCGGGCGGCCCGGGCCGACTACCCGGTCCTGGCCGGGGACACGCCGGTCGGCGTGGTCACCTCGGGGGCGCTGTCCCCGACCCTGGGCCACCCGATCGCGCTGGCCTACGTGGACGGCGCGCACCAGGAGCCCGGCACCGAGCTGACCGTCGACATCCGAGGCCGCCAAGAGCCCTACACGGTGGTTAAACCCCCCTTCTACAGGAGAAACACCAATGGCTGAGATCACCGTTCCCGCTGATCGGGGCTACACCGAGGAGCACGAGTGGGTGTCGCTGCTCCCCGGGGCGGAGCTGCCGGGCGAGCCGGTGCGGATCGGCATCACCGCCGTCGCCGCCGACTCGCTGGGCGAGCTGGTGTTCCTGGACCTGCCCGAGGTGGGCAGCACGGTCACCGCCGGCGAGATGTGTGGGGAGGTGGAGTCCACCAAGACGGTTTCCGAGCTGTACCCGCCGGTGAGCGGCGAGGTCGTCGAGATCAACGCGGCGGCGGTGGACGACCCCGGGCTGGTCACCGGGGACCCGTACGGCGACGGCTGGCTGCTGCGCGTCAGAGTTACCGGGATCGGTGAGCTGCTCAGCGCCGCCGAGTACGCGGCCAAGAACGGAGTGACGGCATGAGTGACGTGCTGAACCAGGAGCTGTCCGAGTTCGACCCGGACGTGCACGCGTTGATCGGCAAGGAGCTGGAACGCCAGCGCACCGGCCTGGAGCTGATCGCCTCGGAGAACCACGCCCCACTGTCGGTGATGCAGGCGCAGGGTTCGGTGCTCACCAACAAGTACGCCGAGGGCTACCCGGGCCGGCGCTACTACGGCGGCTGCGAGTTCGTGGACGCGATCGAGCGGCTGGCCATCGAGCGGCTGAAGGGGCTGTTCGACGCCGGGTTCGCCAACGTCCAGCCGCACTCCGGGGCGCAGGCCAACGCGTCGGTGATGCACGCCCTGCTCACCCCGGGCGACACCATCCTGGGCCTCTCCCTGGCCGCCGGCGGGCACCTCACCCACGGCATGCGGCTGAACTTCTCCGGGAAGCTGTACAACGTGGCCGCCTACGGGGTGGCCGAGCGGGACTATCTGATCGACATGGACTCCGTCCGTGAAGCCGCCCTCGAGCACCGGCCGAAGCTGATCATCGCCGGCTGGTCGGCTTACCCCCGGCACTTGGACTTCGCCCGGTTCCGGGAGATCGCCGACGAGGTGGGCGCCTACCTGATGGTGGACATGGCGCACTTCGCCGGGCTGGTCGCGGCCGGGCTGCACCCCTCCCCGGTGCCGCACGCCCACGTGGTCACCTCCACCACGCACAAGACCCTGGGCGGTCCGCGCGGCGGGTTCATCCTGACCAACGACCCCGAGCTGTCGAAGAAGATCAATTCGGCGGTGTTCCCGGGGCAGCAGGGCGGGCCGCTGGAGCACGTCATCGCGGCCAAGGCGACCGCGTTCAAGATGGCCGCCCAGCCGGCGTTCGCGGCCCGCCAGCAGAGCTGCCTGGACGGCGCGAAGGCCTTCGCCGAGCGACTCAGCCAGGCCGACGTGAAGGAAGCCGGGATCAGCGTGCTCACCGGCGGCACCGACGTGCACCTGATCCTGGTCGACCTGCGGCACGCCGAGCTGGACGGCAAGCAGGCGGAGGACCGCCTGGAGTCGATCGGGCTGACCGTGAACCGCAACGCCGTGCCGTTCGACCCCCGCCCGCCGATGGTCACCTCCGGGCTGCGCATCGGCACCCCGGCGCTGGCCGCGCGCGGCTTCTCCCCGGGCGACTTCACCCGCGTAGCCGATCTGATCGCCCGCGCGCTGCTCGCCGCGCCGGACGCCGACCTGGGCGCTCTGGGCGCCGAGGTCCGGTTCCTGGCCGACAAGTACCCGCTCTACCCGGGGCTGTAGCCACTATGACCGTTTCGGTGTTCGACCTGTTCTCCGTGGGTATCGGCCCCTCCAGCTCGCACACGGTGGGGCCGATGCGCGCGGCCGGGCGGTTCGTCGACGAGCTGCGCGGGCGCGATGCGCTGCCGGAGGTGGCGGCCGTGCGGGTGCTGCTGTACGGCTCGCTGGCCGCCACCGGCGCCGGGCACGGCACCCAGCCGGCCATCCTGCTCGGCCTGGAGGGGTACGCCCCGGAGTCCGTCGACCCGGACGCCATGCACCAAAGGGTGGCCGTCATGCGGGAGACCGGGCGGGTCCTGGTCGGCGGGGTCGCCGAGGTGCCACTCACCCGGGAGGACATCGAGAAGCACCCCCTGACCGTGCTGCCCCGCCACCCCAACGGCATGCGGCTGATCGCCACCGCCGCCGACGGCAGCACGCTGCTCGACGAGACCTACTACTCGGTCGGCGGCGGCTTCGTAGTCACCGAGTCCGACCCGGTCCTGGTCACGGCGGGCGGCGACGCCAAGTGGGCCTTCGGCTCGGCGGCCGAACTGCTCCTGCTGACCGAGCAGCACGGGCTGTCGGTGAGCGGGGTGATGCTGGAGCACGAGCTCACCCTGCGCACGGTCGACGAGGTGCAGGCCCGACTGCTGCACATCCGCGACGTCATGGTCGCCTGCCAGCTGCGCGGCATCACCCAGGAGGGGCTGCTACCCGGTGGCCTGGAGGTCCGCCGCCGGGCGCGGGACTGGTTCCGCCGGCTGGACGCGGAGGACCCGGACCGCTCGTCCGAGTTCGCCGAGGACTGGGTCAACCTGGTCGCGCTGGCGGTGAACGAGGAGAATGCGGCCGGCGGCCGGATCGTCACCGCACCCACCAACGGCGCGGCCGGCATCATCCCCGCCGTGCTGCATTACGCGGTGCATTACACGCGTGCGGGCAAGGAGTCGCCGGACGACACGGCGGTGCGGTTCCTGCTGGCGGCGGGGGCGATCGGCTCGCTGTACAAGGAGCGCGCGTCGATCTCCGGGGCCGAGGTGGGCTGCCAGGGCGAGGTCGGCTCGGCGGCTTCCATGGCGGCCGGCGGGCTGGCCGAGATCCTCGGCGGCACCCCGGCCCAGGTGGAGAACTCCGCCGAGATCGCCATGGAGCACAGCCTCGGCCTGACCTGTGACCCCATCGGCGGTCTGGTGCAGATCCCCTGCATCGAGCGCAACGCCATCTCCGCCGGCAAGGCGATCAACGCCGCCCGCATGGCCCTGCGCGGAGACGGCACCCACCGCGTCAGCCTCGACCAGGTAATCGCCACCATGCGCGCCACCGGCCTGGACATGAGCGACAAGTACAAGGAGACCGCCACCGGCGGCCTGGCCACCAACGTCCCCGTCAGCCTGGTGGAGTGCTAACCCCATCCCGCGAGTCGGGGATCCGGGTACGGCGAGTCGGGGATCCAGGTACGGCGAGTCGGGGATCTGGGTACGGCGAGTCGGGGTTTCAGGTACGGCGAGTCGGGGTTTCGGGTACGGCTTCCGCGGCGTACCGCCCGGCTGACAACGCGCGCACACCTCCGGGGTTGCTCGAACGGTGGGCGCCGCGAAACGGGGTTATCGTCCGAGTATGTCTGTCGACTCCCCGGTGACCCCCCGACCTGCCGCGACCGTGTTGCTGCTGCGTGACACCCCGGCGGGGCTGGAGGTGTTCCTGCAGCACCGGGTGCGGGCGATGGCCTTCGCGTCGAACATGCACGTGTTCCCCGGCGGCGGGGTGGACGAGCGCGACCGGGCGAACGGGGTCGACTGGGTCGGGCCGTCGCCGGCCGAGTGGGCGGAACGGCTGGGCCAGCCGGAGGAGCTGTCCCGGGCGCTGGTCTGCGCGGCGGTGCGGGAGACGTTCGAGGAGTGCGGCGTGCTGCTCGCGGGCGGTCCCGACGGCCCGCTGACGCCGAGTGCCAACGAGCTGGCCCGGGCGCGGTCCGAGCTGGTGGACCAGCGCGCCTCGCTGGCCGAGGTGCTGTCCCGGCGGGGCTGGTCACTGCGCACCGACCTGCTGCACGCGTGGTCCAACTGGATCACCCCGGAGGTGGAGCCGCGCCGCTACGACACGGTGTTCTTCCTGGCCGAGCTGCCGGACGGGCAACAGGCCGACGACCGGACCAGCGAGGTGCGCTCCGCCGGCTGGCGCCGCCCGGGCGACGCGGCCGAGGACGGACAGGCCGGGCGGATCCTGCTCATGCCGCCGACCTCGGTGAGCCTGCGCCAGCTGGCCGACTTCCCCGACGTGGCCGCCGCGCTGCGGGCCAGCGAGGCGCGGCCGATCACCCCGTTCATCCCGCGCGCCCGCCGGGACGGCAACCGGATGCTGGTCGAGCTGCCCGAGAACGAGGGCATCATCGCCGTGCCGCTGCCGCCCCGGAAGCCCAAGCAGGCCAAGCGCGGACTGCTGCCCGGACGGCCGGAACACCCGCTGTACGAGAAGCCCCGCCAGGTGACCCCGACCGCCTCCGTGCTGCTCGCCGACAACCCCGGCCCGATGACCCTGGAGGGCACCAACACCTGGCTGCTGCGCGGGCCGGACTCCGAGCGGTTCATCGTGATCGACCCGGGCTACGAGGAGGAGGGGCACCTGCGGCTGATCGCCGAGCAGGGGCCGGTGGCGCAGATCCTGCTCACCCACCGGCACGACGACCACGCCCAGGGCGCCCGCCGGCTGGCCGAGCTGACCGGCGCCCCGGTGCGCGCGCTGGACCCGTCCCTGGTGCTCGGCGACGAGGGCCTCGGCGAGGGGGCGGTGGTTGCCGCGGCGGGCGTGGAGCTGCGGGTGCTGGCCACCCCCGGGCACACCTCCGACTCGCTGTGCTTCCTGCTCGACGACGCCGTGCTCACCGGCGACACCGTCCTCGGCCGGGGCACCACGGTGATCGACCACCCGGACGGCAAGCTGGGTGAGTACCTCGACTCGTTGCGCCGGCTGGCCGAACTACCCCCCGGGGTGGCCGTCCTCCCCGGCCACGGCCCGGAGCTGGCCGACGCCGGCGTGATCGCCCGCGAGTACCTGGCGCACCGCGAGGAACGCCTGGACCAGATCCGCGCCGCCCTACGCGACCTGGGTCCCGACGCGACGGCCCGCCAGATAGTCGAACTGGTCTACGCCGACGTGGACCAGATCCTCTGGCCCGCCGCCGAGTGGTCGGTCGAAGCCCAACTCACCTACCTGCGCACCCCCACCTGATTCAGTGCCTTCAGCAGGCTGATTCAGTCACTTCAGCAGGGTGATTCAGTCACTTCAGCAGGCTGATTCGGTCACTTCCGCGGGCCGAACCGGCGGCATGGGGGCCGGCGCGAGGTGCCGGCGCAGCAACCAGAGCAGCACGGCCAACGCCACCCCGGCGCCACCACCGGCCAGGAAGGCGACGTTGGCCCCGGCCGCCTCGACCAGCGCGCCGCCCAGCGCCTGCCCGACGGCCAGCCCGAGCACCGCCGCCGTGATCACCCAGCCGAACGCCTCGGTGGCGGTGCCGGGCGGCGCGACGAGCTCCACGCCCAGCGAGTGACCGGTCACCTGCGGGGTGATCAGGCAACCGGCGAGCAGCATGGCCGCACTCATCACGATCAGGCCGTGCGGGCCGGCGTTGTCCAGCCCCGGAGCGGCGGCCATCAGCATCACCGATATCCCGAACCCGGCCAGCAGCGCCGGCAGCCGATGCCTCAGCTCGCGTGGCCACGGCCGCAGCCCGTACAGCAACCCGGCCAGCACCGACGCGATCGACCAGCCGGACAGTAGCCACCCGGCCAGCGCCGGCTGACCCGCGTGCGTGGTCACCGCCGGCACCCCGACCTCCACCACGCCGACCACGCAACCGAAGCCCAGCGAGGCGATCGCGATGACCCGCATGCCCGGGCTGGCCAGCGCGCCCAACCCGGACCCCCGAGGGGCGCCGGAGGGACGGCGGGCGCGGACGGTCGGGGTCAGCGCGAAGCAGAACGCGCCGACCAGGATGCCGGCGACCGCCGTGACCAGGCCGGCCCCCGCCCACGGCACCACCGCGAACATCCACGCGGCCGCCGCCGGGCCGATGATGAAGAACACCTCCAGGCTGACCGCCTCGTACGTGTAAGCCGCCTCCAGCGCCTGGTCGCGCCGCTCGCTGGCCGGGATCAGCTGCGTCCACAGCGCGCGGGACGCCCCCGGCAGCGCCGGCGCGCTCAACCCCAGCGCCAGCGCGGCCGCGACCAGTACCGGCACCGGCAGCCGGTTCTCCACGGCGAGCACCAGGCCCGCCCCGGCGCACCCGAAGATCATCGTGGCGACGAGCAGCGGCCGGCTGGGGCCGAGCCGGTCGATGATCCGCCCCTGCAGCACCGAAGCGGTCCCCTCCCCGGTGAGCGCGGCCGCCGCGACGAACCCGGCCGCCGCGAACGACTGGTACCCGTGCTGCACGTAGAACAGCAACGCCAGCCCGAGCATGGCGATGGGGAACCGGCCGATTGCCGAGGTCAGCAGCGGCGCAATCGCACCGGGAGAGCGCAGCGCGGCGCGGTAGTCGGCAAAGGAGGCGGCCATCCCCCCAGCCTCACATTTTCATAGTCCCAAGGCGAACGACTTACCCCTCGCCCTCCCGCGAGTCGGGGATCTGGGTACGGCGAGTCGGGAGCTGAGGTACGCGCCGGAATCTGGGCCACTCCACCTCGTCGGCGCGACGACAGGTCAGCCCCGGTGTCGGGTCATGATCCATGAAGAGCCGGAGTGCGGGAAGCGGCGCGCCGTACCCAGATCCCCGACTCGCCGAACTCAAAATCCCGACTCGCTGTACCTGAATCCCCGACTCGCGGAGATGTGAGGGGTTAGCGGGCGCGGCGGGCCAGGCGTTCGGGTTCGAGGATGAGGACGCTCTTGCCTTCCAGGCGGAGCCAGCCGCGCTGGGCGAAGTCGGCGAGCGCCTTGTTCACCGTTTCCCGGGAGGCACCGACCAGCTGGGCGATCTCTTCCTGGGTCAGGTCGTGGGTCACCCGCAGCAGGCCGGACTCCTGCGAACCGAACTGCCGGGCCAGCTGGAGCAGCGCCTTGGCCACCCGGCCGGGCACGTCGGTGAAGATGAGGTCGGCGAGCGAGTTGTTGGTGCGGCGCAACCGGCGGGCGATGACCCGCAGGAGCTGCTCGGCGATGTCCGGGCGCTTGGCGATCCACTCGCGCAGCGCGGCGCGGTCCATGGTGAAGGCGCGCACCTCGGTGATGGTGGTCGCGGAGGAGGTACGCGGGCCGGGGTCGAAGATGGACAGCTCGCCGAACATGTCGGAGGGGCCGAACACCGCGAGCAGGTTCTCCCGCCCGTCCGGCGACTTGCGGCCGATCTTGACCTTGCCGCTGGCGATGATGTAGAGCCGGTCGCCCTGCTCTCCTTCGGCGAAGATCACGTGCCCGCGCGGGAAGTCGACCGGCTCGAGCTCACCGGTCAGCGCCTCGACCGCGCTCGGCTCGACACCCTGGAAAATGCCCGCGCGGAGCAGGACCTCGTCCATAGCCCCTCCTCAACTCGCGGCCGGGGAACGCCCCTCTGCGTAGGGAGTCCGCGCGGACCGGAACAGATCAATCGGACGGCAGTCTAGTGTTTGCCGCCAGCGCCGCGACCACCGTGACCCGCCCAAGTACCCCAAATACGGCCCATACGGGGTATATCCAGGGCGTTTCGCCCCAGTGAATCTTACGAAGCTACACGTTGCCGACGGTCGGCCTCGCGCGGTTGCGGATGGGGTCGGGGACGGCGGCCGTCCCGGTTGCGCAGCCGGAACAGCTCGAGTGCTCGGCTGGTACCGGACCGGAAGAGCGCCTTCACCTCGTCCGGGCGAGCGCGCTCCAGGAAGTCGTCCAACTCGTCCTGGCGGACGGCGGACTCGCGCATCTTTGCTTCGACGCGCTCCATGCCGAGGGCGAAGAACATCACCAGCAGCGGCACCAGGATTGCAAGCCAGGCAGTCATCGTGGGTCCGAGTCTCTCGCACCACGCGGTGCGTAGTCGCGGCGGGGGTGGCCGTGTCGCCAGGGTTCGCCTGGACGGTGCAGTGCGCTCACCCTGGGTACACATCCCGCGCCCGCTGATCGGGTTGTCAGGGTCCGGCCGTACCCTTGACCAGGTGACGAACGTCGCTCGATCGGCTCCTCAACCGAACAAGAAGCTCGCCGCGCGCATCGCCGCCGGGGAGAGTGAGCTGGGTCGCACCCGCCGCGTCCGCCGGATGATCCGCATCCTGGAGCAGGCCTACCCGGACGCGCACTGCGAGCTGGACTTCACCACCCCGCTGGAGCTCGCGGTGGCCACCATCCTGTCCGCGCAGTGCACCGACAAGCGGGTCAACGAGGTCACCCCGGCGCTGTTCGCCCGCTACCGCACGGCGGCCGACTACGCCGGCGCGGACCGCACCGAGCTGGAAGAGATGATCCGGCCGACCGGCTTCTACCGGAACAAGACGAACTCCCTGATGGGCCTGGGCGCGGCGGTCGAGGAGAAGTTCGGCGGCGTGCTGCCGGGCAAGCTGGACGATCTGGTCACCCTGCCCGGGATCGGCCGCAAGACGGCCAACGTCATCCTGGGCAACGCGTTCGACGTGCCGGGCATCACCGTGGACACCCACTTCGGCCGGCTGGTCCGGCGCTGGGCGTGGACCGCGGAGGAGGACCCGGTGAAGGTGGAGCACGCGGTCGGCGCGCTGGTGCCCCGGCCGCAATGGACCATGGTCTCCCACTACGTGATCTTCCACGGCCGCCGCATCTGCCACGCGCGCAACCCGGCCTGCGGGGTCTGTCCGCTGGCCGCCGAGTGCCCGTCCTACGGCGCCGGCCCCACCGAGCCGGAGCGGGCGGCCAAGCTGGTCAAGGGGCCGGAGACGGCACACCTGCTCGCCATGGCCGGCCTGGTCGCGCCATGACCCAACGCACCGGTCTGACCAGGGGCGAATGGCTCACCGGCGGGATCGTCGTGGCGCTCGGCGCGGCCGCGGTGATCGCGCTGTGGCCGTCGTCGGACACCGCCGGCCCCGGCGGCGGACCCGGTAGCGAACCGCCCCCGCCGCCCCCGGTGGCCTGGGACAGCGCCGAGCTGAGCGCCGCCCGGCGGGCCGCCGGCCTGCCGGCCTGCCCGTCCGCCGACGCCGGCGGGGGCGCACCGGCCGCCGACACCCCGGTGCCCGGCGCCCGCCCGGCCGGGCCGCTGGCCGGGGTGCGGGTGCCCTGCCTGGGCGCACCCGGCGAGGTGGAACCGGCCGCCGGCCTGGCCGGTCGGGACGCGGTGCTCAACGTCTGGGCATCCTGGTGCGCGCCCTGCCGGGAGGAGCTGCCCGCGCTGTCCGAGTACGCCGGCCGGCCGGGCGCGGTGGTGGTGCTGGGCGTGGACGCGCGCCGGGACCGGCCGGAGGCGGCGCTGGCGCTGCTCGCCGACCTCGGCGTGCGGCTGCCGGTGGTGGCCGACCCGGACGGCGCGCTGGCCGCCGCGCTGCGCATGCCGCCCGCGCTGCCGTCCAGCTATCTCTTGCACGCCGACGGCCGGGTCACCCGGTTGGAGCCGCCGACGCCGTTCCGCACGGCCGACGAGGTGGCCGCCGCCGTGGACCGAGCCCGCACGGCGGGTCGGTGAGCCCCGGCGGAGCATGCGGAGCCGGGCTGGGCCGGGCGCCCAGTTCGGCGCCCGGCGGTGACACCGGCGGAGCCTGTGGAGCCGGGCTGGGTCGGGCGCCCAGTTCGGCGCCCGACGGAGACACAGCCGCCTGCGACCAGGCAGATCCGAGGACGAACGGTGGCGCCCGCCCGGCCGGCGGCGCCGAGACGGACGGCGCGACCAACGGTTCCGCTCCGACGAACCGGGGCGTCGATCCGGCCGCGGCGCCGGAGTGGTTGGTTCCGCTGGTGCGCGCGGCTTCCACCTCGGACGCGGCCGCGCTGAGCCGGAACGACCTTCCGCCGCCCGGCGTGGTCGGCCGGCGCGCGGCGGTACTGGTGCTTTTCGGGCACACCGACCGGCACGGGCCGGACGTGCTCCTGCAGGAACGGGCCGGCGGCCTGCGCAACCATGCAGGTCAGGTGTCGTTTCCCGGCGGCGGCGTGGAGTCGGGCGACCGCGGCCCGGTGGCTACCGCGCTGCGTGAATCGGTCGAGGAGACCGGCCTCGACCCGGCCGGCGTGGCCCCGCTGGCGCTGCTGCCCGAGCTGTACATCACCCCGTCCGAGTTCCGGGTGACCCCGGTGCTGGCACACTGGCGCGAACCGGTGGCGGTCGGCCCGGTCGATCCGGCGGAGACCGCCGCCGTGCTGCGGGTCCCGATCGCCGAGCTGGCCGATCCGGACAACCGGTTCTCGGCCCGACACCCGTCGGGCTGGGTCGGACCGGCCTTCGACGTCGCGGGGATGGTGGTGTGGGGCTTCACCGGTGGTCTGGTGGACGCGCTGCTGCGCCTCGGCGGTTGGGAGCGCGACTGGCCGCGCGACCGGGAACTGGACCTGGACGAGGCCTGGCGGGCGGCGCGTGCGCCGTCCCGGGCGTTCGCCCGGTCGCGGGCGGTGGCGCTGGCTTCGCTGGCGCGGCACGGTAGGGGTGGCGGATGAGCTGGATCGACGTGTTGGTGCTGCTGATCGCGGTGCTGGCCGGAATCTCCGGGTGGCGGCACGGGCTGGCGGTGGCACTGCTGTCGTTCATCGGTGTGCTGGGCGGCGCGGTGATCGGCGTGCGGCTGGCGCCGCTGATCGCGCAGAACGTGGCCGACCCCACGGCGCGGGTGATGGTCAGCATCGGCGTGGTGGTGGTGCTGGTCGCGGCGGGCGAGGTCACCGGGGTGTACTTCGGCCGGCAGATCCGGGACCGGATCTCCGGGGAGCACACCCTGCGCGTCGACTCCGCCCTCGGCTCCGTGCTGCAGGCGATCACCGTGGTACTGGCGGCGTGGCTGGTGGCGCTGCCGCTGGCCTCGGCCAGCTTCCCGGCGCTGGCGTCCGGGGTGCGCGGCTCGAAGGTGCTCGCGGCGGTTGACGAGATCGTCGGCGGCGTGGCCCCGGGCGCCCGGCAGCTGCCGTCCGAGCTGCGCGCGCTGCTCGACTCGTCCGGCTTCCCGGACGTGCTCAGCCCGTTCGCCCAGACCCCGATCACCGAGGTCGGCCCGCCCAACGCGGCGCTGGCCAGCAGCCCGGCGGTGAAGCGCGCGGCGGACAGCGTGTTGAAGATCCGGGGCAAGGCGCTGCAGTGCTCGCGCGCGCTCGAGGGCACCGGTTTCGTGATCGCCAAGGAGCGCGTGATCACCAACGCCCACGTGGTCGCCGGCACCTCCGAGGTGAACGTGGAGCCCGCCGGCCGGCCCGGCCGCTCGCGCTCGGCCAAGGTGGTGCTGTTCAACCCCGAGGTGGACATCGCGGTGCTCGCCGTGCCCGGCCTGGACATCGACCCGCTGCCGTTCGCCCCGCGCACGGCCGCCGTCGGCGACGACGCGATCGTGCTCGGCTACCCGCTGGACGGCCCGTTCAAGGCCACCCCGGCCCGGGTGCGCGACCAGATCGACCTCAAGGGTCCCGACATCTACACGTCCAAGACCGTGGTCCGGGACGTGTACACGGTGCGCGCGGTGGTCCGCTCGGGCAACTCCGGCGGCCCGTTGCTGGCCCCGGACGGCTCGGTGTTCGGCGTGGTGTTCGGCGCCGCCCTGGACGACGCGGAAACCGGTTACGTGCTCACCGCGCAGCAGGTCGCCCCGTTCGTCAACCGCGCGCCCAGTTTGTCCAGCTCCACCGCCACCCAGTCCTGCTCGTCCTGACGGCGCCAGAGCGGGCTCAGCCGGTGAGGAAGTCGGCGAGCAGGCGGGTGGTGGTGCGCGGGGCCTCCTGGTGCGGGAAGTGGCCCACGCCGTCCAGCGGGCGGTACAGGTAGCGGCCGGCGGCGAACCGGGCGGAGTCGCGCGCGGTGCGTTCCAGGATGTACGGGTCGGCGGAGCCGTGCACCTGCAGCACCGGCACGCCGGCCGGGCGGGCCACCTGGGCGGCGAACCGCCGGCCGTCCGGGCGGGCCTGCGAGCGGACCGCCCACCGGTAGTACTCCAGCGCGCAGTGCGCCACCGTGGGGATACACATGGCCTCCCGGTTGCGGGCGGCGACCTCGGCGAACTCCGGCGTCTGGGTCCACGCCGGCCCGGACCAGGCGCGCAGCAGCCGCTCCACCGCCGCCCCGCCGTCCGCGCGCAGCGTGCGCTCGGGCCACACGGGTACCTGGAAGCCCAGCGCGTACCGGGCCGCGGCGCGCCGCTGGCCACCGGAGCCCAGCCAGCAGGCGCGGCGCAGGGCCAGCGGGTGCGGAGCGCTCAACACGGCCAGCGAGCGGACGAGCCGGGGGTGCAGGGCGGCCAGCGACCAGCCGATCAGCCCGCCCCAGCCGTGCCCGACCACGGCGGCGTCCCGGGCGCCCAGCGCGCGGATCAGCCCGCCGAGGTCACCGGCCAGGGTCCACAGGTCGTAACCGCGCGGCGGCTTGTCCGAGTCGCCGTAGCCGCGCAGGTCCACCGCGACGGCGCGGAACCCGGCTTCGGCCAGGCCGACCAGTTGGTGCCGCCAGCTCCACCAGAACTCGGGGAAGCCGTGCACCAGCACCACCAGCGGGCCGTCCCCACACTCGGCGACGTGCAGCAGGATGCCGTTCGCCGATACCGAGCGGTGCTGCCACGGCCCGGCGATGCGCACCGAGGAGGGGTCAGGCCCGGTCCGCACCGGAAGCGCGGTTCACCACCGCCCGGCGGCCGGGTCGGTGTCCTCCCGGCCGCGCTGGGTGAACACGCTCGCGGTGTCGCGCACCGAGCTGATCGTGCGGCGCGGCGGGCGGATCTTCCGCACCACCAGGAAGCCGATGAACCCGGCGACGGCGGCGGTCAGCGCCATCACGCCGAACACCAGCAGGTACGCCGACCAGCGCTCGAACCACAGGTAGGTGAGCAGCTCGGCCAGCGCGATGAAGAAGAACACCAGGCTGAAGATGAACACCGCCAGCGCGACGATGAAGAACCCGGCGCCGATGGCGCCCTTCTTCACCTCGGTGGTGAGCTCCGAGCGCGCCAGCTTGAGCTCGGCCCGCACCAGGTTGGAAACCTGGGTGGAGGCCTCGCGGACCAGGCCGCCGATGGAGTGGGTGTCCGGCGCCTCGGCGGACAGCGGAATGGACGGCAGCGCGGGTGGTACCCCGGCACCGCCGCTGCTTCGGGTCGGGCTGGCCACCTGGGCGTCCTCCTGCCGATCTGTCGGGCCGTGATCGTGAGCGCTATCGTGCCACGCGCCGCGCGGCGGCCGGATGGCGAGGCCTTCCCACGGCGCGTCGGGCTTCGGTCACGCCTCGGGTCGGGCTTCGGTCACGCCTCGCGTCAGGCTTCGGGGAGGAGCACCTCGAGCAGGTGCCCGGCGGTGACCAGGCCGATCAGGTCGCCCCCGGCCCGGCCCAACACCGCCACCGCCGGGCTGTGCGTGCGGGCCATCAACGCGGCGCACTCGACCACCGTGGCGTCGGCGTCCACCGAGGCCAGCCGGTCCTTCTTGGTCACGACCTCGCGCACCGTCCGGCGCGCGAGGTCGGCCGCGCACCGGTCGGCGGTGCGCTCGTCCAGCACCCGGGCCAGCGAGGGGTCGTCCAGCACCGGGCCGGGCACCAGCGCGCGCAGCAGGTCGGCGGCGGGCAGCACGGTCACCGGCCGGCCGTCCTCGGACAGCACCGCGATGCCCGGCAGCCCGTGCGCAGTGATCAACCGGGCGGCGTCCAACGCCGAGTCGTCCAGCCGCACCGTCGGCAACGGCTGCGCCAGCTCACCAGCCTTCACCCCATCACCCTAGCCGCACCCACCCACCCCACCCGCCCCCCTGACGCCGCTCTAACGCCCCTCTAACGCGCGGCCGGCGGCCGTGCCGCGGCAACGACCGGTCGCGGTTAGACGGCCTTGAGCCAGCCGGAGTCGACGGCGAAGTCGGCGCCGGTGGTGCTGGCGGAGCGGGGGGAGGCCAGGAGGGCTACCACCGTGGCGATCTCGTCGGGGGTGGCCAGGCGGCCGGTGGCCAGGTTCATCAGCTGGGCGGCGCCGCCCTCGAGCAACTCCTCGCGGGTGGTGCCGAGCTTGGCGGCGAGCACGTCGGCGGCGCCGCCCTGGTCAGTCCACCACGGGGTGAGGACCGGGCCGGGCGAAACGGTGTTCACCCGGATTCCTTGCGGGCCGAACTCCTCGGCCAGCGCCTTGCCGAAGTTGTTCATCGCGGCCTTGGCCGCGCCGTAGTCCACGTTGATCGCCGAGGCCTGCCGGGCGTGCCCGGTGGAGATGTTCACGATCGACCCGCCGCCGCGCTCCAGCATCGCCGGGATCGCCGCCCGGCACGCCCGCACCGCGCTGAACAGGTTGAACTCGAACATCGCGCGCCAGTCCGCGTCGTCGGCGTCGAAGAAGGAGAACCGGGGCAGGGTGGCCCCGGGCGGCGGCCCGCCGGCGTTGTTCACCAGGATGTCCAGGCAGGCGAACCGGTCGATCGCCCGGGCCACCACGGCGGCGGGGGCGTCCGGGTCGGTCAGGTCGACCGACACGTGCTCCAGCGCGTCACCGTCGCGGGCCAGCTCGGCCAGCTCCGGGGTGACCTTGCGGGACGCGGCGACGACCTTCGCGCCCTCTTCGAGCAGCGTCCGGGTGATGGCCAGGCCGATCCCCTTCGAGGCGCCGGTGACCACCGCGACGCGGTCGGTGAGTTGCAGGTCCATGAGTTCTCCCAACGGTCGTGTTGCTCGTCAACCGTGGGAACCCCACCGCCCTGGATGTGGTTGCACTTTCAACCACTCAGTCGTCCGGGCGGCGGCGGAGGCGTTTCGTCTCGGAACGGCGGGACTTGGCGTCCAGACGCCGCCGGCGCGCCCCGGCGGACGGCCGGGTGGCACGCCGGGACGGCGGGTCGGGAGCGGCGGCGGCGGTGAGCAGCTCGGCCAGCCGCTCCCGGGCGGCGGCCCGGTTGCGCAGCTGCGAGCGGTACTCGGCGGCGACCACCACCAGCACGCCGTCGGTGAGCCGGCGGCGCAGCCGGCGCAACAGCCGTTCCCGCAGCGTCTCGGGGACCGAGGGCGAGCGGGCCAGGTCCACGGCCAGCTCCACCCGCGAGTCGGTGGTGTTCACCCCCTGCCCGCCGGGGCCGGAGGACCGGGAGAACCGCCAGCGCAGCTCCCGTTCCGGCAGCAGGAACGGCACGGGGCCGGGCACGGCGATACCGTTCATCCCGCCCAGCCCGGCCCCGCCGGCCCCGGTCGCGTTCTGGTCGATTACTCCTCGCCCTTGCCCTCCCGCAGCCCGGACGAGATCAGGTCCATCACCGACGAGTCGGCGAGCGTGGTCACGTCACCGATCTCCCGGTTCTCCGCCACGTCGCGCAGCAGCCGGCGCATGATCTTCCCGGAACGGGTCTTGGGCAGCTCGTTCACCACCATGATCTGCCGAGGCTTGGCGATCGGGCCGATCTCCTTCGCCACGTGGTTGCGCAGCTCGTTGATCGCGTCGGCCCCCTTCGCCGCGTCCTCGGCGATGCTCCCGCGCATGATCACGAAAGCCACGATGCCCTGGCCGGTGGTCTTGTCGGACGCGCCGACCACCGCCGCCTCGGCCACCGTCGGGTGGGAAACCAGCGCCGACTCCACCTCGGTGGTGGAGATGTTGTGCCCGGACACCAGCATGATGTCGTCCACCCGGCCGAGCAGCCAGAACGCGCCGTCGTTGTCGTACTTGGCGCCGTCCCCGGCGAAGTAGTAGCCGTGCTTCTCGAAGCGGCGCCAGTAGGTCTCCTTGAAGCGCTCGTCATCGCCCCAGACACCGCGCAGCATGGACGGCCACGGCTTGTCCAGCACCAGGTAACCGCCGCCGCCCTTGCCCACCGGCTGGCCCTCGTCGTCCACGATCTGGGCGGAGATGCCGGGCAGCGGGCGCATCGCCGAACCCGGCTTGGCCGCGGTCACCCCGGGCAGCGGGGAGATCATGATCGACCCGGTCTCGGTCTGCCACCAGGTGTCCACGATCGGGCAACGCTCGCCGCCGATGTGCTCCCGGTACCACATCCAGGCCTCGGGGTTGATCGGCTCGCCGACCGAGCCCAGGAGGCGCAGGCTGGAGAGATCGTACTTGGCCGGGATCTCCTCGCCCCACTTCATGAACGTGCGGATCAGCGTGGGCGCGGTGTAGTAGATCGTGACGCCGTAGCGCTGCACGATCTCCCAGTGCCGGCCCTCGTGCGGGGTGTTCGGCGTGCCCTCGTACATCACCGAGGTGGCCCGGTTGGCCAGCGGCCCGTACACGATGTACGAGTGCCCGGTCACCCAGCCGATGTCGGCGGTGCACCAGTAGACGTCGGTCTCCGGCTTGATGTCGAAGACGTTGCGGTGGGTGTACGCGGTCTGCGTGAGGTACCCGCCGGAGGTGTGCACCACGCCCTTCGGCTTACCCGTGGTCCCCGAGGTGTACAGGATGAACAGCGGGTGCTCGGAGTCGAACGCCTCCGGGGTGTGCTCGGTCGACTGGTCGTCCACCAGGTCGTGCCACCAGATGTCCCGTTCCGGGGTCATCGGCACGTCGGTCTTGGTGCGGCGGACCACCAGCACGTGCTCCACGGTCGGCGTGTCGGTGAGCGCCTGATCGATGTTCTCCTTCATCGGCGCGGCGTTGCCCCGGCGGAACTGGCCGTCCGAGGTGATCACCAGCTTGGCCTCGGCGTCCTGCACCCGGGACCGCAGCGCCCCCGGGGAGAACCCGCCGAACACCACGCTGTGCAGCGCGCCCAACCGGGCGCAGGCCAGCATGGCGAACGCCGCCTCCGGGATCATGGGCAGCTGGATGGCCACCCGGTCGCCCTTCTTGACGCCGAGCTGGGTGAGTGCGTTGGCCGCCTTGCAGACCTCGTTCTTCAGGTCCGCGTAGGTGATGGTGCGGGAGTCGCCGGGCTCGCCCTCCCAGTGGAAGGCGACCTGGTCGCCGTGGCCGGCCTCGACGTGGCGGTCCACGCAGTTGTAGGCGACGTTCAGCTTGCCGCCGACGAACCACTTCGCGAACGGCTTGTCGGTCCAGTCCAGCACCTCGTCCCAGCGCCGCTCCCAGTGCAGCTGGTCGGCCTGCTCGGCCCAGAACGCCTCGCGGTCGGAGTCCGCGTGGGCGTACATCGCCTCGGTGGCGTTGGCCTGCGCGGCGAACTCGGCGCTGGGCGGGAAACTACGGTTCTCGGTGGAAAGATTGCTCAGAGTGACGCTGGAGTCGGTCAACTCCGACCTCCTGATTATGATCTTCGTATGCTGTGCTCGGCCCCCCGACACATGCATATGCGCTACCTGGGTGTCGAACGTAACTCTCGACGGTAGCGGGTGCAGGCCGCGCGCCCGAATCCGACCGAGGCTGTTGTGGCCTCGCGGGGTTCGACCACCCGAATGGCACAATTCCCGTTGTTATGCCGTCTAATCCTGATACTGATCCCGATCCGCTGGCCCCGCTGGTTTTGCTGCCCGGCGTGGCGGAGGCGGTCTCGCGGGCCCGCGAGGCCGTCGGCCGCGTACACCGTCACCCGGCGAACCGGCTGGGCTGGCCGGCCACCGCCGCCGAGGCGAACGTACGCGCCGCACGCGCCTCCGCCGCGCTGGACGGCGGCGACTCGGCGGTGCCTTCCTCCGGTGTGGTGAGCGATCCGGTGCTGGCCGGCGCGCTGCGGGTGGGCGAGGAGCTGGGCCGCCTGCTGCCCGTCTGGCGGCGCACGCCGCTGCAGGCGCTGGCCCGCTTGCACATGCTGGCCGCCGCCGACGTGGTTCCCTCGTCCTCGGCCGACGCCGAGCTGGGCCGGCCGCGCACCGCTCCCGGAGTCGCCGCGCGCCTGGACCTGCTGTCCACGCTGCTCGTGTCATCCCTGGCCTCGGCGCGCGTGCCGGCCCCGGTACTGGTCGCCGTCGTACACGGGGAGCTACTCGCGCTTGCGCCGTTCACCAGCGGAAACGGGGTGGTGGCTCGCGCCGCCGCCCGCCTCACCGGCATCGCCAGCGGACTCGACCCGCGCGGCCTGGTGGTCCCCGAGGTCGGTCACCTGCGCCGCCAGTCCGAGTACCGGTCGGCCGCTGCCGGTTTCGCCGAAGGCACCGAGTCGGGACTGGCTCAGTGGTTGGTGCACTCCTGCACCGCCTGGGAGACCGGCGCCCGCGAAGCCGAGTCCATAGCCCGCGCCGCCACCCCCTAACCAGCCGCACCTCCCCACCCAGCGAGTCGGTTTCCCACCCAGCGAGTCGGGGATTCAGGTACGGCGAGTCGGGGATTCAGGTACGGCGGGTCGGGCTCGTTGGGTCTCGTGAGTCGGCCGGCTCGCCCCCTGAGTCGGGTTCGCCGGTACGACACCGTGGCGAAAGCGCCGGAACTTGGCGCGGCGATCGACCCGCCGACCGTCGACGCGACCAGCCGCATCACTCAGCGCCGGCGATTCGGACCCCAGAAATGAGTCGGGCGGCGCCCCCCGGAGGGAACACCGCCCGACGCGTATGAGTTACCGGGATCCAGGCGTGCACTACGTGTCGTGCTCATGGCCTCGGCGTCCGGCGTCCCAGTACGCAGGCCCACGACGACATGCCTCCCGCGGCGTGCTGTGCGTGGAGTGCCCGGAACTCATACCCGGAGTCCTGGCTGGGGTGGACGCTGCTTCTCTTCCGCATCGCCCCTGGCCTGCCAGAAGTCCGTGCATCTATTCCTAGTGGGTGGCTGCGGTCACATCAAGAGCTGATCGCAGGTGCACCGTTTCAGATGCGGAATGTATCCATTTGCGTTGGTCCGACCGTGGAGTAGCCACGCCTTCGGGTACTTGTGTCATTCGCGCCAACCGTCCGTAGCGACGCCATCCGAGCAGTGTGATTGCCACCACACCTGTCGCGGCAAGCATCAGCGGCACCGACCCGGCGGGCAGCAACGAGCGGACCCGCGCCCGCATCCGGCTGTACAGGGGCACCGGCGCGGCGAAGTTCAGCACCGGCCAGCCCCGCGCCTGGGCGACCCGGCGCAGCGCCCGGTCCGGGTTGACCGCGTGCGGGTGGCCGACGACCTCGAGCAGCGGCAGGTCGGTGATCGAGTCGGTGTAGGCATAGCAGTCGGCCAGGCGATAGCCGTGCCGGGCGGCGAGCTCGCGCGCGGCGGTCGCCTTGCCCTCCCCGTAGCAGTAGAACTCGATCTCCCCGGTGTACCGGCCGTCGGCCACCGCCATCCGGGTCGCGGCCGCGTGCTGGGCGCCCAACGCCGCCGCGATCGGCTCCACCATCTCCACCCCGGACGCGGAAACCACGACCACCTCGTGACCGCGCCGATGGTGCCAGTCGATCAGGTCGGCGGCCTCCCGGTAGATCATCGGTCGGAGGATTTCGTGCAGCGCCTGGTCGATCACCGCCCGGACCTCGGCGACTTCCCATCCGACACAGAGTGCACTGATCCTTTCGCGCATCCGCTCCATGAAGTTGGCGTCCGCGCCCGCGACCATGAGCAACAACTGCGCGTAGCCGCTGCGCACCAGCGCCCGCCGGCCGATCAGGCCGCGTTCGCGCAGCGGCCCGCTGAAGGCCAGCGTGCTGGACCCGGCGATGATTGTTTTGTCCAGGTCAAAGAAGGCGGCGACGCCTTCACCTTGGCCCGCGTGGGCATCCTCTGGGGCGGTTTGGCGCCCGGTCGCCGGCTTGGCGGGGGGCGTGGCAGGGCCGGACACAGCCGCAGCATAAAGGCTCGGTCACAGCGCGGACGGTTAGACAACGCTCCGTATTCAAGAGATTTCGCCTGGTAACACAATATAAGAATCTTGGGCGACATCGGCGAGTTGGCGCTACAGTACTTAGGTCCGGTGCATGCCGGATAGGTTCAGTTCGACCCCCCGGAGCTGAACCGCCGACGACCCCCGCCTACCCCCCTGGCGGGGGTCGTCCTCGTTTGCGGCCAATTCCTCACACGCATTCCGCGCCGGCGGCAAGATCCCGTCGACCAGGCGCGACGCCGGCAATCGGCCTACTCCGCATGAACCGCGCGTACCCGCGCCGGCGTGCCCGCTCGTGTATGCGCGCCCGCACGTGAGGGGGGTCCCCCCAATTTCCAGCATTCCCGAAACCCCTGACAGTTTCGCGCCGCTCGACGCAGCGAGTACCGAAGTTATCCACATTGCCGCGGTTGTCCACAGTTCGATCAAGACCGCTTTCTCACAAGACGGCCGACGCCGATCGTGGAAGCACGCGGCACGCCGACCCACCGGCGGCGGCACCATTCGAGGAGGACGGGCACATGGAGCAGGCGCGGGCTCTCGCGATCATCAGCGACGACGAGCTGCTCGACGACGTCCTTCGCCTGGCGGCGGCGGCCGGTTGCGAGATCGAGCGGGTTCCGGACGCGGCGGCGGCACGACCACGCTGGCCCGTAGCGCCACTGGTCCTGCTGGACGAACACGGTGCGCGACGATGTGCCGCCGCCGCGCTGCCGAGGCGCCACCAGGTGGTCGCGTTGAGCCAGGGTGAGCCGCCGGCCGAGCTCTGGCGGCACGCCGTGGCGATCGGCGCCGAGCATGTGCTCGCGTTACCCGAGGGCGAGAGCTGGCTGGTCTCTGCACTGGCCGATGCGGCGGAAGGGACCCGCCGCCAGGGACGGGTGGTCGCCATGGTCGGCGGACGCGGGGGCGCCGGCGCGTCGGTGCTGGCGGCGGCGGTCGCGGTGGCCGGCGCAACCGCGGGCGACCGAGTGATGCTCGTGGACTGCGATCCCCTCGGCGGCGGATTGGACCTGTTGTTCGGCGCGGAGGACGCGACCGGTCTGCGCTGGCCCGATCTGGCGCTCTCCGAAGGCCGAGTGCCATCGGCCTCGTTGCGCGCGGCCCTGCCGTCACCGCCGCTGCGCACGGGATCGGGGCAGCTCAGCCTGCTCTCCTGCGACCGGGTCGGATCCGGTCCGAGGCCGGGAGCCGTCTCGTCGGTGCTGGACGCGGGACGCCGCGCGGGCGAAACGGTGGTGTGCGACATCCCGCGCTATCCCACCGAGGCCGCGCTCGCGGCACTGGCCGCCGCCGACCTGGCCGTGCTGATCGTGCCCGCGGAGGTCCGCTCCACGGCCGCCGCCGCGCGGGTGGCCAGCGTGCTCCGCGAGCACGGCACGGACCCGAGCCTGGTGGTGCGCGGGCCCGCGCCGGGCGGAATCCGGCCCGACGAGGTCGCGGAGGCACTCGCCCTGCCCCTCCTGCACTCGATGCGGCCGGAGCCGGGCCTCGCCCACGCCCTGGATCGAGGCAGCCCGCCCGGATCGCGGCGGGGTCCGCTCGCCGACGCGGCCGCCGCTGTGCTGGCAGAACTGCGGCGTCACGGTCCGGCCGGCGAGGCGACCCCGTGAGCGCGCCCAACCTGGTCGACCGGGTCCGCGAGCGGCTGGTCGGTGCGGGCGGCGAGATCAGCCCGGCGGTCGTCGCGGCGGCGGTGCGTGCCGAAGCCGGTGGCGTGGTGTCGGACCGGGACGTTCTGGCCGCGTTGCGGGTACTTCAGCAGGAACTGACCGGCGCCGGCCCCCTCGAGCCGCTGCTGCGCGACGAACGAACCACCGACGTGCTGGTCACCGCGCCGGACGCGGTGTGGGTGGACCAGGGTCATGGCCTGGTACGCACCGGACTCACCTTCCCCGACGAGGCCGCCGTGCGCCGCCTGGCACAACGGCTCGCGTTGTCCGCCGGCCGGCGGCTGGACGACGCGAGCCCCTACGTCGACGCCCGTCTGCCCGGCAGCGGGGTCCGGCTCCACGCGGTACTCGCACCGATCGCGGCGGACGGCACGTGCCTGTCGCTGCGGACCCTGCGGCCGGCCGCGCACGACCTGGTCGCCCTCCACCGCCTGGGCATGATCGATGACGTCGGCCTCCAGCTGCTGGAAACGATCGTCGACGGCCGGCTGGCGTTCCTCGTCGCCGGCGGTACCTCGTCGGGCAAGACCACGCTGCTCTCGGCACTGGTCGGGCGGGTTCCGCACCACGAGCGCGTGGTCTGTGTGGAAGACGCCGAGGAGCTGCGCCCCAGCCACCCACACGTGGTCCGGCTGGTTGCCCGGCCGCCGAACATCGAGGGTGCCGGCGAAGTGGTGCTGCGCGACCTGGTGCGGCAGGCGTTACGTATGCGGCCCGATCGGCTCGTCGTCGGCGAGGTCCGGGGCGCCGAGGTGTGTGACCTGCTCGCCGCGTTGAACACCGGCCACGAGGGTGGCGCCGGGACGGTCCACGCCAACTCCGCCCGGGAGGTCCCGGCGCGGCTGGAAGCGCTCGCGGCGCTCGGCGGGATGTCGCCGACCACGTTGCGCAGTCAGCTCGCCGCGGCGGTTCAGGTGGTGTTGCACGTCGTTCGCGCCGAGCGCGGTATCCGCCGGCTGCACGGAGTGGCTGTGCTCGATCGTTGGAACGGCGAGCTGGGTGCCGTCCCGGTGTGGGAGTTCGGCGGCGGTTGGGGCGTGGGCCGGACCCGGCTCGACGGGCTGCTGCGGGAGCGCGGGGTGACCCCGTCATGGTGACCTCGCCGAGTTGGCTGTACTGGCCGTCGGTGGCGGCCAGCCTCGCGCTTGCTCTGTTGTGCTGGCCCGCCCGCCCCAGCCGATGGCGACTGGCCACCGTGCTCGTACCGTCACACCCGCCTACGAACGTGGTCCGACGGCGCCATCGGGCCCATCCCACGGTCTTGGCCGTTCCGGCTGCGTCGCTGCTGGGTGCTCTCGTGGCGGGAGTTGGTGGGGCGCTCGCCGCCGCCATGCTCGGGTGCCTGGTTACGCAGCAGGTCCGTGCCGCGACGCGGCGTCGGCAGGCCCGGGCCGAGGTCGCGGCGCTGCTCGATGCGGTCGGCGTTATCGCGGCCGAGTTGCGGGCCGGCGTACACCCGGCGAACGCCGCGCAGGCCGCCGCCAGTGGGACTGCCGCCGTGCACCGGGTCCTCAACGCGGTCGCGGTCGGTGCCCGCCTGGGCGCCCAGGTACCCGCGTTGCTGGCACGGCACGCCTCAGGCGAACCGGTGATCGCCGCGGACGTCGCCCGACTGGCCGGCTGCTGGGCTCTGGCGGAGCGTCATGGGACCGCGCTCGCAGACCTGGTCGACGCGGTCCGGGTGGACCTGGACGCACGCCAACGTCTGGCCGGCCAGGTCGGCGCGCAGCTCGCCGGGCCACGGGCCACCGCGACCGTGCTGGCCGGGCTTCCCCTGCTGGGCATCGCGCTCGGCCAGGGGGTGGGCGCCAACCCCTGGCACGTACTCAGTGCCACGCCCGCCGGGCAGGCGCTGTTGGTTCTCGGTGCCGGCCTGATCTGCGCCGGGGTGACTTGGAGCGGACGAATCATGGCGAAGGCGGCGCCATGACCGCCTGCCTGCTCCTGCTCGCGGCCGCTCTCCTGGTCTCGCCGGCCAACTCCGGGGGACCCGCACGCGTGAACCGGCTGTTCGCGGGCCCGAAGGCCCGGCCCGGCGAAGCCGGTCACCACGGCGCGCTGGCGGCACTGTGCGGCCTGGCGGTGACCTTGCTGGTAGCGACCGCCGTCGACAACCCGGTGGGCTTCGGAGTCGCGCCGGTCGTCGGAGCGGCAACCGGCCTGGTGTGCCGGCGGCTGCTGGTCGCGCGGTCGCCGGCGACGGACCCGTTGCGTCTCGCCGCGGGCTGGGACGTGCTCGCCGCCTGCCTTCGAGCAGGTCTTCCCGTCGCCACCGCGGTCCGCGCCACCGCCGAACAGGTGCCTGACCCGGTGGCCGATCAGCTGCGGATGATCGCCGACCGCCTGGCGCTCGGTGCGGACGCCCGAGATGCGTGGCAGGTGCCCGCCACCGGAGGCGACGACACCTCGGTGGCCCTGAGCAAACTGGCCCGTGCCGCCCGCCGGTCGGCGCAAAGCGGGACCGGCCTGGCCGCGGTAGCCCAGGCGGCCGCGCGCGAGCTGCGTGAGGGCGCCCTCGACCTGGCCGTCGCCCGAGGCCAACGCGCCGGAGTGCTCATCACCGGACCTCTCGGGCTCTGTTTCCTCCCCGCATTCCTGGCGCTCGGCGTCGTGCCGGTGGTGCTCGGCCTTGCCAGCGGCTTGTCCACCCAGTGGTGACGAGCCACGACAACAACCCAAGAGAAGGGACCAGGCAATGAACCAGTTGATCCACGAGGTGCGTGCCGCGTTGCGAGGCGACGACGGCATGAGCACCGCGGAGTACGCCATCGGCACGATCGCGGCGGCGGCATTCGCGGCCGTGCTGTACGCGGTAGTCAGCGGCGACTCGGTAACCAACGCGCTCACCGGGATCGTGCAGCGTGCCCTCACGGTCAGCTTCTGAGGCGCGGGTGGACCCGGATGCGCACCGCGCTCAGCGAGGACCGCGGCGCGGTGACCGTGGAGGCGGCGCTCGCACTGTGCACCCTGGTGCTGGTTCTGGCCCTGGCCATCGGCACGGTGGCGGTGACCAGCGCGCGCCTGCGCTGCCTGGACGCCGCGCGCGAGACGGCTCGACTGGTCGCGCGCGGCGAGCCGGACCGAGCGCGCGAGGTCGGCGAGGCTGTCGCACCCACGGGTGCCCGTGTGGAGGTGAGGGTGCACGGCGACGAGGTGACCGTCGACGTGGTCAGCAACGCCGCTGGCCTACCGGGGCTGACCGTTACGGGCCGGGCGATCGGCGTGCTCGAGCCAGGTGCGCTTCTCGATGCGGCTGGCCTGCCTCAAAGCCCTGGGCACGCCCCCGCCGGCACACCAGCCGCCGACGTCGGCGTGGCTCCGGCGCCCGCCGGTGGCCCACCGTGAACGGACCTCCCGCGAGCACTCCGGCGGACGACGGCTTCGCAACGGTGTGGGCCGCATCGGCGGTCGCCGCGCTGCTGGTGCTCACCGTGTTCGCGGTGCAACTGGGTGCAGCGGTTGTCCGGCGGCATCAGGCCGAGGCCGCCGCCGACCTCGCGGCGCTGGCCGCCGCCGTGCACGCCGCCGATGGCGAGCCGGTGGCCTGCGCGCACGCCCTCCGCGTTACCGAACCCATGAGCGCACGGATGACCGCCTGCCGCGTCACCGGTTGGGAGGTGACGATCGCGGTGGAGGTCCTTCCGGGCGTGGATCTGCCCTGGTCGGGAGCCGCGCGCGGCCGGGCGCGGGCCGGACCGGCGACGGGTACCGAGTACTGACCACAGGTTGCGTCGGTAGACAAGCACCAGTAGATCCGGGACAACGATGAGCGGTCGCGCGTTTTCGCTGAGTGGGCGTTCGATGACGGAACGATTTCGCTTGTGTCACCGATCGAGACGTTCACCCGATAACAGGACTGTCCGCGCTCGCTCGTCGTCGCCATCACACCGATCGGCGATGTCCGCTGGCCATACTGGACGGGACCAGCATTACTGATCGATACCAGCACTCTCCCGGAGATCCGGGTGTCGCGCGCGGCGTGGGCGGGGCCGACGCGATGCGACGAGGTTTCACGCAGCACACGGCTGTTAGCGAAAGTTGCGGACACGAGGGACGAGGACACGACGATGTCGTGGTGGGACAGCTACCGGGCGGGGTACCGCGCCGAGCTGAAAGCGAGCGCGATCGAGCTGGCCGCTCATGGGTGGCCGGTGATACCCGGCACCTACCGCCAAGGCAACCGGTGGACCGGCGAGGCATCGGACGACCAGACCCGCCCCATACCGATCGGTAGTCGCGTCGACTCTCCGTCCGCGTTCGACCGGTCCGACCCGGCGCCCATCGTCGAGGACTGGATGTCTCAGGCCACCCAGGACCGGGGAAAGATCGAGGAATGGTGGTCGGCCCGTCCGTACTCGGTGCTGGTGGCCACCGGATCGACGGTGGACGTCGTCGAGGTCTCCGCGTCCGTCGGCCGGCGGGTGTGCGCGCTGCTCCGCGAGGCCAAGCTCGTCGTCCCGGTGGCGGTCACGCCCGCCGGGCGTTGGTGGTTCGCGGTCCGGGCCGGCGAAGTACTGCGGCCCGAGCTCGCCTCACGTGCCGAAGTGGTGCTGCACAGCCGTGGTTCCTGGGTGGCGATGCCCCCGTCAGAGGGGGCGCTCGGTGCGGAGTCCTGGCGCACCCCGCCGTCCGCCTGCGACTGGCAGTTGCCCGATCCACATCACCTGCAGGTGGCTCTGCTCGAGGTGCTCGTCCAACGTCCGGTGATCGCGTCGGCGGCGACGCTCGGCTCAACCACACTCGCCTCGTCCACCCCGGTCACCGGGCCGATCCCGGTTCTGTCGCCCAGTGCCGGCACGACCGCCGCGTCCGAGCCGACGACCGTTTCACCCAAGCCGGACACCACGCCGTCGCCGGAGGTCGCGCGCACGCCCGATTCCGCGCCGACACCCAGACCCAGGCCGACACCCCACCCCCGGCCTCGCTCCAGCGACCAGCCGACACCCGACCCAGCACCACCAACCCCCGGCACCAAACCAACGCCGAGCCCCAGACCAACACCCAGCCCCAGGCCTCGCTCCGGCCATCAGCCGACGCCCGACCCAGCACCAGTCCCCGGTCCCGAACCCGCGACCGGCACCAAATCAGCGACCAGCGCTGAACCCGCGACCGGCCCCAAACCGACGACCGGCCCCAAACCGGCGGCCGGTACCGACACGGCGACCGGTACCGAGACGGCAACCGGCATCCAACCGATGCCCGACGCCACTCCGACGCCCCGGCCCGCCGACGCGTCGGAGACAGCAGCACCGCCGAAGCCGCAACCGTCGGGCTCCATCGCTCCGAGCCGATCAGGCGCCCCGACGACATCGGGCTCACCACCGACGCCTCCGGTTCCGCTCACCCCGGTCGAGGGGGCGCTTTCGGCCGTGCCGTCGATCAGCGCCCGAGGCCCCGCCGTCACCGGTCTTGTCGATCCGGCGGTGCCTGTCGACACAATCGCGGAGGTCCCGCGTACCTCGCTTCGGACTACGCCGGCGGTCGCGGCGAAGTCCTCGGTCGCGGGTAAGGCTGCTGTCCCGAGCGAGGCTCCCGTACCGGCGAAGCCGGCGGTGCCAAGCGCCTAGCCAACACCGGTCGGCTCGGCGACGTGTGCCACCCGTTCAGGAACAGGCGGCGAGCACCAGGTCGAGCACGACGACGGCGCCGGCCTTGTCGAGCGGGTTGTTGCCGTTGCCGCACTTGGGGGACTGCACACAGGAGGGACAGCCGGTCGGGCATTCGCAGTCGGCGATGGCCGCACGGGTCGCGGTCAGCCACGGCACGATCTCGGCGAACCCGCGCTCGGCGAAGCCGGCGCCGCCGGGGTGGCCGTCGTGCACGAATACGGTGGGTGCGCCGGTGTCGGGATGCAGGGCGGTGGACATGCCGCCGATGTCCCAGCGGTCGCAGACCGCGAACAGCGGCAGCAGCCCGATCGCCGCGTGCTCGGCCGCGTGCAGCGCCCCTGGAATGCGCGCGGGGTCCAAGCCGGCTTCCAGCAGCAGCGGCTCCTCGATCGTGTACCACACCGCGCGGGTGTAGAGGGTCTGCGCGGGCAGGTCCAACGGCACGGTCTCAATCACCTCGCCGCTCGGGCGGCGGCGCAGATAGGACACCACCTGCGAGGTCACGGTCACCTCGCCCAAGCACACGGTCACGCCGTCCCCGGCCGGCATCGTGGTCACGCCGCCGCCCGGCCCAATCCCCGGCTCGGTCCCGCGAACCTCCGGCCGGAGCTCGACGTCGCGGCCAGCGCCCCTGGGCTCGGGCCCGGCTCCGCGAACAACCGCTTCCCCGGACGCGGCAGCGGCCTCTCCCGAGTCAGCCCCGTTGCCCGTAGGCACCTCGCCGACTCCCGGCGGTTCGGCGGATGCGGCGACCGCAACCGCGGCGGCCACCGGCGCGGCGGGCGGGTCGAGGATCGCCACGTCGACCACGGAGCGGGCGGAGGTGCTCCAGTCCGGTTCCTCGGCGTGCACCAGGGCCAGCCCGTCCGCCAGGTGCAGTTCGTCGACCACGAAGCTGGCGCCTCGGTGCAGGTAGACCGCGCCCGGGTGAACGGTCGCGGGGGCGGTCCCACCGTCCACGGTGCCCAGCATGCGGCCGGTCTCCGCCTCGACGACCACGACCTGGCCCGCACCGCTGCCCCGGATGTCCACCTCGGCGGCCGGACGCTCGGTCGGCCGGGGCCAGAACCAGCCGGCCGGGCGGCGCCGCAGCACGCCGTCGGCCACCAGCTCGTCCAGCACGGCACGCGCCCGGGCGCCGCCGAACACCGTGTCCACCTCCGCCTCGGTGATCGCCGACTCGGCGGCCGCGCAGGCCAGTTGCGGGGCCAGCACGTAGGGGTTCGACGGGTCCAGTACGCAGCCTTCGACCGGTCGGCCGAGCAGCGCCTCCGGGTGGTGCACCAGGTAGGTGTCCAGCGGGTCGTCCCGGGCGACCAGAACCACCAGGGCCTCCCGCGCCGGTCGGCCCGCCCGCGACTCGGGCCACTCCCTCGGCTCCCGCAACCCGTCCCGCGCCCGCGCTCCGTCCGCCTCGTCGGGGGTCGAGCTGGTCGGGCGGCCGGCGCGGCCGGCTTGTTGCCAGAAGGATGCCCGGGTGCCCGGGAAACCGGCGACCAGTACCGCGTCCAGGCCGGCCACGTCGATGCCCAGCTCCAGCGCATTGGTGGACGCCACGCCGAGCAGCTCGCCGGAGTCCAGGGCGGCCTCCAGCGCGCGCCGTTCCTCGGGTAGGTAGCCCGCCCGGTACGCGGACACCCGTGAAGCCAGGGAAGGGTCCACCTCGGCCAGCGAGTTCGCCGCCCGCAACGCGGTCAGCTCGGCGCCCCGGCGGGAGCGCACGAAGGCCAGGGTGCGGGCGCCCTCCACCACCAGGTCGGCCAGCATCCGGCCGGCCTCGGCGCCCGCCGATCGGCGCACCGGCGCACCGTTCTCCCCGGTCAGCTCATCCAGCAGCGGCGGTTCCCACAGCGCCACCGTGCGCGCCACCCGGGGCGAGCCGTCGGTGTCCACCGAAACCACCGGCAGCCCGGTCAGCCGGGAGGCGGACGCGGCCGGCGAGGAAACCGTCGCCGACGCCAGCACGAACACCGGCGACGACCCGTACCGCGCGCACAACCGGCGCAACCGGCGCAGCAGCAGCGCCACGTGCGAGCCGAACACCCCCCGGTACGCGTGGCACTCGTCCAGCACCACGTACCGCAGCCGGCGGAGGAACGAAGCCCACCGGGCATGGGAAGGCAGCATGTTGCGGTGCAGCATGTCCGGGTTGCTGAACACCCAGCGGGCGTGGGAGCGCACCCAGTCGCGCTCGGCCATCGCGGTGTCGCCGTCGAAGGCGGCCGGGCGCAGGTCGTCCAGCCCCAGGCCGGCCACGAAGCGCAGCTGGTCGGCGCCGAGCGCCTTGGTCGGCGACAGGTACAGCGCGGTGGCCTTCCGGTCGTCCACCAGCGAGGTCAGCACCGGCAGCTGGTAGCCCAGCGACTTGCCGGAGGCGGTGCCGGTGGCCAGCACCACGTGCCGGCCCTCGAAAGCCGCCGACGCGGCCGCAACCTGGTGCGACCAGGGACGGGTCACCCCGGCATCACGCAGCGCCGCCACCACCAGAGGATCAGCCCACGAGGGCCAGTCCACGCACACCGCGCCCCGGGCCGGCAGCGACGCGACGTGGGTCAGCGGCGACTCACCAGGCGCCACACCGGCCAACACGCGCCCCAGCAAGGACCCGGGGGCCACCGACGACAGGGGCTGGACCGATGTGGACACCCCGCCATTCTCACTCCCACCCCTGACAAAGGCGCGACGCCCATCGCAATGACCCACGACACGTTTATCGAGTCAGCATCAGACCCGTGCGCGACCCCGGTCAGCAGCCCCATACACTGCCGCGATATCGGGCAGCGTTGACCAGTCAGTCACCACCCGGTGACGCTGAGCAATTCTGCCGCTGTTGAACAACGTGCGGGATCGGGTAGCAAAGCCACGCTCAGCTCCGGCCCCTCGTTGATATAGCGATTCAACCAGGAGGACGGATGTCCCGGCACATTCTCGCGGAGGGCCTAACGCTCTCCTCGAGTGACCAGACCATCGTTGGTGTGGTCGCCGTGGTCGCCCTCATCGCGCTGGCGATCGGTTTCTGGCTGCGCAAGGAGGTACTGGCCGCCGGCCAGGGTACCGAGCGCATGCAGGACATCGGTCGCGCGGTGCAGGAGGGCGCCTCGGCCTACCTCAACCGCCAGTTCAAGACGCTCGGCGTTTTCGTCGTCATCGTGTTCCTGCTGCTGTTCGCGCTGCCGGCGGACACGATGAGCGAGCGCGTCGGCCGGTCGATCTTCTTCGTGGTCGGCGCGGTGTTCAGCGCCACCATCGGCTACCTCGGCATGTCGCTGGCCACCCGGGCCAACATCCGGGTCGCCTCGGCGGCGCGGGAGGAAAGCGGCGGCCGCGAGAAGGCCATGCGGGTCGCGTTCCGCACCGGTGGCGCGGTCGGCATGTTCACCGTGGGCCTCGGCCTGTTCGGCGCCGCGCTGGTGGTGCTGGTCTACGCCGGCGGCGCACCGAAGGTGCTGGAGGGCTTCGGCTTCGGCGCGGCCCTGCTCGCCATGTTCATGAGGGTCGGCGGCGGCATCTTCACCAAGGCCGCCGACGTCGGTGGTGACCTGGTCGGCAAGGTGGAGGCCGGCATCCCCGAGGACGACCCGCGCAACGCCGCCACCATCGCCGACAACGTCGGCGACAACGTGGGTGACTGCGCCGGCATGGCCGCCGACCTGTTCGAGTCCTACGCCGTCATGCTGGTCGCCGCGCTGATCCTGGGCTCGGCGGCGTTCGGCCTGCAGGGCCTGCTGTTCCCGCTGATCGTGCCGGCCATCGGCGTGATCACCGCCGTGCTGGGCGTGTACATCACCCGGGCGAAGCCGGGCGAGGGTGGCCTGAAGGCGATCAACCGCAGCTTCTACATCTCGGCGGTGTTCTCCGCCGTGCTGTGCATCGCGGCCGCTTACCTGTACCTGCCGGGCAGCTTCGGCGAGCTGGGCAACCCCACCGACGCCGAAGTGGTCACCCAGGCCGGCAGCCTGGACCCGAGGCTGTTCGCGTCCGTCGCGGTGCTCATCGGCATCGTGCTGGCCGGCATCATCCTGTGGCTGACCGGCTACTTCACCGGCACCGAGCACAAGCCGGTCAAGGACGTCGGCGACTCCGCGCTGACCGGCGCGGCCACCGTCGTGCTGGCCGGCATCGCGATCGGTTTCGAGAGCGCCGTCTACACCGCGCTGGTCATCTCGGCGGCGGTGTTCGGCGCGTTCGTCCTGGGTGGCGTCTCGGTGACCGTGGCGCTGTTCGCGGTGGCGCTGGCCGGTACCGGCCTGCTCACCACGGTCGGCGTGATCGTGGCCATGGACACCTTCGGCCCGGTGGCCGACAACGCGCAGGGCATCGCGGAGATGTCCGGTGACGTGACCGGCCCGGGCGTGGAGGTGCTGACCGAGCTGGACGCGGTCGGCAACACCACCAAGGCCATCACCAAGGGCATCGCCATCGCCACCGCCGTGCTGGCCGCGACCGCGCTGTTCGGCTCCTACCGGGACGCCATCACCAACGCGATCAAGGCGGCCGGCCAGGCCGCCGGCGAGCTGCCCCGCTCCTTCGGGTTCGAGGTGTTCACCCCGAGCACCCTGGTCGGCGTGATCATCGGCGCGTCCGTGGTGTTCATGTTCTCCGGGCTGGCCATCAACGCGGTGTCCCGCGCGGCGGGCGCCATCGTGTTCGAGGTGCGCAAGCAGTTCCGGGAGGAGCCCGGGATCATGGCGGGCACCGTGCGGCCGGACTACGGCCGCGTGGTGGACATCTGCACCAAGGACTCGCTGCGCGAGCTGGCCACCCCCGGCCTGCTGGCGATCTTCGCGCCGATCGCGGTCGGCTTCGGTCTCGGCGTCGGCCCGCTGGCCGGCTACCTGGCCGGCGCCATCGCCTGCGGCACCCTGATGGCCATCTTCCTGGCCAACTCCGGTGGCGCCTGGGACAACGGCAAGAAGCTGATCGAGGACGGCGTGCACGGCGGCAAGGGCACCGACGCCCACGCCGCCACCGTCATCGGTGACACCGTTGGTGACCCGTTCAAGGACACCGCCGGCCCGGCGATCAACCCGCTGATCAAGGTGATGAACCTGGTCTCCGTGCTGATCGCTCCGGCCGTGGTGACCCTGTCCATCGGCTCCAGCGCGTCCACCCCGGTGCGGCTGGCCATCGCGGCCGTCGCGGTGATCATCATCGTCGCGGCCGTCGTGGTTTCCAAGCGGCGTTCCACCTCGATCGCCGACTCGCCCGCCGAGGCGTCGGTCAGCTAGAAAACCGCTGGCAGTAACGTACGCGCGCCGCCCGGTCCGGAAGCTGGACCGGGCGGCGTTGTACGTTCAGGCGCACTATGCGGAAGCTGATCCTGACCCTGCTGGCCGGCATCCTGCTCACCGGCTGCGGCGGGAACGACCCGGACGCGGTGGCCGAGGGCGACCGACTGCCGCCGGCCGACGACCCGGTGGCCTGGGCCGGCCGGGTATGCTCGGCGCTGAGCCTGCTCTCCGCGAGCAGCGGCCCGGCGCTGGACCCGAACAACCCGGCGGCCAGCAAGGACGCGCTGGCCCGCTCCTGGGCCGACACCGAGCAGCGGATCGGCGAGTCGCTGCGCGGCCTGGACGCGGCCGGCCCATCCCCCATCCAGGGCGGCGACGACACCGCCCGGCAGCTGCGCGACGCGCTGAACGGGCTGCGCGGGGCGTTCGCCGACGCCCGCACCGAGCTGGACGGCATCGACCCCAAGGACCCGGCCGCGCTGGCCACCCGCCTCGCCGCCATCAAGACCCGGCTGGACGTGGCGCACGCGTCCAGCGCGCTGAGCTCGATGGGCGACAACGCGGCACTGAACGAGGCGGTCAAGCAGGCCTCCAGCTGCGCCGTCACCGCCCGCTAGCGGACTTTGACCCCGCGCCGCTCCGGGGCGGCGGCGCCGGCTCAGATGGCGGCGCCGGCTCAAAGTCGGCTTGGACGGCGCGGTCGGGTGGTCTGAGACGGGAATAGGTACAGACGGGACGAGCGAGGCTGGTGCGGCGGGCCCCGGCCCTTCGAACTGGCCCGGCCGACATTCGCGGCCCTCGCCCAGCTTGATCGCCATCCATGGCGCTTCAGCGTCGAAAATCGACGCCAAACCGCCAGAAACAACGATCACACTCCACCGGCCGGAGCGAAGACGACCAGCGAGGTCATTCGCATACGACCCGCGAGCGCCACACCAGCGGCATGCCCATCTGCCGCGGCTCGGGTCCCGCCCGTTGCACACCCGAGCCGTCCCGTTTGCTACGTACCGTAATCCCCGGAGCGGCTCCCGAACGAGTCCGCGCCCCACCACTCGCCGAGTGCTGGCTCAGTCCGTTTCGATCATGGAATTCACCGGACTGAGCGCGCGCTCGATGAAGCCGCCCGGCCCAGCCGCCCACCGTCCGGCCACGGTCGGTAACCCGGCCGCATCGTCTGAAGATCGACCGCGTCGACACTGTGACGTGTGACGCAAATCCGGCGGGCGCCTTCACTCTGTTGGAGGAAATTCGCCGTCGGCGTGCCGCCACCCGGAGATCGAACTAGTGTTCTATCCTGCCCCGCGTGGCGCAGATGTCGTTCTTCTCCGCCGAGGCGCGGGAGGCCCGGACCAGTGACCTGGCCGGGCTGCTGTGCGGGCCGGCACAGCTGGTCCGGTTCGGCGCCAGCGGCACCGCGCGGCTGAGCGTGCTGCTGCCGGACCCCGGCCGGGCCCGTCCGCTGGCCGCCCGGCTGGCCGAGTTCGGGGTCAACGCCGAGCTCGCCACCTCGGAGTCCGGCTCCCTGGTGCTGCGCACCGCGTTTCGCGGCGATCTGGTCGAACTCGCAGGTCAGTGGTGCCGTGGCGCGGTGAAGGCGGTACCCGAGGAATTCCGCCTGGACGGCGCGTTGTTACGTATGTGGGCACTGGGTGCGGGCATTCCGGACCGCCGGGGTGGGTACCTTCTCGGCCTGGATCCGCACGCGCCGCAGACCCACCAACCGCTGGCCGACGCGGTCAGTTATCTAGGCTTGCCGGCTCAGCGGCTGGGTCCGAGGGGCGCCGGGCCGGCCCTGCGCATCACCGGCGCACGCCGGATGCGCCGGTTGGCCGAGCTGGTCGGCGACCCGCCGGAACACCTGCCGGAAGGACACTGGCCGACCGGCGGCACCGGTAAATGAGGTACGAGTGACAGCGAACGAAACGCGATAGTTACGCTGCCGGCCAGCCGAGCGCGCACCGTGACGCATGACTAGTCGTGTGCATGATCCGCCCGGGATGTGCGAGTCTGGCGGGTGGCGTGTTGTTCGGGCGCCGGGAGAAAGGGAACGGGCTAAGCAGTGGCAGCGGGCAAGTCAAGCGCGGGCACGGCTGGCGGACGCGCGAAGAAGACCCCCAGCGGAAACGGCGGCAGCGGTTCCGCTGGGCGTCGTCTGGTGATCGTCGAGTCGCCCGCGAAGGCGCGCAAGATCGCGTCGTACCTGGGTTCCAACTACGTGGTGGAGTCCTCCCGGGGACACATCCGCGACCTCCCGCGCGGTGCCGCGGACGTGCCGGCCAAGTTCAAGGGCGAGGCCTGGGCGCGGCTCGGGGTGAACGTGGACAACGAGTTCGAGCCCCTCTACGTGGTCACCCCGGAGAAGAAGGCCACCGTCACCGAGCTCAAGGACGCTCTGAAGAACGTCGACGAGCTCCTGCTGGCGACGGATGGTGACCGCGAGGGTGAGGCCATCGCCTGGCACCTGCTGGAGACCCTGAAGCCCAAGGTCCCGGTCAGCCGGATGGTCTTCCACGAGATCACCGAGCCGGCCATCCGCGCCGCCGCCGCGAACCCGCGCCAGCTGGACCAGGACCTGGTCGACGCGCAGGAGACCCGCCGCATCCTGGACCGCCTCTACGGCTACGAGGTGTCCCCGGTGCTGTGGAAGAAGGTGATGCCCAAGCTGTCCGCCGGCCGCGTCCAGTCGGTGGCCACCCGGATCATCGTGCAGCGCGAGCGGGAGCGGATGGCGTTCGTCCCCGCCGGCTACTGGGACATCGACGCCCGCTTCGGCATGGTCGAGAAGCCCGCCGACGGGCCGGGAAGCTTCGGCGCCCGGCTGGTCAGCGTGGACGGCTCGAAGGTGGCCACCGGCCGCGACTTCGGCCCGGACGGCCAGTTGAAGGGCAACGCGCTGGCGCTGGACGAGGCGTCCGCCCGCCGGCTGGCCGAGGCCCTGGACGGCCGCGACTTCACGGTGCAGTCCGTCGAGTCGAAGCCGTACACCCGCCGGCCCTACGCGCCGTTCATGACGTCCACGCTGCAGCAGGAGGCCGGCCGCAAGCTGCGGTTCTCCTCCGAGCGGACCATGCGCTCCGCCCAGCGGCTGTACGAGAACGGCTACATCACCTACATGCGTACCGACTCGACCACGCTGTCCGAGTCGGCCATCAACGCGGCCCGGGCGCAGGCCCGCGAGCTGTACGGGGACGCCTACGTGGCGGACAAGCCCCGGCAGTACACCCGCAAGGTGAAGAACGCCCAGGAGGCGCACGAGGCGATCCGGCCGGCCGGCGAGTCCTTCCGCACGCCGGGCCAGATCGCCCGCGAGGTGGAGGGCGACGACTTCCGCCTCTACGAGCTGATCTGGCAGCGCACGGTGGCCTCGCAGATGGCCGACGCGCGGGGCACCACGGTGTCCGTGCGGGTGTCCGGCAGCGCCGCCACCGGCGAGGAGTGCGTGTTCGCCGCTTCCGGGCGCACCATCACCTTCGCCGGCTTCCTCAAGGCCTACGTGGAGTCGCTGGACGAGCAGTCCGGCGGCGAGGCGGACGACGCCGAGCGCCGGCTGCCCAACCTCACCGAGGGCCAGGGCCTGTCCGCCGAGGAGCTGAACCCGGAGGGGCACACCACCAACCCGCCGGCCCGCTACACCGAGCCGTCGCTGGTGAAGGCCCTGGAAGAGCTGGGCATCGGCCGGCCTTCCACGTACACGTCGATCATCAAGACCATCCAGGACCGCGGCTACGTGTGGAAGAAGGGCAGCGCCCTGGTGCCGTCCTGGGTGGCGTTCGCCGTGGTCGGGCTGCTGGAACGGCACTTCGGCCGGCTGGTGGACTACAACTTCACCGCCGCCATGGAGGACGAGCTGGACGCCATCGCGTCCGGTTCGCAGGCCCGCACCGACTGGCTGGCCGGCTTCTACTTCGGCGCCGACGGCAACGGGCACGGCGACGACACCGTGGCCCACGCCGGCGGGCTGAAGAAGCTGGTCGGGGTGAACCTGGAGGAGATCGACGCGCGGGAGATCAACGCGATCCCGCTGTTCTCAGACTCGGCCGGCCGCGAGGTGGTGGTCCGCGTCGGGCGCTACGGCCCGTACCTGGAACGCCTGGTGGAGGACGACGCCGGGGCCACCGCGTCCCAGCGGGCCAACCTCTCCGACGAGCTGCCGCCGGACGAGCTGACCGCCGAGATCGCCGAGCAGCTGTTCTCCGTGCCGCAGGAGGGCCGTTCGCTGGGCGCCGACCCGGTGACCGGGCACGAGATCGTGGCCAAGGAGGGCCGGTTCGGCCCGTACGTCACCGAGCTGCTGCCCGACCCCCCGGAGGGCACGCCGAAGACCAAGGCGCCGAAACCGCGCACCGGCTCGCTGTTCAGGTCGATGGCGCTGGACAGCGTGACCCTGGAGGACGCGCTCAAGCTGCTCTCGCTGCCCCGGGTGGTCGGCACCGACCCGGAGTCCGGTGACGAGATCACCGCGCAGAACGGGCGGTACGGCCCCTACCTCAAGAAGGGCACCGACTCCCGCTCGCTGACCAACGAGGACCAGCTCTTCGAGGTCACCCTGGACGAGGCGTTGAAGATCTACGCCCAGCCCAAGCAGCGCGGCCGGGGCCGCGCCTCGGCCACCCCGCCGCTGCGCGAGCTGGGCAACGACCCGGCCACCGGCAAGCCAATGGTGATCAAGGACGGCCGGTTCGGCCCGTACGTCACCGAGGGCGAGACCAACGCGAGCCTGCGCAAGGGCGACGAGGTCGACACCCTCACCGACGAACGCGCCGCCGAGCTCCTGGCCGAACGCCGCGCCAAGGCCGGCACCGCCCCCAAGAAGCGAGCCCCGGCCCGCCGCAAGAAGGCCCCCGCCTCGACCTGAGATGTTCCGGTGCCCGTGGGGAATTTGGGACGGCCAAGTTCCCACGGGATCGGGATAGCGGCGGTTACCCTCGTCGGCTGTGAGCAACGAGCGCTCGGGGGAGCTTGACGGGGGCACGGAGCCGCCCGAGTGGCGCACCGACCCCATGTTGCCGGTGATCACCGACGACATGCTCCCGCCGCTGGAGACCCCGCACATTCCCCGGCTGGACGACCACAACCTGGCCGACCTGCTGGCCGAGCTGGACGATGAGAAGCCGTCCCGCCCGGCGCCGCCGGTGTACGCCCCCCGGTGCAGCCCGGAGGCGGACGAGGACCGCCCGCCCCGCCCCGAGTGCCTGCCGCGCGTCGCCCCCGACGAGGACGGCGTCGACAGGGACGGCCCGGCGAAGGGCCGTGTCGACGAAGACCGCCTCACCGAAGACCGCATCATCGAAGACTCCGCGGCCGGGCCGAAGCCCGCCCGGCCCACCACCAACGGGAACGGGACGGCCGCGATGGCCGGCCCCCGACCGGCTCCGACCCCACCGGTGATCCACTCCGAGTACGGCGACTTCCGCCCGCCCATCCACCAGGAACCGGACCGCCACTACGAGGCCCTGAGCCTCACCGGCATCACCGAGCGTTCCCGCGGCCGGCTGGGTTCGCGCCTGTTCACCATCGCGTTCGTAGTGATCTTCGTGCTGATCCTGATCCAGGCGGCGGTGAGCCTGCTGAGCCCGTCCTGACGGGGCGTATCGAGGCGGTTATCCGCGACAGCTACCCTGGGTGCCGCCCATTTGGCCCACGTCGAGGAGGTGCGGCGCGATCGGCCCCGATCAGGTGTCCACCGGCGCGATAACCGACCCCTCGGTCGCGAACCGGGTTCGTGGTGTGCTGGCCATCCCGGCGTTCCGCCGGTTGTGGCTGGTCACCGCGCTGGCATCCACCGGTGACTGGCTGTCGCTGCTGGCCATGTCCGCCCTGGCCACCCAGCTGACCACCGGTTTCCAGGCGCAGAGCTTCGCGCTCGGCGGAGTGGTGGCCACCAAGCTGCTGCCGGCGTTGCTGCTCGGGCCGCTGGCCGGCGCGCTGGCCGACAAGTTCGACCGGCGCAAGCTGATGGTCGTCTGTGACGTGGCGCGGTTCGCGCTGTTCTTCTCGATCCCGCTGGTCGGGTCGCTGTGGTGGCTGTTCGGCGCGATCTTCCTGATCGAGATCTGCTCGATGTTCTGGATCCCGGCCAAGGACGCCTCCATCCCCAACCTGCTGCGCCGCCCGGACCAGGTGGAGACGGCCAACCAGCTCTCCCTGGCCATGACCTACGGCGCCGCGGTGATCACCGCGTCCGGCCTGTTCACCGCCGTCTCCACGGCCGGCAACCTGCTCGGCGAGCACCCCAGCCCCACCACCACGGTGTACATCGCGCTGATGATCAACGGCGCCGGTTACCTGCTGACGGCGCTGACCGTCTGGTTCCGGATTCCGGAGCTGTCCGGCCGGGCTCCGGCCGGATCCGTGAGTGGCGATGACCGCTATGGCGATACTCCGCACTCACAAGAGCGCCGCGAGGAGCCGCGCCCGGCCGGCATCCTCACCCTGCTGCGCGAGGGCGCGAAGTTCGTCGGCTCCACCCCGCTGATCCGCGGCCTGGTGGTCGGCATCGCCGGCGCGTTCGCGGCGGGTGGCGCGGTGATCGCGCTGGCCAAGCTGTACGCGACCAACCTGGGCGGCGGCGACGCGGCCTACGGGATGCTGTTCGTGTCGGTGTTCATCGGCATGGCCACCGGGATGGGCGCGGCCCCCCGGCTGGCCCGGCGGCTGCCGCACAACCGGCTGTTCGGCGCGGCGATCGTGGCCGCCGGGGCCAGCCTGGTGCTGGTCGCGCTGGCCCCGCACCTGTTCGTCGCGCTGGCCGCGGTGGCGCTGGTCGGCAGCTGCGCGGGCACCGCGTTCCTCACCGGCCTGACCATCATCGGCTCGCAGGTGGCCGACGAGATCCGCGGCCGGGTGGTGGCGTTCGTCCAGTCCATCGTGCGGCTGGACCTGCTCGCCTCGATGGCGGTGGCGCCGGTCGCGGTGGGCCTGGTGCAGACCCGCACCATCGAGGCGTTCGGCCACCCGGTGCACGTGGACGGCACCCGCACGGTCTTCGGCGTGGCCGGGCTGGTGGCCGCCGTGGTCGGCGTGCTGGCCTACCGGCAGATGGACGACCGCCGCTCGGAACCGCTGCTGCCCGACCTGCTCGGCGCGCTGCGCCAGGGGCGCCGCCCGCTGCGCGGCGTGCTGATCTCGGTCGAGGGCGGCACCCCGGACGACGCCTCCCGGCAGAGCGAGCTGCTGGCCGACTGGCTGCGCGGCCAGGGCTACACGGTGACCCTGCCCGGCGCCCACCGGTTCGAGGGCGACTCGGCGCTCGGCAGCGAGCTGACCAGCCCCCGGGCCCGCGCGCTGGCCGCCGCGGCGGTGCGGGCGGACATCGTGGAGCGGGAGATCCAGCCGTCCCTGGACGCCGGCGAGATCGTGATCGCGGACCGCTTCCTGGCCATCCCGCTGGTCCGGTTCGGCCTGGTCGCCTCGGGTCCACTGGGCGCCGCCGACGCCCCGCAACCCGAGCCGGACCTGGACGAGCTGACCGAGCTCACCAGCTGGGCCACCGGCCGCCTGCGCCCGAACGTGACCGTGCTGCTGGACCGCGCCCCCGGGTGGGTCCCGCGCACCGGACGCGGGCCGCTGGACATCAACTCCGACCACCTGCGGGTGCACCGCTGGCTGACCCGCCTCGCCGCCCAGGAGCCCCACCGCTACGTAGTGGTGGACGCGGACGCCTCGCCCGACCAGGTGCACCAGCGCATCCGGGAGGGTGTTACCCCCCTGCTGGCTCGAGCCCGCTCGCCGCTGGGCCGGCCCGACCCGGTGTCCTGAGCGATGTCCGTCTGGGCCGACGTGGTCGGGCAGGGCAAGGCGATCGAGCCGCTGCTCGCGGCGGCTTCCTCGCCGAGCGCCATGACCCACGCCTGGCTGTTCACCGGTCCGCCCGGCTCGGGCCGCTCGGTGGCCGCCCGGGCGTTCGCCGCCGCGCTGCAGTGCGGCACCGGCGGTTGTGGCGAGTGCCAGGCCTGCCGGACCGTGCTCGCCGGCACCCACGCCGACGTGCGCGAGGTGGTCCCCGAGGGTCTGTCCATCTCGGTGTCCGAGATGCGCGCGCTGGTCCAGATCGCGGCCCGCCGGCCCAGTTCCGGCCGCTGGCAGATCGTGATCATCGCCGATGCCGACCGGCTCACCGAAGGCGCGGCCAACGCGTTGCTCAAGGCGGTCGAGGAGCCGTCCGCGCAGACGGTGTTCCTGCTCTGCGCCCCGTCCGACCACCCGGACGACGTGCCGATCACCATCCGTTCCCGCTGCCGCCTGGTCGCGCTGCGCACCCCCTCGGCCCCCGCGATCGCCGACGTGTTGCATTCCCGCGACGGAATCGACCGCGAAACGGCCGACTGGGCGGCCTCGGTGTGCGGCGGCCACGTCGGCCGGGCTCGCCGCCTGGCCCGCGACACCTCCGCCCGCGAACGCCGCGAACGGGTGCTCGCGCTGCCCCTGGGCCTGCGCGGCTTCGGCGACGTGTTCAACGCGGCCGACGAGCTGATCGGCACCGCCGAGGCCGAAGCCGCCGACGTGGCCGGCACCCGCGACGCGGCGGAACGAGAGGCCCTGGCCGTAGCGATGGGCGCCGGCGGCACCGGCAAGGGCGTGGCCGCCGCGCAACGCGGCGCCAAGGCCGCCGAGCGCGAGCTGGAGCGCAAACAGAAGTCCCGGGCCACCCGCAACCAGCGCGACTCCCTGGACCGCGCCCTGGTCGATCTGGCCGGCTTCTACCGCGACGTGCTGACCGTAGGCTTCGAAGCCTCAGGAGTGGCGCCCACCCACCCCGACCGAGCCGCCGACGCCCGCCAGGCGGCGCGCCTGTGGTCCCCGGAAGCCACCCTGAACCGCCTGGAAGCCGTCCTGGCCTGCCGCGAGGCCCTGGAACTCAACGTAAAGCCCCGCATCGCCGTGGAAGCCATGCTCACAGCCCTCTACCAGGGCTGATCTCGCCCGCTCGCTCGCTATAGCTCTGCGTGGAAATATGCGACACCGTCCTACCCCGACACCAATGCCGCTCGGCTAAGGGTCGCGTCGGTTGTCCTCATCCCCGCCGGTTCGGTGTGGGTTGGGTTCGAAAGATCGGCCTGGACGGCCCCGGCTGGTCAACCCGCCGCGGCTCGGGTCCCGCCCGCACCCGCGCCCACGCAAGCGGCAGTGTGCGTCGCGCCCTTCGTCACGCAGCGTTGCTAACCGCCGAGCCCGCGCGGGCAATTCCACGACTGGTCCTCATCGAGTGCGACACCATTCTGATTTGATCTCGAAAAGCCAGACTCGTGTCGACCTCGCGGAACCGAGCGGGCCGAACCGACCGACACCGGTCACACCCCGTAGCAAACCCGGCGGCTCGGAACGGGAACCGCGCCAGAGCGACCACCGCGCCACCGTCCAGGCCGATCTTCCCAACCCAACCCACACCGAACCAGCCGGCCGAGAACGACCGGCGCTGACCTCGACACACCAGGTGTTGCGTATTCCTGCGCAGAGCCAAAGCGTGGTTACTCGACCTCGGGACCTGCGTCGCGCGTTCCGAGCACTTGGGTTCCTAGAGTGTCGAGCGGCAGCACAGTCACCCGCGAAGCGTGATCAAAAGGGACTGGACTGCCGCTCGGCGCCCGGATGGGCTGGGTGAGTCCCGGATAACGCATGCCTCGCACCGCGGGCTGCCCGTGACACATCTCAGGATCCGA
This sequence comes from Actinospineispora eucalypti, assembly GCA_014208095.1. GTDB lineage: Bacteria > Actinomycetota > Actinomycetes > Mycobacteriales > Pseudonocardiaceae > Pseudonocardia > Pseudonocardia eucalypti. The sequence continues at coordinate 492,371 of JACHMT010000001.1, read as the reverse complement.
GGTGATCCTCCCGCGCCGAGACATGACCGGACCCTACGCACCCGACGCCGGTGCGCCAGCCCGTGTCCAGGAGATACGGTGCCGGTGGAGGACGCCATGAGCCGAGAACCCGATCTCCGCTCGCTGCGGTACGCGCTGACGCTGGCGAGCGAGCTGCACTTCGGCCGGGCGGCGGCCCGCCACTACATCGCGGCGCAGGCATTCGGCCGCCGAATCCGCCAGCTGGAGTCGGACCTCGGCCTCACCCTCTTCCACCGCACCAGCCGCCGAGTCACCCTCACCCCCGCCGGCGAGCGGGTCCTCACCCGCGCCACCGGCCTCCTGGCAGCGCTGGACCACCTGGCCGACGAAGCCGCCGACGCCCCACCACCCGACGACACCGCACCCCTGCGAGTCGGCGTCCTCGGCTTCGGCGCCGCCGAACGCTGGTCAAACCTCCGCGAAGCCGTCCGCCGCCAGCTCCCCAACCTCGAACTGGCGCACGTCGAACTAGACATGGCCAACCAGTACGAAGCGGTCCGCCGGGGCGACGTGGACATCGCGGTGGTGCACGAGGTCGGCCCGGTCGACGGCCTCGAGCTCCTACGCGTCCTCACCGCCCCCCGGGTGGCGTTGCTACCCGCCCGCTCACCCCATGCCGACGCCGCGCACCTGACCACCGCCGAACTCCGAACGCTCACCGAGTCACAAGGACTGGTCGGCTTCACCGGCGGCCACCCCGGCCTGGCCGAATGGACCGGCCTCGGCCGCCCGTCCGGCCCCGCCCTGCGCTACCCGGCGGCATTGAGCGCAGCCGTAGCCACCACCGGCCGAATCGGCCTGCACGGCGCCCCCGCCGCGCGCTTCTACCCCCACCCCGACGTCCGCTTCATCCCCACCGACGGCCCACCCTGCCAGGTGGCAATCGCCACCCGAGAAAACGACCACCACCCAGGCGTAACCGCTTTCCGCCGCGCCGCCCACCTCCTGGCGGCAGCCTGAATCACAACCAATCCGGCACATGATCCCCGGCTCGAACCCGTCCACACTGGCCGAATGGCGCGCACCCTGATCCAAGCCGGCCACGTGCTCACCATGGACCCGGCCATCGGCGACCTGCCAACCGGCGACGTCCTGATCGAAGACGGCGCAATCCTCGAGGTGGCTCCCGACGTCCCGGTCACCGACGCCGAGATCCTGGACGCCCGAGGCCACCTGGTAATCCCCGGCCTGGTGGACACCCACCGCCACACCTGGCAGTCCCTGGTCCGCGGCATCTGCGTCGACTGGACCCTCGGCGACTACTTCTTCGGCATCCGCCTCGGTATATCGCCTGTATACACGGCCGCGGATGTGCACCTAGGCAACCGCGTCGGTGCACTCGACGCCCTGAACGCCGGCGTCACCACCCTGCTCGACTTCTCCCACTGCAACAACACCCCCGAACACGCCGATGCGGCGCTAGCCGGCCTGAACGACGCCGGAATCCGCGCCGCCTTCTGCTACGGCTTCTTCGAAAGCTCCCCCGGCGCCACCCGCTTCGGCCCCCACGAGGACCGAGTGAGGGACTTCCACCGCATCGCGGACTCATTGGCCGGCGCCCCCCTGATCACCCCCGGCGTATCCCTGTCCGAGATCTTCGGCCTACCGTGGCGGTGCACGGTGAACGAGCTCGCCGCAGCCCGCGAACGAGGCGCACTGATCATCAACCACACCGGCTGCGTCTGGGGCTCCCCGGTAACCTTCGGCATCACCGAACTGGACGCCGCCGGCCTACTAGGCCCCGACATCGTCCACGTCCACTGCAACGCCCTGAACAACGCCGAGTGGTCCGCCCTGGCCCGCAGCCGCGGAAAGATCTCAATCTCCCCGGAAACCGAACTGAACATGGGCATGGGCCGCCCCGTCTTCGCCCGCTGCCGCGAACACGGACTCGCCCCGACGCTCTCGGCCGACGTGATCTCCCTCAACAGCGGCGACCTGTGGCACCAACTCCGCTTCGGCCTAGGCTTCGCCCGCTGGGACGCGACCCGCGCGCTGAACGAGTCCGGCGCCATGCCCGAAACCGTCGCCTACACCGCGAGAGACGCCCTAACCTGGGCCACCCTCAACGGCGCCGCCGCCCTAGGCCTGGCCGACCAAATCGGCTCCCTAACCCCCGGCAAACGCGCCGACATCCTGCTCATCGGCGGTGCTTCGCTGGAACAGCACCCGATCACCGACCCCTACGGCACCCTCGCCTTCCAAACCACCCCCACCGACGTCCGCACAGTCCTGGTCGACGGCCGCGTGGTGAAGCGCGACGGCGCACTGTTGGGCGTAGACCTCCCCGCCTTGCTGACCGCCGCCGACACAGCCGCCGAGGCGATCCTCGCCCGAGTCGGCAGACCCCTCCCCGGCACCCCACCCGGCGCACTCTCCACCCTGAACTCCTCGGCCGAACCCTTCCGCCCCTGATCGCCCCCACCCGAACCCGGCCGGTAAACTAGGTCTGCACAGGCACGACGCCGCCTTAGCTCAGTCGGTCAGAGCGACGCACTCGTAATGCGTAGGTCGAGGGTTCGACTCCCTCAGGCGGCTCCACGTTTGACCAGGGCTTTCCCGCCGTTAGAGATCGTTTCAAGGCCCGCCTGGTTGCACCGCTAGTTGCAGTTAACCTCACCAGCGCAATGTCGAAGCGCCGACTGCCCCTTGGCAGGTGGCGATACTCCGTACATCCGGCCATGATCGCAGGGATGGGCACAAAAGTTCGAATCACCGGCCGACTGAGAGTTGAGTAACATGTCGCGGGTGAGCGATCCTCTTACAGTTCAGAAAGCCATCGACCGCTTGCTTGACGGGACAATTCGAATCCCCGGCTTTCAAAGGAAGTTCGTTTGGCCGCCAGAGAAGGCCGCCCTTTTGATGGATTCGCTATATAAGCAATACCCTGTGGGCTCTATTTTGCTATGGCGAACCGGATCTAGACTTAAGAGCGAAAACAGGCTCGGCGCGTTCGAATTGCCGCCGCCACAAAAGGACTATCCGGTTGATTACGTTCTCGATGGACAACAGCGGTTAACTAGCGTATTTACTACTTTTCAACGGTCTCTTGCGCCTTCGAGTGAGGACCCTGATACGTGGCTGCCGATCTATTATGATTTTGCGGCTGAGGAGGATGCCCAGGATTCCCGATTTGTTGCACTCACTAGCGAGAGTATGGAGGTCAGGCGCTATTTTCCACTGTCCTCATTTTTTGACCCTGTCGAGTTCTCTACCGCCACGCGGGATCTAACTACGGATCAACATCGCGAAATCGTTCATGTGCAGCAACGGTTTCTGACGACGCTACTACCGGTCCAAACCTTCGAAACAGAGGACCGTGCCACTGTTGCGATCGTTTTTGAGCGCGTCAACCGGATGGGAATTCCGCTAAATACCTATCAGCTACTTACGGCCTGGACTTGGAGCGACGAATTCGACCTACAGCAGCGATTTGAGGATCTCGCTGACGAATTTGAGGAGTTCGGATTTCAAGATGTAGGCGATGACGTCGACCTAATGATGCGTTGCTGTGCTGCTGCTCTTCAAAATGACCCTTCCCCGACGAGCTTGGTGGAGATGCACGGCGGTGCGGTGCGTAATCAGTTTCCGCAAGTGGAGGAGGCAATCCGGCGCAGCGTCGACTTTCTACGGACTAACTTCCACGTGCGCCACATTAGGTTCCTTCCATACTCGGCACTACTAATTCCACTAACGGCGTTCTTCTTTGTTAACCAGGCACGGCCAGTGACCGGCGATCAGCATGAGGAACTAACGCTCTGGTTCTGGCGATGTTGCTTCTTTCATCGTTACAGCGGTAACCCTCAGCGGAATATTAAGCGTGACATACTTGAAGCAGTAAAGCTCCGCCAGGGCGAACCTTCAACCCTTGCGACGTTCGGGATTGGACCCCTAGATTTCGACTACTTCACCGACAATGTGTTTAATTTCCGCACAGTGGCGACAAAGACTCATATTCTCCTTCTCGCCTCACTGCGACCGCTTACATTTATGTCCGGATCGCAAGTAATGCTGGATGACGTACTAGCGGAGCCGAACCGCCGAGAATACCACCATTGCTACCCGCGCGCATACCTGATGCAGAATAGCTTTGACGATCGGCTGATAAATTGCCTCGCGAACTATGCCATTATCTCGCGGTCGGAAAATCGAGATATCGGCGGCCGCGCCCCTTCGGAGTATCGAACACTTATGCCTGCCGATACGACAAGTATCCAGCGCTCCGCACTTCTGCCGGACTCGCTCTTCGAAGATAACTATTCAAAGTTTATTGTTGAGCGAGCGGATCTCCTAGCCACCGCTGCGTGTTTACTGTGTGACGTGCCTAAGATGCCGATGAAGACGCCGCCGGAAGGGTCCGATTAGGTAACTGTGTCACATAGGGAGTTGTTGGAGTTATTCCCACAGGGCGCGGCCTATGCGCCGAATCAACGCTGGGTGATCTCCGTACCGAGTAGTACGAGCCCTGCGTTTCATACGGGTGGTAGTAGGCGTGAGGTATAGCCGGCCTCGATCAGGCGCTGGTACGCGACGGTGACGTGGTCGGGGATATCCTGGTGGATGGCGAATCCTTGTTCGGCGTGGACGGTGATTCGTTGGGTGTCGCCGACCAGCATGTTGATGACTCGGTCGGCGTCGCCGATCCCGGCTACATACTGGACGAGTGGGAGGCGTTGGGCGGCGCAGATGACCTCGACCTCGGGCCATGCCTTGCGGCAGGTGGCGTAGGCGCGGCGCTGTTGGTAGGGGCGGGAGATCAGCGTGACGGCGTGTGGGTTCACGCCGGCGTCCTGGAGCACCGAGCGGGAGAACTCGATGTTCTGGCCGGTGTTCGTGGCCTTGGGCTCGACCAGGATCGCTTCATCGGGGACGCCGAGGGTGAGGGCGTGCTCGCGGTAGTGCACGGCTTCGCCTCGGGGGAAACGGGCGAGGGTGCTCGGTGCGTTGGCGCCGGTGAACAGCACTCGGGGGAACAGGCCCGCGAGGTAGAGCTCGGCGGTGTGGGTGGCCACGCCGAGGTCGTGGCTGCCGAGGCCGATTCCGACGTCGGTTGGCGTTAGGGCATGGTGCATGTCGTGGTAGTCCCAAAGGGTCTGCACGTCGTCCACGAGCGCGGGCGGAATCGCGGCTGCGGCGGTCATCGCGTGGTTTGGCTCTTCTGTCAGTCGGGCAGTTTGAACTCGTAGGTCCAGGAGAAGCGGCTCGCTCGATGGACCCCACGGGCGAACTCGACGGGTGTGTCGTTGGCGGTGTAGGTCGTTCGGTGCAGCACCATGACCGGCTCGCCGGCGGGGAGTTGAAGTTCGTCGGCTTCCTGTGGGGTAGGCATCCGGGAATGGATCGTCTCGGTCATGTGATCGGGTTCCAGGCCTTGCAGCGTGAGCACCGCGAAACCACCGCCTGGCGTGGCGGTGCCCGGTTGGGGGTCCACGATCGGTGTGTCCTCCACATGCTCCGGCCGGTAGTAGCTGACCAGAGTGTGGGTCGGCGTGTTGTCCTGTTTGACCAGCCTTGCCCGTTCGTACACGGCCGACCCGACCTCGACCCGCAGCGCCGTCGCGATCTCGTTGTTCGCCTCGATCCTGCGAACGGTGTTCGTCTGGTCCTCACGTTTCCAGGCCTGGCCGGAGGCTTCGCGGTCAGCCGCGAACGCGACCAGCCCGAACTTCCACTTGCTCTTCGCGTACCGGTCAATGCCCAGCCTCTTGAGCCGGGGTCGAGGCCGAACGACGGTTCCTTTGCGTCGAACGGCGGTGACCAGTCCTTCGGCTTCCAAGACACCGACCGCCTTGCGCACGGTGTTGAGGTGGACGCCATGGCTGGCGGCAAGCTCGGTCTGCTTGGGCAGCGTGTCGCCAGGCGGGTACTGCCCGCGTTCGATCGCGTCGCGCAGCTCGGCTGCTAGCTCTCGGTAGCCGGTCACCACCCCACCTCCGCTAATAACTCTAGTTCTACTAACCCCCCACACCAGGATGACCCATATAGAGACAGTTCTATTGACGAACGGGCGCGAGCGATGTTCAATAGGAACATCTCTATTTTCGGCCGATGGGGGTGCGTGATGGCCGGCGAGGACGCTGATTGCTACGAAGTTGTCACCTACGTCGACCGCGTTGTACGTGGGTGTCCACAGCCGACGGCCGTGAGCCGGGTGCGGTGCCACGACGAGCCCGGCGCTCTCTACCAGGTCGTGCGGTCGCTGGCGATCGCGTCGACTCAGCCGGGTTTGTACTGGGCGGATTGGGGGCGGCGGAGCCGGCTGGCTCCCGCCGATACCCCTTCGGCGGGCGAGGTGAACCGCGCCTTCCTGCTTGCCAACGGCCAGATTGTGCTCGAACTCGGGGACACCAGCGCCGGCGGGAGCCAGCGGTTATGAGCGCTGGTCTGGTGGGGCGGGTTCGTTGTGCGGGTCGGGGCGGTGCAGGGAGAGGCGTTCGGGGAGGTGCATGCGGGACATGGTGCGGGCGACGTCCGGCGGCACCTGGCCGGCGGTCAGCTTGCTCACCAGGATGAATACCGCGAACGCCAGCGGCACGGTGAACAGGGCCGGTCGCTCCAGCATGGTGCGCGCGGCCGGGTCGGCGACCAGCGCGGAGCACAGCAGCGACAGGTCCGCGACCAGCGCGCCGGTGATCAGCCCGGCAACGGCCCCGGGCAGGGTGAGCCCGCGCCACCAGATGCCGAGCAGCAGCAGCGGGCAGAACGTGGACGCGGCCACCGCGAGCGCCGCCGACACGCCGACCACGAAGTCCAGCCGGGGCAGGCCCAGGGCCAGTGCGAGCGGGGCGAGCCCGGCGATCACCGTGGCCAGCCGGAAGTCGCCCCAACCCTTCCGGCGCAGCAGGGTGGGGTTCGCCGCCAGCACGCTGGCGATACTCACCGCCAGGCCGGACGAGGTGGCCAGGAAGGCCGCCCAGGCTCCCGCCGCGACCAGCCCGGTCACCGCGGCGCCCAGCGGGCCGGTACCGAGCACGGCGGTGGGCAGCAACAACACGGCCGCGTCACCGTCGCCGTTGACCAGCAGCTGCGGCACGTATGCCCGGGCCAGCACGCCGAGCAGGGTGGGCAGCAGGAAGAGCCCGCCCAGCAGCGCCAGCACCACCACCCCGGCGCGCCGGGCGCTGCTCACGTCGGCGCTCGCGTACAGGCGCATGATGATGTTCGGCAGCCCCATTGCCCCGAACAGCCCGGCGACCAGCACGGAGTAGAGCGCAAGCAGCCGAACGCCGCCATTTTCCGTGTCCGGTACCAGCCAGGCGTCGTCGCGCGCGGGCGAGCCGACCGGGACCGGTACCGCGCGGCCGGCCGGGAACCACAGCGTGCTGCCCTCGGCCACGGTGTGTTCACCGGGCAGCCAGGTCATCGTCCCGTCCACCGGCCGTCCGTCCACCACGCCGTGCACCACCGGCCGGACCGGCTCGACCACCTGCAGCCGCACGTCCGAGTGCACGGCCAGCCTGGTGTCGGCGGTGAAGCGGGGCGGGGCGGGCCGGTCGTAGCTCAGCGTGCCCAACCCGGCCACCGAGGCCAGTACCAGCAGCGGCACCGCCAGCGCGGTCAGCTTCACCCAGTACTGGAACGCCTGTACGAAGGTGATCGAACGCATCCCGCCGAACAACACCACCGCGACCACCAGCACCCCGGTGAGCACCGAACCGGTCCACGCCGGCACGCCCGGCACCAGCGTGGCCACCGCCAGCCCCGCGCCCTGCAACTGTGGTGTGAACAGCAGCCAGCCGATGTTCATGACCACGAAGCTGCAAAGCCGCTGGGCCGTCTTGCTGCGCAACCGCAGCTCGACGAAGTCCGGCAGCGTGTATGCCCCGCTGCGCCGCAACGGACCGACCACGAAGATCATCAGCATCAGGTACCCGGCGGTGAACACCACCGGGTACCACAGCGCGTCCGCTCCGTCCTTCAGCACCAGGCCGGCCACGCCCAGGAACGCGGCGGCCGACAGGTACTCGGCGGAGATCGCGCCGGCGCTGGTCGTCGTGCTGACCGTGCGCGAGGCGGCCAGGAAGTCCGACGTACTGCGGGCGAACCGGACCCCGAACGACCCGATTACCCCCGAGGCGACCGCGACCAGCAACACGCAACCCAGCGCAACGGCGGTGACCAGCGACATAGCAGCCAAAATCTAACCAATCCCGCGCCGGCCGGCGACACGGGGTGAACGAACGACGACGGACCGCCACAGTACGACTGCCGGTCCACCGGGGGAACGCGCAGCCCCCGGTGCGGCATCCGCTAAGCTGTGCAACACGCGACCCCGCCGGTTTATCCGGTGGTCGATATGCGGACGTAGCGCAGTTGGTAGCGCATCACCTTGCCAAGGTGAGGGTCGCGGGTTCGAGTCCCGTCGTCCGCTCCACGGAGACAGCAAAGTGCCCGGTAGATCACGTGATCTACCGGGCACTTTCGCGTCAGAACAGAGTTAGCTGGCCTGGTCGGGGCCGGTGTTCGGGCGGGGGCGTTTGCGGCCGCCGTTGCTGCGGAAGGCGCGGGTGGCGTCGTCGGCCGGGTGGTCGTCTTCCCGGGCGGCGAGTTCCTCGTGCAGCTGGCGGAGCAGGCGCTGTTCCACGTCGGACAGGTCGTCGCCCTCCGGCGGCGGCCCGCCGGGCGCGCCGCTCGAGGGGAGCGCCCTCGTGGCGGCGTCGTCCGAGCCCATGGGTTGGTCGGTGCGCCGCCCGCCGGCGGTGCCTCGGTCGAAGTTCAGGCCGGACGAGTCGAGGGTGCCGTTGGGGTTCTCCGGGTGCGGGCGCCGCGTTTGGGCGGAGCCGCGCGCCGCGATTACTCGGTCTACCGGGTGTAAGGGCGCCCGCCGGCCATCGTCGCGGGTGGCGTTCGGGCCGGCGGCCGGAGCCCGCCGGTTGACGTCACCCGGTTGAGGACCGGCGGCCGGTGGTTCCGGGCGGTTCACCTCGGCAAACCTTGTCGCCGGGGTACCGGCCCCGGAGGAAGGAGCACCGTCAGGGCCGGTGAACTCGATCCGGTGGGCCGCGTCCAGGGCTGCGCGGTGGTAGTCGGTCAGCTCCATGCCGGCCGCGAACACCTCTACCGAGGCGAACAGGCCGGCCCGGGCGAGGACCTCGCCGACCTGGTACGCGAGCACGTCCGCGCCGTCCAGTTCGAGGGTCTCGATCAGCACCACCGGGTGCGGCACCGGGCCGGGCGAGCCGCCCGCCGGCGTGATCCGCCAGGTCACGAACAGCTGGCAGTCCCGCAGCAAGCGGGCCGGCACGGTCTGCAGTGCCAGCTCCGGTGAGTGGTCTTCACCGACCGGCGGGAAACCCGCGCTGACCGGGTCGGCCACGAACCGGTGGCGCATCCTCGGCGCCGAGTCCGACGGTGGCAGTGTGTCGGACCGGCCGAGCAGCTGGCGCCGGCGGACGATCCCCAGCAGCGCATCGTGCGCGCCCTCGGGCAATCGCAGCCGGTCCGCCTGCACGGTGCCGGTGATCAGTTCTAGCGCATAGTCCCCCTCGCCGACCGCCACCAGCTCACGGCACCAGCCGAGCAGCTCGTCATCGAGCAAGCCGGCGAGTGAGAGCAGCAGGCTGTGCGTTTCGACTGTCAGGTCGGTGTCTTCCTGGCCGTCCAGCACTTCGCCTCCTTCACCTTGGTAGTCCTCCGGGGTCCCCACCCGGTCGCGCGGGAGCGCTCGTTCAAGCATCCGCCATGGCCGGGTCGCGCCTGGCCCGGCCGGACTGGTCTCGCTCCGGCGTGCGCCACAGCGAGACGGACTCGCGCAGCGCCAGCCGGTGGTACGTGGGCAGCGCCAGCGGCGGCGCGACCACCTCGACGCACGGCGTCACGTCACCGTGCGCGCGGAGCATCCGCTGCAGCGTGCCGGTGAGCGTGGGCAGGTCGCTGGTGACGTGCGCGAGCACGACCCGCTGCGGCTTGCCGTCGTCCATCCGCCAGCTGCGGCGCAGTTCCTTCGCGCCGGGGTGCCCGCGCACCACGGCGGCCAGCATCATGTCCACGCTGTCCCGCCAGGCGCCGGGGCCGGGCAGGTCGGTGCACGGCTCGCCGGGGTTCAGCTCGGCGCGGAAGTTCGCCTTGGTCTCGGGAGCCTCCACCGCCGGCAGCACCGCGTCCAGCGAGCGGCGCGGCGCGCCCCACAGGGGCAGGCAGGCCTCCATCAGCTCGCGCTCGGCGTCGGTGAGCCCGATCCGGTGCCGCAGCAGCGCCTTGGGCAGCGCGCGGACCAGCGCGGTGTACGCGCCGGCGGCGAGCCAGTCGCGCAGCCGCCAGACCAGCCGGTCCGGCAGCCGACCGGCCAGCCGTACCAGCAGATCGTGGCAGGCGCGGTCCGCACCGGTAATGGCCGTAGTCGGTTCGCTCATCCGGCAACCTCCCCGTTGACCTCGACGATGATCTCCACCTCGACCGGCACGTTCAACGGCAATTCGGCCACCCCGACGGCGGAGCGGGCGTGCCGCCCGTCGTCCCCGAACACCTCGCCGAGGAACGCCGAGGCGCCGTCCACCACCTTCGGCTGGCCGCCGAAACCGGGCGCCGACGCGACGAATCCGGTGACCTTGACCACCCGGGTCACCGCGTCGATGCCGACCAGGTCGTGCACGGCGGCCAGCGCGTTCAGCGCGCAGATGCGCGCCAGGTCGGCCGCCTCTTCGACAGAAACATCGCCGCCGACCTTGCCGGTCGCGGCCACCTTGCCGTCCACGATGGGCACCTGGCCGGCGGTGTAGACCAGCGACCCGGTCCGCACGGCGGGCAGGTACGCACCGGCCGGCCGCACCACCCCGGGAAGCTCGATCCCCAGGTCACGCAGTCGCTGGCGGGCCGACATCAGCCGGACCCCGCCGGGCGTTTGAGGTACGCGACGTGCTGTTCACCCGTTGGGCCGGGCAACACGGTCACCAGTTCCCACCCTTCGCCGCCCCACTGGTCCAAGATTTGCTTGGTGGCATGGGTCAGCAACGGCACGGTTGCGTACTCCCACGCGGTCACCGAGGCGCTCATGGTTCGTCACTGTATCTGTTGGGCCAAGCCCGGGCTCACGTGAGTCGATGACCGCTCCGCGAGGCATCTGCATCTGTTGGGCCAAGCCCGGGCTCAAGCACGTGCGGACGCGCGCTGTCCGGCCGCCGTACCTACCGCGACGTAGGCTGCACAGCCATGTGGCCCGATGAGCTCGCGCGCGCTCGCCTGCATGTCGTCACCGGCAAGGGTGGCACGGGGAAGACCACGGTCGCCGCCGCGCTGGCGCTGGCCCTGGCGACCGGCGGCGCGCGCACCCTTCTCGTGGAGGTGGAGGGACGGCAGGGCATCGCCCAGCTGTTCGACACCAGCCCGCTGCCCTACGCCGAGCAGCGCATCGCGGTGGCCCCCGGCGGCGGCGAGGTCCGCGCGCTGGCCATCGACGCCGAGGAAGCGCTGCTCGACTACTTCGAGACCTTCTACAACCTGGGCATGGCCGGGCGCACGCTGCGCCGGATGGGCGCCATCGAGTTCGCCACCACGCTGGCCCCCGGCCTGCGCGACGTACTGCTCACCGGGAAGGTGAAGGAGTGTGTCGGGCGCACCGGCAAGGACGGCCGTCATCTATATGACGCGGTTGTGCTGGACGCGCCGCCGACCGGCCGGGTGGTCACCTTCCTGGACGTGACCAAGGCCATGGCCGACCTGGCCAAGGCCGGCCCCATCCACCGGCAGAGCGAAGGCGTCGTGCGGCTGCTGCATTCCTCCGACACGGCGGTGCACCTGGTCACCACGCTGGAGGACCTGCCGGTCACCGAGTCGCTGGAGACCGTCGCCGAACTGGAGGCGGCCGAGCTGCGGCCGGGCGCGGTGATCGTCAACCGGGCGGACGAGCGGCGGCTGCCCACCCGCTCGGTGGACAGCGCGGCGGACGGGCGGGTCGACCGCACCCGGGTGCGGTCCGGGCTGGCCTCGGCCGACATCGAGCTCACCGACGCCCAGCTGGACGGGCTGATCGCCGAGACGGTGGAACACGCGATGCGGGTGCGCGCCGAGGCCGCCGCGCTGGCCCGGCTGGAGGCCGGCCCGCCGGAGGGCCCGTCCGAGCCGCTGCCCCGGCTGACCCTGCCCGAGGTGATCGACGGCGTGGAGCTGGGCGCGCTCTACGAGCTGGCCGAGCAGCTGGTGGAACAGGGCGTGCGCGCGCACGCCGCGTCGAACACGGGGGCGCGAAAATGACCAAGCAGCCGGACTGGCTGGACCTGGACGCGGTCATCGACGACCCGGCGACCCGGGTCGTGGTGTGCTGCGGCTCGGGCGGCGTGGGCAAGACGACCACCTCGGCCGCGCTGGCCATGCGGGCCGCCGAACGCGGCCGGCGCACCGTGGTGTTGACCATCGACCCGGCCCGGCGGCTGGCCGAAGCCCTCGGTTTGACCACGCTGAGTAACGAACCCAAGCGCGTCGCCGGTCTGGGTGACGGGACGCGTCAGGGTGAACTCCACGCCATGATGCTCGACATGCGGCGCACCTTCGACGAGATGGTGTACACCCACTCCACCCCGGACCGCGCGGAAAAAATCATCGCGAACCCGTTTTACCAGACGATTTCTTCGTCGTTCTCCGGAACACAGGAATACATGGCGATGGAGAAACTCGGCCAACTGGTCGAGACGGACAACTGGGATCTGATCGTGGTGGACACTCCGCCGTCCCGGTCCGCATTGGATTTCCTGGACGCGCCGCAAAGAATGTCGTCGTTCCTGGACGGCAAGATGATCCGGATGCTTTCGTCGCCGGCCCGGGTCGGCGGGCGCGGGCTGCGCCGGCTGGTCGGCGCGGGGTTCGGGCTGTTCGCCAAGGCGGTCGGCACCATCCTCGGCGGGCAGATGCTGGCCGACGCCTCGGCGTTCGTGCAGGCCTTCGACACGATGTTCGGCGGCTTCCAGGAGCGGGCGGCCAACACCTACAAGCTGCTGCGCTCGCCGGGCACCGCGTTCGTGGTGGTGGCCGCTCCGGAGCCGGACGCGCTGCGGGAGGCCGCGTACTTCGTCGACCGGCTGGCCAGCGAGAACATGCCCCTGGCCGGGCTGATCCTGAACCGCACCCACCCGGTGCTCGCCGACCTCTCCGCCGGCCGCGCCCGCGAGATGGCGGAACGGGTGGAGGCCGCCGGCAGCGGGAAGCTGGCCGCCGCCGTGCTGCGCCTGCACGCCGACCGGGTGGACCGCGCCGACCGGGAGCGCCGGCTGCTCTCCCGGTTCACCAACGCCCACCCCGGCATCGCGGTGGCGCGCGTACCGGCGGTGGCCGGCGACATCACCGACCTGGCCGGACTCCGCGAAATCGGCACCCGCCTCACCTCGGTCCCCAAACCCACCCCCCTCTCCGCCTAACCCCCGACCCGCCCCGCGAGTCGGCGCTTCTATAAGGGCGAGTCGGCACGTCCGGCGCACTGGGGCCAGGCCGCCGGCCCGATCAGGCCGCGCCGGCGGCGTAGGGCTCTACCTGGGCCGCCGGTGCCGGCGTCGGTGCCGGCTTGGGTTTCGGTGCCGGTTCGGCCGGCGCGGCGGCCACCCGCACCGGGTGGGGGAGGTAGTCGACCGGGTTCATACCGACCCGGGCGGCGGCGCGCAGGTGGTCCTCCCAGCCGTTCACGTCCGGGCGCTGGCGCAACATGGCGCGCCGCTCCCGCTCGGTCCGGCCGCCCCAGACGCCGAACTCGATGCCCCGGTCCAGGGCGTGCGCCAGGCATTCGGTGAGTACCGGACAATTGCGGCAAACAGAACGCGCCGCGCGCTGTTTTGCACCGGTGACAAATAGCCGGTCCGGGTCGCCATTTCGGCAGTTTGCGGACACACGCCAGTTACCGGTCCCATGCATGACTTCTCCCCTAGGTCGCTGTTCCCCTGAGCGATCTGGATGACGGACCGACGACGGCCCCGCCCGTACCGTTCGAATTTCCGCACCTCGGTATGGACGTAAGTCAACCCGACCCGGTTCCGCGAGCCAAGCCGGCAAAACTACTCAACTACGCACGGTGACATACCTAGGTAACTACCCGGTCCCGCGTAAGCTGACGCCTCGTGAGCTCCCCCCGCCCTCCCGCCTCCCCGGTGACGCGATTACTGGGACTGTGCGTGATCGGCGGCGTACTCCTCGCCGGCATGCTCTTCCCGGTCGCCCTCGGCGTCGGGCTGGCCTCCAACAAGGCCACCGACACCGTGGTCAACGCGTCGGCCGACCTGGCCAACGACCGGCTCCCGGCGGCGACCACGGTCACCGACTCGGCGGGTACCCCGATCGCCTACCTGTACGACCAGAACCGCACCCTGGTCGAGCCGGACAAGATCTCCCCGGCGATGAAGGCGGCCATCGTGGCCATCGAGGACCGCCGCTTCTACGAGCACCAGGGCGTGGACTGGCAGGGCACCATCCGCGCGCTGGTGGCCAACTCGGCGTCCGGCGACGTGGTGCAGGGCGCGTCCACGCTCACCCAGCAGTACGTGAAGAACTACCAGTTGTACGTGGCCGCGCGCAGCGCCGCCGACCGGCACAAGGCCACCGAGCAGACCGCCGCCCGCAAGCTGCGCGAGATCCGCATCGCCATGCAGCTCGAGCGGAAGATGAGCAAGGACCAGATCCTCGCCGGCTACCTGAACATCGTCTTCCTGGGCAACAACGCCTACGGCGTCTTCTCCGGCGCGCAGACCTACTTCAACACCACGCCGGACAAGCTCACCGTGCCGCAGGCCGCGCTGCTCGCCGGCATGGTCCGCAGCACCAGCGCCTACGACCCGGTGGCCCACCCGCAGGCCGCGCTGGACCGGCGCAACCTGGTCATCCGCGCGATGGCCGAGCAGAAGATGATCACGCCGCAGCAGGCCAACGAGGCACTCGCCACGCCGCTGGGCGTGATGAACCCGCTGACCTCCCGGCCCAACGGCTGCATCGGCGCCGCCGACGCCGGCTACTTCTGCAAGTACGTGGTGGAGTACCTCACCCAGCTCGGCATCAGCGCCGACCAGCTGAACCGGGGCGGGTACACCATCCGCACCACCATGGACCCGGCGGCGATGCGCAACCTCAAGTCGGCGGTGGACGCCGAGGTCCCGACGCGCCAGCCGCACGTGGCCAACGTGATGGCCATGGTGGCGCCCGGCGAGAACAAGCACCGAGTGCTGGCCATGGGCGCCAACCGGACCTTCGGCCTCAAGGCCTCCGAGGAGCAGACCAGCTACGGCCTGCCCTACGAGCCGGTCAACCTGGGCGCCGGCTCCATCTACAAGATCTTCACCGCCGCCACCGCGATGGAGAAGGGCCTCGGCATCTACTCCGAGATCGACGTGCCGGAGAGCGGTTACGCCTCACCGGCCTATCGGGACGGCGCCGGGCGGCCGTTCCCGGTGCAGAACGACGGTTCCTACGACGACGAGATGTCGTTGCAGAAGGCGCTCGCGCTGTCCCCGAACACCGCGTTCGTCAAGCTGGAGGAGTTCACCGGGGTGCCGCCGGTGGTGGACATGGCGGTGCGGCTGGGCATGCGCTCGCTGGCCACCACGCCGTTCGTGGACCCGCGCACCGGCAAGCGCACCAACCGGTCCATCGCCGAGGTGACCAAGGCGCAGAACCAGGGCTCGTTCACCCTCGGCGTGAGCCCGACCAGCGTCCTGGAGCTGTCCAACGTGGCCGCCACGCTGGCCAGCCGCGGCATGTGGTGCCCGCCCAGCCCGGTGGAGCAGGTGCTGGACGCGGACGGGAAGCCGGTGCCCTACCAGGAGCTGGCCTGCGAGCGGGCGCTGGACACCGGGCTGGCGAACACCCTGCTGGTCGGGCTGAGCAAGGACGACATCGAGGGCACCGCCGCCACCGCCGCCAAGCAGCTCAACTGGTCCCGCCCGACCGCCGGCAAGACCGGCACCACCAACCAGCACAAGTCGGCCGGCTTCGTCGGCGTGGTGCCGCAGGTGGCCGGTGCGGTGATCACCTTCGACAACTCGCGGTCTCCCCGTCCGCTGTGCGACCCGGGCGGCGCGGCGCCGCCGGTGGCCTGCTCCGGCGGCAACATCTACGGCGGCAAGGCGCCGGCGCGAACCTGGTTCCGGGCGATGAACGGCTTCCTGGCCGGCCAGCCGGTGCTGCCGCTGCCCGCGCCGGACGAGCGGTTCACCAAGGGCGGCGAGGTGGACGACGACCAGGAGTCCATCCCCAACGTGATCGGCAAGGACGTGGACGACGCCGAGGACGAGCTGGAGGACGACGACTGGGAGGTCAAGACCGTCCAGGTGGACAACCGCGCCCGCCGGGGCATCGTGGTCGGCCAGAACCCCCAGGGTCGCGCCCGAGAAGGCGACACCGTCACCCTCCAGGTGTCCACCGGCAAGGTCCCCCCCGCCCCACCACCCCCCAGCTCCGCCACCCCCCAGCCCCCCGCCCCACCAGCCCCAGCCCCACCCGGCTGATTCAGTCAGTCCAGCAGCGTGATTCAGTCGGTCTAGCAGGGCGATTCAGTCGGTTCAGCAGCGTGATTCAGTCGGTCTGGCAGGTCGGTTCGGTCGGTTCAGCCAGGTGCGCCCGGCGCGCGGCGGACGGGGGTGCGCCGCCGCGTGGCCGGGAAGCCGCCCGCTCATTTCGATGATCACCAGGGCAGGAGGGCCGCCGACGGCCCCGCCAAACGCCGTGGTGTCCTGATGATCAAGGATTGCCTCGCCAGAACCGAAGGAGCGGCTCCCCAGCCACGGGAGAGCTTCCGGCTCTGCGGTCCGAGCCGTCGGAAACCGGCGGGAGACAACCGGTGGGAGACAGTCGGCGGGCGACTCAGCCGAGCAGGCGGGACTTCACGGCGGCGGCGACCTTCGAGCCCTCGGCGCGACCGCCGGCGGCCGCCGTGGCCACCTTCATGACCTGACCCATCTGCCTCGGCCCCGGCGCCTCACCCAACTGCGAGGTGACCTCGGCGATCGCCCGGTCGGCCAGCTCGCCGATCTCGTCGTCGCTGAGCTGCGCCGGCAGATAACGCGCCAGCACCCCGGCCTCGGCGCGCTCCTTGCCGGCCAGCTCGGCCCGCCCGGCCGCGTCGAACGCCTCGGCCGCCTCGGCGCGCTTCTTCGCCTCCCGGGTGAGCACCCGCAGCACCTCGTCCTCGCCCAGCTCGCGCGCGGTGTCACCGGCCACCTCGGCGGCGGTGATCGCGGACAGCGCCATGCGCAGGGTGGACTTGGTCAGCTCGTCGCGACCCTTGATCGCGGTGGTGAGGTCGTCGCGCAGTTGCGCCTTGAGGCCCATGGCCGGTCAGCGTAGCGGCGAAGCCGCTAGCCGAGCACGCGCCCAGTTCGGCGCGTGCGGGGAAGTCGCCGCCGGCCGGCAGTCGACGGCCGGCACGTACCCTGGCCCGCGTGAGCACGTTGCTGAAGGCCGCCGCGAGCACGGTCGCCCTGGGCGTGGCCGGGATCGGCTACGCGGCACTGATCGAACGCCGGCACTGGACCCTGCGCACCGCCACGCTGCCCGTGCTGCCCCCGGGCCGCCCCGCGCTGCGCCTGCTGCACATCTCCGACCTGCACATGATGCCGGACCAACGGAGCAAGCAGGAGTGGGTGGCCAAGCTGGCCGAGCTGGAGCCCGACCTGGTGGTCAACACCGGCGACAACCTGGCGCACCCGAAGGCGGTGCCCGCCGTGCTGCGCGCGCTCGGCCCGCTGCTGGACGTGCCCGGGGTGTTCGTGTTCGGCAGCAACGACTACTACGGCCCGGTGCCCAAGAACCCCGCCCGCTACCTGCGCCGGCGCCGCTTCCACGTCATGGGCGAACCGCTGCCGTGGCAGGACCTGCGCGCCGCGATGACCGAGCGCGGCTGGGCGGAGGCGACGCACCGGCGGCTGCGGCTGAGCATCGGTGGACACCCGGTCCGGGTGGCCGGCGTGGACGACCCGCACATCGCCCGCGACGACTACGACACGATCGCGCTGGGCGGCCCCGGCGCCTCGGACGCGCCCGCCGCCCCCGGTGAGCTGCTGCTCGGCCTGACCCATTCGCCCGAGCCCCGGGTGCTGGACCGGTTCGCCGCCGACCGCTACGACCTGGTGCTCGCCGGTCACACCCACGGCGGCCAGCTCCGCCTGCCCGGCGTCGGCGCACTGGTCACCAACTGCGGCCTGGACCGGGGTCGGGCGCGCGGCGCCTCCCGGTGGGGCGCGTACACCTGGCTGCACGTGTCCGCCGGGATGGGCACCTCGCCCTACGCACCGGTCCGGTTCGCCTGCCCGCCGGAGGCCAGCCTGCTCACCCTGGTACCCCGTCCGACCGGCGCGGATGTGACGCTGAACGGACAAGGGCGAGCCAAGTCATCGGCCGCCGTGGACGTCAGCTAGACTCTGCAACGGCAGTCAGGCCATCGGGGTGTGGCGCAGCTTGGTAGCGCGCTTCGTTCGGGACGAAGAGGTCGTGGGTTCGAATCCCGCCACCCCGACTCCAGGTCAGCCCCCATTTGCGCAGTAGGCGGATGGGGGCTGACTTCGTTCTGAGTGACCAACTGAGTGACTACGCCGCACCGCGCGGGAACAGGCCGTCCATGGCCGTCGCTCCGTCCTGGATCACCGGCCGAATCTGCTTCCGGTAGATCAGCTCCGTGACCGACGTGCCGCTGTGCCCGACCAGCCGGGAGATCTGCTCAATCGGCATGCCGTCGTCGGACAGCAGGGACACGAAGCTGTGCCGAAGCTCGCGCGGAGTCCAGCTCTGCGCGTCCAGCCCGGCGGCCTTGGCCACCTTGCGGAAGGCCCGGCGCATCCCCGAAGCGTCGTAGGCCGTCCCGTACGCCCGCGTGAACACGAGGTCCAGGTCCCCACGCCAGCGCTTGCCGGCCCGCTCCCTGGCGACCTTCTGACGCTCCTGCTGAGCAAGGAGGGCCTGCACGCAGCGGCGCGGCAACGCCAGGGTGCGGCGCGACTTCCGAGTCTTGGTGTCCCCGCTCGCGCGGACCGACCTCCAGACCATCACGTAGGAGAGCTGGTCAGCGTCCGCCGTCGCTTCCTCGGCGTCATCGTCTACGAGGTGCACCGCCGACCACGCGAGTTCGCGCAGTTCCTCGGTGCGCGCCCCGGTCAGCAGCGACACCACCACGTAGGCGCCTATCGAGCCCATGGCTGGGTCTTCGGCCGCCGCCAGCAACGTCTCAGCCTGCGTGTAGTTCAGCGCCTTGGACGGCCGACCACTCTGCCCGGTCGGGCAGTCGCAGAGCAGGACCACGTTCCGCCGCACCTTGTCGCGCGCCTGAGCCCGGTCGATCGCGCGTTTCAGGATGGCGCGGATCTCTCGAAGCGTCCTGGTGCTGAGTGTCTTGGCCCGGTCCGCGAGCCACTCGTCCACGTCATCCGCGGTCAACTCCCGGAGCTTGCTCGCGCCCAGTTCCGGGATGAGGTGCGTGTCCGCCAGCGAGCGCAACTTCTTGACCGTGTTCTGGTCCCGTCCGCCCAGGCCGTAGGAGAACCAGTCCTCGACGGCATGGCCAACCGTGTAGCCGTTGCCCGCGAGAGCGAGCCCGTCCTCGTGGTCCCGGATCAGCTCCTTGAGCTTCTCCTTCGCCTCGGTCTTGGTCTTCGCGCTGCGCTTCCTGACGATGCGCCTACCCGTTGGGTGGTAGCCGACCGTCAGCGACGCGATCCACCGCTGTCGGGCTCCATCCCAGTGCAGGCCACCGTCACCCCGGCCGCGTCGGGCGGTCACGATGCCCTCCGGGACTCAGCGACCAGCGTGTCCACGTAGGCCTGAATCGCCGCCGCCGGAATCAGCCGGGTGCGGCCCTCGGTCACCGAGCCGAGCCGGCCTGACCGGAGCAGCTCGTAGATCACCGACCGACTCAGCGACAGAAGCCGCATGGCCTCTGGCACCCGGTACAGGTGCCGGCCATCCCCTATCGTGCTCTGCCGGACGCCGCTCATCGGTGGGCCTCCCGTGTGGCCCTTGCCTGGATTCCGCGTTCCTCCCGGATGCGTCGGGCGATCACATCGGCGTACTCGCGTTCGGCGTCGGTGCGGTAGCCGACCCTGGCCAGCACCCACTCCCCGGTGACGGCCACGTCCGGGGTGTCGTCGATCCCGTACTCGGCCAGTACCGCCGCCTGCCGGTGTTCCTTGCGCGCCTGGCGGATCGCGCCGAACGTGACCGAGTAGCGGCGGGACTTGGTCAGGAAGTGGCCTCGGAAGCCGAGCATGTGCGCCCACTTGCGCAGGTTCAGCCCGGCCAGCTCCTCCACCCCGCCCAGCTCCCACGCGGTGGCGATCATCATGCGGTGGTGCTCGGACACCTCCAGCTCACCGATCTGCCCCGCGTGCTGGATGCGCCGGTCCACCCCGGCAGTGGCCCCGGTGCCCTTGGTGGCGTACTTGGCGACGTAGCCGGCCACCGACCGATCCGACGCCAGCTCAGCCGGATCACCCGAGTCGTGCGCCGCGATGGGGTCCGCGTCGACCTGCTCACCCCACCCCAGCTCCCGCCCCACCACCGTCCCAAACCCGGGCACCCACACCGTCACCGCCGACGCCGCCGAGCGGATCGCGGCCAGCAGCACCGCCGAGGTCACGAACCCCGGGGCAGCCGTACCGGGACCGTCCGGACCATCCACCCGGATCACGGCGTGGAAGTGCACCAGGCCGCGCCGCTGGTACTCCGCGACCTTCACATACGACACCCGCAGGTGCCGGCGCAGCTCACCCACCCGCATACCGAGGGCGCCGGCCAGGTGGCGGACCACGGCGATGGTGAACCGGCGCCACAGCTCTGGGGCGTGTGCCTGCCACAGCACCGCGCCCACGTAGTCGTAGCTGTCGGGGTCCAGCGGCCCACCGAGGCGGCTATCGGCGTCGTGGTGCCATTCCCCGCACGCGCACGGGCGCAGCCGACCCGAGGCGGTGCGCGGCTGGTTGTGCACCGGCCCGAACGACGGCGCGGTCAGCGTGGTGAACACCCGCACGTGCTCAGTCACCGACTCCGGCACACCCTTGCCCCCACACAGCCCGGACCGGACCAGGTGGAAGGTGTCGCCCGCGTACCGCCGCGAGCACGGCTCACACATGCTGGCCCGCCGGTTCTTGCACGCCACGAACACCGACTCCCCGCCACTGCCGGCGAGCTGGACCGGACGCGCGCAACCCGAGACCGCCTCGACACGGGTCCGCCACTGAGCAAACCCGCGCGAGCTGATCAGCTCCTCAACCGACTGCGCGGGCACCAGTCGGGGCAGCGTCTCCAGGCCGCTCACGCGACCACCGCCACCACGTCGGAGTCGTATTCCGCCGGCTCGTCCAGCTCAGCCGGCAGCGGGATGACGGAGAACGCCAGATCGTGCGCGCGGTCCTCCCGAGCCTTCCCGCCGTAGATCTCACTGGCCGCGCCGAAGTCCCCAGCGCGGCGAAGATCCCGCGCCCGCGCCTCGGTGGTGCACAGCGTCAGCAGGCCGCCGGGGCGGCGGATACCCAGCGCGGCCAACGCCAGCACCTGCTCCCGCGACACCGACGCGCCCCGCTCGGGAAGCTCTACTCCCGACCACGCGACCGCGAGGGACATCTCCCCGTAGGACAGCCGCCCGGCCACCGACCGGGCGTAGGCGCCCACGTCCACCGTGAACACCTGCTCGGGGTCGACGAACTCATCGACCGCCCAAGTGTCGACCAGCGCGTCCCACTCACCCGCGCACAGGTCGAACTTGCCCACCACCACCTCAGCCGCGTAGGCAGGCAGCTCACGGAAGTGAGACCAGGTGTACGGCTTGCCCGTACGCGGGTTGACGTCCCCGAACCGGAACGACGTCGCGCCCGCGAGCGCCTCCACCTCCGTCCACCTCCGGCGAGCCGGCGAGGTCCGCTCAGGTGCGTCCGCCGTGCCCGCTACTACGTGCAGCTCAGCCTCGCGAGTACCGTTGACATGCATCGTTTCTCCACAGGTTTCGGTGCATGCCCCGGCTGGTGCTCCAACACTGGCCGGGGCGTCCTTGTCTAGTTGTGGCCCTGGTCGAAGCGATCACGTCGACTGGGACCTATCAGTCCGAGTTTGTCCACTAGAGGACTGATACGTCCCTATCATGCGGCCTACTTAGTCCGGTTGTCAAGGACTAAGAAGTCCTGCGACAATGTCCAGGTGGACATGGCAGAAGTGATGCGCAAGCGACGTGCCGAACTGGGCATGTCGCAGGCCGACCTCGCGCGGGAGGCAGAGATCGGCGTGCGCCAGATCCGCCGCTACGAGGCCGGCGAACAACAGCCCGTGCTGTCAGTAGCCGTGTCGATCGCGCGCGCCCTCAAGATCTCGGTCGGTGAACTTGCCGGCACAACCTCCGACCGCATGGACCTGACCGGCGACTGGTACGCCGGATGGCAGACCTGGCGTGACAGCGAGGAGGCCATCGCCGTTCAAGGAGTGCGGCTGTCCCAGCGGGGTGACCAGATCGAAGTCCGAACGCACACGCGCGGCCTGTCCGAGGAACGAGGCGGCTACCACTGGCACGGTGAGTTTCGCCTCTGGGACAACGAGGTGCTTCTCGGCTGGTACGCCTCGGACGACGCATCCGTCCGGTCCAAGGGCACCATGTACTTCGTCCTGCACCCGCACGGCATCCACATGCGTGGCCGATGGGTCGGCCTCGGCTACGACGGCAAGATCATGACCGGTTGGGGCAGCATGGCGCGTGACGAGGAAGGCACCCGTGCCGTGATCCAGGAGCTGAAGGCGTCCGCCGATGCCCAGTGAGGATGTCCCGGTCGAAGTCGTCATCACAGCGCCTGACCATGAGTGGATGCGACGCCTGATCGGGACCCTCGTTCGAGAACGTCTGTGCGCCGCCGGCCACCTGCAGCCCTTTGAGACGGTCTACCGCTGGCGGGGCGAGATATTCGAGAAGGCCGAGACGCGCGGCACCCTCTACACCCGTGCCAGCCTCGTCCAGCGGATCACGGAGCGCGTGCGCCAGGAGCACCCCTACGAGGTGCCGCACGTGACGGCCGTGCCGCTCACCGCCGGGAACCCCGACTACCTCGCGTGGATCATCGCCGAGACCGACGACGGACCCGCGATCACGCGGTGAGGACTTTCTCTACTTGTTCAAGGCGGCGCCGTCGGCGCCGCTGCCGGCCCATCCCCTGAGGCAGCCCTCTACGTGCGCCCGGCGCGTGCGGCCTGCCGGCCGGTCACCGGGCTGCCACCTCGCGGCCGGCGACCACAACACAGCCACGAACAGTTCAAAGATCCAAAGCATGCCCTCGCCGGGCGGGCAGGTCTCCGGGATGGCACGGAAGGGCGTGCGGGCGGCGGGAACGAGGTGGGCGCGACCGGTGCCATCCCGCCGACCTCCCAGGGGGCTATCAGACCGTGCAACGGGGGCAAGCCTGGCATAATCGGCCGCCGGTACGAGGCGTTGTTGCCCCCGCCGCACGGCCTGATCGGGCGTTGCCAGGTCGACGGGATGACACCTCGGGACGGCGCGTGTGGTGGGTGACCAACTGCGTGACAATCGCCCGGTCCGAGACTGGACCAGCCCGGACGCCTACGGACGCCGAAAGCTCTCTGACCAGCACGTTTGGCCTGGTTGGGACGATCCGCGCATACCTTCGGGACGAAGAGGCCGTGGGTTCGAATCCCGCCACCCCGACCACCGAAAATCCTGGTCAGGCCCGGTATCCCCGTGTGGGTGCCGGGCCTGACTGGTTTCTCCGGGACTAAGCGCCCTCCGGCGCGGCCTGGCGGTTGATGAAGTTTCCCAGCTCGTTGGTCTGCAGCACCCAGAACGCGGTGAAACCGGCGATGCCGACGGTCTCCAGCCAGAAGATGACGTCGAGCAGGTCACGCAGCAGGAAGAAGATGCTCGTTGCGGGTGTTGCCGGTGATGCGCGGTATGCGCGATGTGTTACGTCACATTTTGCCGGCCGTCATCCGGAATGCGGACCCTGCTCGGCCAGCACGGCACGGCTCGCGTCGGCGCTGCGCCTGGCCATCCGCCCACCCCACCGGGTCATCGCCGGAAGCAGCAGGAACACGATGGCCGCCATGAAGTACAGATAGGCCGTCGTCCCGCCGATCATCAGGCCGCCCGCGATGTGGATCGCCGCGACCAGCCACCACAGCCAGCGCAACCGGTTCGCGCCGCTGGCCACGACGACGGCGACCCGCTCGCCGCGCTCGATGGCGAACGCGGCCAGCCGGGGATCGCGCACCGGCTTGCCCCAGCTGTTGGCCCAGTAGATTGTCCACCGGTCACCCCAGCTCAGGGTCTTCGCGGTGCGCTTCCAGGTCGCCCAGTCGCCGTCCCGGTACGGCCCGCGCCAGACCAGCTTGCGGAGCAGCAGGCCGATGGGCACGGCGACAATCAGGATCGCGACGACCAGGACCAGTGCGAGAAAGACGGGGTCCATGAGCTGCCTCCGTGGACATGGATCTGACGCGGACGCCTGGACCGACCCAACCAGCCACGTCCCGGTTGGGGTCCCGGGCCCGACCGACTAGGCCGGGCGGTAGGTGCAGATCAGGACGCCGGTGGCGGCGGTGACCGAGGAGACCAGTTCCAGGCGCCGCGCGTCGCCGTCGTGGGGGAAGATCCGCTTGCCGCCGCCGAGCAGGATCGGTTCGATCATCAGCCGGTACTCGTCGACCAGGCCGTGCGCCACCAGCTGGGCGGCCAGCGAGGGGCTGCCCATCACCTGCAACCCGCCGCCGTCGCGGGAACGCAGCTCGCTGATGGCGCCGATCGCGTCGTCGGCGGGCAGCAGGGTCGAGCCGTTCCAGTCCAGGTCGGCCGGCCGCAAGGTACGAGAAGCCACGTACTTGGGCAGCGAGTTCATCCGGTCGGCGAACGGGCCGCCGGCGCGGCCGGGCCAGGCGTCGGCCATGGTCCGCCAGGTGCGCCGGCCGAACAGCAGCGCCTCGGTCGCGCCGAGCACCTCGTCGATCGCCGGCCCCATGGTGTCCAGGTCGAAGTAGGGCATCGACCAGCCGCCGTGCGCGAACCCGCCGTCGGTGTCCTCCTCCGGGCCGCCGGGTGCCTGCACAACACCGTCCAGGCTCATGAACTCACTGATCACGATTCGCATCGGTTTCTCCTCAGCTCGGGGTCACGGAGTAGACCAGACGCCCTCCGGAAACTCATCGGGCGGCCAGCCGCTCCCGCAGCTCGCGCGCGGCCGGCGGGTAGCCGGTGAGGCCGGTCGAGGCGAACCGCACCAGCACGTGCGATGCGCCGGCCGCCACATAGGAACCGATCCAGTCGGCGGCGCTGGAGAGCGTGCCCGCGTGGCAGGCCTGGATCCGGGACATCACCGAGGCCGGCTGGCCGTAGTAGGCGGTCATGTACTCGTCCAGGGCGCCGGCCGCGCGCGCCGGGTCGTCGTCCACCGCGACCGTCACGTACGCGGCCGCGACCAGCGCACCGGGATCCCGCCCGGCCGCGGCGGCCGCGCCCCGTACCGATGCCAGGCCGCGCGCGTAGTGCTCCGGGGTCGGGCTGAACGGCATCCAGCCGTCGAACCGCTCGCCGGTCAGCGCCAGCATCCGGGGTCCCTGCGCGCCCAGCCACAGCGGCGGCCCCTCCGGCCGGACCGGCCCGGGCCGCACCTCGCCCTTCCACAGCTCGCGCCAGCGGGCCACCGTGTCCATCAGGTCGCCGACCCGGCGGCCGCTGGGGCGGTCCACGGCGGCCAGTTCGGCGTGCGTGCCGGGCACGTCCGCGCCCGGGGCCAGGCCGACCACCAGCCGCCCGCCGGCCAGCCGGTCCAGGGTGGCCAGGCCGTGCGCCAGGGTCAGCGGGTGGCGCAGCAGCGGCAGCAGCACCGCCGTGCCCAGCCGGACCCGCCGGGTGCGGGCGGCCAGCGCGGCCAGCACCAACAGCGGGTCGGGGCGCGGCCGGGCCAGCGGCGACTCGCCCACCCACACCGAGTCGAACCCGTCCCGCTCGGCCCGCTCGGCGGCGTCGAGCAACCCGTCCATCTCGCCGCCGCCCCACATCACGACCTCGCGCGACGGCAGCACCAGCCCTATATCGGCATCCATGCCCCCGAGCATCCACCAACCGGTCCGGCACATCGATTACCCGGGGAGTAAAACCTGTTTGAAGTTGATCTCTGTGCGGACACGATGGGTAGCCTTACCCCGCCGCCAGGGCCGGCGCGGGAAGTGAGATCCTGGAAGCCGCTGGAGTTCAATCCAGCCCCATAACAAGAAATGGACGCTTGTCGTGAGCATCGACGAAATCCACACACCCCAGGCGGGTGGATCGGTGTCCGAGCCCCCCCTCGGCCAGACCCAGATCGGCACCACCCCGGTCTACGCCCACGTCTGGGAAGACGCGGCCGAACTGAACGCGAAGCTGCGGGAGATCGTCCTGCACCGCGCCGCCACCACCCCCGGCCTGCAGAAATCGCAGTGCGGCGGCTGGCAGTCCGAGCGCAACCTCCAGCTCTGGGGCGACCCGGCCATCGACGAGCTGCTCGACCGGATGCGCGCCATGGTCAAGTCGGTGGTCCGCGCCACCGTGCAGAACCCGGGCGACGACCTGCTCGAGGGCTGGGACATCGAGGCGTGGGCCAACGTCAACCAGCTCGGTGACACGGTGACCACCCACGTGCACTCCGGCGGGGTCAACATGTGGGCCGCCGTCTACTACGTGGACTGTGGCGAGGACGAGAACGCGATCAACTCCGGGTTCACCCGGTTCCTCGACATGAGCGGCATCCCGCGCCCGGTGTCCAACAAGGTGCAGGCCGCCGCCAGCACGCTCAGCTCGCGCGGCGAGGACGGCAAGGCCAACTGCACCGAGCCGGAGCGCACCGGTGAGTACGACCTGGAGTCGGCACCGATCCCCGGCAAGATGATCATCTTCCCGGCCACCCTGCCGCACTACGTGACCCCGTACCTGGGCAACCAGAAGCGCATCACCATCGCGCTGAACCTGCGGCACACCAAGTTCGTGGTCACCGACTTCGAGAACCACTTCTCCCGGCGCCGGCAGATGTGGCGCAACTACCGCGGCCTGATGATGGCGATGTACAGCGTCAAGAAGGTCGTCCGGGAGAACCTGGCCAAGTACGTCCCGGTGGACAAGTGGCCGACCCGCCTCAAGCGCTCACTGCTCGGCGGCGGCGGAATCTGATCCTCCCCCTGCGTGCTCGGCGGCCCCTCATTCACGCCGCCGAGCACGCACGAATGGGTGAACCTTACTCTAATAGAGCAACGCTCGGTGACGACTCGCAGTGATGCGGGGGTCGCCGACTGTTATCGTCCCTGGACTGGGTAAGGTTCCCTCGACTTAGGCGTGATCGCGCTAAGCCGGGAGGGACTGGCAGATGACTCAGACGGCGTATTGCGGCGGTCGCCGCGTTGTTCGCCCACGTGGCCTAGCCGCCACCCTGGCCATGGCCGTCGTGCTCGCCGGCCTCGCCATGGCGAACCCGGGGACCGCGCAGGCGCAGTCCTCCCGCGTGCCCGGCACCCCGTGCAACAAGGGCACGGTGGCCTGCGTGGCGCTGGGCAAGGACGGCTTCAACGCCACCACCTGGTTCATCAAGGGCGACAAGGTGCTGCGCGGCCCGATGGCCTCCTCCTCCGGCGGCCCGGGCAAGGACACCCCGACCGGCACCTGGAAGGTCATCTCCAAGGACATCGACCACGTCAGCTCGGAGACGGTGACCAACGGCCGTCCCTCGGCGATGCCCTACTCGGTGTTCTTCAGCTCCTCCGGCTACGCCTTCCACGGCGGCGGCACGGTGGACAAGCGCACCGCCGGCTGCATCCGGCTGGGCAACGGCGACGCCTCCTGGTTCTACGAGCACATCAACATCGGCGACTCGGTGCAGGTCGTGCAGGGCGACGGCAACTACAACGACGACAAGCCGAAGTCCAAGAAGGACAAGGGCGGCCTGCTCGGCCTCTAGCGCGGAACGCGCTTGCCGAGCGCGCGCCCGGTTAGGCGCGCGGGCGACACTTCTAAGCGGCTACCGGCTCCTTCGCCGCGCGGCGCTGCTCGGCTCGGTAGTCGTAGTGACCGGTGGCGATCGTGCACATCCACACGATCAAGAAGCACAGCCCGACGGAGAACGCCGAGGCGAGCAGCACCACCGGCCGGCCGGGTTCGGTGTTGAGCACGGTGAACATCGGCCAGCCGGCGCCCCAGTAGGCGGCGGAGACGCCGATCGGCACGATCAGCACCACGTTCAGCACCCGCCAGCCGGTGAGGTACGGCGCCAGCACGTAGACCAGCGTGCCGGCGGCCATGCAGCAGGCGCCGCCGACGAACGGCCACCACACCGGGTAGCCGAACATGCGCAGCCCATGGTCGCCGTAGTAGTGCCACAGGCCGAGCTGGATGGCCGGCGGCTCCAGCGCGAGCGCGCTGCCCACCTCGATCGCGTACAGCGTCCAGATCTTGGAAGCCGGGCCGTTCTTTTGCATCCAGCGATACCGCATCGCGGCGTTCAGCCCGAAGTACCAGCCAACCACGAACAGGATCATCAGCGGCACGTCCCGGCCCCAGGCGGAGAGGATGTCCGGCTGGTGGTGGATCGGCCACCAGACCTGCAGGTGGGAGTCGATCAGCGGCTCCAGGAAGATGGTCAGGGTGCCGCCGGCCATGCACATCAGCGGGATCAGCGTCTTACCCCGCCGCCCGGCGACCGCCGCGTAGACCACCGAGCCGACGAACACCAGCACGTTCGCCGCGAAGAACAGGTACTCGGAGAGCTCGCCGCCCACCCGCAGGTCCCACGGCGGCTCCGGCGCGATCGGTGGGTTGACGCTCAACAGGTCGAGCAGCAGCATCGCGAACTCCCTGCGCCGGAGGTTTGGAGCACTCCAGCGAAGCGGGCGCACACTTCTTTAGTCAAGTGGAACGCGGCCGCCTGACGGGCTCGGAAGCCGCCCTCACGTCCTGATGATCATGGACTGAGGGCGAACTCAGGCGCCCGGCGCCCCTCGATCGGCCCGAAGAAAGCGTCCGTTCGGACTCCGCATCGCCGAGATCTACCTGAGCGGGGTTCGATCATGGTCGGCACCCCGATCAGGTAGATGTCGGCGGGGATCGCACCCGCGACGGCGACGGATTTGTTTCGAACCAGCCACGACCGGGGGAAAGATCACCCACGACCCTTTGTTCGGGCGAATACTCCTGATCATCCCTCGAGAGGAAGGTGTCCCGAAGATGCTCGCAGCCGTCGCCGCTCTGCTTTTCCTCATCGCATTGATCCTCGACCTGGCCAGCGTCGCGTACTCAAACGCCCTGGTCATCGCCGGATTGTTGTGCATGGCCCTGTCCATGGCCGGGGTGGGTGGGGGAGCGCCGAGATTCATGCGGCGTTGACGCTCAGGCGCGCCGCCCCGGTGCGGGCTCGGACCGGGGCGGCGCGCCCGAAGCGTCCAGTGCGGACAGAAGGGAAACCACCTCGACCGGCCGCAGGAGCATCAGGCGCAACCGGTTCCGGTCGTGCCACACCAGCACCAGGGCGAGCAGCGTGTAGCCCAGCACGAAGTACTTCACCATCGGGAAGTCGAACGCGAAGTCCATCACCGTGATGTTCAGCCTCACCGCGAACAGCGCGGCCGCGCCCAGCGTCGCGGTCCTCGGGTGCAGCAGCATGAGCGCCGGGACCAGCTCGAACAGGCCGGTGAACCGGCCGTACACCGGCGAGTAGCCGAAGAACGCCCACACCATCCCGGTGCCGCTGGCGGTCTGCTTGGTCATCGCCCAGTCGCCGTAGTAGTACTGGCCGCCGAACAGCTTGATCGACCCATACATGACGAAGACGGCGGCCAGGAAGATCCTTGTCCCGATCAGCCCTCGGGACACCAGCTTTGCGTTCATGCCTCCGAGCTTGAGGCCGGCGCGGCGCCGGGGTGATCGGCCAACCGGTCGGACCGGGTCCTCCCTGGGGAGGAGGTATCAAATATGCGAGCGGGCTACCTTGGGCGGGTGCGATTGAAGCTGCGGGCACCGGTCGTCGGGTACGGCTGGGTCCGGCTGCTGCCGCTGCTCGGGGTGGTCGGCGCGCTGGCATTGCTGCACGTCCCGCAGCTGCGGCCGACCGGCCAGGATTGGGCGGTGGCGCTGCTCGCGGCGGCGGGGATCCTGCTCGGCGGGCGGTTCCCGCTGGCCGTGTCGCTGGGCGAGAGCGCGCTGTTCGCGTACTGCGGGCTGGTCGCCGACCCCCAGCAGCCGGACATCGGCTCCGGCCTGGTGCGGCTGATGGCCTGCGTCGCGCTCGGCGAGCTGGCCTACCGGCGGCGCCGGCCGTGGCAGCTGTGGCTGGGTGCGGCGGCGGTGACCACGGCCAGCGCGCTGAGCCCGTACCAGCTCTACCCGGCGGCGGCGAACGTGATGATGGTGATCACCGACGTGGGCCTGCCGGTGCTGCTCGGGTCGTTCCTGCGCTCCCGCACCGAGCTGGCCCGGGTGGCCGAGCAGCGCGCGGTGGAGTCGGAGCGGACCCGGGGCTGGGAGGTCGCGGCGGCGCGTACCTCCGAGCGGGCGGCGATCGCCCGCGAGCTGCACGACGTGGTGGCGCACCACGTGGCGTCCATCGTGCTGCGCGCCGGGGTGGCCAGGCACGTGGCGCGGGACGGCGATCCGCGCCTGGTCGAGGCGCTGGACGACGTGCACGCGATCGGCGGCGAGGCGCTCACCGACCTGCGCCGGCTGGTCGGCCTGCTGCGGGACCCGGACAGCGTGACCGACCCCGGCCTGCTCGCCGCCACCGACCTGGACGCCGCGCTGACCGGCGTGCTGGACCGCACCCGCCAGGCCGGCGTACGGGTGGAAGCCACCCTGGACGGCGACGCGCTGCGCGAGCTGGGCACCATGCACCGGCACGCCGTGTTGCGCGTGGTGCAGGAGGGACTGACCAACGTGATCAAACACGCCGGCCCGGGTGCGGCCGCCTCGGTGGCCGCCCGGCGCACCGGCTCCGACGCCCTGCTCGTCGAGGTGACCGACGGCGGCCCGACCCACCCGCAGCCGCCATCGGAACCGGGCCACGGGCTGACCGTCATGCGCGAACGGGTCGAGCTGCTCGGCGGCGCGCTGCGGGCCGGGCCGCGCGAGGACGGGCGAGGCGGGTGGGCGCTGCGCGCGGAACTGCCCGGCGCCCTCGCGGCGGCATCGCCGGCCGCCGCGTCCCCGGCCGCCTCCCCGGCCGAGCGATGATCCGCACGCTGCTGGTGGACGACCAGCGCCTGGTTCGCGCCGGCCTGCGCATGCTGTGCGAGGCCAGCGCGGACGTGCAGGTGGTCGGCGAGGCGCAGGACGGCCAGCAGGCGATCACCATGGTGGACCGGCTGGTGCCGGACGTGGTGCTGATGGACCTGCGGATGCCCGGCGTGGACGGCATCACCGCCACCCAGCGCATCCTGGCCGGCCGGCCCACCACCCGGATCGTGGTGCTGACCACCTTCGACGACGACGAACACCTGTACCCGGCGCTGGCCGCCGGGGCCTGCGGGTTCCTGGCCAAGGACACCGCCCCGGAGACCCTGCTGGACGGGGTCCGCCGGGCCGCCGCCGGGGACAGCCCGTTCAGCCCGGACGTGCTGCGCCGGGTGGTGTCCCGCGCGGTGGCCAGCGCCCCCGGCGGCCACGGCCGGCCGGCGGTCACCCTGACCGAGCGGGAGCGGGACGTGCTGGCCCTGCTGGCCAGCGGCTACTCCAACGCGGAGATCGGCCAGCGGCTGTACATCGGGGTCACCACGGTGAAGACCCACGTGGCCAACCTGATGGCCAAGACCCAGAGCCGCAACCGGGTACAGCTCGCCCTGGCCGCCGGGCGTTTGGGCATTGCCGACGCGGATTGATCACCCCTCGTAGCGGGCGACCTTGTCCGGGGTGATCACGATGCGCACCAGGTCGGAGACCAGCCACTGGTCGACCACGGCCTTCAGGTCCGGGTTGCCCATGTCCCAGTAGCGCGCGGCCAGCCGGGCGGCCAGGTCACCGGCGCCGTCCTCCTCGATGGTCGCCCGCCCGGTGACCGAGACCCAGTGCTCCGGCTCGCCGACCGCGTTGGCCGCGAGCAGCGCCGCGCGCGGGTCGGCGCGGAACCGGCGCACCTTCAGCGCGTCCGCCCCGGAGAACAGCTGCACCCCGCCCTCCGGGGTGGCCTCGAACCAGACCGGCCGGTTCACCGGCCAGTCCGCCGGGTCCCGCCCGGGAATGCTCAAAATGCCTAGCCTCGGGGTGGCCAGGAACTTGCGGTCTTCGTCGGTCAGCACCGGTTCTCCTTATGGTTGTGCCCCGGCCGAGGCGCGGACCAGCCCCTCGGCCAGCGTGGTCAGGTCGATGTCGGCGAACGCGGAGCCGCCGACCGCGAGCAGCTGCAGCACCATGCCGTCGTTCAGCGCCATGGTCAGCCGGGCCAGCTTGTCCAGGTCGACATCGGTCTCCCCCGGGCGGGCGGCGGCCCGGAAGATGTCGATCAGGCCGTCGAAGTAGGCCCGGTACTCGCGGGCGGCGGCACCTTCGTGCCCGGTGGCGTGCAGTTTCCACTGGGTGAGCGCGTACAGGGCGCTCTGCAGGTCCGGGTCGGCCGAGGTCCACTCCTGGAAGATCTCCAGGAACGCCCGCACGGCCGCCGCCAGCCCGGCGCCCGGCGGGGCGCCCCGATCGCAGACCAGCTGGTAGGTGCACGCCACGGCGTGCTCGAGTACCGCCGCGAACAGCTCCTCCTTGTCCCGGAAGCTGTAGTGCAGGCTGGCCAGCGGCGCGCCGGCCTCGTCGGCGATGCGCCGGGTGGTCGCCCGGCCCACCCCCTCCCGGCTGATCACCCGGACGGCCGCCTCGATGAGCTGGGTCCGCCGTTCGCTGGTCGGTACGTGCGCCACGTCAGGCCGCGGTCCCTTCGGTGAACATCTGGACGAGCCGGGCGATGTCGTCCGACCCGTGACCACCTTCCCGGGCGCGGTGCAGGTAGTCCAGCATCACCTGGTGGAACCGGGTGTCGGCGCCGCTGGCCTCGGCGGTCCGCCGGCCGGTGTCCAGCCCGTTCACGTAGGTGTCCAGGGTGGCCTCCGTGGTGGTCATGTCGCCGGTGGCCAACTTGTCCGCGACATCGGCCATGGCGGCCGGGAAGGACCGCAGGGCCGCGCTCCCGATCGACGCGAAGTCCTTCACCTCGAGCCCGGCGCGGGTGGCCAGCCCGGCGCCCACGCTGAAGCCGAACAGGATGCCGTAGAACATGGTGATCACGGCGGCATCCAGCAGGTTGGCCGCGCCGATCTCCTCGCGCAGGTGGACCGGCGTGGCGCCGAGGTCGCGCAGCACGTCGGCGTGGCGGTCGAACAGCTCGCGCGGGCCGCTGTAGTAGATCGACGCGTTCCCGGTGCCGATCATGCTGGGGTAGGCGGCGATCAGCCCGTCCAGGTACGCGGCGCCCCGCCCGGTCACCACCTTCTCCAGCCCGACGGCGTCCTCCGGCGTCCCGGTGGTGATCTGCACGATCACCGCGCCGGCCGGCACGTCGGCCAGCAGCGCCTCGGAGTCGGGGTAGTTGCTGATGCACAGCACGGTGACCGGGCTGGCCGCCATCGCCTCGGCCGGCGTCCCGGCCCAATTCGCGCCCTGCTCCAGGAGGGCGTCCGCGCGGCTCCTGGTCCGGTTCCACAGCGTGACCCGGTGCCCGGCCTTGACCAGTTGGGCGGCCAGCGCTTGCCCCATCGCACCCAGTCCGATCAGGCTGATCGCTTCGCTCATTCGCCCTCGCCCCTTTCGGCCAAGCGACCTAGTCATTTGACTAGGTCTGATGACCAGAGTGCGTGAGGGCGCGGCGTTTGTCAAAGGCCGGACCCACCACGGCCGGCTTCGCCGGGGCACGCTTGGCCGCGGCCACCGCCAGGACACCGGCGAGCATGATCGCCGCCCCGGCCGCCTGGACCCCGGTCAGCCGTTCGCCGAGCAGCGCGTAGGCCAGCACCGACCCGGCGACCACCTCGAGGCTCAGCAGCAGGCTGGCCGTGGTCGGCGGGAGCAGCCGCTGGGCGGTCACGCCGAGCAGCACGCCGCCGGCCATGCCGACCAGCCCCACCCACGCGACCAGCACGAACACCGGCACGACGGCGCCGCTGAGCGTGACCCGCTCGGTCAGCACGTGCACCGGGAAGGGCGCCGCCGCGCCGGCCGCCAGGGCGGCGACGGCCGAGGTGGCGACGGCCGCGGCCGCGGTCCCCCAGGCGGCCATCACCAGCGGGTCGTACCGGCGCAGACCCCGTTCCACCACGAGGAACCGCCCGGCCAGGGTGACCGCGGCGAGCAGCCCCAGCCCGACCCCGAGCCCGTCCAGCGCGAACCCGGACCACACCTTGCCCAGCAGCCCGAGCCCGAGCACCGTGGTCGCCGCGCCCACCCAGACCAGCCCGGACACCGGTTGCCGGCGGACCAGCCGCACCCACCCGGCGACTAGCACCGGGGCGAGGTACTCGAGCAGCAGCGCCACGCCGACCGGCAACCGGGACAGCGACATGGTGAACACCACCTGGTTGGCCGCGATGCTCACCCCGCCGTACATCGCGATCAGCCACCAGTCCCTCGGATGCACCCGCATCCGTCCCTGGCGCAGCACCAACGTGCAGGCCAGCAGCGCCAGCGCGCCGACGGCGGTGCGCGCCTGAATGATGTTGATCGCGGACAGCCCGCCGGCGCCGCCGAGGGTCTTCAACGCCGGCGCGGCGCCGCCCATCGCGCAGGCCGCCCCGATCGCCAGGCCGATTCCGGTCCACCTTGTACCCATGCCGACAGCCTGATGTAATGATCTAGTGCAGTTCAACCCTTACGGGGGCTCGGCGGCCCGGTTGGCCTCGGAGCTGGTCAACGCCGGCCCGGAAGCCCGAGCACCCGCCTTCGAGGAGATCCTGGACCGCCTGGACTACCAGCCCCGGCGGGCCGTCCGGCCGGACGACGCCGCCTCGCTGGTCGAGTGGGCCGGACGGCTGCGCGAGGTCTTCCGGGAAGCCACCGTGCCCGGCCGGGTCGCCCTGGTGAACACGCTGCTCGGCGGCGTCGCGGCCGCGCCGTACATTTCCCAGCACGACGGCCGCGCGCCGCACTTCCACTACGCCGAGGTGGACGCGCCGCTGGTCGAACGGGTCAAGGCCTACACGGCGGCCGGCCTGGCCCACGCGATCTGCGAGGACCCGAACCGGATCGGCGGCTGCGCCCGCCCCGGCTGCCCGGTGGTCTACGTGGACACCTCCCGCAACGGGCGCAGGCGATACTGCTCGACCCGCTGTGCGAACCGCACCCACGTGGCCGACCACCGGGCCCGGCGCCGCGCCTGACCCGGGGTCAGCGGCGCGCGCGAACCGGGTCAGCGGCGCGCGCGGACCGCCAGGGCCAGCCGTTCCAGCAACGCCGAAGTGGTGGTCCAGTCCATGCAGGCGTCGGTGATCGACTGGCCGTGGCACAGCTCCTCGGACCGGCCCAGGGTCAGCTCCTGCCGGCCGGCGACCAGGAAGCTCTCCAGCATCAGGCCCATGATGCCGCGCTCGCCGTCGGCGATCCGCTCCGCGAGCTCGCCGACCACCTCGGCCTGGCGGACGTGGTTCTTGCCGCTGTTGCCGTGGCTGGCGTCCACGCTCACCCGGGGGGCCAGCCCGCCGGCGTCCAGCCGGGTGAGCGCGTCGGCCACGTGGGCCGGCGAGTAGTTCGGGCCGCCGGCGCCGCCGCGCAGGATGACGTGGCAGTCCGGGTTGCCGGTGGTGCTGATCAGTGCGGCCAGGCCGTCGGCGTTGATGCCGCAGAACACGTGCGGGGCGGCCGCCGCGCGCACCCCGTCGACGGCGGTCTGCACGTCGCCGTCGGTGGAGTTCTTGATCCCGACCGGCATGGACAGCGCGCTGCACAGTTGCCGGTGCACCTGGCTGGCCGCCGTGCGCGCGCCGATCGCTCCCCAGCTCACCGCGTCGGCGAGGAACTGCGGGATGATCGGGTCGAGGAACTCGCAGCCCACCGGGAGACCCAGCTCGGACACGTCCAGCAGCAGGGCGCGGGCCAGCCGGAGGCCCTTGTTCACCGCGTAGCTGCCGTCCAGGTCCGGGTCGTTGATCAGGCCCTTCCAGCCCAGCGTGGTGCGCGGCTTCTCGAAGTAGACCCGCATCACCACGCGCAGCTCGTCGCCGAACCGCTCCGCGTCGGCGGCCAACAGCGCGGCGTACTCGAGCGCCGCCGCCCGGTCGTGGATCGAGCACGGGCCGACCACCACGATCAGCCGGTCGTCCACGCCACCGACGATGTCCGCGACCTCGCCGCGGAACCGCTCGATCCGCCGCCCGGTATGCGCAGGCAGCGGGTGCTCCTGGCGCAACAGGGCGGGCGAGATCAACGGGCTGATCTTGGCGGTGCGCTTGCCGTCCAGTTGGACTTGGTCAAGCTGGTCGGATGTGACCGTCATGATTTACAGGGCTCCCTCTCCGCGGGCCGCCCCGAAATGCGTCGAGCCGGCTCTCGTCAGCGTCCGGCTCGGGTGTGGTGGTGGTTTTGTCAGCGCGCGCGGTCGCGGGCTGGCCCACCCCGGGCCGGCCAGCTAAACCAGAAATAGCGCTGCACGCATGCGAGACTACCCGACCCCGGCTGCGCGCAGGAATGTGAGCTGGTCGGCGACCATCCGGTCGCGCAGCTCACCGTGGTAGACCTGGAAGTGGTCGCCCGGGTAATGCCTGATCTCGGCGCGGGGCGCGCGGGCAGCGGCGAGCGGCACGCCGGCCGGGTCGATCAGGTTCTCGTGGTCGCTCACGCAGACCAGAAGCGGGCAGCTCACCCCCGGCAGGTCGGCCTCGGCGTGGTAGCGCAGCATGTCCAGCGCGGCGGCGGCCGGTACCCGGTTGTCGAACGTGGACCCCTCACCGACCAGCGAGTTCCATCCCTCCAGCGCGCCCGGCGCGGTGACGAACGCCCGCTCGCCGGGGCGTCCAACGATCTTCAGGTAGCGGCGCGGTCGGCGCAGCGCGGCGCGCGCCAGGTCGTCCAGGATCGGGCCGGTGAAGCCGAGCAGCGCGCGCGGGCCGGCGGCCAGCGCGATCTTCCGGCCGGAGAACACCGGGCACTGCACGACGGCCGCCGCCAGCTCGGGGTGCTTGGCCGCCGTGGCCACCACGTGGCTGGCCCCGAACGAGGTTCCCCACAGGGCGATCCTCCTCCGATCGAGCTCCGGACGGTTGCGGACGAAGGCGAGCGCGGACTCGACGTCCTCCAGGTAGCGGCGCGGGCTCATCAGGCCCCGGGGTTCGCCGTCCGACCCACCGAGGTGGCGGAACTCGAAGGCCAGCACGGCCAGCCCGGCCTGGGAGAACGCCCGCTCGTACGCCGGCAGGCCCATGTCGTGGGTGGCCCCGCCGCCGTGCACCAGCAGCACCACCGGGTGCGGCTTCTCGTGGTTTTCCGGCCGGGTCAGCCAAGCGGCGCAGTGCTCGCCCCGATCGCCGGACGGGATGCGGAACTGGGTCTGGATCACCGGGATCTCCTTCGTTCAAGTACTGTGTACGTAAACAGCAGTACATCACGTACCTTGTACGCAATCAAGGAGGATCCGCCGTGCCCGCGCCGAGAAGGTTCACCCCCGAGGCGCTCCGCGACGCCGCACTGGCCATCGTGGACGCCGACGGCCTGGACGCGCTGACCATGCGCGCGCTGGCCGGCCGCCTGGGCACCGGCGCAATGACGATCTACAACTACGTGGACGGCCGGGACGGACTGAACGCGCTGGTCGCGGCGGCGGTGCTGGCCGACGCGCCGGCGTTCCCGCCGACCGGGCGGGCGGACTGGGCCGGGGAGGTGCGATCACTGGCCGAGTGGCTGTGGCGGGCGGTCCGGGCGCACCCCAACGCCATCCCACTGCTGCTCAACCGGCGCACCACCGACGAGTCGACCATGGCCTACGCCGAGGCGCTGCTGGGCGCGCTGCGCCGCTCCGGGCGATCCGGGTTCGCGCTGCTCGCCGCGTTCCGCGCGGTCACCGGTTTCGTCACCGGGTTCGCCCAGGCCCGCCTGGTCGCCGAGGGTGACCCGGACCCGGCGCTGGCGCACGCCCTCACGCTCCCCGCCGAGCGCTACCCCGGCCTACGCGAGATCGCCGAAGCCACCACCGCCACCACCCGCGACGCCGAGTTCACCGCAGCCCTCGACCTGATCCTCACCGCCCTGCGCGTGAGCACGCCTGATTCAGTGGGTTCAGCACAGTGATTCAGTCACTTGAGCAGGGTGGTTCAGTGGGTTCAGCACGGTGATTCAGTCACTTCAGCACGGCGGGCGCCTGCGGAAACGACTGAATCACACTGCTGAACCCACTGAATCACCATGCTGAAGGCACTGAATCGGGGGGTTGTTAGTCGGCGAAGCCGGGGAGCCAGCGTTCTACGATCTCGCGCGAGGCGACGGTGCAGTCGATTTGCGAGCAGATGGCCATCCAGCCACCGACCACCCGGATCGCCATCAGGTACTGCGGCGGCAGGCTCATCGAGCGGCCGGTGCGGAAGTCGCGGCCGCCCAGGTTGAGCAGCCGGCCGCCCTCGTTCTGCATGAAGTCGCGGTGGTAGCGGAACTTCTCGGTGCGCACCGGGCCGCCCAGCGCGCCGATGTAGTGCAGCACGTCCTCGGCGGTGACCTTGTCCTCGCGGCCGACGAAGCCCTCCCGGATGAGCAGCTCGAGCATCTCCTCGCCGCGCTCGTCGGCGGCGAACCGGATGATCCGGCCCAGCGGGCGGGGAATGCCGTCCGGGTAGGGAGCGCAGGCGCCGAAGTCCAGCACGCCCAGCCGCCCGTCCGGCAGGATCCGGTAGTTGCCGTGGTGGGGGTCGGCGTGCAGCAGGCCCACCCGGGTCGGCGAGGAGAACATCAGCTCCTGCACGGTGTAGCCCAGCCAGTCGCGCAACTGCTGCTCCTGAGCGTCGCGCACCGGGTTGTGCGCGTACACGGACAGCGAGGTGCCCTCGATCCATTCGGTGACCAGCACCTTCGGCGCGGAGGCCACCACCCGGGGGACGCACACCTTCTCATCCCCGGCGAATGCCTTGCCGAACGCGCGCTGGTGATCCGCCTCCAGCCGGTAGTCCAGCTCCTCGGCCATCCGGTCGGTCAGCTCGTCCAGCAGCGCGCGCACGTCCGCGCCCGGCACCATCAGCTGGATCATCCGGGAGAACCGGCGCAGCTGGCGCAGGTCCGAGAGCAGCGCCTGGTCCGCGCCCGGGTACTGCACCTTGACCGCCACCTCGCGGCCGTCGTGCCAGATCGCCTTGTGCACCTGGCCGATGCTGGCCGCGCGCGCGTCGTCCGCGTCGAACTCGGCGAACCGCTCGGGCCAGCGGGAACCCAGCTGTTCGGCCAGCTGCCGGTGCACGTCCTTCTTGGGCATCGCCGGGGCGTTGGCCTGCAGCTTGGTCAGCGCCTCCTGGTACGGCTCGGCCAGCTCCACCGGGATGGCCGCCTCGTAGACCGACAGCGCCTGGCCCAGCTTCATGGCCCCGCCCTTGAGCTCGCCCAACACGGCGAACAGCTGGTCGGCGTTGCGCATCGCCAGGTCGGCGGCGACCTCGGCCCGGTCCGCCCCGGCGATCCGGCGAGCCCATCCGGCCGCGGTGCGACCGGCGAAACCAACGGGGATCGAGGAGAGCTTTGCCGTCCGCGCGGCGGCGCGCCTGGGCGGTTCCGTCATGAGATCAATGTAACTCAGTTATAGCGCAACAGCGAGACTGGCGCGTTGATTTGTCGCAGCCCCCCACCGCTTTGGCAGGATCGTGCCGTGACCGCCCACCCCCCGGCCCGCGTGCCGCAAACGCTGTTCGACGACCCGGCCGCCGAGCGGCGCTGGCGGGCGCGGTTCCTCGCCCCTCGGATGTCGCTGCCGGAGTGGGCACTCGAGGCGCCCCAGCGCTGCGTCTACCAGTCGAACGTGAGCGGCACCTGGGAGATTTACGCCTGGGACCGGGAGTCCGGGGTGCACCGGCAGGTCACCGACCGGCCCAACGGCACGCACAGCGCCACGATCAGCCCGGACGGCGCACGGCTGTGGTGGTTCGCGGACACCGACGGCGACGAGTTCGGCCGCTGGGTGAGCGAGCCGTTCGACGCCGACGGCGCCGCGCAACCCGCCGTCACGCTCCCCGAGGGCGCCGAGCCCGACGCGCTGGACGGCTACTCCGCCGGGCTGGCGATCGGCTCGCGGGTGGTCGCGCTGGGCACCGCCACCGACGACGGCACCAGGATCTGGCTGAGCCGGGCCGGCGGCCCGGCCGAGCTGGTGTACGAGCACGCCGAGGACGCCGGCGTCGGCGCGCTGTCCCACGACGAGACGCTGCTGGCCATCTCCCACTCCGAGCACGGTGACTCCCGGCACCCCGCGCTGCGCGCGCTGCGGATCACGCCGTCCGGGACCGAGGTGCTCGCCGAACTGGCCGACGGGCCGGGACGCGGGCTGGTGCCGCTGGAGTTCCCCGAGCGGGAAGGGGACAGCCGGCTGCTGGTCGGGCACGAGCGCCGGGGCCGCGACGAGCTGCTCATCTGGGACCTGGCCACCGGCGAGCAGCACCAGCTGGACATCGACCTGCCCGGCGACCTGGCCGGCGGGTTCTACCCGGACGGGCGGGCGCTGCTGGTCGCGCACACCCACGCGGCGCGAACCACCCTGCACCGCTACGACCTGGACACCGGCTCGTTGACGGCGCTGCCGACCGCGCCCGGCTGCGTCGGCGCGGCCAGCGTGCGGCCGGACGGGACCGTGGAGTACGGCTGCTCGTCGGCGGCGCACCCGCCGTCGGTGCGCGCGCTCTCGGTGGCCGGAGTGGACGCCGAGCTGCTGCGCCCGCCGGGGGAACGCGCGCCGGACTCGGTGCCCGTGGAGGACGTCTGGGTGGACGGGCCGGGCGGGCGGATCCACGCACTGATCGCCTCCCCGAGCGGGGAGAAACCCCACCCGGCGGTGTTCGTGCTGCACGGCGGGCCGCACGCGGCCGACGAGGACCGGTTCTCCGCCGTGCGCGCGGCCTGGGTGGACGCCGGGTTCGTGGTGGTTGAGGTCAACTACCGGGGTTCCACCGGCTACGGCTCGGCCTGGCGGGACGCCATCGAGGGCAAACCCGGCCACACCGAACTGGCCGACGTGGCCGCCGTGCACGCGTGGTGCGTCGCGTCCGGGCTGGTGGACCCGGCGCGCTGCGTGGTGAACGGCTGGTCCTGGGGCGGCTACCTGACCCTGCTGGCCCTGGGCACCCAGCCGGAGGTGTGGGCGGCCGGCGTGGCCGGGGTGCCGGTGGCCGACTACCTGACCGCGTACGCGGACGAGATGGAGCAGTTGCGCGCGTTCGACCGCGCACTGTTCGGCGGCTCGCCGGACGAGCTGCCGGAGCTGTACCGGCTCGCGTCGCCGCTCAGCTACGTGGACAACGTGCGCGCGCCGCTGCTGGTGCTGGCCGGGGAGAACGACCCGCGCTGCCCGATCCGGCAGGTGGACAACTACCTGGACGCGCTGGCTTCACGGGGGGCCGACTACCAGGTGCTTCGGTTCGATGCCGGGCACGGGTCGCTGGTGGTGGCCGAGGCGATCAGGCACACGGCGGCGGAGATTGGCTTTGCGCAGCGTGCGCTGCGCAAAGCCCCGTGAGTGGCGAGTGTGGCTATAGCCATACTCGCCACTCACGGGTCCTCGCGCGCCGCGCGAGGGCAATCGACCGCCAGGCCGCGGTCGCGACCAGGGCCATGGCGAGCACGGTGACCACGTAGATCACCACGGCCAGCGGAGAGTTCTCGATCACCTCGGCCGGGGACCGGGCCACGATCGCGTGCGAGACGCTCGCGGTCAGGTTCAGTGCGACGGCCAGTGCGCCGGCCACGCCGAGCAGCACGACCACCGCGCCGGGTGAGCGGCCGCGCCGCGCGCCGCGCACCAGCAGCGCCAGGCCGAGCACCGCGCCCATCACACTGACCAGCGTGGCCGCCTGGTACATCGGGTAGAGCCAGGCCACCTCCGCCGGGGTCGGCGGGGCCTGCCGGGGCACCACCGACCAGAGCAGCCCCCACAACCGGCTGGCCACCGGGAGGCCGAACAACAGCAGCAGCGCGGTGCGCCGGCCCTGACTGGCGGTCAGTTCGGCCTGGTAGACCGGGACCAGTGTGTCCGGGTCGCCGAACTCCTCGGCCGCCGCGCGCCGGGCCGCCTCGGTGCCGTAGCCGGCCTCGGCGTAGCGGCGCTCGGCGTCGGCGAGCCCGTCAGCCACCTCGGCGAGCAGCTCACGCCGGGCCCGACGGGGTCCGTACAGGCGCGCGTCCAGCCGGCGCAACAGTGTGTCCACCGGGTCATTTGGCTCTGCGTGGAAATATGCGACACCGGGGCGGTCCGGCGGGTTCATTGGGTCGCCGGCCATGCCGCACCCGGTCCAGCCTCACCCGCGCCGCCCGCACCCGGTCCGCGCTCGCCCGATGAGCGCTCACCCGCGCCGCCCGCGCCCGGTCCGCGCTCGCCCGATGAGCGCACGCCCGCGCCGAGCACGTTCTCGATCACCTGCCGGAACTCCCGCCACTCGGTGCGGCGGCCGTGCAGGGCGCGCCGGCCGGCCTCGGTGAGCTGGTAGGTGCGGCGCTTGCGACCTCCGACCGTGCTCCACGAGCCGTCGATCCAGCGGGACCGCTCCAACCGGCGCAGCGCCGGGTAGACCGTGCCGGTGGGCAGGTCCAGCGCCCCGCCGCTGCGCGCCTGCAACGCCTCGATCACCGCGTAACCGTGCCGCGGCCCGTCTTCCAGCACGGCCAGGATCAGCGCGTCCAGGTGCCCGCGCACGCCATCCGGTTTCATGCGTAGAGAGTCTACTGATTTGTTTGATGCGTAGACTGTCTATGTATAGCCTGGCCGGGTGAACGAATTCGGCAGGCGAAGCTTTCTGGCCGGCGCGGTCGGAGTGGTCGGAGTGGCCGGCTCGATCGGAGCGGCGGCGGTCACGGCCGGGCTGGCGGGTTGCGGATCGGACGCCACCGGCGGCGGGGGCGGACCCGGCAATGGGGGCGGGTCCGCCCCGGCCGACGCGCCGCGCGGTACCGGCGGCTCCGACGAGGACGGCGCCTCCGACAAGGACGGCGCCTCCCGCGACTCCGGCGGGCGGTCGCGGGAGGACGGCGAGGTGCTGCCCAGCGAGCTCCCGTTGCCGGCGGCGTTCGTGGCTCCGCTGCCGATCCCGCCGGTGCGCCGCCCGGTGGACGGTCGGATCGAGATCGCCCAACGGGTCGGGCGGGCGCGCATCCTGCCCGGGCTGGACACCCCGGTCTTCGGGTACGACGGGATCTTCCCCGGGCCGACCATCGAGACCCGCCGCGACGAACCGGTGACGATCGTGCACCACAACGAGCTGCCCGTACCCACGGTCACCCACCTGCACGGCGGCCACACCCCGGCCGAGCACGACGGCTGGCCGCTGGACCTGCTGCTGCCGGCCGCCACCGAGCCGATGAGCTGGCTCCGGCACGGCATGCCGGGCAATGCCGTGGTGGGCACCCGCGAGCACGTCTACCCGATGCGCCAGCGCGCGGCCACGCTCTGGTACCACGACCACCGCATGGACTTCACCGGCCCGCAGGTGTGGCGCGGGCTGGCCGGGTTCCACCTGGTCCGGGACGCCGAGGAGGACGCCCTGCGGCTGCCGGCCGGCCGGCGCGAGCTGCCGCTGATGCTGTGTGACCGCTCGTTCGACGCGCGCGGGCGGCTGCTCTACCCGTCGGTGGATCCCTCGCTGCGCCAGCTGCCCGGGGTGGAGCGGCACTGGTTGGACGGCGTGCTCGGGGACGTACAGCTGGTCAACGGCGCGCCGTGGCCGGTGGTCGAGGTGGATGCGGCCCGCTACCGGCTACGC
Organism: Actinospineispora eucalypti; assembly: GCA_014208095.1. Taxonomy (GTDB): domain Bacteria; phylum Actinomycetota; class Actinomycetes; order Mycobacteriales; family Pseudonocardiaceae; genus Pseudonocardia; species Pseudonocardia eucalypti. The sequence goes on along the minus strand of JACHMT010000001.1, from coordinate 448,565 downwards.
CTGCTCAACGCCGCCAACGCGCGGCGCTACCGGCTGGCCTGGCAACCCGGCGGGGAGTTCCTGCAGGTGGGTTCGGACGGCGGCCTGCTGGCCGCGCCGGTCGGCCACCGGGAGATCGACATCGTGCCGGGCGAACGGTTCGACGTGGTGGTGGACTTCGGCGGCTACCCGGTGGGCAGTGAGGTGACCATGGTCAACCGGCTGGGCGAGGGTCGGATGGCCGAGGTGATGCGGTTCCGGATCACCTCGGCGGCGACCGGGCCGAACCCGCCCGTCCCGGACCGGTTGGGCACGGTCGAGCCGCTGCGCCCGCCGGCCGGCGCGCCGACCCGGAAGTGGCGGGTGACCCGGGGCCAGAACCGCCGGACCGACCCGCACTCCAGCTGGACCATCAACGACCGCCCTTTCGACCCCTCCCGGGACGACGCCACGGCGAGGCTCGGCGAGGTGGAGCGCTGGCTGGTCACCTCCGACCTGCACCACCCCTTGCACGTCCACCTGGACCCGTTCCAGGTGCTGTCCCGGGGCGGGCGCCGCCCGCTGTCCACGGATGCCGGGTGGAAGGACACCGTGGACCTGCGGCCGGGCGAACGGCTGGAGCTGGCCGTGCGGTTCGCCGACTACTCCGGGAGGTATGTGTTCCACTGCCACAACTTGGAGCATGAGGACATGGCGATGATGGCGGTGCTGCGCACCGCCTCGTGAGTGATTTGTATGGCTTTAGGCATACAAATCACTCACGAGGTTCGGCGCAGCCGAACCATCTAGGCAGGTGCTCGACCAACTCCCGCTGGTCCTCGCCGACCCAGGCCACGTGCCCGTCCGGGCGCAGCAGCACCGCCGGCGCGTCCAGCTCTTCGCTGACGTCCACCACTCGGTCCACCCGGTCGGCCCAGCCGGCCACGGACAGCTGGCCGGTCTGGTCCAGCAACAGCCCCCGGCCGCCGTGCATCAGCTCGTACAGGCGTCCCCGCTTGAGGCCGATGTCCCGCATCCGCCGGCCGAGCAGCTCGTGCCCCTCGCCGAAGTCGTAGCGGATCCCGATCGCGATCAGCTTCTCGACCAGGTACTTGTTCACCTCCTCGAAGCGCGTCAGCTCGGTCACCAGCCGGCGCACCGCCTGGGCGCCCGGCGCGGTGGACATCAGCTCCATCTGCGCGCGGGTGTTCTCCAGCACGTCGGCGGCCACCGGGTGCCGCTCGGTGTGGTAGCTGTCCAGCAGGCCCTCCGGCGCCCACCCGCCGACCGCCGCGGCCAGCTTCCAGCCCAGGTTGAACGCGTCCTGGACGCCCAGGTTGAGGCCCTGCCCGCCGGCCGGCGGATGGATGTGCGCCGCGTCCCCGGCCAGCAGCACGCGGCCGACCCGGTAGCGCTCGGCCAGCCGGGTGGCGTTGCCGAACCGCGACAGCCAGCGCGCCGAATGCACGCCGAAGTCGGTGCCGGCGGTGGCCCGCAGCTGTTGCTTGAACTCGTCGAAGGTCGGCGGGACCGAGCGGTCCTCGACCAGTCCCGCCGCCGGCACCAGGACCCGGTACCGGCCTTCCCCCAGCGGCATGAACCCGAACAGCTTCTGGGTCTTGCGGACCTCGGCCATCACTTCGGTGAGCGTCTCCGGCGGCACGCCCACCTCCATCTCGCCGAGCAGCGTCTCCAACGTGCTGGGCTCGCCGGGGAAGTCCACGCCGAGCAGCTTGCGCACGGTGCTGCGGCCGCCGTCGCAGCCGACCAGGTAGCGGGCACGCAGCTCGGTGCCATCGGTTAGCTCGGCGGTCACCCCGTCGTCGTCCTGGGTCAGCCCGACCAGCGTGTAGCCGCGCCGGACCTCGACCCCGAGCTCGGCGGCCCGCTCGGCCAGCAGGCGTTCGGTGATGGTCTGCGGAATGCCCAGCACGTAGGGGTGCGTGGTGTCCAGCCGCTCCGGCGCGGGCCGGACGATGGCGGCGAAGAAGCCGTCCAGCGGGTGCTTCTTGCCGAGCGCGAGGAACCGGTCCAGCAGGCCACGCTGGTCCATCACCTCGATGCTGCGCACGTGCAGGCCCAGCGAGCGGACCACCTTGGTCGGCTCCGGTTCCCGCTCCAGCACGACCACCCGCACGCCGTGCAGCCGCAGCTCGCAGGCCAGCATCAGGCCGGTCGGCCCGCCGCCGGCCACGATGACGTCGATCATGCGTCTCCCTCGGTCTCGAGCAGCAGTTTCGCGGCGGCGGTCGCCCCGTCGGCGCGGATCGTGCCGGCCACGGCGGCCGCCCGCTCGCGGATTCGCGGGCTTTCGAGCGCGGTTCCGAGCGCGGCGGAGAGCGACTCGAAGGTCGGCACCGGACCCTGGTACGCCACGCCGACGCCCAGCTCGGCCACCCGGCCGGCCCAGTACGGCTGGTCCGCCAAGGTCTGCTCGCGCGCCGACCAACCGACCGGCACCATCGGCACCCCGACCCCGGCCAACCGCCGCGCGAACACCTCGTCCGGCGGCGCGCACACCAGCGCCTCGGCGCCGAGGTCCCGCAACGCCACCGCGAGCCCCGCCAACGGTTCGACGTCCCCCCTCGACCCGTAGGTCGACAACAACACACGCACTCGGCGACTCCCATTTCCGCAGGTACTGGCCTTGGCCGGGAGATTCTGCGGCATGACCCGGGTCTTGCCGCAAGCCCCGGGGTGCGCTATAAGTTGAGAGTGGGAGGGGGTCGATAGGCTCCTCCCGGGGCCACGGGCAGGCTTCGGCACCGTCCGAGGCCGGGTACTCGTTCGACGGGTTCGCCGAGCTGCGTGCCGGCGTCGAGCGGCTGGTCCGGGAGCGGCCGGACGTCTCGGTGTCCTGGTTGGGCGCGGACCATCGCCTGGTCACCACGCACGCCGGCGAGGTCGCCGGGATCATCGGCGCGGGTGCGGGCCCCGGATGATCGCCACGGGTGGCGGATCGGCCGCGATTTTCGCTGCCGGACCGCCACTCGCGACGATCACCGCATGTGCTGAGAGCGCCGACTCACTGTGCTGAGAGTGCCGACTGGCGGGGTGGGGTGGGTCAGGTTTTGGCGATCAGGGTTACTTCGATGTTGCCTCGGGTGGCTTTGGAGTAGGGGCAGACCTGGTGCGCCTTGGTGACCAGGTCGTCCGCCGCCGCCTGGTCCAGGCCGGGCAGCGTGGCGGTGATGGTGGCGACCAGGCCGAAGCTGGTGTCGTCCGGGCCGATCCCGACATCCGCGCCGACCGTGGCGCCGTCCGGGATCTTCACCTTCTCCTTGCCCGCGACCAGGCGCAGCGCGCCGTGGAAGCAGGCCGCGTAGGCGGCGGCGAACAGCTGCTCGGGGTTCGTCGCGCCACCCGGGCCGCCCAGGGCGGGCGGCATCTTGAGCGGAAGGTCGATGAAGCCGTCGTCGGAGCGGACCGCGCCGTCGCGGCCACCTCCGGAGGAAACGGCACTTGCGGTGTATTTCACATCCATAACCATCAGCTTCCCGTAGTCGCGCGTTTTCGCAACCGAAACACGGGCAGTACATGGTGGCCTATGGTCGTAGGGCGAGGAGGCTGATCGTGGGGCTCTGGCGGGTGCACGTGCAGGTGGCCGACCGACCCGGGCAGCTGGCCGAACTGGCGGCTGCCGTGGGCCGGGCCGGCTGCAACATCGTGTCGTTGACCGTGCTCGGCGAACGCGGCCCGGACGGCGAGGTCACCGACGAGCTGCTGGTGGACGCCACCGCGGCCGCCGCCGCCGACCTGCCCGAACGCATCCGCGCCGCCGGCATGGGCTGCACGTTGGCGCGGGCCGCCGACGCCGGTGAGCTGCGCGATCCGGTCACCACCGCGCTCGCGGTGGCCCGCCGGGTGACCGGAGACCCGGACGCCGCGCCGCGGGCCCTGGCCAGCCTGCTGCACGCCCGCCTGGCCGACTCGGCCGGTGGTGAGGAGTACACCCACGAGATGCGCGTGCTGGGCCGCGAGGTGTGGCTGCGCCGCGCCTGGCCGTTCACCGCGACCGAGCTCTCCCGGGCCGCCGTGCTCGCGGAGCTGGCCGAACAGGCCGCCGTCGCCGCCACCGGGCACCCGGACCCCGAGCAGGGGGCCAACAACCTGGGCCTGGTGCTGCTCGGCAACGGTTCCGAGGTGGAGCTGCGGGTGGCCGGACCGGCGGACGCGCCGCTGGTCGCCGCGCTGCACGCCCGGTGCACGCCGAGCACCCGGCGCGGCCGGTTCCTCAACCCCAGCCCGACCCTGTCCACCGACGAGCTGACCGCCCTGCTGGTCGGCCGCAACGGTGCTGGCATGGCGCTGCTGGCCCTCACCACGGACGGCGGCCACGCCGTCGGGATCGCATCGGTGGACCCCGACCACACCGGCGACCACCCGACCCAGGGCGCGCTCGGTGTGCTGGTGGAGGACGCCTGGCAGGCCAGGGGCGTCGGCACCGCGCTCATCCGGCGGACCGTGGAACTGGCCACCGAGCTGGGCTACACCGCCATGACCGCCTCCGCGCACCCCGGCAACCTGCGCATCACCCGGCTGCTGCGCCGCTCCGGGCTGCGCCCCACCGCGCAGCTGGTGGACGGCCTGCTGCAGATCCACGTGCACCTGGAGCCCCGGGAGACGGCGATATCCACGCGCTGAGCACACTGTGCCGATGACCCCGTTGCTGGTGTTCGACGGTAACTGCGGTTTCTGCACCCGGACGCTGGGCTGGCTGCGCCTGCTGGACCGGCACCGCCAGATCGAGACGGTGCCGCTGCAGCGGGCGGGCGCGGCGGAGCGGGTGGGCGCCAGCCCGGAGGAGTGCGCGTCCTCGGTGCGCTGGCGGGGCGCGGACGGCACCCGGGCCGGCGGCGCGGAGGCGATCGCGCACGCGCTGTCCGTCGCGCTGGACGCGGCCTGGCCGGTGCCGTTCTACCGGCGCACCGCGCGCTGGCAGGAGCGGCTCTACCAGCTGGTTGCCGACAACCGGTACCGGCTTCCGGGCATCACGCCCTGGTGCGTGCGCTATCCGGGCGACTGCCAGTGATCACGTTCGGGAACTGAGAGTCAGTTCAGCCCGTCGCGTGGGTGACGCGACGCGCCCCCTTTGTGTCATTGATCCACGTCTCTTCCCTGCTTAATGTTGCTCTCCGTGATCAGGTCGCGGCTCGTGGCCGCTGGATCGGCCATGGCCGGCGTGCTGCTGTTACTGCTGCCCGCGCCGACCGCCGCCGCGCAGAGCGAGGCGGTCACCGGCTACGTGGTGCGCATGGCGACCGGGGAGAGCGTGGACGGGGCGGCCGCCGAGGCGGGCGCGGCGCCGACCAAGCGGTACTCCCGGGCGGTCACCGGGTTCGCCGCCTCGATGACCAACAGCCAGGCCGTCCGGCTGCGCACCCGGCGCGGGGTGCTCGCCGTGGAGCCGGACCGGCGGGTGCCGAGGGCCTACGAGGACTCGTTCCGGCCGGCCCCGGCGGCCACCCAGGGCAACCCGGCCAACTGGGGACTGGACCGGATCGACCAGCGGCAGCTCCCGCTGGACGGCACGTTCACCGCCGAGGCGACCGGCGAGGGCGTGCACATCTACGTGCTGGACACCGGGATCGACATCCAGCACCCGGACTTCGGCGGGCGCGCGGTGTTCAACCAGAACTTCGCCGGCGGGGCGGACGGCGACTGCGGCGGGCACGGCACGGTGGTCGCCGGGATCGCCGGCGGGGCGCTCTACGGCGTGGCCAAGCGGGCCACCCTGCACGCGGTGAAGATCCTGGACTGCGACGGCGGCGGCCAGCTGTCCAACATGATCGCCGGGGTGGACTGGGTGGCCAACTACGCCCAGCACCCGGCCGTCGCGGTGCTGTCCTGGCGGTACGACCAGGCCCCCTCGGACACGCTCACCGAGGCGGTGAACCACCTGGTCGACTCGGGCGTCTTCGTGGCCACCTCGGCCGGCAACACCGGCGCCGACTCGTGCGACCTGGCACCGCGCTCGGCCCGCAACGCGCTGGTGGTGGCCAACTCCACGGTGGACGACCAGCGGGCCAGCACATCCAGCACCGGCGGCTGCGTATCTCTCTACGCGCCGGGCAGCGGCATCGTGGCGCCGGTCCCGCAGGGCGGCACGGCATCCTTCAGCGGGACGTCCATGTCGGCGCCGTTCGCCGGCGGGGTGGCCGCGCTGTACAAACAGCGGTTCGGCGACGCCCAGGCTTCGGCGATCAAGAACTGGATGGTCCAGCAGGCCACCCCGGACGCGATCCAGGGCGGCGAGATCGGCGGCACCGCCGACCGCCTCCTCTTCACCGGCGGGCTTTAGGCTTCCGACGTGGACGTGACTGTCTGGCACAACCCCCGGTGTTCCAAGAGCCGGGGTGCCCTGGCGCTACTGGAAGAGCGGGGCATCGACCCCGCGGTGGTGCGCTACCTGGAGGACGCGCCGTCGCGGGCCGAGCTGGAGCACGTGCTGCGCCTGCTCGGCACCGACGACCCTCGGGAGATCACCCGCACCGGTGAGGCGCGTTACCGCGAGCTGGGCCTGCGTGAGGCCGACCGGGACACCCTGTTGGACGCGCTGGCCGCCAACCCGGTGCTGATCGAGCGCCCGATCGTGCTGGTGGAAGGTCGGGCGGTGGTTGCCCGTCCGCCGGAGCGGGTGCTGGAGCTGCTCGGCTAGGAGTTCTCGGGTAGCGGTTTAAAGATCAGCTTGGACGGCGCGGCTCAGTGGTCTGCCGCGGCCCGGGTGCGGCCCGTTGCGTTTGGTCGCTCGCCTCGTCACTGACCGTTGCAGGGTGCGAGATGAGGGTGATCGCCCCCTTGTCCGGCACCTCTGACACTGGGCTTAGGGCCGCCAGCCACGGCCGAACGGTGGCTCCTGGCCTGCGGTAGACCACCGAGCCGCCCCGTCCAAGCTGGTCTTTGGACCGCCGCCCAAACGCCTGAGCCGCCACTAGAAGCCATCGTCCGGTTCGTCCATCGCCAGGACGAAGTTCCGTACGAAGCCGCGCGCGGTGGCGCGCGTGTCCAGGCCGGGCGGGCCGCCCATGCCCAGCCACTCGGCGGCGAGTGCGAGCACGTGCTCGGCGCTCAGCCGGGGCATGATGCGATCGACCACTTCCGCCGCGTCGGCCGTCGGCAGTTCCCGCCGGGCCAGCTTGTACTGCGCGGACAGTTCCCGGATCTCCGGCGAAGTGGTGATGGGTCGACCCCCTTTGAGCAGCATCATTAGTGTAGCGGTGCTACATAATGGATTTCTCAGGCCGGGTGGATCAGGACCTCGGTGGTCTTCACCGCGAACCACAGGTCCGCCCCCGGCGCCAGGGTTCCGTCGAGCGCCAGGTCGGCCACGGCGGCCGGGGTGACGTCGGCGGCCAGGCCGTCCACCCACGGCGGGTCGCCCGGGGCGGCACCGGCGCGCAACCGGACCAGCTCGCCCCGGGGCTCCAACGAGGCCAGCCGCACCCGCAACACGTTGCGCGGGCTGCCCTCCGGCCGCTCGGGGAACACCGCCACCGCCGCCGGCGGGAACACCGCGACCGCCGGCTTGCCCTGGCCGCCGTCGGCGGCCAGGCCGGCCACCAGCAACCCGTCGGCGGTGCGCAGCCCGCCCGGCACGGCGACCCCGGGCACCAGGTTCAGCCCGGCGATGCGGGCGGCGAACGGGCTGCGCGGGCGGGTCAGCACCTCCCGGGTGGGGCCGTACTCCACGATCGAGCCGTCCGCCAGCACGGCCACCTGGTCGGCCAGCACCAGCGCGTCCAGCACGTCGTGGGTGACCAGCAGGCCGGTCGTCCCGGCATCCCGCACCACCCGGTGCAGCAACGCGCGCATGGCCGGCGCGGAGTCCACGTCCAGCGCGGCCAACGGCTCGTCCAGCAGCAACAGCTCGGGCGACACCGCCAGTGCCCGGGCCAGCGCGACCCGTTGCGCCTGGCCACCGGACAGCGCCGAGGGCCGGCGGTGACCCAGCTCGGCCGCGTCCACCTCGGCCAGCCAATGCCGGGCGGTCTCACCCGCCTTGGCTCTGCGCACACCGGCGCAACGCGGCCCGAAAGCCACGTTCGCCTCGGCGGTCAGGTGCGGGAACAGCAGTGACCGCTGGGCCAGCAGCCCCACACCCCGCCGGTGCGCCGGCACGTGCACGCCGGCGGGCACGTCGGTGAGCACCCGGTCGCCCAGGCGCACCCGGCCGGCGTCCGGGCGCAGCAACCCGGCCAGTACGCCCAGCAGGGTGGACTTGCCGGCGCCGTTCGGCCCCAGCACCGCCAGCACCTCGCCCTTGGCCAGCGAGACCGACACGTCCAGGGTGAACTCCCGCCGGCGCACCGTCACTCCGGCCTCGACAAACGTCACCGCAGGCCCTCCGCCGCCCTCGGGCGGGCCACCGCGATCACCAGCACCGCCACCACGACCAGCACCAGGGACAGCGCGATCGCGCCGTCGGTGTCCACCTCGCGCTCCTGGTAGACCAGCAGCGGCAGCGTCCGGGTGGTCCCGGCCAGGCTGCCGGCGAACGAGACGGTCGCGCCGAACTCACCCAGCGCGCGGGCGAACGCCAGCACCAGCCCCGACCCCAGCCCGGGCAGCACCAGCGGCAGCGTCACCCGGCGGAAGACGGTGAACGGCGCCGCGCCCAGCGTCGCCGCCACCTCCTCGTAGCGCTCCCCGGCGGTGCGCAGCGCCCCCTCCAGGCTGACCACCAGGAACGGCAGCGAGACGAAGGTCTGCGCCAGCACCACGGCCGCCGTGGTGAACGGCACGGTCACCCCGAACCACAGCTCCAGCAGCCGCCCGGCCAGCCCGGCCCGGCCGAGGGTGTAGAGCAGCGCCAACCCGCCGACCACCGGCGGCAGCACCAGCGGCAGCAGCACCACCGGCCGGGCCAGCCGCACCAGCGACGACCGGGACCGGGCCAGCACGGCGGCCAGCGGCCCGCCCAGCAGCAGGCACAGCGCCGTCGCCCAGGCCGCCGTCTCCAGGGACAGGCGCAACGCGGACAGCGCGGCGTCGCTGGTCACCAGTTCGGGCAGCCGCACCAGGTCGGCCCGCAGCACCATCCCCAGCACCGGCAGCAGGATCAGCCCGAACCCGGCAACCGCCGGCACCCACAGCACCCACGGCAGCCCGACCCCGAGCACGTGCCGGTCCGGCGTCGAGGTCAACCCGGCGTCACGGGGTGGCGAAGCCGGCGTCGACCAGGGCCTTCTTGCCCTCGGGGCCGCGGACCAGCTCGATGAACTTGGTGGCCAACTGGGGCTGGCTGGCGTTGGTCAGCTGGGCGATCGGGTAGCGGTTGATCGCCTTGTCCGCCTCCGGGAAGTCCACCCCGGTGAGCTTGTCGCCGGCGGAGCGCACGTCGGTCACGTAGACCAGCCCGGCGTCGGCGTCCCCGCTGGTGACCTTGCTCAGCACCGAACGCACGTCGGCCTCCTCGCTGACCGGCTTCAGCGTCAGGTTGGTGGCCTTCTCCACCTGTTTGGTGGCCGAGCCGCACGGCACCTGCGGCGCGCACACGACCACCTTCAGGTCCAGCTTGGTCAGGTCGGCGAACCCGTGCAGGCCCTTCGGGTTGCCCGCCGGCACGGCGATCTGCAGCTTGTTGGTGACGAACACCTGGGGCGGCGCGGAGGTCAGCCGGGCCTGGCTCACCTTGTCCATGGTGGAGGTGTTGGCGGCGGCGAAGACGTCCACCGGCGCGCCGTTCACGATCTGGGTGGCCAGGTCGGACGAGCCGCCGTAGTTGAAGCGGACGGTGGCTCCGGGGTTCTGCTGCTCGAAGGTCTTGCCCAGCTGGTCGAACACGTCGGTGAGGGACGCCGCCGCCGAAACGGTCAGCGTGGTCATCGGTGCACCCTGCTCACGGGTCGGCCCGGCCGCCCCGGTCTCCCCGCCACCGCACCCGGCCAACAGCCCCAGGCCGAGCACCGCAACCGCCACGACCAACCGCCTCATTGCACCCCTCCGGGAGTTTCAACCACCACGTGGGTCGACTTGACCACGGCGACCGCCAGCGAGCCGATCTGCAGGCCCAGCTCCTTGACCGCCTCGGTGCTCATCAGCGAGACCACCCGGTGCGGCCCGCACTGCATCTCCACCTGCGACATCACCCGGTCCGAGACGATCTCGGTGACCAGCCCGACCAGCCGGTTGCGCGCGGACCGGCCCACCGAGGACGGGTCCGGCGCGGCGTGCGCCTGCGACCGGGCGAACTCGGCCAGCCGGGCGCCGTCGATCACCTTCCGGTTGGACGCGTCCACGCTCACCGGCAGGGTGCCCGCCTCCACCCACCGGCGGACCGTGTCATCACTCACGCCGAGCAGCCGCGCGGCCTCGGCAATCCTGAACTGCGGCACAAGCGGGACCCTACATCCGATAGTGCGGCCCGACCTAGTGAAACCGCGCGCGCCTGGGGGTTGGCTCCTAAGCTGCGACCGTGGACTTTGCACCGAGCGACAAGGCCGCCGACTACACCGGGCGCATGCGCGCGTTCACCGACGAGGTGGTGATTCCCGCCGAGCCGGTCTACGAGGCCTGGCGGGCGGAACGGCGCGGCACCCCCCAGGAGTGGGACACCCCGCCGGTGCTGGAGGAGCTCAAGGCCGAGGCGCGCAACCGCGGCCTGTGGAACCTGTTCCTCCCGGCGGTGTCCGGGCTGTCCAACCTGGAGTACGCGCCGGTCGCCGAGGTCTCCGGCTGGTCGCCGGTGCTGGCGCCGGAGGCGATCAACTGCCAGGCCCCGGACACCGGGAACATGGAGACCCTGCACCTGTTCGGCTCGCCGGAGCAGAAGGAGCAGTGGCTGCGCCCGCTGCTGGACGGGGAGATCCGCTCGGCGTTCGCGATGACCGAGCCGGACGTGGCCTCTTCGGACGCCACCAACGTGCAGACCTCCATCCGCCGCGACGGTGACGACTACCTGATCAGCGGCAAGAAGTGGTTCATCTCCGGCACCGCCGACCCCCGTTGCCAGATCTTCATCGTGATGGGCAAGACCGACCCGGACGCGCCCCGGCACCGCCAGCAGTCCATGGTGCTGGTGCCCAGGGACACCCCGGGCATGGAGATCAAGCGGCACATCCCGGTGTTCGGCTACCAGGACCAGCACGGCCACTCCGAGCTGGAGTTCCACGACGTGCGGGTGCCGGTCTCGAACCTGCTCGGTGAGGAAGGTGTCGGGTTCGCCATCGCCCAGGCGCGGCTCGGCCCGGGGCGCATCCACCACTGCATGCGGCTGCTGGGCATGTCCGAGCGGGCGCTTTCGCTGATGGTGCGCCGGGCCAAGGAGCGGGTGGCCTTCGGCCGGCCGCTGGCCGATCAGGGCGTGGTGCGGGAACAGATCGCCAACAGCCGGATCGAGATCGAGCAGGCCCGGCTGCTGGTGCTCAAGACCGCCTGGCTGATCGACCGAGGCGGCGCGCGAGCTGCGTCCACTGAGATCGCCGCGATCAAGGTCATGGTCACCCGGATCGCCTGCGCGGTGATCGACCGGGCCATCCAGGTGCACGGCGCCGGCGGCGTCAGCGACGACTTCCCGCTGGCCTACTTCTACGCCTGGGCCCGCGCGCTGCGCATGGCCGACGGCCCGGACGAGGTGCACCTGCGCACCGTCGCCCGCGAGGAGCTCACTCGCGCGGAGCCCAGTTAGGCGCGCGCGGGAACCACCGCTGATTCAGTCATCCCGGCACACTGATTCAGTCGATCTGGACCACGCGCAATGCCGCCTCCAGCCCGACGAACCCGTCCTTGTCCCGGGTGAGCAACGTCAGCCGGTGCCGGGCGGCGGTCGCCGCGATCAACAGGTCGAACCGCCTCGGCCTCGGATTGCGCCCGGCCTCATGGACCATTGCGGCGAACGCGCCGTACAGCTCCGTGGTCGGCTCGTCCAGCGGCAGCACCTCGTAGCTGTCCAGGATCGTGCGTAACCGACTCCGTCTGGCCATGTTCTGCAGGTGGCTGCCCATCGTGGTGCCGTAGTGCAGTTCGGCGACGCTCACAATGCTGATCGCCACCTGAGCGGCGTGCGTCGACAGTCCGCCGGCCGGCGGCTTGATCCACACGCTGGTGTCGACCAACGCGTTGGGCGGTGAAGTCACCGCGGATCTTCGTCCTCTTGCGGCGGCCCAATTTCGGTATCGTGCAGCAGGTAGTCGATCTCGGCGATGTCCCGCTTCCACTCTTCGTAGTCGATCGGCGGCAGATCGCGGAGCATGGCGTCCACCTCGGCCGCGGGTATCAGAACCCGCTTGCGGCTCCGTTGGTGAGGCACCAGGTCGGCGACCGGGACGCCGTTGACGGTGACGGTGAAGCTCTCCCCGGCCGCCACCCGCCGCATGATGGCGGCGTTGTCGTTGCGCAGCTCGGACTGTTTGATGATCTCGGACACGCTATGAGGATAGCGCTTCATAGCGATTGTGCTCAGCTGAACTGGCTGGTGTCGATGACGGCCAGGCTTTCCCGGGTCGGCACGTACAGCCGGCGGCCGTCGGGCGAGATGGCGGCGTGCCCCGGGTAGACCTGCTTGGAGTCGGCCACCACCCAGCCGGTGCCCACGATGTCGCCGTCGCTCGCGTCGATCACCTTGATCTCGCCCTCCAGGCCGCTGATGGCGAACAGGTAGCGCCCGTTCGGGGACATCACCAGCTGACTGGTCGAGGTGCCGGTGGAGTAGCTGTCGACGACCTCCTTGGTCGCGGTGTCCACCACGTGCAGCCGCCAGGCCTGCACGTAGAGGCGCTTGCCGTCCGGCGAGAGCCGCAGGTTGTTGGGCCGGCTGGAGATGGCCGACTCGGTCGGTATCTTGATCTCGGAAACGGCCCGGCCGTCCAGGTCGACCGTCAGCACCCGGCCCGACTCGTAGTTGGTCACCAGGTACACCCGCCGGCCGTCCGGGGAGACCTCCAGGGTGGAGTCGCCCTCGACGTCGGCGTCGAGCGGCACGTTCGCCAGCTCCGCCCCATCGGCCGCGTCCCGGACCCGCACGGACTTCACCACGGTGCTCACCACGCGGGCGCCGTCCGGGCTCACCGCGAGCAGGCCGGTCGCGCCCGGCATCGCGTCCCGCGTCAGGTGGGTGGTCAGCTCGATCGGGACGACGCCGCCGCTGGTCCCGGCGTACAACCATCTTCCGTCGGACGACATGGCGAGCTTCGAGTACGAGTACCCGCTTCCCCGCAGTACACCGAGCACCGCCTTCGTGGCGGTGTCGATCACCTCGATGCCGTCCTCGACGGTCAGGTACGCCCGCGCCCCGTCGGCCGACACCGCCACCTTGGCGCCCACCGAGATCTTCCCGACCTGCAGCTGCACCGCCGCCGGCAACGAGCGGGCCGGGCCGCAGCCGCCCAGGGCCAGCATCAGGAGCAGCGACAACAGGCCGAGGGCCGCCCGCCGGGACCGGTGCATCATTTGGGTTCGGCTCCGTTCAGTTGCGCTGGCTGATGTCCACGACGGCCACGGCGCCCGGGTCGTCCGACCGGTCCGCGCCCGCGCCCGGGCCGGCCACGTAGGCCCGCCGCCCGTCCGGCGAGACGGCGCAACCGGACGGCTCGAGGCCGACGTCGACCCGCTCCACCACGAACCCGTTCGCGGTGTCGACGACGACCAGCCGCCGCTCCTTGCCGTACTTCGGCACGCCGTACAGGTATCGCCCGCTCGGCGAGAAGGCCAGGCCCTCGAGCCGCGTCTGCACCCGGTGCGCGCCCAGCTTGCGGACCGCGTTCACGTCGACCAGGTCCAGGGTCCCGTCGAAGTCGCCCTTCGAGATGTAGGCGCGACCGCCGTCCGGCGCCACGACGATCGTCTCCGGACCCCGGTTCGGCGGCCGGGGGGTGTAGTCCGGGTTCGGTACCGGCGGCGGCTCGAGCATCACCGTGCCCAGCTTGGTCCGGCCGGCGGTGTCCACCACCGCCACCGCCCTGAGGTCGTTCTCAACCACCCCGACCAGCAGCCGGCGCCCGTCCGGCGTGACGGCGATGCCGAACGGCTTCGGCCCGACCGGCACCGCGCCGGTGACCGCGCCGCTCGCGGTGTCCACCAGCGCCACCGCGCCGCTGGCCGTGTTCACCACGTAGGCCACGCGGCCGTCCGAGCTGAGCGCGAGCTGGTTGGTCACGTTGAACACCGATCCGCCCTGGAACGGGGTGCTCAGGCCCGGCCCGCCGGCCAGCGGGAAGGTGCCGACCGGCCGCTCGGCGGCGGTGTCGATCACGGTGAGGAAGTTGCTCAGGGTCACCACGCCCAGGCGCTGCCCGTCCGAGGACAGCGCCATGCCGGACGAGGTCCCGTCGATATCGATCTTCACGGTGACCGTGTTGCTGGCGGTGTCCAGCACGTACACCCCGTCGCGGGTACGCAGGTAGGCCTTGGCGCCGCCCTTGCCGACCAGCACCTGCTCGGTCCATTCCTTCGCCGGCGACCCGACCGAAACCGTGGTCAGCCGACGGGAGACCAGGCCGGGAACCGGCGCCGGCGCCCCGGCGACCGCCGCCGGGCGCGGCGGTCCGGCCGCGACCGCCGCCGGGCCGGACGGCCAGAACACGACGGCCAGCACCAGCAACGCCACCGCCGAGGCCAGCCCCACCCAGGCCGCCGGCCGCTTCGCCAGCGGCCGGTTCGTCACCCGCGCCCCGGGCCGGGGCGTCAGGAACGCACCGGGCAGCGGGACCACCGACCCCGGCGGCGTCATCGCACCGCTCGGCGGCGGGGTCGTCGGGGCGCCGGGGAGCGCGGTCGTCGGCAGCCCGGCCAGCGGGATCGCCGTCGCGCCGGGAGGCTGGACCACCGGCATTCCGGCGGGCGGGGCGGCCGGGAGGCCGGGTGGGGGCCAGCCGCCGGGGACGTCGGTCCGGGGCGCGAACCGGGCGGCGAGATCGCGCGAGCTGGGCCGTTCCTCGGGGTCCTTGGCCAGGCAGGGGACGAACTCCTCGCGCAGCCACTCCGGCAGCCCGGCCAGCTCCGGCTCGGCGTCGGTGATCCGGTAGAGCATGGCGACCGGGTTCCCGGTGACCCCGAACGGCCCCTTCCCGGTGCAGCCGAACACCAGCGTGGAGGCCAGCGAGAACACGTCGGAGGCCGGCCCGCCGTCCAGGCCGTTGGCCTGCTCGGGCGACATAAAGGCCGGGGTGCCCACCACCATGCCGGTCGCGGTCAGCTTGGTGGCGCCGGCCGCGTGGGCGATCCCGAAGTCGACCAGACGCGGCCCGTCCGGCGCCAGCAGCAGGTTCGACGGCTTGAGGTCCCGGTGCGCGATGCCGAGCGCGTGCACGGCGGCCAGTGCCTCGGCCATCCGGCCGGCCAGCACCCCGACCGTGGCCGCCGGCAGCGGGCCGGCATGGGCGACGTACTCCTCCAGCGAGGGCCCGGGCACGTACTCGGTGGCCAGCCACGGCCGGGGCGCGTGCGGGTCCGCCGCGACGATCGGCACCGTCCAGGGGGCGCGCAGCCGGCTGGCCGTGTCGATCTCCCGGGCGAACCGCTCGCGGAACGTCGGGTCGCCGCAGAGGTCACCGTGCACCGCCTTGACCGCCGCCAGCCGGCCGTCCGGGGTGCGCCCGAGATACACCTGGCCCATCCCGCCCGCGCCCAGCCGGCCCACCAGCCAGAACGGGCCGAGCTGGGCCGGGTCCTCACCACGCAGCTGTTCGATCACCGTCAGCACCAGTTCCCGTCGGCGGGCTTGGCCCGGTCACACTGCGCACCCAACCCCGCCGGCCGGATGCTGTTGATCATCTGTTGCAGGTCCGGGTCGCCGACCACGCCGTCGTCGGCCAGCAGCACCCAGACCAGCGAGAGGTTGGCCGCCGCCGGGAAGGCCACCGCGTGCACCACCGCCGTCGGGGTGCCGCAGGATCCGGGCGGCTTGGTCACCATCGCCGCCACGTGGCTGCCCCGCCGGCCGCCCACCGTCACCTCGCGCACCGCGAGCAGCCGGACGCCCGGCGCCCGGTTCGCCTGCTCGTAGCGCTGCGCCCAGACCTGCGCCGTCTCCCTGGCCGCTCGGGCGGTGCCCGAACCGCCGCCGGTGATGCCGGCGTAGGCGTCCGCCTCGGGCCGGTCCTCTCCGGGGCACCGCAGCGCGCCGTGCTCGGCGATCCCGCTCATCAGCACCTTGGTCCCGCTGGAGTGCTCGAAGCCCTTGAGATAGCCGGGACCCTTGAACGTCCAGCCGGCCGGCACGTCGTAACCGGCGTTGCGCGTGGTGGACACCACCGAGTTCCAGCCGGACACGACCGGGGGGATGAGGGAGGCGCTCACCACCCTCGGCGGCGGCGCGGGCGCCGGCGCGACCGGGGCCGCCGCCGGGGCGGCCGGAGCGGGCGGCGGCGGACTCGACGGAACCGGCTCGGCCGGCGCGGCCACCGGCACCGGGGCGTCGACCCGGCCCGCCTCACGCACCGTCATCACCACCGCCACCCCGACCCCGGCCAGCACCAGGGCCAGCGCCGCCGCGACCGCCGCGCGCCATCTCGGCCGGCCGGACGGACGCCGGAGGGCCTCGAAGTCGGCCGGCGGGGTGAGCAGCGTGCCCAGGTCGGAGCGGGTGCGGTTGATCAGGGTGGCCACCGCCCGGCCCGGCCAGACCTCTTCCGGCACCTGGCCGTTCGCCCAGTCATCCGACCCCGGTTCGGGCGCGCGGCCGAGCCGGCCGCCCGGCTCGGCGGCGCTCGCCTGGTCGAGCCGGCGGGCCAACTCGGCCACGCTCACCTGGTCGAGCCGGCGGGCCAGGTCGGCGGCACTCGGCCGGTCACCCGGCTCCTTGGCCAGGCACGGCTCCAGCTCGGCGCGCAGCCGCGGCGGCACGGCCGAGACGTCCGGCGGCTCGTGCACGATCCGCCGCAGCATGGCCACCGGCGTGGCGGTGCGACCGAAGGGCGGCTGCCCGGTCGCCGCGAACACCAGCACCGAGGCCAGCGAGAACACGTCGGAGGCGAAGTCCTCGCCGTCGCCCCTGGCCTGCTCGGGCGACATGAACGCCGGGGTGCCGACGAGTACGCCGGTGCTGGTCAGCCGGGTCGCGTCCAGCGCCTTGGCGATGCCGAAGTCGATCAGTCGCGGGCCGTCGAGGCCGAGCAGCACGTTCCCCGGTTTGAGGTCCCGGTGCATCACCCGCAGCGCGTGCAGCTCGGCCAGCGCGGTGGCCAGCCGGGCCGAGAGAACCAGGGCCTGCGGCTCGCCGAGCGACCCCGTCTCGGCGACCGCCTCGCTCAGCGAGGGGCCGGCGACGTACTCGGTGGCCAGCCACGGCGGCCGCGCGTTCGGGTCGGCGCCGACCACCGCGCAGGCCCACGGCGCGCGGACCCGTCCGGCGGTCTGGATCTCCCGGGCGAACCGGTCCACGAACTGGCGGTCGCCGGCCAGCCGGTCGTGCACGACCTTGACCGCCACCAGCGCGCCGTCGGGCGCCCGGCCCAGGAACACCTGGCCCATTCCACCGGCGCCCAGCCGGCCGAGGACGCGAAACGGCCCGATCCACTGCGGGTCCCCCACACGCGGCGCATCCACCGTAACCGCCCCCTCAGTTTGATGTCAGACACTTGCTCATCCACCTCGGGAACCCACCCGAACCCGACTCACCCCCACCGACCCCCGACCCGCCCCACCGGTTGGGTCCCAGAGGCCGGCAAGGGTGGGTCGCCTCTCCCGCCGTCATCTGGCGAGTTCCGATTGCCGGAAGCGGCACGTGTAACGGCGTTTTGTTGCCGCTTCCGGCAACCAGCCGTTTCGGATCCCCAACCTCTCCCGCGACGGAAGTGACCATTCGGTGCGCATGGGACGAGCCTCGAGGCAGGTGTCCGAACCCACCGGAACGGCCGTCGTGCGGCGGTTCGGGAACCCGGCGGCAAGCGGCGACGACTTGCCGGGGGAATCGACGTGGGGAGTTGCGGGTGCGGTACGGGCGGCGGACGCTGGCGGTGACGGTGGCGTGCGGGCTTGCATTGGTGGCGGCCGGTTGCGCCGCGCCGGGCGGGGACGACGGGCCGGCGGATGCGGCAGAGGCGGAGTTCGATCTCCGGTTGCCGCCGGCGGGCGGGCCGACCCGCTACCCGCTGAGCATCGACAACTGCGGCATGCGGCTGACCTTCAACGCGCCGCCCCGGCGGGTGCTCATCCTGAACGGGACCTCGGTGGCCGAGGCGGAGAGCATGGTCGCGCTGGGCCTGGGTGACCGGGTGCTGGCCAACGCCCAGCACTACGGGGTGTCCGACCAGCCCGGCCTGACCGAGCGGATCGACGCGCTGCCCACCGGCGGGCTGAGCCAGAACCGGCACTTCGACGTGCCCGCCGAACAGGTACTGGCCTCCGGCGCGGACCTGGTGATCTCCACCTGGTCCGGCGGGTTCGACCCGGCGCTCGGCTTCGCCACCCGGGAACAGCTCGCCGCCGCCGGCATGCCCTCGCTGGTGAACCCGGTGAACTGCGCGATGGGCAAACCGGACGCCACACCCGAGGAACGGCGGACCCACCTGGCCGCCTCGCCGCGCGACTCGCTGAATTTCCTGCTGCTGCTCGGGCAGATCTTCGACGTCTCCGGGCGCGCCCACGCGGTGGCCACCGACCTGGCGAACCGCATCGACCGGGTGCGCGCGGCGGTGGCCGGCCGGCCGGCGAAGAAGATGCTGGTCGTCTTCCCCGGGATGTCGATGATGAACGACAACGGGCTGCCCGCCGTGCTCGCCGGCGGGATCTACGACCGGGTGCTGCAGGCCGCCGGCGGGGTGAACAGCTTCCCCCGCGGCGGCCCGGACCTGACCAGGACGATCAACGCGGAACAGCTGGCGGTGGCCGAGGTGGATCTGCTGGTGGTCGGCGCGTTCACCCCCGGCGAGGTGCCGGAACGGGAGGCGCGCCGGCTGTTCGACGCCTACCCGGGCTGGGCGGCGGCCCGGAACAACGCCTGGGTCGGGGTGTCGGACGGCGTCTACCTGGGCACCACCAACGCCTGGGCGGTGGAGAAGATCGCGAAGGCGGCGCACCCTGAGAGTTTCTGAATCACAACGGGACGCCCCGCTGGCCGGCGTGCTGCTCGCGTTGGCCGGGTTGCTGCTGGCCGCCATGGTCGTCTCGGTCGGCCTGGGCACCGTGACTCTGCCGCTGGACCGCACGGTCGCCGTGGTCGCCGCGCACCTGTTCGGGGACCCGGCCGGGTTGCCCCCGCTGGACGAGCAGATCATCTGGAGGCTGCGGGCGCCCCGGGTGGTGCTCGCCGGGCTGGTCGGTGCGGCGCTGGCGCTGGCCGGCGCGGTGCTGCAGGCGCTGGTGCGCAACCCGCTGGCCGAGCCGTACCTGCTGGGCATCTCGTCCGGCTCGTCGCTGGGCGCAATCGGAGTCCAGGCGACCGGTCTGGGGGTGGGGCTGGGGGTGACCGGCGGGGCGTTCGTCGGCGCGCTGGCCGCCACCCTTGCGGTGTTCCTGCTGGCCCAGCGGTCCGGGCAGCTGGCCGACACCCGGTTGGTGCTGGCCGGCGTCGCGGTCGGGTACCTGGCCATGGCCGGCACCAGCCTGGTGCAGCTGTCGGTGGACCCGAACAGCCTGCGCGGCATCCTGTTCTGGCTGATGGGCAGGGTGGCCGGGGCGCAGTGGCCAGACCTGGCCGGGCCGGCGGTGATCGCGCCGGCGTGCGCCGCCCTGCTGCTGGCCCGGGCGCGCGGATTGAACGCGCTGGCCCTGGGCGACGACAACGCGGCCGCGCTGGGCGTGGACCTGCGTTCGCTGCGCGCCACGCTGCTCGTGGTCAGCTCGCTGCTCACCGCCACCTGCGTCGCGGCGGCCGGCGCTATCGGCTTCGTCGGGCTGTTGGTGCCGCACGCGGCGCGGATGCTGTTCGGCGCGGACCACCGGCGGCTGCTGCCGGTGTCCGCGCTGCTCGGCGCGTTGTTGCTGGTGCTGGTGGACCTGGCCACCCGGATGGTGGACCGGCCCAACGAGTATCCGATCACCGTGTTCACCGCCGCGCTCGGTTCGCCGTTCTTCCTCTGGCTGCTGCGGCGGGAGCGCCCATGAGGCTGGACATCGACGGCGTGCGGGTTTCCCTGGACGGGACGCCGATCCTGCGCGGCGCGGACCTGGCGGTCGGCGCCGGGCAGCTGCTCGCGCTGGTCGGGCCGAACGGGTCCGGCAAGACCACCCTGCTGCGCACCGTCTACCGGGCGCTGCGCCCCGATGCCGGGGTGGTCTCGCTGAACGACGACGACGTGTGGCGGCTGTCCGCACGGGAGGCGGCGCGCCGCCGCGCGGTGGTGACCCAGCACTTCACCGGCAGCGGGGAGTTCACCGCCACCGAGATGGTGGCCATGGGCCGCGCGCCGCACCTGGGCGTCCTGCGCCGGGAGGGGGAGCCGCGGCTGGTGGCCGAGGCGCTGGACCGGGTCGGCATGGCGTGGGCGGCGCGGCGGGTGTTCCGCACGCTGTCCGGCGGGGAACGGCAACGCGTCCTGCTGGCCCGGGCGTTGGCCCAGCGCGCCCCGTTGGTAGTGCTCGACGAGCCGACCAACCACCTCGACGCCGCCGCCCAGCTGGAGCTGTTGCGCCTGGTCAAACGGCTGAACGTGACCGTGCTGGCCGCCATGCACGACCTGGACCACGCCGCCTCGCACGCCGACCGCGTAACCGTCCTGGACAAAGGCGCAGTGGTAACCACCGGCCCGCCGGAAGAAGTCCTCGCCCCCGAGCTGATCGAGCGGGTGTTCCGGGTGCGCGCGCATATCGCGCCCCACCCGCTCACCGGCCGCCCGCACATCGCGCTGGCCCCGCTGCATGACTGATCAGCGGAACGCCGAGATGTCGAACACCTCCAGCAGGTCCCCCTCGCCCACGTACAGCTGGGCGTTGTCCCTGGTCACGAACATTCCGGTGGGCGACTTGGCGGTGCGGCCGGTGCTGACCTGGGTGCCGGTGGACGCGTCCAGCGCCACCAGGTCGCCGGCGTCGGTGGCGGTGAACAGGAACCGGCCGTCCCGGGACACCGCCAGCCCCGAGCCGAACGGGCCCGACCAGGAGATCCGCCGGACCAGCGCGTTCTGGGCGGTGTCGAACACCAGGACGGCGCGGTCGGCCAGCGCGTACACGCGGCGCCCGTCCGGGGAGAGCACCGGCGAACGGGCGCGCGGCACGTTCGCGTCTCCCTGCTCGACCGGGATGTCGATCGGCGTGGCCTTCATGGCGTCCAGGTCCACTCCGACCAGTCCGGGGTTGACGTCCCAGCTGGTCACGTAGGCGTGCCGGTCGTCGACGTCGAAGGTGTACCCCGACGTGGGCCGGGTGGCGCCGACCGGGACCGAGCGCACCTCGCCGGTGTCCATCCGCAACACGTTCAGCGTGCCGGTGCTGGTGACCGTGACCAGCCGTTTCCCGTCCTCGGAAAGGCTCAGGTCATCGATCGGCCCGGGTACCGGGATGGGTTTGTCGCGCGCCTTGGTGACCAGGTCGACCAGGGTCAGCTCGGAGTCGCCGGTCTTCACGTAGATCTTGTTGGGCTCCGGCGGCAGGGCCAGCTGCGTCACCTCGGCGGGGAACTCGAGCTGGTCGCGCTCGGCGAAGCTGGCCGGGTCGAGCACCCGCAACGTGCGCCCGCTGCACACCAGGACCGGCCCGCCGGCGGGCATCGGGTACACCGCGTAGGTGTTCGGCCACGGCACCTGGAGCGACCTCGGCGCGGCCAGGACGGCCGGTGGGATCACCGGCACCGCCGGCGCCGCGACGGGCGGCACGGCGGGCAGGGCGGCGGGCGGGTTACCGGGCCGCTCGGCGCCCGACGCGGGCAGGAAGTACACCGCGCCGATCACCACCGGTACGACCACGGCGACCGCGACCGCCCAGCGCAGCCAGCCCCGCCTCCGGGGCCGCTCCCGCGCGGTCGCCGCCTGGAAGAACTCGGCCGAGCCGGCCACCGGATACCGGTGCGCCCGGTCGGGGCGGTTGGGCGCGGACGGGTGGCCGGCGCCCGGCCAGCCGGTGTGCACCGGGATGTTCTCGGTCACCGAGCGCGCGGCGATCCGGTCGGCCAGCTCGCCGGCCGTCGGCCGCTCGGCCGCGTTCTTGCGCAGGCACGGGTCCAGCTCGGCGCGCAGCCAGCCGGGCAGCCCGTCCAGGTTGGCCGGCTCCCGGGAGACCCGCAGCAGCATGGCCACCGGGCTGGCCGTGCGGCCGAACGGCCCCACCCCGTTCGCCGCGAACACCAACACGCTGGCCAGCGAGAACACGTCCGACGGGTAACTCTCCCGCAGCCCTTCCGCCTGCTCCGGGGACATGAACGCCGGCGTGCCGACGACCATGCCGGTCTGGGTCAGCCGGGTGCCCTCGGCCGCGCGGGCGATGCCGAAGTCGATCAGCTTCGGGCCGTCCGCGCCGAGCAGCACATTCGACGGCTTCACGTCCCGGTGTACCACGCCGAACTCGTGCAGCTGGGCCAGCGCGGTGGCCATCCGGGCGGCGAGCACGCCGAGGGGCCGCTCGGGCAACGGCCCGTGGTCGGCCACCGCGCGCTCCAGGGACGGCCCGGCCACGTACTCGGTGGCCAGCCAGGGGCGCGCGGCGTCGGGGTCGGCGTCCAGCACCTGCGCGGCCCAGGACGCGCGCACCCGCAGCGCGGTCCGCACCTCCTGGGCAAACCGGGCCCGGAACCGCTGGTCCTCGCCGAACCCCGCGTGCACCACCTTGACCGCCGCGTAACGCAGGTCGCGCACGTGTTGGCCCAGGTACACCTGGCCCATCCCACCCGCACCCAACCGTCCCACCAGCCGGAACGGCCCTATCCGCGGCGGATCCTCACCCCGCAACGAGTCCATCCGATCAACCCCCAGCCCCCTTACCCTCCCACACCCCCCATCCCCCCGACCCCCCGGTTTCCCCCACCTGATTCAGTGCGTCCAGCACCCTGATTCAGTGCGTCCAGCACACCGAGTTCCGCGTCCGCGGCACCTTCCGCCAATTCCTGCCTCATCTGCTCATGCACCACATTTCGGCAGGTCAGCCCCCTGTAGTTGATCCGGTGCGTACCGCCGAGGACGGTTACCCTCGAGGAGTGTCCGTTACCGAACTAGGCCTGCCCGGGCTCCGCGCCGCGTCCGTCGCCCGGCACGACCCGGCACGGCCGGACGACCCCAGGCTGATCGACCGATTCGGCCGCGTCGCCACCGACCTGCGGGTTTCCCTGACCGACCGGTGCAACCTGCGCTGTACGTACTGCATGCCGGCCGAGGGCCTGGACTGGACGCCGAAGGACGAGCTGCTCACCGACGACGAGATCGTGCGGCTGGTCGGCATCGCGGTGCGTCAGCTGGGCATCAACGAGGTCCGGTTCACCGGCGGGGAACCGCTGCTGCGCAAGGGCCTCGAGTCGGTGCTGCACCAGGTGTCCGAGCTGGACCCCCGCCCGGAGATCTCGCTGACCACCAACGGCATCGGCCTGGCCCGCCGCGCCGAGGCGCTGAAGGCCGCCGGCGTGAACCGGCTGAACGTGTCCCTGGACACCCTGCGCCCGGACCGGTTCGCCACCATCACCCGGCGCTCCCGGCTCTCCGACGTGCTGGACGGAATGGCCGCCGCGCGGGCCGCCGGGCTGAACCCGGTCAAGGTGAACACGGTGCTGCTGCGCGGGGTGAACGACGACGAGGCCCCCGCGCTGCTGCGGTACTGCCTGGAGGAGGGCTACCAGCTGCGGTTCATCGAGCAGATGCCGCTGGACGCGCAGCACGGCTGGCAACGCAGCGAGATGATCACTGCGTCGGAGATCCTGGCCTCGCTGCGCCGCGAGTTCATCCTCACCCCGGACCCGGCCGAGCGCGGCGGCGCGCCGGCCGAGCGCTGGTTGGTGCACGCCGGGCCGTCCAGCGGGGCGCCCGGACACGCCAGCGGGGCGCCCGGGCGCGGCCCGGTGGTCGGCCTGGGGCCGGTGCTGGGCACGGTGGGCGTGATCGGCTCGGTGACCCGGCCGTTCTGCGGCGCCTGCGACCGCACCCGGCTGACCGCCGACGGCCAGCTACGCTCCTGCCTGTTCGCCCGGGGCGAGACGGACCTGCGCGCGCTGCTGCGCGGCGGGGCGTCGGACGAGGAGATCGCCGACACCTGGCGCGGCACCATGTGGGCCAAGGCGGCCGGGCACGGCATCGACGACCCCGGCTTCCTGCAGCCCGACCGCCCGATGAGCGCAATCGGAGGCTGAGAGTGATCACGGTCCGCTACTTCGCCGGCGCGCGCGCCGCCGCCGGGCTCGAGTCGGAGCCGGTCGCCATCCCCGAGGGCGCAACCGTGGACGACGTCCTGGCGCTGATCGGCGCCCGGCACGGAGCGGCACTGCAGCGGGTGCTCACCGCCTCCAGCCTGCTCCTGGACGAGGTCGCGGTACGCAGCCGCACCCACCCCATCCCGCCCAACTCCACCCTGGACATCCTCCCCCCCTTCGCCGGCGGCTAAGTCGAGCACGACCCCGTGATTCAGTGACTTCAGCACAGTGATTCAGTGACTTCAGCAGGCCGGTCCCCTGGCTGGCCGGGAGTCGGGCAGGCTGGCGGACATGACCGAACGGGTCGTAGTGATCACCGGTGGGAACCGGGGGCTGGGTCGCGAGCTGGCCCGGCAGTGCGCCGCCGACGGGGACACCGTGCTGCTGGGCAGCCGTGACCGGGCCGGCGGCGAGCGGGTCGCGGCCGAGATCACGGCCGAGCTGAACACCGGCGCACCGGCCGGGCGGGTGCTGCCGGTGCGCCTGGACGTCACCGACCGGGCCGGTCTGGCCGAGCTGGCCGGGCGGGTTGACGACGAGTTCGGCCGGCTGCACGTGCTGGTGAACAACGCGGCGATCCACTACGACACCTGGCAGGCCAGCACGAACGCCGACCTCACCGTGGTCCGGGAGGCGCTGGAGACCAACCTGGTCGGCGCCTGGCAGACCACGCTGGCGTTGTTGCCCCTGCTGCGCCGCGCGGGACGGGCGGCGCGGATCGTCATGGTCAGCAGTGAGGGCGGCTCGCTGGCCTCGATGGGCGGCGGGCTGCCGGCCTACCACGTGAGCAAGGCCGCGCTGAACGCGTTGACCCTGACCATGGCCGGTGACCTGCGCCGGGAGGGGATCCTGGTGAACGCGGTCTGCCCGGGTTGGACGGCCACCGACATGGGCGGCCCCGGCGGGCGCCCGGTTTCGGATGGCGCGGCGAGCATCCGGTACGCGATGGATCTGCCGGACGGCGGCCCCACCGGCACGTTCACCCGGGACGGCCGGCCCGTTCCCTGGTGATCAGTCCGGGAGCAGGGTGGCGACCAGGTCCGCGATGAATGTGGTGTTTTCCTCCTCGGTGGCCGGCTCGCCGGTGAAGGAGATCAGGAAGGCGCGCTGGAAGCAGGCGCCGACCAGTGCGGCCGTCACCGCGTCCGGGCGGAGGCCGGCGGGCAGCCGGCCGGCGGTCTGCTCTGCGCGCAAATATTCGGCGACGGCGTGGTTCACCCCGGCCGGCCCCCGGCCCCTGGCCAGCACGCCGTCCCGGTGCCGGGCCAGCAACGCGGCGTCGGCGAAGATCGACGCGGAAATCGGGAACGAGGCCAGGTAGAAGGCCAGGGCCTGCTCGCCCGCCGTGCGCAGGGTGTCTGCCACGCTCGCCCGGCCGGCCGGCTCGCCGGCGAGCAGGTCGATCTTGGGCAGCCGTTCGGTGAGCACGCACAGGAACAGGTCGACCTTGTCCTCGAAGATCTTGTACAGCGTGGCCTCGGAGTAACCGGCCGCGCGGGCGATCTGCTTGGTCGTGGTGTGCGCCAGGCCCCGCTCGGCCATCACCGCCGCCGCGCCGTCCAGGATGCGGTCCCTGGTCGACCTCACCTCGTCCACGCTCGCTCCTAATCCGTTGCTCGGTGAGTAAATGCTCACTACCGTCTGTGGGTGAGCATTTACTCACTCGATCTTAGAGGAGCCCGACCATGAAGCTCACCGTGTTCGGCGGCACCGGGCCGACCGGCCGCCAACTGCTCCGGCTGGCCCTCGCCGACGGCCACCGGGTCACCGCCGTGGCCCGTGACCCGGCTGCCCTGGCCGACCTCTCGGCCGGGGCGTCGAGCCTTGCCGGATCCGCCGCCGTCCCGGGAGCGCAGGCCGGCGGGCCGACGCTCACCGTGCTTGCCGGGGACGTGCTCGACCCGGCCTCGCTGGCCGGCACCTGCGAGGGCGCCGACGCCGTGCTCTCCGCCCTGGGCACGCGCGCCACGAACGCCGAGACCAGCGTCTACTCCACCGGCGCGCGGCACATTATGGACGCCATGCGCGCCTCCGGGGTCACCCGGCTGGTGCTGCTGACCGCCGCGCCGGTCGCACCGGCGGCGGAACGCTCCCCATTCGAGCGCCTGCTCGTGGACCGGGTGCTGCACCGGTTCTTCGGCAGCGGTTACCGGGACATGGCCCGGCTGGAGGAACTGCTGCGGGCGCAACCGGAGGGGCTGGCCTGGACCGTGCTCCGCCCGCCCCGGCTGCTGGACAAGCCGGCCACCGGTAGCTACCGGTCGGCGGTGAACTCCCGGCTGCGCGGCGGCTGGTCGATCAGCCGGGCCGACCTGGCCCGCGCGATGCTGGACGCGCTGGCCGACCCGGCGACCGTGCGCGCCGCGGTCAACGTGGCCAACTGACCGAACCACCCTGCCAAACCGACTGAACCACCGTGCCAAACCGACTGAACCACCGTGCCAAACCGACTGAACCACGGTGCTGAACCCACTGAACCACCGTGCTGAACCCACTGAACCACCGTGCTGAACCCACTGAATCACCGTGCCGAACCCACTGAATCACGGTGCTGGAGTGACTGAATCAGCGGTGGTTGCAGAGGTCCAGGGGGGCGTTGTCGGGGGTGGTGCAGGGGATGTAGCCGGCGGCGGTGAGGCGGATTCGGGCGGTTGGGTCGTGGCGTAGGTAGTCGAGGAGGGCGGCGGGCAGGCCGTCGGGGGAGCGCAGGTAGAGGTACTCGACGGTCCAGAACTGGTAGCCGGACTCGATCACGCTGTTGGTGTCGAAGGTCTTGTTGTCCAGGGTGAGCGCGTTCAGTGCGCTGCTCTTGCGCGCCTCGGCCACCGACGGCGCGTCCGAGTAGCCGATCGCCCCGGGGGTGTTGCTGATCATGTCGATCACCTCGGGGTTGGCGTTGCGCTCGCAGCGGATGATCGGCGCGCGCTGGTCGCGGTCGTTGGTGAGGCAGTCGTTCGAGGTCAGGCCGGGTTCGGCGGCGTGGAGTACCCGCTGCTCGAACAGCTCGCGGGTGCCGGACTCCTGACCCCGCCCGACGATCCGGATGGGCAGCGGGGCGCCGCCGCGCAGCTGGCTCCAGTCCCGGTAGGTGCCGTCGTAGATGCCGCGCAGCTGGGCGCTG
The DNA here is from genome assembly GCA_014208095.1 of Actinospineispora eucalypti. Classification (GTDB taxonomy): domain Bacteria; phylum Actinomycetota; class Actinomycetes; order Mycobacteriales; family Pseudonocardiaceae; genus Pseudonocardia; species Pseudonocardia eucalypti. Next base: position 421,287 of record JACHMT010000001.1, on the reverse strand, counting down.
GTGAGCCCGTCCACGCCGGCCGAGGAGTTCACCACCACGTGGTAGACCACGATGCCCAGCTGCTCCGCCCGCACCGGCGCGGCGCCGGTGTTCTGCTTTCCGTCGGACAGCGCGACCAGCCCTTCCGGGTGCTCCGACGCGATCAGCTGCCGCACGCCGTCCACACTGCCGGTGGGCCGGGTGTCGATCACCGCTCCCGGACAGCCCTGCCGGTAGAGGTCGGCCAGCGTGCTCAAGGTCGGCATGAACACGCTGGAGCCCACCACGGACAGCTGCCCGGACGCGCAGTTCACGCCGGCCGCCGGCCGCGCCGTCGGCGCCAGCGCCAGGCCGGCCAGCAGCAGGCCGGTCAACGCCACCGCCGCCACCCCGGTGACCCGAGGCAGGGTGACCCGCCGCTCCACCTTGTCGTCCCGGATCAGGCCGTTCTCGTTCAGCTTGCCCTCGTACCGAAAGCCCTTGGTCAGCTCGCCGGTGCGGCCCGGCGGCTCGACCAGCACCACGACCAGCTTGAACCGCTGTCGACGGCCCAGATTGAGCTCACCCAGCCGCACGCCCTGCCAGCTGGGCGCCTGCGCCCCTCCCTTGGTCGTCCGGCTGGGCAACAGGTCGCGCATCGCCCGGAGCGTTCCGCTGGACGGTGGGTTGGCCCGGGGGTTTGCGCCGGCGGTGGCGGCGAAGAACTCCAGGCCCTCCCGGACGTCCTTGCGCAACTTGTCATCGCTGGCGTCGGAGATTCGCGCGTTCCAGATCACCCGGCCGCCGAAGGTGAAGGCCAGCGGCTTCTCGAAGTCCCCCGCGTGGATGTCGTAGCTGCCGGTGTTGCGGATGCGCACCACCACCACGCTCATCCGGGCCAGCAGCTCGGCCAGCTGCTTCGCCTGCCCGTCCTTGCGCGTGTGGTCGCCGTCCAGGTGCAGCAGCTCGGGGCCGATGCCGACCTTCGAGTTGTACAGCACCCGGAAGGTGACCCGCTTGCGCCGGATGAGCAGCCGATCCACGTACGGGGTGGCGATCAGGGCGAGGATGGCCACCACGAGGTTCCCCGGACCGAGGAACTCGACGGTTGACTGCACCGTCCCCAGCGCCGAGGAAAGGATTTCCAGCACGGATCTTTCATATCCCCCGGGCGCCCACCCAGGAGGGCAGGTTCACCAGCGGTTCATTGAATGTTCAGGTAGGCCGGCCAGTTCCCGGCCGGGGTGCGGACCGGCGCGGCGGCGAGCAGCGCGTACACGATCGCCCGGCTGACGCAGTCGGCCGCGGCGGCCAGCAGGGCGTGCAGCTCGGGCAGCTCCGGGGCCGGGCGGCGGGGTACCGAGAGCGCGAAGGTGCTGTCCCCGTCGACCATGGTGTGCACCGGGCGCACCGCCCGGGCCAGGCCGTCCGCACCCATGGTGGCGAGCATGGTGCACTGCGCCTGGGTGAGTGTGAGGTCGGTGCCGATCAGGGCCAGGGTGGTGGCCCGCAGCGGGCCTTCCAGTGCGGTTCCGAGCAGCCCCTCCGCCTGGGCCTGCGCCAAGCGCGACGGGGGCAGCGGTCCCAGGTGGTCGAACTCGCCGGGAAGGCCGAACCGGGCTCCGTAGGGTTCGCCGGTCGCCGGGTGCACCGCCGAGCCGGCGGCGTTCAGCACCACCAGCGCGCCCACCGTGGCGCCGTCCGGCAGCACCGCACTGGCCGTGCCGATGCCGCCCTTCAACCGCCCGACCACCGCACCGGTCCCCGCGCCGACCACGCCCTGAGCAGGGGCGGTGTCGGTCGCGGCCCGGTAGGCCTCCAGGCCGGCCGCCGCGTCCGGCCGTTCGCCGAACGCGCCACCCCGGCCCAGGTCGAAAACCACGGCGGCGGGCACGATCGGCACCACCCGGCCGGAGCCGGGCTCCCCCAGCGGGAACCCCACGCCGTCCGCTTCCAGGCCCTGCATCACGCCGTCCACGCTGGCCAGGCCGTACGCGCTCCCACCGGTGAAGACCACCGCGTGCGCGCGCTCCACCAGCCGGCGGGGGTCGAGCAGGTCGGTCTCCCGGGTGCCCGGGGCCGCGCCGCGCACGTCCACGCCGGCCACCGCGCCGTCCGGCGGGGCGAGCACCACGGTCACCCCGGTGAGCGCCCCGGGCGCGTCGGCGGTGGCGGTCTGACGGCTGGCGTGCCCGACGCGCAACCCGGGCACGTCGACCAGTGAGTTGGTTGGTCCGGTCTTCATGGAACCTTCGTAGCCGACTCACCGGCCGACGCGCTGGTACGAATCGGTCAGTCCGCCCGGCGCGCCTTGCGGACGCGGCGGATCAGGATGAAGAGCACCAGCAGGCCCAGCAGGACCGGGGCCAGGCGCTTGAGGACCGGGGCGCCGGCGGTGTCCAGCAGGTCGATGGCGTCGACCTCGCTGCGCGTGGGCTCCGGCGCGGTGGCCAGGCGGGGGGAGGCGCCGTTCTGGGTAATCGCCTCGGCGGACGGGGCGGTCACCGTGGCGGTCGCCGACTCGGACTTCGCCGCGCTCGCCCCGGACGAGCCGGAACCCTCGGCCTTCGCCGCGCCGGGCCCGGAGGACCCCGCCGGGGAGGCCTCCTCGGCCGGGCCGCCGTTGTCGCCCAGCTTGTTGGCCAGGCAGTCGGAGAACTGGCCGATGATCTTGTCGGACACGTCGGCCATCACCCCCCGGCCGAACTGGGCCGGACGCCCGGTGACGGTCATGTCGGTGACCATCTTGACGCTGGTCTTGTCCGCCCCGTCGGCGGTCAGCGTGCCGGTGACCGTCGCGCTGGCGGTGCCGTTGCCCCGGGCATCGCGGCCGGACGCCTCGATCACCATGATGTGGGCCTTCTCGTCCCGGGAGACGATGTTGCCCTTGCCCTTGTAGGTCAGCGAGATCGGACCGAGCTTCACCTTGACGGTGCCGGTGAACGAGTCACCGTCGAACTCCTGCAGGGTCGCCCCGGGAAAGCACGGCACGATGCGGCTCAGGTCGTTGAACGCCGCCCAGGCCTCGTCGATCCCGGCCGGGACGGTGAAATTGTTCTCCAGCTCCATCGCTCTCGAAATCTCCTCAAATGCGGTGGGCGCCCGGCCCCGGCCGACCAGCGACCGGGGCGGGCGCCCACGCAATCAGTTAGTTGATCAGCCGGCCGCGGCCAGCACGGCCCTGCCGGTGAGCACCCTTGCCAAGTGCTCACGGTAGTCCGCCGCGGCATCCGCGTCACTCGGCGCGGCCGTGCCGTCGGTCGCGTGCTCGGCGGCGGCCCGGACCACATCCTCGCTGGCCGGCTGGCCGACCAGGGCCGCTTCCACCGCGTGCGCCCGGATCGGCGTGGCACCCATATTGGTGAGCCCGACCCTGGCCTCGGCGATCGAGCCGCCCTCCACCCGCAGCGCCACCGCGACGGCCACCATGGACCACGCCTGCGCCGTGCGGTTGAACTTCTCGTAGTGGTGCGTCCACCCGGTGAACTTCGGGAACCGGATCTCGGTGAGGATCTCGTCCTCGCCCAGGGCGGTCTCGAACAGCCCCTGGAAGAAGTCCTCGGCCGACACCGTGCGCCGGCCGTCCGGGCCGGTGATGACGAAGGACGCGCCCAGCGCCAGCGCCGCCGCGCCCAGGTCACCGGCCGGGTCGGCGTGCGAGAGCGAGCCGCCGAGGGTTCCCCGGTGCCGCACCTGCGGGTCCGCCACGGTGGTCGCCGCGTCCGGCAGCAGGCCCACGTGCTCGGCCAACAGCTCGTCGGTGGCCACGTCGTGGTGCGTGGTCATCGCGCCGACCACGATCTCGTCGCCGTCCTCCCGCACGCCGCGCAGCTCGGCGATTCCGCCGAGGTCAACGACCAGCGTCGGCGCGGCCATGCGCAGGCGCAGCACGGGCAGCAGGCTCTGCCCGCCGGCCAGCACCTTCACCTCCTCGTCGTTAGCCAAGCCCTCGGAAAGCGCCCGCACCGCTTCGTCCACCGAAGCGGGCCGGACGTACTCGAACTGAGCCGGGATCACTGAGCTTCTCCTTGTGGTTCGTTGGGGTCGACGGAACCAAGTCCGCCGCCCGGTGAATGCACGTCGATCGGGGTTTCCTGGGTGGCGTGGCCCTGGGCCTCCTGGATGGCCCGCCATACCCGCTGCGAGGTGCACGGCATCTCGATCTGCCGCACGCCGAGGTGCCGCACCGCGTCGATCACACCGTTCACGATGGCCGGGGTGGAGGCGATGGTGCCCGCCTCCCCGACCCCCTTCACGCCCAGCGGGTTGGACGTGGCCGGGGTTTCCGTCCGGGCGGTGGTGAAGCTGGGCAGGTCGGCCGCCGACGGCAGGGTGTAGTCCACGAAGGTGCCGGTGACCAGGGTGCCCTGGTCGTCGTACGCGGCCTCCTCGTAGAGCGCCTGCGCGATGCCCTGGGCCAGGCCGCCGTGCACCTGGCCGTCCACGATCAGCGGGTTCACCACGTTGCCGATGTCGTCCACGCACACGTAGTGGCGCAGCTTGGTCTTGCCGGTCTCGGTGTCCACCTCCATCGCGGCCAGGTGGGTGCCGTGCGGGAAGGAGAAGTTCTCCGGGTCGAAGGTGTACTCCGAGTCCAGCGACGGCTCCATGCCCTCCGGGAAGTTGTGCGAGGTGAAGGTGGCCAGCGCGACCTCCTGGATGGACACGCCCTTGTCGGTGCCCTTCACCGAGAACTTGCCGGTGGCGAACTCCAGGTCCTCCTCCGAGGCCTCCAACAGGTGCGCGGCCACCTTCTTCGCCTTCTCCACGACCTTCTCGGCGCACTTGACCACCGCCGTGCCGCCCACCGGCAGCGAACGGGAGCCGTAGGTGTCCAGGCCCTTCGGCGACACCTGGGTGTCCCCGTGCAGCACCTCGATGTCCTCGAACGGCACGCCCAGCTGGTCGGCGGCGATCTGGCTCCACGCCGTCTCGTGCCCCTGGCCGTGCGCGGACGAGCCGGTGACCACCTCGACCTTGCCGGTGGGCAGCATGCGGATCGCCGCGTGCTCCCAGCCGCCCGCGCCGGCGCCCAGCGCGCCGAGCAGGCGCGACGGGGCCAGCCCGCACATCTCGGTGAACACCGAGACGCCGATGCCCAGCTGGACCCGGTCGTTGTCCCGCCGCCGGCGCTCCTGCTCCTGGCGCAGGCCGGCGTAGTCGAACAGCTGCATCGCCTTGGCGGTGGCCGCCTCGTAGTTGCCCGAGTCGTAGGTCAGGCCGCCGGCGTTGGTGTACGGGAACTCGGTGTTCTTGATCCAGTTCTGCTCGCGCAGCTCCAGCGGGTCCCGGCCCAGCTCGACCGCCAGCTCGTCCATGATCCGTTCCACGGCGAACGTGACCTCGGGCCGCCCCGCGCCCCGGTAGGCGTCGGTGGGCGTTTTGTTGGTGAACACGTCCGTGCAGCTGAACAGGTACGACGGCACCTTGTAGATCGCCGGGCCGATGAACGCGCCGAACACCGGGATGGCCGGCGTGAACAGCCCGAAGTAGGCGCCCATGTCCGCGGTGATGTCGATCTTCAACGCGGTCAGCGTGCCGTCCTTGCGCGCCGCCACGGTGATTTCCTGGATCTGGTCCCGGCCGTGGTGGGCACTGAGCAGCGACTCCGAACGGGTCTCGGTCCACTTCACCGGCTTGTTCATGCGCCGGGCGACCAGCGTGACCAGCAGCTCCTCCGGGGTCAGCTGGAGCTTGCCGCCGAACCCGCCGCCCACGTCGGGCGCGATCACCCGCAGCTTGTGCTCCGGCAGACCCAGGGTGAGCCCCAGCATGGTGCGCAACACGTGCGGCACCTGGGTGGAGGACCACATGGTGAGCTGTTCGGCGGTCGGGTCGACCACCACCGAACGCGGCTCCATGAACGCCGGGATCAGCCGCTGCTGGCGCCACTTCCGCGTGACGACGACCGAGTCGGCGTCGGCCTCGGCGGCCGCGATGGCCTCCTCGGCGGTGGGGCCGGACGTCGCCCCGGCGGCCACCGAGTCGAACGGGAAGGTCACCCACTTGTTGCTGCCGTGCTGGGGGTGGACCAGGGTCGCGTCGGCCTGTAGCGCGTCCTCCATGTCCAGCACCGGGGCGAGCGGGTCGTAGTCCACCTCGACCGCCTCGGCGGCGTCGCGGGCGATCGCGTTGGACCGGGCGACCACGATGGCCACGATCTCCCCGGCGAACCGCACGGTGTCCACCGCGATGGAGACGTGCCGGGGTGGCTCGTCATCGGCGTTGATCGGCCAGGCGCAGGGCAGCGCGGACTGCTCCGCGTCCAGGTCGGCACCGGTGTATACAGCGTGTACACCGGGCGTATTTCGCGCGGCGGCCGTGTCGATGCGGGTGATCCGGGCGTGGGCCAGCGGGCTGCGCACCATGCAGATGTGCAGCATCCCGTTCAGCGTGAGGTTGTCGGTCCAGCGGGTGCGACCGGTGATCAGCCGCGCGTCCTCCTTGCGGGTGCGCGCGCGCCCAACTTCTGTGGTGGGTTCGGCCGTCGTCGTCATGGTTTCGCTAGCCCCCCGCCACCGAGGCCGGGGCGCTGTCCGGGGTGGCCTGCGCGCCCGGCTTCATCTTCTGCGCCGCGTCACGGACGGCTCGCACGATGTTCTGGTAACCGGTGCACCGGCAGAGGTTGCCCTCCAGGCCGTGGCGCACCTCCTCCTCGCTCGGGTCGGGGTTGTCGCCGAGCAGGTCGATCGACTGCATGATCATGCCCGGGGTGCAGTAGCCGCACTGCAGCGCGTGGTTGTCGTTGAAGGCCTGCTGCATCGGGTGCAGCTGGCCGTCCCGGGCCAGGCCCTCGATGGTGGTGACCTCGCTGCCGTCGGCCTGGACCGCGAGCACCGAGCAGGACTTCACACTCTGGCCGTTGAGATGGACCGTGCAGGCGCCGCAGTTGCTGGTGTCGCAACCGACCACCGTGCCGGTCTTTCCGAGGCGTTCACGCAAGTACTGGACAAGCAGCATGCGCGGCTCGACATCGTCGGCGTACTCGACACCGTCGACGGTGACCCGTACCTGTGCCATGAGTTTCTACTCCCTACTTACTGACTCGCCGCGCACATACTTGTGGCAGCCAACACATGGAACTCCGGTTGATCGGGCCTCGCAAGATCGGGGAAAGGCCCGATAACCAGTAACAACACAGGTAGCACGCGGATTCCTGACGCGACACGCCGGTGCCTCCGCAGCCGCGGCGGAAACCGCTTTCTCATGCCGCTGACGCGGTCTGTGAGAGCTGGTTGAGACCGGGCATTTCCACCCGTTCGGACCAACATGCCGGACGGTCGGACACATAACGTCGAGGTGGACGGTGAGGGGGCTGGTTTTGGTAGCGGGCTGGTTGGGCGTGGCACTGGCCGGGGCGCTCGCCGTCGTCGGGGCGTACCGCGCGGCGCACCGGGACGCCCCGGGCACCCTGATGGCCCTCGGCATGGCCTGGATGGCGGTGTCCGTGCTGCCCAGCGGGCCGTGGTGGGCGGCCGGGTTCGGGCTGCTCGCGCTGTGGCCCCTGGTGCACCGGGCGGCCCGCGAGCGCTGCGGCGGCGGACCGGTCCCGCACGTGGTCGGCGGGGTGGCAATGATCGTCATGTGCCTTTTGCCGGCTCACCCGGCTCCGGCCGAACCCTCGGCGTTGCTGCTGGCCAGCGCGGGCTCCGGGCATCACCACGGTTACTCCGCCGAACTGGCCGCCGCGCTGCCCGGCACCGGGCCGGCCGGCCCGCTGGACACCGCGCTGCACGTGCTGTGCTGGTCACTGGCCGCGTACTTCCTGTTCACCGCGGTGCTCGGGATGACCAGGCGGGAGCCGGTCACGCGGTCACTGGCCATCACCCGGCCGGGGGTGCTCACCGAGGCGGCGATGGCCCTGTGCACCGCGCTCATGCTGGTCGCGATGACCTGATTTCCGGGCCGGCCCGGTGACCACCGGCAGCAGCGGCGCCGCCGTGCGGCGCCGCCACGCGCCCCACCACAGCCCCGCCCCGTAACCCAGGTCGTCGGCGCGATGCGCGAGCAGGTAGCGCACCGGGTCCAGCGCGCCCCGGTGCCGGTACCAGTCCACCGCGCCCTCCGCGAGGGCGGCGAGCAGTGCGGCGCGCCTGATCCGTTTCGAGGCCAGGCATCCCAGCACGGTCAGCGGCCACCAGTGCCGGTTGAGCAGCCCGGCCACCTGGCCGGCCGCACCGGCCACGCCCCGCGCGACCAGGTACGCGGTGAGCAGGTTCGGGCGGTCGGTGCCCTCGGCCGTGCGGCGCAGCTTCGTCGCGGCCAGCCCGGTGAGCGCGGCCGCGCCGAGCGCGCCGTACCGGTCCTGGCGGGCGATCAGCAGCGCCGCCGCCCCGGCCGCCCACGGCGCCAGCACGGCCGGCGGCACCGAACCCGGGTGGCGGATGGCCAGCGCGGCGGCGCCGGTGCCGTAGAACGCCTTGCGGGTCCACCACGCTTTGAGGGCGACCCGATGCCGGTGCGCCACCCGGGCCGCCGGCTGGTAGCGCATCCGCCAACCGGCCGAGTGCAACCGCAGCACCAGGTCCACGTCCTCGGCCACTCTGAGCTCGGGATCGAACCCGCGGTCGTGGAGGGCCCGGCGGCGCACCACCATCGCCGCGCTGGGCACGTAGGCGATCCGGGAAAGCGGCACGATCGGCCCCGGCTCCGGCCCCAGGTCCAGCGCCGACCGGGTCTGCTCGTACCGCGCCAGCCAGCCGTATCGGGTGTCGGGGCCCGCGACGATGCGCGGCGCCGCGAGCGCCACCGAAGGGTCGGCGAACAGCTCGAGCAGCGGCGCCAACCAGCCGGGCTCGGGCGTCACGTCCGAGTCCAGGAACGCCACGAACTCGGTGCGCGCGGCGGCCAGCCCGGTATTCCGCGCCGCCGCCGGCCCGAGCGAGGTGCCGTGCCGGATCACCCGGGCGCCCGCCTCCACAACCGGCACCACCGACCCGTCATCCACGACAATCACCTCGGCCACCCCCGCCGCCGTCGCCCGCACCGCCGCAACCAACCGGCGCACCCCCTCCCCCCGGTCCCGCACCGGCACCACCACCGTCACCGCCCCCACCCCCGGCGAGTCGGGGATCCGCGCACGGTGAGTCGCGGATTCAGGCACGGCGAGTCGCGGATTCGTGCACGGTGAGTCGCGGATTCGCGCACGGCGAGTCGCGGATTCGCGCACGGCGAGTCGGGGATTCAGGTCCGTCCGGTCCGGGTCCGCCGGGTCCCGGGACGTCCGGTCCGGTTCCGCCGAATCGGGTTCCGCCGGATTCGAGTCCATCGGGTTCGGGTCCGTCCGGTCCAGGTCCGCCGGGTCCGGTTCCGCCGGGTCAGGTTCCGCCGGGTCCGAGTCTGTCCGGTCCAGGTCCGCCGGGTTCGGGTCCGCCGGGTCCGGGTCCGCCGGGTTCGGGTCCGCCGGGTTCGGGTCCGCCGGTGCCGGGGCGAGACCGGCCGGGTGGGCCACGCCGGCGTCCAGCAGCCGGCGGGCCAACGCGGCGGACGTCGCATCGGTGACGGTCAGCGCGCCGTCCGCACCGAGCAACCCCCGCGCCACCGGCGCCAACCGCAACAGCCGCAACGGCGACCCACCCAACAACGCGCGCCGACTCACCCACCGAACCCGCCGGTCCAACCGCACCCGAAACCCGTCCGGCAACCGCCCCGCCACGTCCATCACCGGCTCACACACGCGTTTCGGCGCTGGCCCATGAGCTTCAGAGCGTGTGCCGGCGCCAAAAGGTGTGTGCGGGCCGGGCTCAACCTACGAACCCGCCGTCGGCCATCAGGGCGGAGCCGGTCAGGGCGCCGGACTCGGGGCCGCAGAGCCAGCTGACCGCCGCGGCGATCTCGTCCGGTTGGAGCAAGCGGTCGACCAGTTGCTGGGCGCCGAAACGCTCGGGCGATTCCAGGTCGTACAGCGCGGCGGTGGCGGCCAGCATCGCGGTGTCGGTGGAACCCGGAGACACCGCCGTCGCGGTCACCCCGGTGCCGCGCAGGTCCGCCGCCAGCCCGCGGACCAGCCCGAGCACGCCGTGCTTGACCGCGCAGTACGGCGCCAGGTGATACAGCCCGTGGTGTGCGGCGGCCGAGGCGAGCGCGACGAACCGTCCGCTGCGCGGCGCCGGCCGTTCCAACAGCGCCGGCACCGCCGCCCTGGCCAGGTGCAACACGCCGCGAAGGCCGACGGAGTTGAGCACGTCCCACTGCTCGTCGGAGGTCTCCCAGAGCGGCCGCCCGCCGGTCATGACCGCCGCCGCCGCGACCGCCGCGTCCAACCCGCCGAACTGGTCGACCGCCTTACGCACCGCGTCACAGATCGCCGCCTGGTCGCGCACGTCCGCGACAACGGGCAGAACCTCGCCGGCCCGCGCCACATCGTCGAGGTCGGCCGGGGTGGCCAGCGGGTAATCCACGGCGGGGTCGTCGGCGCAAGCGTCCACGGCGACCACCCGCCAGCCGTCGCCGGCCAGCCGTCGCACCACGGCCGCGCCGATCCCGCGCGCCGCACCGGTCACCACCGCCACCCTGTTCACCGGCCGATCGTGCCACGCCACCCACCCCCGGGCGCGGCCACACAACCCGACGCAGGACACGACCACCCCAGCCCGGCCAAACACACAACGCCAGCCCGACCAAACACACGGCGCCGACCAGACCCGGGGGCGCCGGCGCGCGGGTCGTGCCAGGCTGGGGGCATGGTCGACACGGCTCCGGTCCTGCCCGCCTACGGGTCGCGCTCGCTCGCGGAGGTGACTCCCTCGCTGATCGGCGCGCTGCGCGGCGAGGCGAACCCGCTGGGCATCGAGCCCGCCGGCCGGGTGTGCCTGCTGCTGGTGGACGGGCTGGGCACCGAGCTGCTCGCCGCGCACGCCGCCGACGCCCCGTTCCTCTCCTCGCTGCCCGGCGCGGGCGCACTGACGGCGGGGTTCCCGTCGAGCACGCCGGTCAGCCTGGCCTCGCTGGGCACCGGGGCTCCGCCGGGCGCGCACGGGATCCTCGGGGTCAGCTTCGCGGTCGAGCACGGTCCACTGCTGGACTCGCTGAAGTGGACCACCGAGGTGGACGGCAAGCCCGCCGACCAGCGCAAGTCCCTACCCCCGGAAGAGGTCCAACCACTGGAAACCGCGCTGGGCCGGGCGCGCCAGCAGGGGGTGGACGTGCGGGTGGCGTCCGCCGCGATGTTCGCCGGCAGCGGTCTGACCAGGGCGACATTGCGCGGCGCGGACTACCGAGGGGTGTACGCGCTCGGCGACCTGGCCGCCGAGCTGATCACCGCGCTGAGCGCGCCACCGCCGGTGTTCTGCTACGGCTACCACGCCAACCTGGACGCGCTCGGCCACCTGTACGGACCGGGCTCACTGGCCTGGCGGCTGGAGCTGCGGATCATCGACCGGGTGGCCGCACTGGTCGCCGAGGCGCTGCCGCCGGACGGCCTGCTGGCGATCACCGCCGACCACGGCATGGTGCACGTGCCACCCACCGACAAGATCGACGCCGACACCACGCCGGAACTCCAGCACGGCGTGCGGATGCTCGGCGGCGACCCCCGGTCCCGGCACGTGTACGCCGAGCCGGGGGCCGCCGGCGACGTGCTCGCCACCTGGACCGGCCTCCTCGGCGAGCGCGCCTGGGTGCGCACCCGCGAGGAGGCCATCGCGGACGGCTGGTTCGGCGAGGTCACCGACGCAATGCGCCCGCGCATCGGTGACGTGGTGGTGGCCATGCGCGGCACCACCGCCGTCACCCGCACCAACGGCGAACCGCTGATCAGCGCACTGACCGGCCAGCACGGCTCGCTCACCGCCGCCGAGCAGCACATCCCGCTGCTGCAGGTCCGGAGCTGACCCGCCGCACGCTCAGGTCGCGCGCCCGGTCAGGCGCGCGACGGACTCACCGCGTAGCTGTTGTGCGGGTGCCAGTCCTCGCGGCCCCTCGGCAGCAGGTCCCACACCTGCCACACCGGGGAGAGCAGGTCGATCCCGCGTCCGCTGCCGTCGCCGAAGTCGGCCGACTGTGTGTATACATGTCGTATACCCTCGTCGTCGTCCCGGGCGAACACGCTGACCGCCGGGAACTGCCCGCCCCGCGACCCCTCCACCCCGAGCACGCGCGGCAGGTCCGAGTCGTGCGCGGACACCAGCCGGATGCCCTGCCAACCGCGCCGCTCGCCGTACTCGCGCAGCTTGTCGATCGGCGCCTTGGCGATCACCGCAACGGCCGCGCGCTGCGTGAGGTGCTTGGCCACGCCGTGGAAGCCGTCCACCCACATGGAGCACATCGGGCAGGGTTCGGCGTCGTCCGGGTGGAACATCAGGTGGTAGACCACGAGCTCACGATGCTCGCCGAACAGCTCGGAAAGGCGCACCGACCCGTCACCGGTGAGCACGAAGTCCGGCAGCACCGCCCCGGCGGGCAGCGCGCGGCGCAGCGCGGCGACCGCCTCCACCTGGTCGCGCAGCGCCATCTCGGCCTCGGCCAGCTTGCGCCGCGCGGCCCGGTACTCCTCGCTCGCCCCGTCCGGCCACATCGGCGGCGGGTCACCCTCCACGTGCAGGGTGATGCTCTTCAGCTGGTGCATCCAGTCGGTATTGATGCTCGGTTCCGCAAGCGAACCTTCGGTATCGGTCACGGAGTCACCGCCTGGCGCAGCCGGTCCAGCATGGTCGTCCAGCCGCCGGAGTGGTCGCCGACGGCGGCCGGCGGCAGGCCCCGGTGCACCAGCATCACCCGGGTACCGGAACCGGTGGGCGTGAGCGTCACCTCGACGGTGCTCGCGCCGGGCGGCACACCGACCTCCGGCTCGGTGAACCCCCAGCTGAACACCACGCGCTTCGGCGGGTCGACCTCGAGGAACTGGCCCTGCATGTGGAAGTGAGAGTCGGTCGCGGCCTCGTGCACCTGGTGACAGACGCCGCCGGGGCGCGGGTCCAGGTCGGCCTCGACCGCCAGCCACCGGGTGATCTTCTCCGGGTCGACGAAGAACTCGAAGACCGTCTCGGCGGACGCTTCGATGTCTATCTCCCGCACGATGGCGTCAGTCTCGGTGCCCATGCTCGTTCCGCTCACGCTGCTCTCGGTTGGCATCCTGCCTCCGTTGTTCGCGCTCGGCCTCGGCCTTCAGTGCCCGCAGCCGGCTGTCCCAGAACTCGTCGAAGAACGCGCGCGCCTCGGTGAACCCCTCGGTTCGGACGCGATAGAGCCGGCGGGTGCCGTCCCGCCGCTCGTGCAACAGCCCGGCGTCGCGCAGCACCCGCAGGTGTTGCGACACGGTCGGCCGGGACACGTCGGGGAAATGCGCGGCGATCGCCCCCGCGGTCGCCTCCCGCACCCTCACCAGGCGCAGAATCTCCCGCCGACGCGGCTCCACCACTGCCTCCAACACCGCCTGCACTCGACCAATCGTAGGCGTCCACCTACGTAAGCGTCAACCTACGCTCCACACAGGGCTCCCTCCGGCTAGGGAGACCGGTGGAGGGTGGCAGTGCAGGCGTCGGTCAGGGCGGCGAGCATGGCCCGGCCTTCGGAGGCACTCGCGCCGGTCGGGTCGCCGAGCACGCCGTTCTCGCTGACCGCGCGGACCCCGTGCGCGCGCATGGCGGGCAGCAACTCGGCCAGAGGGACGGTGTTGCCCGGCGCCGCGCTGTCCAGTTTCACCAGTTCAGGGGCGATCGCCAGGAGCAACGACGTCTCGGTGCGGCCGGCGTGCCCGTCCTGGACGAAGCCGGCGTCGCGGGGCAGCGCGCAACCCCACCAGCGCGCGTCCCGCCCCTCCGCCCGGAGCAGCCCGACCGCACCGCGCAGCGCTTCCACGTTCCCGCCGTGCCCGTTCACGAACACCAGCCGCGGCGCCCACCGCCCGGCGGAACGGCCCAGTTCCACCAGTACCGCGCGCAGCGCCTGCGTGCCGACGGACACCGTGCCGGGGAACGCCTCGTGCTCCCCGGAAGCGCCGAACGCCACCGCCGGCGCCACCAGCGCGTTCATCCGTGCGGCCACACCGTGCGCCACCGCCTCGGCCACCCGGGTGTCGGTGTCCAGCGGTAGGTGCGGCCCGTGCTGCTCCGTCGAGCCGACCGGAACGAGCAGCGTACGTTCGGCCGGCGGATCCAGGTCCGGCCAGGTCAGACCGCCCAGCGTCACAGCGCCCTCCCCACCCGATCACCGTCCCGAATCGCCGCGCGGGCGTCCCTGGGGGCCAGGCAATCTCCGACCCGGTGCACCCGTAGCCCGCCGCCGGACAGCCCCGACCACAGCCGGTCGTCCGGCCTCGGCGGCGTGGCGTAGACCAGCCAATCGCACTCCCGCCGCTCCCGCACGTCGAGCAGGTGATGACGCAGCGTGACCGTTCCGTCCGACATCGACTCGACCAGCCGCTCGACGCCGAACCGGATGCCCAACGCCGCCGCCCGGGCCAGGAACGGCTCCCGCTCGAGCGTGAGCCCAAGGTCGGGGGCCACCGCCAACATCGGCGTGACGATCTCCACCGGGTTTCCCCGGGACGCCAGCAGCTCGGCCACCCCGGTGGCCGCCGGACCGCCCAGCTCGTCGTACACCAGCACCCGGCCACTTGGGTGGATATCCCCGGTGAGCACGTCGGAAACGGCGGCGACCCGCTCGCCGATGGCCCACGGCGGCGGTTCCGGACGGGCGCCGGTGGCCAGCACGACCACGTCCGCCCGGTGCGCGTCGACGAGTTCCGGAGTCGCCTCGGTGGAGGCGCGCAGGGTCACTCCGAGCGCACGGGCGCGGCTGGCCAGGTCGTGGGTGACCCGCCCCAGTTCGGCTCGCCCGGGAGCCAGCGCGGCCACCGCGAGCTGGCCGCCGAGTTCTGGGGAACGCTCACACAGCGTGACGGAATGGCCGAGCTCGGCCGCGGCTACCGCCGCCCGCAACCCACCCGGACCGCCGCCGATCACCAACACCCGCTTCGGCTCCCGGGCCAAGACGGTCCGCCCGGGTTCGGCAAGCCCGGACACCTGGCCCGGCTCACCGCCACCCAGCGCCCGCCCCGGCTCCACACCACCCGGCAACCGGCCCAGCTCGATGCCACCCGAAACCCGGACCGACGCCGGGTCGCCCGGCGGTCGCACGTCGGCGATCCGGGGGTTGACCAGGCAGCCGATCGGCCGGTTGAGCCCGACCCGGCCCACGCAGCCGGAGTTCGCGCCAACACAACGAGTCGCCCCGCCACCGGCGAAACCCGGGTCGGCCAGCAGACCGCGCACCACTCCGACCAGGTCGCAGTCCCCATCCACCAGCACCCGTTCCACCTGGGCAAACTCGGTGAACCGGCCGACCCCGAGCACCGGCAGGTCCACCGCCGCGCGCAACGCGCGAGCCACCGGCAGCGCGTAACCCGCCGGCACGCCCATCGGCGGGGTGATCAGCTCCTGGGTCACGCCGGCCACGCCGACGGTGCTGTTCAGGTAGCTGACCGCGCCGGTGTCCGCGAGTAACCGGGCCACCTCGACCGTCTCGGCCAGGGCCTCGTCCGAGAGTGCGTCCGGGCCGAGCCGCACGCCGAGCAGGGCCTCCGGCCCGAGCGCCGCGCGCACCCCCGCAACCACTTCCAGCAGGAACCGGGCGCGGCCCGGCAGGTCGCCGCCGTGGGCGTCGGTGCGCCGGTTCGCCGCCGGGGAGAGGAACTGCCGGACGATGGACGACTGGCTGGCCTGGATCTCCACCCCGTCGAACCCGCCGGCCCGGCACCGGGCCGCCACCTCGGCGTACGACGCCACCAGCTCGCCGATCCGGTCGGCGTCGATCGCCACCGGAACCTCCCGGTGCAACGGGTCCGGCACCGCGCTGGGCGCCCACACGGCGCGCCGCGAGTACCGGCCGTGCCCCTGCCCGCCGTGGTGGTTCAACTGCGCCAGAATCGGTATACCGTGCGCATGCACGCTGTGCACAATCGTCCGGTAACCGGGCAGCGCGTCCGGCCGGTACCCCTGGATCACCTTCTGGTAGGCCCGGTCCGAGGGGTGCACGCAGTGCTCCTCGGTGATGATCATCCCGACCCCGCCGGCCGCCCGCGCCGCGTAGTACGCCGCATGCCGTTCGGTGGGCAGCCCGTGCTCGGCGAAGTTGGTCAGGTGCGCGGTGAACACCACCGGCGAGCGCAGCCCGAGCGGCCAGGTCACGGGCGGCCGACCAGTGAGAGCGCGAACCGGCGTCCCTCCAGGACGGCCTGGTGGACGTTGCGGGGCGCAACGGCGTCGCCGGCGCGCGGGTGACCTCGGGGAAACGTGTCGTCCGACAAACGGTGACCGCAGTCGATCGCTCCGCCAGGCGGCGGGCCGCGCCAGTCGGTGACCCGGGTGACCCCGGCCCGGGCCAGCCGGGTGTTCGCCGCGACCAGCGAGCCGGGCGGCAGCCGGGCGCCGACCACGGCATCCGGTGTTACCAAGGTCACCGCGCGCCCGGCACCGGCGAGCAACTCGGCCAGGCCGATCGCCAGGGCACCGCCCACCGGGTCGTACAGCGTGACCGCGCCTTGGGCACGAAGGCGTTCACCGGCCAGGAACTCCCAAGCCGGCTCGACGCCCTCCCGAGGCACCGAGCCGGTGGCCACCAGCACGGCCACCCCGGCCCGCTCGGCGGCGAGCAACTCACCGAGGTCCGCCTCGCACCCGAGCCGGACCTCCACCCCCAGCCGGTTCAGCTCGCGGCGCCACCATTCGACGAGCAGCTCGTACCGCTCCAACCCGGGCAACCGTGCCGCCAGCCGCATCGCGCCCCCCAGCTCGGCCGCACGCTCCACCAACCGCACCCGCAACCCCAGCGCCGCCGCCACCCGCGCCGCCTCACACCCCGCCGGCCCACCCCCGACCACCAACACCCGCCCAGCCACGCCGCGCACCTCGCCCACGCCGCTGAACGGGCCGCGGGGAACCAGGGGATCGGTGGTTTCGTGGCCGGTGCGGGGCTCGCCCTCGTCGGAGATGACCACGTTCGCCGGATCGCGCACCGCGCTGTACTGGTTGGTCAGCAAGCAGGGCCTGATCCGCTCCGGCGTACCCGCCCGCAACAGCGCGACCAGGTCCGGCTCGGCCAGCTGCGCCCGGGTCATCTCGACCAGCGCGACACCGGCCCGCGCAGAAGCCTCGGCCATCGCCACGTCCACCACGCTGCCCTGCAGCACCAGCGCCGGCGCCACCCCTCGCAACCGGTCACACAGCGCCCGATTGAACCCCGGGCGGGTGTGCGCGTCCGGGCGAGCGGGCGTGGCCGCCAACCCGCCCCCGCGCACCGGAACCAGGTAGTCCAGCCAGGCCGCCACCGCCGGCACCAGCTCCCGCACGGCCACATCCGGCGTGATCCCCGGCGCCCCGACCAGCTCATCGCAGGACAGCCGCAACCCGACCACCCGCTCCGAACCGACCGCCGCGCGCACCGCCGCCACGACCTCGCGCAGCAGCCGCGTCCGGTCGGCGCCGTAGCCGTCCGCCCGCCGGTTGGTGAGCCCGGAGGCGAACTGGCGGAGCAGCGCGAACTCGCCGGCGTCCACCTCCACCCCGGCGCACCCGGCCGCCACGGCGAGCTCGGCCCCTGCCGCGAACCCGGCCACCACCTCGTCGATCTGCGCCACCGACATCTCGGCCGGGACCTCCCGGCTGCGCGGGTCGGGCACCGGCGAGGGCGCCCACAGCTCCCGCTCGTGATGCGCCGAGGTGCCCTGCCCGCCGGCGTGCCCCAGCCCGGCCAACACCAACGCGCCACCCGACCGGCAGGCGCGCACGATCTCGGCCCAACCCGGCGCGCACTCGGTGGCCAGCGGAGCCGACTCGTACGGCCAGTCCGAAGGATGCACCGAGGCAACCTCGGTAACGATCACACCAGCCCCGCCCCGCGCCGCATAGAACCCGACATGCTCGGCGGTAAACCCCCGCCCCCGCCCCAGATTCGTCTCGATCGGCCCGAACATCACCCGCGAGCCCGCAACACACGGCCCCACCGGCACCGCCCCCGCCACCACCCACCGCGAGTCGACGTTCTCAGCACCCCGAGTCGACACCTTCAGCACCCCATGTCGCGGATTACAGCGCTCCATGTCGCGGGTCGACGCACCCCATGTCGCGGATCGACGCACCCCATGTGGCGGATTGCGGCGTCCCATGTCGCGGGTCCCCGCAGTCCAATGTGACTGAATCACCCTGCTCAACCCACTGAATCACGCTGCCAAAGGCACTGAATCAGGGTTGGGGGGTGGCTGGGTCAGGGGGTGGCGGGGGCTAGGCCGTGTTTAAAAAGCCCTCGATCGCGGTCTTCGCGCCCAGGCGGTCCCGGCCGCGTTGTCGGCACGGCCACGTACCCCGGTACGAGGCCATGCCTCCGCCTTGCCGGAAACCACCTGGATCACGAAGCCCATCGACCGGGACTTCTTAAACACGGCCTAGGGGGCTGGAGTCGCAGGCGCGCGGGGGTGGCGCGGCCAACGTGACCGGGACCGGGCGGCGGCTCGAGCCCCGCGAGTGGTCCACGTCGGACTTCGGGATCACCGTCAGGTCCGAGCGGGCGGCCAGCGCCTGCTCGCCGAAGCCGCGCACGCACTCCGGGTCGGGGCCGTCCAACGGCAGACCGGTGAAGAACTTGGCCGCCATGCACCCGCCCTGGCAGGCGTCGTAGTGACCGCACGACTGACAGGCGCCGCCGGTCTGCGGCTGCCGCAACTCCTCGAACAGCGAGGACGACCGCCACACCTCGGCGAAACCACCGGGCGAGCGGACGTTCCCGGCCAGGAAGTTCTCGTGGATGGCGAACGGGCAGGCGTACACGTCGCCGACCGGGTCGATCAGGCACACCACCCGGCCCGCGCCGCACAGGTTCAACCCGGGCAGTGGCGAGCCGTAGGCCGACAGATGGAAGAACGAGTCCCCGGTCAACACCCCGTCACCGCGCGCCACCAGCCAGTCGTACAACTGCCGCTGCTGGTCAGCGGTCGGATGCAGCGAATCCCACACGTCCGCGCCCCGCCCGGAAGGGCGCAACCGGGTGATCCGCAGCTGCGCGCCGAACTTGTCCGCGATCGCCTTGAACTCGTCCAGCTGGTCGACGTTCTGCCTGGTCATGACCACGCTGATCTTCGGCTCGAGGAAGCCCGCCGAGGCCAGGTTCGACAGGGCGCGAAGAGCGGTGTCGTACGAACCGGGGCCGCGCACCGCATCGTTCACCGAGGCTGTGGCCCCGTCCAGGGAGATCTGCACGTCGACGTAGTCGGTCGCGGCCAGCTGCCGGGCCCGATCCTCGGTGAGCTTGATCCCGTTGGTGGAGAACTTCACCCCGACGTCGTGCCCGATGGCGTAGTCCAGCAGCTCCCAGAAGTCGGACCGCACGGTCGGTTCGCCGCCACCGATGTTGACGTAGAAGACCTGCATCTTCTGCAGCTCGTCGATGACCGACTTGCATTCGGCGGTGGACAGCTCCCGGGGGTCGCGCCGGCCGGACGAGGACAGGCAGTGCACGCACGCCAGGTTGCAGGCGTAGGTGAGCTCCCAGGTGAGGCAGATCGGCGAGTTCAGGCCGTACTGGAAGTGCTCGGTCAGCTTCATCGGGGGAGAGCCTCCCTAAGGCGTGTCTGATGGATCATCCAGCCGGCTGTGCGGCGCCCAGATGGCGCCTCGCGGCGTAGTCGTCGTCGCGCATAGCTCCGCTATGAGCTCCTCCTCCGCCTTGCGACGCACCATCTGGATCACCGCTCGCTCGGCATAGATCCATCAGACACGCCCAAACGGGGTTCGATGGTGCCCGCCTCGGCCAGTCCGGCGAGCGCGCGCAGATACGCGGGACGCAGCGAATCCGGAACCCCGGCCGAGGCGAGCGCCGCGTGCACGTCCGGCTGCCGCTCCAGACCGCTGACCACCGCGAACAGCTCAGGAGTCTTCAGAAAGGAGAGCTTTCGGGTGCCGAAGTGATATACCAGCGCGCCGAACGGCTCCGGCCGCAGCGACACGCTCGGGCTGCACCGGTACGGCCGGCCCGGGTCGAAGCCGGGGGAGCTCAGGGCGTCCTCAGTAGACACCGCACATGCCGTCGATCGAGACCTCCTCGACGAGGGTCTCCTCAACGACCGGCTGCTCGGCCGGTTCGACCTGGTCGCTCGGCGCCACTGTAACTCCTCTGAAAGCCGACGGTGATTACGTGATGACGGTAAAGACCGGTTGCGGTCCCGGCAACCCGGGAACATTCCCCCGGGGGGTGTGTGAGGATTGTTCGATCAAGGGAAATAATCTTGTCCGAGCGTTGACCGAGCCGTAACGATGCCGCTGGGGTTAGCGACGCCTAATTCGGGTGACCGATGTCGAAGTTTTACAGGTGGCGCCGGGAGGATCAGTTCCAGAGCATGAACACGAAGACTGAGGCGCCGGCCGGCGCCGCCACCGTGACGCTGCTGCGGCTGACCAACCCGCCGGCCGAGCAGCTGAATGAATGGGACGAGCTGGTCAGCCAGGTCGGCGGCACCGACGTGACCCAGCTCAGCGCATGGGGCCGGATCCGCGGCCTGGCCGGGTACACCCCGGAGTACCTGCTCGCCTACTCTGGCGGCCGACTGGCCGGCGGAGCACTGCTGTTGCGCCGGCGCCTGATGCCGCTGGTGGAGCTGGGTTACCTGCCCTACGGACCGCTGGTCAGCCCCGACACCGCCGACCCCGGGGCGGTCACCGCCGCCCTGCTCGACCAGCTGACCAGGGTCGCCCGTTCGCTGATGGCCACCTTCGTGCAGCCGCCGGAGGGTGCGCCCGAAATGACCACCGGCCTGCTGGCCCGGGGCTTCCGGCCATCCCGCGCCGGCATCGCGCCGCTGGGTTCCTACCGGGTCGACCTGACCCGGCCGCTGGAGGAGATCCGCGGCGGCTTCTCCAAGCGGCTCAAGTCCTGGACCAACCGGTGGGCGGCCAAGGGCGTGCACGTACGGCTCGGCGACGAGCGGGACCTTCCGCTGCTGGCCGACCTGATGGCCTACACCGGCGCCCGGCAGGGGTTCACCCCGCCGCCGCTGGAGTACATGCGGCGGATGTACCGCGAGCTGGCCCCGCACGGGCATGCGGCGGTGTTCGTCGGCGAGGTGGACGGGCGGCCGGTCTCGGCGGACCTGGTCACCGTGGTCGGCGGGATGATCCGCGGCCGGCTGGGCGGCTTCGACGGCTCCGGCGCGACGGGCAAGCTGAGCGTGCCGGCGGCGGTCCGCTGGGAGATCATCAAGTGGGGGCAGCGGCAGGGGCACCGATGGCTAGACTTCGGCGGCCTGCCCGAGCAGATGCTCACCGACATGATCGACCGCGGCATGCACACCAGCGACGAATGGCCCAGCGCCCAGCGCGCCAAGCTGGCGTTCAACGGCACCCCCTTCCGCTACCCGGCCCCGGTTGAGCTGATCAGGCCATGGCCTGCCAAGGTGGGCTACGACCTGCTGCGGCGCAGCGCGACGGGAAAGAAGCTGCTCGGCACCGCCAAGGTGAAGCTGCGGGGTCAGTTCCGGCGGGGCTGAGCCGAGGGGGCTTTTCTTGAACATCGTTTGTGTGGGGGCCGGCCCGGCCGGCCTCTACTTCGCCATATGCACGAAGCTGCGCGACCCGGACGCCGAGATCACCGTGCTGGAACGCAGCCCGGAGGGGGTCACCTTCGGCTGGGGCTTCGGCTTCTGGGACGACGTGCTGGACATGCTCTACGCGAACGACCCGGTCACCGCCAAACAGGTCGAGGAAGCCTCCGGGGTGTGGGGCGGCATCGAGGTGCACGTCGGTTCGGGCAAGCCGGGTTACCTGGGCGGCTACGGGCTGTCCATGGGCCGGCAGCGGCTGCTCGACATCCTGGTCGCGCGCGCCCGTGACCTGGGCATCAAGCTGGAGTTCGAGCACCCGGTGGAGTCGCTGGACGAGTTCGCCGACGCGGACCTGATCGTCGCCGGCGACGGCATCAACAGCGGCTTCCGCACCGCCGGCGCCGCACGGTTCGGCACCTCGGTGGACATGGGCACCAACCACTACCTGTGGTTGGGCGCCTACAAGGAGTTCAAGGCCTTCCGGTACATCTTCGAGCGCACCCCGGCCGGCTGGATCTGGCTGCACTGCTACTACCTGGACGCCGGGCGCAGCACGGTGATCGTGGAATGCCCGCCGTCGACGTGGCAGGGGCTGGGCTTCGACCGGCTCGGCCCGGCGGAGTGTCTCCAGGCGCTGGAGAAGATCTTCGCGCGGCACCTGGACGGGGCGAGCCTGATCAGCCAGATGCAGGACGTGGACACGGTGTCCTGGCTGCACGGCAAGCAGGTGCGCAACGCGCGCTGGTACGACGGGAACGTGGCCCTGCTCGGCGACGCCGCGCACAGCACGCACTTCTCCATCGGCTCCGGCACCCGGCTGGCCATCGGCGACTCGGTGGCGCTGGCCGCCGCGGTGGCCTCACATCCCGGCGACATACCGGCCGCACTCGCGACCTACGACGCGACCCGCCGCCCGGTGATCGACCAGACCCAGGCTGAGGCGCTGGCCAGCATGCGTTTCCTGGAGTCCGCGCCAGCTCGCCTGGACACCGACCCGGACCCGGTCGCCTTCGCCTACGCGATCTCCCGCCGGCTGGGCAGCCGAACCGCCCGCTGGCGCTACTACCTACACCTGGCCACCCAGGTCACCGCTCTCCGCACCCTCCGCGCGCGACTGACCGCCGCCCGCCGCACCCACCGCCGCTCCCACTAACCACCCCCGCCCTATCGCGGGCCACACCACCCCATATCGCGGGTTCCGCCGCCCCATGTCGCGGGTTTCACCACCTCATGTC
The DNA here is from genome assembly GCA_014208095.1 of Actinospineispora eucalypti. Lineage (GTDB taxonomy): Bacteria > Actinomycetota > Actinomycetes > Mycobacteriales > Pseudonocardiaceae > Pseudonocardia > Pseudonocardia eucalypti. Next base: position 398,568 of record JACHMT010000001.1, on the reverse strand, counting down.
GCGGTCGGAATCAGCGACATGAGGTGGTAGAACGCGCGATATGGCGGGGTGGGAGGCGCGATGTGGGTTAGGTGGGGCGGAGGCGGCGTTTGGCGGTGCTCACCCAGCGGCGGGCGGTTTGGCCGGCTCGGTACTGGGTGGCCCGGTGGGCCAGCCAGGAGAGGCCACCGGCCTCCTCCCGCCTCGTGCGCAGGGCGTAGGAGAAGCGGACCGGGTCGGTCTTGATGTGTTCGGCCACGTTCTCGAACCACTCGGTGCTGGTGCGCGCGGCGGCCTGGCGCACCGCGACGGCGGCGGACCGGTCGGCCTGGTAGGTGGCCAGCGCGTCCGGCAGGGACTCCGACCCGCGCAGGGCGACGTCCAGCCCGATGGCGTCCTCCATGGCCAGCTTGGTGCCGGAGCCGATGGAAAAGTGCGTGGTGTGCGCGGCGTCGCCCATGAGCACCATGTTGCCGTGGTACCAGTGCTGGTTGGACACGTCGGTGAAGCGCAGCCACGGGCTGCCCTTGTTGATCAGCTCCTGCCCGTCCAGCTCCCGGGCGAACAGCGAGCGGATCTTGGCCAGCCCGTCCTCCTCGGAAAGCGTGTCCAGGCCGAGCCCGGCGAAGGTGTGCGGCGAGCACTCGAAGATGCAGGTGGAGTACTCGTCGGAGAACCGGTAGCCGTGCAGCCACACCCAGCCGGCCGGGGACTCCTCGAACGCGAAGGTGAAGATGTTGAAGAGTTTCCGGGTGCCCAGCCAGATGTAGTAGTTGTTGGCCGACTCGACGGTCGGTTTGAAGTGCTCGGCGAACCGGGTGCGGGTGACGCTGCCCGCGCCGTCGGCGGCGACCACCAGTTCGGCGTCCGGGAAGTCCGAAGCGTCCACCGGCGAATGCTCGAACTCGACCTTGACCCCGAGCGACTCGGCCCGGCGGGTGAGGATGTCCAGCAGTTGTGCGCGTCCGACACTGTAGCCGTAGCCGCCCATCCGGGCCGGTTTCTCCGCGCCGGACGGCCGGCCGACCTGGACCTCCTGGTCGTGCCACTGGTTGGCCACGTCCAGGATCGCCGCGCAGGTGACCGGGTCGGACCGGCGCAAACCGTGCACCAGGTCGTCCCAGAACACCACGCCCCAGCCGTGGGTGACCCCGCGCGGGTTGCGCTCCACCACGGTGACCTCGCAGGCCGGGTCGCGCAGCTTGCTCAGGATGGCGAAGTACAGGCCGGCCGGCCCGGCCCCAATACAAATGATCTTCACGATCAGGCGTCCCCTCGGCGTCCGTACTCACCGATGCCGTTCCCGATGAGCTCGACGCACACATCCAACCAGTCACCCAGCGCGGCCCATTGTTTCGGCTCGTCGTGCTCGCGCAGGTAACCGACTATATGTTCGGACAGCAGCAGCCGGAAGATCAGCACCAGCTGCCCGGCCACCACCCGGGGCCGAGGACCCGGGCCGGCCTCCGCCGCCAGCACTTCGGCGAACGCCTCCTCCAACTGTTCCCACCAAAGCCGCATCCGGGAGCGCAGCGTCGGGCTGTCCACGATCATCCGGTAGGACCGCTCGACCTCGTCGGCCAGCCGGGTGCCCCGGCCGGACATCTCCTCCCGCTCCGCGACGAACTCCTCGCGGATCGCCTCGGCCACCGCGACCAGCGGGGTCTGCCCGGCCGGCCGGTCCCGCAGCCGGTCGCGCAGCCGGACCAGGGTCTCCTCCGCGTCGGCGAAGACCAGGTCCTCCTTGGAGGGGAAGTAGGCGAACACGGTCTTGGCCGACAGGTTCACCGCGTCGGCGATCTCGGCGACCGTGACGTTGTCGTAGCCGCGCGCCGTGAACATCTCCCGGGCGGCGTCCAGGATCGCCTTCCGGGTGATCAGTTTCTTGCGTTCGCGCAGGCCCACCGGGCAGCCCTTCGTAAGTCAGCGGAAAGCGTAACCGACTAACCTTTTTACCTCACCCACCGATATATTGGACGGTCCGGCGATGAGGGGGGCACGCTGATGGCCAAGCCCGGCTGGCTGATCCCGCTGCTGGTGCTCATCGTCGGCATGTTCATGTCCGTGCTGGACATCAGCATCGTGAACGTCGCCATCCCCACCATGCAGCGCGACTTCGGCACCACGGTGGACGACATCGAGTGGGTGAGCACCGCCTACACCCTGGCGCTGGGCGTGGTGGTGCCGATGAGCGGCTGGCTGGGCGACCGGATCGGGCTGACCCGGATCTACCTGTACTCGCTGGTCGGGTTCGCGCTGACCTCGGCACTGTGCGGGCTGGCCTGGGACCTGCCCAGCATGGTCGCGTTCCGCATCCTGCAGGCCGTCCCGGGCGGCGTGCTGCCGGTGGTGACCGTGTCGCTGCTGATGTCCATCGTGCCGCGCGAGCAGATCGGCACCGCGATGGGCATCTACGGGCAGGGCGTGGTGGTCGCGCCGGCCATCGGCCCCACGCTGGGCGGCTACCTGGTGGAGTACGTGGACTGGCGGCTGATCTTCCTGATCAACGTGCCGGCCGGGGTGCTGGGCGTGATCGCCGGTTACCTGGTGCTGCCGCGCACCCCGCCCGGACCAGCCCGGCCGTTCGACTGGTGGGGCTTCGTGGCCGCCGCGACGGGGCTGTTCGCGCTGCTGCTGGCGGTTTCCGAGGGCCAGTCCTGGGGCTGGGACTCCTACCGGATCCGCATGCTGCTGGTGTTCGCGGTGCTGGCGCTGGCGTTGTTCGTGGTGATCGAGCTGGCCGTGGAGCACCCGCTGATCGACCTGCGGGTGTTCCGCAACTGGATGTTCGTGAACTCGCTGTTGCTGATCAGCGTGCTGTCCGTCGGCCTGTTCGCGGTGCTGTTCTACCTGCCGCTGTTCATGCAGCAGGGGCAGGGCATACAACCGCTGCGGGTGGGGTTGATCCTGCTGCCCGAGGCGGTGGTGATGGGGTTGCTGATGCCCGTCGCGGGGCGGCTCTACGACCTGATCGGGCCGCGCTGGCCGGGGGTGATCGGGCTGGCCATCGCCGCGTACGGCGGGTTCCTGCTGTGCGGCATCGGCCCGGCCATGTCCGAGGGGGACGTGATCCTCTGGACCTGCGTGCGCGCGTTCGGCAACGGGCTGGCCATGATGCCGATCATGACGGCGGGCATCGCGGCGATCCCGCCCGCCCAGGTCGGCTCGGCTTCACTGGTGAACAACATCGTGATGCGCGCGTCATCCGCGCTCGGGCTGGCCGTGATGACCGTCCTGGCCACCGCGCAGCAGGCCCAGCTGTCCGCCGACCGGGCCGCACTCATCCAGGTCGGCAACCCGGACCTGGCCGCACACGGCATCTCGCCGGACGACCCCCGCTCCCTGTACGGCTACTACCGCGCCGTGCAGCTGGACGTGCTCGGCCAGGCGTACAGCAACGTCTTCCTGGTCGCCGCGGTCCTCACCTGCGTCGGAATCGGCCTGGCCGCGCTCATGCACAAGCCGTCCGTACCGCCCCCGCCGCCGGCCACGCCGCCCCGGGCCGGCGACGAGCCCGAGCCCGGGCGGGCCGCGCTCGCCGCCGCCACGCACTGAACCACCCTGCCAGACCGACTGAACCACACTGCTGAACCGACTGAACCACACTGCTGAACGCACTGAATCACCCTGCTGAACCGACTGAATCACCCTGCTGAAGTGACCGGATCAGGGCTGGGGGGTTAGCAGTTGTTGGAGTTCGGGGTGCATGGCACCCCGGACGGGGCGCTGAGCTGGACGAACTCCATGCCCTCCATCGGCAGCACGCGCATGATCGCCACCGCTTTGTCGATCGTCTCGCCGGCCGAGGTGAGGGAGATCCAACCGCTGGCCCCGGCCACCGAGCCGGCCCCGTGCATCCGCTTGAACTCCTGGGTCAGCGCTCCAGGCGAGTCGACCACGCCGTTCGGCGACCGGATCCCGGCCACGGCGGCCATCATCATGTCGTAGGCCATGATCGTGTAGCTGTCGTCGAGCCGCGCGCCGGGGAACAAGGTGTCCAGACACTCCGGGCAGTGGCCGGTCAGGTAGGCGGTGGCGCCGGGCGCGAACGCGGCCGGCGCGGCCGGCCATGCCCGGGGGTGGGCCAGCGCGGTGTACTCCACCGTGGCGTTCGCGCGCAGCCCGGCGGCCAGCTCGGGCGAGCCGGTCACCCCCGAGCCGAAGCGGACCCCGTCGTCGCCGGTCATCACCCGTACCGGGTGGCCGGGGCAGGGCCGGGACGGCAGCGCCGCGACGAACGCGGCCAGCTCCGGCGAACGACCGGCGAAGAACACCACGTCCGGACGCTGCTGGCAGAGGTTGCGCACGATGCCCTTCATGGCGTTGGCCGCACCGGGGCGCGAACCGTTGTAGCTCTCCTCCGGGACGACCAGGGTGTGCCCGCTGCCCGGGTCCGGGTACCGGGCGCGGAACGCGTCGCCCAGCGTGCGGGCGTACTGGTCGTCGGGATCGGAGTTCTGCACGACCAGCGCACGGCGGGTGGACTGCCGCAGGTAGGCGGCCGCCGCCTCGGCCTGCGCCGCGGTGCTCGGAGCGACCCGGATGTACGGGGTGTTCGCCGAGGGCGCCTGGAGCAGCCGGTCCGCCGTCACGTGCGACACGATCACCGGCACGTCGGCGAGGACCAGCTGACCGATCAGGCGCAGGTAGGGGTCCAGCGACTTCCCGGTCACCCCGACCGCCATCAGCCGGTGCTCGGCGAAGCCGCTGGTGGCCATCTCGATCAGCTTGCGCACCGGCTTCTCCGCCGGTTCGGCCGAGTCGCCGACATTGGCCACCAGCACGCGGATCGCCGGCCGGTCGCCCAGCGTGTTGGTCCGGTTGGCCTGGCGCTGCGCCACCGCCACCCCGCGCAGGTCGCCGGCCAGCCGCTCGCCGTACTCGTCCTCCACCCCGGGCGGCGGGATGGGCACCAGGTAGGCCACCGTCAGGCTGGGCGTGCCGGTGGCCGTCAGCCGGGTGTTCTCCTCACCGATCAGCCGCAGCGCGTCCGCCGTCGGCGCACCGAACAACGGGCCCTGCGTGCCGTCGGTGATGCCCACGCACTGCGCACCCACCTGGTCCACCCCGGGCGCGCAGTGCACGTGCCAGTCCCACACCAGGTAGCCCAGCACGCCCAGCACCACCACCCCGAGCCCGCAAATCGTGCGCTGGATCATCCGACTGCGGTCCTGCCACCAGAGCCGCAACGCCGCGATCATCTGCTTCCTCCGATCGAGTGCCACCGCCGCGAGCATTCCGCGAACCTGAGGTGCTGCTCGTACAGGAACCGGGCGCCCGCGCCGGCGTGCCGGGAGAGCTCCAGCAGCTCGTCCGCGACGATCACGCACATGTCGTGCCGGGGATCGCCGAGCGGGTCCGAGTGCAGCTGCAGCGCGGCGACCAGGCGCCGGGACACCCGGGGCTCCGGGGCCGGGTCCGCACACAGCCGGCCGAAGAGCGCGTTCGCGTCCGCTCCCTGGCCGGGCACCGCGAGCGGCGCCGCCGTCACCCGGGTGAGCTGCCGGTAGAACCGTTCCTGGTTGCCCGGGCGGAACTCTCCGGTCAGCGCGGTGGCCACCTGCTGCACCCGGCCGAGCGCCAGGCTGTGGTAGAGCGCGACGCCCTCCCGCCGCTTGTCCCGCGCGTCCGCGCGCAGCAGTTCGTGCACGTCCTCCCAGGTCAGCCCGAGGTCGGGCAGGCCACCGGGACCGGCCAGCCGGTGCGCGATGGCCCGGCGGGCGAACGGGTGCAGCCGGGGTGCCCGCAACCGGCCGTCCTCCACCGGGTAGGTCACCCACAGGTCCCCGGCCCGGAACTCCATGATCATTCTTATCTTGTGCGGGGTGAGCAGATCCAGGATCGGCGCGATGCTGGTGTCCGAGAGGTCGACCACCATGGCCATCAGCACCAGTCCCTGGCGCAGATGGTCGTCGCGCGGGCCGAGCACCAGCTCCATCACCTGCTCGTCCAGCGGTGGCGCGCCGTCTCCGGAGGACCGGCCGAGCACCCGGCGCGGGTCGTCCTCCGGGCCACCGCGCAGCAGTGCGTCGAGCACCATGCCGAGGCCGGCCTGGTGCGCCGACGTCAGGCGGTAGGCGAACGCCACCGAGGCGCGCAGCTCCGGGCTGTAGGCCAGGCTCCGGTGCGCGACCAGCCGCTCGGTGGTCGCCTCGACCTCCGGCTGGGCCGGGTCGGAGATCGGCGCCACGTCGTCCACCGGGTCCACCCACACCGGGTAGAACCGACTGCCGCCGCGCCCGTCCCGACCGGCCAGCCAGCGCACCATCGAGGCGTCCCGCAGCGGGTCGGGCTGCCAGACCAGCGGCCGCTTGGCGGCGTCCGGCGGGTAGCGCCGGTGCGAGGCGGCCACCACCAGCAGCGGGCCGGACCCGCCCGGCTGCGCGGCCAGCGTGCTCAGGAACTCGTGGGCCGGGCCGATGCTGACGTTGTCCAGCAGCACCACCGCGCCCACCGGGCACGCATTGATCCACCGTTTCGCCCAATAGGCGGCCCGAAGGTCGGCCACGAAGGCCCGGCAGAGCACCTCGTCCACCCATCCGTGGTTGCCCTGGAACTCCCGCACGGACAGCTCCACCAGCCCGTCCGCCGCGTCCTGGATCATCGCCAGGTTCAGGCCGGTGCGGTACCAGCGCATGCCGGCCCGGCGCAGCAGCAGCCGGGTGTGCACCAGGCCGGACAGCCCGTCAACGGCCAGCCCGAACGCCTCCGAGGCCGGCCCGGGCAAACCGCCGGCCTCGGCCAGCACGCGCGCCATGTCGCGCACCCAGGCGCGCAGCTCGGTCCGGTTGCCGATCAGCTTGCGGATCAGCTCGCGCCGCGCCGCCCGCGCGCCGGCCGTGGCGTCCGGGTCCAGCGGGTTGCGCGCCGCCCACATGCCGAGGAGGAACCTCGGGAACCCGGCCCGGCCGAACCCCTTGACCCGCCAGCCCAACTGCAGCGCCAGCCGGTTGGCCACCTCGTGCGGCCGGTGGCTGTCCGGCAGCCGGGCGCTGTCCAGGTACGCCCGTGGCCCCGACCAGTGCTCGATCTGCCGCAGGTGCGCCAGAAGGTCCGAACCGGGCGAGCCCCGGGCACTCCACAGCACCACGACGGGCCGGTCGTCGGGGTCGCCGTGCCGGCCGGTGTGGTCGGCGCACTCGCGCAACAAAAACTCGACGGCCGCCTCGCGCTCCCCCATGGGAGCTACCGTATAACGATCACCGGTTCCGTGGTGGCGGAACCGGTGATCGGATCAGCGGGGGGCGGTGGCGTGGATGGGGCCTTCGCGTTCGGCCAGGCGGTTGCCGGCGCCGCCCCACTGGAGGGCGATCATTTCGGCCGCGATCGAGACGGCGGTTTCCTCCGGGGTGCGGGCGCCCAGGTCCAGGCCGATCGGGCTGGACATGCGGGCCAGCTCGTCCTCGGTGAGACCGGCCTCGCGCAGCCGCTGCAGCCGGTCGTCGTGGGTGCGCCGCGAACCCATGGCGCCCAAGTAGCCGAACTCGGGCAGGCGCAACGCGACCTCGAGCACCGGCACGTCGAACTTGGGGTCGTGGGTGAGCACGCAGATCGCGGTGCGGCCATCAATACGACCAGCTCCGGCCTCCGCCTGCAGGTAGCGGTGCGGCCATTCCACGACGACCTCGTTCGCGCCGGGGAACCGGGACGCGGTGGCGAACACCGGCCGGGCGTCGCACACGGTCACCCGGTAGCCCAGGAAGGTGCCCATCCGGGCCACCGCCGAGGCGAAGTCGATCGCGCCGAACACGATCATCCGGGGCGGCGGGGCGAACGCCTCCAGGAACACGTCCAGGCCCTCGCCCCGGCGTTGCCCGTCCACGCCGTAGTGCAGCATGCCGTTGCGGCCGGCGGCGAGCAGGCCGCGCCCGTCGTCGCGCACCGCGTCGTCCAGGCGGGTTGAGCCGGTGGTTCCGGAGACCCGGTCGGGCCAGATGACCAGGCGCCTGCCCAGCCGGTCGGCCGGGCCGGCGACCACCGTGGCCACCGCGACCGGGCGCTCCTCCTTGATCGCGCGGGACACCTCGGCCAGCTCGGGGAACGTCTTCGGGTCGATCTTCTCCACGAACACGTCAAGGATGCCGCCGCAGGTCAGGCCGACCGCGAACGCGTCGTCGTCGGAGACGCCGTAGCGCTGCAGCACCGGGCGGTCGTCGGCCAGCACCTGGTTGCCCAGCTCGTAGACCGCGCCCTCCACACAACCGCCGGAGACGCTGCCCACCGCCTCGCCACCCGGCCCGACCAGCATCGAAGCCCCGGGCTGCCGCGGCGCCGAACGGAACGTGGCAACCACGGTGGCCAGGGCCACCGGTTTGCCGTCGTCCCACCACGAGCCCAGCTGTTCGAGTACGTCACGCATCTTCTTCCACCTCACGCATCGGCGATCACCCCGACCAACCGCTCCAGCGTGGCCAGGCTGTGCCCGGCCAGCAGTTCATCCAAGTGCGGCAGCGCCGCAACTATTCCGCCCTGCACCGGTGCGTAGCCATCCTTGCCGGCGTGCGGGTTCACCCACACCATCTTGTGGGCCAGCCGGCGCAGCCGCCCGAGCTGTTCGCCGAGCAGGTCCGGCGAGCCCCGCTCCCACCCGTCGGAGAAGATCACCACTACCGCCCGGCGGGCCACCCCGCGCTGCCCCCAGCGGTCGGTGAACGCGCGCACCGCGTCGCCCAGCCGGGTGCCGCCCGACCAGTCCGGGATGGCCCGGCCGGCGGCGGCCAGCGCGCGCTCCGGGTCCCGGTGCCGCAGCTCGCGGGTGATCCGGGTCAGCCGGGTGCCGATGGTGAACACCTCGGTACTGGGGATACGCCGCGCAACCACGTGCGCGAACCGCATCAGGGTGTCGGCGTAGGGCGCCATGGACCCGGAGACGTCGATCAGCAGTACCACCTTGCGGGGCCGTTCGGCCGGCGCCCGGTGGCGCAGTTCCCGCAGCTCACCGTGGTTGCGCAGGGCGGCGCGGAGGGTGCGGCCGGGATCGGGGAAACCACGCGAGCCGGGGCGACGGCGGCGAGAGCGCCGCAACGGGGGTTCCGCGCGCAACAGCGCGAGCAACGCGCGCAGGTGCTCCCGCTCGGCCGGGGAAAGCTCGGCCACGTCCCGGTGCCGGAGCACCTCGGTGGCGCTGGCCGCGACCCGCAGCCGCTGCACGTCGTCCGGGCCGTCGTCATCGTCGCTCTCCGGCTCGTCCGCGCCGGCTTCCCGGGTCAGCGCGGCCAGCTGGGAGGGCGGCGGTTTCCGCTGGTCCTGCACGCGCACCCGGGGACCGCCCCGCTTCGGCGCGAACCACGCCGCGAACGCCGCGTCGTACCGGCCGACGTCGTCCGGATCGGCGCACAGGGTCAGCCGGCCGGCCCAGTAGGTGGCCGGCTCGCTGGTCACGTCCAGCTCGTCCAGCGCGGTGAGGAAGGCGGCCACCCGGTCGGTGGTGACGGGCAGGCCGGCGTGCCGCAGCACCGAGGTAAACCCGACCAGCCTCGGCAGGGGGTCGACCTCGCGCTCCCCGGCGAACGCGTCGAACTGGACCATTACGCCAGTACTGCGTCGAGCTGGGCGCGCACCCGGTCGGCGTCCTCCCGGTACTTGAGCACCGCGCCCAGCGAGGCGGCGGCGGTGTCGACGTCCAAGTCGTCGGCGCCGAGCAGGTGCAACGCCTGCGCCCAGTCCAACGACTCGGCCACGCCGGGCGGCTTCAGCAGCTCCATCCCGCGCATCCGGCGCACCGCGGCCGCCACCCGGCCGGCCAGCCGCTCGGGCACCCCGGGCAGGCGGCTGCGCAGGATGGCGATCTCCCTGGTCACGTCGGGGTGGTCCAGCCACAGGTAGAGGCAGCGGCGCTTGAGCGCGTCGTGCACCTCGCGGGTCCGGTTGGAGGTGAGCACCACCAGCGGCGGGATCTCCGCCCGCACCTCGCCGACCTCGGGGATGGTCACCGCGTGCTCGGTGAGCACCTCCAACAAGAAGGCCTCGAACTCGTCGTCCGCGCGGTCCACCTCGTCGATGAGCAGCACGCTGCGCTTGGCGCCCCGCAACGCGCGCAGCACCGGCCGGGCGATCAGGAAGCGCTGGTCGTACAGGGAGGCCTCGACGGTGTCCGCGTCCAGCCGCTCGTGCCCGGCGGCCGCCTCCAGCGCGCGCAGGTGCAGCAGCTGCCGGGGGAAGTCCCAGTCGTAGAGGGCCTGGCTGGCGTCGATCCCCTCGTGGCACTGCAGCCGGACCAGCTCCGCGTCCAGGACCTGGGCCAGCGCCTGGGCCAGCGCGGTCTTGCCGGTGCCCGGCTCGCCCTCGCAGAACAGCGGCCGGTTCATCCGCAATGCCAGGTAGGCGGCGGTGGCCAGGCCGTCGTCGGCCAGGTATCCGGTGTCCTCCAGCGCCTTCGCCAGCTCGGCGGGGGTCTCCACGGCTTCACTCACCCATCCAGCATGACCGAGGCAGCCCGGTGCTTGCCACTCGGATCGTGTTCCACGCAACGGAATTTGACGCGTTTTTCAGCGTGATTAAGATCACAACTTCCAAAATGAAAGTTCCTTGTTCGCAACGTTTTTCCGTCGTGATACTTCCGTTATGACCTGCCGAAACACCTATGTCGTTTGCAAGATGCAACAAAACTTGAGATTCATTTGAGTGATGTGGCTCGCAATAACCATTCTTGACGGATACCCACCCGGCTTACGTACCGTCCATCCCGGCCGGCAACCAGCCGTCCAGCGAACGAGTACCCATTGACGCACCGCGCCAAACCTGCCCAGTGCGTCAGGACGCCGACAGAAAACACGCCGGGCAGGGTTGGGGGGAACCCCTGGGTGCGGTGTGGAGCAAACGTCATGACCCCGTCACGAGACACCTCTCCCGAGCCGCGTGAGGACAGCCGCGGCTCACGGAATCTGGCTCGCGTCGTCCGTGTCATCACCGCCGGCGCGGTAGTCGCCGGCACTCCCTTCCTGTTCGCCGGCACCGCGCACGCCGCGTCCGACGAGACCTGGGACCAATTGGCTAAATGCGAAAGTGGCGGAAAGTGGAGCACCAACACCGGTAATGGCTTTTCCGGTGGACTCCAGTTCACCGCATCCACCTGGCGGGCCAACGGCGGCAAGGGCAGCGCGCACAACGCCAGCCGCGAGGAGCAGATCCGGGTGGCCGAGCGCGTGCTCGCCAGCCAGGGCTGGAAGGCCTGGCCCGCCTGCTCGAAGAAGATCAAGGCCAAGGGCAAGGCCCAGCTGCGGGACAAGACCAACGCCACCAAGGACACCCGCACCGAGGTGAAACCCAACGTTCCCGCGGTTCCGGCCGCTCCGGTGCCGCCGGTTGCGCCGGCGCCGCGGATCCCCGCCGCCGTGCCGGCACCTCAGGTCCCCGCCGCCGTGCCGGCGCCGCAGGTCCCCGCCGCCGTGCCGAACGTGCCCGCGCCCCGGGTGCCGAGCGTGCCGACGCCGGCCGCCCAGGTGCCGAACGTGCCCAACGCCCCGGCTCCCGCCGCCCCGGCCGCCCCCGCGACCCCCGCCGGACAGAAGTACACCGTGGTCTCCGGGGACAGCCTGTCCAAGATCGCCCAGACGCGGAACCTGCCCGGCGGCTGGCAGGCGCTCTACGAGCGCAACCGCGACCAGCTCGGCGGCGCGCCCAACAAGCTCAAGCCGGGCCAGCAGCTCAACCTGGGCTGACCCACCGATCGCGTCGCCGGTCCGTCCGCCGGCACGTCACCCAGAGACCGGGACGTCGCGCACCACGCGCGGCGTCCCGGTCTCGCGGGTAGATGTAGCGTCGGTCGTCCTCGGCGGCAGTCCATGGTCAAGTAGCAGTAGGAGACGTTCTACCGGCGAGTAGGGTCTGTCACCGCTACTTGACCATGAGTGATCCCGCTCATACCGCGAATCCGCCCGAAGGAAGATCAACTTCATCGTCACTGCCCTTGCACGGCCCGCGAAAGTCAGTGGTGATGATGTCGATCTCCAACGCGGTGGCAACGGCCGCACGCATTAGCGATAGTTGGCAAGAGCGGAACTTCTCCTACTGGGAGAACTGGCCCAGCCCGACCGGCCACGCCCCGAAACCTCGACCTGCACGAGCTGACCCGGGCGATATCCGACTGGACCGGACGCACCCGGCGCAACGATCACCGCGCGCAACTGCTCAAGCTCAGCACGGCGGCGGCGCTGGCGGCGTCCGAGCTGGACGAGGTCGCCAGACCCGCTCACTCCTCTGGGACTCGCCAAGGCCCGCGGCCAGGCCGGCCAAGGTGCCACCGGTGCCGACCGGACAAATGATCGCATCGAACGATTCGTCAATCTCCTCAACCAGCTCGATACAGCCACTCATCGCGAGCAGTGGCGCGATCCAGGTAGTGCAGGCGCATCCCGGCCGACTCGGCATGGGCCAGTCCTTCGTTGAACGGCCGTTCCTCGCCGCGGATCACTCCGATCGTGTCGAACCCGAACCGGCGGCCGGCGGCCGCTACGGCCCGGACGTGGTTCGAGTACGCGCCACCGAAGGTGAGCAGGGTGGTGATGCCCGAGGCCTGGGCACCGAGCAACTGGTACTTCAGCTTGCGCGACTTGTTGCCAGGTATCTCCGGGTCCAGCAGGTCATCCCGCTTGACCAGCAGCCGGTTCCCCCGGAGCCGGTCGTCGAGGACCTCGACCAGCGGCGACGACACCCGAGGCTCCCTAGGGGCAGTTGGTCCACTCGTCGGTGCCGTCGGTGAACAGCTGGTGTTTCCAGATGGGGAGCAGGCGCTTCACCTCGTCGACCAGTTCGGCGCACACCTGGAACGCCTGCTGGCGGTGATCGGCGGCGACCGCGCAGGCCAGGGCGGTGTCACCGATGCGCAGCTGGCCGATCCGGTGGCTCACCGCGATCGCCCGCACGCCCTCGGCGCGCGCGGCCACCGCCTCGGCCACCTCGCGGATGATCCGGTCGGCCGTGGGGTGCCCGGAGTAGTCCAGCGCGGTCACGTCCCGGCCGCCGTCGTGGTTGCGCACCACGCCGGCGAACGTCACCACCGCACCGGCGGCCACGTGGGAGACCAGGTCCGCGTGTTCGTTCACGTCCAGGGGCCGGTCAACGACCTCGGCCCTGGTGACCGTGGGCAGTACCACCGTCATCAGTGATCGCCTCCTCGCAGCTGGTCGACCGCGTGGTCCAGCACGTCGGCCAACACCGCCAGTCCGTCCCGCACCCCGCCGGTGGAACCGGGCAGGTTCACCACCAGGGTGCGCCCCGCGACACCGGCGACGCCCCGGGAGAGCACCGCGGTGGGCACCTTCGGGGCGCCGGCCGCACGGATCGCGTCGGCCAGGCCGGGCACCTCATAATCCAGTATTCCGCGAGTTACCTCGGGGGTGGCGTCGGTCGGGGAGATGCCGGTGCCCCCGGTAGTGATCACCACGTCGACCTCGGCGGCCACGGCGTCCCGCAACGCGGCGCCGACCGGTTCGCCGTCGGCCACCACCGAGGGGTCGGGGCAGGCGTAACCACGCTCGCGGAGCCATTCGGCGATCAACGGCCCGCCCCGGTCGGGGTAGACCCCGGCGGCGGCCCGGTTCGACGCGGTCACCACGCGGGCCGTGCGTGCACCCCCGTTCACCGGTCCTCCGGGCGGGTCCAGCTACCGGTCTTGCCGCCGTCCTTGCGGTCCACCCGTACCGCGTCCAGCACGGCCGCCGGGTCCACCGCCTTGACCATGTCGTGCAGGGTCAACCCGGCCACCGCCACGGCGGTCAGGGCCTCCATCTCCACCCCGGTGCGGTCGGTGGTCTTCGCGGTCGCGGTGATGCGCACCGCTTCCGCCTCCAGCGACAGGTCCAGGGTGACCCCGCTGAGCGCGATCGGGTGGCACAGCGGCACCAGGTCCGGGGTGCGCTTGGCGCCCATGATGCCGGCGATCCGCGCGGTGGCCAGCGCGTCGCCCTTGGGCAGGCCGTCCCGGCGGAGCAGGTCGATCACCTCGGCGGTGGTGCGCAGCACCCCACTGGCCACCGCCACGCGGGCCGACGGGGCCTTCTCCGAGACGTCGACCATGCGCGCCGCGCCGGCGGCGTCGACGTGAGTCAGTTCCACCTGACCGACCCTACGCAGCCAACGATGTGACTCACACGTTCGGGGTAATCCGGTAACACGCCGCCGTTTCCGTTTTGTCACCCGCTCGTCCGCTGAACTGCCCCTTTGGCCGATTACCCCGCGCCACGCCGACGCCGACCCGCCCGTGGGCCTTTATTCCCCGGCCCGTGTGGCATAGATTGCGCCCTGGCCCGCCACTCCCCAAGGCATTTCCGGCGGGCCCCGGAGACCACCGCGTGCTCGCCCTGTCCAGTGGTCCTCGGCCCCCGAAAGAAGACGTCGGACAGGGCGGGAACGCCCAGCTCGCGCACCGGCGCGCGAAACGGGCAGCCGGACTCCCCACCGGCCGTATCCCGGGTGCGCGGCTGTCGGAGATTGAGTATGGCCGGATACCGAGGGCGGCATCGAAAACCGTCGTCCAACCCGGGTAAGACCATCGCGACCACCGCCATCACCGGTGTGGTCATCGGCGCTCCGTTGGCCACCGCCGGTCAGGCCTACGCCGCGTCCGACGCTTCCTGGGACCGCCTCGCCAAGTGCGAGAGCGGCGGCAAGTGGAGCACCAACACCGGCAACGGCTACAACGGCGGCCTGCAGTTCTCCCCGTCCACCTGGCGGGCCTACGGCGGCACCAAGTACGCCAACTCGGCCCACCAGGCCAGCCGCGAGGAACAGATCGCGGTGGCCGAGAAGGTCCTCGCCGAGCAGGGCTGGAACGCCTGGCCCTCCTGCTCCCGCAAGACCGGGGTGCGCGGCGAGTCGCACACCGTGCGCGCCATCACCGCGAAGAAGAAGGCCACGCCGAAGTCGATCGGCCGCAAGACCCTTACCCCGGACAACGCCGCCCGGCCGGTCACCCCGGGCTCCGACGTCACCTCCACGCTCACCGGCTCGAACACCACGCCCGGCCTGGCCACGACGCCCCGCGCCGACAAGTCCGGCACGCCGAAGATCGGCCGCCTGGAGGCGATGGACAGCACGCCGGCCAGCACGGACAGCGCCACCACGCCGTTCACGGCGATGCCGGTCACCTCGTCGGACCGCGACTCGTTCAGCCAGCGCACCCAGCCGGCCACCGCGATCACGCCGAGCGCGCCGACGCACCGCGCCCCGACGGACGCGGCCACCGAACGGGGCACCCTCTCCGCACCGACCGAGCGGGGCACGCTCGGGGCGCCCGCCGAGCGGGGTACCTTCACCGCGCCGACCGACCGCGCCGCGGTGGCCCCGACCGCGCCCACCGCGCTGCCGCTGGCCGAGCCCAGCCGGCCGAGCCAGTCCGGGCGGCAGATCGTGCCCGAGTCGAACAACACGCCGGCCCCACTGGCCCAGTCCCCGACCGGCCGGACACCGGCCGCGCCGAAGGTGGCCAAGACCCCGCGCACCTACCAGGTGCAGGAGGGCGACAGCCTATCCTCCATCGCCAAGGAGCAGAAGGTGAACGGCGGCTGGGAGTCGGTCTACAAGTCGAACGAGAGCGAGCTGGGCGGCAAGCACACCGTCAAGCCGGGCCAGAAGCTCGAACTGGACTAAGCAAGTCGCGTGTCGTGAACCCCGGGTGCAAGGCAGACCCGGGGTTCACGAGTATCTGGACCTAGGCGGCCCCACGCACCGCGCGAGCGACCTCGGTGGCCACCGACAGGTCGAACACGCTGGGCACGATGAACGACGGATTCGGCTCGGAGACCACCCGGGCGATCGCCTCGGCGGCGGCCCGCTGCATCTCGTCGGTGATGTCGCCGGCCTGCGCGTCCAGCAGGCCGCGGAACACGCCGGGGAAGGCCAGCACGTTGTTGATCTGGTTCGGGTAGTCCGAGCGGCCGGTGGCCACCACGGCGGCGTACCGCTGGGCGATGATCGGGTCGACCTCGGGATCGGGGTTGGCCAGCGCGAACACCACCGGGTCCGGCGCCATGGAGGCCAGCTCGGCCTCGCCGAGCAAGTTCGGCGCGGAGACGCCGATGAACACGTCCGCACCGACCATCGCGTCGGCCAGCTTGCCGGACCGGCGCTCGGCGTTGGTGTGCTCGGCGATCCACATCAGGTTCGGGTCCAGCCCGGGGCGGTCCGGGTGCACGATGCCGGCCACGTCCACCGCCAGCACGTCCTTCGGCTGTTCCGGCAGCATCAGCCGGATGATCGCCGAACCGGCGGCACCCACCCCGCACACCACCACCCGGCACTCGGACAGCGGCCGGTTCACCACCCGCAGCGCGTTGCGCAGCGCGGCCAGCACCACGATCGCGGTGCCGTGCTGGTCGTCGTGGAACACCGGGATGTCCAGCGCCTCGCGCAACCGGGCCTCGATCTCGAAGCAGCGCGGCGCGGCGATGTCCTCCAGGTTGATCCCGCCGTACGCCGGGGCGATCGCCTTGACGATCCGGATGATCTCTTCGGTGTCCTGGGTGTCCAGCACGACCGGCCAGGCGTCCACCCCGGCGAACCGCTTGAACAGCGCCGCCTTGCCCTCCATCACGGGCAGCGCGGCGGCCGCGCCGATATTGCCCAGGCCGAGTACCGCGGAGCCGTCGGTGACCACGGCGACCGTGTTCCGCTTGATGGTCAGCCGGCGGGCGTCGTCCGGGTTGGCCGCGATCGCCCGGCACACCCGCGCCACCCCGGGGGTGTATGCGCGGGAGAGGTCGTCGCGGGTGCGCAGGCTGACCTTCGGCGACACCTCGATCTTCCCGCCGAGGTGGACCAGGAAGGTGCGGTCGGAGACCTTGCGCACGTCGACGCCCGGCAACGCGGCCAGCGCTTCGGTGATCTCCTGCGCGTGGTCCTCGCTCATCGCGTTGCAGGAGAGGTCGATCACGATGCGGTCGGCGAGCGAGTCCACCACGTCGAAGGCGGTGACCACCCCGCCCACGCGGCCGACCGCCGCCGCCAGGTCGCCGGCCGTGCTGGCCGTCGGGGGCGCGGACAACCGCACGGTAATCGTGTAACCAGGACCAGGTACGGGCACCCGCACAGCTTAGTCCGAGCGCCTACCGATTCCGCGCCGCGCGCGTCCGGCAAGTCCCGGGCAGACGCCACCTTCGAGCCGACCCCTCCGACCCGAGGTTCCACGCAGAGCCATAGTGAGGCGGAGAGTGCCCGAGGAACGCTCTCAGCTTTCCGATGACGGGTGAGGCGAGAATGCGCGCAGCGCCTCGGGGGTGTCCACGTCCCGAGGGTCGGCCAGGTCGCCGCATTCGACCAGGCGCAGCGCGGGATGGCCGGACAGGTAGTCACGCGCGCCGGCGTCGCCCCGGGCGGCGGCCGCCACGGCCGGCCAGTGTGCGCGGCCGAGCAGCACCGGGTGACCCGGCCGGGCGTGGTAGGCCGCGCGGGCCAGCACGTCCGGTCCTTCGTCCGCACAAGCGGCCAGACGGGCGATCGCCGGCGCACCCACCCCGGGCAGGTCGACCAGGTGCACCAGCGCGGCCGGGGCTGAGACGTCCCTCAGCGAGGCCAGGCCGGCGCGCAGCGAGGCGCCCATGCCCTCGGCCCAGTCCGGCGCGATCATCGGTAGCGCGTCCGGCGGCAGCAACGGGGCCACCCGGTCGGCGGCGGCGCCCAGCACCACCACCAGCGGGGCACAGCCGCCCTCGCGCAGCGCGTCCAGCGCGCGCAGCACCAGCGGCCGGCCGGCCAGCTCCACCAGCGCCTTCGGGCCGCCCATCCGGCGGCCGGCGCCGGCGGCCAGCAGCAGCCCGGCCGCGGAGCCGCTCAGCGGTTGATCTCGGTGACCGGGTGCTCGTAGGGCACGGACGGCAGCGGGAACTCCAGGTCGCCGAAGGGCGACATCGAGCCCTGCACCGGCGCGGCGAGCTCGCTGACCGGGTGCTCGCCGTCGGCGTGCTCCGGCCAGCTCGGGTCGATGCGTGCGGAACGGGTGTTGCCCACCGTCTCCTCCTGGTCAGTCGCGATCGGGTTCAGGCTACCGTGGACAGGATGGCCGGCACCTCCCTCCTCGACTGGCTGCGCGCGCAAGACGACGCGACCCTCGCCACACTGCTGCGGCTGCGCCCCGACCTGGGCGTCCCGCCGCCCTCCGACCTGACCGTGCTGGCCACCCGCGCCGGCGTGCGGGCCTCGGTGAACCGCGCGTGCGAGGACCTGGAAACGCCCACCCTCGCGGTGCTGGAGGCCTTGGTGGTCGCCGGCGCGGAAGCCGAGCCGACCGGTGCCGCACGGATCGCCGAGCTGTTCGGTTCGAGCATGCCGAAGCGACGGCTGTCCGCCGCGCTGGGCCTGTTGCGGGAGCGCGCCCTGGTCTGGGGCGGGGACGAGGAGCTGCGCCTGGTACCGGCCGCGCTGGAGGTGGTTTCCCGCTACCCGGGCGGGCTGGGCCGGCCGGCCGAGTCGGTGTCCGACCCGGCGAAGCTGCGCGAGCTGCTCGCCGACACCCCGGCCGACGAGCAACGCGTGCTGGAGGCGCTGGTCGCGGGCCCGCCGATCGGCCGCAGCCAGGAACCGGGCGCGCGGGTGATCCAGCGGCTGATCTCCAGGGGGCTGCTGCTCCGGGTGGACCCGAGCACCGTCGAGCTGCCCCGCCAGGTCGGCCTGGAGCTGCGCGGCGCCGCACCCCTCCGCTCGCTGGTCCCGGCGGAACCGAAACTGGCCACCACCCGGCCCGGCGCGGAACGGGTGGACGGCACGGCCGCCGGCGCGGTGCTGGAGCTGCTGCGGCACGCCGAAACGCTGATCGAGGCCTGGGGTCACGAACCCCCGCCCGTGCTGCGTTCCGGCGGCCTCGGCGTGCGCGACCTGCGCCGCGCCGCGCGCGACCTGGGCCTCACCGAGCCACAGACCGGGCTGCTGGTCGAGGTACTGGCGGCGGCCGGGCTGATCGCCGACTCGGAAGCGGCCGGCGGCGGCGAGTGGGTGCCGACCACCCAGGCCGACCTGTGGGCCGCCGGCGGTCCCGAGCAGCGCTGGCTGGCCCTGGCCCGGGCCTGGTTGGAGCTGCCGCGGTTGCCCGGGCTGATAGGCCAGCGCGACGACGGGGACAAGGTGCTCGGCGCGCTGTCCGAGGAGCTGCGCCGCCCGCTGGCCCCCCGGGACCGCCGCCGCGTGCTGAACACGCTCACCGAGCTGCCCGAGGGTGAGGGCGTGGTGGACCCCGAGGCGCTGGCCGCCGTGCTCACCTGGCGCGCACCCCGCCGGGGCGGGCGGATGCGCGACGCCCAGGTCACCTGGACCGTCGACGAGGCCACCCTGCTCGGACTGGTCGCCCTGGGCGCACTGACCGGCCCGGGCCGCGCCCTGCTGCGGTCGGCGGACACCGGCGACACCGCGCCGGTGCTCTCCGCGCTGCGCCAGGCGCTGCCCGAACCGGTGGACCACGTGCTGCTGCAGGCCGACCTGACCGCCGTGGCCCCCGGCCCGCTGCGCGCCGACGTGGCGGAGGAGATGGCGCTGGTCGCCGACGTGGAAAGTTCCGGGGCCGCCTCCGTGTACCGGATCACCGAGGCCAGCCTGTTGCGCGCGCTGGATGCCGGCCGCGCGCCCACCGAGCTGCACCAGCTGTTCGCCACCCGCTCGGCCACCCCGGTGCCGCAGGGGCTGACCTACCTGATCGACGACGTGGCCCGCCGGCACGGCCGGGTGCGCGGCGGCACCGCGCGCTCGTTCCTGCGCGCGGACGACGAGGTGCTGCTCACCGAGGTGCTCGCGCATCCCGGGTCGGACGACTGGGAGCTGCGCCAGATCGCGCCCACCGTGCTGATCAGCGAGCTGCCGCTGGCCCAGCTGCTGGACGGGTTGCGGGCCGCCGGCTTCTCCCCGGCCGCCGAGGCCGGCGACGGCACCGTGGTGGACCTGCGCCCGCGCGGCCGGCGGATCAGCGCCAAGCCCCGCGCGGCCGCGCGCGCCGACCTACCCGCCCTGGACGAGAACCGGCTGAGCGCACTGGTCGCCTCGATCAGGGCCGGCGAACGCGCCGCCACCATGCGCCCCACCGGACCGGCGCACACCGACGCGGACACCAACGGTGCCGGCAACACCCTGGAACTGCTGCGCGGCGCCGCCCGGGAACGCCGAAGCGTGTGGATCGGCTACGTGAACTCCCTCGGCGTGGCCAGCCGGCGGATCGTGGAACCGGTGAGCGTGGCCGGTGGCGTGCTCGAGGGCTACGACCGCCTGCAGGGCGACCTGCGCCGCTTCATGCTGCACCGCATCACCTCAGCGGTGGTCATGGACCCCGAAACCGAGGCCCACTAGCGAGCCTTGGCCAGCCGGGCCCGCATGGCGTGCTCGACCAGCGAGATCAGCGCCGTCTTCGTGGAGTCCCGGTCCCGGGCGTCACAGCTCACCATGGGCACGTGCGGGCCGATGGCCATCGCCTCGCGCACATCCTCCAGGTCGTGCGCGAGCACCCCGTTGAACCGGTTCAACGCGACCACGTAGGGCAGCCCGCGATCCTCGAAGAAGTCCACCGCGCCGAAGCAGTCGGCCAGCCGGCGGGTGTCCACCAGCACCACCGCGCCGATCGCGCCGCGCACCAGGTCGTCCCACATGAACCAGAACCGGTGCTGCCCGGGCGTGCCGAACAGGTACAGGATCAGGTCCGAGTCCAGGGAGACCCGGCCGAAGTCCATGGCCACCGTGGTGGTGCGCTTGTTCGGGATGTGCCCGAGGTCGTCCACCTCGGCACTGGCCTCGGTCATCACCGCTTCCGTGGTCAGCGGCACGATCTCCGACACGGAGCCGACGAAGGTGGTCTTGCCGACACCGAAACCACCGGCCACGACGATCTTCGCGGACGTGGTTGCGGTGGTGGCGACACCGGCGCTAGAGACGGCGGAGTCCACTGAGCACCCTTTCCATCAGGGCGAGGTCGGGGACGTCGCCATTGCCACTGACCGTTGAGTGCACCGAGACCAGCCCCAGGCCGGCCATGTCACCCAGCAGAACCTTCGCCACGCCCAGCGGCACGCCCAGCAGGGCGGCGACCTCGGCGACCGAGCGGGCCTGCTCGCACAGTTCGGCGACCGACCGGTGCTCGAACGGCAGCAGCACCAGCTGCTCGCGCCCCCGCGAGCTGGTGGACACCAGGGTTTCGATCTCCAGGTGGTAGCCGGTGGTGGTGCGTCCCCGGGTCCACGCGTACGGCCGCACGGCGGAGGACGCGGTGTCCTCGTACCGGGCTTCCTCCGGCGCGTCGAGGTAGCCGGCCGGCGCGAACTCCAACGGGTCCGGCGGCGGCACCGGCTCGACCGGCGTGGCGACGACTACCTGCTCGACCTCTTCGTCTTCCTCCCGGCGCCGCTTGCGACGCCGGGAGGACCGGGTGCTGTCGAAGCTGAACCCGTTCATCACGTCCGCGAACGACGGCTCCGGACCGTCGGGCCTGGTCATCTGCCCAGCGAGCCTTGCAGCTCGGCGCGCAGCTGCGGTGTGAGGATCTGGCCGACCCGGTCCACCAGCAGCGTCATCTCGTAGCCGATCAGCCCGATGTCGCAGGTCGGCGAGGCGAGCACGGCCAGGCATGAGCCGTCGCTGATGGACATCAGCAGCACGATGCCGCGTTCCATCTCCACCACCGTCTGCACCACGCCGCCGGCCTCGAAGCAGCGCGCCGCGCCCTGGGTGAGGCTGACCATCCCGGACGCCACGGCGGCGAGCTGGTCGGCGCGGTCGCGGGGCAGCCGGGAGGACGCGGTGAGCAGCAGCCCGTCGGCCGACACCACCACCGCGTGCGCCACCCCCGGCACTCGTTCGGCGAAGTTGGTCACCAGCCAGCCGAACCGGCTCGGTTGGCTCTCTACCGTGGTCACGTCGTCTCCTCCCGGTCGCCTTCGCGCGCGTGCCGGCCGGCGTCATCAGTCCCGTCGGCGGCCGGATCGTTCGGATCGGGGGTCAGCGACTCCCGCCCCTGGCGGACGCCGCGCTGGTAGCTGGCCAGCCGGCCGCGGATCTGCTCCGCGCTGCGGGCGGGCACCGCCGCCGGGGCGGCCGGACCCGACTCGCCCGACGAGCCGGAGCCGCCGGTCGAGATCAGGTTGGCCTTGGGCGCGCGCTTGGGGAGACCGGCCTTGGTCATCTCGGAGTCCGCCGGCTTGCGCGGTTCACGCACAACCGGTTCCGAGCTGCCCCAGTTCAGCTTGGCGTTGGCCGCCGGGTCGACCTCGTCGTCGCCCATCTCGTTCGCCCTGACGTCCTGGAACCACGCCGAGGCCATCTCCTCGAAGATCGGCGAGCCGGCGTTCCGCTCGCGGATCTGCCGAGCGGTCTCCGTCGGGTCCGGGCGGAAGCCCTGGTACGGCGGAAGGGGCGGCAGTTCGCCGCCCGGCCGGCGGGGCGGCCCGCCGTGCGGCCGGCCGGGCGGGCGTCCGTTGGTGGGAGCGCCCTGCCCGGGGCGTCCGGGCGGGGGCGGAACCGACCGGCCCGGTGGCGGCCCGGACCGCCCGGGCGGGCCGGAGTGGTTCCCCATCGGCAACGGCCCGGACTGGCCTCCCGCCATCGGGCCGGGCTGGTTGACCGGCATCGGGCCGGACTGACCGCCCACCGGCTGACCGGAGTGACCGGAGTGGCCGGGCTGACCCGGCTGACCCGCGGTCATGGAGCCGGACTGGCCGGTCGACAAGGGCGGAGCCGGCTGGCCGGGCGGCACCAACGAGCGCGTGCCGTCGCTGTTGCGCGCGCCGAGGGCCAGCCCGGCGGTACGCCGGGGCAGCCCGCCCTCGTCGTCCGCCGGCCCGGAACCGTTCGTCGGGGCCCGGTGGGCACCGTTCACCCTCGGGGAACCGTTGACACCGGCACCGTTCGCCGGGACCGCGAGCACACCGCCGCTGGACGTCGCCACCCGCGCGGCCGGCACCCTCGGGTTCTCCGGCATCCCACCGGCGATCGCCGCCGCCGGGCGTCCCTCGACGCCCGGTTCCGGCGCCGCGGCGTGGGCCGGCTCGGCCGAGGACTTTCCCACGGTGACCAGCCCGGCCGGCACGGTCACCCGGGCGGTGACCCCCTGGCCCGACGGGGCGACGGCCAGCTCGACCTTGATCTCGTGCCGGGCGGCCAGCCGGCCGACCACGAACAGGCCCATCCGGCGGGACGCGGAGACGTCCATCGTGTTCGGGCCGGACAGCCGCTTGTTGGCCGAGGTGAGCTCCTCCTCGGTCATCCCGACGCCCTGGTCGGCGATCTCCACCAGCACCGACCCGTCCTTGGCCCGGGTGCTGGTGACGACCACCTGGGTGTCCGGGGCGGAGAAGTTGGTCGCGTTGTCCAGCAGCTCGGCGACCAGGTGCACCATGTCACCGGCGGCCCGGCCGAGCAGGTCGGCCGCCGGCGGCGGCTGCACCACCACGCGCTGGTACTGCTCGATCTCCGACACGGCCGCGCGCAGCACGTCCACCGTCGGCACCTGGGTCGCGGACCGCTTGGCCACGTCGCTGCCGGAGAGCACCAGCAGGTTCTCGCTGTTGCGCCGCATGCGGGTGGCCAGGTGGTCCAGCTGGAACAGGTTGGCCAGCTGGTCGGAGTCCTGCTCGTTGCGCTCCAACTGCTCGATCAGCCGCAGCTGCCGTTCCACCAGGCCCTGGCTGCGCCGGGACAGGTTGACGAACATCGAGTTGACGCTGGTCTGCAGGGTGGCCTGCTCGGCGGCCAGCCGGACCGCCTGCCCGTGCACCTGGTCGAACGCCCGGGCCACCTGGCCGATCTCGTCGATGCTGTTCACCTTGACCGGCGCCACCTTCACGTTCGGCACCTCGCCGGCGCGCATCGCGCGGACCGCCTTGGGCAGCCGGCGCTGCGCCACGTCCAGCGCGGTCTTTTGCAGCTCGCGCAGCGGCTTCAGCATGGACCGGCCGACCAGGAACACCACGGTCGCGGCGGCCAGCAACCCGAGCAGCAGGACCACCGAGTAGATGCCGGCGGCGTCGCGCTGCGCCTCCTGCTGGGCGTGGCTGATGCCCTTGATCTCGTTGCGCAGGCCGGTTTCCGAGGTCCGCATTTCCTCAAGTACGGACTTGGAAGCCTGGTCCCAGCCGCTGGGGTTGATGCCCAGCGCGACCGTGCCGCGCGGGCTGACCCGGCTCATCGCCTGCTGTTTCATGGCCTGCCGCTGGTCGTGCCCGCCGCTGGTGGTGAAGCTCAGGTAGCGGGACTGCTGCTCGGCGGTCAGCCCGGCCCGGAACTGGCCCACCGAGGTGGACAGCCGGGCGTCGGTGGCGCGCATCAGATCCGCGTCCCCGGGCAGCATGCCGCCGCGCAGCGCGGCCACGCCGATCACCGTGTGCTGCAGTGCGACCTGCTCGCGCGACATGGTCAGTGCGGACAGGCCGGCGGGCAGGCCGGCCAGTGCGGGCGTGGCCAGCTGCCGGTTCATCGAGTCCTCGAAGCCGAGCAGCGCCTCGATCGGGCCGGTGTACTGGCCGATCACCGCGCCCGGAGTGATCGCCGGCTTGGCGTCCGTCCCGCTCGAGCGGTCCCGCTCGCCGGCCGAGGTGACGGCCTCGCGCACCGCGGCGAGCCGGTCCACGCCGGTCCTCACCAGCCGGTAGGCGTCGACGGTGGCGCCCGGCATGGTGGCCGGGTCGCCGACGGCCTTGTTCAGGTCCTCCAGCGCGCTGTCACTGGCCCGGACGGCGTCCCCCACCGCCGAGTCGTCCGGCGCGGCGGAGTCCTCCTCGGAGTTCGCCTCGGACTCCGAGGCCCCGTCCCTGGGCTCCGGCGCGCCGGCACCCTTCTGCACGAACAGCGCCGAGGTGTACCGCTCGGCCTGCAGCCGGTCGATCGCCGTGGACGCCTTCTCCTGCAGTACTACGTACCGGTCCAGCCGGGCCAGGTCGTTCGCCTCGTGCGTGCGGTCCGCGATGCGGAGCGCGCCCAGCACGAGAGCCAGCAGCGTGGGCACCAGGAGCACCGACGCGAGCTTGACCGGGAGGCTCCAGTTGCGCGGCTGTAACCGGCTTGGACGGTCCGTTGCCGTCTTTTTCGTCACCGATTCCTCCCGACACGCCCACCTAGATCAAAATGACTGGTGGGCTCCCCCGAGGTGCGAGTATGATCTTCTTGGCCGGCGTGTGTGCTAATGAGGGCGCGAAGTATAGCCACACGTTAAGAGCGCCCTAACAACCGCGGCCCATCATCCTTAAGGGCAAACACTATTTTCGCTGCGTATCATGGGTAGAGCGCCCGGCCGCTCCCCGACCAGGCGAAGTTAGCCAAGCCATACCCGCCAGGAAAGGATCGTCGGTGCCCGACGGACCCCTGATCGTCCAATCCGACAAGACTCTGCTGCTCGAAGTGGATCATCCGGACGCCGCCGAAGCGCGCGCCGCGGTGGCCCCGTTCGCCGAGCTGGAGCGCGCCCCGGAGCACGTGCACACCTACCGCGTCACCCCGCTGGCACTGTGGAACGCGCGCGCCGCCGGGCACGACGCGGAGCAGGTGGTCGACGCGCTGGTCCGCTTCTCCCGGTACGCGGTGCCGCAGCCGTTGCTGGTCGACGTGGTGGACACGATGAGCCGGTACGGCCGGTTGCGACTGGTCAAATCGCCGGCGCACGGGCTGGTGCTGGAGTCGTCGGACCGCGCGGTACTGGAGGAGGTGCTGCGCCAGAAGAAGATCGCGCCGATGTTCGGCGCCCGGCTGGATGACGACACCGTGCTGGTGCACCCGTCCGAGCGCGGTCACCTGAAGCAGGCCCTGCTCAAGGTCGGCTGGCCCGCCGAGGACCTGGCCGGATACGTGGACGGCGAGGCGCACGCCATCACGTTGCGTGAGAACGGTTGGGCGCTGCGTGACTACCAGAAAGAGGCGGTCACCGGCTTCTGGGCCGGCGGGTCGGGCGTGGTGGTACTGCCCTGCGGCGCGGGGAAGACCCTGGTCGGCGCGGCAGCGATGGCCGAGGCCCAGGCCACGACTTTGATCCTGGTCACGAATACAGTGGCCGGTAGGCAATGGAAAAGAGAGTTGATCGCCCGGACATCACTGACCGAGGAAGAAATCGGCGAGTATTCCGGCGAGCGCAAAGAGATACGCCCCGTGACGATCGCCACCTATCAGGTGATGACCCGTAAATCAAAAGGTGAATACCGTCATCTGGAACTATTTGACTCACGGGATTGGGGCCTGATCGTTTACGACGAGGTGCACCTGCTTCCGGCACCGGTGTTCCGGATGACGGCGGACCTCCAGTCCCGCCGCCGGCTGGGCCTCACCGCCACCCTGGTCCGCGAGGACGGCCGGGAGGGCGACGTGTTCTCCCTGATCGGCCCGAAGCGCTACGACGCGCCATGGCGGGACATCGAGCAGCAGGGCTGGATCGCGCCGGCCGACTGCGTCGAGGTCAGGGTCACCCTGACCGAGGCCGAACGGCTGTCCTACGCCACCGCCGACGCGGACGAGCGCTACAAGTTCGCCGCCACCGCGCGCACCAAGCTGCCCGTGGTGCGCGCCGTGCTGGATCGCCACCCCGGCGAGCCGGCCCTGGTCATCGGCGCCTACCTGGACCAGCTGCACGAGCTCGGCGCCGAGCTGGACTGCCCGGTGGTGGAGGGCTCCACCAAGAACAAGGAGCGCGAGGCACTGTTCGACGCCTTCCGCCGGGGCGAGATCCCGCGCCTGGTGGTTTCCAAGGTCGCCAACTTCTCCATCGACCTCCCCGAAGCGTCGGTCGCGGTCCAGGTCTCCGGCACCTTCGGCTCCCGCCAGGAGGAGGCGCAGCGCCTGGGCCGCCTCCTCCGCCCCAAGTCCGACGCCCGGCAGGCCCACTTCTACTCGGTCGTCTCCCGCGACACCCTGGACACCGAGTACGCCGCCCACCGCCAGCGCTTCCTGGCCGAACAGGGCTACGCCTACCGCATCGTCGACGCCGACGACCTCCTAGGCCCCGCCATCCCCTAACCACCCCCAAAACCCCCATGTCGCGGATTTCACCGGGTCATGTCGCGGGTTCCGGCACGCTGTGTCGCGGATTCCGACACACGGCGGAAGGCGGCCGACCGCACACACCAGGGTCACCGTTCAGGGGCGAATCCGGGCACAGCCCCGAGGTGGCCGGGCCGGCGGGGCGACACCCTCGGAGGCATGAACGAGACCGCCACCGACAAGGTCCCCACGCCCGAGAACCCGTCCGAACCGACCGAACCGCGGGCCGCCGAAGTTCCGGCGGCACCGCGGTCCGAACCGGCGGACACCCAGCCCACGACGGACACCGAGCCCGCACCGCCCCAGGAAGCCGAAGCACCGGCCACTGAGGCACCGGCCACTGAGGCACCGGCCACTGAGGCACCGGTCACTGAGGCACCGGTCGCCGAGCCACCCGCTGCCGAGACCCCGGTTGCCGACACCTCTGCCACCCAGGCACCGGCCACCGACACCCCGGTCGCCGAGTCACCCGCTGCCCGGCCGGCCCCACCACCGGCCGAGCCGGCCCCACCACCCGCCGAGCCGACGCCGCCCGCCATCCCGCCGGCCCCGGCTCCGGCGCTACCGCCGGCCCCTCCGGCATCCCCGCCATCCCTGCCCGGGCGGTCCACCCGCCTGGTGCGCAGCCGGTCGGACAAGATGATCGGCGGGGTGTGCGGCGGGCTGGCCAAGGTGTTGAACATCGACCCGCTCATCCTCCGGCTGGCCCTGGTGCTGGCCACCGTGCTCGGCTTCGGCGCCGGTGTGGTGCTCTATGTCGCCTGCTGGATCCTGATGCCCGAGGAGGACCAGCCGACTCAGCGGTGATGGCCCACCCAGTTGGCGAGGCGCTCGGTGGGTCCGGCGTCCGGGGCCGGGTCGACCGGCGGCCCGAACGGCACCCCTTCGCCGCGCTGATCGGCCGGCAGGGTCTGTTTGAACACCGCCAACGTCGCCTCGGCCGCGTGAGCGGGTCCCTCCGGGGGCTGACCAGTGGCCACAGCGAGATCCCAGCCGTGCACCACGGCCTCGTCCAGGTAGCCCCACAGGGCAGCCCGGCCGGGCATGGTGCCCCACGGAACGGTCACCACCGTGTCGAGCAGGCCGTCGTCCGACCAGACCGACAGCATCTTCTGGACGCCGGCACCGAAGGCCAGCGCCCAGTCGTCGCCGGGTACCTCGGGGGTCACCAGTGGCACGGACAGCGCCGAGCCACCCTCCCCGACCACCCTGCTCCGTTCGACGACGGTGACCAGATGGCCGAGCATGGTGCGGACGTCGAACTCGGGGCACGGGGTAGGGAGACCGAACTGATCGGGCCGGACGTTCTCGATGAGAGACTGCGCCCAGGCGAGTGCGTCGCGGTAGAGCGGTCGGGGGTCTGGTTGTTGCGTCATGAGTGGAAGTCTGTCCGCCATATACGACATCTTCTGTCGTATATGTGAGAGAGAGTTCCGGGCATGCGCGCCGACCGACTGCTCGCCCTGGTCCTGCTGCTGCGCGCGCGAGGTCGGCTGACCGCCGCCGCCCTTGCCGCGGAGCTCGAGGTGTCCACCCGGACCGTGCTGCGCGACATCGACGCGCTGTCCGCCGCCGGCATCCCGGTGTACGCCGAACGGGGCCGGGACGGCGGTTTCGCGCTGCTGCCGGGCTTCTCCACGGACCTGACCGGCCTGACCCCGGACGAGGCCGTGGCCCTGCTGACCGCCCAGTCCGCCGCCACCCCGGAAGCCCTCGGTCTCGGCCCGGCGTTCGCCTCGGCGATCCGCAAGGTGGTCGCCGCGCTACCCGCCAGCACCCGCCCCGGCGCCACCGAGGCCGCCGAACGCGTCCTGGTCGATCCGCGAATCAGGTGGACCCGCTGCCCGCCCCCTCTGGACGAGCCCGCGCTGGCCACCGTGCAGCGCGCGGTGTTCGCCGGGCGCAGGCTGCGCATCCGGTACCCGACGAACACGAAGGACCCGGACTCCGAGCAGACCTGGCGGGTCGTCGATCCACTCGGCCTGGTCAACACCGCCAACCGCTGGTACCTGCTGGCCCTGCACGACGCGCGGGACCGCACGTACCGGGTCTCCCGCATCAGCGAAGCCGTCGACCTCGACGAACCCGCCCGCCGGCCCCGGGGCATCGACCTGGCCCAGCTCTGGCGACGCCGCCAGGCCGACTTCCGGTCCCGCCTGACCAGCGTGTCGGCCCGGGTACGGGTCCGCGCCGAGCGCCTGGACGAACTGGTCCGCACCTGCCTCGGCCACCTCAGCGAGCCCGGAGAACACCCCGGCTGGCTGCTCGTGGACATCGAGTTCGCCGACCTCGGCCACGCCGAGCACGTCATCTGGTCCCTGGCCCCCCACGCCGAAGCCCTCTCCCCGCCCACCCTCCGCACGGCGCTGGCCGAGCGCGCGAAGGTCGTCCACACACAGCATTCGGCGCCGGCACCCGAGCGATAGCCCGTGTGCCGGCGCCGAAGCGTGTGTGCCAGCTAGGAAGAGCGTGGACTCAGAAGTCCATGCCCCCGCCCATGCCACCGGTGGGGTCGCCCGCGGGAGCGGCCGACTTCTCCGGCTTGTCCGCGATCACTGCCTCGGTGGTGAGGAACAGCGCCGCGATGGATGCCGCGTTCTGCAGCGCGGACCGGGTGACCTTGGCCGGGTCGATGATGCCGGCCTTGATCAGGTCCTTGTACTCGCCGGTGGCCGCGTCCAGGCCCTCGCCGGCGGGCAGGTTGCGCACCCGCTCCGCCACAACGCCACCCTCGAGGCCGGCGTTGATCGCGATCTGCTTGAGCGGAGCCTCCAGCGCGACCTTGACGATGTTCGCGCCGGTCGCCTCGTCGCCGTCCAGGCCCAGGCCGTCGAAGACGGTGGCCCCGGCCTGCAGCAGGGCGACGCCACCACCGGCGACGATGCCCTCCTCAACGGCGGCCTTGGCGTTGCGCACCGCGTCCTCGATGCGGTGCTTGCGCTCCTTCAGCTCCACCTCGGTGGCGGCACCGGCCTTGATCACCGCAACACCGCCGGCCAGCTTGGCCAGGCGCTCCTGCAGCTTCTCGCGGTCGTAGTCGGAGTCGCTCTTCTCGATCTCGTTGCGGATCTGCTGGACCCGCCCGGCGATCTGGTCGGCGTCGCCGGCCCCGTCGACGATGGTGGTCTCGTCCTTGGTGACCACCACCTTGCGGGCCCGACCCAGCAGCGCCAGGTCGGTGTTCTCCAGCTTGAGGCCGACCTTCTCCGAGATGACCTCGCCACCGGTCAGGATGGCCATGTCGGTCAGCATCGCCTCGCGGCGGTCACCGAAGCCCGGGGCCTTGACGGCAACGGACTTGAAGGTGCCGCGGATCTTGTTGACGACCAGGGTGGCCAGGGCCTCGCCCTCGACGTCCTCGGCGATGATGGCCAGCGGCTTGCCGCCCTGCATGACCTTCTCCAGCAGCGGGAGCAGGTCCTTGACGGTCGCGATCTTGGAGCTGACCAGGAGGACGTACGGGTCCTCCAGCTCGGCCTCCATGCGCTCGGCGTCGGTCACGAAGTAGGGCGAGATGTAGCCCTTGTCGAAGCGCATGCCCTCGGTGAGCTCGAGCTCGAGCCCGAAGGTCTGCGACTCCTCGACCGTGATGACGCCTTCCTTGCCGACCTTGTCCATGGCCTCGGCGATCAGCTCGCCGATCGAGTTGTCGGCCGCGGAGATGCTCGCGGTGGCCGCGATCTGCTCCTTGGTCTCGACCTCCTTGGCGGTCTTCAGCAGCGCCTGCGCGACGGCCTCGACGGCCTTCTCGATGCCGCGCTTCAGCGCCATCGGGTTGGCACCGGCGGCGACGTTGCGCAGACCCTCGCGGACCAGCGCCTGGGCCAACACGGTGGCCGTGGTGGTGCCGTCACCCGCGATGTCGTCGGTCTTCTTGGCAACTTCCTTGACCAGCTCGGCCCCGACCTTCTCCCACGGGTCCTCGAGCTCGATCTCCTTGGCGATCGACACACCATCGTTGGTGATGGTGGGCGCTCCCCACTTCTTCTCCAGCACGACGTTGCGGCCGCGCGGGCCGAGCGTCACCTTGACGGCGTCGGCGAGGGTGTTCATGCCGCGCTCGAGCCCGCGGCGCGCCTCCTCGTCGAACGCGATCATCTTCGCCATTGCGGTGTGGTCCTCCGGTAGGGATGACACGAGACGGTCGGCGACGGCGCCCGCGACGGACGATCGGCAACCCTGCGCACGATCTCACCGGGCCGACCCATTTCTGGCACTCAGGCGTGCCGAGTGCCAGTCCCGTGTGTAGCACTCTCCCCCGCCGAGTGCAAGCAGACCCGCCCTGGATCCGGCCGCTCGCGAAACGAGGGGCCGACCGGTTGGTCGACCCCTCGTCCCGTGCGTGGTGCAACTAGATCCGGCGTACCGCCTCCGCCTGACTGCGGCCATCCCGACCGGCGGTGGTCTCGAACTCCACCCGGTCGCCTTCCTCGAGGGTCCGGAAACCTTCCATCTGGATGGCGCTGTAGTGCACGAAGACGTCGGGGCCACCATCCGTCGCGATGAACCCGTAGCCCTTTTCCGAGTTGAACCACTTGACCGTGCCCTGGGCCACGGCATCCTCCATTTTGTTGCTGACAACTCGGCCCGACGCTACCCCAGACTGATCCAATTTTGACCCCTTTCGTTCACCGGCCATCTCAGGTAACTGGGATGCGGGAGGATGCTTCTGTGCGCACCGTCGACGAGCACCGCGCGGCCGTTGCCGCGCTGCTGAAACCCACC
Source organism: Actinospineispora eucalypti (assembly GCA_014208095.1). Taxonomy (GTDB): domain Bacteria; phylum Actinomycetota; class Actinomycetes; order Mycobacteriales; family Pseudonocardiaceae; genus Pseudonocardia; species Pseudonocardia eucalypti. Next base: position 366,945 of record JACHMT010000001.1, on the reverse strand, counting down.
CCGATAGAGACCCGACCACTGGCCGAGGCGCTGGGACTGGTCCTGGCGGAGGAGCTGCGCGCGGCCGTGTCGCTGCCGCCGTTCGACAACTCCGCCATGGACGGGTACGCCGTGCGCGCGGCCGATGTGGCCGACGCCACCGAGGCCGCGCCGGTGCGGCTGCCGGTCACCACCGACATCCCGGCCGGCCGCACGGACCACCCCACCCTGGCGCCCGGCACCGCGCACCGGATCATGACCGGCGCACCGATGCCGGACGGCGCGGACGCCATAGTCCAGGTGGAGCACACCGACGGCGGCCCCCCGGGCGGCGAGGTGCGCATCGACCGGGCGGTGGCGCCGGGGCAGCACCTGCGGCGGGCCGGCGAGGACGTCTCGGCCGGCGAGCTGGTGCTGCCGGCCGGGGTGGACCTGGGCGCGGCCCGGATCGGGCTGGCCGCCGCCGTCGGGGTGGCCGAGGTGCGGGTGCACCGGCCGGCCCGGGTGCTGGTGCTGTCCACCGGGTCGGAGCTGGTGCCGCCGGGGAAGCCGCTGCGGCACGGGCAGATCTACGAGTCCAACGGGGTCATGCTGGCGTCGGCGGCCCGAGAGGCCGGCGCGGTGGTCGAGCAGCTGCGGTTCGTGCCGGACGACGTGCCGGAGTTCCTCGCGGTGCTCGGCGAGCGGTTGGGGCCGGGCCATGAGGACGGCCCGGTGGACCTGGTGCTCACCTCCGGCGGGGTCAGCGCGGGGGCTTACGAGGTGGTGAAGGACGCGCTGGCGAAGCGGGGCGTGGAGTTCATCCGGGTGGCCATGCAGCCCGGCGGGCCGCAGGGCGCGGGCCGACTCACCCGTTTGGCCGGTCCGGCGAGTGTTAAGACCCAAACGGCGGATTACCCGGCGGTAGTGACCTTGCCCGGCAACCCGGTCAGCTCCTGGGTGTCCTTCGAGGTGTTCGTGCGGCCCGCGCTACGGGCGGCGATGGGGCACCCGGACTCGGCTCGTCCGGTCGTGTGGGCCTCGCTCGGCGAGGAGTTGCGGTCACCGGTCGGCAAGCGCCAGTTCCGCCGGGGGACCTACGACCCGTCGAGTAACACGGTGCGCACGGTCGGCGGCCCGGGTTCACACCTGCTCTCCGCGTTGGCCAGGGCAAACTGCTTGTTGATCCTGCCCGAGGAAACGGAGCGCCACGAAGTCGGCAACCGGGTCGAAGTGTGGCTGCTCTAGCGCTGATCGAGTGAATCGGACACGCCGACGCAGGTCTCGCCACCTCAACGCAGCGTCACTACCAGTAATTTCATCGAGTGTGACGAAGGTCACACCACCTCCATGCAACATCTGGGCGGCGTGGCGCGTCACCATAGATGTAAGCGTTCGTCCGAACGGTCCATGTACAGCGGAGTTTCCGCCGTTTCTCTGGACCACCGAGCGGGCGCTCGGGAATACTTTGAGCCACGGTGGGTAATACACCACCACACGGACCTACCGCTTGTCGCTGGGGAGCGGACGAGCGGTTCCACGGCCGGGGTCGTCGTCTCGGGGGATGACGGCCCCGGCCTTTTAATTCCCGCGTAGCGTGTGCACCGCCCCGCACCCGGCCCCGCAGAGGACTCGACTCACCTTCATGGACGCACCAGACTCGCCGTCGAACGCGCCGGACCTGGCGCACATCGCCGGTCTGATCCGCTCCGCCATTCCTCCGATGCACCCCGGTGGCCGTCCCGTCGTGGCCGGCGTGGGCGCCGCCGCGCTGCTGCTGCGCGCGATCACCGGGCGCGGCACGCTGCTCGGGCTGGCCGCCACCGCCGCCGTGGCCGCGTTCTTCCGCGAGCCCACCCGGGTCGCGCCGGACCGGCCGGGCGCGCTGCTCGCCCCGGCCGACGGCACCGTGGCGCTGGTCGACCACGCCCTGCCGCCCGCCGAGCTGGGCCTGCCCGAGGAGAAGCTGCCGAGGGTCAGCGTGTTCCTGTCGGTGCTGGATGTGCACGTGCAGCGCATCCCCAGCGACGGGCGGGTGGAACGGGTCGTCTACCGGCCCGGCAAGTTCCTCTCCGCCGACCTGGACAAGGCCAGCGAGGACAACGAGCGCAACTCGCTGCTGCTGCGCCTGGCCGATGGGCCGGAACGGATCGGCGTGGTGCAGATCGCCGGGCTGCTGGCCCGGCGGATCGTCTGCCAGGTCAACGAGGGGTCCGAGGTGGCCGCCGGGGAGACCTACGGGCTGATCCGGTTCGGTTCCCGGGTCGACACGTACCTGCCGCCCGGCGCGCGGGTGCTGGTTTCTCCTGGACAACGCACCATCGGTGGCGAGACGGTGATCGCCGAACTGGACCGGAACGGCAGCTGAGGCGGGCAAAATGGCCGTGAACGCATCCCGAGGCGTCCGGCTGCTGCCGAACGCGATCACCGTGCTGGCGCTGTGCGCCGGGCTCTCCGCGGTGCAGTTCGCCCTCTCGCAGCGGTACGAGCTGAGCATCGCCGCGCTCACCGTGGCGGCCATCCTGGACGCCTTGGACGGCCGGATCGCCCGGCTGCTCGACGCCACCAGCAAGATGGGCGCCGAGCTGGACTCGCTGGCCGACTGCGTCTCGTTCGGGGTGTCCCCGGCGCTGCTGGTGTTCATCTGGCGGCTGGAGGGGAACCGGTTCGGCTGGGTGGTCGCGCTGGTGTTCGCGGTGTGCGCGGCGCTGCGCCTGGCCCGGTTCAACACCCTGCTGGACTCGAACGAGCAGCCGCCGTACGACAAGGAGTTCTTCGTCGGCGTTCCGGCCCCGGCCGCCGCGCTGCTCGCGGTCACCCCGCTGCTCATCGAGCTGCAGATCGGACCGGGCCCGTGGTCCTCGCCGGTGGTGGTCGGGGTGTGGCTGCTGCTGGTCGGCGCACTGATGATCAGCCGGCTGCGCACCCTCTCCTTCAAGACCGTGCGGGTGCCGGCCAGCCTGATCGCGCCGCTGCTCGTGCTGGTCTGCCTGGCGGCGGCGCTGCTGATCACCGTGCCGTTCCTGGCCCTGGCCCTAGCCGTGCTGCTGTACCTGGCGCACCTGCCGTACGCGGTCTACCGGTACCGGTGGTTGGCCCGGCATCCCGAGGCGTGGTACGTCGCCGCGCGGCAGCGCCGCGCGGCGGTGCGCGCCACCCGGCCCCTGGGTCGGCGCCCACCCCTGCGCCGCCGGGTCGCCGGTGCGGCCAAGGCCCGTGCGGCCGCCCTCAACTACCCGCGCCGCCGCCGGGAGAACGGTGCCGCCAACGGCCAGACCGAGGCACTCACCCCGCCCCCGGCCGAACGCCCCGGCGACGGTTCGCCCGCCGGCCTGGGTTCCTGGCGCAGCCGCCGCCGCAGCGGCCGACTGGGCCTGCGCAAGATCCGCCGCCCCCGCTAGCCGGCCTGTTCGGCGCGCCCGGTCCGGCCCGGGCGGTGGTCTTTGGCGACCTGGCCTGGAGTGCCGTTGGATGATCGTCGTCTCTGGCGAATCAGCCGCCATTTGAGGCTGTTCAGTCGGCGAACGTGCCAGGCGCTGGGGTGCCGCCCGTGGCGGTTGGTCGGTCGGGGGCGTTTCATGGTCAGGTAGCGGTGAGAGACGTTTTGCCGACTGGAAACGTCTCTGGCTGCGACATGACCATGAACCCGAGGTCGGGCACGTCCCTCGCGTCACTTGTGTTTCACGAGTGGTACGTGATGGGACTGGCGATCAAGCCCGATCACCGCCGGCGCGGCGTCAGCGGCGTTGGAAGTCCTTGGTGAGGATGACGATCAGGCCGGGTGAGGCGTCGGCGATGCCGGCGAAGCGTGGTTCGGCGCGCATGCCGAAGCTGCTGGCCAGGGAGCGGGCGGCGGCCTGCTCACTGGTTCCGGCGCGGTAGTAGACGGTGCTGGTCGCGATGTTGCCCTGGGCGTAGTTGCCCACCTCGGTGACCGTCCAGCCGGAGTCCCGGAACTCCCCGGCGGCCCGCTCGGCCAAGTTCTTGATCAGGCTGTTGTTGTAAACCCGGATCGGGGCCTTGACCAGCTCGGTCGGGGCCTCGTTCTCGGGCGGCAGCCCGGCGCCCGGCAACGGCTTCTGTGGCTGGGGAGCGGCGGCCGGTGGAGTCGCCGTTGCCGGAGCGCCGGGCGCCGGAGCACCCGGGGCGGTAACGCCAGGGGCGGGAGCGCCCGGGGCGGGGACGGCCTGAGCGCCCGGAGGCGCGGCCGGAGCTTGCGGTCCGGGCGCGGGAACGCCAGGAGCGGGGGCACCCGGGGCCGGAGCACCCGGAGCCGGAGCACCCGGAGCCGGAGCCGGAGCACCCGGGACCGGAGCCGGAGCACCGGGGACCTGCGCACCTGGATCGGGCGCACCGGGAACCTGCGCACCGGGAACCGGAGCGCCCGGAGCCGGGGCACCGGGGACCGGCGCGCCAGGAGCGGCACCGGCCGGCGCCCCCGGAGCAGGAGCACCGGGCGCCGGAGCCTCAGGAGCGGGAGCGGCCTGGCTGGGCGCGGGGGCGGCGTTGGGAGTGGGTGCGTCGCCGCCACCGGCCAGCGAGACGAGGCCGACCACGGCCGCCACGGCCGCGACGCCGAGCAGCGCGTACCCGGCCAGCCGCAGCGGCGAGGCGCCACCGCCGCCGTAGCCGGCGTGCTCGTCCGGCTCGGCGAGGTCCTCGTCCGAGTAGTCCTGGTTCATGGGGGTTTGGGTCACCGGGCCTGCATGCCGAATCGGGCCGCGGCGCGGGTGCGCTTGCGGCTCACCCGCAGCCGGCGCAGCCGTTTGACCAGCATCGGGTCAACCGACAGCGCGGCGGGCTTCTCCAACAGGGCGTTGAGAATCTGGTAGTAGCGGGTCGGGGAGAGGTTGAAGAGCTCGCGGACCGCCTGTTCCTTGGCGCCCGCGTATTTCCACCAGCGGGCCTCGAATGCCAGGATCTCGTGCTCGCGGCGGTCAAGCTCGGCCAACGTCTCGACGGAGTTCATACGCGCTCCTCGACCTGTCGGACTCTGCCCCAAAACAACACCACTGTAACAACACCCATGTAATTCGGGCGCTATTACACCATGCGAGGCAACCAACACGCCACCTGGTGCCTCGAGCGGGCAAACCCTACCGCTGGCCAACCGGCGCCGTATCGTCGGCGCGCGCCGAACTGGGCGCGCGCTCGGCAGCGCGTTCCGCGGTGTCTCCCGCGCGCGCCGAACTGGGCGCGCGCTCGGCAGCGCGTTCCGCGGTGTCTCCCGCGCGCGCCGAACTGGGCGCGCGCTCGGCAGCGCGTTCCGCGCTGGATAGGGTCGAGGCCATGGCAGTCCGACCCATTCGCATCATCGGCGACCCGGTTTTGCACAACCCCACTCGCCCGGTCACCGAGTTCGACGACGAGCTGCGCACGCTGGTCGCGGACATGTTCGACACCATGGCCGCCGCCGACGGGGTCGGGCTGGCGGCCAACCAGGTGGGCGTGGACCTGCGGGTTTTCGTCTACGACTGCCCGGACGAGACCACCGGCGAGATGCGCCGGGGCGTGGTGGTGAACCCGGTGCTGGAAACCTCCGAGCGCCCGGAGACCATGCCCGACCCGGACGAGGACCTGGAGGGCTGCCTGTCCGTGCCCGGCGAGCACTACCCCACCGGCCGGGCGGAGTGGGCCAAGGTCACCGGCGTCGACCTGGACGGCAACCCGGTCGAGGAGTCCGGCCACGGCTTCTTCGCCCGCTGCCTGCAGCACGAGACCGACCACCTGGACGGCACGATCTACGTCGACCGGCTGATCGGCCGCAACCAGCGCGCCGCCCGCAAGATGCTGAAGAAGGAGGGCTGGGGCGTCCCCGGCCTGTCCTGGACCCCGGAACCGGCTAGCCCCGCCGCTGACCCAGCGAGCGGGCGGTGACGAGCGCGGCCAGCAGCACCGCGGTCACGTGGATCGGCGCGTGGCTGAACGGGCTGGCCAGCACCAGCAGCGCGACCACCGGGTAGGACGCGTTCAACCAGGCCGGCATGACCCCGCCCCGGATCCGCAGAAGCCACACGACCAGCACGTACACGGCCACCGGCACGGCCGTCGCCCAACCGGCGGCCATCGGGGTGAGCGTGGTCTGCCCGGTGTCGAAGTCCACCGCGACCTCCAGCCCCGCGCCGACGGCGGCCACCGCCGCGAACACCGGATAGTGGCCGTACGCCCAGGGCAACGCGGCGGACAGCGAGTCGAGGGCGCGCGGCGCCGGGCGGTCGAAGTACAGCCACCACATCGCGAACACGATCACGACCCCGGCGGCGGCCAGCCCGAGCAGCGTGCCGAGGTGCTCACCGTCGGCCAGGCTGTGCTGGATCGCCGAGGTCGAGGCGAGCACCACCTCGCCCAGCACGATCAGGGTGAACAGGCTGTACCGCTCGGCCAGGTGCTCCGGATGCCAGGTGGTCGGCTCGACCCGCTCGGCCCAGACCGGTACGGCCATCTCGGCCAGCGCCAGCACCACGAACCCAGCCACCCCCCAGGCCCCGGGCAGCGCCAGCCGCAGCACCCAGCCGACCTGGACAGCGGTGATGCCGGCGGCGAAGCGCAGCGCGGTGGCCCGGCGGGGCGGATCGCTGCGGGCGGCGCGCAACCACTGCGCCACCATGGCCAGCCGCATGATCACGTAGCCGGCGGTGACGACCAGGAGGTCCCGCTTTTCCAGCGCGGCCGGCACGCCGGCGGCCAGCACCAGCGCCCCGACGATCTGCACCAGCGTGGTCAGCCGGTACAGCCCGTCGTCGTTGTCGTAGGCCGAGGCGAACGCGGTGAAGTTGTTCCAGGCCCACCAGATGGCGAAGACCACCATGAGGTAGCCCAGCACGCCGGCACCCACGTGGGCCTCGGTCAGCGCGTGGTGCAGCCCGGAAGCGGCCAGGGCCACGGCGACCACGAAACACAGGTCGAAAAACAGCTCCAGCGCGGTGGCCGTCCGGTGCTCCTCGGTGCGCTCCCGCGCGAGCATCGGCCGCACCCAATTCCCGGTCATGCCCGCATCATGCCCTTGATCCGTTCCGGAACACGGTTCCGGCATCGCGCGTTCATTGATGTAATGATGTAATTCCCGGAGGCGAGGCCGAGATGGACGAGCTGGACGCCTACTCACGGACAGTCACCGCGGTCGCGGCGGCGGTGACCCCGCACGTGGCCGCCGTGCGGATCAACCGGGGCCGGGCCAGCGGCGCCGGCTCGGCGGTGGTTTTCACCGATGACGGGCTACTCCTGACGAACGCGCACGTGGTGGGCACGGCGGAGCGCGGCGAGGCGGCCTTCGCGGACGGCACGGAAACCGAGTTCGACGTGGTCGGCGGCGACCCGCTGTCCGACCTGGCGGTGCTGCGCGCCCGGGGCGACACCCCGAAGGCGGCTACCCTGGGTGACGCCGACCGGTTGGTGGTCGGGCAGCTGGTGGTCGCGGTGGGCAACCCCCTGGGCCTGGCCGGATCGGTGACCGCCGGCGTGGTGAGCGCCCTGGGCCGCTCGCTGCCCACGCGCAGCGGCCGCGCCGCCCGCGTCGTGGAAGACGTGATCCAGACCGACGCCGCGCTGAACCCGGGCAACTCCGGCGGCGCGCTGGCCAACGGCCGGGGCGAGGTGGTCGGCATCAACACCGCCGTGGCCGGCGTCGGGCTGGGCCTGGCGGTGCCGGTGAACTCCACCACCCGGCGGATCGTGGCCACGCTGCTCGCCGACGGGCGGGTCCGCCGCGGCTACCTGGGCCTGGTCGGCACCCCCGCGCCGGTGCCCGCCGCCGTGGCCGAGCGCTACCAGCGGCGGAAGGGGTTGCGCCTGGTCGAAGTGGTGCCGGGCAGCCCGGCCGCCCGCGCCGGCCTGCGCGCCGGTGACCTGGTGCTGTCCGTCGGCCGGCAACCCGTGACCGACGCGCAGGGCATCCAGCGCCAGCTGTTCGCCGACTCGATCGGCACCGCGCTGCCGGTCACCGTGCTGCGCAACGGGGCGATGGTGGACGTAATCGCCGTCCCCTCCGAACTAGCCGGCTGATCGTTCAGACCAATGTGTCCAGGTCGAACTCGAACGGGAACGGCTGGGTGGAGCGGAATATCCCGGTGAACTCGCCGTCGTCGGCGTAACCGAACTCCCCGGCCTCGTGGCAGGCAAGCAAGCTCACCGGCGGCTCCAGGTCCACGACCCAGTAGTACGGCACACCCGCCTCGGCGTAATCACCCCGCTTATCGTGGTAATCGGTTCGCTTCGAACTCGGCGAAACAATCTCCACGACAAGCACCGCGTCCGAGGCACGCAGCAGTCCACCTTGTTCCCGGATACGCTGCCGCGCCTCGGCGTGAAACACGATGAGATCGGGCCTGCGGACGAAACCTGGCTGGTCCGGCGGGTTGATCTCGAGATCCAGGTCGAGGTCCTGGGTGACCCCAAACCCCGTCGGCAGCGCCGACTTGATCGCAACGAAGAGCTCACCCATGGCGTCGTTGTGCGCCAGACCAGGGCTCGGAGACATCAGGAGGCGCCCTTCCAGCAGCTCGGTGTAGCCGAACTCGGTCTCCCCGAGCGCGGCGTACTCGGCAACCGTCAGCAGCCGGGTAGGCATCGGGTGCGGCAGCTCGAACCGTGCGGCGGTCATGACGCGAGTCTCCCACGGGGGACCGACAATTCCGCCGAGTCTGGCGGGATCGGCGGCGCCGGGTTACGGTCAGAGCACAACTGCAGATCGCGGGAGCTCGGAAGACCGGGCTGAGAGGGCGGCTGTGATTCCACGGCGCCGCCGACCGTACGAACCTGACCGGGTAATGCCGGCGTAGGGAGGAAACGCCATGACTGGCCTGCTCAACGACCGTTCCGTCACCCCCAGTGTGACCACCGGCCCGATCCAGGGCTCGCGCAAGGTCTACGTCGACGGCCCGGACGGGATCCGGGTGCCGGTGCGCCGGGTGGACCTGACCAACGGCGAGCACTTCGACCTCTACGACACCTCCGGGCCGTACACCGGGGAAGACGCAGCCGCCGCGATCGACGTCCGGGCCGGGTTGCCCAAGTTGCGGCAGCCCTGGATCGACGCCCGCGAGCCGATCGACGGCGCGGCGACCCAGCTGGCCTGGGCCAAGGCCGGAATCGTGACGCCGGAGATGCGGTTCATCGCCATCCGCGAGGGCGTGGACGTCGAACTGGTCCGCTCCGAGGTCGCCCGAGGCCGGGCGGTGATCCCGGCCAACCACCGCCACCCGGAGTCCGAGCCGATGATCATCGGCAAGAAGTTCCTGGTGAAGATCAACGCCAACATCGGCAACAGCGCGGTGACCTCCTCCATCGAGGAGGAGGTGGACAAGATGGTCTGGGCCACCCGGTGGGGCGCGGACAACGTGATGGACCTTTCCACCGGCAAGAACATCCACGAGACCCGCGAATGGATCATGCGGAACTCGCCGGTGCCGATCGGCACGGTGCCGATCTACCAGGCGCTGGAGAAGGTGAAGGGCGACCCGGCCCAGCTGAGCTGGGAGGTCTACAAGGACACCATCTACGAGCAGTGCGAGCAGGGCGTGGACTACATGACCGTGCACGCCGGCGTGCTGCTGCGCTACGTGCCGCTCACCGCCAAGCGGGTCACCGGGATCGTCTCCCGGGGCGGGTCGATCATGGCCGCGTGGTGCCTGGCCCACCACAAGGAGAGCTTCCTCTACACCCACTTCGAGGAGCTGTGCGACATCCTGCGGGAGTACGACGTGACGTTCTCCCTGGGTGACGGACTGCGCCCGGGCTCGATCGCGGACGCCAACGACGCCGCGCAGCTGGCCGAGCTGAAGACCCTCGGCGAGCTCACCCACATCGCCCGCTCGAAAGACGTCCAGGTCATGATCGAAGGCCCGGGCCACGTGCCGATGCACAAGATCGCCGAGAACGTGCGGCTGGAGGAGGAGTGGTGCGGCGAGGCGCCGTTCTACACCCTCGGCCCGCTGGCCACCGACATCGCGCCGGCCTACGACCACATCACCAGCGCGATCGGCGCGTCGATCATCGCCCAGCACGGCACCGCGATGCTCTGCTACGTCACCCCCAAGGAACACCTCGGGCTGCCCAACCGGGACGACGTGAAGACCGGCGTGATCACCTACAAGATCGCCGCGCACTCCGCCGACCTGGCCAAGGAGCACCCGCACGCCCAGGGCCGGGACGACGCGCTCTCCCAGGCCCGGTTCGAGTTCCGCTGGGAGGACCAGTTCAACCTCTCCCTGGACCCGGACACCGCGCGTTCGTACCACGACGAAACGCTCCCGGCGGAACCGGCCAAGACCGCGCACTTCTGTTCCATGTGCGGCCCCAAGTTCTGCTCGATGAAGATCACGCAGGACGTCCGGGACTACGCCGAGAAGCACGGCCTGACCAGCGTGGAGGCCATCGAGGCGGGGATGGCGGAGAAGTCGGACGAGTTCAGCGCCGGCGGCGAACGGATCTATCTGCCGGTGGCGGGTGACTGAGTGGACAAAACCATCGGGCTGACCCCGCCGACCGCGCTGACCATCGCCGGCACCGACTCCGGCGGCGGCGCGGGCATCGCTGCCGACCTGCGCACCTTCGCCACCTGCGGGGTGCACGGGATGCTCGCGGTGTGCGCGGTGACCGTGCAGAACACCGTCGGGGTCACCGACTTCCACCCGATCCCGCCGGAGACGGTGGCGGCCCAGATCGCCGCCGTCGCCGGGGACATCGGGGTCGGCGCGGCGAAGACCGGGATGCTGGCCTCGCGGGAGATCATCGAAGCGGTTGCGCACGCTTGCGACCGGGCGGAGATCGGTGCGGCCGGGAAGACGCCGCTGGTGATCGACCCGGTGGCCGCGTCCATGCACGGTGACCAGCTGCTCGCCGACGCCGCGCTGGACGCGTTCCGCACGCTGCTGTTCCCGCGCGCCACCGTGGTCACGCCGAACCTGGACGAGGTGCGCCTGCTGGTCCAGGTGAACGTGCAGGACCGGGCCGCGCAGTACGAGGCGGCCCGCGCGCTGCACGCCCTCGGCCCAAAATACGTGCTGGTCAAGGGCGGCCACATGAAGACCGACGAGGACTGCGTGGACCTGCTCTACGACGGCTCCACGTTCGTCGAGCTGCCGGGGCCGAGGTTCGACACCGGCAACACCCACGGCGGCGGGGACACCATGGCGGCGGCCATCGCGTCCGCGCTGGCCTGCGGCCGGTCGGTGCCGGACGCGGTCGCCTTCGCCAAGCGGTACATCGTGCGGGCGGTTCAGCACTCGTACCCGCTGGGCGCCGGGCACGGCCCGGTTTCCCAGCTCTGGCGGGTCAGCGACCAGCCCGTCTGAGGCCCGCTTAACATCACCCCCATGGTTTCCCGGGAGCGGATCCGCGACACGGTCGAGAACCCCCGGTTCCAGCAGTTCATCATCGCGGTGATCGTGGTCAACGCGGTCACCCTGGGCTGCGAGACGTCCGGCTCGCTGATGGCGCGGCACGGCGACCTGTTGCACCTGGTCGACCGGATCGCGCTGGGCATCTTCGTGCTCGAGCTGGGCCTGCGCATCTACGCCCACGGGTGGCGGTTCTTCCGCGACCCGTGGAGCGTGTTCGACCTGGTCATCATCGTGGTCGCGATAGCCCCGGCCACCGGCGAGTTCAGCGTGCTGCGGACCCTGCGCATCCTGCGCGCGCTGCGCCTGGTGTCCATGGTGCCGAGCATGCGCCGGGTGGTCGGCGGGCTGCTCGCCGCGCTGCCCGGCATGGGGTCGATCATGGCGCTGCTGGGGCTGATCATCTACGTCTCGGCGGTGATCGCCACCACGCTGTACGGGCGGATCGCGCCGGAGCACTTCGGCTCGCTGGCCACCTCGCTGTTCACCCTGTTCCAGACCATGACCGGCGAGGCGTGGCCGGACCTGGCCCGCGAGGTGATGGCGGTCGAGCCGTCGGCCTGGGTGTTCTTCGTGGTGTACATCCTGATCTCCTCGTTCATGGTGCTGAACCTGTTCATCGCGGTCACCGTGAGCGCCATGGAGGGCCAGGTGATGGCCGACGCGCGGGCCGAGGAGGCGGCCAACGCCGCCGAGGAACAGCTGGCCAACCGGGAGATCCTGGCCGAGCTGCGCTCGCTGCGCGCCGAGCTGCGGGAGCTGCGGGCGGCGTCCAACCGCTAGCTCACCAGCGGACGGCGGTGAAGTCGACCGGGCGGGGCGCCAGCCCGGCGACCCGCCCGGCCAGTGCGCGCATCCGCCGCGCCATCTCCTCGGCGGGCAGCCGGATGCGCCCGCCGTGCCCCGGCAGCAGCCACTCGAACCGGAGCTCGCCGGCCACCCGGGCCAGCGAGGCGGCCTGTTCGGTGATCGAGTACCAGGTGACGGCGTCGGCCACGGCGAGATCGTCGTCCGCGCGCGACCAGTAGAGGCTGTCCCCGGTGAAGCAGTACCGGTCGTCCACCAGGTAGAGCATGCTGCCCTCGGTGTGCCCGGGCAGCGGGTGGGCGTACACGCCGTCCACGATGCGCACCGGCGCGGTGCCGCTCGGCACCAGGTCGGCGTCCGGCGCCGAGTCCAGGTCACCCTGGTGGATGCACAGCCGGGCGCCGAACCGGTCGGCGTAGCGGCGGCCGTGCGCGGCGTGGTCGGCGTGGGTGAGCAGCACGTGGGTGACCGGCCCGAACTCCGCGTACCGGGCGGCCAGCGGTTCGCTCCACCGGGGCGTGTCGACCATCAACAGCCCGCCCGGCCGGCGCACCAGGTAGGCATTCGCCCCGGCGGTGTGCGACGAATTGTGCCCGCACAGCATCACCGTTTCGTCCAGCGCCACCGGAAATGGGTCCCAGGCCGGGTCGAGCCGCTTATCGGCAAGGCGGATCGAACGCGTCGGACAGGCGAAGGCGGCGGCCCTCACGGCGGCCACCTCGGCCTCGTCACGGGGCTGCCTCACCACCTCGGAACGGCCGTTTACCTCGGCAATCAGCCCGGGCGCCAGCTGCCGGGCCACGTCGCAGTTGAAGCACCGGCCATCCACGTACCAACCATTTTCCATAAATCCAGCCTAGGTCCGCGCCAATCAATTTGCACACAACTCGAAGAATTCGCAGATAGCACATTCCGGAGCCCGTCAAGCAATTTCACACAATTGGTTTATGCTGGCGGCGTGCCGACGATGCAACGTGACGACGCGACCATCCACTACGAGGAGCACGGCGCGGGCTTCCCGATCCTCGCGCTCTCGCCCGGCGGTATGCGGTCCACCGCCGACTACTGGGAGAAGGTGCCCTGGAGTCCGGTGCGCTCGCTGGCCGGCGACTACCGGGTGATCACCATGGACCAGCGCAACGCCGGGTCCTCCACCGCGCCGGTGACCGGCCGGGAGGGCTGGCCGACCTACACCGCCGACCAGCTGGCCCTGCTGGACCACCTGGGCATCGAGCGCTGCCACGTGGTGGGCATGTGCATCGGCGGGCCGTTCCTGCTCGGCCTGCTGCGCGCGGCGCCGGAGCGGTTCGCCCGCGTGGTGGCCCTGCAGCCGATCGGGCTGGACGGCAACCGCGAGGCGTTCCACGAGATGTTCGACGGCTGGCGCGACGAGCTGGCGCCGAACCACCCGGAGGCCACCGAGGAGGCCTGGGCGGCCTACCGGTCGGCGATGTACGACACCGAGGACGTGCTGTTCAGCGTGCCGGTCTCGTTCCTGTCCACGATCGGCCAGCCGCTGCTGGTGCTGCGCGGCAACGACCAGTACCACCCGGCCAGCGCGTCCGAACTGCTGGCCGCATCGGTCCCGGGCGCCCGGCTGGTGCGGCGGTGGAAGGAGCCGGAGCACCTGCCGTCGGCTACCGCGGCCATTGCGGCGTTCCTGACGGAACGCCGCCCGTGAGTGGCGAGTGACGCTATAGCGCTACTTGCCACTCACGGGCGGCCGAAGGCCGCAACATAGGGTGCGGGCATGCCGCTGTATTCCTTCGAGGGCGCCGCGCCCACCGTGCACGGGTCCGCCTGGATCGCGCCAACCGCGACCCTGATCGGCGACGTGCGGGTGGAGGCGGAGGCCTCGGTCTGGTACGGCGCGGTGATCCGCGCGGACTTCGGGCCGATCGTCATCAGTGCCGGGGCGAACATCCAGGACAACTCGGTGCTGCACGGCGGGCCGGACCCGCTGGTGGTCGGCCCCGGAACCACGGTCGGACACCTGTGCGTGGTGCACAACTGCATCATCGGCACCGAGTCGGTGATCGGCAACGGGGCCACCGTGCAGGACGGCGCGCGCATCGGCGACCACTGCCTGATCGGCGCCGGCTCGCTGGTCCCGCCGAACATGGTGGTGCCGGACGACCAGCTCGTCCTCGGTGCGCCGGCCAAGCTGCGCGGGCCGCTCACCGAGTCGGCCAAGTGGTGGGTGGAGTCCAACCCGGCGATCTACCGCGAGCTGGCCGCGCGGCACCGGGCCACCGCGTCGCCGATTTCCGAGGGGGCGCGGTGAAGTTCTACGCCGAACAACCCTCGCGGCTGGCCCGGCAGCTGGTCGCCGACCTTCTCGCGCTGGCCTGGCTGCTGGTGTTCTGCCTGGTCGGACTGCACATCCGGGACCAGCTGCTGCGGCTGCGCGCGCCGGCCACCGGGCTGGTGGACGCGGGCGCGGCGATCGGTGAGGCGTTCGGCGTCGCCGCCCAGGGCGCTTCCATGGTGCCGTTCATCGGGGACACCCTGGCCAGCGCGTTGCGCAGTGGCCAGTCGGCCGGCCAGGCGCTGTCCGGGGCGGGCCAGGAGCAGCTCGACCTGGTGAGCACCGTGGCCACCAACAGCGCGATGGTGGCGGTGCTGCTGGGCATCCTGGTGCCGGCCGTGCTCTGGCTGCCGATCCGGCTGCGCTACGCCCGCACCGCCGGCGAGGCGGCCGCCCTGCGCACCGGCGACCCCGACCTGCTGGCCCTGCGCGCCCTCACCAACGCCCCCCTGGGCCAACTCCGCACGATCACCGAGCAACCGGCCACCGCCTGGCGCCGGGCCGACCCGGACACGATCAACGCCCTGGCCGCCCTGGAACTAACCCGCCTGGGCCTCCACCCTCCGCAACCCCGCGAGTCGGAGCTTTCAGCACCCTGAGTCGGAGCTTCCAGCACACGCTCAGCGGACCGTGATCTTCTTGGTGTCGGAGTAGGGGGCGCGGCCCTGGCCGTCCGACTCGTCGGACTCCTCGGCGACCAGCGTGTACTCGCCGGGCTCCAGGGTCACCGTGAACGAGTACGGCGCGAACTCCATGCCGGACCGGGTCGTGGTGTGCCCCTTCTGCACCACGTCGCCCGACGCCGCGCCGCCGCGCACCACCCGCCACAGCAGGTTGCCCTCCCAGACCCGGGCCTCGCCGCTCACCTTGACGCTCCGGCCGACCGTGCCGCCGTCCATCGGGTTGTCGATCTGCACCAGCGACCGGACCTTCGTCGGGTCGACGCGGGAGATCGGCTTCGCCGTGGACACGAATCCCAAGAGGTGCTCGACCGGCTTGCCGGCGACCAGGATCCGCACCGGGTCCTTGGACTGCAACGCCCCCTGCGCCGTGTAGATCAGCTGCTGCACCGCCAGGTCGGTGGTCTCCTTGGTCGCTTCCTCGCCCTCGTCGTTCGGCTCGGTCAGGTCGACCGTGATCACGCCGCCGGCGTGCTTCACCGGCCCCCGCGGCGCCCAGCCGGACGGCCACAGCGACTTGTAGTCCGGGTCCACCGCCGCGTCGCCGGACAGCGCGTCCCGCACCGCCGACGTGGCCGCGTCGTCGTCATGCGTCTTGTGGAACTCCCGGTACAGCCGCCAGCCGGCCCCGGTCTTCGCCCCGTAGTAAACCGGCACCGCGTTCCCGGGGGCTTCCTCGGAGCTGGAAGGGCCGGGTCCGGACGACTCGGTGCCACCGGTCGGCGCACCCGTTTCCGAGGTGCCGCAACCTCCCAGCAGCGCTCCCGCGATAACCAGGCCGACCGCCGCTCGGGTTGCGCGCATGGGTACCTGTGTACCGCCCCATAGCCTGGAAGCCCCGGCAGCCGCTACTGTCCGGGCGTGTCGACCGACCCCGCCCGCGAGGTTGAGCTCAATCGGCTCGAGGACCAGTTCGGCGTGCTGCTGCGCCGCTCCCGCCGGTCCATGCGCCGCTTCGCCGAGCGCGTGCACCCGGAGATGGAGGCCAGCGGCTATCCGGTGCTGATGGTCCTCACCCAGGCGGCCCCGCTGCGGCTGGGCGATCTGGCCGAGGAGTTCGGCCTGGACAAGTCGACGATGAGCCGGCACGTCACCTCGCTGATCCAGCTCGGCCTGGTCTGCCGTGAGCCGGACCCGCAGGACGGCCGCGCCTTCCTGCTGCGCCCCTCCGAGGACGGGCGGCGCCGGCTGGCCGCCGTCACCGACGCGCGGCGCATCGAGTGGCGCGGCCGGCTGGACAACTGGACCACCGACGAGCTCGCCGTCTTCGTCAACGGGCTGACCAGGCTGAACGCCGACCTGGACCGCGACTGAGTCAGTCCACGGACGGGCTGGAGGCGTCAGTCGACGGACGGGCTGGAAGCCTGGGCCCAGTAGCGGCGCGGGATGCGGCCGGCCGCGCGGGCGGCGTGGCCGGCCTGGACGGCCAGGCGCATCGCGTGCGCCATCCGCTCCGGGTCGCCGGCCCGGGTCACCGCGGTGGCCAGCAGCACGGCGTCACAGCCCAGCTCCATCGCCTGCGCCGCCTCAGACGCGGTGCCGATGCCGGCGTCCAGGATCACCGGCACGCCCGCGCCCGCCACGATCATCTCGATGTTGTGCGGGTTGCGGATGCCCAGCCCGGTGCCGATGGGCGAACCGAGCGGCATCACCGCCGCACACCCGGCCTGCTCCAGCTTGCGGGCCAGCACCGGGTCGTCGTTGGTGTAGGGCAGCACGGTGAACCCGTCGGCGACCAGGTGCTCCGCCGCGTCCAGCAGCTCGATCGGGTCGGGCAGCAGGGTGCGCTCGTCGGCGATCACTTCCAGCTTGACCAGGTCGGTCTCCAGCGCCTCGCGGGCCAGCCGCGCGGTGAGCACCGCCTCGGCGGCGGTCCGGCAGCCGGCCGTGTTGGGCAGCACCTCGATGCCCAGCCGGCGCAGCAGATCCAGTACGCCGGTGCCGGTGGCCGCGTCCACCCGGCGCATCGCCACGGTGGTCAGCGCGGTGCCCGAGGCGACCAGCGCCCGCTCCAGCACGGCCAGGTTGTTGGCGCCCCCGGTGCCCATGATCAGCCGTGATTCGATCTTGCGGTCGCCGATGACCAGCGCGTCCTGCATCCTCAGCCTCCCTGTACCGCGGTAAGCACTTCCACTCGCGAACCCTCGGCCAGCGCGAACGACGCCCAGGTGGCCCTCGGCACCACCTCGCCGTCCACCGCTACCGCCACCCCGGTGCGGGGCAGCTCGGCCGCGTCCAGCGCGTCCGCCACACTGGCCGGGTCGGCCAGCTCCCGGACGTCACCGTTGATCCAGACCTGCATCGGTCACCTCCTTACCGCCCTTACCGCCGAGCCGGGCCGGGTCGGCCGCCTTGACCGGCGCCGGCACCGGTTCCCCGGACAGCTGGGCCAGCACCGCGTCCGCCGTGAGCGGGGCGAGCAGCATGCCGTTGCGGCCGTGGCCGGTGGCCACCAGCACGCCCGGCTCCAGCTCGCCGATCAGCGGCAGGTTGTCCGGCGTGGCCGGGCGCAGCCCGGCGGTGACCTCGACCAGCGCGTACTCGGCGATGCCCGGCAGCACCCGTTCCGCGTCGCGCAGCAGGTCGCGCACCCCGTTCACCGCCGGCTCGGTGTCGAACCCGGCCTCGTACTGGGTGGCCCCGATGACCAGCCCACCGCCGTCCCTCGGCACCGCGTACACCGGCCGCCCATCCACCACCGCGCGCACCGTCCGCCCCGGCGGCGCCAGAGCCCCCGCCCGGTGCCGCAACCGCAGAATCTCCCCCTTCACGGGCCGCACCGCCCCACCCAACGCCGGATGAAACCCACCCGAATACGCCCCCGCCGCCACCAACACCACATCCGCCCCCGCCACCAACGCCGATTCAGTCACTTCAGCACGCTGATTCAGTCGTTCTGGCACATCGGCGGCCAGCTCCACCCCGCCGGAAATCACCCGCGCCACGTGCGCCTCGACGAACTTCACACCGGCCCGCTCGGCGGCCGCCCGCAACGCGGCCAGCAGGGTCCGGTTGTCCACCGCCAGATCACCGGGAACGGAGAGCCCGCCGCGCACGTCCGGCCCGATCGCCGGTTCCAGTCTGCGCAGCTCACGAGCGGTGAGCCGGTCCACATCACGGCCCAACCCGCCCAGGTACTCGGCCAGGTCGTCCAGCTCGGCGCGGTCTCCGGCGGCCGCCGCGACCACCACCGTGCCCTCTTCCCGCAACCCGGCCGACCGGCCGGCGGCCTCCCGCAGCGCTGTGGCGAACACCGGCCAGCGAGCCAGGGACTCCGCCCCGAGCTCGAGCAGTTCCTCCTCGCCCGGCCAGGCCTCGGTGACCGGGGCCAGCATGCCGCCGGCCACCCAGGAGGACCCGCTGCCCGGCGCCGGGTCGATCACCTCCACCCGCCAGCCGGCCTCGGCGGCCCGCCACGCGCAGCTCAACCCGATCACCCCGGCGCCCACGATCGCCAGCCGCCCCGGACGGTGTGTTTGCTGTGTCGCCATAACCTCCCGCTCCCTGCGCCGGCATGACCCGGATCAGGTTCGACGGTCGGGACCGCGTCAGTCCCCTCTCAGCCCGGTGCGAGTGGGCTCCCGTGCGTAACCACCGTCCAGCTTACGCGCTACCGTCGGGCTCGTGCCTGTCTTCGATGCCCAGAAGCTACGCGCCCGGCTGGACGACGCCCGGTTGTACCTGTGCACCGACGCCCGCCGGGACCGCCGTGACCTGGCCGAGTTCGCCGACGCCGCACTGGCCGGTGGGGTGGACATCCTGCAGCTGCGGGACAAGTCCGGCGCCGCGTTGGAGGCTCGCGACGAGTTGGCCCTGCTGGAGGTGCTGGCCGACGCCTGCGCCCGGCACGGCGCGCTGCTCGCGGTGAACGACCGGGCGGACGTGGCGCTGGCCGCCGGCGCCGACGTGCTGCACCTCGGCCAGGACGACCTGCCGGTGCCGGTGGCCCGGCGCATCCTGGGCGACGATCCGGTCATCGGCCGGTCCACGCACGCCTCCGCCGAGACGATCGCGGCGGCCGGCGAACCGGGCGTGGACTATTTCTGCGTCGGCCCGTGCTGGCCCACGCCGACCAAGCCCGGCCGCCCGGCGCCGGGCATCGACCTGATCCGCGAGGTCACGGCCAGCGGCACCGCCCGCCCCTGGTTCGCCATCGGCGGCATCGACCGCGAGGAACGGCTGGACGAGGTCCTCGCCGCCGGCGCAACGCGCATAGTCGTGGTGCGCGCCATCACCGAGGCCGAAGACCCCACCGCCGCCGCCCGAGCCCTCACCACCCGCCTCCGCCAATCCCCGATCCAATGACTCCCGCAGCCTGATTCAGTGCTTTCAGCAGGCTGATTCAGTGGTTTCAGCAGCCAGAACCCACTGAATCACGCTGCCAAACCCACTGAACCACCCTGCCAAACCGACTGAATCACGCTGCCAAACCCACTGAATCAGGCTTGGGGGGCGTGGTTACTGGCCGAGGAGGTTGGGGAGGATCGGGGGTGGGGTGTTGGAGTCGGTGGGGCGCAGCTTGTCGGTCGGGTCCTCGGTGTCCCGCTTCGGGTCGAGCAGGCCGCCGCGGTCGTCACGGGAGTTCGAGTCGTCCCGCTCGTCGCGCGAGTCCGAGTGGTCCCGCGAGTCGTTGCCCTCGCTCGAGTCGTGCTCGGACTCGTTCGGCGGGGCGACCGGGGCCGGTGCCGGGGAAGGCGTTACCACTGCCGGCTTGGGGTCCAGCACCCGCTGGATGCTGGTCCGGCCCTCGTTGTCGAACAGCATCGAGCCCTTGGCCAGCTCGATCCCGGTGACCGCGGCCAGGGCCAGCGCGAAGATCATCAACGGCGCGCCGACCAGCACCTTCCACGTGCGGCGCGGGCGGGCGGGGGCAGGGGCGGGGGCGGCGAGCGCGGGGTCCAGGCGGACGGTCCGCTGCTTGGCCAGCTTGGCGGCGCGGGCGGCGTCCGCGTAGGTCGGCGTGTCCGGCAGGCCGGCGCCCCGGCGCACCCGGTTGCGCACCGAGTCCTTGGTGCGCTCGATGGACCGCTGGTAGAGGTTGGTCGCCACGGTGGTGGCCACGGCCCCGACGGCGGCGCCGCCGACCGTACCCAGCGCACCGAAGTACGAGCCGAACACCGACGAGGTGGCGGCGGCCATGCCACCGGCCACCACCTTGCTCATGGTCAGGTCGGCGGCCACGGCGCTCACCCGGGCGCCGGCCGACTGGTGCGCCGGCTGGGCGGGCGGGTGCGGCCCGGTGACGGGCCCGACAACCGGTCCCACGACCGGCGTGGGCACCGGCCCGCTGAGCGGCATGGCCGGAGGTCGCACGGGGGCCGCCTGGTTCGCCGCCGGGAACTGCCGGGGAGTGGGCACCGGCCGGTTGGGTTGGCGGGGAATGCGCCGTGCTTGCTGATGGGGAGCTTGTCGTGCGGGCTGGGCGCGGTTCACTGGAAGGTCATGGCTCCGGTTGCTTGCGCGTACGGTCAGTGTGGTCAGTTGCGCCGGATGGCCGCACCCGCGATCACTGATCGTGCGTGCTTTCACCCGACCGGGACCGAGGGTAGCGGATGCCGGGATGATCTTCCGGTAGGGCTGTGCGCATCACCGGCCAGGACAACGCCACGCAGGCCACCAGCGGAACCCAGGTCAATGCGCGCGCGATTCCCAACGCTATGACCTGGTCAGAGAGGTAGAGCGGGACGAAAACGGCGACCCGCACGACGTACTGCGCCGCCCACACCCAGCTGGCCCGGGAATACCCGCGCAGCAGCCACGGATCGGCGCGCCACCGCGTCTTCTGCCCGAGTGCCAGCCCGACGATGACTCCGAGTAACGGCCACCTGATCACCACCGAGGCCGCCCAGACCAGCGTGGACAGCACGTTCGAGGCGATCTGCAGCAGGAAGAAGTCGGCCGCCCGCCCGGTGCGCAATACAACGAGTGACGCCACCGCGACGCCCAGCAGGCCCAACACCACCGCCGCCGGCCGGCGGCCCCGGGCCAGCCGTATGACTGCTATCACGACCCCGGCGGCCAACGCCGCGCCCGCGCCCCACAGCACCGCGTTCGTGCTGTCCGTGGTCGAGCCGGCCCCGGCGATGGCCCAACCTGTGACAAATGCCACAGCGGGTACGCCGGCGTCCAGCGCGCCGGTCCGTCCGCCCAGGACCTCGGCCAACGGCGACGCGGCGGCCTCCGGTTCTCGCGTCATGCCCCTACTCTGCCCCAGTCCCGCATAACTGTTTCGCGACCCGGTGGCGCGACACGAGCAAAAACGTAATCCTGAAAGACCGGCTGCTGACAGAATGGTGAATCAGGCCTGAACAAGCCGGGCCAACGCGCACGGAGGGGGGCGAGCGACGGTGCGTACCACCTGGAGCAGCTATGTCGCGCTCGGCGACAGTTTCACCGAGGGACTCGACGACCGGCGCGACGACGGCACCCCGCGCGGCTGGGCCGACCGGCTCGCCGAACGCCTCGCCCAGGATGCGCCGGACTTCCGCTACGCCAACCTCGCCGTGCGCGGCAAGCTGCTGGACCAGGTCGTCAACGACCAGGTGCCGGTGGCCGAGCGGCTGCGCCCGGACCTGATCACGTTCAGCGCCGGCGGCAACGACATCATCCGGCCCCGCTGCTCGCCCGACTCGGTGGCCGAGCGGTTCGACGCGGCGCTGGCCCGCCTGGTGGCCACCGGGGCGGACGTGGTGATCTTCGCCGGGTTCGACACCCGCCGGATGCCGATGCTGTCCACCATCCGCGGCCGCATCGCCACGTTCAACGAGCTGCTCCGCACCATCGCCGACGCGCGCGGCTGCCGGGTCGTGGACCTGTGGGCGATGCAGCCGCTCTCCGATCCCCGGTCCTGGGGCCGAGACCGCCTGCACCTGACGCCGGACGGGCACCGCCGCGTCGCCCTGCGCACCCTGGAGGTGCTGGGCCTCCCGGTCACCGAGAACTGGCGGGAGCCGCTGGCGGTCGCCGACCCGTACCCCTGGGCGCGCCGCCGCCAGGAGGACCTGGACTGGGCGCGCAACTACCTGGTGCCGTTCCTGGCCAACTGGGCGCGCGGCCGCCAGACCGGCGAAGGCTTCGCGCCGAAGCGCCCCCAGCTGATGCCGATGTTCGACCCCTCCTCCCGCGAAGCCGCCTACTGAGGTAAACCGATCGCGTCGGCGACGCGGTCGGTCTGCTCGTCGCCATCCCCGAACGCCAACGCGGTCGCGGTGGCGTGCCGCAGGTACAGGTGCAGGTCGTGCTCCTCGGTGAACCCGATCGCTCCGTGCACCTGGTGCCCCAGATCGCAGACCCGCTGGTAGGCGTCGCTGCACCAGGCCTTGGCGGCGGCCACGGTCAGCTCCGCTCCCGCATCCCCCGAGGCCACCCGCCAGATCGCCTCGTAGGCCAGGTAGCGGGCACCGAGCACGTCGATCGTCATGTTCGCGCAGTGGTGCTGAACCGCCTGGAACGAGCCGATCGGCCGGCCGAACTGGGCGCGGGTCCCGGCGTAGTCCACGGTCAGGTCCAGCACCCGCTGCGCCCCGCCGACCATCTCGGCGCAGGTCGCCGCCGCCCCGTGCAGCGCCAGCGACCCGGCCACCGCCGCGCCTTTTCCGATCCCACCGACCACCCGTCCCGCCGGCACCGCGACGTCGGCGAAGGTCAGGTGGCACGGGCGGTCGTCGCCGACGGCGGCCAACGGGGTACGGGCCACGCCGGCGGCCGTCGCGTCCACCAGCACCGCCGTCCGCTCGCCGTCACCCGGCCCGACCGCGACCACCAGCACATCGGACGCCGACCCGCCGAACGGCACGAACTCGGCCGCCCCCCGGAGCAGCAGCCCTCCGGAAAGCGTGGCCAGCTCACCACCGGGCGGGGTGAACGCGTAGCTGAGCACCCGGCCTTCACCGACCAGTGCAGCCTGCTCCGCCGTACCGAACGCGGCCAGCACCGGCGCCACGCAGCCCAGCGCCGCCGGGTACGGCGAGGGCACCCGGGCCGCGCCGAGCTGCTCGATGATCAGGCAGGCCTCGGTGAACTCGGCCTCGCACCAACCCAGCTCGACCAGTTCCTTCCACAGCTCCGCCGAATACCCGGCCGGGTCGTCACCCAGCGCCCGGGTCCCGGCGACTCCCGCGCGGGCGGTCAACAGCTCGCGCGCGGTGTCCGCGATGAGCCGCTGCTCCTCGGTCAGGTTCAGGTCCACTCAGGCTCCAACCGGGGGTGGAATCTTGTCCGACCGCACCCACACCCCGGGCTGCTCCTCCCAGAACAGCTGCACCAGCACGCCGGCGGCGTGCTTCGGGTGGATGAAGGTGTGCTTCCAGGCCGCGCCGTCCTTCACGCCGTCCTCGTAGTCGAAGGTCGGCACCTCCTGGGCCTCGCACGCGGCCAGCGCGGCATCCCAGTCGCTCACCTGGAAGGTGACGTGGTGCGCCGCCGGGCCGGAGCGGGCCAGGAACTTGTCCACGAACGAGTCCTCGCCCCGCCCGGTGATCACTTCCCAGCAGATGGACGAGCCGGGGATGTTCAGCACCAGGTCGGCCATGTCCGGGATCTCGTCCTCGGCGGTCCGCCACACCTGCACGAACCCCGCCAGTTCGGTGTACCAGCGGGCCAGCTCGTCGCGGTCGTGGAAGGCCTGGCAGATGTGGTCGATGCCGAGAATGCCCAGCACGGGCCGCGCCGGCTCCGGCGAGGAGACCGGCGTCGCCGACTCGTCACCCAGCATGTGCAGGTCACCCGGCCCGCGCAGCCGCCAGAGCACCCCGGGGCCGTGCTCGGGCGGGGACAGCGACGCCTCCACCCAGCGGCCCGGCGCGAAGTCGGTGACCTTCAGGCCGCGCGACTCCAGCTCGCCGACCGCCGCGTCCAGGTCCGGCACCTCGGCGCCGACGTGGTGCAGCCCGGCCCGCCCGCCGTGCTCGTCCAGCCATCCGGCCAACGCCGAGTCGGCACCAGAGGGCGTCAGCACCACCCAGTACTGCCCGAACGCGCCCGGCACGGCGAACCGCACACCGCGCACACCCGCCGAAGGGTTGTCCCACTCACTGACCCGCCGAAACCCGAACAGGCCCTCGAACAGGCCGGCGTGCTTGTCCAGGTCGGGCGTCACCACGGCGACGTGGTCGATCCGGTAGATCCGGAGCATTGCTCGATCCTTCCTAAGTCTCCCGCGCGCGCCGAACTGGGCGCGCGCTCGGCAAGCGCGTTCCGCGCTAAACGGGGTGCGGCTCGATCCAGTCGTAACCACCGGTGACCAGTTCCTTGACCAGGCGCAGGTTGTAGCGGTTCATCGCGGCGATCCGCTCCGCCAGCTCCGCCACGCGCGTGTCGAAGTCGTCGGCGGTGAACACGTCGTTCACCAGGCCGATCTTCAGGGCGCGAGCGGCGTCCAGCCGCACGCCGGTGAACAGCATCTCCTTGGCCAGCGCCTTGCCGACCCGCGCCGGCAGCCGCTTCACCCCGCCCCATCCGGGCGCGTTGCCACCGAACTCGGGCTGGTCCGGGTCGCCGTCCTCGGTCATCTTGGGCCGGTACGGCGGCCGCGCGGACAGCGTGATCTCGACCAGGCCCATCTTGGCGTTCTCGTGGGCGACGATGAAGTCGGCGCCCAGCGCGAGCTCCAGCCCGCCGCCGACCGCGTAGCCGTGCACCGCGGCGAACACCGGGATGGACAGCCGCTCCATCATGGCGAACGTCTTCTCGCCCAGGCGACCCTGCTCGATGCGGTCGGCCTTGGTCAGCGACTCGGACCACTTCAGGTCCATGCCGGCGCAGAACGCCCGCTCGCCGGCGCCGCGCAGCACCACCACGTTCACGTCCGGGTCGTCGTCGATCTCGGTGAACAGCCGGCGCATCGCGTGCATCATTTCCGGCGTCAGCGCGTTCAGCTTGTCCGGCCGGTCCAGGGTGAGCCAACACACCCGGTCCTTGACCTGGACGTCCAGTCCTTCGTACGACATGCGTGTTCCTCCTAGGAACGGGGCAGACCCAGGCCCCGGGTAGCGATCACATTGCGTTGAATTTCGGCGGTCCCGCCGAGGAAGGTGGCCGCGACGGCGTCCATCCGCTGGTGGGTGAACACGGCACCCAGCGGGGCGTCGGCCCGCTGCCACAGCCCGGCGTGCCGGCCGAACACCCGCGCCCCGGTGCGGGCCAGCCGCTGGTGCAGTTCGGCGGAGAACAGCTGGTTGACCGACGCCTCGTAGCCGGGCACCTCCCCGGCCGCCTGCTTGGACACGGTGAGCCGGGCCAGGTTGTAGAGCACCCGCATCTCCGTGTAGCGGCGCGCCACCTCGCGGCGGCCACCGGCGGCGAAGTCCGGGCGCAGGTACCGCCGCCCCTCCTCCGAGGCCACGTAGGAGACCAACCGGCGCAGCGCCTGCTCGTACTTGATCGTCGCGCCGATCCCGGCCCGTTCGAAGGACAGCGCGTCCATCGCCACGTACCAGCCCCGGTTCTCCTCCCCGACCCGGTTGGTCACCGGGATCCGGGCGTCGTCGAAGAACACCTCGGCGAACGGCTGGTCACCGCGGATGTCGGTGATCGGCCGGATGGTCACCCCCGGCGTGGTCACGTCGACCAGCAGGAAGGTGATGCCCCGGTGGGGTTTCTCGGCGGCCGGGTCGGTGCGCACCAGCACGAACAGCCAGTCCGCGTGGGTGCCCAGCGAGGTCCACACCTTCTGCCCGTTGACCAGGTAGGCGTCCCCGTCCCGTACCGCTTTCGTACGCAAGGACGCCAGGTCGGAGCCGGAACCGGGCTCGGAGAACCCCTGCGCCCAGGTGCGCTCACCCCGGGCGATCGGCGGCAGGTGCTCGCGTTTCTGCTCGTCGGTGCCGTGCGCCATCAGCGTCGGGCCGAGCAGGAAGGCACCGATGCTGCCGACCGTCGGCACCCCGGCCCGCATCATCTCCTCGGACAGGATGAACTCGTCCAGCACGGACAGCCCGGCCCCGCCCAGCTCAGCCGGCCAGCCGGGGGTGATCCAGCCCTTCGCCGTCAGCGCGGCCGCCCACTTCCGGGCGCCCTCGGCCCGGGACGGGTCGGCCGAGTTCCGGTCGGCCGGCCAGTTGTAGCCCAGGACGTCCTCCGGCTCCAGGCTCTGCTCCGCCTCGGTGTCCGGCCGGTACTCCGGTGGGAACTCCTCCGCGATGAACTGCCGCACCTGGGCGCGAAACTCGGCCTGTTCGGGCGTATCAGCCCAGTTCATGAGACACCTCGCAAGCGGTTCTCCCGATCCCAGGTACCCGGCGTGATCCCGGCCTCGCGCAGCACGTGTTTGGCGATCTTGTCGGTGGGCGTGCGGGGCAGTGCCTCCACGACCTCCAGGAACCGGGGCACCATGAACGAGGGCAGCTTCTCCCCGCAGTACTCGGCCAGCTCCTCGAGGGAGAGCGAGGCCCCGGGCCGAAGGACCACGGCCAGCTTGACCTCTTCCTCCTCCAGCTCGGACGGCACGCCGATGGCCGCGCACTCCAGCACGGCGGGGTGCAGGTTCACCTCCGACTCGATGTCGAACGCGGAGATGTTCTCCCCCCGGCGGCGGATCGCGTCGGCCATCCGGTCCAGGAAGTAGAAGTAGCCGTCGTCGTCGAACCAGACGCGGTCCCCGGTGTGGAACCACATGTTGCGGAACGCACTGGCGGTGGCCTCGAAGCGGCCGTAATAGCCGGCGGTGATCACCGACGGCTGCTTCGGCCGGAGCACCAGCTCGCCCGGTTCGCCCGGCCCGAGCAGCCGGTCCCGGTCGTCCACCACGCCGACCTCGAACCGCTCGGAGTTGGCCTGCCCGCAGGAACCCAGCCGCCACTGCCCGAACGGGCTGGCCAGCGGGATCCCGGCCTCGGTGGACGTGTAGGTCTCCACCGAGCGCACCCCGAACCGCTCGTACAGCGGCGCGTCCAGGGTGGACTTGCCCATGTAGAAGATCTCCAGCGGGTGCTCCTTGTCGTCCGGCCGGGGCTCGGCGGACAGCAGGATCGGGATCATGGAGAACACGCTCATGCACACCTGCGCCCGGTAGCGGCGCACGTCCTCCCAGAACCGGGAGGCGGAGAACCGCTCGACCACCGCGATCTCCCCGCCGCACAGCAGCGCGGCGTACACCCCGTCCCACAGCCCGGCGGCGTGGAACAGCGGCAGCGGGCAGTAGATCTTCTTGCCCCACCGGCCCAGGAAGGTCAGCGAGTCGTACGCGCAGGTCAGCGCCAGCGCGTGCGGGACCAGCGCACCCTTGGAGGGCCCGGTGGTGCCGGAGGTGTACATGATCGCCAGCAGGTCGGAGAAGCTGGCCCGGTGATCCGGCCGCTCGGCGCCGTTGCCGAGCAGGCTGGCCAGGGACACCGCGGGCTTGCCCAACCGGTCCATCCCGGTCGGCTCCGGGTTGCGCACGATCACCCGCAGCAGGTCGGGCAGCTCCGGGGCGAGCGGCGGCAGCCGGTCCAGGTAGGCCGCGTCCACGACCAGCGTGGAGCAGTAGGCCGTGGCCAGCACGTGCCGGAGCAGCTCGCCCCGGTACGCGGTGTTCACCGGCACCGCGATCGCCCCGATCCGGGCCAACGCGAACATCGTGAACACGATGTCCGGACAGTTCGGCAGCATCACCGCGACGTGATGTCCCGGCCGCACCCCGGCGGCGATCAGTCCCTGCGCCACCCGGTTGGCGAGCTCGTCGACCTCGCCGTACGTGCACTTCCCATCGGCGAACTCCAGGAAGGGCGACGCACCCTGCTCGCGCGCGCGGGCGGCGAGCAGATCTCCAACTACCAAGTCCTCCAAGCGTCCATCAGGCATCACTCAGAATTGGTAACAGTCTGATTGTCTACAATCAAGGGATAGACCCCGTTTTCGTCGTGCACCTCCCGGCCGGTGACCGGGGGGTTGAACACACAAACCGTGCGCATCTGCGTCTTCGGCCGCAGCTGGTGCTTCTCGTGCCCGTTGAGCAGGTACATCGACCCCGGGCCGAGCTGGTACGTGACGTCGTTGTCCTTGTCGTACAGCTCCCCGTAGCCCTCGGTGACGAACACCGCCTCGATGTGGTTGGCGTACCAGAAGTCGTTCACCGAGTCGGCGTCCAGAACGGTCTCGTGCAGCGAGAACCCGACCCCGTCACCGGCGAGCACGATCCGCTTGCTCTGCCAGTGCGGGGTGATCACGTCCCGGTCCGTGCCGGTGATCTCTTCCAACGTGCGAACGATCATCCTCAGACCACGCTCCGCACGGCGTCGGCGAAGATGTCCATGCCCTCGGCCAGCTCGGCCTCGGTGATGGTGAGCGCCGGCATGATCTTGGCGACCTCGCTGTCCGGGCCGGCGGTCTCCAGCAGCAGCCCGCGCTCGAACGCGGCGGAGGCCGCCCGGTCGGCCAGATCGCTCTTG
This sequence comes from Actinospineispora eucalypti, assembly GCA_014208095.1. Taxonomy (GTDB): domain Bacteria; phylum Actinomycetota; class Actinomycetes; order Mycobacteriales; family Pseudonocardiaceae; genus Pseudonocardia; species Pseudonocardia eucalypti. The sequence goes on along the minus strand of JACHMT010000001.1, from coordinate 338,489 downwards.
CCGAACTCCAGGCCACGGGCCAGGCCGCGCCCCTTGACCTGTAGGTCCGCGCCGGGCAGCGACTCGACCAGCTCGGTCAGCGCGGTGTGCACGACCTCGCCCTTCTCCAGGGTGCTCCGCTCCAGCTTGTCGTCGCTCCAGTACTCGCGCAGCGCGGCGGAGGCGGTGACGAACGCCGGGTTGTAGCCCCGGAAGGTGCCGTTGTGCTCGCCCGGCCCCCAGATGTCCAGCTCGGGACGGATCAACGTGATGCCCATGGGAAGCCCGTAGCCACTGATCGACTTGGACATGCACACGATGTCCGGCTCGATGCCGGCGATCTCGAAGCTGAAGAACGGCCCGGTCCGGCCGCAGCCCATCTGCACGTCGTCCACGATCAGCAGGATCTCGTGCCGGCGGCACAGGTCGGCCAGGCCGCGCAGCCACTCGGCCCGCGCCGGGTTGATGCCGCCCTCGCCCTGCACCGTCTCCACGATCACCGCGGCCGGCTCGTTCAGGCTGGACCCGGCGTCCTCGAGCACCCGCTCGAACCACAGGAAGTCCGGCACCTGGCCGTCGAAGTAGTTGTCGTAAGGCATCGGCGTGGCGTGCACCAGCGGGATGCCGGCGCCGCCCCGCTTCATCGAGTTCCCGGTCACCGACAGCGAACCCAGCGTCATGCCGTGGAACGCGTTGGTGAAGTTGATCATCGCTTCCTTGCCCGTCACCTTGCGGGCCAGCTTCAGCGCGGCCTCCACGGCGGTGGTGCCGGTCGGGCCGGGGAACTGCACCTTGTAGTTGAGCCCGCGCGGCTTGAGCACCAGCTCGGTGAACGTCTCCAGGAACGCCGCCTTGGCCCTGGTGTGCATGTCCAGCGAGTGGATCACCCCGTCACCGGACAGGTAGTCCAGCAGCGGGCCCTTGATCGCCGGATTGTTGTGCCCGTAGTTGAGCGCACCCGCGCCGGCAAAGAAGTCCAGATACCGCCGGCCTTCGGTGTCGGTCATGTGCGACCCGACGGCGTTGTCGAACACCACCGGCCATCCCCGGCAGTAGCTGCGCACCTCGGACTCACGCTCTTCGAACGTGCGCAGGAGATCTTCCTCGGTTTTATCCATACTCATGGTCATCTTCAGTCAGCTTCCCGATCCGATAGGTCCGATGCGGTACAGATGCTCCGGCTGGTGATCGGCACCGAGTAGGTCCGGGCCGAATAGCTCGCTTCTCTCGATCGGCGCGCCATTGCGCTCGGCAAATGCGGTGAACAAGGCGATGGACGCCTTGTTGTCGGGAGTGATGGTGGTTTCCATCCGGTCCACGTCCGCCACTTGGTGGAACAGCGTGTCCAGCATTCGGACCGCCAGCCCCTCCCCCCTGGCGGAGGGATCCACCGCGACCTGCCACACGAGCAGCACGTTCGGGCTGTCCGGCCGACGGAACCCGGTGACGAAGCCGACGACGGCCTGGTCTTCGGCCCGCCGGGCTACCACCGAGGTCTCCGCGAAGTCGCGGCACCACAACAGGTACGCGTACTTCGAGTTGACGTCCAACACCTTTGACTCGTCGGCCAGGCGCCAGCACTCGACACCATCGGCAACGGTCGGCTTTTCAATGCGGATCTTTTGGTCGGCGGCGGCTATCATGATGCTCAATAAGTTAACAGCATGTGTCGCCCGATGCAGTGCCCAGCGCCGTCGACCTGCGATAATACAAAACTATTGTGAAGAGCAATACACACAGGTTTGAACGCGCCGAAAGTGGGTAGCGGCGCGCTCACCTGCGGGCCTTACGCCATATTAACGGCCGCGCGCCGGGTCCAATACCCGGCCAGCTCGTTCGCCATTCGCGCGGCGTGCGCACAGTTGCTCGCGTCCATCGGATCGGCCATCCGCCGGCTGGCCACGTCCAGCAGAATCGCCAGCATCGCGGCCGCCGCGATGATCGAGGTGCGCAGCGTGGGGACGGTCGCGGTGCCCACCACGGTGAGCGGCCCGGCGAACGGCCCCCACATCGCGGAGGTCAGCCCGTCGGTGCACCCGGCCGGCCGTTCGCCCTGGTCCAGGCCGAGGCCATGCACCGGTGCACCGAGCGTGGGCAGCGCGTCACCGATCGCCACGGTCCGAGGGCCGGCCAGCCGCCAGGCGTCGGCGTCCGCCTCGCTGATCTCGGCCAGTATCCGGCCGCCGTGGATGACCGCGAACAGCCCGTGCCGGGCCGAGGCGAGCAGCACGGGTGCATCGGCATGCCGCGCGCGCAGTACCACGGCCAGCCGCCGGGTGCTGACCGCCAGCAACGCGGTCACCTCGTCCAACAGCGCGGCCCGCTCCGTCTCGACTGTCGCCATGATCGCCATCGCGCTCGCGCTCCCCGGACTCTGCTCGTGACGGATAGCGCCGAACCCGACGCACACCGCGACGCTAACCACGTCCACACCCCCGCACGCCCCCTTCCGTAACTTGCATGTGCAATTGCAAACACCCCCACCCCACCCCCTCGGTAGGCACCGTTCGCGACGGCACACAAACCCCGCCGATCCCCGCCACCAGGCCCTCGCTCCCGCCACCCTGGACCCATGACCCACCGCCCGCCATCACCCCGCGCCCCTGAGGCCAACCTTGATCGCCTCCCTTCCACGGCCCACGACCTCGCCATCGCGCGGGCGAGATCGAGCCCGCCAAGCCGCTTCACTGGCCCCAGCTGCCTCTTTCGTCCCTCAGGCACCCGAGGGTCGGCCGGGTCGGTCCGAACGATTGCCGCTTCCGGCATATGTAACGGCGTTTCTTTGCCGGAAGCGGCAACCGATGCCGGCCGCCCGCCGGACACTCTCAGGTCGTTCGACGCATGAGCCAGATCGACGCCAGCTCGAACCGGGTCGACGGCAGCGCGAATCAGGCCCACGCCGGAGCGAACCCGGCCGACGGCAGCCTGAACCCGGCGCGCGGCGGAGCGGGTCTGCCCGAATCCGAGCCGAGGACGGCGCGGCATCCGGTTCCGGAGGAGCCGGACCTCCGCCCGCCGAGGCTGGGGTTGGGGGTCGACCGGGTGGCGCCGGACCGGGTGCGGTTCGCGGCCGTTCCGGAACTGCTCCTCTACCTGTGTGACCACCTCCGCCTGGATCAGGCCGAGCTGGCGGAGCGCTGCCGGGTGCGCCCGGAGCAGCTGTCCCGGTGGCTCACCGGCGCGCGGGAGCCTCGCCTGGCCAGCCTGCGCGCCGCCTTGGAGCCGTTGGGCTGGCGGCCGGTGCTCGGCCTGACCCCAACCGGCGAAGCCATCAACGCGGCGTTCGACCGGCCGCGCATCCTCGCCGACCTGATCGGCGATCGGCTGATCGACCTGCTGGTCACGGCGGCCATCGCGGCCGATGACGGCGTGGACGTCGTGGTCGGTGGGGAGGTGGCGGCGGTGCTGCAGGGCGTGCCGCTGCGCACCCGGCACCTGGTGCTGCACCTGCGCGGCGAGCATCTACCCAGGTTGCGCGGGTTGGGCCGGCGGCGTCACCAGTGGGTGCGGCCGGCCGTGGCGGACCGGCCGGCGCTGCTGCGCTGTGGCGGCGACTTCGCGTTGCTGTGCACCGGCCCGGTGCGGCCGGCGACCCGCCTGTTGCGACCGGCCGAGGTCGAGTTCCAGGGCCTGGCCCTGCCGGTTGTCGACCTGGCCGCGCTACTCGCCGACGACCGGGGCGAGCCGGCCGGTCTCGGCCCGGGCGCGCGGGCGGCGGCCGGTAGGTTCGGTCGGCATGAGGGAGCGGATTGATGCCGAGTTCCGCGCGCTGCCCCTGGACGCGCTGGCCGACGCCGCGCTGAGCCGGGCCGCCGGGCTGGGCGCGGCGCACGCCGATCTGCGGGTGGAACGCATCCAGAGCCAGAGCCTGGCGCTGCGCGACGGCGTGGTTTCCACCGCCGCCGACTCGGTCACCGTGGGCCTGGCCGTGCGGGTGATCGTGGACGGCACCTGGGGGTTCGCCTCCACGCACCGGCTGACCAGCGCGGACGCCGCCGAGACGGCAGAGCGGGCGGTCACCGTCGCCCGCACCCTGCGCGCGGTGAACACCGAGCCCGTGGCGCGCGCCGAGGAACCGGTGCACGCCGACGCCAGCTGGGTCTCCGGGTACGAGATCGACCCGTTCGGCGTGCCCACCCAGGAGAAGATCGCGCTGCTCGCCGACTGGTCGGAGCGCCTGCTGGCGGCCGACGGGGTGGACCACGTGGACGCGGCCTGCCCACAGGTCAAGGAGATCAAGTACTACGCCGACCTGGCCGGCACCCGCACCATCCAGCAGCGCATCCGGCTGGAGCCCCGGTTCACCGCGACCGCCGTGGACCGGGCCGCCGGCGTGTTCGAGACCATGCGCACGCTGGCCCCGCCGGCCGGCCGGGGCTGGGAGTACGCCACCGGCACGGGCTGGGACTTCGACGCCGAGATCGCCCGCGTGCCCGAGCTGCTGGCCGAGAAGATGAAGGCGCCGAGCGTCGAGCCGGGGGCGTACGACCTGGTCATCGACCCGTCCAACCTGTGGCTGACCATCCACGAGTCGGTCGGCCACGCCACCGAGTACGACCGGGCGATCGGTTACGAGGCCGCCTACGCCGGCACCAGTTTCGCCACCCCGGACCAGCTCGGCACGCTGCGCTACGGCTCCGAGCTGATGCACGTCACCGGGGACCGCACGGTCGAGCACGGCCTGGCCACCGTCGGCTACGACGACGACGGCGTGGCCACCACCGAGTGGGACCTGGTGCGCGACGGCGTGCTGGTCGGCTACCAGCTGGACCGCACGTTCGCCCCCCGGCTCGGCCTGGACCGCTCCAACGGCTGCGCGTACGCGGACTCACCGCACCATGTGCCGATTCAACGGATGGCGAACGTGTCACTCCAACCCGACCGGCGGAACGACACCACGCTGGACGACCTCATCGGCGGCGTGCGGAAGGGCATCTACATCGTCGGCGACAAATCCTGGTCGATCGACATGCAGCGGTACAACTTCCAGTTCACCGGGCAGCGGTTCTTCCGCATCGAGGCCGGAAAGCTGGCCGGACAGCTGCGCGACGTCGCCTACCAGGCAACCACGACCGACTTCTGGGGCTCGATGCGCGGCATCGGCGGGCCGTCCTCCTGGGTGCTCGGCGGCGCGCTGAACTGCGGGAAGGCCCAGCCGGGCCAGGTGGCGGCGGTCAGTCACGGCTGCCCGCCCGCGCTGTTCGAGCAGGTCAACGTGCTGAACACGGCACGCGAGGGGGGCCGGTGAGCATGCGCGCACAGGATCTGGTCGAGCGGGCGCTGGCCGTGCCCGGCGGCGCGGACACCGCCGGCCGGGTGGTGGTGGTCAACGAGTCCAGCGAGGCGGTGCTGCGCTGGGCCAACAACACCATGACCACCAACGGGCACAGCACCGCGCTGAGCTGGGCGGTGATCGCCTTCATCCGGCTGGATGGAGGCACGGCGGCCGGCGTGGTCAGCTCGTCCGCACAGGTCAGCGACCCACAAGAGATCGAGACCACGGTGCGCGCCGCCGAGGCCGCCGCCCGCCAGGCCGGCCCGGCGCGCGACGTGGCGGACCTGCCGGAGCCCGGCGACGGCAACGGTGACGGCTGGGCGGACCCGGCCGGCGAGACCTCCATCGCGGTGTACGCGCGGCTGGCCGAGGAGCTGGCCGAGGGCTTCGGGCGCGGCAAGGCCGAGGGCCGGATCCTGTACGGGTTCGCCAGCCACGAGGTGACCACCACCTGGCTGGGCACCTCCACCGGGGTGCGCCGGCGGTGGACCCAGCCGACCGGGTCGGTGGAGCTGAACGCCAAGACCGCCGACCTGGCCCGCTCCGCGTGGGGCGGCCGGTCCACGCCGACCGCCGGGGACTACGCCGCGCTGGACCTGCTCGCCCTGGACGCCGAGCTGGCCACCCGGCTGTCCTGGGGCGAGCGCAGGGTGGACCTGCCTGCCGGCCGGTACGACACCGTGTTGCCCCCGTCGGCGATGGCCGACCTACTCACGTACATGTGCTGGGAGATGGTGGGCCGACCGGCCGAGGAGGGGCGCAGCGCGTTCGCCAAGGGGGCCGACGGGATCGGCGGCATCGGCGAACGCATCACCCAGATCCCGGTCAGCATGACCAGCGACCCGTTCGCCCCGGGCCTGGAGACCGCCCCGTTCCTGGTCACCACGCACTCGAGCGACGAGGTCAGCGTGTTCGACAACGGCGCCCCGCTGCGCCGGGTGGACTGGCTACGCGACGGCGTGGTCAACGCGCTGGCCTACCCGCGCGCGGCGGCCAAGGAGTTCGGCGCCGAGTTCACGGTGCCGGGGGACAACCTGCTGGTCAGCGGCGGTGGCCCGGAGAGCACCGCCGAGCTGGTGCGCGGCGTCGAGCGTGGCCTGCTGCTCACCTGCCTGTGGTACATCCGGATGGTCGAGCCGGCCACGCTGCTGGTCACCGGCCTGACCAGGGACGGGGTCTACCTGGTGGAGAACGGCGAGGTGGTCGGCGAGGTGAACAACTTCCGGTTCAACGAGTCACCGCTCGACCTGCTGCGCCGGGCGCAGCAGGTCGGCGCGTCTGAACGAACCCTCCCCCGGGAGTTCAAGGACTGGTTCACCCGCACCGTGACCGCCCCCGTGCGGGTCCCCGACTTCAACATGGCCAGCGTCAGCCAGGCCACCTGAGCCGGGGCCCGCACGGCCGCGGCGGGCTCACACCGCCTGGCGGGCCGCCAGCTTGTTGTCCATGGCGGCCTTGCCGGGGCCGGCCCACAGCAGGAACGCGTTGAGGATCAGCAGCACGATGGTGATCGGCGCGGCCGGCGGCATGGTCATGAAGTTGGCGATGGTCGCGCCGATCATGACGATCACCAGCCAGCCCGCCGCCAGCCGGGTGGCCAGGCCGATGGTCAGCAGCAGCCCGGAGCCTAGCTCGCTCAGGCCGAGCAGAATCGCGATCACCGGGGTGTTCGGGTAACCGGCGGCGGCCATGCCCTGGGTAGCCAGGTCGAGGTCGACGAATTTCATCGCGCCGGCCGCTATAAAGCCTAACCCGACAATGATGCGAATGACGGTGGCGACGACCGCGAGGCCGCCCGTGACGCGGTTTGCAAAGAACTGAGGGGGGATTGTGCTCATAGCTCCGGAACACTACTGCGCACCCCCGACATTCCCGGTCGAAAAGCACCCCTGGCCGCACCGGACCGTTACCCGGACGTGACCTCAGGGGTTACCCGGTTAAGCGCTTACCGCTGTGAGGTATCCCGCAATCTCTCATCTGAATCGTTTCCCTTGATCGCTCCTGTGAGTGATCCGACAGTCGAGGGGTGCTGTGCCGAGGCACAGGCGGGACTAACCTTCTGGACCTCATCCCACTCACCACCCGCCCGTCGCCGCCCACCGGCGGCGGGCCGTTAAGTCGTTTTCACCGACCGTCCGCTACAAGGAGACGCGAACATGACCGCAGCCACGGTTCCCGGCATAGATAATGCCCCGACCACCAATAAACGCCTGCTGAAGTGGGTTAAAGAGGTTGCGGAGCTGACCACGCCGGACCGCATTGTCTGGGCGGACGGTTCGGCGGAGGAGTGGGACCGGATGACCTCCGCGCTGGTGGACGCGGGGACCTTCAAGCGCCTCAATCCGGAGAAGAAGCCCAATTCGTTCTGGTGCGCCTCCGACCCGAAGGACGTGGCGCGGGTGGAGGAGCGCACGTTCATCTGCTCGGAGTCCCCCGAGGGCGCCGGCCCGACCAACAACTGGATGGACCCGGCGGAGATGCGCGGGATCCTCACCGGGCTGTTCACCGGCTGCATGCGCGGCCGGACCATGTACGTCGTCCCGTTCTGTATGGGGCCGACCGACGCCGAACAGCCGATGCTGGGCGTGGAGATCACCGACTCGGAGTACGTGGTCGCCTCCATGCGGATCATGACCCGGATGGGCTCGCGGGTGCTTCCGCTGTTCGACGGCCCGGCGGGTGACAAGTTCGTGCCCTGCCTGCACTCCGTCGGCGCCCCGCTGGAGCCCGGCCAGCGGGACGTGGCCTGGCCGTGCAACGAGACCAAGTACATCAGCCACTTCCCGGAGTCCCGGGAGATCTGGAGCTTCGGCTCGGGCTACGGCGGCAACGCGCTGCTGGGCAAGAAGTGCTACGCGCTGCGCATCGCGTCGGCCATCGCGCACGACGAGGGCTGGCTGGCCGAGCACATGCTGATCCTCAAGCTGACCAGCCCGGAGAAGAAGGACTACTACGTCGCGGCGGCGTTCCCGAGTGCCTGTGGCAAGACCAACCTGGCCATGCTGCAGCCCACCGTGCCCGGGTGGACCGCGCAGACCGTGGGCGACGACATCGCCTGGATGCGGTTCGGCCAGGACGGCCGGCTGTACGCGGTGAACCCGGAGTTCGGCTTCTTCGGCGTGGCCCCCGGCACCAACTACCAGACCAACCCGAACGCGATGCGCACCATCGAGCAGGGCAACTCCCTGTTCACCAACGTGGCGCTGACCGAGGACGGCGACATCTGGTGGGAGGGCCTGGAGAACGCCCCGGAGCGGGCCACCGCCTGGACCGGCCAGGAGTGGACTCCCGACTCGGACTTCAACGCCGCGCACCCCAACTCCCGCTACACCACGCCCATCTCCCAGTGCCCGGTGGTCGCGCCGGAGTGGGACGACCCGAACGGCGTGCCGATCTCGGCGATCATCTTCGGCGGCCGGCGGGCGGACACCGTGCCGCTGGTGGCCGAGTCCCGGGACTGGCAGCACGGCGTTTTCGTCGGCGCCACGCTGTCGTCGGAGAAGACCGCCGCCGCCGCCGGCAAGGTGGGCATGGTGCGCCGCGACCCGATGGCCATGCTGCCGTTCCTGGGCTACGCCGCCGGTGACTACTTCCAGCACTGGATCGACGTGGGCAAGGGCGCGGACGCCACCAAGCTGCCCCGGATCTTCTGCGTGAACTGGTTCCGGCGCGGCGAGGACCGGCGCTTCCTGTGGCCCGGCTTCGGCGAGAACAGCCGGGTGCTGAAGTGGATGATCGAGCGGATCGAGGGCAAGGCCGCCGCCGTGGAGACTCCGATCGGCTTCGTGCCCACGCCGGAGCAGATCGACCTGGACGGCCTGGCCGCCGAGGCAAGCGACATCGAGGCCAGCCTCGCGGTGAACGCCGAGGACTGGCGCCGCGAGCTGCCGCTGATCGAGGAATGGTTCGAGCAGATCGGCGAGTCGCTGCCGTCGTCCATGCGGGACGAGCTGGAGGCGCTCAAGCAGCGCCTCGGCTGATCTCGGTGCCATCGAGCGCGGGCGGGGCCTGACCAACTCCGCCCGCGCTCGTTCATTCGTAACGCAGCTTCATTCGTAACGCAGCGCCTGGACCGGCCGCAGCGTGGCCGCCCGGTAGGCCGGGTACCCGCCGGCCACCAGCCCGATCACCATGCTCACCGTGAACGCCACCACCACGGCGACCCAGGACAGCTCCGGCGTGCCGAAGTCCGGAGCCGCCCGGCGCATGATCTCCTGGCTGGCGAGGACCAGGCTCACCCCGACGGTGACGCCGGCCAGTCCGCCCATCCCGGCCAGCACGACCGACTCGATCAGGAACTGCTTCATGATCGCGGCCCTCGGCGCGCCGAGCGCCTTGCGGATGCCGATCTCCCGCGTGCGCTCGGTGACCGAGACCAGCATGATGTTGGCGACCCCGATGGCCCCGACCAGCAGTGAGATGGCGGCGACCGCCACGGTGAAGGCGTTCAGGAAGCCCATGAACGTGTTGATCTCGTCCAGCTGTTTCTGCAGCGCCTCGGTCTCGTAGTCGCGCTTCCCCGGGTCGGCGATGTTGTGCCGCTGGTCCATGATCCGCTCGACCTGCTCGAGCGCCGCCGGCACCTGCGGGACGGTGGCCGCCTGGACCATGACGTACGTGACCTTGTCCGCCCCGCCGAGCAGGTACGAGCGCGCGGCGCTGAGCGGCATGAGCGCCACGTTGTCGAACTCGCCGGCCGACTTGAGGATGCCGATGACCTCGAAGGATCCCCGGTCGATCCGCACCACCGAACCGAGCGCCTTGGCGTTGTCGCCGCCGAACAGGTCCCTGACCACCTCCGGCCCGATCAGCGCGACCCGCTCCCGGTCCTGAGCCTCGGTCGGGGTGAACATGCGCCCGAGGACGATGTCCCGCTTGGCCACGGTGAGGAAGTTCGGCCCGACGCCCTGGACTATGGCGGTGATCTGGCTGCCGGCGCCGGCCGAGATGATGGTGCGGCCGCTCAGCTGCGGCTCGACGGCGGAGATGTCCGGCGCCGCCTGCCGGTCCTGCAACGCCGTCACGTCCGCGTCGCGCAGGTCCCTGGGCTGGCCGCCTCCGGGGACCGAGCCCTGGACCTTGGTCAGCGTGATGACCCGGGCGTAGGCGCCGAAGGCCTCGTTGAACCCGTTGCGCATGCCGGTGCCCAGGCCGACCAGCAGGATCACCGCCGACACACCGATCACGATGCCGAGGGTGGTCAGCGCCGAGCGCAACCGGTTCGTCCGCAACGCCCGGAAGGCCATCGTGACCGCTTCGGCGAAGTACATCGGTGCGCCGCCCGTCCCCGTTGACGCCGGCCCCCCTGGTCGGGGCCGGTGCGCGCGGCCGAGTGTAGTCCGCGCCCGGGCCGCCCATCGACCGGTTTTCGCTGGTGAAAGACGACGCCAGCTTTGTGCCGATTTAATGTTGATCAAACCGGTTATCTACTTGTGATCGCCTTGACCGACAGAAAGAGAGAGACTGCACTCCATCGGAATCACCCTTTGGAGGGGCTCGGGATGATGACGGTCGCAAAGACGCGAAGCATCAACGTGCGCTCGATCCTGATCTGGACCGCCGTGGCCCTGGTCGGCGCGGTCGGATGGGGAGTGCTCGCGCTGTCCCGGGGCGAGAAGATCTCCGCCATCTGGCTGCTGGCGGCGGCACTCGGCTCGTACGCCATCGGCTACCGGTTCTACGCCCGGTTCATCACCCGCAAGGTGCTGCAGGTGGACGACCGCCGGGCCACTCCGGCGGAGCGCCTGGACAACGGCATCGACTACCACACCACGGACCGCCGGGTGCTGTTCGGCCACCACTTCGCCGCGATCGCCGGCGCCGGCCCGCTGGTCGGCCCGGTGCTGGCCGCGCAGATGGGGTACCTGCCCGGGACCATCTGGATCGTCGCCGGCGTGATTTTCGCCGGCGCGGTGCAGGACATGGTGGTGCTGTTCTTCTCCATGCGGCGGGACGGCCGCTCGCTGGGTCAGATGGCCCGCGACGAGATCGGCCCGATCGGCGGCATCGCCGCGCTGGTCGCGGTGTTCGCCATCATGATCATTCTGCTGGCGGTGCTGGCGCTGGTCGTGGTCGGCGCGCTGGCCAAGTCCCCGTGGGGCACCTTCTCCATCGCGATGACCATCCCGATCGCCCTGCTGATGGGCTTCTACCTGCGGGTCTTCCGGCCGGGCAAGGTGCTGGAGACCAGCGTGATCGGCGTGGCGCTGCTGCTGGTGGCGATCGTCGCCGGCGGCTGGGTGGCCGAGTCCGCGCTGGCGCCCATGTTCACCCTGTCCCCGAGGGCGCTGGTGATCTGGCTGGTGATCTACGGCTTCGCCGCCTCGGTGCTGCCGGTGTGGATGCTGCTGGCCCCGCGCGACTACCTGTCCACCTTCATGAAGATCGGCACCATCGCGCTGCTCGGCATCAGCGTGCTGCTGGCCGCGCCGGTCATGCAGACCGAGGCGATCACCAAGTTCGCCTCCTCCGGCACCGGCCCGGTGTTCTCCGGCGCGCTGTTCCCGTTCGTGTTCATCACCATCGCCTGTGGCGCGCTGTCCGGGTTCCATGCGCTGATCTCGTCGGGCACCACGCCGAAGATGATCCAGAAGGAATCCCAGGTCCGGGTGATCGGCTACGGCGCCATGCTGATGGAGTCGTTCGTGGCGATCATGGCGCTGATCGCGGCCTGCATCATCGAGCCCGGCCTGTACTACGCGATGAACGCGCCGGCCGGCCTGCTGGGGAACACGGTGCAGACCGCTTCGACCGCCGTGAACAACCTCGGCTTCTCGATCACCCCGGAGGCCCTGTCGGCGGCCGCCGCCTCGGTCGAGGAGCAGACGCTGGTCGCCCGCACGGGCGGTGCGCCCACGTTCGCCATGGGCATGTCGGAGATCTTCTCCGCCGTGTTCGGCGGCGCCGCGCTGAAGGCGTTCTGGTACCACTTCGCCATCATGTTCGAGGCCCTGTTCATCCTCACCACGGTGGACGCGGGCACCCGGGTCGGCCGGTTCATGCTCCAGGACACCCTGGGCAACGTCTACAAGCCGCTGCGCAACGTCTCCTGGAAGCCCGGCCTCTACGCCACCAGCGCGGTGGTCGTGCTGGCCTGGGGCTACTTCCTCTACGCCGGCGTGACCGACCCGCTGGGCGGCATCAACCAGCTGTTCCCGCTGTTCGGCATCGCCAACCAGCTGCTGGCCGCCGTGGCACTCACCGTGTGCACCACGATCCTGATCAAGAACGGCAAGGCCAAGTGGGCCTGGGTGACCGGGATCCCGCTGGCCTGGGACGCGGCGGTGACCCTGACCGCCAGCTGGCAGAAGATCTTCTCGGCCGACCCCAAGCTGGGCTTCTTCGCCCAGCGGGAGCGCTTCGCCGCCGCACTGGAGCAGGGGCAGGTGCTGGCCCCGGCGAAGAGCCTGGCCGACATGGAGCGGGTGGTCACCAACTCCACCGTGGACGGGGTGCTGTCCATCCTGTTCGCGGCGCTGATCGTGATCGTCATCCTGGACGCCGCGCGGATCTGGGTCGGGGCGTTGCGGGCCCCCGCCCCGCTGTCCAGCTCGGAGGCCCCGTTCGTGGAGTCCAAGATCCCCACGCCGACCGGCTGGTCCGGCCGGGGTGAGCCGGCCCTGGTCGGCGGGCCGAGTTCCTCGAGCGCCGAGGGGCCGGATGCACCGGGCGGCTCCGGCGGCACGGGCGACCGGGAGCCGGCGCCGTGAGGCGGCTGGCCGGCGAGGTGCTCCGAGGGCTGCGCGGGGTGCTCTGGTACCTGCGCGAGCTCACCGGGGAGTCCGGGTACGAGCGGTACCTGGAGCACCAGCAACGGGCGCATCCCGGCGAGCCGACGATGGGCCGGCGGGAGTTCGAGCGGTGGCGGGCCGAGCAGTCGGCCCGCCCCGGCGCGCGCTGCTGCTGACCCCGTTCGGCCTAACAAACTCCGTTGAACGCTGGTGTTATGCCGCTCACGGAGTGCCCTTCGTATTATATCAAACGAGTACCCGCTGAATGCTCCGGATAAACGGCCGAATTGCCACGTCCGGCGGAGGAGCGGCTGGTCCGAATGGGCGCTCGCGCGGCGACCGAGGACCCACACGGACCTACCGAGAATCGCGGAGAGTCACCGATCCCGCAGATATTCCTCCAGACAGCGGAACGATCCGGGCGGTTTGCCGATACATTATGTGACCGCTGTCGGGGCCCTAGAGTCTCCAGAACCTGCCCGTGGAGGTGACGAGTGTTGGATCTGGGCGCCGCGGAGTCTTCGCGGCAGGCTGGCTCCCCCACCGATCCGACCGAAGAACTGGTCGGTGTGCTGGCCGCACGTACGGCGAACGAGGGTGCACCGGCGAAGGCCGTTGCCGAGATCGGTCGCCGCCGGGAGAACGGGCGCACGCCGATCGGCCTCTACCGGCTGTCCGAGGTGCTCGCCCGACCGAGTGACTCCGGAGGCGAGGTATCGGCGAGCGTGGAAGCCCTGACCGATGACCCCGAGCTGATCGTCGAGGTGGTGCGCCGCTACCCGTGCGCGCTGCTGGACATCGCCACGCCGGCCGGCCTGGCCCGCACCCTGGAAGCCGTGCTCATGGACGGCAAGCGGGTGCTGGTCAGCGGAACCGACGCGGAGACGCTGCGCCTGGTGCGCCGGGCGCTACCGGACACCGCCGCCGACCTGTGCCTCGACGAGGCGCTCCCGCTGTCCGACTCGGAGCAGCGGGAACTGCGCAGCCTGCTCATCACCGCCACCCCGGCCCGCCGGGCCCGGCTGGAGCAGGCGCTGCCCGAATCGGAGCAGCTGCCGTCCACCGAGGAGGTCGCCCGGCTGTGCCGGGAGGCCGGTGGTGAGTGCGGCCCGGCGGCCGACGCGGCGGAGACCCCGGAGACCGTCGGCCCGGCGATGCTGGTGCCGGAGCTGGTCGGCTCCCTCGAGCCGCCCCGATTATCGACCCTGCGCACGGCCGCAACCCGCTGCGTGACCGCGCTGGACGCGGTCGACGCCGAGGACGACGAGGACACCCCGTGGAGCCGGGAGGCGCTGTCCGGGGTGGTGTTCGGCTCCGGCCGGACCGCACTGACCAACCTGCTGCGGCGCACCGCCGACGTGGTGCAGACCGCCGACAAGCTGCGCGACGCCGGGGACCAGATGGCGGTCACCGGGGAGATCTCCGACGAGGAGCAGGAACTGCTCCGCGACTACGCCAACTTCCTGGACTCCGGCGGCCGCTCCCGCAGCTACTTCCGGTCCGCCCGGCAGCGCGCGGTGGAGCCGGTGCTGGGCAAGCTGCGCCTGGAAGCCCCGGTGCAGGACGCCTCGGTGATCCGCCAGGCGCTCACCTTCATCGAGCTGGTCAAGGCCATGCGCGAGGTCGGCGACTTGGGCGGGAAGCTCGGCGTGCCGCCGCCCACCGACGTGCCGACGGTGGACGCGCTGCACAAGCAGCTGGTCCGGATCAAGGACGCCGGCCTGAAGGCCGAGGAGCTGCGCCGCGAGGTGCAGTTCGCCCACCCGGCCAGCCCGGTGCGGGTGATGGCGCTGGCCGACATGGCCAGCATCGAGACGGTGGCCCGCACGATCGTCGAGTGCAGCGACACCGAGCGGCTCACCGACGCCCGCAACCAGCTATCCGCGCTGGCCGACGGGATGGTCCGGGCGACCCCCGGCCCGACCGGCCCCGAGGTGGACGCGCTGGTCCGCGCGTTGCGCCAGCACAGCCTGCCCAAGTACCGGGAGGCGCTGCCCCGGTTGGCCGCCGCACTGCGCGAGCGGGTCGATCAGCGGCGGATGGTGGAGCTGCTGGACCGGCTGCGCGAGCGCGCTCCCGGGCTGGCCCGGCGGTGGGCCCAGGCGGCCGAGGAACGGCGCAGCCCGGGCACCGTCCGGTTCATGGAGACGGACGCGCTGCTCGGCGCCCTGCCCGAGGCGGACACCGCCGACCTGGTCGTCCTGCTGGACGCCGGCGCACTGGGCATGGAGCACCTCCTGGTGGCCGCCGCCGCCCCCCGCGTCCTCGCGGTGGCCGGCGGTTTCGCCTCCACCGAACCACCCAACCCCGCCACCCCGCCGGAGACCGTGCTGGACGCGCTGCGCCGGGCCGGTGTCCCGGTCATCGTCGCGGCGGACGACCAGTCAAAGCCGGCCGAACCGACGGAACCCGCCATGCCGGTGGTACCCGCGCAGCGCGAGATCCCCACCCAGGAGACCATCCACTCCTCGGCCAGCTAGTCCCCAGCCCCGCTCGCCGTTAGCGCCAGAAGCGGGGGTCGGCGGCGATCTCGGTCAGCAGGTCCTCCAGTGGGCCGGTCGGGTGGGGGGCGTAGGGCTCCCAGCGGTCGCCGGCGCGGCGGTAGGCGTGCCACTGACCCTCGGTGTCCAGTCGCAGCTGGGCGATCGGGGTGCGGGTCCACGCGGAGGTGAGCTCGGGGAAGGTCGGCGGGCGGCGGTCCACGATCGTCACCACGCCCTCGTGGATGGTGTACGCCACCTGCCGCGAATGCCGCGCGGCGGCCGGCACGCGCTCGGCGCACCACCGGGACAGCACGGGTTGGTAGGCCTTCGCCTCGACCCTGGTTTCCGCGGTTTCCCCCATGCGTTCATGATTCCGCGGTCGCCCGCCGGACGCGAGCAGATACGTTGGTCTGCATGAGTGATACCGCGCCCGCCCGCCCGGCCAGCCGGTTCGGCACGGTCGAGCCCGCCGACCTGCCGGATGACCTGCGAGAACGCATCGAGAAGATCGTCGAGAAGACGGGTTTCGTGCCGAATGTGTTCCGCGCGCTGGCCCGCCGTCCGGCCGAGCTGCGCGCATTCATGGACTACCACGACGCCCTGATGACGCCGGCCGACGACGGTCCGACGCTGTCGGCCGCCGAGCGGGAGCTGATCGTGGTGGCCACCTCGGGGGCCAACCACTGCACCTACTGCGTGGTGGCGCACGGCGCGATCCTGCGGATCCGGGCCAAGGACCCCGAGCTGCCCGACGTGGTCGCGGCCAACCCCTACGGCGCCGACCTGCCACCGAGGGAACGGGCCATCGTGGACCTGGCGCTGCAGATCGCCACCGACTCGGCCACGCTGCGCGAAGACGACCTGGAAGCGGCCCGCGAGGCCGGCCTCACCGCCGAGGAGATCTGGGACGTAGGCGCGATCACCGCCCTCTTCGCCATGTCCAACCGCCTAGCCCACCTAACGGCCCTCCGCCCCAACCCCGAGTTCTTCCTCCTAGGCCGCTAACCCCAACCCCACCCTGATTCAGTGCCTTCGGCACCTTGATTCAGTGCCTCTGGCACCCTGATTCAGTGCCTTTAGCAGGGTGATTCAGTGCCTTCAGCAGGGCCAGGGTGACCGAAGCAGGCTGCCAGAGTGACTGAATCAAGGTGCCAGAGTCACTGAATCAAGGTGCCAGAGTCACTGAATCAAGGTGCCAGAGGCACTGAATCAAGGTGCCAGAGTCACTGAATCAAGGTGCTGGAGTGACTGAATCAGGGGGTTGGGGCGGGGCGGAGTCTTGCCAGATGCGGCGGCGGTCGGCGGGCGAGCGGTAGCGGTGGACCAGGTCCAGGCGGCGTAGCTGCTCGGGTGTGGCGTAGTGCAGGGCGTACGCCCGCTCGGCCTCGGCCAGCTCGGCCGACAGGGCGGCGGGCCAGTGGTCCTGCTCGGCCTCCGTCTCCGGTGAAGGCACCGGGTCGGCGTGGTACGGGTTGTCATCCGGCAGCCCGCCGGTCAGCCGCCCCCACCCGCCGGTGATCAGCAGCACCGCGCCGACCGCCAGGCTGAACAGGATGTTCGGCATGCGGAACGCCAGCACGTTCAGGTCGGTCCCCAACACCATGCTGTTCGCCATCCCGGACAGCACGAACAGCCCGCCGATCACCAGCGAGATCGTGGACGCGGCGTTCCCGCCGAGCGCCGCCGAGCCGATCAGGACCAACCCGACCAGCACGGATATCGCCGCCAGCAGGCCGTTCGAGGAGAGCCCGAGCACCACCGAGCCCTCGGTGGAGAAGAACGGCTGCCCCCGCGCGAAGCCGAGCACGCCGAACACGCACAGGAAGGCGCCGAGCACGAGGGCGCTCACCCGGTGGACGGTGTGCACCGGGTGCGGTCCGGGCCTGGGATGCAACATGCTCATCAGTGGTCACCCGCGACCAGTATGGCGCAGATCACACCATGCGCGCTACACCGCGACGACGGTCACCGGGATCTCCCGCGACTCGGCGAGTAGGCGCAGGTCGTCCGGGTCACCGGTGAGGATCTGGTCACCCGGCACGGCGACCAGCGCGAGCAGCGCGTCGACCACGTCGGCGGTGTCGCTGCGTCCCAGCAGGCGACCGGCCGCACGCGCCTCCGCGATGCCGGCGGCCCGCACGTCCAGCAACGGCATCAACCTGGCCAGCGCGACCTGTCGACCGCCGTGCCGCCAGACCTGGCCCAAGACCGGCGCACTGGTCACCAGGCCGGCATCGGCCCGGCGAGCCAGCTCGATAAGCCCGGCGACCTTCCGGTCACGGCGCTCCAGGGCGATCAACGCCCCGGCGTCCAGCACCAGGTTCACGCGGCCGGCTCGGCGGCGCGGCCCGGCGGCAGGTACGGCACGCCGGACTCCTCGGCCAGCGCGCGCAGCTCCTCCTCGCTGAAGGCGCCGTGCTCGGCCTGGTACTCGGCCAGCCAGGTGTCCACCAACCGGCCGCGCATCCAGCTCACCAGCGCCTCACTGACCAGCGAGGAGAACGAGACCCCGCGCTCGGCGGCGATCCGCTGCGCCGCCTGCCGGACCTCGTCCGGCAGCGACACGGTGACGCGTTCGGTCGTGCTCATACCGAAAAGCGTAGCAAGGTATGAGCGAGTTCAGAGCACTTTGGAGAGAAAGGTCTGGGTCCGCTGGTGGCGGGGCTCGGTGATGACGTCCCGGGGCTTGCCGGTCTCCACCACCACGCCGCCGTCCATGAACACCAGCGAGTCGCCGACCTCCCGGGCGAAGCCCATCTCGTGGGTCACCACGACCATGGTCATGCCGTCCTCGGCCAGCTGGCGCATCACGCCGAGCACGTCGCCGACCAGCTCCGGGTCCAGCGCGGAGGTCGGCTCGTCGAACAGCATCAGCTTCGGCTTCATGGCCAGCGCGCGGGCGATGGCCACCCGCTGCTGCTGCCCTCCGGACAGCTCGGCCGGGTAGTGGTCCAGCTTGTCGCCCAGCCCGACGCCCTCGAGAAGCTCGGCGGCCTGCGCCCGGGCGTCCGCACGAGACGTCCGGCGCACGGTCATCGGCGCTTCCATGATGTTCTCCGCCGCCGTGCGGTGCGGGAACAGGTTGAACCGCTGGAACACCATGCCGATGTCCCGGCGCCGCTTGGCCACCTCCGACTCCCGCAGCTCGTGCAGCTTCCCGCCGTGTTCGCGGTAGCCGACCAGCTCGCCGTCCACGTACAGGCGCCCCGCGCTCACCTTGTCCAGGTGGTTGATGCAGCGCAGGAAGGTGGACTTGCCGGACCCGGACGGCCCGATGATGCACATCACCTCGCGCGGCTGCACCTCCAGGCTGATCCCGCGCAGCACGCGGTTGGAGCCGAAGTTCTTGCACACCTGCTCGGCCTTCACCATCGGCACACCAGGCTCGCTCATACGCCCCCGCCCTTCGGTCCGCCGATGCCCAGCCATCGGGTGCGCAGCGCGGTGTGCTCGACGCGGGTCGCCCCCCGGCCGTAGTACCGCTCCAGGTACGACTGCCCGACGGTGAGGATCGACGTCATCAGCAGGTACCACAGCGCCGCCACGATCAGCAGCGGAATGGTCTGGAAGTTCCGTGAGTAGATGGACTGCGCCGCCGTCTGCAGCTCGTAGTAGCCGATCACCACGACCAGCGAAGTCGTCTTGAGCATGGCGATGGTCTCGTTGCCGGTCGGCGGGATGATCACCCGCATGGCCTGCGGCAGCACGATCCGGCGCAGCGTCTGGGTGCGGGACATGCCCAGCGCGCCGGCCGCCTCGGTCTGCCCGTGGTCGACCGACTGGATGCCGCTGCGCACGATTTCGGCCATGTACGCGGCCTCGTTCAGGCCCAGGCCCAGCAGGCACGCGGTGAACTGGACGATCAGCTGGTTGGTGTCGAAGGTGACGAACTCCGGCCCGAACGGGATGCCCAGGCCCAGGGTGGGGAACAGCGCGGCCAGGAAGTTCCAGAAAATCAGCTGGGTGAGCACGGGGGTGCCCCGGAAGAACCAGATGTACCCGGACGCCGCGCCCTTGAGCATCGGGTTCGGGGACAGCCGCATGATCGCCAGGATCAGCCCGCCGACCACGGCGATGACCATGGCCAGCACGGTCAGGATCAGGGTGTTCTTCAGCCCGGCCAGGATCGGCTCGGAGAGCACGTACTCGCCGACCGTCGGCCAGCCGAACCGGGGGTTGGTGACCAGCGTGTTCACCAGCATCGCGGCGAGCACAGCCAGCACGACGGCAAACACCCACCGGCCGTAGTGCCTTACCGGGACCGCCTTGATCGCTTCGGGCTGCTGATCGGGCACGGAGGCGCCCACGGTGGACGTGCTCATGGCCGGATCAGCGCTTCAGCTCGGGGGCCGGGATGGCGCCCTCGGCCTGGTTCCACTTCTCCAGGATCTTGGCGTAGGTGCCGTCCGCGACCAGCGCCCGCAGCGCGCCCTGGATGGCCTCGCCGAACTGGCCCTTGTTCTTGGCCAGGACGATGCCGTACTGGGTGTTGTCGTAGGTCGGCCCGATCGGCTCGACCGCGCCGTTGGTCACCTTGGTGGCGTAGTAGATGACCGGCGAGTCGGCCAGCATCGCGGACACCCGCTTCGAGGTCAGCGCCACGTTCACCTCGGTCTGCTCCTGCAGCTGGGTGATGTTGATCGCCGGCTTGCCCTCGGCGGTGCACTTCTGGCTGCGCTTGTCCAGCTCCTCGACCTGGGCGGTGCCCTTCTGCACGCCCACCGCCTTCCCGCACAGCGTCTCCACGGTGAGGCCCTCGGGGTTGCCCTTCAGCCCGCCCATCCGGGTTCCCACGTTCAGGTAGCTGACCATGTCAACGGTGGCCACCCGCTCCGGGTTGATGAAGAACGAGGAGATCCCGAACTCGAACTTGCCGGCGGTCAGGCCCGGGATGATCCCGTCGAACGTGGTGTTCTGGAACTCCACCGGGACGCCCAGCTTCTGCCCGACCGCGCGGGCCAGGTCGGCGTCCATGCCGATCACCGTGCGGTTGTCGGTGTCGAAGAACTCGTTCGGCGGGTAGTACGCGTTGGTGCCCACCGCGATCTTGCCGTCCGCCGCGATCTCCTGGGGCACCAGCTTGGCCAGCGCGTCGTCCTTGGCCACCGCCGGGATGTCCACCGCCCCGCCGGCGGCATCGCCGGAAGTCCCGGAACCGCTGGGTGCCCCGGAACCGCCCGCGCCGCAGCCGGCGAGCAGGACCAGCGCGGCGACCGCCGCCGCCGCACCCAGCCCCCGGGTAGATGCCTTGAACATGTGACGTCCCCTCCGGACAGTGCTACGGCCTCGATGCCGCGAATTCCCCGAATCGTGCCACTCTGCCGCCCGGAATTCAGCTCGAGCGCGTAACGATCGTGGGTTTTGGGCAAGGCTTAACGTCCGCCTGTACGTCCGGAACTCCGATCCGGGTCCGCTACGTTGACAGGGCGAGAGAAGGGGATTCGCCATGGCAGGAATGTTCCGCAAGCTGGCGGTGCTGGGCGCCGCCGCCGAGGCCGCGCGCCGGTTCGCGCGCAACAACCCGGAGAAGGCCCGCGACCTGACCAACAAGGCCGCCGCGTTCGCCGACAAGCAGACCAAGGGCAAGTACCGGGGCCAGATCGAGTCGGTGAAGCGCAGCGTGGCCAACGCCGGCGGCTTCGGCGGCGACACCGGCGGCCACAACTACGGCACCCAGCCGTACCAGCAGCAGCCCAAGCCCTACGAGCCGAAGCCGTACAAGCCGGAGCACTGAGCGGTCGCGCCGCCGGCATGCGACGATGTCCGGCGGCGCGTCAACGTCGACACACCGGCCACACCCTTACCCGGGCTGCCCGGCCGGTGGCGCCGTGATTGCCGAGTGCCCCGGGCCACCACAAGTGGTCCGGGGAAACGTCACCGGAGGTAGACCGACATGCCCGGAGTTTCCGGTATTTCCCAACCCGGCTTCCACGAACCGGAGCCCACGCCCGAGCAGGTGATCGCCGGCCTGCGGGCCACCGTGGAGGGCGGCGAGGACCTGGTCCAGGCGCTCACGCCGGAGGGCGAGCGGCTGCACCGGCCCAAGCTGGACGCATACCTGGAAGACATCGACGCGGCCGCGCTGCAGGGCCTCTACCGGGACATGGTGCTGGTGCGCCGGGTGGACCGGGAGGCCAACGCGCTGCAGCGGCAGGGCCAGCTGGGCATCTGGGTGCCGCTGCTCGGCCAGGAGGCCGCGCAGGTCGGCGCCGGGCGGGCGCTGCGGCCGACCGACATGGCTTTCCCCAGCTACCGGGAGCACGGCGTGGCCTGGTGCCGGGGCATCGACCCGACCGAGCTGCTCGGCATCTTCCGGGGCACCGACCACGGCTCCTGGGACCCGGCCGAGACCGGCTTCCACCTGTACACCATCGTCATCGGCAACCAGGTGCTGAACGCCACCGGCTACGCCATGGGCCAGAAGTTCGACGGCAAGGTCGGCTCGGCGGAGGACGGCCAGGCCACCATCTGCTTCTTCGGTGACGGCGCCACCTCGCAGGGCGACGTGCACGAGGGCTTCGTCTGGTCGGCGGTGTGGGACGCGCCGGTGGTGTTCTTCTGCCAGAACAACCAGTGGGCGATCTCCGAACCGCTGGAGCGGCAGACCCGGGTTCCGCTGTACCAGCGCGCGCGGGGCTACGGCTTCCCCGGCATCCGGGTGGACGGCAACGACGTGCTGGCCACGCTGGCCGTGACCCGGTGGGCGCTGGAGGAATGCCGCACCGGCAACGGCCCGGTGCTGATCGAGGCGTTCACCTACCGGATGGACGCGCACACCACGTCCGACGACCCGTCCCGCTACCGGCTGGCCGACGAGCTGGAGCTGTGGAAGCTGAAGGACCCGATCGAGCGGGTGCGGGTCAACCTGGTCCGCGAGCACGAGGTGGGCCAGGACTTCTTCGACTCCGTGGCCGCCGAGTCGGACGAGTTGGCCGCCCGGTTCCGGGCATACTGTGTCGCGATGCCGCAACCCGGCCCGGAGCGGATGTTCTCCGAGGTCTACGCCGAGCCGTCCCCCGTGGTGGACGCGCAGCGCGACGACTTCCTCGCCTACCACGCCTCCTTCGAGTAGCCAGCGTCGTCAGTAGGAGCAAGCGTGACCGAGCCCCGCCCGCAGACGATCGCCTACCCGTCGCCCGGCGCCCGTGCGGCCAGGCAAGGTCTGGATTCGCTCGCCCCGCACGTCATCGTGCTGTTCGGCGCAACAGGTGACCTCGCCAAACGCAAGCTGTTGCCCGGTTTGGCGTATCTCCAGCAGTCGAGTTTCGCGCCGGACGTCCGGATCATCGGCACGGCGATGGACGAGCTGAGCACCGAGCAGTTCCGCCGGCTCACCCAGTCCGCGGTCGCGAGCTTCGGGACCCACGCGATGAGCGAGGAGGCCCGCGCGCAGTTCGACGACCGGCTCACCTACGTCCCCCAGAGCGCCGGTCCGGAGGGTCTGACCAAGGCCGTCGCCGAGGCCGAGGCGCTGCTCGGTCCGGAGGCCCGCCGGCTGCACTACCTGTCGGTACCGCCCAAGGCCGCCCAGTCGGTGGTCACGATGCTGCGGGACGCCGGGCTGGTCCACAACGCGCGGGTGGTGATGGAGAAGCCGTTCGGCGAGGATCTCGCCAGCGCCGTGCGGCTCAACGACTTCGTGCACGAGACCTTCGACGAGTCACAGATCTTTCGCATCGACCACTTCCTCGGCAAGGAGGCGGCGCAGAACATTCTGGCGTTCCGGTTCGCCAACGGCCTGTTCGAACCGATCTGGAACCGCAACTTCATCGACCACGTGCAGATCGACATTCCGGAGACCCTCGGCCTCGACCAGCGGGCGAACTTCTACGAGGCCACCGGCGCATACAAGGACATGGTGGTCACCCACCTGATGCAGGTCATGGCATTCGTCGCGATGGAGCCGCCAACCGCGCTGGAGCCGCGCGCGATCAGCGAGGAGAAGAACAAGGTCTTCCGCTCGATGCTGCCGATCCGGAGCAACGACGTGGTGCGGGGCCAGTACGGCGGCTACCGCGAGGAGGAAGGAGTCGCGCGCGACTCCGACACCGAGACGTTCATTGCGCTGAAGGTCGGCATCGACAACTGGCGCTGGGCGGGCGTCCCGTTCTACCTGCGCACCGGCAAGAAGATGGCCGAGGGGATGCGCATCATCTCGATCGCGTTCAAAGAGGCCCCGCGCACCATGTTCCCCGCCGGCTCCGGCGTCGGCCAGCAGGGCCCCGACCACCTGACCTTCGACCTGGCCGACGCGTCCCGGGTGTCGCTGTCGTTCTACGGGAAACGCCCCGGCCCCGGAATGCGGCTGGAGAAACTGTCGATGCAGTTCTCCACCCAGGAAACCGACCAGGCCGGCGACGTCCTGGAAGCCTACGAACGCCTCATCCTGGACGCCATGCGCGGCGACCACACCCTGTTCACCACCGCCGAGGGCATCGAGTCACTCTGGGAACGCTCCACCCCACTGCTCGACGACCCACCGCCGGTCAAGAACTACCCGCCCGGTACCTGGGGCCCGAATGCCATCCACCAGCTCATCGCCCCGAACGCCTGGCGCCTGCCCTTCGAGCGAGCCTGGCGGGAGAAACGGGGATGAGCGTTCGGCGCGGGGTCGTGTCAGGATGAGGCCCAGCGGTGGCGAACCGGCCTTACCCGGCCGGGGGTCGCCGCCCTGGTCAGGGCGCCGCCACAAGCGGCCGTGCTAGGAGGAGCGTCATGTCGGCCACGATCACGATGGCGAAGGCCCTCAACAACGGGTTACGCGCGGCGATGGAGCGCGACCCGAAAGTGCTGGTGATGGGCGAGGACGTCGGCAAGCTGGGCGGCGTCTTCCGGATCACCGACGGACTGCAGAAGGACTTCGGCGAGCAGCGCGTGTTGGACACGCCGCTGGCCGAGTCGGGCATCATCGGTACGGCGGTCGGGCTGGCGATCCGCGGCTACCGGCCGGTGTGTGAGATCCAGTTCGACGGGTTCGTGTTCCCCGGGTTCGACCAGATCGTTTCCCAGCTGGCCAAGCTGCGGTTCCGCTCGCAGGGGCGGGTGCCGATGCCGGTGGTCGTGCGCATCCCGTTCGGTGGCGGGATCGGCGCGGTGGAACACCACTCGGAGTCCCCCGAGTCGCTGTTCGCCCATGTCGCCGGGCTGAAGGTGGTGGCCTGCGGCAACCCGGTGGACGCCTTCTGGATGATCCAGCAGGCCATCGAGTGCGACGACCCGGTGCTCTTCTTCGAGCCGAAGCGGCGGTACTGGGAGAAGGCTTCGCTGGACCTTTCCGCGACGCCCCCGCCGTTGTTCACCTCGCGGGTGCTTCGCTCGGCGCCGGGAGCCGTGCTCACCCTGGCCGGCTACGGCCCGATGGCCCGCACCTGCCTGGACGCGGCCACCGCCGCAGCTTCCGAGGGCCGGGAGCTGGACGTGATCGACCTGCGCACGCTGTCCCCGCTGGACCTGGCGCCGGTGTGCGAGTCGGTGCGCCGGACGGGGCGGCTGGTGGTGGTGTCCGAGGCGCCGTCCGAGTCGTCGGTGACCGCCGAGGTGGCCGCGCGCGTGCAACAGGACTGCTTCTACTCGCTGGAGGCGCCGGTGCTCCGGGTGACCGGGTTCGACACCCCGTACCCGCCCTCCAAGTGCGAGGAGGAGTACCTGCCCGACCTGGACCGGGTGCTGGACGCCGTCGACCGCTCGCTGGCCTGGTGAACGCGGTGAGTCGAGAGATCTTCAACCTGCCCGACGTCGGCGAGGGGCTGACCGAGGCGGAGATCCTGTCCTGGCAGGTCGCGGTGGGTGACACGGTCACCGTCAACCAGGTCATCGTGGAGATCGAGACGGCCAAGGCGGCGGTGGAGCTGCCCTCCCCCTACGCCGGCACGGTCCTCGAACTGCTCGCCTCACCCGGCGACACGGTGAACGTCGGTTCCCCGATCATCGCCATCGGCGACCCAGCCACCGCCGAAGCCCCCACCCCGGCGCCTCCCACCGAGAACCCGGCCACCTCGAAACCCGCCGCCGAACCGACCAGCGCGGAACCAGCCGGCGCACAGCCCACCGGCGCGGAACCAGCCGCCGGGGAGCCAGCCGCCGGGGAACCGACCGGCGCCAAGATCGGCGAAGCCGGCGCGGACGGCCGCATCGCCACCCTGGTCGGCTACGGCCCCCGCCCCGGCACCGTCCAGCGCCGCGCCCGCAAATCCCCGCGAGTCGACGCTCCCAGCACACCGAGTCGACAGTCTCAGCACACCGAGTCGACGGTCTCAGCACACCGAGTCGACGCTCCCGGCACACCCCAAGCGGCCGCGCCGGCCACCCCCGAGGCTCCCGCCCCGGCCACATCCGACGCCCCCGCCCCGAGCGCCCGGCCGCTAGCCAAACCCCCGGTGCGCAAGCTGGCCAAGGATCTGGGCGTGGACCTGAGCACGCTCGCCGGTTCCGGCCCGGGCGGCTCGATCACCCGGGACGACCTGAACGCCGGCGCGACCCCGGCCGGCGGCACGAACGGCGCCGTGGACACCCCTGTGCGACCGGTGGCACCGGGCGGCGGCGAACGGCGGGAACCGATCCGGGGCGTGCGCAAGGCGACCGCCGCCGCGATGGTCTCCAGCGCGTTCACGGCGCCGCACGTGACCGAGTTCCTCACCGTTGACGTCACACCCATGCTGGAGCTGCGAGACCGGCTGCGCGGCACGGCGGAGTTCCGTGACGTGAAGCTCTCGCCGCTGGTGTTCGCGGCCAAGGCGGTCTGCCTGGCCGCACGGCGCACTCCCGACGTCAACGCGCATTGGGACGAGGACGCGCAGGAGATCGTCTACTACGACCACGTACACCTGGGCATCGCGGCGGCGACCCCGCGCGGACTTGTGGTGCCCAAGATCCGTCACGCGCAGGGAATGTCGCTGCGCGAGCTGGCCGAGGCGTTGGCCGAGCTCACCGCCACCGCGCGCGCCGGCAAGACCCCGCCGGCGGACATGCTCGGGGGCACCCTGAGCATCACCAACGTCGGCGTTTTCGGGGTGGACACCGGAACTCCGATCCTCCCCCCGGGCGAGGCGGCGATCCTCGCGCTGGGCGCGGTGAAGCAGGCGCCGTGGGTGGTGGACGGCCAGCTCGCGGTGCGCACCGTCTGCCAGCTGGCGCTGTCCTTCGACCACCGGCTGGTGGACGGCGAGCAGGGCTCGCGGTTCCTCGCCGACGTCGGCGCGCTGCTCGCCGACCCCGGCCGCGCGATCACCTACTGACCGAAAGCCCGGCCAGACCGACCGAATCACTCTGCTGGAGTGACTGAATCACCCTGCCAAAGTGACTGAATCAGCGTGCCAAAGTGACTGAATCAGCCTGCCAAACCGACTGAATCACCCTGCCAAACCGACTGAATCACCCTGCCAAACCGACTGAATCAGCGTGCCAAACCGACTGAATCAGCGTGCCAAAGTGACTGAATCAGCCTGCTGAAGTGACTGAATCAGGGGTGGGGGTGTTTGCGTTGGTGGGCTATGACCAGCTCGGCGGTGCGGATGGGGGCCTCTTCGGGGATCCAGTGGCTTACCCCGTGCAGGATGTGGAACTCGTAGGGGCCGCGCACGTAGCGTTCCGTGCGCTCCGCGCCGCGCCGGTCGATCGCGCTGTCCCGGTCGCTCCAGATGAACAGGGTGGGGCGGGTGATCGGCGCGTCGGCCCGGCGCGGGTCCATGAAGACCATGCCCCGGTAGTAGTTCAGTGCGGCGGTGAGCGCGCCGGGCGCGGCGAGGGCGGCCATGTCCCGGCGCGCGCGTTCCTCGGTCTGCCCGGTGCGCAGCAGCCCCCACACCCCGTACCGGCGCAGCACCAGCTCCGGCAGCCAGGGCAGCTGGAACAGGTACATGTAGAACGACTTGAGCCCCTGCACGCTGGTCACCATGGCGCGCAGGAACGCGCCCACATGCGGCACGGACAGCGCGGTCAGCGTGTGCACCCGATCCGGGTGGGTGCTGGCCAGCACCCAGGCGATCCCGGCACCCCAGTCGTGGCCGACCACGTGCGCGCGACCGCCGGCGGCCTGGTCGATCACGGCCGCCGCATCCTCGACCAGCTCGGATATCCGGTACGCCCGCCGGCCGGACGGCCGGGCCCCCGGGGAGTAGCCGCGCTGGTCCATGGCCAGCGTGCGGTAGCCGGCCTCGTTGAGCGGGCCGACCATGTCGTTCCAGCTGTCGCTGTGCTGCGGGAACCCGTGCAGCAGCAGCACCGGTTCGCCGTCCGGCGGGCCGGACTCGGTGACGTTGAAGACGAGGTTGTCCCTGCTGACCTGGATGGTGCGGCTCGGCGCGTCCATACCGGCAGTATGCCGG
The DNA here is from genome assembly GCA_014208095.1 of Actinospineispora eucalypti. Classification (GTDB taxonomy): domain Bacteria; phylum Actinomycetota; class Actinomycetes; order Mycobacteriales; family Pseudonocardiaceae; genus Pseudonocardia; species Pseudonocardia eucalypti. Next base: position 310,699 of record JACHMT010000001.1, on the reverse strand, counting down.
CTCGGGAGCAGGAACGCCCGCTCATGCGTTGTAACGGGTGAACGCCCGTCCGAGGAGGCACGCATGCCGGTATTCCTGCTCTACGCCGTGATCGAAGTGGCCGCCCTGGTGATGGCGGTCTACTGGTTGGGGCTGGCCGGCACGTTGTTGCTGCTGCTGGCCAGCGCGGTGGTGGGCATGTGGCTGGTCCGCCGGGAGGGTGCGCGGGCCGCGCTGGCCATGGCCGATGCCGTGCGCGGCGGCCGGGTGGCGCACGTCGAACTGACCGACGGCGCCCTGATCGGCCTGGCCGGCATCCTCATCCTGATCCCGGGGGTGGTGAGCGACCTCCTCGGTCTGCTGCTGGTGCTGCCGCCGACCCGCGCCCTGGCCCGCCGCTGGCTGGTGCGGGCGGCGGAGCGACACTCCCCGGTGCTGCGCACCGCGCGCATCCGCCAGAGCGGTCCGGTGGTCGACGGCACGGTGGTCGGCGGCCCGGTCGTCGACGGACAGGTGATCGACGGACAGGTGATCGACGGCACGGTCCACGACGACCGCACCCGGCGCGAACCGCCGTACCCCCGGCGCGCGGTCGAGGGCTGAGCCGGCCGCCGTCGAGCGGAGTATTGCCCTCTCTAGCGGATTCGCTAGCTAGATGAATACACGGCTACCGCCGTCCACCCGCCGCCGCACCGGTGCGCGGAGCCCGAGCACCGGCTGCCCGCCCCGGCGGCAGTGGAATCCGGAGTGCCACGGCAGGCGCTGGCGGTCGTCCGCCCAGACCAGCTGCAGCGCACGGACCCGTTCGGCGCCGTAGAAGGTGCACGCCGTGAGCAGGTGCGCATCCGGGTTCGACAGCTCGACGATCTCCACCAACGGGCCGCCCCGCAGGCGGAACTGGTCGCCCGGGGCCGCCGGCTCGGCGTGCAGCAGGTGCCCCGCATAGCCGTTGAGCACCCGGGCGGTGCCCTTCGTCCCCATGCCGGTGAGGAACAGCTCCGGCAGGCCGGCCTCGGTGAGCCCGACGGTGTACGCCCAGGGTGGGCGACCACGTTCCGGCTCGATGTACTCGATCGCCCAGCCGTAGTTCATCACCCGCCGGTACGTCCGCTCCAGCGCTTCCCTCGGAGTCATGGTCGGGTCGTCACACATCTCACACACGGCAACCTCCTTGTCGAACAGATGTTCGCATCATAGCCGGAGGGGCCGACACAAACCGGTCCCCGGCGCGCGCCGGGGGAACGACCGGCGGATGATCCGGGCGTGGAGCTTTACGACGCGATGCGCACCACGCCCGCCACCCGGGCGTTCACCGACCAACCGATCGACGACGCGACGCTTTACCGGATGCTGGACAACGCCCGGTTCGCGCCCAGCGGCGGCAACCGCCAGGGCTGGCGAGTGATCGTCCTCAAGGACCCGGAGATCCGGCGCCGGATCCGCGAGCTCTACCAGCTGTCCTGGCGGGAGTACACGGCGCACGTGCGGGCCGGCCTGGTGCCGTTCGCGCCGCGCGAGCACGGCCGCTGGCCCGGCCCGGCGGTGGACCTGGAGGAGGCGCGCGCCACCCCGGCCCCCAACGAGTTCGGCGACAACCTGGAGCACGTCCCGGCGCTGCTCCTGCTCGTGGTCGAGCTCGGCACGCTGGCCTGCGTGGACAACGGCCTGGACCGGCAGAGTTTCATCGGCGGCGGGTCGATTTATCCGTTCGGCCACAACCTGCTGCTGGCCGCGCGCAACGAGGGGCTCGGCGGCGTGCTGACCTCGGTACTGGCCCGGCGTGAGCCCGAGGTGCGCGAGCTGCTCGACATCCCGGAGGGTTTCGCGCTGGCCGGCCTGCTCGCCCTCGGCCACCCCCAGAAGGTGATCACGAAGCTGAAGCGCGCCCCGGTCGAGGAGTTCACCGTGACCGACCGGTTCGACGGCGCCACGTTCACCGGGTAAGCGCGACACGCATACCGGAAACTAGCGAAATCTACGGCCACGCCTATACGGCCGGATACAGTCCGATGGCTATGGACCCGGTACGGAACCCGTTCGCGCCCGGCGCCGGCCAGCGGCCGCCCGAACTGGCCGGCCGGGACCGCGAGCTGGACGCGTTCGACGTCGTGCTGGAGCGCGTGTCGAGGGGACGGCCGGAGCGGTCGCTGGTGCTCACCGGGCTGCGCGGGGTCGGCAAGACGGTGCTGCTCGGCGAGCTGCGCTCGATGGCGCTGCGGCACGGTTGGGGCGCCGGCAAGGTGGAGGCCCGGCCGGACGCCGGGCTGCGCCGGCCGCTGTCGGCCGCGCTGCACCGGGCGGTACGCGACCTCGCGGTGAGGCATCGTGCGCCGGACCGGGTGGAGCACGTGCTGGGCGTGCTGAAGGCGTTCGCGCTGCGGGCCGCGCCGAGTGACTCCAAGCTGCGGGACCGCTGGCAGCCGGGCATCGACGCGCCGACGGTCACCGGCCGGGCCGACTCCGGGGACATGGAGATCGACCTGGTGGAGCTGTTCGCCGAGGTCGCCGAGCTGGCCAAGGACGTGGGCGCGGGCGTCGCGGTGCTGATCGACGAGATGCAGGACATCCAGCCGGACGACGTGTCCGCCCTGTGCGCCGCCTGCCACGAGCTGTCCCAGTCGCGCGCCCCGCTGGTCGTGGTCGGCGCCGGGCTGCCGCACCTGCCGTCGGTGCTGTCCGCGTCCAAGTCGTACTCCGAGCGGCTGTTCCGCTACCTGCGCATCGACCGGCTGAACCGGGACGAGGCGGACCGGGCGCTCACCGTGCCGGCCGCCGACGAGGACGCCAAGTTCGACACCGACGCCCTGGACGAGCTGTACCGCCGCTCCGGCGGTTACCCCTATTTCGTGCAGGCGTACGGCAAGGCGGCCTGGGACGCCGCGCCGACCAGCCCCATCACGGCGGAGGACGTCCGGCACGCCGCGCCGGAGGCGGACGCCGAGCTGGCGGTCGGCTTCTTCGGCTCGCGTTACGAGCGGGCCACCCCGGGCGAGCGGGAGTACCTGCGCGCGATGGCCGAGCTGGCCGGCGGGCGGGACGAGCCGGTGGGCACCGCGACGGTGGCCGAGCACCTGGCGCGCAAGCCGTCCTCGCTCTCCCCGGCCCGGGACAGCCTGATGAAGAAGGGCCTGGTCTTCTCCGCCCAGCGCGGGCACATCGCGTTCACGGTCCCGCACTTCGGCCGTTACCTGCTGACCCAAGACTAGTCCAAACAGGCGATGACCTGGGCTTTTACACCGCCGAACGGTTTTCTTGGGTAACTCGTACGAGTGAACCCGGGAAAGATGCTCAAGCGTTGTAACACCGCTCGGAGCACCGACGAATACATGGATAGCCCCGCGGCGCTGTCGGACCCCCGACCTGACGGCTCCCGCGGGGCTCTCTCTTTCCCCCTCCTCGCCCGGCAAACCCGCAGGTCCGTAGCATCAACACGGTGTCGGACGGAACTGACCCGAAACTCGAGATCCAGATGCTGCACGACCGCGTGATGGTGCAGGTCAAGCCGGGCGCGGGGGAACGCCGCAGCAGCGCGGGCATCGTCATTCCCGCCACGGCGCAGATGGCAAAACGCCTGGTCTGGGGCGAGGTGTACGGGGTGGGCAACCACGTCCGGCAGGTCAAGGTCGGTAACAAGGTGCTGTTCAGCCCCGACGATCAGTTTGAGGTGGAAGTGCAGGGACGGGCGTACCTGGTGATGCGGGAGCGCGACCTGCACGCGGTGGCCGCCGAGCCGAGCGAGGACGGCACGGGGCTCTACCTGTAGGCGCAGCACAGCGGGAGGGACGAACGAGTGCCGGATCCGTCCGAGTGGGACAACCAGGCGACCGAGGTGATCCGTCCCGTCGGGCGGCACCGGAGTCCGGCGAACGATCCGCCCAGCCTCCCCGGTTCCAAGAAGCACTCGCTGCCCAGCCCGGAGCAGATCGGCGCCCAGGCCGGTGCCGTCCAGAACGGCGGCCCCCAGGCCGGTGCCGGCGCCACCCAGCCGGTGGATCGGCCCAACCTGCCCGGCCCGGGGAAGCGCCGCGCGCCCGGTAAACCCCGCCCCCGGTGGATCTGGCCGGCCGCGGCGGTCGCCGCCCTCGGCCTGCTCTACCTGGTCGACCTGCTCGCCACCAGCGGCGACGTGCCCCGGGGCGTCACGGTTGCCGGCGTGGACATCGGCGGCCTGGACCGCACGGCCGCCGAGCGGACCCTGCGCGCCCGGTTGGAGCCGGCGCTGCGCAAGGACGTGCCGATCCAGGCCGGCGTGGTGCGCACCACGCTCTCCCCGAAGACCGCCGGCCTCACCGCGAACTGGCCGGGCACGGTGGCGGCGGTGGGCGACCAGCCGCTGAACCCGTTCACCCGGCTCTCCTCGTTCTTCGGCGGCACCGACCACGAGGTGCTGACCAGTGCGGACGGCACGGCCCTGGACGACGCGCTGGACGGCATCGCCGGCCTGGTGCGCAAGCCGCCGGTGGACGGCGGGGTGCGTTTCGAGGGACTGGAACCGGTCGCCGTGCAACCCACGCCGGGCGCCGAGCTGGACGTCCCGGGCGCCGCCGCGCAGGTGATGCGCGACTGGTCCAGGGGGGCGGCGGTGCAGCTGCCGGTGCGCGAGGTGGCGCCGCCGGGGCGGGTCAGCGACGCGGCCATCCAGCGGGCCATCGCGGAGGTGGCGAAGCCGGCGGTGGCCGCTCCGGTCCGGGTGCTCGGCCGGGAGCAGCTCGGCCCGGCCGCCCCGCCCCCGGGCCTGCGCGACCCGGCCTTCCCCGAGGACCCGGCCCTGCCGGACCCGACCGACCCGGGCACCCCGGACCGCACCGGGCGGGAGGTCGTCGGGACCATCCAGCCGGCCGCGATCGCCGGCGCGCTGAGCTTCTCGCCGGACGGCGCGGGCGGCCTGAAACCCAACGTCGACGCGCTCAAGCTGGCCGACGCGGTGCGCCCGCAGCTGGCCCGCACCGAGCAGCCGGCCAAGGACGCCACGATCGCCCTGGCCGGCGGCGCCCCGCAGGTCCAGCCCTCCCAGGACGGCCGGGGCATCGACTACCCGGCCACCTTCGCCGGGCTCGCCGACATCCTGCGCAAGCCCACCGATCGCCAGGTCACCGCCATCTACACCGAGCAGCCGGCCAAGCTGACCACCGAGCAGCTGCGCGAGCTGGGCATCAAGGACCTGGTCAGCACGTTCAGCACCGGTGGTTTCGCGCAGGACTCCGGGGTGAACATCCGCCGCGCCGCCGAGACGATCAACGGCAAGATCATCAAGCCGGGTGAGACGTTCAGCCTGAACGAGGCCACCGGCCCCCGGGAGGCTCCGCAGGGCTACGTGCCGGCCGGCATCATCGAGGACGGCCACCCGGCCAAGGGCATCGGCGGCGGCGTCTCCCAGCTGGCCACCACGCTGTACAACGCGGCCTACTTCGCCGGCATGACCGACGCCGGGCACAAGGAGCACAGCTACTACATCAGCCGGTACCCGGTGGCCCGCGAGGCCACGGTGTACGAGGGCGCGATCGACCTCAAGTTCCGCAACGACCTGGAGCACGGCGTCTACCTGCAGACCGTGTGGACGCCGACCAGCATCACGGTGAAGTTCTGGGGCACCAAGCAGTACGAGGTGACCTCGGCCCCCTCGCCGCGCAGCAACCCGGTGCCGCCGCCGACGCTGACCATGCCGGCGGGCAAGGACTGCTCGCCCAGCGCCGGCGGCCAGGGCTTCACCGCCACTGACACCCGCACCATGCGCAACCTGGACACCGGGCAGTCCAAGAGCACCACGCGAACCGTCCGGTACAAACCCTCACCCAAGGTGGTCTGCGGCGGCCCTGCTGATCAAGCGGGTGCTCCACCTAGATAACTGTGGCTCGTGTCACCTACTCTGGGGTCGGAGGGGCACTGGATCGACTCACTGAGCGAGGTGGCAGATGAGCCGGATTTCCGACGTTTTGCGCAACAAGGGTGCCGAGGTTGTGACCGTCGGCCCGGATGTCCCGGTGTCCGAGCTGCTGGCGGTGCTGGTCGGGCGCAATATCGGCGCGGCCGTGGTGACCTCGGGCGACGACGTCGTCGGAATCGTCAGCGAGCGGGACGTGGTGCACTGCGTCTACGGGCGCGGCGGCCAGCTGCTGAACACACCGATCTCCGACATCATGAGCCGCGACGTGGTCACCTGCGTGCCCGAGGACGCGGTGGACACGCTGATGCGCACCATGACCGAGCGCCGTATCCGCCACCTGCCCGTGGTGGTCGACGGCCGGCTGATCGGCATCGTCAGCATCGGTGACCTGGTGAAGGCGCGCATCGGCGAGCTCGAGGAGGAGCGCGCGCACCTGCACTCGTACCTGGCCGCCGGCTCCTGACTGCGCGGAACGCGCTGCCGAGCACGCGCCCAGTTAGGCGCGTGCGGGAAACTCGCGGAACGCGCTGCCGAGCACGCGTCCAGTCAGGCGCGTGCGGAAGACTCGGGCACGGTGACGATCAGGACCAGCTCGGCGGGTTGGTCGGTGTCGTTGCGGTAGACGTGCGGCTTGTCGCCGGGCCAGGTGAGCGCTCCGCCGGCGGATGCGGTGAGGGTGCGGTTGTCGGTATGCACGGTCACCTCGCCCGCGATCACCAACAGCGCCTCCCGGGTGTCCGAGGCGTGCGCCTCGCTGTGCCGGGCCTCGCCGGGTTCCAGCCGCCACCACCACAGCTCCACCGCGCCCGGCGGGTCGGTGGACAGGATCAGCCTCCCGCTGCCGCCGTTCGGCCCGCGCCAGAGCGTGGTCGCCTCGTCCAGCGTGGCGTGCCGCAGCTCCGGCTTGCGGTGCACCTCGACCAGGTCGGTCAGCGACACGGAGAACGCGTCGGCCAGCCGGCAGAGCGTGGTGAGGCTCGGGTTGCCGCGCTCGGCCTCCAGGGCGACCAGTACGCCCTTGCTCACCCCGGACCGCTGGGCCAGCCGGTCCAGCGACCAGCTCCGGGCGGCGCGCAGCGTGCGCAGGTTGGTGGCCACCGCGTGGCTCACCCGGGCGTGATCGGCTCCGGCCTCGGACGGGGCCGGGCTCACATCGCGATCGGTCAAACTCGCTCGCCTCGGTCGGTATGATGAACTGGTTATTTCACTTCATTGTACTGATTGAGGGGTTTCGAGTTGCCGATTGTGCTGGCCGGGGTGGCCGCGATGACCTTCGGGGTGGCGGATTTCCTCGGCGGATCCGCCGCGCGCCGGGTGCCGTCCGTGGTCGTCGCCGTGTTGGCGCAGGTAGCGGGCCTCATCCTACTGCTGACCGTGCTGTTCGCGCTGCCCTCGGCGCTCGTACCGGCGGCGTTGTTGTGGGGCGCACTGGCCGGCGCCGCCGGCGGCGCCGGCATCCCCCTGCTGTACCGCGCGCTGGCCGCCGGCCCGATGAACGTGGTCGCGCCGCTGGTCGCGCTGACCTCGTCGGTGCTGCCCGTGCTGGTCGGCACGCTGCTCGGGGAGCGCCCCTCGGCGACGGCGTGGGCGGGCATCGCGCTGGCCGTGGTGGCCGGCGTGGTGGTCGGCATGACCGCCCCGGAGCCCGTTTCGGAGCGGTCGACGCGCGGCGCGCTGGCCGGGATCACCCTGGCACTGGTGTCCGGGGTGTGCTTCGGCGGCTTCTACACGCTGGTCGCCCAGGCGCCGGCCGAGGGCGGCCTGTGGCCGGTCACCGTGGCCCGGATGACCGGCACGGTGCTGGCCGTCCTGGTACTGCTGGCCGCCCTGCGCGGCGGGGGGCTGACCGTCGGTGCGCTGCGGCCCAACGCCGGCGCCTGGCGCCTGGCCGCCGCCTGCGGCGCACTGGACGCCGCCGCGAACGCGCTCTACCTGCTCGCCGTGCAGCAGGGCCAACTGGCCGTGATGGGCGCGCTGATGGGCATGTACCCGGCGTCCACCGTGCTGCTGGCCCGCTGGCTGGACGGCGAGAAGATCGCCCCCCTGCAACGGGTCGGCCTGGTCCTGGCCATCCCCGCCCTCCTCATGGTCGGCGCCGGCTGACCCGGCCGAGACCCGCCCAACCCGGCGAGATGGACACCAGGGTTATTATAGCAGAGCGAAAACAGCCTCCCTGTCCATCTCGATGCCGGCGTAGCGGGCCGCCAGGCGGATCGCGAGGGTGCGGGCGATCCGGGCCACCGTGTTGAGTGCGCCTTTGCCGAGTCCGTCGGCTCGCACCCAGAGGGTTAACCAGCCGTGGCTGGCCAACCGCGCATCGCGGTCCTGGTCACGCTGGTTGTGAAGCCGGTCGAAATGGACGGCGCCGTCGTACTCGATCGCCAGCCGCGCATCCGGGTAGGCCAGGTCGGCCCGGGCCAGGGTGAAGCCGTACTCGTCCCGGACCTCGTACTGCACCTCGGGCTTCGGCAGGCCGGCCCGCACAACCAGCACCCGCAGCCGGGTCTCCGGCGGCGACTCGGCGCGCGGGTCGGCCAGGTCGACCACCGCGTCCAGCCGGCGGCAGCCGCGCGCGCCCGGCCCGTCCCGTCGGCGCGCAAGCAACTCGGCGGGGTCGAAGCGGCCCTGCCGAGCCAGCCCGTCCACGGCGACGACCGCTTCCAGCAGCGGCAGCCGGCGGGCCAGGTCCCAGGCGGTGCGCACCGGTCGAGTCATGCGACAACTGTGGACAACCGCAAGGTCCAGGTCATCCACTCGGCCGCGAGATACCCGAAGCCCGGGGTGCGCCCGCGCATCGCCGGTGATCAACACCTCGGCCGGCGCGCCACGCGGCGCGCAGTCGACGCCGCACAACAGGGCCGCCGAGTAGCCCGCCAACACACCACCCTGCCCGCGCACCAGCAAATACCCGGCCAGTGAACGAGTGCGCAGGTCATCCGGCCAGTCGGTGGGCACGTATACGTCGGGGAACACCCGCCGAAACCGGCGCCCGCGCAGCCGTGCCCGGGTGAGCGCCCCGCGCCTGATCGCCTCGCTGCCCCGGAACGGCCCATCCAGCACGCGCCCAGCCTGACCGATCCGGCACCCGCGCGAGGCCGTTTCGACGAAATGGACGAGAGGGATGTTATAGCAAGAGCTGAACGGCCTTCACGTCCATCTCGGCGGCGGCTGAGCACCTGTCGCGAGAGGACGCCGCACACCCCGCGGTTGTGCGGCGTCCCTCGCGCGGGATCAGAACGCGGCTTCGTCCAGCTCCATGAGGGCGTTGTCGGCGTTGGCCACGATGGCGCGGCGGGCGGTCAGCTCGGGCAGCACCGTGCTGGCGAAGAACCGGGCGACCCCGATCTTGCCCTGGTAGAACGGCACGTCCTTCGCGCTCGCGCCGGCGTCCAGCGCCGTCTGGGCCACCTCGGCCTGGCGCAGCAGCAGCCAGCCGATCAGCAGGTCGCCCACGCTCATCAGCAGCCGGACGCTGTGCTGGCCGACCTTGTACACCTCGGTGGCCTCGCTGGCCGCTCCGGTGAGGTACTCGATCAGCGAGCCGAGCATCGCCTGGGTGTCCTCCAGCGCGGTGCGCAGCAGCTCCCGCTCCTGCTTGAGGCGGCCGTTGCCGGACTCCGAGTCCAGGAACTTCTGGATCTCGCCGGCCACGAAGCCGACCGCCCCGCCCTGGTCCTTGACGATCTTCCGGAAGAAGAAGTCCAGGGACTGGATGGCCGTGGTGCCCTCGTACAGGCTGTCGATCTTGGCGTCCCGGATGTACTGCTCGATCGGGTAGTCCTGCAGGTAGCCGGACCCGCCGAGGGTCTGCAGGGACAGCGTGAGCATCTCGTAGGCCCGCTCCGAGCCGACGCCCTTGACGATCGGCAGCAGCAGGTCGTTCACCCGCGAGGCGAACTCCGCGCCTTCACCGCCCGCCCGGATCTGGTCCTGGAAGGTGGAGGTGTACAGGTAGACCGCGCGCAGGCCCTCGGCGTACGCCTTCTGCAGCATCAGGATGCGCCGGACGTCCGGGTGGTGCGTGATGGTCACCCGGGCCGCGGTCTTGTCCATCATCCGGGGCAGGTCGGCGCCCTGCACCCGCTCCTTGGCGTACTCCAGCGCATTCAGGTAGCCGGTGGACAGCGTGCCGATGGCCTTGGTGCCGACCAGCATCCGGGCGTGCTCGATGACCTCGAACATCTGCGCGATGCCGTCGTGCACCTCGCCCAGCAGCCAGCCGACCGCTGGCACCCCGTGCTGGCCGAAGCTGACCTCACAGGTGGCCGACGCCTTCAGGCCCATCTTGTGCTCGACGTTGGTCACGAAGGCGCCGTTGCGCTCGCCCGGCTCGCCGGTCTCGCCGTCGAAGTGGAACTTGGGCACCAGGAACAGCGACAGCCCCTTGGTGCCGGGTCCGGCGCCCTCGGGGCGGGCCAGCACCAGGTGCATGATGTTCTCGGTCAGGTCGTGGTCGCCCGAGGTGATGAACCGCTTCACCCCGTCGATGTGCCAGGTGCCGTCGTCCTGACGGATGGCCTTGGTGCGGCCGGCGCCGACGTCCGAGCCGGCGTCCGGCTCGGTGAGCACCATGGTGGCGCCCCAGCCCCGGTCGATCATGAGCTGCGCCCAGCGCTTCTGCTCATCGGTGCCGTTGCGGTGCACCACGGAGGCGAAGTTGGGGCCGGCCAGGTAGAGGAAGACCGGCGCGTTGGCGCCCAGCACCATCTCGGCGGCGCCCCACTGCACTGTGGCCGGGATGCCGTAGCCGCCGAGCTCGGCGGGCACCGACAGGCGCCACCAGTCGCCGTCCCAGAGCGCCCTGTAGGCCTTCTTCACGGTCTCCGGCAGGGCCACCGAGTGGGTCGCCGGATCGAACACCGGCGGGGTGCGGTCGGCCTCGGCGAACGAGTCGGCCAGCGGGCCGGCGCACAGCGCGGACAGCTCGTGCAGGATTCCGCGCATCGTCTCCTCGTCCGGGGTCTCCTCGGACGTCGGGACGTTGTCTTGCACCCGGAACACCTCGAAGAGGTTGAACTCCAGGTCGCGGACATTAGGCCTGTAGTGACCCATCGTTGGCTCCCTACTCGCGGGTAGGTCCAGAGTATTACTGACGGGTAACCCCGGCAAGCAAGCTGGACCGTGACGTCTGAGACGCACGTCACGAGCGAGGGCACCGTGACCAAACGGCAATGCCGACGGGGTTGACAATTCGGACGTCCGATCACCCCTGGCAACGTGACACGCCCAAGCGATCGCCCATTCGGGGGAGAGTGCCCGGCGGCGAGATCACGGTGAGCGATGGTTTTCCCGCTTGGTTTGAAGGCGGACAAAAGGGGGACGCGATGTGCCCAGGTTGCCCCGCGTCACCCTCGGCGGGCGGTGAGTCCGAGGGTCGCTCCCGGCTGTCCCGGCGGGGGTTGATGGGCGGACTGTCCGCGCTGGCCATCACCGGCGCGTTGTTCGGCTCGCGGTCCCGGGCGGAGGCCGCGCGGGTCCGGCTGGTCTCCGACGCCGAGCCGATCACCGGTTCGGACGGGCAGCTCGCCGCGCCCGCTCCCGCCCGGCCCGGCGTGCCGTCGATCGCCAGCTGCGACGACTGGAACGCGCGCGACCCCTCCAAAGACGTCAAGATCATAAAGCAGCGCCCGGTGAAGATCCTGGTGCACCACACGGCGACCGCGAACCGGTCCGAGGTCGGCGAGGACGACCTGGTGGTGCTGGCCAAGTCCATCCAGGACTTCCACATGGACACCAACGGCTGGATCGACTCCGGCCACCACTTCCTGGTCAACCGGGGCGGACTGATCGCCGAGGGCCGGCACCAGAGCCTGGCCACGCTGCTCGGCCGGCAGTGGATGATCGAGGGAACCCACTGCCCGGACCAGAACGACATCGCGGTGGGCATCGAGAACCAGGGCACCTACACCGAGGTGAACCCGCCGGCCGCCCTGTACTCCTCGCTGCGGTCACTGTGCGTCTACGTGTGCCAGCAGTACGGCATCGAGGCCGACATGATCTACGGCCACCGCGACTTCCGGGATACCGCCTGCCCGGGCGACAAGCTCTACGGGATGTTGCCCCAGCTGCGCAACGAGGTCGCCCAGCAGCTCGGCAAGGCCACCGAGGGCGCCCGGCTGGCCATGGCCGCACCGACCTGGCCGCTGTTACGCCCGGCCGATACCGGCCCCCGGGTGCTCGCCGCGCAGCACCTGCTGCGCGCCGCCGGGGTGGCGGGCGTGCCGGCCGACGGCACCTTCGGCGCCAGCACATCCCAGGGCGTGCTGGCCTTCCAGACGCGCAACAACATGGAGCGCACCGGCATGATCGCCGGCGGCTCGTGGCCGCTCCTGGCCGTCGACGTGCGCCCGGGTCAGGGCGGCGAGGCCGACCTGGCCGCCCAAGCCCTCCTGCACCGCCCCAACACGCCCGCCACCCAAGCGCCGGCAGTGATCGACCACCCCACCTGGCAACGCCTCCTAGCCTGACTCACCCCGCGAGTCGGGGATTCAGGTACGGCGAGTCGGGGATTCAGGTACCGCGAGTCGGGCATTCAGGTACCGCGAGTCGGGCATTCAGGTACCGCGAGTCGGGCATTCAGGTACGGCGGCTCGGTGTACCCAGATCCCCGACTCCGCCGTACCCAGAACCCCGACTCGCCGGACTTAGATCCCCGACTCGCCGGACCTGGATCCCCGACTCGCGGGGTGGGGGTCGCGCGAGTGGGCCTGGGGTGGGCCGGGTGGTGTCGGGGTGTGACCGCGCCCGCAGTATTCTCGGACTGCTCGACACGATCAGGGGTCACTCCCAGTGGTCGACAGTGCGAGATGGGGTCCCAGTTTGTTACGTGGCAGTGCCCGCACCTCGGCGGCTCCCGCCGGCGAGACGTCCCTCACCGGGTCGCCCGCCGCCCGGAGGCTGTACCAGCAGGTGGCCGCCGATCCCGGCGCGGACCTGCGGCTGGATGTCGTCGGCGTGTCCGGCTCGGGAAAGAGCGTCCTCCTGGACGCGCTGGCCGAACGGTTCGCCCACCCGGGCGCGGTCGTGCACCGCCTGCGTCCCGGCCTCGAGCCCGCACCGGACGACCCGGACGCCGTCCTGCTGGTGGACGACGCGCACCTGCTTCCCGACGCCACGCTGGCCGGGATCCGCACCCGGCTGGCCACCACCGGCGAGCCGCGCCGCGTAGTGGTGGCGCACCGGCCCTGGCCCCGCTCGCCCGAACTGGCCGCGCTCGGGGCCGACCTGGCCCGGGGCCGCGCGCCGCTGGTGCTGGGCAACCTGGATCGCACCGGGGTGGCCGGACGCGCCGCGATGCACAGTGAGGGCCGGCCGACCACCGCGCTCGTGGACTACGTGTTCGAGCAGACCGGTGGCCTCCCGCTGCTGGTGGACCGGCTGCTCAACGCGCTGCGCGAGGCCGACCCGCGCCGCCCGGACTGGTCCGAGCCGCCGCGCGGGCTGATCGAGCAGCTGTCCTACGAGCTGGACCGGCTGCCCGAGCCGGTGCTGCGGCTGACCCTGGCGTTCGCGGTCGGCGCGCCGCTGGACGGCGAGGTGCTGGCACCGCTGCTGGACCTGCCGGCCGCCGAAGTGGCCGAGCTGACCGAGCAGGCGCGGGCGGCCGGCCTGCTGGACTCGGCCGGCGAGCTGCGCCCACTGCAGGCCCGCGCGGCGCTGCGCCGCACGCCCGCCGTGCACCGGCTCGCGGTACGCCGCCAGCTCGCCGAGATCCAGCTCGAACAGGGCGGATCGGTGCTCGCCGCCGCCCAGAACCTGCTGGACACCGGGGCGAGCGGGGAACGGATCGCTTCGGTGTTCACCGCCGCCGCCGACGAGGCGCTGGCCGAGCATCCGGCGATGGCCTCCCGGCTGCTGGACGCGGCGATCGAGGCGGGCGCGCCGACCCTGCCGCTGGCCGCGCGCGGCGCGGAGGCCGCCGCCCGGGCCGGAGACCTGGACCGCGCGCTGGAGCTGGCCGACCAGGTGCTCTCCGCCTCCGGTGAGGTGCCCGAGGCGGACCGGGCGCGCGCGGTGAGCGTGGCCGCCGCCGCGCTGGCCCAGCGGGGTCTGCTGGCGCGCAGCGCGGAGCTATACCGGTGGCTGGGGGCGAGCGCACTGGGCGCCAACGCGGTGGTCGCGGTGCCCGCCCTGCTCGGCACCGGCGCACTGGCCGAGGCGCGCGCCCTGCTGCAACCCGGCTCAGGCCCGCATCCCTCCTCAGCCCACCCGCATCCCGCTCTAACCCACCCGCCCACCCTGATAGCCGGCGCCGAGGCGCTGCTCGCCCGGGGCGTCTACGACACCATCACCGGCTCGCCGACCGCCGCGCTGTCCCAGTTGGCCCGGGCTGCCGCGCTGCTCGAACCGACCGCGCGGGCGGTGCTCCTGCCGGACACCCCGGCCGCACTGGCCGCACTGGTCGCGGCCCACTGCGGCGAGCTGGACGTGGCCCGCTCGGTACTCGACCGGGCGGTGGCGATCGGCCTCGGCGGCCGAGCCGCGGCGGCCCGGCACCGGCTGTTGCAGGCGTGGATCGCGATGTCCTCCGGAGCCACCGGGGTGGCCCGCACGCTGCTCGCCGAGGTCGACGACCCGAGCAAGGTGCTGGAGCCCCGGGACGAACTGGTCGCGGCCGCCCTCGAGGTGGGGCTGGCCCGGCGGGCCGGTGACCTGGCCGCGCTAATGACGGCGTGGAGCCGCGCGCGCGAGGCGATCGTGCGCCACCCGGTGGACCTCTACGTGCTGCAACCACTGGGCGAGCTGATCGTGGCCTCGGCCCGGCTGCGCGAGCAGACCTGGGTGCGCCCGCACCTGGACGAGGCGCACGCGCTGCTCTCCGCGCTGGACTATCCGGTGCTGTGGTCGGCCTCGCTGTACTGGTCGGAGCTGCACGCCGCGATCGCGGCGGAGAACTGGCCGGAGGCCGGACTGCAGGCGGAACGGCTGGAGGAGGCGGCGCCGCACAGTCGGTACGCCGCCGCCATGGCGGTGGCCGCGCGCAGCTGGCTGGCGGTGATGCGGGACGGCAAGGTGGACCCGGCGGCGGTCGACTCGGCCGCGCGCGGCCTGCACGCCGTCGGGCTGTCCTGGGACGGCGGCAAGCTGGCCGGCCAGGGCGCCATCCGCACCCCCGACCGGAAGGCGATGAGCGCACTCCTGGCCTGCGCCCGGGGCCTGCAGAACGCCGGCCAGAACGCCGCCGCCCCACCACCCAACACCGGCCCGGCACCACAACCCGCCGCGGCAGCGGTGTCCCCGGTCCCCGGGCGAGCCCCCGACCCCCGACCGGCCGCGCCGGTGGCGCCCCCGACTCGGGACGGCGCGGAGGAAGGCACGCTCAGCGACCGGGAGCGCGAGGTGGCCGAGCTGGTGCTGGACGGCCTCACCTACAAGCAGATCGGCGAGCGGCTGTTCATCTCGGCGAAGACCGTGGAACACCACGTGGCGCGGATGCGCCAGCGCCTCGGTTCGAACAGCCGGGGCGAGCTGATCGCCCAGCTACGCCTTATCGTCCAGCCCGCCGGCCGCTGAAGTCACTGAATCACCCTGCCGAAGTCACTGAACCACCCTGCTGAAGTCACTGAATCAGCCTGCGGAAAGCACTGAATCACCGTGCCAAACCCACTGAATCAGCGGGGGAGGGTGGCGAGGATGCCTTCGCAGGAGCGCATGACCACGCGAGCGGCGTCCGTCTGGGCTCGGGTGGAGAGGGGGTTTTCGGCGCGGCGGCGCCACTTCGAGAGGGCTTCCAGGGTGGCGTTGCGGAACTCGGAGAGGTCGGCGTTGGCGTCCAGGCCCAATCGCGCGTAGGCCACCCCGCCCTCGCCGCCGAGCAGCCGTTCCGCCTCGTTGCGCGCCTCCTCCGGCATCTTCACCGCGCCGGACCGCAGCGCGGTGAGCAGCCGCAGCTCGTTGAACTCGTGCGCGCCGGACATGATCCGTTCCAGCTCCACCGCGAGGTGCTGCGCCTGCGTGCGGGGCTCGCGGTGCAGCACCAGGTCCAGCGCCAGCAGCGCGGACCGGGCCTTCAGCAGGTCCCGGCGCTCGGTGAACTGGATGTTCAACACCTCGCGCAGGTCGTCCAGCCCGGACCGGCGGACCAGCTCGGCGGACAGTTTCGCCGGGTCGTCCACGCCCTGGCGGATCAGCGTCACGCCCAGCCGCACGCCGAACAGCCCGAACCGGTCCAGCAGCTTGCGCCGCTCGTCGCCGGTCAGCACGTCGCTGCCGTCCGGTGCGCAGAACCGGTCGGCGGACAGGAGCAGCTTGTCCATGTCCGCCCGCTCCAGCTTGGACAGCTGGATCAGCGCGGCGAACTCGGACTGCTTCATGGTCCGCCCGGTCTGCGCGAGCAGGCCGGCCACCGCGACCACGGTCTGCGCCAGGTCGCGCAGCTTGTCGTCCGTGCGGTAGCGGGCGGCGATCTTCTTGGCCGACATCAGCGCGTCCAGCCGGCCGACACCGATCTCGTCCGCCCGGGACAGCACGGCGATGGTGTTCACCGCCGTGGCCCGCGCCACGCCCTGGTCGTAGAACGACTCCAGGAACCGCACGTCGCCGGAGTGCAGGTGCCGCATCAGGTAGACCACCGCGTCGGCGGCGGTCGGCGCGTCCTCCGGGGCGAGGAACTGGTGGGACACCGCCGAGACGTCCCGGGACAGCGAGTCGATGCCCGGGGTGTCGATCAGCGTGGTGCCGCGCAGGCTCTGCGAGGGCCAGTCCACCACCAGCCGGTCCACCTGGTCCGGCGACGTGCCGGCCAGGTCGAAGGACAGCGCCCCGTCGCGGCGGTGGATGGACAGCTGGCTGGGCTGCCCGCCGCGCGGGTGCATCATCACCCGGGGCGCGTGCCCGTCCTGGTACCAGGTGACGATCCGCGTGCACTCGCCGGCGTCGGTGGGCGCCACCGCCTCGCCGACCAGCGCGTTCAGCAGGGTGGACTTGCCCGCCTTGACCTTGCCGGCGATGGCCACCCGCAGCGGTTCCTCGAACCGGGCCAGGTGCATGCGCAGCCAGCCGACCGCCTGCGGCGAGTCCCCGTAGACCTGGATCGCCTGCTGCATCAGGCCGCGCACCGCGTTGCCCAGGTTCAGCGCCCCCTGCGGGCCCGTGCCGGAGACCGTCACAGCGCCCCCGCCCGCGAGCTGGCGGCCAGCGCGTTGGTGCCGGCGCCGGCGGCGCCGGCCAGGCCGCGCGCTCGCTGGGCCATGTTCTCGATCCGCTCCAGCTCGGCCTTCAGGTCCCGGATCCGGGCGACGCGCTGGGTCTCGTCCATCTTCACCGCACTGCCCGCCGAGGAGACCGCCTCGGCCAGCGAGGTGGACATCTCCTCGGCGACCTGCGAGAAGTGGTCACGCAGCGTGCGCTGCACCTGGCGGAGCATGTCGCGGGTGTCCTTGCCCATCTGGAACGTGACGTCGTCGATGTACTTGCGCACGGCCATCTTGGCGTCCGACTGCCGGCGTTGCTTGTTACGTTTCAGCTCGTCGGCGACGGTCTTGCCGCCGAAGGCCAGGCCGGCGGCGGCGGACAGCGGGTTCAGCAGCGACATGCCGGCCAGGCCGGTGGCCATGCCGACCATCACCATGCCGCCGTAACCGCCGCGCAGGCCGGAGAACAGCTTGTTCCCGACGCCCATGACCTCCAGCTCGGGCTTCTCCATGTTGCGCAGCTCGCCGGAGGAGAAGTCGTTCTGCCCGAAGCTCAGGTCCGGCAGCACCGCGTTGGAGCTGAAGTGGTCGGCCACCTGTTGGGCCAGGTACTGCGCCCGCTGGATGGCCCACACGAAGTTCTGGGTGGCCGCCTGGGAGACCTGCTGCTCGGTCCAGCTGACCAGCTGGTCCCAGGTGTCCTTCGGGTCGCTGCTCTCGGCGATGCGCTCGGCCTCCCGCGAGACCGCGCGCAGCCGGTCCCGCAGGTCGTACTCGACGTCCGAGTTGAGGTCGCCGACGCCATCGTTGAGGGTGATGTTCCAGCGCGCGGAGCGCTGCTTGAGGTCGTCGGCGGCGGCCTTGGCCCGCTTCAGCTGGTCCATCAGCTCGGCGGCCTTGTGCGGGTCCTCCAGGGTCATCAGCTCGGAGGAGAACGCGGTGGAGATCTGCTCGGCCACCGCCACCACGGCCTGGCTGGTGGACCGGCGGTCCAGCTCGTCGGACCGGGCCACCACGTCCCGCTGCAGGAACTGGATCAGCTCCACGTAGCCGGACTCCTGCATCATCGCCGAGTCCTCGCCCCGCAGCGCGTGCAGCCGCAGCGTGGAGGACACCGGGAACACCGGCGCTCCTGCCACGCTCGAGTCGCCGACCCGGCGGAGGTGCCCGTGGTTGAGCTCCACGATCCGCCGCCAGTGCGGGTACAGGTCGGTCTTGGTGACCACGCAGGCCACGTTCGGGCACAGCTGGCGGGCCGACTCCAGGAAGTCCAGCTCGGGGGCCGTGTACTCCTGCGCGGCATCGGAGACCAGCAGCACGGCGTCGGCCTTGGGCAGCGCGGCCATCGTCGCCGCGCCGTGGGCCGAGCCGAGACCGCCGACGCCGGGGGTGTCCACCAGCACCATGCCGCCCTGCAGCAGCTTGCGCGGAATCCCCACCTCGGCGTAGGTCAGCTGCTGCCGGTTGCCCGGGTTGCCCGCCTCGGAGACGTACTGGGCCAGCTGGTCCACCGGGACCTCGGTGCGCTGCGCGGGCAACGGCTCCCCGGAGTCCGACTCGGACTCCCGGACCAGCGTCACCGACGCCGTCTCGGCGTACCGGACGGCGGTGGGGATGGCCGTCGCGATGTCGTCGTCCACCGGGCAGACCGGGGCGTTGACCAGCGCGTTCACCAGTTGGCTCTTGCCCTGCTTGAACTCGCCGACCACGAGCACACGCACGTTGGGGTCGAGCAGCCGGACCCGGATCTGCTGCAACCGGCGGGCCAGGTCCGGACGCTTGTACGCCGCCGTGGCCTTGAGCGCCAGTTCCACCAGCGCGACCGCATCGGGTAGCGCCACGCCAGTCACCTCCGCCAGTCGCCTTCACTATCGGGTGGCAGCCTAATTGCCTCCCTTTGCACAGCGAACGGCCGGCCCCATGGTGGGGCCGGCCGTTCAGCCAACCGCTTGGTCGCGGCACTTGATATCTCAGATGTGCGTGACGTCCGTGTTGTGGCTGTCGACGTCGCGCACGTCGTTGTGCGAGTTGATGTCGTCGTGGCTGTCGGTGCGGCTGTGGTCCTCGTAGTTCGAGTACTCACTGTTGTCCGTGTGGCTCTGGTCCACGCCCTGGTCGGCGTGGCCGCCGTCGCCGGCCACGTTCACCGCGGTGTCCCCGTCGCCGGAGTTGTGCACCGAGGTGTTGGTGTCGTTGTCGCTGTTGTAGCCGTGCGAGTCGCCGCCGACGGAGAGCGAGCCACCGTCACCGAAGTTGGCGTGGCCGATGTTGGAGCTGGTGGCGTCGCCGGAGCCGAACGAGGTGGTGTTGTCGTCGCCGGTCACGGCCTGGTTGTTGTCGCCGACCACGTTGTGGTCGCCGGTGGTGATGTCGCTGTCGCGGATGTCGTCACCCGCCGCCACCGAGCCGTCGCCCGAGGCGACCACCGGGTCGTTGTCGATGACCTGGTTGAAGTCACCACCATCGGTGTCGATGTTCTGGTGGATGGAGTTGTCGATGTTGGTGCTGTGGTCCTCGATGACCGTGTGGTTGTTCGTCACGTAGGTCTTGAGGTAGGTCGCCGGGGCATCGTCGTGGTGGTCGTTGTGCGGCGGCGGCCAGTGCACGTGGTGGTCGTTGTGGTAGTGGTCGTTGTCCGAGATCACCTGCAGGGCGTCCCGGATGTCGCCGGAGCTCACGTCGCCGAACCCGCACTCGTTGAGGTAGCCCTCCGGGTCGTCGATGAACGCGGCCCGCGCGTCCGGGTCGCGCAGCAGGTCCAGCAGCCAGTCCAGCAGTTCAGTCGAGGTAGCCATCGTGTTGTCTCCTGAATGGGTTGTGAAGTCTTGCTGGGCCGGACGGGGGTTCCGGCGTTGGCACCAAAGCTATGGCTCACCGGCGTCCGGGCCATCGGGGATCGGACAGGGTTCCGATCGACCGGCCCTACGGGGGTGGGACCCGGGCGGATTGCGGGGATTAGGGGGATTGCGCCCAACGTCCCGGCTACTGCAACACGTTCGCGTCACGCTAGCACTGGGAGGGAAGGGCAATAACACCGCTCAAGCGCCCGCGCGACCGCCCGAGCCACCGTCACTTCCCGAGGCTGCTGAGACTCCTGAGACTCCTGGGCCCGCGCGCCGGCGGGATTCCGGCGTCGAAGGTCGGCTCATGGCCTGTCGCGCCGGTTGATCGCTGTTCGTGGCGGTTCAGCGTCGAATATCGAGGCTGGACCGCCACGGACGGCGATCACCCCGGTAGAGGCGCGCTAGGCCGACCAGCCGTGCCCGAAGTCGGCAGGGTCGGCGTCATCGGACCCCAGATCGGGATCGCCATGCCCGAAGTCGGCCTGGTCGACGTCGTCGTGCCCCAGATCCGGCTCGCCATGGCCGAAGTCGGCCTCGCCCAGATCACCGTGGACCAGGCCAGGCTGGTCGGCTCCGCCTTCGCCAAAGCCGGGATCCTCGAAACCGCCGTCCTCGAAACCGCCGTGTCCGAAGCCCGGCTCGCCCAGTCCCTCACGGCCGAAGCCGTCCTGGCCGCCGCCGCGCCCGAAGTCCGGCTCGTCCACTCCGTCGTGCGCGAACCCGGCCTGGCCGCCGTCAACGTGCCCAAACCCGCCCTCGTCGAGGGTTTCGTGGCCAAACCCGGCCTCACCGTGCCCGACGCCGGCCTCGTCCAGGCTGCCGTGCCCGACGCCGGCCTCGTCCAGGCTGCCGTGCCCGAAGCCGCCCTCGTCGAGACCGCTGTGGCCGAGCCCCGTCTCACCGGGCACGGAGCCGGTCCCGAAGTCGGGCTCGGACTCACCGAACGCGGAGGCCTCCGGGAAGGTGCGGCTGGCGACCCATTCGCGGTAGTCGGCCGGCGCGGAGTCGGCGAGCAGCGCGACCGCGTCGTGCAGGTCCGCGGCGGTGAGGTCGGCGAGGCCGTGCGCCGAGGCGTACCCCTCGGGGTCGTGTCGGAACGCCGCGCTGGCCTCCGGGTCGCTCATGATGCTGTGCAACCAGTCCAGCAGCGAGGAAGGGGCAGACACCGCCTACCCCCTAACCGAACCCGGACGACCGCTGATATCACGTCACGATAGGCCGTTCGGGCGCCCGGCGCATCGGGGAACGAGCAGGGTTCGGTGCGGGGCGGGATACGGGGTATGGGAGTCTGCCCATTGGGGGATTGGGGGGTCCGGACTGTGTCCGGGCGACACCAATGCGTTCGGGAGGGGATTGGCGTGATCGGTAAGGGGAACGCGGGATGACGTACCAGCTCGGCATCGACTTGGGCACCACCTACACGGCGGCGTCCATCGGCCGCGCCGGTCAACGGACACCGGACGTGGTCACCCTCGGCGCCCGGTCGGCAACGGTCGCATCCGTGATGTACCTGGCCGACGACGGGTCCGTACTGGTGGGCGAGTCCGCCGAGCGGCGCGCGCTGACCGACCCGGACCGGGTGGTCCGCGAGTTCAAGCGGCGCATCGGCGACGAGATCCCGCTGCTCATCGGTTCCCGCCAGTACCAGGCGCACGAACTGGGCGCCCGGATGACCCGCTGGGTGGTCGACCTGGTCTCGGAGCGCGAGGGCGGCCCGCCCCGGCGCATCGCGGTCACCCACCCCGCCGCGTGGGGCGCGCACAAGAAGGACCTGCTGGGCCGGGCGCTGCACGACGTGGGCCTCTCCGTCACCTTCCTGGCCGAGCCGCAGGCGGCGGCGGTCAGCTACGCGTCCGCCGAGCGGGTCGACGTGGGCTCCACGATCGCCGTCTACGACCTGGGCGGCGGCACGTTCGACGCCGCCGTGGTGCGCAAGACGCAGAACGGCGGGTTCGAGCTGCTCGGCCAGCCGGAGGGCCTGGAGCGGCTGGGCGGCGTCGACTTCGACGAGGCCGTGTTCAGCCACGTGCGGGAGAGCCTGGGCGGCCAGCTGGAGGGGCTGGACCCGGAGGACCCGGACGTGCTCACCGCCGTGGCCCGGCTGCGCCGCGAGTGCGTCGAGGCCAAGGAGGCGCTGTCCAGCGACACCGAGGCGACCATCCCGGTGCTGCTGCCCAACCTGCGTTCGCAGAGCCGGATCACCCGGGGCGAGTTCGAGGCGATGATCCGCCCCGCCCTGGAGGAGACGATCCTGGCGCTGCGCCGGGCGATCAACTCCGCCGGGCTGACCCCGGCCGACCTCTCGGCCGTGCTGCTGGTCGGAGGTTCGTCCCGGATCCCGCTGGTCTCCCAGCTGGTGTCCGACGAGCTGGGCCGGCCGGTCGCGGTGGACGCCGACCCCAAGACGGCGATCGCGATGGGCGCCGCCCTGGCCATCTCCCCCCAGCCTCCGCCGCAGCCGGGTCCGCCCCCGGGGGTGCAGGGCAGCGGCGGGCTGCGGCCCAGCCAGGCCGGCGTCGGCGCGGCCGGCGCGATCGGTGGCGCCGCGTTCCGCTCCGGTCCGCCCCCCGCTTCGGGCGGCCAGAGCGCGGGTGGGCAGGGCGGTCCGCCGCCTCCGCCGCAGCGACCGGAACCGCAGCGTCCGTCGATCGCCGAGCCGCAACGCCCGGACGTGGCCCCGGCCGCGTTCGCCGACGGCGGCCACGAGGGCGAGCAGTACGCCGAGCAGAGCAAGCCGAAGCAGAACGGCATGCTCATCGGCGTCGGCGCGGTGGTGGCCATCGGCGCCATCCTGGCCGCGATCTTCCTCTGGCCGAAGAGCTCCGACACCCCGGACAACACCTCGAACACGTTGACCCCGGAGACCAGCGCGCCGGCCACCACCTCGGCGCCGGAGCCGGCCAAGCACACCACGCCGAAGCCCAAGCCCAAGCCGCCGGCCGCCACGACCCACAACCAGACGACGACGGTGACCAAGCCGCCGTCCACGTCCACCACGCCGTCGACGCCGAAGACCACGCCGACCACCCCGAAGACCACGCCGAACAACAGCGGCGGCGAGGACAACGCGCCGAGCACCGCGAACGGCGCTCCGGGCGGTACCGGCGGCGCCAGCGGCTCGACCGGCGACGACGCCACCAACAACAGCCTGCCCAGCGACCAGGGCGCGGCCCCGACGCCGCAGGCGACCCCGTCCACGCTGGACACCCCGCAGTCGGAGTACGGCTACAGCTACGACTCCCCCGGTGCCGGGGTGGCCAGCACCGCGCCGCCGGTCGGCCAGTCCTGGCGCAACCACAGCCAGCCGATCACCCGACCGGTGGCATAAGCCACACACCGGCGTCGCCCGACGTGTTCTAGTGCGGCGCCAAAGATCGATATCAAAACCCGCTGACCTGGTCGGATACTTCTAAACCGACCAGGTCAGTGCTTTATGTCACACTTTTCCCGGCGATCGATGGCGGCAGTCCATCGCCGAGCGTAATCAGATGGAACACATCTCCGCCGCCGACCGTTCGGCGATCAGTTAGGTGCCGGTCAACCGGCCCAAACCGGGCTTACCTGGACTTTGCCATCACAAGTGAGCCGTCACTGACCGCAATTCACCGCACGAGAACGGCCGGTCGTGCCCTTCGTGCCGAATTAGCTTGCCCTTTCCGTTGCCCGTTTTAGGTGTAGAGGCAGGCGATTTCGGGGTATCCATCCCGAACCGAAACCGCCGCCGCGTCGTTACCAGATCAGAGTGACCGGGGTCGGCGTGGAATGGGAGCCCCCGCCCGACCCCGGTCACCACCACCTCTCCCCGGTTTGGCGCGCGCGGATATAGCGCCTCCGGATGTCGCTGCGCCCCCACTGGATCGGTTCCGGAGCCTCCGCCCGGGACACGCCGGGGCGCCCCCGCCGGGCCGGGCCCGAGGGACCGCCGAATTCCGGGTAATAGTTAGCCTAGGTCCGTACCTTTGGCGAAGGTGTCACACTGCCCCGGGTCACCGGACCGAATGCCGGCCAGGAGCCATTTCTCTCGCTGCGCCGAGCTTCCATGGGTGAATTTGCTCTGGTCCACGCGCTGACCGGCCAGTTCGGATTGGATGAAGTCGTCACCGATTCGTTCCGCGGTGTCCACTCCGGCGGCGATATCGGTGGACGTGACGTTTTGGATGAGCGGTTTGCCGGAGGCACTGGTGGTCTGGGTGGCGTGGTTGGCCCAAACGCCCGCATAACAGTCGGCCTGCAACTCCAGGCGCACCGAGCCGGACGTCGCGCCCGTCGCCCCCGACCGCACCTGCCGGTTGGTGCCGAGCAGGTTCTGCACGTGGTGGCCGTACTCGTGGGCCAGCACGTACGCGCGGGCGAACGGGCCGCCCTTGGCCCCGAACCGCTGCTCCAGCTCCTGGAAGAAGGTCAGGTCGATGTAGATCAGGTGATCGGCCGGGCAGTAGAACGGGCCGGTGTCCGAGCTGGCCGCGCCGCAACCGGTGTTCACCCCGCCGGAGAAGAACCGGGTGTTGGCCGGCTGGTAGCGGCGCCCCTCGCTGGCGAACTCGCGGGTCCAGTAGGCCTGGATGGAATTGATCACCGCGACCGCCTCGCAGTCCCGGTTGGCCGCCGCGTCCCTGCCCCGCTGGCAGCGCTGCCGCAGTGCCTCGTCGCTGACCTGGCCACTCTGCGACTGCGACCGGCTGGCGGTC
The DNA here is from genome assembly GCA_014208095.1 of Actinospineispora eucalypti. Classification (GTDB taxonomy): domain Bacteria; phylum Actinomycetota; class Actinomycetes; order Mycobacteriales; family Pseudonocardiaceae; genus Pseudonocardia; species Pseudonocardia eucalypti. The sequence goes on along the minus strand of JACHMT010000001.1, from coordinate 286,173 downwards.
CCGCCCGGGGCGCCGCCGGTGAGGATGCTCGGGTCGATCCCGGCCGCCCCGCCCACCTGGGAGAGCACGAAGTAGAGCAGCAACCCGACCAGGCTGACCCCGCCGCCGCCCAGCGCCACCCGGCCGCCGAAGCCGCCACCCCCACCGCCGCCGCTGCCCCTCAGGTCCTCGACCTGAGAGGTGTCCAGCTCAGCATCGGAGTTGAAATCCACGGTGTCCTCCCGGGCCGGGGCGTCCGATCCGCCCGTGCGTGACGTGCCGATCCCACCACAGCCACCGGCGCCGGTCGAGCGTGACGCGGCCGCTCGCTACGCTGTCCGTGGAAGCGTGGCAGAGCGGCCGAATGCACTCGCCTTGAAAGCGAGCAGTGGGAAACCACTCGGGGGTTCGAATCCCTCCGCTTCCGCTCAGCTCAGCTCGTCGAGGACCTTTACCACCCGGCGGGCTCGGGTCTCGGGGGTCTTGGCGCCCTCCACCGACAGCACGTGCGCCCGCTGCCGGCTGTACGACAGCGCCCGGAAACGGTCGCGCGCGGCCGGGACGCGGGCCAGCGCCTCGGCCAGGTCGGCCGGGACCTCGACCATCCTGGGCTCGGTGTCAAGCTCGATGTCCACGGTGACCCGGTCGCCGGCGGCCACCCCGGCGGCGGCCCGGTTCTCCGCGCTGAGCGGCACGAAGTACGCCCCGGACATGGGCGCCACGGTGGTTCGGTAGGTGTGCCCGCCGACGGTCACCTGGACCGGCGGGCGCCGGTGGGAGCCCAACCCCTCGACCACCTCGGCGGGCACCCGGATCCCGGTGGCCGTCTTGCCGCCCAACTCCACAATCGACTCGAATCGCACCGGACGAGCATGCCATCCGCCATCGAGAAGAATTCACCTGACGGGCGACATCACGATCGTGCGACGGTGCTGCGGGATACGTTTACTGTGCCCTACGCTGGGTAAATCTTGATCGCATTAAGTGCGGTCCCGGCACCTAGAGGCCCGGACCGCCAGTTTGTTCTGGCCAGAACATGGAGGTGGGTCCGTGGGCATTCTCGGTTTCATCGTGCTCGGCCTTATTGTGGGCGCGCTGGCCAAGTTGATCATGCCGGGTAAAGACCCCGGCGGCATTATCGTCACGATGATTATCGGAATCTTGGGCGCCTTCCTCGGCGGATGGCTCGGCAGCAAGATCCTCGGTGCCGGGCTCGGCAACTTCTTCGACCTGCGGACCTGGGGTCTTGCGCTGGTCGGATCGCTGATCCTGCTGCTGATCTGGCGGCTCATCAACAAGGCACGCGCCAGGGCGTAGCCTCCCGAGAGCTCTTCCCCGCGCCGTCCCCGGTCACCCGTCCGGGGACGGCGCGGTGCTTTGTATTTGTCGCGCAGTGTTCACGGTGCGGAAAAACTCTTTCAAAATTCCCGTCACCCCGACCAGGCCCGGGCGACGGCCAGGAATGCGTCATTCTCCTCGGCACCGGCCACCGAAACCCGCACACCCGAGCCGGCAAACGGACGCACCACCACCTTGTGCCGCTCACAATGCTCGCTGAATGGCACCGCGTCGTCCCCCAACGGCAGCCAGACGAAATTCGCCTGGCTCTCCGGAACCGCGAAACCGGCCTCACCGAGCGCGCCCAACACCCTTGACCGCTCCTTGGTGATCTCGGCCCAGGACGGCTCCAGCTCGTCCAGGCAGTCGAGGGCCGCACCGGCCGCCGCCTGGGCCAGCGAGCTCACGCTGAACGTCACGTACACCTTGCGCAGCGCGGAGATCACCTGCGGCGCCCCGACCGCGTAGCCAACCCGGATCCCGGCCAGCCGGTACGCCTTGGAGAACGTGCGCAGCACGACCAGGTTCGGGCGGCCGGGCAGCAGGTCGATGCCGTCCGGCGCGTCGGGGTCGGTGACGAACTCCCGGTACGCCTCGTCCAGCACCACCAGCACGCGCGGCGGGATCGCGTCCAACAGCGTGAGCAGCTCGTCACGCCGGATGGCCGGGCCGGTCGGGTTGTTCGGGCTGCACAGGAACAGCACCCGGGTCCGGGGGGTGACCGCGCGGGCCAGCGCGGCCAGGTCGTGGCGGGCGTCCGCGTCCAGCGGGACGGTCACCGGCGTCGCACCGATGACCTTGGACACGATCGGGTACATCTCGAACGAGCGCCAGGCGAACAGCACCTCGTCCTCGGCTCCGGTGCAGGTGATCTGCAGCAGCTGCGGCAGCAGGCTCACCGACCCGCAGGACACCGCCACCTGCTCCGGCGAGACCCCGCGTCGCTCGGCGATCTTGGCGGTGAGACCGATCACGCCGTTGTCCGGGTACCGGTTCCCGGCCGCCGCCGCCTCGGCGATCGCGGCGAGCACCCGCTCCGGAGGCGGCAACGAAACCTCGTTGCTGGCCAGCTTGATGGCGCCCGGGATGGTGCGCCCCGGAACGTACGAGGGGAGGGCTTCGATTCCGGCCCGCAGGATGGGGTCCATGGCCGCTACGTTAGCCGTCGTGCCACACGTTGGCGGCCGGAACGTGCGACGCTGTGCGCATGACCGAGCTCCGCACCGAAACCGTGCCGCTGGACGACGGCAGCAAGCTGCGTCTCACGGTTGCCGACCCGGACCGTTCGGCTCGGGGCGGGATCGTCGTGCTGCACGAATCGCGCGGGGTCACCGACGGGGTGCGGTGGCTGGTGCACAGCCTGGCTCAGGAGGGCTACCAGGTGGTCGCGCCGCACCTCTACCACCGGGACGGCGCCGACGAACTGGACGCCGGCCACTCCGAGGAGCAGGTGCGTGACCAGGTCAGCCGGCTCACCGGGGACAGCGTCATGGCGGACACCGACACCGCCTTCGGCTGGCTGGCCGACCGGGGCATCGGCGCCGACCAGATCGGCGTGATCGGCTTCGACCTGGGCGGCTCGGTGGCCCTGGTGGTGGCCACGCAGCGTCGCCTCGGCGCAGCGGTGACGGTGGCCGGCAACCACGTGGCCGAGCCTCTGGGCGCCGACCTGCCGTCGCCCCTGGGTGCCGCGCCGGAGCTGACCTGTCCGTGGTTGGGCCTGTTCGGCGAGCGCTCCACCGACCCCTCGGTGGACGACGTGGAGAAACTGCGCGCGGCGGCGCAGGACGCCCGCACCGCCAGCCACGTGGTCGTCTACCCCGAGGTGGACCACCGCTTCGACGCCCACCCCGACACCTCCGCCGACGCCTGGCACCGCACCCTCAACTGGTTCGACTCCCACCTCCGCTAACCCCACCCCCGCGAGTCGGGACTTCAGGTACGGCGAGTCGGGGATTGGGGTACGGCGAGTCGGGGATCTCGGCACACCGAGTTGACGGTTTCAGCACCCCGAGTCGACTCTCTTGGCGCACGGCTTGACCCACCGAGGTACAAGCTACGGCCCGACGCACCGGGACATTCGAGCCCGCCACACGGGACGCCTGAACCCGACTCGCTGCACCTGAAGTCCCGACTCGCCGGACCCAAATCCCCGACTCGCCGTACCCGAAAGCCCGACTCGCCGTACCTGGATCCCCGACTCGCGGTGGGTGAGGATGTGGGGATGGATGCGGAGCGGATTTGGGCACCTGATCCGGAGCGGGCGAAGGCCACTGCGCTGGCGGAGTTCGGCCGGTGGGTCGCCGAGCACCGGGGAGTGGACGGCGCCGAGGACTACGCCACCCTGCACCGGTGGTCGGTGCGCGACCTGCACGGGTTCTGGTCGGCGGTGGCCGAGTTCGGCGGGGTGCGCTTCCACGACCGGCCGACCGCCGTGCTCGGGAGCCGGGAGATGCCCGGCGCGCAGTGGTTCCCCGGCGCCACGCTGAACTACGCCGAGCACGCCCTCACTCCCGGCGGCCCCAACGCGCCGCGCGCCGACGACGACACCGCGCTGATCTTCGTCCGGGAGGACGACCAGGAGCGCAGGGTCAGCTACGGCGAGCTGCGCGGGGAGGTCGCCGCCGCCCGCGCCGGCCTGCGCAAGCTGGGCGTCCAGAAGGGCGACCGGGTCGTGGCACTGGCGCCGAACTGCGTGCCGACCCTGGTCGCCTTCCTGGCCGCCGCCAGCCTGGGCGCCACCTGGTCGTCCTGCTCGCCGGACTTCGGGGCGCGCGCGGTGTACGACCGGTTCGCGCAGATCGAGCCGGTGGTACTGGTCGCGGTGGACGGCTACACCTACGGCGGCAAGCGCTTCGACATCCGGGAACGCCTGGCCGAGCTGCGCAAACAGCTGCCCACCCTGCGCGCCACCGTGCTCATCCCGTACCTCGACGAGACCGCCACGGCCGAGGGCACCATCGGATGGGGCGAGTTCGCCGAAGACCGCGAGGCACCGCTGGTGTTCGACCCGGTGCCGTTCGACCACCCGCTGTGGGTGCTCTACTCCTCCGGCACCACCGGGCTGCCCAAGGGCATCGTGCACGGCCACGGCGGCATGGTGCTCGAGCACATCAAGCAGCTGAGCCTGCACTACGACATCGGCCCCGGTGACCGGCTGTTCTGGTTCACCACCACCGGCTGGATGATGTGGAACCTGATCATCTCCGGGCTGCTGGTCGGCGGCACCGTGGTGCTCTACGACGGCAACCCCGGGTACCCGGACCTCGGCGCGCTGTGGGCACTCGCCCAGCGGCACCGGGTGAACGTGTTCGGCGTCTCCGCGCCGTACATCCAGTCCTGCCTCAAGGCCGGGCTGCGCCCGCGCGAGGAGTACGACCTGCGCGAGATCCGGGCGATCGGGTCCACCGGCGCGCCGCTGTCGGTGGAGGGCTTCCGGTGGATCGCCGACGCGGTGGACCCGGGCATCCAGATCGTCAGCATGTCCGGCGGCACCGACATGTGCACCGCGTTCGTCGGCGGCGCGCCGACCGTGCCGGTGTGGCTGGGCGAGCTGTCCTGCGCGCTGCTGGGTGCGAAGGTGGAGGCGTACGACGAGGCCGGCAACGCACTGGTCGACGAGGTCGGCGAGCTGGTGGTGACCGAGCCGATGCCGTGCATGCCGGTGTTCTTCTGGAACGACCCGGACGGCGACCGGCTGCGCGCGGCGTACTTCGAGGACTACCCGGGCGTCTGGCGGCACGGGGATTGGATAAAGATCACACCGCGCGGTTCGTCGATCATCTACGGGCGCAGCGACTCCACCCTGAACCGGGGTGGAGTTCGCATGGGCACGGCCGACTTCTACGCGGTCGTCGAGGCGTTCGACGAGGTCAGCGACTCGCTGGTGATCGACACCACCGCACTGGGCACCGAGGGCGAAGGCGCGCTGCTGTGCTTCCTGGTACTCGCGCCCGACGCCGAGCTGGCCGACGTGGAGCCGAAACTGCGCACCGCGCTGCGCCGCGAGCTGTCCCCCCGGCACGTGCCGGACCGGTTCGTCGAGGTCAGCGAGGTCCCCAGGACGCTGAACGGAAAGAAGTGCGAGGTGCCGGTGAAGAAGATCCTCTCCGGGGTTCCGGTGGACCGCGCGGTGAGCCGGGGCGCACTGGCCAACCCCGCCGCCCTGGAGCCGTTCGTCGCCCTGGCCACCCCATCCTGACCTGGGTGTTCGCCCACAAGGGCGGCTAAGGGCATACCGCTTTGATCCGGCGGGAAGTCGCTGTGTAACCTATCCACCTGGAGGCCGAGAAGGCCCCGGGAGGCTTCGCCTAGTCTGGTCTATGGCGCCGCACTGCTAATGCGGTTTGGGGTAACCCCCCATCCCGGGTTCAAATCCCGGAGCCTCCGCGTGACGTTCGGCTTCGGCCGGGCGGACAACTGAACATGCGCTCGTAGCTCAACGGATAGAGCACTTGACTACGGATCAAGAGGTTGCAGGTTCGAATCCTGCCGAGCGCGCTCTCAAGTACGAGACGGCTGTCGGGTCAACCGGCGGCCGTTTTTCAGTGGGCGCTCAGGTGTCCTCGTCGTCGTCCACGTCTTCGAGCTCGGGGAACGGTGAGAGGACCTGGTTCCGCACCAGCGTCGCGACATCCTCGGCGGCCAGCCCGTAGGCCAGGCCCCGCAGCGAGTCGGTGAGCATTGCCTGAGCATCTACCCGGTGAAGATCGTGAACCATCACCCGACCGGCTGAACAACGCGTGTCGCTACCCGGCCACGCCGGTGGCGGCCTCGACGAACGCGTCCAGCAGGTCGTCCCGCCGGGCGGCCGCGTGGGCCAGGCAGACCGGGTGCGGCGGGATGTCCACCACCGGCACGCAGACGATTTCCGGCCGGTGGTAGTAGGCGGCGGCCGACGCGGGCAGGAAGGTGATCGCCCGCCGGGCCGCCACGTGTTCCAGCTTCTCGTCCATCGTGCGGATGGCCGGGCCGGGTTTGACCCGGTGGCCGTCCGGGCGCGGGTCGGTGTTGCAGAACGCGTCCCAGGCCGGGCTGGCGTCGCGGTGCATGACCACCGGGTCGTCAGCCAGGTCGAGGATGCTGAGGCTGGTCTTGCCGGCCAGCGGGTGGTCGGCGTACAGCACGGCCAGCCGGGGCTCGGAGTAGAGCCGGTGGATGCGCAGGCCCCGTTCCTCGATGGGCAGCCGGATGTAGGCGATGTCCACGGTGCCGTCCAGCAGCACCTCCGCCTGGTCGTACCACTCGATGCGGCGCAGCTCCACGGTCACCTCCGGCCGCGCCTGGTTGAACGCCGCCACCGCCGAGGTGACCGGGATGCCGGCCATGAAGCCCACGTTGAGCGTGCGGTTGCCCCGGCCGGCGGCCTTGACCCGGCGTTGCGCCGCGTCCGCCGAGGCGAGCAGCGAGCGGGCCTCGTCCAGCAGCTGCCGGCCGCCGGCGGTGAGGTCCACCTGTCGGCTGGTGCGGGTGAACAGGGGCACGCCCAGCTCGTGTTCCAGCCGGCCGATCTGCCGGCTGAGCACCGGTTGCGCGATGTGCAGCGCGGCGGCGGCCCGGCCGAAGTTGAGCTGTTCGGCGACCTCCACGAAGTAGCGCAGCTTGCGCAGATCCAGATCCATGCCCGCAGGGTATCGATCGCGTCGACAAAGGTCTTGGACCCGACCGGGCGAACCAGAACATGCTTGATTCATGCGAGCCGCGCAATTGGACGCCCCCAACACCACGTTGTCGCTGGTCGAAAGGCCGGTGCCGGAACCTGGTCCGGGCGAGATCCTGATCAAGGTCAATGCCTGCGGGATGTGCTTCACCGAGGTCAACCTGGTGGAGGGGCACTACCCGTTCGCCCGGTTCCCGGTGGTGCCCGGGCACGAGATCACCGGCACCGTGGCCGCCCTCGGCACGGGGGTGAGCTGGCCGGCGGTGGGCACCCCGGTCGGCGCCCAGTTCCTCTACGACTCGTGCGGGCACTGCGACTACTGCGTGCGCGGCGAGCAGATCCTCTGCCCGAACAAGCGGATCACCGGTATCGGCGTGGACGGGGGATACGCCGAGTACATGATCGCTCGGGAAGGCTTCGTCACTCCGCTGCCGGACGGCCTGGACCCGGTGGCCGCCGCGCCGCTGATGTGCGCGGGGATCACCGCGTTCAACGGGCTGCGCCAGGGCGGCGCGCGGGCCGGCGCGCGGGTGGCGGTGATCGGCGCCGGTGGGGTCGGTGGGCTGGCGGTGCGGTTCGCCGTGGCCATGGGCGCCCGGGTGGCCGTGCTGGGCCGGTCGGCCGACGGTGCCGAAGCCGCCAAGGAATTGGGCGCGGAGCGGTACGTCAATATCGGAGCCACCGCCGAGCAGGACCCGGCCGAGGCGCTGCGGGCCTGGGAGGGCGGCGCCAACCTGATCGTCAACGGCGCGCCCAGTTCCGCCGCCGCCGCTGCCACCCTCGGCGGGCTGGCCCCGGACGGCACGCTGCTGCTGCTCGGCTACGGCCCGGACCCGCTGGTGCTGCCCACCATGCCCATGGTGCTCGGCCGGCTGCACGTGCTGGCCAACCCGTCCGGCTCGCCGCACGACCTGCGCGACACCCTCTCCTTCGCCGCCGCGCACGGCATCTTCCCCCAGGTCACCCCGGTCTCCCTGGACGAAGCGCCCTCGGTGCTGACGGACATGGCCGCCGGTTCCTCCCGGGGCCGTCACGTCATCCACTTCTGAGGTTTCCCGAGTTCGGAAAGGAACCACCAATGTCCCAGGTCGTCCTGGTCACCGGCGCATCCAGCGGGTTCGGCAACCTGATCGCGCGCACCCTGGCCCGAGGCGGGCACACCGTCTACGCGAGCATGCGGGACACCGCCGGCCGCAACGCCCCCCGCGTCGCCGAGGTCAGGGCCTGGGCCGAGGAGTCCGGCGTGGACCTGCGCACGGTGGAGCTGGACGTGCTCTCGCAGGTGTCCGCCGACGCGGCCGTCCGGCAGATCGTCAACGAGTGCGGCCGCCTGGACGTGGTGGTGCACAACGCCGGCCACCTGACCGTCGGCCCCACCGAGGCGTTCAGCACCGAGGAGATCGCCGGGCTGTTCGACACCAACGTGCTGGGCACCCACCGGGTGAACCGGGCCGCGCTGCCGGTGATGCGCGACCAGGGTCAGGGCCTGTTGCTGTGGATCAGCAGCACCACGGTGTTCGGCGGCTACCCGCCGTTCATGGGCGCCTACGCGGCCACCAAGGCCGCCGTGGAGGGCCTGCTGCGCACGCTGGCCATGGAGGTGTCCCGGTTCGGTATCGAGACGGCCACCGTGGTGCCGGGCGCGTTCACCGCCGGCACCGAGCACTTCCCGCACGCCTCCCACCCCGCCGACTCGTCGCTGGCCGTTGTCTATGACGGCCGCTACGACGGGCTGGACGCCCAGGTGGGCCGGCGGCTGGCCGAGCTCACCCCGGCGGACGCGCCGACCGCGCAGGCGGTGGCGGACGCGGTCGCTTCGGTGGTGGCCACCCCGCACGGCCAGCGCCCGTTCCGCACCCTGGTCGACCCGGTCGGCGACGGCGCCGCCGAGGTACTGGAGGTCACCGAGCGGGTCCGCGTCGACTTCGCCAAGCGCCTGGGCATCGACGACCTCTGGCACCCATCAGCGGGCTGACCCGTCGGCGGGCGGGCCGGGTCGCGGTTAGCGCCCCGGTTGCACGGCGACCGGGGCGGTGCCGCCCGGCGCGAACACACACACCGCCTTGGCGGAGCGGGCGCATTCCTTGGCCGCCTCGATGCGCAGGTACTCCAGGTAGTTCGGGTCGCCCAGCGCCCGGGACAGCTGGGCCTGGGCGGCGGCCAGGTCGACCGCCGACTTCTTGGCGTTCCGTGCCTCGCGGATCTTCGGGTCGGTGTAGTCCGCACTGATGATCAGCAGCTCCACCGGCGGGCAGGGCAGCAGCCGGGGGTCGGTGGCCTTCGGGTTGCCCGGGTTGTCCCGGTTGAACGAGGGTCCGCAGAAGAACTGGGCGCCGGTCTGGCGCTCCAGATAATCCTGGAAGCGCCGGCCGACGTCCGCCTGCAGCAGGGTCAGCGCGCCGGTGTCCGAACCGCCGATCTGCAGGTTGTTCACGATGGCATCGCCGTCGTACCGGCGCGCCTCGTCCTTGAACGCCGACTCCAGCTGCGGGTACAGCTTCTCCCGCAGCAGCCGCCGCCAGCCCTCGGTGTCCTGCCCGGTGTCGTCCAGTTGGCAGTTGTAGTGCTTGCACACGTCCTCGAAGAACCGGCGCAGCGTGCCACCCGGGTAGCCGGGTATGTCGTCGTCGCGGGTGTTGATTTTGAACGCCGCACTGATCTCGAAGTCCACCAGCGTGCCGCTGGTCTCCGCCGTGCCGCCGGCCGGCACGCTGATCACGGTGTTGATGTCGGCCCGCTCGTCCCGGCGCACGATGAAGCTGCGCTGGGCGGTGGTGAGCTTGTAGATGTTGTCGTTGGCCACCCACTCGACGTCGCCGGGCTCCACCACGTTGGCGAACTGCTGCCCCTCGAAGCTGCCCGCCGTGTAGTGCAGCCCGATCGCATCCGGCTCCACCTCGGTGGCCGCGCAACCGCTGAGCACGGTCACCGCCAGCAGCGCGCAGCACAGAATGGGCTTGTTCCTGGTCACGTGTGGCCCCCCTCTACGTGGCCCACGAAGGGTATCCCGGATTGGTGACGTAACGTAATCGTCGATTACCACGTCGGTGGCATCGGACGGAGGTGGGCGTGGACCGACTGGCTGACGTGCGCGCGATCGACGGCCGCGGCGAGGCCGACCGGGTGGTCACCGACCTCGCGCGGCGGATTCGCCAGGGCGACCTGGTGCCCGGCCAGGTCGTCCGGCTGCGCGAGCTCGCCGAACGGCGCGGAATTCGCACCCGCGCGCTGGTCATGGCCTGCACCAGCCTGGAGCGCGAGGGCCTGCTCACCCTGCGCGGCGACGTGGCCGTCGTGGCGCCGCTGGATCTGGGCGAGGTGCGTTCCGCCTACGAACTGCTGCGCCGGCTGGAACCGGACCTGATCACCCGGGCCAGCGCCCTGGCGCGCCCGGAACAGCTCGAGCGGTTGCGCGCGATGATCCCGGGCGACGGCGACGACCGGCAGACCAGTTCCGCCGTTGTGATCAACTTTCTCACCGAGCTGTGCCGCCCCGCCGCCTCCGGGTGGGACCTGCGGATATACGACGAGATCCGCCGCGACCTGCAGCGTTACCTGCGGCTGGGCTTCCAGGTGATCGAGGGCGGCTCCGCGCCCGGCCGGTCCCGGCGGGCGGAGGACTCCGACCGCAACGCGCTGTGCCACGACCTTCTGGACCGCTACCTGGCCCAGGACGTCGCCGGCCTGCGTGCGGTGATCACCGAGTTCCGGCGCCGCGGCCAGCAGGTCGCCGAGCTGAGCTTCGAGGCCGGTCACCCGTCCCGGCGGACGCTGCGGCTGGGCTGACCCGGCGCGCCCGGACTCGGGTTTGGCGGGCTCGGGCTCGGCGGGATCGAACTCGGCGGGATCGGGCTTGGCGGGATCGAACTCGGCGAGATCGGGCCCGGCAGGCTCGAGCTCGGGATCGGCGGGCTCGGGTTTGGCGGGCGATGGCCGGGGCTCGGCGCGCGGGGGCCGGCCGGGGACACCGGGGGGCCGAACGCGAGCACCCCGATGGCCAGCAGCGGGGCGGCCGCGAACACCAGCAACGACTCCGGGGCGGTCGCGCCGCCAGCCAGCAGCAGCCCGCCGATGGCCGGCCCGGCCGCGCCGAGCAACCGGCCGAAGGTGAACACCAGGCCCAGCCCGCTGCCCCGGATCGCGTCCGGGTAGTAGATGCCGATGTAGGCCATGAGCAGGTTCAGCGAGCCGATCGAGCCGGCCCCGACCACCAGCACCAACAGGTGTACCCACGGCGCGGGCGGCTTCGCCGCGATCGCGGCCAGAGCCAGCACCGCGCAGCCGAAGGTGACCAGCACGACCCCCTTGCTGCCCCGGCGGTCCGCGATCAGCCCGCCCCCGAACGACCCGGCCGCCGCGCCCAGCTGCATCAGCGCGAGGAACACCAGCGAGGACCCGAGCCCGTAGCCGGCCTGGATCATGATGGTGGGCAGCCAGGTGGTGGCCGCGAAGGTCAGCAGCAGGGCCAACCCGCCGGCCAGCCAGAACAGCAGCGTGGCCCGCAGGTGGGTCCGGTCCAGCAACGCGCGCGGCGCGACCAGCGGGCTTGCCGGGCGGGTCTCGGTCGTGCCTTCCCGGACCAGCCGGTGCACCGATCGCGGGAAGCGCGGCACCAGCACCGACACCACCAGCGGCAGCGGCAGCGCGCCCAGCCAGAACAGCGCCTGGTAGCCGAAGGCCGGCGCGACCCACAGAGCGGCGAGTGCGGCCACCGCGCCTCCCGCACCGGCCACCGTGGCGACCACGGCGAAGTTGAACGACTTCCGGCCCGGCGGGGAGTACCGCATGATCATCGACTGCGCGGTCGGGGTGAACGCACCGACCCCCAGCCCGACCAGCACGCGCCCGGCCAGCAGCCATTCCGGACTCGGGGCCAGGGCGCACAGCACCGAGCCGGACGAGTGCAGCAGCACGCAGGCGGGCAGCACCCGCCCCCAGCCCAGGTAGTCGGTGAGCGGGCCGCCGACCAGCCCGCCGAGCACCATGCCGACCACCGCGAGCGAGCCGATCAGGCCGGCGTACTCCGGGGTGAACGCCCAGTCCGGGCGCTGCAGCAGGAACGGCAGCGCGGCGCCGTAAACGCCGTACTCGTAGCCGTCGTAGAGCAGTACGACCGCGCCGAGAACCCAGACGGTGAACGGCGGGCGGGTGCGCACCGTTATCACATTAGAGCGTGCCCGGGTCAGTCCTCCCGCAGGACCAGCCGGACGGTGAGCGCCAGACGGGCCGCGACGTCGTCCGCCGAGGCGCGGTGGGTGACCCAGGCGACCAGGTTGGACAGCCACACGTCACCGATCACCCGCGCGACGATCTTGTCTTCCTCGGTCGGCTCGGCGTCCCCGATGGCGAGGGTGATCATCCGCTCCAGCTGCCGGGCAACCTGGGACACCTCGGCGGCCGCCGAGGTGTCGGCGAACATGAACGCCCTGGTCATCGACTCGGTGAGCTGCGGATCGCGCTGCAGCGAACGAGTGTTGCGGACGAGCACGTAGAGCACCCGCTCGGTGGCCGTCGCGCCCGGGATGGTCATCCGCTCCAGCCGGCCCAACACCTGGTCGAACTCCCGGATCAACGCGGAGACCAGCAGGTGAACCTTGGAGGGGAAGTACCGGTAGAGGGTGCCGAGGGCAACATCGGCCCGCTCGGCTACGGCGCGCATCTGGACCGCGTCGTAGCCCCCTTTGGAAGCGAGCGCGAGCGTCGCGTCCAGGATCCGCTTACGTCGATCCCGCTGGGCGGGGGAGCCGAGGTCCTCCTCGGTCAGTGCGCTCATCGTGCTCCGTTATTGCAGGCTGTTCCGCATTGGGACGAAAGTATAGGAAGTGCTACGACAGTATCAGTCGTTGGGCGAAAACTGGAACACGTTCTATGCTCGGACGATGAGCAGTGGCAAGACGACGGCGCCGTCCGGCGCGGCTACCCCGGTGGCGGACACCGAGGAACGGCGCGCGCTGGCCGCCGCCATCGGCGAGGTCGCGGCGAAGACCCGGCCGGTCGCCGCCGTGCGTTCCGCCGACCCGGAGGCGGCCGGCGAGTGCTGGTCGGGGCTGGCCTCGGTCGGCGTGTTCGGCCTGGCACTGCCCCCTTCTCACGGTGGGGCGGGTGGCGGGGTATTGGACGCTTCCACCGCACTGGAGCGGTGCGGCGCCGAGCTGGTGCCCGGGCCGGTGCTGCCCACGGTGGTCGGTGGGTTGCTGCTCGCCGGTGCCGGCGAGCAGCCCGTGAGTGATTTGTGTGGCTATAGCCACACAAATCACTCACAAGGCGCCTGCTCCGAGGGCACCCTGTCGTTCTCCCTCGGCCTGGACCCTTCGGAGCTGACCGCCACCGCGACGGCGGACGGCCTGGTCGTCACCGGTGAGGTGCACGCGTTGCTCGGCGACGGCCGCCCGCCGGCGCCCGAGGTGACGGCGGAGCTGCTGCTGGGCGCGCGGGACGGTTCGGGGGACGAGCGCTGGTTCACCCTGGACGCCTCGGCCCCCGGCGTCCGGATCACGCCCCGGGAGTCGGTGGACCCGGCCCGCCCGCAGGCGGTGGTCACGCTGCGCGAGGTGGCGGTGCCGGCCGACCGGGTTGTCACCCGGCTGACCGGCGAGCGGGTGCGCTCGCTGGCGGTCACCCTGGCCGCCGCCGAGCTGTCCGGCGTGGCCGGCTGGTGCCTGCGGACCGCGGTGGAGCACGCGCGGCTGCGCGAGCAGTTCGGGCGGCCGATCGGGTCGTTCCAAGCCGTCAAGCACCTGTGCGTGGAGATGCTGTGCCACGCCGAACAGATCAGCGCGCTGGCCTGGGACGCCGCTCGCGCCGCCGACGAAGACCCCGGCGAGCTGCCCCTGGCGGCCGCCGCCTGCGGCGCGTTCGCGCTGGATGCGGCCGTGCAGACGGCCAAGGACGCGATCCAGGTACTCGGCGGCATCGGGTTCACCTGGGAACACGACGCCCACCTGTACCTGCGCCGCGCCCTGGCCACCCGCTCACTGCTCGGGCCGGGCGCCGGATGGCGGCTGCGGCTGGCCGAGCTGGCGCGGCGCGGCGACCGGCGCACGCTCGGCGTGGCGCTGGACCCGGCGACCGAGGCGGACCGGCCGGCGGTGCGTGCTTCGGTGGCCGCGATCGCGGAACTGCCGGAGGCACAACGCCGGGTGGCGCTGGCCGACTCCGGGCTGCTCACCCCGCACTGGCCGGCACCGTACGGGCAGGACGCCTCCCCCGCCCGGCAGCTGCTGATAGACGCCGAACTGCGACGCGCCGGGGTCACCCGGCCGGACCTGGTGATCGGCGGCTGGGCCGTGCCCACGCTGCTGCGCCACGGCACGCCCGAGCAGATCGACCGCTTCGCCGCCCGCACCCTGCGCGGCGAGCTGACCTGGTGCCAGCTGTTCAGCGAACCGGAGGCCGGCTCAGACCTGGCTTCCCTGCGTACGCGCGCCGCGCGGGTGGACGGAGGCTGGCGGCTCACCGGACAGAAGGTGTGGACCTCGCTGGCCCGGCAGGCCGACTGGGCGATCTGCCTGGCCCGCACCGACCCGGACGCGCCGAAACACCGGGGCATCGGCTACTTCCTGGTGGACATGACCTCGCCGGGCATCGACATCCGGCCGCTGCGGGAGATCACCGGCGAGGCGATGTTCAACGAGGTGTTCCTGGACGACGTGTTCGTGCCGTCCGACTGCCTGGTCGGTTCGCCCACCGGGGGCTGGGCGCTGGCCCGCACCACGCTGGCCAACGAGCGGGTGGCGATGGGCGGCGGGTCGGCGCTCGGCGAGGGTGTGGAACGGCTGCTCGCCTGGGCGGCGGAGCCGGAGGAACGGGTCGGCGCACTGGTCGCGCAGGGGCTCGCGGTGTCCCTGCTGGAGCTGCGCGGCACGCTGCGCCGGCTGGACGGGCGGGACCCTGGGCCGGAGTCGTCGGTGCGCAAGCTGGTCGGCGTGGCCCACCGCCAGGACGTGGCGGAGGCCGCGCTGGACCTGGCCGGGCCGGCCGGCGCGTCGTCGGAAGGCGCGACCGCTCCGCTGGTGCACGAGTTCCTGCTCAGCCGGTGTCACTCCATTGCCGGCGGCACCACCCAGATCCTGCGCACGCTGATCGGTGAACGGATCCTGGGGTTGCCCCGCGAGCGTTGACCCGAGTATGAATACTAGAACACGTTTCAGTCTTTGTCGGCACCTGAGGGAGCGCACGGTGGACTTCACGCTGGACGAGACACAGCGGGAGATCGTCGACCTGGCGCGCGACGTGCTCACCCGGGAGACCGAGCCATATCTTGCCTGGAGGGCGTTGAGCCAGGCCGGACTGCTCACCCTGGCCACCCCGGAGCGGTTCGGCGGCGCCGGGCTGGGCGTGCTGGAGACCGCTCTGGTGCTCACCGAGGTCGGCCGGCAGGCCGTCCAGGTCCCGGCGCTGGAGACCCTGGCCCTCGGTGCGCTGCCCATCGCCCGCGCCGGCACCGAGGAGCAGCGCCGGACGCTGCTCGGCGCGGTGGCCGAGGGGGCCACGCTGACCGCGGCCATCACCGAGCCGTCCGCTCCCCTGCCCGCCACGCCCCGGACCACCGCCCTCCCTGACCCCTCCGGCGGCTGGGTGGTGTCCGGGACGCTGGTCGGCGTCCGTTCGGCCGGCTCGGCGCACCGGATCCTGGTGCCGGCCACGCTCGCCGGCGGAGCGCGGGCGCCCGGTTCGGCGCCCGACGGAGACCCGACCGGCACGGGGGTGCTACTGGTCGACCCCCAGACTCCCGGGGTGACCCGGACCGCCACCCGGACCTCCGCCGGGACGGCCGAGTTCACCGTGCACCTGTCCGATGCTCGGGTGCCGTCGGATGCGCTGCTCGGAGACGACCGGAGCGGCGTGGTCCTGGCCGGCCTGCACCGGTCGGCACTGGTCGGCGCGTGCGCGGTGGGTGACGGGCTGCTTTCCGGGGCGCTCCAGCTGACCGCGGACCACCTGCGCAAACGCGAGCAGTTCGGGCGCCCGCTGGCCACGTTCCAGGCGGTCGCGCAGCAGGTGGCGGACGCCTACCTGGCATCCCGGACGCTGCACCTGGCCACGCTGGCCGCCTGCTGGGAGCTGGACTCCTCATCTTCTGACGCCGGCGCCGAGTCGGGTGACGTGGAGGTCGCCGGGTACTGGCTGGCCGAACGCGCGCTCCCGGCCCTGCACGTGTGCCAGCACCTGCACGGCGGGCTGGGCATGGACGTGAGCTATCCGCTGCACCGGCACTACGCGATGACCAAGGACCTCACCCGGTTCGTCGGCGGGGTGGACCGCCGACTGGCCGGACTGGCGTCGTGACCTGGGGGTTCGGGTGCATTTGGAGTTGACCGCCGACCAGCGGCGGCTGCGCGGCGAGCTGCGCTCCTACTTCGCCGGGTTGATCACCCCCGAGGAACGGGTGGTGATGCTCACCGAGCGACACGGCCCGGTCTACCGGGACGTGGTCCGGCGGATGGGACGGGACGGCTGGCTGGGCGTGGGCTGGCCGGTGGAACACGGCGGGCACGGCTTCGGCCAGGTGGAACAGCAGATCTTCGTGAACGAGGCGGCGCGCGCCGACGTCCCGCTGCCCTCGGTGACCCTGCAGACCGTCGGGCCGACCCTGCTCGAGTACGGCACGCCCGAGCAGCGCGAACGGTTCCTGCCGTTGATCCTTTCGGGCGAGGTGCACTTCGCCATCGGCTACACCGAGCCGGAGGCGGGCACCGACCTGGCCTCGCTGCGCACCTCGGCGGTGCGCGATCCGTCCGGCGGCTACGTGGTGAACGGGCAGAAGATCTTCACCACCGGCGGGCACGACGCGGACTTCATCTGGCTGGCCGCGCGCACCGACCCGGCGGCGCCCGCGCACCGGGGGATCTCCATCCTGATCGTGGACACCACCGACCCCGGATACTCCTGGACCCCGATCATCACCTGCGACGGCGCGCACCACGTGAACGCCACCTACTACAGCGACGTGCGGGTGCCCGAGTCGATGCTGGTGGGCGAGGAGAACCGCGGCTGGAAGCTGATCACCACGCAGCTGAACCACGAGCGGGTCATGCTGGGTCCGGCGGGCCGGGTGGCCGCGCAGCTGGACCGGGTGCGCTCCTGGGCCGACTCGCGCCAGGCGCCGGACGGGACCCCGCTGCTGGAGCTGCCCGACGTGCGGCGCGCGCTGGCCCGGGGACGGGCGGCGTGCCGGGTGAACGAGCTGCTCAACTGGCAGGTGGCGGCGGCGGTCGGCGCGGTGGACGTGGCGGACGCCTCGGCCACCAAGGTTTTCGGCTCCGAGGTGCTGCAGTGGCTGGGCCGGGAGCTGGAGGAGATCGTCGCCCGGCACGGCGACCCGGCCGAGGAGGAAACCGCCGACCTGGTCCGCTGGCTGGACGTGCAGGCCAAGCGGAACCTGGTGATGACCTTCGGCGGCGGCGTCAACGAGATCCAGCGCGAGTTCATCGCCGCCTTCGGGCTGAGCCTGCCCCGGGTGCCGCGATGAGTTCCGCGCAGATCCTGGCGGCGGCCGAGAAGCTCTACGCGCAGGGGGACAGCGCGCCGTACCCGGCCCGCGACCCGGTGAACGTGCCGATGATCAACAACTGGACCGAGGCGCTGGGCGACGCGGATCCGCGCTACCCGGACCTGGCCCCTCCGGCGATGGTGCAGGTGTGGACCATGCGCGGGCTGCACGGCAGCCGCCCGCCGGACGACCCGCTGGCCGTGATGACCCGGGTACTGGACGAGGCCGGCTACACGTCGGTGGTGGCCACCGACTGCGAGCAGACCTACCACCGATACCTGCGTCCGGGCGAGCACGTCGCGGTGCGCAGCCGGCTCACCGAGGTGACCGGGCCGAAGCGCACCGCGCTGGGCGAGGGCTGGTTCGTCACCACGCTGAGCACGTGGACGGTGGCCACCGGCCCGGACACCGAGCCGGTGGCCGAGATGATGTTCCGCATCCTCAAGTTCCGGCCACCGTCGGCCAAACCCGCGCCGGCGGCGCCGCGCGGCGTGCTCCGTCCGGTGGTGAACCGGGACACCGAGTACTTCTGGGCCGGGCTGCGGGCCGGCGAGCTGCGGATCTGGCGGTGCGGTGGGTGCGGCCTGCTGCGCCACCCGCCCGGGCCGATGTGCCCCCGGTGCGGCGCGACGACCCCCTCGCACGTGGTGGCCTCCGGGCGCGGCTCGGTATACAGCTTCGTGGTGCACCACCACCCGCCGGTGCCCGGGCACGAGCCGCCGTTTGTGATCGCACTGGTGGAGTTGGAGGAGGGTGTGCGGGTGATGGGTGAGCTGTTCGGCGCGGACCCCGCGTCGGTGCGGATCGGCCTACCGGTGCGGATCGAGTTCGACCGGGTGGACGACGAGCTGACGCTCCCGGCCTGGCGGCCCCTATGACCGATGTGACTGCCGTGACCGGCCCGGTCGTCGGTGACGAGCTGCCCGAGCTGCGACTGTCCGTGACGCCCACCTTCGTGGTGTCCACCGCGCTGGCCACCCGGGACTTCCAGGACGTGCACCACGACCGGGACGCCGCCGTGGCCAGGGGCTCGAAGGACATCTTCCTGAACATCCTGACCACCACCGGCCTGGTGCAGCGCTGCGTCACCGACTGGGCCGGCTCGCGGGGGCGAGTGCTCGGGGTCAAGGTGCGGCTGGGTGTGCCGTGCTACGCCGGCGACACGCTGACCCTGTCCGGGCGGGTTACCCAGACCGAACCCGAGGTGGTGGTCGACGTGGTCGGCCGGTGCGGACTGGGCGACCATGTGACCGGGCGTGTTCGACTGAACTGGGCCGACATTCGAACAGATGTTTCACGTGAAACATCGGCGCCAGAGGCGGGGCGATGAGCTTCTCCGGTGCGACCGCGATCGCCGGGATCGGCGCCACCGAGTTCTCCAAGGAGTCCGGGCGGAGCGAGCTGCAGTTGGCCGGCGAGGCCTGCCGAGCCGCGCTGGATGACGCCGGGCTGACTCCGGCCGACGTGGACGGCATGGTGACCTTCGCGATGGACGCCAACGCGGAGATCGCGGTGGCCCGGGAGATGGGCGTGCCCGAGCTGCGGTTCTTCAGCCGCATCCCGTACGGCGGGGGCGCGGCCTGCGCGACCGTGCAGCACGCCGCGATGGCGGTGGCCACCGGCATGGCCGAAGTGGTGGTTTGTTATCGGGCGTTCAACGAGCGCTCCGGGTCGCGGTTCGGCCGGGTCCAGGCGGCGGCGGTCGCCGCGGCCACTTCGGCGGGTGTGGACAACGGCTGGCACTACCCGGTCGGGCTGAGCACCCCGGCCGGCACGGTGGCCATGTTCGCCCGGCGGTACCTGCACGAGTACGGCGCGACCAGCGAGGACTTCGGCCGGGTCGCCGTGGCCATGCGCCGCCACGCGGCGACTAACCCGAACGCGTGGTTCTACGGCCGTCCGATCACCCTGGCCGAGCACCAGGCCTCCCGGTGGATTGTCGAGCCGTTGCACCTGCTGGACTGCTGTCAGGAGAGCGACGGCGCGGTCGCGGTGGTGGTGACCAGCGCCGCGCGCGCCCGCGACCTGCCCCATCCGCCCGCCCTGGTGGCCGGCGCCGCGCAGGGCAGCGGTCCCGACCAGTTCACCATGACCAGCTATTACCGCGAGTCGCTGGCCGGCCTGCCCGAGATGGGCCTGGTCGGCCGGCAGCTGTGGGCGCAGACCGGGCTCACCCCGGCGGACATGCAGGTGGCCGTGCTCTACGACCACTTCACCCCGTTCGTGCTGGTCCAGCTGGAAGAGCTGGGCTTCTGCGGGCGCGGCGAGGCGCCGGGGTTCATCGCGGACGGCGGCATCGAGCTGGATGGCCGGCTGCCGGTGAACCCGCACGGCGGCCAGCTCGGTGAGGCGTACATCCACGGTATGAACGGAATCGCCGAGGCGGTCCGCCAGCTCCGCCGTACCTCGGTGAACCAGCTGCCCGACGTGGCCAATGTGCTGGTCACCGCCGGCACCGGGGTGCCCACCAGCGCCCTGGTACTCACCACAGCCTGAACCGCACCGCTGGAAAGTCGGTTGGCGGGCGCGGCCCACCGGGCCAAGGTGTTCAGCCATGCAACCCCGGCTGCACCGTGATCTCGACGCGTTCGCGTCGGTGGCCGAACCGCTGTTTCGCACCGACGCGGTGACGCACACCGTCGCACTGACCGTGCTCGCCCAGCTGCGCAGCGGTTGGTACCCGATCGAGGACGCGCGCACTCTGCTCACCGTGCACGATGGCGGCCGGGCCGTGGGGGCGACGCTGCGCGTTGCCGGTTGGCCCCTGCTGGCCAGCGGATTGCCGCCCGAGTCGGCCGAGCCGGTGGCGCGGGCGCTGCTGGAACACGACCCGGAGCTCGCGGCGGTGAGCGGCCCGAAGGACCGCGCGACCGCGTTCGCCGCTGCTTGGTTCGCGGCATACCTCGAGCAAACCGGCGCAGTGATCCCATCGGGGACCGCAGCGGGAGCCTCAACGGGACCGACCGTGGCGGCGGTTCAGGCGCCAAGTTCGGGTGCGGCCTCGGCTCCGGCGCCAAGTTCGGATGCGGCTTCGGCTCCGGCGCCGTGTTCGGGGGAAGCCTCAGCTCCGGCGCTGGCTTCGGGTGAGGCTTCAGCTCCGGCGCCGGGTTCGGGTGCGGCTTCAGCGCATGCCCCCAACCCGGCTCAGTCCCCGACGTCGGCCACCGTCGAGGTGCCAGCTCCCGCCGCGCCGCCAGGTGCGGTGGAGGAGGTGCGGCTGCGGCTGTTCCGGCTCGGCACGCTGGTCCCGCCCGAGGGTGTTTCGGGCACCGCCCGCCTCGCTGGACCGGCCGACCTCGACCTGGTCGGTAAGTGGATGCGTGAGTTCCACGCCGAGGCCGCGCCGGAGGCGCCGAGCCCGGAACCCGAGACGCTGCGCGGGCCGCTGGAACGGCCCGGCGAGCTGCGTGCACTGCTGCTCTGGCTGGACGGAGGTGAACCGGTGGCGCTGGCCGGGGCGTCGGCGCCGATCGAGGCGATGTCCCGGATCGGGCCGGTGTACACCCCGCCGGACCGGCGCGGGCGGGGCTACGGCAGCGCGGTCACCTCGGCGGCCACCCGCTGGGCGTTGGACGCCGGGGCACGGCACGTCGTGCTGTTCACCGACCTGGCCAACCCGATCTCCAACGGCATCTACCCCCGGCTGGGCTACCGACCGGTGCACGACGCGGTGCAACTCGCCCTGCCGACTCGGTCCAACTGACCGGCTGATACGGGAGATAGGCTGGCGTGGTGGTTGGGCCGGGAGATCCTGAGTGGTTGGGTACCGAGACGGCGCGGCTGCTGGAGTTCGCCGAGGGTTCCTGGCACCCGCTGGGTGGTTTCGCCCGGCAGGACGACCGGGGCGTACGAATGCTCGATGCCCCCGTCGAGCTGTGGCTGACCGGCCGGATGACGCACGTCTACGCGCTCGGTGCGCTGCTCGGGTACCCCGGCAGCGTGGCGTTGGCCGAGCACGGATTGACCGCGTTGAGCGGCCTGCTCCGGGACACCGCCCATGGCGGCTGGTACCCGAGGGTCGGCTGGGACGGCCCGATCACCACCGACAAGGAGTGCTACCAGCACGCGTTCGTCGTGCTGGCGGCCGCCAGCGCGAGCATCGCGGGCCTGCCCGGCGGACGAGAGCTGCTGGACGACGCGTTGGAACTGTTCGAGAACCGGTTTTGGTCAGACCCCGATGGCATGCTCCGGGAGACCTGGGACGAGGAGTTCCAGACCGAGGAGGCCTATCGCGGAGTCAACGCCAACATGCACGGCGTCGAGGCGTTCCTGGCCGCGTTCGACGCCACCGGGGACGCGCGCTGGGCCGATCACGCGCGGCGAATCACCGACCGGGTGGTGCGCGAGTTCACCGCGCCGAACGGCTGGCGCATCCCGGAACACTTCGACCCGGCCTGGCACGCACTGCCGGAGTACAACGCCGACAAGCCCGACGACCCGTTCCGCCCGTACGGGTCGACCATCGGGCACGGGCTCGAGTGGGCGCGCCTGTGCCTGCAGTTGCGGGTCGCGCTGGGTGCCGACACCGACACGTCCTGGCTGGTCGACGGGGCTCGGGAGTTGTGTGGCCGGGCCGTCGCGGACGGTTGGGCGGTCGACGGTGCGCCCGGCTTCGTGTACACGGTCGACTGGCACGGCACACCCGTGGTGCACCTGCGCATGCACTGGGTGCTGGCCGAAGCGGTGGGCACGGCAGCCGCACTGCATGCGGTGACCGGTGACGACGCATACCTGGACCGCTACCGGCAGTGGTGGGAGTACGCCGAGGAGTACCTGCTCGACCGCGACCTGGGCTCCTGGCACCACGAGCTGGACCGGAACAACCGGCCGAGCGCGGTGGTGTGGCCGGGCAAGGTGGACGCTTACCACGCGGTGCAGGCGACGCTGTTGCCGCGCCTGCCACTGCGCCCGTCCATCGCCGGCGCGCTCCGGGACACCGACATCGAGCTGCCGGGCGCCGACTGAACCACTAAGGCGGTTCAGTCGGCACGTTGGGCCCGGAGGCGGGCGGCGTGGGTCTGGCCCGCGCGCAACCAGTGCGCCGACAGCTCCTCGACCAGTTGCTGCTCGGACACATCGATCGTGCCGTCCAACCACTGCAAGACCGTCTCCCCGGTGCCCCCGAGCAGCATCGCCGCGGTGATCTCGAAGATCGGGTCGGGTTGGCCGGAGTCCGGCCGGTCCAGCCCGAACTGGACCACCGACCGGGTCAGCGCGCTCATTGCGACGGCGCGGTAGCGGTTGATCGCCGGTGTGCTGGCCAGCCCGCCCCAGAGCACCCTGGCGCGGCGCGGGTCGGAGATCAGGTAGCGGATCAGCCGGCTGAGCCCGCGCCGGACCAGTTCGTCGATCGGCAGGTCCCGTTGTTCGACGAACGGGCGCACCGCCTCCCGGATGAGCTGGTCCGCGAGATCCTCGACCACCGTGGCGGCCACCGAGTCGAGGTCGGTGAAGCTCTCGTAGAAGTAACGCTTGTTGAGCCGGGCCTCACCGCATAGGCGTTCTACGGTGATCTGCCGCCAGCCGTCCTCGGCCATGATGCCGAGCGCTGCCTCGAGCAGCCGTCGACGCCGCTGTGCAGCGCGATCAGCGGCGCTCAACCCGCCGTATTGGCGACCCGGGGTCTCGGTCAACGGCATCGGTGTCCCTGTGTGCGAGCCCGGCCAGCGCCGAGCGAATGCACCGTAACGGCTCGTTTCGATCTTTACCAGATATTCAGAACGATACCCAGCGTGACATTCTTGCCCGGTAAGCAGTATGTACTCACCACGTGATCGCACCCGGTCGGGGCATGCGGGAATGCCATGACCTCGAACGGTGTTTAGAAATCACACCGTTAGTTGAACGTTGAACGACTTAGGAGGGCCGACATGCCGGCGATCACTGTGGCCGATATCACTACCCTGCCCCGCATTCCCGAGCCTGGACCCACCGCCAGCGAGCGCACGGTGCGTTCGGTGACCGAGGCTCCCTCCGGCTTCGAGGGCGAAGGCTTCCCGGTGCGCCGGGCGTTCGCCGGGGTACCGCAGTCGCAGCTGGACCCGTTCATCCACCTGGACCAGATGGGCGAGGTGGAGTACGCCCCGGGCGAGCCGAAGGGCACGCCCTGGCACCCGCACCGGGGTTTCGAGACCGTCACCTACATCATCGACGGCACCTTCGAGCACCAGGACTCCCACGGCGGCGGCGGATCGATCACCAACGGCGACACCCAGTGGATGACCGCCGGCGGCGGGATCCTGCACATCGAGCGCCCGCCGGAGGCCCTGGTAACCAGCGGCGGCCTGTTCCACGGGTTGCAACTGTGGGTGAACCTGCCGCGCGCGAAGAAGGCCGTCGCGCCGAGGTACCAGGACCTGCGGGCAAACTCCGTCGGCCTGCTCAGCAGCGCGGACGGCGGCACGCTGGTGCGGCTGATCGCCGGCTCCGTGCCCGGGGTGGCCGAGGTGAGCGGACCGGGTTCCACCTACACGCCGATGGCCATGCTGCACACCACCCTGGCGCCCGGGTCACGGCTGCGGCTGCCCTGGCCGGCGGAGTTCAACGCGCTGGCCTACGTGCTGTCCGGTGCCGGTTCGGTGGGTGCGGAAGCGCGCCCGATCGGCACCGGCCAGCTGGCGGTGTTCGGACCCGGCGACGCGATCACCATCGCCGCCGACTCGCGCCAGGAGTCCCGGCACCCCGGGCTGGACGTGGTCCTGCTGGGCGGCGAGCCGATCCGCGAGCCGATCGCCTGGACCGGTCCGTTCGTGATGAACACCCGCGCCGAGGTGCTGACCGCGTTCGAGGACTACCAGGCCGGCCGCTTCGGGCAGATCCCGGAGAACTGACACGCGCAACCGAACGCCTCCCCGATACGTCACCCTGTAGAAGTACGGTGTAACCACGAGGGAGGGTGTTCGGCATGAACCGTGGCGGTGGACCTCGTTCGTGGGGCCGTCCACCGCCGTCGGCTCCCCGGCAGTCCGGTCCGCCGCGTGCGCCGGGCCGGTACGGCCCGCCGGGGCCGCCACCCGGCTACCGGCCACCCGGACACCGGCCGCCGCCACCACGCCGACCCGACGGGCAGTACGCGGTGCCCGGCGGAATGCCCCCCGGCGCCGCGCCGTACCGCACGCCGATCCCGCCCCCGCGCCGACCGCGCTGGGGGCGCCGGCTGGTCACCCTGTTGCTGGTCCTGGTGCTGGCGATGCTCGGCTACGGCGCTTACCTGGACACCAAGCTGAGCCGGGACAGCACGCTGACCAGCTACGCCGGCCGGCCGAGCAGCGAGGGCACGAACTGGTTGATCGTCGGCTCGGACAGCCGCGCCGATCTCACCGAGCAGCAGGAAGAACGCCTCGCCACCGGGCACAGCTCCGGCCAGCGCACCGACACGATCATGCTGCTGCACACCGGCAGCAACGGGACCACGCTGGTGAGCCTGCCCCGGGACTCGCTGGTGCCGATCCCCGGCCGGAACGCCAACAAGCTCAACTCGGCCTTCTCCGCCGGCGGCGCCCAACTGCTCACCCGGACCGTGGAACAGGCCACCGGCCTGCGCATCGACCACTACGCGGAGATCGGTTTCGAGGGATTCGTGCAGGTCGTGGACGCGGTCGGCGGGGTGGACATGTGCATCCCGTCCGCCATGCGCGACCCGCTGGCCGGGCTCAACATCAAGGCCGGCTGCCAGGAGCTGAACGGCCCGACCGCCCTCGGCTACGTGCGCAGCCGGGCCACCCCGCGCGCCGACCTGGACCGCATCGAGCACCAGCGCCTCTTCCTGTCCGCACTGATGAAACGCCTGGTCAGCCCGTTCACACTGGCCAACCCGGTGCGCCTGGTCGCCCTCGGCGAGGCCATCCCGGGCGCGCTCAAGATCGACTCCGGCGACCACGTCTGGCACCTGGCCAGCCTCGGTCTGGCTATGCGTGGGCTCTCCGCCGGCGACGGGGCGACGACCACGGTGCCGATCGGCGGCACCGGCACGGTGAACGGCTCATCCATCGTCCGCTGGGACAAGGGCCGCGCCAAGCAACTCTTCTCCACCCTCGCCGCCGACCGCCCCGTCCCCAAGTCCCTCCTCAACTAACCACCCCAAAACCCGGCCCCCGCACCCGGCGAGTCGGGCTTTCGCACACGGCGAGTCGGGGATTCATGCACGGCGAGTCGGGGATTCGTGCACGGCGAGTCGGGGATTCGTGCACGGTGAGTCGGGACTTGGTGCACGGTGAGTCGGGATTTCGCGCACGGTGAGTCGGGAATCTGGGTACGCAGGGTCACGGCTCAACGGACGGCTCGGCGGCGGCGATTCGGGGCCGGCCGGGTTCCTCGAACCGTGCCAGGATCGATCTCGTGACCAGCGCGGATTGGCATGATCTGCTCGCCGAGGCCTGGCGAGCGGTCGCCGGCGAGGCACCACTCCCGGCCCACCTCAGCGTCGACCACGTGCCGCGTGATCAACTCCCCGCCGACGTGCCGGTTGCGGACACCGCCATCGCCTGTATCGGCGCGGCGCTCCTGGCCGCCGTGGCGCTCGGTAAGGGTCCGGAGGACCAGGCCGGGAGCAGCCGGGCAGCTTCGCTACGCGGTGATCATCTGGCGGCGGCGGTGCGGAGTGAGAGTTATCTGACCGTGGGCGGCCGAGCGGCCGGACCGGGCTTCGCACCGCTGTCCCGGTTCTGGCGCACCGCCGACGGCTGGGCGCGCACGCACGCCAACTACCCCTGGCACCGCCGCGCGCTCCTCGGTGCGGTGGGGCTGCCCGACCACGGGACCGATGACACCGAACTGGCGGAGCGACTGGCCTCCGTATTCGGTGAGCTTCCGGCCGCCGAGGTCGAGCGGATAGTCGTCGAGGCCGGCGGGGTCGCCGCCGCGATGCGCACCCCGGACGAGTGGCTGCGTCACCCACACGGCCGGGTCGTCGCGGAGCAACCGCTGATCGGACTCACCCGGCACGAGCCCGGACGGCCACGCCCACGCCCCGCCGGCGGCCCGCTGCCGGCAGAAGGAGTGCGGGTGCTGGACCTGACCCGAGTGATCGCCGGGCCGGTCGCCACCCGGTACCTGGCTGCGCTCGGCGCGGATGTGCTCCGGCTCGACCCGCCGGACCGCCCCGAGCTGACCCTGCACCGGTACGACGGCCTGCCCGGCAAGCGCAGCGCGCTGCTCGATGCGTCCACCCGCGCCGGCCGGACCACGCTGCACGAGCTGCTGGCGGGGGCCGACGTGCTGGTTCACGGGTACCGGCCGGGCGCTCTGGACCGATTCGGCCTGGACGCGGAAACCCTCGCGGAACGGCATCCCGGCCTGGTCGTCGTCACGCTGTCGGCCTGGGGAGGGCGGGGTCCGTGGGGCGACCGCCGGGGGTTCGACAGCATCGTGCAGGCAGGCGTGGGCATCGCCGCGCGCGAGTCACCCGGCGACGGGCGCCCCGGCGCGCTGCCCTGTCAGCTGCTCGACCACGGCACGGGCTACCTCTGTGCCGCAGCCGCACTGGACGGCCTGCGCCGCCAGGCCGAGTCGGGTGGCGGCTACCTGCGTGAGCTGTCCCTTGCCCGGACCGCGCACTGGTTGCTCGGCCAGCCCTCGATCCCGGCCGCCCCCGGCGTGGAACCGGTTGCCGACGGAGACTGGTTGGTCGACCTGCGCGGGGATCGTGGGCGAGTGCGCACCGTGGCCCCGCCCGGGGCCATCGACGGCCGTCAGCTCGGGTGGCCGGACGAGCTCATCGCATACGGCGCCGCCGACGCGCGCTGGTAAGCCGCCGCGACGCACCTCAAACCCCGAGATTCCGGTACCCGAAACCCCGACTCGCCGTACTCAGATCCCCGACTCGCTGTACCCGAAACCCCGACTCGCCGTACCCAGATCCCCGACTCGCTGAGTACGGGAGGCCGACTCGCGGGGGGGTTCGGGGGAGGGTGGGTGGTTAGGCGCCTTTGCGGGTGGTGGGTTTGGTGCGGGACTTGGGGGTGCTGGGTTTCTTGGGTGATTTGGCCGCCGGCTCGGATTTTGTGGTGTCGGACTTCGGCTTGGGGCGCTGGGCCGGGACCTTGGGGGACGGTGCGCCGGAGGACTTGGCGGTGGCGGCTTCCACGCTGCGCTGCAGGGCGGTGAGCAGGTCACTCATCCCGTCGCCGCCGGCGCCTCCGCCCGCCGAGGCGGCCGCTGGGGCCTCCCGGGTGTCCCCGGCGGACCGCTTGCGTTCCAGCAGGTCCTCCACCGCGGTCAGGTACTCGTCGGTGAACCGGGTCGGGTCGAACTCCGCGCCCAGGCTGTCGATCAGCGACGCGGCCATCTGCATCTCCTGCGGCCGCAGCTCCACCGAGGCGTCCAGGATGTCGAACTCCGGGGCACGCACCTCGTCCGGCCAGAGCATGGTCTGCAGCACGATCACGTTGTCCCGCACCCGCAACAACGCCAGCGTGGACCGCTGCCGCAGCGCGACCTTCACCACGGCCATCCGGTCGGTCTCCCGCAACGCCTCACGCAGCAGGGCGTACGGCTTGGCCGCCTTCGACTCGGGCTCCAGGTAGTAGCTCTTCTCGAAAAGTAACGGGTCGACCTGGTCGGCCGGGACGAACTCGAGCACCTCGATCTCCCGGCCGCCCGCCACCGGAAGGGTTTCCAGGTCGGCCTCGTCCAGGGTGATCAGCTCGCCGTCCTCGGTCTCGTACCCCTTGACGATGTCCGCGTAGTCGACCTCCTGGCCGCACACCTCGCACACCCGCCGGTAGCGGATCCTGCCGCCGTCTAAACCGTGCACCTGGTGAAACCGGATGTCGTGGCTGGCCGTCGCCGAGTACAGCTTCACCGGGACGCTGACCAGACCGAATGACACCGCGCCCGTCCACATCGCGCGCATAGAGCCCACCTCTCCCCGCCGACAAGGTGCTCCAGTGACAGCATGAAGGCGTGGACCCCATGCTCGCCACCCCTGGCCCGTTACCGGCCGGTCCGGAGTGGTACTACGAGGTGAAATGGGACGGCATGCGCCTGCTCGCCGACCTTTCCGCCGAGCGGGGCCTGCGGCTGACCAGCCGCACCGGGCGGGACGTCACCGCGCACTTCCCCGAGCTGGCCGAGCTGGCCGCGCTCGCCCCGGACGTGCTGCTGGACGGCGAGGTGGTGCAGATGGTCGGCGGGCGGCCGTCGTTCGCCGCGCTGTCCGAGCGGTTCCACCGGGTGCCGACGCCGGCGGAGGTGGCCGCCGGGCCGGTGGTCTACATGGTGTTCGACATGTTGCGCCTCTACGGTGTGCCGCTGCTCTCCCGCACCCAGCAGGAGCGGCGGGACACGCTGGACCGGCTGGCCTTCGACGAGTTGGTCCGGGTGCTGCTCTCGCCGGCGTACGAGGACGGCGGGGCGCTGCTCGCGGCCACCGAGCGGCAGGGCCTCGAGGGAGTGGTGGCCAAGCGCCGGGACGCCATCTACCGGCCGGGCCAGCGCACGCGTTCCTGGGTGAAGGTGGCGCACCGGCGTACCCAGGACTGCCTGGTCGGCGGCTGGCGCACGGAGAAGGACCACCCGTCCCGGATCGGCGCGCTGCTGCTGGGGGTGCCCGGGGACGACGGCCTGAAGTTCGCCGGGCGGGTCGGGTCCGGGGTCGCCGGGGACGCGATGCAGCGGGCACTGCGGACGGCGCTGGTGGACCGGGCCGAGTCGCCGTTCACCGAGCCGCTGCCCAAGCTGGACGCGACCGGCGCGCGGTGGTGCGAGCCGACGGTCACCGTGGAGATCAGCCACACCGGTTGGACCGACGGGCACCGCCTGCGTCACCCGGTTTTACAGCGGTTGCGCCTGGACCTGTAACCCGGAATGGGTCCAGGATCTTCAGCCATGGATTTCAAATCGCTGACCGACAAGGCCAAGGGACTGCTCGGCAAGCACGACGACAAGGTGGACCAGGCGCTGGACAAGGCCGGCGAAGCCGCCAAGAAGAAGTTCGCCGGGCACGACGAGCAGATCGACAAGGTGGTGGGGAAGGCCAAGGAGCACGACTGGGACGGCACCGGTGAGGGTGGCCAGCAGCCACCGCCCGAGGGCGGCCAGCAACCGCCGGCGGAGAACCGCCCGCAGTAGTCGGGCCGTTGCCCCCGCTTCGATTCGGCTGATCGCCCGCAAGGCGCTACCGTGACGCTGGTGACCGCGATGTTCACCTGGCAGGGCGTTGACGACACCGGTTTGGAGAGCGCCCGCGTGCTGCTCGGCGAAGGCGGGCTGCGCGCACTCGGACGGATGGTGCGCACGCCGCGCGAGGGTGACGCGTTCACCGCGTCGTACCGGCTTTTCGTCGGTGAGGACGGCATCCTGTCACGACTGTCCGTGACCAGCGCGACCGGCGAGCGGGAGCGCAACCTGACCCTGAACCGCACCGAGGACGGCTACTGGCTGCTGGACACCGGTTCCGGCAAGGCCGGCTCACGCACCGAGTTCGGCGGCGCGTTGGACGTGGACCTGCAGTTCAGTCCGCTGTACAACGCGCTGCCGATCCGGCGTCTGGGGTTGCACGTGGGTGCCTCGGGCGACGTCGAGCACGAGATCCCGATGGTCTTCGTGATGCTGCCGACCCTGGACGTGGAACTGGTCACGCAGTGCTACCGGACGGTGTCCACGCTGGACCAGCGGGAGCGCGCGCTGATCGGATTCCGCGGCCACGACTTCACCGCGGAGATCGAGGTCGACGGGTCCGGGATGGTCACCCACTACCCGGAGCTGGCCAGCAGGCGCTAAGCCGACCAGCCGGTGAGTTGAGTGCCGGCGTGGCCCAGTTTGCGCAGCTCGGCCAGGTCGAGCGGGGCGCGCGGGATGGTGCGCCGGGCCGGGGCCGAGCGCAGCTCGTGCCACTCCATGCGGGCCTGGTGGCCGGCGTTCACGGTCGCGGCCAGGCCGCCGGTCGACGCCAGCGAGCCCCGGGCCGCGCCCAGGCGGCCGAGGGCGTCGTCCACCGCCGGCAGCAGGCCGGCGCGGTTGCCCTCGCACATGGCCAACACCAGCTCCGGGCGGGTGTCCATGACCCGGGTGGCGTCGGCGAACGAGCCGGCGGCCAGGGTCAGCGCCAAGGCGCCGTCGTCCCCACCCGCGCCGCTCCACGGGTCGTTCCCGGCGGCGGCCACCGAGGCCAGGATGGCGGCGAACAGGTGCGTCAGGTGGGAGATCCGGCCCACGGCCGCGTCGTGTTCCCGCACGCCGGACGGAACGACTAGCGAGCCGCACGCCCAGGCCAGCTCGGCCACGTCGGCCCACACCTCGGGGTCCGTGTCGTCCTCCGCGATGACCACCCAGTTGGCGCGATCGAACAGCTTCGCCGAGCCGGCCGGCCAGCCGGACTCGGCCGTGCCGGCCATCGGGTGCCCGCCCACGTAGCGGGTGCGCGGGGCCAGCCTCAGGACCGCCTCGGTGACCGGCGCCTGCACGCTGACCACGTCGGTCAGGCGGCATTCCGGGGCCATCGCGTCCACCCGCCGGAGCACGGTGGCAACCGCCGTCAACGGCGTGGCCAGGACCACCAGGGCATCCTCGTCGCGGGCCCGCAGCAGCGCCTCGTCGGTGTCGCGGGCCACGTCGTAGCCGTCGGCGCGCGCCGCGTCGGCGGTTTCGACCGAGGCGGTCGCCCCCCAGGTCACCCGCCCCGCCGCCGTGGCGGCACGAACCAGCGAGCCGCCGATGAGCCCCAACCCGATCACACAGATCGGCCGATTAGTCACGGCCGTCGAGCGTAGTCCCCGCCGATCGGGGCGTTGCGAATACCTACGCAGAGCCGCTCTGCCCGCGGCGAAGCGACACTGATCGGGTGGGCGTACCGCTCCTCGTCCCACAGCGACCACTCAGCGCAGCGAACCGCGCGATAACCGGCGATCGCGTTGCGCACGGTTTCCCTTTCCGGGCGGATCGGTAGCTTGATGCGGCAGGTTCTGGGGGGCGCCACGGTGCCGGTCCGGCGCGGTGGCGTCAGCGCAACCTGCCAGTTTGGTGAAGGGTCCGGGAGAAACCAAGTGACGACGCCAATGATGCGCGCAAGCCACGCGCACCGCGCAGCGGATCAGGTTATGCATGCGACTCGGCCGGTTCTCGGCCGCTGTCACCGCTGCGGCGAACAGGTCATCGGCTGCCGGGACTCGGAAGATCGGGTGGTCGCGGTCCACCCGGTGCCGGTCCCCGGTGGTGAGTTGATCATCAATGGTGACCAGTCGCGGATCGTCCAGGTGCTGTCCTCGCGGGAGGCCTCGGCCGCCCGCAGGCGCGGTGACCTGGGCTTTCTGCCCCACGCCCGGACCTGTCGGCAACTGGGCAACTAACGGAGCGCGTCCAGCGCCAGCGCGGCGTACATGGCCACCCCGTCGACCATGGCGGCCTCGTCGAACTGCACGCGGTTGGAGTGGTTCGGCGCGGCGCTGTCCGGGTCCAGGTGGGGCGGGCAGCCGCCGAGGAAGGCCAGCGCACCGGGCACCCGGGCCAGCACGTAGGAGAAGTCCTCCGAGCCCATGATCGGTGAGTTCATCGGGGTCACCCGGGACGGACCGAGCACCGAGGCGGCCAGGCCGTCGATGCGGGCGGCCGCGTCGGTGTCGTTCGAGGTCACCGGGTAGCCGGGGTCGATCCGCACGCTGGCGCTGCAGCCGTACGCGGCGGCGGTGTACTGGCAGCAAAGCTGCGCCTGCTCGCACAGGTAGGCGCGGGTGGAGTCGGACAGCGTGCGGATGGTGGCTTCCAGGAACGCGGTCTCCGGGATCACGTTCCCGGTGGTTCCGGCGCGCAGCTGGGCCACCGTGATGACCGCCGGCTCGTGCGCGCTGATCCGCCGGGTGAGCATGGTCTGCAGCGCGCCGACCATCGCGGCGGCCGCCGGCACCGGGTCCAGGGCGTCGTGCGGGGCGGAGGCGTGCCCGCCGCGCCCGTGCACGGTGACCCGCAGCGAGTCGTGCGCGGCCATCAGCGGCCCCGGCCGGGTCTGCACCGTGCCGCTGGGCATGGTGGCGCTGATGTGCAGCGCGTACGCCAGGCTGGGCACGCCGGCCGGCCCGGAGGCGTCCAGCAGCCCTTCGTCGATCATGTAGCGGGCGCCGTGCAGGCCTTCCTCGCCGGGTTGGAACATGAACAGCACCCGCCCGGCCAGGTCCGACCGCCGGTCCACGAGCAGCCGGGCCGCCGAGGCCAGCATCGCGGCGTGGGTGTCGTGCCCGCAGGCGTGCATCACCCCGTCCACGGTGGACGCGTAGGGCAGCCCGGACGCCTCGGTCAGCGGCAGCGCGTCCATGTCCGCCCGCAGTAGCACGGTGGGTCCCGGCCGGTCGCCCTCCAGCACGCCGACCACCGAGCCGCAGGTGCGCCCGGTGTGCGTCTTGATCGGCAGGTCGGACAGCTCGCTCAGCACGGCGGCCTGGGTGAGCGGCAGCCGCAGGCCCAGCTCGGGATTGCGGTGCAGGCTCCGGCGCAACGCCACGGTGCGCGGCTGCACGGCGTGCGCGGCGTCCCGGAGTCCGGGAAACTCGGGTGCGGCGTGGTCGGGCATAGCTTCAGATACTGACACAGCGCTTAGTAACCCGATCGGGTCCGCTACCAGCTGGTAGTAGGTATCGGGCGGGCCAACTCGACTGGACCAACGGGTCAACTTCCGGATGTGGTTTGGAGCACACGCCCAACTGGGCTTACCTTGGTGTTATGTCCGTCCAGTCAGTCCGTGACCCTGCCGACGCCCGAGCCGGCGGCAAGACCGAGGCTCGGGACGATGTGCTGCCGGGATACGCCGTTGCGGTGATCCGGGAGGAGGGCCGGTGGCGCTGCGTGCGCCTGGCCAAGGACGCGTTGGTCGACCTGGACAAGGCGATCACCGAGCTGCGCTCGCTGAGATCCACCGGCGCGGTGCTGGGCCTGCTGGCGGTCGACGACTGCTTCTTCGTGCTGCTCCGCCCGATTCCGGGCGGGGTGGAGCTGATGCTGTCCGACGCGGTGGCCGCGCTGGACTACGACGTGGCCGCCGACGTGCTCGACCTGCTGCGGGTGGACCTGCCACCGGAGGACGCGGCGGACGACGAGCCGTGGCCGGAGGGCGACATGTCCATCATCGCCAACCTGGGCATGCCGGCCGACGAGCTGGAGGTGCTGGCCGGCGAGTGGGAGCTCTATCCCGACGAACAACTGGCCGCCATCGGCCGCCGGTGTGGTTTTGCCGACGCGCTGGCCGAGGTGGTCGGCGGTCGCTGAGCCCGCCATGCACAGCAAGGCCGACGAGGACCTGATCCGGCGCGCACTCGCCGTCGCCGCCGGGGCGCTGAACACGGAGGACGTGCCGGTCGGCGCCGTCGTGCTGGACGCGGACGGCGTCGAGCTGGCCGCCGCGTGCAACGCCCGCGAGGCGCACAGCGACCCGACCGCGCACGCCGAGATCCTGGCGCTGCGCGAGGCGGCGGCCAAGGCCGGCCGGTGGCGGCTGGACGGCGCCACCCTGGCGGTCACCGTGGAGCCGTGCACCATGTGCGCCGGGGCGATCGGCCTGGCCCGGGTGTCCCGGGTGGTGTTCGGCGCCTGGGAGCCGCGCACCGGTGCCGTGGGCTCGCTGTGGGACGTGCTGCGCGACCGGCGGGTGCTGCACCGGCCGGAGGTGGTCGGCGGGGTGCTCGCCGAGGAGTGTGTGGACCTGCTCACCCAGTTCTTCGCGAACCGTCGGGGCCACCAGGCACACTGACCGGCATGAGCTGGTGGCGCAGGGTCACACGGTCCGACCCGAAGTCGGTCAACGCCGCGCTCACCGACGCCCTGCGGGCGACGTGGGCGATCGGTTGGCAACCCGTGGACGTCTGGCAGGTGGTGCGCCGGCGGCTGGACGGGAAGGCGACGGACTTCCTGGTCGGCGCCATCGCCGAGGAGGCCGCGCACTACGCGGAGCCCACCGTGCACCCCCGCTGGCGGGCGCAGCTGGCCGAGCTGGACGCGACCCGGTGGTGGCCGGCCACGCAGTGTTTCACCGAAGCTTACGCGGCGCGTAAGAATCTGAACGACGTCGACGTCCTCGAGCTGGCCGCCCAGGTGCTCCACCTGCTGCGCATCCTGCCGCCGCAGCCGACGCTGCTCCCGCCGCCGGGCAGCCACACCGGCGCCCCCGCACGCGAAGACCCCGGCGTGGACCCCAAGCTGCTGGCCAAGATCCGCGGCCTGCTGGCCAAGGCCGAGTCCACCCAGTTCGACGAGGAGGCGGACGCGTTCTTCGCCAAGGCCCAGGAGCTGATGAGCAAGTACTCCCTGGAACGCGGCGCGCTGGAGGCCCCGGCCGGGGACCCGGCGGTGCGCACCGGCGGGCGGCGGCTGTGGCTGGAGAACCCCTACCTGGGCGCCAAGTCGATGCTGGTCGGCACGGTGGCCAAGGCCAACCGCTGCCGCGCGGTGCTGCAGGAGGACCCGGGGTTCGTCACCGTGCTCGGCGAGGAGACCGACCTGGAGCTGGTGGAGGTGCTCACCACCTCGCTGCTGGTGCAGGCGGGCAAGGCGATGCTGGCGGCCGGTCGCCGGGTCGACCACACCGGCACCTCCCGCACCCGCTCGTTCCGCCAGGCGTTCCTGGTGTCCTACGCGGGCCGGATCGGCGAGCGGCTGAACGAGGCGTCACAGCGGGCCGAGGCGGAGGTGACCGAGGCGATCGGCGAGACCCGGCTGCTGCCGGTGCTGGCCGCCAAGGAGCACGCGGTGCAGCAGCTGCTGGACCGGCACTACCCGAAGCTGGCCACCCGCCGGGTCTCCATCTCCAACGCGGCCGGCTGGCACGCCGGCCGGGCGGCCGCCGACCTGGCCGTGCTGGATGCCCGCCGGGCGTTGGGCAACTGATCGATTACGAGTTATAGACAACTCTAGCCACCCAGCTAGATCGGTCTAGGCTGGCTGAGAGATCGATTTTGGCCGCACAGATGGAGGGGAAGCGTGTCAGTAATCGCCAGGTCAGCGCTCACATTGGGCATGGTGCTCGCCGCCGCGGCGGCCACCACCGGCACCGCGTATGCCAGCGGGTCGCACACCAACTGCAAGGCCCGGGGTAACGCGGCGGTCTACGACCGGTACAACGCGGAGCAGGACTCGGCCGACCACCCGCTGGCGGTCCTGAACCAGGACCAGCAGTTCGTGGTGACCAAGACGGTCTCGGAGAAGTTCTGGCAGGGCTACCGGGCGGACGACCCGGACAAGCACCAGTCCTACGCGGACTCGGACCGGTTCATCTGCGACCAGGACATCGACCACAACTTCACCGACGACGAGTCCCTCTACCGCTACGGGGAAGACGACGACTGATAGAACCAGGCCGCCGTGCCGGAACCCAGCGAGACCTGGACACGGCGGTAGTCGTCCACCTCGTACCGGTCGGCGGCGGCCAGCTCGGTGGTGCTCAGCGTGAGCACCGTGCCGGGTAGCGCGTCGGCCGGGTCGCCGGTGCGCCGGGCGATCGGGTGCCGGTCGGTGCCGCTGACCGCGATCACCTCGGGATCGGTGATGGTCACCCAGTCCGCCCGGTACCCGGGCAGGCTGTCCGGTGCGCCGGCCAGCTCCCGGCCGAAGTGTTCCCGCTGCACCGCGGCGAGCTGGAGCGTGCCGTAGGAGAAAAGCCGCGCGGTGGCCCCCTCCGCGCCGCCGATGCGGCGCAGCTCCGGCCGGCCCGGGTCGTCGCCGCCGATCAGCACGCCGGCGCGGACAGCCGGGTCCACCTCGTCGGCGTACATCCGGCAGGCCGGGTGGTAGCGCTCGCGGTACGCCCGCTCGGCCTCGTCGGCGTCGGCGAACACCGCCGCGTTGGAGATGTCCCGTTGCACCGCCCGCTGCCGCGCCAGCGAGTGGTCCACATCCAGGTAGATCGTCTCGTCCCAGTGCGGCGCCAGCTCGGTGCGCTGCAGGAAGGTGCCGTCGACCAGCAGCACCGTGTCCGGCTCGGCGGTGCTCGGCGGCTCGTCCACCGGGGCATCGGCGGCCAGGTCGATGATCCGGGCCGGGAAACGCCCGTTCCCGCCCGGGCCGAGCGGGGCGAGCACCAGCCGCGCGAACGCTTGGAAGTCGTAGGCGTCCCGGTAGTACCCCTCGGCGGACAGCCGCCCCGCGCGGTACCGGTGCGCGCGCGGGTGGTGGAACCCGTCCATCGACACGATCACCGCCGGCCGCCCGCGCTCCCGCACGGCGGCCGCCAACTCTCCCGCCAGCGTGGTCTTGCCCGCCCCGGTGACCCCGTCGACGGCCACCCGCACCCGCCGCCCCGGCAACCGCGCCACCAGGTGGTCCGCCACCCGCCCCAACACCCGCGCCCGCGTCACCCCCACACGCTAACCGCCCCCCGATTCGGTCACTTCAGCAGGAATTCTTCCGAAGTGGTGATGTCGCAACCGGTCCGGTCCTGGTTAGGGTCGCACTCGGAGAATGGGAGGGCGCTCGTGGGCGAGACGACCGGGTTGGCCGAGTTCCAGGCGGCACGGCAGTTCCTACTTGATCACCGCGAGGACTACGACGGCGCTTACCGGGGCTTCCGGTGGCCAGAGCTGCACGCGTTCAACTGGGCGCTGGAGTGGTTCGACCACCTGGCCACCGCGCCGGACAGCGCGGACCGGCCGGCACTGTGGATCGTCGAGCAGGACGGCTCCGAGCAGCGCTGGACGTTCGCCGAGATGTCCGCCCGGTCCAACCAGGTGGCCAACTGGCTGCGCGGCCAGGGCGTGCGGCGCGGCGACCGGATCGTGCTCATGCTGGGTAACCAGGTCGAGCTGTGGGAGACGATCCTGGCCGCGATGAAGCTGGGCGCGGTGGTCATCCCGGCCACCACTCTGCTGGCCGAGGCCGACCTGCGCGACCGCATCGACCGGGGCCAGGCCAAACACGTCGTGGTGGCCGCCGCCGAGACCGACAAGTGGTCGGCCGTGCCCGGCGGGTACACCCGCATCGCCGTCGGCGGGCCGACGCCGGAAGGCTGGCTGGACTACGCGAACTCCGCCGCCGAGCCGTCGGTGTTCGCCCCGGACGGGGTCACCCGGGCCTCCGACACCCTGCTGCTCTACTTCACCTCGGGCACCACGGCGAAGCCCAAGCTGGTGGAGCACACGCACGTGTCCTACCCGGTCGGCCACCTGTCCACGATGTACTGGATCGGCCTGGAGCCCGGCGACATCCACCTGAACATCTCCTCGCCCGGCTGGGCCAAGCACGCCTGGTCGAACGTCTACGCGCCGTGGAACGCGGGCGCCTGCGTGCTGATCTACAACTACGCCCGGTTCGACGCGGCGGCGCTGCTCGGCGTGATGGGCCGCTGCGGGGTGAACAGCTTCTGCGCCCCGCCGACCGTATGGCGCATGCTCATCCAGGCCGACCTCTCCGGCCTGTCCACGCCGCCGGCGAAGGTGGTGGGCGCCGGCGAGCCGTTGAACCCCGAGGTCATCGAGCAGGTGGAGAAGGCCTGGGGGGTGCGCATCCGGGACGGCTTCGGGCAGACCGAAACCACCGTGCAGGTGGGCAACACGCCTGGTCAGACGGTCAAGCCAGGATCGATGGGGCGGCCCATCCCCGGGTTCAAGGTCGCCCTGATCGACGTGGCGTCGGGCCAGCCGGCCGACGAGGGCGAGATCTGCCTGGACCTGGCCGAGCGCCCGCTGGGCCTGATGGTCGGCTACCGGGACGACGCCGACCGCAACGCCGAGGCGATGGCCGGCGGCCACTACCACACCGGCGACGTGGCCTCCCGGGACGCCGACGGCTACATCACCTACGTGGGCCGCGCCGACGACGTGTTCAAGGCCTCCGACTACCGGATCAGCCCGTTCGAGCTGGAGAGCGTGCTGATCGAGCACGAGGCGGTGGCCGAGGCCGCCGTGGTGCCGGCGCCGGACGAGATCCGGCTGGCCGTGCCGAAGGCGTACATCGTGCTCACCGCCGGCCACGAGCCCAACCGGGACACCGCGTTGTCCATCCTGCGCTACGCCCGGGAGAACCTGGCCCCGTACAAGCGGATCCGCCGCCTGGAGTTCGCCGAGCTGCCCAAAACGATCTCCGGCAAGATCCGCCGCGTCCAGCTCCGGGGCCAGGAAGACGCCGGTCAGCGCCCCGAAGAGTTCCGCGAGGACCAGTTCCCCGAACTGAAGGGCTAACCCGCGGTCGCCAGAGCCCCTGAGGTACAGTTCGTAGCGGTGGCGTGTCCGAGCGGCCGAAGGAGCACGCCTCGAAAGCGTGTGAGGTGCAAGCCTCCGTGGGTTCAAATCCCACCGCCACCGCCATAGCCTGAACAGGCAAAACGCCGGTCACCTTGATCACGGGTGACCGGCGTTCTTCGTTTGGGAGCTCACTCCACGTGCTTCTCGATCCACTGCCGCAACCAGCCGGCCACCTCCAGGCTGTTGCGGTCCTGCATCAGCATGTGCGAGTTGCCGTGGAAACCGACGTCGGGCAGCAGCACGACCTCGGCCCGCCCCCCGGCCTTGTTCGTCGCATCCACGAACTCCCGGCAGCCCTGCAGGCGCGGTGACCAGCGCGGCGACCGTTCGATGTAGTCCCCGAACAGCACCAGCACCGGCAGCTTCACGTAGGGCCGGACGTCCTCGGTCGGGGCCGGGCAGCGGCCCGGCTCGATGGAGACGATCGCGGCCACCCCCGCCGGGTCGAGGGAGACCGTCTGGAACGGGTAGATGCCCGATTGCGAGTGGCTCACCAGGACCGTGTTGTTCAGGCGCTTCGACAGCTCCGACAATGCCGGAACGGTCGGGTTCGGGGTCGGGAGCGACTCCAGCCAGTCCGGCACCATCTGCTTCCAGAACTCCGCCTGCGCCTCCACCGGGAACTGCATGCCGGGGAAGACCTCCCCATAGCGTTCGCCGAAGCGGAAGTTGACCCAGGCGTTCTCCCGGCCGATGGCGAACAGGGTCGGGAGCTGGTCCGGCGGG
Organism: Actinospineispora eucalypti; assembly: GCA_014208095.1. GTDB lineage: Bacteria > Actinomycetota > Actinomycetes > Mycobacteriales > Pseudonocardiaceae > Pseudonocardia > Pseudonocardia eucalypti. The sequence goes on along the minus strand of JACHMT010000001.1, from coordinate 246,827 downwards.
GACTTGCCCACCTTGGCCGCGTTGATCGCCGTAGGCGTGGCGGCGGAACGGCCGCGCGAGGCCTGGTCGACGACGTAGGTCGGGTAACCACTGCGCACGAAGTACTCGTCCCAGCCCATGCGGCCGTCGGGCGTGGTTTCCCAGGTCTTGCCGGTCAGACAACAACCGTGGATCAGCGCGATCGACGCGGGTTTGGCATCCACCGGGGTTTGGTAGTGCACGTAGACCTGGTCGTTGGTGATCGTCCCCGACGGCTCGTAACGGGCCGAGTTGGACAGCGTGTCCGACCGGACGTCCTGGCCACCCAGGAAGAAGCTGCCCTGGCTGGCGACGGTGAGCGGCCCGGTGAGGACGGGCCCGGTGGCGGCCTGGTCGGGAGGTTGTGTCTGACAGGCGACCAGGGCGAGGGCCAGAAGCACGCCGGCCACCAAACGTTTCACTCAGGCCTCCTCGACGGACCGACCGACTCGTCCGGTTGCCGGCACCCCGGGATGAGAGTAGACGCTAACTTTATGACTGCGATCTTGACTGGGACGGGCATCTGGAGCGGCGGGCTGCGGTTCGGCCCGGAGGACGAGGCGTGCGCGGCCGCCGCCGAGGCGGAGCGGCTGGGCTACAGCGCCGTCTGGGTCCCCGACCCCGGCGGCGAGGACCTGTTCCCCCGGCTGGCCGCGCTGCTCGCCGCGACCAGCACCATCACCGTGGCCACCGGAATCCTGAACCTGTGGATGCACGAGCCGGCCGTGGTGGGCGCCCGGTACGCGGAGCTGTCGGCCAAGCACGACGGCCGGCTGCTGCTCGGCATCGGGGTCAGCCACGCGCTGATCATCGACGGCACCCATCCCGGCGAGTACCGCAAGCCGCTGGCCAAGATGCGCGAGTACCTGGAGCAGCTGGACGCCGCCGACCCGCCCGTGCCGGTCGAGCACCGGGTGCTGGCCGCGCTCGGCCCGAAGATGCTGGAGCTGTCCCGGGACCGCGCCGCCGGCGCCCACCCGTACCTGGTCACGCCCGAACACACCGCGAATGCGCGCGCCGCGCTCGGCCCGGACAAGCTGCTCGCGCCCGAGCAGAAGGTGATCCTGGAGACCGACCCGACGCGGGCCCGGGAGATCGCCCGGGAAGCCCTGCGGCTGTACTTCGGCCTGCCCAACTACGTGAACAACTGGCTCCGCTACGGCTTCACCCAGGAGGACGTGGCCGCGCCCGGCAGTGATCGCCTGGTCGATGCCCTGGTCGCCTGGGGCACCGAGGAGACCATCGCCGCGCGGGTCGCCGAGCACCGGGACGCCGGCGCCGACCACGTCACCATCCAGGCCCTGGACGGCAGCGAGCGCGGCATGATCGCCCTGCCCACCCAGGACTGGGCGCGCCTCGCCTCGGCCCTGCTGAAGTGACCGAACCACCCTGCTGAACCGACTGAACCAGCGTGCTGAAGTGACTGAATCAGGGGGTGGGGCGGGGGCCTCGGAGTAGGCGGCCGGGGAGGGCTTCGGTGGGCTCGCCGTTGGTGTAGGTTTCCTCGCCCGCGACCAGGGTGTGGCGGTAACCCTCGACGCGTTGCAGCATGCGGCGGCCGCCGGCGGGCAGGTCGGCGTGCACCTCGGGGCGGCGCAGCCGCATGCCGACCACGTCGATCACGTTCAGGTCGGCGCGGTAGCCGGGGGCCAGCACGCCCCGGTCGTGCAGGCCGACCCAGCGCGCGGTGTCCCGGGCCTGCCGCTGCACCACGAACTCCAGCGGGAGCCGGGCGCCGGAACGGTCCCGGGTCCAGTGCTGGATCAGGGTCGTGGGGAAGCTGGCGTCGCAGATCGTGCCCACGTGCGCGCCGCCGTCGGAGAGGCCGGGCAGGGCGCAGGGGTGCGACAGCATCTCGTGCACCGCGTCCAGGTTTCCCTCGCGGTAGTTCAGCGCGGTCAGGTAGAGCAGGCCGCCGCCGGCCAGGATGTCGTAGGCCAGCTCGACCGGTTCGACCCCGGCCTCGGCGGCCCGGGCGGCCAGCGTCTCCGACGGGGCGGGTTCGTAGTTCGGCGGGTCGGTCAGCTCGTACATCAGCGGGTACAGGTGGATCGCCCCGCCGCCGAGGCGGCCGGAGTCCACGTCGGTGGTCTGCGCGGCGAGCATCTCCGCGCGGGTGGCCGGCTCGCGCATGGCGGCGGCGATCTCCTCCGGCTGACCCGCCGACCGGGCGAGCCGCTGGTAGACCGGGTTGGTCATGAACGGGTTGAGCGTGTTCGCCAGGCCCAGGATCAGCCCGATGGACCGGGCCGCCACTTGCGCGCGCATCGGCAGGCCTTCGTTGCAGGCGCCCTCGAGCAGGTCGAGGATCCGCCGGTGCGCGCCCAGGTCGTGCGGCAGCTGGGCCAGCGAGACGGACAGCGGGCGGCCGGACTCGGCCACCATCCGGCGCAGCATGTCCAGCTCGACGTCGATGTCCGGGAAGTCGGTGACCAGCTGCAACACCCCGGTGCCGGTCTCCCCGACGGCCTTGGCGATGGCCACCAGCTCGTCGGCGGCCACGTCGTAGGACGGGGTCAGCTCGCCGTCGATGCTGCGGTGGTTGAGGGTGCGCGAGGTGGAGAAGCCGAGCGCGCCGGCGCGCACGGCTTCGGCGGCCAGCTTGGCCATCAGGGCGACCTCTTCGGCGGTGGCCTCGGCGCGCGCCGCCGCCCGCCGGCCCATCGCGTGCACCCGCAGCGCGGCGTGCGGCACCTGGGTGCCCAGGTCGACGTCGTAATGCCGGGTGTCCAGCACGTCCAGGTACTCGGCGAAGCTCAGCCAGTTCCACGGCAGGCCCTCGTGCAGGGCGATGCCGGGGATGTCCTCGACGCCCTCCATCAGCTCGATCAGCCGGTCGTGGTGCTCGGGTTTGGCCGGCGCGAAGCCCACCCCGCAGTTGCCCATCAGCACCGTGGTCACGCCGTGCCAGGACGACGGCTGCAGCCGCGACTCCCAGGTGGCCTGGCCGTCGTAGTGGGTGTGGATGTCCACGAACCCGGGGGCGACCACCGCGCCGTCGGCGTCGATCTCCCGCCGGCCGCGCCCGGACACCCGGCCCACCTCGACGACCGTCGCCCCGTCGATGGCCACGTCGGCGGTGTACGGCGGGCCGCCGTTTCCGTCGACGACCGTGCCGCCCCGAACAACTACGTCGTGCGCCGTCATCGCCGCCCCCGATCGTTAGTCTTCCTTCGTACCTCGCTCGGGGCGGGTTTGGGAAGACCTCAGGAGGCCGGCGAGTAACTAAGAGCTGGCCATCAGGGCGTCGCGCCGCGCGGCGAAGTCGGCGTCGCGCAGGGCCACGTTGCTCTCACCGGGACGGATGCCGTGCTCGGCCATTCCGGCCAGCACCGGACCGGTCAGCTCCGGGTCGGCCCGCAGCATGGCCTCGAGCAGGCGGGACACGTACCGGCGCAGCTTCAGCGCCTGCTTCGACATGCCCGGCTCGTCCCGCTGGGCCAGCGTGTAGGACAGCTCCAGGCCGCGCAGCACCATCCGGTCGAACCGCTCCCGGTCGTACCCGGCCTCGATCACCCGCTGCCGGGCGGTCCAGCAGGCCGAGCCCCACACCGTGCCGTCGGCGTGCGGGTCGGACATGCCGCCCTGGAAGCTGGCCATGCTCCAGCCGGCGTGCAGCGAGCGGCGCCGGCGGTCCCACTCCGGAACCGACGAGCGGTGCCAGCCGTAGATGTCCGGCGAGTCCAGCAGGATCGCGGTGAGGTAGTCGCAGCTGCCCTCGTCCAGCGCGATCTTCTTGTTGGTCTGCTCGTCGGCCGGGCGCAGCCGGTTCAGCCGGAAGTCGGCCGTGTGCCGGCAGACGTGGTGACCGGTCTCGTGGTAGATGATCGCCAGGTTGTGCGAGGGGGCGTTGAAGTAGGGCACGCCGCCCGGCGCGGGGATGTAGCTGCCCCCGCCGCCCAGGTGGATCTCCCCGCTGGCCAGCGCGTGCCCGGTCTCCGGCGGGTCGTAGGTGCGCGCCTTGACGCGGTAGTGCCCGCCGCCCCAGCGCCGGGGCGACTCGTGCAGGCCGACCCGGATCAGCAGGTGCGGCAGCGGGTGGCCGAGCAGCTCGGCGGCCCGGCGCAGCGCCCGCTGCGCGTTGTAGGCCGTGTTGGTGAGGCCGAAGATGCGCGCCTGCCGGTCGCTGTCGGTGTCACCGAGCGGCCCGCCGCCAGCGGACGGATCGACCAGGATGTCGCCGGTATCAGCCGGGTCGAGCAGGTTGACGCCCCGTTCGTCACGGACCGTCACCTCCGCCGTGACGAGTTCCGCCGGACCCCTGGAGACCAGCACCAGCGGCACCTGTGCGACCCGGCCCGGCGTAGGCCGGCCCTCGGGGAGGTAGGCCGACACGGTAATCACGAAATACCTCCCGAACCACCGGCATTGGACCTGGTGTGCACGACCCGCCGCGGCCGTGTCCACAGCTCATTCATAGACTAAAACTGGACTGTAACCGACTGCGCTGAGTGTTCGAACAGTCACTCAAAAGGCCCGATCGGGTGACCCTTGGTCGAGCCAACCAACCCTGAGAACTAGTCAGCCGTTAAAGCATCCATGGTAGGTGTGGAGTGAGCGGGTACGAATGGGAGCCACGCGAACGTGGCGTGGCGGCGGCGTTGGCGATCGGCATGCTGAGCGCGATCATGTATCCAGTCTGGCAGAACTGGCGGCCGAAAGATGATCGCAAGGACGGCTTCCCGCTGTCCTACTACCCGATGTTCAGCGACAAGCGCCCGCGCGCCCACCCGGTGCGTTTCACCGTCGGCATCCGGGCCGACGGATCCCGCTACTACATCCCCAGCAAGCTGCTCGGCAGCGGCGGGCTCAACCAGGTGCGCCGGCAGCTGAAGCGAGTGATCGACGGCGGCCAGGTCGGCGAGTTCGTCAAGGTGGTCGCGGCCCGGGTGGCCGCCGACGAGCGGTTCCCCGACGCGGAGCGGGTGCAGATCATCCAGGGCGTGTTCGACCTGGACGAATGCATGCTCAACCGGGAGATGAAGGCCGAGTCGGAAGAGGTGCTGGCGGAGGCCGAGGTACTTCGCCCGACGCCCGCGCCCGACGGTATCGTCCCGCCCGCCGCCGCGAACGGCGGCAAGCGCCAGGCAGTGGTGAGCCGGGTGTCAACGCGGAACGGAGTGGCCAAGTGAAGATCTCCGCGCGGGAAGTCCTCGGGGCGGCCACGCCCGCGGCCCGCCTCGGCCTGGTCCGCGCGATCATCGGCGGGTACACGCTGTACTACCTGAATAAGCGGCGGAACATGTTCCGCCGCGTGAACCGCACCGACCCGGCCCTGTTCAAGCCGGTCGGACCGTGCCGGGTGCTGACCAAGCCGATCCCGCCGAACATCGCCGACCGCCTCAACGACGCCACCATGGTCAGCACCGCGCTGTTCACGCTGGGTAGCGGGCACCGGGTGGTCGGCAAGGCTCACGCGGCGCTGCTGCTGTGGACGCTGTCCTACCGCAACTCCTGGTCAATGATCTTCCACAGCGACAACACGCTGGTCCTGCACACCCTGGTACTGGGCGCCGCGCGGTCCGCCGACGCGGTATCCCTGGACTCGCTGGCCGGCCGGGCCAGGCCGGAGCCACACCCCCGCTACGGCTGGCCGCTGCAGCTGATGAACGCCGCCTCCACCCTCACCTACCTGCTCGCCGGCATCGCCAAGGTGGTCGGGCCGAGCGGTTGGGGCTGGGCCAAGGGCGACGGGCTGCGCCGCCAGGTGGCCATGGACGGCATCCGCAAGGAGGTCTACGGCTCGCGGGCCGAGCCGACCGCCTACAAGCTCTACCCGTACCGCGGCCTGTTCACCGCGTTCGCGGTCGGCTCGCTGGCCCTGGAGCTGCTCGCCCCGCTGGGCCTGCTGAACCGCCGGCTGGGCCGGATCTGGGCGGTGAACACGTTCGGCATGCACTGGGGCATCAAGGTCATCATGGGCATCCGGTTCCGCTACCAGCTGTCCGGCATCTCCTTCGTGCCGTGGTTCGACCTGGACCGGCTGCCCCAGCTGCTGCTCTTCTGGCGCCGCTGAGCACCCGGCGAGTGAGGGATTCGATCAGGGAGCGGCGAGCGAGGCGCCGCCCCGGGGGGACGGCACGGCGGCAAAGCCGCCGGGGTGGGTGAGGACAGCGCCGCGAGCCGGATCCCTCATTCGCCGGGTGCTCTAGATTCTGTCGTTTAGGGCATTTGTGTTCTGGCCGGGCGCTACCGTGACCAGCTATGGAGCTGATCGGGGACGGCGCCCGGCCGGAACGCGTCCAGGCGGCCATCAACAACGTCCGCCTACAGGTCAACCCGGACAACATCCTCAAGGTCCGCAAAGTGTTCCTAGACGAAGCCGCTCGAATCCGCGAGTTCCTTCGAAGTCTCCAGTCCGACAGAAGCTACGTCGGCCTCTGCGGTGGGGACCCGCTTTCGATCGACGCCGCAAGAGCATTCAATCGCCGGATCGACCACGAACTGCGGCAGGCTCGGGACTACGGCGAGCAACTCGAGGCCGCCGGCAGGTCGTTGGAGAAGATCGCCCGCAACTACGGTTACACCGAGGGTCAGATCAGAGCCTCGTTTAATCAACCGGCCCAGGAGCAGCGGTTGTGAGAATTCGCCTTACCACGATTGCCGCGCTAACTCTGCTGCTCAGCGGGATCACCGCGTGCTCAACCGAGCCAGTACCGCCATCGCCCACCCCGTCAGTGGCTCGGCCGCCCTCCGTTGCCTTTCCCTCCCGACCCCGGGAGGTACGGGTGGACGGGATCGACCCATGCACGCTGGTCACCAGCGGTCTCCTTGCCGAGCTCGGGGTTGGGACCGAACAACGCCGACGCAAGCCCAACACGGTGCAGACCTCAGCATCCTCATGCGAATGGTCGGACACTTCCGCGCGCCCAATCCTGACCCTCGAGGTCTGGGTCGTACCGGACAGACCAGTCACGGACTACATCGCAGAGGAGGGCGCGGAAGTGACCACTGTTGCGGGATTCCCCGCTCTGGACAGCGAATCGGGCGGCTTCGATCCGGACGAAGCGTGCATGGTCCGGGTTGACGTTGCCGCCGGCCAGGGCATCTGGGCCGGGTTGACCAGCGAATACGGGAAGTTGCCGGGGGCTTCGCATGAGTTGATGTGCCGGAAGGCGCATGTGGCGGCGGAGGGTGTGATGCGGGCGCTGCTGGCCCGTACCGGCTAGCTCGGCGCTGAATCTCCCGCACGCGCCTAACTGGGCGCGTGCTCGGCCAGCGCATTCGGCGCTAGGGCTTGCGGGCGACGCCGCCGTAGCCGTCGATGGGGGCGGGCGGGGCGCCGATGTGCTGCTCGTCCGGGCGCCACTGGGTGATGGTGACCAGGCCGGGCTCGACCAGCTCCAACCCGTCGAAGAACTCGCGTACCTCGTCCACCTTGCGCAGCGAGTAAGGCGTGGTGCCGGCGGCGGCGTAGCGGCGCACCGCCTCGCGGATCTGGTCGCTGGTGTCGGTGGCGTCGCGCAGCAGCAGGTAGCTGCCCGATGGCACGGCATCCATGATCCGGGCCACGATGGCCTTGGCCTTGTCGAAGTCGGTGACGTAGCCGAGCACGTTCATGATGATGACGCCGATCGGCTCGTTGAAGTTCAGCACGTTTCGCGCGTCGGCCAGGATCAGGTCCGGGTTGTGGATGTCCGCGTCGGCGTAGGTGGTGACGCCTTCCGGCGTGGTGTTGGTGAGCAGCGCGCGGGCGTGCACCAGCACCAGCGGGTCGTTGTCCACGTAGACGATCCGGGTCTCCGGGGCGATCGCCTGGGCCACCTCGTGGGTGTTCTGCATGGTGGGCAGCCCGGTGCCGATGTCGAGGTACTGCCGGATGCCGCACTCGCGGGTCACGTGGCGGACGGTGCGGATGAGGAACTGCCGCCCCTGGGTGGCCGCCCGGACCACCTCCGGGTACGCCTCGCGCACCGCCTCGCCGGCCGCCCGGTCCACCGGGTAGTTGTTCTTGCCGCCTAGCCAGTAGTCGTAGATGCGCGCCGAGTGCGGAATGTCGAAGCGAAGCTTCGCGGCGAGGTCCGGCATCGGCTCGTCGTTGAACTGAAACGGCGTCTTGACCAAGCGAGGCGCTCCACAGTGTCGATGGTGGGCGCCAATCATAGAGTGACCGGATGCCACCGGAAGGGCGACTCTAGTAACCCGACCAGGTCAGGTAGTGCAGGTCGACCGCCCCGGAGTTGGGGTCGGACGGCCGGTCGATGGTCACCAGGGACAGGTTGCCGGCGTTGGTGCGCACACAGATGCGCTGGCCCCGCTCCATCCGGTCCAGGCCGGACACACCGGCCCCGGGCGGCGGCCAGGCCGAGTCGGCCAGCGCGGTGCACGGATCGGGGGTCTCCTCCCCGCTGCCGGTGGCGGCGTCCGGCAGCCGGACCGCCCGCGCGCCGGCACTCAGCACCAACGCGGTGGCGCGCGACCGTGTCGCCAGGTCGGCGGTGCCGGAACCGCTCGGGTCGTTCGGGCCGGGACCGATCGCACCGGGCATGGAGACGTCCAGGTCGACGCCCTGCCCGTCGGCCAGCACGATCACCGATCCCCGCGCCACCGGGGCCGGCCCGTTCGCCGCCTGCCAGATCATCGCGGCCAGCCAGCCGCCCAGGGCGACCACTACGAAGATGACCAGCACCACGCCCATCTTGAGCGCGGAGTGGCTGGCCTCGGGCCGCGCCGCGCGGGTCCGCGACGCTCGGTGCACGCCGGTGCTGGACATACCACGATGATGCGCCTCGAATGTGACCCAGACAACACGCTAAGTGGCTGATGTGGCGCGTGTGAGCGTGATGGTCGTCCAGGCGCCGAGGTGGATGCGGTCGCCGCCGGCCAGCTCCACCGGCTCGCCGGGTGGGATGGGCTCGCCGAACTCGGCCGAGCCGCCGCGGGCGACCACCGTTCCGTTGGTGGAGTCCAGGTCGACCACCCGCCAGCCGCCGTCCGGGTCGCCGAGCAGCATCGCCTGCTGGGCGGAGATGCCCGGGTCCAGCGGCGGGCCGGACAGGTCGATGTCCGGCCGGGTGCCCCGGCCGCGGCTGCGCCGGCCGATCGCCAACCGGTCACCGACCAGCGCGAACCGCCGTTCCGGGCAGTACGGCGGAAAACCGACCTCGCCCGCGTCCGGGCCGCCACGCTCCCGCACGGCGTCGTACCAGGCGCGGTCGGCGCGGACCACCGCGACCAGCGCCCCGTCCGGCCGGTCCGGGGAAGCCCCGGCAGCCAGCCGGGTCGGGGAAGGCCCGGCGTCCGGTGCGGCCGGGTCGGGGACGGGCGCGGTGGCGTCGTGCCCGCAGACCTCGCAGAACCGGCCGGCCAGCGGCGCGCCGCAGTTCGCGCACGTCCCGGCGGGAACGGGGGAGACGGCGGCCGGGTCCGGACCGGACATCGCCGCGCCGCAGACGTCGCAGTAGTCCTCGCTGGCCGACGTATGGCCGTCCGGGCAGGTCACTCGGGCTCCTCCGGGCGGATCACTCGGGCTCCTCCGGGCGGGCACGGACCCGGACGGTCCGGGTGGACCGGGTGTCCAGGGTCATCTCGTCCGCCGCGGCGACCGCCTTGCGCAGCCGGACCGTGCCGGTCGGCGCGTCCAGCACGTCGACCACCTTGGCCAGCAGCCGGGCCGTCTCCGTGTTGCCCGCCGCGTCGGCCAGCGCGACCGCCCGGCCCAGGCGCGCGGTGGCGGTGCGCTCGTCGCCGGCCTTGCGCGCGGCCAGCCCCTCCTGGATCGCCTCGGCCAGCTCGGCCTGCCCGGTGTACCCGGCCACCGCCGGGTTGAGCCGGGTGGACAACGTGGAGTCGGCGGTCCAGCTCACCACCGCCCGCCCCGACCCCAGCGTCTCCCCCGAAGGCCCGGTGACCAGCGTGAACCGCGCGGCCAGCCGCTCCTCACCGACGGCGCCGGCCGGCACCCGCACGCCGACGTGGTAGTCCCGGCTCTCCGCCCCCCAGGCCCCGAGCGGGTACTCGCCGCGCAGCGGGTCCAGGTCGGTGCGCCGGTCGGTGAGGTCGGCGATGCTCGGCGAGACCTGCTTGACGAACCGCACCGCGGCGTCCTTCGGCGTCCACAGCCGCAGCGCGACCTCGGGCACCGCCTTGGCCATCGCCGCGTCCATCAGCGCGCGGAAGTCGGCGGCCAGGTCGTCGGGGTCGGCCACGATGTCCACGCTGCCCAGCAGGGCGTTGGTCACCATGCGCAGCTCGGCCACCCGCCAGTCGGTGCCGACCCCCCGGCAGTCGCAGCCGAACCGGTCCCGGCAGGCGTCGAGCGCCGCGCGGAAGGTGGGTTCGTCCTCGTGCTGGTTGTGCCCGTCGGTGAGCAGGATGGCGTGTTTGATCGCGCCGGGATGCCGGTCGACCAGCTGGGCGGCCAGCCGCAGCCAGGAACCGATCGCGGTGCCGCCGTGCGCGACCAGCTGCCCGATCGCCATGCCGGCGGCGGCGCGGCTGGTGTCATCGGCGGCCACGGTGCCACCGCCGGCCGGGAACACCTGGATCGCGGTGTGCGTGCCCTCGACCACGGCGAAGTGCACGCCGTCGCGCAGCTCGGCGATCGCGGCGGCGCAGGCGTGGCGGGCCGCCTCGAGCTTCTCGCCGGTCATCGAGGCCGAGCAGTCGATGATCAGCACCTCCACCGCGTCCGGGTCGGGCGCGGCGAGTGCGTCGGTGGCGGTGACCGTGACGATCGCGTCCACGTCGGTGGCGCCCTCGGCCAGGTACGGGTTGAGGTCCACGGTGACGGTGAACGGCGACTCCCGCTCCGTCACGACTCGGCCTCCGGGGAGATCGGGAGCAGCACCACGGTGATGTTGTCCCGGCCGCCGGCGTCCAGCGCGTACCGGGTGAGGGCGGCGGCCCGCTCGGCCGGCGTGCCGGGGGCCAGCGCCAGCTCGGCCAGCTCGACCGGTTCCGGCAGGTAGTTCCACAGCCCGTCGGTGCACAGCAGCAGCACCCCGGGGCCGTCCGGGTGGAACTCCACGAACCCCGGTTCCGGCGGCGCCTCGTCGATCGGGCCCAACCACCGGGTGAGCACGTGCGCGCGCCGGTCGGCGAGCAGGGTGGCCTCGTCCACGTCCGGGTCGAGCAGCTCGGCCGCCCAGGAGTGGTCCCTGGTCAACCGCCGGGAGCCGGTCTCGGCCAGCCAGTAGGCCCGGCTGTCCCCGACCCAGCCGATGTCGATCTCCCCGCACTCGCCGACGAAGGCGGCAACCAGGGTGCACGCCGGGTCGTCGAACTCGCCGCTGCCCTCGGCGGCCACCGCCTCGATGGCCGCCTGCATCGCCGCCCGCAAACTTTGGCGCCCGACGGAGCCGGCATCTGTCGGGCGCCCAGTTTCGCGCCCGACGGAGTCACCGCCGGCCTTGTCGCCCGCCGCGAGCAGCACCTCCAACGCGGTGGATGCGGCGGCCCTGGCGGCGCACTCGGAGGTGCGGCTGCTGGACACACCGTCGCTCACCGCGGCCATCCGGCCCAGGCCTTGCCGGCTGCCCAGGGCCATCGCGTCCTCGTTGAACGCGTGCGCATGGCCCCGGTCGCTGACCCCGGCCAGCGGGCCGAGGTCGATCTCCACCCGGTCCAGTGCGGTGCGTGTGCGCAGCCCGCAGTGCGGGCAGAACTCCTCCTCCCCGGCGATGCGGTCGCCACCGGGGCAGACCGGGAGACCGGGTTCGGTCTCCCCCTGCCGTACCCCGACCTCCGCACCGCAGGCCTCGCAGAACCGGTCCCCGACGACTACCGGCTGCGCGCATTCGCCGCAGGTCAGCGACGTCGCCGTCGCCTCCGTGTCGTCCACTGCGTTCACCAACTCGTTTCCCAATCGATCCGTCTTCACCAAAGCATCCACTAGAGCCAGGTGCGCGGGCGGACCTCGTTCGCCCGGTCCACCAGCTCGACCCGTCTCGCCCGGTCCGGGGCCAGCCGCGCGGCCGCGCGCAGGCAGTCCTCCAGCGCGAAGCGCAGTTCGCGCTCCCGCCACGGATGCCCGAGCAGCTCGGGCGCCGTCGACGGCTGCCCGGCGACCCGTACCGCCCGTTCCAACAACTCGGCGTGGATCTCCCGTCGTACCACCGGATCCAGCGTCAGCCCGGTCAGCCGGCCGGCCAGCTCGGCCAGCCCGTCCGGGCCGAGGTCCGGCTCCAGCAGCCCGATGCGCACCGAGGCCAGCCGTGCGCCCGGGTACTCCCCGGAACTGTTCGGCACGGCGTCCAACGCGGCCACCGCGCCGGCCCGGTCACCCACCCGCAGCCGGGCCCGGGCCAGCCCGAACGACGCGTCGACCAGGCTCGGGTCGGTGTCCGCCACGGGCCGGTACCCCCGTCGCGCCAGCTCGTCCCCCTCCGCCGTACCCAGGCACTCGGCCGCCGCCGCGAGCGCCAACCGGGGCGCCCACTCACCGGGCAGCGCACCGTACACCGCGTCGAACGCACCCACCGCCGCCCCAACATCCCCCCGGGCGAGCGCCGCCACCCCCCGCCGCCAGTCCACCCCCCACTCGTCCTCCGCCGCCTCCTCCACCGGCACCGGCAGCACCTCCGCCACCCGCCCCGGATCCGGCCGCCCCACCCCTCCCCGCGAGTCGGGGATCTGGGCACGGCGAGTCGGGGATTCAGGTACGGCGAGTCGGGGATTCGTGCCCGATGAGTCGGGCCTCCGAGCACGGTGAGTCGGGGATTCGTGCCCGGTGTGTCGGGGATCTGGGTACAGGCCGGCCAGCGACTCGGCGTTCAGCAGATCCGCGCCGAACACGCCGAGCGGCGGGCCGAACAGCGCGGACGCGGCCGGATGCGGCCGCCCGGTCTCCGCCGCCAGCACCTCACGCAGCACCCCGGTGAGCTGGTCGGCCATCTCGTCGGCGGAGCCGAACCGGCTTGCCTGGTCGGCGTCGGTGACCCGCCGCAACAGCCGGTGCAGCGAGTCGTACCGGGCCAGCACCGGGTGCTCGGACGGCTCGGGCAACGGCGTCGACCGGCCCCCGGTGGTCGGCGGGATGCCCAGCCCGAGCACCGCCAGCGTGCGCCCCACGGTGTACAGGTCGGAGCTGGCCGAAGGGCCGACCGTGGCGATCTCCGGCGCCTGGTAGCCGTTGGTGCCGTAGACCGCGCTGACCAGGTCGTCCATCTGGATCACCGCACCCAGGTCGATCAGCTTCAGCCGCCGCTCGTACTGGATCACGTTGTCCGGCTTGAAGTCGCAGTAGGCCAGTCCCTGCTCGTGCAGGTAGGCCAGCGCCGGCAGCACCTCGAGCAGGTAGGCGATGGCCTGCGGCAACGGCAGCGGGACCAGCCGGCCGTCCGGGTCGCGGCGCGCCTCCATCAACTCCTTGAGCGACAACCCGCCGACGTACTCCATCACGATGTAGCCGACCGGCGTGCCGTGCTCGTCCGGGTGCCAGGCGAAGTTGTGGATCGTGACGATGTTCGGGTGGTTCACCTCGGACAGGAACCGCCGCTCCGCGTACGCGGCGGCCATCGCGGCCGCGTCCCCGGAGTTGAGCAGGCCCTTGAGCACCACCGGCCGGTTGTCCACCTTCCGGTCCAGCGCCAGGTAGATCCACCCCAGCCCGCCGTGCGCGAGGCAGCCGCGCACGTCGTACTGCTCCTCGACCAGGTCGCCCGGCTTCAGTTTCGGCCGGAACGAGTACGCCGCGCCGCAGTGCGGGCAGAACCCCTCCACCCGCCCGGGAGAGCCCTCGCGGCCACGCCCGACCGGCTTGTCACACCGCCCGCAGAACCTCTTGTGCTCCGCCACCTGGGGATCCGCCAGCACGGCCGTCGCCGGGTCGGGCCGGGGCACCGGGGGCACCTCGACCAGCCCGCCGCCCAACCGCGACCGCCCGGAGGTGGACCGGCCGGACCCGGTCCGCCGCGACGGCCGGGAACCCACCGATCCCTCCGACCGCTGCGTTGAGTCCGCGCCCGACCGCTGCGTTGCGTCGGAACCGGACCGCTGCGTGGCATCCGAACGCTGCGTCGCATCCGAACGCTGCGTCGCATCCGGACCGGAACGCTGCGTCGCATCCGAATGCTGCGTCGCATCGGGACCCGAACGCTGCGTCGCGCCCGAACGCTGCGTGGCTTCCGGACCGGAACGGGTGGCCGCCCCCGAGCGGGAGGCCGGCGTGCCGTCGGGACCGTGTGGCCGGGCCGAGGCCGGGCCGGAACCCGAGGTCGCCTCCCCGCCGGCCCCGGAACGCTGGGCCGCGGTCCCACCGGCGGACCTGGCGGAGTCGGGCGCCGGCATCCCGTCCGGACCCGAGGAACCCGCCGCGTCCGGGCCGGGCGGTGGACCGCCCGTTGCGGACGACCATCCGCCGGACGAACCCGCCGCGTCCCGGCCCGTGACTCCAGCCGCCACGTCCGGCCCCGCCGAGACCGGCGCGAAACCGCAGACGTTGCAGTAGCCGTCCTCCAGCGTGCCGTCGCACCCGTCCCGCGCGCACGGGCTGCCGTCGGCGTTCACCGGGAACCGACCGGCGTGGTGACCAGCCGCTGGTACTCGACCAGCGCACGGGTTGCGGCGGCCAGGTCGCACGGGCGGGACCACAGCAGTTGGCGCAACCGCCGGTCCAGCTCGAGCACCTCGGGCTGCTCGCCCCGGCCCAACCGGCTCGCCTTGGCCCGGTACGCCTCGTAGCGGCCGCGCAGCTCGGCCCGGCGGTCGACCAGCTCCTCGGCCAGCCGGAGGGCCTCGCGCAGCTCCTCGGCGGCGGCCCGCAGCCGCGCACGCAACCGGTCCATGGCATCCGCACGGGCCGACCAGCCGTTGACCGTGGCCAATCGGTCCAGCTCGATGCGCAGCGCGGGCAACCGGTCCGGCACGGGCGCGAGGTGCGGGTTGGCGATCACTTCCCGCCCGCGGCGGTGGGCCTCGTCGACCGAGGCCAGCAGCGAGTCGGCCCGGCGCAGGCCCTCGGTGACCTCGGTGACCGACGCCGCCCAGTTGTCCCGGTGCCGCGCCAACCCGGCCAGCCAGGTCTCCAGCGTGCCGAGCGCCGGCGCCAGCTCGGCCAGCCGCCCGGTGTGCGGCGAGCCCAGCGGATCGGCGGAAGCCGAGGCGTCCAGCTGGTGCGCCCGTTCGGCCAGGGCGGCGGCGTCGGTGACGGCGGGGTCGGCCGGGTCGAGGCCCAGCTCGTCGGCCAGGGCACGGGCGGCGCGGAGCCGCTCGACCAGCGGCGCGTACTCGGCGAGGAACTCCCCGCGTACCCGGTCCACCTCCACCACGATCGTGCTGACCTGGTGAAACGCCTCGTCGATCCGGGAGACCAGGTGTTGCAGGTCGATCCGCTCGACGGCCGCACCCGCCGAGCGCAACCGGTCCGGCAGCGCGGCGGGTTCCGCCGGGTCGGGTTCGATGCACCGGCCGAACAGCAGATCCACCATCGCCCTCGGGCCTCGGCGGTCACGTAACTCGCGCGCCTCGGTCAGCACGGCGCGGAGCCGCTCGAAGTCCCGCCACAACGCGTCGTACCGGGGCGAAGCGTCCGACCACCGGCGCGCGGTCTCCCCGCTCAGCGGGCCGGCGGTGAGCAGGGCGCGCCCGGGGTGGCCGTCCAGCTCGACCAGGGCGGCGGCGATCCGGGCCTCCTGTTCGGTGCGGCGGGCCAGTTCGGCGTCGAGCGCGGGGTCGGACACGCGGTCCCGATCACTCATCCGCCCGGCCCCCCACGGCATGTGTGCCAGCGCACACCACGTTATTCCCCCGATCGTGGCGAGCGGGCGCGACCCGCGCAACCGGAAGCGATTCGTGGCCACCCGGTTACCGCCCGAGACCTGGGCAACGCGTTCCATGTCATCCGTGATCGAAGAGTTGAGCCTGCGCCAGCTGTCCTACTTCGTCTCCGCCTCGGACGCCGGCAGCATCACCGCCGCGTCCGCCGAGCTGCACGTCTCCCAGTCGGCGGTGTCGCTCGGGCTGGCCGACCTGGAGCGGCTCCTCGGCGTGCAGCTGGTGCTGCGCCAACGCGCGCGCGGGCTGACCCTGACCGCCGCCGGCCGGGAGCTGATCGGACCCGCCCGCGCGCTGCTGCGGCTGGCCGAGGAGCTGCGCACGGACGCCGGCGAGCTGGGCAACGCGCTGCGCGGGCGGCTGGTGGTCGGCTGCTTCCAGACGATCAGCCCGTTCGTGCTGCCGCACCTGCTGGACAGCTTCAGCGCCGCCCACCCCGGCGTGGAGCTGGACTTCGTGGAGGGCTCGCTGGTCGACCTCCAGGCCATGTTGGCCGACGGGCGCTGCGAGGTCGCGCTGCTCTACGACCAGGACCTGCCGGCCGCGGTGCCCCGGGAGACCGTGTACCTGACCCGGCCGCACGTCCTGCTCGCGCCCACCCACCCGCTGGCGCGGCGGCCCACGATCGCCCTCCACGAGCTGGCCGGACACGACATGATCATGCTCGACTTCCCGCCCAGCCTGCACCACTTCACCTCGTTGTTGACCGCCGCCGGCGTGGCACCCCGGATCCGGCACCGCAGCGTCAACTTCGAGACGGTCCGCTCGCTGGTCGCCCGGGAACGCGGCTTCTCCCTGCTCATCCAGCGACCGCTGGTGGAGGTGAGCTACGAGGGCCGCCCGCTGGTGACCCGCCCGGTGGCCGACGAGGTGGAGCCGACCGCGGTGGTTCTCGCCTGGCCGCAGTCACCCAGCACCGACCGGTCCGCGCGCCCCACCCGCCCCACGCGCCGCGCCCGCGCCTTCGCCGACCACTGCCACCGGGCACTCCGCGACCCCGGCTAGGACACGCCTCAGCCCGAGACCAGCCGTAACGCCTCGGCCAGCCGCTCACCGGTCGGTGCGCTCTCCGGGTCGACCAGCCACTGCATCATCACGCCGATGAGCAACGCCTGGTAGAACGCTCCGACGGTGTCCGCCTCGGCGGGTTGCCGGGCCGGGTCGATGCCGCCCAGCAGTTGGGCCAGGCCCAGCCGGCCCTCACGCATACCGTCCACGAGCTGCTGTCGCAGCTCGGAAGCATGATCGATCTGTGCATACACTTCGTATACCACTGCCCACATCGGACGGTTCCGCTCGAACGACTCGACGACCCGCGTCCACGTCGCCGCGAATCGCCGGTCCGCCGGAACTCCCGGGTCCGCCGAAAGCGCGCGGGCCAACTCGTCGCCCCACTCCCGCACGGTCTCCATCAGCGCCGCGTTGAGCAGCGCCTCCTTGGAGCCGTAGTGGTAGCCGATCGCCGCCATGCTCACCCCGGCCGCACCGGCGATGTCCCGCACCGTGGTGCGCGCGTAGCCCCGCTCGAGCAGGCAGCGCCTGGCCCCGGCGACCAGGTCCTCCCGATTCCCCATCGGACCATCCTTGCACGATCGCCTTGCGCAAACGCCTTGTACGTTTGCGCAAGACGCTCGTATGGTCGGTTTCATGGACATCGTGGTGACCGGCGCGACCGGCCAGCTGGGCCGGCTGGTGATCGACGAGCTGCTGAAGCGCGCATCCGCCGAACGGATCGTGGCGGTGGCCCGCGACCCGGCGAAGACGCCCCCACTGGCCCGGCTCGGCGTCCGGGTGCGGATGGCCGACTACGACCGGCCGCGCACCCTGTGTGACGCGTTCTCGCCCGGCGACCGGGTGCTGCTCATCTCCAGCGACCAGGCCGGCGAGGTGCGGACCACGCAGCATGCCGCCGTGATCGCCCAGGCCAGGGCGGCCGGGGTGGCGCTGCTGGCCTACACCAGCGTGCTCGGCGCGGACACCGCCACCTTCGAGATCGGCCGCGACCACCGGGCCACCGAGCTGTTGTTGCGGGACTCCGGCCTGCCGTACGTGCTGCTGCGCAACGGTTGGTACAACGAGAACTACACCGGCTACCTGGCCGCCACGCTCACCCACGGCCGGGTGTTCGCCAGCGCCGGGCCGGGCCGGGTGGCCACGGCCGCCTGCATCGACTACGCGGCGGCCGCCGCCGAGGTGCTCACCGGCGAGGGCCACGAGAACCGCGCCTACGAGCTGAGCGGCGACCGCGCGTGGGGCCTGGCCGAGTACGCCGCCGAGGTGACCAGGCAGTCCGGCCGCGGAGTCGGCTACACCAGCATGCCGGAGGCCGAGTTCCGCCGGTTCATGATCGAAGCCGGCGTGCCGGCCGAGGACGCCGACGCGCTGGTGGACGCGGACGCGGCGATCGCCCGGGGCGAGCTGGCCGCCACGACCGGCGAGCTGCGCGAACTGATCGGTCGCCCGACCACCCCGATCTCGGACAGCATTCGCACGGCCCTGGAGCGGCAGGCTCCACAGTTTTCCTCATGAGGATCCGCACAACTCCAGGTTTGACCGCGAAAAGCGTCCGGCGCATGCTCGTGGACACGGCCAACGAGGGAGTTGCCGATGTCCTCAGCGAGCGCCCCGGCGTGCCCGGCGCATGCCGATTTCGACCCGTTTGACCAGGCCTACCTGGCCGATCCGTACCCGACGCTGGCGGAGCTGCCGGACGTCTTCCGCGCGCCGACGCTGGACATGTGGGTGCTCACCCGGCACGCGGACATCGACGCGGTGTTCCGCGACCCGGTGACCTTCTCCGCCGGCATCGCCCAGGACCCGGTCTTCCCGCTGTCCCCCGGCGCCCGGGCCGCCCTCGGCCCGGACTTCCCACTGCCCAGGACCATGTCCAACGCCGACCCGCCGGCGCACACCCGGATCCGCCGGTTCAACATGCGCGCTTTCTCCGCCCGCCGGGTGGCCGCGCTGGAGCCGAGGGTCCGCGAGGCAGCCCGGCGGATGATCGACGAGCTTCCCACCGGTGAACCGTTCGACCTGGTCAGCGCGCTGAGCTTCCCACTGCCGGCGTTCATGATCTTCACGTTGATCGGCTTCCCGGAGCCGGACACCGAACTGCTGAAGAGCTGGTGCGGCAACCGCATGGCGTTCTCCTGGGGCCGCCCGACCGCCGAGGAGCAGGAACGCATCGCCGCCGACATGCGCCGGTACTGGGAGTACTGCACCGAGTTCGTCGCCGGCCGGATGACCGACCCTCGGGACGACTTCACCAGCGACCTGGTCCGCATCCACCGCGAGGACCCGGATCAGCTGTCCCAGCTGGAGATCACCAGTGTGATCTACGGGCTGAGCTTCGCCGGCCACGAGACGACCACCAACCTGACCAGCAACGCGGTCCGCCGCCTGCTGGAACACCCCGCGCAGTGGCGCGCGCTGTGCGCCGAGCCGGAGCTGATCCCGAACGCGGTCGAGGAGGTGCTCCGCCACGACACCAGCGTGGTCGCCTGGCGCCGGGTGACCACGCGACCGGTCACCATCGCCGGCACGGAGATCCCGGCCGGCGCGCGACTGCTGTTGCTGTTGGCCGGCGCGAACCGGGACGCGGCGCTGATCGCGCAACCCGGGCGGTTCGACATCTACCGGGACGACGCCAACCGGCACCTGGCGTTCGGCAAGGGAATCCACTTCTGCCTGGGCGCACCGCTGGCCAGGATGGAGGTGCGGGTGGTGCTAGAGGAGCTGACCACGCGCGCACCGAACCTGGCCCTGCTGCCGGACCAACGCCTGGAGTTCCCGCCCAACGTGTCGTTCCGAGGCCCGCGCCAACTCTGGCTGCAACGCCAGGCCGACCGGCGCCACACCGACCCCATGGAGGACTCATGACCAGCACAAAGCCGTTCGCCTCCTCGGCGGACACGGATGTCAAGGAACAGACGCTGGAGGTGCTCGCGGACGGGGTGTACGCCCTGACCGCCGAGGGCGACCCGAACGTGGGCGCCATCGAGGGCGAGGACTTCCTGGTGTGCTTCGAGGCATTGGCCACTCCGGTTGCCGCGCGGGACTGGCTGGACATTCTGCGCCGGCACACCGACAAACCGGTGCGCTATCTGGTGCTCAGCCACTACCACGCCGTGCGGGTGCTGGGCGCTTCCGCCTTCGACGCGGACGTGATCGTGGCCCACGAGAACACCCGCAAGCTGGTCGCCGAGCGGGGCAAGGAGGACTGGGAGAGCGAGTTCGCCCGGATGCCCCGGCTGGCCAAGGCGGCGGACTCGGTACCCGGCCTGACCTGGCCGACGCTCACCTTCTCCGACCGGCTGACCATCGACCTCGGCGGTGACCGGGGTGACCTGGAGCTGCGCTACCTGGGCCGGGGGCACACCGAGGGCGACCTGGTCGGCTGGCTGCCCGAGCAGCGGATCCTGTTCGCCGGCGACCTGGTGGAGGCGCAGGCCGCGCTGTACACCGGCGACGCGTTCCACCGCGACTGGGCGAGCGGCACGCTGGACAACGTGGCCGCGCTCGGCGCGGAGGCGCTGGTCGGCGGGCGCGGCGCGGTCAGCCGGGGGCGCGCGGCGGTGGATGCGGCGATCGGCCAGACCCGAGGGTTCCTGAACGTGATGATCCGTGAGGTGGGCGCGGTGCAGGCGCGGGGCGGCACGCTGCGCGAGGCGTTCGAGGCGTCGCACGCCGCGCTGGTCGACGACTACGGCCGTTGGCCGATCTTCGAGCACTGCCTGCCCTTCGACGTCTCCCGGCTGTGGGACGAGCTGTCCGGCGTCGAGCGTCCGGTGATCTGGACCGCCGAGCGGGACCGCGAGGTCTGGGACCAGCTGCAGTCGTGAACCCGTGGCCGCACGACCCGGTGATCGTGCTCGGCAACGGGCCGGTCGGGCAGACCGCCGCGCTGCTGCTGGCCCGCTGGGGCGTGCCGACGGTCCTGCTGGACCTGCGCCGTTCACGTGATCTGGTGGGTTCCAAGGCGATCTGCCAGCAGCGGGACGTGCTGGACGTGTGGGAGGCGGTGGGCGCGCGGGTGGCCGCCGAGGGCGTCACCTGGGACACGGCGCGCACCTACTACCGGGACACGGAGCTGTTCTCGGTGCGGATGGCCGACGCCGGCCGGTCCCCGCTGCCGCCGTTCGTGAACGTCTCGCAGTCCCGAACCGAGCAGTTGCTGGACCAGCGGATCGCGGGTTCGCCGCTGATCGACGTGCGCTGGGGCCACCGGGTGACCGAGATCGACCAGGACGCCGACGGGGTGTGGGTCTCCGGCCCGGAGTTCCGGTTGCGGGCACCGTTCCTGCTGGTCTGCGCGGGGGCGCGGGCGGACGGGCTGCGCGCCGGGCTGGGCGTCTCGTTCGAAGGGCATTCGTTCGAGGACCGCTTCCTGATCTGCGACATCCGGGCCGAGCTGCCGGACTGGGCGCGGGAGCGCCGGTTCTACTTCGACCCGGTGTGGAACCCCGGCCGACAGGTGCTGATCCATCCCTGCCCGGGCGGCGAGTACCGCATCGACTGGCAGGTCCCGCCCGACTACGACGCCTCAGCCCTGGCCGCCGACACCGCATCCGGCGCCCTTGACCAGCGCATTCGACAAATTGTCGGGGACACGGCGTATGAAGTGACCTGGTCCTCGGTGTACCGGTTCCACACCCGGTGCGTGGACCGGATGCGCGTCGGCCGGGTGCTGCTCGCCGGGGACGCCGCGCATCTGTACGCCCCCTTCGGCGCGCGCGGGCTGAACTCGGGGGTGGCGGACGCGGAGAACGCCGCCTGGAAGCTGGCTTTCGCCGGGTGGGACGGCACGGAGAGGGAGGCGCTGCTGGAGAGCTACCACATCGAACGGCACGCGGCGGCGCGGGAGAACGTCGCGGTGACCAGCGCGACCATGGACTTCCTGGTCCCGCAGACCGCCGCCGAGGCGGCGCACCGGCGGGACGTGCTGGCCCGGGCCAGCGCGGATTCGGCGGAGGCGCGCGCCCGGGTCAACTCCGGCCGCCTGTACGAGGCGTACTGGTACGCCGAATCGCCGCTGACCACTCCGGACCCGACGCGGCCCCATCCCGTCCGCCCACCGCGCGGCGTCGCCCAGGCACCCGCCCCCGGCGTGCTCATCCCCGACCTCCCGCTGGAAACCGGCGGCCGGTTGCGGGAGGTGTGCCGGGACGGGCTGCTGGTACTGGTCGCGCCGGGCGGCGGCCCGGGAGCGGTGCGGGTTGCCGAACTCGCCGCCGAGGAGCTGGCGCCGGTACCGGCACGGGCGGTGGGCATGGCCGAGCTGTCCGCCGAACTCCCTGGCGTGTTGGGCGCGCGCGGCGCAGAGTGGTGGGTGGTCCGGCCGGACGCGCACATCGCCGCCGTGGTCACCGATGAGGCGGAGCTGCGCGCCGCGCTGCGCCGCGCGATCGGGCACCCCGGTGAGCCGGCTACACACGGCGCACCGGTCGGCCCCGGCGAGTCGGGGGAATCGAGCAAGGAGGGCAGCGATGGCGTACTACCGGCAGCTCGGTGAGGTCCCGCCGAAGCGGCACACCCAGCACCGCACGCCGGACGGCGGGCTCTACTACGAGGAGCTGATGGGCGAGGAGGGCTTCTCCTCGGACTCGTCGCTGCTCTACCACCGGCACATCCCGTCGGCCGTGCTGGACGCCCAGGACTGGCCGCTCGGCGACATCCGGACCAGCCCGAACCACCCGCTGCGCCCGCGCCACCTGAAGCTGCACGAGCTCACCCAGGGGCAGGACTGGAAGGCGGTCGACGCGGTGACCGGCCGACGGCTGGCCCTGGGCAACGGCGACGTGCGGCTGAGCTACGTGGCCGCCGGGGAACCGTCGCCGCTGTACCGGAACGCGATCGGCGACGAGCTGGCCTACGTGGAGTCCGGCGCCGCCACCGTGCAGACCGTGTTCGGCCAGCTGACGGCCCGCACCGGCGACTACGTGCTGTTGCCCCGCGCTACCACCCACCGGTGGGTCCCCGACGCGGAGACCGAGCCGCTGCGGCTGTACGTGATCGAGGCCAACTCGCACATCTCGCCGCCGCGCCGGTACCTGTCCAAGTACGGCCAGCTGCTCGAGCACGCCCCGTACTGCGAGCGCGACCTGCACGGCCCGGCCGCGCCGCTGCTCGCCGACCCGGCCGAGGAAGAGGTCGAGGTGCTGGTCAAGCACCGGTCCTCCCGGGGCGAGCTGGTCGGCACCCGGTACGTCTACCCGCACCACCCGTTCGACGTGGTCGGTTGGGACGGCTGCCTCTACCCGTACACGTTCAACATCTCCGACTTCGAGCCGATCACCGGCCGGATCCACCAGCCGCCGCCGGCCCACCAGGTGTTCGAGGGCAACGGGTTCGTGGTGTGCAACTTCGTGCCGCGCAAGGTGGACTACCACCCGCTGTCCATCCCGGTGCCGTACTACCACGCCAACGTGGACTCGGACGAGGTGATGTTCTACTGCGGCGGGGACTACGAGGCGCGCAAGGGTTCGGGCATCGGCCAGGGCTCCATCTCCCTGCACCCCGGCGGGCACACGCACGGCCCGCAGCCCGGCGCCTACGAGCGGTCCATCGGCGCGGAGTTCTTCGACGAGCTGGCGGTCATGGTGGACACCTTCGCCCCGCTGGAGCTCGGTGAGGGCGGACAGAGCTGCGAAGACCCTGGATACGCCTGGACGTGGAGCCGCCGCCAACCGCTATAGCATGCCGGCCTGGCACACTCCGAGGGCGTGACCGCTCCCATGTACGTGCCGCGTTTCTTCGTACGCCAGAAGATCACCCTGATGGTCAACCGGTACCAGATCTTCGCCGCGAACCCGGACGGCAGCGAGAGCAACCAGCTGCTCGCGTTCGCCCAGCAGAAGCGGATGAAGCTCAAGGAAGAAGTGATCTTCTACGCGGACGAGGCGAAGACCAGGCCGGTGTTCACGTTCAAGGCCCGGCAGCGGCTGGATGTACACGCGGAACACGACGTGTACGACGAGTTCGGCACGCCGCTCGGGTACTTCAGCAAGCAGTTCGGTGCCAGCCTGCTTCGTTCCACGTGGAACCTTGCCGGGCCGAACGGGCTGGACGCGGTCGGCACCGAGCGGCGGATGAGCATCGCCATCCTGCGCCGGATCTGGGACTTCATCCCGTACCTGGGCGACCTGTGGGTGCCGTTCGTCTTCCACTTCGACTTCACCGACAAGGCCACCGGTCAGCCGGTGCTGGTCAGCGAACGAAAGAAGGCCATCCGCGACCGGTACATCATCGACGTGCCCGACCCCAGGGTGGACTTCCGGCTGGCCGCCGCGATGGCCGTCGCGCTGGACGCGTTGCAGTCACGCTGAACACCCCCGTCGAAACGGGATTGACCTTCACCGTCGTTCAGGATGCAGTGTGAGGTGATGAGTACTCGAGGGGTCACGGCCAGGGTGTCGGTACGCGGGGAACTGCTCGGGCCGAAGCGGCGGGCCACCACGGTCGGCGTGCTGCTGATCATCCTGATGGTCGCGTTCGAGGCGATGGGCGTGAACACCGCGATGCCCAGGCTGGTCGTGGACCTCGGCGCACTGACCCTCTACGCGTGGCCGTTCGTGGCATTCATGGCGGCGGCGGTGTTCGGCACGGTGATGGCCGGTTGGTGGTGCGACCGGTCCGGGCCGAGGGTGCCGCTGCTGGTGGCGCCGGCGTTGTTCGGCGCCGGCCTGGTCACTGCCGCACTGGCCCACGGAATGCCGCAGCTGCTGGGCGGCCGGGTGCTGCAGGGCCTCGGCGCGGGCACGGTGACCGTGTCCATGTACGTGCTCATCGCGCTGATCTATCCCGAACGGGTGCGGCCGGCGATGTTCGGGCTGATGTCCTCGGCGTGGGTGCTGCCTTCGCTGATCGGGCCGCCCATCTCCGGCATCGTGACCGAGCGGTGGTCCTGGCGTTGGGTGTTCCTCGGCCTGGTGCCGATCGTGGTGATGGCGTTCGTCCTGGTGGTACCGGCGGTGCGCCGGCTCGGTGAACCCGAGCGGGGGATCCCGCCGGCCGGTGGGCCGGCCGAGATCATGCCCGGCGGGCCGGCCGAGGTCGGGCCCGGCGGGCCGGCCGAGATCGGGCCTCGCGGGTCGGCCGAGATCGTGCCCGGCGGGCTGGCGGAAGCGGCGCCGGGCGACACGCCGACGCGCGACGCCGGGGCACGGGGGCGCGGGGTGGTGCTGGCCGCGTTGGCGGCGGCGGTCGGGGTTTCGGCGCTGAGCTACGCCGGTGAGCGTAAGGACGTGTTCGCGCTGGTCATCGCGGCGGGAGCGATCCTGCTGCTGGTGCCGGCGCTGCGCCGGCTGCTGCCCGGGGGCGTCTTCGCCGCCCGCCAAGGGGTGCCCACCCTGGTCGCCGCGCGCGGGCTGTGCGCCGCCTTGTTCGGCGCGGCCAACTCGTTCCTGCCCCTCATGCTGACCAGCTCGCACCGCTGGTCGCTGGCCGCCGCCGGGATTCCGCTGGCGGTGGGTTCGCTGGGTTGGTCGGCGGCGTCGTTCTGGCAGGGCCGGCACCCGGACCTGCCCCGCGCGCGGTTGCTACGCGTCGGGTTCGGGCTGCTCACCGTGTCCGTGCTGGGGCTGCAACTGGTCGCGCAGCCGTGGGGGGCGGCCTGGTTGTCGTTCCTGGCCTGGGCCATCGCCGGCGCCGGAATGGGGCTGTGCTTTCCGTCGGTGAACTTCCTGCTGCTGCGCCAGTCGGAACGGCCCGAGGTCGGCTTCAACACGTCCGCCGCGCAGGTCAGCGAGCAGCTGGGCACGGCGGCCATGATCGGGGTCGGCGGCGCGCTGCTGGCATTGTTCGGCGTGCCCACCCTGGCCATGCCGGTGCTGCTCGGCCTGCTCACCCTGCTCGGCGTCACCGGGATGCTGATCGCCGGCCGGGCCGCGACCAGCTGAAAATTGGACCAGCCATCCGAGCCACAAGTGGCCCACTCGCCCGGTCCGCCGCGATTTAGCGTGACCGCATGCCGAAAAAGTCCAACACCGTGGTGACCATGCTCGACGACCAGCGCCCGCCATCGATACCGCCCGGCGCCGACGTGATGACCGCCCTGGTCGAGGTGCCGCCGGGCGACCCCGGAACCCCGCCGCACTGGCACTCCGGCCCGGTGTTCGGCTACATGCTCGAAGGCGAAATGATCTTCGAGCTGGAGGGTGAACCGGAGCGCATCCTCCGCGCGGGCGAGCCGTTCTGGGAGCCCGGCGGGGACGTCATCCACTACCAGGCGGGGAACAACCGGGCCGACACGTGGACCCGGTTCGTCGTGGTCATGATGTGCGTGCCCGGCCAGCCGATGCTCACCCTGGTGCCCGAGGACGAGCTCGCCGCCCGCCGCCATCGGCGCGCACCCCGCGCCGAAGTGTGATGCGGATCTTCCTGGCCCGCGCGACCGGTTTCAGGGCTGACGGGTGACGGCGGCCAGGATCTCCGGCAGCGCGGCCTCGGCCAGCGCGCGCATCTCCTGGTCGGTGCGGTCCTGGATGGGGTGCGGGACGAACACCGACGGCACCTCGGCGTAGCCCAGCGCACCGGCCTGGGCGGCGCTGGCC
Source organism: Actinospineispora eucalypti (assembly GCA_014208095.1). Taxonomy (GTDB): domain Bacteria; phylum Actinomycetota; class Actinomycetes; order Mycobacteriales; family Pseudonocardiaceae; genus Pseudonocardia; species Pseudonocardia eucalypti. Next base: position 220,545 of record JACHMT010000001.1, on the reverse strand, counting down.
GTGACGAACTCGCTGGAAGCCACGAACGCGTGGATCACGCCGACGCCCTCCAGGGCAACGAAGTCGTGCACACTGCACGACGTGCAGGAGCCTCAATCGGCGAGCGCCTCGATCACCACGTCACACTCGGCGGCGATCTCCCGGCGCAGGTCCACCGGCGCGGGTTTGGTGAACGTCGGCTTGGCGTAACGCCGCGTGGCGATGCCACGCTCGGCGAGCAGCTCCTCCAGCCGGTTCAGGAACACGTCGCCGCGCGGTTTGGAGATGTCCAGCAGGCCCACCCGCAGGCCATCCAGCGATACCGGCCGCCGCGCCGGAGCGCGGTGCGCGGCGCCCCGCTCGTCGGTCGGGTCCAGCACGATCTTGCTGAAACCCGCCCGCCCGTTCCCTTCGGTCACATCCCTCACGGCGCTACCTCCCTGGTCACCGGCTGGCTCCCCCCGGGGCCACCCACCCAACCACCGATCACGGTGGAGAACATGCCGGCTCCGCCGCCGGCGTGCACGATCAACAACCCGCCCGGCCGGAACTTCGGGATCGGTACGTTCCCGGCGGCGGCCAGCCGCTCGGCGGGCACCCCCTCGTCGATCCCACCGGCGCCCCGGACGATCTCCGCCGGGTCCAGCAAAAGCTCCCTGCCCAACGCCTCCTCCAGCCGCGCGCGGGACCACCCGGCCTCCGCGAACACCCTGGCGTGCTCCGGGGCGACCACCAGCGTCGCGTCGAAGCCGAGCGGCAGCTTGGGGTGCGCCACCGAGCGGAGCGCGACGGCCAACGACCGCGCCAGCGACTCGGGCCGCCGCGAGATCTGGTCCGCGACGCCGCGCACGCCCTCGGCGGCGAACACGGTCACCGCACTCGCGCCCGCCGGCACGCCCCGGGACACGGCCAACGGCTCCCACGGCGAGCCGTCCTCGTCCTCGGCGAAGCAGAACCCGACCTTGCCCGGGTTGCCCAGCGCCGCCCGGTCCACCTCGCCCGGCCGCCCGCCGCCCACGTTGCGGATCACCAGTTGCAGCGCGCGGCCGATGGTCAGGTTGGCCCGGTTGCCCTGGCCGAGCGCGTTGCCGCCCGAGTTCATCCCGATGGCGCGGGCGATCGGCCCGTTCACCACGATGGCCGGACCGGCGCCCCAGGTCGTGGCCAGCAACCCGTGCGCGTTGAACTCGTCGGTGCACACGGCCTCCACGGCGGCCAGCACCACCGGCAGGTACTCCGGCCGGCAACCGGCCAGCACCGCGTTGATGGCCACCTTCTCCACCGTGGCCTCGACCAGGTTCGGCGGCACGATCGCCACCGTCTCGTCCGGCGCGCGGGAGGTCCCGGCCAGCATGCGCAGCACCCGCGCGGGCGTCGGCGGGATCACCGGCAACCCGTCCGACCAGCCCCGGTCGAACAGCGACTCGTGCTCGTCCTCCAGCTCGGACAGCTCGATCCGGCGCGCGTGCAGCCGGTCGCCCTGGGTGCGCAGCAGGATCTTGTCGGCCAGCTCGGGGTCGCCGGTGCGGGAGCCGCAGCCGGGCCGGTGATCGGGCAGCCCCGGGCCGAGGCCGGTGGTCCCGGTGATCGACTCCCACTCCTCGCGCAGCCAGCCGACGGTGCGCGCGGCCTCCGCGCCGCCTTCGAAGCGCAGCAGCGTGGGCACGGTCTGGATGTCCAGTGCCAGGCTCACGTCCAGCTCGGTGTCGTCCCGCACGTCGCTGACGCCTTCGGGAAAGCTCGGATCGTCCTGGGTGTACACGGTGATCGGCAACGCGGCCAGCACCGGCTCGACCAGCTCGCACGTCGGGCACCCGCGCTTCACCACGGCAACCAGCCCGTCCCTCGGCACCCCGCTCACGGCTTCGACCCTAATCCGCCCCCGCCCCCCGCGCCCCCCACAAACCTGATTCAGTCACTTCAGCAGGGTGATTCAGTCACTTGAGCAGGCAGAAGTGACTGAACCAATGTGCACAAGTGACTGAATCAGTGTGCAGAAGCGACTGAATCAGCGGGGGGAGCGGGGGGAGCGGATGAGGAGGGCTAGGGGGATGGCGGCCAGGGTTACGGTGCCGGAGACCAGGAAGACGTCGCTGTACGCCTGGGCCAAGACGTCCAGCCGCAACGCCTGGTAGAGCGGCGCCAGCCCCTCGGTGCCCCGCGCGGCCATCTCCTGTAGGCGCGGGTCGTCGGCGGCCTGGAGGAGCGCGGAGCGGTCGGCCATCAACTGCGCCTGTTGGCCGGTGGACATCGCGGTGAGCAGGGCCAGGCCGAGCGCGGCGCTGACCCGTTGGACCAGTTGGTTCATCGCGCTGCCCGCCCCGGACAGGTGCGCGGGCAACGCGGAGATGCCGCTGGTGGTGATCGGCATCATGGCCACCCCGGGCCCGACCGCGCGGAACATCAGCGCCGCGATGAACTCGCCCCGGGTCATGTCCGGGTTGACGTTGCACAGCATGAGCAGCCCGATGCCGGACACCGCCAGCCCGAACACCGCCGGCCAGCGCGCGCCGAACCGGTCGGAGATGCGGCCGGCCAGCGGCATGCACACCATCATCACCAGCCCCTGCGGCAGCAGCACGAAGCCGGTGTTCAGCGCGGTCAGCCCCTGGCCTTCCTGCAGGAAGACCGGCACGTAGAACGACACCGCGAACAGCCCGATGGACATCAGGGCGATCAGCACCAGCGAGTTGACCATCGCCAGGTTGCGCAGCGCGCGCACGTCCAGCAGCGGGTCGGTGACCTCCAGCTCGATCACCACGAACAGCGCCAGCAACAACACCCCGACGGTGACCAGCAGCAGCACCCGGTAACCGGTCCAACCCCAGTCGGCACCCTCGGACGCGGCGAGCAGCAGCGCGAACAGCCCGCCGGCCACGCAGGCGAAGCCGACCCCGTCGAACCGCCGGCCCGGCCGCCCGGCCAGCTTCGGCAGGACGAAAGCGCCCGCGGCCAGCCCGATCAGCCCGACCGGCACGTTCACGAAGAACACCAGGCGCCAGCTGGCGTACTCCACCAGGTAGCCGCCGAGGGTCGGGCCGACCGCCGGCGCGACCACCATGCCCAGCCCGTACAGGCCCATCGCGGTGCCGATCTGCCGGCGCGGCACGATCCGGTAGAGGATAGTCATGCAGGTCACCGGCAGCATCCCGCCCGGCGCCGCCTGCACGATCCGGAAGAAGATCATGCTGGTCAGATCGCCGGCCAGGCCGCAGAGCACGGAGCCGACGCAGAACCCCACCAGCGACGCCAGGTAGAGCCGCTTCAGCCCCAGCCGGTCGCCCAGCCAGGCACTGGCCGGCACCACCACACCCAGGCACAGGTTGTACGCGGTGGACACCCACTGGATGTCCTCGGTGCTGGCACCCAGATCGGCCGACATCCGGGCCAGTGCCACGTTCACGCTGGTCGTGTTCAGCACCGACATGAACATCCCGATCACGATCACCCCAAGGGGCAGCAACCACCCCGCTTCCCCCGCGAGTCGGGGATTCGTGCTCGGTGAGTCGGGACTTGAGGTACGGAGTGTCGGGTTCTCGGGTGCGATGGGCGGCGTCTCGTCCGTAGAGGTACTGGCCGAGGCCGCCATGATCACCCGTTCTAGCTAACTCACCTAACAAGTGTTCTCTAACTCAGCTTACGCTTGTTCGGTAACTTCCGGAAGGGTGTTGAATGGCGGTGATGAGCAGTCGGCCGGCCGGCCCGATGACCCGCACCCGCAACCGCTGGGGTGAGGGCGACCGGCTGCGCGCGGAGATCCTGGACGCGGCCAGCCGGCTCCTGTCCGAGCTGGACAACGAGGACGGCCTGACCATCCGGGGCGTGGCCCGAGCCACCGGCATCGCCCCGGCCAGCATCTACTCGCACTTCGCCGACCGGGCCGCGCTCCTGGACGGACTGCTGGACCACGAGATCGAGCGGATGCGCGAGCTGATCGCCGGCGCGGACGGGGCGCGCGCCCAGCTGCGCGCCTACTGCGACTTCGCGGTGGCCCACCCGGGGCACTACCGGATCCTGTTCCGCCGCCGCTCCGACCAGCCGCCCGAGTCGCCCAGCCCGATGACCGCCATCCTGGCCGAGTTCCAGCGATCACTGGAACGCGCCGCCGAGGGTGGCGCGCAACTGCGCCTGCCCGCCGACCGGGCCGCCGTGGTGGTGTTCATGGCGGCGCACGGCCGGATGGCGCTCTACCACGCCAACCCGACCGAACGCTCCGCGCAGAAGATCCCGCAGTTCGTCGACGAACTGATCTCCCTGGTCCTCGACCACCCCTGATTCAGTGCCTTCAGCACAGTGATTCAGTCAACAGTGTTGACTGAATCAGCATGCCAAAGTGACTGAATCAGCGTGCTAGAAGCACTGAATCAGGTTGAGGGGGTTAGCCGGCTTCGCCGGAGGGGTCCACCATCGCTTCGGTTAGCCAGCGGGTTTGGGCACCATCCCGGTCGGCGTCTGCGCCTGCCACCTTGCGGAGTTCGACTTTGTTGATCTTATTCAGGGTGGAGTGCGGGAGCTGGGTCATCGGGTAGACCGCGCGGGGGCGCTTGAAGTCGGCCAGGTGCTCGCGGCAGGTCTCCTCGATCCGCGCGACCAGCCCCGGGTCGTCGCCGGTCGTGGTGATGAAGGCGACCGCCACCTCGTCCAGCTTGTCGTCCGGGCGCCCGACCACGCCGACCTCCACCACGCCCGGCACGCCGAGGATGACCCGCTCCACCTCGGCCGCCGACACGTTCTCCGCGCCGACCTTTAGCATGTCCTTGATCCGGTTTTCGAAGGTGAGGTGGCCGTCCGCGTGCGGGGTGACCAGGTCGCCGGTGCGGAACCATCCCTCGGCGTCGAACGACTCGGCGGTGGCTTCCGGGCGGTTCAGGTACTCGGCGAACAGCGACAACCCGCGCACCCCGCGCACCAGCAGCTCGCCCGACTCGTCCGGCTCGACCGGCGCGCCGTCCTCGCGGACCACCTTGACCTCGTAGGACAGCGACGGGCGCCCCATGGACATGGACCGGTTCGGCACGAACGCGTCACCCACGATGGGGTGCGAGATGGTCTCCGTCATGCCCCACCAGCCGATCGTCTTCACCCCGTAGGCGGCGTCGAACGGCAGGTCGCACATGCCGGTGCCGAACAGCCGGTACGCATGCCCCGGAGGCGGCGCCATGCCGGCCAGCGCGCGGATGGACAGCCCCATCAGCGAGATCCAGGTACACCCGTGCTCCACGGACACCGCGGCGAACCGGCTGGTCGACCACTTCGGCACCAGCACGAGCCGCGCGCCCACCCACAGGCTGGCCAACATCGAGTACGCCAGCGCGTTGGTGTGGAAAAGCGGCAGGTAGACCAGGTGGCAGTCGTCCGGGCGCAGCGTCTCGTGGTAGGCGTTCAGCCGGGCGCCCCACAGGGCGTTGGCCTGCGTCCACAGCACGCCCTTCGGCCTTGACGTGGTGCCGGAGGTGTACTGCACGCTGCACGGCGCGAGCGGGTCGATCGGGCGTTTCGGCAGGTCGTTGGGGTCGGCCCGCAATGCGTCGAACGGCTCCGCGCCGCCCCCGACGGAGACCAGGAACCGCAGCCCGGGGGCCGCCTTGCCGACCAGCTCGGCGTACTCGGCCTGGGTGATCGCGCCGACCGCCCGGCAGTCGTCCGCGTAGAACGCCAGCTCATCCACAGCCGAACGGGTGTTGGTGGTCACCGCCACCGCGCCCAGCGCCGCGCAGGCGAACCACGCGATCAGGAACTCCGGGCAGTTGTCCATGTGGATGAGTACCCGGTCACCTGTGGATACCCCGCGCGCGGCCAGCCCGGCGGCGGTCGCCGCGGCCTCCCGGTGCACCTCGTCGTAGGTGTAGGTACGGCTGGGCTGCCCGTCGTAGGGCTGCCACACGATGAACGGCCGGCCGGCATGGGTGGCCGCGCGCGTGCCCAACAGCTGCCACACGTCCGACCCGCCGAACGGGTGCAGGTCACCGATCTCCACTTGCGCCGAGGTCATGCGGCAACCCTGGCATCACCCGATCTGCCCCGCGCGGCGAACCCCCGCTCCTACCGAACGGCGTTGGCGCAGGTGCCGGCGGGCATGCCGTACTGCCGGCAGATCTGCTCGGCGGCGCGTTCCCGCATCTGCCGCTCCGCGAAGCTTTCCGGGCCGAACCCGTCGTCCGAACGGTCCGAGTGGTCGTCGCGGTCCGAGTCGTGCCGCCGGGACCTCGGCTCTTCTTCGTCGTCGTCCTTCGAGTCGGCCGCGCTGTGCGAACCGTTCGACCCGGCGGACTCACCGGCCGGACGCTTGGGCGCGGGCTTCGCCGCCGGGGCCGGAGCGGGAGCCGGAGCCGGCTCGGCGACCGGAGCGGGCGCGGGGGCCGGGGCGGGAGCAGGAGCAGGAGCAGGAGCGGCGGGCGCCATCGGGGCCATCGGCGGCGGGGCATTCACCGCGTCGGCGGCCGGGGCGAGTTGGGGCGGGGTCGGCGCCGGAGCGGCCCCCACGGTGAGCCGCATCGCAAGGATCACCCCAACTCCCAGGACCAGCACGACGGCGAACGCGGTCAGCAGTAAAGGTCGAAGGGAGCCCATGTCCCCGTATAACGAGCGGCCACTCCACCCCGATACGTGTCAACTCCTTGACGGCCCACAGCCAGGCGTTTCAGGCGCTCACCCAGTTGCCATGGAACCCGAACGGCACCCGGGTGGGCAGGTGCACGGTGGCCACCGCCTCGCCGGTCGCCGAATCGAGCAGCGACAGGTTGCTGCGGCCGGTCGTTCGGTCGTACACGAAGCCCATGAGCACGCCGTCGTCCTCCGCCGCCCCGTCGCCGTTGGGCACGAAGGAGAACTCGCCGGCGAAGTGGTGCTCGGGCAGGGGCAGCTCGGTGGTGACGTCCTGCGCCAGGTCGTGCCGCAGCACCGAGTCCCGGTCCGAGTGCCAGCCCAGGGTCGTGGCCGTGGAGTAGCCGTAGCGGTGGCGGCGGCCGATGCGCCGCGGATCGACCCCGGGGAACTCCTGCGGCCGGTCGTCGATGCCGGATTCGCGCACCTTGCCGGACCCCAGGTCGACGGTCCACCGGTGCATCATCGGCCGGCCGGTGTCGAAGATGTCCTTCAGCTGGTACTGGGCCGCGCGGTCGTACCCGTGGATCCGGACCGCCTCGCAGACCACCGAGCCGTTCTCCTCGTAGGCGTTGAGCGTGTGGAAGACGTAGCACGGCTCGATCTCGAACCAGCGCACCACCGCCTCGCCCTCGCGCGGCAGCAGCCCGATGCGGGACGGCCGGTCGGGGTCCCACCTGATCGGCGCCACGTCCGGCTGACGGATCAGCTCGCGCCGGGTGAACCGGCTGACCAACCGGTCCGGCATGACCACCCGGCTGGCCAGCGAGGCCAGGACCAGCCGCGTCGACCGGGGCAACCAGTCCGGCAGTTGGCGCTCGACCACGCCGATCTTGTCCACCACCAGTGGGGTGTCGAAGAAGAGCACGTAATTCTCGGTGAGCGCGATGTCGTGCAGCAGCGGCTTGCCCGGCGAGTCGAACCGGACGACCTTGCACGCACGCCCGTCGGTACCGATCACCGAGTACTCGGCGAACTCGCCGGTGGTCACCCGGTAGGTGATCGCGTGCATCTCGCCGGTGACCGGGTCGATCTTCGGGTGGCCGGTGTAGCCGCCGGAGAGGGTTCCGCCGAAATCGCACGGCCCGATGGTGTCCAGCTCCTCGGTGAGCTCGAAGTTGGCCACCCCTCCCTCCATGGTGGCGATGGTGCGGCCGGCATGCCCGATCGGGTTGGTGTTCGGCGCCGGCACGTAGACCCCGGCCCGGTGGTTGGGCCGGATCGGCCGCTCGCCCAGCGCCCGGGACACGGCCGGCGAGCGGATCCACCGGTTGCGGTACCACTCCGCCCGGCCGTCGCGCAGGCGCACGCCTGGATCATCCCGTCGCCCCGGGTGCTGAACCAGTTGTAGGTGATCGGGTCGATCTCCTCCACCGGGTTCGGCCCCATCCGCAGGTACCGGCCGTCCAGGTGCGCCGGGATCGCACCGGTGACCGGCAGCTCGGTGATCGTCTCCTCGCTGATCGAGGGGGCAAAGTTGCCACTCAGAAACCGGTTGTCCACTGCAGCCTCCGTAGATCCGAATCAATCTTCACTTAGTAGGCCATGGTATGGCTTCTTTGGCAAGTTCATCCTGAACTGAAATTCACTTCAACGGCGCCGGGGCCGGGTGTGGACGGCGTCGGCCAGGCGGAGGAAGGTCGGCCAGGCGGAGGAAGGCAGTCGGAAGCGGTCAGGCCGTGGCGGGAAGTCGGAAGAGGTCAGGCCGAGGGGGGCAGGCCGAGGACGGCTCGGGCGAGGGCGCACACCTGGTTCGCGGGCAGCGCCTCGTCCGGCCCGGTCAGCGTGGTGATCACGGCCAGCGCGGCGCAGGCGAGCAGCCGGGCCGAGGGCCCGGTCAGCTCCGGGCGGAACTCCCGCAGCAGCGCGGCCCACTCGGCCAAGTAGTTCGCCCGCGCCGCACGGAACTCCTCGCGCGGCCCGCCCGGCAGGTCGGCCACCTCGGTGAGCAGCGCGGACGTCACGCCCGCCGCCGGGCCGACCACGTCGGCGTAGCCGGCGACCAGCCGGGTCAACGCGTCCGAAGGGTCGCTGGCCGACGCCAGCACGCGGTGCAGGTCGAACCACAGCACCTCGTTGCCCCGGTGCAGGATCGCGGCCAGCAGATCGACCTTGCTCGGGTAGTCCTGGTAGACGCTCGGTCCGGAGATGCCCACCGCCGCACCGATGTCACCCAGGCTGACCGCGTGGTACCCGCGCTCGGCGAACAACCGCCCGGCCGACGCCATCAGCGCCTCACCGCGCAGCCGGGGTACCAGCTGACCACCCTGAGGTCTGACCTCGGCACCGTCCGGCATCGGTGAGGTCAGACAGGCGACGGCGGCCGCGCGCAGCGCGTCGACCAGCCCTTCCGGCCGGGTGTCCAGGTGGTATTGGGCGGGACTCTCCAGCACCGCCAACGCCGCCCGCGCCCGGGCCCCGCGCAACGCCCCCTCGCCCGCCTCGCCGACTTCGCCCGCCTCGCCGAGCATCAGCAGGATTCGCGCCCGGCGGGCCCGCAGCGGGCCGGCCACCGCCTCGGGCAGTTCGCCGGCGGTCCGGTGCCACAGCGGGGCGTACTCCGGCCGCGCCAGTACCGCCTCGGCCAGCGCGGTGACCAGGTCAGCCGGCTCCTCCATCGCCGCCGCTTCGAGCCGCCCTACGGCCTCGTCCAGGACCGCCGCGAGCAGGTCGGACTTGCCCCGGAAATGCCGGTACAGCGCGCTCGCGCCGATCTCCACCCGGCCGGCCACGTCGGCCATGGCGACCTGGCGATAACCCCGCTCCCAGAACAGGCGGGCGGCCGCGCGCACGATCTGGCGCCGACGGTCGGGCGGGCGCCGGCGGGGCGAGCCGCTCAACTCCACCGTCGACGACATACCGCCCGCACTCCTTTGGCGGAGGATGCGGGATTCGAACCCGCGAGGGCTATAACACCCAACACGCTTTCCAAGCGTGCGCCATAGGCCACTAGGCGAATCCTCCGCCGCAGAGTGTACCGGCCGCTTCTGGCGGCTTTCGCCAAGGCGTGCTGACGCCGCGCGCGGCCAACCACTACACTGGGCGATGGACCCCGCGCGGCGTCCATCCTGTGAACTCCCCCAGGGCCGGAAGGCAGCAAGGGTCAACGGGCTCTGTCGGGTGCGCGGGGTCCCCTTATGTCCGGGTCACCCTGCCCCGCGGTCTCGTCAGGGCCGCCGGGTAGCCTCGGCCGTTGTCGGGAACGGCGAGCCGGCACAGCCGGCGGGGTGGGTGAATATGGCGCTGGCTCTGTACCGCAAGTACCGCCCGGCGACCTTCGCGGAAGTGGTCGGGCAAGAACATGTGACCGAGCCGCTGCGCACCGCGTTGTCCGCCGGCCGGGTCAGCCATGCCTACCTGTTCTCCGGGCCGCGCGGCTGCGGCAAGACCTCCTCCGCGCGCATCCTCGCCCGCTCGTTGAACTGCGTGAACGGGCCGACGCCGGACCCCTGCGGGGAGTGCCCTTCGTGCATCGCGCTGGCCCCGGAAGGCCCCGGCAACATCGACGTGATCGAGCTGGACGCGGCCTCGCACGGCGGCGTGGACGACGCCCGCGAGCTGCGCGACCGGGCGTTCTACGCGCCCGCCGAGTCGCGCTACCGGGTGTTCATCGTCGACGAGGCGCACATGGTCACCACGCAGGGCTTCAACGCCCTGCTCAAGATCGTCGAGGAGCCGCCGGAGCACCTCGTCTTCGTGTTCGCCACCACCGAGCCGGACAAGGTGCTGACCACCATCCGCTCGCGCACCCACCACTACCCGTTCCGGCTGATCCCGCCCGGCACGCTGCGCGCCCTGCTGGAACGGATCTGCGCGGACGAGGGCGCCATCGTCGCGCCGCCGGTGTACCCGCTGGTCATCCGGGCCGGCGGGGGGTCGGCCCGGGACACCCTCTCGGTGCTGGATCAGCTACTCGCCGGCGCCGGGCCGGAAGGCGTCACCTACGACCGGGCGGTCGCGCTGCTCGGCGTCACCGACGTCGCGCTGATCGACGACGCGGTGGACGCGCTGGCCGCACAGGACGGCGCGGCGGTGTTCAGCACGGTGGACCGGCTGGTCGAGGCCGGGCACGACCCCCGGAGGTTCGCCGCCGACCTCCTGGACCGGCTGCGCGACCTGATCCTGCTGGACGCGGTGCCGGACGCGGCGGGCCGAGGCCTGGTGGACGCGCCGGCCGACGAGCTGTCCCGCATGGCCGACCAGGCGCAACGGCTGGGGCCGGCCACGCTGAGCCGGTTCGCCGAGATCGTGCACACCGGGCTCACCGAGATGCGCGGCGCCACCGCGCCCCGGCTGCTGCTGGAGCTGCTCTGCGGGAAGATGTTGCTACCCGCCGCGTCCACCTCGGACAACGCCCTGCTGCAGCGGCTCGAACGTATGGAGCGGCGCGCGGACATCGTGGTGGACAGCTCCTCGGACGGGGCCGGCCAGCCGGGGCGGACGTTCCAGCGCCCGTCCCAGTCCGGGCGGGCCGGCGCGTCGGACGATGCCGCCGGTAGTTCCGCTGAACACTCCGGTGCCGCGGGGCGTTCCGGTGCCGCGGGGCGTTCGGCCGAGCTCTCGGGCGTCTCCGGGCGTTCCGCTGAACACTCCGCTGCCGCGGGGCGTTCCGGTGCCGCGGGGCGTTCGGCTGAGCTCTCGGGCGTCTCCGGGCGTTCCGCTGAACACTCCGGTGCCGCGGGGCGTTCCGCCGAGGCGGCGGGCGCTGCCGGGACCTCGGGCGCCGCCGGGAGTTCGGCGGGCGAGCCGGGAGCCGCCCAGGGGACCGATGGGTATCCGGGCGCCGCGCGGCGTTCCGCCGAACACGCGGGAACCGTTCAAGGTTCCGGCAACGCTTCGGGAGCCGCCGGGCCTGCGGGAGGTTCCGTTGAACGCCCACGCGCCGCCGCTGGCCCCTCGGGCGGCGCGGCCAGTTCCGCCCAAGAGCCGGGTGCAACGGACGCCGAACACGCCGGTGCAGCGCGACGTTCCGCCGAACGCCGGCAAGCCCCCGACCACGCGGGCGCCCCCATATCTCCAGCGGCTGCCACACGTCCCGCCGAACCTTCGGCCGCCGCCGCACGCTCCGCCGGAACTTCGGGCGACGCGGCGCATTCCGCGGGAGCTTCGGGAGCCGGCGCAGGTTCCGCGGGAAATTCGGGCGACGCGGCGTATTCCGCGGGAACCTCGGGAGCCGGCGCAGGTTCCGCGGGAAATTCGGGCGACGCGGCGCGTTCCGCCGAATATGCGGAGCCCGCCGGCGCCGCCGCATCGCGTTCCGCTGAACGCGACGGGCCCGGCGAGCGTTCCGCCCCACCGGCCGAGCCCGTCGAACCCGCGCCGTCCACCAGCTCGCACGGCATCGACGCGGCGGCGGTCCGCCGGGTCTGGCCGGGCATCCTGGACCGCGCGAAACAGGCCAGCCGCAGCACCGGCGCGCTGTTGATGAACGCCACGGTGCGCGCGGTGGAGAACGACACCCTGGTGCTCACCATCGCCGCCGCCCCGCTGGCCCGGCGCCTGTCCGAGCAGCGCAACACCGACGTGATCGCCACCGCGCTGCGCGACGAGTTGGGCGTGGCCTGGCGGGTTCGCTGCGAGCATGACGGCGGCGGCCAGACGCGGGCGCCCAGCGCGGGCAACGGCGGTTCCGGAGGCGAGCCGCCGGCGCCGCCGGCCAGGTCAGCGCCGCGCCAGTCCGCCGGCGAGGCGCATCGCGCGCCCACCCGCAATGCCCGGCCCGCCCGGCCGAACGATCCGCCGCTCCCGCCCGAACCGCCTCCGGACGACGAGGAAGACATGATCGCCGAGGCGGCCGCCTACTCGGCCGACCGGGACGGGGCCGAGCCAGTCAGCCGGCGCGACCCCGAAGAGGTGGCGATCGAGCTGTTGGCCAGCCAACTCGGTGCGCGCGCGGTGGACGAACCGCGCCGGTGACGCCGTGACGTCCACCCCGACCCTGGTACCGGCCGCGCCCCCCAACGGGACCTCGGCCGGCCGGGGCGGCGACTCGGCGTTCGCGTTGGTCCGGAAGTCGTCGGCGCGCTGGTTGGTGCCGATCGGCACGGCGGTGGTCGTCGGGCGGGTGCTCTACACGTCCAACTGGTGGCTGAGCAGCTGGGCGAACACCACGCTGACCTGCACGGACGCGCTGATCTTCCTCTTCCCGTTCGTCATGCTGGCGGCCGCGCTGGACGCGCGGCGGCGGGTGCGGGCCAGCGCCGGCGCCGGGTTGTCGGTGTGGGGGTGGTCGCTGGCGGGGTTCGCCGTGGTGCTGGCCGTCGCGTACGCCGCGCCGGCCCGGTTGAACCCGCAGTGGCCGCCGCCGGTCCCCTGGGTCTGGCTGTTGCCGGCGGTCACCGCGCTGCTCGCCTACGCCGGGCTGGGCGTGCTCACCGGGGCGATGCTGGCCGGCGCTCGGCGCCGGTTGCTGCCGGTGGCGGCCGGGTTGGCCGTGCTCCTCGGTTACCTGGCGCCGACCCTGCTCGCCGCCGACGAGGAGTGGACCTCCACCCGTTACACGGTGCTCGGCGACGGCTGGCTGGGTGGCCCGGAGGCGCCGAACCCGTCGCTGCTGGTGTTGCAGGCGCTGTTTTTCGCGCTGCTCGGGCTGCTCGCGCTGGCGGTCGCCGCGCTGGACGTGCGGCCGGGGCGGGGAGTGGGCGCACTGGTGGTCACGCTGACCGCCGGGTTGCTGGTCACCGGGATGACCCTGGGCACCGTGGACGGCTCCAAGACCACCTGGGTCCGCGACGCCGCCGGCCCGCGCGCCTGCGCCACCGACCGGGTGGTGTGCGTGTGGACCGACCACGGGTCGCTGCTCGGCCACTACACCGACGTCGGCCACCGCATGCTGGCCGACGCGCCGCCGACCCTGCCGGTCCGCGGCTGGGTGGAGTCCGGTCTGGCCCGGGGCCCCGGTGAGGCCGAGGTCTACCTGGTCGGGCGCAGCTCGTCGGAGCCGGTGGACGTGGCGTGGGCGCTGGCCGGTGGCCTGGTGGACGGCATGGGCACGGACGCCCGCCGGGGCTACCTGGAGCGGGCCCGGCTGTGGCTGGTCGCCCGAGTACTGGCAGGCAAGGACCGGTCCGACTTCCTGGCCGGCCACGAGGACCCGGCCGTCCGCGCCATCCTCACCCAGCCGCCGGACAAGCAATGGGCGTGGTTCTTCACCACCCTGGCCGGTCGCTGACCCATATCGCGCCCCTCACCACCCCATATCGCGGATCCCGCCACCCCATGTCGCGGGTTCTGCCGGGTTGGTAACCGGCCAACTGTGGTCGAATCCGCGACATGGACTGCGGCTGCCCGCGATATGTGGGCGTCAGGAGCGGGGAGTCTGCTCCAGCCAGCGGAGGATGCCGGCGGCGATCGCCTGCGCGTAGCGCTGCCGGCCGTCCGGGCTGCTGACCAGCGCCGCCTCGGCCGCGTTGCGCATGTTGGCGCATTCGACCAGCGCGACGGGCCGGGTGGCCAGGTTCAGCCCGGCCAGATCGGAGCGCGCGGCCAGCCCCTGCTTGCCCAGGTAGGTGGACAGCGGCAGGCCGGAGTCGCGCATGCCGTCGCGCAGCGCGGTGGCCAGGGCCAGCGAGGGCGCGCCCTGCGCGGCGTTCACCGGCGGGCTCGGGTAAGCCACGTGGAAACCGCGCCCGCCGGGCGACGAACCGTCCGCGTGGATGGACACCATGGCCTCCGCGCCGGCCCGCTCGGCGGCCTTCCCGCGCACGTCAACGCAGGGCCCGACGCCGGTGTCGTTGTCCCTGGTCATGACCACCTGGACGGACTTTTCGCGGAGCACCGCGGCGACCCGCTGGGCCACGTCGAAGGTGAATGCGTGCTCGGTGTAGCCGGCGTTGGTGGCGGTGCCGGTGGTGTTGCACGCCTTGGTGCCGCCCCGGCCGTCGGACACCTGCTTGTTGATCTCGGTGGCGTGCGACGCGTTGCCGCCGTTGTGGCCGGGGTCGAGCACGATGACCCGCCCTTGCACCGCCTGGGTGGCTCGGTCACCCAGGTCGGAGGAGACCACCGCGTGTCCCGGGTGCACCACCTGGGGTCCACCACAACCGGCCAGGACCGCGGCGCCGACGACTGCTAACACGCTGATATTCCGCACGGCCCGCACGGCTCCAACCATGGCACGCCCCCGGATGGCTGGCTCCTCCGACACGGCGATGACCGGTGCGATTACCCTCGACGGTATGAGACCGGGGCAGCCCGACATGAACCTGATTCTGCAGCAGGCGCAGAAGATGCAGCGCCAGCTGGCCGACGCACAGGCCGAGCTGGCCGAGACCGAGGTGGTTGGCCAGGCCGGCAACGGGCTGGTCCGGATCACCCGCACCGCCGCCGGCGAGTTCCGCAAGGTGGAGATCGATCCGAAGGTGGTCGACGCCGACGACGTCGAGACCCTGCAGGACCTGGTGCTCGGCGCGATCGAGGACGCCGACCGTGCCGCCAAGGAACTACAGGAGCAGAAGCTGGGCGGCGTGACCGGCGGGCTCGGCCAGCTGGCCGGCGGGCTCGGCCTGCCCGGCCTGGAATAGCCCGCCATGTTCGAGGGACCGGTCCAGGACCTGATCGAGGAACTCGGCCGGCTGCCCGGGATCGGCCCGAAGAGCGCCCAGCGGATCGCCTTCCACCTGCTCGCCACCGAACCGGCCGACATCGAGCGGCTGCGCGAGGTGCTGCTCAAGATCAAGCAGGGCGTGCGGTTCTGCGAGGTCTGCGGCAACGTGTCGGAGGAGGAGCGCTGCCGCTACTGCCGCGACGCCCGCCGGGACGCCACGCTGCTCTGCGTGGTCGAGGAGCCCAAGGACGTGCTGGCCATCGAGCGCACCCGGGAGTTCCGCGGCCGCTACCACGTGCTGGGCGGCGCGCTGGACCCGTTGGCCGGCATCGGCCCCGACCAGCTGCGCATCCGGCAGCTGGTGGCCCGGATCGGCGGCACCGGCCCGGCCGACGACGAGCAGGACATCAAGGAGATCATCGTCGCCACCGACCCAAACACCGAAGGCGAGGCGACCGCCACCTACCTGATGCGCCTGCTCCGCGACTTCCCCGGCCTAACGGTGTCGCGGCTCGCATCGGGCCTCCCCATGGGCGGCGACCTGGAGTTCGCCGACGAACTAACCCTCGGCCGCGCCCTCTCCGGCCGCCGCGCCATGACCTGATTCAGTCACTTCAGCACGCCGGTTCAGTGGGTTCTGGCGGCTGGTTCAGTCACTTCAGCACGCCGGTTCAGTGGGTTCTGGCGACCGGTTCAGTCACTTCAGCACACCGGTTCAGTCACTTCGGCCGCCGGAATCGACTGAATCAGCCACCAGAACACACTGAACCAACCACCAGAACACACTGAACCAACCACCAGAACACACTGAATCAGCCGCCAGAACGCACTGAATCGGGACTGGGTCGGGGTGGGTGGTAAGCGGTTTCCGATCGTTAGGTCAAGCCTTGGCAAAGGGGGCTACCCACGAGTACGGGACCGGGGCTACTGTCGCGCGGATCACGTTCGTTCACCTGGGGGAGTGAAACCCATGCGACGCGTCCTTGTCGGGCTGGCCACAAGCCTGCTCGCGGTCTCGCTGGTGTCCTGCGCGGAGTCGAAGCGCGGTAACGAGAGCGCCGGAGACACCTTCGTATTCGGCGCGGCGGGCGCCCCGAAGGTGTTCGACCCGATCTTCACCGACGAGGGGGAGAGCCGGCGCATCCACCACCAGATGATCGAGCAGCTGATCGTGCACAAGCCCGGAACCGCCGAGCTGGCGCCCGGCCTGGCCACCGCGTGGACGCCCAGCGACGAGGGCAGGACCTGGACGTTCACCCTCCGCGAGGGCGTGAAGTTCCACGACGGCACGGCGTTCGACGGCGCCGCGGTGTGCGCCAACTTCGACCGCTGGTTCAACATGCCGGGCGCGGCGGCGCAGTCCCAGATGATCTACTACGGGGACGTCTTCGAGGGCTTCAAGCGCAACGAGGGCGACGCCGGCGGCGCCCCGGTGTACAAGAGCTGCGAGGCCCCGGCGCCCAACCAAGCGGTGCTGCACCTGAACAAGGCCAAGGGTGCGTTCCCGGCCGCGTTCACCCTCGACTCGCTGTCGATCTCCAGCCCGACCGCGCTGAAGCAGTACAACGCGGACGCGGTGACCCAGAGCGGCGACTCGTTCAGCTACGGCGCGTACGCCACCGACCACCCGACCGGCACCGGTCCGTTCAAGTTCGGCAGCTACGACCGGACGAACCAAGTGGTCACCCTGCTGCGCAACGACGACTACTGGGGCGAGAAGGCCAAGGTCGCCAAGCTGATCTTCCGGATCATCCCGGACGAGAACGCCCGCAAGCAGGAGCTGCGGGCCGGCAGCATCGACGGCTACGACTACCCCAACCCCGCCGACATCGGGGCGCTGCGCGGCGAGGGCTTCCAGGTACTCACCCGCAAGCCGTTCAACATCCTCTACCTGGGCATCAACCAGAAGAACAACCCGGCGCTGAAGGACATCCGGGTGCGCCAGGCGATCGCCTACGGGGTGAACCGCGAGGCGCTGGTGCGCAACAAGTTCCCCGAGGGCGCCGAGGTGGCGAACCAGTTCGTGCCGGCGGCCGCCGCCGGGTACGCACCGGACCCGCAGGCCTTCCCGTACGACCCGAACAAGGCGAAGGCGCTGCTAGCCGCGGCGGGCGTGTCCGACCTGACCCTGAACTTCTACTACCCGACCGAGATCAGCCGGCCGTACATGCCCAACCCGACGGACATCTTCGCGGTGATCGCCGAGGACCTGCGCCAGGTCGGCATCAAGATCAACCCGGTGCCCGAGCCGTGGAACGGCGGCTACAAGGACGACGTGCAGAAGCTGGGCAAGCACGACCTGCACCTGCTCGGCTGGACCGGCGACTACAACGACCCGGGCAACTTCGTCGGCACGTTCTTCGGCCGGCTCAAGCCGGAGTTCGGCTTCGACAACCCGGCCATGTTCGCCGAGATCGCCAAGGCCGACGGCACGGTGGATCCGGCCTCCCACGCCACCGAGTACCAGCAGGTCAACCGGGACCTGATGAGCACGTACCTGCCGGCGGTGCCGCTGGCCTCCGGGCCGGCGTTCATCGTGGTGGGCAAGAACGTACACGGGTTGGTACCAAGTCCGCTGACCAACGAGGACTACGCCCCGGTCAGCAAGAACTGACATGCTCCGCTTCCTGATAAGGCGGCTGCTGCAGGTAATACCCACGCTGCTGCTGCTGTCCGTCGCGGTGTTCGCCTGGCTGCGCGCGCTGCCCGGCGGGCCGGCCGGCGCACTGCTCGGCGACAAGGCCACCCCGGAGAAGATCGCCTCGCTGAACCGGGTGCTCGGCCTGGACCGGCCGATCTGGGAGCAGTACCTGCGCTTCCTCGGCCGGGTGGCCACGGGTGACTTCGGCAGCTCGCTGATCACCGGCGAACCGGTGACCACCGAGATCGGCCGGGCGTTGCCGGCGACCATCGAGCTCACCGGGATGGCGCTGTTCATCGCCATCGTGCTGGGCATCCCGCTGGGTTACCTGGCCGCCACCCGGCGCGGCACCGCGCTGGACAGCGCGACGATCGTGGCCACGCTGGTCGGCGTCGCGGTGCCGGTGTTCTTCCTGGGTTACCTGCTGAAGTCGTGGTTCGCGGTGAAGCTGGGCTGGCTGCCCCCGTCCGGGCGCGCGTCGGTGGGCCTGGACGCCACCCGGGTCACCGGATTCGCCGTGTTGGACGGGCTGCTGACCAGGGAGTTCGACGCCTCGCTGGACGCGATGAAGCACCTCATCCTGCCCGCGGTCACGGTGGCGACCATCCCGCTGGCGGTGATCGTGCGGATCACCCGGGCGTCGGTGCTGGACGTGCTGGGCGCGGACTTCATCCGCACCGCGCGGGCCAAGGGCCTGGCCCCCGGCACGGTGCGCGGGCGGCACGTGCTGCGCAACGCGCTGCTGCCGGTGTCCACCACCATCGGCCTGCAGACCGGTTTGCTGCTGGTCGGCGCGGTACTCACCGAGAAGGTGTTCGTCTGGGGCGGCGTCGGCACGCTGCTCGCCGACGGCATCTACCGGCACGACTACCCCCGGCTGCAGGCGCTGCTGATGCTCGGCGCGCTGCTGTACCTGCTGGTCAACCTGCTGGTCGACCTGTCCTACGCGATCATCGACCCCCGGGTCAGGCTGTCATGAACGTACTTCTGAACCGGCGCCGGGAACGGATCGACTCGCTGGGTGAAGCCGCCGAGGGCAAGAGCCTGCTGGCCGAGGCGTTCATCCGGCTGCGCTCCAACCCGGTGGCGATCATCGGCGCGGTGATCGTCGGGCTGTTCGTGCTGATCGCGGTGTTCGCCCCGCTGCTGGCCCCGCACGACGCCGCGCGCACGTTCGACGAGCTCCGCGCGGAACTGCGGCCGGATGCCATACCCGGGCCGCGACCCGGGTTCCCGCTGGGTTCGGACCAGAACGGCGGCGACGAGTTCTCCCGGATGATCCTGGCCTCCCGGCAGACCCTGCTGGTCGGCGTGTTCGCCACGCTGATCGGGCTGACCGTCGGCTCGGTGATCGGCATCCTGGCCGGCGCGTTCGGCGGCTGGGTAGACACCGTGCTGATGCGGGTGACCGACGTGCTGCTGTCCGTGCCGTCGCTGCTGCTGGCCATCTCCATCGCCGCGCTGGCCGCCAAGCCCAGCCAGACCACGGTGATCATCGCGGTGTCCATGGTGTGCATGCCGGTGTTCGCCCGGCTGATGCGCGGCGGCCTGCTCGCCCAGCGGCACAGCGACTACGTGCTGGCCGCCGTCGCGCTGGGCGTGCGGCGCGGCCCGATCGTGCTGCGGCACATGCTGCCCAACGCGGCCGGCCCGGTGATCGTGCAGGCCACCCTGGTGCTGGCCAGCTCGATCCTGGAAGCCGCCGCGCTGTCCTTCCTCGGCCTCGGTGACGCGGACCCGCGCCGGGCCGAGTGGGGCCTGATGCTGGCCAACGCGCAGGCCTACCTGGACGTGCGGCCCGAGCTGGCGTTCTACCCGGCCATAGCGATCATCGTGGTGGCGCTGGGGTTCACGCTGCTCGGCGAGGCACTGCGCGAGGCAATCGACCCGAAGAACCGGCGGTGACCCGATGAGTCCGTTGTTGCGGGTGAAGGACCTGCGGGTGACGTTCGCCGGGCATCGGCGCGGCGCCCCGGAGACGGTCGCCGTGGACGGGGTGAGCTTCGACGTCTCGCCCGGGCAGGTGGTCGGGTTGGTCGGCGAGTCCGGCTGCGGCAAGTCGGTGACCTCGCTGGCGTTGATGGGTCTGCTCCCGAAACGGGGGACGACCGTGACCGGCTCAGCGATGTTCGAGGGCACCGACCTGCTGAAACTTTCCGACGGCCAGATGCGCGACCGGCGCGGCCGGGACCTGGGCATGGTGTTCCAGGACCCGCTGTCCGCGCTGAACCCGGTCGTGCCGATCGGGATCCAGGTGACCGAGGTGCTGCGCCGGCACCGGTCGATGTCCGCCGCTGAGGCCACCGCCGAAGCCACGGCGCTGCTGCGCCGGGTGGGCATCCCCGACCCGGCCCGGCGGCTCAAGGAGTACCCGCACCAGAGCTCCGGCGGCATGCGCCAGCGCGCGCTGATCGCCATCGCGCTGGCCTGCGCGCCCCGGCTGCTCATCGCCGACGAGCCGACCACCGCCCTGGACGTGACCATCCAGGCCCAGATCCTGACCCTGCTGGCCGACCTGGTGCGGGACACCGGCACCGCGCTGATCATGATCACCCACGACCTGGGCGTGGTCGCCGGGCTGTGCGACGAGGTGAACGTGCTGTACGGCGGCAAGGTGGTGGAGCGGTCCGACCGGCGCAGGCTGTTCGGGTCCCCCCGGCATCCCTACACGCACGGGCTGCTGGGCTCGATTCCCCGGCTGGACGAGGCGCCGCGCACGCCCGGTGTGCGACGGCCCAAGCTGGCCGCCATCCCGGGGTCGGTGGCGGACAACCTGCCGTGGCCGTCGGCGTGCGCGTTCGCGCCGCGCTGCGGCCGGGCGCTGGACACCTGCCGGTCGGTGTCGCCGGCCGCCGAGACGGTCGACGCGGACCGGCTGCTGCGTTGCCACAACCCGGTGCCGAGCCAGGAGGTGCCGGCGTGAGCGATCTTGTTAACGTCGTAGACCTGAAGGTGCATTTCCCCATCAAAACCGGCCTTTTCGTGGACCGGACGGTGGGTTATGTATACGCCGTAGACGGGGTTTCGCTATCCGTTCCGCGCGGGCAGACCTACGGCCTGGTCGGCGAGTCCGGCTGCGGAAAGTCGACCCTCGGGCGGGCGCTGTTGCGGCTCACCCCGCTGACCGGTGGGCGGGTGGAGTTCGACGGCGTGGACCTGGCCTCGATGTCCGGCGAACCACTGCGCCGGATGCGCCGGCGCATGCAGATGGTGTTCCAGGACCCGCTGTCCAGCCTGGACCCCCGGCAGAGCGTGCGCTCCATGCTCACCGAGGCGCTGGGGGCGCACGGCCTAGACAAGACCCTGCCGGATGTGGACGCCCGGCTGGCCGAACTGCTGGACGCGGTCGGGCTCCCGAAAGCCGCGCTGCGCCGCTACCCGCACGAGTTCTCCGGCGGGCAGCGGCAACGGCTGGGCATCGCGCGCGCGTTGTCGCTGAACCCGGACCTGATCGTGGCCGACGAACCGGTCTCCGCGCTGGACGTGTCGGTGCAGGCGCAGGTGTTGAACCTGCTCGACGACCTGCAGGTGTCACTCGGCCTGACCTACCTGATCATCGCGCACGACCTGGCGGTGGTGCGGCACGTGGCGGACCGGGTCGGCGTGATGTACCTGGGCGCACTGGTCGAGGAGGCCCCGGCCGACGGCCTGTACCGCGCGCCGGCGCACCCGTACACCCGCGCGCTGCTGTCGGCCGTGCCGGTCCCGGACCCGTCGGTGGAGGAACACCGCGAGCGCATCCTGCTCGCCGGCGACCTGCCGTCGCCGGCCGCCCCGCCGGCCGGTTGCCGCTTCCACACCCGTTGCCCGTGGCGGCAGCCCACCCGGTGCCACGACGAGCGCCCGTCGTTGCGCCTGCTCTCCGGGGAGGCTGAGCACCGGGTGGCCTGCCACTACGCCGAGGCGATCACCCGGGGCGAGCTGCACCCGCACCAGGTCGACCCGGCGGAAGCCACCCCCGACCTGGTCCCGGAGCTGGCCGTCGCACCTCCCGACCTGCCCACCTCGGTGACCGACCTACTCGGCCGCTAGCGGCGTTCGTCCCCCGTCCAGTCCTGGTTGAAGCCGCCCAGGTGCGGGTGGTACATCTCGTCGCCCGAGTGCTGGGTGAACTCGACCTTGATCCACAAGCGGTCGAGGTCGAACAGCTCGACGCAGGTGTCGATCAGCGCCTGGGCGAGCTCGGCCCGGGTCTGCAGGGGGCGCCCGCTCCGGATGTCGCACATGATCAGGGCGGACGGGGTGGGGTCGCCGTCCCGGTGGCAACGCCAGACGCCGCCGGGACCGAGGTCGTGCACGGAGACGGTGAGCAGGTCGGCGTTGACCTGCATGCTCTCGGCGTAGGTCTTGCCGACCCGCGCGGCGAGCTCCCGCTTCGCGGCGGCGGTGACGTCCAGCGGCAGGTCGACCTGGATGGAAGGCATCAGAGGGTCCCTTTCAGGAGGCGGAGGGTGATCGTCGTTTCTGGCGGATAAGCCGCGAAAATCGAGGCTGCACCGCCACGGACGGCGATCACCCCCCACCACGCTCGATGCCGGCGGCGATCTGGAAGAGCCCTTCCTCGCGGCCCGGGGCGGTGATCAGCTGGACGCCGACGGGCAGCCCGTCCACGTATCCGGCCGGAACGCTCAGCGCGGGGATGCCGGCCAGGTTCCATGGGCTGGTCAGCGACAACAGTGCCGTGCGGGTCTCCACGGTGGCGTCCCCGGCCCGCACGGTTCGCTGGTCCAGCCGGGGGGCGACGACGGGCACGGTGGGGAGCGCCAGCACCGGATGCGACGCGAGCAGGCGCAACACCCGCTCGCGGAACTCCCGCCGCGCCCGGTCGGCTTCCGCGTACCGCTCGGCGGTGATCGACTGCCCGGTGCGCAGGCGCGCGAGCACGTCCGGGTCGATCAGCGACTCCTCGCCGGCCAGATGTGACTCGTGCACGGCGAACGCCTCGTGTCCCTGCAGGGCGGAGAACGTCCCGAACAGGTCCCCGGTGTCGCCCAGCGCCCCGGCCACCGGGTAGAGGTCCACTCCGCCCAGGGCTTCCCGGGCGACCCGGGTGATCCGAGGGTCGGTCGGCGCGATCTCCTCCGGGGAAATCCATCCGACCGGCCCGCCGTGTGGCCTCTCCCCGGAAGCTCCGCCGGCGAGCACCCGATACGCCGCCAACGCATCCTGGCTGGTCACCGTGAACAGCCCGACGTGGTCGAGCGACGGG
Source organism: Actinospineispora eucalypti (assembly GCA_014208095.1). Lineage (GTDB taxonomy): Bacteria > Actinomycetota > Actinomycetes > Mycobacteriales > Pseudonocardiaceae > Pseudonocardia > Pseudonocardia eucalypti. The sequence continues at coordinate 197,568 of JACHMT010000001.1, read as the reverse complement.
GCCAGCGGGTAGAGCCCGCCGGTCGGGAGGGCGTCGTAGGCCGGCTTGAACCCGACCACCCCGCACAGGGCCGCCGGCACCCGCACCGAGCCGGCGGTGTCGGTGCCGATGGCCAGCGGCACCATCCCGTCCGCCACCGCCACGGCGCTGCCGCCGCTGCTGCCGCCGGACATGCGTTCCGGGTCGACCGGGTTCCGGGACGGGCCGTGCACCGAGCGGTCGCCGGTCGCGCCGTAGGCGAACTCGTGCAGCGTGGTCTTCCCGACGATCACCGCCCCCGCCCGGCACAGCCGGGTCACGATCTCGGCGTCCCCGGTCGCCCGGGCGGTGCCGAACGACGACGCCGATCCGCCGGTGGTCGGCAGCCCGGCCATGTCGATCAGGTCCTTGACCGCGATCGGAACACCGTGCAGCGGCCCTCGGTCGGTCCCTTCCGCCAGTTCGGCGTCCGCACGTTCGGCGGCGGCCAGCGCACCCCGCTCGTCGACCAGGGCGAACGCGTTCACGACCGGGTTGCGTTCCTCGATCCGGCGCAAGGCCGCGCGGGCCAGCTGGACGGCCGTGGTCCGGCCCTCGCGCAGCGCGGCGCCCAGGCCGGCGATCGTGGCGGGTGTAGTGACGGTGTTGGTCATTTCGGTACTCCGGGGAGGTTGGCGAGCAGCGGGACGATCAGCGCCGTGCCGATGCTCATGGCGGCGACGTTGCCGAGGAACGGGTGGAATCCGGCCGGCAGGCGGGCCGAGATCGCGGCCGCCAGCGGAGGCCCGACGACCGCGCCGGCCACCACGGCCAGGAGGGTCGGCAGCGGTGCGCCTCCGCACGCCAGCACCGCGGCCGGGACGACGGACACCGCGGGCACGAAAGTCGGGTAGAAGCCCTCAGCGCGCCAGCGCCGGCGCCACAGCAGCACCCCGAGCAGGGCGGTCAGCAACTGTCCGGCCAGGACGGTGAGGAACAGTCCCGACCCGTAGACCAGCGAGTCCGGCGCCGTGGCGTGGGCGATGAGCGCACCGATGAGCAGTGCTCCGCTGGCCCACTCGTTGCCGAAGAACTGCGCCTCGGACAGGTCGGCCAGCGCCCGCCGGAGCACCCACACCGGGCCGTACGCGGGCCGCGGCGTTACCGGTGTCGCCGGTGTTACCGGTGTTACCGGTGTCGCCGCCCGCCAGGCCCAGGGTTCGGGCATCCAGGGCAGCCTCGGGCAGATGGCGAACGCCACCGCCGCGGCCAGCGCCATCCCGCCCGTCGCCCCGACCACCGGTGGCAGCCCCAGCGGCCGGCAGACCCAGCCGACCAGCCCGATCGCCACCGGAGGTACGAGCAGCGCGCCGGCGACCGCACCGGTGAGGACCACCCGCCGCCCCGGCCCGTACAGCACCACCACCGCCGGTGCGACGGACACCAGCGGCGCGAACAGGGGCTGCCACCCGCCGGCCAGCGTCGGGCCCCACAACAGCGCACTGAGCAGCACGCTGAGCAGGGCGGCACCGGCGACCGGTGGCCAGATCCCGGTCCCGCAGGCCTGCACGAAGCCCTGGGCCGGCCAGCCGAGGCGATGCGCCACATGGCCGGCCAGGCCCCCGGCGAGAAGCAGGACGCCCGCCGTAGCCGCCGCGTAGAACTGCGGTTCGGAGATCGCCGCCAGCACCCAGCGGGCCAGGCCGGCGAGGTCGCGGTAGTCGCCCGCCCAGGCCGGCCCGTGGGGCATCGCGGTCCACGCGGCCGCGCCGGCCAGCGCGACGAACGCGGCCGACGCCCCGAGTGCGCGGCGGGAGGTCCGGGTCGGATCGTCGAGGCTGCTCACGGTGTCACCGGGGCAGCGGCGGCGCGCCGCGGTAGCCGAGCATCTGGTCGTAGAGGTCGGTCCGCCGGTCGCGGTGCAGGTCGTTGAGCTGGTTCCAGATCGGTGCCGTCCTGGTCGCGGTGAGGTCCACGTCGGCGTAGATGACGGTGTCCTCGTCCGGACCGGCGATGCGGTCGATCGGCCAGCCGTTGGTGCCGGCGATCAGCGAGTTGCCCATGAAGCCGGCACCCCGCTCCTGCCCGGTGCGGTCGGCGGTGGCGATGAAGACGTTGTTGGCGTGCGCCGCGGTGATCGTCAGGTGGGCGGCCATGCAGACGCCGCTGGCGTCGTAGAGCGGCGGGGGCGTCCATACCCAGCCGGTGGGGATGCAGATGATGTCGGCCCCCAGCTGGGACACGATCCGGGCGGTCTCGGGGAACCAGATGTCCCAGCACACCAGCAGCCCGATCCGGCCGATCCGGGTGTCGAAGACCTTGAACCCCTCGTCGCCGGGGGTGAACCACAGCTTCTCGGTGTTCCACAGGTGGGTCTTCCGGTAGCGGCCGATGTAGCCGCCCGGACCGACCAGCACCGCAGTGTCGTAGAGCCGCTCGCCGTCCCGCTCGACGACACAGCCGACCACGTACATGTCGTGCTCGGCGGCGATGCGCTCGAACATCTCCAGCGACGGCCCGTCCGGGACCGTCTCGGAGTGCGCGAACGCCTCTTCCCGGGTCTCGAACACGTAGCCGGTCGTGGCCAGCTCCGGCAGGACGACCAGGCCGGCCCCCGCCTCCCCGGCGGCGTTCAGCCGCTGCTCCACCGCGGCGGCGTTCGCCTTGAGGTTCTCCACCCCGACCCGCGGCTCGAACTGCACGACGGCCACCCGGACCGGGCTCACTGCCTCGGACATTTACCTACTCCTCGGTAGCTAGTTCAAAAACAAGACTGGATGGCCGAAGAGTAGAAGAGGTAGTCTTGTTTTGCAACTAGATGAGGAGGACCGAGATGGGGGCGTCCAAGGAGGCGCTGGCGACGGCGGAGTGCCCGGTGGCCCGGGCGGTGGACGTGGTCGGGGACCGGTGGTCGCTGCTGATCGTGCGGGACGTGTTCGACGGGTTGTGCCGCTTCGGGGAGCTGCAGCGGAACCTCGGGCTGTCCCGCAACATCCTCACCGAGCGGCTCCGCACCCTCGTGGCGCAGGGAGTGCTCGAGACCAGGCCCGCCGCGGACGGCACGGCGTATCACGAGTACGGGCTGACCGAGAAGGGCACCGACCTGTTCGCCATCCTGGTCGCGCTGCGGCAGTGGGGCGAGGGACACCTGTTCGCCGAGGGGGAACCGCACTCGGTGCTGCTGGAGGTCGACGGCGACCGGCCGGTCGGCAAGCTGGAGCCGCGCGACGCCGACGGCCGGCCGATCACGTATCGCAACGCCTACGTCCGCAAGGTGTCGCACGAGAGCACGGGCGCGCCGGGATAGAGTTCGCCGGTGCGCGCGGTGGTGAGCTTCTCGGACCGGCGCGGCCGGATGACCGAGGGACAACAGCACGCCTGGCACCGCTGGTGGCCCGAGTACGGCCGCGACCTGGACGAACTCCCCGATGCCCTGGACGCGGACGGCTGGTTCGGCCGCCGGGCGCCGCTGCTGGTGGAGATCGGCTCCGGCATGGGCGAGTCCACGGCCGCCATGGCCGCCGCCGCGCCGGAGATCAACTACCTGGCCGTCGAGGTGTACCAGCCGGGGCTGGCCCAGCTGCTCATGCGCATCCACGAGCAGGGGCTGACCAACCTGCGCCTGGTGCGCGGCGACGCGGTCCGGCTACTGCGCGAGCGGATCACGCCCGGCTCGCTGCACGGGCTCCGGGTGTTCTTCCCCGACCCGTGGCCGAAGCGCAAGCACCACAAGCGGCGGATCGTCCAGCCGGACTTCGCCGCGCTGGCCGCGAGCCGACTGCAACCCGGCGGCACCCTGCACCTGGCCACCGACTGGCAGCACTACGCCGACCACATGCGCAAGGTGTGCGACGCCGAGCCCGCGCTGCTCGGCGGTCCGGTGGACCGCCCGGCCTGGCGCCCGCTGACCAAGTTCGAGCAGCGGGCCCGGGAAGAGGGCCGAACGGTCACCGATCTGATGTATAACGCTCTGGCACCGACCGGCTGCGCCCGCGAAACTCCGCCACCACCGTCTCCCCGCACCGCACCGTGACGTCGTAGATCCCGGACCGCCCGCTGGACGCGCGCAGCTGCGCCTCCGCCACCAGCTCGTCACCCAGGCGCGCCGAGCGCATGAAGGTTATGTCGGCTCCGGCCGCCAATGTAGGCACTCCGAAGCTGTTACACGCGTATGCGAAGGCCGTATCCGCCAGCAGGAACAGGTACCCGCCGTGCGCCACGGCGTGGCCGTTCACGTGTCGTTCCCGCACCACCAGCCGCGCACTCGCCCGACCGGGGGACACCGAGACCACCTCCACGCCGGCGCCGGCCGAGGCTGCGTCGGCCGCACGCATCCGTTCCGCCGTTTGCCGAGCAATAGCACCCGGATCTGATGAATCTGCACCCTGTCGCGCCTCCGCCGTCATGCTGAACAGTGTGCCGGCATAGGGTCGGATGCATGACCGAGCCCGAGCTTGCGCCCCGATCCGCCCAGCGCACGCTGTTGGTGTGGGACGCGCCGAACATGGACATGAGCCTCGGCTCGCTGCTCGGCGCCCGGCCGACGTCGGCGTTCCGGCCTCGGTTCGACGCGGTCGGCCGGTGGCTGCTGGACCGGGCCGGCGAAGGCATCGCCGAGGCGTGCGTGTTCACCAACGTCACACCGGGCAGCACCGAGGTGGTGCGCCCGTGGGTGGAGGCGCTGCGCAACGTCGGCTTCGCGGTGTTCGCCAAGCCGAAGATCACCGAGGACAGCGACATCGACTCGGACATGCTCGACCACATCGCGGCTCGGCGGGCCGAGGGCGGCCTGGCCGGCGTGGTGGTCGCCTCCGGCGACGGGCGGGCGTTCCGCGAGCCGCTGGAGGAACTGGTCAAGGCGGCCATCGGGGTCACCGTGATCGGGTTCCGCGAGTACGCCTCGTTCGCCCAGGCCTCCGACATCATCGACTTCGTCGACCTGGAGGACATCGACGGCGTGTTCCGCGAGCCGTTGCCTCGCATGACGCTGGACTCGCTGCCCGACGAGGGCGCCTGGCTGCCCCCGTTCCGGTCCCTGCGCTCGCTGCTGGAGAAGCGGCTCTGAGAGCCGGTTGGCGGAGTTCCGCCGGGTGCGTACGGTGATCGATGTGGGGGCTCTGAAAGGTTCCCGGCGTCCTACCGCCGGGCGCGGACGATGATCGGCTCGGTGGGTACGAGACTGGCGGCGCCATTGGTGCTGCCCTGCGACCCGGCCTGCTCGGTCCTGCGCGACGCGGTGGTGGACGTCGGGCCGGACGGCCGGATCACCTGGTGCGGCCCGCGCGCCGACGCCCCGCCGGCGTCCGGCGAGGTGGTGGAGCTGGACGGGTTGCTGCTGCCCGGGCTGGTGAACACCCACTGCCACACGCCGATGACCGTGCTGCGCGGGCTGGGTGGGGACCTGCCGCTGTTGCGCTGGCTGCACGAGGTGATCTGGCCGGCCGAGGCCCGGCTGACCGCCCCGGACGTGCGCACCGGCATGCTGCTCGGCTGTGTGGAACTGCTCCGCGCCGGCGTCACGACCAGCGTGGAGATGTACTTCTTCACCGACGCGGTGATCGACGCGGTGCTCGGTGCGGGCAGCCGGGTGGTGCTCACGCCGGGGATCATCGACGCCCCCGGCTGGGACCGGCTGGGCAGCTGGCAACAGATGCTGGACGAGGTGTCCGCACGGATCGACACGGTCGGCCTGCGGCACGGACCGGGCGAGCGGATCGAGTTGGGCTACGGGCCGCACTCGGCGTACACGCTGCCCCCGGAGGCGTTGACCGCGGCCGGCGAGGCGGCCCGGGCTCGCGGGGCGCTGCTGCACCTGCACCTGGCCGAGGCGGCCGGCGAGGACGCGGCGCAACGCGCGGCCTACGGCTCGGTGCCCCGGATGCTGGCCTCACTCGGCGTGCTCGGCCAGGGCGGGCGGGTGCTCGCCGCGCACTCCGTGCACCTGGACGACCGGGACATCGCGCTGCTCGCCGGGGCCGGGGCGGCGGTGGCGCACTGCCCGGTGTCGAACGCCAAGCTGGCCGCCGGCACCGCCCGGCTGTCCGCGTTGCGCGCGGCCGGCGTCCCGCTCGGCCTGGGTACCGACGGCCCGGCATCGTCGGACGACCTGGACCTGTTCGCCGTTGCCCGCCTCGCCGGCCTGCTCGCCAGGGTGACCAGCGGAAACGCCGCCGAGTTGACCGCCCCCGAGCTGCTCCTGCTGGCCACCCGGCACGGTGCGGCCTCGATCGGCCGCGACGACCTCGGCGCGCTGGAACCCGGCCGCTGGGCGGACGTCGTACACGTCAGCACGGACGACCCGGGCTTCCTGGACCTGGCCGACTCGGACGCGCGGGTGGTTTCCAACCTGGTCTGGGCCGGCGGCGCACGCCTGGTGCGCGACGTGTGGGTGGCCGGCGAGCGGGTGCTCGCCGGTGGCGAGCCGACCAGGGTGGACCGGGCCGAGGTCCAGTCGGCCGCGCGCGCCGTCGCCGCCCGCCTGGGCTAGTTGTTGCGTATCTCCACGCAGAGCAGCTCTGCGTGGAGATACGCAACAATCAGTGGCCCAGTAGGGCGTCCAGGTGCGGGTTGGTGAACACGCGGTTCGGGTCTCGCCGGTCCCGGACGGTCAGGAACTCCGCGTAGCGGGGGTAGGCCTCGGCGAGTTGTGACGCCGTCCACCGGTGCCGCTTGCCCCAGTGCGGCCGGCCCTGGTGCCCGCCGAGCACCTCGGCGGCCAGCCGCAACGGCTCGGGGTCCGCACCCACGGCGGTGTGCACCGCGATCCAGCCGGTGGCCCGCTGGTGCGCCGGGTGCAGCCAACCCGTCTCCGCCGGCCCGACCCGGACGTCCACCGGGAAAGCCACGTCCAGCTCGCGCTCGGTGATCGCGGCGAGCAGCTCACCGACGGCGTCCGCGAGACGCTCCCTCGGCACCGCCCACTCGCATTCTTCCCAGCGAACCACGGGTCGGGCGACGAGCACGCGGTGCGGCAGGTCGGTGACCGCGCCGGTCGAGGTCAGCGCGGTGGCCACCCGGTTGATCGCCGGCACCAACCGGGGCACCGAGCGACCGAGCGCCACCCCGCCGCCCACCGCCGCCGCGCGCACCAGGCGCGACTCCACCAGGTTGCGCAGCGACGCCGACCGGGCACCGTCCGGCTCCGGTTGCGCGTCGCTCGCCGGGTCGGGCGAAACCGCGTCCGCCCACCGGGCGAGGGCCTCCTCGGCATACGGGAAGACGGAGAACTCGGCCCAGTCGTGCCCGTCCAGGTACCCGCCGGCCAGCGCCTCGGCCAGCGGTACGCGCGCCTGGGAGACGCGCAACCGGCGGGCCGGGACCACGGTCAGCTCCACCTCGGTGATCACGCCGAGGGCACCGAGGGCAGTGCGGGCGGCGTCCAGTTCGGCGGCCGGAACCTCGGCGGCCTGCCCGTGGCCGTCCACCATGCGCAACGCGGTGACCTGTGCGGACAGCGATCCGACCTTCGGCGAGCTGCCATGCGTGCCGGTGGCGATCGCGCCGGCGACGGTGGGCGTGTCCACGTCGGCGAGCGTGCCGAGGGCGAGATCGCGGTCGGCCAGCACGGCGTTCAGCTCGGCCAGCGTGGTCCCGGCGCGCACCCGGACGCGCCGGCCGGCGACGCCGACGACCCCGGTCAGCGCGGAAAGGTCCAGCGCCACGTCATCAGTGACCGCCAGCGGGCTGAACGAATGACCGGCCCCGAAGGGTCGCACGCGCCGGCCACTCGCGGCCGCGCGCCGCACCGCCGCCCGTACGCCCGCCTCGTCCAACGGACGGACGGTGGCGTGCGGGGCGCTCCGCTGCCCGCCAGACCAGTTCGTCCACATGCGCCGCGAGCCTAGCGCGCCGCGCCGACGTAATCAGCCGGTTACCCGCCGTTGTCTCAAGATCCGGTACGCGGGCACGCCGTACCCCACGATCGGCGTGCCCGCGTACCGACCTCGCCGGGGAGCGGAAAGACTTTGAACTAGCGGGGCGGTACGGAGGGGAGGGACAGCGAGCCCCACAGCGTGCTGCTGTCCAGGCTGCCCAGCGCGGACCCGTCGATGTCCGCGCGCTCGGGCGCCGCGTGCCGGGCGGACCGCTCGCCGAACAGTTCCGGCGCCTCCGGCCGCGCGTGCCGGCTGCCCGCCGAAGCACCGCCCGTAGAGGCACTGTTCGCCGAGGCACCGCCCGCCGAAGCGCTACCCGCTGAAGCACTGTTCGCCGAGGCACTGTTCGCCGAGGCACCGCCCGCCGGGCCGATGCCGGACACCGGCGCGCCGCTGGCCCGGTTTGCGATGGTCGAACCAGCCATGGTCGGACCACTATGGGCGACCGAACCAGCCATGGTCGGACCGTTGTGGGCGATCGGGCCACCAGTGGTCGGACCGCCGTGGGCGGTCGGGCCGCTGGCGGTACCCATGCTGCCGGTGCCGAAGCCGGCCGAGCTCAGCGGGCCAGCCTGGGACGCACCCGACGGGAGCCCGCCATCCGACGGAACGCCGCCGCCCGGCGCCGGCTCCTCCCGGCCGCCGTAGGAGTCGAATCCGGTGGCCAGCGCGGCCACGCTCCCGGCGAGAAAGCCGTCCGAGACCGAACCGCCACCGCCGCCGAAGCCCGCCGGTCCGTTGACCGGGCCACTCATCACACCGTTCCCCGGAGCGTTCAACACGCCGTTCCCCGCGCCGCCAGGCAGGCCATTGCCCGGGCCGCCCGTCAGACCGTTCGCCGGCCCGTGAGACAGACCATTCCGCGGACTGTTGGTCAGACCATTCGCCGCGCCACCTGGCAGACCGTTCGCCGGGCCACCTGGCAGACCATTTGCCGGGCCGTTAGACAGACCGTTCATCGGGCCGTTGGCCAGAGCGTTCATCGGGCCGCTCGGCGAGGCGTTCGTGTGGCCGGGCGTACCGTTCGGTGCGCCGGACTGCGGCCGAGGGTCGCTCAGAGGGTCGGGCTGCGGCCGCGATTCGGCCGAGGCGGAGCCGCCCTCGGGAGTGGCGTGCCGAGGTCCGGAACCGGAGCGGTCCGCCATACCCCACCGGTGCTGCGCCGCCACTTGCGCGGACGCGAAGCCGCCGGTGCCACCCGGACCTCCGACGCTGGCACCGCCGACGCTGGCCTGCGGCCGCTCCCCACCACCGAACTGTGAAGCCGGGCCGACCGGCTGGTTCCGCATGGTCTGGTCGGCGATCTCGTTCACCCGGAACTCAGAGGTACCGGCCTCGCGGTGGTACTCGGGCACGCCGTAGCGGGCGGCCACGGCGCCGACCGGGCCGGACCCCTGCACGTGCTGGGGCCCGCCCGAAGCGGGCGGGGTCTGCGGAACGCGCCGGGTTGCCTCGGCCATCACGCCGGCCATCGCCGTGGTTGCGGCACTCGTGGTCGGGTGCATCCCGGGGTTGGAGGCCTGGGCGCCAGAAGGGGCGACCCGGCGGTCGGTGTGCATCCCGATGCCGCGCGGTCCGGCGCCGCGGGCGGGAGCACCGACGCCACTTACCCCGATCATGCCGCCGGTGATGGCAGCGGCGCCGAAGCCGTGCCTACCCCAGGTGTTACCGCGCCTGGCGTTCATCCGGTCCTCCTCGCTCACGGCTCAGTACCGGATTCAACGAGAAGACCACCGGATGAGTGACGGGCTCACCCGAGTGAAGGAAGTCCAGCGGGCTCGCGACCCTTGGTAGTCCTGCCCGGGTGACCGCCCCCCACTTTCGATCACTCAATAGGCCGATTGCGTTATCTCAACGTGATTCGGTCACACCAAGGCCGACGGACCGTAGTGCCCGGTGCCGCCCGCTCCGGGGCGAGCGCGGTTCGCGGATCTCATGACGTCCGCCACTTTCGTCACTCGAGCCCCCGCCGCTGGCCACGCTGGCCAGGCTCGGCCGCATCCGCACGGAGCCACCGACGGACCCGGGGTAGGCGCGCTCAACCGGGCTGGACTCGAGACGGGCCACCGGCACCGCGCTCAGCAGCATGCGGGCCATCGCCAACGGTGACGCGGGGGTGACCGGCATGGGTGCGCTCAGCGGATCTCGTTGGAAATGTTCGGCGGGATCGGCGGCGCGGGTGACCAGGGCGTGGAAGATGGGGGTGAGCTCGGAATCCTGCGAATCCAGGGTGTCGGGGTTGATTGCCGGCTCGTACACCTGCGCGCTTACCTCCGCCGTCGACTGGTCAACTACGCCGGACAAACGGCTGCCCGGGGCGTTAGGTTGCGCCGATTACAAAGGTCTTAGCCGAACCAACTAAGGACCCCTCTATAGAGTGGCCCTTATATCTCCAAGGCTGGTCAATGCGTAACGACTATGGTCGACTCGTGGAACCCACACGGTCCCGGTCGGCCCTGCGCGTGGCATCCGAGCTGAGCGCCCGCTTCCTGATCATCGCGGCCGCGCTGGGCGTGGTGATCTTCCTGATCATCCAGCTGCGGATAGTCGTGGTGCCGGTGGCGATCGCGTTGCTACTGGCGGCGCTGCTCGCCCCTCTGGTGGCCGCCGCCGTGAACAAGCTTCGCCTGCCCCGGGGCCTGGCCACCGCGCTGGTACTCGTCGGCGGCATCGCGCTGCTGTCGCTGGTTCTGTCGTTCGTGATCAACGCGTTCGTCGCCGGCCTGCCCGACCTGCGCACCCAACTGGTGCAGAGCTTCGAGGTCAACATCAAGCCGCTGCTGGCCGGGCCGCCGTTCCGGTTCTCCCCGGAGCGCCTGAACGACCTGCCCGCCGAGCTGCAGCGCTCCCTCGCGGCGAACACCGACGCCATTACCTCCGGCGCACTCACCACCGCGGCCACCGCCGGCGAGTTCGCCTCCGGGTTGGCGCTCGCGCTGTTCGTGCTGATCTTCTTCCTCTATGACGGCCGGCCGATCTTCACCTTCCTGCTGAAGGCGCTGCCGCCCGAGCAGCGGGACCGGGCCGGCGTGGCCGGGCAGCGCGCGTTCGCCTCACTGGTCGGCTACACCCGGGCCACCGTGGTGGTCGCCGTGGTGGACGCGGTCGGCATCGGCATCGGGTTGTGGCTGGTCGGCGTGCCGCTCGCGGTGCCGCTGGCGGCACTGGTCTTCCTCGGCGCGTTCATCCCGCTGGTCGGTGCGGTGCTGTCCGGCTCGGTGGCGATCCTGATCGCGCTGGTCGCCAACGGCCCGGTGCCCGCACTGATCGTGCTGGCCGTCGTGGTCGGCGTGATGCAGCTGGAGAGCCACGTGCTGCAGCCGGTCCTGCTGGGCCGCGCGGTGGCGCTGCACCCGCTGGCGATCGTGCTCGGCGTGGCGGCCGGTGTGGTCATCTCCGGCATCGCCGGCGCGCTGCTCGCGGTGCCGCTCATCGCCGTACTCTCCGCCTTCGTCCGCTCCCTCAGCGAATCCCCAGCCGCCACGCCCCCACCAGCCGAGGTCGACCCCCTCGACCCGCACGACCCCGAAGTCGAACCGGCACCGGCGGACCGCTAGCCCGCACACAGGGTTCCGTCAGGCGGCGTCGTCGAGGGCTGCGACGGTTGAGAGGTCGAGCTTCAGTTCGGCGGCGAGCAGGTTCTCTTCGAGGTGGGCCACCGAGCTCGTGCCGGGGATCGGGAGCATGATCGAGGATCGCTGCAGCAGCCAGGCCAGCGCGACCTGCGCGGCGGTGGCGTCCAGACCCTCCGCGATGTCATGCACCAGCCCGCCCGGCTTGGCCAGCTCGCCGGCGCCGACCGGGTGCCACGGGATGAAGCCGATGCCCCGCTCGGTGCAGTGCCGGAGCACGTCGTCGGACGTGCGGTCGACCAGGTTGTACCGGTTCTGCACGGTGGCGATCTCCACGATCGCCTCGGCCTCCTCGACCTGCGCCACACTGACCTGGGAGAGTCCCACCAGGTTGATCTTCCCCTCGGCACGCAGGTCGGCCAGGGCGCCGAACTGGTCGGCCGCCGGGACCGTCGGGTCCACCCGGTGCAGCTGGAACAGCTCGATCCGCTCCAGGCCGAGCCGGCGCAGGCTCAGCTCGCACTGCTGGCGCAGGTACTCCGGCCGCCCGCACGGGTGCCACTGGCCGGGGCCCGTGCGCAGCTGGCCGGCCTTGGTGGCGATCAGCACCCCGTCGTACGGGTGCAGCGCCTCGCGGATCAGCTCCTCGCTGACGTGCGGGCCGTAGGCGTCGGCGGTGTCGATCAGGTTGACGCCCAGCTCCACCGCGCGCCGCAGCACCCGGACGGACTCGTCGTGGTCCGCCGGCGGACCCCACACACCCGGGCCGGTCAGCTGCATGGCCCCGTAGCCGAGCCGGGTCACGGATACCGCTTCCCCGAGCCGAATCTCGCCGCTGGCGGCGGCCGGTCGGCCGGTGAACGTCGTGGTCACAGCTGGGTCTCCCGGATTTGGTGTGGATTGGTTTGACCGAAGTACCAGCCTGACACCAACCCGCCCGCCGAGGCTCGCATTCGTGACGAGCCGAACACCGTGGGTACCCGATCGCGCCCGACCGCTCGGGCGCCTCCCACTGGAAAGGCCACCGTTCTCTTATTCGGACAAGTCATTCCGCCCGGGCCGAATTTCGGAGCTAATGGCAATTCCGGGCACCCGGGCGCCGAGATCCACCTCACGGGACCGCATTCAATGATCAACCACGGATCAGGTAGATCTGGCCCGCCGACCACGGAAAACCTCCCGCCGCACCCGGGAGGCGTACCGGTGTCGGTCGCACCAATTATCACACTGGCCCTTGCAGTAACCACGAAGTGAACGACGGTTAGCTATTCTCGAATGCCGGAGGGACACGCCCGGAAACAGCATTCGTCCGATGTGCCGACCGGCCGACCGGAACTCCTCCATTCGCGCTACCGTTCGTCCACAAAATGACGCCGAACGGCGAGTGTTCAAGATTCAGACCGCCTCGGGTGCGGGAGCCCCAGTCCAATCGCAGCGGCTTGTCCGCCGCACGGGAACGTTTCACCAGGTATGCGCGGACACCGGCGCGCGGCGCCGCCGGGTGCTACGGTCAGCCACGATGGCCGAGATCATGAGCCTGCCCGAGGCAGTGAACGCGCTGGTCAACGACGGTGACTCGGTGGCCATGGAGGGCTTCACCCACCTCATCCCGTTCGCGGCGGGGCACGAGGTGATCCGGCAGCGCCGGAAGAACCTGACGCTGATCCGGATGACCCCGGACCTGATCTACGACCGGCTGATCGGCGCCGGCTGCGCGGAGAAGCTGGTGTTCTCCTGGGGCGGCAACCCGGGTGTCGGCTCGCTGCACCGGTTCCGGGACGCGCTGGCCAACGGCTGGCCGGCGCCACTGACCGTCGAGGAGCACTCCCACGCGGGCATGGCGAACCGCTACGCGGCCGGGGCCGCGGGCCTGCCGTTCGGCGTGCTGCGCGGTTACGCCGGCACCGACCTGCCCGCGCACACCGAGACCATCAAGTTCGTGACCTGCCCGTTCACCGGCGAACGGCTGGCCGCCGTCGCCGCGCTGAACCCCGACGTGACGATCGTGCACGCGCAGCGCGCGGACCGGGCCGGCAACGTGCAGCTGTGGGGCCTGACCGGCATCCAGCGGGAGGCGGTGCTCGCCGCCAAACGCGCGCTGGCCACCGTGGAGGAGATCGTGGACCGCCTGGACCCGGTGCCCGGCGGGGTGATCCTGCCGTCCTGGGTGCTCGACGCGGTCGCCCTGGCCCCCGGCGGGGCCAAGCCGTCCTACGCCCACGGCTACTACGAACGGGACAACACCGCCTACCGCGCCTGGGACGCGGTCAGCCGGGACCGGGACAAGTTCTCCGCCTGGTTGGAGGAGCTGGTCGCGCCATGAGCGAGCTGGCGAGCGAACCGACGCTGAGCTACAGCACCGACGAGATGATGACCGTGGCGGCGGCGCGGGCGCTGAGCGACGGGGCGGTGTGCTTCGTGGGCATCGGGCTGCCGTCGCGGGCGGCCAACCTGGCGCGCCGGCTGCACGCGCCCAACCTGGTGCTCATCTACGAGTCCGGCCCCATCGACACCCGGCCGTCCCTGCTGCCGCTTTCCATCGGCGACGGTGTGCTGGCCGAGGACGCGTTGACCCTGGTCAGCATCCCGGAGATCTTCAACTACTGGCTGCAGGCGGGGCGGGTGGACGTCGGGTTCCTCTCCGGCGCGCAGCTCGACCGGTTCGCCAACATCAACTCCACGGTGATCGGCGACTACGACGAGCCGGACGTCCGGCTGCCCGGGTCGGGCGGCGCACCGGAGATCGCGGCCAGCGCCGGCGAGGTGCTGATCGTGATGCGGCACCGGCTGCGCGCGTTCGTGACCTCGGTGGACTTCGTCAGTTCGGTCGGGCACGGTTCCGGGCCGGGCGACCGGGAACGCCTCGGGCTGCGCGGCGCCGGTCCGACCAGGGTGATCACCGATCTCGGGGTGCTCGAGCCGGACCCGGAGACCCGCGAGCTGACCCTGACCGGCCTGCACCCCGGCATCACGGTGGAACAGGTCCGCGCGGAGACCGGTTGGCCGCTGGAGGTGGCGGAGGACCTGGTGCCCACGCCCGAGCCGACCGCCGAGGAGCTGCGCACCTTGCGTGCCCTCCGCACGGTCGGCGAGTAGGCGTAACGGCTAACGTGTTCGGGTGGCCGGCGAGATCGACCCCAGCGAGCTGCTGATATCCGACCGGGATCGGGAGAGCACGGTAACCATGCTGGGCACCGCGATGGGCCAGGGCCGCATCACCCCGGTCGAGTTCAGCGAGCGCTGCGAGCGGGCCTGGGCGGCGCGCACCCGGGCCGAGCTGCTGGCCGTGCTGGTCGACCTGCCCGGCGCGCCGCCGCCGGAGCTCGCCTCGCTGGTGCTGGACGTCAGCTTCGGGCAGGTGCGCCGCGGCGGCGCGTGGCCGGTGCCGGAGCTGATCAAGATCGTCGGCATGGGCCAGCGGACAACGCTGGACTTCACCGACGCGGTGTTCCACGTGCCGTCGGTCACCATCCAGGTGACCGGCAACCTGAGCACCACCCGGGTGATCCTGCCGCTGGACGCCGAGGTGGACACCGACCGGCTGGAACTGGTCGCCGGCTCGGTCCGGGAACGCGGCTGGGTGCCGCGCCGGGACCGCGCGCCCCGCGGCCCCGGCCGACTGCGCCGCCTGCTCCCCGGCACCCCCCGCGACCAGGAGCCACCGCCCCCGGCGCCGATCTTCATCTTCCTGGGCCGAGCCACCCTCGCCTCGGTAACCCTCTGGTACCCCCGCCCGGCAAAGCGCCGCTGATTCAGTCACTTCAGCAGGGTGATTCAGTCACTTCTCGACGAAGACCAGGTCCTCCGGCGGGTAGAGCAGCTTCACGTCCTGCCCGCTGACCTGGATCACGTTGTCGAAGCCGGTCGCCCGGCCCTCGGAGATGATCCACAGCCGGTCGTTCTGGCTGGCCAGAAAGGCGGGCAGGCCGGCCAGCGAGGCGTCGCCGTCGTTCAGCCCGAGGTAGTCGACGAGCCGGCGGAACAGCTTGGGCAGGATCACCGCCTCGTCGGTGAGCGTCTCCCGGCCCTTCACGGTGAACCCGGCGGTGGTCCGGTCGGACGGCCACAGCCCACGCCCGGCCTCGCGCGCGGAATGCACCGCCCCGGTCATCGCGTCCCGCAGGTCGGCGAACAGCTTGCTGTAGTACGTCGGGTAGGCCACGCCGTCGTTGAGCAGAACGGAGTTCGCGCTGGTCAACACGTGTTCCGGGGTGAGATGGAAGGAACTCAGGTCGGCGGCCGGCGCCGCGCCGGCGAAGGCGAACGACACGCATCGGCCGTACTGGTCGGCGAACTGGGTGAGGATGTAGCCGGGCGTCTCGGCCGGGGTCGCCGAGGTCACCGTCTGGTGACTGTTGCGGCGCACCTTCTCGAAGCCGAGCACCTCCAGCAGGCGCGCGGCGGCCGCGTCGGCGAACTCGGCCGGCTGGCCCAGCGACCCGCCGCCGGACTCGGGCGCGTAGTGCGTCTCCAGCGCGTCGACCCCGTCCAGCCGCAGCTGGGCGCCGCCGGCGGCGTTGGTGCGCACGTTGATCCGGGCGCGGTCGAACGCATCGCGCACGGTGGGGTAGAAGCGGACGGAATCGCCGTCGGGTTGGGCCCCGACGATCCGATACTGCCCGGTGATGACGGTGAACGGCATGCCAGCACCCTGCTGACTCGTCCTCGCCCGGGCAAGCGAAGCCTGGGCAACGCGCCGATGAACGGAAATAACCCCACACGTCCCAGTGGTTTCCCGAGCATGCGGTTCGGTATCAACATTCTCAACTTCGGCTCGGACACCGGCCCGGAGACGCTGCTCGGCTGGGCGCGGCACGCGGAGGATCGCGGCTTCGACTTCGCGATGATCTCCGACCACCTGGCGATCACGCCGGAGGTGGCCGCGCAGTACCCGGCGCCCTTCTACGACCCGTTCGCCACGCTGGCCTGGCTGGCCGGGCAGACCCGGCGGATCGAGCTGGGCACGACCGTGGCGGTCCTGCCCTACCGGCACCCGCTGCACACCGCGCGGCTGGCCGCGAACGTCGACCGGTTCAGTGGCGGGCGGTTCATCCTGGGCGTCGGGGTGAGCTGGCCGCGCACCGAGTACGCGACGCTGGGCGTGCCGTTCGAGCGCCGGGGCGCGATCACCGACGAGTACCTGGACGTCATCACCCGGGCCTGGGCCGGACCGTCGCTGTCCTACTCGGGGGAGTTCGTGTCGTTCACCGAGGTGCAGACCGGGCCGCCGCCGGTGCGCCGCCCGCCGGTGTGGGTGGGCGGCGCGAGCCCGGCGGCGTTGCGCCGGGCCGCCCGGTTCGGCGATGCCTGGCACCCGCTCAACCAGCGGCTGGGCTGGCTGCGCGCGGACGGCCTGCCCGGGCTGCGGCGCGCGGCGGAGGCGGCGGGGCGGCCGGTGCCGGAGCTCGCGCCCCGGCTGCCGCTGCGCATCAGCCCGACGCCGCTGGACGAGGACACCCGGCTGGCCGGCCAGGGCACCCTGGACCAGATCCGCCGCGACCTGGACGAGCTGGCCGCCCTGGGCGCCGGCCAGGTGCTGTTCGACACCTATCCGGGCAGGCCGGCCGAGCAGCGCCCGCTGGACGAGGACCTGCGGCTGCTGGACACCCTGACGCCGGTGCTGCCCCGCTGACGCCGGGACTACCCCGCTGACCGCCGCACCGCGCGGAGGACGGTGTCGTTCACGTGGTCGGTGCCCTCCGGGGCGGGCCGGCTGCGCGGTCGGGTCTCGTCGACCTGGATCGTCCAGGTGTCGTCGAGCAGCTCGGCGACGTCGCGCGGCTCGTAATAGCGCGCCGGGTCGAACTCGAGGTCGTGGCGGTTCCGCCACTCCTTCAGGTCGTGCCCGACGAAGAGCAGCGTGCCGCCCGGCGCCACGGCGGCCAGCAGGCCGCGCAGCGCCGCTTCACCGGTGCCCTTGGCGATGGGGAAGTACTGCGCGGTGACCAGGTCGTAGGCGCCCGGCTCCGGGGTGGAGTCGGTCAGGCTGGCCCGCACCCAGGTGATCTCCCGCGCCGGCGAAGCCGGCGCGCTGGGCCGGGCGCCCAGTTTGGTGCCCGGCGGAAACACCGCCGGCGAAGCCGGCGCGCTGGGCGGGGCGCCCAGTTTGGTGCCCTGCGGAAACACCGCCGGCGAAGCCGGCGCGCTGGGCGGGGCGCCCAGTTCGGCGCCCGGCGGAAACACCGCCGGCGGGGTCTTTGCCGCCTCGGCCGCGCGGTCCAGTGCCACCTGCGAGATGTCCATCGCGGTGACCCGCCAGCCCCGGCGGGCCAGCCAGATCGCGTCCCCGCCCTCCCCGCATCCCACGTCCAGCGCCCGCCCCGGTGCCAGCCCGGACACCTCGACCACCAGCGGGCCGTTGGGCTCCCCGCTCCACAACTGCTCACGCTGCCCGTACCGCTCGTCCCAGTACTCCGCCGACTCCGGCGAGAACGGACTCTGCGTGCCGTGCCCATGCTCGGTCACTCCGACCACCTCCGCCACCGAGACTGCCTCGCGGCACGGATAGCCGGCAAAGAAGTTTGCCGAAACGGCAAGTTAGGGCGACACGCCTACCCCTGGGCGAGGTCGGCGAAGCGGCTGTAGTGCAGCTGGTGGGCCACGGTGATGGTGCTGGTGGGGCCGTTCCGGTGCTTGGCCAGGATCAGGTCGGCCTCGCCGGCCCGGGGGTCGTCGCGCTCGAACGCGTCCGGGCGGTGCAGCAGGATCACCATGTCCGCGTCCTGCTCGATCGACCCGGACTCGCGCAGGTCCGACAGCATGGGCCGCTTGTCATTGCGCTGCTCCGGGCCGCGGTTCAGCTGGGAGATGGCCACCACCGGTACCTCGAGCTCCTTGGCCAGCAGCTTGATCTGCCGGGAGAACTCGGAGACCTCCTGTTGCCGCGACTCCACCCGCTTGCCCGACGACATCAGCTGCAGGTAGTCCAGCACCAGCAGCTTCAGCCCGTTGCGCTGGGACAGCCGGCGGGCCTTGGCCCGGATCTCCATCATGGTCAGGTTGGGGCTGTCGTCGATGAACAGCGGCGCCTCGGAAATCTCCGACATCCGCCGGGCCATCCGGGTCCAGTCGTCATCAGACATCCGCCCGGACCGCATGTCGGCCAGCCGGATACGCGCCTCGGCGGACAGCAGCCGCATGACGATCTCCGACTTGCTCATTTCCAGCGAGAAGAACGCGCTGGTCATGCCGTGCTTGACCGAGCACGAGCGGGCGAAGTCCAGTCCCAGGGTGGACTTGCCGAGGCCGGGCCGGGCGGCCACCACGACCATCTGCCCGGCGTGCAGCCCGTTGGTCACCGCGTCCAGGTCGACGAAGCCGGTGGGCACGCCCAGGGAGACACCACCCCGGCTGGCGATGGCGTCGATCTCGTCCATGGTGGGCTGCAGCAGCTCCTCCAGTGGGACGTAGTCCTCGCTGGTGGTGCGTTCGGTGACCTCGTAGATGGCCGCCTGGGCCCGGTCCACCACCTCGTCCACCTCGGCGCCCTCGGCCCCCTGGTAGCCCAGCTGCACGATCCGGGTGCCGGCCTCCACCAGGCGGCGCAACACCGCCTTCTCGGCCACAATCTCCGCGTAGTAGGCGGCGTTGGCCGCCGTGGGCACGGTGGCGATCAGGGTGTGCAGGTACGGTGCGCCGCCGAGGCGGGCCAGCTCGCCGCGCCGGTCCAGCTCCGCCGACACGGTGACCGGGTCGGCCGGCTCACCCCGGCCGTAGAGATCCAGGATGCAGTCGTAGACGGTCTGGTGCGCCGGCCGGTAGAAGTCGTCGGGGCGCAGCACCTCCACCACGTCCGCGATGGCGTCCTTGGACAGCAGCATCCCGCCCAACGTGGACTGCTCGGCGGTGAGGTCCTGCGGCGGCTGCCGGTCGAAGGTCGCGCCGGAACCACCGGCGTAGTCGTCCTCTGGCTCCTCCGCCGGTCGCACGTGACGCGGCCGACCCGCCGGCCGATCGTCTGGTGCCGCCATTCCACTCCCCCCACCGGTCACCGATGTTTCTACCGGCAACCCCCGACGGAATTGCGCACGGACACGGGGGAGCCACGCAGGAACTTGGTCACGCTAGGGGTCATTGGCCCCCCGGACCAAAACGTTCTGTTGACCGCCCTGTTGATCGACTGGGGACAACTGGACGGGTCAAGACACATTCATGGGGACAGCTGTGGACAGCTTGGGGACAACGACCCGACCGGGCGCCGTCCCCGCTGCTCAAAGTGTGGGTACGCGCTGGGGACAACTATCGGGTAATCCGCTCGGCGTGTCACCGGGAGAACGATTCCCCGAGCGTGTCTGACCACCCTCGAGCAACCCTGAACACTCGAGCGAGGCACTCGGATACGCAGAGTATCCACAAGCAAGAATTGATCCGAGCACGACAAATCACCGTCGATCAGAAATGCCGACGGAGAACACCGTTCGCGAAATTGATTCAGCAGTGATCGAAATTTCGAAGGTTGGAGAACCCAACCAAAGCGCCACCGCTACGGGTGCGATTCACCCGGCTACCGTCCGTCGAACAAAAGACCCACAACGGAGCAGGCGGCCGCGGACGAACCACCTGCGTCCGGGACGGACGACCCACGCGGGCCGTTCAAGCGGGGCCACCGCACCGGGCGGCCCCACGGCGGGGCCGCACCGGAATGCGGCGTTGTCGCTCCGAGCCGTCGGCGATCTTCCGCCAACGGGCCCTCAGCTGGCGCTAACCTCGATCGGGAACTGCACGACGACCTCGGGGTGCAGTTTTACCGAAACGGTGTGCCGGCCTGTGGACTTGATCGAGGCGGGCAGGCTGACCGTGCGCCGGTCCAGCTTGGGGCCACCGACCTTGGACACGGCGGCGACCACCTCGGCCGGGGTGACCGAGCCGAACAGCCGGCCGCTGTCCTTCGCGGCACGCACCGCGAGCCGGACCGGCGGCAGGCCCTTGAGGGTCCCGGCCAGTTCCTTCGCGTGGTCCAGGTCGCGCACCGCGCGGACCTCGCGGCCCTTGCGGATCTGGGCGACCTGCTTCTCCGCGCCCCGGGTCGCCGGGATGGCCAGCTGGCGCGGCAGCAGGTAGTTGCGGCCGTAACCGTCCTTGACCTCGACGATATCGCCGGGCGCGCCCAGGTTGGCCACGTCGGCGGTGAGAATCAGCTTCATCTCGGGGTCTCCTAGCGGGCGGTCGAGGTGTAAGGCAGCAGGGCCACCTCGCGGGCGTTCTTCACCGCAACCGCCACGTCACGCTGGTGCTGGCGGCAGTTGCCGCTCACCCGGCGGGCGCGGATCTTGCCCCGGTCGGAGATGAACTTGCGCAGCAGACCGGTGTCCTTGTAGTCGATCGCCGCGGCCTTGTCCTTGCAGAATGCGCAGACCTTCTTCTTCGGCTTGCGCAGCACGGGCTTTGCCATGACTTACTTAGCTCCTGAGAGATGTGGTTCGAAAGTCTTCGAGGGTGAGCTCTGGATCAGAAGGGGGGCTCGTCGCTCGGCGCGCCGCCGCCACCGGAACCGGCGACCGGCGCCGATCCCCACGGGTCGTCGGCCGGGGCGCCGCCGCCACCGCCGAAACCGCCGCCCCCGGAACCCCGGCTGACCTTGTTCACCTTGGCGGTGGCGTAGCGCAGCGACGGGCCGACCTCGTCGACCTCCAGCTCCACCACGGTGCGCTTCTCGCCCTCGCGGGTCTCGTAGGAGCGCTGCTTGAGCCGGCCGTTCACGATTACCCGGGAACCCCGGGTGAGCGTCTCGGCCACGTTCTCCGCCGCCTGGCGCCAGATGTTGCAGCGCAGGAACAGCGCCTCGCCGTCCTTCCATTCGCCGGACTGCCGGTCGAAGGTGCGCGGGGTGGAGGCCACCGTGAAGTTGGCCACCGCCGCGCCGGACGGGGTGAAGCGCAGCTCCGGATCGGCGGTCAGGTTGCCGATCACGGTGATGAGGGTGTCGCCCGCCATATCAGGCTCCCGCCTCGGCCGAGTCGCCGGAACCCTCGGAAGCAGCATCGGCGGAAGCGGAAGGAGCGGCGGTGGAAGCGGCGGCAACCGCGGCCGGCCCGGCGCCCGGGTTCCCGCCCGTGCGCGCCGGGGCGGCGGCCTGCGCGGCGCGGCGCTTCAGCGCCTCCACCCGCATCACCTTGGTGCGCAGCACGGACTCGTTCAGGCCCAGCTGGCGGTCCAGCTCGGCCACGGTGGCCGGCTCGCAGGTCACGTTCAGCACGGCGTAGATGCCCTCGGCGTGCTTGGCGATTTCGAAGGACATCCGGCGCTTGCCCCAGACGTCGACCTTCTCCACCTTGCCGCCGTCGCCGGTGACCACGCGAAGAAAGGTCTCCAGGGACGGGGTAACGGTGCGTTCGTCGAGGTTCGGGTCGAGGATGACCATGAGCTCGTAATTACGCATGAGAACCACATACCTCCTGTGGACTGTTGGCGGCCGCGGTCCGTCCGCGGCAGGAGGGTCTCAACTGGCA
The DNA here is from genome assembly GCA_014208095.1 of Actinospineispora eucalypti. GTDB lineage: Bacteria > Actinomycetota > Actinomycetes > Mycobacteriales > Pseudonocardiaceae > Pseudonocardia > Pseudonocardia eucalypti. The sequence goes on along the minus strand of JACHMT010000001.1, from coordinate 175,716 downwards.
CCGACAGTTTCCGATGAAACACCTCGGCGCTCGGTAGTCAAGGTTACCAACGGGTGATGAGACCCTCCGCGACCGGGTGCCGACCGAGGCCGCAGTAGGGTCGCAAGCATGCGAATCGGCGCACACGTCCGGTCCGACGCGGACCCGCTGGGCTCGGCCGCCGAGTGCGGTGCCGAGGTGATGCAATTCTTCCTGGCCGACCCGCAGGGCTGGAAGAAGCCGCCCGCGCACCCGATGGCGGCGACGATCGCGGACGCCGCCGCACGGGGCGAGATGACGGTGTTCGTGCACTCCCCGTACGTGGTGAACCTGGCGTCCACCAACAACCGGATCCGCATTCCCTCGCGCAAGCTGGTGCAGCAGCACGCGGAAGGCGCGGCCGCCGTCGGCGCCCAGGGGCTGGTGGTGCACGGCGGGCACGTCACGGCCGGGGAGGAACCCGGGGTGGGTGTGGACAACTGGCGCAAGTTCTTCGCCCGCCAGCAGGACGACGCCGGCGGATTCGCGGTGCCGATCCTGATCGAGAACACCGCCGGCGGGGACAACGCGATGGCCCGGCGGTTCGACGCGCTGGCCCGGCTGTGGGACGCGGTCGGCGACTACGGCGCCGGGTTCTGCCTGGACACCTGCCACGCGTTCGCCGGCGGCGAGGACCTGGTGGACGTGGTCGAACGGGCCAAGGCGATCACCGGCCGGATCGACCTGGTGCACCTGAACAACTCGCGCGACGAGTTCAACTCCGCCCGGGACCGGCACGCCAACATCGCCGCCGGGACGATCGACCCGGACCAACTGGTCGCGGTGTGCGCCGCCGCCGGCGCCCCGGTGGTGGTGGAGACACCGGCCGAGGGCATGGCCGAGGACATCTCCTACCTGCGTAAACACCTGAGCTGAGGGCGACTCGGGTGAGGCGGCTCGGCGCCAGCGGGCTGCTCCTGGTGACGCTGCTGTGCTGGCTGACCATGGTGGTCAGCTACCAGAACAAGGCGCGGTGCGTCGGGCCGACGTATGACTCGTACGGCCGCACCGAGCCGGCCTACCAGGTGCGCAAGGACCGGGACGTCTGCTACTCCGACGTACAGCACCTGTGGATAGGCCGGGACATCGACCGGCACGTCTTTCCCTACGTACACGGCGGGATCGACGCCGACGGCTCGCTCTACGGCGGGGCTGTGGAGTATCCGGTGCTGACCGGGCTGCTCATGTGGACAGGTGCGCTGTTCGCGCACACCGACGGGGCGTTTCTGCTGGGTACCGCGTTGTTGTTGGCACCGTTCGGGCTGCTCGTGGGTTATCTGCTCGCCCAGCTGGCCGGCTGGCGGTCGCTGTTGTGGGCGGTCGGGCCGCCGCTGTTCCTGTACGCCTTCCACAACTGGGACCTGCCGGCGGTGGCAGCCACGGTGGCCGCGGTGTGGGTGATGCACCGGCCCGGTTCGGCTTCGGTGGCGCGACGGGGTTGCTGGGCCGGGGTGCTGCTGGGACTCGGGTTCGCGTTCAAGCTCTATCCGGCAATGTTCTTGGCACCGTTGGCGCTCTACGTTCTGACCGCCTCCCGGCCCCGCTACGACTGGGGCGGGACGCTGCGGGTGCTCGGCTCGGCGGCGGCCACGGTGATCGCGGTGAACCTGCCGTTCGCCCTGTTCGGCTACCGGGGCTGGCTGGCCGCGTTCACCTTCCAGGGCCTGCGCAAGGTCGACCTCACCACCAACTCGATCTGGTACTGGGGTTTCCGGCCTCACTCCGACCCGGAGAACGCCGCCTTCCAGGCGATGGTGGACTGGGCCTCGCCGGCCGCCGTGCTGGTGTCCTTCGCGGTGGCGCTGGGCATCGGCTGGTGGCGGTACCGGCGTGACGGCGTATACCCGTGGATCCCGGTGAGCGCGGCGATGCTGGCCGGGTTCCTGCTGCTGCACAAGGTGCACTCGCCGCAGTACGCGCTGTGGATACTTCCGTTCTTCGCGTTGCTGCGGGTGCGCTGGGGGTGGATAGCCGGGTACTTCCTCGCCGACCTGGCGATCGGCATCGGCATCTTCCGCTACTTCTACGTGGCGTTCACCCGGGGCACCGACTACGAGATCTACTCCGGCCTCGCCGCGCAGGCGGTGATCGTCGGGGTGTGGGGGCGGGCGGCGCTGCTGGTCGCGCTGTTCGGGGTCTTCCTGTTCGCCGAGGCGTGCGTGCCTAGCGCCACGCGAACACCGGCTGCTCCAGGTGATCAACTCGCGTCGGCCGGCCCCGCAGCACCAGCTCCCGGAACTGATAGAGCACCGCTCCCGTCGGGGCATGCACGTACCGGTTCATCAGCGGCAGCCGAATCACCGGGCGGTCCGACTCGGGGATCGTGATGAAGATCGGCTCGATGTCCAGCTGCTCGGTCGGCACGCCGTAGACGGCGGCCACCTCGCCGGGGTCCGGGCGCAGCTGGCGGGCGCCGGGGCGCGGCCGGCCACTCACCTCGCCGGCCCACAGCACCACGGGTGTCATCACGAACCCGGACCTTGTCGGGTAGTCGTCGAGCAGGCCCAGTACGGATCGCTCGGGCAGTTCCAGGCCCACTTCCTCGGCCAGCTCACGGCGCGCGGCGTCGATCACCGACTCGCCCTCGTCCACCCGGCCGCCGGGCAGTGCCCACTGGCCGGCGTGCCGGCGCATCTTCGGCGCCCGCCGGGTGAGCAGGATCTGTTCGCCGGCGGTGGCGGTGCGGACGATGGTGATCGCCACCGCCGCCGCGCGCCGGTCATTCAGCTCGACGCCCCGGCGGTCGAACCCGTCCAGCACGGCCCGCACGGACGACTCGGTCAGCGTGGGCACCATCCGCTCACCCTAAGCCGACGGGCACCGGGACGCCGGTTGGCCAGGAGTGACCTCGCCGGCGCCGGTGCGCGATCCAACGTCGTCGATCCGGTCATCCGCGCCTCTACCTCCGGACGAATGCCTCCACCGCACCCCAACCCCGACTCGCCGTACCTGAACCCCCAACTCGCCGTACCCCAAGTCCCAACTCGCCGTACCTGGATCCCCGACTCGCGGGGTTGGGAGGGCGACACACCGGTGGGGCGCCCGGGCGGGGTGGGGAGTGGGGGCGCTTCTAGGGTGGGTGGATGACGCGGAGTTGGGCACGGCGGTGTGCGGTGCTGGTCGGGGCGATGACGGTCGGGGTCAGTGCGGCTTGTGGGTCACCGGCTCCTCCGCCGCCGCCCCCCACGTCGGGGCTGGACCTGGCCGGGTTCGACCGGGCGGTTCGGCCGCAGGACGACACCTACGCGTTCGTGAACGGCACCTGGATCCGGAACACGCAGATCCCGCCGGACATGTCCGAGTACGGCTCGTTCACCCAGCTGGCGCTGCGCTCGGAGGAGAACCAGCACACGCTGATCGAGGACGCCGCGCGCGACGGCGGCGACGACCCGGACCGGCGCAAGCTCGGTGACCTGTTCGGCAGCTTCATGGACACCCAGCGGCTGGACCAGCTGGGCGCGCAACCCCTGCAACCCGACTTCGACGCGATCAACAAGCTGGCCACGCCTCAGGACCTTCTCAAGCACCTGGGCGAGATCCAGAAGTTCGGCCAGTCCAACCCGATCGGGCTGGGCGTCGACCAGGACTCCAAGGACGCCACCCGCTACATCACCAGCGTGAACCAGGGCGGCACCGCGCTGCCCGACCGCGACTACTACCTGTCGGGCGACCCGAAGATGGTCGGCATCCGCGACCAGTACCGCACCTACGTGGCCAAGATGCTGCGCCTGGCCGGCCTGCCCGACCCGGACGGCGCCGCCGGCCGTGTACTCGACCTGGAGACCAAGCTGGCCCAGGCCAAGTGGTCGAAGGTGCAGAACCGCGATGCGATCGCCACCTACAACAAGTTCACCATCCCCGACGCGACCAAGGCCACCGGCATCGACTGGTCGGCCTATCTGGCCGCCGCCGGCGTCACCGACCAGCCGGCCATGGTGATCGGCCAGCCCAGCTTCTTCAACACCCTGTCCGGGCTGCTCACCAGCGTGCCCCTGGACACCTGGAAGGACTACCTGCGCTGGCAGGAGATCACCGACTACGCGCCCTACCTGAGCAAGGACTTCGTGGACACCCGGTTCGACTTCGTCGGCAAGGTGCTCGGCGGCCGGGAACAGAACCGGGAACGCTGGCGGCGCGGCGTAGCGGCGGTCAACGGCTCGATGGGCGAGGCGCTGGGCAAACTCTACGTGCAGAGCTACTTCCCGCCGGAGGCCAAGCAGCGCGCGGACGCACTGGTGCACAACATCATCAACGCCTACCGGGGCTCGATCAACAACCTGGACTGGATGTCCCCGGCCACCCGCAAGGCCGCCGAGGACAAGCTGAACAAGCTGGCCGTCAAGATCGGCTACCCGAACAAGTGGCGGGACTACACCAGCCTGGACATCCAGCGCGGCGACCTGGTCGGCAACATGAAGCGCACCTCCCGCTTCGAGCACCAGATCGCCCTGGACAAGCTGGGCAAACCGGTGGACCGCGAAGAGTGGTTCATGGACCCGCAGACGGTCAACGCCTACTACAGCCCGTCGATGAACGAGATCGTCTTCCCGGCCGCGATCCTGCAACCCCCGTTCTTCGACGCCCGCGCCGATGACGCGGTCAACTACGGCGCGATCGGCGCGGTGATCGGCCACGAGATCAGCCACGCCTTCGACGACCAGGGCAGCAAGTACGACGGCGACGGCAACCTGCGCGACTGGTGGACCCCCGAGGACGCCGCGCGGTTCAAGGCCAAGACCACCGCACTCATCGCCCAGTACAACGCCTACCACCCCGTCCCGGACGCCACCATCAACGGCGAGCTCACCCTGGGCGAGAACATCGCCGACCTGTCCGGCCTCACCGTCTCCCACCGCGCCTACCAGGCCTCCCTACCCGGCGGCACCCCCGGCCCGGTGATCGACGGCTTCACCGGCGAACAACGCTTCTTCATGGGCTACGCCCAAATCTGGCGCTCCAAGGAACGCGACGAATCCCTCCGCCAAAGCCTCCGCACCGACCCCCACAGCCCCGGCCAATACCGCAGCAACGGCGTCCTCCCCAACGTCGACGCCTTCTACCAAGCCTTCGACGTAAAACCCACCGACCGCATGTACAAGCCCCCCGCCGACCGCATCCACATCTGGTAACCCGACCCACCCGCGCGAGTCGGCACTTCCTTGAGCGCGAGTCGGCACTTCTGTGAGCGCGAGTCGGCACTTTTGTGAGCGCGAGTCGGCATTTCCGTAAGCGCGAGTCGGCACTTCTGTAAGCGCGAGTCGGCACTTCCATGCGCACCAAGTCGGCGGCGCCGTACGGGCGGCGCTCGCCGCGGGCGCATGGGCGACGAAAGCCATCCGTGGGCGTACCGGCGCGGGTCAGCCGCCGGGGTGGGTGCTCGCGAACCGGCGGCGGTAGGCGGCGGGAGGGATGCCGAGGTGGGTGACGAACGCCCGGCGGAGGCTCTCGTCGCTGCCGAAACCGCTGCGCTCGGCGGCCGAGCCGACGCTGTGCCCGGCCTCCAGCAGCAGCTGCGCCGCCTCCAGCCGCATCCGCTCCACGTAGCGGGCCGGCGTGACGCCGAGCTCGCTGCGGAACAGCCGGGTCAGGTGGCGCGGGCTCATCCCGGCGGCGGCCGCCAACCGGGGCACCGAGTGACGGCCCGCCGGGTCGGCGGCGACGGCGTCCAGCAACGCGCGCAGCGGTTGGCTACGCGGCCGGGGCGTGCGGGACGGCGCGGAGAACTGCGACTGCCCGCCCGGCCGCTGCAAGAACACCACTAGTGATTTCGCCACGTCCCGGGTCAGCTCCGGGCCGTGGTCGCGCTCGACCATGGCCAGTGCCAGGTCGATGCCGGCAGTGACGCCGGCCGAGGTGGCGATCGGGCCGTCCGCCACGAAGATCGCGTCCAGCTCGACCGTGACCCGGGGATGGCGGCGGGCCAGTGCGGTGCCGTGCCGCCAGTGCGTGGTGGCCCGGCGGCCGTCGAGCCGGCCGGTGGCGGCGAGCAGGAATGCACCCGTGCAGATGGACGCCACCCGGCCGGCGCCGCGAGCCAGTTGCCCGGCCGCCCGGACCAGGTCCGGCTCGATGGGCAACGTGGCCAGGTCCTCCGAGCCGGGCAGCACCACGGTGTCGAGGTCGGCAACGTCGGAAACCGGCGCGTCGGCGGCGAGCTGGATGCCGGTGGAGGAGCGCACCGGACGGCCGTCGGTCGAGCAGGTGATCACCCGGTAGTCGGCGCCGTACCGGTTGGCCTCGCTGAACACCTCGGCCGGGCCGGCCACGTCCAGCAGCGTCACCCCGGGGAAGAGCAGCACACCCACTCGGTGCGGCACCGAACCTCCCCGGCCTTTGTCCGAATCTGTGGACATCCTGACGGAAAGGACATGGCTCGGCCACCCCTCGGCGCGCAGATTGGTTCACATGACAGAAACCATCGCCGGGATCGCCGTCCCGGACAGCCGCGTGGTGCGCGAGGCCACCGAGCTGGTCCGGGAGGCGGCATCACCGCTGCTGTTCCACCACTCGCGCCGGGTGTACCTGTTCGGCATGCTGCAGGGCCGCCGCCGGGGCCTGCGGCCGGATCCGGAGCTGCTCTACGTCGGCGCGATGTTCCACGACCTGGGCCTCACCGACAAATACCGCACCGCGCACCAGCGTTTCGAGGTGGACGGCGCGGACGAGGCCCGCCGCTTCCTGACCGCGCACGGCATCGCCGAGCACGCGGCGACCCGGGTCTGGACGGCCATCGCGCTGCACACCACGCCGGGCATCCCGGAGTTCATGGCGCCGGAGATCGCCCTGGTCACCGCCGGGGTGGAGACCGACGTGCTGGGCATCGGCTACCACGACCTCGCCGCCGACGACATCCGCGCGGTCACCGAGGCCCACCCCCGCCCGGACTTCAAGCGGCAGATCCTGGCCGCCTTCACCAACGGCTTCCGGGACCGCCCGGACAGCACCTTCGGCACGGTCAACGCGGACGTCCTGGCACACTTCGCGCCCGGGTTCGTGCGCACCGACTTCGTCGAGGTGATCGAAGGCAACGCCTGGCCGGAGTGACCGAGTCAGCCCGCTGAACCGACCAAATCGGCGTGCTGAATCGACCGAACCAGCATGCTGAAGCGACTGAATCAGCATGCTGGAGTGACTGAACCAGCATGCTGAAGTGACTGAATCAGCATGCTGAACCGACTGAATCGGCGTGCTGGAGTGACTGAATCGGGGAGGGCCAGTCGGGGTCGGGGGTGGGCGGGGGGCGGAGGGTGGCGCGGACGACCAGGGCCATGAGGGCGATCACCACCGCGTCCCGGACCAGGACGGCGGCCAGGAAGAAGTCCGGCGGCAGGCCCTTGTTCTCGACTCCCAGGTAGTAGAACATCCGGGGCACCCAGATCAGCGCGTCGATGGTCATCCAGGTGAGCAGCAACCGCCAGCGGGGCAGCGCAAGCACCGCCAGCGGTACCAGCCAGAGCGAGAACTGCGGGCTCCACGACTTGTTGACCAGCAGCAACGCCGCCACCATGAGGAAGCACATGCCGGCCAGCCGGGGTGGCGCCGGGGACCGCCACACCAGTACCGCCAGCGCCACGCAGCACAGCACTATCAGCGCCAGCATGACCTGGTTCAGCCGGAACGGCACCTCGCCGGGCAGCAGCTCACCGTCGAAGCCGGGCCATCCGGTGAAGTAACTGAGCACGAAGTACAGCGAGTCCGGCGCGGCGGTGGCGTTCAGGCCGACGCGGAGAGTCTCCAGCCAGCCGTAGGTGTACGGCACCGCGATCGGCAGGTTCACCACCAGCCAGGTGAACACGGCGACCAGCGCCGTCCGCCGCGTCAGCATGTCGGGCGCCCTCGAGCCCGCGGCGCGCGCGTCCCGGCGCCGCCGCCAGCCGATCAGCAGCAGCGGAACGAGCAGCAGCGCGGCGTACAGCTTGGTGGCGGCGGCGACGCCGAGCAGCACGCCGGCCCAGCCCGGCCGGCGCCGGCCGAACAGGTACAACCCGCCGGCGGCGGCCGCCACGGCGAGCGCATCAGTGCCGGTGAACACGTGCAGCAGGGCCAGCGGAGACAGCGCGACCAGCGCCGCGTCCCACGGCCGGTTCGGGCGCGAGCGGTGGACCAGCCACACCACCACCAGCCAGGCCGCCGCGAGCAACCCGGCCACCAGGTCGAAGAACACCACCTCGGGCAGCCCGGTGGGCAGCACGCCGACCGCCGAGCTCAGCTCCTCGTAGCGCACCGCGACGCGCGCGGTCAGCCACAGGAAGAAGCCGGTGACCACCGGGTAGTCCATGTACTGGACGCGTTCCGGGCCGCCGGACGGGTCGGCCGCGTTCCAGTGCGTCGCGTAGGGCAGCCCGCCGGTCAGCCGGTGGTCGCCGTACAGGGTGACCACGTCGCTGTAGCACATCGCCACGTACTGCCGGCCCGCCGACCAGTCCAGGGTCAGGTGGCCGTTCGGGCCGAGGGTCTGCTGGATGCACGGCGCCTTGACCAACCAGCCGAGCGCCAATACCAGCACCGCGTACAGCAGCACCACGCGCAGCGGCGTCCAGAACCGGGCCCGGCCGACCAGGGCATGCCGGCCCAACGGCCCACCGAACGGCGCACTGGCCGACGCGGCGATCGGTTCGGTCCAGCTCGGCACGACGCGCGGCGTCGACTCCGGGGACACCGGTCGCGGAGAACTCACCCACCGAGCCTAGGTGCGCGGAGCGAGGGTGTTCCCCGCGGGCACCGGACTGGGCGCCCACCCAGCTAGCTCGTTCAGTGCATTCAGCACGGTGATTCAGTCGGTTCAGCAGGGTGGTTCAGTCAGTTCAGCCGCCAGAAGTGACTGAATCAGCCGCCCGAACCCACTGAATCACCCGCCAGAACCCACTGAATCAGCAGGTTGGGCGCGCTAGTTCTCGTCCGGGTCTCGGCTGTCCCGATCGCGGTCGCGGTCGCGGTCACGCTTCGGCTTGCCGTCCTCGTCACAGGACTCGCTGTCGCAGGGGTCGTCGCCCCGGCGCTCCTGCTCCTCGAGGCACTCTTCGTCGTCCTCGTCGCAGTCCCGGTAGCGGTCCGAGTCGGCGTCCTCCGAGTCGGACTCGTCCGAGCCCCTCGGCGCCTTGCCCAGCGCGTCGAACTTGCCGAACGTGTCCTTCGGCTTGCCCCGGGTGGCGGCGGTCATGAACTGCTGCCAGATCGTTCCGGGCACCATGCGGCCGTAGATCGGCCCACCGGCGCTGGTCTTGATCGGCGAGTTGTCGTCCGTGCCCACCCACACCGCGGTGGAGACGGACGGGGTGAAGCCGACCATCCAGGCGTCGTTGTTCTGGCCCTGGATCCGGCTCTGCACGGTGCCGGTCTTGCCGGCCACCTCGCGGCCGTCGTTCAGGCCGATCCGCGAGTAGCTCGGCACGTCGGTCATCGACTCGACCACGTTGCGGGCGACCTGCGGGTCCATCCGGTCCGGGTCGGCCTCGGTGCCGCCGTCGTACAGCGTCCGGCCGTCGGCGGTCTCCACCTTGGTGACGAAGTGCGGCTTGTAGTGCACGCCTTCGGCGGCGAAGGTGCCGAACGCCGACGCCATGTCGATCGGGTGCACCTCCTTGTCACCCAGCGAGATGCCGGCGTTGGGGTTGGCCAGCAGATCCGGCGGGATGCCGGCCTGGTGCGCGGCGGCCGCCACCGACCGGGGGCCGATCTTCACGGCCAGGTTGTAGAAGACGGTGTTGATCGAGTCGGTCATCGCCTTCTTGAGCGAGCAGTTGTCGCAGCTGATGCCCTCGGAGTTGTTCACCGTCTGCCCGGCGATGGTCTGCGGGGACGAGCCGTCGAACCGCTCACCCAGGCCGATCGGCGGGTTCTGCTGCAACGCGGCGGCCATCACGAACGGCTTGAATGACGACCCGGGCTGCTTCTTGACCTGCGCGTAGTCCAGCCCGTGGCCGTTGCTGCCGCCGTAGTAGGCGAGGATCGCGCCGGTGCGCGGGTCCACCGACACCATCGCGGTGCGCAGGTTGCTCGGCTGGGCTTTCATCACCTTCTCGGAGATCGCCACCGCCTGCTTCTGCAACGCCGGGTCGATCGTGGTGGTGATGATCAGGCCCTCCCGGTTGATCTCCTGCTCGGAGATCCCCTTGCTCACCAGCTCGGCCTTGATCTGCGTGTACAGGTGGCCGCGCGCGTCGGCCGGGATGCCTCCGGCGGTCGGCTTGGACTTCACGGTCTGCGGGAACTGCATGACCGAGCGCTGGCTGGCGTCCAGCCACCGCTGGGTGACCATGCCGTCCAGCACGAAGTTCCACCGCTCGAGGGCCTTCTGCGGGTTCTTCTCCGGGTCCCACCGGGACGGCGACTGGATCATCCCGGCCAGCAGTGCGCCCTGGGAGACGTTCAGCTTTTCCGAGTCGGTGTTGAAGTAGGCCTGGGCGGCGGCCTGGATTCCGTAGGCGCCTCGGCCGAAGTAGATCGTGTTGAGGTAGTCCTCAAGGATCTTGTCCTTGCCGTACTGCTTGGAGATCTTCGCGGCCAGCACGATCTCCTTGAACTTCCGGAACAGGGAGATCTGGTCCTGCCCGGTACTGATCTTGATGTACTGCTGGGTGATCGTCGAGCCACCGCCGACGCCGCCGGTGACCTGGTTCCACACCGCGCGCGCGATGCCGATCGGGTCGAAGCCCAGGTTCGACAGGAAGGAACGGTCCTCGGCGCTCATCACCGCGAACCGCACGTGCGGGGGCACCTGGGTGAGCGGCACGCTGCGCCGGTTCTCCCCGCCCTGCGGGCGGACCGCCGCCAGCTCGGAGTTGTCCGAGTACTTCATGATGGCGACCTGGTCGTTGGTCAGTTCCTCCGGCGTGGGGACCTTGAACACCATCCAGCCGATGGCGAACGCCAGGATCGGAACGAAGAAGCCGGCGATCAGCAGCGCCAGCAGCACGCGCCGCACGGTGCCCTTTCTCTTGGGGTGACGACCGTGGCCACCCGGGCCGGGCGGTCCGCCGTTGCCGGGCGGGCCGGGGGGAAGGGGTGGGCCGCCGTCGTCCGCGCCGGGCGGGGCGGGGTCGATGCGGGTCGGAAGGCCCCGGGGCGGCGTGGCCTCGCGCACCGGACCGACCCTCGGGCCCACCGAACGGGTGGTCACCGAGCCCTCGGCGTGGGTGAGCAGCTCCGGCTCGGCGCCGGGGCGATCGTTCTCGAACCGGCCCACGGAGGGACGCCTCCCCGGTGCCGGCGCGCCGGGCATCGGGCTGGCCTGGCCCTCGGGGCGGCCACGCGATGGGGGCGGTGGGGTCAGGGGAGGCGCGGGCCGGCCCCTGGGGCCGGGTGGCATGGGTACCCCCGGCGGCGGGCCGGCCGGATTGGGCGGAGCGGCCGCATGGCCACCCGACTGCCGGTTGCGCCGAGGCGGCTGGCCGGGCCCGACCGGGGGCCGACCGGGCGGGGGCGGTCGCTGCGGGTCGTGCCGTGGGCCGGTCACTGGCCGGCGGTCCTTCGCCGCGCCCGAGGTCGTTCCGGAGCTTCGGGGGCCCCGAGGGCGTACGACTGCACCAGATGGTTCCAGTGACAGGTGCGACACACCTCGACCACGTGCACGGTGAACTCGGGGAACGCCGCATCCATCCGGTCCAGCTCGTCCGGGGTCCGGGCGGAGCCCGACAGGTTCTTCAGGCCTTCGCCGAACACCCAGTTGACCTCGGTCAGCTTCTCTTTCCGGCAGACCGGGCAGGTCGTCTCGGACTGCTTCCCGTGGAAGCGGGCGGCGCGCAGCAAATACGGGTTGGCGTCGCACACCTGGGCGACACCAACCCGGCCAGCGTGGACATCCGCAAGCAGCGACCGCCGCTGCAATGCGTAGTCGACCATCTGTCGGGGGCTGCGCACCCGACCAATGTACGCGGATCCCGCCGGTCCTCCTCGTTGGAGGCGTACGGAGTGCTCCGTTCGGCGGAGCAGGTGCGGGGCAAAAGCGCCGGTGTTCGCCGCCAGGTGGCGGGTAATCGCCCCCCTGACGGGGGAATCGCTCGCTCTCAGCAACCCGCGGGACCAGTGACCCAGGCCACAGAGCTGAGAGCATCAATATATCGAACCGATACACTCTTGCGCAGTATCGTCATAAGGACACCGGGGTCAGGGAGGTGCGGGTGCTGGATTTCGCGGTACTCGGGCTGCTCTACGAGGCCCCGATGCACGGCTACGAACTGCGCAAACAGCTGGGTGTCCGGCTCGGCGGGTTTCGCGCGTTCTCCTACGGCTCGCTCTACCCGGCGCTGCGCCGGCTGGTGCGGGCCGGGCTCATCGTCGAGCAGGCCGAAACGCCCGAACCCGAGGACGAGGCGCGGCCGACCGGCTGGCCGCTGCGCGGCCGGCAGAGCCGGTCCCGCAACCGCCGGGTCTACGCCCTCACCGCCGAGGGCAAGGAACGGTTCGCCGAGATGCTCGCCGACCCCGGTCCACAGACCTGGGAGGACGAGGGCTTCGGCATCCACATGACCTTCTTCTCCCGCACCCCGGCGGACACCCGCATCCGCATCCTGGAGGGCCGCCGCCGCCGGGTGGAGGAGCGCCGCGAGGGACTGCGCGCCGCGCTGGCCCGGGCCGGAGAACAGATCGACCGCTATACCCGCGAGCTGCACCAACTGGGCCTGGATGCGAGCGAGCGGGAGGTGCGCTGGCTCAACGAGCTGATCGCCAGCGAACAGGCAGAGCAACGAGACACCGGCCCCGAAACACAAGGAGGAGTCGACGGTGAGTGAGGTACGAGTTGCCGTGGTCGGCGTCGGCAACTGCGCCGCGTCGCTGGTGCAGGGAGTGCAGTACTACGCCGATGCCGACCCGAAGACCCGGGTCCCCGGCCTGATGCACGTCGACTTCGGCGGCTACCACGTGCGGGACGTGCGGTTCGTCGCCGCGTTCGACGTGGACGCCAAGAAGGTCGGCCGCGACCTGTCGGAGGCCATCTCGGCATCCGAGAACAACACGATCAAGATCGCCGACGTGCCGCCGCTCGGGGTCACAGTGCAGCGCGGCCCGACCCTGGACGGGCTGGGCCGGTTCTACCGGGAGACGATCACCGAGTCGGACGACTCGGTGGTGGACGTGGCCTCGGTCCTGCGTGAGACGCGGGCCGACGTGCTGGTCTCCTACCTGCCGGTGGGCAGCGAGGCGGCCGACCGTTTCTACGCGCAGTGCGCGCTGGACGCCCGCGTGGCGTTCGTGAACGCGCTTCCGGTGTTCATCGCGTCCGACCCGGTGTGGGCGGAGAAGTTCCGTGCGGCCGGCGTGCCGATCGTCGGGGACGACATCAAGTCCCAGGTCGGCGCCACGATCACGCACCGCGTGCTGGCCAAGCTGTTCGAGGACCGGGGCGTCGCGCTGGACCGCACCATGCAGCTCAACGTGGGCGGCAACATGGACTTCCTCAACATGAAGGAGCTGGAGCGGCTGGAGTCCAAGAAGGTCTCCAAGACCCAGTCGGTCACCTCCCAGCTGTCCGGCGACATCGGCAAGGACAACGTGCACATCGGGCCGTCCGACTACGTGGCCTGGCTGGACGACCGCAAGTGGGCCTACGTGCGGCTGGAAGGCCGGGCATTCGGCGATGTGCCGCTGAACCTGGAGTACAAGCTCGAGGTGTGGGACTCGCCCAACTCGGCCGGCATCATCATCGACGCGATTCGCGCGGCGAAGATCGCCAAGGACCGCGGGCAGGGCGGTCCGGTGCTTTCCGCGTCGGCCTACTTCATGAAGTCACCACCCGAGCAGTACTCCGACTCGGAAGCCCGGGACGCCGTGGAGGACTTCATCAAGGGAGAGTAGTTGCTGGTCAGGACGCCGCACACCTAGCTGGGTGTGCGGCGTTTTCATTTCGTTATTCGTTCCGAGTTGGAACAATTCGAATCCGGGAAATTGCCGCCTCTCGCGGTGAGCGCAATCACGAAACTATATCGGTGATTCGTGACTTTGCTCATATAGGTATTCGAATTGCATTTCCTAGCTTCTTCAAGGCCTCGCGGTAACGAGCTGCCCAACCGGGCTGCCACGCGCGGCTTCCGCCGAATCCCGGCGGGTGCGCCGTGCGTGCCCATGGGTCGGCGGGGCACCTCGAAGGAGCTTGACCGCCGTGCACAGACTGACCAGCGCGACCGCGGTTATTGCCGCTGTGCTGTTCGGCACCGCACCCGCGTCCGCCACGACCGTCGCGGCGCACACCGGCGCCCGCACCCAGGCGCCGCAGACCCCCCTGCAGGTTGCCCTGCCCCTGCCGGCCGCACCGGACGCGCTCCCCGCCGGCCTCCGGGTCGCTCCGGCCCACACTCCCGTGTCCAACCTGGGCACCTTCGTCGCTCCACCGGCTCCCGCCGCTCCCGCTCTGGCGCCCGCCGTCGCTCCCGTGCCGCCGGTGGTGCCCACCCTCGGCGCGTCGGCGCTGGCCGCCGCCCGCAAGGCGCTGGGCACTCGCTACGTCTGGGGCGGCACCGGCCGGGGCGGCTTCGACTGCTCCGGGCTCATGCAGTGGTCCTACAAGCAGGCCGGCGTCTCCCTGCCGCGCAGCAGCCGGGCGCAGAGCGGCGTCGGCAAGGCGGTCGCGCGTGACCAGTTGCAGCCCGGCGACCTGGTCTTCTTCTACTCGCCGGTGAGCCACGTGGGCATCTACGTCGGCGGCGGCATGGTTCTGCACGCCCCCCAGACCGGCGACGTGGTCAAGATCAGCCCCATGAGCCGCATGCCCTTCCACAACGCCCGCCGCGTCTAACCCCACCCCCGTTGAGTCGGGGATTCGTGCACGGTGAGTCGGGGATTCGGGCACGGCGAGTCGGGAGTTCGGGTACAGCGAGTCGGGGATTCGGGTACGGCGAGTCGGGAGTTCAGGTACAGCGAGTCGGGCGGGCGTCGGCCGGCACTTGAAACGGTGCCTGTTGAAGGGCCGCCTGGAAGGCGCCGCTTGGTCGGTCGACCACCGCTCGAGTACAACCGCGGGCTTTTAGATCGACATCAACCTCACACACCTTCCAGAGCCGAGATAGGTGTGTGAGGTTGATGTCGATCTTCGTTTGGCGAGCGGGCCGGTCGAGAAGTCGGCCAGGACGGCACACCGGCAGTCCGTTCGCTACGAACCGCAATAGCCAGGGTTGCCTCCGGACGAGCCCGCGCCACGCTTGCGCGCCGAGCGCTCGCCCAGCCCGGTTCGATCATGGAGTAGATCGGACCGCGCGAGCGCGCGATGAAGACGAGCGCGATCAGCCACCCGCGCTCCAATCACGGTCTTCAACCGGGGCCCAAACGCAACGGCCCGCCCTCGGGCCACGGGAGACCGCCCGGCCGCGCGCAACCCTCGGCAAACGGAGCGCGAACCGGACGTGACAAGCCCTGCGCCGGCGACGGTGGCCCGGCGGTCTCCAGCCCCTTCAACATTCGATATACCGCAGGTAGACCCGCCTGATACAGAATTCGGCGCCCGCGTTTCAGGGCGCCGATCCGCAAGATCGGAATGACGGGGTGTTCACCTCTCGTTCATTCAGAAGTCTCTCAGTATTTACTCCTGTCGGATGAGGTCAGCGCTAAGCGTTCACCGAACCCAGGAGCCCGCGTGCCACCACAATCCGCGCCCGAGCCTGCCCGCGTGCCGACCGGGCGGTCGGCGATCACCTGCGCGTACCGCTGCGCGTCGGCGTGCGCGCACGACGCGCCCAACCGCTCCCTGAACCCGACCTTCCAGTCCCTCAACCGGCGATCGGTGATCAAGACCGGCGCGCTGCTCACCCTGGTCGGCGTCGGCGGCGGCGCGTTGGCCGCCTGCGGCGGCGGGCCCTCTGGAACCGGGAACGGGACCGGCGGCCCGGGCACGAGCACACCCCCGGCGCCGGGCACCGCGTTCACCCCGGTCGCGCCGAACACCCAGGACGCGGTGGTGGTGCCCGAGGGCTACACGAACTCGGTGGTGATCCGCTGGGGGGACCCGATCCTGCCCGGCGCGCCCGCGTTCGACTTCGCCAAGCAGACTCCGGACGCGCAGGCCGGCCAGTTCGGGTTCAACAACGACTACTGCGCGCTGGTGCCGCTCGGCCCGGACCGCTGGGCGATGTGGAGCAACCACGAGTACGTCACGCCGGAGTTCATGTTCACCGGCTACAACAAGGACAACCCCACCGAGGACCAGGTGCGGATCAGCTGGAACGCGGTGGGCGGCAGCGTGGTGGCGGTCCGCCGGGGCGCGAGCGGCGCGCTCGAGGCAGTCCCCGGTGACCCGCTGAACCGGCGGATCACCGCGCTCACCCCGTTCCGGCTGACCGGGCCGGCCGCCGGCAGCGCGCCGATGCGCACCGCCGCCGACCCCGAGGGGCGCACGGTTCTGGGCATGCACAGCAACTGCTCCGGCGGGCTGACCCCGTGGGGCACGATCCTGTCCGGCGAGGAGAACTTCCACGGGCTGTTCGGGAACGCCTCGGCGGTGACCGAACCGACCGCCGCCGCCCGGATCAAGCGCTACGGCATCACCACCGGGGCGTCGCTGACCAAGTGGGAGCGGTTCGACGCGCGCTGGGACCTGGCCCGGGAGGCCAACGAGGTCAACCGGTACGGATACATCGTGGAGATCGACCCCCAGGAGCCGACGTCCACGCCGGTCAAGCACACCTCGCTGGGCCGGCTCAAGCACGAAGGCGCGAACATCCGGCTGGCGGCGGACGGCCGGGCGGTGGCGTACATGGGCGACGACGAGCGGTTCGAGTACCTGTACAAGTTCGTCTCCCGGGACGCGCACCGACCGGGCGACCGGGCGCACAACAAGACCCTGCTGGAAAACGGCTCGCTGTACGTGGCGACGTTCACCGGCCCGGCACCGGCGCCCGGCTCCGGGCAGCACGCGGGCGGCGGCACCTGGATCCAGCTGACCGAGAACGGGGTGAGCAAGGTTCCCGGGATGAGCATCGAAGAGGTGCTGGTGTTCACCCGGCAGGCCGCCGACAAGGTGGGCGCGACCAAGATGGACCGCCCGGAGGACGTCCAGCCGCACCCGAGGTCGGGGAAGGTGTACGTCGCGCTGACCAACAACACCGACCGGGGCGCCGCCGGCAAGGCCGGCCCGGATGCCGCCAACCCCCGGCCGGCCAACAAGCACGGCCAGATCCTGGAGCTGACCGAGCGCGGCGACGACCCGACCGGTACCGCGTTCGACTGGTCGCTGCTGCTGGTGTGCGGCGACCCGGCCGCGCCCGACACCTACTACGGCGGCTTCGACAAGACCCAGGTCAGCCCGATCTCCTGCCCGGACAACGTGGACTTCGACTCGCACGGGAATCTCTGGATCTCCACCGACGGGAACGCGCTGAAGTCGAACGACGGGCTGTTCGTGGTGCCGTTGGAGGGGCCGGAACGCGGCCACGTGAAGCAGTTCCTCACCGTGCCGATCGGGGCGGAGACCTGCGGACCGGTGGTCATGGACAGCTTCGTGCTGGTCTCCGTGCAGCATCCGGGCGAGACCGACGACGCCAGCGCCGACAAACCGTCCTCCCACTGGCCCGACGGCGGCACCAGCCAACCCCGCCCCGCCGTCGTCTGCGTCACCCGCGACGGAGGCGCCCCCATCGGGGCATGAGCCAACGCCCGGGCCGCCCGCACACACGTATTGGCGCCGGCGCGGCGCGGGATTGACGGCATGATGGCCGGCGTGGCGGAGATTTGGGAGATCACCCCAGGTAGGTCGCGGTCGGTCAGCCCGGAGAACTTCACCGGGGCGAAGGGCGCCGGGGGGATGGCTACCGAGGGGACGGGAGCGCCGGCGAGCCGCGAGCTGGGGCGGGGGTGGAAGGTCTCGCCGTCGATCGAGCTGGCGGCGGGAACGACCGCCACCCTCGCCGAGGTCGCCGGGCCGGGCGTCATCCAGCACATCTGGCTGACCACCGACCGGCGCAACCTGCGTGGTCTGGTGCTGCGCATGTACTGGGACGACTCGCCCGAACCCTCGGTCGCCGTGCCGCTCGGCGACTTCTTCTGCAGCGGGTGGCCCGGCGAGCTGGCGCTGCTGGGTTCGGAGATGATCGTGGTCGCGCCGGCGGGCGGTTTGAACAGCTACTGGCCGATGCCGTTCCGCTCCCGCGCCCGGATCACCCTGGAGAGCACGCTGGACTACGGCGTGATGGTGTACTACCAGGTCAGCTACGTGTTGCGGGACGTCCCGGACAGCGCCGGCTACCTGCACGCGAGCTGGCGGCGGGCCAACCCGCTGGGCGATCCGGCGGTGCACACCCTGCTGGACACCGGCGCGGGTCAAGCCGACGTGGCCGCGGCGGCCACCACCGGGAGCGGCGTGGCCGGGCGGTACGTGGGCACCTATATGGCCATCGAGCCGGGTGACGCGGGTTGGTGGGGCGAGGGCGAGCTGAAGTTCTACCTGGACGGCGACGGCGAGTTCCCCACAATCTGCGGCACCGGCACCGAGGACTACTTCGGCGGCGCGTGGAACTTCGACCTCGCCGGGCGGTACGTGCCCTACGCCACCGCCCGGCTCGGGCTGCCGCAGGTGTTGCCGCCGGACCGGATCTACCAGCCCTACCAGCGGTTCGGGATGTACCGGTGGCACACCGCCGACCCGATCTGTTTCGACCGCGACCTGCGAGTGACCGTGCAGGCCCTCGGCTGGCAGTCCGGCGGCCGCTACCTGCCGCTGACCAGGGCGGACATCGCCACCACCGCGTACTGGTACCAGGCCCGGCCGCGCGCGGTGGCCGCGCCGGCGGCGAGCCAGCTGGTCACCGCGCCGCAGGTGGTGCCGGTGGGACCGAGCACGGTGGCCACCGGCTTGCGGGCGCGCATCCAGTCCCTGCTCACCCGCAAGCCCTGGCGCCGTTAGAGGACCACGTTGACCAGACGGTTGGGCACCACGATGACCTTGCGCGGGGTGCCGCCGGCCAGCAGTTCAACGATCTTCTCGTCGGCCAGCGCGGCGGCTTCCACGGCTTCGCGGTCGGCGTCGGCGGGCACGGTCACCCGGGAACGGACCTTGCCGTTCACCTGGATCGGGTACTCGGCCGTCTCGGCCACCAGGTAGGCCTCGTCGGCCACCGGGAACGCCGCGAAGGCCAGCGACTCACCGTGTCCCAGCAGTGACCACAGCTCCTCGGCGATGTGCGGGCACATCGGGGCCAGCAGCAGCACCAGCGGCTCGGCCACCGAGCGCGGCACGGCGCCGGGCCCGAACCGCTTGGTCAGGTGGTTGTTCAGCTCGATCAGCTTGGCGGCGGCGGTGTTGTAGTGCAGCGCGGTGTAGTCCTCGCGCACGCCGGCGATGGTCCGGTGCAGCAGGCGCAGCGTGTCGTCGTCGATTTCGCTGGATTCGACCACCTGGGGCGAGCCGGTCTGCTCGTCCACCAGCAGCCGCCACAGCCGCTGCAGGAAGCGCGCCGAGCCCACCACGTCCCGGGTGGACCACGGCCGCGAGACCTCCAGCGGCCCGGTGGACATCTCGTACAGGCGGAAGGTGTCCGCACCGTACCGGTCGCACATCTCGTCCGGGGTCACCACGTTGCGCAGCGACTTGCCCATCTTCCCGTACTCACGCTTGACCGGTTGGTCGTTCCACGTGAAACCATCGCCGGCTTCCACGACCTCCTCCGCCGGCACGTAGGAACCGCGCGCGTCGGTGTAGGCGTAGGCCTGGATGTAACCCTGGTTGATCAGCCGGCGGAACGGCTCCTCCGAGGACAGGTGGCCCAGGTCGAACAGCACCTTGTGCCAGAACCGGGCGTACAGCAGGTGCAGCACCGCGTGCTCCACGCCGCCCACGTACAGGTCGACGCCGCCGGGGTCGCTGGCGCCGTGCCCGGACGGGTCCTTGCCCATCCAGTAGACCTCGACCTCTTCGCCGACGAACCGCTCGCCGTTGGTCGGGTCCAGGTAACGCAGCGGGTACCAGCACGAACCCGCCCACTGCGGCATCGTGTTGGTCTCGCGTCGGTACTTCTTCGGGCCGTCGCCCAGGTCCAGCTCGACGTTCACCCAGTCGCTGTTGCGGGACAGCGGGGGCTCCGGCTGGGTGTCCGCGGCGTCCGGGTCGTAGCTGCGCGGGGAGTAGTCGTCGATCTCCGGCAGCTCGACCGGCAGGGCCGACTCGGGCAGCGGAACCGGGCCGTACTCGTCGTGCACGATCGGGAACGGCTCGCCCCAGTAACGCTGCCGGGAGAACAGCCAGTCGCGCAGCTTGTACTGCACCACCGACTCGCCCGCGCCGCGCGCGGCCAGCCAGTCGATGATCGTGCGCTTGGCCTCGTCGACTTCCAGGCCGTTCAGGCTGACCTCGTCGTTGGCCGAGTTGACCGCCGCGCCCGCGCCGACGTAGGCCTCGCCCTCCCAGTCCGCCGGGGGCTGCACCGTTCGGATGATCGGCAGCCCGAACGCCTGGGCGAAGTCCCAGTCGCGCTGGTCCTGCCCGGGCACTGCCATGATCGCGCCGGTGCCGTAGCCCATCAGCACGTAGTCGGCGACGAACACCGGGATGCGCTGGCCGTTCACCGGGTTGGTGGCATACCCGCCGGTGAACACGCCGGTCTTGTCCTTGTTCTCCTGCCGGTCCAGCTCCGACTTGCGGGAGGCCGCCGTGCGGTAGCTCGCGACTGCCTCGGCCGGGGTGGCCGCTCCGCCGGTCCAGCGGGGGTCGACCTCGGCCGGCCACTCGGCCGGGGCCAGCGAGTCGACCAGGGGGTGCTCGGGCGCCAGCACCATGTAGGTGGCGCCGAACAGCGTGTCCGGCCGGGTGGTGAACACCTCGATCCCGGCGGATGTAGCAGATTTCCACGCAGAGCCGCTCTGCGTGGAAATACGCAACGGGAAGCGGACCAGGGCGCCCTCGGAGCGGCCGATCCAGTTGCGCTGCATGGACTTGATGGAGTCCGGCCAGTCCAGCCGGTCCAGGTCGTCGACCAGGCGATCGGAGTATGCGGTGATCCGCATCATCCACTGCTTCAGGTTGCGGCGGAACACCGGGAAGTTGCCGCGCTCGCTGCGGCCGTCGGCGGTGACCTCCTCGTTCGCCAGCACGGTGCCCAGCCCGGGGCACCAGTTGACCGGCGCCTCGGCCAGGTAGGCCAGCCGGTAGGAGTCGATCAGCTCCCGGCGGCCGGCCTCGTCCCGTTCCGACCAGGCCGGGGTGACGGTCCGCACGCCAGACTCGAACTCGGAGCGCAGCTCGGCGATCGGGCGGGCCTTGCCGGCGGCGGTGTCGTACCAGGAGTTGTAGATCTGCAGGAAGATCCACTGCGTCCAGCGGTAGAACTCGACGTCGGTGGTGGCCACCGAGCGGCGGTCGTCGTGCGCCAGGCCCAGCTGCCGGATCTGCGCGCGGTAACGCTGGATGTTCTCCTCGGTGGTCTTGCGCGGGTGCGTGCCGGTCTGCACCGCGTACTGCTCGGCCGGCAGCCCGAAGGCGTCGAAGCCCATGGCGTGCAGCACGTTGTGGCCGGTCATCCGCAGGAAGCGGCCCAGCACGTCGGTGCCGATGAAGCCCAGCGGGTGCCCGACGTGCAGGCCGGAGCCGGACGGGTACGGGAACATGTCCAGCAGGTAGACCTTCTGCCCGCGCTGCTCGACCAGCGCGGGGTCGGCCAGCGGCCCGGACGGGTTGGGCGCCCGGAAGGTGCCGTGCGCCTCCCAGTGGTCCTGCCACCGGCGCTCGATCTGCCCGGCCAGCGCCGCGGAGTACCGGAACGGCGGGATCTCCTCGGCCGCTTGCCCGTTACCTGGGTTGCCGGCGGACACGGTCTCCGCCGTTTCGGTGCTCATGTTCTCTCCGGTCCTCCACGATTGGGCCGCGCGAGCTGATGCCGGCTGACCGGGGAGACCGAGTGACGGCCCAGCGCCCAGGCGTACCGGATCGGCCGCGCTGAGTCGACGCTCCTCGAGCGCTCAGCGCGGCTAGGTAAGCAGCAAGCGGGCCGCTGGCACACCTTCAGGGTAGCCGCTCGCGCAGCCTTTAAAGTGGGCGGGTGACTGTGTTGTCGGTGATTGCCGGGCTGCTCGTGCTGAGCGGCATGCCGCTGGTCGTGGTCGGCTGGCTGGGCCGGCGGCGGCGACTGCCCAGGAACCGGTTCGCCGGGGTGCGCACCCCGGCGACCATGCGCGACCAGGAGACGTTCGCAGTGGGCAACCAGGTCGGCGCGCCGTTCTGCCTGGCCGCCGCCGCGGTCGCGGTGCTCGGCGGGTCGGGGGCGTTGTTCGCGCCGTCGGCGGTCAGCGGGTGGCCGCTGGTGGTGATCGGCGGGATCGGCGTGATCGCGCTGACCGTGACCGCCGGCCTGCTCGGCGACCGTGCGGCCGCCCGGGTGCCCGAGCCGGAGCGGTTCACCGGCTGCGGTGGCTCGTGCGCCTGCTGCGACCTGGCCGCCCGCAATGCGTGCGCCGGCCAGCCAGAAGCCTGAGCTAGTTGGCCGCCACGTCGGCGGGGAAGGTGGAGAGCAGGGCCAGCGGCATCCCCTGCCGGCGCAGTACACGACCCCAGAGATCGCCGTTGGTGGTGGCCAGCACGTCGTCCGGCAGCGCGGGGACCAGGATCCAGTCGCCCCGGCCGATCTCGCCGTCCAGCTGCCCGGAGTTCCACCCCGCGTAGCCCGCGAACACCCGCAGGCCACGCAACCGGGGGGCCAGCAGCGTCGGGTCGGAGTCCAGGTCCACCAGGGCGATCGGGCCGCGCACACCGACCACGCCGTCGATCGACTCCGGGTCGTGGCCGGGCTGGAACGCGGCGAGGCACAGCGCGGTGCGGGCGTCCACCGGCCCGCCGACGAACACCGAACCCGGCCGTGAGGTGTGCGGCGCCCAGGCCGGCAGCACCTCGCTCACCGGGACCTCGCTCGGCCGGTTGAGCACGACGCCCAGGGTGCCCTCGTCCCGGTGCTCGATGATGTAGACCACGGTGCGCCGGAAGTTCGGGTCCAGCAGCCCCGGCGCCGCCACCAGCAGGGTGCCCGGCTCGACATCACGCTCCTCCGCCGAGCCCTTCGCATCCGCCGCCACGTCGCTCATCGTTTCATTCTGCCCCCCGCGAATGACAGCGACGTGACGGCAACCGCATAGCCGCTTCGGCCGCCGGTCGCTATCATTTTTGACAGTTTTGTCAAAGATCGAGGACCGGGAGGTCGGCGTGGCGGACTCAAGATCGGTCGACGTGGTGCACGCGTTCTGGGCGGCGGTATGGCAGGGCCGCGATCCGGAGCGGGTGGACGACTTCGTCGTCGACGACTTCGTGATCACCACCGGCGGGGACCGGGTGGAGGGCCGGGAGAACTTCAAGGCCTGGGTGCGGGCATTCCTGGACAAGATCCACGACTTCGAGTTCGAGGTGGTCGAGTCCTTCCAGAACCACGACGGCAGCCGGGTCGCCTCCCGCTGGGTGGTGCGCGGGAAGAACAACGGCGTGCTCGGCACCCTCCCCGACCGGCGTCCGGTCGAGTTCACCGGTACGGCCGTGTGGGCGGTGCGGGAGGACGGGAAACTGCTGCACAACTGGGTGGAACGGGCCTCGTGGGAACTGTTCCAGAGGCTGGACGCCCAAGGCGCGAGCGCGGCCAGGCGGTAGCTGGGCTGTGGTTGTCAACGACTGGCATCGGGCACGTTCGCGGCGCCCAGCCGCGGTAGATCTCCCAACGGGGCGCCGGCCAAGCCGCCTTTCCAGCACGCCGGAGCCCACAATCGATGATCGCCGTTCCATGGTCATCAGGACACCGGGGCCGCTCCGCCCGACCCGCAACGGCCGCCATGCCCTGATGACTATGAACGGCCCGCCCGTGTTGCTCGCTAAGGCGCGAGCGCGGCCACCTGGGTTTCGGCGATTTCCCGCAGCTGGTCGGGAGTGAAGCCGGCCCGCTCCATCACCGCGATGCCCCGGGTGGTGGTGACAACCAGGCGGGCGGCCGCCGCCGGGTCAACGGCCAACGAGCTGGAATCCGGTGCGGCGGCCAGGCCGTCGCGCACCACCCGCTCGAGCCGGTCCAGGAATCCGCGCACCTCGGTGGCCACCCGGGGCGCGTCCCGGCCGGCATCCACAGCCGTTCGAGTGGAAAGACAGCCCCGGGACGGCTCGCCGGCCGTGATCGCCGCCACACAGAAGTCGAAGAACGCGGACAGCGCGGCGCGCCGGGTCGGCTGCCGCAAGGCCGCCGCGGCGCCCTCCAGGAACCGCCCCGAGTAGTCGCCGAACACCCGGACGAAGATCTCCTCCTTGCCGCCGTAGGCGTGGTAGAGCGAGCCGCGCTGCACGCCCGTGCCGGCCGCCAGGTCCAGCATCGACGTACCCCGGAAGCCGCGCTCGTCGAACACCTCGAGCGCCCGGCCGAGCGCCTCCCGCTCGTCGAACTGACGCACCCCGACCATCCCGTCCCCTTCCTTGACACTGTGTCAAAGATAGCGCCGGGGACACCTGCTCTTCACCGGATGGTCGCCTTAGGGGTTGGTCAATCCCTGACGGCGTTCGCGGGGCGAGCCGTTAGCCTTGGCGCTCGTGAGTTCGGCACACCGGCAGACCCGTAAGGACGGGTCATACGAGCACGCGCCAGCCGCCCTGGCGGAACCGGAACCACGGGTGTACCCGGAACCGGATCCCGCACCGGGTCCCAGGCGGCCGGCGGCTTCAGCCGAACCCGAAACCGAACCGGAGGAGCGCCTCGGCTGGCGCGGACTGCTCGGCACCCGGGGCTTCCGCCGGCTGCTGGCCACCCGGTTCGCCGCCCAGTGCGGCGACGGCATGTTCCAGGGCGCGCTGGGCGGCGCGGTGCTGTTCAACCCGGAACGCGAGGCCGACCCGATGGCGGTGGCTATCGGGCTGGCCGTGCTGCTCGCGCCGTACTCGATCATCGGCCCCTTCGCCGGCGCGCTGCTGGACCGCTGGGACCGCCGCCGCGTGCTCTGGGTGGCCAACCTGCTGCGCGGCGTGCTCACCGTGGGCGTGGCCGCGATGGTCGCCACCGGGGTGGCCGGCCCGCCGCTCTACCTCGGCGCGCTGGCCGTCGCCGGGGTGACCCGGTTCGTGCTCGCCGGGCTGTCCGCCGCGCTGCCCCACGTGGTGGTCAAACGGCACCTGGTCGAGGCGAACGTGCTGGCCACCACGGTCGGCGCGGCGGTGGCGGCGGGTGGCGGCGCGCTGGCCATCTCCCTGCGCGCGGTGTTCGGCGGGGACAACACCGGGTCCGCGGTCATCACCGTGATCGCCGCACTGGGCGCGGTGCTGGCCGCGGTGTTCGCCGCCGGGTTCCGCCAGGGCGTGCTCGGCCCGGACGAGCGCACCGAGGCCAAGCAGGCGATCGTCGCTGTGGCCCGAGGCCTGGTGGACGGCGCCCGCGCGATGGCCGCCGTGCCCAGCGTGGCCTCCTCGTTCACCGCGCTGATGGCGCACCGGCTGGCCTACGGCATCTCGATACTGCTGATGCTGCTGTTGTTCCGGCACTCGTTCTCGTCCAACGGCGTCCTGCTGGCCGGAATGGCCGGGATCGGCGAGATGGTGGGCGTGGCGGCGGCCGGGTTGGCGGTAGCCGCGCTGGTCACCCCCTGGCTGGCCCGCCGGCTGGGGCGGGGCAACACGGTCCGCATCTCGCTGGTCGTCGGAGCGGCGACCATGCTGGTGCTGAGCACCGCGATCTGCATGGAGATGGCGATGGTCGGCGCGTTCGTGCTGACCTGCGCCGGCCAGATGGTCAAGCTGTGCGCGGACGCGGCGGTGCAGAGCGAGGTCGGCGACGATCGCCGGGGCCGGGTGTTCGCGCTGTACGACGCGGTGTTCAACATGTGCTACGTCGTAGCCGTGGCGGCCGCCGCAATCCTGGCCCCGATGCACGGCCGCAGCCCGTTGCTCCTGGTCCTGGCGGCCGCCTGCTACCTCCTCGGCCTACTGGCCCACGAGCTCCTGACCCGCCGCCGCGCCGCCCCCACCCCCACCTGATTCAGTCGGTTCAGCAGGCTGGTTCAGTCGGTTCAGCCGCCGAAACTGACTGAATCAGCCGCCAGAACACACTGAATCAGCGGCCAGAATGCACTGAATCAGTGAGGGGGTTGGGCGGCGTACCAGGTGCGGAGTTCGGTTTCGGCTTCCTCGTGGGAGATCGGGCCGCGCTCCATGCGCAGGGCCAGCATGTGTTTGTAGGCCTTGCCCACCAGTGGGCCGGGCGGGATGCCCAGGATCCGCATGATCTCGTTGCCGTCCAGGTCGGGCCGGATCGCGTCCAGCTCCTCCTGGGCGCGCAGCGCGGCGATGCGCTCCTCCAGCGAGTCGTAGGAGCGTTGCAGCGCCGAGGCCCGGCGGCGGTTGCGCGTGGTGCAGTCGGAGCGCACCAGCTTGTGCAGCCGGTCCAGCAGCGGGCCGGCGTCGGTCACGTAACGGCGCACGGCCGAGTCGGTCCACTCCCCGGTGCCGTAGCCGTGGAAGCGCAGGTGCAGGTAGACCAGCCGGGAGACCTCGTCGATGGTCGCCTTCGAGTAGCGCAGCGCGCGCAGCCGGGCCCGGGTCATCTTCGCCCCGACCACCTCGTGGTGGTGGAAGCTGACCCGGCCGTCCTTCTCCAGCTTGCGGGTCTTCGGCTTGCCGATGTCGTGCAGCAGGGCGGCCATCCGCAGCACCAGATCCGGCCGGCCGGGCTCCTCACGCGAAATCGCCTGCTCCATGACGACCAGCGAGTGCGTGTAGACGTCCTTGTGCTGCATGTGCTCGTCGGTGGCCAGGCGCATCGCCGGTACCTCGGGCAGCACGTGGTCGGCCAGGCCGGTGTCCACCAGCAGCTCGATGCCGGCGCGCGGGTGTGCGCCGGTGATCAGCTTGTTCAGCTCGGCCTGCACCCGCTCAGCGGTGATTCGGGTGATCTCCGGCGCCATCGCGGTCATCGCCGCGCGCACCCTCGGCGCCACCGAGAAGCCCAGCTGCGACACGAACCGGGCGGCGCGCAACATGCGCAGCGGGTCGTCGGCGAACGAGTCCTCCGGCGCGGCCGGGGTGTCCAGCACCCGCGCGGCCAACGCGGCCAAACCGTCGTGCGGGTCGACGAACTTGCGCTCGGGCAGCTGCACGGCCATGGCGTTCACCGTGAAGTCGCGGCGCAGCAGGTCGCTCTCGACCGTGTCGCCGAAGGCCACCTCGGGGTTGCGGCTCTCCCGGTCGTAGCGGTCAGCGCGGAACGTAGTGATCTCCACGGTCTGCCCCCGGCGGACCGCGCCGATGGTGCCGAAGGCGATGCCGGTGTCCCACTGCCGGTCGGCCCAGCCGCGCAGGATCTTCTGCACCTGCTCGGGCCGGGCGTCAGTGGTGAAGTCGAGGTCGCCGCCGGAGCCGGCGCGGCCCAGGAGCGCGTCCCGCACGCTGCCGCCGACCAGGTACAGCCGGTGGCCGGCGGCGGCGAACCGCCCCGCCAGCTCATCGGCCGTCGGCGCCAGCTTCAACAACTCCACCACCGCATTCTCCCGGACCCGGGTCATTCGATGGGCAGAGTGAGTCGGGCGATGGTGCAGGGACGGCGAGGACGGCACAGTGGAGGCCGGCACGGAGGTTGGCACGGCGGGCCAGTCTAGGCAATCGCGTTCCTCAACCAAACTCGGTTGGCCGAACCACGCCGAACTAACTGATCGGTAACCGAACGACCGTCCGGGAAAACCGAACGCTGATCGGCTCATACGGCGAACGTGGAGTTAGCGACATCGTTACCATCCTCGACATGTCCCCTTCCCGCGGTCGCTCGGATGGGCGCCGCGGGCGCGGCCCGGAGCGCAGACGACAAGGCCGGCTGCGCACGGTGGACGAAACCTCCGCCGGCGGGCTTGTCGTGGACCGCGCACTCTCCATCGCCGCCGTGATCGGCCGGCTGGACCGTCGCGGGCGCCTGCTGTGGTCCTTACCCAAGGGCCACATCGAGCCGGGCGAGACGCCGGAGCAGGCGGCGGTGCGCGAGGTGCACGAGGAGACCGGAATCATCGGCTCGGTGGTGGCCCCGCTCGGCACCATCGACTTCTGGTTCGTGGCCGACGACCGGCGCGTGCACAAGACGGTGCACCATTACTTGTTACGGGCCACCGGCGGCGAGCTCTCCGACAACGACGTCGAGGTCACCGAGGTGGCCTGGGTACCGCTGGATGAGCTGGAGAAGAAACTCGCCTACGCGGACGAGCGGCGGTTGGTACGCCGCGCGAACGCCCTGTTGGAGGAATCGGCGTGATGCCGGGTCGGCCTCGGCCCGCGACCAGACTGGTCGCGTTGGCCGTGCTGACGCTCGGCCTGTTCGGTCTGCTGGCCACGCTGCTGCCCCCGGCCGCATCGGCTCAAGCACCGACTCGAGCACTGGCTCAGGTGCCGGCCCAGGCGCCGGACCGGGAGCAGACCCGGAGCACCGCGAAGCTCGGCCTGCGCATCGACTCCATGGAGCCCCGAGTGGTCACGTCCAGCTCGCCCGCCGAGCTCACCGTGACCGGCGTCGTGATCAACACCGGTGACCAGCCGGTCAAGAACCTGCAGGTACGCGCGCAACGCGGGGACCGGCTGCGCACCGACGGCGAGATCCGGACCGCGCTGACCGGTGCGGCGGCCGACGACGCGGTGACCCCCGGGTTCGCCGACGTCGCCGACCAGCTCGCGCCCGGCGAGCAGCACCCGGTGCGGCTGGTCATCCCGCTGCGCGGGTCGTCCACCACCTCGCTGGCCCTCCAGCGCACCGGGGTGTACGAGCTGCTGATCAACGTGAACGGCTCGACGTCCGGCGGCGGCCAGACCCGGCTGGCCGCCGTGCGCACGCTGCTGCCGGTGCTCGGCTTACCCGCGGCGGCCGGCGCGACCGCCGCGCAGAACCCGCCGGTGAACCCGCAACCGGCGACCAAGCCGACCGCGATCACGATGCTCTACCCACTGGCCGACCAGCCCCGCCGCCTGCCCACCGGCCCCGGCGAGCCGGTGCTGCTCGGCGACGACGAGCTGGCCACTTCACTGGCCCAGGGCGGCCGGCTGTCCGGGCTGGTCGGCGCGCTGGAGGTGGCCACGCCGCCCGGTTCACCGGTGCGCGACGCGGTCTGCCTGGCGGTGGACCCCGACCTGCTGCGCACCGTGCGGGACATGTCCCAGCCGGACGGCTACCGGGTACGCGGGCCGGACGGCGCGGAGTCCGCCGGCCGGGGCGCCCAGTCGGCCAAGCAGTGGCTGGACCGGCTGCGCGCGGTGGCCGCCGGCCGCTGCGTGATCCCGATCCCGTACGCCGACGCCGACCTGGTCGCGCTGTCCCGCGCCGGGCTGGACGACTTGGCCCGCTACGCCACCAAGGACGGCGCGCGGATCGCCACCGAGATCCTCGGCACGCCGGTGCGCGCCGACACCGTGTGGCCGGCCGACGGGCTGCTGGACGAGCGCGCGCTGACCGGTTTCCTGCGCGAGGGCGGCCGGTCGGTGGTGCTCTCCGCCGACTCGGTCAACCACTCCGGGCGGGGTTCCGGGGCGACCACGGTGGCCAAGCTGAGCAACCCGGCGGCCGCCGCGACCGGTCTGCTCGCCGATCCGCTGCTCACCCAGGCCGCCGAGGGCCAGGAGGAGGCCCGGATCACCGGCAGCGCGTTCGACCCCGCCGGCGGCGGCCAGCGCAGCCTCGCCTGGCTGGGCGGGGTGAGCAACACCAGCCCGGCCGGCACCGGGGCGCCGCTGTCCGCGCAGGACGTCATCGGCACGCTGGCCCATCGGGTGTTCAACTCGACCAACCCCTCGGTCCTGCTGGCCCCGCCGCACCTGTGGAACACCCCCGGCCAGGATGCCCAGGCGCTGCTGGGCGCCGTCGGCGCGCTGGTCGCCGCCCGCCAGGCCGTGCCCGCCCCACTGCCCACCCAGGCGGCCAACCCGGGCACCGGCTCGGCCAGCCTGGTCTACTCGCTGCGGGCCGGCGCCCGCGAGGTACCGACCGCCGTGACCAACCGGCTCCGGCAGGCCCGCGACGTCGCCGGCCAGCTGCGCGGGGCCGCCCAGACCCAGTCCGGCGTGGGGGCGACCGTCGAGCAGGTCTTCGACCCGGTCACCGAGGCGATGCTGCGCGGCGGCTCGGCCATGTGGCGCGGCCAGCCCGAACTGGCCCGCAACGCCACCACGGTGATCACCCAGCGCGTGCAGCTGTTGCGTTCCCTGGTGCGGGTGATGGAACCGCCGACGCCCTACGCGTTCGGCGCCGAGGAGGCCCCGCTCCCCATCACCCTGGCGAACGGGCTTCCGGTGGCCATGCGGGTGAAAGTTGCGCTGGCTCCGACGCCCGGTCTGCGCACGGAACCGATCGAGGAATCCCTCATCCCGCCGTTCGGCCGGCTGCCGTTGAAGGTGAACGCGCAGCTCAGCCGGGCCGGATCATTCAGCGTGGAGGCACGGCTGACCACTCCGGCCGGCGCGCCGCTGGGAGTGCCTAGCCGGTTGCTGCTGCGGTCCACCGCCTACGGCACCATCACAGTGTGGTTGACGGGCACGGCGTTCCTGCTGCTGGTGATCCTCGCGGTGCGACGGATCATCCGGCGGGTTCGTCGCGACGGCTCAACATCCCGGGTTTCCGGACCCGCGGAAGTGGCCGAACCGACCGCCGAGCCGATCCTCGCGGCGGCGGGCGCTCCGTCCGGCGCGCGGAGGGCCCGGAGACGCGGCCGGCACGCCGGGAGGTCGGCGAACCCGACTCCCGATCCGACCGAGGCCCCGGAACCGACCGAGGCCCGGAAAGCCACGGACACCCGGGAAGCGACCGAGGCACCGACCGGCGAACCGGAAGCACCCCGGCGGCGGACGGCCACCCGCGCGGCGCTGACCACCGGAATCTCCCCGATGGACGCGACCCCGACCGTGCCGGCGCTGCTGCCGGCGAGCCTGCCGGAGGAGCCCCACCCATCGACGGAACCGTCCCGCTCCCCAGCCGCGCCTTCCCACGCCACGGCGGACCAACCGACGCGCGGCCGGTCGACCCGCCGGCACGAACGCACCACCCCCGGGATCCCGGCCGACCGCACCCCGCCGATGCCGCCGGACCGCACCCCACCGGCCGCACCGCCGGACCGCACCCGGCCCGGCCTGCCCCCGACCCCACCACCGGACCACGTCTCCCCGGGCATGTCCCCGGGAACGCCGCCGGACCGCACCTCCCCGGGCACGCCCCCGACCCCACCGCCGGACCGCACGTCCCCGGCGATGGCTCCGGCGGACCGCATGCTCCCGGGAACGCCGCCTCCGGCGCGCACCCCCTCGGGCCTGCCTCCGGCGGCGCCGTGGGAGCGCAACCCGGCGGGCCCGCCGACGAACGCACCGGCGGACCGGCCCTCGACACCGCCCACGACCCCGCTCACCCGGCCGGCCCGCCGCCGCCCGCCGAACCAACGGGGCGCCACGCCGCCGAGCCACCAAGGCACGCTTCCGAGCCAACCGGGCACGCCGCCGAGTTCGCCGCCCGGAACGCCGAGGAACCACCAGGACGGCACACCGGCGAACCAACCGTCCCCGCCGAACCAACCGCACCTGCCGCCGAACCACCCGGGCAGCGGCGCCCCGACCAACCGCCCCAGGACGAACCCGGCCTGGCCGCCGGCGCAGAACGGCCGGCCCGGCCCGGTGCCGCCGAGACCGGGCGAGCCGTCCCGGAACGGCCGGCCGGAGGAGTCGACGCAACAGCCGAGCGAGCAGAACGAGCAGGACCGGCGGAACAATCAGCCGAACCGTCCACGCGGCCCGAAGCTGCCCCGGCGGTGAGCCCGGTCGCGACCCCGCAGCACCGCAGGCCCTCGCTCTTCCGCGCCAGCGGTTCGATGGCATTGGCCAGCCTGGTCAGCCGGATCACCGGGTTTGCCCGGCAACTGGCGCTCGCCGCGGCGCTCGGCCTCGCCGTGGTCAACGACTCCTACACGGTGGCGAACACGCTGCCCAACATCGTCTACGAGCTGCTGCTGGGCGGCGTGCTGACCAGCGTGATGGTGCCGCTGCTGGTGCGCGCGCAACGGGACGACGCGGACGGCGGCTTGGAGTACACCCGCAAGCTGCTCACCGTGGCCGCCGTGGTGCTGCTGGTCGCCACGCTGATCGCCATCGCCTGCGCGCCCCTGCTCACCTATCTGTACCTGGGCAGCGGCGACGGGCACAGCGCGGCCAATCCCCGCCTGGCGAGCGCGTTCGCGCTGCTGTTGTTGCCGCAGATCGTGTTCTACGGGTTGGGCGCGCTGTTCGGCGCGATCCTGAACACCCGCGGCGTGTTCGGGCCGTTCGCCTGGGCGCCGGTGCTGAACAACGTGGTGATGCTGGGCGTGATCGGCGCCTACCTGGCCACCCCGGGCGAGATCGACCTGACCAACATCCGGTTTGACGACCCCAAGCTGCTGGTGCTCGGTATCGGCACCACCCTGGGCATCGTCGTGCAGACGCTGGTGCTGCTGCCCTCGATGCGCAAGGTGGGCGTGCGCTGGCGCCCCCGGCTCGGCTGGGACCGCCGGCTCACCGAGGCGGGCGGGCTGGCCCTGTGGGTCATCGCCTACGTGCTGATCGGCCAACTGGGCTACATCGTCACCACACGGGTGGCCGGGCCCAACTCGGGCAGCGTGGCCACCTACACGAACGCCTGGCTGCTGCTGCAGGTGCCGTACGGCGTGCTCGGGGTGTCCCTGCTGACCGCACTGCTGCCCCGGATGAGCCGCGCGGCGGCCGCCGGGAACATGACCGGCGTGGTCAGCGATCTGTCCCTGGGTAGCCGCTACTCGACCGTGGCGCTGATCCCGGTGACCGTGCTGATCTCGCTGTTCGGCGGCTCCATCGGCGTGGCTCTGTTCAGCATGGGGCGCACCAGCGAGGCCAGCGCGGCCCGCCTCGGCGCGACCCTGGCGGTGTCCGCGTTCGGCCTGCTCCCGTACGCACTCACCATGCTCCAGCTGCGGGTTTTCTACGCCATGAAGGACGCCCGCACCCCCACCTTGATCCAGATGATGATGGTCGCGGTGAAGGTTCCGCTGCTGCTGCTGTGCCCGATGGTGCTGTCCCCGGAGAACGTGGTGCTCGGCCTCGGCGTGGCGAACAGCTTCTCCTTCCTGGTCGGCGCGCTGGTCGGCCAGGTGTGGCTGCGCATCCGCTGCGGCACGCTGGACACCTCGTCCTCGTTCCTCACCTTCGGCAAGACGGCGGTGTGCTCGTCGATCGGGGGATTCGTCGCGGTGGGTCTGATGTGGTACGCGCTGGGCGGGGTGCTCGACGGGTGGCCGCCGGTGGCCCGCGCGTGGGTCGAGCTGGTGGGCGGGACCGCAATCACTCTTCTGGTGACTCTCGGCATGATGCGGTTGGTTCGTTTGGGTGAACTGGACCCGATCTGGCAGCGAGTACGCGGCCGAGCGGGGAAATGATGGTGACGCTCCGATCTCGCCACGCCGTAAACGCGGCCGAGCGGACCGGACCTGTCGTACCCTGGGGCCATCCGGCCAACGGAGGGGGTTGAGCGGGGTGAACGGGCCAGCGGAACAGGGTTCGTCCGCGACCCTGGGTGGGTCCTCACCGCGTTCCGGAGACGAGAGCGAGCCGGGGTCACCAAACTCGAACGGCCGTGCGCCGGACGCCGCCCGTCCCGCCGAGCCGCTGGAACCGACCCAGCCGCACATGCCGCTGCCGGACTTCGACTCCGACGACCCGCCCGCCGCCAACGGCACCAGGCTTCCGGCGGAGGTGCCGGTCACCAGCCTCGCCTCGCCGGTCACCGCGGAAACCACCAACGGCTCGTCGGCGCCCGGCCTCTCGACCAGTCCGGCGCGGCTGGCCGTGGGCGGGATGATCGCCGGCCGCTATCGGCTGCTCGGCCAGGTCGGCGCGGACGCCTCGGTGCACGCCGTGTTCTGGCAGGCCAGGGACATCGTGCTGGCCCGGGACGTCGGGCTCACCCTGCTGCGCGAGAGCAGCGAGCCCGGCCAGACCGACCAGGCCGCCGAGATGATCAACATGGCGCTCCGCTGGGGCCGGTTCGAGCATCTCGGCTGCGCCCGGCTGCTGGACGTCATGCAGCGTGGCCGGGGCGGCGTGCCGGACGACGTGCTCGGCGTCGCGGTGACCGAGTGGGTGGAGGGCCGGTCGCTGGCCGATACGGTGGCCGCCGGGCCGCCGGCCACCGGCCGGGCGCTGCGCATGCTGGACCCGCTGGCCCGCTGCGCCGATGCGGCACACGCGCAGGGCCTGGTACTGGGATGCGCGCACCCCCAGCGGATCCGTATCACCCCGGAGGGCCAGGCGCGGCTGGCGTTCGCGCTGCCCCCGCCGTCCACCACCCCGGTCGACGACGTGCGCGGGCTGGGCGCGCTGCTCTACACGCTGCTCACCGGCCGCTGGCCGCTGTCCGGCACGGACGCCGAGCTGGCCGGCCTGCCGGCGGCGCCCCGGGACGTGCAGGACGTCGCGGTTCCGCCGGGCATCGTCCGCCCGGGAGTGTCGCTGGAGGCGTCCGCGCTGGCCGTCGGCGCGCTCGGGTCCTGCCCCGCGCCGGAGCAGGTGCACACGGCCACCGCCGTCCACCAGGCCATCGAGGACCTGCTGGACGCCGAGGACGAAGTTGCCCTGCTGCCTCCGCCCAACGACGGCGGCACCGCCTTCCCGGACGAGGTCTGGCGCGCGCCCGGTTCCGAGCCGGAGGACGAGCCGGAGCGTAAGCGCAAGGTGTCCATCGGCATGGCCTGCCTCGGCGCCGGTCTGCTCATCGCGGCGGTGTACGTCCTGATCCAGGTGGGCTCTGTGCTCGGCGTGCTGCCGTCGTCCACGCCGGCGATCGTGGTGGACGGGGCCCCCGGCGGCACCGCCCAGGGCGCCGCGCCGCCCCCGGCCGGCCCCGGCGAGGCCGGGCCCGGTGGAGAGGCCGTGGCCCACCCCGCCTCGGTCCGGGTGTTCGACCCGACCGGCGACCCGGACAACCCGGGCCGGGTGGCCCGCGCGGTGGACGGCGACCCGAACTCCAGCTGGAGCACGTACCAGTACCGCAACCCGTTCCCGGTGCTCAAGCCCGGTGTCGGGATCATGGTGTCGTTCGCCACGCCGGTGCAGCTGGCCCGCCTGACCATCGTCTCGCCGAGCAGCGGCAGCCGCATCGAGATTCGCTCGGCCCCCACACCCGACGCCGCCTTCACCCAGACGATCCCGATCACCGACACCACCATGGTCGGCGGGCGGGCCGTGGTCTCCCTCTCCGGCAGCCAACCGGTGCAGAACGTGCTCATCTGGATCACCAAGCTCTCCCCGGCGAATATCACCGAGATCTCCGAACTCCGCTTCGAACGTGCAACGGGCTAGGACGCGCCCCCACGATTCCGCGAGTTCGGCACTGTTTGCGATCGCGAACGACGGATGCCGAAGCCGACCGCGCCACCGGCCGAGCGATATAACTTCACCGACGTGCCCACGGCGGACGACCAACGGACGGACGGCGAGCTGCTGCACGCCCACCTGGCCGGTGACCGGTACGCCTTCGGCGAGCTGGTTGAACGCCACCGCAGGGTGCTCTGGTCGGTGGCCGTACGGGCGATGGACAGCGCGGAGGATGCCGCCGAGGCGGTGCAGGACGGGTTGCTACGCGCGCACCAGGGCGCGGTCGGCTTCCGGGGTGAGGCGAACGTGAGGAACTGGCTGGTTCGCATCGTGGTCAACGCCTGCCGGGACCGCTACCGGTACAACCGCGCCCGCCCTGCCCTGCCGCCGCGCGGCACCACCGAGGTGGACGTGCCCGCGCCGAGGAACCCGATCGAGGACCACGAGCTGCGCCTGGACGTCGAGCAGGCGCTGCGCCGGCTGCCGATGGACCAGCGGCTGGCCGTGGTGCTGGTGGACGTACAGGGCTACTCGGTGGCCGAGGCGGCACAGATGCTGCGCGTGCCCGCCGGCACGGTGAAAAGCCGCTGCTCACGGGCTCGGGCCCGGCTCGGCGAGCTGCTCAGGCCCGGCACCCCAGCGGCAGCGACGGGGGAGCGGCCATGACCGACCCGTGCGAGGCCTTGGCCGCGCTGCCGCAGCTCGAACCACCAGCCGATGTGCTGGCCAGCTGGCACGCCGCCCTGGCCGCGGCCCCCTCGCCCGCGCAGGCGCCCTCGCGAGTCGAACAAGTGTTTCACGTGAAACATCGCCGCAAGCCAGCACGTCCGAGACGGATCTCACCGCCGGCGCTATTCCGCTTCGCGGCCGCCATACTGCCGATAGCCACTGTGCTCGCACTGAGCAGTGCGGACACCGCCAACGCCCCCCAGGCCCTGGCATTGCGCGCGGACCAGCTCGCCACCCCGGCCGCGCTGACCGGCCTGCACCCGCCCGGCCCACCCGCCTGTCCGGCCCGGGTCGGCGACGGCCACCCGATCGGGGAGCGGGACGTGTTGCTGGACGGCCGCCCTGGCCGGCTGCTCGTGCTCACCACCGACAAACCCGGCCGCCTGCGCGCCCTGGTGCTGTCCGCCGACTGCGCGACGGTGCTCGCGGACACCCTGGTAGGACGCTGAACACCCCAGGTGGCGACGTGGGTCACCGCGCGGAATTCCGGCTCCTAGGATCGTGTTGAACCGCGTGCACCGCGAGACACCCGAATGGACAGGTGGGTAGATGGCCGGCGAGCAGGACGTGCGAGAGCTAGTGATCATCGGATCGGGGCCGGCGGGCTACACGGCGGCCGTTTACGCGGCCCGCGCGCAGCTGAACCCGCTGGTCTTCGAGGGCACCCAGTTCGGTGGCGCACTGATGACCACGACCGAGGTGGAGAACTACCCCGGCTTCACCGACGGGATCATGGGTCCCGAGCTGATGGAGCAGATGCGCGGCCAGGCGAAGCGGTTCGGCGCCGAGCTGCGCGCGGAGGACGTCGAAGAGGTCGAGCTGCGGGGCGCGATCAAGACGGTCACCGCGAACGGCCGCACCTACCGGGCCCGCGCGGTCGTCCTGGCCATGGGCGCCGCCGCCCGCTACCTGGACGTACCGGGTGAGCAGGAGTTGCTCGGCCGGGGAGTCAGCGCGTGTGCCACCTGTGACGGGTTCTTCTTCCGCGACCAGGACATCGCGGTGATCGGCGGCGGCGACTCGGCGATGGAGGAGGCCACCTTCCTCACCCGGTTCGCCCGCACCGTGACCATCGTGCACCGGCGCGACGAGTTCCGCGCTTCCAAGATCATGCTGGAGCGCGCGCAGAACGACCCGAAGATCCGCTGGCGGACCAACGTGACGGTGGAGCGCGTGCTCGGTGACACCACAGTCAAGGGCCTCGAGCTACGCGACACCAACACCGGCGAGACGTCCACCCTGGACGTGACCGCGATGTTCGTGGCCATCGGGCACGACCCGCGCAGTGACCTGGTGAAGGAAGTGCTGGACACCGACGAGGACGGCTACCTGCGCACCCGCTCGCCCAGCACCTACACCGAGATCCCCGGCGTGTTCGCCGCCGGCGACCTGGTCGACCGGACCTACCGCCAGGCGATCACCGCCGCCGGCTCCGGCTGCGCCGCCGCGATCGACGCGGAGCGCTGGCTGGCCGAGCAGCCGGTGGAGTCGGAGTTCGTCGGCGGCGGTTACGCCGCTTCAGCTACCCACTAACAGCAAGATCGACAAAGAGAGAGGCACCATGGCCAACACCGTGAACGTCACCGACGACTCGTTCTCCGATGACGTCCTGAACAGCGCAAAGACCGTTGTGGTGGACTTCTGGGCGACCTGGTGCGGGCCGTGCAAGATGGTCGCCCCGGTGCTGGACGAAATCGCCGGCGAGAACTCGGACAAGATCACCGTCGCCAAGCTGGACATCGACAAGAACCCGACCACCGCCCGGGACTACCAGGTCATGTCCATCCCGACCATGATCGTGTTCCAGGACGGCAAGCCGGTGAAGCAGATCGTCGGCGCCAAGCCGAAGGCCGCACTGCTGGCCGACTTGTCGGACTACCTGTAGTCCGACAAGTCAGGCCTCGTGAGTGGCGAGTGTTGCTATAGCGATACTCGCCACTCACAAGCCACGTTGGGGGGCGCATGCGCCCCCCAACGTGCACCCAGGGCACAATAAGCGCGGCCCGGGCGCTCATCCGGCGCCAGAACTGACGGTCGAGCGAGCGAGGGGTGCATGCGGCTACTGCGCATCGGAGACAGCGGTCCAGCCGTTGCCGAGGTGCGGGCCACGCTGCGCGATTTCGGGCTGCTGCCCGCGGTCGGTGACGAGCCCGACCAGACTTACGACTCGGCGGTGGAAAGCGCCGTACGAGCGTTCCAGCAGCGACGCGGCCTGATCACCGACGGAGTGGTCGGCCCGGCCACCGCGCGGGCGCTGCGCGAAGCCCGGTGGACGCTGGGCGACCGGATGCTCGGCCTGCTCATCTCCTCGCCCATGGCCGGCGACGACGTGCTGGCGCTGCAGGAACGCCTGCTCGAGCTGGGCTTCGACCCGGGCCGCCCCGGCGGCGTGTTCGACGCGCAGACGGAGAAGGCGCTGCGCGCGTTCCAGCGCGAGTACGGCCTGCAGCAGGACGGCATCTGTGGCCCCGCCACACTGCGCGCGCTGCGACAGCTGGGCCGCAGTGTCACCGGCGGCCGCCCCGGCCTGCTGCGCGAGCAGGAGCGGGTGCGCAAGGCCGGCCCAAGGCTGAGTGGCAAGCGGATCGTCATCGACGCCGGGCACGGTGGCCCGGACCGGGGCGTTCAGGTCGCCGGCGTCGCCGAGGCCGACCTGATGTGGGACCTGGCCCGCCGCCTGGAGGGCCGGATGGCCGCCACCGGCATGGAGGCGCTGCTGTCCCGGTCGGAGCACTCCTGCCCGCCGGAGCCCGAGCGGGCGGCATTCGCCAACGCCGCCGGCGCCGACCTGCTGCTTTCCTTGCACATCGACGCCAACCGCAGCATGCACGCGCAGGGCCTGGCCACCTTCCACTTCGGCACCCCGAACGGCACCACGTCCACCATGGGCGAGGCGCTGGCCGGGCTGATCCACCGGGAGTTGCTGGCCCGCACCCGGATGCTGGACTGCGGCATTCAGCCACGCACCTGGGAGATGCTCCGGCTGACCCGGATGCCGGCGGTGCGGATCGAGGTCGGCTACCTGACCCACCTCGGTGACCGGCGGAAACTCCTCGACCCCCGGTTCCGGGACGTGGTCGCCGAGGGCATCCTGGTCGCGGTGAAGCGCCTCTATCTGCTGGACCGGGACGACCAGCCCACCGGCACGTTCACCTTCCAGGACGTGCTGGCGCACGAGCTGGCCCGCGCCGAGTAAACCCTCAGCTACACGCCGGAACCGTGGGCGTCGCGCCCAACCGGGGCGCCAGCGACTCCCGGGAGATGCCGGTGTTCTGCGCCGGAATGGTGATCTCGCCGAGCAGCCGCTCCAGCGCAGCCTCGACGTCTTCCTTCCAGGACAGCTCGCTGCGCAACTCCAGGCGCAGCCGTGGCCAGCGCTGGTGCGCGCGAACCGTCTTGAAGCCCACCGAACGCAGGAAGTCGGCCGGGATGACGCAGGTTGAGTCGGAAGTCGGAGCCGCGTCACCGAACGCCTCGATAGCCTTCACGCCGCGCCGCGTGAGGTCCTTGGCCACCGCCTGCACCAGCGTCCGGCCCAGCCCGTCACCGGACATCTCGGGCAGCACGGCCAGCGCGGTGAGCAGAACGGCGTCGTGCCCGACCGGGCCCGTGGGGAAGGCGTTGGCCCGGGGCACCACGGCCGGCGGCGCGTACAGCGCATACCCGGCCGGGATCCGGTCCACGTAGGCGATCTTTCCGCAGGAGCCCCAGTCCAGCAGCACGCTGGACAGCCAGGCCTCCTTCTCCAGCTCCAGGTTGCCGTACTCGGCGGCCTGCTCACCCAGATGCGGGGCGAGCTCCCAGAACACGCAGCGGCGACACCGCTTGGGCAGCTCGTCGATGTTGTCCAAGGTGACACCGACCACAACGGGAGACACTTCCGGCGGACCTCCGGGTGATTCGTGTGGTCGGTCAGTGCGGGCAGGGTGCCCTCATTCGCAGGATAGATCGATCCAGTGCCCAATCGGAACCGTCCAGCCGGGGCATCCAGTCAGCCGGTCGGCGTACCGCGCCGAAGGGTCGGTGACCGTGCGCAGCGCGCGAATGCGGCAGGGCCGCCCTTATCGACCGTTAGACTGACCGCCGATCCGCCCAGTCACAGGGCCGATCCGCCCCGAACAGGAGAGTGCCGCGTGCCCGATCCGGACCTGCCACTGCCCCGCGTCCCAGCGCTGACCGACCGCTTCGCATCCCGCACCGAGGGGATGACCGCGTCGGAGATCCGAGCGCTGTTCGCGGTGGCGAGCCGGCCGGAGGTGGTATCGCTGGCCGGCGGTATGCCGAACCTGGCCGCGCTGCCCCTGGACACCCTGGCCACCGAGGTCGCCGAGCTGATCGCCAAGGACGGCCAGGTGGCGTTGCAGTACGGATCCGCCCAGGGCGTGCCGGTGCTGCGTGAGCAGATCACCGAGGTCATGGCCGTGGAGGGGATCCGCGCGCACGCCGACGACGTGGTAGTCACGGTGGGCTCGCAGATGGCGTTGGACCTGGTCACCCGGCTGTTCTGCAACCCGGGCGACGTGGTGCTCGCCGAGGGCCCCTCGTACGTGGGGGCGCTCGGCTCGTTCGCCGCTTACCAGGCGGAGGTGGTGCACGTCCCGCTGGACGACGACGGGCTGCGCCCGGACGCTCTCGAGTCGACCCTGGCGCGGCTGGCCCGCGATGGCGTGGTGCCCAAGTTCCTGTACACGGTGCCGACCTTCCACAACCCGGCCGGTGTGACTCTCGCGGTGCACCGGCGGCCCCAGGTGCTCGAGCTGTGCCGCCGCTACGGCGTCCTGGTGGTGGAGGACAACCCGTACGGACTACTCGGGTTCACCGAGGAACAGTACCCGGCGCTGCGCTCGCTGGACCCGGACAACGTCATCTACCTGGGCTCTTTCTCCAAGACGTTCGCCTCCGGGCTGCGTGTGGGCTGGGCGCTCGCCCCCGCGGCCGTGCGGGACAAGCTGGTGCTGGCCGCCGAGTCGGCCACGCTGTGCCCGCCCACGTTCAACCAGCTGGTGGTGTCCCGGTACCTGGCCGGCCACGACTGGCTGGGACAGATCAAGTCGTTCCGGGAGATGTACCGGGAGCGGCGGGACGCAATGCTGCAGGCGCTCGGCACCCACCTGCCGTCCGGCTGCCGGTGGACACACCCGGAAGGCGGGTTCTTCGTCTGGTTGACCCTGCCCGAGGGCGTGGACGCCAAGGCGATGCTGCCGCGCGCGGTGCGGGCGCAGGTGGCGTACGCCTCTGGGACCGGCTTCTACGCGGGTCCGTCGTCGGCCTCGCTCGGCGCCCGGCAGCTGCGCCTCTCGTTCTGCTACCCGACGCCGGAACGGATCACCGAGGGCGTCCGCCGGCTGGCGGGCGTGCTGAACGCCGAGCTGGACGTGCTGGACACATTCGGCAGCCCGAGTAGAACTAACGTTCGCCGCGGACCCCAAACCCCCACTCCGGACACCACCTGACGCCTGTGACCAGCCCAAACACCAGTGCGGCCCTGGACCAGCTGACCGTGGTGGTGCTGGCCGGCGGCCTCTCCCACGAGCGCGAGGTGTCCCTGCGCTCCGGTCGCCGGGTGGCCGCCGACCTGCGAGACGTCGGCGCCACTGTCGTCGAGTGGGACGCGGACACCACCCTCCTGGAGCGGCTGCGCCGCGAGCGCCCGGACGCGGTGGTGATCGCCCTGCACGGCGGTGAGGGCGAGAACGGCTCGGTGCAGGCGGTACTGGAGATGCTGGAGGTGCCGTTCGTCGGCACCAACTCGTGGGCCTGTCGACGGGCCTGGGACAAACCCATCGCCAAGGCCGAGCTCGCGCGCGGCGGCCTGCACACCCCCGACTGGATCGTGCTGCCGCACGCCGCGTTCCGCGAACTGGGCGCCCGCGCGGTGCTGGAAGCCATCGTGCACCGCCTCGGCCTGCCCCTGATGATCAAGCCTGACCAGGGCGGATCCGCGTTGGGCGCGCAGGTGGTGCGTGAGGTGGAGATGCTCCCGGCGGCCATGGTCGACTGCCTGGCCTACGGCAACGCGGTACTGGCCGAGCGGTACGTGGAGGGTGTCGAGGTCGCGGTGTCGGTGTGCGCCGACCCATCACCGCGCGCGCTGCCGGTGGTGGAGATCTGCCCCAAGGACGGCGTCTACGACTACACCGCCCGCTACACCCCCGGGGCGACGACCTTCCACTGCCCGGCCCGCCTGTCCGCCCCGGTGGCGGATGCGGCCGCCCGGGCCGCCCTGGAGGCCCATCGCCTGCTCGGCATGCGCGACCTCTCCCGCACCGACGCGATCATCACCCCGGACGGCACGGCGTGGATCCTGGACGTGAACGTAAGCCCCGGCCTCACCGACACATCCCTATTACCGACCGCCGTATCGGCTGACGGCGGGCATTTGGGTGAGCTGTTCAGCACGCTTCTTACCGAAGCAATCCAGCGCTCAGGCCTTGACCGTTCCGCATCTCTCCGGGGACCGAGTCCGGTCGATCCCAAGAATTGACACATAGACCTTAGAACCGGCCAGAAAACCTCCGGTTCCAGGTCATACACGTCTCGCCAGCCGGCTATTTGAGCTGGTAGGACACCGTGTACACCGGCAGGTCCGTGCGTTGGTAAACGTCTACACACTGTCCACGTACAGGCCCGCTCCGGCATCTACGAGGCAACCGGCGCAATTCCGAACAGGCGACTTACCAGGGTCAAGAGGCAGCGGCGAATTACTGCTGGTGGTCAGGGTTCATCAGGGTGACGATCCTTTCCAGATCGTCCAGTGAGCCGAACTCGACCACGATCTTGCCCTTGCGCTGGCCCAACTCGACCTTGACCCGGGTGTCGAACGAGTCGGACAGCCGAGTGGCGACCCGGTCCAGCTCCGGCGGCCGCTCGGCGCGCTTGGGTGCGGCCGAAGAGCCAGGGGAGCGGACCGGTTCGCGCTTCATCAGCGTGACCGCTTCCTCGGTGGCCCGCACCGACATTCCCTCGGCCACCACCCGTGCGGCGAGCTCTTCCTGCTGACCCGCGTCCTCCAAGGACAACAGTGCCCGCGCATGTCCGGCCGAGAGCACGCCGGCGGCGACGCGTCGCTGCACAGCGACCGGGAGGCGGAGCAGCCGGATCATGTTGGTGACCACCGGGCGACTGCGGCCCAGCCGGTCGGCCAGCTGGTCGTGGGTGACGCCGAACTCGGCGAGTAGCTGCTCGTACGCGGCCGCCTCTTCCAGCGGGTTCAGCTGAACGCGGTGGATGTTCTCCA
Organism: Actinospineispora eucalypti; assembly: GCA_014208095.1. GTDB lineage: Bacteria > Actinomycetota > Actinomycetes > Mycobacteriales > Pseudonocardiaceae > Pseudonocardia > Pseudonocardia eucalypti. The sequence goes on along the minus strand of JACHMT010000001.1, from coordinate 132,484 downwards.
GCAACGCGTCGCGCAGCAGCGCGTCGTCCTCGGTCTTGCGGACGATAACCGGCAGCATGTCCAGGCCGGCCCGCTGAGCCGCCCGCCAACGCCGCTCGCCCATGACGATCTGGTAGTTGGCTCGGCTGACCTCGCGAACCACGATCGGCTGGAGCAGGCCGAACTCCTTGATGGAGTGAGCCAGCTCGTCCAGCGCCTCATCGTCGAACGCGCGACGAGGCTGTTGCGGGTTGGGCCCGATCAGGTTGACCGGCAGCTCCCGGTAAGAGGCGCCCTGAACTATCCCGCCGGTCGTCGTCCCACCGTCGCCGGCGAGATCCGGATTGACAACGTGGCCGGCAGCCACTGCGGCCGCGCCCCGCAGTGGCTGCTCCCCGTACGACTCGTAGGCCTCGGGTCCGGTCGGAATCAGCGCGGCCAGACCCTTGCCCAGGCCCCCCTTGCGGGTACTCATCGACCGGACTCCACGCGTTCCTGGTCTTCGACGATCTCGCGGGCGGCATCCAGGTAGCTCATCGCGCCACGTGAGCCCGGATCGTAAGCGAGCACGGTCTGCCCGTACCCGGGCGCCTCGGACACCTTCACGCTGCGTGGAATCACCGTGCGCAGCACGCGGTCACCGAAGTGTTCCCGGACCTCCGAGGTCACCTGGTCGGCGAGCTTCGTGCGCCCGTCGTACATGGTGAGCAGGATGGTGGACACCTGCAGGTCGGTGTTCAGGTGCGCGCGCACCAGCTCGATGTTGTTCAGCAGCTGCCCGAGTCCCTCCAGCGCGTAGTACTCGCATTGGATGGGGATGAGCACTTCGGCGGCGGCAACGAGCGCGTTGACGGTCAGCAGGCCCAGTGACGGCGGGCAGTCGATCAGGACGTAGTCGACGTCCAACTCGGCCACCACGCGGTCGCTCAGCGCCTGCTGCAGCCGCGACTCACGGGCCACCATGCTGACCAGTTCGATCTCCGCGCCGGCCAGGTCAATAGTCGCGGGCACGCAGAGCAGGTCCGGAGACTGCGTGCTGCGGCGCACCGCGTCCAGCAACGAGATCTCGCCGATCAGCGCCTCGTAGATGGAAGGCGTACCGCTGCTGTGCTCGACACCGAGCGCAGTGCTGGCGTTCCCCTGCGGGTCAAGGTCGATCACCAGCACGCGCATGCCGTATGCGGCGAGCGCGGCAGCCAAGTTCACCGCGCTGGTGGTCTTGCCCACTCCGCCCTTCTGGTTGGCGATGGTCAGGATTCGACAGTGCGCTGGTCTTGGCAAAGCATGCCCGTCCGGGTGCAGTACCCGAGCGGCCTGCTCGGCTTCCTCAGCGATGGGAGTCCACATCCACTCCTCCGATTGCGATGGGGGCGACCCGTCCGCCTGCGGCTTGGAGTGCCGGCCCCCTGGTTCAGTCCTGTTTTCAGTTGGGTACTCGGATCGAGGAGTAGGTGTTTCACGTGAAACATCGACGAACTGTTCATCACGGTCCCCGCGCGATTTGACGCCCACCGTTCCCGACTCCCCGTTGTTCTGACGTACCGCATGGCCCGGTGGTTCCGGGCAATTTCAGCGCCGCTATCGGACGCGATCGACGACCACCACGGTCGCCGGCGGATCGATGTGCGTGCCCCCGCATTGGACCACGCGCGGCACCGACCCTCCAAAGCCACGTACCTCGACCCGGTCACGAATCACCTCGTCGGCCGCCGAGCTACCTTTCAGCGCCAGCAACCGACCGTCCATCCGCAGCAACGGCAACGTCCAACCGGCCAACTTGGCCAGCGGGGCTACCGCGCGCGCGGTGACCACGTCCGCCCCTCGCCACTGCCGGCGGATGGCCTTCTCCTCCGCGCGACCACGTACGACGGTTACCTCCAGGCCGAGCTCATCGAGCGTGGCACGCAACCAGTCCACCCGGCGCGCCATCGGCTCGAGCAACACGATCTCCAGGTCCGGTCGGGCCAGGGCCAGCGGAATCCCCGGCAGGCCGGCGCCGGAGCCCACGTCCAGCACGCGGGCGTTCGGTTCGATCAGCTCCGCCAACACAGCGCAGTTGAGCACGTGTCTGGACCAGATCCGCTCGCCCTCCCGAGGCCCGACCAGCCCATGGCTCACCCCGGTGTCGAGCAGCAACTCGACGTATCGGCGAGCGGGGGCGAACTGTGCGCCGAACAGCACTTCGGCCGCCGACGGTGGCCGCTCGATCGACAAGCTTGCCGACGCAGCCGGATCGGCTGGGCCGACCGATGACGCGGTCGAGTCGGCAGTTTGGGCGGGCCGGAGACTCGACTCACCGTCACCGGACGGGCCACCTGAATCGGCGGCTCCCTCGGACCGAGTGCCCGAATCGGCGGCTCCCGCAGACGGCGCGGCCGACCCGGTGCCGCGCTCGCCGGAGAAGGGCGGCACTTCGTCGGAACTCCCGCCCGGGTCGACCACTCGGCCAGAAAGCACGGTCGGAGCGTACGGCGGGTCCAAGTCGTTTCCTTGGCCAGGCGGCACGTGGGAGTCACTTCCTGGGCGAGACGGCGTAGTCGAGTCGTTGACTCGTCCAGACGCTGTGGTCGAGAGGTTTCCTGGACCGGAGGACTGGTCAGCGGCGTTTGATCGATTAGACAGCACAGCGGGTTCGCTTTCTCGGCCGGACCCCGCCGTGGGGTCGTTTCTCGGCCAGACGATTCGGTCGAGTCGCTTGCTCGGGCAGACGGCGGGCCTGAGTCGTTTCGTCCGGCGGATGACTGCTCCGCGCCATGGGTTCGGCCGGGGGACACCGTCGGTTCAAGAAGTTGCACGTTCCGCGCCGCAGAGCCCGTACCGTGCGCGGCCGACAGCTCACACCCGTTGAGGCGGCTATCGGCCCACTGAGATCTCGAGGTCGGCCGACTGGTTCGGCGCGGTCGGCAAGGACGGAGTCCGGTTCACTAGCGCCTGCGGCTGCGGTGGTCGACGCGAACCACGTCAGAGCTCGGTCGATCGGTTCAGCTAGATCGGGAGATGACTGGGATCGCATGGCCGCGGCGGCAAGTACGTCGTCCTGATCGACCCCGCGGTCAGCCGATCGTTCGAAAGTGCGGGCGGCCAGGTTGCTTGTTCGGCCACTCAGCGCGGCCAAGCCGATCGCTTCGGAACACCCATTGCCCGGCTCGGGCGCGCCGTTGTTCAGCCTGGCCGCACCGGTCAGCCGGCCATTCGGTGCGGCCGGGCCGGTCACCCCGCCATCCCACGCCGCCGGATCAGTTACCCGGCCGCTGAGCTCGGCCGAGCCCGTCGCCCGGTAACCCTCTCCGACGAGGGCGCCACGACCCGGCCGAGCCGGATCGGCCGGGTGGCCGCGGTGTGTGGCCGGATCGGCGGGAGCAGAAAGCACGACTGAGCCGGGGCCGCGAGAACCTGACCGAGCCGGCGAGAAATCCCGAAGCCACTCACCGGCCTGGACCTCGCCCATGGTGGCTACCCCCGAAACAACTCGCCCCGCATCCGAAGCAAGCTCGGCATGCGGGGCGAGTTCGGTGACCGTCTTCCCACCGTCGACGACCGACTGATCGGTGGTCGTCTGGTTCTCCGGACGATCCTCTGGGTTGGCGCTTTTCGCTTGTTTCACGTGAAACATCGATCGGACATGACAGCGGCTTGACTCGGATAGGTGCTGATCAGCTGCGCGGGAAGACGACCACCCGACGGCGCGGGTCCTCGCCCTCGCTCTCGCTGAATACGCCACGGATGTCGGCCACCGCGTCATGGACAACCTTGCGCTCGAACGGCGTCATGGGCCGCAGCCGCGACGGCTCGCCGGTGGCCAGCACATCGTTTGCGGTCTGCCGGCCCAGCTCGGCCAGCTCGGCCCGGCGGGCCACCCGCCATCCCGCGATGTCCAGCATCAGCCTGCTTCGCGTGCCGGTGCTCTGCTGCACGGCCAGCCGGGTCAGTTCCTGCAGGGCTTCCAAGCCAGCACCGCGATCACCCACGAGCTTGTCCAGGTCCGAGCCGCCGTCCACGCTGACCACCGCGCGGCCGGCCTCGACGTCGATGTCCAGGTCGCCGTCGTAGTCCAGCACATCCAGCAGCCGCTCCAGGTAGTCGGCCGCCACGTCCCCCTCGCGGATCAGCAGCTCGTCACCCGTCGCTGCCTGCTCGGGCTCGCCATCGTTCGCCGCACGGTCCGCCTGCGCCGTCTTCGCCACGATTGCTCCTTACCGTCGTTCTGTTAAAGGGTTCTGGGCCAACCCCGGGGGCCGAGCAGACAGGCGAGCGGAGTTGGGCGGCGCGGTCAGCGCTTGCGGCCGCGCTTCTTCGGATCGATCAGGTGAGGCGCCGCGCCGTTGCTACCGGACTTTCCGCCGGTGCCGTTGGGCGACTTGCGCGGGGCGATCGGCTTGGCGCCGGGCTTGGTCGCGGGCTTGCCATCCTGGTCGCCGTCATCGGCCGGCTTGTCGGAGTTGCTCGGCTGGGAGTTCGACTGCGAGTTCGGCTTGGCGCCCTGCTTGCGCTCCCGGATCGGCTTCTGCCCGACCTTGGGCGCGAGGTCGCGCCGCACCTCGGTCTTCTTGGTGGCCGCCTCGGCCTCTTCCATGTCAATCTTGTTGTAGACGACCCGCTGCTGGCCGAGGGTCCACAGGTTGTTGGCGACCCAGTAGAAGAGGATGGCCAGCGGCAGGAACGGCGCACCGACCACGACGCCGATCGGGAACAAGTACAGCGTCAGCTTGTTCATGATCGCGGTCTGCGGGTTCTCCAGCTGGGCAGCGGGCTGCCGAGCCACCGAGTGCCGTGCCGTCAGGTGAGTGAACGCGCCAGCCATGATCATCAACGGGACCATCACGACCAGCATCTGCGCCGGCGTGGTGTTGAAGGCCGAGAGCGGGGGCGTCAGTTCGTTGTACGGCCCGAAGTGCACGAGCGTCGCGCCAAGCTTGGCGCCGAAGATGTGCGCCTCGTTGAACGACTGGACCCCGGCCGCGTCGAACACGTAGTTCTCGGTCTTGCCGGGGCGGAACTCACGCAAGACGTGGAAGAGACCGATGAACACCGGAACCTGGACCAGCACGGGCAGGCAGCCGCCAACCGGGTTGACCCCGTGGTCCTTCTGTAGCCGCTGCATCTCGGCGGCCATCTTCTGCTTGTCGTTGCCGTACTTCTTCTTGAGCTTCTGGATCTCCGGGGAGAACTCCTGCATCTTGCGCATCGAGCGCACCTGGTGCACGAACGGCTTGTAGAGCAGCGCCCGCAGGGTGAAGACCAGGAAGATCACGGCGAGTGTCCAGGCGATACCGCTGGACTCACCGAACACGAATCCGAATGCCTTGTGCCAGAACCACAAGATCGCGGAGACCGGATAGTAGATGAAGTTCAGCACGCTGATTGCTCCTCGGGGGCGATCCGGGATCGTCTAGGGGGCACGAAGTCGACACCGCCAGGGTGCCAGGGCGCGCAGCGCAGCAGCCGCCAGATCGTCAGCGCCAGGCCGCCGATCAAGCCGTGTTCGCGCAGTGCCTCGACCGCATACTCGCTACAACTGGGATAGAACCGACAGGTAGGAGGCAGGCCGGGGGAGATCCATCGCTGGTACAGCCGGATCAACCCGATGAACGGCTTCGCCAGCAGAACTCCCGGGCCGGTCATTGCGAACCAGCGCCCGAGCCGGCGGGTGTGCCCGGCAGACCGAGCAAATGCAGCGCGTCATCCACGTCCGCGCCGAGGCGCGAGGAGTGGGCGGAGGCCGAGCGCGGCAGCGCACGCACCACCACCCGGGCACCGGCGGGGAATCGGTCCAACCGGTCCCGCAACACGTGCCGTAACTGTCGGCTGACCCGGTGTCGAACCACCGAGCCGCCGACCGCCTTGCTCACCACGAAACCCACCCGGACGCCGATCCCGGCGGAGTCCTCGCCCACGGCAGCGTCAACAGCGGGGGCGAGGACGTGCATCACCAGGTGCCTGCGCCCGGCTCGACGGCCTTTGCGGAGCACGGCGGCGAAGTCATCGCGATGGGTGAGCCGGGCGGTCGCCGGCAGCACGGCGCGCCGTTCCAGGTCAGGCGGACAGCTTCTCCCGGCCCTTGCGCCGGCGCGCGGCCAGGATCGCCCGGCCGGCACGGGTACGCATACGGAGCCGGAAGCCGTGGGTACGCGAACGACGACGGTTGTTCGGCTGAAACGTGCGCTTGCCCTTGCTCACTTCTGAGTTCTCCCGTTCTTACAGTCAGCCAGTCGGCGTTTGGACTGTGCGCACGCGCATCACTTGGCTGGAAGATTGCATGCGACAGCGCGCCGACTCGCGACGCGGTTGAGTCCAGGGTACGCAGCGCGCTTTTGGGTGGTCAAACCGGGTGGTGCAGGGCGCGGCGGGCCAGGCCGAGTGACCCGGAACGCTTGTGGATAACCCGGCCATGTTGCTAGCGTGCACGACCCGTGCGTCAGCTCGGGGGAAGTCGCCTCGGCCGGCCGCACCCAGACCCTGTGCACCTCACGCGTGGCGGCTTCGCCGCATTTCGGCCAGCGCCCGGGGGTCGCCGACCGGGTCGGTACCCGACCCGCGTAGCGTCCCGCGCACAGGTGTGGACAACCCTGTGGACGGCAGCGCTGGTTTCGGTGCGGAACTTGGCTGCTGGCAGCGGGTGGACGGCGACTGGACGGGGCAGGGGGACCACACTATGGCGGATCAAGCCAACGGCCTTGCCGAGGTCTGGGCGCGTGTCGTGGCGGACCTCTGTGGTACGCGTGAGCACGCCGGCACCGGCGCCGGGGACGCGCTGTCCGCCCAACAGCGGGCGTTCCTGCGGCTCACCCGACCGCTCGGCCTGCTCGACGACACCGCGCTGCTCGCCGCGCCGACCGAGTTCGCCAAGGACGCGATCGAGCGAATCCTGCGCCGGCCGATCAGCGAGGCGCTGGGCCGGCACCTGGGTACCTCGATAACCCTCGCCGTGGTCGTCGACCCCGCCGGCGCCGCCAGCGGGACCGAGGTGCCCCGCGCGGACTCCGAACGCGATGCGATGGGCCGGCTGCCCTCCGCCGGTGGCTACCCCCGGGAGGCCGGCAGCGAACCGTACGGCCAGGGTCCGCCCGACCTCGACCCGTCCGGCCGGGAAGCGACGGCCGACCTCGGCTTCGGTCCGAACGGACCGGACGGCCACGCCCCGGGCGGTCCCGGCGGACCGGGTCCCTACGGCGGCCCGGGAGCGCCCGGTTCCCCGAACGGCCCCGGCGGCCCGTCCGGACACGGAGGTCCCACGGGCCCCGGAGGAATGGGGGGGCCGGCGGGACCCAGGGGCTCGAACGGTGCCGACGGACTCGAGCCGCCGCCGGGTGTGCCCGGCCGACCCGATCCCCGCGCCGACTACCGGGAGCAGAACTACGCCGCCCCCGAGTACCGGGAGAATCCCGGCTACCGGGAGAACCGCGAGCAGCAGCAGCCGGAGATCTGGCCCACCTACTCCGCGGGAGCCGGCCCGGGCGGCGGCGCCGCGACCGGGCCGGGGGCCGGCGCCGGCAGCCTGGGCAGCGCGGGCCCGGTCGGCCCGAAGGCCCGGATGACCAGCCGGCTGAACGAGAAGTACACCTTCGACACCTTCGTGATCGGCGCGTCCAACCGGTTCTCCCACGCGGCGGCGGTCGCGGTCGCCGAGGCGCCGGCCCGGGCGTACAACCCACTGTTCATCTGGGGCGAGTCCGGGCTGGGCAAAACGCACCTGCTGCACGCCGTCGGGCACTACGCGCAACGGCTGTTCCCCGGCATGCGCGTGCGCTACATCTCCACCGAGGAGTTCACGAACGACTTCATCAACAGCCTGCGGGACGACCGGAAGGTGGCCTTCCAGAGCCGCTACCGGGACGTGGACGTGCTGTTGGTGGACGACATCCAGTTCCTGGAAGGTAAGGAAGGAACCCAGGAGGAGTTCTTCCACACCTTCAACACGCTGCACAACTCGAACAAGCAGATCGTGGTCTCCTCGGACCGGCCGCCCAAGCAGCTGGCCACCCTGGAGGACCGGATGCGCACCCGGTTCGAGTGGGGCCTGATCACCGACATCCAGCCGCCCGAGCTGGAGACCCGGATCGCCATCCTGCGCAAGAAGGCCGCGCAGGACCGGCTGGCGGCTCCGGCCGAGGTGCTGGAGTTCATCGCCGCCCGGATCGAGCGCAACATCCGTGAGCTGGAGGGCGCGCTGATCCGGGTCACGGCGTTCGCGTCGCTGAACCGCCAGCCGGTGGACACCCAGCTGGCCGAGATCGTGCTGCGCGACCTGATCCCGGACTCGTCGACGCCGGAGATCACCGCGCCGACCATCATGGCGGTCAACGCCGAGTACTTCGAGGTGACCATCGACGAGCTGTGCGGGCCGGGGAAGACCAAGGCGCTCGCCCAGGCCCGCCAGATCGCCATGTACCTGTGCCGGGAACTCACCGACCTCTCCCTGCCCCGGATCGGGCAGATGTTCGGCGGCCGGGACCACACCACGGTGATGCACGCGGACAAGAAGATCCGCAACGAGATCGCCCAGCGGCGCAAGACGTTCGAGCAGGTCCAGGAGCTGACCGCGCGCATCAAGCAACGCGCCCGCAACGCCTGACCCACCCCGCGTTCACCACTGGTTCGCGACGCGGGGTAGTTACGTTCAGCTTTTCCGGGCGGGACGGCGTTGCTCCGGCCACAACTCGATTCGGCCCCTGGCGGGCCAACCGGTCGCGAACCGTGTCCGCTCGGCAACCCTCTACCCACACTTGGGGATAAGTCTGTGGATACTTGCGCGCCGAGCGGTGGAGCGTCCGTGGACTGTTACATGTGGGTCGGTGGATCGGGCCGCCACAACCCGGGGACAACTCGGGCACAACTAGGGCCCGGCCGGCCGCCATCCACGGGCCCGGCCAACCATCCGCAGACCCGCGCCGAGGCTGTCCCCAGGCCGACACGCACTGCGACCAGCGACAACCGGCGGAGTCCCCAGAATCCACAGGCCTTACTGTTACTGCTGTATTTCTCTCTTCAAGAGAAGAACTACAGAAATCGGGGTTGGGGACGGACGATCGGCTCCCCGGCGCCGACGGGCCGACCTGCCCACACAACGCCCTCCCGGCTTCAGGCTCATCGAACCGAGGCTCTACTTTGTTAGGTCCCAGACGGACTTGATTTGTCCCAGACTGCAGGTGTTGAGGGGTCCGCGATGAAGTTCCGAGTCGAACGTGACGCGTTGGCCGACGGGGTTGCCTGGGTGGCGCGCAGCCTGCCCGCCCGGCCGCCGGTGCCGGTGCTCGGTGGTGTGCTGCTGGATGCCGGCACGGGCTCGAACGACCAGTCGCTGACCGTTTCCGGCTTCGACTACGAGGTCTCCGCCCGCGTGGAGATCGACGCCTCGATCGGCGCGGCTGACCGGGCGCTGGTCTCCGGCCGGTTGCTCGCGGACATCACCAAGTCGCTGCCCCCGCACCCGGTGGACGTCAGCGTGGACGGCGCGCGAGCCACCATCACCTGCGGCAGCGCCCGGTTCAGCCTGCCGACCATGCCGGTGGAGGACTACCCGAAGCTGCCGGACATGCCGCAGCTGGCCGGTTCGGTCGCGCCCGACGTGTTCGCCCTGGCGGTCACCCAGACCGCGGTGGCCGCCGGCAAGGACGACACGCTGCCCATGCTCACCGGCATCCGGCTGGAGATCGAGGGCAGCAAGCTGACCATGGCCGCCACCGACCGGTTCCGCATGGCGGTCCGCGAGCTGGAGTGGCAGCCGGGCGACGCGTCGCTGAGCACCGCCGTCCTGGTTCCCGCGCGCACGCTGGCGGAGGCGGCCAAGACGCTCACCGGCAAGGACCCGGTCCAGCTCGCCCTGGCCGAGGGTGACGGCATGCTGGGCCTGTCCGGCAACGGCCGGCAGACCACCACGCGGCTGCTGGACGCCGAGTTCCCCAAGTACCGCCAGCTGCTGCCCACCGAGCACTCCTCGGCCGCGGTGCTCGAGGTTGCCCCGATGGTCGAGGCGATCAAGCGCGTGTCCCTGGTCGCGGACCGGGCTGCCCAGGTGCGCCTGGAGTTCAACGAGGGTTCGCTGCGGCTCTCCGCCGGCGGCGACGACGAGGGCAGCGCCGAGGAGCAGCTCCCCTGTGAGCTCGACGGCGAGCCGCTGGTGATCGCGTTCAACCCCGGTTACCTGCTGGACGGGCTGAACTCGCTGCATACCGACCGCGCGCACCTGTCGTTCACCACGCCCAGCCGGCCGGCCCTGGCCCGCCCGGTCTCAGGTGACGACCTGCCCGGTGAGTCGAGTGGGTACCTGCACCTGCTCATGCCGGTACGGTTGCCCGGGTAGGCACCCCGGCGGCGCGAAGCCGGCGGGTCGAGTTGGGCGTCCAGTTCGGCGCCCAACGGGCACACAACCGGCACAACAAGGGGGACGGGTAATGCAGCTCGGGCTGATCGGCCTCGGTCGGATGGGCGGCAACATGGCCGAACGGCTGCGCGCCGCCGGCCACGAGGTGGTTGGTTACGACCCGCACGCCGAGGCCTCCAACGTGGCCTCCCTGGCCGAGCTGGCCGCCAAGCTGGAAGCCCCCCGCGTCGTCTGGGTGATGGTCCCGGCCGGCGGGCCGACCCGGGACACCGTGGCCGAGCTCGCCGGGCTGCTCTCGTCGGGCGACCTCGTGATCGACGGCGGCAACTCCAAGTTCACCGATGACCAGCACAACGCCGCGCTGCTCGCCGAACATGGCATCGGCTATATGGACTGCGGCGTCTCGGGTGGCATCTGGGGCCGGGCGAACGGCTACGGCCTGATGGTCGGTGGCGACGCGGAGCACGTCGAACGGGCGATGCCCATCTTCGACGCGCTGCGGCCGGAAGGACCCCGCGAGGAAGGCTTCGCCCACGCGGGCCCGGTCGGCGCCGGGCACTACTCGAAGATGGTGCACAACGGCATCGAGTACGGCCTGATGCAGGCCTACGCCGAGGGTTACGAGCTGCTGCATGCGGCGCCGCTGGTGGAAGACGTGCCGGCGGTGGTCAAGGCGTGGTCGCGGGGCACCGTGGTGCGATCCTGGCTGCTCGACCTGTTGGTGCGCGCGCTGGACGAGGACCCCGAGCTGGCCGAGCTGGCCGGTTACGTGGACGACTCCGGCGAAGGCCGTTGGACCGTCGAAGAGGCGATCAACAACTCCGTGCCCATGCCGGTGATCTCCGCCGCGCTGTTCGCCCGCTTCTCCTCCCGGCAGGACGAGTCGCCGGCGATGAAGGCGGTCGCGGCGCTGCGCCAGCAGTTCGGCGGGCACGCCGTCAAACGCGCGACGTAACCCCCGCGGCACACTGGCGCCATGTACCTGCGGCGGCTGGCGGTCACCGACTTCCGGTCCTGGGCGGCCGCCGAGCTGGAGTTCCGGCCGGGAGTCAACGTGCTGCTCGGGCCCAACGGCGCGGGCAAGACCAACCTGGTCGAGGCGGTCGGTTACCTGGCGACCTTCGGATCACACCGGGTGGCCGGCGACGCTCCGTTGGTGCGCCGGGGTACCTCGGCGGCGATCGTGCGGGGCGTCGCGGTGCGTGGCGACCGGGAACTGGCGGTAGAAGTACAGATCACTCCGGGAAAGGCCAATAAGGCCCGGGTCAATCGTTCGCCGTTGTCCCGCGCGCGCGACGCGCTGGGGATCGTGCGCACCGTGTTGTTCGCCCCGGAGGATCTGGCGCTGGTGCGCGGCGATCCCTCGGAACGGCGCCGATTCATCGATGAGCTTCTGGTGGCGCGCTGGCCGAGGTTCGCCGGCGTGCGGTCGGACTACGACCGGGTCATCCGGCAGCGCTCCGCCCTGCTGAAGACCGCGCGGGCGGCGAGGTTCGCGGGTCGTTCCGGCGGCGGATCCGACTCCGAGCTGAGCACGCTGGACGTGTGGGACGGGCATTTGGCCCGTCACGGCGCGGAATTGCTGGCCGGGCGACTACGCGTGCTCGCCGATCTGGTCGAGCCGGTCCGCGCCGCTTACGCCGAGGTGGCGCCCGAATCCGCGCCCATCGACGTCCGCTATCGCTGCTCGGTACCCGATCTGACGGCCGAGGAGCCTGTTCCGGAGGAGTCGGTGCTCGAGGCGGCACTGCTGGACGAACTGGCTCAGGTGCGCAGCCAGGAACTGGAGCGCGGCGTCTGCCTGGTCGGGCCCCACCGGGACGATCTGGAGCTGCGGCTGGGCGACGGCCCGGCCAAGGGCTACGCCAGCCATGGCGAGTCGTGGTCCTTCGCGCTGGCGCTGCGGTTGGGTTCGTTCGAGACCCTGCGTGCGGATGCTTCGGACGCCACCGGAAACCCGGATCCAATCTTGATTTTGGACGATGTCTTCGCCGAGCTGGACGCCCGACGGCGCTCAGCGCTCGCCGAACTGGCCGTGCGGGCGGAGCAGGTGCTGGTGACCGCCGCGGTCGTCGACGACGTGCCGGAGAAACTTCAGGGATCCCGAATTCGAATCGAATCTGGCCAGGTACACGGCCCGGAGTAGCGGCAAGTCGATCAAACCGGGGGTGTGGACAACACTGTGGATACTGTGGATAACTCCGGAACGAATGGGGACGACGCCGGGCCCGGACCGTCGACAGACGTCGGGCGACCGTTCACCTTGCGCTCGACCCCTGATCCTGTCCTCAGCCCTGGGGATGGATGTGTGACGCCGCCCACCGACGCTGTCAACCGCGACGCGCCGTGCGATCAACAATTTTCCTCGGGCGCGCCGTACCGTTCAAAGACCGAAGCGGGCTTCAGTCGAACAGATGTTTCACGTGAAACATCCGGCGCGGGCGGTGTGAGCCGCCCGACGGCTGGAGGCAGTGGCGTGGTTGGGAGCGGTGGCGTGGCCGAGGCGGACGGTGCGGTCTCTGGCCGTGCGGTGTCAGATCGTGGCGTGTCTTCGGGTGGTGCGGTGCCGGGCGATGGTGTGGACGAGGTCGGTGGTGTGGCGGGAGATGGTGGGAGCGGTGGTGATGCCGGTTCCGGTAGGGCCGCGGCTCGGCGTGGTGGTGCGGGCGGTGATGGCGGCACGGCTCGGCGCGGCAGTGCCGCGAAGAGTGGCAGTGCCGCGAAGGGTGGCGGTGCCGCGAAGGGTGGCGGTGTGGCGAGGGGCGACGGCGTGGCGAGCGATGGCGGTGTGGCTAGGAGTCGCGGTGCGGCCGGGCATGAGGGCGGGGCGGCGGAGAGTGGCGGCAGGGGCGAGGACGGCGAGGTAGCCGGGAGCGGGGCAGATCTGGCTCGCCGTGCGCTGGCAGCCGCACAGGAGGCGGCAGCCGCAAATGGTCGGCGGACCGGTGAGCCGGCCAAGGGACGCTGGCGCCGCACCGGCCAGGGAGGCCGTAGGCGGCGGTGGTCCGGCCCGCGCCCGGACGAGCGTGACCCGCAGCCGTTCGGCCGGCTGTTCTCCCGGGTTTCCACCGACCGGGGTTGGCAGGCGCGGCTGACGTCGGCCTCGGTGTTCGGCCGCTGGGCGGAGCTGGTCGGCGCGGACGTGGCCGAGCACGCCACCCCGGTCAGCCTGCGCGACGGCGAGCTGGTCGTGGCCGCCAGTTCCACCGCCTGGGCCACCCAACTGCGCCTGCTCCGCCGCCAACTGCTGGCCAAGATCGCCGCCGGGGTGGGCCCGGACGTGGTTCGCCAGATGAAGGTGCAGGGTCCGGCCGCGCCGAGCTGGCGCAAAGGCCCACGCCACGCCCCTGGGCGGGGTCCCCGGGACACCTACGGCTGACCGGCGCCGGCCGGCCCACCTATATATGTGTGCGGCATCGGAAACGGGGCGTGACAGTCGGGGCATCGAGCGGCGCGCAGACGGGGCGAGACGGGGTTTTCCGGCGCGCGAACCTTCCTCGACCCACGATCGGCGCTCTGTGAGCTTTCTAGGGGTGTCCTAGACGCCGTTCTCGTCGGCCCGACCAGTAAGATGTAAGGGGGGATGACGCAGGGAGCCCCGGACTCCGGCGCCGAGCACCCCCGGTCGAGGTACATAGAGCCTCCTCGGCCGGTCCTTTCCAGGCAAGGAGATGTACAGGTCCGTGGCTGCGCAGAAGAAGAACGCCTACAGCGCCTCATCCATCACAGTGCTTGAGGGCCTCGAGGCGGTCCGCAAACGCCCTGGCATGTACATCGGCTCCACCGGCGAACGCGGGCTGCACCACCTGATCTGGGAAGTCGTGGACAACGCCGTCGACGAGGCGATGGCCGGCTACGCCACCAAGGTGGAGGTCACCCTGCTCGCCGACGGCGGGGTCAAGGTCACCGACGACGGCCGGGGCATCCCGGTGGACGTGCACCCGGTGGAGAAGGTGCCGGCCGTCGAGCTGGTGCTCACGCGGCTGCACGCCGGCGGCAAGTTCGACGACAAGTCCTACGCGGTGTCCGGTGGTCTGCACGGCGTCGGCGTCTCCGTGGTGAACGCCCTCTCCAGCGCGCTGGAGGTGGAGATCCACCTGGCCAGCACGGTCTGGCGGCAGAGCTACCAGCGTTCGGTGCCCAGCCCGCTGCGCAAGGGCGAGCGCACCGACCGGTCTGGCACCACGATCACCTTCTGGGCCGACGACCAGATCTTCGAGACCACGACCTACAACATCGAGACGATCTCCCGCCGCCTCCAGGAGATGGCCTTCCTGAACAAGGGCCTCACCATCGTGCTGCGGGATGAGCGCAACGGCGACAACGGCGACCAGGAGGAGCCGGACGCCGAAGGCTACGTGGCCAAGGTCAAGGAGCGCACCTTCTGCTACCCGGGCGGGCTGGAGGACTTCGTCGCGCACATCAACCGCACGAAGGACAAGACGCCGATCCACAAGAAGATCGTGGCGTTCCAGGCGGCCGGCGACGAGCACCAGCTCGAGGTCGCCATGCAGTGGAACGCCAGCTACTCCGAGTCGGTGCACACGTTCGCCAACACCATCAACACGCACGAGGGCGGCACCCACGAGGAAGGCTTCCGGGCCGCGCTGACCTCCACGGTGAACCGCTACGCGCGGGACAAGAAGCTGCTCAAGGAGAAGGACTCCGCGCTCACCGGCGACGACATCCGCGAGGGTCTCGCCGCCGTGGTCAGCGTCAAGGTCAAGGAGCCCCAGTTCGAGGGGCAGACCAAGACTAAGCTGGGCAACACCGAGGTCAAGTCGTTCGTGCAGCGGGTGTGCAACGAGTGGCTGGCCGACTGGTTCGAGCGCAACCCCACCGAGGCCAAGACCATCGTGCAGAAGGCGGTCTCCTCGGCCCAGGCGCGGATGGCGGCGCGCAAGGCCCGCGAGCTGGTGCGCCGCAAGTCGGCCGGGGACATCGGCGGGCTGCCGGGCAAGCTGGCCGACTGCCGGTCGACCGATCCGTCCCGCTCCGAGGTCTACATCGTCGAGGGTGACTCCGCCGGCGGTAGCGCCAAGTCCGGCCGTGACTCCATGTTCCAGGCGATCCTGCCCATCCGCGGAAAGATCATCAACGTGGAGAAGGCCCGGATCGACCGGGTGCTGAAGAACACCGAAGTCCAGGCGATCATCACCGCGCTGGGCACCGGCATCCACGACGAGTTCGACCTGGCCAAGCTGCGTTACCACAAGATCGTGCTGATGGCCGACGCCGACGTGGACGGCCAGCACATCCGCACGCTGCTGCTCACCCTGCTGTTCCGGTTCATGCGGCCGCTGATCGAGCACGGCCACGTCTTCCTCGCCTGCCCGCCGCTTTACAAGATCAAGTGGGGTGGCCGGGGCTCGGAGCCGGAGTACGCCTACTCCGACCGGGAGCGGGACGGCCTGATCGAGGCGGGTCGGGCGGCCGGCAAGAAGCTGCCCAAGGAAGAGGGCATCCAGCGGTACAAGGGTCTGGGCGAGATGAACGCCAAGGAGCTGTGGGAAACCACCATGGACCCGACCAACCGGCTGCTCCTGCAGGTCACCCTGGACGATGCGGCCACCGCCGACGAGCTGTTCTCCATCCTGATGGGTGAGGACGTGGAGTCGCGCCGTTCGTTCATCACCCGCAACGCCAAAGACGTCCGCTTCCTCGACGTCTGATCCATTAGAAAAGGGCTTTCGTGACCGACACCATGGACCCGGCACCCCCCTCCGGCGGCGACCGCATCGAGCCGGTCGACATCCAGCAGGAGATGCAGAACTCCTACATCGACTACGCCATGAGCGTGATCGTCGGCCGGGCGCTGCCGCTGGTCGAGGACGGGCTCAAGCCGGTGCACCGGCGCGTGCTGTACTCGATGTTCGACTCCGGCTTCCGCCCGGACCGTTCCTACGTCAAGTGCGCCCGCGTGGTCGGCGACGTGATGGGCAACTACCACCCGCACGGCGACTCGGCGATCTACGACGCGCTGGTCCGGCTGGCCCAGCCGTGGTCGATGCGCTACCCGCTGATCGACGGCCAGGGCAACTTCGGTTCGCCGGGCAACGACCCCGCCGCCGCCATGCGGTACACCGAGTGCCGGCTGACGCCGCTGGCCATGGCGATGTTGCAGGACATCGACAAGGACACCGTCGACTTCGGGGACAACTACGACGGCAAGACCCAGGAGCCGCTGGTCCTGCCGTCCCGGGTGCCCAACCTGCTGATCAACGGCAGCTCCGGCATCGCGGTCGGTATGGCCACCAACATCCCGCCGCACAACCTGCGTGAGGTCGGCGCCGGCGTGGTCTGGGCGCTGGAGAATCCGGAGGCCACCGACGAGGAACTGCTCCAGGCGCTGATGGAGCGGATCAAGGGGCCGGACTTCCCCACCTCCGGGCTGATCGTCGGCCGGTCCGGCATCGAGCAGGCCTACCGCACCGGCCGCGGCTCCATCCGGATGCGCGCCGTGGTGGAGGCCGAGGAGGACGCCAAGGGCCGCACGATCCTGGTCGTCACCGAGCTGCCCTACCAGGTCAACCCGGACAACCTGATCGAGTCGATCGCCGGGCTGGTGCGCGACGGCAAGCTGGCCGGTATCTCGGAGATCGCCGACGAGAGCTCCGACCGCATCGGCATGCGCATCGTCGTCACGCTGAAGCGGGACGCGGTCGCCAAGGTCGTGCTGAACAACCTGTACAAGCACACCCAGCTGCAGTACAGCTTCGGCGTCAACATGCTGTCCATCGTCGACGGGGTGCCCCGCACCCTGCGGCTGGACCAGGTCGTGCGGCACTACGTGCGGCACCAGATCGAGGTCATCGTCCGGCGCACCCGTTACCTGCTGCGCAAGGCCGAGGAACGCGCCCACATCCTGCGCGGCCTGGTCAAGGCGCTGGACGCGCTGGACGAGGTCATCGCGCTGATCCGCGCCTCGCAGACCGTGGAGATCGCCCGGACCGGCCTGATCGAGCTGCTGGACGTCGACGACATCCAGGCCCAAGCCATCCTGGACATGCAGCTGCGCCGGCTGGCCGCCCTCGAGCGTCAGAAGATCATCGACGAGCTGGCCGAGATCGAGCGGGAGATCGCCGACTACCAGGACATCCTGGCGAAACCCGAGCGGCAGCGGCAGATCGTCAAGGACGAGCTGTCCGAGATCGTCGAGCAGTACGGCGACGACCGGCGCACCCAGCTGGTGGCCGACGACGGCGAGGTGGCCGACGAGGACCTGATCGCGGTCGAGGACGTGGTCGTCACGATCACCGCGACCGGCTACGCCAAGCGCACCAAGACCGACCTGTACCGCGCGCAGAAGCGTGGCGGCAAGGGCGTTCAGGGCGCGGCGCTCAAGCAGGACGACATCGTCGCCCACTTCTTCGTCTGCTCCACGCACGACTGGATGCTGTTCTTCACCAACAAGGGCCGGGTGTACCGGCTCAAGGCGTACGAGCTGCCCGAGGCCAACCGCAACGCGCGCGGCCAGCACGTGGCGAACCTGCTGGCCTTCCAGCCGGACGAGCAGATCGCCCAGGTCATGCAGATCAAGAACTACCAGGCCTCCCCTTACCTGGTGCTGGCCACCCGGAACGGGCTGGTGAAGAAGTCCAAGCTGGAGGACTTCGACTCCAACCGGTCCGGCGGCCTGATCGGCATCAACCTGCGCGACGACGACGAGTTGGTCGGCGCCGTGTTGTGCGGACCGGACGACGACCTGCTGCTGGTTTCCGCCGAGGGCCAGTCCATCCGGTTCCAGGCCAACGACGACGCACTGCGCCCGATGGGCCGGGCCACCTCCGGCGTGTTCGGCATGCGGTTCAACGGGGAGGACAAGCTGCTCTCCCTCGGCGTGGTCCAGGAGGGCAAGTTCGTGCTGGTCGCCACGGCCGGCGGGTACGCCAAGCGGACACCGCTCGAGGACTATCCGGTGCAGGGCCGGGGCGGCAAGGGTGTGCTCACCCTGCAGTACGACCGCCGACGGGGCACCCTGGTCGGTGCGCTGATCGTGGACGTGGCCGATGAGATCTACGCCATCACCTCCAGCGGTGGCGTGATCAGGACCAGGGCCCGTGAGGTGCGCAAGGCCGGTCGCCAGACCAAGGGCGTGCGGCTGATGAATCTCGGAGACGGTGATTCGCTGCTGGCCATCGCGCGCAATGCGGACGAGGATGGTCCCGAAGGCAACGGCTCCGCCTGATCGGTGGGCCGAGCGAGCAGCGACCCGTCGGCGATGCCGGCGGGCCGGGTCGGACGCCCGGTTCGGGCGTTCGACGGAGACACGGAGGAGGCGCGAGCTAACTCGTGACCGAGCCCACCCCGAACGAGCGGCGGTCGAGCCCACCCAGTCCCGGTAAGGGAGGCGCCGGCAAACCCGCCGATCCTGGGAAGACGCCCGGTCAGGACGCCGATTCCGCCGAGACCCACGGCACCGGTCCGGCCAACGGCACCGGTCCGGCCAGGCCTTCCGAGGCTGCCGGACCGGGCCGCCCGGCCGAGCCTTCCGAGGCCGCTGAACGGAGCCGGCCGGCCGAGCCCACCGACGGTGAGTCCGCGCGTAACGGGACGACCACGACCGGCGCGGGGAAGCCCTCGCCGGTCGCCCGGGCCGAGTCCGCCGCGCCGAAACGCCCTTCGCCGGTACGTCGGCCCGGGCCGGGCGACTCGCCGGCTTCTTCCGAAGCTTCCGACCCGGCCGCGTCGCGCGGCTCCGGCTCCGAGGCGTCACCGGCCGCCCCCGGCGCCGAGGACGACGAGCCGGCCGGACGCAAGGCGGAAGCCGCCGAGGTCTCGGCGCCGGCCGGTTACAACGGTCACGCCGAGGCACCCCCTCCGGTGCTGCCGCCGCCGTGGCAGCGGATCCCCGCCGGCCCCGCACCGTCCGGCACCGCCGGGCCGAGCCAGGCCGAGGACCTCACCGAATCGCCGGCCACGACCTCGGCCGGTCTGGCCGCGAGCCGGCCCGCGCCACCCCGACCTCCGGGTCCCGGCGGGCGGCCGAACCCGCCCGCACCCCCCGGGCCCGGGGGCGGTTCCCGCAAGCCGGGGCGTCCCGGCAAGCCGGCGAAGCCCGGGAAGCCGAGGCCGAGCGGCCCACCGATGCCGCCGGGCATGGCCGGCCGGGTCGGCGGTTCGCCGATCGACCCGGCCACCACCGACATGCGCCGCCCGGTGACCTCCGGCCTGCCCGGTGACCCGGACGCGGACCACGGCCGGAGCGGACCCGGCGGGCTGCCGATGAGCTGGGCCCGGGGGCCTCGCCGGCCCCGACAGGCCGCCCTGCAGCTCAAGCGGCTGGATCCGTGGTCCGTGTTGAAGATCGCCCTGGTGCTGGCGGTGGTGCTCTACCTGGTCTGGCTGATCGCCGCCGGGCTGTTGTACGGCGTGCTGGACGGCATGGGCGTATGGGACCGGTTGAACGGCCAGTACGCCGACCTGGTGGCCGAGCAGTCCAGCCAACGACTGATCAGCGCCGGGCGGGTGTTCGGCATGGCGGCGGTGATCGGTGCGATCAACAGCCTGCTGGTGGCGGTCGCGTTGTCCGTGGCGGCGTTCATCTACAACGTTTCCGCCGACCTGGTCGGAGGCATCGAGGTGACCCTGTCCGAGCGCGAGTGAGGTGTCCTGGTTGGACACCGGGGGTGGTTGGAAACCGGCTCGCGGGCTTCGGTAGTCTTGGTGACACCTCGTTCAGAGGGGCCCATAGCTCAGACGGTTAGAGCGCATCGCTGATAACGATGAGGTCGGAGGTTCAAGTCCTCCTGGGCCCACTCCTCCGATTCTTCTCGCAGGGGTTTCAGATGAAGAAGCTGCTGGCCATCGTCGCCGTTCTGGGCGCCGCCGCTTTCGTGTTCAGCAAGGTTCGCTCGCGGTCCGAGGACGACCTCTGGCAGCAGGCCACCACCGCCATCTGAGGGCACCTGTCCCGTCCACCCGGACGCGCCGGGCCACTAACCCCACGCAACCTGATCTCGGCGGCTGGGCTAGGCTCGTTAACGCCTCGTTCTAAGGGCCAAGGCTCGGTCTCTTCAGAGCGCGTTGCTGAGAACGACGAGGCCCACATCAACCGCGTAAACTCGAGGATCAGGGATTTACATGAAGAAGAAGCTGCTGGCACTCGCCATAGTCGTCGGCGCCGCGCTGTTCGTCTTCAACAAGGCCAGGTCGCGTGACAACGACGACCTCTGGCAGCAGGCGACCGGCTGACCCAGCCATCCGAACGGCGGGCGCAACCAGGCGCCCGCACCGGGGACGTAGCTCAATTGGCAGAGCACCGCCTTTGCAAGGCGGGGGTTAGGGGTTCGATTCCCCTCGTCTCCACCAGACGATTTCCAGCGCGCGGTCAGCCGTTGAGGTGTTCGCGCAGGGCGTCCAGGCGGCCGTCCCAGTCGCGGGCCAGGGCGGCCAGGAACTGCTGTGCGACCTGCATCGGCGCGGAGTGCAGGCGGTAGCGCACCCGGCGCCGCTCCCCGGGTTCGGCGATCAACAGGCCGGCGTCGGACAGCAGGTTCAGGTGCTTGGCGATCGCCTGCCGGGTGATCGGCAGGCGGGTGGCCAGGTCGGTCGCGGTGGCCGGGCCCCGGGCGGCCAGCTCGGCCAGGATGCTCCGCCGAGTGGGATCGGCCAGCGCGACGAACACCTGCTCGGCGATCGCCTCGCTGTCCGCCGCCGGGTCAGGCCTCATCGAGGTAGTCACCGAGCTCACCTAGCTCAGACGCCCAGCCTTCGAGGTGGGAGTCGTAACCCTTGCGGTACTCCTCGTCGGGTAGCTGGGCGAACCCGGTCTCCACCACCCGCAGCCGGGTGCCCGCGCCGACCGGTTCGAGGGTGAACTCGACGTAGGTGCGGCGCGGGTCGTCCTTCGGCATGCCGAACACCCGCCAGGTGAAGCCGAAAACGGTGGGTTCCTCCACCCGTTCGATGCGCAGGTCGTTGTCGTAGCCGTGATCCCAGGTCATCCGGGCCGCGCCGCCGGGACGCAGATCGATCGTCGCGTGGTGACCGAACCAGGTGCCCAGACCCTCGGCGCTGGTGATCGCCGCCCACACCTTGGCCGGTGGGTGGTCGAGGTCCATGGTCCGCTCGATCCGATCGGGGAATCCCATGGCGCATTCCTATCAGGTGGCGTTCGCCGGCACGGCCTCGCGGACCGCCGGCGGGCGGTGCCCGGTGCGCGGTCGCAGCCGCGGCCAGATCAGGGCGACGGTGCCCAGCGTCAGCACCACGTTCAGGCCCAGCGCCAGGTGCATGCCGGCCAACTGGCTGGCCTGGGTGGCGGCCACAGCGCTGAGCAGCGGGATGCCCACCGTGATAGCCACCTGCTGGCTCATCGAGGTCAACCCGGTGGCCAGGCCCTGCTCGTCGTTGGGCAGCCCGGAGGTGGCGGTCACCGTGGCTCCGACGATGGCCGCCACGTGCCCGAAGAACCCGATGAACAGCGCCGGCACCAGGATCGCCAACGCGGCGGCCCGGTGCGTGCCGAGAAACACCAGCGGAAGCGTCGCCAACCCCTGCACGGCCATGCTCACCGCCAGCACCGGCCGGGCGCCGAACCGCCCGATGACCCGCCCGGCCAGCACGCCGGCGGCCACCGAGGCCAGACCGGGGATGCCGAAGATCAGTCCGGTGCCCAGCGGGCCGTAGCCCAGCACCCGCTGCAGGTACAGCGTGGTCAGGAAGATCATCGCCGGCTCCATGGCGAACACCACGAAGCAGGCCAGGTTGCCCCACTTGACGGTGGCCCGGCGCAGCACACGCAGCGAGGCCAGCGGCGCCGGCGAGCGCAGCTCGATCACCCAGAACGCGGCCAGGAGCAGCACACCGACCACGGCCGAGACCAGGTGTCGCTCCATCACCGCGTAGACCACCGCGAGCAGGCCGCCGGTCACCGTGACCGCACCCGGCACGTCCAGCCTGGTCCGCCGCTCGGCCCGGCTCTCGCCGATCACGAACGGGGTGGCGATGAGTACGGCCAGTGCGACCGGCACGTTGACGAAGAACGCCGCCCGCCAGCCGAGCACGGTGACCAGCCCGCCGCCGACCAACGCGCCCACGGTGAAACCGCCGGAGAGCAGCGCGCCGTTCAGGCCGAGCACCCGAGCCCGGCGGGGGCCTTCCGCGAACGTGGTGGTGAGCAGCGACAACGCCGAGGGAATGGCCATCGCGGTGGCGAAGCCCTGCAGTGCCCTCGCGGTGAGCATGGTCTCCGGTCCGGAGGCGAAGCCGCCGACCAGGGATGCCCCGGCCAGCAGCACCATGCCGGACATCAGCAGCCGGCGCCGGCCGAGCAGGTCGCCCAGACGACCGAACAGCAGGGTGAACCCGGCCGCCGGCAGCGCGTACGCGGTGGTGATCCACGGCAGCTGGTCCGCTCCCAGCCCGACGCCGGCACCGGCCTCGGGGAGCGCCACGTTCAGGATCGAGAAGTCCACGGAGAGCATGAAGCCGGCGCCCAGCAGCACGAGCAGCACCAGCCGCTCCCGGTTGGTGAAGTCCATCGGAGCCTCCAAAGTATGGCAACTAATTGGTTGCAACTTGACAGTATGGCAACCGTATAGTTGCGTCAAGAGGCTGAGACGGGCGCCATCGAGCGGGTGAGGGCCAGGTCTCGATCAGGGGTCGGGGGCGTGTCAGCGGTGGTGTGCTAAGCGCCACAACATTAAGCTTCCGCTGTCCGAGCATGATCAAAAATCACTTGGAGATGCTCATGGCTGGGAAGTTCGAGGTCTACCAGGACCGCGCCGGCAAGTACCGTTTTCGCCTGAAGGCGACCAACGGGCAGGTGGTCGCGACGGGTGAGGCCTACGAGAGCAAGTCGGCGGCCAAGAAGGGCTGCGAGTCGGTACAGCGGGCCGCGGACGGCGCCGAGGTCATCGAGGTCGAGTCCTAGCGCGGAACGCGCTTGCCGAGCGCGCGCCCAGTGCGGCGCGCGCGGGAGATACGGCGCGGAACGCGCTTCCCGAGCCCGGGCAGTGCGGCGCGCGCGGGAGACGCCAGCGACCGCGCGCCGCCACCGGGGCCGCGCACCGTCCGGCGCGGGCGCCCTGAACGGGTGTCGACCGCCGGCGGTGCGCCTAGCCCGGTGGCTGGCCGTTGGACGCGTGAATCCGCCCTATGGGCTCACCGTCCGTATCCGGTTGGTCGAGCGCTCTCACCCTTCTGATACCTTCGCCAACGGATTAGCTAAGGCTGGGTAACGAAGGGCACGGCTCCCCATCCGCCGGTTCCCCGAAACCGGATGCCCACCCCGGCCCTGTGGTCCGGAGGTAAGAAATGGCACGGCACCGCTCCCCACGTGGCCGGCAGGACGAGAGCACCTCGGTGTTCGACGATGAGCCGGCCGTCCCAGAGCCACGCGCGCAGTCGTCCTCGGCCCCGTCCGACGAGGACTGGATGCCCGCTCCGCGCCGGCCGACCCACTCGGGTGGGTTCGACGCAGAGCCGGTGGACCGTCCCGGCACCGATCTCGCCGAGCTGGAGACCCGCTCACTCTTCGAGCCCGCCGAGCCGGAGCCCGCGGAGCCGGAGCCCGCGGAACCCGAGGAGGCCCGGACCGAGGCGATCCGCCCGCCCGCCCGGCGCTCCCGCGGCGCGGCGCGCAGGCGGATGCGGGCCAGCGGTGCCCGGCGGCGCGCCGACCGCGCCGGCCGGCCCAGCACCCGGACGCTTTTCCTGGTCGCCGGCGCGGTGGTCGCGCTGGTGGCCGGCGGCACCGTGCTGGTCGGCCTGCGCAGCAACAGCGGGTCGGGGGAGAGCACCAACGCCAACATCCCGCTCGCCCAGCCGGCCGTGCCGCCGGCGGCCGACGCCCCGGCCGGGCCGGCGCCTGACGTGCCGGCGCCTGACGTGCCGGCCGCCCCGCCGAAGGTGAAGCCGAGCCCGGCCACCAAGCCGGGCACCGCCGCCAAGAGCACCACCAAGAACGCCGCGAAGAAGCCGGCCGCGACGGGCAACAAGGCGTCCGGCGGCACGGGTTCCGATGGCGGCCCGGCCTACGCCGGCACCTCGAAGCAGCTCAAGATCGAGCTGACCGGCTACTCCTATCAGGACAACACGCCACCCGGCTCGGCCGAGGTGAGCAACCCGGTCCTGCACAAGAAGGCCGGCGGCACCGGCACGTACGCCGACCCGATCACCGTCGCGGTGCCGGGCAAGGGCACCGGGATCTTCAAGGCCGGCTCGCGGTTCTACCTGCCGACGGTGAAGCGGTACGTCATCGCCGAGGACACCGGGGCCAGCGCCGCTGGCTCGGGCGACGGACACCTGGACATGTGGATCGGCGGCGAGGGCGGCACCAAGAGCGCCACCGACGCGTGCATGAACAAGATCACCGGTGACGTCCCGGCCGAGTACAACCCGCCGCCCGGTCGTCCGGTGCTGTCGGGCCCGATCTACGCAGGAGGCAAGTGCAACATCCCGGGCGGCGGCGGGTCGTCGTCGAAGTCGTCGAGTTCCGAGGACAACTAGCCCATCGACTTCGCGCCGTCCAGGGATTCCCGGATGATGTCGGCGTGGCCGGAGTGCTGGGCCGTCTCCGCGATGATGTGCAGCAGCGCCCGGCGGGCCGACCAGCGGGCGCCCGGCTCGAACCAGGGCGCGCTCGGCAGCGGGTGGTCGTCGTCCAGCGAGGGCAGCGCGGCCAGCACCTGGTTCGTCCGCTCGGCGGCGCGCTCGTAGTCGGCGAGCACGCCGGCCAGGGTCTCGCCCGGCTGCATCCGGAAGTCGTTGTGGTAGTCGGCGTAGTCCTCCTCGGTCCAGTCGGCCCACTCCTTGCCGTTCTTGCTCATCGCGCTCGGGCCTTCCAGGATGAACGACACCCACTGCCGCTCGCCGTGCGCCACGTGCTTGATCAGCCCGCCCAGGCACAGCTCACTGCGGGTGGTGCGCCGGCCGGCCTGTTCGTCGGTCAGGTCGCGGGTGGTGTTGCGCAGGAAGAAGCGGTGCTGGGCCAGGGTGGCCAGGAGGTCCGCGCGCTCGCCGGTCAGGGTCTGGGGAAGCTCGGTTGAGGTCATGAACCTGAAGGTAGAGGCCCCAAGTGCCAGTTTCTGTCCTCAATTGCCGCATACTCGAAAACATGGCGAACACCAGCGCGCGGACCCTGCGCCTGCTCTCCCTGCTGCAGACCCACCGCTACTGGCCGGGCGAGGATCTGGCGCGGCGGCTGGAGGTCTCCATCCGGACCCTGCGCCGGGACGTCGACCGGCTGCGCGAGCTGGGCTACCCGGTGAACGCATCCCGGGGCGTGGACGGCGGCTACCAGCTCGCCCCCGGCGCGGCGCTGCCGCCTCTGGTGCTGGACGACGAGGAGGCGGTCGCGCTGGTCATCGGGCTGCGCGCGGCGGCGCAGAGCGGGCTGGCCGGGGTGGCCGAGTCGTCGGTGCGGGCGCAGGCCAAGGTGATCCAGGTAATGCCGCCGAAGCTGCGCCGGCGGGTAGAGGCGCTGCGTGCAATGACCGTGTCACCGGGTTGGGGCGGTGGCGCTCCGGACCTGGGCACCGACCCGGATGCCCTGGTCAAGGTGGCGCAGGCGTGCCGGGACGCGGAACGGATGGAGTTCGACTACACGGCGGCCGACGGCGCGCGCACCCGCCGGCACGTGGAACCGCTGCGCCTGGTCTCCCTGGGCCGCCGGTGGTACCTGGTGGCCTACGACCTGGGCCGCAACGACTGGCGCAGCTTCCGGGTGGACCGGCTGACCGAGCCGGCTCGCACCGGCGCCCGGTTCCGCCCGCGCGCGCTGCCCGCCGAGAATGCCGGCGAGTTCGTGCGCCAACGGGTCAGGGGCCCGCAACAGCAAACCGTGCACGAGATCCAGGCCCTGGTGCGGGCGCCCGCTGAGGCGGTGCGGAGGAAGATCGGCCGGTGGGCCGAGGTGGCCGCGCGGGGCGAGGACAGCTGCCTGGTGCGGATGACCGCCGACGCGCTGGAATGGCCGGCGATGGCGCTGGGCTCGCTGGACGCCGAGTTCACCCTGGTCGACTCGCCCGAGCTGCGGGACTACCTGACCACCTGGGCGGGCCGGTTCGGCCGGGCCGTCGCATGAGAACGGCCGCCCGGGCGGATGCCCGGACGGCCGTCTCACCGTGAAGGGGTCAGTCGAAGACGATGACGCCGCGGATGTTCTTGCCGGCGTGCATGTCCTCGTAGCCCTGGGCCACCTGGTCCAGGGTGTACCGAGTGGTGATCAGTTCGTCCAGCTTGAGCAGGCCGCGTTGGTAGAGGTCCACCTGGCGGAGGATGTCCTTGCTGGGGGCGCAGGCGCCGAACAGCGAACCCTGGATGCGCTTCTGGCTCAGGGTGAGGTCCATCAGCGGGATGGGCGGGGCGCCCTCGGTGGCCTTGCCGATGCCGGTGAGTACCAGGGTGCCGGCCTTGCGGATCGTGTAGTAGGCCTGCTCGACGTGGTTGGCGGCGGTCACGCCGACGGTCACGATGGTCGAGTCGGCGCCCTGGCCGTTGGTCGCCGAGCGGGCGAACTCGCCGGCCTCCTCGATGGTCGAGAAGGTGTGGGTCGCGCCCATCTCCTCGGCCTTCTCCAGCTTGAAGGGCAGCGGGTCGACCGCGATGACGTTCGCCGCGCCGGCGTGGGCCGCGCCCTGCACCGCGTTGATGCCGATGCCGCCGATGCCCATGATGATCACGGTGTCGCCGACCTGCACCTGCGCCGAGTTGACCGCCGAACCCCAACCGGTGCCCACGCCGCAGCCGAGCAAGCAGGCCGGTACCAGCGGCACGTCGTCCGGGATCTTCACCACGCTGGCGATGTCCACGGTGGTGTACTCGGAGAACGTGGAGATGCCGGCCATCTGACCCACCGGCGCCCCGTCCAACGACATCCGGAAGCTGGTCGGGTCGCCGGGCCGGGAGCCCACGAGCAGCGTCGAGCCCAGGTCGCACAGGTTCTGCATGCCGGAGGCGCACCACCGGCAGCGCCCGCAGCCGGGCAGGAACGAGAACACCACGTGGTCGCCCTCGGCCAACCCGCGCACACCGGGCCCAACCTGCGCGATCACCCCGGAGCCCTCGTGCCCGCCGGCGATCGGGTAGGTGCCGACCGGCATGTCCCCGGTCGCGATGTGGTCGTCGGAGTGGCACATGCCGGAGGCGGCCAGCTTGACCATGACCTCGCCGTGCTGGGGCTCCTCGAGGTCGACCTCAACCACCTCGTACTTGCCCGGAGCCTGCCGGAGGATCCCGGATCTCGTCTTCATTGACTTCTCAAGCCTTTCCTTCGGTGGGGGTGCGGATGAGGAGGTTAACTCGGTACTAGCGCGCGGGCTTGCCGAATCGGCGGCGCCAGTCGTGCATGCCGAGCAGCCGGACGGCCTTGGCCATCTTGCCGGCGTTCTCCGGCGTCGTCGGGTACCAGTTCATCTCGGACTTCATCGCCACCCGCTCGCCGACCAGTGCCTGCTGCCGGGTGTACTTGCGGACCGAGTACGCGCCGCCGTTGCGCGCGCCCATCCCGGAGCTCTTCCAGCCGCCGAACGGCACACCCATCTGGGCCACCCCGGTGAGCGCGTTGTTCAGGGTGACGCCGCCGGTGTCCAGCCGCTTGGCCAGGGCCTCGGCGCGCTTGGCGTCGCGGCTCCACACGCTGCCGGCCAGGCCGTACGGCGAGTCGTTGGCCAGCCGGACGGCTTCCTCCTCGGAGCCGACCTTCATGATCGGCAGGGTGGGGCCGAAGGTCTCCTCGGTCATGCAGGCCATGTTGTGGTCCACGTCGACCAGCACGGTCGGCGCGTAGTAGTTGCCGACCTCGCCCCGGGTGCCGCCGGTGAGTACCCGTGCGCCCTTGGCCAGCGCGTCCTGCACGTGCTTGTCCACGATGTCCACCTGGGCCGGGGTGGCCATCGCGCCGATGTCGTTGGTGAAGCTGTGGTCGGTGTCGGTGCCCTGCCGAATCGCGGCGACCTTCTCCGACACCCGGGAAACGAACTCGTCGTAGATCCCTTCGTGCACGTACAGGCGCTCCACCGAGATGCACACCTGGCCGGCGTTGAACAGCCCGCCCCACACCGCGCCGTTCACCGCGCGGTCCAGGTCGGCGTCGTCCAGCACGATCATCGCGTCCTTGCCGCCCAGTTCCAGGCTGGCCGGGATGAGCCGCTCGGCCGCGCGAACCGCGATCGCCCGGCCGGTGCGGGTCGACCCGGTGAACTGGATCATGTCCACCTGGTCCACCACGGCCGCCCCGGTGGCGCCCAGCCCGGTGACGCACTCCAGCACGTGGGGGGCGCCGATCTCCTGCCAGCCGCGTGCGGCCTCGGACCAGGCGAGCGGGGTGACCTCGGACGGCTTGGACAGCACGGCGGCCCCGGCGGCCAGCGCGAACGGGATGTCCAGCAGCGGCATGGTCAGCGGGAAGTTCCACGGGGTGATCACGCCGACCAGCGGGTAGGGGCGGGCGTGCACCTTCAGCCGCTTGGTCTTGTTGAGCAGGCCGTCCGGCTTCACCTTCACGTCGGCCAGCCACTTGGGCGCGTGCTTGGCCACGTAGTTGATGATCTGTACGGCGACCACCGACTCGAACGAGGTGTCGCCCCAGGACTTGCCGCTCTCCTTCTGCACCAGATCGAGCAGCCGGCGCTCGTTGTCCATGATCCAGTCGAGCCACTGCAGCAGGTACTTGCAGCGCTGCTTGGGGCCGAGGTCCTCCCAGGCCGGCTGGGCCGCGCGCAGCCGGGCAGCGGCGGCGGCCACGTGGTCCGGGCCGTGCAGCGGCAGCCGGGCGGCCACGCTCCCGTCGATCGGGCTGCGCACCTCGAAGGTCTCGCCGGCGTCATGCGTGATGGGGCCTGACTGCGTCGTCGTCACGGCTGTCTCCCGGAAATGAGGTCGCGTTCGGATAAACCTAACAGTATTTGGTGTTGGGCGATATACTGCGATCCACGTACACCGTACTGCGCAGTACGCTTTTCGTGAAGATTAGAGAACGGCGTTCTCTGGCGTCACGCCTTAGAGCGTCCGGCAGGTGAGGGATTCGATAAGGGAGCGGCGATCCAGGTGGATGCATCGCAAGGCTGTGTCCAACTCGGAGGGAGGCATAGCGGAGCTATGTCGACCGACGACAACGCCGCGAGGCATTCGCCTGGGCGCCGCGAGCCGGATCCCTCACCTGCCGGACGCTCTTGGTGTTGCGCTGGTGAGTGAGCTGAACTTCGCCACCACCATCGAGGCGGTCGCCACGGCGGTGCCCGATCGGCCGGCCGTGGTGCACGGCGCCCGCCGGACCGACTACCGGGCACTGTTGGACCGGAGCCGAAGACTGGCCCGCTACCTGCACGATCACGGTCTCGGCTGCTTCGCGCCGCGCGCCTCGCTGGCCGGTCACCAGAGCGGCCAGCACTTCCTGGCGCAGTACCTGTACAACTCGCCGGAGTACCTGGAGGGCATGCTCGGCGGCTATTTGGCCCGGGTGGCGCCGTTCAACGTGAACTACCGGTACGTGCCCGAGGAGCTGCGTTATCTGCTCGCCGATGCGCGGCCGAGGGCGATCCAGTACCACGCCCGGTTCGCACCCGTGCTCGCCGCCGCGCTGGCCGGGCTGTCGGCCGAACGGCCGGTGTTGTTGCAGGTGGCGGACGATTCCGGCGAGCCGTTGCTGCCCGGCGCGGTGGACTACGAGTCGGCGTTGGCCTCGGTGCCCCCGTCGGTGCCGGCGGAGCCGTCGCCGGATGACGTATACGCTCTGTATACCGGCGGTACAACGGGGATGCCGAAGTGTGTGCTGTGGCGGCAGGCGGACGTGGCGGTGACCGGGGTCGGCCTGGTCAACCGGCGGGCCGGGCGGGAGTGGGACTCGGTAGCCGAGGTGGTCGGCGCGATCGGCCCGCGTGCGGGGCGGATGCTGCCGTGCGCACCGCTGATGCACGGCGCCGCGCAGTGGGGCGCGCTGCTCGCGCTGTGCACTGGCAACACCGTGGTGTTCCCGGACCAGGTGCACCGGTTCGACCCGGCCGGCGTGTGGGACGCCGTGGCCCGTGAGCGGGTCACCCAGATGTCCATCGTGGGGGACGCCTTCGGGCGCGCACTGGTGGACGAGCTGGCCCGGCATCCCCGGGATGTGTCGTCACTGAAGTTCCTGGTCAGCGGCGGTGCCGCGCTGCAACCCTCGGTGAAGGAGGGGTTGGCCTCACTGATCGGCGGACTGCGGCTGATGGAGACCATCGGCTCCTCGGAGACCGGGGTCCAGGGCGCCGCCGAGGGGGTGGACAAGTCCTTCCACGCCGACTCGCGGACCGTGCTGCTCACCGAGGACCGGTCCGGGTTCCTGGCACCGGGACACCCGGGCACCGGGTGGCTGGCGTCGCGGGGCCGGGTGCCGCTGGGCTACCTGGGTGACGAGGCGAAAACCTCCGCCACCTTCCCGGTGGTGAACGGCGAGCGGCTGTCCGTTCCCGGAGACCGGGCCCGGCTGCTCGCGGACGGCCGGGTAGAGCTGCTCGGGCGCGACTCGGTGACCATCAACAGCGGCGGCGAGAAGGTGTTCGCCGAGGAGGTGGAGGCGGCGGTGAAGCGGCACCCGGACGTCGCGGACGCGGTGGTGTGCGGCCGGCCGTCCGCCCGGTGGGGCGCCGAGGTGGTCGCCATCGTCGCCCCTCGGTCCGGTGCCACGCTTTCGGCCGACGCCCTGCTCGCCAACTGCGCGACCACGCTGGCCAGGTACAAGCTGCCCAAGGAGATCATCTTCGTGGACCGAGTGCAGCGCAGCCCCAGCGGGAAGGCCGACTACCGCTGGGCCGCCGCCCGCGCCCTACTGCGCGGGTAGCTGGTAGATCAGCTCATACCGGTTTCCGGCCATCACCATGTCATTGACCTCCACCGGCCGGTCCCCGCTGAACGCCACGCGGGTCACCGCAAGCACCGGGTAGCCGTACGGGATACCCAGGCTGGCGGCCTCGTCCGGCCGGGGCGGGCGGGCGCGCACCGCCTCCTCGAAATGGGTCAGCCGGTGTCCGAGCTCCTCCAGTCGGCCGTACACCCCACCGGTGCCGGTATCCGGCCGCTCGATCGCGGTACCCGATGCGATCGACGCCGGCAGGTACGACGTAGCGAGCTGAACCACCTGGTCATCGGCGCGCATCTGCCGGGACCGGACCACCACCGGGGCGTCGTTTTCCAGTTCGAGAAGGATCCGGATGCGGTCGTCCGCGGGCTGCTGGCTCACCTCGACGCTTACCTCGGCTCGCCAACCGCCCTCGGCCGCATCACTGAGAAACGCACCGCGGCCGGCGTCGCGTTCGGCCCGGGCCAGTCGATTCCTCGCCAGCCGGCGGACCAGCGGACGGTCGGCGACGTACCAACCCAGCCCGGGCCGGCTGGCCACCAGCCCCTCGGCCCTGAGCTGGTCGACTGCGTTCTGCACCGTCTGCCGGGCGACTCCCCAGCGGTCCATCAACTCGCGCGCGGTGGGCAGCGAGTCGCCGGGCCGGTACTGGCCGGCGGCGATAGCGCTGCGTAGGTCCTCGGCGATACGGACCCACGGTCTGGTTCGCGGCATTGACCGAGGCTATCTAGACACTCGTTGCCCGGAACGACCAACGTTATCTAGATAACTGGTAATCTAGATAACCATGCCGGAGTTTCTACTGGGTGGCTTCATCGGTGGTGTCGTCGCGGGCGGTCTGGTGTGGCTGGGCTCGGCGGACTGGGAGTACCTGCGCGCGTGCCGGCGCGGCAACCGCAATCTGCGTCGGTCGAAGGTGCAACCATTGGCTCGCGATGCCGGCGGTGGGCTCGGCTACGACGTGGTGATCTCGCGCCCGAACAGAACGCCGCGACGCTCAGGCGGATCCTCGATCGCTCGCGCCCGGCGAAAGCCTTTGCGCTGGTAGTAGGCGGCATCCCCGGGTTCTTCAGCCACGCATCCAGGTACCACCGAGGTCCGCCGATTCGGCCGCCGCCCGCGCCCTACTGGGCGGGTAGCACGGGAGCCAGGTTGTCCCAGCGGGAGGTCTGGCAGCCGTCGGTGCGGCGGAACGCGGCGTCCACGGGGCGCCCTCGCCAGCGGCCGGTGACCTGTGCGGTGGCCGGGCCGCCGTAGATCTGCGTGCACATCTGGTTGGCCGGTACCGGGGCGAACGGGTCGGCCATCCCGGCCAGGATGCGGCAGGCGCCGGCCGGGTCGGGGTGGTTACCGCCGGCCGGCTCGCAGGTCAGCCGGTGGGTTCCGTTCTGGCCGGGGACCGGGCTGCCGGTGACGGTGACCGTGAGCTCGTTGGCCGCCGACTCGCTCGCCGAGTCGGCCGAGGCGAGAGGGGCGACCAGGGCGGCGGCACCGGCTCCGGCCGCCATGCACAACGCCGTCAGCCACGCACCGCGAATGTTGATCCCCTCCCAAACCGATCTTGCTAGCCGCCCCCACGTTACGCGAACCCTCCGCAAGAAGCCCTCAGCATTCGGGTCACACCGGCCACCCTCGCCGCTGACCGGCCACTCGGGGCGGGGTGGCCTTGGGTGGTGGGTCAGGCCGGGGTGGGGGCCAGGAGGTTGGCGATCGTTTGGAGCGCCGCCTTATGGGGGGAGACGGCATCGCGGGCGGCGGCGTCGAGCAGGGTGGCGGTGCGCGCGCCGATCTGGGTGACCTGGCGTTCCGCGTCGGGTGGGAGCATTCCGTGCAGCTCCCGGGCGACCGTGTAGGCCACGCCGCCCGCGCTGGCCAGGTAGTCCGGCACCCAGGTGATGCCCCGCCGGTGGAGCAGTTCGGCCACCTGCTCCGCGGCGAGCTGGTTGTTGGCCGGCCCGACGATGGCGCGGCACCGCAGCCGAGGAACCAAGTCCGTGGTCAGCTGCCCGCCAAGGGCGGCCGGGACGAGCACGTCGGCCTCGGCAGTGAGGGCATCCACCGGGTCCGCCCAGCGGGCGCCCAGCTCGGCGGCCACCATCCGGCGGCCGGGATCGACGTCGGTCACCGTCAGCTCGGCCCCCGCGCCGGCCAGTGAACGCGCCAGATGCGATCCGACGTGCCCGAGCCCGACCACCGTGATCCGCCGCCCGGCCACGCCACCCCCTTGCTCTGCGTCAGGAAACGCAACGTTGAGGGGCCCGTACAGATGCCGCAGCGTGGCATCCAGCGCGGCCAGCACACCGGCGGCGGTGTGCGGCGAGGAATCCCCGCTGCCGCCGTACGACTCCGGCCGGCACCACACGTTGCCGGTGCGCTCGCCGATCGTGATCATGTCGTCCGGCGAGGTGCCGACGTCCGGGCCGACGATGTACCGGCCGCCCAGCGACTCGACCAGGTCGCCGGCGTCGGCCAGCAGGTCGGCCCGCGCGGACCGGCCGAGCGGCAGGTCCGGCGGTACGGCCAGCACGGTCTTGCCGCCGCCGCAGGGCAGCCCGGCCGCCGCGTTCTTGATCGTCATCCCCTCGGCGAGCCGGAGCGCGTCGGCCAGCCCGTCCCGCCAGTCCGGGTAGCGCCACAGCCGGCAGCCGCCGATCGCCGGCCCGAGCCTGGTGGAGTGGATCGCCACGATGACCGGAATTCCGGAGCGCTCGCCCCGGCGCAGCACCACCTGGTCGTGCTCGAGCATCTCGTCCCCTTCCCGCGTTCCCGTCGACACCGAAAAACTAGGAAGAACGACGGCCGGATGGCGCAGAGTCCGAACAAAATTCGGCCGGGAGGGGAGAATATTGGCCATGGACGCCATTGATTCGGCGCTGGTGGCCGAACTCCAGCGCGACGCCCGGCAGACCAACCGAGAGCTGGCTCGCGCCGTCGGTGTGGCGCCGTCCACCTGCCTGGAACGGGTGCGCCTGCTGAGCCAGCGCGGCGTGCTGCGGGGCTACACCGCCCGGGTTGACCTGCCCGCGCTCGGCCGGCGGGTGCAGGCGCTGGTCACCGTGCAGGTGCGGCCGCTGAACCGGGCCGTGATCGACGACTTCCACGACTCGGTGCTCGGCCTGCCCGAGGTGCTGGCGGTGTTCGTGCTGGCCGGCGGCGACGACTTCCTGCTGCACGTGGCGGTGGCCGACGTCGAGCACCTGCAGGCTTTCCTGCTGGACCGGCTGAGCAAGCGGCGGGAAATCGCCAGCTTCCGCTCCTCGGTGATCTTCCAGCACACCGCGACCGAGGTGGTCACCGCGCTGGCCGAGGAACCGCTGGCCCCGCCGCGCAGCCGGGTCGGCCGCCGAGGGCCGGAAACTCGGTCGCGTTGATCGTCAGCTTCTGGCAGCCTCGCGGTATGACCACTTTCTATTGACCCACATCGCTGAACACCCGATCGCCGCTGCGGCTGCTGCTGTCACTGCTGCGCGCGATGCCGGGCACGCTGGCCACCGCGATGGCGTTCGGCGTGCTCGCCGCGCTGCCGGCCGCGCTGATGCCGTTGGCCATCGGTAAGGCGATCGACGCCGCGCTCGGCCAGAAGGCCGGTCCGGGGAGCGAGCCGGAAGAGGACATCCTCGGCGAACTGCTGGGCGTGGGCGCGTGGGGTTTCGGCGGGTCGCTGATCACCTGGGTCACCGTGATCGTGTTGCTCGGCGTGGTGCAGGTGATCAGCCTGGGGCTGGCCGAGTACCACTCCGGCATGCTGTGGATCCGCTCGGCGGTCCGGGTGCAGCGGGAGGTTCTCGCGCACGGCACCCGGGTGGGCGCCGCGCTGCCCCGCAAGATCCGCTCCGGCGACGTGGTGGCCATCGGTTCCACCGACGTCTACTCCATCGGCGGCGCATTCGAGGTGCTCGGTCGTACCGTCGGGTCTCTCCTGGCGTTCGTGCTGGTGGCCGCGCTGTTGTTGGCCCGCAGCCCGTTGCTGGGGGCGGTGGTGTTGATCGGTGTGCCGATCGCCACCGCCGGCCTGGCACCACTGCTCGGCCCGCTTCGTCGGCGGACCGAGGAGCACCGGGAACGGGTCGGCGACGCGACGACCATCGCCGCCGACATCGTCTCCGGGCTGCGCATCCTGCGCGGCATTGGCGGCGAGCGGCGGTTTGCCGACCGGTTCGCGGAGACCAGCCAGCGGGTGCGGCACGCCGGCGTGGCGGCCGGGCGGATCGACGCCTGGCTGTCCGGTATCGAGGTGTTCCTGCCCGGCCTGGTCACCGTGGCGGTGATCTGGCTCGGCGCCCGGTTGGTGCTGGCCGGGGAGCTGAGCGTGGGTGAACTGGTCGCGTTCTACGGGGTGGCGGCGTACCTGGTCATCCCGGTGTCCACCGCGACCAGTGCGGCCCACGTGGTCAGCGAGGCACTGGTCGCGGGTGGCCGGGTGATCAAGGTGCTCAGCCTGGAACCGACGCTGAGCAGCCCGCAACATCCGTCCCCACTGCCGGTGGGCCCGCTGGGCCTGCACGACCCGGAGAGCGGGCTGCGCTGCGCGCCGGGCGCGCTGACCGTGGTGCGCACGAACGGTTCGGCCGAGGAGTTGGCCGACCGGCTGGGCCGCTACACCGACTCCGAGGTGGCCATCCACGGCGGACTGCCGCTGCGCGAGGCCGACCTGGCCGAGGTGCGGCGCCGGATCCTGGTGGCGCACAACCAGGATGTGCTGTTCTCCGGCCGGCTGCGCAACGAGGTGCGGCTCGGTTCGCGGGTGAGCCTGGACGAAGCGCTCTGGGCGGCCGACGCCTCGGACGTGGTTGCCGGGTTGCCCGACGGCCTGGAGGAGAAGCTGATCGAGCGCGGCCGGCAGCTGTCCGGTGGCCAGCGTCAGCGGTTGATGCTGGCCAGGGCGCTGACGGCGGATCCGGATGTACTGGTGCTGGACGAGCCCACCTCGGCGGTGGACGCGCACACCGAGGCGCGTATCGCCCGCCGGGTGGCCCACCTGCGCCGGGGACGGACCACGGTGGTGATCAGCCGTAGCCCGTTGTGGGCGTCGGTGGCCGATGCAACCGAAGAACACTAGCGCGGAACGCGCTGGCCGAGTACGCGCCCAGTTAGGCGCGTGCGGGAGAACCAGCGCGGAACGCGCTGGCCGAGTACGCGCCCAGTTAGGCGCGGGCGGGAGAACCAGCGCGGAACGCGCTGGCCGAGCCTGCGGGAGGCATGAGTCATGAAGCAACGGAAGACCGTGCTGCCGCTGGCCGGCAGCCGGGAGGTGCGGGCCTGGGTGTGGCGGGTGGCCACGGCCAACCGAGGTGCGTTCGCCGCGATGCTGGTGCTGTTCGTGGCGGCGACCTCGGTCGGCCTGGCCGGGCCGTGGCTGCTCGGCCAGCTGGTCGAGTCGGTGCGGCGCAATACCGCCGCCACCACGGTCGACCTGATCGCGCTGGCGTTCGTCGGCGTGCTGCTGGTCGAGGCGCTGCTGCGGCGGTGGGCCCGGTTCGTATCCGTGGTGTTCGGCGAGCGGCTGCTGGCGCAGGCCCGAGAGGACCTGGTGAGCCATGCGGTGCGGCTGCCGCTGGACACCGTGGAGCGGGCCGGCACCGGCGAGCTGCTCGGCCGGGCCACCTCGGACGTCGACAAGCTGGACGAGGGCCTGCGCCAGGCCGCGCCGGAGATCCTGGTGGCGTCGTTCACGGTGGTGTTGACCGTGGTCGCCATGCTGCTCAACTCGCCCCTGCTGGCGCTGGGCGGATTGGTCTCGGTGCCGGTGCTGGTCCTGGTGACCAGGTGGTACCGGCCGCGCGCGGTGCCCACCTACGAGCGCACGCTGGCCGGCTGGGCGGCGATCCACGCCAGCACCCACGAGACGGTCACCGGCGGGCGCACGGTCGAGGCGCTCGGCTTGGCCGAGCGCCGGCGCGTGCACCACGAGCGCACCATCCGGGTGGCCAGCACCGGCGAGCGGCGGCTGGCCCGGTTGTGGTCCGGCTTCCTGGTCGGGCTGGAGACGGCCGCCGTGCTTCCGGTGGTGGCGCTGTTGCTGTTCGGCGCCTGGCTGTACTCGCGTGGGCTGGTCGGCATCGGCGAGTTGACGGCGGCCGTGCTGTACGCCAGGGCGCTGGCCGAACCGGTGAACGAGGTGCTCGGCTGGATGGACGAGCTCCAGGTGGGGCGGGCCGCGCTGCGTCGGGTGCTCGGCGTCGGCCTGGTCCCGCCGGACACCGGGGACGACTCGCTGCGCCCGAGTGGCGGGGCGATCCAGGTGCGCGATGTGTCGTTCGGCTACCGGCCGGACCGGGACGTGCTGCGCGAGGTGTCCCTGGACGTCCGGCCGGGCGAGCGGATCGCCGTGGTCGGGCCGTCCGGGGCGGGCAAGTCCACGCTGGGCCGGCTGCTGGCCGGCATCAACGCGCCGCGCACCGGTCAGGTACTGGTCGGTGGGGTACCGATCAGCGCGCTGCCACTGGAACGCCGGCGCCAGGAGGTGGTGCTGGTGACCCAGGAGCAGCACGTGTTCTCCGGCACCCTGCGGGACAACCTGGTGCTGCCCAGGGACGCCACGGACGACGAGCTGTGGCAGGCCCTGGGCGTGGTCGGCGCGGCCGCCTGGGCCCGCGCGCTGACCTCGCCCGGCCGGGACGGCGCCGATTCGGGCACCGGCCTGGACGCCAACCTGGGCACCGGCGCGGAGAGCGTGCCGCCGGCGGTGGTTCAGCAGCTGGCGCTGGCCCGGCTGATCCTGGCCGACCCGCACACCCTGGTGCTGGACGAGGCCACGTCACTGATCGATCCCAACGCGTCCCGCGAGCTGGAAAGCTCACTGGCCGCGGTGCTGCACGGGCGCACGGTGATCGCCATCGCGCACCAGCTCCACACCGCGAGGGACGCCGACCGCGTGATCGTGATGGAGGACGGCCGAATCGTGGAAGAGGGACCGCACGCAAGCTTGATCGCCGCCAACGGCCCCTACGCGCACCTCTACCGCGCCTGGTCCGGCACCCAACACCCCGATTCGGTCACAGCAGCACCCTGATTCAGTCGGTTCAGCAGGGTGGTTCGGTCGCTTCAGCACCCTGGTTCGGTCGGTTCAGACCCGGGGGCCGGCGGATGGTGGGGCGGTGAGGTCGTTTCGGTCCTCACCGCCCAGTTCGCGGGCGACGAAGTCCTCGATGTGGAACAGGTTGTCACCGGCCCGGTCCACCACGGTGAGCAGCGTGGACATGGAGGCGACCTCTTCCACCTGCTCCTTGAGGAACCATTGCATGAACTGTTCGCCCAGGTAATCACCCTGGTCCCGGGCGGTCTTGGCCAACGTGGTGATCTCGTCGGTAACCAGGCGCTCCTGGTCCAATGCCAGCTTCACCACGTCGTGCACCGAGCTGAAGTCGTTCCGAATCTCGCCGATTCCCGGGATGCGTGCCGGCAGACCGTTGTCCAGTAGGTAGCGCACCATGCTCATGGCGTGGTTGCGCTCCTCGAGTGCTTGCGCATAGAAGTGTGCGGCCAGCCGAGGCAGGTCCTGCCCGTCCAGCCATACCGCGACGGCGGTGTACTGCTGGGATGCGGTGAACTCGCTGCGAATCTGGTCAAGAAGCAGCTCGGGAAAACTCGGCATGGGAAAGACAATAGGTGTCGCACGTCCTCCGGGTGGCGGATTCCTGTCACGTCCGGACGACCGCTCGGCGACGTAGCGCGGGCACCGCCAGCAGTATGAACAGGAGACCACCGAACCGGCCCAACGGAATCAGGGGTCCGGTAATCGCCACCAGCGGAGCGGCCAGGTTGACCACCGACAGAAGCCCCAGCCCGGCAAACCCGAGACCGAGCGTGGTCAGCCACCCGGGCAGACGGCCACTCAGCCGGCCGGCCACGGCCAGCGTGCCCAGCAGCGCCGACAACGCGACCACGTGGGCCGGCCCGCCGACCAGGAACGCCAGGTAGAACACGGTGGCAACCAGGTTCCCGTCGCCGGTGGCCGCCGCGACCGAAGCGGTGCTCACCAGTGCGGCCGACAACAAGAGTGTCCCCGCCGCGACCGCGCCCGCGGCGGTGAGCTGTGCCGAAGGGCGACCGGTGAAGGTGCGCGCCAGCCCGGCGGTGAAAGCCAGCAGCGGGATCGCCGCCAACCCCTGGCCGATCGCGTTCGCCGCGACCGCCGCCGAGTTGACGGCGAAGAACTCGAGCACCTCTTGCGTCGGGGTCGCCGGGGTCGGCCACCCGGCTTTGGCCAGGGCGAAACTCCCCACCAAGCCAACCAGGAAGACCACTACGAACCCGAAACCGGCGAACAACCGTGGGTCCGACCGCCGTTCGACGTGCACCGTTTCAGCCATACCGCCAAGAGTGGCGATCCGGTGCCCCGAGCGCGTCCTCCCCGGGGCGCAACGGCGACTACCGCCCCGGGCGTACCGCGTGGGGCGACTACCGCCCTGGGCGTACCGCATGTTTCACGTGAAACATCCGTTCGAACACGAGCTCGTACAAATCAGGCTTTCAGCGCGTCCAAGGTCTCCAGGTCGTCGGCGGCCGTGCAGACGCGCCGCACCGTCTCCATGACGATGTCCCTCGGCTGGTAGTCGGGCTGGAGCGGGTGCCGGCCCAGGGTGCCCAGCCACATGAACATGGCGTGCGGCATCTGCTGGCGGTAGGCCAGGAACGCCTCCTCGGGCGAGGGCGGCTCGATCCCGGCTTCGGCCAGGCGCTGACCGTGCCGCGCGACCAGGTCTTTCTCCCACTCGCGGCGGTCTTCCGGGGTCAACCCGGAGGACAGCGCGTAGGCCAGGTCGCGCGCCCAACCGCCCTGTACCACGCACTGCCAGTCGCACAGCCCCATGGCGCCGTCCTTGGTGACGTACCAGTTCCCGGGGTGCACATCCGAGTGCAGCATGGTCTGCGGGCCGGAGATGTTGATCTCCAGGGAACGCATCAGCGCGGCCGGAACCTCGTGCCGGCGGTCGTACAGCCGGGCGGGAATGACGTGCCTGCCCCGGTCGAACCCGGACATGATGCGCTTGGTGGCGCCGATGGTCACGTTCAGCGTGGCCATGAAGTCGTAGGAGTTCCATAGCCAGCTGCCGTACATGCGCTGCAGCGGTGCGCCCCAGAACTTCACGTGCAGGGCGGCCAGCGTGTCCACCACGCCCTCGGCCATCTCCCGGGTGAGCTTGCGGGTCAGGATGGTGCCGAACTCGGCGCCCAGGGTGGCCGCGATGTCGTCCACGATCAGCATCTGCCGGTTGGAGATGGGGTCGTAGGCGGAGTACCGGGTGGGCGGCGCCTCGATTTCCAGCTGGGGCCGCACCAGGGCGTAGAAGTTTGCCTCGATCCGGCTCAGTCCGGCC
Organism: Actinospineispora eucalypti; assembly: GCA_014208095.1. Lineage (GTDB taxonomy): Bacteria > Actinomycetota > Actinomycetes > Mycobacteriales > Pseudonocardiaceae > Pseudonocardia > Pseudonocardia eucalypti. Next base: position 92,088 of record JACHMT010000001.1, on the reverse strand, counting down.
GCCGCCGAAACCAGCCGGGTCTTGAAGTTCGGCCCGGACTTGGTGAAGAACCGGTACGGCAGGTCCTTCCCGGCCTCGTTGTACTGCACGGTCAGCCACCGCCGCGACGAGGTGCCGTCGTCCCGTTTGCCCAGCTCATGGCCGACCACTCGGGCACCCGGGACGTCGTCACAGAGCGCCAGGGTGAGCCATTCGTCGGTGATGGCCTCCGGAGTGGGAGGCACCTGGCGCAGGTTGACCGGTCGCGGCTTGGTCAGCCGTTCCTTGGCCACGTGGTACGCGATCCGCCCGGTGAGAGCGGCCAGCTCGAGTCGACTGCCCATGGCCGAGGAAGATAGCAGGTGCTGTACAGCGCGCGCCCAGGGACGCCACAAATCAGCGCAAGGTGACCTGGCGCCCGATGATGGAGTCACGAGCCCGGCGCTCGGCGTCGGTCACCGGCGAGCTGTCCAGGGACACCAGGGCCGAACCGAGCCGGTTGGCGAACGCCTCGGCCGGCGCCGACCACTCCTTGACGTGCATCTCCTTGTCGACGTCCCACACCGGGACCAGCAACCCGTGCGCGCGGAACGCGCCGACGAACCGCGAGCCTTCGCCCAGGTCCAGTTCCTCGCGGGCGAGCAGCCGGGCCAGCGCGGGCAGCAGCCGGTCCTCCGGCTCCGGCCGCAGCCAGCGGATGTGCGCCTTCTCGCCAGTGTCGGTCCAGTACGCGGAGCGAACCCCGTCGGCGCGCACCAGGTCGGTTGGCATGATGACGCTGTTGGCCCGCTCCAGCGTGGCCGTCATCTCCGGGGTGGCCTCCGTGCCCGGGTCCAGCCACCAGCTGAAGTCGGTGTGCACGGTGACGTCCAGTGGGGCGTCGGCCACCAGCAGATCCTGCAGCCGGACCGGGTCGCCGAGTGCCGCGCCGGCCACCGGCAGCTGCTCGCCCGGCTCGGCGGTCAACGCCCAGCGCAGCGCGCGGCCAAGGTCGGTGGAGATGTCCCCGGTACGGGTCTGCACCTGCATGCCGATCAGTGCCTCGCCGTTGCCGCGCACCAGAGCCGCCGAAGCGTTCGGCAGCACGGTGGCGACCTGCGCGGTCCGGCCGGCGGCCAGCTTCTTGCCGGCGTCGGCCAGGGTGAGCGGCGCCAGCGCGGACGGCACGAACTCGCGCATCGCGATCAGGTCCGGCGCGGCGGCCAGGTCGCGGAACGGGTCCAGCACGATCACGTCGTCGCCGGCGCCGTGGCAGGCCTTGTAGCGCTTGCCGGAGCCGCACGGGCAGGGCTGGCGCGGGTTGGGCCCGGCCGTCGCGTCGGCGGCCTTGCGCTGCGGGGACTTCCTGGTCTTCTTACTCATCGCGGCAACCGTATCGAACCGGGTTCAGCGGGCGGCGACGGGAGCGCGCACGCTCACCACCACCGGCAGGGGGATCTCCTGGGGCGGGTTGACCAGCGCGGTCAGCCAGAGCACGACGCGGGCGGTGACGAACGCGAGTGCCGTGGCGAACAGGTTCACGAACACGTGCAGGAGCACGCCGTCGGCGGCGGCCTGTACCCCGGACCGGAACAGCCAGATCACGGCGAACACGCCGAACACCACGTTGCCGATCCACAGGCCCCACCACACCAGCAGCAGCCGGCTGGGCCGGGGACGCTGGCTGGCCGGGTGGCGCAGCGCCGCGTGCTCCGCCTCGACCAGCACCGAACCGGGCACGGTCAGGTTCAGGCCGGGGACCAGCCAGCCGAGCAGCATGGCCCGGCGACTGCGCGACCCCTTGACCCCGGCGCACTCGTTCGCCGCCGACACCGCCCGAGGCAGCCAGGCCAACAGGAAGTAGGCGCCGACCAGCACGGACGTCACCGTGCACACCCACGCCGAGGCATGCTGGAAGGCGTCCGAGGCGGCCACCTCGGCGGCGTTGAGCGCGTCGGCCCGGCTGCGCAGCAGCAGGATGTACCGCCAGAGCTCGGCGATCGCGGCCAACCCGGCGAGCAGGCTCAGGCCGCGCAGCAGCGGCACCAGCAGCCCGGCGTGCTTGGCCGCAGCCGCGCCGTCGGCGCCGGGTGAGTCGTCCCGTTCCCGGCGGCGTTGCGGCTGGGCGACACCCCCGGCCTGCGCGGGCGCCATCGCGCCCTGCTCCGATGCCTTCTCGCCGACCCACGGCAACGCGGGGAAGCCCCATTGCGGAGTGCCCCGGTAGCGGGGCGGACCGGCGTAGCGCGGGGTGGGCACCCGGGCCGGCGGATAGCCGCCCGGGGGAGGCGGCGGCACCGCGACCCACTGCATGGGCACCAGGAACTGGCCGCAGTGCGCGCAGAAGGCGCCGCTCTGCTGGTCGACCGGCCGCGCGGGTTGGGCCAGCCCGCAACGTGGGCAGTTCATCGGCTCAGATCACTTGCGGCGCGTCCGGGCCTTCGCCGGCCAGCGGCTTGCCCGCCGCCGCCCAGGCCTGCATGCCGCCCTCCACGTTCACCGCCGGGTAGCCCTGGCCTACCAGGTACTGAACCACACGCCCGGATCTCCCGCCGGACCGGCAGATCACGTACAGCGGGTCCTGGTCCTCGGGCAGCTCGTGCAGCCGATTGCCCAGCTCGGACATCGGCAGGTGTACCGCGTCCGGGGCGTGCCCGGCGGCCCATTCGTCCGCCTCGCGCACGTCCACCGGGCGGGCGCCCGCCGGCAGCTCACCCACCAGTACCGAAGGCACCTGACCACTGTTCACACCGGCACCCTACCCACCACCCCCGTCAGCCCGCGGTAAAGAGCCGCCCGCGGTAAAGAGACGAAAGCCCCGGCACCGTGAGCGGGCCGGGGCTTTCGTCGAAGAAACGGCGTCAGTGCGCGGCGGTGGAGCGCTCCGAGCCGGCGCCGGTCAGCGAGCGGACCTCCATCTCGGCGTAGCGGCGGATCGACTCGGTCTCCCGTCCGCCGATGTAGGTGCCCACGATGCCCAGCACGAACGACAGCGGGATGGACACCAGGCCCGGGTTGGACAGCGGGAACCAGTGGAAGTCCACGCCCTTGATCATCGGCGTCTTCCCACCGGACACGGCCGGCGAGAACACGATCAGCACCACACAGGAGATCAGCCCGCCGTAGATGCTCCACAGTGCGCCGGTGGTGTTGAACCGCCGCCAGAACAGCGAGTAGAGGATGGTCGGCAGGTTCGCCGAGGCGGCCACCGCGAAGGCCAGCGCGACCAGGAAGGCGATGTTCTGCCCGTTGGCCAGGATGCCGCCGACGATGGCCACCAACCCGATCACCAGCGCGGTCCGCCGCGCCACCCGGACCTCGGAGTCCGGCTCGGTGTTGCGCTTGAGCACGTTCGCGTAGACGTCGTGCGCGAAGGAGGCCGACGCGGTGATGGTCAGGCCGGCCACCACGGCCAGGATCGTGGCGAAGGCGACTGCCGAGATGAGCCCGAGCAGTACCTCGCCGCCCAGCTCGTAGGCGAGCAGCGGGGCCGCCGAGTTCGCCCCACCGGGTGCGGCGGTGATCGTCGCCGGACCCACCAGCGCGGCCGCGCCGTAGCCCAGGACCAGGGTGAACAGGTAGAAGATGCCGATCAGCCAGATCGCCCACACCACGGAGCGGCGGGCTTCCTTGGCGCTGGGCACGGTGTAGAACCGCATCAGGATGTGCGGCAGGCCCGCGGTGCCCAGCACCAGGGCCAGGCCCAGCGATACGAAGTCGATCTTTGCGGTGTTCGAGACGCCGTACTGGAGGCCGGGCCCGAGGATCTTCTCACCGTTCTTCGGGCTCTGCGCCACGGCCTCGCCGAGCAGCCCGGAAAGGTTGAACCCGAACTTGCCCAGCACCCACGCGGTCATCACGGCGGCGCCGACCAGCAGCAGCGTGGCCTTGATGATCTGCACCCAGGTGGTGCCCTTCATGCCGCCGACCAGCACGTAGACCACCATCAGGATGCCGACCACGGCGATCACGGCGGACTGGCCGTCGAAGAAGGTGGACTTGTCGTCGTTGATGCCGAGCAGCAGGGAGATCAGGCCGCCCGCGCCGGCCATCTGGGCCAGCAGGTAGAAGAACGAGACCACCAGGGTGGACACCGCCGCCGCCGCGCGCACCGGGCGCTGCCGCATGCGGAACGACAGCACGTCGCCCATGGTGAACTTGCCGGTGTTCCGCAGCAGCTCGGCGACCAGCAGCAATGCCACCAGCCAGGCCACCAGGAAGCCGACCGAGTAGAGGAAGCCGTCGTAGCCGTTCAGCGCGATCGCGCCGGCGATGCCGAGGAACGAAGCGGCGGAGAGGTAGTCACCGGCGATGGCCACGCCGTTCTGTGTCCCGGTGAACGCCCGTCCGGCCGCGTAGTAGTCGGAAGCGGTGCGGTTGCTGCGCCCGACGTAGAACACGATGACCAGGGTGACCAGCACGAATACCAGGAAGATACCGATGTTGAGTATCGGCTCGCCAACCGTGGCCGAGCCGCCGGCCTGAGCCAGAAACGTGCCGTTCACTCGTCTTCCTCCCCGCCCTCGAGCTGGCGGCGAAGCCGCTCGGCGCCCGGATCCAGATGTTTGTTCGCGTACCGGACGTACACCGTGGTGATCAAGAAAGTGCTGACGAACTGGAGAAGTCCGATAACCAGTCCGACGTTGATGTTGCCCAGCAACTTGATCGACATGAATTCCGGCGCGTAGGCGGCCAGCAGTACGTAGAGCAGGTACCAGATCAGGAATGCCGCGCTCATCGGAAAGACGAAGCCGCGGAGACGTTTCCGCAGCTCACGGAATTCCCCGCTGGCTTGGATCTCCTGGAACGTCGTTCCCGGGTTGGACGCAGAACCGGTTGTCGTCACGAGACTTCCCCTCACGGACACCGTCGACCGAGAGTCGGAACCTTATGACAGTCTTGAGATTGTTGCCAATCGGCCCCCGGTGGGTTGCCGGTTTGTCGGCATCAATCGTTTTCGTTGAGCTTCCGGGCCCGGTCCTGGCTCAAACCCAGCCGCTCCGGTGCGTGCAGACGCAGCATCAGGCGGGAGACGTCCGGCAGCACCCGTGACTTGGTCATCCGGCTGACCACGATCATGGTCGCGAAGCCGAGCGGCACGGTGATCAACGCTGGGCGTTCGAAGAACTGCCCGAGGGCACCGCCGGGGTGCAGGCCGAACAGGAACAGGGTGACCGCGCCGGCCGAGCTGATCCCGCCGACCAGCAGCCCGGCCACGGCGCCGTAGTCGGTCAGCCGGTGCCACCAGATGCCCAGTAGCAGCAGCGGGCAGAAGGTGGACGCGGCCACCGCGAAGGCCAGCGCCACCGTCTGGGTGAAGTCCAGCCGCGAGGCGACCAGGGCCAGCGCCAGTGGCACCGCGCCGGCCAGCACGGTGGCCACCCGGAAGTCCCGCACCCCGCCCTTGCGGAACAGCGAGGGGCTGGTGGCGAGCACCCCGGCCACACCGACCACCAGGCCGGACGCGGTGGAGAGGAAGGCGGCCCAGGCGCCGGCCGCGACCAGTCCGGCGAGCAGCGTCGGCGCCAGCCCGTCGCCCAGAGCGGCCTGGGGCAGCAGCAGCACGGCGGCATCGGTGTCCCCGCCGACCAGCAGCTGCGGCACGTAGAGCCGGCTCAGCGCGCCGAGCAGCGTGGGCATCAGGTAGAACGCCCCGAGCAGGCCGAGCACCACCACCGTGGTGCGGCGGGTGGCCCGGCCGTCCGGGTTGGTGTAGAAGCGCACCAGCACGTGCGGCAGCCCCATGGTGCCCAGGAACGTGGCCATGATCAGCGAGTAGATGCTGAGCAGCTGGTTGTCCGCGTCCCCGGAAAGCGGGGTGAGCCAGCTGGAGTCCCGGATCGGGGTGCCGGCCGGCACCGGCACCGGGGTGCCCGCGCCGAAGGTCAGCAGGCTGCCCTCCCGCACCTCATGCACCCCGGGGCTCCAGCGCACCAAGCCCCGGACGTCCCGGTTGTCCACCACGCCGTCGGCCACGAAGCTGACCGGCTGGGAGACCTGCAGCAGCACGTCGGTCTTGATGTTCACCGTGGTCTCGTGCGGGAACTGCGGCGGCGCCGGCCGGTTGTACGGCCGGTGGTCGCTGCCGACGAATACCAGCAGCACGATGGCGGGCACGGTCAGCGCGGTCAGCTTCAACCAGTACTGGAAGGCCTGCACGAAGGTGATCGAGCGCATGCCGCCGAACATCACCGTGGCGATCACGATCAGCCCGGCGGCCACCACACCGCTCCACGCGGGCAGCTGGGGCACCACGGTGGCCACGGTGAGCCCGGCGCCCTGCAGCTGGGGGAGCAGGTACATCCAGCCGATGACCAGCACGAACACCGTGCACACCCGCTGCACGACCGGACTGTGCAGGCGGAAGTCGGCGAAGTCCGGCACGGTGTACGCGCCGGACCGGCGCAGCGGCGCGGACACGAACAGCAGCAGCGCCAGGTAGCCGGCGGTGAAGCCGACCGGGTACCAGAGCGCGTCCGGCCCGTCCTTCAGGATCAGCCCGGCGATGGAGAGGAAGGACGCGGCGGACAGGTACTCGCCGGAGATCGCGCTGGCGTTGGCGGTCGGTCCCACGGTGCGCGAGGCGACCAGGAAGTCCGACGTGTTGCGGGCGAACCGGACCCCGAATGAGCCGATCACCGTCGAGGCCACCGCGACGACCGCGATGAACGACAGCGCCACCACGGCACTCTGACTCATGACCACACACCCTACGACCAGGCACCGTGCGGCGGGCAGGTGCCGGTCGGATCAGCTCTGGATATGGTCCGCGAAGACCTGCTCGAGCCGGTCGGCCGAGCGCGAGTACATCCAACCGAGCCCGAGCAGGAACGGGTAGGCCAGCCCGCCGAGCAGCAACCACGGCAGGCGGATGCCGAACAGCTCGAACCGGCCCAGGATCGGGAAGATGTGGAACATCGCGGGCAGTGCGCCGAGCGTGATCAGTGCGATGCCCCCGATGCGCAGCGCCAGCGCGAGCTGCGAGCGGATCAGGCTGTTGGTCAGCACCTCGCCGACCTGGGTGAGCTCCTGCACGTCCACCACGGTGCGCACCGGTCGGGCGTGCCCCTTGCGGGAGGAGAGCACCACCCGGACCCGCTTGCCCGGCGGGTAGGTGCTGCTGTCCTCGGTGGGGGCGTAGAGGCCACCGGCCACCCGGGTGATCGGCGGAGGCGGCGGGACCTCGTCCTCCCGCTCGCGGCCCCGGTCGAACGGCTCGGACTCCGGCCGCGCCGGCATCGGGCGTTCCGTGGGGTCCTGCCGGACCCGGGAGAAGACGTCGGTTACCGCAGTTGGGGAGACCAGGCCCGGGCTGTTCATCGAGTGCTTGGGCACGTAGTCCAACCGGGGCCCGCCCGCCTGCGGAGCGGCCCCGTCCCTTCGCGCGTGCCGGCCGCCGCTCCCGATGGAACGGGACACGGTGCCGGACCCGTCGCCGCCGGCCGGGCTCGGGTTCGGGTTGGCGGGCGTGGGTGGCTCGCCGTCGGAACTCTGGGCGGCGGCGGGCTGCATCACGGGCTGTTGTGCGGCCGGAACCGCTACCGGGACCGCCGCCGGGACGGGGAAGGCCGGCTGGATGGTCGGCAGTGGGCCGCTCGGGTGCTCGGCCACCGGGACCTGCTCGCCCGAGGAGACCCGTTCGGCCGCTGGGATCGGCTCGACCGGGAACACCGGCTGTTCGACCTGAGCCGCGTACTCGACCGCGACGGGGTGCTCGTCGGGGGACGGGGCCTTGGGCGCCGGCACGGTGCCCTCGGCGATCCGCCGGTGCAGCTCGCGACGCATCGTGTCGGTGGCGGTCGGCGAGAGCGGGGCGTCCGCCGAGCCGGGCCCGGGGTCGGTATCCCCGTCACGTGCCCCGGGACCGCGATCCCGGTACGGCGGGTAACCGGTCGGATACTCCTCGGAGTTCATCACGTCCCTCGGGGCGTGCCTTCGTCGGTCAGCGCTGGCTCCAGGCCTGCTTGGTGGCCCGGACCAGCCGGTCCTTCAGCTCCCGGGTGTGCCGCCGGCTGACCGGCAGCTCAGCGGTCTCCGGCCCGGTGCCGATCCGCACCACATAACCCGACCCGGACAGCCGCAGCTCGGTGACCAGCGGCAACGACACCAGGTAGGAGCGGTGGATCCGCACGAACCCGGCATCGCGCCAACGGTCCTCGAGCACCGACAGCGGGATGCGGACCAGGTGGCTCTTGTTGTCGTTGGTGTGCAACCGGGCGTAGTCGCCCTGCGCCTCAACGTAACGCACGGCGGACCGGGGCACCAGCTTTGTCGTTCCGGCCAGCTCGACCGGAATGACCTCGTCGTCGCCGGGACCGGCGTCCGAGGTGCTGCCGTCCGGGCCGGTGACCACGCGCGCGGACAGTATCCGGTCCAGCGAGTTGCGCAGGCGCTCCGAGCGCAGCGGCTTGAGCAGGTAGTCCACCGCGCCGACCTCGTAGGCGTCCACCGCGCGGTCGTCGTGCGCGGTCACGAACACCACGGCGGGTGGCACCGACATGTTGGAGAACACCCGGGCCAGCTCCAGGCCGTCCAGCCCGGGCATGCGGATGTCCAGGAAAACCACGTCGACGTCGGTGCTGCGGGCGATCGGCGCGCCGGTGACCGGGTGCACCGGTACCGGCCCGTGCCCGACGTGACCGGCCCCGGCGTCCCGGGGGCGTTCCCGGGTGGACAGCAGGCGCAGCGCGTCGTTCGCGTTGGACGCGGTCAGCACTGTGCCGATCCGCTGGTCCTGGCCGAGCAGGTACTCGAGCTCGTCCAGCGCGGGCTTCTCGTCGTCCACCGCCAGGACGACCAGCCCGCCAGAGCTGTCTGTGCTGTTCACGATCTCCTCATCCTGCTCTACCGCTCCGGTGCCGATAGCTTACGGAATGGCTATCCATTATCTCACCGGGTTCACTTGCTCTGTCGAATCCTGGCGGTTCCGCCAAGTTCACATGTTGACGGTGATTCTGGCCGAGTGCCAGGCCTGATGACGTTTTCGCCACTCCCCTTATCGGGGGTTACCGCAAAAACGCCGTTACTCAGGGGTACCTAAGTGTCGTGGAAACGAGGTCTCTCACCCGTCTTCGGTGCCCAGCCGGCGCCTCGCGGCGTTGTCGTCGTCGCACGTAGCTCCGCTACGCACTCCTCCTCCGCCTTGCGACGCATCCGCCCGGAACACCGAATCCGGGCAAGGAACCTCGTTTCCACGACACTAGAGCCCGAACCGCGCCCACGCCGCCCGCACCTCGGCGGCGTGCAGCAGATCGTCGGCCAAACCGCCGCCGGACAGCCTGCCGCTGAGTCCGCCGCCGCCCACCCCCAACCGCGCGAGCAGCGGCTTGCGCCCCTCCACCGGCTGCGGCTCGGCGTCGGGGAAGCGCTCGGCCAGGATCTCTCTCGGCGTGCCGAGGCCGTCCACCAGGCCCAGTCGGTGCGCGTTCACGCCGGTCCAGACCTCGCCGTTGAACAGCTCGGTGTCCGCCTCGACCAGCCGGTCGCCGCGCCGCTCGCGCACCCAGGCCTGGAACTGCTGGTGCAGCTCGCCCTGCAGCCCGGTGAGCCACCGCACGTCCTCGGCCTTCTCCGGGAGGAACGGGTCCAGCCGGACCTTGTTCGTCCCGGCGGTGTGCACCCGGCGCTCCACGCCGATGCGGTCCAGCAGGCCGACCAGCCCGAAGCCGCCGCTGACCACGCCGATCGAGCCGACCAGCGAGGTCTTGTGCGCGTAGATCTGGTCGGCGGCGCAGGCCAGCCAGTAGCCGCCGGACGCGGCCACGTCCTCGCAGAACGCGAGCACGGGAACCGCCTTCCCGTCCTTGCCGTGCTCCTCGGCCAGGCCCCGGATCCGGTCCGCGATCAGCGCCGACTGGGTGGCCGAGCCGCCCGGGGAGTTGATCAGCAGGGCCACGCCGGCCAGCCGCTCGAAGCCGAACGCGCGCTTGAGCACCGGCTCCACCGTGCCCAGGTTCAGCACCGCGCGAGCGGCCGGCCCCAACGCGGGCGTGATCACTCCGTGCAGCCGGACCACGCTGACCACCGAACGCCCGGCCTGCTCGCCCAGCCTCCCCGGCAGCCGCCCGGCAACGACACTCGGTACCCGATCCAACAACGTCGCCATGGGCGACACGCTACGCGTGTGCCCGTGAGTGGCGAGTACTGCTACGCCTACGGCGCCGCGAAGCGGTGGCGATACTTCGCACTCACGGGAGCTTGCCGCCGGAGGCGGCTCGTGAGTGCGAAGTATCGCCATAGCAGTACTCGCCACTCACGGGCGACGGGCGTTCGCCCGCCGCGGCTACGCCCGGATGCCGGCGCGGAACTTCGGCACCCTCAGGGTGATCTTGGTGCCGGCGCCGGGGGCGGTGTCCACCACCAGGCCGAAGTCGTCGCCGAACGCGGAGCGCATCCGGTCGTCCACGTTGCCCAGGCCGACGTGCGCGCCCGACAGGTGCGCGTCGGACATCTCGTCGCGCAGCCGGGTGGGGTCCATGCCCACGCCGTCGTCCTCCACGCTGATCACGCACTCCGCACCGGCGTTCTCCGCCGTGATGGTGATCGATCCGCCCTGCGGCTTGTTGGCCAGGCCGTGCCGGACGGCGTTCTCCACCAGGGGCTGCAGGGCCAGGAAGGGCAGCACCACGGAGAGCACCTCGGGGGCGATCTGCAGCCGCACGTCCAGCCGGTCGCCGTAGCGGGCGGTCTCGATCATCAGGTACCGCTCGATGTTGGTCAGCTCGTCCTGCAGCGTGGTGTACTCGCCGGCCGTGCGGAACGAGTACCGGGTGAAGTCGGCGAACTCCAGCAGCAGCTCCCGGGCGCGCTCCGGGTCGGTGCGGATCAGCGAGGAGATCGTGGTCAGCGCGTTGTACACGAAGTGCGGGGAGATCTGCGCGCGCAACGCCCGGACCTCGGCGCGGGACAGCCGGGCGCGCGACTCGTCCAGCTCGGCCAGCTCCAGCTGGCTGGAGATGTAGCGCGCGACCTCCGCCGTGGCGCGCAGCAGCACCGGCGACGCCGTCGCGTCGGTCAGGGCGCCCAGCGTGCCGACGATGTTGCCCTCGGTCTCCAGCGGCACCACCACGATGCCCTTGATCACGCAGTCGTCCCGGCCGCAGTCGATCGCGGTGTGCGAGGCCACCTGCTGGCGGCCGGTGGCGATCACCTGTTTGGCCAGCTCGACCACGTCCAGCGTGTGGTGGTCGGCCTCGCCGTCCCAGGCCAGCGAGCGGGCCTGGGCGTCGGTCATGGTCAGCGCGGAGGTCTCCAGCAGGGTGCGCAGGTAGGGCAGCGCGAACGAGGCGGACTGCCGCGACAGCCCCTCCCGGAGCGCGGGCGCGGCCAGGGAGACGGTGTGCAGGGTGGAGAAGGTGGCCCGCTCCAGTGGCGAGGCGAACGCCTTGCGCCGGGTGCGCCACAGGAAGTACAGCGCCACCGCGGCCACGATGATGACCGTGACCAGCAGCACCAGCAGCGACTTGGTCGACGAAAGGAACTCGGGCACGGGTGCTATCTCACCAGGCGGGAGAGTCGGCGGTCCGCCAGGGGCTTGCCACCGGTCTGGCAGGTCGGGCAGTACTGGAAGGAACGGTCGGCGAAGGAGACCTCGCGGACGGTGTCCCCGCACACCGGGCACGGCAACCCGGTACGGGCGTGTACCCGGAGGCCGGAGCGTTTCTCGCCCTTCAGCTTGGCCGCCTCCTGGCCGACCGAACGGTCCACCGCGTCGGTGAGGACCTGTTGCGTCGCCGCGTGCAGGGCGTCCAGCTTGGCGTCGTCCAGGCGGCCGGCCACCGCGTACGGGGACAGCTTGGCGACGTGCAGGATCTCGTCCGAGTAGGCGTTGCCCACCCCGGCGAGCACCGACTGGTCGGTGATCAGGTTCTTGATCCGCTCGTTCCGCCCGCGCAGCAGCTCGGCGAGGCCTTCGCGGGTGAGGGCCAACGCGTCCGGACCGAGCTTGGCGATTCCGGGCACCTCGGTCGCCGGGTCGCGGACCACATAGACGGCCAGCCGCTTCTGCGTGCCGGCCTCGGTGAGGTCGAAACCCGGGCCGCCGGGCGTACCCAGGTGCACGCGCAGGGCGATCGGCCCCTTGCCGGTGGGCTTCGGTGGGACCGTGCTCGCCGTGTCGTGCCAGCGCAGCCAGCCGGCTCGGGACAGGTGGGTGACCAGGTGCAGCCCGTCGCACTCCATGGCCAGGAACTTGCCGTACCGGGCGGCGCCGGTGACCGTCCGTCCGGCCAGCGCGGACACCGGCGGGTCGAACGTCTTGAGGGCACTCATGCTGGCCTGGTCCACCCGGGCCACCTGGTGGCCCTCGGCGTGCTCACGCAGGTACCGGGCGAGCGCCTCGACCTCGGGTAATTCCGGCATGCCGCTAGCTCACCGGTTGCAATGGTCCGTCGGCGAAGGCCGGGGTGGCCCTGGTCCGGATGCTGCGGATGACCATCTTGGTCTCCTCGCGGGCCTTGCTGACCCCGCGGACCATGCCCACCCAGTGCTCCGGGTCCAGGTCGTAGCCGCCCGGCGTCTGCGCCACGATGGTCCACGGCCGGCGAAGCACCCAGCGCACCGGGAAGAAGCCGATGACGATCAGCGAGGCCAGCGAGATCCACCAGGGCACGTGCACGTCCTTGGGCATCCAGCTGAACAGCGCGAGGTAGAACAACCCCAGCGTGGACAGGATCACCACGGCGGCGGCCCGCCCGCCGTCCACGTCGTGCTCGAAGTCCTCCCCGGTGGCCGGCGCGGCCCACTCCATCCGCCGGCGCACGGTCCAGGTGCGGCCGTCCGATCCGGTCACGGTCTTCGATTTGGTGATCATGACTTAATCCCTACCTAATGCCCTCGGGAACGACGTCATCTTCCCATAGCATCGGGCTCGTGCGTGGGCATGAACTGCGGTACGACCGGGCGCACGGGGCAAGAATTTACGACTACATCCTGGGCGGGAAGGATCACTACCCGCTGGACCGGGAGGCCGGGGACGCCGCGCTGGAGGGCTGGCCGTCGCTGCGCACCAGCATGCGGGCCAACCGCGCGTTCATGCACCGGGTGTCCCGGTACCTGGCCACCGAGCGGGGCGTCACCCAGTTCCTGGACGTGGGCACCGGCATCCCCACCTCGCCGAACCTGCACGAGGTGGTGCAGGAGGTGCGCCCGGAGGCCCGGGTGGTCTATGTGGACAACGACCCGATCGTGCTCGCGCACGCCCGCGCGCTGCTCACCAGCACCCCGGACGGCGCCACCGCGTACATCCACGCCGACCTGCGGGAACCCGAAGAGATCATCGAGTCCGAGGAGCTGCGGGAGACGCTGGACCTGTCCAAGCCGATCGGCTTCACCCTGATCGCCATGCTGCACTTCATCGAGGACGAGGACGAGGCGCACCGGGTGGTCCGCCAGATGCTGGAGATCCTGCCGTCGGGCAGCTACTTCGCCCTGTCCACGGCCACCGCCGATTTCGCCCCGGAAGGCATGCGCAACGTGCAGCGGGAGTACCGGGCCCGCGGCGAGGCGATGAACCTGCGGAAGAAGTCGCGGGTGGAACGGTTCTTCGACGGGTTGGAGCTGGTAGAGCCCGGAGTGGTCCAGGTGCACAAGTGGCACCCGGACGCACTGCGGGAGATGCGGGTCGCGGACGAGGACGTGGCCATGTACGGCGGGCTGGCCCGCCTGCTCTAGGTCTCCCGCACGCGCCCAACTGGGCGCGTGCTCGGCCAGCGCCTCCGGCGCTAGAGGTCGGCGCGTTTGCGACCGATGAAGCCGGTGTAGTGCAGCGGCTCCCGGTTGGTGGCCAGGCGGTGCTGGTAGACCCGGGAGCCGGCCACCTCCAGCGCGTTGTGGTGCACCGCGTCACGCAGCAGGGCGGCGAACCCGGAGGGGTCCTCGTCGGTCAGGAAGTCCTTCTTGATGTTGAGCACGATCCAGCCGCCGTCCTCGACCAGGTTGTACGCGGCGCGGTAGCACTCCGGTGGGATGTCGCCGAAGCCCACCGCGGCGATGCAGGTGAGCGCGTTGAACCGGTATTCGCGGAGGCTCCCGCGCTGCTCGGCGGTGAGCGCGGTCAGGTCCAGCACGTGGTAGTCGCGGTAGACCTCCGGCCGGTCCCTCTTGGCCGCTTCGGCCGCCTCGGGGAGGATGTCCGCCGCCACGGCGAGGTCCACGCCCAGCTTGGCCAGCTCCTCGCCCATGATCCCGTTGCCGGCCCCGAGGTCCAGCACCCGCAGCCGGCCCGGGTTCTCCCCGGCCTCTAGCAGGCGCTCGGCCAGGAACTCGCACATGAACCGGGGCGAGTCGCAGCAGAGAGTGTCGTAGAAGAGCTGTTCGTAGAGCCCGGGAATCTCGAAAATGGCGGCATAATCGTGGAACTTTATTTCGCGCCAGCCGTTGGTCGTCTCGATCACGAACCATTCGGCGTCCTGGTCGTAGTTTCGCGTGGGCTCTGGTAGCGCAATGCGATGACCCATAATTCGTAAGCATACAACGCCCTTAGCAGTTCCGGCCGTCGTTGATGCAGTCGGACATCAGCTTGCGCACCGCGTCCGGGGCCATGTTCTCGAAGTCGGCGTGGTCGGTTCGCGGGTCGTGCTGCTGGTCGGGGAAGGTGTCGAGGGAGAAGTTGCGGCCCGGGGGCTGGTCGTAGACCAGGCGCATGCGCAGCTGGGGAATGGGCTCGAAGTCGTCCTTGCAGTCGCCGTCGTCGTCCGCGAACGCGGTGTGCTGGCGCATGTCCTTGGAATCGAGGTTCTCGCCGTCCCAACAGTTGGGGAACTCCAGAATACGCACGAGTTTACTGCCGGAAGGGCAAAGTGGGTATTTGTCGGTAAGCCGGTTCTCGTATCCGGTACAGGTCCATTGCGCATTCGCGTTCTTGTCCCCGTTGGTCTTCGCCTTGGCGTCGCCGGTGATGATCATCAGGTCGTCCGGCATGGTCTTGACCTTCTGCCGGGGGTTGCCGACGAACCGCATCTCGGCGACCGTCGGGCGCAGGATCCGGCCGAAGTTGCCGTCCAGGCCGCCGCCGTCCCGGTTCTCGTCGTCGCCGTCGAACCGGGTGTCCCGGAGCACCGGCCAGAAGAAGGTGGACTTGTTGTTCCGGTCGCAGGTGGTGCCGGCCTTGTGCAGGCTCTCCTCGTCGGAGAACGCGTCGGTGGACAGGTTGCCCACGTAGTCGTGCACGTGCTGGGCGCCGTTGCGCTTGTCCGGGGCGACCATGTAGTTGTCCGAGTTGCGGTGCCCGTTGCCGTTGGTGCCGCACTTGGCGATGAAGCTGCCGTTCGACGCGTTCGGGCCCTTGCGGTCCTCCCGGTCCGGCTCGACGTCCAGGATGTTCTCGTAGTCGTCGTCGTCCGCCTCGTCCGCCTTGTCCCGGCCGGGGAACTCCTTGTCGTCGTCCTTGTTCCGGCTCTGGCCCGGGCGTTCGCGGTCGTCCTCCCGGTTGTCGTTCTTGTCGTCCTTGTCCGACTTGGCGGAAGCGTTGCGGCCCTCGTCGCGCGCGATGGCGGACCCGGTGCCGAGCAGCGTGCCGCCGGCGACCAGGCTGGCCAGGATCAGGATCATCAGTCTGCGTGGTGGGGCCAGTCGGTGTCGAGCCATCAGATTTCCCTCTGTCTTGTGAATCAGGGTTTGTTGATCAGGTCGGTCAGGTCCTTGGTGTGCCGGTCGACCAGCGCGGCGGCCTGGTCGGCCAGCGCCCGGACCAGCTCGTTGCGCGTCTGCGCCCTGGCCTCGGCGATGAGCGGGGTGAGCTGGCCGCAGCCGGCCCGCAGCTTGGCCAGCAGTGCCTGGTCGTAGCGCCCGCCGGAGGTGCTGGACAGCTGCGACGACCAGGCCTGCTGCTGGCCGGTGGGCTGGCTGGGCAGTTGCACGGCGAGTTGGACGGCCACGGCCCGCACGCGGTCGGAGAGCTCGGTCAGGTCGGCGGCGACCGTGGTGGCGACCGCGCGCACCGCCGGACGGCGGGCCAGCTGGCCGGCCTGCTGGCTGACGGGGATGCGCCAGAGCAGGTCCTGGCGCAACATGGTCAACAGCGCCCGGTCGGCGGGGCCGACCGGGCCCGACTCGTGAGGCGTCCAACCACCTCCGTCGGTGGCCAGCCTGGTCGGTGTCGCCGGCAGGGAGACCCAGGCCAGCACGGCGACGGCCAGGGACGTGAGCAACGTGAACAGCATCGTGACGCGGGTGGACAGGGACACGGCGTGGGGAGCCTTTCGTTCGGTGGCCGGCGGGGGAGCGCGTGGGGGAGCGCCCGGCCATCGGGTGCACAGTCAAGGCGCCCGGCCCCGGCGAGTTGCGCAAGCTGAGAGCGCGAGGAACTCGGTGGTCGCCCGAATGCGGTGGGCCGCGGGCGACTAGTCCGGCCGGTCGGGGCCGTTCCGCCAGCCGCTGCAACGACGGCTCAGGTACTCGCCCCAGGTACTGCGCCGGTCGGGTAGACCCACCGCTCGCCGATTGTCAAGACACCCGATACGGGGCAATTCTGTAACAAATGCCCCAGACACATACGGCGCTCCCCACCGCCATCCACCGCTACCGAGTGCTGCTCGCGGTCTCCGCGAACGGCACGTCCCGGCCCTCCGGCGTGACCGGTCCGTCCGGCATGACCGGGTTGCCCCGCGCGCTGCGCGCGCACGCCTTCGACGCCACCGTGATCCACGACGGCACCCGGGTGCTGGACGCCGTGCAGTCCGGCCGGTTCGCCGCCGTGGTCCTGGAGGCCGGGCTGTCCGGGCTGGACACGTCGGCCGTGCTCTCCGGCCTGCACCGGCTCGCCCCGGACACCCCGGTCATCGCGCTGACCACCCGCGAGCAGCGCGACCTGGTGCTCTCCGCGCTGCGCGGCGGCTGCGACGACTTCCTGCTCACCCCGTGCGGCACCGAAGAACTGGTCACCCGGCTCTGGCTGCGGGTGCGCGACCAGCAGCCGGCCGAGCGCACGGTGGCCCGGCGCGGCGACGTCACCGTGGACCTGGCCCTCGGCCTGGTCAGCGTGGACGGCCAGCTGGTCACCCTCACCCCGACCGAGTTCGCGCTGCTCACGATCCTGGTCTCGCACCCCGAGCAACCGCTGTCCGCCGAGGCCCTCACCCGGATGCTCTGGCGCGACCCGCCGTCGTCCAACGTGGTCGAGGTCTACATCGGCTACCTGCGCCGCAAGCTCGGCCCCGAACGCATCCGCACCATCCGCAACGCCGGCTACCTCCTAGAGGAATAACCCGATTCAGTGCCTTCAGCAGAGTGATTCAGTGGGTTTGGCACACCGATTCAGTCGGTTTGGCAGGGTGGTTCAGTGGTTTCTGGCGGCGCCGGCTCGGTGCCTTTGCGCAGAGCGAGGACGGTGCCGGCGGTGGCCGCCAGGCCGACCGCGCCGGCCACCAGGAACGTGGTCCTCGGTGATGTGGCGTCCAGTAGCAGCCCGCCTCCCAGGTAGGACAGGCCGGCCGCCACGCCGATGCCGCCGTAGAACGCGCCGAACACGCGCCCCTGCAACCGCTCGGGCACGAACCGCTGCAACATCGTGGTGGCGGCCACGTCCATCGCGGCGATGCCCAGCCCCCGGACCGCCTGCAGCCCGAAGGCCACGGCGACCGCCCAACTCAGCCCGGTCAGCAGGTTGCCGGCGCTGCTCACCGCAAACCCGGCGAGCAGCATCGCGCCCATCGCCCTGGTCGGGTGGAACCGTGACAGCAGCCAGTAGCCGAGCAGCAGCCCCAGGCCGACCGCACTGAGCAGCGCCGCGACCGCCGAGTCGCCGCCGCCGAGGTCCCTTTGGGTGAGGAACACCAGCGCCACGTCGTCGATCCCGTTGGCCGCCACCACGGCGAACGTCCCGAACAGCACCGCCCTCGCCACCAGGTTGCCGCGCAGGTAGCCGAAACCCTCGCGGAGGCCGGCCAGCGTGCCGCCTTCGGTGGCGGCCGGCCGGCGCATCGCGGGCAGCCGCAGCAGCAGCGCGGCGGAGATCAGGAAGGTGGCGGCGTCGATCAGCAGTACCCCGCGCACCCCGAGCACCGGAAGCAGCACGGCCGCCATCAGCGGGCCGACCGCCTCGGCGCCATTGGTGCCGAGACCGAGCGCGGCGTTCGCCCCGGGCAGCACCGCCGGCTCGACCAGGCCGCCGACCGCCGTGCGCGACGCCGGCGCGAACACCTGGGCCGCCAGTGCGCGGGCGGCGACCAGCGCGAGTAACGCCGGCAGCCCGGGCAGCCAGAGCGCGATCACCACGGTCAGCGCGGCCTGGGTCAGTTCACAGGTGATCATGATGCGGCGCAGGTCGAACCGGTCGCTGAGCGCGCCGGCCAGCGGGCCGAACAGCGCCGGCAGCACCTCCCCGAACACCAGCAGCGCGGCCACCGCCAGCGCCTGACCCGTGTGGTCGGCGACGTAGAGCAGCAGGGCGACCAGGCTCAGCGAGTCGCCCAGGAAGGACACCGTGCGGGCGGTCCACAACGCGCCGAACCTCGGGTTGGCGCGAACGAGGGCAATCACCGGGTCATCTTGTCCGGGGGATCGCGGGTGCGCCGCTCAGTTTCGCCCCCTCACCCCGCGAGTCGGCGCTCTCGGCACACCGAGTCGGCGGTTTGAGCACACACCGAGTTCTGGCGGCTCAGGGTGCGTGAGTCAGCGACCCGATGTCCGGGAAACCGCGACACAGGGGTGCCTGACCGGCGATGCGCGCGGCTGGAATGGAGACACCGCGTGCCGCCAGTGCGACACACGGTGTCTGGATCGTCGACTCAGCGTGCTGAAACGGCCGACTCGGTGTGCCGCCAATCCCAGCTCGCTGTGCCTGAATTCCCGACTCGCTGTGCCTGAATTCCCGACTCGCTGTGCCTGAATTCCCGACTCGCTGTGCCTGGATTCCCGACTCGCAGGAGGAGAGGGTTAGGCGGTGGCGGGGAGGCGCTTGGCGGCGAGGCGCTCGGGGTCCGGCCAGCGGACGTCGTAGGCCCAGCCGAGCTTCTCGAACCAGCGGATGACCCGGGCGCTGGGGTCGATCTGGCCGCGCAGCGCGCCGTGCCGGGCGCAGGTCGGGTCGGCGTGGTGCAGGTTGTGCCAGGACTCGCCGAACGACAGGATGGCCAGCCACCACACGTTGCGCGACTGGTCACGCGAGCCGAACTGCTTGCGCCCGAACACGTGGCACACCGAGTTGATGGACCAGGTCACGTGGTGCAGCAGCGACACCCGGACCAGGCTGGCCCAGAAGAAGGCGCTCAGCGCGCCGGCCGGCGACCAGGTGACCAGGCCGCCGATCAGGCCGGGGAGCGTCATGGAAGTGGCGACCAGCCAGGAGAACGCGTCGTGCACCTTGCGCACCGCGCGGTCGGCCATCAGGTCGGGGGCGTAGCGCTGGCGGTTGGTGCGCTCCTTCTCGAACAGCCAACCCACGTGCGCGTAGAACAGGCCCTTGATCAGGGCCTTCCAGTCGTTGCCGTAGCGCCACGGCGAGTGCGGGTCGCCGGCCGCGTCGGAGTACTTGTGGTGGCGCCGGTGGGTGGCCACCCAGTCGATCACGCCCATCTCCAGCGACAGGCTGCCGGCCACGGCCAGGCCCACGCGCAGCGGCTTCTTGGCCTTGAACGAGCCGTGGGTGAAGTAGCGGTGGAAGCCGACCGTGACGCCCAGGCCGGAGACGATGTAGAACACCGCGAACAGCGTCACGTCCACCCAGCTGAGCCAGCCCAGCGACCAGGCCAACGGCGCCGCGGCCAGAACCGCCAGGAACGGTAGGACCACGAACACCACCAGCAACACGCGTTCGACCGCGCTCTTGGGTTCGGGCTCGAGTTCCGCTCGGGCGGTCTTCTCGGGAGAGGCGGGCGCTGTGGTCATTTGCGTCCTCTGCTGGGGGCCGGATTACTGAGGGTGACCTTACGCAAAAGTGTAGGGAGCAAGGTAGAGCCCGGACAATGAATAGCGTCCGCGCTCACCTCGACGAGTCGCGTCAAGATCGTCAAAATTCTCAGTCGAAGCAGAGGTCCAGGGTCGGCGGCAGCACCCCCTCCAGCTCGAGCAACCAGCGCTTGGTGGGCAGCCCGCCGCCGAACCCGCCCAGCCCGTCGGCGGCGAGCACCCGGTGGCACGGCACGATCAGCGGAACCGGATTGGCGCCCATGATCGAGCCGACTCGGCGGGCGGCGTGATAGGCCAGCTTGGCGTCCCGGTAGGCGCCGCTGCGCTCGGCCAGCTCGCCGTAGGTGGTGGTCTTCCCGTAGGCGACCGTGTCGTAGAGGGTGCGCAGCACGGTCAGTTGGTCGCCGTTGGAGAGCCGCCAGTCGATCGGCGCGTCGAAGGTGCGGCGCTTGCCGGCCAGGTAGTCGGCCAGCTCGGCGTGGGCGGCCGAGGTGCGGCCCGGACTGGACTCCCGCTCGGCGTGCAGGCCGAGCCGGCGCGCCGACTCCTCGACCTGACGGCGCGCGCCCGGCCCGGAGCCGAAGGTGATCAGCGCGACGCCCGCCTCGGTGACCGCGAGCAGCAGCGAGTCGACCGGCGGCGGCGCGGACACCTCGGTGTAGGCCAGCCACATGGGGCCATTCTGGCCCGGGGGTCCGACAGGTTTCGAGCGGAGGTCAGGCGCCGTCCAGCAGGCGCAGGTCCGGCGGCACCAGCGTGGTCGACTGGAGCAGCTCGACCAGCAGGTTGTGGTTCAGCGCGTTGCCCACCGGCTCGCCGACCTCGTCCCGGGTCAGCCCCCGCACCGCGTGCTCGACCAGCCGCCGGCGCACCGCGCTGACCACGTGCTCGGCCCGCTTCGCGGTCCAGTTCTCCTCCGGGTGCAGCGCGGCGAGGTCCTCCGCGACCAGCGTCCAGGACAGCGGTTGCGGGAACGCCTCGTGCCGCAGGTAGCGCTGGCCGAGCGCGACCAGCACCAACCGCTCGCGCTCGTTCAGGTCCCAGGTCGGCTGCATCAGGGTGTCCTCGTCGGCGGTCGCCGAGCTGGACTCCTGCTTGCCGGCGACCCGCACCTCGAGCAGGTGCTCGCGGTCCCGGCCGGACCGGATGAACAGCGGCGTGTACGCCACCGCCAACGGCTCCTCGTGCCCGGACAGCAGCAGGTGCGAACCGGGCATGCGGATCGGCACCCGGCCGGTGTTGGTGACCGTCCAGTGCCGGCCGTCGTGCCGGAGCAGACCGTGCTGCCGGCTCACCCCCCGGTCGCCGGCGCCGATGCACACGTGCACCTCGGGCTCGTTGCGGCCGAACAACACGTCCAGCTTGGTGCCCGGCTGCACGCTGATGCCGCCCCGGTCGCCCAACGCGAACAGCGTGCCCGGCCGGCACTGCGGCAGGCCGCGCGCCAGGCTGCCGGTGTGTGGTGGCAGCAGCTTGACGCCGGGCGCGGACGCGGTGCTCATGGCATCCATCATGTACCGAAGCATCGCGCGACGCCGCCGGGAGCGTTCCCGGAACACACGCCCGGGGCAGCGGTGGACCGGATGTGCGGGTGACCGGGCGTCGGCCCGGGCGGCCGGGTGTCGGTTCGCGGCCGTCGGGTCGTGCGGGCCGGGGTGTCGGTTCGCCGGCCGAAATCGGGTCGGTTGCCGGCTCGTGCGCCGGCGGGCCCGGGTGCGGGAGTCAGGCGATGAGGGTCGGCTGGCCGGTCACCTCCCGGGGGGTGGGCGGCAGGGCGACGACGGTGGTTCTCGGCGGGTTCAGCGTCGCGCGCAGCGCGGTCAGCGCGCCGGCGATGGCCCGCCGTTCGGCGTCGGTCAGTTCCTCGCGGGCCTCGGCGCGCAGCGTGGCATCGATCGTGGCGATGCGGCGCGCGGCGTCGCGCGGGCCGGTCAGCAGCCGCCCGTGGGGGCGGCCGGTGACCTCGGCCAGGTCGTTCAGCCGGGAGTCGAGCTCCCAGGCGAAGCGGTGCAGGGGCAGGGTTCCGGCGGCGTAGGAGTCGATGGTTTCGCGCAGACCGTCGGTGACGAACCTGCGCAGCACGAACCGCGTAGGGGAGGTCATCGGAGTCATCCAGTCCAGTACCAGGGACGTTCCGCGGGCATGCGGGCACGACCAGGAGAAATACGCTCGAACTGGCCTCCGCGGTCACTTCACACCGAGACCCACAGTGCCCGGGCCGGAGCAAAGGCGGACGTAGACACACCGATGCTCGTTCGCCGAGCGAACGAAACCTTACCCGCCGGCCCGCCGGCAAACCAGCGGAACCGGGCTACCCACACGGGTGATCAGGCCACCAGGACCGTCTTGACCGCACAATCGAGCCGGTGCTCGCGCAGTGCGTCGGGGGCATCGGCGAAACCGGCGACGTTCGTGGTGACCAGCTCGGGGCGCAGCCGCCCGTCGGCCATCAGGGCCAGCACCCCGGGGATGAGGGCGCGGACGTGGCTGCGGCCGATGTGCAGGGTCACGTTCCGCACGTAGCAGGCGGCCAGTGGCAGGCCGCCCCGGCGGTGCAGCGACCAGACACAGGTGCACACCCCGTCCGGCGCGGTGTGTCGCAACACCCGGCGCAGGCCGGCGGGCGTGCCGGTGGCGTCCACGGTGAGCGGGGCGGTCGGCCACTCCTTGGGCCGCCGGGGATCGAGGGCCCGCAGCCCGAGCTCGCCGGCCAGCCGCCGCACCTCGGCGCGCCCGTCCACCACGCTGATCCGGCGGGCGCCGAGGGCGCGCGCGACCAGCCCCGCGTACAACGGGGTGCTGGAGGTGAGCGGGTCGTCGCGGGTGAGCCGGCCGACGATGAGCACCTCGGCGTCGGGGTCGTGGGCGAGCAGCGCGGGAAGGTGCGGCGCGACCTGGCGGTAGGCGTCGCTCACGTTGTCGGCCACGCCGGCGGCGGCCGCCGGGTCGAGCCCGTCCGGCAGCGGCACCAGCATGGCGTCGGCGAACGGGACGGCCAGCCGGTCGGCCAGCGCGCCGCCCCACAGCCCGCCGGCCAGCCCGAAGCCGTACATCGACGCCGGCGGTACCGAGGTGCAGCTGCCCTGGTTGCCACGCCGGCACGCGGCGCACTCGCCGCAGCTGATCTGGAACGGCACCACCACCCGCTGGCCGACCCGCACCGAGCCGACCAGCTCGCCGACTTCGAGCACCTCCCCGACGCACTCGTGGCCGAGGTGCAGGGGCAGCGGGAACGGCGTGCGGCCGAGCATCATGGCCCGATCCAGGTCGCAGGTCGCCACGGCCAGTGGTCGGACCACAGCCGCCATCGGACCAGGACGTCCGGGCGCCGGCACGGACCGCCAGCGCACGTCCCCGCCCGGCGACACGATCAGCCCGCGCATGGTCTCCCGGTCACGCGAACGCCACTGACCACGCGAACGCCACTGACCACGCGAACGCCACTGACCACGCGAACGCCACTGACCACGCGAACGCCACTGACCACGCGAACGCTGCTGGTCACGCGAACGCCCCTGACTGCGGGAAGGCCACTGGTCGCGCGAACGCCACCGGCTGCGCACGGCGTCCGCGATGCGGGCCGTTCGCGCCGGCACGTCCCGCTGTACGGCCAGTGCGCCCGCCGTCAGCGCGTTCGGGGTGAGCAGCGCGGCGTAGTGCAGCAGTGCGCTCCTCGGCCGTACCGCCGCCACGGCAGCCACCTTCCAATTTGGGAACCATGTGGTTCCCATTCTGAAACGGGAACCATGGGGTGTCAATATGGCCTTCGTGCAACCACCCTCCCGCCCGTACCGGGGCACCGCCGCCGAACAGCGGGTGATCGAGCGACGCGAGCGGTTGGTCGGCGCCGGGATCGACGTTTTCGGCCGCACCGGTTACCGCGCCGCCACCGTCCGAGCCATCTGCGCGCGGGCCGGGCTGACCAAGCGCTACTTCTACGAGTCGTTCACCGACAGTGAGGAGCTGCTGCTCACCTGTTACGAACGGGCCGCCGACGAGATCCACGGCGCGATGGTGCGCGCGGTGGCCGAGGCGCCGGCCGAGCTGGCCGCCCAGCTGCGCGCCGCACTGGCCGGGTACTTCGGTGCGATCGACGCCGACCAGCGCCTGGCCCGCATCACCCTGCTGGAGATCCTCGGGGTGAGCCGGGCCGTGGACGCCGCCTACCAGGCGCAGACCGAGCGGTTCGCCAGCTCGGTGGAGGTGCTCGCGGCCGAGGCGTTCGCCGCCAGCGGGCTGCCGCCGGTCCAGCGCCACCTGATCGCCCAGGGCATCATCGGCGCGATCACCACCGTCGCCGCGCAGTGGCTGCTCACCGACCGGTCCACGCCGACGGAGCAGCTCGTGGAAGCGTCCGACGTACTCGTGCTGGCCGTACTGCGGCGGCTGCGCGCCGGCTGACCGCGCGATCGTGCCGGGTCCGGATGTCACGGATTTCCGCGGCGAATCGTCCCAGGTTCGAAGGCGGTAACCCGAAGACGAGGAGACGCCTGGACACTGGACGCTGGCGACCTGACCCCCGGCTGACGCATCCCGACGGCCCCGCGCTCCCGAGATCTACCTGAGCGGGGTCAAGACCTTGATCAAAGCCCGGTGAGGTAGATGTCGACCGACTAGGCGCGCTGGTGTGATCCTCGTTTTAGCTGGTCAGCGGTTGAGACGAGCTTGTTCCAGGCGGTGCCGATGGGGCAGGTCACGCCGGTGCCGCCGAGGCCGCAGTAGCCGTTCGGGACTTTCGCGAGGTACTGCTGGTGGTGAGCCTCGGCGTAGTAGAAGTCGCGCAGCGGGGCGATTTCGGTGGTGATGGTGCCGCGGCCGGCGGCTTTCAGTGCGTGCTGGTATGCGTCGCGGCTGGCTTCGACGGCGTTGCGTTGCGCCTCGTCGGTGTAGTAGATGGCCGAGCGGTACTGGGTGCCGACGTCGTTGCCCTGGCGCATGCCCTGCGTCGGGTCGTGGCCTTCCCAGAACAGCTTGAGCACGTCGTCGAGGGTGATCTCGGCGGGGTCGAAGACCACCCGGACCACTTCGGTGTGGCCGGTCAGGCCGGAGCACACCTCTTCGTAGCTGGGGTTGGGGGTGTAGCCCCCGGCGTAGCCGACGGCGGTGGAGTAGATGCCCTCCGCCTGCCAGAACCGTCTTTCCGCGCCCCAGAAGCAGCCCATCCCGACGACCAGGCTGACCAGTCCCTCGTCGTGATCGCTGAACGGGGGCTTCATCCGGTGCCCGTTGACGTAGTGCCGACACGGCACCTGGAGGGGTTCGGCCCGCCCGGGGAGCGCCCGGTCTGCGTCGACCATTCGCGTCTTCTCACGCCGAAACCAGCCCATGGGACGCCAGGCTACGCGTTGGTAGCCCAGATCACAGCCCGAGGCGTATTACAGTTCGCTGGCCAACGGCACCTCGGCGAGTGCCGGGGAGCAGAGCCAGGCGCGCAGGGTCTGCGTGGCGTGCACGTCGTCGGCGTTGTAGTGCAGCAGGCGTTGCCGCTGGGCCGGGTCGGGCGCGTCGCCGTCCATGCCGACCGCCGCGCGGTACCAGCGCATGGAGTTCTCGCCCCCGGCCTCCGGGTCGCGCCAGCGGAACCCGGCGACCGGGGCCACCCGCTTGAGGCCCTTGCCGTGCGCGCACAGGAACCACTCGCTGACCACGGCGAACAGGTCCACCCACGAGTCCGACTCGACGAAGGCGGTGATCTCCTCGCGGGGCGGGATGCCGGGGCGGCCGGCGAACCGGTCGGCCGAGGCGTACAGCCAGCGGTTCTCCGCCTGCTCGTTGTAGCAGTATGCGGCGAAGCTCAGCCCGTGCTCGGTGCACCGCGCGCGCAGGTTGCGCAGCCAACCCCAGAACTCGGCGAACGAGCGGGCCTCGTCCACCGTGGGTACCGGCTCCCAGGTGGCGAACGCGCGGTACCCGGGAGCCTCGCCGACCAGGTCGGCCAGCTCATCGCCGCCGGGCGTGGTGAGCAGGCAGCCCCACAGGTAGGCGCCGGACTCGCCGAAGCTCTCCATGTCGACGTCCAGCTCGATGTCCGCGCGTGGCACCTTCACCTCGGCCACCCGGCGGACCAGCGACAGGTCGCGGCGGTGGGCCCGGGCCAGCGCGACCGCGTCGGGGAAGGGCGTGCCGTGCAGCGGCACCGGGGGCTCGGCGGCGGGGTCCATGGCGGCCAGCGCGGCGACGGTGGCGATGCCGGCCTCGCGCAGCGCGTTGGCGTCCTCGCCGCGCAGCACCAGGCTGATGTCCCCCCGGTTGGCCAGCACCGGCTCGCAGGTCGGCCACCACTGGCAGTGCCGGCACTCGGTGATCCGGGACGGCTGGGCCAGCGCCTCCAGCCGCTCGGCGGCGGCGGCGGCCACGGCCAGCCGGTCGGTGAACCGGGCGTCGTACTCGTCCAGCGTGCTGCGCCCGCCCGGCCAGCTCGGGCCGGACAGGTCGTGCCAGACCACCACGTCGGCGTCCAGCCCGATCACCCCGCCCAGCGCGGGTCCCCGCGCGGTGGCCCGTCCGAGGTCGCCCAGCATCCGGGTGAGGTGGGCGAGGCGCAGCTGGTCGCGGGTGTGCGAGCGGGCGCGGCGTTCCGGGTCGGGCGCGGCCAGCTCACCGTGCGGCCGGTCGATCGGGCCGGTGAGCGCGCCGGAGCCCGGGTCGGTGACCCGGTGGCGGACCACGATCAGCGGCCGGTACCCGCCGTCCTCGGCGCGCACCAGCAGGTCGGCGTCGCCGACCCGGCCGCGTTCGGCGTCCATCGGCAGCACCGCGTTCCAGATGTACGCGGCGCCGGCCTCCAGCGCCTCCCGGGTGGCGTGCGCGCGTTCCCGGTGGCTGCCTTCCGGGATGCTCACCCAGCCCTCGGCAAGCCCGGCGGACATCCGCTCGCCCAGCTCGCGGCGGTGCGTCCGGGCGTCCGAGCGGCGCTGCTCGAGTGCCGGGTCGGCCTGGGCGCGCGGCGAGCTGACCGCGTCCGGGTCGTGGTCCAGGTGCACCCGCCGACGGCAGCGGACCACGGCGGACGCGTCCAGCGCCACCCGACCCGCAATCACCGTCATACCCCGCAGCCTAGAGTCCCACCCTGACAATTTGCCGGGCAGAGCGTCGACCCCGCGCGTCCGGGGGGTTACGCACGGTTCCCTCGTGACCCGGCGAGCGGCCATTTTACGCGACGCATAACGTTCTCGCGAACTCTGCCGTCGCACTGCCCGGCGCGCGGCTCAGCCGATGAAGCCGTTGGCGCGGAGGAAGTCGCCGGCCACCTGGTCGGGGGATTGGCCCTCCAGGTCGACCCGGCCGTTCAGCTCGATCATGACCGGCTCGGTGAGCTTGGCGCCCAGTGCCTGGCCGAGGCGGCCCAGGTCGGGGTGCGCGCGGAAGGTCTCCTCGCGCATGGTCAGCGCGGCCAGCTGGGTGGCGGTGAACGTCTTGTCGTCGCGCAGCACGGTCAGGTTGAGGCTGCGCAGGCGGGAGTCGGTGGTGGTCACCTCGGCGAAGTTGCAGGGGCTGCCCTTGGCCACGTTGACGTAGTCCAGCGCCAGTGCGTTCTCGTGGGTGTTCTCCGGCTCGAAGCGCACGTCGTAGACCCGCTGCATGGTCTCGAACTCGCGGTTCATGAACTCCGATGCGCCGCAGAAGGTGCCCTCGTCCGGGTTCTCCCGGACGAACCGGGCCATGTCGGACATCGTGTGCACGGCCGCCAGCGCGCCGTCGGCGTTGCTCCGCCGGGCCACCGCGTACGCGTCGCCGAACGCGGCCGGGCCGACCCAGCGCACCTGGTTGCGCGCCAGATCCTCGCCGGCGGTGGCCTGGAACTGCTGGTTCGCCTCGCCGAGCAGGTCGGTGTGCTTGAGGTACTGGGTCCAGCCGGTGCCGGCGTAGTCCCAGTACATGTCGATCGCCCTGGTCTGCAGCGCGACCCGCACGGTGGCCGATCCGGACAGCTTGGTCTGGTCGACCACCTCGGCGCCGGCCGCGCGCATCGCGTAGATGATGATCTTGCCGAGCAGCACGTTCTCGGTGAACTCCTTGGAGCCCACGGTGAACCTCGCGCCGGCCAGCCGGTAGTCCTTGGCGATCGAGCCGCCGGTCAGCTGCTGGGGCGACGGCCCGTGCTCCACCGCGGCGCCGCAGCCGGCCAGTCCCAGCGCGAGCAGCAACGCGGTCAGTAGCGCGGTGACGTTGCGCATACGACCCCTCTCAGAGCCCTCGGGGGCGCAGGTAGTTCTCCGCCAGTTCGGCCAGCCAGTCCACGAACAGGGCCAGCACCGCCACCAACAGGCTGCCGGTGACCAGCACCAGGGTCCGGTTCGAGGCGATGCCGTTGGAGATCACGTCGCCCAGCCCGCCCGCGCCGATGAAGGTGGCCAGCGCGACCGTGCCGACGGTGATCACCAGCGCGGTGCGTACGCCGGCCAGGATGACCGGCACGGCCAGCGGGAGCTCCACGCGGAACAGGGTGGAGCGCCGGGTCATGCCCATGCCCAGCGCCGCCTCCACCACCGCGCGGTCCACCTGGTGCAGCCCGACCATGGTGTTGCGCAGCACCGGCAACAACCCGTAGATCACGAAGGTGGTCACCGCGATGGTGCTCACCCCCACGGTGACCAGCCACACGCCGAACAGCACCAGCAGCCCGAAGGACGGGATGGCCTGGCCGATGTTGACCACCACCAGCACCGGACCGGCGACGGCCCGCGCGCCCGGGCGGGTCAGCGCGATGCCCAGCGGGATGGCGATGGCCAGGATGATCGCGGCGGTGATCACGGTCAGCTCGAGGTGGGTCAGGGTGCGGCTGGCCAGGTAGGCGGCGTTCAGGCTGCGCGCCTCGATGGCGTCCAGCGGGCGGGCGCGCACGTACAGCCACAGCACCAGCAGCACTGCGGCCAGCACCAGTGGGGTGACGACGCGGCGCAGGGTCATTTCCCGCTCGAGCCGTTCGCCGCCGGAGCCTCGGGTGCGGAGTGGATCAGCCCCCGGACCGTCTCGATGTCCAGCACGCCCCGGTAGCGGCCCTCCTCGTCGACCACCACGGTGGCCGAGCGGTTGGACGAGAGCATCCCGTCCAGCGCGTCGAACAGCGTGTCCTCCGGCCGGATCTCGGCGTTCACCGGCACGCCCTTGCTGAGCATGGTGGTGTCGGTGCTGGCCACCATGGACGGCACCCAGCCGATCGGCCGGCGCGCGTCGTCCAGCAGGATCGCCCAGCCCTGCTTGGACTCCCGGGCGATGGCCAGGATCCGGCGCGGGTCGGTGCTGGCCGCGACGGCCGGCCAGCGCGGCACGGCGGCGTCCTTGACCCGGGTCAGCGACAGCCGCCTGATCGAAGCCCCGCGCCCGACGAAGTCGGCGACGAACTCGTCCGCCGGGTCGGAGAGGATGCGCTCCGGGGTGTCGTACTGGGCGACCACCGCGCCGGTGTTCAGGATGGCGATCCGGTCCCCCATCTTGATCGCCTCGTCGATGTCGTGGGTAACGAAGATGATCGTCTTGCGGATGTCCCCCTGCAGCTTGAGGAACTCGTTCTGCAGGTTCTCCCGCTGTACCGGGTCGATCGCGCCGAACGGCTCGTCCATCAGCATCACCGGCGGGTCGGCGCCGAGCGCGCGGGCCACCCCGACCCGCTGCTGCTGCCCGCCGGACAGCTGCTTGGGGTAGCGCTGGGCGAACTCGCCCGGGTCCAGCCCGACCAGGGTGAGCAGCTGGTCCACCCGCTCCGCGATCCGGCCCCGGTCCCAGCCGAGCATCTTGGGCACGGTGGCGATGTTCTCCGCGATGGTCATGTGCGGGAAGAGGCCGCCCTGCTGGATCACGTAGCCGATCCGCCGGCGCAGCTGGTCCGGGTTCACCGAGGTGACGTCCTCGCCCTGCATCACGATGCGCCCGGAGCTGGGCTCGATCAACCGGTTGACCAGCTTCATCGTGGTGGTCTTGCCGCAGCCCGAGGGGCCGACGAACACCACGATCTCGCCGGCCGCGATGTTCATGGTCAGCTCGGTGACCGCCGGCCGGTCCTGGCCCGGGTAGTGCTTGGTCAGCTGGTCCAGCTCGATCATGTTCTCGGTCATCGCAGGCCCCTCGACGTGGTCAGGCGGCTGAGCAGGACAAATGCCAGGTCGAACAGGAGGGCCAGCACGATGATGCCGAGGATCCCCTCGAGCGTGAGGTAGATGGCGAAGGGCGTGCCGGCCACGTCCAGCCCGGTCAGGATCAGCCGGCCGAGCCCGGGGCCGCCGACCGTCGCGGCGATCGCGGCGATGCCCAGCAGCAGCTGCGCCGACACCCGCATGCCGGTCACGATCACCGGCCAGGCCAGCGGCAGGTCCACCCGGCGCAGCCGCAGGTTGGCGTCCATGCCCATGCCGATGGCGGACTCGCTGACCGCCGGGTTCACGTTGCGCAGCCCGACTATGGCGTTGCGCAGGATCGGCAGCATCGCGTAGAGCGTCAGCGCCACCACGGCCGGCGTCGCGCCCAGCCCGAGCGGGGCGATGAGCAGGCCGAACAGCGCGTAGGACGGGATGGTCAGGAACACCCCGGCGGCGGCCAGCACGACGCCGCGCGGCAGGTCCGTGCGGTAGGTGACCACGGCCAGCGGAATGCAGATCGCCGTGGCCAGCGCCAGGGACACCAGCACCAGCACGGCGTGTTCGAGGGTGGCGGCCAGCAGTTCCGGCCAGTTGCCCGCCACGTACTCCGCGAACCCCATCGGTCACCCCCTCGCGGAGTTACTGCGTAGGTACGTAATTGCGTCGTTGCGTACTTGCGTCGTTGTTGCGCGGGCGGAACGCTCAGTTTGGCGGGCCGGCGCGGTTCGCGCTACCGCTGGTGCATGCTCGGCAACTTCGACCACCTGCGGGCAATCGGTTTCTGTTGCCGTTGCGGATACGCCAACCGGGGTTGCGGATGGACCACGTGGCGGCTGAGCATTTCGACTCATGACGGGGTCGTCGGTGCCCGCGCGAGAGGCGTCCACCAGCCTCAACCGCGCGATTGCGATCTTGAAGGTGCTCGGCACGGCCGAGGGCGCACGGGACGGGGTCGGGGTGGTCCGGATCGCCCGGTTGATCGACAGGGAGAAGAGCCAGGTCTCCCGCACGCTGAAGACGTTGGCCGAGGCCGGGTTCGTGGTGCGCGATCCGCGCACGCTGCGCTACCGGCTGGGCTGGCAGCTGTTCACGCTGGCGGTGAGTGCGACGCAGCAGCACCTCACGTCGCTGGCCCCGCACCTGCTGCGCCAGCTGGTGGCCAACGTGGGCGAGTGCGCGCACCTGTCGGTGCTGGACGGCGGCGCGGTGCTGACGGTGCTCTCGGAGAGCCCGCCCCGCACCGAGCAGGCCATCCAGGCCGAGGAGTGGGTCGGCCGGGTCGCCCCGGTGCACTGCACCTCGGCCGGCGGCGCGCTGCTGCTGGACCACACCGAGGCGCAGACCCGCTCGCTGCTGGCCGGTCAGCCGGAGATGGACGCGAAGCTGGCCGCGCTGCTGGACCGGGTGCGGCTGGCCCGCCGGCGCGGCTACGCCACGGTGAACGAGGACTTCGAGCCGGGCCTGGTGGCGGTCGCCGCACCGGTCCGGGACTACCGGGGCGAGATCGTCGGAGCGTTGAACATCTCGGCGCCGAAGTTCCGCCTCGGCCGCGCGCTGGCCGCCGCCGGCCGGGAGGTCAGGGCGGCGGCCGACGGCCTGACCAGGGCGCTCGCCGCCCACGCCACCAACCGGAGGATCTCGTGACGTCGCTGCCCATGCCGTTCTTCTCCAGCGGGTTGCGGCTGGACGCGGACCTGCACGTTCCCGCCTCGGGGACCGGGCCGTTCCCGGTGGTGCTGGTGTGCTCCGGCTACCAGGGTCA
Source organism: Actinospineispora eucalypti (assembly GCA_014208095.1). Classification (GTDB taxonomy): domain Bacteria; phylum Actinomycetota; class Actinomycetes; order Mycobacteriales; family Pseudonocardiaceae; genus Pseudonocardia; species Pseudonocardia eucalypti. The sequence continues at coordinate 60,447 of JACHMT010000001.1, read as the reverse complement.
GAAGATCATCCACCCGGAACGGTTCGCCCGGCTGCTCAACCCGCGCGGGTACGCCGTGCTGGCGTTCGACTACCGGGGCTTCGGGCTGTCCGAGGGCGAACGCGGGCGGCTGGTGCCACAGGAGTGGGTGGAGGACGTGCGGGCGGGGGTGGACCGGTTGGCCACCGTCGAGGTTGTGGACAACTCCCGGCTGGCCCTGGTCGGCTGGGGACTGGGCGGCGGGGTGGTGGTGACCGAGGCGGCCGACGACCCCCGGGTCCGGGCGGTGGCCTGCCTGAACGGCATGGCGGACGGCGCCCGCGCCACCCGGCAGATGCACGACCAGACGTCCTGGGCCAGCCTGCTGCGCCGGATCGAGACGGACCGGGCCCGGCGCGCGGTGCACGGCCGTTCGGAGATCACCGCGCCGTGGGACATCATCCGGCTCAACCGGGACGGCCGCACCGACGGCTACGTCGGCCGCGAGCTGTACAAGGCGCCCGGGTTCGGCACCGGGGTGACCCTGGAGTCGGCCGAGGCGCTGCTCCGGTTCGCGCCGGAGCGGGTGGTGCACCGGATCGCGCCCCGCCCGCTGCTGATCGTGCACGGGGCGGAGAATGAGCTGCACCAGCCGGTGGAGGCGCAGGCGCTCTACCGGCGGGCCGGCGAGCCCAAGCGGCTGGAGCTGCTGCCCGGCCGGGGCCACACCGAGTGGATGTTCGACGACGACCCCACGTTCCGCGGGGTGGTCGAGCTGCTGGACGGGTTCCTGGCCGACGCGTTCGGTTTGCCGGTCGGAGCGGAAGGGGTACGGAGGTAGCGTGCGCATCACCCTGGCCCAAGTGGACGTGCGGCTCGGCGACCTGGAAGCCAACCTGGCGACCGCCGAGCGGGTGATCGACGAGGCGCTGGAGCAGGACACCGACCTGATCGTCTTCCCGGAGCTGCACATCAGCGGCTACACGGTGGGCGAGGTGGACGCCGACCTGTCCATGGAGCCGGAGGACTCGCGCCTGATCGCGCTGTCCAAGCGGGCCGGCCGGGCCGGCGTGCTGCTCGGCTTCGTGGAGGCCGGGCGGGGCATCCACACCTACAACAGCGCGGGCCACTACGTGGACGGTTCGTTGCTCCACCTGCACCGGAAGCTTTACCTGCCCACGTACGCGGGCTTCGAGGAGCGCAAGTACTTCACCCCCGGGCCGTCGCTGCGCGCCTACGACACCCCGCACGGGCGGATGGCCACGATGATCTGCAACGACGCCTGGCAGCCGCCGCTGGCGTTCATCGCCACCCAGGACGGCGCGCGCGTGCTGCTGGTGCCCACCGCGTCCGCGCAGTCGAACTTTCCTGATCGTTACGACTCCACCAGCTACTGGCATGGGATAACGCGGTTCTACGGGCGCATGTTCCAGTTGTACGTGGTATTCGTGAACCGGGTCGGGGACGAGAGCGGCCTGCGGTTCTGGGGCGGCTCGCACATCATCGACCCGTGGGGCGACGTGCTCGCCGAGGCTCCGCTGCTGGCCGAGCAGGTGGTGACGGCCGAGGTCGACCTGGGCCAGGTGCGACGGCGGCGTCGGGAGATTCCGCTGGTCAAGGAGGCCCGGTTGGGGATGATCCAGCGTGAGGTGGCCCGGCTGGTCGACGAGGGCGGGGACCTCTAGCGCGGCGACTCGTGAGTGGCGAGCAATCGGCCGTCTCGCCACTCACGAGCGCCTTTGCGCATTCTCTTGTGAGGGGCCAGTACCGAGAGAACCCCTGAATTCCCTCGGGTCTGGTGTTACAAGAGTGGCGAGTGTTGCAGATCATTCCGGCACGCGCAATGGCTCTATGGTGCACTCGCTAGCGAGCGCGTGCCAGGGTTTACCGGAAATTGCTCAGCTTGAGGTTGCGGGGACGTTGAAGTTGAGCAGCTGCCCGGCCGAGGTGATCTCGGTGCGCGCGCAGTTGATCATCGAGGGGAACAGCCGGCGGTACTCCCGGGGCGGCGCGCCGAGCAGCCGGCACAGCCGCAGCCTGATCACCGTGCCGTGGGCGACCACCAGCACCCGGCCGTCCGGGTCGGCCTCGGCGATGTCGTCCAGGCTCTGCGTGAACCGCTCCAGTGCGCCCACCGGGTCCTCCCCGCCGGGCAGCGGGTTCGCCACCGGGTCCCGGTGGAACGCGTCCAGCGCGTCCGGGAACGCGGCGGCCATCTCCTCCGGGGTGAGCCCCTCGCCCCGGCCGAAGTCCAGCTCGCGCAGCCGGGCGTCCACCTTCACCGGCAGCCCGGTCACCTCGGCGCAGGCCTCGGCGGTGAGCCGGGCGCGCTGCAGGTCGGAGCTCCAGATACCGGTCAGCTCGGCGGTACGCGCCCACTCGGCGAGCTGCCGCGCCTGCGCCTCGCCGTTGGGTGTGAGCTCAACGTCCGAGCCCCCCGCATACCGGTTCCCCTCGGCCCAAACGGTTTCCCCATGCCGCGCCAGAACAAGAACGGTCACCCCCCAACCCTACGTCCCGACGCTCCCACCCCACCCCCGCGAGCCGGCCCCACTCCCCGTGTCGCGGGCCTCCGCACCCCGTGTCGCGGGCCTCCGCGCCCCGTGTCGCGGATTTCGACACCCTGTGTCGGTGCTCCGAACACCCTGTGTCGCGGGTTTCGGTGCATGGGGTCGGACCTGGCACACGCCGGCAACGTTCGCGGATGCCGCGGCTAGGGTGACGGCATGTTGCGGCGCAAGGGCGAGGGCGGAAACCGGCAGGTCTTCACCCCGGGTAATGCCAAACGGGCGATCGCGGTGGGCAAGGTGTTGGCACCCGCGTTGCTCCCGGTGGCTTTCCGGGCCGCCGGACTGGCCCGGGGGCTGTGGGACGAGCGGCGGGCGCGCCGCCTCGGCGTGGCGCCGGGGGACCTGAACCGGTTCTCCGGCAAGGGCGCCGGGCTGCACGCCAGGATCGCCGCGCTGGCCGGTTCGCTGATCGAGCTGCGGGCGACCGGGCGGGCGAACGAGTTCGTGCGCACCACCGAGGCGCGGCTGATCGACCTGTCCGCCGCCGTGCGGGCCGCCGAGTTCATGCCGACCGAACGCCGTCGCGCGGCCCATCGGGCCGTGGCCGGTGAGCTGGACCGCATCGAGCCGGCCCTACTTGACCTACTTGGTGTTAATTCACCACCCGTGAACTAAGGTTTCCGCGTGCGGCAGCTGACGAGTATCAGCTCGCCTCGGGTGGAGCCGAGTGGCGGGACCGCCCCGGCACGCCCGCTGCCGCACGATCATGGAACGGCTCGCGGGGTGTTGGCGGCCGCGCTGTGTGTGCCGCTGTCCGTGTTCGGGCACGCTGGCGCGGGCGGCGCGCTGCCCGACCTCGGTCTGCTGCTGGTGCTGGCCGCGCCGCTGACCGGGTTGCTCATCGCCGTCGCGCGCCGGCATCGCGGACCGCTGGCCATCCTGGTCACCCTGGCCGGCGCGCAGTTGGGCCTGCACGGGTTGCTGCAGCTGCTCGGTACCCACCACCACGCCTCGCCGTTCGACCCGGTGCTGATGGCCGGTGCGCACGCACTGGTCACCACGCTCACCGCGCTGGTGATGGCCGGCGCGGAGTCCGGGGCCGGCGCCGTGGCGGGCGCGCTGCGCTGGTTGCTCGCCCGGGTCCGGCCGATCCCGTTGACCTGGTCGGCAACGTGCGCCGACGGCCCGGTCGGGGCGCTGGTCGTTCGGGCCGGCCCGCCGCACACCCGGTTGCGGGACGCGGCTTTCCGGCGGCACCGGCGGCGCGGTCCGCCCGCCCGGGGTCACTGAACCCATCTCACCCCCGAAACTTTTCAACCCAGACAGGAACCGATCAGTGATGCCCAAAATCAGACGCGCGGCGCTCGTGCTCACCGGTGCCGCCGCGCTCGCCCTGATCCCGAACGGCGTGGCGTTCGCGCACGTCACGGCCAACGCGGAGGGCGCGGCGAAGGGCGGCTACGCGAGCGTCGTCTTCCAGGTGCCCACCGAGTCGCCGACCGCCGGCACGGTGAAGGTGGAGATCACCGTGCCCACCGACGAGCCGATCACGTCCGCCCGCACCGTGCCGGTCCCCGGGTGGACCGCGAAGGTGACCAAGGTGGCGCTCAACCCGCCGGCGCAGCGGGACGGCTCCACCGTGAGCGAGGCCGTGCGCACCATCACCTGGACGGCGCAGCCGGGCACCCGGATCGGCCCGGACGAGTTTGCCCAGTTCACCGCCCGGTTGGGGCCGCTGCCGGAGAAGGCCGACCAGCTGGTGCTGCCGGCCGCGCAGACCTACGACGACGGCAAGGTGGTCAACTGGGACCAGCCGCAACCGGCCGGCGGCGATGAGCCCGAGCACCCGGCGCCGGCGATCAAGCTGGCCGCGTCCACCGGCGGCGAGCACGGTCACGGGGCGCACGGCGCCACCGACCCGTCCGCCGCGCACGCCGGGGATTCCACGGCCGCGGCTGTGGACAACACCGCGCGCTGGCTGGGCGGTATCGGCCTGGTGCTCGGCGCGCTCGGACTCGGGCTGGGCGTCGGCGCGGTCCTGCGCATCCGCCGGAGCCAGGGCTGATGCGGGGGTTCGGCCGCCGTATTGCCGGCCCGCTGCTCGGCCTGCTCGGCATCGCGGCGCTGCTTGTGGGCGGCGCGGGTGCCGCGCTCGCGCACAACGTGCTGGTGAGTAGCGACCCGCCGGACGGCGCCCAGCTGGCCACCGGGCCGAGCCAGTTGACGCTGCGCTTCGACCTGCCGGTGAAGGAGTCGTTCAGCACGGTGACCGTGGTCGGCCCGGACGGCAAGCACTTCGAGGCGGCGCCGGCGCAGGTGTCCGGCAACTCGGTGCAGGTGGCGGTGCGCCCACTGGGGCCGGCCGGGCAGTACCGGGTGGGGTATCGGATCGTGTCCGACGACGGCCACCCGGTGAGCGGCGCGATCTCCTTCACGCTCACCCAGGCGGGCCCCGGGCAGGGTGTTTCCGCTGATCAGGCGCCGGGTGCGAGCGGAGAGGCGCCGGCCGCGTCGGACGACCAGGCGGGCTCCGGGGGCATCCCGGCCTGGCCGTGGATCCTCGGCGGCGTGCTGCTGGTCGGAGCCGGCGCGGTGGTCGCGCTGCGGGTCGGCCGGGACAGCTGAACCTCGGCCGAACCGGCCCGCCCGACCGGACCGTCCGGCGTTCCGACCAGACGCCGGACGGTCCGGTCGCGAGTGCGGCGAGTGACAGATGAGGCCGCTGAAATGACCGAGTGGGTGGGCGAGCAGAATTTGTGTGATCCCTCACCGGAGAGGGGGCATGGTCTTGAGACATATGCGTAGTTCGCTATATGTTTATTAGGGCAACCTTGGTTCGGTGTGAAGGGAGGTGCGGATGGGACACGGACATGGGCACGGGGTGACCAGCGCCTCCGGCCGGTACCTCCGCCCGCTCGCGCTGTCCTTCGGGGTACTGGCGCTGTTCGCGGCGCTGGAGGTGGTGGTCGGGCTGATCACCGGCTCGCTGGCGCTGCTCTCCGACGCCGCGCACATGGTCACCGACGTGATCGGCGTGGGCATGGCGCTGGCCACGGTGCTCCTGGTCAACCGCCGCAAGGCCAACACCCGGCACACCTTCGGGCTCTACCGGGCGGAGGTGCTCGCCGCGCTGGGCAACGCCGTGCTGCTGGTGGGCGTGGCGGGTTACGTGCTGGTCGAGGCGGTGCAGCGGTTCGCCAACCCGCCGGAGGTGGCCGGCCTTCCGGTGCTGCTGACCGCCGCCGCCGGGCTGGCCGCCAACCTGGTTTCCTTCTTCGCGCTGCGCGCCGGCGCCAAGGAGAGCCTGAACGTGCGCGGCGCCTACCTGGAAGTGCTCTCGGACACCGTCGGCTCGCTGGGCGTGATCGTCGGCGCGGTGCTGATGCTGGCCTTCGGCTGGCACTGGGTGGACCCGGTGGTGGCGATCGGGGTCGGCCTGTTCATCCTGCCGCGCACCGTCAAGCTGGGCCTGCAGGCGCTGCGCATCCTGGTGCAGAGCACGCCCGGCCACCTCGACCCCGTAGTGGTCACCGAGGCGCTGACCTCGCTGGACGGCGTCCGGGAGGCGCACGACGTGCACCTGTGGACGCTCACCTCCGGCATGGAGGTCGCCTCGGCGCACCTCACCGCCGCGCCGGACGCCGACCCGACCTCGGTGCTCAACCGGGCGCAGACGCTGCTGGCCGAGCGGTTCGGGCTCGAGCACGTGACCGTTCAGGTGGAGCTGGCCGGCTCCGGCGCGCGTTGTCGCAACCCGCGCTGGTGACCCGGCTCAGCCCCAGATCTCCTCGGCGGTCTCCACCACCAGCCGCAGCTTGGCCGCCTGCTCCTCCTCGGTGAGTGCGTTGCCCTCGACGGTGGAGGAGAACCCGCACTGCGGGGAAAGGCACAGCTGGTCCAGGGGCAGGTAGCGCGCCGCCTCGTCCACCCGGCGTTTCAGCTGGTCCTTGGACTCCAGCTGGCCGCGCTTGGTGGTGACCAGGCCGAGCACCACCCGCTTGCCCGGCGGCACGAACCGCAGCGGGGCGAAGCCGCCGGACCGCTCGTCGTCGAACTCGCAGAAGAACCCGTCCACGGCCAGCTCGCCGAACAGCGCCTCGGCCACGAAGTCGTAACCGCCCTCGGCGGCCCAGGCGGAGCGGTAGTTGCCCCGGCACATGTGCGTGGTCACCCGCATGCCGGCCGGGCGGCCGGCCAGTGCCGCGTTGATCGTCTGAATGTAGCGCAGGTGCTGGTGTTCGGCGTCCTCGCCCTTGGCGGTCTGCGCGGCGCGCTGCGCGGGATCGTTCAGGTAGGCCAGGCTGGTGTCGTCGAACTGCAGGTACCGGCAGCCCAGCTCGCCCAGCGCGCGCACCTCGTCGGCGTACGCGGCGGCCAGGTCGGACCAGAACTGTTCGACGCTCGGGTACACCGTTCGATCGATCGCGGCGGTCCCGCCCCGGTAGTGCACCATGCTCGGCGACGGCACGGTCAGCTTCGGCACCGCCGTGGTGGTCCGCCCGGCGAGGAAGCGGAAGTCGTCGCCGAAGATGGTGTGGGCCAGCCGCACCGGCGAGCGCACCGCCAGCCCGGCCGAGGTGAACGCGGTCTCCCCCTCGGCGTTGCGCATGCGCACCTGGATCTGCTCGTCGGTGCGCTCGATGCCGCCGAGCTGGTAGATGAAGTCCATGTGCCAGGAGGTGCGCCGGAACTCCCCGTCGGTGGCCGCGCGCAGGCCCAGCCGCTCCTGCTTCGCCACCACCTCGGTGATCGCCTCGTCCTCGCGTTCGCGCAGCTCGTCGGCGGAGATCTGCCCGCTCGCGTGTGCGGCCCGGGCGGCGAGCAGGCCAGGCGGGCGGAGCAGGCTGCCGACGTGGTCGGCCCGGAACGGTGGTTCGGTCAGCGCTGACATGCCTGGAACGCTAGTGCCTCTCGGGCTCCCGCGAGTCGGCGTTTCGGTGGGCTGAGAGCGTCGACTCAGGGTCCTGGGAGGCCGACTCGCGGGGCGTGGTGTCGAGGGGGTGGGCGAGCTCGTCCTTGGGGAGGCGCCAGAAGGCTATGGCGGCCAGGGCCAGGGGGACGGGGACCAGGCCGGCGATGATGAAGGTGAGGGGGACTCCGAGCCACTCGCCGATGGGGCCGGCGATGGCCATGGAGACCGGCATCAGCGCCAGCGACACGAAAAAGTCCAGGCTGGAGACCCGGCCGAGCAGGCGGGCCGGCACCCGCCGCTGCAACAGCGTGCCCCAGATGACCATCGCCACCGCACTGGTGAACCCGACCACGAAGGTCGCCGCCACCATCACCCACAGCCACCCGGTCAGCCCGATGATCGCCAGAGGCACGGCCCCGAGGCCCCAGCAGAGCAGCATCCAGGTCAGGTAGCGGCGGGGCAGCCGCCAGTTGGACACCAGCAGCGAGCCCACCGCCCCGCCGATGCCGAACGCGCCGAGCACCGTAGCGTAGCCACCGGCGCCGTGCCCGGTCTGGTCGCGCACCGCGAACGGCAGCAGCACCTCGATCGGCCCGACCACCACCAGCACGTACAGGAACGCGAAAGCCAGCGTGGCGAACAGCCAGCCGGTCTGGAACAGGTAACGGAACCCCTCGCCGAGGTCGTGCAGCACCGATCGCCGCTCCTCGGCGCTCGGGAGCGCGGTGACCGGCCGCATGGCCAGCAGGGCGAACAGCGCGACCAGGTAGATCCCGGCGGCCAGCAGGAACGCCACGCCCGGCGCGTACAGCCCCACCACCACGCCGGCCAGCGCCGGCCCGATCGCGGTCTGCGCGGTCGGTCGCAGGCTGCCCTCGACGCCGTTCGCGGCGAGCAGCTCGTCGGCGGGCAACAGGGTCGGCAGCAGCGCCGAGTAGGCCGGGAAGAAGAACGCCTCGGCGGTGCCGAGCAGGAAGCCGATCACCGCCAGCTGCCACAGCTGCAACAGGCCGGTGACCGCCAGCGTGCCGGCCACTGTGGCGCAGATCACCCTGGCCACCTCGACGCCACGCAGCAGGATGTGGTGCGGCAGGCGGTCGGCGGCCACCCCGCCGAGCAGCACGGCCAGCACCAGTCCGGCGCTGAACGCCGTGGCCACCACGGACAGCTGCGCCGGACCACCGCCCAGCGCGATGACCTGCCACGCCACCGCGACCAGCCACAGCCCGCTGGCGCACAGCGACAGCGCCAGCGAGCCGACCAGCAGCCGGTAGTCCCGGTGCCGGAACGGCCGCAGCGCCCGGGGCAGCTCGCGCCTGGTTTCGGTCTTCACGAACATCATTTGACGACGTCAACCCCGGTTAAGGTCAACTGGGTTTCGGCTGTCCCGTCAGCGTGCCCCGGTCAGCGGCCCTTCCAGCGCGGCTCGCGGCGTTCCCGGGCGGCGGCCCCGCCCTCGGCGGCGTCCTCGGTGGCGGCGGCCACCCGGCGCATGGTCTCGCCGAACCGGATGGCGTCGGTCATCGGCAGATCGGCCGTGCGCACCGCCACCTCCTTGATCGCCCGGGCGGCCAGCGGCGCGCCGCGCACCAGCCGGGCGGCCAGCGCCCGGGCTTCGTCCAGCAGCGAGTCGTGCGGCACCACCCAGCCGGCCAGGCCGATCTCGTGCGCCCGCTGGGCGGAGATCCGCTCGCCGGTGAGCAGCATCTCCATCGCGTACTGCCAGTTCAGCCGTCGAGGCAGCCGGATCGCGCCGACGATCGTGGGCACGCCGATCCGCACCTCGGGCATGCCGAACTCGGCCCGCTCGCTGGCGATCACGAAGTCGCACCAGCTCACCAGGGTCAGCCCATAGCCCAGGCAGTAGCCGTTGACCGCCGCGATCACCGGCTTGAAGATCTCCCAGCCGCTCTCGAAGGAGTTCACCGTCGGCCGTTCCCAGAACGTGCCGGGGAAGTCACCGGCCGGGTTGCCTTCACCGCGCAGGTCCGCGCCGGCGCAGAACGCCCGCCCGGCGCCGGTGACGATCGCCACCCAGGCGTCCTCCTCGTCCCGGAACCGGGCGAACGCGTCGTTCAGCTCGCGGCGCATCCGGCCGTCGATCGCGTTGAGCCGCTCCGGCCGGTTGTAGGTGATCGTGGCCACGTGCTCGTCCAGTTGGTACTTGACGGTCTCGGTCACAGCTGGCGACCCTACGGCGCGTGTTGTTCCCACAGATCTTCTGGCCGGGCATTGTGGATGGTTCGGTCACGCTCACCTACCGCCTGTGGACAGCTCCGCGGGCCGTGGCCGGCCGGCGGCACCGGGTGGCCGGCGGCATGATCGAGATCACCGAGGTGGCCGAGGCCGACCCGGCGGCGATCACAGAGGCGGACGCGACCGGTGCGGGTTTCCCGACCCGGGAGGACCTGCTGGCCGACCTGCGGAAGCGGGAGGGCGAGGCGGACCGGCGCTGGTACCGGGTCCGCTTCCACTACCTGGGCGCGGACCCCCGGGACGCGCTGGCCGGGGACGGTGCGCTGACCGCCGAGCAGCGCACCGAGCTGGACCGGCGGCTGGCCCGGCTGGACGGGGCCAGCACGCACGGCCCGTGGACCGCCGCCACCCTGGACGTGATCGCCGCGCACCCCGGCACCCGGGCCGGCGACCTGGCCGCGCTGCTCGGCCGGGAGCGCGACCCGTTCAAGATCGACGTGCGGAAGCTGAAGAACCTGGGCCTGACGCTGAGCCTGGAGGTCGGCTACCGGCTGTCCCCGCGCGGCGAGGCCTACCGGGACGGGCGCTGATGCGGGTACGGCCCACCCGCTGGGAGGTGCTGGTCGACGAGCTGGCCGGCCGGATTGTGCGGGACTTCCCCGACCGGAGCTGCCGGGTGCTGCTGGACGGCCCGCCGCCGGCCCGGCCGGGGTCGCTCGCCGAGTCGCTGGCCGTGGAGCTGCGCCGACGCGGCCGGCCCGCGCTGGCGGTGGCGGCGGGCGACTTCCTGCGCCCCGCGTCCGTGCGTCTGGAGTTCGGCCGGCGGGACCCGGACGAGTTCCTGGACCGGTGGCTGGACGAGGGGGCGCTGCGCCGGGAGGTGCTGGCCGGCAACGGCCAGGTGCTACCGCGGCTGTGGGACGTGGCCACCGACCGCGCCTACCGGGACGAACGGGTCAGCCTGGGGGACGGCGGCGTCGTGTTGGTGTCCGGCGCGCTGCTGCTCGGCCGGGGGCTGCCGGCCGAGCTGACCGTGCACCTGCGCATGTCGGCCGCCGCGCTGGCCCGCCGGCTGCCCGCCGAGGAACACTGGACACTGCCTGCATACATCCGGTATGCAGGCGAGCGGCGCGCCGAGGGCGCCGACGTGACGATCCTCACCGACCACCCGGACTCGCCCGCGCTGCTCGAGTCGCCCTGACTCCCGGGATTACCTCGGGGCGAGCACGGCCTGGGTCTGGGTGGTCTGGGCGACCAGCCGGCCGGAGTCGTCGCGCAGGTCGGTCTGCACCACGATCGTCGAGCGCCCGGAGTGCAGCGGCCGGGAGGTCGCGGTGACCGTGCCGCCGCGCACGGCGGCGAAGAAGTGCGTGTTCGACTCGATCGTGCTGGTCCCGGCGCCCGGCGCGGACTCCACCAGCCGGGCGAACGCGCACGCCGCGCCGGCCGTGTCGGCCAGCGCCATCAACGCGCCGCCGTGCATGATCCCGGCGGTGGTGCAAACCTCGGGCCGCCATTCCATGGTGAGCACCGTCTCGTCGGCCGCGATCACCTTCGGCCGAATACCCAGCGTGGCCACCAGCGGCATCGCTTCCGAAACCAGTCGCATCAAGTCGTCCGTCACGCCCCGGAACCCTGCCCCGCCGGTGCGCACCTGTCCATTCCCCGCGAGGTAAACCCCACCCGGAACAGCCCCCTCAGCCGGCTAATCCTCGTTCCCGTTCCTGAGCCCCACGAGATCGACAAGAGGTGGGTTCGGTCCCGCTGGGCGGCCGACGCCCGTCGATCTCGCGCTCCGGTCGCCACCCCGGGCCCGGTCATCCGCCCGACGGCTCATTCGTCGCCCGACCCAACCGCCCCGAACGACCCAACCGTCGCAACAAGTGAACGCCGATTAGCCTCTGAGCCCTCCCGCGATCGATACCTCTCCAAGCTCGCGCGGTCCCCGAGACACGTCCCGTCCGGAGCGGTGCCGTTCCAGAACGCGCTTGGACGGCCGCGGTCAGCCGGTCTCCCGCACCCCCGCCGCGCCCCTCCCGTCCCGCGCCCCGCCGCCTCCCCCGGCCCACCAACCCGGCCTGGCCCGGCCCGGCAACCCGGCCCGGCCCGGCAACCCGGCCCGCACACACTCTTCGGCGCTGGCACACGGGCTACAGAGCGTGTGCCAGCGCCAACCGGTGTGTGCGAGCCCCAAAGGGTGTGTGCAAACGCAGCACCCCCGGCGAGCCCAACTTGCCCGGCGAACGCAACGCGCCTGGCGAACGCAACGCGCCTGGCGGATCCAACGTGCCCGGCGGACGCAACGTGCCCGGCGAACGCAACGCGCCCGGCGGATGCAACGTGCCCGGCGAACGCAACGCGCCCGGCGGATGCAACGCGCCTGGCGGACGCAACGCGCCCAGCGAACGCAACGGCCCAGCGGTGGAACGTGCCCGGCGGAACACAACGCGCCCAGCGGATGGGGGGTCCCGGGGGGCGCAGCCCCTCCGGGCCGGGGCGCGGGGGTTGGACCCCCGCAGAAATGACGAGACGCCGTGGCGAGCGCTCTCCGCGAGCACACAACACGGCGTCGAGTGGGCGAGGAGGGAGTTGAACCCTCACGTCCTTACGGACACACGGACCTGAACCGTGCGCGTCTGCCATTCCGCCACTCGCCCGGGCGTTGATCAAAGACTAGCACGAGGCAAACAGCTGGTTTCGGGGGGCCTCCGTTCGGCTCGTTTAGGCGTCGTTCGGCTACCAACCGATACCAACACCGGTGAGGGAACTGACCGGAGTCGCTAGCACAGATACGATCGAGGGCACGGGAGAACACGCCGACCGAACCGTGGTCGGGAACCGAGAGCAAGCGGCCCTTCATCGGGTCGGAGACCGAGAGGAAAGAAGAGGAGTACTGGGTGGGCCGCGCTGCGCGCTTCGAGCGCCGGTTGGAGGGCTTCGTGGGTGATGCCTTCGCGAGGGTTTTCGGCGGACATGTCGTCGCCGAGGAAGTGGCCCAAGCGATCGCCCGGGAAGCCGAGGTCTCCGTACGCCCGCTGGCCGGTGGCCGGCAGCTCGCCCCGAACCGCTATGCGGTGCTGCTCAGTCCGACTGACCATGACCAGATGGCGGGGGATGCGCGGAAAGTCACACAGTCACTCACGGATGGCGTGTTGAGGCTGGTGGCCGACCAGGGATGGGACACCTACGGCGACGTCGTAGTCTCTCTGGAGCGCTCCGAGGCGCTGCACACGGGTCAGTTCCGTACCAGCTCGGCCGTGGATCCCGATGTATCGAGAGCCACGCCGAGACAACGCAACGCAAAGGAACCACCGATGAGCCAGCCACCAGGTCACCCCGAGGAGAACGGCTACGATCGCGCTCCGCGCGGTTATGGCCAGCAAACCTACGCCGAGCCGGGAAGCAACCGCGGTTCGGAGCGCGGATACGAACAGCAGCAGCCGGCCGGGTACCAGGCCGACTACGACCCCCGCTACGGCGGCCAGCAGGGCTACGACCAGCAGGGTTATGACCAGCAGCAGGGTTACGGCCAGCAGGGTTACCAGCAGGGCTATGACCAGCAGCAGGGCTACGGCCAGCAGGGATACGACCAGCAGGGCTACCAGCAGGGCTACGGCCAGCAAGGCTATGACCAGCAGGGCTACCAGCAGGGTTATGACCAGCAGGGCTACGCCCAGCAAGGCTATGACCAGCAGGGCTACCAGCAGGGTTATGACCAGCAGGGCTACGCCCAGCAGGGTTACGACCAGCAGGGCTACGGTCAGCAGGGCTACCAGCAGGGCTACTACGACCAGCAGGGCTACCAGCAGGGCGGCTACGCCCAGGGTGGCTACGGCGGCGCGGCCACGCTGACCATCGACGACGGGTCCAACCGCAGCTTCGAGCTGCACGGTGGCACCACGGTCATCGGCCGGGGCCAGGAGTCGGACTTCCGGCTGCCGGACACCGGGGTCTCCCGGCGGCACCTGGAGATCAACTGGGACGGGCACAACGCCACGCTGTCCGACCTCGGCTCCACCAACGGCACCACGGTCAACGGCAACCCGGTTCAGACCTGGCAACTCAGCGACGGAGACGTGATCCGGATCGGACACTCCACGCTGGTCTACCGGGCCGCGGGATAGCCTTTCCGAAAGTCTCGCCGCTCGGGAGCGCTTCTCCCGGGCGGGTGCGGCGCGGAAACGCGCTCGCCGAGCGTGCGCCCAGTCCGGCGCATGCGGGAGACACGTCGGAAATGGAGTGCGCAGCAGGTGCCGGAACTGGTGCTGCAGCTGACCAGGGCGGGGTTCCTGGCCCTGCTCTGGTTGTTCGTGTTGGTCGCGCTGCGCGTGGTCCGGTCCGATCTGTACGCCGCGTCCGGCATGCGTCCCCTGGGGTCCGCGCGCCGGGGAAAGACCCGGTCAGGCCGGGGTCGCACCGCTCGCCAGCTGGTTGTGACCCACGGCGCGCTGGCCGGTACACGCGTGTCTTTAGACTCCAGGCCGATCATGCTCGGGCGCGCGGACGACTCGACCCTGGTGTTGGACGATGACTACGCCTCCACGCGGCATGCCAGGTTGTCGCTACAGGGGGAGGAGTGGTACGTGGAGGATCTCGGGTCGACCAACGGGACCTATCTGGACCGAGCTAAGGTCAGCGGACCAACTCGGGTGCCGCTCGGCGTCCCGATCCGTATCGGCAAGACCGTGATCGAGCTGCGTTCATGACCCTTGTGCTTCGCTACGCCGCGAGGAGCGACCGGGGCCTGGTTCGTCAGAACAACCAGGACTCCGTGTACGCGGGCCCTCGCCTGCTCGCGCTCGCCGACGGCATGGGTGGCCACGCCGCCGGCGAAGAGGCCTCCAAGGCGGTCATCTCCGCGCTGGTCCCGCTGGACGACGACGAGCCCGGCGACGACCTGCTGGCCGAGCTGCACGCGGCCACCGAAGAGGGCAACGCCGCCATCACCAGCCTGATCACCGAGCAGCCCGACCTCGAAGGCATGGGCACCACGCTCACCGCCATCCTGTTCGCCGGCAGCCGGCTGGGCATGGTGCACATCGGCGACTCGCGCGCCTACCTGCTGCGCGACAGCGGGCTCACCCAGATCACCAAGGACGACACGTTCGTCCAGTCGCTGGTGGACGAGGGCCGGATCACCGAGGACGAGATCCACACCCACCCGCAGCGCTCGCTGCTGCTGCGCGCGATCACCGGCCACGACCTGGACCCCTCGCTGACCGTGCGCGAGGCGCGCGCCGCCGACCGCTACCTGCTCTGTTCGGACGGCCTGTCCGGCGTGGTCAGCCACGAGACGCTGCACGAGACGCTGGCCGCCATCCCGGACCCGAGGCTGTGCGCCGACCGGCTGATCGAGCTGGCCCTGCGCGGCGGCGGCCCGGACAACGTCACGGTGATCGTGGCGGACGTGGTGGACATCGACTTCGGCGAGGACGCGCCCATCGTGGGCGGCGCCGCCGGGGACGGCAGCGAGGCGAACAACACCCCACCCGACTCGGCCGCCGCACGGGCCGCCGTGACCACCCTGCCCAAGGTCGCCCCCCGGCGGATCGAGCCGACCCAGCCGATCCCGGTTACGCAGGGCAAGGGGCGCGCGGCGAAGGTCGGCCTCAGCGTGCTGGTCGCGCTGATACTGCTGGTCGGCGGTGCGGTGCTGGCCCGGCTGTGGGTGATGCAGCAGTACTACGTCGGCGCGGACGACGACCGCTTGGTGATCTTCCAGGGGGTACGCGGCAGCGTGCTCGGGCTGAAGCTGCAGCGGGTCGCGGAGGGTTCCTGCCCGCAGCGCCAGGCCGGGTGCACCGAGCTGCGGCTGTCCGACCTGAACGAGTCCGCGCGCAGCGCCGTGCAGGAGGGGATCATCTCCGGCGAGGGCATCGACGGCGCACGGGCCACGGTGCGCCGGCTGCGCAGCGACGAGGTCCTCCCGGTGTGCCCGCCGGAGCCGGTGCTCAACAACAACCCGGGCAACCCGAACGACCCGCCCGGCCCGATCGGCGGCGCACCGAGCGCGGGGGCGCCCTCCACCGGCGCCGGCCCGAGCGCCGCTCCCAACGCCGGCCCGAACAACAGCGCGGCGAACGGCGCCGCCACCGGGCAGCGCCCGAACCCGAACAACCCGAACGCCGCCAACCCGGGGCCGAACGGTCAGCCGACCGCCGACGGAGCGGCGGGCACCGACCCGTCGGCGGAGGACACGGAACTCTCGCCGCAGCGGCTGGAGCCGGGCAAGACCTGCCGCCCGGCCGGCTAGATGCGCGTGGAACGCGCATGCCGAGCGGGCGCCCAGTTCGGCGCCCGCGGGGGACACAGCGTGGAACGCGCATGCCGAGCGGGCGCCCAGTTCGGCGCCCGCGGGGGTTACTGATGTCTGTCCCCAGCGTGTCCGCGCCAGCCGCCGGACGATCGATCGAGCTGGTGCTGCTGGCGTTCGCGGCGGTACTGACCACCGGGGCTCTGGTCCTGGTGGAGGCCAACCAGGAGCAGGAGCTCACCCGCACGCTGCTCTACCTGGGGCTGGCCTACCTGGGGCTCCTCACCGTGGCGCACCTGGTGGTGCGCAAGCTGGCCCCGCACGCCGACCCGCTGATCCTGCCGTGCGCCGCGCTGCTCAACGGCCTGGGCCTGGTGATGATCCACCGGGTGGACCTGGCCCGGGCCGACCGGGCGACCCAGCTGGGCACCGGCGCGCCGCAGCTGTTCGCCGGCCGCCAGGTGGCCTGGACGGCGATCGCGATCCTGCTGTTCATCGGGGTGCTGTGGTTCGTCAAGGACCACCGGGTGCTGTCCCGCTACGGCTACACCATGGGCTTCGCCGGGTTGGTGCTGATCATGCTGCCCGGCGTGCTGCCGGCCAGCATCTCCGAGGTGAACGGCGCGAAGATCTGGCTGCGGCTGAGCATCTTCTCCATCCAGCCCGGCGAGTTCGCCAAGGTGCTGCTGATGGTGTTCTTCTCCGCGCTGCTGATCTCCAAACGGGAGCTGTTCACCACCGCCGGGCGGAACTTCCTGGGCATGGAGCTGCCCCGGCCCCGGGACCTGGGGCCGCTGCTGGCCGCCTGGCTGATCTCGGTCGGCGTGCTCGCGCTGGAGAAGGACCTGGGCAGCTCGCTGCTCTACTTCGGCATCCTGCTGGTGCTGCTGTACGCGGCCACCGAGCGGGTGTCCTGGCTGGTCATCGGGCTGGCGGCGTCGGGGCTGGCGGCGTTCCTGGGCTACCAGCTGTTCGGCCACGTACGGTCGCGGATCGAGGTCTGGCTGGACCCGTTCGCCGACTTCGACGGCGCCGGCTACCAGCTGGGCCAGGCGCTGTTCGGGCTGGGCACCGGCGGGGTCGGCGGCACCGGCCTGGGCGCGGGGCGGCCGGAGCTGGTCCCGCTGGCCTGGAGCGACTTCATCGTCTCGTCCATCGGCGAGGAGCTGGGCCTGATCGGCATGGCCGCCATGCTGGTGATCTACCTGGTGCTGGTCACCCGGGGCCTGCGCAGCGCGCTGGCGGTGCGGGACAGCTTCGGCAAGCTGCTGGCCACCGGGCTGTCCTTCGGGTTGGCGCTGCAGGTGTTCCTGGTCATCGGCGGGGTGACCCGGCTGATCCCGCTGACCGGGCTGACCGTGCCGTTCCTGTCCGCCGGCGGTTCGGCACTGGTGGCCAACTACGCCATCGTGGCGCTGCTGCTGCGCATCTCCAACGCGGCGCGCAACCCGGCCTCGGCCCGCCCGGCCACGCCGAAACCGCCGCTGGCCCAGGCCAACACCGAGTTGGTGGACAACACGTGAACACCCCCGTTAGACGCATTGCCGTCGCGGTGATGGTAATGATCCTGATGCTGCTGGCGAACCTCACATATGTGCAGGTGATTAAGGCGTCGGACTACCGGGAGGACCCGCGCAACCAGCGGGTGCTGCTGGCCGAGTACGCCCGCAAGCGCGGCCAGATCAGCGCGGGCGGGCAGATTCTGGCGTCCAGCGTCGAGACCAACGACCGGCTGCGTTACCAGCGGCACTACGCCAACGGGCCGCTCTACTCCTCGGTCACCGGCTACTACTCGGTCATCTACGCCTCCGCCGGACTGGAGCGGGCGCAGGACGAGGTGCTCAACGGCTCCGACGACCGGCTGTTCGTGCGCCGGCTGTCCGACCTGATCACCGGCCGCAACCCCAGCGGCGGGAACGTGGTGCTGACCATCGACCCGTCGGTGCAGAAGGCCGCCTTCGACGCGATGACGGCCAAGAACTACACCGGCGCGGTGGTCGCCCTGCGGCCGCGCACCGGGGAGATCCTGGCCATGGTCTCCACCCCTTCCTACGACCCCAACCCGCTGGCCAGCCACAGCGCGGACGCGCAGAAACAGGCCTGGACGAAGTACGCGGCTGACAACCCGCAGACGCTGGTCAACCGGGCGATCTCGGAGACCTACCCGCCCGGCTCCACCTTCAAGCTGGTGGACACCGCCGCCGCGCTGCAGGCCGGGTTCACCCCGGACAGCCCGCTCACCGCGGCCTCCCAGATCACCCTGGCCAACACCCGCACCGGTCTGGAGAACTTCGCCGGCACGCCGTGCGGGGCCGGTCCCACGGCCAGCCTGCGCGACGCGCTGGCCCGCTCGTGCAACACCGCGTTCGCCGAGCTCACCGCCGCCGTCGGGGTGTCCAAGCTGCGGGCCCAGGCCGAGCTGTTCGGCATCGGTTCGGTGGACGACGCGATCCCCATGCCGGTGGCCCCGTCCTCGCTCGGGCCGATCCCGGACACCGCTGCGCTGCAGCAGTCCGGCATCGGGCAGCGGGACGTGCGGCTCACCCCGCTGCAGAACGCGGTGATCGCGGCGACCATCGCCAACGGCGGCCAGCGGATGACCCCGCACCTGGTCAAGGAGATCCAGGGGCCGGACCTGTCCACCCTGGACACCACCGACGCGGCGCGCGAGGACCGGGCCATGCCCCCGGACACCGCCCGCGCGCTCACCGACATGATGATCGGCGCGGAGGCGCGCACCCAGGGCAGCGGGAAGCTCACCGGGGTGCAGATCGCGTCCAAAACGGGTACGGCTGAGCATGGTTCGGACCCCAAGAACACGCCCCCGCACGCGTGGTACGTGGCGTTCGCCCCGGCGCAAAATCCGCAGGTGGCGGTGGCGGTCCTGGTGGAGAATGGGGGAGACCGGTCGCTGGAGGCGACCGGCGGTTCGGTGGCCGCACCGATCGGGCGTTCGGTGATCGCGGCGGCGCTCCGAGGTGGGGGCGGGGGCTGATGGCGATGCATTCCGGTGACCGGGTGGTGGACCGGTACCAGCTGCTCAAACGCATCGCGGTGGGCGGCATGGGCGAGGTGTGGGAGGCGCACGACGAGCGCCTCGGTCGCACCGTGGCGATCAAGGTGTTGAAGCCGGAGATCGGTTCCGACCCGGAGTTCCTGGAACGTTTCCGGGGCGAGGCGCGGATCGCCGCCTCGCTGAACCACCGGGGCATCGCCGGCGTGCACGACTACGGGGAGGACGTCCTCCCGGACGGCACGCCGACCGCGTTCATCGTGATGGAGCTGGTCCGGGGCGAGCCGCTGTCCACCCGGCTGGCCACCCGGGGGAAGCTGGAGCCGGCGGCCGCGCTGGACATCATGGAGCAGTGCGCCAAGGCGCTGCAGGCCGCGCACGCCCACGGTTTCGTGCACCGGGATGTCAAGCCGGGCAACATCCTGATCAGCGAAGACGGCACCGTCAAGATCACCGACTTCGGGATAGCCAAGGCGGCATCGGCCGCCCCGGTGACCGCCTCCGGGATGGTCATGGGCACCGCGCACTACATCGCCCCGGAACAGGCCAGGGGCGAGGACGCCAGCCCGGCCAGCGACGTGTACTCCCTGGCCGTGGTCGGCTACGAGTGCGTGGCCGGGCACCGCCCTTTCGCCGCCGAGCAGCCGGTGGACGTGGCGATGATGCACATCAACGACCCGGTGCCCCCGCTGCCGGAGAGCGTGCCGCCGCCGTTGCGCCGGCTGCTTGATCTGACCCTGGTCAAGGAGCCCGGCGAGCGCTACGCCAACGGCGGCGAGTTCGCCGTGGCGGTGGCCGCCGTGCGCCGGGGCGGCCAGCCGCCGCTGCCCGGCTCCGGCTGGGGCAGCCCGTCCTGGGGCGGTTCCGGCTCCTGGAGCGCGGTGGGCGCCACCACGGGCTCCCGGAAGGCCATCGGCCAGGCCACCGCCGGCGTGCCGACCACGGCGCTGGCCCCGTCCGCGATCCCCACCCAGGCCATCGCGCCCCGGCCGGTTTCCGCCTCGCAGGGGATGAGCGCCGACCAGCCGACCAGCATGGTGCCGGCCGCCCAGCCCCGCCCGCCACTGCCCGGCCGGCAGATGCCGCCACCGCCGGTCAACCGGCTGGCCGGGCTGCCCGCGCCCCGGCGCGCCGGGCGGACCGTGCTGACCCTCGGCTTCGTGCTGCTCACCCTGGCCGCGATCACGGTCGGCGTGCTGGTGGTGCGCAACGCTGTGGCGCAGGACAGCGGGGTGCAGCCGCAGTCACCCACCGTGCAGGCCACCGAACCGACCGCGCAGACGGGCGCGGCCCCCGGCGCTCCCGGAGCTCCGGAGGACGTGGACGAGCCGGATGACCCGGACGAGCCCGCCGCGCCGGCCGATCCACCCGGGACGGTTCGAGTGGAGCTGGCCGGGTACGCGGGCAAACCGGCCACCGTGGTGCAGTCCGAGCTGCAGAACAACGGGCTGCGGGTCCAGATGCGCACGGTGGCCGGCCAGGCCCCCAGGGCGCCGGCGAACTGCACGGTGACCGACGTGCGCCCGGCGGGGCCGGTACCCAAGGGAACGGCGGTGACGATCACATGCGCGCAGCACTGAGTTTGACGATGAAACCCCCATTGCCGCAGCACAACGGGGCGGCCGCCGAGAAGCGGCCGGCCAGTATCGCCGCCCCGGGCCCGACCAGGCATGATGGACCGGCCAGCAGCACCCCAGCGCACAGGAAACGGCACCGATGACCACGCCCCGTCTGCTCTCCGAACGCTACGAGCTGGGCGACACGCTCGGCTACGGCGGCATGTCCGAGGTGCACCGGGGCCGTGACGTGCGGTTGGGCCGGGAGGTCGCGGTCAAGGTGCTGCGCGCCGACCTGGCCCGCGACCCGCAGTTCCAGCTGAGGTTCCGCCGCGAGGCGCAGAACGCCGCCGCGCTGAACCACCCGGCGATCGTCGCGGTCTACGACACCGGGGAGACCGAGTCCGACTTCGGCTCCCTGCCCTACATCGTCATGGAGTACGTGGACGGGCAGACCCTGCGCGAGATCGTCAAGAGCGAGGGCCCGCTGAGCCAGCGCCGGGTGCTCGAGGTGATGGCGGACGTCTCGGCCGCGCTGGACTTCAGCCACCGGCACGGGATCATCCACCGGGACGTCAAACCGGCCAACGTGATGATCACCCAGGGCGGCGCGGTCAAGGTGATGGACTTCGGCATCGCCCGCGCGCTGGCCGACGGCCAGAACATGACCCAGACCGCCGCCGTCATCGGCACCGCGCAGTACCTGTCCCCGGAGCAGGCCCGGGGCGAGGCGGTGGACGCCCGGTCGGACGTCTACGCGGCCGGCTGCGTGCTGTTCGAGCTGCTCACCGGGGAGCCGCCGTTCTCCGGCGACTCCCCCGTCGCGGTGGCCTACCAGCACGTCCGGGAGGACGTCCGGCGCCCGTCCGAGGTGAACCCGGACGTCCCGCCGACGCTGGACGCCATCGTGCTCAAGGCGATGAGCAAGAACCCGGCCAACCGGTACCAGTCCGCCGCCGAGATGCGGGAGGACCTGGTCCGGGTGCTGCATGGCGAGCGCCCGCTGGCGCCGCAGGTGATGACCGACGACGAACGCACCGCGATGCTGGCCGGTGCGGCCAGCTCGATGGGCGCGGGCTCGGCCGCCGCCTCCGGCACCGCCGCGACTCGGCGGATCGAGTCCGGCACCACCCGGCACGCGGCCGCGCCGGACTGGTCGGCCGGCACCGGCGGCGGGCGCAGCACCGGCAAGACGGTGGCCATCGGCGTGGGCATCGCGGCCATGCTGGCGGTGATCGTGTTCGTGGCGACCAAGCTGTTCGGCTCGCCGACCCTGGAGCAGATGGTCGTGCCCAACGTGGCCGGGCAGACCCAGGACTCGGCCCGCACCCTGCTGCAGGACCCGCAGTACGACTTCAAGGTGAACCTGGCCAAAGAGGCCTCCAACACCGTGCAGCCGAACCAGGTCATCGGCACCAACCCGCCGGCCGGCAGCAAGCTGACCAAGGGCAGCCAGATCAACCTGGTCATCAGCACCGGCGCGGCGCAGGTCACCGTGCCCGACCTGACCGGGCTGACCCAGCAGGAGGCACAGGCCCGCCTGCAGGAGTTCAACCTGAAGATGACCGTGGCCACCAGGACCAAGCCCACCAACGACCCCAGCCTGGTGGACAAGGTGGCCCAGCAGGACCCGGCGTCGAAGGCGACCGTGGCGGGCGGGTCCGCGGTGACCGTGACCATCGGCGCCAAGCAGGACACCGTGCCGATGCCCAACGTGATCGGCCAGCTGTCCGACGACGCCCAGGTGCGGCTGCGTGACCTCGGCTTCACCATCTCCACCAAGTCCGCCGACGGCCCCGGCGATCCGGACCGGGTGCTGCGCTCCGACCCCACTCCGGGGAGCCAGGTACCGCGCGGCGGGACCGTCACGCTGTACGTGTCGCGGGGCAACGAGGTCGAGATGCCCAACCTGAAGAACATGTCGGCGGACGACGCCAAGAAGGCGCTGAAGGACGCCGGCTTCGACGGGCAGATCGGCTACCGGGTCAGGGACGTGGACGACCCGACCCAGAGCGGCTATGTGGTCGACCAGTCGGTGAAGGCGGGCGACGGCCTGGACCCGGACGGCGAGGTGGAGCTCACCGTCGGCCAGTACCGGGGTGGCGGCGGAAGCGGTTCGTCCTCGCCCAGCCACGGCAACCGCGGCGGCGGGAACTGAGCCCGGTCATGCGCGTACTGGTTGTGGATAACTACGACTCGTTTGTGTACAACCTCGTCCAGTACCTGGCCCAGCTGGGTGCGGACACCGTGGTGCGGCGCAACGACGTGGTGGAGCTCGACGAGGTCTCCGAGGTGGACGCGGTGCTGGTCAGTCCGGGCCCGGGCACCCCGGAGCGGGCCGGCCGGTCGATGGATGTGGTGGCCCGTTGCGCCGAGCGCGGAGTGCCGGTGCTCGGCGTGTGCCTCGGTCACCAGGCCATCGGCGCGGTGTGGGGCGGCGTGGTCGAGCGCGCCCCCGAGCTGCTGCACGGCAAGACCTCACTGATCAACCACTCCGGCGACGGCGTGCTGGCCGGGCTGCCCAGCCCGTTCACCGCCACCCGCTACCACTCGCTCACCATCCGCCCCGACTCCATGCCCGCCGAGCTGGAGGTCACCGGCCGCACCGAGTCCGGCGTGATCATGGCGCTGCGGCACCGCGAGCTGCCGGTGCACGGCGTCCAGTTCCACCCCGAGTCGGTCCTCACCGAAGGCGGCCACCGACTGCTCGCCAACTGGTTGGCGCTGGCCGGGTTCACCCCGCCTCCGCACCTGGTCGATCAGTTGACCGCCGAGGTGGCGGCGTTGACCGCGCCCGCCGCTCCCTGATCGTGGGTTCGGCTCGGGCTTCTTCGGCGCGGGTCTAAAGATCAGCTTGGACGGGCCGGCTCGGTCGTTGTTCCCGACTCGGGAGCGGCCCCGCCGGTTTCAGCCGTTGGCGTGCCGTCTGTTCCGGTTCGGCTGTTGGTGTGCGCCGGGTTCGTGTGCCGTCTGTTCCGGTTGGCTGTTGGCGTGCGCCGGGCTGAGGTGCCGTCCGTTCTGGTTCGGCCGCTGGCGTGCGCCGGGCTGGCGTGCCGTCCGTTCTGGTTCGGCCGCTGGCGTGCGCCGGGCTGGCGTGCCGTCCGTTCCGGTTCGGCCGTTGGTGTGCGCTGGGTTCGCGTGCTGTCCGCCGGCTCGGTTGCGGAGCGTAGCTGTGCGCGGCGGGTTCCTCGGCTTCGGCTTCGCCGAGTGGCAGCCCAGGCGCCCAATTTTCATGATTCAAATGGCGACTGTGCTGCCGCTCGACGAACTCAACGGCCCTGGTTCGTAGAGGCGGCCCCGCGGTTGGTCACTCTGAGTGATGTTTTTGAGGCAAAAGGGCCGGATGTGGTAGTGGAGCTGTGGTGGAGCGGATCTAGGTGTGCCGAGCGCAAGCTGGGTCCGGTCTTGTCGCGCTGTTGATCGGACT
The DNA here is from genome assembly GCA_014208095.1 of Actinospineispora eucalypti. Taxonomy (GTDB): domain Bacteria; phylum Actinomycetota; class Actinomycetes; order Mycobacteriales; family Pseudonocardiaceae; genus Pseudonocardia; species Pseudonocardia eucalypti. The sequence continues at coordinate 36,622 of JACHMT010000001.1, read as the reverse complement.
GAGCTTGCGCTCGGCGAAGAGCGACGACAACGCCCAGTAAGCAACGCGCAAACGGAACGGGCGGCACCCGGCCGGGAACAACAACCGGGCCGGCTCGCCCAAGCCGATCTTTAGGCCGGCATCCGGCCGGGAGCCGCCGGTCGGGGCGGTCGCCCGGTCGAGTCGGTGCGTTACGGTGGTCAGCACTGTCAGCCCACCGCCGCGTACGAGGTCGAGGACGAAATGCCGAAGTCGAAGGTCCGCAAAAAGGCTGCCTACACCCAGCCGAAGGACAAGCCCAGCCCGGCGCAGGCGCGCGCCGCCGGCCCGTCGCACCCGCTGTACGTCGGCGTAATGCTGGGCTTCATGGTGCTCGGCCTGATCTGGCTGGTGGTGAACTACCTGGCCGGCCACCAGATCGGGTTCATGGTCTGGCTCGGCGGCGACGGCTCCGGGTTCAACTACAACTTCGTGGTCGGCTTCGTACTGATCATTGTCGGGCTGTTGATGACCATGCGGTGGCGCTGACCGCGAACCGCAGGCGCGTAACTACACGCTTGTAACTCATCCCCATTGGGGACAACTCCTGTGGATAACTTCCGTTGGGCGCCGCGGCCGCCGTTGGTGGTCGTTGGATGGTTGGCCGCCATGGCGGCGTTGTACTGGTGCCTGGTCGGCGCGCAGCAGCCCATGGGCCGGCTGCTCGGTGGGGTGGCGGTGCTGCTCCTGGGCACAGTGGCGGCGTTCGGCAGCCTGGCCAGGCCCCGGCTGACCGCCGACCGGGCGGGCATCGCCATCCGGGGATTCGGGCGCGCGCAGAGCTACCCGTGGTCCGAGGTGAACCGGGTGCAACTGGTGCACACGCGCAGATTTGGTCGCGACATGGCCACCCTGGAGATCGACCTGCGCCAGCCCGGCACGGACGAGCGGCTCGTAGTCTTCGGCTTCCTCGACCTGGGCGCCGACCCCCGCGACGTCTCCGAAACCCTCGCCACCCTCCGCGCCCCAACCACCTGATTCAGTCACCTTGGCAGGGTGATTCAGTCACTTCTGGCGGCCGAACCGACTGAATCAGGCTGCTGAACCGACTGAATCAGCGTGCTGAACCGACTGAATCAGGGAGGGAGGGGGTTAGGCGGTGGTGGCTACCAGGACCAGTAGGACCAGGAGGGTGGTCAGGCCGCCGGCTTGCCAGGTGGTGCGGTTGTGGGGTGGGGCGTAGACCAGGATCGCGGCGGCGGCCGCACCGACGACCAGGCCGCCGAGGTGGCCGGCCAGCGAGATGTTCGGCACCAGGATGCTGAACGCCACGTTCAGGCCGATCCAGAACAGGATCTGGCCGGGTGGCTGGCGCAGCCGCAGCAGCATCACCAGGATCGCGCCGAGCAGCCCGAACACCGCGCCGGAGGCGCCGGCCGCGCCCTGCGGCTCGAACAGCATCACACCGACTCCGCCGCCCAGGATGGAGATCAGGTAGACGACCAGGAACCGGGCCCGGCCGAACACCCGCTCCAGCTCCCGGCCGACGAACCACAGCGAAAGCATGTTGAACGCGATGTGGGTCAGCCCGAGGTGCACGAAGCCGTAGGTGAGCAGGCGCCACCACTCGCCGCCGGTGACCAACCAGGGCGCCAGCGCCAGCTCGCCGTACACCGGGGACTCGACGATCTGGTCCGCCCCCGCGCCGCCGCCCTGCACCGCGGTCAGCAGGAAGACCAGCACGTTCACGCCGATCAGCGTGGGCACCAGCACGGCGCGTTCGGCCAGCTCGGCGCCGGCCACGGTCACCCCTCGCCGGGCGCGCCGCATACCGGGTCCCACCGGCCCGCCGAAGCAATCGGCGCACTGGAAGCCCACGGAGGCGTCCCGCAGGCAGTCGGGGCAGAACGGCCGTTCACAACGCACACAGCTCAACCCGGTGGGCCGATCCGGGTGCCGGGTGCAGCCCGGCCGGCTCTGTTCGTCGATCAGGGCACCTTGACCTGATTGATCACCACGTCGGTCAGCGGGCGGTCCTGCGCACCGGTCGGCGTGGTGGCGATCTTGTCGACTACCGCGCGGGACTCCGCGTCGGCCACCTCACCGAAGATGGTGTGCCGGCGGTTCAGGTGCGGGGTGGGGCCGACCGTGATGAAGAACTGCGAGCCGTTGGTGCCGGGGCCGGCGTTCGCCATGGCCAGCAGGTAGGGGCGGTCGAAGCGCAGCTCGGGGTGGAACTCGTCCTCGAACTGGTAGCCGGGGCCGCCGCGCCCGGTGCCGGTCGGGTCGCCACCCTGGATCATGAAGCCGGCGATCACCCGGTGGAAAATGGAGCCGTCGTAGAACGGGCCGGAGGTGCCGCCCGACGCATTCGGCTGGGTGTACGGCTGGTCACCATTGGACAGTCCGACGAAATTCGCCACCGTCTTCGGCGCGTGATTGGGGAACAACACCACCCGGATGTCGCCCTCGGACGTGTGCAGGGTAACGGTCTGGTCATTTCCTGGAGCAGTCACGGGCCCATCTTCCCACTAGCCTTCCAGTACCGTCGGCCGGACCTTCGGTGACACATTTCGGAGAAGAGGTTTCTCATGCAGCGGGCGCGCTGGATCGGACTCATCGCGGTTGCCGGCGGGGTCACGGCCGCCGCCCTCTGGCGCGCGTCGCGCCGCCCCGCCGAGCTGGCGCCGCTGTCCGCGCCGCTGCCGCCGGTCACCCTGCCCCCGGTGGCCACCCCGCCGGGCGAGCCGATCAGCGGGAACGGGCGGGTTCGGTGAGGAACTCGGTGAGCAGGGCGGCGTAGCGCTCGGGGTCGACGTTCCACACGGCGGTGTGCTCGGCATCGGGCACCTCGACGTAGCGCAGGGGCCATCCCAGCCCCGGCGCCGCCGCGTTCAGCGCCCGGGCCGAGGCCACCGGCACCGTTCCGTCCGCCGCCCCGTGCATCAGCAGCGTGGGCGGCCGGACCCTCGGCGGGCGGCTGACCAGGTCGAACCGGTCGAAGTCGATGCCGATGCGGTAGCGCGTGATCAGTGCGGCCAGCTCGGTGCTGCCCCGGGGCAGCCGGCGCAGCCCGGCCTGGTGACGCAGCGTGGCGCGCCAGTCCAGCAGCGGGCTGTCCCAGACCAGTGAGCGCACCGGCGCGGTGCGCTCCGGCGCGGCCCGGTCCAGGAAGGCCGAGGTGATCGCCGCGCCCATTGACCAGCCGTACAGCACCAGGTCGGTGGCGCCGTGGCCCAGCGCGTAGCCGGCGGCGGCGTCCAGGTCGCGCCACTCGGTGTCGCCCAGGTGGTAGTAGCCGTCCGGGCTGACCGGCGCGCCGTCGTCGTTGCGGTAGGTGATGATCAGGACCGGGTGCCCGAGGCGGTGCAGTGTGGGCAGCGCGCGCAGGCACTCCCGGCGGTCCACGCCGCGTCCGTGCACCGCGACCACCCAGGTGCTGCCCGGCGCCGGGACCAGCCAGGCCGGGCAGCCGCCCAGCGGGGTCGGCACGGTGACCTCCTCGGCGTCCAGGCCCAGCTCGGCGGGGTGGTCGTAGGGGCCGGCGTCCACGGCCACCGCCGTGCCGGGCGGGGGTGCCGGGTTGCCGGTCACCGGGCGGCGCACCTCGGTTCCGTTGGCGGTGCGCACCGGGCCCAGCAGGCTCTTCCCGGTGGTCCAGCGCAGCGCCCAGGTTCCGGGCTGGCCGGCCCAGTGGCTGGGGGCGAGCGCCACCTCGCCCTCGTCGACCGCGAGCACCCGTTCCGGGTAGGCGATCACCCGTATCGGGCGCAGCAACATGGTGGAGAAGTACCAGCCCGCCCCACCGAGCAGGAAAGCCGCGAGCAGGGGAGCCAGGAAGACCAGCACGGTGCCAGTCTCCCTGATCACCCACAACCGTTCCAGTCGTCACCCACAGCCGCACCGCGATCGCTAAATCGGGTGAAATAAAACAAATGCCTTCACCACCCGCACCGGCCTTTGGAAGCGCTCGTTGAAACTGGCAGACCTGGAATAGCGAGCACCCTTTATGGGGGGCAATCGGTGTCGCGATTAGCCATCCGGCGCGCACCGTATACACGCCCCGAGCGCCCCGGTTCCCCGAGACCGGCGCGGCGCTCGGGGCGTGTCACGTTCCGTGGGGGGTTGGAGGGTGGTGAGGTAGGCAGATGCCCCGCCCCACGTCCCGCCTCGCCACAGCTCGCTTCATCGCCGTGATCGCCGGCGGTATCGCGTTGCTGCTCGTGCTGGCGGTCTCCGCCGGTGACTCGTTCCGGGGTCTGTTCCCGGAGCGCGCCGACGAGGGCACCGCCATCGGGGTGCGCGCCCACCTGGCGGCGCTGCAACGGATCGCGGACGACAACGGCGGGAACCGTTCAATGGGTACCCCGGGTTACGCGGCGAGCGTGGAATACGTGCGGAAACGGCTGGTCACGGCCGGTTACCAGGTGCAGGTCCAGACCTTCCGGGTGCCGCGGTTCGTGGAGGTCGCGCCGCCGGTGCTGGGCTGGACGCGCAAGCAGTACCGGCCGCAGGTGGACATGCGCACCATGACCTACTCCCCGAGCGGGGACGTGACGGCTCCGGTGGTCGGCGTGGACCTGAAGCTGCCCGCGCCGCCGACCCCGGACAGCTCCAGCGGTTGCCAGCCGGCCGACTTCACCGGGTTCGCCCGGGGCTCGATCGCGCTGGTGCAGCGCGGTGGTTGCCCGTTCACCGAGAAGGCGCGCAATGCCCAGGGCGCGGGCGCGGCCGCGGTCCTGGTGATGAACGAGGGACAGCCGGACCGGACCGCGGTGTTCGGCGGAACGCTGGCCGGCCCGGAGTTCAGGGTGCCGGTGCTCGCGCTGGACTACCAGGTCGGCGCGGAGCTGGCCGGCGCGGCCGCCGGACCGGACCGGCCGGTGGTGCACGTGGCCACCCGGACCAGTAACGACAACCCCGAGACGCAGAACATCGTCGCGGACCTGCCCGGCGGGCGACCGGACCGGGTGGTGACCGTCGGCGCGCACCTGGACTCGGTGCCTGAGGGCCCGGGCATCAACGACGACGGTTCCGGCGTGGCCACGCTGTTGGACCTCGCCGAACGCCTCTCCCCGGTGGGTGCCGGGCCGTCCTCGCGCCCCCTGGGCCGCGACCCGCTGCCTCCCTCGGGCGCCGCCGTGCCGCCCGCGCCCGAGCCCGGCGCCGTCGGGTCCGGGCCGCTCGGCCGCGACCCGCTGCCGTCCTCCGCGGCCGCGCCCTCGCCCGGGAGCCCAGCCGCGCCGGCCGGGAGCCCAGCCGCGCCGCCGGCCGGGAGTGGAGTGGCGCCGCCGGGCGGGAGCCCAGCCGCGCCGCCGGGCGGGAGCGGAGTGGCGCCGCCGCCGGTTCCGCCGCGCAACCACCTGCGGTTCGCCTTCTTCGGCGCGGAAGAGCTCGGGCTGCTCGGCTCGGAACACTACGTGGCCACCCTCCCGGCCGAGGAACGCGCACGGCTGATGGTGTACCTGAACTTCGACATGCTGGGCTCGCCCAACTATGCCCGGTTCGTCTACTCCGGCGGGTCGGTTGAGTCGCCGGCGCCACCCGGGTCTGACGCGGTGACCAAGGTGTTCACCGACCACTTCGACGCCGTCGGGCTGACCTACACGACCACCCCGCTGGACGGGCGCAGCGACTACGGCCCGTTTGCCGGGATCGGCGTGCCGGTGGGCGGCCTGTTCAGCGGGGGCGAGGAGGAGAAGTCCCGCGCCATGGCGGACCGCTACGGCGGCGAGGCCGGGGTGGCGTTCGACCGCTGCTACCACCAGGCCTGCGACACCGAGCGGAACATCAGCGACCGGTCGCTGGCCGAGCTGGGCGCCGCCGCCGAGCACGCCGTGCGGCATTTCGCCGCCGCCGAGACGTCGCCCAGACCAGGTCAGTGATCGCTCCGACGACGCTATGGCTCTGCGCACAAATAGGCGACACTCGCTCATTCAGGCCACGGAGGTGTCGCGTATTTCCACGTTATGCCATTGCTGCCGAGGACATGTCACTGACCAGGCGAAACATAGGAATGAAGATCATCCGGCACAAATTGGGCACAGATCACGCGGGCCCGAGAATTCCGGCCCGCCACCGGCGGCGGGGCGTGGGGCTCAGTGTACGGGATCTCGGGCACCCGCATGCGCTGCGCTGGTTCGAACCAGCCGTGCCCTTCTTGCAAGCCCCCTACGCGTCCGGGTCGCGGCGGCAGCGCTCCAGAACCGAGCGCGTACCTAGTGACCGAGGTAGTGGCGGCGGATCGCGGTCGCGTCGTAATCAGGTCTCCGGAGTACGAGCGCTGCAATAATGAGCAGGATCCACAACGTTGAATGATCATGATTGTGCCTGCAAATAGCACGGGGAATGTCGCGGGAACGGTCCACCACATCCACGGGTGCGTGATGCTGGTGAAGGCTTGCCCGGGTGGCTGGCTGTGTACCGTGACCATGGTCCCGATGAAACTGGCTAGCCAGATCTCGACCAGCACGATACGCACGGTGAGCCGTATGGCTGCACGTTTGAACGCGCGCCGTTTCTCCTGAACCAGTTCCTCCAGCGTCGGGAATGACGGGTCCGGGCCGGGCCATCTCGGGGTGTCGTTGGCCGGGGCGGATTGGGTGCGGTGGACGGGCACGAGTAGCCCGCGCGGGAGCGGCTGGGGCGCGCCGCGGGGGCCCGCCCGCCGGTGTTGTTCGATGGTCTGCTGCTCATGATGACTTTCGCTCATCTCCCGTGTGGTGGCCGCTCGAACATGCTGCGCCGTGTCTAGTCCGGGCCGGCCGAGGGTTGGCTGGCGCTTGTTCTGGGGCTGCTGACGGTGCGGTGTGTCACGGCCTATGCCGCCGGTGGCAGGCTTGCCGGTCTCAGCCCGTGCGCCCGGGCCAGTGGCGCCGGAGTAGGCGGCGCGGAAACGGCGCACAACGCGGCGGCCAGCCCCTCGGCGTGACCGGCGGCGTCTGCCGCGGCGGCCCGGTCGGCCGGGCATCTGGCGCGCAGCGCCAACACGGACAGCACCCGAGTCAGGTGCCGGCAGAGCATCACCAGGCCTGTGCGGGTGTTGTCGGCCGCCGCCGTGTCACCGCCCCGGCGGCGTACGTGCGGCCCAATCGGCCGGCCCTGGTCAACGCGGGACGGCCGCGCGTGGCCCGGGTGCGGGGTTGTCCACCTGGTCCGGTCCGGGACGAGTCGCCCGGCGTCGGGCAGCGACGGAGCGACGGACAACGCGCGCACCACCGCCGACGCACACGGCCGGGCGTGTTCCCATCTGGTCGCGTCGACGGGGCCGAGGGTGCCCAGTGCCCGCGCGGCACGGGTGATCATCGTGGCGCCGGCCCAGGCCGCCGCAAGCCCCTCGGCCGGGTCCACGGTGGCTACTACGGTGGCCAGGGCCAGCCGTTCGGCCCACTCGCCCACTTCTATCGCGAGCAGCGGCCAGCACGCCGCCAGGTCCGCGTCAGGGGCTGCGCGCACCAGTGCCGGTTCATCGTCCACGGCGGTGTGTCCCCTCAGTCGGTGCGGCGTGGTGATCTCGCCGGTGGCGCCGAACCCTACGAACTCCCGGTGAGCCGGTGGGCACGTTCGGCGCGCAGTCTGTGCGATTGCGAACGCTCCGGCCGCCGGGTGACTCAGAGTCACAGGTCAAGGGGTTCCCGTCTGTGCACCGGGTCAGTGCGGTGGGCGGGCACGAGCTGGACACGCCACAATCGCGTGCCCGGCGGCCATCGATGAAGTGCAGGGCGTACCTGGGCCGATCGGAGGACGCTTGGCCCTGGCCTGAACCAACGCTAAGAAACTGTTAACGAACCTCGCCGGGGTGGCGATGTTCTTGCGTAACCGTCAAGCCAAGCCTGCCGCAGGAGCGAGCATGTCACAGGACTCATCGATTATTCACTTCCGATTGCAGGGTATACGCGCCACCCTTCGAGAAAGCCCGCTATTCAAGGAGTCCAACTCCCGCAGGGATGGCTTCTATGCAGCTATGCGTCAATTCGACGAACAGATGGCGGCGGCGAGAGTTGTCTCTCCCGCGACCAGGCCAATCAACCTATACTACGGACTCGTTCAAGCGGGATACGCTATCTGTGCAGCGAAGCTAAGACCCGAAAAGGGCCGTCGGTGGTCGTTCGATCATCACGGCTTGAGCTACGGAAAGGCTTGCTCTTTGCCGGAGGTTACAGTCTCAGCTGTCGAACTTGAAAAGAAGGTTGGCGGATACCAGAACGTTTCGCAGGCAGTTAATTCGGAGATCATTAAGGGGCCGGTCGAGATCGGCGCCCTATGGTCATGCAACCCAGACCTTCAATTTCCGTTAGGTATCGGACCAGTACACAACACCACACTCTCCTTAAGTCCTGTGTTTGATCCGAAAAATATTACGACCACGATCTTTGAGGGAGGGTCACGTCAAGGGCTCACTCCTTACGCGACCATTAGCGCGCCTGGATCGGTGCCCGAGGATCGTGAACAGTGGCTTTCAAAGCTCCGAGAAGAATATTTCGGACTCCATAGAACACTGCTGGCTAGGCCCGAAGAGAGCGCGTTAACACCTTCAGATAGCGGTGAGGAATTTAAAACTAGAGTGTGGTGGGCAAATGAGGAAGTCGGGTCGACCCCTGAGGGCCTCGGCAAGTTTCTCGACAACTTTGCCCCGGAGCATCGATACAAGAACGCTAGATATGTCTTGCCGAAGATATCCGGCAGCGATAGACCGCCGAATCCACTCATGTCGTGGTGGCTGATCTTGTACGCATTCTCAAACCTGGCTCGATATCATCCGAAAGAATGGGCAAACGACCTTAACCTGGACGAATCTTTATGCGCGGCTTCGCTGAATAAGGCCATGGATGACGCGCTCACGATCCTGCCGCATCTCGTTCTGAATGCACTGGACGCACGGCCAACTCTCATCACACGGTCGGGATGAATCAATCCTAGCCCCAGAAGGGCACCCGATAAGCCGGCGGGAACATGCGGCGCGCACTCTGCGTGCATGACGGTGGGCCGGCTCCATCACGGGGCCGGCCCACGGGTGAGCAGGGGTCTAGCTGGCTTTCGCGGTGATCTCGCCCCGTGGGTTGATCACGCCCGCGAACCCGGCATCCATCAGGTGGCGCGTCCGTTCCTGTGTGTCGTCTGGCCATAGGCCGGTGTAGGTGTCGAGGGTGATGGATGGCTTGCTGTGTCCGAGTGCGAGTTGCACGGTCTTGACGTTGGCCCCGCCGAAGATCAGCGTGGTGGCGAAGTAGTGCCGGAGCAGGTGGAAGTGGGAGTCTTCCGGGAGTCCGGCTGCTTTCGCCGCCTTCTTCCAGTGGAAGCCGTACACGGTGCCGCTCATGAGCTTCCCTGTCGTGCTCGGGAAGATCATCTTTGCGGTGCGTACGTGGGGTTTACGCGGGTCGGTCATGTCCATGACCTCGATCTCGCGCGGAGGGAACTTCTTGATGTGCGCGGCTAGGGCTTTCATGGTGGCGGCCGGCATCTCCACCGTGCGGTACGACGAGGTGGTCTTGAGTGGTCCGAGGACCAGGCCTTTGCCGCGGTGGCGGATGACTTGCTGGCTCACGGTGATCTCCCGGTGCAGGAAGTCGACGTGTTCCAGCTCCAGGCCCATGGTCTCGCCGAACCGGGTCCCGCACCCGCTGCCGACGTAAATGCTGGCCCGGAGCTTCTCGAACATGGCTTTGGCGAGCCCGTGAACCTGGTCCGCGCGCAGGATGACCCGGTCGTCGTACTTGATCTCGGGCAAGTCGATCTTCACGCAGGGGCTTGAACCGATGGCTTTGTCGAGCACGGCCGATTCGAACAGCATGCTCACGTAGCTGTAGAGGTTGTGCACCGTGCCCGGCGCCAGGTGGTCCAGTCCCTTGATCCACTCCTGAATCCGCGTGCGCCGCATCTCGTGCAGCTTGTACTTCCCGAGGGTCGGGTAGACGTGCAGCCGCAACCCGCGCTCGGTGGCGTCCTCGGTGTTCTGGCGCTTGAACACCCGGGCGGCGTGCCACTCGGTGCCGAACTCCTTGACGGTCTTCTTAGACAGTTCCTGGTCCAGGTAGGTGCCGCGCAGCACGTCGGAGCGCATCTCCGCGTCCAGATCATCAGCCTCGGACTTCTTCTCGCAGAGCTGTGTTTTCGGTTCGCCGGACGGGTCGATGTAGCGCACCCGCCACCGCATACCCCGGCCGTGCCGCTTGGAGGGCAGCTTTTTCTTGGTCTTGGGGTCGCGCTTCTTGAGGTACCAGAGATCATCAACGGCCATCGCGGCTCTCCTCGGTGTGTCGGCGGGTGAGGGTGTCGGCGAGTTCGTCCAGCAGCGCGGTAGCGCGGTTCAGGTGCTCGCGTGCCTCGGCCAGCAGCGCGTGCGGGTCCGGGTCACGCGGCGCGGGTTCGGACAGAACCACGGTGGCGGTGCCGTGCCCGACCCGGACCTCTCCGAGGCTTTCCAGGTGCTTGAGTGCCCGGTACGCGGTGGTCGGTGAGACCCCGTACTCGCTGGTGATCAGCGCAACGGCCGGGAAGGTGGAGCCGACCGGGAATTCGTCGGTCCGTAGGCGGGTGCGGAGCTGCTCCGCGATGTCGGTGTGCTTGGCCACGCGCCCCACCATGCCAGACTTCCAAGTCTTTCCGCAAGTCTTGGATAACTTTTGCATGGTGGGGTGGCGGGTGGTGGTTAGCGTTGTGGCTGGCGTTGCCGCTCTAGCCACTGGTCCACGTCGGCCCACCGGTAGCGGGTGTGCCGGCCGGTGCGCTGGTAGGCCGGTCCCTCACCGATCGAGGCCCAGTAGGCCAGGGTCTTGACCGGCATGCGGAGGTAGGCGGCTACCTCCGCGCGGGTGGCCAGCGGCTCCCGCGCCGGACCGCCGCCGGGCCGGGCGGGTGGCCGGTCGCGGCTGGTGGGCCGGTTCGGCGGGCGGGTGCGGCGGGCGGCGGGGCGCGAGTCGGACGGGTGGGTGTGGCTCGCGTGGCCCTCGCCGTGCTGGCCGCTCATGCCCGGTCGAACAAGTCGAGCGGGTTGGACGGGTTCAGCCGTCCCCGGTAGCCGGGTAGCGCGGTGAGCCGGTACCGGCCGGCGTACCGGTCCACCGGTGTCCAGACCGGCCCGACCGGATCGCCCAGGGCGGTGATCTGGGCGGTGTTGGTGGTGGCCAGGAACACCGCCGCCGGCCCGGCCGGGCCGTAACGCTCCCGGATGGCGCGGTGAAGGTTGGTCTCCCGCGCGGGATTCGGGAACTGGATCAGCACCGGCCGCACGTTGCCGGCCGCCCCGAGTTCGCCGTACTTGCCGATCTTGTCCAGCAACACCCGCAACGGCTCGGTGCCCGTGTCGTGCTCGTAGAGGAACCCCACGGTCCGGGACCCGGCCGGGGTGTGCTCGGTCCACTGCCCGATGCCGTCCGGGCGCACGATGCCGATGCACGCTTCGGCGGCGGTGGTCTCGTTGCACCACAGGTCCAGCGTCGCGCCGGGAGTGCGGCGGGCGGTGGCGTGCAGCAGGGTGAAGAACTCGACGACCCCGCGCGTGTGATCCAGGGTGCGCGACTGGGACAGGCGGACCAGGTTCCGTTCCGTTGTCGCCGGGGTCGGGATCGATGCCCCCGCGGCGGCGGCGTGCAGCATCGCGCCGAGCGTGCCCAATGCGTAGTGGTAGGGCATGCTGCCCGGCCGCTGATACGGACGGAACCGGGCCAGCACACCGCGCTGGGCGAGCAGCACCAGTCGGCACCGCGCGCGCACCGGGTTCGGGAACGCGACCCGGGCGAGTTGTTCGGCGGTGGCCACCTGGTGATCAGCCAACAGCGCGATCACCTGGCGGTCGCGTTGGGTGAGCCGGCCGCCCTCGCGTACCGCGTCGTTGATCGTCAACCGCCGTTTCTGCTCTTGCCGTTTCTGATCTTGCGCGGCGGCGGTTCTTGATCCACTCGGGCGGGTCGGCGGCCGGTCGGCGGACGAGCTGGCCGGGCCGTGGCCCGGGGGCCGGGACGGCTGGGAGGGGCGGGCGGGGGGACGAGTTGGGGACTGAGGGACATGTTTGGTGAGGGATTTTGTCAGCGGATGCGGGTTTTCACTGGTGAGTCGGGGCAGATCCATCGGAACGTCTCCTGGTGGTTGACCTGGGCAAACAAGGGGGTACGGGTTGCGGCGGTCACCGCGGCATTCGAGCTGACGACCCGTTGCCGGGCCATCGCCGCGGTGACGGCCGCACCGGTTGAACCGTCATCACCGAGTCATCACGACGTCATCACCGAGTCATCACTCCAGGACCTGGGCATGATCAACAGAGTGGTCAACACGGTGCGCCGCCGTGGCCGAACTCGGTGCGCGGGCGAGTGGGTTACCAGCGACCGGAGGGCCGGTCGGGGTTGGAGCACACGGTGCCGCCGTTCGGTACGTCCGGGTGGACCCTGGGCGGGTAGGAGCGGCAGACCTCCTCACCCGGCCGGCCCGTGCCCGGGTTGCCGGGCCGCTCGTACCCCGACCGGTCCCAGCCGCCGGGGCCAGGCCAGGACGAGCGCGGGTAGTCCCGGTTCCACGGCCGGTCCCAGCCGCCCCGGTCGCGTTCGTCCCAGTCGGCCGGGTCTCGGTCGGTGCGGTGGCCGGGGATCACGCATACGCACCGCCCCCGGTCCTTCGCCCGGTCCCGGTCGCGGTCCTTGTCGTCGTCGCGGTCGCGGTCCCGGTCGCGGGTGTTGGTCTGGTTGACACACCGGCCGTTGTCGCGGTCGCGGTGGGTGTCGCGGTCGCCGATGCTGATGTCGAGCGGCCCGGTACGGACCACCAGCCCACCCGGCTCCCGCTCGGCCGAGGCGGACGCGACGCGGCAGCCGCGCGTGTCGTCGTTGCCCGGACGGATCGCCGCCCAGGTGCCCGGCGCGGGCGCCGTGCCCGTGTGGGCCGGGGTGTGGGCCGGCAGCTCGGTGGTGAACGCGACCGGCCGCACCACCGCCACCCTGGCGGTGCCCGTCAGGGTGCTGGCCGCCGTGCTGGTCGGGGTGGGGGGCTCCGTGTGGCCGGTCGCCTGGTGGCGGGCGGTGACCACGTAGGCCAAGGCCACGATGGTGGACCCGGTCCACAGCAGGAACAGCACCCCGAACATGATCATGCGGTGGCGTTCGTGGCGGCGGGCGGCTTCCGCGTGCTGTTGCGGAGTCCATTGCGGCGGGCAGGCGTGCTGGTGCTCGCGCTGTTCGGCGCGCTCGATCCGGCGTGCGCGCCGGGCGATGCGCGCGGCGCGGCGCAGGGCGCGGCGGCGGGCGGCTGCTTCGGCGGCGGCCCGCCCACGGGGACGCGGCTCAGGGTTCGGGAACGGGTGCGAGCTGGTCATGTCGGTGCCTTTCAACTAAGTGATCAACAAAGGGGCGTGGCGGATCGCGATGGGTGCGCGGGTGGCTAGGGCGGGTGGCTCGGCTCGATAGCCGGCGGCCGGTTGGCGGCGGTCATGACACGCGCTCGGAGCCGAACAGCCATGCCCCGTACGGGGTGGCCGCGATACCGCGCTGGCCGCTCTCGGATTTCCGGGCGGCGTGCGGGAGGCCGACCCGCGCGCGGGCGCGGGCGCGTAGGTGCTGGGCCCTCCCGGGGATCGGGGGGTCCAGTGGGAGGGTGTCGAGGGTGTAGCCGGGCTGGTCGTGGCCGCTGGCCACGGTCCGGGCGCTGATCTGGAACCCGGGCCGCTCCGAGAGGTCTTCTTCGGCGAAGTGGTCGCCGTAGTGGCGGACCAACGCACGCGCGTCCCGTGGGGACACGGTGAACGCCATCTTGTTGCGAGCGTTGGTGTCCAGTGCGTGGGCCATCGGGTCGGTGAGCTGATCCCGGTGTTGGTGCCCGAGCACCCACGACACCCGGTAGCCCCGGGACTCGGCCAGGGCGTAATCGATCTTGATGGGCAGGGTGAGCGCGTTGTGTGCCTCGTCGACCAGGATCGTGGCGTCCAACCGCTGGTCGATGGGTTGCTGGGAACGGCGGGTGGTCTCGCCCCAGAGCCCGGCCAGCAGCAGCCCGGACACCAGCCGGGACGTTTCTTCGCCGATCTCGCCTTTCGGGAGGCGGGCGAGCAGGATTCCGCCGTCCAGGATCTGGCCCAGGTCGAAGGTGGAACGCGTGCCGGCGAGCAGCTCGCGGGCGAACCGCCGCGACATCACCGCGCGCAGCCGATCCACCAACGGGGCCGTCATGCCCGCGCGGGCGGCGGGGGTGAGCGCGTCGAACTCGGCCCACACATTCCCCAGGCCGTCCGGGGTGCCGTGCCGCGCCACCACCGTGCGGCGGAACACGTCATCGGTGAGGAACGTCGCGATGTCCGGCACGGTGGAGTCCGGGCGGCGGGCGAGGGTCAGGCAGCTTGCCCGCAGGAACCCGTCCATACGGGGACCCCAGGAGGCGCTGTAGAGCGCGCGCATGGTGCCGGCCAGGTTTTCCGCGGCCCACTCCCGCGCCAGCTCGGCGCCGTCGCCACCGGCGACGGTGACGGCCGGAGCGAGGGGGTTGTAGGCGGGTGGGGCGAGTCGTTCGTCAGGGTCCAGCAGCACCAGCCGGTCACCCGCCCACGCGGGCAGCCGGTCGAGCACCGCGCGCACCAGGTCGCCCTGTGGATCGATCAGGGCGACACCCCGCCCGGCGAGTACCTCACCGATCACGTATTGGGTCAGCCACCAGGATTTCCCGGCGCCGGTCTGCCCGATGACGTGCAGGTGGTAGCGGCCGTCCGGTACCTCGAGGTAGACCAGCACCGCGCGGCCGGCGTTCGCCCGCCCCAACAAGCGGCGTTGCATCCGGCGGGGGTCGTGTGGGGAGGCCAGCAGCAGCCGGTGTCCACCGGTGGCCACGGCGAGCGCGGAGGGCAGGGGCCGGGCCAGGTCCACCCACCGCCGCCCCTCCCGGTGCTGGTGGGCCGGTGGCGGGGTCATGACCAGCCCCGGCGAGGGTCGCGGACCCGGGCCGGCCGGCCGGGGTCGCTCGGGTGGCCGTGGTGCGCGGGTCGGTTCGGTGGCCGGGTCGGGACCGGCCGCGCCAGCCCGGCCGGCGGCCGGCCGTGGTGTCCGGGTTCGCCGCCCTGCTCGCCGCCCTGTTGGCCGTTGGGGCGGGGCGGTGGTGCCTGCCGCCGCGGCCGGGCATCGGTGTCACCGGCGCCGGTGGTGGGGCTGGTGTCGGGGCCGGTGGAGACACCACGGCCGGGGTCGTGGAAGCGGGTGGTGGCCGCGGTGAGGCCGAAGCGGCCCGGTGTTGTGGGTAGGTGCCACAGCGCGGCCAGCTCGGGCAGCGTCGCGTGGAAGGGGCGGCGGCCGTGGCCGTGCAGCACCAGGAGTTCCGCCACCGCCAGCCGCCGCCACACCGGCCGTAGCTCCGTGTCGGTCACCAGGTCGAAACCGGCGGTGAGGTCCCCGGCGCGGGCACGCTCAGCCCGCCACCCGGTTGGCATGGGCACGGTGGCGGCTACGCGCAGGGTGACGCGCAGGTGCGGCCCGGCCGCCCGTTTCGCGTCCGCGGCTTTCGCCGCCGCCGCCCGCACCGGGTCACCGGCGGACGCCCCGCCGGTCCGCTGGCCGCGGGCGCGTCGCCGGGTCGGGCGGCTGCTGGAGCTGAACAGGTCCAGCACCGCGAGCACCCCGGCGGCCACGGCACCGGTCACCCCGCCGAGCAGGGCCGGGGTGGCCCCGCGCAACAACCCGGCCACCCCGCCGCCGGCACCCCCGGTGCGGTGGTGGGACACGACGAGCTGCACGGCGGCTTGTTCACCGGGGCGCAGCCCGGCCAGCGCACCCAGCAGCGCCCGCAACGGTTCCTCGGCCGCCTCACTGCCTCCGACCTGACCCGCCGCGCGGCGGGCGGTCG
The DNA here is from genome assembly GCA_014208095.1 of Actinospineispora eucalypti. Taxonomy (GTDB): domain Bacteria; phylum Actinomycetota; class Actinomycetes; order Mycobacteriales; family Pseudonocardiaceae; genus Pseudonocardia; species Pseudonocardia eucalypti. The sequence continues at coordinate 20,854 of JACHMT010000001.1, read as the reverse complement.
CGGGGTCGATGAGCGGGGTCCACGGGCCGGCCGCGGGGGCGAGTTCCACGCAGCGTGACGGGTAGCGCCACCACACCGGCGGGTGCGTCGGGCGCACCCGCGCCCCCGGACACGCGCGTTCCAGCGCGTCCGCGACCGGCCCGGGGCGGATACCGGCGGGCAGCCACACCCCGGCCCGCACCCCGCCCGGGTCGGCGAACCACTCGACGGACAGGGCCGGGCGCCCCCACAGCCAGGTGCCGCGCGCGCGGCCCAACACCCCGGCCAGCACCCGCCACAGCGCCAACCCCGCGCCGGCCGGCAGGGTTTTCGGCGGGGTGATTTCCAACCACACCGCGCCCTGCGCGGCGCCCATCGTGGCGAACGCCCGCAGCACCCACACCGCCACGCTGATGGCCGCCGTGACCGCGACCAGCAGCGGCGCCACCGCCCCCAGCCGCAACAGGGCGGTCATCAGGTGCTCGGACGCGCCGGTCAGGGTGCACCCCCACCAGCCCAGCAGCCCACCCGGCGCGCTGCCGCAATCCCCACCGCCGGCCAATGCCACCGGTGCTCCCAGCGGTGAGGGCGCAGAAGACGACAGAACCGGGCGCGGAATGACGGCAATCCATTCGGCGGCGTGTGCCATCGCGGCGGGAAACAGGCGTGCATTCACGGGAGTATTCCTTTCGCACAGATGAACTGGTCCGCGCGTTTCCTCACCGGTCGCGTTCTTTCTTGGCCCGCTGTTCCGGTGCGTGTCGCGGAATGTGTGAGCTTTTGTAGACGGGCACGGTCATCACCGAGTCATCACCTAAGTCGTCACCCGGCCCCGGGCGTCATCACTCAGTCATCACCGAGTCATCACCCAGTCATCAGGTCCGTCATCACCGAGTCATCACCCCAGCCTCCAAGCGAGGCTGACCAGGGAAGACTTTCCACTGCGCGGCTCTCGCCTCAGCCGCCGGCGGACGGGCGCCGGCGGACGGCGCCCCGGTTTGCGCCGAGCGGGTGAATTCACCGCACGCCCGGCGCGCGCTATTCCGCCGCGGCCAGGTGATGACTTGGTGATGACTTCGTGATGACCCGTTTATGGCGTCCTGTGCGCGACGTTCCCGCGTCTCTTTGCTCGCCGATCGCTAAGGAGCCTCGCCCGTGGCCACATCACCGGAAGAAAAGCACCACAACCGGCCCCAAAACCGACGCCGCGACCAGAATCGAGCTGGTTCCTCGAATGCCGCCGGAATGGGGGTGTTCGCCACTCTGGAAAACACGTTCCGGTGGCTGGTCACCGGCCCGTACCCGCTGGCTGTGCACCCGCGCCGGTTCCCCGACCTGCCGGACCTCCCGGTACCGCTGGACCGGCTGCGCGCGCTGCTGGCCTCCCCGGCGGTGTGCGCGTCCTCCCGGGCGGCGGTGTGGTCCTACCTGGTCCGCCAAGCCCGCACCAGCAGCCCCGACCAGGCCGCCTGGACCGTGGCCGCCGCCGCGGTCGCGCTGCCCGACCTGATGCGCATCGTCGCCACGCTCAGCCCACCACACCGCCGCCCACACCAGCGTCCGGAGTTGCGCGCGGAGCTGGAGGCCGCCGCGCTGGGCGGATTCCTGTCCGAGCTGCGCCGCCACGACCACAACGACGCCCGTGACCCCCGTATCCGGTGGCTGCTGCTGATGAGCGCCTACCGCGGCGCCCGCGCCCTGCGCGACACCACCACCAGCACCAGCGGCCGGGACGGCACCGCCGCGCCGGAGAACGCGCCCACGCTCACGCAGCGTGCCCGCGCGAGCCGACCCGCGCGCCGCCCCACCCGCCAGCCAACCGACGCGACATCCGGGCGCCGGTCCGGCACGGGCGCGCGGCCCCGGCGGGGCGCGGGCAAGGAGACCGGGCGATGAGCAGCGGACACCCGCGGCCGGGGGACATAAGTAGCGGTCACGGCACTTCGGCCACCCCGGCCCCCCGGTGGCCGGACAACACTTGCGCACTCAACGGTTGGCCGCGGCTCGACTCACAACCCGCCCCGGCCACAACACCGGCCGCACCGCCGGTGATGGCCACACCGAACCCCCTGGAAACGGTGGCCACGCAATCCCCGGTGACACCACCGGCACCGGTGGCCACCAGCGCCCCGGACGACTCCGGCCGCCCCACCGGCGACGGTCACGCAGCGGCGGCCGGCACGCGCGGTCGGGCGGCCGGGGTCGCGCGCGTCGCCGCGCGCACATGCGCCGCGCTGGCCTCCGTGTTGGTCTCGGCGCTGGTGTCAGTAGTGGTGCTGATGGCGGGGTTGGGCCACCTGGTGGGCCCGCACGGCGGGGCCGGCGGCGTCCCCGCTCCAGTGCTCGCCGCGCTGGTCGGGTTTCCGCCCACCCCGGCGGCGGACGTGTTAGCCGCCCCGGGTGACGGGGCGTCGGGGATCAGCCTCAACCAGTTCCTGGACAACGCCCGCAACCTGGCGGTCTCCCTGCTCGGCACCGTGACGATCTTCTTCCTGTCGGTGGGGTTCCTGCGGCTGCTGGCCGCGCGCGGCGAAGCCGACGAAGTGGAGAAGGGCAAGGCCGCGATCAAGGCCGGCGTGTTGGGGTTCATCGGGGTGATGCTCGCCCCCGCGGTGGTCGGCGTGCTGCAAACCCTCACCGGCGGCGCGGGGCCAGCCGCATGACCCCCCGCCTTCGCGATCGTGCCGGCGAGTTCCGGCCCCACCCCGCGACCGGCACCCCCGCCAGCTCTGGCCCCGCACGCGGGCGCCCGGCGGCCAAGCGGGGCCGCGGCCGGCCGGCGTGCGCGGTGGCCGTGCTGGTGGTGGCCGCCGCGGCGCTGGTGGCGTTCCTCGGTACGGCCGGTGTGGCCTCCACGCTGCGATCAATGGCCACCGCGCCTACTGTGACCGCCACCACTTGTGTGGCCACGCGCACCGCCTATGCGCTGGCCACGTCCCCCGCCGCGGCCGTGGCCACGTTCAGCACCGTGGCCACGGCCCGCGGCTTGGGAGCGGCCACCCCGGCGCCCGCCCGCGCCCAGCTCGCCGGCCCGGCGCCGGCCCAGCCCGCGCCGCCGTCCCCAACACCCCCGCCCGCGCCCGCTCCGAGCGGCCCGCCGCCTGGTCAAGGCGGTTCCGGGGCGACTACCAGCAGTGAGGACCGGGGGCCGCTGGGCGGGCTGATGGACGACGCCGGGGACTGGATCGCGCGCAACGTGGTGTTGTCCGGGCTGGATCCGATGCTGTCGATGCTCGGCAACACGCTGCTGTCCACACCCGATCCGGCACGAGTACCGGCGGTGGTCGATCTGTGGCAGACCAGCCGCACCATCGCCGTGTCGTTGTACGGGCTGCTGGTGATGGCGTCGTTCCTGATCGCCGGGGCGTTCGAGACCTTGCAGAACCGGTACACGCCCCGGCAGATGCTGCCGCGGCTGCTGGTGGGGTTCGTCGCGGTGCACCTGTCGTTGTGGCTGATCGGGCAGGCCACCGCCCTGGCCAACGCGGTGGCGACGGCGCTGCTCGGGCAACTCGACGCGCGTGCGGCGGCGGACAGCATGCGCGTGATCATCCGCAACGCCCTGGACGCGGAGGGCGTGTGGCTGATCTTCGTGGTGGCGGCGTTCGTGGTGCTGCTGGCCGGGCTGCTGATCGGCTACGTGGTGCGCCTGGCGCTGCTGTCCCTGATCACCGTCACCGCGCCGCTGGCGCTGGCCTGCCACGCCCTCCCGCACACCGAGCCGCTGGCGCGGCAGTGGTGGCGGGCGCTGGGCGCGCTGCTGGTGGCCCAGGCCGGCCAGGCGCTCACGCTGGCGTTGTCGTTGCGGTTGTTCTTCGCGCCCGGGGTGGTGCCGTTCGGCATGGCGCCGGCCGAAGCGCGGGCCATGATGCCGTTCCTGCTGCTGGCCGCCATGTGGATCATGGTCAAGTTGCCGTTCTGGGCACTGTCCCAGGCCCAGGGCGGCGGGCGCGGCGGGTCGCTGCTCTCCTCGGTGGTCAAGACCTGGATGGCGGTCAAGACCCTCGGCGTGGTCAAGGCCGCCGCCACCGCCGGCCGGGACCGGCGCTGGCGCATCAACGGCCCCCGCCTCTCCCAGGACCCCCGAGACCCCGGCCGCCACCGTGGCCGGGGTGGCCGCCGCGATGGCGGTGGTGCCGGCGGCGGGCCGACCGGTCCCGGGGGACCGCGCGGGCCGCGGGTGGGGCCACGGCCCACCGGGCCAGCCGATCGGCACGGTCCCACCGTGAGCCCGGCGGGCGGGGCCGGCACCCCGCGGCGGCCGGTCCCTGTGTGGCGCACCAGCCCCCCGGCACCCCCGGGCCAGCGACCAACCGGCCCGGGTAAGCCGGCGACCCGCCCGCCCGGACACCCCGCCGGCCCCACCCGGCCCGCCAGCACCCCGGCCGGACCGGCCACGCGCGGCGAGGACCGTGCGCCCGCCACGACGGCGCGTACGTGGCACGAGGTCGCCCAGCGCCAGCGCGAGCAGCACCAGGCCCAGCAACGTGCCCAGCGGCGCGGCCCCGCCGCTGCCACTCCGGGGCCGTCCGGCCCGGCCGGCACGGCGGCCCCGGCCGGGCGGCCACCGGGCTACCCGCGGCCTGGCCGGGCCGGGCATCGGCCACCGCCCGCGCCACCGGCGAGCGGCGCCACGGCGAGACCACGCACCCGCCCCACCGAGGCCCGGCGCCCGGACACCCGCCGCTAACCCGGCCGCCCCCTTCCGCAACCAGCTCTCGGCCCCGCGCGGGCCGGCCCTCACACCACGGAGACAGCCATGGATACCTCGTCGTACTCCACGTCGTACACGTCGTCGCGGGCCGTGCCGATGCCCGCCGATATCGATCTTGAGGACCGTTTGGTCGGGAGCCTCACCGCCCGCCAGTTGGTGATCCTGGGCGTGGCGGGGGTGGGGTTGTGGCTGCTGCTGCGCACGCTCGGCGCCTGGTCCCTGCTCGCGTTCGCGGCGGTGGCCATACCGCTCGCGGCGGCGGCGGTGGCGGTCGCGTTGGGCCGCCGCGACGGGGTGAGCCTGGATCGGTACCTGTGGGCGCTGGCGCGGCACCTGGCCGGCACCCGCCCCCACCTGACACCCGACCGGGATCGGCCGGAAACCCTCGCTACGCCGGCCGCCGCGTTCACCGCCGCCGCCGAGGCGGGCGGGCGGGGTGGCTGGTGGGCACGTCCCCGCCAACCGCTGGGCCGGGGCGTGCTGGCCGCGCGGGAAGTCGCCCCGGCCCCGTACGGCGGGGTGGTGAACCTCGGCCGCGCCGGTTTGGGCATGCTCGCGGTCGCGTCCACCGTGTCCTGGGGGCTGCGCAGCGGCGGGGAACAAGACGCGATGGTCGCCGGGCTGGCCCGGTGGCTGAACGCCCTGTCCGCGTCCACCCAGATTCTGGTGCGCGCGATGCCGTTGGACCTGTCCGGCAACATCACCGCCCTCCAGGCCGCGGCGGCCGGCGGGTTGGGGCACCCGGCGCTGGACCAGGCCGCCGCCGACCACGCCGGCTACCTCGCCGAGCTGGCCGCCACCCGCGACCTGTTGTGCCGGCAAGTCGTACTCGTGTTCCGCGAACCCAACCCACCCGGCCCCACCCCGACCAGCGAAGCGGCCCAGGCCCGGCGCGACCGGGCCGCGCTCACCCGCCTGGCCCGGCGGCTGGCCGAGGCCAGCGAACTACTCGCCCCGGCCGGGATCACCGTCACCCCCCTGGACGCCGACCAGGCCGCGTTGATCCTGCACACCACCACCAACCCCTACCGCGACCACACCACCCCGGCCCCGGGCGAGCCCGGCCCCGCCGGCCCGGAGCCCGACCAGCCGCCGGCCGGGCCCGGCACCGGTCACGGGGTGCGCATCGGCGGACACAGCTTCTTCCCGATGCCGACCGGGCGGTGGACCCCATGATCGGTACCGCGCTGCTGCGCCGGACGTTCCGTGTCCCGTTGACCGGCCACGAAAGCGACACCGACGCCCAAGCCGACACCCGAGCCGACGCCGAGCACGCCACCGCCGCTCCCGCCGGCCTGGGCCCGACCGAGAGCACCGGAGCCGAGGGCGCGGCAGCGGGAGACGAGTCGGGCGGGGACCCGGGGCCGGTGGGGTTCGGCCCCGAGGAACTCCACCTCGGCGCGCGGGTGATCGCGACCGAGACGGGTTGGGTGGCGGTGTTGGCGGTGACCGGCTACCCGGCCCAGGTCTACCCCGGGTGGCTGGAACCCCTCGCCGGGTACCCGGGGCGGTTGGACGTGTCGATCCATGTCGAGCCGGTGCCCGCGATGGCCGCCGCGGACCGGCTCAAGAAACGCCAGGCCCGCCTGGAAGCCGGCCGCTGGCATGGCGCCGAGCACGGCAAGCTGGCCGACCCGCTGGTCGTTGCGGCGGCCGATGACGCCGCCGAGCTCGCCGCCCGCATCGCGCGCGGACAGGCCCGGCTGTATCGGGTCGGGCTGTGCCTGGCGGTGTACGCGCCCGACCCGCACACCCTCGCCGACGAAGTGGCCGCGGTGCGCGCGATGGCGGCAAGCCTGCTGCTGGACGCCCGGCCGGCCTCCTACCGGCAGCTCGATGGGTGGACCAGTTGCCTGCCGTTCGGCATCGACGCCCTCGACACCCGCCGCGTCATGGACACCGACCCGCTGGCCGCCGCGTTCCCGTTCGCCTCCAACGACCTACCCGCCGTCGACCCCGCCCGCCCGGACCAGGTCGACGGGGTGTTGGTCGGGATCAACCTCGGGTCGGCCGGACTGGTGTTCCACGACGAGTTCACCGCCACCAACTACAACACAGTCGTCCTCGGACAAAGCGGGTCCGGCAAGTCGTACTTCGTGAAGTGCCGGCTGCTGCGCAGCCTGTACCGGGGCGTGCACGTGTTCGTGGTCGACCCCGAGGACGAATACACCCGGCTGGTGCACGCAGCCGGGGGAACCGTGGTCCGCCTCGGCGCCCCCGGTGTGCACCTGAACCCCCTGGACCTGACCACCCACCCGGCCACCCACACCGGCCCGGCCGCCGACGTGCACCCCGCGGGCAACGGGTTCGGCAACAGATTCACTGAACACGCGTTGTTCGTGCACACCTTCCTGGCGCTGGCCCTCGGGCGGGAACCCTCACCGCTGCAACGCGCCGTGCTGGACGAGGCCATCACCGTCACCTACCGGCGGGCCGGTATCCACCCCGACCGGCCCGGCACCTGGACCCGGCCCGCGCCGCTGCTGGCCGACCTGGCCGCCGCGCTGGCCGCTCACCCCAACCCGGCGGGCCGGGAGCTGGCGACCGAGCTGCACCCCTACGCCCACGGCGCCTACGCGCGGCTGTTCGCCGGACACACCACCCTGCCCAGCCCGGCCGGCCATCCGGCCGGACAATCGGGGCCGCACCTGGTGTCGTTCTCGCTGCGCGCGCTACCGGAGGAACTCCAACCCGCCGCCACCCTGCTGGTGCTGCAACACATCTGGCGCCACGTCTCCGCCCCGGCCACCCGCCGGCCGCGGCTGGTGGTCATCGATGAGGCCTGGCGGCTGATGTCGCAGCCCTCAGCCGCCCGCTACGTCGCCCGCCTGGCCCGCACCGTGCGCAAGTGCTGGGCCGGGCTGATGTTCGTCTCCCAAGACCTGGCCGACGTGTTGGGCACCGACCTGGGCAACACCGTGATCAACAACTCGGCCACCTCCGTGTTGTTCCGCCAGGCCGACCAACTCATCGACGAGGTAGCCGACCGGTTCCACCTCACCGCCGGAGAACACGCCTTCCTACGCCGCGCCGCCCCGGGTGAGCTGCTGCTCAGCACGGGCAACCAACGCGTAGCGGCCAAGGCCCTGGCCAGTGACCGTGAGGACGAGCTGGCCACCACGGACCCCCGCGACACCACCCCCGCCCCCGGCCCGGGCTGGACCGGCGGCCAGGGCGGGTGGTGACCCGGTGGCGGGCAAGGCCATCGGCGCGGTGATGTTGGTGTTACTGCTGCTGTTCTTCGGGGCCGCCGCCGTCGCCGCCGCCGTGGCGTCGCTCAACCCGTTCTCTGGCCCCACCGACACCACCGGCACGCCCAGCGGCACGGCGCCGAGCGGCGCCCCCGCGACCCCCGGCGCCCCCGTGCCGGGGCCGGGGGCCGGGCCGGCGGGGTCAGTCGGGGACATCCCGCCCGGGTACCTGTCCCTTTACCAGGCGGCGGCCCGGCAGTGCCCGGGGCTGCACTGGGCGGTGTTGGCCGCGGTCGGCAAGATCGAAACGAACCACGGCCGGTCGACCCTGCCCGGGGTCCGGGCCGGGGCCAACCCCGCCGGAGCCGCTGGTCCGATGCAGTTCCTGCCCGCGACGTTCGCCGCGGTCATCGCGCGCCACCCCATCCCACCGGGCGGCGCCCGGCCACCCTCGCCGTATGACCCCCACGACGCGGTGTACGCCGCCGCGTTCTACCTGTGCGACAACGGCGCCGGCAACCCCAACCGCCTCTCGGCCGCGCTGTACCGGTACAACCACTCACAGGCCTACGTCGCGCAGGTGCTCGCGCTGGCCCGCCGCTACGCCGCCAGCGCACCCAACGCCCGCCCGAACACGGCACCGGGCACCCCGGGCCCAGCTGTGCCCGCCCGGCCACCCGCCGGCACACCACCACCGGCACCGGCCGGCACCGGCCCGGCCGTGCAGGCGGCTCTGGCATTCGCACGCAGCCAGCTCGGGCGGCCGTATGTGTGGGGTGGCAATGGTGAACAAGGGTTTGACTGCTCCGGCCTGTCGAAAGCGGCCTACGGGGCCGCCGGTATCGCGCTACCGCGCACCGCCGACGCGCAATACCGCGCCGGCCCCCGCCTCGCCGCCAACCAGAACCTGCTGCCCGGTGACCTGGTGTTCTACGGAAACCCCGCAACCCGCATCACGCACGTGGCCCTCTACCTGGGCGGTGGGCAGGTCATCCACGCACCGACCCCCGGCACCGTCGTCACCCTCGCGCCGATACCCACCAGGGCATACGCCGGAGCCACGCGCCCGGCACCCGCCCCGGCCGCGCGACAGGCCGCCGGGGTCACGCCCCGCCCGAAACCGCCGACCGCGCTATTCAGCCTCGCCCGGAGCGGTAAGCAGCCCAGCCAGGTCCGTTTCACTGAAGGCAACGATGTTGCGGCTACCGAAACGAACCGCATTCAGCCCCATGGCACCCGGTCGGCCCGCTACCGTCCGTGTCGTGATCCGATCGAACGACGACGATCAAGTGCCCGAGTACCAGCGAGCGACAGCGCTGCTCCGGCGACTGTCCCGGTTCAACTGGCTGTTTGGCCCGGTCATCTTCGCCGGTTTCTTCATCGGCAGTTGGGCACCGGCCCTGGCGCCAGGAGCGGACAACACACTCATGCGCGCCCTCATCTTGAGCACCTCACAGGTCGCGATCGCGCTCGGCGCGCTGGCATGCGGGGCAACGATGGGCGTGGCATACGTCGTACGACTCTGGGCACTCAGCCACGCGCGGCCCGCTCGGACGCGCGGCGCGCGCGAGCTACCGGGCTACAGCCAGAACTAGCCCGAGCTGTTCTTACCGCCGAGAACCGACCCCACACCAGCCCGCGTCACCGACACGATCGGCCACCCCGCACGCCCCCGCGGAACGACAGCATTCGACAGGGTTCACATACCGACTGTCCAACGGCTAGGCAGGATCTGGCCACGCAGCCTGGGCTGGGTACGCAACCAGTCACGGGCGACCGCGCGGGGCTGAACCACGGAACCGAGGGCGGCGGCAACGCAATATCTGGAAACGCGGTCGTTGCGCGCCGCAAGAGAGGCCGGATGAGCCCTCTCCTGACGTCGGGGGAAGATACCAGGAAACAGCTCATCCGGGCGCCCAACACAGTACATGCACAGACAACAACCACCGGACACCCACATGGGGCGAGTCGCCCGCAATTAGTACCCTCTAATTGTGTTTCGAAATGCGGAGACAAACACGCCCGCGATCTTGGTCGGCATCCGCCGGATGCTGCTCTACACTCCCCGATGTGGCACGGCTCACAGGGGGACATGCGAGCCTGCCGGGGGAGGAGATGCCGCCCAGGTCGTCAAGTCGGGGACCAGGGCGGCAACTTCCCTCAGCGCCCTGACCTGCGCGTAGGCCGTCATCTACCAAAACCCCTGACCTGCCAGTGCCGCTGGCGCGGGCGCCGAGTCGCACGGGCCGCGAGGGTGCGCGATGAGTTCGCCAATTTCTAGCGGCGAGTTTCACCCACCCAGCGCAACCGCAATGCGCATCACAAGTCGCGGGATCACCCAACCCGGTGATGATCTCCCATTCACCCGCGCCATCAGAACCACCGGAGAAAACTCCGTAACCCGGATGGCCCCTCACCCGGGGCATCAGGAAAACCATTTCACCAATCGCTGTTCCGTTTATCTCGGGGTTATCCACGGCTGTGGAGAAAGGTGTGTGTCGTTATGGACTGGCGCCCTGACCGTCACCCGGCCATCGGGCCGATGCCCGGGATCTCCCCGCAGCCCCCGCCCCAGCCGCTCACGCACGACCCGACACCCGCCGCGCCCCGGCCCGCGCCGGGCGCACCGGGCTACCAGGTGACACCAGAGCTGCTCGCACAACGGGCGAAACAGTTGCGCGAGGACGCGATCGCGCCCGACGACCGAGACATGCCCCTGTTGACCACGTGCCCGGACAAGTCGATCTTCGGATGTCCGAAGCTCGCCGAAGCCGCCGCCGCCTACCACGCCCGGCGCAAGGAAGCGTTCGCGCGCATGTACGCCGACCAAGTCGCGCTGGCCGGGCACCTGGAGGCCAACGCGACGCACTACCGCACCCGTGAGGACTACCTGGCCGAGGTCTTCACCACCCCGCCCGCGCCGCCGCCCGCGCTGGCGTAACCACCAAGCCCCTGGCGGGGTGTCATATCGAGCCCCCCGGGCACCCCGCCAGGCCAAACCCCCTGATCTCGAAAGGCACAGCACGATGAACACTGGCCCCTCCGGCCCCGCGCCCGACCGTTGGTACCCCGGCTGGCCGGGGCCGCCCACGACGGAGCCGACCAGCATCGGGCCGACCAGCACGGGGCCAGCGGCCACGGAACCTGCCGTGACGGACGGCGACGGCTGGTCCCGATTCGTGACCACCCAGCCCGCCGCGGCCGGCGACGGGGCCGAGGACGGGGCCACCTACCCCGCGTTAGGGGACACCACCGATCCCCACGCCTACATCCCCACCCGCCCGGCGGACCTGGACTCCTACGCCGACCAGTTGGAACGTGAGCTGAACCTGGTCGATGTGAAAGGCAAGATCCTCAACGACATGCGGTTCGGCGACTGGACGGGCAAGGCCGCGGACGGCGCCTACGTGGTCACCGCCCGCCAGGTCAGTGACCACCGCCGCGCCGCCACCGCCGACGAACATCTTGTCGCGGCCGTGCGCCGGTTGGCCGGGGACACCGCCCGCCGGGTCGCCATGGTGCGCGACGCCATCGGTGAGGAGATGGCCGTGCGGCAGGACGCGCGAGACACCGAGCGCGCCGGCAAACGCCCCTCAGAGGACGCCCGGCAACACTCCCTGCACGCGCAGGACACGCTCAAGACCGCCGTGAGCGGTCACCAGAAGGCCCTTGACGATCTCCAACGGCAGTACCTGAACCTGGCCGGGGAACTCCCGGGCACCCAACGCATGCTGCGCGACCCCGGCACCGAACCCTCGGTGCCCACCGGCCCGACTCCCGGCGTCACCCCCGGCGTGCCCATGCCGCCCGGGGTGCACCCGCCGGCCGGCCCGGGCGCCCCACCACCGATCAGCGCACTGCCCCCCGCCGCAAACACCGCCCCCGCGCCGTACAGCCCGCCCGGGCCGCACACCGACGGGCCCACCAGCAGCACCCACACGGACAACACGCCGCCCAGCCCGTCCACCCCGCCGGCCAACACCACCCCGGCACCGCCCAACCCGAGCAGCCCGAGCAACCCGCCGGTCACCGACGTGGTCATCCCTGCCCGGGTGCACCGGCCCGAGTACGACGACCCGCCCGAGCCGCGGTACCCGGGCGGCCCGGGATATCCCGGCACCCCGCCGTACACCGGGTACCCGCCGATCAACACCGGCCCGCCGGCCCCCGCACCCGACACCACCGCGCCGCGGCTACCCCGCCCAGACGTTCCCGCGCCGGGGGACAGCACCACCCCGCCGCTACCGCCGGTCGGGGACCCGGCCCAACCCGGCACCGATGGGATACCGCCGGGCGGGCCCGAGCTGCCCAGCAACGACCACCACACCCCCGAACACCCCGACCAGCCGGACCAGCCCGGCGCGGGAGACACCCAGCCGCCGCTGGACACCGCGCCCCCGCCGGTCCAGCGCACCGAGGGCGGCAGCTACCGCATCGTGGGCGCGATGTTCTGCGCCGCGATCGTGGTCGCCGCCGTCGTGTTCGGCATTCGCAGGGCCAGAGCCCTGGCCAGCCGCGGCGGCGAACCCGTGCGGAACGCGACGTTCACGCGGCGCATCGACAACGCCACCCGCGACCAAACGATCTACGACATCAGCGCGCCCGTCATCGGCGCCGAACCCGACGAGAACACCGGGCGGGCCGACCCCCCGGCCACCGACCCCAACCGCGACCAGCGGCCCACCGGCCCCGAAGTGCTCGCCGCCCTGCACGGGACCACCGCGCTACCCGCCGCAGAACGGGCTAGTCAGTTGCTGCGCCTGGACCTTGCCACCACGCCCACCCTCGGCGTGTGCGGCCCCGGCGCCCCGCACGTGCTGCGCGCGTACCTGGTGATCGCGCTCAGCCACGGGCTACGGGTGCTCATCCCCGAACGTGACATCCGGCGCCTGTTCGGCGACCAGGCCCCCGACGCGATCCCGCCCAACCTGCACATCACCCCGACCCTGGAAGACGCGCTCACCCAACTGTCCACTGCCACCCGCGCCACCAGCGGGGTGCGCACGGTGCTGATCCTCGCCGCGCCGCCCGCCCACAACGCGCACGCCGAACACCTGGCCGACCTGATCCACACCGCCGGGCAGCACATCAACGTCTGGACCATGGACGACCACGACGCCGCCCACCGTGTCACCACCGGGGCTGACTGCGTCGTTACCGACACCCACGGCAACACCAGCCACCTGGCCGGTGCCGAGCTGTTCAACATGATCCGCGCCGTTGCCCTCGACATGATCAGCCACCTCCCACCCATCCCCGAGCCGGACGGACCGCAACCCGACACCCACACCACCGCCCCCGGCGGCGGGGCCAGCACACCGGCCCCCGACACCGGTCCAGCCGCGCCACCGGAGTCGCTCACAGCGCGCCAGGGGCACGACACAGCGCAGCGCCCCGCCCAACACCAGGCAGGCCCGGCCGAACCCGCCACCGGCGCCCCACGGCCCGTAGCGCCCCACACCGCGCCCCCTGCCGTGGCGGGACCGGCGCCCGCCGCCGCCCCGACCGGCACCCCGGCCCGGCCCGCCGAGTCGACCAGCTCGGCGCCCGCGCCGGCCACCAACCCCGCCCCGCCCGAGCAGCCCGACCCGGTCACCGAACCCCTCCAGATCGGACCAGCCGTCAGGACGCCCGGCCCCGAGCACACACCGGACCAGACCGCGCCGGTGCCGCTGCGCTGGCGGGTACGGGTCGAGATCATGCGCACCCCGCGGGTGATCTGCACCCCCGAACACCCCGACGCCGCTGAACCGGCAACACCCGTCATCGTCGGCCTGCCGGACGTGCGCGGACGGTGCACCACGCGGCTGGTCCTCAACCGCCACGGCGAACGCCGCGCCGCCCTCATCGATGCCCTCTGGGAACACACCCCCAGCAACCGGCCGGCCGCTCAACTGTCCAACCTCTTCGGACGCATCAACCGCCGCATCGAAAAAGCCACAAACGGTGCCGTCACAAGCATCATCGACACCACCGACGACGGCATATGCCGCCTCAACCCCGCATTGGAAGTTGACTACTGGGAATACCTCGACGCCACCCACCCCGACACCCCGTATGATTCGCTCGTCGATAAGGCAAACGCACATCGCAAAGCACTCGCCGACTACCACGGCGAACTTGCCGAAGATCTCGACGCCGAATGGCTACATGTCTACCGCCAGAACTTCCAGCAAAAGGTGATTCAAACGGCACTCACCCTTGCGGAAGAACTCAGAGTGAGTCATCCGAGAGAAGCATCAAACTTCCTCGAAGAAGCGTTAACGTTCGCATCGGACCAAGAGTGCATCTATCAGAAGCTTATCGAGATCCATTTGGATGAAAACCTGCTGGATCTTGCCAAGCAGAATTGCCGAAAGCTTCTCGCCGCATTATCTGAATTGGGCGTGGCGCCAGCGGCGAGAACCAAAGAAATCGCCCGGGAGCTTGGCCTGAACCCTTCCTGAAAGTTAGAGATTCTTTCCGTATGCACGATTTCCTGGCTTGTCTCGATAAATCGAGAACCCTGGAATTCGGTGGTAGCCGACCAGCTCATATAGGGTGTGTGCGGCGCCTTGTTTCCGACCAACGTCGAGAACAACCTTGGTATAGCCCACCGAGCGAGCCCGGTCCTCCAACTCGCCGAGGATGGCGCGGGCCAGACCCCGCCGACGTGCGGCCGGTCGGACGTACAGCCGCTTGAACTCGACGACCGCGCCCTCTGCGTGGTCCGGGCTGAGTCGATACCCTCCGCACCCGACTGGCTCCCCGGACGCGTAGGCCACAACGAACAGCCCCGATGGAGGCTCGAACTCCTCCGGCTTCATGGGGGTGGCGTCGGCGTGACCGTATAGCGCGGTGTTGAACGCATCCGCCTCGGCGACGAGCGCGACGGCGTCGGCAGCTAGGAAACTGACAGCACGGATCTCGGCAGATTCGGTTCGTTGCTCGGTCACTCACAACGAAATATCAAACTTTCCCCGCAAGCACACCTTCCGCTTGCTCACGGAGGTCCCTGACCGCGCGGTTCCGCGGTTCGGGCAACTCGTTGACCAGGTCCGTCAGGAGATTCCGACATCGCGCCGAGCTAACCGACTTGAGCTGCGGAAGGACGGTCACCGCCGCGTAGCAGGCCCGTTCGAGGTCGCCCGGTGTCGACGCGGTGCCGGTTGCGTGCGCTTTAGCGAGAGACAGCCCGTAGAGGACGCGATCACGCGATGCGCCGCACTCAAGCATGCCGATCCCGCAGTCGAGTTGGTCGACCGCTTGGGGGAGTTGCCCCAACTCGACCAACGTCCGACCAGTCTCGCCAGCAAGCACAGCCGGATTGAGCCAGTAGGCCCACACCGGTGTCGGTTCAGAACCGTTCGCGCGGCCCAGCTCCCGCTCTGCCTGCCCTATCGCCCGGGTGGCGGCAGACTGGTCGCCCGTCATCGCGTGTGCCCTGGCCTCGCGCATCGCAAGAATCGCCTTCACGCGCGGGCTGGCGCCAGCGGGCAGAGCCGTAGCGGCGATCCCCAGAAGCTTCACCGCATCCCGGGGACGGTTTCGCCAAGATTGCTGCGCAGCGAGGCAGCTCAAGATCATCGCTGCCAGAGTATGGTCTCCGGCCAAACCGGCTGCTCGCAGTGCAATCAGGTAGCAACGTTGCGCCTGACCGTGATCGTCAAGATCAAAATGCAGCCAGCCGGCGAGTTGCGCTAGCTGTGCAACAACCGTGGCAAGCGCCCTGCCATCGCGGGCGCTGTAGCTGGACGTCGCAAGCAGATCGAGAGTCAATGAGAGCTGATGCGACGCAGCTCGCTGAACGAGCGCACCCCCGTGACCGTCATCGAGTCGCCTTAGCGAACCGGCGTCGCGGGCGAGATAATCGACCAATTCAGTGGTCACAGTTCCAGCATCACCGTCGCGCGACGGCAGCAATTCAGGCAACTGATTGGTGTAGCGGGCCGCTGCGTTGACCAGATCCGGCCCCGAAAGCGCGAAAAAGCGTCGCACAGTACCGGGTCCGTGCGCTGGGAATTTTTCGAGGAGAGCGAGAGTCTCGCGACTGCTCCAGGGGATTTCGAGACCGTCGACGGAAGGTCTGTGTACCTGTTTTCGCCCTCGCCGATTTGGCCAGAGATCCTCTTCGGTAACCACTTGGCCTAGTGCTTCGGTGAGCACGCCAGCTACCAGCGATGGAAGCGATCCGGTGGGCACCACCCCCTTATCCCGCCAGGTGAAGGGGGTAGTCGGATGGATACACCGGTTAGCGGGAAGTGCCTTGTTTATCGCGCGCGCCAGGTCAGTCGGCGACCAGCCGATACTTGCCAGCGCATCGGCAAGCGCGGTGTTCGGCAGACGAGTGGCCACGCATCGGATCGTAGCCCGGAACCGGCGTCCGTCCAGACCTTTCGATCAAGTGAACCGCGATATTCAGCGATATTCAGCGGTACTCGCCCGAAGTTCTGCGCCATTCGACAGCCAAGACAGCGACAACCACGGCGCCGGCACGATCAACTCAGACCATGCGAGACAGTGCATGTCAGTCAAACCCGCACCGAGGAGCGGTGAAGCCGCAGGAGCAGGCGCACCCTGCCGACCGGCCGAAATGTGAGTGCTCAGACCCGGCCCGGTCCAATGGCCACGAGGCGTATTGCTTGTTTGGTCCGCTCCGATCGTTGCCGGCCGTGCGGCTCAAGGGCCGCAGGTGGCAGCCGGAAGGCACCCGGTTCGTGGCTGTGTGGGTGAAGCTCGGCCGCCGGGAGTACAAGAAGTATCGAGTCATCCAGTGACGCGCTGTGCGTGCGGCGCGCTGGTCGAGGCGCCCGACGGTGTGAAGTGGTGGCACCCCGAACGCGAACCCGACCCGGGGCCGCATGTGGTCGCCGTGGTGCGCCATGGCGACCCGCCGGAGATGTGCCGTTGGGAGCGCATTGCGGGCGGCTGGAGCCAGCGCGGCGTTCTGGTCGACTTCTACATCGATCGCACACCGCCCGTGCCCTGGGAGAAGGTCGGCCGATGCTGGTCCGGCAGGGATCACGCAGTGGTGGCTGTGTGGCCGGGGCCGGACGGTTCGTGGACCTTTGATGATCACGAGAACCAACGAGAACAGGCGCTAGCGGTGGCGACGGACCAACCCAGTATTGATTCAGTCCTCTTGGCTCACCGCCAGGGTGACCACGGGAAATGTGCCAAGTGTGGGACCCCGTGGCCGTGCGATGAGTTCAACGAGGCGGCGGCCAAGCGGACACCTATTGGCGGTGGCGAGAGCGATAAAGTCGATCTGTTTGCGTTGCTGCGGTGGCGTGCCGTGGTGTGCTTTACCAACGCGACGAGGACCAAACGCACAGACCGAGCCACGTTCTGGTGCGAGGACGCCGAGCATGCAGCCGAGAAGGCTGTGACCGAGCTAGAAGAACGCCGTCGAACACAGGCTGACCGGCTTGGTGGTCCCGAGGCGATCTGTGGTGAGGCCCGGATCGTCAATCCGGACCGCGAGACGGTGCGCACCTGCTACCTGTTCAGCGCGAAAGAGACGCTCAAGTGGGAAGACCACACACCGGACGGGATACCGCGCGAGGACTGACCCGCTCCCCGGCGCGTATGCCGGGTGCATTCCCCGGCCGGTGATCCCACACCAGCAGCACCCGTGGCATGCGTCCATGCAACCCCGGCGCTCGGCAGTCCCCGCCAGGCGCCGGGATTGCGCACGTCCGCCCCGGCCCAGCGGTACCGCGATCGCGCGCACCGCAGACGTGCCGCCGCCAGGTTGTTGGCGAGATCGTTTGCAATAGCGAACGTCTCGGTGCAACCTCGCCGGTGTGCCTAGACAGCGGCCTAGGGTTCGGATCATGAGCGGCAGCGTGCGCAACGACCCCACCTCTCTGAACGCGGAGATGCGGCATCTGCTCACTCAGGTGACCCCCGAGAATGTGCTCCAGATCCACAACGGCGTGCAGGCTGAGGTCGCGTTCCTGGCCGACCAGCTCAAGCTGAACGGCTACCCCGCCCGGGTGGGCGTAGCCGCCGACGAAGCTGTGTCCACGATGGCGGCTAACGCGTTCACCTCGAAAATTCAGGGGCTCGTGCAGGAGGCCGCCGCCTACATTGACGAGCTGCGACGCGCAGGCGCGGTAATCAGGGCACAGGCCATTCGGTACGGCCACACCGAGGACGAGATCAGAAGATCGTTCGAGGCACTCCAGGCCGATACGCGATGAGAGCACGCGGGCATTGGCTGGCCGTCGTGTTGATGCTGCTCACAGCCGCTGGGTGCGGAAACAACGGCCCGTCGTCCGAACCTGTCCAGACCCCTCCTGAGATCGCTCCTACGATCGCGCCACTCGGTCCACGACCGCAAACTCTGCCGCTGGACAACATCGACCCGTGTGCGCTGCTCACCTCTAGCCAGGTGAACGCGCTCCATGTGCGCCGTGGTCGGCCCGGCGTCGATAACGACGGTCTAGGCAGCAGGGACTGTCTGTGGAGCAATTCGCCAGACGAACCCGATCTTGGTTGGGTCGCGCGGGCCACGCTGCGCCGCGGCGCGGAGCAGTACCGCAACGACAGCACCGAAGTCGTACATATAGGCGGATTCCCTGCGGTGCAAGCATCATCGGAGATCCAGGACCCCGAGACGCACTGCCTTCTCATGATCGATGTTGCGCCTGGACAGTCGCTATGGGTGCAGTTCGTAAATATGGGAAGGACCTATCCGGGGATGAACCATCAGCGTGCCTGCCAGTTCGCCCGGCAGACCGCCGAAGACATGCTGACCAACCTCCGCGGCCTGGCTCGCTAAGCGGACGGTGGCCGATGGGAGAGGATCTCTGTTACCGCGATCCGACCTTGGGCCTACAAGATCTATACAACAAGCTCCAGGCCGGTCCGGGGGTCCGGGTCATCGAGCCGGCGGCGGCTATGTTGGGCAAGCTCGGTGGCGCGCTGGCCGGGTCACCGGAGCGGCTGCACCGTCTCTTCAGCGGCACTGGCGTCGAGTGGCGAGGCAAGACCGCAGCCGCGACCACTAACGCGCTGCTACGGGCTGGTGAGTGGGCGCAGAAGGGCGGTCAGGTCGGCCACGCCGGCACGGGCAAGGTAACCGACTACGCAGCTTCCTACGCCGACCTGAAATCCAAGGTTGCCGCCCCGCTGGCGGTTCCGGATCTGAATTTCTTCGGCCGGGTCGCGGACATGGTCGGTTCGATGAGCGACCACCGATACGCGATCAAACAGAACAACGACAACGCCATCGCGGCGGCCCGGGCGTTGGCTGAACATGAGCGGCGCACGAACGCAGCCATCGCGGCGTTCCCACAGGTCGAGAAACCACCCCCGGTCACCAACCCCGCCACCGACACCCCAGCCGCGCCAGGCGGGCGCGCCGCTACCCATCCGGGTAGCCCGGTCGACGCCCGGCACCAACAGACACGTCACGACGCACCGCCCGGCGACCCTTACGCCACCCCCGCCCCGGGCGGTGGCTCCACCCACCCCGCCTACCAGCAGAACGTGCCGCCCCCACCCGGCCCGCCGATCAACACACCCGGCCCAACACACAACCCCAGTCCTCCCGGCCAACCCCCGCCAGGCTTGGTGATCGCGCCACCACCACGGCAACCGCCGGGCCGGCCACCGGCGACGCGCGCCCCGACCTGGGAACGGCCTGCCGCCCCGGGCCGAAGCCCGCTGCCGCCCGGAGCCGGGATTTCGCCATGGGGTGAGTCGCCCATGCGGCCCCGAGGAATCGGCGCACCAGGTGACCCTGCCAGCCGACCCGGACCCGCATGGAGCGGCGAACCCACCAGCGCGACCCGACCAGGCACGCACGGCCCGCCAGGCATGCCACCGCCCGGCCAACAGCAGCCGGGCCCCGGCGTCGGGTATCGCAGCCAGCGGTTCAACCTGCGCCGCCACCGCCGCGCCGAAACCGACCCGGGCGAGTGGTTTGACATGCCCGTTGACGACGACGTGGTGTCGCCGGTGATCAACCCGGGCGACTTCGGATGGAAGGAAGACGACGAGTGAGAGGCGTGGCGACGACGGGGCGGGCCGTCCAGCTCAGCCCGGTAGAGCTGCTGGCCTGCTGGGAAGCGCTCCAACTCGGCGAACTCCCGTGCGAACTCCACATGCGCCGCCCCAGCGGCCCATGGGCCGCCCAACAAGCCACCCGGCAGGTACTCGCCCGTGCGTTGATTGGGCTGGCCGTACGCGGCCTGTCAGACGGCACCCGCCCCACCGCCGACCTGGCCGAGATGCTGCAACCGCTCGCCCACCCGAGCTACCAACTCGACATCCGATTCACCGGCCCCAACCGGCGCCCCATCGTCGGCCTTGGCCCGGTCACCAACACACACAGCTTGGTGGTCACCTTCATCGACGACGGCGAAAGCCCGATCGAGCTGCGCGCGACAGATAGCAGCCAGATACCCGGCGTGTTGCTCGCACTCCTCGGCCCGTTCACCCCCGGCATCAGCCCGCCGGTGAACCTCCCGGCCGACCTGTTCGACCAAGCATGCGAAACGATCGGCGACGACGCCGGCCCTTGGGCTCTCGCCGATCAACTCCGAGAACACGGCGCGCCCCGCCGAGACGCCGAAGCGCTGGCACGCATGTGGACCGACATCGACTTTGGCGGGCAACTCGGAGTCACCGCATGGCGCGATGGACGCGAACATCGATGCCCGTGGGTGATCGGATTCCTGCGCAACCTCACCGGCCAGACGTTCCTGCACCTTCGCCGCGCGGGCACCCTCACCATGTGCCCCATCGACGCACCCGGCCTTCACCGCCACTGGCGTGAGCTGCTCACCCGCACCACAACCGGCAGCTAGGCGCGCGCTTGTCGCGCAAGATCCCGGCACAAACCGGGCACAAAGCACGCTCAAAACGGCCCGGATTCGATCGGCATCGTTCAGGCCTGTTTTAGCAGCTCAGACCGGGTTTTCGCCCTTGCTCTGCTGGTCACGTTTGCCCATGTGGCAGTTTTCCACGCAGAGCCATAGCG